>NZ_CP162756.1:0-4800000 GCF_054668305.1 Pseudomonas sp. S2_H01 | reverse complement strand
AGCAGACATTCGATCACAGCCGTCGTCGGTCTCTTGGTTCTTTCGATCGCGTTGCGCCCTGCCATCGTATCGATAGGCCCCATCCTGCTTTTGATCCAGCAGCACTTTCATCTCAACTTTACCCAAGCAGCACTCCTGACCTCGATCCCTGACGTGTGCATGAGCATTTTCGCCCTGGGAGCCCCCAAGTTGATACAACGCTTTGGTACCGACCGCTGCGTCGTAGTCGCCCTGACCCTGCTTGGCGCCTCTACCCTGCTGCGGGCGCTTTCGCCAAGCCCCCTCTTCCTGCTGGGAAGCACATTCCTTATCAGCGTAGGGATTGCCGTGGCAGGAGCACTGATCGGTGGCTGGATCAAGTCACACTTCCCCCATCGCGCAGCCTTTTTCATGGGTATTTACGCGGCAGGCCTGAGTCTGGGTGCCACCTTGGGTGCGGTTTTCGCAGCGCCGATCGCCGAGCTGACCCAGAGCTGGAGATTCAGCGCAGGCGTCTGGAGCATTCTGTGCGTGACCGCCGTGATCAGCTGGGTCTGGATGAGCCGGTACTTCGTCACCGGGGCTCAGGGTGCGAAAACGCACATCAAACCCGCCGTCCCCTTGCCGTGGGCCGATCCGCAAGCGTGGCTGGTCGCACTCAACTTCGGCGCCGGTCAGTTCGTGGTGTACGCCTTATTTGCCTGGCTAGCCCCCGCGTCATCCGAGACGGCAATCAGCCAACTACCCTCCGGCGTTCTACTCGGCGTGTTCACGGCCGTGTTCGCGATAGCCAGTGTCGGGGCGGGAATGATGCCAGGCAACGCACACGATCGTCGTCTGATGCTAGGGGCTTCATCTTTGCTCGCAGCACTGGGAATGGGCGGTCTGTGGCTCGCTCCAGGACTGGCGCCCACCCTTTACGTGGTTCTCGCTGCAATAGGACTGGGCATGGGCTTCACCGTAGCCATGACGCTGCCATTGGATAACGTCGCAACACCCGAGCAAGCCAGCGCCTGGACCGTCTTTATGCTGTTCATCGGGTACCTGATCGCGGCACTCGGCCCCCTCAGCTTCGGCGCACTGCGGGACCACACCGCAAGCTACACGCTGTCGTATGAAATGCTCTTTGCAGTCACGGTCCTGATGGTCTGCTTCGCACCGATGCTCAAACCCGCCAGGACTTCCCGCCTGGCGGCAACGATCGAACGCAAGTTGATGAGGTAGGCGTTTAGAGCGGCAGCCATTTGTATCGCTCTGTGTACCGATTGCCTTCCTACACGAAACGATGCGCCGAGGCCCGCTGCGCGACACATTCGAGATACCTCGGCGTCGTTCAATGGCTTCCATCGGGGCGACGCACAGGCGCCTCAGCTCAGCACGTTTACTGACCGACGACCATGAGGACACAGAAATGAAATCGAAACTGACGCTCGCCGCTTGCCTGTTCGCCGCCTTGAACGTTTGCACCTTCGCCGCTCGGGCCGAGGCCTCCTCCTTTGCAGGCCTCGCCTCTGCGCCGGACATTCAGCACGTGCTGTCGTCGAGCCAGGAGCCGTCAGCCACCTGCGGTTTGGTGACGACCCATATCACGTACCTGGACGCCAAAGGTCAGACCCGGATGCTCGACTACTTGAAGCCTGCGGACAATTGTCATAACCAGAACGGTTGAGTGCGAGGTGCGTCAGGCGCGTCAGGTTCGGCGTGACGCGTTATTGACTCAATCGGCCGCACGGGCGGGTCGATGACTGGACGACCTGGCCGTCCTGCTGCCCTGCCACAGAGGACACTGGCGACACCAAAGTATGATGGGCGGGCGCCCAAAGGATGGCGCATCCTTCCCGGATAGTGACTGCTAAGGTGAGAACGGGCATGCCGAATGACTTCGACCGCGTTGTCGATACGCTACCGGGTATCGCATTCACCGCGTCGCCCGATGGCGCCTTCGGCTACGTCAATCATTGCTGGCGCGCCTACTCCGGCCTGAGCCTCGAGCAGTCAGCAGCAATGGGCTGGCTGTCTGTCATACATCCCGCAGACCGGTCGCACATGCTCGCATACTGGGCATCAGCCACCCGTCGTGGCCACGCCGATGACATTGTCATTCGCCTCCTGCGACGCGATGGTCTCTATCGCCGTTTTCTGCTTCGGGCCAATGCGATGTGCAACGAAGATGGCCAGCTTGCGAAATGGTGCGGCCTGTTCATCGACATCGACACCCTTCCAGCGCAATCCAGCCAGCAGCAGTCCGACAAGATGGACGTCACCTCGATCATCGACAGTATCCCCGCGATGGTGGCGTTCATGACACCCGATGGCGAACTGGAGCAGGTCAATCGGCAGATCAACGACTACATCGGGTTGCCGTTCGACGCGCTGAAAAACTGGTCAACCAGCGGCACGATTCACAGTCAGGATCTGGCTGCCGTGACGGCGGCCTGGACTCACTCGATCCATACGGGTGAGCCCTACGACATCGAGCTCAGGATCCGCCGATTCGACGGCGTTTATCACTGGTTTCATGTGCGCGGCCTGCCGATTCGCGACCAGCAGGACCGCATCGTTCGCTGGTGCGTGCTGCAGGTCGACGTTGACGAACGTAAACGGGACAAGGCCTTGATCGTCAAAGCCCTGCGCGAGGTCAGTGCCTCCGAAGACCGGATGCGCAACCTGATCGACGCGGTGCCGGGGTTCGTGTGGAGTGCGGCGCCCGATGGCAGCGTCAGCTTTGTTAATCAACGATGGTGTGATTATACGGGGATGACCGCCGATCAATCGCGGGGGTCTGGATGGACCGCCACCGTTCACCCGGACGATGCTCAGGCACTGGAAGAGTATTGGGTGAAGCTGCTTGCGTTGGGTCATGCAGGGGAGTTCGAAGCACGCCTTCGCCGCTTCGACGGTGCCTATCGCTGGTTCCTGATCCGTACCGTGCCGCAACGCGATGAGTCCGGCGCCGTGGCGAGCTGGTTCGGCGAGAACACCGATATTGAAGACCGTAAGCAGACCGAAAGGCTTCTGGCGGGAGAAAAACTGCTGTTCGGCATGATGGCCGCAGGCTCGCCGCTGAGTGCCATTCTGGGAAAGTTATGCGAATTGGTCGAGGTAATGGTGGACGACTGCGGGTGCTGCGTGGCGGTGGTGGACCAGAAACGGTCGCACTTGTCGACCGACGCGGGCCTTCGGTTGCAGACCTGTGCGTCGCCAAATGCGCCCTCCGGTCTGATCCAGTTGGGCGACAACAGCGGCGCGGGTGTGGACACCTGCCCGACGATGGCGGCGGCCGTACTCAATGCCCCCGTCATCGTGAGCGATCTGACTGAAGAGAGCCGTTGGGAACGCTGGCGAGCGGTTGCCCTCGAGCAGGGGGTGCGGGCAATCTGGGCGCTGCCCATCACCTCCACCGGATTGGACGTAACCGGCGTACTCGCTTTCTATCCAAGGGCCCCTGCAACACCTTCACCCGAACAGAACAACCTCATCGCTCAATTCACGCACCTGGCGAGCATTGCCATTGAACGTGCGCGGGCGGACGCGGCACTGATGCAAAGCGAGGCGTTCCTGGCCAAGGCACAGCGCTTGAGTGCTACGGGAACATTCTCTTGGCGATTGGGGGCCGACGACATCATCTGTTCAGAGGAGATGTACCGCATTCTTGAGGTGGACACGAGCGTCAGGCCTACGCTCGACCTTCTATACCAGCGAATCCACCCGGACGACGTGTCGACCTTCAAAGAGGCGTTAAGGCTTGCGCGAGCCCCTGGAAGAGACTTCGAGCACGAACCTCGCCTGCTGATGCCTGGCGGTAAAGTGAAGTTCGTCCACCTCGTCGCCCACCTCATCCCGGACGCAAGGGGCGAGCTTGAATACATTGCGGCCGTTCAGGACGTGACACAACGCAGGGTGTCGGAAGAGACCTTGAGCAAGGTGCGCTCGGAGCTGTCGCACCTTGCCCGCGTTGCAAGCCTGGGCGCCGTCACCGCGTCGATTGCGCACGAGGTCAATCAACCGCTGGCGGGCATCATCACCAATGCCAGCACCTGTCTGCGCATGCTAGGGGCGGAACCACCCAACATCGAGGGGGCTCGGGAAACGGCACGCCGCACCATTCGTGACGGGAACCGGGCGGCGGATGTCATCAAGCGCCTGCGTGCGCTGTACGCAAAAAAGAGCATCAGCATCGAAGACGTTGACCTGAACGAAGCCGCACGTGAGGTCATTGCGATGATCCTGGGCGAGATGCAACGCAATGGCGTCATGATCCAGCCCGACTTCGCCGACGCGCTCCCGACGGTTCAAGGTGACCGGGTCCAACTCCAGCAAGTGATCCTGAACCTCATCTTGAATGCGGCCGAGTCTATGAACAAAGTCAGCAGCCGCTCACGGCGCATGCTGATCACCACGCGGGTCAATGAAAACCACGACGTGAACCTTGCGGTCAGGGACAACGGCAGCGGTTTTGATCTGCAGGATTCGGAGCGGCTTTTCAATGCGTTCTACACCACCAAAAATACCGGCATGGGCATCGGATTATCCATCAGCCGGTCAATCATCGAGCGGCATGACGGACGACTCTGGGCATCGGTGAACGAGGGCCCCGGTGCCACGTTCCAGTTTTCCATCCCGCAGGGCCTCGACCGTTCTTCCCCCGCGTGCGACGAACCCCTTGCCTCGCAAGACCTGAACGATGATGAGCGTCACGCCGAGAGGGATTTGAAATGAACATGCCATTACTCGTATCTGTCGTGGATGACGACGAGTCGGTGCGTGAATCGCTGCCGGACCTGCTCAAAGAGTTCGGATTCGCCGTTCAGGCCTTCTCCTCCGCACAGGCCTTCCTGGCGTCAGCCCATGTTGATCAGACGCGCTGCCTGATTCTCGACATTGCCATGCCTGGCATGTCCGGACCGCAACTGCAGCAAGAGTTGAAAGTTCGAGGCTTTTGCATCCCGATCATTTTCATCACCGCTCATGGGGATCTCAGCGAGCGGCCACGTTTAATGAGCCATGGTGCCGTGGACTGCCTGATGAAACCGTTCAGTGAAGCTCAATTGCTCAAGGCCCTGAGCGCGGCACTGCCGGTGGCCTGAGCGCCGCAAACGAATCCATGAGGAGACCGCATCTTGAACCTGACCACCCTACCCGCGCGCGATCGAAGCGCCGGGACAACAACCGTCGTCACACCCATCGTCTTCGTCGTGGACGACGACATTTCCGTGCGCGAATCCCTCGAATTGCTGATCCGTGTCGCCCAATGGGAACCACGCCTCTTCGAGTCCGCCCAGGCCTTTCTCGATCATCCGCGGCCGTCAGTGCCCAGCTGTCTGGTGCTGGATATGAATCTCCCCGATCTCAGCGGCCTGGACTTACAGTCCTTGATCGCCCACGACGGTTCGTGCATGCCCATCATCTTCATCACCGGCTACGGAGACATTCCGGCAACGGTGCGCGCCATGAAAGCCGGCGCCGTCGAGTTTCTGACCAAACCGTTCGATGACGACGTCCTGCTCTGCGCCATCACCGACGCGCTTGAGACCAGCCGTGCCGCCCTGGAGCACGACCGACATGTGCAGGCCTTGCGCATCTTGTACGCGACCCTCACACCTCGCGAGCAGGAGGTCATGACGATGGTGGTGGCGGGAAGGATGAACAAAGTGATAGCGGCTGATCTCAACATCAGCGAAATCACGGTGAAGGCCCACCGTGGCAAAGTCATGCGCAAGATGAAAGTGCGTTCACTGGCTGATCTGGTCAAAACGGCAGCGACGCTTTCGCTCCCGGTGGCCTAGTCAAGCGATTGTGCACGTTGAATGCGTTGCTCGATCGCGTGCAGCTCACGAACGTCCAGCGTACCGAACCCTTCCGTTACCCATGACCGGCAAGCCCGGAGCAGCTCCGAGGCCTGCGTCCTGCGGCCCTGGTCCAGCCACAACCGTGCAAGGTCCATCGAAGTGCGCAGCTCCCAAGCACGGGCGCCCTGCTGGCGACTCAACTGGAGCGACTCAGTCAGAATCTCCTCCGCCAGACCCTCATTGTCTGGCTCAAGTGCCTGAACCACACCGGCCTGGATTCTCAACAATTCAGGCAGCGCGAAGGCGTCTCCGCTCTGGTGGCAGTGGTCAATGGTCCGGGCGAGGAGCGAGGCGGCCTTTTCATGCTGGCCCTCCATGATCAGTCCTTCCGCCAAGGCAATTTCGAACGAGGTGGTCAGCAGCTCATAACGCATGCCGTGCAGCTGATGAAGGCTTTCCTCCAGCACCGAGACAGCATTTCCCGCCGTTTTGGAGCGAATGGCAACGGCGGCCCGCAGCCCCTTCGCCGCCGACAGATAAGGTCTGAACGCATTCGCCTGCGATATTCGGCTAAAGGTGTCCAGGCTGGCCGTGGCTTTCTCCAGATCGCCGTTCCAGATATAGACGCAAGACGTCCAGATCACCGCTATACAAAACGTGACGGCGTGCTCGAGCTCCGCGGCTTCAGCTTCCACTTGTGCCGCCCAGGCCTGCGCCTGATCCGGGTGGCCCTGCAGCCAGAGCGTGCGCGCCAACGCCAGCCCTGTACGATTTCGATGATCAAACCCATAGTGGATTGTGTTGCTACGCCTGGACGGCAAACTGTGGCGCAGAGAGTTTTCCAGCTCTTGCCGCGCAAGGGTCTGGTTACCCAGCAAATGATGGGAGATGCCCGCAAGCGAAGCGGCGATGGCGGTCGCCTCAGGATCGCCGATCAACGCGCCCACCTGGACAGCGTGCTCAGCCCAGGCCAATGAGGATGCAAAATCGCCGATGCGTTCGTAAAAGATCTGCAACCGCCCGAGCAACCTCAGCTGCGACCAACGGTCGTTCAGCGAGACCGCAATATCCAGCGCCCGAAGCAACGCCTTTTCCGCAGCCTCGGTGTTGCCTTGGGTGAACATCAGCACGAGCCCCAGTGCAGCCTGAAGCTCCAGCTCGGCCGGGGTGCCGAAATAGCCCAATGAGAGCAACTCGGTCGCACGCGCACACCAGGTGCGGCACTCCACCAGTAACGAAAAATGCAGAAAAAGGTGAGTGCTCGCGGCAGCCAGCGGCAGCGCCAACCCGGGATCGCCATGAGGGCCGAAACTCCACTCAAGCGCGCTTCGAATATTGCCCAACTGGCTCGCCAGGCGTGCGGAACCCGTGAAAATTTCTTCTGGCGAGCCACCCAGTTTGCCAAGCAGATTCAGATAAAACGCCGCATGCCTGAAGGCCAGCGCATTCACCTCGCTGTCGCCATACAGGGTGAGCTTTTCGCGGGTGTAGGCCCGCGTCATTTCAAGCAGACGATACGCCGACATCGAATCCGAATGGTCCACAGTGACCAGCCCCTTGGAAGCCAGGTCGTCAAGGATCGCCGCCGCAGCGATCGAATCGATCTGCCGGTCAGCAATGACCTGAGCAGCCGCTTCCTGGGAAAAAGGCCCGACAAAAATCGAGAGACGCGCAAACGCCAGGCGCTCGGCAGGACTGAGGATGTCATAGCTCCAATCGAACATGGCGCGCAGCGTCTGATGCCGGGGCAGTGCCGTACGTCGCCCCGACCACCCGAGCGAGAAACGCTCGCCCAGCGACGTATGCGTCGGCTTCACCCCGTGGCTGGCGACACGCACCGCTGCGAGCTCAATCGGTAACGCCATGCCTTCCAGCCGCTTGCACATGTCCGCAATCAACAGGGCGTCACCCTCTCCAAGCGCCAGCGTTGTGTTGCTCGAAGTGGCCCGTTCCACAAACAACCTCAGCGCCGGGAACGCCAGGAGCTCGTCGCTGGCAAAATGGTGTGGTTCGGAAGGAAAATCCAGCGGGTTCAACCAGTGCACGTACTCGCCCTTGGCACGCAACGGTTCACGGCTGGTCGCCAGGAGCCCGACTCCCGGTGCGGCATCCCTGATCTGCTCGACAACCTCGCAGACGGCATCGATCACATGTTCGCAATTGTCGATGACCAATAGCAGTCTGCGTCCACGCAAGTGCGCCAGTAACACGAACAGCGGGTCTTCGGCCTGAACAGGAATGTCGAGCGACCCCGCGAGTGCGGAAGGCACCAGCGCCGCATCCTCCACCTGAGCCAGGTCCACGAAACGAACACGCTCATAGTCATGGCTGGCAATCTGGTGCGCGACATCCACCACGAGACTGGTCTTGCCCACCCCTCCGGGCCCCACGACGGTGAAAAGTTTGGGTTGCTGCAAATGATCGGCAATCAGCCTCACATCGGCCTCTCGCCCTATCAGCTTCGCTCTGGGCGGCAGGCTTCCCACACTACTGACATAGCCGACCGCTTCCACACCTGCCGACGCCGGCGAGTTGTCGCCAGGGGTCGCAGCAGGCTCTGGGTGAGTTTTCTCTATCGGTGTGACGAATGCATAGCCGACGCCTACCTGGGTGGCGATGTAACGCGCTCCGCCCTCACCGTCGGCGAGAATGCGACGAAGTGCGTTCATGTGAAACCGCAGACTCCCTTCTTCAACGACGATGTCGGGCCAGACACGGCGAATCAGCTCGCGTTTGGACAACACCCGACCAGGGTTTTCCAGCAGCGCAATCAGCAGATCCAGCGCGCGCCCGCCTATCTCGATGGGGATGCCATTCTTTGCGATCAGCCGCTTGGCCGGAACCACGCAGAACGGCCCAAACGCATACTGAGTACTGAGTGATTCGAGCAGCTCGCCTGAGGAGGGCTCCACAAGGATCGTTCTCTTGAAGGGTGGCGGTGTCTCGCAGTGAAAAGCCCTGCGCGCGGGTTCCTGCATGATAAGTGTTTTGCATGATCGTTCAAGCACGGCAGCGCCCCTCAGGCAGACCACGCAATCCGTCAGACCGGAAGCCAACGCAGGGTTACTCAATGGCGCCAACGATGTTGACATCGATGTTTTCGCGCATCGCTTTGGAGAAGGGACAGGTATGGGTGGCAGCCTCGACCAGTTCATGGACAAGCGCCTCGTCGACTCCGGGCAAAGCGATCGACAGATGAGCCCTCAGGAAAAATCCCCTTTCCCCATGCCCCAAATCGATTTGCGCCTCGACCGCAGTGTCAGCGGGAAACGTAACCTTGCGAGCATTGCACGCATGACGAAGCGAGCTGATGAGCGAAGCCGACCAGCCCACTCCAAGCAACTGTTCGGGATTGGTGCCATGTCCTGGCGTACCCGGCGGTGAGAGCAACACGTCGAGTCGGCCATCAAGGCTGTTCCCCGAGCCTTCGCGCCCTCCCGTCGTTCGGGTCCGACTTGAGTACAGAATTTTCTCAATATTGATCATGGCGTTCTCTGAATCGACTTCATCGCAAGCATGTTCATAGCGCTTTCGATCTTACGTGTTCGCTGGCGAAGGGTACTGCGGCGGACACCGCCACCAAGGCTTCATCACCAATCGACTGCAGGTAGTCGACTAGCTTGCAGCGAGCAATATCGATCAGCCAGGCACGTGTCGATAGCGCGCAATCGAAGCTGGCGCTGCGTTGGTGAACGACCATGAACGCCTCCTGAACAAGGGTCTCAAGGTGTTCGTGCCTGGCCCGGCCGGCCTGTACCTGACCTTCATAAAACGCCATGAGCAAAGGGGCAACGGCCGCAAACAATTGTTGCGACGCCCCCTTTTCCTGCACCACGACATTAGCAATCAATCGTCCAAGCTCTTCGTTGCTGAGCCAGTCAATGCCACAGAGGCCGCTATTGCGGTAGCCATCGTTCATGATCAATCCCTTCCAAGTCTTCGATTCACCTGTCAATGACAACGCTGCTGTCTGGCAGCCGCTGCAGGTTCGTGTGTCCAGACCGCTGTTTCGAGACTGTAGGATGAGTGGCCCGTTGGCCTGGTGCCAGTTATTCGCTGTTAGCGTGTGTTAGTTGAACGGCTTAACACACCTTAACCAAGCGCTCGGAACCACTAAGCCCGCACCGTATCGGGTTGGCGGAACACGCGTGAGTGTCAATACCGGATCGACTCAGAATCGCAATGTGCGACCGGGCAGCACGTTCCACCACACGTAAACATGCCGATGCTGCGCTCATGAACTGTCTCTTTACGTGAGCAGGCTCAGCGCCCCCGCTGCTCGGGCCGCCAGAGTCCATTCACACCCGGATGGCACCAACGTGTAATGGCTGGCGGGCTCGCTCAATGGTTTTATTGATTGGTGACTGATCTCGACGACCGGGTAATCCCCCGCTAATAGTCTCGTCCAGCAGTGGAGAAAGTACGATGCCTTCCGTCCTTAATAATATTCGTGACCACTCTCCCAAGTGGACTCACACGTTATCCTTTCGACTTTTTGCGATCTTCGTTGTCAGCCTGCTCCTGACACAGATGCTTTCTGCAATCAAAGACGTTTCGTCTCCTTGCGCCTCGGCGGTCGAATTTCTTCAGGTCCTGCTGATCTGCGGGTGTGCCTGGCTCGCGGTCAGAGCGTCGATCAGACCCTTGATCAAGCTGTCGCGGGAAATCGAATACCTGGATCCACAAAACCGCCTTATCAGACTCGATGAAACGGGTCCTCTGGAAATAGCCAACGCAGCCGCTGCATTGAACGCGATGCAGGATCGGGTAGCCATCCATCTGAAGGAGCATTTACTGATTCTGGCCACCATCTCCCATGACCTGCAAACCCCTATTACGCGCATGCGCTTGCGCACAGAGTTCATGGATGAGTCCTGCGAAAAAGAAAAACTTTGCCATGACCTGGGCGAGATCGAGCACTTGATTACCGAGGGTGTGTCTTATGCCTGTAGCGCCCAAGCGTCCAGCGAAAACAACCATCGAGTCGACCTGAATGCGTTTCTTGAAACGCTGGTGTTCGATTACGAGGACATGGGCAAACCGATTCAGCACCGGATCGTCGGCAAACACGTGCTTCACACCCAGCCCTATGTACTTCGTCGGCTTCTGGTCAACCTGATCGACAACGCCATTAAGTATGGCGGGGGCGCGCAGCTGGAGGCCGACTCACAGGTCCCTGGCGTCATCCTGATCTGCATTCTGGATCGAGGCCCCGGCATACCCGAATCGGAACTTGAGCGAGTACTGCAGCCCTTTTACAGAATCCCGTCTGATCGTCAAAACGGGACCAAAGGCTCGGGGCTAGGCCTGGCGATCGCCAATCAACTCGCGTGCGTTCTGGGCGGACAGTTGAAACTGTCGGCGCGCGCCGGTGGCGGCCTGTGCGTCCAAGTGACATTGAAGTCGCTTGCTCACTGACCCCGGGCACCCCAGCTGTGTCCGGCGCCGAGTGGTCGCCAAGATGACACCCGCCCCCCCGTCGAGCACTCTGCCCCCGTCAGCATTGTTCGCTAAGGGGATCGATGACCTCAGACAGCGCGTGAGCTTCAGCCTGCTGCAGGCTGACTGGACGGAGTACCGCCAGAACCTGGAGCAATCGGCGAACGACGTGACAAGCCTCCAGGCGCGCTTGCTGCAACTGTACAAGGACGACTACTCAGCACAGATTCAAAAACCGCCCATCCAGGGCGGTTTTTTATGGCAGGGCGTTCGTTAGAGCCACGCTTTTATCTGAGCACTCACCGCGTCGGTTGAGATCCCGTAACGGTCATGCAGGGTCGGCAGCGCGCCCGCGTCCAGAAACGCGTCCGGCAATGCTATCTGGCGGAAGGTCGGTGTCACGCCACTTCGCATGAGCAGCCCCGCCACCGCCTCGCCCAAACCACCGATGATCGATGCGTTCTCGGCCGTCACCACCAGCCGTCCGGATTTACGCGCTTCAGCCAGAATGGTTTGTTCATCCAGGGGTTTGACCGTGGGCACGTGCAGCACCGCCACGTCGACACCATCGGCTTTCAGCTTCTCGGCCGCCTCAAGAGCGCGCATGGTCATCAGGCCGGTAGAAATGATCAGAACATCGTTGCCCGTGCGCAGGGTCTTCGCTTTGCCGATTTCAAACGTGTAACCGTACTCATCCAGCACGACCGGTACATTCCCGCGCAGCAAACGCATATAAACAGGGCCTTGGTGAGCGGCGATGGCCGGCACGGCCTGCTCGATCTCCAGCGCATCGCAGGGGTCGACGATCATCAGATTGGGCATGGCGCGGAAGATCGCCAGGTCATCGGTGGCCTGGTGACTGGGGCCGTAACCGGTGGTGAGTCCGGGCAAACCACAGACGATCTTGACGTTGAGGTTTTCCTCGGCAATCGCCATGCAGATGAAGTCGTAGGCACGACGTGAAGCGAATACCGCGTAGGTCGTGGCGAACGGCGTGAAGCCCTCACGCGCCATGCCTGCGGCGGCGCTCATCAGCAGTTGCTCGGCCATGCCCATTTGGTAGAAACGGTCCGGGTGCGCCTTGGCGAAGATGTGCAGGTCCGTGTATTTCGACAGGTCGGCAGACAGCCCGACGATGTCCTGGCGTTGCTCTGCCAGCGCCGCCAGCGCATGGCCGAAGGGCGCGGACCGGGTGGCCTGACCTTCCGAGGCAATGGAGGCGATCATGGCCGAGGTTGTCAGGCGTTTTTTACCGCTTTGAGGGGTGTTTACCGTGCTCATTTGTCGCTCCCGACCTGAAGGTTTTGCAATGCCAGATCCCACTCGTTTTCATCGACGCGGATGAAGTGGGTCTTTTCACGGGTCTCGAGGAAATCCACCCCTTTGCCCATTTTGGTGTCGCAGATGATCACGCGAGGTTGGCTGCCGGTGTGGTTGCGCGCGGCGTCGAATGCGTCGACCAGCGCGTGCAGGTCGTTGCCGTCCACCCGTTGAGTGAACCAGCCAAATGCCTGCCAACGATCGACGATGGGCTCGAACGCCAACACCTCGCTGGAATGTCCGTCCGCCTGTTGGTTGTTCACGTCGATGATCGCGATCAGGTTGTCGAGCTTCCAGTGCGAAGCCGACATGGCAGCTTCCCAGGTCGAGCCCTCGTTCAGCTCACCGTCGGAAAGCAGGTTATAGACGAACGAGTCGGATTTTTTGCGCTTGAGTCCCAGGCAGGCGCCGACTGCGATCCCCAGGCCGTGCCCGAGCGACCCGCCGGTGATTTCCATGCCGGGGGTGTAAGCCGCCATGCCCGACATCGGCAGACGGCTGTCGTCCGAACCGTAGGTTTCCAACTCATCCAGCGGAATGACGCCCGCCTCGATCAGCGCGGCGTACAAGGCAATCGCATAGTGGCCGATGGAAAGGTAAAAGCGGTCACGCCCTTCCCACTCAGGATTGTCCGGCTGATAGCGCAGCGCGTGAAAGTACGACACGGCCAGCAGATCGGCGGCGCCCAACGCTTGCCCGACATAGCCCTGGCCCTGAACCTGGCCCATGCGCAGTGCGTGACGACGAATGTTGTAAGCGCGCTCGGTCAGTGACGCGAGGCGGGTGTGTGATGCATGAACTGTCATTTGAGAAGTCTCCATTGACTCAACGATTGACCGACGCGGCCGGAATACGCAGCACCAGAACTGCGCCGATAAACAGCACAGCGGTGATGAGGTACATACCGATGGCGCTCGATCCGGTCGTGGTCGTGATCCAGCCGATCAGATAGGGCGAGCAGAAACCCGCAAGGTTGGCGAAGCTGTTGATGCCCGCGATGCCGGCTGCCGCTGATACCCCGCCCAATAGCGTGGTGGGTAACATCCAGAAGAGTGAAGACGCAGACAGCACGCCCGCTGCCGCCAGACACAGACTCAGCACAGAAAACACCAGGTTGCCGCCCATCAACGCCGCCAGCGTGAGGCCGATGGCGCCAGCGATCATGGGGACGACCAGGTGCCAGCGGCGCTCGCGGTGCTTGTCTCCACTGCGGCCCATCAACAGCATCGCGACGATGGCGCACAGGTACGGCAGGCTGGTCACCAGGCCGATGTGCAGCGGGTCGGAGACACCCGCGTTACGGATCAGCGTTGGCAGCCAGAACGTGATTGCGTACTGACCCATGACCACGCAGAAGTAGATGCAGGCCAACAACCAGAGACGGCGATCACGAATGAATTCGCGCGGCGATGCATGGGTCACTTTGCGGCTGTTGTCTTCTGCCAGTTCCTTGTTCACCAGCTCCTTTTCGTCGTCGGTGAGCCAGGTGGCCTGATGCACGCCATCTTTCAGGTAGGTCAGCACCAGCAACCCGACGATGACCGTGGGAATGGCCTCGATTACGAACATCCACTGCCAGCCGGACCAGCCGTGCATGCCCGCGAAGTGGTTCATGATCCAGCCGGACAACGGGCCGCCGATCATGCCCGACAACGGGATGGCCACGAACCAGAGCACCGTCATCTTTGCCCGACGGTAAGACGGGAACCAGTACGTCAGGTACAGCAGCAAGCCAGGGGCCAGGCCCGCTTCGGCAATGCCCAGCAGGAAGCGCAACGCGTAAAACTGCCAAGCCGTTTCCACGAAGGCGAAGAGTGCCGAGATGATCCCCCACGAGATCATGATGCGTGCGATCCAGCGACGAGCGCCGACTTTGTGCAGGATCAGGTTGCTGGGGACTTCGCAGAGAAAATAGCCGAGAAAGAACATGCCGGCGCCGAGCCCGTAAACGGTCTCGCTGAGCGACAGGTCATTCATCATCTGCAACTTAGCGAAACCGACGTTGACCCGATCCAGATACGCGCAGAGGTAGCACAGCATGAGGAATGGCATCAGGCGCCAGGCGGTTTTGCGATAAGCATTCGAGCGCACGGCCGATGCCGCGTCGAGCGTCATGGTGGTAATCATGATGATCTGATCTCTTGTTTTTATAGACCGCCAGGCTGCAGAGCCCGGCGAATCATCGATCCAGAACAGTACGGGCGGATCGCCCGGCCACTTGTTGTCAGTGAATCAGCATGCCGCCGTTAACATCCAGCGTAATGCCTGTCAGGTAAGAAGACAGGTCACTGGCCAGAAACAGTGCCGCATTGGCCACGTCCTGCGCCTCACCCAGACGGCCCAGCGGAATGCCGTCGATGATCGCGTGACGGCGCTCATCCTGCATCAGGCCACCGGTGATATCGGTATGGATCAAGCCGGGGGCGATGGAGTTGACGCGCACGTTGTCAGGACCGAGTTCGCGAGCCATGGCCTTGGCCAGACCCAGCACACCGGCTTTTGCGGCGCTGTAGTGAGGACCGCCGAAGATACCGCCGCCACGCTGCGCGGACACCGAGGACATGCACACGATGCTGCCCGAAGACTGCTTGCGCATCAGCGGAATGACCGCTTGGGACATCAACAACGTGCCGCGCAGACTGACATCGAGCACTTTGTCGTAGTCCGCGTGGCGGATGTCGAGGGTCTTGAGGGGTTGGGTGATACCGGCATTGTTGATCAACACGTCGATACGGCCGAAGTGCTCGATGACCTGGGCGATGGCCTTGTTGACCTGTGCCTCGTCGGCGACGTTGGCAGCGAGTCCGAGATGACCTTCGCCCAGCGACGCTGCAGCGTCACGTGCGGCGGCTGCATCGAGGTCGAGAATGACGACCTTTGCCCCGTGCTGAGCGAAGGTGGCCGCGGTGGCCCGACCGATACCACGTGCGGATGCTGCACCCGTGATGATTGCAACTTTGCCCTGAAGAAGCATGAGCGAAACCTCTGATTGTTTTTATGAGATTTTGAGTGGCTTCGATCCCTGAGAATCGATGGGGTCAGCTTGGTCCTCGAGGTCAGGGCGAGCAATAACGCAAAAGTCATTGGATGCTGAAAAAAATTCAGCCCTCGTCAGGACAGTTGCAGGAGTGCTTGAATAGAAAGCGCCGAATCACAACAAGAACAAAGGAGTCCCCCACCATGTCCACTGGCGGCGAAGCCTCACCACCGCTCCCACCCTTGAGGGCAATTCAGGCCTTCGAACAGACGGCACGCTTCGGCAACGTCGCCAGAGCGGCCGAAGCGCTGGACCTCACGCCCTCGGCCGTCAGCCATCAACTGGCCAATCTTGAAGCGATGATCGGGCGCCAATTGTTCGTCCGTAACGCCCGCGGCGTGACGCTGACACCGGTGGGAGAGCAATACCTGAAGGAGATTTCCGGGCTTCTACACAGCCTGGCGATTGCGACCGAGCGAGCCACCAGCGACGTCAGTCTCGATTGCCTGCGCCTGCATTCCTCGCCCAGTTTCGGGCTGTTGTGGCTGATGCCTCGGCTGGAGGCATTTCGTGTGAGCCATCCCGATATCCAGATCAACCTTTCGTGTTCATACGAATCCCTGCACTTCAGCCGGGACAAGATCGACGTGGACATTCGTCATGGCGTGCCGAACTGGCCCAGCTATGAAGTGCGCACCGTGCGCAACGAACACTTTGCGGTGCTGGCCGCGCCAAAATTACTCGCCCGCAGACCGATCAGCGCCGCAGCGGATTTGCTGGACTGTGAGTTGATCCTGTCGGAAGCGACATTGTTGAAGTGGCCCGCCTGGTTTGCCCAACACGGTCTGGCACGCCCGGAGAATCCCTACGCGCTGAGCTTCGATCGCTCCTACATGACCCTCGAAGCGGCGAGCCATGGGCTGGGCTTCGCACTTGAGAGCTCGCTGCTGGCGCAGAAGTACCTGGCGTCCGGAGATCTGGTGGAGGTATCACCCGAATCGTTGAGTGCTCCGGTGGCCGCGCATCACCTGGTATTCCCGAAGGCCCACTCCAGCTTTCCGCGTGTCAGGCGGTTTCTGGAGTGGATGGAGAGCGAACTGGGGCACGGCTTCGTTTTTTGATCTGTTGCGGCAATCGGCCGCCGGTTCATCACGACACTGACGCGCTGTTTTTCTACACCGGGGGTACGAATGACGGTGCAGGCAATCAGCGTCGCCCGTCGGGCGTGAGATGGGCACTCAGGTAGGCAAGTAACGCGCTCACTTTCGGCAGCGCCTCACGACTTTTGAGCCATACCAGGTTCATCGGCAGGCCTTCGGTGGCGAGATGCGGCAGCACTTCAATCAGTCTGCCGCTGCTCAAGTGCGTTTGAACCAGCCAGGTCGGTAACTGCGCGATGCCAAGGCCTGCCAGAACGGCCATGACCTCACCCTCCCCGTCCCCCACGGCGATGTGGGGATGAATGATCCTGCGTTCCCGGTCGCCCGGTTGCCGGCCTTTGAAATACCACGGGATGGTCATGCCATCGTTCTGCCCATAGCCCACGCACTGGTGCCCGTCCAGATCGGCCTCCGAGGCCGGTTCCCCGTAGCGCTCGAGGTAGTCAGGCGACGCGCAAAAAATGAGTGTCTGGGTGCCGAAAAACTGATGCCCTATGGACGCGGGCCACGCATCGGAGCCCCCGATCCTCACGACGATATCGATACCTTCGTGTACCGGGTCCACATAACGGTCCGAAAACGACACATGGGGCGAGAGTCGCGGGTGCAGCTTCATGAACTCAAGGATCAGCGGCAGAACGTGCAAGCGGCCATAGGAAGCGGGCAAATCGATGCGGACCTTGCCTTGCGGCTCGGTTTGCGTCGACGTCAGGGCAATCTCGACCTCCTCCAGATCGGACAGCACGGTGGTGCAGGTGCGGTAGAAGGTTTCCCCGGCATCCGTCAGCGACAATCGACGCGTGGTGCGTTGAAACAACCGCGTCCCCAGCCGACCTTCCAGTCGCGCGATGCTCTTGCTGACGGCCGAGTTGGTGAGGCTCAGACGTTCCGCCGCCGCAGTGAAGCTGCCCATATCGGCGACGATGACGAACACATCAATGCCCTTAAGCCGTTCTGAAGAAAACATAGCCACTCCAATTAGTGAATCTGATTCCATTCACTCGGTAAAAACCAACCAAGATAAAACACAATTTCTCCAATAGGCTATGCCGAAATCCGTTTGGAGTTAAGCACCATGCAGTCCCCACCCACGGCAAGCGCCACGCTGAACCCCGCCGAGACCTCAAGTTCCGGGCTTCAGATCCTGATCATGGCGGTCGCGGCCTTCATTATTGTCACCACCGAATTCCTGATCGTCGGGCTGCTGCCCGCCCTTTCCCGAGACCTGAACATCTCCATCGCCCTCGCGGGCCAGGTGGTCACCCTGTTCGCGTTCACCGTGATGCTGTTCGGGCCCGTCCTCACCGCCAAGCTGGCCCACGTCGAGCGCAAGAAGCTGTTCACCCTGATCCTCATGGTGTTCGCCGCCTCGAACGTACTGGCGGCGGTGTCCACCAACATCTGGATAATGGCGCTGGCACGGTTCATCCCGGCCCTGGCATTGCCCGTGTTCTGGGGAACAGCCAGCGAAACCGCAGGACAGCTCGCAGGTCCGGGTCAATCGGGCAAGGCCGTGGGCCGGGTCTATCTGGGTATTACGGCCGCGCTGGTA
The DNA here is from genome assembly GCF_054668305.1 of Pseudomonas sp. S2_H01. Classification (NCBI taxonomy): domain Bacteria; kingdom Pseudomonadati; phylum Pseudomonadota; class Gammaproteobacteria; order Pseudomonadales; family Pseudomonadaceae; genus Pseudomonas; species Pseudomonas sp. S2_H01. Next base: position 4,781,784 of record NZ_CP162756.1, on the reverse strand, counting down.
TTTGGCGTGCCGCTGGGCACGCTGGCGGCTGACTCGGTGGGCTGGCGCGGAAGCTTCTGGATTCTGGCGGCGATTTCCTTTTTCATCGGCGTGCTGATGCACCTTGTGATGCCACAGTTGCCGGTCTCCGCCAGTGCGCACCCTGATCAGAAACAAACTGCAATCCTGCGCCAACCACGCTTCCTGGCTCACCTGTTGCTGTCGATCCTGACGTTCACCTCGCTGTTCACCGCCTACACCTACCTGGCCGACATCCTTGAGCGACTGGGTGGCATTCCTGCGGGTCAGGTGGGCTGGTGGCTGATGGGCTTCGGCGCGATCGGCATGGTCGGTAACCACCTGGGCGGCAGCATGGTCGACCGCAAACCCCTTGCCGCGATGGTGCTGTTTCTGGTGCTGGCCGGGGCAGGCATGCTCGCGGCGGTGCCTCTGGCGCCGAACCACACGTGGCTGATCGTTGCGTTGGTCGCGTGGGGCATTGGATACACCGCACTGTTCGTCGTGTGCCAGGTCAGGGTCATGCAGGCCGGGGCGCATGCTCAAGCATTGGCCGCCTCCATGAACATCTCCGCAGCCAACGCCGGCATCGGCCTGGGTGCCATCTTCGGCGGTATCGGCATTGGTCACTTCGGCCTGGGCTCGATTGGCATCATCGCCACCCTCATCGCTGCGCTGGCTGTGATCGTCGCGTTGCTGATGATGCGTCGCCCGTAACAAAAACGGCTGCAGTTTCGGGGAGGCATAGGGCGTTGATCGGCCAGGTGCGGATCATTAACGCCAGAAAAAAACAGTTCCCGCGATTCCGCCCAAGTAGACCGAGGTGATCAACAGTCGCGGGAACTGGAAAAGAGCGAACGTTTACTGCTGGCTCAGGAACCCGTCCCGAAGTAGTGATTTGGACAGGCGCTCAGGCCTGCATTTCGAGCGGATGATCGGTTGGCATCATGAACCTGACGGCACATTCGATGATGTGAGCGTCAGAAAGAATGCGGCGATGCCCGAGCCTGCGGGTTTCAATCAAGGTCGAACGCCTCCATGCACCATGCAGCGCCCGGGATTGCGCGACTGGTACGACACGGTCATCGCCATCATGCACGATCAGCCCCGAGTGTTTGAGCCCCGTGGCCAGTGCCGGAAGGTCGATAGACGCCAGCGTTACCCCCATGAATGCTTCCACCCATGCGCAGAACTCCGTCGTTTGCCGATCATTCAGACAGTGAGCACGGGCGATCTCCAAAACGACGGTGGTCATCGAACTGGGCCCGCAAACATGCACACTTCGCTGGACCGACAACCCATTGCACAGTGCCCAGAGTGCTGCGGTGGAACCGGCCGAATGGGCGATAACGCCATGGACATCGCCCAGATGCCCCGCCAGCTTCAATGCCGCCTTCCCCGCATGAATCACACTCGACCCTGCTCCACTGGAGTGTCCGTGGCCCGGCGCATCGAGCACGGCAACAGAGAACCCTGCCGCGATCAGCGGTTTTACGAACCCCATCAGACGGGAACCCCGACTGGACCAGCCGTGCATCAGCAAAATGACCGGCCCGCAGCCAAACATCCAGAACGCCAGGCGATCTCCGTCAACGTCCAGAGATGCCTGCCATCCCTTGCCCAGGAAACTCACTTCGCTCCACGTGGCAGCAACCCGCTCTGGCACGGCGAACGCCTGGCACACAGCCGCAAGCTCAGGATCTGGAATGCTCAAGTCAGGATGCTTCACGGTGCAGTTCCCTCTCTCGTAGGTGCCGCAGGCCGCGATAGAAGCACCTGAAAAATCGTGAGCGTCAGATGCCTTGGCCAGGCGCCAGAACAGGCGTTGTTCTTTGCCCCAGCAATTGGCGTGCGGAATCAGCAATCATGACGACGGCCCCGGCCAGCATCAGGACGTCTTTGAGTACCAGTCTTCCGCCGCCTGACAAGTAGGGAAATCCGAACTCGGCATCGCCCGTACTCTGTACCCACGCCTCGGGCGTTGTAATGAGAAAGGACAGCGTCACCAACGGCGTCAGAAACGCCAACACAGAACCGACCATGCCGAGCCTGCGAGAAAACAGGTAGGACAGCACCAGCAAGCCGATCAGGATTTCCACTGTTCCCAACCCATTGGAAAACGCATAAGTATGATTAGCGGTCTGCCATTCCCGCTTGGCCGGATCAAGTTGGCCCTCATGCGTAAGATGCTCTTTGTATTGATCCGGGTGCGCATAGAACATAGACATCACTGGATTATTAGCCACGAACGGCGTGATGCTGTCGGCCTCATAAGGGACGAATTTCAAGGCGCCTATCCATAAAAAGATGATGGCGACACCGAGCCGAATCAAATGAATACCGAGGTTTTCAAGGCGGCTGGCGCCCACAAGCAGTCCATGCACGACTGAGTGTTGATTGTTCATGATCATTTACATCCGGTGATTGAATCAGTTGAATGCCAAGAGGGTTTAAACCGATTATTGAACCCGCGCCGCTCAGCCTGTTGTTCAGTACGGTTAAATCCAATGGGATGAAACCGAGCCACATGGGGTAACTTAACTGGACCGCATAACGGCCCAAATGGCCAACTCGTAAGTAAGAGACTATCCGCGCGGTGCATCACCCGACAATAATCCAATAGAACAGGGTCCCTAAACCAACGTATGGTTATGCACTGACAGGAATGAACAGAAAGGGCGTGGGCAGCGCAGCGCCTGTCGAGTCATAGCGGGGGTCAGACTGACCGCGCGCAGGGGCTCAGGTGGCCAACAGAAATTGGGGAGGCGCTGCGGGCGATGGATCGGTCAACCTCATCGACACTCGAGATGTCGCAGAGGCCACACAGGGTTGCTGTGCCAATGCCGAAAACCGGGCAACCAACGTTCATGCTGACAAGCATGGAGTTTAAAAAGAGTGTCGTTAACACGGGCACGCAATGAGCGTTTCAAGCGCGCGGCCAGGGATCCTTTGACCAGCCAACTATCCAGTGGTGAATGGCCGATGGCGGCATTGGCTGAGCAATACCGTAGCCCTGAGCCACCTCACATCCAAGCTGCAAGAGCTGAGCAGCCTGCGCGGGGTTGTTGACACCCTCGGCGATGACCTCGCGTCCAAATGCCGACGCCAGTCCCAGGATTGCCTGCAGGATTGACACATCCGAAGGTGCATCGAGCATCCCGTGAATAAATGTCTGATCAATCTTCAACTGAGCTACCGGCAAGCGCTTGAGGTAGCTGAGGGACGAATAGCCGGTTCCAAAGTCGTCCAGCGCGAAATGCACGCCGAGCGCTGCGCACTTGCGCAACGTAAGCGACACGCCTTCGATGTCTTCCAGCGCACTTGTTTCGAGAATTTCGATGATCAACATGTGCGGCTCGACATCGGGGTGCGCTGCCAGCCGTTCCATCAGGTTGGGGACGAAGTCCGGATGCTGAAGTTGCCGAGCGCCCACATTGATACTGACCGGGAGCAGCAACCCTTCCCGTTGCCACTGCGCGACTTGGATCAAGGCGTTTTCCAGCACCCACTCGCCCACTACTTCCGAAAGCGCATTGCTCTCAATCAGCGGCAGGAAATCGTCGGGCATCAGCAGCCCCCTTTCCGGGTGTTGCCAGCGTAACAATGCTTCTGCACCGACGACTTCACCGGTGCGCAGGTTGACCTTGGGCTGGTAATAAAGCCGCAGCTCGTGCTCTCGAATGGCCCTGTCGATCCTGTCCAGCCGGGCGTTATGTCCGCGCATGTCCAGATCGTTCCTGGCGTCGAACACATGGAAGCGATCTTTGCCCGCAAGCTTGGCCTGATACATCGCCTGATCGGCCTGGCGCAACAGCTGGTCGGCGCTTATGTCACCTTCTTGAGGGTAGTAACTCACGCCCACGCTCGCGGACAGCGACACCTTCAACGCGCCGATGTGCACCGTGTCGCTTGCGCACGCCAATAAACGCTCCAGCACCAGCGCACTGTCGCAGACCTGATCGAGATCGACGATCAGGGCAACGAACTCGTCGCCACCCAGACGGGCCATGGTGCAGCCCGCTGGCAACGTTTGGTTCATGCGTCGCGAAACGTGGGCAAGTACCCTGTCGCCCACTTCGTGACCATGTTCGTCATTGATCGCCTTGAAGCCATCGAGGTCCAGATAAGCGACGGCGAGTTGAGTGCCGGTGCGCAAGGCGATCGCCATGGCCTCATGCATGCGGGAGGCCAGCAACACGCGATTGGGGAGGTGAGTCAACGGATCGTAGTGGGCAATGTATTCCAGCTGGCGCTGGTGTTCGTGGGACTCGGTGACATCGGTGAAGAGCGCGACGTAATGCTGAGGTCGCCCCTGAGCGTCCAGAATCGTCGTGATTGTTTGCTGGGCGGCGAACGGCTCTCCGTTACGCCGCCGGTTCCACAGATCCCCTTGCCAGTAGTGGTCCTTCAGCAGGCTGTCCCACAGATTCACGTATTGAGCCGGAGGCGTAAAACCCGAGGCCAGCAGCCGTGGATTCCTGCCAACGGCCTCGGTCCGTGAGTAGCCCGTGATCGTGCTGAAGGCGTCATTGACCTCAATGATGGTTCCAAACGCATCGGTGATCATGATGCCTTCGCGCGCATGGGAGAAAACGCTCGCGGCAAGGTTCAAGCGGCTTTCCACCTGCCGCCGTGTCGTCAAATCGGTCAACGTCAACCGGATCGTCGGCACCTCGCCTTTTTGCTGAATACAGTTGAGCCGTGCCTGCCACTGGCTGCCATCGGCACGCTCCAGCGACAGGTCGCATTCCTGAGCAAGACCGTCTCTGCATAACCTGGCGAAGACCTGCTGCCACCGGTCGCGGTCCGCCTCAACGATTCGCCCGGCAAGACGGCGTTGCAGCAACCGGCTTCTGGACCAGCCCAGCAGCTTCTCTCCCGTATGGTTAACAGCCTGGACCACGCCGTGGAAATCCAGCGTGAGGTAGCCCACCGGGGCGTGCTCGTACAGGTCCAGATAAAGATCCCGTGAAGCCTCCAATGCAGATTGTGCGCTACGCAGTTCCTCGTTCTGCATCTCGAGCTCGACCTGATGAAGCCGCAACTCTCGTAACAGCCGATCAGGGTCTTCCAGGCCACCGACCTGCTGGGGAATCTGAGCAAAGGGCGCGGAAGTCGGTGGCTTCATGGTGGTCCGGGCCTAGAGCACTGAGGGTTGGGGCTGCATCGCCAGCAGGATCAGATGCGGTCGCGCACCCTCGCCCGACACGCGCCGGGCGTTGAGCAGGACGGTTTGAGGCTGGGTGCCAGCGAGTTGATGGGTGACCTCGAAGCCATCGAAGCTGGTGTCGTCATCGAGGATGGTACCCAGCTTCTTGCGCAGCGAAGCGATGTCCCATTGGCTGTTGTTCAGCTCGTAGAGCCTGCGGCCGGTAGTCTGGCTGGCGGTGGTATTGAATGTGCGATAGTAGGACCGGCTTGCAGACACGACGCACAGGTCATGATCCAGCAACAGCAGCGGCTCGATCACCGTGTCGACGATGGCCTCGGCCAGCTCGCGCGCGGCTTGAATGGCTCGCTCATTGGCAATGCGCGAGTTGATATCGTGGAACGTCATGACCACGCCGCTTATGACGTTGTCCAGCGTGCGGTACGGTGCCAGGCGCGCGAGGAACCAGTCCCCGGAGACCGTGCACAGTTCGACTTCCTGAGGTATCAACATATCAAGCACTTCCTGTGCGGGAACCAGCAAATCCACTGAATGGATGTGCGAGGAAATATCGGCCAGCGGCCGTCCGATGTCCTTGGGAATCAACCGGTAAAGTTTGACGGCATCCCGGGTGAAGCGTCGGATGATCAGTTGAGTGTCAAGGAATATAGTTCCGATATTGATGCTGTCGAGCAGATTTTTCATGTCATTTTGCATGTCGCCCAACTGCTCGATCTTGGCTTGCAACTCCGCATTGACCGTCACCAACTCCTCATTGACCGATTGCAGCTCTTCCCTGGACGTTTCCAGCTCTTCGTTCGAGGATTGCAGCTCCTCGTTGGTCGACTGCAACTCTTCATTCGCAGCCCCCAGCTCCTCGTTGGTGTGCTGCAATTCGTCGATCGTGGCTTGAAGATTTTCGCGGGTGTAGGCCAGGTCACGCTCCAGCGAGTTCACACGGTCGGGGGGCGATTGCGCGACAACACGTTGTGAGGTCCCGTCGCTGTCGGCGAACGCAGCATCGGTGGTTTCCTGAAAGGTGATCAACAGCAGTTGTTCGCTCTGCGAGGCGCCCGCCATGCGGCGCACGCTCAGGTGGACCGGGCGGGCAATGCCATCGCCGGTCACCGTGACTGGCTGACCGGATGTCGACTCACCACCCTGCGCAGCACGACGGACGGCACTGCGCAGCTCCAGCTGCAGGCCTTCGCGGGCCATGTCGATGACATTCAGGCTGGCCTGCCCGGGTGCCGGACGCAGGTAACTCCCGGTATCGCCATGCACGTAAAGAATGTTGCCGGCCAGATCCGTCACGACCGACGCGGGCCCGAAATCCTGAAGCAGTGCGCGGCGAGTCAGTTCGGCGAGGTTGGTTTCTTTGTTCAAGGTCAAGGTACGGTCCGCAGGTCGGCTGATTTTTTGGGGAAGCCAGGACAGACTGCTGCCCAGCTGCATCAATCTGTTGTTGTGGGCTTTGTTCACCCGATAAAACTTCCACTTGCGGTGCATAGCCGTGAACAACGTTGCGTAACTGCCGATGCTCTCGGACGGAGAAAGAAACAGCACGCCTTGGGACTTCAGCGAGTAATGGAAGATCGGGATCAGGCGGTTCTGCAGCGCGGCGCCCAGGTAAATCATCAGGTTGCGACAGCAGAGCAGATCAAGCCGCGTGAACGGCGGATCCTTAATCACATTCTGCACCGCGAACACGATCATCTCGCGGATTTCTTTCCTGACTCTGTAGCCGCCTTCGACAGGGCTAAAGTAGCGGCTCAGGCGTTCGGGGCTTATCTCCTGGGCGATCGTCTCGGGATAAAGGCCGGCCCGCGCGATGTTGATCGCTTCAGCATCCAGATCAGTCGCAAACAGCTGCACCTTGCACGCGGATCCATGGGTTTGCAGCAGTTCATGCAGCACAATGGCCACGGAATACGCTTCCTCGCCGCTGGCGCAGCCCGCGATCCAGACCCGAAACTCGTCGTTGCCGGCCTTGCCCGTCAGCATGGGCTCAAGGATGTCGGCGCGCATGACCTCGAACGCTTCAGGGTCCCGGAAGAACTGAGTCACGTTGATCAGCAATTCATTGAACAGCAATTGGCACTCCACCGCAGAACGCTGCAATAGGCTCGAATAGTCAGTCTGACTGGCTATTTGCAGGACCTGCATTCGCCGCTCTATCCGTCGCGCAATCGTCGTTTTCTTGTACTGGGTGAAGTCGTGTCCGGTGACCGTGCGCAAATGCACCAATATCTGCTGCAACGATTCGCCGGATGCGGTATTGGCCATGGGCTCGACCTTACGCCCCAAAAGCACCTCAGGCATTTGCTCCAGCGTCAGGACATGACTGGCGTTACCGGCTTCAATAGCACTGCTGGGCATGCCACTGTAGGTCGCCTCGTCTGGCCATTGCACCAGCGTCTTGCCCCCGCCGTCGAGAATGGCCCGGCAGCCCTGCGTGCCGTCGTGCCCCGTGCCGGAAAGCACGATGCCCACGGCATTGGCGCCAAGCTCGCTCGCCATTGAAGTGAAACAGGTGTCGATGGGCAGGTGCAGGCCGCCTGACGACATGGGAGCCTGCACCACCAGTGTGTTTCCTTCAAGGGTGAGGTCACGATTGGGAGGCAGAACATAAACAGTATTGGCATCCATTGACACGCCATGCTCGGCATCGGCCACTCTCATTGTGGTCGCGCGGCCAAGGATTTCGCTCAACAAACTGGGCATGGCCGGGGCCAGGTGCTGGATCACCAAAAAGCTGAAGCCGGTGTCGACCGGCATCAATGTCAGAAAGCGCTGCAACACCTCGAGCCCGCCTGCTGATGCACCTAATCCAACGACCCATCGGTTCTCAGGCACGGTAGAAGTTTGAATGGAGGGCACTGGAGAACCTGCGCAGGTATTTGGCCGTCTATGTTAGCGATTATCCGCCTCTAAAGCGTCAGGGTGTGAACGACGTTTTGGCTTCGCACATCTGAAGTAATGGCCGGACGCCAAAACGCGCGCGAGCGTTACTTTTCGAAGGTGCGATCTTGTCCAGACACGTGATCGCGCATTATTGGCGCATGGAGCCTCAGCCTCGCGTTTTTTACTATGATCAAGGCTCAGCCAATCCACCAGGCCACTCCCAATGAACAGCTTTCTGGCGCAGGCACAAAACAATCAATGGTCGAATCGACGTTTGCTCTCAGCCTGCTTCGCGTTAAGCCAGGAGGAATACGTGGCCAAGCGAACCAGCTTCTTTCCTTCGATTGAAAAGACGCTTCTGCATATAGTGGACGTCGATCAGTTCTATCTCGCCGCGCTGGAGTTCGACATCGAGGGACAACGCAACGAACTTCCTGACACCTTGTCGCTGCACGCGTTGTCGCAGCTCCAAGCCGCGGCAGATGCACGGCTGATCGCGTATTGCGAAAGGCTGGACGATCAGTCATTGAGTCGCCAGGCAAGGGTTGTCCGGGCCGAGGGAATCGTGCTCGAACGCGTTGACTGCCTGTTGCTGCACCTGTTTCAGCATCAGATCCATCACAGGGGGCAGGTTCACGCCATGCTGTCAGGAACCCGAGTCGCACCGCCGCAGCTGGATGAGTTTTATCTTGATGCAGACCTTCCGCTGCGAGCGATGGACGAAGAGCGTTTCAGCTGGCCGACGGGGAACATTTAATAGGGCCATCCTATTGAACACAACCGCAGGTCATTACCCTTCCCTCTCCGAAAACTGTCAATCGTCATTCAGACCTCAGATGAGGCCTCCTATATTGAAATAACTTGCAACCCTTGAGTAATTGAGAAACCACACGCACCTCTTTAAATTTTTCCTCACAACGCCGGGCCCCTCTGACAGCGAATCGCTGCCATGTCGGAGTTGCAGTTTGCACAACTTCGACAATAGCGGAGGGGCTTATGACGACCTTTGAATCTTTTCTGTTTGCCGAGTTTCTCGGCACCGCCAGTTGGTTGTGGCTCGTTTTTGTCGTCATTGTCTTGAGCCTGTTGATCTTCGATCTCGGGGTGCTACACCGCGAGGATCGAGAAATAGGCGTTCGTGAAAGCCTGCTTCTGTCTGCTGGCTATATCACGGCTGGCTTGCTATTCGGCCTTTGGGTCTGGCTGGTTAAGGGCGGTGACGCCGGGATGGATTTTTACACCGGCTTTCTGATCGAGAAATCGTTGTCGATGGACAACGTTTTCCTGATGGCGATGATCTTCAGCTTTCTCTCAATTCCGCGTAAGTATCAGCACGAGGTGCTGTTCTGGGGCATCCTCGGTGTGATAGTTCTGCGCGCTATCATGATTGGTCTGGGTGCCGCGCTGATCGCCGAGTTCAGTTGGATTCTCTATGTGTTCGGCATCTTCCTGCTGTTGACCGGGGTAAAGATGCTGTTCAGCAAGATCGATGCCCACCCCAACCTTAGCGATAATCTGCTGGTGAAGTTTCTGCGCAAACACATGCGGGTCACCGATCGCTTGCATGAAGGGCACTTCTTCGTCCGCCAGGCGGATGCCAGTGGCAAGTCTGTGGTCTGGGCGACGCCGCTGTTCCTGGCGTTGGTGCTGATCGAGTGTGCCGACCTGGTATTCGCTGTGGACAGCGTGCCGGCGATCTTTGCCATTACCCAGGATCCCTTCATCGTCTACACCTCTAATATTTTCGCCATCCTTGGCCTACGTGCGCTGTATTTCGCTCTGGCGGCGATGATCCACCGCTTCGCCTACCTCAAATACGCCTTGGCGCTGGTGCTGGTGTTTATTGGCGGCAAGATCTTCATGGTCGGCATTATCGGCAAGATTCCGGCGGTGCTTTCTTTGGGCGTGACGGTCGCTCTGTTGCTGGGCGGTGTGCTGCTATCGCTTTGGAAAACCCGTGACCAAAACGCCGCCGGCCCGCAGGTTTAGGTCCAGACAGATGTCGGCCACCAAACGAAAACAGTAAGCCCGCCGCGCCGGTCGGGTTTGGCGAATATATGCCAGTACCGTCGCAGCGGTATCGCCCGGGTTCCGTTCCCTTTTCGGGATACTTTCCGTCCAGAACGATCTGCCCTCCATGAAGGGCAGCTTCGGGCCAACAGCAGCCGATCCACGGCCACGTCACGCCAGAAGAAGCCTCATCCAAGCGACATGCCCATTTCGAAGGCACGCGTTTCGAACCCTAGTTCCGCATACAACTGAACGGCATACGTATTGAACGTCCAGACAGAAAGCCTGAGGTCATTAGCGCCGACCTGAACTGCCCAGTCTTGTACCATTCGCACCAGCCCGCGCCCGATGCCCTTTCCCCAGAATGACTCTGCTACGCAGACTGAGCCGATCCGGACGAAATCCAGCGGCTGCATCAATGGCCCTGTGCCGGACGACAGGCTGGCCGTAATGAACCCTACGGCTTTTCCATCGGCATGCGCCATGAAGGCAGCCTGACCCGGCCTATCGAAAAAGCTCATCCAGTGGGGTGCGTCACGTAAGGGATCAGACGTGGCAGCGGTGTAGATATCAGGACGCGCCTCATGGTGGATCGCGTTGAGCAACTGGCCCAACTCACAGATCATCGGCACATCGTTCGCAGTGGCCTGCCGGTAGGTGATCAACTCATCCATTCCCTGTCTTGCTCCTTGTTGAACTTCATTCCCGGAGGCGCTGACAACGCCGTTGCCCTTCCAGTGGTCTCGGATCTTTCCCCAAGAAGGCCCCGAAGAAAACAGCGCTGACGATCTTCTGGCAGTCGGTCAGCATGAAAGAACGTGCATGCTGGCCTTTCAGGCAGGGAAGCATCGAATCCCGTAACTGCCACGCCTCGGTCGACCTCAAGCATCGAGACTAAACCATGAAACGGGCACAGTGGAACAGTGCCCCCCTGTGACAAACAGATCCACGAAAACGGAGTTCGCTCCGCTTGAGCAGGATCTGCTCCGCGCCTGGCGCGCTGACGTCACTTGAGGCTAGACAGAAGCGTTGAGCACAACCTACCCATTACGACGTGCAGCGACATCAGGCTCTGTCGGACCGTCTTGGTCGCGGCGTCGACGGTAAGCGGACAATGGCAACCCGCCCTGGCTGATGTCGTCGATCTCGTGCTCGTGGAAGATCACGGTGGTGTCTTCACGAGGCTTGCCCATGACGTTAAAGAGCAGATCGGCGATGCCCTTATAGACGGCCGCCTTCTGGTCGGCAGTGGTTCGGTCCGCGCCCGGCGTCGTGCCTTCCCGGGTCACCAGAATGTTTACGATTGGCATAGAAAATCCAGGGTATGAGGGGAGCGCGCTGGGCGCGCTCCTCCGAAGGCTTTAACGGCCGGCGATAAGGCCGCCATCAACGTGCAAGATCTCGCCGGTCGAGAAGGCAGCGTCCTCAAGGTAAAGAACGGCACGGACGATGTCCTCGACTTCACCCAGCTTGTTCATGGGATGGAAGGCTGCCAATTGCTCGACAATTTCAGGGTTGTGCATTGGGGTGCGAATAACACCAGGCGCGACGGCATTCACGCGAATCCCTCGGGTGGCGTATTCGATCGCCAGACTCTTGGTAGCCGAATTCATGCCGCCTTTAGTGAGCATGGCAACAAGGGCAGGTGAACGCGAACTGGCGAACTCTGCCGTCGAGGCAGTGATCTGAACGACGTGGCCGCTGCCCTGCTCCAGCATCACAGGAATGACGGCTTGAGTGGTGAAGTAAAAGCCGTCGACGTTGGTTCTCAACTTCAGCCGGTAGTCTTCTTCTGTGTAGTTGGTAAACGCTTTGCCGATGAAGATGCCAGCGTTGTTGACCAGCGTGTCGATGCGGCCAAAGCGCTCCAGCGCCGCTGCCACCAACCGCTTGCTCGTCTCGGGATCGCCAATATCCCCGGCGACGGTGATCAAGTCAGGATCGGTGGACGGTTTAATCGAGCGCGAGGTAGCGACGACACCGTAGCCCTTAGCGAGGAACGCATTCACGATGGCCTCGCCCATTCCCTGCGAAGCGCCGGTGAGATTGCTACTTTCTCGCTGACAGCCCGTTATCCCAAGCTGGATATAGATCTGTCCCCTGCCCTGCGGTCCATCAGCCTTGACCGACGTGAAGCGGATATTGCCATCCGCTTCGACAAGCCCAAGGACGGCGATATCATCGCGCGTCCGATGGTCGAGGTGGGCTATGGGTTTTATGGGACGGAGGAGGCCTGTCGCTCGTTTGAAGCCGCAGGCAATCTGGTTTTGATCGGCTTCAATGAGGCCGATGGTTACCTGACCCAGGAAAAATGGGTGGCCCGGCATTTCCCTCGCGCTCGCATTGCTTTTCGCGCCAAAGACCAGGCGCTTCATGCGATAGCAGCGCGGTCGGGTATCGGACTGGCCTTGATTCCACACTATATCGGGCGCGCGAATTCGACACTGCGGGTATGCGATCTTGGCGCAGTGCCCTCCAGCCGGGAGGTTTTTCTGTTGACCCGCAGTCGCGATCGTAAGGACGCCTCCATCCGGGTCGTGGCCGATGAGGTGGCTGACATGTTTGAGCAGGAACGCGATCTTTTCGTGTGAGTCGCGAAACCGCAGTACAGTTTCTTCCCCCTGCGGCCCGCAGCGGTTTGCTCAAACCGGGCTTTGTGGCGGAGTGAAGTAGACGGATGCGTCGTCATCGGATGAGTCTGTCGCGGTGTGATAGCTGGATGCGTCGTCTTCTGAGAGATTTTCTGTCTGCACTGCGGATTGAGCCAGCCGCTCGGCAGGTCTCTGCGAAGACGCCGAGCCTGAGCGCTCTGCCTCGCTCGAGGGTCCGCCGCTGATCGTGGGCTGCGCCTGCTCGCCGCCAAGGCTCCCCCGAAGACTGCCTCCTGGAGACTGGGTGGAGTTGCGTTCCGTGTCGGCATTCATGATTCGATTGCCGGTGAGGCTGGTGCGCGCAAGAGAATTCGATTCTGAATCCGCTCGCCGGGACCGCTGACTGGACGGTCTGCCGATAAGGCCTGACGCCTCGTCGGGAGCCTCCTCCGCTTGTCCATGCGCTGGCTGAGCGGTCTCTGTCGCGCCCGCCGTATCGGCCGTTGTCCCGCCTTGCGCCATTAAATCCTCAACCAGCTTGTCTGCGACGGCGACGCTCGCGGCATTGGCACCGAACACGACGGCGCCGCCCGCTGTGTTGATGGCGTGTTTTGCAAACGACCCCCAGGCTTGTTGTTGGGCCAACGCGTTGACTGCAGCGCCCTTACCGGCTTCCAGCGCGGCGAAGCCACCGGTCAGTGTGGTGACGTTAGCGGCACCGGAAGCGGTGAAAGTGCCTTTGGCGGTTCTCGACAAGGCCCCAAGCGGATCGGTGAGCAATGTGCGCCCCGCGTCGGCCAAACGCCCTCCCGCATTGGTGAGAGGCGTACTGAAGGTGTTTGCGCCCCGCAGTGCTTGCAAGACGTCGAACCAGTCGGTTTCCTGATTCAAGTCCTGTTTGGGCTCGGCATCTCTTCGTCCCAACAGCAGCGCGGGGCCACTGGTGAATTGCTCCGTCCGACGATTGTGGGCGGCGTAGCCGGTGCCGGCGCCAGCGGCTAACCCACCCGTTATGGCAAGGGCGGTATCCAGAATGGGTTCAACCGCAGGATTGAGTTTGGCCGCCACCGGGCCAGCAATCATCCTGACGGCATTTCGGACAGTGAATGTCTGCGCCTCCTTTGCGTTTTTGATGGCCAGGTTCGCTTTGGTATCGATGCTCTCCAGCGCGACTTTTAAAGACTCATGCAGTTTGTCCCCGGGGGCCTGCAGGTAATACGCATCTTCTCGAAGTTTTTTCATGGACGCGCCGCCGACCTGATCGATCACTGACGCCGCCGCGAGAGAGATCGCCCCTTGCGCTGCCGCTTTTGCCACCGGATTTTGTATGTTTGCTCCGGCGCCTGTGATGGCGGGAATGGTGGCCTGGAGCGTCGATGCCAGGGCAAACGGCAAGCCGCCAACCGTCCCCGACACCATTGAGGCGTTACGGTCCATCTTCTTCGCTTTATCCATCACCGTTTGAAGCTCTTCGAACGAGATGTTCTCTTCCATCAGTTTGTTGACTCGGCTTTCGATGATCCGATCAATTTCTCCCCGATGTGGCGATTCTGCCTCCAGACGGTCCCGATAGGGCCTGAACTGCCGGCTTATAAAGTCGGTAAGCAAATGCCGCATTTCACGGGAGTCGTTCACAGCCGCGGCACTCACCTGTCCGGATTGGGGATGACCCTGTCCCACGCAAGCATGATCGGTGACGGCATTTGCACCCGACCCCTCTTGGCGTTCGATGGAGTGTGAGGAATCGGGGGTTTGCTGGCCAGACACGCGCATGGTGAAGTCCTCTCTGGTAATACGGATGCATCGCTGCTAACCGCGATGGTTATTCAAAGAGGTGTGTGGCCTACCGCGCCGTTCCGGTTCCGGTGCAAACGTCGGTATTTGACGGTTGTGTTTCAGGATAATGACTCGCCTCCTGTCCCACGGTCGCGCTGCGCTTCAGGCGCCGATCAAGGCGCTGCTGTCTGGCCCGCAGCATCGTCCCGGGACTCGCCACGCAGCTGCGAGAGGCTTGCCGCCAGTTCATTCTTGCGAAACGGCTTGGTGAGCCGAGGAAGATCCGGGTCAAGGCCCTCACGTTCTGCATAGCCGGAAATGAGAAGGATCGGGGTTCCTGGCCTGGAGGTACGAACCACCCTGGCCAGGTCGGTCCCGTTGATGCCCGGCATCAGATGGTCCGTTACAAGCAGGTCGAACGCCTCCCCGGCCTCCATCAGCTCAAGGGCCTCTTCGCCTGACGCCGCCTCGATCACGCCATAGCCCAGTTCGGCCAGCATGTACGCTGTACTGGTGCGTACCAGTTCTTCATCATCGACCAACAGCGCAAGCCCACTCGTCAGCTGCGGCTCCACTGCGTCCACGATGCGCAAAGCCGGTGCCGGCTCGGTCATGCTGCGCGGAAGCCAAAGCTCCACGTTCGTGCCGAGATCGGGTGCGCTCTGAATCGTCAGTGCGCCGTTCAACTGCGAGGCCAGCCCATGCACCATCGAAAGGCCCAGGCCGGTACCTTTGCCAACGCCCTTGGTGGAAAAGAATGGCTCCACGGCGCGAGCCAGTGTCGCCGCGTCCATGCCAATGCCGGTGTCCGCGACGGACAGACACAGGTATTCGCCCGTCGCAAGCTTGGAACGGTGCCCCGTGCCGACCCGCTCGGTGCTGGCAGAGATGCGCATCGTCCCGCCCTCAAGCATCGCGTCGCGCGCGTTCACGGAAAGATTGAGAAGGGCCATTTCGAGCTGATTCAAATCTGCAATGGCCGCAGGCAGATCCTCTGGCACATCGATGACCACCTTGATTTGCGGCCCCGTCGTGCTGGCCACGAGATCGCCCATATCGCCCACCAGCTTCGCCACGTCGACGGGAACCGTGCGCAGCGGTTGACGCCGTGCGAAGGCAAGCAACCGTTGCACCAGGGTCTTTGCACGTTCAGCCGATTGCACCGCCCCAGAAATCAGCCGCTGCTCCCGTTCGCCGCCTACGCCTCGTCGCTGAAGCATGTCGAGGGTGCCAACAATGGGTGTGAGCAGGTTGTTGAAATCGTGGGCCACACCGCCGGTGAGCTGCCCCATGGCTTCCATCTTCTGGCTTTGACGCAGCGCTTTTTGCGCCTCTTCCCGTTCGGCAATGGCTTGCGCAACCCTTCCTTCAAGGGTGGCATTGAGCTCTCGCAGTTTCTCCTCGGCGACCTTGCGCGGGGTGATCTCGATCGCCGTGCCGGTCACGCGCAAGCAGCGGCCGGCCGTATCGAACACGCCCCGGCCCTTGGCCGCCACCCAGCGAACGATGCCGTCTTCGCGGCCAATCGTGCGGTAGTCGACTTCGTAGAGCGCGCGGCGTTCAGGGTCAACGGCCGCCGTGAAGGCTTCAATGGTCGCGTCCCTGTCCTCGGGGTGCAAACCGTCATAGAAGTCTTGCAGCGTGACGGGCACGTCAGCCGAGATGCCGAACATCGCTTTCGTCTGCGACGGCCAGATCAGCGTGTTGCGCACGAAATCAACGTCCCAGAAACCCACATCAGCATGGTCAACCGCCAGGCGCAGTCTCGCCTCGCTGATCCGGTTCGCGGAGTCCGCTCGAGCGCGGAGTGCGACAAGGCCGACCGTGTGCACCACGAAATCAATGATCTCAATATCCGCGGACAACGGCTCACGCGGCCCTTGGTGGTACATGACGAAAGCGCCGAGCACAGCGCCTTGCATCGAACGAATCGGGATTGACCAGCAGAGGTGCAGCCCCTGTCTGATAGCCAGCTGACGCAACTCGCCCCAGAGCGGATCGCCTGAACTGTCGCAAATGAGCACCGGAGCATGACCCGACGGCTCGGTGCCCAAGGCCTCAGAGTGCGGCCCAACGGTGATGCCTTTGACAGCATCGATATAGGGACCCGGCAAGCTTGGGCCGGCGCAATGCTCCACGTGGCGACCGTCCTCGGTCAGGAGCAGGACACTTCCCAGGAAACGGGAGGTGGACAGGTCCTCCACCTCGCGGACGATCGCGTCCAGCGTGACGCTCAGGGCAGTCTCTTGTACCGCCAGTTCCAGGATGCGGTTCTGTGCAGACCCAAGCGCTGCCTCGCGATTGCGCGCTTGGGTGAGGCGAGCGTTTTCGATGGCGATCGTGGCCAGCCGCGCCAGACTTTCCAGGCGCTCGATCGTATCGGAATCGTGATCACGAACCTGCGACCAGTAAGCCCCCAGCGCTGCAACGGGGACAGGTCTGCCTATGGGCACCATCACCAGGCTGCGGACGAACGTGGGTGCATAGGCATCCTGCGGGACACGCGGATCGAGCCTGACGTCAGGGATCGCCACCGTCTCGCGGTGACGCATCGCCCACCCCGAAATGCACTGATCGACGAGAAAACTCTGGCCTTGCCAAAGCGCAGAGATGGCATCTTCAGCCACGTAAGAACAGCGGCCGTCATTTTCGATGACGACTGCAATGCCCTCCGCGCCCACCGTGGCACGCGCCGTGTCTCGCAACACATCGACGACCTCCTCCACCGACGCCGCTCTGACCAGCCTTTCACTGGCATTCAGCACATGAGACAAACGGTCATCAATGACGGGGTTCATCGGAACAGTCAGCAAACAGATCTCCCAACGGCCAGAGAATCGTGTCCGGCGGTCTGGTTCAAGTTGAAGGCGGGGAAAACAGATGCCGTAGCGCGACGCTTTCTTATCGACACGGACGGAAGTCAGTTTCTCAGAAAAGACCCCATCAAGCATCACCCGCAAGCAAGCGTGCGACGGACAGCAAATCGGCTCAGAAACAGCCTGTCGGATTACCTACCCGATCACGGCCGCCTGCCTGCCGGGCACTCGGTCACACCGCAACGACGTCAATGACAGGGAGGGAAATGCATGGAAGGAGAGCCTTCACGAAAATCATGAGCGAACACTAGAACGGTTGCAGCCCGCTCTCCTGCATCGCTGCCCGCCCCTGTGAAGACGTCATGTAGTCGAGCAACGTCTTGGCTTCGACGGGATGAGGGCTGCCCTTCATGACGGCACCGGAGTACAAGACCATCTGCTGCACGTTGTCGGGGATCAAGCCCACAATATCAATGCCGGGCGCGGCTTTGAGTTCACTCAACTGCTGAAACCCCAATTGAACATCACCGCGCGCCACGGCATTGCCGACGGGCTCGGTGGAGATGGCCCTGCTTTTGAGCACAAAGTTCTGATCAAGCTCCATTCGCGGGAACAGCCAATGTGAAAGGTACATGCCCGTGGGACTGTTGGCGTAAGCGACAGACTCGGCGTTCATCAGCGCCTCGCGCAAGGCATCAACGGTGTCAATCCTGGGCTTTTGAGCGCCGTCCTTGACTGCCATGGCGATCAACGACTGTCCCAGGTCAACGCGGGTGGCCGGATCCACCCTGCGTTGCGCAACCAGTCGGTCCATGGACACCCTGTCGGTCAGCACCAGGTCAAACGCATCGGGACTGGGTGCGGGCTCAAACGTATCGGCCAGCGTCACGCCAGCGGGCGGCGCCTTGATGATGTCCAGGTGAATAGCGCGGCCTTTTTCGTAGTCAGGCGCGATGGCCTGAGCCGCACCGATGAAACCGCTGGAGCAGAGCAACCTCAGGGTCACTGGACCTTCTGCGGGCTTGTCGGCGGCGTGGCTCAGGCCGTTGCAAAGAAGAAGGCAGGTCAGCAAAACGGGTCTGAAGCACGGGTGCATGGCAGGCAAATCCTCGTCCGGAAAACCTTCACGCTAAAGCAGCGTTCCACCTCCCCCGTGTTAACCCGCGTTAAGAAAAATTTACTTTAACGGACAAACGTACCGGCTCACCTTGCGCCTGCCGTTAGAATGTACGCCCCCCACTCTGGAGTTCAGAATGAATCGTGCGTTAGTCATCGAGGACGACGAAGTTACCGCACACGCCATCATGACCGAGCTTGACGCTCATGGCTTTCAGGCTCAATGGGCGGACAACGGACGCGACGGTCTCGCGCTGGCCATCGCAGGAGGCCATGACGTCATTACCCTGGATCGCATGCTGCCCGATTTTGACGGACTGACGATCGTCAGCACGCTGCGGCAGTTGTCCATTCAGACCCCGGTGCTGATGATCAGCGCCCTGTCGGACGTCGACGAGCGGGTTCGAGGTCTGCGCTCCGGTGGCGACGACTACCTGACCAAACCGTTCTCGATGATCGAAATGATTGCGCGCCTCGAGGTGCTGCTTCGTGACCCGGCACCCGGCGAAACGGAACATTGCTTGCGCTTCGGCGGGCTGCAGATGAACCTGATTGCCCAGACGGTGACGCTTGACGGTCAGGCAATCGCGCTGCTTCCCACCGAATTCAAATTGCTGACCTACCTGATGCGCAACGCCGGTCAGCTGGTCACGCGCACCATGCTGTTCCAGGAGGTCTGGGGTTATCACTTCGATCCCGGCACCAACATCATCGAGGTGCACCTCGCGCGCCTGCGTAAAAAAATAGAAGGACCGGGAGCGCCCGCCATCCAGACGATTCGTGGGTCAGGCTATGTCCTCGTCGACAAGGACTGAACGCTGGCGGTCCAGCGGCAGCCGTCTGATCGGTCTGTATGCGTTGTTTTTCGTGGCCTGGGGTGCCGTTTTCACCGGAGTACTGTACTGGGAGATCACGCGCTATCTAGGCACCGTGGCCGAGCGAACGCTGATGCAACGCGCGCATTATTATGAAAAAGTCAGCGATGCGGCGCTGGTGTCCGAGCTCGCCGGAAGCGAGGTGTACTCCACGCCGGGCATCGATGCTTACGGGTTGTTCGAAGCCAACGGCGCCCACCTGACCGGTGACTTGCTCAAATTGCGCTCCAACCTTCCCGACGATGGACAGGTGCATTATCTGGAGCGCGGTTTAAGCATCGCGTTGCCCAATGAGGAAACCCGCAGCAGCTATGCACTGCGGCTGGATCGCGCGGATGGCAGGATCCTGATCCTCGCGCGCGACGGAGGCTCGATCTCCGCCGTGGGAGGCATTATCGGGCAGGCCCTGTTCTGGGGGTTGTCGCTGACGCTGGTGCCGGGGCTGATCGGCTGGCGCCTGTTGCGAAGACGCCCCATCAGGCGCGTGGAGCGGTTGCAGCGCAGCACCGAGCGCATCGTATCGGGCAACCTGCGTGAGCGGCTGCCGCTCTCGGCCCGCCGCGATGAACTCGACATGCTGGCCAGCGCTGTCAACACCATGCTCGAACACATCGAGCAACTGATGCTGGAGGTCAAAGGTGTGTGTGACGGCATTGCCCATGACCTGCGAACCCCACTGACCCGGTTGCGGGCCCGCCTGTATCAGCTGCAAAAACTGCCGCTGCAGCAGGCCCATGTCGATACGCTGAACTTGGCACTGGAGGAAAGCGAATCGATCATGTCGCGCTTTCAGGGCCTGCTTCGAATATCTGAGCTGGAGGACACCCGACGGCGCTCGGCCTTCGAAGCATTTCAGCCCGCGCGGCTGCTAAAGCAGGCTCACGAGTTTTATGAGCCGCTTGCCCATGAGAAACACCAGCAATTGATCCTGCAGACGCCTGATGACTGCCCAATGCTGGAGGGTGATACCTCTCTGCTGTTCGAGGCGTTGGTGAACCTGATGGACAACGCGATCAAATTCACTCAACCGGGAGGCCACATCTGCCTGCGCTGCGTGCGAAAGGAGCACAGTCTGAGTATCGAGGTGCAGGACAACGGCCCAGGCATCCCCCACCACGAACGCAACAGCGTGACCCGACGTCTCTACCGCGGCGATCAGTCCCGGCAGCAACCGGGCAACGGGCTCGGCTTGTCACTGGTGGCTGCGATTGCCCGACTCCACGGGTTCGGGCTGGGCATCGAAGCTGGCGTCGACGGACGCGGTACCCGAGTGACACTCGAATGTCCTCTGCACGATGCTCGGCACGGCGCTTCTTAAACTTTTCTTAACCCTGCTTAATTGGTCGCTGTTTTTGCGCTGATCTAGGTTGTCGCACCTCGCGTCTAACCAAGGCTTTCTGTTCGTGAAACACCTGACCCCACGGCTCGTCCTGACTCTTGCGTTGACTCACTGGCCGACAGTGTTCGCCGCTCCCGTTCCCTCAGGCCCCATGACACCTTCGGCGCCTCAGCTTCATGCAAAATCCTGGGTGCTGATGGATGCAGGCACCGGGGACGTGATCACCAGCCATGATGCAAATGAACACCTGCCCCCTGCCAGCCTGACCAAATTGATGACGGTGTACGTCGCGACCAACGAGATACAGAGCGGCCGGTTGCGATCCGACGATGAAGTCACCATCAGTGAGAACGCCTGGCACACCGAGGGCTCGCGCATGTTTCTCGATCCGCGAAGCAAGGTGGCCGTCCATGACCTGTTGCGCGGGATCGTCATCGACTCGGGCAATGACGCCAGCGTCGCGCTCGCCGAGCACATCGCTGGCGATGAAACCAGTTTCGCCGGCTTGATGAACGCAACGGCAAAGCGGCTGGGGCTCGACGACACGCATTTCCTGAACCCGACCGGCCTGCCCGCGCCAGATCACTATTCCTCAGCGCTGGACATGGCGAAGCTCGCTCGGGCCATCATCAACGACGAGTCCGCTTATTACCCGCTGTATAAACAAAAGCACTTCACCTGGAACGGGATACGCCAACCCAATCGCAATCTGCTGTTGTGGCGGGACGAGTCCGTGGACGGCCTGAAAACCGGGCATACCGAGGCAGCGGGCTACTGCATGGTCACCTCTGCCCTGCGCGACGGTCATCGATTGATCACGGCAGTATTTGGCTCCACCTCGATGAAAAATCGCGCCAATGACGCTGAAAAACTGCTGAGCTACGGCTTTCGCTTCTTCGACACCCAAACCTATGTGAAGGCGGCTCAGGTCCTGTCCAACCCGATGCTCTGGAAAGGCGAAGACCGGACGCTGCCCGTAGGGTCGCTGGATGATATTTCCCTGACCCTGCCAAAGGACCGGAATCGCAAGGTCGATGTCCGCTTCAACATCGACCACCCTCTGGTCGCCCCCATCGCCATGGGCACCGTGGTCGGCAGCCTGGACCTGTACGACGGCGATAAGAAACTGGCGACGCGGCCTTTGATCGCCCTGGAAGAAGCGCCTGAGGGCGGCTGGTGGAAGCGGACCTGGGACACCGTGCGGCTGTTCTTCCTGAACATGTTCGGACAAGGAGAATCGGACCAGTAAGCCAATGCGAGCTGGCAGGATACGGTCAAAGATCCTGCCGGATTATTGCGGTCATCAAGGCCACAAGGGCTGGCCTCAAGGAGGGACGTGACCAGCCCTTGATGGATCAAACGCAGGTTTTTTATCTTCAGCTCTTTATTTGGAAACGATTGATTCCTATACTCGCGCCATGACTACGAAAAATGACTTCTCCGTCCGGCCAGGTCGGCCGCGCGAATTTGACACTGACGCGGCGCTGGACAAAGCGATTACACGCTTCAGTGAATATGGGTTTCACGGCACCTCGATCTCGGACTTGAACACGTGCCTGGGCCTGACGTCGGGCAGCATCTACAAGGCCTGGGGCGACAAACGCGGCCTTTTTCTGGCAGCACTTGATCGCTATTTGACCCGACGTGCAGAGGCGATTGCCGCCTGCCTGGAGAGCAAGCGCTCTGGACGCGACAAAATCGAAGCGCTGCTCATTCACTACGCGCACCTCAGCTGCGAGGCTGCAGGCCGCACAGGATGCCTGGTCGTCGAAACCGCGGTTGAGCTTTCGCGGGCTGATAGCGAGATTGCAGGCTTGATCGGCGCGCAGCAGGACAGGCGAGAAGCCCAGCTCCGCCGCCTGATCGAGGAAGGTCAGTCAGATGGCTCCGTTCGTGAGGAGCTTGATGCCCCGAATCTGGCAAAGCTGCTCTTGGTCCTCCAGCAAGGCATGCGGGTAGTGGGCAAAACGGGCTCAGACACCGAACAGATGCTCGCAATGGTGAACGAACTGATGGGACTGCTGGAGTAAACATTTAGTCAATTAGGAAACGATCAATTCCATTTCGGGAGATATCATGAAGATTCGATCAGAACAACCAACGTATGTGGGCACGGATTTCATGGTGCGCACAGATTTCTGGCAGCGATTCCGCCACGCAAGTACGCAGATCAGCGGAGTCAATATTCACTACGTCGAGGGCGGCGCAGGCCCGACGCTTCTGCTGATACCTGGCTGGCCGCAGAGTTGGTATGCATGGCGTTATGTAATGCCCCAATTGGTGGATGCCGGTTACCGAGTGATTGCGGTTGATCCCCGTGGCATGGGGGAAAGCGATGCGCCGGCAGGCAATTATGATCTGCGGACCGTCGCCACTGAGTTGCATCAGTTTGCAGAAAAAATCGACCTGTTTGATGAAGGCCCGATCCATGTTGCGGGGCACGATGTGGGCACCTGGATTGCCTATGCCTGGGCTGCGGACTGGCCTGCAGACATCCGGCGCCTCGCGTTGCTTGACGCACTGATTCCCGGCGTTTCAGCGCCGCGCACTGATTTGCCGTCCGACGAGGCCAACCGGCGCAGTTGGCATTTTGCGTTCAACCAACTCGACGGCCTTCCTCAATTGCTGATATCCGGTCGCGAACAAGCATTCCTGACCTGGCTGTACAAGGCCAAGGCGCTGCAACCCTGGACCATTACCCCTGAAGACATTGCCGTTTATGCGCGCCAGCTTGCCGCCCCCGGGGCATTGCAAGCGGTCACCGGGTACTACCAGTCAGCGCTGTCACCGGAAGGGGTTGCCGCTAACCGGCGTCGCGCTGAAACGCCGCTCAATATTCCGGTATTGGCCCTGGGGGCAGAGCGAGGGGTGGGCGATCATATCGTCAAAGCCCTGCGCGCCTTGGCCACCGATGTACAGGGTGATGTGATCCTCAACGCGGGCCATTACCTGCCGGAAGAGGCTGCGAATCGGATAGCCGATGAGTTGATCGGCTTTTTCGGCAATCAAGAAGAGTAGCGATGCTTCTCTTCTTTTTTCTGGCTGCTGCGGCAGGCGGGAGTATCGCTGCACTCTGAAAAATCCCGGCTCAACCAAGCTCGATCAGCATGTCCAGAAAAGCGCGCACCGCAGGATTACTGCGACGGCTCTCGGGCCAGATGGCGGTGATGTTGTGCCGATGCACCGCGAACTCGGACAGTACAGGCACCAGCTCCTGTCGCCTCACCCTCGGGGCGGCCATGAAGCTCGCCGCCAAGCCTATCCCCGCCCCCGCCGCGATGGCCGCCAGAACGGCTTCGCTCGCATCCAGGACGACAGGCGATGACGGCAGCCGCTCGATCTCCTTGTCGCCCACCCGAAACGGCCAGCGCAAGGTCTGGCCGGTGCTTTGATAGCGCAGGTTGACCGTCTCGTGCTCCACCAGATCATCGGGGTGCTGAGGCGTGCCGCACCTGGCCAGATAATCCGGCGAAGCGTAACAGCAGAGGGTGTACGGCAAGAGCCGGCGGGACAACAGGGACGAGTCCGAAAGCTCACCAATCCTCACCGCCAGATCAATGCCCTCGCCAATCAGGTCGACGATCTGGTCACTCAGCCGAACGTCGAGCAGCACCTTGGGGTGGCGTTGCCGAAACGCCGTGATGACGGGCGCTATCACGTGCAGCCCAATGGGAAGTGACGTCGCGATCCTCAACGTGCCCGCCGGCTCGGAGCGCGCGGACTTCGCCACCTGCTCGATCTCTTCGGCCTGGCGCAACAGCTGCAACACCCGCTCGTGAAGATCGCGACCTTCGGCGGTGAGGACCAGCGAGCGCGTGGTGCGGGTGAACAATGACACGCCGAAATGATGCTCAAGCCGCTGGATGCTTTTGCTGATCGCGGAGGGTGAAACGGACAGCGAGCGGGCCGCTGCTCTGTAGCTGCCCAGAGAGCCCGCGCGGGCGAATGCGATCATCCCGCTCAGTCGTTCAAATCCGATTGGTTCCTTCATGGCACCATTGAAACGAATTGTAACCTTATTATCAACCCGACCATTGAGGCTTACGCTGAGTCATCCCCATTGATCTGCACGAGGTTGCGATGAACGACACGATGAAAGCGGTGCTGCTACGGGAATTTGGCGGGCCGGACGTCCTGCGTTACGAAGAGGCGCCCACACCCATTCCCCAACGTAACGAAGTGCTCGTCCGTGTGCACGCGGCCAGCCTCAACCCGCCCGACCTCTATTTGCGCGACGGCTATCGGGCGTTGCCACCAGCGTGGCGTCCAGACGCGCGATTCCCCCTGATTTTGGGTACCGATGTTTCAGGAGAGGTCATTGCCGTTGGCGACAGCGCCTCCCGCTTCAGCGTCGGTGACGAAGTCTATTCAATGGTGCGTTTTCCGGAAGACGTGATGACCGGCAGCGGCTCTTACGCTCAGTTCGTTCGCGTCCATGAGGACGAGTTGGCCTTCAAACCCCAGGGCATCGATCATGTGCAGGCTGCCGGCGCGCCCATGTCGTTGCTCACGGCCTGGCAATTCCTGATTGACCCCGGCCATGACGCGCCGAACCCGTTCCAGGCATTTCGGCATGCACCCGTCCCGCTGAAAGGCAAAACGGTGCTGGTCAACGGTGCTGGAGGGGGTGTGGGGCATTTGGCGTTGCAGGTTGCCAAATGGCAAGGAGCGCGTGTGATCGCGGTGGCCTCTGGCAAACACGAGAACCTGCTCCGCGAATTGGGCGCCGACGCCTTTATCGATTACACAAAGACCGCCGCCGACGCTGCAGCAACGGATGTGGATCTCGTGATTGACGCCGTCGGCGGCGAGAGCATGGAACGCTTTCTGCGCGTGATCAAACCGGGCGGCGCCCTCTTCCTGGTCAATCCGCTGGGGTTCTGCGGGCATGAAGAAGCCGCCCATCGAACTGTCACGGTGTCGTCGACACAGGTGCGCTCCAATGGAACACAACTGGCCGAGGCCGGTCGGCTGCTGGATGACGGCACGCTGCGTGTGGTGATTGACAGCACATTTGCACTGGCCCAGGCATCGGATGCACACCACCGCGCTTCACAGGGCGGTATCCAGGGCAAGATCGTGCTCATCGCCTGAGTCATCGATGCCCTCGAAGATGAGCCGACGTTAGAGGCATCACCTCACCCCATTTTTTCGGCTCACTGTAACCAGAGCCTGAAAACAGCGAATTAACTTCCGGGCGTGGTCGCCAATGTTATCCGTCTGGGTATCAAGGTCCGCGCGCCAACCGCCCGGAAAGAGACAACTCGCCTCTCCGGATCATCGCCTTCCACGGCCCTCGCGACCCTCCGGAATTGATATGCAACCTGACGTAACCCACTTCTCCTGCACTGGCTGTGGCGTCTGCTGCAAAGGAAGACTTATACCGCTCACGCTGGATGAAACCCGACAATGGTTGCGTCGGGGACATGATGTGTCGGTGATCGTTGAAGCCTTCGATGAGTCGAACTGGGCAGGCTCCTCGCTGCAATTCTCCCACGCCTCAGGCCGGTCCGTGACCGTACGCAGCGGGGATGCTCCGGTCCGGTTGATCGCTCTATTCGCAGGGCGAGCCCTTGAGCAATGCCCAAACCTGAAGGACGACAACCTCTGCGGTATCTATGAAGAACGACCGCTGGTTTGCCGCATCTACCCCATGGAAATCAACCCGTTCATTCCCCTGGTCAAAGAAAAAAAGGCATGCCCGCCCGAAGCGTGGCAGAGCGATGACGTGATCTGCACCGATGGGCGCGCTGACTCGACGATGGAAGCACTCATCCACCAGTCCCGGCAGGCAGACAAACACGATGCTGCAACCAAGGTCGCCATCTGCGCAGCGCTGGGGTTGAATGTCGCCGGCTGGAAGGATGACGCGCTGGTGGTCTACTTCCCGGAGCGGGCCCGACTGCTCGAAGCCATTGATCGTGCAAGGGACGGATCGGCGCTGGCATCGGAAACACAGTGGCGGGTACGAGTGGACAAGCCCTCGTTACGCAACAGGTTGACTCACGCGGCCATTGAGCTGGCTGACAACGAACCGGCCCATTACATTTTTCATGAACTGTGAAAGCGTCTGTGCCCTGCGACGCCCCGCGTGCAACCGTGATTCATTGCAGTGCCGGCTCACATCATGCTCCACGCCACAGGGATCAATGACGCTCGCACGCCCACAGCTCAATGCCGGGTTGGCGCGCGTCGGGCGCGCCCACCCAGGTGCTCATTGCCTGACACCGATCCTCAAAGCACAGCTGATAATCACCGGCTTCCGGCGTTCGGCCCAGTTTCAAGGGTTGCAGAGGACTCAGTTGGCGGCGGTAGTGCCAGCTGCCGTTTCTCAGGAAGGCGTCATCGGGGATTTCCATCCCCGCGCCATTGCCGCGCACGCGGGCCTCGCCCAGCACCAAGCCCTGCTCGGTGACTCGGTAGTCCTCTTCCCAGCGGATTTTCTCGATGGTGTGGTTCCACGCCAGCGTGAAGCTGGAGAGAGGAAGTTGGGCCCAGACCACGCCGGCCAGGCCCAGGCACAGTCCGATCATGCGTTGGCGACGGCGGCATGGCGTGAACGCCAGAGGTGCTGACCGATGACCAAAGCGCCCAGCACGAAGCCAGCCTCGTCGGTCAGCGGCAACGCCACCACCAGCAACGCGCCTGCGGCAAAGGCCAGCAACCGTTCCCACATCGGCATTTTCACGTTCAGATAACCCGTCGATGCCATGCCCCACAGACCCACCGCCAACACGGTTTTGATCAGCATATAGGCGGTCATCCACAGATTGCCGCCTTGCAGCATCAGCGCCGGGTTATAGACCGCCATGAACGGAATCACGAAGCCCGCAAGCGCAATTCGCACCGCCCACAGACTGATCTTGAACCCGGTTTCCTTCGCGATCGGCGCCGCGGCAAAACAGGCCAGTGCGACAGGCGGCGTCAGGTCGGCGAGGATGCCGAAATAGAACACGAACATGTGCGAAACGATGAGCGGCACGCCCAGCTCGAGCAACGCGGGCGCGGCGATGGAGCTGGTGATGATGTAGTTGGGAATGGTCGGAATGCCCATTCCCAGCACCAGGCAGGTGATCATCGTCAGAATCAGCGACAGCAACAGGTTGTCCCGGCCGATCGCCAGAATGTAACCCGCAAACGTAGACGCCACCCCCGTCAACGAAACGATCCCGATGATAATCCCGACCAGCGCGCAGGCGATTCCCACCGGAACCGCGTGACGTGCACCGTCGACCAGCGCATGCAGGCAGATCACCACGGTCTCGCGCCCGCCCTTGATGAACCCGCACACCAATACCAGCGCTGCGATGACGGCGAAGATCACCCCGATACCCAGCTGGAAGAACCCGACGCACAGCACCCCTAGCGCAATCCAGAACGCACAGCGCAGGGCAAAACTCGACACTCTGAGGATAATGGCCGAGCCGAGAATCACGATAGCGGTCAAGGCCAGCCCCACCATGCCGGAAAACAGAGGTGTGCGGCCGGAAAACAACAGATACACCAGCACCAGCAATGGAATCAGCAAATACCAGTTTTCTTTCACGGCACCCAGCGCGCTGGGGCATTGGTCCTTGGGCAGGCCTTTGAGGTTGGAACGCTTGGCCTCCAGATGCACCATCCAGAACACTGAGCCAAAGTAGAGGATCGCCGGAATCAATGCGGCCTTGGCGATCTCCACGAACGGCACATTGATGGTCTCGGCCATGATAAAGGCGACCGCGCCCATGACCGGTGGCATCAATTGGCTGCCCATGCTGGATGTCGCCTCAACGCCACCGGCGAATGCTGCCCGGTAGCCAAAGCGCTTCATCAAGGGAATGGTGAACTGGCCCGTGGTGACGACGTTGGCGATGCCGGAACCTGTAATCGTGCCCATCAGCGCCGAAGACGCGACCGCGACCTTGGCGGGCCCCCCAAGTTTGTGGCCGAACAGCCCCATGGCGAAGTCGGTGAACAGTTTGATCATCCCGGCCTGTTCCAGGAAAGCGCCGAACAGGATGAATAGAAAAATATAGGTCGCAGACACGTAGGTCGGTGTCCCGTAAAGCCCTTCGGTGCCAAACGCCAGCTGATTAACGATCTGGTCAAAGCCATAGCCGCGGTGCGCGAGGCCACCCGGCAGGTATTCACCAAACAGGCCATAAGCCAGAAACAGCCCACAGATGATCGGCAGCGCGATGCCCATCACCCGCCGGGCCGCTTCGAACACCAGCACGATCAGCAGCAGGCCAATCACCATGTCGCTCGTTGTAAGGTCGCCGGAGCGCTGGATCAGATCCGCCTCAAATACCCACTGGTATAACGCGGTGGCGATGCCCGCCAGGCTAAGCACCCACGCCAAGGGCTGCCAAGGACGGTTTGTGCCGTGGGCGGGGTAACTGAGAAACACCACCCACAGCAGGAACCCCACGTGAACGGCGCGTAATACCTGGCTTGAGATCGGAGAAAACGCGGCTGTCACGATCTGAAAGATCGAAAACGCCAGTGCGACAAAGAAAAGGGTTCTGGGCCAATCCCGCGGGCTCGCGGGAATGCCGTGATGATCTTCACTCATTGACTGCCTCATGACCGCATTGAACAAGGACGGAAACGGGCGCGGTCACCGAAGCGACACCGCGCCCGTGAGCGTTACAGCGCGCCTTTTTCCTTGTAGTAGCGTTCGGCACCGGGGTGCAGCGGGATTGGCAGGTTCTTGGCCGCGGTTTCCAGCTTGATGTCCTTGGCCGCGGAGTGTGAGTTGCCCAGCCGGGTAAGGTTGTCGAACATCAGTTTGGTCATCTCATACGCCACTTCCTCCGGAACGTCCTCACGGGTGACAAGGATGTTGGTGATGGCCACGGTGGGCACTGCTTCGGGCTGACCGTCGTAGGTATTGGCGGGAATCATCGCGCTTTGATAGGCAGGATTGCCGATTTTGGCGACGACGTCAGTCGGGATGGACACGTAGTTGAGCGGCATCACCGAGGACAGGTCCCGAATCGCCGCCATACCCAACCCCGAAGACTGAAGCGTAGCGTCGAGCTGGCGATTCTTGATCAGCTCGACCGACTCGGCGAATGGCAGGTATTGCACCTTGCCCATGTCCTCATAGGTCAATCCCGCAGCCTTGAAGATGGCCCGTGCGTTGAGTTCGGTGCCAGATTTCGGTGCCCCGACGGAAATGGTCTTGCCCTTGAGGTCAGCGAGGGTCTTGATCCCCGACTCCTTGCTGGCAACGATCTGGATGTAGTTGGGGTAGGCGCCGCCGATGGCGCGGAGCTTGGTCAGCGGTGCTTTGAAACCTGCGTCCTCCACGCCGTTTTTGGCATCGGCAACCGAATCGCCGAGCGCCAGTGCAAGTTCGCCGCGACCGGCCTGCAACAAGTTGAGGTTTTCGACCGAGGCCTTGGTGGCCTGGACGGACGTCTTCGACCCCGGTATCCCGTCGCTGTAGATCTGCGACAGGCCAACGCCAATCGGGTAATAAACCCCGCTGGTGCCTCCGGTCAGGATATTGATGAACACGGGGGCTGCGTGTGCGGCGCTGGTGACAGCCAGCGCGGCTGCCGCGGCCAGGAGGGTGAAACGGGTGGACACTCGCATTGGGAACTCTCCGTCTTGTTATGGCTTTATGCAGAGTCCTTCCAATGTAGTAGATAGATGAGCAGAGGGTGGCAAGTTGATAGCCAATCTGTGAGGTGATGTTTCCCAAACCCGCCGTTTAAAGAGCGTTGTGACCGGACTGCAAGGCGCTAGCGGGGCATTGTACGGGCCAGCGAAAGAAGCCGATCCTTCTCATATTGCAGTTGCAATGTGGCCTCCGCACGGCTGAGCAGAAGATCCGCGTGCTTGATGCAGACCTGTCGGAACAGCTCGGGGTTTATCTGAGAAAGACTGATCAGAGCCTTGAGAAGTCGAATGTTGACTTCCAGCAAACCTGCACCGTCCCTGCTGATCGGCGAAAAGAAATCATCGAACAGATCCTCGACCGTCAGGCCTCGCAGATAGACCCCGTCACAGCCTGGATCATGCTCCGGTGTTGAAAGCTGCGGCTTGCCCCAGCAGGTCAACGTTCGCACACCCCGCCCTATGACATCAATTGCCGTGCCTGGGTCGTTTACGGCCGGAGACAAGGCGCGCGATGCAATTTCCGAGAGGACCGAGAGCCCAAACCGGGGATCGTGTTCAAACGTCCTTCTGACGCCTATGGTCAGTGCCGCCCGGATCTTCTCAGCGTCCAGGCGCCCGTCATCGATGCTCGCCGGGTCCAACGCGACGATACGGATCACTGGCATCCCCACGTGAACGAAACTCCCCGGAAGGACCTCCAGATAGAGCTGAATCTGGCGCTCTTGGGCGATAACGTCCAGCGCCTGCACATCGATATGCTGAACATAGCCGGTTCGCTCACTGGACAGCGTTCGTGCAGAAGCGGGAAGCACCAGGTCGGGTGGATACGCTGCACCACCCAGATACGGCCACTGTGCTCGCTGGTTGATGGCGGCTATCGTGGCGTTTTCCACCCGGTCAATGGTCTCACCCACCCTCCCGAGTTTGGACAAGTGGTCAATCCAGCGCAGCAGGGTGTAAACAATGAGGATGACCACGCCGATCGTCACCGCAAACAGCAGCACACGCCCCTGCGTGCCGTAGGCGCCCGTGCTCAACGCAATGATGCCGACCAGGCTGAACAGAAATGAGCCGATGAACGTGGCGAGTGCGTTTTGCGTCGTGGTGTCTTCCATGACGAGCGTCGTCGCACGAGGGGTCACCCCGCTGCTGGCGGCACTGTACGCGCTGACCATGGTACTCAAGGAAAACGTGGTGACCGCCAGCATGCTCGATGCAATGATCCCCAAAATCTTGTCCACCGCATCAGCGCCGATGCGCGCAGACAGGGACTCGGGGATGAAGTCCTTGAAGACCACCGCAACCAATGCCGTGGCAACCCCAAGCAGTGAAAACAGGGACGCTCTGAACCACAGCCGTTTGGTCAGTTGACTCGTGATCCAACGCCAACGCGCAATCATGTGAAGTACCTTCAGGGGTGACGGCTCATTGAGTGGTTGCCGGGGCAGAAGTTTCATTGTGCGATGAAGAGGGTCGTTTGCATCTTGCCTGCTGGCTACCTATCATCGCGGTGGGTGCGCTGCTGCATAAGGCACAGGGCAGGTTAAAGCTTAAACGTTGGTCGGGCCGCCAACGGAGAGTGATCGTGCCCCATACAAAACCGGCGTCCACTGCTATTCCCCGTCCTCAGGTTCTCACCGAACGTGCGCTGTCGGCACTGGAGCGCTTCTCGCACATCGAAGCCGTCAGTGGCATCGTCCTTTTACTGGCCGCGATGGCTGCCTTGATCTGGGCAAACAGTCCGGTTGCCGAATCCTACGAGCATTTCTGGAATACCCGACTCACCCTCGGCCTCGGCGATTTCACGCTCTCTCGTTCGCTGCACTTTCTGGTTAACGACGGATTGATGACCGTTTTTTTCCTCGTCGTCGGGGCAGAAATACGCCAGGAGATCAGAGACGGCGCGCTGGCCAACATGAAGCTCGCCACCCTGCCGCTGGGCGCCGCACTGGGCGGCGTGATGATGCCAGCACTCATTTACACGCTGCTCAACCATGGCACTGAAGCCAGCGCCGGGTGGGCTGTCCCCACGGCTACCGACATTGCATTCGCGGTGGGCGTACTCGCTTTGCTGGGGAAGTCGATTCCGGCAGGTGTGCGCATTCTGCTGCTGGCGCTGGCAATCATTGATGACATCGTCGCGATTCTTATCATCGCAGTGTTCTACACGGCCAGTCTGGACTACCTGGGTCTGGTGGTTGCTGCTGCCGGACTGTTGCTTGTGCTGGTGTTCCAAAGGATGGGCATCGGTAAGGCCTACGCCTACCTGTTACCCGGCGCAATTGTCTGGTTTGGCTTGTTGAAAACGGGCGTGCACCCGACGCTGGCAGGCGTCATTCTGGGCCTCATGGCGCCCGTAAATTCCAAGCCCGCCCAAGAGCGCCCACTGGACACCATCGGGCGGAATTTTCATGAACTGATGGATCGTTTTTCTCAAGCCAGAGACAACCCGCAGGCCGTAGCCAAACCGCTGAAACAGCTACGTCACGCTCAACGGGAGGTACTGCCGCCGGTCCAACGCATCCAGGTCGGCCTTCATCCCTGGGTGGCGTATGGCGTCATGCCGCTGTTTGCACTGGCCAATGCGGGAGTGAGCCTGGAAGGTGCCAACCTGAACGATGCAATGTCGCACAATGTCTTCGTGGGCGTGATCCTGGCGCTGGTGCTCGGCAAGCCGCTGGGCGTGATGCTGGCCAGTTGGGCGCTGGTCAAACTCAACATCTGCGAACTGCCGGATGGCGTGACCTGGAAAGGCGTCACCCTGGTGGGGTTGTTGGCAGGCATCGGGTTCACCATGTCCATCTTCATCGCGTCCCTCGCCTTTTCGGATCCGGCGCTGCTGTCATCCGCCAAACTCAGCGTGCTGGCGGCGTCCTCGGTCGCGGCGGTCATAGGGTTGAGCTGGGGGAAGCTTAAATTCTGAGCAGTGATCGCTGGGCGCTACAGCAGCGCTTTCAGACACACTGTGCGGCATGATCAGCTTTCCCTCACCCTTTCCAGCGCCACAAGCCGCTCCAAAATCCGGCGGGACTGCACCCCGCCGGAATCGATATTGAGTTTCAGCAATGACCTGTCCGGATGAGCCAGAATATTGCTCTGTTGCTGCTCGAGCATCTCAAGGTCTTCTGAGAAGATTTTCGCCTGACCGTCCCTGATGGCCTGTGTCAGGCCCTCATCGCGGGTGTTGAAATTGCGGGCCATTCCCCAGAAATACCAGATCGAGGTTTCGGTCTCCGGCGTCATGAAATCCACCACGATGCTGGAGACTTTGTGCTGCTGATCTGAGTGATAGCCGCCCTTTCCCGCATGGGCGACGCCCACTTCTATCAGGACATGACTGGGCGGGCTGAACCGGCAAATCTGCCAACGATCCACCAGCACATCGTCGGCCAGATGGTTGCCTCTCAGGGCCATACGCCAGAACGGCGGTGGCGTAACGTTCTCCATGTAACGCGCGGTGACCACCTCGTCACCCTCGACTTTGGTGATCGGCACGGTCTCGTCGATCTCTTTCTGACCAATGCTTGAGGCATGCACATAGGTCTCGTGAGTGAGGTCCATCAGGTTATCGATCATGAGCCGATAATCGCAGTGGATATGGAACATTCCACCGGCATAGGTCCATTCCTCGCTCTGCGCCCATGCCTGGTGCCTGATCAGCGCAGGATCAGCGGTCTGCTGATCGCCCGGCCACACCCAGACAAAACCATAACGCTCGACGACCGCATAACGTTTATTGCAAGGAAAGGCCCCGACCCGCTGCCCCGGCATCTCGATGGTTTTGCCGTCATCCCCCATCGTCAGTCCATGGTAGCCGCAGACCAGCTTGCCATTTTTGACCGAACCCAGTGACAGCGGCGCGCCGCGATGAGGGCAGAAATCCTCAACCGCGGCGACCGCGTTGTCGACGCCACGGTAGAAGACGATCTTTTCTCCGCAGACCTGCCGCCCGAGCGGCTTTGCAGCGATTTCGTCAGGGGTGCACGCGACATACCAGGCATTTTTCGGAAACGTGCTGCTGCTCCCAGTCATGGCGACATCACCGGCTCGTCGAATATCGCCACCGCACGGACGAACCCGGCCGATGCATGCTTGATCTTGTAGGGAAAACAGGAGACCTGAAAACCATGGGCTGGCAGCTGCTCGAGATTGGCCAGTTTCTCCATTTGGCCATAACCGATGTCCCGGCCCGCTTTGTGCCCTTCCCAGATAATCGCGGCATCGCCTGTCCGGGCAAAACGCTCACGGGTGTACTTGAACGGGGCGTCCCAACTCCAGGCGTCTGTCCCGACCACCCGAACCCCGCGCTCCAACAGGCACATCGTGGCTTCGCGGCCCATTCCCACGCCTGCGTCCAGATAGCCTGGTTGACCGAACAAGGCGCCGGCACGGGTGTTGATGAGCACGATGTCCAGCGGTTGAAGGTCGTGGCCGATGCGGGCCAGTTCCTCCTCGATCTCGCGCGCAGTGACAATGTGGCCATCAGGCAAGTGACGAAAATCAAGCTTTACACCGGGTTGCAGGCACCACTCCAGCGGCAGCTCATCAATGCCCCACGCGGGATGGCCGCCGTCCGTGGTCGACGCGTAGTGCCAGGGCGCATCCATGTGTGTCCCGCTGTGCGTGGTGATCTGCAGACGTTCCGCTGCCCAGGACTCATTGCCGGGCATCTGATCCAGCCGCAACCCCGGGAACATCGCGGCCATTTCAGGCCACCCTTGCTGATGGTCCATGTACTCGATTTTTGGCAGCAGCGGTGGCGGATCGGTGTAGGGGTTGTTTTCGAGGGTGACGGACAGGTCGACCAGACGGCGCTTGGTAGTGCTCACAGCGTTTTCCTCATGGCAGTCAGATTAAGGGCATTGCGAATCAGCGCGCCGGCGTTGCCGTCGTGGCAAAAACCGGCAGCGCGAGCCTGGGGTGTTTTGAGCGCTGGCATTGCGCCAAACAGCGCCTGGAGGTCGGCATCGGGCTCGAACGAGATGCGTGCCCGCCCCGCTTCTCCAAACCGGGTAGCCAGTGCATCGATGACTTGCTCAATGGAAAGACGAAGCACAGGTAGCTGCCAGACCCGCTCGGTGTCTAGCAACAGCGACGACAGCTCTGCGGCATGAATCAGGTTGCTGACGCAGCAGTGAGCGGACATCCACCAGGCGGTCGCTTGCGCACTGACCGGGCAGATGTAAGCTTCACCGGCGGCGTAGGCCTGCAAAAGATCACTCATGAACGCAGAGCGCAGTCCAGTGGGTTGCCTTGGGCGCGCGACAATACCGGGCAATCGCAACGCGCGACCGTCGACCTCGCCCCGCCGGGCCAGATCGCGAAGCGCCGTCTCGACCATCAGTTTGTGCGTCCCGTACGACATCTGAGGACGGGCAGGCGCATCCTCACCCATGCGGTCAGGCAGCTGGGCGCCGTACACCGCGACGCTGCTGGCGTACACCAGGACCGGCGGCCGAGGCTGACGGCGCAGTTGGTCCAGCAGCTCCAGGCTCGCCATCAAGTTGACCTGGTAGCCCACGTCGTAGTCCTGCTCGGCCGCACCACCCGGCAGACTCACCAGATGGAACACGACGTCGACACCGTCCGCCAATACCCGACGGATCAAGGCGGCGTCGGTCATGCTGCCTTTGTGCAACCGAATTCGCGGATCGGGCGCAAAACCCTCCAGATGGGCATCGAGCAGCAGCAGCGTATTGATCGCTCTACCACTAATGGCACCGCGCGTGAGCAATTGCAGCGTCAGGTGTCGACCGACAAAACCATTGGCACCGGTTATCAATACACGCATGGAAGCCCCTCAGCCGTTGGCTTGCACGATGCGCTGATCGATAGCGCCAAACATCGACTGACCGTCTGCGCCCAACACCTCCATTTTCACGCGGTCGCCAAATTGCATGAAGGACGTCCGCGCGCCGCCGTGGTCGATCATTTCAATGGCGCGTCGCTCGGCGATGCACGCAGAACCGGCGGACCGATCCCTGTTGGAGATCGTGCCCGACCCGATCAACGTGCCCGCCCCCAGCTTGCGGGTGAAGGCGGCGTGCGCAATCAGCTGCCCAAAGCTGAAATTCATCTCGCCAGCATGGGGGTTGCCGAACCACTGGCCGTTCCACTCCACATTCAGGTGCAGTTGCACACGCCCGTCGCGCCAGTCATCACCCAGTTCGTCGGGGGTCACCGCAACAGGCGCGAAGGCGGAGGATGGCTTGGCATGAAGAAAGCCAAAGCCGGTTTTCATCTCGCGCGGCGCCAGGGCGCGAAGGCTGACATCATTGATTTGCACCAACAGCTTGATATGGCTGAGTGCGTCCTGGGCCGAGCAGCCCAGAGGCACGTCATCGACCAGCACGCCGAACTCGCCTTCGAAATCGATTCCCTGGCTGACGCTCGGCAAACAGATGTCCTGCTGTGCGCCGAGAAAGTCATCGCCGGCGCCCTGATACATCAACGGCGTCTGATCGGCACCTTCGATAGGCTCAAGGTTGAAAGCCTTCTGCATCAGAGTGCCGTGGTTGAGGAACGCCGAGCCATCGCACCATTGGTAGGCCCGGGGCAACGGCGCCATCGCCTTGGCCGGTTCAAACGCGAAGGCGCCTTCCGCGGTACCGGCATCCAGCGCCGAGGACAAGGTCCTCAGCACCGGTTCGGATCGCGCCCAGTCCTCTATCGCCTCGCGCATCGTTGCAATCGGTGCGGCGATCGCTCGCTGCAAATTGCGGGACACCACCACCAGATAACCGTCACGGCTGCCGTCGCGCAGCGTTGCCAGCTTCATGACTGCAGCTCCTGCGCGAACTGACCATCGAGGAGGATGAACACCATGCGGGCCATGGCATCGGTCCGGTTGCTCCAGGCATGGTTCGTGCCGCGCTGGACCACCACGTCGCCTCGACGCAGATGCACGTCCTCGTTGTCCAGCACCAGCCACACTTCGCCCTCGGTGACGATGCCGTAATCCACCGTTTCGGTGCGGTGCATCAGCTTGTGGCGAGCGTCAGCGTGTCCCGTTCCCGCGTGCGCCTGGCCGATTTCGGCGAAGGCAGCCGCGGCGGCCTCGTCGCTGACCGCGTTCTGCACGCTGTCGGGCGGGATGTCCACGACTCGAATCAGGCTGCCCAGTGGATCAGGACTCAAGTTCAAGGGACGCGCGGTGGGATCGTCGCCGTTGTCGATCATCGCCGGGCTGGACCCGGTGCTCCAGATTTCATGGAACACGGTGCCCGGCACGGACTTCAGCGCAAAGGTGTTGGGCGCCGCCGCGCAATGACTCACGGTGGCCTTTCCATCGGGGGTGTGTCCGGTGACAACGCGTTTGAAGGCAGGTAATTGATTCATGTGGCCGTCCTTATTCAATTGCCATCGCCAATGGTGGTGCCACCGTCAACGATGAAGTTTTGTCCCGTCATGAAACCGCCCGCTGGAGTGGCCAATAAGAGCGCCATCCCGGCGACTTCTTCAGGCGTGCCAACGCGCCGCAAGGGGGTGAGCGCCAGGCGTTTTTCCATAAGAGCTGGAGCGTCGGTGAGGGGGCGGGCGATCGCCAAGCCGATGCCACGCGTCGCGCCGGTAATCAGCGCCGTCGTTGCGGCCAGGCTGAACAGGTCCTGATTCATGCCTGTTCTCCTATCGCGACCGGCGCGGAGATTTTCAAACAGCACAACGCGATCACGCATTGCAGGCCGCCAATGATGGCGAGCGCTGTGGGCAGCGCCGAGCTGGCGCCCTGCGTCATCATCAGCACCGCCAGGGGGCTTATGAATTCACCGGCGAAGATCGCGGCGGTAAAGAATCCGCTCGCCCGTCCCCGCTGGTTGAAGTCAACCAGCGCCATGATCCGGGTGATCAGCGTTGGCAACATCAGGCCAATGCCCAGGCCGTTGATAAAGACCGCCATCGACAACGTCCGATGTGATCCTGCCGCCGCCATGAGCAGTCCGCCGATGCCGGCCAGTGCAAATGCCAGCAGCAATAAACGCGCGGGGCGGGTACTGCCAATCAGCCGGAAACTCAGCGCCCCCAGCACGACGCCCAGCTGGTTACCGCCCATGGTCATGCCGATCTGTTGAGGTGAGTCCACGCCCAACAGATTGAGCAGATAACCGGCTTGCACGGGCACGATGAACAGGCTCAACCCTGCCAACAAGGCCAGACCCAGCAGGGGCCGCAATCTCGGCCAGGGCATCGGTGCCCCACCTTGCTCAAACGCCTTTTGCGAAACGGGCTCCCACAGCCAGAACGCCATCAGCGGCAAAAACACCAGGCCGACCGCATACAACGTGAATGGCGTGCGCCAGCTGTCCTGTCCGAGATAGCCACCCACCCCCATGAACACGGCGGCAGACAACGAGGTCATGACCATTTGCAGGGCGAACAATCGCTCCCGTCGCCCGCCTCGGTAGTAGTCGCCCATCAACGTGGTGCAGCAGGTCATGATCCCCGCTTCAGCCAGTCCGATCCCCGCGCGACTGATCACGATCGCCTGCAAAGACTCCAGCCACAGCGGCAAGGTGCCGCAGACGGTGTACAGCAGCATCGCCATGAGCAGCAGCGGCTTGCGCCCGACATGATCAACAATCATCCCGGCCAATGGCGCGAGGACGGCAATCATCAGCGCGGGCAGCGTCAGCGCGACCGGTACAAGCACAGCGGCACCTGAGGTATCGGCAAAGTGCGCCTGCATGCGGGGCAGCACCGGCGCCAGCAACACCGCACCGAGCACCGGCAGGCAACTGCCCAGCAGCAACAGCACAGATTGGGGCAGACCCGCAGAGCGTTGCTCAGCTGTCATGACGCACCTCCAGACGCTGGTGTGCCTTGCGCTTCGACGAAGGCCGGGTAACGGACGCCGCAGGCGCAGGTGTGCTCACCCGCACCTGCCGCTGTGGCAGCAGGAAGTACGCCAGCGCGGGCAGCAGGACCAACGCGCCGACCATGTTCCAGACAAACATGAAGGCCAGCAGCACGCCCATATCCGCCTGGAACTTGATAGGCGAAAACATCCAGGTGCCGACACCGATCGCCAGCGTCACGCCGGTCAGCATCACCACCTTCCCGGTGAACTGCAGCGCTTGGTAATAGGCCTGGGACAGGCTCGACCCACGGCGCATCTCGGCCAGCACAATGCTCATCACATACAGTGCGTAGTCCACGCCAATGCCCACGCCAAGGGCAATGACCGGCAAGGTCGCCACCTTCACCCCGATCCCTAGCCAGACCATCAGTGCTTCGCAAAGGATGGAGGTGAGCATGAGTGGCAAGACCGCGCAGAGGACGGCCCGCCAGCTGCGGAACGTCACCAGGCAAAGCAGACAGACTGCGCCGTAGACCCACCAGAGCATCTCGTGGCTGGCCTGTTTGACCACGATATTGGTGGCCGCTTCGATGCCCGAGCTGCCGGCCGCCAACAGGAACTGCGCCTGGTCGCTGTCGTTTTCTCTCGCGAAGCCCTGGACACTGGAGACCACGCGTTCCAGGGTGTCTGCTTTGTGATCGGTCAGGAAGGCGTACAGCGTCAGCAGACTACAGTCCTCGTTGTACAGGCCTCGCGGCGCCCCGGCCGTGACCATGTTGAGGGTCGCCTGGTTGTTGAGCAGCTCGTACCATTTGGGGTTGCCCTCGGACAAGCCCACCAGCACCCGACGGTTGAGCAGCGCCAGCGAGTTGGTGGAATCCACGCCCGGGAGCCCGCGCAACTGCCAGTCCAGGTTATCGACCCGTTGCAACGTGTCGTAGCTGGAACAACCCCCCGGAGCCGTCTTGACCATGACCGCAAAGACATCGCTGCTGGCACCGTAGTGCTGCGTCAGATAGGCATTGTCCTGGTTGTAACGTGAGTCGGCGCGTAACTCTGGGGCGCCGGCGTCCA
The DNA here is from genome assembly GCF_054668305.1 of Pseudomonas sp. S2_H01. Taxonomy (NCBI): domain Bacteria; kingdom Pseudomonadati; phylum Pseudomonadota; class Gammaproteobacteria; order Pseudomonadales; family Pseudomonadaceae; genus Pseudomonas; species Pseudomonas sp. S2_H01. Next base: position 4,741,731 of record NZ_CP162756.1, on the reverse strand, counting down.
GGTCGCCCACCTTGAGGTGCAGGCTCACCAGATAACCCGCCACGGCTAGAACGGACGCGACCAGCACGCAAGTCGCTGCCCAGCGTCGCTGCGTGAAAAGATCGAGGAAACGCCAGGCGGGATGGCGCGCCGCGCCTGCCATGTCGGCCTCCTCACTGCGAAGGCTGCGCTTGGCAGCCACTGCGCTCACGCCCAGATAGGACAGCAGAACCGGTAGCAGAATCAGATTGGTGAAGATCAGCACCGCCACGCCGATACTGGCAATGACCGCAAGGTCCTGGATGACCTGAATCTTGATAATCATCAGGACCGCAAAGCCCACCGCGTCACACAGCAGTGCCGTCAGTCCGGCCAGAAACAAGCGGCGGAAGGTAAAACGCGCGGCCACCAGCCGGTGCATGCCCCGGCCGATGTCCTGCATGATCCCGTTCATTTTCTGTGCGCCATGGCTCATGCCGATGGCGAAAATCAGAAAGGGCACCAGCACCGAATATGGGTCCAGCTCGAACCCGAGCAGCGGGAGCAGGCCCAACTGCCAGACCACCGCCACCAGCGAACAACTCATCACCAATACCGTGCTGCGCAGGCAACGGGTGTACCAGTAGAGCACTGCGGCGGTAATGGCGATGGCCGCGCCGAAGAACAGCAGGATCTGCCTGAGCCCCTGAATCAGATCCCCGACCACCTTGGCGAAGCCGGTGATGCGAATCTCGATGGATGCATCCTGATACTGCGCCCGAAGCGCCTCCAGTTGCTGCGAGAGCACGTTGTAATCCAGCGCTCGGCCATCGGCAGTGGTGGTCAGCAAGGGCACATAGATGATGCTTGATTGCTGGTCGAATGCCACCAACTGCCCGATCTCGTTGGAGCGTTCGATATTGCGCTTGAGTGCATCCAGACTGGCGGCGGAACCGTCATACCCGTCAGGAATGACCGGCCCGCCTTCCAGCCCTTCTTCGGTGACGCCTACCCATCGGGTGGCGGGCGTCCACAGCGACTTCATGAAGGCACGGTCCACGCCCGGCAGCAGGTAGACGGCATCGTTAAGCTTCTGCAGGGTCTCCAGATAATGTGCGTCGTAGATGCCTGCGCCTTTGTTGATGACCGCGATCCGCACCGCATTACCCAGCCCCGAAAGCTCCTGGCGGTGCTGCAGATAGTTGGCGATGAAGGGGTGATCGGTCGGGATCATCTTTTCAAAGCTGGCGTTGAGCTCAAGCCGTGTGGCTTGCCAGCCCAACAGCGCCGTCACCAACAGGCAAAGCAGGAGGACAATGCGACGGTGATTAAACAGGGCTCGCTCAAGCAGAGAGCCAGAGCGCTGATCGAAATCGGCAAGGTTGCCATTCAAGGGCATCGTGCCTGGTGGGTTCGCGGCATGCATGGGCTTACTCCGCAGCGTTCAAGGGCGTGACCAGGCGCGCGGGTCCGGCAAAACCTGCACCCACCAGGGTGCCGTCGGCCGCCTGGGCTATCGAGGTCAGGGATGGTCCGGGTGGCAGCGCGAGTGGAGCGAGGTGGGTACGATCGGCCGATGCCTGCAACACACCGCCGGCCTGGTTGACCAGTACAAGTTGCTGACCGAGCAAACGCATATCGTTGATGGAAACGGGAAGCGGGTTGACCACCTCGGCAAAGGTATGTCCGTCATTGCCGACCCGGAAAACCTTGCCGCGAAGGCCCGCGACCCAGACGGAGCCATCGCTCTGCACGGCGAGGGTGAAATAACTGCCCTCATAGGGCGTGTCGACCGCCTCGAACTGTTCGCCTTGGTCGAGAGAGCGCAGAAACAGGCCCTGTTCACCCGCCACATAAACGTGATGGCCTGTTTGTGCGACGGCGTACAGGTGCAGCCCCTGAGGATTAGGCAGACGTCCCGCGAGCGATGACCACGTCTGACCGCCGTCGTGCGTGATCAGCGCCATCCCGTAGGCGCCCACCACGATGCCGTTGAGCGCGTCGGTGAAGCTGAGCGCCAGGAGCGGCTTGTCCGCGCCATCGGTGACCCCTTGCCGTGCAGCCGCAAGACGACGTTCATCGCCTCCCTGCTGCGCGGCGGTCAGTTCCAGTGCGGCCACCGCGCGCCCATCAAGCTGAAGCGCCCAATGCTCACCGCCATCTGTGCTGTGCAGCACCACACCGGCATGCCCTACCGCCCAGCCTTGCTGCCCTACAAACTGCACGGCGGTCAGCGTACTGCTCACCGGGACCGTCGCCTGACGCCAGGTCGCGCCGTTATCATCAGAGAGCAGAACGGTGCCCCGCTCGCCCACCGCGACCAATCGATCCCCGGCACGGGTAATGGCCTGCATGACGCCGTGCAGCGCTTGCACCGATTGAATTGCCGGGTGGCTCAGCACATCGACAGGAGGGGCTGCCAGCAGCGGCGGGACAACCGCCACCAGGCACAGGGTCAGCCAACGTTTGCCGTTCATATCAGCGCACGCCTTCGCCAGCCAGGGCATCCGGCGTGAATACCGAATCCTTGTACGGCTGTACCACGCGGTATTGCTCACTCTTGCCAGCAAATATGTCACCCGTGAACCAGGTGCTGGAGAGCAGATCGTAGAAGCCGTTGGTCACCGTCACGACACCCGGCAAATCGGGAAGCACGACCGGCGTGGTCCACAACACTTTCGCCAGCTGGTTCTGAGCGTCATAGCGCTCGCCCAGCACCGCTGCCCACGTGTCCTCGTCCAGGTAATACGTGCTGCGTGGCATCACGTGACGCTTGCCGGATTTGAGCGTTGCCTCAACGACCCACACACGGTGCAATTCCCAGCGCAGCACATCGGGATTGAGGTGGTGATCACCCAGTAAGGCTTCGGGACTGGCAGCCGTGAAGACCTTGTTGGAGTTGTAAGGGATATACATCTCCTTCTTGCCCACCAGCTTCCAGTCAAATCGATCGACACGGCCGGTGAACACGTACAGCTCGTCGAAGCTCATCACACCGGCAGTGGCCGGTGTCGGCGTATCGCAGCACGCGTTGGGCAGACGGCGAACGCGCCGTTGGCCCGGCAGATACGTCCACGCGCCGGTGTTGTCGGCATTCACGTTTTCACGACCCGTGATGGCTTCGCCGGCGCGCAACGGCGGGCCGTCGTTGATCATGCGAATGCTCCAGAAGGTGCCGTCTTTCTTACCGCCGTCCGGCAAATACCAGGGCATCTGATAGTCCGCACGCGAATCGTTGGTCAGCACATGCTTGCCATCGGAGGTCGTCAAGTATTGGGAGAAATCGGTATGCCACGATGCGGCGCGCCAGCGCATCAAATGGTTCCAGATGGCTTGAACGCCGTCCTTCGCCAAAGGAAAGGGAATGCCGCCCTCCCCGTCCTGGGGAATCAGACCGGCTGAACTGTCGACCAGTCGGGTCTTGCTTGCGTTGGCATAGGTGGCGTCATACACCGACTGAGGCGCCGCCGCGGTCCGGTGCGTGGGGTAAACGTCCAGACGATAGCTGTCCGGGTACTTCTTCAACATCGCCTGAATGCCCGGCGTGACCTTGTCGGCGTACTGCCCGATGTTTTTTGAGGTGATGCTGAACAGCGGCTTCTCGGCCGCGAAAGGGTCGGTGCGCTTGCCGCCCTCTTTGAAGCCAGGGTCGACTTTGGTCAATCCCCCGGTCCAGGCAGGAATGCTGCCGTCGGCGTTGCCCGCCCGCTCGGCGCCCAAAGGCGTGAGGGTGGTTTTCAGGTCAGCCGCATCGGCTGCCAGAGCGCCCTGAGACACCAGCGTGGCGACCGCAAGCGAGGTAATAAGAAGCGTCATTTTTTTGCGAAGGGGCACGGTTTTACACATAGTCATGGCAGTTGTTCCCAGGCTCAAAAAGTACGGCTGACGCTGAAGGCGACGAAGTCTCGGTCCTTGAGCGACTGTTCGAAGGTGTAGTTGTTGCTGGCGTCGAGGAAGGTGTTGGCAGGGCCGTAGTAATGGGTGTACGTCAGCCCCAGGTTCCAGGTATTGAGGTAATTACCCTTGACGCCGATGTTGATGTCGCCGCCTCGGTCAGTACCGAAGGCCGTCCCCAGTGACTCCGAAGCGCCATGGGTGAAGCTCACGCCGAAGGGAACGCTGATGTCCATGCCGGAAAACGCCTGGCGATACATCGGCTCGTAAACGGTCCTCACGCTCCAGGCATCACGATCGGCGTTGTGGTCGACGGCGTCCGGATTACGGGTCACGCTCAGGGTGCGGTTCCACGCGAACTCACCCAGAAAACTGGTTTCCTGCGCTAAAAAATTCGGACTCAACGTCGCCAGCCATGAAAGGTTGGCGTGCAATGTGCGCCCCGTTGCATACAACGCGTCGTCGGCTTCATTGGAGATGCCTTCGCCCGGCAACAGCGTGCGCTGATTGGTCGACGCCAGCGGCTGGTCCCAGCGTGTCGACATCTCGCCTGCGATGTTGAACGCGTCCACCGTGGTGGAAAAACTGGCGCCCAATGCTTTGATGCCCTCCCCGTACACCCAGCTGTATTCGCCGGCATCACCGGTCAGCGGGTTCAGATTGGCAAAGTCCGGACGGACCAATAGCTGGGGGTTTTTGTCGTGGAAGCGAATCGCGTAGACACCGAAGTCATAGTTTTCGGTGCGCCATTTGACCTGTACGCCACCCTGCCCCGAGTCCTTGGCCTGTTTGTCGGCGCCGTGATAGAACGCCAGCGGCTGAGCGCCGGGGAAAAGCGGTGCCCCCACGAACAAACGCTCATTGCCCTCACCGATGGAATCGAAAGACGAGAAGTAACTGCCCGAACCCGGTAACCGGTTCGCCTCCCACTCAAACTGGTAATACGCGCCAATCGAGACATCCGGCGTGATCTGCAACTGCCCGGACATCTGGTTGACCGGACGTATCAACTCCTTGAACTGGGTGTTGGGCACTGACACACCCTTCACCACATCAATAGGCGCCATGCCTCCGGCAATACCGTTCATGCCGTAGAACAGACTTTCACCCCATTGCATGGCGTATTGACCGATGCGTCCCGACACCGGCATTTCGCCCAGATCGCCTTTGCCGTAGATGAAGGCGTCGAGCAGTTCCGCCTGGCGGCCGTGCAAGTTCCGGGTGCGGTCCGTGAAATGGTCGTAATTCACCGAGACGCTGTTGACGGTGCCCGGGGAGTTGTTGTCGTTCTGCTTGTTATAAACGTCGTCGTACCAGGCGGCGCCGCTCACCCGGGCACCGAAGTTCTGGTAACTGATGTCGAATTCAGAGAGCAAATCCAGGCGGCTGGAGATCAAGCCCTTGCCGAAGTTGCGATCACCGTCGTCCCCGTTGACTGACGTACTGCTGTTGGTGAGTTGCGACGAGGCGCTTTTGGTCCGCCATGCCGAGCTGTACTTGAGCGTGTTGTCCCAGCGCGTCCGGATATCCGGATTCCCCGTGTCGAAATCAAACGCTTGCACCAGCGGTACACCGCCGAATACGGCTGTTAAAGCAAATACCAGTGGGTGCCGGGCAAATGTCGGGCGCGAGTTTACCCTTGCCCCTTTATGAGTGGCCATCAACTATCCCTCTTTGTTGTTGTTATCCGTAGGACCGACGTACTGCTTTCACGCAGGCGAGCAGCGCTCCTCGTAAACGAGTGTCAGCGGGCTAAAGGCTCAGGTGGAGTAAGTGTCAAGATTGAACAATGCGGAGGGATACCTTCCAAAGAAGGCGACGCTTTTTGCGCGAAAGGAAAACAATGGTTTGCTCGAGATCATGGTGAACCTCACTCTTCTTATTTTATGACCCCCACCATTACCGAGTAACTATTACCGGGGAACAATGGGTTGGCTGGGTACAGCTTCACGCCAAACAGGTGTTTTGACTAATCGACTCTTGAGATGCGATGTATTGCAAACCTAGATACCTGAACGGGTCGCAGCATTGCGTAAGCGATGGCTGTCGCACACCGAACAACGCCCTTGGCGTGGCGCTTTCACTGTGAACCAGCATCGGCGACAAGACCGACCGCAGCGATCGCCGCCAGGGCGCAACGCTCATCGTTGTCCGAGGTGTCTCCGCTGATGCCGATGGCGCCCACGATGTCTCCAGCGTCGTCTCGAATCAGCACGCCACCGGGAACAGGCAGCATGTTCCCGCCAGCCAGATCGCTCAGCGCGCCGAAAAACGCCGGCATCACTTCCGCCCGACGCGCCAGCTCACGACCGCCGAAGCCCATGCCAAGCACGGAGCTGGCTTTACCGTTGGCAATCTGCGGGCGCAGCAGGCTTGCACGCTCGTCACGTTTGAGTGCCAACAGATGCCCGCCCGCGTCCAGCACGGCGACGCAAAGGGGTTGAAATCCTTGCCGCGCGCCTTCGCTCAGCGCCTCGTCGACCATGCGGTCCGCGAGGGTCAGGGTGAGTCGGTTCATGCCACGCTCCTTATTGCCGATTCAGGGTGGACAGCGTGCGCTTGCCCATCTCCACCGCGCGTTGGCGCGTGTGCAGCTCGGACCACTTCACGGTATTGAAATCGCTGACCCGGTTAGGGTCATAGCCCGGCACTTGGGCCTCGATACGGCGGCCACCCAGATACACGCCACAAATGCGCTGGCGTTCTTGAAGGATGGCGACGTTGTCCAGCGGCGAACCGTCGACGCGAATGAAGTCTGCACGGCGCCCCACTTCCAGTGCCCCGACCCGTTGCGTGGCAGGCATCATTTTGGCCGACACCGAAGTGGCAGCGCGCAGCGCCTGGGCGGGACTCAAGCCCAACCAGTCCACCAGGATTTCTATTTCTCGCGCATGCCACTCGCCATAAGGGGTGATGGCAAAGCCGCTGTCGCTGCCGGTCATGAAGGGAACCCCGGCTGCAAAGGCTTTTTTCAGGTTACGACAGCCTGCTTCGATCACCCTGCGCTGCATGGAGGCGTAGCCGGATTTGGTCGACGCTTCGTAGGGCTCGGCGAACTCCGTGTTGTTCGCCAGCATGGTGAAGGTCGGGGCGACGTGGCTGCCGGATTTCAGGATGGCTTCAATGCACTCGTCGTCCATGAAGAAGGCGTGGAAAATCACATCAACGCCGGCCTTGGCGGCGTACAGGACGGCTTCGCGGCCATAGGCGTGCACGGCGACTTTCTTACCCAGACGGTGGATTTCGTCGACCATGAAGCGTGTTTCATCCTCGGTGAATGCCGCAATGTGCTCACCGTTGGGACGAAAATGCGGGCCATCCATGGCGATCTTCATCAAGTCCACACCGTCCTTTGCCTGACGCCGGATCTCGGCGATCTGCTCGTCGCGCGTGGCGCACAGCCGGCCACTGAAATACTCAGGTGTGCCGACCCAGCTGGGGAACCAGTCGTTGAGGCTTTGCCGATTGGAAATGACATTGCTGCTGGCAGCGATGCGCGGGCCTGTGGACATGCCGGCGTTGATCGCGTTGCGGACCGAAATACTGCACTGGCCTGCATCGCCGGGCACCACGACCGAGGTGTAACCGGCCGCGAGCACATGCTGGGTGAAAAACAGACCGCGCAGGGCGCGAAACTCAGGCGACACATGCAGATCAATGTCCTCCTCGCTTTTCGCGTTACCGAACACGAGATGGGTATGCACATCGACCAGTCCCGGCATGACGAAATGCTCGCCGGTGTCGATGACTTCCTCACCGGCACCGATCGCCGGTGCTGAGTCCTGCGGGCCGACATACGTGAAGACGCCGTCTTCGATGATCAGTCGCTGATGCTGCCGCGCGGTGTCTTCGAGGCCGGTAAAAAGCGTGTTGCAATTGACATGCGTGCGAGCCATGGCTGGGTTCTCTTGTTGTTATGCCGTGAGGGGTTGCGCAGGGGTATCCACCAACCAGACAGCACCGTCCTCGTCGATGACGATCGGTTGCTGCTGCAGCGTTTGTCCAAGACAAGGGCCCAGTACACACCGCCCGTCATCCGGTCGGAACAGGGCGCCATGTGCGAAGCAGACAATGTATTGGCCGTCTGCCGACATGAACCGGTCTTTGCGGTATTGCATGGCGACGTCCATGTGCGGACAGCGGTTCAGCCAGGCACGAAGCACGCCCCGCCAGCGGACGACAAACAGCGTGTCGCGCCCCTCGGCATGAGGATCGAATCCGCGTGCCGAGCCGTCCACGATCATGTCCTGCTGGCACAGAAAAATTCGGCTGAGTGTCACAGGGGAACGTTGCGTCACGGGCTAAAGGTCCAGCACCAGGCGTGGACTTTTAGACCGCGAACAGCAGGGCGTGAATTGATCGTTCAGCGCCTGCTCGGCCGCAGTCATGAACATGTCCCGATGGTCGGGCTCGCCCTCGAGCACACGGGTCAGGCACGTGCCGCAAATGCCCGCTTCGCAGGACAACGGCAGGTCAATGCCATTTTCCAGCAGCACCTGAGCCACCGAAAGATCGGCAGGGACAGAGAAACAGCGGCCGGTACTCGCCAGCATCACTTCGAAGCTACCGTCATCGGCTTGCGCCACCGCCTGTGGCTGGGCGGCAAAGTACTCCCGGTGCAGACTGTCTTCAGGCCAGCCGGCCAGACGTGCCTGCTCCAGGATGAATGCCATGAATCCGCCGGGTCCGCAGACATACAGGTGATCGCCTTCGCAATAGCCGCTTAACGCCTGAACTGCATCAAGCCGGGTCTCGGGCTGGTCATCAAAATGCAGGTGCGCCCGTTCGGCAAAACGCGATTGCTGAATACGCTCGATGAACGCGACGCTGGCGAGCGAACGGCCGCAGTAATGCAGCTGGAATGGGGCATCGATCTGCGCCAGACGTTCAGCCATGCAAAGAATCGGCGTAACACCGATGCCCCCAGCAAACAACAACGAGCGTCGAGCACCGTGTGCGAGGGCAAACAGGTTGCGCGGCTCACTGATCTGCAACACACAGCCTTCTTCGAGGGCATGCATGGCCTTGGAGCCGCCTCGGGTGGCAGGGTCCAGTAACACCCCGATTTGATAGCGAAACTGCTCGTCGGGGTGATTGCACAGCGAATACTGGCGCACCAGCCCTGAACCCAGGTGCACGTCGATGTGCGAGCCGGCGCTGAACGGCGCCAGTGGTACGCCGTCCGTACGGGCGAGCTCGAAGCTGAAAATCCCGTCGGCCTCGCGTTTTTTGCGGGTCACAATAACGTCGATCATTGCCGTTCCCTTGCTTGTTGTTCAGGGCAGCGCCACGGCGATGGCGCGCGAGGTCAGATAGGCTCGGCGGTCAGCTTGAGCATTTGCTTGGTCAGGCCGATGCGATCAAAACTCTGATCCCGCGCCATTTCCCGATCACCCGCCAGCACCGACTTCTCGCTGATGAACTTGCAGCGCTCGAAGCGGCGATTCATGAAGCGTTGAAGCTTCTGCTCCATGCTGCCGTCTGCGGTCAGCTCCATGCTCAGCACCAAGGCATCTTCAATCGCCATGCCCGCGCCCTGCCCCAGATGCGGGGTCGTGGCGTGTGCCGCGTCGCCGATCAGCAACACGCGTCCCTTGAACCAGGGTTCATCCACGAACACGACTTCCATGGGCTTGTAGACCACCTGGCTGCTGTCGGTGATCTGCTCGCGCAAGCGACCGACCAGCCCGCCAATGTTGCTGATGCGATCACGCATCAGCTCAGCCAGTTGCTCGGGCGGATACCAAGGGTTCTCGGGCTCGTGGGAGGTCGAAAACATGTACATGAGGTTGTCAGAGAGCGGCACCAGACCGGCGTTGCCGCCTGGACCCATGTAGCTGGCGAGATGATCGATGGAGGGGTCGCGGGGAAAGTTGTAGCGCCAGACTGCCTGGCCAGTGAAGCGCGGCCGATACGTGTCGCCAAACAGGAGGGTGCGAATTTTCGAGTAAACCCCGTCGGCGCCGACCATCAAGGCATAGCGTCCCTGTGAGCCGTCGGTGAAGCTGACGTCCACGCCGTCTTCATCCTGCTCGAACGCTTCGACGCTCAGTCCCAGACGAATCTGTGCCCCCAACTCGATGGCGGTGCTGCTCAGGACTTTATGCAGCGCCAGCCGTGAAATACCGACGTTGGCCGGGTATTGCGGACCCGCCAACCGTTGGCCGGGAATGCGCGCCAGCGGTTCGCCTTCCAGATCATAGATGCCGACATCTTCGAAGCTGTAGGCGGCATCCAGATACCGGTCGAGGACGCCCAGGCGGGCCATTTCCCGGACCACGTTGCTTTGCTGGATGATCCCCACGCCGTAAACGGTCCAGTCGGATTTGATTTCCACCAGATCCACCGGCACGCCTTCACGACGCAGCGCGATGGCGGCACACAGACCACCGATACCTCCGCCCACGACCAGGACCTTATCGACTTCGCTCATTCGGCGTTCCTTTTGTTTTTGTTGTTTTGATCATCAAACGGCAAGCGCTGAACGCACGGCGGCGATGCCGCAAAAGCCATCGTTGGCCGGTGCTGCAGGCTTACTGTTGAGCCGACGATAAGCAGGAAATGAGGCGTTGACTAATCGGGAGTTGCCATGGAAAGTATTTCAAAAATAAATACAACAATGAGCCAGCTACCATGCGATTCAACCACCTCGATCTCAATCTGCTCGTCGCTCTGGATGTCTTGCTCGAAGAGCAGAACATCACCCGTGCGGCGGGACGCCTGCATATGACGCAGTCTGCATTGAGCGGAATTTTGCGCAGGCTGCGTGCCTACTTCGAGGACGATTTGCTGGTTCAGGTGGGGCGCACAATGACGCCGACGATGCTCGGCAAGGACTTGCAGATTCCGGTGCGCGAAGTGCTTCTGAAGATTCAGACGTCGATCGCTGCAAAGCCTGTTTTTGACGTCGCCCAGAGCAAGCGCCATTTCCGGATCATGGCCTCTGACTACCTGATCAACGTGCTGTTTGCCGAGGTGATTCAGCGCATCGTTTCGGACGCCCCGCACGTCACGTTCGAGTTGATGAGCCCAGGCGAAACCGCTGTCGAAATGCTGATGCGCGGTGAAATCGACCTGATGATCGCGCCTGAACAGCACATCAATGCGGAGCATCCCTCACAGCTGCTGTTTGAAGAACAACACGTGTGTGTGGTGTGGGAAGGCAATACGAGCGTCAGAGAGCCCTTCACGCTGGAGAACTACCTGGAACTGGGTCATGTCGCGGCTGCCTTCGGCCGCAGTCGCACGCCTGCCATCGAGCAATGGTTCATGGACCAGTACGGCTGCCAGCGCCGCATGGAGGTCATTACTCACGACTTCAACACCATCCCTCATCTTCTCATCGGCTCGCAGCGAATCGCGACCATGCACAGCCGCCTCGCCTCGCTCTACGCGCAGCTGCTGCCATTGAGGCTCGTTCCGCCCCCGGTAAAAATTCCGGTGATGCGCGAGTACATGTCGTGGCATCGCAGCCTGGACGGCGATGCCATGCTGATCTGGCTTCGTACAAAACTGCTTGAAACCGTCCGCAGTTTTGAAACCCCTCCCTCGCCTGATGGCTCTCCCTTCCTGCTAACGCTTCGCGCACCGATCTGCTGGCCCACCTATCGCGAACCGCGATGGCTGGCATGTGAACTCGCAATTTGTCGATCAGATGCAAGCGTGCGAGCTTCCTTGCGTGCTGGCACTGATGCGTGTGCCCGCTGCGGCATGCGTTTCACAGTGCCGCGCCTCGGAACCGTTAGAAGGATAATAAAAATATGTTTCGCTACTTCCCCACCAATTACGTCTGGAATCTGTCCGTAGACCTCGCCATCGAGATGGGTGCCCGCATTGGCGAAATCGAAGAGATGTGCGCGCCGCTTCAAGAAAGCGCCAAGCACCCCGACGCGACCGGCACACAGGCGTTTCGTGAGACCTGGTCAAAAATGGCTGACAAGTTGTGCAGCCTTGCCGAGGAAGACGAGGCCCGCGGCCGGCTGTTTTCGGCCGGCGAGAAATACAACCGTGCGGCCACGTATTACATCACCTGCGAACGCCTGCAGGCTCACGGCGCTCCGGCCCGCGAAGCGCTCTATGAGCGGTTTCTGGACACCTTTGCCCGCGGCGTGCGCCTGTCCTCGGAAAATTGCGAACGCGTAGAGATTCCCTACGAAGGCAGTCACCTGTCAGGCCTCTACACCCGCGCTGAAGGTGTGCAGGGGCCTGCGCCCATTTTGGTTCAGGTCAATGGCCTGGATTCCACGAAGGAGATGAAGTACCGGGTGGGTCTGCCGGCCTGGCTTGCAAAACGCGGTATCGCTTCCCTGGTCATCGATCAGCCTGGAACGGGCGAGGCCTTGCGCCTGCAAGGGCTGACAGCACGCTATGACAGCGAGCACTGGGCCAGCCGCGTGGTGGACTGGCTAGAGACCCGTGACGACATCGACCCGAAACGCATTGGTCTGGAAGGCGTGTCTCTGGGCGGCTATTACTGCCCGCGCGCCGTTGCTTTCGAGCCACGCTTTGCCTGTGGCGTGGTCTGGGGTGCCAACCATGACTGGCGCGATGTCCAGAAACGGCGCCTGGCCAATGAGGGCAACTTACCGGTTCCGCACTACTGGAAACATGTGTGCTGGGTGTGGGGAGCGAAGGACATTGATGAGTTCATGACGGTGGCCGAGCACGTCCATCTGGATGGCGTGCTGGATCGAATCAAGGTGCCCTTCCTGGTGACCCACGGCGAAAAGGACAGCCAGATTCCGCTGAAATGGGCGCATCGCACCTATGAGCAACTGATCAACAGCCCGCAACGCGAACTGAAAGTTTTCACCGAGCGAGAAGGCGGCGTGCAGCACTCAAGCTTCGACAACAGCATCAACGCGGGTCAGTACATCGCTGACTGGGTCGCTGAAACTTTGGGCGGCCGTACGGCCTGAGCCACAACAAGAGAGACAGCTCATGAATATTATCGGACCTGAATATCTGGTATTCGGCGTCGACGACGTTGGCGTTTGCGTACAGTACCTGACCGACTATGGCCTCAAGCCCGTTGATGTCGACGACACCGGCGGCTTCCTCGAAGCGCTGGACGGCACCGGCGTCCTCATTCGTCATCGGGATGATCCACAGCTGCCGCCCGCAATGGGCACGGCCAGCACCCTGCGCGAGACGGTGTACGGCGTCGCTGATGAGGGAACGCTGCTGGCCATCGAGACCGAATTGCGCAGGGATCGTGAGGTCAGCCGCACAGAGGATGGTGTGCTGCATGCGGTAGACGACATGGGATTTGCGGTCGGTTTCAGGATCACCCAGCGCCGTGAACTGTCGCTGCCCGGAGAAGTGAGCAACGCACCAGGATCGTCGACGCTGCGCGAGATCAACAGCCTGGGCGCCAGCAATGATATGCCTGCCCTGGCCCGCAGCTTGTCGCACGTTGTCTATTTCGTCCCGGATGCCGATAAAGCAGAGGCGTTTTACACGCGACTGGGCTTCGTCTGCACTGACCGTTTCATTGGAACCGGCCCTTTCCTGCGCCCCGCGGGCACACAAGACCACCACACATTGTTCTTCATTCAAACGCCGCCGTTCATGAAAGGCATTGAGCACTTCACCTTTCACATGGCGGGTCCCACCGAGGTCATGCTCGCGGGTACGCGTTTCGTCGAAAAAGGCTACGAGTCCTTCTGGGGTCCGGGCAGGCATCAACTGGGCTCGAACTGGTTCTGGTATTTCAACAGCCCTATGGGCTGCCACGTCGAGTACGACGCCGACATGGACCTGCACGACGACAGCTGGTCGCCACGGGTGGAACCCTCCAGTGCCGACACCTCGCAGTATTTCCTGTTCCAGCACCGCGAAAAGTGGATGCCGGGTGGAAAGCCGGAATAAATCATTGAAGTAACGCGCGTTAATCCCGCACAACGAAGAAGGCCGCTGCACTCCGTAAGGGTTGCAGCGGCCTCGTTACTTTCACCGTACGCTGATCGCCTCAATGACGGTTAGAGGCCGACCTCTTTCTCCTTCGCGATCAAACCGTCGAGTACCCGGCGCGCACGAATGGCGGCCGCATCACCCGGCAGCAACACGGGTTTCAACGACCAGAAATCGTCGTCCCCCATTGCCAACTGCTGCGCTTCCAGCATCGGCAGGTCTTCCTCGGTGAACGGGACGGCCAACGCGGACACCTGCCCTTGCGCAATCTGCTGACCCAACGCCCCCATTTCCACGGGCATCGGAAAAGAAAACCAGTAGTGAGTGGTCGTTTCGGTTTCCGGCGTAAACAGATGCGGCAGCGCCGTTTCACGGCCCTCACTGCGCGGACGGCCAGTGGGTACCGCGCCGGCATACAACAACATATTGGCGGGGGCGTCCCAGCGCACGTCCGTCCACCGGTCCACGGGCGTATCGGCCGGGATACCCATTGCGTCGTAAAGGAATGCCGGCATGATCTCGTTGACGGTCTGGCGATAGGACCAGACCGTAGAACCGTCCTGCTCGACCTTGGTGATCGCGCTGCTGACATCTTCGCTGCCCAGGGTCGTGGGGTGCAGGTACTGGATATGCGACAGATCGAGGATGTTGTCGGACTCCAGAACATAATTGGCCCGGGCATGAAGGTAGCGCTTGGCAACGTAGAACCGCTGCGGGTCCATGCAGGAGAAATCAGGGATGAGTGTTTCATCCGCTTTCTCCACATCACCCATCCAGATCCAGATCACGCTGTACTTCTCCACCACCGGGTAGGCGCGAACCTGAGCAGCCTTCGGGATGGCACCGTTTCCGTGAGGGTTGCGGGTGCACTGCCCTTCGCCGTCGAACTCAAGCCCGTGGTAAGGACAACGCACGGCATCGCTGCACAAAATGCCTTTGGACAAGGGCGCGAAACGGTGGGCGCAACGGTCAGCCAGGGCGCGAACCTGACCCGACTGTTCACGGAAAAAAACCAGTGCTTCCCCCAGCAAACGCCTGCTGAACAGCGCTTCGGGCTTCACTTCCTCATCCCAGGCCGCGACGTACCAGGTGTTTCTCAAATAGGTCATTTTCTTATTATCCTCGCTCGCCTGTCGGGTTATCCGCGTGATTCTGACGTAACCGTTCGATGATTCGCCGTGCACGGTTCGCCCCCACGTCGACGTGGATATCGACGGTGGCCGGCTTACCAAACCGACACATGTTTCGGTATTGCGCCTCGATGACCACTTTGTCTTCGTCGAAGGTCAGAATCGTCTGCTCGACCACTTTTGCTTTGACGGCCTCCGGATCGCTCAGCGGATTGGTCGCTATCGTCCAGAAGTAGTGGCTGGTCGTTTCGGTCTCGGGGGTCACTCCGTGAAAGCCACGCATGTGAAAACCGCCGCGATGCGGATCATCGATCGACTCGGAGCCTGCATCCACCGCGCCCGTCCAGATGCGCAGGTGGCTGACGTGAAATTCAATCTCCTGCCACCGATCCACGTTGCCCGAAAAGGGATAGGCCGCGGTATAGGTGGGAGGCGGCACGGAATCAAGCATGTGTCGCACCACCCGCACCGTCTGATCATCACTCTGGACATCCATGCGCGCGTTCATGTGGATGCTTGCATTGCCACCGATGGTGCGCAGATGCACATAGCCCAGATGGCTTAAATCCAGAAGGTTGTCGTGGATGAGTTGGTAAGGCGCATCGTAGTGATAGACATCGCCGTCGTAGAGGTAGCGGCCGCTGCTGTGGACGTCATAAACAGGCGGTTCGGACAGGGGCTGAGGGTGCGCCTCGCTGCCGTGCCAGATCCAGACAATGTGATCCTTTTCACGGACGACGTACGCAGGGACTTTCGCCTTTGCGGGAATTCGATCCTGCCCCGGCACCTCGATGCATTTGCCTTGAGCATCGAACAAAAGACCGTGGTAGCCGCAACGTATGCCTGCCTCTTCCAGGGTGCCGTTTGACAGTGGCAGCGCGCGGTGACAGCAACGGTCTTCCAACGCCGCAACCGTGCCATCGGCGCATCGAAAAAGGACGACCGGGAGGCCCAGTAACGTGCGCGCCAAGGGAGCACCTTCAAGCTCTTTGGACAAGGCCGCGACGTACCATTGATTGATCGGAAAGGTCGCGGGTTTGGGGGCAGCCTGGGGTTGAACGGCCGAGTCGAAGACGGTAACGCTCATTATCATCTCACCTTGCTTGTTTTTAGTATGAGGTGCCCAGATCCATGAGGTGACGGTCGTTCACCGACCCTTGAGCAACCCTGCCGGTAGACCTTAGCGCTCAGCACCTTGCGCGCACCAATCAGATCCTCCGCTAGGAGGTATCGCCAACCGCGATGCCTGACCCGGAAGACAGGTGTGATCGGTGACGGCCAGGGGCGTCAGGCGTTGTCCGTCACGGGTCCGTTTGACGCAGGCCCTGGCCGCGAAAATCCGAGGGTGAAAGACCGCTGAGGCGCTTGAAAAAGCGAGAGAAGTACGCCGGATCGGAAAAGCCCAGCGCATCGGCCACCTGAGCAACGGTCATGCTGGTGTAGATCAGGCTGCGCTTGGCCTCGAGCAGCATGCGCTGGTGCACGACCTGCAACGCACTGAGGCCGGCCAGTTCGCGGCAGACATTGTTCAGCTGCGCGACCGAGAGGCCGACCTTGTAGGCCAGGTGCTCGACGCTGGGCTGCTCGCGGAAATGTGTTTCGATCAGGCTGATGAAGTGTGCAAGGTAGCGTCGACCACGCTCCGGCGCCTGCTTTGAACTGTTGCGTGCGGTGGCTTGTCGACCCACCCAGACCAACGCCACATTGATCAGCGAATGAAGCATCACATCCCGGCCCGACTGGAGCGTTTGGTACTCACGCAGCAGCGCCGTAAAGAGCGTCGTCAGGTACTTGCGATCGCTGCCCGCCAGATAGAGCGCCGGCTGAGCCAGCACATCATGGGTGGCACCCGCCTGAGCCTGCAACTGAGCGATCAGCGGAGCGGCGAGCGTTACCACGTACCCATCGATGTCCTCCGAGAAACGAAAACCGTGGACGCATTGGGGTGGAACGACTTGCAAGGCCGCTTCGCGCACCACGAGGTGCTGCCCCTCGATATCAATCTGCGCCTGTCCCTTGCGTACGTAGAGCAGCTGGCACAAATCGGCGTGCCGGTGAGGCTGGATTTCCCAATGGTGGAGGCGACTGCGTTTGGCAATGGTCTCGCAATGCAGCAGGTCGGGGGTCGCCCAACGCTGTCCCTCGCCATACAACTTGAACACCGGAATGTTGTCCAGCACTGCCCTGACCATGCCGCCTCGCACTGGGCGATAATCGCCCCAATTACTGAAAAGTACCTGAAGTTCTGGCTTGTTAACCTTCTAAACCACCTTCAGCAAGCGAAAAATGCAAGCTCATAACCACAACAAGCTTGCGTGGAATAACAACAATGAAGACTCAAGTCGCAATCATCGGTGCCGGTCCATCCGGTCTTCTGCTCGGTCAGTTGCTGCATAAGGCTGGCATCTCCAACATCATTCTTGAGCGGCAGAGCCCGGAGTATGTGCTCAGTCGCATCCGTGCAGGCGTGCTCGAACAAGGGATGGTTGACCTGCTGCGCAAGGCCGGAGTGGCCGATCGCATGGATGCCGAAGGCCTGGTGCACGACGGGTTTGAGCTGGTGTTCGCCGGCAAGCGCCAACACATCGACCTGAAGAAGCTCACGGGCG
Organism: Pseudomonas sp. S2_H01; assembly: GCF_054668305.1. Taxonomy (NCBI): domain Bacteria; kingdom Pseudomonadati; phylum Pseudomonadota; class Gammaproteobacteria; order Pseudomonadales; family Pseudomonadaceae; genus Pseudomonas; species Pseudomonas sp. S2_H01. The sequence continues at coordinate 4,724,228 of NZ_CP162756.1, read as the reverse complement.
GCAGGGCCGTCATGATTTACGGCCAGACCGAAGTCACCCGCGACCTGATGACGGCGCGCAAAGCGGCGGGTGGCGAGACCTTTTACAAGGTCGAGAACGTCAGCCCTCAGGATTTGAAAACCGACCGTCCCTGCGTCACCTTCGAGAAAAACGGTGAGACGGTGCGTCTGGAGTGTGACTACATCGCCGGATGTGACGGCTTTCATGGCGTGGCCCGGCAATCGATCCCTGCTGATGCACTGAAGATTTTCGAACGGGTCTACCCGTTTGGCTGGTTGGGCGTGCTCGCCGATACGCCGCCGGTCAACGACGAACTGGTGTATGCCGCCCATGAACGAGGCTTCGCGTTGTGCAGCATGCGCTCGCCCACGCGAACCCGTTACTACTTGCAGGTCGGTGCTCAGGAGAAAGTCGAAGACTGGTCCGATCAGCGCTTTTGGGATGAATTGAAGTGCCGCCTCCCCGCAGAGCTGGCGGACCGTATGGTGACAGGCGACTCCATCGAGAAAAGTATCGCCCCCCTGCGCAGTTTCGTGGTCGAACCCATGCAGTTCGGCAGGCTGTTCCTGGTGGGCGATGCCGCCCATATCGTCCCGCCGACAGGCGCCAAGGGCCTGAACCTCGCCGCCAGCGACGTCAGCACGTTATTCGACATTCTGTGCAAGGTGTACAAAGAAGGCCGTGAAGACGCGATTGAGCAGTACTCGGCCATCTGCCTGCGGCGGATCTGGAAAGCCGAGCGTTTCTCGTGGTGGATGACCTCGATGCTGCATGCCTTCCCGGACGTCGATGCGTTCGGCCAGCGCATCAAAGAGACCGAGCTGGATTATTTCGTGGGATCTCTGGCGGGACGCACCACCATTGCCGAGAACTATGTGGGATTACCGTACGAGAACGTCGAGTAAGCTGGGATCAAGGGTGGCGCGGGCGGCGGCAAGGATTACCCATTCCCCTGGAAGCCTGCCCGAGGACAAACGAAAAACGGTCATCCTGAGATGACCGCTTTTTTGAACACCTGACCGCTGTCAGTGTTTATCCAGCGCGTCCTTGACGTCCCCGACCACCTGCTGGGCCTCCCCCTTCTTTTCCTGAATCTTGCCTTTGACCTGCAACGATTCGTTGCCCGTGACTTTGCCTACGCCTTGCTTGATGTTGCCGACCGCTTCGTTGGCCAGGCCTTTGATTTTGTCTGAAGTGCCGCTCATGGTTGCTTCTCCGATAACGTGAGTGCCAATGCCTGGCACTTTGGGTCATTCGGCAACGGTCAAGGCACGTGGCCTTCCGCACCGAACAGTCGAAACGCGTCCGTCGTCTATGTCTGTGTCTGTTTCTGCGACAGAGCGCTGATTGGCTCTACCCGCCAGGTTCAGCGGCGGCGTTTGATGAGCCAGGCCACCGCGAACGTCAGGCCCGCGAGGGTAAACAGAGTGGCGCGCGGCCTGCGTTGCAGATAGGTTGCGCAGGTGTCCAGCACATCACCATAGCGCTGCTGAAGCTCCCCAGCCGACTGCCTGGCTTTTCCTTCCATCTGCAAGCGCTCGTCCCCGGTCAGTTCGCCCAGAAAATCCTGGGTTTTACCCGCGGCCTTTTCCAATGCGCCCTTCACCTGTTCCGCCTTCATGGTATGTCCTCCAGGATCACTCTCATTCATTGCGGCCCGCAGCGGCCGGTACATTCACAGGTTAAGCAATGAGTGCTGGGCGTTTAAGGCGCTTTTGCACCAGTGTCGCCAGTGCATTTGCATCAGGGATTAGCGTTTTTTTGTGCCCTGGCTCGCAAACAGGTGGCGTTCACGGGCCCAGACGATGGCTTCGGCCCGGCTGTGAACGTCGAGCTTGGAATAGACGGTGGCCACGTGGTTACGAATCGTGTTGAGCGCCAGGTTCAACCGCGACGCAATTTCCTTGTCCGCGAGCCCTTCGCAGATCAAGCCCAACACGTCCCGCTCCCGGGCCGTGAGGTCGGTAAAGGACGCGGTCGGCAGGTTCTGGCCATTGACGCGTTTGGCGTTGGCGAGTTTTTCGATCAGCGTCTGGCTGAACCAGGAGGCATCTTTCATCACCGTCTCGATGGCCTCCACCAGCTCCAGTTCCGACCGCTTGCGCTCGGTGATGTCCATGAACACAAACAGATAACAGGCCGCGTCCTGAATGGTCACGGTGTCTGCCGCAAGGACACAGTGCATGATCTCACCGCTCTTCTTGCGAACCTTGAAATCCACGCCCTCGATGTGCCCGCTCTTTTCCAGGATATCGAACAGCTGAACCGCGTCTTTACCCTTATCGAGGAAGTCCATCTCGGCGACGGTTTTGCCAATCATCTCCAGGGTGGTGAAACCCAATGTGGAGAGAAAGGCTTCGTTGGCGTCGACGATCTGCTGACGATCGGCTGTGCACACCATGATCGGCACCGGGGTTAACTTAAAGGTCTTGGCAAACCGCTCTTCGCTCTGACGCAACGCGGTCTCCGCCTTACGCCGGGCTTCGAGGTCGATGAACGAAAACAGCATGCAGTCTTCTTCATTCATGTCCAGAGGCTGCCCGGCCACGATGACCAGCTTGGTGCCGCCCTCGGGCATTTTAAGCTCGGCCTGCATCTGCGGAATGGTCGCACCGGCGTTCAGCCGTTCGATGGCGAGGTCTTTGCGCTCCGCATTTTCCAACACGTCGACTTCGTAGACAGAACGGCCGATCACGTTTTCCCGGGAATGCCCGGTCATCTCCAGGAAGCCCTGATTCACCTTGATGAAGCGCAGATCGCTCAGACGGCAGATGACGGCCGGGGCCGGGTTGGCGTTGAAGGTCTTCTCGAACCGCTGCTCGGCACTCGCCCATTCAGTGGCGTCGGCCATGATCAAGACCAGAGATTCCGGCTCGCCGCTGCTGTCTGACAGCACCATGCTGCGCACGCGATGCACGCGGCTGCGATCTTCTTCATCTCCGACTCGACTGACCTCCACCAGCACATCGCTGAACTCCTCGCCGGCCGCCACCCGGCTGATCGGGTATTGATCCGGATCCAGCGGGTGGTTGTTGCGATAGCGCAGCGAAAAGCGTTCACGGTAGGCGCCGCCGTCGGCACCCAGCTCGCTCACTTCGTTCACACCGTGCATCAGCAGCGCAGCTTCGTTGGCCCAGATGATGGTCTGATCGACCTCGACCAGAATGACCCCATCCGACAACCCGGAAATTATGTGCTGCAACTGACGACGGTTGGTTTCTCGGGCAAGCACAGCATCTGTCATGTCATCTCCTGGATCGGTTAACGAATGCTGCACCTCGACTGTCAAGGCACTGCAAACAAGGCACAGCAAACCATCGGACTTGCGCGTGCAAGCTTAGTGCAGCGCCGCGCACAAACGTCGGTGCGAATGCACCAGTGCAACCAGTGCAAATGCGCCATCACACGCTCGCGCTGCCTGCGCAGACTGATAGCACGTCACAAAAGACGAGTTGAGCCGCACGTGATGGCGGCTCGTATCACGCACGCAGGTAATGCGCTGCCATTGGACACGAGGAATCGCTTATGACTTCGACTTACGCTGCCCCCGCTACCCTTCATTCGGCCTCCCCTTTCAGGGTGTCGTGGAGTTCAGTCTTCGCGGGTGCGTCCATTACCTTGGTCACCTACCTGGTGCTGAGCGTACTCGGAACGGCCATTGGCGCCGGTGCAATCAATCCGCTGGCGCAGGGCAACCCCTTGCAAGGGTTCGGAACCGGCGCAGGTGTCTGGCTGTTTGTGAGCACACTGCTTGCCATCGGTGTCGGTGCCTGGGTGTCGGGCCGCACAGCGCCGGATCGCGGCGGGCTGCACGGTCTGCTGAGCTGGACCATCAGCACCCTGCTGACCACCTGGCTGCTGGCGTCGCTGGCGGGTTCATTGGTGGGCACTGCGGGCAACATCGCGGGTAAAGGTCTTTCCCTGGCCGCCGATGGCGTGGCCGCTGCGGCGCCCGGGGTTGGGCAGACCATCAAGCAACAGCTGGACAAGAACGGCATCAGCCTGGATTGGGACAGCCTGAAATCAGAACTGGACACCACGCTCAAGCAGTCCGGCAAGCAGGCGCTTGACCCCGCAACACTCGATCAGAAGGCCGACGCCGCCGGAGAAGATGGCAAGCAGGCTGCGGCTCAAGCGTCCACTGATCCGACCCAGGCCGGCGATCAGTTGAAGCAGTGGTTCGAACGCATCCAGAAAGCGGGTGAGCCTGCCCTGAACGCTGCGGACAAGGAAGCGCTGGTCAACATCGTTGCGGCGCGCACCGGCAAAAGTAAGGATGAAGCCCAGCAGATCGTCGACAACTATGCCCGGGCATATCAAGAAGCTGCCGCCAAAGTAAATCAGCTCAAACAGCAGGCTGAGCAACAGGCCCGCGAAGCGGCAGACGTTGCCGCCAAACAAGTCTCCAAAGCGGCCTGGGGGACGTTCTTCATGTTGCTGCTGGGTGGCGCAGTGAGTTTCTTTACCGCCCGTTACGCCATTCGGTCGCGTCCACAAGTGCTGGTCGTGACTGAATAACCGATAACGTCCTTACGCTCACATTAAGTCCGGTACGAATCGCTTCGTACCGGACTTTTTTCTGGGCGATTGAGAACAGGCTAGAGCTGCATGACTGCAAGCGCCCTGCGCAGGGGCTCGTCGGATATCTGGATGGGGCCATGAAAAGGTATGTCCATGTCCAGGACCAGATACACAGAGGCCGCGATGAGCAATGACGAGGCGACGAACATGCCCACGACCATCGAATTGCGGGGTGCGCGGTATCCGAAGCTCGCAAAGATCAGCGTCAGCCACGCGACCAGCATCCCGATCAAAGGGCCTGGAATCGCACCTTCTGACTGCTCCACGATCCTCCAGCGTTGCTCGATGAGCGAATGGTATTGCTGACGGATGTCCTGAAGCATCGTTTCATGAAAGCGGTCCGGCGGTTTTATACCGGTCAAGGACTTCCCGATGTTATCCAGATACTGAGCGGCCTCGCTGTTGCGATGCTGCAGGGCCTCGTCTCCTCGATAGGGGGTTTCGACCGCACGCTCGACATACGTCAGCAGACGACCGCGGGTGTCCTGGGCCGCGTCGCCATAGCTGCGCAGGGTGCGATCAAAAATGATCAGGCTGGTTGCATACCCGTGGAAGCTTGCATCAATCGACTCGAAGGTATTCTTGGCCGAATTGATCATCAGGCCAAACACCAGCGACGTCATGACCACAAAGATGTTGGCCACCAGGCGCACGACCGTGTTGGTGTCGTCATCCCGGTGGTGGGCTGGCAGCCTGGGGCACCAGTGCATCATGAGCAACGAAGCAGCCACCAGGCACACGAAGATGGCCAGCGGGATCACAAGTGAGTTCATACGTCAGCGCCCTGCTTGATTGGACTCAAGGGTGTGAAGGGTAGACTGCCGCACCGTCGCAGAGGTTGCGTTCAGCCATTCGCGGACCAGGCACATTAGCCAGTCCCCCCGAGTATTGATTACGCGATGTAATAATTGATATCCAGTTCAGGGACTCTATCGACTTTTGCCCCAGTAATAAGATGAGGCTATCAAACCATCGCTACTGGAGAACCGTGTGAAAAAAACCATTATGGCCGCGCTGCTGACCGTTGCCGCCAATTACGCCCATGCCGGCACTGTCCTTGTTGTCCTGTCAGACCAGGCTCAACTGGATCTTAAAGATGGCAAGGTCATGGAAACAGGATTCTTCCTGAACGAGTTGATGCAGCCGGTACAGACCTTCATCGCCGCGGGTCAAACCGTGATATTTGCCACCCCCAGCGGTAAAGCGCCAACGGCAGACCAGAAGTCCAATGATGTCAGCTTCTGGGGCGGCGATGAAAAAGCCCGTCAGGAAAGCCTCGCGATGCTGACCACACTTAAGCTGACCGCGAAGACCGGTTCGCCGGCCATCAGCTTTGCGCAGGTTCAGAAAATCGGCTACGACAAGTTCGACGCCGTATTCGTACCTGGCGGCCATATTCCGATGCAGGATCTGCTCAAGGACAAGCAACTGGGTCAGTTGCTGACCCATTTCCATGAAAAAGGCAAAATCACCGGCTTCACCTGCCACGGCACTATAGCCATGTTGTCGACGCTCCCGGACGCGCGTGGGTTTGTCTCGTCGCTGGAATCTGGCAAACAGCCGGCGGCTCCCGCCAACTGGATTTACAAGGGCTACAACGTCACCGCGTTTACCGACGCAGAAGAAGAGCAGGCGAAAGGTTTCCTCGGCGGCGGTCATATGAAACTGTTCCCGCAGGATGGGCTGACGGCAGCCGGTGCCAACTTTTCCGAAGCCAAGCCATGGAGCGAACACGTGATCGAAGACCGCGAAGTCATTTCCGGTCAGAACCCACAGTCGGCCAAGGCCGTCGCCGTGGCCATGCTGGCGAGACTGAAGTCATCCTGAGCGCACGCAGCGTGATGACGCCTGGGGACCTTCGACGACCAAGCCTTTCCAGTCTGTTTATCTGCTCGAGCAGGACGATGCCCGGCCGTTGAAGATGCGCGCGTACTGAAGACGCCTGGTTGATACTCCAGAGTCCGCAGGGTGAAACCGATGGCGTACACGCTCTGAGCGCGGCACGCCATCGGTCCTGGGTGTCTCGACGAAACGCATCAGCTTGACCCAGGCGGTATGCCGTCCTTGTTAAAGTCTTTCAGCCGTTCCCTCTCCTGTTCGGTCGAGTGGGCAGGAACATCTTCTTTGGGCGCTTCTTTCTTTTCTTCGGCCATGGTCATGTCCTCTGATGGGTATCTGATTGGGCACCCGCTTCGCTGAACGGTTCAGGGAAAATCCGAGTCAGGCGGCGATGAGCGGCCAACAGCCCCGCACTGCACGATCAGCCAGGAATGAAGCTGACTGTATTGGCAATGCCATCCTCGCTGGAACCGCGTTCAACGCGCAGTGGCACCTCGCGTCGGTCGCGCAGATAGCGGTAACTTTTTCGGCTTTGCTCAATGCGTTCTCGATCCAGCGTAACGCGCACAGGGTGTCCATCGGTGGACTCCACCAGCACGGTCCCGAACGGGTCGACGGCGACACTCTCGCCGGGAAACGACAACCCTTTGCCTTCGCCGATCCGATTCACCAGCACGGCAAAGCACTGGTTCTCCATGGCGCGAGTGATCACGGCGCGTCGATGAACAGGCCCGTAAGGGGTCATGTTGCCGTCCAGCACCAGGATCAGGTCGGCCTCCAACAAGGCCAGCGCCCGGGCTGTTTCCGGAAACTCAATGTCGTAGCAGATGAGCATGCCCACCCGCAGCGAGGCGATCTCGCACACTGCGTAATGCGAACCGGCATTGAACACCCCCCAATCCGTGTCGGGCCAGAGATGGGTCTTGCGGTACTTGAGGGCGATGCGTCCAGAGCCGTCGATCAGCAGCGCCGTGTTGTACGCGCCTTCGTCAGCCACTTCGCAAAACCCGAACGCGACGGCAATGCTGCGTTTGCGTGCCGCGTCCTGAATGAGCCGCACGGGTTTGCTGTGGGTGGTGAGCCCCGTGGTTTGCACCTGATCCGGGGTCGGAAAGCCAGACAGCGTCGTCTCCGGAAACACGATCAAATCCGTATCCAGAGGCGCGTTGCGGATCATTGACAGCATGTTGCTCAGATTGAGCTCAACCTGAGCATCTGCGATGGGCATTTGCGCCAAAAGAATGTTCATGCAGGCCTCCATAAAAAAGGGCGTCGCACCTGGGTCGAAGAGCGCGGCGCCCGAAACGTCGAAGGGTGTAACCGTCGATCAGAACCAGAAGACCGGCGTGGTCGTGAGCAACTCGATTCCGGTCCGGGTGACGATGAAGTTCTGTTCCCAGCCTACGCTGCCGACCCCTTTTCGCGTCATGAACGATTCCCCCGAGGCGACCATCCCTTCTTCAAAAATGTCGTCTGCCGTGACCGAATCCCGGTTGATGATCGGGTGTTCCCACATCGAACCATTGCCGTGGCCGAAGTACGGCCATTGCTTGGCAGCCAGGTCCTCTTCCTCGGCGACGCGCGCCTGTACACGCTCGGCTTCGCCCACCACGTCGAGGACCTTGGCGCCATGCTTGACGGAGTTCATCACTGCTTCTGTGATCGAATAGGAGTCAACCAGCAGCGAGCGCTGCTCCGATGTAGGCTTGCCGCCACAGACCAAAGAGCGGCCGGGGTCGAGCCAATACCCTTGATGGGTCGGGCCATAGATCCAGGTGCGAACGATGTCGCCTTTGCTCGGCGCGCCCATGGAGTACCCGTACATCGGGTCGCGCTCGAAGAACTGGCTGTCAGCGTCATTCCCGAAGTTGACCGGAATGCGCAGCCAGCCGCCTCCACGACGCGTCAGTTCGTAGGCGCCCTCCGCCGCTGCTTCTGCTGCGGTCTTGCCGGCGTAGAGGCTGTCGCACACGCGGTACAAGGCACTGGACACCATCTGTCCTGCTTCACGGAACATGTCCAGTTCCCGAGGGCTCTTGATACGGCGGCAACGGCGAATCAGGTTATCGTCATACTCGAACTGGATACCCGGTGTCTGCTCGGCAAGCTGACTGGCGTACTTCATGGGCAGGTTGTCCGACCCGACGAAGACAACGCTACGACGTGGTTTGCGGGCGTTCAGCGCCTTGGCAACGCTGCTGATCGGGTCGTCACTGAAGAAGTAATCGCCACAACGCACCATCCGACGCCGCACCGTGGCCACATCGGCATGCAACTCCGGTTCCTTGCCAGGCTCCAGTATCACGCAGCAAAAACCTCGAGCGTTCCAGATAGGAGAGTCCGGTTCCTGGCCCGAATGCTCCGACCAGAAGTTGGTCAGCCAAAGTGTTTCCATGGCCCGCTCGTAGTGACCGGCTGTCTTGCCCCAGACAATGGCCAGTTCATGACCCAGACGGCGCATTTCGTCTTCTACCTTTTTCCAGCGACCCTGGTATTCGTCCACTGGGAAATAGCCGTCGGGATAATTCATTCTTTCGATTGTCATCACGATTACCTCACTGTTTTTTTATACGAAGCGCGACGAGCACACACCCGTGTTTAAGCGCCATGACGGACATGTTCAGTGCAAAACGTGGGAACTCAAATACTGCAAATCTGCACTATTGCGGTTGTTATCAATGCCATTAAAGAAACGTCGTATCGCTAGAAACTTCGCGCCACGACAACATGGGCAAGTTGACGAAGTTCATCGGCCTCCGCGCCAAAGACGTCCAATGACGTGAGTGCACCCAGCAGAAGTTGCGAGGCATACTGCCGTGCACCTTCCAGTCCCCGTGAAGAAACAACCGTGGACTTGTCGGCACGCCGGTCTGCGCAAGTGGCTTTACCCAGGAGAAGTGGATCCCCGACGACGTCCAGAATGTCGTCTCGCACCTGAAAGGCTCGGCCGATCTGTTCGGCGTATTTGCTCATGGCCACGAAGCGGCTCGTTTGAAGGTCTGCACCGCTTGCCATCGCGCCCAGTACAACACTGGCCTGGATCAGTGCGCCGGTTTTCAAACGCTGCACTTCGGCGATCTGATCATTGTTCGGTCGGTCACCGGCCAAGGTCATATCGAGGAACTGACCGCCAGCGAGGCCCGCAGGCCCCGCCGCCTTGGCCAGGACCTCCACCATCTGCAACCGTATACCGGCGCTGACCTGCGACGATTGCGTCAATGATTCGAACGCCAGCGCTTGCAAGGCATCACCTGCAATCAGGGCCGTGCTCTCACCGTAGGCCACATGCAACGCCGGTTTCCCTCGGCGAACGAGCGCGTCGTCCATGGCCGGGAGATCATCGTGAACCAGAGAGTAGGTATGCAGCAGCTCCACCGCACAGGCGGCACCGTCCGCAGCATCAAGCTGCCCTCCCATGGCCTCACAGGCGCTGTAAGCGAGCATGGGCCTCAAACATTTACCCGGTTCGAATACGCCATAGGCCATGGCGCTGTAGAGCTTTTGCAGTGAAGGACTGGCGGGCATCAGCAGCGTGCGCAAGCCAGTGTCCAGTCGGGCACGAAGGGTCAGATACCGTTCACTGTTCACGCGTTCAGGTATATCGATCACCTCGTCATCACCTGTATTCGTTATCTGCGACGGCAGCGCGTAACGGTGAGGAGGCATAAGACGGTGAGGCCCATTTTGAATAAATAACTGCGCCCACAATAGCCAGGAAAACAATCATGATGGGCACTGCCCAGTTCTCATACCAGGCAAGTTCCGGGTAGCGAGGCCATGAAATATTGACGGCCTCAAACAGTGTCCAGCCCGTCGCGACGAAGATCACCGGGATACTGAAAATACCCAGAGAGAACGGCCCTTCTCGCCAATCACCTTTCAACACACTCACACAGGCGCCCACCAGCGGGAACGCAAAGGCGAGATAGAACCCCGCAATGCTGAATGCCAGTAACAGCGGATAGATATTGGTGAACGACAACATGAACAACAGCGCCGATAACCCGCCCGTCAATAGAAATGCGCGCGTTGGTAATTTGTCGTCCCCGCTCAACTGCCGCAGAAAATCCGAGCAGGGAATGGTTCTGTCTCGAGCGAACGCCCAGATCACCCGGGACACCGACGCTTGAATGCCGAGCATGCACGCCACGAACCCGATAATGAACAACACCAGCATCCCCTTGTAAGCGACCTGCCCTAAATGCGTGATCAGCGTCACCGTGACAGGGTCGCTTCCGGCCGGGAATTCCAGTGCAGGCAAGGCGAGAATCAGCGAAAACGCCGAGAACGCCACCACCGCGCCAACGGACAGCAAGCAAAACAGCATCGCCCTGGGCACCGCACGTTCAGGGTCTTTGACCTCCTCGGCCACTGCACCGGCACTTTCGAAGCCCACGAATGCCCAGCCGCAATAGGCAATGGCGAGCGCCACTTTCGACGAGAAGAAACCGGAGACACCGGGTTCCGGCCAGGCAAACACTTGCGCATCTGGAATCAGAACAGACAAGGCATTGACCTTAAACTCCACCAGCAACAGCACTCCGATGCCGACCGAACCGATGACTTCCGCGCCAATGCACAACCAGACGATGGTGGAGAAAATCTTCCGCCCCTGCGTATTGCCCCATGTGGCGAATGCGATGAGAAACAAGGCAATCGGCACACTGATCATCTTGTCTGTCGCATCGACACCAAACAGTTGCGCTACGAATCCCGCACCGCCCAGAGCGACGGTGGCGATGGTAATCGGCAACGTGCACATGTAAGTCCAGCCTGCAAACCAGCCAAAGCGGCTGCCGAGCAAATATTTGGACCACTGATAAATGCTGCCTTCAAAGGGAAATCGCGATACCAGCATGGCGAAGACCAACGCCACCAACAGTTGCCCTGCCATGGCCACCACCAGGCCCCACCAGAAAGCAGGGCCGACCGTTAAGATGCCGATACCGAAGATGGAGTAGAGCGCCACGATAGGCGATATAAAGGCAAACGCCAGGGAAAACGTGGAGGAAAAGTTCAGTTCACGCTGGAGGTGCTGACCCTGTTCCTGACAATCGTCCTTGCCTATCGGTGTGCTGTTCATGGGCAAACTCCCGCCGCTCGCGTAAAACCGCGAATCTTCAAGTTCATGTTGTTATCGTTTTAGGCCCGTCGCTGGAAAGCCGCCCGAGTGCGGGTGCGTGCCGAGCCTTGAAGGCGATGTTATCGCGGGTCGATGACCGGACCAATAGTGCTAATCTGCACTACCCACCCGTCATGACTGCCCGAACATATGCATCATGAACAAGGAAAATATTTCCCGTTCACTGGTGATGTCGAGCTTGGCGTATAACCGCTGTTTGTAATTTCGTACCGTGCCCAGACTAAGATCAAGTTTCTCTGCAATCACGGGCATCGAATAACCACGCAAAGTCTTTTCAACCAACTGTCGCTCACGTGGACTCAGGTGATAGGCATCATAAAACTGCTCGAAGAACTCATTTACATCGGTCTGGATATACCCCTCACTTTTTTGTTCGAGAAAGACCGCCCTGATGCCCGTCGCACAGGCAGATACAGGCTTCGAATACTCCCAGTGGGCAATCAAACCTTTGACATTGACGGCGATCAGCTCAGGCTGACCCAATATGAAGTCGAGTGTTTCGTTTCCGAAGTCGTGACCGGTCAAGGCATGCCACGCAGGATTCTGGTAGATCATCCTGTTATCGCTGCCCAGCGTGAGAACGCCAACCTTCCCGTTGCCAAAGAGGGCACCCAGCCCCTCCAGAAATTCGGTTCGCATGTGGGCGGCCTGGGCAGCGACGATGATCGGGTACAAGGTGGTGAACAAGGCAATTTCATCTTCGTTGAACACCCTGTTTTCCCGGTCGAAACAAAAACCCAGATAGCCACCTCCGATGACAGGCAGCATCAGCGTCAGCTCATCCAGAATCTGCCCGGATTTAAATATTTCATCGTAGTAAACATTGCAATCGTCCTCGTTTTGCATCAGTGAAAACGTGACGACTGAGGGCACACGGTCTTCTGTCACTAATCGCAGCAGCGGGTCAATTCTGTACAGATGACTCATGTATTGTTCGACTGCCTCATGACTCAAGGCGGTATTGACAATAAACTCCGGGACGGAAAATCGGCTGTACTTGATAGCCAGCCAACGCTCACAGTCAATATAGAGCCCCAATGTCTCCAACACGATGGCGTAAAAGTCTTGATGCCCCACAGCATCGATAACGGAGGCTATCGCTGCCGCAACGCGCTTGTGATCACCAAAGAGTTCATTCATGAGGATCTCCGTCTTGCAAACGACCTCCGATCATTCAAACAAAGCGAGCAATCACCATGCCACATTAATCCGCCGATCACGATCCGCAATACTGCAACGTTACATCATTGACTTCTGGGGAACGGCTTTGCAGTTCAGGTGTGTTTAATAACCCCAACAATGCGTCGACGCACCTGAACAAGGTTCTGAAAATACACAACCAACCGAGCAAACGGCCTCAACGCGACGCCGGCAGCCCTTCGTGGGCCTTGGAACTGGCAATCGAGAACTCGCTCGGCACACTGACGCCGTTTTTGGCGGCAAGGATTTCGGCCATGACGCTGACGGCGATCTCCGCAGGGGTCTTGCTGCCAATATAAAGACCGATAGGCCCGCGCAGACGCTCGAGCGACGCGTGGGTCTCACCAAAATGCTCGATCAGACGTTCGCGGCGCAGTTGGCTGTTGCGACGCGAGCCAATGGCGCCGATGTAAAACGCCGGACCGTGGAGGGCTTCGAGCAAGGCGAGGTCGTCGAGTTTTGGGTCATGACTCAGGGCGACGATGCAGGTTCGTACATCGACTGCGAAGTCGCGGACCACGTCATCCGGCATGCCGACGATGCGCTCCACCCCGTTCACCTCCCACGCCTCGATGTGCTCCGGACGGGGATCGCACACCGCAACCTTGAAGCCGTTGAACAGCGCCATGGTCGCCAGGTATTCGGCCAGCGCGCCAGCACCGATCATGAGCATGCGATACCCCGGCCCTAATGTGTTGAGCATCTGCTGGCCGTCGAAAGTGAATTGCTCCGGTGTCGCCGTGGGCTGGAGGGTGACCTCACCGGTCTTCAGGGTCAGCTCGCGGCGCACCAGCCGCCCGGCATCCAGCTGGCGCAGGAGCTCATCGAGCGACGACAAGGCGGGGTCGAATTCGAGAACCAGTTCAAGGGTGCCGCCACACGGCAGCCCGAAACGGTGCGCTTCATCGGCACTGACACCATAACGCACCACCTCGGGGGCGCTTTCCGGCACTCCGCATCCGCCATGGAGGGTCGTGTAGCGATGAATCAGGTCGTCTTCGATGCAGCCACCGGACACGCTGCCCACCACCCGGCCGTCGTTACGCAAAGCCATCATCGAACCGACCGGACGCGGTGAAGACCCCCATGTGCGCGCCACTGTGGCAAGCAGCACCCGCTCGCCGGCGGCGAGCCAGTCGCGCGCGGTGCGCAGGACCAGCACGTCGATACTTTCCATCAGGCTCTCCTTTAGCGCATCTGCAGGATGATCGGGCTGCTGCTGGCAGGATCCGTATGGTCACGCAACGTGCCCACCGCTTGTGCCTCGACGGCAGTGCCCTGATTACCCCAGTGACTGCGCATGAATGTCAGCACGTCGGCGATTTGTTGATCGGACAATTGCTCGCGGAAGGCAGGCATACGATACGCGTCCGGCACCCCGGCCGCCACGACACGCTGGGAGCCATTGAGGGTGATGTTGATCGCCGACGCGCTCTCTTTTGCCAGGGCGGAGGTCGCGCCCGCCAACGGCGGCATCCACTCGGGTTGCCCTTTGCCGTCCAGCCCGTGGCACGACGCGCAGCGCGTCGCATAGGTGTGAGCGCCAGGCGTCTGCGGCCCCACTGCTGCAGAGCGCTCTTGATACTGCCAGGGCGCTCCGTCGCGCTGACGGTCACCGTGCAAGGATTTGAGATAACGGGCAATGGCGGTCAGATCATCGTCGGTCATGAACTGGGTGGAGTTGTTGAAGGCCTCGGTCATCGAGCCATAGACCACCGCGTGCCTGTTGCGCCCCGTCTTGAGGAACTGCACGATCTCCGGCTCGCTCCATCGGCCCAGACCCGTGTTGTGGTCATCGCGCAGGCTCGGTGCGTACCAGCCGTCCAGCAAGGCGCCCGCAAGGAACGGTGTACCCGATTCATCAAGGGCCTTCTCGTTGAACGCCAGGCCTCTAGGCGTATGGCAACTGCCACAATGCCCCGCGCCCTGAACGAGATAAGCACCGCGATTCCACACCTCATCTTGCGATGTGTTGGCCGCGTACGGCTTGGCGTCGACAAACACCCCGTTCCACAGCGCGATTGGCCAGCGCAGGTTCAGAGGCCAGGGAATGGCGCTCGGGATGTTCGCCTGGTTGACCGGCGCCACGCCCTTCATGAAGAAGGCATAGAGCGCTCGCACGTCGTCATCACTGAGTTTGGCGTACGAGGGATAGGGCATGGCGGGATACAAACGGCGACTGCCGGGTGCCACGCCGTGACGCACAGCCCGATCGAAGTCCGGCAGGCTGTAGCGGCCAATACCGGTTTCCGGGTCGGGCGTGATGTTGGTGGCGTGTATCGCCCCCAGCGGCGTGGCCATTTCCAGGCCGCCCGCGAATGGCGCACCGCCCGGCACGCTGTGGCAGGCCACGCAGTCGCTGAGCCTGGCAACGTATTCGCCACGGGCAACCAACGCCGGGTCGATGTCGGCCACGGTGATGGGTGGGCTTTCAAGACGCGAGACGGGCTCGCGCGTGACATACCAGGCCAGCAGGCCTGCCGCGACCAGGCATGGCACGGCCAGCCAGCCAGCGGTTCTTGCGAATCGGCTGTTCTTCATGGACGCTCCGGCGCTGATCAGGTGAAGGTGTGTCGGCTCATGGGCAGGCTGCGAACCCGCTGCCCCGTCAGTGCGGCCACCGCATTGGCGACGGCGGGCGCGACGGCAGGCAGTGGCGGCTCGCCGACGCCTCCCATTTTTTCCCCGCTCTCGACGACCCGGACATGCACCCCCGCCATCCGCGCAGGCGGCAGAATCGGGTACAGATCGTAATTGCGGGCCCGAGGCTTGCCGTCTATCCACACCGACTCCTCCACGAGCGTCTGAGAAAGGCCCAGCGCCACGGCACCGTTGACCTGAGCTTCGACAATCGCCGGGTTGACGATGCTGCCGGGGTCGATCGCCTGCCAGATGTCATGCACCTTGACCTGCCCGTTCTCGATGGACACTTCGGCAATCACCGCCGTCTGCGTCCCGAACGGCGATGCCATCGCCACGCCGCGCGCCCTTTTTGTACCGTCCTCGGCGGTAAACGGCCCCCGCTTCCAGCCCCCGGACAGTTCACCCACAGCCTGCAGCAGCGTGGTCAGGCGTGTGTTGTCACGCAGCAGGTGCAGGCGCAGTTCGAACGGGTCCTTGCCGCCCTTGTCGGCCAGCTCGTCCAGGAACGACTCGTAGAAAAAGTCGTTGAGGGAGTTCCCCACTGAACGCCAGTAACCGAGCATGGCCGGGCCTTTGACGTAGATCTGCGCGATCCGCTTGTTCGGGATGGCGTAGGACTTGCCCGACAACCCTTCCAAAGCCGTCGGGTCGAGCTTGTCACCCTGCTTGCCCGCGAGGGCCTCGGTAGGCCCTTCCGTGGCGCTGATCGCTTCAATTGCCAGCGGCCAGCCGTCGTTATCCAGTGCCGCGCGGAAATTGACCGCGGCAACCGGACGGAGTACGTCGCGCAGAAACTCTTCCTCTCGCGTCCAGATGAGCTTGACCGGACGGCCGACCGCCTTGGCCAGGACGATGGCCTGCGGGTACGGGTTGGCGGAGTCGTACAGAAAGTGCCGCCCGAAGAACCCGCCCAAGAGCGGCGAATGCAGTGTGATCTGTGAAAGGTCGAGACCGGTGCGCTTGGCGATGTCAGCGCGGAACATGTCCGGCGCCTGATTGGGCAGCCAGACCTCCAGCGAGCCATCCGGGTTGAAGCGCGCCAACGCCGAGGGCGGCTCCAGTTGTCCGTGATTCAGGTACTGGTTGTGGTAAGTGGCCTCGACACGGACCTTGGCACTGGCCAGGCTCGCGGCAACGTCCCCTTCATTTTCATCGTCGCGGGCGGGGCCTTTCTCCGCCGCCAGTCGCTTGAAGTGCGCATCGCTGGAGAAATCCGCAGGCATGGGTCTTACTTTGCTGTCGGCCGTGGGCTCCTGCCAGTCGACCTGAATCGCCTCCACCGCACGTTTGGCGTGCCACCAGCGCTCGGCAACCACGGCCACGGCACCGTCGAGCCGGTGCACGGAATGTACGCCCTTCATGGCCTTGACCTGATCTTCGTTGCGCAGGTTTGCCACGGTCATCCCAAGACGTGGCGCATGCTGAACAGCCGCGTGCAGCATGCCGTCGACCTTGAGGTCGATGCTGTACAACGCTTTGCCGGTGGACTTGTCGTAGGCATCGAGGCGCTTCACAGGCTTGCCGATCCATCGGAACTGACTCGGATCGCGCAGTGGCACGCTGGCAGGATCAGGCACCGGCAGGCTCATCGCACGCTCGGCCAACGCGCCGTAGTCGAGTGAGCGACCGGAGCTGGCGTGGACCACCTTGCCCGGTTCGGTGGTCAACTCGCTCACCGGCACGTCAAGGGCCTGTGCGCCCGCCTCCAGCAGCATCGCGCGGGCCAGGGCACCGAGGCGGCGCATGACCGGGTAGCTCATGCGCACCGACATACTGCCGCCGGTGATGCGCATGCCGTTTTCCATCACCACATAGGCTTCGCCGGGCGGCGCGGCTTCGACCAGAAAGGTCGCCGGGTCGGCGTCCAGTTCTTCACCGATGATCTGCGCCATCGCAGTGAACGTGCCCTGCCCGCCTTCCATGAAGGGGCACAGCAGACGCACGCGGTTGTCAGGGCGGATTTCCAGGAACGCCGGCACCTGCGTGCCGCGCTCGGCCGTCGCTGCAGCCGCAGCCTGCACGCGGGTCGATCCCAGTGGCAGGCCGAAGCCCAGTACCAGTGCACCCACTGCGGTCCCTGTCAGAAAACGGCGCCGGGACAGGTTGACCGGGTCAGTCAAGGCAAGCGCGGAGGGTTGCAAGACAGGGTCGATACGCACGTTCATCATGCGTCTCCTTTGCCGGCCAGTTGATGCACGGCGGCATGAATGGCGTTGTACGTGCCGCAGCGACACAGATTGACCATTGCGGCCTCGATCTGCGCATCACTCGGTCTGGGGTTGTGTTTGAGCAGCGCGGTGGCCGCCATGACCTGCCCGGACTGACAATACCCGCACTGGGCAACCTGAAGATCAACCCAGGTCGCGACGACGCGCTTGCCCACGTCATCGGCCTCAATCGCCTCGATGGTGGTGACTTCTCGGCCGACCACACCCGCCACGGGCGTGACGCACGAGCGCACCACATTGCCGTCGACCAGCACGGAGCAGGCGCCACACTGCGCCAGGCCACAGCCGTACTTGGTGCCGGTCATGCCCAGGTCATCGCGGATCACCCACAACAGGGGCGTGTCGGCGTCGGCGTCGACCTGATAGGTCTTCTGGTTGATTCGTAGTTCCATGGTTCACCCGCTTGATCATCGGTTGACGTGCAATGTTATGAGCGGTGACGCGCAGCCAGGCACCTCACCGGTACAGCGTGTTTTTCGCTCAAGGCGTCGCAGTGCCCAGCGCTGGAGTTTCCGTTGGTTGCCCCCGCAGCAACGCCATGTCACGGCTGGGGGCCGTACCGAACAGACGACCGTATTCGCGGCTGAACTGAGAGGGGCTTTCATACCCGACGGCGAACGCCGCCCGCGAGACATCCAGGCGCTCCGTCAGCATCAGCCGACGCGCCTCGTTCAGGCGCAGCCACTTCTGATACTGCAGGGGACTCATGCGGGTCAGCTGGCGGAAATGATGGTGAAAGGTCGGTGCACTCATCTGCACGCGGGCCGCCAGATCATCGATGCGCAGCGCGGCGGCGTAGTTGAGCTTGAGCCAGTCGATGGCCTTGGCAATGCGATACCCCTGACCATCGACCGCCGTGATCTGCCGCAGCCTTGGCCCCTGATCGGTATTAAGCAGCCGATAGTGAATTTCCCGCAGAACCAGCGGCGCCAGCACGGGAATCGCCTCGGGTTCGTCGAGCAACGTCAGCAGGCGATCAAGCGCGCTCTCCAACGCCGATGACAAGTGGCCAATCCCGGCACCCGTCCCTTCCGCTCGCTGACGGGTTGCGGGCAAGCCACCTTGAGTGATGACCTCGGCGAGCATGCTCACATTCAGTTTCAGCACCAGCCCGACACAGGGCTGCTCGGGGCTGGCAACCATCACTTCAGAGTTGGCGGGCAAATCCAGTGAGGTGACCAGGAACCTCGACGGGTCGTAGCAGTAACTCTCGCCTCCCACCCACAACCGCTTCTCGCCACGGCCCACCAGAATCAGGCTTGGCTCGATCATGCACACGGCGGGAGGCGCCGGTTGGTCGCGACGAAACAGCGACAGGCCGGGAATGGCTGTGGCGATGTCTCCCGTCACGCTCATGCGGGGGTCGATGTTGGCCGCCAAGGGGGATTCATGGCGCGGGGTCGTCGGCATCATGTCAGGTCTCTTCTGTTGACCGAACTCTAATCCGCTGAGGAGACGTTTCCTATCCACCGCCCTGCATCCTCATAGGATTAGGCAAGCATTCAAGAGGAATGCACTAGGGCGCGGGCGGATCGACAGGGAGAATGTGTCGAACTGTTACGGGAAAGGCGTTACGCAACGTTTCCCTCCCCGAACCATGCCGGCAACAACCGCTTGTCCCGGTCATTCCCATGCACCGACGCGGACGACCCAGGCCGCGCTGTTCAGCGCCGCTTCAGCAAACCGAATCAACGCGCTTGTCGCATCACAGGTATTCCCATGACTTCACGTTCTACAGAAAAACGCGGCTGGAGCGCCGTGCTCGCCATGTCGCTGGCCGCCTTCGCGCTGGTCGCTTCAGAGTTCATGCCCGTCAGCCTGCTGACACCCATCGCCGCCGAACTGCAGATCACCGAGGGCCAGGCCGGCCAGGGGATTTCCGTGTCGGGTGCGTTTGCACTGGTCACCAGTCTGGTCACCGCTGCGATCGCCGCGCGCGTCGAACGCAAGAAGCTGCTGCTGTGCCTGACCTTATTGATGATCGTCTCAGGAACGGTTGTCGCGCTCGCGCCCGGCTATCCCTCATTCATGTTTGGCCGTGCCCTGATCGGCATCGCAATCGGCGGTTTCTGGTCATTGTCAGCGGCGACCGCCATGCGACTGGTGCAGCCTGCTCAGGTTTCCCGGGCGCTGGCCATCGTCAATGGAGGTAACGCGCTCGCGACGGTGATTGCAGCGCCGGCCGGCAGCTTTCTCGGCGCGTTGATCGGCTGGCGCGGTGCGTTTTTCTGCGTCGTGCCGGTCGCAACCCTTGCGGCCGTGTGGCTGCTGATCAGCCTGCCGTCCTTCAAGACCGAACGTCAGGCAGGCAGCGGCAATGCCTTGCGGTTGATGAAGCAGTTGCCCGTTGCCTTGGGCATGGTCGCCGTCAGCGTTTTTTTCATGGGGCAGTTCATGCTCTTCACGTACCTGCGCCCGTTTCTTGAGGGCGTGACCGGTGTCAGCGTTTCCACCCTGTCTTTGATGCTGCTGGGTCTGGGCGTTGCAGGTTTCGTCGGAACCTTCCTGATCGAACGATTCATCGGCAATGGCCTCTACCGGACACTGACGGTGATCCCGTTGATCATGGCCGTCATCGCCCTGGCGCTGGTGAATTATGGTGCTTCGCCGCTGCTGACCGCCGTCCTGCTCGGGCTGTGGGGACTGGTCGCAACCGCTGCACCCGTCGGCTGGTGGACATGGCTGGCGCAGACGCTTCCTGACGATGCGGAAGCCGGTGGCGGCTTGCTCGTGGCCATTGTCCAACTGGCGATCGCAGGCGGCGCAATCATTGGCGGCCTGGCCTATGACCTCAGCGGGTACAAGGCCACCTTCGAGCTCAGCGCAGCCGTGCTGATCGCCGCGTCTTTCCTCGCCTGGCTGGCGGGTCGCTACGCCACTGAGGTTCATCTCTGCGGATCGAACGCAACCGCCTGAACGGGTCCGCAAACGGAGGATTACACCGGCCATCGCTCCGCCCATCAGCGCCCTGCGAACTCAGAGTGATCAAAATGCGTCACCGCCTGTCCCAGTAGAAGCCGCTTCTTGAAAGCGGCGGAAAAGGTTCTAATGCATGCTTGCGCAACGGTGCGGATCACCGAGCAGCATCATCAGGTACGTATTCCTTTCGCCTATGGAGCAGGACACGCATGACTCAGCGCACTCCCACCCCCGTTTTCAAGTCCGTCGGATGCGCTGAATGCCGCAATGCTGACGGGCTGGGATTCGACTTCACCATGGCTTTCCAGCCGATTTTCAACGTCAAAACCGGCGCCACCTACGCGTACGAGGCGCTGGTGCGCGGCATCAACGGAGAGTCGGCCGCCAGCATTCTGGGGAGAGTGAACGACAACAACCGTTACCGGTTCGACCAGGCCTGTCGGGTCAAGGCCATCGAGCTGGCCGCAGAGCTCGGACTGTTGGCGATTCCTGATTGCAAACTCAGCATCAACTTTTTACCCAATGCCGTTTACAGGGCCGAGACGTGCGTACGCGCCACACTGGAAGCCGCTCGCCTGTTTGATTTTCCCGTCGGGCGCCTGATGTTCGAAGTCACGGAAGGCGAGCGCGTGGACGATCCTGAGCACCTGAAATCGATTTTTGAAGAGTACGAGCGTCAGGGTTTCACGACGGCCATCGATGACTTCGGATCGGGCTACTCGGGGCTCAACTTTCTGGCGATGTTCCAGCCCAACGTCCTGAAAATCGACATGGCGCTGACCCGTGGCATTGATCGAGACCGCGCACGTCAGGCGATCATCGAGGGCATCGTGCTGGTGGCCAACCGGTTGGACATTACCGTCATTGCCGAGGGCATCGAGACGCCGCAGGAGTGTGAAACCTTGCGGAAAATGGGCGTCGAGCTGATGCAGGGCTACCTGTTCGCCCGTCCGGCGATCGGGACGCTGGCCGGTATGTCGCCGTATACAAGACCGTAGACGGGTAACCCGCGCCGGTAGAACACCTAATCACTCCCTATTTCCAGCGTCACGCACCAAGTTCCAGGAGTTTGTCATGCCATCCATTGACCTGAGTTTGCTGGGTGGACGCTACTCCCCGGTGGCGCTCATTGAGCGCGAAAGAAAGGTCCTGGGTCAGATCGCCAGCGGTATGCCGCTGGCGGAAGTGCTGAATGACCTTCTGCTCGCCATTGAAGCGCAGAGCCGTGACATTAAGGCGTCGGTGCTGTTTTTGAGCGAAGACGGTCAATACATGCTTCACGGAGCGGCGCCCAGCCTGCCGGCGCTTTACAACGAGGCCATTCACGGCATCGCCATTGGCGAGGGCATTGGCTCGTGCGGCACCGCTGCAGCGCGCGGTGCTGCTGTTTATGTCGACGATATCGCCAGCAGCCCGCTATGGCAGGGATACGCAGACCTTGCGGTTCCTCTCGGCTTGCGTGCTTGCTGGTCGATGCCAGTCAGGGCCGCGGACGGGAAAATTCTCGGCACGTTCGCGGTCTACTACGGCGAACCCCGCACGCCAACCGATGGCGATATCGAAGCCATCGCTGTCATTGCCCAGACCGTCGCGCTCGCCATCGAACGGCATCGCTCGGATCAGCGATTGCGCCAGAGCCAGGATGAACTGCGTGACCTCAACAATTACCTTGAGCGCAAGGTCAATGAGCGCGCCACAGAGCGAAGCCGTACCTGGCTGCTCAGCAATGACTTGCTGTCCGTCATCAACGCCCGCGGAATCATCGAGGCCTCCAATCCTGCCTGGACGATTTCCTTGGGCTGGTCTCCGGAAGAATTGCACACCACCTTTCTGTCCTTGATCCATCCGGACGATGTACCCGGCAGTGAAGCCGTCCTCACCCAGGCTGCCCGAGGCCGGCCGGTCTCCCGTTTTCAGAATCGCGTCCGTCATCGCAATGGCAAATACCGCTGGGTCGCGTGGGTGGCGGTCCTCGAGGACGGAAAGATCTATTGCAGCGGCCGCGACATCACCCATGAAAAAGATCAGGCCAACAACCTGGCGATTCGTACCCGGGAACGTGATCGGGCCTGGGGACTGTCACAGGAGCTGCTGGTGATCGCCTCGCCCAACGGCACGCTGGATGAAGTCAACGGACGCTGGACCGAACAGCTGGGATGGTCGGAAAGCGAGCTGATCGGTACCACCTTTTCAGACTACACGCACCCGGATGACCTGACAGGCTCGCTGGCCGCATTCACCACCCTGTTCGAGGCTCCACTGACCGTGCCCTATGAGTACCGACTGCGCCACAAGGACGGTTCGTACAAATGGTTCAGCTGGACAGGCACCTTCGAAGACGGTCGTGTCTACGCAGCAGGTCGGCATGTGACCAAGGAAAGAGAACAGGCCGAAGCGCTGCGCCAATCCCAGAAGATGGAAGCCTTCGGACAACTCACTGGCGGCGTGGCCCATGACTTCAATAATCTGCTGACGGTCATCCGGTCTTCGACCGATCTGCTGATGCGCCCGAACCTGACCGAAGAACGAAGACTGCGGTACGTGACCGCCATTTCAGAGACCGTCGATCGCGCCGCCCGGCTGACCGGGCAGTTGCTCGCCTTCGCGCGCAGACAAGCCCTTCAGCCGGAAGTCTTCAGCGCCTGCGAAAACGTCGATGCGATCAGCGGGATGATGAGAACACTCAGCGGCTCGAGAATCGAAACGGTGATCCAGCTCGACGAGCAGCCTTGCTGCGTGAACGCCGACCCCAGTCAGTTTGATACCGCGCTGGTCAACATGGTCGCCAATGCCCGGGACGCGATGATGGGCGAAGGCAGGCTCACACTCACGGTACGCCCCGTCGAATCCATGCCCTCCGTCAGGCTTCATCCGCCCTCGACCGGCGCTTTCGTGGCCATCTCGATCTCGGACACGGGCACAGGCATCGCTGCGACGCAGCTGGAGCACATTTTCGAACCGTTCTTCACCACCAAAAGCGTCGGCGAAGGCACGGGATTGGGGTTGAGTCAGGTATTTGGCTTCGCCAAGCAGTCCGGTGGCGAGATCGCCGTGGCCAGTGAATTGGGGAAAGGCACCACCTTCACCCTCTACCTCCCGCGCGTGAGCGAGGCAGGCTGGATGTCGAAACAGGCCCTCGCCGATATTCCCCTGCAAGAAGGTCACGGCACCTGTGTGCTGGTCGTGGAGGACAACAGCGACGTGGGCACCTCCGCCGTGCAGGCACTCACCGAACTGGGCTACAGGACAGTCCTGAGCACCAATGCGCTCCAGGCCATGGCCGAACTTGAATCCGCTGCCCAGCCGTTCGATGTGGTGTTTTCCGACGTGGTCATGCCAGGCATGACCGGCATCGAGTTCGCGAACGAGCTTCACACGCGCTACCCGGAACTCCCGGTCGTTCTGACGTCCGGTTACAGCCATGTACTGGCTGACAGAGGTTCCGACGGTTTCGAGCTGCTGCATAAGCCCTACTCCCTGGATCAACTTTCCCGAGCGCTCAGGAAGGTCGTCAGAAAATGAAGGGCCTTTCCGGTGACCCGTCCAGGGGTCACCGCTGCATCACCTGCTCTGTTCTTTCTTGGCCTCTTCGCTGAGTTCGACGACGAGTTTTGCCGCATCCACCTCGTCTTCCCGGTAATGCGTGCTGCCGTCGACGTCAGTCACCTCAAAGACCTGTTGATCTTCACCGCGACGTAACACCTCAGGCACTTCAATTCCTTCCAGCTTTTTGACGGTGACGGCCATGAAACCTCCTCGCGTTGCCTGCATGCCGGTGGCACGGCTGATGTGAATGTAAAACTCGGATCTCAAGGGCATACGGCCGTTCAATTTTCCTTCCTGCAAAAAACATTGAACCATTCTAATGGCGATCTGCCCTATCCCTCGCGCGGCGTCGTCCGCATCCCTACCCTCATCAAGATATTGCCTCATGAAGAATATGAAAAAGCTCCTGATCGCGGCGTTCTGCCTGTCCAGTCTCTCGCTCAATGCATACGCCGCCGAAATCTCCGGCGCACTCGGCGCCACCAGTCAGGGCGGTCTCACGGCCCGCGTCGGCCTGGGTTTCGATTGGGACAAGCGCTGGATGGAAAGCTCGACGGGCAAACTGACCGGCTACTGGGATCTGGGTTACACCTATTGGGAGGCTGGCGATGAGGCTGGCGGCCGTCATTCCGTGTCCTTCGCCCCGGTGTTCGTGTACGAATTCGGAAACGGCCACCTCAAGCCATTCGTAGAAGCAGGCATCGGCGTCGCGATGTTTTCAGGCACCACGGCGGGCGATCAGAAATTCGGTTCGGCCTTCAACTTTGAAGACCGCCTGGGCGCCGGCCTCAAAATCGGGGACACGCAAAAGGTAGGGTTGCGCGTCACCCATTACTCCAACGCGGGCATCAAAGAGCCGAACGACGGGATCGAATCCTACGCGTTGTTCTATAGCCATTCGATCTGACGCGAACTCGCCGCCCGTAGAAAATGGGGTGGCAGGTTTTTCACCTGCCACCCGCCCACAGCACTGAGACCCTTGCGGGGCTGCGGAACCAACATTTTCAACGATTTGTCAGAACCTTAACTATCCGTTTGACGAGCAATGATATGGCCGATTGGTACAGTAAATCGTTGGGACATGGGGCGTCCGTCTACCACCGTTTGAGAATTCTGGACGAACTCCGGCTGTTGCTGTGCCCGATGGCTGAATCGCCCTATCGCCTGATGATCGACGCCGCGACGGCAGAAACGTTTGTATTTTTCTCGAGCGAGCACGCCGAGATAGCACTGGCATTCGGGGCGCGGGCCTGCGCGTCTCCCGACGAAAACGCAGAGCATCTTGTCGACTTGCAGTATCGCCCCGTCATCATCACTGACAGCACTCGCGAACTGTTGCAACCGACGCCGCTGACCGCGTCCTGAAGACGCCACCAACGAAACCTGACCAACGAGACGCTCCCTGAAAAGAGGGCTAGCGCACGCCTTCGCTTTGGATAGAATAGCTGTCCGCAACAACCAGCAGCATCAGCCCCGCCCCGTACACGCATCGTGTTGCTGGCTGAATCAGTAGAGGACTGAGACGTGGAACAGTTAAAACGCCTGAAAAGCGGCATTGAGGGCCTTGATACCCTGTTGAAGGGCGGATTGGTCGCCGGGGCTTCGTATATTGTTCAAGGTCGCCCTGGCTCCGGGAAAACAATCCTTGCGAATCAGATCGGCTTCAACCATGTGCGCAACGGCGCCAATGTCCTTTTCGCCACGTTGCTCGCAGAGCCTCACGATCGCCTGTTCCATTTTCTGTCGACGCTCAGTTTCTTCGACAAAACCCAGATCGGCGGAAAGATCCAGTTCGTCAGCGCGTTTGACACCCTGGAAAATGATGGCCTGGACGAGGTCGTCAAATTGCTGCGTCGGGAAATCAGCAGACAGAAGTCCACGCTGATGATTCTGGATGGCCTCCTGAACGCCCGCTCCCAAGCCGAACTGCCTATCGACACCAAGAAGTTCATTTCCGAACTTCAGGGTCATGCCGCCTTCGCCGGCTGCACCGTCATCTTCCTGACCAGCTCGCAGCTGGACGACGGCAGCCCGGAGCACACCATGGTCGATGGCGTCATCGAGATGGGTGAAGAGACCTTTGGTCCCAGGACCGTTCGCCGCATGAGGCTGCGCAAAACCCGCGGAAGCGGTTCGTTGCCAGGCGCCCACGAATTTGAAATCACGGACAAGGGCATTGACGTTTACCCAAGGCTCGAAAGCGTCTTGAGCTGTGCGTCAGTGGTTGACCTGGCTTCGATCGCGCCTGTCAGCAGCGGCATCGACTCACTGGATCCGCAGATCGGCGGTGGGCTCGTCGGCTCTTCAGTGACCTTGCTCACGGGCCCGTCCGGCGCCGGGAAAACCTCCATCGGGATGCACTTCCTGAGCAAATGCACGCCGCAGGAGCCGGGGCTGTTATTCGGTTTTTTCGAATCGCCGCAGCGGCTGAGGGTCAAGGCCAACGCGTTCGGTATCGACCTTGACGCCATGCAGAGCAGCGGAGCCCTGCACGTCATCTGGAATCCCACCACGCCCGGTCTGATCGACAAGCTGGGCTACGACTTGCTCAAGGTTGTCGAAGAGAAAGGGATCAAGCGAGTCTTCATCGACAGCCTCAGCGGAATGGGCCGCGTCGCGGCGGACAAGAGCAGAATTCATGACCTGCTCGCCGCGCTGATGGCGGAATTGCGGACCCGAGGCGTCACCACCATGGCCTCGTGGGAGACGCAGACACTGCTGGGCAGTGAGATCGATGCACCGGCTTCGGACCTCTCAAGCATCGTGGACAATCTGCTCCTCATCCGATTCGCACGAAAAGGTTCTGAACTTAAACGCGAGCTTTTTATTCTGAAAATCAGGGACAGCGCCTACGACCCCTCTCTGCTGGAGGTGGCCATAGGTGATTTCGGGGTAGCCGTGAATAAGGTCTGACTCATGCACATGTTTAAAACGACACAGCGAGTCTGGCTTGCACGACCAAGCACATTTGACTGGCTCCGACGAGCGCTCACGTCATGACGACCATTCTTATCGTCGACGACGAATACCTGATTGCAGACATTCTGAGCTTTGCGCTTGAGGATGAGGGGTACATGACCGTCACCGCTGGAAGCGGAAAGAAGGCGCTGGAAATCCTGGACAGGGAGCGCCCGGACCTCATCATCACCGACTTCATGATGCCCGGCATGACTGGTATCGAGTTTGCGGACGCGGTGAGGAGCAGAGATCTTCACGCCGCCACGCCAATCATGCTCATGAGCGGGGCACAGGCTTACCTCGGCGTTGCGCGCCCGGACCTCTTCATCGAGGTCCTGGATAAACCGTTTGATATCGATGTGGTGGTCGACAAGATCAAAGCGCTGGTTGCCAGAAGCTGACCGGCGCCCCGTTGCCTGTCTCGGGTCTCAGTGACGGTTCCTCACAGCGCCGTGCCACGCGTACGCAGAATCTGCAACGTCAGGTCTCTGCCCAGCATCCCCCGTCGTCACGCCAGACCGTATTCGAGAATCAGGGCCTGCGCGGGATCAGGGTAACTCCCCTGAGCACCCACACAGACCTTCGCGATCAGAACGTCATGCTGGCCGTGAGCCGGGCGGTTCTCAACGCACCCTCTTCCACCTGGAGCGTGCTGCTGCCAGTCGTCGACGGGTAGTACTCCTTGTTGAACAGGTTGTCGATGTTCAGTTGCAGGCTGGTTTTGTAGTCTCGGGTCGGCAGGTCCCAGCGAACGAACGCATCGGCCAGGGTGTAGCTGTCGAGCCAGAAGCTGTTGGCATCGTCCCCCGGACGCTGGCCGACGTAGCGAGCACCGGCGCCGACATGCCACTTGCCCGTATCAGCCGGCAGCGCGAGATGGTGAGTCAGGTAGAGGCTGGCGCTGTGCATCGGCGCGTTAGGCAGACGATTGCCTTCCTGCTCGGGCGACTCGTCGTTCTTCAACACTTCTGTATGGTCGTACGCATAGGTGCCGATAACGCTCCAGTTTTGGGCGATCTCACCGGTCACATCCAGCTCGACCCCGCGTGAGCGTGCTTTACCCACCGCTTCGTCGATGCTGTCGCCATTGCTTTGCAGCACGCTGTTCACGAGGTTCTTTTTAACGATGTCGTAGACCGCCAGGTTCACGTTGAGCTTTTCGACTGGCGTGTATTTGATCCCGGCTTCGTAGCTGCGACCTTCAGTGGGTTTGAAGCTGTTGCCTGCATCATCGGCGTCGTTGGGCACGAAGGAACGGCTGTAGTTGGCATAGAGCGCCACCGTTTCCGTTGGCTGATAGACGATCCCGCCAAACGGAATAAATTTATCCCCGTTGGAATCAGCGCCCGGCGCATACGCGCTGCCCAGCCCCTGATCGCTGTACTGATCCCAGTGCTCCTGACGCCCGCCGAACACCAGAATCCACTGGTCGTTCAGGTGCCAGTTGTCCTTGAAGTACGCCGAAGTGGTGACGAGGTTGTTTTGCGCATTGCTCTGTGCGGCGCTGATGGTCACAGGTTCGGCGAGGTTGCCGTAAGCGGGATTCTGAATGTTGAGGTTGCCGGCCGTGGTGCTGGTATTGCGGTAGGTTTTGCCACGGTATTTATCCAGCGATTCGTTGTCGATGCCGACCGTGATCTCGTGCCGTTGCCCGAATATCTGCTGGTCGCCCAGGAAATCCAGCGCGGTATAGCGGCTTTCGTAATCGTAATGGCCACCGTTGGCGATTCGCCGCAAGGTGTTGCCGTTTAACGTGCTGGGCTGTGCAATGGCCAGACTGTAGCGATCCTCCGTCCAGCCATAGGTCAGGCGGCTGCGCCAATCGTCGTTGAGCTGATACTCGAACTTGGCGGTCGTGCTTTGGCTGATACCCTGCGTCTTCGCCCAACGCTCATCCAGACGATCGCGGTAGCTGATGTCCGCAGGATGCCCACCCACAAACACCGTGCCGCGATCAAACGGGCTGGCGTAGTCGTTGTAGGTGTAGGCCAGCGAGAAACTGGCACGATCACCCACCCAGGCAATCGAGGGCGCAATCAGCGTGTGTTCGTCGACACCGTAGTTGCGCCAGTAATCTTCATGGCTGCGTTCGGCGATCAGACGATAAGCGAGGCCGGTATCGCCCAGCGGGCCGGTCGTGTCGACGCCGAAAGAGCCGCCGCCCTCGCTGTAACCTGACCCGGTCAGCGTCGTGCTGCGGGTGAACTGCGGCTGTTTGCTGATCACGTTAATCAGACCGCCGGGCTCAAGCGCGCCGTACATCAGTGACGCGGGCCCCTTCAGCACTTCCACATGATCGGTGGTGGCGCCCAGGTTGTGGCCGATGGCCGAACGGATGCCGTCGCGCAGGATGGAGTTGTCGTCGTTGCTGCCGAAACCGCGTTTGATCACCGCGTCCTTGGTGCCGCCCAAGGTGTTGGTCTGGGTGACACCGCTGACGAAGCGCATCGCATCATTGAGGTCCTTCACCTGATAGTCATCGAGCGTTTGTGCCGTCACGGTGTTGACGGTCTGCGCCTCATCGCGGTTCTGGGTCGCCCCTTTGCTCGCGGTGCTGTTGTCGGCGCGGGTATAGCTGCTGGCCTCGCCACTGGCGTCATACGTGGACTCAATGGTGCTGACCGGAAGCTCGGTGACCGGCTGGGCGGCCATCGCCAGACACGGCAGGGCCGAACACAAAAGGAGCGAAGCATTGGTGCGGTTGAGCAGCATGACCACGTGAGTGACTCCGTAGAGAAAAGCGAAAGAGAATGATTCCTATCTCTCTACACGGGTCGAAACAGCATTTACCTCACAGGTTTTTGAAAAATATTTTCGGCTGGACGAAAACACGGCACCACAGACCTGACACCTACCCTGCAGGCGCATCAGAAAATCCGGCGTCCGTGGAGGGGCAATGGCGACCTCGACTCAAGAAATAGGGTTGATCCAGAAGTGCGGGAGCCCGCCATCCGCACCGACGCCATGGGTGTGATGACTCTCTTGCGCCGGGCGCTGATACCCTGTCGGAACTATCGCTTTGCAACCGACTCGCATAGCAATCCACCCTGCCTCTGATGGACTTGAGTCTCTATGATCCAGCCGCCCGCGACAGACAGTCTGTCGTTCCTGCCTCCGAGTAAACTTGGCGAGCTGATTCGTCACCACGACTGGTCCTCAAGTGGTTTGGGCGCCCCTGCGCTGTGGCCGCAGAGTCTTAAAACGGTGACGTCGATGCTGCTCGCATCCCCGGTGCCCATCGTGCTGCTGTGGGGCGCCAAGGGCATCATGATCTACAACGACGCCTATTCCGTTTTTGCCGGGGAGCGCCATCCCCGCCTGTTGGGTTCTGAAGTCCGAAAAGGCTGGGCGGAAGTCGCCGACTTCAATGACCAGGTCATGCGCATCGGCCTGTCTGGCCAGACCCTGGCCTACAAAGACCAAGAGCTGACGCTGTATCGCCATGGGCACGCGGAGCAGGTCTGGATGGACCTGGATTATTCCCCCGTTTATGACGAAAGTGGCACGCCTGCCGGTGTGATTGCCATTGTCGTGGAGACCACATCGAGGATCCTGGCACGCCGCAACCTTCAGCAAAGCGAACAGCGCTTCCGCGCGCTGGTCAACGCAACGGCTGACGTCGTGTATCGGGTATCACCCGACTGGCGCAACCTGCGTCAACTCGACGGTAAAGGTTTCCTTGAAGACGGCATCCCTTCCGACCTCAGTTGGCTGGACACCTACGTCCCGCCGCAACACCAGCCTGAGGTCAATCTGGCGATCAAAGAAGCGATCCGCACTAAAAGCACGTTTACCCTCGAGCACCCGGTCATACGGACCGATGGAACGTTGGGCTGGGTGCTGTCCCGCGCCGTTCCACTGTTTGACGAGCACGGCGAAATCATCGAATGGTTCGGCACCGCCACAGACGTTACCGGGCGCAGGGAAGCGGAAGAAGCACTGCGGGCCAATGAGCGGCGGCTGCATTTTCTGGATGCGCTGGGGAAGGAAACCGCCCGCAGCAACGACGCCGACGTCATCATGGCCACCACCACGCGGATGTTGGGCGAACACCTGCAGATCGCCGTCTGTGCCTATGCCGACATGGAGTCGGATGAGGACAGTTTCACCATCCGCGGCGACTGGCATGCGCCCGGCTCGACCAGCATTGTCGGGCATTACCGTCTGGCTGACTTCGGCAAACTGGCAATGCGCAACCTGCATTCGGGCCTGCCACTGATCCTGAACGACAACGCCGGCGAGCTGGAGCCCGCCGAGGCTCAGGCGTTTCTGAGCATCGGGCTGGCGGCCACGGTCTGCATGCCGTTGGTGAAGGACGGTCGGCTCACGGCACTGATGGCGATTCATGACCGGGTTCCCCGCCAGTGGGCCCCGCGCGAACTGTCGCTGCTGGCCGAAGTGGCCGAGCGGTCCTGGGCGCATATCGAACGGGTGCGCGCCGAGTCCAGACGCCGCGACAGCGAAGAGCGCTTTCGCCTCGACCTTGAGGCCCGGGTGCTCGAGCGCACCGAGGCCTTGCGCCAGAGCGAAGCCAACATTCGTCGCACCGAGCAAGCCTTGCATCAATCGCAGAAGATGGAGGCGTTAGGCAGTCTCACAGGCGGCATTGCCCATGACTTCAACAACCTGCTGATGGCGGTCATTGGCAGCCTTGAGCTGTTGCGTCGGCGAATGCCACCGACCCCGCACCTGCTGCAACTGGTCGATAACGCGCGCACCGGCGCAGAGCGAGGCGCCACGCTGATCGCTCGTATGCTGGCCTTCGCCCGCCGGCAAGAACTGCGCGCTGAGGCTGTCGAACTCGGTGAATTGATCACGGGCATGAGCGAACTGCTGCAACGTTCACTCGGGCCCACCATCGAGCTGCAGATAACCCCCGCGTCCGCCGCGGTCTGGGTATTGACCGACCCCAACCAGCTGGAAGCGGCGCTGCTGAATCTGGCTGTCAATGCGCGCGACGCCATGGACGGCCAAGGGCAGATCAGAATCGAAGCAAGCCTGCGGACCGTGCTGGCAGCGGACGCACAGCTCAACCCCGGAGAATACGGGTGCCTTTGCGTCATCGACACCGGTCGGGGAATGGACGATGAGACGCTCAAGCGCGCGACTGAACCGTTCTTCACCACCAAGGGCATCGGGCAAGGCACTGGCTTGGGCTTGTCCATGGTGCACGGGCTGGTTCAGCAATCAGGCGGCGCCTTGCGTTTGTGCAGCAGCCCGGGTATCGGAACGACCGCCGCGCTGTGGTTGCCGGCCACGACAGCACCCGCACAGGCGCTGGACACAGGCTCGCAACAACCGGTGCGCGACCTGGCTCACCCTGCCGCGTGGGACATTCTGGCGGTGGACGACGATGAGCTGGTGCTGCTCAGCACCGTGGAGATGCTCAGGGACATGGGGCATCGCGTGCAGGCCGTACGTTCCGCGCACGAAGCGCTGAGCTGGCTGGAGCGGCAACGATTCAACATGGTGATCTCCGATCACGCCATGCCCCACATGACGGGGGCCCAGCTGGCGGCCCTGGTCTGCGAGCGCTGGCCGGACCTGCCGCTGATCCTGGTCTCGGGGTACGCAGAAATGGTCACCGGGCTCCCTGCGCAAATCCCTCGCCTGGCCAAGCCATTCTCTCAAGCGCAATTGATGGAGGTGATGAGCGCTGTCGCGGCAAAACAGTCCTCAACCCCCGATGCTGACGACCCTGAACGCTAGCCGCCTTAGCCCTGGCCGCCGTTCGATGGCAAACTCTTCTTCATTTGATCCTTTCGGAGACCACCATGCTGCGTGCATTTGAGCGTTGGCTCGACCCCTTCCCTCCCGACGAAGTCCCGCCACCTCCCGACGGGCTGGCGCGGTTCCTGTGGGCCTGCACGCGTGGCGCCCGGGGCTATATCCTCGCGTTCGCGTTGCTCAGCGCCGGGGTGTCGATCTACGAAGCCTGGCTGTTTTCCTTCCTGGGCCAGGTGGTGGACTTGCTCTCGACCTGGAAGACCGGCGGCGCGGTGACCGATCAGGAGCGTCACGTGTTGTGGGGCATCGGCATTGTGTTGTTGACCAGTATCGGGCTGGTGGCGTTGCGCACGATGGTCCAGCACCAGATTTTGGCGATCAACCTGCCGTTGCGTCTGCGCTGGGACTTCCATCGCCTGATGCTGCGCCAGAGTCTGTCGTTCTTTTCCGATGAATTCTCAGGCCGGGTCACCACTAAGGTGATGCAGACCGCACTGTCCGTGCGCGAAGTACTGTTCACCCTTATCGAAATCGCGCCCGGGATCGGCGTGTATTTCATCGCGATCATCGCACTGGCCGGTGGCTTCGCGCTGAAACTGATGCTCCCGTTCATAGCCTGGATCGTATTGTTCGGGCTGGCCATGTGGTACTTCGTGCCGCGCCTGGGGAAGGTCGGGCAGGAACAGGCCAATGCGCGGTCGTCGATGACCGGACGGATCTCGGACGCCTACACCAACATCACCACCGTCAAACTGTTCTCCCATTCCAAACGTGAAGCGCACTTCGCACGCGCGGCCATGGAGGACTTCAAGCAGACCGGCTTCCGGCAGATGCGCCTCGTGAGCCAGTTCGAGATCGTCAACCAGGCGCTGGTGGTCGGATTGATTCTGGCAGCCGGCGGCTACGCGCTGTGGTTGTGGCATCAAGACGAAGTCGGCGCGGGCGCCGTCGCCGCGATTACCGCGATGGCGTTGCGCATCAACGGCATGTCTCACTGGATCATGTGGCAAATGACGTCCCTGTTCGAAAACATCGGCACGGTACAGGATGGGATGGCGACCCTGACCCGCGGCCCCAAGGTTCAGGATGCGCCGCACGCAAGCGTGCTGGTGACCTCCGGCGGCGCCGTGACCTTCGACAAGGTGAGCTTCAATTACGGTGGGGAGCGGCAAGTGCTCGACGGGTTGAGCCTGAGCATCCAGCCGGGTGAAAAGATCGGCCTGGTCGGCCGCTCCGGCGCGGGCAAATCCACGCTCATCAACCTGCTGCTGCGCTTCTACGACGTGGACAGCGGCGAGATCCGCATCGACGGGCAGAACATCGCGCACGTCACCCAGGACAGCCTGCGCAGCGCCATCGGCATGGTCACTCAGGACACCTCCCTGCTCCACCGCTCCATTCGCGACAACATCGCCTACGGCCGACCCGACGCGACCGACGCTCAGATTCACAGCGCCGCAGCCAACGCCCAGGCCGACGGTTTCATCCGCCAGCTCAGCGACAAGCAGGGACACACCGGGTACGACACCCTGGTGGGCGAGCGCGGTATCAAGCTTTCGGGCGGTCAGCGTCAACGGGTCGCGATTGCGCGGGTGATGCTCAAGAACGCTCCCATCCTGCTGCTGGACGAGGCGACCAGCGCGCTGGACTCAGAAGTCGAAGTCGCCATTCAGGAAAGCCTGGATGAAATGATGGAAGGCAAAACCGTGATCGCCATCGCCCACCGGCTGTCCACGATAGCCGCCATGGACCGACTCATCGTCATGGATGACGGCCGTATCATCGAGCAAGGCACGCACACTGAATTGCTCGCGAAAAACGGCGTCTATGCACGGCTGTGGCAGCACCAGAGTGGCGGGTTTCTGGGTGAGGATCAGGGGGTGGTCGAGGCGAGCGAGCAGGCTTGAGGGTTGTCGGCATTGGGCGATCAACGCTGATCGCCCAGGCTTCGCCGTCATTAATTGACGAACAGTAACGCGACCGCCGACACCTGCATCGCTGGATCAGAAAGAGTCCGACCCGGAAGCCGGCCCCCCATGTCGCACAAACGGCAAAGGCTGAACACCCTCCGCGCCCGCAGTTTTCGGCTTACCTTTGAGGGCTTCCATCAACTGCGCGGTCGCACTGGCGAGTGAAGCGTTGAGACTGGCAAGTTGTTGGTTGATGGCTTCAATACGTTGAGTCTTTTCATCGTCGGATACGTTTTTAGATGACTGGATTGACTGCAGTTGCGCCTGCTGCTCCTGAAGGGCTTGTTGCAACTCTTTAATGTGCTCGCGAATTTTCGCGATTTCCTTGGCCTCAGTATTCGCCGGTTTTTTGCTGTCGCTCTGCGCGGACGCAAAGGCCTTCAACCCCTCAACAGAGAGATTGACTTTGACGGCGTCGCGAGGCTGGATACTGCTGCTCACCTCGGCCGCCGTCAAAGCAGGCTGAACAGTGATTCTTGCATCGATGTCTCGATTAGAGGGGATGATCGAGTGATGGATAGTGACACCAGAAAGGGTATTCATTGTTCATTCCCTGTTTGAATAAACGTCTTGGTTTTGTCTGGTCATGACAGTGCGCCAACCGCCGTTGCAGTGAACAGAACGATAAGGTTCATCGTGACGATGTCCATGAAGAGTGCCAATAGTTGGAAATCCTTATAATGCCGTCAAGCGCGAAACCTCTCATGGCACTTATTCAGGGTTAATTGTCCGCTTGGGGCGTTACTTACAGAGTGGACGTTTGCAACCCACGTTAAAAACATCAACTTCACACTGAATAATTGTTTCATCAGCGCGAAACTTAAAACGTCCCGCGGATGACAGATCACACTTGGCCGTTACGCCATTGCCTTCATGCTGGACTTGCCAACGCCGAGGGCTCACGCCTTTCACTCGTCTGAACAAGCGCGTGAAATACGACTGATCCGCGAACCCGCACTCAAGGGCAATCTGATTAATCGTCAGGCGTCGATCCTTTAACAGTTGTTCGGCTTTCGACAGTTTTTCCCGCCGGAGCCAGTCATGCGGCGAAAGCCCGGTAGAATTTTTAAACGCCCGAGAAAAGTGGCTTCTGGACAAGGCACACGCTTTCGCGACTTTTTCGACCGTCCCTCGCTCTACCATCAGTTGAGACATGAGCACCTGCGCCTTCTTGACTCTCCATGGGGCTAATCGCTCTCTGGAACGCTTCCAGTCAGCGGCATTTTCCGATTGCATCGATTTGTCTTCCAGGCTTCATCCAAACTTCTTCACCGATCCACGGCGCGCCGACAATCGTCTCGCGACACCTTTGCGGTCAGCAAAACACCCCTCGCTGCAGCGCAACGAAGGGCTTCGCGTTGCTCGACCCTCAGTCAGGTCATCAGTAATCCCAGAACCCCGCCACCCACCGAAAGGCGTCGCCGTCGACGGCGATTCGACCCACCGACGGAAACGGCAGGTGGGTCGCGACGAACAGCTCCCCACTGGCCGCGGCTTCTTGCAGCAACCGAACGCGCACCCGGACCGACTCCTCGGGATCATGTTCGAACCCGTTCTGCCAGTCGGGGTGCTCGAAGGCCACCGGGAACAGCGCGTCGCCAGCGAATGTCAGCCGTTCGCCGCAGGAGTTCACATAAACCACACAATGCCCTGGTGTATGGCCCCCTGTAACCTTGGCAACTACGCCGGGCGCAACTTCATATTCGTCCTCGAAGGTGCGCACCTTGCTGCCGTATTCACTCATGAACTGATTGGCAGTCGTGCGCAAAACATCAGGGACAGGCTCAGGCATGGACGTCTGCGAAAAGTCAGGGGCTTTCCAGAACGCGACTTCGCTCGCCGCCACGTGGATACGGATGTCCGGACGCAACCGGGCTTTCACCTCCTCGACCAGCAGCCCGCCAATATGGTCCATGTGCATATGGGTAATGATCACGTCAGTCACGGCAGACAGCTCGATACCCGCCGCTTTCAAACGATTGGGGAACTGACCTGCGCGCGGGAATCCGGGGAATTGTCCGCCCAGCCCCGCATCGACCAGAATGACCTGCTCGCCGCTGCGCACGACCAGTACATTCAGTGCCCAGTCGAAGGCATCAGGCCCCAGAAACATGTCCTTGAACCAGGCGGCGCGCACGACCGGGTCGACGTTGGTGGACATGGTCTCGGTCGGCAGCGGCAGAACACCGTCGCTGACCACCATCACGTCGATGTCGCCGACACGCAGCGCATAGCGCGACGGAACGAGCTCTTCAAACCCGGCGGCGCCAATGGGTTGATGCCCGCCCGGCGTCGACGACGACTGCCCACTGTCCTGCAGAAACGACGATGCCCGTGGGGCGGGATGATTGAGGTAGGTTGTCATGGTGGTTCTCCTTAGGCTCGGCTCAGACATTCAGGCGCGCGGCTGGGTTACCGCGCGAGCGATGAATCGCTCAGGGGGAAAGTCTGCGCCGCCGCCTCTCAGGCCCGGAACCACACTTGGGTATATATTTTTCATCCTCATTGAGGGATGTAAATCACCCGTAAGGGTGGACGCGAGCGCCGCTGAACACGATCGCGAACCCGAAGCGCTCGGGGTCAGTCGTAGAACGTGGCCATCTCACTCAGCGGGCTTCGTGGCGTCTCGATATGATTTTCCAGCCGTTCGGAATCGGCCCACCCCAATGCCATGCCCGCCACCACCATGTCCTGCGCCGGGATCTCCAGTTCCTCGCGCAGGATCGCATGCTGCAGCGACCATATTTGCTGAGGACACGTGTCCAGTCCGCGCGCTTTGGCCGCCAGCATGATGTTCTGCAGAAAACAGCCATAACAGATGAAATTCGCGCGCTCGAGCTTGCGATCCATGATGAATATGAGACCGACTGGCGCATCGAAGAATCGGTATTGGCGCTCGATGTTGAGCATCCGTAACGCTTTCTCCGTGCGAGGACACCCCTGCGCTTCGCCCAACTGATCCCGAAATAAATAGACGCGTTGTGCGTAGGGCTCATGCAGCTCAGCCGGAAAAAAAGGGTATTCAGGGGTCAGGCTTTCCGGGGCAATACGATACCGCTGCACCGCGCGCTCGGTCACACGTCCCAACGTACGGCCAGTCATCACGATGCAACGCCACGGCTGGCTGTTGCTGGAACTTGGTGCAAACCGCGCGACCTCAAGAATGTCCCTGAGGGTTTCAGGCGCGACGGGTTTGTCGAGATAACCTCGCTTGGAGCGTCGGTCCCGTATCAATTGATCGATGGAAAAAGTCTCGGCCATCTGTGTGCGCTGCTCGTTGAACATCCATGGGACAGGACACGGGCGCGCGCAATCACACGCCACTCTCCTGCGCCAGCACGATCGTTTCTCTGCAGATGAGAATGTTTAGCTTAACGAGTTTAGGCCCGGATCCCGGGATTGAAAACGCGTCGGTCGGAATCGTGCGCAGAAGGGATCATGGACCCGTCAGGCGCTTTTAAGCCAGCGCAGGAAACCACCCTTTTTGATCGCCACGGGTTTTTGAAGCAACAGTGATTGCCGCACGCCCTGACGGAACAACTGCAACTTGTTGAGCGCCGCCTTGAATTCATCGCCCTGTTCCAGATAAGCGCGCAACGTGACCTGGTCGATGCGGAACAGCACACACCCCGTGATACAGCGGAACTGCGCCCGTGATCGACCCTCTGACAAAATCCCCTCCTCGCCCAGCACTTCACCGGGCCCCATGCGCGCGGCTTCGAGCAGTCGCTCCCCGTCATGCACGGACGCCGACATCACGCCCGTGCTGATGACCATCAAGAAGTCGGACACCTGGGCCAGCTCGAGCACCACCTGACCGGGAATGCACTCGACCATGCGCATGTCCTGAGCCAATTGGTCACGCTGAACCTCGCTCAAGGATCGAAAGATCTTCACGTCCTCCAGCAGCAACCTCTGTCGGCTCCAGCGCTGTGACTGCGCCCCCTGAACAGCGGGACCAAGGGGTGCGTTGCCCAGGCTTATGCCCGCCGCTTCCAGATGTCGATGGGCAAGATCGAACAAGTGATTGCAGACTTCCGTTCGCTGGCCTATCGATACAATGAAGCCTCGCGCCTCGTACTCGATGAACTCAGGGCCTGCGCCCTTCACCGAGGCCTTGGGCGGGTGGGACGCGAGCAGATGCCGTGTGCCTTGTAGCGCCCGCTCCAGCGCCTCGATCACCCGGCCGGGGCGCACATGCGCTGCGACCTGCAAGGTGATGTTGACCCCGTGAAGATCAACAGGACGGCTGAAATTGAGCACTTTGGCGTTGGCGACAATTGAGTTCGGAATCACCGCCATGCTGCCGTGGGAGGTGATGAGGTGAGTCGCTCGCCAGTCGATGTCGACCACCTTTCCCTCAATACTGTCGATCTTCACGTAATCATCGACCTGATACGGTTTGGTGGTGTTGAGCACAACGCCGGAGAACAGATCGCTCAAGGTGCTGCGCAACGCCAGACCGCCGACGATCGCCATCCCGCCGGACGTGGCCAACAACCCCTTGACCGGCAACTGCATGACATAGCCAGCGGCGGCGACGATCGCAACCAGAAAGATGCCCGCGCCGAGGATGTCCTGGAACAGTCTCGCGGCGTGCTCGCCCCGGTTGAAGAACATCGCGCTTAACACCACGGTCAGCGTCCGTGCGGCGAAGAACCACCACAACACCGCGAGTACCGTACTCAGCATGTTCAGTGCGACATTGTCAGGCCACGGCGACGGCTGTAACGGACTGACGCCGATTGCGATGATCAACCAGGAAAACAGCAGAAAAAGGGAAATGCGCACCAACGTTCGATGCAGCATGCGAACCGAGGGCGTCAGATGCCACACCAGCAGGTCCAACGCCAGCAATACGAAACCGGCAATCAGCGAGCAGATCTGCGGAAAGTCCAACGGCACGTCTCCCTGCCATTCACGAAAAAAGCCCGTCCCGGACGAACCGGGACAGGCGAACACTTGAAAGCCGTGATTACGCGACAGGGATCGAGGGGTCCGCCGCGGCCAATGCCGCCGTGCGATCGGCGACAGGTGGGTAAATCCATACGGAATTGATCTGCCGCTTGAGCTGCTTGGCCTCGTCCTTGATCAGCTTGACCTGACGGTCCCAGCCTTCGGTGTACACCGCACCCCATTCGCCCAGATCCAGGCATGTCACATATTTGGGTTGGCGGTAGGGTTGGGTCGCCGCGCCGATCAACTCGGCAGCGACGTTATTGCCAGCATGGCGCCCCAGCGAGATAGCATGCTGGCACGACATGGCGGCGAAGTTGCCCAGATCATCGGTCGCCGCATAGGCGGTATCGCCCGCTGCGTAAATATCCGGCTGCCCGACTACTTTGAGGTTGTGATCCACGTATAACCGGCCCAAGGGGTCACGCTCGCCCGGGATCTGAGCGGTCAGAGGGCTGGCACGGAACCCCACTGTCCAGATCACCGTCATGGCCTCGATGTGGCGCCCGTCATCGAGGGTGACTCCGTTGGCGTCGACAGCGGCGACCGTGGCGCCCAAGTACCATTCAAGGCCCAAGGCTTCACTGGCCTGAACGATAGAGGGGCTGATGCCTTCGCCAAACGCCGCCCCGATCTTCGGACCGCGCTCGACGACGATGACGCGCACGCTTGCATTTTCCCCCAGCAGCGCACGCATGCGTTGGGGCATTTCAGTTGCGGTTTCGATGCCGGTGAAACCACCGCCGCACACCACGACGGTGTTGCGTGCGACGGAATCCGGCTGCTCAGCCAAGGCATGCAGATGCGCCTCGAGTCGAGCCGCCGCCTCGAGGGTGTCGACATCGAACGCGTGCTCGCTGACGCCCTCAAGGTTCGGCCGCATGACGTGACTGCCGGTCGCCAGCACCAGTCGGTCGTAGGGCATCGACTGTCGCTCACCGCGAGCATCGACGTACTCGACCGTCTTGGCCGCCACCTCGATTCTGTCTGCCATGCCCTGCACGAACCTGATGCCGGCAACCTCGAACAAGGCCTGCAGGCCGGCCTTCATCTCATGCACATCGGGTTCATAAAAGCGGGGTCGAATGCGCAATTCGGCCTGTGGGGCCAAGACGCTGATCTCGACGTCCTGACGGTCATTGAGGTCAAGCTGACGCGCGGCGCTCAAGGCACTCCAGACGCCGCCGAATCCAGCGCCAATTACCAGGATTTGCTGTTTCATTGTTCTGTGCTCCGGGCTTATTTCCCAGAATGCTAGGAGCCTGAAGAGCACCGGTAAACGACATAAAACCCTGAAATCCGGCCAACGGTTTGGCCGGGCCCAATTTTGCGCGCCGAGTGCCGCTTCAAGGCCCTCAGCGAGAAAAACGGGTGCGGTAATCCCGAGGCGAAATTGCCAGGTGGCGCTGAAACGTCACACGCATCCGCTCTTCGTCACCGAACCCGCAGGCAGAAGCGATCTGGCAGATGCTGCGGTCTGAGTCCTCCAGCAAGCGACGCGCTGCTTCCAGGCGAAACACCTCCAATGCCTTGGCCGGACTGCGGCCGGTTTTCTGTTTGTAGACCCGGCTGAAATTCCGCGCGCTCATGTTGGCCTGACGCGCCAGCGTCTCGACGTTCAGGTCCTCGCGTCGCAAGTTCTCGGTCAACCAGACATGGAAGCCGGCGAACGTATCGCCGTCGCTCATCTGCGACTGAAGCATCTCGCTGAACTGCGACTGACCGCCCGGGCGTTTCATGAAAACGACCAGCTCACGCGCCACTTTCATGGCGATATCCCGCCCGCAGTCTTCCTCGACCAACGCCAGCGCCAGATCAATCCCGGCAGTGACGCCGGCGGAGGTCCAGACGCTGTCCTGCTGAATGAAAATGGCGTCCTGATCGACCTCCACCGTCGGGAAGCGGGACTTGAGCATGTCGCACATTGCCCAGTGCGTGGCCGCGCGCTTGCTGTCCAGCAGCCCCGCCTGCGCCAGTAAAAACGCCCCGCTGCACACCGATGCCGTCCGCCGCGCCTGGGGCGAGTGTCGCGCGATCCAGTCAATCACATCGGGATTGTTCTCCAGCGCCGTGAGAATTTCGGGCGATCCTGGCACCACAATCGTGTCCACCTCCTCGTCGATGAGCGACGACAGCTCCCGCGTATCCACCGCGACCCCCTCCGCGGTCGGGGTGATGCCTCCCGCGATGCTGCCAGTAGGGCAATGATAGCCTGGCAAACCGAGCGCCTTCATGGCCCTGCTCGCCACCCAGAAAACCGTTTGCGCGCCGGTCAGGTCCAGCAACCCCACTTGCGGATACGCCACGAACAACATGGTGCGAGGACGACTGAACGGCGCGGACAGCGCAGAACTGTTCATGAAAGAGGTCTCCTTGAAAAACACAACAGATGGCGCCGACAAAGCCCGCGCGCTTCAGTATTCATGGGTTTGGCGAACTTGTGTAGTGAGTCGGCGGTGGCCCAGAGCAGGCCTCCGTGCGCTTCGATGATCGAGCGACAGATCGCCAGCCCTATTCCCAGGCCCAGGCTGTTTTCCATCGACGTCGGAACCATGATTGTTCGATTACGCCAGGTTGGGGATCACGCTATGGAAGGCGTATTGCCGAGTGTCCGGCCGCGTAAAAAGGCTAGCGTGACCATGAGGCTGGTCGCCACGACAGAAAACCCTGTTTCTCTGCCAGCGCAGACGTCCGGAGGGCGTTGTTTTATATCGGCACGATCAGTCTCAAGGACGGCCTGCCCGTCAGCGTGATAGACACACGAGGCAGGGTGACGTCATGGCCACCGGCACGCGCAGACTGCTGTACTCGCGAAGCACCCGATGGCTGCGGGCGCTTGACCGGTATTTCGCCGTGTCACTGGCGCGCGTAAGTCGGGGTTATGGTCGCTTTGCCGAGCACATTCGCGTTGAGCATGTACCCCACCAGCGCACCGCTGGCCTGCTCATCCAGCGGCAGCTTTTCAACCTTCAATGCCCAGACCGTGAATTGATAGTGGTGGGGGGTGTCCCCGAGCGGTGGACACACACCCCCAAACCCCGGCTGACCGTAATCCGTACGTCCTTGCACAGCACCGACAGGCAGATGAGCACCGACGCCGCGCGGCAGGCTTCGGACACTCGAGGGAAGGTTGACCACCGTCCAATGCCACCAGCCGCTGCCTGTCAGGGCATCCGGGTCGTAGACCGTCACAGCAAAGCTTTTCGTTTCCGCGTTGATGATGCGGCGTCGGTGTGCGCCCGCTCTAGCGTGGTTCTGCGCCCCGCCCCGCCGCTGGCATAAATTCCGGGGTTTATGTCATATCAGTGCCGCGCCCGGACTCATAAACTTGACCAGGGTCTTCACACCCCCATGTTAGCCACCTCCAAGCACGGAGATCAGCGCCCTGGCGCGTCCTGGCCGCTAGGCAGTGGTTTCTTTTTCTGGACCGGCTCCTTGCTGCTGGAGCTTCCCTCAGTTGCGGCACCAGACCCATGGGCACTTTTCAGATGACCAGTCAGATAACCAGCAAAATGATCAACGACGCCTCCTGCGTCTACATCGTCGACGACGATCAGCTACTACGCGAATCCCTGAGCAGTTTGCTGCGCTCGATCGGTTGGCGGGTTGAACTCTTTGCGTCGGTGGCAGAGTTTCTCACCTTCAAAAGACCCGAAACCACGAGTTGCCTTGTGCTGGACGTGAGGTTGCAAGGGATCAGCGGTCTCGACTTTCAGAATGAACTGGTCAAAGCCCGCGAGACGCTGCCTATTGTCTTCATGACCGGGCATGGCGACATCGCGATGACGGTGAAAGCCATGAAGGCCGGGGCGGTGGATTTTCTCGCCAAACCCTTCCGCGAACAGGATTTGCTGGACGCAGTGGGCCTGGCGTTGCGCAAGGACGCGGAGCAGCGCGAGGCGAACAAGAGCTTGAACGAACTGACTGATCGCTTGCGCACCTTGAGCGCCCGGGAGCAGGAAGTCATGGCACTGGCGGCCTCCGGCCTCATGAATAAACAAATCGCCAGCGAAGTGTGCCTGAGCGAAATCACCGTGAAGATCCACCGCGCCAATGTC
This sequence comes from Pseudomonas sp. S2_H01, assembly GCF_054668305.1. Lineage (NCBI taxonomy): Bacteria > Pseudomonadati > Pseudomonadota > Gammaproteobacteria > Pseudomonadales > Pseudomonadaceae > Pseudomonas > Pseudomonas sp. S2_H01. Next base: position 4,680,460 of record NZ_CP162756.1, on the reverse strand, counting down.
ATGCGAAAAATGCGGGCTAAAACATTTGCGGAATTGGTGCGCATGGCCGAAACACTGAAACTTCGTCTCGAAAAGTAGAATATATATACGCAGGTATAATTAATGATAAGCCGACAGGGGGTATCGTGTAGGTAAGGACGGTCAGCGAACGCGACCCTCATCATTGGAAGGTGCATACAGTGGTCACCCGCTCAACCATCGCCATTATCGATGACGACGACTTTGTTCGAACTTCACTGAGCAGTTTGCTGCGCGCTTATGGTTATTCCGTTCATTTATACGAGAGCGCCGAAGCGTTGCTGGCGTCGGACGTGATCCCCCTGCTGGACTGCCTGGTGTCCGACATCCAGATGCCCGGCATGAGTGGCCTGCACATGTACCAACGGCTACTCCGCGATGGCCATACCATTCCCGTCATCTTCATTACGGCCTCCGCAGCGCAGGCGCCGCGGCTGACCGCCGCGGAGCTGGGGGCCCGTTGCTATCTGTCCAAGCCGTTCGATGGAGAGCATTTGATTGCCTGTCTGGAGGTGGCATTGAAACTTGATCGCCCCTGAAAATATCGCCCCTTCCCTTCCACGCGCAACCGCCGGATTTTTAATGAATTGGCCACTATACCAACGTATACACCTGTCACACTCATTCACTAAAGCCTGCAACTTATGCAGCCATGACGCGCGGAACTTCGCTCGTTAAAGTGACGCCATCAATCACAAACTTTCCGCCCCTGAACAATGAAGTACGGAGTTAAACATGAAGCGAAACATCCTGGTAGTGGGCGCTGGATTCGGTGGTGTCTGGAGTGCATTGAGCGCGGCTCGGTTGCTGGATTTACAGGGCAGCAGCGATGTGCAAATCACTGTATTGGCGCCTCAGGCGGAGCTGCGTATCCGCCCACGCTTTTATGAGTCGAACGTGCACGAAATGAAAGCGTCCCTGCTCGAGTTGTTCGACGTTACCGGCGTCAGGTTTGTCGAAGGCACGGCGGACCGGATCGACCCGCAGGGCAAACGCGTCGAGTACACCGCAGGCCGAGGGGTTCATTCCTGGCTCAGTTACGACAAGTTGGTGCTGGCGACGGGCAGCCAATTGATCCGTTCCAATATTACCGGTATCGAGCATGCCTTCGACGTGGATGAAATCGAGGCAGCAACCTGCCTTGAGAAACACATCAACGCATTGGGCAGCTACTCGGATTCCGAAGCCCGTAACACTGTCGTGGTGTGCGGGGGTGGTTTCACCGGCATCGAAACCGCCACTGAACTGCCCAAACGACTGCGCGCCGTATTGGGTGACGATGCGAAGGTCAATGTGCTCATCGTCGACCGTGGCGCAGAAATTGGCGCAGCGCTGGGCAAGCACATCAGCCCCTCGATCGCCGAGGCGTCTGCCGCGCAAGGCATCGAGTGGTGCCTGAATGCATCAGTGACAGCGATTGATCCAGACGGCGTCACCTTGAGTGATGGACGCTACATCGCATCGAAAACAGTGATCTGGACGGTCGGTTTCCGCGCCAGTCCACTGACCGCTCAGGTCCCTGGCGAACGTGACCCGCTCGGCCGACTCCACGTGGATGCAAACTTGAAGGTGATCGGTCAAGACGACATCTACGCCGCTGGCGACGTCGCCTTTGCCGCGACCGATGATCAAGGCCACGTCGCCGCGATGTCCTGTCAGCACGCCATTTCACTCGGACGCCATGCAGGCAACAACGCCGCAGCTGCCCTGCTGGGTGTTCCCACCACCGGCTACAGCCAGCCTAAATACGTGACCTGCCTGGACCTCGGTGAATGGGGCGCGGTGTACACCGAAGGTTGGGATCGTCAGGTGAAGCTGGTCGGGCAGGAAGCGAAGACGCTGAAACACACGATCAATTCGGTCTGGATTTACCCTCCGGTCTCGGAACGCGCGAGCGCGTTGAGCGCCGCTGACCCATCGATTCCGGTTGCCTGATTGCCCGATCACTGCGGCACACCCTTCGAGCCGCATCTGTTTAGGCCTGGCCAGCGTTGTTTGCGTGCCAGGCTTTTTCCGTGTCGATGGCCTCACCGAAAGGGACAGCGCAGCGTAATGAGTGATACCGAGTCTTCGAGCAAGCGCAAACGACAGGACTTCAATTTGTTCAAGTCTTCGCCAACCCCAGACAGCACCGGCAACCTGATCCCGCGGCCGTTGATCTGCCTCAGCAAACGCCGCTACGAAACGTGGCTGGTCTGGGCCATTGGCCTTGTGGTGACGGCAGGCATCGCCGTGATAAGCACGGCCGCGCACCACCGCGACATCGCGGCCACAGTCATCTATGTGACGTTATTGCTGATGGCCGCCAATGTGTTCACGTTGCGCATCGTGATAGGCGTTTCGCTGATGTGCATGGCAACCATCGTCGTCATGTTTTTCGTCGACCACGGTTATCAGGACTGGGACTCTTTCACCAGTTTCGTGCGTTGCCTGACGGCCTTGTCCGCCATCGGTTTTCTGGCAACGCGCGCCAAACAGGCCGCAGACGATCTTCGCCAGCATCAGATTTATCTGACGGGAGCTCAGTGCTTGAGCCAGACCGGCAGTGTCACGTTCAGCGGCCTCACCGAACGGATGGCGTGGTCGGCGGAAAGCGCGCGAATCTTTGAGTACCCGGTCGAGATGCCCGTGTCGAAGTCAATGATCCTGGCGCGTACACCGATAGAAGATCACGCACTGATCCACGATGTGTTCAACCGGGCAGCGCAGCGTGAGCCACAGATTGAAGTACGCCACCGGCTGCTCATGCCGGACGGGCGCATCAAGCATGTGCACATGGTCGCCACTGTGTTGTTTGTTCAGGACGACCGCTTCGAATATCTGGGTGCCGTGATGGACATCACCGAAAGAATGCAGGCCGAGGAGATGCTGTACCGAACCCAGGCCCAGTTGACCCACATCTGCAGGGTTACCACCTTGGGTGAACTCACCGCGTCGATCGCACATGAAGTCAACCAGCCCCTGACTGCCATCAACAGCAGCGCCGATGGTTGTCGCCGCTGGCTGGATCGTCCGCAGCCGGATATCCCCGAGGTCATGCGCGGATTACGGCAGATCAACGACAGCGCACGCCGGGCCAGTGAAGTCATCAGTCGCGTCAGGGCGCTGTCACGCAAAAGTGACCCGATACGTCGACACGAACCCATCAACGATATCGTCCGGGAAACACTCTGTGTGGTGCAGTATGAAATGACCCATCACCATATCAGCCCGCGCATGGACTTGGCTGCAGAAAACCCTTGGGTATTTGCAGACCGGATACAACTGCAACAGGTCCTTATCAACCTGCTGATCAACGCATGCCAGGCCATGAGCGGGGTCGAACAGCACCGCCGTCAGCTGTGCGTTCAGACCTTCGTCACGCCGTGTGAAGTCATCGTTGAGGTCAGTGACGGTGGGCCTGGAATACGTGACGATGTGTTGCCGTCGCTGTTCACGCCATTCTTCACGACCCGGGATAGCGGGCTGGGGATGGGCTTGTCTATCTGTCGGTCTATCATCGATTTTCACGACGGAAAGATCTGGGCACGAAACTCGCCCACTGGCGCCTCGTTCTTCTTTTCGATGCCTCAGGTTAAAGGTCCACAGTGATCCGTAAGGAGGCCGTCCTCTGTGATCGCGCTCAGCCCAGCAACTCGGTGATCCACTGCACCTGCTGGACCAGCGCTTGCACCTTGGCGTCGGGTACGTTCTGGCGTGCGCGTGCGAACTGATTCAGGGTCTTCTCTTTCTGCTTGAGCCTGCGCTGCCATTTGGCGAGAAAGGCGTCACTGCGTTCCTGTATCTGCAGCGGACCGAAATACAGTTCTTCTGCGGTGTACACCACAGGGCCGCTGCGCTCGGCGACGATGATTTCGTAGTCGAAGCGATTTTCCCGCAGCACTTCTTCGAAGAGGATGCGGTAGTCGTTTTCCATCAACCATTGGCGAAGCGGCTGCTCGCCGCCGTTGGGTTGCATGATCAGACGCTCACGACCCGTCAGGTACGCTTTGCCGCTGTCGAGAATGTCGCGAATGGTTTCCCCGCCCATGCCGCAAAAGCTGATGGCCGTGATATCGTCCTCGGGTTTAATCGCCTCGAGGCCGTTGGCCAGGCGCACGGTCATGCGGTCGCCCAAATCGTTCCCACGCACGGTACGCTCGGCCGCGCGGAACGGCGTCATCGCCACCTCACCCGCAACCGCATACTCGATCACCCCACGACGCATGAGCGCGACCGGCAAGTAGCCGTGGTCCGAGCCGATGTCCGCCAGCCGCGCCCCGGCCGGGACCCGCGCTGCGACGTGCTCCAGGCGCCTGGACAATGTGTGTTCGTTCAACTGTCGCTCCTTCCTCACCCTGAACCGCCGGCACCTTGGCCGGCCGGGCGCGATTCTGTCGGGCAATGCCGGGCAATTCAAATGTTTTGCTCAGTAATCCCTCGGCCCGACTCAAGGCACATGCGTCGAGGCAGCCACTGTGGTTATGAGGGTTGGGCCGTATTCCGGACGATTGCGGTGGGTCAGTGTCTGTCGCCGTGCCTGACCCGACGCCTTCGCCACTGTCGTAACCTCCAGCAGCTCCTACAGGTTTTGCGGCGGGCATGACATCTCGGTCTACTCGGTCCGTGTAGGAGACGTCGGAGGTTACGACGGTATGGGCCGCAGTCGGACGAATGCGGTGGATCAGTCACCGGTGATGTTACTGCCACACCGCATTCGTGAGTTCATACAGTATCAGCGTCGTGCTCAAGTCTTCGGAGCGACGCGAACACTGTGGGAGACGTCGGAGGTTACGACGGCAGCGAATGCGGTGGATCAGTCACCGGTGATGTTACTGCCCCACCGCATTCGCCACTGTCGTAACCTCCAGCAGCTCCTACAGGTTATGCGGCGGGCATGACATCTCGGTCTACTCGGTCCGTGTAGGAGACGTCGGAGGTTACGAGGGCATGGGCCGCAGTCGGACGAAAGCGGTGGATCAGTCAACGGTGATATCTCTGAACCAACACCTTCGCCAGCAGACGCCTGGAGGTTAACGGGCGATAACGCCGATCTGCTGCAGGAACGTGAGGTTGTCTTCCAGATGCCAGTTTTCGGCGATCCGCCCATCGGCGATGCGGTAGATGTCGGTCGCGATGAAGTTCACCGCCTGCCCTTGTCCCTTCACGCCGTTGAACGTTCCGGTGAAATGCCCGGTGAAACGCAAGTGCGAAACCACCCGGTCGCCACTGACGATCATCTGTTGCACCTCGCAGTTCAGGTCCGGTACTGCAGAGTGGAAGGCGATGGACGCGGCCAGCGGTCCGGCGATGCCTTGTGCGCGGCCTGGCGGCAAGGCCCGGTCCATGAAGTCGGGCGCCAGCGCTTCGCGGGCCAGCGCCGGGTCACCCGACGACCAGAACGTCGCGTAACGGCGGGCTGCGAGGGTTTGCGCCTGAAGCTGCTCCGGCGTTGTGCCTGGGTCGGTGATCAGCACCTTCGGGGTGATCAGGACCGGCTCGGCGGCAACGGCAGGCCGGGTGAGTACGGTGGCGGTGATGGCGACTGCCAGCAGGCCAGTGATCAACGAGCGCATGAGGCTTCTCCTGTTCGAGCGACGGGGTAATCGCTGTAGCCCCGAGCCGTCCCGCCGAACAAGGTGGCCGGATCGAGCGGTGTCAACGGCAGGTCCTGCTCCAGGCGGGCCGGCAAGTCGGGATTGCCCACAAACGGTCTGCCGAACGCCACCAGGTCGGCATAACCCTGGGCGATGACCCACTCGGCACGGGCCTTGTCGTAGTTGCCGGCCACGATGATCGGGCCGGTGAAGCGCTCGCGAATCGCCTGGCGGAATGACTCGGTAAACACTGGCGCGTCGTCCCAATCGGCTTCGACCAGGTGCAGATAACCGATGCCCTTCCCTTGCAGGTACTCGGCGGCTTCAAGGATCGTCGGAAGAATGTCCGGGCAGTCCATGCCACGGGCGGTCAGGAACGGCGCCAGGCGAATGGCTGTGCGTTCGGCGCCGATTTCATCACTGACCGCATCGACCACTTCCCGCAAAAAACGCAGGCGATTGCTGCGTGAGCCACCGTATTCGTCGGTCCGCGTGTTGGACGTGGTGCGCAGGAACTGATCGATCAGATAGCCATTGGCGCCATGGACCTCGACGCCGTCAAATCCGGCGAGCATGGCCCGGCGTGCGGCTTGACGGAAGTCATCGACAATCTGCGCAATCTCGGCCCGGCTCAACGCCCGAGGCGTCGGCGAGTCCACCATCGCACCCTGCCCGGTCACCGGGTCGACCTTCCAGATCTGCCCTTCGAACGGCTCTGCGGAGGGCGCCACGGGCAACGCTCCGCCATGGAAGTCAGGATGGGACATGCGCCCCACGTGCCACAGTTGCAGGAAGATGCGGCCGCCCTCGGCGTGCACGGCCTCGGTCACCCCGCGCCAGCCTTCCTGTTGCGCGTCATTATGGATGCCGGGGGTGAAAGAGTATCCCTTGCCCTGCGGGGAAATCTGCGACGCCTCGGTCACGATCAACGCCGCCGACGCGCGCTGAGCGTAGTACTGCGCGTTCAGCGCGTTGGGAATGTCGCCGGGTTGAGTGCTACGCGCGCGGGTCATGGGCGCCATCACCACGCGGTGCGGTGCATTGAGGCCTGCGAACGCGATGGGGGTAAACAAGGTCGCTGGAGTCGTCATGGTGAGGGTTTCCTGAGCCAGTGAAAGGGAATGGGCTCAGTCTGCGGTGGAGGACCGCGTTTGATAATTGGGCTAATCTTTGATGGATTTTCAAAAATAGCGGAAGAATCATGGACAACCTCGAAGCCATTCGCCTGTTCGTCGAAGCGGCCCAACTCGGTGGCCTTTCGGCAGCCGGTCGCAAACTGGGGCTGTCCCCCGCCGCTGCCAGCGCGCGTCTGCTCAAGCTCGAAGCCTCACTCTCCACGCGGCTGTTCGAGCGCACCACGCGTCAGTTGAGGCTGACCGATGAAGGCCGGCTTTATCTGCAACATTGCCGCCCGGCGTTGCAGGCGCTGGACGATGCCCGTGCGGCACTGTCCGCCGAGAAGAAAGAGATTCGCGGCAAGATTCGAATCTCCGCGACCTCGGATTTCGGCCGCCACGTGCTCAACCCCTGGCTGGACGCCTTTACCGCCCTGTATCCGCAGGTCGTGCCTGCGCTGCACCTGTCGGACTCGTTGTCCCACCTGATCGCCGACGAGGTCGATCTGGTGATTCGCTTCGGCGTGCCGCCTGACAGCTCGCTGATCGCACGGCCGTTGGCGGCCAATCGCCGCGTGCTGTGCGCCGCACCGGAGTATCTGCAGCGCAGAGGCACACCCAAGCACCCCGACCAACTGGCAGATTTTGACCACATCGTCGCTGGTCAATCAGGCTGGTCCAGCGAATGGCGTCTGCAACGGGGGGAGGAGGTAATACTGTTCAAAGTGCCGATGGAGGCGGCACGGGAAACCAACGACGGCTCGCTGGCTCGGCAATGGGCAATCGATGGACACGGCATCGCCCTGAAATCGATCTGGGACGTCAGCGCCGACCTCGCCGCCGGTCGCTTGAGCCTGGTGATGCCAGACTGGCAAACCGCCGAGGCGCCGGTGCATGCGCTGTATCCCCGCAGTCGCTACCTGGCCCCTCGGGTACGGGCCCTGCTGGACTTTCTGCGCGAGCGATTCGAACAGGCGTCGCGGGACATGGCGCTTTAGGCGGCCTGTAATGCCCTCCTCAACCGTGTGAAGGCCAGCGGCATTGATGAAAAAGCCGACACACGCCATGAAAGCAGCGACTTCCAGCGCTCGGTCTTTTTCAGCGCGGGGATTACCGTTGAAGTTCGCCCAATACCGGGGGTTGGACTAGACGCCTAAACCTGAGATTGGCCTTGCCAGCCTCACTTCACCAGCCGCGTTTCCTTGGAAGGCCGGTAGCCGAAATAGGCGCTGTAGCACTTGCTGAAGTGGCTGGGGGAAACGAAGCCGCAGGCGACGAGGACTTCGACCTGGGAGAGCTCGGTGTGTTGCAGCAGCCGCCGTGCTTCGGTGATGCGCAGCTCCAGGTAATAACGCTGCGGCGTGGTGCCCAACTGCTCCTTGAACAGACGCTCGATCTGCCGGCGTGAGCGCCCTGCGTAGACCGCCAGCTGGTCCATTTCCAGCGGTTCTTCAAGGTTGGCGTCCATCAGTTTGACGACTTCCTTGAGCGGTGCGCTGACCGAAATGTGCCGGCTCGGCTTGATGCGCCGATAGCGTGATTCCTCGAACGACAGGATGTCTTCGATGCCTTCGACCAACGCCTTGTCGTGCAGGCCTTTGATCCATTCCAAGGCCATGTGGAACGCACCCGAAGGACTGGACGCCGTGAGCCGGTTGCGGTCCACCACAAACGGCTCGCTGGTCACGTGAGTGACTTTGGAGATCTCGGCCAGTGCGGGACGGTGCTCGGGGTGAATCGCGCAACGGTAGCCCTCAAGCAGGCCCGCCGCGCCGAGAAACCACGCCCCGTTCCATAACCCGGCCAGGGTGATGCCCAGGTCGGAGGCGGTGATCAGCAGCGTGATCAGTGCGTCATCGGCTTTGAGTTCCGTGCGATAGCCACCACAGATCACCAGCAGATCAAGGTCTTTGAGCGCGGGCAGTTCAAGGCGGGCATCAGGCCGGATGACCAGCCCCAGATCACTGATGACCTCGCCGTCCTGCAAGCCGAACGTTCGGGAAGAAAATAGCCCGGGGCGCAGTAGATTGGCGGTGACGATGGTGTCCAGCGCCTGGGTGAAGGCCGGGAGCGAGAAGTGTTCGAGCAACAGAAAACCCGTCCGCGTGTGCGTACACGGCAGCCGCCGATGCTCTTCCAGATAGCGAAGGTTCTTGCCCTTCATACCGCCGCTGAACTCTCTTCTCTCGCTCAACGTTCGCCCCGCCTGTTTTTTCCAACGATCGTTTTTGTGGGACTCTCACACGTGCCCTTACTGCCCTGAGTCGGGCTCGCTGAGCGAAGCCTGTCGCACTCGCCTCAGGCAAACCTGACCATCCGTATGCAAGGGGGCCCCGAGGTTATCTCAAAGTGATGGCGTGTGACAGAAAGCGCTGTTATCCCTTGAGCGCGGCTTCGATGGCGGCCACGTCAATCCGGGTCATGCCCATCATCGCGTTGAACGCTCGCTTCGCCGCGGCCCGGTCAGGGTGGGCGATCGCCTCGGTCAGCACACGCGGGGTGATCTGCCACGAGATGCCCCATTTGTCCTTGCACCAACCGCAGACGCTGGCCTCTCCGCCATTGCCGACAATCGCGTCCCAGAAGCGATCCGTTTCCGCCTGATCGTCCGTCGCGACCTGAAAGGAAAACGCCTCATTGTGCTTGAACACCGGCCCGCCGTTCAGCCCGATGCAGGGGATACCCATGACCGTGAACTCAACCGTAATCACATCGCCCTCCTTGCCCGACGGGTAATCCCCGGGCGCGGAATGAACAGCGGTGACGGCACTGTCAGGGAACGTCTTCGCATAAAAGTTCGCCGCCTTTTCGGCGTCGCCTTCGTACCAGAGACAGATTGTATTCTTCGCGACCATGTCAGCTCTCCAGCGTTTGGGGTGGAGCGCTGAGTTTAGACGGGTGACATCGACCTGCCTGCCACGGATGTCTTCCTCAGGTTTGCGGCAGCCGGGTCCGTATCCGGTAAACCGCATGCTCAGGATTTGCTGCCCGTTCCCGGCAGATCGCGGGACACGGTGGCGCGCCACCCCGGACGCTACGGCTGCGCCAGAATCAAAAGCAGAGCGGTGCTCCGTCGGGGGGATAGCCAATACAGCGCCAGTGCCTGACACTCAGCCTTCGTGAGCAAGCTCACTCCCACAGTGGCAGGTGGTGTGGCACAAAAAGCCGTCGTCAGACTTCACTCCTGTGGGCGATCAATGGTTCTCAAACCAGTGATGTCCATCCGTTTCTTGAAGGCCGCAAAGCCTGAGCATGCGCCACATCCAGGATGACGCAGAGCGTCATTGAACGTGTTACCACGCGGAGCGTGGGAACAATCAGCACGAAGCACCCAATCGCAAAAAACGCCTCGCACCGTTGATCTTGATCTTGATCTTGATCTTGATCCTGATCCTGATCTTCGTACCGCAGCAGCCCAGACACCACCCAACGCGACTTGGGTGCAGGCTGAACGCAGGCGATGCGGAGTGGGCCGAGCGGCATGGATGCCGCGAGAGCCGCCCCCGGCCATGGATGGCCGATGGCGGCGGGCCCACGGAGCGTCGCCGAAGTGAAGGAACCCGACGAAGTCGGGCCCAACCAGGAGCATAGGACCCTTGGTTACTTGGGGTCCTTTCAAGTAACTCGCCGAAGGCGAAACAGGTCTGGCGTTAGCCAGACTCAATCAGCGCCACCGCACATCACGGATACACACAAATCCCGCTCCAACCCGTCAATCAGAAAAATCAGAAAGACCGCCTTCGCGACCGTCGTAACCTCCGATTGCGCCTACAGAGACCTGCGTACATCTCAAGCCGGCCATCTCCGCCCAAATCCCGGCCATAAAAAAGAGCAGACACGTTGACCCTGTCTGCCCCTTCCAAACCACTAAAACTCAAACGTTACCAGCGAAACGCAACCGTCCCCATCACCGTACGCTCCTCACCCCAGTAACAACGACCCGCATTGTTGCAACCACTGACGTACTCCTTGTCGAACAGGTTCTTCGCGTTCACATCCACCGACCAGTGCTTATCGATGTCATACCCCACCAACGCATCCACCAGCGTCACATCGCCGGTTTTCAACTTGCCGTACAAGGTCGGTGAGGTGTACGCAAAGGTATTGTCGAAATAACGCACACCACCTCCCAGACGGACACCGCTCAGCGGGCCATCGAGGAAACGATAGGTCGCCCAACCGGAGGCCTGGTTACGCGGAATCCCGGTCAACTGGTGATCTTCCACCAACGATCCCGGCGCATCCTTGGTCACGCGCGCGTCGGTATAGGTGTAAGACGCCGTCAGGCTGAGGTTTTTGGTGATATCGCTGTTGGCCTCCAGCTCGATGCCTTTCGACTCGCTCTCGCCCACCTGACGGCTGAAGCCATTGCTGCCTGCCACCACGTCATGGGTCTTGGTCAGCTGAAAGACAGCGGCGCTGAAAGTGGTATTCCAGCCAGCCGGCTCAAACTTCAGACCCGCTTCATACTGGTGGCTGAGGATCGGGTCGAGCAGTTCGCCGTTGGGTTGCGAAGACTGCTGCACCGGCGTGAACGCCGTCGAGTAGCTGACGTAAGGCGAAATGCCGTTTTCGAACTGGTACATCAGACCGGTCTGCCAGCTGAAACGGTGATCCCAGCCATCCAGATCGGCCAAACCACTGGTCGTGCCCGCACGGTTACGGTATTTGCTATTGACGAAGTCCTGACGGCCGCCCAAGAGGAAGATCCAGTTGTCGTACTTGCTCTGCAACTGGCTGTACAGGCCGTACATCTGTTGGTCCAGCTGCGAGTTCTGGATCGTCGCGATCATCCGCGGATTCCCGGCCGGGAACACCGGGTTGAAGGCGTTGTACGTACCGCCGTTGCCCGCCGCCCAGTCCTGGTTGAACGAGGTACGGTCGTAGCTCGCACCCAGCAACACGGTGTTTTCCAGCGCGCCGGAGGTGAAGTGACCTTCAAACTGGTTGTCCAGCGAGTACGCCAGGGACTTGTTGTCACGGTCATACGCGGTGCTGGTCAGGATGCTGCCGAAACCGGCGTTGTTCAGGTTGTTCGGCCAGGTTTCATGGCGGTCGATCCGTGACTGCATGAAACGCGAGTTCTGGCGGAACTGCCACGTATCGTTGATCTGATGGCTGAACTCGTAACCCAGGCTCCAGGCTTCGCGCTCGAAGTCATCCCAGTTCGGGTTGCCGTTGTACTGGTCCTTGCCGATCTTGCCATTGACGTTGTTCAGCAAGGTCCCCGCGGCCGGATAACCGAGCAGCAGCTGGGTACGGTCGCGCTGGTAAGTCGACAGCAACGTGAGCGAGGTGTCTTCGTCGAAGTTGAAGGTCATGGACGGCGCGATGTACAGGCGATCGTCCGGCACCGAGTCCACCTGCGTGTCGGCGTTGCGGCCCAGCATCACCACACGACCCAGAATGCGGTTGTCGTCGGTCAGAGGACCAGACACGTCCAGGCCCAGTTGGCGACGGTTGTTGCTGCCGTAAGAGAACCTGGCTTCGCCCTGTGCCGTTTCGGTCGGGCGTTTGCTGACCAGGTTAACCAAACCGCCCGGGGCGTTTTCGCCGTACAGGATCGAGCTCGGCCCCCGGAACACTTCGGTGCGTTCCAGGCCATACGGCTCGGTGGTGGTGTCGTAACGGTTGCCTTGCAGACGCAGGCCATCCTTGAGCAGGCCGTAGCCGTAGTCGGTGGCGTTGTAGCCGCGAATGGAGAACAGGTCCCCCGCCAGGCCATCACCCACTGCAAACGGCGGGGCGAAGATGCCGGGCACATAACCCAGGATATCGGTGAGGGTCTGCGAACCCTGATCCTGAATGCGCTGACGTGTCACCACCGATACAGAACGCGGTGTTTCAGATAATGGAGTGCTGGTTTTCGTGCCCGCTGTGCTGTTCTTGGCCTGGTAACCAACGTCGGGTTCAACCGCCAGTGACTCCCCGGTGATCACCGAATTCTGCAACTGAATCGCGGAGCCTTTTGCAGGCTTGGCGGGGGCATCCTCTGCCCATGCCATGCCGTGACAGGCGACTGTGGCCACCAGTGCTGCCAAGGCATTCACCTTGAATTGTTTGTTCTTGTTGCTCGCCATCCGAACTCCCCCTCCCTTTGAAATGACCCGGGGCCTGAGCCCCTGCGCAGTGCTTACAAATGTAAAAAAAGCGTGAAAATGTAACAGAGAAACATTCTCGTTACCATTGTCATTCAAAATAAAATCGAAGTGCCATCCCTTGTCACTTCGCTGATACAGGTCGGGGGGATTAACGCGTGTTGACGGCGGCGGAAACAGCGGCGCTGAAGATCTCGGCGATCTGGTCGATCTGGGCTGCGGTGACGATCAAAGGCGGCAGGAAGCGGATGACGCTGGAGTGACGGCCCCCCACTTCGATGATCAGTCCGCGTTGCAGGCATTGGCGCTGAATGCTCGACGCCAGCACGCCACTTTGCGGGAAGTGACCCAGCACGTCTGGACGCCCTTCCGGATCGACCATTTCCACGCCCAGCATCAAGCCCATGCCGCGCACATCGCCCATCTGCGGACAGTCTTTTTGCAGGGCGCGCAGGTGCTGGGTCAGACGTTCGCCCATGGCCGCCGCGTGCTGATCGAGTTGCTGTTCGCGGACGATGCGCAGCGTGGTAGAGCCCGCCACCATGGCCAGTTGGTTGCCCCGGAATGTTCCGGCGTGAGAGCCCGGTTTCCAGACATCCAGTGATTTGTTGTACACCACCACGGCCATCGGCTGGCTGCCACCAATCGCCTTGGACAGCACGAGCACGTCGGGCACGATGCCGGCGTGCTGGAACGCGAACGGTTTGCCGGTGCGCGCCACGCCGCACTGGATTTCGTCGAGAATCAGCGGAACGCCGGCGTCGCGTGTGATACGGCGCACTTCGCGCAGCCAGTGGGCCGACGTCGGCACCACGCCGCCTTCTCCTTGTACGGGCTCAAGGATCATCCCGGCAGGCGGCATGACCCCGCTTTCCGGGTCGGTCAGCTGGTTTTCAATGTAGTGCAGACCGATGCGCTCGCCTGCTTCACCGCCCACACCAAACGGGCAGCGATAGTCGTACGGGAACGGCAAGAACTGCGCGCTGGAGGCCAGGCCGCCCAGGTACGCCTTGGGTCCCAGGTTGCCCATCAGGCCCAAAGCACCCTGGGTCATGCCGTGATAGGCGCCATGGAAGGCCATCATGTTGCTGCGCCCGGTGGCCGTGCGCACCAGTTTCATCGCCGCTTCCACCGCGTCGGTGCCCGCCGGGCCGCAGAACTGAATGCGTGCATCCCTGGCGAACTCCGGCGGCAGCAGCGCGAACAGTTCGTTGATGAACGCGTCCTTGGCCTCGGTCATCAGGTCCAGGGTGTGCAATGGACGCTGCCCGTCGAGCAGATCCCTCATTGCCTGCACCACCTCGGGGTGGTTGTGCCCCAACGCCAGCGTACCGGCGCCTGCCAGGCAATCGATGAACCAGCGCCCCTCGCTGTCCTGCACATGAATGCCTTGTGCCCGCTTGAGCTCCAGCGGAATGCGCCGCGGGTAGCTGCGAGCGTTGGACTCCACCGCCGCCTGACGGTCCAGCCGCGCGGTCGGCGCAAACCGGTAGTCTGCATGGGCCAGTGCCGCATCGGGGGTCAGCTCGGCAATCGGCGTCACGTTGTGTTGGCTATGCATATTCCTGCTCCTGGAAATCGTGTGACTGAGGTCGTTCGTTGACCTGCGCGAGGGCCTCGGCCAGTTGGGTAATGAACGGCTGATCACGGACAATCGAAAGGTGGTCGGCGTCGATCCAGGCTGAAACCTGCAAGCGACTGCCCATGCCCTGCTCCAGAAGAGCCGGTGCGTTATCGTTATTTTCCGGGGAGCGCTCCGCCCACCAGGCATACACAGGCACGCCTGAGGGGTGAATGTCCCGGCATTGGTTGGCGAGTTGGCGCAGGTGTCGCTCGACGCCAAGCAACTGTTGCCAGTGCTCATCGCCCTCGCCGTCAGCATCGTCGGCAGCAGGGTCGACCGGCCGGGTATCCGCCACCGCAGGGCGCGGCTGGCCGGCGCCGGGCACATAGCCGTCAATCAGGCCGACAAAGGCTACGCGCTTGCCCAGACGGGTGAGCAACCGGGCCATTTCCAGCACCATCGTGCCGCCCATCGACCAGCCGATCAGGCGATACGTCCCGGACGGTTGCTGCTCCAGCAAGGCTTTCACGTAGTCGCGGGCCATCTGTTCGATCGAACGGTCGCGCCACTGACCGTCGAGCACCTGACGGTTCTGGATACCCCACACGTCCCACTGCGTGGACAGCCGACGCGCCAGGGCGTAATAACCCACCACCGTGCCGCTGACCGGATGCACGCAGAACACCGGCGGCTTGTCGCTGGCGCCGCTGCTCAAGCGAATCAGCGGATTCGGTGCGCCATGGCTGTTGACCGGCTGAGCCGCAGCGGCCGCCGATTGCGCCGCTGGCAGTCCATCCAGCAATTGCGTCAGAGCCACAAGATAGGCCGCTTGCAAGCGCTCGATGGTCGGGCGCCGATAACGCTGACCGCTGAAACGGAAGGTCAGGCCCAGTTGCCCGGCGAACACCTGTCCGTTGATTTCCAGCTCGCGATTGAGCGGTGTGGCAGGATCGACCAGCGCCCCGGCGGACACGCCGGACGGCGCAAAACGTCCATCGCCCAAGTCCTGATCGAACTGGCCGAGGTAGTTGAACACCACCTTCGGTTCCGGCAATGCCGCGAGTGACTGACGCACCGCATCGTTGCCCAGATAACGCAGCAGCCCGAAGCTGACGCCCTTGTCCGGCAGTGCGCGAACCGTCTCCCGAACCTGCTCGACGGTGTGTCTGATCGTGCCCGCAGCCTTGACCCGCACCGGGAACAGGCTGGTGAACCAACCCACGGTGCGACCCACGTCCAGCCCGTCGGACAAGGCCTCACGACCGTGACCCTCCAGCGCGACGAGGTGATCGGGCCGTCCGGTCCAGCCGCTCAGCGCCTGGGCCAGTGCTGCCAACAGGATTTCATCCATCCGCGCATTCAGCGCCGCCGGCGCTTCACGCAACAAACGATGGGTCTGCCCGGCGTCCAGCAGCAGTTCGCATTGCTCAAGGTCCTGTTGAGTCGCCCGACCGTTTGCGTCGTCAACCGGCCATGCATCAGTGTCTGCGTGACCGATCAGTTCCCGCCATTGCGTGGCCTCGGCTTGACGCTCCGGGGCCTGCGCGGCCTGCACCAGGTGCTGTGCCCAGCGTTGATAACTGCTGGACTTCCGCCCCAGATTCACCGGGCCGTCGGACGACAACTGCGCATAGGCGCGCGCCAGGTCTTCGAGCAGAACCCGCCAGGACACGCCGTCAACCACCAGGTGATGGGCGACCAACAGCAGACGTTGACCCTGTGGCATCTGCGTCAGCACCAGCCGCAGCAATGGACCGTTTTCCAGGTCGAGACTGCGTTGCGCCTGCTCGCACAGCGCGACCAGCGCAACGTCATCCGCCACATCCCGCACCCACAGGCTGTCGCTCGCGGACGTCTGGCGATACGCCTGCTGCCACCGCCCTTCATCCCGTGCGCGGAAGCTCAGGTTCAGGCCGTCGTGATGACGCACTACCGCCTCCAGCGCCCGCGCCAGCAACGGCGCTTCCACCGCGCGCTGCACGTCCAGCAGCAACGCCTGGTTGAAGTGTGCGCGGTTGGTCATGGGCTGTTCGAAGAAATGCGCCTGAATCGGTGTCAGCGCCACTTCGCCCCGTGGGGCCTCATCAATGACCGCTTCAGCACCGGTTTCGACCACGGTCAGACGCAACGCCAGGTCCTTCAACCGTGGATGGCTGAAAACGTCTTTGGGCATCAGTTTCAGACCGGCCTGACGCAGACGGGTGATGACCGCCAGCGATTGAATCGAATCCCCGCCCAGTTCGAAGAAGCTGTCCGAGCGACCAATGCTCGCTACACCCAGCAGTTGTTGCCAGACGTTGGCCAACTGCTGTTCACGCTCACCCTGAGGTGCTTCGAACTGCTGGCCGCTGACCTGCGGATCCGGCAACGCGTTGCGGTCCAGTTTGCCGTTCGGCAGTTGCGGCAGGCGCGCCATGACGATGATGTGATGCGGCACCATGTATTCCGGCAGCGTGGTTGCCAGTTGCTGTTTCAGGCTGTCTTCACTCAGATCATTGCCACCGACATAACCCAGCAGGCGTTTGCCCCTGCCGTTGAGCGAGTCGACATCCCGGACGATCACCAACGCCTCGCGCACGCCCTCGCAGCCTTTCAGCGCTGCTTCGATCTCACCGGCCTCGATGCGGAAGCCGCGAATCTTGATCTGGTGGTCGATACGTCCCAGGTATTCCAGCAACCCTTCGCTGTTCAGCCGTACGCGGTCACCACTGCGATAGATCCGCTCACCGGCACGGAACGGGTGCGGCAGGAAACGCTCGGCCGTCGCGCCTGGGCGGTCCAGGTAACCCCGCGCCACCGCGCCGCCCAGGTACAACTCGCCGGCAATGCCTTGCGGCAGCGGGTTCAGATCGGCGTCCATCACGTAACCCTGACGATCACCCACCAGATCACCGATTGGCGCGTACGCGGTGTTGAAGTCGGCGGCTTCCGAAGACGCCAGCCACAGGGTCGGCGTGACCACGGTTTCCGTGGGGCCATAACCGTTGATGATCCACAGTGGCTGCAAATTGCGAATCACGTCACGCAGCATCTCGCGGCTGAACGCTTCACCGGCAAAGCAGTAGGTTTTCACCCCCGGCCCTTTACCTTGCACGCCCGCCCAGTCCGACAGCTGACGCAGGTAACTCGGCGGGAACGAGGCGACGGTGATGCCTTCTCGAATCAGCGTGTCGTAGGTTTGCTCGACGCTCCACAGCTCTTGATCACGGATCACCACGCGGGCGCCGTAACACATCGGCATCATCCAGCCTTCGTGAGCGCCGTCGAAGCTGATCGAGAGGAAGTGGAACTTCCGGTCCTCCGGCGTGAAGCCGTAACGCTCGCCAATGGTCTGGATGTGCATCGAGATGTCGCCGTGAGCGATGGCCGCGCCTTTCGGTTTGCCGGTCGAACCCGAGGTGTAGATCAGGTAGGCGAGTTGCTGCGGATGAATCAACACGTCCGGCGCGGTTTCCGGCTCGCAGGAAACGTCCAGTTGATCCAGATTGAGCAGCGGCACGTCGCCCACCGGCACACGGTTTAGCGCGGCATCGTGGGAGATCAGCAGCTTCACGCCGCCATCCTCGAGCATGTAGCGCAGGCGTTCGGTCGGGTAATCCGGGTCCAGCGGAATGTAGGCGCCACCGGCTTTGAGTACCGCAAAGAACGACAGCCACAGATCGATACCGCGCTCCATGGCAATCGCCACCCGCACTTCGGTGCCGATGCCGCGCGCGCGCAGGGCGTGGGCGAGCTGGTTGGCACGGCGGTTGAACTCGGCAAACGTCAGGCGTTGTTCGCCATGCACCAACGCGATGGCGTCGGGACGCAGGCGCGCATGGTCGGCGATCAGTGCGTGAATCGGGCGATCGGCATAAGGCGAGAACGGCGCTGTATTCCACTGATCCAGCGCAACGAGGTCGGCTTCACTGAGCAGCGGCAAATCACCGATGGCGGTGTGCGGTTGCGCGCAAACAGCGTTCAGCACGGTCAGCAGTTGCCCGTACAGACGCCCAACCGTCGAGGCATCGAACAGGTCGGTGGCGTAATCCAGATGGCCGCTGATGCGACCGTCCTGATGCTCGAAGGTGCCGAGCACCAGGTCGAACTGCGCCCCCTTGATGTCCCACTGTTGCGCTTCGATGGCCAGGCCGTCGAATTGCAGCAGCGACATGTCCGGCTGCTGCTGGTGGTTGTAGCTGACCTGGAACAGCGGGTTGACGCTGAGGCTGCGCGCCGGTTGCAGGGCTTCCACCAACTGCTCGAACGGCAGGTCCTGATGGGCATGGGCGCCCAGCAGGTTGTCTTTCACCTGCGCCAGCAATTCGGTAAACGGCTGATCCCCGCTGACCTGGGCCCGCAGCACCAGCGTGTTGACGAAGAAGCCGATCAAACCTTGTGTCTGGACCTCGGCACGTCCCGCCACCGGCACGCCGATGCGCAGATCGCGCTGGCCGCTGAGGCGGTACAACAGGGTGTCGAACGCGGCCAGGAACAGCATGAATAACGTGGCGTCATGGGCGCGCGCGGTATGACGCAGCTTGTCGGCCAAGTCCTGCGGCAGCACGAACGCATGGCGTGCACCCTTGCCATCGCGCTCGGCCGGACGCGAGCGGTCTGCCGGCAACTCCAGCACCGGCTGTTCGTCACCCAGCGCCGCGCGCCACCAGTTCAACTGCCGCTCGCGTTCACGCCCGGTCAGGTATTCACGCTGCCAGGCGGCGTAGTCCGCGTACTGCACGCTCAGGGTCGGCAACTGCGCGTCGTCCCCTTGAGAGAAGGCGCGATACAGCTTCGCGAAGTCTTCGAGCATCACCTGCACCGACCAGCCATCGGAGATGATGTGGTGCATGCACAGCAGCAGACGCCACTCGCTTTCCCCCACCCGCGCCAGGCCCACACGCCACGGCGCACGCTCGGCATCGAGGTCGAAAGGCTGATTCATGAAGCCATGGGCCAGTGCGGTGAAATCTTCATCGGGCGTAGCGCTCTGGCGCAGGTCGTGGCGAGCGATGCTGACGCTGCCAACCGACAGAGTGTGCTGCTGTGGAACCCCTGACTCGCCAGGAAGGAAGCAGGTGCGCAGGCTTTCATGCCGTGCGGATAGCGCATCGAAGCTGCGTTGCAAGGCGTCGATCTGCAACGCGCCACTGAGGCTCAGTACGCAGGGCAGGTTATACGCCGTGCTCTCCGGCTCCAGTTGTGCGAGGAACCACAGGCGCTGTTGCGCGAACGACTGCGGCGCAAACTCACCCTCGCGGCGCGGCAACAACACCGGCATCGCTGCCCGCTCTGCGCGTGTGTCGAGGTAATGCGCCAGGCTGGCCAACACCGGCGCCTCGAACAACGCACGCAACGGCAATTCGAGCTTGAGGTCGCGACGGATCTGCGCCACGAGTTGAATACCCAGCAGTGAATGCCCGCCCAGCTCGAAGAAGTTGTCTTGACGACCCACCTGCTTTAAGCCCAGCAGGTCTCGCCACAACGCGGCGAGTTCGCTTTCCACGCCTGCCTGTGGTGCTTCGAACGCACGTAGTTGCAGTTGTGGTTCCGGCAGCGCCTTGCGGTCCAGTTTGCCGTTGGCCGACAGCGGGAAGGCGTCCAGCGTCACCAGATGCGCCGGCACGATGTAATCCGGCAGGCGTTGTTTCAACTGGGTACGCAGCTGTTCTTCGTCGAAATCAGTGGCGACCAGATAACCCACCAGCTGCATGCCGGTGCTGAGTTCGCGAGCGATCACGACCGCTTCGCTGACCGCAGGGTGATCCAGCAGCGCCGATTCGATCTCGCCGATCTCCACGCGCAGGCCGCGCAGTTTGATCTGATGATCGAGACGGCCCAGGTATTCCACTGCGCCGTCAGCACGCCAGCGCGCCAGATCGCCGGTGCGATAAAGCCGCTCGCCGTTGCCGAACGGGCTGGCGACGAAGCGTTCTGCGGTCAGGCCCGGACGCTGGTGATAACCCCGCGCCAGGCCGACGCCGCCAATGTACAGCTCGCCGGGCACGCCGATGGGTTGCGGGTTCAGGCGGTTGTCGAGGATGTGGATCTGAAGATTGGCAATCGGGCGGCCGATGGGCACGGCGGCGCCCGGTTCATCGCGGCAGGTCCAGTGGGTGACATCGATGGCCGCTTCGGTTGGGCCGTACAGGTTGAACAGCGCAGCGTTTGGCAGGCGTTGCACAGTTTCTCTTGAGAGGTCCGCCGGCAAGGCTTCGCCGCTGCAGACGATGCGTTTCAGGGATGCGCAACCGGATAGATCGTCCTGCGCCATGAAAGCCGCCAGCATCGAAGGGACGAAGTGCAGCGTGGTGATCTTGTTGGTTTCGATCAGTGCCGTCAGCAAGGCAGGATCGCGATGATCGCCCGGTTGAGCCATGACCAGGCGAGCGCCGACCATCAGCGGCCAGAAGAACTCCCAGACCGAGACGTCGAAGCTGAACGGGGTCTTTTGGAGCACGACATCGGATACGTCGAGACTGTAAGCCTCTTGCATCCAGGCCAGCCGGTTGAACAGCGCGGCGTGGGTGTTGCCTGCGCCCTTCGGCTTCCCGGTCGAGCCCGAGGTGTAGATCATGTACGCCAGTTGCTCGGGATGAATCTCTACACCTGGCGCCGTGGTCGGCTGACCTACGAGGTCCAAATGATCCAGATTCAACACCTGCAAGCCGTCAATAACCGGCAGATCATCGATCACGGCGTCATGGCTCAGTAGCAGACCAATCCCGGCGTCTTCGAGCATGTAGCGCAGGCGATCAACCGGGTATTCCGGGTCCAGCGGCACATAGGCAGCGCCAGCTTTAACGACCGCATACAACGCCACGACCATCTCAACCGAACGCAACGCCGCCACACCCACCAACGACTCACGCCCCACGCCCTCCCCACGCAGACAGTGCGCCAGCTGGTTGGCCCGCTGATCGAGTTGCTGATACGTCAGCACCTCATCGCCACAACGCAAAGCTTCACGCTGAGGATGCAACTGCGCCAGACGTTCGAAATGACGATGCACAACAGATTCATCGGCAGACCAGTCGCGCGCCGTGTCATTGACCAACACCAGTTGCGCACGGTCCTGCCGATCCAGCAACTCAAAATCGCCAATCGCCGCGTCCGGCTGCTCCAGCAACTGCGCAAACAGCTGCACGAAACGCTCATGCATCCGCTCGACAGTCCCGTGATCAAACAGATCGGTCGCATAATTCCACGAGCCACCCAGCGCACCGTCGGCGTCCTCATGGGTGTTCAGCGCCAGGTCGAACTGGCAGCTGCCATCGTCCAGCGGCAGGACATCGGCGTGTAGCCCCGGCAACCCGGAAAGCGGTGCAAAGTCACGTTGCTGATGGTCGTACGCCACTTGGAACAGCGGGTTGTGGCTCAGGCTGCGCTGCGGTTGCAGGGCTTCGACCAGTTGCTCGAACGGCAGGTCCTGATTCGCCTGAGCACCAAGAGTGGCGGCCTTCGCCTGCGCCAGCACCTCGCGGTAAGACAGTTCAGCGCTGACGTTTGCGCGCAACACTTGCGTGCTGACAAAGAAACCGATCAGGCCTTCGACCTCCAGACGCGAACGCCCGGCAATCGGCACGCCGATGCGCAAGTCGTTCTGCCCGCTGAGGCGATGCAGTAACACCTGATACGCCGAGAGGATCGCCATGAACGGCGTCACGCCCTGCTGTTTGGCAAGCGCGCGCACGCGATGGCTGAACGCGGTATCCCAGTTGAACAGTACCCGGGCACCCTGATAGCGCTGCTGCGCCGGACGCGGACGGTCGGTCGGCAGTTCCATCACCGGGTGCTCGTCGCCCAGCTGTTGGCGCCAGTACTGCAACTGACGCTCACCCTCGCCCGCCTCCAGCCATTCGCGCTGCCAGGCCGCGAAGTCGGCGTATTGCACCGGCAGTTCCGCCAGGTGCGGCGCGCGGTTTTCCACGGCAGCGCGGTACAGCTCGCAAAATTCCTGCAACAGCACGCGCACCGACCAGCCGTCAGAAATCATGTGATGCAGGCACAACAACAGGCAGTGCTCGTCGGCGGCGACACGCACCAGCGCCAGACGCCAGAGCGGGCCTTGCGACAGGTTGAACGGCCGCTGGACGAAGTCCTGAGCCAGCGCGTCGAAGTCCACTTCGAGATCCGCGTCGGCGCGGATGTCCAGACGTTCGATGTGCACCGTACTGGCTGCATCGATCTGTTGCAGCGGCACACCGTCTCCCGCAACGAAACGCGTGCGCAGCACTTCATGACGCGCCGCCAACCCGTCGAACGCCGACTGCAACGCCGCGTCGTTCAGCTCACCGCGCAGACGCACCGCACCCGGCAGGTTGTAGGCGTGGCCACCCGGTTGCAGCTGGTCGAGGAACCACAGGCGTTGCTGGGCGAACGACTGCACGGTTTTCGTCGCGTGGCGTGCGGTGAGTGCAAGTTGCTTGGCGGGTTGCGCCAGCTGTGTGATGCGCTGGGCGAAATCAGCCAGACGCGGTGCGTCGAACAGCAGCCGCAGCGGCACGCTCACGTCCTGTTCGTGACGCAGTCGCGAGATCAGTTGCATCGCCAGCAGCGAGTGGCCGCCGAGTTCGAAGAAGTGATCGTTGCGCCCTACCGCCTCGATCCCCAGCAAGGGTTCCCACAAGGCGGCCAGTTGCTGCTCCAGTGCGTTTTGCGGTGCTTCATAGTCGCTGGAACTGACCTGCGGATCGGGCAGCGCGTTGCGGTCCAGTTTGCCGTTCGGCAGTTGCGGCAGGCGCTCCATGACGATGATGTGCGCCGGGATCATGTACTCCGGCAGGGTCACCTTGAGTTGCTGTTTGATGCGTTCCGCGTCGAGGTCATTGCCGCCAACGTAGCCCAAAAGACGTTTGCCATTCGCACCCTCACGGACGATGACCAAGGCTTCACGCACGCCCTCGCAGCTTTTCAGCGCTGCTTCGATCTCACCGGCCTCGATGCGGAAGCCGCGAATCTTGATCTGGTGGTCGATACGTCCCAGGTATTCCAGCAACCCTTCGCTGTTCAGCCGTACGCGGTCACCACTGCGATAGATCCGCTCACCGGCACGGAACGGGTGCGGCAGGAAACGCTCGGCGGTGGCGCCCGGACGGTCCAGGTAACCCCGTGCCACCGCGCCGCCCAGGTACAACTCGCCGGCAATGCCTTGGGGCAGTGGGTTCAGATCGGCATCCATCACATAGCCCTGACGGTCACCCACCAGATCACCAATCGGAGCGTAAGCCGTAGTGAAGTCAGCAGTTTCCGCGGACGCCAGCCACAGGGTCGGCGTGACCACGGTTTCCGTCGGGCCATAACCGTTGATGATCCACAGCGGCTGCAGATTGCGAATTACATCGTGCAGCATCTCTCGGCTGAACGCTTCACCGGCAAAGCAGTAGGTTTTCACCCCCGGCCCTTTGCCTTGCACACCGGCCCAGTCCGACAGCTGACGCAGGTAACTCGGCGGGAAGGATGCCACGGTGATGCCTTCACGAATCAGCGTGTCGTAGGTCTGCTCCACGCTCCACAGTTCCTGATCACGCAAAACAACGCGGGCGCCGTAACACATCGGCATCATCCAGCCCTCGTGGGCGCCGTCGAAGCTGATCGAGAGGAAGTGGAATTTGCGGTCCTCGGGTGTGAAGCCGTAACGCTCGCCGATGGTCTGGATGTGCATCGAGATATCGCCGTGGGCAATGGCCGCGCCTTTCGGTTTGCCGGTCGAACCCGAGGTGTAGATCAGGTACGCCAGTTGCTGAGGATGAATCACCACGTCCGGCGCGATTTCCGGCTCGCTGGAAACGTCCAGTTGATCCAGATTGAGCAGCGGCACGTCGCCGACGGGCACGCGGTCCAGCGCGGCATCGTGGGAGATCAGCAGCTTCACGCCGCCGTCTTCGAGCATGTAGCGCAGGCGTTCGGTCGGGTAATCCGGGTCCAGCGGGATGTACGCCCCGCCCGCTTTCAATACCGCCAAGAACGACAGCCACAGATCAATACCGCGTTCCATGGCAATCGCCACCCGCACTTCGGTGCCGATGCCGCGCGCCCGCAGGGCGTGGGCGAGCTGGTTGGCACGGCGGTCGAACTCGGCGAAGGTCAGGCGCTGCTCACCATGCACCAACGCGATGGCGTCAGGACGCAGCCGTGCGTGGTCGGCGATCAGTGCGTGGACAGGACGGTCGACGTAGGGCGAGAACGGCGGCTGGTTCCAGGCGTGCATGTCGCTGACGTCACGCTCGGTCATCATGGACAGCTCGCCAATGCTCCTTTCAGGGAAGCGGCAGAGGCCGTCCAGCAGTGTCTGGAAATGCCCGCACAGGCGGTCGATCTGTTCGGCACTGAACACGTTGCTGTGGTAGTTGACGTGAACATGGGCCTGTTCGCCGGCCACCACCGCCAGGCTCAGCGGGTAATGGGTCTTGTCGCTGAGTTCCACGGAACCCAGATTCACACCGCCTGCTTGTTTGTCCCGCAGCACGGCGTCCACCGGGTAGTTTTCGAACACCACCAGGCTGTCGAACAGGTCACGGCCGGCGTGCCCGGCGAAGCGCTGGGCTTCAAACAGCGGCGTGTGTTCGTGCTCGCGCAGTTCCAGGTTGTGCGCTTGCAGTTCATTGAGCCAGTCGCCGACCTTCTGCTGCGATTCCGGCGCCTGCACCAGCGGCAGGGTGTTGATGAACAGGCCCAGCATGCGTTCGATGCCTGGAACCTGCGCTGAACGGCCCGACACGGTAGTCCCGAACGCGACGCGCTGTTGCCCGGTGTAGCGTTGCAACAACAAGACCCAGACCGCTTGGATCAGCGTGTTGACGGTCACCCGCTGACGGCGCGCGGCGTTGTGCAGCAACTGACTGTCCAGGTCCATCGACGTGACCCTCACCTGCGTCGGCAGCGGTTCACCGTTGGCAGATATAGGCGCGGTGACGGCTGCCGCCATCAGCGTCGGTTGTTCGAAACCGGCCAGATGTTGCTGCCAGAACGTGGCGCTGTGCTGCGCGTCTCGGCTGAGCAGCCACTCAACGTAATCGCCGTAATGACCAGCAGGTGTCAGTGCGGCGTCGGACATTGCCGACTGAATCACTTCGCCCAGCACCGCCGCGCTGCTCCAGCCGTCGAGCAGGATGTGATGGAAGGTCCACACCAGCTTCCACAGCATTTCGCTTTGGCGCACCAGCAATACGCGCATCAGCGGCGCTTCGTGCAGCTGGAACGGGGTTTGACGCTCGGCGGCCAGCACCTCGCTCAGCGCCCGTTGATCGTCGCGCAGGTCCAGTTCGCGGACCATCAGCGCCGCGTCGCGACGAATCAATTGCACCGGTTGCTGACTGCCGGTCAGACGCAGGATGGAGGCACGCAGAATCGGATGACGCTGCACCGCCCCCGCCCAGGCCGACTTGAAGCGCGCCAGCGGCAGGTGCTCAATGTCCAGCGCCACCTGATTGATGTACAGGTCGCGCGCACCTTCAGTGCCTTGAGTCTCACCCAGTTCACTGTGGAACAACAGGCCCTGTTGCATCGGCGTCAGCGGATACAGGTGTTCGATGTCACGGGGAGCGACCGGCAATGCATCGAGTTGCGCCTGAGTCAGGTCCAGTGCCGGAAAGTCCGACGGCGTGACTGCCGAATGCGTGCGGCAGTGCTCAATCACCTCGTCCAGCGCCAGCGCATAGGCATCGAGCAGGCGCTGAACCGAGGCTGCGTCATGAGGTTCGCCGCTGTAGCTGCACGTTACGCGGAACTGTCCGCCGCGCACCTCAGCATCCAACGACAGCTCGCAGGCCAAAGGCGAGTCGGCGCCACGTTGAGCGCCGCTGCCTTCTTCGGCCAGCGTGAACAGGCCACTGTTGTTTTGCAGGCGGCCCGGTTGATGGCCGACACGGCCCATATAGTTGAAGAGCACGCAGCCTTCCAGCGACGGCAACGCTTCGCCGCGCAAATGACGCAGCAAGCCGTAACCCAGACCGCCATTGGGCACGGCGCGCAAGGTTTCCTTGGTGTTTTTGAGGGCAGCATCGAGGCTGTCCTGAGCCTGCAAGCTGACCGGATACAGGCTGGTAAACCAGCCCACGGTGCGGGACGGGTCAAGACCCTCGAACAGGTCCTCACGACCGTGACCCTCGAGCGCGATCAGCGCGCGGGATTCGCCACTCCACTGCGCAATCGCGCGGGTCAGTGCGGTCAGCAGCAGGTCATTGATCTGCGTGCGATACGCCGCTGGGGCTTCGCTGAGCAATGCCTGACTGCGGGCCGTGTCCAGTTGCAGATGGCGCTGTTGAACCGAAGCGTGCAAGGCCTTTCCATGAGGATGGGCAACCGGCAATGGCGGAGCACTCGGCAGGTTACGCCAGTACTCGGCCTCGGCCAGCAGCGCATCGCTGTAGGCGAAGTCCAGCAGGCGATGGGCCCAACGCTGGAACGGCAAGCCTTTCTCACCGAGGTCGATCGTCAGACCGGCCTGTGCCTGGGCGTACGCATTGTGCAGGTCTTCCAGCAGGATGCGCCACGAGACGCCGTCCACCACCAGGTGATGCACGACCAGCAACAGCCGCTCGCCTCCATCAGCCAATGTGAACTGCACGGCACGCAGCAACGGGCCGTCTTTCAGATCAAGGCTGGCCTGGGCTTCATTGCAGGCTGCTGCGAGGCCATTAGTGCTGACTTCACGCTGCCACAACAGACCGTCGGCAGCATGTGCCGGATGGACTTCACTGCGATAACGCTGCTGCCACTGGTCGTTGTCCTGCTGCACGAACGTCATGCGCAAGGCGTCGTGATGATTGACCAGCGCGTGCAGCGCCAGCGCCAGTGCCGGCGTTTCCAGTGCATCATTCGGCGTCAGCAACAGTGACTGGTTCCAGTGACTGCGACGGCGCATCGGTTGCTCGAAAAACCAATGTTGAATCGGCGTCAGCGGGATGTCGCGGTTGAGTTCGATGCGTGGCTGAGCAGAGGCTTCATTGCGGTCGAGCAGTTGGGCGACTTGCGCCAGTTCGGCGATGGTCTGGCGCTCGAACATCTGCCGAGGCGTCAGTTGAATGCCGCGCTTCTTCGCGCGCGAGACGATTTGCAGGCTGAGAATCGAATCGCCGCCCAGTTCAAAGAAATTGTCCTGACGGCCGATCTGTTTGACGCCCAACAACTCCTCCCACAGCTCGGCGAGTTCGCTTTCCACGCCTGCCTGTGGTGCTTCGAACGCACGTAGTTGCAGTTGTGGTTCCGGCAGCGCCTTGCGGTCCAGTTTGCCGTTGGCCGACAGCGGGAAGGCGTCCAGCGTCACCAGATGCGCCGGCACCATGTAATCCGGCAGGCGTTGTTTCAACTGGGTACGCAGCTGTTCTTCGTCGAAATCAGTGGCGACCAGATAACCCACCAGTTGCAGGCCGTTACTGAGTTGACGCGCGACGACGACGGCTTCGCTGATGGCCGGGTGATCCAGCAGCGCCGATTCGATCTCACCGATCTCCACGCGCAGGCCGCGCAGTTTGATCTGATGATCGAGACGGCCAAGGTATTCCACTGCGCCGTCGGCACGCCAGCGCGCCAAGTCGCCGGTGCGATAAAGCCGCTCGCCGTTGCCGAACGGGCTGGCGACGAAGCGTTCTGCGGTCAGGCCCGGACGCTGGTGATAACCCCGCGCCAGACCGGCGCCGCCGATGTACAGCTCGCCGGGTACGCCGATGGGTTGCGGGTTCAGGCAGCTGTCGAGGATGTGCACTTGCAGGTTGGCAATTGGGCGGCCGATGGGCACGGACGCGCCCGGTTCATCGCGGCAGGTCCAGTGGGTGACATCGATGGCCGCTTCGGTTGGGCCGTAGAGGTTGAACAGCGCAGCATTGGGCAGGCGTTGCAGGGTGTCTCGTGCCAGATCGGCTGGCAGTGCTTCGCCACTGCAGACGATGCGTTTCAGGGATGCGCAACCGGATAGATTGTCCTGCGCCATGAACGCGGCAAGCATGGAAGGCACGAAATGCAGCGTGGTGATCTGGTGCTGTTCGATCAACGCGGTGAGCAGCGCAGGATCCCGATGATCGCCCGGTTGGGCCATGACCAAGCGCGCGCCGACCATCAATGGCCAGAAGAACTCCCAGACGGAAACGTCGAAGCTGAACGGGGTCTTTTGCAGGACGGCGTCGGTCGCGTCGAGTACGTAGGCTTCCTGCATCCAGGCCAGCCGGTTGAACAGCGCGGCGTGGGTGTTGCCCGCGCCCTTCGGTTTTCCGGTCGAGCCCGAGGTGTAAATCATGTACGCCAGTTGCTCGGGATGAATCTCCACAACCGGGGCAGAAACAGGTTGGTCGTCTAGATCAAGCCGATCCAGATTCAAGACCTGCGACCCTTCAATAACCGGCAGATCATCGACCACGGCGTCATGGCTCAGCAGCAGACCGATTCCCGCGTCCTCGAGCATGTAACGCAGACGATCAGCCGGGTATTCCGGATCCAGCGGCACATACGCAGCGCCCGCCTTGACGACCGCATACAACGCCACGACCATCTCAACCGAACGCAACGCCGCCACACCGACCAACGACTCACGACCGACGCCGTGTTCGCGCAGGTAGTGCGCCAACTGGTTGGCACGCTGATCCAGTTGCTGATACGTCAGCACCTCATCGCCACAGCGCAATGCTTCACGCTGAGGATGCAACTGCGCCAGACGCTCGAAATGACGATGCACAACAGATTCATCGGCAGACCAGTCGCGCGCCGTGTCATTGACCAACGCCAGTTGCGCACGGTCCTGCCGATCCAGCAACTTAAAATCGCCAATGGCCGCGTCCGGCTGTTCCAGCAACTGCGCGAACAGCTGCACAAACCGTTGATGCAGGCGCTCGATACTTCCGTGATCGAACAGATCGGTGGCGTAGTTCCAGTTGCCCGCCAGTTCGCCCGCAGCGTTTTCCCAAGTGTGCAAGGCCAGGTCGAACTGGCTGCTTCCGCTGTCTAGCGGCATGAGCGTGGCGTTGAGGCCGGGCATCAATTGCAGGGCTTCGTCCTGACGCTGCTGGTGGTTGTACAGCACCTGAAACAGCGGGTTGTGGCTCAGGCTGCGCTGCGGCGCCAGCGCGTCGACCAACTGTTCGAACGGGAGGTCCTGATGGGCCTGGGCGCCTTGGGAAGCAAGGCGTACGTTGTCGATGATCTGGTTGAAACTGGCGCCGGTCGTGACCTCGCCGCGCAGGATCTGGGTGTTGACGAAGAAGCCGATCAAGCCTTCGGTTTCGGCGCGTTGACGCCCGGCAATCGGCACGCCGATGCGCAAGTCGTTCTGCCCGCTCAGGCGCTGCAACAACACTTGGTAGGCCGCCAGTATGACGGTGAACACGGTCACGCCACGTTGCTTCGCCAGCGCACGCATGCGATCGGACAAGGCCGCGTCAACACTGAACGGCAGGCGCGCACCCCGGAAGCTCTGACGCGCCGGACGTGGGCGGTCGGCAGGCAGTTCCAGCACAGGCGGCTCTTCGCCCAATTGCTCTTTCCAGTACGCCAGTTGGCGGTCACCCTCGCCCGCGTCCAGGCAGGCACGCTGCCACAGGGCAACGTCGGCATAGTTCAGCGGCAGTTCCGCAAGGGCCGAATCAGTGTTCTCCAGCGCCGCGCGGTAGGCCTGCACGAAGTCCAGCAACAGCACCTGGATGGACCAGCCGTCCGCGATGATGTGGTGCAGACAGACCAGCAATACATGCTCGTCATCAGCGCGCTTAACCAGCGCCACGCGCCACAGCGGACCCTGGGCCAGGTCGAATGGACGGCGCGCGAACGCATCGGCAAGGGTCTCCAACTGGCTTTCATCGTCCGCGTTCAACCGCTCGAACGGCAAGGCGTGCGGCGCCTGAATCACTTGCTCCGGCGTGCCGTCTTCGGCGGTGTCGAACACGGTACGCAGGCTGGCATGACGCTCGGCCACACGCTCGAACGCCGACTGCACGGCGGCGATGTCCAACGTGCCTTTCAGACGCAGCGCGCCCGGCAGGTGGTAGGTGCTGTTGCCCGGTTCCAGTTGTTCGAGAAACCACAGGCGCTGCTGGGAAAAGGACGTCGGGCTGCGCTCGCCCGCAACCCCGGACGGAATCGGCAGCGCCGACGCATCCAGCCCCTGCTCGCGCAACTTGCCCAGAAACACCCGCCGCTGTGTGGCGCCGAGGCTGAGGAAGCGGGTGGCCAGGGCCAGCAGCTTGCTATGCGAAGTCATGCTCGGTTGCGACATCAGTTGCTTTCCTCCAGCTCATTCATTAACTCGTCCAAGGCATCGAGCCGGTCGAGCGTCAGGGTCTGCCCCTGTAAGGTGTCGATCAGGGCGGCCTGTGCGGCAACAGTGGTGGCTTCGAAGGCCTGCGCCAGCGGAATGCTCACCCCCAGGCGCTCGCGAATGCGCGACAACAGCCGTGTCGCCAGCAGCGAGTGCCCACCCCGTTCAAAGAAGTTGTCGTCACGTCCAACCCGCTCGACCTTCAGCAGGCTCTGCCACAGTTCGGCAAGGATCTCTTCGCGCTCGCCTTGCGGCGCCTCAAAGGTCCTTTCCTGCACACTGAGCGCAGGCAACGCCTTGCGGTCGAGCTTGCCGTTGGCGTTGCGCGGCAGGCGCTCAAGCTGCACCACGTGGGCGGGCACCATGAACGCCGGCAGCGCTTGGGCCAGTGCGGTTTTGAGGACGTCGGCAGACAGTGTCTGCTGCGCCTCGGTGACCACGTACGCCACCAGTTGCGGACCGTGCGGGGTCGGTTGCGCACTGACCACGGCATCACGGACCGCAGGCTGAGCCAGGAGCAGGTTTTCGATTTCGCCCAATTCGATGCGCTGGCCACGGATCTTCACCTGGAAATCCGCACGGCCGACGTACTCCAGCGCACCGTCGGCGTTCCAGCGCGCCAGGTCACCACTGCGATACAGGCGCGCACCGGCTTCACCGAACGGGTCCGGCAGGAAGCGCTCGGCGGTCAATGTAGGCTGTGCGGCATATCCGCGACCTACGCCAACACCGCCGATGTACAGCTCGCCGACGACGCCCGGCGCCGCCAGTTGCAGGCTGGAATCCAGCACGTACAAACGGTTGTTGTCGGTCGGTCGGCCAATCGGCATGTTCGCCTTGGCGGCGGGGGCTGCGGTCAAGGTGTGCAGGGCCACGTCGTCGGCGCATTCGGCCGGGCCGTATGCGTTGACCAACGGCACGTTCGGGTATCGATTGAACCAACGTGTCGCCAGGTCCACGGTCAGCGCTTCACCGGTCGGCAGCAACCAGCGCAGGGCGTCTAGTTTGTGCGTGGATACCGCGAGCATGCCGTCGATCACGGCGGGCACGCACTCCAGCACGCTGACCTGATTCGCCACGACTTCCTCCAGCAGACGCTGCGGGTCGTGAACCACCGAGTCCGGCAGAATCTCCACTCGACCACCGAACAGCGGCGCCGTGAGGAACTGCCACACGGAGATGTCGAAACCGGTGGCGGCGGTCTGCGCGATCACGTCATCCTCGCCCAGACGCAGGTAGGGCAGCTTGGACATCTGGTTGTTGAGCATGCCGCGCTGGTTGACCATCACCCCTTTCGGCTCGCCCGTAGAACCCGACGTGTAGATCACATAGGCCAGTTGCTCGGCGCTGGCGTAACGCCCCGGATTACCCTCGGCGCCGCTGGCGACCAGGTCTTCCAGAATCAGCAGACGCGGCTTGACCTCGGTCAAAGCGAGAATCGCCTCGACCTGCGGCAGACAATCGCGGGGCGTGAGCAATACCGGGGCGGCGCTGCTCACCAGCATGCGCGCGCTGCGGCCTGCCGGATGACGATCGTCCAGGGCCAGATAGGCACCCCCGGCCTTGAACGCGCCGATGATCATGCTCAGCAGCGGCAAGCCGCGCGGCGCGAACAGCGCCACCACGTCGTCACCCTGCACGCCCGCGCCGATCAGGCCATGACCAATGCGATTGGCGTCGCGATTGAGTGCGTCGTAGGTCAGGCTCTGGCCCTGGCAGCGCGCCACTTCCAGGTTCGGATGCGCCTGCACGCGGGACTCGAAACGCTCCAGATAACTGATGCCGTACCAGTGTTTTTCCACCGGTCCCTGAGCCTGCTGCAGCAACTGTTCGCACTCGGCCTGTTCCAGCACCTGCAACTGGCTGAGGGTCTGTTGCGGGTTATCGATCAGTTGCGTCAGCAAGCGACGGAAATGCTCGACCAGCACGGTCATGTCGAGGTCCTCGAAGTGACGGGTGTCGTAGGTCAGCTGTAATTGCAGCGATTCGCCCGGCAGCAGCACCACGGTCAACGGGTAGTTGGTGTGGGTGCGGTTAGCCAGCGGTTTGATCCGGTAGTCGTTCACGGCCTGCTGAACCTCGGCGCCCAACGGAACGTTTTCAAAGACGAACAGGCTGTCGAACAGCGGCTGACCGCGCGGCGTGTCGGCCAGCAGTTGAATGTCCGCCAGCGACAGGTGTTCGTGCTGACGCATCTCGGCGTTCTGCGCTTGCAGCGCGTTGAGCAACTCCAGCGCAGAAGAGCCCACTCCCAGGCGCTTCAGACGCAACGGCAAGGTGTTGATGAACAGCCCCAGCGCGCCTTCGATGCCTTCGAGTTCGGTGGGACGACCCGCCACAGTGACGCCGAACACCACGTCGTCGCGGTCGGCATGGTGCATCAGCAACAAGGCCCAGGCGGCCTGCACGAAGGTGTTGGCGGTCAGGCGATATTGCCGCGCCTGGTCAGCCAGTCTGGCGGTCTGCTCGGTGCCCAGCGCCAGCGTGACGTCACGCATCTGCGGCTCGCCTTGCGGACTGTGGCGATACGGCAGCGGCGTGACGTCGGTGAAGCCGGCGAGCGCGTTGCGCCAGTAATCGCGGCTGACGGCTTCGTCCTGCTCGGCCAGCCAGGCGAGGAAATCACGATAAGGTCGCGCAGCCGGCAGACTGACATGGCGCCCGTCGAGGAACGCGCGGTAATGGGCGAAGAACTCGGTGAGCATCAGGCCACGGCACCAGGCATCGATCAGGGCGTGGTGATGGCTTTGCACGATGCGCAAATCCGCCTCGCCGAACTTGACCAGGCGAAGGCGCAGCAGCGGCGCGCGGGCGAAATCGAAGCCCTGTTCGCGCTCGGCGCTGAGCAGGGCCTCCAGCTCCGCTTCGGCAGCCTCGCGGGACAGGTGACTGAGGTCGATCAACTGCGCCGGGGACGGCACACGACGCATCACCACCTGACGCTGCACACCACTTTCCAGACCGTGGAAGGCCGTGCGCAAGGCTGGATGACGCTGCACCACGTGCTGCCAGGCGAACTTGAACGCCTCGAAATCGACGTCGCTGCCGACTTCGTACTGATCCTGCATCAGGTAAATGCCGTTGCCCTGCTCCAGCAGGCTGTGCAGCAGAATCCCCTGTTGCATGGGCGCCAGTGGCAGGATGTCTTCGATCTCCCGGGCCGGAATCGCCAAGGCATCCAGTTGCGCCTGACTGAGCCCGGCCAACGGGAAGTCCGATGGGGTCAGCCCGGCATGGCGTTCATCGCTGCAATGGTCGATCAGTTGCATCAGTTGCTCACGGTACAACGCCACCAGGTGCTCGATGCTGTCGCGGCTGAAACGCTCGCGACTGAAGGTCCAGCCCAGATGCAACTGACCGCCGCGCACCTGGCCGTCCACCGCCAACGCGTTGGCCAACGGCCCTTGCGGGTCACGCGGGTGGGCGGGTGTCACGCTCGACAGCGAGAACAGTGCGCCCTCACTGTCGTCGAAACGACCCAGATAGTTGAAGGTCAGGCCCTGCCCCACCAGCTCTGGCAGATCGGCGCCAGCCAGATGCTTGAGCACGCCATAGCCCAAGCCTTTTTCAGGCACGGCGCGTACCGCTTCTTTGACCGCTTTCAATGTGGCAATCGCATCGTCACCGGCTTCCAGCGCCAGCGGATACAGGCTGGTAAACCAACCGACGCTGCGACTCAAATCCAGCGCGCCGCTGGCGTCTTCGCGACCGTGGCCTTCGAGGCTGATCACGTGACGACGACGCCCGGTCCATTGATGCAGCGCCTGGGCCAGCGCCGCCAGCAGCAGATCGTCGATGCGGGTGCGGTAGGCCGCCGGGGCTTCACTGAGCAGGCGACGGGTGTGGGCCGCATTCAGCGTCAAGCCAACGGTTTCGCCGTCGCCGACCCGGCTTTGAATCGAAGCGTCACCCGGCAGGCAGGCATCGGCCGCGTGCAGCGCTTGCCAGTGCGGCAACTGGGCTTCCAGTTCAGGGCTTTGAGCCAAGGTGTGCAGAGACTCCGACCAGCGCTGCAAGCTCGCGGTCTTCTCCGCCAGCGTCACGCGCTGACCCGAGGCCAAGCGGCTGTAGGCGTGCTGCAGGTCCTCCAGCAGCACGCGCCACGACACGCCATCGACGGCCAGGTGATGGATCGTCAACAGCAGACGACCTTCTCCCGAGGGCAGGCGCGCATGAACCACGCGCAGCAACGGCCCGGTCTCGATGTTCAGGCTGCGCTGGGCTTCATCGCTTAGTGAAGCGAGGTCTTCTTCCCGGGTCAGTTCGCAGGTCCAGAGCACGCGCTCGGCGCTTTCGCTGTCGCGATAGCGCTGCAGCCACTGGCCGTCGTCGCCCTGATGGAAGCTCAGGCGCAGGCTGTCGTGTTGCGCCAACAGCAACGCGAGCGCTTGTTGCAGCACTGGGACGTCAAGGGCCTGAGGCAGGTCGAGCAGCAGCGACTGGTTCCAGTGCGAACGCTGAGCCATGGGTAAGGCGAAGAAGCGGGTTTGAATCGGTGTCAGGGCAAAATCGCGCGGCACCACAGCAGCCAAAACGGGCGCAGCGGCAGGCTTGGCCTCGGACAACACGGCGACTTGTGCCAATTCGGCGATGGTTTGTTTTTCGAACAGTTGCTTGGGTGTCAGGCGAATACCCTGACGACGGGCGCGCGCAATGATCTGCAAGCTGAGGATCGAGTCGCCGCCCAAGGTGAAGAAGTTATCGTGACGGCCTACCGCTTCCACGTTGAGGGCCTTTTCCCACAGGGCCGCCAACGTCGCTTCGACGCCTTCGTGCGGGGCCTCGAAGCTTTGTGAAACCACCTGCGGCGCCGGCAACGCGCTGTGATTGAGCTTGCCGTTGGCGGTCAGCGGGAACGCATCCAGCGTCAACACATGGCTCGGCACCATGTAGTCCGGCAGGCGCTCGCTAAGCTGCGCACGCAGGCTTTCGCCATCGATCTGCACCCCCTTGGCGATCAGGGCGTAGGCGATCAACTGGCCACGGTCGTCGACGCGGACATGGGCATCGCGCACGCCGTCGAGCTGACGCAGACGCTGGGCAATCTCGCCCAGCGCCACGCGATAGCCGCGCACCTTGACCTGATCGTCGGCACGGCCAAGGAACTGGATCTGCCCGTTGGCCAGCAAACGCGCACGGTCGCCGCTGCGGTACAGACGACGGCCTGTGCCGTTCGGATCCGGAATGAACACCGCAGCGGTCATGCCCGGACGGTCGTGATAACCACGGGCAAGACCCGGCCCGCCGATGTACAGCTCGCCAATGTCGCCCTGCACCACCGGTTCCAGCTGATCATTGAGAATCAGCGCCACGGCGTTGGGCAGCGGACGACCCACAGGCGCCGTTTCTGACGTCGTCTGTGCTTGCGTCAGCTCGTTGCTCAACGCGCCGACGGTGGTTTCGGTCGGACCGTAGTGGTTGATGACGCGGCAGCCCGGTTTCAGGCGCTTGACCTGCGAGACCAGCTCCCACGGCAAAGCATCACCGCCGAGAATCAACGCGTGTTCCGGCAACACGTCGGCGGCATTGGCAGCCTGCAACAGCCCGCTCAGGTGGGTCGGCACGATCTTCAAAACGCCCACGCTGTGCTCGGCCATGTAGGCCGCAAAGCGGTCGGCGTCGCTCGTGCGATCCGGGTTGATCAGGTGCAGCGTGCGCGCCGAGCACAGCGCGCCAAACAACACGGTGTGGCCCAGGTCAGCACCGACGGTGGAGACCATCGCCATGCTTGCATCCGGCGCAAGTTCAAGACGCTTGAGCAGGCCCTGAACATAATCGGCCAACGCGCCATGGCTGATCACCACGCCCTTTGGCGTGCCGCTGGTGCCCGAGGTGTAGATCAGGTACGCCGCTTGCTCGGGGTGCAGGCGCACGTTCAGCGCAGTTGAAGGCTGTGAGCGCCATGCCGCACCGTCATCCATGCCGATGACGTCGCCCTTGAAGTCGGCAGGCGCTGCGGCATCGCTGATCAGCCAGCGGGCGCCGCTGTCGGCAAGCACAAAGGCCTGACGCTCTGCCGGCCATTTCGGGTCCAGCGGCACGTAGGCCGCGCCGGTCTTGAGAATCGCCAGCAGGCCGACGACAAATTCCACCGAGCGCTCCAGCACCAGGCCCACACGGCTTTCAGCGCCCAAGCCGAGTTGGCGCAGGTGCTGGGCCAGACGGTTGGCCTGGGCGTCGACGGAGGCGAAATTCTCTCGCTGTTGTTCGCCCTGCAACGCCAGACGATCAGGGTGCGCGTTGACGCTGACGTCCCAGAGGGTCAGCACGTCGGTGGCCGGGAACGCGATCGTTTCGGCATCGAGGCGCGATGGCACAGCCGATAGCTGCAGCTCGTTCAAGCGGGTGTGCGGCTGCGCGACCGCTTGCGCGCAGATACGCAGCAGGTCAGCGGCAAGGCCGGCGATGCGCGCCTCGTCGAACAGGTCACAGGCGTAAGTGAACACGGCCTGAATGCCATCGACGCTGTCAGTGATGTCCAGCCCCAGATCGAAGTGCGCGGCGTAGTCATCCAGCTGATTGACGTCCATGCGCAGGCCGCCGGTTTCCACGTTCTGCGGCAGCGGGAACTGCTGGGTGAATTTCACCTGACACAGCGGGTTGTGGCTGAGGTTGCGCGACGCGCCCAACGCCTCGACCAGTTGCTCGAACGGCAGGTCCTGGTGGTTCTGCGCACCCAGCGCCGTGTGCTTGACCGCCTCGATCAGTGCGCTGAACGATTGCTGCGGCGACACCTCCGTGCGCAGCACCAGGGTGTTGACGAACAGACCGATCAGGCCTTCGGCCTCGGTGCAGGTACGCCCGGCCACCGGCACACCGACACGCAGGTCGGTCTGGCTGCTGTAGCGCTGCAACAGGGTTTTGTAGGCGGCGAGCATGACCATGAACAGCGTGGCGCCGTGGCTCGCAGCCAGTTCGCGCAGGCCTTGGCTCATGCGGCTGTCGAAGGCGATGGCATAGCGCGCGCCGCGATGGC
Source organism: Pseudomonas sp. S2_H01 (assembly GCF_054668305.1). Classification (NCBI taxonomy): domain Bacteria; kingdom Pseudomonadati; phylum Pseudomonadota; class Gammaproteobacteria; order Pseudomonadales; family Pseudomonadaceae; genus Pseudomonas; species Pseudomonas sp. S2_H01. The sequence goes on along the minus strand of NZ_CP162756.1, from coordinate 4,642,891 downwards.
TTTGCTGGACCGGGCGCGGACGATCGGCTGGCAGCGTCAACACCGGCTGCGTGTCGCCGAGGCGTTCGCGCCAGTAAGCAAGCTGACGCTCACCTTCGCCCCCGGCCAGTCTCTGGCGCTGCCAGGCGGCGAAGTCAGCGTACTGGATCGGCAACGGCGCAAGCGCCGGCGTCAGCCCTTGAGCGTGAGCGCTATAAAGCGCGGCAAAGTCCTTGAGGATGACTTGCACCGACCAGCCGTCCGCGATGATGTGGTGCAACACCAGCACCAGTTGCTGCTGGTTCGGTGACAGCCGCACGTTGAGCACGCGCCACAGCGGCCCGGTCTGCAGGTCCATCGGTTGCTCGACGGCGGCCTTGGCCAGCTCGCCCAATGCGTCCAGCGGTTGCGCGTGCAGGCTGAGGTCGTGCTGCTCGATGACCACCGGCTGCGCGGCGTGAATGCGTTGCACCAGCGAGTCGTCCGTGTCGATGGCGAAGGTGGTGCGCAGGCTTTCATGACGCACCGCCAGGTCATCAAAACTGCGCTGCAGCGCGAGGTCATCTATGGCGCCGCTAAGGCTCAGTTGACCGCACAGGTGATAGGCACTGCTGTCAGGTTCCAGCTGGGCGAGGAACCACAAGCGCTGCTGCGCGAAAGATTGCTCCGGTGGCGTCTCGCGGGAAATACGCGCCACGGATGCGGGCGCCTGGCCTCTGCGAGTCTGGCGAGCGACGTGAGCGCTGAAGGCCCCCAGCGTCGGGTGTTCGAAAAGATGCGCAGGCTCAAGGGTGAGGCCTAGCACGTTGTTCAGGCGCGACAACACCTGAACCACGCCGACCGAATCGCCGCCACGGGCAAAGAAATGGTCGTGTGCGGCGAGGTCCTGTTTGCCGAGCACTTCAGCCCAGGCGGCAACGACTTCCGGCAATAAAGACGAAGCTTCGGCGGCGCTTGCTTCGTCATTGCGCTGAGTGTCGAGCAGACGACCGTCCTGCCAGATGGCGAAGCTGTCGAGACTGCCGTTCTGCCAGCCGACGCGGCAGGCCGAACGCTGCAGTTTGCCGCTGGTGGTGCGCGGCAAGGCGCCCGGTTCCAGCAATACGATGACCTTCGGCGCCACCAGGAACAGCGCCGACACCGCGTCGCGGACGGCTTCGCAGATCATCTGCGGCTTCATCAGGCGGCGCACATTGCGGCTGATTTCCAGCGCCAGGCCGACGCCTTCGGCGCCCTGCTCGTCGATGACCGGAAAGGCCGCAATACGACCGCGACGCAGCAGCTCCACGCTTTTCTCCAGCGCCTGTTCGATGTCCTGCGGGTAAAGGTTCTGGCCATTGAGAATGATCAGGTCCTTGAGGCGACCGGTGATGAACAGCTCACCTTCGCTGGCAATCCCCAGGTCGCCGCTGCGCAACCAGCGCTTGCCGTCTTGGTCGACGAAGGTGTGCGCGGTGGCTTCCGGGTTCTGCCAGTAGCCTTGGGCGACGCTCGCCCCGGCGATCCAGATTTCCCCCACTTGCCCTGAGTGCAGCACTCGCTGACTCGCAGGGTCGACAATGCGCAGGTCGTGGTCGTCGCGGCACCAGCCACAGCCCGGCAGGCGACTGGTGGAATTCTGGTTGGCGAACAACGCTTCGCCGCCCTCGCCCGCAGCCAATTGACTGCCATCAAAGCGCTTGATGCCGAACGGCACCTCACGGTGGGCGGCGCTGACAAACAGGGTGGCTTCGGCCAGACCGTAGCTTGGGGTCAGCGCACGGCGGTCAAAACCGGCGGGGGCAAAATGCTCGCTGAACGCATCCAGGGTTGCGATGCGAATCGGCTCGGAACCGGAAAACGCCAGGCTCCAGTTGTCCAGTTTGAGGTGCTTCACGGCGCTGGGCTTGATCCGCTCAACGCACAGGCGATAAGCGAAATCCGGCCCACCGGAGAATGTGCCGTTGTATTGACTCATCACCTCGAGCCAGCGCGCCGGACGGCCGAGAAAATAATTCGGCGACATCAGGTTCAGCGTGCCGCCGTAGTAAAGCGGTAGCAGCAGACCGCACATCAGGCCCATGTCGTGGTAAAGCGGCAGCCAGCTGACCCAGCTTTCGGCCGACGCGTCGGTGACGAAGTGGCGCGCCATCGCCACCTCGTTGGCCATCAGGTTGTCGTGGGAGACCATTACGCCTTTCGGTGCGCTGGTTGAGCCCGAGGTGTATTGCAGGAACGCCAGCGACGAGGTATCGATCAGTGAGGGCTGGAACGAGTCCTGCCAGTCATGTACGTCTTCGATGGCGACAAAGCGCCCGCCCGCCGGCATGAACGGTTGCAGCAGGTGCTGGAATTTATCCAGGTCCTCACGACGGCCCAGCACCACGCCGGGCGCGGCGTCCTGAAGAATGCCGGTCAGTCGGTCCAGGTGGGTTTGCCGGTTGTATTCCGGGGCGAACGCCGGCACTGCGATGACCCTGGCGTACAGGCAGCCAAGAAACGCCGCGGCGTAATCGGCGCCGGTCGGCAGCATGAGGACGCAACGTTCAGCGCCCTGCGGACCGAGGTGATGCTGCAACACACCCGCGATCGAGCGCGCGTGCAGATCCAGCTGCGCGTAGGTGGTCAGCTGCGGTTCCTGGTCTTCGTGCTGGATGTGTCGAAGGGCAATCCGGTCCGGCTGGCTCTGCGCATAGTGGCCCACCAGTTCGGGAAAATGCGCGGCCTGATCTCGTATGGATTTCATGCTTTCACCTGTTTGTTTCGGCAAGGCTCAACCCACGGACGGCCAAACGGGCCTCATCCGCAACGTTGTGAGAAAGGTTGGGTGGCCGCGAACGGCCACCGGTGCGACGCGTTGGCGTGCAGGTCCGGCTTAGCGCATGTGAATCAACGCGCCAGTTTCAGCGCCACACGCTCATGGGTCTGCGCCGGTCGGCTCGAACAGGGCTGTTCGTACTCGGCGAAGATAGACTCCACCACCTCCTGCGAGCGCACGGCCAGTACCGACAGCAGCGTGTCGCTCAGGCCATGGCTGTCCTCGCAGCAGCCCTGCAGGAAGATGCCCGCCTCGCTGCCCGCACTCAGCGGCAGGCGGTAGTGGCGATCCACGTTTGCGCCTTGAATGTAAGGCTGTACGCCGGCCAGCAGCTCCAGGTGATAGTCGCGGCGGTAGCCGGTGGCCAACACCACGACGTCGAAGGTCTCGCTGTGCGTCTGGTCATGGGGGGCATCGCGCAGGAACAGTTCGATGCCGCCCGCGCCGACTTCGGCGTGCGCCACTTCGCGGTTGGTCAGCAACCGGTGACGCTGCTCGCCGCGCACTTTCTGCTGGTACAGGCGCTGGAAGATGGTCTCGATCAGGTCGGTGTCGACCACCGAGTAGTTGGTGTTGCGGAACTCGGCGAACAACGCGTCGCGGCGTTCTTCGCTGTGATTGAAGATGGTGTCGGTGAACGACGGGTTGAAGATCTGATTGACGAACGGACTGTCATCAGAGGGTTTCAACGCGCTGCCGCGAATCACCAGGCTGGCCTCGACGTTGTCGAACCGGCTGGCGAGGTCTTCGAAGATTTCCGCCGCGCTCTGACCGCCACCGACCACCGCGACACGCACCGGGCCCGGGCGATTGGTCAGCAAGCGCTCGATGCCGCCGCGATAACCCGCCGAGTGCAGAACCCGCGGGTCGTCGATGCCGTCGAACGCCGCTGGCGCCTGGGGAACGCCGCCGATGCCGAACACCAGATTGCGCGCACGGCGACGGGAAACACCGCCGCCCGGCCCACGGGACAGCACGTCGACGGCAACGAAACGACCGTCCTCGAAATGCGGTTCGACCGAAATTACCTCCTCACCGTAATGCGCTTGCTCGTTGAAGTGCGAAGCGGCCCAGGTCAGGTAATCGGTGTACTCCTCACGGGTCGGGAAGAACGTCTTGAGGTTGATGAAATCCTGCAGACGGCCGCGTTCCTTCAGGTAATTGACGAAGGTGAAACGGCTCGCCGGATTGCGCAGCGTCACCAGATCCTTGAGGAAGGAAATCTGCATGGTGGACCCGTCGATCAGCATGCCTTCGTGCCAGTTGAAGGCAGGTTTCTTTTCGAGGAAACACACTTGGGGCGCCAGACCGCTGCGCAGTGCATGCTCCTGGGTGGCGATGGCCAGAGCCAGGTTCGACGGGCCGAAACCAATGCCGATGTAGTCGTAGACGAGTTCCATGCTTCCCTCTCGTTAGGAGCGATGCGCCGTGAGTTCCAGCGGGTGCGTGACCGTTGCCACAGACGCTTGGGCCGCTCACGGGCATCAAGAATGAGTAAGAGTGATTATCATTACAAAGACGCCTGAGCCCTCTGGCTGTTTAGTCTTTGCCGATGAAAAACTTACAAAGCCTTTACGGTTTTCATGGCGTACGCGCCGCCGATCTCTTCCACCGCATCCCGGCTGGCGTTGTCGCGACGATCGCCCTGCAATTCGCTGAGCTGACCGGACTCCATCTTCACCAGCCGGTCGGCCAGGTCGAAGTACTGGTCGTCATGGCTGATGGCGAACACGGTGATGCCGGCCTTCTTGAACATCGGCAGCAGCTCGCGATAGAAAAACCGGCGAAACAGCGGGTCTTGGTCGGCGGCCCATTCGTCCAGCAGCAGGATGTCGCGCTGCTCAAGCAACGCCAGCAACAACGCCAGACGCTTGCGTTGACCTTGGGAGAAACGCGTGTCGAGCAGTTGACCCTCGCCGATCTGCACCTTGTGCTTCATGTGCAGCTGATCGAGCCAATGGTCGATGTGCGCGGCTTCGGCGTCCTGGCCGTCGCCGCCCAGGAGTTGCGAGAACAGATGGAAATCGGTGAACACGCTGGCGAACAGGCGACGATAAGCCAGCCAGTCGCCTGAACCGATGACCTGGCCGTCGATCAGGATTGAGCCGGCTGAGGGCCGATACAGGCCACTGAGCAGGCGCGCCAGACTGGATTTTCCGCTGCCGTTGCCGCCCATCAGGAACACGGTTTCGCCACGGCGCAGGGTCAGGTTAACCGGGCCGACATCGAACCCGGGTTCGTCGCCCTGTGCCGGGTAGTGGTACTCGACGTCGCGCAATTCCAGGGTCTGCCAATGGCCGACGATGTGGCTGGGGGCGACCTCAAAACTGTCGTGGTGCTCGGCCAGCGCCAGCGACTCCACCTTGTCCAGCGCCACGCGGCCGGAGATCTGCGCCGGGATGGCGGCCACAGCCAGCACCAGCGGCGTGCGCATGAACAGCACGGTCAGCGCGTAGGTCGCGGCCACTTCGGTCGGTGCCCAGCCCAGACCATTGGCGAGATAGAACGCCAGGCCGATGGTGCCCAGCACCATGATGTTCGCCCAGTTGCTGGCCAGCCCGTGATACCGGTCGGCGAGCGTGAAATGTTCGCGATACCGCCGGGCTGCCACGTCGAAGGTTTCTTCGTACAGACGGCGGGCGCGGTCGCGGTTGAGGGTCAGTTCCTTGCGCCCGTCGATCACGCCCTGATAGCTCTGGTACAGCGTGTCCTCCGACTCGCGCAAGGCACGGATGTGCGCGTTGAGCTTGCCCACCAGCAACCAGCCGACGCCCAGCGTGAAGGCCATCCAGCACAGCGTGGTGATGAACAAAGACGGCGAGAGCCAGGCCAGATAACTGAACGACGCGACGCTGAGCACGGTGCCGTAGATCAAGTCCGGCAACTGCACGAACGCCATGGTCACGGCGCGAATGTCGCTCGACAGGCTGGCGAAGATTTTCGCCCCGCCAATGGATTCGATGCGTTCGATGTGGGTGTCCAGCAGGCGTTTGACCATCACCCGGCGCAGGCCGTAGACGAAGCGATGCCCCAGCGCCGTCAGCGACAGCGACGCCCCGGACGCCAGCGCCAGCAGCAGCAACAGCATCAGGCCGAACTGCCACAACGCGGTGCCCAGACCGTCGTGGGTGCTGATCATGCGCTGGTTGACGAAGGCAATCACGCCCACGCTCAACAGGCCGCTGCTGATGCTCAGCAGCAGGACCATCGCGAGTGGCCAGCGGTATTGCTGGAAGACCAGACGAACTAATTTCATGGATGACTCCGGGCAGTGGAAGCAAAAAACATAAAGGGGAATCGACGACGCTTAGATCTCGCCCAGCCGCGCGCGGCAGTGAGACAGGGTGTCGCGCAAGAGGAAGTTGACCATCGTCGGAGACGTGCCAATGACCTTGGCGACGTCGCGCTGGGTGTAACCCTGAATCTGGCTGAGGTTGAACACGATGCGCATGCGTTTGGGCAGCTCGTTGAGGGCGCCGACCAGCTGGCTGAGCGACTCGCGTCCGGCCAGCACACGCTCGGGCGACACCTCGAAGCGTGGCTGCTCGTCCAGCTCGATTTCGGCGCCGTGGTTGCGCTCAAGGCGTTGGCGACGCAGACGGTCGATGGCGAGGTTGCGCACCACCCGAAACATGTAGCGGGCAGGTTCGGTGGAGGCCAGGTCGCTTTCGAGCATTTTCACGAAAGCATCCTGCACCACATCTTCGGCGCGGGCACGGCAGCCAAGGAATTTTGCCGCCAGGCGCAGCAGCCCTTCCCGATGGGTATTGTAGGTGCCCATCAGCGCATCAAGACGAGGATCAATCGATACGCAAGACCCGTTCACACAGGTGGAGCGAAGCCGTGTCGGCTGGCTCATTGCAGGACGAAAATCCATCTTGTTCGACATCCTTGGTAACGAAAGAACGCGAAGAATAACGCAAACGATTCTCATTGCAATGTAAGAAATTTTACCGATTGGTGAAACTTTCCGTATAAGGGCGGGGTCTTTCGGAGGGCAACCAGATGGCGGCTAATTGATGGCTAACGTGCTGTAACCCGCTGATTTACAAACATTAGATGGAGCGACAACGTGTTTCGACGAGGTGGCGTTTAGGAATGTGGGAGCGCTTTTTTCCGGTCAAAAAAATAAGCCGGGGCTGATAGCTGGCAACGCCTACTGTGACGTGCTTCGCAAGATGGGCCCGATTTGACAGACCCATGCTTATCCGTTCAGGGCAGCTTTCATCGCATCAAACGCAGCTCCAGATATTGCAGCAGCATGATGGTTTTTCCGTCGGCGATTTCTCCGCTTTCGACCATGGCGATCGCCGTTTCGAAACTCAATTCAAGCACCTCGATGTCCTCGCCCTCTTCCTCCAGGCCACCGCCATCGCTGATGCGGTCGGCAGGTTGATACTCACCCACGAAAAAGTGAATGCGCTCGGTGACCGAACCGGGGCTCATGAACGCGTCGAAGATTTTCTTCACCGACCGGACCACGTACCCGGTCTCTTCCTCGGCCTCCATTCGGATGCGCTCTTCCGGGCTCGCGTTGTCGAGCAAACCGGCAGCGGCCTCGATCAGGTAACCGCTGTGGCCATTGACGAATGCCGGCATCCGAAACTGACGGGTGAGCACGACAGTACGGCGCTCCAGGTTGTAAAGCAGGATGGTCGCCCCGTTGCCACGGTCATACACCTCACGGGTCTGCGACTGCCAACTGCCATCGCGGCGCTGCAGCTCGAAGCTGTATTTCTTCAGCACATACCAGTTGTCCGAGAGGGTCTGTTCGTCGGTGATGCGGATCGGTGTGGAGGGCATGGAGGTCCTTAAGTGCGGGGAGCATCGGTGCAGTGCGAAATCGGGAATACCCTATCAGCCCCGGCCCTCGCGGGCGAGCTTGCGATGCGGCAGATCAGACACACCGCGGTGCCTGATTCTGCTGCCGCTGCGCGCCAGATCGCGGGCAAGCGACGCTCCTACGGCCTGCGGCCAGAATCAAGAGCCCGAGGTCGCACCGCAATCCCGCTTCTGCCTGCAGGGCGTAGCACCGGCCTTCGCGGGCGAGCGTGTGATGCGACAGGTCAGACAAACCGCGGTGTCTGAATCTGCTGCCGCTGCGCGCCAGCACCGCAATCCCGCTTCTGCCCGGAGGGCGTGGGAGCATTCGGAGGTTACGACGGACGCGATGGAGCGCGCAGCGGTCCTGCAATCATCCGGCGCGGTGTGCCAGGCTGATCGCGTTTGCAGGATTCACTGCCGCTGCGCGCCAAATCGCGAGCTAGCTCCGCTGCCCACGGCCTCCAGCCAGAATTAACCGCCGGGCCTCCGCTACTGCAAATTCACAAACAAACCGCCATCCACCAGCAGCGACGCACCGGTCACGTACTTCGCCATGTCTGAGGCCAGAAACACGATCGGGCCGGCAACGTCGTCCGGTTCGCCCAAACGGCCCAAAGGCGTGCGCGAGGTCATGTAGGCCAGTTTCTCTTCATCGGCCAGGTCGTCTTTGTTGATGTCGGTGGCGATGGTGCCGGGCAGCACCGAATTGCAGCGAATGCCATACGGGCCCAATGCGATGGCGCAGGATTGCATCAACGAATGCAGCCCTGCCTTGGTCGGGGTGTAGTGGGTCTGCATGCCGCCGCCCACCAAGGCACTGATCGAGCTGACGGCGATGATCGCCCCGCCCTTGCCTTGATTCTTCATCTGGTTCGCCGCTGCCTGCACCGCGAAATAAGCGCCGTTGAGGTTGGTGTTGACGGTCTTCAGGTAGACCTCGCGGGGCATGTCGAGAAACGAATGAAACGGACAGATCCCGGCGTTGTTGACGAACACGTCGACACTGCCGAACGCATTGACAGCGCCGGCGACCAGCCTGTCCCCTGTGTCCGGATCGGCGGCGTCGCTGCCCACTTCGATGGCCTGTCCGTCGAACGCAGCAATCTCTTCGATCAGGCTGCGTGCAGCCTCGGTGCCCTGCTCGCTGCCGCTGTGACCTATCACCACGCGAGCGCCCTGCCTTGCGCATTCCTTTGCCGCAGCGCGTCCGATGCCACGGGATGCGCCGGTGATGATCACGGTTTTGCCTGCCAGTAACATAGAAAACTCCTCAAACAATGAACGGGTAAACCTGACCCGGATTCAGCTCAGATAATTGCCATAACCGACCATGCCGATCGCCCCCAGAATCACCGCAATACCCGACACCAGCACGCCTTTGTTCGCGGCTGTCGTGCCCTGCCATTCGCGGAAATAAAGGCCCCAGCAATTCGACACGATGATGATGAACGACATGTGCAGCACCCACGAACTGGCGTCGTTGTGCAGGCGGCTCTCGCCCATGCCGTAGAAAAAGAACTGCAGAAACCACAGGGTTCCGGCGCTGGCCACCAGGAGGTAATTGCGCAGCAGCGGCGTCTGCGTGTTGGTGTAATCACCGAAGCTGCGGTTGCGTCGGTTGAGCCACAGGCACCAGATCGCGTTGGTGGTCAGCCCACCCCACATGATCACCATGAAGGTCACATTGTTTTGAAACAGGCTGTTGGCGCCGTGCTGAACCGCCGCTTCCGCCAGCGGCCGGCCCGCCGTGATGCCGTAACTGAAACACGCGCTCAGGACACCGGAAATCACCGCCACCAGCGCACCTTTGCTCAACGAGAATTCGCTGATGCTGGCGAACTTGGTTTCCTCGGACACGTCTCGCTCTTTCAACACCCCCGCACGCCCACACAGCGCAATCCCCACCAGCGACACAGCAACGCCCCACAGCACCCAGTTTCCGCTGGCGCTGGTGATCATCTCACTCAACGTGCCCGCTTTGGCGTCGGTAAACAGGTCGCGATACAGCGCAGGCATCAAGGCGCCCAGCGCCGACGTCAGCCCCATGACCAATGACATCCCGAGCGACAAGCCGAGGTAGCGCATGGTCAGGCCGAAGGTCAGCCCGCCAATGCCCCACAACACGCCGAACAGGTACGTCCAGAACAGGGTGGCGCCGTCGGCCTGACGCAGGATGTCGACGTACCCCGGCACTGTCAGTTGCGCGGCAATCAGCGGCACGATCAGCCAGGACGCCAGCCCGCCGGTGATCCAGTAGCTTTCCCAGGCCCAGCCTTGAACCTTCTTGTAAGGAATATAAAAACTGCCCGAGGCCGAACCTCCGATGAAATGCAGCAGCACGCCCAGCAGAATGATTTCCACGTCTCATGTCCTTTTGTTTTTAGATTTTTTGGAGAACCCGGGCCCACCTGGAGCACGGCTTGCTCAGCCTCGCTCAACGCCGGGGCGGGCCTGCAGCGTGAACATCGGCAGCAGCTCAACACTGACCGGCGAAGCATCAGGGTGGCTGGCCATGATCGATTGCATGTGCCGCCACCAGCGCTGCATGACGTCCAGCGCTGGCAATTGATCCAGACGATGCTCATCGTCGTGGGTGAGCACGGCGAACAAGGCCAGCGTGTCGGGGTCGAGAAAGATCCGGTAATCCGACACACCCGCGTCGCGCAATGCGTCGACCAGATCTGGCCATATCTCGTCGTGACGCTTGCGGTACTCCTCCGCCTGGCCGGGATTGAGGTTCATGCGAAAGGCGCGGACAGGCATCAGCGGGCTCCCTGCAGGACAGGCAATGAGTAGGCATGGGCGACGTTGTGCAGGAAGAACTTCTCCTGGACCGCCAACGGCTTGTCGGCCATGCAGTGCCTGACCAGATTCACGGTGCTGTCGAAGTCGGCAACGGAATTGCTGTTAGGCCAGTCGCTGCCGAAGAAACAGCGGTCTTCGCCGAAGGCGTCCCACAAATACGCCAGCCGATCGCGATAGAACGCAGGATCGGTTACCAGCCCCTCGTTCCCCTGTTGGGGAATTTCCGCAAGCTTCGCGAAAACATTGGGCCGCTCGGCCAGCGTCATCACGTCACGCTTAAAATCAGCCCATTGCCCGGCTGGCACCGCAGCACTCGGCAGGTGATCGACGACGATCCGCAGCGTTGGCACGGCGTCGCTCAGCCTGATCAGCCCTTTGATCAAACGCGGGTCCGGGTTCGCACTGTCCAGCGTTCGACCGGTCGCTGCCAGACGCTGCATCGCCTCGATGAAACCGGGCCGGGTCTGGTCGTCGAGCACATCGCGCTGCCACAGGTTGCCGTAACGCAGACCGAGGAACAGCGGCTCGCGCTCCAGACGGCTCAGGTCATCGTGAAACGCTGCGTCGAAGGGCGAAAGATTGCCGATAAAGCCCAGCAGGTGCGGGCTCTGTCGCACCCTTTCGAGCAACCAGAAATTGTCGAGTCGCCAGTGACTGGCTTCGACCACAATGGCGCCGGTGATACGGTGTTTTTCGGCGAGGGCCCAATAGTCCGCCGCAAGCGCGACCCCATGCAAAGGGTGGCCGGGCTCGGGCCAGGGAATGCCCTCATCGCGGGAGGCGTCGAAAAGATGGATGTGGCTGTCAATGATGGGGCCGGTGTATCGGTCAACGGCAGTCATGCCCGATTCCATTCAAATTTGTTGTTATTGGCGATGGACTGTAGGACGGGCTGCGATGCATGACTAATCGAATTTGGGTTAGCAGTGATACCCGCAAGGTATCGGCCTCCTGATCAGTGCTTGAGGCCCACTGTCACGTAAACGCCTTGCTCGCGCTGAACCTTCCGGGCCGACAGGGCTCATTTGTTCAGGACTTGCTTTCCCTTCCTGCACAGGATTTGCCATGGGCCGTTACGCCGACACGCCGTTGTCCACTGTCCGTATCGAACGCGAACTCAGCCTGCGCGCGGTGCTGACCGGCGCCGTGCTGGGCATCCTGTTGACGCCGTCGAATGTGTACGCCGGACTGAAAATCGGCTGGTCGTTCAACATGTCGATCATCGCGCTGCTGGTGGGATTCGGCGTTTGGCAGAGCCTGGCCCGACGCAACACGCATCAACCTGCGTGGACCTTGCATGAGAGCAACATCAACCAGACCGTGGCCTCGGCGGCTGCATCGATTATCTCCGGAGGACTGGTCGCGCCCATTCCGGCCTATACGCTGCTGACCGGCCAGCAACTCGACCCGATACCCATGATGGCCTGGGTGTTTTCGGTGAGTTTTCTCGGCATCTGGATCGCCTGGTATTTGCGCCCCAGCCTGCTTAACGATCATGGTCTGAAGTTTCCGGAGGGCATGGCGACGCTGGAAACCCTGCAGCACATCTACCACCACGGAGAGGAAGCGGTGGTGAGGATCAAGGTGCTGTTCAGCGCCGCGCTGATGTCCGCAGCCGTCAAATGGGTCGACGGTTTTGTCTGGGCAATCCCGCGCTGGGCGCCCACCGCGCAACTGGAACGCCTGACCTTCACGGTGGACCCGTCACTGTTGCTGGTCGGTTTTGGCGGCATTATCGGCATTCGTGTCGGGTTGACCCTGCTGCTGGGTGCGCTGCTGGCGTGGGGCGGCCTCGCACCCTGGTTGATCGATCAGGGCTGGGTGATGCTTGCGCCCGATGCCCAGGGTCCGCAGTTCGCCAAACTGGTGGAATGGTTACTGTGGCCGGGCGTGAGCCTGATGGTGTGTTCGACGTTGACCGTCCTGGGCGTCCGCCTGTTTCAAACGCCCAAAAAGGCAACGGCCAACAGCACACCCCGCGCCCGCGCGCCTTTTTCGCCGGGACCTGCCGTCGGCTTGGTGCTGTCCATCGCCCTGGTCGTGGGTTTGCAGGCGGCGTTGTTCGGCATCGATCTGTGGATGGCGCTGCTGAGCATTCCGCTGGCGATCTGTCTGGCCGTGGTCGCCGCCCGCGTCGTCGGCGCCACCGGGATCGCGCCGATTGGCGCCATCGGCAAGCTCTCGCAACTGACCTTCGGCCTCATTGCACCCGGCCAAGTGCCGATCAATCTGATGAGCGCCAACACCGCTGGCGGCGCGGCCGGTCAATCCACCGACCTGATGAACGATTTCAAGGTCGGGCTGGCCATTGGTGCAACGCCGAAAAAACAGGTGATCGCCCAATGCATCGGGATCTTCATCGGCAGCGTGGTCGGGGTCGCGGTGTACCTGGCACTGATTCCGGACCCGCAGCACATGCTGCTCACCGAAGAATGGCCCGCGCCTGCCGTCGCCACCTGGAAGGCCGTCGCCGAAACGTTGACCCACGGCCTGGAATCGCTGTCACCACAGATTCGCTGGGCGATTTTCGTCGGCGCGTTTTTTGGCGTGCTGCTGGGGGCGCTGGACAGCCTGTTGCCGCGACGTCTCGCGCGGTGGTTGCCCAGCACCGCCGCGCTCGGGCTGGCATTCGTGCTGCCCGCCTCCACGTCAATGATGATGGGACTGGGCGCCGTACTTACCTGGATCGTCAGCCGCCGCTGGCCCAGTGTGACCGAGCGCTTCGCGATCACCGCAGCGGCAGGGTTGATTGCGGGCGAGAGCATCACCGGCGTCGGGGCGTCGTTCTGGGAAATGTTCAAGGGTTTGTAACGGGTCACACACAACACGCAGGACTGGCTGCAACGCAGTGGTCGTTGACACCCGCGCCAGGAAGCCATGAGGTCATGCGGCTGTAGCGTTTCGCTTAGCACAGCTGCCGCCACAGGTTCAAAGCGTCGGACTATTGATTGTGTCGATAGCCAACATACTCGAGAACGCCGTTCATTTTCCCATCGCGGATTGGGATCATGCCGACATTGACTACCCGAACAAGGATTTCCCCAATGTCCATCAACATGTCCATTCTGCTGATGCTGATCGTTTCGTTCTGTATCGCCTTGTCGGGCGTTGGCCAGTTCTGATCCGGCGTTAACGCCCGAATCTGCGCTTGATTCATTCCGCTGACTGTCTTTTTGTCCCACGCTGCATTGAGCCAGCTCGAGAACGAAGGCGGTGTGTCATTCATCACCGATGGTTCTGAACCACCACCTTCTCGAGCCAGCTCGCGCCTACAGGGTGTGTGCTGCGTCAGCGCAACGCCTTACTCGTGAAACGCGGCCACCGTCTCCTTGCTGCCGACAAAAAAACTGTCCGCCACAATGCGCAGCGGCTGCAGGTCGAGGTCGCTCTGCTTGTCGGCGATCAATTGCGCGAAATGCCGGTACATCGCCGGGTATTCGCCCTCCTCTGAGACGCCCTGCGGCACGCCATCGATGCTGACCTGAGCGCCGCCGGAATCCAGACGCATCATGCCTTCATCGCTGTGCAGCTCGATGCGCCACAGTTCGTTGTCGCTGTGGTCGAAATCGAACTCGGCCAGCACCTCCACCTGGGCCTGGCTTCGAATGCTCAGGTTCGCAGCAATCGGGGACTGGCAGTTGTCCGGCACGCTCAACGCGGCAGACGTGACGAACAGCGAACCCGGAAGCAGATCGGTGACGATGGACAGCGCGTTGATGCCCGGGTCGAACACACCCAGACCGCCTGCCTGCCAGATCCACGCTTGACCGGGGTGCCATTTGCGCACCTGCTCTTTCCATTCGACGCGCACCTGGGTCAGGGTTCTGCCCTTAAGCCATGCTTTGGCGTTCGCCACACCCGGCGCGAAACGCGAATGCCAGGCGAACAACCCACTGACACCCGCCTGTTTCACCTCATCGATCAGCGACATCGCTTCACCGAGGGTCGAGCACGGTGGCTTTTCCACCAGCACATGCTTGCCGGCGTCGAGGGCCTGTTGAACCAGTGCGAAACGGCCTTGCGGCGGTGTGCAGAACGCAATCGCATCCACCTGCGGACCGTGCGCGAGCAGATCGGCGAGCGAGCTGAAATTGTCGACGCCGGGGCAATGTGGACCCAAGGTGGCGACGGCCACCAGCTCGAACTGCGGGTTGGCGCGGATCGCCGGCACGTGCTGGTCTTGCGCGATCTTGCCGTAACCCACCAGCCCTAAACGAATCGGATGCATCGATGACTCCCATGATGTTGTCGTTGTTATGGTCAGGCACGCCCGGCAGGCCGTGCCTCAAAAGCAATTCAATGCGCGACGTCCTGTTGATACTCGCGCGGGGTGCAGCCGAACTCTCGGCGAAACACGGTATGCAGGTACTGCGCGGATTTGAAGCCGCAATGCTGCGCGATGTCAGCGATGGCCGAATCGGTTTTTTCCAGCCGCGAAGCCGCCGCCGCCAACTTGAAGCGAAGGATTTCGTCATGCACGCTGCAACCGCGCGCCTTGCGGAAATGCGATTCCAGCGAAGAGCGCGAGATCCCGACATACCCCGCGACCTGCGCGGTCTTGATGCCCTGGCACGCGTACTGTCGAATGAAGTGCAGCGCCTGCATGACGTAAGGGTTGCCCAACGGCTGGTGCAGGCTCGAGGCCTGCACGTTGATGGCTTCCGGCGGCACCAGAATCTGACTTGTCGTGGAGGGCATGCCGTGCAGCATCTGGTGCAGCAAGGCTGCAGCCGTGCGGCCCATGCTTTGGGTGCCCTGAATCACCGAGCTCAGCGGCACGCGGGTCAAGGTGCGGGTCAGCGGATCGTTGTCGATGCCGATCAGCGCCACCTGCTCCGGCACGGCGATGCCCGCCGTCAGACAGGCCTGCAGCAACTGACGGGCACGTGCGTCGCTCACGGCAATGATGCCGATGGGTTTGGGCAGACTCTGCAACCAGGCGATTTGCTGTTCCACGGCGCTGTCCCAAAGCGGCGCGCTGGTGCTCAGGCCTCGATAGACCTCGCCGCGCAAACCGTCTCGTTGCAGCAGGCGGCGGAAGGCCTTTTCCCGCTCCTGCGCCCAGCGATTGCTCTGGGCTTCCGGCAGGCTGAAGCAGGCAAAACGCGTCAGCCCGGCCTCGATCAGGTGCTCGTACGCCAGCTTGATGAGCGCGAAATTGTCGGTGGCCACATAGGGAATGTGCTTCGGGTAGGCGCGCTCGTCTTCGTACGAGCCGCCGACCGCGACCACAGGCAGCTTGCTTCCGGCCAGCGCCTCGCCAATCAGCGGATCGTCAAAGTCGGCAATGATCCCGTCGCCTTGCCAGCGCTCGATGCCTTTCAAACGGCAGAGAAAATCCTCCTCAAGGAACAGATCCCAGGACGCGCGCGTGCTGCTCAGGTAATTGCCGATGCCGGTGATGATGCCGCGATCGTAGATCTTGCCGCCGTTGAACAGCAGGGCAATACGGTGAACGGGCGGGACGGTTTTCATTGTTTTTCCCCGAGCCGGTGAAACAGGTCGGCACAGACTAGGCCTGCGCGAGGCGAATCTCAATACTCAAAATCGAACACCGAGTTGGTGATTTTCATAATTTTGAAGGTCAGGCCCGTTGTTAGTATCGGGACAGTCGCCGATCAACCAGAACAACAAGGAAACGACCGATGCCCTGCTTCCCCGAGATCGACAGGATTTGCTACGAAGGTCCCGACAGCGATTCTCCCCTCGCCTTCCGCCATTACAACGCCGACAAGATCATCCTTGGCAAGCCGATGCGCGAGCACCTGCGCATGGCGGCCTGCTACTGGCACACCTTCGTCTGGCCAGGCGCCGACATGTTCGGCGTCGGCACCTTCAAGCGTCCCTGGATCAAACCGGGCGATGCCAT
This sequence comes from Pseudomonas sp. S2_H01, assembly GCF_054668305.1. Taxonomy (NCBI): domain Bacteria; kingdom Pseudomonadati; phylum Pseudomonadota; class Gammaproteobacteria; order Pseudomonadales; family Pseudomonadaceae; genus Pseudomonas; species Pseudomonas sp. S2_H01. The sequence continues at coordinate 4,626,617 of NZ_CP162756.1, read as the reverse complement.
GGAGCTCGCACGCTTCAAGGCCGAAGCCGCGTTCGAGTTCTTCTCCAAACTGGGCATCGATTACTACAGCTTCCATGACACCGACGTGGCGCCTGAAGGAGCCAGCCTGAAGGAATACCGCCACAACTTCGCGCACATGGTCGACGAGCTTGAACGTCATCAGGAAAGCAGTGGCATCCAGTTGCTGTGGGGCACCGCCAACTGCTTCAGCAACCCGCGCTTTGCGGCGGGCGCTGCGAGCAACCCGGACCCGGAAGTCTTCGCCTATGCCGCCACTCAGGTGTTCAGCGCCATGAACGCCACGCAGCGCTTGAAAGGCTCGAACTACGTGCTGTGGGGCGGTCGTGAAGGTTACGAGACGCTGCTCAATACCGACCTTAAGCGCGAACGCGAGCAACTGGGGCGCTTCATGCGCATGGTGGTCGAGCACAAGCACGCGATCGGCTTCAAGGGCGACCTGCTGATCGAGCCCAAGCCGCAGGAACCGACCAAACACCAATACGATTACGACAGCGCCACCGTGTTCGGCTTTTTGCAGCAGTACGGCCTGGAGAAGGAGATCAAGGTCAACATCGAGGCAAACCACGCGACCCTCGCGGGCCACAGTTTCCATCACGAAATCGCCACGGCGGCCTCGCTGGGCATATTCGGCAGCATCGACGCCAACCGGGGCGACCCGCAGAACGGCTGGGACACTGACCAGTTCCCTAACAGTGTTGAAGAGATGACCCTGGCGACCTACGAGATCCTTAAAGCAGGCGGGTTCAAGAACGGTGGCTTCAACTTCGACTCCAAGGTGCGCCGTCAGAGCCTTGATGAAGTCGACCTGTTCTACGGCCACGTCGCAGCGATGGATGTGCTTGCCCTGGCCCTTGAGCGCGCGGCGGCCATGATCGAAAACGATCAGCTTCAGCAGTTCAAGAACACCCGCTACGCCGGTTGGGATCAACCGTTTGGCCGCGCCGTCCTGTCCGGGGAGTTCAGCCTGGAAGCGCTGGCGCAACATGCGTTCGACCATGAACTCAACCCACAGGCGGTCAGTGGCCGTCAGGAGATGCTCGAAGGCGTGGTGAACAGATTCATCTACCGCTGAGCAGTGTCTGGTACCGGCTCCCAGGTCTTGCATTGATGTTGTAGGAGCCGGCTTGCTGGCGAATGTGGTGCGTCACTCACCCTTGCGATTGACTGACACACCGCCTTCGTCAGAGGCGGCCGCATGACCGGTAGGAGCCGACCGCAGCACGCCGGCTCCTGCAAAAAGACCCGCACAGTGGTTCAAAAGGTGGCGGTTACAATCTCGCGACAATTCGTTGCTCGCGGGCTCCGACAACTCACTACAGTTTTACCCGGTAACACGTACACGCTCAGGAAGTGCCCCCAAACAACAATAAAAGGACGCACCACAATGAAAAACCTGAAACGCACCTTGCTCGCCAGCGCCCTGGCCCTGCTCAGTCTGCCGGTGATGGCCGACGCGGCCCATCCGAAAATCGGTTTCTCCATCGACGACCTGCGACTGGAACGCTGGTCGCGCGACCGTGACTACTTCGTTGCGGCAGCCGAGAAGATGGACGCCAAAGTCTTCGTTCAATCGGCCGATGCCAACGAACAGAAGCAGATCTCCCAGATCGAAAACCTGATTTCTCGCGGCGTCGACGTGATCGTCATCGTGCCGTTCAACGCCACCGTGCTGACCAACGCAGTGGCCGAGGCCAAGAAAGCCGGGATCAAGGTGGTGTCCTATGACCGCCTGATCCTGAACGCCGACATCGACGCCTACATCTCGTTCGATAACGAAAAAGTCGGCGAAATGCAGGCCGCCGGCGTGTTGAAGGCGCAGCCGAAGGGCAACTATTTCCTGCTCGGCGGCGCCCCGACCGACAACAACGCCAAAGTGCTGCGCGAAGGCCAGATGAAAGTGCTGCAGCCGGCCATCGACAAGGGCGACATCAAGATTGTCGGCCAGCAGTGGGTCAAGGAATGGAACCCGACCGAAGCCCTGAGCATCGTTGAAAACGCCCTGACCAAGAACAGCAATAAGATCGACGGCATCGTCGCCTCCAACGACGCCACGGCCGGTGGCGCGATCCAGGCCCTGGCCGCGCAGAAACTGGCGGGCAAGGTGCCGATCTCCGGTCAGGACGCCGACCTTGCGGCGGTCAAACGCGTGATCGACGGCACCCAGACCATGACCGTCTACAAACCGCTGAAGCTGATCGCCTCAGAAGCCGCCAAGCTCTCGGTGCAACTGGCGCGCAACGAGAAACCGGCGTTCAGCTCTCAATACGACAACGGCACGAAAAAGGTCGACACCATCCTCCTGACCCCGACGCCGTTGACCAAGGACAACATCGAACTGCTGGAGAAGGACGGGTTTTACACCAAGGATCAGATCGCCGGGAAGTGATCGCCCCTCGCAGGGTGCCATAGCTGCAGTGTGAGCCCTGCACCGACACCTGTAGGAGCGTGGCTTGTCCCGCGATCGGCGGGGAACCCGTCGTAAAACCTGACACTGTGGTTTGCCTGCCACAACGCGTCTGCTGAATTTACGACGGCTTCGCCGCCGATCGCGGGACAAGCCACGCTCCTACATGATACCTCCGGCCTGTCCTGGAATACCGCGCAATGTCCGACTACCTGCTGCAAATGAACGGCATCGTCAAATCCTTCGGCGGTGTCAACGCCCTGAACGGCATCGACATCAAGGTCCGGCCCGGCGAGTGCGTCGGGCTGTGCGGCGAGAACGGCGCCGGCAAATCGACCCTGATGAAAGTGCTGTCAGCGGTCTATCCCCATGGCACCTGGGACGGCGAAATCGTCTGGGACGGCCAGCCGCTCATAGCCCACTCCATCAGCGAGACCGAAGCCGCCGGGATCGTCATCATCCACCAGGAACTGACGCTGGTCCCCGACCTGTCGGTGGCAGAAAACATTTTCATGGGCCATGAGCTGACCTTGCCGGGCGGCCGCATGAATTACCCGGCGATGATCCATCGTGCCGAAGCCCTGATGCGCGAGCTGAAAGTGCCCGACATGAATGTCTCGCTGCCGGTTTCGCAGTACGGCGGTGGCTATCAGCAACTGGTCGAGATCGCCAAGGCACTGAACAAGCAAGCACGTCTGCTGATCCTCGATGAGCCCTCATCGGCCCTGACCCGCTCGGAAATCGACGTCTTGCTGGACATCATCCGCGACCTCAAGGCCAAGGGCGTGGCCTGCGTCTACATCTCGCACAAACTCGATGAAGTGGCCGCCGTGTGCGACACGATTTCGGTGATCCGCGACGGCAAACACATCGCAACCACCGCCATGGCCGACATGGACATCCCCAAGATCATCACCCAGATGGTCGGCCGTGAGATGAGCAACCTCTACCCCACCGAACCCCACGCCGTCGGCGAGGTGATTTTCGAAGCCCGGCACTTCACCTGCTACGACGTCGACAACCCCAGACGCAAACGCGTCGACGATATTTCTTTCACCCTCAAACGTGGCGAGATCCTCGGCATTGCCGGGCTGGTCGGCGCCGGTCGCACGGAGCTGGTGTCAGCGCTGTTCGGCGCTTATCCCGGACGCTATGAGGGCGAGGTCTGGCTGGAAGGCCAGAAAATCGACACCCGCACGCCACTCAAGTCGATTCGCGCAGGGCTTTGCATGGTGCCCGAGGACCGCAAGCGTCAGGGCATCATCCCCGACCTCGGCGTCGGCCAGAACATTACCCTGGCAGTGCTCGACAGCTTCGCGCACCTGACACGCATCGATGCCGAGAAGGAACTGGGCAGCATCGACAAGGAAATCGCGCGCATGCACCTCAAGACGGCGAGCCCGTTCCTGCCCATCACCAGCCTCTCGGGCGGCAATCAGCAGAAAGCGGTGCTGGCCAAAATGCTCCTGACCCAGCCGCGCGTACTGATCCTCGACGAGCCCACACGCGGTGTCGATGTGGGCGCCAAGTACGAGATCTACAAACTGATGGGCGCACTGGCTGCCAACGGTGTGTCGATCATCATGGTGTCGTCGGAGCTGGCCGAAGTGCTCGGCGTCTCCGACCGCGTACTGGTGATCGGCGAAGGCCAGTTGCGTGGGGACTTCATCAACCAGGACCTGACTCAGGAACAGGTGCTCGCCGCCGCGCTTAGCCAGCCCGACGGACATAACAATAATGATCGACCAGATGCCGTGGGGAGCTCCGCTTAAATGAATCAGGTCAAACAACTCTTCACCCGCTACAAAATGCTCGCGCTGGTCATCGCCATCGCCGTGATCTGGCTGTTCTTCAGCTGGCAGACCGAGGGCGGCTTTCTCACGCCGCGCAACCTCTCCAACCTGCTGCGGCAGATGTCGATCACCGGCATCCTGGCGTGCGGCATGGTGCTGGTGATCATCAGCGGTGAAATCGACCTGTCCGTGGGCTCGTTGCTCGGCTTGCTGGGCGGGGTGGCGGCGATTCTTGACGTGGTCTATCACGTGCCCCTGCCGGTAAACCTGGGCATCGTGGCGCTGTGTGGGCTGCTGATCGGGCTGGCCAACGGCGCCATGACAGCGTACCTGCGCATCCCTTCCTTTATTGTCGGCCTGGGCGGCATGCTGGCGTTTCGCGGGATTCTGCTGGGCATCACGGGCGGCACGACCATTGCGCCGGTGTCGCCGCAACTGGTCTATGTCGGCCAAGGGTATTTGCCGCCGCTGGTCGGCGTGACACTGGGGGTCCTGCTGTTCGCCCTGACTGTGTTCCTGACCTGGCGCCAGCGTCGCAACCGCGCGCTGCACGGCCTGGCCCCGCACGCACTGCTGCGCGATGTTCTGCGGGTCGTGCTGATCGGCGCGGTATTGGCAGGTTTCGTCTATACGCTCAACAGCTATGACGGCATCCCGGTGCCGGTGTTGCTGCTGTTGGTCTTGCTCGGCGTCTTCAGCTACATCACCAGCCAGACCGTGTTCGGCCGCCGCATCTATTCGGTGGGCAGCAACATGGAAGCCACTCGGTTGTCGGGCATCAACGTGCAGGCGGTCAAGCTGTGGATCTTCGGCATCATGGGCGTCATGTGCGCCCTGGCCGGGCTGGTGAACACGGCGCGTCTGGCGGCGGGTTCGCCGTCGGCGGGCAACATGGGTGAACTGGATGCCATCGCCGCCTGCTTCATCGGCGGCACGTCCATGCGCGGAGGGTCCGGCACGGTGTACGGCGCGTTACTTGGCGCGCTGGTGATCACCAGCCTGGACAACGGCATGTCGATGCTCGACGTCGACAGCTACTGGCAGATGATCGTCAAGGGCAGCATTCTGGTACTGGCGGTCTGGGTGGACGTGAGCACGCGCACCGGCCGGCGTTGAGCCGGGCTACAGAAAATCCCGGCGAGCAGCTAGGCTAAGCGCACTTCCGTTCCGGACACATTCATGCGCAACGCCCTGCTCGCCCTGCTTCTGACCTGCCTTGGCGCGAGTGCCCTCGCCGACCCTGTGTCCTGTCCAGCCGGGGAAAAACTCATCTGCCTCAATGGCTGCATCTGCTTGCCCGATCTGGGACAGATCCTCGGCAGCGGCCTGCCCACCGAAGTGACCCAGATCGCCGGTCCGGCGCTTGCCCTCTGGCTCAGCCAGTCCCGCGCCGACGCCGCCATGAGCGGTACACAACCCATTCCCGAGGCGATCCGCGAGCAACTGCTGCGCTGGTATCCGCCCAGCGTGCTGGACGCAGCCCTCTATAAAGTCGGCGACAACGGCGAACTCAGCGCCGCCAGCGCGATGATGCAAAACCCCGACATCGGCGCCGTCACCCTGATCGACATCATTGTCTTCCGCACGGCCGAGTCCGCTGAGCACGACGTTGCCCTGTGGGCTCACGAACTCAAACACGTGCAGCAGTATCAGGAATGGGGCGTTGACGGGTTCGCCCAGCGCTACACCCAGGATTTCAATGCCGTGGAAGCGCCGGCGTATCAGATACAGACCGAGGTCGGGCGCGTGTCACGCGGGCTCGATCCCTGAACCGGGCAGGCGAGCGCCGCGCTATCCCTCGTAGGAGCCGGCTTGCTGGCGAACCCGATGGTTGAGGCACGCACCTGCCGACGGGCTCACCGCCCTTCCAGCAACTCCCCAGCCTTGTCCAGCAAGCCCAGCGGATCGTCGGTCTTGTGAATGTCCACCGACAACAGCTGGCGGAATTTACGGGCGCCGGGGAAGCCCGTGCCCAACCCCAGCACATGGCGGGTGATGTGGTGCATCGAGCCGCCATCGCGCAGGTGGGCTTCGACGTAAGGACGCAGCTGCGCCAGTGCTTCGGCGCGGGTGATGGGCGGTTCAGTGCCGCCGAACAGTTCGCGGTCGACGTCCGCCAGCAGGTACGGGTTATGGTAAGCCTCGCGGCCCAGCATTACGCCGTCGAATGTTTTCAAGTGTTCCTGGCATTGCTCCAGGGTCTTGATGCCGCCGTTGAGGATGAACTCCAAGTCGGGAAAATCCTGCTTGAGCTGCGCGGCGACCTCATAGCGCAACGGCGGGATGTCACGGTTTTCCTTCGGCGACAGGCCCTCAAGGATCGCAATACGGGCATGCACGGTGAAACTGGTGCAGCCCGCGTCGCGCACCGTGCCGACGAATTCACAGAGCTGCTCGTAGCTGTCCCGGCCGTTGATGCCGATGCGGTGCTTGACGGTCACCGGAATCGACACCGCATCGCGCATCGCCTTGACGCAATCGGCGACCAGCTGCGGGTGGCCCATCAACACCGCGCCAATCATGTTGTTCTGCACCCGGTCGCTCGGGCAGCCGACGTTGAGGTTGACCTCGTCGTACCCCGCCGCCTGTGCCAGACGTGCGCTGGCGGCGAGGTCTGCCGGGTTGCTCCCGCCCAGTTGCAGCGCCAGCGGATGCTCGCTCTGATCGTGGCGCAGGAAACGCTCGCTGTCGCCGTGCAGCAAGGCGCCGGTGGTGACCATCTCGGTGTACAGCAGTGCGTTCTTCGACAACAGGCGCAGGAAGAACCGGCAATGGCGATCGGTCCAGTCCATCATCGGCGCAACGGAGAAGCGGCGTGAAGGTTCGCGGGGCGCGCTGGCGGGGCGTGAAGCGGTCATTGGCAGCATGGGGCGGTCAGAAGTGTCAGGCGTAATGGGCGCGCAGTTTAACAGTTAGCGCGATCAAGCTGTAGGCGCATGGCCATGTTCCGGATGGCGTGCGGCGCGCAATGCCCCTTTCCCGAGGCCCGAACTAAGTGGCAATGAGACATCACTTTTGCGCAACTTCGCGAGTGTTTCAGAATTGATACGAGAAGGGTTCGCGCCTCAATCCGAATCCCATATGCGCCAGAACAACGCCGTGCATCTGACTCGATTACCGCACGAACAATGTCTGGATCCAAGCCGCGTGCCAGACGCCTCCCGTTCAGACACCTGATTGAAACGGCGCAAATTGACTGACTTACATACACCCTCAAAACACTGACCCCGTTAAACATGACGCTTAATTATTATCGCCAAACTTTCATTACACGACGCCCCTCACACCGAGTAATAACAGCAAAAGAAAACACCCTGACGACTGCCTACTTAATCTCACACGCCCACTGACTTCAAACGCGCCCCCTTAATAAGAGGCTGCGATTAAACACACGTAAAAGACTCTCCGCGCAGTACGACACCTCGACATTCAATTAAACAGGCCTCACCGAGGCGCCCCTACCCACGCGTAAACCCCAGCATTTACAAGGGCTAACACCCAACCCCATACCTCTTTTTTTGACGCCATGAATTCTCTCCCCCTTTCATTAAGCCTCTATCGACTCAACTAAAAAACCGCACGCAATTTGACGCCAATAAAAATAATGAAATTATTTTTAAGTTCGTAGTGGCAAAGTGAATTTATTCCTATATAACAAGTACCAACTCTGTAACACCGGCCCTACAAACATGACGTACTCACGCGCTATTTGCGTCCTGATCGTACAACTGTGCGCGGCATCCACACTCTTTGCACAAACGAGCGTGAACAGTTCTGCGACCGTCGATCAACACCGCACACTCAATCGCCGAGATGTAGGCGGGCTGGTGATCGGCCAGACCATGACCATGGCCGGTCGTGCGTTCTACGACAGTTTTGCCAGTGCGTGGCGCGACAAGGACGAGGACGGGACCTTCACCGTCGCCATCAGCGAACGCCCGACTGCACGTCTGGGCAGTCAAGTGTTCGTCGACTACGGCAACCGCCGCCTGTTCTCGATGTTCCTGCCACCTAACCGTACGTTGATTCCCGCCATTGGCGCCGACGCCGCGGCGCAGGTGTATCAGGCGATTCTCGATTACCAACTCGCACAATTCTTTGGCGACCCGGACCTGGGCCGCGACGAACTATGAAAGGTATGGATATGCAGCGCATTTCACTGGCCGTAGTCAGCCTGGCACTTGTGTCCGGCGCCTTTGTCAACGCCCACGCCAGCGAGCTGGCTTATGTGCCCAACAACCCGTCATTCGGTGGCAACCCGCTGAACGGACCGGTGCTGTTGAACCAGGCGCAGGCGCAAAACCACTTTACCGAGAAGTCGTCGTCATCCGGCGCATCGGGACAGACCGCACTGACGCAATTCAACAGCATGTTGCAGAGCGCCATTCTCAGCCGCGTGTCGTCAGCCGTGACCTCCAGCATCGTCGGCGCCAACGGCCAACTGGTGCCCGGGATCGTTGAAACCACCGACTTCCGTATCTCGATCACCAACCTTCAAGGCGGGCTGCTGCAGATTGTCACCACCGACAAGAACACCGGCCAGACCACCCAGTTTCAAGTGAATCAACCGTAAGACCTGCCGCAAGACGATTTGCAACACCCCAAACCCAAGTACAAAACTGAAAAAGGAAGATCATGATGCACGCACGTAAATCCCTTCTGTCTCTCGCTGTCCTGATGGCTCTCTCTGGCGCAGCCATGGCTGACGACAGCACCGTCAACACCACTCAGGACGGTTCCAGCAACGCCCTGAACGTCGACCAGCAAGGCGCGACCCAGTCGACCGTCAACATCAACCAGAAAGGCAGCCAGAACACCGCCGGCATTCCTGCTGCAGGTCGTTACTCGGGCGCCGCGATCAGCCAGACCGCCACCTACAGCTCCCTGAATATCAATCAGAGCGGCAACTACAACAGCGCCGCTGCCAAGCAGTCCGGTAACAACAACTCCGGCGCGATCACCCAGACCGGTGGCTCTTACGTGCTGGGTCAGTCCGCAACCCTGGATCAATCCTCTGCGTACAACACCGCGACCATCGGTCAGGCGTCCAACACCCGTACCAGCGCCAGCATCACTCAGGGCAACGGCAACAACAACACCGCGACCACCTCGCAAACAGGTAACGGCAACGGGACTGGCGCGTCCATCACCCAGTCGGGCAACTACAACCTGGCAAGCGTGACCCAACAGGGCAACAGCAGCTTCATCTCCGGTACCGTCAACCAGACCGGCAACTCCAACACCGGCAGTGTTCTGCAGCTGAACAGCACGTATGCGGTCACTGCCAAAGTGGACCAGAACGGCAACAACAACCTGGGCAACGTTCAACAGAACGGCGCCAGCGCCAGCACCGCGACGGCCACACAGCGTGGCGATTACAACACCGCGGGCCTCTACCAGAGCGGCAGCTCGCTGGAAGCCAACGTTCAGCAACGTGGCAATAACAACTACGCGTCCAGCACCCAGACCGGCAGCTACAACGAAGAGTCCCTGCTGCAAACCGGCAACAACAACCGCGCGACCGTCAGCCAGACCGGTTCCAGCTCGGGCTACTTCAGCGCAGCCAACGTGGTGGGCGTGACTCAATCGGGCAACAACATGGTCGCCAACGTCAGCCAGTCTGGCGGTGGCGGCAACGTCGCAACTGTCTACCAACACTAAGATGTCTTACCCCGCCGGTGATCCGGCGGGGTTTTCTTTGTAGGAAGAATAAGAATGCGCGTCCGTTCGTTTACATTGATAGTCTCTGCCGTAATGCTAATCGCCGGCTGTGCCACTTCGCGTCCTGCAGCGACCATCTCGCCCGCTACGCTGTCGCCGCCGACACAGAGCCTGCGAGACCTGACGCACCTGCCTGCCCCAGCGGGCCCTATCAGCGTTGCCGTGTACGGCTTGCGTGACCAGACCGGTCAATACAAACCGTCACCCGACAGCTCGTTTTCCACATCAGTGACTCAGGGCGCCGCGTCGCTGCTGATCACTGCGCTGCGCGATTCGCGCTGGTTCAAACCGGTCGAACGCGAAAACCTGCAAGACCTGCTGACCGAGCGCAAGATCATCCGCGCGCTGGAGCAGCCACAAGACCAGTCCCAGGTTCAACTGCCCGCCTTGCGGCCAGCCAACATGATCATCGAAGGCGCGATCGTCGCCTACGAAAGCAACGTCAGGACCGGCGGTATCGGTGTTCGCTACCTCGGTGTAGGGCCGTCCGAGCTCTATCGCCAGGACCAGGTGACGGTGAACCTGCGCGCAATCGACATCCGGACCGGCGACATCATTCAGAGCATCACCACCACCAAGACCGTGTTCTCGATCCAGGTCGACTTCGGCATCTTCCGCTTCGTGTCGCTCAAGCATTTGCTGGAAGTGGAAACAGGCCTGTCACGGAACGAGCCCGTGCAGCAATGCGTACGCGAAGCCATCGAAACCGCGCTGATCCACATGATTGCCCAAGGTGCGCGCGACGGCAGCTGGAACCTCAAGAACCCCGACGATCTGAACAAGCCGTTGTTGCAGAGTTATCTGCAGAGCTATGACGAACAAATGTCCACGGCGCCGATGGCCGAAGCCGACAAAGCGCTGCTGCCAACTGGAGACAAGAATGTCACTCAAAAATAACAAGGGTCGAAACGGCGTGCTGCTGGCGGCTTTGCTGCTCGGCAGCACCCTCTGCCACGCCGCCGATCTGGTGCGCGAAGATCGCTACGCCGACATCACGGTGGGCAACAGCGTCGCGACGATTTCGCAGATCGGTTCCTACAACAAGGCGCGGGTCGATCAGAGCGGTGCCTCGCAACGGATGGTGCAGAGTCAAGTGGGCAGTCGCAACCAGGCGGTCATCAACCAGAGCGGCGCGAACAACTCGATCACTGCGCAGCAAAACGGATCGGGTAACACCACGCAGGTCACCCAGTCGGGCAATCAAAACCAGACCGGCGTCGCGCAGCACGGCACCGACAACACGGCGAACGTGGTGCAGACCGGCGCCTATAATCAGGCATTCGTCGGGCAGTACGGACAGTCAAACCAAGCGACCGTGAACCAGGCCGGATTCGGCGGTACGGTGTCGGTGACCCAGTACGGCGATAACATGAAAGCCAGCGCGACGCAGAGGTAGACCTGATGATGGACGTTTCCCAACTGGCGGTATCGATCGATACCCAGCGCCATGGCGCGATGGTGGTCATTCGCCCGCACATCGAAAACCCGGTGCCGTTGACCCTGCAGTACCGCATGACGGTCAGCCAGACGAGCGTGAACGGGACGTCGAGCATCAATCAGCAAGGCGATGTGCAGAGCGGTGTTCCGGCCAACAGCGTGAGTTTGAACCTGCCCGCGGGCGGGACCTGCCAGGTGCATCTGCAGGTGTTTCAAGAGAACACGCTGGTAAAAGAGATGGACAGCGCGTGTGGTGGTGCGGGCAGTCAGTGACTGCGAAACGCCGGCGCGTGCCTGGGATCTGCTGATCACTGAATACGTTGCAGGAGCCGTCGGAGGTCACGACGGCCGCGAATGCGGTGTGCCTATGACAGTGATTTCAATGACCCACCGCATACCGTGTAGGAGCCGTCGGAGGTTACGACGGCCGCGAATGCGGTGTGCCTATGACAGTGATTTCATTGATCCACCGCATACCGTGTAGGAGCAGTCGGAGGTTACGACGGCCGCGAATGCGGTGTGCCTATGACAGTGATTTCATTGATCCACCGCACACCTTGTAGGAGCAGTCGGAGGTTACGACGGCCGCGAATGCGATGTGACTATGACAGTGATTTCAATGACCCACCGCACACCTTGTAGGAGCAGTCGGAGGTTACGACGGCCGCGAATGCGGTGTGCCTATGACAGTGATTTCAATGACCCACCGCACACCTTGTAGGAGCAGTCGGAGGTTACGACGGCCGCGAATGCGTTGTGACTATGACAGTGATTTCAATGACCCATCGCATACCGTGTAGGAGCAGTCGGAGGTTACGACGGCCGCGAATGCGGTGTGCCTATGACAGTGATTTCATTGACCCACCGCACACCTTGTAGGAGCAGTCGGAGGTTACGACGGCCGCGAATGCGGTATGCCTAAGGCAGTGATTTCATTGACCCACCGCACACCTTGTAGGAGCAGTCGGAGGTTACGACTGCTCCTACAGGATGCGTGGCGTATTCCCGACCGGGCAAACGTTAAATAAAGAATCACCGCCCGCATCGGCAAAAAACTCGAAAAACCCTTAAGTTGCAGCCATAAAAAAACCCGCCGAAGCGGGTCGTTTTTCAGTTCAAGGCCATTCCAACATCCTGTCGGCAGCGCTCCGCGCCATGGCTGATCATCCGTGATCTGCGAAGCGGTTCCTTCGCTTCAGTTGATGGATCCAATGTAACCCTCAAATGTTTCAGTTCATAGGGCGAGTTCGCCTTAGCCCGTGTAAGCCTTTGGCTATAGTCTCAGTCACTGACAGGTCAACGCGTCCGCTCACATCGCCCTGCTTCAATCGCCCAAGGCCGAAGCAACCGCACGCATCCACAGCGCCACCGCGTAAGCCCCTGGATCGACGTGCCCCAGCGCCCGCTCAGCGAGGTAGGAAGAACGTCCCTTGCTCGGCAACATCGTACGCGTCGCCTCAGCCCCGATCTCTGCGGCAATGGCCATTTGCAAGACCGCATCGGCCGTAGCCACACCCTTCGCTTGGGACGAAAGCGCAGCCGCAGCGGGAATCAGCGCATCCAGCATCGTTCTGTCGCCCGCACTGGCACCGCCGAGCCTCACCATCCCGTCGCACCCCGCTTGCAATGCCTCGGCCCATGCTCCCACAGAACCTGGTTCGGCGTGCTCCGAAAGCGCCACACCCGCACGCAGCACGAAAACGGCATACAGCGGCCCCGACGTCCCGCCCAAAACCCGCCGCAGAATGGCCGACAGCTGCTGCAATGCGACCGCTGGCCGGTCCAGCGCAAGTGATTCCAACGCCGCATCGATGGCTCGAGCCCCTCGCGCCAGACTGATGCCGATATCACCGTCCCCCACCACCGAATCGAGTTCCGTCAGCACCTGTTCGCTGTGCTGAAACGCCTGGCTGACCGCCTGCAGCACCTTCCTCATGGCATCAGCCTGGTCCGACGACCAGGACGCGCCTGTGAACGCATGCTGCTCGGTCACGCTCACCACCGGCACCCGGGAGACGACAGCACTGGGCGTCGTCATGCCTCGCCATGCGGTCGCGTCAGTCGGCGCCTTGAGTCGTGTCAGCAGCGCGTCATCGACACGCAGGATCGAAAGCGAACACCCCGCCATCTCAAGGGCTGTCAGGAACGTACCGACCATGACGGCCTCGACCTGCATTCCCAGTGCCGCACACCCCGATAACGCCTGACGCGCCACGATGTCCAGTTCCTGAACCGCCGTACCACCGAGGTTATTGACCATCAGCGCGATGCGCTCACCCGCCTTCAGCTCACCCTGCTCGACGAGGCGTGCCAACAACACGTCGACCATCTCGTCCGCCGATTGAATCCGGCCGCGCCGCACGCCGCTTTCCCCATGAATGCCCAGCCCATACTCGACCTCATCGTCGCCGAGGTTAAACCCCGGCTTTCCGGCGGCAGGCACGGTGCAGGCGCCGAGTGCCAGGCCCATGCTGAACAACCCCGCGGCCGCACGCTCCGCTTCGGCCTTGACCTGCGACAGCGTGAGTCCAGCCTCCGCTGCCGCACCGGCGACCTTGTGAATGAACACGGTTCCGGCAATGCCCCGCCGCCCGACTTGCCCGCCTTGGTTATCCAGCGCGACATCGTCACCGACAACCAGCATGTCAACTTCCACGCCCGCCGCCCTGGCGATTTCCGCCGCAAGCCCGAAGTTGAGACGATCGCCGGTGTAGTTCTTGACGATCAGCAACACACCCGCCGGTCCGGCAAGGGCCATGATCGCCTTCAACACCGCGTCGACACTCGGCGACGTGAACACGGGCCCGGCGACCGCAGCCGTGAGCATGCCGCCGCCGACATAGCCCCCATGCGCCGGCTCATGACCTGCGCCGCCACCCGAGATGATGCTGACTTTTCCGCTCTGGCCAAGCGCCTGAAAATCCCGGCGAGCAACGATGTTTTCCCCTTCCAGCAGCACTAGCCGCTGATCGGCCAGCACGGCCCCCTCCAGCATGTCATCGACGACACCCAGCGGGTCATTGATCAGTTTCTTCATGGTGATGATCCCTTTCGCCCGAATCGGTCAGACCACAATAGACGACAGTGCGGGGAACAACCCGCCACCTCCGGGCTCCAACCAGTCTGGATCGAGTATCCGCCCTCCTCGGGAACTGTTAACCACGCACCCTGACTGACAACCTTAACGTCATGTTTTTCCGGGATCGTGGCTGATCCACAGGTCTGCTGTTTGCGCAAATGCAGCCCTCTGGATCAGCGTGTTTGTTGCGGTTTACGCCCTTGAGTGACCGGCGGCGCTCGGGTAATGTCATCACACCCACAGGACAGAGCACGCTCATGACTTCCAAGCTGGAACAACTCAAAAAAATCACCACCGTCGTTGCCGATACTGGCGATTTCGCTGCCATTGAAAAGCTCAAGCCGGTGGATGCCACCACCAACCCTTCCCTGTTGCTCAAAGCCGCCTCCAGCGACAGCAACGCCGACCGCCTGAAAGAAGCGTTCAGCGGCGCGAAGAATGACATCGGCCTGGCCAGCGACCGTTTCGCCGTGGCGATCGGCCAGGAAATTCTGAAAGTGGTTCCGGGTCGTGTTTCCACCGAAGTGGACGCCCGCATCTCTTTCGACACCAACGCCTGCATCGAACGCGCAGAACGTCTGGTCGAGCTGTACGACCAGGCCGGTATCGGCCGTGATCGCATCCTGATCAAGCTGGCCTCGACCTGGGAAGGCATCCGCGCTGCGGAGCAGCTGGAAAAGAAAGGCATCCAGTGCAACCTGACGCTGCTGTTTTCCTTCGCTCAGGCCCAGGCCTGTGCTGACGCGGGTGTGTTCCTGATTTCGCCGTTCGTGGGTCGCATCTACGACTGGTACAAGAAGGCCGAAGGCAAGGATTACGTCGGTGCCGAAGACCCGGGCGTCAAGTCGGTCACCCGCATCTACAACTACTACAAGGCCAATGACTACAAGACCGTGGTCATGGGTGCCAGCTTCCGTAACTTGAGCCAGATCGAAGAGCTGGCCGGCTGCGACCGTTTGACCATCAGCCCGGACCTGCTGCAAAAGCTGGCTGAAGACACTGGCACCCTGGCTCAGAAGCTAAAGCCGGGTAACGGTGGCGAGCCACGTCAGACGCTGAACGAAAGCCAGTTCCGCTGGGCGTCGAACGAAGATGCGATGGCGACCGAGAAGCTGGCTGAGGGCATTCGTCAGTTTGCCCGCGACCAGGAGAAGCTCGAGGCGTTGTTGAGCGCGAAGGCGTAATACATCGGGCTTGTGAAAAAGGGCGGCATCCTTTTTGGGTGCTGCCCTTTTTTACGTCTATGGAATCGCGTCGTCGGGCTTGGGCTTTTGATCGTTCCCACGCTCCGCGTGGTACGCAGCGCATGACGCTCTGCGTCATTGGGGGCACGAAGCGTCCTGACGGGCATTGCCACGCAGAGTTTGACCTGCGCACTGTCTTGCTTCTGCCCGGAGGGCGTAGGAGTTTGGCTTGCCGACGATCTGCCGGGAACCGGCAGCAAATCCTGCATACGCAGTCTGTCTGACACTGTCAGTGAGAACGATCAAAAACAGGGACAGCAATATCGGTTACTTCTGGTAGGTCCACTTCCCCGCTTTTAGAAGCAATTTGCTAAAGCGAAACCGATCGGCCTCAGCCAGAGCCAAGAGAAAATCCTACTGATGCTCGAGCGCGTTCACCAGGTCGCGAAACGCTTCGCGATTGGAGTCGTTGAGCCCCATCAGAATCTTGTGCGCTTCCAGGACCTTGGCCTTGACCACATCCTCGCACTGATCCTGCGACGGAAGGTCGCTCAGCGTCTCGGGACGCGGAATCGGACGACCTACGA
This sequence comes from Pseudomonas sp. S2_H01, assembly GCF_054668305.1. Lineage (NCBI taxonomy): Bacteria > Pseudomonadati > Pseudomonadota > Gammaproteobacteria > Pseudomonadales > Pseudomonadaceae > Pseudomonas > Pseudomonas sp. S2_H01. The sequence goes on along the minus strand of NZ_CP162756.1, from coordinate 4,610,391 downwards.
TGTTGAACACCTGATCGAAGCCCATCGACTGCAACAGGCGCGTGATGTCTTCGTGAGTGGTCACGACAGTGGGCAGCAGGCCCGCTTTCTGCCGCGACAGGATGGACAGCTTGGCCAGCAGGCCGAGCGTTGTACTGTCAATGCTGCGGGTTTCGGTCAGATCGATCACCACGGTCGAAAAATTCATCGAGGTGAAGATCCGCTCAATCGTCGCATCCAACGCCGAGCAGAGAGTCAGACGCACTTCACCCACAAACTTCAGGACAAAGGTGCCATCTTGCTCGGCAAACTGGATTCTACCGGTACTCATTAAAGGTTCCTGCTCAACACTAACAAGGCGATATCATCCGGCATCTCCCCGAGTGTGGCCAATCCAAACTTACGACGCAGGCCATCCAGGCTGCCGCCCGCCGACTTCACCAATTCAGGTAAGTTGGCTTCTTTCTCTTTGAGTGTATCACCTGGCAAAAGGTCCAGAATGCCATCAGACAGCAGGGTTAGACTAAAGGACTCAGGCAGATCCAGCACATGGTCTGTATACGTCGCTTCATTGAACAACCCCACCGGCAGACCGCGCCCTTCGAGATAACGCGTCTCGGTTGGCGTGTACAGCACCGGCAGCGGCAAATGGCCGCCAACGCTGTAGGTCAATTGCCCGGTTTCTTCGTCGATCACGCCACCCACCATCGTCACGTGTTTGCCCAGCTTACAGCTGATCAGACCACGGTTGATATGGCCGAGGACCTCGGAAGGCTTGAATTTCGGTAACGTACCGCCGCGCTTGGACTCGAACAGCAAGCGCGTGGTCATGAATTTCAGCAGCACGGTGATGAAGGCCGAGGAAGCACCGTGGCCTGACACGTCGGCCAAGTAAAACGCTACACGACGGTCGTCGACCCGAAAGTAATCCACGAAATCGCCGGAGAGGTACAACGACGGAATGATTTCGTGTTCGAACTCGAACGAGTCGATGGCCCAGGGACTGGTCGGCAGCATGTTCATTTGAACCTGACGGCCCGCGTCCTGGTCCTCCTGCAGCAAGTGCAGGCTGGCTTCGAGCTCGCGGTTGGCGGTCTCCAGCTTCTGGCGGTACAGCTTGTTCTCTTGCAGCAAGCGCGCGCGATCCAGCGCCCGTCGTACCGAGTGCTCAAGCACTGCAAGGTCTTCGAGGGGCTTGATCAGGTAATCGGCCGCACCCAGACGCAACGCTTCGACGGCGTCGCTCATCACACCCGCACCCGACACCACGATGACCGGGGTTTCCGGAGCGAGACTGGTCACCTGCCGAATCAGCTCAAGGCCGCCCACTTGAGGCATGCGCAAGTCGCAGATCACGAGATCAGGCTTTTCTTGCTCGAAGGTCTGTAGACCCTGCATGCCGTTACTGGCTTGCAGGACGCTGAACCCACTGTCTTCCAAATAGGCCGCGAGGCTCGCGCGCACTACTTCGTCGTCATCGATAATCAGCAGCGTGGCACTGGTTTTTTGCATGTGGGCAAACGGCGCCAGATTAGGTTGGCGTACGCGGTCGGATTCTGTCAGGCCGCATACTGGATTCGCTTCTAGCCTCTCTGGAGTCAGGGAGCGGACTTTTGGTCAAACGCTTCACGTGTCAGAGGTGCCCTTCAAGGCGCAGACGGTACTCCCATCCGCCGGGCGTTTCAAGCTCGCTCCAGCGGTCGGCCAGCGTCTTTACATCGCAAATCGCCGGGAGTTATAAGAACCTTTAAATCAGCAACGAAAACGAAGGATGCGCCATGGGCCAGATTGATCGCGACTATGCAGAGAAACGAGATTACATCCGCATGCGTGTCGACGCGGACATCAGCCTGATCTATGCGGGTCAGATCATCCCTGCGGTATGCGTGGATTTATCCAGCTCAGGCATGCAGATACAGGCGCCGCGCTCGTTCAAGGTGGGTGACAGGATCAATGTTCGGATCGAATCCGAACACACTGCATTGAAGGGTCTGGAAGCCGACACCGAGGTGGTCTGGATTGCCGACATCGACGGCGGCGAGCAAAAATTGGGACTGACCATCCTGACCATGAAGTGATGGCACTTCGGAACTACTTCACATTTTCGACAAATTCCGAAAAAGAAAAGGCGACCCAAAGGTCGCCTTTTTTTGCATCTTCACGCGAATCGCAAGGCGATTAAAAATCGTCGACGACCTTGCCGTCTTTCACCTTGAACTCACGGTTCTGCAGGTACGCGTTACGAATGAAGATGTATTTGTCGCCGTTGATCAGCTTCTCTGCAGACAGCAGGCTGGCACGGGTATCCACCACGCTTACGCCCAACGCCGTGTTACGGGTCGGCACGTGATCGATGTAGCGATACGGCTGGGTGTAGGTGTCAGGGTATTTGGCGAATGCGTCACGCACGGTGCTCGGGCCGAAAAACGGCAGCATGACGAATGGACCGCTTTCCACGCCCCAATGGCCAAGGGTCTGACCGAAGTCTTCATCGTTACGTTGCAGGCCCATTTTGGTGCCCACATCGAAGAAGCCCAACAGGCCGAAGGTGGTGTTGAGGATCAGGCGCGCGGTGTCGACACCGGCGGCCTCAGGCTTGGCCTGCAGAACATCGTTGGCGAAGTTCGTCACTTCACCGATGTTCTTGAACATGTTGTGGATGCCGTCTTCGAGAAACTGCGGGGTGATGAATTCATACCCCTGGGCGATGGGTTTCAACGCGTAGGTGTCGACGGTGTCGTTGAAACGGAAGATCGCGCGGTTGACGCCTTCCCATGGATCGTCTTCAGCGGCCTGAGCCGCCATTGGCATCAAGGCCAGACCGGCCCAGAAACACGTTCGAGCCAGACGATTGATAAAGCCTGCACCGGTCACGGGCATAGCTGAGACTCCCAGTCAAAGTAATGAAGCGGGCGCTACGCCCCAAACCAAAGAGAGGGAGTATAAAGCGTTCCGCGACGTTTTACGTCGTCGAAAACTGACGGAATGCCGTAGGCCCTTAAACATCTGCTCACAATGTCACACGCCGGTCACTGGACTGTCATGCAAATCCCTTAGCGTCATTGCCATTTGAGAGGGAATTCCATGCTCGCCCCGGTCGCAGTGCCCGCCCCGTCTTTCACCGCCGTGCTGTTTGGTCTGAGCGGTTGCCTGGTTGATTTCGGCGCACAGGCCCGGACATTACGCAGCAGTGACGGCCTTTCTTTCCATTCCCAGGATGCCAGCCCATTCGCCACCCCGACCCCGGGCGCACTGGCAGCGCTCAAGAGCCTCAAGCAACAACAGATTCCCTGTGCGTGGATCGACGAGTACCCGGCCAGCATCGCCGAGCAACTGGCGGCGCCTCTGGAGGGTTTGATCCATTCCACACCCCGCCCGAATAACCACTGGCCCGCACCGGACGCGTGCTGGCAGGCGTTGATGCGCCTGAATGCCGGGCAGCTTGACGGTTGCGTGCTGGTCAGTGGCGACCCCCGGCTGCTGATGGCCGGTCTCAACGCCGGACTGTGGACGGTGGGCCTTGCTTCGTGCGGCCCCCTGTGCGGATTGTCTCCTGCACAGTGGGAGGCGTTGAGCGATCTGGACCGCGAACGTCGGCGTGGCCGGGCGACGCTGGAACTGTACGCGGCCGGTGCGCATTCGGTGATCGATCACTTGGGTGAGCTGGAGTCCTGCCTCGCCGACATCACCTTGAGACGCCTCAAAGCCGAAAAGCCCTGACACTCGTTTGATCGGCGTCATGCAAGGTGGCGCAGAGTGGATTAGTCTTAGCTGCAAAGGACCTTTGCGCACGCGTCGCGGTCCATGCTGAGACTATTCATGAAGGGAGCACCCTATGCCCGCCCGCGAACTGCAAGCACAACTCAACACCCTGCGCGAGCAACTGGAACAGAATCCTCCGCTGACCGAGGAAGAGCGCGCTGACCTGCACACGCTGATGGCGCAAATTGAAGCGGAGATCGCTGTCGAAACCGCCACCCCGGACAATAACCTGGCCGACGGCGTGAACCTTGCGGTCGAGCGGTTCGAGCTGGAACACCCCGGGATTGCAGGGACCCTGCGCAACATCGTGCTGACCTTGGGCAATATCGGAATCTGACGTTTCGGTTGATTTGAAAGGCAAAGCCCGTCGTGATGACGGGCTTTTTAGTTTCCAGCAACGAAAGGCGGCCCCTGTAGAAGCATTGCCTGTTACTGACGCGCCAGACGCCCGTTTTCCAGCGTGAGCGTTTCGGTGCTGCGGTACGGATTGATGTCCAGCCCGCCGCGACGCACATAGCGCGCGGACACGGTGAGTTTTTCGGGCTTGAGCAGCCGCTGCAGGTCCATGAAGATTCGCTCTACGCACTGCTCATGAAAGTCCGAATGCTGGCGGAAACTGACGATGTAAGCCAGAAAGCTCGCGTGATCCAGCGCCGCACCCCGATATTGCACTGCAACGCTGCCCCAGTCCGGCTGGCTGGTGACCGGGCAATTGGATTTGAGCAAATGGCTGTGCAGCGACTCCTCGACCACACGCGCTTCATCGCACCGCAGCAATTCAGGCTGTGGCCGGTCATAACTGTGGATGGTCACGTCCAGCTCGTCGACGCACACCCCTGGCACCGGCACGATGCCTTCGGCCTCGATGTCCTTCAGCGAACGAATCCGTACACCCACCGGCTTGCCCGCCGCGCCCGACAGGTCTTTCTCCAGCGTTGACACCAATTCAGCCTGCGAGGCGAAGGGCGTCTGGTTCAGCGAGTTCAGGTAAAGCTTGAAGGACTTGGACTCAATGATGTTGGGCGAGTCCGCCGGGATGCAGAACTCGCCGATGGCGACCACCGGCTTGCCCGACGGCAACAGCCAGGACAGCTCGTAGCAGTTCCAGAAATCGACGCCCTGATACGGCAGCGTCTCGGCCGTCAGCCCCAACTCCGCCCACTTGGCGGCACGGGGAATCGGAAACAGCAGAGACGGCGTGTAGGTGGCGATGTATTCACTGGACTTGCCCAGCGGCGAGTGTTCGGCTGCGGGATGCATGGCGGGACCTGAACCTGAAAGCGGATGTGAGGGGCTGATTTGAAAATCCTGACCGCGAAGTTTATAGGTTTTGTCCCGCGCTTTCAGCGATTAGTCGGCAATCGCGATTTTTCCGACCATGCCAGCCTGATAATGGCCGGGAATATTGCAGGCAAACTCAAGGTCGGTGGCCTTGGTGAAGGTCCAGGTCAGTTCAGCGGTTTTGCCAGGCTCCACCAGCACACTGTTCGGGTCGTCGTGCTTCATGCCCATGTCGCCATGATCCATCCCCGACATGCCGTCATGTTTCATCCCGGTCGACGTCAGCATGCCGCTGGCGACCATCTTGAGCATCTCCTGTTGATGCGCGGCGTGCATGGCCGCGTCACCCAGGTTGAACTCGTGCAGCAACTGCCCCTTGTTGACCAGCACGAAGCGTACGGTCTCCCCTTCCTTGACGGCCAGAGACGTGGGTTCGAAGTACATGTCGCCCAGGGTCAGCTCCAGGGTGCGGGTCGCCTGGTCGGCTTTGGCCGGGTGGCCGAAGGCAAAATGCTCACCGGGGGACGCCAACGACGACAAACTTACGCCCAGCAACACGGCAGCAGCGATTAAACGAGCAAACATGTGAATCTCCAGTCAACGACGATCGATGACGCTAAGGTAGGCCGCCGCCACTGGCAATCAGCTGACCGCAAGATTACAACTTTGTAAGCTTGACCACCGCCCGCCTCGGTCGCGCTATAAAGCGTGACCGCGAACGCCACTGTCCAGCGTCATGACGACCGATGAGCTGCCCATGAAATTACTGATCGTCGAAGATCAAGCAAAAACGGGTCAATACCTGCGCCAAGGGCTGACCGAAGCCGGATTCAACACCGAATGGGTGGCCGACGGCGCCAGCGGCCAGCATCTGGCGCTGACCGGCGACTACGCGTTGCTGATTCTGGATGTGATGCTGCCCGGTCGGGACGGCTGGCAGATTCTGCAGGCGGTACGCGGTGCGGGGCTCGACACACCGGTGCTGTTTTTGACCGCCCGCGACGCGGTGGAAGACCGAGTACGCGGCCTGGAACTGGGCGCCGATGACTATCTGATCAAGCCTTTCGCGTTCTCCGAGTTGCTGGCACGCGTGCGCAGCCTGTTGCGCCGTGGCAACAGCGCCAGCCAGGAAACCCACCTGCAACTGGCCGACCTGCGCCTTGACCTGCTGCGTCGTCGCGTCGAACGCAGCGGCCAGCGCATCGACCTGACCGCCAAGGAGTTCGCGCTGTTGGAGCTGATGCTTCGTCGTCAGGGGGAAGTCCTGCCCAAATCGCTGATCGCCTCGCAGGTCTGGGACATGAACTTCGACAGCGACACCAATGTGATCGAGGTGGCCATCCGGCGCTTGCGCCTCAAGGTCGACGACGATTATCCCGACAAGCTGATTCATACGGTGCGCGGCATGGGCTACGTCCTCGAAGAGCGAAGCCTCTGATGCTCCAACGCATTTCCCTTGGCAGTCGACTTGCCTTGTTGTTCGCCGCCTGCACCGCGGTGGTGTCGCTGACGGCAGGCGTGTTGTTCAACCGTGCCAGCGAAGCGCACTTCCTGGAGCTGGATCAGCAACTGCTCGACAGCAAGCTGCCGACGCTGCGAGATGCCTTGAAGGACGTGCTCACCGCCGAGCAGTTCGACGCAAGAAAACCGGCACTGCTGACTGAACTCAGGCATTCACCGGACCTGACCTTGCAGGTCCGCAGCCAGACGGGCGTGCTGTGGTTCGACAGCCAGGTCCCGTCAATACCGCAGAATGGCGTTCATGCAGGCTTGCACACCCTGACCGAGAGCGGCGTTGCCTATCGCGCCTACACGGTTGCGCTGAACCCCGAGAAACAGGACTCGCCACAGCTGACGTTGTTGCTGGACATTACCCACCATCAGCACTTTCTGGAGCGCATGCAGCACCTGATCTGGCTGACTGTGGGTTTGTCGGCGCTGGCCACCGCATTACTCGGCGCGTGGGCGGCCCGCAGTGGTCTGCGTCCTTTGCGCAAGATGAGCGAAATCGCCGCCAGCGTGTCGGCCAGCTCGCTGACCACGCGCCTGCCGCTCGACGAGATGCCGGCGGAGCTGGCAGAGCTCACTCAGGCGTTCAACGCGATGCTGGGGCGCCTGGACGATGGGTTTCAGCGCTTGTCGGCCTTCTCGGCCGACATTGCCCACGAGCTGCGCACGCCGCTGTCGAACCTGCTCACGCATACCCAGGTCACCCTCACCCTCCCACGGGATCTTGAAGCGTATCGCGAGGCGCTGCTGGATAACCTCGAAGAACTGCAGGGGATGGCGCAGATGGTCAACGACATGTTGTACCTGGCAAAAGCCGAGCATGGCCTGCTGAGTCCGAGCCGGGAGCGCTTGCATCTGGCGGAAGAAACTGACGCGCTGCTGGAGTTTTTCCTGCCGCTGGCCGAGGAAGCCCACGTGCAACTCCGTCGCCAGGGAGACGCCGAACTGGCGGGCGATCGCCATATGCTGCGTCGGGCACTGTCGAACCTGCTGGGGAACGCCCTGCGTTTTACCCCGGCCCAAGGGCAGGTCGCCGTGAAGCTCGAGTCGGCGGCCCAACGCGTGCGGATCACCGTTGAAAACTCCGGTCAGACACTCCCGTCCGAGGTGTTGCCCAGACTGTTCGACCGGTTTTACCGCGCCGACCCTGCCCGCCATGAAGGCAGCAGCGAACACGCGGGGTTGGGACTGGCGATTACCCAATCGATCATCCACGCACACGGCGGGACAATCAGGTGTGAGTCACAGAATGGGATGACGCGGTTTTTGATCGAGTTGCCGGCCGGGAGCCGGTGATCTTTCTTGTGGGAGTGAATTCATTCGCGACGCAAGCGTCCAGGCGACATGGATGCGTCAACTGTACCGGCCTCTCGCGAATGAATTCGCTCCCACAGATGTCACGCTGCGTCAGAAATATCGGCGCTTACTCATACCGCAACGCATGCGCCGGCTGGATCTGTGCCGCGCGATACGCCGGATAGATCGTCGCCAGAAAGCTGAGAATGAAGCCGGCACTGCAAATCAGCGCCACGTCACTGCCTTCCAGATGCGACGGCAGGTTGCTGATGAAGTACACGTCGGAGGTGAAGATGTGCTGCCCTGTCACCCGCTCCACCCAGCCGACCAACTGACTGACGTTGATTGCCGCGATCACACCCAGCACACCGCCGATGACGGTGCCCACAACACCGATCACCGTGCCTTGCACCATGAAGATGGTCATGATCTGCCGAGGCGTGGCGCCGATCGTCCGCAAAATGGCGATGTCCGCCCCCTTGTCGTTCACCACCATGATCAGTGTCGCGATGATGTTGAAGGCGGCCACGGCCACGATCATCAGCAGCAGCAGACCGATCATGGTCTTTTCCATCTTCATCGCGCTGAACAGACTGCCTTGCGTGTGCGTCCAGTCGTCGGCCTTGTAGTCAGCGCCCAACCCGCCCGCGATGGCCGTCGAGACGTGCGGTGCAGCGTACAGGTCTGTCAGAGCAAGGCGTACGCCCTGCACCTGATTGGGCTGCCAGCGTTGAATGGTCGCGGCATCGGCCACGTTCACCAGCGCCATCGAACCGTCCAGTTCGGCGCCCACCTTGAACACACCCACCACGGTCAGGCGTTGCAGGCGCGGCGTGATGCCGCCCGGGTCGCTGCTGATTTCCGGCACGATCAGGGTGATCTTGTCACCGACGTTCAGTCGAAAGCGCCGCGCGGTGATCTCACCGATCACCACGCCGAACTCACCGGCTTTAAGGTCCTGAAGGCGACCCTGCACGATGTGCTGAGTGACGATGGAGACCTTCGACTCAAGCGCCGGATCAACACCGTTGATCTCGATCGGTTGCATGGTGCCCTTGTACGAGAGCATGCCGTCCATTTGCGTAAACGGCACGGCAGCCGTGACCTGCGGATTCTTCATTGCCGCATCGGCGGCCGGTTTCCAGTCATCCAGCGGCTTGACCCCGTCGATCACCGCGTGCGGGACCATGCCGAGAATGCGCGAGCTCATTTCCTGCTGGAAGCCGTTCATCACGGACAGCACCACGATCATCGCCAGGACGCCCAACGCCAGGCCGATCATCGACGTCATCGAAATGAACGAGATGAAGTGGTTGCGTCGCTTGGCCCGGGTATAGCGCGTGCCGATAAAGATGGATAACGGTCTGAACATTCGTGGAGCACCGTAGCTAAAAGCCGCTGAAATTAAAAAACCACCGCTGCCGTAAAGACCGGCAACGGTTTGTTGGCATCACGCCTCGACCAGACGGCCTTCTTCCAGGCGCCATACGCGGTCCATCTGACGGGCCAGCGCCATATCGTGGGTGACCACCAGGAACGCGGTCCGCGATGAGGTGCTCAGTTCCAGCATCAGGTCCTGAATGCCTTGTGCGGTATGGGAATCGAGGTTGCCGGTCGGCTCGTCGAGCATCACCAGCCCCGGCTGATTGACCAGCGCACGGGCAATGGCCACACGCTGACGCTCACCACCCGACAGCTCCGAAGGCTTGTGCGCCAGACGGTGCCTGAGCCCTACCCGCTCCAGCAACGCCGTCGCGCGTTGGCGCGCTTCCGGAATCGGCGTCTTGCCAATCAGCAGCGGCATGCAGACGTTTTCCAGCGCGGTGAACTCAGGCAGCAGGTGGTGGAACTGGTACACGAAACCCAGTGCGCGGTTGCGCAGCAGGCCACGGGCCTTTTCGTTGAGTGCGGACAATTCTTCACCGGCCAGCCAGACGCTGCCTTCGGTAGGCGTGTCCAGTCCGCCCAACAGGTTGAGCAAGGTACTTTTGCCCGACCCCGAACTGCCGACGATCGCCACGCGCTCGCCCGGGTGCAGTTCCAGCTGCAGGCCCGACAGCACCACGACGGATTCCGGGCCTTCCTCGTAGGATTTGCCCAGGTTGCGGCAACTCAGTACAGCTTTATCACTCATGCCCGACTCACTCATAACGTAGCGCCTCCGCCGGCTGGGTGCGCGCAGCACGCCAGGCGGGATACAGGGTGGCGAGGAAACTCAGGACCAAGGCCGCGCCGCAGACCAGCAGCACGTCTTCAGCCATCAATTGCGAAGGCAGATAGTCGATGAAGTAGACATCCGCGTTGAGAAACTTGTGACCGATCAGGCCTTCGAGCGCCGAAATCGCCGAGCTGACGTTGAGCGCGGCCAGAATGCCGACACCGGCACCTACCAGCGTGCCGACGACGCCGATCACCGTACCCTGAACCATGAAGATGCGCATGATCTGGCCCGGCGTGGCGCCCAGCGTACGCAGGATCGCGATGTCACCGCGCTTGTCGTTGACCACCATCACCAGCGTGGAAATGATGTTGAACGCCGCCACGGCCACGATCAGCAACAGGAGCAGGCCAATGATGGATTTTTCCATGCCGATGGCCTGATACAGGTTGCCGTGGGTACGGGTCCAGTCGCGCGAGTAATACTGGTGCTCACCCAGGTTCTGGGCAATCTCGTAAGCCGTGCGCGGTGCCTTGAACAGATCGGTGAACTTCAGGCGCAGCCCTTGCACCTGATCGGGCTTCCAGCGATGCAGACGCGCCAGGTCCTGCAGGTTGGTCACACCGAGATAACCGTCCAGCTCGCCGGCGCCGACGTGGAAGATGCCGACCACGGTGAAGCGCTTCATGCGCGGGAACATGCCGGCCGGAGTGACCATCACTTCAGGCGACACGAACGTCACCTTATCGCCCAAGCCCACGCCCAGTTTGGTCGCGGCCTTGTCGCCGATGACCACGCCAAAGCCGCCTGACACCAGATCGTCAAGACTGCCCTGTTTCATGAAACCGTCGATAATCGAAACTTTGCGTTCCTGAACCGGGTCGATGGCATTGAGCAGGATTTTCTGCACATTGCCATTGTTGGTCAGCAAACCCTGCATCTGGGTGAACGGCGCGACCGCCTCCACCTGCGGGTTCTGTTTGACCTTGGCCGCCAGGCTTTGCCAGTCGTTGATCGGTTCGCCGGATTCGATGGTCGCGTGGGGGACCATGCCGAGGACGCGCGTGCGCATCTCATGATCGAAACCGTTCATGACCGATAACACGACTATCATCACCACAACGCCAAGGGCGAGACCGATCATCGACGTCAGGGAAATGAAGGAGACAAAATGATTACGGCGTTTTGCACGGGTGTAACGCGTGCCGATGAATACAAAAAGAGGTCTGAACATGTAGGGGCTTGTTCGGAGGAATGGGAACGTCCTTGTGGCGGGCCTTGGCCGGCAGCTTTACACTCAAATCGCTGAGTAACGATTGCGAGCAATCACTCTGACAACCGCCGCTACCATGGGTTCGCCATGTCGACATTAGATGAAGAAGAACGCCGCGAATACTACCGTATCGAGGACAGCGTCGCACTGGAAATTCAACGCATTCCAGCCGCCGGCACCCTTGATGAACACCCCCATGACACCAGCTCGACACTCTTCGACCTGCTGAGCGAGCTGCACGTTGCCGAGTTCGAGTCCCAGCACCTGCTGCGCCAGCTCGACGATCGCGACCGCACGACCAACAGCTTCCTGCGGGCCATGAGCAAGCGCATTGACCTGCTCGGCCAAGTGGTCGCGCAGACCGTGCTGGGCAAGCTGGGCGCCCCGCAAAAGGTGATCATGTCGGAAGGCGGCTTGCAATTCGAGTCCCACCAACCCTTCCCTGTCGGCAGTCTGCTGTCGGTCAAAATGGTACTGATGCCCCAAGCCTCCGGCATGATGCTGCGAGCCAAAGTGACGCAGTGTCACTCATTGACCATTGGCGATTTCGAGATCGGCACCGAGTGGATCGACCTCAGTGATGCCCAGCGCCAGTTGCTCGCCCGACACATCCTGCAACGACAAGCCGCACAGCGGCGGTTGGCGCGTGAGCAGAACGACCCTGATGTGAAATAAACCGATTACTGCCTTAGCGCGCTTTCGAGGAACAATTGTGACCTTAATTTACGGCCACCGCGGCGCCAAGGGCGAAGCACCGGAAAACACCCTGACCAGCTTTCAGGAATGCCTCAAACACGGGGTCAAACGTTGTGAACTGGACCTGCACCTGTCTCGCGACGGCGAACTGATGGTGATTCACGACCCGACCCTGAAACGCACCACTGACAGGCGCGGCAAGGTCATCGAACATGACGCCGCCGATCTGGTGACCTACGACGCCCGCAGAGGGGGTCCGGGCTGGGTGCAGCCCTGTCCGATCCCGCGACTCGAAGAACTGTTCGAAAAGTGCGCGTTCGATCACTGGCAACTGGAAGTTAAAAGCGCTTCGCGTACCCGCGCAGCAACCACCGTGCTGGCGATTCGCGAGATGGCTCAGCGTCACGGCCTGCTGGACAAGGTCACCATTACGTCAAGCTCCCGGGAAGTCCTGCGCGCAGCCTTGGAGCTTACGCCCGATCTGTCCCGTGGACTGGTGGCAGAATACGCATGGTTGGATCCGCTGAAGGTCGCGGTGGGTTATGGGTGCGAGATTCTGGCGCTGAACTGGACGCTGTGCACGCCGGAACGCCTGAAGAAAGCCCAGGCGCTGGGCCTGCATGTGTCGGTGTGGACCGTCAACGAGCCTGCGCTGATGCGCAGACTCGCCGACTTCGGCGTTGACAGCCTGATTACAGACTTTCCCGGTTTGGCCACTGCCACGCTCGAGAATTACTGAAATCGGTCTCCCCGGCCGGCTCAGGCCACCGGCCGGAGCCGCTCAAAAAAGCCGGTTGAGGCCGTCGTACGCCGCGACCCGATAGGCTTCGGCCATGGTCGGGTAGTTGAACGTGGTGTTGACGAAATACTTTAGGCTGTTCGCTTCACCCGGCTGGTTCATGATCGCCTGACCGATGTGCACGATCTCCGACGCCTGGTCGCCGAAGCAATGCACGCCAAGGATCTGCAGGGTCTCACGGTGGAACAGAATCTTCAGCATGCCGACCGGCTCGTTGGAGATCTGCGCTCGGGCCATGCTCTTGAAGAACGCCTTGCCCACTTCGTACGGCACCTTGGCCACGGTCAGGTCGTGTTCGTTCTGGCCGATCGAGCTGATCTCCGGAATGGTATAGATGCCGGTCGGCACGTCGTTGACGAAACGCCAAGCGCCGTTGTCGACCGCGCTGCCCGACGCCGAACGACCCTGGTCATAGGCGGCGCTTGCCAGACTCGGCCAGCCGATCACGTCGCCCGCACCGTAGATATTCGGTTGACTGGTGCGATACGCCTCATCGACTTCGATCTGGCCACGACCGTTGGCCTTGATGCCGACGTTTTCCAGGCCCAGTTTGTCGGTGTTGCCGGTACGGCCGTTACACCACAGCAAGGCGTCGGCCTTCACCTTTTTGCCTGACTTGAGGTGCAGCACGACACCGTTTTCCAGGCCTTCGACGCGCTCGTACTCTTCGTTGTGGCGAACCATCACGTTGTTGTTGCTGAAGTGATAGCTCAAGCCCTGGGAGATTTCCGAGTCGAGGAAGCTCAGCAGTTGATCACGGTTGTCGATCAGTTCGATGTCCACGCCCAGACCACTGAAGATCGACGCGTATTCGCAGCCAATGACGCCGGCACCGTAGATGATCAGTTTGCGCGGGGTGTGGTTGAGGCTGAGGATGGTGTCGCTGTCGTAGATACGCTTGTGGGAAAAGTCGATATCGGCCGGACGATATGGACGCGAGCCGGTGGCGATAATGATCTGGTTCGCGACCAGTTTTTCCATGACACCGGTGTTGCACACCACGTCGACGGTTCGCTCGTCAGCGAAACTGCCGGTTCCGAAAAACACGTCAACGCGATTGCGCGCGTAATAGCCGGTGCGCGACGCCACCTGTTTATTGATGACTTTTTCGGCGTTCTTCAACACGTCCGGGAACGAGAACCAGCGTGGCTCGCCAATGGCCCGGAACATCGGGTTGGTGTTGAACTGAATGATCTGCTTGACCGAGTGACGCAACGCCTTGGACGGGATCGTGCCCAAGTGAGTGCAGTTGCCGCCGACCTGCCGACGGCTGTCGACCATGGCTACCTTGCGCCCAGCCTTGGCGGCGTTCATTGCCGCGCCTTCCCCAGCTGGGCCGGAACCCAGTACCACTACGTCGTAGTTGTAGACAGCCATGCGTACTCCTTAGAACAGGCCGAGGCGCCACTCTGGCGTCTCTGGCTAAATCATGCCGCGGCCGGCGGCATGAGAATCGAAACTCGCGGCGCAGTCTAATCGCCCAGCGTCGCGGCGAACATTAACCCTTGGTCGCGTCGCAGGCCAATCTTGTCTGCGGCAAGGGCATACGATCACCGCAAAAAGCCGGCTGTATGCCCAATTGCTGCGGATGATAAATCCCTTGGCGTTACGAATCCTAAAAAAACCTGCAATTTTGTGGGTTTCTACCGAATTCCGACGTTTATTAAGGAGCAGCGACTGACTTGCTGTGGCCGCATCGCGCAGAAAGTGTCATACCCTTGTGTGGGATCTTTCGATAAAGGGCGCGATCATGCGACACCGCTTCATTCACTGGATGCTGTTAATGGGACTGCTGTGCAGCGCGCAGGCCATGGCCTCTCAGGCGGACCTGCTAAAGCAGGCCGATTTTCCGGCTCGCCTCGAGGGGCAAACCCCGGCGCTGGAGCGCAAGAATCAGGCGATTCTCACCTACTTGTGGACCGATGTTTATGCCGCCGCGTTTTATGCCGAACCGTCGATCACCGCCAGGCAGGCGGTTTTCACCCAGGCACCGCAGAAACTGGAACTGTTTTATTTCCGCGACATTGACCGTGAGGACGTGATCAAGGCCGCCAACGCCACGCTTGAACGTCAACAGACCAAAGAGACGCTGGCACGGCTGAGGCCCGAACTGGACCGACTCCACCAAAGTTTTCAGAACATCAAGCGAGGTGACCGTTATGACCTGAGCTGGGACCGCAACGATGGCCTCAACCTCACGCGTAACAGTAAAGTGATCTTCGCCAGCCCCGACCCCGAGCTGGCCAAGGCCTACTTCGCGATCTGGCTCGCGCCGGACGGTTTATCGTCCGATCTGCGTGAAGCCTTGCTGAAGTAAAAAACCGCCCCCGGCGCTCGTCGGGGGCTTCAGGCGACTCCTCTGCCTGCGCGCGACATAAAACCGCATTGCCTTTCATCGCGACGGTCTACAGCCAAGGCCCGCGGCTGCCCGAATTAATTGCCATTCGCCACTTTTACACATATCGTTACAAATCTGTATCGCTCGAGACCCAGCTCGAACGGCGCAGGAGAGGACGCATAAATACAACGGATCCCCCCAGCTAGACAGCCTAAGTGAGTAATTCCAAATGGCCTCGAACACAGGCAAAGGCAAGGCGATATTTCGCGTTGTCAGCGGCAACTTCCTTGAAATGTTTGATTTTATGGTCTATGGCTTCTACGCCACGGCCATCGCCAAGACCTTCTTCCCCGCCGACAGTGAATTCGCGTCTCTGATGCTTTCGCTGGCGACCTTCGGCGCCGGCTTCCTGATGCGCCCCCTGGGTGCGATCTTCCTTGGCGCCTACATCGACCACCACGGCCGTAAAAAAGGCCTGATCATCACCCTCGCCATGATGGCGATGGGCACGATCCTGATTGCCTGCGTGCCGGGTTACGCGACCTTGGGTGTCGCGGCGCCGCTGCTGGTGTTGGTCGGTCGTCTGCTGCAAGGCTTTTCCGCCGGTGTGGAACTGGGCGGTGTTTCGGTCTACCTGGCCGAAATCTCGACCCCCGGCCGCAAGGGCTTCTTCGTCAGCTGGCAGTCCGCGAGCCAACAAGCGGCGGTGGTGTTCGCCGGTTTACTGGGTGTGGGCCTGAACCACTGGCTGAGTCCGGACGAGATGGGGCAATGGGGCTGGCGCGTACCGTTCCTGGTAGGCTGCATGATCGTTCCGGCCATCTTCATCATCCGCCGTTCGCTGGAAGAAACCCCCGAGTTCGAAGCCCGCGCTCGCAAACATCGCCCGACCATGGGCGAAGTGATGAAGTCCATCGGCCAGAATTTCGGTCTGGTGATCGCCGGTATGGCGCTGGTGGTCATGACCACTGTGTCGTTTTATCTGATCACGGCGTACACGCCGACCTTCGGCAAGAACGAACTGCACCTGTCGGATCTGGACAGCTTGTTGGTCACGGTGTGCGTGGGGATTTCGAACTTCATCTGGCTGCCGGTCATGGGCTCGCTGTCGGACAAGATCGGCCGCAAGCCGCTGCTGCTGGCGGCGACCATTCTGGCCATCGTCACAGCCTACCCTGCGCTGTCCTGGCTGACCTCGAACCCGAGCTTCGTCAACCTGTTGATGGTCGAGCTGTGGCTGTCGTTCCTGTACGGGTCGTACAACGGCGCAATGGTGGTTTCGCTGACCGAGATCATGCCGATAGAAGTGCGTACCACGGGTTTCTCGCTGGCCTATAGTCTGGCGACGGCGACCTTCGGTGGCTTCACGCCAGCGGCCTGTACGTATCTGATTCACGTGCTGGACAACAAGGCGGCGCCTGGCATCTGGCTGAGTGGCGCTGCGGTGTTGGGCTTGATTGCGACGCTGGTGCTGTTCCGTAAGGGTCAGACGCGCATTCAAGGTGCGCCAGCGGCGGGTTGAACCTGATTCGTTGTGACGCTGAAAGAAATGCCCCGACCGGTTCGGGGCTTTTTTTTGGCGGGGATCTCGCGCTTTTGGCATATCCGAGATCTCGGGTGATGCTGATTTTTTGGTTCTGCCTAACGGCAGATCTGTTCCGCCATCGGCGGGTTACTTGATAACCCCAAGTAACCAAGGGTTTGAACTGACCCCCGAAAGTTGGACAAATTACAGACTCATTATCTGGCTTCGAAATTGTACCGGACTGAGGCCGTTGAGCTTCATGCTGATCCGCTCGTGGTTGTAGTAATGGATGTACTCGTCGAGCCCGGCTTCTAATTGCTCAACGGTGTCGAAGCGCTCAAGGTAAAAAAACTCGCTCTTCAGAGTGCCGAAGAAGCGCTCCATCACAGCGTTGTCATAGCAGTTCCCTTTACGCGACATGCTTTGTTGAAGGCCTTTTTGGGCCAGCCGATGCCGGTAATTAACCTGACGATACTGCCACCCCTGGTCCGAGTGCAGCAAAGGAGTCTGCTCTGGCCCCAGTCGTGCCAGAGCCTTCTCCAGCATTTTTGACACCAGCTCAAACACCGGCCGCCTGCTGGTCTGGTAAGCCACGATCTCCCGGGTACAAAGATCCAGTACTGGTGACAGGTAAAGCTTTTGCCCGTTGACCTTGAACTCGGTGACATCGGTCACCCATTTTTGGTCGGGAAGGTCGGCCTTGAATTGGCGCGCCAACCGATTAGGCGCTGTCTCGCCCTCCGGGCCTTTGTAGGAGCGATATTTCTTGATCCTGACCAACGACTTGAGCCCCATCATCTGCATCAACCGCTGTACCGTCTTGTGATTGGCATGTTCGCCTATCTGTCTCAGGACCGCGGTGATACGGCGATAGCCGTAACGTCCCTTGTGCTGCTCATAGATGCGTCGCACGTGAGCCTTGAGCCCGGCGTGTTTATCGCGGGCAACGGCCTTGGCCTGATAGTAGAACGTGCTGTGGGCCAAGCCGGCAGCACGCAACAGCCATTGCATCGAATGCTCATGCCTCAATCCCTGGATTATGTGCGCTTTTTGGCTCGCGCTGCATTCTGCTCCCGGATCAAGGCATCGAGCTTTTTTAAGTAGGCATTCTCCGCTCGCAGGTAACCCAGCTCATCGAGCAGTTCCTGGCGAGTACGCTCGTCATCGCCAGGGCAAGGCTGTACAGCTTTTTCAGATGGTTTTTGGGGCATGGCAGGCTCTCTCTCCCGATGCGGCTTCAGCGCATTGATACCTCCGGCATGGTACAGCCTCTTCCATTCCCCGATGCTGTTTTGCCCGCGGATGCCAAAGAGAATGGCGGCTTGCTGGTCCGACAATCCATCCTGCTCAATGCGCTGTAGAACACTGAGTTTGAACTGGGCGTCATAGCGGCTGTACTGCCTCGCAAGGCCGGGCAGACCGTGTTGCTGATAGCTGCGCACCCAGCGCTGCAGGATGGAATGACCGATACCATTTTTGACTGCAACCCCGTTGGTGCTGCTGCCGGCCAGGCATTGTTTAACCAGTTTGAGTTTGAAGGCTGGATCGTACTTCGTCATGGCTGTTCCCTCGGTTGGACTGGGTGTCCAACTTTCGGGGGTCAGTTCAGGTTGGCTCCTGGTTGGGCGACTCCCTCGTCGTCGTTCCTTCACTCCGGCGACGCTCCGTGGGCCCGCCGCCATCGGCCATCCATGGCCGGGGGCGGCTCTCGCGGCATCCATGCCGCTCGGCCCACTGCGCATCGCCTGCGTTCAGCCTGCACCCAAGTCGCGTTTTGTGGTGTCTGGACTGTCGCGGTACGAAAAGCACGTCAAGAACGAGGCAGAGCGAGAGCTAGCAGGCGACTTCAATGTTGTTTTTGACTCTGCCGAAGGCGTAGGAGCGCGGCTTGTCCCGCGATCTGCCGGGAACCGGCAGCAAATCCGTCGCATGCGGTGTATCAGGTACAACCGAGTTGCCTGATTTTGCTACCGCTGCGCGGCAGATCGCGGGACAAGCCACGCTCCTACAGGATTCGCGCTATCCGATGCTTTTGCTCTTGATCTTCCTGCCTCGCCAGGCCAGACACCACAAAACGCGACTTGGGTGCAGGCTGAACGCAGGCGGCGTGGAGTGGGACGAGCGGCATGGATGCCGCGAGAGCGCCGCCAGGACATGGATATCCGTTCGGCGCGTGCCCATGGAGCTTCGCCGGAGTGAAGGGACCCGACGCAGGAGGGCCCAACCAGGAGCCAGGACACTTGGCTGCCTCTTGAAACAAAGAGGGGGGTCTTTTCAAGTAACCCGCCGAAGACGGAACAGGTCTGCCGTTAGGCAGAACAAACTTCAGCGTCACCACCGAAATCGGATACCACCCAAAAGCTAACACCGACACTTAACCCATAAAAAAACGCCCCGAACCAGTCGGGGCGTTTTCATGTGGCTTCAACGTGCAGCTTGAAACTCGCCGTTCAACGCTGCTTTTACTTCGGGAACGCCGGTGGGTTAACGCCCGCCATGTCTTCCATCACGCGAACCACCTGGCAGCTGTAACCGAATTCGTTGTCGTACCAGACGTACAGAACAACGCGGTTATCCATGCAGATAGTCGCTTCAGCGTCCACCACACCCGCGTGGCGCGAACCCACGAAGTCGGTGGAAACCACTTCCTGCGAGTTCACGAAATCGATCTGCTTGTGCAGGTCCGAATACAGCGCGGTGTGGCGCAGGTACTCGTTAATTTCTTCGCGGGTGGTCGCGGTGCCCAGGTTCAGGTTCAGGATCGCCATCGACACGTTCGGCGTCGGAACGCGGATTGCGTTACCGGTCAGCTTGCCGGCCAGTTCAGGCAACGCCTTGGCAGCCGCTGTCGCAGCACCGGTCTCGGTGATGACCATGTTCAGCGCGGCGCTACGGCCACGGCGGTCGCCTTTATGGAAGTTGTCGATCAGGTTCTGGTCGTTGGTGTACGAGTGAACCGTTTCAACGTGACCGTTGACGATACCGAACTTGTCGTTCACAGCCTTGAGGACCGGAACGATGGCGTTGGTGGTGCAAGAAGCCGCGGAGATGATCTTGTCATCGGCGGTGATCTGCTGGTGGTTGATGCCGTGAACGATGTTCTTCAGCTTGCCTTTGCCCGGCGCGGTCAGCACCACGCGGTCAATGCCAGGGCACTGCAGGTGCTGGCCCAGGCCGTCAGCATCACGCCATACGCCGGTGTTGTCGACCAGCAGCGCGTCCTTGATGCCGTACTGGGTGTAATCCACCTCGGTTGGGCTCTTGGCGTAAATCACCTGAATCAGGTTGCCGTTGGCGCTGATGGTGTTGTTGGCTTCGTCGATGGTGATGGTGCCGTCGAACGGACCGTGTACCGAGTCACGACGCAGCAGGCTTGCACGCTTGACCAGATCGTTCTCGGCGCCTTTGCGCACGACGATGGCGCGCAGACGCAGGCCGTCGCCACCCCCGGTTTTTTCGATCAGGATACGCGCCAGCAGACGACCGATACGGCCGAAACCGTACAGCACGACGTCAGTGCCTTTGCGAGCGCCGGAATTCTGTTGGCCTACGATTTCGGCCATTTCTTCACGGACGAACTGCTCGGCAGTACGACCGTTGGCTTCGGCCTTGTATTTGACGGCCAGCTTGCCCAGGTCCACCGAAGCGGCACCCAGTTTGAGCTCGCTCATCGCTTTGATGAGCGGGAAAGTCTCGTGTACAGACAACTCGGTAGCGTCTGCCTGGCGGTGACGCGCAAAGCGGTGAGCTTTGAGAATCGCGATGACTGAACGGTTGATCAGGGTGCGGCCATAGATCGAACTCACCACATTGTTATTGCGGTAGAGCTGACCGATAAGCGGGATCATCGCCTCGGCGAGTGCTTCACGATCGATCCATTCACCAAGACACTGGTCGGGCTTCTGAGTCACGGGAACCTTCCACATGTAGGGGCTGAAAAAAGGGACTACATTATGCCCAAGCCTTTGTTTATGAGCAATCCAGTGTTTTGAGATCTCGGAGCACTACATAAATCGGCGAGCACAAAACTGACAGCGGATTCCCGATTTAGTTACAATCCCCGGCTTTGCCGCAACGCCTGGAGCTTTATCTTCCGTGCCCGTTCTGCGCCTACCGATTCTCCCTGCTGCCGCAGGCAAACAACATTGGGGCAACCTGCCCGGTGCCGCTCAGAGCCTGGCCATCGCCGAGGCCGCCAGCGCCGCGAAACGCTTCACCCTGCTTTTGACCGCCGACAGCCAAAGCGCCGAGCGACTCGAGCAGGAACTGAAGTTTTTCGCCCCTGAGCTTGCGGTGCTGCATTTCCCTGACTGGGAAACCCTGCCCTACGACCTGTTCTCGCCGCACCAGGACATCATCTCCCAGCGCATCGCAAGCCTGTATCGGCTGCCCGAGCTGGAACATGGCGTGCTGGTCGTGCCCATTACCACCGCCCTGCACCGCCTGGCGCCGACCAAATTCCTGCTCGGCAGCAGTCTGGTGCTGGACGTCGGGCAGAAGCTTGATGTCGAGGCCATGCGCACGCGGCTCGAAGCCAGCGGTTATCGCTACGTTGACACGGTGTACGAACACGGCGAGTTCACGGTGCGTGGCGCCCTGATCGACCTGTTCCCGATGGGCAGCAAACTGCCCTACCGAATTGACCTGTTCGACGACGAAATCGAAACCCTGCGCACCTTCGAGCCGGAAACCCAGCGTTCCATCGACAAGGTCGATTCAGTGCGCCTGTTGCCGGCCAAGGAATTCCCGCTGCAGAAGGAGGCCGTCACCCGGTTCAAGGCGCGGTTCCGCGAGCGGTTCGACGTCGATTTCCGCCGCAGCCCGATCTTTCAGGATTTGAACAGCGGTATTACCCCGGCCGGTATCGAGTACTACATCCCGCTGTTCTTCGAAGAAACCTCCACACTGTTCGACTACCTGCCACAGGACACCCAGGTGTTCTCGCTGCCGGGCATTGAACAGGCGGCGGAAACGTTCTGGAAGGACGTGCGCAACCGTTACGAAGAGCGCCGCGTCGACCCTGACCGACCGCTGTTGCCGCCTGCCGAGTTGTTCCTGCCGGTGGAAGACTGCTTCGCGCGCCTCAAAAGCTGGCCTCGGGTGGTCACCAGCCAAGACGACGTCAACACCGGCGTGGGCCACGAGCGCTTCCCGGCGCAGGTGTTACCGAACCTGGCGATTGAGGCCAAGGCCAACGAGCCATTGGCGGCGCTGTCCAACTTCCTCAACGACTTCCCCGGCCGCGTGCTGTTCACCGCCGAATCGGCCGGTCGACGCGAGGTGCTGCTTGAACTGCTCGAGCGCCTGAAGCTGCGCCCGAAAACTCTGGACAGCTGGCAGGAATTCGTCGACAGCAAAGAGCGGCTGGCGATCACCATCGCACCGCTGGACGATGGCCTGGTGCTGGACCAGCCCGCGCTGGCGCTGATCGCGGAAAGCCCGTTGTTCGGTCAGCGCGTGATGCAGCGTCGTCGCCGTGAAAAGCGTGCGGACGGCCATGCCAACGACGCGGTCATCAAGAACCTTGCCGAGTTGCGCGAAGGTGCGCCGGTGGTTCACATCGACCACGGCGTCGGGCGCTATCTGGGCCTTGCCACGCTGGAAGTGGAAAACCAGGTCGCAGAGTTCCTGATGCTGGCCTACGCCGAGGACGCCAAGCTGTATGTCCCGGTGGCCAACCTGCATTTGATCGCACGCTACACCGGCAGCGATGACGAACTGGCACCGCTGCACCGTCTGGGTTCCGAAGCCTGGCAGAAAGCCAAGCGCAAGGCCGCCGAACAGGTGCGCGACGTGGCGGCCGAGCTGCTCGATATCTATGCCCGTCGCGCCGCGCGCGAAGGCTACGCGTTCGCCGATCCGAAGCTCGACTACGAAACCTTCAGCGCCGGCTTCCCGTTCGAGGAAACCCCGGACCAGCAGACCACCATCGAAGCGGTGCGCGCCGACATGCTGGCGCCTAAACCGATGGACCGCCTGGTCTGCGGCGACGTCGGTTTCGGCAAGACCGAAGTGGCGATGCGCGCGGCGTTCATCGCCGTACACGGCGGCAAGCAGGTCGCGATCCTGGTGCCGACCACCCTGCTCGCCCAACAGCACTACAACAGCTTCCGCGACCGTTTCGCCGACTGGCCGGTGACCGTTGAAGTCATGAGTCGATTCAAGTCGGCCAAGGAAATCA
Source organism: Pseudomonas sp. S2_H01 (assembly GCF_054668305.1). Classification (NCBI taxonomy): domain Bacteria; kingdom Pseudomonadati; phylum Pseudomonadota; class Gammaproteobacteria; order Pseudomonadales; family Pseudomonadaceae; genus Pseudomonas; species Pseudomonas sp. S2_H01. The sequence continues at coordinate 4,587,594 of NZ_CP162756.1, read as the reverse complement.
ATGCCGCCGTGGCCGATCTCGCCGAGGGCAAGATTGACATCGTCATCGGTACTCACAAGCTGTTGCAGGACGACGTCAAGATCAAGAACCTGGGGCTGGTGATCATCGACGAAGAACACCGCTTCGGTGTCCGTCAGAAAGAACAGCTCAAGGCGCTGCGCAGCGAAGTCGACATCCTGACCCTGACCGCCACGCCGATCCCGCGGACCCTGAACATGGCCGTGGCCGGTATGCGCGACCTGTCGATCATCGCCACACCGCCTGCGCGTCGCCTGTCGGTGCGCACCTTCGTCATGGAGCAGAACAAGCCGACCGTCAAAGAGGCGCTGCTGCGCGAGCTGTTGCGCGGCGGTCAGGTCTACTACCTGCACAACGACGTGAAGACCATCGAGAAGTGCGCCGCGGACCTCGCCGAGCTGGTGCCCGAAGCGCGGATCGGCATCGGTCACGGCCAGATGCATGAGCGCGACCTCGAACAGGTGATGAGCGACTTCTACCACAAGCGCTTCAACGTCCTGATCGCCTCGACCATTATCGAGACCGGGATCGACGTGCCAAGCGCCAACACCATCATCATCGAGCGCGCCGACAAGTTCGGGCTGGCCCAGCTGCACCAGTTACGCGGCCGGGTCGGACGCAGTCACCACCAGGCGTACGCGTACTTGCTGACACCGCCGCGCAAACAGATCACGCCCGACGCCGAGAAGCGCCTGGAAGCGATCGCCAACACTCAGGATCTGGGTGCGGGCTTCGTGCTCGCAACCAACGACCTGGAAATCCGCGGCGCGGGCGAACTGCTGGGCGAAGGCCAGAGCGGGCAGATCCAGGCGGTCGGCTTCACCCTTTATATGGAGATGCTCGAGCGCGCGGTGAAGTCGATCCGCAAGGGCGAACAGCCGAACCTGGATCAACCGCTCGGCGGTGGACCGGAAGTCAACCTGCGTGTGCCGGGGCTGATTCCCGAGGATTACCTGCCCGATGTGCATGCACGCCTGATTCTGTACAAGCGCATCGCCAACGCCGCCGATGAGGAAGGCCTGAAAGACCTGCAGGTGGAAATGATCGACCGCTTCGGCTTGCTGCCGGAACCGACCAAAAACCTGGTGCGCATGACCTCGCTCAAGCTCAAGGCCGAGCAACTGGGCATTAAAAAGGTCGATGCCGGGCCGCAGGGTGGACGAATCGAATTCGGCGCCGATACTCCAGTAGATCCGCTGGCGCTGATCAAGCTGATTCAAGGGCAACCCAATCGCTACAAATTCGAAGGCGCAACGCTGTTCAAGTTCACGGTGCCGATGGAGCGACCCGAGGAGCGCTTTAATACGCTGGAAGCGCTGTTCGAGCGTCTGACCCCGCCGCCTTCCAAACAATCGGCTTAAGGATTCACCATGCGTCTGCTTCACTCGCTCACCCTGCTGCTGGTGCTATTCGCCCCTGCAGCGTTCGCCGATGGTACGTATCAGGTGGAACTGATCCTGTTCCGCCAGAACGGTGAACCCGCGGCGACCAACCAGCCAGCGCCGGAAGACTGGGCCGCCGGCGCGCGAACACTGGGACCCGACAACCAGGCGTCCACCGCGCTGGACACACTGGCGGGCAAGCTGGAATCCAGCGAGGGCTATAAAGTGCTGTTGCACCGTGCCTGGCAGCAGGACCTGAGCGCGACGCCGAGCAAGGTGGCGATCAGCAGCGGCCAGAAACAGTTTGGCCACTACCCGATCGAGGGCACGGTGAGCCTGGGTCTGGCGCGTTTTACGGACATCGACGCCAATTTCTGGGTCAACCAGCTCGACGACCATGGCGTGCTGGTCACCAGCGAACGCATGCGTCAGGCGACCCGCGTCAGAAACGGCGAATTGACCTACATGGACAACGGGAGCCTGGCGATGTTGATCAAAGTCTCTCCTCTTCAAGCACCGCGTTGACGTAGGGCAAGACGTGTCATCCTCATTGGAAAAAGCCCTGGCGCTGCCATGGGAACCGTTATTCAAGGCGCAAAGCGTGGAACGCGGGCTTGACTATGCCAGGCAGAAACGCGTCACGCTGGATCACATCAGCGCCGATCTGGTGCGCACGGTGTGCCGAGGGTCGAGCCTTGAAACCTACACCCAGACCCTGCTGTTCAAAGACCCCGACCGCACCCGTAATTTTATCGTCGGCAAGTGCACCTGCCCGGTCAGAAACAACTGCAAGCATTGCGCAGCCGCGTTGTTTTTCCTTCAGGACCCGGAAAACAGGCCTACGATCGCGGCGGCTGCGGGCAATCTGAATGGCGCGCGCAAGCCGGGGATCGAGAAAAAACCCGCGCTGCCGGTCAAGCTGTTGAAAGGCGTCGAACCGGAGCCGCGCCTGATCCTGGCCAGCTTTGAGTTCAGCGCCTACGAACCCCGTAACGGCAAGATGCAACGGCACATTCAGCACCGTGCGGCCCTGGCGTTCCGCTACCGCGAGATGTTTGTCTCGGGCGTGCCCAGCGCCGGCCGCTCCAGCGACATTCTGTGGCACCTCAAAGAAGAAACCATTCGCATGCGCCGCGTGCTGGATCGCGAGGCGCAGTACCGCAAGCAGTTGCAGGACATGGGCTTTCGCATCGCCACCCGGCAGAGCAAGGCATTGCCCGATAGCGCCGGTGAAATGTTCGAGCTGCCAACCGACAAGGCCTGGCTGACCTTCATGCTCGACGAGCTGCCCGTGCTGCGCGAGCAGGGCTGGCAGATCGAAATGAACGCCGATTTCGGGTTTGACGTGACGCCCGTGGACGACTGGTACGCGACGGTCGATGAAGCACCGGAACGTGACTGGTTCGATCTGGAGCTGGGGATCATCGTCAATGGCGAGCGTCTGAGCCTGTTGCCGATCCTGATTAACCTGCTGCGCGCGCACCCCGAATTGATGACGCTGAACGGCATCGCCAAACGGCGTGATGATGAACAGCTTCTGGTGCAGCTCAATCACTTCACCCAGCGTGGCGGCGTTCCGATTCAGGTCGCCCTGCCCTACGGTCGCTTGAAGACCGTGCTGGCCACGCTGGGCGACTTCTACTGGCGTGAAGACGGCAACACCGCGATTCGCCTGAGCACTGCCGACGCGGCGCGGCTCAAGCCGCTCGACGGCATGCCGTTGCTGTGGCAAGGGGGCGACCGGGTCCGTCAGTTTTCCGAACGGCTTTTTAACATCAAAGACACCCAGGTCACGGTTCCGGAAGGTCTCAATGCCACGTTGCGCCCGTATCAGCTGGAAGGGTTGAGCTGGATGCAGGCCCTGCGCGAGCTGGAAGTCGGCGGCGTGCTGGCCGATGACATGGGCCTGGGCAAGACCCTTCAGACCCTGGCGCATCTGTTGCTGGAAAAACAGGCCGGGCGACTGGATTGCCCGGCGCTGGCGGTCATGCCGACCAGCCTGATCCCCAACTGGATGGACGAAGCGAAACATTTCACGCCGCAGCTCAACGTGCTGGCGTTGTATGGCGCGAACCGCCATCAGGACTACGAGAGCCTTCAGGATTACGACCTGATCCTCACCACCTACGCCCTGTTGCCACGGGACGTTGAGCTGCTGAGCAAACAGCTGCTGCACGTGCTGGTGCTCGACGAAGCGCAGTACATCAAGAACCCCAACAGCAAGGCCGCGCAGGCCGCTCGCCAGCTCAACGCTCGTCAGCGCCTGTGCCTGAGTGGCACGCCGCTGGAAAACCACCTGGGCGAGCTGTGGTCGCTGTTTCATTTCCTGATGCCCGGCTGGCTGGGCGACGTGAAGCAGTTCACCCTCAATTACCGCACGCCCATTGAAAAGCTCGGCAACGAAGAGCGTCTTCAGCACCTGAACGCGCGAATCAAACCCTTTCTGTTGCGGCGCACCAAAGAACAGGTCGCCACCGAACTGCCGCCCAAGACCGAAATCGTCCACTGGGTCGAACTCAACGATGCTCAGCGCGACGTGTACGAAACCATGCGCCTGGCCATGGACAAAAAGGTCCGCGACGAGATCACGCAAAAAGGCGTGGCACGCAGCCAGATCATCATTCTGGAAGCATTGCTCAAACTGCGGCAGGTCTGTTGCGACCTGCGTCTGGTCAACAGCGTGCCGCCCAATCCTCGCCATTCCACCTCGGCGAAGCTGCAGAGCCTGATGGAAATGGTGGAAGAGCTGCTGGCGGAAGATCGCAAGATTCTGCTGTTTTCACAATTTACGTCGATGCTCGAGTTGATCGAAACGGAGCTGGAACACCGCGGGATCGAGTACGCCTTGTTAACCGGCAAGACCAAGGACCGTCGAACACCGGTCCAGGACTTCCAGAGCGGCAAACGCTCGATTTTCCTGATCAGCCTCAAGGCCGGCGGCACGGGTTTGAACCTGACAGCGGCCGATACGGTGATCCACTACGACCCTTGGTGGAACCCGGCCGCTGAAAACCAGGCCACCGACCGCGCCTATCGCATCGGTCAGGAAAAGCCGGTCTTCGTCTACAAGATGATCGCCCGAGGCACGGTGGAGGAGAAAATCCAGCACCTGCAGCAAGAGAAGCGCTCGTTGGCATCCGGCGTGCTGGACGGTCGCGCCGCCGGAGACTGGAAACTGCAGGGCGACGACATCGAAGCACTGTTCGCCCCCCTGCCCTTGCCGCCCAAGAAAGCGAAGCGCTAACCCGCCAGCACAGATTCCTCGGCCCACTGGACGTAACACACCACCACCGGCATCTCGTGTTCGGCGCAGAAATCCAGCCAGCGCAGCTGGTTGTCCTGCAACCGGTCGCCCGGGCCTTTGACTTCGATCATTCGATAGCTGCGCTGCTCAGGGTAGAACTGGATCAGGTCGGGCATGCCGGTGCGGTTGGCCTTGATGTCTTGCAGCAGACGGCGGAACCAGCGTTTTAGGTGCTGCGGCGGCAGGCAGTGCAGCGCCTGCTCGAGCAGCTCCGGCGTCAGCGTGCCCCAGAACACGAAGGGTGATTGCAGGCCGAACTTGTCGACGTAGTTCTGCCGGATCGCCGCCTGATAGCGACCATCGTCCAGCTGCGCCAGACAGGCATCGAACAACGTCGCGCGACGCGGGTAGAAGTCGGGGCTGTGCAGGTCGCTGGGCGCGCTGTGAAACGGATGGAAGAATGCACCGGGCAGCGGGGCGAAGATCGCAGGCCAGCACAACAGCCCGAACAGCGAGTTGATCAGCGCATTCTCGACGTAATGCACCTCACTGCCCTCTTCGGCCAAGTGCAGTTGAATCAATCGCTCAACGCTGTGTTCCGGCAACGGCACCACGCTCAGGTCCAGCCGAGTGACGGCCCGAGTGGTCCGCCGTCGAACACCACCCTGCCCCAGCTTGCGTTGCAGGCGCGGCTGAATGCGCAGCAGGTGCTGGGTTTCTTCATCGTTTTCAGGCGCCGACTGAGCCTGCAGCAAGAGCGCGATGGCTTCAGCGTAGTGCTCGATGCGCTCAAGCACGCGAATCCTGCGTACCCGCGCACCGGGATAACTGGACTGTGTGTACACGGCCAACGCCAGCGGCCAGTCCTGCTCGCGCTCGGCCTGATAACCGATCTGGAACAGCAGCTTGGCCCGGCGCATCGCCAGCCACGGGTTTGCGGTGTTGACGCTCGTCGCCTGAGCGGCCAGTTCGTGCAACACCGCGCCTTCGTCCAGCGCCTGGCGGCAGGCGTGCAGATGCAGGCACGTGTCGATGTCTTCCCGTCGGCCGATACCCCGCGACTCGACGGAAAATTCGACTTTCTCGTAGCGATAAATGCCCAGATCCGCCAGCACGAATTCGGACCACTCCTGGTACAGATTGCCGAAATACAACAGACGCAAGCGATCGCACAACGGCATGACCTCCAGCCCGAAGACCACGTCATCAAGGCCTGAGAACCACTGATCCAGCGGTTGCGCCTGCGCGTACAGCGGTAGGAGTCGCTCCAGCAGATCCGCTTTTTTCTCCGTGCTCCTGATTCCGTGATCCTTGAAACAAAGCCCCAGTTCGTCTTTGCGCAGCAGCGCGAATAACCCATGAAGATCCAGATGAGGCTGTGCGTCGACCCATCCACACGCCAAAAGCGACGCGGCAGCCAGCCGTACATCACCGATCTCGGCATAATTCAGCTTGCTGGCACGAAACAGAGTCCCCTTGCGCATGACCATCCGCACCAGCAACGCCTGGGAAGGCTGTGACAGACGCGCAAAGTGCTCGATGAACCGACGCTCGTCATCATCGAGCAGATCGTCGTAGCGCTGACCAATCCAGCCCAGCACCTGGCGAAAGTTCTCCAGGTAATAGAACGGGTTGTCGAGGGGGGAAGTGCTCACGGCGCGGTCACGTTACGGCAGTTGGAAAGGCGTCAGGATACTGTTTATCCGTACAGATTCCAGCCCCTTTTTGCCATCAATCGCAACCGGTCTGATCAACGGCAACCGGTCACCCGATTCGTTAGAATCAATGCCTTCGTCTACAAGGGAAACGGCCATGCTCTCCTCTCGCACACCTCGGGTTTATCTGGCGGGCTTTGACGTCTTCCGAAGCGACGCCATCGAGCACGGGCGTTATCTGAAAGCGCTGTGCAACGCACACGGCCTCGAAGGGTTGTATCCATTCGATAACGAGGTCACGCAGGGGCTGCCGCCGCAGGAAACGGCCGCGCTGATTTGCACTGCCAACATCACGATGATCAAAGGCTGCGATGCCGTGCTGGCGAATTTGAATGTGTTTCGCGGTGCCGAGCCAGACTCGGGAACAGCGTTCGAAGTCGGCATGGCCGTGGCGCTGGCTAAACCGGTATGGGCGTATTTCGATGACCTGCGTTCGCTGCGCGAGCAAATCCAGCATGATGCCGAAGGGTTCGATGCACAGGGGTTTCAGGTCGAGGACTTTCAGTTGCCGAAAAACCTGATGCTGGCGTGTACCTGGGCGGGCAGCAGCGAGACTGCCGAGGGCGCGATCGAGGCGCTGGCCCGGTATCTGTCAGCACAACGCTGATGCTCGCCCGTCGGCGTGCATTAAACGAGGTATTTACGAAACCACTCCAGCGTCCGGTCCCACGCCAGCCGCGCGGCGGCATCGTCGTAGCGTGGCGTTGAGTCATTGTGGAAGCCGTGATTGACCCCGGGGTACACGTAAGCCTTATAGGTCTTGCCGGCGGCTTTCAGCGCCTGCTCATAGGCGGGCCAGCCATCGGTAATGGGCTTGTCGAGCTCCGCGTAATGCAGCAGCAAAGGTGCCTTGATGCGCGCGACATCTTCCGCCTTGGGTTGCCGGCCGTAAAACGGCACTGCCGCCGCCAGTTCGGGGTAGGCAACGGCCGCCGCATTGGCCACGCCACCGCCATAGCAGAACCCGGTGATGCCGACTTTGCCGGTCGACGCGTGGTGCGCCATCAGCCATTCGATGGCCGCAAAGAAGTCGTTCATCAATTTCTCGGGATCAACCTTCTGCTGCAGCTCTCGGCCCTTGTCGTCATTGCCCGGGTAGCCGCCGACGGACGACAGGCCATCAGGCGCCAACGCGACGAACCCGGCCTTGGCCACACGACGGGCGACGTCTTCGATGTACGGATTGAGGCCACGGTTTTCATGCACCACCAGCACCGCCGGTGCTTTCGCGCTGGCCTTGGCTGGCCGCACCAGATACCCACGGACCTGGCCGTGGCCTTTGGGCGATGGATAGGAAATATACTCGGCGACGATGTCGGGGTCGGTGAATTCGACCTGCTCGGCCAGCGCGTAATCCGGGCTCAGCGATGACAGGATCGCGGTCGCGGTGAGTCCACCCAAGGCGAACACCGCCGCCCGATCAAGAAACTCACGGCGGTTGATCTTGCCGTGAACGTAGAAGTCATAGAGTTCGAGCAATTCAGGGGCGAAATCCTTGGCAGTGAGACGGGTCATCTGTGCACTTCCTCATTGATTGTCGGCTTGGCACCGCGCCTGAACCTTACGACTCGGTGGCGCGGTAACGAACAATCATTAAAGCAGTGTTTTGACCCGATAGCAGGTGGCGGATTATTCAGGAGAGATGGTTGATCGATCGCCGTCGCACATCACCACCTGCCCCGTCGAAAAAACGCGATGACTTTATATATAAACAGGCAATAGCTGACGCTGTGTGATTTCACACAAGCGCTACTTGGTTACATTGCCACGCTTCAACACTTACTTTAAAACGTGTCCTGACCTTAACTGCACGAGTCTCTATAAAATGACGCCACCCGCTCATTAACATTCAGCGCACACCCTCACTGAGCAATTTGTTTGCCAATGTCCACAACCGGAGACATCAAAGCTTAATCCATTGAAAAAAATGAATTTTTTACATAATCGTTTTGCCATTCGCCGGTTACTTCCCCAATAACGGGGAAGAATACCCCCACACTTCGGGCTTTTCCATGCACGTCCAAAGGCACTTCCCCCTCATTAAATTATTTCAAAATATAACTTCCATTTTTTTCTCGCAGCGCTATTGTCACTCTCAGCAGCCTTCTGTCTTCGCGACAGTACGTAATCGGCAACCGTAAACGCCGACCTGTCGTCTGCACCGCGCCATTCAACTTTCAGTCGACGTGATGTTCACGAGGACCGCTATTGCTTTGGCCTGTTTTTAAACAAGAACACTGCAAACAGTTCCGGTAATCCTTCACTTACCGAGAGTGCCACTATCATGAATGACCTGATGAGCGTTCGATCCCTGCGTCTGACCTGCACCCTCGCGGGTGGCCTGATTGCCGGTTGCCTGTTGATACCCCTAGCCTCTGCGGCGACACCTGTGGAAGTGGTCGCGCCCGGCCCGGACATCCCCACGTTGCAATCGATGCGCGGCGTGACGCCGCCCGATCCCTCCGGCACCGAAAGCGGGCGCAAGGTCGATTTGATGGGCGACTTCGTGCTCAACCGCGACGCAGCGATTCGCCTGGGCAAGGCGATGTTCTGGGATCAGGACTTCGGCAGCGACGGCTTCACCGCCTGCGCGTCCTGTCACTATCACGCTGGCGTGGATCACCGCATCAGCAACCAGCTCAACCCGGGTCAGGCCCACACCAACGCCAACGTTGCGTCGCTGTTCAACAAACCGTTCATTGCGCCGAACATCCCGGGGGATGTGCCGTCCTACACCACCCTGTCCGGCGGCAAGGGCGGCCCGAACTACACGCTGAAGAAGGCCGACTTCCCGACCCACGTGCTGGCCGATCCGCTGGACCGTAACTCGGCGATCGTCTATTCCTCAGACGATGTAGTGGGCTCACAAGGCGTGTTCGAAGCCAACTACGTCAGGCCCCGTCAGCCTCGTTTCGACCGCTGCACCCCGCAAACCGACGCGGTGTTTGCGGTTGGCAAGACCAGCGTGCGCCGTAGCACCGGACGCAACGCCCCGACCGTGATCAACGCCGCCTTCAACGTGCGCAACTTCTGGGATGGGCGGGCCAACAACGTGTTTAACGGCTTCTCGCCGTTCGGCAATCGCGACCCCGACGCCGCCATTTTCGTGACCACTGAACGCAACCCCGTGGCAACCAAAGTCAGGCTGGCGCTCAATGACGCTTCTGCTGCTTCCCAGGCGGTCGGCCCGCCCGGCAGCCCGGTGGAGATGTCCTGTGGGGGCCGTACGTTTGCCGACATTGGTCGACGCATGCTGGACTCATTGGTGCTCAGTCATCAACGCATCGCCTCCAATGATTCGGTGTTGTCGTCGATTGCCGTGCGGCGTCCCAGCTACCGCGACCTGATCAAGGCTGCGTTCCACCCACGCTTGTGGAACGCCGCGCAGCCGGTGTCGCTGGGCGGCGTCGACTATGCGCAGATAGAGGCGAATTTCCCGCTGTTCTTCGGCCTTGCCATTCAGCTGTACGAGTCGACGCTGGTGTCCGACCAGACGCCCCTCGACGCTTACCTGCAAGGCAACACCCAGGCGATGGACGCGCAGCAAATCGAGGGCATGAACCTGTTCACCGGCAAAGGCAAATGCGTGGCGTGTCACGCCGGGCCGGAGCTGACCAATGCCGCAACACGCCTGCGCCTCGAACCCCGCGAGCGCATTGAACGGATGGTGATGGCCGACAACCTGGTCACACTCTACGACAACGGTTTCTACAACACCGGCGTGCGCCCGACCGAAGAAGACCTGGCGCTGGGTGGCAGCGACGCCTGGGGCAATCCTCTGTCGTTCACCCGTCAGTACAACACCCTGCTGCAAGGCCTGAGCGTGCCGGACCCGTTCGAGGTCGACGTGTGCAAATTCGAAGCACCCTTGAGCCCGGCCATTCCGTGTGACGCCACGCTCAAGCCTAATATCGGGTTCCGCGACTCGGTCGATGGTGCCTTCAAGACACCGACCTTGCGCAACATCGCGCTGACCGGGCCGTACTTTCATAACGGCAGCCGCTCGACGCTCAAGCAAGTGGTGGAGTTCTACAACCGTGGCGGCGACCGGCGCGGTCAGGACGCGAGCAATACCAGCGGGTTCGACCATCCAAGTGTGAACCAGCACAACGCCTCGAACCTGGACCCGGACATGACGGCGCTGAACCTGACCCCAAGCGAAATAGACGCGCTGGTCAAATTCATGGAAGTGGGCCTCACCGATCCACGGGTAGCGTGGGAACAAGCGCCGTTCGATCATCCGTCATTGACGCTCGCGCAAGGGGAAGTCGGTGACGAGAACGCCGTGACCGTCCGGCCGGTGGACGCCAGCTCCACCACGCCACGGGCGAAAGACCTGGAAATCATGCTCAACGCCGTCGGGGCCACGGGCCGCCGTCCAAGCGATGGACCCCTGATGCCGTTTGCCAGTGATTTGAAGTGAGGTGCCGGTAAGGGGATGCGGTGGGTCAGGTACATACGTCTTGAATGACCCAACGCATTCGTCCGAAGTGCGGCCCATACCCTCGTAACCTCGGACGTCTCCAACGGGGATTCCGGTGTTCCCAGGACTTAGCGCAGCCATCCGCCCGCTGCTCATTGATGAAATTTCGTTGCCTCCTGCAACTAGTCTGCAAACCCGCAGTCCTATCCGCGCCCCGAAATCCCGTTCAGCAACCTCCCCGTTTGATCACCCGAGCTGTCCGCCTCATGCGCCCACCTGTTCGTCTGTCTCGTTTTGCCCTGCTCAGCCTTGCCGCTTCGCTCTACCTCGTTACCCCACCGGCCATTGCCGACGGCGAGCGACAACTGGCGCAAGCCATCAACAGTTACCGGGCGCATCCGCAGCGGTGCGAAGGCCGGATCGCTTCGCCAATGCCGCCGCTGTCGTTGAAGGCCAATGTGGCCCTGCCGGTGGGCTACGGCGGCAGCTTGCGCGAAGGCTTGAAGGCGGCGGGTTATCAGGCCGCCACGGTTCAGAGCATTCAACTGGTCGGCGCACGTGACGCCGATGCCGCGTTCGCCATGCTGCAACGCGAATACTGCGATTCGATGCTCGACAGCCAGGCCGCCGACCTCGGCATCAGCCATGGGGGCGGGCAATGGCAACTGGTGCTGGCCAAACCGCTGGTGGATGCCCGTCTCACCGACGTGCGCGCGGCGGACAAGGCGTTGCTGGCACAGGTCAACGCCGCCCGCGCCACTTCGCGCATGTGCGGCTATCGGCGCTTCGCGGCGGCTCGCCCGTTGAGCTGGAGCAACGCGCTGGGCACTGCCGCCCAAGGTCACAGCAAGGCCATGGCCAACGACAACTACTTTGCCCACCAGGACCCGGATGGCGACACGCCGGTGGACCGCGCGCGGGTGGCAGGTTATCGCGGGCGGCAGATCGGCGAAAACATCGCTGCCGGTCAGGGTTCACCGAGCCAGGCCATGCAGAGCTGGCTGGCGAGCCCCGGTCACTGCGCCAACCTGATGAACCCGATGTTTACTCAGGTCGGCGCGGCCTACGCAACCAATACCCGCAGCGATCTGGGCATCTACTGGACCATGCTGTTCGGCGCGCCTTGATCGCGTCTACCGTCACCTCCCACTAGCCAGCACACCACAGTTGTATGATAACGTACGAAAACTCGTTTTCCGGGTGGCTTTGCCGGCGCCCGAGCGGGGATTCCGTTTCGATCCGATCACAATAAAAAGGGAAACATCAATGACCAAGTTCAAACTGGTGGTAGGGTTTGTGTGCCTGTTTTCGGGCTATGTAGCCGCTGCGCCGTCTGCCGATGAGCAAAATGTCGCCAAGGCCGTCGACCAGATGACCCAGGCCATGTTGCACAAAGACATCAAGGCCCTGAGCGCCCTGACATCAGACAACGTCACCTACGGTCACTCCAGCGGCAAGATTCAGAACAAGCAGGAATTCATCGCCGACATCGAAACCGGCCGCAGCGGTTTCAAGACCCTTCAGATGCTCAACCAGAAAATCACCCTGGACGGCGACACTGCGCTGGTTCGCAACCACTTCTCCGCCCAGGCCGTGAACAGCGGCGTCGAAGTACCGACCGAGATCGAAAACTTCCAGGTCTGGCAGAAGCAGAAAGGCCACTGGCTGTTGATCGGTCGTCAGGCATTCAAGTTCTGATCGACCGCTGATCCACCTGTGGGAGGCGGCGTATCCGTCGCTGTTCCCATAGGTCCACCTTGCGTCGCTACAACGCTTCCAGTCCCCACAACACCTCCAGAACATGCCGGGTCGAGCGTTCGACCTCTCCGGCCCGATGGGCGATGCCCAGCTCTCGCCATAACGACGGCTGCAACGGACGCATGACGATGCGGCTCTCCGGCGCCGGCGTCGACGCTTCATGGGGCAGTACCGTCGCGCCATACCCGGCCGCCACCAGACTCTTGATCGCGTCGTTGTAGTTGAGCTGAATGCGCGGCGTCGGTTGCGGGCCTTCTGTTGCGAACCACTCCCCCACCTGACGCGACAGCCGGGTGCTGTTGTCGTTGAGAATCAGCGGTTGGGCCGCCAGCCAGGCGGGCGAAATAACGTCGGGGCACGCCCAGCGCGCCGGCAGGAACGCCATCACCGGGTCACGTCGCCACGGTTTGATTTCCAGCCCCTTGACCGGCGATTGCGGCAACGCAATCACGCCGATGTCGAGACTGCCATCGGCCAGTTTCTGCAAGGTCTGCTGCGAAGTGAGCACCGCCACCTGCACATCGATGCCCCCGTGCTGCTGACTGAGGGTTTCCAGCGCCTGCGGTATCAGTTGCGCGATGACGCCGGTCGACGCGCCGAGCCTGACCCGCCCGGCCAGGCCCTGGACCTGACGCTCGACATCTTCGAGCGCCTGTTCGGCATCGGCCAGCAAACGACGGGCCCGTTCGATAAGCGTTTCCCCGATCGCCGACGGCTGGACGCGACCTCGGGTGCGCGACAACAACAGCCCGCCGACACGCTCCTCCAGATCGGCAATGTGCAAGCTCACTGTGGGCGGCGCCAGGTTCAACACCCGCGCCGCTTCAGCAAACGAGCCGTGGTCGGCAATCGCCACCAGTGTGCGTAACCGGTCGAGGCTGATCTCACGCACAGCACTACTCCTTCATAAAATCTGAATCTGATCATTAATAAATTCAACTTTTCCTATCTTACGCCTTGTTCGAAGATGCTTGCCATTGATGACTGTAAGCGAGCGCAACCTCATGACCCTTCCTGTTGTTTTCATCGACGGTGACCAAGGCACGACCGGCCTGCAGATCCACCAGCGGCTGCAGGGCCGAACCGACCTGCAACTTGTGACGCTGCCTGCCGCACAGCGCAAGGACGCCAGAAGCCGTGCAGCGGCCATCAACGCCTGCGACATCGCAATCCTGTGCCTGCCCGACGACGCCGCCCGTGAGGCCGCAGCGAGTATTGAGAACCCTGCCGTACGGGTGATCGACGCCAGTTCTGCCCACCGTACCCATCCGGACTGGGTCTATGGGTTTGCGCAGATGAGCGAACAGCAGAAAACGCTCATCGCCACCGCTCGCCGGGTGACCAACCCCGGGTGTTACCCGACGGGCGCCGTCGGACTGCTGCGTCCTTTGCTGGACGCCGGGCTGGTGCCCCGGGACTACCCGATCAGCATCAACGCGGTGTCAGGCTACTCGGGTAAAGGCCGTGCCGGTGTCGATGAATTCGAGGGGCCGGACGCTGCCCAGGCGACGCCGTTTCAGGTGTACGGCCTGAGCCTGGCCCACAAGCACGTGCCGGAGATCCAGCAATACAGCGGCCTCAGCGAACGCCCGATGTTCATCCCGGCCTACGGTTCGTTCCGTCAGGGCATCGTGCTGACCCTCCCGCTGCAACTGCGCTTGCTGCAATCGGGTGTCACTGGCGCCCGGTTGCACGCGTGCCTTGAGCAGCACTACGCGGGCAGCGATTTTGTCGAGGTCATGCCGATGGACGCCTCGCAGGCCCTGACCGGCCTGGACCCTCGGGTCATGAACGACACGGACAAACTGCGGCTGATGGTGTTCGAAAATGCCGGGCACGTGCTGCTGGCCGCCGTGTTCGACAACCTGGGCAAAGGTGCAGCCGGTGCGGCCGTGCAGAACCTGGACCTGATGATCGCGGGCGGTTGAGAACCCTCGCTCAGTTCAACTCAGCGCGCAACCATTCCACCAGCAGGTTCGCCTCTTCCCGGCGCGCCTGCCCGTGGCGGCGGTAGACCGACAGCGCTTCGCTCAGGTGAACGCTTTCGGCGAACGGGGCAATCAGCACGCCGCTGTCGAGCATGCGTTGCGAGGTGCGCCGCCAGCCCATGGCCAGGCCGTGTCCCTCGACGGCGGCGTGCAGCATCAGTGAATAATGATCGAATACCAGCCCACGGGCCTGGCGTGGGACTTGGTGGCCGAACGTCGCCAGCCAGGTGTCCCATTCCAGTTGATAAGCGGGCAAGGCGTCGTGATGCAGCAAGGTGTGGTTGCCCAGCTCATCAAGCGCGACGGGTAAAGCGCGCCCTTGGAGGTACTCTGGGCTGCACACCGGAAAGACCTCGTCAGCAGCCGTGAACAACAGCGGATGCAAGCCGTGGTCGCGGTTGCTGCTTTGCATCGCCACGTCGAAGTAGCCCTGGAAGTCAGTGAGCGGATTGGCCCAAGTGACCATCTTCAGTTCGATTTCCGGGCACTGCTGGTGGAAATTCGACAGCCTGGGCATCAGCCAGTGAAAGGCTTCGCAGGGCTGACACAGCAACACCACTTCATTCTTCCTGGCCACCCCGCGCAGCCGATCCGCCGTGCTGCCCACGTCACGCAATGCATTACCCAACGTGAGGCTGAACTCGCGCCCGGCATCGGTCAGGAACACCGCCCGGTTGCGCCGCTGGAACAGGCTGATGCCCAGATCCTCCTCCAATGCCCTGATCTGTCGGCTCACCGCCGCCTGAGTCAGGTTCAACTCTTCGGCCGCGCGGGAAAAACTCAACAATCGGGCAGCGGCCTCGAAAGGCAGAAGACTGGCCAGGGGAGGCAGGGATTTGCCGAGCTTATTCATAATGTCCAGTAATGCATCGTGACGAAGACATCATTTGTAGCACAGCCGCCTGGATCGGCAAGATGGGATCGTCGGCATTGATGTCGCCTGACGGAACAGCTTTCTGTGGGAGCGAATCCATTCGCGATGGTCAGCTGAATCGACACATCCCTGTTGCCAGGAATATTTTTCGCGAATGAATTCGCTCCCACAGCTCTCGACCCTCTCAGCGCTTAAGGCAGCCCATGAAACTACCCCGTTCAATCCTCTTGCAAGGCGTGGCGTTCGCGGTGCTCGCGACGTTGAGCTGGGCGTGCAACTTCATTGCGCCGTACGTGCTGCAGGGCTACAGCATTCAGGACTTCATGCTGGTGCGTTTCATGATGGCCGGCGCGCTGGGCGTCTTGCTGCTGCCCCTGTATCGCTCGCAACTGCGCGGCCTGCGCCCACGGCAGTGGATTACCGGCATGGGATTGGGCGCATTGGGGTATCTGGCTTACAGCAGTTGCATCGCGGGCGGCGTGATTTACGGCGGCCCGTTGATGATCGCCGCCTTCATCGGCGCGGTCCCGGTGTTGCAGGCCTTGCTGGGTAACGCCCGCGACCGGGCCTTGCGCTGGGGCCAGTTGGCGATGCCGATTGCCTTGCTGAGCCTGGGTCTGGGCCTGATCAACCTGCAAGTGCTGCGCGACCCGCCGGATGCCAATACGCATCTAGGGGCAGGGTTGGCATTTTCGCTGGGTGCCGTGCTGATCTGGCTCTCGTTCAGCGTTGTCAATCAGGCCACGATGGAACACCTCCACAGCCGCGCCACCAGCGCCTGGACCTGCCTGATGATGATCGGCGCGGGTCTGGCGGCCGTACTGCTGACACCGCTGGCGTGGGCCTCGCATTGGCTGCAACTGCCGGTTCAGGGCATCGACACACCCGCCGCCATGCGCCTGTACGGCTGGGCGATGCTGATCGCGCTGCTCTCTTCCGTGATTGGCGCCTGGGCCTGGAACCTCGCTTCCCGGCGTCTGCCGATGGTGCTGTCCGGGCAATTGATCGCGCTCGAATCGTTTTTCGCCACCGCACTGGGCCTCGCGTTTCACGGGCGCTTGCCCACCCCGGCTGAAGCCACCGGTCTGGCGCTGATCCTGTTTGGCACCGTGTATGCGGTGCGCATCATCCTCGCGCCTCGCCGATCCGAGCATTGCCGATCCGCTGCCCAGTGATCCGCGCCACAGGGTTGACTTTCCACCGCACAGACTCAGGAGCATTGCCCATGAACGCCATCGCCGACTACCGCACCTACCCGCTGATCAGCCCGCTGCTCCGTGTAACGCTGGCACCCGATCTGATCGAGGTGACATGGGCGGATCAACGCCGCAGCCCCTTTCATCACCTGTGGTTGCGCGACAACTGCCCGTGCCCGCAATGCGTGTACAGCGTCACCCGCGAGCAGGTGTTCGAGATCGCCGACGTGCCGGAAACCCTGCAGGCGATGAGCGTTGAGGTCGATCGCGACGGCGCGCTGCACGTCCAATGGGATGACGGTCACGAAAGCCGTTTCGACCCCGGCTGGTTACGCGCCCATGCCTACGACGAGGCATCGCGCGCCGAACAACAGGCCAGACGTGTGAACAAGCGGCACTGGGTGGCTGGACTGGAATTGCCGGTGTTCGAGTACGACGCGGTGATGGAAGACCCAAAGGCCTTGCTCGACTGGCTGCTGGCGGTGCGCGACATCGGTCTGACGCAGGTGCGGGGCGTACCCACCGCGCCGGGTTCGCTGAGTGCGCTGGCTGAGCGAATCTCGTTCATTCGCCAGAGCAATTTCGGCGTGCTGTTCAACGTGCAATCCAGGGCCGATGCCGACAGCAACGCCTACACCGCCTTCAACCTGCCGTTGCACACTGACCTGCCGACCCGCGAGTTGCAGCCCGGCCTGCAGTTTCTGCATTGCCTGGTGAACGACGCCGAGGGCGGCGACAGTCGCTTCGTCGATGGCTTCGCGATTGCGCAAACGCTGCGTCAGGAAGACCCGGACGCCTACCGTTTGCTCTGCGAAATCCCGGTGGAGTTTCGCAACAAGGACCGGCGCAGCGACTACCGCTGCCTGGCCCCGGTGATTGCGCTGGACGCCTTGGGCGAGGTTGCGGAAATCCGTATGGCGAACTTTCTGCGCGGACCGCTCAATCTACCGCCTCAATGGGTGCTGCCGTATTACCGCGCCTATCGGCGCTTCATCGAAATGACCCGCGAAGCACGCTTCCAATTTCATCAGCGCCTGGAGGCCGGGCAATTGTGGTGTTTCGACAACCGGCGCACCCTGCACGCCCGCGACGCCTTCGATCCTGCCAGCGGCGCACGGCATTTTCAGGGGTGCTACGTGGATAGGGATGAACTGCTGTCGCGGATATGGGTGTTGCAGCGTTGACGGTCCTAACCTGGAGTGAACACGTTTTTGCAGGCGCCGGCCCGCTGCACGCCGGCGCTTACAACGCTCATTGTGCAGCAGGCTGTCGACCGTCATCCGCCGATCAGGAAGTTACCCGGACGCACGCCTTCGCCCGCCTCCAGTACCGGCACCTGCGCGTCATCTTTCAGGTTCACACCGGACAACTGCCGCCGCCAGGCTTCGCGCATCAAGTACAGCAACTTGTGCGCGGCCATCGCGTAGCTCATGCCTTCCAGCCGCACGTTGGAGATGCAATTGCGCGCCGCATCGTTGAGGCCGACCCGAGGCGCGTAAGTGAAATACAGGCCCAGGCTGTCCGGCGAACTCAGGCCCGGCCGCTCACCGATCAGAATCACCACCATCCGCGCCTTGAGCACTTCGGCCACTTCATCCGCCACCGCGACACGGCCCTGCTCGACCAGCACCACGGGCGCAACGCTCCAGCCCTCGGCAGCCGCCAGCTCATCGATGCGTTCGAGCATCGCCGGGCTATGGCGCTGCACGGCCAGCGACGACAGGCCGTCCGCCACGACCACCGCCAGATCGAAGCCGTCAGCGTGCGCTTGGGCGTAAGTGCGCAATTGCTCAACCGAGTCCGCCGACAAGCGACGTCCCAGGTCGGGCCGTTGCAGGTAGACGTTTCGGTCTGAGGCGGAACTGTGGACCGTCAGCGTTTCGCGCTGGCGCGCCGCCAACTGCTCACTGAGGGCGGCGTGATCGAAGGGCAAGTGCACAGCGTCTCTGGCTTGCGCGTGAGCAAACTGGAAATCCAGTTGTGCGGCGGTCGGCAGGCTCGTGCCCGCGTGCCCCAAGGCAATCCGCGCCGAGGTCAGCGAGCGCAGCTGACGCCAGGCATCGGCTTGCGCGGGGGATTTACTGTGGTCATCGCTCATGGCCCTTCCTTCTCTCTTTTCACGGCTACTGCTGTGTCGATCGCGTTATTTCAACTGCGCAAGCGCCTGACGGAACAACGGTGGCACGCCTTGCCCCAGACGCACGCCGCCATCGTCCTGACGCAGGATGTCCATGCGCGTCAGCCATGCCTCGAACTCCGGCGCCGGGCGCAGGCCCAGCGTCTTGCGCGCGTACAGCGCATCGTGGAACGAAGTGGTCTGGTAGTTGAGCATCACATCGTCGGAGCCGGGAATGCCCATGATGAAATTGATGCCCGCCACACCGAGCAGTGTCAGCAGCATGTCCATGTCGTCCTGATCGGCTTCGGCATGATTGGTGTAGCAGATGTCACAGCCCATCGGCACGCCCAGCAGCTTGCCGCAGAAGTGATCTTCCAGGCCCGCGCGGATGATCTGCTTGCCGTTGTACAGGTATTCCGGGCCGATGAAACCGACCACGGTGTTGACCAGGAACGGGTTGAAATGCCGCGCCACGGCATAGGCACGGGCCTCGCAGGTCTGCTGGTCAACGCCATGATGAGCGTTGGCTGACAGCGCGCTGCCCTGCCCCGTTTCGAAGTACATCAGGTTGTTGCCGAGCGTGCCACGGTTCAGGCTCAGGCCCGCTTCGTAGCCTTCGCGCAGAATCTCCAGGCTGATGCCGAAGCTGCTGTTGGCCGCTTCGGTGCCGGTAATGGACTGAAACACCAGATCCACCGGCACGCCTTTCTCGATGGCTGCGACCGAGGAGGTAACGTGAGTCAGCACACAGGACTGGGTAGGAATGTCGTAATGGCGAATCACGCCGTCGAGCATTTTCAGCAGTTCGGTGATGGCGCTGATGCTGTCAGTGGCCGGGTTGATGCCGATCATGGCGTCGCCGTTGCCATACAGCAAACCGTCGAGCACGCTGGCCGCGATGCCCGCTGGGTCATCGGTGGGGTGATTGGGCTGCAAGCGGGTGGACATCCGCCCGCGCAGGCCCACGGTGTTGCGAAAACGGGTGACCACGCGAATCTTCTGCGCCACCAGTACCAGATCCTGCACGCGCATGATCTTCGACACCGCCGCCGCCATTTCCGGGGTCAATCCCGGCGCCAGTGCCTTGAGGCTGGCCTCGGTGGCCTCGTCACCCAACAGCCAGTCGCGGAAACCGCCGACCGTCAGGTGACTGACCACCGAAAACGCCGCCAGGTCATGAGTGTCCACGATCAGCCGGGTGACTTCGTCCTCCTCGTACGGAATCAGCGCCTCGTTGAGAAAGCGCTTGAGCGGCACCTCGGCCAGGGCCATTTGCGCCGCCGCACGTTCCGCGTCACTGGTGGCGGCGACTTCGGCGAGGAAGTCCCCGGAGCGTGCAGGGCTGGCCTTGGCCATGAGTTCCCGCAGGCTGTCGAAGCGCCAGACCATGCCACCGATGCTGTGGGAAAAGCTCATGCGTAACCTTCCTTCTATCGACTCACTTGATTAACCGGCCACTGCAGCGACTTCAACGAGCCACTGCAACCACTGTGCCGCGACTGCGCACGACTTTGACGAACAGCGCACCCAGTGCCATCAGGCACAGGAAGATGCCGCAGATCACCAGATTGAACCAGACCATCGCGATCAGGCACACCACCGCCAGCACCAACGCGATGCCCGGCACGATCGGGTAGCCCGGCGCACGGAAGCTGCGTTCCAGATCCGGTTCGCTGCGACGCAGTTTGAACAGGCTCAGCATGCTGACGATGTACATCACGATAGCGCCAAATACCGACATGGTGATCATCGCGGCGGTCAGGGTCATGCCCTGCAGGTTGACCAGGCCGTCGCTGAGGATGGCCAGGATACCGACAACGCCCCCGGCAAGAATGGCACGGTGCGGCGTCTGAAAGCGCGACAGCTTGGCCAGGCTCGGCGGCAGGAAACCGGCCCGGGCCAGAGCGAAGAACTGGCGCGAGTAGCCCAGGATGATGCCGTGGAAACTGGCGACCAGACCGAACAGGCCGATCCACACCAGCATGTGCATCCAGTTGGAGTTGTTGCCGACAACGGCCTTCATCGCCTGTGGCAACGGGTCGTTGATGTTCGACAGCGCACGCCAGTCACCCACGCCGCCGGCGAAGATCATCACACCAATTGCCAGCACCACCAGGGTCAGAATCCCCGCGACGTAGGCACGCGGAATGGTGCGTTTCGGGTCTTTGGCTTCTTCAGCGGCCATGGCCGCGCCTTCGATGGCGAGGAAGAACCAGATGGCAAACGGAATCGCCGCGAAAATCCCGCTGATCGCGGGCAGGCTGAAGGTGTCGGAACCGGCCCAGCCGCCGAGCACGAAATTGCTGAAGCTGAACCCCGGCGCGACCACGCCCATGAACACCAGCAGTTCGGCGACGGCGAGCACGGTCACCACCAGTTCGAACGTCGCGGCGATGCTGACGCCGAGGATGTTGAGGGTCATGAACACGAGGTACGCCCCGATCGCGGCGACCCGCGGATCAAGGGACGGATACTGCACATTGAGGTACGCGCCAATGGCCATCGCGATGGCCGGTGGCGCAAACACGAATTCGATCAGCGTCGCGAGCCCGGCAATCATCCCGCCGGTCACGCCGAACGCACGCAGGCTGTAGGCGAAGGGGCCGCCCGCGTTGGGGATTGCTGTGGTGAGTTCGGTGAAGCTGAAAATGAAGCAGGTGTACATCACCGCCACCATCAGCGTGGTGACCAAAAAGCCCAGCGTCCCCGCCGTGCCCCAGCCATAGCTCCAGCCGAAGTATTCGCCGGAAATCACCAGGCCTACGGCCAGTCCCCACAGGTGCAGGGTTCCCAATGTCGGTTTGAGTTGTGTAGCGGTCATGAGTGTGTACCCCGGTAGCCAAGCGACGGTATTTGCCTGACGTCGAGCATAGCCACAGGTTTACCGGCAAGGCTTGACCGTACAGGACGCGGGTTGTCGTGTGCGGTCAAGTTTTTCGGGTATTGGCGCGGGGTGCGCCAAGGCGGCGCGTGAAATGAGGGTGTGCTTTATAGAGGGTCACTGCTTTACCCAGATCGGCATTCAGCGGGTGAGTTGAAGGGTAGCAATCGAGGCGAGTCAAACGTTCTTTGTAGGAGCGCGCTTGCCCGCGATTGCGGTGTGTCAGCAGAAGGATGGGGTGCAGATACACCGCAATCGCGGGCAAGCGCGCTCCTACAGGTCGGCGTCAAACCGTAACAAGGTACGACATTTGCTTGAATAAAATTCATACAGACCCTGACGGCCCTTCATCTCGATGCTTCAGACCCTCATCCCCAGCGCTGCACCGACCTCCCCCGCCGCCAGCAATCGCGGCGTGCTGTCGGCTGCCGCCAACGGTCTGGATGGCTTCATCGTGCAGCACGGCGGCGACCTTGATCGGGTGTTCGGCTGTGCCGGCATCGATCCCGAGCAACTGCTGCACCCCACGCTCAGCCTGCCCCTGACCAACTACTGCAAAGTGCTCGAGGAAGCCGCCTGGCAAACCGGCTGCGACAACTTCGGCCTGCGTTATGGCCAGCAATTTCAGCCTCAGGCGCTGGGTCTGCTGGGCTACATCGGGTTGTGTTCCGCAACCCTGGAAGACGCCCTCATCAACTTCTCGCAAGCCTTTCCGTTCCACCAGCACAGCACATTGATCGAACTGGTGGATCAAGGGGACTGCTACCGCTTCGACTATCAGGTCCGGCACGGCGCGATCCATGAGCGTCGCCAGGACGCCGAACTGACCATGGGCATGGCGATGAATCTGGTGCGTCATGTGCTGGGCCCGGACTGGGCGCCTCGGCAAGTGGCCTTCGAACACGCCAGACCGCAGGAATGGCACGAACACCGCGACACCTTTCATGCCGACGTCAGCTTTGGCCAAGGCTGCAATTCGCTGCTGATTCCCAAGCGGGAACTGGTCGGTAAGGCCATGCCGGGCAGCGACCCGATCCTGCTGATGCTGATCAAGGACGCCATTCGCCAGTTGGGCGACAACGGCAGCGAGATCAGCCTGCTGGAACGTGCCCGGCAGACCATCCTCGCCACGCTGCACCTGGGTGAACCGGCACTGGACGAAATCGCCCACCACCTCGGTCTTTCCGAATGGGCCTTGCAACGCAAGCTGCGCGAACAGGGCCTGAGCTTCACGCAACTGGTGGACCAGATTCGCCAGGACTCGGCCATCGCCCACCTCAAACAGCAGAACCTCAGCGTCACCCAACTCGCCTCCATGCTGGGTTACTCCGAGACCAGCGCCTTCTCCCGGGCGTTCAAGCGCTGGTTTGGGTTGAGCCCCAAGCAGTGGCGCAGCGCGGCGGTCAACACCCAGTAAACGCTGTGCCACCCTTTATAACTCTCGTGCCGAACGTACCTGTCTCAGGAAATCACCGACCTGCCACTCAATGGCGGATGCTGAATCCGTGGGGTTTAGCGTGCTGGTGAAGGCAGGGGGCCGTTCGGCGCAGGCCCCACGGAGCGTCTTTTGAGTGAGCCCCAGGCTGATGCTATTTGAAAGCGTCGTTTCGAGAAGCTGCATAGTGCCGGGTCTGGTAAGGCAACAGCGTCTGGATTTTCAATCCAAGTCCTTCATCCAGCCCCCAACACAGGGCAAGCCTGTCGCGCCGCTCACGTAGCCGCGCTCCAGGTGTGTCACTCAGTTCATCCTGGCTCCGATAACGCTTGAGTAGCAGACTCAGTGAGTAAAGCGCTTCAGACGCTCGTTCCTCACTGAGGCAGGTAAATCGAGTCAGCTTCTCCAAAAAATAACCCGCTCGGCGCACCGCTACCTCATCGGGGCTACGCGCAAGAAAGAGCCGAAGTTCGGATTCAAGGCTCGAATGCTCATACCAAACCTCTTGAGCGGCACTTATCAAGGTCTCATCATCGGCCAGACTCAGTGGGCCCCTGCCTAGGCTGTCCAATGCTTCAGAAAGAATGTGGCGATCAGAAGGTTTGGTCATCTGCGGTCTCCAGATAGTCCTGCAGGATGTTCTTCAGAATCGAAGTCGGTGGCTCATGATTGCCAACATAGCAATCAATCGCCTCCAAGGCCAAGCGCTCAAATTCGGCAGCCAGAATGAAACCAGTGCGTAATAGAGCGAAAATGTCGCTGATGTCTTGATCAGTGGCACGACCGAGCTTCGAGATAGCGATATCAACGGGCGACGCAATGAATACATGAAGGGGTGACGCAGAATCGAATGTAGGCAGTCGTAGGCCTCGTTCAAGATAATCTTCGTGCAACGGGCCGAGGCCGGTCGAGAAATTTAAATCATAGGTCAACTCGATCAAGCGTCCCGTTTGGTCATCCAGAAACTCTTCGGGAAGTTCAGCGAGCAATCTGCAGACGTCAATCTCTGAAGGCAGCGTCGTTGAAAAGAACTCCGCATCAACATCCATCGACACCCTATGGCTGGTGTAGAGGTGAACCGCACACCCGCCGAAGACAATGACCCTGAGCGCGCCCGGCGGGGCATTTTCAGCTTCCAGTTCCCGGGCCAGAGAACCAAACATCGAAATCAGTGCCTGCCCTAACGGGGTCTCGCAGTTGAGTACGGCAGGCCTGACATCACCTGAATTGCCCTCGTTCATCGTTCATCCCTGCACCGAATTGATCGGTCAGCAACTTAACAATGCCAAGGCAAACGGTAAGTCAGGCGATTCCACGGCGACTCGTAGGACGCGCCGCCAATTCAGGCAGGCGTCGGCCCTCTACAAGAACTCTTCCCCCTCCCGCATCAACACCGCGCGATCCACTTCGTCCAGCGAGCACACGCCGAGCATGCCCATGTTGCAGCTGATTTCCTGTGACAGCAGTCGGGCGGCGTGGAGTACGCCCTCATCGCCTGCAACGGAGGCGGCGAAAGCTTCGCTATCAGAGAGGGAATGGACTCATGACTCCTTGCGCCCGATGTCCTGCAGCCAGTCATTCAGGTTCCCCGGCAACAACAGTTCATGCCGAGCCCGCGAGCTGGCGGTGTACAGCAGCGAGCAGACGCTGGCCAGTGAATGCGGCGAACCGGTGCGCGGAGGACGCATCAGGTCGCGGGAGAGCAGCACGGTGTCGAACTCCTGGTTCTTAACGTCTTCGACCTTCGCCAGCTTGAGGATGGCGCCAGGTTCGCTGCAGAACCGTTGCAACGTCTCGGCAAACTGCGGCTCCGTGTTGCCTTGCCCCAGCCACTCGTGCACCGCCTTGAATTCGTGACTGCCGCCCATGGCTTTAGCCAGCGCGTCCCAATGGGTGTAACGAAAGATCAGGCGATGCTGGGGCCGCAGGTCTTCACGGTAAAGCAGCACCAGGCCCTTGATGAACAGGGTCAGGTCCTGAGCCGTGCCCGCCGGCAATTGAAACCGCGCACCGGCTTCGGTCAAACGCTTGAACCAGGCGAACAGGCCCCATTCGTTGGCAACCAGAATCGTGGTGGGTTTGTCCGGAATCGGCATGACGCTGTGGCCGATGATGCGCGTCGGGTAAGGCGCGCGCCCGACGAAGCCTTCTTTGATATCGCTGGGGTGCAGCTGAATCAGCGGGTTGAGGACGTCGGCCATCTGCCGCCCGGCACGGATCGACTGGGTCATGAACCGCTGACGAATCGAACCCCCATGACGCGGCGCCTTGCCGCTCAGTTGCTGAAACTCATCGCCCAGCGTGATCACTGCCTGTGGGCTCCGATCGAGGATCTGCACCATCGGCGCGGTCAGTTCGTGGCTTTCATCGATGATGATGTGGGTGAAGTTTTCGAAGACCACTTCCGAGGTCATCGAGAGGAACTTGATGCGATGGCTGTTGCGCACCGGCAAACGGATGTGCGGCGCGGAAGGCCGGACGGTTTCCCGCCACAACAGCCGGCTGTATTCCAGCAGCATGGCGATGTCCGCCTGACTGGCGGCGTACCCCAATGACGGCAGATGCCGCGGCTCAAGGGTGGGCAGCGGCGACAGGCAAAAGCTGTAAACCGTGGTGCGGCACACCCATGCCACCTGCCGGGGAGGCAGATTGCCAACCGTTTGCAGGTTCAGCCATTCGGCGACTTGCTGATCGGACACCAGCGAGTCGGCGCCGGTGCGCTGCCTGCCCGTGTTGCGCCAACCGGCCGAAGTCTGGTCGCGATTGAGCAGCAGGTTGGCCATGTGGCCGAAGGTGCAGGCGTGGAGCTTTCGGCTCGGATCACTCTGCCTGACGCGATCCTCCAGCGCCTTGACCTGTTGCGGGTACGTCGCCATGAGCAAGGTCGTTTCAGCGGGCAGCGTTTCGAAGAACTTCGCCAGCAGGAAGGTCTTGCCGACGCCCGCGTAGGCCTGCAAATGAAACGACTCATCCTGGCAGCCACGGAACTCGTCGAAGATCCGGCTCTGCTGGTCGCTCAGATACAGCAGGTCGCCCGTCGGCAGGACCACTTCGCGGGTCAGGGGCTCGAGGGTCTGGCGATGGCGTTTGCCAAAACCGAAGTCCCAATGGCCTTCATCGTCGAGGTAGTCCTCATCGTCGACTTCGTGCGCCTCAAGCAAGCTGATGCCTGCCACTTCCAGAACACTCAGGCCCTGCGCGAGGTGGGCGGCGTTGAAGCGCATGCGCAGCAGATCGCCGAACGACCCGCCCGCCTCTTCCATCGACAGCGCCGCACGCATGACATCGTCAAGCATGCGCTCCAGCTTCTCGATGGGCGTGTTTTGCTCGACCAGTGCGTTGAGGTTGATCAACAGCATGAGGGCAGCGAGCTGCGCCCGGGTCGCCTCGGCGAGAAAATCGTCCAGCGACTCGCCGGCGGCCAGGCTTTGAGCCGCCTCTTCGGTCACGGGTAAAAACAGCGAGGGCGGTGGAGCAAACGGACCGGGTGAACTCATTACGGGGCAATCGTCCTGATAAACGCGACGGCGTGGGGCAGAAACAGCGGAAGATGACGCAACAGCTTACCCTTCCCGACGCCCCGTCGCCCACCACGTTGTCATGCCGATTCGGCAGGGCAAAGCAACGGCCGTCATCGCATCACATTTACAGCCTCTCTGGAGGTATCTAACCGCACGCTGCAGGAGCCTGGCATATCCCGCGATCTGCCGGGAACCGGCAGCAAAACCTGTGCATGGGGCGTCTCAGGTACAAACGGGACGCCCGATTTTGCTGGCGCTGCATCAAAACCCATCACACCCGACTCGTGCGCTCGCCAACAGGCCGAACACGCCGGGATCAGTTGTCCCCTGCGCAGTCCTGAGTAACGGTGCGGTAATTCAGGGTCTGCTTCTGGCCGTGAGAATCGACGTAGTTGAGGTGCGTATTGACCAGACCGCAGGTGGGTGTTGCATCGACTTCGGTAGACAGGGCCCTGGCGATGTCCAGGTGTTCACCATACATGTAGCTGTGTGCAGGAACGCTGTCCTGGGCTTGAGCCGAAAACGCACCGAGGCTCAGGGCGGCAAACAGCGTGGCGATTCCGATGTTCTTCATGTTCATGGTGTTCTCCGAGGTTCAATGGGTCATTCGTCGTTTGAGTGCGAGACGGTGTGCCTGTGTTGTCTCGATGGGTCCCATTGAATGCCTCGCAGGTGTCCCGGATGTGTCGGGAAATGCCTGAAAATCATCTTTAAGTGTCATGGCGTGGTCTGGATACACAGCGATACATTCGCATTGAAAAATGCGCTTTTTGCATCCGGATGTATTCGTCGCAGGATCAGATACAGTGCAATACAAAGGGCGGCAGGCAAGCCCTGCGCAGCTGGGTAAGATGCGCCACACGTCAATGAAAACGGGGAGCTGAGGCAATGGAGCACGTAGACCACATTCTGATTGTCGACGACGATCGCGAAATTCGGGAGCTGGTGGGCAACTACCTGAAGAAGAACGGATTGCGCACCACGGTGGTCGCCGACGGCCGCCAGATGCGCTCGTTCCTGGAGTCGACCCCCGTGGACCTGATCGTGCTGGACATCATGATGCCCGGCGACGACGGCCTGCTGCTGTGCCGCGAACTGCGCGCGGGCAAGCACAAGACCACCCCCGTATTGATGCTCACGGCCCGCAGCGACGAAACCGACCGCATCATCGGCCTGGAAATGGGCGCCGACGATTACCTGGTCAAGCCCTTCGCCGCCCGTGAGTTGCTGGCGCGCATCAACTCCGTGCTACGCCGTACCCGGATGCTGCCACCCAACCTGATCGTCAGCGAGAGCGGTCGTCTGCTGGCATTCGGCAAATGGAAACTGGACACCACCGCCCGTCACCTGCTGGATGCCCAAGGCACCGTTGTCACGCTCAGCGGCGCCGAATACCGCCTGCTGCGCACCTTCCTCGATCACCCGCAACGGGTGCTGAGCCGCGATCAACTGTTGAACCTGACCCAGGGCCGTGACGCCGACCTGTTCGACCGCTCCATCGACCTGCTGGTCAGCCGCCTGCGCCAGCGCCTGCAAGACGATGCGCGGGATCCGGCCTACATCAAGACCGTGCGCAGTGAAGGTTATGTCTTCACCTACGCCGTCGAAATCCTCGGGGACGAGGCATGAAGCTGACGTTCGGATGGCCGCGGACCCTGGCCTCCCGGCTGTCGCTGATCTTTCTGATCAGCCTGGTGCTGGCTCACGGCTTGTCGTTCGGGTTGCAGTTCTACGAGCGTTATCAGAGCGCGATGACCCTGATGCTGGGTAACCTGGAGCAGGACCTGACCACCACCGTTGCCGTACTGGAACGTTTGCCCGCCAATGAGCGTGAAGCCTGGCTACCGCGCTTCGAACACGCCAATTATCGTTACATCCTCGGCACCGGTCAGCCGGGCACGGCGATGGACATGAGTCATTCGCCGGTCTCGGTGCGCTCGATGCAGGCCACGCTCGGCCGCGAATACACCTTGCGCTTTCAGGACGTGCCGGATATTCGCCCACACTATCAGGCGCACCTGACGCTCAGCGACGGCTCCCCGCTGACGATCGACGTTCGCCCCTCGATCATGCCGTTGTCGCCTTGGCTGCCCCTGCTGCTGATCGTGCAATTGGTGCTTCTGTTTACCTGCACCTGGCTGGCCGTGAGAACCGCGATTCGCCCGCTGACGCGCCTGTCCGAGGCCGTCGATAACCTGGACCCTAACGGCGAAGGCACCCGCCTGGACGAAAGCGGCCCGACCGAAGTGGCCTTCGCGGCGGTGGCGTTCAACACCATGCAGCAACGCATCGCGACCTACGTCAAAGAGCGCATGCAATTGTTGGCGGCCATTTCCCACGACCTGCAGACCCCGATTACCCGCATGAAGCTGCGCGCCGAGTTCATGGATGAAGGTGTCGAGAAAGACAAGCTGTGGAGCGACCTGAGTGAAATGCAGCACCTGGTTCAGGAAGGCGTGGCCTATGCGCGCAGCATGGACACCTCCACCGAAGCCGTTCGGCGGGTGGACCTGGACTCGTTCCTCGACAGCCTGACGTTCGACTATCAGGACATGAACAAGCAGGTCCAGCTGTGCGGAAAGACCGGCGGTGTGATCGATACCCGTCCCCATGCCTTGCGCAGGGTCTTGGTGAACCTCACCGACAACGCGCTGAAATTCGCCGGCGCAGCCGAGATCAAGGTGCAGACCCTCGGTGACCAGGGCTTGTCGATCCAGGTCCTGGACCGCGGCCCCGGCATTGCCGAGGCCGAGCTGCCGGAAGTGCTCAAGCCGTTCTATCGCGTCGAGAGTTCGCGTAACCGTGATACCGGCGGCACGGGATTGGGCCTGGCGATTTCCCAGCAACTCGCCTCTGCGCTGGGTGGCACGTTGAGCCTGTCCAACCGGGAAGGCGGTGGGTTGTGCGCCGAGCTGCGCTTGCCGAAGAAGGTGGGTTGATACGCTCTGTAGGAGCGCGCTTGCCCGCGAATGCATTCTGTCTGTGACATCTGCTTCACTGACGCACTGCAATCTCAGGCAAGCCGTTCCTGCACGAAGCGCGGATCTCAAACGCCACCCCAGAGGCGCTAACGTGGCACGAACCCCAAACAAATAAGCAAACTGCCATCAATCCGGTTTTCCGAAACACGCTGTATCATCCGCCCTCGCCTCACCCTCTCTACGTAGCGAAATCAAGGATTGTTCATGCGTATGCGCGTTCTGCCCCCTCTTGCATTGATGATTGGCGCGGCCCTCTGCGGTCAGGCGCAGGCCAGCGGTGACGATTCCTGCTACCCCGCCTGGTCGCTGCTGCGCGACTCGCTGGACGTCTGCAACAACCTGGCCTTTCTCAATCCTGGTAACGACAGCCGGGTCAACCTGCGCCTGCTGCTGGCGGACCGCAAAGCGCTGGAACTCAAGCCCAATGCGCTGACCGAGGACGAGCTGTCAGAGGGGTACGGCCCGGTGCCGTTTGCGGTGGCGCGCCTCGACACTGCGCAGATCGAGGGAGACGACAGTGAAGAGTCCGGCGCGGCCGCCTTGAACGGCCTGCTGGAAAAGCTCGGCATCAAGCGCGACAGCACGGACAGCGCCGGGCAGGCGTTTCTGCAAGGGGAAGGCAGCCGTTGCCGCAGTAACCGCGACGACAGCGCAGCGGTGTTTATCGGGCAACTGGTCGACACGCCGTCGCTGTCTGATTCAGAACGTCAATTGCTGGCACGCAGTCGTCTGCAACTGCTCGATGGCTGCACCTGGGACGCAGCAAAACAGGCAAGCCTGCTGCCGACCGATGTTCAGTCTGTCGAAGGCAAGGCGTTTGTGACCTACCTGCAAGCAGCCTCGGACTTTTACAGCGGCCGATTCAACGAAGCCGAAAACGGCTTTGCCAGCCTCAACGATAACGCGCAGCCGTGGCTTAAGGAGGTGTCGTTTTACATGGTCGCCCGCACCCGCCTCAACGCGGCGCAGCAGGACGCATTCGATGAGTACGGCACCCGCAAGGACACCCTCGACACAGCCCCTTACGCCAAGGTCGGGGAAGCCTTCGATCAGTACCTCGCGGCTTACCCGCAAGGCATCTATGCGTTGTCGGCCAAGGGGTTGATGCGCCGGGTGCACTGGCTGTCCGGGGACACCGATAAACTGGCCGACGATTACACCTGGCAAATGACCCAGGCGGACGACTCGCAAGGCAACCTGCCGATCGACGCGTTGATCCAGGAGACCGACAACAAACTGCTGATGAACATCGCTGACGCAACGCCGTCCGCCTTGATGACCGCCGTCAGCGACCTGATGCAGATGCGCAAGGACGCTCAGCCGAAACTGACCCGCGAGAAACTGGCGGCGCAAAAAGCGCTGTTCGCCGATCAGCCGGCCATGTTCGATTACTTGCAGGCGGTGTATGCCTTCTATGTTGACCAGAAGCCGGAAGAAGCCCTGAAGCGGCTGCCGAAGGACGTTCCCGCTGCGCTCGACTATTTCGCGTTCAGCCAGCACACCTTGCGTGCCCTGGCACTCGAGGCGAGCAACGATCTGCCTGGGGCTCAAAGCCTGTGGCTGAAAATGCTGCCACTGGTGAAAAAGCCACTGCAACGTGAGCAGTTGGAACTGGCGCTGGCCATGAACCACGAGCGCAGCGGTCAGCTTGAACAGGTATTCGCTACCGATTCGCCGATCCAGTCGGCCCAAGTGCGGCTGATCCTGCTGGGCAAGGTGGCGGGCGCGCCCTTGCTGCGTCAACAGATCACCCAAGGCATCAGCGACACGGAGAAGAACACCGCGCGATTCGTGCTGCTTTATAAAGACCTGCTGCACGGTCAGTACGCAGCCTTCGCCGATGATTTCAAAGCACTGCCCGAGAAGTCCGGCGAAGAGAAACTGGGCACCAGCCTGGGCTATGTCTACGGCACCGGGCAGACCTTGCAGTTGTTCCGCTGGAACGGCGACAAGGCCGAATCGAACTACGCCTGCCCGAGCATCGGCGACACAGCGGCCCTGCTGCAGGCCAACGACAAAGACCCCAAAGGCCTGAATTGCCTGGGCGAGTTCGTTTTGCGCAATGGCCTGGACAGCATGCCGCTGGACCAGCGACCGGGCAGCGGTCAGTTGGGCAGCAGCGAGTCGGGTTTCAAGGGCGACGTGTTCTCCCGTCTCAACGGTTATCAAACGGTCATCGCCGACACCACGGCCGGACGTGACGACAAGGCCTACGCCCTCTTCCGCGCGATCAACTGCTACGGGCCTTCGGGCTACAACAGCTGCGGCGGCAAGGACGTGGCGCAGTCGGTGCGCAAGGCATGGTTCAAACAACTGAAAACCACCTATGGCAGCACCTCGTGGGGCAAGTCGTTGCAGTACTACTGGTGAAGCTTCGGGCACTGCTGCTCGTACTGATCGGGCTGTTGGGCAGCCCATCGGCATCGGCCGCCGTGGAGGCACGGGACTACGAAGCGTTCTGGCTGTGGAGCGGCGTGGCCAGTCAGCCGGTCCTGCATCAGGCCAAGACGCTCTATGTGCTGCAAGGCCAGATCAGCGCCCCCCGCACCGACCGCCAGAATCCCGTACTGATCGCCCAAGGCATGAGCGTGACACGCCTGCCGCAGCCAGCGCTGTGGATCGTCTACCGCGCCCACACCTTGCGCTGGCCCGAGACGGTTTACCGACAGGTGTTTGGCCAGGTCGAGCGTTGGCAGCAGGCGGGAAATGCGGTGACCGGCATTCAGATCGACTTCGATGCGCGAACCCGTTACCTGCAGGACTACGTGGTGTTTCTCAAAGACTTGAGGTCGCGCCTGCCTGCCTCACTGAAGCTCAGCATCACGGGCCTGATGGACTGGAGCAGCAACGCCGACCCGCAGGCCATCGGCCAGTTGAAAGGCGTTGTCGATGAAGTGGTGGTCCAGACCTATCAGGGCCGCCACAGCATCCCTGACTATGCCGCGTACCTGCCGCGCATGGGCAGGCTGGGCCTGCCGTTCAAGGTCGGCTTGATTCAGGGCGGAGAATGGACGGCCCCGGACTACCTCAAAGACAGCCCGTGGTTTCGGGGGTATGTGGTGTTTTTGCGTAATCAGGATTGAGCGCAATTTCGCTTCTGTCCGGAGGGCGTAGGAGATTCTATTGGCTTTCAAACCAGTGCTGTCAGTGCGTTTATCAAGGTTCGCAAAGCCTGACGGGACGCTCCACATTCCGGATGACGCTGAGCGTCATTGAATGGGTTACCACGCGGAGCGTGGGAACAATCAACAGCTCAAAGCGCGCTGTGGCTTTTGATCTTCATACCGCAGCAGGCCAGACACCACAAAACGCGACTTGGGTGCAGGCTGAACGCAGGCGTCGCGTAGTGGGTCGAGCGGCATGGATGCCGCGAGAGCGCCGTCAGGACATGGATGTCCGTTCGGCGCGGGCCCACGGAGCGTCGCCGGAGTGAGGGTACTTCGACGAAGGAGAAGCCAAACCAGGAGCCGGACCCTTGGCTGCCTCTTGAAACAAAGAGGGGGGTCTTTTCAAGTAACCCGCCGAAGGCGGAACAGTTTGGCCGTTAGGACAAACCAAACCATCAGCGCCACCCCAAATAGTGGAAATGCACACCCTACAAGCAGCTTGCTCCCACGGCCTCCGGCCAGAATCAAATGCAGATCGCGCTTGCAGGCCTCCTTCTATTCGATCTCGATATCCAGCAATGCCGCGCCTAATGCCTTGCCATGGGCATCCAGCGCCAGCGAGCGGGTGACGCCGCCTTTGAGGATGCCGGGCAGCACGAAATTCAGGGCCTGTACGTTGGGCAATTCATAGCGCCGCACCGGTCCCGCTGCGGGGTCGAGCAACTCGGCAAAGTACGCCGTGACGCGTTCAACCGTCAGTTGTTCCACCAGACGCCGGTAGTCTTCGGGCTTGAAAGCAATCACCGAGATGTTCGACGTGTCGCCCTTGTCTCCGGTCCGCGAATGCGCGAGTGCGCGCAGTTTGATCGTGCTCACGAGGCGTCCTCCAGATGAACGTGGGGTGTGACCGCATCACGGGGCAGCAACAAGGACGCCACCGCCACCACCTGCCGTACGCCCTTGGTCGCACCGCCACCGCCATACGGGCCGTTGGTGTAGAGGGTTTCGACTTCGTTGCCGATGCGTATGGCGTCGGATTTGTCGGCGCACCGGGCCGCTACGCGCAAACGCACTTCCCACGGTTCAGCCGCGGTGCGCGAACCCAATGTTGCCCCATGCAATGAATCCACACCGATCAGTTCCGCGCGAACTTCTTCGGCGACCACACCCGTCAGCCTCAAACGTTCCAGGACGACTTCACGGGCCAGTTGTGCCCGCGCCAACGCGCCCGGCCCGCCATAGGACATCTGCCCTTCACCGATCCAGCCGTCAAGGTAGCCAACCGATACCTTCAGCGTGTCGGGGCGCGCGCGACCCTCTGCGCCGTCGGCACGGACCTGGTTCGTCCCTACGGCCGTGAACGACACATTTGAAAAGTCGGCGGTTACGTCCGGCGTGAGATACGCCTTGGGATCGTGCACCTCGTAAATCATCTGCTCGGTGCAGGTGGCGGGGTCGATTCTTCCGCCGGAGCCTGCGACCTTGCTGATCACCGCGCGGCCCTCGGCGTCCACTTCGGCCAGCGGAAAACCCAATCGGGCGAGGTCCGGCACATCCTTCACCCCCGGATCGGCAAAGTAACCGCCGGTGATCTGCCCGGCGCATTCCAGCAAATGCCCGATCAGGGTGCCACGTCCGATGCGCGTCCAGTCATCCTGAGCCCAGCCAAAGGTGAACAGTTGTGGCGCGAGAAACAGTGAAGGGTCCGCCACGCGGCCGGTGATCACCACATCAGCGTCGGCATTCAACGCCTCGACGATGCCTTCTGCCCCCAAATAGGCGTTGGCGGAAATCAGCCTATCCCCCAACGACGCCACCGTCGCGCCGTTGTCCAGCAACGCCTGAGGGTCGGCGTGCAACGCTGCCAGCACGTCATCGCCGGTCAGTGCAGCGACCTTTAGCCCGTGCAGGCCCAGCTCGGCCGCGACGCGCCGCACTTCCTGCGCCGCCGACAAGGGATTGGCTGCGCCCATGTTGCTGATGATGCGCAAACGTCGCTGCCCGATTTCACGCCCTCGGGCCACGAACGGCAGCACGCGGCGCATGCGCTCACTGAGCAACGGGTCGAACCCGGCGTCGGGGTCAGCCAGTCGAGCCTGTTGTGCAAGGGCGATGGTGCGTTCGGCGAGGCACTCGAACACCAGAAAATCCAGATCGCCCTTATCGGCCAGTTCCACCGCCGGCTCGATGCGGTCACCGGAATACCCGGCGCCCGAGCCGATACGTAAGGTTGTCATTCAGAACACTCCCAGCAGCAATGCGGTCAGGGTCATCAGCACCGATGCGCCGAACAGAAAAGGGATGGTGAAGCGTTGATGATCGGCCAGTTCGACCTTGCACAACCCCACCAACAGAAAGGTCGCGGGGGTCAGCGGGCTGACCGGGAATCCGGTGGTGTGGACGCCCAGCAAGGACGCTTGCGCCACCTGCAAGGGGTTTACACCCAGCGCGCGTCCGACCTCGGCGATCACCGGCATCACGCCGAAATAGAAGGAGTCCGGGTCGAACAACAAACTCAGCGGCATGGACAGGAAGCCAACCACCATCGGGATCAGCTTGCCGTGACCCGCCGGAATCTGCGCCACCGCCACCTCGGCCATGGCCTTGAGCATGCCGGTGCCTTGCATGATGCCGGTGAACACGCCAGCCGCCAGAAGAATGCTGGCCATGGTCAACGCCGTTTTGGCATGGGCGTCGATACGCGCGCGTTGCGCGTCCACATTCGGGTAGTTGATGCACAGCGCCAACACCGTACCGACCATGAACATCACCACGGGATCGACCCAGCCGGCGATCATCACAGCCATGACCACGATCGTCAGCAACAGGTTGAGCCAGAACAGGCGTGGGCGGCGCAGCACCTCTTCCTGCTCGGTCAGCGTCCGCTCCGGCACCACATCGACCTTCGCACCGGCGCCCAGCCCGAGGCGTTTTTCTTCACGACGCCCCAACCACCAGGCACAGATGAACACGAACGCCAGACCGACGATCTGCACCGGAATCAACGGCTGGAACAGGTCGGCCACCGGCACATGCAGGGCGGCGGAAGAGCGCAGCACCGGGCCGGTCCATGGCAGGAAGTTGACCCCCGCCGCCATCGCGGCGACGCACGCCAGAATTCGCCGATCAATGCCCAGCCGCGTGTACAGCGGCAACATTGCCGGAATGGTCACCAGAAAGGTCACAGCGCCCGACCCGTCCAGGTGCACCAGCAAGGCGAGCAGCGCGGTGCCTACAACAATGCGTGTCGGACGCGTGCCGACGGTGCGCAGGATCCGGTCGATGATCGGGTCGAGCATGCCGGCGTCGGTCATCACCCCGAAAAACAGGATGGCAAACACGAACATGCCAACCACGGGCGCGACGTTCTTGATACCGGTGATGATGAAACCGCTGGTTTGCAGACCGAAACCACCGATCAATGCCGCGATGAGCGGCAAGGCAATCAGCGCAACCAGAGGCGAGAGACGTTTGCTCATGACAGCGGCGAGCAAACAGAGAATGGTGATGACACCCAGAGTGGCGAGCATGGCGTGATCCTTTCGTCATCCCTCACCGGCAGGCGGCGGGACGAGCTGTTGTTGTTTTCAGCGAGTATCGAAACGGGGGTAAGCTTTGTAAATTGAAATGTTCAGGGCCTTACGTTCTGAAAATACGAACGCTGATTCAACAGCTGCCAACGGGAATTCATGATGAAGAACGCCATCCAGCACATCCGCGCCTTTCTCGCCGTGGCCAACAGCGGCAGCTTTGCCAAAGCGGCCCTTGAGCTGAACCTGTCGCCCTCGGCCCTGACCGTGCAAATCCAGCAGTTGGAGGAATGGCTCGGCGTCACGCTGCTCGAACGCAGCCCGCGTCAGGTCAGCCTCACCTCCGCCGGGCAGAACAACCGTGGCCCCATGGAAAAACTGCTACTGGACCTGGACAACATCGTCAGCGGCTCACGGGATCTGGTCGCGTTGCGCCGAGGCGTGGTGACCATCGCCGCCCTGCCCTCGCTGTGCGCCGGGGCGCTGCCGCCGATCCTTAAAACCTTCCGTGAACAATTCCCCGGCGTCGAAGTGCGCCTGCGCGATGTCGTGGCGCAACGCATCGACGCGCTGGTGCGTGACGGGGAGGTGGATTTTGGTGTGGGCGTTCGTGCGCGAATGAACCACGGGCTGGCTTTTCAGGTGGTGATGGTGGATCGCCTGAGTCTGTTCGTGCCGGCTCGCCATGCGCTCGCCAAACGCTCATCGATCACCCTGTCGGAACTGGCCGGCGAGCCGATCATCCTCACAGGCCGGGACAGCAGCGTGCGCGAACGGGTTGAACAGTTGTTTTCAGAGCAAGGGCTGATGCTGACGCCGGGCCTGGAAGCGAACTACATGTCGACGGTCATGGCGTTGGTGCGTCAGGGATTGGGGATGACGCTGTTACCGGAATCGGCCGACGAAGGCCGTGGCGACCTGGTTCAGGTGCGCGTCGAACATGCGGGGGTGAATCGAGAGATCGGCGTGATCACGCGCGCGGGGACTGGATTGAGTCCTGCGGCCGCACGCTTCATTGAGATCATGAAAGACGGTATGTCGACGCAACCCTTGTAGGCGCGCGCTTGCCCGCAATGGCGTCCGCCCTGTCACCTCTTCATTGATTGACACACCGCAATCGCGGGCAAGCGCGCTCCTACACAGGTTCTGTGAAACGCAGTAGCTGAACGCCAGCTGAACACCTGCACAAAACCGGGAAAAAGCAAAAAAACAAGTATGCTCATTCAATAATGAGTATCATTATGTTACACATGCCTGAATGCGAATGACTTACCGAAGCGTTCACGGCTCACACCCTATCAGATTTGTACCGGTGATAAATGCTCGTTCCTTTTTTGATCATGCTGCGCGAAGGGATTGAAGCCGCGCTTATCGTTGGCATCATTGCCAGCTACCTCCGTCAGACCGGCCGTGGCGAGTGGATGCCCGCCGTCTGGATCGGGGTTTTCCTCGCCGCCGCGCTCGCACTGTTCGTCGGTGGTGGCCTGGAATTGGTCAGTGCCGAATTCCCGCAGAAGCAACAGGAACTGTTCGAAGGCCTGGTCGGACTGCTGGCGGTGATCATCCTCAGCTCCATGGTGTTCTGGATGCGCAAAGTGGCGCGCTCCATCAAGCATGAGCTGCACGAATCACTGGACGCCGCCCTCGCCGGCTCAAAAAACCAGACGTATGCCCTGATCGGCATGGTGTT
Organism: Pseudomonas sp. S2_H01; assembly: GCF_054668305.1. Classification (NCBI taxonomy): domain Bacteria; kingdom Pseudomonadati; phylum Pseudomonadota; class Gammaproteobacteria; order Pseudomonadales; family Pseudomonadaceae; genus Pseudomonas; species Pseudomonas sp. S2_H01. Next base: position 4,549,732 of record NZ_CP162756.1, on the reverse strand, counting down.
CTTCGCGGTTGCTCGCGAAGGCCTGGAAACCGTGTTCTTTCTGCTGGCGATATTCCAGCAAAGCGAAGGCGCCAGCGCGCCGATCGGCGCCCTCCTCGGCCTGATCATTGCCGTGGGCATCGGCTTTGCCATCTACAAAGGCAGCATGCGCTTGAATCTCGGGCGCTTCTTCCGCTGGACCGGCTTGTTCATCCTGGTGGTCGCGGCGGGCATTCTGGCCAACTCGGTTCAGGCCCTGCATGAGGCCGGCCTCTGGAATCACTTCCAGACCGTGGTTTTCGACATCAGCGCCATCCTGCCGATGGACGGCCCGACCGGCTCGGTGCTCGCCGGCATGTTCGGTTATCAGGATGCACCGACCGTCAGCGTGCTGACCGTGTACGTCGCCTACCTGATCTTCGCGCTGGTGTTGTTCTTCCTGCCGCAGCCTCGCGTGGTGAGTCTTCCCACGCGACCTGCGCACGCACACGGCCACTCTTCTTCAGTTACGAATAAATAAGGGCTTCCATGACCAGCAGTCCCTCCGGGCTTCCTCCCCAGCAAGCCAAGCCTCCTCGCGCATTGCGAATGGCCGTCGCCGGATCGGTGATCCTGATGATCGGCGCCGGTGCGATGTTTTACTACGCCTCTCAACAGGCGCAAAAAAAACGCCAGGCCAACAACAGCGCCGAGACCGTGGTCACCATCCACCCCAAAAGCTGTGAGCCGAACGCGATCACGGTGCCTGCAGGGAAGAATGCCTTCCGCATCGTCAACGCCTCGGAGCGTGCGGTCGAATGGGAAATCCTGGACGGCGTGCTGGTGATCGAAGAGCGCGAGAACATCGCCCCCGGTCTGAGCCAGGTCATCAACGCCAACCTGCAACCGGGTGATTACGCGATCACCTGCGGACTGCTCAGCAACCCGCGCGGCACCCTGCACGTGACCGCAACCGCTGAATCCGACGCTGCCGCCAAGGCACGGCCTTCGATGGTCGCGTTCATCGGCCCGTTGTCGGAATACCGGGTCTACCTGAGCACCAGGAGCAGTGCGTTAATCCGCGCGGTGAACGATCTGCAGCAAGCCATCGAAAGCGGCGACCTGGCAGCGGCGCAGCAAGCCTATGCGCCAGCCCGCGCAGCCTATCAGCGCATCGCCCCGGCGGCGCAGCGCCTGGCTGAACTGGACAACGCAATCAACGCCCGCGCCGACTACTTCGAAAAACGCGAACAGGACCCGGGCTTCAGCGGGTTCCATCGCATCGAGTTCGGTCTGTTCTCGCAGAAGTCCGTCGAGGGCCTGACGCCTGTCGTGCAGAAACTGCAGGCCGACATCGCGTCCCTGAAAGAACAATTACTGGCCCAGAGCATCGCCCCTGAGCAACTGGCGAGCATGGTCGTGCGCAACATGCGCAGCCTGGCCGACATCCGCAGCAATGGCGAAGAAGAACGCTACAGCCACCTCGACGTCAACGGCTTCGCCGCCAACCTGGAAGGCACCCGCAAAGTCATCGAACTGCTGCGTCCCCTTCTGGCCAAGACCTCGGGCGAGGTGCTGAAGAAGATCGACGACGCGACCACCGCGCTGGATGACCAGTTGCTGATGCTCAAAACCGACAACGGCTTCACGCCCTACGATCAGGTCAGTACCGAACAACGAAAAAACATCGCAGACAAGGCCAAGGCGCTGGCCGATGCACTCGAAGGAATCGATCCGGCCCTGGGCCTCACCGGCCTGTAAGCGTGCCCTGGCGGGTGCCCAATGCGCCCGCCCGGCCCTGAAACCAGAACGAAGTAAGCATTCACATGAAAGACTCCGATTCATCCAACGCCCCTGTTTCCGTTGAACGCCGCCGTGTCCTGATGGGCCTGGGTGCTGCCGGCGCGGCCATCGCTGGCGCCAGCCTGACCGGTAATGCGCTGGCCGCCACCGCGCCGGCGCAAGTAACCGAAGCCCCGAAGAGCGAAAAGACCCAAGACCACAACGCATTCCATGGCGTGCATCAGACCGGCATCGTCACCCCGCGCCCGACGGCCGGGATGATGGTCTCTTTCGATGTGCTGGCGCAGGATCGCGAGGACCTGGAGCGGCTGTTCCGCACCCTGAACGAGCGCATCGCATTCCTGATGACCGGCGGTCCCGTGCCACAGGTCGACCCGAAATTGCCGCCGCTGGACTCCGGCATTCTTGGCCCTGTCGTCACCCCCGACAACCTGACCATCACGGTGTCCGTGGGCGATTCGCTGTTCGACGAGCGCTTCGGTCTGGAACACGTCAAACCCAAGCGCCTGCAGCGCATGGTCGGGTTTCCCAACGATGCGCTGGAAGCCGACTGCTGCCATGGCGACCTGAGCATTCAGTTCTGCTCCAACGCCCCGGACAGCAACATCCACGCCCTGCGTGACATCGTCAAGAACCTGCCGGACCTGCTGCTGGTGCGCTGGAAGCAAGAAGGCACCGTACCGGCCCAGGCGCCGCTCAAACCCGGCCAACCACCGGAAAGCGCCCGCAACTTCCTCGGGTTCCGAGACGGCTCGGCCAACCCCGACTCGAACAACCAGAAGACCATGAACGAGTTGGTCTGGGTACAACCGGGCAGCGACGAACCGGCCTGGGCCGCCAACGGCAGCTATCAGGCCGTGCGGATCATCCGTAACTTCGTCGAGCGCTGGGACCGTACCCCGCTGCAGGAACAGGAATCGATCTTCGGCCGGAGCAAGGCCTCGGGTGCGCCGATGGACGGCAAGACCGAAACCGACGTCCCGGATTACACGAAAGACCCGGAAGGCAAGATTACCAAGCTGGATGCGCACATCCGTCTGGCGAACCCGCGCACCCCGGACAGCCAGCGCAACCTGATCCTGCGTCGCCCGTTCAACTACTCCAATGGCGTGAACAAGAACGGGCAACTGGACATGGGCCTGCTGTTCATCTGCTACCAGTCGGACCTGGAAAAAGGCTTCATCACCGTCCAGACCCGTCTCAACGGCGAGCCGCTGGAGGAGTACCTCAAACCCATCGGCGGCGGGTATTTCTTCACCCTGCCGGGCGTCGTGGACAGCAACGATTTCATTGGCCGGTCGCTGCTGGCCGCCTCTGCTCGAACAACAAAAACTGCCTGACAACCCTTACCTCACAGGAAGAGCTCTATGAAAAAGTCGTCTCTCGCGTTGTTGCTTACTGTTGGCTTGCTGCAGACCCCACTGTCCGTGTTCGCGGCAACCGCCCCGCTGGACCTGGTCACCCCGGTTTCGGACTACAAGATCTACGTCACCGAAAACGTCGACAAGCTGGCCGAAGACACCCAGAAGTTCACCGACGCCATCAAGAAAGGCGACCTGGCGACGGCCAAGAAACTGTTCCCGACCACTCGCATTTCTTACGAGTCCATCGAGCCCATCGCCGAACTGTTCAGCGACCTGGACGCCTCGATCGACTCCCGTGAAGACGACCACGAGAACGGCGTGAAAGCCGACGACTTCACCGGTTTCCACCGTCTGGAATACGCGTTGTTCTCGCAGAACACCACCAAGGACCAGGCTGTTTTCGCTGACAAGCTGCTGGCCGACGTCAAAGAACTGCAATCGCGCATTGCCGACATGACCTTCCCGCCCGAGAAAGTGGTCGGCGGTGCTGCCGCGCTGATGGAGGAAGTGGCCGCGACCAAGCTGTCCGGTGAAGAAGACCGTTACAGCCACACCGACCTGTATGACTTCCAGGGCAACGTTGACGGTTCCAAGAAAATCGTCGACCTGTTCAAGCCGCAACTGGAGAAGTCGGACAAGGCGTTCGTGAGCAAGGTGGAGAAGAACTTCGCCACCGTGGACAAGATCCTGGCCAAGTACAAGACCAAGGACGGCGGTTACGAGACCTATGACAAGGTCAAGGAAAACGACCGCAAGGCTCTGGCCGGTCCGGTTAACACGCTGGCAGAAGACCTGTCGCAGATGCGTGGCAAACTCGGTTTGAACTGAGTCTGTACGCGATGAAAAGCCCGCCTGCCGAGTGATCGGCAGGCGGGCTTTTTTTATTTGCGGCTGCGGGTTTGGGTTTGGGTTTGGGTTTGGGTGTATATCCGTTATCGGCGGGGACGCTGATGGTTTGGTTTGTCCTAACGGCCAAACTGTTCCGCCTTTTTGGTTACTTTTTTGTGGTCCGACATTTCGGCTCTTGGAAAAAGTGACCCGCTGTAAGAGCGGAACCGTAATCGGCGCCACCCAAAATAATGGATATACATTTCGACCTAAGGGCACCCCAGCGCCCAAAAAAGCCTCAAATCCCACTAAACCAGTTGTACCCCTGATCCTCCCAATACCCACCCGGATAATCATTGGTCACGAAGATCTCGACGATGTGCTTGGGATTCTTGAACCCCAGCTTGGTCGGCACCCTCACCCGCAACGGATACCCATAGTCGGGCGGCAACGCCACCTCCCCGAAATCCAGCGCCAGCAACGTCTGAGGGTGCAACGCGGTCGGCATGTCCAGACTCGAGTAATACCGGTCAGCGCACTTGAACCCGACAAACTTCGCCGTCGTGTCCGCGCCCACATGCTCAAGGAACGTTCGCAGCGGCACACCGCCCCACTGCCCGATCGCGCTCCAGCCTTCGACACAGATCAACCGCGTAATGTCAGTGCGCTGCGGCAGTTTTCGCAGGCCATCCAGCGTCCACGACGCCTTGTCGCGCACCAGCCCCGAGACGCCGAGTTTCCAGTCCGCCACATCCAGATCGGGAATGTCGTCCTCGCTGTAAAACGCGTTGAACGGAAACGGGTTGCGGATCTGCTCCTTGCGGAACGTCGGCGCCAGCTTCTGTCCGCTGAACAGCCACGCCTGCACCCGGTCGTTCCAGCGCGACATGGCCCAGAGCACCTTGTCCACCTGATCGCCATCTTGCAGGTTGCAACCGGTGAGCATCGCCATCGCGCCCACGGTCAGCCCGCCTCTCAGGAAATTCCGACGCTGGATGCTTTCCAGCTGGCTCTGTTGCGCCGGCTCCAGCGTGATGCGCTGAATGGCGCGTTTCTTCGGCTCAATCATGTTCGACCTTCCCGCTTTCAACCGTTTTGACGCCACCGGTGATCATCGGCAACAGGGTTTTGGGCACCAACAGCACCAACGCCAGGTGCACCACGACGAACGCCCCGATCGCCGCCATCGCCGCAAAGTGAACGAAGCGGGCGAAGTCATAGCCACCGAACAGCGCGGTCAATTCCTGCAGTTGAATCGGCTTCCAGATCGCGAGCCCCGTGACCACGATCAACACGCCTGCCGCCAGGACCAGCCAGTACATCAAGCGCTGGACGGCGTTGTACACGCCCTTCTCGTGCTTGAGTCGAAAGCGCACGGCATCGACCAGGTCGCGTTTGACCGCGGTCGGCGTCACCGGAAGGAAGTCGCGTTTGAAGTGTTTGCTGAACAGGCTGTACAGCACGTAGATCAGGCCGTTGATCACCAGCAGCCACATGACCGCGAAGTGCCAGGCCAGCGCGCCGCCGAGCCAGCCACCCAGGGTGAAGTCCCGAGGGAATGAGAAACGAAACAACGGCGATGCGTTATAGATGCCCCAACCGCTCATGAACATGCAGACCATGCCGAAGGCATTGATCCAGTGGGTCAGGCGAATGGGCCATGGGTGAATTCTGGTTTTTTTCATCTTGAAAGGCTCATCACGGTGAGTTCGGTAAGCCGGCACCTGTAGGAGCGCGCTTGCCCGCGATTGCAATGTGTCAGAAACATAGTTGTATCAGACAGCTCGCAATCGCGGGCAAGCGCGCTCCTACAATGGACGCAACGCGGTGCTGATGACACACCGCAATCGCTTACATCGGAGGCTGGAAGCCATCCTTGCCGACGGCTACACCGCGAGCAGTCTTGCCGTCTTCGGCCGGGAACACCACGACCTTGGCGCCTTTGACCAACTCGTCCACTTTGCCTGCCTGCACGTAAGCGATGGGCACGTCATCCGGCACGACCAACTGCTTCTCACCGCCTTTGTAGCTCACGCTCAGGGTACGACCGTTGGCCTGGGTCAGTTTGCCCACGGTGCCGTTGGTCATGGTACCGGTGCTGCCGTCGGCGTTCTGCCAGCCGTAGTGACCTTCGCCGCTGCCTTTGAGGCTCGCTTCGAACACGGTCACTTCCAGCGCTTTCAGCGTGCCATCCGGCTGCGGCGTGGCGGCAGAACCGATGAAGCTGTCCGACTTGATGGTGTCGATGCTGGTCTTGGACACCGAGCGGATGCCCGTTTTGTCCGTCAGGCCAATGCTCTGGTGAGCGCCGGAACGGGTGGTGAAGTTCAAGGTGTTGTTCTCGACGCTGTCGACCGTGCCACGCAGGGGCTTGACCACTGGCATGTCGGCGGCAGAGGCCATGACGGCAGCGCTGAGCATGAGCATGCCGAAGGTGGTGGACAGAGCAGTCTTCATCTTCATTGTGAGGATCCTTGTCGATTGGTAGTGCGGGTTGAATGGCGATCATCCTGTGCCCCGAACCGGCACTGCACAATGACCGGCCGATGACATTTTTGTCATTCGCCAAGGACGGTTCAAAAACGCCGCGCCGATGACAAAAATGTAACCAACCGGACAGCCCCCGTTGGTTACACTTCACGTTCGACACGGCGTCCAGCCGTTCGTTGCCCTTCAAATCACCACCTGATGCCACGTGTCGGCCGCGCCGCCAATGACGTGAAGCGAGCCAGACAGACGATGCACATCCTGCTTATCGAAGACGACACCAAGACCGGCGAGTACCTCAAGAAGGGCCTCAGCGAGTCCGGCTACAAGGTCGACTGGACGCAGCACGGCACCGACGGCCTGCACATGGCGCTGGAGCAGCGCTACGACCTGCTAGTGCTGGACGTCATGCTGCCGGGCATCGACGGCTGGCAGATCATTGAAATCCTGCGCGCCAAACAGGACGTACCGGTGCTGTTTCTGACCGCGCGCGACCAACTGCAGGACCGGATTCGCGGGCTGGAGTTGGGCGCCGACGATTACTTGGTCAAACCGTTTTCCTTCACCGAACTGCTGCTGCGCATCCGCACGATCCTGCGCCGTGGCGTGGTGCGCGAGGCCGACCATTTTCATCTCGCCGATCTGGAGCTCGACCTGCTGCGACGCCGGGTCACCCGCCAGCAACAGGTGATCACCCTGACCAACAAGGAATTCTCCCTGCTGCATCTGTTCCTGCGGCGCGAAGGGGACGTCTTGTCCCGCGCGCAGATTGCCTCGGAGGTCTGGGACATGAATTTCGACAGCGACACCAACGTGGTCGACGTGGCGATCAAACGCCTGCGCAGCAAGATCGACCTGCCCTACCCGGTCAAACTGATTCACACCGTGCGCGGCATCGGTTACGTCTGCGAGGTGCGGCCATGCGAGCCCGACGCCAGCCTTCCCTGACCCTGCGCTCGACCCTGGCGTTTTCCGTGGTGGCGATGCTCGCCGTGGCCAGCGCCGGCATGTACCTCTACGAGACAATGAAAGCGTCGGTGATGACCCGCAGCGACCACGCGGTGCTGGCGCGGCTGGATCACTTTCGCAAACTGCTGCAGTACGACCTGACGCTCGACACACTGCGCAGCAGCCCTCAACTGTTCGAAAACATGCTCGACAGCGAGGACGATATTTTCATCATTGCCGAGCCTGGCAAGTCCCCGGTGATCATGGTCAACCCCCTGCATGCGCCGTTACCGGACATGCCGGTGGTCAAAGCCAATGCACCGCTCAGCGCCGATGCTCTGCGCAGCGGCAGGGCCAACGCCGGATCGGCGCCAGATGTGCCCATGCGCGCGGCCACGGTCGAGGCGATCTCCGGCGGCAAAGTCGTGCACCTGACCGCCGCGCACCTCGCAGTCAAGGAAATGGCCACGCTGGCGAATTTCCGCAACCGCATTCTGTTTGCCGTCGCGCTGGCGTTCGTGCTCACGGCATTGCTGGGTTACCTGTTGCTGCGGCGGGGCTTGCGGCCCCTGCGCAGAATGGCCGATCACGCCGCCGCCATCACCCCGGCGCGACTGGACAGCCGCATGGACAACCGCGACACACCGGTGGAGTTGCAGCAGTTGAGCGACGCCTACAACGGCATGCTCGATCGTCTGGCCGACGGTTATCAGCGCCTGACCCAGTTTTCCGCTGATCTGGCGCATGAGATCCGCACACCGGTAGGCTCCTTGATGGGCCACTGTCAGGTCGCCCTGCGTCAACCCCGGACCGCCGATGAATATCAGGCGCTGCTGGCCTCGAACCTTGAGGAACTGGAGCGTATCTCGCGGATGGTGGAAAGCATTCTGTTCCTGGCCCGCGCCGACGACGCGCAGGCGGCGCTCAATCGCCAGACGTTGTGTCTGGAGGACGAATTGCAGCGGGTGACGGGGTATTTCGAAGGGCTGGCCGAGGAGCGACAGATGACGTTGCGCACCGAGGGCGACGGTCAGTTGAATGCTGATCCCCTGCTGTTGCGCAGGGCCTTGAGCAATCTGGTGGCCAACGCGATTCGTTATGCCGATGAAGGCAGCGAGATCGATATCCGCGTGGTGAACGCAGAGAAGACCTGCCGCATCGAGGTGGAGAACCAGGGGCCGGTCCTGAGTGACTCGGCCTTGGACAAGCTGTTTGACCGCTTCTACCGGGGTGACGCCTCACGCCACCAGAGCTCCGACTCCAACGGGCTCGGCCTGGCAATCGTCGCCGCGATCATGCAATTGCATGGGGGCGAAGTAACCGTCAGCCAGCCCGTCCCTGGCCGGATCTGTTTTGCACTGGTCTTCTCTGCTCGATAAATCGTCCGATGGTGGCTGCCGCAGGTGCTCGGGCCTATGCAGTACGTGTAGGAGCCGTCCGAGGTTACGAGGGTCTGGGCCGCACTTCGGACGAACGCGGGGTGTCATTCACCCTAGCCATCACCGACCCACCGCGTTCGCCAGCAAGCCGGCGCCTAAAGTGATTTGAGCTGCATCGGATTTATGCCTTTTTATCGTGCGAGATCTGCAGTTTGTAAAACGTCGCCGCCCCACCCTCCGTTGCATACCCGGTGTTGTCCTGGGTATACACGCCCGCCTTGAAGTACAGCTGTTTGCCATTCCAGCTCGGATCAAGTTTGCTGCCCCACTGCATCTCATGCGCATTAACGGTCAGGTTGCCCGACGGCGTCAGGTGAATGGTGTACGTGAAGCGCTCCTTGAGCAGCACACCCGTTGCGATCTGAATCACTTCGGGTTCCGACGTCGGCGTCAGGCGAAACTTGGCGACGATGTTGCCGTTTTTGGTCTTCTCCTTGTACTGATACTCCAGCTTGAGCAACGGCTCGGTGCTGCCATAGCAATGGATCTGGCCAATGACGATCTTGCCCGTCGATGGCACTTGATCCACGGTCAGCGCCGCGCGCAGGAAATTGTCCGCCTGGGTGTAGGTCCAGTTGTGAACTGCACCGTTGGCGTAGGTTTCGCGTAATTCCGTGCGCGGGTAAATAGCGTTGTCAGTTCGTGACCCGGTCACGGGTGCCCAGAAGAACAAGGTGTCTCCGGAGCGAAAGTAACCGTCCTGGTAGCCGCCGACCAATTTTGGGGTATCGACGGTGACGGCGGGCGTACCGACAGGTACGGAGAGATTCCAGGTGGCGAGATCGATCATGTTGCACTCGTGGGTGCGCACTGCGCACCAGCAAAGGGAGGTGTCTGGAACAGGGTTTCAAGCCCGGTTTCCTGTCGCCTTTGCTATCGGCTGAATCGGTTGTTCTTTAACGCCGCCACGCAGTCAAGAAACCGCCGAAATAGACTCAAAAACCGCCAGTGCCACTATTGAGATATCACCCATTTTCAATCCGCGATTGAACAAGATTTGATCAACGTCCCGATTTCTGGACACGGCGCTCTTCAAGAGTCCCGCCATTTTTTTGGATGAGCAGGATCTGAATTCCAAAATTAAGTTCAAATTCAGATTGAAAGCCCGACAGACGGTCTTTCTTTTCGACGCTGCAACGCCGTGAAGCGAATACAGGCAATCTCATTCGCAACGATTTCACCCACCGCTCATCCACTTTTCATTTGACGAATCAACTTTGTTACCGGATATTAATAGTTAGCAACCTAATAATACTGAGACTAATCATTCACTGCCTAACCAAAATCCTTTTCGTGAATCAACCCAGTGGCACCTCCATGACCCTAGACTCATTGCAAATGCACATCACTGGCGGCGTCGTCGCGGCGTCCCGTCAATGGCGCCGCGTGTGTCAGACCACGCTGATGAACTACGGCGTGTCCGAAGCCTGCGCAGGCCCTTTGTTGATGATCGCGCGGCTGGGTGAAGGCGTGCGGCAGGTCACCGTGGCTCAGGCCTGTGGCCTGGAAAGTCCTTCGCTGGTGCGTTTGCTCGATCAACTGGGCAAGGCCAATCTGGTGCAGCGCACCGAAGACCCGACCGACCGTCGTGCCAAGGCCCTGAGCCTGACCAACGAGGGCCGCGCGTTGGCCAACTCCATAGAAGAAGAACTGATCCGCCTGCGTCGTGATGTGTTCAGCAGTATTGATCCGGCCGATCTGGAAGCCACGCTGCGGGTCTTCAAAGCCTTCGCCAACGCCAGCCCCGTGGGGCCGGAGCTGTCATCTTGAACGGCATATTCAAAGGTTTTTTCGACGGTGTTCCGCCGTCCCGCGACTGGTTTTACGGCATCCGCACCTTTGCGGCGTCGATGCTCGCGCTGTACATCGCGCTGATCTTCGAGTTGCCGCGTCCGTATTGGGCGATGGCCACGGTCTATATCGTCTCCAGTCCGTTCGTGGCACCGACTAGCTCCAAGGCGCTGTACCGCGCGGCCGGGACTTTTCTTGGCGCGGCCGCTTCGGTGCTGGTGGTGCCGATGTTCGTGCAGACGCCGTTTTTACTGGCCGTCGTCATCGCGCTATGGACCGGCACCCTGCTCTTCCTTTCCCTGCACCTGCGCACCGCCAACAGTTATGCCCTGATGCTGGCGGGTTACACCATGCCGTTGATTTCCTTTCCGGTGGTGGACAACCCGCAAGCGGTGTTTGACATCGCCGTGTCGCGGACCGAAGAAATCCTGCTGGGCATCGTCTGCGCGGCCGTGGTGGGCGCCATGTTCTGGCCGCGTCGCCTGGCGCCGGTGCTGGTCGATTCAATGGGCAAGTGGTTCAAGGACGCCTCGACCTACAGTGACCTGTTCCTTTCCCGCAGCGCCACACCGGAAACGGTCGGCGCGCTGCGCACGGCCATGGTCGGCACCTTCAACAGCCTGGAGCTGATGATTGGCCAGTTGCCCCATGAAGGCACCCATCGCCAGACCGTGCGCAACGCCAAGGAGCTGCGCGGTCGCATGATTCACCTGCTGCCCGTCATCGATGCCCTCGACGATGCGCTGTGGGCGCTGGAGCGTCGCACGCCAGAGCTGGTCGCCGACCTGGCGCCGCTGATTATCGAATGCCGCGACTGGGTGGAAAAAACCGCCGAGGGCGCACCGGTCCGGTATTGGGAAGCGCTGCACAGCGAACTGGATCGGCTGCAACCGACACCGGCGCAACTGGACGATCGCCGCCAACTGCTGTTGTCCAACGCGCTGTATCGTCTGCGTGAGTGGATTGACCTGTGGCAAGACTGCCGCAGCTTGCAATGCGCCATCGAAAACGACGATCACCGCCCCTGGAAGGCCGTCTATCGCCACTGGCGTCTGGCGCGTCTGTCGCCGTTCCTCGACAAGGGCATGATGCTGTACTCGGTGGCGACCTCCGTCAGCGCAATCATCGTCGCGTCAGTGCTGTGGATTTTGCTGGGCTGGCAGGACGGCGCCAGTGCTGTGGCGCTGGCGGCGGTCTCGTGCAGCTTCTTCGCGGCGATGGACGACCCTGCGCCGCAGATCTACCGGTTTTTCTTCTGGACGATGATGTCGGTGATCTTCGCCAGCCTCTATCTGTTTGTGGTGCTGCCGAACCTGCACGACTTTCCGATGCTGGTGCTGGCGTTCGCCGTGCCGTTCATCTGTGTCGGCACCCTGACCGTGCAGCCGAAGTTTTACCTGGGCACGCTGTTGACCATCGTCAACACCTCGTCCTTTATCAGCATCCAGAGCGCTTACGACGCCGACTTCCTGAACTTTGTGAACGCCAACCTGGCCGGCCCGGCAGGTTTGGCATTTGCCTTCGTGTGGACGCTCATCGTCAGGCCTTTCGGCACTGAAACCGCTGCGCGGCGTCTGACCCGTTTCAGTTGGTGCGACATTGTTTCACTCAGCGAAGAAGCGACGCTGGCCGAACACCGTCGGATGGGGGTGCGCATGCTTGACCGTCTTATGCAGCACCTGCCGCGCCTGGCGATCACCGCGCAAGACACCAACATCGCCCTGCGCGAAGTGCGCGTGGCGCTGAACATGCTCGATTTGCTGGCCTACATGCCACGGGTCGATGCGGTGCCGCGCCAGCTGCTGCGCCAGGTCGCAACCGAAGTCGGCAATTATTTCCGTGCCTGCCTCAAGGCCCGTGAGCGTTTGCCCGCCCCCAAAGGTCTGTTGATGACCATGGACCGCGCGCGCCGCTCGCTGACCTATGACTGGATGGGCGACGACACCTCCCGTTTGCACTTGCTGCACGCCTTGAGCGGCCTGCGTCTGGCCTTGCTGCCGGGCGTGGAGATCGTCGATGTGCAAGCCGAGCAGGCAGAACAACCGCCGTATGGCATCGATGGAGCGCCACTGTGATCGGTGATCTGGATATCAGCGGGATTTTCCTGCCTACCTTTCTGGTGCTGATGGGCATCGCTTACGTGATTTTTCTGGTGGTCCACGCGGTGCTCACGCGTGTTCACTTTTACCGCCTGGTCTGGCACCGGGCTTTGTTCAACGTCGGTCTATACGCTCTGCTGCTCGGCGTCGTGGATACCCTTAGTCGATACCTGATGAAATGAAAAAACCTCTACTGACGCTGGGCCGTGTGGTCCTGACACTGCTGGTTGTCATCCTCGCCGCGATCGTCGTCTGGCGCATGGTGATGTATTACATGTACGCGCCCTGGACCCGCGACGGCCACATCCGCGCCGACGTGATCCAGATCGCCCCGGACGTGTCCGGCCTGATCGAAAAAGTCTCGGTCAGCGATAACCAGGCGATCAGCAAAGGCCAGGTCCTGTTCACCATCGACCAGGACCGCTTCCGTCTGGCGCTGCGTCAGGCCCAGGCCACGTTGTCCGAGCGCAAGGAAACCTGGGAGCAGGCACAACGCGAGAACAGGCGTAACCGTGGCCTGGGCAACCTGGTCGCTCGCGAGCAACTGGAAGAAAGCCAGTCCAAGGAAGCCCGCGCCCTGTCGGCGATGAACGAAGCCCAGGTGGCGGTCGATGCCGCGCAGCTCAACCTCGACCGTTCGGTGATCCGCAGCCCGGTCGACGGTTACCTCAACGACCGTGCGCCGCGCGACCGCGAGTTCGTCAGCGCCGGACGTCCGGTGTTGTCGGTGGTCGACAGCGCGTCGTACCACGTGGATGGCTACTTCGAAGAAACCAAACTGGACGGCATTCACATTGGCTCGCCAGTGGACATCCGCGTGATCGGCGACAACGCTCGCCTGCGCGGCCATGTGGTGAGCATCGTGGCCGGTATCGAAGACCGCGACCGCAGCAGCGGCTCGAACCTGCTGCCCAACGTCAACCCGGCGTTCAGCTGGGTGCGTCTGGCGCAGCGGATTCCGGTGCGCATCGCGTTCGACGAAGTGCCCGAAGACTTCCGCATGATCGCCGGCCGTACCGCCACGGTCTCGATCATCGATGACGCGTCGGCCCGCCAGACCGACGCCAAGGCCACCGATAAAGGAGACGCTCAATGAAACCCGGCGCGCGCCTGTTAACCGTGGGTTTGGGCCTGTTGCTCTCGGCCTGCACCGTGGTCGGGCCGGACTACTCGCTGCCCAAAGACGCTGCGGTCAATCGTCAGGACTTGCAGGGCGAACTCGCGGGCACCTCGGCCAACGTGGTGTCGGCGCCGGTGCCTGCCGACTGGTGGCGCCTGTACAACGATCCCAGGCTCGACCAACTGGTGGCTCAGGCGCTGGTGTCCAGCACTGACCTGCGCGTGGCCGCCGCCAACCTGCAGCGTGCGCGGTATCAGGTGAACGAAGCCGATGCCGCTGGCGGGTTCACCAACACCGCCAAGGCGGGCGCGCAACGCCTTCAGGAATCGGGCCAGGCTTTTCTCCTGCCGGAGAAAGTGCCAGTGGCGAATGTCGGCGATGTCGGTCTGACCACTTCCTACCAATTCGATTTGTTCGGCGTTCTGCAGCGCGGTATCGAAGCGTCCGAGGCAAATGCCGATGCCGCTCAGGCAGCGGCAGACACCGCACGCATCACCTTGGTCGCCGATGTGGTGCGTTCGTACACGCAAATCTGCGCCGCCAACGAAGAACACGACATCGCCCTGCACTCGCTGGACTTGCAAAAGCAGAGCCTGTCGCTGACCCAACGCCTGCGCGATGCCGGTCGCGGTGACGAAACCCAGGTCACACGTTCTGAAACCCAATTCAAATCCCTGCGCGCCGATTTGCCACGCTATGAAGCGGCACGTCGCGCTGGCCTGTATCGCCTGTCGATGCTGCTGGCGCGGCCGTTGAATCAACTGCCGCAAGGCGTCGCCGACTGTGCCGAGCTGCCACGCATCGCTCAGGTCATGCCCGTGGGGGACGGCGCGGCACTGCTCAAGCGTCGCCCGGATGTGCGTCAGGCCGAGCGTCGCCTGGCCGTCTCCAGCGCCGCGATCGGCGTGGCCACCGGCGAGCTGTACCCGGACATCAGCATCGGGGCGACGGTCGGGACGGTCGGTATTCTCAAGGAGCTGGGCGAGCCTTCGACCAACCGCTGGGGGTTTGGCGGCGTGATCAACTGGACCATCCCGTCCAACGGCGCCCGCGCCCGGATTCACATGGCTGAGGCGTCGAATCAGGCCGCGCTCGCGCACTTTGACGGCGTGGTGCTCAACGCCATCCGCGAGGCCCAGACCGGCCTGTCGCAATACACCGCACTGCTGGAACGCCGCGATGCGCTGGCCGATGCCGAAGCCTCGGCAAAACAGGCGGCGGACCAGACGCACCGTTTCTTCCTGGCCGGCCGCGAGTCGTTCCTGGCGGACTTGCAGGCCACACGTACCTACACCGACGTCACCGCGCAACTGGCGGCGGCGAATACGCAGGTGGCGATGGGGCAGATCGACTTGTTCCTGGCGTTGGGCGGGGGTTGGGAGAATTCCAGGCCGGCGCAGAGCCCGGAACAGGCGCAGGCACAGAAATAACTGTCTGATGGAGATCAGACTGTGGGAGCGAATTCATTCGCGATACCGTAGGTCCTGGCGACGGAAATGTGTCGAGTGTGAGGGCCTCTCGCGAATGAATTCGCTCCCACAGGGGGTTTTGCGTCGGACGCTCCGTCGCGTGTGAAACTTCAGGCGTGAAGTCTGAACCTGCTTTGCAAATTGAACTGCCGCCCGCTTGCACTGCCTGAGTTCTCTATACACACGCAGTCATCATCGGCAGGAGGCATCCCATGCGTACGCTTCAACTGGCAGACCAAACCGTCCCCGTCATCGGTCAGGGCACCTGGCGCATGGGTGAGGATCGGCACCAGCGCGCGGCGGAAGTGTCAGCGCTGCAACAGGGCATTGATCTGGGCCTGACCCTGATCGACACCGCCGAGATGTACGGCGAAGGCGGCGCGGAAGAAGTGGTCGGTCAAGCGATTGCCGGCCGGCGCGACGAAGTCATGTTGGTGAGCAAGGTCTACCCGCACAACGCCAGCCGCACAGGCATCCCCGCCGCGTGCGAACGCAGTCTGCAACGCATGAAGACCGACTACATCGACCTCTATCTGCTGCATTGGCCGGGTTCTCATCCGCTTGAAGAAACCGTCGAGGCCTTCGAGCGTTTGCGCGAAGCGGGCAAGATCGGGCGCTGGGGCGTGTCGAACTTCGACGTGTCGGACATGCTCGAACTCAACAACGCGCACTGCGCCACCAACCAGGTGCTCTATAACCCTGAAGAGCGCGGCGTCGAGTATGACCTGCTGCCCTGGATGCAGAACGTCGCCATGCCGCTCATGGCCTACTGCCCGATCGGTCAGGCCGGGAACCTGCTGATGAACCCGGCCATCCTCGAAGTTGCCGAACGCCACGACGCCACACCGGCGCAGATCAGCCTCGCGTGGGTGCTGAGGCAGGACGGTGTGATCGCGATTCCGAAAGCGGTCGATCCCCACCACCTTCAGTTGAACGCCGCTGCCGCAGACATCGAATTGAGCATCGAGGATGAATTGCTGATCGACACCTCGTGGCCGGCGCCGATTCGCAAAAAACACTTGTCGATGGTGTGATGACCGACCTTCTGTAGGGGCGCGCTTGCCCGCGATTGCAGCGTGTCAGTCGGCATCAAGGTATCTGCGACGGCGCCATCGCGGGCAAGCGCGCTCCTCCAAAAGCGTTGCTGCAACGCGCTGACACAAACCGTCACAAAACTGTCAAAACCGCTTGCGATGATGCCGCTTCAGATCCTCTGTCTTCAGCGGCCTCTTCGCTTGCGAGCCTTCATGAATCAACGCATTGCTCCTCATCAGGAATCCGACCTGTTCGGGCTGCTGTACGGTTTTCGCTTTCGCCCTGGTGAACCCGGTCGAGAAATCGACTCCAGTACTGCCCTTGAATGCCTGCGCGCCCCCGCCGACCCTCATGAATTCGTCTGGCTGCACTTGAACCTGGCCCATGCCAGTTGCGAGCGCTGGATGAAAACCAACTTCGAATTGCCCGACGAATTTCTGGAAGCCCTGCACGAAGGGTCGCGCTCAACGCGCATAGAACACGTCGACTCTGCCCTGCTGGCGGTGGTCAACGACGTGGTGTTCGACTTCAATCGGGTGTCCACCGACATCGCCACGTTGTGGGTCTGCGTACGCAGCAACCTGATGATCTCGGCCCGGCATCAGCCGTTGCGCTCGGTGGACAAGCTGCGCTCTTCGGTCAAACACGGGGAAATCTTCCGCTCGCCCCTTGAGCTGCTGGCGCACCTGCTGCGTGATCAGAGTGAAGTCCTCGCACAGTTCATGCGCAAGACCAGCATCAGCGTCGACAAGATCGAGGACCAGTTGCTCTCGCAGCGCCTGAGCAACAACCGCACCGAACTGGGCACCATGCGCCGGGTGCTGGTGAGGTTGCAACGCCTGCTGGCGCTGGAACCCGGCTCGCTGATGCGTTTGCTGCACCGGCCGCCCACCTGGTTGCTGGAGGACGATTTGCAGGAACTGCGACAGTCCACCGAAGAGTCGGCGCTGGTGATCAGCGACCTCACGGCGCTGGGCGAACGCATCAAACTGCTGCAGGAAGAAATCGCCGCCAACCTCAACGAACAGACCAACCGCACGCTGTTCACCCTGACCGTCGTGACCGTGCTGGCACTGCCGATCAACATCGTTGCGGGTTTCTTTGGCATGAACGTCGGCGGCATTCCCCTGGCCAGCGACCCGCATGGGTTCTGGGTGTTGGTGGCGCTGGTGGCCACGTTCACGTTCATCGCCGGGCGCTGGGCGTTTCGCAAGAGCCGGGATTATTGAGCGTGGCGTGGCGCAATCCCTTGTAGAAGCACTGGGCAGAATCAAAAGCGGGTTGCGTTTGCAAAGGTGATCGGGCGAAACCCATTTTTTCAATGCCATCTATCTCTTAGCGCAACAAATCCGGCACAAAGCTGACCTAAGTCGCATCTCTGTCACATTTTGAAATGATCATGATTGTCATCCCATCTCAACAGGATTGTGAATCATGGCGACCCCTACACTGGCGCAAGGCTCCTTGAAACAAGGAGCCGGGCTGAGTTCTCAATTCGGGCGCAAGCCCGGTGTTCTGACGATGGTGATCTTCTTCGCCGTACTCGGCCTGGGTCTGCTGTACACGGCGTTCAGCCTCAAGCAGGACATGGATGAACTGGGCACGGTTGTGCTGACCTGGACGCCTTTCCTGCTGCTCGGCGTTGCGCTGTTGATCGCGTTGGGCTTCGAATTCGTCAACGGTTTCCACGACACCGCCAACGCGGTGGCCACCGTCATCTATACCCATTCCCTACCGCCCAACATCGCAGTGGTCTGGTCGGGCGTCTTCAACTTCCTAGGCGTACTGTTTTCCAGCGGCGCGGTGGCGTTCGGCATCATCGCCCTGCTGCCGGTCGAACTGATTCTTCAGGTCGGATCCTCGGCGGGTTACGCGATGATCTTCGCCCTGCTGATCGCCGCAATCCTGTGGAACCTCGGCACCTGGTGGCTGGGCCTGCCGGCGTCGTCTTCGCACACGCTGATCGGCTCGATCATCGGCGTGGGTGTTGCCAACGCGCTGATGCACGGCCGTGACGGCACCAGCGGCGTGGACTGGTCGCAAGCCACCAAGATCGGCTACTCGCTGCTGCTGTCGCCGCTGGTGGGCTTCACCTGCGCGGCGCTGTTGCTGCTGGCACTGCGCGCGTTCGTGAAAAACCGCGCGTTGTACAAAGCGCCGGAAGGCAACCAGCCGCCGCCGATGTGGATTCGCGGGCTGCTGATCCTGACCTGCACCGGCGTCTCGTTCGCCCACGGCTCCAACGACGGTCAGAAAGGCATGGGCCTGATCATGCTGATCCTCGTCGGTACACTGCCGATGGCCTACGCGCTTAACCGTGCGATGCCGGCCGATCAGTCGGTGCAGTTCGCCGCGGTCGCGCAAGTCACCCAACAGGCACTGACCAAGGCCGCGCCGCTGCCCGCGCCCGCCGACTCGCGCCAGACGCTGTCCAACTACATTCGCGATAAACAGGCAACGCCCGAGCTGATTCCGGCGCTGGCGGTCATGGCCGGCAAGATCGGCGATCAGGTCGGCAGCTACGGCTCGTTGTCCAAAGTGCCCGCCGAAGCGACCGCCAACGTGCGTAACGACATGTACCTGACGTCCGAAGCTATCCGCTTGATGGACAAGAACAAGGTGGGCAATTTCGACGCGGACACCCAGAGCAAGGTGCAGCTGTTCAAGCAGCAGATCGACAACGCCACGCGCTTCATTCCGCTGTGGGTCAAGGTCGCCGTGGCCATCGCGCTGGGCCTGGGCACCATGGTGGGCTGGAAACGCATCGTGGTCACCGTCGGTGAAAAGATCGGCAAAACCCACATGACCTACGCCCAAGGGGCCTCGGCGGAAGTCGTCGCCATGCTGACCATCGGCGCCGCTGACATGTACGGCCTGCCAGTGTCGACCACCCACGTCCTGTCCTCCGGCGTGGCGGGCAGCATGACCGCCAACGGCTCCGGCCTGCAGATGCGCACCCTGCGCAACCTGGCGATGGCCTGGGTCCTGACCCTGCCGGCCGCCATCCTGTTGTCAGGCGGGCTGTACTGGTGTTTCACCCAGATTTTCTAATGATCAACGCTTCACGTGCTCTCCTTCACAGGCGCTTCGGCGCCTGTTTTTTTGCCCGGTGGAAAACACCCACCGTGGCGGCGGACCCGGCTCATCAAACACGATCCATGTTCCAAGCCCTCACCGTTCGGCCATTGATGGCCACCCTCGCCTGCTTAAGATGTCAGCAAGCCTTCAAGGCCGTGATTTCTTTCAAGTGAGCCTGCCGATGACGCCAACAAGACCGACTTCAAGAACCCTGTATGACAAGCACATCGACTCGCACACCGTGTGCACCCTCGATGATCAGGGCCATGTCCTGCTCTACATCGACCGTCAGGTGATCAACGAATACACCAGCCCCCAAGCCTTCAGCGGTTTGCGCGAAGCGGGCCGGGATGTCTGGCGGCCTGAAACCGCGCTGGCGGTGGTCGATCACGTCAACCCCACCGCGCCGCAACGTGTCGCCGCCATGGCCGATCCGGGGGGCGCACTGCAAGTGTCCTACCTGGCCGACAACTGCGAAAAATTCGGGATTGAACTGTTCGACGTGCTCGATAAGCGTCAGGGCATCGAACACGTCATCGCCCCTGAGCAGGGTTTTATTCTTCCCGGCATGGTGATTGCGGCTGGCGACAGCCACACCACCACCTACGGCGCGCTGGGTGCGTTCGGCTTCGGCATCGGCACCTCGGAAATCGAGCACCTGCTGGCCTCGCAGACACTGGTCTACAAACGCCTGAAAACCCTGCGTGTGACGGTCGAGGGCGGCTTGTCCAGCGGGTTGACGTCGAAAGACGTGATCATGGCGCTGATCGGCAAGATCGGCGCATCCGGCGCCACCGGCTACGCCATCGAGTTCACCGGCTCGACCATTGCGGCGCTGAGCGTCGAAGCGCGCATGACCATCTGCAACATGGCCGTCGAAGCGGGCGCGCGCGGCGCCTTCATGGCGCCGGACGACAAAGTCTTCGCCTACCTCAAGGACAAACCCCGTGCGCCGAAGGGCGAACTCTGGGAGCGTGCCGTCGCCCGTTGGAAACACCTGCACAGCGACCCTGACGCGGTGTTCGACCGAGAGATCCACCTCGACGCCCGTGACCTCGAACCGATGGTCACCTGGGGCACCAGCCCGGACCAGGCGAGCGCCATCAATGGCAGCGTGCCGGACCCGGAGGCCATCGCCGACCCGATCCTGCGCCAGGACATGCGCCGCGCCTTGACCTACATGGGCCTTCAGGCCGGCATGCCGCTGAGCGACATCGTCATCAGCCACGCGTTTATCGGCTCCTGCACCAACGCCCGGATCGAAGATCTGCGCGACGCCGCCAAGGTGGTGCGTGGCAAACACGTCGCCGACCATGTGCGGGCGATGATCGTCCCCGGTTCCACCGCCGTGCGTGACCAGGCCGAAGCCGAAGGGCTGGCCGCGGTTTTCCGCGATGCCGGTTTCGAGTGGCGTCAGTCGGGTTGCTCCATGTGCCTGGCGATGAACGATGACGTGCTTGCCCCGGGCGACCGCTGCGCCTCCAGCACCAACCGCAATTTCGAAGGCCGTCAGGGCGCAGGGGCACGCACCCACTTGATGAGCCCGGCAATGGTCGCCGCGGCCGCCATTACCGGTCACCTGACCGACGTTCGCAGCCTGCAAGGGAGTTTCTGAGATGGAGCCTTTCATCCAAGTCAGCGGCAAGGCCGCGCCGATGCTGGCGGCCAATATCGACACCGACGTGATCATGCCCAAGCAGTTCCTCAAGGGCATTGACCGGGCCGGGCTGGACCGCGGCCTTTTCTTCGACCTGCGCTTTCTGCCGTCGGGTGAACCCCACCCCGACTTCATCCTCAACCAGCCGGGCTGGCAAGGCGCGAAGTTCCTCGTGACCGGGCCGAACTTCGGCTGCGGGTCCAGCCGCGAGCACGCGGTCTGGGGCCTCAAGCAGATGGGAATCAAAGCGTTGATCGGCAGCAGCTTCGCCGGGATTTTCTACGACAACTGCCAGCGCAACGGCGTGCTGACCATCGTGCTGGATGAGCCGCAGGTTCAGGTGTTGGGCAAACTGATCAGCCAGCAAGACACTGCACAGATTGAGGTGGACCTGCAGGCGCAGGAGATCCGTTTGCAGGACGGCGAGGTCATGCCGTTCAAGATCGACGAACTGAGGAAGAACGCGCTCTTGCTGGGGCTGGACGCGATCGGCAGCACGCTGCAAAAGCGCGAGCAGATACTGGCGTTCCAGCAGAAACATCTGGCCGAGAATCCCTGGCTCTGACACACCTCGAATACCTGTAGAAGCTCACCAGGTTACTCAAACGTGTAGGACCGTGGCTTGTCCCGCGATCTGCCGGGAACCGGCAGCAAAATCAGGCACCTTTGCCTACCTGACACACCGCATTTGCCGGGTTTGCTGCCGCTTCGCGCCAGATCGCGGGACAAGCCACGCTCCTACAAGGTGGTCGTGCTGAATCACAACGACAACCCCCGAAAATGCGCCTGCAGAAACTCCACGCACACGCGCAGCTTCCCTGAATTGGCCAGCCGCGTCGGGTAGACCGCCCAGACGTTGGCGCTCTCGGTGTACTCGGGCAGCACGTGCACCAGCCGTCCCTGGTCGAGGAACGGTTTGACGTCCCACAACGAACGCTGCAACACCCCTCGCCCGTCGAGCCCCCACTGCAGGACGATTTCGCCGCTGTTGGACGACAACGGCCCGCTGACCCTCACGCTTTCCTGCACCCCGTCACGCTCGACATGCCAGATGCCAAAAGCATTGTCGCGCTCCTTGATCACCAGGCAATCGTGCTGTTCGAGGTCCGCAAGCTGCTGCGGCGTGCCCCGGCGCGCCAGGTAATCGGGCGCCGCGCACAGCACCCGACGATTGCTGACCAGTTGTCGGCCGATGTGCTGGCCGGGGATGTCATCACCGACGCGTATTTCCAGGTCGAACCCCTCGCTGACGATGTCCACCACCCGGTCGAACAAATCCAGGCGCACCTCCAGGTCGGGGTAGGCCTCGGCCAGTTTCGAGATAGCGGGCGCCACGTGATTGCGCCCGAAGCCGAACGAGCTGCACAGGTGCAATTTGCCGCGCGGTGCCGAATGCGCGTCGGACAACTCGTCATGCAGCAGCTGGAAGTCCTCAAGAATCCGCACCGCCCAACGCTGCACACGCTCACCGTCTTCGGTCAGCGCAACCTTGCGGCTGGTGCGGTGCAACAGGCGTGTGGCGAGGGTCGACTCCAGAATCTGAATGCGCTTGCTGACGTAGGCCGGCGACAGACCGAGTTCGTCCGCAGCGGCGGCGAATCCGGCTTTGCGAATCACGGTGAGGAAAACCCGCAGGTCTTCGGGGAGTGGCGCCACTTCTTTTTTGAGGTCATGCGGCTTCTTTCGCGGTTTTCGATTTTCTCACCGGTAGGCGCGTGGCTGGTCTCCGGGCCGCGCGCCTACAGGTGGCGTGCGGCTGAGGATACCACCGCGCCCGAAACAATCGTTTCAAGACTTAAAAATCGGCATATCTCTTTACGTTATAAAAATATGGAATTCAGTTCTTTTACGGAATAAATCGCAACCTCTATAAATAGTCCCCACTTGGCCTGCACAGCCGACCCCAACAAAAGCCATCGATTCTGCTCGAAGGACTCTTCATGGATGTTTTCTGGTTTCTACCGACCCACGGCGACGGCCATTTTCTGGGCACCACCAAGGGCGCGCGTCCTGTCACCCTCAATTACCTGAAACAAGTGGCCCAGGCCGCCGATGACCTGGGTTATCACGGCGTGCTGATTCCCACCGGCCGTTCCTGTGAAGACTCCTGGGTGATCGCCTCGGCGTTGGTGCCGCTGACCGAGCGCCTGCGTTATCTGGTCGCGATCCGTCCGGGCATCATCTCGCCGACCGTGTCGGCACGCATGGCCGCAACGCTGGATCGTCTGTCAGGCGGCCGCTTGCTGATCAACGTGGTGACCGGTGGCGACCCTGACGAAAACCGTGGCGACGGCAGCTTCCTGAGCCACAGCGAGCGTTACGAAGTCACGGACGAATTCCTCAAGATCTGGCGTCGCGTGCTGCAAGGTGAAGCGGTGGATTTCGAAGGCAAGCACCTGAAGGTACAGAACGCCAAGGCCCTGTACCCGCCCATTCAGAAGCCCTACCCGCCGCTGTACTTCGGGGGCTCATCCGAGGCCGCGCACGAACTGGCCGCCGAGCAAGTGGACGTGTACCTGACCTGGGGCGAGCCGCCTGCCGCGGTCGCCGAAAAACTGGCTGACATCCGCGAACGCGCTGCCCGCAATGGGCGTACCGTGAAGTTCGGGATTCGCCTGCATGTGATTGTGCGCGAGACCAGCGAAGAAGCGTGGAAAGCCGCCGACACCCTGATCGAGCACATCAGCGACGACACCATCGCTGCCGCGCAGAAGTCCTTCTCCCGTTTCGATTCCGAAGGCCAACGCCGCATGGCCGCGCTGCATGACGGTCGCCGCGACAACCTGGAAATCGCTCCGAACCTGTGGGCAGGCGTCGGCCTGGTCCGTGGCGGCGCAGGCACTGCGCTGGTCGGCAACCCCCAAGAGGTCGCGGCCCGCATCAAGGAATACGCGGACCTGGGCATCGAGAGTTTCATCTTCTCCGGCTACCCGCATCTGGAGGAAGCGTACCGCTTCGCCGAACTGGTGTTCCCGTTGCTGCCTGAGCCTTACCGCAGTCTGGCCGGGCGCGGCATCACCAACCTGACGGGCCCGTTTGGCGAGATGATCGCCAACGACCTGCCGCCGCAGAAATAGCCAAGCCATGACGCGCTCCTACAGAACAGCCATCAGTAAAACCGAATACAAGTGACCCCCATGCAGCTATTGACACTCCCTCCCTCTCCCGCCCTGGCCACGTCGATCCGGGCCACCGCGCAGGTGTTCGAAGACCCGAAATCCCAAGCGCTGCTGGCCCATATCCAGCAAGTGGCGCCCAGCGATGCCAGCGTCCTCATCATCGGTGAAACGGGCACGGGCAAGGAGCTGGTCGCGCGTCACGTGCACAACCTCAGCAGCCGTCGGCATCAGCCGTTTGTGGCGGTGAACTGCGGTGCATTTTCTGAGTCGCTGGTGGAGGCCGAGCTGTTCGGTCATGAGAAAGGCGCCTTCACCGGGGCGCTGACCGCCAAGGCCGGTTGGTTCGAAGAAGCCAACGGCGGCACGTTGTTTCTCGACGAAATCGGCGACCTGCCGCTGGCAATCCAGGTCAAGCTTCTGAGGGTGTTGCAGGAGCGTGAGGTGGTGCGGCTGGGTTCGCGCAAAAGCACCCCGATCAACGTACGCGTCCTGGCGGCCACCAACGTTCAACTGGAACGCGCCATCAACGCCGGACATTTCCGCGAGGACCTGTTCTATCGCCTCAACGTGGTCAATCTGGAGCTGAGCACCTTGCGTGAACGGCCAGGCGACATCATGCCGCTGACCCGCCACTTCATCGAGGTCTACAGCCAGCGTCTGGGCTGCGGACCGATCCAGATCAGCAGCGAGGCGGAACACAAGCTGCGCACCTACAGTTGGCCCGGCAATATCCGTGAGCTGGAAAACGTCATCCATCACACGCTGTTGATTTGCCGTAACGGCGTGATTCAAGCCAACGACCTGCGCCTGTCGAACCTGAGGCTGGAACGTCAGGAGGAGTCGACGCCCATCGTCGATGACTCGACGGACGCATTACTTGCCCGCGCGTTTCAAAAGCTGTTTGAAGAGCAGGCCGGAGCGCTGCACGAGAAGGTCGAAGATGCGCTGCTGCGTGCGGCCTATCGTTTCAGCCACTACAACCAGGTGCATACCGCGCAGTTGCTGGGTTTGAGCCGCAATGTGATTCGCGCACGCTTGATCAAGATTGGCGAGTTGGCCGTGAATAAACGCCGCCCTGGCGAACAGATTCAGGGTGACCGGATGATGCAATTGTCGGTTTGATGCTCATCGCCTGAAGCTTCGCCTCATGCCTGTGGCAGTGAGCGTGCTCCCACAGGTTGCAATGCTCGAAAGCGTGATTGCCACCGATGATCAGCGCGGCCCGACCGTTTCGCTGACCAGCTCATAGGCATTGAAGGTCATCGCTGTGGTGCGATGAGCGCGAATCAGGCCCCACAGATCACCCTCGCCCTGCTCGGCATTCTCAAACGCTTTCTCACAATCGGATTTGGACTGCCACAGCACATGACTGAGGACGCGCTGCTGATCCTCACTGACGTGCACACTGGCGCGGATAAAGCCGGGGTAAGTGCGGGTGAATCGCTCGAAGCGCTCATTGAGCGCCGTCACCAGGCCCGATTGATGACGCGGATCAACCATAAACTCGACGAACTGACTGAACGGAAGGTTTGAGTCTTGTGACGTCATGAACGCTCTCCACTGATGACGGATGTCGCTGAACAGAATGCTTCATGGCCTGATCGTGCGAACGACGAATCTTGCGGTGCTGTTACGGATGGCAGTTGCGGGCAGTGCCTGTTGCGAACCAAGGCCACGAAGGGTAAAACCTCCACCTAAGTAGAGGTCAAGTGTCATTTAGCAATCAACCAGAGAGCCCACAGCCACATGCGAAGCGCCGATACCCCGCTGGTCACCCGCGAACTCACAGTCGGCCAGCTCGCGGCACGCAGCGGCGTGGCCATTACCGCGCTGCGTTTCTACGAAGCCAAGGGCCTGATCAGCAGCCAGCGCAACGCCGGCAATCAACGCCGATACCCTCGCGACATGCTTCGTCGCGTGGCGCTGATCAAGACCGCACAGCGTCTGGGAATCCCACTGGCCAGCATTCAGTCGGCCCTGGACACATTGCCGGCCGATCGCCCGCCGACCACCGAGGACTGGAACAGGCTGTCAGAATGCTGGAAAGCCGACCTGGACGAACGGATCAACCGCCTCACGGCGCTGCGCGATCAACTCAACGGCTGCATCGGGTGTGGCTGCCTGTCCATGGACGCGTGCCCCTTGCGCAACTGGGGCGACAGCCTGGGTGAAAGCGGCGCCGGACCGCGCCTGCTGGATCAGGACTGAAGGTTCTGCGGACTGACCAGCGTTGCCGCCAATGCACGGTCGTCCAATGACAGTTTCATTTGCTGCATGGCCTGATTCAGCTGGTTGGTCGCCTGAATCAGCGAATTGGTCATGGCCATGATTTCCATCTGCAACTGTCGGATCTTGCCTTCACGCGCCCTCGGCGACAGCGAACGGTCTTTCATGAACGCCTGCATGTCTTTCATGCGTTTGGCGATGCGCTCTTGAATCGAGCGGATCATCTTCAATTGTTCCTTGATGCGCTTGGGCAGGTTAGTCGCGTCGATGTCTGCGTTTTTGTCACCGGTCTTCGCCGCCTGTTGCGCCTCGGGCGACAACAACACCTCGATGCCCTGGCGCATTTGGTCGGCCGCGCTGGGCGTGGCGGTTTCTTCGACAGCCTGCTGATGCTTGATGAGGGTTTGCTGCACCAGCGTCGCGGCGTCCGCCGGGTTCCTGAAACTCAAGCTCAACATGAATGAACGCCTCCATAGCCCTGATATCCCATCAATCCACCCGGGCGCTTCAAACGGAAAAACCGGGGCGATATCGGGCTTTCGGCTCGTTCGGACAGCTCTTTAGGGCAAACACGGAATTTTGTGTCGAAGTCGACACAATCGGGGGCCACGCGGTGGGTTGTTCAACAGTGAGCGTGCTGATACACACCGCATGCGCATGCGCGAGGGCGCTTCAGATAGCAGTCACCAACCGCGCCGCCAATGCCTTGGCCTGCAACGCCACGTCGGTCACCGCGGTGCTTTCCCACCACAGACCGCGCAACGGCGGGCCCATGGCGAACAGGCGGGAAGACACCTGCCCCTGCGCGTCCACCACCGCGCCGCCTGGATCGGCAGCGATCCCCAGCGCCAAGGGCCCTGGCTGAATAAGGCCGCGCGCCAGCAACTGGCGAGGCAAGGGACGATCGACCCGGCGCCAGTCGTATTGAATCCCGGTCGAATTGATCAACGCCGCGCCGCTTTCGACCGTCGAATGATCATCGCCACGATAGCGCACGCTGATCCGCACCTGTCCCGCGTGCGCCTCCTCGACGCTCAGCAAAGAGGCGGCATGAACGTTCAGTCGTCCTTCCTCCACCAGCTGGTCCAGTAACCGTGCGCTGGGCGGTGGCGAGCGATGGTGATGGCTTTCCCACCAAGGCCGCACATGGCGAACGAACTGACGCCGCTGCAGATCGCTCGCCTGACTCCACAACCGCGCGATGTGCACCCGAACGGTGTCCAGCGGCGCCTGCCAGTCGACGCCCTGCGCCATCGCCTGCTCGCATTGCTCGCGCAGTGCCCGGACCAACTGCCGCGTGCTGCGAATGCTGTGATCGGCGCCCAGAAAATCCGGCCAGGACGGCGGCTGACGGCGCACGTGAGGCAACAAACCGTGGCGAGAAAACACGTCGATAGGACCGCGATGCCCGGCCTGCTCCAATGACACCACCGCGTCGACCATGGTCAAGCCCGATCCGATAATCAACACCCGTCCACCCGGATCCAGGTGACGCATCGCATCGACATCCCAAGGATCGACCGCCGCGGCATTGAGCCCGTTGGCGTCCCGTTGCGGCGTTCGAGCCGCGGCATACATGCCGGTGGCGAGCACGCCAACATCGCCGCGCAACCGTGCGCCGTCCGCAAGCGTCAGGACAACCCCTGAGGTATCGCTCTGCAGATCGGTCACCTCGCCACGCACATGCTCGACCGTCGAGCCGTGCAGCGCTCCGGCAGCCTTGGCTTCGGCCAGACGCTGCTGCACATACAGCCCGAAAATCCCGCGCGGCGGGAACAGTTCGGCCACCGGCACATGCTGTTCGTCCGACTCGGGCCAGCCGCCTGCGGCAATATAGTCACCGAGCCACTGGGTCAGGTCGTCCGCGTTGTCCGGGTCGACACTCATGCGCGCCGCGTTGCCGTTCAGCGTGTGACCCAGTTCGGTCGCACTGTAGGCCTCGCCGCGCCCCAGTTCGCTGCGCGATTCGACGATGACGACGTGGCGCCTGCCTGGCAGACGCAGCAGTTGCACCGCCAGCATCGTGCCGCTCAGGCCGCCACCGACGATGAGGACATTGGCGCCCGCTTGCGTGTTCTCTGAACTCATTATTCTTCGCCTTATTCGCGTTACTCATTGCCATGCCATCAGCACGGGCGCGCACGCCTGATTATGAAGAGCGTGCGAAGGGAATCAAACAGGACATTGGTCGGTCCGTTGCGGTACGAAGGATGCAAGGCACGGCACATGCCGGGTTTTGGCGGGGTTGGGGTGATTCAGGGCGGGCAAACTGCTGATCGGGTGTTGCGCTTGCAACAGCCATGAAGCCAAACGCGAACCCTGTGGGAGCGAGCGTGAGCAAGCTCACTCCCACAGGGATCGCAGCGTTCTGTGGATTTGCAGCGGGCCTCACTCTGTAGGAGCCGGCTTGCTGGCGAATGCTGATGATGGGATGCACCGGCCTTCTACAGCCTACAGCACCACATTGCGCACAAAACGCAGCACCTGATCACCGTCGTTGCGGTAGGCATGGGGCCGGTTGCTGGCAAACATGAAGAACTCACTGGCGGCGACCTGTCGGGTTTCTTCCGGCAACGCGACGGTCAGGCGACCTTCGATCACGTAAACCTGCTCGCTCCAGCCATCGGGATCGGCCTCGGAAACATAGGACTCGCCAGGGGCGAGACTGAATTCCCACAGTTCCACTTCACGCCGCGCGCCCGCCTTGGCCAGCAAGACAGCCTTGCTCCCCGGCAACGAACCGGCCCAGGCGACTTCGTTGATCCGGCTAGGGTCTCGCTCGTCCGGTGCCTGGATCAGGTCGCTGAACGCCACATTCAGGGCCTCGGCCACCCGGTCGAGGGTGGCCAGACTGACGTTCTTCTCGCCCGCTTCGATGGCCACCAGCATTCGCCGACTGACACCGGACTTTTCCGACAGCGCGGTCTGACTCAAGTCCGCTTCGTGTCGCAGACGCCGCACATTGAGGCTGACGTGCTGCAACACCGAGGCGCGGGGTGAATTTTCCTTGGGCACTCGATCACTCCTCAACGGA
This sequence comes from Pseudomonas sp. S2_H01, assembly GCF_054668305.1. Classification (NCBI taxonomy): domain Bacteria; kingdom Pseudomonadati; phylum Pseudomonadota; class Gammaproteobacteria; order Pseudomonadales; family Pseudomonadaceae; genus Pseudomonas; species Pseudomonas sp. S2_H01. The sequence goes on along the minus strand of NZ_CP162756.1, from coordinate 4,520,277 downwards.
CGGCTTGAAACCCCTGTCTCAGGCTTTGCGCTTCACATCCAGCCGTCGCAGGTGGCAGGTCACTTCCTCACGGTCGTGGTACAGCTGCTTGCAACCGATGGAAACCTTGACGCCCCGCGCTTTGAAGCCTTCCTCGATGCGATCGAGCAAGCGACGCACCTCGGCATACCGCTGCTTCATCGGCAGTTTGAGGTTGACCACCGCCTCGCGGCACAGGCCCTCGCCCAGCCAGGTCTCCAGCAAGGCGGCGTTGCGCGCAGGCTTCTCGACGATGTCGCACACCATCCAGTCCACGGGCTGACGCGGCTTGTAGGTAAACCCGTCGGCCATCAAGTGCTGCACCAGACCGGTGTCCATCAGGCTCTCGGCCATCGGACCATTGTCGATGGCGGTCACCAGCATACCGCGCCTGACCAGCTGATACGTCCAGCCACCGGGCGCTGCACCGAGGTCGACACCGGTCATGTCGCCCGACAGCCGCTCGTCCCACTGGTCACGGGGAATGAAGTGATGCCAGGCCTCTTCCAGTTTCAGCGTCGAACGGCTCGGCGCCTCGCGCGGGAACTTCAGGCGGGGAATGCCCATCGGCCACATCGCCGAGTTGTCGGCATCGGCCAGGCCCAGAAACACTTCCCGGCCGCTTTTGAAGGTCAACAGCAAGCGCGGCAGGCTCGGGTTATCCACCAGCTTTCCGGCTTTCTCCAGCGCCTTGCGCAGCGGGCCTTCGAACTTGCGGCAAAACGTCGAAAGCTCCTTGCCGTCGTTGGTGTCGACCACCTCCAGCCACAAACTGCCGCAGGTGCCAAAGCCGACCATGTGCTCAAGTATGACGCTGATGCGGTCGGTTTCCGGCAACTCGACGAACACGCCGCGGGCCCATTGCCGAGGGAAGATCAAATCGGTGAAACGCACGCCGTTCATCAGGCGTTCGGCGCCATCCGGCTCGGTGCAGATGAACTCGGCGCAGGCGGCACCGGGTTTGGCCTTGGCATAACCCGATACGTTCAGACGCGCTGCGTGCTCGCTGATTTCCGAACAGACCTCGCCTTCGAAACCGGGGCGGCAGTGCATGAAAAGGGTGTTCACTGGACGGTCTCCTCGCGCGCCGGACCATGACCGACCGCAACCTATACTTGAGGATTAACCTCAATGACTCGAAAGCGGCGCATGATAGCCGAATCAGGAACCACTGGCTTGGCCCCAGGGTCCAGTACTACTCAATGCGCATTAAAAGGCGCCGACCAGAGCGCTCGACGACACCGTTTTACCGCTCATTCCGAATCGTCCGTTTCGCCCGTCCGTACCGTGCGGACCCGTCAAGGAGTTAGTTCATGCCCTCCCTCGATAGCCTGAAAAGCCTCAAGACACTCGATGTCAACAACAAGACGTATCACTACTTCAGCCTGCCAGACGCCGCCAAAGCACTGGGTGACCTAGACACATTGCCCATGTCGCTCAAGGTGCTGCTGGAAAACCTGCTGCGCTGGGAAGACAACAAGACCGTGACCGGTGAAGACCTGAAATCCATCGCCGCCTGGCTGACCGAACGCAAGTCCGACCGGGAAATCCAGTACCGCCCCGCGCGCGTGCTGATGCAGGACTTCACCGGCGTGCCCGCCGTGGTCGACCTGGCGGCGATGCGCGCTGCGGTCGCCAAGGCTGGCGGCGATCCGCAACGCATCAACCCGCTGTCGCCGGTGGACCTGGTGATCGACCACTCGGTGATGGTCGACAAGTTCGGCGATGACAAGGCCTTCGGCGAAAACGTCGACATCGAAATGCAGCGCAACGGCGAGCGCTATGCGTTCCTGCGCTGGGGTCAGGGCGCCTTCGACAACTTCAGCGTGGTGCCGCCAGGAACCGGTATCTGCCACCAGGTCAACCTCGAATACCTGGGCCGCACGGTGTGGACCAAAGAAGAAGACGGCCGCACCTATGCCTTCCCGGACACCCTCGTGGGCACCGATTCCCACACCACGATGATCAACGGCCTCGGCGTATTGGGCTGGGGCGTGGGCGGGATCGAGGCAGAAGCCGCCATGCTGGGCCAGCCGGTGTCGATGCTGATTCCCGAAGTGATCGGCTTCAAGCTGACCGGCAAGCTCAAGGAAGGCATCACCGCCACCGACCTGGTGCTGACCGTGACCCAGATGCTGCGCAAGAAAGGCGTGGTCGGCAAATTCGTCGAGTTCTACGGCGACGGCCTGGCCGATCTGCCGTTGGCGGACCGCGCGACCATTGCCAACATGGCCCCGGAATACGGCGCCACGTGCGGTTTCTTCCCCGTGGATGACGTGACGCTGGAATACCTGCGCCTGTCGGGACGCCCGGACGATACGGTCAAATTGGTCGAGGCCTATTGCAAGGCTCAGGGCCTGTGGCGTCTGCCCGGTCAGGAGCCCGTGTTTACCGATGCGCTCGAGCTGGACATGAGCTCGGTGGTGGCCAGCCTTGCCGGTCCCAAGCGCCCGCAAGACCGCGTTGCGTTGCCGGATGTCGCCCAGGCGTTCAGCGATTTCCTCGGCCTGGCCCTGAAACCCACCAAACACGAAGAGGGTCGACTCGAAAGTGAAGGCGGCGGTGGTGTGGCGGTGGGTAACGCCGAACAGGTGGGCGAGGCGGAATATGAATACGAGGGCAGCACCTATCGCCTGAAAAACGGCGCGGTGGTGATTGCCGCTATTACCTCCTGCACCAACACGTCAAACCCGAGCGTCATGATGGCCGCAGGCCTGCTGGCGAAGAAGGCTGTGGAGAAAGGCTTGCAGCGCAAGCCGTGGGTGAAAAGCTCACTGGCGCCCGGCTCGAAGGTGGTGACCGATTACTACAACGCGGCGGGGTTGACCGAGTACCTCGATGCCTTGGGCTTCGATCTGGTGGGCTACGGCTGCACGACCTGCATCGGCAACTCCGGCCCGCTGCGCGACCCGATCGAGAAGGCCATTCAGCAATCCGACCTGACCGTGGCTTCGGTCCTTTCAGGGAACCGCAACTTCGAGGGCCGTGTGCATCCGCTGGTGAAAACCAACTGGCTCGCCTCCCCTCCGCTGGTGGTGGCGTACGCCTTGGCGGGTACGGTGCGCATCGACCTGAGCAGCGAGCCACTGGGCGAAGGCAGCGATGGCCAGCCCGTCTACCTGCGCGACATCTGGCCGACGCAAAAGGAAATCGCCGACGCGGTGATGAACGTCAGCACAGGCATGTTCCACAAGGAATACGCCGAGGTGTTTGCCGGTGACGAGCAATGGCAGGCGATTCAGGTGTCCAAAGACCCGACCTACGTCTGGCAGGACGACTCCACCTACATTCAGCATCCACCGTTCTTCGAAAACGTGGCAGGGCCGTTGCCGGTCATTGCCGACGTGCAGAAGGCGCGCGTGCTGGCGATCCTCGGCGACTCGGTGACCACCGACCACATCTCCCCGGCCGGCAACATCAAGGCCGACAGCCCGGCGGGCCGTTACCTGCGCAGCAAGGGTGTAGAGCCCAAAGACTTCAACTCCTATGGCTCGCGGCGTGGTAACCATGAAGTGATGATGCGCGGCACCTTCGCCAACATCCGCATTCGCAACGAAATGCTGGGTAACGAAGAAGGCGGCTACACCTTGCACGTCCCGACTGACGAGAAACTGCCGATCTACGACGCCGCCATGCGTTATCAGCAGGAGGGCACGCCGCTGGTGGTCGTTGCGGGTCAGGAATACGGCACTGGCTCCAGCCGCGACTGGGCGGCCAAAGGCACCAACCTGCTGGGCGTCAAGGCGGTGATCGCCGAGAGCTTCGAGCGTATCCACCGCTCCAACCTCGTTGGCATGGGCGTATTGCCGTTGCAATTCAAGAACGGCCAAAGCCGTAAAACCCTGGAACTGACCGGCAAGGAAGTGCTGAACATCACCGGCCTGACCGGCGCCACGCTGCAACCGGGCATGAGCCTGACCCTGCAGATCACCCGCGAGAACGGCAAACAGGAGAACGTCGAGGTGCTGTGCCGCATCGACACCTTGAACGAAGTGGAATACTTCAAGGCCGGCGGGATTCTGCATTACGTCCTGCGGCAGTTGATCGCTTCGTAGTCGAGGACGCAGACACCCGTAACCCTGTGGGAGCGAGCTTGCTCGCGAAGGCGCCAGGTCAGAGACATTCCCGCTCACTGATCCCATGCATTCGCGAGCAAGCTCGCTCCTACAGGTTCCCCCTTGAACGCTGCCTTCTCGGTAAACACCCTCCACCCTCGAAACTCTTTCATCCCCTCACTTTCAGCCGATTCCCACAAGCATGCGCGTTTAATCAACGCTAAAATCGCCGGCCTCATCCCACCCTCAAGGACGACCTCATGCCGGCGCTCCGCTGGAGCACACTGACGCTGCTCACCCTCGGTTACTGCATCGCGCTGGTTTACGGGCAACTGAGCACGCCCGTGGTCGTCACTTTCGGGCTGTTGATCATGGCCGGGATCTGCGTCAGCCATTTCACACACCTGGGTGTACGTACGCTGGGGCATGCGCTGTTCATCGCACTTGCTGCCGGCCTTGCCAGTCATTGGTTACCCGGTTTTTTCAGCGCCCGCGTGATCACGGCCGTGCGCTTCACCCCGGAAGCCGCGCCCTTTTCGATGTACCTCAACCTCGATAAACCCTTGATCGGCGTCTGGGTAGCGCTGGCCTGTCCGTGGGTGTTCACCGCCGTTGCCCTGCGCCGCGCCGTGATCACGACCTCCGTGATGCTGCCTGTCACCACCGTGCTCTGCCTGATCACCGCGCTGTCGATGAGCCTGATTGGCTGGACACCGAAATGGCCCGCGCAAGGCGGCATCTGGGCGCTGAACAACCTGTTGCTGGTCACCCTCACCGAAGAGCTGATTTTCCGGGGTTACCTGCAGGGCGGGCTGACCCGTTTGCTCAAGCGGGTGCCGTATCACCAGACGCTGGCCCTGCTCCTCGCCTCGCTGGCGTTCGGCCTGTCGCACCTCGGCGCAGGCTGGCAATGGGCGGTGCTGGCGGGCATGGCAGGGCTAGGCTACGGAATCGCCTACCGTTTTGGCGGACTTCCGGCCGCAGTCATCACCCACTTCGGACTCAATCTCGCGCATTTCTGCCTGTTCACCTACCCGATGTTCGATCGCTGAGCAGGGGCCGCGACAACGCGTCCCATGACGCAGTTCACAAAACGCTTAATTTCCTGACTGACGGGCCGATAACTCATCAAAGCCTTCCCGGATTGAACAGCTCATGCGAAATAACCAGCCCATCACCCAACGCGAACGGACGTTCCCGGCGCAACAACGGTTGATCTCGACCACCGACGCGCGCGGTGTGATCACCTATTGCAACGAAGCGTTCGTTGAAATCAGTGGCTTTTCCCACGATGAACTGATCAAGGCACCCCACAACACCGTGCGCCACCCTGACGTGCCGTCGGCGGTGTTCGAACACATGTGGGGCACCCTCAAACAGGGCTTGCCGTGGATGGGCATTGTCAAGAATCGCTGCAAAAACGGCGATCATTACTGGGTCAACGCCTACGTCACGCCGATTTTCGAGAACAAGCAGGTCGTCGGCTTTGAATCGGTCCGTATCAAGCCTACCGCCGAACAAATCCGTCGGGCCGAAGCGCTCTATCAGCGCCTGAACAGCGGCAAGACCGCCGTGCCGAGCCGCGACAAATGGCTGCCAGTGCTGCAAGACTGGCTGCCGTTCATCATGGTCAGCCAATTGAGCTTCCTGATCGGCGTGTGGCTCAACTCCCACTGGGGCTTCGCGCTGGCGGCCGCCCTCTCCGTGCCACTGGGCCTGCTCGGTCTGAGCTGGCAGCAACGGGGCCTCAAACGCCTGCTGCGTCTAGCCGAACAGACCACGTCCGACCCGTTGATCGCGCAGATGTACACCGACAGCCGTGGCCCGCAAGCGCGCCTGGAAATGTCCATCCTGAGCCAGGAAGCCCGGCTGAAAACCTGCCTGACCCGCCTGCAGGACACGGCCGAACACCTGAATTCACAAGCCCGGCAGTCCGACAGCCTGGCCCAGGCCAGCTCCAACGGCCTGGAGCGCCAGCGCGTGGAAACCGAGCAAGTCGCCACGGCGATCAATCAGATGGCCTCGACCACCCAGGAAGTTGCCAGCCACGTACAACGCACCGCCGACGCCACTCAACAAGCCAACGAACTGACCCGTCGCGGCCGCGGCATCGCCAGCGAAACCCGTGAAGCCATTCAGCGCCTGTCCGCCTCGGTGGGTGAAACCGGCCTCACCGTGACCCAACTGGCCAAGGACAGCGACGAGATCGGCGGCGTGGTCGACGTGATTAAAGGCATTGCCGACCAGACCAACCTGCTCGCCCTCAACGCCGCCATCGAGGCTGCCCGTGCCGGTGAAATGGGCCGTGGTTTTGCCGTGGTCGCCGACGAAGTTCGCCAACTGGCGCAGCGCACCACCGAATCCACCGGGCAGATCCACTCGCTGATTGCCAAACTGCAACAGACCGCCAGCAACGCCGTGCAGACCATGGAAGTCGGTCGCCGCCAAGCCGAGGAAGGCGTCGAGCAGGTCATGGAGGCCGACAAGGCGCTGGTGGGCATCAGCGACGCCGTCGCCAACATCACCGACATGGCCACCCAGATCGCCGCCGCCACCGAAGAACAAAGCTCCGTCGCCGAGGAAGTCAGCCGCAACATCAGCACCATCGCCCACCTGGCCGACCAGACCTCCGACGAAGCCCGCCGCTCCGCCACCCTCAGCGCCGAACTGACCCACACCGCCAACACACAGTACTCGTTGGTGGAGCGTTTCAACCGCTAACAACTTCACGCAATACCCCAAGCCCCGGCAGCGAACCTGCCGGGGCTTTTTTATTGTTCGCGAGAAAGTAGGAAGTTTCCGAAAGTTGCACACAGCTGCACTTTTCGTCGAATTATTGGGGAATGTCGGATTGACAGAAGTCTGGAATCGCTATTAGTTCAAATTCAGATAGCGATAAATAAATGACACCACGACGGTGTTTTCGCTGATCTACACATCTAATAATAGCGAGCGCTCATTCGGCGATTGAATGCGGATAACAGTGCCTCATGGAGAAGTTTATGAACGATGCAGACCTGAAATATCCGATTCCTCTGACGCCGCCCCTTGTAGCGGTTGCCGACCCTGAGGACGGACTATTGAAAACCGTTACATTGAACAGTCCTGTTCCAGTACAGGTTATGGTTTGGCCGGCAGCCGAACCTGGTTATTACTTTCAACTGATGCTCAATGGTGTGACAGTCGGGGATAAAAGGATCATCACGAAGGAAGACGTTGCATACGAAATGATCACGGTCCACCTGGATGAACAGTTGCTATCGGAAGAAGGCGAATACCAACTTGGGTATATGACCGTCAGCCCGAACACCGAATCCCAATCCCCGTCCCCCGAGCTGACCCTGAGAGTCGACCGCTCTAAACCTGGCGCCGCCCTTCTGGGCCCGATGATTTTCTCCAACGAGGAGATCGGTGAGCAGCTAACCGGCTTGTTGCCTGGTTATGCAGGAATGGCCAAAGGCGACGTCATCCAGACTCTTTGCAATCAAGCCAATGGTCCGTCTCATGTCGTCCAGGCTGACGAACTGACTATCCGCCCCATCAAGATCACCTTTAAACGTGAACTTCTGGAAAGCGTCGGTATTGAAACGGCCACGATTGAGTACTTCGTGACGGACCGCGCAGGTAATCAGTCGATCATTTCGACGCCTGCAATGCTTAAACTACACGAATGATTTAGGCCGAGGCGGGACGACCACCTTATAAACAAATAAAGTTTTGACATTGAAATACAGCGGAAGTCTCGTCACGAATTTCACGCACCTACAATAATTAAAAAAAGGATACCGTAATGACCATTAACGATTCGTATGCACCGATTGTTCCCGCCGCCGAATTTGACGGCCTTTTAACGTTAGATACCCTCCAGCAAGATATTGAGGTTTTGGTTGAAATCACGTCTGACGTTTTCGAAAAAGACACTTTCCAACTACTGCTCAACGGGGAATTGATAGGGCCTTCCTATGAGGTTCAAGCTGTCGTTCCTAAACCGGGCACGATGTTAACGTTCGTCATCCAAAAAGAGGCGTTCCGGGTGGGTGGTAGTTATCAGGTTGCCTACCGATTCACCACGTTCCCTGGAAACACGACGAGCGATTCCATCTCCACTCAAATTCGAATTGACCGTACCGCTCCGGGAGCCACGCTCCTCGCCGCCATGGTCTTGCCCGATGCGCCGTTCGACGATCACGTCACCGGCCTGATCCCAGGCTATGCCGGCATGGAACGAGGCGATGTTATTCAAACCCGTTGCAATGGCGTGCCTGGGCCTGTTCACACGGTTCAGGAAGACGAATTGAACCTCTACCCTGTCGCAATCACCTTTCAGCGAACGTTTCTCGAAAGCACCGCGACCGACACTGTTGTCATGGAGTACAGGGTGACTGATCGAGCGGGGAATCAATCCATCGTTTCCGGCCCATCGCAGCTTTCATTGGAACGATGATTACCTTCACCGAGCAGGCAAGCTCAAAGGGAACATCGTGCGAGTCGTCATGTTCTGAATAAGCCCACGAACAGCAACACTAGAGTGTCATCTTTAACCCGTTCAGTTAGACAAGCAGCGCACGGTCATCCGCAGCATAGGATGACCGTGCTTTTGGAGACGGGATGGCTTAGGCACACGTAAAGCTGGATACCTCTAACGCTCCACACATTACCAGCAGCACGTCCAGAGATGAGATGTTGGCCCTCAACGCTGCTATCAAGGCTGCCCGTAACGGTGAAACAGGTCGTGGTTTTGCCTAAGCCCCGGCAGCGAAGCTACCGGGGCTTTTTTTATAAGCCGCTGGAAAGTAGGACGTTTCCGAAAGTTTGTCATCTCGCAAACTTTCGCCATTTTATGAGGGAGTGCAGGATTGACAGAACAGACAAATCGCTATTAGTTAAAACTCAGACAGCGAAATTAAATAACACCATGACGGTGTTGGCGCTGATCTAGAGCGCTTGTTCTTAACGAATGCCTTCTGGCGTTCAATTCGGATAATTGCGACTCACTGCTAGCGAAACAAAGGAATCCAAATAATGAATAGAAAACTTGCAATACCTTTTGTCCCGGTTGCCGCACCGGACGGCCTGATCTCTCTTGCGGACTCCCAGCACGATATTACTGTTCTGCTTGAAACCTGGTCCTCTTCCGACGCGGGAGACACCTATCAACTGCTGCTTGACGGCAATCCAGTAGGGCCGATTAAGGAGCTTCCAGATCCTGTGCCTGAAGAGGGCTCAGAGTTGATGCTTACAGTACCTTTGGAATACATCGAGCAGGACGGCGTGTATGGGGTTGCCTACAAGGCAACCAATGTCCTAGGCCAAGCCTCGGCAACCTCTGGTTCAGTCCCAATCCGAATCGATCGCACCGCTCCTGGCGCAGCGCTTCTCGCAGCGATGGTGTTCCCTGCCGCCCCCTTCGGCAACCAAGTGACCGGCATGGTCCCCGGCTACGGAGGTATGGAGCAAGGCGACATCATCCAGACCTTGTGCAACAAAACCCATGGCCCGCTGCATGTCGTGCAGGCCGATGAGCTCACCCTGCGACCGATCGAAATCACCTTCGAGCGTGAGTTTTTAGAAAGCGTCGGGACCGAAAACGTGACGATCGAGTACCTCGTCACCGACCGGGCGGGTAACGAATCGATCATTTCCCTGCCTGTTGAGCTTTTTCTGCAATTGTAACGGATTATTTTTACTATCCATCCGGATGTCTGCCAAGGAAGCCTCCACGCTTTTGCGTGGATGTCCGGCCAATTTCGAAAAAAAGTCCCACGGTTACAATTTTCTTCGACACTTTTACTTCCTCATTACCTACATGCTTGTCGGAAGTTTCCGAGAGGCAAGCAGATTTTTTGCGACGCATGTATATAAATAAATATTTTCAACCCCGACAAATCGACAAAAAATCGTGAAACACACATTTCCGACCACTATTCAACAGGCTTTTTACACTTCAAAAGTCTTGCAAAACCTCTGCATCTGAATTGATTGACAGTAAGTTTTTTGCAACTGAACATATGCGGAAAGCGGACCGGTCTACACGCCTCGTTGATAGGCCCGAGCTTTTAAACATCATCAAACCCAGCTACCCAAGGAGTTTCCATGGAAGACTAAATGGACATCCCGCGACGCGTTGATTCACAAGTAAACACACCCGACAGCGATAAGGAGCCGAAGGAAAATCCGGTAATGGGAAACAGTGAGGAGCCGAAACAGCGAGCAGGTTATACGCCTTCGATTCCGCACTTTGAAGAGTTTCAGGCAGTGCCCTCAGCCAAGGTCACTGCGAACGAAACCGCGCTTATTTTTGAGCACTACATGCGCAGTATTCCCAGCTTTCCCTGGCAGCCTCATGAAGCGTCCATGGACGCCACCCCGGTCTTTGAAGCCCCCACCCTCGCCAACAACAAGAGCGGAGTCGTGACCCGCGAGCAGCTTATCGACGGCATTTTCATCGAGGTTCCCCGTTCACCCAAACTCTGGGCCGGTGATCAATTGAAGATGCGCTGGGGTTACAACACCTTCCTCACCACGGTCGGCGAGTCGAAAAATCGTAATGGACCGCGTTTGACTCAGTACCTGGCCCATGCAGCGCTGGCGGACTACAAAAACGGCTTTGTCGAGGTCAGCTACGAAGTCGTTCGTCGCTCACGTCTGGTAGGCGTTTCCGAAGTGCTGACCGTCGTTTTGAAGGGCAGTGCCAAGCGCCGATCAGTCCGCAACCGCGCGCTTCGTCGAGGCAATCCGCACCCGTAAGAGGTTCTGCGCAGCAAGGCTGACGCCGGACATGAAAAAGCCCCGGTTACAGCGATGTAACCGGGGCCCTTACAACAAAAACAACAGACGCATCAGATCAGACGATCGAGTGCCCGACGATCAGAACGCAAGGCGTAAACCGACGTTTGCGCCCCATGGCTGCACGACATGCTCGCCCTTCATGTAATCGAAGTCGGCATGCACCTGCAGGCGTTCAGACAACGATACCGAAACACCGGCTCCCAGCTCAGCCCGGGAACCGAACAGGTCGTTATCGAAACGCTGATCGTTGACGCTCACGTCATTGCTACGGGAGAACTCATGAGCCAAAGCCACACGCACATAGGGTTGAACAACACCACCGTCCTTAAGCGCAAACTGACGCCCTACGGTGCTGCCCACCTTACCCAGTACCGATTGAGTCTGGCGAGTCCTGGCCTGCAGGCCATTGTCCAGCGTGTAGCTGTCGCCTTCGATCCACACGCTCGACAGCTGGGCATAAGGTGCCACGAAGTAATCGTCAGGCAGCTTGATATGCTTGCCGAACTCCACAGAGCCGCCTACCGCCTTGTTGCTGTAGTCACCTTTGGCCTTGCTGCCATCGCTCATCGCCACCTTGGACGCGTTGTGAAACTGGTTCAGCTTCAACACGCCGTCCACGTAGTAACCCTCGTCCGACAGCCAGGTGCCATAAGCGCCGACGTAGTAGCTGTCCACCTCACCCGAGGTGCCACGGCTCATGTCCAGATCGGATTTGCTGTAACCCCCCATCAACCCCACCAACAGATGCCCATCGCTGACCGGAATCGGCGCATCCGCACCAAACGACAGCCCTTGCTGCTTCTGTTGATAATCCACGCCCGCATCCAGCGACGCCTTGAAGCGGTTGCCGTAATTGCGAATCCAGCCACCGCCCTGCTCCTGACCACGCACCTCGCCCATGCGGCTGCGCAAGGTGGTCAGTTCACTGTTCCAGATCGTCGGCCCTGCGCTGAACAACGCCAGCGCACTTTGCGTCGATGGACTGACGATCTTGCCGGAGCCGACGATGAACCAGTCGTTACCTTGCTGTTCGAGGGCGTAGGAGTAGACGCCGAGGTCGGCACGGCCGCGATCACCCGCCAGCTCGAAAATCGCGTTGCCGCTCTCCGTATGAATGATCCGCAATGCGTCGAACTCCGCAGGCACGACTTCTGCGCCGGTATTTTCGACGTTCACGTGGTGAAAGCCGGTGGCCTGTCCAGTGACGTTCAGCAGGTCGCCCGTGGCATTGTCCAGGTTGATGCGCATGTCGAATACACCGCGGCCAGACAACTCGCCCACGGTAAGGGTATTGAAGCCGTCGCCGCGAAAGCTGACGCGGCCAGCCCCCATCTTCAATGTCGGCACACTGTTATCGGCCAGCAACCTCCAGCGCGCATCGGAGTTGATGGTCATGCTATTGACGTTACTCACATTCCCGCTCAATCGCGCATCGTTTTGCAGGACGACATCGAGACGCGCACCCTCAACAGCAAGCAGATCGCCCTTGAGACGGCTGTCGTCGACGATCAGGTCAAGCTGGCCTTTATCCTTGACCTCCACCAGGTTTCCGTTGCCAGCCACCAGTTCGGTGTTGTTTTGCAGCGTGATAGTGGCAACGGCGGGCGAAATAACATTGTCAAAAAGCTCTATCGCGGGCCCGAAGTGCCCCACCACCGTGGAGTGATCGATCATCACGACGTCTGGGGGGGGAAGATTGCCGGAACCAGGTATTGGACCAGAGGTGGTGACCGTCAGCCCCACCCGTTCACCCTCGATAAAGCTGTTATTTTCGATAGTGAGATTCGAACTGCCGATCTGCACGCCTACCCCGGGCCCGCCCGCCCCCCCAACACCAAGCACGTGGGTAGCGGTCAAAACGGCGTCGCTTCTCGCCATTTTTATCGCGTTACCAGCGCCCGATACGAAACTGTTGTTCAGATTCATCGCATTGCCCGACTCACCAGCAGCAACGAGGTCTATCGCCGTCTTGGTATCGCTCCATACAATCGCATCGGTCGCATTCAGCGTACCCGCTTTCACCAGAATGGCGGCCGATATGCTAGAGGCATCGATCGTTTGCTCAACCACGCCGCCTGTGATATTTACGAGCCCATCAAGAAAACCCGCTTGAATGTTGTTGATCACCCCTCCTTCAAGCAGGTTCAGCGTAGCGCCCCGGCCCAGGAGATACTCCAGGCCTGTGGCCTGATCAACGGTTTCGACGGCGCGCGCCGGAACAGTTATGGCGCCCGGCAATAACCTGAGAGGTTGCTCCTGTGCCATGCTTTGTAATGTGATCGACATGCCGCATAACACCCCCAAAAGTTGCCAATGGGTGCCTGCGCCCTGAAATCTAATGCTTTTATCGTTCACGCTATACGTCCTTCTTTTAAAAGAACGACAGACTGCGACAGAGAGACCTTCTTCCAGCAATCAAAATAGATATAGAGCAGCGTTACTCACTCCCAAATGAGTGTCATACTTTTCCTACGGAAAAAGCGCTCATTGTGATGTCTCCCGCAAACAAATAAGACGACTGGATGGATGTTCGGAGCGTACGGGAGAAGCAAACCCATATCGATCAACGCTTGATTCAGTGACCGAGCCAAGACCCTTTGAGTGACAATCTCCCTTCAGATAAATAGAGAATTTTTACTATACGCGATAAATTCTGGCAATTGCCCTAAATCAGAAGAGCCACTCACAACTGACCTGAGCCAGATCATTCGTAAGTCCGTCTTTTTACTCCAAATAAAAAACCGCCCCCTATATCTGCACGCCCACCATTGACAACCCCACGAAACCGCTATTAGTTAAAAAGTGCCACTCACATACCGGACGTTTTATGCGTGAATGAAGCCTGCTGTTAATGACGCGTCAACACGCTGGAAAGCACCTGCATCTGTGAAGACGAAGCAACAATAAAAAAACATAACCTGCATCATCCAACAAGAGACCAAAGCATATGTTGAAACCACCACTCATCCCTCAAGCCGACCCGGTAGATGGACTGTTGACCCTGGAGGCCCTGCAACAGCCGATCATCATCAATCTGGTGGCATGGGCAGAGGCCTTGCCTGGCCATTCTTATCAACTTGTCTTGAACGGCGACGTGGTGGGTGAGAAAAAATACATTCGCGATGAACGTCCCGGCGATCCGTTGACGTTGGTCATTCCTGCAAGCCTGCTGGAGGTAGAGGGCACCTATGCCGTTGGTTACGTACCCAAGAACGAACCGGGCGGACAAGCTGCCTACTCACCCGTATCCCCGTTGATCGTCGACCGCACCCCGCCCGGTGGTGATCTGCTGGCGCCGCTGTTATTCGAGGCCCACCAGCAGCCGTTGACCGAAGAGGCCCTGGCGCTGGCGGGTGATGTGTTGACCGCCCGGCTGCCCAGTTACTTCGACGCCAAATGGGGCGATGTGGTGCGCACCTACTGGGGCGAGCAACCAGGGCCGGAACGCACCCTCAAGGCGGATGAACTGGGCGGCGGCAACATCGTGTTCAGCTTCACGCGGGATTTTCTGGCGCAATTGAACGACGGCGAGGTCCTCGTGACCTACACCGTCACCGACCGCGCGGGCAATCTCTCCAGAGTTTCGGAGCCAGCGCTGCTGCGCCTGCAACTGCGTAACCTGCCGCAGGCGTTGTTGGCGCCTGTGGTGCCTTCCGCCACCGACGGCTTGCTGGACCACAACGACGCTCGCCATGGTGTACGGGTGGATATTCCCCGTTATGGCAATGTGCAGCCAGGCGATGAGGTCGTGCTGCACTGGGGCAAGGTGACGCTGCACGGCCAGTTGCTGAACGACACCTCCGTTTTAAAGCCGATGATTCTGTCGTGGCATGTGCCCTACGCCACGGTGCAGGCCGCCGGAGACGGGCCCGTTGAGGTTCGGTATGACGTGTACCGCAATGGGGTATTGGGCGGCACCTCTCCCGCTGCGCAGGTGAACGTATTCGTCACCTTGCCAGGCCCACAAGACCCGACACCCGCCACCTTGATCAACGAGCAACTGGCAGCGCCTGCGGTGCGAGGTAGAAGCGAACAGGCCAATCGTGAGCACAACGTTCTTGATGAGGACGATTACCGCCTCGACGCGGACGTGATCGTTCCTTGGCAAACGGGCTTCAAGGCGTTTGATCAGATCGCGTTGTTCTGGGGAACGTGGCCGCTCCCGGTCATGCGTACACTTGATCAAAACGATATCGATGCCGGTGCCGACCTGGTGATCTGCCTGCCCAACAAGCTGATTGTCGGTGAAGGCCCCGGCCGTGCGATTCCTTTGCATTACACCGTCACCCGAACAGACAACCCCAACACTTCACACTCTTTGACGCAACCTGTGCGGGTGGTGAACCAGGCGCAATTACCTGGCGGTGAGTGCGGGTTGGCCGGTGCCGTGTTCGTGGACGCCGACACTACTCATACGTTGCGACTGCCTGCGGTGAAAGAAGGTACTTCATTATGGGTCAAACCTTATCGCAACCTGAGTGCTGGAGATCTTATCGAAGTGTCTCTGAAAGGTTATGACGCGTTTATTGACGGGCAACTCATTAAGGCCACAGAGATAAGCATGCCCGCAACGGTCGATGAACACACCCACCTCAACGACGTGCTATTTAAAATCCCGTCCACACTGCTCGATCATTTTACCGTCGGGCGAATTGAAGCGCGCTACCAGATTAAGAACGACTATGGCAGCACCTGTTCATTAAAGAGCGACATTTATATTGACAGACGCTCCGCCACGCCACAGCCAATTAAACACGATTGAAACATTTAGAAATCTAGACTTGCTAAAATATAAATACCTACCACACACCTATTGACAAGCCACAACCACTACGATTAGTTGAGTTGCATCCCGTATAGAAAAGCCAATTTAAACATACGCGGATAACCTTAACTGCCATACCCAACAGGCGCACCATGCCCTGTTAATTTAATAAAAAACTCGGCGGCCTTTTCAATCAAGGATCCCGGCTGCCTATTTAATGGAGAAGCACTATGTGTAAATTAAATCATCAATCACTGGTTACCCGCCACGGTAACAACAGAGCGTTGCCGCAACCGAGCGTTCCCGTCGCCGACCCTGTGGACGGCCTGCTGACCCGTGAAGACCTGCAGCAACCGGTCACCATGGATCTGGTGGCATGGGGAGAGTCGTTGCCTGGCCATTCTTACCAACTGGTTTGGAACGGCGAAGAGGCAGGTGAGAAAAAATACATTGCCGATGAGATTCCTGGCGATGCATTAACGTTGGATATTCCGGCCACTTTGCTGGAAAACGAAGGGGTCCATACGGCTGGCTACATAGCCAAGAACGAACTGGGAGGACAAACCGCCTACTCGCCAACAATCCCGTTGATCGTTGACCTCACCGCGCCAGGCGGTGGCCTGCTGGCCGCCATGGTCTTCCCGCCCGAAGCCCAGGACGGCACGCTGACCTCGGACGAACTGACCGCCATGGGTGATGTGCTCACCGCCGAGGTTCCGGGCTATGCAGGCATGGCGTGGGGCGACAGGATTGAGACCTTCTGGGGCAGCGTCCCCGGCCCACAGCATACGGTCACCCCGTCGGAGGTCACTCAGGACCGCGTGATGATCGACTTCACGCGCGCGTTCCTCGAAAACCTCGGCGATGTTCGAGAGCCAGTGAGCTACACCGTCACCGACCGAGCGGGAAATACCTCGATCCCATCGCTCCCGGATACGTTTCAACTGTTTCTGACGGAAATTCCGAACGACTACCCCGCGCCTGTGTGTGCACAAGCTGACGACGGGCTGATCGATGACGCCGACGCTCGCGCCAAGGTGGCCGTGGACATTCCGCAGTACCCGAACCCTCAGGTAGGCGACAAAATCACGTTGTATTGGGGCAGCGCCGCGCTCCCGGAAGTCGCTTTGCAGGCCGGCGATGAAACCTCGGATCCGGTGTTTACCCTCAATGTGCCCTACGCGCTGATCGCACAGGCGGGCGAGGGTAATGTCGAGTTGCAGTATGAAGTTCGCCGCAACGATGTGCTCGTGGGCGTATCGCTGTCGCTGCCTGTGACCGTGAACCTGACCTTGCCAGGGCCGGTGGATCCGGATCCGGAAACCCCGGAAAACGAAGCGTTGGCCCTGCCGATCATCCGCGGCACCAGCAATAATCCCGACAATCAGGACAACGTCATCGACAAGGATGACTTCCTGCTGGATGCCGAAGCGGTCATTGGCTGGAAGGACGAATTTGCCATCGGCGACACCCTCAGCGTGTATTGGGGTTCGCAACGTACACCGGCTGTTTACACCCTGCGCTCGCCCGACATCGGTCTCGATCTGGTGCTGAGTGTTCCTAACGCATTGCTCACCGCTGAAGGCACGGGCGATGCGATCAAGGTGTATTACACCGTGACCCATGCCGGCAACCCGAATACGTCGAAGTCGGGTGCGCAGACGGTGGTCGTCACCTCCGAGGGCGATTTGCCTGGCGGGCCAGATGGGCTTGACGGTCCGGTGTTCACCAACGCCAACCAATTCAATGCGATCAGCCCTGTAAACAGCCCTGATGGCACGCCGATCTTCATTCCGCCTTACGTCAATGCTGACAAGTACCCGCGCGTCAGCGTGGTCTTCCACGGCTACAACAGAATCCATGGAGATACGCCTGTACCTGGCGCCAGCATCGAGTTTACCCATGTGCTTGACGCCTCGGAGCAAGCGCAAGGCTACGCCTTCCGGGTTTCGGCCCAGCAACTGAGCCTGATCTGCGAGGGTCGCGGCGAAGCCTACTACCGCGTAGAGGGCCCTGGTGGCGTGATGGTCAACTCGATCACCACCCAAGTGATCATCACCATGTCCATTCCGGGAGGGGGCTGCTGAGCAGACCCAACGGCGAGCCTCCGGGCTCGCCAACCAAAACTACAAAAACAAGGAAGACAGCATTATGAACAGTGCAACTAAAGCGTTACTGCCGGCACCGGCGATGCAGAACCTGCACGATCCCAGTGGCATCGGTTATGCGGATACGCTGGATCCAAAGGTTCCGCTCTCAGTGCGTGTTGGCCCCTACCTGGAAATCAGTGAAGGCGATGCCATCGATCTTTACTGCGACAATCAACTGGCCATCAACTACACCGTAAAACGCGAAGACCTGACGCCCGGAAGTTTCAACTTCGTCGTTCTGCCGCTTGATCAGAAGTTTATCCGTCAAGACGCAATTACCCTTGTGTATGAGGTCACCAAACCCATTGGCGGCCAGAAAAATCAATCCTCTCCAGCCACCATTCCCGTCAAGCTCACCCTCCCAGGCGGCACCGACACCAACCCCGCAACGCCCTACGAAAACGAACGCCTCGCCAAGCCCAAGGTGTTCCCGGAAGGTGTCATCACCTCACCTGAAAACGTGCGTGTCGAGATCGCGCCTTACCTGAACATGTTTGTGGGCGACAAGATCACCTTGTCGTGGCACGGCGAACTGATCCTCACCGAAATCACCGATCAGGCTCAGGTGGGTAAGCCCGTCGTCATCCCGGTCAGCAAGGACATCATCGACCTTGCAGGTGACTCGGACATGCTTGAAGTGCGTTACGAGATTCGCGATGTGGTGAATAACTGGTCGCGTTGGTCGCTGCCCACTCATGTGGACGTGGAAGCCGGTGACACCAGCTTGCACGCCCCCATCACCCCGCAGGCACCGGGGATGGAACTGAATCTTGACCAATTGGGCTCGGCTGATCTTCAGGTGTTGGTGATTGCCCATCCTGATATCCAGCGTGGTGATGAACTGGTGCTGTCGATGGAGCGCAATACCGCCGAAGGCATGCCGCTGGAGACCTTCACGGCCATCAAGACTGTCAGCACTTTGGACAGTTTCTATGAGTTTCAGGTGCCGAACGCGCAATTCCTACCGATGGCGCAAGGGCGTGCTCGTCTCCAGTACCGGGTGAACAAGCCATCGGGCAACACCCTCCGTTCGAAGAGTCTGCCGCTGAAGATCGTGGGCAGTCCGATGGAGCTTCCGCTGCCGCGTGTACCTGTGGCTGAACAGAACAATGGCGTTCTGAACCCGGCGTCGCGCAATGTCCGTGCAGAAGTGCCCCCGTATTACTTCATGGCAGCAGGCAATGACGTGCACCTGTTCTGGATGGGTAAAACCGGTAGCGGCGCCAATGTCATGCACGACCAGCTTATTACGGTCGCCGAAGGCGATGTCGGCAGCCAGGTCGACTTCCTGATTCCAGACGAAAAAGTCAAGGCATTGGCCGGGGGGTCGGTTGAGGTCTATTACACCGTCAACACCTTCAGCCGCGCGTTCTTCAAATCACCTTCGTTGCGTTTGACGGTGAGCGAGGACCAAACCACTCCGCTGCCCCTCCCCATCATCAAAGAAGCCATCAACGACACCCTGGACCCGGCCAACACCCCCTACGGTGCAACCGTGATCGTTGATGCCTCGGCCGATTTGCGCCTGGGCGATCAGGTCAGGGTGAGCTGGAGAAGTCCTAAAGGCAACGAGGACAAAGACAACGTCATCGGCGCCAATGAGGTGGGCAAATCGTTGTCGGTGGTGTTCTCCAGTGCCTTGGTGAACGCCAACCTGGGCCAGCACATCTCGGTGTCGTATCGCATTATTCGCACGACCGGCTCCGTGCTGTTTTCCCGGTGGTACTCGGTGATGGTGGCAGGTGGCGAATTGTCGCTGCCAGAGCCAACGATGGACACCGTGAGGGGAGACGGGGTGATCACGCCCGGGTTGATCCCGGAATCGGGCGCCACGGTTCGGGTGCGCTATGACATTCGCAGCGGAGACCAGGTCAAGGTGATCTGGGTGGGCGCTTCCCGGTATGAGACGCCGGTGCAAACGGCCGGTGGTAGCAACCAACTGGTGTTCACTGTGCCGAAGTCGTTGATTGTGACGACGCAGAACGCCAAGGCCTCGGTGACCTATCAAGTCACGCGCGCAGGCACCACACGCGAATCGGTGAAGCTGAAACTGTCGGTGCTCAGTACGCTGACGTTCAACACCAGTGCGTTGAGGTTGTCAGGTAAAACGTACGCGCTGTTTTCCCACCCGGATGTTTCTCAAAAATGGACCGCCGACAACTCCGCGCAACGCGTGGCCAAAGAGGGAGTCAGGCCATACACCTACACGTCCAGCAACACGGCGATCGCGCGCGTTCAGGAACATGGCGTGGTCTGGTCACGTGGCAACGGGACAGCGACCATCAGCGTGACCGACGCCACCGGGGCCACGCTTTCCTATCAGGTCACGGTCAGCGGCGTGATCAAGTGCTCCCGACTCAAGCCCAACACGTATCAGGAAGTGGTATGGGATGCGGAACGCAACAACGCTCGTTTGCCAACGATGCAGGAGCTTCGAGAGGTCTACGACGCCTTCGGCGATAAGTGGCCGCTGGAGAAGACCAATATCTGGGCATCCACAAGCGCCAAGCTCCCCAAGGCGCCGATTAAACACTTTGGCAACGGCCAAGAGGGCTACGCCTTCACCATTAACAAAGTTCTGGGCATCGGGCTGCACTTTTCCTGACCGACGTTAAACGCTGAAACCCGACCGGACCCGCCTTGAAGGTGGGTCCGGTTCCCCTTCATGTTCATAACGCGTGCCCCTGCCCTCGCTGACGCCGATTCAGCCGGGGCAGGTGCACGATCAGGGAGAGCACTTTATGAACACCCGCAATCAACCTGCATCGCCAATATGCCCCAGGCCCGACATCTTCAGGGCCTTCGTTAACACCAAACCGTTTGTGGCCTCTCGCCTGAGTGGTTTGTCCTGTCTGCGGCCCGAGTTGTCTGGCGCGCGTACTCACCGGATCTGGAAAATTCATGCCGAAGGACAGGTCGCCCGGCATCGGACGATGCTTGGCCTGTTCATCGATCAGACGCTGGAGCCCGGCACCTACGATCTCGTGCGCAACGATCGCATCACCGTGGTCTACCACCGCACACCCAAGCAAGTCGTGCAGGTTTTTCACTCCCGCGATTTTCAGCGCGGGAGCGTGACACTGCTCGAGTTCAATTCTGATACCGGTCGCCTGCGCGGCACGTTCGAGTTCGCCATGTCGGCCATTGGCTTCGACGTGTCCGGGGGCGAATTCGACGTCAGGTGTCCACGTGAAGAGGATGTTTTCGCCTCAATGAGATAGAAAGCGGGCAACGCGTTCTGCGGCGTCCTGCAAGCAGGCCGAATAACTGACGCCCGCTGCTTTCAACGGTTTCAGGTCGTGGTTGGCGGTGGGCAGCCAATGGACATCGATCTGGCGCGAGAGCGTGTAACCTTCCACCGTTTCTCGATTGCCCAGCGCGTCCCGTTCGCCCTGAATGATCAGGGTCGGTGTGCGCAGTTCAGCCAGGTGTGCGACCCGCGGCTTTTCAGGCTTGCCCGCCGCGTAAAAAGGGTAGCCGAGGCAGACCAGCGCATCGGCCTGGACCTCGTCGGCAATAAGGCTGGCCATGCGCCCTCCCATGGATTTACCGCCGATGGCCAGACGCCCGCTGACAACGGGACGAACGGCGGCATACACCTGATGCCAGGATTCGAGCAATTTGGGTTGTGGATTGGGGGGACGCTTGCCGCCATCAATACGGCGCTGCGCCATGTAAGGAAGCTCGAACCGCAGCACACCAATGCCCAAAGCCACTAGACGGTCCGCCATGTCATTCATGAAATCGCTGTCCATGGGCGCACCCGCGCCGTGCGCGAGGATCAACGTCGCAGCCACGTTTTGCGTCGTCGGGGCGTGCCACAACCAACCCCGCTCTTTGGCCAGTTGCGCACAGTGATCGACGGCAAGCGTTACCGGGTGCTCTTTGCTCATGCTGGCCTCATGCCCTGATCTGTTGATGTGCGTCATTATGCCCAACGCGCAGGGCAATCTGAATGTTCCGCGCACCATGAAGATGCCCGCACACGACAGCCAGGGTTCAGCTTCCACTCTTTACCCTGACGTGGCACTTCGGACAAAAGCACCGACACGTTGAGCGCCCCAAACCACACACAACCGGGCGGTTTCATCGACGGCACAGTCTTTCTGTCCGGTTTCGGTCGATCAACCGCAACGATCACCGACTTTTCTGCCAGCTCGGGCCAAATTTTTGGGCAGCGAAAAAGTGCAATCGTTAGCGGCTTTTGTATACAACTTTAGACGTAGAAACCCTCCACCAAAGGACAGGGAGATCAGGGGGAGGAACGTTTCAGCTGTCTTCTGACATCGTCGTGCGCCGCGCCCCGAAGAGGGGTGCGGCGCCTCGGCAATCCCGCGCGGCCAAGTGTCGCAGTTGTTTTTACGGCTTCCATCGCCGGCCATTCACGTCTAAGCTTGCCGCCATGGTGGTCCGGCGACAGCTGGCCACAGGCCCAGTGAAAGGATTGTGCTCGACCCTCCTTCCCTCTTGCAGACAGACAGCATCGATCTGTTCGTCACCCGCAGGGTTGTATCCAGTTTTCGGCACTCACGCGCGCTGCCTCACTCGTCCTGTTCCCCGTCCTGGCGGCCCACTCGGGCAACTCAATCCTGTGTCTCGTGCGCGGCGGGTTGCCAAAAAACTGCATCTATCGTTTCAGTCGTCCGTGTCATGCGCTCATTGCGCGGCAAACGGTCTACGCTTATTTCGATGTTGCGGCTGTTACCACACTAATAAAACACCCAAACCGTGGAACCTTAGAATGAGCACAGCAATCAGTCCGACTGCTTATAACTATAAGGTCGTCCGCCAGTTCGCCATCATGACGGTGGTCTGGGGGATCCTTGGCATGGGGCTTGGTGTCTTCATCGCCTCACAACTTGTGTGGCCTGACCTGAACCTCGGTCTTCCCTGGACCACGTTCGGACGCCTGCGCCCGCTGCACACCAACCTCGTGATCTTTGCCTTCGGTGGATGCGCGCTGTTCGGCACCTCCTACTACGTCGTGCAACGAACCTGCCAGACGCGACTGATTTCCGACGGCATGGCCGCCTTTCACTTCTGGGGCTGGCAGGCCGTGATCATCGGGGCCCTCATCACGCTGCCCATGGGCTACACGACGACCAAGGAATACGCCGAGCTGGAATGGCCGATCGCGATTCTGCTGGCCATCGTCTGGGTGACCTACGCGGCGGTGTTCTTCGGCACCATCGTCAAGCGCAAGACCAAGCACATCTATGTCGGTAACTGGTTCTACGGCGCGTTCATCGTGGTCACGGCGATGCTGCACATCGTCAACCACATGTCGCTGCCTGTGAGCCTGTTCAAGTCGTACTCGGCGTATTCGGGTGCAACCGACGCGATGATTCAGTGGTGGTACGGCCACAACGCCGTGGGCTTTTTCCTGACCACCGGCTTTCTCGGGATGATGTACTACTTCGTGCCGAAACAGGCCGAACGCCCGATCTACTCCTATCGCCTGTCGATCGTGCACTTCTGGGCACTGATCACCCTGTACATCTGGGCCGGCCCGCACCATTTGCACTACACCGCGCTGCCCGACTGGGCGCAGTCGCTGGGCATGGTGATGTCGATCATCCTGCTGGCGCCAAGCTGGGGCGGCATGATCAACGGCATGATGACGCTCTCCGGTGCCTGGCATAAGTTGCGCACGGACCCGATCCTGCGCTTCCTCGTCGTGTCGCTGGCGTTCTACGGCATGTCGACGTTCGAAGGCCCGATGATGGCGATCAAGACCGTCAACTCGCTCTCGCACTACACCGACTGGACCATCGGTCACGTACACGCCGGTGCGCTCGGTTGGGTGGCGATGATCTCCATCGGTGCGGTCTACCACATGATCCCGCGGCTCTACGGCCGTCCGCAGATGCACAGCATCGGCCTGATCAACACGCACTTCTGGCTCGCGACCATCGGCACCGTGCTGTACATCGCGTCGATGTGGGTCAACGGCATCACCCAAGGCCTGATGTGGCGTGCGATCAACGATGACGGCACCCTCACCTACTCCTTCGTCGAAGCGCTGCAAGCCAGCCATCCGGGTTACATCGTGCGCGCCCTCGGTGGGGCGTTCTTCGCCAGCGGCATGCTGTTCATGGCCTACAACGTGTTCCGCACCGTGCGTGCCTCGAACACCGAGGAAGCCGAAGAAGCCGCCCAGATCGCTGTCGTGGGAGCCCACTGATGATCAAACATGAAATGCTCGAGAAGAACATCGGCCTGCTGTCGATCTTCATGGTCATCGCCGTTGCGGTCGGTGGCCTGACCCAGATCGTCCCGCTGTTCTTTCAGGACGTGACCAACAAACCGGTCGAAGGCATGAAACCCCGTCCGGCCCTGGAGCTGGAAGGTCGCGATGTCTTCATCGCCAATGGCTGTGTCGGCTGCCATTCGCAGATGATCCGACCGTTCCGCGCCGAAACCGAACGCTACGGGCATTACTCGGTGGCCGGTGAAAGCGTCTGGGATCACCCGTTCCTGTGGGGTTCCAAGCGTACCGGCCCTGACCTGGCCCGCGTCGGCGGTCGCTACTCCGATGACTGGCACCGCGCGCACCTGTACAACCCGCGCAACGTGGTGCCGGAATCGATCATGCCGGCCTATCCGTTCCTGGTGGAAAACAAGCTCGACGGCAAGCTGACCGGTCGCAAGATGGAAGTCCTGCGCAGCCTCGGCGTCCCTTACACCGATGAAGACATCGCCGGTGCAGGCGCCGCCGTGAAAGGCAAAACCGAAATGGACGCCCTGGTCGCCTACCTTCAGGGCCTGGGCACCATCATCAAGAGCAAACGGTGATCGCTATGGATATCGGGATGATTCGAGGCCTGGGCACCGTGGTCGTGATGGTGGCCTTCATCGGTCTGGCGCTGTGGGTCTTCAGCCCGCGGCGCAAAGCTGAATTCGACGACGCCACCCTGCTGCCCTTTGCCGACGACCCCGAGGCCATCAAGCACCTCGAGCAAGCAAAAGCTTCCAGGAGCAACAAACAATGACTACGTTTTGGAGCCTGTACGTAACGGTGCTGTCGCTGGGCACGATTTTCTGCCTGACCTGGCTGTTGCTGGCGACCCGCAAGGGCCAACGCGCCGACACCACCGACGAGACCGTCGGCCACTCGTTCGACGGCATTGAGGAGTACGACAACCCGCTGCCCAAATGGTGGTTCATGCTGTTCGTCGGCACGATCATCTTCGCCTTGGGCTATCTGGTGCTCTACCCAGGCCTGGGCAACTGGAAAGGCCTGCTGCCGGGGTACGACTACGTCGATAACGACAAAAAGATCGCCTTCTCCAATGGCCAGTCCGGCTGGACCGGCGTCCACGAATGGGAGAAGGAAATGGCCCGTTCCGACGCCCGTTTCGGGCCGATCTTCGCCAAGTTCGCGGCCATGCCGATCGAGGACGTGGCCAAAGACCCGCAAGCACTGAAAATGGGCGGTCGCCTGTTCGCCACCAACTGCTCGGTCTGCCACGGCTCCGACGCCAAAGGTGCTTACGGCTTCCCCAACCTGACCGACGCCGACTGGCGCTGGGGCGGTGAGCCGCAGACCATCAAGACCACCATCATGGGCGGCCGTCATGCGGTCATGCCGGCGTGGGGTGAAATGATTCTGGATCAGGGCGTGCGTGATGTCTCCGCCTACGTGCTGACTCAACTGTACGGCCGTAAACTGCCGGACGACGCCAAGGCCGACCCGGTGGCCGGGCAGAAAATCTTTGCCGCCAACTGTGTGGCCTGCCACGGTCCGGAAGGCAAAGGGACGCCCGCCTTGGGTGCGCCGAACCTGACCCACCCGGCCGCCTTCATTTACGGCTCCAGCTTCGCGCAGTTGCAGCAGACCATCCGCTACGGTCGCCAGGGCCAGATGCCCGCGCAGGAACTGCTGCAGGGCAACGACAAGGTGCATTTGCTGGCCGCCTACGTGTACAGCCTGTCTCACGGAGACAAACCCGCCGACGCCCCATAAACCGTTCACGTGGAGGGACCTTTGCCAGCGCACCCTGGCGAGGGTCTCTAGAACGGCCACCGGTAACTCGCACTTACATTTGAAAAGCCGACGGTTGAAATTTGAGCTTTATATACGCTTGATTTTGCGTTTACGTCCCTAGACTGCACGCACAAGTCGCAGGAAGCGCACTTGGCATTCGCTCTCTCAAGGACGTACCGAACATGAATAAATGGACTCTTTTAATCAGCTCGTTGAGCCTGTGGCTTGTGAGCATGACCGCCCACGCGACGCCGTCAGTGCTGATCTTTGCCTCGGACCCGCAATACCCATGGACCCCTTACAGCGACAACCAACAGGACATCCCGGACAAAACCAACCAGCAACTGTCGAGGGAATTGATTGAAGCGCAGTACACAAGCATCGCCGATTTACGCAAGGCCCATCCGGATCAGCACGTGCCCGTGATGATCAACGGTGACATGACCGCCTATGGCCACGGCTGGCAGCGCGATTATCTGTACCGCACGCTGGACGCTCATCTGGGCGGTGATTATTACTTCGGCCTGGGCAATCATGATTACCAGAACAACGTCGGCAACTGCGCCAACAACGGCTGCGCCCGGGACAGCCTGTTCGACCTGCGTGACCGGATGCTGAATAAAGTCGATTCGATGGCGCTGCACGTCGAGAAAGCCGGCTGGAACGAGACGTGGGTTGGCAGCCTCGCGTACAGCAAACGGTTCGGCGACGTTCAGCTTATTCAGTTGAATAACGAGCCGACCTACGAAGCCAGTTTCAGCTCACGACAAAGGTTCAAGACGTACGATTTCAGGATAAAGAGCTCACTCGACTGGCTTGAAGAACAGCTCAAACAGGCAAGGGCCGACAACCTGACCATTTTGCTGAACATGCATAAACCCAATGGCTGGCAGACCAGCGCCCAGGATCTTCAGCGTTTCAAGGCCATGATCACTACGTACCAGGTGACGGCCGTCTTCGCAGGGCATTTACACCGATACAGTGGTCGCTACTACGAGGCGGATTACTTCGGCGCAGTGCCGCTGTTTCTCAGCGGCTCGGCCTCACAACGCAGTTACCTGATCGCCGAGATAGACCGCGATGCACGCCATCTCAGGGTGAGCAAGGTCGCTGACAACGACTGGAAAAACAGCAAGGAGCTGGCGGTGATACCCCTGCCCGGCCATCAAAACGATCTAAAGTGACAGGAGTATCATGTGCGCCATGACACCACCCAATGACCTCGGCCGGCACGTACTGACCGAGGCATTTAGCCACCGCCGTGGAACGCTTCAATGAGCACGCCTCGATGAGTATGCTGCGATGAGCAACCAGATTCCGGTACACAACGTCACGCCGCCGGCCAAAAAAGACGATGACACCGTCGACCTCTACGCCTCTCGGGAGAAGATCTACACCCGGGCGTTCACCGGACTGTTTCGCAACCTGCGGATCGGCGGCGGGATCGTGCTGTTTCTGTTGTACTTCGGCACCGTCTGGCTCGATTGGGGCGGACACCAGGCGGTCTGGTGGAATTTGCCCGAACGCAAGTTCTACATTTTCGGAGCAACGTTCTGGCCACAGGACTTCATCCTGCTGTCCGGCATTCTGATCGTCAGCGCCTTCGGGCTGTTTTTCATCACCGTGTTCGCGGGCCGCGTCTGGTGCGGTTACACCTGTCCGCAGAGCGTGTGGACCTGGATCTTCATGTGGTGCGAAAAGGTCACCGAGGGCGACCGCAACCAGCGCATGAAACTGGACAAGGCGCCGATGAGCGCCAACAAGCTCACCCGCAAACTGGCCAAACACAGCCTGTGGCTGCTGATCGGGCTTGTCACAGGCCTGACCTTCGTCGGTTATTTCTCACCCATCCGCGACCTGACCGTCGACTTCTTCACCGGTCAGGCCGATGGCTGGTCTTATTTCTGGATCGGGTTCTTCACCCTCGCCACCTATGGCAACGCTGGCTGGCTGCGCGAACAGGTGTGCATCTATATGTGCCCATACGCGCGCTTTCAGAGCGTGATGTTCGACAAAGACACCCTGATCGTCTCCTACGACCCACGTCGTGGCGAGAAACGGGGCCCGCGCAAAAAGGAGCTGGATTACAAGGCGAACGGACTGGGCGACTGCATCGATTGCACGATGTGCGTGCAGGTCTGCCCGACCGGCATCGACATCCGCGACGGCCTGCAGATCGAGTGCATCGGCTGCGCCGCCTGCATCGATGCCTGCGACACCATCATGGACAAGATGAACTACCCTCGCGGCCTGATCAGCTACACCACCGAACACAACCTGTCCGGACAAACCACACACACACTGCGGCCGCGCCTGATCGGTTATGCGGTGGTACTGGTGGTGATGATCGGCGCGCTGACGGGCGCCTTCTTCATGCGATCGCTGGTGGGCTTCGACGTCAGCAAAGACCGCGTGCTGTACCGCGAAAACGCCGAAGGGCGCATCGAAAACGTCTACAGCCTGAAGGTGATGAACAAGGATCAGGTCGATCACACCTACGTCCTCGACGCTACGGGCCTGCCGGACCTGAAACTGCAAGGGCGACGCGAGATCAAGGTCGCCGCCGGTGAAATCTTCACCCTGCCGGTCGAGCTGTCGGTGTCTCCGGAACAGCTGCCGTCGAGCACCAACGAGGTGACGTTCACCCTCAAGGACATTGAAAACAGCGGCACCGAAATTCAAGCCAAGAGCCGATTCATCGGCCCACACGTTCGTTAAGAGATGTCAGACATGACCGCAGCAACCGCCTCAAGCCCTTGGTACAAGCATCTTTGGCCGTGGATCATCATCGGCATTCTGGCCTGCTCGGTCACGCTGACGCTGTCCATGGTGACCATTGCGGTCAACAACCCTGACAACCTGGTCAACGACAACTATTACGAAGCCGGCAAAGGAATCAACCGCTCGCTGGACCGTGAGCTGCTTGCCCAGACACTGAAACTGCGTGCGACCGTGACCCTCGATGACGTCACCGGCGAAGCCGACCTGCGACTGACGGGGAACAGCCGCCCTGAAACGCTGGTCCTGAACCTGATCTCGCCGACTCAACCGGAAAAGGACCGCAAGATCGTGCTCGCGCGCAACCCTGCCCAGCCGGGTCGCTATGTCGGACAAATGAGCGACAAGGTCGAAGGCCGGCGCTTCGTCGAACTGCTGGGCGTGGAAAACAGCCAGACCTGGCGCCTGTTCGAAGAAGAAGCCATTACCCGCGACAAGGACTTGATCCTGGGCGACGAGCCGATTCAAGGTGCGGAAAAGAAGTGAGAATGACCATCGAGCGTCACGACCCTCTTCACCACGCTGCGCGTGGGAATGATCCGTGGTCATAACGCCTTGTTTCCACTGCGCCCTGCCCGTTCCATCTGGAGGTCGTTTTACCGCTGTCGTACTCGGCCAAGCCCGTGAATTCTGCTGCCCCGGTTGTCAGGCCGTGGCACAGGCCATCGTCGCGGGCGGGCTGGAAAGCTATTACGCCCACCGCAGCCAAGCCTCGACCCATCCGCAAGCCTTGCCGTCACACTTGCTCGACGAGCAGGCGCTGTACGACCGGCCCGACGTGCAGGCACCTTTCGTGCATCACGACGAGGACCTGGCCGAAACCACGCTGATGATCGAAGGCATCAGTTGTGCCGCTTGTGGCTGGTTGATCGAGCGCCATTTGCGCACGCTGCCTGCCGTCGTCGAAGCACGCCTGAACCTGTCCAGTCACCGGCTTTACCTGCGCTGGAAAGACGCCTCCCTGCCACTCAGCCAGGTGCTGAATGAACTGCGCAGCATTGGTTACGCAGGCCATCCCTGGCAAGCCGACGAGGCCAGCGAACAGTTGGCTCAGGACAACCGGCGCAGCCTGCGTCAGTTGGGAGTTGCCGGCCTGCTGTGGTTTCAGGCCATGATGGCCACGATGGCGACGTGGCCGGAATTCAACATCGACCTCAGCCCTGAAATGCACACCATCCTGCGCTGGGTGGCGATGTTTCTGACCACGCCCATCGTGTTCTACAGCTGCGCGCCGTTTTTCAGAGGCGCCTTTCGAGACCTGCGCACACGTCATCTGACGATGGATGTCTCGGTGTCGCTGGCCATCGGCCTGGCCTACGTGGCGGGCATCTGGACGGCGATCACCGGCGTCGGCGAGCTGTATTTCGACGCGGTGGGCATGTTCGCGCTGTTCCTGCTGACCGGACGCTACCTGGAACGGCGCGCTCTAGAACGCACCGCCGCCGCCACCGCACAATTGATCAATCTGCTGCCGGCGTCATGCCTGCGTGTGAACGAGGACGGTCAGAGCGAGCGGATTCTGCTCAGTGAGCTGCGGCTCAACGACAAGGTGCTGGTGCATCCCGGCGCGGTATTGCCCGCCGATGGTCGTATCGTCCACGGTCAATCGAGCATCGATGAATCGCTGCTCACCGGCGAATACCTGCCTCACCCGCGCGTCCCCGGCGATGCCGTGACCGCGGGCACGTTGAACGTCGAAAGCGTGCTGACCGTCGAAGTCCTCGCCCTGGGCCTCGACACCCGACTGTCGGCCATCGTCCGGTTGCTCGAGCGTGCCCAGTCCCAAAAGCCGCGTCTGGCGCAGGTCGCTGATCGCGCGGCGCAGTGGTTCTTGCTGATCTCGCTGATCGCCGCCGCCGTCATTGGGGCGCTGTGGTGGCAACTGGACCCCAGCCGGGCATTCTGGATCGTTTTGGCCATGCTGGTCGCGACGTGCCCGTGCGCGCTGTCACTGGCGACACCCACGGCGTTGACCACCGCCACCGGCACGCTGCACGCCCTCGGGCTGCTGCTGACACGTGGGCATGTGCTGGAAGGGCTTAATCAGATCGATACGGTGATCTTCGACAAAACCGGCACGCTGACCGAAGGCCGTTTGACGCTCAGGGGAATCCGCAGCCTGGGACCGCTGGGCAGTGACGACTGTCTGAGCCTGGCGGCGGCGCTCGAAAGCCGCTCGGAACACCCTATCGCCCGTGCATTTGGCAGCACGCCGCTGATGGCTGACGACGTGCTCAGCACGCCGGGCCTGGGGCTTGAGGGACGCGTCGGAACGCGACGACTGCGCATTGGCCAGGCAGATTTCGTCTGTGCGCTCAGTGACAGCCCCGTGCCGAGCATGCCGGACGAACCCGGCCAATGGTTGTTGCTGGGCGACGAGACTCAGGCGCTGGCATGGCTGGTGCTGGACGATCGGTTGCGCGATGACGCGGCCACCCTGGTCCGGGCCTGCAAGCAGCGTGGCTGGAAGACCTTGCTGCTGTCCGGGGACAGCTCGCCGATGGTCGCCAGCGTGGCCGAACAGCTGGGGATCGACGAGGCGCGCGGCAGCCTGCGACCGGATGACAAGTTGCAGATCCTGCAACAGCTCAGGGCTCAGGGGCACAAGGTGTTGATGCTGGGTGATGGCATCAACGACGTGCCGGTCCTGGCGGCCGCTGACATCAGTGTTGCCATGGGGTCTGCCACTGATCTGGCGAAAACGACTGCCGACGCGGTGCTGCTGTCCAATCGCTTACAGGCGTTGGTTCAGGCGTTCACGCTTGCTCGGCGGACGCGCCGCGTCATCCTGCAGAATCTGTGGTGGGCGGCGCTCTACAATGGCCTCATGCTGCCATTCGCCGCGCTGGGCTGGATCACGCCTCTGTGGGCGGCTGCGGGCATGTCCGTCAGCTCGCTGATCGTCGTGCTCAATGCGCTGCGTCTGACGCGCACGAAGGTCGATAAGCCCACGCCCGGGTGGGTCGACAGCCACCGGCCATTGCCGGCATGAACCCGTTCTCGCTCCACACGCCCTGGATTTCGGAGGCTCAATGCCCGCGCTATACATCATGATCCCGGTGGCCCTGTTGATCGTGGCCGTGGCGATCTACGTGTTCTTCTGGGCCGTGGACAGCGGTCAGTACGACGACCTCGACGGCCCGGCGCACAGCATTCTGTTCGATGATCAGGATCCGGGGCACAAGGCTGGCGTGGATGAAGCGTCGGGGAAAAACGGTCAGAAAGCGGACGAGAAGAATATCGGGTGATGAATTCAGGTTTTGCGGTGCAGCGGCTGGCCTCTTCGCGGGCAAGCTCGCTCCCACAGGGGAGCAGTGTTGGTGCGAGGATCTGCGCACGGCACGTCAACTGTAGGAGCGCGCTTGCCCGCGATGGCGTCGGTGTCATCGCTGTAGCACCTTCGGGCCACATGCATGCCTGATCTCCTCCCCCAGCTGCTCTCGGCCCTGATTCTCGGCCTGCTCGGCGGCGGGCATTGCCTGGGCATGTGTGGCGGTCTGATGGGGGCGTTGACGATGGCGATCCCCAAAGAGCAACGCAGCCGACGCTTGCGCCTGTTGCTGGCCTACAACGTCGGGCGCATTTTCAGCTACGCCTGCGCGGGATTGTTGATTGGCCTGGCGGGTTGGGCGGTCGCCAACAGCCCCGGTGCAATGATTCTGCGGGTGATGGCTGCCGTGCTGTTGATCACCATGGGCCTGTACCTGGCGGGATGGTGGAGCGGTCTGACACGCATTGAAGGGTTGGGACGCTGGCTATGGCGCTACATTCAGCCGGTTGCCAGCCGACTGCTGCCGGTGTCGAGCCTGCCGCGCGCATTGCTGCTCGGCGCGGCATGGGGCTGGCTGCCCTGCGGGCTGGTCTACAGCACCTTGCTCTGGTCGGCGAGTCAGGGCAATGCGCTTTACAGTGCACTGCTGATGCTGGCGTTCGGGATCGGCACCTGGCCCGTCCTGATCGCCACCGGCCTTGCCGCCGAACGCACCACGGCCCTGCTGCGAAAACGAGGCGTGCGCGTCGCCGGGGGACTGTTGGTGATTGTGTTTGGCCTGTGGACGCTGCCCGGACCGCATCAGCACTGGTTGATGGGGCATTGAGCACTAACCCACCCCTTCCGGCGCGTTAGCTTCCTGTGTGCGAATTCATTCGCAACTGGCAGGATGGGTCGCTGGACCTCTGTCGCCTCCCCGACCTTTCGCGAATGAATTCGCTCCCACTGAGGATGTCGGCCATCCATTGATCCAGGTCAATAGTGGCTCGACCCGCTCTCCCTAAACTGCCTTCACCGCCAGCCTTTTCGGGAATGCCCGCATGCTCGACGACCTTCGTTGGGATTCTGAACTCATCCGTCGCTACGACCTGACCGGGCCGCGCTATACGTCTTATCCCACCGCCGTGCAGTTTCATACGCAGGTGGGCGCGTTCGATCTGTTGCATGCGCTGCGTGAAAGCCGCAAAGCCGTGCGCCCGTTGTCGCTGTACGTGCACGTCCCGTTCTGCGCCAACATTTGCTACTACTGCGCCTGCAACAAGGTCATCACCAAGGATCGCAGCCGCGCTCACGTCTATCTGCAGCGACTGGAACAGGAGATCCAGATGATCGCCCGCCACGTCGACGGGCGTCAGGTGGTTGAACAGCTGCATTTCGGTGGCGGCACGCCGACCTTTCTCAGTCATGTCGAACTGCGTCAGTTGATGGCGCACCTGCGCCAGCACTTCACCTTGCTGGACGACCACTCCGGCGATTACGGCATCGAGATAGACCCTCGCGAGGCGGACTGGTCGACCATGGGCCTGCTCCGTGAGCTGGGATTCAACCGCGTCAGCCTTGGCGTGCAAGACCTCGATCCTCTGGTACAACGCGCTATCAACCGCCTGCAAAGCCTGGATGAAACCCGCGCGATCGTCGAGGCTGCCCGCACGCTGCAATTTCGTTCGGTGAACATCGACCTCATCTACGGACTGCCGCTGCAAACACCCGAGGGGTTCGCACGCACGGTCGACGAAGTCATTGCCCTGCAACCCGATCGTCTGTCGGTGTTCAACTACGCACACCTGCCCGAACGCTTCATGCCCCAGCGGCGCATCGACACGGCGCAGTTGCCCAGCGCCGAACACAAACTGCAGATACTGCAGCGCACCATCGAGCAACTGACCCAGGCCGGTTACCGCTACATCGGCATGGACCATTTCGCCCTGCCCGATGATGACCTGGCCATCGCTCAGGAAGAAGGCACGCTGCAGCGCAACTTCCAGGGCTACACCACCCACGGCCACTGCGACCTGATCGGCCTGGGGGTCTCGGCCATCAGCCAGATCGGCGATCTGTACGCGCAGAACAGCAACGACCTCAACGAGTACCAGAACCTGATCGCCAGCGATCAACTGGCGACCAAACGAGGGCTGATCTGCAACGACGACGACCGCATACGGCGAGCGGTCATTCAGCAGTTGATCTGTCACTGCTCGCTCGACTTCGCCCCGATCAACGATGAGTTCGGTATCGATTTTCGCGGCTACTTCAGCGAAATCTGGCCCAGGTTGCTGCAGATGGCCAAAGACGGATTGATTCACCTGGACAGCAACGGCATCCGTGTCACACCCGCCGGCCGCTTGCTGGTGCGCTCGATCTGCATGGTCTTCGACGCCTATATGAGCGTTCAAAACCGTCAGCGGTTTTCGCGAGTGATCTAGGACGTTTCTGTTTAAGCAGCAGGAATCCATTTCACGCCATGGAGGGCGCGTGCTAGTCGAGGCCCTGACCCGTGGGTTACCCTTACGACTTATGTGTGTTTTATTACAAGGAATTACCCGATGTCTGAGCCAGTAAAGATGCGCGCTCATACCCAGGCTCACTGCAAGGATTGCAGCCTGGCCCCGTTGTGCCTCCCGCTGTCATTGAACCTTGAAGACATGGATGCACTCGACGAAATCGTCAAACGTGGCCGCCCCCTGAAAAAAGGCGAGTTCCTGTTTCGTCAGGGCGATACCTTCGACTCGGTCTACGCCGTGCGGTCCGGCGCGCTGAAGACCTTCAGCTTGAGCGACAGCGGCGAAGAGCAGCTCACCGGCTTCCATCTGCCCAGCGAACTGGTCGGACTATCAGGCATGGACGCAGAAGCCTACCCCGTCTCCGCCCAGGCCATGGAAACGACCTCGGTGTGTGAAATCCCCTTCGAGCGTCTGGATGAGCTGTCGGTGCAATTGCCACAACTGCGTCGTCAGTTGATGCGCGTCATGAGCCGCGAGATCCGCGACGACCAGCAAATGATGCTGTTGCTGTCCAAGAAAACCGCGGACGAGCGCATCGCCACGTTCTTGGTCAACTTGTCGGCCCGCTTCCAGGCGCGCGGTTTTTCAGCCAATCAGTTCCGTTTGAGCATGTCGCGCAACGAAATCGGCAATTACCTGGGCCTGGCCGTGGAAACCGTGTCCCGGGTGTTCACCCGCTTTCAGCAGAACGCGCTGATCGCCGCCGAAGGCAAGGAAATCCACATTCTTGACCCCATCCAGCTGTGCGCGCTGGCGGGCGGTTCGCTGGAAAGCTGATGGCGACACAGGCCGGGCAGGCTTAAACTACGCTCTTTGCGTGTATCTCCTGCCCGAGACCTTTCGATGATTTTCGACGAATTCAGCTTCAAATCCCTGATCCGCCCCGTGGTGGACTTCCCCAAGCCTGGCGTCATTTTTCGCGACATCACCCCGCTGTTTCAATCGCCCAAGGCGCTGCGCCTGGTGATGGACAGTTTCGTGCAGCGTTACATCGACTCGGACTTCACCCACGTGGGTGCCATGGATGCCCGCGGATTCCTGATCGGCTCGATCATCGCCTACGAACTCAACAAACCTCTGGTGCTGTTCCGCAAACAGGGCAAGCTGCCCGCAGACGTGCTGTCAGAGGGTTATCAGACCGAATACGGCGAAGCGTTTCTGGAAGTTCACGCCGACAGCCTGTGCGACGGCGACGCGGTGGTGATGTTCGATGACCTGATTGCCACGGGCGGCACGCTGATCGCAGCCGCCAACCTCATCCGCCGCATGGGCGCGAAGGTGCACGAAGCGGCCGCCATCATCGACCTGCCTGAGCTGGGCGGCTCGCAACGACTGCAAGACATGGAAATCCCGACGTTCTGCCTGACGCAGTTTGCGCTGACGGATAAATAAGGCCGGCCCTGTCAGCGGACGAAACTGTAGCCGGCTCGGTGCGGGCGGCGTTCCGACGAAATCGGTGTGTCATTCACCCTGGATGTGGCTGACCCGACGCGTTCGCCAGCAAGCCGGCTCCTACAGTGCTGGGCCAAACGTCAAAGCTTTTAACGTCAAAGCTGGATTGGCTTGCGCCCTGCGAAGGAATGCGCCAGCGTGCCGCCGTCCACCAGCTCCAGCTCACCGCCCAACGGCACGCCGTGGGCAATCCGGGACGTGATCAGGCCCTTGTTGTTGAGCAACTGGGCGATGTAATGCGCGGTGGCCTCACCTTCCACGGTCGGGTTGGTCGCCAGGATCACTTCGGTGAACGTGCCTTGCTCTTCGATCCGTGCCATCAGTTGCGGGATACCGATGGCCTCAGGCCCGAGGCCATCGAGCGGCGACAGATGCCCCTTGAGGACGAAGTAGCGACCGCGATAACCCGTCTGCTCGACGGCATACACGTCCATCGGGCCTTCCACCACGCACAGCAGCGTGTCATCCCGACGGACATCGGAACACTGAGGGCACAGTTCTTCTTCGGTGAGGGTGCGGCATTGCTTGCAGTGTCCGACGCCTTCCATGGCCTGACTCAGCGCCTGAGCCAGGCGTGAGCCACCGCTGCGATCGCGCTCAAGCAACTGCAATGCCATGCGCTGAGCGGTTTTCTGACCGACGCCAGGCAGAATGCGCAGGGAGTCGATCAACTGGCGAATCAGTGGGCTGAAGCTCATTGGGGAAAGGTCCGACAAATACACGAGACGCGGTTTATACCCGCGCCTCCGGTGAGCGTCAAATCACGCTTACGACACCTTCACCACCAGCTTGCCGAAGTTCTTGCCTTCGAGCATGCCGATGAAGGCATCCGGCGCGTGCTCCAGGCCTTCGACCACGTCTTCGCGGAATTTCACCTTGCCGTCCTTCACCAACGGCACCATGGCCTGCATGAATTCTTCCAGGCGATGGTAGTACTCCTCGTAGACGATAAAACCCTGAATCTTCGCGCGCTTGGTCAACAGCGTGCGCATCAGCAGCGGCAGGTAATTCGGACCGTCGGGCAGGCGCTGGGCGTTGTACTGAGCAATCAGGCCGCACAGCGGTATGCGGGCGTGCTGGTTCAGTAGCGGCAGTACCGCTTCGAAGACCTTGCCGCCCACCAGTTCGAAATAGATGTCGATGCCGCTGGGACAGGCCTCGCTCAGTTGCTCGGCAAAATGCTCGCTTTTGTGATCAATACAAGCGTCAAAGCCCAATTCGTCCATGACATAGCGACATTTGTCGATACCACCGGCAATTCCGACCACACGCAGACCGTGCAGCTTGGCAACTTGCCCGACCACCGAGCCGACCGCGCCGGACGCCGCAGCGACCACCAGGGTTTCGCCGGACTTGGGCTGGCCAATGTTCATCAAGCCCATGTAACCCGTGATGCCCGGCATCCCGAGCACGCCCAAGGCCATCGACGGGCTCGGCAAGTCTTTAGGCACCTGCATCAGGTTCTTGCCATCGGAGAGGCTGTGGGTCTGCCAGCCGGTTTGCCCGACCACCAGATCGCCTTCCTTGAACGCCGGGTTGCGCGATTGCTCGACCACGCTGACTGCCCCGCCCTCCATGACGGCGTCGATTTCCACCGGCGGCGCATAGGACGGCGCGTCACTCATGCGACCGCGCATGTAGGGATCGAGGGAAAGGTACAGCGTGCGCAGTTGAACCTGGCCGTCCTGCACGTCAGGCAGTGCCTCGCGCTCAAGCCGAAAATTCTCCGGCGTCGGCGAACCTTGGGGACGAGAGGCCAGGACGACACGCTGGTTGAGGATCAGTTCTTGCGACATCGGAGCGGTTCCTTTATCGATGAGTGACAGGCTATAGAAAGCAGACCGCAGCGCTCGGGAGCGGTTCGGTTGGATGCGGCGGCAGTATGAGACACGTAATGAACGCAGAAAACACCCCAAGCAACGAGAGGGGTAACCCGTAGCAGCGAGGCTTGACGACAGAGGCATCCATGAAATCGACTCAGCCATCACAGACCAGACGCTTGATTGCGGTGGGAGCGAATTCATTCGCGAAAAATGGTTCAGGCGGCAGGAATGTGTCGAGCCGGCTGGCCAATCGCGAATAAATTCGCTCCCACAGGGTTTACGCCGCCCGGAGAGTATCCGTCGGTCGTCTAGAAACGCTTACAAAAATGCCAGGCACTGGGCCTGGCATTCGGGTGCCGCAACAACCGCTCGGTCAGAACGGCAGCTTCATGCCTGGCGGCAGTTGCATGCCAGCGGTCATGCTGGCGGTCTTTTCCTGGCTGGCCGCTTCGATCTTGCGCACGGCGTCGTTGACGGCTGCGGCGATCAGGTCTTCAAGGATTTCCTTGTCTTCCTGCATCAGGCTGTCGTCCAGGCTAACGCGCTTGACGTCGTGACGACCGGTCATCACCACGCTCACCAGGCCTGCGCCCGATTGGCCGGTCACTTCGGCATTGGCCAGTTCTTCCTGCATCTTGGCCATTTTTTCCTGCATCTGCTGGGCCTGCTTCATCAGGCCAGCCATGCCACCTTTCATCATGGGAGTTCTCCTCGAACGTCGATGGGGTCGTTGCGCGGCGCCAAATCAGCTTAGCGCCTTGCGGGAATTAAGGGGTCTGTACAACGGGAGCATCCACGGGTGCAATCGTATCTTCACGGATCCTGGCACCAAACTGTTCGAGCATCTGCTGGATGAACGGATCGGCGTGGATCGACGCCTCGGCCTGCCGCTGGCGGTCGGCACGCCGACGCGCCGCCGCTTGAGCCGGGGTTTCCTGTTCGGGCTTGATCAGCTCGATACTCAGATTGATGGTGCGTTCATGGTATTGGTTCAGCGCATCGTTCAGGCGGCGCTGCTGCGTCGAGTTGAACAGCGCGCTGTGGGCAGGGTCCAGGTGCAGCAGCCAGTTGTCGCCGTCGACCGACATCAAGGTGCAGTTGGCGGCAATGCTGCCGGTCATGCCGGAAATCGGCAGTTTCGGAAACAGGTCGAGCCAGTCGGCGGCAAGGCCGGTCGCCGGTTTGGCAGCCGGGAGCAATTCAGGCTCTTTCTCCACCGCCTCGGCCGTGTCGTGGGCCAGGTCGTCCAGATAGGCGAACGACGCCGGATCAATGTCGACATCCGGCTCGTAATAGTCATCATCAGGTGGCGGCTCGTCGTCACGTTCCATGGGCGCAGGCACGTACGGCGCGGCGTCGGGCACCTGTTCGAGCATCGCCGGGGTGACGACCTCGGCGGCCGCCTGGATAGGCTCCTGCGACTCGACTTCCGGCGCATCCGGCACCGGGCTCGCAGGTGCGGGCGTCGGCATCGGCGTCAGCTCGGGCTGCTCGGCCACGGTGTCGAGAACGGGCTCGGGAATGTCTTCAGCCACAGCGGCCGGGGCCGGCTCAGGCTCACTGACTGGCGACGCTGCTTTCGGCTCATTCCAGGGCAGGTCCACTTCTTCGACCGGCGCTGACGCCGCAACCGTTTCAGCGACGGGCGCCGGTGCGTATGCGGGCGCGGATGGCGTCACGGGTGCAGGCTGTTCAAGAACAGCAGCGGGCGCAGGCGTTGATGCTGCCGGAGCCGGAGCCGGTATCGGCGCAACAGGCGATGCACCGGCCACCGTTGTCTGGGAATCAACCGTGGCCGGGTTGATCCCCACTGACTTTAACGGCTGTCTCGGCGCGTTTTCGCTGTCGGCGGGGCGGAACGCCAACATGCGCAGCAGGACCATCTCAAAACCGCCGCGCGGGTCCGGCGCCAAAGGCAAATCGCGACGCCCGATCAGGCCCATCTGGTAATAGAACTGCACGTCCTCGGCCGGCAAGGCCTGGGCCAGCGCCAACACGCGGTCCCGGTCGCCGTGGCCGTTGTCCACGCCCTCAGGCAAGGCCTGCGCAATCGCAACACGGTGCAACACGTTGAGGATTTCCGAGAGCACGCCGCTCCAGTCCGGGCCTTGTTCAGCCAGGTGGCGCACGGCTTCCAGCAAGGAGCGGGCGTCGCCGTCGATGAGTGCCGTGAGCACGTCATACACCTGGCCGTGGTCCAGCGTGCCGAGCATCGCTCGCACGTCAGTGGCCAGCACTTTGCCCTCGCCGAAGGCGATCGCCTGGTCGGTCAGGCTCATGGCGTCCCGCATCGAGCCGTCGGCGGCACGACCGAGCAGCCACAGTGCGTCGTCTTCGAACGGAATGTTTTCAGCGCCCAGCACGTGGGTCAGGTGCTCGACCACGCGCTCGGGCGTCATGTTTTTCAGGGAGAACTGCAGGCAACGGGACAGAATGGTCGCTGGCAGCTTCTGCGGATCGGTGGTCGCCAGGATGAACTTGACGTAGGGCGGCGGCTCTTCCAGCGTTTTCAGCAAGGCGTTGAACGAATGGCTGGACAGCATGTGCACTTCGTCGATCAGGTAGACCTTGAAGCGGCCACGGCTGGGCGCGTACTGCACGTTGTCCAGCAGTTCTCGGGTGTCTTCGACCTTGGTGCGGCTCGCGGCGTCGATTTCGATCAGGTCGACGAAGCGACCTTCGTCAATCTCGCGGCACACTGAACACTCACCACAGGGCGTGGAAGTAATACCGGTTTCACAGTTCAGGCATTTAGCGATGATTCGCGCGATGGTGGTCTTGCCGACACCGCGCGTGCCGGTGAATAAATAGGCATGGTGCAGGCGCTGGCTGTCCAGCGCGTTGATCAAGGCCTTGAGCACATGGGTCTGGCCGACCATTTCGCGGAACGAGCGCGGACGCCATTTACGTGCAAGAACCTGATAACTCATTGAAAACCGTCGCGACTGGGTTGCGGAAGACCGCTAATGCTAGCGGAGCGGGGCCAAAATTGCATCCGGGCAATATGAACGCGCGCATATAAACAATCTGCCGCTAGACTGCCATCACTGCCCAATAGCATTTCGGCTCACACCGAGGGACCTCATGCGGTTGCTGACACTGAGCGCTTTATTGCTAATGAGCGGGTCCGTCGGGGCGCAGGAAATACCGTTACGGTTTTCCATCGCCGATGCGTGGTCGATGCCGCTGGTGCAGCTCGACGACCATCAACCTACCGGCGGCATCATCTTCGACATCATGCAAAGCATGGCGGCGCAGGCGAACCTGTCGGCGGAATACCGCGTGGTGCCGATTCAGCGCGTTCAGCGCACGCTCGAACGGGGCGCCATCGACGTGCGCTGCTATGCCGCGCAATCGTGGATGCCCAACCTCTCCGGCGATTACACATGGAGCTTGCCGCTGCTGATTCAGCGCGATCTGTTGATCAGCACACCGGATAACGCCACGCCCAGAGCACCGGACACCCTGACCGATGAAACCATCGGCACCGTGCTCGGTTACGCCTACCCGACCCTGCAAACCGCCTTCGACAGCCACCGCTTGAAGCGCGATGACGCGCGCAGCGAAGTCCAGGTGCTGCAGAAACTGCAAGTCCACCGTTACCGCTACGCCGTGGGCAATCAGTGGTCGCTGGACTGGTTCAACCGCAACCTGCCCGACGATCAGAAACTGCGTGGCGTCGCCGTCATCGATGAACAGCCGGTGGGTTGCATCGTGCGCAACGACACGCAAATTCCCGCGCAACGCCTGATGCGGATTCTGCTGAGGATGCGCATGTCGGGCGAGATCGACCGGATCATGAGCCGCTACAACACGGTGTCGGGCCTTCCAGCGGATCGGCCTGCAGCGGCGCCTTGACACCCACGCCCAAGGCTCGGGACGTCGCTGCGGCACGCCATGGACGGCTCTGGACCCAGCATTTCAAGCTGTCGCATTAACGTCACATTGCGGGATTAGGCTCCGTCGACATAATTAGTAACACTTCGAATCCCGCATCAGGAGCCGTGATGAGCGACAAACAACAAGACCCCAACAAGCCGTCCGCTGCCGATCACTCTGTTGATTCCCCCGCCGATACCAGCCGTCGTCGCTTCCTCGGCGGCGTTGCCGTACTGGGCGCTGGCGCCACCTTGAGTGGCGTCGTGACCGCCAGCGAGACGCCGAGCGATGGCACGTCCGCCACCCTTGAAACCTCGCTCAGCGGTCCCGCGCTGGATAAGGCGCTGCAGGACAACATCAAGACCATCGTGGTGATCTACGGCGAGAACCGCAGTTTCAATAACCTGTTCGCTAACTTCCCCGGCGTGGAAAAACCCTTGTCGGCGGTCAGGCCGGAAGACTACCGGCAGCGCGACCGCAATGGTGCCGTGCTCGACAAGCTGCCGCAGTGCTGGGGCGGCGTGTGCCAGGTTGGCCCGCAGAGCGTCGATGGCGTGACCTACGCCACTGGCGTGCAGTATCAGGAAAACCTGCCGAACGCGCCGTATGCCCTTAAAGGCCCCAGTGGCGAAGACCTGCCGTTGAACGTGGTCACCCGCGACCTGTGGCACGTGTTCTATCAGAATCAGATGCAGATCAATGGCGGCAAGAACGACGGCTTCGTGGCATGGGCCGACTCCGGTAGCCTGACCATGGGCCACTACGGTCAGACCCAGTATTCCCTTCGTTTGTGGGACGTCGCGAAGGAGTTCGTGCTTTGCGACAACTTCTTCCAGGGCGCTTTCGGCGGCTCGTTCCTCAACCACCAGTACCTGGTGTCCGCCAGAGTGCCGTTCTACCCAGACGCGGCC
This sequence comes from Pseudomonas sp. S2_H01, assembly GCF_054668305.1. Taxonomy (NCBI): domain Bacteria; kingdom Pseudomonadati; phylum Pseudomonadota; class Gammaproteobacteria; order Pseudomonadales; family Pseudomonadaceae; genus Pseudomonas; species Pseudomonas sp. S2_H01. The sequence goes on along the minus strand of NZ_CP162756.1, from coordinate 4,477,898 downwards.
AACTCGCCCGCCAAGTCGCAGATCGCCACGCTGGAAAGCAGCGACCCGCTGGAAACCCGCCTCAAGCCGCTGGAAAAATCCCCGGCCAGTGCCATGGACGGCCCGCCCCAATTCGGGCCCAGCCTGCTGACCCCCGACGGTTACGCGGTGAACACCATGGCACCGCCGTACTGGCCGACCTGGCTGCGAGACAAGGAAAAACCGGACTATTCCCAGCCCGACCTGGCTAACGTGCTGGTGCCGCAAACCCATGACCACATCGGCGACAAGCTGTCGAAGAAGAACGTCGACTGGGCGTGGTACGCCGGTGCCTGGCAGGTGACGCTGGACGCGTACAGGGATTCGGCGGGCATCCCCAAGATCCCGAACTTCCAGTACCACCACCAACCCTTCAACTATTTCAAGCAGCAAGGTCCGCAAAACGCTGATGAACGCAATAAGCGTCTGCGCGACGGCGGCCTCGGGGATGATTCGGGCACCAACAAATTCTTCGCCGACGTCGAAGCGGGCAAACTGCCTGCCGTGACCTTCTACAAACCTCAGGGCAACCTGAACATGCACGCCGGTTACGCCGACGTCGCGGCCGGTGATCGACACATCGACCGCGCTGTGAAGATGCTGCGCAACAGTCCGCAATGGAAAAACATGGTGATCGTCATCACCGTCGATGAAAACGGCGGCTGGTGGGACCACGTGGCTCCGCCCAAAGGTGACCGTTGGGGCCCTGGCACACGGGTTCCGGCCATCGTGATTTCGCCGTTCGCCCGCAAAGGCACGGTGGACCATACCGTTTATGACACGGCCTCCATCCTGCGCCTGATCACCCGCGTTCACGGGCTGGAAAAACTCGACGGCATCGTCGAGCGTGACAACGCCATGATCGCTCGCGGCCAGGCACCAATGGGCGATCTGACCAACGCGTTGAGATTCCCGGCGTAATCATCGCGCGACCAAGAAGGCTCGCAGGAAACGCCGAATCAGCGTTTCCTGCGAGCGGTCTACTAATAGTCCCCTCGCCCCTCCAGCAACGTATCCAGCAACCACGCACCCGCTGGCCCCAGGCTCTTTTGCCGCGACCAGATCACGTCCACTGCCGAACTGCGCGGCCATCCCGGCACCTGCAGCTCCTTGAGCCGACCCTGTGCATAGCCGCGCACCAGCCAGCGCGGCAGCGCCGACCAGCCAAAACCAAACACCGCCATGTCCATCAACAACAGGTAGTTCGGCGCCGACCAGCTGCGGCGCGCGCCGCTGGGCAGGTCGTTGGTGGGAACACTTTCATCCACGAGGGTGTTCAGACGCAGCGCACGATGCTGCGCAAGCCTGTGGTAATCGACAGCCGGTTCGGAGGCCAGCGGATGGGTGTGCGATACAAAAAGACCAAAATCGGCACGTTCGGCAATCGTCGCGTAACCGACTTCCGGCGGATAGCTCGCCTGCGCCGACAGCAGCCCGAGCGAGGCGCGACCGCTCTGGATCAGGTTGATCGCATCGCCGTGTTCGGCGAACACGCACTCCAGTTCAATCTCGGGAAAACGTTGATCGAGCTCGGCCATGCGCGCCTCGAATTCAGCGAACTGGTTGGCGTCAGACAGCACCAGGGTCAAGCGCGGCTCCATGCCTTCCACCAGTCGGCCTGCGGCCCGGCGCAGTTTGTCCGACGCGGCCAGCAGTTCTTCGATCCGCCCTTGCAGCGCCCTGCCCGCTTCCGTCAGCGTCGGGTGTTTGGTCGACCGGTCGAAAAGCGCCACGCCCAGATCGATTTCCAGCCGGGAAATGGCTTCGCTGATGGTCGACTGACTCTTGCCCAATCGACGCGCCGCCGCACTGAACGACCCCAAGGCCAGGACTTGGGCAAACGCTTCCAGCGCTTCGGGTGAATAGCTCATGTTTACGCTCATCTTCTCATCCATCGGTTTTTCCGATGGCAACGATTTTCACTTTAGTTCATCGCCCGGTGACAATGCACGCCTGCCCCGTCACAAAGTGAATGCGTCATGCCTGTTAACGCCTTGTCCAGGGAGAAGGCCGCAAAGTCGGCTGTCCCTGCGAAATCCGTCAAAGAGCGCGCCCTGCACGCGCTGCTGTTCGAACTCATCGGTGTGTTGCTGTTCGCGCCGGGACTGGCTTGGGTACTCGGTCAGTCCCTCGGCAAAATGGGCGCGATGACGGTGATGATTTCCACCGTGGCGATGCTCTGGAACATGGTCTTCAACGCAGGTTTCGACCGGCTGCGGGCACGACTCGGCTTTGCCATGACCTTGAAGGCTCGCGCACTGCACGCCATCTCGTTCGAAACCGGTTTGATCGTCGCGGTCGTGCCGCTAGCGGCGTGGTGGCTGTCGATCAGCCTGTGGGAAGCCTTCCTGCTGGATATCGGATTGCTGCTGTTGTTCCTGCCCTACACGATGCTGTTCAACATGGCGTGGGACAAGGTGCGCGAACGGGTTGTGGCCAAACCGCACCAGACCGTTCAGGCTGATCGCTAAAAAAAGTGAGGCGTATACATTGCCCCGTGGGAGCGAATTCATTCGCGATAGGCCAGTGCAGCCGGTGCATCTCTATCGGCTGGACTGTTTTTCGCGAATGAATTCGCTCCCACGGGTGGACTGCGTTCATCCCCTTATCGAGCCAAGCCCCGCCTGGCATCAGGACAAAAACGGTAAAACCTCTGCCAGCAACGCCTCCGGAATCTCCTCGGCCAGATAATGCCCGCCCGGCAGCGCCTTGCCGCGCACGTCGGAGGCGACCTTCTGCCACTCCTTGAGCGGCTCGAAGCATTTGCCGACTGTTCCCTCGCCGCCCCACAAAACCAGCAACGGCAACGTCAGGTGATTGCCCGCGTCAATGTCCGCCCGATCATGTTCCAGGTCGATGCTGGCGCTGGCGCGGTAGTCTTCGCACACGCCCCGCGCGGCACCTGGCAGGCTTGCGCAGCGCAGGTATTCGGCGAAGGCTTCGTCGGTGAACGGGGTCAGCCCCGCGCTGCGACTGCCCATGACACTGCGCAGGTACTGCTCCGGATTGGCCTCCAGCAACATCTCCGGCAACGGGGCCGGACGGATCAGGAAAAACCAGTGCCAATAGGCACGGGCAAAGGCTTCATTGGTCTGGCTGTACATCGCCAGCGTCGGGGCGATGTCGAGCAAGGCCATGCGCGTGACAGACGTCGGATGATCCAGCGCCAGCCGGTGAGCCACGCGGGCGCCACGATCATGGGCCAGGATCGAGAACGTCGACAGGCCCAGTTCGCGCATCAGCCCGACCATGTCGCGGCCCATCTCGCGCTTGGAATAACTGTAATGGTCTGCCGTGGCAGGCGGCTTGCTGCTGTCGCCATAACCGCGCAGATCAGCGGCCACCACCGTGAAATGCTGGCTCAGCTGCTCGGCTATCTTGTGCCAGATCACATGGGTCTGCGGGTGACCGTGCAGCAGTAACAGGCCTGGGCCGGTCCCGCCGATGCGATAGCTGATCTGAACACCGTTGACCAGGCGCTGGTCTTTCTGGAATCCGGCAAACATGGATGACTCCTTGTGATGGTTGGCGCACATGCTAGATCGCTGAGCCTGAGCGGCAAGGCGTAAAGCGTGGCCGCGCCGTTCATGAAGCGTGTTCGCAGGCCTCGACGCACGTGTGCGATGCGGTAGACCCATCCTGGAAAACCTCGGCAATTGGTCTCCAACAATCCCGATCCATTGGCTATTCGGCCATCGTGAGCTCAAGCGTAATGTAGTGCCACAGCCAACGAATTTCCCACTGACTTCATCGGAGCACGCACACATGAACAAAAGAATCGCCTGGGGACAGAAATCGCCAGAAGCCTACAAAGCCATGGTCGGTCTGGAAGCTGCCCTTGCCAAATCGGGCCTGGACAGCTCCCTGCTGGAACTGATCCGCCTGCGCGCTTCGCAGATCAACGGCTGCGCCTACTGCGTCAACATGCACGCCAATGACGCGCGCAAAGCTGGCGAAACCGAAGCCCGCCTGCAGACCCTGAGTGTATGGGCAGAAACCACGTTCTTCACCGAGAAAGAGAAAGCCGTGCTGGCGTGGGTCGAAAGCCTGACGCAGCTGTCGATCCATCACGCACCGCAGGATCAATACGAAGCGCTGCTTGCGCATTACAGCGAGGCGGACGTCGCCAACATCACCCTGGCGATCGCCACCATCAATGCCTGGAACCGCTTCGGTGTGGGCTTTGCGATGGTTCCGGCCTGATCGATCGCGCCGGGAATCTTCGCCGTAACGGTCCGGCTTGCCGGCGCTGACGTCCTCCGGGACGCTGACGCTGGCAGGCCGGACGACTAAGGGATGCAGGTCGTACCTTGCATCAACCCGTTGAATCCCACGCATAAGCACTTTTGGTTGGTGTCCACTGCCGTTCTTCGACAACAATTGCGCCACTTCCCCACGGCGCAACGAGCACTCGAACATGGCAATGGACATCCTCAGGCTTGCGGCCTTTTCCGACGCTGACCAAGGCGGTAACCCGGCGGGCGTCTGGATCGGGGAAATATTCCCTGACGACGCGATCATGCAGCAGGTGGCCGCCGAGGTCGGCTATTCGGAAACGGCCTTCGCCGTGCCGCAAGGCGACGGTTTTCGGGTGCGCTACTTCTCCCCCGAAGCCGAAGTGCCGTTTTGCGGTCACGCCACCATCGCTTTGGGCGCAGCCCTGGCAGGCAGGTTTGGCGAAGGCCTTTTCAAGCTCTCCCTCAACGAAACGCAGATCAGCGTCGAAGGCCACAGGCACGGCGCGTTGACCTCTGCCGCGCTGCAGTCCCCACCGACCTTGAGCAAACCGGTCAGCCGCGAGTTGCTCAGTCAGGCAATGTCACTGTTTGACCTGCAAGCCGAAGACATCGACTTGCGTATTCCGCCTGCGTTGATCAATGGCGGCGCGCAACACCTTGTACTCGCCGTGAACCGTCGGGACACGCTCAGGAATATGCGCTATGACTTCGCCACCGGACGTGAGCTGATGGTGCGTGAAGGTTGGGTGACGATATTGCTGGTGTTCGCCGAATCCGCTCGCCTCTTCCACACGCGCAATCCATTTGCCTTTGGTGGCGTCTATGAAGACCCTGCCACGGGTGCGTCAAGCGCGGCATTCGCCGGTTATTTGCGTGACATTGGCTGGGACCACGGCGGGGTCATCGACATCGTGCAGGGTGAAGACATGGGCAGCCGTTCGCGGATTCGTGCCGAGTTCAGCCCTGAACCCGGCAGTTCAATTCGCCTGTCAGGGACAGCGCGTGCGTTGTAACCGTTATACCTTCAGATAGCGACCGCTGATCGCGACACCCAGCAGCATCACGGCAATGATCAGAAACGCGGCGCCGAGGCTGCTGAGGTGAGCAACAAACCCGATACCGGCCGGGCCCATCAGGATACCGATGTAACCCAGGGTGGTGATGGCCGGGACGGCGACGTTTTCGGGCATGGTTTTCTGCCGGCCCACGGCGCTGTAGAACACCGGCACGATGTTGGAGCAGCCCAGCCCCACGAGCGCATAACCGCACAGGGCCGCTTGCCAGTAGGGAACCAGTGTCGCGACCGTCATGCCGACCGCTGCGCACAGCCCACCGAACAGAATGATCTTGTGCACGCCCAGTCGACGCACGATCGGGTCGCCGCACAAGCGCCCGATGGCCATCGCCAACGCAAACACCGCATAACCAAAACCGGCGTATGACGGCTCGACACCGTGCCGGGCACTGAGAAACACCGCGCTCCAGTCCAGCATCGCGCCTTCGGTGAGAAAGACGGTAAAGCACATCAGGCCGATGAACAGCACCACGCCATGGGGTATGGCGAACGCCGGACCGCCCGCCTCGCTGCCGTACCCGAGCATGTTCGGGCGAGCCTTGTATAAGGCAAGGGCGAGAAACACCGACACCAGCGAAACGGTCAACCACGGCCACACGCCGACGCTCAACAAAGCGGAAACACCTGCCGCCCCCACGATACCGCCACAACTGAACAGCCCGTGAAAACCCGACATCATGGTCTTGCCACTGGCGCGCTCGACGATGATGGCCTGAATGTTGGTGACACACCCCAGCGCGCCCATGCTGGCGCCGTAGATAAAGAGCACCGCCACCATCATCGGCACGCTGTTGAGTGTGGCGAGCAACGGCAGGCACAGACAGGCGATGCCGCCCACCAGGGTGATGATCCGACGACAGCCGTACTTGACGGTCATGGCGCCGGCAAGGGGCATGGCAATGATCGAGCCGATGCCCAGGCACAGCAGCAACAGACCCAGGCCTGCGTCGTCCAGGCCCAGACGGCTTTTGGCATAAGGCACCAGCGGCGCCCACGCAGAAATACTGAACCCGGTGATGAAGTAGGTGACGCGGGTGGAGAACTGTTCGAGCCGCCCTGGCACGGTCGGTGCTGCGGTGCCGATGGAGGTCATTGCTGCTCCCTTGTCTGGCAATGGAAAAGCGCCCTTCATGGGCCGACAAACACAGAGCCTAACAAAGGATGGCGCAATGCCGAAGAAGGGATGCTGATGGATTTGGCCTCAGAAATGCCTCAGCAGTCTTGCGGCATCAACAATCTACACGCCCGAGAGGCTGCATTGTCCCTGTAGGCGCAATCGGAGGTTACGACGGCCGCGAATGCGGTGTATCAGGCAATGCATCAACGTTCGACACACCGCGTTCGCTGCCGTCGTAACCTCCGACGTCTCCTACACCGGACCGCGTCGGGTCGTATGGCTTACGCCTTCCACGGCGAGGTGCGGATGATCTCGACGAAGTTTTGATCGTACCCACGCTCTGCGTGGGCACGCATCCTGTGACGCTCCGCGTCACCCTTACCGGACTGCCGAGCGTCTCACGCAGCATTCCCACGCGGAGCGCGGGAACGATCAGCACCCTCTACACGCCCGAGAGGCTGCATTGTCCCTGTAGGAGCAATCGGAGGTTACGACGGTCGCGAATGCGGTGTGTCAGGCAATGCATCAACGTCTGACACACCGCGTTCGCTGCCGTCGTAACCTCCGACGTCTCCTACACCGAACCGCGTTGATCGTACCCACGCTCTGCGTGGGCACGCATCCTGTGACGCTCCGCGTCATCCTTAACGGACGCAGAGCGTCTCACGCGGCATGCCCGTGCGGAGCGCGGGAACGATCAGCACCCTCTACATGACCGAGAGGCTGCATTGTCCCTGTAGGAGCAATCGGAGGTTACGACGGTCGCGAATGCGGTGTGTCAGGCAATGCATCAACGTCTGACACACCGCGTTCGCTGCCGCCGTAACCTCCGACGTCTCCTACACCGGACCGCGTTGCCGGGTCGTATGGCTTACGCCTTCCACGGCGAGGTGCGGATGATCTCGACGAAGTTCATCGGCTTGAACGTCGGATGTTCATCGACCAGCACGTCGGCGTTGACTGTGCCGAAGGTGGTGTCGGGCTTGTGACGGAAGCCGTTGGCGAAGGCACAGAGGATGCATTCCTTGAACGCTTCGCCACGCGGGTGAGCATGGGTCACGACGTCGCGCTGCTGGTCGCTGAACTTTTCGTAATTGATGCCCAGCACGTCCATCTCAACGCCCGCAGTGACCAGTGCCACGTTCGGACGCAGATGCTCAGGCACACCCGGCGTGGTGTGCAGGGCAATGGACAACCACACCTGCTCCATATCGCCTTCGGACAGGCCAAACGGCGTCATGAACGCACGGGCTGCGTTGGCGCTGTCGACCTCAAAACGCAGGTCAGGGCTGCTGTGTTTTTCCACCAGGCCGAGGTCGTGGAACATAGCGCCGACATACAGCTGCTCGGCGTCGTATTTCAATCCTTTACGCTCGCCAGTCAACGCGCCCCACAGAAACACGCGGCGAGAGTGATCGAACAGCAGGTCATCTTCCTGCTCGCGGATGTATTCGGTGGTCGCCCGCGCCAGGGCGCTGTCGGGGATCTTGATACCGGCGATTTCTTGAGTCATGGAGGTCTTCCTCGATTGATCGCGCCGGTGTGGCGCGTTGAGGAGAAGTCTGTGGGACAGGCGGTGTACGCTCAATCGGCGCGCGGTCTCGTTCTCTGCCAAACGTGCATCGTTTACTGCCAGCTCATCTGGTGTTTATCAGATTACTCGCGAACGAGAGGGACACCTTCAGCTAGACTGTTCGCCGTTTCCCACGATCAGGCCGCCAGAGTCTGACGCCGTAAGCCCCTTCAAAATCCCCAAGCATCGAAACCAAGGAGACCCTGTGTACAAGGGCGTTGCGTTATCGGTCATGGCCTCCTGCCTCTTCGCGGTCATGTACTACTACACCTCACTGCTCAAACCGTTGAGCGGTGAAGAAATCTTCGGCTGGCGCATGCTGCTGACCCTGCCCTGCGTCACGGTCTTCATGCTGTCCAGTGGCGACTGGCAACTGACTCGAACACTGGCCGCACGCCTGCGTCGGAACCCGGCACTGCTTAGCGGGATGGCGCTGTCGGCTTCGCTGATGGGGCTGCAGCTGTGGCTGTTCCTGTGGGCGCCCTTGCACGGCCGCAGTCTGGAAGTGTCGCTGGGCTATTTTCTGTTACCCCTGACAATGATTCTCACCGGGCGCCTGGTGTATGGCGAGCGACTCTCGCACTTGCAAAAGATCGCCGCCTGCTGCGCATTGGTCGGCGTGGGCAACGAGCTGCTGCGCCTGGGCAGTTTTTCCTGGGAAACCCTGGTGGTGTGCCTGGGGTATCCGGTGTATTTCATCCTGCGGCGCAAGCTCAAGACCGATAACCTCGGCGGGCTGTGGTGGGACATGTTGCTGATCCTGCCGGTGGCCGTGACCTTTATCTGCAAAGGCAACCCGGCGGTGGTCGAACAGTTCCCGCGTTTCTACCTGTTGATTCCGGTGCTGGGTGCGATCAGCGCCTCGGCCCTCGTGGCCTACATCCTCGCCAGTCGCCTGTTGGCGTTCAGCGTGTTCGGCCTGCTGAGTTACGTTGAGCCGGTACTGCTGGTCGGCGTCGCCCTGCTGCTGGGCGAGTCCATCGGGCGGGATGAATGGATGACCTACCTGCCGATCTGGCTCGCGGTCATGGTGCTGGTGGGTGAAGGTGGCAAGCATGTACTCGCACAAAGTCGACGCAACAGGGTTTGATCGCAATGCATCGTCAAGTAAGCCATCTGACCCTCGCTGATGACTGAACGCTGTGGGAGCGAATTCATTCGCGAGAGGCCGGTACAGCCGATAACCGTCTGGCGTCTGGAGCCTCTTTCGCGAATGAATTCGCTCCAACAGGTTGCCATCGCCTGAAGTGACATTGCATCGGTAGCCCTATTGCCCAAACCGCGCCAGCTGCATTTCCTGCAAACGGCTCAACGTCCGGCGAAAGGCAAAGGCCAGGTAACCCTCGGTGTACAGTTCCTGCATCGGCATGGCCGCTTCGACATACAGCGGCACCTTGCGGTCGTAACACTCGTCCACCAACGCAATGAACCGCCGCACACCGTCATCGTAGGGTGACAACTGCGGCAGTTCACGATCGCCTGCCACCACCTGCTCCACGCCGTCCTCGGTGCCGCGTGCAATGCGACCTTCGCGCTGCGGCGCGCTCAACGCAGGCACCTCGCTGAGCAACACGGCCTTGTAGCGATCGCACAGCTCGATGAAGTCCATCGCCGCCAGTGGCTGTTCACACAGATCGGCGTATCGACACCAGACCACCGTTCGGCTGGCACGCACGACCGGCAAATGACGCCGCCCCACAGGCACCGGCTGAATAGACACCGACTCGCCGCTGCTCAGCGTTTCGAAAACCTGGACCAAGGCGCTGGCGCCCTGCTCTTCGGTCACCCAATAACGCTGCTGCGCCTGCCCCGGGTGCAGGCGATGGTCTTCACCGCCGTCCACCGAGACCACCGTCATGCAGTGATTGATCGCGGTAATCGCGGGCACGAAGCGATCGCGGTTGTGCCCTGTCGCATAGAGCTGTTCCGGCAGTTGGTTCGACGTGCAGACCAGCACCACGCCCTCCTCGAACATGGCCCGCAACAAACCACCCAGAATCACTGCATCGCCAATGTCGTTGACGAACAGCTCGTCAAAACACAGCACCCGCACTTCCTGAGCGAGTTCACGGGCGAGCACCTCCAGCGGCCGGGCAACGCCGGTCAGCTGGAACAACCGCTGATGCACCCAACGCATGAAGTGATGAAAATGCTGGCGGCGGGCGGGGATCTGCAGGCTCTCGTAGAAACGGTCCATGAGCCAGGTCTTGCCACGCCCCACCGGCCCCCACAGATACACGCCCTTCACCGACGCGTGAGGCGTGCGATCACGCAGGGCCTGCCAGCATTCCTGAAGTGTGTGCGCCGCTCGGCGCTGAGCCTCGTCCGGCTGAAAACCCTGCGTGTCGACCGCCTGCTGCCAGGCATCCAGAGGAGACAGAACACTCATCGCAAAAACATCACCGCGTGCTGGAGGATTGATCGTGACGTCTGGAGTACGAAGCGCCCAGCAGATAGAAACAGCCGCCGGCCACGATAAAGGCCGCCAGCATATAGAACATGAAGTGCGCTGACTGCGTCGCCAGCGCAAAACCGCACAGCACCGGACCCAGTGCACCGCCAAGGTTGGACAGGTTCTGCGCGCCGTAATACATGCCGCGCAGGTGCGTGGGGGCGATGCGGTCGATGAACATGTATTCGGCCGGGAACACGATGATTTCGCCGAGGGTGAAAATCGCCACCGCCAGCGACCAGTGCAGCACCGTGGTCGACAAGGCAAAGCCGACCACGCCCATCAGAAACAGGCTGAAACCTGCCGTCAGCCACTGATTCAGGTACTGATGACTGATGTGTTTGCCGACGAAATACTGCAGGCAGATCACCACCGCTGCGTTGACCGCCACCACCGAACTGATGACCTGATACGTGAACTCCGGGGTGCTGGTGGTCACCAGGTATTGCGAGATGTACGCCGTGAACTGGCCGAACACCACGGCGCTCAGCACACCGCCCACGGTGAAGCAGACCAGCCGATAGTCCTTGAGCAGGATTCGCCCGACCGCCAGGAACGACACCGGCGCGTTGGCAGGGTCCGCCGAGCTGAGCTTGCGGTCGCCGAAGATCGAATAGACCACGAAGAAGCCCAAACCCAGCAGCGCCGACATCATGAACGGCAGCTTCATGTTCCAGTGGGCCAAACCCGCACCAATGAACGGCCCCACCGCATAACCGATGTTGATCAGCGTGTAGCGCACCGAAAACACCTTGCTCTGCTCGGCCACCGGCAGCAGCTTGCCAAACGCCGCCTTGACCACGATGTCGATCACTGAATAGGCGAAGTTGAAGGACACCAGAAACAGGAAGAACAGCCACAGCTTGTTGGTCACGCACATGCCGACGAAGCCGGTGACGAAGAACCCGGTGAAGCACAGGATCAGCTTGTAGCTGGACAGTTTGTCGGTGAGGTAACCGCCGTACAGGCTCAACAATGAGCCGACGATCAGCGCGCTGCCGACCACCATGCCGATATCACTGATGCTCAGGACAAAGCTGGATGAAAGGTAAATCACCAGATACGGCAGGGTAATCGCCCTGCCCAGCGTCAGAAAGAGCGACGAGGACAGCAGCAGATTGACTGACGCAGGGTAATGTCTGAGGGCGGCGAGCATCCGTGTTCTGTCCTTAAAGGGGGGCGGATTGGGCGGGCAAGAAGCGTTCAAGCCAGGTATCGTTACACAATCTTGCCTGACTGGACACCGAGAAGATTGGCCCCGCCGTCAGCAGTCGCTGTCGACCGGGCTGCCCTGCCCCAGCAGCGACGTGAAGTCGCTCATGTTCAACGGTTTGCTCAGGTAGTAGCCCTGCCCCTCATCACACGCCACCGCCTTGAGCAGGGCAAGATGCTCGGCTGTTTCGATTCCTTCGGCGGTGACCGTCAGCGAAAGCGCTCGCCCTAACCCGATGATGGCTTTGACAATCGACTGGTCATCTTCGCTTTCACCCAGCCGGGTGAGAAAACTGCGGTCGATCTTCAGCCCGTCAAACGGGAACGTGCGCAGGTAGCTCAACGACGAATACCCCGTGCCGAAATCATCCATGGCAATCCGCACGCCGAGACGCTTGAGTGACCGCATGACCTCCAGCGCGCCGGCAGCATCTTCCAGCATCACGCCTTCGGTGATCTCAAGCTCCACGCGCGACGGCTCCAGGCCGCTCGCTTCCAGAATCTTCTGGACCCGAAGCGAGACCTGACCGCGCTTGAACTCTGCAGGCGACAGGTTGATCGAGACAAACAGATGGGCCGGCCAAGTGACGGCCTGGCTGCAAGCGGTCGCAATCACCCAATCACTGAGGGGGATGATCAGCCCCGTCTCCTCCGCAATCGGGATAAAGGTGTCGGGCGCGATCAGGCCGCGGACAGGATGCTGCCAGCGAACCAGTGCTTCGGCGCCCACCATGTGCCCATCGGCAATGCGGTACCGCGGCTGAAAATGCAGCCTCAGCTCGCCATGCTTGATGGCAAAGCGCAAATCGCTTTCCAGGCGACGCCGCTCGATGATCCGGGCATTCATGTCGCCCGCATAAAAGCGCCAGGTGCTCCTGCCGCTGGCTTTGGCCTCATACAAGGCGATGTCGGCATAACGAAGCAGTTCGGCGGCTTCTCGAGCATCCGTGGGCGCCATCGCAATACCGATGCTGGCACTGACGAACACCTCCTGTTCGTTGAGCAAAACGGGATGTTCGATGGACCCGATCAATCGCTGGCACAACGCCTCGACCTCTTCGGGGCCTTCGACATCCGTCAGAATCAGCACAAACTCGTCGCCCCCGACGCGCGCCACCAGATCGCCGTGACGCACACAATCGGAAAGCCGACGGGACACCTCGTTCAGCACCGTGTCACCTGCGGCGTGCCCCAGCAGGTCGTTGACCGGTTTGAACCGATCCAGGTCCAGGCTGAGCATGACCAGCGGATGCTGCGCCGTAGGCGTCGCCTTGAGCTTTCCGTCCAGAAACTCCTGGAGCCTGACCCGGTTGGGCAGCCCGGTCAGGGCATCGTGCTGCGAGAGAAATTCGATACGGCGCCGCGCCTCGACTTCTTCGGTGACGTCCGTTGCCGTTCCGCGGAAGCCTGCACCCTTCATCTGCCGGGCGGACAAACGGGTGATCCGCGCTTGACCCCGGGCGTCCGCATAACGGCACTGGATACTGATCTCAGGCTTGCGATCCGGGATCGCCAGCCACTGCGAGACGGACCCCATTTCAGTGCCCAGCAAATCATCCATTGAAGCGCCGGCCCAACCGTCGCGCGACAGGCCGGTAACGGCTTCGAATCGCTCCGACAGATAGGTGAACCGCCCTTGGTCGTCGATTTCCCACACCCAGTCGGAACTGGCTTCGACGACATCCCGAAACCTGGCTTCACTGGTCGCCAGCGCGATCTGGCTGCGTTGTAAGGAGGCGTAACTGTCGTCGAGCGATTTGGCGCTGGCGGTGGTGCGACGCAAAATCGCCCACGCCATCAGACAGACCAGCAGTCCGGCCACGCAGACCCAGGGCAGCCCCAGCATCAACAAACGCTCCCCAGGCTTGGGCGGGATCCAGTGCAAGGCCCCTGCCTCGCCGTCCTGCCCAAGCGCCAGCACCGACGCGTGCCCCAACTCGTCCGGTGTGGCCACATGGAGCGCGTCCACGCCATAGTCCTTGCCTAGCGCGGCGAGCTTGGCGTCGGTAAGAAGCGTGACGAATATCAGCACGGACGGGGCGCGGTCATCCGGCACGACGGTCGGGTCGGTGCCTGGCGTTATCGCTGCGGCGGCGACCAACGCGGGAACGCCGTTGACTTGAATGTAGGCTGTGGTCGGGGTCTCTTTCTCGGCCCCCTCACGAGCCCGCGCGAGGATCTGGCTCATCGACGGCCCCAGCCACTGCGCGGCATCGACGGTCGTCAGGTTGCCCTCGGTCACGGCATAAACCGTGGCATCGGCGTCATTGACGACAAACAGGCCTTCGAACCCGAAATCACTGTAGAGCGTCGGGCCGATGTTCTGGCGCACAAAGGCCCAGTCGGTGTCGACATGCAGGTGGAGGTTCTTATAGCTGTCGCCCCAGAAGGCGTAATCCTTGATGGTCGCGCTTAGCGACTTCTCCAGTGAACGCACTGCCTTGAGGGTGTAGAACTCACTTTCAACTTCTTCGACGCGGTCCAGATCCCGGGCCAGATAGGCCAACATGCAGCCTCCCAGCACAAACACGCCGGTCAACAACACAACGAATTTGAAGAGCGACGCACGGGCCAGCGCCACACTGGAGCGATGGTTTCTCGGATTCAAAGGGTCCGAAGGGGGAAGCGTTGGCATAGGCGTTGGCAAGGGCTCATCACGTTCAGTCATGAAACCTGTATCGACAGATGCCCCAAAATGATGAGTCGCCACTGATCAGCTGCAATCACCAAAGACGGGCACCTGGCGGCCGGCCCAGCAATCACGGGGCAGCAGTCAACACATGACGCCGGGCGATCGCACCCCGGCTGGCTTACGCACGCAGCATTCCGTAACATTCTCCCTTTTTTCACCGACGCGGCCGTCCCGGAGCCGCTCCGTCACTCAGGTACTTCATGAAACCCGCTCGCCTACGCGCCGATGTCCTCGCCGGCCTCACCACGTCTTTCGCCCTGGTGCCGGAGTGCATCGCCTTCGCCCTGGTCGCCCACCTCAACCCGCTGATGGGCCTGTATGGCGCGTTCATCATTTGCACGCTGACGGCGCTGTTCGGCGGTCGGCCCGGCATGGTGTCGGGCGCCGCAGGGTCGATGGCGGTGGTGATCGTTGCGCTGGTGGTGCAACACGGTGTGCAGTATTTACTGGCAACGGTGTTGCTCGGCGGTCTGGTGATGATTGCGTTCGGCTTGCTGCGTCTGGGCAAACTGGTGCGCATGGTGCCGTACCCGGTGATGCTCGGCTTCGTCAACGGCCTGGCGATCGTGATCGCCATGGCCCAGCTCGAACACTTCAAGCGCGGCAACACCTGGCTCAGCGGCGCGCCGCTGTACCTGATGCTCGGTCTGGTGGCGTTGACCATGGCTGTCGTTTACCTGCTGCCGCGCCTGACCCGCTCGGTCCCGCCTGCATTGGTCGCCATTCTGGGCGTCGGGCTGCTGGTGTACCTGTTCAACCTGCCGACCCGCACGCTCGGCGACATGGCGCACATCGCGGGCGGCCTGCCCGGCGTCGCCATGCCGGATATCCCGTGGAACCTGGAGACCCTTTACATCATTGCGCCCTATGCCGTGTTGATGGCACTGGTCGGTCTGCTGGAAACCCTGCTGACGCTCAACCTCACCGATGAGATCACTGAAAGCCGTGGCTACCCGGATCGGGAATGCGTGGCCTTGGGGGTTGCCAACATGGCGTCGGGTTTCTGTGGCGGCATGGGCGGTTGCGCCATGATCGGCCAGACCGTGATAAACCTCAGCTCGGGCGGTCGCGGACGTCTGTCAGGCATCGTGGCCGGGGTGATGATTCTGATGTTCGTCCTGTTTCTGTCACCGCTGATCGAGCGCATTCCACTGGCCGCGCTGGTCGGCGTGATGTTCGTGGTCGCTCAACAGACCTTCGCCTGGGCGTCGCTGCGCGTGCTGCGCAAAGTGCCGTTGAACGATGTGATGGCGATCATCGCCGTGACCATCGTCACCGTGCTCACGGATCTGGCGACCGCGGTGCTGTTCGGCATTCTTATCGCAGCCCTCAACTTCGCCTGGCAACAAGCCCGCGAGCTGTACGCCGACAGCCATGTCGAAGCCGACGGCAGCAAGCTGTATCACTTGCACGGCACGCTGTTCTTCGCCTCGACCACTCCGTTCCTCGACCAGTTCGATCACCTCAACGATCCAGGCCAGGTGACGCTGGACTGCCGGCACCTGCGCTTCGTCGACTACTCGGCCATCGCCGCCCTGAAGACGTTGCGCGAGCGCTATCAGAAAGCCGGTAAACACCTGCGGGTCGTGCACCTGTCCGAGCGCTGCAAAAAGCTGCTCAAGCGCGCCGGCGTGCAGCACTGACAGGCGGGTTTTGCCGTGGGCGTGCCTCCACACAGCAAGCGCTGTCAGCTCAACCTCTTTCTGATGGTTCCCACGCTCCGCGTGGTAACCCATCCCATGACGCTCTGCGTCATCCGGGATGTGGCGTACTGTCAGGCTTTGCGACCCTAAAGAAACGGACAGGCACCACAGGTTTGAGAACCCTAGAATCTCCCACAGGTTCTGTGTTTCACCCGTCAACGCGAGGCGACGCCACCCACCCGCTGCTGCGACCACTCAAACGCATACACCTTCGACGGCGGCGGGGACTGGCAACGGCCGTTGTCTGCATCCGCCCCGACCAGATACCACTCGGCCCGTGAGGTGTCGCCCACGCTTCGGGCCTTCGCCGGGTCGTAGCAGCGCGCCATGTCGTTCGCGGGCACGAGGGCATAGGCCTGTGGATGGCTGCGCAACCAGACGACCGAGTGCTCCAGCGGGCTTTTGTCCATGAAGCCGAAGTGCACGACCGGCTGCTGCGCGAACAACCAGTGCCCTTCTCGCCAGCCGACCAGTACGACTTCTGCGTTGCCGGTCAACCGCGCCACGTCCCGCATCATGGTTTCGTGAGGATTGATGCCCTCCTGACGAGGCTCGACGAAACCGCGCACGAACCAGGCGCACAACCACACCGCCGTCAGCGTCACGAACACCGTTCGGCCCCAAGGCCTGCGGCTGAACCAGCGACGCAGCATCCAGGGAATCAACGGTGCGACCGCCAGCACCAACGCAGGCACCGCAGGAAAGACGTAAATCTTGCGCTTGCCCGTGCTCAGGCTGAAGAACACCAGCACCAGCACCACCCAGCCGAGCAATACCAGGACCCGACCGTCGTGCTTGAGCAACTGCTTGCGCCAGGCGGGCACCAGCCAGGGCAGCATGAAGATGATCGGTAGCCAGTACTTGGGGATGACCTGCACAACGAAATACCAGAACGGCTCGCGATGGTCCCAGGCATTGGCATAACGGCCTGCCGTCTGCTTCAGCAGAATTTCCTGGGCGTACGCCAGGCTGTCGGCGCTGCCTTGGGACACGATCACGATCAACGGCAGCAGCCATATCGCAATTGCCGCCAACGCCACCAGCACCCCCAACCACCAGGCTTTGGCCTTGCCCGGCATCGGCACCACCCCGTGCCAGCCTTTGCGCACCGCATAGGCGTATGGAATCAACATCAAGGCCGGCAAAAAACCCACGCCCTTGCTGATGACACCCAGCCCCATGGCGGCACAGGCGATGTAGAACCACCCCCACGCCGGCCCCAGCAGCAAGTGCCGGCACACGCCGTAGATCCCCAGCATCATCCAGAGCGCGAGAAAGCCGTCGATCTGTCCGGTCTGCAAGATGCTGTACGTCTGATAGGTCGTGAGAAACAGCAACGCCGAGATCACCCCGACACGCCGCCCCCACAACCGCCGCCCCAGGTCATACAGACAGCCCGTGGACACCGCCCCCGCCAGCAGCGCCGGCAGGTAAAGCGCCACTTTGGGCAGGTGGGTCAACTGCACGCACAGCGCTACCGCCCACATGAACAGCGGCGGCTTGTCGGCGTAAATCTCGCCCGCGCGATGCGGGATGAACCAGGAGCCGTTCTGCAGCATTTCCAGAGCGACGCCCAGAAAGCGCTCTTCGTCGACATTGAGCGGTTGGCGCCAGCCAAGACCGGCGCCCAGCAACACCACCGCCAACGCCACACTCGCCCAAAACTCCAGCCGCGAAGACGCCAATCGTATGCGCACGGCCTCAGTTTCCCTTGTCCGGTTCGGGGGACGCCTTCTCACCGTGTTTGGCAATCAGCTGCAGGTTGCGCAGGTAGACGATGAACCCGAACGACTGCCCGACGATGAACACCGGGTCTTCGCGGTAAATCGCGTACGCCAGCAGCAACGCGCTGCCAATGATGCTCAGGTACCAGAACCCGACCGGGATCATGCTGCGTTTCTTGTATTCGCTGTACAGCCATTGCAGAACAAAACGCCCGGTGAACGCCAGCTGGCCAATGAAACCGACGGCCAGCCACAACGATTCTCTGCCCATCTCAGACCTCGGTTTCTTGTGCGGTGACGTCCAGACGGGTGCGTCTTATCAGCCACCACACGCCGAACAGATCGAGGATGCCGACAAGTGCCCGGTCCAGGTTGCCGTAATTCGACACCCCTGATCCGCGCTCACGGTGGTTGACCGGTTGCACCAGCATCCGCCCGTTGTGACGACGGATCAGCGCGGGAATGAAGCGGTGCATGTGATCGAAGTACGGCAAGCGCAGAAACGCTTCGCGCTCGATCAGCTTGATGCCGCAGCCGGTGTCGGGCGTCTGGTCTTTGAGCAGGTTGCTGCGCAGTCTGTTGGCGAATCGCGATGCCCAGCGTTTGCTCGCGGTGTCCTGACGGTTGACCCGATGGCCCGCCACCAGCTTCACGCCTCCGGGTTTTCCTTCCGAGCCACGAACCAGATCCAGCATCTTCGGCAGATCGGCAGGATCGTTCTGACCATCGCCGTCGAGCGTCGCCAGCCAGTGACCGCGTGCCGCCTGCGCAGCGTGATGAATCGAGGTGCTCTGGCCCAGGGAGCGGGCATGGCTCAGCACCCGCAACTCAGGGTATCCAGCGGCCTGCAAGCTGCGTAATTCGGCAGCGGTGGCGTCGGTGCTGCCATCGTCCACCACAATGACTTCAAACGCCTCGTTGGCCAGCGCGGCGCGGACTTCTTCCAGCAACGGAATGAGGTTGCCGGCTTCATTTTTTGCCGGAATGAGCACCGACACGTAAGGGGTTTCGGACATGAAGTTCCTGTCACAAGGCTGGGAAATAAAGGATTAAACGCGGTAGTAACTGCAGTACCAGTCGACAAACGACGGCACACCGGTCGACACCGTGACGTGAGGCCGGAAACCCGTTCGCGCCTCCAGCTCACGGGTGTCGGCCCAGGTGTTCAGAACGTCGCCTGGCTGCTGTGGCATGAAATGCTTGATGGCGCGGATGCCGAGGGTGTCTTCGAGGCATTCGACGAAATCCAGCAGCTTCACGGGGGATCCGAATCCGATGTTGTAGACCTTGTTCGGCGCCCCGCTTTCGGACGTCGGCGGCAGCGGTATCAGGCGCACGAGGCCCTCGACGATGTCGTCGATGTAGGTGAAGTCGCGGGACATGGCGCCGTCGTTGTAGAGGTCGATGGTGCGTCTTTTGAGGATGGCATCCGTGAATTTGAACAGCGCCATGTCGGGTCTGCCCCACGGGCCGTACACGGTAAAGAACCGCAGGCCGGTCGTGGGAATGCCATAAAGGTGAGCGTACGAATGCGCCATCAGCTCGTTGGCGCGTTTGGTGGCGGCATAGAACGACATTGGCCGCTCGACCGAGTCGGTCGTGGCGTACGGCAGATGATCGTTCAACCCGTACACCGAGCTGCTTGAGGCATAGATCAAATGTGTCGGCACATGGGCCCGGCAGGCTTCCAGCACATTGAGAAACCCCACCAGGTTGCTTTGCGCGTAGGTGTCCGGGCTGTCGATGGAATAGCGCACGCCCGCCTGAGCGGCGAGGTGAATAACGTGATCGAAGCGCTGTTCGGCGAACAGCGTCAGCATTGCCTGTTTGTCACCCAGATCGAGCAGCTTGAACGCGAAGTTGGGCAGTGCCATGAGCAGTGACAGCCGGGCCTGCTTGAGTTCGACGCTGTAGTAACCGTTGAGGTTATCGATGCCGACCACGTCGTGGCCGTCCCTGCACAGCCGCCGGGCGGTATGAAAACCGATAAACCCCGCCGCCCCGGTGACGAGGATTTTCTTGCGGTTACCCGGAACGCTCACATCCATAAATTGCTCTGCTCGATGGCCAAGGCGTTTCTATCGCTGCAGAGGCTTATATCAACCGCAAGTGAAGGTTTTATGGGCGGATGTTGACAGTTGTGTGAGCGACGAGGGTGTCCGGTCCCGCGTCAGCCAAATGGCAGCTTCGAGGGCAGTGTTTCCGGCCTTTTGCCATATGGGTGCGCACCCCCACGAATAACCGATACAAAACTACTCATATTTTGTACACAAACCTGACTCGCAGCACCTTTGAAACAATCCGCCAAATGGTCGCTGCCCTTCACGCAAAGGCTCTGGAGAGCGTCAGCGACTGACAACCTGACCATTCGATCAGTTTCGTGGCCCGGTTATTGCTCCAGGCGAACTACCGGCACTGTTCCATCGTGGTTGTGCGCTTGTATTTGCGGAGTTTTCTATGCCTGTCTGGCGAAAGAGTATTCAGTGGCAACTGACACTGAGCATGGGTGCTGCGCTGGTGATCAGCAGCCTGATCGTCATTGCGATTTATGCCTTCGCACTGAACAAACTGACCGACCGTTATTTGCTCCAGCAAGCGATGCCGGCCAGTGTCGAAGCGATCCGTAACGACCTTGAACGTCTGCTGGCAGCCCCTCTGACCGCCGCCAGCGACATTGCCGATAACACGCTGGTCTCCGACTGGCTGAGCTCGGGTGAAGACGCGGCGCAACAACCGTCTTTCATTCGTTACCTGGCAAAAATCAAGGACCAGCACAACGCGCTGACCACCTTTATCGTCGCCAAGGACAGCGGTCACTACATCACCAACAAGGGTGCGGACCGCACGCTGCAACGCGGCCCTGCCGAAAACAGCTGGTTCTACGGATTCCTCGACAGCAACAAGCGACGCTCGCTGGACATCGACATCGATGCCACGACCAAGGTGCCGACGCTGTTCATTAACCAGCGCATCGAGCACAACGGCGCGGTGGTCGGTGTGGCGGGCCTGGGCTTCAGCATGAGCGCGCTGTCGCAGATGGTGCGCGACTTCCATTTCGGCAAGGAAGGCCAGGTGTATCTGGTCAGCCCGGACGGCAAGGTCAAAGTGCACCCGAACGCGGAGTTCAATGACCGTGAAACATTGACGCAACTGGTGGGTGATTCCGCCGCGCGGGCGCTGTTGAGCCAGACCGGCGACGGCCAGGCGCTGGCGTTCGAACGCCAGGGTCTGGCCTATGTGGCGGTCGCCAAGCCCGTTGCCTCGCTGGGCTGGACGCTGGTGAGCGAGGTCCCGCTGGCGGAAGTCTATGGCCCGGCCAAGGACGCCTTGACCACCATTTCGGCGATCAGCCTCGCCGTCGTGCTGTGTTTCCTGGGCTTCGTTGCCTGGATCGCCCGAGGGATCGTGCGGCCCATTCAACAGGTGACCAATGCGCTGGTCGACATCGGTGGCGGCCAGGGCGATCTCACCCGACGTCTGGACGACAGCCGTGCGAACGAGTTGGGCGACCTGGCCCGGGGCTTCAACCGCTTCATCGAAAGCTTGCGCCTGCTGATCGGTGACGTGCTGAAAACCAGCGAACAATTGCGCCACAGCGTGGTGGACGTGGCGCGTGTGGTCGACAGCACCTCAAGCCGCGCGCTCAAGCAACAACAGATGACAGATATGGTGGCCACCGCGGTTCACGAAATGGGCCTGACCGTGCAGGAGATCGCTCGCAACGCTGGCGCCGCGGCTGACGTATCGCGCAATACCCATCAGGAAGCGGTGTCGGCGAAAAAGGTGGTCGGCGAGTCTATCGGTCACATCCAGAGCATGTCTGACGGCGTTGGCACCGCAGCCGGTGCCGTGGAAAACCTGGCGACGCAGATCTCCACCATCGATCAGGTGCTCAGCGTGATTCGCAGCATTTCCGAGCAGACCAACCTGCTGGCGCTTAACGCGGCCATTGAAGCCGCGCGCGCGGGCGAGATGGGCCGCGGTTTCGCCGTGGTCGCCGACGAAGTGCGCACCCTCGCCGGACGCACTCAGAGCGCCACGTCGGAAATCCAGCAGATGATGGGGGAATTGAAAAGCGGCGCCGACCAAGCCGTCACCTCCATGCGCGCCGGGCAAGCGGCGACAGGCACCGGCGTTGAAGCCAGTCGCCGCACGGGCAACTCACTGGATGCGATTGCCGGACACGTCGAAGAGTTGACCGACCGCAACCATCAGGTCGCCGCCGCCACCGAGGAACAAAGCACCGTGACCGAAGAGATCAACCGCAACGTGCAAGGCATCGCCGATCTGGCGCAGTCCACGGCCAGCGATGTAAAAGCCTGCCGCGAAGACTGCCAGCGCTTGTCGGAAAAGGCCGAGCATCTGGCGGCGCAGATGGCGCGGTTCAGGTTGTGAGCAACCACCGCGCATCGTGATCTGAACGCCTGACCTGTGGGAGCGTGTGCGGCGCTAGCCTAGGCCCTGCAAAATCGTCTCAGTCGCCACCACCTGCGCGTATTCGCCGTGCAGGTTCGCCAGCGACATCCCGTGGATCTCTTCGGCGGTACGCGGATGACCAAAGAAATCCGCACCGTCAAAGGTGTAGCAGGCGTCATGGGGCACGATCACCTCAAACCCCAGATTGCCCCCGCTACGCGCCGTAGACTCCACCGAGTTGTGGGTTACGACACCGACGATCACCACCTGATTGATGCCGTCCGCGCGCAACCAGCCTTCCAGTGCCGAATGACAAAATGCATCCGGCACCTGTTTGTGCAGCTCCCCTTCCCCGTCCCACGGCAGAAATTCAGGCTGGAATTCGACCCCCGACTGCTTAGGCCAGAACACGGAATCCGGCTCGCGGGAAAAATGCCGGACGTGAATCACCGTCCGGTCGGTTCGGCGCCACGCGTCCAGCAGCGCCAGCATCTGCCGCTCTGCATCAGGGTTGTTCCGCCGCCCCAGCTTCGGGTGGTTGATGCCTTGCTGCATGTCGATGATGACCAGCGCGGCCTTGGGGTGGATGTTCATGAATTCGCTCTCTTCAAATGGCACTGAAATGCCTGGCCAACTGCTGTTCGGCAAACTGCTCAATGATGAAATCGACAAACGCCCGCGTCTTCCCAGGCAGCAGTTTGTGTTCACTGTAATAAATCGAAATGGCGCCGTCCTCGACATACCAATCCGGCAACACGCGCTGCAAGGCGCCGCTGCGTAAATAAGGCAGCGCAAACGGCATGCTCACCAGCGCGACACCCAAGCCTTGCATCGCCGCCCGGCACGCCGCTTCCGAATCGCTCAGGGTCATGCGCGCCTTCAAGCGCAACGGGCTTTGCTCCTGGCTGCGGTGAGTGAGCGGCCAGGCGCGGATTCTGCCCGTCTGTGGCGAACGAATCAGGATGCCGTCGCACCCACTCAAATCGTCAGGGTGTTCGAGTCCTGGATGCGCCGACAGCCACTGTGCAGACGCCACCAGCACACGATGGGCTGGCGTCAGCTTGCGGGCGACGACACCTTGCGGCAGATCGAAACCGCCGCCAATCGCGGCATCAAAACCCTGCCCGATCAAGTCCACCTGGCGGTTATCGAAATGCCAGTCAGGCGTGATCGCCGGGTAGCGACGCAGAAACTCGCCCAGCAACGGCACCACGTATAAACAGCCGAACATCGTGCCCACGCTGACCTTCAGCGTGCCTGCCGGACTGCCTTCGGCGCTCGCCAGATTGGCGACTGCGTTCTGGATGGTATTGAAGCTCGCGCGGACCTCTTCCAGAAATCGTTGTCCGGCTTCCGTCAGGGTCAGTCGACGCGTACTACGCTGGAACAGCCGCACGCCGAGCCGACTTTCCAGCTTCGCGACGCTTTTGCCCACGGCGGCCGGGGTCAGGCTCAGACGCCGGGCCGCTTCAGCGAAACTCCCGACCTCCGCGCTGCGCACGAAACATTCAATGCTGGTGAAGTTTTCCATCGCACTCATTCACAACTTTTGGTTTACACAGACTATAGCGATTGCCGGCTACCGAGAACCTAATCCGCAACAGATACTGAACCCATCCACTCACTGATCAACGGTTACAGGAGATCGACATGACTCACCCCACCAACCTCACCGGCAAAGTCGTACTGGTTCAAGGCGGCTCTCGCGGTATCGGCGCCGCCATCGTCAAACGCCTGGCCGAACAAGGCGCCGCCGTGGCCTTTACCTTCGTCAGCTCCGAAGACAAGGCCCGCGCCCTGCAGGACCACATCACCTCCGCTGGCGGCAAAGCCCTGGCGATCAAGGCCGACAGCGCGAACGAACAAGACATTCGCGGCGCCGTCGCCAAAACCGTGGACGCCTTCCAGGGCCTCGACATCCTGGTCAACAACGCAGGCGTACTGGCGGTCGCGCCGCTGGACGAGTTCACGCTGGAAGATTTCGACCGGACCCTGGCCATCAACGTGCGCAGTGTCTTCATCGCCAGCCAGGAAGCGGCCCGCCACATGGGTGACGGCGGTCGCATCATCAACATCGGCAGCACCAACGCTGACCGCATGCCCTTCGCCGGTGGCGGCGTTTATGCCATGAGCAAATCGGCACTGGTCGGCCTGACCAAAGGCCTGGCACGGGACCTCGGCCCACGCGGCATCACCGTCAACAACGTACAACCCGGCCCGGTCGACACCGACATGAACCCGGCAAACAGTGACTTCGCCTCATCGCTGATGGGCCTGATGGCCGTGCCTCGCTACGGCAAAGCCGAAGAAATCGCTGCAATGGTTGCCTACCTCGCAGGCCCCGAAGCGGGCTACGTCACCGGCGCCAGCCTGACCATCGACGGCGGCTTCGGCGCCTGATCCAGACGCCCGGACCCACCACGCCCCGCCCCGCGCTTTATAAAGAAGCCGGGGCTTCATGCTTTACTGCTTAACCGCATGAAAATTCTGAAAAAAAGTTTTGCCTTCGCGAGAGCTTTCGACTACATTAGCGCGCCTCGACAGACTGAACGTCTGAAGAGATACGGTGAAGTGTCCGAGTGGCTTAAGGAGCACGCCTGGAAAGTGTGTATACAGGAAACTGTATCGAGAGTTCGAATCTCTCCTTCACCGCCACATTCGATGTAAACGAAACCCCTGAGATTCCTCGAGAATCCAGGGGTTTTTCGTTTCTGGTGACCCATTACGTGTCCGCCAGAGAAAGACTCGAAGCCGAGCCCTTGCCCACCGCGCCCAATAATTCAAACGAGGGTCACGTCCACCAGCGTGAACGCCGTTTTGCCCCAATCCCCTCTGCGCGCTGCCGCGCTTCTCCCATCCGTGCGGATGAACAGCCCATCCGATACGGTGTATTTTTGGGCTTATCCCTCCGTCCGCACAGATATTCAGCCGCAGGACATCGGAAAGAACGTCGTAGTGTCAATTGACCAGCTAATGTCTATCCGTTGCTTTCTACTTTAGAGGTAACCAGTTAGTACGAGGCTAGTTCTACAAAGATTACCCAGCCCGTATTCCGGCCCCCATTGCGCGCCCTATTAGAAGAAAACCAGGGCGTGGATCTCGCAGGAGTAGGTTGATGAACGGTATTGGCAAACGCCTGAAACAGGAAAGGAAACGCTTGAAGCTGACGCAAAGTGCCCTCGGAGCCATCGGGGGCGTAGAGGCCAACGCTCAAGGTCATTACGAAAGTGGACAGCGTCTGCCCAGAGCCGACTACCTCTTCCGTATCGCCGCGGCAGGCGTCGACATAAGCCGCGTGGTGACAGGTATCGATTCGCACAATCGAATGGAGGTGCCGCTGTTGCCCAGCGTGCCAGCAGGGCATAACGGGTACACCGACGACGAACAAGACAGCACCGAGAGCGTGGTGAAAATCATTGGGCAGCTACGGCAGAGCCTGTGGGTCACCGCCAATGCGTTGTGCGAAGTCACCCGGCTGGTTGATTCCAGAGAGGTGCAGAAAAACGGCGATCATGTCGAGGACCATTTACGGGTTCTGCAGGGCGATGCTGACATGTTCGTTGCATTGGCGTTGGCCAGGGTGCAAAAAGCGAATCACGAAACGCATTGAGGCCAACGGCGCGCCGCTGACAGCACCCTCCCGCAAATGGTAGCCTTGCGCCATAACAGGGAGGGTTCTTTCGATGAGACGGTTTGCAGGCACACTCGCCATGCTCGCGCTGGGCGCGTGCGACGTTGCCACTGCGGACGTGTTCAAGTGCATGACCCACGATGGCAGGGTCAGCTTTGCCTCCACGCCGTGTCCGAGTTATGTGGGCGATACGTTACCGTTGCGCCCTGCACCGTCGCGGCTTTCCAGTGACTGGGAGGAGGCTGACTTTCCGCATCGGGTGAACAAGAACGCCACTGAAATCCTGCAAGTGAGCCGCCGCAGGAAGATCATCATCACCAACGAAAAAGAAATCTCCGACCACATGCAGGCCATTCGGCCCCCTCCTCCCGGCGTTCCGTCGACCTGTGTCGCGCCACACTACGACAGCGCGTGTTTCGACCCCTCCGGCGGCAAGATTCGGCAACCGGTAAAGGGCAATCTGTTTCAGTCCGGCGCCAAATAAGACGGCCCTTAGTTCTGGTTTTTCTGAACTGAATATTTATCGGGAACGATGTGACCGAATGTGAGAGCTGCTTAAAGTCATGCCCCATCGCCAGAATCACAACAACGAGACGGCCATGACCTCCACCGTGCACCGCAAAGAATACGTCCAGCAAGCCGCCGATGCGCTGATTGCTGCATTCGCCAGCAATGACACCGAAGCCTACTTCGCCGCCTTCAGCGAAGACGCCACCTTCCTGTTCTATACGCTCCCCACTCCGTTGCTCTCCCGCGCCGCTTACCGAGAAGTGTGGAATGGCTGGCAAGCCGACGGATTTGCAGTCATCGACTGCCGGTCGAGCAACGTCACGATCAGCCTGCAGGGCGACGCGGCGGTGTTCTTCCATGACGTCACCACCCATGTGAGGTTCGGCACCGAAGAGCGCCATTTCAACGAGCGCGAAACCATAGTCTTCCGCCACGACGGCAGCCAATGGCTGGCCTGTCACGAGCATTTGTCGACGCAACCGGATTAATCGACGCGTCGCTCGGGTAAGCGTGCCGTTAGAGCGCGCTGCCTGGAAGAATCAATCACAACAAGCACAACGTTCCACCCGCACTTACGGTCGGTTTGTCGACCACTGCCAATGCCACGGCCGGATACCCATCGGCCAACAATAAGGGCCAGCCCTCGTGCCAGCCTTATAACAACACGACAGCGCGCAGGAATACGTCATGTCTCAATCCCCTACCCGTATCGAAACCTTTGGTGTCGAACAGATTCCAGACGATCAACGCGATGCGTCACCCATCGACCTGTTCCGCCTGACGTTCGGCGGTGCCAACACGTTCGCCACCGCCGTCCTTGGCAGTTTTCCGGTGCTGTTCGGTCTGTCGTTCCAGGCGGGCGTCTGGTCGATCATTCTGGGCATCGTGCTGGGCTCCATCATCCTTGCGCCGATGGGGCTGTTCGGCGCACTCAACGGCACCAATAACGCGGTGTCTTCGGGCGCGCATTTCGGGGTACATGGCCGGATCGTCGGCTCGTTCCTGTCGTTGCTGACCGCCGTGGCGTTTTTCTCGTTGTCCGTCTGGAGTTCGGGCGATGCGTTGATTGGCGGTGCCAAGCGCATGGCCGGGCTGCCGGAAAACGACCTGACGCTGGCGGTCGCCTACGGCGTGTTCGCGGTGCTGGTACTGGTGGTGTGCATTTATGGCTTCCGCTTTATGTTGTGGGTCAACAAGATTGCGGTATTCGCCTCCAGCCTGTTGTTCCTGCTCGGCATCTTCGCCTTCAGCGGCAGCTTCGACGCAGGCTTTGCAGGCACGGTCAACCAAGGCAGCGAAGGCTTCTGGGCGGCGTTCATCGGCGCGGCCCTGCTGGCGATGAGCAACCCGGTTTCGTTCGGCGCGTTCCTCGGTGACTGGTCGCGCTACATCCCGCGCAACACGTCGAAGAAACGCATCATGGCCTCCGTGTTCATGGCGCAGATCTGCACCCTGATCCCGTTCCTGTTCGGCCTTTGCACCGCCACCATTGTCGCGACGCAAGCGCCGCAGTACATCACTGACAACAACTATGTCGGCGGCCTGCTGGCCGTGTCGCCGAGCTGGTTCTTCCTGCCGGTGTGCCTGATCGCGATCATCGGCGGCATGTCCACCGGCACCACCTCGCTCTATGGCACGGGTCTGGATATGTCGAGCATGTTCCCGCGCCTGCTCAACCGTGCCCAGGCGACGATTCTGATCGGCATCGCCGCCATCGCCTTCATCTTCGTCGGCCGTTTCGCCTTCAACCTGGTGCAGAGCGTGTCGACCTTCGCCGTGTTGATCGTCACCTGCACCTCGCCCTGGATCGTGATCATGGTGCTGGGCCTGATCATCCGTCGCGGTTTTTACCATCCGGCCGATTTGCAGGTGTTTACGCGCGGCCAGAGCGGCGGTCACTATTGGTACGAAAATGGCTGGAACTGGCGCGCTCTGGGCGCCTGGATCCCGAGCGCAGCCGTAGGCCTGTGCTTCGTCAACCTGCCGGGGCAATTCGTGGGCCCGTTGGGCAACCTCGCGGGCGGCATCGACATCAGCCTGCCGATCACGCTGGGGCTGGCCGCGTTGCTTTACATCACGCTGCTGCGCACGTTCCCGGAGCCCGTTGGCGTCTACGGCGACCACCAGCCGCATCCGCTGCTGGGTGACAATGCCCATCGGAACGTGAAAAAGCCGATGGTCATCGGCTGAGTCACCTTGCGCTGTTAATAAGGGCTCACCACAGGTGAGCCCTTTTCATTTGCAGCACCGACAAACGGCCCGCGTGTGGCTGGCATGCGCTGCGGACATCCCGCACAATCGGGCCTCACGTCAACATCCCGACAATAGAAAATGTCAGCTCGACCCACAGGAGATCTACCTCACATGAATAAAGAAGAATGGATCGAAGCTGCCCTGCCGTATTACATCTTGACCAACCCGGCTCTGCTGGCAGAGATATCAGGCCTTAGCGAGAAAGATCAACTGGATCAGATTCTATGGGCCTTCGAGGACGAGGCCGAAGCCTTGAACATTGAACCCTGGGAGTTGGCTCTGGACTTCAGCGACAAATCAGAAGACGAAGTGAAGGCGCTGCGGCTGGCTGTCCATCAGGAAGCCGCCAAGACGCTGGAAATGGATTGGGAAGAGTACTGCGCGCTGAACGCTGTCGAGGTATAACCCCGTTCCTCCCTCCTTCGGGCCGCGCCCTTCACTGCCCTTCACGCGGCCCGATTTCCTGACTCATCGGTCACCCTTTACGCTTTACCTCGCCCGTTCGGGTGGGTAACGTCTGCGCCACTTCAAAACAATAAGGACTCGTCCCATGAGTGATTTGGTCGCGTATCAGCTGGACGACGGCGTCGCCACGCTCACCCTGAGCAACGGCAAGGTCAATGCCATCAGCAACGAGGTGATCGCTGCGTTCAACGCCGCGCTGGACCAGGCAGAAAAGGACCGCGCCGTCGTGATCATCACCAGTGGCCCGGGCATCCTGTCCGGTGGCTACGACCTGAAAATCATGACCTCCAGCCCCGAAGCGGCAATGGATCTGGTGGCCGCTGGTTCGACCCTGGCGCGCCGGATGCTGTCACACCCCTTCCCTATCGTGGTGGCGTGCACCGGGCATGCTGTGGCGAAAGGCGCCTTCTTGTTGCTGTCGGCCGATTACCGCATCGGCGTCGAAGGCCCGTTCAGCATCGGCCTGAACGAAGTGCAGATCGGCATGACCATGCACAACGCCGGGATCGAACTGGCCCGTAATCGCCTGAACACCAGTGCATTCGGCCGATCGGTGATCAACGGCGAGATGTTCGACCCCAAAGGTGCCCTGCAAGCGGGTTTCCTCGACAAGGTTGTCGCCCCCGAAGAACTCACCGACGCCGCCCGCACCGTGGCCTTGCAGTTGAAGAAAATCAACATGAAGGCCCACAAGCAGACCAAGCTCAAAGTGCGCAGGGACTTCCTCGAAACGCTGGACAAGGCGATTGAGCTGGACCGGCAGCATCAGTTCTAAGCATCAGTTCTAAAGACTCCTTGCTGCACGGCGCCTTCGCGAGCACTGCGGTGTGTCAGTCGACATCTTCACGGCTGACCGACCGATTCGTCAGCAAGCTGACTCCCGGGTTTTGTGCTCAGTCGGTCATCAGTGCTCTGGGCAGCAACATCCCTGTTTCTGCCCGAAGGGCGTAGCTCGACGCTCGACGCAGAGCGTCGATCCCTGCATTACCACGCGGAGCGTGGGAACGATCAGGTAATGATCAGGTATTTGGGAGCGCACGTGCTTCTGCCCGGAGGGCGTGGGAGTCCGGCGTGCTGCGGACCGTGATCGAGCGGTCTGCCGCTTCCCCTGTGAAACATTCGGTTAAATTCGTCGAACACCATCTGTCTGTCTGCCATTTGCCGAATTAAGTGCACATCCGTACACTGCGCCACCTTTTGTTTCTCGAGTGGTTTGCATGCTGTTTGTCTTGCGTATGTTGCTGATGGGGCTGCACTTCATCGTGGCCGGAATACTGGGTTTGTTGCTGGGCATTTGCCGTCCGTTCAACCCCGACAACAGCCGTCTGTGCGCCCGCCTGTATGCGTTACCGGCGATGTGGATTCTGCGTCTGCGCCTCAACGCTGACATGGGTGCGCAGTTTGACCAGACTCGCCCCTGCGTGATTGTCTGCAACCACCAATCCAACTACGACCTGTTCATTCTCGGCAACATCGTCCCGCCGCGCACCGTCTGCATCGGGAAAAAAAGCCTGAAGTGGGTGCCCTTTTTCGGTCAGTTGTTCTGGCTGGCGGGCAATGTGCTGATCGATCGTGGCAACCCTCTGCGGGCACGCCTGTCGATCCGCCAGACCACCGAAACCCTGCAGCACAAGGACACCTCGATCTGGGTCTTTCCGGAAGGCACGCGCAATAAAGGCCAAGGGCTGCTGCCGTTCAAACGCGGCGCCTTTCAAATGGCCATCGACGCGGGCGTGCCCATTGTTCCGGTGTGCGTCAGCACCTACGTGCGCGACATGCAATTGAACGCCTGGAACAGCGGCAGCGTGATGATTCGCGCCCTCCCGGCCATCGCCACGACCGGCATGACCAGCGACGACATTGCGCAATTGATCGAGCGGTGCCACGGCCAGATGCAAACCTGCATCGAGCAGATGGACGCGCAGCTTCGCGCCCCTGCCACCGTCGCCCAAACCGTTGCTGAACAGCTTGCACAAAACCCGCGAACTCGCTGAATCTCGCCGACTCTGAAGAGGAGAGCGCGCTAAGCTGCGCGTAGTCCCTTTTAAGAGAAGAAGCAGATCACCATGGGCCGAGTTGTCGCTGCCGCCGTTTACAGTGCCGGGAAAAAAGTCACCAACATCACCCTCGACGAAGGGGCTGCCTGGGCCGCAAAGCCCGGGCATTTTGTCTGGATCGGCCTTGAGCAGCCCAATGCTCAGGAACTTGCCACCCTGCAAAAACAGTTCTGCCTGCACGAGCTCGCCATTGAGGATGCGCTGGAGGTTCACAGCCGCCCCAAGCTGGAGACCTTCGGCGATGCGCTGTTCATCGTCACCTATGCGCCGATCCGAGAGAACGGCAAGCTGATCTTCATCGAAACCCACATCTTCGCCGGCAAGGGCTACATCATTACGTCGCGCAACGGGGACTCGAAGTCCTACGGCCTGGTGCGTCAACGCTGCGAGGCGCGGCCCTTGCTGTTGGAGCACGGGGAAGATTTCGTGCTGTATGCCCTGCTCGACTTCGTGACCGAGAACTACCAGCCGGTGACCGAAGCCATTCATTGCGAACTCGAAGAACTCGAGCACGGCGTGCTGAGCACCGAGCTCAACGAGTCCGATATCCATCGTATTCACGCCCTGCGCCGAGACTTGCTGCGCCTGAGGCGTTACGTGGCGCCCATGGTCGAGATTGGCGAGGAGTTGCAGAAGCTCAGCTTCCCGTTCATCGACAAGAACATGCGCCCGTATTTCCGCGACGTGGAAATCCATGTGAAGCGCCAGATGGAAGACCTGGCCAATCTGCGGGACATTGCCAGTCAAACGATTGAAATCGGCCTGCTGCTGGAATCCTCGCGGCAAAGCCTGACCCAGCGCAAATTTGCCGCCTGGGCCGCGATTCTGGCGTTTCCGACCGCGATTGCCGGGATCTACGGGATGAACTTCCAGAACATGCCCGAGCTGAGTTGGCACTACGGCTACTTTGCCGTGCTGGGCGTGATTGTCGGCGGATGCGGTGTGTTGTTCGCGAGCTTCAAGCGCTCGGGTTGGCTGTAAAACGCAGCCGATTACTGTGGGAGCGAGCTTGCTCGCGAATGGCGGTCAAACCGATACGGATCTGGCGATCGTACGTCCGTCTTCGCGGGCAAGCGCGCTCCTACAGGTAATGCGTTAGGCGACCTGCGGCTTGTTCGCCACAAACCGCATCATCCACTCGGCCACCGTCGCGCCGTGATGATCCTCTTCCAGGCTGGCGATGCCCTTGCTGTAGACCTGCTCGCCCAGTGCGTCCTGACGAATGTCGAGCAAGGTGCGCGAGTAATCGTGGATGAACTCCGGGTGGCCCTGGAAGCACAGCACCTGGTCGTTGATGTGATACGCCGCGAACTGGCAGAACTCGCTGGAGGCAATGACCGTCGCGCCTTCCGGCAACGCGGTCACTTGATCCTGATGGCTGATCAACAACGTGAGCTTGTCCATCGCCGGGCTCATCCACGGCTTGGCAGGCGCCAGATCGTAGTGATGAATGCCCACGCCCCAGCCCTGAGTCGCGCGCTCGGTTTTACCGCCCAGCAGCAACGCCAGCAACTGATGGCCGAAGCACACACCCAACAGTTTGTCGCCACGTTTGTAGCGTTCCAGCAGGTAGGTCTTGAGGGTCTGAATCCACGGGTCGGTGCCGAAGGAATCAGCCTTGGAGCCCGTGATCAGGTAAGCGTCGAAGCGCTCGTCATCAGGGGGATAGTCACCCTGCATCACGTTGTAGACGACAAATTCAGCGGGGATAGGCTGGCGGGAAAACAGTGACTCGAACATCCGCCCATAACCTTGATATTGATCGACCAGTTCCGGGCGAAGAACGTCGGTTTCCAGAATGCAGATGCGTAACGACATAAAAATCCCTGAAGCGACAAAGGCGAAAATGCGCACGCCCAAGCCTGCCTTGAAGCCACAGGCAAGGCAAGGGCCGTGTGCGCCCTGTCGTCAGTCAAGGCTGAACCGCCGCTGTACCGTTTTGAAGTCGATACAGCGACCGTGCCACGGTCAGTACAACTCGCCCTTGAGCGCCTTTTCCAGCAGCAAGGCCGGAGGCTGGAAACGCTCGCCGTAGTGCTCGGCCAGGTATTGCGCGCGGGCAATGAAATCCTTGAGGCCGTACTGGTTGATGAATTGCAACGCGCCGCCGGTCCAGGCCGGAAAGCCGATACCGAAGATCGAGCCGATGTTCGCGTCGGTGGTCGAGCGCAGTACGCCCTCCTCGACACAGCGGACCGTTTCTATCGCCTGAATGAACAGCAGGCGATCACGAATCTCCTGCCCGGCAATCTGAGCGTCGGCGTTCTCGAACCGCACCTTGAGTTCAGGCCACAACCGTTTAGGCGCGCCGTCGGGGTAATCGTAGAAGCCGCCACCCGCCGCCTTGCCTGCACGGTTGTACTCATTGAGCAGCAGATCGATCACCGCAGTGGCCGGGTGGTCCGTCACCGCCTCGCCTTGTGCTTCCAGGTCCTTGCGCGCTTGCTGGCGGATGTGGCTCATCAGGCTCAACGACACCTCGTCCGACACCGCCAGCGGCCCGACCGGCATCCCGGCCTTGCGTGCTTCGGTTTCGATCATGACCGCCGAAACCCCCTCCCCCAGCATCGCGATGCCTTCGTTGGTGAAGGTCGCAAACACCCTGGAGGTAAAGAACCCACGAGCATCGTTGACCACGATCGGGGTCTTGTTGATCTGTTGCACGAAGTCGAACGCGCGGGCCAGGGTCATGTCGTTGGTGCGCGCGCCCTTGATGATTTCCACCAGCCGCATCTTGTCCACCGGGCTGAAGAAATGCATGCCGATGAAACGTTCCTGCCGGCTGACCGCGGTCGCCAGCCCGGTGATGGGCAAGGTCGAGGTGTTGGATGCGATCACCGCGTAGGGCACAACCACCTGTTCAGCGGCCGCCGTCACTTGCGCCTTGAGGTCACGGTCTTCGAGCACCGCTTCAATGATCAGGTCGCAGCCTTCCAGGTCACTGTCGCGGCCCGTGGTCTTGATGCGCGCCAGCACCGCATCGCGTTGCTCAGCGCTCATGCGGCCCGTGGCAACCTGCTTGTCCAGCAGTCGCACCGAGTAGTCCTTGCCCTTCTGGGCCGTGGCCAGATTGATGTCCTTGAGCACCACGTCCACGCCGGCCAGGGCGGTGACGTAGGCAATGCCACCCCCCATCATCCCCGCCCCCAGAATCCCGACCCTGCGCATGTGATACACAGGCGGTGCCTTGGGCCTGGACTGGCCCGCGTTGAGTTCGTTGAGTTGAAACCAGGTGCCGATCATGTTCTTCGAGATCTGGCCCGTGGTGAGTTCGGTGAAATAGCGCGCCTCGATCTTCTCGGCGGTGTGAAAGTCCACCTGTGCGCCTTCCACGGCGGCGGCGAGGATCTTCTCGGGTGCCGGATAACACCCGTGGGTCTTGCTGCGCAGTATCGACGGCGCAATCGCCAGCATCTGCGCGACCTTGGGGTGCGACGGCGTGCCACCCGGAATCTGGAAGCCCGGCCGGTCCCACGGCTTGCTCGGCGACGGATTGGCCAGAATCCATTCCCGCGACTTGGTGAGCAAATCATCGACGTCACTGGCGAGCTGATCGACCAACCCGGCCTTGAACGCCTGCTGCGCGCTCAGGTTTCGCCCATCCATCAGCAACGGCAGCGCTTTTTCCAGACCCAGCATCCGCACCAGCCGCACCGTCCCGCCACCGCCGGGGAGCAACCCCAGCGTGACCTCCGGTAAACCGAGGCGTACGTGTTTTCCATCAAGGGCGACGCGGTGGTGACAGGCCAGGCAAAACTCCCAGCCACCGCCCAGCGCCGCGCCGTTGATAGCAGCGACGACCGGTTTGCCAAAGGTTTCCAACGCCCGAAGTTGCGCCTTCAGGTCCATCGTCATCTGGTAAAACCAGGCCGCGCGTGAGGCGTCGACCTGAATCAGTTCGTTGAGGTCACCACCGGTAAAAAACGTCTTTTTCGCGGATCGGACGATCACCCCGACCAGGGAGTCCTTGTCCGCGTGCAAGCGAGCAAGCACCTCGTCCATGGCCTGACGATACGTCGCGTTCATGGTATTGGCCTGCTGGCCGGGCATGTCGAGCGTCAGCGTGAGGATCTGATCAGGGCCGATTTCGTACTGGATGGCATCAGTCATGCGGTCGTTCTTCCTGAAACTGTTTTTAGGTCGTGAGCTGCCGGAATCAGCGGCAGCGAGGGCTCGCCGGTTCCGAGCAATCAGATCCGCTCGATGATCGTCGCAATGCCCATGCCGCCTCCGACGCACAGGGTCGCCAGGCCATAGCGCAGTTGCCGCGCTTCAAGCTCGTCCAGCAGCGTGCCGAGGATGATGCAGCCTGTCGCACCGAGCGGATGACCCAACGCAATGGAACCGCCATTGACATTGACCTTCTGCGGATCGACGCGCAGGTCCTTGATGAACTTGAGCACCACCGAGGCAAAGGCTTCGTTGACTTCGAACAGATCGATGTCTTCGACCTTGAGCCCTGCCCGCGCCAAGGCTTTTCGGGTCGCTGGCGCGGGCCCGGTCAGCATGATGGTCGGATCGGTGCCGGTCACGGCCGTCGCCACGATTCGGGCGCGAGGTTGCAGGCCCAGTTCTTGTCCTTTTTCTCGGAACCCAACAGCATCAAGGCGGCGCCGTCCACGATGCCCGAACTGTTGCCCGGCGTGTGCACGTGTTCGATGCGCTCGACATGGCTGTACACGCGCAGCGCCGTGGCGTCATACCCCATCTGGCCGATGGCTTCGAAGCTGGGCTTGAGCTTGCCCAGACCTTCGAGCGTCGTGTCGGCACGGATGAACTCATCATGGTCCAGCAACAGCAACCCGTTCTGGTCCACTACGGGGACCAGCGAGCGGTCGAAGGCGCCGTTCTGTCGGGCGAGCGCCGCCTTCTGTTGCGACTGCAGGGCAAAGCCGTCGACGTCTTCACGACTGAAACCTTCCAGCGTCGCAATCAGATCGGCGCCGATGCCTTGCGGGGTGAAGTGCGTGTGCAGGTTGGTCTGAGGGTCCAGCACCCAGGCGCCGCCATCGCTGCCCATGGGCACGCGGGACATCGATTCGACGCCGCCGACCACCACCAGATCCTCAAAGTCGGAACGTATCTTCATCGCGCCCAGGTTCACGGCCTCAAGGCCCGACGCACAAAAGCGATTGACCTGAACACCCGCCACGTTGACCGCCCAGTCAGCGACCAGCGCGGCGGTCTTGGCAATGTCTGCGCCCTGATCGCCCACCGGCGTCACGCACCCCAACACGATGTCATCGACCTGGCGGGTGTCCAGCCGGTGACGCGACTGCATCTCACGTAACAACCCCGCCAGCAAGTTCACCGGTTTGACGCTATAAAGCGCGCCATCGGGTTTGCCTCGGCCTCGCGGTGTGCGCAACGCATCAAAAATAAACGCCTCGGTCATCGTTCCCCTCGCTGCCCTGCTGGAAATTATTGTTCGGGTGACACCATAACGGTCACACAGATGCTTTCAATGATCAAACTGCTCAGGTCGCTTGACTGCCGTGAAGGGTAGCCCGTTGTAGGAAGTTTCGGACTCAGACGAACGGTAGCTGGCTATCGGACGTGAATCGTTTCGGCTCAACGTGTCTAGCAAGGGAATAGCTGCGTGGTAGCCATGGGCCTTATCATCTTTTTAGCTAAAAAATGCATAAGGTCATACCAAACAGATCTAAAGCGCGCCGCACGCGGGCTCTAAGGTTAAGTCTGTAGCAGAGGCGCCATAAAAACCGATTCCTTAAGCGCCCTTGTCTTCGACACCTTGTCGGGACACCTGCTCTCTTGATTTCACCTTTGCCAGCTGCCGCTTCTGTTCAATACGAAGCAGGAGCTTTTGTCGCTCAGGAATAACAAAAAAAGGCATACGCCATGTTCAAGCATTCGAAAATACGTCAAGCAGGACTGATTGTTTTTGCCACAACACTTCTGTTGATATTGCCGAACCTGACCCGTCTGTTCGGCTGACCCTGCATTCGTCCTTGTGACGCCGCGTATCTGTGCCACTCTTTCTGCATTCCTGCAGGGAGAGAAACGCATGCGTCAGGGGTGGGCAGTTTTCGCATTGAGTTTAAGCAGCATGACGGCGCATGCCGGACCGGTGGAACAGGCGCAAGCGGTCGCCGCGATCAGGGAGGGCAAGCTCGCCATCGATGTGCGCAGCCAGAGTGATTACGAATCCGGCACGATCCTCAACGCCGTTCGGGTGGATGATCGGCGCCTGGTCAATCAACTCAAGCAGGTGATGACCGACCGCAACCTGGCCCTGGTGATTTTCAGCTCCAGTGATGCCCGCGCCGGCAAGGCTCAGGACAAACTGGTAAAAGCCGGTTACAGCAGTATCATCAACGGCGGCTCCTACAACGAATTGCATAACGCGCTGTACGACCTCACCGACGATCCTGCGGAGTAACCACCATCTTGCGCACCCTCTTGCTGCTGGCTAGCGCCCTGCTTGCCCTGCCTCTTCACGCTGCTCAACTGACGCTCGACCTTGCCAACGGCGCCCGCACCTGGAGCACTGAGCAACTGCTCACACACCCTCAAGCCCGCGATATCGACATATCTGATGACGTTTCCTACAAGCGCCCGATGCACTATCGGGCAGTGCCTGTCGCCGCGCTGCTGGAAGGTGTCGCGAGCGATGCCCATCTGCAGGCGGTCGCCACCGATGGCTTTGCCGCCGAAATACCCGCCGGACCTCTGCTGCAGAAAACCGGTTCACAGGCCTGGCTTGCCGTCGAAGACCCTGCGCACCCATGGCCGGGCCTGAGCAAGGACAAGCCCAGTGCCGGCCCGTTTTATCTGGTCTGGACCGACCCCGCTGCCAGTGGGATCAGCCCTGAACAATGGCCGTATGCGGTGGGTAAAATTCGCCTCTTGGCGTCAGTCGCTGAACGCTTCCCCGCCCTGCTCCCTGACCCAGGACTCGCCGCGACCGATCCGGTCAATCAGGGCTTTGCGTTGTTTCAGAAGAACTGTTTTGCCTGCCACCGTCTCAACGGCGCGGGCGATTCGCAACTGGGGCCCGACCTGAACATTCCGCATAACCCGACCGAGTATTTCGCGGGTGATTATCTGAAGCTGTACATCCGTAACCCACAAGCCCTGCGCCAGTGGCCGCAAGCAAAGATGCCGGCGATTACCCCGCAAGTCTTGTCGGATGAAGAGCTGGATCAGGTGGTGAAGTATCTGAAGCACATGGCGGGCAGGAAAGTGACACCGTAGATCATTGTAGGATCGCGCTTGCCCGCGATGGCTTTCGGCATGTGCCATTGATGTTGACTGACACACCGCCATTCGCGGGCAAGCGCGCTCCTACAGGAAGCGACGGGGTTAACCCCTAAGACTGACGCTGCACCTGCATCTGCACCACCGGCGCAGGCGCAGGCGCTGCAACGATCGGCGTCGCAACCGGCGCCGAGGGCGACACCACGACCTTGGCATGCATCTGCTCACAGCCGCCGCCACGGCGCATGCCGCGCACCGGGCAGGCATCCAGGTAATCCAGCCCCACTGCCAACTTCAGATGACGCTCTGGAATGGCCAGTTGATTGGTCACATCGAAGCTGTACCACGCGTCATCGATCCACGCCTCGGCCCAGGCATGACTGGCCAAGTGCTCGCTGCTGTCGCTGTACAGGTAGCCCGACACGTAACGCGCCGGCACACCCAGGCTGCGCGCACACGCCAGGAACGCATGGGTATGGTCCTGGCAGACACCTGCGCCATTGGCAAAGGCTTGCGCCGCACTGGTATCCACCGCCGTAGCACCCGGCGTGTAGGTGATGTGCTGATTCAGCGCCTGCATCAGGTCAATCAACGCCGTGCGGTCGGTGCGCTTCTTGGTTTCTTTGGCGGCAAAGGCGCGAATCGCCTCGTCCGCTTCCGTCAGACGGGTGAAACGCAGAAACGGCAACGAAGACTGACTCTCGTGCTCGGCTTCGCGCTTCTCATCGATCTCAACCTGTCCGCGCGCACCAATGACAATGGCTTCATGGGGTTCGTCCATGGTCAGCACGTGCAAGATATTGCCGAACGGATCGACCTGAGCGCGCACCGGGCGCGGCAGAGCGAGCTGCCAGCTCAGCACCTGCTGGCGCTCGCTGTCGTGTGGGGTCAGACGCAAATACTGGATGCTGGCGCGGACCTGATCGTCGTAGTGATAGGTGGTCTCGTGGCTAATTGAGAGTCTCATGCAGCCTCCAGGTAAGAAGTGTGAATAACGTTACCCAGTTGGGCCAGCAACGGAATGAATTCGTTCAACCATTCGTGGAGGCCTTCCTCAAGGATTTCGTCGATGCCGGTGTAGCGCAAACGAGCATCCAGTTCGGCCGCCAGACGCTGTGCCGGACGGCCGTTGGCGCCTGGCAGGCTGGCGAGGATCATGTCCAGTTCTTCCAGGCAGGCACGCAACGAACGCGGAATGTCGGCGCGCAACAGCAACAACTCGGCAACTTGACGCGCACCCGGCGCATCACGGTAGACCTCGGTGTACGCCTCGAACGACGACAGCGCTCGCAGCAAGGCGCTCCACTGATAGTAACCGGCGGCCGAACTGTCGGCCGCCGCATTGGCGGCAGGGCCGCGCAATTCCAGCATTTCGTAACGGGCATCGACCATGCGCAACGTGTTGTCGGCGCGCTCGATGAAGGTGCCCAGACGAATGAAACGGAAGGCATCGTTACGCATGATCGTGCCGTAGGTCGCCCCACGGAACAGGTGCGAACGCTCCTTGACCCACTCGCAGAACCGGCTCATGCCGTAACGGCTCAGGCCCTGTTCGGCGATGCCGCGAATTTCAAGATACGTCGCGTTGATGTTTTCCCACATGTCCGCAGTGATGCGTCCACGTACCGCATGAGCACTGGCCCGCGCCGCCGCCAGACAACTGAAAATGCTGGCCGGGTTGGTAGCGTCCAGGGCGAAGAAATGCAGCAGGCGTTCAGCGTGCAATTCGCCGTGGCGTTCCAGGTAATCGTCCAGGGTGCCGGTAATCAGCAGTGGCATGGCGATTTCATTCAGCCCATCCCCGCGTCCGTCCTGAGGCATCAGCGACAGCGAATAACTGACGTCCAGCATCCGTGCGAGATTTTCCGCCCGCTCCAGGTACCGCGACATCCAATATAAATCCGAGGCAGTTCTACTTAACATTGGCAGGCATCCTTAATCCTCGACCACCCAGGTGTCCTTGGTACCGCCACCCTGCGACGAGTTCACCACCAGCGACCCCTCACGCAGCGCAACGCGGGTGAGTCCGCCAGGAACAACGCGGGTTTCGCGGCCAGCCAGAACGAACGGGCGCAAGTCGATGTGTCGCGGGGCGATGCCGTTCTCGACGAACGTCGGGCAGGTCGAGAGGGACAAGGTCGGTTGAGCGATGTACGCGTGAGGCTTGGCTTTGAGGCGGGCGCGGAAGGCTTCGATTTCAGCAGCCGTCGCCGCCGGGCCGACGAGCATGCCGTAGCCGCCCGAGCCTTGAGTTTCCTTCACCACCAGATCACCAAGGTTCGCCAGCACGTGTGACAGCTCTTCCGGCTTGCGGCATTGCCAGGTTGGCACGTTCTTCAGTATCGGCTCTTCGTCGAGGTAGAAGCGGATCATGTCGGTCACGAACGGGTAGACCGACTTGTCGTCGGCGACGCCGGTACCAATGGCGTTGGCCAGCACAACGTTGCCGGATCGGTAAGCCGACAGCAGACCGGGCACACCGAGCATCGAATCGGGATTGAACGCCAACGGATCAAGGAACGCGTCGTCCAGGCGACGGTAAATCACGTCCACCGCTTTCGGGCCGTCGGTGGTGCGCATGAACACACGATCATCGCGCACGAACAGGTCAGCGCCTTCCACCAGTTCGACACCCATTTCCCGCGCCAGAAACGCATGCTCGAAAAATGCGCTGTTGAACCGCCCAGGCGTCAGTACGACCACACTCGGGTTGTCCAGAGGGCTTGAGCTTTTCAGCGTGTCGAGCAGCAGGTTCGGGTAGTGGTCGATCGGGGCGATGCGTTGTGCGGAGAACAACTCTGGAAACAGGCGCATCATCATCTTGCGGTCTTCGAGCATGTAGCTCACGCCGCTCGGAGTCCGCAGGTTGTCTTCGAGCACGTAATACGTCCCGTCGCCATCGCGGACCAGGTCGACCCCGGAGATGTGGGAATACAAGTCGCGGTGCAGGTTCAGGCCTTGCATCGCCAGCTGATACTGCTCGTTGGCCAACACTTGCTCGGCAGGAATGATCCCGGCCTTGATGATGCGCTGGTCGTGATACAGATCCGCGAGGAACATGTTCAGCGCCTTGACGCGCTGGATGCAGCCGCGTTCAACCACTCGCCATTCGCTGGCGGGGATGCTGCGCGGAATCGTATCGAAGGGGATCAGACGCTCAGTCCCCTGCTCGTCACCGTACAACGTGAAGGTAATCCCGGCGCGATGAAACAAAAGATCGGCCTCACGCCGACGCTGAGCCAGCAGCTCAGGTGGCGCTTCGCCCAACCAGCGGGCGAATTCCCGATAATGCGGTCGGACAGTGCCGTCCACATCGTACATCTCATCATAAAAGGTGCGGATCATGCCGTACTCCTTGTCACCATGGACACAAGGGCCTTCGCAAGGCCCGTGCCAGCGGCATAAACGCTTAAAAATCAACTGGTTGAATAAACCCGCGACAACCTTCGCACCATTCCTGTGCAAGAAGCGCCCTAACCAATTCTCCTACGCTTCATAGAGAAGCGTCCCGCCACTGAAAAATCTATTACCAGCATAGCCAGAGATGATTTCCCGACGGGATTTTGTTGCCTGATAATCGCGCCATCAACGCAGATACGCCGCTCTCGACTGTTCGAGCGAGGTCTATGTGAACCGGATTGCTCAACGAAATTCCCTTTACGCCGCTCACACCCGAGCGGCTTTTTTTTGCCCTGTTTTTGGTAACCCCAACCCGCTGACTTCCTGAATCGGAACAAACGTGTGGGAGCGACCCCCTTCACGACAGGCCACATCACCCGACAGAGAGACATCGTTTGATCGACCGCATCGCGAATGAATTCGCTCCCACAGGTACTGCATCTTCAGAGGCAAATGCTCTGACCCTCAATGAAGCCGCTTGATCTCCTGTTTCACGCCCCAGCCTTCGACTTCACCGTCGAGCCCGATAATCGCTGTCTGAAAGTCCTGCTCGA
Source organism: Pseudomonas sp. S2_H01 (assembly GCF_054668305.1). Lineage (NCBI taxonomy): Bacteria > Pseudomonadati > Pseudomonadota > Gammaproteobacteria > Pseudomonadales > Pseudomonadaceae > Pseudomonas > Pseudomonas sp. S2_H01. The sequence goes on along the minus strand of NZ_CP162756.1, from coordinate 4,435,591 downwards.
AATCACCGATACCGTCATAAGTGGCGTACATCAGTTTGCTCAACTGCAGGTGCCACGCGCCGTCCTCTCGGGCGTTGATCTGTGTATTGAGGGATTCACCGCGAAACTTTTCCGCTGCCTGACGCGCCCGCTCCTCGTCCGGAAAGATGGCGTAGAACTCGATGGGGTGGATACGCGCGAAGTCGAAACCGCCTTCTTTCATGCGGCGCAGTACGTGACTGCTGATGTCTTCTTGGTAGGTCGTGCTCATGAAACGTCCTCCTATGCAACGATAGATAGAGTTTCAACGATCCCGAAAACCCTCCCGCTCGGAGAGGGAAAACGACAGTTCATCCGTCGCCCGGGACTCAAGCATGTCGCTGACAAGGCCGATGCTGCTATTACAAATCAGGCATCTGTACGCGAGCTGGCTCGGGTAGATGCATCACCGGCCTCACTTGCAGACTACGCCCATTAATAGCGTGTTGCCAATTGGCAGATGGGGGTGTTCGCCAAGGTTTTTTCATGAAGCCTCAACGATGGAATTGATCTGTACCGCGTTCTGCTCCTTGAGTGTCTTGACCGTGGGTTCCTGTGTCCTGCCGTCAAGGTCGTTGAGGTCGAGATCCTCGGTGACCGGGGACAGGATCCGCCGCAGGCGCTGAGCAGCTTCCTCCACACTGGGACGGTGCTCGCATTCAAGATCGAGGGTCTGCTGCACGCCATCTTTATCCTGAAACGAAATAGTCCAGACTTTCATCAATGTCTCCTCAGTCAGGCCGCACATGGGCCTACCGAAATCGGACTGCGTTTTTTTGTTATTCGTTCAACGCTCTTTGCCGTTTTCAGGGAGGTTGCAGATGAGCTAAAGATAGCGGTGCAGAGAGTGTTCTGCCTTTCGCGAATTGTTTGAAAAGACCGCCCCCATCACCGATCCACCGATAGATGATAAACATGCGCATCCAAACCAATGGATCGCAAAAACTCGCTGTCGTGGGACACGACAATTAACGCACCTTCGTACTGGTTGAGCATCTGCTCCAGCGCGATCTTGCTTGGGAGATCAAGATGGTTATCAGGCTCGTCCAGCAATAGCAGTTGCGGTGGGTGCTGCGCGTACAGCTGCGCTGCTAATGCTATTTTCAGGCGTTCACCTCCACTCAACTGAGCAGTCTTCAAAACCACTCGATCTGCATCGATACCCATTTGCGCCAAACGAGTTCTCGCTTCGGATTCCGGCAACTGTGGATTGCTCTCGAAAAGCCATTGCACCGCACTGCGTTCAGGGCGCTGCAATCCGGCGTGTTGATCCAGCCACGCCACATTGCAATTGCAGATGACCTCGCCTGCGCGTGCCGGCAGTTGGCCGGCAATCACTCGCATCAAGGTCGACTTACCACTGCCGTTGGGGCCCAAGATCGCCACGCGCATAGGCCCGGTCAATGTCAGATTGACCGGTGCCGTGTAACCGAAAGGGAGAATCACATCGTTGAGTTGCACAATCAGCTTCCCATCGGGCACTACGCTCTGCGGGGATAACATCAGGCGCTGAGTGTCCGGCGCACATCTCGCACGAGCCTCGGTGATCCTTTGCTGCTGGTGCTCACGGGCCATCAGCTGATTGAGACGCGATTTTCCCTGACTGTTTTCACTCCGTTCTTTCTGGGCGTTGGTGATCAGCTTGGTTTGATTGCCGTCGCGGGCCTGACGGTCGCCGCGCGCATTACGCCGTTGCTGACGCTCCATCTGCACCACCATCTCTCGTCGCTCACGCTTGGCCTGCGCCCGCTCACCTTGCAATGCCGCCTGAAACGACTGCTGTTTCTGCTCGCGCTCCGCTGCATACTGACTGTAGTTGCCGCCATAAACCGCCAGCCCCAAGGGCGAAAGCTCGATGATTTCACTCACGTGCTCCAATAGTCCGCGATCGTGGCTGATCAAGACCAGGCCGTTGGGCCAGCGATCAATCTGCCCCGCAAGCTTGCGCTGCTGATCAATATCCAAATGGTTACTGGGCTCATCCAGAATGAGCCAGTCAGCCTGGGACAACCACGCCCCGAGCAGCGCAACCCGCTGCCGCTCGCCGCCGCTAAGGTCTTCTGTGCGCGAGTCGGCATCCAAATGGCCCAGACCGATCTGGGCCAATTCGGCATTAAGGCGTGCAGCGCAATCCCATTGGTCGGCCGCCAGCGCATGGTCCTCATCGTCGACACTGCCTTGGGCAATGCGGTCCAGCGCCGCCAGAATGGAGTCGACGCCCGCCAGCGCAGCAACACTGGGATAACGCTCAGGTTCCAGTAACTGCGCCACGGCATAAATCCGCCCTTCGCGACGGACAGTGCCGCTGGTGGGCAGTCGCTCCCCCGTCAGGATCTGACCAAGCAAAGATTTGCCACAGCCATTAGCGCCGACGATTCCCGTGGCCTTGGTACTGAAGGTGTGGTTCAAGCGATCAAACAGTACGCGCCCGTCGGGCAGGTGCAACGACACCTGGTCGAGTTGGAGTGAATGTTGAGTCATAGTTGCTTTCCCTGTCTTAATTGCCTGATCCGTCAGCCATCCTTGGCCAATCCAACGGGTTCTGTTGTTCCTCCAATCTTTCCGACTTGCACGCGAATGGAGAACAACTAAATCGATACATTTTCCAATCCTGCATCATCAAGATGCGCTGTCAGGCGAGGGTTCTCCAGTCGGCGCGAGTCCACGAAGCATCACCAGCGCGAGAACACTCAGACGAAGGCGGAACGCTTTTGCTGGCAAGGCGAAGACCTTGTGGCGATACGTCTGAAGAATACAGCTCTCAAAATGCAACGCAAAAAAAGAGGCCGCGAGGGCCTCTTTTCATGACACTGCGAACCTACGGCTTGGCGTCTTTCACACCCGCCGTGTTATCCAGCAGGCTCTTGGTCGCGGTCTGCAGGAAGCTGTCCAGCTTTTTGCGCAACTCGGCCACGTCCGGCGCATCCGGCATCACTTCAGCGTGAGGCTTGGTGCCCAGCTCATAGCTGTAGACTTTCGGCTCCATCTCTTTTGGTTCGATCAGGATGCGATTGCCTGTGACCAGCGCAACGGTCTGCTCGCTGCCAGATGGTTTGATCACACCAAAGCCCAGATCGCCCGCTGGCAGGTTCAGCAGGTCACGACCCCAGCACTGATGCACGGTGTCGCCGCCCAGACGGCCCATGATGGTCGGCACGATGTCGATCTGCGTGCCGACGATGCTGCTGCGCTTGCCGAACTTGTCTTGAAGGCCTGGCGCGATCATCAGCATCGGGACGTTGAAGCGGCCCAGGTCCATCTCGGTGATCTGCTCGTTGTTACCGAAGCCATGGTCGCCCACGACCACGAACAGCGTGTCCTTGTAGTAAGGCTCTTTCTTGGCCTTCTCGAAGAACTGACCCAGCGCCCAGTCGGAATAACGCATCGCGGTCAAGTGTTCATCCAGCGTGCCATGACCGGTCACGCGCTCTACCGGCAGATTGGCTGGCAGCGCATACGGCGTGTGGTTCGACAGGGTTTGCAGCAAGGCATAGAACGGACGGCCCTTGGCTTCGCGGGCTTTCAGTTCCTGCGCGCCACGGTCGAACATGTCCTGGTCGGACACGCCCCACGTAGGATCGGAGAACACCGGATTGACGAAATCGTTGCGTCCGATGAAGTTGGTCATGCCCTGGTTGCTGAAGAAACCGGACTGGTTGTCCCAGGCAAAGTCGCCGTTGTAGACGTACACGTCATCGTACTTGCGCGCGCTGAGCAACTGCGGCAGGCCCGACAGTTTGTGGCTGCCTTCCGGGGTCTGCATCAGGTATTCGAAGCCCGGCAGGTTCGGGAAGCAGGCCATGGTGGCGAACATGCCCTGGTGGGTGTGCGTGCCGTTGGAGAAGAAGTGATCGAACAGCAGCCCTTCTTCGGACAGCTTGTCGAAGTACGGCGTAATGTTGGACTTATCGCCCAGCGCACCGACCGAGTGACCGGCGAAGCTTTCCATCAGGATGACGACGACGTTCTTGATCGGCAGCGTGTTGCTGGCTGGCGGCGTGAACTCGCGACGCACGGCAGCGCTGTCGGGATCGACCAGTTTGTCGTTGACGGTCATCAGCATGTCACGCACGGTCTGCTGAGCCTGCGGCTGTGGCAGCGTGGCCTTCCAGATGTTGTCGCGATCCTCGGACATCCGGCTTTTGGCCGCGGCGATCAAGGTCAGCGTACCGTTCAGGCCAAGGGTGTTGGCGAAGTTCGATTCGGTGGTATAGGCGTCACCCCAACGCAATGGCGGGCCTTGGCGCAACGTGCCGCGAGCAGCGAGCACCGCCACGGCCAGACACAGGACGAAGACCACGACGCGGGTATACCACGGCGCCACGATACGATTACTCGAGCTGCCGATATTGAAGCCGCCGCGCGGACGGGTCACCCGGTCAATGCCTTTGAACACCAGGCTCAACAGCCAGGTGAGCAATGCCCAGGCCAGCAGGTAGCGGACCACCGGGTAGCCGTACCAGATCATGCTCAGGACGGTTTTCGGATCTTCCTTCACGTATTGGAACACCAGACCGTTAAGGCGCTGGTGAAACTCACGGTAGAAGTCCATTTCCATCAAGCCGAAGAACGTCGTCAGGCTGGCGACCAGGGTCAGCCAGAAACGAAACAGTCCACGTGCCGCCATCAACCGCGCACTGAACAGGGCCAGTATCAGCGGAATGAGGATGTACACCACCAGACGCAGGTCGAAACGCAGGCCATTGCCGAACGCTTCAATGAACGTCGAGGCCGGCGTGGCGCCGATGCCTTCCCGGTTGTAGACCAGCAGCGCGACGCGCAACAGGGTGTACAGCACCATCAACGCCAGGCCGCTCAACAGCGTGTAAGCCAGATGCGATTTGACGGTAGGTTGCGGCGCGCGCGCCAGGGCGTCCGTTTTGGCCATGTGTCGTAGGATCCGTTGGATTCAGGTTTAAGTTCGAAAAGCCTGTGCGACCGGTGACATCGAAACGCCGGTGTGAGTCGCGGGGGGCAAATATTACGTGATCGCCCGGGGTTTACCACCAATGCGGCACATTCTTCATGGGCGATCGGGTGAAAACCCGGGGGCATGCTCAAGCCACTGCATAGAACAGCGCGGATTTTCCCGAGAAAGCGGTGAAAATTCCGTTGTTTTGGCGAGATTCAAATATTTACTTACAAACTGGCGCGTGGCGCTAGCTGAAGGACCGTGCATAGAGCTCCAACGCGTACTCAATCGCTTGAAACACCTTGGGAGCGTCCGCCGCCAGGGCCGCATTATGTTCGAGAGAAGCCTGCACCGCCGAAATCAGCCGTTTGATTCTGGGTTGAGGTTTCTGGATATTGCATGCTGACGCCAGATCGAGAATGCCCAACCGCGAACCAAACAGACTTTTCGAACCCGCCAACCGCAGTGCCAGGCTGTCTTCTTCTATGTACGCGGTGGTATTTACAATGTCGTAAGCCGGCGCGAGTTGCGCATCAGCCCCCAACGGATCGCGGTAGAGAACCCCGAAATTCTTCAGATGTGCATCACCGTTGCCGACCATGCAACTCAGCGCGACGATGTCGAAGAACTGCTCGCGCGACGACGCCACATGATCTGGCGCACAGAACAGACCGATGGCTCGGGAAATGTTTTCGTAGCTGGAATCGTATTTTTGCTCTGTACCCAGCCCCATCAGCACCGCCATGTCTTCGAAACCGATAGGTCGCTGATCCGGCTCCCGATCAAAACGACGCATGACGAATAACTGGCGGTTGTCGGACAAATAAAACTCAGGCACAGGCATGCCCGCTCGGCGCGCAGCATCCATGCACACGTATTCGTTGATCGCGAGTCCGGGAAAGTCTGCCCTGCCGGACTTCACGATGAGCTCAGGCATCAACAAGGTCGCCTTGGGATCCGCGGGACCATCGCCTTCCGGCACAAGCACTTTGGGCTGAACGCCAGAAATCCCGGTGCGCAGGATGTAGCTGTCAACCAGTTCGGCGAACAGGTCATGAGCACCGTCCCAACTGAGAATCTGCTTCAGACTCTTGCCCGGTGCATCACGGCTGCCGCCCAGAAGCTGCTCGATGGCCGGAGCCTGAACAGCCACGCGCCCTATGGGCGAACCGCTCCCCGTCAGTGCGATCAGCAACATGGGGTTGATGGATGTGCTTTTGGCCAGACGATTACGCAGTTGCTCCAGCACGTAGCCCTCAGGCAGGTTCATCTGAAACACGGGGTGCAGGCTGCGCGACGTATAGGCTGCGTCGCGCACGGCCATGGTCAGGCTGACCTGCGACGCCGGCACTGCGTCGAGCCCGTAACGGAACAGGTAGTCGCCGGATTCAGTCAGTGACAGCTCACCGCTCTGCCCTTGCGGCGTGAGGATTCGCACCCGATCAAGTGGATTCATCGGAAAACCTCACGCAACTCTTCGAACGAAGGCCGTCGAGCAGGCACGACTTTGATTTCGCTATCCAGAGCGGCGAGTGCCTTGGCGTAGAAACTCATGGAAACCGTCGGACTGCCCTTCTCGACTTCGGCCAGCTTCTGTCGGGTCATGCCGGATTGCGCCGCCAACTCAACCAGCGTCAGCCCTCGATTCTTGCGCATCTGCGCTATCTGGGTACCCAGGCGTTCCATCAACAAGGTCGCGTCCACGTGTCATGCCTACATAACATTCCGAGATCAATGGAATGTATACGTAACACAAAGGACGCACAACAATTTGCTGCGTATACGTAACATCCGGTCCTTAATGTTACGTATAGATGACAAAAGGAGACGATTCAGACGTTGCTTGGCTTGTTCAGGGCTTGAAGCACGTACTGCGGCAGCGCGAAGGCGCCAATGTGGATCTCAGGGTTGTAATAGCGGGTAACGATGCCACTGCCTGCAAATCGTTGACGCAAGGTATCCAGCGACAATTTGCGGTATTGGGTGTTGGTGGAGCCCCACGCAAAGGTCATCGCGCCGCCGATGTAGGTCGGCACGGCGGCCTGGTAGAAGTGCCAGTCGGCAAACAGTCCGTTCATGCGGCCCGCAGTGGTCTGCACTTCACTCATCTGCATGAAAGGCGTGCCGTTCTGGGTGACCAGGATTCCGCCCTCGTTCAGGCAACGATGGCAAGCCTGATAGAAGTTTTCCGAGAACAGCACTTCGCCCGGACCGATTGGGTCAGTGGAGTCGGAAATGATGACGTCGAACTTTTCCTGGGTGTTGGCGACGAAACGCATGCCATCGTCGATGACCAGGTTCAGACGTGGATCGTCGAACGCGCCCTTGGAGTGGTTCGGCAGAAACTCTTTGCACATCTCGACCACGGTGCCGTCGATCTCGACCATGGTGATGTGCTCAACGGTCGCGTGTTTGGCCACTTCACGGAGCATGCCGCCGTCGCCACCGCCGATGATCAGCACACGCTTGGCAAGGCCGTGCGCGAGGATCGGCACGTGGGTCAGCATCTCGTGGTAAATGAACTCGTCGGCTTCGGTGGTCTGGATCACGCCGTCCAGTGCCATCACGCGACCCATGCGCGGGTTCTGGAAGATCACCAGGTGCTGATGCTCGGTACGTACTTCGTGAAGCATTTTTTCCATGCGGAAGCGTTGGCCGTAGCCTTCATACAACGTTTCTTGATAGTCGCTCATGGATGGAGTCCCCGATAAATACTGATGGCAGGACGGCGGGCCGCCCACAAGAAAGGCGCGCATTCTACGTCGCCGGGCATGACAGGTCGAATCTTGCGGCGGCACCATGAAAAACGCCTGATTGCAGGCATGCAATCAGGCGTTGGTGTTCTGAGCCTTGTCGACAGTTTAGATGCGCACGTTGCCTCGTGGACCCGCGATGGCCCAGATGATCAGACCGAGGACCGGAAGCAGCACGATCAGCAGGACCCAGAGGATCTTCATCCCGGTTTCCGCACCGCTCTTCAAAACGTTGATGATGGCCCAGATATCGAGGGCCAGAATGATCAGTCCAATCAGACCATTAAAGGTGGAACCCATGGTGTCGCTCCTTATTGAAGGCTTGCCCAGTTAGGAGTGGTGGCGCTCACCAAGGGTTCCGTTGGTCGGCAGGTATTTCACTGGTAAGCGACGCGCCCTCAGCCCTGCGCCTTGAGGGCCTCCAGCGCAGGCTCGATCAGAATCCCCAGCTCGACACCCAGCGCCATGACCCGCGCCTGGTCGCAGCCATACACCAGCACGGTCTGCAGCTCATCATCCAGCGGCTCGCTGAGATTCATCAGCACATACCCGCCCATTTCCTTGTTCATGCTGCCCAGCTGGATCTGGATTCTGTTCAACGCCGTCAGCGGTTCGGTTTTCGCCAGTTGCTTTGGCTTGATGTTGAAGGCCACATCCGGGCCGAAGGACGCCGTGATTTCCGCGAACAGATCCATGTAAGTATCGGCCTGGAACATCACGGTTTCCGGCAAGCTGCCCACAACGATCCACTCACCCAGCGGGATGGGAAAGGTGTCGTCGTAGTTGATATCGGGATTGGCGGCCAGAAACGCGTCCGGGTCGGTGTAAGCCTGGGCGGCTTCGTCGGCAATCTTCACGATTTCCTCGTCGCTCATGCAGCCGGAGCTGATCTTGCTGATGAATTCGATGAGTGCGGCTTTCATGGCGGTGTGATCCGGAGGCAAAAAACAGGCGCGAAGGATAGCCGGAAATCCCTCGCGCCTCTATCGCTTCGCCTCACCCGGGCGTTAAACGCTCAGGCGCGTCAACTGTTCTGCTGTCTCGGTGGCGCCCATGGTCTGAGCGGCCATCAGCGGCGTGACGCCCTTGGCATCCTGAACATGGGGGTTCGCGCCTTTGCTGATCAGGTAATCGACAATGGCCGTGCGGTTGAACATCGCCGCCATCATCAGCGCGGTACGGCCATCGGCCGAAGCCCCTTCGACCTCTGCACCGCCTTCTACCAGGATACGTACAACGTCCAGATCGCCCTTGAAGGCCGCGCCGGCAATTGGGCTCTGACTGTTGTCGTTACGAATTTCAGGGTCGGCGCCATGCTTGAGCAGCACGCGGACGGCGTCCTGATGGCCGTGATAGCTGGCCAGCATCAGCAAGGTGTCGCCCTTGTGATTGCGCAGGTTGGCGGTCAGCCCGTTCTCGAGCAAACGGTCCAGCATCGTGGCATCACCGGCGCGCGCACGGTCGAACACCTGCTCGGCAAACTCCAGCGCCTCTTCATCCGACATGCGGGTGGCAGAACCCGGGGTATTCGGGGCATCAGACATTCCATTACTCCTGTAGCGCCACTGCGTGGCACGCATGATCAATTGTTCGGTGCGGCTTTCTGGGTCAGAAATTCTCAGAGACACACGGATGTGGTCAAGTTCCCGCTGATGCCGCCTACCATGCCAGTTTCGACGCGTGCAGGGCCACAAAACCTTTTCGATGATGCTCATAGAAAATGCCGTCCATCGACGTTGAGAAAATTCACTGACACAACACGTAATAAATCCGGGATATCGCTGTCTGACTTTTTAGAAGCGCCTCTTTGACTCCCTTCTCAGCTCCCCCTCTCCCGCAAAATGCAGGATGCCTGATGGCCGTTCATGCAAATTGCACGAAAACAAAAAATAAGAAAAAACATAAATCATTGATTTTAAAGGTATTTATTTAGTATCGAATACTGGCACAGTCACTGCACTAGTCCTACCAAGCTTGTTATCACTGAGCAATGGAGCCGCTAGACATGACTTTTATCCAAGAAAAATTCGCATCCGTATTTTCCGATTTCGAAGTCAGCACCCAGCCGCGCCCGGATGGTGGTGTACTGCTTTCCCTGCGTAACGGTGAAGGCAAACAGATTCGTCGCTCGGTTTCCTACGCTCAGTTGCACACCCCTGTGCAGCTGGAATGGGTAATCAGCGCCATCCGCCGTGACCTTGCGGCGCAGGCCAGTGAACTCCCGGCTATCTCGATGTTGCAGAGCCAACACCGTTTCGACCTGCCGACGTACCACACCCGCTGATCTCAGTCTGCGACGCCGCGTAGCCCGACCGATTGACCCGCTGCATCCTTTGAAGCATCCCTTTGAATACCGCGATCGCCTTGGCAATCGCGGTTTTTTTATGTGCGGGCACTCAAGAAACGACGGTTGCCGTGACTACTGAATGATCCCACGACACAGCGCCTCGCCAACGGCCTGAGCCCGATTGGTGACACCCAGCTTGGCGTAGATGCTCTTGAAGTGATGCTTGACCGTTGCTTCGGATACGTCCTTGATCAGACCAATCTCCCAGGCGGTTTTACCCTCGCGAGCCCATTTGAGAATCTCCAGTTCCTTGGGCGTCAGCGCACGAGTCTGCAGTTGCCGGCCCTTGCCTGCCACATGCAGCATGGGAACGAGACTGGTCAGCAAATACCGGTCATTGTGGGTCAGGGGGCGCGTCATCCCATTGAGCGAACAGATGGTGACCACGCCCTGATTGGTCCGATTCTGACTGCTGTAGCCATATGAAAACGCCGGCAACAGCTGGCAGTCTTCTACCGCCGCCATGTAGGCAGACGACGGTGGGTAGGTCTGGAATGCCTCCTCCCAATCCAGAAACCCCATGGTGCGACGAAAGCAACGGATGACCGGGTCCTCGATCATCAGTCGTCCCTGGCAGTAGAGATCCTTCCAGTAACTGTCGACATTGGATGTGATACAGCTGAGCAGGGAACCGTTGCGGTATTGATAGAGCATCGCTCGCTCACAACGACACTCCTCCCGCAGCCAGTCGAGCGCATTGGCAATCGCGGCGTCACCGTCCTGCTCGGTAATGCTGCTGACCATCTGCTGTATCAACGGACTCAGCGTCCCTGTTTGCACGTTTTTCATCTTCCCCTCCGTTTAAAAAACGTCATGTGTCGTCCCTGAAGGCTCTTTAGAGTTTTAAGTTGATTGCAGCCGCAAAGGACGCTTCGGACACGGCTGGAAGCAGCGACCAGGAAGCGCCAAAACGGCTGTCAGGTTCCGACAGGTGAAGGGTTACACAGTCCGGGAGGGTTAAACATAAAGGCGAAAACAAACAGGCATGCCTGACTCGTAAACAGGCCGCTTCCCACAAAATAACCAAAACGTGCTTACATTTTTGACGATTTACCAAAAAAAACGGCCGATGTCAGAGACATCGGCCGTGGGTTCATTCCGACACAGCAAGGGTCAGAACGTGGCGGGATCAATCTGCGCGAAACTGGCGACATTCGTGTGCCCGGCCAGCACTCCGCCGTCGCGCACCAGTGCGCAGGTCGCCAGGGACGCCTGCCCGGCCGCGTCCAGCTCTTCGACGATGTCGGAGAGGAACAGGATGTCCTGAGCCGGATGCCCGATGGCGGAGGCGATCGTGCGGTAGGACTGCACCTCACGCTTGGGACCGGACGTTGTATCGAAGTAGCCGCTGAACAGACCGGACAAATCGCCTGCCTCGGACCGTCCGAAGATCAGCTTCTGCGCCTGGATCGAGCCTGACGAGTACACGTACAGCGCGTAGCCCTCACGATGCCAGCGCTGAAGCGCTTCGACCGCATCCGGATAAACGTGCCCCTTGAGCTGCCCCGCCAGATAGCCTTGTTGCCAGACCATGCCCTGCAACGCTTTGAGCGGCGTGGCCTTGCGGTCCTCGGCGATCCAGCCGAGCAGAATCTCAATGACGCGCTCGACATCGGCCTGAGGCTCAGCACTGTCGTTGCGCACCGCCTGAAGCTGCGCGGCCACCTCGGCCTCGGTCGCGTGCTGCCGGACGTAATCCGGCAGGTGCGCGGCGGCATACGGAAACAGCACGTCGAAGACGAAGCTCACGGCGCTGGTCGTGCCTTCGATGTCGGTCAGAATTGCTTTGATTGCCATGGGTTTCTCAGTCTTCCAGGCGCGGGAACTGGCTGGCGATGGACTCACCGGTGAAGTTCGCCACCCAGCCTTCCGGGTTGTTGAACAGGCGAATCGCGACGAAGTGCGGGTTTTCGCCCATGTCGAACCAGTGGCGCGTGCCGGCCGGAACGGAAATCAGATCGTTTTTCTCGCACAACACCGCGTAGACGAAGTCGCCGATGTGCAGGGTAAACAAGCCACGCCCGGCAACGAAGAATCGCACCTCATCCTCGGCATGCTGATGCTCGTCAAGAAACTTGGCGCGCAGTTCGGCTTTCTGTGGATGGTCGCTGTTGAGGCTGATCACGTCGACGGTCACATACCCGCGCTCGGTCATCAGTTGGTCGATCTGCACGCGATAGGCGTTGATCACCTCCTCCTGACTGGCGCCCGGCGTAATCGGGGTTGCCGCCTGCCAGCGATCGAATGCAACGCCGTGCTCGGCCAGGGTCGACGCGATGTCTTCAAGGTGAGTCAGGACCTTGTTCGGCAATTGCGGAGATGACACGTGATAGACGGAGAGACTGCTCATTACGGTGTTCCTCGGTTCGGTCAACGCGCGCCGGCTCTGGGGGCCGGTCGGGCGCGGGTTCAGTCAGGCAATCGACAAAAAATGCGGGGACGGCTCGCGAATCAGGGTTGGCGATTCATGACGGCCATGGTTTTGAGTTCGCACTCGAACAGGAACTCAAACGCCTCGATCTGGCGCAAAGCATCGCTCATCTTCGCACCCCAGGTGTACAACCCGTGGCCGCGAATCAGATAACCGGCGCAATCGGGATGCTGGTCGAGCCACGGCTGAACCTTCAGGGCCAGCCGTGTGATGTCCTGATCGTTGTCGAAAATCGGCACGACCACGCGGGATTCATGGGTGACCACACCGCTGAACGCCTTCTGCAGTTCGTAATCTTCGAACACCAGACGGTCGCCCTCGGTCAGCCGCGACAGCACCGTCGCATTCACCGAATGGGTGTGCAACACCGCGCCCACTTCAGACCTGCAGCGGTAGAGCTGGGTGTGCAGCAAGGTTTCGGCGGAGGGTTTCTTGCCCGGCTCCAGGCTGTTACCGGCCAGGTCGGTGGCCAGTACATCGTCGACACCGAGCTGCCCTTTGTGTTTGCCAGAAACCGTCAGCAGCGCCTCGCTGGCCGACAGCCTTGCCGAGTAGTTGCTGCTGGTGGCGGGCGACCAGCCACGGCCATACAGAAAGCGCCCGGCTTCGATGATTTCTTGAGCCAATGATTCGCGACTCATAAGCGCTCCTCTTTCATACAGGTGGCAGCCAGAATCGCGGCAATAAACGCCGCCAGGCTGGCAATGGCGAAGGTCCAGCCAGCGCCTAGCGCATTCCAGCTGTAACCTGAATACAACGCACCCATGGCGCCGCCGGTGCCGGACAATGCGGCATAAAGCGCCTGTCCCTGGCCTTGCTGGCGGGGGCCGAAACTACGTTGCAGGAAATGTATGGCAGCGGCGTGATAACTGCCGAACGTGGCCGCATGCAGCAGCTGGGCGAATATCAATACCGACAGATGATCGGCGAAATTGCCCAGCAAAAGCCAGCGCAGAGACGCCAGCGCGAAGCTTGTGATCAAAACGTGGCGCACGCTAAAGCGCTGTAGAACCCGGCTCATGGCCATGAACATCAAGACTTCGGCGACCACACCCACGGCCCAAAGCATGCCGATGATCCCGCGACTGTAGCCAAGGTGCTCCAGGTGCAGCGTGAGGAAGGTGTAATACGGGCCGTGACTCAACTGCATCAGCGCGACGCTGATATAAAAGACCAGCACACCGGGACTCAACAGTTGCTTGAAAAAGCCTTCACCCGCCGGGCGCTGGCCAGAGGCTGGCGGCTGAGCGTTCGGCACCCACCAACTGCTGCCAACGATTCCGGCCATGATCAGCAACAAGGCCAGCGGATACGCGTCCAGGCTGAACCACTCGAACAGTCGACCCAGTCCGACCACGGTCAGGATGAAGCCTACGGAACCCCACAGGCGGATCTGGCTGTAGCGCGCGGTCTGGCCCTGAAGGTGCGCCAGCGTGATGACTTCGAATTGCGGCAACACCGCATGCCAGAAGAAGGCGTGCAGAGCCATGACCATGGCCAGCCAGGCATAGGACGTGTCGAACAGGATCAGCGAAAAACACGCCAGCGTGCACACTGCACCGAAGCGCACGATGGCCAGTCGGCGGCCCGTGTAGTCCCCGAGCCAGCCCCAGAGATTCGGCGCCACGCACCGCATCAGCATGGGAATCGCGACCAGCTCACCGATGCGCGCACTGGGAAACCCCAGATGATCGAAATACAGCGCCAGAAACGGCGCCGTGGAGCCCAGCAAGGCGAAATAGAACAGGTAGAAACTGGACAGGCGCCAGTAAGGAAGCGCTGCCACGTTCAAACGCCCGTGGCAGCGGCACCGGATGGCGGCATTACAGTTGACCCAGAACCGGCGTATTCACCCGCACGTCCATGTTCTGTCCGCGATGGCGGAGCAAATGGTCAAGCAGCACGATGGCCATCATTGCTTCGGCGATGGGCGTTGCACGGATACCGACGCAGGGGTCGTGACGGCCCTTGGTGATCACATCGACCGGGTTGCCGTCGACATCGATCGAACGGCCCGGTGTGGTGATGCTCGAGGTAGGCTTCAAGGCCAGATGGGCGACAATGGGCTGTCCGGAGGAAATACCGCCCAGGATGCCGCCGGCATTGTTGGACAGGAAGCCTTCCGGCGTCAGTTCATCGCGGTGTTCGGTGCCACGCTGGGCAACGCTGTCGAAACCGGCGCCGATTTCGATGCCTTTGACGGCGTTGATACTCATCAGCGCGTGGGCCAGCTCAGCGTCCAGGCGGTCAAAGATAGGCTCGCCGAGGCCGGGCATCACGCCATCGGCGACCACGGTGATTTTTGCCCCGACCGAATCCTGATCGCGACGCAGCTGGTCCATGTAGGCTTCCAGCTCGGGCACTTTGTCCGGGTCCGGGCTGAAGAAGGCGTTCTGCTCGACCGAGTCCCAGGTCTTGAACGGGATGTCGATAGGGCCCAGCTGACTCATGTAGCCGCGCACCGTGATGCCCTGGGTCGCCAGGTACTTTTTGGCAATGGCGCCCGCAGCGACACGCATCGCGGTTTCACGGGCAGAACTGCGACCGCCACCGCGGTAATCGCGGATGCCGTACTTGTGGTGATAGGTGTAGTCGGCGTGGGCCGGGCGGAACAGGTCCTTGATCGCCGAATAGTCCTTGGACTTCTGGTCGGTGTTGCGAATCAGCAGGCCGATGGAGGCGCCGGTGGTCTTGCCTTCGAACACGCCGGAGAGGATTTCGACCTCGTCCGCTTCCTGACGCTGCGTGGTATGGCGGCTGGTGCCGGGCTTGCGGCGGTCGAGGTCACGCTGCAAGTCTTCCAGGGACAACTCGACACCCGGCGGGCAGCCGTCGACGATAGCAACCAGCGCCGGACCATGGCTTTCGCCGGCGGTGGTGACAGAGAACAGCTTGCCGTAGGTATTGCCGGACATGCGGGAAGGCTCCGAAAAATCGTTCAAACACACGAGCCCGCCAGTATACGCAGGCTGATCGCGTGAATCACCCTCGAACCTTCTTCGATTGTCCGCATCCAATTGACACTTTATTGACGATGACCCTGCGATGCTACGTGCCATGTCCCTGATCCGCGGCTTGCTGCCGCTGCGAGTAATCGCTTTGACCCTCACACTCTTGTCTTCACTGGCCCACGCCGGCACACCGGTCGTGCTGCAGCGACCGATCACCCTCGACACCGGCACCGGCGAGCTGTTCGGCACCTTGCTGCTGCCCAAATCCAGCACCCCGGTGCCGGTGGTGCTGATCATTGCCGGGTCCGGTCCGACCGACCGCGACGGTAACAACCCCGACGGCGGTCGAAACGACAGCATGAAGCGCCTGGCGCTGATTCTGGCCAAACACAACATCGCCAGTGTTCGCTACGACAAGCGCGGCGTGGCAGCCAGTCGACCGGCGACACCGGACGAACGTAACTTGAGCATCGAAAAGTACGTGGACGATGCCGTGGCCTGGGCCGAGAAGCTCAAGGCCGACCCGCGCTTGGGTCAGTTGATCCTGATGGGGCACAGCGAGGGCGCGCTGGTGGCCACGCTGGCCGCTGAACGCGCGGGCGCGACGGCGTTGATCTCGGTCGCAGGCACCGGTCGCCCGGTCGATCAGGTGGTGCGCGAACAGCTGCAATACCGCTTGCCCCCGCCTCTGCTGGCGCGCAGTGAGGAGTTGATCGAAGAAATCAAAGCGGGCAAGACCGACGACAACGTCCCCGAGCCGTTACAGGTGGTGTTCCGCCCAAGCGTGCAGCCGTACCTGATTTCCTTGTTTCGACAAAACCCTGCGGCGGCTTTCAGCAAGCTGAAGATCCCGACCCTGATCATTCAAGGCCGTAACGACATGCAAGTTGGCGTTGGCGATGCACAATTGCTGCACAAGGCCAAACCGGACTCGCAGCTGGCGATCATCGACGGCATGAACCATGTCCTGCGCATCGTGCCGATGGACATGAAGCGTCAGCTCGCGTCCTATAAAGACCCGCAATTGCCACTGGCCAGCGAACTGTCCGATCGCATCATGAAATTCATCGATTCTGTTCCCGCTGCCTGAGGCCTGACTCAATGCATCGGTGGGAGCAAATTCATTCGCGAAGGTCTTTCTGACGCTGCTCCTGCGTCGTCTGTCCCCTTTCGCGTATGAATTCGCTCCCGCAGGTCTTCTGCGCCCATCTCCCCTTCTTTCCCTTCAGCTTCGCCGAAAACGGCCGATAGCGGGGTGCAGGCATTGTGTTGCCGAGCAATGTCGAGAACAGGACCGCCGTGATGACAGAAGCAACTATTGAGGCCGAAGCGGCCGCCCCGACCGACGCCAAAGAAGGTGACGTCGCAGCCCCCGTGCTGTGGGATGACGTGCAGGCCGAGCATTTTTCGATGCTGCGCCTGGCTCCGCTGCCCACTGACCGTGCCACCGGCGGCCGGCCGCTGCGCTTTGTCGAATTCGGGCGGGCCGAGCGCAACAGCAAGGAGTTCAGCCTGCTGCGCATGAGCTACCACTTGCCGGGCCAGAAAACCCGCAAGGAACAGAACCATCTGGACATTTGGGTCGACCACGCCAATCGCGCGGTGCGCATCGGGCCGGAGTCGGGCCTGCAGATCGAACCGTGGAACCGCGGCCTGGGCCGATTCATGGTGGCACAGGGCATTCACTGGGCACAGAAACGCTGGTCCGACTACAAAATCGCTGGCACGGCGCTTGCCAACAAGGACGCGCTTAACGAAGACACCCGCCTGCGTCGCGACCACTTTCTGAAAACGCAGGGCTTCGAGGTGGCGTATGCCGACCCTCAGCACCTCAAGGGCAGCATCAAGGATGTCAAAGTCGCCAACCTGAACAACACCTGGAACACCGATAAAGTGCAGATCGTCGAGATTCTCGACGCCGCGCACATGCTGCAACAGGCTGAACAGAAGATTCAGGAACAGGAAGTCACGATCAAGAAGGCCGAAGACAAGGTCAGTAAATACCGCCGCGACGACAGCGGGCTGCGCTTCACGATTGCGTGCCTGGTGACCTTTGCGGTGTTTCAGGCGGGACTGTTGATCTGGATTGCGACGCATCGGTAAGTCGATACCGCAAAACCTGAGGCGCCGGCTGCTGGCGAAAGCGGCCTGTCAGTTGACCTATTGAAACCTGACACTCCGCATCGCCAGCAAGCCGGCGCCTACAATGATTGGCGATGTGGCTTACACCCGCGCCGCAAACACCGCCTGATGCGCCCGGCACTGTTCAGCCGTCAGCATGAACACACCATGGCCGCCGCGCTGGAATTCCAGCCAGGCGAAGTCCACTTCCGGGTACAGCGCCTCGACGTGCACCTGGCTGTTGCCTACTTCAACGATCAACAAGCCCTTCTCGGTCAGGTGATCCGCCGCCTGCGCCAGCATGCGTCGAACCAGATTCAGGCCGTCATCACCACACGCCAGCGCCAGCTCGGGTTCATGCTGGTATTCGTCCGGCATGTCCGCGAAGTCTTCGGCATCGACATACGGTGGATTAGAAACGATCAGGTCGAAGCGTTGACCCGGCAAGCCGTCGAAGCCGTCGCCCTGTACGGTGTACACCCGCTCATCCAGGCCGTGGCGTTCAATGTTCTGGTTCGCCACTTCCAGTGCTTCGAACGACAGGTCCGCCAGCGCCACTTCGGCGTCCGGGAACACATCGGCGCAGGCGATGCCGATGCAGCCGGAACCGGTGCACAGGTCGAGGATGCGCGCAGGCTCCTGACCCAGCCAGGGTTCAAACCGGTTCTCGATCAGCTCGCCGATCGGTGAACGCGGAATCAGCACGCGTTCGTCGACAATGAACGACATTCCGCAGAACCACGCCTCGCCCAGCAGATATGCCGTCGGCACGCGGTCGTCGATACGCCGCTTGATCAAACGCTGCAGATTGACCAGTTCGTCGTCTTCCAGGTTGCAATCCAGGTAGGCGTCGGAGATTTCCCAAGGCAGGTGCAACGCGCCCAGCACCAGTTGACGGGCTTCATCCCAGGCGTTGTCGGTGCCATGACCATAAAAAAGATCTTCCCCGTGAAAGCGGCTGACGGCCCAACGGATATGATCGCGCAGGGTGCGCAGGCGGGAAGTGATCACAGCAGACTCCTTGAAAAAACGACGGGCGATTCTAGCAGCCATCCACGCAACAAACGATGCCTGAGCCCGACGGGCGTTTGACACGGAAAACTTTCCACAGCCTTTGTGTCGATTTGCAGGCAATATGACAGCAACCGCGACCTGCTCGACGGCTTGAAGCCCGGTAAAAGCGAGCCCTGTGAGCATTGAGATTCACAGAATCGCTCAGCCAGTGGACAATGTGGCAAAAGCCCCACTCGAAGGAGCCCCAGATGTCTGTTTCAAAAACCGATCCAAAAACCGATCCTAAGACGGATCCGAAGACCATGTTTCAGCTCAGTGGCCGCGAATACGCGGCGGCCACCTTGAGCAATGCCACGCTGATCATTATCGATGCCCAGAAAGAATACCTCAGTGGTCATTTGGCCCTGACCGGCGTTCAAGAGGCCATCGACAACATCGTCAAACTGGTCGACGCTGCGCGCGCCGCCAAATCACCGATCATCCATGTCCGCCATTTGGGGACCGTGGGCGGCATGTTCGATCCCCAAGGTGAACGTGGGAAGTTCGTCCCGGAGCTGATGCCCCAGGGTGATGAAATCGTCATCGAAAAGCGCCTGCCCAACGCCCTGAACGGCACCGTGACCACCGACGACCGCAAGACCCTGCACAAGCTCCTCGAGGACCTGGGCCGTCTGGACCTGGTGGTCTGCGGTTTCATGAGCCACTCCAGCGTCAGCACCACCGTGCGTGCGGCCAAGGACTACGGCTTCCGCTGCACGCTGGTTGAAGACGCCTGCGCCACCCGCGATCTGCCGACACCTACCGGCGTCATCAAGGCTGAGCTCGTTCAGCAGGCGGAGATGGCAATCATGAACGACAACTTCGCCAAGCTTGCGCTGACCAAAGACCTCATCTGACGCGACGCTCTTCATCAGGAACTGACCCATGATCCGCAGGGGTTGCCCCGCTGAGATCAATTTTCCGGCAGTTCCTGAAGAAAAAGCGTACAAATGCAGTCATCAGGCGTGTGACGCATCTCACATAACCGCCTATCTGTTAATCACTCGTGTTTGCCTTTGAGCGCTGACCAAACGGGAACCACCCCGGCATAAGCTGGTCAGAGCGCCGATACCCATAGAGGAAGTCGGGATGAAGATATCCGATGGTTTCGATGCCCGTCGCCTGCGCCCGAAAGGCCAGAGCAACTGGCGGATGCGCTTTGGCGCTGTGCTGTCCGCCTTGTTTGCAACTGCCGGCGTACTGCTTGCAATGGCCGGCATCGCCAGTCTGATTGGTCATCCGGCAGCGTTGGGTGAGCTTAACGCGAGCCCGGCCGGCGCCGTGGTCACGATTGTTGTCGGCCTGTTCCTGCTGTACATCGGGGTCTGGCTCTGGCGTCGCAGTCGTCTGCGTCGTCGCCGCGCCGGTGAGCTCAACATGTCTCCGCATCTGATGAAGAAACACGACTGACCCTCCCCGCGTCATCCGCAGCCATTTGAACGTTTTTAGTCGCGCCGAGAACGGCGTGACTTGGTTAAACTGGCGTCCTTCGCGGAGACCGACATGCAAGACGACGACTTTTCCCTGTTCAGAAGTGAGCTTCGTGGCGTCAAGCCCATCAGGACTGAACACGCCGACGTAGGCAAACCCAAACCCGACCGTAAGCATCTGGCCAAGCTGAGGCAGGCGGCGACGGTGCGTTCCGACGCGACGATTACCGTCGACGGCCTGTCCGATCAGTTCGTGATCGACGTAGGACCGGAGGACACGCTGTACTGGGCCCGCGATGGCGTTCAGGAAGGCCAGATGCGCAAACTCAAGCTGGGCCAAATCAGCTTCGAAGGCAGCCTTGACCTGCACGGCATGAGCGTGGAACTGGCGCGGGAAACCATGTGGGAGTTCCTCGCCGAGGCAGCGAAGCTGGAAGTCCGCTGCGTGCGCATCACACACGGCAAGGCGGTACGACTGGACGGCAAGCGCCCGATGATCAAAAGCCACGTCAACACCTGGTTGCGTCAACATCAACAGGTGCTGGGGTTTGCATCGTGCATCGCCAAACACGGTGGCGCCGGTGCGGTGTACGTCATGCTCAAGCGCACGATGATGGAAGGGCGCGACGAGTAAGAACGCTTAAACGAACAAACAGGAGCGCGTTTGCCCGCGATTTCAGAGTGTCAGCTATACAGGTGCGGCTGACGCACCGCGATCGCGGGCAAGCGCGCTCTTACACGGTTCATCGGGTTAGCAATTGATCAGCGCGGGCCGGGTCCACCGCCGCCACCCGGGCCGCCACCTTCGTAGTGACCACCACCGCCTCCATGCCCACCGCCGTGACCTCCACCGCCCGGCCCCCAGAAAGGCCAGCAGCCGGACATGGCTGACATGACCGCGATCACCATCGCGACTTTCGCTATACGACTCAACATGTTCATTGCTCTCTCTTAACAGCAGGCATTCATCACCTGCAACGTCTGACAGCACATCCTGTTGAAACCGCGTCGCTGTTTGGTAGCCGTAGGGTGTCGAGATTGATACGCAGCGGTCAGCAAACAAAAAGGCCGCGAAGGGAAAACACGCCCGTCGCGGCCTTTATTTGAGTCTCTTTGTGGATCAGGGCGTATCCGTTCGATCAGGCTCCCGATCAGAGGAATGAGGGTCAGCGGCGATAATAACCAGGTCCCGGGCCGTAGCCGCCCCGCCCCTCATAATAATGACCGCCATCATAATGGCGATGATCCCAACCTCCGTGACGACCCCATCCAGGGCCAAAAAAACATCCCGAAACCGACGACGTCAGGGCGATCACCAGTGCGATTTTCGCGATTCGGCTAAACATATGATTACTCTCTTCATCCGGGCATCTATCACCCATTAACTCAGACACCAAACGGACACATTTCGACATATGCACTCGGTAAAGGTTAGGTAAAGGCGCCTTTACACCGTGCCGGGCGTCGTCATGCCGCAGGTTTGTCGGTCGCCCGCCGTACACCTCCCCGCCCAGCTACGCTACTATGTGCGCCTTTGCAGGCCGACAATCCTGCGTTTTTTGAACCCACACGGAACACAACCCTGTGACACTGGAACAGAACTACACCGAGATCCTTGGTCAACTCGGCGAGGACGTCTCCCGCGAAGGCCTGCTCGACACCCCGAAACGTGCGGCCAAAGCCATGAAGTACCTTTGCCGTGGCTATGAGCAAACCCTGGAAGAAGTCACCAACGGTGCACTGTTCAGTTCTGACAACAGCGAAATGGTCGTGGTCAAGAACATCGAGCTGTATTCGCTGTGTGAACACCACCTGCTGCCCTTCATTGGCAAGGCCCATGTTGCCTACATCCCGAGCGGCAAAGTCCTCGGCCTGTCGAAGGTCGCGCGCATCGTCGACATGTTCGCCCGTCGCCTTCAGATCCAGGAAAACCTCAGCCGCCAGATCGCCGAGGCCATTCAGCAGGTCACCGGCGCGCTCGGCGTGGCCGTGGTCATTGAAGCCCAGCACATGTGCATGATGATGCGCGGCGTCGAGAAGCAGAACTCCTCGATGATCACCTCGGTGATGCTCGGTGAATTCCGCGAAAACGCGGCCACCCGCACCGAGTTCCTTAGCCTGATCAAGTGATCCGGGCGTCCTGAAAGGCCGCGACCTCAGGTCCGCGGCCGCGAGGTTTCAAGCATGTTGATGAAGGCATTGAGGGTTGGCCTGGGCCAGCTCGTTATTCTGATCGATTTCCTGACCCGCCCCGCCAAGAAAAAACGCACTCCGGACGCTCAGGCCGCCGTCGAAGCGTCGGCAAAAGACCTGACGCTGTACCAGTTCCAGGCCTGCCCGTTCTGTGTGAAGACCCGCCGCACGCTGCGCCGCCTTAACGTGCCGGTCGCCTTGCGTGATGCGAAGAACAACGAGATCGATCGTCAGACCCTGCTGACCGAAGGCGGCAAGATCAAAGTGCCTTGCCTGCGCATTGAAGAGGGCGACAAGACGGTGTGGATGTATGAGTCGAAGGTGATCATCGATTACCTGAACAAGCGTTTTTCGGCGGTTTGAATCATTCCGGACACCGCTGAATTTCAAGCCGGGCATAGACCCTGTGGGAGCGAATTCATTCGCGATTGGCCCTTATACCCGACACACAGGGTTTGTCTGGCCAATCATTCGCGAATGAATTCGCTCCCACAGGAATCATGACAGGCCATGGCATCCGCGCTGTCCGGACCTTCGGCTATTTAGGACAGCCTTCCTGCCGACACGCCACGTAGCCCTTCAACTGCTCGACCCGCACCTTGGTCTGTGCCGACAGGCATTGCGCCTGCGCCAATGGCCAGAGGCTACCGCCCTCCTCTCGCTTACCCACCTGATACTGGCAATCGGCATCGCGAAAGGCGATCCACTTCTTCTGAGCATCCTGCAGCGCTTTTTTCTGTGCCGGATTCGTCAGATAGGCCATCTGCGTCTTGTACTGTTTGTTGAGATCGGCATCCAGGGCCGCGTATTCCTTGCTCGCGCACTGGTTCATCGACGCCTGCGTAGCATCGCAATCTTCGGCTTGCGCCGAACAGCCAATGCCCAGCGCCATGAACATGCCCACCGCTATCATCATGAATCGCATCAATTACTCCCTTTTCCAGTTGATCGTCCGGCCTGAGCCAAACGGGGGCGCAGCGTAAATCAACGCCAGCGCACATGCGTTGCACACAACATTCAGACATAAAAAAACCGGTCACTGCTGCCAGGACCGGCTTTTTTATCTGTGAAGGCTCAGCCCTCGCTGTCAATCCAGCATGCCGACGTAACCCGGTTGCTGCTTGATCCGCTCCAGCCAGCGTTCGATGGCCGGGAACTGAGTCAGGTCAAAACCGCCTTGATGGGCGACATGGGTGTAGGCATAGAGCGCGATGTCCGCAATGGAAAAATGCTCGCCCACCAGGAACGGCGTGCGCTGCAGCTGCTGCTCCATGACCTTCAACGCGCGGTAACCGCGCTTGTGCAGCGACCGGTATTCGTCCATACGCGCTTCAGGCAGCCCCAGGTAGAACTGAATGAAGCGGGCCACGGCGATGGTCGGTTCATGGCTGTATTGTTCGAAAAACTGCCATTGCAGCATTTGCGTGCGCAGGCGAGGCTCGGTCAGCAGATACGGCGTGCCTTCAGCGAGGAAGTTGAGAATCGCGTTGGACTCCCACAGGCAGGTGCCGTCCTCAAGCTCCAGCACGGGAATCTTGCCGTTGGGGTTTTTCTCAAGGAACGCCTCGGTTTCGGTCTCCCCGTTCAGAATGTCCACCGGCACCCATTCGTACTGGGCGCCCAGAAGGCTCAGCATCAGTTTGATCTTGTAGCAGTTGCCCGAGTTGTAATCGCCGTAAACCTTGTACATCTGCTGCTCTCCCCTCAACCCTGCTCGGTGGTGCGTGTGCGTAATGTATCAGGCTGCATGGGCAGCCTGTGCGTGTCTGATGACAGCCGCCAGTCGCTTCAACCCTTCATCCAGTCGTGCGGGATCAATGTGGCTGAAGTTCAGGCGCAGATAACCGGGGTTGGCATCCGGGTCGGTGAAAAACGGTTCACCCGGCATAAACGCCACGTTCTGCGCCAACGCCGTGTCGAGCAGCGTACGGGTGTCGATCTTTTCCTTGAGCGTCAGCCAGAAGAACAAGCCGCCTTGCGGGCTGTTCCACTGCGCCAGATCGCTGAAATGCCGTTGCAGCGCCGCTTCGAACTGGTCTCGACGAGTACGGTAGAAGCCACGCAACTCCATCAGATGCTGCTGATAGTGATCGCTGCCGATCCACTGCAGGGCTTGCCACTGGCCCACACGGTTGGTGTGCAGGTCAGCGGACTGCTTGAGCTTTAGCAGATGCGGAAACAGGTCCGGCGTGGCAATCAGATACCCCACGCGCAGCCCCGGCATCAGGGTTTTCGACACAGTGCCGGTGTAAATCCAGCTGGCTTTCTTCAAGCGGCTGACGATCGGCTTGGCACTGGCACCATCAAACGTCAGGTCGCGATAAGGCTCGTCTTCGATCAGGGTGACGCCAAATTCATCCAGCAGCGCCGCCACGGCGTCCCGCGCTTCTTCGCTGTAGCGCACGGCCGACGGGTTCTGGAAGGTCGGGATCAAATAGGCGAACGACGGCGCATGGCGTTCCAGGCGCTGACGCAGTACGTCCAGATCAGGTCCTTCGGCGAGCAACGGAACGGTCAGGCAGTCGGCACCGAACAGCTGGAAGATTTGCAGCGCCGCGAGATAGGTCGGGCCTTCCAGCAGAATTTCCGTGCCTTTGTCGATGTACAGCTTGGCGGCCAGGTCCAGCGTCTGCTGCGAACCGCTGACAATCATCACCTGACTGGCCTCGCAGGCAATACCCAGCGCCCGGGCCTGGGCCGCGAGCGCTTCACGCAACTGCGGTTCGCCCTCACTCATACCGTACTGCCCCATGCTGCGCGGCATGTCCGACCATTCGCTCTGCGGCAACATCGCCTCGGCCGGCAGGCCACCAGCGAACGACATCATGTCCGGGCGTTGAGCGGCGGCCAGGATTTCGCGAATCAGAGAACTCTTCAAACGGGTGACGCGTTCGGAAAATGCCATGAGATCACCGCTGGCGGAAATAAATGGAAATAGGTCAAACTGGTTGACTGAAACTACGACGACAGACCCGGATACGTCAATATGCTTGACCTTAAAAACTCAGCGACGCAACAAATCGCCATGGAAGCGTTTTTCTTCGGCTATCAGGCGTTCACTGCAAAAGCCGACGAAATGCTCGATCGCCGAGGCTTGAGTCGGGTTCACCAACGCATCGTGTTTTTCATCGCCCGCTATCCGGGGCTGAGCGTGAAGGAACTGCTTGCCGTGCTGGGCGTAAGCAAACAGGCGCTGAACACCCCGCTGCGGCAGTTGATCGAGATGGAGCTGGTCCTGAGCGTCGCCCCCGAAGACGACAAACGAAAACGCCTGCTGGAGCTGACTGCCGAAGGCGCGAAATTCGAAGAGTCATTGCGCCGCGAACAGGTAAAACTGCTGCAACGGGTGTTCGCCGACGCCGGACGCGAAGCCGTGGATGGCTGGCTGGCCGTGAATCAGGCATTGGGCAATACCCTCAATCGCAGCTGAGCCTCGAAAGCACACACACGTTGTAGATGAATGATCAGATTGCACGGAAATCAGAAACGACAAATTAACCTGTAGGAGCAGTCGGAGGTTACGAGGGTCTGGGCCGCACTCGGACGAATGCGGTGGGTCAGCCCCATCTATTTCACTGACCCACCGCGTTCGCTGCCGTCTTAACCTCCGACGTCTCCTACAGGGATCTCATCTGTCCACACATCGCGCCAGATTTTGTACCGCATGGAGATTGATTGTTCCCACGCTCCGCGTCCGTCTTTCTTTGACGCAATGCGTTACCACGCGGAGCGTGGGAACGATCGAGCTCTTGCTCCTGCTTTTGATCTTCATACCGAGAAAGTCCAGACGACACAAAATGCGACTTGGGTGCAGGCTGAACGCAGGCGGGCCCACGGAGCGTCGCCGGAGTGAAGGTACCTCGACGAAGTCGAGGCCAAACCGGGAGCGGACCCTTGGTTACTTGGGGATGGTCCGGCATTCCGGTTTTCAAGTAACCCGCCGAAGGCGGAACGCTTCTGCCGTTAGGCAGAACCCAAAAAAGCAGCGCCACCACAGCCCCGATAACGTCACCACGTCTGATGTGCCATCCCTCAGCCCCTAGCATCGCGAACGCTTATAGCCTATGCCCCAACTGTGCCGATTATTGCGCACCCCGCTGTATCGCAACGAATTGTCACAACTGCGTATACGCTTGCAAACCTGCTCAACTCGCCGCCCCAGGGATAGACCGCATGACCGACGCGACCCACACGCCACTGCGCCCCCTCACCGACAGCTCGCCCTCCGCCATCGTCGCCGGCTTCATCGCCATGATGACCGGCGTCACCAGCTCCCTCGTGCTGATCTTCCAGGCAGGCCAGGCCGCCGGCCTGACCTCCGCGCAGATATCCTCCTGGATCTGGGCGCTGTTCATGGGCATGGCGATCTGCAGCATCGGCCTGTCATTGCGCTACCGCACCCCGATCACCGTCGCCTGGTCTACACCGGGCGCCGCACTGCTGATCACCAGCCTGGGACATGTCGCCTATCCCGAAGCCATCGGCGCCTTCATCACCAGCGCGATCCTGGTCTTCATCTGCGGCATCACCGGCAGCTTCGAGAAACTGGTCAAACGCCTGCCCACCTCCCTGGCAGCGGCCCTGCTGGCCGGCATTCTGTTCAAGATCGGCAGCGAAATCTTCGTCGCCGCGCAACACCGTACCGGCCTGGTGCTGGGCATGTTCTTCACGTACCTGATCGTCAAACGCTTCTCGCCACGCTACGCGGTGCTCGCCACGCTGCTGGTGGGTGTGGCGTTGTCAGCGATGCTCGGCATGTTGAATTTCAGCGGCTTTGCACTGGAAGTCGCCGTGCCGGTGTGGACCACGCCCTCGTTTTCGCTGGGCGCCACCATCAGCATCGGGATCCCGCTGTTTGTTGTCGCCATGACCTCGCAGAACATGCCGGGCATCGCCGTATTACGCGCAGACGACTATCACGTCCCTGCCTCTCCGCTGATCACCGCCACCGGCCTGATCTCGCTGGTGACGGCGCCGTTTGGGGCCCACGGCATCACGTTGGCGGCAATCAGCGCAGCGATCTGCACCGGTCCGCACGCCCATGAAGACCGCAACAAACGCTACACCGCCGCGATCTGGTGCGGGATTTTCTACGCCATTGCCGGTGTGTTCGGCGCGACGCTGGCCGCGTTGTTCGCGGCGTTCCCGAAAGAGCTGGTGCTGTCGATAGCGGCGCTGGCGTTGTTCGGTTCGATCATCAACGGGCTGACCGTGGCGATGAATGAACCCAAAGAGCGTGAGGCGGCGTTGATCACTTTCATGGTCACGGCGTCAGGGCTGACGCTGTTTTCCATCGGGTCGGCGTTCTGGGGGATTGTAGCGGGGGTGTTGACGCTGGTGATTCTTAACTATCGGAAACCCTGACTCCCCCAGATGCATACAAAACCTGTGGGAGCGAATTCATTCGCGAGACGTCGGTACAGACAACCGGAAGTCATCGTTTGAAAAAACGCATCGCGAATGAATTCGCTCCTACAAAGGTCATCCGGCGTAGGCAGTGCAACTCAGGCTCACAACCTGAAATGCCCCACCATCCCTTTCAATTCCATGCCCAGTGACGCCAGCTCAATGCTGGACGCAGCATTGCCCCGCATCGCCACGGCGGACTGATCGGCGCTGGCACGGATGCTGGTGACGCTGCGGTTGATCTCTTCGGCCACAGAGCTCTGCTCTTCGGCCGCCGCCGCGATCTGCTGGTTCATCTGCTGGATCAACGACACCGCCGCGGCAATGCTGCCCAGCGCGCTTTCGGTTTGCAGCGCGTCGCTGACGGCCAGCTTCACCAGTTCACCGCTGCTTTGAATCTGTGCCACCGACGCCTGCGCGCCACTTTGCAGGCTTGTCACCAGGCGCTCGATTTCCTCGGTCGATTGCTGGGTGCGCTTGGCCAGGGCCCGCACTTCATCCGCCACCACCGCAAAGCCCCTGCCCTGTTCGCCCGCCCGCGCGGCTTCGATGGCGGCGTTGAGGGCCAGCAGGTTGGTTTGTTCGGCAACGCTTTTGATCACCCCCAGCACCTTGCCGATGTTCTGGATCTCGGCACTGAGGTTTTCGATGCTGTGACTGGCCGAGTTGGCCGAGGTCGCCAGTTGCTCGATGCGCTGCATGCTCTGACGCACCACTGCCTGACCGCTGTCGACCTTGGTGTCGGCGGTCTGCGCGGCCAGGGCGGCTTCCTCGGCATTGCGCGCAACGTCGTGCACGGTCGCCGTCATCTGGTTCATGGCCGTGGCCACTTGTTCGGTTTCTACTTTCTGGGAGCTGACTTCCAGGTTGGTCTGCTCGGTGACGGCCGACAAGGAATGCGCCGAGCTCGCCAGTTGTTCGATCCCCGCTTGCAGACCGCTGACGATCCCGCTCAACCCTGCGCCCATCTGCTGCATGGCCTGCATCAACTGACCAATCTCATCCTTGCGCGTGACCTGTACAGTGCCGCTCAGGTCGCCGGCGGCAATGCGCTGGGCGATGGCAATGACGCTGCGCAGTGGCGCAACAATGATCCGGGTAATGACGAACGAAGCGATCAGGCCGACGATCAACGCCAGCACCGAGGAACCAATGATCTTCATCGAGTTGGCCTGCAGCTCGCCCATCATCGACTGATCTTCCGCGTCATACGCCTGATTCACTTGCTGCACGACGGTTTTGGCGTTGGCAGCCAGTTGCTGGGAAACCTTGGCCTCGTCGGCCAGCAGGCCGGTGTACTCGTTGAGCTTATCGCCGAAGTTGGTGATGTGCCCGCTGACCTCGGTCAATACCGTGAGGTAGCCGGGATCCTTGATCACGCCCTTGAGTTGCTCGGCAGACTCTTGCGCTTGCACTGCCTGTTCAATTTTGCCGGTTTTGGCCTCTTCGCCTGAACCGGTCTTGCGGCTCTTGTCCAGGCGCACGCGGGCCTCGTCCATGGCCTGCATCATCAATTTGGAAATCTGGCTGACCTGGGCCGATTGCTCGATGAACTCCGAGCCTTGCTGGCCTTGGGAATCCTTCAGCGTATAGGCGCCGTCGTCGGCAAGGCCGGCCTGCAATACGTCGAGGTTGTTGGCAACGCTGGACACCGACCAGCTGGCCATTTCCAGTGCCAGGTCCTTGCTCTGACTGATGCTGACGAATTCGTCGAAGGATTTGCGGTAGGCGGCGAGCGCTTGCTGAACCTCGGTCATGACCCGCTGATTCACCGCCGAGCTGGATTTGAGCGCTTCAGCCTGGGCGTTCAAGGCGTCGAGCCCTGCATGCAGTTCGTCGACCACCTTCGGGTCGCTGTGCAGCGCGAAGTCCTGCTCAAGCAATCGGACCCGGTTGAGACCGGTGTTGAGCGCGTTCATGTCTTTGAGACTGTCAAAATGCACGCTGATCGATCGCAGCGACCAGACCCCGATGGCCGCAACCAAGGCGGTCAACAAGAGCACCAGCACGAATCCGATGGCCAGTTTCTTCGCCATTCCGAGATTGGCAAAACGCGTTTGCACGGCCGAAATCATACGATCAGTCCCCAATCACAGCTAGAAGGCACACACAACGAGGCCATGTGGGCATGGCCATTCAATTTTCGTGCAGATTCGCAACGGGTCAGGCGCAAAACAAGTCTTTGACGTCGGAATAATGGCAAATAGCTACGCCAACGTCGCTTCCAGAATGGTTATCGGCGTATCCAGATTTCTCAACAGGGAGCGAGGTGCCGCAAAGCCCGCATTTAACGAGGCCATGCGACGAAAGGTAACGCGCCATGACGGCGCGAAAACGGGCTTTCAGTGACAGTTCGTGCGCAGGTAACGCTCACGCTGACCGGCGGTCAACGCGCGGCAGGTGCAACCGTCAGGGTGCCGGCGTCTGCGTCCAGAACGGCGCGGCTACCCAGCGCGACGGCGAGGTTGCGATCGCCGTGACCAATCGGCAATCCGCCCAGCAGAGGAACACCCAGATCGGCCAGTCGCTCGATCAAGACATCGGGCGGTTTGATCGGGTTGTTGCCATGGCCCGGTTCGCTGAACTGGCCGATGGCGATGCCGCCGACCCGTTGCAGAATGCCGCCGTTGCGCAGATGAGTGAGCAGACGGTCAACCCTATAGGCCAGTTCGCCGACATCTTCGATGAGCAGGATCGCGCCCTCGAGGTCCGGCATGAACGGGGTGCCGACACACGTGCTGAGCATGCTCAGGTTGCCGCCCAACAAGGTGCCTTCGACAGCGCCCGATGTCCGCACGCTGAAGGTCGGCTCAGCAGAGTCGGCCTGCACCACCATCGGTTCGGTGCTCATCAAGGCATGCCGCAATGTGCTGGCAAACTCGCCGCCTCGCTCCAGTTGCGCGGCCACCGGGCCATGAACGGTCACCAGCCCCGCGCGGTTCCACAACGCCGCGTGCAACGCCGTGATGTCGGAAAAGCCAACGACCAGCTTCGGATCGCGGCGCACGGCATCGTAGTCCAGATGCTCAAGGATTCGCTGCACGCCGTAGCCGCCTCGGTTGCACAGCACCGCACGGATCTCGGGGTCGGCCAGGGCGTCGTTAAGGTCTGCGGCACGGTTGGCGTCGCTGCCTGCGAGAAAATGCTCGGCGTCCAGCGCATGGGGGTAAACCCGTGGCCGCAAACCCCAGAACGTCAACTCACGCACCGCCGCTTGAACCCTCGCCTCGGCCACAGGACCGGCAGGCGACACCAGCGCCACGGCATCGCCCGCGCGCAAGACGTTGGGGTTGAGGATCGTGCGGGATACAGGCATTTCAAGGACTCGGCTGACGTTCGAATGAACCGGCAATGTAGAGCACTCCCTTTCTTGAATCCAGCGTCGGGCTCAACTCATCTTGTCGGTCGGGCCCTGACCCCGGTTGACCTGAAAACGCGTGACGCTCTTGCGCAGCCAGCCGAGAAACCCGCTGGGATCGACGATCACCGGTTTTGTCTCCAGCATCGCGGCACGTGCCTTGGCGCGGAATTTCGCCAGGCCGGCCAGCGCACCGATCAGCTCGGGATGGGCCTCCAGCCAGGGTTCCAGATCAGCTTTCTCGATGCGGTAAACCATGCAATCGGTGTACGCGCAAAAACGCCCCACGGTGGGCGTGCCGTCCACGAACCCGGTTTCACCCAGCAATTCGCCCGGCCCCATGCGACCGACTTCCAGCCAGCCCTCCGGGCGCTGGATCGCCACCGAGATCACACCCGACTCAACGATGTACAGCGCGTCGGGAATCACCCCTTCGGCCAGCACCACGTCCTTCGCCGAATAGGCGGCGAGTCGCATGTGCTGCTCAAGCTGTGCGCGGTCATCGTCACTGAGCATACGCAACGCGCCCACCGTATTGAGCACAGCGGACTGCCGCGTCGCAGGCCGCAACTGATCCATCCGCGTTTCGGTCGAGGCCAGTTGCCGGTGAATCAGGTCAAACAGTTGATTGCGCACAGCTGAACGACGATCTCGGGATTTCACGTACCCGGTGACTTCATATTCGACGCTGCGCAGCCCCGACTTCACCACCACCGCCGATGGCTTGGGTTGTGCGAGTAACTCACGGCAACCCAGCAGCGCTTTGTCCAGTGAGTCCAGTACCACGCTGGGGCGCAACCGCGTCGGCAGTTCGATGGACAGGGTGACGGAATGAAAGTGGTCGGGACGGCTGAAGTTGACGATGCGCGTTTTCGCCGCCATGGCGTTCGGGATCACCGCCATGCTGCCTTCGGAGGTCAGCAAATGCGTCGAGCGCCAGTCGATCTCGATGACTTTGCCTTCGATGTCGTCGACCCGAATCCAGTCGTCGACGCGAAACGGCTTGGTCGCATTGAGGACGATCCCGGAAAACACATCGCCCAACGTGCTTTGCACCGCCAGACCGAAAATGATCGCCACGGCGCCCGAGGTTGCGAGCAGGCCTTTGACCGGCAAGTCCAGTACATAGCCCGCAGCGGCCACGGCAGCCACCAGGAAAATGATCGCGCCCATGACGTCTTGCAGCAAATGGCCCTTGCCGCCGATGCGCGGCTCCATGACCACCACCGCCAGAACCGTCAAGGTCCGTGCGCCGAACAGCCACCATGTGATGGTCAGGATCGTTCCGAGCACATGCCGCGGCACCGACCAGTCCATCGGCACCGGATACAGCGGGCTCAAACCGCCATCGAGCAGCGCCATGCTGAACATCACGAACAGCACCAGCCGAAGCACCA
Source organism: Pseudomonas sp. S2_H01 (assembly GCF_054668305.1). NCBI lineage: Bacteria > Pseudomonadati > Pseudomonadota > Gammaproteobacteria > Pseudomonadales > Pseudomonadaceae > Pseudomonas > Pseudomonas sp. S2_H01. Next base: position 4,403,221 of record NZ_CP162756.1, on the reverse strand, counting down.
GCTTGCGCCGCAGCAGTCGGGGATGCATCCATTGCCACAGCACCAGATCAACGATCAGCAGCAGCGACGCGCTGAGCAACGGATAAGCGAACCACAGGTGATCCATCGAAGCTCCCGGAAGGTAAACAGCCCAAGGAGCTTAGCTGAATACCGTCGCAGGGGAGCCTCAGAACAACGAGGGATCAGCCGCGAAACAGCGGAATACCCCATGGCGCGCCGATGTTGCCGCCATCGACCACGATCTCGGCGGCGGTCATGCCGGACGAGGCGTTCGATGCCAGGAACATCACGGCCTGGGCCAGTTCTTCAGGATCGGAGAAGCGGCCCATCGGAATGCGCGGTGCGATGGCTTTTTCAGTGGCATCGACCGTGGCGCCTGCACGTGAACCGCGTGTCCAGATCGGCGTGCGGGTGGCACCCGGGATCACGGTGTTGACGCGAATCCCCTTGGGCGCCAGTTCCGACGCAAACACTTTGGCCATCGAGGTAATTGCGCCCTTGGTGGCCGAATAGGCGGACGAGCCCGGCGAGCCGAGTTCGCGCATGACCGAGCCGTTGAGGATTACCGAGCTGCCTTCTTTCAGCAGCGGCAACACGCCCTGCACCGTGAAGAACACCGACGTCAGGTTGGTGCGCACGATCGACTCGAACGCTTCGAGGGTGGTGCTGCCCAGCGGGGTCGCGCCAGAGATACCGGCGTTGGCGAACACCACATCAAGGCTGCCGAACGCTTCGCTGATTTTCTTCACCACCACATCGATGTCGGCGAGGTTGTTCACGTCGGCCTTGATGCCCAATACATCGCCGCCCAACTCGGCCACGGCTGCATCGAGTTTGGCTTGATCGCGACCGGTGATGGCGACACGCGCACCGTTTTCCAACAGCAGTCTCGCCGTGGCCAGGCCAATGCCGCTGTTGCCGCCGGTGATCAGAATGGTTTTGCCGTTGACGTTCATGGTAGCTCCTTGAAGCTCATGCAAAGGATGGGAGGCCCGGTGTTTGCCGAACCGCTATGGAGCACAACCATACGCCTATTTTGGATTTCGTCCATACTCCAAATAAAAAATCTCCCGAACGGCATTTGGCGTATGATCGCTCACCATATCGTTACGAAAAGCAGTCACCGGAGATTTCCATGTCGCGCTCACAGGCAGAGAAAGCCGTCATTCACGAACACATCGTCAACCTCGCAGCCGAGCGTTTCCGAGAAGTCGGGCTGAACGGCATCGGTGTGGCCGACCTGATGAAAGAGGCAGGCCGGACCGGCGGCGGCTTCTACAAGCATTTCGAATCACGGGAAAAGTTAGTCGAAGAAGCGTTGCAGTGCGCGTTCAACAAGCGCACCAAGGCGCTGGAAAAATACACCGATCCAGAATCGACCCTGACCCTGACCGATCTGGTGGACAGTTACCTGAGCGAGCGGCACCTGAACGACCCGGGGTCGGGCTGCGCCTTGGCCGCCGTGATGAATGATGTCGCTCGCAGCAGCGATCCGATCCGTGAGGTGTACACGCAGGAGTTGCAGAAGGAACTGGCGGTGATCACGGCATTGACGAACAGTAAGCAGCCCTCGAAGAAGCGCGCTCAGGCGCTGTTGGCCATGTGCACGTTGGTCGGGGCAATCGGGTTGTCGCGTGCGGTGACGGATGAGGGGTTGGCGCAGGAGTTGTTGAACACCGGCAAGACATTGCTTAAAGCGCTGGATGCGTAAAGGCTGCTGCGGTGTTTTTGCGTTGGCTGGAAATATCGCGATCGACGCAGTCCCTGTAGGAGACCTCGGAGGTTACGACGGCAGCGAATGCGGTGTGGCAGTCCGCATCATCGGGACGGTCCTGCCGCGCTTTCACCTCAATCGCGGAATAAACACAAAGCCTGTGTGTGAGCTTGCTCACGAATAGTCAGCATGGATATGTCTGACCCACCGCCTTCATCGGAACGCCCCCCCGCCCCTGCAGGCATCCCATGTCTGATCTATGGAATTAAAAAGCCGTGACACCGCCATCGACCGCCAGTGAATGACCGGTGGTAAAAGCCGCGCCGTCGCTGCACAGGTACAACACGGCGGCGGCGATTTCTTCGACTTTGCCGATCCGGCCGACCGGGTGCATGGTGGCGGCAAACTCGGCTTTGCGCGGGTCGGCTTCGTGGGCGCGGCGGAACATGTCGGTGTCGATCACCGCGGGGCATACGGCGTTGACCCGGATCTGCTTCTTGGCGTATTCGATGGCCGCCGATTTGGTCAGCCCGATCACGGCGTGTTTGGACGCGGCGTAGATGCTCATCTTCGGCGCGGCACCCAGTCCGGCGACGGAGGCGGTGTTGACGATTGCGCCACCGCCCTGCGCGAGCATGACCGGCAACTGGTACTTCATGCACAGCCACACACCTTTGACGTTGACGCCCATGATTGCGTCGAATTCAGCTTCGCTGCCTTCCGCCAAACGGCCTTTTTCGATCTCGATGCCGGCGTTGTTGAACGCATAGTCCACACGACCGAACGCTTCCACGGCGTTGGCCATCATCTGCTGCACGTCCGCTTCCCGGGTCACGTCGCAGCGCAGGAACAGGGCTTCGCCGCCGGCGTGGCGAATCAGCTCAGCCGTGCCCTCCCCGCCCTCGGCATCCAGGTCGACGGCAACGACTTTCAGGCCCTGTTCGGCAAAGGCCAACGCGGTCGCCCGACCAATGCCTGCGGCTGCGCCAGTGACCAGGGCCACCTGTCCGGAAAACGTCATGCTCATGGAATCGTCCTGTGTTGTCGTTTTTTTCAGGAAGGCTTACAGCCCGTTGCGAAGGAGTTTATCCATGGGATAGGGCATCCGGTCAGCACTATCAAAGCCCCGGTTACGGGATCATGAACACGGGTGATATTGACCCGCCGACAGCATCATCGGCATGGATCGTTGCGCATTCGCCTTGCGGTCTTTGCTTGCCCATCATCGATTCCAGGTCTATCACTGGCCTTTCCCTTTCATTCAGGACCCTGCCATGACTGCGCTGAACAACCGCCAATTCCTTCTCGCCCGCCGTCCAGCGGGCCCCGCCAGCCGGGATGACTTCACCTTTCAGACGGTGCCGGTTGCCGAGCCCGCGTCGGGGCAGATCGTGGTCAAAGCCGAGTACCTGTCGCTGGACCCGGCCATGCGTGGCTGGATGAACGAAGGCAAGTCATACATTGCGCCGGTCGAACTGGGCGCGGTGATGCGCGCGCTGGGCGTGGGCAAGGTCGTTGAATCGCAGAACCCGGCCTTCGCGGTCGGCGATTACGTGCAGGGCGTTCTGGGCGTGCAGGACTATTTCGTGGGCGAGCCCAAGGGCTTCCACAAAGTCGACCCTAAACTGTTGCCGCTGCCGGTGTACCTGGCGGCGCTGGGCATGACTGGCATGTCGGCGTATTTCGCCCTGCTTGAAGTGGGCCAGCCGAAAGAAGGCGAGACCGTCGTCATTTCGGGTGCAGCGGGTGCGGTAGGCAGCGTGGCCGGGCAGATCGCGAAGATCAAAGGCTGCCGCGTGATCGGGATCGCGGGTGGCCAGGACAAATGCAAAACGCTGATCGATGAGTTCGGCTTTGACGGAGCGATCGATTACAAGAGCGAAGACATCCACGCAGCACTGAAACGCGAATGCCCGAACGGGATCGACGTGTATTTCGACAACGTCGGCGGCGACATCCTCGATGCCGTGCTGACCCGACTCGCCTTGAAGGCGCGCGTGGTGATCTGCGGCGCGATCAGTCAGTACAACAACAAGGAAGCCGTCAAAGGCCCGGCCAATTACCTGTCACTGCTGGTCAACCGCGCCCGCATGGAAGGTTTTGTGGTCATGGATCACGCCGCGAACTTTCAGAAGGCAGGCATGGAGATGGTCGGCTGGCTGGCACAGGGCAAGCTCAAGAGCAAAGAACACGTCGTCGAAGGGCTGGAGACATTCCCGGAAACCTTGCAGATGCTGTTCAAGGGTGAGAACAACGGGAAGCTTGTTTTGAAGGTGTAAGCCACCCAAAACGAGGATGTGAAAAAAATGTAAAAAAACAACATCAAAGTGATAACAATTCGCAATCACTTCCTGATAGCATCTGCGCCGAAGAAACATTCGCATTGCCAGGGAGGCTTTTCGCAGACTAGACATCTACAGGAAGCTTCCCGATGGCCCTACGCCTCCCCTCCCGCCCGACATTGCTCGCGCTGTGCTGCTCGGTCAGTGCTAGCGCCTACGCGGCCGATCAAGCCATCGAACTGGGCGCGACCGCCGTCGATGCTCAAGCCATTCAGCAGGCCCCAGGCGCTCTGCCGGAGGCATTCGCGGGCGGCCAGGTCGCACGAGGCGGGCAAATGGGCGTGCTGGGTAATCAGGACAACATGAGCGTGCCGTTCACGATGACCAGCTACACCTCGAAGCTCATCGAGGACCAGCAGGCTGAGAACGTGGGCGACGTTCTGCTCAACGATCCGTCGGTGCGTCAATCAGGTGGTTTCGGGAATCAGGCACAAGCCTTCACCATTCGCGGCCTGCCACTGAACGGCGACGACATTTCGTTTAACGGTCTTTACGGCGTGCTGCCGCGTCAGATCATTTCCGTCGACTCGGTGGAACGCGTCGAAGTCTTCAAAGGCCCCAATGCCTTCATCAACGGTGCCAGCCCGACCGGCTCCGGCCTGGGCGGCAGCGTCAACCTGCAACCCAAGCGCGCTCAGGACACCCCCACCCGACGCTACACCCAGGACATCAGCACCGACGGCCGTGTCGGCGAGCATCTGGACCTGGGTCAGCGCTTCGGTGAAGACAACCGTTTCGGCGCACGGGTGAACCTCAGCCAGCGCGAAGGCGAAACAGCCATCGACGATATGGATCAACGATCCAAGCTGTTCATCGGCGGGCTTGATTACCGGGGCGACAATTTCCGCCTGTCCACCGACTTTGGGTATCAGAAAGAACGCATCAACCACCTGCGCAACAACGTGCAGCTGGGCGCCGGGCTGACCGGCATTCCCCATGCACCGGACGCCGACCATAACTACGGCCAGAACTGGACTCACCAGGAAACCGAAGACACCTTCGGCATGGTGCGGGGTGAGTGGGACCTGAGCGACAGCTGGACCGCCTACCTGGCAGGCGGCGGCAAACGCACGCGAGAAGTCGGCACCTACGGCACCCCGGTCCTAAACAACGCCACGACTGGCGCGGCCACCATCGGCGGCTCGAACATCAACCACAACGAACAAAACGGCACCGTCATGGCGGGCCTGAACGGCAAGTTCCAGACCGGACCGGTCAGCCACCAGGTAGCGTTGGGTGTGTCCAGCATCTGGACCCGACAGGAAAACGGTTTCGTCTTCTACAGCGGCACACCGACCAACATCTACAACACCCCGTCCGTGCCAAAGCCCACCAACGTGACGTTTGCGTCGGGGGACCTTGGTGATCCGGATCTCGCGGGCAAGACCCGTAACCGCAGCGTTGCGCTCTCGGACACCGTAGGCTTCTTCGACGACACGTTGTTGTTGACCTACGGCGTCCGTCGGCAGCAGTTGCGTGTCGAAAACTACAGCGTCGGCACGGGGGCTCGCACCTCGCTGTACGACGACGGGATCACCACGCCGGTTTACGGCATCGTCTACAAACCGATCGACACTGTCTCCCTGTACGCCAACCGCATCGAAGGCCTGGCCCAAGGTCCGACCGCCGGCGGCACCGTACTGAACGTCGGTCAGTCGTTCCCGCCAGGCCGCACCAAACAGCTTGAAGCAGGCATCAAGCTAGACATGGGTTCATTCGGCGCCAACCTCGCCGCGTTCCGCATCGAAAAACCAACCGATGGCTTCATTGACACGACGACCAACTTCTTCGTGCGCGACGGCAAACAGATCAACCGTGGCGTGGAGTTCAGCGTCTACGGAGAACCGCTTGAAGGCCTGCGCCTGCTGGCCGGCGCCACACGCCTGGAGTCGAAACTGGAAGACACGGCGGGCGGGACAACCGATGGCAACCACGCCATCGGCGTACCGACCTTCCTGATGAACGCCAGTGTCGACTGGGATGTGCCGGGGTTGCAGGGCGTTTCCTTGAACACCCGCTTCCTGCGCACAGGCGGTCAATACGCCGATCAGGCCAACAACCTCAGCCTGCCGAGCTGGAACCGCTTCGACGCCGGCGCTCGCTACGCCTTCAAGGTGGCGGAAAAGGACGTGACCTTGCGCGTCAACGTCGAGAACATCGCCAACAAGGATTACTGGGCCTCGGCCAACGGCGGTTACCTGACCCAGGGCGATCCGCGTCTGGTGAAGTTCTCGGGAACCATCGATTTCTGATCATTGCGCCAAACCGCCTTTGTAGGAGCGCGCTTGCCCGCGATGGCGTCGGGTCGGTTGATTCGTCATCGACTTGCCCAACGCCATCGCGGGCAAGCGCGCTCCTACAGATGAGGGACCTGTCGCACTGAGCTGCCCCGCTTGCTGAAATTTCGCTGAACAAGTCAACAATGCTGCTGCCAAAACCACCAGAGGGCGCACTCTGGTGTAAGCTCGTGCGCTGTTGATTTCGACTCATCGAGAGGCTTATGCGGGCTCCCTTCCGACGTTCTACCCTTGCAGCGCTGCGCGGCTTTGAATCGTCCAGCGCGGCCATCACCATCCTGCCCAGCGCCGCCGACTATCGCCGGACCCTGCTCGAAAAGATTGCGTCGGCCACTCAGCGCATCTGCATCGTGGCGTTGTACCTGCAGCAGGACGAAGCCGGTCAGGAAATCCTCGACGCCCTGTATGCCGCCAAAGCCGCACGGCCGACCCTCGACATCGTGGTGCTGGTCGACTGGTTCCGGGCCCAGCGCGGGTTGATCGGTGCTGGCAAACAGGCCGGGAACTCGGCGTGGTATCAGGCGCAGAACCTGGAGCACGATCAGGAGGTGCCGATCTATGGCGTGCCAGTGCAGACCCGCGAGCTGTTCGGCGTGTTGCACCTGAAGGGCAGCATCATCGACGATTGCGTCCTCTACACCGGCGCCAGCATCAACAACGTCTACCTGCACAAGCTGAACAAGTACCGCCTCGACCGCTATCAACTGCTGGAAAACAAGGCCCTGGCCGACTCTTTCCAGCGTCTGGTGACGCAGGAAATCCTGCCATCCGACGCCGTGCATCGCCTCGACCTGCCCTCGCCGCCTGCCTCTCGCAGCATTCGCGGGGAAATCCGCCAGTTCCGTCAGCGCCTCAAACGCGCCAGCTATGACATCAATGAAGGTGTCCGTGAGAACGGCGAGTTTCGCCTCATTCCGCTGCTCGGCATCGGCAGCAAAAACCCGCTGAGCAAAGTGTTGTGCGACCTGATCGCGGCAACCCAACATCAACTGACGCTGTGCACACCGTATTTCAACATGCCGCTCTCGGTGAAACGCGAGATCAACCGCGCGCTCAAGCGGGGCGTGAAGATCGACATCATCATTGGCGACAAGACCGCCAACGACTTCTTCATCCCGCCAGAGGAACCGTTCAAGGTGATCTCGGCGCTGCCTTATCTTTATGAAATCAGCCTGCGACGCTTCATGCAGAAGCATCAAACGGCCGTTGCCAGGCACCGTCTGAACATCCACCTGTGGAAAGACGGCGACAACACCTACCACCTGAAGGGGTTGTGGGCCGACGAGCGCTATACGCTGCTGACCGGCAACAACCTCAATCCTCGGGCCTTCCAGCTCGACCTGGAAAACGCGGTGCTGATCGACGACCCCAAAAGTGAATGGCTCACACCCCGCGCCGAGGAAATCGCCCTGTTGATGCGCAACACCCACCGCGTCGGCAAGTTCGACGAACTGGACACGCTGAGCGAATACCCGATGGGCGTGCGCACGTTTCTGCGCCGGGTCAGCCGGGTGCGTGTCGAACGTCTGCTGTACCGGATTCTCTGACGACCATGAGCAAGAACACCGGCGTCCGCGCGCAACAGGCCGACCAGACGCGCGCCCGCATCCTCCAGGCCGCCATCACGGTCTTCACCCGCGACGGGTACTCGGGCGGGCGCATCGAGAAGATTTCCGCCGAGGCCGAGTCCAACGACCGGATGATCTACTACTACTTCGGCAGCAAGGAAAAACTGTTCGTCAAAGTCCTTGAGCACACGTACGAGCGGTTCAACCAGGCCGAAAGCACGCTGAAGCTGGACCCGTCGACGCCCGTCGAGACGCTGCGTCAACTGGTGGCGTTCGTGTGGGACTACTACGTGACGCACCCGGAATTCGTGGCGATCCTCAGCATCGAAAACCTGCACAAGGGCAAGCACGCCAAACAGTCGGGCGAGCTGCGTCGCTTGTCGGGCGAGGCCGTGGGCGTGCTCAAACCGATCATCGAAGCAGGTCAGGAACAAGGCCTGTTCCGGCGTGATGTGGACCTCAAGCACGTCTACCTGATGATCGCCTCGCTCTGCTACTTCTATAACTCCAACCTGCATACCCTGACCTCGTTCCTGGGCCAGGACATGGGCGCGCAGGGGCAGCGGCAGGACTGGCTGGCGTTCATTCAGGACCTGGTGGTGCGCGGAGTGAGGGTGTTGCCGAACGCGACGATTAACACCCACCCCGTGCAGGAATGACCAACGAAATGCGCTGCACCCCTGTGGGAGCTGCCGGAGGTTACGACGGTGGCGAATGCGGTGTGTCAGACGAATCGCTTTCGCCACCGTCGTAACCTCCGGCAGCTCCCCCAGGGTGATGGGGTGTCATTCAAGGCCGGCGATGTCAGTGGGTGCCGGGATTGGCTTTCAGATGCGCCACTTTTTCCGACAACCCCGTCCACTGAGGTTCATTCGGGGCGAAGCGGCTGCGCAAGTAAGCCGCAAGATCGCTAATCTGCGTATTCGAAAGACTGTCCTTGAACCCCGGCATGTAGCCCAGATCCGGCGTCGCTGGCTTGGAAATTCCCTGCTGAATCACCTTGATCAGGTTATCCGGCAGTGCGCTGTGAACGTTGGTATTGCTCGCCAGCGACGGACTGACCCCAAACAGCTTCGGCCCCAGCCCGTCGGCGTGACAACCCTGGCAAGACCCTTCGAACACCCGCTGACCATTGCTCAGCGATTGCGCTGAGACCGCCGCAGCAGATTCAGCCGCCGAGGCGACTTCGGTGACGGCCGGTGTCGCATCAGCCGAGCCATTCAACGAGGCGAGATACACCGCCATCGCCCGCACATCCGATTTCGGCAATTTCGCCAGCTCCGACACCACCGGCCCCATCGGCCCCGCCGCCACGCCATGGGCATCGGAATACCCGCTGCTCAGGTAATTGAACAACTGGTCTTCGGTCCACGGCGTGGGTGCTTTCGACAGACGGTTCAGCGCAGGCGCCTCCCAGCCGTCGACCATGCCGCCCGCCAGAAACGACGCACCGCCCTTCTCCGCACCCATCAGGTTGCGCGGTGAATGGCACGCGGCGCAGTGACCCAGACCATTGACCAGATACTGTCCGCGGTTCCACTGCGCGCTTTGCTGCGGTTGCGTCTGCACCTCGCCCTTGCGCAGAAACAGCGCGTTCCAGCCCGCCATCAACGGGCGCATGTTGAACGGGAACTGCATGCTGTTGGCCGGCTGAACCTGTTTGACCGGCGCTTGCGACATCAAATAGGCGTACAACGCCTGCATGTCGGCGTCGTCGATATTTCGGAAGGCGGTGTAGGGAAACGCCGGATATAGGTGCTTGCCGTCGCGACTGATGCCGTCACGCATCGCCCGCTCGAAAGCCGGATAGGACCAGTTGCCGATGCCGGTTTCAGGATCGGGCGTAATGTTGCTGCTGTGCAGGGTGCCGAATGGGGTTTGCATCGCCAGACCGCCCGCGTTGACCGTGCCGCCCGGTGCGGTATGACAGACCGCGCAATCCCCCGCCGAGGCCAGCAAACGCCCGCGCTCAAGCGTGGCCGCCGACCAGGTGCCGGCGCTCGGTGGTGCGATGGGGGCGATTTCGGCGCGCCATGGCAAGGCGGTCGCAGCCATGCCCAATACCGCGCCGAACGCCGCGAACAACGACCCGAACAGCCATTTCGAACGCTTGGCCCTGGGCGATTGCGGCGGGTTGCTGTTCGCCTCATCGCCTGCATTTTTCAGCGCCGCCAGGATGCGCTCGGGGGTGATCGGCAGCTCACGAAAGCGGATGCCGGTGGCATCGTAGACCGCATTGGCGATCGCCGCCGCGCTGGGCACCGACGCCGACTCGCCCGCCCCCATCGGCGGTTCAGCCTGACGCGGCATCATCATGACGTCGACCTTGGGCACTTCCGGGAAGGTCAGGATCGGATAACCGCCCCATTCCTTGCTCGCGACCATCGACTCCTCGAACGTCACGCGCTCTTTCAGTACACGGCTGGTGGACTGAATGACGTTGCCATGAATCTGATGCTGCACGCCCGCCGGATTGACCATCATCCCGGCGTCGTGGCCGATCACCACCCGCGTGACCGAAACATCGCCAGTGTGCTTGTCCACCGCAACGTCCGCGACCCACGCCGCCCACGCCGCACCGAAGCCGGGAAACTTGCTGTGGATGTAACGCGCGTAGGCAAAGCCCCGACCGCGAAGCACGCCGTCTTCTTCCGGGATTTGCATGGGCTGTGTGCGCGGCGACCAGTTCGCACGCTCGGCGGTGGCGCGCACCAGTTCCGAGGCGCGGTCGTCGTGCAGGTAGCGCAAACGGTACTCAACCGGATCCACCCCCGCCGCGAAAGCCAACTCATCAATGTAGGACTCGTGAGCGAAGGTGTTGGGAAGTGCCGATACACCGCGCATCCATGACGCGCGGACAATGGGCGCCATGTCGTTGATCGTGACCCGCATGTGCTCGATGTCGTACGGCGGAATCGAGGTGCGGTCGCCCATTTCGAACATGGCCGCGACCGGCTCGACGCGCCCGGTCAGCAGCAACGCCAGGGTCGGCGAGTTGTTGGACGGGTAGCTGGTGGTGAAGTCATAACCGGCGATGGTGCCTTCCGCCGTCAGGCCACCATCGACCTCCATCAATTGCGCCGTGCCCTTGGGCTCCCACGCGTGTTCCTGTTCGCGGGTCAGTTGCACCCGAACCGGAAGGCCGACGGCCCGCGACAGCAATACGGCGTCCGCGCACACGTCATCGGCACAGTTGCGACCATAGCAACCGGCCGCCTCCATGCGGATGATCTCGATCTTTTCTTCGGGGTACTCCAGCAACCAGGCCAGGTCGGCGCGCAACATGTGCGGGTTCTGCGTGCCTGACCAGACCCGGATGCCATCCTCGCGGTAGTCCGCCAGCCCGCATGACGGTCCGATGGAGCCATGGATCTGGTAGGGCCAGAGATACGTGCGCTTCATCCGTTCGCTGGCGTTGGCCAGGGCTTCGTCGACATTGCCCTTGTCCAGCACCACCCGCTGAACGCTCGGGTTGTCGCGAATCGCCTGCTCAATGTCGCTCATGTCAGGCAACGGGTGCTGCCAGGGTTTCCAGGTGGCTTTCAGCTCCCGCGCGGCTTTGGCGGCCTGCTCTTCGCGCATCGCAACGACGCCGATGAAATCGCGGATCACCACAATGCGGACAATGCCGGGAATGTGCGCAATGGACGACTCATCGACCTCCAGCAGGCTGGTGCCGACAAACTCGCCCGTGTCGTAACCGGCATAGGGCGGACGAATGACACGGCCGTGGAGCATGTCGGGCAAACGCATGTCGTGGACGTAGGTCAATTCGCCGGTGGCCTTGGCCGGAATGTCGACGCGCGCTGCGACCGTTCCGACCAGCTTGTAATCTTCCAGGCGCTTGAGCGGCGCATTGCCGGAAATACGCAGCTCGACGTGCTGGTCGACCAGCAACTCGCCAAAGCGCAGGCTGCGACCATCCTGGGCACTGATCACCCCGTGTTCGATCACCAGCGAGCCCGCACTGACTCCCCAACGTTGCGCCGCCTGTTCAAGCAGGTATCGCCGCGCTTCGGCAGCGGCATTGCGCAACGGAATCGCGGAGATCTGCAACGTTGCACTGGCAATGGTCGCGCCCTGATTCGGCGCGCGCTCGGTGTCGCCCAGTATCATCGTGACCTGGTCCATGCGCAGGTCGAGCTCTTCGGCGACGATCTGCGCCAGGGAGGTGCGAATACCGGTGCCGAGGTCCACATGGCCGTTGAAGGCGTAGACCGTGTTGTCCTGGTCGATGGCGATGAACAGCCCCAGTTCCTTGGGCTTGACCGTGGGCGTGCCGCCTTTGGCGACCGGCCCTGAAGGCGGCAGGATGTCATCGACGATCAGCAGGACCCCGTTCTTGGCCAACAGGTGGTCGCGGGTCGGCGTGGGCAATGTCGTGGGAGGCGTGATGGGCTGGTTCAAGGGATTCGCTCCGTTCAAAGCGGGTGGCGAGCGGCACGCATGACCGCACGGAGGATTTCGATATGGGTGCCGCAACGGCAGAGGTTGGCCGAGAGTTCGTTGCGGATTTCCGATTCGCTGGGGTGCGGGTTGCGATCGAGCAAGGCTTTGGCCGTCATGATCATGCCGTTCATGCAGTAGCCGCATTGCGCGGCTTGCTCGTCGATGAAGGCCTGCTGCACCGGGTGCGGGCACGCCCGCGAACCGATGCCTTCCAGCGTGGTGATTTCGCGCCCTTCGGCACCGGCCAGAGGAAACACGCAGGCGCGTGCCGCCACCCCGTCAATGATCACCGTACACGCGCCGCACTCCCCTAACCCGCAACCGTACTTCGGGCCGTTGAGGGCCAGGTCGTTGCGCAAGATCAGCAGCAGCGGCGTATCTGGCATGGCTGTGACGGACGCGGCCTGACCGTTGACATTAAGCGTCACGGTCGTTTGCGCCATCACCGGCTGCTCGCTCATATCGCACTCCCCCTGTGTTACTCAGCGCCTCGCGCTTTTGATGAAGTATTCACTTCACAAAAGGAGAGCAGGAAGCGTGCCACTGGAGAAAAGGCTGTAGGACGGAGGGATCTGGCTGTATGGAAATGGAGGTTTTTAATGGAAGAGTTTGAGGGGGCCCACGCTCCGTGGGGTCACTCGACTCCGGACGCTTCGCGCCCTCAAACAATGACGCGGAGCGTTAGCGCAGGCATGCCCACGCGGAGCGTGGGTACGATCATATCGTGGCGAAAAGGAGACGAACCGGCTTACTCCTCAGGCTCGTCGATCAATTTGCGCAGCAGAAACAGCACCGCCACACGTTCAGCCGGGTTGAGCCTGGCCAGTGTGAGTTCGGATATCTGCGCTGCCCGTGGCACCGTCTCCTGCACCAACTGAAGGCCGCTGTCGGTCAGGCTGCAGATGACCTTGCGGCGATCCTCGGGGTCTGGATCGAGGCTGATCAGGTCACGCGCTTTGAGCCGGTCGACGATGCCCCGAATCGTCGCCTGATCCACTGCCGTGGCCTTGACCAGCTCGGTCTGCGAGCTGGGCCCGTGATCGCGCAGCGCGCACAACGTCACGAACTGCACCGCCGTGAGCTGCGAATCACCCACGTTCTGCTGAAAGATCGCCAGATGGCGTTGATACGCCTTGCGCAGCAAGTGGCCGACCTGCTCGGAGAAGGTATAGGGCTGATGGTTGTTGGATGAATGATCAGTGGACACGGAGCGCTCGTTCGACAAGGGACGTAGAAAGTGGTGGGTACATTAACGGTTGCAAGCTGACAGGGGAATCGTCAGCCCACCGCAGTCCGAACTGTGGGAGCGAATTCATTCGCGAGACGGTGGTACAGCCAACGCATCTCCGGCGACCGTACGGGTGCATCGCGAATGAATTCGTTCCCACAGGTCCCACAGGTTTGAAACCTGCCTTGTCATGGACGGCCCGCTTCAGGCCTTCGACGCCTCGGGCGCAACCACATCGCCGCCCAGCACCACGGCCTGATCGTCCAGATAGATGTCGCAATGCCTCAGCGGAATGTCCAGATGGCACGGCGTCTTGCGCGTCCCGCCCACCTCTGTGTTCGGGCCGGTGGAGAACAGGAAGTTGCCATAGAACGCCCGGGCGTCCATGCACATGCCGTCGTTCTTGTCGTGCAGGCCCATGGCGGTCCATTGCGCGCGCGGCTGCAAGCCCCAGCCAATGTGGGAAATGCCGTACACCTCGGGATCATTGAAATACTTCATGTAATCGCGCAGGTACTCAGCCTCGAAGCCGCCCTTGATCCCGGTGATAAAGCCCTTTTCGATCTCCAGAACGATCTGCTCGCGGGAATAGTTCTTGAACGGCAGCACGATGTCGCCGATGTCGATCACCAGCGTGCCTTCTGCCGTTTCTTCGTTTGGCCAGGAGAACAGAAACCCGCTGGGCCAGTGGTCCCAACGGCCCGGTTCGTCGGCGAAACCGTACTCCGTCACCGAAGGGTATTGACCCAGCTGGGCGCGAAAATCACTGCCGGCGCGGGACTTCACATGAATCGAGCGCGCCGATTTCAGCACCTTTTCAGCCGCCAGCACCCGCTCCTTGTCGGCCAGGGTAGGCAGCATGCGCGCCAGCACTTCAGGCGGCTCGACGGCAAGCAGGATGCGCGTACCGGTCTTGAGGATCTGCTCCTGTTCCGGGGAGTGCAGCAGCATCATGGTGTCGACGACCAGGTCCGCTGCCTCCAGCGCGCGCTGGGCCGCGAGGTTGCCGGTCAGCGCGGTGTCGCCGCAGTACGCGGTCATGTCATTGCCCATGGCCTTGGGATGATTGAACGACGGCAATTCCACCGCATAGACCTTGGCGCCCAGACGCTGGGCGGCGTCCATGGCCGCGCGCACGGTGCGCGCATCGGAGTAATGGCTCTTGAGCACTGCAACGCTCTGGGTCGTGTCCACCTTCGACAGTTTCAGGACGTGCTCGAACATCTGGGTCAATTCGCAATCGCTAACCGGCATATCTTGTCTCCTCGTCACTCGGCTCAGGTCAATCACATGGCACCGAATGCACCATTGAAAGGCATCCCGCATCAGACTAGTGCATTTTTTGAAGCGTACACACTAGTTAAACGCGATAAGACATCAATTGAACGCGGTCTGCAATAGACGAGCCACTTCGTTACCTACGCACACACATGGCTTATTTGCTGGGTTACCAAGGGTGACATGCCTGTTTGCGACGTCGCAGGGTATTTTTTGAAATACCAGTTCACATTTCAAAATTTCAGCGTATACACTTTAAAAACGTAATGCAGCGGCAACGATGTTCGCCCCACCACTCATCGAGATTCACGAAACACGAAGGAAGCGCGCCATGCCAACTCACCCCGCTACGCCCAGTTCGCAAACAATCGCCATCGTCGGAGCCGGTCTTGGTGGTGCAGCCGCTGCCACGCTGTTGCAGCAGGCCGGTTTCAAGGTCGATGTCTATGAGCAGGCGCCTGAGTTCTCGCGCATCGGTGCAGGGATCCACATGGGTCCGAACATCATGAAAATCTTTCGGCGCATGGGCATCGAGCAGCAGCTCAGTGACATGGGTTCCCATCCGGATTTCTGGTTCAGCCGTGACGGTGCGACCGGGGACTACATGTCCCGCATCGCACTCGGCGAGTTCTCACGCAAGGAATATGGCGCGGCCTACATCACCGTCCACCGCGGCGACCTTCACGCCTTGCAGATGTCCACCCTCGCCCCGGGCAGCGTGCACTTCAGCAAATGCCTGACCACCCTTGAAGAGCGCGACAATGGCGTGCGCATGAGCTTCGCCGACGGCACCCATGCCGACGCGGACATCGTGATCGGTGCCGACGGCATCAACTCGAAGATCCGCGAAGAGTTGCTCGGTCATGAAAAACCGCTGTACAGCGGCTGGGTCGCACACCGCGCGCTGATTCGCAGCGACGTGCTGACCAAATACAACCTGAATTTCGAGAACTGCGTGAAGTGGTGGAGCGAGGACCGTCACATGATGGTTTACCACACCACCGGCAAGCGCGATGAGTACTACTACGTCACCGGCGTTCCGCACCCGGCATGGGATTTCGACGGCAACTTCGTCGACAGCAGTCAGGCGGAAATGTATGAAGCCTTCGCCGACTATCACCCGACCGTGCAGGCGCTGATCGAATCCACCGAAAGCGTGACCAAGTGGCCGCTGCTCAACCGCAACCCGCTGCCGCTGTGGAGCCGTGGCCGTCTGGTGTTGCTGGGCGACGCCTGCCACCCGATGAAACCCCACATGGCGCAAGGCGCCGGCATGGCCATCGAAGACGCCGCGATGCTGACACGCTGCCTGCAGGAAACCGGGCTCACCGATTACCGCACCGCCTTCGAGCTGTATGAAACCAACCGTAAGGAGCGCGCCTCCCGGGTTCAGGCGGTTTCCAATGCCAACACCTGGCTTCGCACCCAGGAAGACCCCGCGTGGGTCTATGGGTACGACCTGTATGGCCAGGAACTGAAATCGGGGGCCATCGCATGAGCACATTCATTCAGGGCGGTAACGTTCAAGCCAACGGTATCCGGCAGCACTATCTGCGCTACGGCGGTACACGGCACGCCGACAAGCCGGCACTGATCCTGATCCCTGGCATCACCAGCCCGGCGATCACCTGGGGTTTCGTGGCCGAGCGACTGGGTCAGTACTTTGATACGTATGTGATCGATGCCCGAGGTCGTGGTCTGTCTTCCAGCGGCCCGGAGCTGAATTACAGCGTCGACACCTGCGCCGATGACATCAGCGCGTTTGCCGACGCCATGGGGCTCGACAGTTATCACTTGGTCGGCCACTCCATGGGCGCACGATTCGCGGCGCGGACCTCCGTGCGCAATCCCCGTGGCCTGAAGAGCCTGGTGCTGATCGATCCGCCCGTCTCAGGGCCAGGTCGTCGTGAATACCCCTCGAAACTGCCGTGGTACGTGGATTCCATTCGTCAGTCTCAAAACGGCATGAGCGCCGAAGACATGCGTGTCTTCTGCCCGACCTGGACCGACGAACAATTGCAATTGCGCGCCGAATGGCTGCACACCTGCTACGAGCCGGCCATCGTGCGTGCCTTCAACGACTTCCACGAGGTGGATTTCCATCAGGACCTGCCGAACCTGCCCGTCCCTGCCCTGCTCATCGTGGCCGGCCGTGGCGGCGTGATTCAGGCCGAGGACGAAGCGGAAATCCGCCAATTGCAACCCGCGATCCTGATCGCCCGCGTGGAAAACGCCGGGCACATGATCCCGTGGGACAACCTGCCGGGGTTCTTTGCGGCGTTTGGTGATTTTTTGGGCACGACATTGCGCTAGCGACGTCGCTCATCTGGCGCTGAACGTTATGTAGGAGCGTGTTTGCCGCCAACCACTCAAGTTGTTGAAGGAGAACGGAATGAGTGAACAGCAAAGCGCCGACGCCAACTATCAGGGCGTCTGGGGCAATCGCATTGGCTTCGGTCAGAAACCGGCCTTGCTGATGATCGACTTCATGCAGGGTTACACCCAACCCGGCGCACCGCTGTTTGCACCGGGCGTGGTCAGCGCCGTGGCCGAGAGCGTCGAGCTGCTCGCCAGCGCGCGGCAACACGGCATTGCGGTGGTGCACACCAACATCCGCTATCACCCTGGGCATTTTGCCGATGGCGGCATGTGGGTGAAGAAAGCACCGGTGATGAAAGACATGGTCGAGGGCAACCCGCTGGCGGCGTTCTGCGAAGAAGTGCTGCCGCTGCCGGAAGAAGTGGTGATCAGCAAGCAATACGCCAGCTCGTTCTTCGGCACGTCACTCGCCTCGATGCTGCACGCCATGGGCATCGATACCGTGGTCCTGGCCGGCTGCTCGACAAGCGGCTGTATCCGGGCGACGGCGGTAGACGCCGTGCAGCACGGGTTCCGGACCATCGTGGTGCGTGAATGCGTCGGCGACCGCCACCCCGATCCGCACGAGGCCAACCTGTTCGACATCGACAGCAAATACGGGGACGTGGTGAGCAAGCAGGAGGTTATTAACCAGTTCAAGAAATGACCTGAGACGACCGCGCCCTGTCAGGCCAACACGAAACCTGTGGGAGCGAATTTATTCGCGAGACGTGGGTACATTCGGCACACATTTGTCGCCTGACCCAACCCATCGCGAATGAATTCGCTCCCACAGCAGATCGGTAGCCGAAAGGAGCATGCAACAAACGCTTCACCGGCAGAAACGGACATTCCGCCGTCAGAACCAGGCCACAGAGCACTGGTCGCGCAGGTTAATCGCGCACTCACTGGACACTGTTTCGCCATGGACCGGCGAAGCGACGCCCAGTCTTCTGACACTGCCTTTGGAAGCCGCCACCCGGTGCTTGCCAAAGTACTGGATGTGCGGCAAACAAAAACCACAACAGGCCGTATGAGAACGCAGCAAACGCAGGCAAGATCTGCCGCGACTGTGCTCATCGGTCGAAGAACCGCCAGGAGACACCCATGCCCTCTGCGAATGTAGAAACCGCCGCGACCGTTGTCGCGGACCCGATCAAAGCGCTGTACCACAAGATCACCTGGAAGCTCATTCCGTTCCTGTGTTTCTGCTACCTGGCCGCGTACCTTGACCGCATCAACATCGGCTTTGCCAAGCTGCAGATGCTCGATCAGCTGCACTTCAGCGAAACCGCCTTCGGCCTGGGTGCCGGGCTGTTTTTCGTCGGCTATATCCTGTTCGAAGTGCCGAGCAACCTGGTGCTGGAAAAAGTCGGTGCGAAGATCTGGATCGCCCGGATCATGATCACCTGGGGCCTGCTCTCGGCCTGCACGCTGTTCGTCAGCACGCCGATGCAGTTCTACGTTCTGCGCTTCTTTCTGGGCGCCGCCGAAGCGGGCTTTCTGCCGGGCGTGCTGTTCTACCTGACCACCTGGTTCCCGACCTACCGTCGCGGCCGCATCATTGCGCTGTTCATGATCGGTCTGCCGCTGTCGAGCGTCATCGGCGGTCCACTGTCCGGCTGGATCATGGGGCATTTCGACCAGACGGCGGGGCTGCGCGGCTGGCAGTGGTTGTTCCTGATCGAAGGCGTGCCCAGTGTGCTGCTTGGCGTACTGACCTTCTGGGCCCTGCCGAACGCACCGAAAGATGCGAAATGGCTGAACGCTTCCGAGCAGACGCTGCTGGAGGGCGAGCTGCGTCTGGACGATGCCGAAGGCAAAGACAGCAAGCACAGCTTCCGTGACGGCTTCTTCAACCTGAAGGTGTGGATGCTCGGCGGTATCGACTTCTCGATCCTGCTCAGCGCCTACGCCATGGGCTTCTGGATGCCGACCTTCATCAAGAATGCCGGGGTGACCGACACCTTCCACATCGGGATTCTGACCGCGCTGCCCAGCGTGGCCGCGCTGATCGGCATGCTGATGATCGGCGCCAGCTCCGACCGCCGCCGCGAGCGCCGCTGGCACATCATCGTGCCGTTCTGGATCGGTGCGGTGGCCATGGCCGCCAGCCCGTTCTTCACCCATAACGTGGTCGCGACCGTGGCGTTGTTCGCTGTCGCGTCGGCGGCAATCATCGGCGCAGTGCCCGTGTTCTTCAGCCTGCCAGCGACGTTCCTGAAAGGCCGCGCGGCCGCCACCGGCTTCGCCCTGGCGTGCTCGCTGGCCAACATCGCCGGGCTGGTCAGCAACTCGATGATGGGCATCGCGATCGACGTCACCGGCAGCAGCGCAGGCGCGCTGTGGTTCTTCGCCGGTTGCCTGATTCTCAGCAGCCTGCTGGTCGTGGCGCTGCCGGCGAAGCTGGTGAACAGATAATCGACACCAACCCTGTAGGAGCGCGCTTGCCCGCGATTGCGGTGTGTCATGCGCCATCACTGTCACAGACAGATCCCAATCGCGGGCAAGCGCGCTCCTACAGGGTCTGTATTTCTCCAATAACAACGATGGACACCACTCATGCAGGCGTTTCTGAAAAGCTGTGCCCTGGCCTTGACCCTCGGGCTGTCCGCAACCTCGCTGCAGGCGGCGGAAAAGGTGATCTTCGATACCGACTTCAATGTGCTCAACGATGACGGTCAGGCCTTTATCATGCTCGCGCAGCTGCACGCGCAAAAACGCATAGACCTGCTGGGCATGACGCTGGTCAGCGGCAATGCCTGGGTCGATCAGGAACAGGTCGACGCGCTCAAGGCCGTCGAGCGCATGGGCGTGGAGAATGAAATCGGCGTTTACACCGGCGCGGCCTATCCGCTGCTGCACGACTTCGCGTCCTATGAGCAGGAAAAAGCCCTGTTCGGATCCGGCTGGCCGGGCGCGTTCAAGAATCCCCGTCCCACTGCGGCCTCGCAGCTGGTCGCGCCACCGGACGGCTTGGCGACACATACGACACTGCGCAGCGAATCCGCCGTGCAGTTCATCGTCGACAGCGTGAAGAAAAACCCGCACGAGGTGACGATTCTCGCCGTCGGTCCGCTGACCAACATTGCACTGGCCATCCGCAGCGCGCCGGAAATCGTGCCGTTGATCAAGCGCATCGTCTACATGGGCGGCGCCATCGAGATTCCTGGCAACACCACGCCCGCCGCGGAATTCAACTGGTGGTTCGACCCGGAGGCGGCAAAAATCGTCCTGCGCTCGCCGATCGAGCACGTGATCTTCCCCAACGACGTCTGCGAGAACGTCATCTTCGACGCGTCGGTGTACAAGCGGATCGTGTCGCAGAAAGGCGTGATCCCTGACCTGTACAAAACAGTGCTCGGGCCTGAGTTCGACAAGGACCCGAACCATCACAGCTTCACGTGGGACAGCCTGCCTGCACTGTTCCTGGTGCACCCGGAACTGGTCACTGAATCGAAAGACCTGTGGGTGGATGTCGACGCCCATTTCGGCCCGGATTACGGCCGTTCGATGGGGTATAAAAAAGGCGCGCCGGTCGGCACGCAGAAGGCCAAGGTGGTGTTCGCGGTGGATCAGCCAAGATTCTGGGACGAGTACGTCAAGCTCGTGACCCTACCGGCGCCGGTTAAACGCTGAGGTATCACTCGCCTTGAGTCACCTGTAGGAGCTGTCGGAGGTTACGACGGTGGCGAATGCGGTCAGCGACATCCATGTCGACCAACGCTCACCTTCGAGAGCACGCTCACTCCTACAGGTAACGGTTGCCAATCTAGACAGCGCATCACCCCACCAACGCAATCAACTGCTGGCGCTGTGCATCGGTCAACAAAGGCCCCATCGCCGCGCCGGCATTTTCTTTCATGTACTTCGGATTGCCCGTCCCCGGAATCGCACAGGTCACCGCAGGATGGGAGATCAGGAATTTCAGCGCCAATTGCGGCCAGCTCTTCGCTTGCACCTCCCCGGCCCAGCCCGGCAACGGCTTGTCGCGCAGACGCCCGAACAACCCGCCGCCGCCGAACGGCCGATTGCAGATCACCGCGACGCCACGCTCGCGGCAAATCGGCAGCAACCTTGACTCAACCGCCCGGTCATCCAGCGCATAGTTGATCTGCAGAAAGTCGAAGGGCTCGGCCTTGAGTGCCGCCTCGACCTCGTCATACGCCGACGAGGTGTAATGCGTGATGCCGATGTAGCGAATGCGCCCCTGCTCCTTCCACTCTCGCAGCGTGGGCAGGTGGGTTTTCCAGTCCAGCAGGTTGTGGATCTGCATCAGGTCGATGCGATCGGTTTGCAGCAGACGAAACGAAGCCTCCATCTGCGCAATTCCCTCCGCCCGTCCCCGGGTCCAGACCTTGGTGGCCAGAAACGCGGGAGAGCGCGGCCGATGAATCGACAGCAGCTCGCCGGTGGTCTGCTCGGCGCGGCCATACATGGGCGAACTGTCGATCACCGTACCGCCTGCCCGGAACAGCTCGTTGAGCACCTCAGGCAGTAACTTATAGGCGTCGCTGCCAGGCTCGACATCGAAACCGCGATAGGTGCCGACACCGATCATCGGCACGGCCTCGCCACTGGAGGGGATATTTCGGGTCAGCATGTCGGATTCTCCTTGCTGGTCGGACGGCGTGTCAGAACGGGGGTCGCGTGACGGCGAACCCTCACCGGCTGCGGAATCGAACGCCAGCGCAGCCGACACACCGGCGGCCAGCGTGAGTAATCGTCTGCGTGTGAACAGCGTTGATTCGGTCATGGCACGTTCCTTTTGCGAACCTCCCGATAAAGAGGAGTCGTCAAACAATAGTTGATCGACCACCCTCGACTCGCGTCGGTTCAACGGCCACTTCGTCCGTCTGCGCAAGTTCTCGGGAACGCTCTTCGCTCGCCATACGTCACACGTTAGGCACTGAAAGGAGCGCACGACATGAAGACAGTCATCACACTGCAAGAACTTGCCGAAGCAGACCTGCGGCCGTACAAGGAAGTCTGGCTCACAACAGCGCAAGCGTTGGCCGAAAGTGGCCACAACGAAGACGAGCTATGCCTCTGGCGCTCGAACGACACGTTCACTCACGACATGCTCAGCGAAGGCACGCACGACCAGAACGTAGCGGGCGTCTGGCTGATGGTCGACGACATCGACGACCCGGATCAGGTGCTGGAGATCGAAGAAGAGGTGCGCCAGCGCTTGCAGGCGCTAGGGCTGGAGGGCGAGTTCTACCCGGCAGAATCGGGTGACACCCGCGCCTCAATGGGATGAATATCCGTCCACGCCAGGCGTCTGCCTAGACCCTGGCCTCTCCGAGGCCTCCCTCGGAAGCGAAGGCCTTTATACACTTGCCTGATAATGCCTTGGAATGCCCTGCGTAGGTGCTTTCCGAAAAGCTCGTAGTCATGCGGTTTTTGGCCGTTTGTTTAATGACACCTGCTAAGCCGCGTCTTTATTGTCGCCTCCTCACTTCGGTGAACAGGCAGGCGAAAAACTCTTCGAGCATGTTGAACGATGAATAACGACACCTCCGGCTGGGTTGCCATTGTCATAAGCGGCTTAACGATGCTGAACCTGATTCTCCTGTTGTTCGCGGCATACTGGAAACTCCCCACCGCCGAGCAGTACCTCACCGGTTGCCGAATCATTTCGGACACAAAACGCCTATGGAAAGGCAATGGTCCAATCGCAAGGCTGAACAGGCTGGGCGCCGTGGCGCTGGTTTTCACATTGAGCGTGTTACTTGAAAAACGAGGGTTAATAGACCGGGACGAAACCGATCAGGTACCGCTAAGCCTGCGTATCTGGACAGCGGGCCCGATATTGGGGAGTTGCATGTTACTGCTGGGGGCTGTGAGTCTCTGGCTAATGACTAAGATTGGAAGTGCTTGACCCTCAGTGGAAAAAGCTTTGGGCATTTGGAATAGCTGTCGGCAGCGTTTTGAACGAAACCGTTGATGAACGTTAATTTTGTACTTGATATAGGCGTTACCCTTGCCACTGTCGTCGGAATCGTTGACGCAGCCATACTTGTTTGGGTTGCGCTATTCAGACTTGAGCGAGACGAATAGCCCTACCCATGTTGACGCTGTAGCCGCACGCCTTGTCTGCGGTGGCGCTGACAGGTGGGCACCGTAGGCAAGCCATACGACTACAGCCAGTGAATTCCCGCCTTACTTCTTCAACGCGTCATACGCTTCCAGCGCGTGCATCGAGTAGATGTAGGCGGCACCCGCGTTCAGCGAGATCGCAGTGGCCAGGGCGGCTGCCACTTCTTCACGGGTGGCGCCGGCCGCGATGGCGGCTTCGGAGTGGGCGCCGATACAGCCGTCACAACGAGTGGTGATGGCCACGGCCAGGGAAATCAGCTCGCGGGTTTTCGCGTCGAGCACGTTATTTTCTGCGGCGGCATCGCCAAGGGCCATGTAGGCCTTGACCATTTTCGGGTTGGATTTGGACAGCGAACCGAAAGATTGCTTGATGGTGGAAACGAGGTCGGACCAATTGCTGAACATGGTGGTATCTCCTGAGAGCGGCGACTAGACTGCGCCGGGAACACAAACAGTGTCCGCCAAGGGCGTTCGTGTAACTTGCTCGTTTGGCTCATTTCTTTGTCTGAAAGTCGCATATGAACGCCATCGACACGCTCATCACTTTAGCCGACGTCCGCGGAAGCCTTGACCTGCGCTGCCAGTTCCAGGGCGACTGGGCGCTGGATCATGATCAGAAAGCCAGCGGCATCGCGCCCTATCACATCGTTCTGGCGGGAGAGTGCCGGATCGAACTGCCGGACCGTCGGCGGTTGAAGCTGGTTGCCGGCGACATCCTCGTGCTGCCCACCGGGGTCAGCCATTTGCTCCTCAGTCGCGGGGAACGGGTGTCGCCGTCCCGCCCGCAGAGGGAAGAAGGTGGCTTGTTGACCGTGCAACGGTTCGGCAACGGCAACGGCAACGGCCAGGAGCTGGACCTGCTCTGCGGGCGCTTTCTCTACCAGCCCGACTCGATGCTGCTCTCGGCCCTGCCTGATCACCTGCTGATTTCCACCCAGTCGCTCAACGTCGGCGATCCCCTGCCCTCACTCGTTGCATTGCTGCGCAGCGAGGCCGATGGCAATCAGGCGGGTGGCCAGTTCATGGTCAACGCCTTGACCTCGGCGCTGTTCACCCTCGTGCTGCGCGCCCACCTGCACCAGTCGCCGCAAAGCGAAGGCAGCCTTGCACTGCTGAGCGATAGACGCCTGGGTCGCGCTTGGCAGGCGATGCTCGAAGACCCGGCCCATGACTGGACGGTCGAAGCGTTGGCGGAGCTGGCGAGCATGTCTCGCGCCACTTTCATGCGCGCATTCAGCAAACTCAGCGGCAGCTCGCCCTGGACCTTGCTCACCCAGGTGCGCATGCAACGCGCCTACGGTTTGCTAAGCCGCTCGCAAAGCGGCCTCAGCGACATCGCCGCGCAGGTTGGTTATCAATCCCAGGCGGCGTTCAGTAAAGTCTTCAAAGACACCTACGGCATGGCGCCGGGACAGTTTCGTCGGAAGCTCGAACCCCCTGTTTCCTGAGACCTTGGGTGGCAGTGAGTCTGTCCTGCGTTGCCTTTGAATGTTGGGGTGAATCAGTGACATTGAGGTTGCCTGAACGACCGCATTCGCCAGCAAGCTGGCTCCTACAGATTAGATATCGACCGCAAATTATCGGAACGACGCAGTACCTGTAGGAGACGTCCGAGGTTACGAGGGCAGCGATGCGGTGGGTCAGTGACACTGAGGTTGCCTGAACGACCGCATTCGCCAGCAAGCCGGCTCCTACAGATTAGACATCGACCGCAAATCATCGGAACGACGCACTCCCTGTAGGAGACGTCCGAGGTTACGAGGGTATGGGCCGCACTTCGGACGAATGCGCTGGGTCAGTGACATCGATTCTGCCTGAACGACCGCTTTCGCCAGCAAGCCGGCTACAGGTCTGATGGCGGCCTCAAATCCCGGGGAAGCGACCGGAATCACGGGGCCTTCACCCCCAACCGTTTCCACATCGGCTTGGTGATGCGCTGAGTGTTTTTATAACCCGCCCACGGATCGGCCTTGAGCTTGCGCAGGCGTTTTTGCAGGTTGCCGATGTTCCATTGCGTCGATGATTTGAGGCTGCTCAGTTCGTCCCGGGTGATCGGCACCGAGACCGGCAGGCCCGGTCTTGCCCGGGCGGAATACGCGGCCACGGTGCTGGCGCCACGGGTGTTGCGCAAGTAGTCGACGAAGATCTTGCCGACCCGGTTCTTCGGGCCGGAAGTCGCGGTAAAGCGTTCCGGCAGCTGGTCCGACAGGAACTGCGCCAGCGCTTTGGCGAAGGCCTTTACCGTGTCCCAGTCGGCCTTGCGCGCCAGTGGCACGATGATGTGCATGCCCTTGCCGCCGCTGGTCTTGAGGTAGGCATCCAGGCCCAGCTCATCGAGCACCGACAAGGTCATTTGGGTGGCCTCGATCATGCTGCGCCACGGCAACGCTTCGTCCGGGTCAAGGTCGAGGACAAAGTGATCGGGCAGCTCGATCTTGTCGTACGTCGAGCCCCAGGTGTGCAGTTCGATGGTGCCCATCTGGGCCGCGCCGACCAGCGCCTGAACGCTGTCGATCTCCATCAGTCGCGCGTGGCCGGGGTCGAGCTTCGGGTCGAGCTGCTTGATGTTCGGGATCGCCAGCCGCTCGGAATGCTTCTGAAAAAACTGCTCGCCCTCGACACCGTCCGGGCAGCGCAGCAAGGCCACCGGACGGTGATCCAGATGCGGCAGGATCCAGTCGGAAATCGATTCGTAGAAATGCGCCAGGTCGATTTTGTGCAGGCCGCTCTGCGTGTCGATCACCCGCTCGGGATGGCTGATCATCACGCCCGCCACTTCAACCTTGTCTTTGCCGGCACGCTTGCTGGCAGGTTTGGGCTTCTCGGTTGTCACTTCGGCGGTCGTGGACGCCTTGGACGCGCGAGCCTTGGTCGCACCGGTTCTAGAGGCGTTCGGCTTGAAGGGTGCCTTGATGTCCACCGGCGATTTGGGGTACTCGTGGACCACTTCGCTGGCAGGCTTGTCGCTGCGCAGCGCGATAAAGGCCGAATGACGAATGATGCCCTCGCGGGTCCACTCCCCGAACTCCACTTCACCGACCAGCGTCGGCTTGATCCAGTGCACGCCTCGGGCCTGAGTGCTGGTGAGTTTTTTCGCCAGCGGCGAGGCATCCTGCGCGAGCGGCTTCATCTGATCGAGCAATTCACCGAGCATCTTCTGATTGAAGCCGGTGCCGACCCGCCCTGCATACACCAGCCCTGCCCCTTCCTCGTTGACCGCCAGCAGCAGCGCGCCAAACCCGCTGCGCGTGCCCTGTGGCTGGGTGAAGCCGACGATGACAAACTCCTGGCGCAGCTTGCACTTGAGCTTGATCCAGTCCGCGCTGCGCCGTGACTGATAGACGCTGCCCGCACGCTTGCCGATGACCCCTTCAAGGGACAACAGACAGGCGCTTTCCACAATGTCGCGATGGCTGGCCGAAAACGCATCGGAGAAACGCAGCAATCGGCTTTTCTTGCCCAACAGCTTTTTGAGGGCCGCACGACGCTCTTCCACCGGTGTGTTGCGCAGGTCTTCGCCATTGAGGAACGGGACGTCAAACAGGTAATAGACGATGTCCTTGCTGCGGCCGATCTCGAACGCATTCTGCAGCGCCTGAAAGTCCGGCAACCCCTCCTCGTTGAGCACCACCATCTCACCGTCGAGCCAGCCGTCGCCCAGTTTCAGGTCCGCGATGGCCTTGGCCTGCAGGGGCAGACGCTCGGTCCAGTCATGGCCGTTACGGGTGATCATCCGGACGTCGCCGTCGAGAATCCGGGTCATGATCCGATAGCCATCGAATTTGATTTCGTACAGCCATTCGCCTTCTGGGGGCGTGGCCATAAGCGTGGCAAGCTGCGGCGAGAGTTTTTCCGGGACCTTGATTTTCTTCGTCGCGGACTGCTTGCCTGCCGCTTTCCCCTGCGCCTGACCGACCGACTTTTTTGCAGCGACGGACGCAGACGCCGCCGTCTTGCGCTGGCCGGATCTGGCCGACGCTCGGCCATCGCCCACGGTCGCGCCGCTGACCACGCTCTGCGGCTTGTCTGCGACGATGTCGTACTCGTCCGCCGAACGCACCGCCTCGTCCTTCTCCTTGATCAGCAGCCATTGCTCCTTGTCGCCGCTGCCGGGCAAGTGCGTGCGCACCAACGCCCAGTCGCCGGTGAGCTTTTCGCCGATCAAGGTGAATTTAAGCTTGCCCGCCTTATAGGTTTCCTGTGGATCGCCATGGGGCTGCCAGATCCCCCGATCCCAAACGATCACGTCACCGGCCCCGTATTGGCCCTCCGGAATGCTGCCCTCGAAGCTGCCATAGCCCAACGGATGATCTTCGACATGCACCGCCAGGCGCTTGTTCTTCGGGTCCAGGCTCGGGCCTTTGGGCACGGCCCAGCTTTTCAGCGTGCCATCCAGTTCAAGTCGAAAGTCGTAATGCAGGTTGCGCGCATCGTGCTTGTGAATGACAAAGCTCAACGCCTTGTCTTTGTTCCCGCGAGCCCGGCCTGGCGTTTCGGGTGGCTCGGAGGTGATGTCGAAATTGCGCTTACGGGTGTACTCACTCACAGGTTTCGCCATGATCGATTAGACCTCTGCATTGTTCTTATCAACCCGGCATCGCTTTTCAGGATGCCTTGGTCGCTTTCTTCCTTGCAGGGGCGCGCCGTTTGGCCGGAACGTCTTCATCATCGGCAGCGGTTTTGCTCTTGCTGGCAGGTTTGGTTTTTACGGGGGCTTTGGCTGAACCGCCACGGCCACCCAGGCTGCGTTTGAGCAACTCAGTCAAATCGATGACATCAGCGGATTTGCGCTCGGTTTCCCCAGCGTCGGTCTCCACATCCTCGATCTTGCCTTCCCGGGCTTTGGTCTCGACCAGCGTCATGATCTGGTCCTGGAACGTGTCACGGTATTCTTCGGCGTCCGGCGTCCACTCGGCGCTCATGTCCTTGACCAGACGTTTGGCCATGTCCAGTTCACTCTTGCTCAGTTTGACGTCGGTCGCCTCCTTGGGCAGGTCCAGTGTGTCGAGCCCGCGCACTTCAGAAGGCCAGCGCAACAGCACCAGAACGATGGCCGACTCCAGCGGCATGACGGCAGCGAGGTGCTGGCTGGTGCGGATCACGACATGGGCCAGCGCCACCTTGCCGGTGTCTACCAGCGTTTGTCGTAACAGAGCGTAGACCTTCTCGCCACGCTTGTCGGGCGCGAGGAAGTAAGGCGTGTCGATGTTTTGCAGCGGAATGTCTTTGCTGTCGACAAAACCGAAGATGTCGATGGTCTGCGTCGACTTGGGGTGAGCAGCGCGAATCTCTTCCTCACTGATCACCACATAGCGGCCTTTCTCGTACTGCACGCCCTTGACGATGTTCTCTTTGGTGATTTCCTTGCCCGTGGCTTTGTTGATCCGTTTGTAGCCCACCGGGTCCATGCTGCGTTTGTCCAGCCAGTCGAAGTCAACGCCCTGCCGCGACGTCGCCGACACCAGCGCGACCGGAATATGCACCAGCCCGAAACTGATCGCGCCTTTCCAGATTGCCCGAGCCATCGCGTGATTCCTTGTGGGATGAGTCTGTGTAGGAGTGACCGGGGCAAGGGAGGAAAAGTTTCGGCGGAGCGACGGGTGCAGAGATGGCGCATCAGCACCCTTCTTTTGATGCATAAGACATATCCACCCGATAGCACTTCTTAACGCAACGAAAAAGCGTTAGCCTCTGATCCTTCCTTTTTATGCACCGTGGTAGCGCGCTTTTGCGGCCCGTTGCAATGCCAGTCGAGATCCGCATGACTTCCATGCCCCACGCCAACCCCGGTGCAACGATGACCAAGGGCCTGGCCGTACTGTTTGCCTTCTGCTGCGGCGCAATCGTTGCCAACATCTACTACGCCCAACCCATCATCGGATTGATCGCGCCAGACATCGGGCTGTCCAGCACGCTGGCGAGTTTCATCGTGTCGTTGACGCAGATCGGCTACGCGCTGGGGCTGTTCTTCCTGGTGCCGCTGGGTGATCTGCTGGAAAACCGCCGGTTGATGATCATCACCACGGTCGTGGCCATTCTCAGCCTCTTGAGCGCTGCCTTTGCGCAGACGCCTAACCTGTTTCTGCTGGCCTCGCTGCTGGTGGGGTTCAGTTCGGTCGCGGTGCAGATTTTGATTCCGCTGGCCGCGCATCTGGCGCCCGAGGAAACACGCGGACGTGTGGTCGGCAGCATCATGGGCGGCCTGCTGTTGGGCATTCTGCTCGCCCGCCCCGCTTCCAGCATCATCGCCGACCACTTCGGCTGGCGTGCGGTGTTCGGGACGGCAGCGGCGGTCATGCTGGTGATCAGCGTGGTTCTGGCAACGACCATTCCCCGGCATCAACCCGCCCACAACGCCAGCTACGGGCAATTGCTGACCTCACTGTGGACGCTGTTGCGCAAGCAGCCGATTCTGCGCCAACGGGCGTTTTATCAGGCCTGCATGTTCGCCACGTTCAGCCTGTTCTGGACGGCCGTGCCGCTGGAACTGGCGCGCAACCATGGCCTGTCGCAGAGCCAGATCGCCATTTTCGCGCTGGTCGGTGCGATTGGCGCCATTGCCGCACCGATTGCCGGGCGTCTGGCGGATGCCGGACACACGCGAGTCGCCAGCCTGTGCGCCATGCTCTTCGCCGCCCTGAGCTTTCTGCCCAGCCTGATCACGCCAGCGTATGCAGTGATCGGCATGGCGGTGACCGGCATCGTCCTGGACTTCTGCGTGCAGATGAACATGGTCCTCGGCCAGCGCTCGGTCTACGCCCTGGACGCCAAAAGCCGCAGTCGTCTCAACGCGCTTTACATGACCAGCATCTTCATCGGCGGCGCCACCGGCTCGGTGATCGCCAGCGCCCTGTATGACCACGGCGGCTGGACATGGATCGTGATCGCCGGGAGTGCATTCCCGCTCATCGCGCTGCTTGCGTTTCTCAAAAACTCGGCGTCCGGGTCGCGATCTTTCTAAGCGCCCGATAGCCAGACGGACACTGTCCCTGTGGGAGTGAATTCATTCGCGGTGCGATCGTACAACCGACAAGAAAAGGTCGGATGCACTGGCCAATCGCGAATGAATTCGCACACAGGGACGCACCCCGACCTGAACCTTTTCCCCAATCTTACGGAGCACTATTCATGACCTCCCGCACTTTCCTGATCACCGGCGCCAGCAAAGGCATAGGCCGTGCGCTGTCCGAACACCTGGCGGCCGCCGGTCATCAGGTGGTGGGCATCGCCCGCCACGCCGACGACCCGACCTTCCCGGGCGTGCTCAAAGAGCTTGATCTGAGCGACAAAGACCAGACCCGCTGCGGCCTGACCGAGCTGGCGCAGCACTATCGCTTCGATGGACTGGTGAACAATGTCGGCCTGGTACGTCCGCAGCCGCTCGGGCAGATCGAGCTGGACGACTTCGACGCCGTGATGGGCGTCAACCTGCACTCGGCCCTGCTCGCCACCCAAGCCTTGCTGCCCAACATGCGCGAACAAGGCTGGGGCCGGATCGTCAACATCTCCAGCCTGACCGTGCTCGGCATCACCCAGCGCACGGCCTACGCCGCCGCCAAAGCCGCGCTGATCAGCTTCACCCGTTCCTGGGCGCTGGAACTGGCGCAGACCGGCATTACCGTCAACGCCATCGCCCCCGGCCCGACTGAAACCGAGCTGTTCCGGCAGAACAACCCGGTGGGCAGCGAAGGCGAAAAACGCTACCTGTCCGGCGTGCCCATGGGCCGCTTCGGCCAACCCGAAGAAATCGCCTCGGCGATCGCCTTCCTGCTCTCCGAACAGAGCGGGTTCATTACCGGGCAGACGTTGTTTGTCGACGGTGGTGCTTCGGTGGGTAAGGCGGGGTTTTGAACTGAAGCCTGTTTCCACCTCCCATAAAAAAACCGCCATTGCTGGCGGTTTCTGTCACACGTTCAAGCGCTGGGTCCTGCCATGGGCCCTGCGGGCTCAAGTTCCTTACCGTGGGTCAGACCCACACGCAGGTAGTGCTTCTGGGTGTCCGAGAGCTCAGTCGGAAAGGACACCTCTTTCACCCGGACGTCAACAGCCGTTGGCTCTTTCGTTCCGCGTTTTCGAGTGCTCATAAACACCTCGTCGGTGGGACCAATAGAGGCCATCTTAGGAGTCACCTACTGAAATGACAAGGCGACCGCTGCTATCGAACTGGAATCCCAGCGCCCGGTAATACTCAATCGCACCGGGCTCCGGTTGCTGAATCTCTATTTCTTTGCAGCCCAGCAGTCGAGCATAAAAATCCACGGCCAAAAGCGCGAGCGGAGCAATCAGTCCTTTCAGAGGGTGATCAGTGTCAGGTTTTCCCTCCAGTAAAATGATTTTGATCGTCAACCTGCTTCGACGCGGCGTTGCGTAAGCCGCATAACTCGTGTCCGTACCAAAGGGCGAGATCAAATCCTTTCGGATCTTTGACTTTCCACCTTGGAATATCGGCCCATGGGTAGAACCTGCCTTCCCAGCCTTCGCTCGCCACAATCGCAGCCTCATCAATCGAATCGAACCGGACGAGTTTCATCTTTATGCCGGTCGCCAACATTTCAGAAGAACTGGAAACCAATCGATAGACGAGCAAACGAATCTTCGATTTGTTTATCTGGTCGCGAAGCTCAGTTCCTTTCCCATGTCGTCTCATTTGCCGTGCTCGTCGCAAACTCAAACGAGGAATGATGACGAGGAAGCCCTGCACGAGTGCGGTAGATATTTATATGTACTGAGTTTTCCAAAAACAGAAGTCATTACCACTAACGACAGCGCCCCGATGGAAACAAAATACCAACGCCCTCTACAGGAGAAACTTCCGTAGGCGATGGCAATCCAAGGGCGCCACCGCCAGCAACCACTGGGCTGTAAAACCGGATATACGGCTTTCAACGGATCGCCGCAAACCCCCGTTCCAGATCTTCGATCAACGCGCTCACGTCCTCCAGCCCGATGTGTAACCGCAGCAGCGGATTCAGCGCCTTGTCTGGAGCGTTATCGCGGTCGCGGACGTTGGCGACGATGATCAGGCTTTCGAAGCCGCCCCATGAAGCACCCAGCCCGATCAGCTGCAGCGCGTCGATGAAGGCGTCCAGGTGTTTGGGGTCGTTGTCGGCGAGTTCAAAGGTCAGCAGGCCGTTGCTGCCGCTGAAATCGCGCTTCCAGAGTGCGTGATTCGGGTGATCCGCCA
This sequence comes from Pseudomonas sp. S2_H01, assembly GCF_054668305.1. Classification (NCBI taxonomy): domain Bacteria; kingdom Pseudomonadati; phylum Pseudomonadota; class Gammaproteobacteria; order Pseudomonadales; family Pseudomonadaceae; genus Pseudomonas; species Pseudomonas sp. S2_H01. The sequence continues at coordinate 4,370,701 of NZ_CP162756.1, read as the reverse complement.
ATGCCGGGTGGAACACGCGCCTGACCTGCGGATGCTGTTGCAACCAGTGGGCGACGTGCAGGGCCTGGCGCTGATGAACGTCGAGCCGCGCAGCCAGGGTACGGGCGCCACGCAGCACGAGATACGCGTCGTCAGGACTGACGGTGCTGCCGAAGGTGTCGGTCATCACCGCCAGGGGTTGCCAGACCGCTTGCGTGGTGCAGACGCTGCCCATCACCACGTCGCTGTGTCCGGCGATGTATTTGGTCAGTGCCATGATGGAGATGTCAGCGCCGAGGGTCAGCGGGCGGTACTGGTAACCCGAGCCATAGGTGTTGTCGACAGCGAGCAAGATGCCGCGTGACGTGCACAGGGCCGCGATCGCGGGAAGATCCGCCAGCTCGTAGAGCAGCGACCCCGGCACCTCGGCATAGACCATTTTGGTGTTGGCCTGGAGCTTGTCTTCCAGCCCGCTACCATCGGCGGCAAAGTAGCTGTATTGAATGCCGAACGGCGCGAGGAATTCCTCGGCCACCTGGCGCACCGGCGAGTACACCGCGTCGGTGATCAGCACGTGGTCGCCCGGGCGCAGATAAGCCAGAAAGGTCTGCGCCACGGCGGCCAGTCCGGTGCCAAACAGCCGCGTGCGGTAGCCGCCTTCCAGTTCCGTGACCAGGTCTTCCAGCTCGAACGCCGTCGGATTACCCCGCGCACCGTACGTCAGCACACGCTCAGTATCGCGCCGTTTGCGCGCGTCGCGCATCTCGCCGAGCGTGTCGAACAGCACGGTGCTCATGCGGGACACCGGCGGGTTCACACTGCGCACACCGCTGCCCTTTTCGCCTCGTGCGGCATGGACCAACCGGGTGCGAACACGGCTCTGGTTCTCGCTCGAAGCCAAGGGCTTGAGGCTGGCGATTTCCTGTTCGGTCATCTGCCCCAACAACCCGATTTCCCACGCCAGGTACTGACGGGCCGCATCCTTGTTGCCGGAGTGACGGTCGTGGGTGAAAAACAGAAAATCGATGCACTGCTCGTTCAGCGGGTTGCCTGCATCTTCATGCACAGGCAGGCCGGCCGATTGCCAGGCCCTGAAATCCAGCCATCGGGCGTGCACTCGCTGCTGCTCGGGCAATTCAAGGGCCGCTATTGCCGCGACATCGGCATGATCGGCCACAAGCACCATCGGCTTCGTTTCAGTTGCCAGGTCATCGGCCAGATGCGAACGAATCGACCAGCGAGCCCCTGCGATCTGCGCCTTGCGAAACGCCATGCTCCCGCGCAGGTCCACCAGCACAACGGTGTTGTCACGCAGCGAGTCCGCCAGCTCGGCAGCGCTGATCGCAGGCAACGCTGGCGCGACAGCGTCACGCTCGGGCGTTAACGCCAGACCGCTGTGCAAGCCGCCCTTCAACACGTAGGCCTGATGCCCAAGCTGACGTAACCAACTGGCCACGATGGGGGCGCGCACGCCATCGTTGTCGATCAGCACCAGCCGCGCGCCACGCACGCCGATGTAGAGGTCGGTGGATTGAACCAACTGTCCGCCCGGCGTGTGTTGCGCGCCGGGGAGACTGCCGAGGGCAAACTCTTCCGGGGTGCGCACATCGCACAGAAACAGGCTGCGCGCGGGGTCGCCAGACCAGGCCACGACCTGCTCGGCGTCGACGGTCGTCACACCCGCCCGCTGAGCCAGACGTGTGGCGGCCTCACGTTGCTGCGCCAGCGACGCGGCAGCGGACACTTGCGGGTAGCGACGCGTGCTGCCGTGTTCCAGCGGCAGGTCGGCGAGGTACCACCCTTGTGTACCGTTCTCCAGCGCATACACCGGGTTCTTCACCCCCAGGTCAATCAGGGTCTGTGCACCAATGATGCTGCGCGTGCGCCCCGCGCAATTGACCACGATCGGCGTCGTGTCATCCGCAACCAGGTCGGCCAGCCGATACCCCAGCTCGCCGTTGGGGCAGCAGATGGAACCGGGAATGGTCATCTTGCGGTATTCGTCGAACGGCCGGCCGTCGAGCAAAACCAGCGGTTCGCCTCTGGCCTGCAATGCCGCCAGTTCGGGCGCGCTGATGTGCGGCGTGTGGCTGGCTTCTTCCACCAACTCGCCAAACGCCTTGGACGGCACGTGCACCCCGGCAAACAGTTGCAGGCCTGCCGCTTGCCAACCATCAGCACCGCCTTCCAGCACATGGACGTCGGTGTAGCCGAGCGTTTGCAAACGTTGCACCGCCCGGACGGACACATCGTGGCCGGTCTGGTCGTAGATCACCAGGCGCACCGCCGGATTGGGCGCCAGCCGACGCGCTTCCAGCTCAAGGCGGCTGTAGGGCAGGTTCACCCCGTGAAACAGATGCGCTTCGCCGTAATGACCATGCTCGCGCACATCGAAGAGGGCGATCTCCTTCCCGTCGAACAACCAGGTTTGCAGGTGTTGCGGGGTGACTTTTTGGCTCATGGAGTTCTCGTGATTCAGAAAATGATGCAACTCGCTTTTGTAGGAGCGCGCTTGCCCGCGCTTCAGGCGCCGCGGTACATCAGGCAGTCCGCGTTATCGTTTATCGCGTGCAAGCGCGCTCTTATAGGGACGGTGAGCGCCTTTACTGCAACGCCAACGACTTCTCGCCCGCTGCCACGTCCCTGCCCTTGTCATAGGCCCGCTGCACGGCCGGGCGGGCTTTGATGCGTTCGCGCCAGGCGTGAATGTTCGGGTAACGCGCCAGGTCCTGGCCCTGCCGCAATGGCTGAATCCACGGGAAGATTGCCATGTCGGCGATGGAGTATTCGCCCGCCACGAACGGCACGTCGCCCAAGCGTTTTTCCAGCACGCCATAGAGGCGCGCGGCCTCGGCGCCGAGCAGGTCGAGGGCGAAAGGAATCGGCTCCGGCGCCTTCTCCTTGAACACCTGCAACTGGCTCAGATAAGGCGTGACGTGCCCGACCTGCCAGAACAACCACTCCTGCACACGCTGACGCTCGGCAGTGCCTTCGGCGGGCAGAAAGCGGCCAGCCTTGTTCGCCAGATAATTCAGGATAGCCCCGGATTCGAACAGGCTCAGGGGATCGCCCGATGTCGGAGCATGATCGACAATCGCAGGAATCCGCCCGTTGGCACTGATCGCCTGGAACCCGTCCTGCTTCTGTTCGCCCGTGCGGATATTGATCGGCAGCAACCGGTATTCCTGGCCCAGCTCTTCCAGCAGGATGCCGACTTTCAGCCCGTTGCCCGTCGGCCAGTAGTAGAGATCGATCATGCGTACGCCTTGATCGACGGGGCCATTTGCGAGGCGTTGTAGTTGAGCACCTTGCCTTCGGTGTTGACGCCGTAGCGCCCGTTCAACGACTCCAGCGGACGGCCATACAAATGGAAATGCAGGGTCGGGGTTTCGCCATCGACCTTGATGCCATGCAGGTCCTCACCCAGGAAGCTGATCGAGGTGCCCGGCTGCACCACCACTTCTTTCTCCAGCTCAAGCCTGGCGAAGGCCGGGTCGCTGCCGTCGTCGGTGCGCGCCCAGACATAGTTGATCTCCTGCCCCTCGACCGCCACGATCACCGCCCAGGTTTCGTGGTTGTGCGGCAGCGTGCTTTTGCCCGGCAGCAGGGAGTTCATGTACAGCGTCGGGGTCTCGCCATCGTCGTTCAGGCGATAACGAAACGCCGTATCGCCCTCACCCGGCACGGGCGCAGGGAAGGTCGTGAAGTTGAACAACTCACGGCGCTGGGCCAGCTCTTCCAGCAGGCTGACGATCTCTTTCAGCGCTTCACGGTCAACGCCGCGCTGATGGATAACGCGGATTTTTTGCAGGAAGTCTTCGATCACTTGGCTGCGGTCTTCGGTGCTCATCAGGTGCTCCTTTTATAGGTTTTCAGGGCGTGCAACAGATCTCTGCCAGACCACACTGCCCCTGTAGGAGCGCGCTTGCCCGCGATTGCAATCGAACAGTGCCATCTGTGCTGAATGACACACCGCAATTCGCGGGCAAGCGCGCTCCTACAGGGTTCTTGGCGTCTGACAGACGGATATCAACGTCAGACAGACAAACTGTAACGGCTGATATTGCTCAACAAAAACGGATCGCCAACCGCTGCGGGGCGACGTCCGGCGTCGCCGAGGGCGTGGCGCATTTCGTGGGTGACCAGCACGCAGGTCATGCCTTCCTCGGTCAGTTCGCGAATCACCGTCAGCACCTCGCCGACGGTTTCCGGGTCGAGGGCCGAAGTCACTTCGTCGAACAGGATCAGCTCGGGTCGCATCGCCAGCGCCCTGGCGATCGCCACGCGTGGCTGCTGGGCCGATGATCGACACCGCCTGACCGCGCTGCACATCGAGGTCGATGCCTTTGAGCACGGTGTTGCTGCCAAAGGACAAGTGAATGTCGCGCAGGCTGATCAGCGGGTGTTCGGCGCGCGTTTCAGGAGAAGGCATAACGTCGCTCCAGGTATTGAGTGAGTCGGGAAATCGGATGGCAGTAGGCAAAAAACAACGCCAACACACTGAAGTAGATCAGCACTGTGAAGCCGGTCCGGTTGACCGTGTTGCTGGCGATCTGCGCGGTGTCGATCAGGTCGTGCACACCCACCAGCGACGCCAGCGCCGATCATTAATGGCAGGAAACGAGCAAATGGCGAGCGCGTGTACGGCACGGACTTCCCCTCAAATGGTCATCGGCTCGGCGCTTGCGACGGGTGACGTCAGCGCCTTGTAATGAACCGCATCCTAGGGAGAGTACGTGATGAGCGGAAATTCAAATATCAAATATGGTTATAACTTTCTGGTTTCGCGATTTAGAGCAAAAACGATATAAGCCCGAATTTATTGAGCCTTGCGATATTTTTACAAACATGGCTTTTCCAATTCATAAAATTCCGTAATGTATTAACCATCCGCGCTGATATAAAAACTCACTGTTAGGAGCGCGCTTGCCCGCGAATGCGTTCTCAAAGCCGACATCGCAGGTGTCTGACACACTGCATCGCGGGCAAGCGGGCTCCTGCAAAAAGAGAGCGGTGCGTCAGCCATGTGCGGAGTTGCAGGCCAAAGAGCAATCGCGAGCGAGCGAAGGCCTACAGGGAATGCGCTCCGGGCAATGAACCGTTTAAACGAGTAACCACCCATGTCCTCCACCCTAGACCTCGAATTGCTGCGCACCTTCGTCGCCGTTGTCGATCACCACAGCTTCGCGGGCGCCGGGGCGCAGTTGTCGCGCACGCAATCGTCGGTGACCCAGCACATGCAGCGTCTGGAGCAACAGATTGGCGTCAGCCTGTTCCAGAAACAGGGCCGTCAGAAGCAACTCACCGAACCCGGTCGGCAGCTGTTACGCCACGCGCGGCAGATGCTGTCGCTCAACGATGACGCGCTCAATTCACTGCGAGAAAGCAGCCTCAGCGGCGTGTTGCGCATCGGCTCGCCTCACGACATCGCCGACACCATCCTGCCGCCGATTCTCAGCCACATCGCCCGGTCCGCGCCGAGGCTGCGGCTGGAGATAGACGTGGGTCGCAGCCCGTTTCTGATGGAAGATCTGCATCGCGGCAAGGTCGACATGGTGATTTCGACCCGCGAGGATCCCGCCCTGGAAGGCTTCGCCTTGCGTACATCACCGGTGTGGTGGATCTGCTCGGCGCAGTACCTGCACGTGCCCGGCGAGCCGATTCCGCTGATTCTGGTGGATGAGCCGAGCATCTATCGGCGGTACGCGATCGAAGCACTTGAGCGCGCCCACATTCCCTGGCGCCAGGCCTATCTGGCCTCGAACCTGATCGGCATCAAGGCCGCCACTCGCGCGGGGCTGGGGGTCACGGCCCGCAGCATGGAAATGCTCGGCCCGGACATGCGCGTTCTGGGCGGAGCCGACGGGTTGCCCAGGATGCCCGACGTGACGTACCACCTGTGGATCCGGCCCAATACCGTAAACCCACTGGCGCGCCGGGCGTATGAACTCATACGCGGCAGCCAGGGGTTGTAAAGCCCACGACACCTTTGATTCTGCCGAAGGCGCAGGAGCGCGCTTGCTCTGCCGCACTCGGACGATCTGACGCGCAGCGGCAGCCATCAGACGCGTCAGCCTTTGAGCACGCCTTCAATCCAACGCTTCAAATCGGCAACCTCGGCCGACGTAATGGTATGCCCTGCCCCGGCGTAGGAATGAAACTCCGGGCTGATCAGCAAGTTCTCCAGCACCGTCCGTGCCTCGGTCGCGCCGGCGAACGGCACGCGGTTGTCGGCCGAGCCATGACCGATGAACACTTTGAGCGGTTTCAAAGCGGCATCCGGTTTGAGCCGGGCATTGAGCGCCGCAAGAATCTTGCCGCTCAACGGCGCGATGCCACGCACCATTTCCGGATGCTGCAAGCCGATCTGATAACTCATCATCGCGCCCTGACTGAAGCCCACCAGCACCACCTTATCGGGTTGCGTGCCGTACTTCTCGGTGGCTTGTTCGATGAAGGTCCTCAGCAGATCGGTGCTCTTGTCCACATCGCTGGTCACACCTTCGTATTCGGCCTGATCGGTGTCCTGACTGAACCACTTGTACCCGCCACCGTCGACCTCCAGCGGCGCACGCACTGACAGGTAGGTGTAATCCGGCGACAACTCGTCCTTGATGCCGAACAGGTCGCGCTCGTCACTGCTGTAACCGTGCAGGAAGATGATCAGGGGTTTGTCATGGGTATCGGCGGGGGCAGCAGCGAGATAAGGCAGGGCGAGATCGGTGAGCAGGGCTGGCTCGGCATGAGCAAAACCGGTGAACACACAGAGCAGCGCGGCGAAAAACTTCATCATTGAGAACGGGCCCTTTCAGAAAAACGTCGGGCCCATCATACGCAGCATGTTTCGGATGTCAGCCCGAAATCGACCGGGGGATGCTGTCAGAAGGCTGTACAGCTTGCAGATTTTTCGGACAACTGCTGAAGCTGAGCCCTTCAATCCTCCAACGCCGCCAACCCCAGATGCTCCCGCAAGGTCGAGCCCTCATACGCGGTGCGAAACAGCCCCTTGCGCTGCAAATGCGGGATCACGCTTTCGACGAACTCGCTGAACGACCCCGGCAGATACGCCGGTGAAATCACAAAACCATCGCAGCCGCCCTGGGTGAACATCTCTGCCAGTTGATCGGCAATCTGCGCCCCCGTGCCCACCAGTTGCGGCACCCTGACGCTGCTGGCGAAAATCCTGCCGAGTGCTTCCAGCGTGGTTTCAGCCCCTTGCATCAACAGCTTCTCGGCAGCGGCGGGATGAATCGATGGCGAGCGGGCAATGTCCGCCAGGGTCGCCGACAACGGGAACGGCGAGAGATCGACGTTGAGCTGAGAAGCCAGTGTCACCAACCCCAGTTCGGGGCGCGCCAGCGCGTTGTGTTGGTCACGCTTGGCACGTGCCTCGGCCTCACTGCCGCCAATGAACGGCATGACCGCTGTCAGCACCTTGCAACTGTCGGCGTGGCGTCCTTGCTGCACGACCTGCCCGCGCACGTCCTCGCGAAACGCGTGCATCGCCTTCAGATGCGGGTGAATGGTGAAAATCGCTTCGGCCCAACGCGCGCCAAAACGGCGGCCCCGACCCGAGGACCCGGCCTGAATCAACACCGGTCGCCCCTGCGGCGTACGCGGAATGTTCAGTGGCCCTTCCACCTTGAACCACTCGCCTTGATGCTGCACCGAGTTGATCTTCGACGGATCAGCCAGCACGCCGGTTTCACGGTCGAGTTTCAACGCATCCGGCGCCCAGCTGCGCCACAGCTTCAGCGCCACCTCGACGAACTCGTCGGCACGGTCGTAACGCAGGTCGTGCTCAAGGTGCTTGTCCTTGCCGAACAGACGCCCCTCGCTGTCGTTCATTGATGTGACGATGTTCCAGGCTGCGCGGCCCTTGGACAGATGATCGAGCGTGGCGAACTCGCGGGCGATGTGCGCGGGCTCGTAATAGGTGGTCGAACGCGTCGCCCCCAACCCCAGCTTGCGGGTCTGCCCGACCAGGTAGGACAAGATCGGCAGCGGGTCCAGCCGCGTCGCATCCTGCGCACCGTAGCGCAAGGCGATATCCCGCGAACCGCCCATCTGGTCGCCAACAGCGAGGCGATCGGCGAAAAACAGGAAGTCGAACAGCCCATCTTCCACCACCCGCGCCGTGCGCGCGTAGTACTCCGGGTCGAGGTAATGACCCATGGTGTCCGGATGGCGCCAGACGGCATGACTGTGGATGACCGGCCCGGTCAGCAGGAAAGCAGACAGGTGAATGTGACGGCTCATGATGCTTCTCCTGCCTTATTTGGCCTTGGGCACCCAGACGGCGATGTCGGAAATCTTCAACGGCTTGGGAATCAGCTTTGCTTCGTAATAGTAATCAGCGATGCGCTGCTGCTCGGCCAACTGATCGACCTTCACCGGAACGATGTCATAGCTGCGGCGGCTGTTGGCCAATTCCACGGTTTCCGGCGGAATATTGCCCCACAGCGGCGCGAGGTTTTTCGCCGCCTCCTGGGGATGGCCTTTCACCCACTGCCCGGCGTCATGAAGCGTGTCGAACACCACTTGCAGCACCTCGGGGTGCGCCTTCGCGAAACTCGTATTGGCGACATAGAAACGGTTGTAGTTGGCGACGCCTTTGCTGCCATCCGCCAGCACACGAACATGATGCTCACGCTCCTGGGTGGCGAGGAACGGGTCCCAGATCGCCCACGCATCCACATTGCCACTTGAGAACGCGGCCACGCCGTCTGGCGCTTCCAGGTACACCGGCTGAATGTCTTCCAGCGTCAAGCCGGCCTTTTTCAGCGCAGAAATCAACAGAAAATGGCTGCCCGATCCCTTCGAGACCGCGACGCGCTTGCCTTTGAGGTCGGCGACGCTGCGAATGGGCGAGCCGTCCTGAACAATGATCGCCTGCGCGGTGGGCGACGGGTTCTCACGTGCGTAATAGGTCAACGGCGTGTTGGCCGCCTGGGTAAACAACGCGAACGCGTCGGCCACATCGGCGTGCAGATCGACACTCCCCGCGTTCATCGCGCTCAACAGCCCGCTGCTGAACTCATGCCACTGCACGGTAAAGCCCAAGGGCTTCAGGCGTTGCTCGATCTGGCCGTCGTTCTTGAGCAACAGCCACAACGTCGATGAACGCTGGTAACCGATGTTGATGACCTGTTCGGCCTGCGCCGTGGCGGTCGCCAGCAGCAGAGTCGCGGCGACGATGAATGTGCGAAGGGACATGGCAATCCTTAGGTGGGCGAGTGTTTGAACGACGCTTGGCGCCCGGCCTGACCAAAAGGCATGAGCACACCGTCTTAAAGTCCTTTTGATTATAAAAACTGCCACGGATTATGAAAGAAACGTATAGCTCTAAGCTTATGCATCTTGACCGAATGGAACGCCTGAGTGCGGCTCGGGTCTAGCCATAAGCACCTGATTGCAGACCCACAGCCGATGAAGGAAACGACCATGAACATCTTCGAAGCCCTGAGAGAAAGCCACGATCGGCAACGCGGCTACGCCGATGCCTTGATCCAGACCCACGGCGACAGTCAAGACCGTGTCGAGGCCTACGAACAGCTCAAGGCCGAGCTTCAGGCCCACGAGACCGCTGAAGAACGCTTCTTCTATATTCCCCTGATGAAGTACGACAACGGCGTCGACCTCAGCCGCCACGCCATCTCCGAGCACCACGAGATGGACGAGATGATGGAAGAACTCGACGAAACCGAGATGTCCAGCCCCGCATGGCTGGCGACCGCGAAGAAACTGTCCGAGAAGGTCCATCATCACCTCAAGGAAGAGGAACAGAAATTCTTCCAGATGGCGGGGAAGTTGCTGGACGACAAGCAGAAGGAATCGTTGGCGGGCGAATACGTGAAGGAATACAAGGAACAATTGGCGGAGGAATGATCCCCTTCCGGCGATCGGCCTGACGTTGCCGCTTGATGCTCTTTTTTATAAACCACGACACCCGGCCGCATTTGCGCTTTACGAGCTGAATGCGGCGTTTGGTTGACCGGCATCAAAGCGCCACCGGACGACTTCACGTCCAACCCGGCGAGCGGGGTGCTCGTGAGCTCTACCGCGATTGCAGGCACGCAGTGGCGGCTGCACGAGAACCCCGATGCCGCTCACTCAACGCATTACTGATGCGTACACCCATCGATCAAGGATCGACGTGCGCCATCAGCTCCGGCACAGACTCATTTCGTTTGGCATAACGCTGCGCCAACACCGCGCAGACCATGAGCTGGATCTGGTGGAACAGCATCAGCGGCAGGATCAGCACGCCAATCGTGCTCCCCGCGAACAACACCTGTGCCATCGGTACGCCCGTGGCAAGGCTTTTCTTCGAGCCGCAGAACAGAATGGTGATGCGGTCTTCGACATTGAAACCGAACAGCTTGCCCAGCAACGTCGACGCCAGCAGCACCAGCCCCAGCAAGACGCAGCAAACCACCACCAGACCACCGAGATCCCAGAGCGGAATCTTGTGCCAGATGCCTTCGTTCACCGCCTCGCTGAACGCGCCGTACACCACCAACAGAATCGAACCCTGATCCACGAACTTCAGCCAGTTCTTGTTGCGGCCGACCCAAGCGCCAATCCAGCGGCGCATGATCTGGCCGGCCACGAACGGCAGCAAGAGTTGCACGCTGATTTTCACGATGGCGTCGACCGTCGAACTGCCCTCGCCGTGGACGTTCAACAGCAGCGTTACCAGCAACGGTGTCAGGAAGATTCCGAACAGACTCGACGCTGCCGCACTGCAGATCGCCGCCGGAATGTTGCCGCGCGCCAGCGACGTGAAGGCAATCGCCGACTGCACCGTGGCGGGCAACGCGCACAGATAAAGCACGCCCATGTAGAGGTCTTTACCAATCAGCGGAGACAGCACCGGCTTGAGCGCCAGCCCGATCAACGGAAACGCCACAAACGTCAGGCCGAACACCAACAGGTGCAAACGCCAATGGCCCGCACCTGCAATGATCGATTCGCGGGACAGCTTCGCGCCGTGCATGAAGAACAGCAGCGCAATCGCGATATTGGTCAACCAGCCAAACCCGACGGCCACTTGGCCGCTGGCGGGAAGAAGACTGGCAATGATCACCACCGTGACCAGCGCCAGGGTGAAGTTGTCAGGGAGAAAGCGAGGACGAGTCATGTGAAATATCCGGATATACCTGGAACAGGGTTGTGACTCTACGCCTGTGAACAAGGACCGGCTAACGCCAATCAGCCGATGAATAGCGCTTAAAGGACAGACTTCTGTTGGTGAAACGTTTTTGTTGTTAAGGCGGGGCCATGCGCAGCGCGACCGGGCGCGCTGCCTCAGGTATTCAGCCAGACGCGGGGAACGACGTCATCAGGACATCCCGCCTTCTATCACGCGCAGCACGGTCACCCGCCGCTGCCCCGGATTGTCCGCAATGTGCTGACTCAGCGACGCCTGCCATTGATGGATGTCGCCGAGTCTGGCATCCGTCATCAATGCATCCCAACCCACCGAGTCCTGCGCTGCCACTTCCTCAGGCGACACTCGGGTAACACGTTCACGCTTCAACAGGTTTGCTGCAATTTCCGAGAGGGTACTCAAGGTGGACTCCATGGCACGCTCATCGGGGAGCATGCCGATACATAGCGGCGAGGATGGGTGCGGGGTGCCAGAACGCCAATTTTCAGTTGTTGCGGCAACCTGCAGCGAGGTCATAGCAAGGTTCAGACCAACGACAGCCGTCCGGAGCGACCCTTGATCTGAATGTGCGGCTGAGCAAGCGGGAGATGAGCGGTATCAGGAATGGCGTGTGGTTTTACTGCCGGCGACTCTGCGATCCACCAGACGAATGCGGTCGCGTCCCGCCCGCTTGGACTCGTAGAGCGCGGCGTCGCCTTGTTCGATCAAGGCGGCAAGACTCGACGGTGGTTGATCAAACAGGCTGGCACCAATGCTTAACGTGACCGCTTCAGGCGTCTCGAAAGTCTGCGCCGCCGTGCGGTGAAACTGTTCGCGCAGGGAGCTCGCCAATGCCTCGATTCGTTCGCTCGACGCATCGCGCAGCAGGATCACGAATTCGTCGCCGCCCAGCCGCGCGGCGAGCGCACCTTCCGGCAAGGACGATCGGATCAATTCGCTGAGCGCAACCAGCAAGCGATCACCTGCGGTGTGCCCGAACAAATCGTTGACCGACTTGAAGTTATCAATATCGATCAGCAGCGAAGCGCCTGGCCGCTCGCCAGAGACGTCATCGAGCACACGCGGCGCACGGACTTCCAGCGCCCGACGGTTGTACAGTGCCGTCAACGGGTCGCGCGCCGCCAACCGCTCGATGCGCTTCTCGCGGCGATAGCGCTCGGACCCGGTCATGGCCAGCGCGATGAACATGATCGCCATCGCACCTTCGACCAGAGAAATCTGGATGATCTCGCCACGAAACGCCGCCAGGTCGATCAACGTGCCCGGCATCACGGCGATCACGGCTTTGGAAAAATAGAACGCACCGTGAAACAGCAGCACATAGCGCAACTGCCCTGCCCCCACGCTCAACGACGTGCCATGCGGTCGCAGCAGCAAACTGGCTTTTAACATCAACACGCTAACCAGCAGCGAATTGCTCGCCAGCATCACCTTCGACCACCACGGCTCGTTGGGCAACAGCAACAGAGCCGCCCAGATCACGAAAATCAGGTACCAGCCACGTGACAGTCGTGACTCGGTGAAACGCGCAACACCCAGCAGGAACAACCAGTGCGCCGTCACCAGCAAGCCGTTGGCGAACCAGATACCGATCAACAAAATGCCGCTGCTGCGCAGCAACGCCAGCGTCGAACCGATCGTGATCGTGGCAAACCCCGCACTCCAGAACAGCAGCGACGCCCCACGCACATGCCGCCACTCAATCGCCAGATACAGCGCAGCCGCCGCAGCGAGGGCGATCGAAAGGGTCAACATCGTGGTGGGATCGAGCGCCATAGACTGCCTACTGCATGATCGGTTCTGAGGTGCGGTGCCAATTGTAAGCGCCTGAACGGCTTTTTTCGGAGGGAAATGGCGTGGCTTGATGTCGCAATGATAGCAACAATCCACGCGCCGCCGTATTTACTCCCCGACCTTTAAACACTATATGTGACGAAGTGACATCGACACCGGGGAACGCCCTGGACGATTGCACGCACATCATCGTGACAGCACCGTCGTGCCCCGGGAGGTTGAGTGAGTCTGGACACCACATTATCGGAAGAAGCCGGATCGCCGCCTCAAGAGGGCTGGTTCTCCAACGAACACCGCGCGCGGATCGGCGAGCTGATCGCCAAACTGCAAACCAGCGACACCCGGGAAAGCGTCTCGCGCTATCACGCGATGGCTGAAGGGTATCTGCTGGGGCTGCTGGACTGCTATCACGCCAGCACCGAGCACCATGACGCGGTGAGGCAGTATTTGCACAACCTGGCGATCGCGAGGTTGAAAGTGGTGAAGGCGAAGGTTCGGCGATAAGCGAAGGCGGGATCGGCCACGCGAAACAGGAACGCCAGAAACGACAAAACCCTGAATAATCAGGGCTTTGCGGTACAAAATGTGGCGGAGGCGCAGAGATTCGAACTCAGGGACCTGTTACAGTCGGCAGTTTTCAAGACTGCTGCCTTAAACCACTCGGCCACACCTCCAATTGCGTTGCGGGCGCCATAATACCGTAATGAAACAAGCTGTCAAACTCTCTGACTCGCGCGTCCTCGCGGCTCTGTTATGATCTTTGCAACTTGAGATTTCAAACGACTCATTTCACCATCAGGAGTAGCGCCATGCGCGAACAGGATTACGCAGTCAACAACCGCGTGCAGGTCGAGCAGCTAGAGGTTAGCCGCGTCCTGCGCAACACATACGGCCTTCTGGCCCTCACTTTGGCTTTCAGCGGCATCATGGCGTTCGTCGCGCAGCAGATGCATGTGCGCTACCCGAACGTTTTCGTGGTGCTGATCGGCTTCTACGGTCTGTTCTTCCTGACCAACAAACTGCGCGATTCGGCGTGGGGTCTGGTGTCGGCGTTTGCGCTGACCGGTTTTATGGGGTTCATCCTCGGCCCGATTCTCAACCGTTATCTGGGCATGCAGGGCGGCGCTGAAATCGTTTCGTCAGCGTTTGCAATGACAGCATTGGTGTTCGGTGGCCTGTCGGCGTACGTGCTGATCACCCGCAAAGACATGAGCTTCCTGGGCGGCTTCATCACCGCAGGTTTCTTCGTGCTGCTGGCGGCGGTGCTGGCGAGCATGTTCTTCCAGATCAGCGGTCTGCAATTGGCGATCAGCGCAGGTTTCGTGCTGTTCTCGTCGGTGTGCATTCTGTTCCAGACCAGCGCCATCATCCATGGCGGTGAGCGCAACTACATCATGGCGACCATCAGCCTGTATGTTTCGATCTACAACCTGTTCATCAGCCTGTTGCAGATCTTCGGCATCATGGGCAGCAGCAAAGACTGATTCGCAAGCTGCCTAAACAAAAAGCCCGCTTCGGCGGGCTTTTTGCTGTCTGGTGTTGTTGAATTCTTTATCATTGCCTCCATTCACCCTTGCCAGTTCCTTGACCGAGCCGCCCATGAAGTTCGCCATTGCCCTGTATTCTCCCGCCCACGCGCCCTCCTCGCGCCGAGCCTTGCTGTTCGCGCAGGCCGCGTTGGCAGGCGGGCACGAGATCGTGCGGTTGTTCTTCTATCAGGACGGCGTCCACAGCGCCTCCTCCAACGTCGTTACGCCGCAGGATGAGCTGGACGTGCCTGCGCAATGGCGCGACTTCGTGAACCAGCACCAACTCGACGGCGTGGTGTGCATCGCAGCCGGCCTGCGCAGAGGCGTTCTGAACACACAAGAAGCCGAGCGTTACTCACGCCCCGCTGCCAACCTGGCGGAACCGTGGGACTTGTCCGGGCTCGGGCAGTTGCATGACGCTGTCCAGGCCGCCGACCGCTTGATCTGCTTCGGGGGCCTTGATATGCCGAAGTCCTTGCTGATCATCAGCCGCCAGTCGCCGTGGTCCGGTCCGAGCGCACGGGAAGCGCTGGACATCGCCTTGGCGGGTGGCGCGTTTGATTTACCGTTGGGCATGCTGTTCATGGACGACGGCGTACTGCAGTTGATGCCGTCGCAGCGCGCCAGCGCGTTGCAGCAGAAGGACATCACCGCCAACCTTCAGGCGCTGTCGATGTTCGGTGTCGACGACCTGTTCGCCTGCCACACCAGCCTCGCCGAGCGTGGCCTGTCGCCTACCGAACTGAGCGTCGAACCGCTGCAGGTCCTGCGCGATCAGGACATCGCTGCGCTCATTGACCGTTATGACCAAGTGATCACGATCTGATGTCGACCTTGCATGTGTTATCTCATTCTCCGTTCGCTGACTCGCGCTTGAGCAGTTGCCTGCGCGTGCTCGGCAGCCACGACGCGATCTTGTTGTGCGGCGACGCCACGTACGCGCTGACGCCGTCCACGACAGCACGGCAGACGCTCGATGCGAAAGTCGGAAGCCTGGCGTTGTTCGTGCTCGATGAAGACGCCAAAGCACGCAACCTGACCCTTCCCGACTGGGTGAAAAGCGTCGATTATCCTGGGTTCGTCGCGTTGTCCGTGCAGTACGACAAGGTGAACACTTGGCTATGAAGCAACTCATTGTCGAGGGGCGCACGCTGGCGCTGGACAAGGACGGTTACCTTGAGGACCTTCACGACTGGTCGAACGCGGTGGCTGAAGCCTTGGCGCTTGAAGAAGACCTCGTGCTGACGCCCGATCACTGGGAAATCCTCGAGCTGCTGCGCGCCTTTTATGCCGAGTTTCAGTTGTCACCGGCCACTCGCCCGCTGGTGAAGTACACAGCGCTGAAGCTGGGCGCCGAAAAAGGCAACAGCCTGCACCTCAACCGTCTGTTCAATGGCACTCCCGCCAAACTTGCCGCCAAGCTGGCGGGCCTGCCAAAGCCGACCAATTGCTTATGACCGATTTCGCCCCCCTCGTCACCGAAACGCCTGCCGAGCACCCGTTCGCGCCCTTCGTGCGCATCCTGGGCAAAGGAAAACGCGGCGCGCGCAACATGACCCGCGAAGAAGCGCGCGAAGCCATGGGCATGGTGCTCGATGAAAAGGTCGAAGACACCCAGCTCGGCGCCTTCCTGATGCTGCTTCGGCACAAGGAAGAGAGTGCCGAGGAACTGGCGGGTTTCACCGAGGCCGTCCGGGAACGCCTGACCGCCCCGCCCATGGCGGTCGACATTGACTGGCCGACCTACGCGGGCAAGAAGCGTCACCTGCCGTGGTATCTGCTGGCGGCCAAGTGCCTGGCGCAAAATGGCGTCCGCGTCCTGCTTCACGGCGGTGGCGCGCACACGGCGGGCCGTCTTTACAGCGAACAGTTGCTGGACCTGCTGGGCATTCCCCTCTGCCGCACCTGGCAAGCGGTCGGTGAAGCACTGGAACAAGAGAACATCGCCTTTATTCCGCTGGGTGACTGGGCGCCGCAATTGCAGCGCATGATCGACCTGCGCAACACCCTGGGCCTGCGCTCGCCTATCCACTCGCTGGCGCGGATCCTCAATCCGCTCGGCGCGCGCTGCGGTTTGCAGAGTATCTTCCATCCGGGTTATCAGGCCGTGCACCGCGACGCCAGCAGCCTGCTCGGCGACCACGCGATCGTGATCAAGGGTGATGGCGGCGAAGTCGAGATCAACCCAGACACCATCAGCCATCTGTACGGCACCACCGATGGCCAACCCTGGGATGAAGAGTGGCCCGCGTTGTCGGAGCGTCGGCACGTCAAACCGGCCTTCCTCGAACCACAGCAGCTCGTCGCCCTCTGGAAAGGCGAGGTTGAGGACAGCTATCCGCAACTCGCACTCATCTCGACCATTGCCCTGGCGCTTCGTGGCCTCGGAATGCCCCGGGCTGAAGCCTTCGAGCGGGCCGAGCAGTTCTGGGCGAACCGGAAACGATCGATTTAACCGATCATTACTCCCCAGTCTTTGCGCTATTTCTTCGAACGATTGCCTTTAGACTGATCTCCAACGTACATCAGTACACACTTTTTGGAGTCAGACATGGGCCTTCTCGTCGAAGGGCGCTGGCAAGACCAGTGGTATGAAAGCAGCAAAGACGGGGCGTTTCAGCGCGAGCAAGCCAAACGCCGCAACTGGGTCACCGCGGATGGTCGCCCGGGCCCGTCCGGCGAAGGCGGCTTCAAAGCCGAAGCCGGTCGTTACCATCTTTACGTTTCTCTGGCCTGCCCATGGGCGCACCGCACGCTGATCGTGCGCAAGCTCAAAGGCCTGGAAAGTCTGATTGACGTTTCCGTCGTCAGCTGGCTGATGCGCGAAAACGGCTGGACTTTCGACAAGCAGACCGGCTCCAGCGGCGATCCGCTCGACGGCCACACCTTCATGTACCAGCGCTATCTAGCAGACACCCCGGACTACACCGGTCGGGTTACCGTGCCCGTGCTGTGGGATAAGAAGCTGCAACGCATCGTAAGCAATGAGTCGTCGGAAATCATTCGCATGTTCAACTCGGCGTTTGATGAGTTGACCGGCAATCATCTGGACCTGTACCCAGAATCATTGCGCCCTGCGATCAACGAACTCAACGACCGCATTTACCCGGCCGTGAACAACGGCGTGTACCGCGCAGGCTTCGCCACGTCGCAGGGCGCGTACGAAGAGGCGTTCGACGAGGTGTTTGCCGAGCTCGATGCCTTGGAGACTCTGCTGGGTGAGAAGCGATACCTGGCGGGCGAATACCTGACGGAAGCGGATGTACGCCTGTTTACCACGCTGATCCGATTTGACGCGGTGTACCACGGCCACTTCAAGTGCAACCTGCGCCGCATCGCCGATTACCCGAACCTGAGCAACTGGCTACGCGAGATGTACCAATTGCCAGGTGTGGCCGACACCGTGGATTTCGTGCACATCAAGCACCATTACTACGCCAGCCACGCCACCATTAACCCGACGGGTGTGGTGCCGAAAGGTCCGGAGCAGGACTTCAGCGGGGAGCATGATCGTGGGCGTTTGAGCGGGAAAGGTATCTTGCAGAACGCGTAACGTAAGTGCTGCAGTGGCAGGAGCCGGCCCGCAGCAAGCCAGCTCCTTCAGTTTCGGTGAGCGTCTTATCAAACGCTCGCCTGAGCCCCTTCAAACCACGCCAGCTTCTCCCGCAACATCACCACTTCACCGACAATCACCAGCGTTGGCGCATGCACTTCATGCTCCGCCACCAGTTGCGGCAAATTGGCGAGGGTGCCGGTGAATACGCGCTGGTTGGTCGTGGTGCCTTGCTGAATCAGCGCGGCAGGCGTATCGGCGGACCGCCCGTGTTTGATCAGTTCGCTGCAGATGATCGGCAACCCGATCAGGCCCATGTAAAACACCAGCGTTTGTGCAGGCGATACCAGATCCTTCCACGGCAAGTCAGTAGTGCCGTCTTTAAGATGGCCCGTCACGAAACGCACGGATTGCGCGTAGTCGCGGTGGGTCAAAGGAATACCGGCGTAGGCTGCGCAACCACTGGCCGCCGTGATCCCCGGCACGACCTGGAACGGGATGCCGTGTGCCGCCAGCTCTTCGATTTCTTCGCCGCCACGGCCGAAGATGAACGGATCGCCGCCCTTGAGCCGCACCACCCGTTTGCCCTGTTTGGCCAGAACCACCAATTGCTGGTTGATCTGATCCTGCGGCACGGCATGATCAGCGCGTTGCTTGCCGACATAGATCCGGTCCGCATCACGACGACACAGTTCGAGAATGGCGGGCGCCACCAGACGGTCGTAGAGCACCACATCGGCTTGCTGCATCAGCCGCAAGGCTTTGAAGGTCAGCAGGTCCGGATCGCCCGGCCCCGCCCCGACCAGATACACCTCTCCGGTGGCCGCAGGCGGTTCACCGTCGATTTTTGCCTGAAGCAAACGCTCGGCTTCCGCTCCCTGCCCGGCCAGCTGCCGATCGGCGATCGGCCCCTGAAACACTTCCTCCCAGAATGCGCGGCGTTGCTGCACATTCGGGAACAGGTTTTTCACCTGATGGCGAAAGCGCGCCGCAAGCCCGGCAAGATGGCCATAGGTGGGCGGGATCCAGCTTTCCATCTTGGCGCGGATCAAGCGTGCCAGCACCGGCGCATCGCCGCCGCTGGACACCGCAATGACCAACGGTGAACGATCGACGATGGCCGGGAAGATCACGCTGCACAAGGCAGGCGCGTCCACCACATTCACCGGCACTGCTCGCTGACGGGCATCAGCGGACACTTGAGCGTTGAGCGGCTCGTCGTCGGTGGCGGCAATGATCAGCACGCAACCGTTCAGATCCGCCTCGCTGTACCCCCGCAGAATCTGCTCACCACCGCTGCTGTCGATCAGCTCGCGCAGCTCTGTTCCGATCTCGGGTGCAACCACCCGTAAAACCGCACCGGCATCGGCCAGCAGGCGAGACTTGCGCAAGGCAATCTCACCGCCGCCCACGACCAATACCCGGGCGCCCCGCAGGTTGTGGAACAGTGGCAGAAATTCCATTTAGCCGATGACCTCGATGCCACCCATCCACGGTTTCAGGACTTCCGGTACGCGGATCGAACCGTCGGCCTGCTGGTAGTTTTCCAGCACGGCAACGAGGGTACGACCGACCGCCAGACCCGAACCGTTGAGGGTGTGAACCAGTTCAGGTTTGCCGGTTTCCGGGTTACGCCAGCGAGCCTGCATGCGACGCGCCTGGAAATCACCGCAGTTGGAGCACGAGGAGATTTCACGGTACTTGTCCTGGCTTGGAATCCACACTTCCAGGTCGTACGTCTTCACGGCACTGAAACCCATGTCGCCGGTGCACAGCGCCAGCACGCGGTAAGGCAGCTCCAGCAATTGCAGCACGCGCTCGGCGTTGCCGGTCAGGCCTTCAAGGGCTTCCATGGACTTTTCTGGCTCGACGATCTGCACCATTTCAACTTTGTCGAACTGGTGCTGACGGATCATGCCGCGGGTATCGCGACCCGACGCGCCCGCTTCGCTGCGGAAGCATGGGGTGTGGGCAACGAACTTCAACGGCAGCTGTTTGGCGTCGAGGATTTCGCCGGACACAATGTTGGTCAGCGACACTTCAGCGGTTGGAATCAGGTACAGATCGGCCTCGCCTTCGCGGGCGATCTTGAACAGGTCTTCCTCGAACTTAGGCAGCTGCCCCGTGCCTTGCAGTGCAGGCGCCTGGACCAGATAAGGTGTGTACGCCTCTTCGTAGCCGTGCTCGTTGATGTGCAGGGTGATCATGAACTGCGCCAGCGCGCGGTGCAGACGGGCGATCGGGCCACGCAACAGCGCGAAACGGGCACCGGACAGTTTGGCGGCGGTTTCGAAGTCCAGCCAGCCGAATTTCTCGCCTAGCCCGACGTGGTCCTTGACCTCGAAATCGAACGACGCCGGCGAGCCCCATTTGCGCACTTCGACGTTTTCTTCTTCGTCAGCACCGACCGGCACCGACTCGTGTGGCAGGTTAGGCATGCTCAGCAGCATGGCGTCGAGCTCGGACTGAATACCGTCCAGCTCTTTCTTGCCGGTGCTCAGCTCTTCAGCCATGCGGTCGATGTCAGCCATCAGCGGCGCAATGTCTTCACCGCGCTGTTTGGCCTGGCCAATGGATTTGGAACGGGCGTTACGCTCTGCCTGAAGCTGCTCTGTGCGGGTCTGCACAGTCTTGCGCTGGTTTTCCAGCGCTTCGATACGGGCCACGTCCAGTGTGAAACCACGGGAAGCCAGGCGATCCGCTACGTCCTGAAGTTGGGTACGTAACAGTTTGGAGTCGAGCATATCGTTGCCTCGTTATTGAATCGGGTTTATTAAATTCGGGTCAAAGACAAGCCAGCCCAGGTCGCGAGCAGGCCGCCAAGTACACTGATCAACGCGTAGCCAATGGCGAGGGGGGCCTGACCGCTTTCCAGCAGACGAATCGTGTCCAGCGAAAAGGACGAAAACGTCGTCAACCCACCCAAAAAGCCCACCATCAAACCGGCGCGCAGCTCGATCGGCACTTCCGGGCGAATCAGAAACAGCCCGTAAAGGAAGCCGATCAGCAAGCAGCCAACCAGGTTGACGGCCAGCGTCGCGGTATAGAAATGACGTGGCCAGTTCGCAGAAACAAAGTTGCCTGCGGCAAAGCGCAATAATGTACCAGCCACGCCCCCGGCGGACACGGCAAGAATCAATTGAATCACTATTTTCTCCGCTGACGGGGACTGGCGCGGTCGAGTGCGGCCAGATGTT
Organism: Pseudomonas sp. S2_H01; assembly: GCF_054668305.1. Lineage (NCBI taxonomy): Bacteria > Pseudomonadati > Pseudomonadota > Gammaproteobacteria > Pseudomonadales > Pseudomonadaceae > Pseudomonas > Pseudomonas sp. S2_H01. Next base: position 4,349,476 of record NZ_CP162756.1, on the reverse strand, counting down.
TGAGTTTTTCGCCAATTTTCAGCTCCAGGCCTCGCGGCACCGGCTGGTAATACTGACGCGGCTCGAGGTCTTCAGGGAAGTAGTCTTCACCTGCAGCGTACGCATCCGGCTCGTCATGGGCATACCGGTACTCTTCGCCGTACCCGAGCTGCTTCATCAGTTTGGTCGGCGCGTTGCGCAGATGCAGGGGCACTTCCAGCGACCCATGCTCGGTCGCTTCGCGCATGGCCATCTTGAAGCCCATGTACACGGCGTTACTTTTTGGCGCGCACGCCAGATACACAATGGCCTGCGCCACGGCGAGCTCCCCTTCCGGGCTGCCGAGGCGCTCCTGAACATCCCACGCCGACATGCACAAAGGCAGCGCGCGAGGATCGGCATTACCGATGTCTTCGCTGGCCATGCGTACCACACGCCGTGCCAGATACAGAGGATCGCAACCGCCATCGATCATCCGCGCGAACCAGTACAGCGCGGCATCGGGGTTGGAACCGCGAATGGACTTGTGCAGCGCAGAGATCTGGTCGTAGAACGCTTCGCCGCCTTTGTCGAAACGACGACGGCTGTCCCCGAGCAGACTCGCCAGCAGTTCCGGTTCGATTTCACTGCCGTCTTCAGCCAGGTCCGAGGCGTTCTCCAACAGGTTGAGCATTCGCCGGCCATCACCATCAGCAGCCGCCAACAGCGTCTTGAAGGCTTCGTCGCCCAGCGTCAGATGACGATTACCCAGCCCGCGCTCTTCGGTCAAAGCCCGATCAACCAGCTGACGCAACGCCGCTTCGTCGAGGCTTTTCAGCACATAGACGCGCGCCCGGGACAGCAAGGCGTTGTTGAGTTCGAAGGAGGGGTTTTCCGTGGTGGCGCCAATGAAAATCAGCGTGCCGTCTTCGACGTAGGGCAAGAAGGCATCTTGCTGCGACTTGTTGAACCGGTGCACTTCGTCGACGAAGAGGATCGTCCGGCGACCGTACTGGCCGGCCTGCTGCTTGGCGACTTCGACCGCCTGACGGATCTCTTTCACGCCCGCCAGCACGGCAGACACCGTTTCGAAGTGTGCATCCGAGACCTTTGCCAGCAACCGCGCCAGCGTGGTTTTACCCACGCCGGGCGGCCCCCAGAAAATCATCGAGTGCAGCGCTCCCTGCTCCAGCGCTTCACGCAGGGGCTTGCCGTGGGCGAGCAGATGTTGCTGACCGACGTACTCATCCAGATTGGTCGCCCGCAAGCGTGCGGCCAAGGGCTGGGCAATCGGTTCACTGCTGAACAGGTCCATTGAAGACGTTAGCGCCTCTTATTCCTGAATGACGTCAGCGCCCTTCGGGATGTCGAACTTGAATTTGCTCGCCGCGACAGGCTCGTTCGCCTTGACGCCAGTGAACAGGATATTGGTGCGCTGACCGACGCTGTCGATCAACTGCATGTCGTTGATCATGCCGTTGCGGAAGGACAGACGCAGGTTGTCGAACAACGTGTCCTTGGATTTCGGCTTGAGCACGAAGTCGATCACGCCGCCCGCTTCCTTGGCCGTGATGTCGAAGCTCTCGCTGATTTTCGACACGTCACCGGACAGCAGCAAGGCCGGGGTCTGGGTCAGGCGCTGGTCCAGCGTCTTGATCGTGACCTGCTCCAGGTCCGGGTCCCACAGCGTGACTTTCTTGCCGTCGGACACCATGGTCTGCTCTTGAGGTGCGTTGGTGTGCCAGTAGAACAGGCCCGGACGCTGCAGAACCATGTTGCCGGAAGTCTCCTGCAACTGCGTGCCGCCGCCATCCAGCGTCAGCTGGGAAAAGTTGCCGCTCAGGGTTTTCGAGTTTTCCAGCAACTGAGTCAGGCGCGCGACGTCTTTGCTGTCGGCGTGGGCAGAAAAAGCAGAAACGGCCAGTGCAGATACCAACAACATGCGGATAAGACGCATGGGATTCCTCTTTGAGTTGGGTTAAAGCCGGACGGCGCCGTAGTGGCGCCGTCCAGTCACTCGTGACGTAAAGTGTCAGTCACGCATAGGGGCTGGCGCAATCACTTCCCGCGAGCCGTTGGTGTTCATGGAGGTCACGACGCCGGCCATTTCCATGGCTTCGATCATGCGCGCTGCGCGGTTGTAACCAATCTTGAGCTTGCGCTGCACGGCAGAAATCGACGCGCGACGGCTTTCCAGCACGAAGTTGACCGCCTCGTCATACAGCGCGTCGGTTTCGCTGTCGTCGCCGTCGCCACCGCCGCCGCCACTGTCAAAGCCGCTGCCCGCTTCCTCAACGCCCGCCAGAATGTCGTCGTTGTATTGCGGGGTGCCGCGCAGTTTCCACGCCTCGACGACGCGGTGAACCTCGTCATCGGACACGAATGCGCCGTGAACCCGAATCGGCAGGCTGGTGCCGGGTGGCATGTAGAGCATGTCACCGTGGCCCAACAGTTGCTCGGCGCCGCCCTGGTCGATGATCGTCCGGGAGTCGATCTTGCTCGACACCTGGAACGCCATGCGGGTCGGGATGTTGGCCTTGATCAGACCGGTGATCACGTCCACCGAAGGACGCTGGGTCGCGAGGATCAAATGAATACCGGCTGCCCGCGCCTTCTGAGCGATACGTGCGATCAATTCTTCGACCTTCTTGCCGACGATCATCATCATGTCGGCGAATTCGTCGACCACCACGACGATGGTCGGCAGCTTGGTCAGCAGCGGCGCTTCGTCGTGAATGCTTTCGCGGTGGTACAACGGATCGGACAACGGCGTACCGGCATCCTCGGCTTCCTTGACCTTGTGGTTGAAGCCCGACAGGTTCCGCACGCCCATCTTCGCCATGAGCTTGTAGCGACGCTCCATTTCTGCCACCGACCAGCGCAGGGCGTTGGCGGCGTCTTTCATGTCGGTCACCACCGGACACAGCAAGTGCGGGATACCTTCGTAGATCGACAGCTCGAGCATTTTCGGGTCGATCATGATCAGCTTGGCGTCTTCCGGCCCCGACTTGAACAAAATCGACAGGATCATCGCGTTCACACCCACCGACTTACCGGAACCGGTGGTACCGGCGACCAGCAGGTGAGGCATCTTCGCAAGGTCGGTGATGATCGGCTTGCCGCCAATGTCATGACCGAGCGCCAGGGTGACCGGCGATTTGAAGTTGTCGTATTCCGGGGTCGACAGCACCTCGGAGAAGCGCACGATCTGGCGGTCTTCGTTGGGAATTTCGATACCGACGGTGGTCTTGCCGGGAATGACCTCAACCACACGAACGCTGGTCACGGCCAGGGATCGCGCAAGGTCTTTCGCCAGGTTGGCAATGCGGCTGACTTTCACACCCGCTGCCGGCTGGATTTCGTAACGAGTGATCACCGGACCCGGGTGAATCGAGTCCACGGAGACTTCGACACCAAACTCCTTGAGCTTGATTTCCAGCAGATGACCCACTGCAGCCAAAGATTCGGGCGAGTAGTTGAGCTGTTTCTTTTCTGCCGGATCGAGAATCGAAATCGGCGGCAAGGTGCCTTCCACGGCGCTGTCGACGAACAACGGCACCTGTTTTTCTTTCTGGACGCGCTTGCTCGGCTCTGGCGGACGGACCGGCGCAGGGGCAATGACGGCGGGAATGTGTTTCTCGCGGGCTGCCATGTGCTCGGTCAGCACTTGCTCACGCTCGATCAGCCGCTCTTTGGCCTTGGCCTGCTCACGACGATCGGGCGCCACCGGCGCGACGACCTCATCGATGCGCATGTCGACTTCGCGCAGTTGCGCAACCATTTGCTTGCGTTCGTTACGGGCTGTCCACCAACGGTTGATCGCGCTCTGGAACAGCTCGAAGAGGTCCAGCGTGATCTTGCCCGTGGTGTCCATGACCTTGAACCACGACAGATCAGTGAACACGGTCAGGCCGAACAGGAACAGCGCGATGAACAGCAAGGTGCTGCCCTGCACGTTCAGCGCGCGCTTGGCCAGATCGCCGAGCACTTCACCCAATACGCCACCGGCAGAACCGGGCAGCCCGGAAGCGGAATGGAAGTGGATGTGCGCCAGCGCCGCGCCTGCGAGCACCAGAAACACCAGGCCGATCAGGCGCCAGGAAAACAGCCAGCCGCTCCACTGCCACGGCTCATGGCGGTGGCGGAACACCTGATACGCCTTGACGCCCAGCAACAGCGGGAAGATATAGGCGAAGTAGCCGAGCACCATGAACAGGATGTCGGCGGCGAATGCGCCCGCGCGACCGGCCGCATTCTGCACCTGCACGGAACTGCTGGTGTGACTCCAGCCCGGATCGCCTTGATCGTAGGTCAGCAAGGCCATCATCAGGTACAGGCACAGAAAGCCGAATGCGATCAGCGCACCTTCCTTGAGTCGGTAGTGCAAATGCTGCCGCCAGAGCGGAACGGGACTGGGTGCTGCGGTGGATTTCTTCAAAACGCTTCAATTCCTGCGCGCTAGCGCGAACATCTTAGTGGTTGACTATGAACGACTGCATCGACGAAATAGTACTGACCAATCCCTGAGAGCCTTGAGACGACAACATCGTTGAAGGCACGCTCGACAGGCGACTTGAAATGAGGTTAAACAACATCGGGCATTGTACGGATTTGCACGCTGCACGCCACGTTAGTCTGGCGTGGACCTTGCAGATCTTCAAGCGCCGGTGACAACGGGCGATTTGAGCATGCATTTTCTTAGCTGACAAAGGCTTATGACGTGTTTATCTCAATCTTCACAACTGTCCAAAGGCCATGCTCCGCTTGAAGACCCTCAATGCACCTTACATTCAACGATGTCGCTGCAGTCAACGGCGTGTGACCGCAGTCACCGCCCGTAGTTGCACGGCGGCTCACCACTCCCCTCCCCTCTCGCAAAAGTCTTGACGCCATGCTGACCTGGTTACAACGCGACACGCTTGAATTTCCGCCGCTGGAAAAGGCCATGCGCGAGCCAAACGGGCTCCTGGCCGGAGGTGGCGACCTGTCCGCCGACCGGCTGATCCGGGCCTATCGCCACGGCTGCTTCCCTTGGTATCAGCAGGGGCAGCCGATCCTCTGGTGGTCGCCGGATCCGCGCACGGTTCTGTTTCCTGAAGAACTGCACGTTTCCCGCAGCCTGGCCAAAGTGCTGCGTCAGCAAAAGTATCAGGTGACCTTCGACCAGGATTTTGCGGGGGTCATACGCGCCTGCGCAGCGCCGCGAGACTACACAGACGGCACCTGGATCACTGGCTCCATGCAGGCTGCCTATATAGAGCTGCACGCACGCGGTTTTGCCCACAGCGTAGAAGTCTGGGAGAACGGCGAACTGATCGGCGGGCTTTATGGCTTGGCGATGGGCCAACTGTTTTTTGGCGAATCGATGTTCAGTCGCGCCGATAACGCCTCCAAGGTCGGATTCGCGACACTGGTCGAACATCTGAAGCAGTGGGGGTTCGTGCTGATTGACTGCCAGATGCCGACGCAACACTTGCAAAGCCTGGGTGCCCGCTCCATTGCGCGCCAGACCTTTGCCGATTACTTGAACAAACACCTCGATCTGAGCAATTCCGCCGACTGGCTACCTAGGCGAGTTTGATTCGGCTGGCATACACTCTTAACTAAAGTTTTTCTCGAGGGTTGATCATGACCGAGCTGGCGCGGCTTAAGTTTTATGCCACTCAACCCCACTCCTGCAGCTACCTGCCCGAGGAACAAGCCACCACGCTGTTTCTCGATCCCAGCCAGCCGATGGACGTGCAGGTCTACGCCGACCTTTCGGACATGGGGTTTCGCCGCAGTGGCGACCATCTCTATCGCCCGCACTGTCAGAATTGCAGTGCGTGCGTGCCTGCGCGGATTCCCGTCGGTCTGTTCGAGCCCGATCGTCAGCAGAAACGCATCTTCAAGAAAAACGCCGACATCGAAGTCACCAGCACCAAGCCGCACTTCAGCGAAGAATATTTCGACCTTTACCAACGCTATATCGAGCAGCGCCACGCCGACGGCGACATGTTCCCGCCCAGTCGCGATCAGTTTTCGACCTTTCTGGTACGCGACCTCCCGTTCTCGCGTTTCTATGAGTTTCGCGTCGAAGGACGATTGCTGGCCGTCGCCGTGACGGACCTGCTGCCCAACGGCTTGTCGGCGGTTTACACCTTCTACGAGCCCGCCGAAGAAAAACGTAGCCTGGGGCGTTACGCGATTCTCTGGCAAATTGCTGAAGCCGCTCGCCTGCAACTGCACGCGGTGTATCTGGGCTACTGGATCAAGAACTGCAAAAAGATGAATTACAAGACCCAATATCGCCCTATCGAGCTGCTGACCAATCAAAGATGGGTCACTCTTTACTGAAGCCCTTGGCTTAACCCCCATTTTTCGGGCACAATGCAGCCCGCTTTTGCCTGGCTGCCGTTTGCACCGGGCCATTCATTGGATACCGAGGGCTTTACTGCATGTCGAAAGAAGACAGCTTCGAAATGGAAGGCACTGTCGTCGACACCCTGCCCAACACCATGTTCCGTGTGGAGTTGGAAAATGGGCACGTCGTAACCGCGCACATCTCCGGCAAGATGCGCAAGAACTACATTCGTATTCTTACCGGCGATAAGGTCCGCGTTGAACTGACGCCCTACGACTTGAGCAAAGGGCGCATCACTTACCGCGCCCGCTAACAGGTCTTAACAAAAACGCCCGGCACATGCCGGGCGTTTTTGTTGGCGCAACGTAAGCTCAACACCCTTTGCAGGAGCGCGCTTGCCCGCGATTACCGACTGGCTGACACACATGCGGTGACTGATACGACGACATCGCGGGCAAGCGCGCTCCTACAGGTTTTTCGCAGACAACAAAAAGGCGCCAATCGGCGCCTTTTTGCTGTGTCGCGGTGAAACGTCAGGCCATTTCCGCCGTGGTTTCGTAGTCGAACGTGATCTCGCCGTCCTTGTAGTCGATGTGAACCACACCGCCATGCTCGGACAACTCGCCGAACAGAATCTCCTCGGCCAGTGGACGCTTGATCTTGTCCTGGATCAGACGCGCCATTGGGCGAGCGCCCATCGCAGCATCGTAACCGCCTTCCGCCAGATAGCTTCTGGCCGCATCGGTCACCTCAAGCAGCACACGCTTGTCTTCCAGTTGCGCCTGAAGTTCGGTAAGGAACTTGTCCACCACGCTTTTGATGACCTCATGGCTGAGGCGACCAAACTGAATGATGGTGTCCAGGCGGTTGCGGAATTCGGGCGTGAAACTCTTCTTGATGACTTCCATCGCATCAGACGAGTGGTCCTGATGGGTGAAGCCGATCGAAGCACGCGCTGCCGTTTCAGCACCGGCGTTGGTGGTCATGATCACGATCACATTGCGGAAGTCCGCTTTGCGGCCGTTGTTGTCGGTCAAGGTGCCGTGGTCCATCACCTGCAGGAGCAGGTTGAAGACTTCCGGGTGCGCTTTCTCGATCTCATCGAGCAGCAGCACACAGTGCGGCTGCTTGGTGATGGCTTCGGTCAACAGACCGCCCTGATCGAAGCCGACATAGCCTGGCGGCGCACCGATCAGACGCGAAACGGTGTGACGCTCCATATATTCGGACATGTCGAAACGCACCAGCTCGATACCCAGCGCTTTCGCCAACTGGCGGGCGGCCTCGGTTTTACCGACACCGGTAGGGCCTGCGAACAGGAACGAACCGACCGGCTTGTCTGGCGATTTCAGGCCCGCACGGGACAGCTTGATCGCAGTCGACAGCGAATCGATCGCCGCGTCCTGACCAAAGACCGTGAGTTTGAGGTCACGTTCAAGGTTACGCAGCAGTTCCTTGTCGGAGCTGTTGACGTGTTTTGGCGGAATCCGCGCTATTTTCGCGACGATGTCTTCAACCTGAGCCACTTCGATGCGCTTCACGCGCATCTCTGCCGGCTGCAGACGCTGATAGGCACCCGCCTCGTCAATCACGTCGATGGCCTTGTCCGGCATATGCCGGTCATTGATGTAGCGCGACGCCAGTTCAGCGGCGGCACGCAGGGCTTCGTCACTGTATTCGATGCTGTGGTGCGCCTCGAAGCGGCCTTTCAGGCCACGCAGAATACCGATGGTGTCTTCTACCGAAGGCTCGGACACGTCGACTTTCTGGAAACGGCGAGCCAGTGCACGGTCTTTTTCGAAGATGCCGCGGAATTCCTGGAACGTGGTCGAACCGATGCAACGGATATCACCCGAAGACAGCAACGGCTTGAGCAGGTTGGAGGCATCCATCACGCCACCCGACGCAGCACCGGCACCAATGATGGTGTGGATTTCGTCGATGAACAGGATCGCGTGCGGACGTTTTTTCAGCTCACCCAGCAACGCCTTGAAGCGTTTCTCGAAATCACCCCGGTATTTGGTCCCTGCCAGCAAGGCACCGAGGTCCAGGGAATAGACGACGCTGTTAGCCAGCAGGTCAGGCACCTGGTTGTCGACGATACGCTTGGCCAGACCTTCGGCGATGGCGGTCTTGCCCACACCGGCCTCACCGACGAGCAGCGGGTTGTTTTTACGACGGCGCGCGAGGATCTGAGCGACACGCTCGACTTCCAGCTCACGGCCTACAAGCGGATCGATGCGGCCTTGACGGGCCAGTTCATTCAGGTTGCTGGCATAGGCATCCAGAGGATTGCCCGAAGAAGAAGACTCGCCGCCCTCATCATCCTGCATATCTTGCTCACCTTCAGAGTGTTCGCCATGCCCTGGCACCTTGGAGATACCGTGGGCGATATAGTTGACGACATCGATACGGGCAACGCTCTGCTGTTTCAGCAGGAACACAGCCTGACTTTCCTGCTCACTGAAAATGGCCACCAGAACGTTTGCGCCGGTGACTTCACGCTTACCGGAACTCTGCACATGGAACACGGCACGCTGGAGCACGCGCTGGAAGCCCAGGGTTGGCTGGGTCTCGCGATCCTCATCATGCACGGGGATCAGCGGCGTGGTGGAGTCGATGAACTCCTGAAGGTCGTGTTTGAGTTTGTCGAGGTTTGCGCCGCAGGCACGCAGAACAGTGGCGGCAGCCTCATTGTCCAATAGGGCCAGCAGAAGGTGCTCGACCGTCATGAACTCATGACGCTTCGAACGGGCCTCCTTGAAAGCCAAATTGAGGGTGACTTCGAGCTCACGGTTTAACATAGCTTCACCTCATACCCAAGTGTCCGGCGTTAACCGTCCTTCTCGATCTCACAGAGTAGCGGATGCTGGCTTTCCCTGGCGTATTGGTTCACCTGCATGGCCTTGGTCTCGGCGATGTCGCGGGTGAACAATCCGCACACTGCCCGTCCCTCTGTATGGACGGCCAGCATGACTTTGGTCGCCAGCTCACGATTCAGGTTGAAAAACACCTCGAGCACTTCGACAACGAAATCCATCGGGGTGTAGTCATCGTTGAACAAAACCACCTTGTACATCGGTGGCACCTGCAATGTCGGCTTGGCTTCCTGTACGGCTATGCCCGCCGCGTCGTCCTCATGGGATTGCGGATCATCCTGATTGAATGTTAGTCGAATCTTGCTGATTGCATGCATGGTAAAGAAGGTTCGTAGGGGACGAAATTGAAATAAGTAGTCACAGGCATACAGGTTTTCAACTGGACCGCTGCGTGACCTTGACTAACGGCTAAACGGTGTTACAAACAATAGAACCCACATTGGGTAAAAAGGGTCCGCGCAGTCAACCAAAATTTTTTAGGTCCGGCGGATGAGAGGTGATGATACTCCCATCGGAGTCCTTTGCAGAGGGATGTGACTATGCTAAGCGGTAAGGTCAAGTGGTTTAATAACGCCAAGGGGTATGGCTTCATCGTTGAAGACGGCAAGTCCGAGGACCTGTTTGCACACTACTCGGCGATTGAAATGGATGGCTACAAAACCCTCAAAGCTGGCCAGCCGGTTCAATTTGAGACCATCCAGGGGCCGAAAGGTCTGCACGCCGTAAAGATCAGTGGGCTAACGTCGACCGCCAGCGCCAATAAAGAAGCAGCTCACTCGCACGAAAAGCAGCACGAACACAGCTGAAATCACGCCTGAGCCGGACCGTTCAAGCGCGAGACCTGAAAAGCCGGTCAGATCCACTTCTGGACTGACCGGCTTTTTTTCGTCTGAAGTCGGATGCCGGCGTTACATGTGAGAAATCAGCGCATCACCGAAGGCCGACGAAGACAGTAATTTGGCTCCGTCCATCAACCGCTCGAAATCGTACGTTACGGTTTTCGCCGAAATCGCACCGTTGGTGCCCTTGATGATCAGGTCCGCCGCCTCGGTCCAGCCCATGTGCCGCAACATCATTTCGGCAGACAGGATTAACGAACCCGGGTTCACCTGATCCTTGCCGGCATATTTGGGCGCGGTGCCGTGGGTGGCTTCGAACATCGCCACGGTATCGGACAGGTTGGCGCCCGGCGCGATGCCGATGCCTCCCACTTCTGCCGCCAGCGCATCCGAGAGGTAGTCCCCGTTGAGGTTGAGCGTGGCAATCACGTCATATTCGGCCGGACGCAGCAGGATCTGCTGGAGCATGGCGTCGGCAATCGCGTCCTTGACGATCACGTTCTTGCCGGTTTTCGGGTTCTTGAACTGCATCCACGGGCCGCCGTCCAGCAGCGTTGCGCCGAACTCGCTCCCCGCCACCTCGTAGGCCCACTCCTTGAAGGCACCTTCGGTGAATTTCATGATGTTGCCTTTGTGGACAATGGTCAGCGAATCGCGATCGTTATCCACAACATACTGAAGGGCTTTTCGGGCCAGACGCTGAGTGCCCTCCTTTGAGACGGGTTTGACGCCGATGCCACAGTCCTGATCGAAGCGGATCTTGGTCACGCCCATTTCTTCCTTGAGAAACTTGATGACCTTGATCGCCTCGGGCGACCCGGCCTTCCACTCGATTCCTGCATAAATATCTTCGGAGTTCTCGCGAAAGATTGTCATGTCCACGTCGCCCGGCTTTTTCACAGGACTCGGCACGCCTTCGAACCAACGCACCGGACGCAGGCACACGTACAGGTCAAGCTGTTGGCGCAACGCCACGTTGAGCGAGCGGATCCCGCCGCCGACTGGCGTGGTCAGCGGCCCTTTGATCGACACCACGTAGTCTTTCACGGCATCCAGGGTTTCCTGCGGCAGCCAGGTGTCCTGGTCATAGACTTGCGTGGCCTTCTCTCCGGCGTAGACCTCCATCCAGGCAATCTTACGCTCGCCGTTGTAAGCCTTGTTCACCGCCGCATCGACCACCTTGATCATGACCGGGCTGATATCGACGCCGATGCCGTCGCCCTCGATGTACGGGATGATCGGATGGTTTGGCACGTTGAGCGAGTGATCGGCATTGACCGTGATTTTTTCGCCCACCGCTGGCACCTTGATCTTTTGGTATCCCATGCTGACTCCGCCTGTTCTTATTATCGCGTGATAGAGCGTTCGGGTTCTGGAGCGTTGCGCCAGGAAGCGCGCGCTCCACGAGCGTAGACCACTTGAACAGGCTTCGAAGCGAATGCTCCTTTAGTCGAAAACTGACCCCTTATTCATCTGCCCTACAGAACCCGCGCCAAACTGCGACAGGTTGCCGCAGGCCGCATGAGACGGGGGTTTGCCGGTTTTTCACCGTTTTTGACGTGGCGACCAGCGGCGCTGAATCGTTCCACAGGAGCGCAAAGCGTTCACACTACTATCGTAGTAATGGCCGGGACCGGTGATATACTCGCGCCGGTGACCATAGGGTCATTGGGGGCCGAGCCATCTTAAAGCCCTCGACAGGCTGGACCGTTACCACAGCCCAGCTGCTTGATGCTCGACTGATCTACCCCACATCACGCGACGAAATTCTCGACTTTCGGCTCATCGATACTTTGGGCGAAAGTGCCTACCCTGCGCATCTCGAAATTTTGTGTACGCTCAGCAAAGAAGAGAGTTATCCCGAAAATGTCCAACCGCTCGAAGATCATCTATACCTTCACCGACGAAGCGCCTGCCCTCGCCACCTACTCACTCCTTCCTATCATCGAAGCGTTCACCGCCTCCGCTGATATCGCCGTCGAAACCCGCGACATCTCTCTTGCAGCCCGCATCCTGGCCAGCTTCCCTGAGCAGCTGGGCGACAAGAAGGTTTCCGACGATCTGGCAGAGCTGGGCGAACTGGCGACCACGCCGGAAGCCAACATCATCAAGCTGCCGAACATCAGCGCCTCGGTTCCGCAACTGAAGGCCGCGATCAAGGAGCTGCAAGCCAAGGGCTACAACGTCCCGAACTATCCGGACGAAGTCGTGACCGACGCCGACAAGGCCGCCCGTGCTGGCTACGACAAGGTCAAAGGCAGCGCCGTGAACCCGGTTCTGCGTGAAGGTAACTCTGATCGCCGCGCACCGCTCTCGGTGAAGAACTACGCGCGCAAGCACCCGCACAAAATGGGCGCCTGGGCTGCAGACTCCAAGTCCCACGTTGCCCACATGGACAACGGCGACTTCTACGGCAGCGAAAAATCCTCGCTGATCGAAACCGCTGGCGCCGTGAAGATCGAACTGATCGGCAAAGACGGCAGCACCACCGTGCTGAAAGACAAGACGTCGGTACTGGCCGGTGAAATCATCGACTGCGCCGTCATGAGCAAAAAAGCCCTGCGCGCATTCGTGGCCAAGGAAATCGAAGACGCCAAGAAGCTGGGCGTTCTGTTCTCGGTTCACCTGAAAGCCACCATGATGAAGGTTTCCGACCCGATCATGTTCGGCGAGTTCGTCGCCGAGTACTACCAGGACGCGCTGAACAAGCACGCTGAAGTCCTGAAGGAAATCGGCTTCAACCTGCACAACGGTATCGGCGACCTGTACGCCCGTATCAAGGACCTGCCAGCCGACCAGCAAGCGCAGATCGAAGCGGACGTCAAAGCCGTTTACGCGACCCGTCCTGCCCTGGCGATGGTCAACTCCGACAAAGGCATCACCAACCTGCACGTGCCGAGCGACGTCATCGTCGACGCCTCGATGCCTGCGATGATTCGTGATTCCGGCAAGATGTGGAACAACGACGGCGTCCTGCAGGACACCAAGGCCGTGATCCCGGATCGCTGCTACGCCACCATCTACCAGGCTGTCATCGAAGACTGCAAGAAACACGGCGCCTTCGATCCGACCACCATGGGCAGCGTGCCAAACGTCGGCCTGATGGCTCAGAAAGCCGAAGAGTACGGCTCGCACAACAAGACTTTCCAGATCGAAACTGACGGCGTGGTCCGCGTGACCGACGACAAAGGTCAGGTTCTGATGGAACAGAACGTTGAAGCCGGCGACATCTGGCGCATGTGCCAGACCAAAGACGCGCCGATTCAAGACTGGGTCAAGCTGGCCGTGAACCGTTCGCGCCTCAGCAACACCCCGGCCATCTTCTGGCTGGACCCGCAACGTGCTCACGACGCGGTGATGATCAAGAAGGTCGAGAAGTACCTGAAGGATCACGACACCACTGGCCTTGACATCAGCATCAAGTCGCCGGTCGACGCGATGAAGGTTTCCCTGGAGCGTATCCGCGCTGGCAAGGACACCATCTCGGTGACTGGCAACGTGCTGCGTGACTACCTGACCGACCTGTTCCCGATCATGGAACTGGGCACCAGTGCCAAGATGCTGTCGATCGTTCCGCTGATGAACGGCGGCGGTCTGTTCGAAACCGGCGCTGGCGGTTCGGCACCGAAGCACGTTCAACAGCTGAACGAAGAGAACTTCCTGCGCTGGGACTCGCTGGGCGAATTCCTGGCACTGGCGGCTTCGCTGGAACACTTGGGCAACGTCTACAACAACCCGAAAGCACTGGTACTTGCCACTGCCCTGGACAAGGCCACCGGCCAGTTCCTGGACAACAACAAGTCGCCGTCGCGCAAGGTTGGCGGTATCGACAACCGCGGCAGCCACTTCTACCTGGCCACCTACTGGGCTCAGGCTCTGGCGGCCCAGACCCAAGATACTGCCCTGCAAGCCAAGTTCACCGAGCTGGCCAAAACCCTGACCGATAACGAAACCACCATCGTTAACGAGCTGAACGCTGTTCAGGGCAAACCTCTGGACATCGGCGGTTACTACTTCGCCACCCCAGAACTGGCCAGCAAAGCCATGCGCCCGAGCAAGACCCTGAACGACGCGATCAACGCGTTGAAGTAAGGTTGCCGGATAGGCGGCTCACCCCGCCGAACGCAAAATGAAAGCCCCGGCCATGTGTCGGGGCTTTCTTGTTTATTGGGGTACACACGATCCCCTGTGGGAGCAATCGGAGGTTACGACGGTCGCGATGCGGTGTGTCAGGAAAACCGCTATCGCGCCCCTCGCAACCTCGGATTGCTCATACATTTACCGAGGAGATTTCGAATGACCTGGCAACCCCACATCACCGTCGCCACCATCGTCGAAGACAACGGCCGCTTTCTGTTCGTCGAAGAAGTCAAAAATGACAAGCGGGTACTCAATCAGCCCGCTGGCCATCTGGAAGCGAACGAAACCCTGCGCGACGCCGCGATTCGCGAAACCCTGGAAGAAACCGGCTGGGACGTCGAATTGACCGGCGTGGTCGGCATTTATCTGTACACCGCGCCCAGCAACGGTGTGACCTATCAGCGGGTGTGCTTCACCGCCAAAGCCGTGAAACACCATCCCGACCGCGTACTGGACACCGGCATCGTCGGCGCGCCGTGGTTCACTCGCGACGAACTGGCCGCTCAACCCGAGCGCTGGCGCAGCGAGCTGGTCCTGCAATGCCTCGACGATTACCTGGCAGGCCCGGTCCACAGCCTGGATGTCGTGCGCAACTGAATAGCTTTTAGCCTTGACGCCGAGTCCCTGATAGAATCGCGTCCTTTTCCAAGCTACCCATCGAACCCCTATGTCTGATTCAGCCTTTTCCGATACAGAAAAGAAGCGCGTCATTGTCGGCATGTCCGGCGGCGTGGATTCTTCGGTCTCCGCCCTTCTGCTCATGGAGCAGGGGTATCAGGTGGAAGGCCTGTTCATGAAGAACTGGGAAGAAGACGACGGAACGGAATACTGCACCGCCATGGACGACCTCGCGGACGCCCAGGCCGTGTGCGACCGCATCGGTATCAAGCTGCACACGGTGAACTTCGCCGCCGAGTACTGGGATAACGTCTTCGAACACTTCCTCGAAGAGTACAAGGCCGGCCGCACGCCGAACCCGGACATCCTGTGCAACCGCGAAATCAAGTTCAAAGCCTTCCTTGATTACGCTTTCATGCTCGGCGCTGACCTTATTGCCACCGGTCACTATGTGCGTCGCCGCGACATCGACGGCCGCACCGAATTGCTCAAAGGCCTGGACCCAAACAAGGACCAGAGTTACTTCCTGCACGCGGTGGCGGGCGAGCAGATCGCCAAGACCCTGTTCCCGGTCGGCGAACTGGAAAAGCCTGAAGTCCGTGCGATTGCCGAGAAGTACCAGTTGGCGACCGCGAAGAAGAAGGACTCCACCGGCATTTGCTTCATTGGCGAACGTCGCTTCACCGATTTCCTCAAGCAGTACCTGCCTGCGCAACCGGGCGAGATCAAGACCACTGAAGGCGAGGTCATCGGCCGCCATGCGGGCCTGATGTATCACACCATCGGCCAGCGCCAGGGCCTGGGCATCGGCGGGCTGAAAGACGCCGGCGACGAGCCATGGTACGTGCTGGAAAAAGACCTGGTGAACAACGTACTGATCGTCGGCCAGGGCAACGAACACCCGTGGCTGTTCTCCCGCGCCCTGCTCGCCTCGGAAATCTACTGGGTCAACCCGATCGACCTGAGCACCCCGCGCACGCTGACCGCCAAGGTCCGCTACCGCCAGGGCGATCAGCGCTGCACCCTGGAACGTACCGACACCGGCTACCGCGCCACCTTCGACGAACCGCAACGGGCCGTGACCCCAGGCCAGTCCGTGGTGTTCTACGACGGTGAAATCTGCCTCGGCGGTGGCGTCATCGAAATCGCCGAACCCTGGCACAGCAAGGACCCTCGTCGATGAGTCCGATTCAAGAGCAACTCACTGCCCTCGGCGGCGTGTTTCAGGCGGCCGTACTGGTGGACCGGATCGCCAAGACCGGGCAGGCCAGTGAGGCGGCTGTCGGCTGCCTGCTGGGCGGATTGCTGGTCATGGACCCGAAGGACACGCTCGATGTGTTCGGCGGCGACGACCTGAACCTGCGCGAGGGTTACCGCGCCCTTGCCAGTGCTCTTGAGCGCGACCCCGGGACGCTTCAGCGCGAACCACTGCGCTATGCGCTGGCCATGCTCGGCCTCGAGCGTCAGCTGTCCAAGCGCGACGACATGCTCGACACCATCGGCAAACGCCTGCCGCAGATCAAGTCGCAGGTCGAACACTTCGGCATCGTTCACGATAACGTGATCGCCGCCAGCGGTGCGCTGTACCAGGACACCCTGAGCACACTGCGTCAGCGTATTCAGGTCCACGGCGACATGCGCAACCTGCAGCAACCCAACAACGCCTCGAAAATTCGCGCCCTGCTCCTGGCCGGTATTCGCTGCGCGCGACTTTGGCGACAAGTGGGCGGTCACCGCTGGCAACTGGTCATCAGCCGTCGCAAGTTATTGAAAGAACTGTACCCGCTGCTGCACGGCTGATCACCGAGCGCATCGAAACAGCGCATTTACCCGACACAGCGCGTCTCCTGTCGGTCAACCGGCCTCGGCTGATCCGAATTTTCATGTATGATACGCGCCCCTTTTCGTTGCCCGACTGTCCGAGAACACCCCATGCAGCTTTCTTCGCTCACTGCGGTTTCCCCTGTAGACGGCCGCTACGCCGGCAAAACCCAGGCCCTGCGCCCCATTTTCAGCGAATACGGCCTGATCCGTTTCCGCGCCCTCGTTGAAGTTCGCTGGCTCCAGCGCCTGGCGGCTCACCCGCAAATCCCTGAGGTCCCGGCCTTTTCCGCCGAGGCCAACACCATTCTCGACGCACTGGCCAATGACTTCGCCCTGGAGCACGCCGAGCGTGTGAAAGAGATCGAGCGCACGACCAACCACGACGTCAAGGCGATCGAATACCTGCTCAAGGAGCAGGCTGCGAAACTGCCGGAATTGGCCAAGGTCAGTGAATTCATCCACTTCGCCTGCACCAGTGAAGACATCAACAACCTGTCCCACGCCCTGATGCTGCGTGAAGGCCGCGACACGGTCCTGCTGCCGCTGATGCGTCAGATCGCCGAATCCATCCGCGAGCTGGCGATCCGTTTCGCCGCCGTGCCGATGCTCTCGCGCACCCACGGCCAGCCTGCTTCGCCGACCACACTGGGCAAAGAGCTGGCGAACGTCGTCTACCGTCTGGAGCGTCAGATCGCTCAGGTCGCGGCCGTTCCCCTGCTGGGCAAGATCAACGGCGCCGTGGGCAACTACAACGCTCACCTGTCGGCCTACCCGGACATCGACTGGGAAGCCAATGCCCGCGCCTTCATCGAAGACGAGCTGGGCCTGGGCTTCAACCCGTACACCACGCAGATCGAACCGCACGACTACATTGCCGAGCTGTTCGACGCGATCGCGCGCTACAACACCATCCTGATCGACTTCGACCGCGACATCTGGGGCTACATCTCCCTGGGCTACTTCAAGCAGAAGACGGTCGCTGGCGAAATCGGTTCTTCGACCATGCCGCACAAGGTCAACCCGATCGACTTCGAAAACTCCGAAGGCAATCTCGGTATCGCCAACGCCCTGTTCCAGCACTTGGCAAGCAAACTGCCGATTTCCCGCTGGCAGCGCGACCTGACCGACTCCACCGTGCTGCGCAACCTCGGCGTGGGCTTCGCTCACAGCGTGATTGCCTACGAAGCGAGCCTGAAAGGTATCGGCAAGCTGGAGCTGAACGAGCAGAAGATCGCTGCCGACCTGGACGCCTGCTGGGAAGTGCTGGCCGAGCCGATCCAGACGGTCATGCGCCGCTACGACATCGAGAACCCGTACGAGAAGCTCAAGGAACTGACGCGCGGCAAGGGCATCAGCCCTGAAGCACTGCAGACGTTCATCGACGGTCTGGACATGCCTGCCGAAGCCAAAGCCGAGCTCAAGAAGCTCACCCCGGCCAACTACATCGGCAACGCCGTGGCACAAGCCCAGCGCATCTGATCGCACCGCACACGCTCTGAACGCCCGGCTGAGCCGGGCGTTTTTATTCCGGTCTGAAAAACACGCTTTTTCAATAGGTTACACATGAATCCTGATATTCCTGTTCAGCTGCTTGGCGGCATCACCGCGCGCGAATTCCTGCGTGATTACTGGCAGAAAAAACCCCTGCTGATTCGTCAGGCGATCCCGGATTTCGAAAGCCCGCTCGACGCTGACGAACTGGCCGGCCTGGCGCTGGAAGAAGAAGTCGAGTCGCGCCTGATCATCGAAAACGGCGTGCGCCCGTGGGAAATGCGTCGCGGCCCGTTTCCCGAGGACGAGTTCAGCAAGCTGCCCGAAACCGAATGGACGTTGCTCGTACAAGCCGTTGACCAATTCGTCCCGGAAGTGGCCGAGCTGCTGGAAAACTTCCGCTTCCTGCCAAGCTGGCGCATCGATGACGTGATGATCAGCTACGCCGCACCGGGTGGCAGCGTCGGCCCGCACTTCGACAACTACGACGTGTTCCTGCTTCAGGGCCACGGCAAGCGCCACTGGAAGATTGGCCAGATGTGCGACGCCGACAGCCCGTTGCTCGAGCATGCGGACCTGCGCATCCTCGCCGACTTTCAGGGCACCGAAGAATGGACCCTGGAACCGGGCGACATGCTCTACCTGCCGCCGCGCCTGGCCCACTGGGGTGTCGCGGTGGACGACTGCCTGACCTACTCGGTCGGCTTCCGCGCGCCAAGTGCAGCTGAAGTGCTGACTCACTTCACCGATTTCCTCAGCCAGTTCATGTCTGACGAAGAACGCTACACCGATGCCGATGCACAGCCGGTCAGCGACCCGCACCAAATCCAGCGTGACGCCCTTGACCGCCTCAAGGCGCTGCTGGCCGAACACATGGGTGACGAGCGCCTGCTGCTGACCTGGTTCGGCCAGTTCATGACCGAGCCGCGTTACCCGGAACTGGTGACCGGCCCGGAACTGGACGACGCCGACCTGCTCGACAGCCTGGAACAGGGTGCGATTCTGATCCGCAACCCGAGCGCGCGCCTGGCGTGGTCCGAAGTCGATGACGACCTGCTGCTGTTCGCCAGCGGCCAGAGCCGTCTGTTGCCCGGCCGTCTGCGCGAGCTGTTGAAACTGGTCTGCGCGGCCGATGCACTGCATATGGATAATCTGGGCCAGTGGCTGGCGGATGAAGACGGTCGCAGCTTGCTCTGCGAGCTGGTCAAACAAGGAAGTCTGGGGTTTGCTGATGAATAAGATCCGTGTACGGGTAGCTGACTGGCAGAAAGACAACGCCGATATCCGGCGCATTCGCGAAGCCGTGTTCATTGCCGAGCAATCGGTACCGCCCGAACTGGAATGGGATGCCGAAGACGCAGGCGCCCTGCACTTCCTGGCACTGGAAGGCGACTACCCGGTCGGCACCGCTCGTCTGCTGCCTGATGGCGAAATCGGGCGCCTGTCGGTGCTCAAGGACTGGCGCGGGCTAAACGTCGGCGACGCACTGCTGACGGCCGTGATCGCCGAGGCAGAGCAACGCGATCTCAAGGAGCAGAAGCTGAGCGCCCAGGTATACGCCACGGCGTTCTACGAGCGCTTTGGCTTCACGGTGGTCAGCGAAGAGTTCCTCGAAGCCGGCCTGCCTCACGTTGACATGGTGCGCAGCTCACGCTGAATCGCGCGCCACTCAAAAGCGAACGCCCCGCCGCTCCTGGCTCAGCTGGCTATGCTGAAACCAGGACGCCGGGGCGTTCTGCTGTCTGCGATTCAATTTGGCCAAGTCCAGGCCGACAAACTGTCACACTCAACGCTTTGATGCGCCCCCTCGCGGAGATCACACCGATGTCGTTACGTACCCTGCTCGCTTCGATGCTGTTGGCTTGCAGCTTCACGGCCGTTGCCGCCACCGAAGTCATTCCCCTCAACTACCGCACCAGCGACGACCTGATGCCCACGGTGAAGTCATTTCTGGGCGACGAGGGCAGCGTCAATGCCTACGGCAACAAGCTGATCGTCAATGCCGAACCAAGCAAGATCAATGAGCTGCGCGACCTGCTGTCCCAGCTGGACACCGCGCCGAAACGCCTTCTGATCAGTGTCGACACCAGCGACAACACCGTTCAGAACGATCAGGGCTACTCGGTCAACGGGACTGTCCGCTCACAGAACGGCCGGGTGAGCGCCAACAGCCAGACCCGCATCATCAACTATGGCACCGCCAGCCGTGACGGCGGCGTGCAGCAGGTTCAGGCGAATGAAGGCACGCCCGCGCTGATTCAGGTCGGTCAAAGCATCCCGATCACCGACGTGCAGACCGACTCGTACGGTTACGCCCAGAGCAATACCCAGTACCGCAATGTCACGCGCGGCTTCTACGTGACAGCCAGCGTCACCGGCGACATCGTTCACCTGAACATCAGCACCAACAACGACCGCATGAGCCAGCAACGCGCCGACGCGATCAAGGTGCAGAGTACGGACACACAGGTCAGTGGCAGGCTCGGTGAATGGATTACGCTGGCGGGCGTCAGTGATCAGTCCCGAGCCGACGAACAAGGCGTCGCGCGCCGCTACTCCACCCAAGGTCGCGATGACATGACGCTGCGCGTCAAAGTCGACAGCCTGGATTGATCCTCCGGCCCCATGACGAATGTAAGCGCACTCCGGCAACTTATGTAGTGCGCATTTTCGCACTACATAACCCCTCCCACCTCGTGACCACCGAGTCCCAGAGCGGCCTTGCGGTATCAGTACCTTTGGGCCTGAAACTGACTGACGGGTCGTATTAGACAAAAGATGTAGTGCGACTAAAAAAGCACTACAAAGTGTTTGACGAAGCAAAACCGTCAAGGCATGATGGCCTCGCTCCCACTGATTGGAGGTTTTCGCAGAAAGCCTCAGGATCGTGCTCAAACTCAACCAAGTTGAGCCGATTCGCGTCTTTTACGCCCAAAAGGCGGTTTCATCGCATCACCATCGTGACCGCGAAAAAAAACAGGCTTGAACGCAATGCTTTCCGATTCAGTGAGCAGCCACAAGTGCGCCTGAAAAACCGTAGGGCGTCGGCGGAGCAAAGAGCTTTCACCTCAAGACTCACCAGACAATGCGACGAGGTTTACCCCATGGCACTGACACGCGAACAACAAATTGCAGCCATCGAGAAAGACTGGGCCGAGAATCCACGCTGGAAAGGCGTGACCCGCACCTACTCCGCTGCTGACGTCGTCCGCCTGCGTGGCTCGATCCAGCCAGAACATACGTTCGCCAAACTGGGCGCTGAAAAGCTCTGGAATCTGGTGACGCAGGGCGCCAAGCCGTCCTTCCGTCCCGACAAGGATTTCGTCAACTGCATGGGCGCCCTGACTGGCGGCCAGGCGGTGCAACAGGTCAAAGCCGGCATCCAGGCGATCTACCTGTCCGGCTGGCAAGTCGCCGCGGACAATAACTCCGCCGAGTCGATGTACCCTGACCAGTCGCTGTACCCGGTGGATTCGGTGCCCACCGTGGTCAAGCGCATCAACAACTCGTTCCGCCGCGCCGACCAGATCCAGTGGAAAGCCGGCAAGAACCCGGGCGACGAAGGCTATATCGACTACTTCGCGCCGATCGTGGCTGACGCCGAAGCCGGTTTCGGCGGCGTATTGAACGCCTACGAACTGATGAAGAGCATGATCGAGGCGGGCGCTGCCGGCGTGCACTTCGAAGACCAGTTGGCGTCGGTGAAGAAGTGCGGCCATATGGGCGGCAAGGTGCTGGTGCCTACACAGGAAGCGGTGCAGAAGCTGGTCGCGGCACGTCTGGCGGC
Organism: Pseudomonas sp. S2_H01; assembly: GCF_054668305.1. Classification (NCBI taxonomy): domain Bacteria; kingdom Pseudomonadati; phylum Pseudomonadota; class Gammaproteobacteria; order Pseudomonadales; family Pseudomonadaceae; genus Pseudomonas; species Pseudomonas sp. S2_H01. The sequence goes on along the minus strand of NZ_CP162756.1, from coordinate 4,327,597 downwards.
TGACGTTGCGGGCGTACACACCATCATTCTGGCGCGTACCGATGCGAACGCTGCGGACCTGCTGACCTCCGACTGCGACCCGTACGACCAGCCGTTCGTGACCGGCACCCGCACCCCCGAAGGTTTCTACAAGGTGCGCGCTGGCCTGGATCAAGCCATCGCTCGTGGCCTGGCGTACGCGCCGTATGCCGATCTGATCTGGTGTGAAACCGCCAAGCCGGATCTGGACGAGGCTCGCCGTTTCGCCGAAGCGATCAAGAAGGAATACCCGGACCAACTGCTGTCGTACAACTGCTCGCCTTCCTTCAACTGGAAGAAGAACCTGGACGACGCCACCATCGCCAAATTCCAGCGCGAGCTGTCGGCAATGGGCTACAAGCATCAGTTCATCACCCTGGCGGGCATCCACAACATGTGGCACAGCATGTTCAACCTGGCGCACGACTACGCCCGCAACGACATGACCGCCTACGTGAAGCTGCAAGAGCAGGAGTTCGCTGACGCCGCCAAGGGATACACCTTCGTGGCGCACCAGCAGGAAGTCGGCACCGGCTACTTCGACGACATGACCACCGTCATCCAGGGTGGCAAGTCCTCGGTGACCGCACTGACTGGCTCCACCGAGGAAGAACAGTTCCACTGAGTGCCGATTTTTCGGAGCTTCTTTCTCTAAAACACAAGGTCGCCTCCGGGCGACCTTTGTGTTTTCAGCACTGCCAATAAGCTGCTTACAACGCCAACAATGACCTCATAGACGCCTCATATCGGGCACACCGAGTTAATTAACACCGTCGCTTATTAACCTTTCATTTGACGATCGCAATAACGTCAACTTCGTCACGTTTCAGTGACACACCCTAAAACATGACTCAAATGATATTAATTATCATTTGACCCGGTCGATTTTCTTTACCGTTTGTGGGAAACATAATTAACAAAATGTGCCGTAATGCCCGTGCCATAGGGGCTCGCGTACCAAAACCGTGACTTATCTCATTAATCCTACGAATAAATTTGATGTAGAAAATTTACTTGCCCTCCTTTTGCACATAAAATCCCGGAATTGATCGCACTGCGACATATCGTCACTGCTTCTACTTCTTTTCAAGCTCAGAGACCCTTGCTCTCTGTTAAGGACTGCCAGCATGCCCGAATCGACAGGTCTGATTGCCCACAACTGGGGCTTCGCCATTTTCCTTTTGGGCGTTATCGGCCTCTGTGCCTTCATGCTCGGCCTCTCCAGCCTGCTGGGTTCCAAAGCCTGGGGCCGCAGCAAGAACGAACCGTTCGAATCCGGCATGCTGCCCACAGGCGGCGCCCGCCTGCGGCTCTCCGCAAAATTCTATCTGGTCGCGATGCTGTTCGTGATTTTCGATATTGAAGCCCTCTTTCTGTACGCCTGGTCTGTGTCCGTCCGCGAAAGCGGCTGGACCGGCTTCGCCGAAGCTCTCGTTTTCATAGCAATTCTGTTGGCAGGTCTTGTCTACCTATGGCGTGTAGGGGCGCTCGATTGGGCTCCCGTAGGTCGTCGTAATCGGCAGGCGAAGCTAAAACAATGAGGCTTTGGCAATGCAATACAATCTCACCAGGATCGACCCGGATGCTCCTAACGAGCAGTACCCCATCGGCGAACGGGAAACCGTTTCCGATCCGTTAGAAGATCAAGTCCACAAAAACATCTTCATGGGCAAGCTCGAAGACGTGCTGAGCGGTGCTGTCAACTGGGGTCGCAAGAACTCCCTTTGGCCGTACAACTTCGGTCTGTCCTGCTGCTACGTGGAAATGACCACCGCCTTCACGGCGCCCCACGACATCGCACGCTTCGGCGCCGAAGTCATCCGGGCATCACCGCGTCAGGCGGATTTCATGGTTATCGCCGGTACCTGCTTCATCAAGATGGCGCCGATCATCCAGCGTCTGTATGAGCAAATGCTCGAGCCTAAATGGGTCATCTCCATGGGTTCGTGCGCCAACTCCGGTGGCATGTACGACATCTACTCTGTAGTCCAGGGCGTGGACAAGTTCCTGCCTGTGGATGTCTATGTGCCCGGCTGCCCGCCCCGCCCAGAGGCATTCCTGCAAGGCCTTATGCTGCTGCAGGAATCCATTGGCCAGGAGCGTCGTCCTCTTTCCTGGGTCGTCGGCGACCAAGGCGTGTATCGCGCCGAGATGCCGTCGCAGAAGGAACAGCGCCGCGAACAGCGTATTGCTGTGACAAACCTGCGCAGCCCCGACGAAGTCTGATCCAGTTTTTCTTTTACAAAAAGAAGCCTGAACCTGGGTTCATTCTGTACGTTGACCGATAGCGATCGAGACCTATGACTGCAGACACCGCTCTGTACATCCCGCCTTACAAGGCTGACGACCAAGATGTCGTCGTTGAACTGCACAACCGCTTTGGCGCCGAGGCGTTCACCGCCCAATCCACTGTCACCGGCATGCCGGTGCTGTGGGTCGCCCGTGCAAAACTGTTCGAAATCCTGACGTTCCTGCGCAACGTGCCCAAGCCGTACTCGATGCTGTACGACCTGCACGGTGTGGACGAGCGCCTGCGCACCAAGCGCCGTGGCTTGCCGGACGCCGATTTCACGGTGTTCTACCACCTGCTGTCGGTAGAGCGTAACAGCGACGTCATGATCAAGGTCGCCTTGTCCGAAGGCGACCTCAGCGTGCCGACCATCACCAGCATCTGGCCGAATGCCAACTGGTACGAGCGTGAAGTGTGGGACATGTTCGGGATCGATTTCCCGGGCCACCCGCACCTGAGCCGCATCATGATGCCGCCGACCTGGGAAGGTCACCCGCTGCGCAAGGACTACCCTGCCCGCGCCACCGAATTCGACCCGTACAGCCTGACGCTGGCCAAACAGCAACTGGAAGAAGAAGCCGCGCGCTTCCGTCCGGAAGACTGGGGCATGAAGCGTTCCGGCACCAACGAGGACTACATGTTCCTCAACCTGGGTCCGAACCACCCGTCCGCTCACGGTGCGTTCCGTATCGTGCTGCAACTGGACGGTGAAGAAATCGTCGACTGCGTTCCGGACATCGGCTACCACCACCGTGGTGCCGAGAAGATGGCCGAGCGTCAGTCCTGGCACAGTTTCATCCCGTACACCGACCGTATCGATTACCTCGGCGGCGTGATGAACAACCTGCCGTACGTGCTCTCGGTCGAGAAGCTGGCCGGCATCAAGGTGCCCGAGAAGGTCGACGTCATCCGCATCATGATGGCCGAGTTCTTCCGTATCACCAGTCACCTGCTGTTCCTGGGTACCTATATCCAGGACGTGGGCGCGATGACCCCGGTGTTCTTCACCTTCACCGACCGCCAGAAAGCCTACACGGTGATCGAAGCCATCACCGGTTTCCGTCTGCACCCGGCCTGGTATCGCATCGGTGGTGTCGCTCACGACCTGCCACGCGGCTGGGAAAAACTGGTAAAGGATTTCGTCGAGTGGCTGCCCAAGCGCCTGGACGAATACACCAAGGCCGCCCTGCAGAACAGCATCCTCAAGGGTCGTACCATCGGCGTTGCCGCCTACAACACCAAAGAGGCCCTGGAATGGGGTGTCACCGGTGCCGGCCTCCGTTCCACCGGTTGCGACTTCGACCTGCGCAAGGCGCGTCCTTACTCGGGTTACGAGAACTTCGAATTCGAAGTGCCGCTGGCACACAACGGCGATGCCTATGATCGCTGCATGGTCCGCGTCGAAGAGATGCGCCAGAGCATCAAGATCATCGACCAGTGCATGCGCAACATGCCGGAAGGCCCGTACAAGGCGGATCACCCGCTGACCACGCCGCCGCCGAAAGAGCGCACGCTGCAGCACATCGAAACCTTGATCACGCACTTCCTGCAGGTTTCGTGGGGCCCGGTCATGCCGGCCAATGAATCCTTCCAGATGATTGAAGCGACCAAGGGCATCAACAGTTATTACCTGACGAGCGACGGCGGCACCATGAGCTACCGTACCCGGATTCGCACCCCAAGCTACCCGCACCTGCAGCAGATCCCTTCGGTGATCAAAGGCAGCATGGTCGCGGACTTGATCGCGTACCTGGGTAGTATCGACTTCGTTATGGCCGACGTGGACCGCTAAGCATGAACAGCACGCTTATCCAGACAGACCGTTTCGCCCTGAGCGAATCCGAGCGCTCGGCCATCGAGCACGAAATGCATCACTACGAGGACCCGCGCGCGGCGTCCATCGAAGCCCTGAAAATTGTCCAGAAAGAACGCGGCTGGGTGCCGGACGGCGCCATCTACGCGATCGGCGAAGTGCTGGGCATCCCTGCCAGCGACGTTGAAGGCGTGGCCACGTTCTACAGCCAGATCTTCCGTCAACCGGTTGGCCGTCACATCATTCGCGTCTGCAACAGCATGGTCTGCTTCATCGCCGGTCACGAAGACATCGTCGGCGAGATTCAGAGCACGCTGGGCATCGGCCTGGGTCAGACCACGGCCGACGGCCGCTTCACGCTGCTGCCGGCCTGCTGCCTGGGCAACTGCGACAAGGCACCGGCGGTCATGATCGACGACGATACTTTCGGCAATCTGCAGCCGACGGGCGTTGCCCAGCTGCTGGAGGGTTACGTATGACCATCACTTCCTTCGGTCCAGCCAACCTGATCACCCGTACGCCGGAAACCCATCCGCTGACCTGGCGTCTTCGCGACGACGGCGAGCCGGTGTGGCTGGACGAGTACGTGGCCAAAGACGGCTATGCCGCTGCCCGTAAAGCCTTCGCCCAGCAAACGCCTGACGAAATCGTTCAGTCGGTCAAGGACTCCGGCCTCAAGGGTCGTGGCGGCGCGGGCTTCCCCACGGGCGTGAAGTGGGGCCTGATGCCCAAAGACGAATCCCTCGACATCCGCTACCTGCTGTGCAACGCGGACGAGATGGAACCGAACACCTGGAAAGACCGCATGCTGATGGAGCAACTGCCCCATCTGCTGGTGGAAGGCATGCTGATCAGTGCTCGCGCGCTGAAGGCCTATCGCGGCTACATCTTCCTGCGTGGCGAGTACGTCACTGCGGCCAAGCATCTGAACCGCGCTGTGGCTGAAGCCAAGGCCGCGGGTCTGTTGGGCAAGAACATCCTGGGCACCGGTTTCGACTTCGAGCTGTTCGTGCACACCGGCGCCGGGCGTTACATCTGCGGTGAAGAAACCGCATTGATCAACTCCCTGGAAGGCCGTCGCGCCAACCCGCGCTCCAAGCCGCCCTTCCCTGCCGCCGTTGGCGTGTGGGGCAAGCCGACCTGCGTGAACAACGTCGAAACCCTGTGCAACGTCCCGGCGATCGTCAACAACGGCAACGACTGGTACAAGTCGCTCGCCCGCGAAGGCAGTGAAGACCACGGCACCAAGCTGATGGGCTTCTCCGGCAAGGTGAAGAACCCGGGCATCTGGGAATTGCCTTTCGGCCTGCCGGCCCGTGAGCTGTTCGAAGACTACGCGGGCGGCATGCGCGACGGCTTCAAGCTCAAGTGCTGGCAGCCAGGCGGTGCCGGTACCGGTTTCCTGCTGCCCGAACACCTCGACTGCGCGTTCTACGCCGGCGGCGTGGCCAAGGTCGGCACCCGGATGGGTACCGGTCTTGCGATGGCGGTGGACGACAAGGTCAACATGGTGTCGCTGCTGCGCAACATGGAAGAGTTCTTCGCCCAGGAGTCGTGCGGTTTCTGCACACCTTGCCGCGACGGCTTGCCGTGGAGCGTGAAGATGCTGCGAGCGCTCGAGAACGGCCAGGGTCAACCGGGCGATATCGAGACGCTGCTGGGGTTGGTCAACTTCCTCGGCCCAGGCAAGACCTTCTGCGCCCACGCACCGGGCGCCGTGGAACCTCTGGGCAGCGCGATCAAATACTTCCGTCCGGAATTCGAGGCAGGCATCGCACCGGCAGCACGTGCGACAGCGGGCCTGGTTCCTGGCAAAGCGCCCACGATAGTCGGCGCATAACAAGACTGACCGGGCAGTGATTCAAAAGACCACTGCCCTTTGCTCCGATTGCGCCTGACGGCTGTTTGAACCGGAGCAGCACCGAGATTCCATTAGCCACGCCCGCTGACACCGGGCCAACGAAGACCTTTGAACCATGGCTACTATCCACGTAGACGGCAAAGCGCTCGAAGTCGATGGCGCAGACAACCTGTTACAGGCCTGTCTGTCGCTGGGGCTCGACATCCCTTATTTCTGCTGGCACCCAGCACTTGGCAGTGTTGGCGCCTGTCGCCAGTGCGCCGTCAAGCAGTACACCGACGAGAACGACACCCGTGGTCGTATCGTCATGTCCTGCATGACGCCCGCCACTGACAACACCTGGATTTCCATCGACGACGAAGAGTCCAAGGCGTTCCGCGCCAGCGTCGTCGAATGGCTGATGACCAACCACCCCCACGACTGCCCGGTCTGTGAGGAAGGCGGTCACTGTCATTTGCAGGACATGATGGTGATGACCGGCCACAACGAGCGCCGTTATCGCTTCACCAAACGCACCCACCAGAACCAGGAACTGGGGCCGTTCATCGCTCACGAGATGAACCGCTGCATCGCCTGCTATCGCTGTGTGCGCTTCTATAAAGACTACGCCGGCGGCACCGACCTCGGTGTGTTCGGTGCCCACGACAACGTGTACTTCGGTCGCGTCGAAGACGGCACGCTGGAAAGCGAGTTCTCCGGCAACCTCGCCGAGGTCTGCCCGACCGGTGTGTTTACCGACAAGACTCACTCCGAGCGCTACAACCGCAAGTGGGACATGCAGTTCTCGCCGAGCATCTGTCACGGCTGCTCCAGCGGCTGCAACATCAGCCCGGGCGAACGTTATGGCGAAATCCGCCGTATCGAGAACCGCTACAACGGTTCGGTGAACCAGTACTTCCTGTGCGACCGTGGCCGTTTCGGTTATGGCTACGTCAACCGCACCGACCGTCCACGTCAGCCACTGCTGGCCGAAGGCAATGTCAAGCTGAGCCTGGACGCTGCGCTGGACAAGGCTGCCTACATGCTGCGCGGCCGCAACATCGTCGGTATCGGTTCGCCGCGTGCCAGCCTTGAAAGCAACTTCGCCTTGCGCGAACTGGTCGGTGCCGAGCACTTCTATTCGGGTATCGAAGCCGGTGAGCTTGCGCGTCTGCGCCTGATCGCACAGGTCCTGAAGGACAGCCCGCTGCCGATTCCGACCCTGCGTGAAGTCGAAGAGCACGACGCGGTGTTCATCCTCGGCGAAGACGTCACTCAGACCGCTGCGCGCATGGCGCTGGGCCTGCGTCAGTTGGTGAAGAACAAAGCCGAAGACATGGCCGCTGCGATGAAAGTCCAGCCTTGGCTCGACGCTGCGGTGAAAAACATTGGCCAGCACGAGATGAACCCGCTGTTCATCGCCAGTCTGGCTGAAACCCGCCTGGACGATATCGCCGAAGAGTGCGTACACGCCGCTCCCGACGATCTGGCCCGCATCGGTTTCGCCGTGGCACACGCCATCGACCCAAGCGCGCCGGCCGTCACCGGCCTGGACAGCGAAGCACTGGAACTGGCTCAACGCATCGCCGATGCATTGCTGGCCGCCAAGCGTCCACTGATCGTCTCCGGCGCCTCGCTGGGTTCCAGCGCGCTGATCGAAGCCGCTGCGAACATCGCCAAAGCCCTGAAACTGCGCGAGAAGAATGGCTCCCTGAGCCTGATCGTTCCGGAAGCCAACAGCATGGGTCTGACCCTGTTCGGTGGTGATTCGGTCGATGACGCGCTGCAAGCGGTGATCTCGGGCAAGGCCGACGCCATCGTCGTGCTGGAAAACGACCTGTTCACCCGCGTTGATGCGGCGACCGTCGAGGCCGCACTGAAGGCCGCGAAAGTGGTGATCGTTGCTGACCATCAGAAGACCGCGACCACCGACCGCGCGCACCTCGTGCTGCCGGCCGCCAGCTTCGCTGAAGGCGACGGCACGCTGGTCAGCCAGGAAGGCCGCGCCCAGCGCTTCTTCCAGGTCTACGATCCGACCTACCTGGACGCCAGCATCCAGATCCACGAAGGCTGGCGCTGGCTGCATGCCCTGCGCGCCACCCTGCTGAACAAGCCGGTGGATTGGACCCAACTGGATCACGTCACCGAAGCCTGTGCCGCGAGCAACGCGCAACTGGCCGGCATCGTCGGTGCAGCGCCTTCCGCCGCGTTCCGTATCAAAGGCCTGAAACTGGCTCGCGAACCGCTGCGTTACAGCGGCCGGACCGCCATGCGCGCCAACATCAGCGTGCATGAGCCACGCACCTCGCAGGACAAGGACACCGCGTTCTCGTTCTCGATGGAAGGTTACTCGGGCTCCGCCGAACCTCGCTCCCAGGTGCCATTCGCCTGGTCGCCGGGCTGGAACTCGCCGCAAGCGTGGAACAAGTTCCAGGACGAAGTCGGTGGTCATCTGCGTGCGGGCGACCCGGGCGTGCGCCTGATCGAAAGCAGCGGCGACAAGTTGAGCTGGTTCTCCAGCGTGCCGCGTGCCTTCTCCCCTGCTCAAGGGACCTGGCAGGTCGTGCCGTTCTACCACCTGTTCGGCAGCGACGAGACCTCGTCCAAAGCCGCGCCGGTTCAAGAGCGTATTCCGGCGGCCTATGTCGCACTGGCCAAGTCCGAAGCGGACCGCCTGGGCGTCAACGACGGTGCCATGCTCAGCCTCAACGTTGCCGGTCAGACCCTGCGTCTGCCACTGCGCATCAACGAAGACCTGGGCGCCGGTCTGGTGGCATTGCCATCGGGTCTGGCGGGCATTCCTCCGGCGCTGGCCGGGAAAACCGTTGAAGGTCTGCAGGAGGCAGCACAATGACCACGTGGTTTACCCCTGAAGTGATCGACTCGATCATCGCCGTCGTGAAGGCCATCGTGGTGCTGCTCGCCGTGGTGGTTTGCGGCGCGCTGCTCAGCTTCGTCGAACGCCGTCTGCTGGGCTGGTGGCAGGACCGTTACGGTCCTAACCGCGTTGGCCCGTTCGGTATGTTCCAGATCGCCGCCGACATGCTGAAGATGTTCTTCAAGGAAGACTGGAACCCTCCCTTCGTCGACAAGATGATCTTCACCCTGGCGCCGGTCGTGGCCATGAGTGCGTTGCTGATCTCGTTCTCGATCATCCCGGTCACCCAGACCTGGGTCGTCGCAGACCTGAACATCGGCCTGCTGTTCTTCTTCGCCATGGCCGGTCTGTCGGTCTACGCGGTGCTGTTCGCCGGCTGGTCATCGAACAACAAGTACGCCCTGCTGGGCAGCTTGCGTGCTTCGGCACAGACCGTCTCGTACGAAGTGTTCCTGGGCCTGTCGCTGATGGGCATCATCGTTCAGGTCGGCTCGTTCAACATGGGCGACATCGTTCAGTACCAGGCCGATCACCTGTGGTTCATCATTCCGCAGTTCTTCGGCTTCTGTACCTTCTTCATCGCTGGCGTCGCCGTGACTCACCGTCACCCGTTCGACCAGCCGGAAGCGGAACAGGAACTGGCCGACGGTTACCACATTGAATACGCCGGCATGAAGTGGGGCATGTTCTTCGTCGGTGAATACATCGGGATCATCCTGATCTCGGCACTGCTGGTGACCCTGTTCTTCGGTGGCTGGCACGGTCCGTTCAACATCCTGCCGCAACTGTCGTTCATGTGGTTCGTCCTGAAAACCGCGTTCTTCATCATGCTGTTCATCCTGCTTCGCGCGTCTATCCCGCGTCCGCGTTATGACCAGGTGATGGATTTCAGCTGGAAGTTCTGCCTGCCACTGACCCTGATCAATTTGCTAGTGACCGCTGCGGTCGTCTTGGCGGCTCAGTGAGGATTTGACCCATGTTCAAATATATTGGCGACATCGTTAAGGGTACGGGTACCCAGCTACGCAGCCTGATCATGGTCTTCGGCCATGGCTTCCGTAAGCGCGACACCCTGCAATATCCGGAAGAAGCGGTTTACCTGCCGCCTCGCTACCGCGGTCGTATCGTGCTGACGCGCGACCCCGATGGCGAAGAGCGCTGCGTGGCCTGCAACCTGTGCGCCGTGGCCTGCCCGGTCGGCTGCATCTCGCTGCAGAAAGCGGAGACCGAAGACGGTCGCTGGTACCCGGACTTCTTCCGCATCAACTTCTCGCGTTGCATCTTCTGCGGTCTCTGTGAAGAAGCCTGCCCGACCACCGCGATCCAGCTCACCCCGGATTTCGAAATGGCCGAGTTCAAACGTCAGGATCTGGTGTACGAGAAGGAAGATCTGCTGATCTCCGGTCCCGGCAAGAACCCTGACTACAACTTCTACCGCGTTGCAGGTATGGCGATCGCCGGCAAGCCGAAAGGCTCTGCGCAGAACGAAGCCGAGCCCATCAACGTCAAGAGCTTGCTGCCTTAAGGAAGAAAGATGGAATTCGCTTTCTATTTCGCATCCGGCATCGCTGTTGTAGCCACCCTTCGGGTGATTACCAACACGAACCCGGTGCACGCCCTGCTCTACCTGATCATTTCGCTGATCGCCGTGGCCATGACCTTCTTCAGTCTCGGCGCTCCGTTTGCCGGTGCTCTGGAAGTGATCGCCTACGCTGGCGCCATCATGGTGCTGTTCGTGTTCGTGGTGATGATGCTGAACCTGGGCCCGGCCTCGGTTCAGCAAGAACGCGCCTGGCTCAAGCCCGGCATCTGGCTGGGCCCGATCCTGCTGGGTGGCCTGCTGCTGGCGGAGCTGCTGTACGTGCTGTTCGCCAACTCCACCGGCGCCGGTATCGGCCACACGACCGTGGACGCCAAGGCCGTGGGCATCAGCCTGTTCGGTCCGTACCTGCTGGTGGTCGAACTCGCCTCGATGCTGCTGCTCGCCGCAGCGGTGACGGCGTTCCATGTCGGCCGCAACGAGGCGAAGGAGTAATCCCATGCATGCACAAATCCCTCTGGAACACGGGCTGGCCGTCGCCGGCATCCTGTTCTGCCTCGGCCTGGCGGGCCTGTTGGTACGCCGCAACATTCTGTTCGTGTTGATGAGCCTGGAAGTGATGATGAACGCAGCCGCACTGGCTTTCGTCGTGGCGGGTAGCCGCTGGGCGCAGCCTGACGGCCAGATCATGTTCATCCTGGTGATCAGCCTTGCCGCAGCCGAGGCCAGCATTGGCCTGGCGATCCTGCTGCAACTGTATCGCCGCTTCCACACTCTCGATATCGACGCTGCCAGCGAGATGCGCGGATGAACCTACTCTTTCTGACTTTCGTATTCCCTCTGATCGGCTTCCTGCTGCTGTCGTTCTCACGCGGCAAATGGTCGGAAAACCTGTCTGCCCTGATCGGCGTCGGCTCCATTGGCCTGTCGGCCATTGTGGCCGCCTACGTGATCTTCCAGTTCAACGTCTCGCCGCCCGAAGGCGGTAACCTGACCATGGTGCTGTGGCGCTGGATGTCGGTTGACGGCTTCGACCCTAACTTCGCGCTGTATGTCGATGGCCTGTCCATCACCATGCTGGGCGTCGTGGTCGGCGTGGGCTTCCTGATCCACCTGTTCGCGTCCTGGTACATGCGCGGTGAAGACGGTTACTCGCGCTTCTTCGCCTACACCAACCTGTTCATTGCCAGCATGTTGTTCCTGATCCTGGGCGACAACCTGCTGTTCATCTACTTCGGTTGGGAAGGCGTGGGCCTGTGTTCGTACCTGTTGATCGGTTTCTATTACAGCAACCGCAACAACGGCAACGCGGCACTGAAAGCCTTCATCGTGACCCGCATCGGCGACGTGTTCATGGCCATCGGCCTGTTCATCCTGTTCCAGCAACTGGGCACGCTGAACATCCAGGAACTGCTGGTACGTGCACCGCAGCACTTCAAGGTCGGCGACTTCTGGATCGTGCTAGCCACCCTGATGCTGCTGGGCGGCGCTGTCGGTAAATCCGCGCAACTGCCGCTGCAGACCTGGCTGGCGGATGCGATGGCCGGTCCTACCCCGGTTTCCGCACTGATTCACGCGGCCACCATGGTAACCGCCGGTGTTTACTTGATCGCCCGTACACACGGCCTGTTCGCCCTGGCGCCGGACATCCTGCACCTGGTCGGCATCGTCGGCGGTGTGACCCTGGTGCTGGCAGGTTTTGCGGCACTGGTTCAGACCGACATCAAACGTATCCTCGCCTACTCGACCATGAGCCAGATCGGCTACATGTTCCTGGCGTTGGGTGTGGGTGCATGGGAAGGCGCGATCTTCCACCTGATGACCCACGCTTTCTTCAAGGCCCTGCTGTTCCTTGCATCCGGTGCGGTGATCGTGGCCTGCCACCACGAGCAGAACATCTTCAAGATGGGCGGCCTGTGGAAGAAACTGCCACTGGCCTACACCAGCTTCATCGTCGGCGGCGCGGCCCTGGCGGCATTGCCTCTGGTGACTGCAGGTTTCTACTCCAAGGACGAAATTCTTTGGGAAGCCTTCGCCAGCGGCCATCAGTACCTGCTGTATGCAGGTCTGGTCGGTGCCTTCATGACCTCGCTGTATACCTTCCGCCTGATCTTCATCGCCTTCCACGGCGAAGCGAAGACCGAAGCTCACGCTGGCCACGGGATCTCCCACTGGTTGCCGCTGAGCGTGCTGATCGTGCTGTCGACGTTCATCGGTGCCTGGATTCATCCGCCACTGGCGGGCGTGCTGCCGGAAAGCGCCGGTCATGCCGGTGGCGAAGCCAAGCACAGTCTGGAAATCGCCTCGGGCGCCATCGCCCTGGCCGGTATCCTGCTGGCCGCGGTGCTGTTCCTGGGCAAGCGTCGTCTGGTCACGGCCATCGCCAACAGCGGTCCGGGGCGATTCCTGTCCGCCTGGTGGTTCGCGGCATGGGGCTTCGACTGGGTGTATGACGTGTTGTTCGTCAAACCTTACCTGGCAATCAGCCGCATCCTGCGTGGCGACCCGCTCGACCACACGATTGGTGTGATCCCGCGTCTGGTCAAAGCCGGTAACGGCTTGATGACCCGTACTGAAACCGGTCAGCTGCGCTGGTACGCCGCTTCGATCGCCGCAGGTGCCGTACTGGTACTCGGCGCGATTGTGCTGGTCTGATGAGTCTATATGACATGAACCTTGCGACTTACGAAAAGGAATTGAGCCCGTCATGATTCTGCCTTGGCTAATCCTGATCCCCTTTATCGGCGGCCTGTTGTGCTGGCAAGGTGAGCGCTTCGGCCCTACCCTGCCGCGCTGGATTGCGCTGGTTACGATGTCCCTCCTGACTGCGCTGGCGCTGTGGCTGTGGAGCACCGGTACGTACACCTACGCACCGGCTCCTGGCGTCGACCCCACCTGGGCGGTTGAATTCAAGGCCCAGTGGATCCAGCGCTTTGGCATCAGCGTCCATCTGGCGCTCGATGGCCTGTCGTTGCTGATGATCCTGCTGACCGGTCTGCTGGGTGTCCTCTCGGTCCTCTGCTCGTGGAAAGAAATCCAGCGTAACGTCGGCTTCTTCCACCTGAACCTGATGTGGATCCTGGGCGGTGTGGTGGGCGTGTTCCTCGCCATCGACCTGTTCATGTTCTTCTTCTTCTGGGAAATGATGCTGGTGCCGATGTTCTTCCTCATCGCGCTCTGGGGTCACAGCTCGGCAGACGGCAAGAAGACTCGTATCTACGCCGCGACCAAGTTCTTCATCTTCACTCAGGCCAGCGGCCTGATCATGCTGGTGGCGATCCTGGGCCTGGTGCTGGTGCACTTCAATCAGACCGGCGTCATCACGTTCAGCTACGCCGACCTGCTGAAGACCAAACTGTCCCACGGCACCGAGTACATCCTGATGCTGGGCTTCTTCATTGCCTTCGCGGTGAAGCTGCCGATCGTGCCGCTGCATTCCTGGTTGCCTGACGCGCACGCCCAGGCACCGACCGCAGGTTCTGTGGACCTGGCGGGTATCCTGCTGAAGACCGCCGCTTATGGTCTGCTGCGTTTTGCGCTGCCGCTGTTCCCGAACGCGTCGGCAGAGTTCGCACCGATCGCGATGATCCTCGGCCTGATCGGGATCTTCTACGGTGCCTTCCTGGCCTTTGCCCAGACCGACATCAAGCGTCTGATCGCGTTTTCCAGCGTGTCGCACATGGGCTTCGTGCTGATCGGTATCTACTCCGGCAGTCAGCAGGCGCTGCAAGGCGTCGTGGTTCAGATGCTGGCCCACGGTCTGTCGGCCGCTGCACTGTTTATCCTCAGCGGTCAGCTGTACGAGCGCCTGCACACCCGTGACATGCGCGAGATGGGCGGCCTGTGGAACAAGATCGCTTACCTGCCGGCCATCAGCCTGTTCTTCGCAGCCGCCTCTCTGGGTCTGCCGGGCACCGGTAACTTCGTTGGCGAGTTCCTGATCCTGATCGGCACCTTCGTCAGCGCACCGTGGATCACCGCCATCGCCACTTCCGGCCTGGTGTTCGGTTCGGTCTACTCGCTGATCATGATCCACCGCGCCTACTTCGGCCCTGCAAAGACCGAAGAGATTCTCAAAGGCATGGATGGACGGGAATTGATCATGGTGCTGGGCCTGGCCGTGTTGCTGGTCCTGCTGGGTATCTACCCGCAGCCGGTTCTCGACACTTCCTCGGCGACCATGCATGGCGTGCAGCAATGGCTCGGCACCGCCTTCACTCAACTCGCTTCGGCCCGGTAAGAGCGCTATGGACCTGACGATTCAACACTTTATTGCGCTGGCGCCGCTGCTGATTACCAGCATCACCGTTGTGGTGGTGATGCTGGGCATCGCATGGCGTCGCAATCACTCGCAATCGTTCCTGCTGACCGTGGCAGGACTCAACCTGGCCCTGCTGTCGATTTACCCGGCCCTCAAGGTCGCGCCGCTGGTGGTTACGCCTCTGCTGCAGATCGACAGCTTTGCCCTGCTGTATATCGGCATCATTCTGGTCTCCACTCTGGCGTGCGTCACCCTGGCTCACGCCTACCTGGGTGAAGGCAAGGCCGGTTACCCGGGCAACCGTGAAGAGCTTTACCTGCTGATCCTGATGGCCGCTGCCGGCGGCATGGTGCTGGTCGCCTCGCAACACCTGGCGAGCCTGTTCATCGGTCTGGAACTGCTGTCGGTGCCGGTCTACGGTCTGGTGGCTTATGCCTTCTTCAACAAGCGTTCGCTGGAAGCCGGTATCAAGTACATGGTGCTTTCGGCGGCAGGGTCTGCGTTCCTGCTGTTCGGTATGGCGCTGCTGTACGCCGAAGCGGGCAGCCTGGGCTTCAGCGAAATCGGCAAGGCCATCGCGGCCACCGGTATGCCAAGCCCGATCGCCAGCCTGGGTCTGGGCATGATGTTGATCGGTCTGGGCTTCAAGCTGTCGCTGGTGCCGTTCCACCTGTGGACGCCGGACGTGTACGAAGGCGCCCCTGCCCCGGTGGCGGCGTTCCTGGCCACCGCCAGCAAGGTCGCGGTGTTCGGTGTGCTGGTGCGTCTGTTCCAGATCTCTCCGGCGGCCAGCAGCGGTGTGCTGACGGACGTGATGTCGGTCATTGCGGTGGCGTCGATCCTGATCGGTAACCTGTTGGCGCTGACTCAGAACAACCTCAAGCGTCTGCTGGGCTATTCGTCCATCGCTCACTTCGGTTACCTGATGATCGCGATGGTCGCCAGCAAAGGTCTGGCGGTTGAAGCGATCAGCGTGTACCTGGTGACTTACGTGCTGACCAGCCTGGGCGCGTTCGGTGTGATCACCTTGATGTCGTCGCCGTACAGCGGTCGCGACGCCGATGCGATGTTCGAATACCGTGGCCTGTTCTGGCGTCGTCCGTACCTGACGGCCGTGTTGACGGTGATGATGCTGTCGCTGGCGGGTATTCCGTTGACGACGGGCTTTATCGGTAAGTTCTACATCATTGCAACCGGTGTCGAGGCTCACTTGTGGTGGCTGACCGGTTCGCTGGTGATCGGCAGTGCGATTGGTGTGTTCTATTACCTGCGGGTGATGGTGACGCTGTATCTGCAGGACTCGAAGATTCAGCGCCACGATGCGCCGTTCAATTGGGCGCAGCGTGCCGGTGGTGTGATGTTGTTGGGGATTACGCTGTTGGCGTTCTTCCTGGGTGTTTACCCGCAGCCGTTGTTGTCTCTGGTGCAGCACGCCGGGCTTTGAGGGTTCGGTGAGGTAGAAGAAACCCTGCTCTTGAGCAGGGTTTTTTTATGGCTGGAATCAGGATGATTTGGGTTTAGGGTGACACTGGGTTTATTGGCGGATCCGTTGTTGATGGTGGTGCTGACGGGTTCTGGCTAACGCCAGACCTGTTTCGCCTTCGGCGAGTTACTTTTTCAAGAGCCAAAAAGTAACCAAGGCCCTGCTCCTGGCTTGGCCCTCCTGCGTCGGGTCCCTTCACTCCGGCGACGCTCCGTGGGCAGAGACGCTCAAGGGCGTCGCCAATCGTCTGTACGCCGTGACCACGCCCTCACCTTCTCACGTCGTCGGCCGATAGTCTGGAGGTAGCCGTGGACGTCTGTTCTAAAAAATCCAGCCACGCACTTTTTTGTTTCTGCCTTCCAACACTTATAAAACCAGCGGAATATTTCATGAACATCAAACAGAAGCTGACGTGGGCGTTTGCGGCCATCGCGTGTCTCCCGGTTATTGTGGTGGCGGTGCTTGTCGTGTTTAACGTGCGGGAGGGGGCCAAGGCCGACTTCGTGGACAGCAGTGGGCGCGAGATTCGTCAGATCGATAACGGGATGAAGCAGTTTTTCGACGGTATCAGCCAGAACGTCGAGTACCTGGCGAAAGACCCCCGCGTGGTTGCTGGCAAGGATTTGAAGAACTACTCAGGGGCCGATGCGGCTCAGATTCCGCTGACTGAAAACAACCGTTCATTCCTCGAGATGTTCGAGGCCTTCGCCAAAAGCCATCCGAGCACCGCGTATCTCTCTCTTGGCCTGACGGATGGCGGTTACGCGAGCTGGCCGGACGACGCCAAGCTCTCCCAGTATGATCCGCGCCAGCGTCCGTGGTATCAGGCAGCGATCGCTTCGCCAGGTGCCACTGTTCGCACAGGCGCCTACTATTGGGCCCCGGATGACATCTCGTTGATCGGCACCGTGCACACCGTCAGCGACGCAGCGGGCAAGCTGGTGGGTGTTGTCGGTCTGGACGTCTCGCTCAAGCAACTGACCGAGCTGGTCAAGAACATCAAGCTGGGCAACAGCGGTTACCTCATGCTGGTCGAGGCCAACGGCAACGTGCTCGTGGACCCCAGCAACGCGCAGCATAACTTCAAACCGATGGCCGGCCTGGGCGCCAACTACGCCGAGCTGGCGCAACGTGGCGACGGCCCCGCTCAGATCGAGATCGACGGTAAGGTCTACATGGCCAACGTGATCAGCTCCAAAGGGTTGGGCTGGCGTTTCATCGGTCTGATCGAGCGCGACGAAGTGATGGCCAAGGCCTCTAACCTGACCTGGTTGATCGCCGCCATTGCCGCCGCACTCGCGGTGATTTTCGCCGTGGTCGGCGCCAGCTTCGCCGGCGTGATCGTGCGGCCGATTCGTGGCGTTGCCGACGGCCTGCAGGAGATTGCCGAAGGCGAAGGCGATCTCACGCGTCAGCTCAAGGTGCAGGGCAAGGACGAAACCGCCACGCTGGCGGGCTGGTTCAACCAGTTCCTCGGAATGATTTCGCAGTTGGTGCAACGGATCAGCAGTGCCTCTACCGATCTGCAAGCAGCGGCTGCCGACACCCATCAGGTCGCCAGAAACATGGACGAAGTCGCCGGTCGCCAACGTGAGGCGGTGGAGCTGGTCAGCACCGCCTTCAACGAGATGGTCGCCACCGCTAACGAAGTCGCGCGCTCCTGCAGCGAGGCGGCGTCCAGCGCCGATTCGGGTTATCGCGACGTGTCCGACGGCCAGCAGCACATCAGCGAAGCCACGGGCAGCGTGATGAAACTGAGCAAGGAACTGCAGCAATCGACGGAAACCATGCAGTTGCTGGAGCAGGACAGCAAGAACATCAACAGCATCCTCGACACCATTCGCTCCATCGCCGAACAGACCAACCTGCTGGCGCTCAACGCCGCCATCGAAGCGGCGCGTGCCGGTGATCAAGGCCGCGGATTCGCGGTGGTGGCCGATGAAGTGCGAGCACTGGCCCGACGCACTGCCGACTCGACAGGCGAAATTGACAGCCTGCTGGGCAACCTCGGACGGCGCACTCAAGAGGTGACGCTGCAGATGCAGGGAAGCTTGCAGGTCTCGCAAAACAGCGTCGAGTGCATCCAGCAGGCTCGGGACAGCTTCGACAAGATCCGCACGTCCGTCGATTCCATCCGCGATCAGAACACTCAGATCGCCACGGCCGCGGAAGAGCAGCATCAAGTGGCGGAAGAGATCAACCGGCACATCGCGCAGATTCATGCCGATGCTCAGTTGGTGGAAGAATTCGCGCACTCGGCACAGTCCGGCTCAGGGCGCCTGACGGACATTTCCGGTCAACTCAAAGGCCTGGTGGGACGCTTCAAGTTCTGACCTCATTCAGCACTATGGCCACGGACGGCCTGTAGCCGATACAGGGAAAAGGCTCACAACCGGAGCCCTTTCGACGAGGGGGATCAGCGTTTCTGCCCGTGGGGCGAGGCGTGTGAAATAGACCTGTGCCACAACACGTTACTCACGCCCGAACGCTCCGCCGCCTCCACCATTGACGGGTAACTGCCCTGCCACGTGCCCACGATATTCCCCAACTCCGCGCCCGAATGAAGCAGCGCGTAATAAACCGCATCGTGGCCACACAACTGATCTTCCTGGCATTCCAGAACGCGTTGATTGCCTAAAAAACGATAACAAATCGTGAAGCCCATGAAGCACCTCCACAGACACTTTCCCAGTGCGCAGGCCGATCATAATCCTCGCCTTCAGCGACCGCTGTGGCGAGCCGCTCATATTTAGTGACTTTCCGGGCCACGGGAGTGAGGCCAGAGATACACGGTTTGAATCCGTGCTCAGCACGTATCACCTCAAGGCGGCCGAGCCGACCGAGAACATCCGTTTTTTTGCGTGGCGCCGGAATTGGTTTGGCCTGACGGCCAAACTGCTCCGCCCTCGCGTCGCATTTTGTGTCGTTTGGGCTATCGCGCTTGAAAAGCAAAATCAAAAGCGGGAGCGGAAAAAAGAAACTGCAGGATTCCGCAGTTCTGTAGGAGCGCGCTTGCCCGCGATCTACCGCGAAGCGGTAGCAAAATCAGGCGACTCGGTTTTACCTGATACACCGCATGCACCGGATTTGCTGCCGGTTCCCAGCAGATCGCGGGCAAGCGCGCTCCTACAGTTAACGGTGCAGGGCAGATAAGGGTGGAGTGCGGACGATTGATGCGAAAACGCGAAGAGCGTTAGCTCCAGCCCGCGTTGCTCTTGTACGCGACAGTTCAGACACTTGGTTACTCGGTGTCTTTTCAAGTAACCCGCCGATGGCGGAACAGCTCGGCCGTTAGGCCGAACCCAACATCAGCGCCAACCGGGAAAATAGAAATACCCCCCAACCAGCGCCAATCCACCAGAACAAAACCTAACCCGGCAACCGCACCGTCTTCTTCGCACCGGTAAACAACCCCCATGTCGACATGAACAACGCCGCAATCATCGGCCCGATCACAAACCCGTTCAGCCCGAAGACGGCCATCCCGCCCAGCGTGGAAATCAGAATCAGATAATCCGGCATCCGCGTATCCTTACCCACCAGAATCGGCCGCAACACGTTATCCACCAGCCCAATCACAAACACCCCGAACAGCCCCAGCACCACACCCTGCCAGATCATCCCGCTGAGCAGGAAATACGCCGCCACCGGCGCCCAGACAATCCCCGCCCCCACCGCCGGCAACAGCGACAGAAAGGCCATCGCCACCGCCCACAGCAACGCACTGGGAATGTCCAGCACCCAGAAAATCAGCCCCCCCAGCGCACCTTGCGTCAGCGCCACGACGATGTTGCCCTTCACTGTCGCGCGCACCACACGGGTGAACTTCAGTTGCAAACGGCGCTTCTGCGGCTCAGCCAGCGGAATCGCAATGCGGATTCGGCGGGTCAGGTCCTGGCCATCGCGCAGGAAGAAGAACAACAGGTACAGCATGATGAAGAAGCTCACCACAAAATCGAACGTGCCCTGGCCGAAACTGAATGCCTGGGTCGCCAGGTACTGACTGCCCTGCATCGCCGCCTTGGAAATCTTGTCCTGCAGTCCCTTGAAGTCGCCCATGCCCAGCCGATCCAGCCAATGCTGCATCGACGTCGGCAACAACGCCTTGAACTCCGCCAGGTATTTGGGAATATCCAGCTGGCCGCTTTCGACGTTTTTGTAAAGCGCCGCCCCCTCTTGAACCATCAGCATGCTGATGACGATCACCGGCAGAATCGCGATCACCAGACACACCATCAGGGTGCACAGGGATGTCAGGTTGCGTTGCCAGCCGAAGCGCGCCAGCAGGCGGCGCTGGAGCGGCGCAAAGATGATCCCCAGAATCACCGCCCAGAACACTGCGCCGTAAAACGGCAGCAGAATCCAGATGAAGGCGATGGTCACCAACACCAGAAGCAACATCAGGGTTTTGTTTTGCAGCGAGGTTTCGTTCATGTTCCTTCCATGTCATTGAGCCGCGCTGAGCGCACGGCCTAATGCTTAGTCCGCCAATCGTCACAGGAGTGCCGCCTGTAACGCTGACGAGACAAGGGTTGGAAGCCTATAAGCGAGTTTCATGACGGGCCGTTGCGACCCGCCAGGATGAGCATCAGCGCCCGCGTCAGATGCGGAACTGGCCGACCAGTTGACCGAGACGCTGATTGAGTTCGGTCAGGTTGCGCGAGGTGTTGGCACTGTGACGGGTTTCGTCAGCCACGCTCTCCACCGCCACCGCAATCTGATGCACGCTGCGGTTGATCTCTTCAGCGACAGCGGTCTGCTCTTCGGCCGCGCTTGCGATCTGCGCGTTCATCGAGTTGATGGTGCCGATCAACTGACCAATGGTGTCCAGCGACGCACCGGCTTCGTTGGCCCGCGCCGATGTGCCATCACCGGCCTCACTGGAACGACGCATGGCCGCAACCGCGCCCTGTGTGCCCTGTTGCAGGCGATCGATCATGCCCTGGATTTCTTGAGTGCTCTGCTGAGTGCGGCTGGCCAGCGCGCGCACCTCATCGGCCACCACGGCAAACCCGCGCCCCGCCTCGCCGGCGCGTGCAGCTTCGATGGCTGCGTTGAGCGCCAGCAGGTTGGTCTGTTCGGCGATGGAGCGGATCACACCCAGCACACCGACAATCGACGTCACGTCGTTCTGCAGGCTGTCCAGCGAGGTCCCGCTGTGACGAATGTCGTTCACCAAGGCGTGAATCTGTTGAATGCTGCCATCAACCACCCGCTTGGCGGCCTGGCCTTCTTCGTCAGTTTGCTGCGCCGCCACCGATGCGCCTTGGGCGCTTTTGGCGACTTCCTGCGCAGCGGCCGACATCTGGTTGATCGCCGTCGCAACCTGATCCGTCTCGTGGCGCTGACGCTCCATGGCCTGCTCGGAGCGCTGCGCCTGGTGCGTGACTTCACCCACGAGGCCCGTGAGCTGACCGGTCATCTCGGCGATCTGCCGCACGAGACCGTGAATCTTGTCGACAAAGCGGTTGAACGAGCCCGCCAATTCACCGAGTTCGTCCTGAGACGTCACCGTCAGGCGCCGGGTCAGGTCGCCCTCCCCTGCGGCAATGTCATCCAGGTTGGCTTTCATCTGGCGCAGAGGTCGCAAGAGGCCTCCCGCCATCCAGACACCGACCACGGTAATGATCACCAGCACCAGCAGTGCGATGCCAATGATGCTGACCAGCATGTTCTGCATGCGCTCGGCGACCACTTTCTGTACCTCGGCGACCTTGGCGTCGATGTTGTCCAGATTGACCGAGGAGCCGATGGCGATGTCCCATTTGGGCAGGTATTCGGTGTAACCGAGCTTGGGCAACTGCTCGGTAGAGCCAGGCAAGGGGGATGAGTATTCCAGGTAATGCGTGCCCGCTTTGCCGGCTTCCACCAAGCCGATGACGTAGGCGTTGCCGCTGGCATCGCGGGTGTCCTTGAAGCTCTTGCCAATGCCGTCAGGACTGCTGCCCTTGAACAGGCGTACGGCCTGGGAGTCGTAACCGAAGAAATAGCCGTCTTTGGCGTACTGGACCTGCGAGAGCATCTTGATGACTTGCGCGCGGGCTTCCATGTCGCCCGGTGCCGACGCGTCGTACAAGGGCTTGATGGTGCCGATGGCCACCGCGACGTAGCTTTGCAGCGTCGCCTTGGCCTCGGCGAGCAGGTGTTGGCGGGTTTCTTCCACTTCACGCTTCGCTTGGTCGCGCAGCATGACCACTGTGCTGACGCTGACTATCAGCGCAAACAGCAAGACCGGAAGCACCGCAAGAGACAGAACTCTGGCTTTCAGATTCAGGCGCATAGATACCGTGACCCTTTATTTTTGTGTGCGTTACGCCGTTGGGCTCCCAGAGGGTTAACGGCCCCGCACAACAAAAGTTGAGGTCAAGGTGCAATCAGTCCGCCATGGGCTGTACCGTTCGCTCAGGCAGGTCGATGCGCACCTGAAGCCCGCCCAAAGGGCTGTCCAGCAATTGAATGCGTCCGCCCCAAGACTCGACGATGTCCTTGACGATCCCCAGCCCGAGACCGTGCCCCGTGACCTGCTCGTCCAGGCGATTGCCACGGCCCAGAACGTCTTCGCGCTGAACCACCGGAATGCCGGGACCGTCGTCGTCGATCAACAGGCAATGGCCACCCGACGCCTGCGTGATGCACAGGCAAATGCTGCTGTCGGCCCATTTGCAGGCGTTGTCCATCACGTTACCCAGCAATTCGAGGATGTCCTCCCGGTCCCACGGCAGAACCAGCCCGGGCGCGACATGATTGTTGAGCTCCAGGTGCTCGCCGTGGATCATGCGCAGGGTGGAAAACAGGCCCGGCAGTTCAATGTCGCAATCGAACCGCATACCGGGCAAGGCATCGCCGGAGAGCCGCGCGCGATTAAGCTCTCGCTCCAGACGTTGCTGGATCTGCTGCAACTGATCGCGCAACGTATCCCGCACGTGTGGGTTCTGCTCCAGCTTTCCGCTTTCGGCGAGGCTCAACAAAACGGCCATGGGCGTTTTCAGCGCATGCCCGAGGTTGCCCAGCGCATTGCGCGAGCGCTTGAGGCTGTCCTCAGTGTGCGCCAGCAGGTGGTTGATCTGCGCGACCAGTGGCTCCAGCTCAAGCGGGACGGCCTCGTCGAGCTGAGAACGCTGGCCTTGTTGCAGTTGGGAAATCTGTTCGCGCGCGGTGTCCAGCGGACGCAACGCCCGGCGCACGGTCACACGCTGCAAGGCAAGGATCAGCAACAGCGCCGCTAGCCCAAGCCCCAGGCCAATGCGCTGAACCAGAACGAAGCTGGCCTGAACCGGTGTGTAGTCCTGCGCGACGGTGATCGAGATTTTCTGGCCGAACTTCCGGTATTCAGAGTGCAGCAACAGCAACGACTGCCGGGTCTTTTCCAGCTCAAGGTCGGCATGCAGCCCCGCCTGCTCGGGCTGTGGCAACTCAAGGTCCCACAGGGATCGCGAGCGCCAGTGCCCGTCGTCGAAGTCGATGCGGAAGTAATGACCGGAGTAGGGCCGTTGATAACCGGGTGACAAGCGGTGCTCATCCAGTTGAAGACCATTGGGTCCCCGGACAATCGCCACCAGCAGCAATTCGCTGTCATTGCGCAGCCCTGATTCCAGATAGCGCTGCAGGCCGACCTCGAACAGCCAGAGGCTGATCTGTGCCAGCACCAGCCCGACGATCAGCAGCACGCTGATGAGGCCAAGACTCAAACGTCGCTGGATCGACCTCACCCGCCGCTACCGCCAAACCGGTAACCCTGGCCGCGTCGGGTCTCGACGACGGCACGGCCCAACTTGCGACGCAGGTGGTTGACGTGAACTTCGATCACATTCGAATCACGCTCGTTTTCACCGTCGTACAGATGTTCAGCCAGATGGCTTTTGGAAAGGATTTGCTCGGGGTGCAGCATGAAATAACGCAACAATCGAAATTCGGCAGCGGTGAGCTGAATCTCTTCGCCGTCGCGACTGACGCATTGGCGCCCTTCGTCCAGATGCAACCCGGCGGCTTCCAGCGTCGGTTGATTGGCCAGGCCACGGGCACGGCGCAACAACGCCTGAATGCGCAACTGCAGCTCTTCAGGGTGGAACGGTTTGGTGAGGTAATCATCGGCACCGGCCTTGAGGCCTTCGATCCGCTCGGCCCAGGAACCCCGTGCGGTCAGAATCAGCACCGGCGTCGACAGGCCGTCTGCGCGCCATTTCTGCAGGACCTCAAGGCCTGGAACGCCGGGCAGTCCCAGGTCGAGCACGATCAGGTCGTAAGGCTCGCTCGCGCCTTGATGGATAGCGTCCCGGCCATCGGTCAGCCAGTCGACGGCGTACCCCTGACGGCTCAGGCCGCTGATCAATTCATCCGCCAAGGGAACGCTGTCTTCAACCAGTAGCAAACGCATCAATCGTCTTCCTTGTCTTGCAACAGGCGGCGGTCCCGGGCGTCGAACTTCAATTCGCGGACCACGTGGTCAGCGGTCAGCAGTTCGATTTCGTAGACCAGCACGTCATGTTTCTCTTCGAGCTCCGCTTCCAGAAGCTTTGAGCCGGGGTATCGCCCCAGTGCCTGTTCGATGAATTGCTCAAGCGGCAGGATCACACCCTGCTGACGCAACTTGAGCACTTCATCCTGATCCAGGTCGCGCGCCGTACTGACCGTACAGGCCATGACGGCACCGACCGTGAGTAAACAGTAAACGAAACACTGACCCGGACGTTTACCGGCAAAGCGACGTTTACCCGCGTTCATCAGGTGTCCTGATGGTCTTTGAGGACCTGGCCGCTGACCGCATCAAGTTCGACATCCCACTCGACGCCCTTGGCATCGCGCAGTTCGACTTGATAGACATATTTGCCATATTCCTGTTCCAGCTCGGTATCGGTAACGGTGGCGTTCGGGTGTTTGGCGAGCGCCGCAGCGTTGAGTTTTTCGAAAGACTGAATAGTACCTGCATCGCGCAGTTTGAGCGCCTCATCAGGGCCCAGATCCTTGGCCTGAGCGTAACCCGCTGTAACAGCAAGGGCGGTGGCGGCAAAAACAGCAGTTAAAGTGTTCATCAGTGAATCTCCGTGGTAGTCGTCATGTTTACGGAATCCACGATAACCAACCGAACTTAATTGAAGCTGAATTTTCTGGCTACATGCCATCACCTGCCAGACTTCCCGATTGCCTGACAGCGGATATACTTCGCGCCTGTCCACCCTTGGAGTGCCCATGAGCGCCGTCCACATCAAATCCCCAGCGCTGACGATCAAGGCCGGTCGACGGGCCATGGTGCGCATTCGCGAGCAGGGTCTGAAACCCGCTGACGTCGGGATCATTCCCGGTGCGGCAGGTGGGCCGAAAGCGCTGGGCATTCAAGGGCTGGATCTGGCGTTGTTTGGCGAGTGGCTGCCGCGCTTCGCGCGTGAACGTTCACTGATTGGCGCATCGATTGGCTCCTGGCGATTTGCGAGTGCGTGCCTGCCTGATCCGGTGCAAGGCCTGGAACGGCTGGGCAGGCTGTACAACGAGCAGAGTTTTGCCAAGGGCGTGACCATGGCGCAGGTCACGCAAAGTTGCGTGAAAATGCTCGACGACCTGCTGCAGGGGCGCGATGCCAGCGTGCTGAGCAATCCGCATTACCGCCTGAACATCATGATCGTCAAAAGCCACGGGCTGCTGGCGATGGACCATCGCGGCAGCCTGGGGCTCGGCCTCGGTTCAGTGATCGCCAACAACCTGATCGGGCGCGCGCGGCTGTCCCGGCATTTTGAACGCCTGATCATGCACGACGCCCGCCTGGCCCCTCCGCTGTCGACGCTGACGGATTTCCCCTCCCGAAGCCTGCACCTCGATGAGTCCAACTTGCGTCAGGCCTTGCTGGCCTCAGGCTCCATTCCGATGGTCATGCAAGGGGTGATGGACATCCCCGGCGTCGGCCCTGGCACGTTCCGCGACGGCGGACTGCTCGATTACCATCTGGACCTGCCTTACAGTGGCAGCGATATCGTGCTGTACCCGCACTTCACCGACAAAATCATTCCGGGCTGGTTCGACAAGACCCTGCCCTGGCGCCGAGGAGATCTGGGCCGGCTGCAGGACGTCGTGCTGTTGGCACCGTCTCGTGAATACCTGGCGACCCTGCCGTTCGGCAAGCTGCCGGACCGCAGCGATTTCAAGCGTTTCGTCGGCAAGGACAAGGAGCGCCAGGCGTACTGGCGGACTGCGATGGAAAACAGCCGACGCTTGGGGGATGAGTTCGTTGAGCTGGTAGACACGGGGGAACTGGCGGATCGGCTGGAAGTCCTGGTGTGATACATCGGGTTTAACAGGACAGGTTTAACCGAGCGGTCAGGTTCTGCCTGTTCCTTGCTAAAGCATTGCTGGTAAACTCGCCACCTGCATTTTTTCGCTCAGGCGATCGCCACCTTTCAAGGCTCTCAATACTGTGGAAATCTTCAAGGAATTTACGTTCGAATCGGCTCACCGTCTTCCTCACGTCCCGGAAGGCCACAAGTGCGGCCGTCTGCACGGTCACTCCTTCCGTGTAGCGATTTATCTGCAGGGCGAACCTGATCCGCACACCGGCTGGATTCGTGACTTTTCCGAGATCAAGACGATTTTCAAGCCGCTGTATGAGCGTCTGGACCATAACTACCTGAACGATATTCCCGGCCTGGAAAACCCGACCAGCGAAGTGTTGGTCAAGTGGATCTGGAATGAGCTGAAGCCGTTGTTGCCTGAGTTGTCGGCGATCCGGATTCACGAGACGTGCACCAGCGGGTGTGTTTATCGCGGAGACTGATGCGGCGGTTGTTCGGAAAACCACCTTCGGGTGGTTTTTTTGTGGGCGTTCGAGGCTGTCTCGGCATGAGAAGCAGATCAAAAGCGGAGCGCGCGTTGCGGTATTTGGGCCCTGACACGTGTCACTGGTCTGGCACAAAACCTGCGGGAGTCACCAAGCTGACTCCCACAGCAGAGCGGTTACCGATCACTCTGTGGATGATCGATCATCAAGCATCAACCGGTCGCAACCGTCAGAACCGATAAGCCACCGCCAGATTGGACACCACCGTTCTGCTGGATTGAGATCCGGCATCGCCGCCGTAGTAATCACGTTCACCACTCTCTAAATTCTTGACCAGAACACTGCCCTTTGCTTCAGCGTAAACCTGGTAATCGATACCGGCCTTCAACGACAGTTTCGGATTGACGTCATAGGACACCGCCAACGCCAGGCTTTGCATCCGGCCGCGATTGCCCTGGTTGCCGATGAAGGTCAGGTCACGTAGATGATGCTGATCGTGATCGCGCGCCTTCACCCACTGGCTGTACTTGAAGCGGCTCTCAACCGTCCAGTCACGGTAGTGGTAGACGCCAACCAGACCGACATAGGGCGTTTCGTAGGACTGCTGATAGGTGATGCCCTTCAGACCCGCGGGGATGTCCCCGACTTCATCGCGATGCCCTGCCTCCGACGAATAGACATAGCGACCGCCACGGGCCTGCCACCCCAGTTCGTTGCGCTGATAACCCAGCATCACGCCCAAGGCCAGATCATCCCGTTTCAGCGCCCAGGCGGTTGCCGCGACTTCCGCCTGCCAGGCCTTCTGCACGCGGGTGTCAGGGTGATCCGAAAAGTCCGTCCAGCTTTCGCCCTCATCCCCCATCCAGTCGTAGTCCTGCATGTGGCCATCGCCCTTGGCCACTTTGGTCCAACCTTTCGCCTCAAGGGAAAGCCAGTCCAGCGGATGGTAGGTCAGGCCCAGATGCAAGGTCGGCACCTGCTTGAGGTCCCAATTCAGCTGACTGACTTTCTGGCCATCGTAGGTGTCATACACCTTCTCCTGCGCCTGCCCGTTCAACAGCCCCAAACCAAGGCTCATTTCGACGCCACCCAGCTGAAACCGCTGTTCATCCGTCGTGTGTGCGTGCGCGATCGCGTGTTGCCCAACCGTCACAAGGCCCAGCAGCGCCAGCGTTTTCCGTACTTTCATCGACCATCCGCTCCTTTTATTCGAGGGTGCGCCGGGCGGCAACGCACCACCACGGCAAGCGGCGAAAGGATGAACATCAAGGAAGGACATTTCTGCCAGCCCGATCCCTGGCAAGTGTGTGAAAGCTAAACGCTTTTAAAGGGATGTTTCCTACAAGAAGTAATGGGATCTGGCGTGTGACGGCGACGCAAGCGCTACCGCCCACGATGCACACCTACAAAAAAGGGCCGCCCGTTCACACGGGCAGCCCTTCTATCAGCCGCAACAACCGACGCGAATTACGCCAGGCTTTTGCTCACCACCTCGTAGACGTCCGGCGACAACTGCCCGGAAGCACGGATGCGCTCCAGCTCGCCTTTCATCAACGCCTGACGGGCGCTGTCGTATTTGCGCCAGCGGGTCAAAGGCGCCAGTTGGCGCGAGGCGATTTGGGGGTTGAAGCCGTTCAGCTCGATGACCAGGTCCGCCAGGAAGCGGTAACCCGAACCGTCCGCCGCGTGGAAGTTGATCAGGTTCTGCCCGGCGAAGGCGCCGATCAGTGCACGGACCTTGTTCGGGTTCTTCAGGGTGAACGCAGGGTGTTCCATCAGGGCTTTCACGCGGGCCAGACCACCGGGCAAGGTGCTGCCGGCCTGAACGCTGAACCACTGATCCATGACCAGCGCGTTTTCTTTGAAGTTTTCGGCGAACACCGCCAAGGCCTTGGCCTTCTCGTCTTCGAACGGCGAGTTGACCAGCACGGCCAGCGCGGTCAGGCGCTCGGTCATGTTGTCGGCACTGTCGAACTGCTCAATCGCGGCAGCCAGCACTTCTGGTTTACCGGTCAGCATCAGGTAAGACAGCGCAATATTCTGCAGCGCGCGGCGAGCGAAGTGCTCGGACTCGGCCACGTACGCGGTCTTTTTCGACAGTTCGCGGTTGGTCTGGTAACGCTTCCACAGCGCGTCGCTCAGGCTGCTGGCCAGTTGCTGACGCGCGAATTCGCGAGCGGCGTGGATGGCATCGACGTCGGCCACTTCACTGATTTCGGTCAGGTAGGCTTCGCCCGGCAGCGACAGCATTTCCGCGACCATCGCCTGATCCAGACTGTCGTCAGCGAGCACGGTGCCGAGCGCGGTCACCAGACGTTGGTCCATCACCAGGTTCTCGCCCTTCTGGTGCTGGGCGATGAGTTCCTGCAAGACCTGAACCGACAATTGCTGGCCGGCATCCCAACGGTTGAAGCCGTCCGTGTCGTGCTGCATCAGGAACATCAGTTGATCGCGGTTGTAAGGGAAGCTCAGTTTGACCGGCGCAGAGAAGCCACGCAGCAGCGACGGCAGCGGCTGCTCGGCCACATCGACGAAGGTGAAGGTCTGTTCGGCTTCGGTCACGGAGATCACCCGCGAACTGCCCGATGCCGCGGCTTCGCCTTGCAGGCGCAACGGAATTTCCTTACCGGCGTTGTCGAGCAGGCCCAATGACACAGGAATCACGAACGGCTTCTTCTCGTCGCCTGGCTGGCCGGGTGTGGTCGGCGCGCTTTGGCGGAAGGTCAGGCTGTAGGTGTTGGCCGACGGGTCATAAGACTCGGTGACCGCCAGACGTGGCGTACCGGCCTGCGAATACCAGCGCTTGAACTGGGTCAGGTCCACACCGTTGGCGTCTTCCATGGCCTTGACGAAGTCGTCGCAGGTCACCGCCTGGCCGTCATGGCGTTCGAAATACAGGTCGCTGCCTTTGCGAAAACCTTCGGCGCCGAGCAGCGTGTGGATCATGCCGACCACTTCCGAGCCCTTTTCGTACACGGTCAGGGTGTAGAAGTTGGAAATCTCGATGAAGCTGTCCGGCCGCACGGCGTGGGCCATCGGACCTGCGTCTTCGGCGAACTGGTGCGTGCGCAGGTAAGCGACATCTTGAATGCGCTTGACCGTGGCCGAGTTCATGTCCGAGGAGAAACCCGCGTCGCGGAACACCGTGAAGCCTTCCTTGAGCGACAGCTGGAACCAGTCGCGGCAGGTCACGCGGTTGCCGGACCAGTTGTGGAAGTATTCGTGGGCAACGATGGCTTCAACACGTTGGTGCGCGGCGTCGGTCGCGGTTTCCGCGCGGGCCAGCACGGCACTGGAGTTGAAGATGTTGAGGCCCTTGTTCTCCATGGCACCCATGTTGAAGTCGTTGACCGCGACGATCATGAAGATGTCCAGATCGTATTCGCGACCGTAGACCTCTTCGTCCCAGCGCATGGATTTCTTCAGGCTGTCCATGGCGTGCTGGCATTTGTCGATGTTTTCCTGCTCGACATAAATGCGCAGCGTGACCTTGCGGTTTGTCATCGTGGTGAAGGTGTCTTCGATGCACCACAGATCACCGGCGACCAGTGCAAACAGATAGGCGGGCTTCTTGAACGGGTCTTGCCAGGTGATCCAATGGCGACCGTCTTTCCCTGGACCGGAGCCGACCAGGTTGCCGTTGGACAGCAGGATCGGGAAATCCTGCTGGTTGGCAATGACCGTCGTGGTGAACGTGCTCATCACGTCCGGGCGGTCGAGGTAATAGGTGATCTTGCGGAAGCCTTCGGCCTCGCACTGGGTGCAGAACATGCCGCTGGACTTGTACAGGCCCTCCAGCGCGGTGTTGGTTTCCGGGTGGATCTTCACGCTGGTGTCCAGGGTGAAGGTCTCGGAGGTGGGCTGGACGGTCAGGCTGTCAGGGGTCAGTTCGTAATCGCTGGACGTCAGGTCAACGTCGGCCAGCTTGACCGACAGCAGTTCCAGCAACTGGCCGTCGAGCACCAGCGGCGGCAAACCTGATCCACGCGCCGGGTTGCGGCGCATGACCAGCTGCGCGTGGACCAGAGAGTGGTCGTCGAACAATTCGAATGTCAGATGCGTCTCGTCGATGAGGTACTCAGGCGCCTGATAGTCCTTCAGGTAAATCATTTTCGGCTGTTCGGTGCGCATGATGCTGTCCTTATTCGTGTGCCAATACAGAGCTGCCCATTCACGGCTACTGGTGAACGGCGAGCTGGTAGGCCGTGTATTTGCGGATGTTGATCACGCCGGTGTCGAAGATCAGGTATTGACCCTTGATGCCCAGCAACGTGCCCTCGGCGATCGGGTCCTTGTCCAGATTGAAGCTGACGATCTTGGTCGGGTAGGCCTCAACCGGATACTTGATCTCGATGGGCGCGACGTCGTTCAGCAACTGGATGGCCTGCAAGCCGAAACGCGCTTGCAGTGCAGACAGCCCTTCGGCACAGGACTCGAACAATTGCTGACGGATGGCCGTCAGGTCAACCGATGGCGCATCGCCTTTAAGCAGCGCACGCCAGTTAGTACGGTCGGCCACCTGGCTGCGGAACAGGTCCTCGACGAACCCCGACTGCTGGCGGGTCGCCACGCGCACGATCGGCAACGCCTGACTCGCGCCCTGATCCAGCCAGCGCGTCGGCAATTGCGTGGCACGGGTGATTCCGACTTTAACGCCCGACGAGTTGGCCAGGTAGACCACGTGGTCGGTCATGCAAAACTGCTCGCCCCACGATGGATCGCGGCAGGTGCCGTGCTCGTGGTGGCATTTTTCCGGGCTCATGATGCACACGTCGCACTGCGCCAGCTTCTGCATGCACGGGTAGCAATACCCCTGGCTGAAGCTGGTCTTGGTGCGACGGCCACAATGGCTGCAATGGATCGCGCCCAGGTACTCCAGGCGCACGGTCTTGCCGATCAGAGGGTTGACCGGGATTTGCGCATCACCCAGACGAAAAGCGTATTCAACCCGCGTGGCATCAAGCCGCGCGGACATCTTGTTGACGGAACCGCGACCAATTTCGATCAATGGATGGCATCCGACTTGAACAGGATGTTCGGCACTGGCGCCGACTTGGAGGCACATTCCTGCGGGCCCATGTAACCGATACGCTGCTCTTCGGGCACGTTGCGCACTTCCCAGGCGATCAGCGCCTGCAACGACAGCTCGCGTTGTTCCTGCGTCAGCTTGCGGCCATCGGACCACT
Organism: Pseudomonas sp. S2_H01; assembly: GCF_054668305.1. Taxonomy (NCBI): domain Bacteria; kingdom Pseudomonadati; phylum Pseudomonadota; class Gammaproteobacteria; order Pseudomonadales; family Pseudomonadaceae; genus Pseudomonas; species Pseudomonas sp. S2_H01. The sequence continues at coordinate 4,295,526 of NZ_CP162756.1, read as the reverse complement.
TGCCGATTTCCACGGCCAGCTTCAGGCTCTCGTAGATGTCCGGGGTAATGTTTTCGATCATTTCAACAAATGAGGACATGGGGCTCTCCCAGAATTAAGCGGGCAATTTTAATGTTTACGGCGCGCTAATGCACCGCCCACAAGACCTGTTGCACAACCGATGATCAGACCGCCGACATGCGCCCCGTTGGCGATCTCGCCAAACCCGAGCAGGCTGATCACGCCGGACATGCACAGCACCAGCCAGATCAGCATCATGGCCAGCACGCCACGCGGCAGACGGTAGATGGGGTTGGGCGCCAGCCATTGAAAGATCCAGCAGTGACCGAGCAGGCCGTATAGCACCCCGGACAAACCGCCGAACAGGCTCGGGCCGCTCCAGAAATACTGGCCGTAGTTGGAAAATGCACTGAAAGCGAGGGTCAGACCCAGCAGGTGCCAGCTGCCCTGACGCCTCTCGATGCGTCGCCCCAGCTCCCAGAACCACAACGCGTTCATGACCAGGTGCAACACGCCGAAGTGAATCAGCATCGGCGAAACCACACGCCACCACTGCCCCGCCGCCAGCGACACCTCGACCGGCGTGAACATGACGTAATCGCCGCTCACGCGGAAATCGTTGAAGGTCAGCCAGCTGAGCGCTTCGTAGTTGTCGCCCAGCAGGGTGACGCCCGCGACGATCAGGCACACCAGCAACACGAGGCTGGTGACCGGACTGCTGCGCACCTGCACCAACGGGCTGGGCCGGGTCACGGCCACCACTTCGCGACCGGGTGGCAGCTGAGCGGTAGGATCGCCCTGCGGGTATTGTTCGTACAGCTGACGAATGTCGTCGGCCAACTGCGGCGCGTCGGGCACCCACAGCACCTGCTCACCGGCTTCCTCGCTGACGCGGTGAGGCACGTTGAGGCGTCGCAACAACTCGACGAAACCGCTGAGGTCGGTGTTGAGCGGCAAGCGTAATACCGCAACCGGATTCATTGGGCAGTCTCCGGCCGCGTGACATCGACCCAGACGAACTTGCCGGGATCGATTCGGGTTTCCTGATCGAGCCGGTAGGCCACCAGCTTGCCGTACAGCACGGCGCTGTAATCCAGGCACGCCAGGTTCGGGCGGATCGGTGCGGGCACGCCACTGCGCCAATAGTGGCCGACGAACAGCAGCGGCTCATCGGCGCCATAGCGCAGCAAGGCATTTTTCTCGCTGTCGGAGAGCGGCCGTTTGGCGACAGGCTCTGGCAGTGCATCCGGCTGGAACACCACGTCGCCGTAGGTCTGCGGGTCGTCCTCCCAGAACTTGGTGCGAAAGGACGCCCGTGTCAGGCCGTCGCCACCGGTGAGCGTCATGCCGTGCGGCAGGCGCATATCGGTGCCGCGCAACAGCCGGTCGAACACCGCGCTGGCAAAGCTGCCCGGCACCGCCGACGCCTGAACGAAATGCTGATCGATCCGACCGTCGCCATGGGCGCTGCGCAAGGGTTCGATCAAACTCGCGTCCCAGCAGGCATGCACCAACCGGAAACGCTCGGCATCGACGAACAGCGGCAGTTCGTAGAACCAGTTGAGGAAGTCTTTCCAGTCACCGGGGTGCTGTTCGAACTGCGCCAGCGTTTCACCCAGCAAACGGGCATGACGCGGGGTGTGTTCGCGCACGAACTGTTTGCCGGTTTCCGGCGGTGCTGGCGTGCTCCAGCCCAGCGCGTTGAATTCATGGTTGCCCATGATGCAAAACGCCTGACCGGCCACGACCATGTCATGAACGATGTGCAGCGCCTCACGAATGCGCGGGCCGCGGTCAATGATGTCGCCCAGAAACAGGGCGATGCGTTCAGGGTGGCGCCAGACGCCAGCCTGATAGCGATAACCGAGGGTGTCGAGCAAGTGCTCAAGGGTCTGGGCACATCCATGCACGTCACCGATCAGGTCGTAGCTACGCGCGGGATCGAGCATCAGTCGCCCCCGCCGCCAAGCCGACTGCCCCAACCGAGTTTGGTCCGGCAGACTTCGTAGTAATTGTGATCGAGCGGGTGAATGAGTCGCAGCTTCTGGGGTTTCTTTTTCACCGTCACGGTGTCACCCGGCGCGCAGGTGAAGTGGTTCTGTCCATCGCAGGAGACCTGTGGATAAATCGTCATGTCCTTTGAGACAACGATTTTCAGCTCACTGTTGCCGTCGACGACAATTGGCCGCCCGGACAGCGTGTGCGGGTACATCGGCACGATGACAATGGCGTCCAGTTTGGGGTGCATGATCGGCCCGCCCGCCGACAGCGCGTACGCGGTGGAGCCGGTCGGCGTGGCGACAATCAGGCCATCGGCCTTCTGGCTGCAGACGAACTGGCCGTCGATGTAGATTTCGAATTCGATCATGCGCGTGGACTTGCCGGGGTGCAGGACCACATCGTTGAGCGCGTCGCCCTGGCCGATGGCTTCGCCGTGACGGCGGACTTCGGCTTGCAGCAGAAAGCGGTTCTCGACCAGATAATGGCCGTCCAGCACCTCGGCGACCTTCACTTCCAGCTCGTCAGGGCGGATGTCGGTCAGAAACCCCAGGCTGCCACGGTTGATGCCGAGCACCGGCACGTTGTGCTTGGCCAGCGCACGGGCGGCGCCGAGCAGACTCCCGTCGCCCCCAACGACGATGACCATGTCGCAGACTTCGCCGAGCATCTTGCGCGAAGAGGTCTGCATGCCGTGCCCCGGCAGCACTTCGGCGATGGCGTCTTCGAGAATGACGTGCAGGTGCCGCGACATCAGGAATTTCTTGAGTCGGCGAACGGTCTCGAGCACTTGGGAACTGCCCAGGCGACCAATGATGCCGATATTACGAAATTGCTCCATGGGGCTCCCGCAGGGTCGATGCACATAAAGAAAGCGATTATGGGCGAAGGGGTCGGGGGCGGCAAACAGGCAAGCGTAATCGGCGCGATTACCTGGCGCTGATAGCGGGTTCTGCCTAACGGCAGAAGCGTTCCGCCTTCGGCGGGTTACTTGATAACCCCAAGTAACCAAGGGTTGGCTCCTGGCTTGGCCCTCCTGCGTCGGGTACCCGCACCCAAGTCGCGCTTTGTGGTGTCTGGACTGTCGCGTACAAGAGGAACGCGGGCTGGAGCTAACGCTCTTCGCAATTTTTGATTCGTGCATCTACCTGCTGCACACCACCCTGTAGGAGCGCGCTTGCTCTGGGCCGCACTCGGACGATCTGCCGGGAACCGGCAGCAAGACCTGTGCATGCGGAGTGTCAGGCATAGCCGAGTCGCCTGATTTTGCTACCGCTGCGCGGCAGATCGTCGGACAAGCCGGACTCCTACGCCTTCGGCAGAATCAAAAACACAGCGGACATCCAGGACTCTCGTTTTGCGACTGCGTGGGAACGATCAGTTGCTCTTGGCTCTGGCTTTTGATCTTCCTGCCTCGCCAGTCCAGACACCACAAAACGCGACTTGGGTGCAGGCTGAACGCAGGCGGCGTGGAGTGGGACGAGCGGCATGGATGCCGCGAGAGCGCTGCTAGGACATGGATGTCCGTTCAGCACGGGCGAATCACGATATACCCAATCCCGAGCTGCACCGTGCCACGCCCCGCAACACCCGCTATTCTCCCCCAATGACCCCATTTCCCACCCTCACCGCCCTGCCCCGTCAACTCCGTACGCCTCAAGTACGTGACCTCGCGTGGGCGATTCTTTCACCGCCGATGCTCGCGGTGACCGACTGGCCGCAGCGTCACCCGTTGAGCGGCAGCGACTGGGTCCGGCATCCCGACACGTTGGCGAACTTCCTGCGCACGCTCGATCACGACAGCAGCGCATTGCTCGACTGGTTGTCGAAAAGCTCGATACGCCGTCTGGGCCTGTATTACGAACGCCTGTGGCACTTCGCAATCCGGCACGCGCCGGGCGTGGACTTGATCGCCGCCAACCTGCCGATCCGCGTCGAAGGCCGCACGCTGGGCGAGCTCGACATGCTGCTGCGCGACGGGGATGGGGTTCACCACGTCGAACTGGCGGTCAAGTTTTACCTGGGGCCTCAGGACGGAAACGGTGGAGATCCGGCGAGCTGGCTAGGACCCGGCTCCCACGACCGGCTCGACCTGAAGCTGGCGCACCTCAATGAGCATCAACTACCGATTTCGGCGAGAGACGAAAGTCGTCAGGCGCTCGCGGCACTCGGCATTGAGTCGCTGGACGACCATCCGCTCAAGGCTGAACTGTGGCTCGGCGGCTACCTGCTCTACCCATGGCCCCACAATGCCGGCTCACCCGAAGGTGTCAATCAGGATCATCTGCGCGGTCTGTGGTTGCACCAAAAGGACTGGCCGAGCTTCGCCGCCCGACATCCCGAAGGGCGCTGGCAACTGCTACCCCGTCATGCCTGGCTGGGGCCGGCGCGGTATGACAAGGCATGGAGCGTCGATGAGTTTCAGGCCTGGCTCGAACAACTCGCGCCAATCGCCCCGGCGCAATTACTCGTTCGCCTGGTTGAAACGCCCGGAGGTCATTGGGAAGAGGCCGAGCGGCTGTTTCTGGTGTCGGACCTCTGGCCCGCCACCGCCGATGCGGGCGAGGTCACACACTCAATCTCAGCACCAGTGCCGCCAGCGTGATCAACAGCACCGGCAATGTCAGCACGATGCCGACCCGGAAGTAATACCCCCAACCGATGCTCACGCCCTTGCGCGCCAGCACGTGCAACCACAGCAACGTCGCGAGGCTACCAATTGGGGTGATCTTCGGTCCCAGATCGCTGCCAATGACGTTGGCGTAAATCATCGCTTCCTGAAGCGGGCCGTGCGCCTGACTGGCATCGATCGACAGCAGGCCAATCAGCACGGTCGGCAGGTTGTTCATCACCGAGGACAACAACGCCGTCAGCACGCCCGTCCCCATCGCCGCGCCCCACAGGCCGTGTTCGGCAAACCGGTCGAGCCAGCCGGCCAGATAAGTGGTCAGGCCTTCGTTGCGCAATCCATAGACCACCAGGTACATGCCCAGCGAGAAAATGACGATCTGCCAAGGCGCGTCCTTCATCACTTTGCGGGTGGAAATCTTGTGCCCCTTGGCGGCAATGCCCAACAGGATCGCGGCACACACCGCCGAGATCGCGCTGATCGGAATGCCTAACGGCTCAAGTGCAAAACACCCCACCAGCAAGATCACCAGCACCCACCAACCCGCCAGGAACGTGGCTCGGTCATGGATTGCAGATGCGGGCTCGGCCAGTTGCGAAGCGTCGAACGTCTTGGGGATGTCGCGACGGAAGAACAGCATCAGCACCGCCAGCGTCGCGGCGACGCTGACCAGGTTCACCGGCACCATCACCGAGGCGTAGCGATTGAAGCCGATGCCGAAGTAGTCGGCGGAGACAATGTTCACCAGATTGGAGACCACCAGCGGCAGGCTCGCGGTGTCGGCAATGAAACCGGCGGCCATGACGAACGCCAGCGTGGTCGCCGGTGAAAAGCGCAACGCCAGCAGCATCGACATGACGATCGGGGTGAGGATCAACGCCGCGCCGTCGTTGGCGAACAAGGCGGACACCAACGCGCCCAGCAGCACGATGAACGCAAACAGCAAGCGCCCCCTGCCATTCCCCCAACGCGCGACGTGCAACGCTGCCCAGTTGAAGAAACCGGCTTCATCGAGCAGCAGGCTGATGATGATCAGGGCGATGAACGTGCCCGTGGCGTTCCAGATGATGTGCCAGACCTGCGGGATGTCCGTCAGGTGAACCACGCCGAAGAGCAGTGCAAGTACCGCACCGAAGGTCGCACTCCAACCGACGCCCAGTCCTTTTGGCTGCCAGATGACGAGGGTGATGGTAACCAGAAAGATCAGGGCGGCTATGAGCATTTAACGTCGGGTTCTCGGAAGCAGGATGGCAAGGATGCCAAGCAACGGCAGGAATGAGCACAGCGTGTAGACATAGACGATGCCGTGAAGATCCGCGAGGTGGCCTAATAATGCTGCGCCGATGCCACCGAAGCCGAACATCAGTCCGAAGAAGATCCCGGCGATCATGCCGACGTTACCCGGAACCAGTTCCTGCGCGTAGACCACGATGGCCGAGAACGCCGAAGCGAGGATGAAGCCGATGATCACGCTCAGCACGCTGGTCCAGAACAGATCGGCGTACGGCAGCGCGATGGTGAACGGGGCGACGCCGAGAATCGAGAACCAGATCACCGCCTTGCGACCGATCCTGTCGCCAATCGGGCCACCGAAAAACGTCCCCGCCGCCACCGCTGCCAGGAACATGAACAAGTGCAGCTGCGAGCTGGCCACGGTCAGCTGGAATTTATCGATCAGGAAAAAGGTGAAGTAGCTGGTGAAGCTGGCCATGTAGAAATACTTGGAAAATACCAGCAGCGCCAACACCACCAATGCGCCGGTCACGCGGCCCTTGGACAAGCCATGAGTGGCCGCTTGACCGGACTTCAGTTTGAACAGCGCGAGGTGTTTTTTGTACCAGCGGCTGATGACGTACAGCAGCCCCACCGAGAACAGCGCGATCAGACCGAAGTACGCGATATGCCCCTGCCCGAACGGGATGATGATCGCGGCGGCCAGCAACGGCCCGATGGCCGAGCCACTGTTGCCCCCGACCTGAAAGCTGGATTGCGCCAGACCAAAACGGCCACCGGACGCCAGTCGGGCGATGCGCGATGCTTCGGGGTGGAAGGTCGACGAGCCTACGCCAATAAGGCCGGCAGCCAACAGGATCAACGGGAAACTGCCCACGGTCGCAAGCATCAGAACACCCGCCAGAATGCACAAAGACCCTACGGGCAATACCAGCGGGTTCGGGTGACGGTCGGTGTAATAACCCACCCAGGGCTGCAGCAACGAAGCCGTGACCTGAAACGTCAGGGTAATCAGGCCCACCTGGGTGAAACTCAAGCCGTACGACGCTTTGAGCATCGGGTAGATCGACGGCAGGATCGACTGGATCAAGTCATTGAGCAGGTGCGCCAGCGCCACCGCACCAATGATGCGCATGACCAGCGGGCTGGATTGAGAGGTCGCGGGGGTCGCGGTCGAGGGGCTGGTAACGGCCATCGGGTTCATCCATCGGACGGTTGAGCGCCGCACGCGAAACGATGACAAAGGATGTCGGCGGCATAAAGGGCCGCCAATGTGCCATTTTTTGGGGCAGTGATGCCATGTTTTGTTGCGAGTTTGCCGGGCTCACCTCATCAACGTCTTCTGTGGGAGTGAGCGTGCTCACGAAGAGGCAGGTGCATCCGCCGCCTCTTCATCGCCTGATACCCGGCTTTCGTGAGCACGTTCACTCCCACAGGGACGGCAAAGCCCTAAGCAGCGGGCTGCATCGCCGGACGCTTGGCCAGGCTGCCGTCCACGTCGTGCAGCGAGACCTTCGAGGTCTCGGGCAATGCCAAGCCACCGACCAGCCCCAACAGCGCGATCACGATCAGGTAAAACGCGGGCGAGAGATTGCTGCCGGTCACGCCGATCAGCCAGGTCGCCATCAACGGCGCAGTGCCGCCGAAGATCGTGTACGCCATGTTGTAGGTGATCGCCGAGGCGGTGTAGCGCGTGCGTGTCGGAAATGTCTCCGACAGCAACGCTGCGGTCACCACGTTGCACAGGACGGCGCCGGTCGCCAAGAGCATCACCCCGACGATCGAGCCTGCAAACGAGCCGGAACTCGCCATCAGGAACGACGGATACACCATCACCGCCAGCAGGACACACGCGCTGATGACTGTCGCCCGACGCCCGACCTTGTCGGAAAACGCGCCGGCCACCGGACACATCGCCGCAGCGAACAACAAGGCAATCAGCGACACCAGCAACGCGGTCGCCCGGCTTAAACCGCCGGCCACTTGCAGGTAAGTCGCGAAGTAGGTGGTGAACATGTAGAACGACAGCGCCGTCAGCGAAATGAACGCGCCCAGGGCGCAGATCGCCGCACCGTGATTGCGCAAAGTTTCCTTGAGCGGCGAATGCGCCACGGCGTGTTCCTCAGTGACCGCCTGGAACGCCGGGGTTTCGTCAAGCTTCCAGCGCAAGTACAGACCGACCAGCCCCAGCGGTGCGGCGACCAGAAACGGCAGACGCCAGCCCCAACTGCTCATGGCGTCGGCAGACAACGAGGCCTCCAGCGCGTAAGCGAAAATGGCCGCTGCGGCGAACGCCGAGAAGGTCGAAACGGGCACGAAACTGCCGTACCACGCGCGTTTTCCCCGTGGGGCATGTTCCATCAAATAGGCACAGGCACCGGCGTATTCGCCACCGGCCGAGAAACCTTGAGCACAGCGAATGATCGTCAGCAAAATGGGGGCCGTGACACCAATGGCCGCGTAGGTCGGCAGCAGCCCGATGATCGTGGTCGCCCCGGCCATCAGCAGAATGGTGAACGCCAGCGTGCGTTTGCGGCCGATCCTGTCGCCGAGCATGCCGAAAAACAACCCGCCCAACGGACGGAAAGCAAAGGCCACGGCAAACACCGCGAAGGTCTTGAGCAACGCCACACTGGCATCGCCACTGGGGAAGAATTGCTGGGCAATGGTGGTCGCGAGAAACCCATACACGGCGAAGTCGAACCATTCGACGAAATTGCCGATCCCGGCCGCAACGATGACTTTTCTCAAAGTGGCAGGGTCAACCTGCTCAATGGCTGGAGTGGTCATGCAAACCTCGGCACACGTGGGAAAGATCCGATTATCGGTACAGCGCCTGAGCGGCCTTACTCCAGAAGTGTCGCCGACATACTCAGGACCGACCTGTCGAGGTGTCTGGTCCGCAGGATTCGTGCCAAGGATCGGCCAATTCACTGCAGGCGTCCGCCGTACGCAAACCCTGTGGGCACGAATTCATTCGCGATGCGGTGGTCAATCCGAGAGAGATGCCTGGATGCCCCGGCCTCTCGCGAATGAATTCGCTCCCTCAGGGTGATGGTCGTCCTTCGAATCAGCGCCCGTTTGCAGCGACCAACGCTGCTTTACCTTGAAGCCCACCGGTGTGAACGAAGATCAGTCTGGCGCCTGGGGCAAAACGCCCGGCATTGACCGCCTGCTGCAACGCCAACAGCGCCTTGCCGGTGTACAGCGGCTCGAGCGGGACACCACTCTGCTGTTCACACTCGGCCATGAACGTCATCAGCTCGGGATCGACTTTGGCAAAGCCACCTCGGCTGGCATCGAGCAATTCGTAGCGCCGACCGCGTGAACCGCCAAGGATGGCCTGAATGTTCTGCGCAACGCCATGCCCCTCGGGCACCGCCATCGCGCCGAACACCTCATGCTCATCGGACTCAGCAAGCACAAGACCCGCCAAGGTGGTTCCCGTGCCACAGGCCAGCCACCAGCCGTCGTAGTCCTCCCAACCGAGGGCGCCAAGCTGGCTGCGCGCCTGGCTCACGATCTCGGCGCAGCCCAATGCGCCGTCCAGTCCGCCGCCGCCTTCTGGAACCGGATGCAGCTGTGGATAACGCTCACGCCACGGCGCCCAGAAATCCGGTTCATGCCGAGCGCGGTAACCGCCATAGCCCAGCCAGTGAAGCGCCATGCCGAACGCCTGCACGTCCAGCACCGTCGGCGTTTGCACCGGATGCCCGCGCACCAGCCCGACCGTTGAAAAGCCAAACCGCTTCCCCGCCGCGGCCAGTGCATGGAGGTGATTGGAATGCGCGCCACCGAGACTGATCACGCCTTCAGCGCCCGCCTGTCTGGCGGCCGTCAGATGGTGTTTCAGTTTGAACCACTTGTTGCCACTGATCAGAGGGTCGATCTGGTCGAGACGCAGGATGGCGACCTCGATGCGGGCGGCACGAAGCCAGTCGAGGTTGAGGAGATGCAGCGGGGCGGGAGCAAGCATGGCGATCGTTGATCAATCAAAGAAGGCGGAGTTTACCACCGCAACAGAGCCCTGCCGGGGTCCGTCCTTTCCGCCTTGATCCCACGATCGCCGATACCTGCAGGAGCGACCGGGGTGTCGTTCCTACAGGGTGGAACGGGCATTCGCCCCTTACAGCTCTGCCGCCAGTCGCGAGCCCTGGTTGATCGCGCGCTTGGCATCGAGCTCAGCTGCGACGTCCGCGCCACCAATCAGGTGCACGCTCTGACCTGCCGCCTGCAAGCCATCGTAGAGCTCACGCAGCGGGTCCTGGCCTGCGCAGATCACCACGTTATCCACCGGCAGCAACTTTTCTTCACCCTCCGCGCCGATGCGAACGTGCAAGCCGGCATCGTCGATCTTCAGGTACTCGACGCTGTTGAGCATCTGAACCTGCTTGTTCTTCAATCCCGTGCGATGAATCCACCCAGTGGTTTTACCCAGCCCATCACCGACCTTCGAGGTCTTGCGCTGCAGCAGGAACACCTGACGCGCGGGTGCATGCGGATGGGGCTTGATCCCGGCGACACCGCCGCGCGCCGACAACGCGCCATCAATGCCCCACTCTTCCCAGAACGCGTCGCGGTCCAGACTGGTGGAGACGCCCTGATGCACGAGGAACTCGGAGACGTCGAACCCGATGCCACCTGCGCCAATCACCGCTACCGATTTGCCAACCGGTTTGCGCCCGAGAATCACGTCCAGATAACTCAGCACCTTGGGGTTATCGACGCCCGGAATCGCCGGCGTCCGCGGAGCGATCCCGGTCGCAAGAATGACGTCGTCGTACCCCTTGCCCACCAGATCGTCGACCGTGACACGGGTGTTCAAGCGCACATCGACCCCGGTGGTCTGGAGCTTGCGACCGAAATAGCGCAGGGTTTCGTAGAACTCTTCCTTGCCCGGGATACGTTTGGCGATATTGAACTGCCCGCCGATTTCGCTGGCCGAGTCGAACAGCGTGACTGCATGCCCGCGCTCCGCCGCAACGGTGGCGGCTGCCAGCCCCGCCGGACCGGCGCCAATCACCGCGATCTTCTTGATCTGCTTGACCGGCAGGTAGTTGAGCTCGGTCTCGTGACACGCACGCGGGTTGGCCAGGCAACTGGTGAGCTTGCCGCCGAAGGTGTGATCCAGGCAGGCCTGGTTGCAACCGATGCAGGTGTTGATTTCGTCTCCGCGACCGGCCGCAGCCTTGTTGACGAAGTCGGCGTCAGCGAGGAACGGACGCGCCATGGACACCATGTCGGCATCGCCTTCGGCCAGCAGCTGTTCAGCGACTTCCGGCGTGTTGATGCGGTTGGTGGTGATCAGCGGAATCGACACCGAACCCCGCATCTTCGCCGTGACCTTGGCGAACGCGGCACGCGGGACCTTCGTAGCGATGGTCGGAATACGCGCTTCGTGCCAACCGATGCCGGTGTTGATCAGGGTCGCGCCCGCCTGTTCGATCGCCTTGGCCAGTTGCACCACTTCTTCCCAGGTGCTGCCGCCCTCGATCAGATCGAGCATCGACAACCGGTAGATGATGATGAAGTTCGCGCCAACCGCCTCGCGTACCCGACGCACGATTTCCACCGGCAGACGCATGCGGTTTTCGTAGCTGCCGCCCCAACGGTCGGTCCGGTGGTTGGTGTGTGCCACGAGGAACTGGTTAATGAAATAGCCTTCCGAGCCCATTATTTCGACACCGTCATACTCGGCGGTCTGGGCCAGGGTCGCACAGGTCACGAAGTCCTGAATCTGCTTCTCGATGCCTTCCTCATCCAGTTCCTTGGGCTTGAACGGGTTGATCGGCGCCTGAATCGCGCTGGGCGCTACCTGCTTGGGGCTGTAGGCATAACGGCCCGCGTGCAGAATCTGCATGCAGATCTTGCCGCCGGCCTCGTGGACGGCCTTGGTGACAATGCGATGGTGATCAGCCTCTTCGGGCGTGGTCAGCTTGGCCGCGCCCGAATACACCCCGCCTTCGGCATTGGGCGCGATACCGCCCGTGACCATAAGGCCGACACCGCCACGCGCGCGCTCGGCAAAGTAGGCGGCCATCCGTTCAAAGCCGCCCGGCTTCTCTTCGAGGCCGGTGTGCATGGACCCCATCAGCGTGCGGTTGCGCAGCGTCGTGAAGCCCAGATCCAGGGGAGCCAGCAAGTGCGGGTAGTGTGCGGCGGCCATAAAAACTCCATCGAGCATCATCACGGGACGCGAGCACTCTATGGCGCTCGTCGAAGTCATCAGGACTTTCAAGACAGCCCTGTTCATGACGCAGACAGTAAACAGCCATTGAGTCACGCTCAATGACCGAAAGTGACAAGTTATTGATCCAAATGCGCACCATCCCCCTTGGCAATGCTTGCGTCGCGCCCTACCCTTGACGGCATTCTGGTTCAGGCTCGTTTTATCCTCCCATGCGTAAAGTTCTCGGCTCACTCATCGCGGTCGTGCTGGCGATCCTCATCGTCAGCTACGGCCTGTGGACGAGCAAGCGTCGCGTTGGCCATTACCTCACCGACTTGCGAATACAGGTGGTCATCAATGATGGCCAGCCCGGTCAACGTGGCAACCTGCTGGGGATTCAGCCCGAGCTCTTCCCTTCCGATTACTCAAGCGTGAAACGGCTGCATCGTAAACTCGCCGCCTACCTGGAACAGGCCCGTGACCGGGGCTTACTCAATGACAAAACCATTGTGGTGCTGCCCGAGCACATCGGCACGTGGCTGTTCGCGGTCGACGAAAAAACGCAGTTCTACCAGGCGACGACCATTGAGGAGGCCATGAACTGGCTGTCGTTCAGCAACCCGCTGCTGTTCCTCGATGCGGCCCTCCATGCCCGTGGGGAGCGCTGGCTGGATGACGTGCACCTGCGCATGAAGTCGCGCAGCATGGCGCAGGATTATCAAAGCGTGTTTGGCGGTCTGGCCAAGGAGTTTGGCGTGACGCTGGTTGCGGGGTCGATCATTCTGCCCAATCCGCAAGTGCAGGACGGGAAACTGCAGGTGGGGACCGGTGCGCTGTACAACAGCAGCCTGGTGTTTGGCCATGACGGACTGCCCATCGGGCAACCGCAGCGACAGCTCTTCCCGAACGTGTACCAGCGCGGTTATATCCGAGCCGACAAAGACGCCCGACTGAACGTCATTGATATGCCGGCCGGCCGCCTCGCCACCCTGATCGGCAGCGACAGCTGGTACCCGGACAACTACACCCGCCTGAACGAACGCGGTGCCGAACTGATCGCCGTGCCCGCGTTTGTCGCGGGCAATGGCGGCTGGTCGGAACCTTGGCGTGAAGAGAAACACGAGACACTGACGGCGCATCTGAACCTGGGTCAGCAGCCTTTGACCGAGGGCGAGGCGTGGCGCCGATTGACCCTTTCTCCCCTGAGTAATGCCAAGGCCGGCATCAGCGTGTTCATGCGCGGCCAGTTCTGGGATCAAGGCAGTGCCGGTCATAGTTTCGCCAGCCGGGGTGGCCAGAGCATCGCCGAGCCGTCCATCAGCGCAGCCCCCAAAGGCGCCAAGCCCGGGCATGGGGCGCGCCTGATCAACCTGTGGTTGTGACAGATGACCGCGCCCCGGGTACGCCTCGGTGATCTGTCGGTCGGCTTTGTGCATGGCCTGGCCGATGCCATCCGTCACCTGGGGCACGACCCGCAACCACTGCTCGATCAATTTGGTCTGGACCCGGCGCGGCTGGCGGACGTGGGCGCCAGACTCTCGATCCCGCGCTACATGCGCCTGGGGCATGCGGCGATTCAACTGACCGGCACGCCTGCCCTGGGATTGCGCATGGGGCGTTCAAGCCGCGTGAGTCAGGCGGGACTGGCCGGTGTGACCGCGGCTCAGGCGCCCACGGTGAGAGAGGCGGCACGGACATTGATCCGTTTCGAGCCGTTGTACGGCTCCAATTATCGGGGACAGTCGAGCTTTCACGAAGACAGCGAAGGGGCCTGGCTGCGCTTCTATTCCATCAGCCCTTATAACGACTACAACCGTTTTGTCGTGGATTCGATTCTGGCGGGCTGGCTGCATCAGCTCTCCACCCTGGCGGGCACAGAGGTCCTTGCCGAAAAGATCGAGATCGAATTCGACGCCCCGGCCTACGCCCATGAATATGGCGCACTGTGCGAGGGCCCCGTGAGTTTCGCAGCGGGCGTCAATCAATTGCGCCTGAGCCAGAGCGTGCTCGGGCTGCGCAACCCGGATCATGTCCCTGGCACGTGGCGGCATTTGCTGCAGCTGTGTGAGCGGGAACTGGAACAACTCACCCGCACCCGCAGCCTGCGTGAGCGCATCACTCAGTTGCTGGGACCGTTGTTGAATGGCGGGAGAGAGCCGGATCTGGAGGAGGTGGCAGCACGACTGAAGCTGCCCACCTGGACCCTGCGCCGCAAATTGGCGGAAGAAGGCACGCGCTTTCGCGCGATTCTCAATGACACTCGGCGCGACCTAGCAATGACCTATATCCGTGACACAGAACTGGCCTTTGGCGAGATCGCTTACTTGCTGGGTTTTGCGTCGGCCGAAGCCTTTCAACGCGCCTTCAAACGCTGGAACGGTCAGACCCCGGGAGAGTTCCGCCGCAGCCAACGTCATTCAGCCTGAGCGATGCTTAAAGCTCGGTAGCGTCGTCGGCAGGTTCAAGCGGGTCCAGCTCGTAAGCCTGATATTCCAGTAGTTCTTCTTGATAATCGTCCATCACTCATGCCCTCGTGGCTGTTCTCTTTCGTCTTGATCGTCTTTTGTCGTTTCAGCGACTGGTTTCACTGACCACGACCTTCACCCTAAAGTGCCGTCATGAAGGATAAATGAACGCTTCTTGAACAATAGACGAGGTGAACGCGGAAGCATTTACCGGCACATCCCTGTCAGGGCTCTAGGGCGCGGTCCGTCGCCATAAGGGTGATATTTAGCTCACGACGAGAATTCGTGCAAGTGGTCAGGAAATCCCTACATCCATAGGTCACGCATCTGTAGGAGCGTGGCGTGTCCCGCGATCGGCTGCGCAGCAGTCGTGCACTGGGAAACGCGGTGTATCAGGCAGATCGCACTTCATCATTTTTGCTGCCGGCTCCCGGCAGATCGCGGGACAAGCCGCGCGCCTACAGGAACCTGCCCTTGACGTCCGTATCGTGTTCGCCATAGTCTTCAGGCCATGAACGTTACCCAGCATTTCTTCGGCCAGATAATTATTACCGCCATTCCAGTCATGGCGGGTTAGCCGACGTTTGCACCGAACCCGCCCTAGAGGCGGGTTTTTTCTCTCTGTCTCCCGGGCCCCAAACCTCGAACCAGGAGTCAGACATGATCATCATCCGCCCTTCCCTCGCCGTCTTCTCGCCACGTCTGATCATCGCCGCCGTTTCGACGAGGCCGACACGATGAACGCGATGCTCGAAAAAACACGGGGCCATGGCGATCTGCTCAATCAGTACGTCAAGAAAATCCTCACCTCGCGCGTCTACGATGTGGCTGTGGAAACCCCGCTTCACGGTGCTCGTCAGCTGTCCGAGCGGCTGGGCAACCAGGTGCTGCTCAAGCGCGAAGACCTGCAGCCGGTGTTCTCGTTCAAGATCCGTGGCGCCTACAACAAGCTGGCGCAGCTGAGCCCGGAAGAGCTGGCGCGGGGCGTGGTCACGGCGTCGGCGGGCAACCACGCGCAAGGCCTGGCGCTGGCGGCGAAAACCCTCGGTGTGTCGGCGACGATCGTGATGCCCAAGACCACCCCTGAGATCAAGGTCGAGGGCGTGCGTTCGCGTGGCGGCAAGGTCGTGCTGCACGGGGACTCGTTCCCTGAGGCGCTGGCGTTTTCGCTGAAGCTGGTCGAGGAAAAAGGCTACGTCTACATCCACCCTTACGACGATCCAGACACCATCGCCGGGCAAGGCACGGTGGCCATGGAAATCCTGCGTCAGCACCCGGGCCAGCTGGACGCGATCTTCGTGCCGGTGGGCGGCGGCGGGTTGATCGCTGGCATCGCGGCGTACGTGAAATACCTGCGCCCGGAGATCAAGGTGATCGGCGTCGAGCCGGACGACTCCAACTGCCTGCAACAGGCCATGGCCTATGGCGAGCGGGTCGTGCTGCAGCAAGTCGGGCTGTTTGCCGACGGCGTGGCCGTTGCACAGATCGGCCAGCACACCTTCGACCTCTGCAAGGATTACGTCGACGAAGTGATCACGGTCAGCACCGACGAGATCTGCGCGGCGATCAAGGACATCTACGACGACACCCGTTCGATCACCGAGCCCGCGGGCGCACTGGGCGTGGCCGGGATCAAACGCTACACCGAGCAGTATGGCGTCAGCGGTCAGACCTTCGTCGCCATCGACTCGGGCGCCAACGTCAACTTCGACCGCCTGCGCCACGTCGCCGAGCGCGCGGAACTGGGCGAAGGCCGCGAAGCGATCATTGCCGTGACCATCCCCGAGCAACCGGGCAGTTTCAAGGCATTCTGCGAGGCCATCGGCAAGCGCCAGATCACCGAATTCAACTACCGCTACCACACCGACCGCGAGGCGCACATCTTCGTCGGCGTGCAGACACACCCCGAAAACGATCCGCGCAAGGCCTTGATCGCCAGCCTGACCGCGCAAGGCTTCCCGGTGCTGGACCTCACCG
The DNA here is from genome assembly GCF_054668305.1 of Pseudomonas sp. S2_H01. NCBI lineage: Bacteria > Pseudomonadati > Pseudomonadota > Gammaproteobacteria > Pseudomonadales > Pseudomonadaceae > Pseudomonas > Pseudomonas sp. S2_H01. The sequence continues at coordinate 4,279,055 of NZ_CP162756.1, read as the reverse complement.
ACAACGAACTGGCCAAGCTGCACCTGCGGCACATGGTGGGCGGGCATTCGGAACGGGTCAGCGATGAAGTGGTGTTTCGCTTCGAATTCCCCGAGCGGCCGGGCGCGCTGTTCAACTTCCTCAACAAGCTGGGCGGCAAATGGAACATCTCGATGTTCCACTACCGCAACCACGGCGCAGCGGACGGGCGCGTCGTCGCGGGACTGGTGGTGCCGGAGGATGAACGGCATCTGGTGCCCAAGGCGCTGGCGGAGATTGGTTATCCGTACTGGGATGAGACGAACAACCCGGCGTACAGGCTGTTTCTGGGCTGATTGAGTAGCGCCCGCTGTAGGAGCGCGCTTGCCCGCGAATGCGGTGAGTCAGTGAACACATCCATGGCTGACACACCGCATTCGCTGCCGTCGTAACCTCCGACGTCTCCCACAGGGGGCGTGTAGAGAACCAAACGTGTGCTTGACCTCACTGCGCCGGCGTCGCCGCCTCGGGCGCTGGCTCGATGGCGGGCGCCGGTTCCTGTGCCGGTGTGGGTGCTGTTGTCGGCGCAGGTGTTTCCACAGGGGCGGCGGTTTCAGTCTTCAGCGGTTCAGGCTCAGCGGGGGCTGGCATGGGTTCACTGCTCTGCTCAGCAGCCGCCGCTGGCGCGGTCGACGGTGTGGTCAGCGGAGCAGGCACAACCGCCGGGGCAGGCGCAGGTGCGACGGCGGGCTTCTGCTCGGTCAACGCCGCCGCTTTTGCGGCAGGCGCAGGTTCCGGCATCCCCATATCGGCCTTGGGTTTGTCTTCGATGTGCGCAGCTTTCTTCACTTCAGGAGGTAGGAAGTTTTCCACCAACGCGAAGAAACGATCGTAGAACTTGGACGAAGACACCGTTTCACTGGCGACCTTGACCATCGAATCGTCCGTCGAGCCAATCGGCATCGACACCGAACCCAGCACTCCGACCCCCAGACTCGCCGAATTATTCACCTTCTTCAGCGCATAACGATCCTGAAGGGCGTTGGCGAACATGGTGGCTTTGCCATCAGCGCTGCCATCTGCCGCGCAGACCACACTGAAGCTGATCTCCATGTGCGTCTCGCCAGTCTGCTGAAAGCTCTTGTGGCCGCTGATCATTTTCGGATCGCTGCTGGTGATGATGTAGCCCTGGCTCAGCAGCGCCCTGCGCCCAGCCTCGCAAGTGGCAGCATCAGAAACGGGGTAATTGCGCGAGAAAGTCCCGGCGTCGTCGAAGTTTTCATGCTCATAGACCGTGGGCTTCTTTGACGAGCAGCCTGCGGCGGCCAGCAGGGCCAGCACCCAGCATGCGGTACGAAAGCTCAGTAATTTAGACATCAAAAATCCCGGGGAAAAAGGTCGACAGAACAGTGGACCGGAGAAATCGCCGGTAAGTCTGCAACAAGCCTTGCATCGGATCAACGCAGAGTTTGCAACCAGGTGGATACTTCCATGCGGGCAGAAGCGCTTCGCAGAGCCTGCGCCGGGCTGCGTGGGGGTTTTCACGGCCGTCTGGGTCACCCCACAGCACGGCCGAGAAAACGCCCAGCGGGCAGAAGAGTCGACTGACGGTCGTCCTCATGCCCATAAGGGGTAACAGACTTCAGACCTCACCGTGCTCCATGCGCACACCGAGGAATTCAAGGGCGCGCCAGTAACCCGGATAGGTCTTGCCCACGCAGTCAGGGTCCTGAATACGAACGCCAGAGACTTTCAAACCCGCCAAAGCAAAGCACATAGCGATGCGGTGGTCTGAGTGCGTGTTGATCAACGCATTGCTGCTGGTCCCGGCCAACCCCGGATCCGACGCAACCAGCAAGTCATCGCCTTCTACAGTCGCAAGACCAGGACGCACCTGATTCAGACCGTCATGCAGCGCCTGAACCCGGTCGCATTCCTTCACGCGCAAGTTGGCCAGATCAACGAAACGCACCGGCGTTTTATTGAACGCTGCCAGCACTGCCAACGTAGGGATCGCGTCCTGCATCTGCGAGCCGTTGATGACCGCCGGCATGTTCGGAAACTGTGCGATCACGTCCATCGCCTTGGCATCGGGCTGGGTGAACGCCTCGGCAGCCACGCCCAGATCGATCTTGCCCGCGGTCAGCGCTTCGGCCGCCCACAGGTAAGTCGCGGCTGAAGCATCGGGCTCGACCTGATAATCGCACGCGGTGTAACCGGTGGGTGAAACGCGCCACAGCGCCTCGTCGACGACCTCCACCTCAGCCCCGAACGCTCGCATGCAGGCAATGGTCAGGTCGATGTAGCCGCGGGCGCCGATCTCTTTGCCGGTCAGCGCGACTTCAATGGGTGCATCGCCACAGGCGGCAACCATCAGCAATGCCGAGACGTACTGACTCGACAAACCGCCATCAATCTCAAAACGCGTGGCCTTGACCGATCCGCTGCCGTGGATGATCACCGGCGGACAACCCGTGGCGCTCTCGGCGTTCACACCGCCCTTGCGCAAGGACTCCAGCAACGGACCGATAGGACGCTTCTGCATGTAATGGTCGCCATCCAGCGTCACGCTACCGTTGACGGTGCACACCGCTGCGGTGAGGAAGCGCACCGCTGTGCCGGCGTTTCCCAGGAACAACGGCGCTTCAGGCACCTGCAAACGCCCACTGCTGGTCACCACGAAACTGGTGTCGTCCGGCTCTTCGATGGTGACACCCATCTGCCGCAGGGCATTGGACATGTGCCGGGTGTCGTCGCTTTTCAGTGCGCCGCGCAGGTGGCTGGTGCCTTTGGCCAGCGCAGCCAGTAACAAGGCACGGTTAGTGATCGACTTGGAGCCAGGTGGCGCAACATGCCCCGTCAACGGAACACCCGGCGGGATCACAGTGATGGTTTGGTTCATGCCCATGGGTCCAGCTCTCCAAATTCGAAGTCAGCGCGGCGTTAACAAGCCGGCAATGATGTCATTTATCCTCGTGATCTGCAGCATCGCATGATCGACCGCAGACTGTAGGGCCAAATCGCAGGCACAAAAAAAGCGACCTAAGGTCGCTTTTTTTGTCGCTTCAAGGAGTTCAAGGGCCTTGAAGCTATGTATGGCGCAGCGGACGGGACTCGAACCCGCGACCCCCGGCGTGACAGGCCGGTATTCTAACCGACTGAACTACCGCTGCGTGTCGCACAGACTTGCGTCTGTTTAACTCTGTTGAAACCGGCTTCTATCAAGCCTGCTTCGTATAACACTGATTGATTGCCTTGGCGTTCAATCTCAAACCGGATGCTAGATCCGATCTGGAAAATATGGCGCAGCGGACGGGACTCGAACCCGCGACCCCCGGCGTGACAGGCCGGTATTCTAACCGACTGAACTACCGCTGCGCAGTGGTGGACTTGCGTCCTGCTGAATCTCAGTAACCTTCAGCGTGTCTTTCAAACCTCATAGCGTTAGCTACTCAGTGCTCAACGATGGTGGGTGATGACGGGATCGAACCGCCGACATTCTGCTTGTAAGGCAGACGCTCTCCCGGCTGAGCTAATCACCCTTTGCTTCGCTGAGGCCGCGAAATTTACGCAGGTACCGAACCTAAGTCAATAGCCTGCTTGAAGTTTTTTTCAAAAACGCCGTTTTTAGCTAAAAGCTTCAGGCGGTAAGCCGGGAACGAAAAAGCGAGCTCGAGGCTCGCTTTTGATTCCACTTGCAACTTCACGCTTGAAACGTGCGGGTGCGCTTAATCCACATAAATCATTTTCTTGCTCATGCCGCCGTCGACCACAAACTCCTGCCCGGTGACGAACCCCGAGTTCTTCGACAGCAACCAGGCGACCGTCGCCGCAACGTCCTCGACCGTCCCCACCCTGCCCGCCGGATGTTGAGCGTGATCGGCGTCGGACAACGGTTCGGCACGGCGCTGAGAAGGATCACGGGCATCGATCCAGCCCGGGCTGACCGCATTGACCCGCACCTGAGGCCCCAGACTCATGGCCAACGCGTGCGTCAGTGCCAGCAGGCCACCTTTGCTCGCCGCGTAGGCTTCGGTGTCGGGTTCAGACTGCCGAGCGCGCGTCGAACTCAGGTTGACGATGCTGCCACCGTGCGCACGCAGATACGGCGCACAATGTTTCGCCAACAGCATGGGACCACTGAGATTGACCGCCAGCACGCGATTCCAGTGGGCCAGATCAAGGCTTTCCAGCACCCTGTTGCGGGGATCGGCCACCGCCGCGTTGCACACCAGCGCGTCCAGACGGCCAAACATGCCGAGCACCTCGGCAACACCCTTGGCCACCTGCTCCTCGCTGGAGACGTCCATAGCGATGAACGAAGCATTGTCACCAAGCACACCGGCGACCGCCTCACCACGCTGACGGTCCACGTCGGCCAGCACGACCTGCCAGCCCTCGGTAATCAGCCAGGCAGCGATGCCCAGGCCGATGCCGCGCGCGGCCCCCGTCACCAACGCGACGCGGCCGTTGTGAACCCCGGCCGCCTCGACCACTAACTCACTCACAGCGCAGCCAGACCACGCGCCAGGTCGGCCTTGAGGTCGGCAACGTCTTCCAGGCCCACGGCAACCCGGATCAGGCTGTCGCGAATGCCGGCAGCTTCACGCTCCTGCGGCGCCAAACGGCCGTGGGAGGTGGTGCTTGGGTGCGTGATGGTGGTTTTGGTGTCGCCCAGGTTTGCCGTGATCGAAATCAGACGCGTCGCATCCATGAAGCGCCAGGCCCCGTCCTTGCCACCCTTGACTTCAAAACTGACGACGGCACCAAATGCCTTCTGCTGACGCTTGGCGAGGTCGTGCTGCGGGTGGCTTTCGAGACCGGCGTAATGCACTTTCTCGATGCCGTCCTGCTGCTCCAGCCACTGCGCCAGCTCGAGCGCGCTCTGGCAGTGCGCACGCATACGGATGTTCAGGGTTTCGAGGCCCTTGAGGAACAACCACGCGTTAAACGGGCTCAGGCTCGGCCCGGCGGTGCGCAGGAAGCCGACGACTTCTTTCATCTGCTCGCTGCGACCCACGACCACGCCACCCATGGCGCGACCCTGACCGTCAATGAACTTGGTCGCGGAGTGCACGACCACGTCCGCGCCCATGCGCAACGGTTGCTGCAGCGCCGGGGTACAGAAGCAGTTGTCGACGACCAGCATCGCGCCCTTGGCGTGAGCGATCTCGGCCAGCGCCGCGATGTCGACCAATTCGGCCAGCGGGTTGGACGGCGACTCGACGAACAGCAACTTGGTGTTCGGCTTGATCGCCGCGTCCCAACCGGACAATTCGGCCAGCGGCACGTAGTCGACCTGCACGCCGAAGCGCTTGAAGTACTTCTCGAACAGGCTGATGGTCGAACCGAAGACGCTCTTGGACACCAGCACGTGATCGCCCGCACTGCACAGGCTCATCACCGTGGCCAGAATCGCCGACATGCCCGTCGACGTCGCGACCGCTTGCTCACCGCCTTCCAGCGCGGCGATGCGCTCTTCGAAAGAGTGCACCGTCGGGTTGGTGTAGCGCGAATAGACGTTGCCCGGCATGTCACCGGCAAACGTGGCGGCCGCATCGGCTGCCGTGCGGAACACGTAGCTCGAGGTGAAGAACAATGGATCGCTGTGTTCGCTCTCCGGCGTACGGTGCTGACCAGCGCGAACAGCGAGGGTGTCGAACCCTACGCCTTCCAGATCGCTGTCCAGTCGACCGGCATCCCATTGCTGAGTCATGCCGCCTACTCCTTGTCTGAATTAGTTGTTGTACAGATCGATGATCGCGCTGACGGCCTGAGTCTTGACCTTGGAGGCGTCGTTACGCGCCTGCTCGATCTTGTTCAGGTAGTGCTCGTCGATGTCACCGGTCACGTACTTGCCGTCGAAGACCGAGCAATCGAAGTTATCGATCTTGATCTTCTTGCTGCCGCTCACCGCTTCGATCAGGTCACTGAGGTCCTGATAGATCAACCAGTCGGCACCGATGAGGTCGGCCACGTCCTGAGTCGAACGGTTGTGAGCGATCAGCTCGTGAGCACTCGGCATGTCGATGCCGTAGACGTTAGGGAAGCGTACAGCGGGGGCCGCAGAGCAGAAGTACACGTTCTTGGCGCCGGCTTCGCGGGCCATCTGAATGATCTGCTTGCACGTGGTGCCGCGCACGATGGAGTCGTCCACCAGCATCACGTTCTTGCCACGGAACTCAAGTTCGATGGCGTTGAGCTTCTGGCGTACGGACTTCTTGCGTGCTGCCTGACCCGGCATGATGAAGGTCCGGCCGATGTAACGGTTCTTGACGAAGCCCTCGCGGAACTTGACGCCCAGGTGGTTGGCCAGCTCAAGGGCGGCCGTGCGGCTGGTGTCCGGAATCGGGATGACCACGTCGATGTCGTGATCGGGACGCTCGCGCAGGATCTTGTCAGCCAGCTTCTCGCCCATGCGCAGACGCGCTTTGTAGACCGAGATGCCGTCGATGATCGAGTCCGGGCGCGCCAGGTACACGTGTTCGAAGATGCACGGAGCGTATTTCGGGCTCTTTGCGCACTGACGGGTGTGCAGCTTGCCGTCTTCGGTGATGTAAACCGCTTCGCCCGGCGCCAGGTCACGGATGAGCGTGAAGCCCAGCACGTCGAGCGCAACGCTTTCGGAAGCGATCATGTACTCGACGCCTTCGTCGGTATGACGCTGGCCGAACACAATCGGGCGGATGGCGTCCGGGTCACGGAAACCGACGATGCCATAACCGGTGATCATCGCCACAACGGCGTAGCCACCACGGCAACGGTTGTGCACGTCGGTCACGGCCGCGAAGATGTCTTCTTCGGTCGGCTGCAGCTTGCCGCGCACGGCCAGCTCGTGAGCGAAGACGTTGAGCAACACTTCCGAATCGGAGTTCGTGTTTACATGGCGCAGGTCAGATTCAAAGATCTCCTTGGCCAGTTGCTCGACGTTGGTCAGGTTGCCGTTGTGCGCCAGCGTGATGCCGTACGGCGAGTTGACGTAGAACGGCTGGGCTTCGGCCGAAGTCGAGCTGCCCGCGGTTGGATAACGTACGTGACCAATGCCCATGTGGCCGACCAGACGCTGCATATGGCGTTGGTGGAACACATCACGAACCAGACCGTTGTCCTTGCGCAGGAACAACCGGCCGTCATGGCTGGTCACGATACCGGCAGCGTCCTGGCCGCGGTGCTGGAGGACGGTGAGCGCGTCATACAGCGCCTGATTGACGTTCGACTTGCCGACGATACCGACGATGCCACACATGCGACACAACCCCTACTTAGTGGAACTGGATTTACCGAGCACTTCCTGCGGCGTTGTAGGCGGCAGGAGGTGATCCTTGAACGGGATATCAACAGGTACGCTGACTCCGCTGGCTAGCCACTTGCTGGACATCCCGAGAATCAGGTTTTTCGACCAGTCAGCGACCGTGACAAATTGTGGGAGCAGCCTGGACTGCTGCCACCATTGATCCTGTTGTACCGGGCCCAGGCTCAACAGCCCGGCCGCGATGACGACCAGCAGGCCTCCGCGCGCCGCGCCGAAGACCATACCCAGAAAACGATCGGTCCCGGAAAGGCCGGTGACGCGAATCAGTTCCCCGATCAGAAAGTTGACCATGGCGCCGACCAGCAAGGTGGCGACGAAAAGAATAGTGCAGCCGGCAATCACACGGGCTGAAGGTGTTTCGATGTAGTTGACCAGATACTGCGAAAGCGACCCGCCAAACATCCAGGCAACCGCACCGGCAATGATCCAGGTCAGCAAAGACAGCGCTTCTTTGACGAAGCCACGCTTGAGGCTGATCAATGCGGAGATGGCGACAATCGCAAGGATCGCCCAGTCAACCGGAGTAAATGCCACGTTGAAGCCTGCAGACGGATAAGGCGGCGCATTTTAGCAGAGCGCTCGCCCGGCGGTAAGCAGGGATTACGGATGGTCGCCAATTAACGCGAACTATTGGACTTTGGCAGGCGCCACAGCCTCGAATCGCGCCTGCTCGCCGAGCAAGCCCCTGATTCCCTATGCAGGAACGCGCTTGCTCGCGAACAGAGACGTGCTGCCGACTCGAGACTATTTACGCTCAGGCACGAAGCGTACGACGATACCCTTGAGCTTCTGCTGCTTGTCGAGTTGGTCACGCAAGCGATCCGCCTCGGCGCGCTCGATCAGCGGACCGACAAACACCCGGTTCACGCCGTCAGACGTGCGGATATAGGCGTTGTAGCCCTGAGTGCGCAGGGTTTTCTGCAGATTATCGGCATTGGCCCGGTTGGACAGGCTGGCGACCTGAACGGCCCAGGTGACCGACAGGCCGTTGGCATCGACCCGATTCGTGTCAGCGGCAGGCGCTGCCGGCGCAGGCGCTGGCGCTGGCGCAGCAGGGGCCGGTGCCGGTTTTGCCGGAGCCGGCGCAGGTGTGGCCTTCGCGGCAGGCGCAGACGCAACAGGCTTGGACGGCGCCGGCGCGATAGGCATGGACGGAGGTTGCTGGTTGACCGTCGGCTGGCTGGGATGCGCCAGCTCTTCATCGGTCGGTACGGGCTCTTGTGGCAGCGGTTGCTGCTCGGGAACCGACACCGGCTCGACTTTAAGCTGAGAAACGGCGGGCGCTTGCGGGGCCGCGGGCGCGTCCACCTGCACATGGCGCGCTTCATCCTGACGCGAAAACAGCATCGGCAGGAAAATCACCGCGATGGCAATCAGTACCAGCGCACCCACCATGCGTTGTTTGTACGCCTTATCCAGCAAAGCCATGTGTCACTTCCTCCGTGACGCGCCAGCAAGCCATTCCAGGGCCTCGGCTACGCAATAAAAAGACCCGAACAGGACAATTTCGTCGTCCGCTGTCGCGTGTGCACACTGCGCCTCAAGCGCCTGCGCGACACTGGGGTAGGACGTCACGGTCGCGCCAAGGTTCTGTAATGCCTGAGCAATTTCCTGCTCCGAGCGACTGCGCGCAGTCGGCAGCGGCGCCACCGCCCAACGGCTGAAGCAATGCGTCAGCGCGCTCAGCACGCCGTCCAGATCCTTGTCGCCGAGCAGGCCGAACACCGCAAGACGCTTGCCCGCGACAGGCCGCTGATCCAGGCGCTGAGCCAGGAAGACCGCCGCATGCGGGTTGTGCCCAACATCCAGTAACAGGTGCAACTGCTTACCCTGCCACTCGAACGTACGCCGATCCAGTCGGCCGGTGACACGCGTATCCAGCAAGGCAGCACGAATGGACGCCTCATTCCACGGCAGCCCCATCAACAGATAGGCCTGCAACGCCAGCGCGGCATTCTGCATCGGCAAGTCGAGCAGCGGCAGGTCGCGCAACTCGACGCGTTGCCCCTTGGCATCGGTGCCAAACCAGTTCCAGGACGCCGACTCGACGGACAGATCGAAATCAGTGCCGCGCAAGGACAGCGGGCAATTCAAGGCCTGCGCGCGATCCAGCAACGGCTGAGGCGGATCAAGATCGCCACACAGCGCGGGACGCCCTTCACGGAAAATACCGGCTTTTTCGAACGCCACCGACTCGCGGGTGTTGCCCAGCCACTCGGCATGATCGACACCGATACTGGTCACCAGCGCCATGTCGGCGTCTATCAGGTTGACCGCATCCAGCCGCCCGCCCAGACCGACTTCCAGCACAACAGCGTCCAGCGCCGCCTGCTCGAACAGCCAGAACGCCGCCAGCGTGCCCATTTCAAAGTAAGTCAGGGAAATGTCGCCGCGCGCCCTCTCGATCACCTCGAAGGCCTCGCACAACTGCTCATCGGTGGCTTCAACGCCCTGCACCTGCACCCGCTCGTTGTAACGAACCAAGTGTGGCGAGCTGTAGACGCCGACCTTCAAGCCCTGCGCTTGCAACAACGAGGCGACAAAGGCACAGGTCGAGCCTTTGCCGTTGGTGCCGGTGACCGTAATGACGCGAGGCGCGGGGCGGCTCAGACCGATGTTCAGCGCTACCTGTTGCGAACGGTCCAGCCCCATGTCAATGGCAGACGGATGCAGCTGCTCCAGGTAGCTGAGCCAGTCGCTCAGAGAGCGTGCGGTCATATGTTCGCCGGAGCCGGCGGAACAACGATCGGCTCGAGTTTCGGGGCGACGAATTTAGGGGTCGGAAGGCCCATCATCTGAGCGAGCAGATTGCCCAGGCGCTGACGCAGCTCCTGGCGGTGAACGATCATGTCGATCGCGCCGTGATCCAGCAGGAACTCACTGCGCTGGAAGCCTTCCGGCAGTTTTTCACGCACCGTTTGCTCGATCACGCGAGGGCCGGCAAAACCGATCAGGGCTTTTGGCTCGGCGACAATCACGTCACCCAGCATCGCCAGACTCGCCGACACACCGCCGTAGACCGGGTCGGTGAGCACGGAAATGAACGGAATGCCTTCTTCACGCAGGCGCGCCAGGACCGCCGAGGTCTTGGCCATCTGCATCAGGGAAATCAGTGCTTCCTGCATGCGCGCGCCACCGGACGCGGCGAAGCAGATCATCGGGCAACGATTTTCCAGCGCGTAATTGGCGGCCTGAACGAAACGCTCGCCCACGATCGCACCCATCGAACCGCCCATGAACGAGAATTCAAAGGCACTGCACACCACCGGCATGCCCAACAGCGTGCCACTCATGGAAATCAGTGCGTCTTTTTCACCGGTTTGCTTCTGGGCAGCGACCAGACGGTCCTTGTATTTCTTGCTGTCACGGAATTTCAGGCGATCGACCGGCTCAAGATCCGCACCAATCTCCTGACGACCTTCGGTGTCGAGGAAAATGTTCAGACGCGCGCGGGCGTCGATACGCATGTGGTGGTTGCACTTTGGGCAAACGTCCAGGGTCTTTTCCAGCTCTGGCCGATACAGCACCGCTTCACAGGACGGGCATTTGTGCCAAAGGCCTTCAGGTACCGAGCTTTTCTTGACCTCGGAACGCATGATCGAAGGGATCAGTTTGTCTACCAACCAGTTGCTCATGCTTTCTTTCTCCAGTACCGGTGGCCGAAACGCGATGGCGATCAATGCCACGCGCATGCCTAATCAAATTTCGTCTGCAGCCTGGCAAACCGTCGCACAACGATCGGCGCCTTGGCCTGACCTGCTGTAACGACACATATGCCGATGACTGCGCTCAACTTCTTACCGCGAAACGCCTGAGCGTCTTCGCCTGTTCAATATTGGTTGCCCACAAACCGTGGTCGCAGGCTAGTGGACGGCGACCGCTGGTCTGTCGTCACATCAACGGGCCACGCCATCGGAAAAAACGTCATGTGCCGTGGACCGCGCTCATGAAGGCGCGGATCTTGTCGTGATCCTTGATGCCTCTGGTCTTTTCCACGCCACCGCTGACGTCCACCGCGTACGGACGGACCTGCGCGATGGCTTGAGAGACATTAGCCGACGTCAGGCCACCGGCCAAAATGATCGGCTTGCTCAGATGTTTTGGAATCAATGCCCAATCGAACGTTTCGCCCGTACCGCCGGGTACGCCTGCGACGTAGGTATCCAGCAGGATACCGCTCGCCTTCTCATACAGGACGCAGCTGGCGGCGATGTCATCACCGGCCTGCACACGCAGCGCCTTGATGTAAGGGCGCTGGTAGCCTTCGCACTGCTCCGGGGTTTCGTCTCCGTGAAACTGGATAAGGTCCAGTGGCACTTCATTGAGCAAGGCGTTCAGGGCTTCCCGCTCAGCATTGACGAACAGCCCGACGGTGCTCACGAACGGCGGTAATTGGGCAATGATCGCGTGCGCCTGCTCAACGGTGACGGCGCGCGGGCTCTTGGGATAGAACACGAAGCCGATGGCGTCGGCTCCCGCTTCGACAGCGGCCAACGCATCTTCTATGCGGGTAATCCCGCAGATCTTGCTGCGAACGGCAGACATGTAGTGAAGACCTCAAGCCTTGCGAAAGTCCCGGATGGTAGCAAATGCTGTACCGGGCGTCAGCCTTCCAGTTCGGTGAACCCGGTGAGAAAGTGCGGACCGACATAACGCTCCGGCAACGGAAACTCGTCCCGGTATTCGACCTGGACCAGATACAGACCAAATGGATGCGCGGTCACACCGCCGGTACGCCGCACGCGGCTCTCGAGCACTTCACTGGCCCACTCGATCGGCCGCTCCCCTGCCCCGATGGTCATCAGCACACCGGCGATGTTGCGCACCATGTGGTGAAGGAAGGCGTTGGCGCGAATATCGATGACAATCATCTTGCCGTGGCGGGTGACGCGCAGGTGATGAAGCTGCTTGATCGGTGACTTGGCCTGGCATTGCCCGGCACGAAACGCACTGAAGTCGTGAATCCCCACCAGATACTCGGCCGCCAGCGCCATACGCTCGACGTCCAGCGGACGGTGATTCCAGGTGATTTCCTGGCCCAGGTGCGCCGGGCGGATCTGGTCGTTGTAGATGACGTATCGATAGCGGCGGGCAATCGCCTTGAAGCGGGCATGAAAATGCGCAGGCATTTCTTTCGCCCAGGTCACGCTGATGTCGTGAGGCAGGTTGATGTTGGCGCCCATGGTCCACGCTTTCATCGTGCGCACGGCCCTGGTATCGAAATGCACGACTTGCCCGCAGGCATGCACACCCGCATCGGTACGACCGGCGCACATCAGCGAAACGGGCGAATCGGCCACTCTGGACAGGGCGTTTTCCAACGTTTCCTGAACCGTCAGCACGCCGGTGGACTGCCGCTGCCAGCCGCTGTAACGCGATCCTTTGTATTCCACGCCCAGTGCGATTCTGGAAAAACCCTCGGCCGCCATTTCGGCTGCCGCTGTTTCTGCCTCTGTGTCTGTAGTTGCCAAGAGCTTGAAGCCTGTCGAGATGCGCAAGGGCGGCCATTATACGGATGCCGGGAAAAGACGCCATTGGCAGTGGTCACCCGCCTCCAGCACCGCCCGACACCCCTCCACCTCAGACACAGCACGAAGCCACAGGATTACAGCTGCCTTGCGGGAGTGACCAGGCCAACTCCCACAGATTTCCGCATTCCAAATAAAAACGACCGCCGAGGCGGTCGTTTTTCACACAAAGCACATCCGGATCAGGCGAGTCGCGACAACATATCCCGGGCTTCGGTTTTCTGCCCGTCATCCCCTTCCGCCACGACCTCATCGAGAATGTCACGAGCGCCGTCGGCGTCGCCCATTTCGATGTAGGCACGGGCCAGGTCCAGCTTGGTTGCCGCTTCATCGGTGCCCGAAAGGAAATCGAACTCAGGCTCGTCATCGGCCAGCAACGCGTCGTCTTCCGTGAAGGCCGGCGGGCTGTCGAACGGCTTGGCGATGGCAGGCTGCTCCAGACTCTGCGAGAGGCGATCAAGCTCGGCGTTCACGTCATCGATCTCGGAGGCAAAGGCTTGCGAAGCCTGCTCGGTCTCCATCTCGTCGGCCAGCGACAGATCGAAATCGGCCGGCAACTCAAGGTCATCTTCCGAGGCAGGTTTGCTGGCACCCAGGTCCGCCGTCTCGTCGAAGGCTGGCAGATCGCGCAACTCATCGTCCATGCCCAACAGATAATCGTCCTCAGCCTTTAGCCCCGGTTGATCTTCGGCCAGGTTCAGGTCGAAGTCCGCCAGGTCGGTCGGCTCGGTATTCTTGGCTTCGGTCTGTTCGCGCAGGATCGAATCGAAATCCAGGTCATCCGGGGTCGAACCGCCGAACGGCGCGTCCAGATCCAGATCGTCGAGGCCATCATCCGCCACGTGCGCGGAGTGGTCCTTAACCTCAGCAGGCGACGTGGCCTCGAGGTCGTCCAGGCTCAAATCGAACGCGGTGTCGAAGTCATCGGGCGCTTGCACGACAGGCTCCGGCGCAGGCTCAGGTTCTACTGCCGGCGCAGGCTCATCTTTATCGCTCAGCAGATCCTCAACGTATTTTGCATCCATTTCCGCCGCCAAAGCCGCCGCTGCCGCAACACCCGCCGCCGCTGCAGCCGCAGATGCCATGGCGGGATAACGGGTTTTGAGCTGCTCGACTTCAGCGTGGTTCTTTCCCGTGGCAACCAACTGCCGCTCCTGAGCGACGAAACCTGCCTGGTTGTCCTGCTGGGCGTAGATTTCCATGAGCTTGAGGCGCAGATCGCTGCGCAGAGGCTCTTCCTTGATGGCTTCTTCCAGCAACGCGGCAGCCTGATTGGTGCGGCCATAAGCGATGTGGATTTCGGCCTGCACGAGGACATCAGCGGGACGTTCGCGGGTCGGCTCGACGATCACGGCCGCCAGCGGTGCCATCTTTACATTCGGCGCAGGCACCTCCAGACCCTCGAAACTGCTTTCAGGCATGTCCATGTCGGAGGCAAAGTCGGACTCTTCCGACAGGGCGCGGGCCATTTGTCGATGTTTCTCAGCCTCGATCAATGCATTGCGACGACGGGCCAACAGCAACAGAAGCAACAGCAGCACCAACAACGCACCGCCACCGATCAGTCCCATGAGCATCGGGCTGGCCAGAATCTTGTCGAGGGCGCTCTGGTTGTCAGCGTTATTCGACGCGTCAGGCGGCGCAACGGCCAGCGGCTGATCCGGCGTCGCACCCGTCACCTTGGCGCCCTCGACCGGCAGCGCGTCTTCCGGCGCGATTTCATTCGGTGGCTTGCCGGCCGCGTCCGGCGCGGCTGACGGCGGAACGATTTCGGCTGGCATCGCCGGGTTGGCGGCGTTGTTCGGATTGGTCACGCTGTTCGGGCTGACGGTGTTGTTCGCGTCGGCAGCAGGCGGTGGAACCGCTGCGCCAGCGGCCTGCATCTTGGCCAACTGATCGTTCTTCAACTGGATCAGGCGATTCAGCTTGTCGACCTGACTTTGCAAGTCGCTCATGCGGCTCTTTAGCTCGGCATTGTCGCGACGGGTGCTGTCCAGGCTTTCCTGGGTCACCGCGAGCTTGTTGTTTAGCTCGGCGGCATCACCGGCAGCGCCCTTCGCACCTGGCTTGGTGTTGGCCGCGACCAGACTGAGGTTGTCCTTGGCGTCGATCTGGGCAGGCGTCGCGTCGGTACGATCACGGCGGGTCGCATCGACCTGACGCGCGCCGGTCGGCATGCGACGCCCCTCACGCCATGCACGATTCTGCTCGGCGACCTCAGCCACGGCGCGCGGCTGCGGCGTCGCGGTGACTTCCTGCGACGAAGGCAGGCGCAATACCTGGCCTTTCTTCAGCCGGTTGATGTTGCCTGCGATAAACGCATCCGGATTGAGCGCCTGAATCGCCAGCATGGTTTGCTGCACGGTACCGCCGTTACGCACACGTTCGGCGATCTCCCACAACGTGTCGTTGTTGGCCGTGGTGTATTCGGTGTATTTCGGCGAGGCCGGCGCAGCCGGTGGCTGGGCAGGCGTAGGCGCTGGGGTTTGTGCGGCCGGAGCCTGCGCGGGCGCAGCGCTCGGTGCAGTGGACGGCAATTGCGCGGCGGCAGCGGCCGCCTGTGGCGAAAACTTCGGTGGATCAAGCAACAGGCTGTATTCGCGCAGCACACGGCCATTAGGCCAGAGCACCTGCACGAGGAATTTCACATAGGGATCGCGGATGGGCTTGGTCGACGTGATCCGCAGCACGCTCTTGCCACCGGGATTGACCACCGGGGTAAAGGTCAAGTCATCGAGGATCGCCATCCGGCCGACGCCCGCTTGCGCGAACTCGGCAGAAGTGGCCAGACTCGGCACGACCTGCGCCGCATTGAGGTCCTGAACTTGCGTGAGTTCGATTTCGGCCAGCAGCGGCTGATTCAGGGTCGACTTGACGGTCAAACCGCCGAGCCCGAGCGCCTGGGCCATCCCGGACGTCAGCGCCGAAGCCGCAGCGATTGCTAAAACCAGTTTACGAACCTGAACCATAGCCCATCCCTTGTTTAAAATTTCCCCGGCAACCGAGAAGATAAAGCCTGCTAGGGCGTAGGGCGTTTCGACACGCCGCAGCTAGAATGATTCTTTGAATTGTTGGCAAGTATCTTTTACACAACGTCTTTTATCAACAATTCAGCCACCTGCACAGCGTTCAGCGCCGCACCTTTGCGCACATTGTCCGACGTCACCCAGAAATTGAGCTCACAGGCATCGTCGATCCCGCCACGCAAGCGTCCTACGTAGACAGCATCCTGGCCAACCGCATCGCCGACCGGCGTCGGATAATCCCCTGCGTCGACCAGATCGATCCCCTGTGCGGCATCGAGCGCCGCAGCGACCGCTGCAACATCCACGGGCGCCGACGTCAGCACCGACACGCTCAGGCTATCGCCGAAAAACACAGGTACTTGAATGCAGGTCACACCGACCTTGATTAAAGGCAGCGAGAGCAACTCTCGCAACTCGGCAACCAAACGTTTTTCAAGGGGAACATGACCCTGCGCGTCTGGCGTACCGACTTGAGCCAACACGTTGAACGCCATCTGCCGGTCAAACACCTTGGGTTCCAGCGGTCGAACATTCAGCAATTCAGCGGTTTGCCGCGCGAGTTCGGTGACGCCTTCGCGGCCCAGGCTAGACACCGCCATGCAGGCGGTCACGCTGATCCGCTGGACATCGATGAGCGCATGCAACGGCGCCAGCACGACGGACAACGCTGCCGCTGCAGGGCTCGGGCAGGCGACCTGATAGGGTTTTGTCAGGCGGGCGAGCAACGGAGCGTTGACCTCGGGGACCACGTTAGGCGCCTGCTCGACCGGCAGACCGCCAGACAGATCGATCACGGCACAACCCGCCGCGGTCGCGCGTGCGGCGTAACTGCGGGTCACGGCCGGGCCTGCGGCGAAGAAGGCGATCTTCACCTTGTTGAAATCAAACGCGTCGACCTCACGCACGCGGACGTTCTTGCCGCGATACGCGACCGAGCTGCCCGCCGATTCCGCACTGGCCAGCAGGTGCAGATCACCCACCGGGAAATCGCGCTCTTCAAGAATCTGGACGATGGTTTCGCCGACAGTACCGGTGGCGCCGATCACGGCGATATCAATGGACTGGCTCATGCAAAAACCTCAGAAAAATCGGGGGGCGGCACTTTAACCGCGAGAGAGGTGCCAGGCAATTGACCTGGCAAAACACACAGCAACACGCTTCGATCCGTCAGGGTTCCAGACCGATACGGAAGAACTCGCCCTGGCTCCAGACGCCCATCCAGCGCTCCCCGTCGATCTCGCGGGTGACCGAGAGATCAACCAGTTGATAGAAGACATTACGGTGAATCAAGGCCTCCAGGTTGGCGCGCACATGAAGGTAGGGTGCAGGTTCCTGGGTGGCCGGGTCGATCGAGACGCGCAAAGGATGCTCGGCGCCCGCCTCCACCGCGTCTTCGACATTGGTGGTGAAACGCAGCACCTGTGATTCGCCCTCTCCCTGCACCTCCAGCAATACGGCCACGAAAGGCGCGTCATCGACCGTGATGCCGACCTTCTCGACCGGCGTGATCAGGAAATAGTCATCGCCGTCGCGGCGGATGATGGTGGAAAAGAGCCGGACCATGGGTTTGCGCCCGATCGGCGTCCCCAGATAAAACCAGGTGCCGTCACGGGCGATCCGCATGTCGATATCGCCACAGAAATCCGGATTCCACAGGTGCACCGGCGGCAAACCTTTGCCGCTCTTGGGGATCTGCGCCAGCAGGTCGTTGGCTTTGCCCGGATCACTCATACGCTATTCCTCAGCGGGCTTCGACGCCCAACAAACTGCGAGCGTAATCCTCCATCGGTGGACCTAGCAAATCCTCAGGCTTGGTATCGTGCAGCGTCAACAAGCCACCACGGCTGTGAATGCGCGCCGAATCGATCAGATAGCGGGTGTTGGTTTCAATCAGCATCAGTTGAATCACGCCGCTGTCGATCCCCAGACGATCGATAGCCTCCTGGTCCGACCACTCGTCAAAATTGCCGATGCGGTCGTCCGCCTTGGCGAAGCGGGTATAGAGCAGATAATGCGCGCCGGCCGCACGGGCCTCGTTCATCGCATCATCCAGACCTTCCGGTGCGCGCGCGCGGCGAACCATCGGGAAGTACTCGATGAAACCGTTGAAGGCTTCTTCGGCCACCACGTTAGGACGCGGATACGCGCCACCCGGCGGAGCGAAAGCGCCTTGAGCGATATAAATGAACGAGTCCGGCTGCAGGCGGAAGTTATTGATTCGGCGCGTCGAGCTATGGTCCAGCAGACCCGCATCGCTGAGCTCGTCGTGGGCGCCTTGTGCCAGATCGCTGACGTGCATGCAGCCACTCAATGCCAACAACGTCAGCAGTAAAACCAGGCTACGCATTACTTCCTCCAAAGTCCGGCGACGGAAAACCGGCGAATGGCCGGGTGATGCAGCTTTTGCGCCAGCTCTGGACAAACCAGAGGCACCAGGCTCTTTGGACGCGAATTCCTTCGCGAAAATGCTTGCAGTCAGAAGAGATGTCCTTCGACCCTGTCGGTCTCTCGCAAACCGTTCGATTCGCGAAGGGCAGGACTCAACCGCCAATGATCTTCATGACGGTCGCGCCACCGGAAAACGCAACCGCCTGCTTGTCGCCCAGTGCCTTGATCAGCAAGCGCTGCAACGCCGGCAACGCCTCGTGCCGTGGCTTGTCGAACAGATCGCCGACGTAATGCCGATGGCTGGACGACAGGCACCCGTGCAGCCATCCCGTCGACGAAAGACGCAGACGTGAGCACGTGCGACAAAACGGCACGCTTTCGTTGGCGATGACGCCGAAATGGCCTTGATCAGGAATGCGATAACGTACCGCTGTCGCATCGACCGGCGCATCGGCCTGCGAATACGCGTAGCGCTCGCCGATCAGCGACAGCAGTTGCGCAAGGCTGACGAATTGCTGAAGAAAGGCGTTCTGATCGCCTGCCAGATGCCCCATGCGCATCAGCTCGATGAAGCGTAATTCGTAGCCACGCGCCAGGCAGTACTCGAGCAGCGGCATGACCTGATCCAGGTTCTGACCCCGCAACGGCACCATATTGACCTTGATCCGAATGCCCGCCGCCCTCGCCTGCTCCATGCCGTCCAGCACGGTGTTCAAATCGCCGCCCCGAGCGATCGCGCGAAATGCGCCCGGATCAAGCGTGTCGAGCGAGACATTGATCCGACGAATGCCGGCGTCCAGCAAAATCGGCAGCTTGCGCGCGAGCAGTTGGCCGTTGGTGGTCAGGCTGATGTCGGAAAGGCCCATACGGCCAATCTGACGCATGAATCCCTCTAGACGTGGGCTTACCAACGGCTCACCGCCCGTGATGCGCAAGCGTTCGATGCCGGCCGCTTCAATCAAGTACTCCACGCCGCGCGCCATGGCGTCCGCCGACAGTTCATTCTGCGCAGCAACCAGCCGCTTGCCGTCGGGCACGCAGTAGGTACAGGCGTAATTGCACGCAGACGTCAGACTGATCCGCAGGTTGCGGAAACGTCGGCCTTGGCGATCAACGATCATGGGAAACTCCGGGAATGGCACAGCGCGCAAAAAACTGACTCATAAATCAACTTTTAGCAAGCGGCATTCCGGGCAAACACGAGGCAGCTCCAGAGCAGAGCACCCGCGTGCCTGCCCAGGAAACGAATTATCGCGAAACGAGGTTCAAGTCCCGGAGATTTCCGGCTTGAGGTCATGCCCTGACTCAGGATCACGCTTGCGCTTGTTGCCCATGCGCACACCGATGTCCATCAGGAACTGGAAGAAGCCTTCCTGATCTTCCAGCACATTGCTCCAGAACGGCGAGTGGTACAACGCAACCGCGCCATGCACCAGCGCCCAGGCGGCGCAATAGTGGAAGTAAGGCGGCACGTCTTCCAGCTTGCCTTCGGAGATCCGGCCTTTGATGAGCAGGGTCAGGTGTTCGAAGTTCGAGGCGCGGATCTTGTGCAACTGCTCGACCATCTCCGGGACCTGATTACCCTTGACCACCTTCTCTTCCAGACGGTCGAACAGACGATAACGCTGCGGGTCACGCATGCGGAATTCAAAGTAGGCGCGCGAGAGCGCTTCCTTGTCCTTGTCGACGTCGGCAGAGTGAAGCAACTCGTTCAAATCACGCTCGTAGTCGAGCATAAGACGCAGATAGATCTCCGCCTTCGACTTGAAGTGCTTATAAATGGTGCCTTTGCCAATACCCACGGCATCGGCAATCATCTCGACGGTGACACTGTCTTCACCCTGTTCGAGAAACAGCTTGAGCGCGGTATCGAGAATTTCTTGCTCACGTCGCCGAAACTCACGGACCTTACGAGGTTCTTTCTGCATAGGAAGAGGCTGTGGGTTCAAAATCGAAGCCGCACATTATGCCTAACTTGCAGCAAATTGCACGGATCATCCGACCATGTCTACGTTTCATGACGAATTCGCCCAAGCCCCCGACTTGCGATATTTAAACCACGCAGCCGTCGGGCCATGGCCGAAACGCACCGCTGCCGCCGTCGGTAAATTCGCTGAAGAGAACGTTTTGCTGGGCGCGCGCGACTATCCGGACTGGATGAAGGTCGAGCAACGCCTTCGCGAACGATTGGCCCGACTGCTGAACGCACCGTCGACCGATGACATTGCACTGGTCAAAAATACCTCGGAAGCCCTGTCTTTTGTCGCTTTTGGCCTCGACTGGAAAGCGGGCGACAACGTAGTGATCAGCGATGAGGAATTCCCGTCCAACCGTGTCGTCTGGGAAGCCCTCAAGCCGCAGGGTGTCGACGTGGTTCAAGTCAGCTTGAAAGGCGACGACCCGGAAGGGGCATTGCTGGCGGCGTGCGGACCGCGCACACGCCTGCTGTCCATCAGCTCGGTTCAGTTCGCAACGGGCACGCGCCTCAATGTCGAACGCCTGGGCCACGGTTTGAAGCAGCTCGGCGTGCTGTTCTGCATCGATGCGATTCAACACATCGGCGCCCTGCCGTTCGATGTTCAGGCCAGCCAGTGCGATTTCGCGATGGCGGACGGGCACAAATGGATGTGCAGCCCGGAAGGACTGGGCGTTTTCTATTGTCGCGCCGCGTTGAGGCCCCACTTGAAGCTGCACGCGTTCGGCTGGCACATGCTCGAAGACTCCGGTAACTATGGACGTCACGAATGGCAGCCCGCCGCCACTGCTCAGCGGTTCGAATGCGGCAGCCCGAACACACTCGGCGCCATGGCGCTGGACGCGAGCCTTTCACTGCTCGAAGATGTCGGGATGGAACGAGTGGGAAACGCCGTCCTTGAACGGGTGAAATGGCTCGAAGAAGGCCTGAGCGCGATCAGCGGCGTGCAACTGCATTCATCCCGCGAAGCCGAGCGCCGTTCCGGCATCCTGACCTTCAGCATCGATGGCTTACAGGCAACCACCGTGTGGCAGCAACTCATGCAAAATCAGGTGGTGTGCCTGCCCAGAGGGCCTGGCATACGCTTTTCGCCGCACTTCTATACACAATCACGGGTAATCGAAGAGACATTGGCGATAGTGCGGCGCGTTGCCATGCATTGAGGCATCAGCAGCGGTCTGATATTCCAAAACTGTTTAAAAAACGTACAGCACGGCGCTGGACGCCTGTGGAATATGACCAATACTTAAATTCGCTGATGCGGCATCTCCCCCAAGTGCCGGCATCGGTAAAGGCACCAATGGATAGCGTGTCTTTGTTTTACTCCTAATGGTCTTAACCCGGATTCACCCCCCAGAACCCGGGTTTTTTTTGCCTGCGATTTAACGCTTCAACGCCGGGTCTCTCAAGCCCTGGTCTTTCAGAAGCGGGCGCCTCAAGCGGCGTGCTTGACCCGAGCCAGCGGAAACAGGCGCATGAAATTATCGCTGGTCTGCTCGGCAAATCGCTCGTAGCTCTCGCCTCGCAGCATCGCCAGAAACTCCGCCACTTCGCGAACGTACTGCGGCAGATTGGGCTTGCCACGGTAGGGAATCGGCGCGAGATAAGGCGAGTCGGTCTCGACCAGGAGGCGGTCGGCAGGCACTTTGCTCGCCACATCGCGCAGGGCGTCGGCATTGCGGAACGTGACGATGCCGGAGAGCGAGATGTAAAACCCCAGGTCCAGCGCGGCCTTGGCCATGTCCCAGTCCTCCGTGAAGCAGTGCAGCACGCCTGCCTGGGGCAAGGCGGCTTCACGCAGCAGGGTCAGCGTGTCCTCGCGCGCGCCTCGGGTATGCACGATCACCGGTTTGCCCGTCACGTTGGCCGCCTGTAAATGCAACCGGAACGACGCCTGCTGCAACTCCGCCGCTTCCGGCTCGTAGTGATAATCCAGACCGGTCTCGCCGATGGCGACCACGCGAGGGTGATTCAACTCGTTGAGCAGCCACTCCATCGCGGGCGCCTCGCCCGGCTTGAGGTCCAGCGGGTGAATACCAACCGAGCAATCGACGTCGTCGTAACGCTCTGCCAGCGCCTTGACCGCCCCGGCATTGTCGGCGCTGACGCCGATGCACAGGAAATGACCGACACCACGGCCGCGCGCTGCCTCTAGGGCGTTATCAAGTGAGCCGGCGTGTTCGGTGAGATCGAGACGATCCAGGTGGCAATGGGAATCTACAAGCATGGGAATCGCAGCCACTTACATCGTGTGGGTAGGACGGTCGGACTTGAGTGCCCCGGCCAGGTAATTTTCGATCATGTTGCGCGCGGTATTGTCGCCGTCGTTGAACTGCACGCCGACGCCCGCCGCGCGATTGCCCTGAGCGCCTTTGGGCGTGATCCAGGTCACTTTGCCCGCAACCGGGATTTTTTCCGGCTCGTCCATCAGGTTGAGCAGCATGAACACTTCATCGCCCAGCTTGTAGCTCTTGCTGGTCGGGATGAACAGTCCGCCGTTCTTGATGAAGGGCATATAGGCTGCGTACAGGACAGACTTGTCTTTGATGGTCAGGGACAGGATGCCGTTACGGGGACCTGGGCTCAGTGGCACGCTCATCTCAACTTCCTCGGGCAATACTGATGTCATGCAGATGGCCAGTCTAACCCTGTCCGGTCAAGGATGCCCACTGCACCAACAAGGCTTCAAGCAACAAAACACGATTCAGGTTCGCTTTCGACAGCACCTTCTGACGCTGCAACAGCACCCAGTCCTGCATGGCCAACACACTGGACTGACGTGATTTTTGAGCAAGGTACTGCAGCACTTTGCGCATATCCGCCAGCCCGAGGCCGCTTTCGTCCTCGGTAAGCTGGTAACGCAGCACCAGATTCGACCAGTCGCAGAACCAGTCGAACAGCAGCAACAGCGGGATGTCCTTCCAGCCTTCGGCAAGCTGAGTGGGTGTTTGCTGGCCTTTCAGCAGCTTCTTCACCCCGTCCACCACCTGGGCGCGTTGCTCCCGCACACCTTGCGCCTGAAGGCTGACGGCAGCCAGCGGAGAACCGGCGGCCAGGGTCAGCAGTTCGACGCGCTCCTCTTCAGTGCATTCGGGCAAGGCCTGCGCCAGCCACGCCACACTCATCGCCTCGCTCGGCAGCGGACAGGCCTGCTGCACACAACGGCTCTTGATGGTCGGCAACAGACGACTGGGCTGATGACTGACCAACAGCAACACGGTGTCCCCAGACGGCTCTTCCAGGCTTTTCAGCAAAGCGTTGGCGGCGTTGATATTCATCGACTCCACCGGCTCGATGAGCACCACTTTGCGCCCGCCCATCTGCGCGGTCTGAACCACGAAACTGACAAGGTCACGCACCTGATCGACCTTGATCGCCTTGTCCGCTTCTTCCGGTTCCAGCACGTAATTGTCGGGGTGACTGCCCGCCGCCAGCAACGAACAGGACTTGCAGTGACCACAGGCTTCCAGCCCCTGAGGTTGCTGGCACAACAACAGGTACATCAACCGCTCGGCGAGCGCCCGCTTGCCGATGCCCGCCGGGCCATGCAGCAAATAGGCATGGGCATGCTGGCTACGGCCTGCCAGTTGCTGCCAGAGCGCGTGCTGCCAAGGGTAGGCCTCAGCCATTTCGGCGTGCTGCCAACAGGTTTAGCAGATCAGGCATCAGCGTATCGAGCGACGCCTGAACCTGATCCAGCGGCAGCGCGGCATCCACTCGACGATAGCGTTCAGGCGCGGCGGCGGCACGATTCAGGTAGGTCGTGCGCACGGCCTCGAAGAAAGCGCGGCCTTCCTGCTCAAAGCGATCCAGACGACCCCGCGCCGCCGCGCGCGACAAGCCGATTTCCACCGGCAGATCAAACACCAGCGTCAGGTCGGGGCGCAGATCGCCTTGAACGAAGTTCTCCAGCGCAGCGATGCGCTCGACCGACAGGCCACGGCCGCCGCCTTGATAGGCATACGTCGCGTCCGTAAAACGATCGCAAAGTACCACCGCACCCCGGGCCAGCGCCGGGCGAATCACGCCCGCCAGATGCTGCGCACGGGCCGCGAACACCAGCAGCAGCTCGGTGTCGGCATCCATCGTTTCGTCACTGGGCGCCAGGAGCAATTCACGAATGCGCTCAGCCAACGGCGTGCCGCCCGGCTCGCGAGTCAGCACCACATCGACACCGTGGCTGCGCAGGCACTCGGCCAGGTACTCACGGTTGGTGCTCTTGCCCGCACCTTCGGGACCTTCCAGCGTAATAAACAAACCGGTCACAGGCAGTCCTTAATCAGATTCATTGCGGGCTCTGCTCGCCCTTCTTCTCGACCTTGTCACTTGAGTCGGTCGGCGCATCAGGTTGTTCGGTCGCCCCGGGCTCCGGCGTCTTCTGCTCAGCCGGCTGGGGCTGAGGATCTGTCGACTCAGGCGCGGGCGCCGTGTCGGTCGCAGGCTGCTCGACCGTCGGCGCAGCATCGACGCCCGGCGCAGGAACAACAGGCGCAGGGCTGGAGCGGTAATCGGCCCGACGCTTGAGCTGAAACTCCTTCACGGCCGCGTTATGAGCCTCCAGATTGTCGGAGAACACATGGCTGCCGTCCCCTCGTGCAACAAAGTACAGACTGCTGCCTGCCACAGGGTTCATGGCCGCATGAATGGCCTCGCGGCCGACCATGGCGATGGGCGTCGGCGGCAGACCGGAGATGACATAGGTGTTGTAAGGCGTGGCTTCCTTCAGAAACGCGCGGGTAATCTTGCCGTTGTAGCGTTCGCCGAGCCCGTAAATGACCGTTGGATCGGTTTGCAACAGCATGCCTTGCTGCAGTCGTCTTACGAAAACACCGGCGATCTGCCCACGCTCCTGCGGCACGCCCGTCTCTTTCTCAACCAATGACGCCATGATCAACGCCTGATACGGATCGACATAAGGCACATCCGCCGCTCGTTTCTCCCATTCCTCCTGAAGCACCGTATCGAGCCGGTTATACGCCTGCTTGAGCAATTCAGCATCGGTCGTGCCGCGAACGTAGCGATAGGTATCCGGAAAGAAGCGACCTTCGGGGAAGACGTCGGGATGACCTAGCTTGGCCATTACCTCACTGTCGCTCAGCTCGCTGAGGGTCTGTTCGAGCTTGGGCTGTTTCCCGAGTGCCGCGCGAACTTGACGGAACGTCCAGCCCTCGACCAGCGTCAGGCTGTACTGCACGACCTCGCCCTTTTCCCACAGCGTCAGCAACGACTTGGCCGTCATGCCCGGCGCCATCCGGTATTCACCGCTGTGCAGCGCCTGCCCAGACAGATTGAAACGCCAGTAAAGGCGCAACAGGAACGCATCCTTGATGACGCCGTCGGCTTCCAGACGGTTGAGCACACCCGTCGGTGACGAGCCTGAGGGCACATCGAGCAATTGCTCTTGAGTCAAATTCAAGGGTTGTTGCAGCGCGGTGTTCTGCTGCCAAAAGGCAAGACCCAGCAACAGCCCCGCCAGAATCACACCGGTTTCCAGCAAGACAAATAATTTTCGGATCACGAATCAGATATCCAGAAGCCCGCGAACGAGGTTTTGCAGTTTACGGGTGACCGGTCCAACCGGCCAGTTCAGTTGCTCGCATGCACGAACAGGCCAGATGCCATAGACGCTGTTACAGACGAAGACCTCATCGGCCTTTTGCAGGTCGGACACGTGCAGGTCAAGCGCGCGGGCCGGCATGTTTGCCTGCTCGGCCAGTGCCAGCAACTCGCCCCGCATCACGCCCGCGACCCCGCAGCGCGTCAGGTCCGGCGTCAGCAACACGCCGCCCTTGACCATGAACAGATTGCTGTAGACCCCTTCAACGACCCGGCCAGAGGTGTCGCGCATCAGGCCCTCGGCATGCTCCGCGTCGCTCCACTCACTGCGGGCGATGACTTGCTCGAGACGATTGAGGTGTTTGAGGCCTGCCAACAGCGGTTGTTCAGCGAGACGGGTCTTGCAGGGAAAAAGGCGTACACCCTGTTCGGCATTTTCCTGAGGGTAGAGCGGCAGCGGGCTGCTTTGCAGGATCCGCCGCGGCTGGGCGTCGACGGCGGGCGCGTAACCGCGCACGCCATCGCCACGGGTGACGATCAACTTCATCACGCCTTCGCTCAACTGCACCGCGAATGCCCGGCATTCCCGCTCAATCAACGCCAGATCGAGGTTCAGCGCCAGGCGTCGTCCACCCAGCGCGAGCCGCTGCAAGTGACGCTCGAAAAGCAATGGCTGGCCCGCCTTGACCAGAAGGGTCTCGAACAGACCATCGCCGTAGGCCAACCCTCGATCCTTTACGGGCAGAGCGTCGGCAGGCGCGCCATCGATCCAGCACACTGTCATTCGGCGTACCGGCGGAACACCAGTGAGCCGTTCGTGCCGCCAAACCCGAAGGAGTTGGACACGACAACGTCGATCGGCATGTTGCGAGGTTCATGAGGCACGAAGTCCAGATCACAACCTTCGCCCGGCTCATCAAGGTTGATGGTCGGTGGCGCCACCTGGCCATTGATTGCCAATACGCTGAAGATCGCTTCGATGGCCCCTGCCGCACCCAGCAAGTGACCGGTCATGGACTTGGTGGAGCTCACCGCCAGTTTGTAGGCGTGATCGCCAAAGACCGACTTGATCGCGTTGACCTCGGCCAGATCGCCCGCCGGCGTCGATGTACCGTGAGCGTTGATGTACTGGACCTGATCCGGCGTGACCTTCGCATCGCGCAAGGCATTGGTGATGCAGCGTGCCGCGCCCGCGCCATCTTCCGGCGGCGACGTCATGTGGAAGGCGTCGCCGCTCATGCCGAAACCGATCAGCTCGGCGTAGATCGTGGCGCCACGGGCTCTGGCATGTTCCAGTTCTTCAAGGACCAGTGCACCCGCGCCGTCGGACAGTAC
Organism: Pseudomonas sp. S2_H01; assembly: GCF_054668305.1. Lineage (NCBI taxonomy): Bacteria > Pseudomonadati > Pseudomonadota > Gammaproteobacteria > Pseudomonadales > Pseudomonadaceae > Pseudomonas > Pseudomonas sp. S2_H01. The sequence continues at coordinate 4,251,977 of NZ_CP162756.1, read as the reverse complement.
GAAACCATCGCGGCCTTTGTCCCAGGGACGACTGGCGCGGGTAGGCTCGTCGTTTCGGGTCGACAGTGCACGGGAGGCGCCGAAGCCGCCCATTCCCAGACCACAGGCGGCCATCTCGGCGCCACCTGCAATCATCACATCCGCCTCGTCATAGGCGATGTTGCGCGCGGCCATGCCGATGCAGTGCGTACTCGTGGTACACGCGGTGGCAATGGCGTAGTTCGGCCCCTGTGCGCCCAAGTGAATCGACAGGAAGCCGGAAATCATGTTGATGATCGAACCCGGCACGAAGAACGGGGAGATCTTGCCCGGCCCCTGCTCGTGCAGCAGACGGCTGGTATTTTCGATGTTGGTCAAACCACCGATCCCGGAACCCATGGCGACGCCAATGCGCTCACGGTTTGCGTCAGTGATTTCGATACCGGCATTGCGCACCGCCTGGAAGCTGGCAGCCAGGCCGTACTGAATGAAGAGATCGAGACGTCGAGCCTCTTTGGGCGACAGATAATCTTCGACCTTGAATCCTTTGACCGAACCGCCGAAGCGAGTCGTGTAAGCCGAAAGGTCCGTGTGTTCGATAAGGCCAATGCCACTCTGGCCAGCCAGAATGCCTTGCCAGGTACTGGGCACATCGTTGCCCAATGGCGTCAGCATACCCATACCGGTGACCACGACGCGTCTACGCGACACAGGACTCTCCTTTTTTCTATGGACGAAACGCTGCCCTGTTTAAAGAAAAAACCGCACGCCTGAGGCAGTGCGGTTTTTCCAGGACAGCGAGCAACGATTACAAAATCTTACGCCTGGTGGGCAGTAACGTAATCGATAGCAGCTTGAACAGTGGTGATCTTCTCGGCTTCTTCGTCAGGGATTTCGGTCTCGAATTCCTCTTCCAGAGCCATCACCAGCTCAACGGTGTCAAGGGAGTCGGCACCCAGGTCTTCAACGAAAGAAGCGGTGTTGGTGACTTCTTCAGCCTTGACGCCAAGTTGTTCGGCAACGATTTTCTTGACGCGCTCTTCGATGGTGCTCATACCGTGTGTTAACTCCTAGTGGACAAATTCGGGCAGCTGGCCGATGGGTAAGTGTATAGAAGAGGTTTTGCGTATTTCAAGCTCAACGCAATTCCCGCTACGCCCATCGACCCTCAACCCCTTAATAGATTTCAGCTTTATAACGGATTTTAGACAGCCCGTATGACATTTTTTCGATACGGGGAGTCACATGTACATGCCGCCGTTCACGGGGATTGTAGCCCCGGTAACGTAGCCTGCACCTTCCGAGGCAAGAAAAGCGACCACATGCGCGATCTCTTCTGCCTGCCCCAGTCGACCCAGAGGAATCTGGCTCGTCAGGGAATCACGTTGTGCCTCTGGCAGCTCGCGGGTCATGTCGGTGTCGATAAACCCTGGGGTCACCGAGTTGACAGTCACTGCTCGCGAGCCGACTTCACGGGCCAGCGCGCGACTGAAACCTTCCAGTCCCGCTTTCGCGGCGGCGTAGTTTACTTGACCTGCGTTGCCCATGGCACCCACTACGGAGCCAATGCTGATGATGCGGCCCCAACGCGCCTTGGTCATGCCACGCAAAACGCCCTTGGTCAGGCGATACAGGCTGGTCAGGTTGGTGTTGATGACGTCATGCCACTCGTCATCTTTCATGCGCATCATCAGGTTGTCACGGGTGATACCGGCGTTATTGACCAGGATCAACGGCGCGCCAACGCGCTCCTGAATCTGTGCCAGAACAGCGCTGACGGACTCGTCGCTGCCAACATCGAGAGCGATACCGAAGCCTTCGACGTTGTTTTCCTTGAAGTAAGCAGTGATCTTTTCGGCGCCGGACTCGGTGGTGGCAGTACCTACCACAATGGCGCCGTTACGCCCCAGTTCCAGGGCGATCGCCCGACCAATGCCACGGCTCGCACCGGTGACCAGTGCAACTTTACCCTGACTCATGCAGGTTCTCCTTATCAGGCCAGCGCCGCGAGAGTGGCGGCGAAGGCATCCGGGGTATTGAGGTTGTGGGTGTTCACGCCATCGGCGCAACGCTTGTTAAGACCCGCCAGCACTTTGCCTGGACCGCACTCCACCAGTTGCAGTGCACCGTTGGCGGCCAGCGCCTGGATCGACTCGACCCAGCGAACCGGCTTGTACAGCTGTTGAAGCAAATCGGTTTTCAGCGTGTCCAGGTCCGAGACCACGCTGGCACTGACGTTCTGCACCAGAGGGATTTGCGGCGCCTGCCAGTCGAGGGCAGCGACGGACTCGGCGAAACGCTCGGCGGCAGGACGCATCAGCTCGCAGTGCGACGGCACGCTGACCGGCAACGGCAACGCACGCTTGGCGCCTTTGGCCTTGCAGGCCTCGATCGCACGCTCGACGGCCGCTTTGGCACCGGCGATCACGACCTGGCCCGGCGAGTTGAAATTCACGGCGCTGACGACCTCGCCCTGAGCCGCTTCGGCACAGGCGGCAATTACGTCGGCATCGTCCAGACCGAGAATGGCGGCCATGCCACCCTGCCCGGCCGGAACGGCTTCTTGCATCAGCTGACCACGACGCTCGACCAGTTTGACGGCCTCTGACAGCGACAGGCTGCCAGCCGCCACCAGCGCACTGTATTCACCCAGACTGTGGCCGGCGACGAACGCAGGACGCACACCGCCTTCTGCCAGCCACAGACGCCACAAGGCGACCGAAGCGGTCAGAATGGCCGGCTGGGTTTTGTCGGTTTGATTGAGGTTTTCTTCCGGACCCTGCTGGGTCAGCGCCCAAAGGTCATAACCCAAAGCGTCGGAGGCTTCTTTAAACGTGTCCTGGATCAACGGGTACTGCGCGCCCAGCTCGGCAAGCATGCCGAGGGACTGCGAGCCCTGACCCGGAAAGACGAATGCGACGGAAGCAGACATTAACAAGCCCCTGATTATTGTCGTCGAAAAGAACGTCCGGTCAGACCGAACGCAAGGTAATTCAAAGTGTTGCGACTGAACCGTTGGATGACCAAGCAGTCACAAGGGTCACATTCTAGCTCAAGACACGTTACAGCAGCTCTTCCAGACGTCCATGCAGGCGCTCCGGCAGATTCTCCTGTATTTCGATCAGGGCACGTTGAATCGCGCTCTGAAAACCTTGAGCGCCTGCGGAGCCATGGCTCTTCACCACAATGCCCTGCAACCCCAGAAAACTTGCGCCGTTGTGACGCGCAGGCGCCAGATCGGCCTTGAGGCGTTTGAGCAGCGGCATCGCCAGCGCACCTACGGCCCGGGACAGCACGTTCTGGCGAAACAACGTCTCGATCCGTTCACCGATCATGGTGGCCAGGCCTTCGCTGGATTTGAGCAGGATATTCCCCACAAACCCGTCACACACCACCACATCGGCCTCGCCGCGATACAGACCGTCGCCTTCGACAAACCCGACGTAATTAAGCCCCGGCGCGGCCTGCAGCAGACTGGCCGCCAACTTGACCTGCTGGTTGCCCTTGATGTCCTCGGTGCCGACATTGAGCAATGCGACCTTTGGCCGCGCCACACCCAGCGCCTCGGCAGCGACCGACCCCATGACGGCGAACTGGTAAAGGTTCTCGGCACTGCAATCCACGTTCGCACCCAGGTCCAGCAACTGACAGTAGCCACGCTGGGTCGGAATCGCCGCGACCATGGCCGGACGATCGATGCCCGGCAGGGTCTTGAGCACGAACCGCGAGAGCGCCATCAACGCCCCGGTATTTCCGGCACTGACACACGCCTGCGCCTTACCGTCTGCCAACAGCCGCAACGCGACACGCATCGACGAGTCCGGCTTGCCGCGCAGCGCAAGCGAAGGCCGGTCATCCATGGTGATGATTTCCGTGGCGTTGACGACGAGCAGGCGCGACCGATCGACACCGGAATGGCGTGCGATGAGTTCTTCAAGAAGGGAGGCTTGACCGACGAGGGTCAGATGAAGCGAGGGTGTAGCGAGCAGGCAGGCAATGCTGGCCTGAACAATGCTGCGGGGACCGAAGTCCCCGCCCATTGCGTCGATCGCGATGACCGGAGCGGACAAGAAATTACTCGTCAGCGCCCTTGTCGATCACTTTACGGCCACGGTATACGCCTTCTGGCGATACGTGGTGACGCAGGTGAACTTCACCGGTGGTTTTTTCTACAGACAGAGTGCTAGCCTCGAGAGCGTCGTGCGAACGGCGCATGTCACGGGCAGAGCGGGATTTTTTGTTCTGCTGAACAGCCATAATTGATTAACTCCTAAACGTTTGGGTCACGCTTTAACTGCGCCAATACACTGAACGGGTTGGACCGCGTTACCTCGTCCACGCTCGGCTCGGGCTCATCGAGGCCCGCCGGCTGCTGGCATTCTTTCGGATCATGAGTTGGCACAATGGGCAAGGCGAGCAAAAGCTCATCCTCGATCAACGCCAGCAAATCCAATGGATCTTCGCCGAGTTCCAGCACGTCATAGCCTTTCGGCAACGACTGGGTGTTTGCACCCTCCTTCACCACGGCGTAACTGCATTCGCTGTGGATCGGAAAGGTGACCAGCTCAAGACAACGCTGGCAAACCATTTTGACTTCGACGTCGATCTCGCTGTGGATAACCACAGCGCGCTGTTCGTCTCGTTCAAAAACGAATTTCGCCTGCACTGTACCGAGATTGTCAGCAAGCGGGTCGCAGAGTCTCTCCAAATCAGCCAGCAGCATCTCTCCCTGAAGAGTAGTGCCACGATCAGCTAATTTGCGCGGGTCAACGTGAGGTGGAATCGGGTCATTCAACATAGGCGCAGCATTCTAGGGACGAGGTCCTCGACTGTCAAAGGAAATTCAGGGCTGTTCGCAACCTGACCCGCTGATTACACTCGACTTTCATGTTTTGGAGAACCCCATGCTGCCTTTGCTCCTCGCTTCCAGCTCGCCTTATCGCCGGGAATTGCTCGAACGCCTGCGCCTGCCGTTCGTCTGCGCGTCGCCGGATATCGACGAAAGCCATCACCCGCACGAGTCCGCCATAATGCTGGTAAAGCGCCTGGCACAGGAAAAAGCCCGAGCCCTGGCAGCGAAATATCCCGACCATCTGATCATCGGCTCGGATCAGGTGGCGGTGCTGGGCGAGCAGATTCTCGGCAAGCCGCACACCTTTGAGCGCGCCCTGGAACAGCTCAGCGCGAGCAGCGGCAAAAGTGTGAGCTTCCTGACCGGACTGGCGCTGTACAACAGCCAGACAGGGCAGTGCCAGGTCGACTGCGTGCCGTTTACTGTCCACATGCGTGAACTCAGCCCGCCACGCATCAGCCGCTACCTGCACGCCGAGCAGCCGTACGACTGCGCGGGCAGCTTCAAGGCCGAAGGCTTGGGCGTCAGCCTGTTCCGCAGCACTGAAGGCCCGGACGCCACCAGCCTGATCGGCCTGCCTTTAATAAGGCTGGTCGACATGCTCACCGCAGAAGGCATCGAAATCCCCTGACCGATGCAAATCTTGCGCGATAAAAAAACCCGACCAATGGCCGGGTTTTCTGTTGTCGGGAGCCTTTAGCGCAGTGAAGGACCGTTGAACCCGGCCCACATTGCGATCTGTTCGGCGACGCTTGAACCCAGCTTCTTCGAGAAACGATCAAACGGCGACTCCTGCACGGTGTAGTCGACCATCTCCTTCTCGCCGATCACCTCACGCGCGACATAACTGGCACTGCCCAAACCGTCCACAAGGCCCAACGCGACAGCCTGCTCACCCGTCCATACCAGACCGGAGAACAGCTCAGGATGGTCTTTGTCCTTCAAGCGGTCGCCGCGCCCCGCTTTCACACTGGCAATGAACTGTTTGTGCGTCGTGTCCAGCACGCCCTGCCAGAAGGCCGTCTCGTCGGGCTTCGGTGGCTGGAAAGGATCGAGGAACGCCTTGTGCTCACCCGAAGTGTAGGTGCGGCGGTCCACCCCCAGCTTTTCCATGGTGCCGACAAAACCGAAGCCGGCCGCTGTGACACCGATGGAACCCACCAGGCTCGCCTTGTCGGCGTAAATCTGATCGGCAGCGCTGGCGATGTAGTAAGCGCCCGAAGCCCCGAGGTCGGTAATGACCGCATAGACCTTGATGTTCGGCTTCTGCGCACGCAGACGGCGAATCTCGTCATAGATGTAGCCCGACTGAACCGGGCTGCCACCGGGACTGTTGATGCGCAGGATCACGCCTTTGGTTTTTTCGTCCTCGAAGGCGGACCGCAGGCTGCCCACAATGTTGTCGGCGCTGGCAGCCTCGGTGTCGGCGATCATGCCCTTCACCTCGATCAACGCAGTGTGACTGGTCGTGCGCGATGCGCCTTTACCGAAATCCATCAGCGGCGAAAACAGCGCCAGCATTACAAACAGGTAAAGAAAGGTCAGGGATTTGAAAAAAATGCCCCAACGACGGGCGCGACGTTGCTCCTGAACACTGGCCAGCAAAGTCTTTTCCAACAACTGCCAGCTCTTTGCATCGGCCTTGCGCTCGCCGTCACCCTCTTGCGAGGACGGTGCTTTCCATTCATCCGACATAGATCAATTACCCCAACAACGAAGATTCGGCAGTCCGCGCACCCAACCAGGTACGCAATTCGGAAAAATGCTCGATCGCCAGACGTGGCTCATACTGAAGCAACGAATCCAGCGCCTGCGCACCGTACCCCACGGCTACGCAATCCATGCCGGCGTTACGCGCCATCAGCAGATCGAACGACGCATCGCCAATCATCAGCGCCTTTTCAGGCGGCACGCCGCAGTGCTGCAGGATTTCGTTGAGCATCAGAGGGTCAGGCTTGCTCGCCGTCTCGTCGGCGGCCCGAGTCGCATCGAAGTAATCTATCCAGCCATGGGCCTTGAGCACACGGTCCAGGCCGCGACGCGCCTTGCCGGTCGCCACCGCCAGCCGGTAACCCTCGGAGCGGAAGGCCTCCAGCGACTCATGCACACCGTCGAACAACTTCGAGGGTTCGACATCCATGGCCATGTAACTGTCTGCGTAGCGCTGACGAAAATCGATCAGGTCATTGGCAGTGATGTCGGGGTACAGCGTGCGAATCGCCTCCGGCAACCCCAGGCCAATAATGCCTTTGATCGCCAGGTCGTCCCGCACCGGTCGGCCGGACAACTCGGCTGCGGCCCGCATGGCCTCGACGATGCGACCGATGGAGTCGGACAGCGTGCCGTCCCAGTCAAAAATCAGCAGCTCGTAATCACGGCGCACTCAGCAAACGCTCCACGGTCTTGGCCCACATTTCATCAACGGGCGCTTCCACTTTCAGCTCGCCGCCATCCGGCAGCGGCACGGTCAGGGCATAAGCATGCAGGAACAGACGCTTGCCGCCCAAATCACGAATTTCGCGAGAAAAGTCCTCGTCGCCATACTTGCTGTCACCCGCAATGCAATGGCCAGCATGCAGGGCGTGCACACGAATCTGGTGAGTACGACCGGTGATCGGGCGCGCCTCCACCATCGTCGCGAAGTCACCGAAGCGGCGCAGCACCTTGAACAGCGTCAGCGCCTCCTTGCCCTCTTCGTTCACCTCAACCATGCGCTCGCCCGAGCGCAGGTTGCTCTTGAGCAAGGGCGCACGCACCTGCTTCTGCGACGTTGCCCAATGACCTCGAACGAGTGCCATGTACCGCTTGTCGACGCCATCGCCCCGCAACTGCTCGTGCAGGTGACGCAACATGCTGCGCTTCTTGGCGATCATGAGCAGACCGGAAGTGTCGCGATCAAGGCGGTGGACCAGTTCCAGCTCCTTGGCATCGGGGCGTAACTGACGAAAGGCTTCGATGACGCCGAAACTCAGGCCGCTGCCGCCGTGAACCGCGATGCCAGCAGGCTTGTTCAGGACAATGAGGCCTTTGTCTTCGTAAACGATTGCCGCTTCCAGGCGCTGTAACAGACCTTGCGCGACGGGCACAGGCTCGTCACGTTCAGGCACCCGAACGGGTGGAACGCGCACGATGTCGCCTGCCTGAAGCTTGTACTCGGGCTTGATCCGGCCTTTGTTCACTCGCACTTCGCCTTTGCGCAATATGCGGTAAATCAAGGTCTTGGGGACGCCCTTGAGGTACGTGATCAGAAAATTATCGATGCGTTGACCGGCAAGTTCCGGCGCAACCTCTACCAGCTGAACGCCGGGGGTTGGGGGGGTGATATTCGTCATGGCGCAAATCATAACAATTTTTTATGGATTTGAAGCACTTAATGATTGCTGCTATAGTCGCGAACGCCGCCAAAAGCGGCCTGGACAGCGGACAAACGGTATGACAGCCGGCCCTGCCCAACGCAATTCACGAGGGCGCGAGGCCGCCCTACGGGGCTTTCGGTGACAACGGAGCGTCAGCAAGCGTAACGAGCGCAGGTGACATGAGGCCTGAAACAAGCCCGATCGCAGAGTGAATCACTCGCCATCGAGGCCCATGTTCAAGGCCAGTTCACAAAGTGCAGTCGCTGGCAGACACACCGGGCGAATGCTTCGGAAACCGAAGCCTTAATTTGAGCCATGACGCGTGAACTTCCCATCGAAGATCGCGTAAATGCAAACCCGCTGCGGATTCAGCGCGCGGCAGCACCCGAATTATCAGGGATACGTGTGGGGTGGAGACGCACAACCGTCGGACTGTGTAGCAAAAGGCTTTATTCAAGACGCTTCATATCGTCCGCTACCGATGGTTGATTCCTCCTCCTGACCAAGCTTTTGCTGACAGGGTGTCATTTGTCACCACAGCAAGCAGGAAACGTCGTCGCGACTACGGCCCCGCTGGCCGAATATCGCTAGACACTGGAGTGTCCAAGCACTCCTGACGCGCCCTGACACCGACCGTGAGAAGTCGTGTGTGCCGAACGCCGTTTCCGGCAGCCCGGAAACCGACGGTACTACATGAAAAGAATGCTGATTAACGCGACTCAACCTGAAGAGTTGCGTGTTGCGCTGGTAGACGGCCAGCGCCTATACGACCTGGACATCGAATCCGGGGCCCGCGAACAGAAGAAGGCCAACATCTATAAAGGCCGGATCACGCGCATCGAACCCAGCCTTGAAGCCGCGTTTGTCGACTTCGGCTCTGAGCGTCACGGCTTTCTGCCGCTGAAAGAAATCTCCCGCGAATACTTCAAGAAGTCCCCGGAAGGTCGCGTCAACATCAAGGACGTCCTGAGCGAAGGCCAGGAAGTCATCGTTCAGGTCGAGAAAGAAGAGCGTGGCAACAAGGGCGCCGCCCTGACCACGTTCATCAGCCTGGCCGGTCGTTACCTGGTGCTGATGCCGAACAACCCGCGCGCCGGTGGTATCTCCCGCCGCATCGAAGGCGAAGAGCGCAACGAACTGCGTGAAGCCCTCAACGGCTTGATCGCCCCGGCCGACATGGGCCTGATCGTGCGCACTGCCGGCCTTGGCCGCAGCAGCGAAGAAATGCAGTGGGACCTCGACTACCTGCTGCAACTGTGGACCGCCATCAAGGAAGCGTCCCTGGATCGTGCCGCGCCGTTCCTGATCTACCAGGAAAGCAACGTCATCATCCGCGCGATCCGCGATTACCTGCGCCAGGACATCGGTGAAGTCCTGATCGACAGCGTCGAAGCCCAGGAAGAAGCCCTGACCTTCATCCGCCAGGTGATGCCGCAGTACGCCAGCAAGATCAAGCTGTACGAAGACAGCGTTCCGCTGTTCAACCGTTTCCAGATCGAAAGCCAGATCGAAACCGCCTTCCAGCGCGTCGTCGAACTGCCTTCCGGCGGCTCCATCGTCATCGATCCGACCGAAGCCCTGGTGTCCATCGACATCAACTCGGCACGCGCCACCAAAGGCAGCGACATCGAAGAAACCGCCCTGCAGACCAACCTTGAAGCGGCTGAAGAAATCGCCCGTCAACTGCGTCTGCGCGACATCGGCGGCCTGATCGTCATCGACTTCATCGACATGACGCCGGCCAAGAACCAGCGCGCCGTGGAAGAAAAAGTCCGCGAAAGCCTGGAAGCCGACCGTGCCCGCGTTCAGGTCGGTCGCATTTCGCGCTTCGGCCTGCTGGAAATGTCCCGTCAGCGCCTGCGACCATCGCTGGGCGAAAGCAGCGGCATAGTCTGCCCACGCTGCAACGGCACCGGCATCATCCGTGACGTCGAATCCCTGTCGCTGGCGATCCTGCGCCTGATCGAAGAAGAAGCCCTGAAAGACCGCACCGCCGAAGTCCGCGCCCAAGTGCCGATCCCGGTTGCTGCGTTCCTGCTCAACGAAAAACGCAACTCGATCACCAAGATCGAACTGCGCACCCGCGCACGCATCATCATCCTGCCGAACGATCATCTCGAGACGCCGCACTTCGAAGTTCAGCGCCTGCGTGATGACAGCCCGGAAGCCCACAGCCTGCAGTCCAGCTACGAAATCGCTGCGGCCGCCGCCGAAGTGGAAGAAGTCCAGCCGACAGCAGCAACCCGGACCCTGGTTCGCCAGGAAGCCGCGGTCAAGACCGCACCGGCACGCGCCAATGCTCCGGTTCCTGCCGAAGTCGCCGCACCGGCAGCGCCAGCACCTGTTGCCCACGAGCCAAGCCTGTTCAAAGGCCTGGTGAAATCGCTGGTCAGCCTGTTCGCCACCAAGGAAGAGCCTGTCGCACCGGCCGCCGTGGTTGAAAAACCGGCTGCAGAGCGTCCAGCCCGCAACGAAGAGCGTCGCAACGGTCGTCAGCAGAGCCGCAGCCGTAACGGTCGCCGCGACGAAGAGCGCAAGCCTCGCGAAGAACGCGCCCCTCGTGCAGAGCGTGAAGAACGCGCTCCACGCGAAGAGCGTGCGCCGCGTGAAGAACGCGCCCCTCGTGAAGAGCGCGCACCGCGCGAGTCACGCGAAGCCCGTGACGAAACGGCAGCTCCACGTGAAGAACGTCCGGCACGCGCACCACGTGAAGAGCGCCAGCCTCGTGCTCAGCGTGAAGACCGCAAGCCGCGCGAAGAGCGCGTACGTGAACTGCGTGAGCCACTGGATGCCGCACCGGCTGTCAACGTGCCACGCGAAGAACGTCCTGAGCGCGCACCGCGCGAAGAGCGTCAACCACGTGCGCCGCGTGAAGAACGTCAACCACGTGCCGAGCAGGCCGCGGCAGCGGTTGAAGACGAAGCACTGTTGAGCAACGAAGAACAGCAGGACGAAAACGGTCAGGAACACGCTGAAGGCGATCGCCCTCGCCGTCGCTCCCGTGGCCAGCGTCGTCGCAGCAACCGTCGTGAGCGTCAGCGTGACGCCAACGGCGATGTGATTGAAGGCAGCGAAGAGCACCAGGCCGAAGCCGGTGACGACACCGTTCGCAGCGAAGGCAACAGCAGCGAAATCGCTGCGGGTCTGGCCGTGACCGCCGCCGTGGCAGAAAGCGTGATCAGCGCCCCGGCCGAAGCCGACGCTCACCGTCAGGCTGAACGTGCAAACGCCGCTGTCGAAGCGCCCGCTGTTGAAGCCGCGCCTGTCGAGAAGGCCGAAGCGCCTGTCGTCGAGGCTCCAGCCGTGGAAGCATCGACGGCGCCCGCCAAACGTTCGATCATGCCGGAAGTTGAAGTCGCGCAATTCGACGCCTCTCTGAGCCCGTTCGAACGTCAGGTGAAAGCCGCCGCTCAGGCTGAGTCGGTCGAAACCCCGGCAGAAGTTGAAGCACATGCCGTTGTTGAAGCGCCTGCTCCGGCACCGGTCGTTGAGGCACCTGTCGCTGCAGCTGCTGCACCGGTCGAAGCGCCGAAAGCCGCTGAACCGGTGATTGAGAAGCCGGTGGTCGAGAAACCAGTGGTTGCCGAACCTGTGGCTGCACCGGCTGAACTGGCCGCTCCGGAAATCGTTGCCGCGCCAGTGGCGGTCGAACCGGCTCCATCTCCGACACCCGTCGCAGCTGAAAAGCCAGCACTGCCGATGGCCAGCACCGGCCGCGCGCCGAACGATCCTCGTGAAGTTCGCCGTCGTCGCCTGGAGGCTGAGCGCCTGCAGAAGGAAGCTGAAGCCACTGCAAGCGCTGCGCCTCAAGCGCCAGTCGTTGCCGAGCCAGCACCTGTTGCTGTCGAAGCCATCGCGAGCCCTGCCCCGGTGGTTGACGAGCACGTCAGCACGAAGGAAGTGGTGACCGAGCACGGTGAAATGTTGGAAGAAAGCAAAGAGCCTAAGCCGCTCGTGTAATCTTCAGTGAATGAAAAGCCCCGCCTGTTGCGAAGCAAGCGGGGCTTTTTTATGCGCGCGAATCGGGCTTAGTAGGGTCTGCAGATCCTGAACCACCGTTTTCTACGATTTGAAATCCAGCGCCGCAGGCACGTCCACATCCCAAAGGACACCGGGATCTTCAACCGACAGCTCAATGACCCTGGCGCCCTTAAACAGCCGCTTGGCCCCCTTCTCCCCCGCCAGAGACCTCAGTGCGGGACCAAACCCTCGTCCGAACCCGACAGGATGGCCGAACGCGCCCTCTCGGACAGGCACACTGATAGCGTCGTCCTCCAGCGAATTGACCACCCGCTTGAGGGTATCCGCATGGATGAACGGCATGTCCCCAAGAACAATCAACCAGCCCCGATGATCAGGCTCTGCTGCTACGGCCGCGGCAATGCTGTCGCCCATGCCTGGGGACTCCAGCACCACAACCTCGCAGCCGTACTGCAACCCCAGTTCGGCGACGCTGCAATACTGAGGGCGGGTCAGCAGCACAATCTTGTCGACGAAAGGCTTGAGCCCCACGAGCACGTGCTCTAAGACCGAGCGCTCAATACCGTCATAGCCCGTGCATTGCGCCAGCAATTTGTTGCGATGGGCACCGGCGATCTGCCGATAACGGCTGCCAAGTCCTGCCGCCAGGACGACGGCGCACACGGTGTCACTCATGCGTAACCTCGAATTGAAGTGTCTCGCATCGGAAATGCAAAGGGCACGCCATCACTTCAGCCTCGTGAAAGGCTGAAGTGTAATGGGTTTTGAAACAAACGAGAGAGGACGCGGAACAACCCTCAATAGAGGTTGGGTTCCATCTCCAGCGTCACACCGAAACGTTCGAGGATGTCGGCTTGAATCCGCTGCGCCAGGGTCAGAAGGTCCAGCCCCGAGGCCGAGCCGTAGTTGACCAGCACCAGCGACTGCAGCGCATGAACCCCCGCGTCGCCTTCACGAAAGCCTTTCCAGCCTGCCTGCTCAATGAGCCAGCCTGCCGCAAGCTTTACCTGGCCGTCAGGCTGTGGATACGCCACCAGCCCCGGATGCGTCTGCTTGATACGCTCGGCGAGCTCAGCGCAAACGATCGGATTCTTGAAGAAGCTGCCGGCATTGCCCAGCACAGTCGGGTCGGGCAGCTTTTCACTGCGAATCTCACAAATCGCCCGACTGACGTGCATCGGCGTCGGCGCCTGGATGCCCTGCTCCTGAAGACGCTGACGCACCGGGCCGTAATCCAGGTGTAATCGGGCGGCGAAGCTGAGCTTGAAGCGCACCCGAAGAATCAACCAGCGACCGGTCTGGTGCTTGAACACGCTGTCGCGGTAACCGAACGCGCAGTCCGCCAGGGAAAACTCGCGCAGCTCACCGCTTTCACGATCCAGGGCCACAAGGCTGTGGAACACGTCTTTCAGTTCAACGCCATACGCGCCGATGTTCTGCATCGGTGCAGCACCGACCGTGCCCGGGATGAGGCTGAGGTTTTCCACCCCCGACAGACCGCGCGCCAGCATCTCCTGGACGAACGGATGCCAGGGCTCTCCCGCTTCAGCCTCGATGATCGCAGCGCCACAGTCTTCATGCGTGATGCGAATGCCCCGGCTGGCCATGCGCAGCACCAGCGCGTCGAGATCCCCGCTCAACAGCAGGTTGCTGCCGCCGCCGATGACCAGCAGTTCAACCTTGTGCGCTGCCGAGTACGCCAGCGCCTCCCGGACATCACTGTCGTTATGAGCTTCGGCAAACAGTCGAGCCCGTACATCGACACCAAAGGTGTTGAACGGTTTGAGCGAAACGTTGGATTGAATCTGCAGGCTCATGCAACCACCTGCCCGAAGAGCACCTGAGCATTACACCCCATGACCGTCAAACCTCCAGCAAACGCCGGACGCGTTCCAGGTCTTCGGCGGTGTCGACGCCGGCGGGCGGTGCTTCCACCGCATCAGCGACGTGAATCCGCACGCCATGCCACAAAGCTCGCAACTGTTCGAGGTTTTCAGTGTTTTCCAGCCAACAAGGGCCCCAACTCACGAAGTCATGCAGGAAACCGGCGCGGTAGGCGTAGATGCCGATGTGTCGGCGGTACGGCACGCCTTCAGGCAGTTCGTCACGGGTCCTGGCCAGCGCATCACGCGCCCAGGGCAGCGGCGCACGGCTGAACGTCAGCGCCAGGCCATTAAGGTCGGAACAGACTTTGACCACGTTCGGATTGAACAGCGCAGCCACATCGTCGATAGGCTCAGCCAGCGTCGACATGCGCGCTTCTGTGTGCGCGGCGAGGTTGTCGGCGACCTGATCGATCACGGCGGGCGGGATCATCGGCTCGTCGCCCTGGACGTTGACCACGATGGCATCGTTGGCGAGCCCGAGCAGCGAGGCCACTTCGGCCAGCCGGTCGGTGCCTGAATTGTGATCGTCGCGTGTCATCAGTACTTCGGCGCCGAACGCCAGACAGGCGTCGACAATGCGCTGATCGTCAGTGGCGACCACGACACGCTCCGCGCTGCTTTTGCGCGCCTGCTCCCAGACGTGCTGGATCATGGGCTTGCCGGCGATGGTTTTCAGCGGTTTACCGGGAAAACGGCTCGAACCGTAACGCGCAGGGATAACAACGGTAAACGCTGCGGTCATTTGTCCAGACGCTCATCAGTGGTCAGGGTGCGTGCTTCGCTTTCCAGCATCACCGGGATGCCGTCGCGGATGGGGTAAGCCAGGCCGGCACCCTTGCTGATCAGCTCGGTTTTGTCGGCGCTGAGCTTGAGCGGACCTTTGCAGATCGGGCAAGCGAGGATGTCGAGCAATTTGGTGTCCATAAGAAATCCTGAGCGAGTCATGGCAAAAGCCGGGTTAACTGCGAATCGAACCAACTGACAAAGGCCGGAGAAGGCACGGCTTCAACGGCCAGGTACCACCAGTCGGGGGCCGCGAAGGCTGCACATTTCACGGCATCTTTTTCGGTCATGACCAAAGGCAGGACCGGCGTGAACGCCAGCGCCTGTGCACTGAACACGGCGTGATCGGCGAACGCATGTGGAACAGGCCGCCAGTGTAGTCCTTCGAGGGTGTTGAAGAAACGTTGCGGATTGCCGATACCCGCCACCGCGTGCAACGCCTGACCGGCCGGAAAATGATCCACGGGGCGATGCTCGCCGCTGAGCAGATTGACCAGCGCAGTTGGCTGCAATCTGAAGGCGTAACCGTCGTCACGGTCTTCGCTCGCGCCGTTGTACAGCAAGGCGTCAACGCTCTCTAGACGCTCGACCGGTTCACGCAAGGGACCGGCCGGCAGGCAACGGCGATTGCCCAGCCCCCGCGCGGCATCGACCAGGACCAGCTCAAGATCCCGATCAAGCCGGTAATGCTGCAGGCCATCGTCGGAAAGAATCAGGTCGAGCGGTTCTTCTGCGAGCAATCCGCGCACTGCCTGCGAACGATCGGGGTCGATCATCAGCGGCACGCCGGTGCGCTTGACGATCAGCAAGGGCTCGTCCCCCGCTTGCTCGGCACTTTGCCGGGCGGTGACACGCCACGGAAGGCGCGGCGGTCTGGCGCCATAACCACGGCTGACCACGCCCACGCGCAGGCCACGACGACGACAGTAATCGATCATCCAGAGAATCAGCGGCGTCTTGCCGGTGCCGCCGACGGTAATGTTACCGACAACGATCACGGGCACAGGGGCTTTGTAGATGTCGCCCTGCCCGGCCACGAAACGCGCGCGTTTGTTGTTGACGACGCGGCGGTACAAGGCTTCGAGCGGACGCAGCAGCGTCAGCGCCGGATGGCCTTCGTACCATGCGTCAAGCAAGCGATCGGTGAGTGCCATCAGTTAGCCGAGGCGGCCTCGACGGTGGTCATGCGCAGGTGAGCGAAACCCAGCTTGCCCGCGGCATCCATCGCGGTGATGACCGACTGGTGAGGCGTCTTGCCGTCAGCGCTGATGGACAACGGCAAGCTGGTGTCACCGCCCGACTCCTTCTGCAAGGCGTCGATCAGGGTGTCCAGTTTGCTGTCGGCTAACAGGGTGTTGTTGACCGAATAGGTGCCTTCGGCGTTGATCGTGATATCGACGTGTTTTTTGTCGACATCGTCGGCCGACGCGCCGGTGACCGACTGCGGCAGGTCCACGCGCATTTGCGTTTCGCGGGTGAAGGTCGTGGTGACCACGAAAAACAGCAGCAGAATGAACACCACGTCGATCAGCGACACCAGATTGATGTCGATGGTCTCCCGAGGCTTGCGGCGGCGGAATTTCACTTCTTGCGACCCTCGCCGCGCGCGGCAGCCTTGAGGTCAGGCTTGGCGTCGGTCAGGTCCACGTCACGGTCGCCCTGCACCACTTCCACCAGCTTGATCGCTTCCTGCTCCATGCCCACCACCAACTCGTCGACGCGGTTTTGCAGGTAGCGGTGGAAGAAGATGGTCGGGATCGCAACGGTCAGGCCGGACGCCGTGCAGATCAGCGCCTTGGCGATACCGCTGGCCAACATGCCCGCGTTGCCGGTCATGCCGGTGCTGGTGAACGAACTGAAGATGTCGATCATGCCCAACACGGTGCCGAGCAGACCCAGCAGCGGGGCCATGGCGGCGATGGTGCCAAGCGTGGCGAGGTAACGCTCCAGCTCGTGAATCACCCGGGCGGCGGCTTCCTCGATGCACTCCTTCATGATCTCGCGACCGTGACGGGAGTTGGCCAGGCCGGCGGCGAGAATCTCACCCAGCGGCGAATCGGCGCGCAGTTCCTTGAGCTTGTCGCTGCTCAGTTGTTTGTCCTGAATCCAGCGCCACACCTGACCGAGCAGGTGCGGTGGCGTAATGCGGCTGGCGCGCAGGGTCCACAAACGCTCGATGATGATTCCGACGGCGGCGATGGAACTCAGAATGATCGGTAGCATCATCCAGCCACCAGATTTGACCAGTTCCCACACAGCGACCACCCCCTGAAAAAAAGTGGCGCCACTCTAACATAGGGCAGTCGGCTCGCCGAACCCGTCGATGAATATCCGACCATTCACTCACGCCAGAAGCGTCTTTCCCTACGTTCGGCGTCAACGCCTTCG
Organism: Pseudomonas sp. S2_H01; assembly: GCF_054668305.1. Classification (NCBI taxonomy): domain Bacteria; kingdom Pseudomonadati; phylum Pseudomonadota; class Gammaproteobacteria; order Pseudomonadales; family Pseudomonadaceae; genus Pseudomonas; species Pseudomonas sp. S2_H01. The sequence continues at coordinate 4,234,752 of NZ_CP162756.1, read as the reverse complement.
AACCTGCCTAATCGCAATGTGATAGCACCCAGTTCGGCACTGTCATAGGTTTCAATGCCGAACCAGCGATAGCGTGACATCACCAGGGGATGCGGATGACCAAACGCATTGTTCCGGCCCCGGGAGATCAGCACGCCCTTCGGAGAGACCGCCTGCAGCAGCGCTTTGGACGATGAACTTCGGCTCCCGTGATGTGGCGCTTGCAGCCAGTGCGCGCGAACGTCAAAGCCCTGCTCCAGCATCGCCCGCTCGGCGGGGACGTCGATGTCCCCCGTCAACAACAGACGCTCGCCCCGTGCATCGACACGCAGCACGCACGATGCCTGATTGCCCTGCGCCGCCTGCTCCCAGATCCAGGTGGAAAACGTGACATCGTCCCATGTCCAGGTTTCACCGTTACGGCAGGACTCGACAGGCAACTCAGCCGGCATCCGGGCCGCGTCGCCCGCCAGAACCCTGCCCACGGGCAAGGCCTGATGAATCGCCGGCGCGCCACCGGCATGATCGGCGTCGGCATGACTGAGCAGCATCATGTCCAGATGCCCTATTCCTGCACGACGAATGGCGGGCAAGACCACGCGCTCGCCGATGTCGAACTCGCCAAAGCGCGGTCCGGCGTCATAGAGCAGCGTGTGTTCCCGGGTGCGCAGCAGAATGGCCAGCCCCTGCCCCACGTCCAGTTGCAGTACTTCAACTTCGCCTTGGGGAATACGCTTCTGCGGGACCAACACGCAGAGCAGCAACAGAGGCCAACCCAACGCGCGCAATGGCACGCCGTTGGGTAATAAAAGCAGCAGCGCGCCCAGCAGGCTCAACGGCCACACCCAGAACGGCGTCGCAGGGCCCGTCCATGCCGGGGCCGCCTCGGCCGCGATTGCCAGAACCACGAACAACGCGTTCATCGAACCGCCCGCCAGCCAGAGCAAACTCTCGCCTAACCACGGAACGGCCAGAAAGAACGTGCCGAAGAGCGCCAAAGGCAGGATAAAAATGCTGACCCACGGCACCGCGAGCAGATTGACCACAGGACCGCTCACACTGACCGGCAGACTTAGCGCCAGCAAGACCGGCAAGAGCCCGAGCGCGATCAGCCACTGCGCCCGGGACCAGCTCTGCAACCAACGCCAGGCGCCCAGCCGTCCGCCAAAGATCATCATCAAAATGCCAACGGCCACGAACGACAACCAAAACCCTGGACGCAGGCTGATCAACGGCTCGACGATCAGCACCAGATTCAACGCGATCAGCATCGGCCAACTCGCACCCAGGTGCCGAAAGCGCAAACGCCACAGCAACACCAGCCCGAGCATCACGCAGGCTCGCTGCACCGGAACCTCGAAGCCTGCCAGATACCCATAGGCCAGTGCGCCACTCAAGGCAAGCACGCAGGCCGACGGCAACCAAGGGAGAAAGCGCGGCCAAACACCCCATCGCGCGAGCCCCGCCACCAGCCCATACAGCAACCCGGCCAGCAAACCGATGTGCGTGCCGGAAATCACCAGCAAATGGACCGTGCCAGTGTCTTGCAACACTTGCCAATCGGCTGGACTCAACCCTGAGTCGTCGCCCAGCACCAGCGCGGCCAAACCGCCCTGCCGACCCTGAGCTTCCACGGCCAGCAGGCGCTGACGAATCGTGTCCCGCCACGAGTGGGTCGTCGCCCTGAGCAACTGGCCATCCACCACGGTGCCCGTCGCGCCGATACGTTGCGCCAACAGCCACGCCTGATAGTCGAACGCCCCGGGATTGGCCAGGCCGCCGGGCCGCTTGAGCTTCACCGCCAGCCGCCAGTACTCGCCGCTTTGCACGGCAGGGCCGCCGTACCAGGCAATGCGCAACTGCCCGGGCAACGGTGTTCGGCGAGAAACCGGATCGTCCAGCTGAAACCGCACCACCCCATCAACGGTGTTCGGCAAGCCGACGACCTTACCCTCCAGCCAGAGCGTCTGGCCATTGAGGCGCTCGGGCAGTCGATCGTCCAGCGCAGATTTGGCCGACACGCAGGCCCATGTCACTCCAAAAGGAAGAACGCCAGCGGATACGTGCGAAACGGCAACAGCATCAGGGCGATGACGGGCATCGCCAGCATCAACCAGACCGGCGGTAATGCCGGTAAAAAACGCAGGACGAGCAGTCCCAGTGCAAGCGCCAGCATCCCTGTGCGCATGAGGCTTTCCTTGTCGACAGATGAAATTCACCCTCAATGACTTAGCGCACTGACCGCGGCGCGCATTTATTAATTGTCACAATGTCTGAATTTCCATCCGTCACTATCCATGCATACTTGCCCGAGTTTTCCCGCCCAGCCCCCGGAATCCCGTATGCCACGCCACCTGATCAAGCGATATATGCCCGATCCGAACAGCATCCGGGAACACAAATCCTTACGCTTTCTTGGCCGTCTGCTGCATGACCCCAACCTTTGGCACCTGAATCGGCACTCGGTCGCGAGGGCCATGGGCATCGGCTTGTTTGCCGCGTTGATGCCGATGCCCTTGCAGATGTTGCTGGCGGCGGTCCTGGCGATTCGGGTGCGCGCCAATCTGCCGATTGCCGTCAGCCTGTGCTGGCTGACCAACCCGCTGACCATGCCGCCGGTGTTCTACTGCACTTACAAGATCGGCGCCCTGCTGATGGGTTTGCCGCCGCACAGTTTTCCGGACGAGATGAGCTGGGACTGGATCAGTGGGCAGCTGTCGACGTTGTGGCAGCCGTTTTTGCTGGGGTCGGTGGTGGCAGGCGTGGTGGTGGGCGTGGCGGGGTATTTCGGAACGATGGCGTATTGGCGGTGGTGGGTCGGGCGGCAGTGGAGGCGGCGTAGGGCAAAGCGTCGCTAGGATGAACGCAGGGAAAAACTACTGTGGGAGCGAGCTTGCTCGCGAAGGCGGATTGGCTGGCACCGTTAATGTGACAGATGTACCGGGCCCTTCGTCGGAATGCCGCCCAGACCAGGCTCGCCCCCACAGGAGCGAGCCTACCCGGTAAAACTATTGGTTTACTGGCGCATCCCGCGACCACTCACCAGCAACCGCGCACAGCCCAGGTACAGGACGATGGTCGCCACGACCATGAACGTCAGGGCGATGCTGATCTTGATGTCCGACACACCCAGAATCCCGAAACGGAACGCGTTGACCATGTGCAGCACCGGGTTGGCCAGCGAAACGGTCTGCCAGAACGGCGGCAACAGGTTAATCGAGTAGAACACCCCGCCCAGGTAGGTCAGCGGCGTCAGCACGAAGGTCGGGATGATCGAGATGTCATCGAAATTGCGAGCAAAAACGGCGTTGATGAAACCCAGCAGCGAGAAAATCGTCGCCGTCAGCACCACAACCAAAATCGTCACACCCAGATGGTGCACCTGCAGGTCGGTGAAGAACATCGACAGGAGGGTGACGATGAAGCCCACCATCAGCCCGCGCAGCATGCCGCCCAGGGTGAAACCGATCAGGATGGTGTGCGGCGAAACCGGCGAGACCATCAGTTCTTCAATCGAACGCTGAAACTTCGCGCCGAAGAAGCTGGAAACGACGTTGCCGTAGGAGTTGGTGATCACCGACATCATGATCAGGCCCGGCACGATGTACTGCATGTAGGTAAACCCACCCATGTCGCCGATCTGGCGACCGATGAGGTTCCCGAAGATCACGAAGTACAGGACCATGGTGATCGCTGGCGGCAGAAGCGTCTGCGGCCAGATGCGCATGAAGCGACGGACTTCGCGATAGACAATGGTGTTCATCGCGACCAGGTTGGGGCGCAGCTCCGAACTCATACCGCCACCTTCGACAGATTTTTTTCGACCAGACCCACGAACAATTCCTCGAGGCGGTTGGTTTTATTGCGCAGGCTCAGCACCTGAACGTTCTGCAACGCCAGTTGACCGAACAGCGCCGTGATACCGATGGTTTTATCAACCTGCACTTCCAGCGTGTGACTGTCCACCAACCGCGACGGGTAACCGGCCAGCTGCGGCGCAGCTTGCATCGGGTCTTTGAGGTCCAGCAGGAAGGTCTCGACGTGCAGCTTGTTCAGCAGCGTCTTCATGCCGGTGTTTTCAATGATGGTCCCGTGGTCGATGATGCCGATGTTACGGCACAGCTGCTCAGCCTCTTCCAGGTAATGCGTAGTGAGGATGATGGTGATGCCTTTCTGGTTCAGCTCGGTGAGAAAGGTCCACATCGAACGACGCAGCTCGATGTCGACGCCCGCTGTCGGTTCGTCGAGGATCAACAGGCGCGGCTCGTGGATCAGCGCGCGGGCAATCATCAGACGACGCTTCATGCCGCCCGACAGCGAACGCGATGGCACGCTGCGTTTGTCCCACAGCCCCAACTGCGTCAGGTACTGCTCGGCGCGTTCCTTGGCGATCTTCGGCGGGATGCCGTAGTAACCGGCCTGGGTCACCACGATGTCGAAGGTCTTTTCGAACTGGTTGAAGTTGAACTCCTGCGGCACCACACCGATCGAGCGCTTGAGTTGCGCCGGATTGCGATCAAGGTCGTGGCCGAAGATGTTCACCGTGCCCGTGGTCTTGTTGACCAGGGTGGAAATGATGCCGATGGTGGTGGATTTGCCGGCACCGTTAGGGCCGAGCAACGCGAAGAAATCACCCTCGGCGACGTCCAGATCGATACCCTTCAGGGCCTGGAAACCGTTGCCGTAGGTCTTGGTTAGCTGCCGGATGGACAGAGCTGAACTCATGACTGAAAACACACCAATAAAAGGAAAAGGGAGAAAGAACCGAATACAAAAACGTGATCGCCACACCGGTCTCGGTGCCGAAAAACGTCTACTTCTGAAACAAACTGTTGCAGACGCGGCGCACTCGGCAATGTTGCTTGCCGACGCCGCGCAAGTACAGCGAAGTCTATTGATAGTAGTTATTAATCTAACGCTGTCAGCGTCATGTGAGCGCGGTCATCACAGCGGTCCGATAGGCCGGACGCTGCTTCAAACGCTCGTACCAGGCTTTGAGGTGGGGCAGGTCCATGCGTTCAATTGGCATTTCGAACCAGGCATAGATAAAGCTGCCGAGGGGAATATCGCCCGCCCCGAACGCCTCGCCCGACAGGTAAGGCTGATCCGCCAGCGTGTTGTCGACGATGCGCAACAGGCCTTCCAGGGTGGCCTTCGCCGCATGGATCTGCGCCCAGTCCTGCTGCTCGGGCGGCGTGCGCAACACACCCCAGAACACGGTTTTGAAAGGCGTGGCAAACGTCGAGGTGGTCCAGTCCATCCATTTGTCCTGCTGGGCCCGCGCTTGAGGGCTGGCCGGGCAAAGGGCGGAATCCGGCGCGTACTGAGCCACCAGATAACGGACGATGGCGTTGGACTCCCACAGCACGAAGTCGCCGTCTTCGATCATCGGCACCACACCGTTGGGGTTTTTGGCCAGGTACTCAGGCTGATGGTTGAGCCCAAACGCACCGCCTGCGTTGATCGACTCGTATTCCAGCCCTAACTCTTCTGCGACCCACAACGCTTTGCGGACGTTGGACGAATTCTTGCGGCCCCAGATCTTCAACATGCTGCGTGCTCTCCTGTACGCGACCTCGGTGGTCGGTGGATCAACGGGATTAGTGGCATATGCCTGTGGGCAGCCAGTCTACCCCGAGAAGCGGGTGTTCGAGCCACAACTTCACGCGCATCGGCCAGCCCTCGAACTCCCGAGACAGCACGGGGTCACTATCGATGCGCGGGCCAGAGCGATTTGCCCGCCTTTTCGATGGCGCTCACGTTCGCCATCCTCATGGAGGGCTGTTTATGCTGTTGTTGTGGATCGTGGTTCTGGTGATCGGCGTGGCCTGGCTGGCCCATCGGCGTGTCGCCCCTTTCCCTGCCCTGGGCATTGTCGCGGTGTATCTGCTGGCGATGGGTGCCTTCAGTCATGCCCACGGCTGGATGATCATTCCGTGGGTCCTGTGGTTGGCTGTGGCAGTGCCATTGGCCTTGCCTGACCTGCGCCGCAAACATTTCAGTGCGCCGATGTTCGCCTGGTTTCAGAAGGTTCTGCCGCCGATGTCAGACACCGAGCGCGACGCCATCGACGCCGGGACGGTCTGGTGGGATGGCGAGCTGTTCAGTGGCCGGCCTGACTGGAACACCCTGCTGAGCTATCCGAAAAGCCAGCTGACCGAAGAAGAACAAGCCTTCATCGACGGTCCGACCGAACAGCTTTGCGCCATGGTCAGCGACTGGGAAATCGGTCAGGCCATGGACCTGCCGCCCGAGGCCTGGGCGCACATCAAAGAACACGGTTTCTTCGCCCTCATCATTCCGAAGGAATACGGCGGCAAGGGTTTCTCGGCCTACGCCCACTCGCAGGTCGCGATGAAGCTGGCGACCCGCAGCGGCGACCTCGCCTCCACGGTCATGGTGCCCAATTCACTGGGTCCTGCCGAACTGCTGCTGCATTACGGCACTGACGAACAGCGCAATCACTACCTGCCGCGCCTGGCCCGTGGCGACGACATTCCCTGCTTCGCGTTGACCGGCCCCTTGGCAGGTTCGGACGCAGGCGCAATGCCCGACACCGGGATCATCTGCAAGAGCGAATGGGAAGGTCAGGAAGTCATCGGCCTGCGCCTGAACTGGGAAAAGCGCTACATCACACTCGGACCGGTCGCGACCCTGCTCGGCCTGGCCTTCAAGGCGTACGACCCTGAGCATTTGCTGGGCGAAGAAGAGGATCTGGGCATCAGCCTGGCGCTGATTCCCACCGACACCCCGGGCGTGGAAATCGGCCGTCGCCACCTGCCGCTGGGCGCTGCGTTCATGAACGGCCCGAACTCGGGCAAGGACGTGTTCATCCCGCTGGAGTACCTGATCGGTGGTCAGGACATGCTTGGCAAGGGCTGGATGATGCTGATGAACTGCCTGTCGGTGGGCCGCTCGATTTCCCTTCCGGCGGTGGGTACCGGTGCCGCGAAATACACCAGCCTGGTGACCGGCCAGTACACGCAGATTCGTGAGCAATTCAACGTACCGCTGGCCGCGTTCGAGGGCATTCAGGAGTCACTGGCGCGCATCGGCGGTAACGCCTGGTTGATGGACAGTGCCCGGATGCTGACCGCCAACGCCGTGGACCTGGGGGAAAAACCGTCGGTGCTCTCGGCCATCCTCAAATACCACCTCACCGAACGTGGACGCGAGTGCATCACCCACGCGATGGACGTGCACGGTGGCAAGGGCATCATCATGGGCCCGAACAACTACTTGGGTCGCTCGTGGCAAGGGGCGCCGATCTTCATCACCGTGGAAGGCGCGAACATTCTGTCGCGCAACCTGATGATCTTCGGCCAGGGCGCGATCCGCTGCCACCCGTTCGTGCTGAAGGAAATGGCCCTCGCCGGGCGTGAAGACAAAGAGCGCGCGGTCGTCGAGTTCGATGATCTGTTGCTGAAACACATCGGCTTCGCGGTCCGCAACGCGGCCAGCACACTGGTGCTCAACCTGGGCTTCGGTCACTTCGAACACATGCCAGGGGATCGCCTGAGCCAGGGGTATTTCCGCGCCCTTAATCGTCAGGCCGCCGCATTCGCGATGCTCGCCGACTTGAGCATGATGCTGCTCGGTGGCGAGCTGAAACGACGCGAGCGACTGTCAGCGCGCCTGGGCGATGTGTTGAGCCACCTTTATCTGGCGTCCGCCGCGCTCAAGCGCTTCCACGACCTGGATTATCCGGAGACGCTTGTCCCGCTGTTTCGCTGGTCCATGGAAGAAGCCCTGGGTGAATCGGAGCGCGCGCTGGACGAACTGCTCAGTAATTTCCCCAACCGAGTGCTCGGCGGCCTGTTGCGGGTCATCGTGTTCCCGCTGGGTCGCCGCCACACAGGCCCGTCGGATGCACTGGATGCTGAAGTCGCCGAGATCCTCGGCCGTGGCAAGGGCGATCCTGCGCTGGAATCGGTACTCGCCGGTTGCTATCGCCCGACGTCGGAAAGCGATCCGGTAGGCGCTTTGCAGCATGCAGCGGACCTGCTGACCGGCGCGAAAACGCTGCACGGCAAGCTGCATCACGGGGTCAAGAGTGGTCAGGTGAAAGCCGCGGGCGGCGAGCATGTCATTGATGCGGCGTTGAACGCAGGCGTGCTGCTACCTGCCGAAGCCGAGAAACTGCGCGCAGCGGAAGCGGCGCGGCGTACGGTGATCGATGTGGATGATTTTGATCAGGAAGAGGTGAAGCCGGCGGAAGGGAAAATCCGCTGACATTGAAATTGAACGCCGCCCCCTGTAGGAGCGCGCTTGCCCGCGAAGACGTTGTGTCAGACACCGCAGCAGTGGCTGAACGGACGCATTCGCGGGCAAGCGCGCTCCTACAGTTAGGTGGCGTACGGTGATCGACGTGGATGATTTTGATCAGGAAGAGCTGAAGCCGGCGGAAGGGAAAATCCGCTGACATTGAAATTGAACGCCGCCCCCTGTAGGAGCGCGCTTGCCCGCGAAGACGTTGTGTCAGACACCGCAGCAGTGGCTGAACGGACGCATTCGCGGGCAAGCGCGCTCCTACAGTTAGGTGGCGCAACGGATAACCTGATCCAACGCTCTAGCCTGCACATCCCCGCAACCTGTCCTACACTCCCCGGTAACAACAAGAAAACACCAAGGGGACGCATCATGATCGATCACCGCATGACTCATCGCTGCCTGCTTGCTGAAATCGCCTCGGGGGAGGACCTTCACAGCGGCAAACCCACACAGACCCTTCAGACCCTGCTTCTCATCGGCTTCGTCACTCGCCAGCCGAGTCACGACCGCAGCTTTGCTCACCTTGCCTTGACCGAAGCCGGGCACCGTTATCTGGCCGGCTTATGGCATTGATCTGACGTCCGGTCGGCAGACGCGTCCAGCGCTGTCGACCACCAGTCCTCATTGGGGTATCGGTCACCGCCGCCGGGATCTATACTCCCGCGCCTGTTTTTGTCTCTGAGGACTTCATCATGGCCGACGCCAATCTCGACCGCACTCTCAACCTGCTGGCGCACCTGCGCGGCATACTGGTCGCGCTCGGTGAAGCCGAACAGGTTCCCGAAGAAAGTCATGCGCTGTTTCTGGAGCGCTACGACGAGCTGATGTTGCTTCTGCCGGTGGAGCCCATCGAAAGCCAGTACCTGGGTCAGGACCTGCTCTGCCAGGTGATCCAGCGCTACCCACAAATTGCTCACCTGGTGCCACGCGACCTGCTCTGGTACTTCGGCGGCGACTGCCTGCATTTCATGCCCGACGAAGAAATCGACCTGTACACCGCGCTGGAAGAGCGTCGCTTCGAGGCCGAGGAGAACGAAGAACCGTTCGACTGGGACCAGGAAAAGCAGCTGCTGGCGATGGGACAGGACGGACCCCGGCACTGAGTCTGTGAGCGGAATTCGCGGGTACACGCCACACAAAGCGCCAGTGCCCGCGATTCGCAGCGCCCAGCAAAAAATCAGCTTATCTGATCTTACAAACCCATTAAATGCATTCTTTTTATAATTAGCTTAGCGCTAAATCGAATTTCACACCCTCGCCCTATCCCCTTATGTTGCTGACTCGAAGCGCGCGAATGTCCCCGCGCCCTCGGTTTATCAAGACGACTTCAACATAAGGAATTGCCCATGAGCGTCGAATTCATCGGCTACATCGCCACGCAACCTTTCTCGGAAATCCACCCGCGCAGCGGGCAGCCGGTTCAGCCGCACTACGTCGAAAAGGTTGCACGCGCTCATGAAGAAGCAGGCTTCGACCGTGCGCTCGTGGCGTACCACTCGGACAGCCCGGACAGCGCGTTCGTGGCCGCCTACGCCGCCAGCGTGACGACGACACTGAAATTCCTGATTGCCCACCGGCCTGGCTTCATCTCCCCCACCGTCGCCGCGCGGCAATTGGCGACCCTGGATGTTTTCAACGGTGGCCGCACAGCCGTGCACATCATTACCGGTGGCGATGACCAGGAGCTGCGTGCGGACGGCAGCTTCATTGGCAAAGACGAACGTTATGCGCGCACCGATGAATACCTGAGCGTTGTGCGCCAGGAGTGGACGGCCGAAAAACCCTTCGATCACCACGGCACCTATTACCAGTTCGAGGGTGCTCATTCGCAGGTGAAGTCGCCACAGAAGCCGCACATTCCGCTGTACTTCGGTGGCGCGTCGCAAGCCGCCCTTGAGGTCGCGGGGAAACACGCCGATGTCTATGCCCTGTGGGGCGAGACCTACGAACAGGTCAGGGACATCGTCAAACAGGTTCGCGCCGAGGCGGCGAAGCACGGACGGACGGTCCGTTTCAGCCTGTCGCTGCGACCGATTCTGGCCGAGACCGAGGAAAAGGCCTGGGCTCGCGCGGACAGTATTCTGGAGCGAGCGACGTCATTGGCCCAGGCGTCAGGTTTTGAGCGTCGCGCGCCGCCCAATGAAGGTTCGAAACGGTTGTTGGAAGCTGCCGCCAAGGGCTCGCGTCTGGACAAACGTCTGTGGACGGGCATCGCCGGCCTGTTGGGCGCCAAAGGCAATTCAACGTCGCTGGTGGGCACGCCGGAGCAGGTTGCCGACGCCCTGCTCGATTACTACGATCTGGGCATCACCACCTTCCTGATCCGGGGTTTCGACCCGCTGGAAGATGCCATCGACTACGGCAAAAAGCTGATCCCGCTGACCCGCGAACTCGTTGCCAAGCGTGAGCGGGAGAAGAACGAGCAGGTGGCGTAAACGTATTATCCGCGCACTGCACCCTGTAGGAGCGAATTCATTCGCGAGACGGCAGTACAACCGATGGAGATGTGTCCAGTGTACCGGCCTCTCGCGAATGAATTCGCTCCCACAGGTGTCAGACCGCCACCGTCGGCAAGCCGTGCAGCCACAGAGAGTGTGGACCTCTCTATGACGCCTTTCGCGCCTCCTTCAGCGCATCCGCCACCAACTGCCCAAACGAGGCAACCGGCGACTGCAGGTTGCCGAGGAAGCGCGGATACATCAGCCACAGGTCCATGACCGGCCTGAAATCCTTGACCAGCATGACAGCGAGCAGATCGCGGTGTGCACTGCGCTCGAGCAGCGGGCGTGGCACCAGGCCCAGGCCCATGCCGTCAGCGACCAGGCCCAGTTGCAGCTCGGTGCCGAAGGTTTCCAGATTCACCTTCAGGCTCAGTCCCTGGTCCGCCAGCGTGCGCTGAAGCCCTGCGCGGAATCCGCAGCCGTCGGGGTTGAGGACGAAGCCCTGCTCGTAGCAGTCGGCCAGCTTGACCGGCTTTTTCGGCAGCCGGTCTTTGGCACAGACGACCACCAGCTCCATCTTGCCAATGGACTCGCCGATGATGCCTTCCGGAAAAATTTTCCCGGCCGGAAACAATGCAGCCGCAGCGTCGAGTTCGCCATTCTCGAGCTTGCCGATCAAATGGCTGCCCCAACCGGTCACCACCTGAGCGCGCAGATCAGGGAACTGTCCACGCAGGTGCTTGAGTGCATCGAGCAAAACAACGTCGCCGATCGTCTGTGGCACGCCCAGGCGCAACAGCCCGCTGGGCGGCGTATCGCTGGCGACCAGCTCTCGCAGCGAGTCCATTTCGCGCAGGATCGACAGGCACTTCTGATACACCTGCAGCCCCATCGGCGTGGGTTTGAGCGGCTTAGTGTTACGGTCGAACAGCTCGATGCCCAACGCCTGCTCGAAGTTCTGCACCCGACGCGTGATCGCCGGCTGTGTCAGGTCCAGCGACGCAGCGGCGTGGCTGATCGACTGACAGCGAATCACCGCCACGAACGCATCGATATCATCAATTTTCATTCGGTTCGCTTATGGAAAATAAGGGACAAGATAGGCAAAAAGCATAATTCCAATCGTGCCGACTGAATACCCCGACAACCCGCCCAAAGGTTATCAAATACCTTTTCGTTATAACCTAATCATTAATAAATAGCATATTAAACGCCAGCATTATGCTTATATTGAGCCTTGGAATCTGCAGCGGAGCGGACATGACTCATCCCCGACACCCCGAACGGCTGAGGGCCTTTATTGGCGCCCTGGCGGAACTGATCGACAGTGACTCCGGCGAAGCCGACCTGCTGCATCGTGGCGGCAAGCTGCTGGGGCAACTGGTGCGTCACGACGACTGGCTGCCCGATGAGTTCGCCACTCCCGATCCGACCCGCTACCAACAATTTCTGCTGCACGCCGATGCCCGTCAGCGGTTCTCGGTGGTCAGCTTTGTCTGGGGACCGGGTCAGCGCACACCGATCCACGATCATCGGGTCTGGGGACTGATCGGCATGTTGCGCGGCGCTGAGTTCTCACAGGGTTTCGCGCGCAGCGTGGATGGGCGTCTGGAGAAGGAAGGCGCTGCCATCAGGCTTGAACCGGGTCACGTGGAAGCGCTGTCGCCGCACCGCAACGACATTCATCAGGTCAGCAACGCGTTCGCGGATCAGGTTTCAATCAGCATCCATGTCTACGGCGCCAACATCGGCGCGGTAAAGCGTGCCGTCTATCAATCGGACGGCAGCGAGAAACTGTTCATCTCCGGCTATTCGAATGCCTACCTACCGAACATCTGGGACCTGTCCAAAGAGAACCAAGTCCAATGACGACACACACCCGTTCGTTTGCCGATATTCGCGCTGCCTTGCTCGCCCATGACGAAGTCGCGCTGGTCGATGTGCGCGAAGAAGCCCCCTTCGCCGAAGGCCATCCGCTGTTCGCCGCCAACATCCCGTTGTCGAAACTGGAGCTGGAGGTGCTGTCGCGCATCCCACGTCGCGACACCGCGATCACCCTCTACGACAATGGCGAAGGCCTGGTCCAGCCTGCCCTCTCCCGCCTTATCGAGTTGGGCTATAGCGATGTGAAGGTGCTCGAAGACGGCCTACAGGGTTGGCGCGACGCCGGCGGCGAACTGTTTATCGACGTCAACGTCCCGAGCAAAGCGTTCGGCGAACTGGTCGAGCATCATCGCCACACACCGTCGCTTGCCGCCGAGGACGTGAAGCAGCTGCTCGACAGCAAAGCCGATGTGGTGGTGCTCGATGCCCGCCGCTTTGATGAATACCAGACCATGAGCATCCCGACCGGCGTCAGCGTGCCCGGCGCTGAACTGGTGCTGCGCGCCCGCGAACTCGCGCCCGATCCCAAGACCCGAATCATCGTCAATTGCGCCGGGCGAACCCGCAGCATCATTGGCACTCAGTCGCTGGTGAACGCCGGTCTGCCCAATCCGGTTTCCGCGCTGCGCAACGGCACCATCGGTTGGCTGCTCGCCGGGCAGACGCTGGATCATGGCCAGGCGCGACGCTTCCCCGCGGTGAGCGACACAACCCTTGAAGTCGCCCGCGCCGACGCGCGCAAGGTGGCCGACACCGCAGGCGTGAAACGCGGAACCCGACGTGACCTGCACACCTGGCAGTCTGAGCTGAAGCGCACGACGTACCTGTTCGACGTGCGCACGCCAGAGGAATTCGAAGCCGGTCATCTACCCGGGGCACGCTCGACGCCGGGTGGGCAACTGGTGCAGGAAACCGATCACTACGCCAGCGTGCGCGGCGCCCGAATCGCCTTGGTCGATGACGACGGCGTGCGCGCCAATATGTCGGCCTCGTGGCTGGCGCAACTGGGTTGGGAAGTGTATGTGCTCGATGACCTCACGCCTCGGGACTTCAGCGAAACCGGTCCTTGGATCGCTCCGATCCCGACGCCTTGGCAGGTCGAGGAAATCAGCGCCGATACGTTGCGCCAATGGCAGCAGCACGGCGGTGTCGCGGTGCTGGATTTCACCGCCAGCGCCAACTATGTGAAGCAGCACATCCCGGGGGCCTGGTGGACGTTGCGCGCCGACCTGTCCAACGCGCTGCGAAAAATCCCCGCCGCCGATCGCTACGTCTTGACCTGCGGTAGCAGCAAACTGGCGCGCCTGGCCGTGCCTGAAGTCGAAGCCCTGACCGGTAAACCGGTGTTTCTGCTCAGGGACGGCACCGCCAGCTGGATCGCTGCCGGTTTTGAACGGGAAAGCGGTGAAACCCACCTCGCCTCCCCGCGCATCGACCGCTACCGACGCCCGTATGAAGGCACCGACGCGCCGCGCGAAGCGATGCAGGCTTACCTGGACTGGGAGTTTGGCCTGGTCGAGCAACTGGGACGCGACGGGACACATGGGTTCCATGTGATCTGAGCAGCGCGCCGTCGGCAAAACCCCTTATCTGGACGCTAAAGAACCTGCGGGATTGACGCCAGGGGCAAGCCCTTGCGCCTGGTATCCCCTTATTCACAACCTCCTCACCTAACGCATGGAGCACCGTCTCATGTCAGCCTCAATCAGCTCACGGCTACGCGCCAAATCACTGCTGCTCGGCACCCTGCTGGCGCTTTTTCTGGGTCAATACGCCCAAGCCGCCGAACCGCTGCAACCCTTGCTCGTCGCCAATCAGAAATCCGCGCTAAAAATACTGCTGGAGGTTTCGGGCGAACTGAAAGACGTGCCTTACGAGATCAAGTTCTCCGAATTCCCTTCCGCGTCCCCGCTGGGTGAGGCGCTCAATGCCGGTGCGGTGGACGTCGGCGCGCTGGGCGATGCGCCTTATGTGTTCGCACTGGGAGCCGGCGCATCGTTGAAGGTCATCAGCATCACCCACGTCAACGGCCGCTACACCACCGCGCTCATCGTGCGCAACGATTCGCCGATCACGTCCGTGGCCGACCTCAAGGGCAAACGCATCGTCACCGGGCGCGGTTCCATCGGTCATTACCTGGCGATTCGCGCGCTCAATGAGGCGGGTCTGAAAACCAGCGATGTCAGCTTCGTGTACCTCTTGCCGAGTGAATCACGGTTGATCCTCGACAACGGGGATGCCGATGCCTGGGCGACCTGGGCGCCCTACACCACCGTCGCAACGCAGAGCGGCGCGCGGATCCTGCCCAACGGTCCGGACCTGTTGACCAATCACTCTTACGTTGCTGCTACCAGCAAGGCCATCGCCGAAAAACGCGTGCAGCTGGATGATTTTGTCGTGCGACTGGACCGCGCCTATCGGTGGGTCAATGCGCATCCTAAGGAGTACGCCGCCGCGCAGACCAAGGTCACCGGCTTGCCCCTGGACGTGCATCTGGCGGTCAACCAGGACACCAAAATGGAACGCGTGAGCATTGATGACAGCGTCATCAAAGGCCTGCAGAACACCGCGGATATCTATGAGCGCGAGGGCATCCTGAACAAGCATGTGGACGTATCCCATGGCTTCGATCCAGGGTTCAACGCCATTCGCCTGGCCGCTGAGCAAGCCGCCGAACAGAACAATCCACAAGCAGCGCGCTAGCGAGCAAACGCGCAGAGCCATCGGATGAGCACAGCTTTTCGACCTGCTGTCAAACGCATGAATATGTGAGCTCGGTCTGGAGGCATTCCGATGAATGCGGTGGGTCAGCAACCATCGGGGGTAAATGACACATCGCGTTCGCTGCCGTCGTAACCTCCGACGTCTCCTACAGGGACCGCGTCGATCCATGAAGCCGTCGCAACGCATGAATGTGTGAGCTCGGTCTGGGGAGCGTTCCGATGAATGCGGTGGGTCAGCAACCATCGGGGGTAAATGACACACCGCGTTCGCTGCCGTCGTAACCTCCGACGTCTCCTACAGGGACCGCGTCGATCCATGAAGCCGTCGCAACGCATGAATGTGTGAGCTCGGTCTGGGGAGCGTTCCGATGAATGC
Organism: Pseudomonas sp. S2_H01; assembly: GCF_054668305.1. Classification (NCBI taxonomy): domain Bacteria; kingdom Pseudomonadati; phylum Pseudomonadota; class Gammaproteobacteria; order Pseudomonadales; family Pseudomonadaceae; genus Pseudomonas; species Pseudomonas sp. S2_H01. Next base: position 4,219,078 of record NZ_CP162756.1, on the reverse strand, counting down.
GGTGGGTCAGCAACCATCGGGGGTAGATGACACACGGCGTTCGCTGCCGTCGTAACCTCCGACGTCTCCTACAGGGACCGCGTCGATCCATAAACTGTGGCAACGCATGAATGTGGGGGTGAGCTTGGTCTGGGGGCGTTCCGATGAATGCGGTGGGTCAGCAACCATCGGGGGTAAATGACACACCGCGTTCGCTGCCGTCGTAACCTCCGACGTCTCCTACAGGGACCGGGTCGGTCCATTGCGATCCGCGTCGATCCATTGCGATCCATTGCGATCCATGGTGATCCATTTCGATCCTCGAAGCCGTGGCAACGTACCAGAGTGTTGGAGTCAGCGGCCTCTCCCACCCGGCGATCAACCCATTCAGCCGAAATCATGCGGTGTTGCAAGGTGTCAGCAATGCGAATTTGCAGCCGTTCGCTTGACCGGCGCAGGGAGGAAGTTCGACAAGCGCCCCCGTCTCGTGAAAAATACGAGCTTTGCCTGAGGATGAGTCACCGCCTCCCAGGCGACCGCGTGTCCAATGAGGTCCAGAATGCTGTTCAGCGAACCCCAAAACCCTGATCACCTGCCCGATAACTGCATGAGGGTCTTGTTTGGTTTAGTGACTTCGTTTCCCGGCAAGGGTAAGACGTCGCTGCTCAAACTTCTGCGGGCGATGGACGTGCAGGACTTCCACGGCAAGCGGGTGGAAGCCCCTGCGCTGGTCGAGATGCTGGAATGGCTGCAGCACGAAGAGTGGGTGGTGCTGGATCAGCAACCTGAAGGGCAATACTTCAGCGTCGCCCCGGCGCGCCGCAACCACGTGTTGCTGGCCTTGCTGAACGCGCCTGACCGTAACCAATGGCTACACGAGATCATTGCCGGCTTGCCCCAACTCAGTGCCTGGCAGACACCCTCCCGATCACGAATACTGCAAGACCTCTGGCTCAGCCTGCTCATCGGCGATACAGGCGAATTGGAGCAATCGCTGCAACTGGCCACGTACATTTTTGTCCACCCCACTAACTCCGCCCCGCACCCTATGCACGTGTTGCAAGGTAATCCGGAAGGCCTTGAGGTGTTTGCCCGGCTCGATGACGCAGCGCGAGCGGTGTTGGTGGAAGACCACCTCAATCTGCTCAACACGCGACTGGGCCCTGCGGGGCACACCTACGAACTGGCCCTGCGCGAGGTGGAGATCCAGCCTTCCTTCGAGCTGACATTGGAGCTCTCACTCCAGGCGTTGTGGCGTGGCGACTGGGAGATGCTCGATTACCTGGGCGCAAATGAGCTGGAGCTCATGCACCGAACCATCAACGCGATCCTGCGGGGTCAGGTGACCGAGACGCTGCTGCTTTTACGCAACTGGCTCACCGAAATGCGCAGGCTCCTCAAGAAGCGCAAGATCGATCTGCCGCCAGTGCTCAATGGGTTTTACTGCCTGGCACTGTTCGCCGAGAACGACCCGAAACAACATGCGCAACTCAAACAAGCCATCACATTAGGAATGAAGGAGAATTACGGCGCGGCCTACGACGTCTTTGAACATCTGCTGGAACAGTTAAAAGGCGAAAAGTCGTCCATGTCGTCGTCGCATCTTCCGTCCACGTTGAATGGCATGGATGGCCTGATGTTGGCGCTAGCTTTGTACTGGCTGGACGCACCCCAGGCGCGCCAGGACAAATGGCACACGACCCTGGAAGATTATCGCGATCAACTTGACCGGGAAGGCTACGCCTGGCTCGCGGCAGAGTTCGACGCGCTGATCGCCGTGCAATTCGGATCGCCCCGCCAATTGGCCGATGTTCACCTGAGCGCCGATCTGCAGCCGCTGGTGTCACTGCTTCATCGCAAGGAAGCCTGGCAGCATGCACTCAATGCCCTGAGTCAGCTCAGGCCCGGCAAGGTGGCTGCCACCGCCACTGCCGAAGAAAAACCCACGCGTCTGGCCTGGATGATTACGCTCAGCACCTATCACGTACAAGTCGAGCCTCGTGAGCAGAAGCGTAATGCCAAGGGCCAGTGGAGCAAAGGTCGCGCCGTCGCGTTGAAGCGCCTGATGGACGACAGCGCCGTCATGGATTTCCTGTGCGAACAGGACCGCCAGGCCATCAGCGCAATTGTGGTCAGCCACTACCATTACAGCAGCGTTGATTACGAACTGCCCGCTGGCCTGGCCTTGCCCCGGTTAGTGGGACACCCGGCGCTTTACTGGCAGGACGCGCCTGATGTGCGGATTGATCTGCAAGCGGGCCAGGCTTCACTGAACCTTCAGTCCCGTGGCGGGCAGATTCACCTCAAGCTTGAACCGCAGGGCGTTGTCGGCGCAGAGCATGTCTACCTGCACAAAGAAACCCCGACCCGCCTTCTGGTGTATCCGATCAGCCGTGAACTGCGCAAAATCGCGGAGATCGTCGGCAAAGGTCTGAACGTGCCGACAGAGGCGAAAGCGCAGCTGATCGAAGCCGTCAGCGCAATCGCCCCGCTGCTGCCGATTCACTCGGACATCCCCGAGCTCACCGGACACCTCGATCAGGAGCCGGCAGACACTCGGCTGTACGCCCACTTGTTGCCTCTGGCCGAGGGCGTGCGTTTGCAACTGTTGGTGCGTCCACTGGCAGACGGCAGTTGGTTCCGGCCCGGCCAGGGCGCGGAAAACCTGCTGGGCGATCGCGATGGCAAGCCACTTCAGGTCATCCGGGATCTGGACGCTGAACGACAGGCACTGCAGCACGTGCTGCACAGCTGTCCGGGACTGGCCTATGCCGACAGTGATGGCCAGGAGTGGCAACTGGATCAACCTCAGCATGCCTTGCAACTGCTCAGTGAATTGCACGCGCTGGACGGCGAACAACTTCATTGCATCTGGCCGGAAGGCGAACGCATGCGCATCAAGGGCCGATCCGGCCTGAGCCAACTCAAACTGGGGCTTCGTCAACAGGGTGACTGGTTTGTCCTGCAAGGCAGCATTGCCCTGGACGACGGCCGCGTGCTCCAACTCAAGCAGATACTGGACTTGCTCAAGGCCAATCCCGGACGCTTCCTGAAACTCAACGAACATGACTGGCTGGCCCTCGACGACAGCCTGCGCAAGCGCCTCGACGAACTGGCTCACCTGGCCGACCGTGTCAACGATCAGGGGCTGCGCCTCAGCACGCTGACGACGCCGCTGCTGGCCAGTCTTGCTCAGGAGGCCGGAGAATTCGAAGCCGATGCGGGCTGGCAGACGCACCTCGAGAGGCTGGAATCCTTGCGCGATTACCAGCCTCAAGTGCCCGGCACCCTGCAGGCCGAATTGCGCGATTACCAGCACGATGGCTTCGTGTGGCTGGCGCGTCTCGCGCAATGGGGCGTGGGCGCTTGCCTGGCCGATGACATGGGCCTGGGTAAAACCGTACAAACCCTCGCCCTGCTGCTGCAGCGGGCAGGGTCGGGTCCGCAACTGGTGGTTGCACCGACCTCCGTCACGCTGAACTGGCAAGCCGAAAGCGCCCGTTTCGCGCCCAGCCTGAATGTGCGGCTGTACCAGCAGCATCGCAGCCTGGAAGACCTCGGTCCCGGCGATCTGGTGGTCGTCAGTTATGGACTGCTGCAACAGGAGACCGCTGCCTTTACCGCGCAACGCTGGAGCAGCGTGGTGCTGGACGAAGCGCAAGCGATCAAGAACGCACAAACCAAGCGCTCCCAGACGGTCATGGCACTGGAGGCCGATTTCCGCATGGTCGCCACCGGCACACCGCTGGAAAACCACCTCGGTGAGCTGTGGAACCTGTTCCGCTTCATCAACCCAGGGCTGCTCGGCAGCCAGGACAGTTTCGCCGGGCGCTTCGCAACGCCCATCGAGCAAGGCGATGTTGCGGCACGACGAGCGCTCAAGGCGTTGATCCAGCCGTTTATTCTGCGCCGCCTGAAAAGCCAGGTGCTGGAAGAGCTCCCGGCCCGCACCGAAATCACCTACAAAGTGCCGCTGTCGGACGAAGAAGCTCATCAATACGAGGCCCTGCGTCAGCAAGCGGTCGACACGCTCTCGCGTATCGACCCTCAGGCGGTGAAATCCATGCAGGTGCTGGCGGAAATCACCCGGCTGCGGCGCTTCTGCTGCCACCCTTCTCTGGTCCTGCCGGGCTCGACGCTGCCAGGCAGCAAATTGCAGGCCTTCAAGGAGATCGTCGAGGAGCTGCTGGAGAACCGTCACAAGGCGCTGGTGTTCAGCCAGTTCGTCGATCACTTGAGCATCGTGCGCGCCTGGCTTGACCAGCAAGGTATCGCCTATCAATACCTGGACGGCTCTACCCCGGCCAAGGAACGCCAGAAGCGCGTCGAAGCCTTCCAGGCGGGCGTGGGTGAAATCTTCCTGATCAGTCTGAAAGCGGGCGGCAGCGGTCTCAACCTGACGGCCGCGGATTACGTTATTCACCTCGACCCTTGGTGGAACCCGGCCGTAGAAGATCAGGCCAGCGACCGCGCCCATCGCATGGGCCAGCAACGGCCGGTGACGATCTACCGACTGGTCACTGAAAACAGCATCGAAGAACAGATCGTCGCTCTGCATGGGCGCAAGCGCGATCTGGCGGACAGCCTGCTGGATGGCGGCGAGATCAGCGCGAAACTGGATGCCGATGCGCTGTTGAAGCTGCTTAAAGGCTAAGTGTCTGGGTGTGGGCCTGATGCGGTTGTCAGGCCCACATCCATTGCGCAGGCTTCGGAGCCTATGCTGAAGGTTAAAACGCGCACAAACAAAAACGCCGCTCTGATGAGCGGCGTTCTTGTGAATTTGGAGCGGGAAACGAGACTCGAACTCGCGACCCCGACCTTGGCAAGGTCGTGCTCTACCAACTGAGCTATTCCCGCAATATGGCGTCCCCTAGGGGACTCGAACCCCTGTTACCGCCGTGAAAGGGCGGTGTCCTAGGCCACTAGACGAAGGGGACACTGCCTGAAACACCATGGTGTTGTGTTTCAGTTCCAGAAATCCATCCGAAGATGCTTCCTGGTTTCACTCAGCCTCGCTCAAGAGCGAAACTGCTTAAAATTGGAGCGGGAAACGAGACTCGAACTCGCGACCCCGACCTTGGCAAGGTCGTGCTCTACCAACTGAGCTATTCCCGCAATGGCGTCCCCTAGGGGACTCGAACCCCTGTTACCGCCGTGAAAGGGCGGTGTCCTAGGCCACTAGACGAAGGGGACACGCTACAACATTCACTCCCTGCCGCGCTTCGCTGTGTGCTTTACGCTGCAAGTGGCGCGCATTCTATGGATGGTTGAAGGGGTCGTCAACCCCTCAATGAAAATTTATTCAAATCAATGACTTCGCCCTCTATTTCGGTAATGGACGGCCGATACAGAGTTGTCAGTGCTCGCTGCTATTAGTAGCCAGCTGACCATTACCCTTTCCGCGATAGTGCATAGCCACTACACTCGGCGCAAATAACCTGAATTGAGGCTAGTACGGTGACACCACTCTTTATCACCCTGTTGGTTGTAGCAGGCATCGTACTCCTGATTGCTGTGGGCTATCTGAATCACGTAGCCGAAAACAAGAAGGTCGAGCGCGCCCGCACACTGGTTGAGCTCAACGACCGCCTGCGGCGTTGCAGCGAACTGTCCGAAACCTTCCCCGGCCAATTGATGAGCCCGGCACTCAAGCTGTTGCTGGTGCGCCTGGAGCTGAACGTGGTCAAGCGCTTGATTGCGCTGGAAAGAAGAAACAACCCGGGCATTCAGGAACGCGAAACCGAGCTCGAGGCATTGGCGGCCCAAGGCGACGCCATCAAGGTCACCAACCCGGTCAGTCCGATTCAGACAGAAGCCAAAGCCAAGGACGTGCGCTTTCTTCTGGAAGCCATGCATGGTCAGGTCACGCGGGCGGCCCACGACGGCGCCTTGCAGACCGCCGAAGCCAAGCACTGGATTCGCGAGATCCGCAACATGCTGGTCCTGCTGCACATCGAGTTCTTCAATAACCTGGGCCAGCAAGCCTTGAACCAGGAGCAGCCCGGCCAGGCGCGCCTTGCGTTTGAACGCGGCGTGCAATACCTGAAGAACCAGGCAGAACCTGCGCCGTGGAAAACCCACCTGCAGGCGATGGAGCGGCAACTGGCACGGGCCAATGCCATGGTGCTGGACAACATTGCACCGACCGAAGATGACCACAACGAGCTCACCGAAGGCCTGAAAGCCGACGACACCGACGCCGAGTGGAAAAAGAAGGCGATTTACGACTGAGGGTTCTGTGACTGTGGAGCGCATATCATCGCTCCACAGTCGCAAGCCTTACCTCAGCAGTCAGTGGCCCTGAGGAAGATGGCCGCCAATTGCTCGATACCCGCCTGATCCGCCTCGCTGAAACGTGCCAGACTCGGACTGTCCAGGTCCAGTACCCCAATCAAACGCCCCTCCTTGACCAACGGCACGACCAGCTCGCTGTTCGACGCGCTGTCGCAAGCGATGTGCCCCGGGAACGCGTGCACGTCCAGCACGCGTTGCGTTTCACGGCTTTGCGCCGCCGTTCCGCAAACACCCTTGCCGAACGGAATCCGTACACAGGCGATTTGCCCTTGGAACGGACCCAGCACCAGTTCCTCATCACGGTTGAGGTAAAAGCCGGCCCAGTTCAAATCGTCGAGCTGGGTATAAAGGAACGCGGAAAACTGCGCAGCGTTGGCGATGAAGTCGCGCTCGTCCGCCAGCAGGGATTCCAGTTGTGCAGCCAACAGGCGATAGCCGTCAAGGCCTTCGCCCGCTGCATTCAAATCGATCATGGATGTTGCTCCAGCATTTTCAAACCAACCCAATAACGGGCGAACTGATAGGCACAGCGGCCATTGCGGTTACCGCGCCCGGTGGCCCAACGCACGGCAAGGATGTCAAATGCCTGGTCGCGCTGCCATTCAAGACCGGCCTTGGCGGCCAGTTCGCCGACCCAGTGCTCCACCACGTCAAGGAAGTGTTCCTGCGTGAAGGGATAGAAGGACAGCCACAAACCGAAGCGGTCAGACAGGGCAATTTTGTCCTCCACCGCTTCACTCGGGTGAATCTCGCCATCGTCGCCGCGCTGCCAGTGCGCATTGTCGCTTTCCTTTTCCGGCACCAGATGGCGACGGTTGGAGGTGGCGTACAGCAACACGTTGTCCGGCGCCTGCTCGAGCGAACCGTCGAGCACGCTCTTGAGCACGCGATAGTCGCCTTCTCCGGAATCGAACGACAGGTCGTCGCAGAACAGCACGAAGCGTTGCGGCAGCTTCTGCAATTGCTCAACGACCCTCGGCAGGTCACCCAGGTGATCGCGCTCGATTTCAATCAGACGCAAACCCGCCTTGGCGTGCTCAGCGAGCAGCGCGCGCACCAGCGAGGACTTGCCCGTGCCGCGCGATCCCCACAGCAGCGCATGGTTGGCGGGCAGACCGTCGATGAACTGCTGAGTGTTTCGGCCCAACTGATCACGCTGATGATCGACGCCGATCAAGTCGGACAGGCGCATGTCCAGGGTCACTTCTAGCGGCATCAGATAACCGACGCGACCCTCACGCACCCAGCGCGCGGCCAGTGCCTTGTCCCAGTCCACCGGCTCGCGCACGGCGGGCAACAAAGGCTCGAGGCGCGCCAGAACCGATTCGGCGCGTTCCAGAAATGCGTTCAACCGAGAATCCACAATGTCTCCTTGATTTAACTGGTTAAAGCCGGTGTGCGATCAGCTATGCTTGGCCGCGACGGACGCATGAAGTGCAAGTGCCCTCTGGATCAAGTGCCCATATGGATATACCAGTCACACACCGATTGTCGTTCAAACAGGCCCGCTTGACGGTTCTGATCGGTTTCTTGTTGGGAACCCTGCTCAGCCTCGTCCAGATTGCGATCGATTATGCCAGCGAAGATGCCTCCATCGATCGTGAAATTCGCTCTTTGCTGCAAATCAGTCACAACCCCGCCTCCCGCATCGCCTACAACATCGACGCTGAACTCGCGCAGGAACTGACCATGGGCCTGCTGCACTCGCCCGCGGTGGTCGGTGTGCGCCTGATCGACAACAACAACGAAATCCTGGCGGCCGTGTCGCGCCCTCCGACAGAAAACCCTTACCGCATGCTCAGCGATCGCCTGTTCGGTAAAAGCCGTCAGTTCGAGGACGTGCTGCACCTGGACCATATGCCGAACGAGGCGATCGGCACGCTGTACCTGGAGGTCGACACCTTCGAATTCGGCAGCCACTTTTTGCAACGGGCAGAGATCACATTGCTCAACGGCTTCGTTCGCAGCCTCGTGCTCGCCGCCATCCTGATGGGGTTGTTCTACCTGACGCTGACCAAGCCGCTGACCGGCGTGATCCGCGCGCTGGCTGACCGGGACTCACGCAGCCCGACGCAGGTTCCGCTGCCCTGCCCGCACGGGCATGAAAACGACGAGATCGGCGTGCTGGTGCAAGTCGCCAACCAGCAGTTCGACAATGTCGCCTCTGAGTTCGGCCGTCGGCTGGACGCCGAGAATCGCCTCACTGATCACTTGAACGAGCTTGAGGACATTGTCTCGGCACGCACGCTGGAGCTCAAATCCAGCAACACACGGCTGAGCCAGTCCAACGAAGAACTGCAGATCGCGCGCAGCACGGCGCTGGACATGGCCCATGCGCGTTCGGCGTTCCTGGCGCACATGAGTCATGAGATCCGCACGCCACTGAACGGTCTGCTGGGCATGCTGGCGTTGTCGCTGGATGGCCCCCTGAGCGCTGAACAGCGTCAACAGCTGTCGATCGCCCATGACTCGGGCAAGGTCCTGGTCGAGCTGCTAAACGACATCCTCGACCTGTCGAAATTCGACGCAGGGCAGCTTGAACTGGAGCGCATTCCCTTTGACCTCGCCACGCTGATCGAGGACACCGCCAACCTGCTGTCGCAGAATGCCGCCCCGAGCGTCGAACTCACCTGCCTGATCAACCCTCGCTTCCCGGCAATGGTCCTCGGCGATCCGACACGGGTTCGCCAGATCGTCAGCAACCTGCTGTCCAACGCACTCAAATTCACCCGTGCGGGCCGCGTGGACGTGCGTTTGAGCCAGCACGAAGACAAGGTCCGCATCGAAGTGTGCGACACCGGTATCGGCATCGCCCAGGACGCGCAAGCGAAAATCTTTCAGCCGTTCACACAGGCCGAAGCCGCGATCACCCGTCAGTATGGCGGCACGGGTCTGGGTCTGACCTTGACCCACAATCTGTGCGAAGCCATGAACGGTCAGTTGAACATTGAATCCACTGCGGGCGTTGGCAGCCGTTTTTATGCCGACCTGCCACTGCCTGCGCACACACCGGCGCCCCTCTGGCCCGGGCTTACCGGGCGAGTGGCAGTGGTCAGTGCGGCGAACAGCGGCCTGATGGAGATGTTGAGTCGGCAGCTCCCGGACTGGGGCATCGAGTACCGGCATTTTTCGACCACCGACCTGCCCGCGGATGTGCAACCGGATTTGCTGATCACCGACGGCCCTGAATGCCTGATCGGCATTCGTCCTGCGACAAAAATTCCCGTTCTGCTGGTCACCGCGTATGGCAACTTCATGCCTGGCCAGCAAGTGGTGTCACTGGCGCCGCTGCAGCAACAGGCGCGGCCGTTGTCCCGCAGCGTTTTGCATCAGGCGCTCAAGCGGGTTTTGCTGGTCCATGAACAACAACCCGGCGACCACCCCGCGAACGGCCTGCCCGTGGCACACCGTGCAAGGATCCTGCTGGTGGAAGACAACCCGGTGAACCAGCTGGTGGCCAAAGGCATGCTGGGCAAGCTGGGTTGCGAGGTTGTCGTCAGCAGTCACGGGGCGGAGGCGTTGCAGCAGCTGGAACGCAGCCATTTCGATCTGGTGTTGATGGATTGCAACATGCCGGTGATGGACGGCTATGAAGCCACGCGTCTGATACGCCAGAGCGGGAAGTGGCCTGACCTGCCGATCATCGCGCTGACCGCCAACGCGATGCCGGAAGAACGCGAACACTGCAAGAACGCCGGGATGAACGATTACCTCGCCAAGCCGTTTCACCGTGAAGAACTGGTCTATCTGCTGGATCAGTGGATCAAGACGCCCACTCTGAAGCCGCAAGCCACGCGCTAGAACGTGCGGCAGTCGCCTGCCGCTCGAGGCGTATGACGGCTCCTATTTCAACAACGCTTCGATGTCGGATTTCAGCTCTTCGGGCTTGGTCAACGGCGCATAACGCTTGACCAGTTTGCCGTCCCTGCCGATCAGGAATTTGGTGAAGTTCCACTTGATGCGCTCAGACCCCAACAGACCGGGCGCCTGCTTCTTCAATTGCACGAACAACGGATGGGCATCGCCGCCGTTGACGTCGATCTTCTTGAACAACGGAAAACTCACGCCGTAGTTCAACTCGCAGAACTCGGAAATCGCGCCCTCGTTGCCCGGCTCCTGCTTACCAAACTGGTTGCACGGAAAGCCCAACACCACCAGCCCCCGGTCCTTGTAACGTTGCCACAGCTCTTCAAGGCCTTTGTACTGAGGCGTGAAACCGCATTTGCTCGCGGTATTCACCACCAGCACCGCCTTGCCAGCGTAATCGGCAAGCGTCTTCTGCTCGCCCTTGATGGTCTGCACCGGAATGTTCAGCAACGTCTCGCTCATGGCGAAGCCTCGAAAAGGATCCAGCGACCAAATTAGCGCGCCATTGGTTGGCGCGCTATTTAATTATCGACGGTGATACCGGGCCATACAGTCAGGGCACGCGGTCAGGCTTCGCGGGGCACCAGGTCCAGGCACACCGAGTTGATGCAATAACGCAGACCTGTTGGCTCAGGACCGTCCGGGAACACGTGCCCCAAGTGCGCGTCGCATTTGGCGCAGACCACTTCGGTACGGATCATACCGTGGCTGACGTCGCGCACTTCTACCACGGCACTGCCCTCGATCGGCGCATAGAAGCTCGGCCAGCCGCAGCCGGAATCGAACTTGGTGGTGGAGTCGAAGAGCGCCTCGTTGCAACAGATGCAATGGTAGACGCCGTCGGTCTTGGTGCTGTTGTACTTGCCAGTGAAAGGCCGCTCGGTGGCTTTCAGTCGGCAGACGTTGTACTGCTCTGGATCAAGCATCTGTTTCCATTCTTCGAGGGTTTTTTCCAGCTTTTCCACGGGTACACCTCCACAACTGAAAAAGCCCGATCTGTGTCTTTTCCACGGATCGGGTGGCACGTATGATTGCGCCTTCGTTAGACGCCAGTCTGTCACCCGCGTTTCTCGCATACAAATCCATTTTGATGGCGTTGTGCTCAGCGGTCCGCCTTCTTCGTCTACAGCGGACCGTCCATTTTCGGGATCAATCACCATGCAGTTCAGCAAATCGAACAAGCTCGCCAACGTCTGCTACGACATTCGCGGGCCCGTGCTCAAGCACGCCAAGCGCCTGGAAGAGGAAGGCCATCGCATCCTCAAGCTGAACATCGGCAACCCGGCGCCGTTTGGTTTCGAGGCGCCGGACGAAATCCTGCAGGACGTGATCCGCAACCTGCCGACCGCCCAGGGCTACAGCGATTCCAAAGGCCTGTTCAGCGCGCGCAAGGCGGTGATGCAGTACTACCAGCAAAAGCAGGTCGAAGGTGTCGGCATCGAAGACATCTACCTGGGCAACGGCGTCTCCGAGCTGATCGTGATGTCGATGCAGGCCTTGCTGAATAATGGCGACGAGGTGCTTGTTCCGGCGCCTGACTATCCGTTGTGGACAGCGGCTGTTGCCTTGTCCGGCGGCAACCCGGTGCATTACCTGTGCGACGAGCAAGCCAACTGGTGGCCTGATCTGGACGACATCAAGGCCAAGATCACCCCAAACACCAAGGCCATGGTGATCATCAACCCGAACAACCCGACCGGCGCGGTGTACTCGAAAGAGGTGCTGCTGGGCATGCTGGAAATCGCTCGCCAGCACAATCTGGTGGTGTTCTCCGATGAAATCTACGACAAGATCCTCTATGACGACGCCGTGCACATCTGCACCGCATCGCTGGCGCCGGACTTGTTGTGCCTGACCTTCAACGGCCTGTCCAAATCCTACCGGGTGGCCGGTTTCCGTTCGGGCTGGATCGCGATTTCCGGCCCCAAGCACAATGCCCAAAGCTACATCGAAGGCATCGACATCCTGGCGAACATGCGTCTTTGTGCCAACGTGCCGAGCCAACATGCGATCCAGACGGCGCTGGGCGGTTATCAGAGCATCAACGACCTTATACTGCCGCCGGGCCGCCTGCTGGAGCAGCGTAACCGTACGTGGGAACTGCTCAACGACATCCCCGGTGTCAGCTGCGTGAAGCCGATGGGGGCGCTGTACGCCTTTCCGCGCATAGACCCGAAAGTCTGCCCGATCCACAACGACGAAAAATTCGCGCTGGATCTGCTGCTCTCGGAAAAACTGCTGATCGTTCAGGGCACCGCGTTCAACTGGCCATGGCCGGACCACTTCCGCGTGGTGACACTGCCGCGTGTGGATGACCTGGAGCAGGCGATCGGCCGAATCGGCAATTTCCTGAAGTCGTACAAGCAGTGATGCTGCGCCTGTAGGAGCGCGCTTGCCCGCGATTGCGGTTTGTCTGTGAAGTCTTGATCGCCTGACAAAGCGCAATCGCGGGCAAGCGCGCGCCTACAATCCATGTCGTCACCGTCGCTCGCGCAACAATCGCTCTACCCCCACCCTCTCGCCAATGGCCCATAATTGCCTTGGTGACGCCAAACGACACAGTTTGAAATAGTCGCCCGGTTGAATACGCACCGACATCACCTTATATACCCCGCAACACGTTACACATTCTTCACGAGGAGAAATTCAACACCATGATGCGCATCTTGCTGTTTTTGGCCACTAACCTTGCGGTCGTGCTGATTGCCAGCATCACCCTGAGCCTTTTTGGCTTCAACGGGTTCATGGCGGCCAACGGGGTTGATCTCAACCTCAATCAGCTGCTGATCTTCTGCGCCGTATTTGGTTTCGCCGGCTCGCTGTTCTCGCTCTTCATCTCCAAGTGGATGGCGAAGATGAGCACCGGGACCCAGATCATCACCCAACCCCGCACCCGTCACGAACAGTGGCTGATGCAGACCGTAGAGCAACTGGCTCGCGAAGCGGGCATCAAGATGCCGGAAGTCGGGATTTTCCCGGCGTACGAGGCCAACGCCTTCGCCACGGGCTGGAACAAGAACGACGCGCTGGTCGCGGTCAGCCAGGGCTTGCTGGAGCGTTTTTCGCCGGATGAAGTAAAAGCGGTGCTGGCCCACGAAATCGGCCACGTCGCCAACGGTGACATGGTCACGCTGGCGCTGGTTCAGGGCGTGGTGAACACCTTTGTGATGTTCTTCGCCCGCATCATCGGTAACTTCGTCGACAAGGTCATCTTCAAGAACGAAGAAGGCCAGGGCATCGCCTACTACATCGCGACCATCTTCGCCGAGATCGTACTGGGCTTCCTGGCCAGCGCCATCGTCATGTGGTTCTCGCGCAAGCGTGAATACCGTGCCGACGATGCCGGTGCCCGCCTGGCCGGTACCGGTGCGATGATCAGCGCGCTGCAGCGTCTGCGCTCGGAACAAGGCGTTCCGGTGCAAATGCCTGACAGCCTGACCGCGTTCGGCATCAACGGCGGCTTGAAGCACGGCCTTGCTGGCCTGTTCATGAGCCACCCGGCGCTGGAAGACCGCATTGAAGCACTGCGCCGTCGCGGTTGATTCACCTGCAATGTTGATTGACCTGCAATAACGAGAAAGGGCGACGCGAGTCGCCCTTTTCTTTTGCCTGAAATTAACGCCGGAACATCCGATACGCCGACTCGATCAGGCGGCTCGCGCCGGCATCCAGGAACTTGCGACTCTTTTGCAGCACATCCTCGTCGGCAATCAACTTCACCCGCCACTCGGGCGACAGCAGTTGCATCACCTCGTCGTCCGGGACCGAGAACGGTGGGCCATCGATCTCCGACTGCTCGTAATCCAGAGAGATCAAGAGGCCACGGCAATCGGCGGGCAGGATACGGTTGAGGTGCTCAACGTAGCGCCAGCGCATGTCAGACGGCAGTGCGATCAAAGCGGCGCGGTCGTACAGCGCCGAACAATTGCCGATGTCCTTGGCGGTCAGCGCAAAGAAATCACCGCACCAGATCTCGCAGGCCCCATGGCTGTAGACCTTGAACCGGCCTTTCACTTCCAGCGCAGGCTCGATTCGGGCCTCGCTGAAAAAGTCCTGAACGGCCTTCTCGGAGAGCTCGACACCCACCACCTCAAAGCCCTGTTGATCAAGCCAGTGCAGGTCGATGCTTTTGCCGCACAAGGGCACGAGCACTCGCTCACCGGGTTTCAGATTCAATTCCGGCCAGAATTTCTGAAGGTAGGGATTCACCTCTGACTGATTGAAGCCAATCTGATTGATAGCCCAGCGCTCATGCCAAAACTGCGGCTCCATAAATGCTCCTGATAATTCGATCAAACGGCACTAAAACTTATATTAGATTTAGATCAATGATCTGCCTGATCATGCTGCTTATCTTATACGCTCAGGACGCCCGACATGTTCCCCAGCCTGTTCATTTCTCACGGCTCCCCGATGCTCGCGCTGGAACCCGGCGAGAGCGGCCCGGCATTGAAGCGTCTGGCGGCCGAACTGCCGCGCCCCAAGGCCATCGTCATCGTGTCGGCCCATTGGGAAAGCAACGAGTTACGGGTCAACGGTAACCCGCAGCCGGAAACCTGGCATGATTTCGGCGGTTTCCCGGCCGCCCTGTTCGCCTTGCAATACCCGGCGCCCGGCCTTCCGGAAATGACCCGCCACGTATTGGACATGCTCGCGGCCGCCGATCTGCCCGCCCAGGTCGACACCCGTCGCCCGTTCGACCATGGCGTCTGGGTGCCGCTGTCGCTGATGTACCCGCAGGCCGACATCCCGATTGTTCAGGTTTCGCTGCCTTCACGCATGGGCCCTGCCCTGCAGACACGTGTGGGTCTGGCATTGAACCGCCTGCGCGAGGAAGAGGTTCTGGTCATTGGTTCGGGCAGCATCACCCACAACCTGCGCGAACTGGACTGGCACGCTGGACCGGAGAGCGTTGAGCCATGGGCGCTGGCGTTCCGCGACTGGATGGTCGAGAAACTGGCCGCCAACGACGAGGAAGCGCTGCACGACTACCGCCGCCAGGCACCGAATGCCGTGCGCAATCACCCGACGGACGAGCACCTGCTGCCGCTCTACTTCGCACGCGGCGCGGGGGTGCATTCAGCATCGCGCACCAAGGCTTCACCATGGGCGCGTTGGGGATGGATATTTACAGGTTTGGGTGAGCCGTCCGGCTGCGCCGAAGCGGTCAGAACCTCTGGGAGATTCCATGGTTCTTAAACCAGTGGTGTCAGTCCGTTTCTTGAAGGCCGCAAAGCCTGAGCATGCGCCACATCCCGGATGACGCAGAGCGTCATTGAAAGTGTTACCACGCGGAGCGTGGGAACAATCAGCAGCGCAAAGCGCGCTCTGGCTTTTGATCTTCATACCGCAGCAGCCCAGACACCACAAAGCGCGACTTGGGTGCAGGCTGAACGCAGGCGGCGCGGAGTGGGTCGAGCGGCATGGATGCCGCGAGAGCGCCGCCAGGACATGGATGTCCGTTCGGCGCGGGCCCACGGAGCGTCGCCGAAGTGAAGGAACCCGACGAAGTCGGGCCCAACCAGGAGCATAGGACCCTTGGTTACTTGGGGTCTTTTCAAGTAACCCGCCGAAGGCGGAACAGTTTGGACGTTAGGACAAACAAACCATCAGCGTCACCTCAAATAGTGGAAATGCACACTATACCGGCGAGCTCGCTCACGAATAATCGATGTCAGCCAATGCT
The DNA here is from genome assembly GCF_054668305.1 of Pseudomonas sp. S2_H01. NCBI lineage: Bacteria > Pseudomonadati > Pseudomonadota > Gammaproteobacteria > Pseudomonadales > Pseudomonadaceae > Pseudomonas > Pseudomonas sp. S2_H01. Next base: position 4,203,252 of record NZ_CP162756.1, on the reverse strand, counting down.
GATTGAGTGGATGTAATGAATCCTTCGCGAGCCGGCTAGATCCCACATGAACCTTCAGACAAAAAAATCCCCGAACCAGTCGGGGATTTTTTTGTTCAGACGATCAGCTCAGCGCTGATCAGTCTTCGCGATAGCGACGCAGTTTCAGCTGCTTGCCGGCAACGCGGGTGTCTTTCAGCTTGGCCAGCAGACGCTCGAGGCCATCTTCTGGCAGCTCGACGAGGCTGAAGCTGTCACGCACCTGGATGCGACCGATTGCTTCGCGAGCCAGACCACCTTCGTTGAGGATGGCACCCAGCAGGTTTTTGGCAGCGATGCCATCACGCGCGCCCAGCGCGGTACGGCAACGTGCACGGCCTTCAGCCAGCGGCATTGGCGCACGGCGCTCGCGATCACCACGATCAGGACGGTCACCCGATGGACGATCAGCACGATCGCCACGCGGCGCGCTGTTCGGTACCAGTGGACGTTCTTTCTCGATGGCAGCCAGGGTCAACGCTTGACCGTTGGTGGCTTTGCGCAGCAGTGCAGCAGCGAGTGCACGCGGGGTGCAACCGATGTCAGCGGTCAGACGGTCAAGCAGATCACCGTGGCTGGCTTCAGCGTCGGCAACCAGCGGCGCCAGGCTGTTGGTCAGTTTCTTGATGCGGGCATCGAGAACAGCTTGCGAGTCTGGCAGGCGAACTTCGGCAACCTTCTGACCGGTAACACGCTCGATCACTTGCAGCATGCGGCGCTCACGTGGAGTCACCAGCAGCAGCGCACGGCCTTCGCGACCGGCACGGCCGGTACGGCCAATACGGTGAACGTAGGATTCCGGATCGTACGGCATGTCGACGTTGAACACGTGAGTGATGCGCGGAACGTCCAGACCACGGGCAGCCACGTCGGTCGCGACAACGATGTCCAGACGGCCATCTTTCAGCGAGTCGATCACGCGCTCACGCTGGTTCTGGGCGATGTCGCCGTTCAGCGCAGCGGCCTTGTAGCCTTTGGCTTCCAGGGCGCTGGCCAGGTCCAGGGTGGCTTGCTTGGTGCGGACGAACATGATCAGGGCGTCGAAATCTTCGACTTCCAGCAGGCTCAGGACGGCAGAGGTCTTCTGGTCAGCGTGAACCAGCAGGTGAGCCTGCTCGATCGCGGTAACGGTCTGGGTCTTGGTCTGGATCTTGACGTGCTGCGGGTCACGCAGATGGCGCTCGGCGATGGCACGGATCGACTGCGGCAGGGTGGCCGAGAACAAAACGGTCTGACGGGTTGCCGGCAGTGCCTTGAAGATGACTTCCAGGTCGTCCATGAAGCCGAGTTTCAGCATTTCATCGGCTTCGTCGAGAACCAGGTGGTTCACAGTCGCCAGGACCTTTTCGTCACGACGCAGGTGGTCGCACAGACGGCCTGGGGTGGCAACGACGATTTGAGCGCCGTTACGGATGGCTTTCAACTGTGGGCCCATCGGCGCGCCGCCGTAGACAGCCACAACAGTAACGCCCGGCATCTGCTTGGCGTAGGTTTCGAAAGCGGTTGCAACTTGCAGCGCCAACTCACGGGTTGGCGCCAGGATCAGGGCTTGCGGCTCGCGCTTGGCAGGATCGATGCGATGCAGGATAGGCAGGGCGAACGCGGCAGTTTTACCTGTACCGGTCTGCGCCTGGCCGATCATGTCCTGGCCGGCCATGATGATCGGGATCGATTGCTGCTGAATGGCCGAAGGCTCTTCGTAGCCAGTCGCGGCGACGGCTGCAAGAATATTCGGATTGAGATTAAAAGCGGCGAAGCCGCCGGTTTCCTGGGTCATGGGTCTGCCTCTGAGTGCATCCGCAAAGACCCATGCTTCAAAGCTGCGCGTGCCGTGTAAGACCCTAGAGTCACCCTGGCTGCTTTGTCGGCGGGGATTTGCGAAAACGTATTGATGAATGGATCGTCAAGGATAGTTCGTAACCGAACCGGCTTGAGAAGAAGGCTTCACAAACCCATACCGTGACGAGGGCCCTATGAAAGGCCGGCGCGCACTATACCGGAATTGCCAAAAAAAGTGAGGATTTTTTTCAGAGAAAGAAGACCTTGCGTCCAACTGTCACAGGCTTTGCGCAAACCTGTGTCAGTGTCTATTTTTCAAGAGCCCGGTATTACTGGCGGCGGGGGCTTAAACGATTCACCTCATCAGTCAGGCAGCCCACCCTCCACTTCTCCTCTGCACGCAGGAATTCGGACATGACCTCTTCGATCAAAGGCCACGTCACCCGGGAACAGCGTGGCGCCATCATGCTTATCGGGCTCGATCGAGTCGCCAAACGCAATGCCTTCGACATGGAAATGCTCAACCAGCTCAGCCTGGCCTACGGCGAGTTCGAGCGCAACGAACTGGCTCGGGTGGCGGTGGTGTTCGCCCACGGCGACCATTTCACGGGGGGACTGGATCTCGTCGAGGCAGGCCCCTCACTCAGAGAAGGCTGGAAAGTGCCGCCGGGAGGCTGCGATCCCTGGGGGTTATTCGTCGGTCCCAGGGTCAGCAAGCCGGTGATCGTCGCCGCCCAAGGCTACTGCCTGACGCTGGGGATCGAACTGATGCTCGCCTCCGATATCAACCTGTGCGCCAGCAATTCGCGCTTCGCCCACCTGGAAGTCCAGCGCGGCATTTTTGCGTTCGGCGGCGCGACGCTGCGCCTGCATCAGATCGCTGGCTGGGGCAACGCCATGCGCTGGCTGTTGACCGGCGATGAGTTTGACGCGCACGAGGCCTGTCGCATGGGGTTGGTGCAGGAAGTGATGGCGCCCGAGGAACTGCTGCCGTCGGCCCTGCGACTGGCGCAGCACATCGCCGATCGCGCGCCGCTGGGCATTCGCGCCACGCTGGAGTCGGCGCGCCAAACGGTGCTCGAAGGCGAGGAGGCCGCGGCGCGAACGCTGCCGATGCTGGTCAGGCGGGTGATCGACAGCGACGACGCCAGAGAAGGCTTGAACGCCCTGCTGGAAGACCGCAGCCCCGTTTTCACGGGACGTTGATCAGGTTGCCGGACGCAAGGTCTTGATGAGTGGAAGCAACGAGTAACCCAGTTGCGGCGCCAGACCTTCGGCGCGCCCGATCAGCGCGTCCATGTCCAGGCTCTGTTCCAGATCAGCCGGCACGATGAGAATCACGTTGCCCTCCTTCACAGGCAACTCCCAGTAGTGGCGATGGTAAAGACCGCGCAAGAGCGCCGCGCCCAGCGGTTTGCCGTCGTCCGAGGCCCATTGATTGATGATCAACCAGCCACCGGGGTTGAGGCGTTGCTGGCACTTTTCCAGAAAGCCCCACGCCAGATGCCCCACCGCAGGGCCGGTGTCGGTGTACAAGTCGACGAAGATCAGGTCGGCGTTTTCGGCCGTCGGCAGCAGTTCCAGAGCATCGCCGATGCGCACGTAAAGCCGGGGATCGTCTTCCAGGCCCATGTACTCCATCGCCAGACGGGGCACGTCCGGGCGCAGTTCGATAGCCTCGACGTCGTCCAGCGGCAGGAATTTCAGGCAGGCCTGGGTCAGCGTGCCGGCGCCGAGCCCCATGAAGAGCGCGCTCTCGGGGAACTCATGGCACAACGCACCGATCAGCATCGCGCGGGTGTAGTCATACTCCAGCCACGCCGGGTCGGCCGTGAACGTGCAGCTCTGCTCAATGGCATCGCCAAACTCCAGGAAGCGGTAATCGTCCACTTCCAGCACGCGAATCATGCCGAAGTCGTCATGAACTTCAGCCAGCACGCGCTCTACACGCTCCTCGGTCATTGCTGCTCTCTTGCCAAAAGTTTTGGGGGTTAACCCTGTGGGAGCGAATTTATTCGCGATACGGTGGCCCAGCCAATACAGATGTGTAGGCTGAACCGCTGTCTCGCGAATGAATTCGCTCCCACAGATTCCAGACCGCCGCGCGCGCTGTTAAAGAGATCAGAGCACGGGAAAGCGCGGATTGTCAGGCATGCAGCCCCGGCAGGTCACGCAAATTATCGGGATGAACTGCTACCATGGCCGTCCGATCGCACTGAATTCGAGTTCATCATGAGCCAACCCTGGAGCCCCGACAGCTGGCGGGCGCTGCCTATCCAGCAGCAACCTCAGTACCCCGATGCCGACCACGTGCTGCGTGTCGAGCAGACCCTGGCCAGCTACCCGCCGTTGGTGTTCGCCGGTGAAGCCCGCGAGCTGCGCCGACAGTTTGCCGAGGTCACCGAGGGTCGCGCGTTTCTGCTGCAAGGTGGCGATTGCGCCGAGAGCTTCTTCGAATTCTCTGCCGCGAAAATCCGCGACACCTTCAAGGTGTTGCTGCAAATGGCGATTGTCATGACCTTCGCGGCGGGCTGCCCGGTGGTCAAGGTGGGGCGCATGGCCGGCCAGTTCGCCAAACCGCGTTCGTCCAACGACGAAACCGTGGAGGGCGTGACGCTGCCGGCCTATCGCGGGGACATCGTCAACGGCATTGGCTTCGATGAAAAAAGCCGCGTGCCGGACCCGGATCGTCTGCTGCAGGCCTATCACCAGTCCACCGCGACCCTGAACCTGTTGCGTGCATTCGCCCAGGGCGGCTTTGCCGACCTGCATCAGGTGCATCAGTGGAACCTGGACTTCATCGCCAACTCGGCGCTGTCGGACAAGTACAGCCAGTTGGCCAATCGCATCGATGAAACCCTGGCCTTCATGCGCGCCTGTGGAATGGACACGTCGCCGCAATTGCGCGAGACCAGCTTCTTCACTGCGCACGAAGCGTTGCTGCTGAATTACGAAGAAGCCTTTGTGCGCCGCGACAGCCTGACCAACGATTTCTACGACTGTTCGGCTCACATGCTGTGGATCGGCGACCGCACCCGTCAGCTGGACGGCGCACACGTCGAATTCCTGCGCGGCGTGAAGAACCCGATCGGGGTGAAAGTCGGCCCGAGCATGAACACCGACGACCTGATTCGCCTGATCGACATTCTCAATCCGGACAACGATCCCGGTCGTCTGAACCTGATCGCGCGCATGGGCGCCAACAAGGTCGGCGATCATCTGCCGGGGCTGATTCGTGCCGTCGAGCGCGAAGGCAAGAAAGTCCTGTGGAGTTCGGACCCGATGCACGGCAACACGATCAAGGCGAGCAGCGGCTACAAGACCCGCGACTTCGCGCAGATCCTGGGGGAGGTGAAGCAGTTCTTCCAGGTGCATCAGGCGGAGGGCACGTATGCCGGCGGGATTCACATCGAGATGACCGGGCAGAACGTCACCGAATGCATCGGCGGCGCGCGTCCGATTACCGAAGACGGCTTGTCGGACCGCTACCACACCCATTGCGATCCACGGATGAACGCCGATCAGTCGCTGGAGTTGGCGTTTCTGATTGCCGAGACGTTGAAGCAGGTGCGTCGGTAACAACATTCAGCCCTGTAGAAGCGCGTTTGGTATGAGCCGAATCCGTACGGTTGCGATCTGTCTGTAACGATTGCTTCGTCTGACCCACCGCAATCGCGGGCAACCGCGCTCCTACAAGGGTGGTGCCAACCTCCAACGGTTAGAGATGCCCTAATCCCTGGGCGAGAAACGCCACCCGCAAGCGCGCCGCACTGGCGCGCTGGCAGTTGATCACGACGTCGGGCAACCCCAGCCAGTCCGCCAGTTGCCGCAGATTCGCCGCCAAGGCGTGCATGCCTTCCTCGTCCAGCCCTGGTTCTTCTTCGTGTACGGCATGCACCGCCAGCCTTCCCGCCGCTCGCTCTGCCCGCAGGTCTATGCGCGCGGCAATACGCTCGTTGTGCAAGAAGGGCAAGACGTAATAGCCGTACACGCGCTTGTGCGCCGGGGTGTAGATCTCGAGCCGGTAGTGAAAATCGAACAAGCGCTCGGTGCGGGCTCGCTCCCAGATCAGAGAATCGAAGGGCGAAAGCAGTGCGCTTGCAGTGATTTTCCGCGGCACCTTGAGTGCAGGCAGCGCATACGCCGGCTGTTTCCAGCCTTGCACCTGAACCTTCTCGATCGCCCCCTCTTCCAGTAACTCGGCAAGCCCGGCTTTTGCCGGTGCAGGGTCCTGACGAAAATAATCGCGAATGTCTTTTTCCGTCCCGACGCCCAGGGCCGTGATCGCCCGCAGCAACAAGCCGCGCTGCGCATCGGCCTCACTGATGTCCGGGTGATTGATGATGGAAGACGGCAGCACCCGCTCAGGCAAATCGTACAGGCGCTCGAAGCCGCGACGGCCTGAAACGGTGACCTCACCTGCGGCGAACAACCATTCCAGCGCATGCTTTTCCGCGCTCCAGTCCCACCAGGGGCCTGCCCGCTCCTGACGGGTGCTCAGGCTGCCCGCCCCCAACGCGCCTTGATCGCGGACGGCCTGCAGCACCCTGGCGATGGTCGGTCGCTCTTCGCGTCCGAATGTGGCCAGTTGCTGATAAATACCCTCGCCCTGAGACGCGCGCTGCATGCGCCAGCGCATCAAGGGATACAGCTCGACCGGCAGCAACGAAGCCTCGTGCCCCCAGTATTCAAAGAGTTTGCGTTGCCGGCCCTGACTCCAGGCGACCTGATCCAGCAGTTTTTGCGGGTAGTTGCCCAGTCGGGAATACAGCGGCAGGTAATGCGAGCGAACCAGCGCATTGACCGAGTCGATCTGCAGGACGCCGAGGCGCTCGATCAGTTGCGTGACGTGGCTGGACGTGAACGTCGCCGGTGGCCGGCGGCCATTAAAACCTTGTGCCGCCAGCGCCACACGACGGGCTTGCTTGAGGGACAGCTGAGATGGGGTCGGCAGTTCTGCGGGCATTCAGGATCTCCTGATCGATTCGCAAAACTACCCGATCCCCCCTGCCCTGTCAGTGTTTCATCGGGTCATCCCAGAACGGACGATCAATTTCCTCGTAGACATCGGCCCGGCTGAGGCCGATGTCCTTGAGTGCATCGTCGCTCAGGCTGGCCAACGCTACGCGCTCGCGATGCAGCTTGCGCCAGCGAGCAATCTGCGAGGTCGCAGTATGCCAGGCGCGCTCGACAGCCGAGTCATGGGACAGCGTTTTGAGTACCAGTACGTAACCTTTTTGACCTTTCATCGTCTTGCCCTCCAAGTGGGGATGGCTAGATTTTCTGCTCGGGCTTAATATCAATCCAACGAATGTTTCTGATGCACTGCATCTGGGAGATTGATGCAATGGCCACCTATCCGAGTATCGACAGTGAACTGCTGAGGACCTTCGTCGCCATCGCTGACCAAGGCGGCTTCACCAAAGCGGGCGAAGTAGTCAATCGCACCCAGTCGGCGGTGAGCATGCAGATGAAGCGACTGGAAGACGATGTCGTTCAGCGCCCCCTGTTCCAGAAAGACGGCCGGGTCCTGAACCTGACAGCCGAAGGTCAGGTGCTGCTGGGTTACGCCCGACGCATCCTTAAATTGCACAGCGAAGTGTTCAACACCCTGCGCGAACCGCACATGATCGGCACCGTGAAAATCGGCACGCCGGACGACTATGTCATGCGCTTTTTGCCGGGCATTCTGTCGCGCTTCGCTCAGGCGTATCCGCTGATTCAGGTGGAGGTGCATTGCGAATCCTCGGCGCAGCTGTTGCAACGTCAGGACCTGGACCTGAGCATTGTCACCCGCGAGCCGGGCAAGGAGATCGGCCAGATTCTGCGTCAGGAGCGCTTCGTCTGGGCCGAGGCCGCAGGGTTCTGCCCGCACGAGCAGACGCCGATCCCGCTGGCGATGTTCAACAGTGACTGTTTTTGCCGCCTGTGGGCGAGCAATGCGCTGGATGCGGCGGGTCGGGAATATCGCGTGGCGTATACCAGCGCCAGCCTGTCGGCGATCATGGCGGTGGTCAGCGCGGGCCTTGCGGTGACGGCCCAGTTGCAAAGCCTGATTACCTCGGACCTGCGTATTCTGGGTGACGCCGAAGGGCTGCCACAGCTGCCCTCGGCGAGCATCGTTCTGCTGCGCAACCCCAATAACCCTTCGCCGATCACCGAGTGCCTGGCCGATCACATCGCCGAAGGCTTCAAGCTGTAAAAGACGTCACACCCTGAAGCACAGCATGATTGCGCAGATCACCAGAAACACGCAGAACAGCGACCGCAGCAAGCGCTCCGGGAGGCTATGGGCCAGCGCCACACCCCAACTGATGCTCGCCAGCCCGCCGATCGCCAGCGGGACGCCCATGAGCCAGTTAACATGGCCATGCACCGCATAGGTCGTCAGGGTGATCACCGTGGCGGGTGCGGCCAATGCGAGGGCAAGGCCCTGAGCGACCACTTGGGTGGCGCCGAACAGGCCCGTCAGAATCGGCGTCGCAATCACCCCGCCCCCGACACCGAACATCCCCGCCGTCACGCCGGAACCTACGCCGAGCAACCACAACCAGTTGCGATGACGTAATTCAAGACCTGCATCGCCTTTGCGCCAGTACATCTGAATCAGGTTGAAGAGCGTCAGCACGATGAGAAACGCAACAAAGCCGATACGCATGCTTTGCGCGTCGACCCGCACCGCCCACAGCGACGTCAGCCATGACACGAAGAAACTGGGGCCAATCAGCATCATGGCGTTGCACACCGAAATCCGGTTGCGCTGGTTGTAGCGCCACAGCGCAAGCAGCACGTTGGGCAGCACCATCAGCAATGCAGTGCCTTGCGCCAATTGCTGATCGAGACCAAACAGCACGCCCAGTGCAGGAATGGCCACCAGCCCGCCTCCAATGCCAAACAGCCCGCCCAAGGTGCCCATGGCAGCGCCCAACAGCAGGTACATCACAACATCGACAATCACGCGCGGTCCTCAGTTTAATCCTGCGCGCATGCTACGCAGTCGGGCGAAGCGGGGAAATCCGCAGTCGAATATTACGCTCAACGAAACGTGATCAGTCGGTTCACGATTCGTGTTTTAACGTCTCCCGAATCAATCTGTGGCATTGCGATAGAAAAACACCGGACGACCGATTACCGAAATTATCTGGTGCAATAAAGATCATGGCACTAAATTACCAATCACTACCGATTAACCGAGGAACACCCGATGAACGCCGAAAAAGGCTCCACCACGGCGGGCGCTGGCAGTTGCGACGATTTGCTGCTGGATAACCAGCTGTGTTTTGCCCTGTACTCCACGTCACTGATGATGACCAAGGTGTACAAACCCCTGCTCCAGGCGCTTAACCTGACCTATCCGCAATACCTGGCCATGTTGGTGCTGTGGGAGCGGGATGGTTTGACGGTGGGAGAAGTCAGCACGCGCTTGCTGACTGATCCGGGATCGTTGACCCCTCTGCTGAAACGACTGGAAACCGAAGGCTTGATCAGCCGTACGCGGAGCAAAGAGGACGAGCGCGTCGTCCTGCTGACCCTGACCGAGCAAGGCAAAGCGTTGCACACCAAAGCGCAAAGCATTCCACAGTGCATTCTGGCGGCCAGCGGCATCAGTGTTCGGCAACTGCAAGCGCTACAGAAAGATCTGTTGGGGTTGCGCGGGAACCTGCACGGCAGCATCTGATGACCCCCTCCTTCACTTAAGGCCAGCCTTGTTGCTGGCCTTTTTTATTGCCGCCCGACCCTGCCACTGATCTCTGTAGGAGCGCGCTTGCCCGCGAAAGCGTCCGCGCAGGTATCACGAGGGTGCCTGCATGAATGCCTTCGCGGGCAAGCGCGCTCCTACAGGATCCGTGGTGAAAGCGCCGTCTGGGCATGGCTTGACGGCGGATGCGATTTCACGGGCGCTTTCGCTTTTGACGGCACAACAAAAAATTAAAAATAAATCTTTATTTATCAATCAGTTAAATAGATTCAGTTCAGCCCCTTACGATTTTTTTGAAAAACTTCAGAAATTTATATTGCGCACTAAACATTTGCGCAGTACATTTCATCTCACTTGCTTAGCGCACAAACTTTTAGCGCTAAGCACAACCGGCCTACGCCAACATCATCTAGTGAGGAAATATCATGCAAACTCTCTATACCGCAGTCGCAACCGCAACCGGTGGCCGTGATGGCCGTGCTGTTTCCAGCGACAAAATCCTCGACGTGAAACTGGCCACCCCGAAAGAACTGGGCGGCGCGGGTGGTGAAGCCACCAACCCTGAGCAACTGTTCGCCGCCGGCTACTCGGCCTGCTTCATCGGCGCACTGAAATTCGTCGCCGGTCAAAGCAAACGCAGCATCCCGGCCGACGCCTCGATCACTGCCCATGTCGGCATCGGCCAGATCCCTGGCGGTTTCGGTCTGGACATCGACCTGAACATCAACCTGCCAGGTCTGGACCAGGCCGACGCTCAAGCGCTGGTCGACGCGGCTCACCAGGTTTGCCCTTACTCCAACGCCACTCGCGGCAACGTTGACGTACGTCTGCACGTAACCGTCTAACCCACCCGACCCCGTAGGAGATAAACATGAACACGTTCGGCAAGATTCTGGCTGGCTCGCTCCTCGCCCTTTCGGTCGGCAACGCTTTCGCAGCGACCGACACCGGCGTCGAGCACAACACACAGGCGTTCCTCGATGCGCTGAATTCCGGTGGTGGCAAGCCGATCGAACAGCTCTCGCCCAAGGATGCACGTGCGGTACTCACGGGTGCTCAGGCCGGGGTCAAGCTGACCCTGCCCAAAGCCGATGTCAGCCAGAAGACCATCTCGGTCGATGGCCAGAACATCAGCCTGACCATCGTGCGTCCGGCGGGCGTGAAAGGCACCTTGCCCGTGTTCATGTACTTCCACGGCGGCGGCTGGGTGCTGGGTGACTACCCGACGCACGAGCGCCTGGTGCGGGATCTGGTAGAGGGTTCCGGTGCGGTAGCGGTGTTCGTCAACTACACCCCTTCGCCTGAAGCGCACTACCCGACCGCGATCAACCAGGCCTACGCTGCGACTAAATGGGTGGCCGAGCACGGCAAGGAAATCAACGTCGACGGCAAACGCCTTGCGGTAGCGGGCAACAGTGTCGGTGGCAACATGGCGGCGGTCGTCAGCCTGATGGCCAAAGACAAAGGCACCCCGGCGATCAAGTACCAGGTGCTGCTGTGGCCGGTGACCGACGCCAACTTCGATACCGGTTCGTATGACCAGTTCGCCGAGGGCCACTTCCTCACTCGCAACATGATGAAGTGGTTCTGGGACAACTACACCACCGATCCAAAACAACGCGCCGAGATCTATGCCTCACCGCTGCGCGCCACGCTGGATCAGTTGAAAGGTCTGCCGCCTGCGCTGGTGCAGACCGCCGGTGCCGACGTCCTGCGCGACGAAGGTGAAGCGTACGCTCGCAAACTGGACCAGGCCGGTGTGCCCGTCACCGCAGTGCGTTACAACGGCATGATTCACGACTACGGTCTGCTGAACGTGGTCAGCCAGGTGCCGGAAGTGCGGTCTGCGATGTTGCAGGCGTCCCAAGAGCTGAAGGTTCATCTGAAGTAAGACGAAGCACGTCGGATGAATCTTCAGCGATTCATCTGACGCCATCGCGGGCAAGCGCGCTCCTACAAGGTATCGAGTCACCTGTAGGAGCGCGCTTGCCCGCGATGGCATCGGTGGGTTCGACAAGCGATCCTGCGAATGGAGACACGCGAGATGAACGGGTAATCGACAAACCCTTCGGCCACAAAAAAGCCCGACTCAATGGTCGGGCTTTTTCGTATCCGGCGTTACAGAAGCAATGCTTATTTAGCACGGCCTTTGTAGGAACCGCCTTCACGGGTGTCGATCTCGATCTTGTCACCGATTTCGATGAAATCAGCCACTTGCAGTTCGGTACCGTTTGCCAGCTTGGCAGGCTTCATGACTTTGCCGGAAGTGTCGCCGCGAGCCGAACCTTCGGTGTAGTCAACGACGCGCACGATGGTGGTCGGCAGCTCTACGGAAACCAGACGGTCTTCGAAGAATACGGCTTCACAGACGTCAGTCATGCCTTCTTCAACGAAAGGCAGAACGGCTTCGATGTCTTCAGCGTTCAGCTCGTACATGGTGTAGTCGCTGGTGTCCATGAACGTGTACGAATCACCGCTGATGAAAGACAGGGTGGCTTCTTTACGGTCCAGGATCACGTCGTCCAGCTTGTCGTCGGCGCTGTAGACGGTTTCAGTCTTGTAGCCGGTCAGCAGGTTTTTCAGCTTGGTCTTCATGATCGCGCTGTTACGGCCCGACTTGGTGAATTCAGCTTTCTGAACCAGCCAAGGATCGTTGTCGATACGGATCACGGTGCCGGGTTTAAGCTCTTTACCAGTTTTCATTACGAGTATCCGAATTTGGATTGAAGTTCTTTCTAAGCCCTGTACGAAAAGCCACTTTTCGTACAGGGCTTAATACAAGGCCGCGTATCATATCCAATTTCGGTAAAACGTTACCAGCGCAGTCGTCAGATCGTCTTGCAAGGCCTGTTCCAGACACCACCGTTCAGCGTGCGCGGCCAGCTCGTCGCGGTGCTTTTCCAGGGTATTCCAGCTTTGCGTCATTGTCTGACCCGCGTTCCAGTGGCGCCAGACCTCGGTCAGCGCCTCCCCAGCCGCTGTGGATAACCCCGCCAGATACAGTTCAAGAAACGCGTCCAGCTTCGCCCAATGGGCATCGTCGTCCTGCTCATAGATGTGCCAGATCAGCGGGCGACCCGCCCACTGCGCGCGCACAAACGAATCTTCACCACGCACGACGTTGAACGCGCAACACCACAGCAACCGGTCATAATCTTCCTGGCGCACGAACGGCAACACCTGAATCGTCAGGGCGTTGCGCTGGTTCAAATCGCCCGCTTTCAAGGCATCAACACCGAGCCAGCGCTCCAGGTCTCCCAGAATCCGCCCTTCCGGCACCAGCAAATGGGTTTTGCGATCATCGAACGCCAGGCAGTCGAGCCACGAACCCAATCCTGCGTGTTCGTAGGCGAACAACGAAATCAGCCGGGGCGGACCCTGTTCAGTGTCTGCCTGTGGATAAACACCGAGGCTGGCCAAAAACGCCTGCTGCGCGGCCGGGTTTTGTTCGAAGGCGTGCCGACGTTCGATCAGCCCGGCTTCGCGCAGTAAGCCGCCGGTGCTGGTCCGGAAACCCGGAAAGAAGAAGAATTTCTGGATGCCGCTGGACTGCAACGACGGCAACCCATGGCAACCGGTGACCCACTCTTCCGCGCTGAGGTATTCAAGGTTCAACCACAGCGGACGCGGATTGCGGGCCTTCATGGCGTCGATGTAAGCGGCGGGTAGATGACAGGCGAAGGCCTCGATCACCACGTCGGCAGGCTCGGCCGGTTGCCAGTCCTTCGCCCAGAAACAGACGCTGACGCCGTCATGCCATTGCTGCAATGCATGAGGGTCGGCGCCCGGACACAAGCGAGCGAACGCCGACAGGTCGTCGACCCACAGGCGCACCTCCATACCATGCTCGGCGACCAGTTGTCGGGCCAGACGGAACGTCACGCCAACATCACCAAAGTTATCCACAACGGTGCAGAAAATATCCCAAGAGGCTTTCATCCGGGCTCCCTGAGGATGTTCAAAAAAACGGATTGTCCTTCATAACAGCGCAGAATCACCAGCCCCGGTCGTGCGACAATCGGCGCCAACGTCATACAAGTAGGGAGTCTGCTATGTACGTCAACCATCGCCAATTGTCCGTGACGCTCCAACCGCTGAAGCTGATTCTGTCCATCGCCGTCGGTATCTGGCTGGGTTTCATGGCCGTGGCACTGACGGGCTGGCTGATTTACAAAGCGCTGCCCGCCGAGCAGACCCAGGCGCTGAGCAATGCGGCCAATCAGATGACCAGCCCGCCCGCCGCCAAGGCAAAGCCTGAAAGCGACAACCCGATGTTTGACCAGTACCGGCAGATCTTGCGCGACAGCGAGGCCCGTCAGACGCAGGAAACCGAGCAGGCTGAACGCCAACGCAACTTCAATGGCCCCAAATGCCAGTTCTGGATGCAGCAGAATCAGACCGCGCCCAGCGAGAAGAGCCGCGCCGCGATTTACCAGTTCTGCGGTTGATTCCTTCCACGAGACAAGCAGCACTCATGAACAAGCAACAGGTCCTGCAACGGATCATTGAAAAACTCGAGGTCGATCTGGACGTCGCCGTTCGTGCCGCGCAAACCGCGTACGAAACCGCGACCCATGAAGAGAACATCGCCGAGAACAAGTACGACACGCTGGGCCTGGAAGCCTCGTACCTCGCCGCTGGGCAGGCGCGTCGCGTGGAGGAGATTCGCCAGTCGCTGACGCTGTACCAGAACCTCGTGCTCAAGCCTTTCGACGACACACGCGGCATTCAATCAGGCGACCTGATCGTTCTGGAGTCCGCCAGCGGTGTTGCGCAGCACCTGTTCCTGGGACCGGATGCGGCGGGCTTGAAAATCAGCGTCGATGGCACCCTGATCACCGTTATCACGGCCAAGGCACCGCTGGGCCAGAACCTGCTGGGCAAGTTCGATGGCGACGAGGTGCAGATCAGCGTGAACGGCAGCCGGCAATCGTTCGAGATCACGCGCGTGGTGTGATCCATTGATCATTTGCAGGGTTGAAGGGTCTGACTTTTTGTGGGTAAGGTGCGCAGTCGCACGACAAACGGTGAACCGGAATATGGAGCCGGGCACACGGATTTAACCAAGGAGATATTTCATGACGAACGTCATCACTTTCCCTGACGCCCATGAACGTGATCGCCTCAAGTCCAGTGACCACCAAGGGTTGAGATACCTGAACAAGAAAGAGCGACAACTGATCGACCGCCTGCGCATGACCAGCCATGCAGGCCGTCAATATGTGTATGACTACGCCAACATCATGTCGCGGTCCAAGCCGTTGTATCCCGAGCCCGTGGATTGACGCTCAGGTCGTTGCCGGACCTGTGGGGATGAGTCTGCCCGCGCAAAGCCAGCACGGCTAAACTCGGTGCGGTTTGAATAAGGCTTTGCGAGCAGACTCACTTTCGCCACCCTGCGGGCCGCCAAAGTCGGTTGATCTGAGCCTATAGTGGGCAGATGTTTTTGCCCTCAGGACACCGTCATGCCCGCAGCCACGCCCGAACCCGTCAACACTGACGTGCCTTCCCCCACCCCGGCGAAAGTCGATCACCTGCGTTTCCACAAGGGCCACGCACACTTGGCGCCCACGTTTGGCAGCGACGCCTTTGCACTGAAGGCAGAAGCGTTTGCGCGATTCTTCGGTACGCCGACGTTTCTCGGCGCCCAGACATTGATCGTGCTGCTGTGGGTGGGCGCCAACATCAGCGGTCTGGTGACCTTCGACCTTTACCCGTTCATCCTGCTCAACCTGGCCTTCAGCCTGCAGTCGGCCTACGCCGCGCCACTGATCCTGCTCGCGCAGACCCGCCAGTCGGCGCGGGACAAAGCCAATGCCGATGCCGACGCGCAGCACCGGGAAGCCCTGGCCGTGGCCAACGAAGAACGCATGGCCCGCGCGGCGGAGCACACCGCGCAGATGCTCGAACTGCTTGAACAGAACACGCGCCTGACCGAAATGACCAAAGTGCTGACCGAACGCGTCGAAGCGCTGACCGCCGACATGCACACGCACTTTGTAAAGAAGGAAGGGCGCGCTTGATACGTTGAGAACCGGCTTCTGGCCGGAGGGCATATGCGCCCGACTTTTCGGCGATCAGGCGCGAAGCGGCCATAGATTTGGCAGATGCAGTCTGCCTGCAACGGCCAAGGCGTCCGGGTTTACTGCCGGTGCCCGGCAGATCGTCCGAGTGCGGCCCAGAGCAAGCGCGCTCCGCCTCCGGCCAGAATAAAAAGCCAATCGCATACCGTCACGCCTATTGCGACGTTGCTACCGCCTAGAAGGCGTGCAGGCAGACCGCGATCCTGCTTCTGCCCGGAGGGCGTGGGAGCATTCGGAGGTTACGACGGACGCGATGGAGCGCGCAGCGGTCCTGAAATCATCCGGCGCGGTGTGCCAGGCTGATCGCGTTTGCAGGATTCACTGCCGCTGCGCGCCAGATCGTCCGACTGCGGCCCAGAGCAAGCGCGCTCCTACGGCCTGCGGCCAGAATCAAAAGCAGTCGTCAGTTCCAGCCTGATCAAGGGGCCACGTTACCGATCAGGGCTTGGCGTCGTGTTTCTCCTTGAAGCCCGCCGCTGCCGCCTGCACATCCGGCGCGAAATCCTCGAAGCCCATGACCTTGCGCACTTCAACGGTCTCATTGTCCCCGGCCGGGCAACGCTTGGCCCACTCAATCGCCTCATCGAGCGACCCCAGTTCGAGCAACCAGTAACCGCCCAGCACTTCGCTGACACCGGGGAACGGCGCCCGGCCAAATCGACAACCCTTATCCCTCCTCATTCAGAACATCCGCGGACTGCCCGAACCGCTAGCGTTGAACCGCAGGCTGAGCGCTTTGGCCACTGCTGGACATTTATGATATTGCGGTTGTCATGGAACAGCGGGATTATGACCGTAATTTTTCTACACCCAACAACCCGATGCTTCCCCGGAGCGAACGCCATGCAAACCACCCCTCGCGAAGAAACCCTCGCCCTTTGGCTCGCTCAGGAGCAAGACATGCGGGCCCGGCTGGGCAAGGCTGGCAGCATGAGCCTGATCGACGTGGCTCAGCTCACCCCTCAGGAGTTTTTCGACGGGATCGGCAACGGCCTGTACCCGCATCCGCCGATTGGTGAGTTGATGGATTTTGTGCCCATCGAATGGACGCCCGGCCGCTTCATCTTCCAAGGCACACCCGGACCACAGCACTACAACCCGCTGGGCAGCGTGCACGGTGGCTACGCCGCCACCCTGCTCGACTCGTGCATGGGTTGCTCGATCCACACCCGGCTGAACAAGGGCCAGGGTTACACCACCCTCGACTTGCGCATCAGCTACATCCGGGCGCTGACCAACAAGACCGGCCCGATACGCGCCGAAGGCACGGTGGTGCACGTCGGCCGTTCCACGGCGCTGGCTGAAGGCAGGATCTATGACGCCGATGGCCGTCTGTACGCGACCGGCACCACCACTTGCATGATCCTCGACATGAACCGCTGAACGTCCAACCGACTGCCCACGCCTCCCCCTGGAGAATTGCCATGCACCCCGCCACTGCCTCGATCGTCATTGCCGGCTATGCCCGGTCGCCCTTTCACTTCGCCAAGAAAGGCGGCCTGATCAACCTGCGTCCCGACGACCTCGCCGCCCAAGTGCTCAGAGGCCTGGTCGACAAGCTCGACCTCGACCCCGCAGCGCTTGAGGACGTGATCATGGGCTGCGCCTACCCCGAAGCCGAACAGGGCATGAACATCGCTCGCATTGCCAGCTTCCGCGCGGGCTTTCCCGACACGCTGGGTGGCGCGACCATCAACCGCTTCTGCGGTTCTTCGATGAGTTCGGTGCATTACGCAGCCGGGCAAATCATGCTCGGCGCGGGCGAAGCGTTTCTCTGTGCGGGCGTCGAATCCATGACCCGCGTGCCCATGGGCGGCTTCAACATTTCACCCAACCCGACCCTGATGCAGGACATGCCGCAGGTGTACATGCCCATGGGGTTGACCGCCGAAGAAGTCGCTAGACGCTTCGACATCAGCCGCAGCGAACAAGAAGCCATGGCCGTTGAGTCCCACGCCAAAGCGGCCAACGCGCGTGAACGGGGTTTGTTCGTCGATGAGATCGTACCGGTGACGACACCCGATGGCGTGGTCAGCGAAGACGGCTGCATCCGCCCCGGCACCAGCCTGGAAGGTCTCGCGGGGCTGAAGCCTGCCTTCGGCGGCAGCGTCACAGCGGGCACGGCTTCGCCCTTGACCGACGGCAGTGCGGCGGTACTCGTCTGCACCGAGGACTTCGCGCGCACCCATGGCCTGGAGATTCTGGCGCGCATCAAAGGCGTCGCGGTCGCCGGTTGCCCACCGGACATCATGGGCATGGGCCCGGTTTACGCGACCCGCAAATTGCTGCAGCGCGCCGGTTTGAGCATTGCCGACATCGATCTGATGGAGATCAACGAAGCCTTCGCCAGCCAGTCCATCGCGTGTGTGCGGGAGCTGGGGCTGGACATGGCAAAGGTCAATCTGGACGGTGGCGCGATGGCCATGGGTCACCCGTTGGGCGCGACAGGCGCACGCATCACGGGCAAGGCGGCGTCATTGCTCAAGCGTCAGGGTGGCCGGTATGCGGTGGCGACCCAGTGCATTGCCGGTGGCCAGGGCATTGCGACGTTGCTTGAGGCGGTTTGATTTTTCCGTCAGGTCGGTTTTCTGCGCCTGATAAATCGTTCGCGGGCAAGCGCGCTCCTACACGGGTTTTGCGATCCGCCGTGGGAACTCGCCTGAATCAATGCACTCTCAAACGGTCCCAATCTCCACTGCATTCATGATTCCCGGTCAAAACTCCCTTTCCGATCCCCCGGTTTTTCCGCAGGGATCGAATCGGGATACTGGGCTTCAGATTTCTATCCTTCGCAATGGAGAACCCCATGACTGTTCCTGCATTTGGCCTCGGCACCTTCCGCTTGAAAGACCAGGTCGTGATCGATTCGGTCAGCAACGCCCTGGACCTGGGCTACCGCGTCATCGACACCGCGCAGATCTACGGCAACGAGGCCGAAGTCGGCCAGGCCATCGAGCAAAGCGGTATTGCGCGAGACGAGCTGTACATCACCACCAAGATCTGGACCGACCACTACGCCGCCGACAAGCTGATCCCGAGCCTGAAGGAAAGCCTGGCGAAGCTGAAAACCGACCACGTCGACCTGACGCTGATTCACTGGCCATCGCCACAAGGCAAGGTGCCCGTCGCCGAGTTCATGGGCGCACTGCTGGAGGCGAAGAAGCAAGGCCTGACACGTGAAATCGGCGTCTCCAACTTCACCGTGGCATTGATGAAAGAAGCGATCGAAGCGGTTGGCGCCGAGAACATCGCCACCAACCAGATCGAACTGCACCCGTACCTGCAAAACCGCACCGTGGCTCAGTTTGCTCATGAGCATGGGATCAAGATCACCTCGTACATGACCCTGGCGTACGGCGAAGTGCTGAAAGACCCGGTGATCCAGCAGATCGCCCAGCGTCATCAAGCCACCCTGGCACAGGTGACGCTCGCCTGGGCGATGCAGTTGGGTTACGCGGTGATCCCGTCGTCAACCAAACGCGCCAATCTGGAGAGCAACCTCAAGGCCGTGGACCTGAAACTGACCGACGACGACATGGCGCAGATCGCCCGTCTGGATCGCGGCCATCGCCTGACCAGCCCGGCCAGCCTGGCGCCGCAGTGGGACTGATCGAACAACCTCGACGCCCTTGATTCTGCTCGGGTGACCGTGAGGCGGAGTGTCTGGCTCCGCACGGTCACCTCGGCAGCCAGTCCCCGCGACTGCGCCCCGTAACAATGCACCCGAACCATAATCAGGCACTTGCGTAACATCCTCCAAAAATTGGTTCACCTACCCCCGAACCAATGCCATCTCATCCCCTGAACCAACCTTCTGAACCTTTAGCGATTGGCCCGACCGGGCGCAACAACGTGCTGTCCCGCGCCTGGATCACGCATTCGAACCGTGAACCAATTTTCATTGGCATCGCTATTGCACTCCTCCATACATCGTCGCTCGCGGCTCTCGCTGCCAGCGGCCCTCTGTTTTCATCCTGTCATGAGAGACCAAGATGGAAAGGTTCGAGACTGATGCGCCTCACGACAACTCGTCGAAAATGGCGCTGGACGCACTGCGCCAGATGGTGGCGCAACACGCGGCGTTCCCTCAGCGTGCATTGCCGACCGAGCGTGAACTGGCGGTGGATTTCGGTGTAAGTCGCCGGGCGATTCGTCGGGCGCTGGCGGTGCTGGAAGCCGAAGGGCAGATCTGGCGCCGCCAAGGTAAAGGCACCTTTGTCGGTCCGACGCCGCCCAGCGCGTCGATGAGTTTTGCCAAGCTCTCGAGCCGGACCAATTTCGGCGAGGTCATGGAAGCGCGCCTCTACCTGGAACCTGCGCTCGCCTCCCTGGCCGCACTGCGTGCCAACGGCGAACAAATGGCGATCTTGCGCCGCCTGGCCGAACGCACCGAGCGCCAGCAGCACGCCACCGAAATAGACGCCGAAGGCATCGAGCTGTGGGACAGCGCGCTGCATCGCGGGATCGCCGAAGCCGCGGGCAATCGCCTGATGCTCGACATCTTCGAAATGCTCGACGCCATTCGCCTCGACCCTGCCTGGCGTGACCTGCGTCAGCGCGCACGCAATGCCGATCGACTGGACACCTACAGCCACGATCACGACGACATCGTCAGCGCCATCGAAACCCGTGACCCGATCAAGGCCGCCACTGCCATGCGCGGCCATCTGCGCGCGCTGCAGCAGGCGCTGGACCACGTCATCCAACAAGACCTCGAGGCCAGCGTATGAACAGCAAGGACCCGCAACAGCCCGTGCTGAGCGTCAGCGACCTCACCGTGCGTTTCAAGGAGGCGCCGGCCAATGTGGTCGATGGCGTTTCCTTCTCTCTTCAGCCGGGCAAGACCCTGGCCATCGTCGGCGAGTCCGGTTGCGGCAAGAGCGTGACGTCCATGGCGTTGATGGGCCTGCTGCCCGATACCGCCAAGGTCGCGGCCAGCGCTTCCAGCCTGCTCGATGAGCCCTTGCTCGGCATGTCCGACGAGCGCCTGCTGGACGTGCGCGGCAATCGCATGGCGATGATCTTTCAAGAGCCGATGACCTCGCTCAACCCGGTGTTCACCATCGGCGAGCAGATCGCTGAAAGTGTCATCCGTCATCAGGGGTTATCGGCGAGCGCTGCCCGCCAGCGCGCGCTGGAGATGCTGGAAAAAGTCCGTGTGCCGGACGCCGCTCAGCGCCTGAATGCCTATCCCCATGAACTCTCTGGCGGCATGCGTCAGCGGGCGATGATCGCCATGGCGCTGGCCAACGATCCGGCGCTGATCATCGCCGACGAGCCCACCACCGCACTGGACGTCACCATCCAGGCGCAGATCCTGTCGCTGGTCGCCAGCCTGCAAGCGGAGACCGGCACGTCGATGATCCTCATCACTCACGACCTCGGCGTGGTCGCGGAAGTCGCTGACGAGGTCATGGTGATGTACGCCGGTCGTGTCGTAGAGAGCGGTTCGGTGAAAACCCTGTTCGACGATCCGCAGCACCCGTACACCATCGGCCTGATGGGCTCGATGCCGTCGGTCGGGCCTCGCGAGGGACGTCTGGCGATGATCAACGGCCGCGTCCCCACGCCTGCAGAAATGCCCAGCGGCTGCCGCTTCGCCAGCCGCTGCCCGTTCGTGATTGCAGCTTGTCGCGAAGCCCGCCCGCCGCTGTTGGAAATCTCCGACGGCCATTTCGCCGCCTGCATTCGCGCGCCACTTGAACAGCACTTGGGAGTCAGCGCATGAACCCGTCGCAGAACGAAATCGTCGACGCCGCCGCGCAGGACAAACCGATTCTGGAAAGCATCGCGGTCAGCAAACATTTCCACAGCGAGACCGGCTTGTTTCAACGCGAGAAACCGCCTGTGCAAGCCGTCAACGAAGTCTCGCTGGCCGTGCGCCGGGGCGAAACCCTGGCGCTGGTGGGCGAGTCCGGCTCAGGTAAATCGACGTTGGGCCGTGTGCTGCTGAACCTGCTCAAACCGACAGCCGGGGATGTGATCTACGAGGGTCGCAACCTGGGCAATCTGCCTGCCGACAAACTGCGTCAGGTGCGTCGCGACCTGCAGATCATTTTTCAGGACCCGTTCGCCTCGCTGAACCCGCGCATGAACGTCGAATCGATCATCGGCGAGCCGATCTGGCTGCACCGCGATGACAGCCGCAGTGCGCGTCAGGACAAGGTCGCCGAACTGCTGCGCACGGTCGGACTGGCGCCCGAACACGGCAGCCGTTTTCCTCACGAGTTTTCCGGGGGCCAGCGGCAGCGCATCGGCATCGCGCGTGCCCTGGCGTCCGAGCCGCGCCTGATCCTCGGCGACGAACCGGTGTCGGCGCTGGACGTGTCGGTGCAGGCGCAAGTGGTCAACCTGCTCGAAGACCTCAAGCACCAGTTCGGTCTGACCTTGCTGATCGTGGCCCATGGTCTGGCGGTGATTCGCCACATGAGCGACCGGGTCGCGGTGATGTACCTCGGGGAAATCGTCGAGCTGGCGCCCGTCAACGCGCTGTTCGAAACGCCTTTTCATCCCTACACCCAGGCGCTGATGGCGGCCGTGCCGGTCAGCCACCCTGACCTGCGCCGCCCTCGCCCGCTGCTCGGCGGCGACATGCCAAGCCCGAGCAAGCCGCCGTCGGGTTGCCGTTTTCACACCCGTTGCCCGCATGCCAAACCCTTGTGCCGTGAGCTCAAACCGGCATTCGAAACCGTCGAAGCGGGACGCCAGGTCGCCTGCCATTACTGGCGCGACATTGCCAACGCCGGTGCCGGTTCGCTGATCGTGCCGACGCCCAGCGCGGCCTACAGCCAACGCCTGAACCTGTTCAAAAGCCATCAAGCCCTTTCTCTGGAGAGTCAGCCATGAAGTTCGCCCACCTGATGACCACCACGTTGTTGCTGCTCGCTGCGAATGCGGCTGTCGCCGAAACCACGCTGCGCATCGGCATTCAGGACGACCCTGACGTGCTCGACCCGCATCGCTCGCGCACCTACTCCGGCCGCCTGGTGTACACCGCGCTGTGCGACAAGCTGGTGGACATCAGCCCGGACCTGACCTACGTGCCGCAACTGGCAACGGCCTGGAACTGGAGCGAAGACGGCAAGACCCTGACCATGACCCTGCGCGACGGCGTGACCTTCCACGACGGCGAAGTGTTCGACGCCGCCGCCGTGAAGTTCAACCTGGACCGCGCCCGCACCCTGCCCGACTCATTGCGCAAGAGCGAACTGTCGTCGGTGGAAAGCGTTGACGTGATCGATGCCAGGACTGTGGCGATCAAGGTCAAGCAACCGGACGCCACGCTGATTTCGCAGCTGTCCGACCGCGCCGGGATGATGCTCGCACCCAAGGCGTCAGCGACCGACGTCGGCTCCAAACCCGTGTGCTCAGGCCCGTACAAATTCGTCCAGCGCGTGCAGCAGGACCGCATCGTGCTGGAGCGATTCGACAACTACTGGAACAAGCAGGCGTACCACTTCGACAAGGTGATTTTCCTGCCGATTCCTGACACTTCGGTACGCCTGGCCAACCTGCGCTCGGGGGATCTGGACATCATCGAGCGCGTGGCCCCGACCGACGTAAAAACCGCCAAGGCCGACAGCCACGTGCAAGTGTTCAGCACGCCGGGGCTGGGTTACATGCAACTGATGTACAACACCAACAACGGCGACAAGGCCAACAACCCGCTGGGCAAGGACAAGCGCGTACGTAAGGCGTTCGAGCTGGCCATCGACCGCGACGCGATCAATCAGGTGGTGTTCGAAGGCCTGTACGCACCCAGCGCGCAGCCGTTTCCGAAAAGCAGCCCCTACTACGACAAGGACCTGCCGATCCCTGCCCGCGACGTCGAGGCCAGCAAGAAACTGCTGGCCGAAGCGGGCGTGAAAACCCCGGTCAATGTCGAGTTGAAAGTCGCCAACAACCCGATCGCACAGCAGGTCGGCCAGATCATTCAGGCCATGGCCGAAGAAGCCGGTTTCAAGGTCAACCTGATTGCCACCGAATACGCGACGCTGCTCAGCGAACAGCAGGCCGGCAACTTCCAGATCGGCATGAGTGCCTGGTCCGGCCGTCCCGATCCGGATGGCGACATCCATCAGTTCGTGACCTGCAAAGGCGGCCAGAACGACGGCCATTTCTGCGACCCCAAACTCGACGAGTTGCTGAACAAGGCGCGGACCGTGAACGACCAGGCACAGCGTCAGGCGCTGTACTTCGAAGCCCTGCGCCTGCTCGCCGAGGACGTGCCGACCAGTTACCTGTACTTCGATCCACGCATCATCGCCATGCGCAGCAACCTGACCGGTTTCGTGCCGAACCCCGATGGCCTGATCCGCCTGAACAACGTCGCCTTCAAATGATCACGGCCCCTGTGGATAACCGCTTCGGCCGCGAGGAATCGCCATGCTGATTTTCATTCTGCGACGCTTGCTCAGCGCCATCCCGACGCTGATCCTGGTCTCGCTGTTCGTCTTCACCCTGCAAAAACTGCTGCCGGGCGATCCGGTGCAGGCAATGGCAGGCGAAGAGCGCGACCCGGCGGTGATGGAATACCTGCGTGACAAATACCGGCTCAACGATCCGGTGCCGCTGCAGTACGTTCACTGGGTCGGCAACGTGCTGCAAGGCGATTTCGGCACGTCGCTGCGCACCGAACAACCGGTGACCACGCTGCTGGCGTCCAAGCTGCCGGTGACCCTCGAGCTCGCGGTGCTGGCGTTGATCATCGCGCTGCTGATCGGCATTCCCACCGGGGTGATTTCGGCGGTGCGCAAAGGCACCGCCACCGATTACGCGGCCAACGTTGTTGCCTTGTCGGGGATTTCCATCCCGCACTTCTGGCTGGGGATTCTGTTGATCATGATCTTCGCCGTGAAGCTGCAATGGCTGCCGGCCTCGGGCTTCGTACCGCTGGGTGAAGACCTTGGGCAGAACCTCAAGACCCTGATCCTGCCCGCTTTCGTGCTTGGCGCGGGCCTTTCTGGCGTGCTGATGCGCCACACCCGCAGCGCGATGCTCGAAGTGCTGCGCGCCGACTATGTGCGCACGGCGCGGGCCAAAGGTCTGTTCCCGCGCACGGTGATTCTCAAACACGCGTTGCGCAATGCACTGATGCCCATCGTCACCCTGACCACCCTGCTGTTTGGCGAGTTGCTCGGCGGCGCGGTGCTGACCGAACAAGTGTTCAGCATCCCGGGCTTCGGCAAGATGATTGTCGATGCCGTGTTCAACCGAGATTACGCCGTGGTGCAAGGCGTGGTGCTGTGCGTGGCCATCGGCTTCCTGTTGCTGAACCTGCTGGCCGACGTGCTGTACCGCCTGATCAATCCACGTCTGAGGACAGCCTGATGACCTCGATTGCCGTTAATCCTGCAGTGCCCCACGAAGAGACGTTGAAGCCACGCACGCGCTCGCCATTCGTTAAGAAATTCCTCGCCAACAAGGGCGCGGTGATCGGCGCGGCCGTGTTGATCGTGTTCATCCTCGCCGCGCTGCTGGCGCCCTGGATTGCGCCTTACGATCCGTTGAAAGCCAACTTCCTCGCGGTGCGAAAAGCCCCCTCGATGATGCATTGGCTGGGCACCGATGAACTGGGCCGCGACCTGTTTTCCCGCCTGCTGTGGGGCGCGCGCAGCTCACTGTTGGCGGGCGGCGTTTCGGTAGCCATCGCCATGATCATCGGCGTGCCGCTGGGTCTGCTCGCGGGCTACTTTGGCGGCAAGCTGGACGCTGTGATTTCTCGCATCATGGAAGCGCTGTTGTCCTGCCCGTTTCTGGTGTTGGCGATTGCGCTGGGCGCGTTTCTCGGCCCGAGCCTGACCAACGCGATGATCGCCATCGGCCTGTCGGCGATGCCGATTTTTTCCCGCCTGACCCGTGGCCAAGTGTTGGCGATCCGTCATGAGGATTACCTGGAAGGCGCGCGCGCCATCGGCCTGCCGGACCGCTGGATCATCCTGAGTTACGTGCTGCCCAACGTGCTCTCGCCACTGGTGGTGCAGGCAACGCTGACCATTGCGTCGGCGATTCTGGCCGAAGCCAGTCTGTCGTTTCTGGGCCTGGGCCAACAACCGCCCTCGCCGTCCTGGGGTTCGATGCTCAATACCGCGAAAAACTTCATGGAGCAGGCACCGTGGATGTCAATTGCGCCCGGCGTGGCGATCTACATCACGGTGCTGTGCTTCAACCTGCTGGGCGACGGGCTGCGTGACGCACTCGACCCGAAAAGCTGATCAACTGCCGAAGAGACTCATTCATGTTCGATGATCTGGATTACAGCCAACCTTACGCGTCCGCCCGCTCGCCGGTGATGGGCAACAACATGGTCGCCTGCTCGCAGCCACTGGCCGCACAGGCGGGCCTGGACATGCTGCGCCGTGGCGGTAACGCGGTAGATGCTGCCATCGCCGCCGCCATGGTCCTGACCGTGGTCGAACCGACCGGCTGCGGTATTGGCAGCGATGCATTCGCCATCGTCTGGGACGGTCAGCAGTTGCAAGGCCTGAACGCCTCCGGTCGCGCGCCGCAGGGCTGGACGCCGGAGCACTTCGCCGGGCAGCCAGAGATGCCGCAACGCGGCTGGGAATCGGTGACAGTGCCAGGCGCCGTCTCCGCCTGGGTCGCGTTGTCCGAGCGCTACGGCAAACTGCCGTTCGCCACCCTCGCAGGCCCGGCGATTGGTTATGCGCGCAACGGTTATCAGGTCACGCCGATCATTGCCGAACTGTGGCGTCGTGGCGGCGCATTGCTGAAGGATCAACCGGGCTTCGCCGAGTGCTTCCTGCCCGGCGGCAAAGCACCGGCCGCGGGCGAAAAAATCACCCTGAAAGACCATGCCAACACCCTGGAGCTGATCGCCGAAACCAAGGGCGAGTCGTTCTATCGGGGTGAGCTGGCACAGGCCATCATCGCCCATGCCAACGCCAATGGCAGCGTCATGAGCCTCGACGATCTGGCGAACCATCGCGTCGACTGGATCGACACGATATCGGTGCCTTACGCCGGCGCGGTCGTCCACGAACTGCCACCGAACGGCCAGGGCATTGCCACACTGGCGGGCTTGACCATGCTCGAAGCCCTCGGCGTGGGCGAACATCCCGTGGACAGCGTAGAGACCGTTCACCCGGTACTGGAGGCGATGAAACTGGCGCTGGCCGACCTCAATCACCACGTCGCCGACGTCGACCACATGCGCCTCGCGTCCGAGCACCTGCTGGACCCTGCCTACCTGATGGAACGCGCCTCACAGGTCACCGAACAGGCCGCTGACCCGCAACACGGCTCGCCCAAGGCCGGCGGCACCGTGTACCTGTCCGCCGCTGACGAGAGCGGCATGATGGTCTCGTTCATTCAGTCCAACTACATGGGCTTCGGTTCCGGCGTCGTGGTGCCCGGCACCGGGATCAGCCTGCAAAACCGTGGCGCTGGGTTTAGTCTCGACCCCGAACACGTGAACGTCGTCGCGCCCGGCAAGCGCCCTTTCCACACCATCATTCCCGGTTTCGTGATGAACGCCGACGGCACGCCGTTGATGTCTTTCGGCTTGATGGGCGGCCCGATGCAGGCACAGGGTCATTTGCAAATGATGATGCGCATCCTGCGCTACAAACAGAACCCACAAGCCGCCGCCGACGCCCCACGCTGGAGGATCGAAGCAGGCTTGAAGGTCGCCGTGGAGCGCTCGTTCGATCGTCTGGTGATCGAAGAGCTCCGCGCCAAAGGCCACGAAATGGAAATAGAAGACCCAAGCGGCGTGTTCGCCTTTGGCGGCGCACAGATCATCCAGCGCACTGCCCATGGGTATGTCGGCGGCACCGATCCGCGGAAGGATGGACTGGTGGCGGCGTATTGAGGCAACCTGCCACGCGCCAGACCGATGCAAGAACGGTGGGAGTGAGCTTGCTCGCGAAGACTTAGCATTATGTGCCGAAGATGCAGAGGGTGCATCGGTTCCTTCGTGTGGTGGCGGTTCTGATCAGGTTTACTTCAACGGGATCGGTATCGGGATGAAAATGCTTGAAGGACTGCGTGGCCGACAGGGCCTCACGGTCTTTCAACAGCACACTAAAGACGCATCCAACTGCGTAGGCACTAATAAAAGCTTAGCCGCTCGTCCCAATTACCTTACCTACGTTGTACTCAATAACGTGTCCGCCTGAGCCGTCTAGCATTCATCAGGGTGTCTTCACTCTTCATCCCAAAAATTTCCGGGAGGCGCATACTCCCCACCCCGTAAGACAGCGCACCAGCCGTAACTTCTATGAAGCATCTCAAGATCAAGGATCTTGTAAACGCCTCCATCAATTTTCTGCAACGTAATCAAACCATTAGCGAAATGCGTATATCGACCGCCCGCCCCTGCAACGGCTCTTAACTCCAACTCTCTACGTTCCCATTCTGATACCACCCCCGATGACTTAGGAATAGTATCCGAAAACGAAATTTCAAATTCTTTTGAAACCTTGCAAAAGCAGGGTATTCGTTCCTGCCTGAGTAATTCATCCGTGATCATGCTTTCAGGAAAGTCGATATTTCATTTCACTTAAGTGCACTCCGAGGAACAACTACCTCACCTGAAAATTTTTTTGAAAGGTACTGACGGGACTAAAATATTGGGAACCATGCGGATCGCGAATAGCTACAACGGAGAAATATCACTGTCGCTTGTAGCTTGTAGCTTGTAGCTTGTAGCTTGTAGCTTGTAGCTTGTAGCTTGTAGCTTGTAGCTTGTAGCTTGTAGCTTGTAGCTTGTAGCTTGTAGCTTGTAGCTTGTAGCTTTTAGCTTTTAGCTTTTAGCTTTTAGCTTTTAGCTTTTAGCTTTTAGCTTTTGGACATCGTCTTTCCAAGCAGCTCAGTTTTCCAGCGGATATTAGACCGCATCAATCGACGAACTCGACACAAATACAGTGTAGTGCTCATCTTCTCGCGCGATGAATTCCGATAAACAATTCATAATTGCCAGTAGGAAGCGTCGACTGAGTCTTTTCAAGCGTGCGGGGACTTACATGGCTGTATCGAATAAAAAGCGCCCCACTTTGCTTGAAAATATAGATAGACCTCGAAGCACTTGATCGCTATTTATGCTCAGCCTGATTTAGCATCCCTGCGTCATCTAACTGTCTCACAGGATCCCAATCAGTAGGAATTAGCTGTTTTTTACCCCACCAGCACATCCCATCAGAAATCCATTTTGTACGTAAAGCAGAATGAGCCAAGGTCGAATCATCATATCCGAACTCTGTTCCACAGCAGGGGCAGATACCGTATGAAGCGCAACCAAAACCATCATATGGAGGCTCATCAAGTTCAGGATAGCCACAGACTGGACAAATATATGAACGATCATTATTGAGCATTGAAATAGTCCAAGTTAGAAGCTTTTCCGTGGACAGCAGGATCAGGCTTGTAATAAGTCCGAATAATTCCACCACTTGACACAACACCAAATTCATCTGTCGCGGGGTTATAACGAACAATATCTCCATTAAGTCTTATTTTTTCAAGCACTCCAGCCGGCTTCGAGGTAGTCAAGAATTTATCAGCTTGAGCTTGATATTCCAACTTTGTTTTAGCACCAAAATCACCTCCATGACGGGCATAATCATCATCAAGCTTAGCTTGGTCGGCGAACTTTGATCCGCCCCCACCCGCTTTCGCACCGACCATGGTAAAAACGCGCCCCGCCGCCTTTCCTCCCAGCGACCGCAGCCCTCCACCCACAAGGTCAATCAGAAACTCAGTCGCGACAACCTGAGAGTCACCATCCAGTTGGAAAACACTGTGGTCAGAACTTGCGTACAGTCGCTTGGCGTCATCATGCGCATCTTGTATTTGTTTACGCTTTGATTCCGTCAGCTCGGCCGTCAACGTGATCGCTAGCTCTTCCTTGAGTTTTTCGTATTGCTCGCCGAAAGCAGCATGCGCCAAAGCATTCAGCGTGATACTCAGCGCAGCTTTGGCCGGCCCCATGGCTGCTTGCATGGCGAGCATTGCAACCTGGGCTTCCTGCACCGGGAGCTTGTTGATCTCCTGAATCCGGTCGCTTGTTCGAGTCAGGAACAATGCCATGTAGGGCGTGACGCTTTGGGTCACGGTCGGATCAAGTGTAATCGCCGTTCCCGATGACGGATCTGCTTCGTTTAGCTGGCCACCACTATTCGTTGTTACAGGACAGGTGCCAGCCGCGCCGTTCGCCCAATCATTGAGATCCGTCTTGAAGGTGGAAGGCAGAGTGTCCAATAAGACCGGATCAAGCCCTGCACGTACGAGGTTTTTGCCCATATCCAGCGCACGTTGATCTCCCAACACCTTGCGTGACGCTTCTGGGATCTCATCAATAGTGACGCGCTGAGCTTGAATCTCGCCCCATAACCTATCAGCAGATGTCGTGACCTCTTCTATGCGGCTTTTAATCACTTGATCAAAATTTAACGCAGCATCTTTCCAACGCTTTAGGGTTTGCAGCGGATGGGTCACCAGATCAATCGACGAACTCGACACATATAGATCAGTCCGATGCTCGTCGTCTCGTGTGATCTCGTACGCCTTGCTCACGTCGCGGTTGAGGCCCGCCGTTGAATCACCCCCTGTCTTGGCATCGTCACGCACGGTGATATCGCCCGCGCCCACCGTGGCGCGCACAACCTGCTCACGATCCTTGTTGTAGTCGTAACCCGAGACGTTCCAGCCGCTTTCGCCTTCCTTGCCCTTGCCCGCCTGGCTGGCTGGCATCCTGAGTGGCGGTGCCGCTGGCGCCCCAGCCATAGGTGCCACCCACGTTCAGGTAGTAGCCGTGTTCCTTGTCGCTGCCTGCGATGTCGCTGAAGCCGAGGGTGCCAGTATCGAGCTTGAGATTGCCCGTGTCCGAGGCGAGCACAGCACCATCGAGCTGGGTGTGTTGCTCAGTGCGGATGTCGAGTTGGTCTTTGGCGGTGATCGAGGTCTGGTTGCCGACCCAGTTCGTGCTGCCTGTGGTCTGGCCGTAGCCGGGTCTACAGCTATTCGCCGGTACCTATCGGGCAGATTCCTGCCGAGCAGCTTGCCCAGTCATGAGCGGTTTCCAGCGCAAGCATTACCAGATCAATTGACGCGCGAAACGCATAGACGATCTCTTGAATCAAATAATCCAAACAATATGGAAGATTATCAATAAAATATGAAAAAAGTCTTTCAACTCTTCAGGCGGCAACACTGCAAAATCTTTAGTTACCGGAGAGTAATGAAAAACACTATCAACCTTCAAGGCATCACCCATTTTAACATTAATTATTGCCACACCCAGTCATAGTCGGCGACGTGAAGAATTAAGAATCCAGTTTTTCGCACCTACAATGCGCTATTGTAAGAAAGCATACTTTGAATCATAACTTGATAGCGGTGCAACAGGCAGCCATTCTGCAGGAATGTAGACCGACTCTATCTTCAAGCTAAATCCATGCCGCCAAGCGATTTTGGAATACATCACTGCAAAGGAAGAAATGAGGCCGTCAGTAAAACCGCTCTCATAGTTCGATCTTCCTGAAACTCGCTTTGAAGACGCGATCACATCAAGAGCTCCTGCCATCCCAACTTCATCTTTTCGGGCGAGTTCTAAGTAGAACTGTACATCTGGCAAAAATTTTTCTACCGCAGCTGCTGGATTTGAAACTATGGCTTCACAACGCCCCTGCAGTATCGACCAGTCTCCACGGATAGCGAGTATAGCTAGATACGCAAAGTGATCTATAGTCGCACAGTTTGAAACTCGCTTCATATCGAAACAACTATCAGTTTCTTTACAAAACCAATCAATCAGTTGTGTATTAACTGACATCAATGGTGTCAGCATCTGCAGCATTTTCCCTAAAGGGCCAGACGTATCGGTTTTCAGATCGTAAACATATTTACGAAGCATCCCTGCCACGTAACACCACGACTTAAAAGCTTGCAAATTTTTATTGTCAAACCATTCCCACATAGCTTTTGCTAACGCATGCGATGACAAACGACTCGCGCATGCTTTTACATCACCTTGGCCTGTAGTTACTAGGTCGACTATTCGATCCAGATCAAAACCGTCCTCCAAATGAGAACGGATATGTTCCAAGCGTGCTACAGCCTTCTTTTCGTAGTTTTTATCCATACACACCTCATTCAATATGTGCAATTATCAAAGTACCTTTGTCACGATCAACGCCGGCCACCCCTTTCACTAGCGTCCCGTTCACCCTAGCTTCGCTCACAGCTTTGAATGCTGGAGAGTTTTTATCCAATCAATCTAAGACTCTATCGATCCAATCATCCGACATTTGAACATATCCATCAGCTCCTTGAAACACGCGGTCGAAACCGTCGTTACTACCATATTTACCCCTTTCAAAATCTGTCATGTGTCATTTCAGAAAATCGTATTCCGGACTGTAAAAGGGCAGCGGAGCAATAGGTATCCATGCAGCTGGAATGTAGGGTGATTGTACGTCAAGCTTGAAACCATGCAGTGCGGCAATCTTCGAGTACAATACCGCAAATGTAGAAATCAGGCCTTGTGAGTACCCGCTCTCATGCGCGGCTCTGGCTTTTATCATTTTTGGAGAGACCAGCTCGGCGATGACTTCCTCCATACCGGCTTTATTACCATCCGCCAGCGATTTAAAAAAAGGTTGTCTGATAGGTATCTTTTAGCATCGCCTTTCGGTGGATTGTTATCCACACGTTCACACCGTGAAACAACAGACTCAAAGTCCCCTTTCACCGACAATATTATCTGGTACGCCGTAAAGTCCGGAGTTGTGACAGATTCAATTCGCTTTGCGTCACGGATCTCAGAAAACCCACAAAACCATTTAGTTAATTTATCATTATCAGAGACTAAAATCTTTGAAAACTGAAGCACCTTGTGAAGCAGGCTCATTTTGTCACTTCTCAGTTCAAATTCATACTTAGTGAGCAACCCCCAATTGTAAAACCAATTTTTTGCAGCATTAAGGTCACCCAACTCAAACCACGCCTGCATGCCTTTCGCGTACGAATGGCGAGATAAAGTACTTGCACACCCCGCTGCGTCGCCCGTCCCGGTTTCAATGTAATTAACACACCGCTGAATATCAAACCCTCCATCCAGATGTGATTTTATGTGATCCAACCTGATTAACGACTCTTTGGCATCCAGCATGACTGCTCCAAATCACTTCAAACGAGCGATGACTAATTTCCCAGTTTTCCTATCTACACCAGCTACACCTTTGATCAGGGTGCCTTTGTCGACACTTTCCAGTACTGCTGCATATGCTTTCGATGATTTATCCAAAGATTCGAGCACCTTCGATACCCATGCATTAGACATCTGAACCACCCAATCAGCTCCTTGAGTCAATGCAAAACCACCATTGAGTTGCTTCGATTCCAGAATCACGATCTGACCATCCTTGTTAAGGTAAACATGGTCAAAACCATTATTGCCTCCATACTTACCTCCATCCAACGGCTGAAGCCCTTGCCGCGCAGCAACTGATTCTACAAGCTCCTCGGTCAATGTGCCCTTGGTGTCCAAGCCATTCGTAATATTTTGTGCAAGGCTCTTCTCAGTGTCAGTCAAGTCGGTTATCGCAACCAATGTATCCAAATCATCCATGATGCGATCTCTCGCCATTTTGGCTCGTTGAGAGTCTGCAATATCCTTCGCATACTCCATATTGCCTGTACTGTCTTCGTCAAACTTTCCCTGTTCCCATTTCTCGCGTGAGCACTCGTCATCAGTCCCACAACCGCCCATTGCTTTGGCAAAGGCGACTCTCGCTTCGTGTTCGAGGTAATTGAACTTTGTTGCTTGCGACGCAACCCATCCCGCAATAGCCTGATCCTTGTCGTTGCCGCCAGCAGCGGCTGCAACCGTCAATCCGATCAGTTGCGAGGTCATCGCCAACAGCTGATCGTGCATACCGTTGCTGAATATCTTGTCGCCCACGGACGCCACGAAGGCTTCGTTCGCACCGGCAGCCAAAGCGCCAGTTCGGAAATCTCCACCTGCAAGTTCGGCGATCAATCCGCCGACCAGTGCGTGAGCCCCCATTTTTCCGGGCAGCCCCGAGAACTCCAACTGAGTGCCCAGCGGTTGTAAATTCCGGCGGACATGACATCGACTCCGGAACTAATCGCCGATTGTGCAACGTTGTCCTTGAGGCTTCCTCCGTTATTAGCGGTATTGGCAACTGCGCTGAAACCGTTCTGAGCGAAGGTGTATTCACCGAATTTGATCAAATCAGCTGTCTTTCCAAGATCGAAGCCATGCGTCGCCTTGGCTGCACCTTCTGGCGCCACACCGAAAGCCTTATCCAGCACCCCGGCTGCAAATCCAGCTGCCAGTCCTGTTACCAGATACCTCTTCATGCTCTCGGCAGAAGTCACGTCCTTAAACACAGCGCCGATGTTCCCTTTGTTATTAACGACGCTGACTGCTGCCTGCGAAACCGCCGCAGAAAAACTAGCAACAGCTGCGGCGCTCGCAGCACTGGAAATGGTTGCGGCGTATGCGCCAAGTCCTGCGGTCGTTGCCGCTGTGGAGGCAGCACTTCCTGCGGCCGTACCGATCGTTGCAGCCGTGCCCGTGCCAGCAGTCAACACGGTCACGATTATGATGATTGCCAATCATTGCCCCTGACCCAAGCCGGAGTGGCTGTACTTGTACGAATCGTGCGCCTCTTTGATCAGCTGCCAATCCACGTCACCGCGCTTCTCGGCATCCTTCAGCCAGACAAGGCTAGGGTCTGCCTTGACCATCGCATCAATCGCTTCGCTGACGGTTTGCTGATTCACCTGCTTGACGTCAATGTGCAAACCATCCACTGCCTTGATCGCCAGATTGCCATTCGCGATCAGCTCGCTTTGGCGCAAGGTCTCATCGGTACTGCCTTTGCCCGACATGGAATTCCAAGCCAAGTCGCTTTTGCTCTTCTCATGGCTCTCCTGATGAAGGTCTTTAACGCCCTCAAACAGGATGCTACCGCCGCTGTTGAGCGTGAGATCATTACTGCTGTTAAGCTTGGCCACCTGATAGTGCTGATCCCCGCCACTGACCAGCATCATGTTGCCGCCGGAAGTGATCTCGCTGCCGATATGGGTGACCTGCGTCACCTCATCGCGTTTGGTTTTCTTCGCGCCAAACGAGCCTTTTTTCTTCTTGTCGTACAGCGAGTAATCGCTGTCCTGCGCTGCCAGGATGTCCAGCTTGTCGCCTGCGACCAGGTAGGCTTCCTCGCCTGCGGTGATGCGGCTGGAGATCACCGCGAGGTTTTGTCCGGCGCTGACCGCCACGCTGCCGCCCGCTTTGATGTCCGTTGCAACCTGGCTGACGTGGTCTTCCTGGATCGTCAGTTTCTTGCTCTTGGACAGGAAGTGATCTTCGTCGGCGGCGGAGCTGATGGTGACGTTCTCGGTGGCGGCAATCGCGATATCGCGCTTGGCATCGATCTGGCTGGCGATGGCGTTGACGTCACGCCCGGCTTGCACGGACAGATCACGGCCTGCGCTTACCGTTGCACCTAGCTGCGTGATGTCGCTGCTGGTGTGTTTGCTGTCGAGCACCAGGCTGTTGGTGACTTGCGTGGAGGCGATGTTGATGTCGCGACCGGCGTTCAACGTCAGGTCGCGGCCACTCTGCAGCATGCTGCCGATGTTGTTGAGGTCACGACCTGCCGACACGCTGAGGTCATTGGCTGCTTCGATGCGTGCTGCGTTGTCAGCGTAGTCCTTGTGCAGTTGGCCGCGGGTGTCGCTTTCCAGTGAGGCGACGGTGCGCTCCTTGGCAACTTCGCCACAGATAACAGACTCGTCATAAGATTAGTCACCATTAAATCCGTGTCACCATCTGATAATTCCAGGCCCCCAGTGGCCGTACCGCAGAAAATCCATAACTACTTCTTTAAATTCTGAAGAGGCATATTGACAAAGGCTTTCCGCCTGAAGCTTAAGACATATATTTATTCCACTCCGGATGAGTGCCGTCTTTATATCGCCATTTTTTGCCTGCCATGTAGGCATTCTCACCAAAATAACCGCGAATTTTCTCTCGAGTAGAACCCGAAACCATTTCAGTCACATCTGCTGTAGACTGTAGCCAGTAGATATCATTGGCGATTTGCTCAACCTGGTAAAAAGGAGCATTCTCAATTTTATCTCTACCAAACATTTCCACATAAGGTCTACCATAAATGGACACATTTGGAATCTCTGGAAGGCGCATCATCAAATTAAACGGTGTATCCCATCCATCGCAGTTCATACTTCTAATGTCCCCATACGCGACATTGCACACCACCGCCAGCCCTTTGATGAAAGACAGATAATCATGCAAAATTTTGGGATTCCGCCGATAAGCGTTCGACAATAAAAAACCACCAAAATAAGACAGCAAATTATTTGCCCGATCCCACTGGAGCTGGTATTCACAATCTTTATTGGCCGACAAGACCACCCCACCAGCCTCACTTTTACTTTCCTGCCCGACGAGAACTCGTACAATGTCTTCGGCGCACTCAATAATTTCGTCACCCGAAAACAGTCCGTAACGAACAGGCTTTAAATTAACGGGAGACTCGAAAATTGCCTTAATAACTCCAGCGGCAATATCACCCTTCGAGAAATCATCGGTTGTACTAATCGAAACGCTTATCCCTGCTACCAAATTGCTCACTTAACGCCCACCTGTTTAATTTGCACGCCGCGTTGACGTGCGTAGTTTAGCAAAGATGGGTTGATCGGTGTATCCCCCATTGGCGTGTAATAAATCAATGTTTTGCTCTGCGTGGTGGTAGTCCACTCGATTAACGCCCTTGCTTGCAGGTCGAAAGGGATAGAAGAACCCGTCTTAGCATCAGCAAATGCGACTACCTTGCCAGACTGGTTGTAAATTGTGTAATCAGGGATAATAAATTTTTTCCCTAGATCGGCCAGATCTGGCGTAGGTAGTTGAACCTGAGTACCTATTAAACCCCTATCATTCAATCCTTTTAGTTTTGTTTCCAAAACAAAATCGTCGAAAGAATTACCAACAGCTTTATTTAAGTTCACTACGTGCCCAGGCGTGATTGCCTCTTGAACAATCGCGCTACCTTCTTTCCCCAATACAGCAAACTCTGAAAGCGCTTTAACGCGATTCACAGGCAAAAAGTTTATTGCAAACTCTACGTCACTTTGACTGCGAATTTGAGCACTTGCAAAATAATTACCTTGTATATCGTAGAGCTTTGCCAACGCTTCTTTGGTTTGGCTTGCGTCTGCGGCGCCTATCAAAGAATCAAATGGGTGCTTAGTTAGGCTCATAATCCCGTTTGCTACAGCCCCGGGATTCAGCAACGCATCCCATGCAGATTGTAGTGACCCCACAAATCCAGCGTTGGCGCCGGAAATCGTCCCGGCAGACAAATTGGCCGCATTCGAGGATGCTGAAGTTATATCCGGCTTGCTCGCCAGGTTGTTTTTATAGAACTCCTCATACTCGCCAAAAAAATCACCGGAGTAAATTCCTTGGAGATTTATCGCATTGATTGTGTTGTCTGAATATTCCGCAGCATAGTTACTGCGGTAATTTGCGATTAATACCATTGTCTCAGCTGGAGAATAGACCCTCTCTCCCCCAACTGATGAAACATCTCCTTTACGCGGAGCGTAGGTACTCCCCAATGGTGCCAAGGCTATCCCCAAGTATTTTAGCGCGAGGTCGCTTGGTACATTTCCTTGTTGAGTGAGTAGGCCATTCCAGTCCTTATCAGTGTAGTACACCAACGCTTTTGCAAGTTGCTGCTCAGCATCCTCCGCACTGATATTTGCCTCCAGAGCAAAATTGGCTGCTTCCTTTTTGATCAAAGGAATCTCGTCCGGGTGCATTTGGCGGTTGTATTGATCCGCCATTAACGAAACCCATGCAGCCTCATTGACATCGTTGCCGCTCAGGCCTGCTGCCGTGAGGCCAACAATTTGAGCCATCCCCTGGCGCAGTTCAGGGCTATTTTCAAATATCGCATTCAACGCACCAGCAGAAGCCTGACTGGCACCTGCAGCTATGGCGCCAGTCGCAAAATCACCTCCCGTTGCAGCCGATACTGCACCGCCCATCAAGGCGTGCAGCAAGGTTCTTCCTGCGCCGCCTTCAGCCCAAAGCGACATTCCCGCCGAATCATTGTTAGCAAGCGCTGTCAGGTACTGTTTTTGTGCGAAATCACCTACCTGACTGAACCCAACGGCGGCGGCGACAACTCCAGCTTGATTAGTAATATTTGACAGCAAGTTATCACTAAGGCGCCCACCATTGACCGCCGTCTCAACGACTGCTGATGTTATGCCTTGAGCACCCAAGTGAACCGCAAAACCGCGAATACCCTCAAGCGTCGTTAAATCAAACCCTTTAGTCAGGCTGTTGAAAGGCTTGGTTGTTCCTCCTAACTTAGGATCGATTACCCCTGTAGTAAACCCGGCAACCATCCCCGAAATAGCCGCATTTTTTAAAGCGTCGTTGCTAAGCGTCTCTTTTAAGGCCGCGCCTAAGTTGCCTTTATTGTTAATCAGGCTGACAGCGCCCGTACCGGCCATAGAGGTCAATACGGCGGTGACCATCGCATTGCCCCATCCTGCTGCGGTAAAGCTGGCCCCAGCAGCCACGGCTTCAGCAGTGGTCGCTGCCGCCATGGTCGTTCCTGCGCCCGCCTCAACTCCCGCCATCATCCCTACTGCGCCGCTTGCGGCACCCGCAGTCAAAACCGTCACGATGATGATGATCGCCAACATCGCGCCTTGGCCCAGGCCCGAATGGCTGTACTTATAGGAGTCGTGCGTCTCTTTGATCAGTTGCCAGTCAACATCCCCGCGCTTTTCAGCGTCCTTCAGCCACGCCAGATCCGGATCAGCCTTGACCATCGCATCAATGGCTTCGCTGACCGTTTGTTGATTCACCTGCTTGACGTCAATGTGCAGTCCGTCAACAGCCTTGATCGCCAGATTGCCTTTCGCGATCAGCTCGCTTTGGCGCAAGGTCTCATCGGTACTACCCTTGCCCGACATGGAATTCCACGCCAAGTCGCTTTTGCTCTTCTCATGGCTCTCCTGATGAAGGTCTTTAACGCCCTCAAACAGAATCCCTCCACCACTGTTAAGGGTCAGATCTTTGCCACTGTCGAGCTTTGCAACCTGATAGTGCTGATCCCCGCCACTGACCAGCATCATGTTGCCGCCGGAGGTGATCTCGCTGCCGATGTGGGTGACCTGCGTCACTTCATCGCGCTTGGTTTTCTTGCTACCAAAAGAGCCTTTGCTTTTCTTGTCGTACAGCGAGTAATCACTGTCCTGCGCTGCCAGAATGTCCAGCTTGTCGCCTGCGACCAGGTACGCTTCTTCGCCTGCGGTGATGCGGCTGGAGATCACCGCGAGGTTTTGTCCGGCGCTGACCGCCACGCTGCCGCCCGCTTTGATGTCCGTTGCAACCTGGCTGACGTGGTCTTCCTGGATCGTCAGTTTCTTGCTCTTGGACAGGAAGTGATCTCCGTCGGCGGCGGAGCTGATGGTGACGTTCTCGGTGGCGGCAATCGCGATATCGCGCTTGGCATCGATCTGGCTGGCGATGGCGTTAACGTCACGCCCGGCTTGCACTGACAGATCACGGCCTGCGCTTACCGTCGCACCTATCTGTGTGATGTCGCTGCTGGTGTGTTTGCTGTCGAGCACCAGGCTGTTGGTGACTTGCGTGGAGGCGATGTTGACGTCGCGACCGGCGTTCAAGGTCAGGTCGCGACCACTTTGCAGGGCACTGCCGATGTTGTTGAGGTCACGACCTGCCGACACGCTAAGGTCGTTGGCTGCTTCGATGCGTGCTGCGTTGTCGGCGTAGTCCTTGTGCAGTTGACCGCGCGTGTCGCTGTCGAGCGAGGTGATGGTGCGTTCGTTGGTGACGTCGTTGCCGATGGCGGTCACAGTCACGTCACGGCCAGCGATGATGCCGCCTGCCTTGTTGGTGATGTCGTTGCCTGCCAGCAAGTCCAGACGATTGCCTGCCGCGACCAGCCCGCTGTTGACCAGGTCATTGCCAGCGGTGGCGGACAGGTTGTTGGTGGCTTTCAGGGTACCGACGTTGTCGAGGTTTTGGCCGGCGATAAGGGTGACGTCTTTGCCGGCAATCAGTGCGCCGTTAGGTGCGAGGCGGTTGTCGGCCTGGGCCAGATACAGCACCGGTACCAGGACTTTCTCGCCATTCACTTCGTGCTCTTCGAGCCAGACGATGTCGTGGGTCAGGGCTGCAACCTGTTCGGAGGTGAGCGATACGCCAACGGACAGGTTGAGGGCGTCCTTGCTGGCGATGGCGTTGTTCATCAGGTACTTAAACTGATCCTCGTTGGAGGTCTGTCCGTTAATCAGCGACGCCCGTTCTCCGGCAGCCGTTGATTCGCTGTTCCAGCAGTGTGTTACTCCGGAACGTCGCAGATCACCTGTCTGCAACTCAAGGTGAGCAGATCCCTGTAGCCCTAAGCACGCCAGAAGACATGCCGGACTCGGGGTTAGATTCGTCAAGTCAGAATCGGGAGTCGGTGAATAGAGTGTTACCTATAGAGTTGATGCCGCCTTGAGCCGTTAGCTCCTCTATGTGGCCTTTTATTTACCGGTTATCGCTCATCATCTTGGCTTTCCTTCACTTACCCCTAACGTAAGGCCTCAAAGCTAGCAAGCACACCTTGTAGCGGCACAACCCACTCTGAGATACGCGCCCCATCTTCATTATGGGTACGTCTGATGCCTATATAGCCACTCAACTTTTCTATATTGAAATCCTCGCCTAGATCCTCAAAAAAAAATAATTCTATTCTGTACATAAACCTCTTGCCCACCATGATAAAAGGCCCAAACGGAGACAAAATTGCTCAGCTTCGGGTTCCTCATAGAGGTAATTATGGCAGTATTTCGCCCCACTCCTAGCCCATGAGCAATTGAAGACTTCCAATTCTCTATGTATTGATTCCTTGTCCAATACGAAAGGGGCAACACAAAAAACTCGTCACAGCCTGACAAGTGCAAAACCCCTTTAATTACAGCCTCATCATGCCGCTTGTAAAGTATCGCCCCTAGAGTCACGCTAAAATTCATAACCAGCTCAACTCGAAATACCTAGGCCTTCAAATTCTTGCTCAGACCAGCCTTTGGCGCCATTTTAATAAAATTATTGCTCTCACCCGAAACGCTCTCAATAAAAAAACATCCATAGCTTTATAATAATCCTAATCATCAAATAGCATATCAAAGCTGATCACTTTAAACGGGTCTGAAATTAAACATTAAATCCTCGTCCAAAGTCGTTTTAAATCTCATCAGCAACCCTACTTCCAACAACCTAATTGCCGCACTACCTGAAATACGAAAATCATATTTATCCAGTAGCAAAATCAAATTCTCATAGAACAACTCTAACTCACCAACATCAAAAAGCCATTCTGACATTTGCTCCATTTGTTCATCAAAACTCAACATCTCAGGTGGAAAGCTTGCACCAATTTGACCTTGGCACTTTATCTCATTAAAAATCATCTGGAGATTACTCTCCAATACATTCGTTTTTTCTTTCATTATCTCGGATTTCTCGGTGTATTCGTAGGGTAGCCAGTTACGATTCTCTGACCCACAGTATCGTAAACCACTTTTACGTCAACCGCTTCGTGGGTGGCCACAGCTGTGACGTAACCACGGGCGTCTGGTTTTGACCATTGAGTCTTGCCGTCGGAGGCAATACTTGAAACTACATCAATAATTTTCTGATCGCTCCAGCTCTCGGGAAATTCCGACTTATTCGGTTTGCCTGTGCCAAAACGATGCCCTCCCGATTGCGGCCCATCGCCATCCAGAATGTGTGTCATAGCTTTCTGATCTAAAAACGACGATCCTGCTCCGCCAGCCTTGGAACCCAGTACTATGCCGCCAACTGCGCTGACTACATGAGATAACCAGCTCGCCTCCGAGGCTGAAAATCCATTCTGCCGCATAGCTAACTGACTGGACACTTGCTGTAAGGTAGAAACCTCAGTCATTAGCTGAAGGCTGTACCTGGGCAAATCCATTCTAATACTTAAAGGAATTGACTCATCACGCTGCATCTTTGACATGCGATCAAGCAAACTTAGTCGATCACTCAACACTTCGTTATACTTGTCGAGACACTTTGAAGGGTCAATACTGCATATCGCATTAAGATCGTCTTGTCTGCTTACGCTAAGCTGCCTGAACTCTTCTTTTACCTTGTCGCAATTCCCAGCAAGCTCACACCCTTTACTTTCATCGACAAGTCTATCGAGCTCTAGGTGACCTAAAGAGTTGTATTGCGTGGCATTATTTGCAACTGATGCTCCAACGTTGACATTGCCGCCCGTGACAACACCTGAGAGCACGCCGATTAATTGTGAGGCAGCTAAAAGATTTCTAACTCCCTGCTGATATTCCTGGCTAGCAGGATCTAAACCTGTCGGTATTAATTTATCTGCAAGGTAGTCAACTAAAGCTTCATTCGCTCCACCTGCCAGAGCACCAGTTTTGAAATCTCCTCCCATCGCGGCAGCGAGTAGTCCACCAAGGCCAGCGTGAAAGGCGATCTTCTGCAAGCTACTATCGAGATGCATGTCGCCGATACCGCTCGCAGCAATAGCTCCTCCGATACTTACCGCTGCCCCCGATGCCGCACTACCCAAATTGTCTGCGAAACTGCCACCGTTGATCACAGTGTTCACAAACGCGTTTGCGGTAATACTACCAATGACTTTCTGCGCACTCGCAAAATCAAAATTCAGCTTGCTTGGGTTATAACCAAGCGCACTGGAAGCGAAGCCGGCGGTTGCTGCCGAAGTAAGATACCCTTTTACTGCACTGCTCGATGTGACGTCCTTGAAAACAGCGCCTAGATCGCCTCGATTGTTAACTGCGCTAATCGTGGCATTTGTAGCCGCACCAGCAGCGACAGCTCCAACCATCGCAGCGCCCGCTCCCGTCCCGGCTCCAACCATCCCTGCAGCAGCGGGCCCAACAACTGCCGCCATCAAAATGGCAATTGCTATTTGGGCAGCCACACCCAAACCTGAGTTGCTGTACCTGAAGGACTGGTGAATTTCCTGCACCAGTCGCCAGTCAACATCTCCGCGTTTCTCCGCATCTTTGAGCCACGTGAGATTCGGATCCGCCTTGACCATCGCATCAATCGCTTCGCTGACGGTCTGCTGATTAACCTGCTTTACATCGATATGCAGGCCGTCTAAGGCGTTGATTACTAAGTTACCCTTGGCAAGCAATTCACTCTGGCGCAGTGTTTCGTCGGTACTGCCCTTGCCGGACATCGAGTTCCAGGCAGCGTTGCTATTACTCTTCTCGTGACTCTCCTGATGCAGATCCTTCACGCCCTCGAACAAAATCCCGCCACCGCTGTTCAAGGTCAGGTCTTTACCGCTCTCCAGCTTGGCCACCTGATAGTGCTGGTCGCCTCCGCTGACCAGCATCATGTTGCCGCCGGAGGTGATTTCGCTGCCGATGTTGGTGACCTGAGTCACCTCATCGCGCTTGGTTTTCTTCGCGCCGAAGGAGCCTTTTTTCTTCTTGTCGTAGAGCGAGTAGTCGCTGTCTTGTGCGGCGAGGATGTCGAGCTTGTCGCCCGCTACCAGATAGGCTTCGTCGCCTGCGGTGATGCGGCTTGAGATGACGGCAAGATTCTGCCCGGCGCTGACGGCGACGCTGCCGCCTGCGTTGATTTCGGTCGATACCTGGCTGACGTGATCTTCCTGGATCGTCAGCTTCTTGCTCTTGGACAGGGAGTGATCTTCGTCAGCTGCCGAGGCGATGGTGACGTTCTCGGTCGCGGCAATGGCGATGTCACGCTTGGCATCGATCTGCGTGGCGATGGCGTTGACGTCGCGTCCCGCCTGCACCGACAGATCGCGGCCTGCGCTGAGGGTTGAGGTGGTCTGGGTGATATCGCTGCTGGTGTGTTTACTATCCAGCACCAGGCTGTTGACCACTTGGCTGGAAACCGTGTTGACGTCACGTCCGGCATTCAGCGTGAGATCACGCCCGCTCTGCAGCGCACTGCCGATGTTGTTGATGTCCCGACCTGCGGAAACGCTCAGGTCATTGGCCGCTTCAATGCGCGCTGCGTTGTCTGCATAGTCCTTGTGCAGTTGGCCGCGTGTACTGCTGTCGAGCGAGGTGATGGTGC
This sequence comes from Pseudomonas sp. S2_H01, assembly GCF_054668305.1. Taxonomy (NCBI): domain Bacteria; kingdom Pseudomonadati; phylum Pseudomonadota; class Gammaproteobacteria; order Pseudomonadales; family Pseudomonadaceae; genus Pseudomonas; species Pseudomonas sp. S2_H01. The sequence goes on along the minus strand of NZ_CP162756.1, from coordinate 4,159,493 downwards.
GTTCGTTGGTGACGTCACCTCCAATGGCGGTCACGGTCACGTCGCGACCGGCGATGATGCCGCCCGCCTTGTTGGTGATGTCGTTGCCCGCCAGTGCATCCAGACGGTTGCCCGCCTGCATCAGGCCGCTGTTGACCAGATCCTTGCCCGCAGTCGCCGACAGGTTGTTGGTGGCTTTAAGGGTGCCGACGTTGTCGAGGTTTTCGCCTGCGATGAGGGTGACGTCGTTGCCGGCGATCAGTGCGCCGTTAGGTGCGAGGCGGTTGTCGGCCTGGGCCAGATACAGCACCGGTACCAGCACCTTTTCGCCATTCACTTCGTGCTCTTCGAGCCAGACGATGTCGTGGGTCAGCGCTGCGACCTGTTCGGAGGTGAGCGATACGCCAACGGACAGATTCAACGCATCCTTGCTGGCGATGGCGTTGTTCATCAGGTATTTGAACTGATCCTCGTTGGAGGTCTGTCCGTCGATGAAAGCCTGGCCGGTGCGGGCGGTGACGGCCTGTTGTACGAGACGCTGTTCGTAGAGGCCGTCGCCGAGGCGTTTGGCGCTGACGTCGGGGTCGTAGCCAAGGCCGGCGAGCAGGTAGTCCGAACTCATGAATTGCTTGAGGTCGGTGAGTACCGGGTTGGTTTCGATCAGGTATTTGCCGGTGCCAGGTTTGGCGGCGGAGCTTGGCAGGCCCTGGACGCGCGTCAGGCCTTGTGCACCGCTGGCGACGTTGATGCTACTCACGTTGGCCGTCACGCCAGCGTCCTGACGATCCGCGACTGTCACCACGTGCCCGGTAGCGCCTGGATCGCCTGCGTTGCCGATGAGGATGTCGCGGGTCGAGGTGCCAGGAAGTGTCTGGTCGCGCTGCGCTGCGGAGACACTGGCGCTGCCAATATTCCAGTTCTGCGGGGCGGTGCTGGCTTGCGTGCCACCCTCAGCGCTGAGACGGAACAGACCGTTCTGCCCGGTGGGCAGGCTGAAGCCAGGCAGGCTGGTGGGGTCTACCTGTTGTTGGGCCAAATCGGGAGGGAGTTGCGCATTCAGGCGTACGACAACGGTGGTACCTGTGCCATTGGCGTGGGTGTCGGCAACCTTGTTGGTGCCGCCAGCGGAGGCGTAGTCTTCGTGAATGACGCTGTTTTGCAGGTCTTGAGTGGCGTTGATGGAGACATTGCCACCCGCTTGAATGACAGCGCTCCGGCCAGCGTTGCCGGTGCCGTCCTTGGCGACTTCCACGTCGCTGACCAAGGCCAAACCTGAAAGCGCCGTCGGGAGTTGCAACAAATTGGCGGGGTCGTACTGGGAGGCCGGGGTGCTTTCCCACGCATAACCAGAAACCGTGAGGGCGGAAACGTTCTCACCTGTTTCAGCGTCCTTGACGGTAGTGACTTTAATCAAACCACCGTCATGCCCAGGTTCCCGTCCCGTGGAGAATGTCACTACTCCAAGACGTAGCTCCCCAGAAGATGCGACGTAATAGATCTTAGGGAAGTCCGGGTTATCGCGCTGGTTGTAGGCAACGACTTCCGGCATAAAACGGTTGACGGTGCCGTCCGTCACAACACCTTGGGAATACGTCCGCGTACGCTCAACCGTCCCACTCACCGCACCAATGTTTTTGACATTGTCGGCCTGAATCGAAATATTGCCGCCGGCGCTTACAGTGCTTTTGCTGTTGAGAAAGCTGCTGCCGGAAAAGCTGAAGTCGCTGCCTGCGGTCAACAGTGCCGATGCACTGGTGTCGCTGTCCTGGCCTGCGTCGAAGGTCTCGCGCGCAACGTAGTTGACTTCATAGTGGTCGCCACTGCAGTCGATGCACTGCACGGCAATAAAACCTGAAACCAGCGTGCGCCCTACAGCGAAGTTCTGCGTCCCGTCCGAGCCTTCGGTACGGTTTTCAAACGCTGTGGCGCTGAGGGTGAATTTACTGCCGCTCTCCATCGAACCCGAAATGTTCGACACCTGGTTCGCACGCGCCGCGCCATAACCACCGATGGTGAGATTTCTCAGGCTGTAGAAGTCGCCTTTCAGGTTAGTGAGCGTGGCAGTGTTTACCTGCATGTCCGCGCCACTGAAGATCAGCCCTTGGCTGTTGCTCAACGCAGGCGTGGTCAATGTGAGGTTTTGCGCCGCACCCAGCGTGCCGTAGTTGGCAAGACTGCCCGCGTTGACAACCAGGTCAGTGCTTGAGGTCAGTCGGCCATAGTTGGTCGCCGTGCCTGCGATATTGATGTTGGTGCGCGCACCACCCGCAATGCTGGCCGCACTGCCCAACGCCAATTGGCTGGCAGAGAGGCCCAATGTATTAAGACTGCTGACACGGCCATTGCCGGTATAACTGCCGCTCAAGGTCAGGCTCAACGTTCCGTCGCTGGCGATCAGACCGTCGTTTGTCCAGCTCCCACCCGTGCCCACCAGCGCAGTCGACGCCAACAACTGTCCACTGGCCGTCTGCGTGAAGTTACCAACGTTGACGCTCAGCGTGCCTGCCTGAATGACGCTGCTGTTCGTCCAGCTGTCCGCATTGAGGGTGAGCGCGCCACGCGTAATGAAGCTCCCGCCAGCGTTGATGACGTTGGTCGTGGAAATCCCGAAATTGCCACTGCCCACATGCAGGATGCTGCCGCCCGCGTTAAGCAGACTGCCGACACCCAGCGCGAGGTCGGTGTTGGCGGTTTCCAGGGTGCCGTTGCGGTTATCGAGCAATCCGCCGATCTGGAAGCGGGTCACACCGCTGGTGCCCAGCGCGCGGAGTTTGCCGGTCTGGTTGTTGAGGCTGGCGGCAGTGATGTTGAGGGTGCTGTCGCTTTCGATGATGCCAAGCTGGTTGTTCAGCGCGCCGCTCAGCGTCAGGTCGATCTGCTGACCCGCGATCTGGCCGTCATTGCTGCCGCTGTTGTCGAAATTGTTGGCGGTGACGATGACGCGCTGTTTGGCATACAGGCCGCCGTTGCGGTTGTCGAAGTTGCCGCTGCCGGTGTTGATCAAAGCGTCGCCGCTTTGCGCCGAAATGCGGCCGCCGTAGTTGTCGATACCGGCCAGCGCACGAATGTCGAGGCTTTGCGCTTGGGTGATGCCGCCCTGACTGTTGTTGTTCAGGTCGTAGCCGTTTTTCAGCACGCCGGTGATGCGCGCGGTGAAGGCGTTTTGCAGGCTGGAGAGCACGCCGCCACGGTTGTCGACGTTGCTCGCAGTGACGTTGAGGTTGCCGCCTTGGGCGATGATCTTGCCGCTCTGGCTGTCGATATCACCGCTGACCGTCAGATCCATCGCGCCCTGACTTTGCAGTGTGCCTTTGCCGTTGGCGAGGCTGGCGGCTTGCACGGTGAGGTTGGCGTTCTTGCTGTAGATCAGGCCGTCGTTGGCGTTCTGAATGGCGCCGCTGGCAGTGAGCAGGAGTTGATCGTTGGCCGCGACGGTGCCGCGATTGCTGTTGTCCAGGCCGCCGGTGAACAGGGTCAGTGCGCGTTGGCTGGCGAGTTGGCCGCCCTGGTTGTTGATCTGGTTGGCGCGGCTGACCAACAGGTCGCCCGCGCTGGCGAGTTTGCCATTGGTGTTGGTCAGGCTGCCGAGCAGGTCAAGGGTCACAGCAGCATTGCCGGCGATGCTACCGGCGCTGTTGTCCAGGTCAGTGCCGGTGAAGTTGAGCGCCTGTTGGGCGTTGATCGTACCTGTGGCGTTGCCCAGCGTTGCCGCATTGAGGGTCAACGCAGCGCCACTGTCGATGAGGCCGTTCTGGCCGTTGTCCAGCAGGCTGCTGACGGTATAGGTCTGCTCTGCTCCACTGGACAGAATCCCGCCCCGGTTATCAACGCTGGCCGCGCTGATGTTCAGTGCTTTCTGGCTGACCAATGCGCCATTGGCCGCGTTTAGCAAGGCACCAGTCAGGCTGACGCCGACGTCGCCATTGCGGCTCGACAGCGTGCCGCTGTTGCGGTTGTCCAGGCTGCCGCCGCTGACATCAAGCCCTTCCCAGCCAGAGATCAGCCCTAATTGATTGAGCAGCGAATTGGCGTTGAGGGTCAGGCTCTGGTTGCTGATCAACTTGCCGTTGCTGTTGTCGAGCATGCGGCCTGTGAGGCTGAAACTCTGGCTGCTGGAGATTTCGCCGTTGGCGTTTTTGAGGTCGCGCAGGTGGTTGAGGGTCAGCGGGTTCTGGGTCGTGATCAGGCCGTTGCTGTTGTCGAGATCTGCGCCATTAAGGTCGAGGTTAACGGCAGTGGTGCCCAGCAGCGTGCCACCGATGTTGTTGATGCCGGTCGCTTGCACGTTGAGGGTTTGTGCAGCGTTGATCAGGCCATCGCCGTCGTTGCTGAGCAACCCGTTGACGTTGAGGGTCAGGTCACTGCGGCTGGTCAAAGTGCCACCGCTGCTGTCCAGCGTGCCCGCCTGCGCATCGAGGCTGGCGGCAGCGATCATGCCTTTGACGTTGTTCAGTGCCTGACCCACTCGCACGATCAAGCTCTGAGTGCTCAGCAGTTTGCCGGTGCCGTTGTCGAGGCTGTCGGCGTTGAACTCAAAGCCCAGGGCGCTGGAGATTTCGCCGCTCTGGTTATTCACAGCCGCAAGGTTCTTCAGCAGCAACGCCCCGGGCGCGTTGATCAAACCGTTCTGGTTGTTGAGTTGGCCATGGTTGAGGTCGAGGGTGAGCGTACCGTTGCTGAACAGTTCGCCACCTTGTTGGTCGAGGCCGGTGACGCTGGCGGTAACGGCCTTGGCGGCAGCGATGCGACCGCCGTCCTGGTTGGTGACCTGGGCTGCGGTGAGGCTCAGGCTGTCGGCGCTGGTCAGTTGGCCTTGGTGGCTGTTGTCTAACGCGCCGGTGTTGACGACGGTCGCGCCCTTGCCGGAGATCGCGCCGTGGTTGCGGTTGTCGAGGCTGGCGCTGGTGAGGGTCAGCGTGCTGTCGGTGCTCACCGAGCCCTGCTGGTTGTTCACCGCGCCGGTTGCGATGACCTTCAAAGCCCCGGCGCTGGAGAGTTTGCCGGTGGTGTTGGTCAGATTGTTGGCCGCGATATTCAGGGTGCCTTCGCTGCTAAGCAGGCCGTTACTGTTGTCGAGGTCACCGGTGAGGTTGACGCTGAGATCGGTTTGCCCGGACAGGGTGCCGCCACTGTTGTTCAGCAACCCGCCGTCGAGGCGCAATGCGCTGCCGGTATAGATCAGGCCGTTGTTCTGATTGAAGACGTTGGCGATGTTGAGGTTCATCGCGCCGCCGGACAGCAGCTTGCCAACCTGGCTGTTGTTGAGTTGGCCCGCTTTGATGCGAACGTCGATCTGGCTGGAGATTTCGCCACCACGGTTGTCGATGTCGCTGAGGTCAAGATTCAGCGCTTTCGTTGCCCCGACCAGGCCGCCCGTGCGGTTGTCGAGTTGGCTGCCTTTGAGCGCCAGGTTGCCTTGGGCGACCAGCTCACCTTTCTGGTTGTTCAGGGTGGTGATCGTGGCGTTGAGGTCACTCTTGCTGGCTAAGCGGCCGCTACCGTTTTGCACTGTATTGGCGACGATCTGCGCGGGCCCGGTGGCACTCACCAGTCCGCTCTGGTTGTTCAGCGTCCCTTGAACGCTCAGGGCCAGTTTGCCCCCGGCCGTGATCTGGCGACCGCTGTTATCAAGGTTCTGACGGGTGGACGCGCTTAGATCGCGGCTGGCAATCACACTGCCGTTGTTACGCAGGTTTTGAGCGCTCAGCGCCACATCGCCCATGGCGTTACGACTGTTGTCGGCATTGACCCCCGCTTCAACAATCGCGTTGTTGGTCAGCTGGCCATTGCTGCTCAAACTGATGCGATCGCGCGCGGCAATGTTCTGCTGCACGTTCAGCGCATCGCGTGTCTGCAGGTCGACGCTGTTGCCGTAGACCGTGCCCTGCACATCAGCGCTGGCGGCCTTGACGTTGACCGCGCCGTTGGCCGCGACCTGGGCCATGCTCAGTTGGCCGTTGGCGTCGATCTGAATATCGCCCGCGCTGGCGGCGAGGTTACCGGCGAGTTTCACGCCGACACCGGCTTCGGTGCCGACCAGCCGGATCGCACCGGCGTACATGCCGCCCAGTGCCGAGCTGTCGATGGCCAGTTGCGGTTTGTCGCTGCCGTCTTCGGCCAAGGAGGTGGCGTTCAGGGTCTGGGCATCGACATCGTTGCGGCCGGTGATGATGTTGAGCTTCTTGGCGTGGATCTCGGCGTTGATTTTCGCGCTGCGGGTGATGATGTCGAACTGGTCGACGTTGTCGGCATTGAGGCCGGCGCCGTCGATGGAGACGCTGCCGCCTTCGACACGGAAGTGGTCGAGACGACCGTTGTCGAGCACCGGTTTGCCGGTGGTGAGGGTGACTTGCGGGGTGTTGATGAAACCGCAGCCGTTGCAGCTGATGCCGTACGGGTTGGCGACGATGACCCGGGCCGATTGCCCGGCCACTTCGGTGTAGCCCTTGAGCTGCGTGGCATTGGCGCCGACCACTTCGTTGAGAATGGTGCTGGCAGCGCGGCCGTTGAGGTTCTGGTTGCCGAGGATGATGCCGCCCAGTTGGGTGCTCTGGGTGCGGTCGGTGGCGTTATTGAGAATCACGCCCTGAGCGCCGACGTTGTATTGCTGGTACTGGTTATGCGACAGGCCGCTGCCGTTGGGGGCGGCGATGTTGACGATGGGTACGCCGTTGCCTGCCTGGCCCATCGTGGTGTTGGTGGTGCCATTCACGGCAATGCCATCGGCCTGGGCCAGCAGCGGCTGCCAGAACATCGCCTGCACCAGAATCAGTGCGATGCCACGCTTGGGCAGACCACAGAATGTCGATCGCTCGATCAGTTTCGCGGACGGTTGGCGGGCAAGAAAGTTGAAGAAACGAACGTCCATGTCAGGCATCCCGGCGAAACGTTAGAGGAAAAAGTCCATGCGGAAGTAAATCGGCGATTCGCGCTCGATCAGACCGGCAGGACGTTCCAGAGAATGGGCAAAGGTCACGGTCGCGGCGATGTGCTGGCCGCGCGCGAAGAATTCGAAAGAGTTGCTGGACAGGCGTCCGTGTTGGTCGTCGTTGTAGCGATCGTTGCGAATCACGCCCTGGTCATAGCCAGCGACGGTGCCATATTCGGCGAAGACGGGGCGTAGCCACTCCAGAGTCACGGGCCGGGTCAGGCGCAGTTCGTTGCGCCAGTAACCACCGCTGTCGCCGGACAGGAACTGATCCTTGTAGCCGCGCACCGAGGACGATCCGCCAAGGCTCATGCGCTGCGGGCTGAACAGCGCGTCTTCGCTTCGCTGTCCGGTGGCGAGGCTGGTAAAAGTGAAGCTCTCCCCCCACAGCTTGAACGGTTGCAGGTAACTGACGGTGCCGGTGTATTTGCGATAGCGCGCGTCGGGCTCGCCAGGGCCGGGATGGTTGTTGGCTTGTGCGCCAAACGCGCTGATGCCCTGCTGCATGCCCAGATCGATGTTGAGAAACGCGCCACCGACGCGTCGGCCGTGGTTGATGCCGTATTGCACTTCGCTGATGCGGTTGCTGCTCAGGGCCAGGCGGCTGTCTTCGACGTAGTTGTTGGTGCGCAGGTTGGACAGGCCAACGTTGAGCGAGGTCTTGCTCAGGGCGTCGCGATAAATGACCCGCTCGGCGCGCACCTGATGGGTCTGGCTGTCGCCGGTCTGCTTGAAATTGAAGCCGCTGGCTTGGGCCTGCGAGCGGTAGTCCGTTTCGCTGTAGCTGTAACTGAAATTCCACCAACCCCATGGCAGGTTGTAGGCCAGCGATGCGTTGTGCGAGGTGTGCTGGTGATCGGTCATGGCATCGTGGCCGCCGCGCAAGCTCAGCTGATCGGCCAGACCCAGCGGGCTGTCCCACTCAAAGCCTGTGTTCCACTGTTGCTCGCCGGTGCTGCGCTGACCGTCGTTGTTGCGCGACAGGTTCACGCGCCAGGGTTTCTGCGGGGCGTTCTTGACCAGTACGTCGCTGCCACCCACGGCCTGACCCGGCGTCAGCTCCATTTGCGCCTGATTGGACGGCAAGCGGTTGAGCTGATCGACCATCTGCTCGATCTCGCGCAGGTTGACCAACTGCCCTTCCCTGCCCGGAAACGCCATCGCCAATTCGCGATCGGTCAGGCTGCTACCGGCGTCGCTCTTGAGTTTTTCGAGATGGCCTTCGATCACCAGCACTTGCAAGTGTCCCTTGGACAAATCCTGCTGCGGCAGATAGGCGCGGCTGGTGACCAGGCCTTTCTCGATATACAGATTGGTAATGACCTTGAGCAGCGCGTTGAGCTGAGAAACGCCCAGGCACTGGCCCAAATAAGGTTGCGTCAAACGTTTGCGCTCGGATTCGGAAAGCGAGTCAGCGCCTTTGAGTTCAATCGTGTTGATGGTGAAGCAGCGGAGGTCCGCGGGCGCACTGGGGGCCACGGGAGCGCCCTCCTTGCCCGGCAAGTTCTTAAGCTCTTCGAGGCGGCGCTGCTGCTCTTGAAGCAGGCGTTCCTGCCGATCACGGATCAGGTCCTGCACGCCGGGCTCGGGCACGGGCGCGGCAAGTGAGGCGAGCGGCATGGCGGCGAGCAGGCAGTAGAAAGCAACTCTTGAAGCGGGAGAATTCACGTAGCGTCCTTGCAGTAGCACAGTGACATCAATTATCGGCGGCGATGTTAATGAGCCATTACTTTGACGTTAATTGCCCGGCGACGAACTGTTAAGCCATCCACTGAATCGGCCATAAGCAAATCGGGAAGGACTAACCAAACCAAAAAGGCGCCCGAAGGCGCCTTTGTTTTCGCTGCTCGCTTTACGCCACAACAGGAATCATCGGGTCAGCTGCCGCCAGGGCCGCTGCGCGCTCGGCCACGGGTGGGTAGATCCACACCGAGTTGATCTGCTGCTTGAGTTGCTTGGCTTCTTCCTTGATCAGCTTGACCTGACGGTCCCAGCCTTCGGTGTACACCGCGCCCCAGGCGCCGAGGTCCAGGCAGGTGACGTATTTGGCCTGGCTGTACGGGGTCGGTGCTTCGCCCAGCAGGTCGGCGGCCACGTTATTGCCCGCCGAGCGGCCCAGCGCGATGGCGTGCTGGCAGGTCATGAGGGCGTAGTGGCCTTCGTCGTCGGTGGCGGCGTACGCCGTGTCGCCGGTGGCGAAGATGTCGTTCTGGCCGATGACTTTCAGGTTGCGGTCCACGTGCAGACGGCCATAGGCATCCCGCTCGCCCGGGATCTGCTCGGTCAGCGAGCTGGCCCGCACGCCCACGGTCCAGACCACGGTCCTGGCGTCGATGCGACGACCGTCGGCCAGGGTCACGCCGTTGGCGTCCACGGCGGCGACCGATGCATTGACGACCCACTCCACGCCCAGTGTTTCGGTGGCCTCGATGATCGACGGGCTGATGTTCTGGCCCAACGCCGCGCCGACTTTCTCGCCGCGATCGACGATGATCACCTTGATAGGGGCGTCCGCACCCAGCGCAGCTCGCAGGCGCGCGGGCATTTCAGTCGCGGTTTCAATACCGGTGAATCCGCCGCCGGCGATCACCACGGTGTTGCGCATCGCCGACTCCGGTTGTTGCGCCAGGGCCTTGATGTGCTGTTCAAGGCGGGTGGCTTCTGCCATGAGGTCAACATCGAAGGCGTGCTCGACACCTGGCACTGACGCAGGGCGGACGACGCGGCTGCCGGTGGCCAGAACCAGTTTGTCGTAGTTGATCGAAGCATTTGCGCCGTGGGCGTCGGTGTAGCTGACCTTTTTGCCAGCGACGTCGATCGCTTGCGCCATGCCTTTGATGAAGTTCACGCCGACCGCATCGAACAACGGCCCCAAGGGCGACTGCATTTGATGCACGTCCTGCTCGTAGTAACGCGGGCGAACTCCCAGCACCGCCTCAGGGGCCAGCACGGTGACTTCGACGTCATTGCGACCGTGCATGTCCAGTAAACGCGTGGAACTCAGTGCGCTCCACATCCCGCCAAAACCCGCGCCGATGATCAGGATTTGCTTTTTCATTGTGTGCTCCAGAGAAGAAAAAAGTCGTTTTCACAGTGAGTGCGCCACGGTTTGGGTCAGGTAAGCGCTGCAGTGACCCATGCCGGTGTGTGCTGGTCGGAGTTCTGGACCCACTCAACATAACTACGACTCTATTGATCGTAGTTAATTTCGGCAAGCCGTTTTTAACACGGTTTTTCCGCCGAGCTTCAGATCGATCAATAAAAATGAATAATTTCAAATAGATACAGGCTAATACCGGCTGTCTACTGATTGATTCATGCCAACAGCGGTCATTGCCGTCGGTCATCAAAACCTGCTGCTCCTTGCGGCCAACGCGCCAAATTGTTAGTTTTAGCACGATCAATTCAGTCGGAGATCAACATGTCTCTCTACAGCGCGGGTGTCGAATACGGCATTCACTGCCTGCTTTATCTGGTGGATGAGCGTGGCGACAGCCGCGAAGCCAGCGTGCGCGACCTGGCGGAACTGCAGGGCGTGCCTCAGGAATACCTGGCGAAGGTGTTCACCAAGCTGGCGAAAGCCAGGCTGGTGGTGGCGACCGAGGGCGTTAGGGGCGGGTTCAAACTGGGTCGGCCTTCGGACGAAATCACCCTGCTCGACATCGTCACGGCCATCGACGGGCGCAAGCTGATTTTCGATTGCCGGGACATTCGCGGACGTTGTGCGGTGTTTGACGGGTGCGCGCCCGAATGGGCGACCGAAGGGGTCTGCGGAATCAATGCGGCGATGCTGACCGCGCAGAAGCGTATGGAAGAAGCGCTGGACCAGCAGACCATCCTCGACCTTGCGCGCCGCACCGGGCGCAAGGCGCCGCCTGAATTCTCCGGTCAGATCAGCGGCTGGCTGAGCGAGCGCAAGGAAAGCCGCGCCGCGGGCACGGACAGTCAGCACATTGCGGTGACGCAGGTCGACGAATAAGCCACGGCAAACAGTGGGAGCGCGCTTGCCCGCGAAGGCGGTGTGTCATGAGGTTATTTGTTGACTGACACGTCGTCTTCGCGGGCAAGCGCGCTCCTACATGAGCAGGCGTGTGCAAGAGAATCTAAAAGCCGGGCATTACAGCCGAAAAGTCCGAAGTGTTGGGAAACGCGGCCCGTTTATCCGTAAGGGGAAATCGCTTGTACTGGTCTCAAGCGCCCCGAACGCGAAAGTCCTCACGGCTTTCGACACGGGCAACGGTTTTTCCCTTTTGCACTTGCGACCGAGGCAATCATGTCCACACTTCATTCTCCCGTTAACGTAGGCCCTTTCACCTTTGCTCACCGCGTCGTGCTCGCCCCTCTGACCCGCATGCGTGCCGAAGAAGGCGCACGCCCGGGGCCGCTGATGGCCGAGTACTACGCTCAGCGCACCTCCGAAGGTGGTTTTCTGATCGGCGAAGCCACCATCGCTGCGCCCAACGGCAATGGTTACCTCGGCGCACCGGGCCTGTTTGACGACAGCCAGATCGCGGGCTGGAAACAGGTCACCGATGCCGTGCACGCCAAAGGCGGCAAGATCTTCCTGCAGCTTTACCACGCGGGTCGTCAATCCAACGTCGATGTGCAACCTCAAGGCAGCCTCCCGGTTGGTCCGTCCGAAGTGCTGCACGGCGGCGTGGCGTACACCACTGAAGGCTGGGTGCCGAACACCCCGAACCGCGCACTGACTGTCGAAGAGATCGCGGACCTGGTTGAAAGCTTCCGCACTGCGGCCGAGCGTGGCGTCAAAGCCGGTTTCGACGGCGTGGAGTTGCACGGCGCCAACGGTTACCTGGTCGATCAGTTTCTGCAGGACAACAGCAACAAACGCACCGACAGCTACGGCGGCTCGTTTGAAAACCGTACGCGCTTTTTGCTGGAAGTGACCCGAGCACTGATTTCAGTCTGGGGCAGTGAACGGGTTGCCGTGCGCATCGGCCCAAGCGGCACCTGGGGTGACATGGGCGACAGCGACCCGGAAGGCCTCTTCACCTACGTCGCGCAGCAACTGGCGCCGCTGAATCTGGCGTACCTGCACCTGATCGAGCCCCGTATTCTGGGCAACATCGAAGATGAAAATGCTGACCCGGCGCCCGTAGCGGCTCAGTTGATCCGCAAGCACTACACAGGCGTGATCATCGCGGCGGGCGGGTTCGACGGCGAAAGCGCAGAAGCCATTGTTCAGGCCGGCGACGCCGATCTGGTTGCCTTCGGCCGCCACTTCATCGCCAACCCGGACCTGCCCACGCGCCTGCGCCATCACCTGCCGCTGAACCCCTACGACCGCCCGACTTTCTTCGGCGGCACTGAAGTGGGCTACACCGACTACGCGTTCTATAAAGAAGAAGCGACGGCTTAACACCCTCACTGTAGCCGTGAGCTTGCTCGCGATCGGCCGTGTAAGACGCAGAAGTTGCGTCACATGCACTGGCCTCTTCGCGGGCAAGCGCGCTCCTACCCGTTCTGTATCAAACGCTCATCACACTTCACCCAGACACCACCGCGTATATTCCCACCACGCTCAGCACCATCACTGTCGCGCCCAACACCACCACCTCACGCAGCGGCGCCGGGATGCGCTCGTTCTTAAGACCTCGAGCACTCTTGCGGTAGCGGGAATTGAGGGCGAGCTGGATCAGCAGGCTGGCCGCCAGCGACACCATGATTGGCAGCAAGGCAATCAGACCGAAATGAGGGATCCAGCGCAGGAAGATCGTGCAGACGACGATCAGGGTCAGCAGCGTGCGCCGCCAGGCCAGCAGGGTGCGTTCCGGCTGTAAGCCCGGATCGTCATGGCCCAGAGAGACGGGACTTCGGCGCCTCACGACGCGCCATATATAAGGAAGACGATCAACCCCGCCGCCACCAACGCCCCGCCCAGCGACAGAATCGGCACCAGCACCGGCAGCGGCAACGGCTTGCGCTGCCGCATCGCGCGCTCGACTTTCAGCCAACGGAGGCAGGCACTGGCACTGACCAGCATCGCCAGCACCAGCAGCGACAACGCCACCGCGCGACGCAGGCCCGGGCTGAACACATCACCGGTGAACGCCTCGACGGCAATCCCGCCCGCCAGGAAAGCCAGCGCCGTGCGAATCCAGGCCAGAAAGGTCCGTTCGTTCGCCAGGGTAAAGCGCGGGTCGGGCTCGCAACCGCCGCCCAGCAATGACGCGGAGAGGCGATCACGGTCAGGAGCGGGAATTTTGCCAGGATCCGGAGAATTCATGTCGCACCGAGGTCGGGTAGATGACCGCGATCATACCGGTCATCACCCTGAAAGGCCCGTATCGGCAGCGACATTGGTGTGCCTGTGGCCGTACGGGTAAATGAAGCGACGTCATCTGTAGGAGCGCGCTTGCCCGCGAAAGCGGACTTTCAGGCGATACATCTCTGCCGGCTGTCAGGACGTCTTCGCGGGCAAGCGCGCGCCTACATAGGTCATGCCTGTTGACGTTGCGCCAGGTCCACCCACACCGGCCCGTTCGGGTACTCATAGCGCACCAGTGTTTCGGCGGTCATTTCGATGCTGTAACCCGGGCGCTTGGGCGGCATGTAGCGGCCACGGCGGATCACCACCGGGTCGAGGAAGTGTTCGTGCAGGTGATCGACGTATTCCAGCACGCGATTGTCCAGGGAGCCGGACACCGCGATGTAGTCGAACATCGAGATGTTCTGTACGTATTCGCACAACCCCACGCCGCCACCGTGCGGACACACCGGCACATTGAACTTGGCCGCCATCAGCAACACGATCAGCACTTCGTTCAACCCACCGAGGCGCGCCGCATCCAGCTGACAGAAATCCAGCGCCTCGGCCTGGAACATCTGCTTGAACATCACACGGTTGTGGCAATGCTCACCGGTGGCGACGCCAATCGGTTTGATGCGCTGGCGAATGGTTGCATGGCCGAGAATGTCGTCCGGGTTGGTCGGCTCTTCGATCCACCACGGTTCGAACGCCGCCAGCCGACGCATGTTGCTGATCGACTCTTCGACGCTCCAGACCTGGTTGGCGTCCATCATCAACGTGCGGTCCCAACCGAGCTCGTCGCGCAGAATCGCGGCGCGGCGCAGATCCTCTTCAATGTCCGAACCGATCTTCTGCTTGATGTGGGTCCAGCCGTCGGCGATGGCTTCGCGGGCCAGACGACGCATTTTCTCTTCGGAATACCCCAGCCAGCCGGGCGCGGTGGTGTAACCCGGATAGCCTTCTTCGAGCAGGTGCGCTTCACGCCGGGATTTGTCCGGCACCTGCCGACGCAGCAGCGCGATGGCTTCTTCCGGCGTGATCGCATCGGTGACGTAGCTGAAATCCAGGCATTTCACCAACTGTTCGGGCGTCATGTCGGTGAGCAGTTTCCAGACCGGTTTGCCCTCGGCCTTCGCCCACAAATCCCAGACCGCGTTCACCAATGCCGCCGTCGCCAAGTGAATAACGCCCTTCTCCGGCCCCAGCCAGCGCAATTGGCTGTCGCCTGCGGTGACGTCGTGCCAGAACGCGCCCATGTCAGCGGTGATGGCTTCCAGGCTTAACCCGACGATACGCGGCGCCAGCGACTGGATCGCGGCCACACAGATCTCGTTGCCACGGCCGATGGTGAAGGTCAGGCCGTGCCCTTCCAGACCGTCGCGGGAATCGGTGTGCAGAACGACGTAGGCGGCCGAATAGTCCGGCGCACTGTTCATGGCGTCCGAGCCGTCGAGGGACAGTGAGGTGGGAAAACGGATGTCGCGGATAGAGACCGAGGTGATGGTCAGCGTCATGGATAGCTCTCTTGTTGTTCTGAAAGATCGATGCGTCCCTATCGCCGTCATCGCGAATGAATTCGCTCCCACAGGAGATTCGCGTTAATCCAGTGGGAGCGAATTCATTCGCGATAATCTTCGGCAGACGATGCTGTGACTGTAAGCCCCCTCACCGATACAGGCATAATCGCGAAATCCTAACGATCGATATCAAATCCGGTATGTCAAAGCTTCCTGAAAAATTTGCCACGCTGAAAATCTCCAGCCGTCAGATCGCACTGCTCAACGCGTTGGGCGAGCTGGGCAACTTGCGCAAGGCGGCGTCGGCGATTCACACGACGCAACCCGCCGCGAGCCTGCTGCTGCAGCAGTTGGAAGAACGCCTGGGTGTGCAGCTGTTCGAGCGCCTGCCCAGAGGCATGCAGCCGACGCTGTTCGGCGACGTGATGATCCGTTATGCCCAAGGCGCGCTGCATGAGTTCGAGTACGCCGAAGCGCAGATCGCCGAACTGGCACGCGGCGCCGCAGGGATGGTGCGCATTGGCACGGTGATGGGGCCGGTACCGACTGTGCTGACCCGTGGTGTGCTGGCGTTCAAGGCGCAGCACCCCAAGGTGCGCGTAGCCATCGAGGTCGGCACCAGCGACACGTTGCTGCCCGCCTTGATTCGCGGGGATTTCGACCTGGTGCTGGGCCGGCTGCCGGATCAGCTGGACAGTCAGGGGCTGGACATTCAGTTGTTTGAACAGGGCGAGCGCATGCGCATCATTGCGCGCCCCGGTCATCCGCTCGCCAACCGTCCGAACACCCGTCTGGCAGACCTGGCGCCACTGACCTGGATCCTGCACCCCATCGACAGCCCGATGCGACGGCAGGTGGAAAACGCATTGAAAGCCGCGCAGCTGATCCAGCCGCTGGACATCATCGAAACCAGCTCGATCCTTGCCACCACCGCCATGCTGGAGTCGTCCGACATGATCGCCGTGGTGCCCAACGACGTGGCCGAGCACTACGCCCGGTATGGAATGATCACGGTGCTGGCGGTGGAGTTGCCGCTGGCGATGGCCAATCTGGGCTTGCTGACCTCGAAGGCCAGGCCGATGTCGGCGGCGGTGAAAGGGTTACTGGGTTATCTGACAAACAATGACGGCCTGTAGACGCGAACGCTTCGCCCTGAAGAGTGAACCGTTTTCATGATTTTTTGATAACCCCTCGTTATCGATCAATCGAAACCTTTCATTGGGAAATTATCAAAACGCTTCATAGAGTGATTCACAACCGGCTCGGTCTGCGCGTTCTCCAGTCCGTCCGACATGAACAACAAGAACATTGGCCGCCTGTAACGGTGCTGTTCCCTGCCCGGGAGCCGTTGTGCTGCGTCGTCACAACCCGTCACGACGCAGACGCAGGGGGCAACCGTCCCGAGAGGCCGCATGGAACTCATCGCCAAAACGCCAGCGTTCGACAGCAGTGCGCTGGTCATCCGCCTTAATCCCCTCGACAACGTACTGGTCGCCCGGCAAGCGCTGAGCGAAGGCACGCGCCTCGAAGAAGAAGGCATCACCGTGTTGCAGGACATTCCCTCCGGGCACAAGGTGGCGACGGTCCGCGTCGAACAGGGCCAGGCGCTGCGCCGCTACGGGCAGATCATTGGTTTTGCGTCGCAACCCATCGAGGCCGGTCAGCACGTGCATGTGCAGAACGTCGAGATGTCGGATTTCTCCCGCGATTACGCCTTTGGTGTGGACGCCCACGAGACGCCGAAAACCGAGGCGTTCTTTCAGGGCATCGTGCGCGCCGACGGTCGGGTCGCCACGCGCAACTACATCGGTATCCTCACGTCGGTGAACTGCTCGGCCACGGTGGCCCGGGCGATTGCCGACCGGTTTCGTCGCGACATTCATCCTGAAGCCCTTGCCGATTACCCCAACATCGACGGCGTTGTCGCACTGACCCACGGCTCAGGCTGCGCCATCGACTCCAAGGGCGAAGCCATCGATCTGCTGCGTCGCACCCTCGCGGGTTATGCCATGCACCCCAATTTTGCTGCGGTGCTGGTGGTCGGGCTGGGCTGCGAAACCAATCAGATTCAGGATTTGCTCGACAGTCAGGGGCTCAAGGCCTCAGATCAGTTGCGCGCGTTCACCATCCAGGGCACGGGCGGGACGTCGAAAACCATCGCCAGCGGCATTGAGCAGGTGAAGTCGCTGCTGCCCCAGGCCAATCAGATCAAGCGTGAAACGGTCAGCGCCCGGCACCTGATCGTCGGCCTGCAATGTGGCGGCTCGGACGGTTATTCGGGCATCACCGCCAACCCGGCACTGGGCAACGCAGTGGATCGGCTGGTCGCCGCGGGCGGCACCGCGATTCTGTCGGAAACGCCGGAAATCTATGGCGCCGAGCACTTGCTGACACGTCGGGCAGTGAGCCGCGCGGTGGGTGAAAAGCTCGTTCAGCGGATTCACTGGTGGGAAGACTACTGCAAGCGGATGAACGCTGAACTGAACAACAACCCGTCCGCGGGCAACAAGGCAGGCGGCCTGACGACCATTCTGGAAAAGTCGCTCGGCGCCGTGGCCAAGGCCGGTTCGACCAACCTGATGGGCGTGTACGAGTACGCCGAAGCGGTGCGCGCGCAAGGTCTGGTGTTCATGGACACGCCGGGGTACGACCCGGTCTCCGCCACAGGCCAGGTCGCAGGCGGCGCCAATCTCATTGCCTTCACGACCGGGCGTGGCTCGGCGTATGGCTGCGCGCCGACGCCGTCGATCAAGCTGGCGACCAATAACCGTGTGTTCGAATTCCAGCAGGAAGACATGGACGTCAACTGCGGCGGAATTGCCGATGGCAGCACCACGATTGAAGAACGCGGCGCGTACATCTTCCAGATGATGCTGGACATTGCTTCCGGCGCACGCAGCAAAAGCGAGCAACACGGCTACGGGCAAAACGAGTTCGTGCCGTGGCAAATCGGCGCGATCACCTGATTCACGTAAACCCGGGCGACACAGCTTAAAAATCCGCGGCAGTCTCGTGATCCGGGGCAGCCGCCAGCAACCTTAACAACAATAAAAAAGGTGCCTATGAAAAGCCTCAAGACCTACCAGACGATCACGATCGTCTTTCTGATGCTGTTCGGGATCGTCAATTATCTCGACCGCAGCGCCCTCTCCATCGCCAACACCACCATTCAGAAAGACATGCTGATCAGCCCTTCCGAGATGGGCATTCTGTTGTCGGCGTTTTCACTGGCGTATGCGTTCGCGCAGCTGCCGATGGGCATGATCATCGACAAGCTGGGCAGCAAGATTGCCCTGGGCGGCGCGCTGTTGGTGTGGTCGGTGGCGCAGACGGCATCGGGTTTCATCAACAGCTTCAGCGGCTTCTTCGCGCTGCGGGTGTTGCTGGGGATTGGCGAGGCGCCGATGTTTCCGTCGGCGGCGAAAACCCTCAATGAATGGTTCGAAGAACACGAGCGCGGCACGCCGACGGGGATCGTCTGGTCGGCTACCTGCATCGGACCGTGCCTGGCGCCACCGATCCTGACGCTGTTCATGGTCAACTTCAGCTGGCGCGGTATGTTCATCATCACCGGCGTGCTCGGCATCGTCCTGGCGCTGTGCTGGCTGATGTTCTACAAGAGCCGTGCGCAATACCTCAAGGAGCTGGAAGCGCGCGGCGAAAAACCGGTCACTGCGGCACGCGAACCCGTGGTGGTCGATGTGGCGCCCCAAGGGTCGTTCTTCGCGGGCTGGCTCGACCTGTTCAAACATCGCAGCACCTGGGGCACGTTCCTCGGCTTCATGGGCGTGATTTACATGCTCTGGCTGCACCTGACTTGGTTGCCGGGTTACTTCCAGCGCGAGCATGGTCTTGATCCCTACTCGACGGCCTGGGTGGTGTCGTTCGCCTACGTGTTCGGCGCCATCGGCACCATCGCCGCCGGCCGCATCTGCGACCGTCTGGTGAAACGCGGGGTCGGCGTGCTCAACAGCCGTAAATACACGGTGATTGGCGGCCTGGTGTTTGCGGCCGTGTTCACCCTGCCACTGACCTTCGTCACCAGCCTGAGCGGCTGCATCGCCCTGCTCTGCCTGGCGCTGTTCGGTATCAACCTGTCCAGCGCCACGGCGTGGATGGTGGTCAACACCGTGGTCGACACCAAGCGCGTGGCGTCACTGGGTTCGATTCAGAACTTCGGCGGCTACATTGCCGGTTCCGTGGCACCCATCGTGACGGGGTTCAGCGTGCAGTACACGGGCACCTTCGCAACCGCGTTTGCCGTGAGCGCCATCGTCGCACTGCTCTCGGCCGTGGCGTATTTCGTCCTGCTCAAGGCGCCGATTCCGGTGCACACCGGCCACGCCGGGCAGAAAAACTGGCAGCCGAAGGGGGATGAAGTGTCAGGGCGGCAGGTTTAAGACGCCACCCCGTTCTCAACGTTGAATGGCGGGTGGGAGCGAAGTCATTCGCGAAGCGGTCGGCGAGTCAAGGCAGGTGCGTCGCCGATAGGATTCTTCGCGAGTGAATTCGCTCCCACAGTTGTTCTCCACACACCCGTCCCAGTGGCTTCGGCCATCGCCTCACCCTCCACAGATTACTTTTCCCTTCAAATCCCCGACTTGTCCTACTCTCTGTGTCAGACGGTCGCTGTTGCGATACCGTGTGTCACGAATGAGGGAGCGTTCGTCACACGGTGGGTCTGAAATCGTGGGCGTCAGTGAGGGCGGGGATTGAGACAAGTAGAAGGAACGGACTTCGACGCCAGGAACAGGCGCCTGAAGCGCATGCCTGTGCTGTGGCTGGCGGGATTCTTTACCGTGCTGGTGTGCCTTTCCATCACCAGCATCACGCTGTGGCAGTTGCGGGAGACGCGCAGCCATGAGCTGGAGATCGCTGACACCACGGTGGCCAACCTTTCACGTTCGATGGCGCAGCAAGCCGACGACACGTTCGATCAGGCGGATATTCCGGTGGCCGGAATCGTCGAGCGTCTGTCCTACGACGGCTTTGGCGCCGCCACCAGTTCGCGCATGCACGACTACCTGCGCGCTACCGCCGCCGGCGTCGAGCAAATTCAGGGCTTGTTCATCTACGACAGGGACGGCAACTGGGCCGCCACTTCGCTGAGCCACGCGCCGCCCAATGCCAATAACGCCGACCGCGAGTATTTCCAGTTTCACAAAGCTATCGACAGCAACCTGCCGCACATCGGCAAGGCCATTCGCAGCCGCACCACCAACGACTGGATCATCCCGATCTCGCGACGGGTGAACGATTCCGAAGGTCATTTCGCTGGCGTGGTACTGGCAACCATCGAGCTGGCGTATTTCGATCGCTTCTTCGACCGCTTCGACATCGGCAAGCGGGGGGTGATTACCTTGACGATGGCCGACGGCACCGTCCTGGCGCGTCGCCCGACGATGGAAAACGTGCGCGGCGCCTCCATCGCCGACGGTGAACTGTTTCGCAAATACCTCAAGGAACACTACGAAGGCACGGCGACGGTGGAGTCGATCCTCGACCACGAAATCCGGCTGTACGGCTATAAACGTCTGGACCGTTACCCGCTGGTGGTGCTGGCCGGGCTGTCCGAACACGAAGTGCTTGACGAATGGCGCCAGTATGCGTGGCGCTCGCTGGCGATCATCGTGTGCGTAGTGGTGGCCAACCTGTTATTCGGTGTGTTGCTGTTTCAGCAGATTCGTTACGGCCTGAACGCCGAATCTCAACTCAGAATCGCCAGTCACTCACTTGAAAAACTGGCCCTGCAAGACAGCCTCACCGGGCTTGCAAATCGGCGTCACTTCCATGAAATCCTTGGGCTGGAGTTCTCCAACGGCCAGCCCAACCTGCACCCGTTGAGCCTGATCATGATCGATATCGATTTCTTCAAGAGCTACAACGACAACTACGGGCACGTCGCGGGCGACAAATGCATCGTCGCCGTGGCCGAGTGCATCCGCGGCAACCTCAACCGGACGGGCGATCTGGCCGTGCGCTACGGCGGTGAGGAGATGGCTGTGTTCCTGCCGTACAGTGAAGCGCCAGGTGCGTTTCTGCTTGCGGAAAAAATTCGCCAGGCGGTGCTGACACGCGCCATTGAACACCAGGGCAATCCAAGCGGCATCGTCAGCATCAGCCTGGGCGTCTACGGCTGTCAGGCGCAGGAATGCCCCACCATGGAAACCTTCGTGGAACGCGCGGACGCGGCGATGTACGTCGCCAAGCATGAAGGGCGCAACCGGACCGAAATCTGGCAAGGCACGACGACGATCTGACAGAGCGCCCGTCAGGGACCGGGCTGCGCCCTGACGATCTGCGCAACCTTGCCGCGAAACAGCTCCAGTCTGTCCACCGGCGCATCGTGCTCGACCACCAAGGCACCGACTTCCTCGCACGGCGCAACCTGATAGTGGGCGATGCTCGACAGCTTCTCGTTGATCACCGCCACCACCACCTGCCCGCTGCGCGCCACCACCGCGCGCTTGAACTCGGCCACGTCCATGTCGAACGCCGTCACGCCCTTGACGGCGTCCAGCGCGCACGCGCCCAGGAAGCAGAGGTCGAAGTTAAAGTGGGTCAGCTGCTGAATCGTCGTGAAGCCGTACGTGCTGCCCGCGATCGGGCTGAGGCGCCCACCCAGCAGAATTACCTCCACCAACGGCAACTTCATC
This sequence comes from Pseudomonas sp. S2_H01, assembly GCF_054668305.1. NCBI lineage: Bacteria > Pseudomonadati > Pseudomonadota > Gammaproteobacteria > Pseudomonadales > Pseudomonadaceae > Pseudomonas > Pseudomonas sp. S2_H01. The sequence goes on along the minus strand of NZ_CP162756.1, from coordinate 4,138,142 downwards.
AACTCCACCGCCAGCAGCGGTGAATTGGTGGTCACGGTCAGCGCTATCTGCGGATCGATGGCTCGCACAATCGCCAGATTGGTCGAGCCGCCGTCGATGAACACATGCTGCCCGGCGCTGATCAGCCCCGCCGCTGCCACGCCCAATGTGCCTTTGCGGTTAGGTTCCTGCTCGATGCGCGCAGTCAGCGGGCCGTCCGACGCCAGCGAAATCGCCCCGCCATACACCCGCTTGCACAACCCGGCTGCGGCGAGCGCGCCAAGGTCACGGCGAATCGAATGCTCGGACACATTGAACTCAGCCGCCAGATCGGCCGCAATCACCCGACCATTCACGGCCAGGCGCTCAGTGATCAGACGCTGACGCTCGCCAGGAAAAGCTTCGGGATTGGCAGACATAACAGACCTCGACAACATGCTGAACCGATCATAAACGAGCAGGATCATGCGTTTTCGTCGGCGTAAAAGTCAAACGGGCTGACGGGATAATCAGGGCGAGACCGCCGTCAGCCGTTCAGAAGCACCTTGCGATACAGATGGTTCTCATGGGCCTCGCCCTGAAACTCATACATCGGCGATCCGATGTGGACATAACCCTGCCGAGGATAGAACTGCAACGCGCGCTCGTTCCCCACCCAAACGGTCGCCCACAGCATGGAGGCCCCTAGGGACGCGGCTTGCGTTTCGCCGCGATGCAACAGTTGCCAGCCAATGCCGAAGCCCGTGAACCGCTCCTGAACATACAGCCGCTTCAATTCGGCCGCTCGAGGGTCACCGATCATGGGATGAGAGGTGTGGGTGGTGAGGTGGGCAAAGCCGACCAGATGACCGTTGACCTCGGCGACGAGGAACGTGGTGTCGGCACGGGCGATCAGCCCTGAGATGGCAGGGGCAGAAAACGATTCCAGCACCTCACGCGCCAAGGCATCACGAATACCGTCGGTGGCGTAGGTGTCGAGAAAGACCTGCATGCCCAAGACGGCGATGCACAGCGCATCTGATGTCGTGGCTTTGCGAAACGTGACGTCGAGTGTTTTCCGATCACCCATTGCAGTGCGTCCTTGAAGATGGAAGTTCCGATGTTGAATCCGGCCGTAGTCCGGCAGTTTAAGAGCGGGGCTTACTGGCGAACAGGGTAGAGGTGTCGCTTCGTATCGAAGGTTGTAGTCGCTGCCTGATCGTTCCGCACGCTCCGCGTGGGAATGCATCTGCCGACGCTCCGCGTCGAAACGCGATGACGCAAGGCATCATGAACGGTGTCACCACGCGGAGCGTGGAACCAGTCAAAACGTGTTCGGCCTTATCCAGCCTATACTCGCCTGAACCCACACGGATTCCAGCACTCCAGCTTTCTTTAGACCTTTCGATCTCTAAGACCAACGCAATGACGAACCCACCTATCAACGCGCGCACCGCGCGCGCAAAGCCCTGAAGATCGTTGCTTACAGCCTCGGTGGGCGACGGCGCTTTCGCCGTTTTTTGTGAAGGGTTCGCGAGAGGAAACCAACCCTTCGTTATTTCGTGAGAGGAATTGCCAGCGATGTCTATGAGCTTCAAAACCCTGACAGCGAGCGCAGTTTGCCTGGTCATCGGCATCACCCTTGGCACTGTAATGCGTTCTCCTGAAGCAGGCCAACTGGTCTTCAAAGACACCGCCCACTGCCCTTGCGACTTTGAGGGATATGTCAACGAGGAATGGGATGCCGTTTGTGCTGCGCAACCGTACTCAATGGAGAATGCATTTCGCCAAGACGGCGTTGCCAGACAAGCGGAACCCTCCGGCAACGACGCCGTTTGGACGTTGGCTTTTTATCAGGGTGAAAGCCCTGTCAGATCGTTTGCAGTCCTGCGATCCGATATCGAACTAGGTGGCGGAACGACATGTGTCGCACGCAGCCAGGCGGAATCGCGTATGGAGGGCGGGAAGTTTTTGCTGCTGAGTCGAGAGGGAACCTAGGCTCGATTGTTCAAAGTATTTTGATCGTTCCGCACGCTCCGCGTGGGAATGCATCCGCCGACGCTCCGCGTCGAAATCGAATGACGCAGAGCGTCATGGGCGGCGTTACCACGCGTTGGGTCAGTTGCCTCAATATCGGCCGACACACCGCATTCGCGACCGTCGTAACCTCCGATTGCTCCTACAGGGTTTGTGTTGATCCGCAGACCTGTGGCAGACGCGGAACCCACACCTCTTCCAGCACTCCATCTTTCTTTATGACCTTCACGGAGACATCCGACATGAACATCGATTTGACCGGCAAGACTGTTCTGGTAACGGGTTCAACGCTGGGCATCGGGTATGCGATTGCCAAAGGCCTGGCGGAAGCGGGGGCCGAGGTGATCGTCAATGGGCGTAAGCAGGAGGCGGTCGACGCGGCGGTGGCTCGGCTGAAGCAGGATGTGCCGGGCGCGACACTGCGGGGCGTGGCGACTGACGTCGGCACCGCTGCTGGCTGTGAAGCGTTGGTAAAGGCGGTGCCGCAGGTCGACATCCTGATCAACAACGTCGGGATCTACGGCCCGCAGGACTTCTTCGAAACGCCGGATGACGTTTGGCAGCGCTTCTTCGACGTCAACGTCATGTCGGGTGTGCGGCTGTCCCGCGCCTATGCGGACGACATGGCCAAGCGCGGCTGGGGCCGGATTGTCTTCATCTCGTCCGAGTCGGCCCTGAACATCCCGGCCGACATGATCCATTACGGTTTCACCAAGACTTCCAACCTGTCGATCTCGCGCGGCCTGGCCAAACGCATGGCCGGCACTGGGGTCACGGTGAACGCCGTGTTGCCCGGTCCGACCCTGTCCGAAGGTGTGGCAGACATGCTCCAGAAAGAAGTCGAGAAAACCGGCAAGTCGCTGGAAGAAGCAGGCGCGGCGTTTGTCATGGAGCACCGCCCCAGCTCGATCATTCAGCGCGCGGCCACCATCGACGAAGTGGCGAACATGGTGGTCTACGTGTCGTCGAAACAGGCGTCGGCGACCACCGGCGCGGCGCTGCGCGTGGACGGCGGCGTGGTCGACACCATCGCGTGATTCATCAGGGCGGGGTTGGAAGGAAGGGAATTGCCTGTGACGCGGGAGACCAGAGGCGCACATCAGTGACACCCCTGGTCTTTCTCGGCGGTATCAAGGTGTCTATTCCTCCTCTTCTTCCTCGTCGTCCACCAACGTGAACCAGGGTTTCAGTTCGCTCAGCTCGAAATTGTCTGACTCCGCTCTGGCCCTCCCGATACGGGGAAAGTCAGTGGGTTTGAATGACACGGACGAGTCGAAGATCTCCGCGCTCGCCAATACAACGGATTTGTCAGCCATGTTTGAGCCTCCCTGTCCAAAGATGCGCGTAAGAACGCTGAGAGACTATAGACCAGCTTCGTGAACCACTCGTCGATTCACGACCCGCTGGTCATAAAGCGGCGAGGCTGCCCTGGAACTCAGCGTACTCCGCGCGCATGCGTCCGTTGCGTTTGACGTGGTACAGCAGGCCGTCGACCTTCTCGATGAAGGAAACAGCGTTTTCACCGGCCGAGGGCACCATCGTGCCGACGCCCAGGCTGAGCGTCAGCAGCGCAGACACTTCTGATTTTTCGTGGGGAATCTGCTGCTGACGAACCAGCTGCATGCATTTCTCCGCCACCCTGCGCGCCTGCTCCTGCGTGGTCTCGGGAAGCAACCAGACGAACTCTTCGCCACCGATACGGGCGATGAAATCACGCGGGTTGTTAGCGGCCTGCGACAACGTCTTGGCCACCGTGCGCAGCGCCTCATCGCCCTTGATGTGGCCGTAATGGTCGTTGTACTGCTTGAAGTAGTCGATATCCATCATGATCAGCGACATCGACTGACCGGTTTCCTGAGCGCTGGTCCACTCCCGTTCGAGCACGGTATCGAACATGCGTCGGTTGGCAATGCCCGTCAGGCCGTCCTGATAGGAAAACGCCTCCAGTTGTTTCTGCAGGCGCACCAGATGCTCTTCGGTTTTCTTGCGCTCGCTGATGTCGAACATGAAGCCGACCAACGCCTCGACCTCGCCGTTCTTGCGCACCACGTGCACCACGTCGCGGATCCAGACGTATTCGCCGTCCTTGGTCAACGCGCGGTAATCGGCCTCGTGATCGACACCGGCCCTGGATTGCGACACGCAAAAGTTGACCACGTAATCACGGTCGTCCGGGTGCATGCGCTCGACCCAGTCATCGACGCCGACCCAACTGCCCTGCTCCCAGCCCAGCAATTGCTCGATCTGCGGACCGATGTAGCTGAACGTCATGCTCTGCCAGTCGATCCGCCACGGGATCGCCTTTGTCGATTCAAGCAGGGTTTTATAGACATCGCTGTCAGTGCCTGAAGGCAGAGATTCGTCACTCATGGTCGACCGGTTTCCAGAGAACAAGAAGGTGGCGACATCATGTTGCCACCATTCATGCCGCGCAAGCAGGGACCTAGTGGCGGATCCTACTTCCAGACGGTCGGTGGCGCGGGCCGGGGTTTGGCTCGCACAGCAAGCAAGACCCGTCCACCTCTGGAAGGGTCGCAAGCTACGCTGCTAACACGATGAACAGGCGTAACAACAAGAAGAGGCGGCCCGTGCAGACATTTAGGGTGCTCATCATTGGCAGCGGGTTTGGCGGCCAATGCGCAGCGATCAACCTGCTCAAGGCCGGGATCACTGATTTCCGCCTGCTGGAACGCCGCGATTTCTTCGGCGGCACCTGGTGCCAGAACACATACCCCGGTGCAGCCGTGGATGTCCCCTCGCCGCTCTATTCGCTGTCGTCAGCGCCATTTCCGTGGACGCAAATGTACGCCGGGCAGGACGAGCTGCGTCGCTATACCCGGCACGTCGTCGACCGCTTCGGGCTGGAGGAAAAGATCGAACTTGGCGCCGATGTCCAGTCGATGTCCTGGGATGACGCCTCGCGTCAGTGGACCGTTCAAACCAGCAAAGGCGTCTTTCAGGGGCAGTTCGTGATCAACGCATCCGGCCCCTTGAGCCAGCCGCAACTCCCCTCGTTCGAGGGGATGCATCTGTTCGAGGGTAAAAGCTTCCACAGCAACCGCTGGGACCACGATTTCGACTACCGAGGGAAACGGGTGGCGATTGTAGGGAACGGCGCGAGTGCAGCGCAGATCATTCCCGCGATCGCACCTCAGGTATCGCACTTGCACGTGTTTCAACGGACCGCTCACTGGGTGCTGCCCAGGCCTGATCACCGCTTCAAGCCTTTCGAGCGCAGGCTGCTCAAATGGCCGCTGTTCTACCGACTGTTACGCAGCCTGATCTACTTGAAACTGGAGAGCCGCTTCATCGGTTTAAAGTATTCAAGAGCAGGGATCGCCGTGTTTGAGCGGATGGCCCGCCGTCACCTTGAGCGACAGGTCAAAGACCCCGAACTGCGCCGCCGATTGACCCCAGACTTCACCTTGGGCTGCAAACGCGTGGTGCTGTCCAGCGAGTTATACCCCACGCTGTGCCGGGACAATGTGACCCTGCACACCGAAGGCATCGACCGTCTCGACGCGTCCGGAATCGTGACGTCGGATGGCCAGCCTCTTGAGGTGGACTTGATCGTCTGGGCCACGGGTTTCAATGCCACCGACGACGCCATTCCGTATACCGTCATCGGTCGAAACGGCCGCTGGTTAAACGATGCCTGGCAGCCGTTCCCCCGCGCTTATCTGGGCACGAGCGTGCCGGGCTTCCCCAACCTGTTCGTGCTCGCAGGACCTAACACCGGCAGCGGTCACACGTCGGCGCTGTTCATGCTTGAAGCACAGATGCGCTACGTGATGGCCTGCATCAACGCCGTCAACGATCAAGGCATGCGCAGCGTCGAGGTACGGGAGGAAGCCGAAGCCGCGTACACGGCAAAGGTGCACCGCGAGATGACCAAGACCGTCTGGTCCTGGGGAGGGTGCCGCAGCTGGTACCAGAACAGCAGCGGCAAAGTGGTGGCGATGTTTCCGGGGTTCAGTTGCAGCTTTTATTGGCTCGCCCGAAAGATGAAACGCGACGATCACCTCTTGCGAGAGTGAAGGATTCAACTCGTTACCTGTAGGAGACGTCCGAGGTTACGAGGGCAGCGAATGCGGTGTGTCATTCAGCATCAATGTAGCTGATCCACCGCATTCGCCAGCAAGCCGGCTCCTACAGGTCTGAGGTCTGAGCACAAGTTTGCGCATCAACCCGATCCCTGTAGGAGACGTCCGAGGTTACGAGGGCAGCGAATGCGGTGCGTCATTCAGCATCAATGTAGCTGATCCACCGCATTCGCCAGCAAGCCGGCTCCTACAGGTCTGAGGTCTGAGCACAAGTTTGCGCATCAACCCGATCCCTGTAGGAGACGTCCGAGGTTACGGGGGTATGGGCCGCAACTCGGACGAATGCGGTGTGTCATTCAGCATCAATGTAGTTGATCCACCGCATTCGCCAGCAAGCCGGCTCCTACAGGTCTGAGGTCTGAGAATGCAGCTGATCCAGCACCAAGCCGCTCCCCCACCGTTACGGCAGCAACGAATAAACCAGCGCCGAGATCGACACCAGGCCGACCACCACCACGAACACGTTGGACAGCTTGCCGGCGTACTGACGCATGGCCGGCACCTTGCGCACGGCGTACATCGGCATCAGAAACAGCAGCGCGGCGATGACCGGGCCACCGAGGGTTTCGATCATGCCGAGGATGCTCGGGTTGAGCGTTGCCACCAGCCAGCACACCACCAGCATGAACGCTGCCGTCAGGCGATCCAGCGTGCGTGGCGAAGGACGACGCCCGCTCTTCACCACCAGGCCTTTCAACCCTTCGCTGGCACCGATGTAGTGGCCCAGGAACGATTTGGTAATCGCCACGAACGCGATCAACGGCGCGGCAAACGCAATGGTCGGGTTGCTGAAGTGGTTGGCCAGGTACGACAGGATCGACAGGTTCTGCGACTTGGCCTCGGCCAGTTGCTCAGGCGACAGAGTCAGCACACAACTGAAGACGAAGAACAGCACCATGACGACCATCAGGCCATGGGCACGTGCAAGGATCTGCGAGCTCCGCTGCTCTGCCTGCTCGCCGTACTGACGCTTTTGATCGACCGCGAACGCGGAAATGATCGGCGAGTGGTTGAAGGAGAACACCATCACCGGAATCGCCAGCCACAACGTGTGCAAAAAGGCCGAAGGCGCGGGCACGCTGGCGGCGGTGGAAAGAATGCCACCGGTCCAGTGCGGGATCAGGAACACCGCCAGGAACAGCAGCGCCACGATGAACGGATAGACCATCAGGCTCATGGCCTTGACGATGAGTCGCTCGCCGCACCGCACCACAGCCAGCAGGCCCAGGATCAGCACGAACGCCAGCACTGCGCGTGGCGGCGGCTGAATGTGAAGTTGATGCTCGAGGAAACTGGTGACAGTGTTGGTCAGCGCCACGCTGTAGATCAGCAGAATCGGAAACACGGCGAAGAAATACAGCAACGTGATCAGCGCGCCGGCTTTCTTGCCGAAATGCTGCTCGACGACTTCAGTGATGTCGGCACCCGCGCGCCCGGACAGCACGAAACGGGTCAGCCCGCGGTGCGCGTAAAACGTCATGGGGAATGCGAGCAGAGCCAGGATCAGCAGCGGCCAGAAACCCCCGATGCCTGCGTTGATCGGCAGAAACAAAGTGCCAGCACCGATGGCGGTGCCAAACAACCCGAGCATCCAGGTGGTGTCGTGGCGGTTCCACGCGGTCAATTCCGTCGTCACGCTCGCGGGCGCGGCATCGATGCGTTGTTCGACGCTGTTGGCCTGATCATTCATCCGGTCGATTTCTCCGTTGCCGGTGATAGCTACAAGGTCAAAAGCGCATCGAAAAGCTCGGCAGTCAGCGCCCCTGACCGGTTCTCTACAGGGAAAGGGGCGCGATTGTCCGGGATTAGGGAACAGAATCAAAGGGTTGTCGGAGGGATGGTCGTCGTTTCGGAGGTTTCGCACGGGGAACTGCGACAAGATTACGCAGCCATCATACCCAGCCGGACACCCTGACCGAGCTCATGACGGACGCAACACCTGTGGGAGCGAATTCATTCGCGAAAACCAGGTCAGGCGCCGCAGATGTATCGTCTGACGCTACGCATCCTGAATGAATTCGTTCCCACCGTTCAGCTGGCATGTACAGGTAGTGAGTGATCCGGCACCGGGCTAAGCGCCGCTTTTATGCCAGGCGTAATTTTATCTATGTGCCTTTCTCTGATGGTGGCAAAATGCGCCCACCAGAGGAACCGTCAGAGAGCCGTCAGAGCTCTCGGCCTGCCAATTCCGCTAACTTGATAAATGAGCTATCAATGATCGTATTTTTTGCTCCGATGCCCCGTAGAGCCAAGGGGCTGTCTGCATTGAGGTTTATTACAGGCTGGATAGTCGGCCGTTTGAAGCGCAAGCCGCTTCGTGCTTTCTGGGTTGGAGTCGAAGATGTGTATGCCGCGCACTCCGAAGCTCATGCACTAAGGCTTGCGATTGAAGATGGCGATACGTCTTTAACGCTTGATGATATTGACGAAGTTTCCGGGCCGTCGCTCAGTCATCCCATACCTGACGAAACAGAACACCCGCACACGTTGGCAGAGTTACTTCAAAAAGCCCGCACACCAGGCTGGATTGCCAGCGCGCGAGGGTGACAGTGGTCCCCTCCCATTCCGCCAGACGTTGCTGGCGGACAATGACAACTACACCATTCGTACAACTTCGCGACTCACTATAGAGCGGCCACTCCAACTCGCTTCCCATTCGAGCGAGGGAAATCGGCGAAGTGCGTAAACACAGGGACGCAGCAGGATTGAAAATCAAAAACGAAACGGTCGCATTCGCGCCCGCAATGTACAAAGGCCAGACAGATCTGCGCCATCTCCACAAGACTGTCGATGCAATCCAGCCAACAAACGTTACCCGTGGTCCGGCTCAAAATTATCGCGCCGATATCGACGGCCTGCGTGCGATCGCCGTGTTGCTGGTTCTCCTGTTTCATGGGGGAAACTCGGTCTTCTCTTCCGGATTCATCGGCGTTGACGTATTTTTTGTGATTTCAGGGTTTCTGATCACTTCCATTGTGCTTAAAGACCTGTCTACGGGCGCTTTCAACATTGCGCAGTTCTATGCAAGGCGCGCCTGGCGCCTGCAACCGGCAATGATTGCGGTGTATGTCGCCACGCTGGGAGTTGCCGCGCTGGTTTACCTGCCAGTTGATTTCGTCGACTACCTAAAAAGCGCCAAATACGCGACGATGTTTCTTTCTAATCAATACTTCGAAAGGACCACGACCGCCTATGCAGCCGATGACACTTCTTCCTTATTGCTGCTGCACACTTGGTCGTTAGCCATCGAATGGCAGTGGTACTTCCTGCTACCTGCCTGCCTTATGCTTCTGTACAAAAAAGTGTCCGCATCCACACTGAAAATCATCGCTCCTGTGGCCACCGCGATCGCCGCTGCGGTGGCACTCACACTTTCTATCCATCAACCGGATAACAGTTATTACTATTTCGCATCCCGGGTGTTCGAGTTGCTGATCGGTGCCTGTGTGGTGGTATTGAATGGGGACAGAATCAAGCTCGGTAAGCATTCGGCAAGTGTGATCGGACTGGCAGCCCTGTTCGTCATCTTTTATTGCAGTACCCGAACGGGCATTCTTCGCGGCTTTCCTGACTACCATGCACTGCTCGTGAGCGTCGCCACGGCAGCTTTGCTGCTCAAGGAAGTCGGCGCGAACGGTATTCACAGCAGGGTTACCGCAAGCGTGCTGCCGCGTTCGCTGGGCAAGGTCTCTTACTCGCTGTACCTCTGGCATTGGCCAGTGCTGGCGGTTACGGCGTACCTGGGGCTGACAGCCGCCCACTATTCAGAAGGCGTCTATTACGCTGGGTCAATCGTTCTGGCGGTGACCTCCTATGCCTGGGTCGAGAAACGACTTCGTCGAGTAAGGCTGAGGTTTCTTCCCACGCTGGTGCTGCTGATCATCTTTCCGGCGGTAGCGTTTTCAGTCGCTTACAAACTCGCCGATGCCCATGGCGGGTTTGCGCAACGTTTTGGCTCGGAATTCGCCGCCAGCCAAAAAACGCTGGCGGCTCACGAACTCAAAAACAGAAGGTACTGCATTGACGGCGTGACGGATGAGTCCGATCCGCGGTGTGTGATTGGAGATGTCCCTTCCCCATCCCGGGCGCTCATGATCGGCGACTCATTTTCCAATCAATACATGGGATTCATGGACGTTCTGGGTAAAGACGCAGGTGTGTCAGTCACGGCTTTAAGTACGTCGGCATGCCTTTCCCTACCGGATGTCTATCTGTACAGCTGGTGGAAGTTCAAAGACGTGCTTTACACCAAGTGCCACGACCGGGCGGTGGATTTCTACAACCTGATTAGGTCAAATCGATACAAGTACGTGGTGCTCGGCCAGATCTGGGGCAACTACACCGGCGACAGCGTCGTCCACAGCCTTTCCGATGAGCGCACGACCGAACTGTCCAGGGCCAGGCTTGAAGCGTCGATGCGCAACGCCCTGAAGCTGATCATCGAATCCGGTGCTACGCCTGTCATTATCAAGGCCGTCCAGGCGATGCCCACTGCGGTCAACGAATGCCTGTCGCAACACCTCAAAATGCGAGATGGCTTCGGTAGCACAGAAGCGTCGGCCAACTGTGCCACCACAGGTGAAAGCCCCAAAGATGCGGACTGGTTCGAAACGCTGTTCAGTGCGCTCAAGCACGACTTTCCTTCTTTGATATTCATCGACCCCAAGGACGTTCAGTGCGAACAGGGTCAATGCGTCACCGAAATGGAAGGCGTGCCAGTGTATCGAGATGTGGGGCATATCACTGACTTCGCGTCTTATAGGTTCGCAGAGCTCTATCTGAAGACGTTTGGAAACCCGCTAAAGTGAAATCAGTGCGAATGCCGCTCCGCTACCAGGCTCGTGGTAGCGGTGCGGTAAAAATGAGGGCCCAATGCAGCAAGCTGCTCTGAGAAACGGGAAAGTGCGCTGCTCAGGCCACCCATCTGCGCAGCGGCACGCTCAACTCAACCCGCAACCCGTCGCTGCGGCTGTCAAACTTCAACGAACACGCGCAACGCTGGACGATGGCCTGAACGATCGCCAATCCGAGCCCTGCGCCGGGGCTTTTGCCATTGCGCCAGAAGCGCTGGGTCAGCTTGTCCAGATCGGGTTCGGGAATGCCGGGGCCGTAATCGCGCACCCGGAAATGCGCCTGGCCGTCGAACGTTTCCAGGCTCAACTCCACCCGCGCGCCGGGCTGCGTATGGCGCAGTGCGTTGTCCAGCAAATTGCGCAAGGCCGCGACCGCCAACGCCGCCGGCATTTCCACGGGCGCTGTGGATAACTGCGTCGGCAGGATCAGTTCGATACGCTCATCATCGCCGTGGTTGGCATCGTGAATGGCCAGCCGCGCGACCTGCTCGGCGTCGCACTGCACGCCATCGTCGAACGACAGACTGCCCTCCACCCGCGCCAGCAACAGAAGCTGCTCAAGCGTGCGGTGCATGCGATCGGCGCCCTCCTCGGCGTGTGCCAGCGCCTTGTCGCGCTTTTCACCCTCGGTCATGCGCGCCACTTGCAGGTGGGTCTTGATCGCCGTCAACGGGCTGCGCAACTCGTGCGCCGCATCACCGGTCAGCCGGCGCTCGCGCTCCAGTGTCTGGGCGATGCGCTGGAACAGCTGGTTCTGGCTCTTGAGCAGCGGCTGCAACTCGCTCGGCAGGTTGGGCACGTCCAGCGGCTCGACCGAGTCCGCGCTGTGGCGGTTCAAGGCGTCGCGCATTCGATTGAGCGGCGCGAGACCGCGACCGATGCCGAACCAGACCAGAATCAGACTGCCAAACAGCGCCACCAGCACCGGCAACGAGGCGGCCAGTAACACCGAGTGGCCCAACACATCGCGCTCGATCTGTCGGTCCGCGGTGCTCACCCGCACGTTGCCGTGCATCATGGTGTACACGCGCCAGTGCTCGTTGTTGATCATCTGGTCGTGGAAACCACTGGAATCCGCTTTCAGTGGTTCGGCGGGCGAGCTGTCGGTCCTGGCCAGTACTTGCCCGCGCAACGAGCTGAGCTGACAGGCCATGCCGTTGGGAATCCCCAACTCCCCCGCTCGCAGCGACCGGCCCTCGGCATCGGCGGGCATCTGAATCTGTTCCAGCAGCCCGGCGACCATACGTGCCGAGGCCTCGAGCCGTTGATCCAGCGATTCCATCATCTGTGTGCGCAAGTCACGCAGCATCCACGCGGCGGCCAGCACCCAGATCACGATGAACGCCGAGCCGAGGATCAGGCTCAGGCGCGTTCTCAAGCTCATCATCCGTGGTGCTCCGGGGCTTCACCGGCCGGGCCTAATCGATAACCCAGGCCGCGAACGGTTTCGATGATGCCGCCGCCCAGCTTGCGTCGCAGGTGGTGAATATGAACATTGAGCGCGTTGCTTTCGACCTCGTCGCCAAAACCGTAGACGCAGTCTTTGAGTTGTTCGCTGGACAGCACCCGGCCGTGGTTGTTGAGCAACGCCTGAAGCAATGCCTGCTCGCGCCGCGACAGGTCAACGGGCTGACCGGCGAGACGGGTTTCACGACTGCTCGGGTCGTAGGTCAAGGCGCCATGCTCGATCACGTTGACGCTGCGCCCGGCCATGCGCCGGACCAGCGTGTGCAGACGGGCACTGAGCTCGCGCAGGTCGAAGGGTTTGAGCAGGTAATCATCGGCCCCGGCCTGCAGGCCGTCGACCCGATCGGTGACGGTGTCGCGCGCCGTGAGGATCAGCACCGGAATGTCGGTGCCTTGCTGGCGTAATTGACGCAGCAGCTTGAGCCCGTCTTCGTCGGGCAAGCCGAGGTCCAGAACCATGACGTCGAAATGCGCCGCCGCAAGCATGGCCCGCGCCGCAGAGGCGGTCGCCACGCGGTCCACGGTCAGGCCTTGGGCATCGAGCCCGGCCACGATGCCGCTGGCAATCAGGTCGTCGTCTTCACAGAGCAATACGTGCATGAAGCGGCCTCGAAAAAAGGCGATTGAAACAGTGCGGGATTAACGGCGGATTATGCAGCAGCCAGGAAATATCTGCTGCTGATCGTTCCCACGCTCCGCGTTAACGTCGTTCGACACGGAGCGTCGGTGGAGGCATTACCACGCGGAGCGTGGGAACGATCAGACTCAGGTATCTGCAAAGGGGCCAACCCGCCGTTAATCGGCCCTTAATCACCGCCCGTCACCCTCGTTTCATTCATGATCTGCCGAGTGTACGCATGCGCAAGTTGTTGGTACTGATGCTGCTGTTGTTTCCGTTGCTGGCGAACGCGCTGCCTGGCGGGGACTTGTTCAAGAAGCCTGAATTCCTGCAGGTCGGGCAGGCGTTCATGTTCAGTTCGGAACGTCTGGAGTCCGGCGAAACCCGCTTGTACTGGCAAATCGCTGACGGCTATTACCTTTATCAGAAGCGTCTGAAATTCGAGGGCCTGAGCGCCAATCAACAACCCGCGCTGCCGGCGGGCGAAGACCACAACGACGAGTACTTTGGTCGGCAACAGGTCTATCGCCAAGGTCTTGAACTGGTGATTCCGGCCTCGGCCCATGGTCAGGTCAAGGTCGGTTGGCAGGGATGCGCCGACGCCGGTTTGTGTTATCCGCCGCAAAGCCAGGTGGTCGATCTGGGCGACGCCGGCGTGAAGGTCGTCGACGGCCAGGCGCAGGACCAGGCGCTGGCGAGTACGCTGCAGGAACGTTCGCTGGGCTGGAGCCTGCTGATCTTTTTCGGCCTGGGGCTGCTGCTGGCGTTCACCCCATGCTCGTTGCCGATGCTGCCGATCCTGGCGGGCGTTGTCGTCGGGAGCGGCGCCGGACCGCGCAGAGGGTTCGCCTTGGCGGGCGTGTACGTGCTGAGCATGGCAATGATCTACGCGAGCCTGGGCGTGATCGCGGCACTGCTGGGCGGCAATCTGCAATCGACCCTTCAGCAGCCGTGGTTGCTGGGCAGCTTCGCCGGCCTGTTCGTCATTCTTTCGCTGCCGATGTTCGGCTTCTTTGAACTGCAACTGCCTGGTTTCCTGCGTGATCGCCTGGAGAACGCCGGTCGTCAGCGTCAGGGCGGCAGCCTGCTCGGCGCGGGTGTGCTGGGCGCGTTGTCGGGGCTGATGGTCGGCCCATGCATGACGGCACCTCTGGCGGGCACGCTGCTCTACATTGCACAAAGCGGAAACGCTCTGCACGGCGGCCTCATACTCTTTGTGCTGGGGCTGGGCATCGGCTTGCCGCTCTTGCTGGTCGTCACCGTGGGCAACCGTTTCCTGCCCAAACCGGGCGCGTGGATGGACCTGGTCAAAGGCGTCTTCGGTTTCCTGTTGCTGGGCACCGCGCTGTTCATGATCCGGCCGTTGCTGGCTGAGTCTTTCTGGTTGGCGCTGTTGGGCGCGCTGTTGCTGATTGTTGCCTACAACGCGATCGTTCAGACCCGAGCGCTCAAGCGCGCCGCACAGGTCTGCGCTCCTCTCGGCCTGGTCGTGGGTATCTGGGGCGCCATGATGCTGATCGGCGCAGGCGGTGGCGGCGACGATCCCTGGCAGCCACTGAAGGTCTACAGCGGCTCCCGTTCGCAGGTCGACAGCGAACGACACGATGCCTTTCTGACAATCAAGGATCCCGCCGTACTGGACCGCGAGCTCGCATCCGCCCAAGCCGAGGGTCAGTGGGTGCTCGTGGACTACTACGCTGACTGGTGCGTGTCCTGCAAGATCATGGAGAAGAACGTCTTCGGTAAAGGCGATGTGATCCAGGCATTGAACGGCGTGCGTTTGCTGCGCCTGGACGTGACCGCTGATAACGACGCCAGTCGAGCACTGCTCCAACGCTATCAGGTGCCTGGACCGCCCACGATGCTGTGGTTGGGTCCTGATGGCAGCGAACGGCGGGATCGGCGCATCACCGGCGAAGTAGACGACACGCAATTTGTCGAGCAATGGCAGACCACTCGGGAGCGCGGCTGATGCTCAGCTTCTCGATCGGCCCCTTCACCCTTGCGATGAACCACCTGTTACTGCTCCTCGCCTTGGGGCTGGCGACGGCGGTGGGCTGGATCAGCGGGCGTCGACAAGGCATCAATCCTGAACGCGAGCTGTTCGGCCTTTTTCTGCTTGGGTTGGTGGTGGCCAGACTCGCTTTCGTGATCGCCTACTGGCCGCAGTACCGAGGCAGTCTGATGAGCGTCCTCGACATCCGCGACGGCGGCTTTTGGGTCTGGCCCGGCGTGATTGCCGTACTGGTCGGCGCCGTGCTGCGAGGCTGGAAGCAAACTGCAATGCGAACCCCGATGGGCCTCGGCGTCGTGAGTGGGCTGCTGTTCTGGTGGCTGGCCAATCTGGGCCTGAGCGCAGAACATCAGGACGCGCGCCTTTCGGACCTGACCTTGCACAATGCCGCCGGTGAGCCCGTGCGCCTGACCGACTATCGTGGCAAACCCCTGGTCATTAACCTCTGGGCCACGTGGTGCCCGCCCTGCCGGCGCGAAATGCCGGTATTGCAAGCCGCGCAACAGGCCAATCCTGACGTGACGTTTCTCTTCGTCAATCAGGCCGAAAGCCCTCGCGAGGTCGCGACTTTTTTCGCGAGCCAAGGCCTGCACCTGGACAACGTTTTATTCGATGGCCATGGCGAACTGGCACAACAGGTGGGCTCCGCCGCGTTGCCCACCACCCTTTTCTACCGTCCTGACGGCCGCTTGCTCGGCAGCCATCTGGGCGAACTTTCCAACGCCAGCCTGAAGCGTTCCCTGGACAGCCTCGGCGAAACGGCAACACCTGCTTCCTCCTCAAGGAGCCCTCTATGAAGGCGCAATTCACTCGACGTTTGAATCTCTCCATTCTGGCCGCCGCCAGCCTGCTCGCGTTGCAAAGTACGCTCCTGCACGCCGAAGAACTGCCGGATCCGATCAAGGCGCTGGAGGCCAAGGGCGCGACCATCAAAGGGAGTTTCGACGCGCCGGGCGGCCTCAAGGGTTATGCCGCCGAGTATCAGAAACAAGGCATGGCGCTGTACCTGACGCCCGATGGTAAACATGTACTGGCCGGAAACCTGTTCGACGAGAAAGGCGAAGACCTGAGCGAAGCCCCGCTGCAAAAGCTGGTGTATGAGCCCATGACCAAGGCGATGTGGAGTCAGATGGAGACCAGCACCTGGATCGCCGACGGCGCCAAGAGCGCGCCCAAAGTGATCTACCTGTTCAGCGACGCCAACTGCCCCTACTGCAACATGTTCTGGGAACAGGCACGGCCATGGGTCAAGTCGGGCAAAGTGCAGTTGCGCCATATCATGGTCGGGGTCATCCGAGAAGACAGCGCCGCCAAGGCCGCGGCCCTGCTGTCCGATGCCAACCCTGAAGTCGCGCTGCAAAAACATGAACAGGCCGGCAAGAGCAGCACGCTCAAGGCGCTGGATAAAATCCCGAAAGACATTCAGGCCAAGCTCGATGCCAACATGAAATTGATGGAAGACATGGGCCTTTCAGCCACGCCATCGATTTTCTACAAAGATGAAAACGGCAATGTGCAGCAGCAACAGGGCGCGCCGCGACCTGAGGTACTGGCAAAAATGATGGGGCCCAAGTAAGCCTCTGAACCTGTGACCTTCTGACCAATGGCAACCTGGCCCGAAAAGTGGATACTGCACCGACATGTCATACGTGTAAAAATGTCGATCACCATTTCAAGAGCCATAGTCAGGAGGCTCGCTCAATGCGTTACGCCGAAGATCACAAAGCCCAAACCCATCAGCGCATCCTTCACGAAGCCGCGTCACGCTTTCGTCGCGACGGCATCGGCGCGACCGGTTTGCAGCCACTGATGAAGGCACTGGGCCTGACCCATGGCGGTTTCTATGCCCATTTCAAATCCAAGGATGACCTGGTCGAAAAGGCCCTGCGTTGCGCGGTAGACCAGTTGAATGAGTCGCGGGCAGCGAAACTGTCCGGGGATGGCTCTGCTGCTGCATTCATCGACATGTACCTGTCGCCCCAGCATCGCACCGAACCTGAGCATGGCTGCCCCTTGCCGACCATGTCGTCGGAACTGGGCCAGCGCGGTCAGCCGAGCGAAATCACCGACGAACTGATCGGTCGCATGCTCGAGACGCTCGAAGCGGGCATGCCCGCCGGGAAAGAAAACAGCGACAAGAGCGTGATGATGATGTCGAGCCTGGTCGGTGCACTCGTGCTCGCTCGCAGTGCGAAGGATCCGGCATTGGCCGAGCGGATCCTGCAAACCACGCGCGAACAGCTCAAGCAGCAAATCAACGAAGCCTGAAATAGAAAAAGCCCCTGCCGTCACCGACAGGGGCTTTCTGCTTTACAGGTTCACGCCGGGTAGCGACGGAACAGCACGCTCGCGTTGACGCCGCCGAATCCGAAACCGTTCGACAAGGCGTACTCGATCTCCATCGGACGGGCCTTGCCGTGGACGATGTCGATGCCCGCGGCCGCTTCGTCCGGGTTGTCCAGATTCAGCGTCATGGGTGCGATCTGGTCACGAATGGCCAACGCGGTGAAGATCGCTTCGATACCGCCTGCCGCGCCCAACAAATGCCCGGTGGCCGATTTGGTTGACGTCACCGCCACCCCGTTCTGATCCCCGAACACCGTCTTGATCGCCGCCATTTCACCTTTGTCGCCGACCGGGGTCGACGTGGCGTGGGCATTGAGGTGCTGAATGTCCGATGCCTTGATACCCGCCTGACGAATCGCCGCCTGCATCGCGCGCCGCGCACCGCTGCCGTCCTCTGGTCCGGCCGTGAGGTGATAAGCGTCGGCACTGGTGCCGTACCCGACCAGCTCGACGATCGGCTTGGCACCGCGGGCCAGCGCGTGTTCCAGCGTTTCGATGACGACAATGCCTGCACCTTCGCCCATCACGAAACCGTCGCGATCACGATCGAATGGGCGCGAGGCACGTTCCGGGGTGTCGTTGAAGCCGCTGGACAGCGCACGGGCTGCAGCGAAACCGCCCAAGGCCACGCGGTCGATACAGGCTTCGGCACCGCCCGCGATCGCAATATCGGCCTCACCGGCCTGGATCATCCGCGCCGCATCGCCAATCGCCTGCACACCGGCTGCACAGGCGGTCACGGGTGCGCCAAGCGGACCTTTGAAACCGTGCTGAATAGAGACATGCCCTGCCGCCAGGTTGACCAGAAACGAAGGGATGGTAAATGGCGACAAGCGACGAGGACCACGTGTATCACTCGTACGTACCGCGCCTGCAATCGAGACGAAACCGCCGACGCCGGAGCCGATAATGGTCGCCGTGCGCTCGCGCTCTTCATCGGTCGACGGTGCCCATCCCGCTTGCGCTACGGCCTGCTGAGCAGCCCCAAGCGCGAACAGGATAAAGCGGTCCATCTTCTTCTGTTCCTTGGGCGGCGCCGCAGCGTCGGCATCGAAGCCCGCTTCGGGATCGTCGGCCAACATCGGCACGGGTCCGCCGACCTTTCCCGGCAAATCGGCCACGGTGTCGTCAGGCAACTGTACGATGCCGGAGCGGCCCTCGAGCAACCGACGCCAGACCGCTTCGACCCCGGTACCCAAAGGCGTAACCAGCCCCATCCCCGTCACTACGATGCGACGTTCGCTCATGCGCTCACCTTTTCAACATTCAAGACATTCACAGGTGCGGACTCAAGCACCTGGCGTTTTGTAGCGGGCTGCCGCGTGTTGCAACGACAGATTCGGACCCAATGCCAGACGTGCATTCACAAACGCGTCCCAGTCTGCGGCGTTGGACAGCGATGGAAGGGTCACAAGTTCCTTTTGATCGAAGCCGGCCAGTGCAGCGTCGACCATTTCGTTCACGTCCATCACCATTTCAGGCGGAAAGGCATTGAGGTCGATGCCCGCGCGCTCCCAGATCTCGGTACGCGTCGCGCCAGGCATCACGGCCTGCACCTGAACGCCCTTCTCACCGATCTCCGCGTTCAGCGATTGCGTCAAGCTCAGCACATACGCCTTGCTCGCCGCGTATACCGCGTTGAAACGCTCCGGCATCATCGGCACCACCGACGCGATATTTACGATCGCGCCGCGACCCCGGGCGACAAAGCCGGCAGCGGCGGCAGACGCCAAATGGGTCAACGCCACGATGTTCAGTTGTATCAGGCGATCGACCTCGCCCATATCGGCCTCAGCCAACGCGCTGTTGGAGGCCACGCCGGCATTGTTCAGCAGCAGCGTGATCGACGCGTCGGTGCGCAAGCGTTGTTCGAGGGCGGAAACGTGCGAAGCGTCAGTCAGGTCCGCCTTGAGCACCTCGACCTTTACCGATGTCTTCGTGCGCAGTTCGGCGGCAAGTGCCTCCAGGCGCGCCTGATCGCGTGCGACCAGGAGCAGATCGAAACCGCGCGCTGCCAAACGATCAGCGTACGCGGCGCCGATGCCTGACGAGGCGCCGGTGATCAGGGCTGTACCTTGAGTGTTAGGGGTGCTCATGAGCGTTTCTCCGTGGACATTGAGAGTAGCAACCGGAACATATTACGCCCGTAATTTTGCAGATTATATGGTAGGTGTCATTTTTATTGTCAAGCACCCGAATCACGGACTGCTTTTCTGCCGCCAAACGACAGGCAAAAAAAAAGACCGATCATTGATCGGTCTTTCTGTGCCATGGGCGGGTCAATCGATGGCGAGCTTCTCGCGATTCTTGTCCAGCAAGGCTTTACCGATGCCCTTGACCTCAATCAATTCATCCACCGAGGTAAACGCCCCGTTTTCATCGCGATACGCGACGATCGCCGCTGCTTTACCTGCTCCAATACCGGACAACTCTTTTTGCAACGTGTCTGCACCGGCCGTATTGATATTGACCTTGGCGCCCACCTCGGCGGATGCCGATGCGACAACGGGTTGAGCAGCGTTCGCGGGCGCAGCGGGTGCGGCCGTGACGGCTATCGAGGTGCTGGTGAGCAGGGCGAAGAGCAGAGAGGAAAGATAGGTTCTACGCATAAGTAATGCTCCATGACATCGTGAGTGGGTAGCAGCTTTTCCTGAGCTGCCACCCAAACCTAGACGATGCTCGGGGAGCGTCAATGCCGGGAAAGGTGACGAAATGTTTGGTGCGCTTCGCCCCGGTAGAACCGGGGCGTCTAGGCCAATGAACGGGCGTGAAGGGAGCGTTAGCAAAGATTTCGGAGGCTTAAAGCTCTCACTCCAATCCCGATATCTCCAAAAGACAAGCATGGCTTCAACAAATCCCGCTCATATCAAAATAACAGTACTGATCAGAAAAACTCCAAGATTTGAATTCATGAACTTTCCAATTAAGCAAGTACTAAACGGGATGGGCTGTTTATTTAAAGCCACTCGTTTCCAGCTTGTCAGAAAGGTTTGCATCCCTTCTTATGTAAACGCGCCTCATAGCAAAGAAGGGTTTCTCGATGATGTGGTAGGAAATACAGCTGAGGATCAAAACGATAGGAAAGACAAAGAATGCAAAATTAAAATACCAATGACTGAAGGGTAGCGCATTGGGATACTTAATGAAAAGTTCTATAATCGGAAGGTGCCAGACATAGAGAGAATAACTAATTTCACCGAGATAACCCAAGGCTCTGTCCACAGGAAATGGCATCGTCCAATTCTGTGCAATATAAGACAGCATCAAGAATGCAAAGACGACTGACTCTATTGTAGGATACACTACGGCACAGAGAGGAACAGAGATCTTTCAGCTAATCGCAGCTAGATCAGACGTCAATTTGCGGACATAATGGCGTCGCTAGCGATCACAAAAAAAAGGAACAATTACAAAATGAAATACCGTTCAGATATCGATGGGCTTAGGGCGGTTGCGGTTCTAAGTATCGTTCTGTTCCACCTTAATGCCAAAATACTGCCAGGAGGCTTTGTTGGCGTTGATGTTTTTTTTGTGATATCCGGCTATTTAATATCGAAGATTATCTACTCCGAAGTTGAGGAAAAAATATTTTCACTATCTACCTTTTATGTAAGACGAGCAAAGAGGATATTGCCAGCACTGCTATCGATGTTGTGTCTGACATCAGCAGTTGCTTACTCCCAGCTCTATCCTAGCGAGTTAGTATCGTACGCAAAATCCGTAATCTCGTCCGCATTATTCTTATCCAACATCTACTTTTATGAGACGCTCAATTATTTCTCACCAGCAGCAGATGAGATCCCGCTGCTTCATCTTTGGTCACTTGGAATTGAAGAACAATTTTATATTTTCTTTCCTTTAATAATAATTGCCGTATGCCGGTTTTGGAAATCAGCAATCCCGTGGGTGGTAGCGTCGCTATTATTATTATCCGTTTGCTTTTCTGAAGTAATCCTACATATTTCTCCGTCGGCCTCATTCTATCTCCTTCCGCTTCGAGCATTTGAGTTACTGATTGGGAGCCTGATAGCCATCCAGTCAGGCCAAATAGCCAAATATTCGTTTAACTCCAACATCGTAGCTCTGACAGGAGCGGTCGCCCTTTTATACTCTATCTGCTTTTACAATAGCAGCATGAGATTTCCAGGCCTCGCTGCAGTACTACCTTCACTAGGCGCCGCACTGCTAATCGTTGGCGGAGCTAGGAGAAACTTTGCCTCGCATCTCCTCGAATCCAAATTCATGGTTTTTTTTGGAAAAATCTCTTATTCGTTGTACCTAGTACATTGGCCCTTGATCGTATTTGCGAAACGATCACTCCCCCATCTTAACGACTATGCTTTTGTTGGAATTGTGTTTGTCATCTCCACAGTAATGGCCTACTGTAATTATAGGTGGATTGAGCAGCCCTTCCGGGGCAATAGAGTTGCTAGTCAGCCACGAACCGTCCTTGGTGCTTCTGCTTTATCGCTCACAATATTGATCCTGGCAGCCAGCGTTGTAGTCATGGAAAACGGCTTTCCAAAAGCAATCGATCAACGCTCTGCCAAAGCGTTAGAGATACTTCAATACAACCCGGCTACCGACTATTTGTCAGGCACCTGTTTCCTTGATCCAGATCAAATACCCTCACTAGCAGAGAGGTCGAAATGTTTGCCCCCGAGATCAAAGGCTACCGCCATCTTATGGGGGGATAGCCATGCCATTCATCTTTATGGTGGGTTGAAAGAAACGTTCGCGGAAAGAGGAATAACGTTAGGCGCCTTAACGGGTTCGGTATGCCCGCCAATTTTAGGCGTTGATATACCCGCGCGGCCATATTGTCGAGAGGCAAACGATCAAAACTTCCAATTGATATCCCAAACCAGGCCGGACATTTTGATAATGACTGCAAGATGGTACCCGGACCCTACAATGGTGACTGCATTCAGCAAGACATTAGATAAAGTTTCTGCACTTGGAATAAAAATCGTGGTACTGGGGGAGTCCCCCACTTATAAACAAAGCGTCCCAATTATCGTAGCCAGATTGATAAAAGAAGGGAAAAACAGTTTTTATGCCACATCCGACCTTGACGAAGAGGTTATCGAGCGAGCTGAAAAAGCCGTTTCCGAAATCGCCGAAGGGAAACCACACATAAGATATATTTCGGTATTTAATACAATATGCCCTAACAAAAGCTGCCCACTCACAACAGCAGATGAGGTGCCTATGTATTACGATATCGCTCACCTTACCCCAAACGGATCGCGTTTTTTTGCAAAGGAGCTAACACCGCTTATCTTGCAATAATAACGGTTATCGTTAGGCTAAGTGACCAGCCGACACTCTATGCTTTAATGCTTTCCCTATATAAAGCCATCTGAATTGTCGAAAGGAAGGACAACGGCGGCATGATAGGCGGATGGCACGGGGACAGCATGACAGCGCGGCTTCGTCGGGAGCATGATTGAGACGATTGGCGCTTCCCGGACGGCCCGCACGCCGGAGATCTCGGCCTGACGCCAAGCAATCCGCGCAATCGCGTCACTTTGGCTTGCCATAGCCTAGGGATCACAGGCTAAACTACCCCTTCGTTCGTGGTTGATCGACGTTTGTACCAAGTTGACGAATGGAAGCCCCCAAATACTGGGAAAGTAGCCGCAGATCACCAAGTTTTTACGTTTTTTTAGGATGGCGAAATGTCTGAGACATACACAACCGCAGCAGCAAGAGACCCTTCCACGTTTTTTGGAGGCAGAAAAGTTTGGGTCACTGGCCATAAGGGTATGCTCGGGTCAGCGGTGGTCAGAAAGCTGGAGGCGACAGGTGCACAGCTTCTGCTGACGTCGCGTTCGGATCTGGACCTCACCAACCAGGCTGCGACCCTCGCCTGGATGCAAGCGTATCGTCCGGACTACATTTTTCATGTAGGAGCTAAAGTGGGAGGCATTCATGCCAATTCAACCTTGCCAGCTGACTTCATCCGCGACAACCTACTTATACAATCTAATGTCATTGAAGGGGCGCATTTAATAGGTGCTAAAAAAATGGTGTTTGTAGCCACCAACTGCACATACCCCAAAAATGCAGCGCAGCCTATTTCTGAAGACGCTCTACTGACAGGCCCGCTCGACGAGAGTATTCGTGCTTATGCAGTGAGCAAAATTGCAGGGATTGAGATGTGCCGTGCATACAGAAAGCAATACGGTTGCGATTTTGTATCTGTTATACCGCCCAATCTTTATGGGCCCGGTGATAACTACCACTCTATTCACAGTCATGTCGTTGCAGGCATCATCAGGCGTACACACGAAGCAAAGATTGCGGGAAAAGAAGAATTCGTTGTATGGGGGGATGGCACGCCGCGTCGTGAGCTTCTTCACGTAGATGATCTGGCTGATGCGATGATTCGCTTAATGGAACAATCTACAAATCATGACCTCTATAATATAGGCTGCAACCGAGACCTGGCAATTTCAGAACTTGCGAGTTTGATCGCGGATGTTGTTGGTTTTGAAGGTAAAATTATTTACGACAAAAATAAACCTAACGGGACTATGCGCAAACTGTTAGACAGCAGCCGAATCGCCGCATTAGGTTGGAAGCCCAGAATTGACGAAAAAACAGGGTTGAAAAGCGCCTATCAAGACTTCCTAACTCTTCTAAACTCGCCTACCCCAGGCGCGCGTATTGATCTTTGATACCCGACAACTATCGCTAACGGCTGTAAGCCTTGCGATAGAGGTTAATATTTGACATCTACCGGAACGTTTAGATGAGTATTGATTTGACTTTATCAAAAGGATTTATCGGCAGATTTGCGGTAGTTAAACTATGGCCGGGAATCAAAACTGCAGAAGACGAATGCATTGCTCGCCTCAAACTAGCGGCCAAATCGATCAATCTAGAATGCGTTGAGATTCACGCTGACGGCACATTTATCGATACCCCTACGGTTAAGGTATCGAAAAAGAATGTAGACTTCGTGATTCATCTGCACTACGACACCCCTAAGAGATATGACGCGTTTTCATTTGTCGCCCTATGGAACCCTCTAAAATTCTATCTTGAATGGGGTTATCAGCGCTGCTCCCGTAATCTGACGACCCATGACGACTTTTTGAGCTGCGGCTCAAACAGTGCAGACGATCACGTCGCCAGGATGATACGTCAAAGCACAAATCACCTACCCGCGAATTTCAAACTCTTCCATTCTACGCCGGACATAGTACATGGGCCGTCACTGGGTGACGGAAAGCTTTTCTATGCAGGCATCAACTGGGAGGCGATCGTCAGCAGCAAGAAATCTCGTCAACAGGAGGTTCTGAAGCATCTGGACAAAACTGGTTTACTTCGAATTTACGGCCCTGAGATTTTTCAAGGTGTGAAAGTATGGGCCGATTATAAAAGCTATGTTCGTGAAATTCCGTTTGACGGATTTTCGATGATAGATGAAATATCCACAGCAAGTGCTGCTTTAGTGTTATCGTCGCAAGCTCATAAAGACTCCGAGATGATGTCGAACCGTCTATTTGAGACAATCGCATCTGGAACATTAGCTATATGTGACGAGAATCCTTTCGCTAAAAAGTTTTTGGGAGACGCGGTTCTCTATATAGATAGCCGGTCTTCGATGGAGCAGATCTATGCCGACATCCTTAAACACTTAGAATGGATCAAGCTGAATCCAGAAGCGGCTCTGGAAAAAATCGAAAAATCTCAAAATATATTCAGAAACCATTTCTCGCTCACTAACAACATCTCCGATATATATTCTGGTCTCTCTGAGCGTCGTGAAAATTTACTGAATCTACATCTTGGCGAAAATCCATCACTTAAAGTTGGGCTATATTTACTGATGCCCGACTTCTCCGAGAAGACGCTTAGATCGCATCTTTGTAGCGCTGAATCACAGGAGCATCATAACTTCGAGGCTACCCTTGTGATTGGAAAGGAGGAAACCATTGAAGTAAAGAACACAATTACTGAGGCCGTAAAAAATAGTTCAGCGAAGATAACTGTTAAAGAATTAGATGTATTTTTACCGGGTATTCGTACCGAGATCAGAACCCGCCGTAAAACGGGTGCGATATTGGCAGAGATTCTGGCATCGGATGACCACTCGGATCTTCTGACTTTCGTCGCACCGAACGAGAGAATTTATTCCAACCATCTGAACGTTCTGGCGGGTCCCCTCCAATTAAACCCGGACATCAACTGTACCGCATCAGCAGCTGTGCTTGAGAATAAGGACGCTCCAATCCATACCGTTCATGAACTGATTGATTTTGGACACCTGAACCCTCTCGGACCTACCGGATATGGCAGGTTTATGTTTAAAAAGTCGGCCATCCCAAGAGATATTCATATTGCACTTCCATATCTGGACGGTCGTCCACTGGCAGTATTGGTTGGCAGCAACAAGATTCATTTCCAGTCGCCAGCCACCGTCACGATTGACCTTACAGAAAAATTTCCGGGCCAAACCGACGATGGAGTAGCGGAAACAGAAATCATCCGTGATTTTAGTCCCGAGGCACTTACATTGTCGGCGGGGTTTTATATGAACGTAACTCCGCAGGTTGTTGCACCCGTTGCGAGTTTACAGAATACCAAACTAAGCCGACTTTTGGTAAATCCAGCTTGGTTAAAAGCGCAGCTTCATGCGGTCAGGGTCCATGGGTTGAAAGCTCGGTTATCGGTATTGAAAGGAAAGCTCACGCAATGAATCCGCATGCACCTATGCCGGCATCCATTCGATCGCTGATGAGTAGCATCTGGCGGCACAGAGGGCTTATCAGCCAGATGACGCGAAGGGACGTGATCGGTAGATATAAGGGCTCCGTAATAGGGGTCTTTTGGTCTTTTGCTAATCCAATTCTTCTGCTCATTGTTTACACCGTCGTGTTTTCGGTTGTGTTCAAAGCTAGATGGGGCACGGGACTAGGGGAACCCGAAAGTCGAGGGCAATTTGCGATCCTTCTGTTTGCAGGCATGATAGTTCATAGCCTTTTCAGCGAAACGTTGATACGCGCACCGACCCTGGTTCTTAGCAATGTCAACTATGTAAAAAAAATCGTATTCCCGCTCGAGATACTTCCTATTGTAGCGATGGGGACTTCTTTGTTTCATTCGTTGGTGAGTATTGGAGTGCTAATTTTAGCCCAGGGAATAATTAATGGTTATGTGCCTTGGACAAGCATCATGCTTCCATTAATTCTAGCGCCCCTAATTATTCTGTCTGTAGGTATTGCGTGGATATTAGCTTCTTTGGGCGTCTTTCTTAGAGACGTCGCCCACCCCATCAGCCTGATCATGACACTACTATTATTTGCGTCGCCGGTTTTCTACCCAATTTCGGCATTACCGGAAGGAGTAAGGCCCTGGTTGTTGTTAAACCCGTTGACGCTAATAATCGAGCAGACGAGAGACGTACTAATTTTTGGACGCATTCCGAACTTTCTTGGAATTGGTTTATACGGGGCTATTTCAGTTGTAAGCGCGTGGCTAGGATACGCTTGGTTCCAGAAAACGAGAAAAGGATTTGCAAATGTCCTTTAACGATTTTGCGATCAGCGTAGAAACGGTGTCCAAACGCTTCGAGGTCTTCGCCCATCCGCGCGATCAGCTGAAGCAGTTTATTTACCCCAAAATGCAACGACTGCTGCGTCGGCAGCAAGGGACTTACTTTAGGGAGTTCTGGGCGCTCCGTGATGTGTCGCTTTTCGTCCGTAAAGGCGAGTCCTGCGGAATCGTCGGGCTTAATGGAAGCGGTAAGAGTACCCTGCTTCAGATAATAACCGGCACTCTGACTCCCACCAGCGGCACTGTTACAGTGAACGGGCGAGTTGCCGCATTGTTGGAGTTGGGCTCTGGCTTCAACCCCGAGTTTAGCGGCCGTGAAAATATTTATATGCTGGGTGCATTGCTTGGTTTCAACAAAAAAGACGTTGAATCTAAGCTGTCAGACATCGAGAGCTTTGCGGATATTGGCGACCACTTTGATCAACCGCTATCCACGTATTCCAGTGGTATGCAGATGAGAGTCGCCTTTGCCGTCAATACATCTTTCGACCCTGATATCCTAATAATCGATGAAGCCCTCGCTGTAGGGGATGCTTATTTCCAGCAAAAATGCTTCCATCGCTTGGAACAATTTAAGAAAAATGGTGGGACATTACTTTTCGTTTCCCACGATGCCAATGCAGTAAAGCAATTGTGTGATAAAGCGATCCTTATTGGCGAAGGGCGTTCTTTGAGTTTCGGAGAGCCACGCGCAATCATCGACCTCTACCAGGGTATCATTTCAAAAAAGTCGGACATGGGTGCCTCAGAGGTAATCGTCGACCAATCCAAGGCCGTTGCGCAATCACAAGAGCACCGCCTGCCGACTAATGGTGTGTGGAGTAAGGCTACGACAACGTCCACAAACGGTGATGCATTACTTCTCGACTTCAAGTTACTGGATAAGTACGGAAACCAATTTCCTACTGTAACTAGCGAGGAAGATGTTGTCGTACAATACACCGTGCTTCTTAACAAAGACTTTGATCGCCCGGCGTACGGCCTCATTATTAGGGACCGCATGGGCCGGTCCATCTTCGAAACAACAACATACGGCCTTCGTCTTCCGGACAAACCTGCTCCAGCGGGATCGCAAGTCACGGTGAGATTTTCATTAAACTTTAATCTCATCGCTGGGCAATATTCATTTTCAATCGGTGTGGCGAATCGCGGCTATGCAAAAAGTGAATTTGAAGAATACAGCCTGCTTATGCATGATGTAGAGCAAGTTCAGGTGATGGACTCAACGCACGCCTATGCATATGGCGGAATTTTCAACATGCATCCAACAGTTTCTGTATCGGTACTGGATAAGTAGTTCATGCCTAAAATTTTGACAATGACCGAAAAACTCGACAGAGCCTTGGGCGCTTTGGCAGAGTTATCTCAGCGGCAGCAACGATTGGAAACGCTGCTAACGCAGAACTCCCTCACCGCTGGAGACCTGGTTTCTCTTAATCCGTTAATGCGCCGGAATATCATTTCCAATGATGCCGCAACCCAGAAACAACTGATAGCATCTTGGTCAGCTTCATCAAAGAAGCAACTCGAACACAATGATTTAATAGATAGTGGGTTCAGAGCCTTCTCGCAAAATGACGAGGACGGCATCCTTTTGAGAATTTTTTCTCACATTGGCACAACCAATCGTTATGCGATAGAGATCGGCAGCAATTGCAATTACTCAGATATCGGAATCCCCGAGAACCTTACAACCAACCTGATCATCAACCACGGTTGGCACGCATCAATTTTCGAACTTGATGAAGTTGAGTGTAGCCGGATGCAATATTTCTTTGCCCGTGCGCATGCAACCCAACATTATCATTGGCTGCGAGAGGATAAGAACACGTATTACTCTCCAAAAATCATTCAACAGATGATTTCGCCAAATAATATTAATGACGTGCTAATTGATGCTAATAATGAACCACAACCAGATTTGATGATAATCGACATCGATGGCGGGGATTTTTTAGTCATGGAGCAACTGCGAGCGGTACGGCCAAGGGTTCTCGTCGTAGAATTCGAGAAGCGTTTCAGGGATCGCTATTCCGTTTACCAGCCTGATCGAGAAGATTTCAGCAAGAAGTGGCAGCAGTCCGGTTCGACCAGCTTGAACGCTTGGATTAAACTTCTAAAAATTCAAGGCTATGCACTCTGCACAGTTGGCACCTGTTGCTACAACGCTTTTTTTGTACGCAATGATGTAGCCGATGGAAAACTGAAAACATTGAGTCCAGCTTATGCCTATGAGTCGCATCCAGTATTTTCAACTATAGATAATGAATTTTGGTTAACGCCAGATGAGACGTGGAAAGAAGTATAATTGATGGCCTATTCAGGTTGATATTTGCTGGAGGAAGCGTGACAGAAAGGAATGTTTTGGTAATCGGCGGCGCCGGCTATATTGGCTCTCATATGGTGCGCTTGCTGGTTGATTCGGGTATCGGCACAATTGTTCTGGACGATCTGAGCTCAGGCTTCGCCGACGCCGTATCTCCACAGGCGAGACTGATCGTTGGTGACGCCGCTGACCAAGAATTGCTCACGCAGTTGTTTGCCGACTACAGTATCGACACGGTGATGCACTTTGCGTCTTTTATTCAGGTCGGCGAATCTGTCACAAACCCGGCCAAGTACTACGAAAATAATCTCGGCAAAACACTTCGCTTACTTGGTTGCATGGCAGCCAACGACGTGAGGAGTTTCATTTTCTCATCGACAGCCGCCATATTTGGGAATCCTGTCAAAACGTCTATTGATGAAGCTCACCAGACCTGCCCAATCAATCCCTATGGTCGCTCGAAACTGCTGCTTGAACAAATCCTACCGGATTACGAGCAAGCCTATGGTATGCGTTACGTCTGCTTACGGTACTTCAACGCGGCAGGTGCGCAGCCCGACGGATCGCTGGGAGAACGCCATCAACCCGAAACGCACCTGATTCCCCTCGCAATCAACGCGGCGATGGGTAAGGGCGAAGCATTAAAGATTTTTGGCTCCGACTACCGCACATCTGACGGAACGTGCATTCGTGATTATATTCACGTTTGCGATATTGCCGCAGCGCATTTAGCTGCACTGCATCATCTACGCCAAGAAGGCGAGTCACTAAAACTCAACTTGGGAAATGGCAAAGGTTATAGCGTTAAAGAGGTGATTCAGGGAGTGGAAAGGGTAACCTCGCTTCCCGTTCCCCATGAGTTTGTAGAGCGGCGAATGGGTGATCCAGAAGTGCTAATTGCCGAAGCGGAAAGGGCCCACGAGATTTTAAACTGGACCCCTCAGTACCCCGCGCTTGACGATATCATTACCCATGCCTTCTTGTGGCTCTCTTCGGAATCTAACAACTAATGCAATATTCCAAAATGATGAATAGCACAACACCCCGGCCAAAGTTATCCATCGTCATCCCTTGCTACAACGAGGAAGACGGAATGATGGAACTGTATCGACGCATCACCAGCGTTTGCAAAGAGCAGACAGATGGCGACTACGAACTTGTCCTCATTAACGATGGATCTCGAGATTCAACCTGGAACCTGATGCTAGAGTTATCGGAGCGAGATAATAAAGTCGTAGCCATTAACTTGTCACGCAATCATGGGCATCAGCTTGCCCTCTCCGCAGGCCTCCAAGTCTGTCGCGGGGATAGGATATTTATCCTTGATGCTGACCTGCAAGATCCTCCTGAGCTTCTCACCAAGATGATGGAAAAGATCGATGCGGGATGCGATGTCGTCTATGGCCAGCGCATTAAACGCGAGGGCGAAACGATGTTCAAAAAAGCATCAGCTCATTTTTTCTATCGTATGCTAGACCGAATGGTAGATATCGACATACCTGCTGACACTGGCGATTTCCGACTAATGACCCGTAGGGCGGTAGATCTGCTGAACTCCATGCCAGAGCATCATCGCTTCATCAGAGGAATGGTTAGCTGGATCGGGCTCAGGCAAGAAGCTCTTCCCTATGAACGAGCAGCGCGCTTTGCGGGCGAAACGAAGTACCCTTTGTCCAAAATGATTCGATTCGCAATAGACGCGATCACAGGATTTTCGGTCCGGCCGTTGAAACTCGCTTCCTATATGGGAATCTGTTTCGGCGCAGCAACTTTATTACTTATGGTGTATGTATTGATTCACTATTTCACTGGAAATAGCGTCGATGGTTGGACGTCATTAGCGGTGATTATGTTAGCACTTGGTACTATTCAACTTTTTGTCGCGGGGGTGATGGGCGAATACTTGGGTCGGCTGTACGTCGAAACCAAAGGGCGACCTTTATTTATCATCCAAGAGATTGTTTCATCGCATCCAGATGAAATCCAACAGAACGCGAATGAGGCTCCTTTCCAATGAATCAAAATTCTGATCAAGACAAACAAGAGCGAGCGAAAGCCGAGTTCGACTTGTTGGCAGATGAATACCATGACATGCATAAAAATAACATCACAGTTTCTGGTGAAGATCCTGACTTTTTTGCAGAATATAAAATCGCGGACCTGGCGGCGTTGGCCGAATCAAAAGGTATCGCGGTCCGTTCAATATTTGATTTTGGTTGCGGCATAGGGAACTCCATACCTTTTTTTAGGAAATATTTCCCTGATGCAGCTATAACTTGTGGCGATGTTTCCGAGCGAAGTATGGAAATAGCAAAAACACGCTTTCCTGGGAACGAAGCATTTTCGCTGATTGACCGGTCCATTCCTTTGGGAACAGCGAGTCAAGACGTAGTGTTTACAGCATGTGTTTTTCACCATATTCCCCACGATGATCACGCGCATTGGCTCCAAGAACTACGCCGCATCACACGCCCCGGTGGCTTATTGGCTATCTATGAGCACAATCCGCTCAATCCTTTGACCGTAAAAGCTGTCAACACTTGCCCTCTCGACGTCAACGCGAAATTGATTTTGGGGCGTAGTATGGGACAACGTGCAGTAAAAGCAGGGTGGACACAACCGGAGGTAAGCTACAAAATATTCTTTCCCTCCGTACTAAAAAAACTCAGACCCTTGGAAAAACGTTTGACGTGGCTTCCGCTGGGTGCCCAATATGTTATGTCCGCTCGAGCATGAAAAGCCTATTGAAACAGGGACTGAGGTTCCTTTCCGTTGGTGTTTTGAACACTGCGGTTGGGTTGCTCGTAATTTACATGACTATGTATTTCACATCACTGAACATAGTCATTGCAAATGCGGCCGGTTATGCAGTCGGACTACTCATTAGCTTTATAGCCAACAAGAACTGGACATTTGACCAGCAGAAAAAGTCCAGTAATCCGCTGATGAAATACATTATTGCTGCGGGGTTTTCGTATATCGTCAATATAAGCGCAGTATTAATATCAATAGATATATTCAGCATCAATGAATATATCGCTCAGTTCTGCGGTATATTTGTTTACACAGCAACAATGTTCTTACTTTGCCGATACTTTGTCTTCATAAATAAACCTTGCTAATGTTGCGATAACCAAAATAAGGCCTCAAGATGCAAAAAAGCGCAACCAGGCGCCATCGCCAAAACCGTATATCCAACACAGCTTCCATATTGTTCTTGGCTGTTGTGCCTTCACTGTTAGGGTATTACTCCTTGGGCCTTAACCACTGGGACATATCGATGCCAATGGTATACGGCGCCGGGGATGACCTTTGGCAACTCACACTTACCAAGGTTCTGAGTGATACCGGATGGGTGCTATACAATCCATACCTAGGTGCACCAGAAATTGCGAGCTGGCATCATAACGCTGCTGCTCAGACGAGCGCGCTGCATTCCTTGATTATGCTCGGGCTTAATATATTTATCCACAACCCGATAGCGCTACAACAATATTATTTTCTATTAAACTTCCCCCTCATTGCAATCACGTGTTATACCGCCTGCCGGTTGCTAAGTATCTCACGAATTTCAGGAGTCTGCGTCGCACTCCTATATGCGTTTACAACTTTCCGTTTCGACTTCTCCCTTTATTCATTCTTGCCAAACTATTTTACGGTACCATTGGCTATTGTTTCCGTTATATGGATAGCGCAGGGAAAATTTGAATCAAACATTATCCATGAAGATGCCAAACCTTTAATAATTAAGAAGCTGATCTCCAACAAACTTTTTTTATCTGGTTGCTTATTCATAATCCTGATATCTATCTCAGACGGTTACTACGCCTTCTTCACGCTTTTGCTGCTCGGCTTCTCGGTATTTTACCGGATCTTATCCGGTAGTTGGCGAAAACCCGTTAATCTTGTACCAGGCGCTATATACGTCTTACTTTTACTCTTCTGCGCATCTGCCATTCAACTGCCACTGTACTTATACAAGAAAAGTCATCAAGAAGAATTTCTACTCAACGGGAAAGATGACCCCGCGCTGGTAAAACATCCATTCGAGGCTGAGGTCTACAGCACAAACCTTAAACTTCTAGTTACACCTACGGCTAATCACCGGATTGATCTTATCGGAGCTATCTCACAAAAGATTGATCAAACGTCTTTAGAGGCTAGGTATTTTAAAGTACTACCTGTTGTCCCATTAGGGGCACTTTGCTCTCTATTCTTGTTTATAGCCTTGTCAAAACTGGTGGTAAACTACAAGAGAAGCGCTTCTGACGAGGCCGCTTCCATTACCTCCCTTAGCGATGTTCTACCTCCACTGATACTGTTTACGCTGCTCTGCTGCATTACTGGAGGTATTGGCTCAATCATAGCGCTAATATTCCCCACAATCAGAGCATATGATCGTTTTGCGCTATTTTTAATATTCTTGCTTCTTTTATTAGCCGCTCGATTATCTTTACCATTTGTTAGCCATAAGAAATCCCCAATTCGCTATCTGTCAATAGTAATAATTGGACTGATTACAGTCGCCTCGCTGTATGACCAAATTCCTGTAACTTCAAATAGACTCAATCTCACAAATGCGACTCGATTTCGAGCCGAACAGAATTTCGTGCGCCAACTCGAATCGAAAGTCCCCGCAGGCGCAATGGTGTACCAATACCCTTACGCCCAGTATCTGCGGCCAAGCTCATACTATGGTTGGGGAGCATTCGCTCAGATTCGCCTGTACCTAAACTCTCATGGTTTGCATTGGAGCAACGGCGGTGCTAAGAATAGCCCGGCGGATGATTGGAACTACCGACTCTCGAGCCAACCTTTTGTAAATTTGTTAACCGAAGTCGAAGCCTTGGGCTTTAGCTCAATGGTAATTGACCGCACTGTCGTCAAGCCGAATGAGTATGATGAGATTTCGGCCATATTGACATCCAAAGGTTACTTTATCGTTAATGACGTTGCTAGCAATCTTGCCTACGTCATTTTGCGGGATCCAGGCTATCGAATTAAATACACCAAGAATTATAGAGACCTCGAATCTATTACTATCACCTCTTCATCTGCTGCCTCGTCACAGACATTTCCCGAACTGGTTAACTCCCCATCATTTAAACTCTTGTTAAGGAATTATACTGGTCCTTACCCAACTACATTCACCAAGCTTGACCAGCCAGCGATATTTTTAGATGGTTCAGTCTTCACTAGAGGCACCGGCGAATCTGCGATTACTCCCCTCGCTGACATGAAAGGAAGTCTGAATTGCTCGGTCGCCGGCGATCTGTCGAAAGCCAATTCCGAATCAACTCTATTTTTTACACTTACGAATAACAGTAGTTTTGATTGGACACTAGACGCCGGGACATTTCCGATCAGAGTTGGGTACCACTTGGTCAATAGCTCAGGTGATACCATGCAGTGGGACAACGGTTTCAGGGCGCCAGTCTCGGGTAAAGTCAAGCGTGGCGACAGTATACATTTCAATGTCCCTTATAGCTCCCTGAAAGTCCCACCAGCTACAAATGAAACTGAACGGCGCTTGGTTTTTTCACTGGTGCAGGATGCCAGTGCCTGGTTTTCAAATATCAGTTGCGCGGTCGGCAACTAAATTCCGAAGACCAAATCGGCACATTGTTGAAGTGGCTACCTCCCCAAATTGCAAATCGATTGGGGGGGCTGCCGAAATATTTTGAATAGGCAACCTACAGCAAGAATGTGTGAAAAGCCCAATTCGGGCTTTCCGTATCATCCGTAAAATGGCATCATTCACGCGTGTTTATTACCTTGTCAGCTTGCCCCGTCTCGCTGGCGATACAACCGAAAGAGAAGCATATGAAAAAAGTGGCGCTTATTACTGGAGTAACAGGTCAGGACGGATCCTATCTGGCCGAGCTGCTTCTAGACAAAGGCTATGAGGTGCATGGGATCAAACGCCGTGCCTCCTCTTTCAACACTGATCGAATCGACCATCTGTATCAGGATCCGCATGAATCTGACCGACGCCTCGTCTTGCATTACGGGGATATGACAGACTCTACAGGCCTGATACGCGTCATTCAGCAGGTCCAACCTGACGAAATTTACAATTTGGCAGCTCAATCACACGTCGCGGTCTCCTTCGAGGAACCCGAGTACACAGCGAACTCCGACGCGTTGGGAGCTTTGCGTATCCTCGAAGCTATCCGCATCCTGGGACTTGAGAAGAAGACGCGATTCTATCAAGCTTCGACTTCCGAGCTGTACGGGTTGGTTCAAGAAGTACCGCAGAAAGAGACCACACCTTTCTACCCTCGGTCCCCATACGCTGTCGCGAAGTTGTATGCTTATTGGATTACAGTGAACTACCGTGAAGCGTATGGGATTTACGCCTGTAACGGTATTTTGTTTAACCACGAAAGTCCTGTACGAGGAGAGACGTTCGTTACTCGAAAGATTACCCGAGCGCTGGCACGTATCAAGCTGGGCCTTCAGGAATGTCTCTACTTAGGCAACCTAGATGCTCTGCGGGACTGGGGACACGCAAAAGATTACGTAGAAATGCAATGGCTGATGTTGCAACAAGAACAGCCGGAAGATTTCGTGATCGCAACCGGTAAGCAATTCAGTGTACGCGACTTTGTAAACGCGGCTGCTGCTGAAGCTGACATCAGCATCACTTGGAAAGGAACTGGGGTAGACGAAAAGGGTTATGACAGCAACGGCAAATGCATTGTGGCCGTTGACGAACGTTATTTCCGCCCTACCGAAGTCGAAACTTTGCTTGGTGATCCAACAAAAGCTCAGCAGAAGCTGGGTTGGACACCTAAAATCACCTTCGAAGAACTCGTCTCAGAGATGATGAGCGAGGATCTCAAATCTGCGCAACGCGACGAATTGGTGAAAACGCACGGCTATTCTGTTTACGACTACCACGAGTAAGTTAGGTGGATAAAAGCGCCAAAATTTTTATTGCCGGCCATCTTGGGATGGCCGGCTCTTCTATCCAGCGGCGTTTGCTTGCCGCTGGTTACAACAATTTAATTTATAAAAGCCACGCGGAGCTTGACCTAACTAACCAGTCCGACGTTACGCACTACCTAAATATTGAGCGGCCAGATTATATCTTTCTAGCAGCTGGCAAGGTGGGTGGCATCAAAGCAAACAATCGTTATCGTGCGGATTTTATTTACCAAAATATAATGATTGAAACAAATATTATTCATGCCGCATGGCAAGCCGGTGTGAAACGTATGTTGTTTCTGGGTTCAAGCTGTATTTACCCTCGTGATTGCTCTCAGCCTATTTCTGAAGATTACCTGTTGACCGGACCATTGGAGCAGACCAATGAGCCATATGCGTTGGCTAAAATTCTCGGTGTGAAGCTATGTGAAAGCTATAACCGACAGTATGGCACGCAATATATTTCAGCAATGCCGACAAATCTATACGGCCCTAACGATAGCTATAACCTTGAGAGCTGCCACGTTCTTCCCGCGCTGATCCGTAAAGCTCATGAAGCGAAGGTAAATGGCGATAAAGAATTTGTTATATGGGGAACGGGAGAACCTCGACGTGAATTCTTGTTTGTCGATGATATGGCCGACGCTTGCATATTTCTGATGGAGAAAAATCCTTCCGATTTTCTATACAATATAGGAATCGGTAAAGATATGCGCATTCAAGAACTCGCCGAAATGGTTGTAGATATTGTTGGTTTCCAAGGCATCATTGTTAATGACACCAGCCAACCCGATGGTACGCCTAGGAAATTACTGAATGTCGAAAAACTTCACTCCTTAGGGTGGGCTGCGCGCACTTCGCTACGTGAGGGTATTACACTGGCATACAGAGACTTTTTAAATAACGGGGGTAGGAATTGATGACTACCCCGCTTATTACTATTGCCGTACCATCGTACAATCAAGGCCGCTTTCTCGACAAAGCCCTGTCGTCGATCTTCTCTCAGAATCTTCCTGTTGAAGTTTTCGTCATGGACGGTGGGTCGACCGATGAATCAGTCGACGTTATTAAGCGATGGGAAAGCAGATTGTCTGGGTGGAGAAGTGGACCAGACGGTGGTCAGGCGGCGGCCATCAATGAAGGCATCGCTCAAGGCAGCGCGCCCTATGTATGCTGGCTTAACAGTGATGACTGGTTTCTCCCTGACGGCCTTCTCAAGCTTCTGACCGCCTTGGACGCTACGACTGGATCATCCGCAGTGTACGGAAGGGCTTGGAATATTATTGAAAAGAACGGGAAAAAATCACCCATTTGGGTGGAACCGTTCAGTGAAGCCAGGCTAGCCAGGAGATGCATCATTTGCCAACCTGCCACGCTCATTCGACGATCAGCGTGGGAAGAAATTGGAGGTGTTGACGGAACCCTACACATGGCTATGGATTATGATCTTTGGTGGAGGTTGTATAAGCTAGGTGGACCGTTGCTGTTTCTTGATGACTTCGCTGCAGTAAACCGCGAACATGAAGAGACAAAAACGAAAACATTGCGTCGCCGGCATTATGATGAGGCGATGAATGTGGTGCGTAAGTACCATGGAAAAATCCCACTCAAGTGGTGGCTATATCAACCTTATGCCGTCTGGTTTAAATCAATCTTTCCGTAAACGACTAAACTAATGCGTGTACTTCATTTCTTTAAGACAGCGCTTCCTGACACGATGGGCGGGGTGGAGCAAGTCATTCACCAACTTGCTCGCGGAGCCGCTGGCTATGGCGTGGAGAGTGACGTGCTCGCTCTCTCAGCCAATCCATCCCTGCGAGAAATCGCTATGGAGGGATATTCCCTTCATCAGTCAAAGTTGGATTTTCAAATTGCATCCACTGGCTTTTCGCTTTCTGCAATTTCTAAATTCAAAGAACTCTCAAAGCAGGCGGACATTGTCCATTATCATTTTCCATGGCCGTTTATGGATGTCTTACACTTCGCCTGCCGCATTAAGAAACCGACGATTGTTACTTATCACTCAGACATCGTCAACCAAAAGACCCTTCTAAAATTCTATCGACCTCTGCAAAATCGTTTCTTACAGAGTGTGAGTAGAATTGTTGCTTCATCCCCTAATTACGTCTCTTCCAGTGAAGTCCTTCAACCGCTCAAGCACAAAATAGATGTAGTTCCTCTTGGGCTGAATCCTCAGTACTTTGAAAATACAAAAAGTGAAACGCTTGAAAGATGGAAGAGCATCGTCGGTTCAGGCTTTTTTTTATTTGTGGGCGTCCTTCGTTATTACAAAGGACTGCACACCTTGCTAGCCGCTTCAGCCAACAATAATTTCCCTATTGTCATAGTGGGTGGCGGGCCAAAAGAGATGGAGCTTAAAGCGCAAGCCTCAAAGTTGGGACTTCGTAATATCCATTTTTTAGGCGCACTTCCTGATGAGGATAAAGCAGCTTTACTCGCACTATCAGGCTGTGTTGTGTTCCCTTCACACTTGCGGTCGGAAGCGTTTGGCATCACATTGCTGGAGGGAGCAATGTTTGGAAAGCCGCTCATTTCCTGCGAGATAGGTACTGGCACTACCTATATCAACATCGATAACGAGACAGGACTGGTAGTACCTCCCGATAATCATTTAGCTCTAAGCGCTGCTATGAGATTTGTCATGGATAACCCTGTCCGTGCATCAGAAATGGGCTATCGAGCTCGACTTCGCTTTGATGAGCTTTTCACTGCGGAAACCATGGTTAAGTCTTATGTGCAGATTTATAGGAAACTGCTGCAGAGTAAGCCTTAACGCCTAGGGTACTGCTCAGGTACGGGAGTGTTTTGGTGCATAAACGTCCTCCCGTTGTTTGAGTCTACTAACAAAGCCGCCTATGTCTCTCCCCGCCTCTGCTGGTGAATCCAGTCCACGATATCGCCCTCGGGCGCATACCCGCTGACCGTATCGCTCAGTATCTGGCGGACCCTGTTGTAGTCGTCTTCATCCAGAGCCTTGAGCAAATGCGACAAGCTCTGCTTGAACGCATCCCACGACAGGTAATCTTCCTGGGCACTCATGATCATCGGATGGCTGGTGACCGCCACGTTATCGCCAATCAGTAACTCTTCGTAGAGCTTCTCGCCGGGCCGCAGGCCGGTGAACTCGATGGAGATGTCGCCATGGGGGTTCTTCTCCGAGCGAATGCTCAAGCCGGACAGATGCACCATCTTCTCGGCCAGTTCGATAATTCTTACCGGCTCGCCCATGTCGAGCACGAACACATCGCCGCCCTGCCCCATTGAGCCAGCCTGGATCACCAGCTGAGCCGCTTCCGGAATGGTCATGAAATAGCGAGTGATCTTGGGGTGCGTCACCGTCAACGGCCCACCGGACTTGATCTGCTGGTGGAACAACGGAATCACCGACCCCGACGAACCCAGCACATTGCCAAAGCGCACCATGATGAACCGCGTCTTGTTGACCTGATGCACGTTTGCCCGGTCACCGAACATCACCGGCGCAGCTTCTCGGCTCAAGGCTTGAAGAATCAGTTCAGCAAGGCGCTTCGTACTGCCCATGATGTTGGTGGGCCGCACCGCCTTGTCGGTCGAGATCAGTACAAAATTGGCCACGCCTGCCTGCAGCGCAGCCTGCGCCGCGTTCAGCGTGCCGACAACGTTATTGATAACGCCCTCCGCGATATTGTGCTCGACCATCGGCACATGCTTGTAAGCGGCTGCGTGGTAGACCGTGTCGACACGCCAGGTCTTCATGACATCCAGCAACTTGGAATGGTTGCGCACGCAGCCAAGGATCGGCAGGACCTTCACCTTGAGCGATTCACGCTCGATGCGGCGCTCCAGCTCGGACAGGATGGTATAGAGGTTGAATTCACTGTGGTCCAGCAGCAAGAGCGTCGTGGGCTTGAGCATGACGATCTGTCGACACAACTCGGAACCGATCGAGCCCCCTGCCCCTGTCACCAGCACGCATTGGTTCTTGATGCAGTGCTCCAACAGCTCTTCCTGCGCAGGGACCGAGTCGCGCCCCAGCAGGTCGGCAATGTCCACTTCCTGCAGATCGTCCACTTTGACCCGGCCGGCGGCCAGGTCCGAAAAGTTCGGGACACTGCGCACATGCAGCGGAAAGCCTTCCAGAAACCCAAGGATTTCCCGGCGACGCGTTCGTGCAGACGACGGAATCGCCAACAGGATTTCCTGCGCGCCCGTCACATCGATCATTTGCTGGATGTGTTTGGGTTTATAGACCTGCAGGCCGGAAATCATCCGATTGGAAATCGAGTCGTCGTCATCGATGAAGGCCACCGGGCGCATGGAT
The DNA here is from genome assembly GCF_054668305.1 of Pseudomonas sp. S2_H01. NCBI lineage: Bacteria > Pseudomonadati > Pseudomonadota > Gammaproteobacteria > Pseudomonadales > Pseudomonadaceae > Pseudomonas > Pseudomonas sp. S2_H01. Next base: position 4,097,601 of record NZ_CP162756.1, on the reverse strand, counting down.
CGGCCCATTCTGAGGGCCGCTAACAGCTGATTGCCCGCTGCTCCGGCGCCATAAATGGCCACTCTGGGCAGACCGTCATCACGATTGGTGAACGGCATATGCTGCGCGGCCGCAAACCAGTCACCCATAAAATACTGGCGCATGGCGAGACGCAGACCGCCAATCATCACCAGACTCAGCCACCAGTAGTTGAACATCACCGAGCGAGGCACGACGTGCTGGTGATTGCTGTAGAGATACACGACTACGCCGAGTATCAACGCGGAAAGACTGACCGCCTTGATAATTGCAACCAGCGCGTCATTGCCGAAATAGCGCATCACGGCGCGGTACATGCCAATCCGGATGAACAGAGGGATCGCGATGACAGGAGCACTGATGAATAACCAGGTATGGATTTCAAGCGGGTTGATCAGGTCATCAATCCCTAGTCGAACCACGAAGGCCATCCATAGTGCAAACCACACCAGACAGATGTCGGTGGCAACCTGGATTATGCGCTTCTTACGACGGGGCAATCCCACCAGCAAAACGCGTACTCTCTCCATGCTTCCCTCAAACAAGAGTTCAAACTACTTTCTATCGACCCACACGCCGACTGTTGATTCCTGCCACGCTCGAACAATCTGACCGAATGACGACGACGCTGCATCTTTTAATTAGCTTCCAACCTGCCAGCTTTGAACCTGATGGCCAAAATGACGAGCGGGATGTACGCAATAATCAGGCCCAAAGCACCGTCTAGCCCAAATTGGGTGACGCACAATGCCATGGGCAATAGCCAAACCAGATTGATTACACCGACTGCGGACGTCACAGGAAGATGCCGGCCAAATCGCCGTGAGGCGAACTGATAAGCGTGACTTCTGTGAGCCTCATAGATCTTGTCGCCTCGAACGAGCCGACGAATGAGGGTAACTGTAGCGTCTACGATGAAAACCCCAAGGAGGATAAGCCATGCCCACAGTAACTGCGAGGAAATCCAGGCGGCCTGCAGCGATAAAATACCCAGAATGATGCCCAGAAAGCCGCTGCCAGCATCGCCCATGAAGATTCTGGCGGGCGGAAAATTCCAGAAAAGAAACCCCGCCACCGCGCATCCGAGCAAGACCGGTAGGCCGATCAGACCGGAAAACCCGCTCAACGCGTAAATAAGCACCGCGCCCAGGCACACGGTGATGGCCTCTACGCTGGCGATACCATCAATGCCATCCATGAAGTTGTAGAGGTTAAGCAGCCAGACCAGATAGAACGCCGCAAGCACATCGCCGATTAAACCCAGATCGAACTCGGTATCGAATAGATGAACCGGGGGAAGTCCACCCAGCCAGAACAGCCCCCAGGCTGCCGCCACAAAATGCCCCAGAAGACGCCAGCGGGCGGCGATGTGGCCGTGATCGTCCAAAAAGCCCAGAGCCGCGATGGACAAGCCCGCGCCGAATGACGCCATAAAGGATGGCAGTTCTATACCGCCAGCGCAGTACATCCATATGAGGGCAGCCAGATAACTCACTACGATGGCGACGCCCCCTCCTCGTGGGGTGGGAACGGAGTGCGAACTTCTACCATTAGGGATATCGAGCAGACTTTTGTGCAGGGCGTACCGACGCAACCAGTACGTCAACGCCAGCGAGGCCCCGGCAACGAGGACCGCTAACCACCAATAATTCATTTTTGTTCCGTTGCTAGAAAATGATCGACAGTCTTCTTGAGGGCCTCGTCGACTGACACAGGCGGCGTCCAGCCCAGCAAGTCTCGGTTCTTCGATATGTCCACACGTAGGGAGCCTAATACCCGTTGAGCCGCGGCTTTACGCCCCAGCAACATCGCGCCCAATTTAATAATCGACTGAGGTACTGGAACCAGCCAGCCGGACAAGGGCATGAATGCTTTTAGGCGCTTTGCCAGCTCAGTGGTGGACAAATCTTGTCCGTCACTCACCAAAAAGATCTGGTTAGCCGCAGCCGGATGATCAACACACACCCTGATGAAGTCCACCAGATTATCCAGCGAAACAAGGCTACGCGCGTTGCGTATGGCACCCAATGGCAACGGAATGCCTTTGCGAAGTGCCCGCATCAGTTGCAGGAAATTGGCCTTGACCCCAGGCCCATAGACCAAGACCGGGCGGATGATCACGACCTCCATCGCGCACGTTTTGGCGAGCTCCAACAGACCTAGCTCTGCTTCGTATTTAGAAATCGCATAGGGATCAGAAGGACGGGCAACACCATGGGGCCGGAAGACTTCATCACGTCGCGTCGACTCACCGTTGACCTTTATCGAGCTAATGAAGATGAAACGGCGCACGCCAGCGGCCGCAGCTTGACGGGCAAGATTGAGCGTACCTGCGGTGTTGACCTCGCGGAACAGCGCGAGCGGATCGGCAGCGGTTTCGTTCATGACGTGGACACGGGCTGCGGTGTGTATCACTACATCCATGTCCCGGAGCGCGGATTGCCAAGCAGTATCGGTTGCAAGGTTACCTACGGGAATATTTGTCACACCGGTGGGGAGTTGGAGACCTACTTGTCTGCTGGCTGCAAAAATGTTGATACCAGGTAGATAAGCGGCATTTTCGACCAATGCCCTACCTAAAAATCCCGAGCTCCCTGTCACCAGGATTTTTCTGACCATTTCGAATCCAGTTGGATAAACAGTACGGATAATCTCGTTACCCGAGCAAACTCGATAATCAAGTAATATAAAGGAGCAGGATTGCAGTCTGTGGACACATGTCATTCCAAGACTGCGATCCAGCCTGCATTATTTACCGCTTAGCAATCCCTCGATTTCCGTGACTTTCGCCGCAACCAATTCTGGATCACGTCGACTTTCCACATTCAAGCGCAACAGCGGTTCAGTGTTCGAACCACGGAGATTAAAGCGCCATTCGGCAAATTCGAGGCTGATGCCATCCGTCTTATCGATGTTGGAACAGATCGGAGAATAGTGCTCCAAAATCTTGTCCAGGACGGTCTTGACGTCGTCAACCTTATAGTTGATCTCGCCGCTGCATGGGTAAGCGGCCATGCGCTCATCGACGAGCTGGGAAAACGATTTGCCAGAGACGGACATCAACGCGGTAACCAAGAGCCACGGGATCATGCCGCTGTCGCAGTACGCGAAGTCACGGAAGTAATGGTGTGCGCTCATCTCGCCGCCGTACACCGCATCCTCCTTGCGCATGCGTTCCTTGATGAAGGCGTGCCCGGTTTTGCACAGCACAGGCGTACCACCCGCCAGTTGTACTTGATCGATAGTGTTCCAGGTCAGGCGAGGATCATGGATGATCTTCGAGCCCGGATGTTGCTTGAGCAGCATTTCTGCCAGCAGGCCAACGAGGTAGTAGCCCTCGACAAAACGCCCCTTCTCATCGAAGAAGAAGCAGCGGTCAAAGTCACCGTCCCACGCCAACCCCAGATCGCAGCCGTGCTGGAGAAGCGCCTCTTGGGTGATGCTGCGGTTTTCCGGCAACAGCGGATTGGGTACGCCATTCGGGAAGTTGCCATCCGGTTCGGCGTTAATGATGACCCAGTCAAACGGCAGCTGCGACTTGATCGCGTCCAACGCCGGGCCAACAGCGCCGTTGCCTGGGTCGGCAAGAATTTTCAGCGGGCGTAGCTCGGCGCCTTTGACGTAACCAAGCAGGTGCTGAATGTAAGCGGTCTTGTCTGGCGAGTATTTAACACTGCCAACCTGAACGGCCACGTCGCCGAAATCGCCAGCATCAACGCGCTGGCGAATGGCATCAAGCCCGGTATCTCCGCTGATCGGGCGAGACTCGCGTTGCACCAGCTTCATGCCGTTATAACCCTTCGGGTTATGACTGGCAGTGACCATCACGCCACCGTCTGCGGCGTAATGGCTGGTGGCGAAATAGACTTCTTCGGTTCCGCACAAACCGATGTCGATGACATCCGCGCCTGCGTCCTGGATACCTTTCATCAGGGCCTGAGCCAGGGACGGGCTTTCGAGACGCATGTCTCGGCCAACCACGATATTTTTTGCACCCAGCTCCACCACGATGGAGCGTCCGATACGGTAGGCGATGTCGGCATCGAGATCGTTCGGGACTTGACCACGAATGTCGTAGGCCTTGAAGCACCGGGTCTGAATAACGGGATAGTCGGGATTCATGTGTAAAAACCTATGCGACGAAAGGACCCTGGGGTCCTTCTAATCAGTAAGAAGCAACCCGGCCAGCGGGCTGCGCGCTACCCTCGCGCATGACAGCTTGAGGCGAGGGTTAGGCACTGAAAACGGAGATTAGTTATCAACACGCCCGTAATTATCTTCAAAACGTACGATGTCATCCTCGCCCAGGTAGTCACCGCTCTGCACTTCGATGAGTACCAGATCGATCACACCGGGGTTCTGCAGGCGGTGTTTATGGCCCGCACGAATGAACGTCGATTCGTTGGTATTGAGCATTAACTCTTGCTGATCGTTGATGACCACGGCCATGCCGCTGACGACAATCCAGTGCTCGCTGCGGTGATGGTGCATCTGCAGGGAGAGCGACGCCTTGGGTTTGACAACGATGCGCTTGATCTTGAAGCGCTCGCCGTTTTCCAGCGTCGTGTACGTACCCCAAGGGCGGTGTACGGTGCGGTGCAGCAAGTGAGCAGTGTGACCACCGGATTTCAACTGCTGAACGATGTGCTTGACGTCTTGCGCGTGTGCCCTGTTGGTGATCAGCAACGCATCAGGGGTGTCGACCACCAGCAAGTCTTCGACGCCTACCAATGCAGTGAGACGTTCCTCACTGTTCACATAGTTGTTGCGAGAGGCATGGGACAGCACTTCGCCTTCAAAACGGTTGCCGTTTTCGTCTTCCTGGGTCAGCTCGCTGACCGCATTCCAGGAACCGATATCACTCCAACCGATGTCACATGGAATGGTCGCGACCTTGGCCGAACGTTCCATGAGTGCGTAATCGATTGAGATATCCGGGACTTTGGCAAACGTGTCGGCATCAAGCGCGCGACAGCTATAGCCTTTGCCGGTAGACAAGCGGGAAGCTTCAAGGGTGGCGGTGACAGCTTCAACGACATCTGGCGCATGTGCACGTAGCTCATCAAGCACTGTCCCGACACGGAAGCAGAACATGCCGGAGTTCCAGTAATAGTTACCGGCACTGACATAGGCTTTTGCGGTGTCCAGATTCGGCTTTTCGACGAATCGCGTAACTTTCTGGCCAACACCGAGCTGATTGTAAGCGTCAGCTTCGATGTATCCGAACCCTGTTTCGGGATAGGTTGGCTTGATACCGAATGTGACCAACCAGCCTTGGGTGGCCAGCGTGACGGCATTTGCCACCGCAGTGGCGAAAGCCACCTGATCTTTGATCAGGTGATCGGCAGCAAGAACCAGCATGCAAGCGTCCGGACCGCGGGTTTCCAAAAGCTGCAATGCCGCCGCAGCAACGGCCGCTGCGGTGTTGCGGCCAAAGGGCTCAAGGATATAGCTCTGCGAATGATGCGCACGGTCAACCGCCCGATATTCATCCTCGGTCTTGAACAGAAGCTCACGATTGGTAACCGTCAGGATTTCGACCACGCCGTCCAGACCGCTGGCCCGCAAAAATGTCTTCTGGATTAGGTTCTGGCCACCCGGCAATTGCATGAACGGCTTGGGATGAGTCTCGCGGGATACAGGCCAGAGCCGGCTGCCAACACCGCCGGACATAATTACGGGAATCAATTCCATTCTAAAATCCTTAATCCTCCCCAGAAGATGTATAGCTGGGAAAGGTATGTGTGGTGTTACAGAACGCATCAGAGTCAACCCGGACTGCGCTAGGGCCGGCCAGCACGCAGACAGGGTGAAAAGCATTCGCCCTGCAAGCAGGCGGTTATTCTACAGTCTGTTATAAGATTTACTAACACCCACCGAGGTAAAACCCGAGATTTTCAACGATTTCAGATAGGTAACGTGACGGGACGATAGCAAAAAGACCGACTGACGCGCAGTAAACGCCCTGACTAGAGCGCTACCGGCGTCATCAGCTTGTGTTTTTGCTAACAGCTGAGAGCAGCCCCCCTCAATTGATTATCAGTACTTTGCGCTTTGAGGAATACTTGGCTTCCAACAACTGGCCGAGCCGCCTCTTGGCGGAAGGCTCTCCATGTACCAGCCTGATCTCGGATGGCCACACCGCCATTCCCGTAACAAAGTCGACCAATCCTCGCTGATCCGCATGCGCCGAATACCCTCCGATCGTCTCGATGCCTGCCTTGATCTCATAGCGTTCACGGCCCAGCTCGACGTAACCGCCCTTCGGACCATGCTGTTGAATCGCGGCGCCGGGCGTGCCCTTCGCCTGATAGCCGACGAACACCACGTTGTGACGCGGATCGCCCAGCATGGCTTTCAGATAATTGACGATGCGCCCGCCTGCGCACATGCCGTGCCCGGCAATGACGATCGCGGGGCGTCCAGTGCTGGCGAGGTAGTTGACGGTTTGATGGTGCTGGGCGGCTGTGTCGATGGTGATCAACTGCTCAAAGCGCAGCGGCTGGCGCCCGCTTTCCTGGCGGGCACGGGCGTCGTCGTCCCAGATGTCATCGAAGGACTGGTAAACCTGCGTCAGCCGACTGGCCAGCGGCGAATCAAGAATGATGGGTAGCTGTGGCCAGTTGACCGGTAGCGAACCATGCGCACCGTCACTGCCTTCCACTGAGCACGACAGCGACTTGCGGTGAAGGATGTCTTCGATTTCATACAGCAGTTCCTGAGTTCGCCCCAGGCTGAAAGCGGGTATCAGCACGGTACCGTGATCGGCCAACGCTCTGTCGATGACCGCCTCGAGTCGCACTTGCCGGGTGGCTCGATCCTCATGCACGCGATCACCGTAGGTGCTCTCGAGCACTAGAATGTCTGCCTGCTCCGGGGACTTCGGGCTGGGAAGAATCGGCGTATGGGAGGCGCCGAGATCACCGGAAAACACCACGCGTTTACTGCGCTGTTCCATCGGGTATTCGACGTCGATCTCGACATAAGCCGACCCAAGGATGTGGCCAGCGCGCTGCAAGCGGACTCGAGCATTCAGAGCGGGGGTATTCATTACGCTGAACCAGGTATCGAATGGCACGGCAACGACGCGCTCCATCACTTGAGTGAGATAGCGTTCAATCTGACGCTCGTCTCGACCCTGCTCAAGCCTGAACGCATCCTCCAGCACCAATGGCAGCAGTTTTGCGGACGGTTCACTGCAGATAATCGGGCCTTTGAAGCCCGCAGCGAGCAGTTGGGGAATTCGTCCGACATGGTCCGCGTGAACGTGCGTCACGATCAGCATCTTGATCGTTGCCAGAGAGAAATCGATTGCCGAGGCAGATTCGCCAAAGCGTTCCTTGAGATCGGCATCACGCCCTTGGAACAACCCGCAATCAATCAGCAGGCCGTGCTCGGCATCCATCTGCAATTGATGACACGAGCCGGTGACACCTTCGCCCGCACCGTGATGGATGATGTCTGGATAATTCATGAAGCTCCCTTTCGATCCGTGCACTAAAAGTCGCGCAGCTTAGTCGCACTGAACGCAGGGATCAGCCGATAAGGTTTTGCGGGATTTTTCGGAAATACTTGGGAACAGGTTTAAAAATGGATCGATAAGAAAGACGCGCCACGCCGGATAGAGATCGTCGGTAGCGCTGCGTGGCCTGAGAAACAGGCACACGATGAAGAGGTCAGCGGGTGTCGCCAGCCCTCAGGCCATGCGAGACGGCTTGGTTCTTTTCCGTAACCGGGCAATCGAAAACAGGACTGGCCCGATCACCATACCCACCAGCAACGCCAGGATCACCGGCACAGCGATCGACATTTCAGGTGCCGACCAACCAAAGAACACCAGGGCAACGGACTGCTGGTTTTCGAGGACGAACACTACCGTTGTCGCCACGATCAGCAGGACGACCACAAAAAAAATCAGGCGTTTGATATTGCGCATCGAGTACTCCTTTGACGGCTATTGGAGCTCGTGCTCCTCCTCTTCGTTCACCCGATCACGCAACTCTTTTCCGGGCTTGAAGTGGGGGACAAATTTTCCGTCAAGACTGACGGACTGCCCGGTCTTTGGATTGCGGCCTACGCGAGGCGCGCGATAGTGCAAGGAAAAGCTGCCAAAGCCCCGTATTTCGATACGGTCGCCTGTGGCAAGACATTGCGACATCTGCTCAAGCATGGTCTTGATGGCCAACTCCACATCTTTGGATGAGAGCAGTCCTTGATGGGTGACAATTCGTTCGATCAACTCCGACTTCGTCATATTTTTCCCTTCTTTTTCAAGCAGCTAGGTAAAGCGCTTTGAAGGTTTTAGCATGACCACGCGAATTTGAACAGCCCATGTTTCGAGTTATGTGAACACAGATTCCAGGCAACAGGCCATTACGTCGCGCAGCCCTTGCGAATCGGGGCCTGGAGAGATTGCGCAAGCGTGGGCCTCAGCAACGTTAAGAGCGTGCTGGTCGCGATTGGGTTGTGTCAGGCACAGATAGATCGACGGAAACGACGCAATCGCGGGCAAGCGCGCTCCTACAGTCTGCGCGCTGGGCGTGGGAAGACGCCCATGAAAAACCCGCGCCCACAAAAAAGGGCGACCGAAGTCGCCCTTTTTCAATGGTCAGACAGAACTCAGTTCTGTTTTTCCATTTGAGCACGCAGCAGGTCGCCCAGAGTGGTCGGACCCGTGTTTTCTGCGGTTTCAGGCTTGCTACGCAGGCTCTGAATCGCTTCTTTCTCGTCTTCAACGTCTTTCGACTTGATGGACAAGCTGATCACGCGGCTCTTGCGGTCAACGCTGATGATCTTGGCTTCGATCTCTTCGCCTTCTTTCAGAACGTTACGCGCGTCTTCAACGCGGTCACGGCTGATTTCGGAAGCTTTCAGAGTCGCTTCGATGTCGTCGGCCAGAGTGATGATGGCGCCTTTGGCGTCAACTTCTTTAACGATACCGCGAACGATAGCGCCTTTGTCATTGACAGTGACGTACTCGGAGAACGGATCGCTTTCCAGCTGCTTGATACCCAGCGAGATGCGCTCACGCTCTGGATCAACAGACAGGATCACGGTGTCGAGTTCGTCGCCCTTCTTGAAGCGACGTACGGCTTCTTCGCCCACTTCGTTCCAGGAGATGTCGGACAGGTGAACCAGGCCGTCGATGCCGCCGTCCAGACCAATGAAGATACCGAAATCGGTGATCGACTTGATGGTGCCGGAGATCTTGTCGCCCTTGTTGAACTGGCCAGAGAAATCTTCCCACGGGTTAGATTTGCACTGCTTGATGCCCAGGGAGATACGACGACGCTCTTCGTCGATGTCCAGAACCATGACTTCCACTTCATCGCCAACCTGAACGACTTTCGATGGGTGGATGTTCTTGTTGGTCCAGTCCATTTCGGAAACGTGTACCAGGCCTTCCACGCCTTCTTCCAGCTCTGCGAAGCAGCCGTAGTCGGTCAGGTTGGTCACACGCGCGGTCACGCGAGTGCCTTCTGGGTAACGTGCCTTGATAGCAACCCATGGGTCTTCGCCCAGTTGCTTCAGGCCCAGGGAAACACGATTGCGCTCGCGATCGTACTTCAGGACTTTTACATCGATCTCATCGCCAACGTTGACGATTTCCGATGGATGCTTGATACGCTTCCAGGCCATGTCGGTGATGTGCAGCAGGCCATCGACGCCACCCAGATCGACGAATGCGCCGTAATCGGTGAGGTTCTTGACGATACCCTTGACCTGTTGGCCTTCCTGCAGCGATTCCAGCAGAGCTTCGCGCTCGGCGCTGTTTTCGGCTTCCAGGACACTGCGACGGGAAACGACAACGTTGTTGCGCTTCTGGTCCAGCTTGATGACCTTGAATTCCAGCTCTTTGCCTTCCAGGTGCGTGGTGTCGCGCACTGGACGGACGTCAACCAGAGAACCTGGCAGGAACGCACGGATGCCGTTAACGTCGACAGTGAAGCCGCCTTTAACCTTACCGTTGATAACGCCCTTGACCACTTCTTCAGCTGCGAAAGCCGCTTCCAGAACGATCCAGCACTCAGCACGCTTGGCTTTTTCGCGGGACAGCTTGGTCTCGCCAAAGCCGTCTTCGACCGCGTCCAGCGCAACGTGCACTTCGTCGCCGATCTTGATGGTCAGCTCGCCGGCATCGTTGTGGAACTGCTCCAGCGGGATGAGGCCTTCAGACTTCAGACCAGCGTGAACGGTGACCCAACCAGCCTGGTAATCGATATCGACGATGATCGCGGTGATGATCGAACCGGCCTGAAGGTTAAGAGTCTTTAGGCTTTCTTCGAAAAGTTCAGCAAAGCTTTCGCTCATTTTAATTCCTGTTGATAAGGGCGAAGAATACGCCCATCTGCCACGTTCCAGACAACGTGGGTTTCGTTCATATGAAAGAAAGCCTGCGGGACTTTGACTGGTCTCCCACATGGCTTCCTGGTCATCCAGCGAGATCGCGAAGTGCGACTTCACTCAGGATGCGTTCAAGCACCTGCTCGATGGATAATTCGGTGGAATCCAGCTGAATGGCGTCTTGCGCCGGCTTGAGCGGGGCTACCGCTCGCTGGGTGTCTCGCTCGTCGCGAACACGTATCTCATCTAGCAGACTCGACAGACTAACATCGTCACCCTTGGCCTTCAACTGCAAATATCGACGGCGCGCACGCTCTTCGGCACTGGCCGTCAGAAAAACCTTCAAGGGCGCGGCCGGGAACACCACGGTTCCCATGTCTCGACCGTCTGCAATGAGGCCGGGAAACTCCTGAAATGCCCGCTGGCGCTGCAGCAGTGCTTCGCGCACCGCGGGCAGGGACGCCACTTGCGACGCACCACTGCCGATCTGCTCGTTGCGGATCGCCAGCGTCACGTCTTCGCCTTCAAGAATGATGCGTTGACCGTGATCGTCGGTGGCGGCTTCGAACTGAACGTCCAGATGCGCGGCCAGAAGCTTCAGCGCTTCTTCGTTGGTCAGGTCGACACCGTGGTTGCGGGCGGCGAACGCCAGCAGACGGTAAAGCGCGCCGGAATCCAGCAGGCACCAACCCAGACGTTTGGCCAGCAAACCCGCCACTGTCCCTTTCCCGGAACCGCTAGGTCCATCGATCGTAATGACCGGAGCTTGAGCTTTCACGATTGCCCCTCTTGCGCTACACGAATACCCACCTGGCTGCACAGCGCCAGGAAATTGGGGAATGAAGTCGCCACGTTGGCGCAGTCCCGAATACGGATCGGGGCTGCCGCGCGCAACGACGCGATACTGAATGCCATGGCGATGCGATGATCGCCCTGCCCGTCGACCTCACCGCCGCCGATCTGCCCACCTTCAATAATGAGGCCGTCTGCGGTCGGTTCAACCTTGATACCAAGCACTGTCAGACCGTCGGCCATGGCCTGGATACGGTCAGACTCTTTGACGCGTAACTCCTGCGCACCTCGCAACACCGTCCGACCTTCGGCGCAGGCCGCTGCGATGAACAGTACCGGGAACTCGTCGATCGCCAGCGGTACAAGCGCCTCGGGAATGACGATGCCCTTGAGCCCTGCGTGGCGAACACGCAGGTCAGCCACGGGCTCACCGCCCACTTCACGCAGGTTCTGCACCGAAATGTCAGCGCCCATCAAGCGCAGGATGTCGATCACACCTGTGCGCGTCGGGTTGACGCCGACGTGCTCGAGCAGCAAGTCCGAACCTTCGGCAATCGACGCGGCCACCAGGAAAAACGCGGCCGAAGAGATGTCCGCCGGGACTTCAATGCGCGTGGCCGTGAGCGTGCCGCCGGCGACCACCGAAGCCGTCGCACCGTTGCCGGCGACGGGATAGCCAAAACCCCGCAACATTCGCTCGGTGTGGTCCCGCGTCGGTGCGGGTTCAGTGACGGTCGTGGTGCCCTCGGCATACATCCCGGCAAGCAGCAGGCAGGATTTGACCTGAGCGCTGGCCATCGGCATGACGTAGCTGATACCGGTCAGCGCTTTGCCGCCGCGAATGGTCAATGGAGGACGACCTTCTGCAGCGGTCTCAATCACAGCCCCCATCTGACGCAATGGCTCGGCAACGCGGGCCATCGGACGTTTGGACAACGAGGCGTCGCCGGTCAACACGCTGTCAAAACGCTGCGCCGCCAACAGGCCGGACAACAGACGCATGGACGTGCCGGAATTGCCGAGGTAGATCGGACCGGGCGCAGGCTTGAGACCATTGAGCCCCACACCGTGAATGGTCAGACGCCCATGGTGCGGACCTTCGATGACCACGCCCATATCGCGAAACGCCTGCAACGTCGCCAGCGCGTCTTCGCCTTCGAGAAAGCCTTCGACTTCAGTGACACCCTCCGCCAGCGAGCCGAGCATGATCGAGCGGTGGGAAATCGATTTGTCGCCCGGCACGCGAATCTGCCCACGGACACTGCCGCCCGGCTGCGCCAGGAATGACAAATCCTCTGCCGCCACTTTTTCCACGTAAGCGCGACGGGCGAGTATTTTGCCGAAATGCTCTCGCGCCACACGAGCACGGGTGAACACGCCCAGTAACTGGTGACCGTCTCCGGCATCCACTGCATCGCGCAACGCGTCCAAGTCACTGCGGAACGTGTCCAGCGTGCGCAACACCGCGTCGCGGTTGGCCAGAAAGATGTCATGCCACATGACCGGATCGCTGCCCGCGATTCGGGTGAAATCGCGAAAACCGCCTGCGGCGTAACGGAAAATTTCGAGGTTTTCGTTGCGTTTGGCCAGCGAATCCACCAAACCGAACGCCAGCAAATGCGGCAGGTGACTGGTGGCCGCCAAGACCTCGTCGTGACGCTCGACGTCCATGTGCTCGACATCGGCTCCCAGCACCGACCACAGGCGATCCACGAGGGCCACCGCCGCAGGATCCGTCTCGGGCAACGGCGTGAGAATGACTTTGTGACGGCGGAACAGCTGAGCGTTGGAAGCCTCTACGCCGCTCTGCTCGGAGCCGGCGATCGGATGCCCGGGCACGAAACGCGCTGGCATCGTGCCGAACACCTCTCGCGCCGCGCGGACGACGTTGCCTTTGGCGCTGCCAACATCCGTCAGCACAGCGTTTCCAAGGTCGAGGCCGGCGAGCACGCCCAGCAGCTTTTCCATGGACAGGATCGGCACGGCCAATTGAATGACGTCCGCACCGATGCAAGCTGTCGCAAGATGGTCTTCACAGCGATCGACGACACCCAGTTCGACGGCCAACTGACGTGATTGCGGGTCAAGATCGACGCCGACCACTTCGCGACACAGGCCACTTTCCTTCAACCCCTTGGCGAACGAGCCCCCGATCAAACCGAGGCCGACCACCACCAGGCGGCCGATAATAGGCGCAGTCGATTGCACTGCCGTGACACCAGTCATGACATCAACCACGCGCCAGAACCTTACTCAGCGCTTCCAGGAAGCGGCTGTTTTCGGCGGGCAAGCCGATGCTCACCCGCAGGTGATTCGGCATGCCGTACCCAGCGACCGGGCGCACGATCACACCTTCACGCAACAGACCTTCGTAGACCGAAGCGCCCTCACGCCCCAGATCCACGGCAATGAAGTTGGCCCTGGACGGAATCCAGCTCAGGCCCAGTTCGCGCAAGCCGTCTTCCATCTGTTGCATGCCGGCTTCATTGAGGCGGCGGCTTTCGGCAACGTACTCGGCATCATCCAGTGCCGCACAGGCGGCGGCCAACGCGAGGCTGTTGACGTTGAACGGCTGGCGCACGCGATTCAGTACATCCGCCACGACCGGCGACGACAGCGCATAACCGACGCGCAAGGACGCCAGACCAAAGGCTTTGGAGAAGGTCCGGGACACCAGCAGGTTCGGGTAACCGGCCAAGAATTTCAGGCCATCTGGCAGTTCGGCGCCTTCGGCGTATTCGATGTACGCCTCGTCGAGCACGACCAGCACGTCCTTCGGCACATCGGCCAGGAAATCAGCCAGCGCATTTGGCCCGAACCAGGTACCGGTCGGGTTATTCGGGTTGGCGATGAAAACAACCCGGGTGTTGCTGTCGATGGCCGCCAGCATCGCAGGGAGGTCGTGGCCCCAATCCTTTGCCTTGGCGACGCGGGCGTCAGCACCGACCGCCTGCGTGACGATCGGATAGATGGCGAACGCGTGCTCACTGAACACGGCATTCAACCCCGGCGCCAGGTAGGCACGGGCGACGATCTCAAGAATGTCGTTGGAACCATTGCCCAACGTCACTTGATTTGCGTTGACGCCATAACGATCAGACAGCCGCTGCTTGAGGTCGAAGCCGTTGCCATCGGGGTAACGGGTCAGCTCGGCCAGCGCGTCACGAATCGCCGACAACGCCTTTGGACTCGCGCCCATCGGGTTCTCGTTGCTGGCCAGCTTGATAATGCGAGCCGGATCGATATCCAGCTCACGCGCCAGTTCGTCCACCGGCTTGCCGGGAACGTAAGGCGATAGTTTTTGCACGCCGGCCTGCGCCAGCGCGAGGAAGTCGCCGCTCATGTAACGCTGTACCTCTTCAGAGAACCGCTTTCGGATAGGAACCCAGCACTTTCAGTGCTACCGCTTCCTGACTGATCCGCTCCAGAACCGCCTTGATCAGCGGATCACGGTGGTGACCGACGAAATCGATAAAGAACACGTAGGTCCATTTACCGCTGCGTGAAGGTCGAGTCTCGATACGGGTCAGGTCGATTCCGTTCTCATGAAAAGGCACCAACAGTTCATGCAAGGCGCCAGGCTTGTTGCTCATCGACACGATGATCGACGTCTTGTCGTCACCGGTCGGTGGCACTTCCTGGTTGCCGATCATCAGGAAGCGCGTCGAGTTGTCCGGACGGTCTTCGATCTTCTCGGCGATGCGCGACAGGCCGTACAGGCCCGCCGCCATGTCACCAGCGATCGCCGCCGAGTTCCACTCACCTTTGACCCGCTTGGCAGCCTCGGCATTGCTCGACACCGCCACGCGCTCGACATTGGGGTAATGCGCGTCCAGCCACTTGCGGCACTGGGCCAGCGACTGGGCATGGGAGTAGATGCGGCTGATGCTGTCGGTCTTGGTGTTCTCGCCCACCAGCAAATGGTGGTGAATGCGCAGCTCGACTTCGCCGCAGATGACCATGTCGTGCTCGAGGAAGCTGTCCAGCGTGTGGTTGACCGCACCTTCGGTGGAATTTTCCACCGGGACCACACCGAAGTTGACCGCGCCGGCGGCCACTTCACGGAACACTTCGTCGATGGCTGCCATGGGTTTGCTGATCACCGCGTGGCCGAAATGCTTCAGCGCGGCAGCCTGGGTGAAGGTGCCTTCAGGGCCCAGGTAAGCGACCTTGAGCGGCTGCTCCAGCGCCAGGCACGACGACATGATTTCGCGGAACAGACGCGCCATCTCTTCGTTGCTCAGCGGACCACGGTTGCGCTCCATGACGCGCTTGAGCACCGCTGCCTCACGCTCGGGACGATAGAACACAGGCTCTTCGCCCTCGGCGAGGCTGGCCATCTTGACCCGCGCCACTTCCTGGGCGCAACGCGCCCGCTCGCTGATCAGTTCAAGGACTTTCTCGTCCAGGCTGTCGATGCGAACGCGCAGCGCTTTGAGCTCTTGTTCAGACATTAGCCATGTTCCTTCTCGAATTCAGCCATGTAGGCCACCAGCGCTTCAACGGCGTCCAGACCCAACGCGTTGTAGATCGAAGCGCGCATGCCGCCCACCGAACGGTGGCCTTTGAGGTTGAGCAACGCACGCTCATCGGCGCCTTTCAGGAACGCCTTGTCCAGACGCTCGTCGGCCAGGCGGAACGGCACGTTCATCCACGAGCGGGCGTTAAGGCTGATCGGGTTGGTGTAGAACTCGCTGTTGTCGATGAAGCCGTAAAGACGCTCTTTCTTGGCGCGGTTACGCTTCTCCATGGCCTCGACGCCGCCCTGCTCCTTGAGCCATTCGAAGACGAGGCCCGAGAGGTACCAGGAATAGGTGGCCGGTGTGTTGTACATCGAACCGTTATCGGCCGACACCTTGTAATCGAGCATGGTCGGGCAACTGCTGCGCGCGCGGCCGAGCAGGTCTTCGCGAACGATCACCACCACCAGACCGCTAGGGCCGATGTTTTTCTGCGCGCCGGCGTAGATCAGGCCGAACTGCGAGACGTCGATCGGGCGCGACAGAATGTCGGAGGACATGTCGACCACGAGCGGGACGTCACCGGTTTCCGGCACCCAGTCGAACTGCAGACCACCGATGGTTTCGTTGGACGCGTAGTGAACGTAGGCAGCGTTCTTAGTGAGGTTCCAGTCGTTCTGACCAGGAATGGCCAGGTAGTCGAGGGGTTTGGCGCTCGCCGCGACATTGACGTTGCCAAAACGACGCGCTTCTTCGATGGCCTTCTTCGACCAGATACCGGTCTCGATGTAGTCGGCCGTGCCGTTTTCCGGCAACAGGTTAAGCGGGATCTCTGCAAACTGCTGGCTGGCGCCACCTTGCAGGAACAGAATTTTGTAGTTGGAGGGAACGGACAGCAGCTCGCGCAGATCCTGCTCGGCCTTCTCGGCGACGGCGGTGTAATCCTCGCTGCGATGACTCATCTCCATCACTGACAAGCCCTTGCCGTGCCAGTCCAGCATCTCGGCCTGGGCGCGCAACAGAACAGCATCAGGAAGCGCGGCAGGGCCGGCGCAGAAGTTAAAGGCTCGCTTGCTCATATCCACTCTCATCAACTCGTTGAATTCGAAACGGCTGCTGCAGCCAACGGGCGAGGCTGCAGTTCTGCCAAAAGCCAAGAGGGCCCGCGAAGGGCCCTCAAATACAACGTCTATCAGTCCTGCGACTCTTCTTCGTCTGCGCCGTCGGCCTGCAGGTCGCTCGGGGATTCGTCGGCATCGGAGAGGTTCGCAACCTCGCCTTCCACGACTTCACCGTCGAACGCCTCGCCTTCCAGTTCTTCGCCTTCCACTTCCGAAGGCTCCTGAACGCGCTCAAGACCGACCAGTTTCTCGTCCTTGGCCAGCTTGATCAGGGTCACACCCTGCGTGTTGCGGCCCAGACTCGACACTTCATCGACACGGGTACGAACCAGCGTGCCCTGGTCGGAGATCAGCATGATCTCTTCGCCGTCCTGCACCTGAACCGCGCCGACCAGGCGGCCGTTGCGCTCGTTGCTGACCATGGCGATGACGCCCTGACCGCCACGTTTGTACTCAGGGAACTCGGTGATCGCGGTGCGCTTGCCGTAACCGCGCTCGGAAGCGGTGAGAATCTCGCTGCCTTCTTCCGGAATCAGCATGGAGATCAGCTTCTGCCCTTCTGGCAGACGCATGCCACGCACGCCGCGGGCGGTACGGCCCATGGCGCGGACTTCGGATTCCTTGAAGCGGGTAACCTTGCCACCGTCGGAGAAAAGCATGATTTCCTGCTCGCCATCGGTGATCGCGGCAGAAATCAGGATGTCGCCTTCGTCCAGTTCCAGCGCGATCAGACCGACGCTGCGCTGACGGCTGAAGGCCACGAGCGGGGTCTTCTTGACGGTACCGTTGGCGGTGGACATGAAGATGAACGGCGCCTTCTTCTTGTCTGCAGCCTTGATACGCGCCTTGCGCTCTTCTTCGGTTTCGTTGGCGTTCTCGATGTCTTCGACATCAGACTCGACACCTTCAGCCTCTTCCTCGTCAGCCCGCTTGCGCATGGCTTCCAGGTCGACCGGCAGCATGGTGGTGATGTATTCACCTTCGCTCAACGGCAGCAGGTTGACCAGCGGACGACCACGGGCGGCGCGGGACGCTTCCGGAATCTCGTAGGTCTTGAGCCAGTACACCTTGCCCTTGCTGGAGAACATCAGCAGCGTGGTGTGGCTGTTGGCGACCAGCAGGTGAGCGATGTAGTCCTCGTCCTTGACACCTGTCGCCGACTTGCCTTTGCCGCCACGACGCTGAGCCTGATACACGGCCAGCGGCTGGGTCTTGGCATAACCACCGTGAGAGATGGTCACGACGCGCTCTTCTTCCGGGATCATGTCACCCAGGGTCAGGTCCAGGCGCGCATCGAGGATCTCGGTGCGGCGCACGTCGCCGTATTCGGCACGAATCAGTTCCAGTTCTTCGCGGATGACTTCCATCAGGCGCACGGAGCTGTTGAGGATGCGGATCAGCTCGCCGATCTGGGTCAGGATTTCCTGATACTCGGTCAGCAGCTTTTCGTGCTCCAGACCGGTCAGACGGTGCAGACGCAGTTCCAGGATCGCCTGAGCCTGTTCCGGCGACAGGAAATACTTGCCGTCACGCAGACCGTACTGCGGATCGAGGTTTTCCGGACGGGACGACTCGGCGCCTGCGCGCTCGACCATCTCGACCACGGCGCTCGATTCCCACGGTGTGCTGATCAGGCCTTCTTTTGCTTCGGCCGGTGTCGGCGACGCTTTGATCAGCGCGATGACCGGGTCGATGTTCGACAGGGCAACGGCTTGACCTTCCAGAATGTGGCCGCGCTCGCGCGCCTTGCGCAATTCGAACACGGTACGGCGGGTGACGACTTCGCGACGGTGGCGAATGAAGGCTTCCAGCAGGTCCTTGAGGTTGAGGATCCGTGGACGGCCGTCGATCAGCGCAACGATGTTGATGCCGAAAACGCTTTGCAGCTGCGTCTGGGCGTAAAGGTTGTTGAGGATGACCTCAGGCACTTCGCCGCGACGCAGCTCGATGACCACGCGCATACCGTCCTTGTCGGACTCATCGCGCAGTTCGGTGATGCCTTCCAGTTTCTTCTCTTTGACCAGCTCGGCGATCTTCTCGATCAGACGCGCCTTGTTCAACTGGTACGGCAGCTCGGTGATGACGATCTGCTGACGGCCACCCACCTTGTCGATGTCTTCGACAATAGAGCGTGCGCGCATGTAAATGCGGCCACGGCCGGTTTTGTAGGCTTCGACGATACCGGCACGACCGTTGATGATCGCGGCTGTCGGGAAGTCAGGGCCGGGGATGTACTGCATCAACTCGTCGACGGTCAGGTCGTTGTTGTCGATGAGGGCCAGGCAACCGTCGATGACTTCACCGAGGTTGTGCGGCGGAATGTTGGTCGCCATGCCCACGGCGATACCGCTGGAACCGTTGACCAGCAGGTTCGGGATACGGGTCGGCATGACCGCCGGGATCTGCTCGGTGCCGTCGTAGTTGGGCACCCAGTCGACGGTCTCCTTGTGCAGGTCCGCCAGCAGCTCGTGGGCCAGCTTGGTCATGCGCACTTCGGTGTATCGCATGGCCGCGGCGTTGTCGCCGTCCACGGAACCGAAGTTGCCCTGGCCGTCTACCAGCAGGTAGCGCAGGGAGAAGGGTTGAGCCATACGTACGATGGTGTCGTAGACAGCCGTGTCGCCGTGCGGGTGGTACTTACCGATGACGTCACCGACCACACGAGCGGATTTCTTGTACGGCTTGTTCCAGTCGTTACCCAGTTCGCTCATTGCGAACAGTACACGCCGGTGCACGGGCTTCAAGCCGTCGCGCGCATCGGGCAGAGCTCGTCCGACGATGACGCTCATCGCGTAGTCGAGGTAGGACTGCTTCAGCTCGTCTTCGATATTGACCGGGAGGATTTCTTTGGCCAGTTCGCCCATGAGAAGCCTGATTCCTTTTTCTGGTGAAACCTCGAACATCCATCCGGGATGAACGAAGCTCGCCGCTGCCGACAATTGCCTGGCAACGACTTACGACAAATCAGCGAGTTATGCCATGGATTTGCGCAGTAAAGAGGGCCGCAATGCGCCCCCTTGGAAACCGCCGGATGTTACCACAATCGCCGTCAGGCACGAAGCCTTTGAGAGCGCTGAAAACGAGCCATTTCGTCATCACGGCCCTGAGAAGCGCTTACAGGGCCTGCTAGCGCTTTCCCGGCGGGCGGTATTGCTGGCAATGAAGGGATCAATGCAGGCGCTTACGGCACATCAGTTGCGCCATTTTCACCGTGTCGGGACGTTCAACGATGCCTTTTTCGGTCACGATGGCGTCGATCAGGTCGGCAGGCGTCACGTCGAAGACCGGATTGAAGGCATCGACCTCGGCGCCAACGCGCTGGCCGCCGACTTCAAGCAGCTCTTTGCCATCGCGCTCTTCGATGGGAATGTCTTCACCGCTGGCCAGGTTCATGTCGATGGTCGAGCTGGGCGCCACGACCATGAAGCGCACGCCGTGGTGCATGGCGGCAACCGCCAGTTGATAGGTGCCGATCTTGTTGGCGACGTCACCGTTTGCCGTGATGCGGTCAGCGCCGACGATGACCCAGGTGATGCCCTTGGTCTTCATCAGGTGCGCGGCGGCGGAGTCCGCATTCAGCGTGACCGGAATGCCTTCGTTGACCAGCTCCCAGGCCGTCAGGCGAGAACCTTGCAGCCAGGGACGGGTTTCGTCGGCGTAAACGCGTTCGATCATGCCTTCTATATGGGCGGCGCGAATCACCCCCAACGCCGTGCCAAATCCGCCGGTGGCCAGTGCGCCGGTGTTGCAGTGGGTCAGAACGGTCTGCAGGTTGCCCTGATGCTTGCGGATCAGTTCGGCACCGAGTTGCGCCATGGTCAGGTTGGCTTCGCGGTCACTGAGGTGAATGGCGACGGCTTCGGCTTCCATGACCTTGCGCGGATCTTCGTGATCCTTGAGGCGATACAGGCGTTCACGCATGCGGTTCAGTGCCCAGAACAGGTTGACCGCCGTCGGGCGGGAGTTGGCGAGCAGGTCGAAATCTTCTTCGAGCGCCATCTGCCAGTCACCGCCTGCCTCATAACGGTCAAACACCGCGAGCACAATGCCGTAAGCCGCGCTGATGCCGATGGCGGGCGCGCCACGCACGACCATCGTGCGAATGGCGTCGGCCACGCCGGCAGCAGACTGATAGGGATGCCAGGTTTCTTGGAACGGCAGGATTCGCTGATCCAGCAGATACAACGTGCCGTCCCGCCAATCGATGGCCTTTACCTTCTCCGCAGCCAGTAATCGATCGCGCATTGCACACCCCACATGATGAATTGTTGAAAACCTGAGGAACCGGTGCTTGCGCCACATGACCGTGACAGCACGTCGGCAATCGCGAGCACGCTCACGCCTACAGGGCCGCATGGGCCGAGAATCAAATAGCCAGCAGCTGAAAAAGCGGCCGATTATAGCGAGCCGACCGCCAAGACGCTCGGGTATACTTCGCCGTCCCCGTAATAAGCCATTGGATGCCCGCACCATGCCCGACGCCGCTGCCCCGCTCGACCTCCTGCTTCTGCCGGACTGGCTGGTACCGGTGGAGCCCGCTGGCGTCGTCCTGCAACAGCACGGGATCGGCATTCGCGACGGCGTCATTGCCTACATCGGCCCCAAGGCCGAGGCCCTGCGCCAGCACGCCAGGGAAGTCCGCGAACTGCCCGGCATGCTGCTCAGCCCCGGCCTGATCAACGCCCATGGTCACGCGGCGATGACCCTGTTCCGTGGCCTGGCGGACGATCTGCCATTGATGACCTGGCTGCAGGACCACATCTGGCCGGCCGAGGGCAAATGGGTCGATGAGGACTTCGTCCGCGACGGCACCGATATCGCCATCGCCGAACAGCTCAAGGGCGGCATCACCTGTTTCTCTGACATGTATTTCTTTCCAAAGGTCGCCTGCGAACGGGTCCACAACAGTGGCATTCGGGCACAGATCACGGTTCCTGTGCTGGATTTCCCGATACCCGGTGCGCGTAACGCTGACGAAGCGCTGCACATCGGTGTCGAGCTGTTCAATGATCTGGCCCATCACGACCGCATCAAGATCGCCATGGGCCCACATGCGCCGTACACCGTCAGCGATGAAAACCTGGAGAAGATCCGCGTCATTGCCGACGAGCTCGACGCGATGATTCACATGCATGTCCACGAAACCGCCTTTGAAGTGCATGAAGCGGTACAACAACGTCAGGAACGTCCGCTGGCTCGCCTGCAACGGCTGGGCCTGCTGGGCCCACGCTTCCAGGCGGTGCACATGACCCAGATCAGCGATGAAGACCTGGCCATGCTGGTCGAAAGCAACTCCAGCGTGATCCACTGCCCCGAATCGAACCTGAAACTGGCCAGCGGCTTCTGCCCGGTCGAGCGTCTGTGGCAGGCCGGCGTCAATGTCGCGGTCGGAACCGACGGCGCTGCGAGCAATAACGACCTGGACTTGCTGGGTGAAACCCGTACCGCCGCGTTATTGGCCAAAGCGGTCGCCGGCTCCGCCACTGCACTGGACGCCCATCGCGCTTTGCGCATGGCAACCCTGAACGGCGCGCGCGCCATGGGCATCGAAGGCACCACCGGGTCGCTGGAAATCGGCAAAGCCGCCGACATGGTCGCCTTCGACCTGTCGGGTCTGGCACAACAGCCGATCTACGACCCCGTCTCGCAGCTTATTTATGCGAGCGGCCGCGACTGCGTCAGCCACGTCTGGGTCGCGGGCAAACCCTTACTTCAGGACAAACGTCTGACACGCATGGACGAAGAAGCGCTGACCCGAACGGCCAGGGCCTGGGGCAATCGCATCGCCGCCGCAGACTGATTTTTAGCGCGTCATGGCGACAGGCCGTGACCGAATACCGAATTCAAGTTTTAGAGGGATTACACATGAGCAACGTCGACCACGCCGAAATCGCTAAATTCGAAGCCTTGGCCCATCGCTGGTGGGATCGCAACAGCGAGTTCAAACCGCTGCACGACATCAACCCGTTGCGCGTGAACTGGATCGACGAGCGCGTCAGTCTGGCAGGCAAGAAGGTGCTGGACGTGGGATGTGGCGGCGGCATCCTCAGTGAAGCCATGGCGTTGCGCGGCGCGACAGTGACCGGTATCGACATGGGCGAGGCGCCCCTGGCGGTCGCCCAGCTGCATCAGCTCGAGTCCGGCGTCAGCGTTGAATACCGGCAGATCACGGCCGAAGCGCTGGCCGAAGAAATGCCGGAGCAGTTCGACGTCGTCACGTGCCTGGAAATGCTGGAGCACGTGCCCGATCCCTCCTCGGTCATCCGTGCCTGTTACACGATGGTCAAGCCTGGCGGCCAGGTGTTCTTCTCTACGATCAACCGCAACCCGAAGGCGTACCTGTTCGCCATCATCGGCGCGGAATACATCATGAATCTGCTGCCGCGCGGCACCCATGATTTCAAGAAATTCATCCGCCCTTCCGAGCTGGGCGCCTGGAGCCGCAGTGCAGGCCTTGAGGTCAAGGACATCATCGGTCTGACCTACAACCCGCTGACCAAGCATTACAAACTGGCCTCCGATGTCGACGTCAACTACATGATCCAGACGCTGAAGGGGGCCTGATCCATGCGCTTGAGAGCAGTTCTTTTCGACATGGACGGCACCCTGCTCGACACCGCCCCGGACTTCATCGCGATCTGTCAGGCCATGCTGGCCGAGCGTGGTTTTGCGCCAGTCGACGACAAACTGATTCGCGATGAAATTTCCGGCGGCGCCAAAGCGATGGTCTCAGCCGCCTTCGCGCTTTCGCCAAATGAGCCTGAGTTCGAAGCACTGCGTCTGGAGTTTCTGGAGCGCTATCAGAAGGACTGCGCGGTCCACAGCAAACTGTTCGACGGCATGGCGGAACTCCTGGCTGATATCGAGAAGGCAAAACTGATCTGGGGCGTGGTCACCAACAAGCCGGTGCGCTTTGCCCAGCCGATCATGGAGCAGTTGGGGCTGTCCGAGCGCTCCGCGGTGCTGATCTGTCCCGATCATGTGACCAAAAGCAAGCCGGATCCGGAACCGCTGCTGCTCGCCTGCAAGATGCTGGACCTGGACCCGGCCAGTGTCTTGTTCATCGGCGACGATCTGCGGGATATCGAGTCCGGCCGTGATGCGGGCACCAAGACAGCGGCCGTGCGTTATGGCTACATTCATCCCCACGACAACCCGGATCACTGGGGCGCGGACGTGGTGGTGGATCACCCGCTGGAATTACGCCGGGTGCTGGATAATGCGTTGTGCGGTTGTTGAGATCGCGTCTAAACACGAAACCTTGTAGGAGCGTGGCTTGTCCCGCGATCTGCCGCGAAGCGGCAGTAAAATCAGTCGCCCGCGTCTTGCCAAGTACACCGCATTCCCCGGGTCTGCTGCCGCTGCGCGGCAGATCGTCCGGATGCGGCCCAGAGACAAGCCACGCTCCTACGCCTTCGGCAGAAACAGATATATGCCGACCGTGCGTTTAGGGAGAACTGAAAGGAGGCCCCATGTTCAACTACTCTGCCCGCCCCGAACTGCTCAAGGGCCGTATCATTCTGGTCACCGGCGCCGGCCGCGGGATTGGCGCCGCTGCCGCTAAAACCTATGCGGCCCACGGCGCAACCGTCCTGCTGCTGGGCAAGACAGAATCGAACCTCACGGCCATCTATGACCAGATCGAAGCCGCAGGTCATCCACAGCCCGCCGTCATCCCCTTCAATCTGGAAACCGCCCTGCCCCATCAATACGACGAACTGGCGGCCATGATCGAGGCCGAGTTCGGGCACCTCGATGGCGTGCTGCACAACGCCTCGATCATCGGCCCGCGGACACCGATCGAACAGTTGTCCGGGGAAAACTTCATGCGCGTGATGCACATCAACGTCAATGCGACGTTCATGCTCACCGCCACCCTGTTGCCGTTGCTGAAACTGTCGCAGGACGCATCGGTGGTCTTCACTTCCAGCAGCGTGGGGCGTAAAGGCCGTGCGTACTGGGGTGCATACGGCGTGTCCAAATTCGCGACCGAGGGCCTGATGCAAACGCTGGCCGACGAGGTCGACGGCGTTGCACCGGTTCGCGCCAACAGCATCAACCCCGGCGCCACCCGCACCGACATGCGCGCCCAGGCGTACCCGGCAGAAAACCCGCTGAACAACCCGACACCCGAAGAGATCATGCCGGTCTATCTGTACCTGATGGGCCCGGACAGCACCGGTATCAACGGCCAGGCGTTCGACGCCCAGAAGAAATGACTTCCTGTCAGACGCACGACCTGTGGGAGCGAATTCATTCGCGAGGGGCCAGTACATCCAATAGAGCATCACCGGAGGTACAACCGTCTCGCGAATGAATTCGCTCCCACAGGAGACCGCGATCATCCCCTGGAACCTCACCGCCTTTTATCAACTCAGCGGTTTTCCGTCGCCTCTTTGTAGTCCATTCGCGTGTAAACCGGTACGTTAGTCAATCCAAAGGCGCGGACACCCCGGGTGTTCGCGAACGCATGTGCTAACCCATTGATTTATATGACGATCGATACCGGCGAACGAATTGGCACGAGTTTCGCTCTACCCACATCAGGCCCGATGAGAGGCGCAGGAGCGAAAACATGAGTTTTCCGACGAATACCAACGCCATTGATTTTGACAGCGCAAGGCTTCAACGCTTTGGCTTCGCGCCTGCACACGGATTCGCGCCTCAACCGCTGGACTATAAACAGCTGCAGCGCAGGCTTGAATTGCAACTGCAAACCAGCCTCGAAGCGGACAAGATCCTGGCCATGTTCTTTCAGAGCGTGCAGCAGTTCATTCCCCTCAAGGCGCTGAACTACAAACACGTAGGAACAGACTTGCGGCTGGAGTTTGGGGAGCGTTCGCGGCATAACGCCAGCTACTGCATCACGCACGACGGCGAACAGATGGGGGAACTGGCGTTTCAACGTGACCGACGCTTCGCCGAAGTAGAGCTGACGCAGCTCGAAGCCCTGCTTGCGACCCTGCTCTACCCACTGCGTAACGCCCTGCTTTACCGCAACGCGAACCTGAGCGCCCTGCGTGATCCGTTGACCGGGGCGGGCAATCGCATTGCCATGGAACAGTCACTGACGCGGGAAGCTGAAATTGCCCGGCGCCAACAGCAGCCTCTGTCGGTGCTGATGCTGGATATCGACCATTTCAAAGGGATCAACGATACCCACGGGCATGCCACGGGCGATGTGGTGCTGAGGGGCGTAGCGGACGCGATCAAGGATCGCCTGCGCAACATCGATCAGGTCTTCAGGTTTGGCGGGGAGGAGTTTTTGATCGTGCTGACCAATACCGGTCGTGAGTCAGCCGCGCTGGTGGGCGAACGCCTGCGCAACGCGGCACTGCAACTCACGTATCCGGTCAATGGAAGCCCGGTGGAACTGACGGTCAGCCTCGGCTGCTCGACGCTGCTGCCGGGGGAATCCCCCGACAGCTTGTTGCGCCGCGCCGACACCGCCCTTTATGCCGCTAAACGTCAGGGCCGTAACCGGCTGGAAATGGCAGGTTGAAAGCGGCTCAGGCGCGAACCGCAAACCGGCGCTCGCGCATCGGCGCGTTTGCCTCCTGCGGCTGCTCCAGAACCATGCACCGTTCCAGAAACAGGTACATGTACTCGTAACTCTTGCACACCGCCATTCTCAGGTCCGCCTGCAACTGTTCGCTAGGGTTGTTGCCGGCCAGCGTACAGATGATCTCCAGGGCTTCCCAAGGGTGGGAGTCGTCGTATTGCGCATGCATCTTCAGCCACTTCATGGCGCGTTTTCGCAGGTCCGGCGGGAACATATCTGCGTATGTCTCTTGTGAACATACGACAGCAGACCATTCGCCGGTCGCGCCTTCAATGGCGTAATTGGTGGCTGCGATCGCGACAACCAACGGCTCCGATGAACAGCTGTGCCAGCACCAGTGATTGAGTGCGTGCAACTCTGACGGAACGCGTTGCGCTTGCAGATCGTCCAGCGTGACCCCGTGGGCCGCGCTCCAGTTCACCCAGTAATCGGCATGATTGAGCTCCACCCGAATATTGCGCATCAGCCAGCGACGCGCCATGTCTTCGCCCGGATGACGGGCGAAACGGGTTTTGGTCAGGTTATGCGCCATGTAGACCGCAAACTGTTCAACAACAGGCCATCCACCAATCAAATACTGGCGCATGGTTCTCGAACTGAGCCGCCCATCTCTCATACGTTGATAAAGTTCATGCCCTACCACGCGTGCCTTGGCTTCGCTGCAATCTTTGATCAATTGCTGCGCCCAAACGGGGTAACTGCTGGCATCCATCAGCGGACCGGTTCTAATGAACATATCGATCACTGTGTAGCTCCTTATGTTGTGTTGCATCGGGGTCGTTCAGCGAAAAGTCCCGGGTGCGCTGAACAACATTGGGGTCTGCCTCGCGGGCCGTGCGTGCAGACATTCACAGGTGAATAATTGCGGTCGCTCGATAACGTACCCCTGAGCGTAGTCCACACCGATTTCCAATAACGCCTGCTCTATCTGAGGGCTTTCGACGAACTCAGCGATCGTCTGTTTGCCCATGACGTGCCCGATATGGTTGATCACTTCCACCATCGCCCGGTTGACCGGATCGTCGAGCATGTCTTTTACGAAGCTGCCATCAATCTTCAAATAATCCACAGGCAAGTGCTTCAAGTATGCGAATGACGACATGCCTGCACAGAAGTCATCCAGTGAAAAACGGCATCCCAGACTTTTGAGTTCGTTAATGAACCGAATAGCACTGCCCAAATTGGCGATCGCACTGGTTTCGGTGATTTCGAAACAGATAAGTTCAGGCGGTATTGCGTAGATTTGGAACTGCTGTCGCAAATATTCAAGAAACGCGTCGTCACCGATGCTGGTGCCGGACAGATTGATTGCACAGGTCGCCATGGGCCCGGTTCGGTGGTTGTCCATCAGGCAATCGGCAATGATCTTGAAGACGTTCTGCACCACCCATCGATCCAGCGTGGTCATCATCCCGTAGCGCTCGGCGGCGGGGATAAAGCTGTCCGGCAGAATCATGCGACCGGACTCGTCGCGCAGCCGTAGCAAGATTTCGACGTGGCCGTTGCTGTGGGCCGCGTCGCGACTCAACGCCGCGATTTCCTGTGAATAAAGGCAGAAGCGATTGTCTTCCAGCGCCATGTGCAGGCGCTGAATCCAGGCCATTTCGCCGAAACGAGTAGACAGTTCCGAATCGTCGTCGTGATAGACCTGAACCCGGTTGCGACCTTTTTCCTTCGCCATGTAGCACGCCATGTCAGCCGCACGCAGCGACGCTTCCAAGGTGGTGGGCACGTCAGACACATGAACCAGGCCGACGCTGACGGTCGTCACGAACGGTCGCCCCTTCCACACAAAATGCAGGCTCTCGACCGTCTGACGCAGGCCTTCAGCGATCTGCTCGGCAGCCTCCGGTGAACAATGCTCGAGCAGAATACCGAACTCGTCGCCGCCCAGCCGCGCCAGCGTGTCTCCCTCCCGAATACCCTGTTGCAGCAAGGCACAGATGTGCCGGAGCAACTCATCGCCCGCCGCGTGGCCGCTGGTGTCGTTGACCAGCTTGAATTGATCGAGGTCGAGGAACATCACCGCGTGGCGACCCGGCTGGTAGGCCAGCCCATTCAGCGCCAGCTCCAATCGGTATTCGAATTCGCGGCGATTGGCCAACCCGGTCAGGGCATCGTGCGTCGCCTGCCACGACAGATTGGCAATGTACTGCCGCTCCTGAGTCATGTCGTGCAGCACCAGCACCGCGCCACTGACCTTGCCTTCGGTACGGATGGGCGAGCCGACCAACGCCACCGACACGGTACTGCCGTCGAGTCGCTGAATCAGTTTTGAGTTTTCACTGCCACCGCCCAGCTTGCCGCTGAGGATGTGCTCGATCAGGGTTGAGCTGTCTTTCTGATCATTCTCGTCAAGCAGATTGAACAACGCCGCTAGGGGTAATCCGACCGCCTGATCGGTCTTCCAGTGGGTCATCTGCTCGGCCGCCGGGTTCATGTAGGTGATGGCGCCATCGACATCGGTGGTGATCACGCCGTCCCCGATAGATTCCAGCGTGATTTGCGCCCGCTCCTTCTCCATCTGCAATGCCGTGGCGAAGGCATGACGCTGTTCCAGCAGTTTGTGGGTGCGCAGCAGCGCCAGGATGATCAACAGCACCGCCGTGGCCAGGTTCACCACCAGCAGGATTCGCAAAATGACCCGCGAGCCCTCGCCCAGCGCGTCGCTGAAGGCCATGGCGGCGGGCGTCACGCCCTCGTTGATCGCGTTGATCCGCTGCCGCCAGGCCAGCACGTCGCTGTTGGTGGCAGTGCCTTCAAGGATGCGGCCGTGCATTTCACGGGCGACTTCATCGAGCTGGACGAGGTAGTTGTCACCGATCTTCCAACGATCGATGGCCTTCTCCAGGTAGCTGAAATGCCGGAAATTGAGGTAGAGCCAGATGATGCCCTGGGCATCGTCAGGATGGTTACCACCCTGCAGAATGCCTGCAGTCGCGCGTGCGATGTCGGGAACGGGTTGATCCATCGCGACCCGCAAGTCATGTCCGCCCTGAGGGATGGCGATGGCCTGCTGGTATTTCAGGTAGTTGATCTCATCGCGACTGTTGGCGTAGAGATTCAAGTAATAGATAGCGTCCTTCTGGCCCTTGGACCAAAGGCTTTCTCCGCCAACATAACTGCGCACAGCCGACATCATGTACAGGCTGACGCAACCCAGCAGCGCTTGTAACAGCACCACCGCGATAAATGGCCAAACGATACCGAGAAGACGAGGCTTCTCCAGGATCCGCTTTTGCTTCATGGTGTCCCTTTCATCAGCACTGCCAGTACTCACTCCCTTCGTTCAGGCGACCTTCCTGACCGGACAAGGGACTCGGCTAATTTCCACGATGCAGCGGGGTAATACTCACATCTTGCGCGCGACTTCAGGTGTTACCACCGCAAAGCAAAGACGTAAATATGACGCTTTTCACACTTTCCTTAAATACACGGGTCAAGCATAGCCCAAGAATTGACGTGTTCCACTGGCGATACGCCATTTGAGACACGTTATGAGAAAAACCGACAAGATGTATCAGAGCTGTTGCAGGTGACCATAGAGACGTGCGTAAAGCCCGCCGTCAGCAATCAGTTGCTGGTGGTCGCCATCCTCGGCGATGCTGCCGCCATCAAACACCAGAACCCGGTCTGCCTGCTTCACGGCCGACAGGCGATGCGCAATGATCAACGTCGTCCGGCCACTGAGAAAGCGATTCAACGCTTGATGCAGGTTGTACTCGGTCGCGGCGTCCAGCGCTGAGGTCGCCTCGTCGAGGATCACCACCTTGGGGTCGGCGAGCACCATCCGGGCAATCGCCAGGCGCTGACGCTGGCCGCCCGACAGACGTACCCCGGATCGCCCGACAACACTGTCCAGCCCCTGCGGAAGGGCCCGAATGGTCGCGTCCAGCTGAGCGATTTCCAGCGCTTGCCAACATGCCTCATCGTTGCGTTCGCGCCCCATCGACAGATTGGCCCTGACGGTGTCATTGAACAGCGCAGGGTGCTGCAGGACGACCGCCACATGTTCCCGAACGGTTTCAAGGCCGATGTCCTGCAAGCTTGCGCCGCCGAAGCGTATGGTCCCGGACTTGGGGCTGTAGAGCCCCAGCAGCAATTGAACCAGGGTGCTCTTGCCGCCACCGCTGGCGCCGACGATCGCGACTTTCTCACCCGGCGTGATCGACAGGTCCAGATGGTCGAGCACCAGCTCCTCGTTATAGCCGAAGCACAGGCCACTCACGTCGATGCTGACGGTCTCACGCCCCACGAACGGATTGAGCTGCCCTCGGTACTGAGGCTCGTCGGCGCGCGCCAGCAGTTCATTGATGCGCGTCAGCGCACCGCCCGCCGCATAGAACGCGTACTGCAGGTTCAGCAGTTGCTCGACGGGACCGATCATGAACCACAGGTAACTGAAGACGGCGAGCATGTGGCCGATGGACAGATCGGAAAACAGCACCGTGAGCATCGCTGCGGCGCGAAAAATATCGATGCCGAACTGGAACAACAAACCACTGGCACGGCCCGACGCATCGCTTTTCCACTGCGAGGCGACGGCAAAATCGCGCACTTCCTTAGCCCGTAAGCCCAGACGGCCGAGGAAATGGCCCTGCCGGTTGCCGGCACGGATTTCCTGAATGGCGTCCAGGGTTTCGGTCAGCGCCTGGGTGAAGCGCGACGTGCTGTCGTTTTCCAGCTTTTTCAGGTGTTTGACGCGCTTGCCCAGCTTGACCGTGGCGTAAATCACCAGCGGGTTGAAGAGCAGGATCAACAACGCCAGTTGCCAGTGCATCCAGACGAGAATCGCCGCGGTGCCCGTCAACGTCAGCATCGCGACGAGGAATTTGCTGAGGGTTTCGCCGACGAACTTGTCCACCGTATCCAGATCGGTGACCAGGTGCGCGGTGACGGTCCCGCTGCCCAGACTTTCGTATTCGCCCAGCGAGATACGCTTGAGTCGTTCGATCAAGCGAACGCGGATGCGATAGACGATGTCTTTGGCCAGCCCGGCGAACAGGCGCGCCTGAATCACGTTGAACAGCAACGCTCCGAGCCGCAGGCACAGAGTGGTGACCAGCATCAAGCCGATATAGCCCACCGGTTTATGGAGGCTGGCGGGCAGGAACTGATTCATGAAAACCAGTGCGGTGTCGCCCTTGCCGAGCAACACCTCGTCCACCAGCAGCGGCAGCAGCAACGGGATCGGCACCGAACACAGCACCGCCAACACGGCGACTCCGTTGGCGATCCACAGCGCTTTTTTGTGCCGAAGGGCGAGACGGCGAATCTGCGGCCAATCAAGGCGATCGGCCTGGACAGCGTCGCCCTTGTGAGTGGCGCTTTCTATCTCGTGGGCATCACGCACTGGCTGCGCGCTCCAGCCAACGGCTGAGCATGGGCGCCAGTGCTTCCAGAGGTTGATAGCCGTTGGTCAGCAGGGCCAATTGGCCGTTGCGCTCGGCCAGCAAGGTGGGGAAGCCGGCGATGCCGAGGTCCTGAACCCACGAGAAATCAGACGCCGTGGCGGCATGCTGTTCCGCGCTGTCGAAGGCATCGGCAAACTCGATACGTGGCAAGCCGGCTTTTTCTGCCAATTCCGCCAGTACCGACGCCTTGGTGACATCACGCCCCTCAAGGTAAAACGCGTGCTGGATTTCCTTGACCAGTTTCCAGGCGATGTCCGGCGCCAGACTGCGCGCAGCGACGATGGCACGGCACGCGGGCTCGGTGTCATAAACAAAGCCATCGGGCAACGCGCCCTCGAACTGAAACGCCTGGCCGGTGGTGTCGTGCACCGCTTGCCAGTGTTCAAGGATGTAGCGGCGGGTGTTCGGCTCGAGTGCCGCCCCGCTGCCGGTGCGCAAACCGCCCACCACCAGATGCAACGGCAGGCCCGCCGCCTTCGCCTGTTCCACCAAGGCCTGCGCGACGGGCGAAAAACCCCAGCACCACGAACACATCGGGTCCATTACATAGAGCAGGCGGGCGTGCATGGGTCAGGCCTCGTTGGTCTGTTTTTCGTGGGTCTGTGCGTCGTCGCCATCCAGCAGGCGGTAATTACGGCCAATCGGGTGCGGCTGATTACGCGCCTTCGCCAGTTCGATCTGCTTTTGCCGGTCGATGGCGCTGCGGCGGGTTTTCTCGCTCAGCGTATCCCAACAATGCGGGCAACTGACACCCGGCGAATAGTGCTCACTGGCCCGATCTTCAGCACTGATCGGCGTGCGGCATGCATGACATTGATCGTAGTCGCCTTCGGTCAGGTCATGACGCACGGTCACGCGGTTGTCGAACACGAAGCAGTCGCCACGCCACTGGCTTTCTTCCTGCGGCACTTCTTCCAGGTATTTCAGGATGCCGCCCTTGAGGTGATACACCTCTTCGAAGCCTTCGCCAAGCATGTAGCTCGAGGCTTTTTCACAGCGGATCCCGCCGGTGCAGAACATCGCGACTTTCTTGTGCTTGGCCGGATCGAAGTTGGCTTTGATGTACTCGGGGAACTCCCGGAACGTAGTGGTTTTCGGGTCGATCGCACCCTCGAACGTCCCGATGGAAACTTCGTAATCGTTGCGGGTGTCGATCAGCAGCACTTCCGGGTCGGCGATCAGGGCGTTCCAGTCCTGCGGCTCGACGTAGGTGCCGACCGCTTTGTTCGGATCCACGCCGTCAACGCCCAGGGTGACGATTTCTTTCTTCAATTTGACCTTGGTGCGGTAGAACGGCTGCTCGTCGCAATACGACTCTTTGTGATCGATGTCGTCCATGCGCGGATCGTTCTTCAACCAGGCCATCAGGCCATCAATGCCTTCGCGGCTGCCGGAAACGGTGCCGTTGATGCCTTCCTGGGCGATCAGCAGCGTGCCTTTGATGCCGTTGTCGACCATCGCCTTGAGCAGCGGCTCGCGCAGTTCGACGTAGTCCGAAAGGGTGACGAATTTGTACAGCGCCGCGACGACGATGGGGGCGGTTTGGGTCATGTTGCGTCTCCAGGTGGTGACCCTCGCAAAGGGCCTACCGGATGAAAAGTTCAGGTAAAAGCGTGCCGACCCGGCAGCGCGGCGCGGATTCTAGCAAAAATCGGAGGGGAGCAGACAGGGAGGTGGATCAGCGGGGGATTGATACAGGTCAACAGAGGCGCGTCAGGCGTGAACCTTACCTGTGGGAGCGAATTCATTCGCGAAAAACAGAGCAGGCGACAGGGTGCATGGACTGGAACACTGTCTCGCGAATGAATTCGCTCCCACAGGGGAAACGCATTCATCCACGAAAACGGGCCGAAACCGGGCTATGTGCCCGCTCAGTCATGCCCACCGGCGCAGGTCGGCGAAGCAGGCGCAGCGCCGAGCTTCGACCATTCTTGCGGGGTGTAGGTGTGCAGCGCCAGCGCATGGAACTCACCCATCAAGCCGCCCAGCAAGCCGTAGACCTTCTGGTGACGCTTGACGGCGTTGAGGCCAGCGAAGTGTTCGCTGACCACCACGGCCTTGTAGTGAGTATCCGAGCCACGACTGTGCATGTGGCTTTCGTTGAGCACCTGAAGGTACTCGGGCTGAAAGACCGCCAACGCGGATTCGATTCGCTGTTGCATGCTCATGTCGTGATTTCGCTTATGGCTTCTTGGCGGGGGCAGCCGGTGCGGTGCCTTTGGCGCCAGCAGGGACCAGTTCTTTGGTCATGGACTCCAGCAGACCGGTTACCACAGGCACGGCAGGCTGCAGTTTTTCCTGAGTCATCTGGAACGATTGCTGGCTGATCTGCGGCATCTTGGCCTGGACTTTCTTGCCCAGCGGCGACTGGTAGAAAGCAACCAGGTCTTTCAGCTCGGATTCGGTGAAGTTATCGGTGTACAGCTTGACCATGTCCGGCTGCAGCTTGTCCCAGCCAATGGCTTTGTCCAACGCAGCGTTGGCCTTGGCCTGATAGCTTTCCAACACCGCTTTCTTGGAATCAGGGGCTTTGGTTTCGGCGAAACGCTGGGCGAACATTTGCTGCGCTTGCATGTAAATCGGCGCACCCAACTGATCGGCATGGGCCAGTTTGAGGAACGCTACAGCACTGGCTTCATGGCTGGCGGTGGCGGCGAGAACCTGGCCGCTGGCGCATGCCAGAGCGACCGCAGCACAGATGGCGCGAAGACGGGTCATCGAGTTTCCTTATCTAGCAGGCGAGGCTGAACCCCAAGGCCGAGCATTCTGCGCCCGTTTTCGCCTTGCGCTCAACCCCCGGAGCTACGAGCGGTTGATTCCCCGCTGCACGGCACCGGCCTGCCCGAAGGTAACCCGAAGGTATAAGACGACCAAGTCCTGCGTTTTGTCGCACACTAGCGGCTCATGTTTTGACCGCGCGGCCTTTAACGGGAACCGAACCCGCCTCACGGGTACTAAACTGCGCTAACGATCTTAAGGAGTGAGTCCAGTGAGCCGTACCGAAACCGACAGCATAGGTCCGATCGAAGTCCCCGAAGACGCTTACTGGGGGGCACAAACTCAACGTTCCCTGATCAACTTCGCCATCGGCCAGGAGCGTATGCCGTTGCCGGTGCTCCACGCGCTGGCGCTGATCAAGAAGGCCGCGGCCCGCGTCAACGACCGCAATGGCGACCTGCCTGCCGATATTGCCCGTCTGATCGAACAGTCTGCCGACGAAGTGCTCGGTGGCAAGCTCGACGACCAGTTCCCGCTCGTGGTCTGGCAGACCGGCAGCGGCACGCAGAGCAACATGAACGTCAACGAGGTCATCGCCGGCCGGGCCAACGAACTGGCCGGCAAGGGTCGCGGCGGCAAGTCGCCGGTCCATCCGAACGACCACGTCAACCGCTCCCAGAGCTCCAACGACTGCTTCCCGACCGCCATGCACATCGCGGCGGCCCAAGCGGTAAAAGAGCAACTGCTGCCTGCCATCGCCGAACTCTCTTCCGGGATCGCCGAGCAGTCGTCGCGCCATATGAAGCTGGTGAAAACCGGCCGCACGCACATGATGGACGCGACGCCCATCACGTTCGGCCAAGAGCTGTCGGCCTACGTTGCGCAGCTCGACTATGCCGAAAAGAGCATTCGCGCAACCCTCCCCGCTGTCTGCGAGCTGGCTCAGGGCGGCACCGCCGTCGGCACCGGTCTCAACTCTCCGCATGGTTTTGCAGAGGCGGTGGCCGCTGAACTGGCGGCCCTGTCCGGTCTGCCGTTCGTCACAGCGCCCAACAAATTCGCCGCGCTGGCAGGTCACGAGCCTTTGACTGCATTGTCCGGCGCGCTGAAAACCCTGGCCGTGACGCTGATGAAAATTGCCAATGACCTGCGCCTGCTGGGTTCGGGCCCGCGCGCCGGTCTGGCAGAAGTCAAATTACCCGCCAACGAACCTGGCAGCTCGATCATGCCGGGCAAGGTCAATCCGACGCAGTGCGAAGCATTGTCCATGCTGGCGTGCCAGGTCATGGGCAACGACACCACGATCACCTTCGCGGCCAGTCAGGGTCACCTGCAGTTGAACGTGTTCAAGCCGGTGATCATTCACAACCTGCTGCAATCGATCCGTTTGCTGGGCGACGGCTGCCGCAACTTCAACGAGCACTGCATCGCCGGCATGGAGCCTGATGCCGCGAAGATGGCTGAACACCTGGAACGCGGCCTGATGCTGGTCACGGCGCTGAACCCACACATCGGCTACGACAAATCCGCGCAAATCGCCAAGAAAGCCTACAGCGAAGGGCTGACCCTGCGCGAAGCCGCGCTGCAACTGGGTTTCCTCACGGACGCCGAGTTCGACGCGTGGGTCCGTCCGGAGAAGATGCTCGAGGCTGGCAGCAATGGCTGAGCCGATCAGCGGCGCCACCCCACTGGAAGGGTATGGCAAACGCATCCTGATGGTCATCGGTACGCCGAAGACCATCAGCCTGGGTCATGCGCTGGGCGAAGCGTATGCCCACGGCGCCCGGAGTCAGGGTCATGTGGTGCGGGTGCTGAAGCTGGAAGAACTGGACTTCGACCCGGTGCTGCGCGGCGGCTACGAATCAAGCCAGACTTTGGAGCATGATCTGTTGCAGGCCCAGCGAGAGATTCACTGGGCCCAGCATCTGGTGTTCGTGTATCCGGTCTGGTGGGGCGGGCTGCCCAGCCTGCTTGGCGGATTCTTCGACCGGGTATTCATGCCCGGTTTCGCCTTCAAGGCCCACGGCCGTCATCATCCGTCGAACGAGCTGCTCAAAGGCCGTACCGCTGAGATGCTGGTGACGCTGGACACGCCTTCACGCTACTTTCGCTGGGTGTTTAAAGCCCCGGCGCATCGGCAGATGACGAAAGCGATTCTGGAGTTCTGCGGGATCAAGACCACCCGGTTGACGGAGTTTTCCCCAGTACGCACATCGACCGAGGAACAGCGCCAGCAGTGGATTCATCAGGCTGAGGCGCTGGGTAAGCGCTGACGTCCCGTTGTGTGAAAGCCAGTAATCTTCACGCCACCGCAATACCTGTAAGACGTCCGAGGTTACGAGGGTATGGGCCGCAATTCGGACGAATGCGGTGCATCAGTCGACACCTTCATACTGACCCACCGCATTCGCCAGCAAGCCGGCTTGTATGGCCTGTATCGCCACTATTTGGGGTGACGCTGAGGGTTTGGTTTGTCCTAACGGCCAAACTGTTCCGCCTTCGGCGGGTTACTTGAAAAGACCCCAAGTAACCAAGGGTCCTATGCTCCTGGTTGGGCCCGACTTCGTCGGGTTCCTTCTCTCCGGCGAC
Organism: Pseudomonas sp. S2_H01; assembly: GCF_054668305.1. NCBI lineage: Bacteria > Pseudomonadati > Pseudomonadota > Gammaproteobacteria > Pseudomonadales > Pseudomonadaceae > Pseudomonas > Pseudomonas sp. S2_H01. The sequence goes on along the minus strand of NZ_CP162756.1, from coordinate 4,060,583 downwards.
GCTCCGTGGGCCCGCGCTGAACGGACATCCATGTCCTAGCAGCGCTCTCGCGGCATCCATGCCGCTCGGCCCACTCCGCGCCACCTGCGTTCAGCCTGCACCCAAGTCGCGTTTTGTGGTGTCTGGGCTGCTGCGGTTTGAAGATCAAAAGCCACAGCGCGCTTTGCGCTGTTGATTGTTCCCACGCTCCGCGTGGTAACCCATTCAATGACGCTCCGCGTCATCCGGAATGTGGAGCGTCCCGTCAGGCGTTGCGACCGGTAAGAAAGGACTGGCACCACTGGTTTGAGAACCATAGAATTTCCCACAGACGGTGTAAAAGCCGCAGATCCCCATCACACCGCAATACCTGTAGGAGACGTCCGAGGTTACGAGGGTATGGGCCGCAATTCGGACGAATGCGGTGCATCAGTCGACACCTTCATACTGACCCACCGCATTCGCCAGCAAGCCGGCCACAGGTTTGAATGCGTCCTGCCTCGCAGATGGTGTGAAGCCGAAAATCTTCATCACGCCGCAAAACCTGTAGGAGACGTCCGAGGTTACGAGGGCAGCGAAAGCGGTGTATCAGCCGACACCTTCATACTGACCCACCACATTCGTCCGACCGCAATCCGCGGCAAGCCCGCGGCTACAGTATCAGCGCGTATTTCATTGAACCGCGCTCATCGCACTGCATCCAACGCCTGCAGTTCGGAGTAAAGTGTCATTCGGCCAGCCGATTTTTCCGTATCACGCTGTGGAAAAATCATTGGACAGCCGGACACAGGTTTAGCCGTCCTGAATCGTTTTCCAACCATCCTCCCCAGCGCGGAGAAGGCTATGTTAAGCAAGCGTGAGCAAGATCCCGAGACCGCCGTGCACTTTCGCAGCGACCGCGTCTCCCGCGTCAACGGCCTCTATTTTTTCAGCACCCGGGAAAACACCCTCGAAGGCCCTTTTTTCAGCAAAGAGGACGCCGCGCGGGAAACCGAAGCCTATATTCGACGTATGCAGGGCGCCCGACCCTCACAGGCTGAACACCCCTCCTCCTCCCTCAATGGCTGACCATCAGGCATGATTGCGGCGAAACGTTTCCTCCCCCATCGCCGCAATCTGCCCTTCGATCAACGCATCGAACGGCCTTAACAGCGCCTCGAACGACCGATCCGGCTCCAGCGTGTGCAGCGCATGGGTAATCGCTTCCAGCGTGGACAACGCCTCAGCGCCGGGGACCTTGCGCAACCGGTAACGCGAGGGCGGTGGATTGTCCAGCGTAACGCGAGGCAATGCGGCCAGCCGTGGATTGAGGTGCAGCAGCTTGCGCGCCTTGCGCCAGGTGCCATCAGGAATCACCAGCAACAAAGGCTTGACCTCACCGGCCTGAGCACTGAGCGCCTCGGCGCCCTCCCCCGGAAATAACAACCGGGCCTGGTAACCCGGCACGTCGAGCAACGTCGCCAGATCGTCGAACACCTCGCCCACCACCAACTCGGCATTGTTCAACCCCAGCACCGCAAGGCGCGCGGTGTTCAAGGCGTGATTGACCTCGCTGGGATGCTGCAGGATCAGCACGCGGGTGCGACTGTCGAGGGCAGGGATCAGCGCGCACAAGCAATGATTATCGGGACGCAGGCAACGCTGGCAGCGAGCACGGGACATGGACAGGGCCTCCTAAAGCGGATTGAGCTGCGCTTTGAGCAGGTCGCGGAAGGTCTGAATCAGCGGCTCGCGACTCCGTCCCCGACGCAGGATCATCGAGAACGGTGCCTGATAGCCGAACGTCGCGGGCAACAGCACTCGCAGATGTCCGGAGTCGACCCAGGATTGTGCGTAATGCTCCGGCAGATAGCCGATGTACGCACCGGAAAGCACCAGAATCAGTTGCGCCTCCATACTCTCCACCGTGGCAGCACTGTGCTTGAAGCCGTGCCGGGCCAGTTCCGCCTGACTCCAGTAACCGCGCCCAACCATGCGCTGCTGGGTGATCACCGGCTCCGGGATGCGTCTTTCGGCAAACAGCGGGTGACGGCTGCTGCAATACAGCCAGTGCTGTTCGCGGTACAGCGGCTGGTAGAGCAGACCGTTCATGCGCGTGGAAAAAGAACCGATGGCCAGGTCCAGGCGGTTGTCCAGCACACCGAGCTGCAATTCATACGGGCTCATCACCGACAGGTGCAAGTGCACGGCCGGGTGCTCTTCGCTGTACGCGCCGATCACCTCGGCAAACGGCAGCGCCCGGTCACTGACCGTCGAGTCCAGCACCCCAAGATTCAACGTCCCGCGCAACTCGCCCTTGAGCGCTGCCGCATAGAGCTCGAAGCCTTCAAGTTCACCCAGCAGACGCAAGGTCTCCTGGTGGAACAATTCGCCCTTGCTGGTCAGGCTGAAACCGCCCCGACCACGATGGCACAAGACGATGCCCAGCGCCGACTCCAGCTGACTCATGTAGGTGCTGATCGCCGATGTCGACAGATTGAGTTCCTGTTGCGCACTGGCAAAACCCTGGTGGCGAACCACACAGACGAAGATACGCAGCAGTTTCAGATCGGGTAATGCGCTGGCCATGATGTTTCCGGGACATGTTGTCGCTGTAGCAATCCGCGCAGCTTACCCGATACTTCAGAAATCTCTGAACTAAGTATTTTGCCTCAGCGATTGTTCGCAGCCCGCGCGGTTCGCAGAATCGGCACAGCTTCTGCAACGCACACCCTGCGTCTAACAATTATTAATCACCCACCGATGAGGCAATCCCGTGGACAAGATTTTTCACCAACCACTGGGCGGCAACGAAATGCCGCGCTTCGCCGGCATCGCCACCATGATGCGTCTGCCGCACTTGCAATCGGCCGAGGGTCTTGATGCCGCCTTTATTGGCGTGCCATTGGACATCGGCACCTCGCTGCGGGCAGGCACCCGTTTCGGACCTCGCGAAATCCGCGCCGAATCGGTGATGATCCGTCCGTACAACATGGCCACGGGCGCTGCACCTTTCGATTCCCTCTCCGTTGCCGACATTGGCGACGTGGCGATCAACACCTTCAATCTGCTGGACGCCGTTCGCATCATCGAAGAAGCGTACGACGGCTTTCTCGAACACGGCATCATCCCGCTGACGCTGGGTGGCGACCACACCATCACCCTGCCGATCCTGCGTGCCATTCACAAGAAACACGGCAAGGTCGGCCTGGTGCACATCGACGCCCACGCGGACGTCAACGACCACATGTTCGGCGAGAAGATTGCCCACGGCACCACGTTCCGCCGCGCGGTGGAAGAAGGCCTGCTCGATTGCGACCGTGTGGTGCAGATCGGCCTGCGCGCCCAGGGTTACACCGCTGAAGACTTCAACTGGAGCCGCAAACAGGGCTTCCGTGTGGTGCAGGCTGAAGAGTGCTGGCACAAATCGCTGGCACCGTTGATGGCCGAAGTGCGCGAGAAAGTCGGTGGCGGCCCGGTGTACCTGAGCTTCGACATCGACGGCATCGACCCGGCGTGGGCGCCAGGCACCGGCACGCCGGAAATTGGCGGGCTGACCACCATTCAGGCCATCGAAATCATCCGCGGCTGCCAGGGCCTCGACCTGATCGGTTGCGATCTGGTAGAAGTCTCGCCGCCGTACGACACCACCGGCAACACCTCGCTGCTGGGTGCCAACCTGCTTTACGAGATGCTCTGCGTGCTGCCGGGTGTCACACACCGCTGATAATCACGCCGGACCCGTAGGAGCGCGCTTGCCCGCGAATGCAGTGTGTCAGTGCCAGAATTTCACAGGCAAATGGCAATCGCGGGCAAGCGCGCTCCTACAAAAGCACATCGCTGCACAACACGATAACCCCCCTTCATCGCTGACTGCCCGCGCCGTCTCAGCCGGATGAAGTGCGATTCACTATAAAAACAATGATCGGAGACACCTCATGGCTTTAGATATTTTTGTCGTGCTGATTTACGCAGCCGGCATGCTGGTGTTGGGTTGGTATGGCATGCGCAAAGCCAAGACCCATGAAGATTACCTGGTGGCCGGTCGTAACCTCGGCCCCAGCCTCTATATGGGCACCATGGCCGCCACGGTTTTGGGCGGCGCCTCCACCGTTGGCACCGTTCGCCTGGGTTACGTGCATGGCATTTCCGGTTTCTGGCTCTGCGCCGCACTGGGCCTGGGGATCATCGCGCTGAACCTGTTCCTCGCCAAACCGCTGCTCAAGCTGCGAATCTTCACCGTCACCCAGATCCTCGAGAAGCGTTACAACCCGATGGCCCGCCAGGCCAGCGCCGTGATCATGCTCGCGTATGCACTGATGATCGGCGTGACCTCCATTCTCGCCATTGGCACCGTCATGCAGGTGCTGTTCGATCTCCCGTTCTGGCTGTCGGTCGTATTGGGCGGCGGCGTGGTGGTCGTGTACTCGACCATCGGCGGCATGTGGTCACTGACCCTGACCGACATTGTCCAGTTCGTGATCAAGACCGTCGGGTTGATGTTCATCCTTTTGCCGATCTGCCTGTACCGCGTGGGCGGTTGGGACGAACTGGTCGCCAGGCTGCCAGCGTCGAGCTTCAGCTGGACCACCATCGGCTGGGACACCATCATCACCTACTTCCTGATCTACTTCTTCGGCATCCTGATCGGTCAGGACATCTGGCAGCGCGTGTTCACTGCCCGTACCGAAAAAGTCGCCAAATACGCAGGTTCCGTCGCCGGTGTTTACTGCATCGTCTACGGCCTGGTCTGCGCACTGATCGGCATGGCAGCACACGTCCTGCTGCCTGACCTGACAAACGTCAACACGGCTTTCGCTGCGATCGTCAAAGCAACGCTGCCCGACGGCATCCGCGGGCTGGTCATCGCTGCCGCGCTCGCCGCCATGATGTCCACCGCCAGCGCGGGCCTGCTCGCGGCGTCCACGACGCTGACCGAAGACCTGCTGCCGAAGCTACGCGGCGGCAAACAATCGAGCCTGGGCATCAACCGTCTGTTCACGGCCCTGACCGGCTTGGTCGTGCTCGCGATCGCGCTGGTGGTCAATGACGTCATCAGCGCACTGACGCTGGCGTACAACCTGCTGGTCGGCGGCATGCTCATTCCGTTGATCGGCGCGATCTACTGGAAACGCGCCACCACATCGGGCGCCATCACCAGCATGACCTTGGGCTTTATCACCGCACTGGTGTTCATGTTCAAGGATGGCCTGGACGCCAACACGCCGATCTACTACAGCCTGGCGGTGGGTCTGGTGAGTTTTGTACTGGTCAGCCTGGTGTCGCCGCGTCCTGTCGTGCTGACCCGCACAGCGTGATCGCGCACTCGCCGCAGGCGTAACGCGGTTGAAACAAATCAGGGTGCCTTCGGGCACCCTTTTTTATGCGCCGTTACAAAAAATCGCCATGAACGGATCAATCTCCCCCCTGAAAGTTGAACTAGCCTTGATCAGGACAGCACGGTGGCAGGAGGCCGTAACAGTGCGTTTTCTCAGGGAGAAATGACCGGTCAGCTGTCGCGCAACGACCCTCTGTTTTTGAAGTCGGGGTGATTTTCGAATACGTCAAACCAGAGGATTGCCATGAACCGTACCGAGGTCAAACAGCACGTTATCGATACACTCGGAAAAATCCTTGTCGACAAGTCTCTGATTCAGGAGAAAGACGACGCAATGCTGAGCGAACTCGTGCTGGACGAGGAAGATTTCATCGAGTTCTTTACCAGCCTGCAGACCGAGTTCAACATCGTTTTGCCCCACCGGATCAAATCCGATATCTCCCACCTTCCCGAGCACTCGACGTACAGCCAATTGACGTTGCAAGGCCTCGTGGACTTGATACTGACGCAGATGAAAGGCAGGAAAACCAATTGAACGCAGATGCGTTCGATTCCGGTGTGAGTGGGGTGTGCAAGGAAGCGTCGCCGACTCAATCCGTGGCGAAGCGTCTGGCGACCCAGGCAGGAAGCCTTGGCGGGCTATCGGGCGATAGCACCGCTGTCAGTTACGTTGAGATCTGACCGAAATCAGCGGCGCGGACGACGGCGCTCGTCATCATCGGTGCGCACAGGAATGGGCTGCAATTTTGGCCGCTCGATCAAACCCAATGCGACACCCACGTCGTGAAGCCATTCTTGCAATTTGCTGTTCATATAACGCCCCCTTCAGGGAAATACCCGGCAGCCAACTTCTGATCCGCCTAAGCAGATCATAGTGCTAAGTCGCACTTTACGCCTGCTACCGAGTGTCGCGGCAGGAAATTTTCCCTTTCTTTACGTTAAGACATTTCAAAGCAGGAAAACCCGGCGCCACGCGACCAGCAGCGCCGTCCAATCGAGAACACTTCAGCCAGGCACTGCCGTCGACATCGTCACCCCTTCATGGGCCTGGCTGTGTCGGGCAAACAGGAAGAACAGGCCGCCCCCAAGGAAGCAACCCGTGAACCAGGCGAAATTCGCCATTGGCTGCAGCGCCGGGATGAAGGTGATCGCGATGCCTGCCAGCGTCGCCAGAATCAGCGCCTTGACAGCGGTGTAGTTAACGCCGCCGTTGTACCAGTACCGGCCGGTCGGGCCGTCGTTGAACAGGGCGTCCACGTCGATTTGTTGCTTCTTGATGAGGTAGTAGTCCACCAGCAGGATGCCGAACAGCGGACCGATGAACGCGGCGAGCACGTCGAGCGTGTAGTGAATCACCTGCGGGTTGTTGAACAGGTTCCACGGCGTGATAAAGATCGACGCAACGGCCGCGATCATGCCGCCCACGCGCCAGCTGATTTTGCTGGGTGCGACGTTGGCAAAGTCAAATGCCGGGGATACGAAGTTAGCGACAATGTTGATGCCGATGGTGGCTGTCACGAAAGCGAAAGCCCCCAACAACACCGCCACGTTGTTGTCGATCCGCGCCACAGTGGCGATCGGGTCATGCAGCATCTCGCCGAATACCGGCAACGTGCCTGAAACAATGACCACCGTCACCAGCGAAAACGCCAGAAAATTCACCGGCAAGCCCCAGAAATTGCCCCGGCGGACCTCGGACATGCTCCGGCAGTAGCGGCTGAAGTCGCCGAAGTTCAACGTCGGGCCGGAGAAGTAGGACACCACCAGCGCGGTGGCCATGATCACTTGCGAAAACGCTTCCCAACCCGTCAGCGATTTCTCGGACAGAGTGAAGCTGATGTTTGCCCAACCGGCCTTCCAGACGATCCAGCCTGCCAGCAGGAACATGACGGCGTACACCACGGGGCCGGCCCAATCGATGAAGCGACGAATCGAGTCCATGCCGGTCCAGAAGACGGCTGCCTGGACCACCCAAAGGGCAAGGAAACCGAACCATCCCAGGTAGGAAAGCCCCGCAAACTGAGATTCGGCGTAGACCGACATCTGCGGGAAAAAGCGCAGCACTACGATGATCAACGCGCTGGAAGCCAGGTAAGTCTGAACGCCGTACCAGGCGACCGCGATCAGACCACGAATCACGGCCGGAATGTTTGCACCGAACACGCCAAACGCCAGTCGGCAAATGACCGGGTACGGCACGGCGGCTTGCTGGCTGGGTTTGGCGAGCAGATTGGCGATCACCTGAATAATGCAGATACCCACCAACAACGCGATCAGCACTTGCCAACTGGCCAGTCCCAGCGCGAACAGGCTGGCGGCAAACACGTAGCCGCCGACGCTGTGCACGTCGCTCATCCAGAACGCGAAAATGTTGTACCAGGTCCACTTCTGCGGCAGTGGCCCCAGGTCCTGGTTGTATAAGCGGGGGCTGTAACCTTTGGGCATTGGCTCGGTCATCACAATTCTCCCTGAGAGGACGAACTGGCTCCCGTTGCGGTACTGCCGAACACACTGCGTACGGGAGCGAGTGTGGGTTGTATACGAACCAATAGGCAGAATGCGTGCCATAGCGATTTTTCGAACGCCGCATTGTCTCTAAATGGCGGTTTTCAAAGGGCTGACACGTGGAGGGTGAGCGTGCGGTTTACGTCTTAACGAACACCGTAGCGCACGTTCGCAGTGCAGCCGTGCCTGATGGCGGTGCGTTACGGGGAAATCCGCAACCCACTCAATATATTGTGTACAAAATAGTAGTTTATTGTCTTTAATAACTCTGGAAGTTAATCGCAGGACGACGGTGGCTATTTTAAATGCATCGTCGCCAGGTCAAGCCGAGGTTGTAACCGCTGCCCTATTCCGGCAACTGCACCAACCCGTCCTCGTCTGTCATGGCACGCTCAAGCAAATCGGCTGGCAGGTTCTTGCTCGCCCGGGCCCCCAAGAGCTTGAGTTGCTCGCTGCGACTCACCAGGTTGCCGCGCCCCTCGACCAGTTTGTTACGCGCCGCCCCGTAGGCTTTGTCCAACTGCTGCAGGCGACTGCCGACCTCGTCCAGATCCTGAATAAACAGCACAAACTTGTCGTACAGCCAGCCCGCTCGTTCGGCGATCTCCCGCGCGTTCTGACTCTGACGCTCCTGTTTCCACAGGCTGTCGATGACCCGCAGGGTCGCCAGCAGGGTGGTCGGGCTGACGATGACGATGTTGCGATCGAAGGCGTCTTGAAACATGGTCGGTTCGGCCTGCAAGGCTGCCGAAAAGGCCGCCTCGATGGGCACGAACAGCAGAACAAAGTCCAGGCTGTGCAGGCCTTCCAGCCGTTTATAGTCTTTACCGGACAGCCCTTTGACGTGATTACGCAGCGACAGGACGTGCTGCTTCAGTGCGGCCTGCGCGATCACATCGTCGTCGGCCGAGACATACTGCTGGTATGCCGTCAGACTGACCTTGGCGTCCACCACGACCTGCTTGTCGCCGGGCAGCATGATCAGCACGTCGGGCTGGAAGCGTTCGCCATCCGGTCCTTTAAGGCTGACTTGCGTCTGGTACTCGCGCCCTTTCTCGAGGCCGGCGTGCTCAAGCACCCGTTCAAGAATCAATTCTCCCCAATTGCCTTGGGTTTTCTGGCCCTTGAGGGCGCGTGTCAGGTTGGTGGCCTCATCGCTCAAGCGCTGATTGAGCTGCTGCAGACGCTCCAGCTCCTTGCCAAGGGAGAACCGCTCGCGTGCCTCCTGTTGATAGCTTTCTTCGACACGTTTCTCGAATGACTGGATGCGTTCTTTGAGCGGGTTGAGCAACTGCCCCAACTGCTGCTGGCTGGTTTCCGCGAAGCGCTGCTCACGCTCATCGAAAATTTTCCCGGCGAGCTCGGCGAATTGCGCACGCAGCTCGTCGCGAGAGCCTTGCAGGTCATTCAGGCGTTGCTGGTGACTCTCCTGTTGTTCGCGCAGTTCAGCATTGAGTGACGCGCACTGCGAATCCAGGCGGCGTAATTCAGTTTCTTTATTGCTGCGCTCCTCGCCCCAGTCGGCCTGGGCCTGACGCGCCGCTTCATGCTGCTGGCGCAGCAGTTCCACCTCTCGACGCAACGCAGCCAGATCCGCCTGTTTGACGGCATTGGCCTGGCCCAGATCGCTGATCTCATCGCGGCAGGCATCAAGCTGCGCGTTCAGCCCGTCCTGAGCCATCTGCGCGTTGCTCAGGCGCTCGTCGAGCAACGCCGACTCCGCCTCTTGCGACGTCACGCGGCGCTGCAGGTGCCACGCCAGCGCCAGCAGCGGTACCGCCGCCGCACCCAATCCCAGCAACAGGCTGGTAAGGTCCAAAGCCATCAACATTTCCCGACTCCACAATTCATGCTGGCGGCATTATGCGCAGAAGCGAAAATGAATTCAGATTCAGATTCAGCGATCGAGGGGTCAGAGCAGTGAGAAGTGGGCGGCGAAGGACAAAAGCGTAGTCCATCTTCGCAAAGGCGCGTGCTAGAGCAACCGATTGGGACAATCCACAGAACCTGTGGATAACTCAGTGGACAACGCCGCTTTAACCCCCGCAAACGCAGGTAGAATGGGGCCTGCGTTCAAACTGACGATTTTTTCACCAACAAAAAAAAGCGATGCTTTTCATTGACTTAATAAATCGTTGCCTGAAATCAGCCTGTTACGCGCGAATGTGACAGTGAGATGGCAGCTAACCGCGCTAATGTGCACAAGTCAATTTCCCATCGCTATAAGCAACGCTTTGCTCATCGTCAGCCGCATCCTGGCAGGGGGAAATGCGGTCAGGAGAAACCTCACGAGCCGCGAACCGCCACTCATTTTAAAAAAGCCCTTCCCTTGGCATGTCAAATCCGTTAGCATCGCCGCCGTTAGTACCAAGCTGAAAGTCAATTCTGATCGAACAAATCCCTCAGCCATGATTTGCTGCTGAGCAAACGGACTGAAAAAAGGGATCGATCACCTCGATGGTTTCCAGACATGAACTTACACAACCTGCCAAACAGTCGCAGGTGTGAAAAAGCGTTCATGGCCTGCTCAAACCAGCCTGCAAATTGATCAGGATCTTCACCCCGAGCATCGAACCTTTGCTCCTGTTGTGTCGCCTGCCCTCCTAAGTACCTACCAGTCAGCCCAGCGCCACACGATAACCGCGCTTCAACTGGCTGCTTTTGTTCCAGACAGGTTCTGCGCCCTGCCCTGACTCGCATTCGAGCATCGGTCCGCGTTTACTGGAACGTTTTTATTTTGCACGCCTCTTATTGCGTGTCGATTCAGGAAACACCATTACATGACTACTCATATCCAGACTCAAAACGCTATTCGCACCCTGACCAACGCCTTCGCCCCCATGGACTGCCTGATCATGGCAGCTCGCAAAGGCTGCTTCAGCTTCACCCTCGTCAACGAACACGGTATCGCGCGCCACACCGAGCGTCTGTATCCGGATCAGTACTCGAGCGCCGAACCGCTGCAGGCCGTGATCGACCGTACGCGCCAGGCACTGACGGCCTGATACCGTTCGTCGGCTGAAAAAATCGGGCACCCAAGCCTCACCCTTAAACGGTGGGGCTTTTTTGTGTCTGTTTTCCTTATGAAAAACTGCGCAGCCTAATCGCTGAACGACCTATGGTGTGCGTCGTACATCGGGAAATATTTTAAAAACAGCCCTTTACGCGGCAAATATGACACTACACTTCAAGTCAAGCGGTCTGAGCCGCTTCCGGTGGACCCGCCCCAGATCACCGCTGCCAAGCACCAGGGTCCGCCGGCTCATTCACTTCCCGAGGGTGTTATGGGAATCGCCGCCAGTGAACTGTGCCGTCATGTGATCCGCCCTACGCTGATCTACCTCGGCCGCCACCATCCCGCAGCAGAATCTTTTCTGCTCGCGGTTGCTGCCAGCCAGTCCGCACTGGGCGCAGAGCTCGACACCCAGCGGGGGCACGGCCTTTACAGCATCTCTGACACCCTGCATCACAAAGTCTGGGACGAATACCTGGCGAAGGATCCCGACCTCGCCAGCCTGGTCAGAGGCCTGGCCAGCCAGCATGCCTTTCTGAGCGGTCCTGATCTGGAGCTGACCGTCAACCTGCGTTACGCCACCGCGATTGCCTGGCTGATGGTCGAAGCCAGCCACCTCTCTCTACCTGCCGAAGATGATTTGCTGGGCATGGCCCGAATTTGGCGCCGGATATTTCAGCCACACGGTCGCCTGCAGGATTTCACAACGGCCTGGCAAACCTCGGTTCGCCCCCTGTTTCAGGCCGAATCAGCCATTTTGTGACTTGGCGGTTTCGCTGACGTTCGCAGCAAACTCACCGGATTGTCCTACAAAAACTGCTCTATCTCGGGCGATACAGCCTATAGCGCGTTATGAAAAATATTGGTAATTTCCGCGCGGTGATCAACAAGGAGTTCTAACAATGAAAAAAACAATGATCAAATCCAGCCTCAGTCTCGCCATTACACTCGCCTCTACCCAGATTTTCGCATCCGGTTTTGCCCTGAACGAACAGAGCATCAGTGGGATGGGCACCGGTTTCGCCGGTCGCTCCTCTTCTGCCGATGATGCCAGCATCGTTTACGGCAACCCGGCCGGCATGTCGCGCCTCAAGCGCCAGCAAGTGACTGTTGGCGCTGCTGCGATCGATGCCAAGACTGACATTTCCGATACAAGCGGCAGAAGCGCCGGTTCGAACAAAGGCGACATGGTGCCTTTCATCGCCGTGCCAATGGGCTTCTACGTTAAACCGATCGACGATCAATGGGCGTTCGGTCTGGGCGTTTATGCCCCATTTGGCTTGGTGACTGACTACGAGAATGGTTTTCAGGGTCGTAACTTTGGCAGCAAAAGCAAAGTCAAGGTCGTGACCTTCCAGCCGACCATCAGCTATGCATTCAACGACAAGGTTTCGATTGGCTTCGGCCCGACCATCAACCGCATCTCCGGTGTACTGGAGTCGAACCCGAACCTCAGCGGCATCACCGCGCCCATCACCGGTCGTCCGGCAGGCGACGGTCGCGTTCAGGTCAAAGGCGACGACGTGGGTTACGGCTTCAACGCCGGTATCCTCGTGCAAGCCACCGACACCACGAGTGTTGGCCTGACGTATCACTCGAAAGTCACCTACAAGCTTGAAGGCCACACTGAAGTGACGCCAGGTGCTGGCGTTCCTCCGGCCTTGCTGAGTGCAGGGCGTTATGACGCCAAGCTCAGCCTGGACACCCCAGAGTCGGTGGACTTCTCGGTCACGCAGTCGATGAACGATGCGTGGAAGCTTTATGCTGGCGCGACCTGGACTCGCTGGAGCCGTCTGCAAGACATCACCGTCAAGAACTCCGGCGTGAGCGGCGGTGCCCTGGCACCTCGTCTGTTCGGCACCATCACCGAAGAGCAAAACTGGCACGACACCTGGGCGTACGCCATCGGTACCTCGTACCAGTTGAACAAGCAGTGGGTACTGCGTACCGGCCTGTCGTTCGACCAGTCGCCGACCAACAACGAGAACCGCTCGCCACGCATCCCGACTGGCGATCGTACAATCTTCAGCCTGGGCGCCGGCTACAACCTGTCAGACGACATCACCATCGACGTTGCTTACTCGTACCTGAAAGAAGAAGACGTCAAGGTTCACGAAGTCAGCCCACTGGGTCAGACGTACAACGCCAAGTATGAAAACAGCGCCAACGGCTTCGGCCTGGGCCTGACCTACCGCTTCTGATGCAGTTGGCGGGACCGGCAGATCACCGGTTCGCCATACAGAAAACCCCGCAGCCAGCGATGGCTGCGGGGTTTTTCGTTATGGAAGGAATCACCGTCGCTTGAGACTCAAGGCTTGGACGCAATCGCCTTCTCGATCGCCGCGATCAGCTCCGGATCGTCCGGCGTGGTTTTGCTCGGGAAACTGGCGACGACATTGCCTTTGCGGTCCACGACGTACTTGTAGAAATTCCAGCGCGGCGCATTGCTCTGCGCCGCGAGCACCTTGAACAGGTTGATCGCATCGGAACCCCGAACCGGTTGCGGTTCGGTCATGGTGAACGTCACACCGTAATTGACGTAGCAAACCTTGGCGGTTTCAGCAGCGTCGTTAGACTCCTGCTTGAAGTCGTCAGAAGGCACGCCGAGCACCTCCAGCCCTTGACCCTTGAAGCGTTGATTGAGGGCTTCCAGACCTTTGAACTGCGGCGCAAAGCCACAGAAGCTCGCGGTATTGACCACCACCATCGGTTTACCGGCGAATTGCTTACACAGGTCGATATCCTGTTTCGCGCGCAGCTTGGGCAAATCACCCTGCAACAACGGCGGGCAGTCGGCAGCCATCGCAGCGCCGCTTATGGCAAACATTAGAAGAGGAAGGCAGATCCAGCGAGTTCTCATGACGGCGTCCATTCAAGGCAGGAAGTTCGTCTCACGCTACTCCCTGCCATCGCGGATGCCTAGCCGGTCGGTAGGATTTACACGACACAACGCCCTGAACAACCTCTCTCATCGGTTCTGCACTGACCAAGACTCGGATTAAATCAACAGCGCCAACATCACCAGAACCAGCACCTCAAGCAGCTCCAGCATCGCGCCGGCGGTGTCCCCGGTGCTGCCGCCCAAACGCCTGATCATCAGTCGCCGCAGCCAGAAAAATCCGGCGGTCGCGGCCAGCACTGCTTCAACGCCCGTCCAGCCGGCGATCAGCACACAGGCAATGGCAGTGATCCCCAGCACCTTGAAACCCAGCGGGCGCGGCAGGTGATCGGCCAATGCCTGACCCAATCCTCCCGCGCGCACATAGGGTGTGCCGAGGAACAACCCCAGCATCGCCGCTCGGCCGATGACCGGCGCCAGCAACAAACCCAGGCTGTGATGAGACTCGATCAAGGCCAGCAGCGCCGTGAATTTCACCAGCAGGACAATCACCAGCGTCACCACCGCGATCGGCCCGCTGCGAGGGTCTTTCATGATCGTCAGGGTCCGTTCGCGGTCCCCGAATCCACCGAGCCAGGCGTCCGCGCTGTCCGCCAGCCCATCCAGGTGCAGACCGCCGCTAAGCAGCACCCAGGCGGCCAGCACCAGGGCAGCGTGCAAAAACAAAGGGGCGCCGTCGAGCAGCAGATTCAGTGCCATCAGCACGGAACCCATCAGCACGCCCGCGGCGGGATAGAACAGGAGCGAGCGACCCAGTTCCTGTGGCGAGGGCATGCCCGGCAAGCGAATGGGCAAGCTGCTGAGAAATTGCAAGGCGATCCAGAACGGCAGCATCTAGGCCTCCGCCAACGAGCCGTCAGCCGCGACATCCAGGCTGAACAAGCCACCATGACCGACGATTACTTGCAGCAACTGTTCACGAGGCAGCCCTCGGGCTTGAGCCAGCAACAGGCGCATCACCCCGCCGTGACTGACCACCAGAATGCGCTCGCCCGCATGGCTGTCGCGCAACCGTTCTACGGCACCCAAAACCCGTTCAGAAAAGGCCACCACAGGTTCGCCATTGGGCGGCGTGAAGGTGTAGGGATTTTCCCAAAAACGCCCCAGACCCTCAGCGTCCGTCTCCATCAATTGCGCGGTGCCGATCCCTTCCCAGTCGCCAAAATGCAGCTCCTGAAGATCGCTTTCCAGGTGCAAAGGCAACGACAGCTGCGCCGACAGCTCGTCGGCAAACCGCGCGCAACGTTGCAGCGGCGAACTCACGATTCGATCCCAAGGCCCCGCCTCGATCACCGCCGCACGCATTTGCTGCCAGCCGAGGTCGGTCAGGGCATCGTCCAGACTGCCGCGCAGGCCGCCGCCAAGCACTGTTTCGCCGTGACGCAGCAGGTCAAGGCGCAAGGTCATGCAGGACGGTCCGCCACGGCCGCTTCAGCGAAGGTCGCCATGCCGTTGTGCAGCTCACAGGCGAGCCGCAGCAACGGCACGGCCAACGCAGCGCCACTGCCCTCGCCCAGGCGCAAACCCAGTTCCAGCAACGGCTCGGCCTGCAAGCTTTCCAGCACGTGGCGATGCCCCGGCTCGGCGCCACGGTGGCCGAAAAACAACCACGGACGACACGATGGATTGACACGCACCGCCACCAGCGCGGCCACCGTGCAGATAAAACCGTCCACCAGCACGGCAATGCCTTCCTGCGCGCACGCCAAGTACGCCCCCACCAGCGCCGCCATTTCAAAACCGCCCAGCGCGCGCAGACTGCCCAGCGCGTCGCCCGCCTGTTCGGCGTGCAGGTGAAGCGCCTGTTCAATCACCGTCGCTTTGTGATGGATACCTTGCGCATCAAGCCCGGTGCCCGGGCCGACCAGCAACGACGCAGGGCAATTGAGCAGCGAGCACGCCACCGCGCTGGCCGCTGTGGTGTTGCCAATGCCCATTTCGCCGCCAATGAACAACTCGGTGCCGAGCGCCTGGGCGCGAAGCACGCTGTCGCGACCGCCGGCCAGCGCGGCCTCCAGTTGCGCCTGGGTCATCGCCGGTCCCTTGGCGAAATTGGCGGTGCCCGCTCCCAGATTGAGATGGCGCACACCGGGCAGATTAAGCGGCGACACCGTGCCGAGGTCCACCACGTCCAGTTGCGCCGAAAGCTGCCTGGCCAGCACGCTGATCGCCGCGCCACCCATGATGAAGTTGTGCAGCATTTGCCCGGTGACCGCCTGCGGATAGGCCGAAACCCCTTCGGCGACCACGCCATGGTCACCGGCAAAAATCGCGATCCAGACCTTGCCGACGCTCGGCTTCACGCGACCCTGCAGACCGGCCAGTTGCACGGCGACCGCTTCCAGCTGGCCCAGCGAGCCCGTCGGTTTGGTCAGTTGCTGCTGTCGGGCCAGCGCCTGCTCGCGGCTGTTTTCGTCGACTTCTCGTGCGGGCGCGAGCCACCAGGCATTACTCATAGTGCGGATCCTTTCAAAGTCATGGGCAGTCCGGCGACGGTGAATACCACTCGCTGGCAACGCTCGGCCAACGCCTGATGCAGCCAGCCGGCTTCATCGACATAACGACGGGTCAGCTCACCGAGCGGCACGACGCCCAGCCCGGTTTCGTTGCTGACGAAAATGATTTCACCGGGCAGTTCAGCCAGGCAATCGAGTAGAGCTTCGCGCTCCTGCGCCAGTCGCTGCGGATCGTCCAGCATCAGCAGATTGGTCAGCCACAGGGTCAGACAGTCCACCAACAGGCAATGGCCGGGTCCTGCGCTTTCCTTTAATACACGTGCCAGCTCCACCGGTTCCTCGATCAGGCCCCAGTGGTCCGGTCGACGCTGACGGTGCAGCGCCACGCGTTGATTCATTTCACCGTCCAACGGTTGACTGGTGGCGACATACATCACCTCCAGCCCACTGTCGCTGGCGAGCTTTTCCGCCAGCCGACTCTTGCCGGACCGCGCGCCACCCAGAATCAATTGCAGCATCAGGCTGGCTCCAGTCCGCAGAGTTCACGCAGCAACGGGCCATCCAGGTGCTTCTCCACCAGGTCGGCCAGACGTTCGATGTCGCGCTCGCGCAGGGCGTGGTAATCCACCGTTTGCACGTTCTGCAAACCGGCCCAGCGCAACAGCGCACTGCTCGACGCCGGGTTTTCGAAGAGCCCGTGAAGGTAGGTGCCCAGCACCTGGCCGTCGGCACTGCGTGCGCCGTCGCAACGACCGTCGCTGAGTTGCACCAGCGGGCTCTCCAGCGCAGGTCCTGTCGTCACGCCCGCATGAATTTCATAACCGCTGACGTCCGCGTCTTCCAGTGTCAGGTGGCCGCGCACATTGCGCAGCTGTTTTTCCTGCTCCAGCACCGTGCTCATGGCCAGTAACCCCAAGCCGGGGCTTGACCCCGCCGCGCCCTCAAGACCCAAGGGGTCGTGCAGTGCCTCACCCAGCATCTGCAGCCCGCCGCAGATGCCCAGCACCTTGCCGCCGTAACGCAAGTGACGACTGATCGCCGTGTCCCACCCGTTATTGCGCAAGTACGTCAGGTCGCTGCGCACGCTCTTGGAGCCTGGCAGGATGATCAAGTCCGCCGCCGGAATCGGCTGGCCGGGTCCGACGAATTGCAGGTTCACTTGCGGGTGCAGGCGCAGCGGGTCGAAATCGGTGTGATTGCTGATGCGCGGCAGCACGGGCACGACGACGTTGAGCACCTGTTCGGCCTTGTCGGTCTGGCGTTGATCAAGGCCGTCTTCGGCCTCAAGGTGCAAGTCCATCACATACGGCAACACACCCACCACCGGTTTGCCGGTGCGCTGTTCCAGCCAGTCGAGGCCCGGTTGCAACAACGCGATGTCCCCGCGAAAACGGTTGATGACGAAGCCTTTCACCCGGGCCTGCTCGCTGGGCGACAGCAATTCAAGGGTGCCGACCAGATGGGCGAAGACGCCACCACGATTGATGTCGGCCACCAGCAAGACCGGGCAATCCACGGCTTCGGCAAAGCCCATGTTGGCGATGTCACCCGCACGCAGATTGATTTCGGCCGGCGACCCTGCGCCTTCCACCATCACCACCGGCCACTGTTCACTCAGCCGTTGATGGGACGCCAGCACCGCTTTCATCGCGATCGCTTTGTAATCGTGATAAGCCACAGCGTTCATGGTGGTGACCGCGCGACCGTGAATGATCACTTGTGCGCCGGTGTCGCTGTTGGGTTTGAGCAGGACCGGGTTCATGTCGGTGTGCGGCTCGAGGTGGCAGGCCTGGGCCTGCACGGCCTGGGCACGCCCGATCTCGCCACCGTCTGCGGTGACGGCGCTGTTGAGCGCCATGTTCTGTGGCTTGAACGGCACGGTGCGCACCCCCTGACGGGTCAGCCAGCGGCACAGCGCGGTCACCAGCGTGCTCTTGCCGGCATCCGACGTGGTGCCTTGCACCATCAGGGTCTTGCCGGTTTTCGGAGTGTTCATGCACGCTCCCGGGAAAATTCGTTCAAGGCCTGTTCCAGTCGCTGCCAGTCGGCCTCGTCCCGGGGCAGGCCAAAACGCAGGCTGCTGTTGTGCTGCGCGGCGTTCAAAAAGATACGCAACAAAATGCCGCGTTGCGCGCAGAACTCATGCAGCTCGGCGGCCAGCGGCGTGATCAGCCACTGAAACAGCGCGCAGCCGCCTTGCGGCGCAAAACCGTGATCCGCCAGCAGTGCCGCAAGCCGTTGACTGGCCTGCTCGGTTCGCTCGCGCTGCACGCGATGCCCTTCGGTATCGTCCAGACACGCCTGGCCGAGCATGCGCGTCGGCCCGCTGACCGACCATGGCCCGATCTGCCTGGCCAGCACTTTGAGAAAGCGCGACTCGGCCAGCACGAAACCGAGACGCACACCCGCCAGGCCGAAAAATTTACCGAACGAACGCAGCACGATAAGGCCAGGACGCTGGGTCTCAGCCGCCAGACTCAACTGGGGCGTGTTGTCCATGAACGCCTCGTCCACCACCAGCCAGCCGCCGCGCTGCGCCAGCTTTGCGTGCCATTCCAGCAAACGCTCCGGTGTCAGGCTCAGGCCTGTGGGGTTGTTCGGGTTGACCACCACCAGCACGTCGAGGGCGTCGATGAAGCGCTCGACTTCATGCTCCAGCACCTCGCGCACCAGAAAGCCGTTGCTGCGCCACGCTTCAGCGTGTTCGGCATAACACGGCGACAACACACCGACCTTGCCCGCCTGACGCAGACGCGGCAACGCCTGGATAGCCGCTTGAGAACCGGCGACCGGCAGCAGATCGGGCGCGCCGTAATACAGACGCGCGGCGCTCTCCAGACCGTCATCGGTTTCCGGCAGACGTGCCCAGGCCGACGCGGGGATCGGCGGAATCGGCCAGGCCCAGGGAGAAATGCCGCTGGACAGGTCGAGCCAGTCGCCCTCGGCGATACCATACTTCGCGACTGCGCCGCGCAGCCGTCCGCCATGCTCAAGCATAGAATTCAGTCCCCAGACAGAGGATCAGCAGCCACAACCAGACGCCGCGCTGCACCAGTTGCCAACCACGATCAATGGACGTCGCATCGGCGGGTACGCCTTCGCCCAATTGCGGACGCTGATGCAGTTCACCGTGATAGATCGCTGCACCGCCCAGCTCCACACCCAATGCACCGGCCCCCGCCGCCATCACGGGACCGGCGTTCGGGCTGTCCCATTTCGGGGCCTGGGTGCGCCAGCAGCGCAAGGCGAGCCGGGTCTTGCCCAATAACGCGTAGGTCAACGCCACCAATCGCGCAGGAATGTAGTTAAGCAGATCGTCGATCCTGGCCGAGGCCCAGCCGAAACGCTCGAAGCGCTCGCTGCGATAACCCCACATCGCGTCCAGCGTGTTGCTCAGGCGATAGAGCACGACGCCCGGCGCGCCGAGGACCGCAAACCAGAAGATGGCTGCGAATACCGCGTCGCTGCCGTTCTCCAGCACCGACTCGGTGGCGGCACGGGCGACTTCGGTGGCGTCCAGTTCAGCGGTTTGGCGACTGACCAGATAACCCACACGACGGCGGGCTTCTTCCAGATCGTCACCACGCAACGCCTGAGCCACCGGCTCGACATGCTCGCCCAGACTGCGCAGGCCGAGCGCGCAATACAGCGCCGCCACCTCCACCAGCCAGCCGATGTAGGGCAGCCAGCTGAAAAAGGTGATCACCACCGTCAGCGGAACGACGGCGATGAACCAGGCCGTCACGCCATGGCTGCGCCAGCCGCGACCGCCTGCGTTGAAACGTTGCTCGATGCGCTCGGCATAACGCCCGAACGCCACCAGCGGGTGGTTTCGTTTTGGCTCACCGAGCAGCGCATCCAGCGCAACCCCGGCGACGCTCAACAACGCCACACTCATGGACTCACTCCCCATTTGTTCTCGTAAACCAGATCCTGCAGCGGACGCGGCTGCGCCCAGCCTTCCAATACCAGCATCGGCGCCGGATAGAATTCCTTGACCGGCCCCAGGCACAGAATCGCCAAGGGTTTTGAACCGGTTGGCATCTCCAGCAATTGCCCGAGGGAAACCGGGTCGAACAGCGACACCCAGCCCATCCCCAGACCTTCGGCCCGGGCCGCCAGCCACAGGTTCTGGATCGCACAAGACAACGACGCCATGTCCATTTCCGGCAACGTGCGCCGACCGAAAATGTGTTTCTCGCGGTCATCCATCAACGCAGCGACCAGCACCTCGGCGCAATCGTTGATGCCTTCGACCTTGAGCCTCATGAAGTCGTCAGACCGCTCGCCCAAGGCTTCGGCTGTACGCACCCGCTCCTCTTCGACCTGCGCCTGAATCCGGGAGCGCAGTTGACGGTCGGTGATGCGGATGAATCGCCACGGCTGCATCAACCCGACACTGGGGGCGTGATGGGCGGCTTCGAGCAGACGCGCCAGCAACTCGGGCGCCACCGAGCCACCACTGAAATGACGCATGTCCCGACGCTCGGCGATGGCCCGGTAAACGGTCGCGCGCTCGTCGTCGCTGAAGGCGTGGTCAGTCATGGCGGCAATCTCGGCCAGTTGGCCCACCGCGGAAATCTGATCTGGGTGAGTAACCTGTGGGAGCGAATTCATTCGCGAGAAGTCGGTACAGCCGACACAGAGCCGTAGGCTGTAACACCGCATCGCGAATGAATTCGCTCCCACAGGGCCCAGCGTTCCTACAACCAGACCGCATAAGGGTGGCGATGGAAAATGTCAGAGCGCTATTCATGGCCGTAAGAGCGCCGCCATCGCCTGGGGATTCGACGGGAAATAAAAGTGCACGTACGAAGCCGTCATTCGGCCCTCTCGATACACTGCCTCGGCGCCGCGACCGCCGTTGGGGCTGACGCCACGGGCAATCGGGGTCAGTTCGGTGCTGGTCAGCGAGTGGTGATAGGTGTGCCCACGCAGCGTGCCTTCCGGCAGTTCCACCGCTTGCAACGCCAAGGCCGCCAGACGTTTCTGCATCACCGCCTCGCCGTCGAGCAAACCCACCAGTTTCGCCCGTTGGCCATCGACATCGGTCAGCGCATTCAGCAGGTACAGCATGCCGCCACACTCGGCGAGCAACGGTTTGCCTGCGGCGTGATGGGCACGGATCGCGTCGAGCATCGGGACGTTCTGCCCCAGCGCCACATGGTGCAATTCGGGGTATCCGCCGGGGAGATACAGGCTGTGAGCGTCAGGGATCTGCGTGTCCCGAATCGGCGAAAAGAACGACAGTTCAGCCCCCATCGCACGCAGCACATCAAGGCTGGCGCCGTAGGTGAACGCGAAGGCTTCGTCATGGGCAATGGCGATGCGCACGCCCGCCAGCAAGGGCTCGGCCTGCACGAAATCAGGCGCCGAGAACGTCACGGCAGGCGGCAGCGTCGCATCACAGGTGCTGGCCAGCGCATCGGCGGCAGCGTCCAGACGCACGTCCAGATCGTTCAGCTCACTGGCCTGCACCAACCCCAAATGGCGGCTTGGCAGTTCGATGCCGGTTTCCCGCGACAGTGCGCCATACCAGCGCAAGCCTTCGGTCAGGCTGCCTTCGAGCAGTTGTGCGTGACGCACTGTCCCGACCCGATTGGCCAGCACACCGGCGAACGGCAAATCCGGTTGATAACGCGCCAACCCCAGCGCCAGCGCGCCGAAAGTTTGCGCCATGGCCGTGCCATCGATCACGCCCAGCACCGGCACGCCGAAGTGCCTGGCCAGGTCAGCGCTGGACGGGGTGCCGTCAAACAGCCCCATGACCCCTTCGATGAGAATCAGGTCAGCGTCGGCGGCCGCTTCCCACAGCAGACGACGGCTCTCGTCTTCGCCGACCATCCACATGTCCAGTTGGTACACCGGGTTGCCGCTGGCGCGCTCGAGAATCATCGGGTCCAGAAAATCCGGTCCGCATTTGAAGACACGAACCTTACGACCCTGATTGCGATGCAGCCGCGCCAGTGCCGCGGTGACCGTGGTTTTGCCCTGACCGGACGCAGGCGCGGCGATCAACACCGCCGGGCATTGCCGAGGCTGACGCTCACTCACAATTCGATGCCCTTCTGCGCCTTGATACCGGCCTGGAACGCATGCTTCACCACGCCGATGTCGGACACGGTGTCGGAAAGGTCGATCAACTCCTGCTTGGCGCCACGGCCAGTGATCACCACATGCTGCATGGGCGGGCGCGCTTGCAGGTCGCTGAGGACCTGCTCCAGGTCGAGGTAACCGTGCTTGAGGGCAATGTTCAGTTCGTCGAGGACCACCAGACCGATGCTCGGGTCCTTGAGCATCTGCCGGGTGACGACCCAGGCGGCTTCGGCGGCGGCGATGTCGCGCTGGCGATCCTGCGTTTCCCAGGTAAAACCCTCGCCCATCACGTGATAACGCACTTGCTCGGGAAAGCGGCGGAAGAACAGTTCTTCGCCCGTGGCATTGCGACCTTTGATGAACTGCACCACGCCGCACTGCATGCCGTGGCCCATCGCCCGCGCCAGCATGCCGAAGGCGGAACTGCTTTTGCCCTTGCCGTTGCCGGTCAACACCAACAGCAGGCCACATTCATTCGGGGCGCTGGCAATGCGCTCGTCCATCACCGCCTTTTTGCGCAGCATGCGCGCCAGGTGGCGTTCGTCACGTTCGGGGGATTCGCTCATCTCAGCTCTCCGCTTGAGGGCAAGTGTGGCAAACGGAGGGCACAGGCAAAGACTGACAGCAGGCGCCGGGCGCTAAACGCCCGAGCCTGCGCAGAGCATCGCCCTCCGTGATGCTGTTTGAATGGATCAGGCCGGTCTCCGGACTCATGAGTTGAAACACAAGCCACGCGCCTTCCCATGTTCCATGAACACAGTGGCATCGTGCGTGACCTTACTCATTTACCGTTGCGGAGGCAGCGCCGGGATTGAGCGTGAAATGCGCGCACCGGCTTCCCTGTTTCACCCTGTTGAACGACCGTGGTCGCGGGCACCTGAAACAATCGGCGAAGGTTAGAGGGTTGACTCCAGAGCGTCAATCAAAGCGGCACGCCATGCAGCAATTGAGTGAGCGGTTGAACCCACCGCTCAGCCACGTCTCTATTCCTATACATGCCTATGCATGACTGCCAGATGCCTCACTGCGAGCAAGCGGAGATCGATCATGTTCAAACTCAGACCCCAGATGGTGGTTTTACTGTTGGTCGCCGCAGGGCTCGCCGCATGCGGCGAGTCGTCAAGGTTGCAGGTTTCGGACGGCACCGGCCCTTCGCCCAAGCTCCCCGAACCGAACAAGACCCTGATCCCTACCGTGAACATCGCCCCGGCCGTTGGCTGGCCGGCGGGCGCCAAACCGGTCGCGGCACCCGGCACACAGGTCGCGGCGTTCGCGGAGAACCTCGATCACCCTCGCTGGCTGTATGTGTTGCCCAATGGCGACGTGCTGGTGGCGGAAACCAACGCCCCGCCCAAGCCTGACGACGGCAAGGGCATTCGCGGCTGGGTCATGAAGAAAGTCATGGGGCGGGCCGGCGCAGGCGTTCCGAGCGCCAACCGCATCACCCTGCTGCGCGACAAGGACCACGACGGCGTTGCCGAAACCCGCACCGTGTTCATCGATCACCTCAATTCGCCGTTTGGCATGACCCTGGTCGGCAACAACTTCTATGTCGCCGACACTGACCGCCTGTTGCGCTTCAACTACGAACCGGGCGAGACGTCGATCAAGGGCGAACCGCTGAAAGTCACGGATTTGCCGGGCGGCACGATCAACCACCACTGGACCAAGAACGTCATCGCCAGCAAGGACGGCAGCAAGTTGTACGTGACCGTGGGCTCAAACAGCAATGTCGGCGAAAACGGGCTCGACGCGGAAGAAGGCCGCGCGGCGATCTGGGAAGTCGACGCCGCGACCGGCAACCACCGCATCTTTGCCTCGGGCCTGCGCAATCCCAACGGCATGGATTGGGACCCGAGCACCGGCAAGTTATGGACCGCCGTCAACGAGCGGGACGAGATCGGCAGCGATCTGGTGCCTGACTACGTGACCTCTGTTCAAGACGGTGCATTCTATGGCTGGCCCTTCAGTTATTACGGCCAGCACGTGGACATTCGGGTGTCTCCGCAGAATCCGGAGCTGGTGCAGAAGGCCATTGCGCCTGACTTCGCGGTGGGTCCCCACACCGCTTCGCTGGGCCTGGCATTCGCGGATGGCAAGTCGTTACCGGCCCCCTTCAACGAAGGATTATTCGTCGGCCAGCACGGCTCGTGGAACCGCAAACCTCACAGTGGCTACAAAGTGCTGTTCGTGCCGTTCAAGGATGGCAAGCCGAGCGGGACGCCGGTTGATCTGTTGACCGGCTTCCTCGACGCCAATGAAAACGCACAAGGGCGCCCGGTGGGCGTGGTCAATGACAACAAGGGCGGGGTGTTAGTGGCCGACGACGTCGGCAACAAAATCTGGCGCGTGACGTCGGCGCGGACGGTGCAGGCGTCGAACTCAGCGCCATGAGCGGGCAGCGGGTCGGTGCAGCTCATTCCTGGTGGAGGAGCGCCACCCCGGTCGCCCCTACATTTGCTGAAGATTGAAATCCAGGATCGTTCCAACGCTCTGCGTGGGAATGCCTGCCAAGACGCTCCGCGTCCACGTTGACGCAGAGCGTCAGCCCCTGCGTTACCACGCGGAGCGTGGGAACGATCACGCCTGACTCATCGACAAAACCTGAGGTCTACTGCCGGGCCAGATTCGACGGCGTAATCACGCGCTTGGCATTCAGCCAGGCTTTCTGCCAATACGGCTTGTCCAGGCTGTCGAGCTTGACAGTGCCACCCGTGGCCGGCGCATGCACGAAACGCCCTTCCCCCACATAGATCCCGGCATGACTGACATTGGACCCGCCACCGGTGGCGAAGAACACCAGATCCCCGGTCTGCAGCTGGCTGCGATCGATGTCAGGGCCGCGCAGGTTGATCATGTCGCGGGTCGAGCGCGGCAGGGTAATGCCCGTTGCGCCCCGATACACGTAGCCGATCAAACCACTGCAATCAAACCCTGAATCCGGCGTATTGCCGCCCCAACGATAGGGTGTGCCGACCAGACCGATGGCGCGCAAGAGCACGTCATCCGCGACCGGAGAGGAAAATTGCGAAGGAGCGGATACCACAGGCCTGGAAACGACCTTGGGAGGGGATGGCGGTGGGTTGCTGGAACAGGCGGCCAGCAATACAGCCAGTGAAGCAACAACCAGGCGAACCGTAAACGACATAAACACAACAACCTTTGCGGGATGCGGCTTACTCTGCCGGGAGCCGGGACTGCGTGCAATCAGGATTTCCCCGGTTGCACGCCCGGTATTAACGGTGTTGGCGCTTGAGTGTAGTCGAGGTCATCGCGGTTGTGGTTTCTGGAACCTTGGAAGGTGCCATGGCCAGCGCGCGCTTGGCTTCGATGAACGTACGTGCCCAGTAAGCGTCGTCGAGGCTGTCGACACGAACGCCACCACTGCGACGGCTGCTGGAATGGATGAACTGATCATCGCCCAGGTAGATGCCGGCATGGCTCACGCGACCGCGGCCTGCGGTGCTGAAGAACAGCAGATCGCCAGGCTTGAGGTCATTGCGCTTGACCAGGGGGGCGTCGATGTTGATCATTTCGCGCGAAGAACGCGGCAGGCTCATGCCAGCCTCTTCACGGAACAGGTAACCAATGAAACCGCTGCAATCAAAACCGGAAGTGGTCGAGGTGCCGCCAAAACGATAGCGGGTGCCTATCAGCGATTTGCCGCGTTCCAGAATGCTGTCAGCCAATACCGGCAACCGGTAAGGCTTGTTGTCAGCAAACTGAGCCAGTTCGTCTTCGGTGGCGATTTCGTCATCCAGCACGGAAGCCGAATAATCAGCACGCTTGGCAGCGGTTTGCGCGGTGACAGAATCCTTGAACTGAGGGTTCTGCGACTGCTGTTGCGACGCTGGCATCTGGGCCGCGCAGCCGAACAGCAGCGAAACGAGTGCGAGAGGCACGAGGGGTGCGAAGCGATTTAGCATGGGCACGACCGTGGCTAAGGTGTAAAGAAGCCGAGACTATGCCTTCTATCGTCATCATTTGCAAATTCAATCGAATCAAATGTGACTTACCAGGTCTTCCATCACATCTAAGGCTCTACACCTCAAGAATGCGTCCATGTGAATGGAGTGATCGGTCGACGAAGGATTGATCTCGGCGGTAAAGCCTCCTGAGACCCGCGTGCGCAGCATCGGCTCGTGGATATAAGGGAAGCTGGCGGTGGTTCCAATGCTGAGAACAGCGTCAAAGCCTTTCGCCATCTCCTCATACAGCACGTTCAATGCCAGTTCTGGCAGCATTTCCTCAAACAAGACGACCGGCGGTCGCAAGACCCCGTGACACTGCGCGCACAACGGTGGCAGTGGCCGTTGCAGATGCTCGCTTAACTGCGGGTCTTCAGCGCCACAAGACTGACAGTAGAGCGGTGCCAGTTGACCGTGGATCTCGATCAGCCGCTGCGGCGGACTGCCCGCCGCGCGATGATAGCCGTCGACATTTTGCGTCAGCACCCAGCACTCAGGCTTGCGCCGCTGCAATTGAGCGATCGCATAATGCGCTGCATTGGGCTGCCCGCCCAGGCAAGCGCTGCCTAATTGGGCAATATATTTCCAGCACAACGCAGGATCGCGACGCAGCCTCGGACCGGACAACGCCATTTCGATGGGCAGTCCGTCGTCGGTATGACCGTTATAGAGCCCGCCGACGCCACGGTACGTCGGCAATCCCGAATCAGCGGAAAGGCCCGCGCCGGTGATGATCAGAATGCGATTGGCGTTGCGCAGGGCTGCCGCCGTCTGCTGCACCAGGGCGGGATCGACGACAGACGGATTCACTGAGCGCTCCCCACTACCAACCCAGCGTTTCTTTAAGGAAAGGGATGGTCAGCTTGCGCTGCGCTTGAAGCGACGCCTGATCGAGCTGTTCGAGCAGGTCGAACAGCGCGCTCATGCTGCGTTTGCCGCGGGTCAGGATGAAATGGCCGACTTCGTCGGTCAGGTGCA
Organism: Pseudomonas sp. S2_H01; assembly: GCF_054668305.1. NCBI lineage: Bacteria > Pseudomonadati > Pseudomonadota > Gammaproteobacteria > Pseudomonadales > Pseudomonadaceae > Pseudomonas > Pseudomonas sp. S2_H01. The sequence continues at coordinate 4,033,372 of NZ_CP162756.1, read as the reverse complement.
ATCCACGGCGCGAGGCGCGCAATTGCAGGGCACGGAGTTTTTCTTCGTCGGACAGCAGGCGCATCTGAAACACCAGCGCCATGGTGAGTCGCGACTTGAGGTCGGCCAGCTTGACCGGCAGCTCGCGAGGCGAACAGGACGCGGCAATCAGCAATCGACGGCCGCTGTCACGCAGACGGTTGAACAGGTGAAACAGGGCTTCTTCCCATTCCGGCTTGCCGACCACGGCCTGCAAGTCGTCCAGGCAGACCAGTTCGTATTGCTCAAGGTGATCGAACAACTCGACGCCTTCATCAATGACTTCAGCCATCGGCAAATAAACGGCCGGCTCGCCCATCTGCTCGAAACGCAGACACGCCGCCTGGAGAAGGTGCGTGCGCCCTACTCCCTGCTTGCCCCACAGATAGATCAGGCTTTCGGTCCAGCCGGCCTCGGCTTCGCACAGCCGCTCGACGTAGCCGAGTGCAGCGGCATTGGCGCCTGGATAGTAATTGATGAAGGTGGCGTCATCACGCAGACGCACACTCAGGGGCAGCTGAACTGGTTTCATGCTGGCTGAACGGTTCAATGACGAACCGCCAAGGGGCCTCTGTGTAAAGTGTGCAAAGTTTATACCCGCAAGGCGGGCCGCACAATGCGCCAGACCGCCTGCAAAATCAAAGGGTTGCGTCTACGCCGGGCCAGGCCGCGATTTACGTGCAGAAGACACGGATTAAAAAGCTGATCCAACGCCCGTGTTGCGCCATGTCAAACACGCAACCGTATGGGAGTGAGCGCTCGCTCACTCTTTACAGTTCCGGGTCTTCCATCCCGCCATAAATGTCCGAGTCCTTGTACAGATCATGGACGTGACGCACCAACACCATGATCACCGCCGCCACGGGCAGGGCCAGCAGGATGCCGGTGAAGCCGAACAGTTCGCCGCCCGCCAGAATCGCGAAGATCACCGCCACCGGGTGCAGCCCGATGCGATCACCCACCAGCAGCGGCGTCAGCACCATGCCTTCCAGCGCCTGGCCGACCATGAACACCGCCACGATGCCCAGCATCGGATACAGGTCGCCGCCAAACTGGAAGAAGCCCGCCAGGATCGCCGAGCCGATGCCGATCACAAACCCCATGTACGGCACAATCGCCGCCAGCCCGGCAATAACGCCAATCAACAGCCCCAGCTCGAGCCCGACCAGCATCAGACCCGCCGCATAGATCACGCCCAGTGCCACCATCACCAGCAGCTGTCCGCGAATGAACGCACCCAGCACCTCGTGACACTCATCGGCCAGCGCCACGATCTTCTTCTCGCGATGACGCGGCAACAGGCTGCGCACCTTCGCCATCATCACGTCCCAATCGCGCAGCAAGTAGAAGCAGACCACCGGAATCAGCACCAGATTGGTCAACCAGCCGATCAGCGCCAGCGTGGACGTAGTGGCTTGCGCCAGCACGATCCCGACAATGTCGCCCGTCTGGCCCATGTGTTCGGAAATCGCCGCCTTGACCTTGTCGAACTTCCAGAACCCATCCGCCAGCCCCAGTTTGGCCTGCGTCCACGGCAATGCGGTGTGTTGCAACCAGTCGAGAATCTGCGGCGCCAGTTCGTACAACCGATACAGCTGCTTGGCGAGCATCGGCACCAGCACCAGCAGCAAGCCCATGAAGATCAGGGTGAACAACACAAACACGGTCACCACGCTGAGCGTGCGCGACATCTTCAGTTTTTCCAGACGATCAGCAAGCGGATCGCCCATGTACGCCAGCAACAGCGCCACCAGAAACGGCGTCAGGATTGCATGCAGCAACCAGACGAACAGGCACAGCAGAACGACTCCGCCCAGCCAGAACCAACGACGCGTATCAGTCATTACAGCCCCTTAATCCAAAAGATTTGCTTCGTGCAACGTCGCTGTGAACGCTTTTACCAACGGAAGTGCAGTGTCTGCGCAGCCGGTTGTTGCGGCGCAGGTGCGGGCGCCGTACCCGGCGCGGCGCCCGGAACAGGCATTTGCCCGGCATCGACCGGCGCGCTGGCGATTTCACCGGCCGGCACTTCCTGCAGTTTGGCCAGCGCCAACTGCGAACGAAGCTGATCCGGACTGCCGCTCACGTCGAACACCACACGGTCCGCGTCCACGGATTTCAAACGCCCGCCGAAAGGCTCCAGCAAGCGACCCAGTTGAGCGTAACGCTCCAGGTTCATGCCCTGGACTTCCAGCGCCATGCCCGACGACGCTCCCGGCTTGACCACGAAACGCGGCGCCAGACGCTGACTCACCGACAGCAGTACGGCATCGGCAAGCTCAGCCGAACTGGCGCCGGTCGCGCTGCCTTGCTCCATTTTGTCGCCCAGCCAGAGATGCCATTTGCCCTGCCACTGCCCGCCGTTTTCCAGTGCATGGACGGCCAGAATCGCATCAGAGCCGTAGCGCTCGGACGCCTGTTTCAACGGGGTAACGTCGTTGCCATCCAGGGTCTTGGCGTTGCCGATCCCTTGCTCACCCAAATCAGCCAGCGGCAGACGCAGCGGCAGGCCCCGATGCTGCGCGGCACGTCGCAGCGGCTCAGCCGAAGCCTGACCATCGCCAACCAGGTTCGCACCGTCGGTTGCATCGTTCAGCCACCAGGCCATGATCACCGGGCGGTTGGAGCCCCAGAGCGGCAACCCCGCCTGACGCAAGGCGCGATCGGTACTCGCCGGGTCGAAATCCACCTGCAACGACTCGGGCGGACCTGCGTCATAGCCGTACTGACTGATGATTTGCTGTGGATCCTTGCGCACCGCAGCCAGGCCCGGGCCTTGAGCGGCCTTCGGGTCACCGGTCAGACGACCGACCAGCGTTTCCAGTGCGGCCTGCGTGGCCCGGGTTTTCTCGTCCGGGGTCTGTCCGCTGACGGGCTCGCGCACCTGATAGAGGTTGTTCACCGTTTCGGCCAGGGCCGGCAGGCTCATGAGGGACAGACAGCCTACGAACAGGCAGTTTTTCAGGCGCATAGAAGATTCCCAAACGAAGCGTATTAATAGCTGCATAAATGTAACTGGCTCGACTCAGACCGCAGCGCGGCACGAATCGCTCACTCTGGCGATGAAGTTACACCTTTTATAGCGCCCGACGAACGGCGGAACCCTGAACAGACGGGTTATTTTTTCTTCATCATGCCCCTGCCCGTCGGCCCAAGGATGGCCGCTTGGGCCCAACCCTGATAAAATCGCGCGCCTTCGCAGACCGGCGATGACACGGCCACGCGCTGTTCCAACTCGGTCGTTACCCCGAATCCCCCCTAAAGGCCTGGATAATGAGCAAGCAACCCTCCCTGAGCTACAAAGACGCCGGTGTAGACATCGACGCCGGTGAAGCATTGGTCGAACGCATCAAGAGCGTCGCCAAGCGCACCAAGCGCCCGGAAGTGATGGGCGGCCTGGGGGGCTTCGGCGCTCTGTGCGAAATCCCGGCCGGCTACAAGCAGCCTGTTCTGGTGTCTGGCACCGACGGCGTCGGCACCAAGCTGCGTCTGGCACTGAACCTGAACAAGCACGACAGCATCGGCATCGACCTGGTCGCCATGTGCGTCAACGATCTGGTGGTCTGCGGCGCTGAGCCTCTGTTCTTCCTGGACTACTACGCCACCGGCAAACTGAACGTCGACACCGCCGCTCAGGTCGTGACCGGCATCGGCGCGGGCTGCGAACTGGCCGGTTGCTCGCTGGTCGGCGGCGAAACCGCTGAAATGCCAGGCATGTACGAAGGCGAAGACTACGACCTGGCCGGCTTCTGCGTCGGCGTCGTGGAAAAATCCGAAATCATCGACGGCTCGAAAGTTGTCGCCGGCGATGCCCTGATCGCCCTGCCCTCTTCCGGTCCGCACTCCAACGGCTACTCGCTGATCCGCAAGATCATCGAAGTCTCCGGTGCCGACATCGAAACCATCCAGCTGGACGGCAAACCACTGACCGACCTGCTGATGGCGCCCACACGCATCTACGTCAAGCAACTGCTCAAGCTGATCAAGGACACGGGCGCAGTCAAGGCCATGGCCCACATCACCGGCGGCGGTCTGCTGGACAACATCCCGCGCGTCCTGCCTGAAGGCGCACAAGCGGTGGTCGACGTGGCCAGCTGGACGCGCCCGGCGGTCTTCGACTGGCTGCAGGAAAAAGGCAACGTCGACGAGCACGAGATGCACCGCGTCCTGAACTGCGGCGTCGGCATGGTCATCTGCGTCGCCCAGGAACACGTCGAAGCCTCGCTCAACGCGCTGCGTGAAGCCGGCGAGCAGCCTTGGGTCATCGGCCAGATCGGCGTCGCCGCCGAAGGCGCCGCGCAAGTCGAGCTGAAGAACGTCAAGGCACACTGATGCCCGACGTTGCGATGCCTGACACACCCCAACCGTGTGATGTCGTGGTGCTGCTGTCCGGCACCGGCGGCAACCTGCAAGCGATGATCGACAGCTTTCAGGACAGTTCGAGCCCGGCTCGCATTCGCGCGGTGATTTCCAACCGCGCCGACGCCTACGGGCTGGAGCGCGCAAGGAACGCGGGGATCGAAACCCGCGCGCTCGATCACACCGCCTACGAAGGTCGAGAGGCCTTCGATGCGGCACTCATCGAGCTGATCGATACCTTTGCGCCCAAGCTGGTGGTACTCGCCGGTTTCATGCGCATTCTCACGCCCGGCTTCGTGCGTCACTACCACGGTCGCTTGCTGAACATTCACCCTTCCCTGCTTCCAGCGTATAAAGGCTTGCACACGCACCAACGCGTGCTTGAAGCTGGCGATGCCACACACGGTTGCAGCGTGCACTTCGTCACCGAGGAACTCGATGGAGGGCCTCTGGTCGTACAAGCAGTTATTTCGGTAGAGTTGCACGACACGCCTGCCACCCTGGCGAAACGGGTTCACACCCAGGAGCACCTGATTTACCCGCTGGCGATCCGCTGGTTCGCCGAAGGCCGACTGGCCCTGAGCGAACACGGCGCCTCACTGAACGGCCAGCCACTGGGGCCTGGCGGCCATTTGATTCAGGCCACTTAATTTAGCTCTTTAGTCCAAAGACAGGAGATTCTATGCGTCGCGCTTTGCTCTTCGCTTTCGCTCTGTTCGCAATCCCTGCGGTCAATGCGGCAGACCTTCAACCCTTCTCCGCCAGTTACACCGCTGATTTCAAACAACTGCCTGTCGGTGGCGGCAGCGCCACCCGCAGCCTGGAAAAGAACGCCAACGGCAGCTGGACCCTGAGTTTCAAGGCATCGATGATGATCGCCAGCCTGACCGAGGTCAGCACCCTGAAATCCGAGAAGGACACGCTGCTGCCGCAGACCTATCACTTTGAACGTGGCGGTCTGGGCAAGAGCAAGACAGTCGACCTGGTGTTCGACTGGCCGACCAAGTTCATCACCGGCACCGACCGTGGCGACGCGGTCAAGATTCCGCTGAACACGGGCATTCTGGACAAATCCACTTACCAGCTGGCGCTGCAGCATGATGTCGCTGCGGGCAAGAAGAGCATGACGTACCAGGTGGTTGACGGTGACGAAGTCGACACCTATGACTTCCGCGTGCTCGGCACAGAGAAAGTCGACACCAAGGTCGGTTCGATCGATGCGATCAAGGTAGAGCGTGTGCGTGATCCGACGCAGAACAAACGCATTACCGTGATGTGGTTCGCCAAGGATTACGATTACCTGCTGGTTCGCCTGCAGCAGGTTGAGACCGATGGCAAGGAATACAACATCATGCTGCAGGATGGCACGGTGAACGGGAAGGCTGTGAAAGGCAGCTGATCCGGGTTGTACTGCGTCCTTCGAGAACCCCGCTGATTGGCGGGGTTTTTTATGGGGTTGGCGCTGACTATTGAGTGTTTTTCCTTTGTCGCTTTTGGTGCTGATGGTTGTTCTGCCTAACGGCAGAAGCGTTCCGCCTTAGGCGGATCACTTGAAAAACGGAATGCCGGACCATCCCCCAAGGATTACGCCACCCCAAACGGTAGGAGCGAGGCTTGTGTCTGGGCCGCATCCGGACGATGCATGATCATTCCCACGCTCCGCGTCCACGTTGACGCAGAGCGTCAGCCCCTGCGTTACCACGCAGAGCGGAGGAACGATCAAATCACCGCGAAATTGGATGAGCACGGATAGAGCATCCCTACTCACCTCACCTGCACAACCAAAACCGCCAGTTTTGCGACGCCGAATGTTCCCCAACCGAACATGAAACTTTCTTCACCCCCTCCAAACGAATGCGACAATTCGTCGCACGCCCTTTTAAAACAATCCCTTAGCGATTCTTCCCAAATCCGAAAATAACCTTTACCAAAATCGTCGGTTTACTTAGCCAGCTACCAAAATCTATAAAGGAATCACTGCGACGTCCTGCCGCAGATTTCAAAGAGTCAGGAGTTTTCAATATGACGGTAACTGTTACTGAACGCGACGACGCCCATATCTCTCATGAAAGCATCGCGGATGGCATTCAAATCTGGGATGTTCGCCAGCAAGACCAACTGGTAGGGATGTTTCACCACGAATCGGACGCACAGCGTTACGCAGCAGAGCTCGCAGAGCTGGAAGCCAAGAAGGCAGCGAGCAACTCGCAATAACGGAATCGCGATAAAACAAAACCCGCCTCGGCGGGTTTTGTTGTACTGGGGTTTACCACATCAGATCGTCAGGGATCTTGTAGGCCGCGTAAGGATCGTCGCCATCCGGCTCCTCCGTCGGCTCGCTGAGCATCACGATGCGGCGAGGGTCGCGCTCCTGCACCTTCAGCGCCGCTTCACGAGGGATGACTTCGTACGTGCCGCCGTGGTGCACGATCGCCAGCGAGCCGTTACTGAGCTTGCTGCGCATCAGCGTGTTGACCGACAGGCGCTTGACCTTCTTGTCGTCGACGAAGTTGTAGTAATCCTCGGTGGTCAGCTTCGGCAGACGCGTCGCTTCGATCAACTGCTTGACCTGCGCGGCACGGGCTTTTTGCTCGGCCTTTTCTTGCTGCTGACGGTTCAGCTCCTGGTCACGCTTGGCCTTCTCTGCCATGGCGTCCTGAGCGGCGCGCTGGCTGGCGTCGTCGGCGACAGCCTGGCCCTTGTGCACCAGACGCTGTTCTTTCTGCTTGGTTTTGGCGACCTGTTTGGCCTGCTTTTCGTTAACCAGACCTGCCTTGAGCAACTGGTCACGAAGGGAAATACCCGCCATTTATCTTCTCTCTCTAAATAGTCAACTCAACCGCAGTTGGGCGTGTTCTTTTCCTGACGCTTGGCTTCGCCCCAGAGCGCATCCATCTCTTCGAGGCTGCAATCTTCGATGGGGCGAGCAGTGTCGCGCAAGGCCTGTTCGATAAAACGAAAGCGCCGCTCGAATTTGCCGTTGGCGGCGCGCAAGGCATTTTCCGGATCGACCTTGAGGTGACGGGCCAGATTGACCACGACAAACAGCAGGTCGCCAATCTCTTCCTGGATGCCCTCACTGTCGTTGTCGGCCATGGCCTCGAGAACCTCATCGAGCTCCTCGCGCACCTTGTCGATCACGGGCAACGCTGCCGGCCAGTCAAACCCGACCTGCGCCGCGCGTTTCTGCAACTTGGCCGCCCGCGACAAGGCAGGCAGTACGTTCGGTACGTCGTCCAGCAAGGATAACTGCTGCGGAACGCGGGCCTTCTCGGCACGCTCCTCGGCTTTGATCTCTTCCCAGCGATGCTTGACCTGATCCTCGCTCAGGCGCGGCGTTTCCAGTGGCGCATACAGATCGCCGGTGGGGAATACGTGAGGGTGGCGGCGAATCAGTTTGCGGGTGATCCCGTCGACCACGCCATCGAACTCGAACCGCCCTTCTTCCCGCGCCAGCTGGCAGTAATACACCACCTGAAACAGCAAGTCGCCCAGCTCGCCGCGCAGGTCATCGAAGTCCCCGCGCTCGATGGCGTCGGCGACTTCATAGGCCTCCTCAAGGGTGTGCGGCACGATCGTCGCGTAATGCTGCTTCACGTCCCACGGACAGCCGTATTGCGGGTCGCGCAAACGGGCCATGAGGTTTAGCAGATCCTGGAGCTTATACATGGGGTTCAACTCAAGTCATGCGGCGCTGGAACCAACGTCATCGCGAATGAATTCGCTCCCACAGGAGCAATCCGATCACCTGTGGGAGCGAATTCATTCGCGATGCGCCCGTGCAGACGCCATAAATCTTCAAGGCGTACGGTTACGCCGCGTCTCGATGATGTTCGGCAACTGCGAAATCCGTCCCAACAATCGCCCCAAGGCGTCCAGCCCCGGAATCTCGATGGTCAGCGACATCAATGCGGTGTTGTCTTCCTTGTTCGAGCGGGTGTTGACGGCCAGCACGTTGATGCGTTCGTTGAGCAGCACCTGCGACACGTCACGCAGCAACCCGGAACGGTCGTAGGCTCGGATGATGATGTCCACCGGGTAGGTGAGCACCGGCACCGGGCCCCAGCTGACCTGGATGATCCGCTCAGGCTCGCGCCCGCCCAGTTGCAGCACCGACGCACAGTCCTGACGGTGAATGCTCACACCGCGGCCCTGGGTGATGTAACCGACGATTGCATCGCCCGGCAGCGGCTGGCAGCAGCCGGCCATCTGGGTCATCAGGTTGCCGACGCCCTGGATCTGAATGTCGCCGCGCTTGCCCGGCTTATAACCGGACGCCTTGCGCGGAATCAGTTCCAGTTGCTCGTTGCCGCGTTCAGGCTCGACCAGTTGCTGCGCCAGATTGACCAGTTGCGCCAGGCGCAGGTCGCCGGCACCGAGCGCCGCGAACATGTCTTCGGCGGTCTTCATGTTGGCTTTGTCCGCCAACTTGTCGAAGTCCACCTGCGGCAGCGCCAGACGCGCCAGTTCGCGCTCGAGCAAGACCTTGCCGGCCGCGACGTTCTGATCGCGCGCTTGCAGCTTGAACCAGTGAACGATTTTCGCCCGCGCCCGCGAAGTGGTGATGTAGCCCAGGTTCGAGTTCAGCCAGTCGCGGCTCGGTGTGCCGTGCTTACTGGTGATGATCTCGACCTGTTCACCCGTCTGCAGGCTGTAGTTGAGCGGCACGATCCGGCCGTTGATCTTCGCGCCACGGCAGTTATGGCCAATCTCGGTGTGTACGCGATACGCGAAGTCCAGCGGCGTCGCGCCTTTGGGCAGGTCGATGGCGTGACCGTCCGGGGTGAACACGTACACACGGTCAGGCTCGATGTCGACGCGCAACTGTTCCGCCAGACCGCCGATGTCGCCCAGCTCCTCATGCCATTCCAGCACCTGACGCAACCACGAGATTTTCTCTTCGTAATGGTTGGAGCTGGATTTGACGTCGGTGCCTTTGTATTTCCAGTGGGCACACACGCCGAGCTCGGCTTCTTCGTGCATGGCGTGGGTGCGGATTTGCACTTCCAGCACCTTGCCCTCGGGGCCGATCACGGCCGTGTGCAGCGAGCGGTAGCCGTTCTCCTTGGGGTTGGCGATGTAGTCGTCGAACTCCTTGGGAATGTGCCGCCAAAGAGTGTGGACGATCCCTAGCGCGGTGTAGCAGTCGCGCATTTCCGGAACCAGCACCCGCACGGCGCGAACGTCGTAGATCTGGCTGAATTCCAGGCCCTTGCGCTGCATTTTGCGCCAGATCGAATAGATGTGTTTGGCCCGGCCGCTGATGTCGGCGGTCACGCCGGTGGCCAGCAGTTCGTTTTCAAGCTGACACATCACGTCAGTAATGAAGCGCTCGCGATCGAGACGACGCTCATGCAGCAGCTTGGCGATCTGCTTGTACTGCTCAGGCTCCAGGTAACGGAAGGACAGGTCCTCCAGCTCCCATTTGATATGACCGATGCCGAGGCGGTGCGCGAGTGGCGCATAGATGTCGAAGACTTCCCGGGCAACGCGGTTGCGCTTCTCGTCGTCGGTGTTCTTGACGGCACGAATCGCGCACGTGCGCTCTGCCAGCTTGATCAGGGCAACGCGAACGTCATCCACCATCGCGACCAGCATTTTGCGCAGGTTCTCGACCTGCGCCTGAGTGCCCAAGACCAACGATTGACGCGGACTGAGACTGGCACTGATGGCAGCCATGCGCAGCACACCGTCGATCAGCTTGGCCACCGTGGGGCCGAAACGCTGGCTGACGTCCGGCAATGGAATCTTGCCTTCGCGCACGCCCCGATAAATCACGGCCGCGATGAGCGAGTCCTGATCGAGCTTGAGATCGGCCAGAATTTCAGCGATTTCCAGGCCCGTCTGAAAACTCGACGTACCTTCCGCCCAGAGGTTCTTGGCGGCGTTGTCCTGTTGCTCGGCCTGCCGGGCAAATTCGCAGGCCTCTTTCAACGCCTGTCGGTCCACTGCGAGGTCGACGCTGACCACATGATCAAGCCACGCGTCGAGATTGATACTGCCGTCTGTGTTTATCGGCTGGTGTGCTCTCACCTGTACCATGTTGCTTACCTTCCCTACGGCGCGATGAAATGCGCCATCAGTCGCCAGCCTTCTTCAGCGCACACACCTTGCGGGCCATGCAAGATCGCGTGCGCGGGCCAGTCGGATTAAACGAGAGTCCCTGTAAGGCACCGGTCCGTTTCCTTGAACCGCACCGCCTCACTTACTCGCTTCAAATAACGCCATCGCCTCGACATGCGCTGTCTGCGGGAACATATCGAGGATTCCGGCACGTTTTAATCGGTAGCCCTGCTTGATCAATTCGACCGTGTCGCGCGCCAAAGTTGCCGGATTGCACGACACATAAAGTAACCGTTCAGCACCCAACGACTTGAGCTTGCCGACCACTTCAAACGCCCCGTCTCGCGGAGGATCGAGCAGCACTGCGCGGAAACCTTCCGCCACCCAAGGCGCCTTGTCCAGCGGCTGCGACAGATCCGCCTGAAAAAACTTCACATTGTGCAAATCATTGCTGACTGCGTTGCCGGTTGCGCGCTGGACCATGGTCTCAACGCCCTCCACTGCCACCACCTCGCGGGTGATCTGCGCCAGCGGTAAAGCGAAGTTACCAAGCCCGCAGAACAAGTCCAGTACTCGTTCGTCCGCACGCGGTGCGAGCCACTCCAGTGCTTGTTGGATCATCGCGGTATTGACCTGCGCGTTGACCTGCACGAAGTCACCGGGTCGGTAGGCCAGCTCCAGATTCCAGGGCTCAAGACGAAAGCCCAGTTGCGCCGAAGCGTCCACTGGCTGCGGACCATTTTCGCCGTGCAACCACAGTTGCGCGTCGTGGGTCTCGCAGAAGGCCTTGAGGATGTCGAGGTCCTTGTCGGCCAGCGGCGCGGTATGACGCAACAGCACGGCGCTGGCCGATCCGTTGAACAACTCGACATGGCCCAACGCTTGCGGTTTGCTCAAGCGCCTCAGCATTTCCGGTAACGCGGTCATGATTGGTTGCAAGGCCTGTACCAGCACCGGGCAGTGATCGATGGCGATGATGTCCTGACTGGACGCTGCGCGAAACCCGACGTCGAGGCGTTTGCCTTTGGCGTCCCAGCGAACAGCGATGCGGGCACGCCGACGGTAGGCGAATTCGTCGCCGGTCAATGGCGCGGCCCACTCATCGGGCTCGACCCCCGCAACGCGGCTCAATTGCTCGGCGAGCATGCGCTGTTTCAGGGCAAGCTGTTCGTCGTGGGGCATGTGCTGCACGCTGCAACCGCCACAGCGGCCGAAGTGCGCGCACGGTGCCGGACGGCGTAAAGGGCTGGCGGTGAACACACGCTCGGTGCGCGCTTCGACCACTTTGCCGTGGGCACCCAGCACGCGGGCTTCCACCTCTTCGCCGGCCAAGGCGCCCGCCACGAACCACGTGCGACCGTCGACAAAGCCGATGCCACGGCCGTCGTTGGACAGCCGCTCAAGGGTCAGACGTTGTTTTTTACCGGTAGGGACCTGCGTTGTCCGGGTGCCGCCGCTGGGCTGGAAACGCAGGCCGGCATCACGCTTGGCCATCAGTTGGGCGCATCGTAGACACCGGTCGACAGGTAACGGTCGCCACGGTCACAAATGATCGCGACCATCACCGCATTCTCGACTTCCTGGGACAGGCGCAACATGCCGGCGACGGAACCGCCCGACGACACGCCACAGAAGATGCCTTCTTCACGGGCCAGGCGCCGCATGACGTCCTCGGCTTCGCTCTGGGCCATGTCCATGATCCGGTCGACGCGCTCGGCCTGATAGATCTTCGGCAGGTACTCCTGCGGCCAGCGGCGAATGCCGGGAATCGCCGAGCCGTCCATGGGCTGCAGGCCGACGATCTGGATATTCGGGTTCTGCTCCTTGAGATAACGCGAGGTGCCCATGATGGTGCCGGTGGTGCCCATGGAGCTGACGAAGTGGGTGATGGTGCCGCCGGTCTGCCGCCAGATTTCCGGGCCGGTGCCGACGTAATGCGCTTCTGGATTGTCACCGTTGGCGAACTGGTCCAGCACCTTGCCACGGCCTTCGGCCTGCATGCGCTCGGCCAGGTCACGGGCGCCTTCCATGCCCTCCTCCTTGCTGACGAGAATCAACTCGGCACCATAGGCCGTCATCGCCGCCTTGCGCTCGGCGCTGGAGTTGTCGGGCATGATCAGGATCATGCGATAACCCTTGATCGCCGCGGCCATGGCCAGGGCGATGCCGGTGTTGCCGGAGGTGGCTTCGATCAGGGTATCGCCCTGATGGATCTGTCCGCGCAGTTCGGCGCGGGTGATCATCGACAGCGCCGGGCGATCCTTCACGGAACCGGCCGGGTTATTGCCTTCAAGCTTGAGCAGCAACGTGTTGCTGGTGTTCCCGGCCATGCGTTGCAGACGCACCAGCGGGGTGTTGCCGACGCAATCGGCGATGGTTTGATACTGCAGGGTCATGGCGTGTTCGCGATCCAGACGTGCGGGGGTCGCCTATCATACCGGCAATCGCTCCAAGCCCATATCACGCAAAGTGAGTTCGATATGGCGAAAAGGAATAAGTGAACCATCGCGAGCACTGGGCTACTGCGTAATAACCACGTCAAGCTGTAGGAGCGCGCTTGCCCGCGAAACCTATGGATGAGCGACACATCTGTGCAAGATGCACCGGCCAATCGTCCGGATGCGGCCCAGACCAAGCGCGCTCCTACAGGCTGGCGGCGATTCAAGCCGCGGCTTCGACCTCACGCGCCGGCAATCGCATGATCATCCGCAACCCCTGCGCCGTGTTCTCGGCCCACATGTCGCCGCCCTGTAGCCGCAGCGAATTGCGCGCGATGCTCAGGCCGAGGCCGAAACCACCGTCACCGGGTCGAGCGCCGTCGAGACGAATAAAGGGCGCAAAGATGCGTTCCAGATCGCTGTCGTCCACACCACCGCCCTGGTCTTCCAGCCAGAGCAGCCAGTCGTCACCGTCACGCCGCCCACCCAGGCGCACGATGCCTTGCGGCGGCGAATGACGAATGGCGTTGCGCAGGATGTTTTCCAGTGCCTGAGCCAGCGTATTCAGATGGCCGCGCACCCAGCACTGGCTGTCCAGGTCGCACACCAGTTGTCGGGAAGGCCAGCAGCTCTCGAAGCAAGCGTTGTCCACCAGCATGTCCCATAACGCCAGTACCTCGATGTCCTCGTCCGGCAGTTTCTCCCGCTCGGCGTCCAGCCAGGCCAGGTGCAAGGTGTCGTCCACCAGCCGACGCATGCCTTCGACCTCACGGCTCAGCCGGTCGCGCAATTCAGGCAGGCTTTGTTCGCTGTCGCAGGCCACACGAAGGCGGCTCAGCGGCGTGCGCAACTCGTGGGACAGATCGCGCAGCAACTGTTGCTGAATCTGAACGGTGGACTGCAAGCGGCTGGCCATGTGATCGAACGCCCGGTTGAGCTCGCCCAGTTCGTCCTGACGCGAGGTCATCTGCGCCGACAGGCGATTGGAAAGACGGTCGGCACGCCAGGCATTGGCTTGCTCGCGCAGTTGATTGAGCGGGCGAATCAGCAAACGGTACAACCCGACGCACAACAGCAGGGTGAACAGCGCCGGAGTCACTACGCTGGTCAGCAGTTGCCAGACCAACGCATACCGCCCCGGCTTGAAGCGCTCGGGCAATTCGATGACCAGACTGCCCGCGCCGGGCAGGTTAGGGAATGGAATCTTCAGCCAGGGCATCGTCTTCTGGCGCCGGCTCATGGGCCAGTCGACGCCGCGCATGAACGTCAGACGCTGCATCTGGCTGTCATCGAGCGGTACGCTGCTCAGCGACTGCAGGTCACGGCCGATCACCCCGACCCAACCCGATTCCTGACGGCGCATCTCTTGCAACCAACGGTCTATTCCGAGCTGGTTGTCTGCACGCCAGGCCTGCTCCGCCTCGGCGGCATAGCCCTTGAGCACGTGACGGGCCTGCGCGGTCAGGTAGGCGTTTTGGGTTTCGACGTAACGGCCCCAGTACCAGCTGAGCCAGATCATGAGCAAACAGAACCCTACCAGCAGGAAGGCCAGTTTCCAGAACAGCGAGTGCCTGCCCGGCAGGCGTGAACGCTGCTCACGCATCCGGTTCGGCTTCCGTCAGCACATACCCTTTGCCCCACACGGTACGCACCTGATGGGCTTCGTAACCGATCGCCTTGAGCTTGCGGCGAATCTGGCTGATGTGCATGTCCAGGCTTCGGTCATGCTGCGAGTAGCCGCGCTGCAGGACATGCTGATAAAGGAAGGGTTTACTGAGGACGTCCTCCGGATTGCGCCACAGGGTTTCCAGCAGCCGGTATTCGCTGGGCGTCAACTGCGCGGGCTTGCGACCGAAGCTGACATCGCACAGGCCCTCGTCGAACCTGAGCTCATCCGGGCGTGGCACGGCCGCAGCGGCCACCGGGGCATGAAAGCGGCGCTCAAGCTCGACCCGACGCAGGATCGCTTCGATACGGACCCGCAACTCGTCGACGCTGAAGGGTTTGGGCAGGTAATCGTCCGCCCCGTTGCGAAAACCGGTGATGCGATCGGCTTCAGCCCCAAGGGCGGACATCAGGATGATCGGCATCGTATGACGACGGCGCAGGCGGGACAAAATGTCCAGGCCGTTCATGCCCGGCAGCAGGATGTCCATCAAGATCACATCGAAGGGCTCATTCTGGGCACGCTCCAGCCCTTCCGCGCCGTTCTGGCACCAGGTGACGTGGAAGCCGCAACGGCCCAGCGAGTCGTGTACAAACGCACCGAGCACGGGATCGTCCTCGATGGCGAGTATGCTGGGGCGGTGAATGATGGCGGGATTCATTGGCGTCTGCGACTGATTCTCAGGACGCGATTATTCAAGATTGCGTGGCCACCGGCAATGGGGACTGATCGACACGCGTTGTCAGTGCATTCGCTGACCGCCGATTTAGCCGGGATTAGCCGCGCGCAAGTGGCTACACTGCGCACATCACCCAAGGCGCTTTGCAGCGAAGAACAGGCAACCATGGCGCAGGTCTTGCTAAACGTCCTGTGTGCGTGACTCAAGATTGCCGGAGAAAAAAGTGTGCTGAACAAACTGGGCATCAAAGGCCGCGTATTGCTGCTGACCCTGCTCCCGGCCTGCCTGATGGCGGCGCTGCTGGGCGGTTATTTCACCTGGATGCAACTCTCGGAGTTGCAGACCCAGTTGCTCAAGCGCGGCGAAATGATCGCCAACGAGCTGGCCCCGCTCTCTGCCACCGCCCTGGCCAGCAGCGACAAAGCGGTGCTCGAACGCATCGCAGGCCAGGTGCTGGAACAGGCCGATGTGCGCGCGGTGTCCTTCCTCGACGCTGACCGCAACCCGCTCGCCCATGCGGGGCCGACCATGATCAATCAACCGCCGGTCGGTAACACCACGCACATGCTGCAACGCTCCGAGAATGACGCCACGCGCTACCTGATGCCCGTGTTCGGGCGCAATCGTCACCTGACCGGCGACGTCGTTCCCGCCGAAGCCGACCGCTTGCTGGGCTGGGTTGAACTGGAACTGTCCCACAGCGGCACACTGCTGCGAGGTTATCGCAGCCTGTTTGCCAGCCTGATCCTGATCGCCATCGGGCTTGGCCTGACCGCCACCCTGGCGTTGCGCATGAGCCGCACCATCAACGGCCCTGTCGCGCAGATCAAACACGTGGTGGCTCAACTCAAAGACGGCAATCTGGAAGCCCGATTGCCCCCCATGGGCAGCAACGAGCTGGACGAACTCGCCTCCGGCATCAACCGGATGGCCGCGACGCTGCAGAACGCGCAGGAAGAACTGCAGCACAACATCGAGCAGGCCACCGAAGACGTTCGCCAGAACCTGGAAACCATCGAGATCCAGAACATCGAACTGGACCTGGCGCGCAAAGAAGCGCTGGAAGCCAGCCGGATCAAGTCCGAATTCCTGGCCAACATGAGCCACGAAATTCGCACGCCGCTCAACGGGATTCTTGGTTTCACCCACCTCTTGCAGAAGAGTGAGCTGACGCCGCGCCAGCATGATTATCTGGGCACCATCGAAAAGTCCGCGGACAGCCTGCTGAGCATCATCAACGAGATCCTCGACTTCTCGAAGATCGAGGCTGGCAAGCTGGTGCTCGACACCATCCCGTTCAACCTGCGCGACCTGCTGCAAGACACCCTGACCATCCTCGCGCCCGCGGCCCACGCCAAGCAGCTGGAGCTGGTGAGTCTTGTTTATCGCGACACGCCGTTGTCGCTGGTGGGCGACCCGCTGCGACTCAAGCAGATTCTCACCAACCTGGTGAGCAACGCCATCAAGTTCACCCGCGAAGGCACCATCGTCGCGCGGGCCATGCTCGAGGACGAGCAGGACGACAAGGTCCAGCTGCGCATCAGCGTGCAGGACACCGGCATCGGCCTGTCCAGCCAGGACGTGCGCGCGCTGTTTCAAGCGTTCAGCCAGGCGGACAATTCGCTGTCGCGTCATTCCGGCGGCACCGGCCTGGGCCTGGTGATTTCCAAGCGGCTGATCGAACAGATGGGCGGCGAGATTGGCGTGGAAAGCACCCCCGGCGAAGGGTCGGAATTCTGGATCAGCGTGACCCTGCCGAAGACCCGCGACGACCTCGAAGACCTGCCTGCACCGCCGTTGATCGGCCGTCGCGTGGCGGTGCTTGAGCATCACGACCTCGCGCGTCAGGCACTGGAACACCAGCTGGAAGATTGCGGCCTGCAACCCATGGTGTTCAACAACCTGGAAAACCTGATCAATGGCGTGACCGTGGTCCACCAGACGCCTCACGCCATCGACATGGCCGTGCTGGGGGTCACCGCCCACGAACTGCCGCCCGAGCGTCTTCGTCAGCAGATCTGGGACCTTGAGAATCTCGACTGCAAAGTGCTGGTGCTGTGCCCGACCACGGAGCAGGCCCTTTATCAGGTCTCGGTGCCGGACGCGTACAGCCAGTTGCAGGCCAAGCCTGCGTGTACGCGTAAATTGCGTCGGGCGCTGTCGGAGCTGATCAACCCCAAGCAGCTGCGCAACGAGGTGCCCGAACCCCTGTCGAGCCGACCGCCGCGGATTCTTTGCGTCGACGACAACCCGGCCAACCTGTTGCTGGTGCAGACGCTGCTGGAAGACATGGGCGCCAAAGTGCTCGCGGTGGACAGTGGCTATGCCGCCGTTCAGGCGGTGCAGGAAGACACCTTCGACCTGGTGCTAATGGATGTGCAGATGCCCGGCATGGACGGACGTCAGGCCACCGAGGCGATTCGCAGCTGGGAACTGGAACGTCAGGCGACCTCGCTGCCGATCGTCGCCCTCACCGCCCACGCCATGGCCAACGAGAAACGCGCGCTGCTGCAGAGCGGCATGGACGACTACCTGACCAAGCCGATCAGTGAACGGCAGCTGGCACAGGTCGTACTCAAATGGACCGGTCTTGCGCTGCGCAACCAGGCGCCGGAGCGCCACCAGGAGGTCAGTCAGGGCGGTGTCAACCTGCAAGTGCTGGATCATGAGGAAGGTTTGCGCCTGGCCGCTGGCAAAGCCGATCTTGCCGCCGACATGCTGGCGATGCTGCTGGCCTCACTGGACACTGACCGAGAGGCCATTCGGGCCGCACGCGAGGCAGGTGACCGTGTCGCCCTGATCGAGCGCGTCCATCGTTTGCACGGCGCGACCCGCTACTGTGGCGTGCCCCAACTGCGCGCCGCCTGCCAGCGCAGCGAAACCCTGCTTAAACAGGACTCGTCAGACAGCGACAAAGCGCTCAATGATCTGGAGAAAGCGATCACGCGGCTGGAGATCGAGGCGCGGGTGAGTGCTTGATGTGGTCCAGTGCACAGGCGAAACGGATCAATATCCTGCAGGAGCGCGCTTGTCCGCGATTCGGTGGTGAATCCAAAACATGCGGATCGGATGTACCGGCCATCGCCGGCAAGCGCGGTTCTACAACCGTGACGGGTTGACTGCGAGACCTCCAGAAAGGAACCACCATGCGCACCCTCCTCTACAGCAGCCAGACCTACGACCGCGACAGTTTCCTCTCGGCCGATGTGCCCGCTGACATCGAGTTGCACTTCCAGCCTGCACGGCTGACGCTGGACACGGTCGCCCTTGCGGACCAATACCCTGTCGTCTGCGCGTTCATCAATGATGACCTCAGCGCCCCCGTCCTTGAGCGCCTGGCGGCGGGCGGCACCAAGCTGATCGCGTTGCGCTCGGCCGGCTTCAACCATGTGGACCTGCCGACGGCCCAACGCCTGGGCCTCAGCGTCGTTCGCGTCCCGGCCTATTCACCCCATGCCGTCGCCGAACACGCCGTGGCCTTGATCCTGTCGCTCAACCGTCACCTGCACCGCGCCTACAACCGCACCCGCGATGGGGATTTCACGCTGCACGGGCTGACCGGCTTCGACCTCGTCGGCAAGACCGTGGGCGTGGTCGGCACCGGGCAGATCGGCGCGACCTTCGCGCGAATCATGGCCGGCTTCGGTTGTGAGTTGCTGGCGTATGACCCCTTCCCCAACCCGCAGGTCGAGGCGCTGGGTGCACGGTATCTGCCGCTGGATCAATTACTCGCCCAGGCACAGATCGTCAGCCTTCATTGCCCGCTCAATGAGCACACCCGCCATCTGATCAATCAGGCGTCGCTGCAGTGCATGCAACGCGGCGCGATGCTGATCAACACCGGTCGCGGCGCGCTGGTGGATACGCCCGCACTGATCGAGGCGCTGAAGAGCGGCCAGTTGGGTTACCTCGGGCTGGACGTGTACGAGGAAGAAGCGCAACTGTTCTTCGAAGATCGCTCGGACCTTCCGTTGCAGGATGACGTGCTTGCCCGCCTGCTGACCTTTCCCAACGTGGTGGTGACGGCGCATCAGGCGTTTCTGACCCAGGAAGCCTTGGGCGCGATCGCGCAGACGACGCTGGATAACATCATGGGTTGGGCGGCAGGAACTCCGCAAAACAGTGTCTGAACCGCTATCCAGTCCAACAAATAACCTTCTGTTAACACGGCACCTGTGGGAGCGAATAAGCTTTTGTGAACACGGCACCTGTGGGAGCGAATTCATTCGCGAAATATCTTTCAGGCGACGGTGATGTGTCGACCGTGCGGACGTCTCGCGAATGAATTCGCGCCCACAGGCGTTCGCATCCAACCTCACAATGCCAACCGGGCCGCTCACCGGCAGCGGGCATCGGCGATCTAAAGTGGTAGCATGCGCGCCTATTTGGAGACCCCCATGGCCGAACACGATTTTCGTTACAGCATGCTCACCCCGCAACACACCCTGATCGAATGCCGCAGCCTGGCCATCGGTCGCTATCAAGTGACCGGCAACGGCGGCTCGATCAAGCACGACGATGTGCTGCTGGTCACCGTCAAAGGCAGCAAAGACCTGTACATGCGCCTGAACGTGGAAAAAGTCCGTCACCTGATCAACCCACCGGGGCAATGGGTGGCCGTCGCCAACGGTCCGGCGTTCACCGAGCTGGCGATCCATCAGTGGAAGGTCAACTGCAACGGTTGCGGTAAAGAGCAGGACATCGAGTTCATGGTGGACGGCAAGGAAGGCAAGAAAGCCTTGAAGCCTGCCGCCACCGCGCGCATTGCCGAACTGGGCTGGAAAACCGTCGGCGAGCACCACGTATGCCCGGCCTGCGCGAAAAAAGCCGCATGAAATCGCGTGTGCTGAGCGTGCTCGCGGCCGTCATGCTGGCGGGTTGTGCAACCGACACCGATGCGCTCAAGCGTGATCACGGTTATGTGCTGGAGTGGATCGGCGAACGTCCGCTGATCGACAACAGCCACCTGACCATGACCCTGGGCAACGATGGCCGTGCCTATGGCAATGCAGGCTGTAACCACTGGTTCGCGTCGTACCGGCTGGAGGGCAACCGCATCCACTTCGGCCCGGTCGGCAGCACCCGCAAACTCTGTGCACCGGCCTTGATGGAACAGGAACACCGGTTTCTGGAGGCCATGGGGCAGGTGCAGCGGTGGGATGTGTCAGAGGTTGAGCAGCTGCAACTGTGGCCTGCGCAAGGGTTGCCGTTGCGGTTCTGGCTGGAAGAAGACTGAGCCTCGCCCTGTAGGAGCGTGGCTTGTCCCGCGATTTGGTGCGAAGCGCCAACAAACCCATTGAATGCGGTGTGTCAGCCTGACCACGGTCGCATAGATCACGACCGGTCCCCGGCCGATCGCGGGACAAGCCACGCTCCTACAAAGGTTAGTGGTGCTCAGCCCTTCCCTTTCAACTCCGCCAGTTTCTGCGCCACGCCTGCGGCGGTCTGCTCGCCCATCAACTGCTCACGAACCTTGCCCTTGTCGTCGATGATGTAAGTCACCGGCAGCGCTTCGCTCTTGGGCAGGTCGTACTGTTCGGCCGGATCCTGGGCCAGCACGGTGAACTTGATGCCCAGCGCATTGCTTGCGGTTTTCAGGTCTTCACCCTGCAGATTGTCGAAATTGACCCCGAACACGCTGACCTTCTGGCCGTTCATCTGGTCGGAGAGTTTGTTCAGTTCCGGAATTTCCGTGCGGCACGGGCCACACCATTCAGCCCAGTAGTTGACCACCAGCCAATGTTTGTCGACGCGGTCGCTGGCGACCTTCTGACCGTTCTGGTCAGTCCCCAGATCCACGCCACACCCGCTGAGCAACACACTCCCGATAAGCGCTACCGCTGCTGCCAACCGCCTTGCCATGATGCTTGTTCCTTTTATAGAGACGCGACGCAGACCTGATGTTCGTCCGGGTCGTCACCTATGTAGAATAGCCGCCACCTCACGCAAGATGCGACCTGCAAATGACCGATCTGACGCTTTATCACAACCCGCGCTGCTCCAAATCACGTGGTGCGCTGGAATTGCTTGAAGCCCGTGGCCTGACGCCGACTGTCGTGCGTTATCTCGAAACCCCGCCCAATGCTGCCCAACTGCGTGACCTGCTGGGCAAGCTGGGCATCGGCGCGCGCGATCTGCTGCGCACCGGCGAAGACGAATACAAAACCCTGAACCTGGCAGACGCCAGCCTGAGCGACGATGACGTGGTCGCCGCCATGGCCGCGCACCCCAAGCTGATCGAGCGCCCGATTCTGGTCGTTGGCGACAAAGCCGTGATTGGCCGTCCACCGGAAAAGATCCTGGAGATCCTGCCGTGAGCACGCCGTACATTCTGGTTCTGTTCTACAGCCGCAACGGTTCGACCAGTGAAATGGCCCGACAAATCGCCCGTGGCGTCGAGATGGGCGGCATGGAAGCGCGCTTGCGCACGGTGCCGGCGATCTCCACCGAGTGCGAAGCGGTGGCGCCGAGCATTCCGGACACGGGCGCGTTGTACGCCACGCTCGACGATCTGAAAAACTGCGCCGGCCTGGCGCTGGGCAGTCCGACCCGTTTCGGCAACATGGCGGCGCCGCTCAAGTACTTCCTCGACGGCACCAGCAACCTGTGGCTGACCGGGGCGCTGGTCGGTAAACCTGCCAGCGTGTTCACCTCCACGGCCAGCCTGCACGGCGGTCAGGAAACCACGCTGATGTCGATGCTGCTGCCGTTGTTGCACCACGGCATGCTGGTCACCGGCCTGCCCTACAGCGAAGCGGCGCTGATCGAAACCCGCGGCGGCGGTACGCCGTACGGCGCCAGCCACCACGCAGGCGCCGACGGCAAACGTCCGCTGGACCCGCACGAAACCACGCTGTGCCGCGCGCTGGGTCAGCGTCTGGCCAAGACTGCGTTGCTGCTGGAGCCGTCGCGTGGCTAAAAAGCCCAAGGCATTGCCCGCGCTGGAATGGCTGGAACCTCGCGTCCGCTGGAGCCGGGTTGCTGCCTTGTTGTGCTTTTTCGGGCTGATCGCGCTGCTTGCGGTGTATTACCTCGGGTTCGCCGATCTGCACGGTGCCCGTCCCTGGGTGATCCTGTCGATTGAACTGGTGCCGCTTTTGTTGCTCTCACCGGGGATGATCACCGGCAGCGCGCGCGGGCATTCGTGGACCTGCTTCGTGGTGAACCTGTATTTCATCAAGGGAGCGCTGGCCGCTTACGACCCGAGCCGCTCCTGGTTCGGCGTGCTGGAAATGCTGGCGAGCTTGGCGGTGTTTACCAGTGCACTGCTGTACGTGCGCTGGCGGTTTCAGTACAACCGCAAATTATCTGAACCCCCGCGCGCCCTGTAGGAGCGCGCTTGCCCGCGAATGCGATCTGTCTGTGACACATTCATCGACTGACACACTGCATTCGCGGGCAAGCGCGCTCCTACACGGCCTGCAGTGGACCTACATCTTTGTGTTGGAGAGGGCATGCAAGACTACAAATGGCTCAATGAATACTGCTTGAATCGCTTTGGTTCCGCCGCCGCCCTCGAGGCGCATCTGCCGACTCCCGCCACGTCAAAACAGCTCAAGGCCCTGAGCGACGACCGTTATCTGTCGACCATGGCCCTGCGGGTGTTTCGTGCCGGGTTGAAACACAGCCTGGTGGACGCCAAATGGCCGGCCTTCGAGCAGGTGTTCTTTGGCTTCGATCCGGAAAAGGTCGTGCTCATGGGCGCCGACCATCTGGAGCGTCTGATGCAGGATGCGCGAATCATTCGCCACCTTGGCAAACTCAAGAGCGTGCCACGCAACGCGCAGTTGATCCTCGACATCGCTCAGGAACACGGCAGCTTCGGCAACTTCATCGCCGAGTGGCCGGTGACCGACATCGTCGGGCTGTGGCGTTACCTGTTCAAGCACGGCAATCAGATGGGCGGACTCTCGGCCGCGCGTTTCCTGCGCATGGTCGGCAAGGACACGTTTATCCCCAGCTACGACGTGGTCGCAGCACTCAACGCGCAAAACATCGTCGACAAGGTGCCCAGCAGCCAGCGCGATCAGGCGGCGGTGCAAGCCGCGTTCAACCAGTGGCATGCCGAAAGCGGCCGCCCGCTGTGTCAGATTTCGATGATGCTGTCGTACACGGTCAACCACTGATCTTTTTTTCGCCAGGCAGCGGCAACATCGGATGTAACAAATCGAAGGTCGTATACAATATCCGCTATTCGTCCCTTGCCTGAGTCGCTCGCGTGCCCTTTCTCCTTCCTGACGCCCCCAACCTTGGTGTCGCACCCTCTGCGTCCGAGGTGATTTCAAAGTACCTGCGTGAGTCGATCATTTCCGGCCAGTTCGCCGAAGATGAGCCGATTCGCCAGGACGACATCGCTCGCGTGTTCAACGTCAGCAAGATCCCTGTGCGCGAAGCCTTGAAGCGCCTTGAGGCTGAAGGGTTGGTGCAGTTCCAACGCAACAAGGGTGCCGTGGTCACGCGGATCTCCGAGCCGGAGCTGGCGCAGATCTTCGAAGTGCGCGTGTTGCTGGAGGTTCAGGCCATCCGGCTGGCCGTGCCACGGATGACCCAAGCGCAGATCGATCGGGCCACGGCCATCTGTGACGAGTTCGTGGGTGACGACGACATCGGGCGCTGGGCAGAACTGAACTGGGCGTTCCACACCTGTCTGTACGAAGCGGCGCAGCGGCCGTTTCTGCTGAACATGATTCGCTCGATCCACGACAAGGTCGAACGTTACCTGCGCGTGCAAATGAGCTTCGACGAGGGCAAAGAACGGGCGGACAAAGAACACCGCGAAATCCTCAAAGCCTGTGCCGATCGAGACGTGGACAAAGCCGCCGAACTGATCGAACACCACATCATCGGCGTTTGCCGCGCGCTCTACGCACACCTTCCCAACGCGGCGCTCAGCGAAATCTGAGTCGCCCGCGACTGTGCCGATTTCGTCATTTTCAGCGGCGAAATCGGTCAAGACCCTGCCGCGCTTTAACGCCAATCTGGATGCCAGCTAAGGAAGCGACGGCGCGTTTATTCAATCCCATCATGTGTTAACCAAGTGTCTGTCTGAATGGGGAGCTAAAACTGTGGGAGCGAATTCATTCGCGAGAGGCCGGTACAGCCGACACAGATACGTCGTCTCTACCAATTTTTCGCGAATGAATTCGCTCCCACAGAAAAATCGCATCGCCACGCTGTCGCGGCATTCGGAACGGGCTACTGCCTACCACTTAGGGGTGAACCATGAAGCGCATCCAGATCCTCGACTCCCACACCGGCGGCGAACCCACGCGTCTGGTGCTCGACGGTTTTCCTGACCTTGGCAACGGCAGCATGGCGGAACGTCGCCAGTTGCTGGCGGAGGAGTTCGACGACTGGCGTGCGGCCACCGTGCTGGAACCCCGCGGCAGCGATGTGCTGGTTGGCGCGCTGCTGTGCAAGCCGGTGGACCCGGAAGCCTGCGCCGGGGTGATATTTTTTAATAACGCCGGTTATCTGGGCATGTGCGGCCACGGCACCATCGGGCTGGTCGTATCGCTGGCGCACCTGGGCAAGATCGGCCCCGGCGTTCACCGCATCGAAACCCCGGTCGGCACGGTGCAAGCCACCCTGCACGAGGATCGCTCGGTCAGCGTCAACAACGTCCCTTCCTACCGCTATCGCAAGAACTTCATCGTCGATGTCCCGGGGATCGGCAACGTCACCGGCGACATCGCCTGGGGTGGTAACTGGTTCTTCCTGATTGCCGATCACGGCCTGAGCGTCACCGGCGACAACCTCGACGCCCTCACCGATTACACCTGGAAAGTCCGTCAGGCGCTGGACAGCCAGGGCATCCGTGGCGAAGACGGCGGCCTGATCGACCACATCGAATTGTTCGCCGACGATGACGTGGCCGACAGCCGCAACTTCGTCCTGTGCCCCGGCAAAGCCTACGACCGTTCACCGTGCGGCACCGGCACCAGCGCCAAACTGGCCTGCCTGGCCGCAGACGGCAAACTGGAGCCCGGCGCGATCTGGCAGCAAGCCAGCGTGATCGGCAGCCAGTTCGAGGGCAGTTTCCAATGGCAGCATGGTGAACGCCAGATGGGTGACCGCATCGTGCCGACCATCCGCGGTCGCGCCTACATCAGCGCCGAAGCGACGCTGCTGCTGGACGAGGAAGACCCGTTCGCCTGGGGCATTCGTTCTTGATCCAGGGCACCGATATTCGAGGCCAGGCCGCCGATGTGATCATCATCGGTGGCGGAATCATTGGCGCTGCCTGTGCCGATGAACTGGCCAGCCAAGGCCTGCACGTGTGCGTGCTCGATTGCCAGCGACCGGCTGCCACCGCTGCCGGGATGGGGCATCTGGTGGTCCTGGACCACAGCCCCGCCGAGTTGGCACTGGGCGAATACTCGGTGCGCCTGTGGCGCGAACTGGCGCCGCAGATGCCCGAGAACTGCGCCATGCGCAACAACGGCACGCTGTGGCTGGCCTGTAACGAAGAAGAAATGGCCGAAGCCGAACGCAAACACGCCGCGTTAAGTGAATTCGGTCTGGCATGCGAATTGATGTCAGGCGCTGCATTGGCGAAGGCCGAGCCTTCCCTGCGCCCCGGCCTGTTTGGCGCCTTGAGGGTCACCGGAGACGGGATTCTGTATGCGCCGAATGCCGCGCGCTGGCTGTTGCAGCGCCAACCCGAGCGCGTGCATCAGCAGCACGCCGAGGTGGTGGAGGTTCAAGGCAACCGCGTGAGGCTGGCCGATGGACAGTGGTTGCAGGCCGGCGCCGTGGTGCTTGCCAATGGCATCCATGCCCGCGACCTGTGCCCGGACGTGCCGCTGCACGCCAAGAAAGGCCACCTGCTGATCACCGATCGCTACCCGATCCAGATCACCCACACCCTGGTCGAACTGGGTTATGTCACCAGCGCGCACAAGGGCAACGGCCCTTCCGTGGCGTTCAACGTGCAACAACGCCCGACCGGTCAGTTGTTCATCGGCTCGTCCCGGCAGTTCGACAACGAAGACCCCACGATCGACGCCGCCATGCTCGGTCGCATGCTGCGTCGGGCCATGGATTTTTTGCCCGACCTCGGCCAGATGAACGGCATTCGCAGCTGGACCGGTTTTCGCTCGGCGAGCCCGGACGGCCAGCCGCTGATTGGCGAGCACCCCGAGCAGCCGGGGTTGTGGCTGGCCGTGGGGCATGAAGGTCTGGGCGTCACCACCGCCACCGGCACCGCCAAGCTGCTGGCCGCGCAACTGCTGCACACGCCACCGCCGCTCGACCTCGACGCGTTCCTGCCTCAACGTTTTATCGGAGCCCCTGCCCATGCTTGAGTTGAGCATCGACGGTCAGCCGTTGCGCGTCGCCCAAGGCACCACCGTTGCGGCGGCCTTGATGGCGAGCGGTGACCAGTGCAGTCGCACGTCAGTCAGCGGTCAACGCCGAGCGCCCTTGTGCGGGATGGGCATCTGCCAGGAATGCCGGGTGACCATCGACGGCCTGCGCCGCCTCGCCTGCCAGACACTGTGCCGCGACGGCATGCACGTAGAGACACGGCCATGACCCGACCTGTGGACCTGTTGATCATCGGCGCAGGCCCTGCCGGCATGGCGGCTGCTTTGGCGGCGGCACCGAGCGGCATCAGCATCGTCGTGCTCGACGACAACCCGCTGCCCGGCGGGCAGATCTGGCGCGACGGCCCGAACGCACAACTGCCCACTGTGGCGACGGAGATGCGCGCGCAGTTGCAGCGCTACAGCAATATTCATCTGCACAGCGGCACCAAGGTGGTCGCGATCGCCGGCCCCAAACGCCTGCTGCTGGAAGACGCCGAACGCGGTTGGGTACTGGGTTACGACAAGCTGATTCTGTGTACCGGCGCGCGCGAGCTGTTGCTGCCTTTTCCCGGCTGGACCTTGCCCGGCGTCACCGGCGCCGGTGGGTTGCAGGCGTTGATCAAGGGCGGCGTACCGGTGTCGGGTGAACGCATCGTGATCGCGGGCAGCGGCCCCCTGCTGCTGGCTTGCGCCGCGACCGCCAAGAAGAACGGTGCCGAGGTCGTGCGCATCGCCGAGCAAGCGGGACGCCGCGCGGTCAGCGGCTTTGCGCTGGGGTTGTGGCGATGGCCGAACAAAGCCTTTCAGGCCGTGACGCTGGCCAATGGCGCCTATCGACTGTCAGCGCACGTGATCGAAGCGCTGGGCTCGGATCGGCTGGAAGCGGTGCGCGTGCAAACGGGCTCGCGTGTCGAAGAGATCGCCTGCGACCGGCTCGCGTGTGGTTTCAGTCTGGTACCCAACACCGAGCTGGGCAGCGCGCTGGGTTGCGAGGTGCGCGATCGCGCGATCGTGGTGGATGAGTGGCAAGCCACCGGGCTCACCGACCATTACGCGGCCGGTGAATGCACCGGTTTTGGCGGCAGCGAACTGGCCCGAGCGGAAGGCAAGATCGCCGGGCTGGTCGCCGTCGGCAGGCAGGAGGAGGCGCGGGCACATTGGCCGGAGCGCCAGCGTTGGCAGCGCTTCGCCGACCGGTTAAACCAGGCGTTCGCGCTCGATCCTGCACTGAAAACACTGGCGAAAGCCGACACGCTGGTCTGCCGTTGCGAAGACGTGCCCTACGCCGAACTCGCCGACCACAACAGCTGGAACAGCGCTAAGCTCAACACCCGCTGCGGCATGGGCGCGTGCCAGGGCCGTATCTGCGCCACCGCCGCGCACACCCTGTTCGGCTGGGAACCACCGCGCCTGCGCCCGCCCTTCAGCCCGGCGCGCATCGCGACGCTGGCGTGCCTGGATGATACGGGCCCAGCGATATAACCCTTGTAGCCGGCTTGGTGCGGGCCGCGTTCGGACGAATGCGTGGGCCAGTGGCGAAGGTGTCACCCGACCCGCCGCATTCGCCACCGTCGTAACCTCCGGCAGCTCCCACAGTTGCAGTGCTGGGCCTCGGACTTGCGGCTACCTCTTCGTCTGTAGGAGGTGTCACCCCACCCGCCGCATTCGCCACCGTTGTAACCTCCGGCAGCTCCCACAGTTGCAGTGCCGGGCTTCGGATTTGCAGCTGCCTCTTCGTCTGTAGTAGCGGTTTGTTGCGGGCTGGCGCCTACAGTGGATCTCTAGCGCTCCCAATATCGGAGCACATGCCGCATCATCGACCTCGTCCCCCACTCTGGCCGACCTGCTGTGAACATGATTGACCTGCTCCCCACCTCGCCGCTGCACAACCTCGATCAGCTGTTGACCAGCCTGGAAACGGTCGCGCCGCTGTTCGATGCGATTCCCGGGGTGGTGTTTTTCGTCAAGGACGCACAGGCGCGGTATGCGCTGGTCAATCAGACGCTGGTGCAGCGCTGCGGCTTCAAGGAGAAGAGCCAGGTCGTCGGGCGCACGGCGGAAGATGTCTTTCCGGCGCGTTTCGGGCCGTTGTACACCGCGCAGGATCGGCGCGTACTGGCCGATGGCCGACAGCTCAGCGATCAACTCGAACTGCACCTGTATTACGGTAACCAGCCCATCTGGTGCCTGACCCACAAGATCGCCCTGCGCGACGCCCAAGGGACCATCATGGGTCTGGCCGGCATCTCCCGCGACCTGCAAGTGCTGCAATCGCACCCGGCGTATCAAAAGCTGGCCGAGGTCGACGCTTATATCCGCGAGCACTTCGCGCGCCCCATCACCCTTCAGGAACTGACCACCCTGGCCGGGCTGTCGATTGCGCAACTGGAACGCCACTGCAAACGCATCTTCCAGCTCACGCCAAGGCAGATGATTCACAAGGCACGGCTGGGCGAAGCGTCGCGGTTGCTGCGTGAAGACCTGTCGATCACCGAGGTCGCCCTGCGCTGCGGCTACACTGATCACAGCGCGTTCAGTCGACAGTTCAAGGCATTGACCGGCGTGTCGCCGAGTGAATACCGGGAATCGCAAGGTTGACCTTCGCGCAGTCTGTCGTGCGGCATGAACGTGCATCTATGAAGCACCGCGCCCGTTTTTGCTCCTTTATGTAACACCGTCGTCGCCCCGCACACGCGGGCAATTTCCACAAGCCGCCGATCCAAAGCCCTGCAGCCCATAGTGGCAAAACGGGCACGCACCGTGCATATAAAATATCGTATACGAAATTACTTATCCGGCCGTTCCATTACTTGCATCCACCGAGGCTTCTATGAAAAAGCATGCTGTTGCCGTAGCCCTCCTCGCTGTAATGAGCTCTTCCTTTATCAATGCCGCCTTCGCCGACAAACTCGATGACATCATCGACTCCGGCAAGCTGCGTTGCGCCGTGACCCTGGACTTTCCGCCGATGGGTTCACGGGATGAGAAGAACAACCCGGTCGGATTTGACGTCGATTACTGCAACGACCTGGCGAAGGTGCTGGGCGTCACGGCTGAAGTGGTCGAGACCCCCTTCCCGGACCGTATCCCTGCGCTGGTGTCCGGTCGCGCCGATGTGATCGTCGCCTCCACCTCCGACACGCTGGAGCGTGCGAAGACCGTGGGGATGACCATTCCCTACTTCGCCTTCCAGATGGTGGTGCTGACCCGCGACAACACCGGCATCACCAAATACGAGGACCTGAAGGGCAAAAACGTGGGTAACACCAGCGGCACCTATGAGGCCATCGCGCTGGAAAAAGACCAGAAAGCCTGGGGCAGCGGCACCTTCCGCGCCTACCAGACCCAGAACGACACCATCCTCGCCGTCGCTCAGGGCCATATCGATGCAACCGTGGTCACCAACACCGTGGCCGCCGCAACCCTCAAGTCGGGCAAATACAAAGGTCTGAAAGTCGCGGGCAACGCGCCGTACGTCATCGACTACGTGTCGCTGGCCGCCAAACGTAACGAATACGGCCTGATCCATTACCTGAACCTGTTCGTCAACCAACAGGTGCGTACCGGCCGTTACGACGAGCTGTGGAAGAAGTGGGTGGGTGACGAAATCAAACCCGCGAACCTGACGGTGCCGGGGGTTTATTACTGATTCGGGCTCGCAGCTTTAGCGTCCGACGCAATATTCACGCTGGACGCCGAACGTGTAGGAGCGCGCTTGCCCGCGAATGCGATCTGTCTACGACACATTCATCGACTGACACACTGCATTCGCGGGCAAGCGCGCTCCTACAATGGTTAGGGGTCGTTACCACACGCTGCGCGGTTTGACTCACTCACACAGGAGCCCAGGATGTCTGAAGTTTCGTTAAACGGCCGTTGTCTGGTCCCAGGCAGTGCTCAGGGCGAGTTGCTGTATGCCGACATGGCCTTGAGTTTCTGGGGCGGGGTCGAGCCGTTTACCGGTGAGGTCATCGACCGCCACCACCCGCTCAGCGGCCAGTTCATCAACGGCCGCGTGCTGGCGATCCCAAGCGGGCGCGGTTCGTGCACCGGCAGCAGCGTGTTGCTGGAACTGATCCTCAATGGGCATGCGCCCGCTGCACTGGTGTTCGAACGGGTCGAAGACATCCTCACCCTCGGCGTGCTGATCGCCGAACAGATGTTCGGGCATTCGATTCCGGTCATCAGCCTCGGCGAAGCCGGTTTCGCGGCACTGCGCGAGGTGAAGTTCGCACGGGTCGAAGACGCGCGGGTCACCGGCTTCGACAACCCGCCGACTGCGCTTGCTGCCGCCCGATCCCCCCGCGCGCCCCACCGCGTCAGCACCCAGATCACCCTGACCGAAATGGATCAGGGCTTTCTCGACGGCGCCTACGGCAAGGCTGCACAAGTGGCGATGGGCATCATTCTGCGCATGGCCGAACTGCAAGGCGCGACCGAGCTGCTGGACATCACCCAGGCGCATATCGACGGTTGCATTTATACCGGCCCCGCGAGCCTTCGGTTCGCCCGGCAACTGGTGGACTGGGACGCCAAGGTGCGTGTGCCCACCACCCTCAATTCCATCTCGGTGGACAAACGCCGCTGGCGTGAACTGGGTGTCGACCCGGCACTGGGCGAACCCGCCAGTCAGTTGGGCGACGCTTACCTGGACATGGGCGCGCGCGTCAGTTTTACCTGCGCGCCTTACCTGCTGGACAGCGCGCCGGAGCTGGGCGAGCAGATCGTCTGGGCCGAATCCAACGCCGTGGTCTACGCCAACAGCGTGATCGGCGCGCGCACACTGAAATACCCCGACTACCTCGACATCTGCATCGCCCTGACCGGCCGTGCGCCGAAAATCGGTTGTCACCTGACACAACAACGTCTGGCGACGCTG
Organism: Pseudomonas sp. S2_H01; assembly: GCF_054668305.1. NCBI lineage: Bacteria > Pseudomonadati > Pseudomonadota > Gammaproteobacteria > Pseudomonadales > Pseudomonadaceae > Pseudomonas > Pseudomonas sp. S2_H01. The sequence continues at coordinate 4,001,961 of NZ_CP162756.1, read as the reverse complement.
CGCATCGACATTCCCGAACTGGGCACGCTGGATGACAGTTTCTACCCGCTGCTGGGCTATCACGTGGGCTTGCTCTGCGGTGCTGACATCCCTGTGGTCTGCGGGCTGGAACACAAGGCGCCTACGCTCGATGACCTGAAAGCCTTCGGCGCAGCGTTCGCAACCACCTCCGCCGCCCCGATGTTTCACATTGCCGGTGTCACGCCAGAAGCCACCACCGCTGAACTCGCCCTGGGCGGACACGCGCCTGCCCGAACCCTGAACATCAGCGCTGCCGATTTGCTGAGCAGCTGGCGCGAACTGAACAGCGCGCAGAGCCCGGAAGTCGACGCCGTCACATTGGGCAATCCGCATTTTTCGTACAGCGAATGCGCCACCCTCGCCCGTCTGTGCCACGGCCTGCGCAAGCTCGACAGCGTGGCGATGGTCGTCACCTGCGGCCGCGCCACGCTGGAGCGCGCGCAGCAGGCCGGGTACGTGACAACGCTGGAAAACTTCGGCGTGCAGTTCGTCACCGACACCTGCTGGTGCATGCTCGGCGAGCCGGTGATTCCGCCCACCGCGCGCAACCTGATGACCAACTCCGGCAAGTACGCGCACTACGCGCCCGGTCTGGTGGGCCGTCGGGTGCACTTCGCCAACCTGGCCGAATGCGTCGAAAGCGCCTGCACCGGCCTTGCCAGCGCGCGCCTGCCCGTCTGGCTGCAGGCCGCCGAACACGCGGAGGGGCTGACGCATGTTTGATTACAACTTCCACTGGCGAGCGGCGTTCAAGGCCTTGCCGGACATGCTCAACGGCGCCGTCGTCACCTTCGAAACCGCCGCGTTGTCGATGATTCTCGGGGTGACCATCGCCCTGTTTCTGGTGTTCATGCGCCAAGGCAAAAACCGTCTGTTTCGCGGTTTTGCCGCCACCTGGATTTCCATCGCCCGTAACACGCCGTCGCTGTTTCAGGTGTACATCCTGTACTTCGGCCTGGGCTCATTCGGGCTGCATATCAGCTCATGGGCCGCCTTGCTCGCGGGCATCACCATCAACAACGCGGGCTATCTGGCGGAAAACTTTCGCGGCGGGCTTAAGGCCGTGCCGGACACCCAACTGCGCGCAGCGCGATCTCTGGGCATGAGCGCACCCCAAGCCTATCGGCTCATCGTAATCCCGCAGTTGCTGCGCATCGTGTTCTACCCGCTGACCAACCAGATGGTCTGGGCGGTGCTGATGACCTCGATGGGCGTGATCGTCGGCCTCAACAACGACCTCACCGGCGTGACGCAGGACTACAACGTCAAGACGTTCCGGACCTTTGAGTTCTTCGCCATTGCGGCCGTGCTCTATTACCTGATCGCCAAGCTGATCGTGGCCGTCGCACGGCTGCTGTCCTGGCGGCTGTTCCGGTACTAAGGAATTGAGGAACTGACCATGTTCAATAGCAGTTTCAGCTGGAACGACATGCAATTCATGCTGCAGGGCGCGTGGGTCACGATCCTGTTGACGATCATCTCGATGATCATCGGCACGCTGGCGGGCGTGGTCTGTGGCATGGCGCGGGCGCTGTTACCGCGCAGCACCATCCCGCTGGCGTGGTTGCTGGACGTGTTTCGCAGCGTGCCGTTGCTGATCCAGTTCGTGCTGTTCAACGCCCTGAAAAGCATCGTCGGCCTGAACTGGAGCGCCTTCGCCGTGGCGTGCGTGGTGCTGGGGTTGTACGTCACCGCCTACTGCACGGAAATCGTTCGCAGCGGCGTGTTGTCGGTGCCGCTCACCTTGCGCCGCGCCAGCCGTTCGTTGGGCCTGAGCTACTGGCAGGACCTGCGCCAGATCGTCATGCCGATGGCGACCCGCGTCGCGTTCCCGGGCTGGGTCAACCTGTTGCTCTCCGTGATGAAGGACACCGCGCTGGTGATGTGGATCGGCATCGTCGAACTGCTGCGCGCTTCGCAGACCATCGTCACGCGTATTCAAGAACCGCTGCTGGTGCTGTGCATCGCAGGCCTCATTTACTACGTCATGAGTCTGGTGATCGCCCGTCTGGGTGCGCGCCTGGAAACGAGGTGGCAGGAAAATGATTGAGATCGACAACGTACACAAATCGTTTGGCGAGCTTGAAGTGATCAAGGGCGTGAGCCTGCAAGTGCAGAAAGGCGAAGTGGTGTCGATCATCGGTGGTTCGGGCTCGGGCAAGTCCACGCTGCTGATGTGCATCAACGGCCTGGAGTCGATCAAGAGCGGCAGCATCCGCGTGGACGGCACTGAAGTGCACGCCAAAAGCACGGACATCAACAAGCTGAGGCAGCGGATCGGCATCGTCTTTCAACAGTGGAATGCCTTTCCACACCTGACGGTGCTGGAAAACGTGATGCTCGCGCCGCGAACCGTGCTGGGTAAAAGCAAGGCCGAAGCCGAGGCGCTGGCGGTCAAGCAACTGACCCACGTGGGCCTGGGCGACAAGCTCAAGGTATTCCCCGGCAAGCTGTCGGGCGGTCAGCAACAGCGCATGGCAATTGCCCGCGCCCTGGCGATGTCGCCCGACTACATGCTGTTCGACGAAGCGACCTCAGCGCTGGATCCGCAATTGGTGGGCGAGGTGCTGGACACCATGCGCATGCTTGCCGAAGACGGCATGACCATGATTCTGGTGACCCACGAGATTCGTTTCGCCCGCGACGTGTCGGACCGCGTGGCGTTTTTCCGTAACGGTCTGGTGCATGAGATCGGCACGCCCGATCAGGTCATCGGCAACCCGCAGCGGCCGGAGACGGCGGATTTTTTGCGGTCGATCAACTAACGGGGTTTGGCGATCAAAACTGTAGGAGCCGGCTTGCTGGCGAACGCGGTCTGTCATCAAACGTTGTAGGGCCTGACCTGACGCATTCGCCAGCAAGCCGGCTCCTACAGGCCCCATGCGATTCACCCGACTCATTACAGGAGGGCTTTAAAGCATGCGCTCATCGAAAGTGATTCATGTGGTCAGTTGTCACGCCGAGGGTGAAGTCGGTGATGTGATCGTCGGCGGTGTCGCGCCGCCGCCGGGCGATACGATCTGGGAGCAATCGCGCTGGATCGAGAAGGACAACGTGCTGCGCAACTTCATGCTCAATGAGCCACGGGGCGGGGTGTTCCGTCACGTCAACCTGCTGGTGCCGCCGAAGAATCCGAAGGCGCAGATGGGCTGGATCATCATGGAACCTGCGGACGTGCCGCCGATGTCCGGCTCCAACTCCCTGTGCGTGGCCACCGTGCTGCTGGACAGCGGGATCTTGCCGATGACCGAACCGCAAACCCGCCTGATCCTCGAGGCGCCGGGGGGCCTGATCGAAGCCATCGCCCAGTGCCGTGACGGCAAGGTGCAAAGCGTCGAAGTGCACAACCACCCCTCGTTCGCCGATCAGCTGGACGTGTGGATCGAGGTGCCGGGGTTGGGTTCGATTCAGGTCGATACCGCCTACGGCGGCGACAGTTTCGCCATCGTCGACTCGGTGAAGCTCGGCTTCTCGCTGACCGCTGATGAAGCGAAGGATCTGGTGGAGACCGGCCTGAAGATCACCAAAGCGGCGAACGAACAACTGGGTTTTAACCACCCGACAAACAAAGACTGGAACCACATTTCGTTCTGCCAGATCGCCGCGCCCGTCAATTACGACGGCGGTGTGGCGAACGCGGCCAACGCCGTGGTCATTCGTCCCGGCAAGATCGACCGCTCGCCCTGCGGCACAGGCTGCTCGGCGCGTCTGGCGGTGTTGCATGCCAAGGGTCAGTTGAAGGTGGGTGACCGGTTTATCGGTCGCTCGATCATCGGCTCGGAGTTCCACTGCAAGATTCAGAGCGAAACCGAGATTGCCGGGCGTAAAGCGATTGTGCCAAGCCTGTCGGGCCGCGCGTGGATCACCGGCACGCACCAGCACATGCTGGACCCGAGCGATCCGTGGCCGGAGGGGTACAAGTTGAGCGATACCTGGCCGGTTGGGTTGAAGCTTTGAACACGAGGTGATTCGGGCCAAAGCCCGTAGGAGCCGGCTTGCTGGCGAATGCATTTGACCGGTCGTGTTTGCATCGACTGACGCTTTGCCTTCGCCAGCAAGCCGGCTCCTACGGGCTGCGCCCAGAAGCAGATAGGCGTCGCTGAGTCATTTGAAGCTGCAGAAACAGATTTTCAAACCGGGCCTGATACGCCCAAACCAAAACGTATACGAAATACCTTAATCCGAAAAAGGAGTCACTCATGAGCCAGTCCGTATCCTGGAGCGGTGTTTTCCCTGCCGTTACCACTCAATTCAACGATGATTTCTCCCTCAACCTGGAGGCGACACACACGGTCATTTCCAACCTCGTGCGCGACGGCGTATCGGGTCTGGTGATCTGCGGCACCGTCGGGGAGAACACCTCGTTGAGCGTGGCCGAGAAGATCAGCCTGGTGGAGGTCGCCAAAGACGCCTCGGCCGGGCGCGTGCCGGTGATTTCCGGGATCGCCGAATTCACCAGCGCCAACGCCAGCGCGGTCGCCAAGGACGTACAGAAAGCAGGGGCCGACGGAATCATGCTGATGCCGGCGCTGGTCTATTCGTCCAAGCCGTTCGAGACCGCCGCGCACTTCCGCACCGTGGCCGCGGCCACTGACCTGCCGATGATGGTGTACAACAACCCGCCCATTTATAAGAACGACGTGACGCCGGACATCCTGATTTCCCTGGCCGACTGCGACAACATCGTCTGCTTCAAGGATTCGTCGGGTAACACCAACCGCTTCATCGACGTGCGCAACGAAGTCGGCGACCGCTTCGTGCTGTTCGCAGGCCTCGACGACGTGCTGGTGGAAAGCGTGGCCGTGGGCGCGGTGGGCTGGGTGTCGGGCATGTCCAACGCCTTCCCGAAAGAGGGTGAAACCCTGTTCCGTCTGGCCAAGGCAGGACGTTTTGCTGAGGCGATGGCGCTGTATGAGTGGTTCATGCCGCTGCTGCACCTCGACGCGCGTCCGGATCTGGTCCAATGCATCAAGCTGTGCGAAGCGATCATGGAACGCGGCAGCGCCCTCACCCGCCCACCGCGCCTGGCGCTGCCGGACAGCGACCGTGAATACGTCGAGAAACTGATGAAGACCGCGCTGGCGAACAAGCCGGTGCTGCCGGATGTGGGGTTGTAATCAGCAACACCGATAGCGAGATGCATGCACGATCCTGTAGGAGCTGGCTTGTCCTGCGATCGGCGACGCAGTCGTCGTAAAACCCGGCATCTCGGTGTGTCAGACCTACCGGGTGTGCAGGGTTTACGACGGGTTACCCGCCGATCGCAGGACAAGGTGGAGCGCCACCCCGGCAGATCCTACAAGGGATCGCGCGTTTAGAGATTCACCACATTCACAAACCGCGACGCCGCTGCCTCGTCGATCTTCAGACTGGTGAAGTCGAACAGGTTGCGGTCCGCCAGTTGCGACGGGATGACGTTCTGCAGACTGCGGAAGATCATTTCAGAGCGGCCCGGGGTCTTGCGGTCCCATTCCTGGAGCATGTCCTTGACCACCTGGCGCTGCAGGTTTTCCTGCGAGCCGCAGAGGTTGCACGGGATGATCGGGAACTGCTTCATGTCCGAATACGCCTGAATGTCCTTCTCGGCGCAGTAGGCCAGCGGACGAATCACCACGTTGCGGCCGTCGTCCGCGCGCAGCTTGGGCGGCATGGCTTTGAGGGAGCCGTTGAAGAACATGTTCAGGAAAAACGTCTCGACGATGTCGTCACGGTGGTGACCGAGGGCCATCTTGGTCGCCCCGATTTCGTCGGCGAAGGTGTACAGCGTGCCGCGACGCAGGCGCGAGCACAGGGAGCAGGTGGTCTTGCCTTCCGGAATCAGCTCCTTGACCACCGAATAGGTGTCTTTCTCGACGATGTGATACTCGACGCCGAGCTCCTTCAGGTAGGCCGGCAGCACGTGCTCAGGGAAGCCCGGCTGTTTCTGGTCCATGTTCACGGCGACGATGTCGAACTTGATCGGCGCGACCTTTTGCAGGTGGATCAGCACATCGAGCATGGTGTAGCTGTCCTTGCCGCCGGACAGGCAGACCATGACCTTGTCACCCTCTTCAATCATGTTGAAATCGGCCACGGCTTCGCCCGCTAGCCGACGCAGGCGCTTCTGCAGTTTGTTCTGATTGACTGAAAGGGTGCCCATGGCGCTGATATCCGCTCGCTATGACTCTGGAAAGGGTCGGCATTTTACGCATAAACGTGGCGGCAGGTAATGCCTGCGTGGGTGCCACACAACCCTGTGGGAGCTGCCGGAGGTTACGACGGTGGCGAAAGCGATATGACTGACACACCGCATTCGCCACTGTCGTAATCTCAAGCAGCTGCCACAGGCTCAGTCGCAACGACTGCCTACCATTCATCCGCCCATATCCGTCTGCTGATCACCATCGGCTATTAACAGGCGCCGGATAGTCCTAATTACTCTAAAACCCACGGTTTTCGTGGCTTCCAGCTTTCTATACTGCCAGTAAGGTCGCAGCGGTTCCCCTGTAGAGATTGTGGCCTTGCCCTGACGGCATCTGGCCGGTCAGGTGCGATGGCACATCATCAGGAGTAACGGGCATGATCCATCACGTCTTGGGGCTGTTCACACACCCCGATCAAGAATGGCAACAGATACGTGGCGAAGAAGAAGAAAGCATCAGCCACATGTACCTCACTCACACGTTGATCCTCGCTGCGATACCTGCGGTGTCCGCCTACATCGGCACGACCCAGGTGGGTTGGGTCATCGGCAGCCGCGCGCCGGTCATGCTGACCAGCGAAAGCGCGATCTGGATGACGATCATGTCGTACATCGCCATGCTCGCCGGAGTCGGTGTGATGGGCGGATTCATCCACTGGATGGCGCGCACCTACGACGCAAGCCCTAGCCTGGCACGCTGTGTGGCGTTTGCCACGTACACCGCGACGCCGCTGTTCATCGGCGGCCTGGCGGCACTCTATCCGCACATGTGGCTGGGCATGATGGTGGGCCTGGCGGCGGTCTGCTACACGGTGTACCTGCTGTACGTCGGCTTGCCGGTGTTCATGAACATCCACCCCGACGAGGGGTTCATGTTCTCCAGTTCGGTGCTGGCGGTCGGCCTGGTGGTGCTGGTGGCGATCATGGCGTTTACGGTGGTGCTGTGGGGGATTGGTGTGGGGCCTGAGTATACGAATTGAGGAAACGCCGCCGAACTTGTGTAGGAGCGCGCTTGGTCTGGGCCGCATCCGGACGATTGCGGTGTTTCTGCTATTCATTTGGCGACTGACGCACCGCAATCGTCCGGATGCGGCCCAGACCAAGCGCGCTCCTACACGTGTTAGCGGTGTTTTTACGACCATTCGGCAGCTCAGGTTTTCGACAACGACATGCTTTGCGGCATAATCGGCTCCTCTGGAGACCGATGAAGCATGCTCGAGCCACTCAATACCCGCGTCGAATCCTGTTTCCAACAAGCTGAAGCCTTTTTCAAACGCCCTTTCAAACGCCCTGTCGTCAGCCTCAAATTGCGAGGCCAAAAGGCCGGTGTCGCGCACCTGCACGAAAACATGCTGCGCTTCAATCCGCAGCTGTACCGCGAAAACAGTGAAGACTTCCTGCGCCAGACCGTGGCCCATGAGGTCGCGCATCTGGTCGCCCATCAATTGTTCGGCGACACCATTGCGCCCCATGGCGAAGAGTGGCAATTGATCATGCGCGGCGTGTACGAACTGCCGCCCAACCGCTGCCATACCTATGAAATTCAGCGCCGCCGCGTGACCCGCTACATCTACCGCTGCCCGTGCCCGGAAAGCGATTTCCCGTTCTCCGTGCAGCGGCACAAGCTGGTGCGCAAGGGACGGCGGTATCTGTGCCGTCGCTGTCGGGAGATTCTGGTGTTCAGTGGTGAGACGCGGGTGGAGTAAACGTCACCCCACCGCTCCCGACTCCCGCAACGCCGCAATTTGATCTGCACTGAAGCCCACCTCCCTCAATACCTGCTCACTGTGGGCGCCCGCCGCGACGCCGATATGCCTTGGCGGCGGCAAGCCCTCCGAGAACTTCAGTGGGCAGGCCATCTGCGGCTGCGCGCTGCCGTCGCCTCTCGGCACCTGGGTAACCACCGCCCGAGCCTGGAGTTGCGGATGCTCGACGGCTTCTGAAAAACTCAGCACCGGCTCAACACAGGCGTCGATCTTCGCGAAACAGGCTTCAAGTTCCTCAAAGCTGCGGCGTTCGAACTCGATGATCAGTTCCTGCTTCAAGGCCATCTGGTCCACCGATGCCGGAGACAGACCTCGTTTGGCCAGCTCAGGCCGGTCCAATGCCTCGCACAGCGCCTGCATGAACGCCGGCTCAAGGCTGCCCACCGAAAACCAGCGCCCGTCGCGACTGCGGTAGTAGTCGTAAAAGCTGCCGCCGTTGAGCATTTGGCCTTCGGGTTGCGGTTCGACGCCTGCCGCCAGCCAGCCTGCCCCCGATAGGGCATTCAGGCTGAACGCGCAGTCGGTCATGCTGACGTCGACGTACTGGCCCAGCCCGGTCTGAGTTCGCGCCACCACCGCTGCCAGCAGGCCAATCACGCCGTGCAGCGAACCGCCCGCCACGTCGGCGACCTGCACCCCCAATGGCAACGGCCCACTGTCCTTGCGCCCGGTGTGGCTGGCCAGCCCCGCCAGCGCCAGGTAATTGATGTCATGCCCGGCGCGCTCACGGTAAGGGCCTGTCTGGCCGTACCCGGTGATCGCCACGTAGATAAGCCTCGGATTGATCGCCTTCAGCGCTTCATAACCGATCCCCAGACGGTCCATCACGCCGGGACGAAACTGCTCCAGCACGATGTCGTATTCCGCGACCAGCTTTTTGACCACCTCGATTGCCTGAGGCTGTTTGAGGTCCAGCGCCAGACTGCGCTTGTTGCGGTTGAGGTAGGCGTGGCTGGCCGACATACCCCGGTCATGGGGAGGGAGGACGCGAAGCAGGTCAAGTCGGGTCGCTGATTCAATGCGCAACACCTCGGCGCCCATGTCCGCGAGTAACAGGGAAGCGAACGGGCCAGGCAACAGCGTGGAGAAATCGAGGACTTTGAGCGACGACAGCGGACCTTGCATGCGACGGCTTCCCTGATGATCGGCGAATGGGATCAGAGTAGGCAGTGGCGCGGCATGGGGCAATGACGCAAGACGCCATCCGCTTTGACGCCGATCAGATAATCGCGGGCAAGCGCGCGCCTACAGAGAATTGCGGGCATCTGTGGGAGCGCGCTTGCCCGCGAGACGTCGGCTCAGGCGCTAAAAATTCCACCCAACAAAAAGCCCGCCCGAGGTTTCCCTGGGGCGGGCTTTTCACATCAGCCTGAAGCTAACCGATTACGAACGACCCACTGGTGCAGGGCCTTCGGCCACGCCCAGATCATCTTCATAACGGGTTTCTTCGATGGCACGACCGCCAGAGGCCAGTTCGGCTTCCATTTGCGGAACGTCCAGCTCTTTCACCCACTTGGCGACAACCAGCGTTGCCACGGCGTTACCGACCAGGTTGGTCAGTGCGCGGGCTTCCGACATGAAGCGGTCGATACCCAGGATCAGCGCCAGACCGGCCACCGGCAGGTGACCCACGGCCGACAGCGTGGCCGCCAGCACGATGAAGCCCGAACCGGTAACGCCCGCAGCGCCCTTGGAGGACAGCAGCAGCACCAGCAGCAGAGTGATCTGGTGGGTGATGTCCATGTGGGTGTTGGTCGCCTGAGCGATGAACACCGCCGCCATGGTCAGGTAGATCGAGGTGCCGTCCAGGTTGAACGAGTAACCGGTCGGGATCACCAGACCCACGACGGATTTCTTCGCGCCCAGGCGTTCCATCTTGATCAGCATGCGTGGCAGCGCCGATTCAGACGACGAGGTACCCAGCACGATCAGCAGTTCTTCGCGGATGTACTTGATCAGCTTCAGGATGCTGAAACCGTGCGCGCGGGCGATGCTGCCCAGCACCAGCAGCACGAACAGCAGGCAGGTGATGTAGAAGCACAGCATCAGTTGACCCAGCTGCACCAGCGAGCTCACGCCATAAGCACCGATGGTGAAGGCCATGGCACCCAGCGCACCCAGCGGCGCCAGTTTCATGATCATGTTGATGATGTTGAACATGACATGGGCGAAGCGATCGATGAAGTCCAGGACCGGCTTGCCGTAGGAGCCCAGGCGGTGAAGCGCGAAACCGAAAATCACCGAGAACATCAGCACTTGCAGGATGTCGCCGTTGGCGAAGGCGCCGACGATGGTGTTCGGGATCACGTTCAGGATGAAGCCGATCACGCTCTGGTCTTTACCTGCGGTGACGTAGGCAGCGATTTTGGAGGCGTCGAGGGTGGAGACGTCGACGTTCATGCCGGCGCCCGGCTGAACAACGTTGACCACGACCAGGCCGATGATCAGCGAGATGGTGGAGACGATTTCGAAGTACAGCAGCGCGTAGCCACCGGTCTTGCCCACGGATTTCATGTTCTGCATGCCAGCGATGCCGCTGACCACGGTGCAGAAAATGATGGGGGCGATGACCATTTTGATCAGTTTGATGAACCCGTCACCCAGCGGTTTGAGGGCTTTACCCGCGTCGGGGTACCAGTGACCGATGGCAATACCGATGATGATGGCAACGATCACCTGGGCATACAGGGATTTGTAGATTGGCTGACGAGTCGTCATTGCAGTTTCCTCAAGAGCATCGCTTGCATCATTCCTGATGTCACGACGCCTAAAGTGCGAACCCACCTGCTCGGAGGGATTTGTTTTTGTCGAGCTGCGCGGAGCAGACCTCTACACCTTGTATCGCAAGCCCCGTGCCATTTATCGAAAATCCCCTGAAAGCCCCGCACGGCATGGACTGCTCAGTTAATACCCGCTAAAAAACCCCTGGCGCGATGGCGGATTTCCGCCCATTCTCGACAAATTATCCCTTCCATTGGCGGGTATCCGCCTTGCCCCTGTGTCCGCCCACTGCCTACCATTCGTCTACGCACCCGCATCGACGCACACGACGAGCCCTCCATGCGCCATCGAACCATCGCCAGCCATTTCGCCCGCGCCGTCCTGCACGGTGCGGCGCGGTATGGCCTCGATATCCAGCCGATTCTGGCGCAGGTCGGCCTTCAGCCAGAACTGTTGAGCGAGCCCAAAGCCCGTATCGCGCCAGAACAGTTCGCGCAGCTGATTCAACTGGTGTGGCGGGCGCTGGACGACGAGTACATGGGGTTCGGGCTTGCGGCGAGCAAGCGCGGCACCTTCGCCATGATGTGCCACGCCTTGATTCACTGCCGCACGCTGGACAAGGCCTTGCAGCGCGGCTTCCTGTTTTACGGGCTGTTTCCCGACTCGCCGCGCCTGAGCCTGCAACGTGACGGGGATTGGGTGCGCCTGTGCCTGGACGACTCAAGCCTGCGCGACCCGATGCATTTCCTGAGCGAGTCGCTGTTGGTGATCTGGCATCGCCTCGCCAGTTGGCTGATCGGCCAGCGCATTCGTCTGGAGCAGGCGACCTTCGCTTACGCCAGGCCCGCCCACAGCGCCGAGTACGACTTGCTGTTCGATTGCCCGATGCAGTTCGAGGCGCCACAGACCGCGCTGACGTTTCACTCGCGTTACCTGCAGCTGCCGCTGTTGCAGGATGAACGCACGCTCAAGCGCTTCCTCGAACGCTCCCCCGCCGACCTGCTGTCCCGACCGGATGACGGCGACAGCCTGAGCAGCCAGTTGCGTCGGCTGCTCAGTCGCGATTGCAACCAGTGGCCGGACCTGGAAACCGTGGCCGATCACCTTCACATAAGCCCACAAACCCTGCGCCGCCATTTGCGCGACGAGGGCACGAGTTTTCAGGGCCTTAAAGATGAACTGCGGCGGGACATGGCGATTTATCACCTGGGACAGGCAAACCTGTCGCTACAGGAGATCGCCGAGCAACTGGGGTTTTCAGAGCCGTCGGCGTTTCATCGGGCGTTCAAAAAGTGGACGGGGCTGACGCCGGGGGCGTATCGGGCTCAAGAAATCTGAGATACCTGACTCACCGCCATCAACTGTAGGAGCGCGCTTGCCCGCGATTGCATTCCGCCTGTCAACCAATGTGTCGCTGAAAAACCGCAATCGCGGGCAAGCGCGCTCCTACAGGGCCGGTGGACGGGCTCTTCGGAACACCCTTAAATCGCAAACTGAATCCTGAACGCCGCGCCGCCCAGTTCCGAATCCCCAAGCGTCAGCTGCGCGCCGTAGCTTTCGATGATGTCCTTGACCACCGCCAGCCCGATGCCCTGCCCCGGATTTTTCTGGTCCAGCCGCTCGCCGCGCTCCAGAATCCGCGCGCGCTGGTCATGGGGCACGCCGGGGCCGTCGTCTTCGATGCACAATTCGTCGCCCATGATCGACGGCTGCCAGCGGACCCGCACTTCGCTCAGGCACAGGCGATAGGCGTTTTCCAGCAAGTTGCCGAGCATTTCCAGCAACGCGCCCTCCTCCATCTGCACCTGACAATCGTCCGGCAGATCGAGCACCACCTTCACCTGCTTGTCGCGGTAAACCTTCTCCAGCGTGTTGCACAGGCTCTCCACCACCGGCTTCAACGCCACGTGATGCCGCACCAGCCCACTCTTGCGCAGGCTGGCCCGCTGCAATTGATAGCCGATCTGCTGACTCATGCGTTCGATCTGCGATTGCAGAATGCGCGCCTGCTCCAGGTCTTCAGGGCGCTTGGCGATCTTCTCGCTGACACCCTGCAACACCGCCAACGGGGTTTTCAGGCTGTGCGCCAGATCGCCCAGGGAATCGCGGTAGCGAATGCGCTGTTCGCGCTCGCTGCGCAACAGCCGGTTGAGCGAGCCGGTCAGGCGTAACAGTTCGCTGGGGTGTTTCTCGCTGAGCCCTTCACGGGCCCCGGCTTCCACCTGGTCCAGCTCCTGAGTCATGCCTTTGAGCGCACGCAAACCCCAGGTCAGGCCGACCCACAGCAAAATCAGCAGCACCAGCAACGCACCGCCGAAGCCCAGATAAAGCTTCTCGCGCAGGCCGGAAATGGTTTCCTGATACTCACGCACCGGCTGCAAGGCCACGATGCTGTACGCCGCGTTGCGCCCGCCAAGGAGTTTGATCTCCACGTCGTAAACGAAGAACTCGTCGCCATTAGGCTGGCGAATCTTGGCGAACTCAGTACCCCGGCCGTCATAACGAGGCTGGTAATCGATGGCTTCATCCTCGGTCGCCCGGGAACGCCACACCAGCTTGCCGGCGCGGTTATAGATGTAGCCGAGCAAACGGCTGTCAGGGAGGCTGAATTGTTCGCCGGGGAGCAACGCCGGCATTAACAGACGATCGTCTTCAACCCGGGCGGCGGAGATCAGCGTGGTCACGTCCGAGGCCAGACGTTTTTCGATGGAGCTTTCAAGCGCCAGACTGAAGGCGCTTTGCAAGGCAGGCAGCATCAACAACATGAAAATGACCGCCAGGGTGGCGGCGGCCAGCATCAACCGTACGCGAAGCGAACGAATCATCGACAGCGCTCAGTGAACAGGTAGCCCAGACCGCGCACGGTGTCGATCGGCTTGAATCCGTCGGGACCTTCCAGCTTGCGACGCAACCGGCCGACCAGCACCTCGATCACGTTCGGATCGCGCTCGTCGTCGTCCGGGTACAACTGTTCCATCAAGCGCTCTTTGGGCACCACTTGCTGATGGTGGCGCATCAGGTATTCCAGAATCCGGTACTCATAGGCCGTCAGCGCCAGCGGCTGTTCATCCAGCGACGCCTGCTTGCGGTTGAGGTCCAGCAACAGCGGACCTGCCACGATCGTCGACTGGGTAAACCCGCTGGAGCGACGCAGCAAAGCGTTCATGCGCGCTTCGAGCTCTTCGAACTGAAACGGTTTGACCACGTAATCGTCGGCCCCGGCGGCCAGGCCTTCGACCTTGTCCTGCCAGTTGCCACGGGCGGTCAGGATAAGAATCGGGAACGCCTTGTTCTGCGCACGCAGCTGACGAATCAGGTCCAGCCCACCCATGCCTGGCAAGCCCAGATCAATGACCGCCAGATCGTGATTAAACTGGCCGGCCTGATACAACGCCTCCTCGGCATTGCCCACTGCCTCGACCACATGACCGCTTTCGGTCAGACGGGTCTGCAAGTGATGACGCAACAGGGCTTCATCTTCGACAACCAGCAGTTTCATGACGCTCTCCCGGGCACAGGCATACCTCTCGATGGGTGATCCTTGGACGCTGACGACTTACAACCGGTGGTAAACGGGCAAATAGCTGTCGGGGCTTTCAGTCAGGCTCGTCGATTGCGAAGCATACGCCGCGCTCATCGCGGGCGCCGCGTCAGACAGTTTAGCCGTGCTTGCCATCATTATTCCTGTCAGTTTTTTATGGCTTCTGGCGAAGTCGGTGCGCGACACATCGACATTACTCTCCGCCGCCTGAGTCGCGGCGCTGCCGCCCAGAAACGCCAAGGCCAGAAAAAACTTGTTGAAATTCAGCATGTGCAGGTCCTCCGGCGCCAGGCGCCTTGTTGGGTACGGGACCGAGAATACGCAGCAGGCGCTGAACCCCTCCTGAACGCGGTCTGAACCCGCGCTGAACATCCGGGCAATGGGCGAGTCGGAACCTGAACAGCACAATCGTCTAGGCTCAATGCCAGACGCGTCCCTCAACAGAAGGAGAACACCATGCGGCTGCTGATAGCGTTCACCCTCATGTGCCTTGCGAGCATCGCTCAAGCCGAGGTCAAAACCCGCACCCTCGATTACCAGAGCGCCGACGGCACCAAGCTGGTCGGCTACTACGCCTATGACGACGCGATCAAGGGCCCGAGACCCGGCATCGTGGTGGTTCACGAGTGGTGGGGCCTGAACGACTATGCCAAACGCCGCGCCCGCGATCTGGCTGCGCTGGGATACAGCGCCATGGCCATCGACATGTATGGCGAAGGCAAGAACACCGAGCACCCGAAAGACGCCATGGCCTTCATGCAGGCCGCAACCGCCGACGCGGGCGCCTCGAAGAAGCGCTTCGATGCCGGCCTTGAGCAGTTGAAAAAACAGCCCGAGACCAACCCACAGAAAATCGCTGCCATCGGCTACTGCTTCGGTGGCGCCGTGGTACTGGACGCCGCACGACGGGGCGAACCGCTGGATGCCGTCGTGAGTTTCCACGGTGCCCTGACCACCAAGACCCCAGCGAAGGAAGGGGTGACCAAAACGCCGATGCTGATCGAGCACGGCAATGGGGACACCATGGTGACCGCCCAGAACGTCGCCGACTTCAAGAAGGAAATGGACGCTGCCAAGGCTGACTACAAGTTCGTCGGCATCGACGGCGCCAAACACGGCTTCACCAATCCTGACGCCGACAAACTGAGCCACGGCAACCATGGCGGGCCGGACATTGGCTACAACAAAGCGGCTGACATGAGCTCGTGGGCGGACATGAAGGCGTTTCTGAAAGAGCAGTTTGCGAAGAACTCGACGATGTAATCGCCACAGTTCTCTGTAGGAGCGTGGCTTGGTGCGGGCTGCGCTTGGATGAATGCGGTGGGCCAGCGTTATCTATGGCGACTAAAGCACCGCATTCGCTGCCCTCGTAACCTCGGACGTCTCCTACAGGGTTCGCGGCGCTCCCAAGGCTTGAGCATGACGCCGATACTGTAGGAGCCGGCTTGCTGGCGAACGCGGTGGGTCAGCCGCATTGATGCTGAATGACACACCGCATTCGCTGCCCTCGTAACCTCGGACGTCTCCTACAGGGACCGAGTTGATGCATAAATCTGTGCACCGACCTCAGACCTGTGCCGGCTTGCTGGCGATGCGGTACACGCGGTCATTGATGATGACCCCATTCCACCGGCAAAATGCCGCCCATGACCCACTCCCACGACCTCCCGCCCTGCTGCCCCACCCTCACCCCTCACTGGCCCCTGCCCCTGGCATTGGCGAATGTGGTGTTGGTCAGCAGCCGGTTCGATCCGCAGAAACTCGCCGACGGCGATTTTCAGCGTTGCCTGATCGAGCCGCCCGCGAGCATTCAGCGCTCGGTCGCCAAACGTCAGACGGAATTCCTGGCCGGTCGTCTGTGCGCCCGGGAAGCCATGCGCCGGCTCGACGGCCGTCTGCATGTGCCCTTGATCGGAGATGACCGGGCACCGGTCTGGCCGCAAGACCTGTGCGGCTCGATCACCCACAGCACCGGCTGGGCCGCCGCCATCGTGGCCAACAAACAGCATTGGCGCGGGCTGGGCATGGATGTGGAACAGGTGATGAGCAGCGAACGCGCTTCGCGGCTGGCGGGTGAAATCCTCACGGCCGATGAACTGCAGCGCATGGCGGACGGGCCTGAACATCAGGTTGCGTTGCGGGTCACGCTGACCTTCTCGCTGAAAGAAGCGCTGTTCAAGGCGCTGTACCCCATCGTGCTCAAACGCTTCTATTTCGAAGACGCCGAGTTGCTGGAATGGTCGGAAACCGGCCATGCACAGCTGCGCTTGAAGATCGACCTGTCGCAGGAATGGCACAGCGGCAAGGTGCTGGATGCGCAGTTCAGCGTGCAGGGTGGGCAGTTGTTGAGTCTGGTGGCGATCGCGAACTGATCCAAAGCTTAAGGCCACCGCCAATCCCCCTGTGGGAGCGAGCGGGACCGAACGAATGCTGAGGGCCAGACACATCACCGCTGAATGACACTCCGCGTTCGTCAGCAAGCTGACTCCCACCGGTTTGATGCACAGCCAGCCATGGATGCATTGAACTCAGATCTGTGGGAGCGAATTCATTCGCGATTGGCCGGCAGGGTCGACATCTGCAGGTCGTCTGCCAGATGCTTCGCGAATGAATTCGCTCCCACAGACTTATTCCCGTGCTCCGACCCCGCGATGCAACGGACAATGCTCACACCGCCCCACCCACTCGACCCGATGACTCAAACAGCAACTGCGCCGCTGCCTGACCGACTGCCCGTCTTTCCCTTCTAAATAGGTAACCGCGTTGAACAGCGGATTGCGCTGCCCGTCCGGCCGTAGCCTTTCGCGCAACAACCCGTAACCGCGTGCCAGCGACACGTTGCTGACCGCCGCCAACTCACGCAAGCAGGTTTCCAGATAATCCCCGGCATTGCCCCACAGCACGCCGGGCGCAACATTGCCGTAGGTGCTCAAGCGCTCAATGACCTGCTGCAAATTGTCGAGCAGCGGGGCAAAACGCTCGAACGGATCAGCCGAGTTCGACGCGTCAAAGGGCGCGCCCTCAAAACGCACGCCATCGAGAAATCCTCGCTCATGCAGCGCGAACGACACCTGATCGACGGCCAACGGCCAACTGACGCCATGCACCAGACTCGCCACCATCACCGGCGCAATCAGCTGCATGGCGTAGTACTTCATCCATTGCGACACCAGCACCGGTTGCTGCTCGGGCATCAATTCCGGACCGTACACCTGCAATAACAGGCGATCCAGCGTCTGCTCACGCAGCAACTCAACCAAGGGCACCACCGGGCGCGCCTCATCGAGCACCAGGGTTTTCGCAACGTCGGCCAACGGCCCTTCAAATAACGCGCGATTCACGCTTCACCTTGCTGACGCGGCCAGGCCAGGCTGAAACACGCGCCGCCCAGTGCCTGGCTGCGCCCGATCAGCGCCCGCCCGGCGTGCCAGTGAATGATGCGTCGCACGATCGACAACCCTAGACCATGCCCGCCCGACGCACGTGTACGGCTGTCGTCCAGACGCATGAATGGCGTGAAGATGCGGTCCCAGGCGCCTTCCGGCACGCCGGGGCCGTCGTCTTCGACATCGATCCGGCAGCGCTCCTGACTCAACTGGTAACCCACCCGCACCTCGGATTCGGCATGACGCATCGCATTGCTGACCAGATTCTGTAGCGCCCGATGCAAATAGCGCGGTTCGGCTTCCACCCACGCCTCATTCCCTGGCGAGGCATCGTCACTGACAGCGATGCACTGTCCGCGCGTCACCTTCACATTGGCCCGCAGCGGCGACAGTTCGGCGATGACCTGATTGATCAACGCGTCCAGGTCAATGCGCTGGAAGTTCAGGTTCGGCGAACCCTGCTCAAGCCGCGCGTAGGTCAGCATCTCGTCCACCAGCTTGTCGAGGTCCTGAATGTCATTGTCCATGCCGACCATGTACTTGTGCCGCGCCTCCGGGGTGCTGGCGTCGGCGATCATCTCCAGGCCGAAACGCAGGCGCGCCACCGGCGTGCGCAATTCGTGGGACACCGCGCGCACCAGCTCACGCTGAATCGTCAGCGAACGCTGCAAATGCTCGGCCATGCCGTTGAACGCCTGCGCCAGCCGCCCCACCGAATCAGTGCCCGTGCTCGGCACGCGGGTTTCCAGGCTGCCCTGAGCGATCTGCGTCGCGGCGGCTTCCAGGCCGCGCAAGCGATGCTCCAGACGACGCACCAGCAAATACACCACCAACCCGATCAGGCACAGGCCAAGAAAGGCAATCAGCACCAGCAATTCAGGTGGATAGGGGTTGAACTGGTACAGCGGGCCAATCTCCAGCACCCACGGGGTTTCACCCACGCCGGACAGCACGCGGATCGAGTCACCGCCCTTGCCCAGCGCCATCACCGTGTCGCCTTCATCGATACGCCGACGCTGGTCATCGTCGACATCGACCTTATCCAGCGTGATCAGGTGCATGTCGAAGCCGAAACCCTTGCTCAGGCGCAGGGTTTCCAGCCTCACCGGCTGTTCATCGACGGGATAGCGCACCAGCTCATCGAGCAGCAGGAAAATCGTCGCGCGGGCCAGTTGTTCGCTGATCTGCTGCACTTCGCCGGTCAATAACACCGCGCTGCCCGGTTTGTCGGACGCGGCAGGCTCCACTTCACGAAACACCCGCGCGGCGTGAGGGCCGGTCTGTTCCACCACCACCTGGCCACGGCTCAGGCGATTGCGCGCGCCGCCGTCCAGATGCGCCTGCTCGGCGGTTTCCAGCGCCAGCGGAATGCCCAGCAAACGTTCCCACACCGCCAACGCCCGGGTGCGCTCAATGCTGTCCATCAATTTCAGGTTGTCGGCCATCAACGTGAAGGTGCCTTGCGCCAGATGCTCGCGGTACTGCTCGCCACGCACTTTGTTCGCCAGGTGCAATGTCAGCACGCCGAGCAGCGCCACCAGCACCAACACGCCGAGCATGCCGCCGTAGATCCGCAGGAAGATGGAATGCATGGGTCAGCCGTTGAGCATGAAGTTGTTCATGTCCCTGGCGGCTTCCGGCACAAAGAGATAGCCCTTGCTGCGCACGGTCTTGATCAGGCGTGGATGAATCGGGTCGTCGCCGATCCGGGGGCGGATTTTCGAGATGCGCACATCAATCGAGCGGTCCTGGCCGTCGTAGCCCACCCCTCTCAGCGCCGTGAAGATTTCTTCGCGGGACAGAATCCGGCCGGCATTGGCGACCAGCAGCCACAACAGGTCGAATTCGGCGCTGGTCAGGTCGATGCTCTTTTCATTGAGCCACGCCTCGCGCAACGCGTTATCCACCACCAGCGGACCGAACACCAGTCGACGCTGCTCCCGCGCTGGCGCCTCGGCCGCTTCGCTGCGCCTCAACAACGCATGAATACGCGCCAGCAGCACGCGCGGATGCACGGGTTTACAGACGAAATCATCGGCGCCCATGTCCAGCCCCTGAACCTGGTCGCTGTCGTCGGTGCGCGCGGTGAGCATCAGGATCGGGCCATCGTATCGATTGCGCACCTTGCGGCAAATGCTCAGACCGTCCTCGCCGGGCAGCATGAGGTCGAGAATCACCAGATCCGGCTGCTCCTCGATGATCCGCTGCGCCGCCAGCGCGCCATCACTCTCGACACCGACGCGCAGGCCGTTGCTCTCAAGGTAATCGCGGGTCAGTTCGGCGAGTCGTTGATCGTCCTCGACGATCAGCACCTGCCAGGGTTCTTGCTGCACGGTGCGTGTCTCCTGGTGATTGTTCTTATTAATAGCAGTGCCCTAAGCATCTGTAGGAGCGCGCTTGCCCGCGATTGCGTTCTACCTGACACGTGTTCGTATCTGACAGGTCTCATTCGCGGGCAAGCGCGCTCCTACAATGACCGGTGTCCGACGGGCGATTGTATTCGCTCATCCAACATGACACACGACATGCCAAACCACCCGTCCGTCGCCCTTGCCAGCCCTATATTTTGTGATAGGGTTCGCGCCCGCAAAAAACCGGGAAATTGATTTTCACCCTCGAAAAAACACGCGTCGGCAGCTCATCCCAGTCCCCATGCGGCCTACACGCGATTTCGCCGTTTCGCACACAAATTACACACAGCTTTATCCACAGGTTGAGCCTGTCAGGAACGTTGCAATTGGTGTCCGAAACGCATTATCTTGTACCCCGTCGCTCGTGGAGACCCTACATGTAGGGGTTGGATCGAAAAACCAAACACAAGTGACCGAGAGATTTCAAGCTCTTTTTCTCGCATCAAACGGGTTGAAATGCCCCGGTTTTACCGCCTGACCGCTCACACGCGAATGGCAGATACTCAGGCTTCATGATCTGCGCGTAACGGTACAAGTGTTGCAACATTAAATGTGCATTCTGCATCGAATTTTTACAGGGCGACGGGCTCAGAACCGCGCCCTTTTGGACTTCAAAGCCAGGGTCGGCCTCCTTCAGCCTTCCCATCCGTTTTGAAGTCATTGGACTGGCGTTTGTCAGTCAACTGCCTCAAGACGGAACGGTGGACGCCCCCAGCGTCCAAATAAACATAGAGAACGTGGAGACACCCATGCAAACAGACACAACTCGCGAGAATCCGCAGGCCATTGCGCCGCAGACAGGTGCGACCCAGCAGGACCTGTCCGCGACCGCACCGGGTCAGCTGCGCGTGATCAAGCGTAACGGCACCGTTGTTCCGTACACCGATGACAAGATCACCGTCGCCATCACCAAGGCTTTCCTCGCAGTTGAAGGCGGTACCGCCGCCGCGTCGTCGCGCATCCACGACACCGTTGCCCGCCTGACCGAACAAGTCACCGCGACCTTCAAGCGTCGCATGCCGTCGGGCGGCACCATCCACATCGAAGAAATTCAGGATCAGGTAGAACTGGCGCTGATGCGCGCTGGCGAGCAAAAAGTGGCTCGCGACTACGTGATCTACCGTAACGACCGCTCCAAAGAGCGTGCCGGTCGTGGCGGCGAAGCCCCTGTGCAGGCTCACCCGTCGATCCGTATCACCGCCAAAGACGGCAGCCTCGCGCCGCTGGACATGGGCCGCCTGAACACCATCATCACCGAAGCGTGTGAAGGCCTGGCCGAGGTTGATGCCAACCTGATCCAGAACGAAACCCTGAAGAACCTGTACGACGGCGTTGCGCTGACCGACGTCAACACCGCGCTGGTGATGACCGCGCGTACCCTCGTGGAACGTGAGCCGAACTACTCGTTCGTGACCGCGCGCCTGCTGATGGACACCCTGCGTGCCGAAGGCCTGGGCTTCCTGAACGTTGCCGAAAGCGCCACTCACCACGAAATGGCCGACCTGTACGCCAAGGCCCTGCCGGCCTACGTCGCCAAAGGTATCGAGTTCGAACTGCTGAACCCTGTGCTGGCCGAATTCGACCTGGAAAAACTGGGCAAGGCGATCAACCACGAGCGCGACCAGCAATTCACCTACCTGGGCCTGCAAACCCTGTACGACCGTTACTTCATCCACAAGGATGGCGTGCGTTTCGAACTGCCGCAGATCTTCTTCATGCGTGTGGCCATGGGCCTGGCAATCGAAGAGAAAGCCCGTGAAGACCGCGCCATCGAGTTCTACAACCTGTTGTCGTCCTTCGACTACATGGCCTCGACTCCGACACTGTTCAACGCCGGCACCCTGCGTCCACAGCTGTCGAGCTGCTACCTGACCACCGTTCCGGATGACCTGTCGGGCATTTACCACGCCATCCACGACAACGCCATGCTGTCCAAATTCGCAGGCGGTCTGGGCAATGACTGGACGCCGGTTCGCGCGCTGGGCTCGTACATCAAGGGCACCAACGGCAAATCGCAAGGCGTCGTGCCGTTCCTGAAAGTGGTCAACGACACCGCTGTGGCAGTGAACCAGGGCGGCAAGCGCAAAGGCGCTGTCTGTGCCTACCTGGAAACCTGGCACATGGACATCGAAGAGTTCATCGAGCTGCGCAAGAACACCGGTGATGACCGTCGTCGCACCCACGACATGAACACCGCCAACTGGATCCCTGACCTGTTCATGAAGCGTGTCTTCGACGACGGCAAATGGACCCTGTTCTCGCCGTCCGAAGTGCCTGATCTGCACGACCTGACCGGTAAAGCCTTCGAAGAGCGCTACGAGTACTACGAAGCGCTGACCGAGTACCCAGGCAAGGTCAAGCTGTTCAAGACCATCCAGGCCAAAGACCTGTGGCGCAAGATGCTGTCCATGCTGTTTGAAACCGGCCACCCGTGGCTGACCTTCAAAGACCCGTGCAACCTGCGTTCGCCGCAGCAGCACGTGGGCGTGGTCCACAGCTCGAACCTGTGCACCGAGATCACCCTGAACACCAACAAGGACGAGATCGCGGTCTGCAACCTGGGCTCGATCAACCTGCCGAACCACATCGTCAACGGCAAGCTGGACACCGACAAGCTCAAGCGCACCATCGACGTAGCCGTTCGCATGCTCGATAACGTCATCGACATCAACTACTACTCCGTGCCGCAAGCCAAGAACTCCAACTTCCGTCACCGTCCGGTCGGTCTGGGCATCATGGGCTTCCAGGACGCGCTGTACCTGCAGCACATCGCCTACGGTTCCGACGCGGCGGTGGAATTCGCCGACCGCTCGATGGAAGCCGTCAGCTACTACGCGATCCAGGCTTCCTGCGATCTGGCGGACGAGCGCGGTGCCTACGAGACGTTCCAGGGTTCGCTGTGGTCCAAAGGCATCCTGCCGCTGGATTCGCAACAGATCCTGATCGAAGCCCGTGGCCAGAAGTACATCGATGTCGACCTGGAAGAGACCCTGGACTGGGCGCCTGTGCGTGCTCGCGTTCAGAAAGGCATCCGTAACTCGAACATCATGGCCATCGCACCGACCGCGACCATCGCCAACATCACCGGCGTGTCGCAGTCGATCGAACCGACCTACCAGAACCTGTACGTGAAATCGAACCTCTCGGGCGAATTCACCGTGATCAACCCGTACCTGGTTCGCGACCTCAAGGCACGCGATCTGTGGGACTCGGTCATGATCAACGACCTCAAGTACTACGACGGTTCGGTACAGCAGATCGAGCGCATCCCGCAGGAACTCAAAGACCTGTACGCCACCGCGTTCGAAGTGGACACCAAGTGGATCGTTGACGCCGCCAGCCGTCGTCAGAAGTGGATCGACCAGGCTCAGTCCCTGAACCTGTACATCGCAGGCGCTTCGGGCAAGAAACTGGACGTGACCTACCGCATGGCCTGGTACCGTGGTCTGAAAACCACCTACTACCTCCGTGCCCTGGCCGCGACCAGCACCGAGAAGTCGACCATCAACACCGGCAAGCTCAACGCCGTTTCCAGCGGCGGCCACGGCCCGGACGACTCGGCGATCACCGCCCCGCGTCCAGCCGAAGCAGCGCCAGCCGGTCCAGCGCCAGTGCCTAAAGCCTGCGCGATCGACGAGCCGGACTGCGAAGCCTGCCAATAAGGCATACGCGCTCCTCTTGCAGGAGCGCGCTTGCCCGCGAAAGGGCCAGTCAATTCACGCAACATTGACGGCCCCAACGCAGCCCCTTTCGTAGCAGTCCGGCTCGCCGGCGACATCGCCCCCAAGCCGAACCGCTACAAACGGCCCTACACCGCAAACCTGTAGGCGTGAGCGTGCTCGCGATGACGTCAGCCCAACTGCCGGCGCATCCCGTCCAACCGCTCGATGAAAGAAACACCGAGGGCCACCCCTCACCTATTCATGTGCTTTGCGTGCAATGCCCCGCGACACCATCCCCGCATCGAATCCGCTACAATTGCCTCATCGCAAAACGAGGCCTGTTTATGCCAACCCCCTCTCTCGAAGCCAAAAAGGCCTATTGCGCCAAAACGCGCAAATCCAACTACGCTGCCAGCCTGCGCCTGGAAGGCTTCCCCAGCACACCCGCTGATGCTGAACGCCCGTTCCCCACTCGAGAAGAACTGCTGAACATCTACAGTGGCAAAAAGGCGTGACGCTCGACAAATACGGCACCGGCCAAGATCCCTATTGCTTTCCCGATACAGCGCTCCTGCGTAACCGTTTCGGAATCCATGACGAACAGATCCTGGCTGAAGCTGAACGCGCGCTTTCCGAAGTGGCAGCCGATTCCATCGACTTTGTACCGCCGCCCTACGATCTCGCCTACCTCCAGCAAATCCATCGCAGGCTCTTTTCAGACTTGTACGATTGGGCCGGCCAACTGCGCACCGTCGACATCTCCAAGAATGACACCCACTTCTGCGTCACCAGCCGCATCGAGCCCGAAGCCAACAAACTGTTCAAGATGCTTGCCGACGCCAACGGTTTCTGGGCCTGGACCGCGGCAATCTGATCAACGCCAGCGCGGAACTGTTCGGCGACCTGAACGTGGTTCATCCCTTCCGCGAAGGCAACGGCCGTGCACAACGCATTCTGTTTGAACACATCATCGTCAACGCTGGGTATGAAATCAGTTGGTGGCCGGTAGCGCCCGCCGAATGGATACAGGCCAATATCGACGCCGTGGGGTGTGATTATGAGGGGTTGGTGAGGGTGTTCGAGCGGTGTGTGGGTCAGGCAATCCGTAGCTGAATATCCCCCTAGCAGTCCTGACGGCCAACATCGCCTTATAGGGGCCACTCGTCGATTACGTCACACTTTCGCTCTTGTTTTCGAATGGGTATCCAATACTGATTTTCGAGTGTTATCCCCTGCACGCCTCTGGATACGCAACCTCAGCGCATCATCAAAGCCTTGATCCCAATCAGCATGGATGAATTCATCGAAATCCGACCTGACCCGTCGATTGCCGATAGCCAGGACACACTATATGATGTGTCTCGTTTCAACGTTAAACACTAGATACGTGATTAATCTCTAACATCAACGTGTTGTTCCTCAAGCATGGCTTGGCGAAGAACGCAAAGGAAAATGAAGGCAATTCGACCCTCAAATTCCGCCAGGGACGAACCCGCGCAGGGCAAAATCTGTATAATCCCGCGCTCACCCAGGGTACTCAAAATGACCGTTTGCACATTGCAAAGCTGGCACTCTGAAAACAGCCCCGTTGACCCGCTCCGCCGGCCTGCCACAAGTGGCCTTCGCAGCACGTTCGCCGATCGATCCGAAATGACGATTCTCGTCTTCGTTGATCAATCACAGTAAGACCCTGAGCTGCACCCAATCTATTCCCGTTGCCAGCCTACGCGACATGCACCGCTGGCAACGCCGACTTTAAAATCCAATCGACCGCCAAGGCGGTCCTCAAGCAGGAGCCTCATCACCATGCTGAGCTGGGACGAATTCGACAAAGAAGACGCCGCTGAACCCGCCAAAGGCGCCAACGCAGGCCACGCTTCTGAAGCCGCCATGGACAAACTCGACAGCGCCGGTGGTGCTGCCGCGCTGGAAGCACGCGCTGCCAACGCCAACGACTCCGCCGCCGTGGCCCGCGCCAAGGCTGCCCTGAACAAACTCGACGTCGCCGAAGGTCTGGCCGAACTCGAAGGCTCCGCTGCCCGCGTTGCCGTCGACGAAAAGCGCATGATCAACTGCCGCGCCGACCTCAACCAACTCGTGCCTTTCAAGTACGACTGGGCCTGGCAGAAGTACCTCGACGGCTGCGCAAACCACTGGATGCCGCAAGAAGTCAACATGACCGCCGACATCGCCGTATGGCGTAACCCGGAAGGCCTGACCGACGACGAACGCCGCATCGTCATGCGCAACCTCGGCTTCTTCTCCACCGCCGACTCCCTGGTTGCCAACAACCTGGCGCTGGCCGTGTATCGCCTCATCACCAACCCTGAATGCCGCCAGTACATCCTGCGCCAGGCCTTCGAGGAAGCGATCCACACCCACGCCTACCAGTACTGCATCGAATCGCTGGGCATGGACGAAGGCGAGATCTTCAACATGTACCACGAGATCCCGTCGGTCGCTAAAAAGGCAGCCTGGGGCCTCAAATACACCCGCGCCATCTCCGACCCGGAATTCAACACCGGCACCGTCGAGACCGACAAAGAACTGCTGCGCAACCTGATCGCCTACTACTGCGTTCTGGAAGGCATCTTCTTCTACTGCGGCTTCACCCAGATCCTCTCCATGGGCCGCCGCAACAAAATGACCGGCGTCGCAGAACAGTTCCAATACATCCTGCGCGACGAGTCCATGCACCTGAACTTCGGCATCGACGTGATCAACCAGATCAAAATCGAAAACCCGCACCTGTGGGACGCCGAATTGAAGGAAGAAGCCAGCCAGATGATTCTGCAAGGCACCCAGCTCGAGATCGAATACGCCCGCGACACCATGCCTCGCGGCGTACTGGGCATGAACGCAGCGATGATGGAGGACTACCTCAAGTTCATCGCTAACCGTCGTTTGAGCCAGATTGGATTGAAGGAAGAGTATCCAGGGACGACCAACCCGTTCCCTTGGATGAGCGAGATCATGGACTTGAAGAAAGAGAAGAACTTCTTTGAGACAAGAGTGATTGAGTATCAGACGGGTGGGGCTTTGAGCTGGGATTGATTTACAGTAGCGGCGGATAAATAATAGTCAGGGGACACAGTCCTCTGGCTTTAAAACAAACAGTAGTGCAATGCGAAAACCGAGTACATTACATATCAGACACCAAAATTCAAAGCAACTTTAGGAAACCTACTACTTATTTAAGAACGAAGTATACCCTACGCTCTATTGAGAGAACGCAGAATCGCTAGCGCAGCGCTTTTTCCCGTTTGTGATAGCTGATATTTTATACCTTTATCAGTTTTGACCGCTCTGAAGTGTATATTAGATTTTTGATTAAAAAACCTACTCACATTATTTTTATTTACTGCAACAGTCTGCCCCACCGACTTCTCTCTAAGATTCAGAAAATCCCTGGTAACGACTCGAGCTATCTCAGAGGTGGTTAATGGGGTCCTCATGTATTCCTCCTCAACTAAAAGCGCAACCATCAGGACTTGCTCAAGCGGCAAAAAAACCCTCTTATTCAGCACGTCGTAACTTAACTTATCTACATATTCATCAGAGGTAATTAGCCCCTTTATAGTCCCCTTCAAATATGAAATCAGCCCACCTTCATTTCTGATTACGGATGAGCTATTACGCAACCCTGACAACCCCATATCTTCCTGCAGAGAGTTCTGATATTGAAACTCATCAAAACTTTCTGCCTTGTCGTTACGCCCTCTTCTGAGGCTCCGTATATAACGCACGTGTATAGGAGAATCAATATATATTAGCTTTATATCAGACCTATTAAGCCTAGCACTTAAAACTTCTACTTCGTTTAAGCTCCGAAACCCGGTGACAATGAACCGATAGGGACTAGTGGACAGTATGTAGTCAGCAACCTGATTCGCAACAACCCCTGGATCAGAAGCCAACGTCTCTTTAGCAAACTCGTGAATACTCAAACCGCTATCTAAACCGTGACGATCCAGAAAAGCCTTACGCATAAAATCACTCGCTTCAATATGTTGATAGCCATACTTTCTAGAAACTAAAAACGCAAGTATAGTTTTTCCAGAACATGTAGGACCACAAAAAATAAAGTCTTGAGATAGAAAGAGTTCTCCTTGCGTCTGAGGTGGTGCGACAGCACGCCGTTTGCGGACGAGCCCCTTACCTTCCAAAAATAGAAGTAGTTTATCTACCGCAACTTTCCTAAAATCAAAATACAGTGACTGCTCAATTGGTAAAAGACTGAAAACCGTATCTGCTCCGGCGGGCACAAACCATTTATTGAAAGACTTATTATCTAACCATGGATAAAGTGAATTTACATCAAACTTTTCCTCGCGCTCAACAATCACCCCTTCAACAATACCCGTAAATATTTTATAGATTTCTCCACTAGAATCACGGAGAGCAGGCGGTAGGTAAAGGACTATGTCAGACCTTACCGAGACACGCCTGTTATTTTTCTTGCTCTTGAGAAGACCATCAACATCGTAAAAATTGTTTTCACGCATCCAATATTTAATATCTACGCCAGGAACCTCCTTACTTTGACTAAGCGCGTCAATCCTTACCGATGTATCTTCAATAAAGAAAATCCTATGCTGGTGATCGGAGGTCAAAGCGTGACTTTGTTCATCTTCTTCCAGACCTAACCTTAACGCTTGGGAGACATCCTCTTCCTGCTTAAGGATACTGATATTTCTAGCTAAACGCTGGTTAGCATCATTTAAGCTTTCTTCTAACAAGCGCGCCCTATCGTAAATTCTAGGCTCATGGTAGGGCTTACCATAATCAGGAGGCGGAATTAACTCGACGTCATACTCCTTCATAAGGAAGGTCACATGCGACATTTTTACATTGCTGGAAGTCAAAAATATGATCTTAAACACGACTAATTATTCTACCCAGATTATTTGGACTCGAGACAACCGACCGCCCAAGCCTATTAAGTCTGGAGAAGTCCAATTGTTCCCCGGTGTAGTATAGAGCAGGCCCAAAACTGGATAATCCTACAGAAGTCGCCCCTGATTCGTACAACAGGTCCCTAGCCTCATGTACGCGCGGGTCCTGAATTTTCCACTCAGCCGCTTTCCACTCTAAGCTCTGAACATTCCGGACTGATTCAGCGAAGAGTTGATAATCGTTATCAATAATTGCTGAGGCAGTACCCATGATAGCGTGATAAATACTAGCCTCAACACTGCTCTGCAATATGGGGGTATTCTCATCAAAGAACTGTCTTTCCCTTTCTCCAGCCACTCCGGTAATTTCTCCCACTAAAAAAATCCCGATGAACCAAGGCGGCATTTTCTTTTGGACAATCACTGTAGGTTGCCGAAAGTCAACTCCTTCTTTATCGGCTGAGGAAGTTGACTTCAACCCTTTGTTGGGCACACCGGATTCAGCGATAAAACCACCATCGAAATAGGTGTTGACTCCAACACCTGAAGTGCCACCCCGTCTCGACAGTTTAACCATCTTATTACGATCTAGCTGCATATCGTTAACCAAAAATACAGCATCCACTAAC
Source organism: Pseudomonas sp. S2_H01 (assembly GCF_054668305.1). NCBI lineage: Bacteria > Pseudomonadati > Pseudomonadota > Gammaproteobacteria > Pseudomonadales > Pseudomonadaceae > Pseudomonas > Pseudomonas sp. S2_H01. Next base: position 3,972,748 of record NZ_CP162756.1, on the reverse strand, counting down.
GACAGTTTTAGCGCGGTCCCACTTCCAAATCCCGAATGCGCGATTGGTTGCTGCTCTATAACCACCCTAACATGAACATTGGCATTTATCGCCTTAAATACATTATCCAAAAACAATATCAAATATTCAACTTTACTTAAATTACCAACAGAATTTACAACCTCCACACAGTTTTCATGCCAAGATTCACAGGTTAGAACTGTATCAAAACCATTGATGGCAAACCCAACACTACCGTTACTTCTGTATCCCTCAGTGTTTAGGGCCAGCAGGTTCATATGAATTCTAGCAGGCGCGCAAATTCGATATTTACTCATAATCTGAGCCCGCTAGATTCCACATATGATTGAAATTTTCTAAATATGCCGAAACGTAACTTCCAGACCGATCAAAAATTATCGCAGGCGAATTTTTTGAACTTTTCCCTTTGAAAACAGGACCTACGATGCACACATCTCCGCAGGCTAGAATATTGTGAGAGGGATAGTCCTTATAATATTTTATCTCAAAAGAATTTGGATACTTAGCGTTTAGACCGGATGCAAGCTTCACTGTCTTATTTAAAAGATCGGGTTTATTATCCAATTCTAAAAAACCCGAATGCGCGACAAGTATTTGGACAGTTACCCCTCTATCAAGCGCCTCAATTAATGCTCTAGACTTATCGTCATTAAAATCAGCAAAATCTTGTAAAAATCTATTACCAGTTACACCCTGAAGCTGGATTTTAGTTCCCTTCTTCGCAGTTTTTATAATACTCTTATACACATCCTTACCACTTCTCTCTTCTAAAAAATCTAGAACACCGTGATAACGAAATTTAGATAGCTTAATCTGTTCATGCAATTGAATTACAAACTGCAGAGTAGCAACTAAAAAAGCAGCGGCAAGACCGCCTACAAAGCTGGATAGCCTAGGGTGTATCGTCGGAGATATTGTAAAATGACTAACAGAAAGGACAATAAACGCAACAAAGAAAACAACAAGTAAAAACCAATGACTATAAACCTTCCAAAACCTCTTAAATTCGCTCATCCTATGGCACCCCTACAATCAGCAACTCAGTCTTAGCGGTTTTCGAGAGCGCATGAGACAACAGCTTGCTGTGCACTCTAACCTCCTTGAAAACACTCAAAAAATATTTCTCAATCTCCTCAAAAGCTGGATATGCATCCATAACGTACGACAAAACCACTATTGATTTACTATGCTTATTTACGAGTTCAAATAAAGACTCTTTAAATGCAGACCTCGTATGCCACTGTTTTATTTCCGGGGTTGTTTTAAAACATCGACTATCCCTCGTCCAGTCTATTCTTTCTTGCCAATTTTCAGGCGAAGCCATTCCTTCTAAAAAGTGATAGCGTTCCAGGTAGCTGATATCATTTCTCTTTAACGGAACATATGGAGGATCCAAATACACCAAATCGTAACCAGACGAAATTTCTAATGCGTTTTTACAAGGCATCACTACTGGAGTGTGGGTAGAACTAAATCTAGCTTTTTCAAGGTCACGAGCAGCACGACCCATTAACTCTTGGAAGCTCCTCTCCCAAGTAACCCAGTTTCCAAATTTAGTGTTTTGATTGTTATTCACACGGAGGTAATGATTTTTCCTGTGAAACAAATTAAACGGGCGTTTCTGCACACAACTTTGCTGGAGGCAATAATATAACTCCGCGTAGTGTTGGTGATCTTGCACTTCCCCCAGTAATCTAATAGCTCCATCGAGCCACTTATTCTCCTCGACATTATAAAATACATCATGAAAATTCTGCGCAATGAATCCGCTTTCGGGTATTACCTCATTGCAAAAGGCATCGACCTTGGACTCAAAATTCAATATTGCATTATTACCCAACAAAGCTTTAGCCTGCAAACTACTTGATAGCAAAATATCATTATAAAAAACTTTTTTATCTAAAGACTTAAACATCAAGGAGACAGTGCCTGTGCCACCAAATACGTCTAGCACGGTTTCAAATTCCAAGCCTACCACTGAACTTTTAATCCAATCAATTATTCTACGCTTACTACCATAATAGCGAGTGACAGGCAGATGATTATTGCCCATTGGCTGAGAAACAAAACTTTCTGACCTCACACCAGCATTTCTTTCTGTTCCATCTATATCAACCAGCATAGGGATCTTATCACCATGGCTCATTCACTGGTACTTATAGCAAAAAAACAGTTTTCAAGCCAGCACAGTTTTAGCTTGAGCAAGCCCGGACCTTCATCCTAAGACGGAATCGAACAAATTTTCCCCACCACTAAATTTCGCATTTTCCATATCACAATATATTACCCAAAGCTTTAACTCCGGTGAGTACTCGAAAGCAGAAATATTCTTGTCTGAAGTGTTTCGTTTTGGAAAGATAAGCGCCAACTCTCCACGACCCCGAAGGTATTTGTGGCCGTAGGCAAACAGTTGATAAAAATCGGAATGGTTTAAACTAACGTATCTGGCATCGGGCCCAGTTCCTGTAATTTTCCACTTTGTATCCAAAATCACACTTTTTTGGCCGCGAGTTATTAATAGATCGGGTCGCATTTGAAAAACCTTCTTACCCTCATGCATGCAAAGAAACTCTCTTCTGCGCTCAACATTGAGAGTCGCGTCAGACGGAAGGGAATCCCGTAGGCACGCGGCCACATACCGTTCGAACAACTTTTCCATAGGAAACAGCAAACTCATCCCCTGCCATTCGCCAACAACCGCGAGTGGGGTCTGTTGCTGAATAATCAACTCGCACCAAGGCTTAACTGGTTGGTAATGGGCCATAAGCCGGTCACTTCGCCAATGTTTGAAGTCTTGTGCGGTGTCGCGGCTGGTTGGGCTCTCCAGCAACATTGAGCGTAATTCGTGAGATAAGCGCCAGTTGCTCGGATCTCGGGTAGTTTTGCAGACAATATCTAACGCCGTTTTTAGAAGCCGATTCTCAGGTCGGTCGGGGAGGAATATGTCGTGATTTATCTGGAAGAAGTGTTGTCGTCCAGGCGGCTGACGCATCTGGCGAGCAGTGTTGAGCTGCCCACGCAGATAGCGCTGCTCTTCTTCGATCCGCTGGTAGTCGAAACGCAGGCCACGCTTGATCAGGTGATCAAGCGCATCAAGAAAGCTGCTCATCACCCACTCTGACAGCGGAGTGTCGAAGCGCTGCAAAGCAGTTGCGCCAACCTCACGGGTCGGCAGCTTCAACGATTTTTGAATCATGCGCCTGAGCAAGGCGCGGCTCTGCTGAATGCAGTCGCCTTCCTCGAAGTGCTTAGGCAAGATCTCGATGCGAGTGCCGCAGGGGGTTTCCAGCACACCGACGTAATTATCAAGCTTTAGCCAGCGGCGATCTTCGACCTGAACCAGCGCTGCACCTGCTTTGCTGAAACGGGAACTCAGCTCACATAACCAATCGAAGGCAGAAGCCGAAACTTGAGCCTTGTCCAGGTCGGGGGCTGGAACATGACTGGTCGTGAGCCGGGCATATTCTCGAACCGTCAGATTGGTCTTCACGCCTGCCTTTCACTTAGCAATTTGATGACCCTGCGTCCGAGGCTACGGGTGTTTAGCGGCGTTCCGTTGCTTGAGAGCGTCGAAATGTTGAGCGTGTCAGCCAAATCTCGAAGGACCGGTTTGGATGGTTTTACGCGTGCTCCATTGCGCAAGATCTCAATCGCACCGGTATCCGATTGACGCAACGTCAAATCTCCACTTTTAACTTCCTTCGCCTCATAGGGTGCCAACGCTGTAGCTTTTATCGTGTGATCAATGACGCCAAGATACGCATCGGTATTTTTGAAAGCAGCAGGGTTCAACTCCCAGCGTTCGCTGTTCTGACTGAGATTGACTGCATCCCCGAACAGATCATTGAGGTCCTGAGCGGGCTGTATGAGAAAACGGCTTTGAGCGTCCTTTCGATGGTCGTTCAACACCCACTGAATTCGCTGCCAGTCTTCAAAGAAATACTCCTGAAGAAGCGGCAGAATCTGCTCACGAAAAACACCCTCCAGCCGCGCCAATGTCGGCTCTGACTTAAGCGGCAGGAAGTATGCGTGGCCCAAGCAATGATCCCGATCAAGCAGGACGGCGATACGCTGATTCATTACATCGAGCAGTTCGTCGATAGCGATGCCTTCGATCTCGATTTCCTCAAGCAACTCAGGATTCGGGGGCACCTCAATGAACGTGAAGCGTCGACGGAGTGCGATATCAAGAGCGGCCAACGAGCGGTCGGCAGTGTTCATGGTGCCTATGAGGTGCACATCAGCGGGAATGCTGAAACGATCCTTTGAGTAAGGCAACGTGACCTCGAGAGCCTCTGCTGCGCCAGCGCGCTTGGAGGGCTCAATGAGGGTGATCAACTCGCCGAAAATGCGTGAGATGTTGCCGCGGTTGATTTCATCAATGATGAGGACGCGCGCTGTATCGGACAGAGTGCCTGTTTTACTTACCGGTGCGCCCTTCAGCACACGATCAACCAGCGCAGGCATAAAGTTGTTATAACCGTTGACCAAGTTGGGCTCGAGCGTAGTACCGACAGCAGCGAGCTTTGAAAACACCCGTCTCTCGGCGATGTCTTCAAGGGTCAACTCCCCTCTTCGCACATGCTCGGCAAGCTTTTTGAGCAGGCTGAGTCCGATTGGGAGCTCGTTGCCGTTAGGCTTTTTGAGCTCCAGCAGCTCACTTGAGCAGTAAGTGACGACATAGCCCCCAATACTTTCACCTTTACGAAAAAAGGTAGGGCTCGTAGCCCCCTGTGAACCGGTATTGGCATCGAGCAGGAGGCTGAGCTTGCTTTTATCAATCGCTGCCTCGGCTAGCTCATACAACGTCCGCTGGGTGAATTTGATGTTCGATAGCTGCTGATACGGCAATGAAGGACTGTAGGTGCGAAGCCATTTTACTGGTCGGCATTGCGCATAATCTGCATCGCGCTCTTCATCTGAGAGGCATCGATAGTCACCGGTAACCTCGCCAATGGCCCGAAACTTCATGTTCCCGTCGGTAATGACCAGCAAATCTCCCTTTTTCATTCGGACGACAAAATCCGTTACGGCTTTAACCGCGTAGGCACTGCTAAGCAACTGCTGCCCTGCCGACGCAAATCGGTCCACGACCTCCTCCCGACTTTTACATCCAGAAAAGTCAATTCTGTCGCCGTACCCCAAAAGCGCAATGTTGGCTTTTAAGCAGTCGTGATAGACGTAGGCGTCGCTTCCCTGAGTATTGCCTAACGACATCTTCCAGATGCGAGACTTGGTGAGGTCGGTAGAGGCAGACTCCTGATGCGTAACTTTCGCTATCGCTGGCGTGCTGCACAGAGTTTTGAAAATGCCATCAATCACTTCATAACTGAGATGACCGTCTTCGTCCGTATCCGCCCGCAAACCTTCCACAAAATCTTCATAGCTAAAGCTTTGATGGAAGGTTACAAACTTGACGAAATCGGCAGCAACTAGGGCATCGAAACGCGCCTTAAGTATTTGCCGATCACCTAGATTGGCATCCAAAAAATCAGGATCAAGAATCTGAAGAGTCGCCTCAATGGTCGCGTAGGTCTTACCGGTGCCGGGAGGACCGAAGAAAATCTGGTTAAGCGAAGCCATCGGGAAACGTCCTTGTAGGAATATTCTTCAACCTTATCCAGATGGCCACTATGGGTAAAGCGGTAACCAGCTCCGGCCGCAAAAAAAATCGGAAACGTCCTACAGCATCAAACCTTGTCGCAGCCAGCCCTAATCCCTACCCTGCCTCAGCGCCTAAGAAACGCAGCAGAAACACCTGAGTAGAGCGGACCGTCCGCTCCCGACAGATGCGGCTTTTTTACGCCCATGGCTTCTGCCTGCGCGTAGACATTGTCTCTGCTATGTCGGGAGTGGGCGAATACAAGACCCGCAAGGGAAATATGTCCGGCCCTTTTCTCTGCTCAAGGGTTTCTTAGCTCCCGACACCCATTGCAGCCATGGACGGCTAATAAGCAGAGAAAGGACATGAACAATAGCCACCGCCCCACCACCTTCCACCGCCACAACCGCCCCCTCCGCACCCTCCTCCTCGAATCCCAAGTCTGGTTCTGTGCCCGCGACATGGGTCGTCTCATGGGCTGGCCTTTAAACGACCGCACGACGCGCAAGCTGGATACCGATCAACGCCGTTTCGTCACGCTAGTCGATGCGTGTGGCGAGGAAACCGAGTTGATGATCAGCGAATCAGGCGTCTACACGATGTTGGTGCATCACTATCACGCCGAGAATCGTGCGTTGCGGCAGTGGATTACCAATGAGGTGGTGCCGTGTCTGCGGGATGAAGGGATGGCGTCGGACTCGGTCAGCCCTTGTTTGAGTTTCTTGCAGTGGCCAGGGCTGTCGGTGAGTACGTTGCATTGGCGCAGCGAGCCTTGGATTCGGTTGCGGGATATGCCGAAGGTGTTGACGGTGGATGAGACGCGGGGGCATGAGGTGGCACTTGAGTCGCGCGCGTCTTGGTGGCGGCTGGCGGCGCAGGTTTTGCGATTGGGGGGATGCCGGATGGAGCGTCGCTAATACCAGTGCTATCAACTCACCCAAATCGCACCACTGGACTGATCGAGCCAATTTCTGGAGTTTGCCGTGAATTTGCACTTGTCTCCCTCTCTCGCCGTTTCGAGCGCTTTCGTATTCTTGTCGCTTTGCTGCTCGATGGCAGGTGCAGCTGATTCTCCACAGGCTGGCGCCCGCACCAACGCGCAAAACTACAAAGACATGGTATTGGCCACCTGCATAGCGAATGCCTACAAAGGCGACAAACCTGCAGCCACTGATGCGGGGAGCAGCGTCAGTGCGCTACGGGATTGGACTGAGTACGACCTGGAGAAGGCGCCTGAGGAGATCAAGCGCTTGGTGGATAAGTATCTGGCGAAGGACTATCAGAATCCGTTGGTCGAGGCGGAGATCAAGGGCGTTCGTTTCGATCTGTTGAAGTGCCTGGATCTGTATCACAGCGATGAGCTGGACAGCCAGGTCGAGCGCTTGGTGATTGATACCATGAGGACCTACCGGCAAGACAGCCCATCGTCTGCGCAGCCCTAACCCATTCGCTGAGTGTGGCGGATCGTTGGTTGGTGTAATGGCAGTCCGTCGGGCTGTGCCGGGGCACGAGAGCAACGCAAGCCTAAGAGCCGACCATTCTTATGCCCTACCAGTAATAGTCTTTGTATTTTTCACAGTTGAAGAACAGTTCGAGACCTATAACCCAAGCGACGACGAAGCCCCAGATGAAGAAGTCGTCGATGCGTGTGTCGAGAGTGAAGGTTGCTGTGGCACCGACGATGATAAGGGCGAGGCCAGTCCATTTGCGGGGGCGTTTGTGTATAAGTTTGCGGTTGAGCACGAAGTAGGCGGCGCAGGAGAGGAATATCCCCAAGATGAAGAGCATGGGATCAGTCCTCTTCCTTCGTGAATTGATCGCGGGCATAGAACAGGCTGTAGCCAGAATTGAACAGCATTAGAAGCGCTGCGAACAGTTCGTGACTTTTATCGGAGAGTTTGAAAAAGGCAACAACGCCGGTGGTCAGCATCATCAACCCCAACCACTTCCGCCAGAATCTCGGTTTGAGTTTGTAGATGAGCGCTAGGCTGATGGTCATACCCAGACCAACGATCATGGGCACTGTCACTGAGCGCCTCCTTTGTTTTTGATGAGCATGGTCCGCGATGAATGCTGTTGGCCGATACCGCCCTCCACCCATGCTTGAACCGCGACGATGACGTCACCGGCGTGCCGCGTATCGAGCGCAAACTTAAGAGAAAATCCCGAGGCAGCTCCGGTCGCTTTCCTCTGCCAGGGCTTCAGTACCGGAAATGCCTTTCCTATGATGCCGGCTGTCGCGAGCGCTAAAGCGTCGTTCTGATCATTGAACAATTGCGCCTGGTCCCGCGTTAATGGCCTCGATACTGCGACGACCATTTCACACGGCCGCTTTTGCGCGAGCATGCGGTCGTAGGTTTCGGTGATGAAGTCTTGGACTCGCCAGTAGTCGCATCCAGCGTCGCAGAAGTGCAGCGTTCGAAGTGCCAGGCGGTCTTCGGGCATGACGGTGAATCGTGTGACGGAGAAGTACACGCCGAAGTGGCCGCGGTAGTGAGTCCTTTCCTGTTTCACTGAATGCGTTCCGGGATGTAGGCGGACGCGGAGTTTGCGCGAGGAATCGGCGTTCAGGAATGTGGGTTGGGATGAAACAGACAAGACCTACCAGAAGCACGGATGAGTCCTACGAACGCCGAAATCAAAGCTTTTGGAAACACCCTGATCGTTCTCGCTCTGGAGAGCTGGGCGTAACCTTCTCTCTGCGCTACGGATCGTTCCCACGCTCCGCGTGGTAATGCATCTTCTGACGCTCTGCGTCACTTTCCAGATCCACGGATGGATTCAATGGGCAGAAGTCGTTACACCCTGACAGAGATCGATAAACCCTACTTCCTCACTTGCACGATTGTCGAGTGGCTACCGCTGTTCACCCGCCCTGCACTCGTAGACATCGTGCTGGATGCCTGGCGCTTTCAACAGGTGAATCAGGGCTTACAGCTCTACGGGTATGTGGTGCTGGAAAACCATCTGCATTATTTGGCGCAATCGCCCAATCTCGCGAAGAGTGTTGCGAGCTTCAAATCATTTACGGCGCGAAACATCATCGATTATCTGGAAGGTTTGGGTGCCGAAAGCACGCTTCAGCGGCTGCGGTTCGCTAAAAAAGCTCATAAGGCTGACCGGGTGTATCAGGTGTGGCAGGAAGGTGTGCATGCTGAACTGGTCTACTCCGAAAGCGTGATGCGGCAGAAGCTTGATTACATTCATCACAATCCGGTGAAGCGTGGTTACGTGGATACGGGGGCGCATTGGCGGTATTCGAGTGCCAGGGATTATGAGGGGCAGACGGGATTGCTTGAGGTTCAGCGCTGGTACTAGGGGACGCGGAGCGTCTCGGGATGCATTACCACGCGGAGCGCGGGAACGATCAACATCATCGAATGATCAGTCATGCTCCGGGTGTCTGGGTTTGCTGCCGCTACGCGGCAGATCGCGAGCAAGCTTGCTCCCACGGCCTCCGACCAGAATCAAAAGCAGGTGTGTGAGGGGTCACGCGAACGCGGTCTGATCTGGCAGACGACTCTCGACTCACCCCTTCGTGCGCTCCCGATATTCCTGAACCATGTCCTTGGACACATCTTCCTTGAAGCACAACGGCGACTAGCCGCCTGCGGCTCTGCATTTGCCGGAACGCCCGAAATTGTGATTCGCCTACTCGCTCATATCCTCATCCCTGCTCTCAATAGCTTGACTGCTACGGCCGTTTCCCTCGGGCCGCCGAGTCGAATAGCATCAACCAGAGCCAGATAGTGATACAAGGTTCGATCCTGTTTCACCGCGTGAGCGACGGTTTTATATAGAGGCTCGACGGCCTGCCCTTTTTCTTTTCGGTGAGGATCCGGCCAGACAATGATCTGATTACCGGCACTTTTCAGATGTTTCGTGAGTACAGGCGATGCAAAACCCGTCGATATGCCTCTTGTCAACGCGCCCGGTTTCACAGGAAAAAAGTATTTCAGTGCGTATTCAGTGATATTCAGTAGCTCATCCCGATGCACCTTGGGTAAGGAGGTCTCGTAGTCGTTCGTCAGCAGTCCCGAGTTCCGGCAACGAATGATCGAGTTTGAAACTTCGCTTTTGCTGATCCCGAGTGAATCCGAGAGTGATCTGAGGGAATAGCTGTCAGACCATCGCTCAAGCCCAGGCGAATCCTGCTCATCGTTGATTTCCTTCTGCGTCTGGAGACTGGCCATCTTGAACAGAAGCAATACGTCCTGACCCTTCATAATCACCGACCTTCCAAGTGTCCACATTCCATGAAACGTGGACACATGACGTTTGAGTTTTTTCGCCTTGTCAAGGACGGATCTGGAGCGAACTGCCTGCGGAGCAGTTCCACGCACGAGCCTGCCGCAAAAAATCCGACCTGTATTCAGCGTTCTAGAGAAGGAGTCAAGGGCTGGTGCTGGAATCCCGAGCACTCATTAATTCCCTGTCACCCACATAACATTTTCGCTAACCAATATTTACCCGGGTTTCATTTGATCCGTGAGGCCACGGTTCTTAAAGTGGCCTCACCTAATCGAACTTGCACGAGCAAGAGGGTTTATTCAGATGTTCAAATCCATCGGTATTGCCAGCGCTCTTATTGTTTCTTTGTTCTTAACGGCACCTTTTGCAATGGCGGAAGAGTCGCCAGCGTTTGTTGCCCGTAATGATGTGATTCATGCAAACCTGGAGCAGTACGAGGAAGCCCTCACCGCCCAGGCGAGGGAACAGAGCAAGAATCAGCAAGCCTCAACCTATAACCCTCAAGCGGAGAATGCCAAGCACACCTGACCTGTACGCCGTTTCAGCCTCTGTCCGTTTCACGTTGTTGTTTCATCCAGTTCCGCGTTGCTCCCGACGTGGGGTCTCAAAGCTCCAAACTTCAGCCGCTGTCCCCAGCGGCTTTTTTTTGAGCGCGAGAAAGTTGAAACAGTATGAGAAGTAATGAGCGCTTCTCTATCAAGCCACTGTCATTCACCAATACAGTCTGCGAGGAATAGTTAACAGTGGACGACTCTTTGAGACACAGCGCGTTATTCATTGCGATGGCGGCGACGCTGTCGACGACAGCGCCGAACCTGAACAAGGGCAACCTGTAAGGCGTCCGGCGAAACCGGCCGTTGCCGAGATGCACGGCGTCTGAATGTTGGACATGAACCTATCTACGGCTTCTCTGCGTCAGGCAAAATGCCGACCCTCTGTAGGAATTGGCTTTTAACGAGGTAGGAATGCGCTCGCTCAATCTGAAAACTGTCGTGGTCAGTGGTGTTCTGGCCCTGTGCCTGGGCATGACCGGTGCGCAGGCGGCGACTGACACTCCGCAGCCCGCCACCTCGACCAAAACCACTCAGTCGTCCAAGACCTCGAAGACTTCACCCCCTTCGAAGACCGCCAAAACCTCGAAGACTTCCACAACGTCAAAAACCGCCAAAAGCTCAAAGACATCAAAAACCTCAAAGACGACCAAGACCTCCAAGACGTCGAAAACCTCAAAGACATCGAAGACGTCGAAGTCCGCCAAGACCGTGCCCAAGCCCGTCCCCGCGCCATCCGCGACGCAGCAGGTGACGATGCTTGGCGGCAAGTACGTTTTCGCGCTGCCCAAGGATTACGTCGAAGGGCCGATGGAAGAGATTGACGACAAGGCCCGCGCCGCTGGCGTCACCGGTTCGCTGTACATGAACAAACCTGAGAAACGCGTGGTGATCGTGACCGAAACACCTTTGCCGGATGGGCAGAACGCTCCGTCCAACGACTCCCAGACCCTGGACAACATCATCGCGGAGACCCTCGTCCAGCAGCAGTCCAGCTACAAGGACTTCAGCAAGCTGGGCGAGAAAAAGATCGTCCGCCAAGGCCTCGATCTGCGCCAGCTCGACATCTCCGGCAGCGTTGAAGGCGGCAAGGTGCTGAGCACCACCATTGCCGCGATCTCAGGCAATCGCACTGCCGTGGTTAACGTGATTTCGCTGGAAAAAGACGTCAAATCGCATGAAGCGCTGGTGAACAGTTTGACGGGCGGCAAGTGAGGGTTGCTGCTTTTTTGGCAGCGATTGCAGCCTTAGAAGCAGCACTTTTCAAGCGTTGCCGAAACATGCCCTCACCTACGCCCCTCCACCGCCATCCGTACCGCAAATCCAAACAACACCGTTCCCATCAGATAGCGCTGAACGTTGGCCCAGGTCGGCTTGGTGGAAAGGAAGACTGCGATCGAGCCTGCGGCCATGGCGACCATCGCGTTCACGGTCAGGCTGACGCCGATCTGCGCGCTGCCCAGCACCAGCGACTGGCTGAGGACGCTGGTGCCGTTGCCTACCGTGATGAACTGCGGCAGCAGTGACAGGTAGAGCACCGCGACTTTCGGGTTGAACAGGTTGGTCATCAAGCCCATGAGGAACAGTTGTTTGGGGCTGTCCTGCGGCAGGTTTTTGACCTGAAAAGGCGAGCGGCCGCCCGGTTTGACGGCTTGCCAGGCGAGGTAGAGCAGGTACACAGCGCCTGCGATGCGCAAGGTGTCGTAGGCGTAGGGCACGGCCATGACCAGGCCGGTGATGCCGAATGCCGCGCAAAGCATATAGAAGATGAAACCGATGCCGACGCCGCCCAAGGAGATCAGACCGGCCTTGCGACCTTGTGAGATGGATCGCGAAATCACGTAAATCATGTTCGGCCCCGGTGTCAGGACCATTCCGAGTGAGATGAGGGCAAAGGCAACGAGGTTGGCGAGTTCTGGCATGAGGAGGTCCGGCGGCAGGTTCGGAGAGCCGGCGAACGGCGCTCGGCGGGTCGCGCCATTGCATCGCAACACCGGCAGCCATAAAAGACACAGATCACGGAAAAATCGACCCTGACAGATGAGCTGCCCGGTGGTGTACCCACCAATACCGACTACGCTTGGCGCATTCGACTGGGCGCTCGGGGTGAAAAGAGCGACAGCCGGTGTCGATTATTTGGTTAATAGTGGCAAATGGCTCTTCCCAGCATCCAGCAGGCAAGCGACACTCTGAATCGTTGGTGTGGCCGATGTTTCAGTCGGGATGCGGCGTCATGAACCCGGTGAAGAGCTATGAACACCTCACGTCATAAAGGTCTCTCGTTTGCTCGGCGGATGTACGTGCCGCGCACGGTCGGGCTGGGCATCGGCTTCTTCACGGTCGCCGCGGCGCTGTACCCGTCACACCCGCCTGCGTGGGTATGGGTCGCGCTGGTTCTGCACGGATACGGCTGGTCACACATGGCGTACCTGCTGGCCAAACACTCAAAAAAGCCCTACGCGGCCGAGCGCCGTAACCTTATTTACGATTCGCTGTTAGGCGGATTCTGGGCCGGTGCAATGGGCCTCAATCCCTTGCCTACGGTCACGGCGCTGTCGATGCTGGCGATGAATAACATTGCGGCGGGCGGCCCACGATTGTTTCTGGTTGGCTGCGGGGCGCAAATAGCCGGCGCGCTGGTGGGCTGGTTCATCCTCCTGCCGGCACTGTTTCCGGCGATCACCCAAGTGCAGGTGTACGCCTGCCTGCCGATGCTGGTGATTTACCCGATGGCGATCGGCCTGGTCTGCTATCGCGTGGCAGTGCAGTTGTCCAAAAGCAAGAAAGCACTGGAAAAGCTCAGCACCACAGACAGCCTGACCGGCCTCATGAACCACGGCGCATGGAAAGACCTGCTGACCGTCGAGTTCAACAACTGCCAGACCCTGAACCGGCAGAACAGCGTGGCGCTGATCGACATCGATCATTTCAAGACCATCAACGACACGTACGGCCACATCATCGGCGACAACGTGCTCAAACAACTGAGCGGCGTCCTTACCGCCGGCCTGCGCGAAACCGATCTGGCGGGTCGCTACGGGGGTGACGAATTCTGCGTGATCCTCCCCGACACCACACTGGCCCAGGCAACCGATATTCTCGAACGCTTGCGGCGCACGGTCCACGAGCACACCCACTCAGCCCTCCCCGACCTGAAGCTCAGCCTGAGTATCGGCATCGCGCCCTACGCCTCGCACCTCACCGACGCGGGCATGTGGCTGCATGAAGCCGACATGGCGCTGTACGACGCCAAGAGCACCGGGCGAAACCGAGTCACGTCGGCCAAGCCCGGTGTGAGGGCGTGTGAGACATTGAGTCCGGAGCTTGAGTGAGTCAGCGTCGGAGACGCGCAATGGTTTCGAAAAGAGTGGGTAGTGGATTTTTTTCAAGGTATTTTTTTATAGCGTCGCCCACCGTCATGGAAACGGCTCCAGAAGAACTGGTAGCGCCGGGCAAAGGCGATTCATGCCCCCCTGCATCTTTTTTTAAAGTTGACGCCGTGTTCAACGGCATCCTCGTCTTCAAATCGTAAACCTCTGTAGACAGATGCTTGACCCAGTTCTTTTGATTGGGTTGAAAAAGAGAGAACCGAGTACCGAAGTCTTCTCTATTCACCCCCACTGTAGAAAATTTATTGACCACCTGCTCGACAAATTCAAAGTTCAGATAAGTCAGCGCACTGTACCGTGCATCCAACGCGTGCTGTAGAAACGCCTTATCCAACTGCGTGGTCTGGAACCCATCGCTTTGCAGAATGCGCGTGGCGGTGGCCGCATTCTTCTCTGTGAAGAAATAAGTGACCTCGTGCCCATCAAGATCAAAGTTCATGCCGGGGCTCTGCGGCAGGATGCGTCGGCCGTTATCGTCAAGCCTAAACTTCGCAATGCTGCACGCCAAGTCGTCCACATAAGCAAGATCAGCCCCCTCATCGCTCGCAAACTGATAGACATCGCAGAGCAATTTACGGTCATCCATTGTCAGAAATGGCATGGGATCCACTGCCTCCAGCCACTTTGAAGGGTGGCTTACAGCGGGTTCCTTAAGGTGTCCCGCGAACAGTCGAGACATCAAGAGTGCCTTACCACTCAACGACACGGGTGTAGAGCTCGGAGCCGTATTGTCGGTCGAAGACATCAAAGGTGCCGGCCGGATCTCCTCAGGGCTTTTTGCGAAAGTGGCGGAAGTGGCGGAAGTGGCGGAAGTGGGAAATGCTGAGCCACTGCCACCCGAAATTGAAAGACTCATGGTGATCTCCTTCAAAAGCCCGCCCTCGCACCGGAGGACGGGTGTGTCATTTAATAACTCAGGTTGAAGCGCACCCAATCTTCACCGGAAGGCTGGCTGTTCCGGCTTCCGCCCGCTGCTGAGTAGTGACGGATGACCGCGATAGATCCAGGCCTGAAGAGTTCACCTCTAAAGCGATAACTCGTACCCGACGAGTTAGGAGCAATCGACTCACATTCATCAGGATTTGATCCGGAGCCATAACAAAGCTGTACCGTCTCACCTACGCTTTGAGGAAATCCAGTTGTACTCCACTGGATCGACTCCAGGGTATAAGACGCTCGAGGTCTCGTATCCATATATCCAATTGGGAACGCTGCCCCTCCAATACCGGGCGATACGATTATCCGATGAGGCATTTTCGATTTTGTCACTGAAAACTCCCCCGCCACCCCTGATATAGATACAAACATCAACGCCAGTGGCAAAAGTTTCTTTGTCATCATCAACTTCCTTATTTCTTGTTTTGATTTATTCAGGCAAAGAGAACCTCGTGAGTGAAACTCACTTAAAGCTCTAAACCTGTTTATTACGGGGTAAAAACGTTCAAACAAATACCTAATCCATACTCACCTCCCGCCTCACAAAACCGGCTTCCAAGCCAAACACTTCAACGCCTTGTGCGGTCGTTTTGCCCAAGGTGACGGAACGACGCACACCGGGTTGATCTAAAGCAGGTCGATGGAACACATAGTGCTTGCCGCCCTCTTCGCCGATTGCATCAGCAGGCAGCACCACGGCGTCGGGGTTCTGGTAGCTGAGAATCGACAGGCGGGCACTCATACCCAAACGCAATCCAGAGACGCTTGGCGGCTCATGCGCCGCCATCGCGACGGTAACGTGATAGGACGCGCCATCGCCGTGCAGGTCGGAGCCGAGAGCGTGTGCGCCGACCGAGCTGATGGTGCCGCGCAACGCGCCTTCAAAGCCGTCACCGCTGATATCGACAGCCATGCCCTCCCGCAGCTGGTTGATGTCCATCTCATCGACTTTGGCGATCACGCTCAGGTGTTCGACGCTGGCAATGCCGAACAATGCCTGCCCTTGGTTCAAGCGCACGCCGGGTTCGACCGGCTTGTCAGCACTGCCCGAAGGGCCATGCGGCAAGCGCACGATGATGCCTGCGAACGGTGCCCGAACTTCGCCACGCTGCGCCAAAACCAGTAATGACTCATGGCGCGCACGAGCGTTGGCCAGTTGCATGTCGGCGATTTGTCGATGCTCGCCTTGCCCGCGCTTGCTTGTCTGGAGCAACTCGGCCTGAGCGGCCTTCACATCGAGACTCTGGGTGTTCAACTGCTGCTCGAGACTGTCGACCTCCATCCGCGGGACGATGCCTTGCTCCAGCAATCCCTGGGTTTCGACAAGCTTGCGTCGGGTGTCGGCCAGCCCCAGCTGGCTGCTGCTCAATGCCCTGCGCGCTCGCGCCATTTCCTCTCCATCAGCCCAGTTTTCAAGCGCATTCACTGCGCTTTCGGCTTTGAGACGTTCGGCCAACGCGTCGCGAATCTGCATGCCCAGCAGGTCGGTGTTGAGTCTGAGCAGCAATTGCCCTCTGGCCACTCGTTGGTCGTCGGAAAACAGTTTTTCCTCGACGGTCCCCTCGAAGGGCGCGCTCAGGGTGATCGATGAAGCGGGCACAATTCGCCCGATCAGGCCGATCCTGTGTTCGAGCGGTGCCGCCACGACCGGCAGCCAGCCGCGATCCGAAGCAGGTTCAGAGGACGTGGTCAATCCCGTGAACGCAACGGCGCCGAACATAAGGATCATCAGGGGGATCCCAATGAAAAACACCCCGGACCTGAAACGAGACCGATCAGTCATTGAGGGCGATCTCCCAGCTGTCCAGCGTTGTGCCCAGGCGTTCATCCAACTGAGTCTGTGCATTGAGGTAGGCGATCAGCGCGTTGAGCACAGCATTCTCCGAGCGCCGCAAATCCTCTTCGAAACTGAGCACCTGGAAGTTGCTGGTGCGACCGGCCTGCAGCTTCTGTTGCTCCACGGCCAGTTTCCGCTGTGACAGGCTGCGGCTGCGCAAGGCGATCTCGTACTGCCGCCAGTGTGCCTGCAAGGTACGGATGGCATCGCCAACCTCACGCTCCAGCGATTGCTGTGCTTCAGCGTGCAGAAGGTCCTGACTGTCCACCGCGACCTGAGCGCTGACCAGCCGTTGACGCTGCCCGGGATCGCCGATAGGAACCTCAAGCTGCACCCCTGCATAGGTGCTCCAGCGTCGGTCGACGCCGCGTTTCGCGTCGGAGGACCAGGCATCACGAGCCTGCTCCGCGCCTGCGACCAGTGAGAGATCCCACAACTGCTGGCTTTTTGCGACCAGCAGATCGACCTCTGCGAGCTCTAGCGCAATACGCTGTTGAAGGAAGCCGGGCTGCCGCTGGCGCGCGATCTCGAGCGCCTGATCCCGGTCGATCTCGACAGAGGTGGCGGTCAGCTCTTCGCTGGCACGCAGTGGCGTTGAAAGATCGAGCGCCAGCAATTGCAATAAAGCCCGGCGGCTGGACGCCAGATGATGAGAAGCCTGCTCCGCGTTGAGCTCCTGATACGCAAGGTCCGCTTCGTTCTGAAGACGGTCCACACGCGCCATGCGCCCTGCTGCAATCAGTGCATCGTTGACCTTCAATTGCTCGCGGGATCGCCCAAGTGCATCGCTGACGATACGCAATTGCTCCTGCGCCTTGAGCAACTCGCGGTAAGCGGAAACGATCTGCGTGACGCTTTGCGCCACAGACGCCTGTAAGCCAAGCCGATGGCTGTGCTCGCTTAACCGGGCTCGACGCCGAGGCGCAGTGACGACGTCGTGCCCGGCGTTTCTCAACAATGGCTGAATGACTTCGAACGTCAATCCGCGTTGCTGTTTGTGACCGCCTTTTTGCGCCTGATTGAAACGCTGCGCCCAAGACAAGCTGAACATCGTGCCCCATTCGTTGTTCAGCGTGACCTTGGGCGCTACGCTCAGTTCACGCCCACGGTCATGGGAGCTCCGCTGCTCGCGGTGCTGGCTGCCCAGCACCAGCCTGGGCGAGAAAAACGCCTCCGCCACCTGTAAGTCGAATTTCTGCGCCACACGTTGCAGATAAGAACGACGAATGTCCCGGTTGCGGCGCAAGCCCAGCGCCACTGCATCGGCAAGGCTCACGTTCACACTCGTTGCCTGCGCTGCACGCGGCATTGAAGGCTGATGGGCCATGGTCGGCCGACTAGCCGCCGACAGCGGCGCGGTATCACCTCGTGCCTGTCCCACGGCCACTGCATTCATCAACACCATCAACGGTGCAGCGCATCCCAGCCAGCGCACCGAGCGAGGATGACGGACTGCGGACGACCCGGATGACTTGCCAGCCATCGTGTTCACAGCAATGGGTCTATCGGGCTTTGTATCTGCTTGAGGAGATCGAGTGGCGTGACCGTTTCAAGCAGCGTCACCAGGCTTTCCTCAAGCTTCAGTGGACCGTACAGCCCCTCTTCACGCTCCAGATGAGCCAACTGCACCTCTCGGTAAGCACCGGGATAGATGCTCTGTTCAATGGGCAGCAGACGATCGAAATGCTCCAGCAACCCTTGAAAAACAATGCGCCGCTCCACCACGCCGCGCGTGGTCGCGATCAGTTTTATAAAGAACTCTGAATCACCCTGGCGCATGGCTTCATAGGCTGCGTATCGCTCGACGAGCGTGTAGGCACCCGACTCATCGAAAATGACGCAGCAAAGCGCTTCGCGTGTACGCCCGTTGAACGGGTTGTGCGCTGCAACACGGCGGTTGCTCTGGGCAAGCGCAAAGGCAACGGCGAGCTCAGCCTCTTGCCGCCGCCGTGCGCTGCCGAGACGAGTCAGGTCATCCAGTGAAGGCGCCTGCCGCCCCAACCGCTCGATTTCGGCGCAAAACGTGGCAAACAACCCTTGCGGGCCGAACCACTTTCGATGGATGGCTTGAAGCTGATCCCTGGACATTGCGCCTTGGCGGTCCAGCAATCGCCGGAAATCACGGGTTAATTCCCTATTACCCTGTTCTTGCGCATGTCGCGGCGTGTCTTTCGCCCTGTCGCCTTGAATTGAGCTGTATGCAGTCATTTTTATCGTTCCTTGTTGTTTTCAATTTATTGTTTGGGCATCACTGCACCGAGCGGTCCATTAGTCATCCCGAAGCGCGGTAGCTGGAGAAAGGCGCGCAGCCACCACGGCGGGGTAGCTGCCAAAAAACAGTCCGATCAGCAGCGAACTGCCAACGCCCAGCAACAGCGAGTCGAAGGACAGGCTCAAAGGCCAGCCACTGCACCGGGAGAACCCCCACGCGACCACGCTGCCCAAGAGCGCGCCTGACAAGGCGCCCGCCACGGAAAGATGCGAGGCTTCCAGCAAAAACAGGGCGCGAATATCGCGAGGACGGGCGCCTAGCGCCATGCGCACGCCAATCTCTCGCCGACGCTCACGAACACTCATCAGCATCACGTTCATCACCCCGACACCCGCAACGATGAGGGAGATGCCCCCCAACCCCGCCAGTAACCAGGCAAAGGTTTGCGCCTGATGCTTGAGGCTTTCAATCAGTTGTCGAGGGATCTGCACCGCCACGTCACGACCGCCCAGTTGCGCGCTCAGGCGCGCTTCAAGGGAATGCGCCACCGATTGCAGGTCTGCCTGTGGCGACGCCCTGGCCACGACATTGCCGATGCGAGCCGTTGACGACAGCCGCCTCATGCCAGGTGCCGGAATAAACACCGACGAATCCACGGACACCGGGATCAGGGGGTTATGGGGTTTGGGCGCCAGCACACCGATGACCTGATATTGGTAATCACCCATCGTCAGCAGGTCCCCCGGATGCGCTGCACGGCCTGAAACGGTGAGGGATTTCGCAACCTCTGCGCCCAGCACAACGACCAACGCGTGGCCGTCCATCGGCGAAAGGAAACGTCCGGAAGCAGGATGCAGGTCGATGATCATCGCCAGCGCGGCCGTGGTCCCGATCACTGAAGCGTCGTAACGGACACCCTGACGACCGATACGTGTGCCGTACTGACTGACCAAAGTAATGTGCATGAGATCCGGAACCGAATGCATCAATGCCGGCGTGTCCACGGTTTGGGGCAACAACATTTTGCGCCCGGAAAAACCAGGAAAATTCGCCACCAGCGTCTCCGTGCCCATGCCCTTGAACGTGCGCATCGTGTCCTCGGAGGCGCTTCGTCCGATGTCCAGCAGTGCGACCACAGAAGCACTGCCTACAACGATTCCCAGCAACGCCAGCCAGGACCGCTGCCCCATCGAGCGCAAATTTTCCAACGACTCGGCCCAGTGCATCCGCCACCTGCGGCACGCCGCGAACTCAAGCGGTGACATGCTCGACACGCTCTTGAAGCCGACCCTCGGTGACCTCGATCCTACGGGCAAAACGCTGCACCAGGCTCGCATCATGGGTGACCATGACCAGTGTGACCCGATGGTGATGGTTGAGCCCCAGCAACAGCTCGAGAATGTCGTTGGCGCAATGCTGGTCGAGATTGCCGGTGGGCTCGTCGGCCAGAATCAACGTCGGTTTTCCGACCAGTGCCCTGGCAATCGCCACGCGCTGGCGCTGGCCGCCCGACAGGTCGGCGGGCCGGTGTTGTGCACGATGAGCCAAACCCACCGCCTGCAAGTGTTCTGCAGCCAGCGCCCGCGCCGCGTCACGGGTGTGATTGCGGTAAAGAAGCGGTAACGCGACGTTGTCCAACGCGCTCAATCGCGGCAATAAATTAAAGGACTGGAAAATGAACCCCAGGTAACGATTGCGCCACTGCGCAAGGCTGTCCGCGGAGGCGGTCATGACATCGTGGCCGAAAAACTCAACCTGCCCACCTGCCGGACGCTCGAGCAGCCCCAGGATATTCAGCAGCGTGCTTTTGCCTGACCCGGATGCGCCGACCACTGCACAGGTGTCGCCCCGGTGGAGGGTAAAGTCGACCGAGTCGAGACCACACACGGCCGAAGCACGCTGAGCGTAATGCTGATGGACGCCTCTCAATTTAAACAAAGCCGATAAACAATCACCCGACACTTCACCCATAGCCACTCCCTGGCACCCGCCTCGTAAAACGCATTATTAATATTCGATCAACTACTTTTCACACACGCACAGAGTCACTCCCGAAAAACCATTCCCGAGGCACAATCCATTCTCACAAAAACGAAAAACTCAGAGCGCTTATTATGCGCATATCAATCAGCGATACAATCCGTCAAATGTAGGGGGTGTGGGTGTTTTTTTCTTACGGGATGACGCGACGTGTAATGCCAAGAGTTGTGCGCGATTCTTTACCTCATTCTTCTTCAAAAGCGCCGACACATGGTCGCGAGCCGTGTAATCGCTGATGCCCAGCTGCTGGGCGATGTCCTTGTTGGTGTAGCCCAATAACACCAGTTGCAGCACCTCACACTCCCGTGGTGTGGCCCGGGTTAATCGTTTCCGCTTGCGCTCTTGTCCCAGCATTGCCGTGTACCGACCTCGATTAGTTATCTGCCGTGGCTTAAACAACCATCGGCTTCGGAAGATTTTTATTGAGATTATCTTCGTGTTTTTTTGACGTATTAATACCAAGAGCTCACAAGGTTAATATGAGCACCTAAAGAAGTAATTATTCCTACAGCAATGAAAGAAACTTCACAGGGCCAGTCTTACAAATAGGACGATCGCGCACACAACGTCACCTGCAAACGATAAGTTCACGTGATCATGGGCTGGATAGTTGTATAGACAGGAACGATATACGTCGCAAATGATAATTACAATCATCTGTTACAAATGAGCTGTCGGTGCATCAGGCAGGGTGTGGGCCGCGGCGGGAATGCAGCCACGGCCTGCGCCCGAAAAAGCGCGGACCGTGGGATCGGAACGGATGTGTCTGACAGGGTTTCAGGACGCCGGCTGGCCAAACATCTCCATCGCACGCTCGCGAATCTCGTCCGGCGAAAGGTCTTCCTTGTGCGTGCCAATGAACCAGAGGTGCCCGAACGGATCGCGGACGCTGCCACTGCGATCCCCGTAAAACATGTCCTGCACCTCGGTCACGACGCTGGCGCCCGCCTCCACTGCGCGCTTGAACTGTTCGTCGACATCGGGCACGTACAGGTGCATGGCGAACGAGGTCTTGCTGCCCGGTGGCGGGCTGACAAATCCGCCTTGATCACAGGGCTCGGCCAGCATCAGCCGTGAATCGCCGATCTGCAGTTCGGCGTGGCCGACGCGCCCGCCGGGGGCGTCCAGACGAAACATTTCCTGGGCACCGAAGGCTTTCTTGTAAAACTCGATGGCCTCGGCTGCGGGTGAAACACCCATGTAGACGGTCAGGCTGTGCTGGCCCTCGGGGATCGGTTTAACGCTCATGACAGGTCTCCTCTAGCGTGTCTTATCGGATCAGGTATCAGGGCTGAAGGTCGAACAGCGCCTTGCTGGTCGCCATGTCAAAGGGCGCGGAAAAGTGTTCGTGGACGGCCTTCCAGCCGTCGGCGGTTTTGCGGTAGCCCGCCGTGGCGCGCATCCAGGACGACTTCACCTCGCCCTTCTCGTCTGTGCCGCCGCACTTGTTCAGCCAGTGCGCGAACGCGACGTCGCCGTCGGCGTGAATCGTCAACTGATGGGTTTCGAACAACATCGCGCCCTCACACATGCCCAGACAGAACGCCCAGTGCTGGCGGTAGGCATCCGCGCCCTTGAATTGCAGCTGGATGATCGCGTCGTAGGCCACGATGTCGGGCGCGTAGTAACGCATGATCGCGTCGAGATCCTTGTCGCGGACCGCTGCGCACCAGCGCTCCAGCAGCGCCTGAATCTGTTGCGGGTCGGTACTGACAGGGGATGACTGGCTCATGACTGACCTCCCGCGGCAAGGGCCGGCGTTGGTTGTTCGTCGTGCTGCAGGTTCAACGTCCTCACGGGGCGTACTTCCACACTGCCGACCCGTGCGGCCGGAATGTGCGCCGCGACCTGTAAGGCCTCGTTCAGGTCGCGCGCCTCGATCAGGTAGAAGCCCGCGAGCTGCTCTTTGGTTTCGGCGAAAGGACCGTCGGTGATCGACACTTTGCCGTTGCGCATTCTGACGGTGGTCGCGGTTTCCACCGACTCCAGCGGTTCGGCGGCGAGCATGCGGCCGCTGGCCTGCACGGACTGCGCATACGCCAGGCACTCGTCATCCCGAGGGCTGTCCGGGTGCGAATGCAGGGTGTGCTCGTTGCTGTAGATCAGACACAGGTATTTCATGACGACCTCCATCAGGCGCGTAAAGCCGCCCTCAATGAATGTATGGCTCATGACGCTGGACTGCTCAGGGCTTTTGTCTGGCCCTGTTACAGAATTAGTCGTTTGACGATCAGGCAGATCGACATCGGTGAACACGTTTTTCCTGCGGCTGACCAACGGTCATGCTTAAGTCGGCAGATCATTCAGGCAGCGCTGCAGAAAACGTCGATCTACGCCCTGTTGTGCCAGTCCGATGGCCTTGAGATAAGCGACGCGGGCTTCGTCATAACGCCCAAGCCTGCGGCACATATCAGCGCGCGCGGCCCACGCCAGGTGGTAACCCTCCAGTTCGCCACTGGCCAGCAATGCATCCACCCGCGTCAACGCCACTTCAGGGCCCTGCACCATCGCCAAGGCAACGGCCCGGTTGAGTTGCACCACGGCCGAATCGTTGAAACGCAGCAAGACGTCATACAGCCCGACGATCTGCGGCCAGTCGGTGTCCTCGGCCAGGCGGGCTTCTGCATGCACCGCGGCAATGGCGGCTTGCACGCTGTAGGCCCCGCCCCTGCCGGAACGCAGCGCCTGTTCCACCAGCGCTTCGCCCTCCTCGATCAAAGGTCGGTGCCACAGGCTTCGGTCCTGCTGATCGAGCATCACCGGTTCGCCGTCGGAGGACAGTCGCGCTGGACGCCGGGACTCGACCAACAGCATCAAACCGAGTAAGCCCGCGACTTCAGGTTCAGGCAGCAGACCGAGCAACAGGCGACCCAACCGAATCGCCTCAGCCGACAGATCGCTGCGGGTCAAATGTTCACCGGATGACGCGAAATAGCCTTCGTTGAACACCAGATAAATCACCCGCAGCACCGCCTCCAGCCGTTCGGGCAACTCGCTGTGGGTGGGCACTTCGTAGGGGATGTGCGCGTCGCGAATCTTGTTCTTGGCGCGCACGATGCGCTGGGCAACGGTCGATGGGGTGATGAGAAAGGCGCGGGCAATTTCTTCGGTCGTGAGGTCGCACACTTCACGCAAGGTCAGTGCGACTTGGGCATCGGGGCTCAAGGCCGGGTGACAACAGACGAAGATCAACCGCAGTCGGTCATCCTCCACGCGGTCGAGGTCGGCGCGATCATCGTGCAACTGGTCTTCGAGTTGGTGCGCCAGCTCGCTGAGGGAGGCGTCGAAACGCGCGCGACGACGCAGGCTGTCGATGGCCTTGAAGCGGCCCGCCGACACCAGCCAGGCGCGCGGGTTGTCGGGCATTCCCGCGTGCGGCCATTGCTCGACGGCCGCAATGAAGGCGTCCTGCAGGGCTTCTTCGGCCCGTTCAAAATTGCCCAGCAGACGAATCAGGGTGGCGAGGACACGCCGGGATTCCTGACGATAGAGGTTATCGACATGCGCACGAATGACTGCCGTGGTGCTGAGATCGTTCTGATTAGAGTTGTCGCTCATGCCCACACTCGCCGACGACTGTTCCGATAGTGGTCGGCCAAGCGTAGTAGGGGATCGGGCGTCGCTCAACGACGCCCCGACGGTCAGTGACCGCAGTGCGCCGCTGCGGTGTCGTCCACCTGCATGCCTTTGCGCATGCCGAAGAACAGTGCGGTCATAAGCCCCACTGCGCCCATGATCACGCAGTAGCCCACGCACACCCACGGGCTCCACGGCATCAGGGCGATCAGCGCCAGCGGCGTGGTGCTGGCCCACAGCGCGTAACTGATGTTGTAGGTCAACGAGATGCCCGACACGCGAATCGTCGCCGGGAACAGTCCGACCATGACTGACGGCACGACGCCGACGATGCCACAGGCCAGCCCCGCCAGCGCGTACGCCAGACTGATCGGCAACCACTGAATCACCAGACTGGCGTACAACAGGCCGACGCCGAGCGGCAGCAGCAGGCTGTACAGGATCACGCCGCGCCAGGCACCGATGCGGTCCACCAGCATGCCCGCCAGCACACACCCGATATTGAGAAAGACAATGCCGACGCTGCTCAGCGCAAACGTGTCGCTGGCGCTCATGCCGAACCGCTGCTGCATGACCGTTGGCGTGATCACCACCAGGGTGACGACCGCCGAAGTCAGCACGCAGGTCAGCAACGCCGCCGGCAGCAAAGACTGGCGATGCCCCCGCACGACGGCGCGCAACGGCAGCTCGGTCATGCCTTCACGCTGCGCGTGCAACGCCATGAACACCGGCGTTTCGCTCAGCCAGCGACGCAACCAGACGCCGATCACGCCAAAGACACCACCCAGCAGGAACGGAATGCGCCAGGCGAAATCGAGGATTTCCGCATGGCTGTACACCTTCGCCAGCCAGGTCGCGGTCAGCGCACCGATCAGGTAACCGAAGGTCAGACCCGCTTGCAGAACACCCAGGGCGTAGCCGCGATGACCTTTGGGCGCGTGCTCGGCGACGAATACCCAAGCGCTCGGCACTTCACCGCCCACAGCCGCGCCTTGCAGGATGCGCAGCGCCAGCAGGATCAACGGCGCCCAGTAGCCGATGTCGGCGTAGGTCGGCATGACGCCAATCAGCAGACACGGCAACGCCATCATCAGGATGCTCAGGCTGAAAACCCGTTTGCGGCCCAGTTTGTCGGCAAAGTGCGCCATCAGGATGCCGCCCAGCGGGCGCGCCAGATACCCGGTGACGAAGATCCCGAAGCTTTGCAGCAAGCGCAGCCACTCGGGCATTTCCGGCGGAAAGAACAGCTGGCTGAGGGTCAGCGCGAAGAACACGAAGATGATGAAATCGTAGATTTCCAGCGCCCCGCCCAATGCCGCCAGGCCCAGGGTCTTATAGTCGCCCCGGCTGATCGGTTGTGGACGTGGTCGAAGAATGGCTGTCATGAAAGACCCCATTTGGCAGGTGAGAACGGCAGTTAGGTGCGACAAAGGCGCGCAGGATAACAAAGCTGACGACAGGAGGGTGGCTGGCAGAACACCGGACTTGCGTCACTTCACACGGCATACACGCCGGGGGTCATGCCGAACTGCGCGCTGAAGGCGCTGATAAACGTGCTGACGCTGTCGTAACCCAGCCGCTGGGCCACGCGATTGACGTTGTCCCCTTGCGAGAGCAGCTCCAGCGCCCGCTTCATCCGCGCGAGGATGCGCCACTGCATGAGCGACATGCCGGTTTCTGCCCGAAAATGGCGGGTCAGGCCGCGTCGGGACATGCCCACGCGACGTGCCCAGTCGTCCAGGCTCAATTTGTTGGCCGGGTCGGCGACGATGGTCAGGGTCATGCCGACCAGGTGCGGACTGCTGGGCATGGGCAGGAATAACGGCGTTGCCGGGGATATCTTCAGTTCATCGAACAGCACATCGAGTTGGCGATGCTGAGGCGCGGTGAACTCAGCCGGGCTTTCACGGCCGGCATCGTTGCCCCAGGCGGCAATGCGCTCGAGCAAAGCGCTGGACAGCGCAGTCATGTCGAACACCGTGGGCGTGACGGGAAACAACGGGCACATGTCGGGACGCAGGTAGATCATCCAGCCCTTCGCCGCCTCATGCACGCGCGCGGCGTGGGCAACGCCTGGCGGAATCCAGCCGATGTGCCGTGCGGGGACCACCCAACTGCCGGTGTCCAGCTCAGCCGTGATCACGCCCTGCCTGACCGCCCATAACTGCCCTTCGCGATACCGGTGCAACGTGTCATCACTGCCCGACTGCAACGGCTCGGCGTTGATCAGCAGCGGGCGTCCATCCTGGATACGGCGTTGCAACGGGTACTCTGCTGGCATGGCCCGGTTTCCCTGTTGAGAGGCCAGCCGACGGTACCAAGCCAACGTGATCGCCGCAAACCCGTTCGATCAATGCACGGAGTCCGCAGGCATCGCCCGCTCCATGTACAGGCTGCGCAGGGTGATCCCGCTCGGGTGTTGATAGGCTTCATCGCGGACCGCCACAAAGCCCATGGCCCGGTAGAAGTCGGCGGCGTTGAGCGAGGAATAGAGATACAGCCGGGAGAAATGCTCTTCGACGGCCATGGCTTCAAGCCCTTCCATCAATCGCTTGCCGATGCCTTTGCCCGCTTGGGCGGGTTCGACGAACAGCGCGATCAACTCGCCGCTCTGCCGGTCCAGAATCCCGTAGCCGAGCCGCTGACCGTCTTCCTCCGCGACCAGCGCGCAGCGGGTGGCGAACAACCGCAGATAGGATTCCGGCGGCGGTGATTCGCTCCAGATCCCGATCTGCTCGGGGGAATAGTGGCTCGCGCAGAGCTGCCGCACCGCGCGCGTACGCAACGACCACAGCAGAGGAATCTCAGGGACATCGCCCGTTCTCAGTTCAATCATCTTGCGGCTCCAGCCCTCAAAAACGCACGGACAGCCGTGTCCGCGTACTGCCATTGGCTCAGGGCGACAGGATGCGCTTTTGTGGGGATGGATGAAAAGAGAGAGGCTGCTGGAAGGCTGCAGGCTTTTGATTCTGGCCAGCGGCCGCGACACGTTTCAAGGCTTTTGATTCTGGCCGTAGGTCGTAGGAGCGTGGCTTGTCCCGCGATCTGGCGCGAAGCGGCAGTAGAGTCAGGCAACTCGATGTGTCAGAGAAACCGCATCAACCGGGTTTGCTGCCGGTGCCCGGCAGATCGCGGGACAAGCCGCGCTCCTACGCCTTCGGCAGAGGCGGGCGAGCGACACGTTTCAAGGCTTTTGATTCTGCCCGCAGGGCGTAGGAGCGTGGCTTGTCCCGCGATCTGGCGCGAAGCGGCAGTAGAGTCAGGCAACTCGATGTGTCAGAGAAACCGCATCAACCGGGTTTGCTGCCGGTGCCCGGCAGATCGTCCGAGTGCGGCCCAGAGCAAGCCGCGCTCCTACGCCTTCGGCAGAGGCGGGCGAGCGACACGTTTCAAGGCTTTTGATTCTGCCCGTAGACCGTAGGAGCGTGGCTTGTCCCGCGATCTGGCGCGAAGCGGCAGTAGAGTCAGGCAACTCGATGTGTCAGAGAAACCGCATCAACCGGGTTTGCTGCCGGTGCCCGGCAGATCGTCCGAGTGCGGCCCAGAGCAAGCCGCGCTCCTACGCCTTCGGCAGAGGCGGGCGAGCAACACGTTTCAAGGCTTTTGATTCTGCCCGCAGGGCGTAGGAGCGTGGCTTGTCCCGCGATCTGGCGCGAAGCGGCAGTAGAGTCAGGCAACTCGATGTGTCAGAGAAACCGCATCAACCGGGTTTGCTGCCGGTGCCCGGCAGATCGTCCGAGTGCGGCCCAGAGCAAGCCGCGCTCCTACGCCTTCGGCAGAGGCGGGCGAGCGACACGTTTCAAGGCTTTTGATTCTGCCCGTAGACCGTAGGAGCGTGGCTTGTCCCGCGATCTGCTGCGCAGCAGCAGTAACACCAGACGCTTCAGTCCGTCAGAAAGATCGCGTTTGCAGGATGTACTGCCGCTCCGCGCCAGATCGCGGGACAAGCCGCGCTCCTACGCCTTTGGCAGAGGCTGGAGAGCGACCCGATTCAAGGCTTTTGATTCTGGCCGCAGGGCGTAGGAACGACCGGCGTTAGAAACTCACCGTCGCCGACAAACGTGCCGTGCGTGGCGCGCCGAGGAAGATGTAGTCGTCGCCCAGGTATTCGCCGACGTCGCGCCAGTAGCGTTTGTCGAACAGGTTATCGACGGTCAGGCGGAACACCGTGTCATAGCCTTCCAGCTTCGTGCTGTACCGACTGCCTGCGTTGAACACGGTGTAGTCGTCGACCTTCACCGAGCCTTCGCGGTTGGCGTATTTGCTGGCGCTGTATTGCATGCCGCCCAACAACGCCAGCCCCGGAATCGGCAGGCTGTAGTCGGCGGACAGGCTGCCACGGTACTTCGGCACGTTGATCGCCTGGTGGTCCTCATAGGCCGTTGTGCCGCTGTCTTCTACCCGCGCACGAATCGCCGCGACACTGGCGGCGATTTGCAGTTGTGAGGTCAGCCAGCCGTTGGCGCTCAGCTCCAGGCCGGTGTTTTTCTGCTGGCCCTGCTGGACGAAGGTGAGGCTGCCGTCGTCGTTGGGTCTGGAGTATTGATAGGCCTGACGCGTCTGGAACACCGCAGCGGTGAAGCTCATGCGGCGCCAGTCGTACTTCACGCCTGCCTCCAGCTGGCGAGAGAGCGTCGGTGCCAGAATCTCGCCCACGTTGGTGTCGAACACCGACGCCGTGCCACCCAGCGACAAGCCTTTGCTGTAGCTGGTGTAAAGCGAAACGTTGTCGATCGGCTTGTAGATCAGCGCTGCCTGCGGCAGGAAGATCGAGCGTTGGGTGTGACGATTGTCGCTGCCGTCTTCGTTGTACGCTTTCTCGTCCAGACGCACCTGACGCCCGCCAATCACGGTCTGCCATTGATCGTTAAAGCGGATGCGGTCGGTGGCGAACAACCCGTACTGACGGCTGTCCAGTCGCCGTTCGGTATGACCCACTGGCAGATCGGACGGCGCGAAGGCGTCCGGCGTCTCATGGATGTTGCCCGAACCGACGTACTCGCTGAAATACGGACGGGTGTCGACCGTGCGGCGGAACGCGCTGGTGCCGAAGGTCAGCTCGTGTTTAAGCCAGCCCGTGTCGAACAGG
The DNA here is from genome assembly GCF_054668305.1 of Pseudomonas sp. S2_H01. Classification (NCBI taxonomy): domain Bacteria; kingdom Pseudomonadati; phylum Pseudomonadota; class Gammaproteobacteria; order Pseudomonadales; family Pseudomonadaceae; genus Pseudomonas; species Pseudomonas sp. S2_H01. The sequence goes on along the minus strand of NZ_CP162756.1, from coordinate 3,943,244 downwards.
CCGGTGATCGCCGCCTCGACTTCATCGTTGCGTCGGGTGTCGTCAGGGCTGCGGAAGTCGTAGATGTCATACCCGCCGTCGGGCGTGAAATGCCCGGTGACCGGTGTGCTCGGGCAGTCGGCCTGGTAATAGCAGCCGTAGGCGAATGAACTGTAATCGTCGATCACCACGCGACTGCGTGAAGCGCTCAGGCTGGCTTTCCAGTCATCGCTGAAGCGGTACTCATAGCGGCCGTTCATGTTCAGCGAATCAATGCCCACCGGGTTCGACCCGCTCTGATAACCCAGCAATTTGCGGGGCGAGGCATCGTGCGGCAGCTCGGTGCCGCCGAGCAACTGATAGCCCGGCACCGAGCGCTGCTCTTTGGTCTGATACTCGACGTCCAGTTGCAGGGTCGATTGCTCATTGATGTTCCAGTCGAACGCCAGCGATGCAAAATCGCGCTTGCCATCGGCGTGATCAACATAGGAACGAATGTCTTCGTGGGCGACGTTGGCGCGCAGGCCGAACTGTTTTTCGCTGCCGAACCACCCGCCGACGTCGGTGGCGATGTAGCGCTCGCCGTGTTCGTTGGTCGACACGGTCACCGAGCGCACGTCTTCCGGGCGTTTGGTCTTGTAATTGACCACGCCAGAAGGCTCCGAAACGCCGCTTTGCAGACCGGACAGCCCTTTGAGCAGCTCGACCTGCTCCTTGTTTTCCAGCGCGACGTTCTGTTCGCCGGTGATGCTGCGGCCGTTGATGCGATAGCTGTTGGCGGCGTTGAGCGAGAACCCGCGCACCACGAAGTTTTCGTAGTAACCGACCGGTGCATAACTGTCGCCCACCGAAGCATCGTTGCGCAGCACATCGCTGAGCAGTTTGGCCTGCTGGTTCTTGAGCCTCTCTTCGCTGAACACCGAGATCGAGGCAGGCGTGTCGAGCAGCCGCGCTTCGTTGAACCCACCCACCGACGCGCTGCTGGACTGATAGCTCGACGGCTGCTCACCCGACACCCTCACTGCCTCCAGGGTCAGCGGCTCGGCTTCCTGCGCGGCCAGCCAGGGCGAGGCAAACGCAATGCTCAGCGGCAACAGGCGTCGCGAGAAGCCTGCGGCGGGTCGGTGTGGGGTGGTCATCAGGGGTGAAGCTCCAGGCGGGATTTTTTGTCGGCGCCTCTTTTACGTTCTGCGCCGATTTTTTACAACCTCGACACACGCCCGATAAATGCAGGAAACATCTCGCCGCTTGCCCCTCGAAAAACAGGCGGCGGCTCATCTACACTCCAGCGCTCACCTTTCAGGAAGTCTTCCGATGACGCCCTCGCTGCTCATGGCCGTGCTCGCTTCAGGATTTATCTACGCCATTTCTCCAGGCCCCGGCGTGCTGGCGGTGTTCGGCATCGGCGCGTCGAAAGGGCGCCGAGCTGGCGCCGCGTTTCTTTGCGGGCATCTGTTGGGGGATGTGATCTGGTGCAGCACGGCGCTGGCCGCGATCATTGGTGCGAGGGTCATCGGCACCACGGCGTTCGACGTGCTCGGCCTCATCAGCGGAATGTTTCTGTTCTGGCTCGGCTGGCGCGCGATTCGCGCCAAGCGCAGCAACGAAGACGAGCCAAAAGCGCCAGGCCGCCATCCGTTCTGGCACGGGATCATGTTCGGCCTGACCAACCCAAAAGCCTATCCGGTGGCGGTCGCCACCTTCACGGCCCTGCTCTCCAGCCGCGCCGACATGCTCAACTGGTCGATGCTGCCGCTGTTGATTCTGGTCAGCACTCTGGGCGGAATAGCGGCCTACGGCATCATCATCGGCGTCGTCGGCGCCCGCCACGTACGCACGGTGTATCAACGCCACGAGCTGACGATCACCCGCCTGTGCGGGGTGATGTTCATCGGCTTTGCGATCAATGCCTTGATGCACGCGGTGCCGAGCCTGCTGCCGCGCAGGCCTTGATAAGCAGAAGGCACGATTACCGATGCTCTTGAGGCTGGCGTTAAATCGAGCGACGATGCAGCATCCTGTGGGAGCGAATTCATTCGCGAGACGTCCGTACGATCGACACAGCACCTTCGACTGAACGATTTTTCGCGAATGAATTCGCTCCCACAGTGCGGCATCAAACCGTCAGGTCGTCAGACCATCCGGGTGGCAGCGGCCTCTGCCGCCAGCCAGGCCAGGAAGGCTCTTACCGGCTCGTGCCGTTCGCGTCCCGGCGCGCAGGCGGCCACATAGCGCGGACCGGGCAAGCTGATGTCCGGTCGGTATGCCACCAGCTCTCCGCGCTTCACACTGTCCGCCACCAGAACGTTGCTTGCCAGCACCAGCCCCTGGCCGGCCACCGCCGCGCTCAGTGCGTAATGCTCATCGTCGAACGCTCGCAAGCGCGCTGTTTCCAGCCAATGCTCACACCCCGCTGCGGCGCACCAGGTGTTCCAACTGATCGCAAACGCGCCGGGAATCTGCCATTGCAGGTCGATCAGTTCGACGTACGCACCGTCGATGACGTCGATCCGTTCGGGCGCGGCATACACGCCGAACCGCTCGTTCATGAGGTCCTGCTGAAACAGATTCGGGTCGTCGCGGCTCACCGTGCGAATGGCCAGATCGATGCTGGAATCCCTCAGCAGATCGACCAGCTCGTTACGGGTGTCGACACGAACATTGAATTGTGGATACGCCCGATAAAAACCGCCCAGCCGAGGAATCAGCCAGGCCGCCGCCAGGCCCGGTGTGGTCGACAGCGTGAGGGTTTGCGAGGCCGTGTCCGGGCAGAAGCTTTCCAGGCTGCGGCGGATGTCCAGCAACGCACGATGGGCTTGCCGATAAAGCTCTTCGCCCTCCTCCGTCAGCGTCACGCCTTGACCGGACCGCTCGAACAACAGGGCGCCCAACCATGCTTCAAGGGTCTTCACCTGATGAGAAATGGCCGCGGGGGTCACAGACAGTTCTTCGGCGGCAGCTTTGAAGCTGCCCAGCCGTGCGGCAGCCTCGAAAGTGCGCAATGCGTTGAGTGGAAGGTTGGAGAACACCGGAAGCTCCCTGCATGAATTGAATTGACGCGGGCTCAATTTATCTCATTTTTCGGGGCGGCAACCGGCGGATAACGTGGTCGGCATTCCCGGTCCATCCCCCATGGAGAACGTCATGCAAGGCCCCGTACGCAAGCTGGTTCAAGCCGTCCTGTACGAAGCCATCGCGATCGCGGTGCTGTCACCGGCGATCTCAATGATCTATGAAGATGGCCTGGCGCACGCGGGCGCGCTGTCGTTGATGCTCTCGGCCAGCGCGCTGATCTGGAACATGCTCTACAACACCGCGTTCGAGTACTGGGAATCCCGACAAACGCAGCGCACGCGCACGTTCGGCCGTCGTTTGCTGCACTCCTTTGGCTTCGAGGGTGGACTGGTCGTGCTGCTGGTGCCGCTCGTGGCCTGGTGGCTGAACATCTCGTGGTGGGCCGCGCTGGTCACCGACCTCGGGTTGTTCGTATTTTTCTTCTTCTACGCACTGGTGTTTCAGTGGGCGTTTGATCGGGTGTTCGATGTGCCAGCGTCGGCAACAGCGTGCGACGCGTGATTCCATGCCGACCTGTAGGAGCGCGCTTGCCCGCGAAGACCTGGGAACATCCGACATCAATGTGTAAACCCTTGGTTCGTCTTCGCGGGCAAGCGCGCTCCTACACAGGTGTTGTGCGCTGTGGGCTTACTGCGCCAACCCCACTTTCAGCAATTTGCCATTGTCCTCGTCGGTGAGCACGTACAGGTAACCATCGGGCCCCTGGCGTACATCACGGATGCGCGATTTCAGTTCGCCCAGCAGGCGCTCTTCATGCACTACCTTGTCGTCTTTAAGCTCCAGGCGGATCAACACCTGAGCCGATAGCGCGCCGATGAACACGTTGTGGTCCCACTGCTTGAATGTGTCCGAGCTGTAGAACGTCATGCCGCTGATACCCGGGGACTTTTCCCAGACGTGGAACGGATTTTTCACACCGTCGACGATCTTGCCTTTGGACTCGGAAATCGGCTGGCCGCTGTAGTCGATGCCGAAGGTCGAGATCGGCCAGCCGTAATTCGCGCCACGCTCGATGATGTTGATTTCGTCACCGCCCATGGGCCCGTGTTCGTTGGTCCACAGGGTCCCGGTCCACGGATTGAGCGCCGCGCCCTGCTGGTTGCGATGGCCGTAGCTCCAGATCTCCGGACGCACGTTTTTCTGACCGACGAAGGGGTTGTCCTTGGGCACGGTGCCGTCGGGGTACAGGCGCACGACCTTGCCTTGCAGCTTGTCGAGGTCCTGCGCGGTCGGGCGATTGTTGTTTTCGCCGAGCGCAATGAACATGTAGCCATCACGGTCGAAAACGATGCGCGAACCGAAGTGATTGCCCACCGACAATTTTGGTTGCTGCTGGAAGATCCGTGTGAAGCCTTCCAGCCGGGTCATGTCATCCGACAGCCGCCCGCGCCCTGCGGCGGTTCCGCCGGTTTTGCCGTCGCTGCCGGCTTCGGCGTACGTCAGGTACACCATGCGGTCCTTGGCAAAGTCCGGCGACAGCTCGACGTCCAGCAGACCGCCCTGCCCTTGCACCCAGACTTGTGGCACACCCGAGATCGGTGCCGACAGTTTGCCGTCAGGGCCTACGCGCCGCAGGTTACCGGTGCGTTCGGTCACGAGCATGCCTTTGTTGTCGGGCAAAAACGCCACGGCCCACGGGTGCTGCAAACCGCCGACCACCTCGTCCACGGTCAGCGTCCCTTCCTCACTTTGGTACGTGGCGGCGAGGGTCTGGAACGACAGGCTGAGCAATGCCGAGGCACACAGGCTGGCGAGCAGGGTCTTGCGGATCGTCGGTTTACGCAACATAGGCGGTTCCTTTTGGCGAAAAAATGGACTCTGGCTGTCGTGTTGCCGGTTCAGTTACTGCGGCGTTCGGTGCCGCTTGAAGGTCGCGAAGCGGGTTGTCTTGAAGGGTAGCCGTTACCGATGCCGCCGTTTTCCAGCGTCGGCGGGCGTGGCTGCGTCGGCCCGAGATTGGGCCCGCGCATCGTGGGCGAAATGGACTGCGTGCCTTGGCGGCTATTGGGATTGGCCCGGCGTATGGCGCCGTTGTCGCTATTGCTCGGACGGTTGGGGTAGCTCGCCGAGGCCAGCAACTGCGGGGAAAGCGTGGCAGGTGCACGCACGCTGTCATGCGCCTGCGCAGCGTTGAGACTGAGCGCGCCGCAGAACGAGACAAGCGCGAGGTGTCGCAGAAAACTGTTCATCATTTACCTTCTGAAGAATGGGTAACGATTCCGGTCTTTGATGGCGATCAGGCGCTTAGGTTCGCGCTGTGAGGGTGGATGAGCAACGTGTAGGACGATTCGCTTTGTAACAAGAATAGTCGAGCAGCCGTCCGGAAAAACGGCTGCCCCGCGCTTATCTGGCCGACGATTGTGTACTCTGCGTGCACTCACTTTTTGTCAGAGCGCCTTCATGTCCGACTCCCCCGCCCTCAAGGAAATCTTCAACCGCGACCGCTTGCAGCACATCGCCGATGAAACGTGGGCGGTGTACCCGGCGTTTGATCGCAACGGGTTCATGGCCCGGGCGTCGCAGGGCCTGGACGGGCTGTCGGTGATGCAACGCCTGAACCGGGTCAGCCAGAGCCTGCATGCTGACTTGCCTGAGGACTACGCCGTAGCACTGGAGATTCTGTACGCACTGGCACCGCGGCTGAACAGCGCGTTCGTCAGCATGATTCTGCCGGAGTACGTTGCGTTGTTTGGCCAGGACAACTTTGCGCGGTCCATGGATGCACTGAAGTTCTTCACCTTGTTTGGCTCATCGGAGTTTGCCGTCCGGCACTTTCTGCGCAAAGACTTTGCGCGGGCCATCGAGGTCATGCACGGCTGGTCACTGGATGAAAATCCGCACGTTCGGCGGCTGGCCAGCGAAGGCTGTCGGCCGCGATTGCCGTGGTCGTTCCGGCTGGAGAACCTGATGGTCGATCCGACGCCGGTGCTCGACATCCTCGATAACCTCAAGGCCGATGACAGCCTCTACGTGCGCAAATCGGTGGCGAACCATTTCAACGACATCACCAAGGACAACCCCGAGTGGGTGCTCGACCAACTGGAAGGCTGGTCGCTGGACAACCCCAACAGCGCGTGGATTGCCCGCCATGCGTTGCGCTCGCTGATCAAGCAAGGCAATGTCCGGGCGCTGACGTTGATGGGCGCAGGCCAGAAAGCGCAAGTCACGCTGGAAAACCTTAAAGTGACGCCCGACGTGATCAGTCTGGGCGACAGGATCAACCTGTCGTTCACGCTGAAGTCGACGTCCGACAAGGCGCAGCGCCTGATCGTCGATTACGCAGTCCATTACGTGAAGAAATCCGGCGGCACCTCCGCGAAGGTGTTCAAGCTCAAGACGTTTGAGCTCGGTGCCGGTGAGTCGGTCAACATTAGCCGCGAGCAGCAGGTGCGCAACTTCACCACCCGGGTGCATTACGCCGGTCGCCATGGGGTCGATGTGTTGATCAACGGCGAGTGCCTGGGCCGCAGCGGTTTTGATTTGAACGCGTGACTCGACGCCGGTCGGTTGCTGCACAAATCTTCCAGACCCGGCGTTAGTCTGCACGGTAACGTAGATCAGCCTGATGCAACGCCTGTCACGAGGAACCCCATGCCCGAACGCCACTGGATCGATCTCAAGCAGGACGCGACGTCCGGCATTGAGACAATGCGCGCGCATTTCGAGGGGCATGCGTACGATCCGCACTGGCATGACACTTACCTGGTGGGCATCACCGAGCAAGGCCTGCAGCAGTTCAATTGCCGTCGACAGCAGCACAACAGCACACCCGGTAAGGTGTTCCTGCTCGAACCGGGCGATATCCATGACGGCAACGCTCCGCACGCCGACGGTTTCACCTACCGTACGCTTTACCTGGACCCGCACTGGCTGGACCGTGAGCTGCACGCCCAGTTCGAGGAAGCGCCGCACAACGCGCAACTGGGTTTCGCCGCGACCCTCGCGGACGACAGCCGTCTGGCCATCGCCACTGCCAACGCCTTCGAAGCCCTGCACAACGATGAACTGCGCATCGTGCGCCAGACCGCGTTGGACAATCTGCTGTCGAACCTCACCCGCCACTTGCACTGGCGTGCCCTGATCAGCCCAGATCCGCGCTTGCCGCTGGTGGCGCAGCGCGCACGGGATTACCTGCACGGTCATCTGCATCAGGACATCGGTCTGGACGATCTGGCGGCGGTGACCGGTGTGGACCGTTTTCGCCTGAGTCGCGCGTTCAAGGCGGCGTTCGGTCTGGCGCCGCACGCCTATCTGATCCAACTGCGCCTGGCCCGCGCCCGGCGTCTGCTGGCCCGCGGCGAACTGCCCGTCACGGTCGCGGCCGCGCTGGGGTTTGCCGACCAGAGCCACCTTGGCCGCTGGTTCCAGCGTGCCTACCGGATGACGCCTGCCGACTACCGCAGACGCTGCTCAATTCTTCCAGACTGACACCCGCCTGCGCCGCGATCATCTCTGCATGTTCACTGCCTGCCGAGACGTCCCATGCACACCTTTCTGCCGTTCCTGCTGTTCGCTTTCGTGGCTTCCATCACGCCCGGCCCGACCAACATTCTGGTGCTGACCAACAGCTCGCGGTATGGCCTGCTGCGCACGGCGCCCATCGTATTGGGCGCCTGTGGCGGGGCGGCGTTGCTGGTGCTGATGGTGGGGACCGGGCTGGGCGATGTGCTGGCGCGTCACCTGCAGGTCCAGACGTTCATGTCGTGGATCGGCATCGCCTGGCTGACCTGGCTCGCGTGGCAGATCTTCAGTGCGCCGGCCGAAGCGGTCGATCCTTCTCAGGCGAAAAGCGGCCCACGGCTGGGGCTTTGGGGGGCGGCCAGCCTGCAACTGGTCAACCCGAAAACCTGGATGATGGCGCTGGCAGTGGTCAGCGTGTTCGCCGGCACCGACGCCGACCGCCTGCTAAGGGTGGCGTGGTTGTCGCTGATGTTCTTCCTGGTGTCGATCCCGTGCATGAGCGCCTGGGCGTATCTGGGTGTCAGCGCGGCGAAGTTTTGCCGCTCGGCACAGAGCATGAAGCGGTTCAATCAGGCCATGGCGGTGCTGTTGCTGGTGTCGACGTGGTTGACGTTGGTGGTGTGAGGGCGCTCACTCCCACACGGTCCAGATTGACGCGGAGCGTCAGTGGCTGCATTACCACGCGGAGCGTGGGAACGATCAATAACCAGGATGCAAAGCCTGATTTAATACCGGTTTTCCCCTGCTGCCCCGGACCCCGCCATGGCCCCTTTCTACGACGCACGCGGCAATATCTACGCCGTGATTTCTCCGGATGCCTTGCGCGCACTGGGTATCGACGTCCCCGCATCCGCCGCCGACGCCGCGCTGACCCGGCAAGCCTGGACCGCCAACGCCGTTGCGGCCATTTGCGACTGGCCCGAAGGTCAACGCCCTGCCGGCAGCAAAGCGCATCGATCGGACGGCTTGCTGGTCGGGCCGTTTCAGGACGCGGCGCCCTTCGACGTGCTGATCGTCAACACCGACGGCACCCTCGCCGAACGCAGCGGCAACGGTTTGACCATCTTCGCCCAGTCGTTGACCGACGCTCGCCGGTCGTTGAGTGACGAAGGCTTCACCCTGAGGGTTCATCACGACAACGACGACTCGGCCAGCCCGGTCCCGACTGACGTCGTCCCGGCTGTGATCGACGGTGTTTCAGGGTTCTGGCTGGACATCGGCACACCGGGTTTCGGCGCGGCGGCAGTGGGCGCGAAGGGTTCGGGCGTAAGCGACACCACACTCCATCAGCACCCGGTCAACAGGGTGGAGCGTCTGGCCCGATTGCATCCCGACTGGCAGACCAGCGTGTTTGTCCGGGTCGGTAATCCACACTGCGTGACGCTGGTCGGCGACGCGGCCTCGCTCCCGGATTTTGAACACCTGCACCAACAGCCGCTGAACGATGCACTGACCCGAATCGCGTTTGCCGCCGGGGCCATGGGCGAAGGCGATCCGTGCGCCGCCGGCATCAACCTGCAATGGGCGGCGAAGACTGCACCGAACCTCATCCTGGCCCGTGTCTTCGAGCGCGGCGAAGGGCCGACGGCGTCTTCCGGCACCAGCGCCAGCGCGGTTGCCTCTGCTGCGTGGCTATGCGGGTGGGTTCAGGCAGGTCTTGTGGAAGTGGTCATGCCCGGCGGGACGGCGCCGGTCCGCCTGATTGAACAGGACGGACGATTGCAGCAGGTTCAGCTGTTCGGCGCGGCACACCTTCAGCACTGAAGTGCGCAAGACTGACATTTCGGGCCATAGCGCTGTCTTCGTCACAGACAGCGCATGTCGTTTTTGATGTTTTGCGAACACCCACGCAAATGAGTGTGAAATTGCCACTACAGAGATTGCATCTGTCTTGCCCTTGTCTATGATCTGATCATTCGCCGCCGCACTCGAACAGAAGAGCGCGCGTGCGGCGTTAGTCACCGACAATGGAAGTCAGGCGCCCCTTATGGATTTCCCGGCACACTTCGCTCATCCGCAACCATTTATCGCTTCGACAACCATCAGACGATCGGCCCGTCTGTTGTCGAAACGCCCGTACCCGCTCTGCCACGCTGCTTTGAGCACTTTGCGCCACTGCACCCTGCCAACCGATGTCATACCGCCATGACTCAAGCTCGCCTTTAAACAGTCGACTCTTGTAACAGCCCATCAAGGAAGACGGTCACTTTGACCGCGTTTCGCAATCAGTGAGGTAGGTGGCAGATGTTCAATTCACACCGCAAAGCCGTCGAAGCCGAATTGCAGGTCTCCACCGCTGCTTTGTGCCAATCGAAGGCCAAGCTGGCGGCGATCAGCCGTTCGATGGCAATGATCGAGTTCTCGCCCGACGGCATCATCCTGGATGCCAACGAAAAGTTCTGCCTCGCCATGGGCTACCAGCCCGGCGAACTGGCGGGCAAACATCACCGCATCTTTTGCGAAAAAGCGTTCTGCGACAGCGAAGCGTACGGCAAATTGTGGCGTGATCTGGCCCGGGGTGAACCGCTGTGCGGGACGTTCATGCGCCTGGATAAATCAGGGCGCGAGATCTGGCTGGAAGCGAGTTACATGCCGGTCTTCGACACTGACGGCAAGGTACAGAGCGTGATCAAGGTCGCCGCCGACATCACCGTTCGCTCGCAGAGGGATCATGAAAACCAGAGCATGATCGATGCGATCAGTCGCTCCATGGCAATGATCGAATTCAGCCCGGACGGCCGGATCATGACCGCCAACGAGAACTTCCTGAAGACCATGCATTACTCGCTCAGCGAGGTCGTCGGCCAGCACCACAGCCTGTTCTGCACGCGAGCTGAAGTCGAGTCGCCGTCCTACAAGGCATTCTGGGCGTCGCTCAACCGCGGCGAATACCACTCTCATCGCTTCGAGCGGGTGAACAAACTGGGCGAGACGGTTTACCTGGAAGCCACCTACAACCCTTTATTCGATGCCAAAGGCCGTTTGTACAAAGTGGTGAAGTTCGCCAGTGACATCACCGAGCAGGTGACGGTGCAGCGCTGTGCCGCCACCACCGCCCACGACACGTCGGTGCGCACCGACGCCTGCGCACAGAAAGGCTCCAGCGTGGTGCAGCAAACGGTGGAAGTGATCGAGCAGATTTCCGTCGACCTCAACGAAGCGGCCCGCAGTATTGATGCCGTGAACAAACAGTCGGAAATCATCGCGACCATCGTGCAGACCATTCGCGGGATTGCCGACCAAACCAACCTGCTGGCCCTCAACGCCGCCATCGAGGCCGCGCGCGCAGGAGAACATGGACGCGGTTTCGCGGTGGTCGCCGACGAAGTGCGAGGCCTGGCAGCGCGAACCAGCAAGGCCACGGTCGAAATCGTCGACGTGGTCAGGCAGAACAACGAACTGGCGAAAAGTGCGGTGTCGAGCATGCAATCCAGCCTGAGCCGAACGGGCACCGGGGTGGAACTGGCCAACGAGGCCGGCGAAGTGATCCTGGAGATTCAGCAAGGCTCACGGCATGTGGTAGACGCGATCAGCCAGTTCAACTCGACGTTGCGGATTGATTAAGCGTCGATAAACACAACCACTGTGGGAGCGAATTCATTCGCGAGAGGCAGGTATACACGACACACCTCTATCGTCTGAACCACCGCATCGCGAATGAATTCGCTCCCACGGAACCTGAGCCAATATTTCAGGGGTTACTCCCCGATATCCTCATTCCACAGCTCGGGCTTGTCGGCGATGAACTGCTTCATCAGGCCGATGCAGCTCGCGTTGTGCAGCACGTCCACCTGCACACCGCGTGAGCGCAGCAGGTCTTCTTCGCCCATGAACGTCTGGTTTTCACCGACGATGATCTTGCGAATGCCGTACAGCAGGATGGCGCCGCTGCACATTGCGCAGGGTGAAAGCGTGGTGTACAGCGTGGCTTCGCGGTAGACCTTCGCGGGCTGGCGGCCAGCGTTCTCGAAGGCGTCCATCTCACCGTGCTTGATCGCACTGCCTTCCTGAACCCGGCGGTTATGCCCGCGGCCGATGATCTTGCCGTCGTGCACGATCACCGAACCAATGGGAATCCCGCCCTCGGCCAATCCCTTCTGCGCTTCTTCAATGGCGGCCTGCATGAATGGGTCCATCGTCTCTCCTTCCCGTTGGTTCACAAAATTCAGCCCCGAATCCACGGGGCGTGCGGCGCTAAGGCTTGGCTTTTTTCAGCGCATTGTCCAGTGCCGTGGACACATAGACCTTGAGCAGCTCGCTGGAGCGGCCCTTCATGTCCATGCCGACGTCACGTTGTTTGCTGCGAAATTTATTCGCGATGTCCTGCGGGGGATCGCCGACGTTGAGCGCAGTGAGTTCTTCGGGCGTGAACGATGCTGCATAGGCCGCCGCCAGGTTGCGGTCCCACTCTTGTTGGTACTGAGGCTGCAAATACTGCAGCTCCTCCTGAACGATTTCCTGGGCCTTGGTACGCCCCACGGTCTCGACGATCGTGGTGAACGTCACGGTGCGCGACGCCACCTGATAGCCCAGCCAGCCGAGGCTCTCACCCAAATGCCGATCCTGCACGAACGCAAGCGCGCTGGGCGGAACCGGCGGGACCGGAGCGGCTTCGGCGGCCAGTGCAAAACCGGGCGCCTCCAGCAGCAGGCTCAGCAGTAGCCCTGCTGCCACATTCAACATCATCAACGCAGTCGATCTGCGATATCCCATGTCCTCTCCCCGGCGACTTTATCTGTGTGATCAACTCATTGACTGCGGGTGACGCTAGCAGTTGAGCAACGGTTTGCCACTCGGCGAAGCGGACAACGCGTGGCCATCAACCTCTCACGGAAGGCCGCGCCGACCATTGCTGCGCATTCATGCGGTAGATCCTGACGCCCTGCCGGTGGTACTGACTGTGGATGTAGCCACTGAACCCCAGCTTCTGGATGACGTTGACCGACGCGACATTGGCGGGCTGGACAATGGCGATCAGCGAATCGATGCCCACGGTGTCGAAGCCATGGGCCAGCGCTCCCCGTGCCGCTTCGGTGCCCAGTCCCTTGCCCCAGAACCCTGACGCCAGCCGGTAGCCGATCTCGATTTCATCGGCGTCGTCCACGCGCTCTGCATTCAGACCGCAGAATCCGGCCAAGGTTGATGTCGACGTGTCCACCACCGCCCAAGGCCCGAAACCGTGTTGACGATAGGAAAGCCGACACCAGTCGATGAACTCATGCGTCGCCTGTTCCGACAAAACGCCGCGCACGGAGTGACGCATGACCTGGGCATCACCCAGAATCTGCGCCAGAGCTGGAGTGTCGTCAGGTGTGAGCTCGCGAAGGATCAGGCGTTCGGTGTTAACGGAGGGGATAGGCGTGTTCATGATGGCGGGTCTCACGGTTGATCGAATGACCAGCCATGAGCATGGCGCAGGCCGAGGCGAGTCGCCAGTTTAAAGGTTCGCGGTGATCCTGCCCTCACACTGAACCTGTAGGAGCTGCCGGAGGTTACGACGGTGGCGAATGCGGTGGGACAGGTACATCGTCGCTGACCGACACACCTCATTCGCTGCCCTCGTAACCTCGGACGTCTCTTACACGTATGGCGTCGCACATACCCTGTGGGAGCTGCCGGAGGTTACGACGGTGGCGAATGCTTTATGCCTGACACAGCGCTTTCGCTACCTGCGTAACCTCACACCCCACCTCGCAGCGTGTGGGGTGGCCTGAAAACCGGTTACAGCCCCGCCGTCACCTTCTTCGCCACATCGGCCGGGACCCACGCGGTCCAGATTTCCGGGTGATCTTTCAAAAAGCTTTTCGCCACGGCAGAGGGCTCCAGACGCTTCTCGCTCATTTCACCCAGCGTTTTGTTCAATTGGTCGATCGGCAGATCCACCTTCTGGAAAAAACTCACCAGCTCCGGGTACTGCTTGTGAAACGGTTCCGACACGCCGATTGCCAGATGCGCAGCCAGTGAGCTGGAGCCGATCGGGTTGGGGTTGCTGGCGTCGGCCAGGGTTTTCCAGGCGGCTTCGTTAAACGGCGGCTCTTGCAGCTTGATCAGCTTGAAGCGACCCAGAAGCGGCGTCGGCGACCAGTAGTAGAACAACACCGGCTTGCCCCGGCGGATGGACGAAGCGATCTCGGCATCCAGTGCCGCGCCCGAGCCTGTGCGGAAGTTCACGTAACTGTCGTTGAGCTTGTAGGCCTTGAGTTTCTGCGTGTTGACGATTTCCGAGGTCCAGCCGCTCGGGCTGTTGAGGAAGCGCCCTTTGTTCGGCGACTCAGGGTCCTTGAACACGTCTTTGTATTTAGGCAGGTCGGACACCGACTTCAGGTCCGGCGCCAACGGTTTGATGCCTTTCTCCGGGTCGCCCTTGATCACGAACTCCGGCACCCACCAGCCCTCGGTCGCGCCTTTGACGATATCCCCGAGGCCATAGACCTTGCCTTCGGCCTCGGCCTTGACCCACGCCGGGCTGCGTCCGGCCCACTCTTCTCCGATCACCTGAATGTCGTTCTTGGCCAGCGCGGCCTCAAGGCTCACGGTGCTGCCGGGCAGTTTGTCGGTCGGATAGCCATAACCCTTCTCGACGATGGTGCGCAGGATTTCGGTGATCAGGCTGCCGCTTTCCCACGTGATGTCGCCAAAGAGAATCGGCGCCGTTTTTTCCGCACTGTGGGCTGCACCGGACAACGCGGACAATGCCAGCAGCGAAGCGCCGAGCAGGTGTTTGATCGAGGTCATTGTGGTCTCTCGTGGCTCAAGAATAGAAAAGGCTCAGTTGTGTTTAGCACAGCACACGCTTCATTCCAGACAAGCGCGCAGGCAACAGGTTTCAGCTTTATCGATGTAGTCGCTGACCGAGCGCGCTGAAATGCCCAGGCACTGCGAAATCTCAGGGTAGGTCATGCCGCTGCCACGGGAGAGCACGAAGGTCGTTCTGACCTTGGCGGGCAGGCGATTGAGTCGGCGGTCCAGACGATCAAGGAGTTGCAGGACAGCGGTCAGGCTTTCTGGCGACGGCGCGTCATCGCACTCTTCCCACAACAGCGCATCGAGGTAATGTCGCTCCAGATCCCGCCGGCGCCAGCGCTGGTAAATCAGCCGCTTGGCGATGGTGGTGAGCAAGGCGCGAGGCTGCCGAATAGGGACCACGTTGGGTGAAGCCAGCAGTTGAAGGAAGGTTTCGGACGCGATGTCTTCAACGCATTCACGCGAATCCAGATGACGCCGCAGGCGGTCGCACAGCCAGGCGTAATGAAGCTCAAAGAGCTCGCTGAGGGTTTGGCGATGGGAGACGTCGGCACCGGACATGAGGGCTTCCCTTGGCATGGATGATGGTTCTGTCCGGCAGTCCGGTGGCGCCATGCTAACAAGGGTTTTTATGCATTAAAAATATTTAAAAGAGACTCCTATAGCTCGAAATCGAATATCCCAGCCTCACGCTCGTACTGCAGCAGCACTTCGTAATCCGCCTCGGTTGCGGGTATCACCTCATCAATCGCCAAGACTCGGGCGACATCTGGCAGGTCTTTCAGGGCCTGGTTCATTGCATGCCGAATCGCCTCTGCATCGCCCCCGAGGCGGGTGATGTAGGGCAGACACGGACCCTGTGCGGTACGGCCGATGACCTTGATGCCCGCCACTTCTTCACTCGCCTCTCTGGCCAAATAATCGAACGTTACGCTGTCGATGGCCGCCAGATCGCCCCCTCCCGCCTTGATCTCGGCGAGGCTGTTGCGGTGTCCGCCGGTCAATGACACGTGCGCGAAGAAGCGTCCGTCCGGTTGCAGAGGCGCCAAAGCGTGGCGGAACAGGTTCATGCCGGAGTTTGAATCGCGGGAATTGAGCAGGCCGTGACTGCCACGAAAGTCTTCAAGCTGCTGTCGAGGGTCGTCGGATCGCGCCACGAGCAAGCTGCAATGGTTGCCCCCAGCGCTGTTGGGCAAGCGATAGACCGGGCGACCGACCACCTGCACCCGGCCGCGCAACGCGGTCATCAACGGGTAACCGCAGGTTTGCGTGATCAGCAATGACGGTGACAGCCACAGCTGCTTGAGGTCCAGCCCTTGCGCCTCCAGACGCTCTGCCGACAGCAACTCAAGGACCCGCGTCAGCCACGCCTCCTGGGCGGTCTGCACCCGTGGCGGCGCGACGTACATCCGTAATTCGGCGAAACCCTGAGACATGTTCGAGCACCGGTGCTAGGCATGAGGATGTTGAGGACTGTCGATGGGACAAAAGCTGTAGCGCCGAAACAGTTCAGCATACCCAGGCACCAGAAAACCACCGCTGCGTGCCAGCCATTGCTCACGCCGTGCGCGATAAACGGCCGGGATGTGGTACCAGGCCAACCCCGGCAGATCGTGGTGCACCAGGTGCAAATTCAGATTGAGAAACAACCACCGCCACGGCCACGACGCCTCGTTGATCACCGTGCGCTGCTCCGGATGCTCGCTGGGGCGATGCTCGTAGTACGAACGCACCATCGAGATCGCCAGCGCGGGCACGGTGATCAGCAGCAGGTAATGCAGGCTAGAAAAAACGCTGTAGCGCGCGATGAAGGCAAACATCAGGACCAGGCAAAACCCGTGGGTGGACCACATCCACCAGGCTTGGCGTTCGCCCCTCAGAAGCCGCCGGGACTCTCCGCTGATCAGGCTGCCAAGCGCCAGCGGCACGCCGAATACCAGACGCCCCGGCGGTGTTTTGTCGAGCCAGCGCAGCACGCGCATCACAGGCCCGGTTGCCTGCCATTTCAACTGGCTGAGGTAGCGGCTTTCCGGGTCGAGTCCCGGCAGGGTCAGATCTTCATCCCGGTGATGCTGCAGGTGCGTGTCGCGGTACAGCGTGTACGGGTACCAGACCGCGAACGGTGCGTAGCCCAGCAGCTTGTTCAGCCACAGGTGGCGAGTGGGATGACCATGAAGCAGTTCGTGCTGCAGCGACATCCACAGCACCGTCAACGGAATCATCAGCGTCGTGGTGGGCCAGGTACCGAGCCGTGGGCTCAGCAATAACAGGGTGGGCCAGGCGATGTAGACCCCGATCAGCAATGTCCACGTCGGCCATTCCGTACGGCCGGTGAACTGCGTGCGCAGACGGATGATGTCTTCACGTTGGGCGTCATCGAGGTAGTGAGGCATTGCGGGTTCCTGCGTACTGGCTGATAACCCTCTGTGCAACAGCGCAGGAAAATCTTGTAGATCGATTGGTTATGACGGTAGAACGTAAGCCCGAATGCCCAGCCTGAACCCTGTCCGTCATGCAGTATTACCCCGTCCCCGATCTTCAACGCCCGCTGGTGGACAAGTTCTACCGCGCGCATCGCTCGTCCATGCGCGGCAAGGGCGAGGCAACGCTGTGGGTCGCGAAGGACGACGAGATCGTGGGCGCGCTGAACCTGACGCCCATCGCCGATGGACACTGGTTGACAGGCGCGTTCGTGGCGCCGTCCCGGCGCAGAGCGGGCGTCGCCGGGCGCATGATCAATGCAGCGCTCGGCGAGGTGGAAGGTCCGGTCTGGTTATTCTGTGACCCTGAACTCAGCGGGTTTTATCAGCGCCTCGGGTTTGTCGCGACAGAACACCTGCCGGCCGAACTGACCGGTCGCCTGATGCGCTATCGGCAGACCAAAACCTTGATCGCGTTGGTCCATCAACGCTGACCCGGCTTAGATCCGTTTGCGCACTCGACCGAACCAAATGTGTGATCCACCGCTGAATCCCGCGTGCTAGCCTCGCCCATCACCTTTTGCCATTGAACGGGATGCACATGAAACCGATGCATTTGGCGCTCTCGCTGGTTGCGGCGTTCGGCTCGACACTGGCCGTGGCCGCCACCCCCACTTCCCCCTCCAACATCAGTCACGAACAGTTCGCCACGGTGCTCAAAGGCGATTGGCGCGTGCCGCAGAATGCTGCCCGCGATCAGTACCGTCACCCGGAACAGACCCTGCACTTCTTTGGCCTGCGCGACGACCAGACCGTCATCGAAATTACCCCCGGCAATGGCTGGTACAGCGAACTGCTGGCGCCCTTGCTCAAGGACAACGGCCATTACGTCGCCGCAATCGTTGACCCTTCCGTCAGCGATTACGCGAAAAAAACTGCCGACAACCTCAAGCAGAAATACGCGGCTGACCCCACCCATTACGGCAAGGTCGACGTCGTGGCGTATGCGCCCAAGGCGCCCGTGTTCGGCAAGCCGGGATCCGCGGACGCGGTGCTGACCTTTCGCAACGCGCACAACTGGGTGGATGCCGGCAACGAGGCCGCGACCTTCAAGGCGTTCTACGACGTGCTGAAGCCGGGCGGCACGCTGGGTGTGGTCGATCATCGGGCCAAGCCGGGCACGACCGCCAAGGACAACGAAAAGAACGGCTACCTGCCCACCGACTACGTGGTGAAACTGGCCCAGGCAGCAGGCTTCGCGCTGGTGGGTGAAAGCGAGGTCAACGCCAACCCGAAAGACACCAAGGATTACCCCGACGGCGTCTGGACCTTGCCACCGGCATTGGTCAACGGCGAACAGGATAAAGCGAAGTACCTGGCAATCGGCGAGTCGGACCGGATGACATTGCGGTTTATCAAGCCCGCGAAATAACGGTGCTGATTGGGGCAATGTCAGGCGTAGCGCGTGTGCGGCCTTGGCTGCCGGCGGCAGAACGAGTCCCGCAACTCAAACGCTCGCGCCCTCTTCAATCGTCCGCATTCGGGTCCATGTCGGGGAACAGCACTTCGGTGAAACCAAAGCGGCTGAAGTCGGTAATGCGTGACGGGTACAGACGGCCGATCAAATGATCGCATTCGTGCTGAACCACGCGCGCATGAAACCCCCGGGCGATGCGTTGAATGGCCTTGCCGTCCGGGTCGAACCCTTCGTAGCGGATGTGCTCGTAACGCTCCACCACGCCACGAAGGCCTGGCACCGACAGACAACCTTCCCAGCCCTCTTCGAGCGTCGGTTCAAGCGGCGTGATCAGCGGGTTGAGGAGAATGGTCTGCGGCACGGCTTCCGCTTCCGGGTAACGCTCACTGCGCTCGAATCCGAAAATCACCAGCTGCAGGTCAACGCCGATCTGTGGCGCGGCCAACCCGACGCCGCCGACACTGCGCATGGTTTCGAACATGTCGTCGATCAGGGTTTTCAGCTCATCGGAACCGAACATCGACTTCGGCACAGGCGGCGCGACGCGCAGCAGGCGTTCGTCACCCATCTTGAGAATTTCACGAATCATGGAAGGACCTTTTGAAGGGACGGATGCGCCGTACAGACGCGCATCCTGCCACAGTATCGATCAGGTTTTGTCGGTCTTGAGTGGATGCAGATGCGGGTCGTAATCGTGGTCATGACTCTGATCGCCGTGATCACTGTGGTGGTCGATGTAGTCCCGACTGTGATCGCGCCCCAACCCTGACACATGCTTTTTCTGACCCGCTGGCACCTCGGTGCCCGGCTCGGCGTCGACACCGCCGTCACCAGCGACCTTCTCGCCCTTGTCCTTGCCCTCTTGGGACATATGCTCGATCACCGCATTCATCTCCGCGCCCAACAGCAGCACCGATGCGGAAATGTAGAAATACAGCAGCAGCACGATGATCGCACCGATGCTGCCGTACATCGCGTCGTAGTTGGCGAAGGTTTTCACGTACCAGGCGAACGCCAGCGAGGCGACGATCCAGACCACGACGGCCAGCACCGAGCCGGGTGTGATGAAGCGAAATTCCTGCTCAACATCGGGCATGACGTAATACATCATCGCCACCGAAACCATCAGCAGCAGGATGATCACCGGCCAGCGCAGGATGGTCCACAGGGTCACGATGAAATCTTCCATGCCGATCTGCGCCGCCAGCCAGCCCATGACTTGAGGGCCCAGGACCATGAGCGCTGCGGCCGCCAGCAGCATGCCAGCAAAGGCGATCGTGTACAGCACGGACAAGGGAAGACGCTTCCACACGGGGCGCTCTTCGACCACGTCATAGGCGGCATTCATCGCGCTCATCATCAGGCGCACACCGGCCGACGCACTCCAGAGCGCGATGACGATACCAATCGACAGCAAGCCGCCCTTGGATTGCTGGAGCTGATCGATGACCGGGTTGACCTGGTCCAGCGCCTGCGGCGGCAGCACCAGTTCGGACTGCAAACGCAGCCAGCTGAAGAAGTCAGGCAGGTGAAGGAAGCCGATCAGGGCGATCAGGAACAGCAAAAAAGGAAACAGCGAGAACAACGTCTGATAGGCCAACGCCGAGGCGTACGTCGACATCTCGTCGTCGAGAAACTCTTTGACCGTTCTGACCAGCACCGTTCTGAAACGTAGCTGGCGCAAATCCGGGAATATCATGGCGTCTCCTTTCGCGACGTAGACGTATCTGAAGCACATTTACCTATACGAGCGGGCAAACGCTTTGAAATTCCGTATGCCCGCCACACCGGGCCGGCTTTTTACATTGAGTTAAGCACTTTTGCCATGGCCGACACGTCTCCAACCATTTTTGGCCGGACACAATAACGGCCATCACTGGATGGCCGCTAGAGGTCACGCTGTGTTCGCCAGAGGTGCCTTACACCTCAAGCGCCCAGGCCATCAGGCCTTGTCGACGCCTTTTTTGACGGCATCTTTGGTCTTGCCGACCGCTTGCTGCGCTTCGCCTTTGAGCTCTTGTGCCTTGCCTTCGGCACGCAGTTTGTCGTTGTCAGTCATTTTGCCGACACCTTGCTTGACGTTGCCCGCTGCTTCGTTGGCCATGCCTTTGATTTTATCGCCAGTGCTGCTCATAAGAATTCTCCAGGGTAATAATCGGTGTCATAACCTCGACGTAAAGATTGACTGGCGGCTGTTCCCGAGAGTTTCAAATATTTTTCGAGCGGTGAGGGGGCAGGTGTAACGGCGCTTTTCATCGCACGGCTGCCTCGCACCGACAGTTTTGGCTTTATGTTTGCCCGACAACCTCGGAGAATGCGCGGCCGAGCCGGACGGTGCCTATCATGCACGCACGGGTTCAACAGATTTTGATCCACAGGAACGCTATGAAAATCGACAAGCAGCAAGCCATTGCGCGCCGCAATGAGCAACTGGGTGGCGCCGTACTGGGCACCAATAACACCCACTTCGCCGTTCTGGACCCCAAGCGCAATATCTGGTGGTTCGACCTGCCCGTGAGCCGTCTCGCGGTGGGCCAGTACGAGTGGCTGCACCTGTTGCTGCACACGCCTAGCACCGACGAATTGATCCACTTGAAAGTGACCACCAAGTTCCTGCGCGAGCAGAAAGACGGCGTGGTCATTCGCAATGAGGGCAAACGCAAATCGACCGTCAGCCTGGAGCTGTCGGCAGACAAGGATTCGTACCTCAAGGACATGCGCCCGAACGGCGCGAACCTGAGCTTTGCGGCGTTTGTGCAGCAATAGCCCTCCGCAAAGTCTGTAGGAGCGCGCTTGCCCGCGAACAAGAGGGGCTGCATCCGATTCGCCGGATGACACGACGTAATCGCGGGCAAGCGCGCTCCTACACGGGGCTGATCAACCGAGCTTGCGGCTCACCCAATACCCCACCGCCCCCGCCACACCCGATGCAAACGTCCCCCACGCCCAGTCCACCAGTGCGAGTTGCGAAGGCCAGCCCTGCAAGGTCGCCCAGTTGGTGAGGTCGTAGGTGCCGTAAGCCATCAGCCCCAACAGCGCGCTGTAGCCTGCCGCATACCGCAGGCTTGCACGGCCGACGCCCGGCAATACGCCGATCAGCACGATGCCGACGATATAGATCAGGTAAAACAGCACCGCTGGGAAGATCACCGGTCGCGCCAGCATCAGAGGTCCGAGCCACTCGCGGTAGGTCGGCCCCATCAGCACGCCCAACCAAAGACCGTCGAGCACCAGAAACGCAAGAAGCGTTGGCAGATAAGCGCTGAGAAATCGTTTCATGAAAAAAGCCCCGAAGTCCGCATGGTCGCGTACCGGAAGGCACGCTCAAGGCTGTGACCCTGCGTCATCGCCGATAGCTGCAAAAAGCGTTGCACTTTTTACTCGGCGATAACGCTGGCTCAGGTCAAATCAGGTCCGTCACACCAACTCGATACGGTCGGCATGAATCACAATCTGCCCCTGCTTGTACAACGCGCCAATGGCCTTCTTGAAGTTGCCCTTGCTGACGCCGAACAGGTTGCTGATCACGGCCGGGTCGCTCTTGTCGCTCACCGGCAACACGCCGTTGTTCTCACGCAACTTGCCGAGGATCTTGGCGTTAAGGCTGCTGGACAGTTGTTCGCCCACCGGCTGCAGGCTCAGGCTGATGTTGCCGTCGCTGCGCACTTCCTTGATGAAGCCCTTTTCCTGTTTGCCCGAACGCAGGAACTTGAACACTTCGTTCTTGTGGATCAGGCCCCAATGCTTGTTGTTGATGATGGCCTTGAAGCCCATCGCGGTTTCTTCCGCCACCAACAAGTCCACTTCCTGACCGACCGTGTAGTTGGCCGGCACCTTGTCCAGATAGCGGTCCAGGCGCGTGGTCGCGGTGATGCGGCGGGTGTGCTTGTCGAGGTAGACATGCACCACGCAGTAATCACCGGCTTTCAGCGGACGCTTTTCTTCGGAGTAAGGCAGCAGCAGGTCCTTGGGCAAACCCCAGTCGAGGAAGATGCCGATGCTGTTGACTTCGACCACTTTAAGACTGGCGAACTCGCCCACCTGAACTTTCGGTTTTTCAGTGGTGGCAATTAACTTGTCGTCGCTGTCCAGATAAATAAAGACGTTGAGCCAGTCTTCATCTTCGCTGGGAATATCTTTGGGGATATAACGATTGGGCAGCAATATTTCGCCGTCCTGCGCCCCGTCCAGATATAAACCGAAGTTCGTGTGTTTCACCACTTGCAAACTGTTGTAACGCCCGACTAAAGCCATGTCCAGATACCCTCATTGCGTGGGCGGCATTCTACCCGAGTTTGCCGTCGGGTTGCCGCTCGCGCGCACGCCGTTTTCGAGCACTGTCTGGATGCCTTGAAAATCAAGGCTTTGGTGAACGCTCAACCTGCAGGACAGCTGTACGAAGGGCCATTCGTCAGGTGATACGACGGATATACAAAGATATTTTCACGCAATTTCGGCCATCGAGGACGCAGCCGTTGGCAATTAAAACAGGCATTTAGCCGGGATTTTTGCGAAATGATTTGCGTCTTCAGGATAAATCGGTCTATGGTCCGCACGGATATTTACCAAGCAATTCTCCTCACATTCCGATAAGATGGCCGGCCGTATTAATTTTATATAGGTCAATAGCAGCCATGCGTGTAAAAGCATCCAACTCGAAAGCCAAGCCAGCTCCTGCCGTTGAGACCAGCGATTCGATCAACGCACAAATTGCGGCTTTCCTGAAATCCGGTGGCGAGATTCAACAGATCGCCAAAGGCGTCAGCGGCCAGACCTTCGGCCCGTCGAAACAGATCTCCCTCGGTAAAAAGTAAATCTTTCCCCGCCTGCGCGGTCGACATCCAGGCGCTTTGATCACAAAGCGCCAGGTCCATCGCTCCTTCGCTCCATCAAAGCTCTGCTTTACTGTCTGCTGATAGACCCTCATCCCAGTCTCGTGCTGGCGTGTCGACAGATCAGACAGGACGATGCCCTGATCACTGGACGTCTTTGCGGAAACCGATATGAAAAAATGGATGTTCTTCGGCGCCTTGCTTTGTCTTGGCCTGGGCGGTTGTGCAACACACGGGTGTGACACCTCGGCGCCAGGCAGCCCTTGCCGGGCGGACTATCTGCTTTATCAGAACGACATGCTTCAGGCCAAACTGCTGATCAATGAGCGGCGTGAAGAGAACTACGAGCTGGCCAGTGCCCTGCTCAAACGCGCAGCGAAGCAAGACGCCACCGGAGAGGCCGAGTTTTATCAGGCGGTGCTGCTGATTCGGCTCGGCGCCGATGAACATCAGGTCAACGACATGCTGAAGGAATCGGCAGATCGCAAGTATCCGTTGGCCATCGCCCTGCTCGCAGAGCGGACCGCTACGCGGGATCAGGAAAAAGCACTGATCTACCGATCGCAGTACGACGAACTGGACGTCGCCAAGAGCGGCTATCCCTCGTTTGCGCAGGCGCTGATCGTGGTCAACAAGCTGGTCGCGCGCAACAAGTGATCGCAAGGTTCACATTTTCTGTGATGAATCGACCAGCGGTCGATTCATCACCGCATTCGCCGGTATGCTTGCGGGGCTCTAGCTCGCGGTTCTTATCCGGCCTCCGCCTGACGATATGACACCTTGGATCCACTCCTCTGAAACTGAAAGGAGTGACGCATGCCTTATGCTCGCTGTTTTTCGCGTTATACCGGCGCCGTGTTTGCCTGCGCCGTGGCGGTGCACCAGCCTGCCCATGCTCAAGTGATAGAGCGCGAACTGGGCGACTTCAGCCTCAAACTCGGCACGACGCCGAGCCGCTCGATGGCTCAGGGTCTGGTGACGCCGGGCAATGGTGACTCTGCCTTCCATGGCGGGCTGGACCTGACCCACGACAGCGGTTTCTACTTCGGTCAGTGGTCGCCCAGTGCTGGTCTTTCGCCGGACACCAACCTTGAGGTCGACTCCTACATGGGCTTCAAAAAGCCCTTCGACAAGACCTTGGGCTATGAGCTTGGCGTCATCCGCTACAGCTACCCCAACACCGATCAGATCGACAGTCACGAGCTGTACGCAGGCTTCCGCATTTTCGACAGCCGCATCGGCACTGCGGTGAGTACTGACGCAGGGCGCCAGGACAGCACCCTGTTCCTGGACCTGGGCGGCCTGCCGTACCTGGGGCTGGACGTACGCATGCAATACGGCAACCACCAACTCGACTCGCCGACCTTCATCGACGGCGGTGGCGCTATCAGCGCCTACAACGATTGGTCCTTTAACATCTCGCGCCCCTGGCTCGGTATGGACATGAACCTGATGTACAGCGGCTCCAGCCTCACGGGCGCCGATTGCAGTGCCTACAGCGGGCACAACAGCCAGTGCGAAAGCGCGGTGACGCTGAAGGTCGTGCGCTCGTTTTTCTGATGGGCTGAACTGGCATGACATCGCTGGCTCTATAACTGGGAGACAAACCGGCAAGGAGCTGTCATGCGCAACGTGTTAAGGACCTGCACCTCACTGTGGCTTGGATTGCTGTTGATCACCGGCTGCAGCCAGATAGGCCTCACGTACCGGCATCTGGATCTGATCATTCCGTGGTCGCTCAACGACTACCTGGACCTGGACGCCACCCAGAAGGACTGGCTCAACGAACGCCTCAAAGAGCACCTCAGCTGGCACTGCAGCACGCAGATTCCCGATTACCTGACGTGGCTCGATCGTCTGCAGGGCATGGTTGAAACCAATAAAGTCAACGAGGCCCAGCTCAAGGCGCGCACGGCCGAAGCACGACAGGCCATCGCCACCATTTCCCAGGAAATCACCCCGTCCGCCGTCGAATTGCTGCGCCAGCTGGATGACCAGCAAGTGGCGGAGATGGAAGCTGCGTTCGCCAAAGACATGCGCAAACATGAGGCCGATTTCGTCGACCAACCACTGGATCGGCAAGTCAGCGATCGCGCCCAACGCATGGAAAAACGCCTGAGCCCGTGGATTGGCAAACTGAGTCCGGCCCAGAAAGACCGGGTGATGCAATGGTCGACCTCACTGGGCGAACAGAATCGCTTGTGGATCGATAACCGCGCGCACTGGCAGTCGTTGCTGGTGGACGCCGTCAAACAGCGACATCAACCGGGTTTCGATCAGAAGATTGCGAAGCTGTTGCAGGATCGCCAGACCTTCTGGACCCCGGAGTATCGTCAGGCGTATGACCATACCGAACAGGCGGCGATTTCACTGATTACCGACCTGGTGGCACAGAGCTCGCCGGAACAGCGCCAAAAGCTGCTGGAAAAGATCGCAGACGTTCGAAAGGACTTCACCAACTTAAGCTGCTTGAAGGGGCTTAAGAAAGCGTAAAGCGGGACGCCTCCCTACAAGACTGAGGTCTGGACACAATTGCGTGCATCAACCTGTTCCGCGTAGGAGACGTCCGAGGTTACGAGGGCAGCGAAGGCGGCGTGTCATTCACCGTTTGAGGTGCTGACCTGACGCATTCGTCAGGACCAGCCTCGATCAAGCCACTTGCGCTTTGGACGACACCTCATCAAACGTATCCGGATCCAGCGCATCGGCTTGTTCATCCAGCACCTGCCGTGGGTGGTCATTGCCGGGGATGCTGCTGTCGATCATCGCCAGCAAGCTTGAGCCACGAGGGGTCAGCACGAAGTTTTCGCCATTGCCGCCCTCCTCTTGCGGCCTCGACTCAATGAACCCGCGCTTGAACAACAACGCTTCAAGGTCCGCGGCCTCCATTTTCAGGGTGTCCAGATTGCCCGTGCTCTCGCCCTCGGCCGCTTTCGCAGCGGCATGTTCTTCGGCGTATTTGCGAGGAACGAAAGGCTTATCGGCGCTGTTCTGGACTTCATGCAACAGGCGCTCGATCAAGTCCCAGTCATAGCGTGTGTTGTCGGATTCAGCAGACATAGTCCAACCTCCAGGAAGGAAAGGGGTGACCCGTGACGTCCGGTCTTCGGGCTTCACGCTCTTGAGGTGTGACCGGCCGCAACGCCGCCCGTTCAGCCCACGGGCCCAGCGGTCGAATGATGAACTTTTGCCTCGCACACGCCCTCCATTTCAATAAGCCCGCAATGGCTACAGAGGCAATCATGAAAACCCTGACAAGCATCACCGCAGCCGTGACGCTGCTGGCGGCGTTACCGGTCTGGGCTTGCACGCCTGAGGAGGCGCAGGCCAAACGGGAACAGCTGGCGCAAGAGGTGCAGAAACTGACCCAACAGAACCCCGCGAAGGCGAAGGAGTTGAATCAGGAGATCAAGGACATGCAACTGGAAACCGCCAGCAAGGACCTGCCGGACAAATGCCAGCTGATCGATCAGCGATTAAAGGAGATGGATGAAGCGGCGAGGAAGGCAGAAGGCTAGATCAAACTGACTGATGTAGGAGCGCGCTTGCGGCAGGCCTGATTAATCGTTGCCCACTGACAGAATGCAATCGCGGGCAAGCGCGCTCCTACACGTTTTTATTCCGAGACCGGCGGACGGATGACGCGCTTCTTCAGCGGTGCGAGACCATCCTGGCTCACCAACGGATCGGCCTTCGGACGGTTCACCGTCTTGCGTTTGGTCGGGCCCTTGGCGGCGGTTTTCTTCTTGTCGCCCTTCTTGTCACCTTTGCCGTCGGCCTTTTTCTTCTTCACACCTACGGCTTTGCCGGATGCCTTGACCTTCTTCGGCCCGGTGTAAGTGCCTTTGACTTCCTTGATGGTACGGCGCTCGAACTTCTGCTTGAGGTAGCGCTCGATGCTGGACATCAGGTTCCAGTCACCGTGGGTGATCAGGGAGATCGCCAGACCTTCGCCGCCCGCACGGCCGGTACGACCGATGCGGTGAACGTAATCGTCGCCGGTGCGCGGCATGTCGAAGTTGATGACCATGTCCAGACCATCAACGTCCAGGCCACGGGCCGCGACATCAGTGGCCACCAGGATCTTCACGCCGCCCTGCTTCAAGCGATCGATCGCCAGCTTGCGGTCCTTCTGGTCCTTGTCGCCGTGCAGGACGAACGCCTTGTACTCCAGCGCAACCAGACGGCCATAGATGCGGTCGGCCATGGCGCGAGTGTTGGTGAAGATAATGGCTTTCTGGTAGGTCTCGTTGGCCAGCAGCCAGTTCAACACTTGTTCTTTGTGAACGTTATGGTCAGCGGTGATGATCTGCTGGCGCGTACCGGCAGCCAGCTCGCTGACGCTATTGACCTGCAGATGCTGTGGATCTTTCAGCACCTTGGCGATCATTTCGCGCAGGCCCGAACCACCGGTGGTGGCGGAGAACAGCATGGTCTGCTGACGATTGGCGCACTCGCCGGCCAGACGCTCGACGTCTTCGGCGAACCCCATGTCCAGCATGCGGTCGGCTTCATCGAGCACCAGCAGTTCAACCTGCTTGAGGTCCAGGTTGCCGGCGTTCAGTTGCTCCAGCAAACGGCCGGGCGTGCCGATCAGGATGTCAGGCACCTTGCGCAGCATGGCGGCCTGAACCTTGAAGTCTTCGCCACCGGTGATCAGACCGGCCTTGATGAAGGTGAACTGGGAAAACCGCTCGACTTCCTTGAGGGTCTGTTGCGCCAGCTCACGGGTCGGCAGCAGGATCACCGCGCGAATGTCGACGCGAACCTTGGCCGGGCCCATTAGGCGATTGAGCATCGGTAATACGAAAGCGGCAGTCTTGCCACTGCCGGTCTGTGCCGTCACCCGCAGATCGCGTCCTTCCAGCGCCAGCGGAATGGCCGCTGTTTGCACAGGCGTAGGCTCGACGAAATTGAGTTCGGCCACGGCTTTGAGCAGGCGTTCGTGCAGGGCGAATTGGGAGAACACGGGTGTTACCTCGGCGGAATACAAAAAAACAGTCGCATAGGTTACCGGTTTAAGCCGTGTTCGCCGAGTCTCTTTACCTCAAAGGGCCTATTTTGTTACGGGATTTACCCTGTGCAGCTTTCACTGGCGCAACAATGCTCTAATCGCGCCCCCCTTTTTCATCAGGAGATCATGTGCCCATGGACACTCACTCACTCTGGCTGCGTGCCCAAGAACTCTGGGCCCTGCTCGAACACCAGCCGATGCTGCGCACGACCCTGGGTTTGCTGATCTTGCTGGTCGCCGCATTCGCCCTCGGGCGTCTGGTGCGGTTCATCGTTCTGTCCGCCATGAAGGCGCTAGGTCGTCAGCCGGCGCTGTTCTGGCTCAACGATTTTTTGCACAACAAAGTGTTTCACCGTCTCGCCCAAGTCACCCCTTCGCTGGTGATCCAGTTCGGGCTGAACCTGGTGCCCGAGCTGAACCCGACCGCCAGCCATGTGCTGGGGAATGTCGCGCTGGCGTTCACCATCCTGTTCATGATGCTCACCGTCGGCGCACTGCTCAACGCCCTGCTCGACATCTACGCCCGCACCGAGCACGCCCGAACCCGCTCGATCAAGGGTTACGTCCAGCTGGCGAAGATGATTCTGTACGTGTTCGCCGCGATCATCATCGTCGCCACCCTGATTGACCGTTCGCCGCTCTTGTTACTGTCGGGCCTGGGTGCAATGTCCGCGGTGATCCTGTTGGTGTACAAGGACACGCTGCTGTCGTTCGTTGCCAGCGTGCAGTTGACCAGCAACGACATGCTGCGGGTGGGCGACTGGATCGAAATGCCTCAGGTCGGCGCCGACGGTGATGTGGTGGACATCACGCTGCACACGGTCAAGGTGCAGAATTTCGACAAGACGATAGTCTCCATTCCCACATGGCGCCTGATGTCCGAGTCGTTCAAGAACTGGCGCGGGATGCAGGCGTCAGGCGGGCGCCGGATCAAGCGCGCCCTGTTCATCGATGCCAGCGGCGTGCGGTTTATCGCCGAGGCCGAAGAGCAGAAACTGACGCAGGTGCGACTGCTCACCGATTATCTGGGCCGCAAGAAAGCAGAGCTCAAGGCCTGGAACGAAGCGCAGGGCAATGTCGCCGAGCTCTCCGCCAACCGTCGTCGAATCACCAACATCGGCACCTTTCGCGCCTACGCGCTGGCGTACCTGAAGAGTCATCCGGACATTCATCCCGACATGACGTGCATGGTGCGTCAGATGGAAGCGACCGCGCAGGGTGTTCCGCTGGAAATCTACTGCTTCACCCGCACCACCAGTTGGGCCGACTACGAACGGATTCAGGGAGATATCTTCGATTACCTGCTGGCAGTGTTGCCGGAGTTTGGCCTGAGCCTGTATCAACAACCGAGCGGGACGGACATGCGGGTAGGGTTGGCGAGGTCGTCGAAAGACAGTGTCGCCTGACCGTTATTGCAGGCAAACAAAAAGCCCGGCATCTGCCGGGCTTTTGCTGTGCGTTCAGGTCAGACCGAACTTGGCACGTTATTCGTAACGCTGATAGCTCGAACCGAACTCTTTGCGATTTTGCGCAACGATCACGGTGCTGGAAGACTTGCTATCGAAAGGTTTAATCGCATCTTTACTGGCGACTTTGCTGTCCAGAACAGTGGCGCTGGAAGCATCGACGATAGCGCGCTGATACGTTTTTTCAGGACTGGCAAACGCCGAACCTGCAGCCAGAATGGAAAGTGCGAAACCGAAGGCAATGGACTTTTTCATGATTTAGATCTCCGCAGAACTGTTGGTAAGTTGGGTAATTCGTTTCGTTGGAGCTAAGTTAATGGTTGGCGGCGGCAATGAAAAACCACCCGTTGAAATATTCAACATCAGCGTCGCTGATATCAGGCACCCGCTGCTCTAGCTCAATGATTTCGGGACGTTCAAGCCACAGCGAAACAGATTCGGGATTGCACAATACGGTTTACAGCAGGCGCATCGAGCAGCATTTCTCGGGGGTCGGGGCTACGTCTCGCGAATAAATTCGCTCCTACAGTGTTTCGATACACGGGTCGGAATATCGGCACTGTCGGCACGCGCTATTATTATGGGTAACAGCCTTCCGGACGTTTTTCCCAGACAGCAAAAAGCCCGGCATTTGCCGGGCTTTTAGTGTGCGCTCAGTTAAGACTGAGCTGGCACATTACTCGTAACGCTGATAACTCGAACCGAACTCTTTGCGGTTCTCAGCCACGATGACAGTGCTGGACGATTTGCTGTCGAATGGTTTAACTGCATCTTTACTGGCGACTTTGCTGTCCAGAACAGTCGCGCTGGAAGCATCGACGAGCGCGCGCTGAGTTGTTTTCTCTGGACTGGCGAAAGCAGAACCGGCAGCCAGGATGGACAGTGCGAAACCGAAGGCGATTGATTTTTTCATGATTAAGATCTCCGCAGAACTATTAAGTAAGTTAGGTATTCGGTAAGTCGGTGATTCGTTTCGTTGGAGCCAATCTATTCGGTTGGCCGGCACATGAAAAACCAAGCTTGGGAATATCAAACATCACTCCCGATGATGCAGTCGTGCGGGGTGTCTAGCTCAAGGATTTCGGTGTTTTAACCCGTGTTTGGCGAGGCGCTCGACGGCTGATTCGGACGGAAAAACGTGATCAGTGAAGCGCATGAGTGGCTCGATTCGAAGCTTTCGAATCCGCTGACTTCTGTAGGAGCGCGCTTGCCCGCGATTGGCCGGTGCATTCAATACATCTATGTGGCGGTAAAAATTATCGCGGGCAAGCGCGCTTCTACAGACAGCGTGCGCATCCAGCAGGCAATAAAAAACCCGATGACCCGGCGCAAGGTGGCGGGTCTATCGGGCGATGCACTCAGGAGCGTTTCAAGTGCCAAGGGAGAGTCGATGAACACGAGAATGATCACGCGCCGGGATTAACGGACGATTAAGCCCCGGCGCTTCGGACCCTCAGGCCACTTGAGCGAGCTTGGCAACCGCCTGATTCAGGCCCTTCTCGGAGAAGTCGCCGCCCATGTTCAGGCCTTCAGCGTGAATGAACGTGACGTCGTGGATGCCGACAAAACCCAGTACCTGACGCAGGTACGGTTCCTGATGGTCCGACGGGCTGCCGGCATAGATGCCACCGCGCGCGGTGAGGACATAGGCGCGCTTGCCGGTCAGCAGACCTTGAGGGCCCGTGTCGCCATATTTGAAGGTCACACCGGCGCGCAGCACGTGGTCGAACCAGGATTTCAGCGTGCTGGGAATCGCGAAGTTGTACATCGGGGCAGCCAGCACCACGACATCGGCGGCAACCAGCTCGTCAGTCAGCTCATTGGAGCGATCCAGTGCGGCCTGCTCAACCGGGCTGCGCTGACCTGCTGGCTTCATCCAGCCACCCAGCAGATCGATGTCCAGATGCGGGACCTGCTTGACCGCCAGATCACGCACCGTGATCTGGTCGGCAGGATGGGCCGCGCGCCATTGGCTGATGAATTGCTGAGTCAGTTGACGGGACACGGAGTCTTGCTGACGGGCGCTGCTTTCGATGATCAGGACGCGAGACATGGGGTGGGGCCTCCAGCGAAATGGATGTAGATGAGTTCGATGGAGTGAAGGTTAAACGTGACTATATCGATTAAAAAGCGTAAAAAACTGCTTCTAAATATCTAATAATTTGTTTCATCGACAGAAGAGGATTAGTCTCTTCTGTCACCTGATGGGCGAATTATTGCGGTTCACAGCTGAGCTTGATCCGCAGCTTGACGATCTCGCGGCTGAATTTGACGGTGACGTTACTGGTGCTTTTTGGGGCGATTTGCACACGACGCGTGCGCGGCGCCTCCGGGCCGTTGCTGAAGACCACCGTGCACTTGGCCGGAACATCGCCATAGTTGTTCACCGTGATATTGCCGATGTCGTAAGCGGTGTCATGGCTGTTGTAGTCGATTTGCACGCCGTTGATGTGCTTTTCCACATCGATCGGGTAGGCAAAGGCGCTCAGGGGCAGCATCGTCAGCAGCACACAACAGAATTTTTTCATACGGCAGTCCTCATTATTGGACGGCCAGCTTAGGACAACAGGAGCGAAAGATGAAAGCGCCCCGCGTGACCCTTGATCAATGGCGCACATTGCAGGCCGTGGTCGACCATGGCGGCTTTGCCCAGGCAGCCGAAGCCCTGCACCGCTCGCAGTCTTCGGTGAGCTACACCGTGGCCAGAATGCAGGACCAGTTGGGCGTGCCATTGCTGCGCATCGATGGCCGCAAGGCCGTATTGACCGAGGCCGGTGAGGTGCTGCTGCGTCGCTCGCGTCAATTGGTGAAAAACGCCAGTCAACTGGAGGACCTCGCCCATCACATGGAACAGGGCTGGGAAGCCGAGGTTAGACTGGTCGTCGACGCGGCTTATCCCAACGCCCGGTTGGTCCGCGCGTTGACCGCGTTCATGCCACAGAGCCGCGGCTGCCGGGTGCGCTTGCGTGAGGAAGTGTTGTCCGGCGTTGAAGAGGTCTTGCTCGAAGGCGTGGCGGACCTGGCGATCAGCGGATTCAATATCCCTGGCTATCTGGGCACCGAGATGAGCTCGGTGGAGTTTGTGGCGGTCGCCCACCCGGAGCACTCGCTTCACCAGATGCAACGCGAATTGACCTTTCAGGACCTGGAAAGCCAGTTGCAGGTGGTGATTCGTGACTCGGGCCGCAATCAGCCCCGGGACGTCGGCTGGCTGGGTTCCGAACAACGCTGGACCGTGGGCAGCCTGGCGACCGCGGCGACCTTTGTGAGCAGCGGTCTGGGTTTCGCCTGGCTGCCTCGGCACATGATCGAGCGCGAGATCAAAGAAGGCGTGCTGAAGATTCTGCCGCTGGACAAGGGTGGCAGTCGGCGTCCGACCTTCTACCTTTATTCCAGCAAGGACAAACCGCTGGGACCTGCTACCCAGATTCTCATCGAGCTGATACAGACATTCGACACCGCACCGCTGGATGCCGCATTCGCGGCGCCGCAGCAGGCGGTTTGAGGCCGCACGACCCGATGTACACAGGATGACTGTGGGAGCGAATTCATTCGCGAATGGCCGGTACATCCGACGCACGTCTATTGTCTGTACCGACCTCTCGCGAATGAATTCGCTCCCACAGGGGGCTCGTGCGCTCGGGAACCCTCAGCCAGCACAAGGATGTAAACGATGCCCTACTTCGACCACGAAGGCTGTTCACTGCATTACGAAACGTACGGTCATGGCAGCCCGGTATTGCTGGTGCACGGCCTGGGTTCGAGTGCTCAGGACTGGGAATATCAGGTCCCTGCCCTCGCGGCGCATTATCAGGTGATCGCCGTCGACGTGCGCGGCCACGGGCGATCGGACAAACCCCGTGAGCGCTACAGCATTCCCGGCTTCAGCGCCGACATCGAGGCGCTGCTGGAGCATCTGCAACCGGGGCCGGTGCATCTGGTGGGCCTGTCCATGGGCGGCATGATCGGCTTTCAACTGGCGGTCGATCAGCCGCAATTGCTCAAGAGCCTGACCATCGTCAACAGCGCGCCTGAAGTGAAAATCAAACGCTTCGACGACTTCAAACAGTTCGCCAAACGCTGGTTGCTGGCCCGGGTGTTCAGCATGGAAACCATCGGCAAGGGGCTGGGCAAGAACCTGTTTCCCAAACCTGAACAGGCGGACCTGCGAGACAAGATCGCCAGACGCTGGGCGCAAAACGACAAACGCGCGTACCTGGCGAGTTTCAATGCGATTGTGGGATGGGGTGTGCAGGAGAAGTTATCGCGAATACGTTGCCCGACGCTGATCGTTACTGCGAAATATGATTACACGCCCGTGGCGCTAAAGGAGGCGTACGTTAGGCTTATCAATGAGGCGAGGTTGGTGGTCATCGAGGATTCCCGACATGCGACGCCGCTGGATCAACCGGAGGAATTCAATCGGGTTCTTTTGGGATTTATGAAAGAGATAGAGGCACTGTCACAGGAGTGACGCATGATGTTCAGTATCAAAAAAACACTGCCATACGTTGTGATTGGTTTTCTAGCACTCGCAGTAGCCGGTCCCGCCAACGCGGACGTGATTGATGACATTCTGGGTGTTGTGGACAACCTTCTTAAATCGCTCGGAGCATAGCCCCTGTAACGGGCACAATCCGGAACGCAGGGTCTTTCGGGGCCCTGTCCAAATCGCCCCAAACGTGTTTCCCTTATGTCCTGTTTTTCGCAGTCGAAATCACTTTCAGGACATCTGCCCCATGCTGAAAAAAATCGCCCTCTCCGCCGCTGCCGTACTGTTCGCCTCCAATCTGATGGCAGCCCCTGCTCCTCACGTGGTGCTGGACACCAGCCTCGGCCAGATTGAAATCGAACTGAACCAGGACAAGGCGCCCATCAGCACCAAAAACTTTCTGACCTACGCCAACAAAAACTTCTACACCAACACCATCTTCCACCGCGTGATCCCTGGCTTCATGGTTCAGGGCGGCGGGTTCACGGCGCAGATGATGCAAAAGCCGACGGACGACCCGATCAAGAACGAAGCCGACAACGGCCTGCATAACGTGCGCGGGACCATCGCCATGGCGCGCACGTCCGATGTGAACTCGGCCACCAGCCAGTTCTTCATCAACGTCAAAGACAACGACATGCTCGACCACGGCGTGCGCGACTTCGGTTACGCCGTATTTGGCAAAGTGGTCAAAGGCATGGACGTCGTGGACACCATCGTCAACTCCCAGACCACTACAAAAAGCGGCATGCAGAACGTGCCGGTCGACCCGATTTTGATCAAGTCGGTCAAAGTCGTGAACTAAGCTGATCAGGTGCAGGAAAGCCGGGCACTTGCCCGGCTTTTTACTTTTAGAAGCCAACAACGTGAATCAGTGCGAGCAATCGCGCCTTCACGCGGTCAGAACAAGGGACATTTTTTTCGGTCCCGCCACAAAGGAGAGCCCGCCCAAGCGTGGGCGTCATAGCCAATGCTCTATCGTCGTTTCGAAAAACTGATCGATATCTTCCGCGATGCGCCCACCGCCGCCCCACCCAACCAGGTCATGGCGTTCTACATCTATTACCTGCGCCAGGTCTGGCCCAGCTTCGTCGCCTTGCTCGTGGTCGGTCTGATCGGCGCGCTGATCGAGGTGTCGCTGTTCAGCTACCTGAGCCGCATCATCGACCTGGCGCAAGGCACTCCGAACCCCAACTTTTTCAGTGACCATGCCCTAGAGCTGACCTGGATGGTGGTCGTCGCCCTGGTCCTGCGGCCGATCTTCGTGGCCCTGCACGACCTGCTGGTGCACCAGACGATCAGCCCGGGCATGACCAGCATGATCAACTGGCAGAACCACAGCTACGTGCTCAAGCAGAGCGTGAATTTTTTCCAGAACGATTTCGCCGGGCGTATTGCCCAGCGCATCGTGCAGACCGGTAACGCCCTGCGCGACTCGGCGGTGCAGACGGTGGATGCCATGTGGCACGTGCTGATCTACTCGATCGGTGCGCTGGTGCTGTTTGCCGAGGCCGACTGGCGCCTGATGATTCCGCTGCTGAGCTGGATTCTCGGCTTCATTCTAGCGCTCTGGTATTTCGTGCCACGGGTGAAGGCGCGCTCGGTGGTCTCCTCCGATGCCCGCTCCAAACTGATGGGCCGCATCGTTGACGGCTACACCAACATCACCACCCTCAAGCTGTTCGCCCACACAAGCTCCGAGCAGCAATATGCCCGCGAAGCGATCAGTGAGCAGACCGAGAAGACCCAGCTCGCCGGCCGCGTCATCACCGAGATGGACACCGTGATCACCACGTTGAACGGAATCCTGATCGTCTGGACCACCGGCCTTGCCCTGTGGCTGTGGACCCAGTCGATGATTTCCGTCGGCGCCATTGCGCTGGCGACTGGTCTGGTGATCCGTATCGTCAACATGTCCGGCTGGATCATGTGGGTGGTCAACGGCATCTTCGAAAACATCGGCATGGTGCAGGACGGCCTGCAAAGTATTTCCCAGCCGGTGGGCGTCACCGATCGCGACGCCGCGCCGAAGCTGTTGGTCAGCCGTGGCGAGGTGAAATTCGAGAACCTGGCGTTTCAGTACGGCAAGGGCAAAGGCGTGATTCACGGCCTGAACCTGGACATTAAGCCGGGCGAAAAAATTGGGCTGATCGGACCTTCCGGCGCCGGCAAATCAACGCTGGTGAATCTCTTGTTGCGCCTGTACGACGTGCAAGGCGGCCGGATTCTGATCGACGATCAGGACATCGCCCACGTCGCCCAGGAAAGCCTGCGTTCGCACATCGGCATGATCACCCAAGACACATCGCTGTTACATCGCTCGATCCGCGACAACCTGTTGTACGGCAGGCCGAACGCCACCGAGGCCGAGTTGTGGGAAGCCATGCGCAAAGCCCGGGCCGACGGGTTCATTCCGCAGCTGACGGACTCCGAAGGCCGCACCGGCCTGGACGCGCATGTCGGGGAACGCGGCGTGAAGCTGTCCGGTGGTCAGCGCCAGCGGATCGCGATTACCCGCGTACTGCTCAAGGACGCGCCGATCCTGATTATGGACGAGGCGACCTCGGCGCTGGACTCGGAAGTGGAAGCTGCGATTCAGGAAAGCCTGGAAACCCTGATGGAGGGCAAGACGGTGATCGCCATTGCTCACCGACTCTCGACCATTGCGCGAATGGACCGGCTGATCGTGCTAGAGGACGGCCGTATCGCCGAGAGCGGCACCCACGCCGAACTGCTCGCGCACAAAGGGCTGTATGCGCGGCTATGGGCGCATCAGACCGGCGGGTTTGTCGGGGTGGAAGATTTCCCTGTGGCACCGCAGTCGTTGTAGACCTGTGATGGCTGGCCAGACATCTCCGGCCAGCCGACAGCCCTGTAGCAGCCGGTTGGGCGCGGGCGGCGTTCCGAAGAATGAGCTGGGTCAGTCATTATCAATGTGTATGACCCACCACATTCGCCAGCAAGCCGGCTCCTACAACCGGTAGGTGCCGCTTCCGGTTATTCTCACTCGACCTGCCGATACGGCAGCGCCGCGCGCGCTTCCTCGGCGTACGCCAGAATCCCCGCCCGCTCCTGATTCAGGAAGTCCGCCACGGCCTCGCGCAGGCCGGGATGGGCCAGGTAGTGCCAGGAATGGGTGATCACCGGCTCGAACCCACGAATCAATTTGTGCTCGCCCTGCGCGCCGGCGTCGAAGCGTTTGAAGCCGTTGGCGATGGCGTAGTCCATGCCTTGATAGAAACAGGTCTCGAAGTGCAATCGGTCGAACTCGGCCAGGCAGCCCCAGTAGCGCCCGTAGAAACTGTCGCCACCGATCAGGCTGAAGGCCATCGCCACTGGCCGAGCGCCTTGTCTGGCGAGCACCACACGGATCGCTTCAGGCATGCGCTCGGCGACCAGGCTGAAGAACGCCCGCGTCAGGTACGGCGCCTGCCCGCGAATCTCGTAGGTGTTCGAATAGCAGGCATACACGAAATCCCACTGAGCCTGACTCAGCTCGTGCCCTTGCAGCCATTCGAATTCAAACCCCTGCCCCGCCACTTGCTCGCGTTCTTTGCGCATCTGTTTGCGCTTACGCGAACTCAACGCATCAAGGAAATCCTGAAAATCCCGGTAGCCTCGATTCTGCCAGTGATACTGACAACCGATGCGCTGCAACCAGCCCGGTTGCTCGGCCAGCAGCGTATCGGCCACGGGGTCGGTGAAGTTGACGTGGACGCTGGAGAGCGTTTCAGCCTCCGCATAACCGGGCAGACAGGCCAGTAACTCGCGGCCATCCTCCGGTGTCCTCGCCAGCAATCGCGGTCCACTGACGGGGCTGAATGGAACGGCGATCAACAGCTTCGGATAGTAGGCGATCCCCGCGCGGCGACAGGCATCGGCCCAGCCATGATCGAACACGTACTCACCGTAGGAATGCCACTTGCGATAGGCCGGCAATGCCGCCATCAGCCGGTCGTTTTCGTAATGCAGCAAATGCTCGGCACGCCAGCCGGAACGCGGTCCCAGACTGCCGCTGTCTTCCATCGCACTGAGGAAGCCATGACGCAGAAAGGGCGAGTCTCCAGGAATGAGCGCGTCCCACTCTTCGGGCTTCAGGTCCGACAGTGCATCCAAACGGTGTAACGACATCGCCTCCTCCCATCCCCTCGCCAACGTTTGCGCAGTATCACCTATCGGACACGTTCGCACATGAAATTTGCGCTGACAGCGCTCTAGTCCGCGGGTTCCAGATTTTTTTCACATGTCATCGACATGCCATCACATAGCCATCCCCCTGTCATAAACGGCCGTAATACTGGCGCCTGTTTTTAGAGCCCCCGGTTCTAAAAACCAGACTTCTTTTCCGTCCGCCTTCGGTCGGTTGTTCCCTGGATGGCTTTGTCATCCCTTCTCATCTACGGAGATTGATATGCGTCTTGCTTCCACTAAAACTGCGGCAGCCCTGTGTGGCGGTCTGTTGCTGGCCATGAGCGTTCCGGCCAGCGCCGCAGTCGACGCGAAACTGCTCGACATGCTCAAGGCCAACGGCTCGATCTCGCCAGCCCAGTACGCCGAACTGCAATCGGAGCTCGCCAAGGATCAGCAGGCTCAGCAACAAGCCCAGAAGGCGACAGCCGACCAGATCGCCGCCGCG
This sequence comes from Pseudomonas sp. S2_H01, assembly GCF_054668305.1. Lineage (NCBI taxonomy): Bacteria > Pseudomonadati > Pseudomonadota > Gammaproteobacteria > Pseudomonadales > Pseudomonadaceae > Pseudomonas > Pseudomonas sp. S2_H01. The sequence continues at coordinate 3,904,648 of NZ_CP162756.1, read as the reverse complement.
ACCACCGCCAAGTCTTCCGAACTGTCGGCCTTCGAACAGAAAGTCGCATGGGCCGCCAAGACCCAATTCAAAGGCGACGTTCGTGTTCGCCAGGAAACGGTCAAGATCGACGACCAGAACAACAGCCAGGACAAGAACCGTCAACGTATCCGTGTACGTCTGGGCGCTTACACCGACATCAACCCTCAGGTCAGCACCGGCATCCGCATCGCCACCGGTGGCGACAACAAGGCCAACTCCACCAACGTCGACCAGAACGACTACTTCACCAAGAAAGACCTGTGGCTGGATCAGGGTTACATCGACTACCACCCGACCGCCATTCAGAACCTGCACGTTATCGGCGGCAAGATGGCCCAGCCGTGGGTCAGCGAAGGCGACGTGATCTGGGACAACGACATCAACCCGGAAGGTCTGGCCGCCACTTACAGCGTGCCGGTCACCAAAGGTTTCGAGTTGTTCGGCAGCGCCGGTACCTACACCCTCAAGGACAACATCAGCGGCGACGGTACGCAGTTCAAGAACGACCTGCGCCTGAATGCTGCCCAGTTGGGTACGCGTATCGCGATCACCGACAACGTGAAGGCGACCGTCGGCGGTTCGGTGTACCAGTACCAGAACTCCAACGACTGTAACCCGGCAGCTGCAAGCACCAGCACCACGTTCTGCGGCTTGAGCATCAACGGCAACAACACCACCGACTTCCGTCTGTACGAAGGCTTCGGCCAACTCGACCTGACCGGCATGGTCGTTCCGGTCAGCCTGTACGGTCAGTACGTGGTCAACAGCGCTACCGACAGCAATCAGGACACCGCCTGGCTGACCGGTGTGAAGACCAAGGTGTTTGGTTTCGGTCTGGACTACAACTACCGCGATACTCAGCGTAACGCCGTGGTTGGCGCGTTCACCGACTCCGACTTCGCCAACGGCACCACCGGTTCGCGCGGCCACAAGCTGAGCGTCTCGTACGATGTCGACAAGAACTTCACCCTCGGCGCGACGTACTTCCTGACCAAGGCAGACTTCGCCTTCGCCAACGCCCCGCGTGACGAAGACGCGAATACGCTGCAGCTGGACGTGGTTGCGAAGTTCTAAGAGCAGAAAGCTTCACGTTACAGCCTCAGACGGCAAGCTCCCGCCACCTGAGGCCGCTCCACACTTCAGCCCGGAGCTGCCCTGTCGGATCCCCATCATCCGTTCCGACAGGTCAGCTTCGGGCTGCTTTTATTTCCGGCCCACCCACAATGCTCATCTGCCGAACACAAATACTGCGGGAGCGAATTCATTCGCGATTGGCCGGCACATCCAACCCACTTTTGTCGAATCTACCGGCCTCTCGCGAATGAATTCGCTCCCACAGGTTGAGATCCTGGTCAGCTCATAAGCAGAGCGTGATCACTTCTTGCGCAGAATCACACTGCCGATCGAATACCCCGCACCGAACGAGCTCAGTACGCCCAGCGAGCCGCTTGGCAGATCGTCCTGGTAAGAGTGAAAGGCAATGACCGAACCGGCAGAGCTGGTGTTGGCATAGCTGTCGAGAATCACCGGGGCTTCTTCGACCGAGGCGTCGCGGCCCAGGAGCTTTTTCACGATCAAGTGGTTCATGCTCAGGTTGGCCTGATGCAGCCAGAAGCGCTTCACGTCGCTGACGTTCAGGCTGTTCTCTTCCAGATGCACACCCACCAGTTCCGCCACCATCGGGCAAACGTCGCGGAACACCTTGCGGCCTTCCTGCACGAACAGCTTGTCCGCCTTGCCCTCGCCTTCTTCCGCCGTGCGGTTGAGGAAACCGAAGTTGTTGCGGATGTTGTTTGAGAAGGTGGTCAGCAGCTTGGTGCTGACGATGTCGAACTGGTGCTCGGAGGTCGCCAGGTCGGCGCGTTCGACCACGACCGCCGTGGCGGCATCGCCGAAGATGAAGTGACTGTCGCGGTCACGGAAATTCAGGTGCGCCGTGCAGATTTCCGGGCTGATCACCAACAGAGCGCGAGCCTGACCCAGCTTGACGCTGTTGCAGGCGGTCTGAATGCCGAAGGTGGCCGAGGAACAGGCGACGTTCATGTCGAAACCGAAACCCTGAACACCGAGCGCCGACTGAATCTCGATAGAGATCGCAGGGTACGCACGTTGCAGGTTGGAACAGGCGACGATTACGCCGTCGATGTCGGCGGCGGTTTTACCCGCGCGCTGCAAAGCTTGTTCGGCGGCCGCGACGCCCATCTGGCAGAGGATTGACCACTCGTCGTTGGAGCGCTCAGGCAAACGTGGCTTCATGCGTTGCGGGTCGAGGATGCCGTCCTTGTCCATGACGAAGCGGCTCTTGATGCCGCTGGCTTTCTCGATGAAGGCGGCGCTGGACTCGGTCAGTGCCTGAACCTCGCCTGCTTCGATGGCGGCAGCGTTGTCGGCATTGAATTGAGCGACATAGGCGTTGAAAGAATGCACCAGCTCATCGTTGGAAATGCTGTTGGCCGGGGTGTAGAGCCCTGTGCCACTGATCACGACGTCGTACACGGTCGTTCCTCTCTTATTGACGGCAGCAGGCAAAGGGCCTGCGTAAGCACGGTGCTGGCTGTTTTTCTGGAACGACAGTACCAATGCAACGATAAATTTCCCGTAGACGGGCGTGGACCTTGTGAGCGCTTCGAGCTTTAAAGCCGCGAAGTTTGCCATATCGGCCGGGATTTGGCGCTATCGGGCAGTGCGAACGGGCTATTGATTGAGTAGGAGCCGGCTTGCTGGCGAATGCGGAACGTCCGTCACAACACCGTCGACTGACATTGCGCATTCGCCAGCAAGCCGGCTCCTACAAAAATCGCGCCGCTGATCAGCCCTCGACCTGACTCCACTGCTTGCTCAGGCGCTTGTCGGAAATCGGCACCTTGGTCCCCAGTTGCTGGGCGAACAGCGACACGCGGTATTCCTCCAGCCACCAGCGGTAGACCACCAGTTCGTCATCGCGCTTGCCTTCCTGCGCGTGCTTGTCGGCGCGGGTCTGGTATTGCGCCCAGAGGTTGCCCAGTTCAATGCTCCAGACCCGGTCTTTCTGCACTTGGCTGCCCAGCTTCTCAAGCCGCAACTCGATGGCCTTCAGGTAGCGCGGCAACTCCTTGAGCCACTGCGCCGGGGTCTCGCGCACGAATCCGGGGTACACCAGCGTGCTCAACTGCCCTTTGATGTCATTCAGGGCGACGGCCTGGGCCAGATCGATCTTGCCCTTGAAGCGCTTTTGCAGGCCGTGCCAGAGCTTGAGGATCTCCAGCGTCAGTTTCGCCAGACGCTCGGCGTGCTCGGTCAGACTGCCCCGCTTGCGCTCGGCCAGCGACAGGAGGCCTGCGCCATCACGCGGCAAGCTGGCTTCGCCTTCCAGAATGCAGGTGTCCAGGCTCGCCAGCAGGATGTCCTCGATCAACGCATCGACCCGACCCATGTCGCGGTACAGCAACGCCAATTCCGTCTGACCCGGCAATTTGCTGCGCAGGAACTTCGCGGGTTCTGCCAGTTGTTGCAGCAACAGACGCTGCAAGGCACGGCGATGTTGATACTCGGCTTCGGTCTGCGTCGAGAAGCGCCCTTCCTTGACCGTGCCGCCCTCTTCCACCAGCGCCGGATACACCGTCATCGAGAGGCCGGCGATCTTCTGTTGCGTCTTTTCCGCGACCGCCGCAAAACCCTTGGCTTCTACCGGTTGCTGGCTCTTTTCGGTTTGCGGCACAGCCAGTGCGGCCTGTCCGGCTTCGGCAAAGCGCGCCGTCAGCTCATCCAGATCGCGGCCTTCGCCGAGGAACTTGCCGTTGGCGTCGACCACCTCAAGGTTCATCTTCAGGTGATTTTCCACCTGTTGCGCCGCCTCGGCCCATGCCTCGTCGGTGACGCGCGCGCCGGTCATGCGCAGCAACTCGCGACCCAACGCCTGAGGCAACGAACCGTCAGCGAACACCATGCGCTGCAAGGCCGCCTTGACGAAGTCCGGCACCGGCACGAAGTTCTTGCGCAAGGCTTTAGGCAGGTTACGCACCAGGGCCACGCATTTGGTTTCCAGCAGGCCCGGCACCAGCCACTCCAGACGCTCGGCCGGCAATGACAGCAACAATGGCGCAGGCACGCGCAGGGTCACCCCGTCACGCGGGTGATTGGGTTCGAAGTGATAGGTCAACGGCAAGGTCAGTTCGCCTAACCGCAACGTGTCCGGGTATTGATTGGCCGTGACCTCGCTGGCTTCACGGGCAAGGACATCTTCCTCGCGCATGATCAGCAACTGCGGGTTCTTCTGGCTCTCCATCCGGTACCAGGCGTCGAACGTCGCGGTCTGATGAATCTCGGCCGGCAGGCGCTCGTCGTAGAAACGGAACAGGGTTTCTTCGTCCGCCAGAATGTCGCGACGCCGGGCCTTGGCTTCCAGTTCGTCGAGCTCTTCCAGCAACCTGGCGTTGGCGCTCAGGCATTTGGCGCGCGACTGAATCTCGCCACGCACCAGGCCTTCACGGATGAAGAATTCCCTCGACACCACTGGGTCGATCGGGCCGAAATGCACCGGGCGGCGCCCGACCACGATCAGCCCGAACAGGGTGATCTGTTCGAAGGCCACGACCTGACCACGCTTCTTCTCCCAATGCGGTTCGAAGTGGTTCTTCTTGACCAGATGCCCGGCCAGCGGCTCGATCCAGTCGGGTTCGATCTTCGCCACCATGCGCGCATACAGCTTGGTGGTTTCAACCAGCTCAGCGGCCATGATCCACTGCGGGCGCTTTCTGCCCAGCCCGGAAGACGGATGCACCCAAAAACGCCGCTGACGTGCGCCGAGGTAGTCGCCCTCTTCGGTTTTCTGTCCGATCTGACTGAGCAGACCGGAGAGCACCGCCTTGTGGAATTTCGGGAAGTCGGCCGGCTCTTTGTTGACCGTCAACTGCAGGTCACGACAGATCAGGCTCAATTGACGATGCGAGTCGCGCCACTCGCGCAGACGCAGGTAGTTGAGGAAGTTGCGACGGCACCAGTTGCGTAACGGACTGGCCGTCAGCGCCTGGCGCTGCTCCTCGAAACCGCGCCACAGATTGACCAGCCCGGCGAAGTCCGAGTCCTGATCTTTCCATTGCGCGTGCGCCTGATCGGCGGCCTGCTGACGCTCCGGCGGACGCTCGCGCGGGTCTTGAATCGACATGGCGCTGGCGACGATCAGCACTTCCTGCAGGCTGCCCTGTTTGGCCGCTTCCAGCAGCATGCGGCCCATGCGCGGGTCCACCGGCAAGCGCGCCAACTGGCGACCCAGCGGGGTCAGCTGGTTCTCGCGGTTGACCGCCGAGAGTTCCTGCAACAGGTTGAACCCGTCGCTGATCGCCTTGCCGTCCGGCGGTTCGATAAACGGGAAGTCGGTGATCTCGCCCAGACGCAGGTGCAGCATCTGCAGAATCACCGCCGCCAGGTTGGTGCGCAGGATTTCCGGATCGGTGAACTCAGGGCGCGAGAGGAAATCCTCTTCGCTGTACAGCCGCACACATAAACCCGGCTCGACCCGCCCGCATCGGCCTTTACGCTGGTTGGCACTGGCCTGAGAGACGGCTTCGATCGGCAGACGCTGAACCTTGGCCCGATAGCTGTAGCGGCTGATGCGCGCAGTGCCGGTGTCGATCACATAGCGGATGCCCGGCACGGTCAGCGAGGTTTCAGCGACGTTGGTCGCCAGCACCACCCGACGGCCCGGATGCGACTGGAAAATCCGCTGCTGTTCAGCCGGCGACAGCCGTGCGTACAACGGCAGGATTTCAGTGTGTTTGAGCTGAGCCTTGCGCAGCATTTCGGCGGCGTCACGGATCTCGCGCTCACCCGGCAGGAACACCAGCACGTCGCCGGGCGACTTGCGTTCGCTACGTTCAAACGCTGCCAACTCATCGAGGGTCGCGAGAATGGCCTGATCGACGGTCAGGTCGTCTTCGACGCTGTTGCCCTCTTCGTCCTGCTCGGACGTCAGTGGGCGATACCAAGTGTCCACCGGAAAGGTCCGGCCCGAGACTTCAATCACGGGCGCCTTGTCGAAGTGCTCGGAGAAGCGCTCCAGGTCGATGGTCGCCGAAGTGATGATGACTTTCAGATCAGGGCGGCGCGGCAGCAGGGTTTTCAGGTAACCCAGCAGGAAGTCGATGTTCAGGCTGCGTTCGTGGGCTTCGTCGACGATGATCGTGTCGTAACGCTCAAGAAAACGGTCATGCTGAGTCTCGGCCAGCAGGATGCCGTCGGTCATCAGCTTGATCAGGGTGTTGCTGTCGCTCTGGTCCTCGAAACGGACCTGATAGCCCACCAGCGCTCCGAGCGGCGTGCCGATCTCTTCGGCGACCCGGCTGGCGACACTGCGCGCAGCGATTCGGCGCGGCTGGGTGTGGCCGATCAGACCGTGCTGGCCACGACCGATTTCCAGGCAGATTTTCGGTAGCTGGGTGGTTTTACCCGAACCCGTCTCACCGGCGATGATCAGCACCTGATGCTTGAGCAACGCCTCCTTGATCTCATCGCGCTTGGCGGCAATCGGCAGGTTTTCGTCGTAGCGAATGGTCGGCACGCTTTGCTTGCGGCTCACGGCTTGCGCGCACGACGTCTGGACACGCTCAACCCATTGCGCAAGCTTCGCCTCGTCGGGCTTCTTGCGCAGTTCGTGCAACTGGCGACGCAGGCGATGACGATCACTGATCATCGCGTGGTCGAGGCTTTTATACAGTTGGTCGATGGCGGTCGATTCGTCGGTCATCAGGGCGCGAAGTCTTTTCTATCTGAATGCAGGGCGCGGATTGTCGCAGATTTATCCACGATCATGCACAACCCTGTGGGAGCGAGCTTGCTCGCGAAGGCTGTATGTCTGGCGCAGAAGGTGTGTCGGATGTAACAGCCTCTGCGTGAGCAAGCTCACTCCCACAGATCTCGTGTGATCAGCGAAGTCTGCGCCCTTCCTTAAAACAACAAACCCCGCACGCGGGCGGGGTCTGTGGTCTTGCCGCTGACTTACGCGGGCTTCTTCAGCGCCAGCTTCTTCAGCTCTTCGTCACGCAACTCGCGTCGCAGGATCTTGCCGACGTTGGTGGTCGGCAGCGCGTCGCGGAACTCCACGCTGCGCGGGACTTTGTAGGCGGTGACGTTGGCGCGCATGTGCTCCATGACCTGCTCCTTGGCCAGCGTCGCACCCGGCTTCACGACCACGAAGATCTTGATCGCCTCGCCTGACTTCTCGTCCGGCACGCCAATGGCGGCGCACTGCAACACACCCGGCAGGGTCGCCAGCACGTCTTCCAGCTCGTTCGGATAGACGTTGAAGCCCGACACCAGAATCATGTCTTTCTTGCGATCCACAATGCGCATGTAGCCGTCTGGCTGGATCACCGCGATATCACCGGTCTTCAACCAGCCTTCGGCATCGAGCATTTCATCGGTGGCTTCCTGACGCTGCCAGTAACCCTTCATCACCTGAGGGCCTTTGACGCACAGCTCGCCGACTTCACCGAGCGGCAACTCTTCGCCCGCGTCGTTGATGGTCTTGCACAGCGTCGAGGGCACGGGAATGCCGATGGTGCCCATCTGGATTTTCTGGATCGGGTTGACCGTCGCCACCGGGCTGGTTTCGGTCATGCCGTACCCTTCGCAGATGGAGCAACCGGTCACGTCTTTCCAGCGTTCGGCGGCGGCTTGCTGCAGCGCCATGCCGCCCGACAGGGTGACTTTGAGCGAGGAGAAATCCAGGTTGCGGAAGTCGGCGTTGTTGCACAGCGCCACGAACAGCGTGTTCAGACCGACGAAGCCGCTGAACTTCCACTTCGACAACTCCTTGACCATCGCCGACAGGTCGCGCGGGTTGCTGATCAGGATGTTGTGGTTGCCGATCAACATCATCGACATGCAGTGAAAGGTGAAGGCGTAGATGTGATACAGCGGCAGCGGTGTGATCAGGATCTCCGTGCCCTCATTGAGGTTGGAACCCATCAGCGCCTTGCACTGCAGCATGTTGGCGATCAGGTTACGGTGGGTCAGCATGGCACCCTTGGCCACGCCTGTCGTGCCGCCGGTGTATTGCAGGACCGCGACGTCGCTGCCTTTCGGCGAGGCATCGTTGACCGGCTTGCCGTGCCCCATCGCCAGCACGTCGTTGAACTTGACGGCTTTGGGCAGATGAAACGGCGGCACCATCTTTTTCACGTACTTGATGACGCTGTTGACCAGCAGGCGCTTGAGCGGCGGCAGCAGGTCGGCGACTTCGGTGACGATGACGTGCTTGACGCCAGTCTTGGGCACGACCTTCTCGGCCAGGTGCGCCATGTTCGCCAGGCAGACCAGCGCCTTGGCACCGGAGTCGTTGAATTGATGTTCCATTTCCCGCGCGGTGTACAGCGGGTTGGTGTTGACCACGATCAGGCCCGCGCGAATGGCGCCAAACACGGCGATCGGGTACTGCAGCACGTTGGGCAACTGCACGGCGATGCGGTCGCCCGGTTGCAGGTCGGTGTGCTGCTGAAGGTAGGCGGCAAACGCACCGGACAGCTCATACATCTCACCGTACGTGAGTGTCTTGCCCAGATTGCTGAACGCAGGTTTGTTGGCGAAACGCTCGCAGGACTGTTTCAATACCGCCTGAACGTTTGGATACTCGTCCGGATCGATATCGGCAGCAATGCCAGACGGATATTTATCCTTCCAGAAGTTTTCGATCATGGAAGCCGACTCCTCAGCGACAGCGTTTCTACACACCGCTTAATGCGATGATTTCTTGTGTTTGGAATGATGTAGCCACAGCTTTTTGCGTATCGACAGGACAAAAAGCGGGCCGAGCGTAGCAGCTTTGCCAGAGGCCGCCTAGAGCCAATAGCGGCCCGAACAGTCACAAAAATGACTCTTGAACAGTTAAACGTCACGTTTAGAGCAATGAACCTAAATGTCGGAAAATGCCCAACAATTGTAGGCGCGCGCTTGCCCGCGAAGGCGTCAGCACATCCGACACGATTATTGACCCACACACCGCATTCGCGGGCAAGCGCGCTCCCGCACAGGTTTCATGTATCCCATAAAAAACGGCGTGTTTCTCAACACGCCGTTTCTGTTTATAGCCCCGTCACGTTATAGCCCCTTCACGCGGTGTCGCGCAGCTCTCTTCGCAGGATCTTGCCCACGGGCGTCATGGGCAACGACTCACGCAGCACGATCTGCTTGGGGATCTTGTAGCCGGTGAAGTTCTCTTTGCAATACGCCTTGAGTTCTTCGCAGGTCAGGCTCGGATCTCGGGGCACCACGAACAGTTTCACCGCTTCACCCGAGCGCTCGTCCGGCACGCCGATCACTGCGCAGTTGGCGACTTTCGGATGACGCGAGACGACGTCCTCGATCTCGTTGGGGTAAACGTTGAAGCCCGAGACGATGATGAGGTCTTTCTTGCGGTCAACGATGCGAATGAAACCGTCCGGATCAATGACCGCAATGTCCCCGGTCTTGAGCCAGCCTTCGCTGTCCAGGACTTCAGCGGTGGCATCGGGCTTGTGCCAATAGCCGAGCATGATCTGCGGCCCCTTCAGGCACAGCTCACCGCGCTCGCCCACGGGCAACTCAACGCCTTCATCGTCGATGACCTTGGCCGTGGTCCCCGGCACCGGCATACCGACCGTGCCCAGTTTCGACAGGTTGCCGTACGGGTTGGCCGTGGCGACCGGCGAGGTTTCGGTGAGGCCGTAGCCTTCCACAATCGGGCATCCCGTGAGCTGCAACCAGCGTTCGGCCGTGGCTTTCACCAAGGCAGTGCCGCCGGAGTTGGTCAAGCGCAGGCTGGAGAAATCCAGCGTCTTGAAGTCCGGATGATCCATCAATGCAACGAACAACGTGTTGAGGCCGAGCATCGCGGAGAATTTCCACTTTTTCAGCTCTTTGATGAAGCCGCCGATGTCACGGGGATTGGTGATCAACAGGTTGTGGTTGCCGCTGACCATCATGCACATGCAATTACAGGTAAACGCATAGATGTGATACATCGGCAGCGGCGCGACCATGATCTCGCTGCCTTGCCTGAAGATCGGCAAACCGTCCGGACCGTGCTGGAGCATGCAGGCGTAGACCTGTTGCATGTTGGCGACCAGGTTGCCGTGGGTCAGCATCGCGCCTTTTGGCGAACCGGTGGTGCCGCCGGTGTATTGCAGAACGGCGATGTCTTCCAGGTCCAGCTGAACGCGTTGCAGGTGATCGCCCCGCCCCAGTTTGAGCACGCTCTTGAAGGCCACGGCCTGCGGCAGGTCGTACTCGGGCACCATCTTCTTGACCTTCTCGACGACCGTGTTGATCAGCCAGCCTTTGGCGGCGGACTGCATGTCGCCCATCTTCACTTCGATGAGGTACTGAATGTCGGTGTCTGGCAGCACTTCCTGAACGTTCTTGCCGAAGACGTTCAGGTACACCAGCGCGCGGGCGCCGGAATCCTTGAACTGATGGCGCATTTCACGGGCGGTGTACAGCGGGTTGGTGTTGACCACGATCAACCCTGCGCGCATCGCACCGAATACCGCGATGGGGTACTGGATCAGGTTGGGCATCTGAACGGCGATGCGGTCGCCGGGCTTGAGTTCGGTCTGCTGCTGCAGGTAACCGGCGAACGCCGCCGAGTGTCGCTCCAGCTCTGCGTAGGTCAGGGTCACGCCCATGTTGCTGTAGGCCGGACGGTCCGCATACTTCTTGCAACTGCGCTCGAACACCTCCACCACGGATTTGTAAGCGTGCAGGTCCACCTCAGAGAGGACGCCTGCCGGGCGTTTGTCGTTCCAGAAATCAGGTTGCATGTTCTTTTTATCCTCTTACCTGAGAGTGCTGGCCCCGCGATGAAGCAGGTGCTTGCCGGACGTTAGCAGCTGCCACCAGGAAGGCAAATCGTCATCAATGACGTGAATCTTGCGGGTGATCAGGCTGCCATCTGACAAGCGCTATACACTGCAATCAGGCGACCGACAGAGCGCTATTTCAAGACAAATCTTTACAGGGCCAGGGAAACGCCATGAAACACGATGCTTTTTGGCTGGACGCCAGTGATCACACTCGCCTGTACGTCAACGCATGGGTGCCGCTGACCAGCCCGCGGGCCGTGGTGATGCTGTCTCATGGCATGGCTGAGCACAGTGGCCGCTATGCCCGACTGGGCGCGGCACTGACCGACGCCGGCTTTGCCTTGTACGCCCATGACCAGCGCGGTCATGGCCGTACCGCTGCCAACGGCGTGCTCGGTCACTACGCCGACCGGGATGGCTGGAACACCGTGGTGGGCGATCTGGCCAGCCTCAGCGCCTCGATCGGCCAGCGTCATCCGGACGTCCCCGTCTTTTTACTGGGACACAGCATGGGCAGCTACATTGCTCAGGCGTACCTGTTGCACCACAGCGCCAGCGTTCAGGGTGCGGTGCTCAGCGGCTCGAATTTTCAGCCCGTGTCGCTCTACCGCAGCGCCGCCGTGATCGCCCGCCTGGAACGCTGGCGGCAAGGCGCTAGAGGGCGCAGCGCGATCATCGAGTTCCTGTCGTTCGGCTCGTTCAATAAAGCCTTCAAACCTGTGCGCACGCCGTTCGACTGGCTCAGTCGCGATCAGGAAGAAGTCGATAAATACGTCAACGACCCGCTCTGCGGCTTTCGCTGCACCAATCAGTTCTGGCTGGACATGCTCGGCGGGCTGCAACAGATCAGCAAGAAATCCAACCTGGCGCAGATCGATAAAAGCCTGCCGCTCCTGATCATCGGCGGCGAATGTGATCCGGTGAGCGAAGGCAAACGTCTCAAGGATCTGGCAGGTGCGCTGACGGACACCGATCACGCGCTCGTGACGCTGAAGCTATACCCGCAGGCACGGCATGAAATCCTCAACGAAACCAACCGCGAGGAAGTCACTCATGATTTACTCGCCTGGCTCGAGCAGGCGCTGAGCGAACCACGACCGCGCCGAACCGAATGACCTGTCGGGATTTCAGCTCTTTTATTCACTTTTCATTTTCATGTCACAGGACAGCAACATGACCGAAGTCACCAACACGCCGTACGAAGCCCTTGAAGTCGGCCAGACCGCCAGCTACAGCAAGACGGTCGAAGAACGCCATATCCAGCTGTTTGCCGAGATGTCCGGCGACCGTAACCCGGTGCATCTGGATGCGGAGTTCGCGGCCAAGAGCATGTTCAAGGATCGGATCGCTCACGGTATGTTCAGTGGCGCGCTGATCAGTGCCGCCGTGGCGTGTGAACTGCCTGGGCCGGGGACGATTTATCTGGGTCAGCAGATGAGCTTTCAGAAGCCGGTGAAGATTGGCGATACATTGACGGTGCGTTTGGAGATTCTGGAAAAACTGCCGAAGTTTCGGGTGCGGATCGCGACACGGGTTTTTAACCAGAACGATGAGCTGGTGGTGGATGGCGAGGCCGAGATTCTGGCGCCGCGTAAGGTGCTGACGGTGAGTCTGGCTGAGTTGCCGACGATTACGGTTGGCTGATTTTTTGTTGCGCTGATCGTGTTCTGCCTAACGGCAGAAGCGTTCCGCCTTCGGCGGGTTACTTGATAACCCCAAGCAACCAAGGGTCAGGCTCCCGGTTGGGCCCGACTTCGTCGGGTTCCTTCTCTCCGGCGACGCTCCGTGGGCGCGCCGCCTGCGTTCACCCTGCACCCAAGTCGCGTTTGGTGGTGCCTGAACCGTCGCGTACAAGGGCAACGCGGGCTGGAGCTAACGCTCCTCGCTTTCTTGGTTCGTGCATCCATTTCCCGCATTCCACTCTCCACTGTAGGAGCGCGCTTGCCCGCGATCTACCGCGCAGCGGTAGCAAAACCAGGCGACTCAATCATGCCTGACACACCGCATGCACAGGGTTTGCTGCCGGTTCCCGGCAGATCGCGGGCAAGCGCGCTCCTACGCCTTCGGCAGAATCAAAAGCACAGCGGATATCCATGACTTGTGTTGCGACTGCCTTTGCTTTTGATTTTCCTGCCTCGTCAGTCCAGACACCACAAATCGCGACTTGGGTGCAGGCCAAACGCAGACGACGCGGAGTGGGTCGAGCGGCATGGATGCCGCGAGAGCGCCGTCAGGACATGGATGTCCGTTCGGCGCGGGCCCACGGAGCGTCGTCGGAGTGCGGGAACCCGACGACGTCGGGCAAAGCCAGGAGCAAAGCGTTTTTGGTTACTTTTGTCGCTTTTTACAAAAGTGACCCGCTGTAAGAGCGGAACCACAAGTAGCCGTTACCGCAGCAACGGATATACACCCGCTGCAAGTCTCCCATCCCCACAAAAAAACACGCACAAAAAAATGGGCAACCGAAGTTGCCCAAAATGCCTTGCGTGCTCTTTTTATAAGAAAGACTCAGCCCTTTCCGCCTTTGTGGCTCGAGTCTCTCCAGATGAACAATCCCAAGCCTGCAAAAAAGCTCAGCATCAACATCACCGTCATCACACCGGCTATCACCGCATGATCGAGAAACATAAGCGCCCCTCCTGCCGTAACCCTGTTCGATGGGTGCAGATTAACCAGAGGCGAAAAAGAGAGTGTTGACCCAGGTCAATGCCGCTGCGCATGACCGCGCAGCGGATCGACGGGAACAATTAAGAAGGGAGGTCTAGCGTTTTTTCGGCTTGTTCTTCGGCTTTTTCTTACCCTTGCCCAGCGGCATCGCCTGCTCGAAGGCCTGACGCACTTCGTTGAGCCGCTTGTCATTGAGGTCGTGAACACGCTTGGCGCGCTCGACACTCAGGTCTACCAGTTTTTCGTCATCGCTCATGGCGTGCTGCTCTCGAATACCCAATGGCGACAATAATGCGTAATCCCGGCGGCGCTGACCAGCACCTCAGACTTTCAAATCCACCCACAAGCCCTGGCGCGGCTCGTCGTCGATGATCGGCACGACCGGGACGGTGTTATCGGCGTTCAGATAATCCCCGGGCATGGCCGGGCCCGCGTGCTGAGGCTCGTTCGGAGTGTCTTCAGCCAGATCGGGATGACGATCGGCGGTGCGGCGGTCACGCCGACGCCTTTGCTGTCGGCGCTGTTCTTCGCGCAGCAGCAACTGGGCCTGCTCGGGATCGCGCTCGCCCATGTTGATTGTGCTTTCGCTGGAGCTCGGCTGCACGGGCGTAACGGGCGGAATGTCCGGGGTGGGCTTGACCGGGTCCTGCTGCGCAGTCACGGGGGCTGCACTCAAGGGAAACAGCGGTGGCAGCATGGTAATGGTCTCCTGTTATCAAGCTGTCGGCTGCCGTTTCGTCGACTTGAGCCGTTGGAAGAGGAAGTTTGGACTATGTTTTTCGCAACAAGTGCTAGCCCACAGCCACAAACCCAATAAATACGGGCGTTTTTACATTGTGGCTTTGGCCTGGGCGGCTTGTTCCGTTACCATAGTCGGCTTTTTCAAGGCGGGAGTCAGGCAGCATGGCGCAGCAGTATCAACCGGGGCAACGCTGGATTAGCGACAGCGAAGCCGAGCTGGGTTTAGGCACCGTTCTGGCACAGGACGGCCGCTTGTTGACCGTGCTCTATCCGGCCACTGGCGACACCCGCCAGTATGCGTTGCGCAATGCCCCGCTCACGCGGGTCCGCTTCTCGCCGGGTGACACCATCACCCACTTCGAGAACTGGAAAATGACCGTGCGCGAAGTCGACGACGTCGACGGCCTGCTGGTCTACCACGGCCTCAACGCGCAGAACCAGCCGGTGACCCTGCCGGAAACCCAACTCTCGAACTTCATTCAGTTCCGTCTGGCCAGCGACCGTCTGTTCGCCGGTCAGATCGACCCGCTGGCCTGGTTCTCGCTGCGCTACCACACGCTGGAGCACACCAGCCGTCAGCTGCAATCCTCGCTGTGGGGCTTGGGCGGTGTGCGTGCCCAACCGATCGCGCACCAGTTGCACATCGCCCGTGAAGTGGCCGACCGTATCGCGCCGCGTGTTTTGCTGGCCGACGAAGTGGGCTTGGGCAAGACCATCGAAGCCGGTCTGGTGATTCACCGCCAACTGTTGTCAGGCCGCGCCAGCCGCGTGCTGATCCTGGTTCCCGAAAACCTGCAGCACCAGTGGCTGGTGGAAATGCGCCGCCGTTTCAACCTGCAGGTGGCGCTGTTCGACGCCGAGCGCTTCATCGAAAGCGATGCCAGCAACCCGTTCGAAGACACCCAGCTTGCCCTGGTCTCGCTGGAGTGGCTGGTCGATGACGAGAAGGCGCAAGACGCGCTGTTCGCCGCCGGCTGGGACCTGCTGGTCGTCGACGAAGCCCACCACCTGGTGTGGCACGAAGAAAAGGCCAGCCCGGAATACTCGCTGGTCGAGCAACTGGCCGAAGTGATTCCAGGCGTGCTGCTGCTCACCGCAACGCCTGAGCAACTGGGACAGGACAGCCACTTCGCCCGTCTGCGCCTGCTCGACCCGAACCGTTTCCACGACCTGCACGCGTTCCGCGCCGAGAGCGAAAACTATCGCCCGGTCGCCGAAGCCGTTCAGGAACTGCTCGATCAAGGCCGCCTCTCGCCGAAAGCGCACAAGACCATTCACGGTTTCCTGGGTGCCGAAGGCGAAGCACTGCTGGGCGCCGTGGCCGATGGCGACACCGAAGCCAGCGCGCGCCTGATTCGCGAACTGCTGGACCGCCATGGCACCGGTCGCGTGCTGTTCCGCAACACCCGTGCCGCCGTGCAGGGTTTCCCGGAGCGCAAGCTGCACCCTTACCCACTGCCGTGCCCGGCCGAATACCTCGAACTGCCGATGGGCGAGCACGCCGACTTGTACCCGGAAGTCAGCTTCCAGGCCCAGGGCGAAACCAGCGAGGAAGAACGCTGGTGGCGTTTCGACCCGCGCGTCGACTGGCTGATCGACACCCTGAAGATGCTCAAGCGCGTCAAAGTGCTGGTGATCTGCGCCCACGCCGAAACGGCCATGGACCTGGAAGACGCACTGCGCGTTCGCTCCGGCATCCCGGCCACCGTGTTCCACGAAGGCATGAACATCCTGGAACGTGACCGCGCCGCCGCTTACTTCGCCGACGAAGAGTTCGGCGCACAGGTATTGATCTGTTCGGAAATCGGCAGCGAAGGCCGCAACTTCCAGTTCTCCCATCACCTGGTGTTGTTCGACCTGCCTGCGCACCCGGACCTGCTGGAACAGCGTATCGGCCGTCTGGACCGTATCGGCCAGAAACACATCATCGAACTGCACGTGCCCTATCTGGAAACAAGCCCGCAAGAGCGCCTGTTCCAGTGGTATCACGAAGCGCTCAACGCGTTCCTCAACACCTGCCCGACCGGCAACGCGCTGCAACATCAGTTCGGCCCGCGCCTGTTGCCGCTGCTCGAAGGCGGCGATGATGACGACTGGACAGCACTGGTCAGCGAAGCGCGTGCCGAGCGCGAGCGTCTGGAAAGCGAGCTGCACACCGGCCGCGACCGCCTGCTGGAACTCAACTCAGGCGGCGCCGGTGAAGGCGAAGCGCTGGTCGAGGCCATCCTTGAGCAGGACGATCAGTTCACCCTGCCGATCTACATGGAAACCCTGTTCGACGCCTTCGGCATCGACAGCGAAGACCATTCGGAAAACGCCCTGATCCTCAAGCCGAGCGAGAAGATGCTCGACGCCAGCTTCCCGCTGGGTGACGACGAAGGCGTGACCATTACCTACGACCGCAACCAGGCGCTGTCCCGCGAAGACATGCAGTTCATCACCTGGGAACACCCGATGGTGCAAGGCGGCATGGACCTGGTGCTGTCCGGCTCGATGGGCAACACCGCCGTCGCGCTGATCAAGAACAAGGCGCTGAAACCCGGCACCGTGCTGCTTGAGCTGCTGTACGTCAGTGAAGTGGTCGCCCCGCGTTCGCTGCAACTGGGTCGTTACCTGCCACCGGCCGCCCTGCGCTGCCTGCTGGACGGCAACGGCAACGACCTGTCGGGCCGTGTCTCGTTCACCACCCTGAACGATCAGCTGGAAAGCGTTCCGCGTGCCAGCGCCAACAAGTTCATCCAGGCCCAGCGTGACGTGCTCAACCCGCAAATCACCGCCGCCGAAAGCAAGATCGCCCCGAAACACGCCGAACGCGTGGCAGAGGCACAGCGTCGGCTGGCCGCTGACACCGACGAAGAGCTGGCCCGTCTGACCGCCCTGCAAGCGGTCAACCCGACCGTTCGTGATAGCGAACTGACCGCGCTGCGCGAGTTGCGTGAGCAAGGTCTGGCGATGCTGGACAAAGCGGCGCTGCGGCTGGAAGCGATTCGGGTGTTGGTCGCGGGTTAAACCGCTCGCCGCAGATGATGCGGCGAATACCAATATGTAGGAGCGTGGCTTGTCCCGCGATCTGCTGCGAAGCAGCAGTAAAAACCGGACACCTTGGCAGTATCAAGTAAACCGCACTCACAGGTTTTGCGACCGGTTCCCGGTCGATCGCGGGACAAGCCACGCTCCTACAGGTCCGTAGAAAACCGGAAAATCACGCCACCGACGGCTTCACCCCCTGCCCCACCGGCTCATCGGCCACCATCCCTTCGCGCATCCGCTGCGCATCGCGACTGAAACACTTCGACGCCCGCACCAGAAACACCAGCGCGAAAAACAACGCGACCGGGATCAGGTACATCGCGTCATGCAGGCCAACCGCCTTGAATGCCTCGGTCATCTGCTCCACCTGCGCCGCGTTCATCGCCGTATGCGCAAAGTGATCGGACAGCAAGCCCACCACCACCGGCCCCAGACCGCCACCCAACAGGTAAAGCCCGGCAAAGAACAGCGCCATCGCGGTGGCTCGCAGCCTGGGCTGCACGACGTCCTGAATCGCGGTGTAAACGCAGGTATAGAAGTTGTAGGAAAACAACCAGCCAACGCTGAACACGCCCACAAACACGGCGATCTCGATACGCCCGGCGTGCAGGGCATAGCCGGTGCACAGGCTCGCGACGGCCATGCTCAACGCTGCGAACATGAGCCGGCCGTTGGCAAATCGCTGATGCAGCTTGTCAGCGATCCAGCCGCCCACGGTCAAACCCACGAGCCCGGTCACACCGACGATAATCCCCGTGGCCATCGCGGCGTCCTGTAGCGGCAGCAGGAAGTAACGCTGGAGCATCGGCACCATGAAGGAGTTACACGCGTAGGTTGAAAAATTGAAGGCAAGACCCGCCAGCACCAGCCAGCGGAACGTGGGAATCGACAACACACGACGGATTGGCCGGTCGATTTTCTCCTGCGACACCGCCACGCTTTCCGCCGCCCCGCGGGCGGGCTCACGGATAAAGAACATGAACACCGCCAGCAGCAAACCCGGTACGGCGGCAATGAAGAACGGCGCGCGCCAACTGTCGAACGCCTTGACCATCGCCCCGATGGTAAAGAACGCCAACAACAGGCCCAACGGCAAGCCGAGCATGAAAATCCCCATCGCCCGCGCCCGCTTGTGCGCAGGGAACAGATCGCCGATCAGCGAGTTTGCCGCAGGCGCGTAGCTTGCTTCTCCAATCCCCACGCCCATGCGCACCAACAGGAACGCCCAAAAGTTACCGACCAGGCCATTCACTGCTGTCAGGCCGCTCCATACCGCCAGTCCCCAGCCCATCAGCTTGCGGCGTGAACCGTTGTCCGCCATGCGCGCCAGGGGCAAACCCGCGATGGCGTAGACCAGGGTAAACGCCGTACCGATGATGCCGAGCTGGAAGTCGCTCAGCAGCCATTCCTTGCGGATGGGCTCGATGATGATCGCGGGAATGGTGCGATCGAAGAAGTTGAACAGATTGGCCAGAAACAGCAGGAACAGAATGCGCCACGCGTTCGCTGCCTGAGTCGAATGATCCATGTGTCGATCTCTTTATTGTTTTTGTTGGGCCAGACACCATCAAGCCGGGAAATGGAAATCTAGTCAGGGATGTCCAACCTGTCTTTGATCATTCGCAAGGCTGATATGGGCCCATCGCACGGGCGTTTCCCTACGATCAGGCGTCCCCCTGATGCCTGCGGATTTCAAGCGTCATACATATCCAGAAATATTTTTCCGGCCTACTTCCCAGCCGCCATGGAAAGCCTAGAATAGCCCGCCGATCCATCCCCCTTCCCGACTCATTCCCCTCGGTTAATGTCCATGTCCGAAGCCAGTCCGTGCCTGAATTGTGGTGCCTGCTGTTCACACTTTCGTGTGTCTTTTTTTGGGGTGAATGCGCGTCGGCCGGTGGAACCGTCCCCGATGAGCTGGTAAGCAGCATCAGCCCCAGCCGCGTAGCGATGTTGGGAACCGACTGCAAATCCGTGCGGTGCACCGCCCTTGTGGGTGACGTTGGAACAGGCACCCGTTGCTCGATCTACGAACAGCGCTCCAGCACCTGCAGAGAGTTCGAAGCCTCGTGGACCGACGGCCTGCACAACCCGGACTGCGACGCTGCCCGGGCGGCGTTCGGGCTGGCGGCCATCGTCCAGCCAACCGTTTCCCCAGAAACATGGCCGCTACTTGCCGATGCTGCCTGCGTCGCTTAGAACATTTCGCTATTGACGTTATTTCAAAAAAATTGGTACGTCCGTCTCCAGAGGGCTGTTTTAAAACCTGCCGCCTCTATAATTCATCGCAAAGTGCCATCAGTTACCCAGACTGAGGTTACCCGCCGTTGACACATGGAGCGTGCTATGGATTGGCTGGGGCTGCATTTTTTACCCTCTGTACCGGCGGATGCCCGGATGCTGCTGGAATGCAGCCATAACCCTCTGCTCATCGTCCTCGCCTATCTGGTTGCCTGCTCGGCCAGTTTTGCGACCCTGGACATTGCCGAGCGGGTCGGACACGTTGACAACCGTCGGGCCAGGATTCGCTGGCGGGCGTTAGGCGCCCTGTGTCTGGCGGTCGGCATCTGGGCGATGCATTTCATCAGCATGCTGTCGTTTCAGACCCCGCTCGAAATGCACTACGACCTTCCGGTGACGATCGCCTCATTGGGGATCGCTCTGATCTCCGGCATGGTCGCGATGGAAGCGCTGAGCCACCCTCATTTACGCGCGGCTCAATACCTGTTCGCTTCGTTGTGCATCGGTCTGGGCATCACCGCCATGCACTACGTCGGTATGTCTGCGATGCGCTCGAGCGCCACGCATTATTACGAACCGGTCCGCTTCGCGGCGTCGATCATCATCGCTGTCGCCAGCAGCCTCGCCGCGCTGGTCCTGGCCATTCATCTGCGCCAGGGCAGCGGCATGTTTCACCAATTGCTCAAATACGGCGCAAGCCTGGTCCTCGGCGCGGGCATCGTCAGCACCCATTTCATGGGCATGTGGGCGCTGCACCTGATGGTGCCCGCCGACCTGCCATTGCAAGGCCCGTCGACCGACAACAGCCTGCACTTGAGCCTGACCATCGCCCTGATCGTCCTGCTGATCATCGCCGGCAGCGTCAGCGCGGCGCTGGCCGATAAAAAACTGCAAGCCAAGGAACGCGATCTGCGAAGGGTCAACGCCCTGCTCAGCCAGCTCGATCAGGCACGGGTCTCCTTGCAGCAGGTCGCGCACTACGACGCGCTGACCAACCTGATCAACCGTCGCGGCTTCAACCAGATCTTTGCCGAGCGTCTGATGGAGCAGAAGTTGACGGAGGGCATGCTGGCGGTGATGTTTCTCGACATCGACCACTTCAAGCGCATCAACGACAGCCTCGGCCACGATGCCGGCGACGAGCTCCTCAAGGTGATCGCCGAGCGGATCCGCAGCGCGACCCGCGCCCACGATGTGGTCGCCCGATTTGGCGGCGACGAGTTCTGCATCCTGATCGCGCTGCACAACACCGATGAAGCCCAGCATCTGGCGCAACGTGTGATGCAGAAGATGAAAGAACCCATCGCGTTGTCGGGGCGGCGGATGGTCATGACCACCAGCATCGGCATCAGCCTGTACCCGCAAGACGGCGACACCTCGGAAGAACTGCTCAAGCACGCCGACCTGGCGCTCTATCAGTCCAAGGGACATGGCCGCAACAGCATTCATTTCTTCAGCGCCAACCTCAAGACCAAAGCCAGCCTGGAATTGCATCTGGAAGAAGAACTGCGCGCCGCGTTGCGGGAGGAAAACGGCCTGCAGCTCTACTACCAACCCATCGTCGACCTGCGCACCGGTCATGTGGCCAAGTTCGAGGCGCTGGTGCGTTGGGAACATCCGATCCATGGCCTGCTGACACCGGACCGCTTTATCGGCATCGCGGAAAACAATGGCCTGATCGCCGAACTCGACAACTGGGTCCTGCGCCGAGCCTGTCGAGACTTGGGCCTACTGACCGAACCCGGGTTCGAGAAGCTGGTGATTGCGGTGAACTGCTCTGCCCTGAATCTGGCGCGCGACGAACTTGTGGATGAGGTGGCCAGTGCGCTACGGGAAGCCAACGTCGCGCCTCACCGGCTGGAAATGGAAATCACCGAAAACGCCCTGATGGGCAATATCAGCAACACTATCCTGCTGCTCCAGGACATTCGCGCGTTGGGTGTCGGGCTGTCCATCGACGACTTCGGCACGGGTTATTCCTCGCTGGCCTATCTCAAGCGCCTGCCGTTGGACACGGTCAAGATCGACCGCTCATTCATCATCGACATCCCGAAATCCCCGCAGGACATGGAAATCGTTCAGGCGATCATCCTCATGGCCCACACCTTACACCTCAAGGTCGTCACCGAAGGCGTCGAAACGCCCGCGCAGCTGGAATTCCTCAGTCAGTACGGCTGCGATTACGTGCAGGGTTATCTGTTCAGTAAACCAGCGCCCCTGAGCAACCTGAGGCCGCTGGTACAGCAGCTCAACCTGAGTCGACCCGCCGGCCTGTGGCCCTCGACGACCCTACTCGATGCCGCGAACATGGCCGTCCACGGACCGGTCAATCCGTTGGGCCTGACCGACAGCAGTGATCCACACACGCACCGGTTCACCAAAGCCTCGCGTGCTGAACCCGCCGGGTAATTGTGATCTGTCCCACAACCCCGCGACATTGAGCCTTCGCGCACTCAAGAAAGACCGTTCATCGCCGATCATCCGAGGGATTCCCTTAGGCAGCGCTAGGGTTCGGCCCTATCGCTCGCCGTCGATACCCCGCTGTACAGTCGGGTTTTCTTTTTGGTGGTGGCGCGATGACATTCCTGCGCCCTCCTTCAGGCATGGCGTGCGATGAACAATAAAACCGAGGCAGCAGGCGCTGTATCCGAACTTCTGCAGACCGTACTTACCGAGCACAGCGTTGTGCCCCAAGGGCACTACCGTCCTGAGCCTGTCCCTGCACAGTCGTACCTTTACTTCACGGAAACCGATACCGACCGCATCCTCGATAACCTCGACGGACTGCGCGACATGGTGTTCCCGCCATCGATGCATTTTGAAGAGGCGGAAAACCGCAGTGATCAGCAGTTTCCCTCGGTTTGCCTGATTGGCCTGGGACGGTGCGGTTCCAACATCGCTCTGGATGTCGCCGAACTGGTCTACAACGCGCGCACGTTCTACCTGAACCAACTGAACAATGACGATCGCCTGCGGGACGACAAGGGCTATAGCCCGGCTCGCTGGATTCGCAACAACCTGCGTCTGGTGCAGAACAAATCGAGCAAACCGGTGTTTCTGGTCGAACCGCTGGTGATGCTCGGCGACCTGGACAAGGACATCGCGGGGCGGATCCGCTTCTCACGCAAAGGTGAAAAAAGCGGTTTCATCAAGGACTACAGCAAGATGAAGATCATGGACCTGTCTGAGGTCCATGCAGGCGGCGCCGGTAACGCGCCGATCCTGGGTCAGTACCTGGCCAAGATCATCCTCAACAAAGACACCGAGCACTTCTCCAGCGCTGACTGGAAACTGATTCACTCGTACCTGATCGACTCCTGCGGCATCAAAGCCAACCAGTCGCGCCTGTATTTCTACATCTTCAGCGCCGGCGGCGGTACGGGCTCGGGCATGGCTTCGGAATTCGGCCTGGCCCAGCAGTTCTCGTACATGAACAAGACCTTCGACACCAAGCCCGCCAGCGAAAACGACGGCAAGCGCGGCCGCTCATTCGTGTTCGAACCGATCTTCACCAGCGGCATCTGCGTGCTGCCGAACATTTCCGATCACCGCAGTGAAATGTCCGAAGCCCTGCACATCAACGCCGGTCGCTTGCTGTGCAAGTACCTCGCGGAAGAATGGGACTTCTCATACAACTTCGAGAATGAAGACAGCAGCGAGGCCAGCGTCATGGGCCGTATTCGCCCATGGAACGCGATGATGCTGATCTCCAACGACATCATGCGCTACGCCGAAGAAAGCGATGACGGCACCATCGAGAACATCGACGTCAACGCCATGGAGCGTCACGCCAACCAGTACATCTCACAACAGATCTTCAACATTCTGACGGCGCAGGCGGTGACCACCGACTACGACCAGAACTATTTCCGTCGGGCCGGCATCGACATCGGCGAAACCATTCGCCTGGACGCCAACGATCTGTTCATGAGCCTTGCCGGCCCGGTCGCCATTGCCTACGCCGAATCGGTGGTGCCGGAAACGCCAGTAGCGGGTTCCGACAAGCTCAAGCTGTTCGAAAAAGAGCAGCCACGCCTGGACATCGACGACCTGTTCTTCCGCTCCATCGACCTGCCGCACTTCAACAAGATGACCCAGGCCATCGAAGGCATCAGCTTGCTGCCGATCGAATCGCGACGCTATCGCGCGGCACTGGAGCAATACAAGTCGTCGGGGTACGACGCCGCTGCGCTGCACGACCTGCACTTCTTCAAGAATTGCTCGTCCGTGGTGTCGATCGTCTCGCTGCCCAAGGACTACAAGCTGTCGTACATGGACCTGAACCGGCTCAAGACGCACCTCAACAGCCTGTTCCCCAACACCACGCTCAAGCGTTACGCCTTGGTTATCGGCGCGTCGGCCAACCTGTCGCTGACAACCCTGATCGCGAAAAGCCCGTGCCTGTCGGATGACTTCCTGACCTTGATCGTGGCGTTCATCAAGCGCTGCTTCGCCAAGCAGCCGTATCGCTTCGATGACACGCTTGATAATTCGATTCTGGATTTCATCATGAGCGAGGAATTCGACGAGGGCCGGATCGACGATCTGCTCAACGAATACGAGAACCCGGCGAAGATCCTGGACACCAACTGGTACGCGATCAAGCCGATGTATGAGAAGAAATACCGGGAGTTGATCGATGACAAATCACGGTTCATCTCGATCAACGACATTCGTATTTCGCGGGAGAGCGTGAAGAAAGCGGTGAAGTACCTGAGAGAGATTTACCGTCACCGGATTGGCAAGACGCGCGTGATTTCGCTGAATCAGCACACGGGGAAGACGGGGTATATGGCTTGAGATCGCTGGGTCTCGGATTGGGATCGCTACATTGATGCCCTTCGGGCGCATTCGCGGGCAAGCGCGCTCCTACATTTGTTGCAACGTGCCACGGCCTGACAGACCGCGTCGGTAGCTTCTGATTGACCGTTCCCACGCTCCGCGTCGACTTGGACGCCGAGCGTCCTGGCAGGCATTCCCACGCAGGGCGTTGGAACGATCACGAACATCAGGCTTACGCAGTCCTTGTAAGAGCGCGCTTGCTCTGGGCCGCACTCGGACGATCTACCGCGCAGCGGTAGCAAAACCAGGCAACTCGATTATCCCGTCACCGCGTATGCACAGGTCTAGCTGCCGGTTCCCGCCAGATCGTCCGGATGCGGCCCAGACACAAGCCACGCTCCTAAAGGTGAGAGTGGCGTAAGGGAGATATCAATGGGACTTTCCGCTACCCCACCCCACGCGCTCAGTTACCTACCTACCCACTTTGCCATCATTCCTCGCACCAAATCAGCGCACCAAAAACCCTCACGCCCTTTCCTGGATCAACACCCAAGGCGCAACTACGACTGCCCACAACGGCGGGTCGCGCTCCAGCAAGTCCAGAGCCGTTGATTCAGAGACCTTCCCGACCTCCCCCGTGCCCAGCCAGGCCGCGACTTTCGCCTCGGCATTCTCGGCAAATGCCTCGGCCACCGCGATCAAATCCTGCGAAGGCTCGACCCACAACAGGGCACCCTTGGCAAAGAAAGGTTGCAATTCTTTCCACGTGATCGAAGCCGTTTCGCCAAGCAGTTTGGCATAGAGGGTGCTAGGTTCTTGCGTCATGGGTTTCACCGTTTGGAAAATCGGCGTAATGATACCGCCGCCTTACCGACCGACAAACCCGGATTCAAGTGATTGATTGCAGAGAACTTCGCTCAGGCCGATAGATTGAACGACCCGGTTCGTCGATAGACCGGCTTGATTGTGTATCTTTCTTTCGATTAAGCGACATCAACAGGTTTTGCCCCCTGCAGCCAGCTTTTCAAGCGCTCGACCGGCGCTCTAAACTGTTCCGGTACAGTTGCTGGGGGTGTGGCCTGGGTAAATCAATCCGGTCCTGCAGCTTCTGGCCGTCAGGATTATAAAAACTACAACGCAAGAGTGGAGCATCATGACTAAGGGTATTAATCAGATTTCCAAGCTGTTTGCCGCACTGGTTCTGGCGGGGGTTGCCAGCCATTCGTTCGCAGCTGACACCATCAAGATCGGGATCGCCGGTCCTAAGACCGGTGCTGTTGCCCAATACGGCGACATGCAGTTCAGCGGTGCCAAAATGGCAATCGCTGACATCAACGCCAAAGGCGGCGTTGATGGCAAGAAACTCGAAGCCGTTGAATACGACGACGCCTGTGACCCTAAACAAGCGGTCGCGATCGCCAACAAGGTGGTCAACGACGGCGTGAAATTCGTGGTCGGTCACCTGTGCTCCAGCTCCACTCAGCCAGCGTCCGACATCTACGAAGACGAAGGCATCATCATGATCACTCCGGCTGCCACCAGCCCGGAAATCACCAACCGTGGCTATAAAATGGTGTTCCGCACCATCGGCCTGGACAGCGCTCAAGGCCCGGCCGCTGCCAACTACATCGCCAAGCAGGTCAAGCCGAAGATCGTTGCGGTCATCCACGACAAACAGCAGTACGGTGAAGGCATCGCCACTGCCGTTAAACAGACCCTGGAAAAAGACGGCGTGAAAGTCGCCCTGTTCGAAGGCATCAACGCCGGCGACAAGGACTTCTCCTCGCTGATCGCCAAGATGAAACAGGCTAACGTCGATTTCGTGTACTACGGCGGCTACCACCCAGAGCTGGGTCTGATCCTGCGTCAAGCACAGGAAAAAGGCCTGAAAGCCGGCTTCATGGGTCCGGAAGGCGTGGGTAACGCTTCGATCTCGCAGATCGCTCAGGACGCGTCCGAAGGCCTGCTGGTGACCCTGCCGAAATCTTTCGACCAGGACCCGGCCAACAAGGCGCTGGTAGAGGAATTCAAAGCGAAGAAAGAAGATCCGAGCGGTCCTTTCGTGTTCCCGGCCTACGCCGCTGTTGAAGTCATCGCCGAAGGTATCAAGACCGCCAAGTCCGAAGACACCGCCAAAGTGGCAGCCGCCATTCACGCCGGTACCTTCAAGACCCCTACCGGCGATCTGTCTTTCGACGCCAAGGGTGACTTGAAAGACTTCAAATTCGTCGTTTACACCTGGCACAAAGATGGCACCAAGACTGAAGCCCCTGTGAAGTAATCACACGCCCAGTATTGCCCCAAAGCCCACTGCAACCGCAGTGGGCTTTGTTTTACGAGGGGGGATGGATTTCACAAGAGTCCAGACACCTGAACATCTTGAAACCGCACCAGTGAATCACTGGGCTCGTGCCGAACGCGGACGTAGATCACGACGCGCGAGCGGGAAAAAGACTTCACCAGTGAAACACCAGGCAGGTTTTTAGGAGCACTCCGCAATGTCGATAGACCTCTATCACTTTCTTCAACAGCTGGTTAATGGCATGACCATTGGCAGCACTTACGCCTTGATTGCCATCGGCTACACCATGGTCTACGGCATCATCGGCATGATCAACTTCGCCCACGGCGAGGTGTACATGATCGGTTCGTACGTGGCGTTCATCGCCCTGGCGGGCCTGACCATGCTTGGTATGGACAACCTGCCCCTGCTGATCACGGCTGCGTTCGTCGCCAGTATCGTGGTGACCAGCGCCTATGGTTACGCCATCGAACGGGTCGCCTACCGTCCGCTGCGCGGCAGCAACCGTCTGATCCCCCTGATTTCCGCAATCGGTATGTCGATCTTCCTGCAGAACACCGTGCTGTTGTCGCAGGACTCCAAGGACAAATCGATCCCCAACCTGATCCCTGGCAACTTCGTCTTCGGCCCCGGCAGCACGCACGAAGTGGTGATCTCGTACATGCAGATCCTGATCTTCATCGTTACCCTGGTGGCGATGCTCGGTCTGACCTGGTTCATCTCCCGCTCCCGCCTGGGTCGCGCCTGCCGCGCCTGTGCCGAGGACATCAAGATGGCCAACCTGCTCGGTATCAATACCAACAACATCATCGCCCTGACCTTCGTCATCGGTGCGGCGCTGGCGGCGGTCGCTGCCGTACTGCTGAGCATGCAGTACGGCGTGATCAACCCCAACGCCGGGTTCCTCGTCGGCATCAAGGCCTTCACCGCAGCGGTACTGGGCGGTATCGGCAGTATCCCGGGCGCGATGCTCGGCGGTCTGGTGCTGGGTGTGGCTGAAGCGTTTGGTGCCGACATTTTCGGCGACCAGTACAAGGATGTGGTGGCGTTCGGTCTTCTCGTATTGGTGTTGTTGTTCCGGCCAACCGGCCTGCTGGGCCGTCCGGAGGTTGAAAAAGTATGACCAGGAATCTCAAATCGGCCCTCTTCAGCGCAGTGCTGGTGCTGGCCGTCGCTTACCCGATCCTCGGGCTCAAACTGGACATCGTCGGGGTCAACCTGGCGGTTGTCGGTGCAAGCACCACCACGGTGCTGGTGATTTTCGCCGCCGCGCTGCTGATGTTCCTGCGCGTGCTGTTCAATGAGCAGATCAGCGCCATGTGGCGTTCACGCCCGCAGAAGCAGCTGGTGTCGGACAAGGCCAGCAACTTCCTGACCCTGCCATCGACGCAGCGTTGGTTCCTCGGCGCGATCGTTGTCGCCGCCCTGGTCTGGCCGTTCTTCGGCTCCCGCGGCGCGGTGGACATCGCCACGCTGATCCTGATCTACGTGATGCTCGGCCTGGGCCTGAACATCGTGGTCGGTCTGGCGGGCCTGCTGGACCTGGGTTACGTCGGCTTCTATGCCGTCGGCGCCTACACCTACGCCCTGTTGCAGCACTACTTCGGCTTTGGTTTCTGGATCTGCCTGCCGCTGGCCGGTTTGGCGTCTGCGACCTTTGGCTTCCTGCTGGGCTTCCCGGTGTTGCGTCTGCGCGGCGACTATCTGGCCATCGTGACGCTGGGTTTCGGCGAAATCATTCGTCTGTTCCTGCGTAACCTGACCGACATCACCGGCGGCCCGAACGGCATCAGCAACATCGAAAAACCGACGCTGTTCGGCCTGAGCTTCGAGCGCAAGGCCGCCGAAGGGATGCAGACCTTCCACGAGTATTTCGGCCTGGAATACAACTCCATCAACAAGGTGATCTTCCTTTACCTGATCGCCCTGCTGCTGGCGCTGTTGGCGCTTTTCGTGATCAACCGCCTGCTGCGCATGCCGATCGGTCGCGCGTGGGAAGCCCTGCGCGAAGACGAAATTGCCTGCCGTGCACTGGGCTTGAACCCTACGGTGATCAAGCTCTCCGCGTTTACCCTCGGTGCGGCGTTCGCCGGTTTCGCTGGCAGCTTCTTTGCCGCACGCCAAGGCCTGATCACCCCGGAATCGTTCACGTTCCTTGAGTCGGCGATCATCCTCGCCATCGTGGTACTGGGCGGCATGGGCTCGCAGCTGGGCGTGATTCTCGCCGCCGTGGTGATGATCCTGTTGCCTGAACTGCTCCGCGAATTCAGCGAATACCGGATGTTGGGCTTCGGCGCCTTGATGGTGCTGATGATGATCTGGCGTCCTCAGGGCTTCCTGCCAATGCAGCGTCCCGTCATGAAACTCAAAGGGGAACGCTGATGAGCCGTCCACTTCTGCAAGCCTCGGGCTTGAGCATGCGCTTCGGCGGCCTGTTGGCGGTCAACGGCGTGGGTCTGACCGTGAACGAGAAACAGGTGGTGTCGATGATCGGCCCTAACGGCGCCGGCAAGACCACCGTGTTCAACTGCCTCACGGGTTTCTACAAGCCGACGGCGGGGACCATCCTGCTCGACGGCGAACCGATTCAAGGCCTGGCCGGTCACGAGATCGCTCGCAAGGGCGTGGTGCGGACGTTCCAGAACGTGCGTCTATTCAAGGAAATGACCGCCGTCGAGAACCTGCTGGTCGCCCAGCACCGTCACCTCAATACCAACTTCCTGTCCGGTCTGTTCAAGACCCCGTCGTATCGCAAGAGCGAACGCGAGGCGATGGAATACGCCGAGCACTGGCTCGAAGCGGTTGACCTCAAAGCCTTCGCCAACCGCCCTGCCGGTACGCTGGCCTACGGTCAGCAGCGTCGCCTGGAAATCGCCCGCTGCATGATGACCCGTCCACGCATCCTGATGCTCGACGAACCGGCTGCCGGTCTGAACCCCAAGGAAACCGAAGACCTCAAGGCACTGATTGGCGTATTGCGTAATGAGCACAACGCCACCGTGCTGCTGATCGAGCACGACATGAAACTGGTCATGAGCATTTCCGACCACATCGTGGTGATCAACCAGGGCACGCCTCTGGCCGACGGCACGCCCGAGCAGATCCGTGACAATCCTGAAGTGATCAAAGCCTACCTGGGGGAAGCGTAAATGCTGCAGTTCGACAACGTTTCCACCTTCTACGGCAAGATCCAGGCGCTGCACGGCGTCAGCATCGATGTGCAACAGGGTGAGATCGTGACCCTGATCGGCGCCAACGGTGCCGGCAAGTCCACCCTGCTGATGACCCTCTGCGGTTCGCCGCGCGCGCACAGCGGCAGCATCCGTTACATGGGTGAAGAACTGGTGGGCCTGGAGTCGTCGGTGATCATGCGCAAAAGCATCGCGGTGGTGCCGGAAGGCCGTCGCGTGTTCGCCCGCCTGACCGTGGAGGAGAACCTGGCCATGGGAGGGTTCTTCACCGATAAAGGCGATTATCAGGAACAGATGGACAAGGTCCTGGCCTTGTTCCCGCGCCTGAAAGAGCGCTTCAACCAGCGCGGCGGCACCATGTCCGGCGGCGAACAGCAAATGCTCGCCATCGGTCGCGCACTGATGAGCAAGCCCAAGCTGCTGTTGCTCGACGAGCCGTCGCTGGGTCTGGCGCCGATCATCATTCAGCAGATTTTCGAGATTGTCGAACAGCTGCGTCGTGATGGTGTGACGGTGTTTTTGGTTGAGCAGAATGCCAACCAGGCGCTGAAAATTGCTGACCGTGCGTATGTTCTGGAGAACGGCCGGGTGGTGATGCAGGGTTCGGGGGCTGAGTTGCTGGTTGATCCAAAAGTGCGGGATGCGTATTTGGGGGGGTGATTCCCCTGCTCTCTGGCGTTTTGGAAGATCGTGGAAAGGCCCCTTTTTTG
The DNA here is from genome assembly GCF_054668305.1 of Pseudomonas sp. S2_H01. Classification (NCBI taxonomy): domain Bacteria; kingdom Pseudomonadati; phylum Pseudomonadota; class Gammaproteobacteria; order Pseudomonadales; family Pseudomonadaceae; genus Pseudomonas; species Pseudomonas sp. S2_H01. Next base: position 3,874,149 of record NZ_CP162756.1, on the reverse strand, counting down.
GGGCCTTTTTTATTGGGGGTTGGGATTGGGATTGGGGGTATATCCATTTCTGCGGTAACGGCGGCTTAGGGTTCCGCTCTTACAGCGGGTCACTTTTGAAAAGGCACCAAAAGTAACCAAAAGTGCCCTGCTCCTGGTTGGGTCCGACTTCGTCGGATTCCCGCACTCCGACGACGCTCCGTGGGCCCGCCGCCATCCGCCATCCATGGCGGGGGGCGGCTCTCGCGGCATCCATGCCGCTCGGCCCACTCCGCGTCGTCTGCGTTTGGCCTGCACCCAAGTCGCGTTTGGCGGTGTCTGGACTGGCGAGGCAGGAAGATCAAAAGCAAAGGGATTTTGATCGATCCCACGCGGAGCGTACGAAGCAAGCGTTGCGAATAACCGGTCTGCTTTTGATTCTGGCCGGAGGCCGTAGGAGCGCGCTTGCCCGCGATCTGCCGCGCAGCGGTAGCGAAACCAAGCGACTCGGTTGTACCTGATACACCGCATGCACCGGGTTTGCTGCCGGTTCCCGGCAGATCGCGGGCAAGCGCGCTCCTACGCCTTCGGCAGAATCAAAAGCACAGCGGATATCCATGACACTTGTTTTGCGGCTGCCTTTGCTTTTGATTTTCCTGCCTCGTCAGTCCAGACACCACAAAACGCGACTTGGGTGCAGGCCAAACGTAGACGACGCGGAGTGGGTCGAGCGGCATGGATGCCGCGAGAGCGCCGCCAGGACATGGATGTCCGTTCGGCGCGGGCCCACGGAGCGTCGTCGGAGTGCGGGAATCCGACGAAGTCGGACCCAACCAGGAGCAAAGCGTTTTTGGTTACTTTTGGCTGGGCCGGCATTCCGGGCGCTTTTGCCAAAAGTGACCCGCTGTAAGAGCGGAACCCTAAGCAGCGTTACCGCAGCAACGGATATACACCCAGAACCAAACCCCTATCCCCATAAAAACCTCGTTCGGACATTCAAAGCCTCTCCAACGCCGCCGTACTCCGCTCAAACCACTGCGTCAGGTAATCAGCCATCACCTGAATCCTTCTCGGCAGATGCCCTTCGAACGGATGCACCAGATACAACGACGAAACCGGCGTCTGATAATCCCGGAGCAACCACACCAACCGCCCCTGATCCAGTTCGTTATGCACCATATAGGACGGCAACCGCGCAATCCCCGCGCCTACCAGCGCAGCCCTCTTCAGCAGACCGTAGTGATTGCTGGCAAACGTGCCCCGCACATTCACCCTCGTCACTTCGTGATTCTGGTGGTAGCCCCACGTTTCACGACCGGCGTAGTGACTGTTCAACAGACAGCGATGCACTCGCAGCTCATCCGGCGTCTGCGGCGCGCCGTGCTGGGCGATGTAGTCGGGGCTGGCGCAGGTCAGCTCCTGCAACGACAACAGCGGCTTCGCCACCAGCCGCTCATCAATTCCCACACTGGAGCGGATACCCAGATCGAACCCGTCGCGGCGCATGTCGCGGAACTGGTTGTTCAGGTCCAGTTCCACCTGCACATCGGGATAGGTTGTCGAAAACTCTGTCAGCAGCCCCTCGAAAAACGTCTCGCCCAATGACACTGGTACCGTCAGGCGCACCGTGCCCACCAGGCTCTCGCTGAGGTACGCCATGGCGTCTCGCACCCGATCCCGTTGGGCCAGCAGCGCACGGGCTTCAGGCAGCAGAATCGCCCCGGCCGAGGTCAGGGTCAGGCTGCGTGTGGTGCGGTGCAGCAGCGTCACGCCGTAACTTTTTTCCAGCTTGCTGATGCGTTTGGACAGTTGGCTGGTACTGGTGTCCAGCCATTGCGCGGCCAGGGTGAAGCTGTTGGCTTCCACCAGCATGGCAAACGCCGCGAGGTCGTCCATTTCACTCATGATTGTTTCCTTTCTGACAAACCGGGATTGCCGTTTGGCCCATTTATCTGTGGGAAAAGGCGGTAGAGACTGAACGCCTGATCCACTGACGAGAAGGACTGCAACGTGAAGATTCTATTGATTGGCGCTGGCGGAACCATCGGCTCAGCGATCGAGAAGGAATTGGCGCCACGCCATGACATCGTTCGCATTGGCCGTAACAGCGGTGACGAGCATGTCGATATTAGTGACAGCGCATCAATCCGCAAACTGTTCGAACGGACAGGTCCTTTCGACGCATTGATCTGCGCGGCAGGCAACGTCACGTTCGCCCCTTTGGGCGATATGACCGAGGAATCCTTTGGCCTGGGCCTGCGTGACAAACTGATGGGGCAGGTCAACCTGCTGCTGATCGGTCGCGAGTTCGCCAATGACGGCGCCTCGTTCACCTTCACCACCGGCATTACCAGCCACGACCCGATCCGGACCGGCGCCTCCGCCAGCCTGGTCAATGGCGCCATCGACGCCTTTGTGTGTGCTGCCGCCATCGAGATGCCGCGCGGGATGCGGGTCAACTCGGTGAGCCCGAACGTACTGGTCGAAGCGATGGGCAGCTACGCGCCTTACTTCCGCGGCTTTAAACCCGTGTCGGGCGCCGATGTGGCGCTGGCCTATGCGAAAAGCGTCGAGGGGCTGCAAACCGGACAGACCTATCACGTCGGTTAATCGCCTCTTGTGATGAGCGAGCAGCCTGAGTAACGTGGCGGCACTTGTTTGGAGACCCGCCACATGTTCGCTGCTCGTTCCGTCCTGATGTTCGCCTTGCTGCCGGTGTTCGCCGGCTGCCAACTGCTCCCTTCGCCCTCCTCCGACAGCACAGTCTCCACGGCCGGGATGCTGCGCATGCAGGGCACGCTCAGCGGCGACGGCGGCAAGCTGTTCTTTCAGCCGTGCAGCGAGCAACGCCGCTACGCGGTGACCGACAAAGGCAACACCGGCATCCTGCAGGAAGCCGCTTCGGTGGTGGACAAAAGCGGCAAGGCGTTCGCCGATGTGCGCGGCAACTTCGTCGCCAGCAAGGCGCAAGGCAGCGACGGTCAGGCTGACGTCTATCAGCTGTACCGCGTCGAGCGTCCGGGCAATGCCTGTGAAGACCCCAATTTCAAGCGCCTGACCATTCATGCCAGCGGCAACGGTCCGAAATGGAACCTCAATGCCAGCGGCAAAGGCATGGTGCTGGAACGTGAAGGCCAAGACGAATTTGCGGTGCCTTATATGGAGGAGCAGATGCCCGAAGGCCGTTTCAACCTGATCACCGACGCCAATGATCAGCATGTCGAGCTGTACGTTGCCCCGCAGCGTTGCGTCGATACGGTAAACGGTTCTGTGCAGCATCTGACGGCCGAACTGCGCGTCAACGGCAAGGTACAGCGCGGGTGTGCGTATTTCGGGGCGATGCGCAACGATTAATAGTCCACGTATCTTGAAGGAGCGCGCTTGCCCGCGATCAGAGTATGTCTGCACGCGAATCGTCGAGGGCATAGCGTGATCGCGGGCAAGCAAGCGCCGACGTTCGGACTTGCGCACGCCTGAACGGGCGATGTGTTGCTTACGTCGTCGCTCCGGTCAACGCTCACCTTGCAATCTGGCTTATAATCGCCGGTTCTTGTAGCGCTGCCGGGCCGACCCTGCGGCCCGAAACCGGACTTTTCAATGTTACGAATCACCGAACTCAAACTGCCGCTCGACCATGCGGATGACGCGCTGCGCCCTGCGCTCGTACAACGCCTGGGCATCGACAGCGACGAGCTGCTGGATTTCACCCTGTTCAAGCGCAGCTACGATGCGCGCAAGAAATCCACCGAACTGCAGTTCATCTACACCATCGATTTTCAGGTTCGCGACGAAGCGGCCCTGCTCAAGCGCCTGAGCCACGACAAGCACGTCACGGCCGCGCCCGACGTCAGCTACAAAGTTGTCGGTCATGCGCCAGCGGACCTCAACGAACGCCCGCTGGTGGTCGGTTTCGGCCCTTGCGGCATCTTCGCCGGGCTGTTGCTGGCCCAGATGGGTTTCAAGCCGATCATTCTTGAGCGTGGCAAAGAGGTCCGTCAGCGGACCAAGGACACCTGGGGCCTGTGGCGTAAAAACATCCTCAACCCCGAGTCCAACGTGCAGTTCGGCGAAGGCGGCGCAGGCACCTTCTCCGACGGCAAGCTCTACAGCCAGATCAAGGACCCGCAATTTCACGGTCGCAAGGTGCTGCACGAGTTCGTCAAGGCCGGTGCGCCGGAAGAAATTCTCTACGTCAGCAAACCGCACATCGGGACGTTTCGCCTGACCGGCGTCGTGGAAAACATGCGTCAGCAGATCGAAGCGCTGGGTGGCGAAGTGCGTTTCGAGCAGCGCGTGACTGATGTGCTGATCGAGGATGGTCAGTTGCAGGGCGTGGTGCTCGACAGCGGCGAGCGTATTGATTCGCGGCACGTGATCCTCGCGCTGGGCCACAGTGCCCGCGACACGTTCCGCATGCTCCACGGACGTGGTGTGTACATGGAAGCCAAGCCGTTTTCGGTGGGTTTCCGCATCGAGCACCCGCAAGGTCTGATCGACCGCGCGCGCCTGGGCAAATACGCCGGCCACCCGAAACTCGGGGCAGCGGATTACAAACTGGTGCACCACGCCAAAAACGGTCGCTCGGTGTACAGCTTCTGCATGTGCCCAGGCGGCACCGTGGTTGCCGCCACCAGCGAACCGAACCGCGTCGTCACCAACGGCATGAGCCAATATTCGCGTAACGAGCGCAATGCCAACTCGGGCATCGTGGTCGGTATCACGCCTGACGAAGACTATCCGGGCAGCCCGCTGGCGGGTATCGAACTGCAGGAACGTCTGGAGTCCCACGCCTACATCATGGGCGGCGAGAGCTACGAGGCGCCCGCGCAACTGGTGGGTGATTTCATTGCTGGCAAGGCATCGACCGAACTGGGCAGCGTCGAGCCGTCCTACAAGCCCGGCGTAAAACTCACCGACCTGGCCGACGCCCTGCCCGCCTTCGCCATCGAAGCCATTCGTGAAGCGTTGCCGGCGTTCGACAAGCAGATCAAAGGTTTCTCGCAGCACGACGCCGTCCTGACAGGTATCGAGACCCGCACCTCTTCGCCGCTGCGCATCACCCGTGGCGCGGACATGCAGAGCCTCAACGTCAAAGGACTGTTCCCGGCCGGTGAAGGCGCCGGTTATGCAGGCGGCATCCTGTCGGCGGGTGTCGACGGGATTCGAATTGCCGAGGCACTGGCGAAAAGCATGTTGGGAATCACCGGCTAACCGACGAAATCGATGATTCCCGTGGGAGCGAATTCATTCGCGATACGGTACGACGGCCGGTGACTGACTGCTGGCTGAACTGACGTCTCGAGAATGAACCTGCTCCCACCGTTGTTTCTGATGCTCGCGAAGAAAATTCCTACAGCCTGCGCAGAATAAGCCCTGTAGCACTCTGTAACTAATTCATAGGATTCTTTGTACACAGTTACAGCTCGACTTTTTAATAACCAAATCGAATATAACTTTTGTTTTCAGAAATAAGCCGACGGGTTAGGGTGTCGCTCCTTTTGCGCATGTCCATGGAGAGTGACCTTGCCCGTACGCAATACATTCAAACGCTTTTTCCAGCTCGAGGCGGCTGGCGGTCTGTTGTTGATCGCTGCTGCCGCCCTTGCCCTGGTCATCAATAACTCACCCCTGTCCTGGCTGTACAACGGCCTGCTTGATGTGCCCGTGGTGGCACAAATTGGCGCCTTGAAAATTGCCAAACCGTTGCTGCTCTGGATCAATGACGGCCTGATGGCACTGTTCTTTCTGCTCATCGGCCTGGAGGTCAAGCGCGAAGTGCTTCAAGGGCATCTGTCCAGCCCTTCGCAGATCGTCCTGCCCGGCGCTGCCGCGATCGGTGGAATGGTGATCCCTGCCCTGTGTTTCTGGGCGTTGAACAAAGACAACCCCGCCGCCATGAGCGGCTGGGCCATTCCGATGGCGACAGACATCGCGTTCGCGTTGGGCGTGCTCGCCTTGCTCGGCAAACGTGTCCCGGTGTCGCTCAAGCTGTTCTTGATGACGCTGGCAATCATTGACGACCTCGGCGCGATCATCGTGATTGCCCTGTTCTATTCGGGTGAGCTGTCTAATCTGTCGCTGGCCATCGCGGCCGCTTCGCTCATCGCACTGATCAGCATGAACCGGCTGGGCGTGGTGAAGCTGGCGCCTTACCTGCTCGTGGGTCTGGTGCTGTGGGTGTGTGTGCTCAAGAGCGGCGTGCATGCCACGCTGGCGGGCGTCATCCTCGCCTTCTGCATTCCACTGAAAACCCCAAAGGATGTGCCCGCGCCACTGCAGCAGTTGGAGCATGCGCTGCATCCGTGGGTGGCCTACGCGATCCTGCCCCTGTTTGCGTTCGCCAACGCAGGCGTTTCACTGGCGGGTGTTAGCCTTGAAAGCTTCACTCATCCCGTGCCGATGGGCATCGCGCTGGGGCTGTTGATGGGCAAGATGCTGGGCGTTTTCGGGCTCACATGGCTGGCGGTCAAGGCAGGATTGGCCGCGCTGCCCGCAGGCGCCAACTGGGGTCAGGTGCTGGGCGTCTCGATATTGTGCGGAATCGGCTTCACCATGAGCCTGTTCGTTGGCTCCCTGGCGTTCGTCCCGGGACAGAGCGAATTTGCCGGGATGGACCGCATGGGCATTTTGACCGGTTCGATACTGGCCGCTCTGATCGGTTACGCGATCACGGCGGTCTCCAGTCCCCGCTCTACCCACCCGCACATCTGAACGAATTGCAGCGGTAAGCAGAAACAAAAACGCCCCGACACATCGGGGCGTTTTTGTGTAAGCAGGTATTACATGAACCTGCTTCGGGCCAAACGGCGTCGCTTAGTGGGACACGCGGCTGGTGCCGTTGACGGTCATGATGCGCACACGCTCGCCCACGCGGAAGATCTCGTTTTCCTGAACTTCCTGTACGTAGGCACGCATGGTGCCGTCGTCTTCACGCACGGTGATCTCGACACCCTGCGCGCGGGTCAAACCGCCTTCGGCCGCCGAGCCTAGCAATCCGCCAGCGACTGCACCGATGACTGCGGTGACGATGCTGCCACGGCCGCCACCAATGGCGCTACCACCGACACCACCGACGATCGCACCGGCGCCCGCACCGATCGGGGTTTTGGTGCCTTCAATCTTCACCGGGCGCAGCGATTCGATCGTACCCAGGCGCACGGTCTGCACTTGGCGAGCTTCATCGCGCGAGTACGAGTCGCCGGTCAGGCTCGAGGTACAGCCGCCCAAGGTCAGCGCCATGGCGGTGAACGAAGCAGCCAACAGAACAGACTTACGCATAACATTTGCCTCCAGGGGAACAGGTAGCCATTAGACTCCGCGACGCCAATCGATGTCACGGTCCTGCACCGATAATTTACGTTTATTCAGGCGCTATACAGAAAGTCGCCGGCGTCTACGAGTATGGACGACGACCCACTGGATAGATTCAAAGAATTGTTGTGTGTGCCGCCGAAGCGCTATGGCGCGAGACGCTCTCGCGTCCACTGCCCATCGACCAGACGGTAATTCAAGCGATCATGCAGACGGCTTGGACGACCCTGCCAGAACTCGATGCGATCGGGGACCAGACGATAGCCGCCCCAATGCTCGGGGCAGTCAGGTTGGGTGTCGCTGAAGCGTGCTTCGGTGGCCTTGAGCAGCCCTTCAAGTGCCTCACGATCCGCGATGACTTGGCTCTGCGGCGATGCCCAGGCACCGAGGCGGCTGCCCAATGGCCGGACCTGGAAATAGGCGTCGGACTCTTCGTGAGAGACCTTCATGACCCGCCCTTCGATGCGCACCTGACGCTCGAGCGTCGGCCAGAAGAAGGTCATGGCGGCAAAGGGGCGTGCAGCCAGCTGCTGCCCTTTGGCACTGTCGTAGTTGGTGAAGAAGGTGAAACCCTGGGTGTCGAGGCCCTTGAGCAGAAGGACCCGGCAGTGTGGGCGACCGTCACCATCGACAGTCGCCAGCGTCATCGCGTTGGCTTCAACCGGCGCCTGCTCGGTCTTCACCGCCTCGCCAAACCATTGGTGGAACAACGCAAAAGGTTCTTCCGGCGCCTGCGACTCGGTCAAACCTTCGCGGGCGTAGTTGCGACGCATATCAGCCAGACGCTGGCTCATCACTGCCTTCCTTTATCGAAATCCGTGAGCGGGATAGCGATATTACCCTCAGTTGCTGCTGGCTTGCGCGCTGGCTGCAGGTTTCTTGGCGGCGGCTTTGGCGGGCGCTGCCTTGGCCTTGGTGGGCGCTGCTTTTTTCGCCGGGGCCTTCTTGGCCGTGGACGCCTTGGCCGGTGCGGCTTTCTTGGCAGGTGCTGCGGATTTGGCCGGCGCTGCCTTGGTGGCCGGGGCCGGTGCGACTACCGGTGCAGCTTGCTTCACGGCGACCATGGTCGGAGCAGGCGCCGGCGTCATGTTGTACTTGGCCATCAGCGCCACCATCGTGTCCTGTGGCGTCATGATGATTTCCACACGGCGGTTCAAGGCTCGACCGGCCGCGCTGTCATCCGCCGCACGTGGCATGACGTTACCCAGGCCGCGCAGGTTCAGGCGATTACGTTCCAGGCCGCTCAGGCGGAAGATGGCGGCGACGGACTGCGCGCGCTGCTGGCTGATCTTCAGGTTCGCATCGCTGGCGACGTCGCTGTGGCCCAACACCAGCACCGCGGACTTCTGATCGCCTTCCACGAGCTTGGCCATGCGGGTAATAGGCCCGAGATTGACGGGCAGCAGCATTTCCGGACGATCCGGGTTGAAGGTGCTGTCAACCGGGGCCGTTACAACCAGTACGTCTTCACGGCGCTCGAGTTCGAACTTGCTGTCCTTGATGGCTTCACGCACGCGTGGCTCGTATTGGTCGAGCCAGGCCTGGGTGACCTTCGGGTCGACCTTTGGCACGGCGGGAGCGGCATCTTTTTTGGCTTCGCTGCCGCCGAACGGCCACCACCACTTGTTGCCATCATCGGCTTTTGCCACGGCAGGCTTGGCGGCAGGCTGGGTCGCCGCGAGTTCGGGTTTCTTCTCGGTCGCGCCGTGGTCAGAACCGAATGGCCAGTACCAGTGAGTGCCGCTCTCGGCTTCTGTTTTCGCGACTTCTGCGGCAGCAGGGCTGGCGGCAGGTTTTACCGGGGCAGCAGCGTCAGTACTTTTTCCGGAGCCGAATGACCACCAGTGGTCATTGCTGGCTGACGAGTCCTGGGGAGTCTGTGCGCAACCGGTAACGGCAATACACAGTGCAAATGCGAGGCTTTTGTTGGCAGACATGGGTGACCCACACAAATAATTGATCAGAAAATGAACGAAGCAGCGCCCATATAACACGCATAAACGCTGAGTTGGAAAAAGAAACCGCCCTACGGTTCCGTTATGGGCGGTTTAACTGACAGTCGGTAGAACAAGCACTTAACGGCGATAGTTATTGCAAACACTCACCAAGCACCCGGACCAGACGTTGCGCGCGCGGATCCATCAACACATACGGGCCCAACGTGTTGGTCACGAAGCCGAAAGCCACGTCACGTTCAGGATCGGCGAAGCCCACCGATCCCCCGGCACCCGGATGGCCGAACGACTTTGCGCCAAGGCCAAACGTCGCATTGGGCACGGTGGGCTGATCGAGCATGCAACCCAGACCAAAGCGCGTCTGGGTCAACAATGTCTTGTCCTGACCGATGCTGTGCTCGCGGGTCAGTTCGTTGATCAGATCGGCTTCCAGCAGGCTGCCATCGAGCAATCCGCTGTAGAAACCCGCCAGGCTGCGGGCGTTGCCGTGGCCGTTGGCGGCAGGCTGTTGCATGCGTCGCCACTCAGGCTTGTTGGTGCTGGTCATGATCGACGGCGGGTTGGTAAACGCCCGCGCGGTCATGGACGTGGGTTCACGCATCGTGGTCTGGACCAGACGCTGGGCAGCTTCATCGCCCATATTGCCCTTGCCCCGCGCGATATGGGCCACGCGATGGAATTCCTCATCCGCCAGACCGACATGGAAATCCAGTCCCAGCGGCCTGGCAATACGGGCGGCGATTGACTCACCCGGCCCGCGGCCGTCGGCGCGGCGAATCATTTCACCCACCAGCCAGCCGTAGGTAATCGCAGCGTAGCCATGGCCCTGACCGGGCTTCCACCAAGGCTCTTCCGCGGCCAGCGCGTCGGTCATCGCTTCCCAGTTGTACAAGGCCTCAGCGGGCAACATGTCATGAATCGCAGGCAGGCCCGCCTGATGGCAGAGCAACTGACGCAGAGTGATCGTCTGTTTACCAGCGGCGGCGAACTCGGGCCATAGCCGTGAAACCGGTTCGTCCAGGTGCAACTTGCCTTCGCCCACCAGCTGCAACGCGGTGACCGCCGTAAAGGTCTTGGTGCAAGAGAACAGGTTGGCAATGGTATCGCTGTGCCAGACCTCGGCGCCGTCCTTGTCGGCCGTACCCGCCCACAGGTCGAGCACGGTTTGCCCGCCGACCTGCACGCACAAGGCCGCGCCCCGCTCCTGAGGATCGTCGAACAGCGCGGCAAACGCTTCGCGTACAGCTTCAAATTGAAGCTCGAAATGACCTTGAATCTGCACGGTTTCGCTCTCCGGTCGGGGGCTGCACAAAATGGCGTGCATTGTTCCAGCGATTTGAGGGTTTGGGAACAGCCACGCGCCATCAGGCGCGCAGCGAATCCTGTAGGAAAGGCGCCATTACTGAGCCCTGCCGATCACCTCGCTCACCTGCCCATTGGCTTTACGCACAGCTTCCACGAAGCCTTGGTACGGAACGTCCGTAATCCCGACCAGGCCCAAGTGGCCGTTTTCCCCGTCCAGCATGCGGCCGGTCGCAGGTTGGTCCAGGTACTGAAACCAGTGCACACCGACGATGGAAGGCTCCGCCAATGCGCTCTTCAGGAAGTTCGAATAAGCGGGGCCACGATACTCCTCGCGAGCCACCTCCATGGCGCCGCCCCAGAAAGGTCCGCGATCACGCGAGCCGAAGTGGAACTCACTGACCAGCATGGGCTTGTCGAGCACGCGCAATTTGGCGAAGTCCACCCCGTCCTGCGGCTTCGGCGTGTAGAGGTTGAAACTCAGCACGTCGCAGAACTTGGCGCAGGCCTCGATGGCCTCGGGCGTGCTGACGCCGAAACGTCCACCGAGCAGCAGATGGTTGGGCGCATGCCACTTGAGCGCGTCGGAAATGGTTTTGAAATAGGTCTCGGCAAACACCCGCTGAAAGTATTTGAAGTCATTTTCGATTTCCGGGTGCTCTGGGCTCGGCAATGGCGGCTCAAAGCCGGGGTCTTCCATCAGCTCCCACGCGGGCAAGTCTATCCCCCACGCTTTGGATAAACCCTCCTGATTGCGGTACTTGTCGCGCAATTGCTTGAGGAACGCGCGCTTGGCAGGCACATCCGTCGTGAGCTTCAACGTGCCGTACGCCAGCGCATAACGATCGTGAGGGTCGTCCCCCGGCGCGGCCCACGCCAGCTCGTTATCGGCGAAATAGCCAATCAGGTAGGGATCGTCGCGGTGATCGCGCGCAGCAATGGCAACGGCACGTTCAGTGGCCATCGCGAAACGGGGATCGAACGGATCAGGCATCCCGCCCCACCAGTCGTGACCGGTACTGATGCTGACGTAATCACCGACGATGGACAGCGGCAAGGTGTAAGGCACATGGTTTTGCGAGCTCACGTCCGGATTCTCGAGCGCGGGCTCGCTCCAGTTGCCAATGGTGTTGAAGCCCCACGCCTGGAGGCGCTGCAACGTGTGGTCAGCCCAGTGTCGGGTATCAAACACGCCGTAGGTGCGCTGCAGGTTGGCGCCGTAAAAATCGAACGTGCGGCCCTGGTCAAAGTGCCGATCCTTGCTCGCGCCAGTGTCGCGATGATCATTCCCCTTGCCGTAGAACGTCGCCAACGGCTCGTCGTCTCCCGGCAGGCTGCTGAACATCGTCTCGCGGCCCTCGACGTAGGTCTGACTGTCGTCCGCCGTGACAGCATTGACGCCCAGAGAGTAGAACGGATGCCCTTCGGGCGTTACCAGATACCACCGTTCGTTGCGTTTCTCGGTGCGGAAAAAGCCCTTTGCCTCGAAGGTCGGCCCTTTGAGCAGGCCGCCATATTTGTCCTGGGCCGGACGCTCTTTCAACCACGCCTTGAGCTGCGTTTGTTCCTTGCCGGCCAGGGCCTTGAGTTGATCGTCGTTGTTGATCTTTTCCGGCCATTTGCCCCGCGTGTACTGACCGTAACCATCGAGCAGGTGGGTGTAGGCGGCTTTTTGAACCCCATCGCCTTCCTGTACGCCGAACTTTTCGATCAGGACACTTTGCGCCACGTCGGGCCGAGACATCGACACCGTAACGGAACTGACCTGCGCAGGGTTCAGCTCACCCTCGGTATTGGCCAGCAACACGCGCTGACCTTCATAGGTCCACGGCATGGGCGGTCCGACCCGCATACCCTGGCTCAGCGGCGAACTGGCTTGCAGCGGAACGATGAGGGTTTGCGCGGGCCCTGCCGGGAGGTCGATCCGACTGTTGAGAGTCTTGCCGTCACTGCTCTGGATTTGCACATACAGCGTCAGTGCCCAGTCCATGGCGCTCTGTACCCGCAAGGTCATGGCGCTGTCTGCACTCCAGTCCCAAACGCCGCTTTGTGGTGTCAGCCGCAGGCTGGGTTTTTCGACCGGATTGAAGATGACCCGCCGCAGTACCTCGCCCTCGGCGGTCTGCTCGGCGTTGGCTTGCGGCAACGTAGCGTCCTGTGTCGTGACTTGCACCACATCGGCAGGACGAACGAAATTGAACAGCGTCTGCTGGCCGTCGGGCGCGGCATACACGGGTCCCGCGCACGCGACGGCGAGGACGGCAGACAGTGAACGGCGAATCATCTGATCGGGTGCTCCTTGATCATCGGAAACTCCATCGCGGCGTCAGCGCTGACGATGGAGCAGGCCGAGATAAGACCCGATCAACCGCGTTTCATCCCCGACACACGTCAGGAAATTTCGCGGCGAAAAGGCGGCAGCGCGTTGAGGATCGCCTTGCCGTAGCGCTGGGTGACCACGCGACGGTCGAGCAGCGTGATGATGCCGCGGTCCTGTTCGGTCCGCAGCAGGCGACCACAGGCCTGAATGAGCCGCAAGGAAGCGTCGGGCACGGCGATTTCCATGAACGGGTTGCCACCTCGGGCTTCGATCCACTCGGCCAGTGCCGCTTCTACCGGGTCGTCAGGCACCGCGAACGGGATCTTGGCAATCACCACGTGCTCGCAATAAGCGCCGGGCAAGTCGACCCCTTCAGCGAAGCTGGCCAGACCGAACAACACGCTCTCATCGCCGCCGTCGACCCGAGCCTTGTGCTTGTTGAGGGTTTCCTGTTTCGACAGGTTGCCCTGGATGAACACACGCTTGCGCCAGTCGCGCTCCAGACCGTCGAAGACTTCCTGCATCTGTTTGCGCGAAGAAAACAGCACCAGCGTGCCTTTCGACCCTTCGACCAGACCGGGCAACTCACGAATGATCGCGGCGGTGTGCTCAGCGGCATTGCGCGGATCGGCCTTCAAATCCGGTACGCGCAATACCCCGGCATCGGCGTGATGGAACGGGCTTGGCACCACCGCCGTGACGGCGTCCTTGGGCAGGCCGGCACGCATGCGGAAACGGTCGAATTTGCCCAGCGCCGTCAGCGTTGCCGACGTGACCAGCGCGCCATAGGCCACGTTCCACAGGTTGCGACGCAACATCTCCGCCGCCAGGATCGGACTGGCGTTGACTTCGATGTCGAACAGCGAGCCGCTTTCGGCGAGGGTCAGCCAGCGCGCCATGGGCGGGCTGTTTTCCGGGTCTTCGGCGGTGAACGCCGTCCACAGCTCCCAGTTACCGTGTGCACGGGCCAGCAAGCTGCCGAATAGCGGGTACCATTCTTCGGCCTGATGGCTGGCGATGCCGATGTTCACCTCGCCATCCATGCCTTCCTTGAGCAGTTCGGTCAGGCGCGTGAACAGATCGTCCAGACGGGCGAACCCCTTCTTCAGCTCGATGCCCATCTCGCGCATGTGCTCAGGCACCACACCGCCGACGAAACGATGGCGCGGGCGCTCCCGCCCTTCCATGTCTTCGCCCGCCTTGAAGTCGGCCAGTTGCTCGCACGCCGTGAACATGAATTGCTGGTGGGTCTTGATCTCCCGCGCCAGCTCCGGCACTTGCTCGATCAGCTTGCCCAGGTCGCCGGGCAGCGGATGCTGAGCCAGCAGTTTGGTGAGGTTCTTGGCCGTTTGCTCCAGCCAGTCCGCCGTTGAACGCAGACGGCTGAAATGCGCGAAGTGGCCGATGGCCTTGTCAGGAAGGTGGTGGCCTTCGTCGAACACATAGAGCGTATCGCGGGGATCCGGCAGGACGGCGCCGCCACCGAGCGCGAGGTCGGCCAGAACCATGTCATGGTTGGTGACGATAACGTCGACTTTTCCCATGCCTTCGCGGGCTTTGTAAAACGCGCACTGCTGAAAATTCGGACAATGCCGGTTGGTGCACTGGCTGTGATCGGTCGTCAATCGCGCCCAATCCTGGTCGGCCAGCTCCTGAGGCCAGCTGTCGCGGTCGCCGTCCCATTTGTTCCCGGCCAGCTTCTCGATCATGGTGGTGAACAGTTTCTGGCTGGCCTCGTCGACCTCGATCTTGAAGCCTTCTTCTTCGAAAAGCTGCGCCGTGGCGCTTTGCGCGTTGCCTTCCTGCAGCAGCATGTCGAGCTTGGACAGGCACATGTAGCGGCCACGCCCCTTGGCCAGCGAGAACGTAAAGCTCAGCCCGCTGTTGCGCATCAGGTCGGGCAGGTCCTTGTGGACGATCTGTTCCTGCAACGCAACCGTGGCGGTGGCGATCACCAGGCGTTTGCCGGCTGCCTTGGCCGTCGGGATCGCGGCGATGGCGTAGGCGACTGTCTTGCCGGTACCCGTGCCGGCCTCCACCGCGACCACTGCCGGGTCGCCCGAACGCCGGCCTTCCTCGTCGGTGTCCACGTCTCCCAGCACTTTGGCGACCTCGGCGATCATCAAACGCTGGCCGTAGCGAGGTTTGAGGCTCTTGGCTTCGAGGAAACGCGAATAGGCGCCCTGAATCTGGGATTTGAGTTCGGTGCTGATCATGGGCTGGGTCGTTGGCTCGGCGTCACGGTGCTGAATGAAAACATAAAAAAACCGCTGGATATATCTCCAGTCTTCGGAGGGCGGCTATCATACCGCGCTAATTCTTTCTGCGCAGAACGGAGTTTCCGATGTCGCTTGTAGCCTTTGTCTACACCTTGCACGTCCTGTCGGCTGTTGTCTGGGTCGGAGGAATGTTTTTCGCGTGGATGATTCTACGACCGGCGGTCATCGCGGCACTGGAAGGCCCCTCACGCCTGAAGCTGTGGCTGCAGGTCTTTCCGCGTTTTTTTGTGTGGGTCTGGTGCGCCGTGGTTCTGTTGCCCGTGACAGGCATCGGCATGATCCACCTCAATTTCAGCGGTTTTCAGACGGCGCCGCGCTATGTGCAGGTCATGATGGGCTTGTACGTGGTGATGGTGGCGCTGTTCCTGCGCATCTCGACGCTGAACCTGCCGGAACTGCGCAAAGCTGTCGCCGCCGAACAGTGGCCTGATGGCGTGGCCGCTCTGGGCAAGATCAGGCGTCTGGTGGGGATCAATCTGATTGTGGGGATTATGGTCGTGGCGATTGCTGCCATGAGACCGACATTCTGATGGGCAGGAGCGCGCTTGCCCGCGAAAGAGGCGTCTGACGATACAAGCAGATGGATCGTACTGACGTCATCGCGGGCAAGCGCGCGCCTACCGGGTCAAGCGGTGCGATTACAACTTGCGAACGTTCACAGATCCAGCAGGCCCGGTCGAACCTGGCTGGCCTTTCTCGCCGTTCTTGCCTGACTTGGCGCCGTCTGCGCGGTAGACGAGACAGCCTTTGGAAGTGCCGCCCTTGCCGCCTCGGCCGCCCTCACCGCCAGCACCGCCGGCGCCGCCCTGGACATTGACCTTCACGCGGTCGTCCGGGAACCCCTGAGGCAGCTCCAGACGAACCAGAGCACCGGGTGCGCCGTCCTTGCCGTTGCCGCCGTTATCACCGTCGAAACCCCGGCTCGCCGAGCCCCAGGTGCATCCCGGGTCCTGACCGTTGCCGCCATCCAGCCCCACATAACCGGGCGAGCCCGCACCACCGCGCGCGTCGATGAACAACTCATCGGCGTTCAACTGTTCCATGCGAAGGTTCAGATTACGCCCTGGCAACGGCGGCTTTTCAAACGTGCCCGGCGCACCGCGGGCGGTGATCTGCGCGCCACTGCCGAGGTCGCCTCGTTTGACCTGCAACTTGAACGGCTCGGCGCCCGGGACAATGGCGATGCGCGACTCATGGCCCATGACCAGTTGTCCCACTTGCACTTCCGTGAGCCCGGCGGGGATCAGCAATGTTCCGTAATCCGCCACCTCCAGACGATCCAGTTGCAGAACGCTGGTGTTGCTCGGCAGGCGCATCAGCGAATGCGGCTCCACCGAAATGCCCTGCGCCATCACCCAGGAACTGCTCAGGGCCGACAGCAGGCCCGCCGTCATCAGCAACGCATTACGCATGGTGAACCTCCGCCTGGCGGCGACCGAAAGATTGCAGGTGGAAAATACCGAAAATCAGGATCTGTAAACGATCGAACCAAGGGTGCGAACGCCCCCGCAGGCTGCCGTTGAAAAAAAACAGTTCCATGACGTGGGTCAGCAGCAACACACTGCCCGCCAGTTTGATCAACATCTCAAAAGGAATCGGCAAGACAAAGACCTGATTGGCCAGCACCACCGCCCAGAACCCCAACGTCAAGACTTTCCCCAAGCCCCAAAACAACTTCATGACACGCCCCTGGTATTTTTTTATTTCTGTGCCGCGAAAAGCTTTGCGCACAGTACGGCGACGAGCGCGACTATGCCAGAGGGTGGGGATAAAAGTCGTGGGTTTAGGGATTGCGCAGATACGCGTTACCGCCGACGAGGCGCGCTGTGCCTTGATCTGCCTTTGATGCCCGCCAAAAAAAACCCCGACACGATGGCCGGGGCTTTCTCACACATTGAACCGTGAACTCAATCAGCGATTAAGCTTGATCTCCACACGGCGGTTCAGAGCACGGCCTTCGGCAGTTTTGTTATCCGCCACGGGACGCGCTTCACCATCACCTTCCACCGACACAAACGCACTGCGAGCAATACCGGCGCTGACCAGGTAATCCGTCACCGAATGCGCACGTTTCTCCGACAGTTTCTGGTTGTAGGCATCACTGCCCACGCTGTCGGTGTGCCCACTCACATGCATCTGCACGTTAGGCGCTTCGGTTTTCAGTTTGGTCGCAACCATATCCAGTTGCTGCTTGTCGCTCGGAGTGAGCGTCGCCTTGTTGAACTCGAAGTGCACGTCACGGATGGTAATGACTTCTTCTTTTGGCAACACCACCGGAGCCACCGCAGGCTCTGGCGCTGGCGTCACGAGTGGGCAACCGGTCGCATCCACCGGGGTGCCTTTCGGTGTATCCGGGCACTTGTCGACGCTGTTCAGCACACCATCGCCATCATCATCGCCATCACCGTGAGCCCAGCAGTAAGCGCCCGCCATCACACCGACCGCACCGCCCAGACCCGCTGCGACCGAAGCGGTCTGGAACGCGCCTATCGCTGCACCGGTGAGAACCCCGCCCGCAGCACACAGTGGCCAGTCGGTCTTTTGCAAGCCGGCACAGCCCGTCAATACACTGGTAACCAAAATCAGAGGTAACGCTGTCCGAATCATGCTCATACAGTTCTTCTCCTTTGGTATCGGCTAAAACCGACTGAAATGGAGTAAAGACGCCGTTGGGGCCATTTGCCACCCGGAAACAGGGGGTTTTATGGCTTTTTCAGTGCACGGTCTGGCGTGTTCTTCTAGAAATAGCCTTTTGCCTTCACTCCGTACGCTTTGTCCAGGCAACCGTTAAAAAAGTTCAAGCACTAGGCCACGATCCTTCAGCAGGCTAACCTTGCGAGCTCAATGAGGGATTTCGATGACCGACAGTTTTTCCACCCGCACCCCGCAGCAGGCCCTCGCCGCCCTGCTCGACCGGTATGCGCCCAAACGTCTTCTGCTGATTGGCGCAGACAGTTTTCCTGCCCTGCAGGCGTTTCAGGAAGCGCACCCGGACACCCATCTAGCGCAGGCCGCGCCGGGCGCATTGCCGGCTGAACTCGCAGGACAGCGTTTTGATCTGGCGCTGGTGGTCGATTGCCTGGAGCACATGCCCAAGCGCGCGGGGCTGGAATTGCTGGGTGGCATTCGCAACCTCAATGCCAGCCGCATTGCCGTGCTGGCCGACATGAAGGCCTGCGGTTGGCAGACCACCGACTTCTATTCGCTGGCCCTGCAAGCCAGTGAACGTTTCGCCCGGGACGAACAGGTGCTGACCCTCTTCACTTACGACCTGCGCGAATACAAACAAGTACCGGACTGGCTGAACGCAAAGTTTTGGGCCAACCCGGAGAATTTTGGCAAGTACTGGTGGTGAGACACGCATCATGAGCAGTGCAATTTGTCCCTGTGGCAGCGGCAATCTTCTGGACGGTTGCTGCGCCCGTTTTCACGCGGGTCAGCCCGCGCCGAGCGCTGAAGCCTTGATGCGCTCACGTTACAGCGCGTATGTGCTGGGCCTGGTGGATTACCTGCTGGACACGACCCTTGCGGTGCAAAAAAGCAGCCTGGACCGAGCATCGATCAGTCAGTGGAGTGCACAGAGCACCTGGCTCGGTCTTGAGGTGGAAAGCGCCGAGCTGTTGGGCGGCAAGCCCGAGCACGCTTTTGTGACATTCACGGCGCGCTGGCACGACGCGACGGGCGAGCACAGTCATCGGGAGCGCTCGGCGTTCGTTCAGAACCAGGGCCGCTGGTATTTCATCGACCCGACCGTGCCGCTCAAGGCGGGGCGTAACGACGCGTGCCCTTGTGGCAGTGAGCAGAAGTTCAAGAAATGCTGTGCTGCCTACATGGCTTGAGCGTCAGATCAGCGCGCGCCGGACGATCACGCCAGCTTTAAATGCGAGATGTCCGGCAGCAGCACATGTTCGACTTCCGTCTTCTGCCCCATGTCGCTGCCCGCCGGCGCCAGGCTGAGGCCTGAAAGGTCCAGTCGAGGTGGAACGGGCGGTGCTTTCGGGTCCTGCACGTCTTTGCCCAGCGCTGAAAGCGTAAAATCCGGCGCCTGGACATCGACGAAGGCCGCCATATAGACGTCTCTGGGTTCGAGCCTGGATCTGTGCTCAGGCTTGGCGACGCTGCCCGGTCCCGGCACTAAAGAGGACGTTTTTCTCGTCCAGGTCGGTTCGTCAGGCGGCGGGGCAAGCTCGACTTCCTCGACCTCCATCTCGGCGGGCGCGGGAACGTCCATCTGGCCCGGCATCTCTACCACATCAGCCTTAGCGCCTGCGCGCTCCAGGGTGGAGCGGTATTTTTCTGCCGCAGCCTGATCCAGGTTGTTTTTCAGCACCAGACGCCGTCCGGAGAACAGCAGCGCGATGCGTTGTGCGTCCGCCTGAAACAGCTTGGCCAGGTTCGCCTGGACCCGGTCCAGTTGTGCGCCAGGTACCAATTGGCCGGAAAAAACAATTTCGTACATCTTCATGGGTCAATACTCCTTCGACACATGGCATGAGTATGGCGCAGGCTCTAGGGAACAGCGAGCGGCCCACAATCAGTCGGTGCCAGGCTAAGGCCAGCAACGTGCTTGCTAGACTGCAGACTGACAGGGAGTGAACGAATAGTGTTTCAGTTACGCGTCATCAAACTGCTTTGCCTCTGCGTGATATTTGGGCTATCCGGCTGCTCGAGCCTGATCACCGGTGGCGAGCAAGACCCGGAAGTCAAGCTGCTCAAGGTCGATGTGGTCAAGGCCAAGTTGCTGCGCCAGGACTTCAAGCTTCGCTTTCGCGTCGACAATCCCAATGACTCGAGCGTGCTGGTCAGAGGCCTGCGTTACAAGATTCTGCTCAACGACCTGCTGCTCACCGAGGGCGAGCACAGTGACTGGTTCATTGTCGAAGCGCACGGCCACAAAAACTTCTCGGTGCCGGTGCGCACCAACCTCTGGGAACACCTGAAAGACATTTCGAAGATGCTCAGAAAGTCCGATCAGCCTATTCATTACCGGCTGGAAGGCAAGCTCAAGACCGGATTTTTGTTTGGACACAGCGTGCGTATTCAGCGCAACGGCGAGATAATCCCTGGCGATTTAATTCCGGAGTAGCTCCATGAACCAGCAAGCCCACGTGCACGGCCCTGATTGCGACCACGATCATGACCACCACGAGCATCATCACGACCACGGCCACGTGCATGGCCCGCACTGCAACCACGAACCTCAAGAGCCGGTCCGTAACGCGCTCAAGGACGTAGGTCGCAACGACCCTTGCCCCTGCGGCAGCGAGAAGAAATTCAAGAAGTGCCACGGCGCGTAAGTACAGGCACGATTTAACCTGTGGGAGCGAATTCATTCGCGAAAGATTGGCACGGCAATGCATCGGCATCGTCTGTACCGGCCTCTCGCGAATGAATTCGCTCCCACAGTGTTTTGCGCGGTCACTCGAAGACCATGAAAAATCCTGAAATAAACTCCCTCCCCCGCTTGCGTGGCGCCTGCCTGCTCTCTAACGTAGCGCGTTTCCAACGCCTACCCCCGCAGGAGCTCCATCATGGCCTCGCCAGCCCTCTCACCCCTGAAGACGCGACTCAGTACTGCCGCCGCCATGATGGGCCTGTTGAGCCTCGCCGGCTGCCAGCTCGGCGGTGAAGACCGTGACAACCTGCCGCCAACCAGCGGGGTCTTCGCGATCAAGGGCCTGGCGCAGAACGTGTCGGTGCGCCGCAATAACCTGGGCATGCCGCTCATTGAAAGCAGCACCTTTCACGACGCACTCTTCACCCTGGGTTACGTCCACGCCAGCGATCGCATCTCGCAAATGGTGCAAATGCGCCTGTTGGCGCAGGGCCGCCTGTCGGAAATCGCAGGACCGGGAGCGCTGGATCTGGACCGCATGATGCGCGCCGCCCAGCTCAAGCAGAACGCGAGCGACCTGTACAACGCGTCATCGCCGCGCTTGAAGCGTTTCTTCGAGGTGTATGCACGGGGCGTCAACGCCTACCTGTTCCGCTATCGCGACAAGTTGCCCTCCGACCTCGCCGACGCGGGTTACAAGCCCGAATACTGGAAGCCCGAGGACTCGGCGCTGATTTTCAGTCTGCTCAACTTCAGCCTGTCGGTAAACTTGCAGGAAGAAATCTCCTCACTGGTGCTGGCGCAGAAAGTCGGGGCCGACAAGCTCGCCTGGCTGCTGCCGACCTACCCCGATGAAGCGCTGCCGTTCGCGGAGGCCGACAAGCTCAAGGGGTTGAACCTGGGCAGCCAGATGCCGGGGCTGAGTGATCTGGACAAGGCGGCGCTGCAACTCTCGGACCTCAACCTGTTGGGCGTTTCGGCCTCCAACAACTGGGTGATTTCACCGCAACGTGCTCGCGCGGGCAAAAGTCTGCTGGCCACCGACAGCCAACTGCCCGCCACCTTGCCGTCCATGTGGAATTTCGTGCAGATCCGCTCGCCGAAATACCAGGCGGCCGGGGCCACCGTCGCGGGTCTGCCACTGGTGCTGTCCGGCTTCAACGGCAAGCTGGCCTGGGGCATGGGCCCGGCGATGGGCGACAACCAGGACCTGTTCCTGGAAAAACTCAAGCGCGAAAACAATCGCCTGATGGTCATGGTCGACGGCAAATGGGTTGCGGCCGGAGCCCACGAAGAAACGTATTTTGTCAAAGGTCAGTCGCCGGTGCGCGAGCCTGCGTATGAAACCCGTCACGGGCCTTTGCTCAATGCCAGTTCGGCGCAACTCGCCAGCGGTCTGGGCGTTGCCCTGCAAATGCCAGACGCCAAGGACGACAAAACCCTGGATGCGTTGTTCGACCTGACCCGGGCACAGAACGTTGAGCGGGCCTTTGATAACACACGGGAAATCCGCGCGATTAACCTGAACATCGTGTTCGCCGACGCCTCGAACACCGGGTGGCAGGTCACCGGCCGTTACCCGAACCGCCGCGAAGGCCTGGGCCTGATTCCATCGCCGGGCTGGGAAAGCCGTTTCGATTGGGACGGTTACGCCGACGCCATGCTGCACCCGTATGATCAAGACCCGCAACAGGGCTGGATCGCCACTGCCAACCAGCGCACCGTACCGAAGGGTTACGGGATGCAGTTGTCCAATTCTTGGGACTACCCGGAACGCGCCGAGCGGATCGCCGAGTTGGCCAACACCGGCAAGCAGGACACGCGCAGCACGATCAGCATGCAATACGACCAGACCACGACGTTCGCGGCGAAGCTCAAAAAGATGTTCGAAGCGCCGGGCATGTCCAAACCGCTGAAGCAAGCGATCGATGCGCTCGCGCCTGCGGACAGGGACAAGGCGCGCGAGGCATTGAGTCGTCTGATGGCATTCGACGGCCGGTTGTCGCCGGTCTCGTCCGACGCCGCGATTTATGAGCTGTTCCTGCAGGAAAGCACCAAACAGATATTCCTCGATGAGCTGGGTCCGGAAAGCAGCCCGGCATGGAAAGCGCTGGTCCAGACCGCTGACCTGTCCTACTCGCCACAGGCTGATCACTTACTGGGGCGCGAGGACAGTCCGTATTGGGATGACGTCAAAACCCCGCAGAAAGAAGACAAGCCAGCGATTCTGGCGCGCAGTCTGGCCGCTGCGATCAGCGCGGGGGAAAGTCAGTTGGGCGCTGATCACAAGGCGTGGCAATGGGGCAAGCTGCATCAGTACACGTGGACATCGCAAAGCGCTCAGTTGACGGCAGCGATCGGCGGCAGCAAAGCCAGCGTGATCAAAGGCCCGATGGCCGATGGCGGTGATCACACGACGTTGAATGCATCGGGCTTCCATTGGGGCCAGGACTTCAACGCGGCGGTGATTCCCGCGATGCGCATGATCGTCGACTTCGCTCAACAGGAGCCGATGATGGCGCAGAACGCTGCGGGGCAATCGGGTAACCCGGCGAGCCCGCACTTTGCCGACGGGATCGAGCCTTGGGTGAAGGGGCAGTACATGTCGGTGCCGATGCAGCCGGAGAACTTTGAGAAGGTGTACGGGAAGCAGCGGTTGACGTTGACGCCCGGTAAATAGCGCTTTTGCGGTAGGGGTTGGGTGTCGGCGCTGGGCTTTGGGTCTAGCCCGTTATTTGTGTCGGCGCTTTATATGTGTTCTGGCTAACGCCAGACCTGTTCCGCCTTCGGCGGGTTACTTGAAAGCCGGAATGCCGTACCAACACCAAGTAACCTGCCGAAGACGTAACGCTTCTGCCATTAGGCAGAACCTGTAGCGCCGCTCCGATGCTCGGATGCCCGCACATCAACGCAGGCCAAAACCAGAAGCCAGCCAAAAACCCCGAACTTCCACCCGCCCAACCGCTCTACCTGACAAGCCCCTCAATCCGGTCACCCCATGGACCTCGTCATCGCCCGCCCCGAAGGCCTCTACTGCCCGCCCGGCGATTTTTATATCGACCCGTGGCGCCCGGTCGAACGATCGGTCATCACCCATGGCCATGGCGACCACGCGCGCACCGGCAATGAGCACTACCTCGCGGCCGCCCCCGGCGAAGGCATTCTGCGTGCCCGACTGGGCCAGGACATCAACCTGCAGACCCTCGAGTACGGCGAATCCATCACCCACCACGGCGTAAAGCTCAGCCTTCACCCCGCGGGTCACGTGCTCGGTTCGGCACAGGTTCGTCTGGAGTACCAGGGCGAAGTCTGGGTCGCGTCCGGCGACTACAAAGTCGAACCCGACGGCACCTGCGCGCCCTTTGAACCGGTGCGTTGCCATACCTTCATCACCGAATCCACCTTCGGCCTGCCGATCTACCGCTGGCAGCCGCAGTCGGAAATCTTCACCGGCATCAACGACTGGTGGCGCGCCAACGCGGCCGCCGGCAAGGCCAGCGTGTTGTTCGCCTACTCATTTGGCAAAGCACAACGCATCCTCCACGGCATCGACCCGAGCATCGGACCGATTCTGGTTCACGGTGCCGTCGAACCGCTCAATCGGGTCTACCGCGAAGCCGGGGTACGGATTCCCGAAACCCACTACGCAGGCGACTTCAAAAAGACCGACCCGGCCCTGCGTCAGGCGTTGATCGTCGCACCGCCCTCCGCGGGCGGCAGCACCTGGATGCGTCGTTTCGGCGATTTCAGCGACGCCTTCGCCAGCGGCTGGATGATGCTGCGCGGCACGCGCCGGCGCCGTGGAGTGGATCGCGGTTTTGCGCTGTCTGACCACGCCGACTGGCCGGGCCTGTTGTGGGCCATCGAAAACACCGGGGCCGAACGGGTGATGGTGACCCACGGTTCAGTCGCCGTTCTGGTGCGTTACCTGCGTGAAAAAGGTCTGGATGCGCAAGGCTTCACCACCGAATACGGCGACGAGGAAGACGACGCGCCTGCCAAGCCCGACACCGCTCAAGAGGCCTGCGCATGAAGGCCTTCGCCGAACTGTATGCCCTGCTGGATGCCACGACGTCCAGCAACGCCAAGCTTGCCGCCATGCAGCACTATTTCGCCCACGCGGCGCCGGAAGATGCGGCCTGGGCGGTGTATTTCCTGTCCGGCGGGCGCCCGAGGCAACTGGTGCCGACGCGCTTGCTCCGTGAGCAGGCGATGATGCTGTCCGGGCTGCCCGAGTGGCTGTTCGAAGAAAGTTACCAAGCGGTGGGCGACCTGGCAGAAACCCTGTCGCTGCTGCTCCCTCAAGCCGAACACAGTTCTGACGAAGGCCTGGCCAGCTGGATGGAAAACAACCTGCTGCCCTTGCGCGGCCTGCCGCCCGAAGAACTCCTCGAACGGCTGCCGACGTTTTGGGCACAGCTGGATCGCCAGAGTCTGATGGTGTGCCTGAAATTGATCACCGGCAGTTTCCGTGTCGGCGTATCGAAACTGCTGGTCACCCGCGCCCTGGCAGCCTTGGCGGACATCGACAGCAAGCGTGTGGCGCAGCGCCTGGTGGGCTACACCGATCTGTCCCATCGCCCTAGCGCCGAGGGCTACCTGAAGCTGATCGCCGAAGAGTCCGAGGACGAGCACGCGCAACGGGGCGGTCAGCCCTACCCGTTCTTTCTCGCCCACGCGCTGCAGCAGCCGGTCGATCAGTTCGACAACCTGCTCGGCCCTGCCGAGAACTGGCAGGTGGAATGGAAGTGGGACGGGATTCGTGCGCAGGTCGTCAAGCGTGAAGGTCGGCTGTGGATCTGGTCCAGAGGCGAGGAACTGGTCACCGATCGTTTCCCCGAATTGCAGGCCCTCGTCCAGTGCCTGCCAGATGGGACCGTGATCGACGGCGAGATTGTGGTCTGGAAGGCGCCTGCCGATCAGCCGGGCACCAGCCCGAATGATTTCGCGCTCAGCACCCCTGCGCCGCAAGCGACCCAAGAACCCACGCCCTCCGTACAGCCCTTTGCCTTGTTACAGCAACGCATCGGTCGCAAAACCATCGGCAAGAAAATCCTTGAGGACGTCCCCGTGGTCGTCCTCGCCTATGACCTGCTGGAATGGCAAGGTCACGACTGGCGCAGCAAACCCCAGCATGAGCGGCGTGCACAACTGGAGCACGTGATCGTCGGCGCGCAGAGCCCAGTGTTGATGCCCTCGCCAGTCCTGAGTGGCAAAGACTGGCTCGACCTCGGCAAACAACGTGAAGCCTCCCGCAGCCTCGGGGTTGAAGGCATGATGCTCAAGGCCCGAGATTCGATGTACGGGGTCGGCCGGACCAAGGACATGGGCGTGTGGTGGAAATGGAAGATGGACCCGTTCAGCGTCGACGCCGTGCTGATTTATGCCCAGCGCGGCCATGGCCGTCGCGCCAGCCTCTACAGCGACTACACCTTCGCGGTCTGGGATGGCCCGCCGCAGTCCAGTGAACGCACGCTGGTGCCTTTCGCCAAGGCCTATTCGGGCCTGACCGACGAAGAAATGCGCAAAGTCGATGCAATCGTGCGCAAGACCACGGTCGAGAAATTCGGCCCGGTGCGAAGTGTTACCCCCACCCTCGTTTTCGAGCTGGGATTCGAAGGCATTGCCCTGTCCAAACGCCACAAAAGCGGGATCGCGGTGAGGTTTCCCAGAATGCTCAGATGGCGACAGGACAAGCCTGTGGCCGAAGCGGACAGCCTGGCGACGTTGCAGGATCTGTTGTCTTGAGCACCACTTTGGTGCTCAAACCCCTTTTGGGTCACGCGCACTGCGCTGAGTAAGGGCGTGTCAGCCCCCAGTGCCTGGGGGTCAAAGTCATCTAAAGTGTTTCGAATGTTCCTACCGCTGCAACGCCCATGCGCGGGCAAGCGCGTTCCTTCAATTTTTACGCACTCTGACCGGCCGTTTCGGCTACTCTCCCACTGCCTCCGGCGCACTGAAAAAAGACAAGAGATGGCTCAAAGTCATCATTGCGACAACTCCGTACATTTAAAACGCACGTTCGTCTCTTTGGTTCGGAAATTGCTATCTTTTTGCGGTCTGGCACCTGCCGGTAGCAAGCCTTCGCGTGTTCCCAACGCTCAATTTGGTTTTAAGGACTGAACGATGAAAAAAGCATGGCTGACCCTTTCCGCACTCGCCATCTGTCTGGCCGCTGGCAACGCAATGGCCAAGGAATACAAGGAGCTGCGTTTCGGCGTCGATCCTTCGTACGCTCCATTCGAATCGAAAGCCGCTGACGGTAGCCTGGTCGGCTTCGACATCGATCTGGGCAACGCGATCTGTGCAGAATTGAAGGTCAAGTGCAAATGGGTCGAAAGCGATTTCGACGGCATGATCCCCGGCCTGAAAGCCAACAAGTTCGACGGCGTGATCTCCTCCATGACCGTGACCCCGGCTCGCGAGAAAGTCATCGACTTCTCCAGCGAACTGTTCTCCGGCCCGACTTCGCTGGTTTACAAGAAAGGCTCCGGTCTGAGCGCTGACGTCGCTTCGCTCAAAGGCAAAACCGTTGGCTACGAGCAAGGCACCATTCAGGAAGCCTACGCCAAGGCCATCCTGGACAAGGCTGGCGTGAAAACCCAGGCCTACGCCAACCAGGATCAGGTTTACGCCGACCTGGTGTCCGGTCGTCTGGACGCTTCCGTACAAGACATGCTGCAAGCCGAACTGGGCTTCCTGAAATCGCCACAAGGTGCTGGCTACGAAGTCAGCAAGCCAATCGACGATCCACTGCTGCCAGCCAAAACTGCAGTCGGCATCTCGAAAGGTAACAAAGACCTGAAAGCGCTTTTGGATAAAGGTATCAAAGCGTTACACGATGACGGCAAATACGCCGAGATCCAGAAGAAGCACTTCGGCGATCTGAATCTGTACAGCGGTAAATAAGTAAACTAACGCCCGTCGACTCAGGGGTCATCCGAATCCCCCTCTGAATCGATGGGCGTTTTTATTGACTGTATAGGTTCCACATGTTCGAAACTCTCCTGCAAAACCTGGGACTGTCCGCGTTCAGCCTCAAGGGCTTCGGCCCGTTGCTGCTTCAGGGCACCTGGATGACCGTCAAATTATCGGTAATGTCGCTGCTGCTGGCCATCGTGCTTGGCCTGCTGGGCGCCAGTGCCAAACTGTCCAAAGCCGCGATCCTGCGTATCCCGGCACAGGTCTACACCACGCTGATTCGTGGCGTACCGGACCTTGTGCTGATGCTGCTGATTTTCTACAGCCTGCAGACCTGGCTCACCAGCTTCACCGAAGCGATGGAATGGGACTACATCGAAATCGATCCCTTCGCCGCCGGTGTCATTACGCTGGGCTTCATCTACGGCGCGTACTTCACCGAAACCTTCCGCGGCGCGATCCTCGCGGTGCCGCGTGGCCAGGTCGAAGCCGCCACCGCCTATGGCTTGAGCCGTGCTCAGCGCTTCCGTTTCGTGGTGTTCCCGCAGATGATGCGCTTTGCCCTTCCCGGCATCGGCAACAACTGGCAAGTGGTGCTCAAGGCCACGGCGCTGGTGTCGATCATCGGTCTGGCCGACCTGGTCAAAGCGTCTCAAGATGCAGGCAAAAGCACCTATCAGCTGTTCTATTTCCTGGTGCTCGCCGCCTTGATCTATCTGGTCATTACCAGCGTCTCCAACTTTGCCCTGCGCTGGGCTGAACGGCGTTACGCCGCAGGCAGCCGGGAGGCTCAACGATGATCGAATTGCTTGAAGAATACTGGCGCGCCTTCCTTTATACGGACGGGCAGAACATCACTGGCCTGGCCATGACCCTGTGGCTGCTCAGCGCGTCCATTGCCATCGGCTTCATCGCTTCCATTCCGCTGTCCATTGCCCGCGTCTCGCGCAACCCGCTGGTTCGCTGGCCGGTGCAGTTCTACACCTATCTGTTCCGGGGCACGCCGCTCTATATCCAGTTGCTGATCTGCTACACCGGCATTTACAGCCTGGAAGTCGTGCGCGATCAGCCGCTGCTCAACTCGTTCTTCCGCGACGCGATGAACTGCACCATTCTGGCGTTCGCCCTCAACACCTGCGCCTACACCACCGAGATCTTCGCCGGCGCGATTCGCAGCATGAATCACGGCGAAGTCGAAGCGGCGAAGGCTTACGGCCTGACCGGCTGGCGCCTGTACACCTACGTCATCATGCCGTCGGCCCTGCGCCGGTCGCTGCCTTACTACAGCAACGAAGTGATCCTGATGCTGCACTCGACCACCGTGGCCTTCACCGCCACCGTGCCGGACATCCTCAAAGTTGCCCGCGATGCGAACTCGGCCACCTTCCTGACGTTCCAGTCGTTCGGCATCGCCGCGCTGATCTACCTCACGGTCACCTTCATATTGGTGGGCCTGTTCCGTTTGGCCGAACGCCGCTGGCTGGCCTTCCTCGGCCCGTCTCACTAGGACCTGCCCATGCGACACCAGACTCATGATTTGCTGGCGCCGGTGCCAGGCACCGCGCGGCAGATCCACAGCTTTCACTACGGCCCGGAAAACGGCGCCTGCAAAATCTACATTCAGTCCTCCCTGCATGCTGATGAACTCCCCGGCATGCTGGTCAGCTGGTACCTGAAACAACGTCTGGCAGAGCTTGAAAAAGCCGGCCAGCTGCTGGGCGAAATCGTCGTTGTTCCCGTGGCCAATCCCATTGGCCTGGAACAGGTGCTGATGGACATTCCACTCGGACGTTACGAGCTGGAAAGCGGGCAAAACTTCAACCGCCGGTTCGTCGATCTCAGCCAGCACGTGGGCGATGAAGTCGAGCCGTTGCTGACCGACGACGCGCAGCACAACGTCGCGCTGATTCGCAAAAGTCTGCGTGCCGCGCTGGAGGGTTGCGTCGGCACCACTCAGCTGGAATCGCAACGCCTGACCCTGCAACGTCTGGCCTGTGAGGCCGACATGGTGCTCGACCTGCATTGCGATTTCGAATCCGTGGAACACCTGTACACCACGCCAGAGGCCTGGCCGCAGGTCGAGCCGCTGTCGCGCTACCTCGGTGCGCAAGCCAGCCTGCTGGCGACGGACTCCGGTGGCCAGTCGTTCGATGAGTGCTTCACGCTCGTCTGGTGGCAATTACAGCAGCGCTTCGAGAACCACTTTCCCCTTCCACTGGGCAGCTTTTCGGTGACGCTGGAATTACGCGGTCAAGGCGATGTGTGTCACGCCCTCGGCAGCCGCGATTGCCAGGCCATCATCAGTTACCTGATGCAGTACGGCGCCATTGCCGGTGAGCCGGTGGCGCAACCCGAACTGATTTATCCGGCGACGCCACTGGCGGCGGTCGAACCGGTTGCCACGCCTGTCGGCGGCCTGCTGGTGTTCTGCACACTGCCAGGCGAATACGTTGAGGCCGGGCAACTGATCGCTGAGGTCATCGACCCGATCAGCGACGCGGTGACCCCGATCCACGCGGCCTACGCCGGCCTTATGTACGCCCGCTCTTTGCGACGCATGGCGACTGCCGGCATGGTCATCGCCCATGTCGCCGGCACCGAAGCCTACCGCAGCGGCTACTTACTTTCTCCTTAAGGATTGCCCGTCATGTACAAACTGACCATCGATGGCCTGCACAAAAGCTACGGTGAACACGAGGTGCTCAAAGGCGTGTCGCTCAAGGCCAACGTCGGTGACGTGATCTGCCTGATCGGCGCCAGCGGCTCGGGCAAGAGTACTTTCCTGCGCTGCATCAACTTCCTCGAACAACCCAACGACGGCGCCATGAGCCTGGACGGCCAGCCGGTTCGCATGGTCAGCGATGCAACCGGCATGCGTGTCGCCGATCCGGCTGAACTGCAGCGCATCCGTACACGCCTGGCCATGGTGTTCCAGCACTTCAACCTGTGGAGCCACATGACGGTGCTGGAAAACATCACCATGGCGCCGCGCCGCGTGCTGGGTGTTTCCAAGGCCGAAGCCGAAGACCGCGCGCGCAAATACTTGGAAAAGGTCGGCCTGCCGGCACGTGTTGCCGATCAATACCCGGCATTCCTGTCCGGCGGTCAGCAGCAGCGCGTGGCGATTGCTCGCGCGTTGGCGATGGAGCCGGAGATCATGCTGTTCGACGAACCGACGTCGGCACTCGACCCGGAGCTGGTGGGTGAAGTGTTGAAAGTGATTCAAGGCCTTGCCGAAGAAGGCCGCACGATGATTCTCGTGACCCACGAGATGGGCTTCGCCCGCAAGGTCGCCAACCAGGTGGTGTTCCTGCACCAGGGACAGATTGAAGAGATCGGCCATCCCGACGACGTGCTGGGTAACCCGAAGAGCGAGCGGTTGCAGCAGTTCTTGAGTGGCAATTTGAAATAACACCTAGCGCCCGGATGTCCCGCCGAACTCGTGACGTTTGGCAACTGCTGACCCTGTAAGAGCGCGCTTGCCCGCGATAGCCATGTGTCTGTGCCTGAGAGGGTGACTGATCGGACGCTATCGCGGGCAAGCGCGCTCCTACAGGTTTGGCGCTCAGCGATCATCCAACCAAACTAATCCCCTGCCCCGACGGTCTCTGAATGAACACCTTTCAGAGCCCGCGCATGCCCAGATCCGTCAATGTTGCCCAGCGCTGGTTCGCCGCTCGCGGCTGGAAACCCTTCGCCTTTCAGAAAGACGTATGGGCCGCCGTGGCCCGTGGCGAATCCGGTTTGCTGCATGCCAGCACCGGCGCCGGCAAAACCTATTCGGTCTGGTTTGCTGCCCTCAATCAGTTCGCCAGGCCTGCGCCCTCCCCGGTCGAGGAAAAACCTCGTAAACGCAAGCCCGCCCCGACGCCGTTGACGGTGCTGTGGATCACCCCGATGCGAGCCCTTGCCGCCGACACCGCGCGTGCGCTCGAAGCTCCTTTAAGGGATCTCGAGATCCATTGGAGCGTGGGGCTTCGCACCGGCGACACCAGCAGCAGCGAGCGCGCAAAACAGGGTCGGCGGCTGCCCTCTGCGCTGATCACCACGCCCGAAAGCCTGACCCTGCTGCTGACCCGCGCCGACGCGCAAGCGACGTTTTCCACGCTGAAGATGATCGTCGTTGACGAATGGCACGAGCTGATCGGCAACAAGCGGGGTGTCCAGTTGCAGCTGGCACTGGCAAGACTGCGCCACTGGAACCCTGCACTGGTCGTGTGGGGACTGTCGGCCACGCTGGGCAATCAGCAACACGCGCAACAGGTGCTGCTCGGCGAGGGAGGCACCGCCGTGCAAGGCAAGGTGGTCAAGGACCTGATTGTCGACACCTTGATCCCGCAGGGCATCGAGCGCTTCCCCTGGGCCGGCCACATGGGATTGCGCATGTTGCCGCAGGTGGTTGCCGAGGTGGACAGCAGCGCCAGTTGCCTGGTGTTCACCAACACCCGCGCACAATCGGAAATCTGGTATCAGGCGTTGCTGGACGCCCGCCCTGACTGGGCCGGCCTGATCGCACTGCATCACGGTTCGCTGTCACGCGAAGTGCGCGACTGGGTCGAGCGAGCACTGAAAGAAGGCCACCTCAAAGCGGTGGTCTGTACCTCCAGCCTGGACCTGGGTGTGGATTTCCTTCCGGTAGAGCGCGTGTTGCAGATAGGCTCGGCCAAAGGCGTCGCGCGCCTGATGCAGCGCGCAGGACGTTCCGGCCATGCGCCCGGCCGACCTTCTCGCGTGACGATGGTGCCGACGCACAGCCTTGAACTGGTCGAAGCGGCGGCAGCACACGATGCGGTCGAGGCCCGAATGATCGAACCTAGGGAATCGCCTCACAAACCGCTAGACGTTCTCGTACAGCACCTGGTGAGCATGGCGCTCGGTGGCGGCTTTTTGCCCGACGACCTACTGACTGAAGTTCGCACCGCCTGGGCCTACCGTGATCTGACCGACGAGGAGTGGCAATGGGCGTTGGCATTCGTGCGCCACGGTGGCCTGTCACTCACGGCCTATCCTGACTATCGCCGTGTAGAGCCTGACGAACATGGTGTCTGGCGAGTGCCCGATGCGCGGCTGGCGCGGCGTCATCGCATGAGCGTGGGCACCATCGTCAGCGACGCAAGCATCAACGTGAAGTACTGGAGCAAGGGCGGCGGAGGTGGTTCGCTGGGCAGCGTCGAAGAGGGTTTTATCGCTCGTCTGAAGCCCGGAGACGGATTTCTGTTCAGCGGCCGCCTGCTCGAACTGGTCAGGGTGGAAAACATGACCGCTTACGTCAAACGCGCCACGAGCAAAAAAGCCGCTGTCCCCCGCTGGAATGGCGGCCGGATGCCGCTTTCCAGTGAATTGGCTGACGCGGTGGTGGACAAGTTCGACGCAGCGGCGCAAGGGATTTTCGACAGCCCCGAGATGCACACCGTGAGCCCGTTGCTGGACGTGCAGCGCGAGTGGTCAGCGTTACCGCGCAAGCATACGCTGCTGGCCGAAGTACTGAAGTCCCGGGAAGGTTGGCACCTGTTTCTCTATCCATTTGCCGGCCGTCACGTCCACCTGGGCCTGGCGAGTCTGCTGGCGTGGCGCCTGAGCCGGGATACGCCACTGACGTTTTCCATCGCCGTCAACGACTACGGCTTCGAGCTATTGAGCGCGACCGAGGTCGACTGGTCGCAACGACTGACCCCACACTTGTTCAGCGAGGACAACCTGTTGACCGACATCATGGCCAGCCTGAACGCCGGAGAGCTGGCGTTACGTCGCTTTCGTGAAATCGCGAGGATTGCCGGCCTGGTGTTTTCAGGGTATCCCGGCGCCCCCAAAAGCAATCGCCAACTGCAAGCCTCCAGCGGGTTGTTCTTTGAGGTCTTCAAGCAATACGACGCGAGCAACCTGTTGCTGACCCAGGCACAAGAGGAAGTCTTGCGACAGGAGCTGGACGTCAACCGACTGGAACATACGCTGCAAAGAATCAACAGCCGCACCCTCGACCTGCACCTGATCAAACGCCCGACGCCGATGGCGTTCCCGCTGCTGGTCGAGCGCATGCGCGAAAGCCTTAGCACGGAGAAACTCTCCGACCGCATTGCGCGCATGGTGCGGGATCTGGAAAAAGCCGCCGGGCCCGAGGTGACGTCATGAGGCCTTATCTCTCCATCCAGCTGGCCGGCGCCGAACTGTGGCTGCTGGCGGACAAAGCGATCTATTACCCCGCCGAACGCGCCTTGCTGATCGCCGATGCGCATTTCGGTAAAGCAGCCGCCTACCGAAAATTGGGGCAGCCGGTGCCCCACGGCACCACAGACGACAACTTACAACGCCTGGATGCGCTTCTCGCCGCCTATGACTGCGAACACCTGATTTTTCTAGGAGATTTCCTGCACGCCCCCGAGTCGCACGCTGCAGGCACGCTGGCAGCCTTGCAGGCCTGGCGCGAGCGACATGCGTCACTGGCGATCACCTTGATTCGCGGCAATCACGACAAACGCGCCGGCGATCCGCCGCAGCACTTGGGCATCATCGTCGTACCGGAACCGCTCCTGCTAGGGCCTTTTGCGCTGCAACATGAACCCGATCCTCATCCCACTCACCACGTTCTAGCGGGCCACGTACATCCGACCTACAGACTCTTTGGCAGAGGCCGACAGCGTCTGCGCCTGCCGTGCTTTTACGTGTTGCAACACGTCAGCGTGCTTCCCGCGTTCGGGGCCTTTACGGGCGGCATGAACATCGAGCGGCAGGAAAACAGCAGGGTGTATGTGGTGGGCGACGGAGCGGTCTGGGAATCGCTTTGAAGGTGCGGGCACATCGCGGAAGCGGTGAGCTGAGACTGTGCAGGGAATTAAGAACGAAGCCCGCCGATGCCGAAGCACCGGCAGGCCGCCGGTGTCAGGCCACCGGAGCGGGAGGAGGCTCGTCGGGAAGGGTCGGCACACCAGGCTCTGTAGGCTCTGGGTAATCGGGGCTGTCAGGATTGGGCTGGCCTGGAATACCGCCAGCAACCATGTTGTTCAAATGGGGATGCGCTAACAGCGACCAAGCCAGCAACCCGACCTGGTTCTGTCCGGGGTCGGCTTCCTTGCTGCTGGTTCTGATTTGTCTCTTCATAGGGCACTCCTGAGCGTTGGCCCCATCCGCATGGTGCGGACGGGAACAGTTCAGTCAATAGAGTGCAGTTTTCGAGACTAATTCCGTTTCAAAGTGACCAACGGTGAAATCTGGCTCAGCGGCTCAGGTGCGTGGCAGGGTGACACCACGTTGGCCCTGATACTTGCCGCCACGATCCTTGTAGGAGACTTCGCATTCTTCATCCGACTCCAGGAACAGCATCTGAGCGACGCCTTCGTTGGCGTAGATCTTCGCTGGCAACGTCGTGGTGTTGGAAAACTCCAGCGTGACGTGACCTTCCCACTCCGGTTCCAGCGGCGTCACGTTGACGATGATGCCGCAGCGCGCGTAGGTGCTTTTACCCAGACAGATGGTTAACACATTGCGGGGAATGCGGAAATATTCGACGGTACGGGCCAGCGCAAACGAGTTCGGCGGGATGATGCAGACATCGCTTTTAACGTCGACAAAGCTCTTTTCGTCGAAATTCTTGGGATCGACGGTCGCCGAATTGATGTTGGTGAACACCTTGAATTCGTCGGCGCAACGCACGTCGTAGCCATAGCTGGAGACACCGAAGGAGATCAGCCGGTCAGCGCCCTCACCGCGCATTTGACGCTCTACGAACGGCTCGATCATGCCGTGTTCCTGCGCCATGCGGCGAATCCACTTGTCCGATTTGATGCTCATGGCGATGTCCTGAATAGCGAGGTGAAAAAAGATGTCCGGCATCTTACCGGTCCAAGGCGCCGGGTTCAAAGATTGCGCGCGACCCGCACGGGAAGGTTTATGCCTTCCGTCGAAATAAACGAGACATGCCCATTGGCACATCCGGAAAAAAGGGTTAAGGTGGGTCCACTGTGTTGCTTGTGTCACTGAGAATCTCTACACGATGTTGAATTTCGATCCAACCATCTCCAAGAATTTTTCCTGCTCTTTGCACTCAGTCTCGGCCAGGGTTCTTCCTGAGTCGCAGTTAACTTTGTCCAAGGAGATACACCATGTCTAATCGCCAAACCGGTACCGTTAAGTGGTTCAACGATGAAAAAGGCTTCGGCTTCATCACTCCACAATCCGGTGACGACCTGTTCGTACACTTCAAAGCAATCCAATCTGACGGCTTCAAAAGCCTGAAAGAAGGCCAGCAGGTCTCTTTCATCGCTACCCGCGGTCAGAAAGGCATGCAAGCTGAGGAAGTTCAAGTTATCTAACTTGTGCTGAATCGTTTAAAAGACCCCGCCCTCAAAAGCGGGGTTTTTTTATGCCCGCAGTTTTTGCAGCTGCTCTAAAGCCCCTGTGGGAGCGAGCTTGCTCGCGAAAGAGACGCTACGGAAACCCGAACGTTACACCCCCGCGAACAGCCCCGTTTAAAGCCTCAATCGTCGCTGATCGAAATATTCGGCATCGCCGGTGTTGCCGCTTCCTGCAACACAATCCGCGCCCCGACATGGCGCGCCAGCTCCTGATACACCATCGCAATCTGGCTTTCCGGCTCAGCAATGGCCGTCGGCTTGCCACCATCGGCTTGCTCGCGAATCAGCATCGACAGCGGCAGCGAAGCCAGCAATTCGACGCCGTATTGCGAGGCGAGCTTCTCACCGCCGCCCTCACCGAACAAATGCTCGGCATGACCGCAATTCGAACAGATGTGCACCGCCATGTTTTCCACGACGCCCAACACCGGAATGTTGACCTTGCGGAACATCTCCACGCCCTTCTTCGCATCCAGCAATGCCAGATCTTGCGGCGTGGTCACGATAACCGCGCCGGCGACCGGGACTTTCTGCGCCAGCGTCAGCTGAATGTCACCCGTGCCAGGCGGCATGTCGATGACCAGATAATCCAGGTCATTCCAGGCCGTCTGGGTGATGAGCTGCAGCAACGCGCCAGAGACCATCGGCCCACGCCAGACCATCGGCGTGTTGTCGTCCGTGAGGAAAGCCATCGACATAACCTCGATGCCATGGGCCTCAATTGGCACGAACCACTTCTGATCCTTGATCTTCGGCCGCGTGCCTTCAGCGATACCGAACATCACGCCCTGACTCGGGCCATAGATATCGGCGTCGAGAATCCCGACCCGCGCGCCCTCACGAGACAACGCCAAGGCCAGGTTGGCCGCCGTGGTGGATTTGCCGACGCCACCCTTGCCCGAGGCAACGGCGACGATGTTCTTGACGTTGGCCAAGCCAGGGATTTGCCCTTGGGCTTTGTGAGCGGTGATCAACGTGTCGATCTGAACCTTGGCCGAGGCAACGCCCTCTAGCCCTTCAATGGCCATCTGCAGCATCTGCGCCCAGCCGTTCTTGAACAGCGCTGCGGCATAGCCCAGTTCCAGCTGCACGTTGACGCGATCACCCTCGATGTCGATGGCACGCACACAACCGGCGCTGACAGGGTCTTGGTTCAAATAAGGATCGGTGTACTG
This sequence comes from Pseudomonas sp. S2_H01, assembly GCF_054668305.1. Classification (NCBI taxonomy): domain Bacteria; kingdom Pseudomonadati; phylum Pseudomonadota; class Gammaproteobacteria; order Pseudomonadales; family Pseudomonadaceae; genus Pseudomonas; species Pseudomonas sp. S2_H01. The sequence goes on along the minus strand of NZ_CP162756.1, from coordinate 3,837,245 downwards.
GCGAAGGACGGCTTCCACCGTTGCGCGGTTGACAGCGCTCATGGGTCACTCCCGAAAAAGACTGAGCAAAACAGGCGGCTATCCTACCGCGTTCATCGGAATAAGAGGGGCCGTGTTTTCTCCGAGCGGCGCGAAGCCGATTCCGACACGCGGTGTGGGATGAAAAAAAACGCTCAGACCTTTATAGTGGCCGACCTCCGTTTCACTTCAAGTAGCCGAGCCCCATGTCCGAGCCACGCAAGATTCTCGTCACCAGCGCCCTGCCCTATGCCAATGGTTCCATTCACCTTGGCCACATGCTCGAGTACATCCAGACCGACATGTGGGTGCGCTTCCAGAAGCACCGCGGCAATCAGTGCATCTATGTGTGCGCGGACGATGCCCATGGCTCGGCAATCATGCTGCGCGCTGAAAAAGAAGGCATCACGCCTGAACAACTGATCGCCAACGTTCAGGCTGAACACAGCGCCGACTTTGCCGACTTCCTGGTGAACTTCGACAACTTTCACTCGACCCACGCTGAAGAAAACCGCGAGCTGTCGAGCCTCATTTATACCCGTCTGCGCGACGCGGGCCATATCGCCACGCGCTCGGTAACCCAGTATTTCGACCCGGAAAAGAAAATGTTCCTGGCCGACCGCTTCATCAAAGGCACCTGCCCTAAGTGCGGCACTGAAGACCAGTACGGCGACAACTGCGAGAAGTGCGGAGCCACCTACGCACCGACTGACCTGAAAGACCCGAAGTCGGCGATTTCCGGCGCAACCCCTGTGCTCAAGGACTCGAAGCATTTCTTCTTCGACCTGCCCGCCTTCGACGCCATGCTTAAAACATGGACCCGCAGCGGCACGCTGCAGGACGCCGTGGCAAACAAGATCGCCGAATGGCTGGATTCGGGCCTGCAACAGTGGGACATCTCCCGCGACGCACCGTACTTCGGTTTTGAAATCCCCGACGAGCCAGGCAAATACTTCTACGTCTGGCTGGATGCACCGATCGGCTACATGGCCAGCTTCAAAAACCTGTGCGATCGCACGCCGACGCTGGACTTCGATGCCTTCTGGAACAAGGACTCGACGGCCGAGCTGTACCACTTCATCGGCAAGGACATCGTCAATTTCCACGCGCTGTTCTGGCCGGCGATGCTCGAGGGCTCGGGCTTCCGCAAACCGACCGGCATCAACGTGCACGGCTACCTGACCGTCAACGGCCAGAAAATGTCGAAGTCGCGCGGCACCTTCATCAAGGCGCGTACCTACCTTGAGCACCTGTCGCCGGAATACCTGCGTTACTACTACGCCGCCAAGCTGGGCCGTGGCGTCGACGACCTCGACCTGAACCTGGAAGACTTCGTGCAGAAGGTCAACTCCGACCTCATCGGCAAGGTGGTGAACATCGCCAGCCGCTGCGCAGGCTTTATCCACAAAGGTAACGCAGGCGTTCTGGTGGCCGGCAATGCCGCACCAGAGTTGACCGACGCCTTCCTCGCCGCGGCGCCAAGCATCGCAGACGCCTACGAAGCCCGAGACTTTGCCCGTGCCATGCGTGAAATCATGGCGCTGGCCGACCGGGCCAACGCCTGGATCGCCGACAAGGCACCCTGGTCGCTGGCCAAGCAGGATGGCAAACAGGATGAAGTCCAGGCCATCTGCGCTCTGGGCATAAACCTGTTCCGCCAACTGGTGATCTTTCTGAAGCCGGTCCTCCCTAATCTGGCCGCCGACGCAGAGCAATTCCTCAACGTCGCGCCATTGACCTGGGACGACCACCTGACGCTGCTCAGCAACCATCAGCTGAACCCGTTCCAGGCCCTCATGACCCGTATCGATCCGGCAAAGGTGGAAGCCATGACCAACGCCTCGAAAGAAGACCTGACGGCCAGCGCCACCGACACCGGCTCAGCCGCTCAAGGTAACGGCGAACTGGCCAAGGATCCGCTGTCACCGGAAATCGACTTCGACGCCTTCGCCGCCATCGACCTGCGCGTCGCGCTGATCGAGAAAGCCGAACACGTCGAAGGGGCCGACAAACTGCTACGCCTCACGCTGGACATCGGTGACGAGAAACGCAACGTGTTCTCCGGTATCAAGAGCGCTTATCCGAACCCGGCGGAGCTGGAAGGTCGTCTGACCATGATGATCGCCAACCTCAAGCCTCGGAAAATGCGTTTCGGTATCTCCGAAGGCATGGTGATGGCGGCCGGTCCTGGCGGCGAAGAAATCTACCTGCTGAGTCCTGACAGTGGCGCCAAGCCGGGTCAGCGCATTAAGTAACCCTGAACGCGGCCGACGACCTCCAGCGTCGTCGGTCTGGTCAAAGCATGAGCCTGATTCAGCGTATCGATGCCCTCCTGCCGCAGACCCAATGCGGCAAATGTGGCCATCCCGGCTGCAAGCCCTACGCCGAAGGCATTGCCAGCGGCGAATCGATCAACAAATGCCCACCGGGCGGCGATGAAACCATCGCAGCGTTGGCGCGCCTGTTGGACGTGCCGGTCCTGCAACTGGACACCGAACGTGGAAGCGCCCCTCCCCAGGTTGCATTCATTCGTGAAGCGGAATGCATCGGCTGCACCAAGTGCATTCAGGCTTGCCCCGTCGATGCAATCGTCGGTGCTGCAAAACTGATGCACACCGTGATCGTCGACGAGTGCACCGGCTGCGACCTGTGCGTGGCGCCCTGCCCCGTCGATTGCATCGACATGCTGCCTCTGCCATCGGCCACCGTGGTGCCGATAGTCGGTGGCTTGGCGTTTGACGAAGCCCAGCAGGTCGCGCGAGCAGCCAAGCGCGGTCACGCACGTCAGCGCTTCGAAGCCCGCAACGCTCGGCTGGAGCGGGAAGAACAACAGCGCCAGGCCGAACGTCTGGCTCGTCAGCGAAAGCCCGTAGCGTCGACACCCGACCACGCTGACCCCGTACAGGCAGCGATGGAACGTGTTCGAACACAGAAGACGGCTAACCGCGATGCAGCATTGAAGCAGGCGCGCATCGAGGTCACGATGAGCCGCGCCCAACTGAACAAGTCACTCAAAGCGTTCGGACACCCGCCCATCGCAGAACAGGCGGCGCGGTTGGTGGAGCTGCAAAGGGAACTTGACGAGGCCGAACGCGCCCTGGCTGCGCTTCAGGGCGTTGGGCGATCCGACCAGGCAACACCAACCGTGGCGCCAGTTAACATTGAGCCCACTGCAAAAGCTGACAAGGCCGCCTTGAACAGAGCGAAAATCCAGCTTGCCATGCGCCGTGCCGCCCTCGCCAAAGCTCAATCTGCGGAGCTGCCGCCTGATCAGGTGGCGGCACTGATCGCCGAGGTCGCACAGGCCGAACAAGCGTTACAGGCGCTTGAAGCCTCATAGACCGACCCAAGCCTGCCAATCGGCCCGATGCCACACTTGATACGACTGTTACTCAGGGAAAGCGCATTTCATGAACGCAGTAAAACGTCTGGAAATTTTTCGTCGCCTCCACGAAGACAATCCCGATCCCAAAACTGAGCTGTCCTACAGTTCGCCGTTCGAACTGTTAATCGCGGTGATCCTGTCGGCGCAAGCCACGGACGTCAGCGTGAACAAGGCGACGGCCAGGCTGTACCCGGTCGCCAACACCCCACAGGCGATTTACGACTTGGGTGTCGACGGGCTGTCCGAGTACATCAAGACTATCGGTTTGTACAACAGCAAGGCGAGGAACGTCATCGAGACCTGCCGCATGCTGGTGGAACTGCATGGCGGCGAAGTACCGCAAAGCCGAGAAGCCCTGGAAGCGCTGCCGGGCGTGGGTCGCAAGACCGCTAACGTCGTGCTCAATACTGCCTTCCGCCAGTTGGCCATGGCCGTGGACACGCATATTTTCAGGGTCAGTAACCGCACAGGAATCGCTCCGGGCAAGAACGTCATCGAAGTGGAAAACAAACTGATGAAGTTCGTCCCTAAGGATTATCTTCTCGACGCCCATCACTGGTTGATCCTGCATGGCCGTTACGTCTGCATCGCGCGCAAGCCTCGGTGCGGCAGTTGCAGGATCGAAGACCTGTGCGAATACAAGGCAAAGACATCCGACGATTGAGCGATAGCGTTTTCAGCGGTTGATCGATTGAAAAAATCTTTTTTACCCGGTCGAAGTTTGTCGCTATAAGGTCCGCCAATGACAGTCTAAGCCTGGAGTCAACTTGATGAGCACTGGCAAAGAGCAGATGGACGTAGAGGACGACTTCGTGGCCGGGGATTCCGACGACGCCGCCCAAGTACCTGTAGAAACGGCAAAAACCAATCTCAGCAAGCGCCGCACCATCGACAACCTGCTGGAAGAGCGTCGACTCCAGAAGCAACTGGCCGACTACGATTTCGACCTCTGACACGCCCCGCAAAAAGACACTGTTCAAAGCCTCTCCTGTACTTGAGAGGCTTTAGCCTGTCGGCAAAATTCATGGATACCGCCTGCAGCGTCGCGACATCGCTGACACCTGTTTCGAGCCTGGGCTCCTTTTGTTACACCAGCCCATTACGCTGGGCCAGCTCAATGAGATCCACCAGCGAATGCGCGTTGAGTTTCAATAGCAGACGCGTTTTGTAAGTACTGACTGTCTTATTGCTGAGAAACATTCCATCGGCAATTTCCTTGTTGGTTTTCCCCCGAGCCAGCTGCTGCAGGACCATCATCTCCCGCCCTGAGAGCCGATCAACCATCTCAGCCTCGCTGGCGTTCCCCAGACTCGAACGCACCGTGTGCAGGGCCTGATTTGGAAAATAGCTGTAGCCGGACAACACCGCTTTGATTGCACTGAGCAACTCGGTGAGGTCTTGCTGCTTGCAGACATATCCCGCAGCTCCCGCCTGCATGCAACGCATCGAAAAATGCCCGGGGGCCTGAGAGGTCAGGATCAATACCTTGAAAGGCAGCGTCATTGCCGTCAAACGGGCAATGACCTCCAGGCCGTCCAGCTTGGGAATACCAATGTCCAGTATGACGATGTCCGGCAAATGCTCGCGTGCCAGTTGCAGCGCATCCACGCCGTTATCCGTCTCGGCGATGACCTCGTAGCCATGACGCTCCATTAACATCCGTACAGCGAGCCGAATGACAGGGTGATCATCCACGATCAACACTTTATTCATGAGCAGTCCATTTTTTTCTGTTCGAATTTTCAGAGCCCGCACAATAGCTTAGTCGTTTAGTGCTTTGCATGGCGCTCCTCCCTACGGACTAGCAGGCAAAGACCTTTCCTACTCAAGCAACAGAAAGATCCTACAAAACCTGACTTATCCATCCTCACTTGGAGGCTGTTCATATTTTTTGCTTCCTCATTGGCAACTCTCGGAAACGACGAAAAGACGAGTCCGAAATAAATCCGGAATGACAGACGTGATGCTTGCAGCACTCAGGATCACACAGCCGGTGCCTCATCGAAGCCGTCCACCCCGTCCAGCGCTGAATAAAGAATAGCCAACACGCTCTGGTGCACTTTTTCCCGATCTCGTACCCGTCCATTGCCGACGACCCTCCATTGCTGTTCTGACGGTGCACCTGACCCTGCCATTTCGAAAGCCACCGTACGAATCAACATCCTTGACTGACAGGATAAGCTCATCCGCAGAACATGCGAGTAGACAACATCCATAAAATATTGCGGCCCCGTTCCTTCGTGATGCTCCTGAGGCGCGTTGAAAAATTACACACCTGAAAATCCTTTTCTTCATACATATTTATTTAGAGAAATGGCCTACACGATGATCGGATTAATCCGATGCCCCTGAATCGCTTGCGCGCAGCAGCAGTGTTTGCTGACAAAGCCCCCAGCGTGCTGACAAACCCGCTAACACTTCAAAAAATGCTTTTCATACGCTATACAAAGCTATTGCCGTTAATTAACATTTTATTGATACAGTTCTTCCGCCCACCACGTAATACCATCCCACCTTGTAAATCCAGCTAACTTCCTGCAAACCAGAAAAATACTACACAACTAACAGACCGCAACATCGGCCCTGTAAGACTCAAAAAAATAACAAAACTCAAATTGCCGTGATTTGATTTTTTACTTGCCAAAACTATTTCCAGTCGTTACTTTTTTCTGCAAACGAACTTTCGGTTTTCGACAACTACCGACATTCATTAGCTGCTTTAACCGAATCAACATTTGCCCTTAATCATCTTTCTATTTCCTTGCCCGGACTTCAAGCGCGAGCAGGGTTCGGCCGGCTCGAAGAAGCCTGCCCAGCCCTGAAATAGTTGATGACGGACAACGGCGCGCTGTAGGCGCCGTCTATATCAACCTGTTCAAAGGAATAAACCATGACTAAAAAAACAGGAGTATTTTCAGCGATCACCTCCGAACCTCTGAAAATAGCTGAAGCCATAGAGCAATACGTCGCCCAGGGCGGTGTCATTAACGTAGTCCCGGAGGGTGAATCCGGAGAAATGGGCTGCGAGGCAACAAAGACGGCTCAGGAGCTGGACCCAGAAGCGCAGATGAAAGCCAAGCTCGAACAACTTAAAGGTTTAGTCGCGAAGGGTGCGGGCGTCTCGGCGCTCCAATACTCGTTGCGGATGAACCGCAAGGAGATCAAGCGTCTGGCGAACGAGAACGGTCTGAAAATCCTCTACAGCCGCCCGGTAAGACCCAGGCCTGCTCGTAGCCAGGACCCGGTTTTGGTCGATGATTCTGTCGCCGGTCATGCCATGCACTACTCCTCACTGGGCTACACGGCGCAGGAAATTGCTCAGTTGCTCGATCTGAGTGTGCGTGATGTCTGGAACATCGGTAAGGCGTATCGCTTCGAGTTCAAAAGCACGGATAAAATCGACGCGTCCGGACATTCATCTTCTGACGTGCCGGAGCCGGAGAAATAGGTCGTCATCGAGCAAGGCCGGAATAAAACGGAGAGGCCTGAGCGTAGGGAGCATTTGAAAGAACGGTGCAACCCCGGGCGGGGCTGCACCTCTACACGCTGACGGCGATCAGAACAACTTGCGGTTCTTGTTCGCGGCAATGCGCATGCGCAGTGCATTGAGCTTGATGAAGCCAGCGGCGTCTGCCTGGTTATAAGCGCCGCCGTCTTCTTCGAAGGTCGCAATGTTGGCATCGAACAGCGAATCATCGGACTTGCGACCCGTGACGATGACGTTGCCTTTGTACAGTTTCAGGCGAACGACACCGTTCACGTGAGCTTGCGACGCGTCGATCATCTGTTGCAGCATCAGACGCTCAGGGCTCCACCAGTAACCGGTGTAAATGAGGCTGGCGTACTTCGGCATCAGCTCATCCTTGAGGTGAGCGACTTCGCGGTCCAGGGTGATCGACTCGATGGCGCGGTGAGCCCTGAGCATGATGGTGCCGCCCGGGGTTTCGTAGCAGCCACGGGACTTCATGCCGACGTAGCGGTTCTCGACAATGTCCAGACGGCCGATGCCGTGTTCGCCACCGATGCGGTTCAGGGTTGCCAGCACGGTGGCCGGGCTCATTTCGACGCCGTCCAGCGCGACGATGTCGCCGTTGCGGTAGGTCAGTTCCAGGTACTGAGCCTTGTCTGGAGCCTTTTCCGGGGAAACGGTCCAACGCCACATGTCTTCTTCGTGCTCGGTCCAGGTGTCTTCCAGCACGCCGCCTTCATAAGAAATGTGCAGCAGGTTGGCGTCCATCGAGTACGGAGACTTCTTCTTGCCGTGACGCTCGATCGGGATCGCGTGTTTCTCGGCGTAGTCCATCAGCTTCTCGCGGGACAGCAAGTCCCACTCACGCCACGGAGCAATCACTTTGACGCCGGGCTTGAGCGCGTAGGCACCCAGTTCGAAACGCACCTGGTCGTTGCCTTTGCCGGTCGCGCCGTGGGAAATGGCGTCGGCGCCGGTTTCGTTGGCGATTTCAATCAGACGCTTGGCGATCAGAGGACGGGCGATGGACGTACCCAGCAGGTACTCGCCTTCATAGACAGTGTTGGCGCGGAACATCGGGAATACGAAATCGCGCACGAATTCTTCGCGCAGATCGTCGATGTAAATTTCTTTTACGCCCATGGCTTGCGCCTTGGCGCGTGCTGGCTCGACTTCTTCACCCTGACCCAAGTCAGCCGTAAAGGTCACCACTTCGCAGTTGTACGTATCCTGCAGCCACTTGAGGATTACCGAAGTATCCAGGCCACCGGAATACGCGAGAACTACCTTGTTAACGTCCGCCATGCCATCACTCCAACGCGTTGTACGGAAAACCGCTGATTCTACCGTTCAAACCCGTGGAATTACAGTGTCGCGACAGCTTCTGACGACGAAGCGACAGAATCTGTCGAGCACACGACTGTCGCCGCGCGATCAGGAGGTCTTGGCGGTCGGCGTGCCGGATGCGGCCGTAGGCGCGGGGGTAGCGGCCGGCGGCGGGACAGGGGCCGGTGCAGGAACCGGCGCGGGTGCGGCGGTCGGTGCCACCGCGGGTTTCTGTTCGGCGACGCGATCCAGATGGATATTCACCCGGCGATTGCGCGCGCGATTGGCGTTGGTGGTGTTCGGGACCAAGGGATACTGCTCGCCATGGAAGCGCACGGTGATCTGCTCTTCCGGCACGCCTTGAGCCTTCAGGTAGTCCATAACGGCCAGTGCACGACGCCGCGACAGGTCACGGTTGGTCAGACGATTGCCGCTGTTGTCCGAATGTCCGTCCAGCTCGACACGGTTCACAGAAGGGTCGGCCTTCATATACGCCAGCACGGTGTCGAGCCGACGCTTGGCCTGAGCATCGAGGTCGATGCCTCCGCCCGGGAAGCCGATCTCGGCTTGCCGCACTTGTTCGAAGTTCATCGGCAGCAGTTTGGCGGTGCACAGTTGAAAATCGCTGTACGCATGGCTGAATTTGACTGGAAGCAACCGCACTTCCATTGCCCCACCGCCATCACGCAGGACGTGGCGGATCACGGGACTGCGCCCTTCCATCAAGCCCGCGATCAGACGACTGGCCTGGGCCTGACTGGTATTGAATGGAATATCCCCATTGCCGACTTTAACCGCACCAAGATTGAGGTCGCCTCGACCCGGCTGCCATGGCGCGGCAGCCGCAATCAGCGTTGCCGATCCGGAGGCCAGGCTGTAGCCGGACGCCTTCAGTCGGAAAGTCGCTTGTTCACCCGCACGACGCACGAATTCGCCGGCGCCGAAGTCGGTGATCGGCTGGCTCAGACGGCATTCGAACTGATCGCCTTCTACCTTCCACTCGATATTCTCCAGACGTGTCTGGAAAGTGAGAGCCATGGCCGGCAGGCTGGCAAACACGCTGAGCAGGGCTAGATATCGCTGGCGCACGGGAGGCTCCACTAAAAATTCACCGCGTTACAAAATTTATCGCTTACACGTGTCTATCGGTTACTTCCTACAAAACTTGATAGCGAGTGCCTGGAAGAGTCTTTTCCGGTAGCATTCCCAGCGAGTTTGACCCGCCTGGAATCCCCAATGTCCGAACGCCTGACCCTCCTGCGCCCCGACGACTGGCACATCCATCTTCGTGATGGCGCCGTCTTGCCCCACACCGTCGCTGACGTAGCGCGCACTTTTGGCCGCGCCATCATCATGCCGAACCTCGTGCCGCCGGTACGCAATGCCGAACAAGCGGATGCCTATCGCCAGCGCATCCTTGCTGCACGTCCTGCCGGCAGCCGTTTTGAGCCCTTGATGGTGCTTTACCTCACCGACCTGACCCAGCCGCAAGACATCCGTGCCGCCCAGGCCAGTGGCTTCGTGCATGCCGCCAAGCTGTACCCGGCCGGTGCGACGACCAACTCCGATTCCGGCGTGACCAGCATCGACAAGATCTTCCCGGTGCTTGAGGCGATGGCCGAAGTGGGTATGCCACTGCTGATTCACGGCGAAGTGACGCGTGGCGACATCGACGTCTTCGACCGCGAAAAAATCTTCATCGATGAGCACATGCGCCGTGTGGTCGAGCACTTCCCGACGCTCAAAGTGGTGTTCGAGCACATCACCACAGCCGATGCGGTGCAATTCGTCAACGAGGCTTCGGCCAACGTGGGCGCGACCATCACCGCTCATCACTTGCTCTACAACCGCAACCACATGCTGGTTGGCGGTATCCGTCCGCACTTCTATTGCCTGCCGATTCTGAAGCGCAATACGCATCAGGTCGCCCTGCTGGATGCCGCCACCAGCGGCAGCAGCAAGTTCTTCCTGGGCACTGACTCGGCGCCTCACGCGCAACACGCCAAGGAAGCCGCTTGCGGCTGTGCCGGCTGCTACACCGCGTATGCCGCGATCGAGCTGTACGCCGAGGCGTTCGAACAGCGCAATGCGCTGGACAAGCTGGAAGGCTTCGCCAGTCGCAATGGCCCGGCGTTCTATGGTCTGCCAGCGAACACCGACACCATTACCCTGGTTCGTGAAGAATGGACCGCCCCCACCAGCCTGCCTTTCGGCGAGCTGTCCGTTATCCCGCTGCGCGCCGGTGAGAAACTGCGCTGGCGCCTGCTGGAGGAACACGCGTGAGTGAAGACCATTACGACGACGAACAGGAAGGCTCTGGCGGCGGAACAGGCTCCAGGCATCCGATGGCAGCCCGTTTTCGCGGCTACCTGCCCGTCGTTGTCGATGTAGAAACCGGCGGTTTCAACTCGGCCACCGACGCATTGCTGGAAATTGCCGCGACCACCATCGGCATGGACGACAAAGGCTTCGTGTTTCCCGAACACACCTATTTCTTCCGTGTGGAGCCGTTCGAAGGCGCCAATATCGAAGCCGCGGCCCTGGAATTCACAGGCATCAAGCTCGATCACCCTTTGCGTATGGCTGTGAGCGAGGAAACCGCGCTGACCGATATTTTCCGTGGCGTACGCAAGGCCCTAAAGGCCAACGGCTGCAAGCGGGCAATTCTGGTCGGCCACAACGCCAGTTTCGACCTGGGCTTCCTCAATGCGGCGGTTGCGCGGCTGGACATGAAGCGCAATCCCTTCCACCCGTTCTCCAGCTTCGACACCGCGACGCTCGCCGGGCTTGCCTACGGACAGACCGTCCTGGCCAAGGCCTGCCAGTCCGCTGACATCGATTTCGATGGTCGCGAGGCCCATTCGGCGCGTTACGACACCGAGAAAACCGCCGATCTGTTCTGCGGCATCGTCAACCGCTGGAAAGAAATGGGCGGCTGGCACGACTTCGACGATTGAAGTTCACGCACGACCAAAAACCGGCCCAGCGGCCGGTTTTTTTACGCCCGGCAATCGCTAATAACGGACCACTCATCGGCCGTCATCTGATCCGCATGAAGTAGTTTTGACAAGCATTCTCATTAACATTAGTATCCGTGGCATTGAGCCAATCACTCAGCGACGGTCTTTTCTATATGTATGTCTGCCTCTGCCAAGGTGTTACCGACGGACAAATCCGCGAAGCAATCATGGAAGGATGCTGCAGCTATCGTGAAGTGCGCGAGACCTTGGGTGTCGCCAGCAAATGTGGGAAATGTGCCTGCCTAGCGAAGGAAGTGGTGCGTGAAACACTGACCGAACTGCAAACGACACAAGCCGCACTTGCCTACCCCGCAGGATTTTCTGCCGCCTGATTCACCCGTTTTTAAAGAACCGGACTTTGTGTCCGGTTTTTTTATGCCTGTAATTCAAATGGTTAGCGGTAAGATGCGGAACACAAACATTCTTATTTCTATTTATTTTCATTTATTATTCAATAACTTAGGTTTGACAGGTGTTTATAGGAGGCTCAGACTTGCGCCTTATAGATAAACATCTTCGACAGGACCTCGATCATGAAAGGCGACATTACCGTCATCCAGCATCTCAACAAGATCCTCGGAAACGAGCTGGTCGCAATCAACCAGTACTTCTTGCATGCGCGTATGTACGAAGATTGGGGCCTGAACAAGCTGGGCAAGCACGAGTACAAAGAATCCATTGATGAGATGAAGCACGCGGACAAGCTGATCAAGCGCATCCTGTTTCTGGAAGGCCTGCCGAACCTGCAGGACCTGGGCAAGATCCTGATCGGCGAGCACACCAAGGAAATGCTGGAGTGCGACCTGAAGATTGAGCGCAAAGGTCACGCTGATCTGAAAGCCGCGATTGCCCATTGCGAAACCGTGGGTGACTTCGGCAGCCGTGAGATGCTGGAAGACATCCTGGAGTCGGAAGAAGAACACATCGACTGGCTGGAAACGCAGCTGGGCCTGATCGACAAAGTCGGCATCGAGAATTACCTGCAATCGCAGATGGGCGAAGAAGACTGATTTCGGTTTTCGCCCCGATAAAAAGCCCCGCCTGGTGTTGAGTCAGGTGGGGCTTTTTATTGGGGTTGGGTATAGATCCGTTTCTGCGGTGACGGCTACTTAGGGTTCCGCTCTTACAGCGGGTCACTTTTGTAAAAAGCCGAAATGTCGGACCACGAAAAAGTAACCAAAACGAAGGCGGAACAGCGCTGACGTCAGCCACGCCTATCAGCGCCAACACAGACAACGGATACGATCGTTCCAACGCTCCGCGTGGGAATGACTGCCAGGACGCTCCGCGTCCACGCTGACGCAGAGCGTCAGTCGCTGCGTTACCACGCGGAGCGTGGGAACGATCAAACTTGCTGCGCTTCTTTTAGCTCTGGCGTTAGCCCGAGCCCATCAGCGCCGACACAGACAACGGATAGTCCCCCTCATCAGTGCCAACAAATAACAACAAAAAACCCCGACTCTCAACCGAGAGCCGGGGCTTTTCGAATACCAGACTGGATCAAGCAGTAGCGTTCTTCTCGACCGCTTCCTTGACCAGCTTCTGCAGCGAACCATCAGCATGCATCTCAACGATGATATCGCTACCGCCAACCAACTCACCGTCCACCCACAGCTGTGGGAACGTCGGCCAGTTGGCGTACTTCGGCAGGTTGGCGCGGATTTCAGGGTTCTGCAGGATATCGACGTACGCGAACTTTTCGCCACACGCCATCAATGCCTGAGACGCCTTGGCCGAGAAGCCGCATTGTGGGGCATTCGGAGCGCCTTTCATGTAAAGCAGAACGGTGTTTTTGGCAATCTGGTCTTTGATCGTTTCGATGATATCCATGGAGCACCTCGGCTTAACTTTACGACTGTATGAGTCGACACGGTGGCGCATTGTAACGGAATCCCTAGCGTAACGCTCGGTCTTGGCTTTAATCGACCCGATAAATATGATGAGCGTCATGCCGCCGCGACAGTCACCGGAACCCCGTTCAGCGCAGCGTTGCCAGACACGGCGTCCATCTGCCGTTCGTCGGTCAGGTCGTTGGCGCTTTCTCCCGGTTGATCGCGAGCAATGTCCATTTTTACGCCGGGACGCCCATGCCCCCAACCATGCGGCAGGCTCACAACGCCCGGCATCATGTCCGTGCTGCCCATCACCTCCACCTCAATCATGCCGACCCGCGAACTGACGCGAACTCGCTGCCCATCGCACAAACCTCGGCGGGTCAGATCGTCCGGGTTCATCAGTAACTGGTGCCGTGGCTTGCCTTTGACCAGGCGGTGATAGTTATGCATCCACGAATTGTTGCTCCGCACGTGGCGGCGTCCGATCAGCAACAACTCATCGCTTTGCGGCGTGGGCAGCGTTGCGAAGCGAACGAGGTCGGCGACGATCACCTCCGGCGCGGCCTGTATACGCTGGTTGGCGGTCCGCAGCCGTGCCGCGAGGTTGGGTTTCAGCGCACCGAGGTCCAGGCCATGAGGATGATCGTAAAGCGTTTCCAACGACAGCTTGAACGCCGACGTGTCCCCGTAGAGCCCTGCACGCAGACCACGATCCACGATATGAGCAGGCGGTATCGTCGGCTTCAGTTCCCGCTCGGTTTTCGAGACGAAGGCCTTGGCCAGGCCCACAAAAATCTCCCAGTCGTGCAGCGCGCCGTCGGGTTTGGCCAGAATGGCGCGGTTGAAACGCGTGACGTTGCGCACCGCGAACATGTTGAAGGTCGTGTCGTAGTGATCGTTCTCCAGTGCGGACGTAGAGGGCAGGATCAGATCGGCGTGGCGCGTGGTTTCGTTGATGTAGAGATCGATGCTGACCATGAACTCAAGCCCCTCCAGCGCCTGATCGAGGCGACGACCATTAGGCGTCGACAACACCGGGTTGCCGGCAACCGTGATCAGCGCCCTCACCTGCCCTTCTCCCTCGGTCAGCATTTCTTCTGCCAGGGTCGAGACAGGCAATTCACCGTTGTATTCCGGCAGCCCGGATACGCGACTCTGCCACCGATTGAATCCGCCACCCGAGGTGGAAGCCACCAAGTCCAGCGCGGGCTCCGTACACAAGGCCCCGCCGACGCGGTCGAGATTGCCGGTCACCAGGTTGATCAGTTGCACCAGCCAGTGGCAGACCGTTCCAAATGCCTGGGTGGAAATGCCCATGCGCCCATAACACACCGCGCTGTTGGCACCGGCAAAATCCCTCGCCAGTTGTCGAATCTGCTCAGCCGGGACACCGCAGCGCAGGCTCATGGCGTCGGCATCCATAGGGGCAACGGCGGCGCGCACCTCCTCCAGGCCATCGACAGGCAAGTGGCTCTCACGCGTCAGCCCTTCTGCGAACAGCGTGTGCAACAGACCGAACAACAGCGCCGCATCGCCGCCGGGGCGGATGAACACATGTTGATCGGCGATGGCGGCTGTCTCGCTGCGACGAGGATCGACCACCACCACCTTGCCGCCGCGGGCCTGAATGGCCTTCAGGCGCTTCTCGACGTCAGGCACGGTCATGATGCTGCCGTTGGACGCGAGCGGATTGCCGCCCAGGATCAGCATGAAATCGGTGTGATCGATGTCCGCGATGGGCAGCAGCAAGCCGTGGCCGTACATGAGGTAGCTGGTCAGGTGATGCGGCAATTGGTCCACCGACGTCGCGGAGAAACGATTGCGGGTCTTGAGCAAACCGAGAAAGTAATTGCTGTGGGTCATCAGCCCGTAGTTGTGCACGCTGGGATTGCCTTGATACACAGCGACGGCGTTCTGCCCGTGACGCTGCTGGATGTCATGAAACCGTTCGGCGACCAGCTCAAAGGCCGCATCCCACTCAATAGGCCGCCATTGATCACCGATACGGCGCATGGGCTGACGCAGACGATCAGGGTCGTTCTGAATGTCTTGCAGCGCCACCGCTTTAGGGCAGATATGCCCTCGACTGAAGGTGTCTTGCGCGTCGCCCTTGATCGAACTGATACGCACCGATTCGTCGTCGTCGCGGGTGGTTTCGATGATCAGGCCGCAAATGGCCTCGCACAGGTGACAGGCACGGTGGTGGAGAGTCTTGGTCATCGCCAGTCTCATATTCTTGTATGGCGATCAGCGTGATCGCGGAAACAAAACTATGGAGCCTGGCGCGGCACTTCGCCAGAAACGTCAGTGCCGTGAATCGGACAGCATCAGGCGAGCCGATAGCTCACCTGAGCGAATAAAGAGGGAGCGCGCGAGAAGACTCAGGAAGCCGAACCGCCAATGGGCGTTACGACCTTACGCTGCATCTGAATCTCGTGAACGGTTTCGACCTGTTCCTGTGACACTTGAACGCCGGTGAGCTCACCGATCAAACGCCAATGGTCATCCAGACCAGCGCTGATTGTCGCCATACGATCGATCATCCGACGACCTGCCGAGCGTGTCACTTCGTCCTCACTGCGCATCAGCTCGAACGACATCGATGTCATGGAAGCAGTGAGGTGCGTGAGGGTGCGGGCGGTGAGCCCGAGCAGTTCCGTCAGTTGTTTCTCTTTTGAATCCATTCCCCACCCCTTTTGGAGGACATAAGCGGCCTTTATAACCCACACCAGTGCATTAGGAAACGTCCGGGTTTCCGCGGCGTGAAGCATGTCGCATAAGGTTCTGCAGCCATTTGAAACTGTTACGGAATCGGCAGTAATTGCCACCGCGCAATGCGAAGGTGTAAAAAGACGACCGACCCGACAGACGAAGATGGCTAAGTGCCTCCGCGTGTACGCAACTGTAGCACTTCGTTACATGAAAAGCGTACTGAACGCGCCACTTTCAGGCGACCGAACGTCTGACGAACACTTTCCCTGAGCGCGGCCCTTGGCACAAGGCGACATTTTCTTATACCCTCGCGCCTTCCCTATTCGTCGCCCCGTGCGGCTTTTGCCGCAGGTCTCGCCCGTTTTCCCGATAAAACCCGGCTTTGAGGATCTGCGGTCTGTTGCAGACAAGGTAGTTAATGATGAGCGCAAGGCACTTTCTCTCGATGATGGACTACACGCCGGATGAGCTCGTCGGCATGATTCGTCGCGGCATTGAGCTGAAGGACCTGCGGAATCGAGGCGTGCTCTTCGAGCCGCTGAGAGGACGCGTGCTGGCGATGATCTTCGAGAAATCTTCGACTCGTACCCGTGTTTCGTTCGAAGCCGGCATGATTCAACTGGGCGGTCAGGCTATTTTTCTGTCGCCTCGTGACACCCAGCTGGGCCGAGGCGAGCCGATTGCCGACGGTGCACGCGTGATGTCGCGCATGGTCGACGCGGTCATGATCCGTACCTTCGCGCACAGCAACCTCACCGAGTTCGCCGCCAATTCCCGCGTGCCGGTCATCAACGGTCTGTCGGACGACTTGCACCCCTGCCAACTGCTCGCCGACATGCAAACCTTCCTTGAGCACCGGGGCTCGATCAAAGGCAAGACCGTGGCCTGGATCGGCGACGGCAACAACATGTGTAACAGCTATATAGAGGCCGCGATCCAGTTCGACTTCCAGCTGCGTGTGGCCTGCCCGGAAGGCTACGAACCCAACCCGCAGTTCATGGCACTGGCCGGTGATCGCGTCACCTTGACCCGAGACCCGCGTGAAGCGGTGAAAGGCGCGCACCTGATCAGCACCGACGTCTGGACCTCCATGGGCCAGGAAGAAGAAACCGCCAAACGTATCGCCCTCTTCAAACCTTTCCAGGTCACCCGCGCCTTGCTGGATCTGGCCGCGGACGATGCGTTGTTCATGCACTGCCTGCCCGCCCACCGTGGCGAAGAAATCAGTGAAGACCTGCTCGACGATGTACGTTCGGTCGCATGGGATCAGGCAGAGAACCGCCTGCATGCGCAGAAGGCGCTGCTGGAGTTTCTCGTGGCGCCAGCCTACCAACCTGCTTGAGTGATCCCATGCTGCTGAAACTGAGCAACCTCGCCTGCGGCTATCAGGATCAGCGGGTGGTGCAGAACCTGAATCTGCACCTCAATGCGGGTGACATCGGTTGCCTGCTGGGCTCCTCGGGCTGCGGCAAAACCACGACACTGCGTGCCATTGCCGGCTTCGAGCCGGTGCATGAAGGCGAAATCGTACTGGCCGGAGACGTGATCTCCAAAGCCGGTTTCACCCTTGCCCCGGAGAAACGCCGGATCGGCATGGTGTTTCAGGATTACGCGCTGTTCCCGCACCTGACCGTTGCCGACAACATCGCGTTCGGCATCCGCAATCACCCTCGCCTGACCCAGGTGGTCAGCGACATGCTGGAGCTGGTCAATCTCGGGGCGCTGGGCAAACGTCACCCTCACGAACTTTCCGGAGGCCAGCAACAACGCGTTGCCCTGGCCCGCGCACTGGCGCCTGAGCCGCAGTTGCTGTTGCTCGACGAACCTTTCTCCAACCTCGACGGCGAACTGCGTCGGCGCTTGAGCCATGAAGTTCGCGACATCCTGAAAGCGCGCGGCACCAGTGCGATCCTGGTGACACACGATCAGGAAGAAGCCTTCGCCGTGAGCGATCACGTGGGTGTGTTCAAAGAGGGGCGGCTCGAGCAGTGGGACACGCCCTACAACCTCTATCACGAACCCGCCACGCCTTACGTCGCAAGCTTCGTCGGGCAGGGCTATTTCATTCGTGGTCAATTGATCGACAGCGAGTCCGTGCAAACTGAACTGGGCATGCTGCGTGGCAACCGGGCCTATCGGGGCGTGCGCGGTATGCCGATGGAGGTGCTGTTGCGTCCCGACGATATCGTGCATGCCCCGGACAGCGCGTTGAAAGCCCGGGTGGCGAGCAAGACCTTTCAGGGCGCAGCGACGTCATATCGCCTGCAATTACCCACCGGCACGCTGCTGGAAGCACTGTTTCCGAGCCATGCGGATTTCAGCATCGGGGAAGAAGTCGGCATCCGCGTGTCAGCCGAGCACCTGGTGTTGTTCCCGGCGGCCGGCAGTGTTCCGGTGCATCAGGATGTGAAGGGCTGAGAGCTCCCCATTCATTGATAAGAATGGTATCCCTGTGGGAGTGAGCTTGCTCACTTCCACAGGTCATGTGTATTAGCGAAAAGTGACGGTCATCCCAAGCTTAACGTTCCGCTCGCCACCAGCGCCGCGTATCCGCCGATCTTCACTCGATCCCCCTCCAGGCGGCAAAACAGCTCGCCCCCGCGCGCCGAGCACTGATAGGCCGTCAGGCTGAACTTGTTCAACCGGGCTGACCAGTAAGGAATCAGGCTGCAATGCGTCGAGCCGGTCACCGGGTCTTCCGGGATGCCTATGGCCGGGGCGAAATACCGGGACACGAAATCGTAGCGTTCGCCATCGCCCTTGGCGGTGACGATCACGCCGGGCCAGGGCAGCCGGGCAATCGCAGCGAAGTCGGGTTTGCATTCCCGAACCGCCTGCTCGGACTCCAGCACCACCAGCAACTCCGCCGAGCCGAGCACATCCACGATCTCGGTTCCCAGCGCACGCTCAACGTCCACCGTGACGCCCACTTCGCTGGGAGGCATCGCCGGGAAATCCAGCAGCAGGCGTCCGTTTTCTCGCGTCACACTCAGAGGGCCTGATTTGCCCACAAAGTCGATGGTGTCGGCTGTCTCGCCATAGACCTCGAAAAGGACATGGGCGCTGGCCAGCGTCGCGTGCCCGCAGAGCGGCACTTCGTGGGTCGGCGTAAACCAGCGGATATGCCAACCCTGGGCCTCACGCACCACGAAGGCGGTTTCCGACAGGTTATGTTCGGTCGCAATGTGCTGCATCAGCTCATCCGACAGCCAGGCATCGAGGCGATAGACCATCGCAGGATTGCCCGCGAACAACCGATCGCTGAAAGCGTCGACCTGATGAAATTCAAGCTGCATGGAAGGCGTCCCCAATCGTTGATGTCCGGCAGCGCCCTACTCTGGTCGCTGTAAAGGGTCACTGCGTAAAGGCCTCAGGCATTTCTGACGATGCCTGCGGATCATTCACGACCAATCTGAGCGAATGTTGCCTGGGTGTGTTGTGCAAGTACCGCGGCCGACAGCTCAACCTCAAGCCCGCGTCGACCAGCGCTGACAAATATGGTCGCGAACGGTTGAGCGGTCTCATCAATGAACGTCCGCAGTCTTTTCTTCTGCCCCAACGGGCTGATGCCACCCAGCAAATAACCGGTGGCACGCTGTGCCGCGGCCGGGTCAGCCATTTCTGCCTTCTTGGCGCCCGCAGCATGGGCAAGCGCCTTGAGATCCAGCGATCCCACGACGGGAACGACCGCCACCAGCAGCTCACCCTTCTCCGTGCTGGCCAACAACGTTTTGAACACTTGAGCGGGTTGCAACTTCAGCTTTTCTGCGGCTTCCAGACCGTAGGACGCGGCTTTGGGGTCGTGCTCGTAACTGTGTACACGGTGTTCGGCGCGAACCTTTTTCAGTAAATCCAATGCGGGGGTCATGCAGCACTCCAGACGACCGGGAGGTTGGGTATTCAATGCCATTACTTTAGGCCATCCGCCGTCGAAACGCCTTGGCCGGACAAGGCGGCGAGCCGTAAAAACGGGTGGGCGTGTAAAACTCACCCTGGTTCGCTTTCGACCTTTGACAAGGTTCGTTTACGTCTATATTTTTTCGAATACGAATATTCAGCCATCATCGGCAATGCCACCCGCGCACTGAACGCGATTTCGCACGTAAACTGATGGCAGTTCCCGGATACCCGCTTTATCACCAGGCCACCGACATGACCGATAACGACAACAAGAATTACATCATCGCCCTCGATCAAGGTACGACGAGCTCTCGCGCCATCATCTTCGACCGCGACGCCAACGTGGTGAGCACTGCCCAGAGCGAGTTCGTTCAGCATTACCCGCAGCCTGGCTGGGTCGAACACGACCCGATGGAAATCTTCGCGACCCAGACGGCCTGCATGACCAAAGTCCTGGCCCAGGCCAACCTGCATCACAACCAGATCGCCGCCATCGGCATCACCAACCAGCGTGAAACCACGGTGGTATGGGAAAAAGAGAGCGGCCGACCGATTTACAATGCGGTGGTCTGGCAATGTCGACGCAGCACCGAGATCTGCCAGCAGCTCAAGCGCGATGGGCTTGAGGACTACATCAAGGACACTACGGGTCTGGTGATCGACCCGTACTTTTCCGGCAGCAAACTGAAGTGGATTCTGGATCACGTCGAAGGCAGCCGCGAGCGCGCGCGCCGTGGTGAACTGTTGTTCGGCACGGTCGATAGCTGGCTGATCTGGAAATTCACCGGCGGCAAGGTTCATGTCACCGACTACACCAACGCCTCGCGCACAATGATGTTCAACATCCATACCCTGGAATGGGACCAGCGGATGCTGGACGTGCTCGACGTTCCACGGGAAATGCTGCCCGAGGTCAAATCCTCCTCCGAGGTCTATGGCCACAGTAAAAGCGGCATTGCCATCGCGGGCATCGCCGGCGACCAGCAATCGGCGCTGTTCGGCCAGATGTGTGTGGAGCCGGGTCAGGCGAAAAACACCTACGGCACCGGCTGTTTCCTGCTGATGAACACCGGCAAGAAAGCCGTCAAATCCAACCACGGTTTGCTCACCACCATCGGCTGCGGCCCGCGTGGCGAAGTGGCTTATGCGCTGGAAGGCGCGGTATTCAATGGCGGCTCGACCGTGCAGTGGCTGCGAGACGAGCTGAAGATCGTCAATGACTCCATGGACACCGAATATTTCGCGACCAAAGTGAAAAACAGCAACGGCGTGTACCTGGTCCCGGCCTTTACCGGCCTCGGTGCGCCCTATTGGGACCCGTACGCGCGCGGCGCCTTGTTCGGCCTGACCCGTGGCGTGAAGGTCGATCACATCATTCGTGCTGCGCTGGAATCCATCGCCTATCAAACCCGCGATGTTCTGGACGCGATGCAGCAAGACGCAGGCGAACCCCTGAAAGCCCTGCGCGTGGACGGTGGCGCGGTGGCGAACAACTTCCTGATGCAGTTCCAGGCCGACATTCTCGGCACGCCGGTGGAACGCCCGAAAATGCGCGAGACCACGGCGCTGGGTGCGGCCTACCTGGCGGGCCTGGCCATCGGGTTCTGGAGCGGGCTGGACGAGTTGAAGGACAAAGCGGTCATCGAGCGGAAATTCGAGCCGCAGTGCGACGATGCCGAAAAAGAGAAGCTGTACGCAGGATGGCGCAAGGCCGTGGACCGTACTCGCGACTGGGAGCCGCACGAAGACGCGGAATAACCTGCCACACTGCGACTCTGTTGCTGGACCGGTTTAACTGTGGGAGCGAATTCATTCGCGATGCTGTGGTACATCCGATAGACCTCTATCGAATCTACTGGCCTCTCGCGAATGAATTTGCTCCCACAGGTTTTGATCGCCCCGATCCTTGAGATTCTTTTTCCGGCTGACAGGTAATGGCTGCCTGCGGCATCATGGGCGCCCTTGCCCGAAGGAAAAAAATGAATCTGCCACCCCGTCAACAGCAGATCCTCGAGCTGGTCCGTGAGCGCGGCTACGTCAGCATCGAAGAAATGGCCCAATTGTTTGTCGTGACGCCGCAAACCATCCGGCGCGACATCAACCAGCTGGCGGAAATGAACCTGCTGCGTCGCTATCATGGCGGTGCCGCTTACGACTCCAGCATCGAGAACACCGCGTACGCCATGCGTGCCGACCAGATGCGCGACGAAAAGCAGCGCATCGCCGAAGCGATTGCCGCGCAGATCCCTGATCACGCCTCGTTGTTCATCAACATCGGCACCACCACCGAATCGATTGCGCGCGCCCTGCTCAACCATAACCACCTGAAGATCATCACCAATAACCTCCATGTGGCGTCGATCCTCAGTGGCAAGGACGATTTCGAGGTGTTGCTGGCCGGTGGCAATGTGCGTCGCGACGGCGGCGTGGTGGGTCAGGCGAGCGTGGATTTCATCACACAGTTCAAAGTCGACTTCGCGCTGGTGGGTATCAGCGGGATCGACGAAGACGGCAGCCTGCTGGACTTTGACTACCAGGAAGTGCGCGTTTCTCAGGCGATCATCGCCAATGCGCGCCAAGTGATTCTGGCGGCCGACTCCAGCAAGTTCGGGCGTAACGCCATGGTCCGCCTGGGCCCGATCACCCTGATCGACTGCTTGGTGACCGATCAGGCGCCGGTGCCTGCATTGGCGCAACTGCTCACGCAGAACAAGATTCGGCTGGAAGTGGTTTAAACATACCGTTGCGTTTGCGCTCTCACCCTGTGAGAGCGACTTCCTTCGCAAAAGATTTTCCAGCCGACGAATAGCTCGCGAATGTAACGGCGTCTCGCAATTGAGTTCGCTCCCACACGTCCGGCGCCTGTCTGCCTTCACCCGCCAACCTCCCTCCTCCATGTTCGTTTTTGTTCCTTTCTTGCCCCTCCCATCAGTATTTTCAATCAATACCGAGTGGCCGGGGGCTCGTTATTGCGTTACTATTTTCGGAAATGAACATAAATGTTCGAATTCGCCTTTAGCGAATGCCAGGCGTGATCGAATTCAGACAGGAGGCCCCGATGGCCCATTCCAACTTGCCCACCCCACCTCTCTCCGAGGTCTATGACATCGCTGTGATCGGTGGTGGCATCAACGGTGTCGGGATTGCGGCAGATGCATCGGGACGCGGCCTGTCGGTGTTCCTTTGCGAGAAGGACGACCTGGCCAGCCATACCTCGTCAGCCAGCAGCAAGCTGATCCACGGTGGCCTGCGCTATCTCGAACACTATGAATTCCGCCTCGTCCGCGAAGCCCTGGCTGAACGTGAAGTGCTGCTTGAAAAGGCGCCACACATCGTCAAACCGATGCGTTTCGTGCTGCCCCACCGCCCGCACCTGCGCCCCGCGTGGATGATTCGGGCAGGCCTGTTTCTGTACGACCACCTGGGCAAACGCGAAAAACTGCCTGCGTCGAAAAACCTGCGTTTCGGCGCTGACAGCCCGCTGAACAGCTCGATCACGCGCGGTTTCGAATACTCCGATTGCTGGGTCGACGACGCACGTCTTGTTGTGCTCAACGCCATGGCCGCCCGCGAGAAAGGCGCACACGTCCACACCCAGACACGCTGCCTGAGCGCTCGCCGCAGCGGCGGGTTATGGCACATGAACATGGAGCGTGCCGACGGCAGCCTGTTTTCGATCCGTGCCAAGGCGCTGGTCAACGCGGCTGGCCCGTGGGTCGCCAAGTTCATTCGCGAAGACCTGAAACTGGAGTCGCAATACGGGATCCGCCTGATTCAAGGCAGTCACCTGATCGTGCCCAAGCTGTATGAAGGCGAGAACGCATTCATTCTGCAGAACGAAGATCAGCGAATCGTTTTCGCCATTCCGTATCTGGAACGCTTCACCATCATCGGCACCACCGACCGCGAATACACCGGCGACCCGTCGAAAGTGGCGATCACCGAAGGCGAAACCGATTACCTGCTGAAGATCGTCAACGAACATTTCAAGAAGCAGCTCAGCCGCGACGACATCATCCGCACCTATTCGGGTGTGCGTCCGCTTTGCAACGATGAATCGGACAACCCGTCGGCGATCACGCGTGACTACACGCTGTCGCTGTCAGGCAGTGCCGAGGAAGCACCGATCCTGTCGGTGTTCGGCGGCAAGCTGACGACTTACCGAAAACTGGCTGAATCGGCGATGCAGCAACTGGCACCGTTTTTCACGCAGATGAAGCCGAGCTGGACGGCGAAAGCGAGTCTGCCTGGCGGCGAAAACATGACCACACCGGCTGCACTGGCCGCTGAGCTGCAGCAGCGCTGCAACTGGCTGAGCGCAGACATCGCCAACCGCTGGGCGATCACCTACGGCTCGCGCAGCTGGCGGATCGTTGAGGGCGTTCAAGGCGCAGCGGACATGGGCGAATACCTGGGCGGCGGTCTCTACAGTCGCGAAGTGGATTACCTGTGCAGCGAAGAATGGGCGACCAAGGCCGAAGACATTCTGTGGCGCCGGACCAAGCTGGGTCTGTTCACCACGGCGGAGGAACAGCAGAACGTGCAGGCATACCTCGACAAGGTGTCTCGCAATAAAGGTGCTATTGAAGCTGCATAAGTGATCGCAAACCTTTGCAGGAGCGCGCTTGCCCGCGAAAAATCGGTCTGACGGCACAGATGTGTGATCTCGCCGCCACAATCGCGGGCAAGCGCGCTCCTACAGTTTGATGCGCCAGCCCCACCACCATTCGGATTTCCGAACGCAACTCCTCTCCCCATTCGGCATCCCGGACACGGAAATGCCTGCCAGCGTCAGACCACAAATAAATATCCTTTAAATTCAGACGCTTATACTCTGTCACGTGCTTGGCATGACTCATGCTCTACACTCATTCACGATTGCTCCGATGTAGCGTGCCGCCTGTATGGGCCGCCGTTGTAGCGTTCTGAAACCGATAGGGCCGTCCAACCCGGACCCATAAAAAAAACAAAGTCGAGGATTCACAGATGCGTATCGTTCCCCACATCCTGGGCGCAGCCATCGCTGCCGCTTTGATCAGCACCCCGGTTTTCGCCGCCGAACTGACCGGCACTCTGAAGAAAATCAACGATTCCGGCACCATCACTCTCGCTCACCGCGACTCCTCTATTCCGTTCTCTTACATCGCTGACGCTTCCGGCAAGCCGGTCGGCTACTCGCACGACATTCAGATGGCCATCGTTGATGCGATCAAGAAAGACCTGAACAAGCCTGACCTGAACGTCAAGTACAACCTGGTCACCTCGCAAACCCGTATTCCATTGATTCAAAACGGCACCGCGGACATTGAATGTGGTTCGACGACCAACAATGCCGAGCGTGCGCAACAAGTAGATTTCACCGTCAACATCTTTGAGATCGGCACACGTCTGCTGGTCAAGAAAGACAAAGATGGCAAACCAAGCTACAGCGATTTCGCCGACCTGAAGGGCAAGAACGTCGTCACCACGGCAGGCACCACCTCCGAGCGCCTGATCAAGGCTATGAACGCCGACAAGCAGATGGGCATGAATGTCATCTCCGCCAAAGACCACGGCGAATCGTTCCAGATGCTGGAGAGCGGCCGTGCTGTCGCTTTCATGATGGACGACGCCCTGTTGGCCGGTGAGGAAGCCAAGGCCAAGGAGCCCAAGAACTGGGTCATCACAGGCACCCCACAATCCTTTGAGGCGTACGCCTGCATGGTTCGCAAAGGAGACCCTGAGTTCAAGAAAGCCGTCGACGACGCGATCATCAGCCTCTACAAATCCGGCGAAATCAACAAGATCTACAGCAAGTGGTTCGAGAGCCCGATTCCACCTAAAGGCTTGAACCTGAATTTCCCGATGAGTGACAAAGTCAAAGAGCTGATCGCCAACCCAACCGATAAGCCTGCGCCAGAACTCAAACCTGCGGCGGACGAAAAGAAGGCCTGAGCCCTTCACCGCACATCATAAAAACGTAGAAGCCTGATTCCCGGGAAAGCCCATGGCTTTTCCCGGGAGCCGCTACCAAGCGTATGCGTGCATAACGATCGATCAGAGG
Source organism: Pseudomonas sp. S2_H01 (assembly GCF_054668305.1). Taxonomy (NCBI): domain Bacteria; kingdom Pseudomonadati; phylum Pseudomonadota; class Gammaproteobacteria; order Pseudomonadales; family Pseudomonadaceae; genus Pseudomonas; species Pseudomonas sp. S2_H01. Next base: position 3,811,537 of record NZ_CP162756.1, on the reverse strand, counting down.
GGAGACCCTGATGAATTACAACTGGGACTGGGGCGTGTTCTTCAAGTCCACTGGCATTGGCAGCGAGACCTATCTGGACTGGTACATTTCCGGTTTGGGCTGGACCATCGCAATTGCCGTTGCCGCCTGGATCATCGCGTTACTCCTGGGCTCGGTGCTCGGGGTCATGCGCACGGTGCCTAACCGCATCGTTTCGTCCATTGCCACGGTCTACGTGGAAATCTTCCGTAATGTGCCGCTGCTGGTTCAGCTGTTTATCTGGTACTTCCTGGTGCCTGATCTGCTGCCTGAAGGCATGCAGGAGTGGTACAAGCAAGACCTCAACCCGACCACCTCGGCGTTCCTGAGTGTTGTCGTGTGCCTGGGCCTGTTCACCGCCGCACGGGTGTGCGAACAAGTGCGCACCGGTATTCAGGCGCTGCCGCCCGGCCAGGAATCCGCCGCGCGCGCCATGGGTTTCAAGCTGCCTCAGATCTACTGGAACGTGCTGCTGCCGCAGGCCTACCGGATCATCATTCCGCCGCTTACCTCCGAATTCCTCAACGTGTTCAAAAACTCGTCCGTGGCCTCGCTGATCGGCCTGATGGAGCTGCTCGCGCAGACCAAGCAGACCGCCGAGTTCTCCGCGAACCTGTTCGAAGCCTTCACCCTCGCCACCCTGATCTACTTCACCCTGAACATGAGCCTGATGCTGCTCATGCGCCTGATCGAGAAGAAAGTCGCGGTGCCGGGCCTGATCTCCGTGGGAGGTAAATAATGGACTTCTCTGGAATCATCCCCGCCATTCCCGGCATGTGGAACGGCATGCTCATGACCTTGCAGCTGATGGTCATGGGCGTGGTCGGTGGCATCATCATCGGTACGATTCTGGCGTTGATGCGTTTGTCGTCGAGCAAGCTGATGGCCAACATCGCGGGCGCTTACGTCAACTACTTCCGCTCGATCCCGCTGCTGCTGGTCATCACCTGGTTCTACCTCGCAGTGCCGTTCGTGCTGCGCTGGATTACCGGCCAGGACACCCCGATCGGCGCGTTCACCTCCTGCGTCGTGGCGTTCATGATGTTCGAGGCCGCGTACTTCTGCGAAATCGTCCGTGCCGGTGTGCAATCGATCTCCCGTGGTCAGATGGGCGCGGCGCAAGCGCTGGGCATGACGTACAGCCAGATGATGCGCCTGATCATCCTGCCGCAAGCGTTCCGCAAGATGACCCCGCTGCTGCTGCAGCAGAGCATCATCCTGTTTCAGGACACCTCGCTGGTTTACACGGTCGGTCTGGTGGACTTCCTCAACTCGGCCCGCTCCAGCGGCGACATCATTGGTCGCTCCAATGAGTTCCTGGTTATCGCAGGTCTTGTGTACTTCACGATCAGCTTCGTCGCCTCGCGCCTGGTCAAGCTCATGCAGAAAAGGTTAGCCGTATGATTTCCATCAAAAATATCAACAAGTGGTATGGGGACTTCCAGGTGCTGACCGATTGCAGCACCGAGGTCAAAAAAGGCGAAGTGATCGTGGTGTGCGGCCCATCGGGTTCGGGCAAATCGACCCTGATCAAGTGCGTGAACGCGCTGGAGCCGTTCCAGAAAGGCGACATCGTGGTCGACGGCACCTCCATCGCAGACCCTAAAACCAATCTGCCGAAACTGCGTTCGCGCGTCGGCATGGTGTTCCAGCACTTCGAGCTGTTTCCTCACCTGACCATTACCGAAAACCTGACCATCGCGCAGATAAAGGTACTGGGTCGCAGCAAGGAAGAAGCCACCAAGAAAGGCCTGCAATTGCTGGAGCGCGTTGGCCTGTCGGCGCATGCACACAAGCATCCCGGCCAACTGTCTGGCGGTCAGCAGCAGCGTGTGGCGATTGCCCGCGCGCTGGCGATGGACCCTGTGGTCATGCTGTTCGACGAACCGACTTCCGCGCTTGACCCGGAAATGGTCAACGAAGTGCTCGACGTGATGGTGCAACTGGCCCACGAAGGCATGACCATGATGTGCGTCACCCACGAAATGGGCTTCGCTCGCAAAGTGGCCGACCGTGTGATCTTCATGGACAAAGGCCAGATCGTCGAAGACTGCGCCAAGGAAGAGTTTTTCGGTGACGTCAACGCACGCTCCGAACGTGCCCAGCACTTCCTCAACAAAATCCTGCAACATTAAAGGATCTTTTCGAAAAGTCGGCGAGCGAAGGTCAGGCAAGGCAAAAACAGGCGAGCAAGCGCAGTTGAGACACCTCAATGAGCATTGCGAGCCTGTTTTTAACGCCGCATGGCCGAGCGCAGCCACTTTTAGTTAGAGACAATGCCTCAAAAGGGCAAAAAACCCTCCCGCCCCTCGTGTCGACATCAGTGACACGAGCGGCTGGTCGGTCCAGGACGACTGTGATGAAATGCGATCCCCCTCTTAGCGCGCCGCCATCACTTGCCGTGAAACCCCGCCTGATCCGCCACCTGTTCCTGCCGCCACTGGTCATCCTGCTGATGATCGCGCTGGGCTATGTCACCTATCTGTACAGCGAAAAGAACGGCATCAAGGCACTGGGCGAGAACGGTGAACGTCAGCTTGAGCTGCACGCCCGGACCGTCGAAAGCGAAATCAACAAGTACAACTACCTGCCCAGCGTGCTGGAGCTCGAATCCAATGTCTCTGACCTGCTCAACGACCCGTCGCCGGAATTGAGAACCAAGGTCAACGACTACCTCGAAGGCCTGAACCGTCGCAGCCGTAGCCGCGCTATCTATGTGCTCGACACCACGGGCCGCGTGCTGGCCACCAGTAACTGGCGTGACGCCGACAGTTATCTGGGCGAAGACCTGTCCTTCCGCGCGTATTACCAGGACGCCATTCGCGGTCTGCCCGGTCGGTTCTACGGCATCGGCAGCACCACCGGCGAGCCCGGCTATTACCTGGCGCACGGGCTGGAAGAGAAAGGCAAGATCATCGGCGTGGCAGTGATCAAAGTACGCCTGGAAGCCCTCGAAGAACGCTGGCAACGTGCGCGCCTGGAAGCGTTCGTCAGTGACGAGAACGGCATCATCATCCTGTCCAGCGACCCGGCCAGACGCCTGAAATCGGTTCGTCCGCTGACCGCCGAAGTCAAAGAGCGGCTGGCGCGCAGCCTGCAATATTACTGGTGGCCGCTGAACGAGTTGGTGCCGCTTGAGCGCGAATCAATCGCCGACGGCGTCGAGAAGCTGACCTTCCCCGCCAACAGCAGCGTCGACCATGAACACACCGTGGTGAGTTATCTGGCGCAGACCCGCGACCTGGCCGACACGCCGTGGCACCTGACCTTGCTGACACCGCTGGAAGACCTGCGTCGCGAAGCGGCCAATCAAGGCATGCTGGTGGCCGTTGCCTGTGCGCTGGTGGCGTTCCTGCTGATCGCCTGGAACGAGCGCCGCAAGGTGATTTCCACCCGCCTCGCCGCGCGTGAGGCCCTTGAGCAAGCCAACAACGAACTGGAACGTCGGATTACCGAACGCACCGCCGACTTGCGCGCCAGCAACGAGCGCCTCAAGGGCCAGATTCGTGAGCGGCGTCAGGCCGAGGAAACCCTGCGTCAGGCGCAAGACGAACTGGTTCAGGCTGGCAAGCTCGCCGCCATCGGGCAGATGTCCACCAGCATCGCCCATGAACTCAACCAGCCGCTGGCAGCATTGCGCACGCTGTCCGGCAACACCGTGCGGTTTATCGAGCGCGGCGCGCTGGACATCGCCAGCACAAACCTGCGAACCATCAACGATCTGGTCGACCGCATGGGCCGAATCACCGCCAGCCTGCGGGCCTTTGCCCGACGCGGCGAAGACAAAGGTCAGGCGTCGTTGGGCAAGGCCGTTGCAGCGGCCTTGCAGTTATTGGCCGGACGCCTGGAAGCCAGCGCTCTGGACTTGCATCAGCAGATCGACGATGTCGAACTGGCAATCGATCAAACCCGCCTTGAACAGATTCTGGTCAACCTGATCGGCAACGCGCTGGACGCCATGCAGGCACAACCGCTGCCCGTGCTGTGGCTCGAAGGCGACCTGTTCGAGGGCCGATATCGCGTGCGTGTTCGCGACAACGGCCATGGCATTGACGCCGAAGCGCGCAAGCACCTGTTCGAACCGTTTTTCACCACCAAGCCCGGCGAGCAAGGTCTGGGGCTGGGCCTGACGCTGTCAGCCAGTCTTGCCGCTGCCGCAGGTGGCAGCCTCAACGCTGAAGACCCGGCTGAAGGGGGCACGATGTTCGTGCTGATTTTGCCGTTGGTGAACAGCGGGGCTCCGATCATATGAATCACATCCCGGAAAGTCGCCGACCGGGCCATTTTTTCGCGGATGAATCCGCTCCCACAGAGGATTGCATTCTTTCTGTGGGAGCGAATTCATTCGCGATGAAGGCAACGCTGATGGATTGGATTTGCACATGAACACTGAACTGACCGTCCTCATCGTCGAAGACGATCCCCATGTTCTGCTCGGCTGCCAGCAGGCGCTCGCGCTGGAAGACATCCACAGTCAGGGCGTCGGCAGCGCCGAAGAGGCGCTGGCGCTGGTCGGCGACAATTTTGCCGGCATCGTCATCAGCGATATTCGTCTGCCAGGCATTGACGGCCTTGAGCTGCTCAAACGCCTGAAGGAACGTGACCGCACATTGCCAGTGGTGCTGATCACCGGCCATGGTGACGTGTCGATGGCCGTCGGCGCGATGCGCGATGGCGCGTACGACTTTATGGAAAAACCCTTCTCCCCCGAACGTCTGGTGGATGTTGCCCGACGCGCGCTGGAACAACGCGGGCTGGCGCGGGAAGTCTGGTCGCTGCGTCGGCAACTGGCTGAGCGCGACTCGCTTGAAGGCAAGATCATCGGCCGTTCGGCGGCCATGCAGAACCTGCGCGCGTTAATCGCCAACGTCGCCGACACCTCGGCCAACGTGCTGATCGAAGGCGAAACCGGCACCGGCAAAGAGCTGGTTGCCCGCTGCCTGCATGATTTCAGTCGGCGTCACGCCAGTCAGTTCGTTGCGCTGAACTGCGGCGGCCTGCCGGAAAACCTGTTCGAGAGTGAAATTTTTGGCCATGAAGCCAACGCCTTTACGGGCGCGGGCAAGCGTCGAATCGGCAAGATCGAACACGCTCACAACGGCACGCTGTTCCTTGATGAAGTCGAAAGCATGCCGATCAATCTGCAGATCAAGCTGCTGCGGGTCTTGCAGGAGCGCACGCTGGAGCGACTGGGTTCCAATCAGAGCGTGGCCGTCGATTGCCGGGTGATCGCGGCCACCAAGTCCGACCTCGATGAACTGAGCAAAGCCAGCCAGTTTCGCAGCGACCTGTATTACCGCCTCAACGTGGTGACCCTGGAGCTGCCGCCCTTGCGCGAACGTCGAGAAGACATCCTGCAACTGTTCGAGCACTTCCTGCAGTTGTCCTCACTGCGTTTCGACCGTGAACCGCCACAGCTCGACCCGCAGACGATGTCTGCACTGATGAGCCACGACTGGCCCGGCAACGTCCGCGAACTGCGCAACGTCGCCGAACGTTACGCGTTGGGCCTTCCGGCGTTCAAGAAGTCAGGGCTGACGGCGGCCAGTCAGAGCCTGGGCTTTTCCGAGGCCGTCGAAGCCTTCGAGAAGAACCTGCTCACTGAAGCCTTGCAGCGCAGCGGCGGAAATCTCAGTCAGGCGAGCCATGAGCTTGGGATGGCCAAGACCACACTGTTCGACAAGGTCAAGAAGTACGGGTTGGGTTGACCTCAATCCCCCAGGAGCGTCTTTCCAATCAACTCATCCACCTCCGCAGCCTTTGGCGCGGTGGCCGGGCCCCAGCGTGTAACCGCAATCGCCGCCGCCGCATTGGCGCGCACAGCGGCCGTTTCCGCAGAAAGGCCTGCCGCCAACCCGGCCAGCAACACACCGGCATGGGCATCGCCCGCACCATTGGTGTCGATGGCCGTGACCGGAAAACCCCCCACGTGTTGCGCGTTGCTTCCCTGACGAATCCAGCAACCTTGCGGGCCGTCGCGCACCACGATCAACGCGCCCTGATTCAACCACCTCGCCAATTGCTCCAGCGCATCGGCAATCGCCTCGCAGCCGGTGAAACGCAACGCCTCTTCGCAGTTGCTGGTCCACAGCGTGATCATCGGCAGCACGGCCTGCATCTCGGCGCTGTCCGGTGAATTGACCAGCGGCCCCGGGTCGAACACCACGCCTGCGCCCTTCGGCAACTCAGCCAGCCAGCTCAGCAAGGCCGACACTTTATGCTTGTGCAGCAGGCTGTAACCGCTCACGAACACATAGTCTTCGGGCTGCACTGCCACGCTGTGCAGGTCGTCGCGGGACAAGCCGCCCTCCGCGCCGACGTAGGAGATGAAAGATCGCTCGGCGGAGGGTTCGATCAATGCCACCGACAAGCCCGTGTCCTGATCGTCCGAACCTGGCGTAGCGATTTCAATGCCTTCGGCGGTCATCGCCCCACGGGCCAGGTCGCCGAAGCGGCCGGCGCCGTGACGACCAAGATAGACCGTCAGCAGGCCGTTACGGCAGGCCGCGGCCATGACGTTGAAACCACCGCCCGTCTCGAACGTCGCCGAGCGGGCAAGCACATCGCCCCCCGAGCGCGGCAAGGCATCGAGCGCCATGACCAGGTCCACCACGACCTGGCCGGTGTACAGCAATCTACCGGGCATGAGCAGCCTCTTTGGTGACGACACGGCGGTCGCGGGAACCGCCGAGCAATGCATACAGGCCGCCAGCGACCACGAAGGTCACGATCCAGCCCAAGCCGTTGTGGCCGAACCAGGAATCAGACAGGAAGCCCTTGAACAGCACGTTTTCCGGCGTGGTCGCGACGGTGGTGAAGCTGAAGCCCAGCACGATCGCCAGTGCCCACGCACCCAGCGCTCGCCATTCGATACCGCCGCGATACCAATAGGCGCTGCGGGGCGACACGTCCATCAGGTCTTTGGCGGAATAGTAGTGGCGATGAATCAGGTCGACCACAAAGATCCCGACCCACGCCGTGATCGGCACGGCCAGCATCGAGATGAAGGTGATGAACGGGCCGTAGAAGCTGTCGGCTATCAGCATGAAATAAATCGAGCCGGCGAAGATCGCCACGATGTCGACGATCACCGCGTGAACGCGCTTGATCTTCAGCCCCAGGGTCAGCGTGGTCAGGCCCGCCGAGTACACCGACAGGTTGTTCGACAGCAGCAGGCCGCCGAATGCGGTGATCAGGTAAGGAACGGCCATCCAGGTCGGCAGCAGTTCGCGGATCGCGATGATCGGGTCGGTCGCCGAGGCCAGGTGATCGTTGCCGACTGACAACAGACCACCAAGGGTGATCAGCAATACCAGCGGAATGCCCGCGCCGAACGCTGCCGAGGCGACCAGTCGAGTGGCCTTGACGCTGCCGTGCTGATAACGGGACATGTCAGCACCCGCGTTGGCCCAGCCGATACCGGTGCCCGCAGCCATGGTGCCGACGCCGATGATCATCGCGCTCACCGGGGCTGGCGTGGCGTTGAACACCGCCGTCCAGTCAATGTGCGCGATCAGGAAGCCGCCGACGATGACGTTCAGCGCACCAAAAATATAGGTCGCCCATTTCTGGATGACCAGCAAAGTGGCGTGGCCCAGCCCCGAGACGGTCAGGGTCATCAGCACGAAGATCGCGATGAACAGCAACGTCAGGCCCGGCGAGTTTTTCGCCTCGACCGCCGTGCCGAACAGGATCGAGCACAACGACAGCAGCACGAACGCCGCCGTGGTGGTGTTCACGGTTTCCCAGCCCAGACGGGACATCAGCGAAACGATGGTAGGACCGATGTTGCCGCGCACCCCGAAGATGGCGCGAGAGAGGGTCAGACTCGGCGCGCGACCGCGACGCCCTGCAATGGAAATCACACCTACCACGGCAAAGGAGCCTGCCGCCCCAAGAATTGCCACGATGATTGCCTGCCCGATCGACAGACCGCGAAAGGCCACCAGTGTCGCGCCCAGCGGCAAGCCGAGAATGCTGATGTTGGCGGCGAACCAGACCCAGAACAGTTGCAGCGGATGCCCGTTGCACTCGTTTTCCGGAACCGGCTCGATGCCGCGTGTTTCAAGCTGTCCTGCGCCTTGAGCGGCGTTGGATGACGTCATGGGAAATGCTCCTGTTGCCATTTGTTCTGGTTGTGGGCACTACGCAACGCAAGTGACATCCGTGTCGCAGGACGCCTTCGGTGTCCGGTCTGGACAGTAAAAGGCTCCGGATCGCCGCTGTGATCAGGGGCAATGGGGGTGTCTCTTATTTAATTCCGCTTGTCAGTTCAGTTTGCCGGCGTCGGTCAGACCGCACGCAGGGACAGCAAATGCTCGACCACTGGGTAAAGCTCGAGCCCGTTCACGGTCTTAATCTGTTCGATCAACTCGGTCGGCCAGGCGCTCATGCCCTGGCATGCACCCAGCATCGCGCCAAGAATCGCGGCGATGGTGTCGGTGTCGCCGCCCAGGCTTGCGGCCATGCAGACGGCATCGAAAGCCGTCAGCTGACCCGACGCGACCTGATGTGCCAGCGCGAAAGCGGCCACCACCGATTCCTGCGAGGCCACTGACGTGCCGATCACGTCGTAGATCAGTTCAGGCAGTTGGTCATTGCTGCAGTCGGCGCAGAGCTTTTTCGCCCAGACGATACGCGCCGCGATGCGACCGCCCGCAATCCAGTGACCGTGACGCTCGGCGCGTTGCGCAATGCGCACGGCGATGTCCAGCGCATCACTGAGGCTGACGCCGTTGATGCCCGCCGACACCACCGCCGCGACGGCGGCGGCACTGGAAATGCCAAGGGTGGTGTTGTGGGTCACCTGACACGCCTGCATCACCGACTCGACAAACTGCGCTTCTTCCTGCACATCAGCGGCAATGCCGACCGGCGTGATGCGCATGGCGGCGCCATTGGTGGTGCCAAAACGGCCTGACTCCTCAGGGCTGTGGCCTGCCAGAATCATTTCAATGGCGCGCTTGGTGGACGGGCCAAGCAGGTCTTGCGAGCCTTTGGCCTGCATGACCACTTCCCAGTCGATCAGGCTCTGCGCCAGGTCAGACGGCTCAATGCGTCCGCCGCCGGCAATCAGCAGCTCCGCCACCAGGACCGCCTGCTCGGTGTCATCCGTGATCGAGCCGGCCACCATGTTCGGGGCGATGGGCTGGTCGGCATCGGCAGCGGTGAGCGTGGTAATGCAGTCAAAGCGTTGCTTGATCTGCTCGCGACTCAACGACTGCGTGGGCATACCCAACGCATCGCCAAGGGCCAGGCCGTAGAAAGCGGCCAGCGCGCGGTCGCGAATGTCGATCAATGCGGTCATGTAGACGATCCAAAAGCCAGGTGAAGACGAAAATGCACGGGATCCAGAAGGCTTTCCACGTGCTCCATGAAACGGTGTCGCCGGTCGAACGTGGTCCGTGTCGCCTTGAGAAACACCGAGCCGGGTTCGCGCAGCATCAGCGCGGCATCGTCGTTGCTCAACGGCTCCGCGCCGATCCATTGGTCGCCGCGATCACCGACGTACCCATGAGCCGCCAGTGTCACGGTCAACGAGTCATCGATAAGCCCGTCGCGGGGCAGGTTTTCGAGGCCATTCATGGCCGGGATCAAGACGCGCTCAAGCGACACCACACTGCCGTCCGCCGCCGTGCGACGGCGATCCAGCGCAATGTAATCCGCCGTGCCGAAGCGGCCCTCAAGATCAGGACGCTGCACGGCAACCAGCCGCAGGATTTCAGTGCTGACCCGAGCGCCAGTGTCAGCCAGTGCCTGCGCCCAACCCGCGCGCTGATCCAGGGAAATCCCGTCGTAGGTCACGATCGAACCCACGCCCGTCTGGGTCGCGATGTAATTACGGCGTTTGAGTTCGGACAGCGCCTCGCGCAGGGTGCCGCGGCTGACGTTGAATTCCTGGGCTAGCAGGTTTTCGCCTGGCAGCAGCTCACCGGAACCCATCTGGCCGGTTTCAATGCGACGGGCGAGCTCATCGACCACGCGTTTTTTCTTGTCAAATCGAACCTGTCTAATCATGTACAAATTGATATCCGAAAGAGGTGGATGGGAGCAAGCGGTTTTTTTAACGAGGGTTGGAAATGTGTGACAGCGGTTGCAGTGCGTCGCGAGCAGGCTCGCCCTCACCCGGGCAACGAGGAGCCCTGTGGAAGCGCGCCTGCTCGCGAACGCGTCAGTCAGCGTAGCTCATCATTCGTCGGCGTTAACGACACTCGACTGTTCGCTGATGATCTGACGAATGGCCCCCACAAACACGTCAACCGGCTGCCCCCCGGTCACGGCGTATTGGTCGTTGAAGACGATGGTCGGCACCGAGCTGACACCGCGCGTGACCCAGAGCTCTTCCAGCTCGCGCACCTGGGCGGCGTATTGGTCGGACGCCAGGACCGCCTCGGCCCGGACACGGTCCATGCCGACTTTCTGCGCGACGTCCGCCAGCACCTTATGGCTGGACACATCGGCGTGCTGGCTGAAATACGCCGTGAACAGCGCCTCTTTCAGCGCCTGTTGCTTGCCTTCCAGCTCAGCCCAATGCAGCAGGCGATGCGCGTCGAAGGTGTTGTAGATCCGGCGGTCGCCCGGTTTGAAGACGAAGCCCAGTTCCGCGCCGCGCTCACGAATGTTTTCGGCATTGGCTTGGTACTGCTCACGCGTCGAACCGTATTTCTCGGCGATGTGCTCGAAGATTTCCTGACCTTCAGGGACCATCTTCGGGTTGAGCTCAAACGGCTGGAAGTGAATGTGCGCCTGGACTTCATCACCCAGGTGCTCAAGCGCCTGATCCAGCGCCCGCAAGCCGATGATGCACCACGGGCAGGAAACGTCGGAGATGAAATCGATTTTCAGCGGAGTGCTCATGGCAGCCTCATGCAAAAGAGGAAAAACGCCACGATACGCCGATCAGGCTCAGGCACAAACCTGTAGGCGCGTTTGCCCGCGATCGCGGCGCGTCAATGACGGTGATGGCGTCGGACACGCCTCATTCGCGGGCAAGCGCGCTCCTACACATACGGCGCATCACGTTCAGACACAGTAAATCCCTGAAACACCCCGAAGCAGCCGATCGACGCCGCCCCTGTAGGAGACGTCCGAGGTTACGAGGGCAGCGAACTGCGTATCACGTTCAGACACCGTAAATCCCTGAAACACCCCGAAGCAGCCGAACGACGCCGCCCTTGTAGGAGACGTCCGAGGTTACGAGGGCAGCGAACTGCGCATCACGTTCAGACACCGTAAATCCCTGAAACACCCCGAAGCAGCCGAACGACGCGGTCCCTGTAGGAGACGTCCGAGGTTACGAGGGCAGCGAATGCGGTCTACCCATAACCCTCAGTGTGCCGGCTTCAAAGTGCCGCCACGTGCGACGCGTCCTCACGATGCTCACGCAGGTAAGGCAACACGGCAGCGAGCAACGGGGCCTTGAAGGCTTCCTGGAAACGATGCGCCAGCCCCGGGATCAGCTTCAACTGGCTGCCCTGGATATGCGCGGCAACATGAATGCCGTGCATCACCGGCAACAGCGGATCGGCGGTACCGTGCACCACCAGCGTCGGAACGCGCAGGCGGTTCAATAATTCGACGCGGCTGGGTTCGGCGAGTATCGCCAGAATCTGCCGCTTCACGCCTTCAGGATTGAACGCACGATCGTAGGAAATGGCCGCCTGCTGCAACAGCTTTTGCCGATCATCCTTAACTTCCGGACTGCCCAGCGCCGCCAGCAAATCCGCCTGCTGTTCGAGCGCCGTCTGACGATCGGGCGCGCCACGGCGGGCGAGCAGTTGCAGCAATGCAGGGCTTGGCATCGGCAAACCGGGTGCGCCGGAACTGGTCATGATGAGGGTCAGGCTTTCGACACGCTTGGGCGCCATGTCCGCCAGATGCTGCGCGATCATCCCGCCCATGCTTGCGCCCAGCACATGGAAGCGCTGAACGTGCAGGGCGTCCATCAGCCCCACGGCGTCCTGGGCCATGTCGGTCAGTGAATACGGCGCCGACACCGGCAGGCCGATCTTGTAGCGCAGCACTTCGTACGTCAGGTTCGCGGTGGCAGGCGCCTGGACCCACGTCGACAGACCGACATCGCGATTGTCGTAGCGAATGACCCGGAAACCTTGCTGACACAGCGCGACCACGACCTCGTCCGGCCAGTGAATCAGCTGGCCACCCAGCCCCATGACCAGCAGCAGCGCCGGGTCCGAATCTCGACCGATACTTTGATACGCCAGGTGCACCTCATCGAGCTCGGCCACTTGCGTGGGAACGTTGACATCGCATCGAGAAGCCGCAAAAGACGGCAAGCTGCACAAAAGCGCAGCCAGGAAAAATAAAACCCGCATGAAAAACACCGAAACGCAGAACCCCAGTAAGCCGCGAGTCTGATGAAGTTTTCCCAAGCGCGCTGCCACAGTTGCATGACATTTTGATGAAGGGGGCTCAACGGTCGTGAAGCAACCGCAAGCGGCAAGTTGGAAGCGGCAAGAAAAGCAGACCGCGCCTGCTTCGGTGCCTCTGTTGAAGGTGATTGAAACGGTGGGCGCACTGCTATGCAATAAGGGTTGTTCGAGGATCTACGTCCTGCATCGCAGTTGTGAGTGCGAGCTTGGATGGTGTGCATTTCCGCTATTTGGGGTGACGCTGAGGGCTTGGTTTGTCCTAACGTCCAAACTGTTCCGCCTTCGGCGGGTTACTTGAAAAGACACCAAGTAACCAAGTGTTGAACTGACCCCCGAAAGTTGGACAAATTACAGACTCATTATCTGGCTTCGAAATTGTACCGGACTGAGGCCGTTGAGCTTCATGCTGATCCGCTCGTGGTTGTAGTAATGGATGTACTCGTCGAGCCCGGCTTCTAATTGCTCAACGGTGTCGAAGCGCTCAAGGTAAAAAAACTCGCTCTTCAGAGTGCCGAAGAAGCGCTCCATCACAGCGTTGTCATAGCAGTTCCCTTTACGCGACATGCTTTGTTGAAGGCCTTTTTGGGCCAGCCGATGCCGGTAATTAACCTGACGATACTGCCACCCCTGATCCGAGTGCAGCAAAGGAGTCTGCTCTGGCCCCAGTCGTGCCAGAGCCTTCTCCAGCATTTTTGACACCAGCTCAAACACCGGCCGCCTGCTGGTCTGGTAAGCCACGATCTCCCGGGTACAAAGATCCAGTACTGGTGACAGGTAAAGCTTTTGCCCGTTGACCTTGAACTCGGTGACATCGGTCACCCATTTTTGGTCGGGAAGGTCGGCCTTGAATTGGCGCGCCAACCGATTAGGCGCTGTCTCGCCCTCCGGGCCTTTGTAGGAGCGATATTTCTTGATCCTGACCAACGACTTGAGCCCCATCATCTGCATCAACCGCTGTACCGTCTTGTGATTGGCATGTTCGCCTATCTGTCTCAGGACCGCGGTGATACGGCGATAGCCGTAACGTCCCTTGTGCTGCTCATAGATGCGTCGCACGTGAGCCTTGAGCCCGGCGTGTTTATCGCGGGCAACGGCCTTGGCCTGATAGTAGAACGTGCTGTGGGCCAAGCCGGCAGCACGCAACAGCCATCGCATCGAATGCTCATGCCTCAATCCCTGGATTATGTGCGCTTTTTGGCTCGCGCTGCATTCTGCTCCCGGATCAAGGCATCGAGCTTTTTTAAGTAGGCATTCTCCGCTCGCAGGTAACCCAGCTCATCGAGCAGTTCCTGGCGAGTACGCTCGTCATCGCCAGGGCAAGGCTGTACAGCTTTTTCAGATGGTTTTTGGGGCATGGCAGGCTCTCTCTCCCGATGCGGCTTCAGCGCATTGATACCTCCGGCATGGTACAGCCTCTTCCATTCCCCGATGCTGTTTTGCCCGCGGATGCCAAAGAGAATGGCGGCTTGCTGGTCCGACAATCCATCCTGCTCAATGCGCTGTAGAACACTGAGTTTGAACTGGGCGTCATAGCGGCTGTACTGCCTCGCAAGGCCGGGCAGACCGTGTTGCTGATAGCTGCGCACCCAGCGCTGCAGGATGGAGTGACCGATACCATTTTTGACTGCAACCCCGTTGGTGCTGCTGCCGGCCAGGCATTGTTTAACCAGTTTGAGTTTGAAGGCTGGATCGTACTTCGTCATGGCTGTTCCCTCGGTTGGACTGGGTGTCCAACTTTCGGGGGTCAGTTCAGGTCTATGCTCCCGGTTGGGCTCCTCCTTCGTCGGAGTTCCTTCACTCCGGCGACGCTCCGTGGGCCCGCGCTTAACGGACATCCATGTCCTAGCAGCGCTCTCGCGGCATCCATGCCGCTCGGCCCACTCCGCATCGCATGCGTTCAGCCTGCACCCAAGTCGCGTTTTGTGGTGTCTGGGCTGCTGCGGCATGAAGATCAAAAGCCACAGCGCGCTTTGCGCTGCCTAGATCAACACCTCGATCGTTGAACAAACATGAACCTGTAGGACTTAGTTTGCTGACGAATGCGGTGTCTCATTCACCTTTAATGAAACTGGCTCACTCCCATCGCGAGCACGCTGATGGTTCCCACGCTCCGCGTGGTAACACATATCAGAGACGCTCTGCGTCATCCGGGGGTGTGGCCCATGCTGTCAGGCCAGCTCGGCCCTCAACTGCCGGGCCGCCGCCACCATGTTCACCAACGCCGCCTCGGTTTCAGGCCACGCGCGGGTCTTCAGGCCGCAATCCGGGTTCACCCACAACCGCTCTGCCGGAATGCGCTGCACCGCCTTGTTCATCAGCGTCATCATTTCCGCCTTGTCCGGCACCCGCGGAGAATGGATGTCGTAAACGCCTGGGCCGATGTCATTCGGGTAATCAAACGCCTTGAACGCCTCCAGTAACTCCATGTCCGAGCGCGAGGTTTCGACAGTGATCACGTCGGCGTCCATGGCGGCAATCGACGCGATGACCTCGTTGAACTCGCTGTAGCACATGTGGGTGTGGATCTGGGTCTCGTCCCGAACGCCCGAAGCGCACAGACGGAACGCTTCCACCGCCCAGTCCAGATACTCCGTCCATTGCGCACGACGCAACGGCAAACCCTCACGGAAGGCCGCCTCGTCGATCTGCACGATCTTGATGCCCGCACTTTCCAGGTCAACCACTTCGTCTCGAATGGCCAGCGCCAATTGCTGCGCCTGCACCTTGCGTGAAACGTCTTCACGCGGGAACGACCACATCAGCATGGTCACCGGCCCGGTCAGCATGCCCTTCATCACCTTGTCGGTCAGGCTCTGCGCGTACTCGATCCAGTCCACGGTCATCGCCTGCGGACGGCTCAAGTCGCCCACAATCACCGCCGGTTTCACACAACGGGAACCGTAACTCTGAACCCAGCCGAAGCGGCTGAACGCATACCCGTCCAGTTGCTCGGCGAAGTATTCGACCATGTCATTACGTTCAGCTTCGCCATGCACCAGCACGTCCAGGCCCAAAAGCTCCTGGGTGTTCACGGCATGGCGTATCTCGGCGCGCATGGCGTCGTGGTAATCATTGGCCGACAGCTTGCCCTGCTTCCACGACTGACGAGCGAGACGGATCGACGCGGTCTGTGGGAAAGAGCCAATCGTGGTAGTCGGAAACGCTGGCAGATTCAAACGGGCACGCTGCAGGTCGATACGTTCGGCAAATGCCGATTGACGCTGGCTGTCGGCGGCGGTAATCGCCGCCACACGCGCCTGCACCTCAGGCTTGTGAATGCGTGGCGACTGTTGGCGGCTCAACTGCACCGCACGGCTCTCGGCAAATGCAGTCTGTACGCGCTCGGCCTGAGGATCGTTGAGGGCGGTGCTGAGGATCGAAATTTCATTACATTTCTGTTTGGCGAAGGCCAGCCAGCTTTTCAGTTCGGCATCCAGTTGGTCCTCACGCTCCAGATCGACCGGGCTGTGCAGCAGCGAGCAAGAACCCGCGACCCACAGGTTATCGGCGAAGCGCAGCTGGGCTTCGAGCAACCCCTCACGCGCAGCCTCCAGATCGCAACGCCAGACGTTGCGACCGTTCACCACCCCGAGCGACAACACTTTGTAAGTCGGCAGACGATCCAGCAAAGCCGGCAATTGCTCAGGGGCGCGCACCAGGTCCACATGCAGACCGGCCACCGGCAGCGCAACCGCCAGGCCGAGGTTGTCCTCCAGACCGCCGAAATAGGTTGCGATGAGCTTCTTCAGTGGCGAGTACTGCAGGCTGTGATAGGCGCGTTCAAAGGCGTTTTTCCAGTCCTGCGGCAGATCCAGGCTGAGAATAGGCTCATCGATCTGAACCCATTCCACGCCCTGCCCGGCCAGACGACCGAGAATCTCGCCATAGATCGGCAGCAGGCGGTCCAGCAGTTCGAGCTTGTCGAAGCTGTCGCCTTTGGCCTTGCCCAACCACAGATACGTCAACGGCCCGATGATCACCGGCTTTACCGTGTGACCCAATTCCGTGGCTTCGTCGACCTCTTCAAACAGCTGTTCCCAGCTCAGTTTGAAGTGTTGATCACGGGTGAATTCCGGGACCAGGTAGTGGTAGTTGGTGTCGAACCACTTGGTCAGTTCCTGAGCGTACTGCGCTGTGCCGTGATTGCCACCGCAGCAGGCACTGGAGGCACCCCGGGCCATGGCGAACAGCGTGTCGAGGGTGGGCAGGCCTTTTTCGTTTGTCACGCCGGCGAAACGTTCGGGGATTACCCCGAAGGTCAGCGAGTGCGTCAGCACCTGGTCATACCAAGCGAAATCCCCTACAGGCAGCAGGTCGATCCCTGCGTCTTTCTGGAGCTGCCAGTGAGCAGCGCGCAGCTCACGTCCTACCGACTGCAGAGCCGCCTGATCAAGATCGCCCTTCCAGTAGGCTTCCAGTGCTTTCTTCAGTTCGCGGTCGGCGCCAATGCGCGGAAATCCAAGGTTATGGGCCAGGGCCATGACAACTACTCCACTCAAAATATGGCGCCATTGTCGACACTCGCTGTTACATGAGACAAACTCATTGTTTTCGTGTTGATCACAAAATTCATTCATGGAGCGCCACGGTGCTTGAGATACGCCACCTGAAAACCCTGCACGCGCTGCGCGAGGCTGACAGCCTGGTCGATGCGGCGGATCGCCTGCATCTGACGCAATCCGCCCTGTCCCACCAGTTCAAGGAACTGGAGGAGCGCATGGGCATGCCGCTCTTCGTGCGCAAGACCAAGCCGGTACGCTTCACCAGCGCCGGGCTGCGGTTGCTGCAACTGGCCGACTCGGTATTGCCGCAATTGCGCAGTGCCGAGCGGGACATCTCGCGTCTGGCGGGCGGCGTGGCCGGGCGTCTGCACATGGCGATCGAATGCCACAGCTGCTTCCAGTGGCTGATGCCGACCATTGATCAGTTCCGGGATGCATGGCCTGAAGTCGAGCTGGACCTTGCCTCGGGTTTTGCCTTCGCGCCCTTGCCGGCTCTGGCCCGTGGCGATCTGGACCTGGTGGTGACCTCGGACCCGGTGGATCTGGTAGGCATTACCTACGTGCCGCTGTTCACCTACGAGGCCATGCTCGCCGTGGCGAATCAACACCCGCTGGCGAGCAAGCCCTATGTTGTCCCGGATGACCTGGCCACTGAGACGCTGATCACCTACCCGGTCGAGCGTGACCGGCTGGACATCTTCACGCGTTTTCTGGAGCCCGCCGACGTCGAGCCCGCGCAGGTACGCACCTCAGAGCTGACAGTGATGATGATGCAGCTTGTCGCCAGCGGCCGCGGCGTGTGTGGGATGCCGCACTGGGCGCTGCATGAATACAGCTCACGCGGCTATGTAAAAGCCAAGCGGCTGGGTGAGAAAGGGTTATTTGCGACGCTGTACGCGGCGATTCGCGCCGACATGCTGGACGCGCCGTATATGCGTGACTTTCTGCTGACGGCGAAAGACACGTCGTTCTCGACGCTGGATGGAGTCAGTGCAGTGCGGTGAATTGGGAAGCTCTGGTGTAGGAACTCGCTTGCCCGCAATGGCGGCGTATCGGTGATGACGGCGGTGACTGACGCACCGCAATCGCGGGCAAGCGTGCTCCTACAGGGTTCGTTGCAAGACTCAGGCGCTTTGCAGACGTCGATACAACGGCAAAATCGAATCCCGCGTCAGCGGCGCCAGAGCCACGTGGCTTACATCACCGGCGTCGACCCACAGAACTTCTTCGATCTCGGCAGCCGGGGTGACGTCCTGCGCAACGTCCAGCCGATACAGCTGGCAGTTCACCTCGAAGCCCGGCTCGTTGGCGGCGACCGCTGAAAACTCGCCCAGAAACTGCGCCTGCTCCGGCTCGACCCGCAATCCGAGTTCCTCATGGAGCTCACGCGCCAGCGCATTCACCGCCGTTTCACCCGCATCGATCTTGCCGCCCGGCTGCATGAACGCCTGCGTGCCGCGCTTGCGCACCAGCAAGGTTCGACCATCGGCGCCAATCAGCAACGCTGCAGCGATGCGAATGACCTTCACAGCACCACCTCGGTTTTCAGTGCGCGATGTTCATCCGCGCGTTCCAGCGCCAGCACGATCAACCGATCAATCAGCTCCGGATAGCTCAACCCGCTGGCCTGCCAGAGTTTCGGGTACATGCTGATGGAGGTGAACCCAGGAAGGGTGTTGACCTCGTTGATGATGATTTCACGCGCGTCGGTGACGAAGAAATCCACCCGCGACAAACCGGCACAACCCAATACGCGATACGCCTGCAAGGCGACTTCACGCACGGCTTCGCTGAGGTCTGCCGAGAGCTCGGCAGGGATTGCGATCCGCGCCTGACCGTCGTTCAGGTACTTGGTGTCATAGGCGTAGAACTCATCGTTGGCGACTACCTCGCCGCAGACGCTGACCTGCGGGGCGTGGTTGCCCAACACCGCGCACTCCACCTCACGCCCGACGATGCCCTGTTCGATCAGAACCTTGTTGTCGTACTCAAACGCCAGCTTCAAGGCGGCAACGTAACCGGCCTCGTCCGTGACCTTGCTCACGCCGACGGAGGAGCCCTGACTGGCAGGTTTGACGAACAGCGGCAGGCCCAGTTGCGCCGACACACTGACAAAGTCCACCGACTCGCCCCGGTGCAGGACCACAAACGGCGCCACGGCAATGCCCGCGTCACGGAGCAGGCGCTTGGTCACGTCCTTGTCCATGCACACCGCCGAACCCAGCACGTCGGGACCCACGAACGGAATATCGAGCAGACGCAACAGGCCTTGAAGGGAGCCGTCTTCGCCAGAACTGCCGTGGATCAGCGGAAAGACCACATCAATGCGCGGCACTTCCAGACCGGTTTCCACCTCAACGAACTGAGGGCCTTGGGCACCGGGCATCAGCGACAGCAGCCGACCGGATTCGCTGAGCTTGATGTGCGCCGGATCGGTCGCATTCTGCAGGTAATCGCGCTCGTCAAACCGCAACCAATGACCTTGTTTGTCGATGCCGATCAGGGTGATGTAGTAGTTGTTGCGATCAATCGCATTGATCACGTTGCGTGCCGATTGCAACGACACTTCATGCTCGGAGGATTGCCCACCGAATACGATGGCGACTGACTTTTTCAAAACGGAAACTCCTGGATTTCAGGTCGCAGAGCTAAAAGCAATTTGCGTCCATAGTCCAGTGTCCGGGGCATCTGAATGACGGAATGACCCTCCAGAACACCCGTTAATGGCAGAACCGGTTAGCCAGAGCCTGTCTGCGCCACCACCTATCAGCTGTTATGTTCCGAAAACCCAACACCAGATCCCGACAAACAGCCAAAAAAAATCCCGCACCCCAGGTCATCGAAAAACGACACCCAAAGCGCGGGACCTGCCTGCGGTCATTCGGCTTTCCTGGCCCCAGACCCAAACGTCGCGAACCGCTTGTTAAAGCCCGCAATACGCCCCTCAGTCGTGGTCTTGCGTTGCTGGCCGGTGTACATCGGGTGCGAAGCGCTAGACACATCGAGCGCCACGTACGGATAGGTCTGACCGTCGGAATGCTTCTGCGTCCGGTCGGTGTCAACGGTCGAACCGATCAGAAAATAGACGTCGGCTGCCGTGTCGTGAAACAGAACCTGACGGTAGTCGGGATGGATATCGGCTTTCATGGCGCTCTCCAGATTTAGGTGATCATGTAATACGTTATACAGTAACAATTAGAAAAAGTTCAACTCCCCAAATATTGTAACTGTTACAACTTTGGCCTTTGATCTGGCCGCAAGTGCCTATAAGGTTCGCGCCGCTGACCAAAGCACCCCCGAAACCCATCGGGAACGGAATGAAAAATCACCACCAGGGAGTTGTGCAATGCCAATGATCGATCGATACGAAATGAGCATCCCCAGCCACATGCGTCTGATCGATGCCCGAAGCGCGCTGAATGTTCTCGAGCGTTTCGTGCAGGAAGCCGACGTTCAGATTGACCGTGATGTACTGGCGGACAAGCTGGAGCCATTGATAGACGCATTGACCGAAGCCGCGGACGCAGCGCTTCCCGTGGACAGCCATGAAGCGTTCAACCGCTGGGCGTGCGAGCTGGGCTACATCGCACTGTCGCCCAAGGAAGCCGAACTGATCCAGGACATTCGCAGCTGCACCGAAGAAGGACAGGAAGACATCAGCAAAATGGTCGAGCAGACCCTTGAAACCAAGGAACGCGTCTTCGGCCAGTAACGGGCGGAGCTGATACTTTCAACACGTCATCTGATCGAGGGGAGGGTCATGTGAAATACAGGGGCGCGCCATTGCAGCGCGCCCCGTTCTTGAATTACGCCGCTTCCTGGAAGTCCATCTCAGGCGGCTGACGGCGGAACCCGCCGGTAAGCCAGGCCAGGTAGAGACAACCCAGCACCAGCCAGCTCACGCCGAGCATGATCGCCAGCTTGTCCAGGCTGACCATCAGCCACACGTCGGCCAACAGGCCGATCAGCGGACAGATCAGGAACAGCAAGACCTCGCGAAGACCGCGTTTTTCACCGGCGATCCAGTAATGGAAAATCACTGAAAGATTGACGAGGCTGAACGCCAGGAACGCACCGAAATTGATGAACGACGTCGACGTGGTCACGTCCAGTTTCAAGGCGAGCAGCGCCACCACGGCGCAGAGCAGGATGCTGTTGACCGGTGTACCGAAACGCTCGCTCAACGCCGCGAAAAACGACTTCGGCAACACACCGTCACGCCCCATCGCGAAGAGCAGGCGCGAACCGCTGGCCTGAGCCGAAAGCCCCGAGGCGAACTGACCAACGATCAGGCCGATCAGGAAGATCGTCACGAACAGGTCCCCGCCAATATTGCGGGCGATTTCGTACGCCGCTGAATCAACGTTTTCGAACTGCGCAGACGGATGCGCCAATTGCACGAAGTAGGACACACCGACGAAGATCAAGCCGCCGATCAAGGTAATCATCATGATCGCCCTTGGAATGGTCTTGCGCGGGTCTTTGGTTTCTTCCGTCAGGGTACTGACCGCGTCAAAACCCAGGAACGAGTAACAGGCAATCGCGGCGCCACTCATGATCAGCGGCATCTGCATGTCACCGTTGAAGAACGGCGTCAGTGTCCACAACGGTGTGCTGGCATCGCCCCCGATGTAGTGGATGCACAGCGCGACGAACGCAGCCAGCACGAGGAACTGCACGATCATCAGCAGGGCGTTGACGGTGTTGGCCAGTTTCAGCCCCACGATGTTGATCAAGCTGGTCACGACGATGAACGCCAGTACCCAGACAGGCTGCGGCACAGAGGGAAAGGCCGAGCCCAGGTATGCAGCGCCGATCAACCAGATCGCCATCGGCAGGAACAGGTAATCAAGCAGCACTGCCCAGCCCGCGATGAAACCCAGCTTCGGGCTGATTGCCTTGCGCACGTAGCTGTAGGCCGAACCCGCGACCGGGTAAGCCGCAGCCATGCGGCCGTAACTCATGGCGGTGAAGAACATCGCCACCAAGGCCGCGAGGTAAGAAGCCGGGACCATGCCGCCTGTGGATTGCGCAAGGATGCCGAAGGTTCCGAGCACGATGATGGGGGTCATATAGGCGATGCCGAACAGCACCACCGACCCTAATGAAAGGGTGCGTTGCAAACGAGCCATGAGCGACTACTCCGAATTTATAGGTTTTATGGCAGAGAAAAGTTCGGCAGAACAAAGGCGTTTCTTTTTATTGGAAACTGCCGGGCAGTCGCCGCAACGACGCTCGGCAGGCACTGCTTTTATGCGTGTTTTGGAATCATCAGTTCTCGCACACCGTTGGCGTGCTCGATCACTTCACCTGGCAGGCGCAGGCGCTGATCATCCAGGTAGCGGTAGTCGCGGCGCGCTGCTTGCAGCAGGTTGATATCGAGCTGGGCGCTGAATTGGCACTCTTCGCGGCCAGCTTCCTGCAACAGCGTGCCAAACGGGTCGACCAGCGCACTGCCACCGGCGAAGACCAGCCCGCCATCGCCTTCACCCACACGATTGACCATCAGCGCGAACGCCTGATTTTCCTGGGCGCGTGCCATGATTGCGGTGCGATGCGTCGGGCCGTAAGGGTCCATGTTGCCGTTGGTCACGATGATCAGCTCGGCACCCAGCTGCGCCAGCGCACGGGCCGACTCGGGGAACTCGATGTCATAGCAGATCAACAGGCCGACCCGCACGCCATTCCACAGACAGGTCGCATAACGGTCTCCGGGCGTAAACACGCCACGATCGGACGCCCATAGGTGGGTCTTGCGATACCGCAGCGCGATGCCCTCGGGCGTGATCAACAAGGTGGTGTTGTAGAACCGACCGTCATCGCTTTCGGCCATACCAATGACCACCGAGACGTTGCGCGCCCGAACGGCCTGCCGCACGGCTTGAACGGTTGGACCGTCCAGTGGCTCGGAGACCTGAGCGACGGTCTCGCTGGAGGGAAACCCCATCAGATGCGTTTCCGGGAATACGATCAGCGCAGTGTCATCGGCGCAGGCGGCGATGGCATTAAGCGCGCGCTTCAGATTATGGCGCGTGCCATTGTCCTGGCCCGTCATTTGGGCAAATTCGACCTTCATGGGTTCTCCTTATCGAGTCACGTTGCCGATCGGGCACAAAATGCTGGCCTGATCATTGGCTCTGCGGGCAGTATGCGCATCAGCAAGTGTTACGGGGAATTACGCAGCTGTAGTAACCCAATAGGGGTAGATCAATGACAATCGCACTTCAGGACATGGCCTGGCATCGCTCGGTCGCCCAGCTGATCGAAGCGCTGGACCGGCCCAACTTCTGGGCACAACTGGTGCGGCTGCTCAATCAATACGTGACGTTCGATAGTTGGGTGGCCCTGCAGTTCAGCGCTGGAGACCGGCCTCAGGTCTTCGCCGAATGCCCCGCCGAGGACGGCAACCCCGATCAGTTGTTTCAGGACTACCTGAAAGGCCTTTATCTGCTGGATCCGTTCTACATCGCCAGCCGCGAGCGCTCGCAAAGTGGGCTGTTCCGGCTGGCTGAGGTTGCCCCGGAACACTTCGAACTGACTGAGTATTACCAGCGATACTTTCGTCTGAATGTCGTGGCCGATGAAATCCAGTTCAATTGCCAGCTCGACAACGACCGCACGCTTTGCCTGTCGCTGGGCTCGACGCAGCGCTTCACCGCCGAGCAGATCGCCTTGCTGTCGATGATTCAACCGTGGGTCATTGCCCTGTTGCGTCAGCGCCTGCCGTTTGAGCTGGCGGAGCCTGTGGCCGATGACGAACGCACCGCTGCGCCGTTGCCGACCGCCGACTGGCGCACCCAACTGGAAGCCTCGGTGCAGCAGAGCCGTGGCGCCCAACTGACCGCGCGTGAGCTGGACGTCGGCCGTTTGATGCTCAGCGGCTGCTCGAGCAAGGAGATCGCGCGCAAGCTGGAAATCTCTGCCGAAACCGTGCGCGTTCACAAGAAACACATGTACAGCAAACTCGGAATCAAATCCCAGTCAGAACTGTTTTCGATTTTTCTTCAGGCGCAGAGCGCTTGAGGCAAAGGAAAGTCTTGCCGAAAAAAGGCGCGGCACAGCGTCTCTTCCATCAACCGTGTTCAGACCCCAGGATTGCCTATGAGCCTGTCCCTTCTAAGTCGCTACGCCTTTTTCGTCGGGTGTGTATTGTTCACCCTGCTGAGCCTCCCGTTCCTCTACCACGAGTGGCTGTGGCCGTTCACACTCGCGACGGCGATCCTCAGCCTGATCGGTATTTTCGACCTCATTCAAGTCCCGCACTCGGTGCGCCGTAACTATCCGATCCTGGGCAACATCCGGTACGCCGTCGAAACGATCCGCCCGGAAATCCGCCAGTACCTGCTGGAGTCCGACAGCGACGCCCTGCCCTTCTCTCGTGCGCAGCGTTCGCTGGTGTATGCACGCGCCAAGAATGAATCGGCCGACAAACCGTTCGGCACCCTGATCGACGTTTATCAATCCGGCTTCGAATTCATCAGCCATTCCATGCGCCCGGCGCCGCTGTCGGACCCTAACCAGTTCCGGGTCACCGTCGGCGGCCCGCAGTGCACTCAGCCATACTCGGCGTCGATCTTCAATATTTCGGCCATGAGCTTCGGCTCGCTCAGCGCCAATGCGATCCGGGCGCTGAACAAAGGCGCCAAACTCGGCAACTTCGCCCATGACACAGGCGAAGGCAGTATCAGCCCGTATCACCGCGAAAACGGCGGCGACCTCACGTGGGAGCTGGGCAGCGGCTATTTCGGCTGCCGCACCGAAGACGGCCGTTTCGACCCTGAGCGTTTTGCCAAACAAGCGCAGGACCCGCAGGTCCGCATGATTGAAATCAAGATGAGTCAGGGCGCCAAACCCGGCCACGGCGGCATCTTGCCCAAGCACAAGGTCACCCGGGAAATCGCCGACACGCGGGGTATCCCGATGGGCGAGGACTGCATCTCGCCATCGCGTCACAGCGCCTTTTCCACGCCGTTCGAAATGATGCAGTTCATTGCGCAACTGCGCGAGCTGTCCGGCGGCAAACCGGTGGGCTTCAAGTTCTGCCTGGGTCACCCCTGGGAATTCATGGGCATCGCCAAGGCCATGATCGAAACCGGGATCCTGCCGGACTTCATCGTCGTCGACGGCACCGAAGGCGGCACCGGCGCAGCCCCTGTCGAGTTCACCGACCACATGGGCGTACCGATGCGCGAAGGCTTGCTGTTCGTGCATAACACCCTGGTCGGCCTCAACCTGCGCGACAAGATCAAACTGGGGGCGAGCGGCAAGATCGTCAGTGCTTTCGACATTGCCAGCGTGCTGTCCATCGGCGCCGACTGGGCCAACTCCGCCCGCGGCTTCATGTTCGCCATCGGCTGCATTCAGTCGCAAAGCTGCCACACCAACAAATGCCCGACCGGCGTCGCCACTCAGGATCCGTTGCGCCAGCGCGCACTGGTCGTCCCGGACAAGGCACAACGGGTATTCAATTTCCACCGCAATACCCTGCACGCCCTGGCCGAGATGCTCGCAGCCGCAGGTCTGGACTCCCCTGATCAACTGGAAGCCAAACACCTGGTGCGCCGCATGTCGGCCACCGAGATTAAGCAGTTCTCCCAGTCTCACGTGTTCCTGCAACCGGGCCAGTTGCTCAACGGTATCGTCGACGACAGCTTCTACTCACGGACCTGGCGTATGGCTCGGGCGGACAGTTTTGAGCCCAATGAGATTGATTGATCTGACCCTGTAGCGCCCGACTGCCAGCCGCGGTGGTTTCAAGCGTCGCCGCCGCTGGCAAGCATTACCGTCTGTAGCTCGCACCGTTGAAACGGTGCCCGCAGACCTGAGACATTCTGTAATACCCCCCTTTTGCTTTTCCCCCCTGAAACAGCCACCCTGCGCGCCGCCGATCAGCGCCCGCTGTCGGCGTGGAACCAAGGCCGCATGCGGCCCTTCTTTAAACAGACTTGCAAGAGCCCCACCGTCATGACGAACGGACGCGACCATCGAATCGACTTCTTTCGAGGTTTGGCGCTGATCTTCATTTTTTGGGATCACGTACCGGACAACCCTTTCGCGCAACTCACCCTGCGTAATTTCGGCTTCAGCGACGCCGCCGAGGTGTTTGTCTTCCTCGCGGGCTATGCCGCCGTGCTGGCCTATGGACGTGTGGTCGCGCGCGACGGTTATGTCGTCGCCTGCCTCAGGATCCTGCGCCGTACCTGGGTGCTGTACGTCGCGCACATTTTCCTGCTGACCTTATTGATGGGCATCGTCTTCGTCGCCAACAACCATGTCGAAACCCGTGACATGGTGCGCGAGATGGGCCTTGAGTATTTCGTCGGCAACCCGCAACAGGCACTCGCCGACGAGCTGTTGTTGCGCTTCAAGCCCAACCTGACCGACCCGCTGCCGCTTTACATCCTGCTGATGGGCGCCTTGCCACTGATCCTGCCGATCATGCTGCGCAACGTGGGGGTTGCTGTCGGCCTGTCGATCGCGATGTACATGATGGTGCCGCTGTTCGGCTGGAACCTGCGGGCCTACGAAGGCGGGGGTTACTGGTATTTCAACCCGGTGGCGTGGCAATTGATCTTCGTGCTGGGCGGCGCCTTCGCGATGTACACCCAGCGACCTTCGAGCCTGCGCCCGAACGTACGCCCGGTGTGGCAGCAGCCGCTGTTTCTGTTGGCTGCTGTTTACTTGCTGATAGCAGGCCCCATCACCTTCCTCTGGAAATTCCCCGACGTTCACGATGCACTGCTGCCGAAGGCGTTCACCGACCTGATTTATCCGATCAGCAAAACCGACCTGTCGCCACTGCGTCTCCTGCATTTCGTGGCGCTGGTGTATGTGGTCGCCAAATCGCTGCCGGCCTCCACGGCGTGGCTGGACAACTGGCCTGCCCAGCAAACCTGCCGCATGGGCCGTTACTCGCTGGAAATCTTCTGCCTGGGCGTGGTCCTCGCGCCGCTGGCGGATGGCGTCAACGCGCTGGCCGGTGATGTCTGGCAGATGCGCGTGATTACGGCGTTGCTGGGGCTGGGGTTGATGCTGCTGTTGTCTAATTGGCTTGAGCTGAACAAGCGATTGGGGAGCCCGAAGGTGGCGACGGTGGTGCGGGCTTAAATTCCGGGCGACGGTTCGCATAACGGTCCTCGATCCACTTTCCATTACAAATTCTTCATCCTCCCCGCCCAGCGTCTAAGCTTGTAGTCAGGTGCGATTAACAGGTTTAACCGGGCCAACGATATGGGCGCTTTGTGGCATTCAGACGAGAAGAAGGCTGCGGTCAAGGCTGACAGTCAGGGGGATGTACCGATGCCGGCACGCCCACGGCGCAAGTGGTATCTGTGGCGCTTGCTGGTGGGGTTGGTGTTGTTGGCGTTGGTGATCCTGGGATTTGCCGTGTCGACGGAAACCCGCAGTTCGAGGCTTCAGGCGCGCGAGTTCAGCCAGTTCGCCCATGAACTGAATTACACCGTGGAGCCCGGTCCCAGCGACGCGATTCTGTATCCGGGGGACGGGCCTTTCGACAAACGCCTGGGCTACTCATCGCTGGGCGAATTCCTGCCCCGCTTGCTCAAACGTGATTACCGGATCACCGAGCAAGCCCGGTTCTCTCCCGAGCTTGTTTCCTACGCCAAGCGCGGGTTCTTCGTGCCGTACCAGGAAAAGAGTCAGTCAGGCCTGACCATTTTCGATTGCAGGGGCGATTCGCTGTATCAGTTCACGTACCCGCAGCAGTTATACCCAACCTTCGTGTCGATCCCGCCTGTGGTGGTCAACAGCCTGTTGTTCATCGAAAACCGTGACTTGCTCGACAACAAGCAGCCAATGGCCAACCCTGCGGTGGACTGGCCGCGCTTTCTCAAGGCCGCCGTGTCACAGGTGGCGAAGCTGGTTGGCCTGCCGGGCCAGTCGGCGGGCGGGAGCACGCTGGCCACGCAACTGGAGAAATACCGTCACTCGCCCGATGGCCTGACGCAGTCGGGTGGCGAGAAAATACGTCAGATGATTTCCGCCAGCGTGCGCGCCTATCAACCCGGCCCGCAAACGCTGGAGGCACGGCAACGGGTGGTGCGCGACTACCTCAACAGCGTGCCGTTGTCGGCGGTGCCTGGGCATGGCGAAGTGCACGGCATGGCTGAAGGTCTGCGCGTCTGGTACGGCGCCGATTTTGACCGGACCAACCAGTTGCTGGCATCGCCCGCCACAGACCCGAAAACCATGGCGGCCAAGGGTCTGGCGCTGCGTGAAGTCCTGTCGCTGGTCATCGCCCAGCGCCGGCCTTCGCACTATCTGGCGAAGGGCCGCAAAGAGCTGGCCGACCTGACTGACAGCCATATCCGTTTGCTGGCGCAGAACAGGGTGATCGACCAAGCACTGGCAGACGCCGCGATGGGCGCCACCGTGACCTACCGTGACTGGGTGCAGCAGCCGACCGTGCAACCCATCGAGACCAACAAAGGCATCACGGTCGCCCGCACGCGTCTGTCGAACATGCTCGACAGGACGCTTTACGATCTTGACCGCCTCGACCTGTCGGCCACCAGCACGCTGCAAAGCGATCTGCAATTGAGCGTCGGCCAGTACCTGCGTGACCTGGCAAACCCTGAATACGCCGCGCAGCTAGGTCTGCTCGGCGAGCATCTGTTGACACCGACCAGCACCCAAGCGGTGCGCTACAGCTTCACGCTCTTCGAACGCGACGCCGATGGCTCACGGGTCCGCGTGCAGACCGACAGCACGGATCAGCCGTTCGACATCAACGAAGGCAGCAAGCTGGAGCTGGGCTCGACCGCGAAAATGCGGGTGTTGACGACGTATCTGCAAATCATCTCGGAAATTCACGACAAATACGCCGGGATGAGCAACGCGGAGCTCAAGAAGGTTCCGGTCGAAGACCCTGACCGGCTGAGTCGCTGGGCGCTGGATTACCTGATGCAAAACAATGACCGCGACCTGTCGAAAATGCTCACGGCAGCGCTGGACCGCAAATACTCCGCCAGCCCCGGCGAGTACTTTTTCACCGGTGGCGGCATGCACCACTTCAATAACTTTCGTCGCGAAGACAATGAGCGCATCCCGACCCTGCGCGATGCACTGCGGGAATCGATCAACCTGCCGTTCATTCGGTTGATGCGTGATGTGGTGCGCTACACGACCTACCAGGGGCCGAACAACAGCGCCGTGCTGCTCAAGGACGACAGCGACCCGCGGCGTCAGGAATACCTGGCCGATTTCGCCGATCGCGAGGGCACTTCGTTCCTGCTCAGGTTCTGGAAACGCTATAAGAACAAGACCACACAGGACCGCCTGGACACCTTCCTCGATGGGGTCCATCCGTCTGCCAGCCGCCTGGCGGCCGTACACCGTTACCTGTTGCCCGACGCAACTCAAAGCGCGTTCAACGCTTTTGTCCGCGCCCATGTCGTGGCGGACAAACGCCAGCCACCGCTCAGTGAAAAACGACTCGACGAGCTGTATTACGCGTACGGTCCGGGTAAATTCGACCTGCCCGATCAGGGCTTTGTCGCCCGGGTTCATCCGCTGGACCTGTGGCTGGTGGGCTATCTGCTGCAGAACCCCGATGCAAAATTCAAGGAGGCTGTCGCTGCCAGCCGCTTTGAACGCCAGGAGGTATACAGCTGGTTATTCAAGAGTCGGCACAAGAGCGCGCGAGACAGTCGCATCCGCACGATGCTGGAGATCGAGGCCTTCCTCGACATTCATCAACGCTGGCAACGCCTGGGGTATCCTTTCGACCATCTGGTCCCTTCGCTGGCGACCGCCATCGGCAGCTCGGGCGACCGTCCGGCCGCGTTGGCCGAGCTGATCGGGATCATTCAGAACGACGGGATCCGGTTACCGGTCCTGCGCATCGACAGCCTGCACTTTGCGGCCGACACACCCTACGAAACGCTGCTGACCAACAACCCCGAGCTGGGCAAACGCGTGCTGCCTTCGGCCGTCGCGACCGCGATGCGCGAGGCGCTGTCGCAGGTGGTGGACGCCGGCACCGCAAGGCGCGTGTCGGGCAGCTTCAAATTGCAGGACGGCACCACACTGGCGATGGGCGGCAAGACCGGTACAGGTGACAACCGCATCGAAAGCTTCGGTTCCGGCGGGCGGATTCTCGCGTCCAAGGCGATCAACCGCACCGCGACGTTCGTGTTCTACATCGGCGACAACCACTACGGCACGTTGACGGCGTACGTGCCGGGACGCGCGGCCGAAAGCTTCAAGTTCACCTCGGCATTGCCGGTTCAGGTCCTCAAAGGCATGGCGCCGATCCTCAATCGCTATCTGGAGCCCGGGACTTACACCCAGTGTAAGACGCCAGCGGCCACGCACGTGGCGAGCCTTCGCTGATCCTGCTTTCTTCCAGCCACGAAAACCTCACTCATGCCGGCCAGGAGCGATCCAGGCGACCGCACAAACGAGAACCGTTCGTCTTTAATCCTCTTGCAGACACTTTAAGATATATCTTAAGGTATATCTAACTGTAACGAGAGATGAAAAAAGATGAGAGACCACTCACACGATCACCCCCATCACCACCGCCCTCACTTCGGTGACCACGGCGACGGCCGCGATGGTTTTGAAAAACGCACAGGTCGGGAACGCGGTGGACGCGGACCTCGGGTGTTTGCTCCCGGCGACCTGAAACTGCTGCTGCTGGCACTGATTGCCGATCAGCCCTGCCATGGCTACGACCTGATCCGCCAGATCGAAGGCTTGTTCGACGGGGCCTATAGCCCGAGCCCCGGTGTGATTTACCCCACCCTGACGTTTCTGGAAGAAAGCGAGCTGATCGCTGGCGATGCGGAAGGTGGCAAAAAGCGTTACCAGATCACCCCGGCCGGTCAGCAACACCTGATCGAGCAGGCCGTCGCGCTGGATGGCGTGAAGATGCGCATTGAGGTCAGCAAGCGATCGCTGCGCGGCCACGATCGGCCACCGGAAATTCACGAGGCTGTGCACAACCTCAGGCACGCCCTGCACATGCACCATGGCCGCTGGAGCCCGGAAGAAATCATCCGCGTTCGCGACCTGTTGAACGAAACCGCCAAAGCCGTCGCCGATGGCCCCCACAATCGGTCGGAGAAGTCCGTATGAATTCACAGCAATCGATTCACCGCGTCAGTCACGAAATCAAGCGTCGCAAACTCGAGGTGCTGCGCATCACTGACCTTACGCCACGGATGCGCCGTGTGACCCTGCACGGGCCTGAGCTGACCGGCTTCATCAGCCTGGGCACCGACGATCACGTCAAACTGCTGTTTGCTACCACGCCAGAAGAACAGGCGGCATTGGACAACTTCATGCCCGGCGCGAATGCAGACGGCCCAAAGCCGGCCATGCGCGACTACACGCCCCGCCGCTACGACGCAGCGTCGGGAGAACTGGACATCGACTTCGTGCTGCATGGCGATGGCCCTGCCGCGACATGGGCGGCGCAGGCGGCTGTCGGACAACACCTGTACATCGCCGGTCCTCGTGGCTCGATGATCGTGCCGGACATGTTCGACAGTTACCTGCTGATCGGCGATGAGACGGCCCTGCCCGCCATCGCCCGTCGCCTGGAAGAACTGCCAGCCAATCGCCGTGCACAGGTGGTGGTTGAGATCGAAGACGCCGCTGAACGCCAGCCGCTGACAAGCCAAGCGCAGGTTGAAGTGATCTGGGTGTTGCGCGGTGAGCAAAGTCTGCTGGACGTGACGCGTCAGTTGACGCTACCGGAAGGGAGTCTGTATGCATGGGTGGCGACGGAATCTGCGTTGTCACGCAAGGTGCGTCGGGTGCTGCTCGACGAATTCAAACTTGATGAGGCAGCGGTGAAGGCGGCAGGTTACTGGCGTCTGGCCGACACCGACGAAGAATAACGAGACGCTGCCTGTAGGCCTTCGCAGCCACGAGCGGTGGAGGCCTACCGATTCTGAACGCGACGCGCCTTGAGCCTGTCGATCAGCACGATGATCAACCCGATCCCCACAAACCCCGCCAACACCCCGAACGCATTGATCAGCACTCTGCCAAGGCCGAGCGTGCCGATGTCCAGAAACGGGTACAGGTAATCGCCGAAGGCGTTTCCCCGAAACAGCAGCCAGGCAAAGTACACCGCGGGATACGCGATCCACGCCAGCAGATGCTTCAGTCCCAGCAAACCTTTCGTGACGTAAAACCACCAATAACCGACAAACAGCAGCGGCATGACGTCGTGCAGCAGCTCGTCGGCGACCCACTGCCAGCCTTCCGGCGTCCACAAATGGCGCAGCAGCAGGTTGTACGCGATGCTCACCAGGAGAATGCTGGTGGTGATGCCCGCACACACGATCGGGGATCGGAAGAACCGATGCGCCGCGCCATACCGGTCGGTGATGGCACAGGTCAGCGCCACGGCGACCAGCGTATTGGTCAGCACAGTGAAGAAACTGAAAAAGCGCACCAGCCCGCCCACCAGACTGGCCTGATCGGTCCAGCGGCCCCACAGGATCAAATACAACTGAACCGCCAACGCGAACCAGCCGAGCACTGCGCTGGCGGTGGCGAAGCGGCGTTGTCCCGGCGCCAGGGGCAGCGTTTGGCTGTGCATCTGATTCAGTCCTGGAAGGCGTTCGAACGGGGCGCGATCACGCGCGTTTGGTGCGCGCCAGTTTCACGTACAGGGCTTCGACCTTCTCGCGCGCCCAAGGTGTCTTGCGCAGAAACGTCAGGCTCGACTTGATGCTCGGGTCGCTCTTGAAGCAGCGAATATCGATGCGCTCTGCCAGGCCCGACCACTCGTAGTGCTCGACCAGCGCGTTGAGGATCTGCTCCAGCGTCACGCCATGCAGCGGGTTGTTGTTGGGTGTGGTCATGCCAGGCCTTTTGCACTCGATGAAGGGACACGTTGTCGCGAGGTGCGCACCTTAACGGAGCAATGGATGAGTGTGAAGAGATTGTAGAACGGGTTATCCATTAGACGCCGGTGGTAACCGTGACTGATACCGAAATCCTGTAGGAGCGAGCTGGGTCTGGGCCGCATTCGCACGACGAAGCCAGAGCATCCGACGGTGATGTGTCGACTGCACTTATGCCTTCGCGAGCAAGCTCGCTCCCACAGGATTTCTAGCGCCGCCCACTAAGTGGCCTCTATCTGCTTCAGTGCTTTGGGCATCCATCTCTACAGCCGTTGCAACGGTGACCGACATCCCGCCAAGCCGCGCCAATCGCCCATCCCTTATAAACGCTAAGGGATAGCGCTACCTCGTATTTGCCGGACTGTTACCAAAGTGGCAACTAATCATGTCGCAAATTCGACTTTTTAAAAATTCGTTAGGGCCCTATCATCGCCGCCTTGAACGCTGAACCGATTAATCCGTCTACTCTTCAGACCCTTGCCTGGCGCGACTTCCACGCGCTGCGAGCAGCGTTTCCTTTGGCTTTCAGACCCCTCAAAGAAGAACTCAACGCCCATGCCTACTCATCCGAAACGTCCCGCTCTCACGACCGCCAGGCTGTTGACCGTACACGGTGCCACGCTGATCACCCTTGGCTTGGCGACGTGCGCCAATGCAGCACCTGCTTTGGACAGTGAATCGCCGTGGATGCTGGGGGATTGGGGTGGCAAGCGCACCGAGCTGTCGCAACAGGGCTATGACTTCAAACTCGACAGCGTCGTGGAAGTGGGTTCCAACCTGCACGGCGGCTACAACCACGATAAAGCCACTCGCTACAGTGACCAGTTCGCCCTCGGCGCGCACATGGACCTGCAGAAGATCCTCGGCTGGCATGACGCCGAATTTCAGCTGACGCTGACCAACCGCAACGGCGATAACATCAGCAACGACCGCGTTTCCGATCCCCGCGTCGGCACCATCTCCTCGTCCCAGGAAGTCTGGGGCCGTGGCAACGTCACGCGCCTGACTGACCTGTGGTACCAGCAGAAATTTCTCGATCAGAAGCTGAGCATCAAGGTCGGTCGCTTCAACGAAGGCGAAGACTTCAACACCTTCCCGTGCGACTTCCAGAACCTGGCGTTCTGCGGCTCGCAGGTCGGCAACTGGGGCGGCGGCATCTGGTACAACTGGCCGATCAGCCAGTGGGCGATGCGGGTCAAATACCAGCTCAACCCTGAGCTGTTCGTACAGATCGGCGCCTTCGAGCAGAACCCGTCGAACCTGGAAAACGACAACAACTTCAAGCTCAGCGGCAGTGGCACCCAAGGTGCGGTGTTGCCGGTGGAGCTGGTCTGGTCCCCGAAAGTCAACGACCTGCCGGGCGAATACCGTCTCGGCTACTACTACAGCACCGCCGACAGCAGCGACGTCTACAAGGACAGCAACGGTCGTTATGCCGCGCTGAGCGGCGAAGACTACGCCTCTTCGTCCAGCAAACACGGCATGTGGCTGACCCTGCGCCAGCAGGTCACGAGCCTGGCCAGTGACAACAGCCGTG
This sequence comes from Pseudomonas sp. S2_H01, assembly GCF_054668305.1. Taxonomy (NCBI): domain Bacteria; kingdom Pseudomonadati; phylum Pseudomonadota; class Gammaproteobacteria; order Pseudomonadales; family Pseudomonadaceae; genus Pseudomonas; species Pseudomonas sp. S2_H01. Next base: position 3,777,204 of record NZ_CP162756.1, on the reverse strand, counting down.
GGCTGAGCCTGTTCGCCAACGGCACGCTGCACGACAAGAAGACCAACATGATCGACAACTTCGTGGCCTTGGGCGCGACCTACAAAGGTCCGTTCGACGCGCGCCCGCAAGATGATCTCGGCCTGGCCGTGAGCCGCATTCACGTCAACCCCGCGTATCGCAAGAACATCAATCTGCGCAATCAGGCCAACGGCGTGTCGGACTACAACGATCCGGCATTTCTGCCTGTGCAGGACACCGAATACAACGCCGAGCTGTACTACGGCGTTCACCTGACCAACTGGCTGACCGTGCGTCCCAACCTGCAATTCATCCGTCATCCGGGCGGCGTGAACCAGGTCGATGACGCCTTGGTGGCCGGACTGAAGATTCAATCTTCGTTCTGATCGGCTTATTTAAACTTTCTGAATCCCGTTTCAGGAACTAGCGTGAATGAAGCGGATTCAAACGGTTCGAGTCGATCAGACGAAAAGAACAAAGCGTCAACCACTTAATCGTTACGGAGTACGACACTATGAGCACTGACGGTGCTTTCAGTAAGGGTCGCCTGCTGCCGAGCTTGCTCGGGCTGGTGATTCTTGTGATGGGCCTGGCCTTGTTGGCCGGGGGTATCAAACTGCTGACGCTGGGCGGGTCGCTGTACTACCTGCTGACCGGTATCGGTTTCGTCATCACCGGCGTGTTGCTGATCATGGGCCGTCGTTCGGCCTTGGGTCTGTTTGCGCTGGTGCTGTTCGCGAGCACGGTCTGGGCGCTCTGGGAAGTCGGCCTTGACTGGTGGCAGTTGGTGCCACGTCTGTCGCTGTGGTTCGTACTCGGCATTGTCATGCTGCTGCCATGGTTCCGTCGCCCTCTGCTGCGTGGCCAGCCAGGCGGCATGCCGACCGTTGCACTGAGCATCGCCGTGGTGCTGGCCGGTCTGACTGCACTGGCCAGCCAGTTCACCAGCCCGGGTGAAATCAAAGGCACGCTGGACCGTGACGACGCAGGCGTGGCCTACGATCCGCAGCCCATGCCCGATGGCGACTGGCAGGCGTACGGCCGTTCCGAGCACGGCAACCGTTACTCGCCGCTGAAGCAGATCACCCCGGAAAACGTCGGCAAGCTACAGGAAGCCTGGCGCGTCCGCACCGGCGACCTGCCAACGGCGGAAGACCCGGTCGAGCTGACCAACGAAAACACCCCGCTCAAGGTGAACGGCATGGTTTACGCCTGCACACCTCACAGCAAGGTGCTGGCGCTGGACCCTGACACCGGCAAGACGATCTGGTCGTACGACCCGCAGATCTCCAAGGAAGGTGCGAAGAACTTCACCGGTTGGGCGCACATGACCTGCCGTGGCGTCTCGTACTACGACGAAAACGCCTACGCGAAATCAGACGTTGGCGCACCGGCTGCCGCACTGTCGCCAGCGGGTACTGCCATCGCTGCTTCGTGCCCACGTCGTCTGTACCTGCCGACCGCCGATGCGCGCCTGATCGCGCTGAACGCCGACACCGGTAAAGTCTGCGAAGACTTCGCCAATAAAGGTGCGATCGATCTGCGCGCCAACATCGGTCCCTTCACGGCCGGTGGTTACTACTCCACCTCCCCTGCCGCGATCACGCGTAACCTGATCATCATCGGCGGCCACGTGACCGACAACGAGTCGACCAACGAGCCATCGGGCGTGATCCGTGCCTACGACGTGCACGACGGCAAGCTGGTCTGGAACTGGGACCCGAACAACCCGGACGCCACCGCGCCCATCGCTGCCGACCAGTTCTACTCGCGCAACGCGCCGAACATGTGGTCGCTGGCCAGTGTCGACGAAAAACTGGGCCTGGTGTTCCTGCCTCTGGGCAACCAGATGCCTGACCAGTACGGCGGCGACCGTACCCCTGGCGCCGAGAAATTCAGTGCCGGCCTAGTCGCACTGGACGTCAACACCGGCAAGGTGCGCTGGAATTACCAGTTCACTCACCATGACCTGTGGGACATGGACGTACCGAGCCAGCCAACGCTGATCAACCTGAAAACCAAGGACGGCGTGAAGCCGGCCGTGATTCAACCGACCAAGCAAGGCAGCCTGTACGTGCTGGACCGTCGCGACGGCACGCCGATCGTACCGATCGACGAAGTCCCGGCGCCGACCGGTGCTGCGCAAGGCGACCACACGTCGCCGACTCAGGCCCGCTCGCAGCTGAACATGCTGCCACCTGAGCTGACCGAAAAGTCCATGTGGGGCGCCACCGCGTTCGACCAGATGCTGTGCCGCATCCAGTTCAAGGAACTGCGTTACGAAGGTCAGTACACGCCGCCGTCGGAACAGGGCAGCATAATCTACCCGGGCAACGTCGGTGTGTTCAACTGGGGCGCCGTGTCGGTCGATCCGGTTCGTCAATTGATGTTCACCAGCCCGAACTACATGGCCTTCGTTTCCAAGCTGGTGCCACGCGCCAAAGTGGAAGCCGGCAGCAAGCGTGAAAGCGAAACCAGCGGCGTACAGCCGAACACCGGCGCGCCGTATGCGGTGATCATGCACCCATTGATGTCGCAGATCGGCATCCCGTGCCAAGCCCCATCGTGGGGTAACGTGGCGGCTGTCGACCTGACCACCAATCAGGTGATCTGGAAACACAAGAACGGCACCACCCGCGACAACACGCCAGTGCCAATCGGCCTGCCGGTCGGCGTACCGAGCATGGGCGGTTCGATGGTAACGGCGGGTGGCGTTGGCTTCCTGGCCGGCACCCTGGACCAGTACCTGCGTGCCTATGACGTGAAAACCGGTAAAGAGCTGTTCGCCGGACGTCTGCCAGCAGGCGGTCAGGCGACCCCGATGACCTACACCGGCAAGGACGGCAAGCAATACGTGCTGATCGTCGCCGGCGGCCACGGCTCGCTGGGCACCCGGATGGGCGACTACATCATTGCCTACAAACTGCCGGAGTGATTCCGCCCGGCAAGGCATGAAGTGATGCAGTAAAAAGAAAGGCGGTCATCCCGGGATGACCGCCTTTTTTGTGTCCCGATCCTCACCGCCTGCCCTCACCTCGACGCGCTTCTGCCCGTAGGACGTGCACATGACGCCAAACACCGCATCGCCTCTGCCCTCGGCGCGTAGGAGCGTGGCTTGTCCCGCGATCTGCCGGGAACCGGCAGTAAAACCTGTGCATTCGGCGTGTCAGGACAACCGAGTCGCCTGTTTTTGCTACCGCTGCGCGCTAGATCGCGGGACAAGCCACGCTCCTACGGCCTCCGGCCAGAATCAAAAGCCGTGATCCTTCTACGATCAGCCTCTGCCCGCAGGGCGTAGGAGCGTGGCTTGTCCCGCGATCTGCCGGGAACCGGCAGCAAGACCGGTGCATGCGGTGTGTCAGTACAACCGAGTCGCCTGATTTTGCTACCGCTGCGCGCTAGATCGCGGGACAAGCCACGCTCCTACGGCCTCCGGCCAGAATCAAAAGCCGTGATCCTTCTACGATCAGCCTCTGCCCGTAGGGCGTAGGAGCGCGCTTGCCCGCGATCTGCCGGGAACCGGCAGTAAGACCGGTGCATGCGGTGCGTCAGTAAAACCGTGTCGCCTGACAGCAACGGAATCCAAGGACAACGGGTTACTTCTCGATCACTTCCCCACGCTGGGGCGCCAATCTTGCGATAAACCGGTTCTGGGTCGGCACCGGAATATGCTGGTCGTCCATGGAGTCGATGAGGTTTTCCACCAGCGCGTTGAAGTCGCTACGACTCAGGTTCATGCCCTTGTGTGCCTCCTCCAGCGTGTCGCCTGTGTACGTGCAAGGACCGCCTGCTTCGACGCAGAATTTGTCCACCAACTTGTCGCGCACTCTGACGATGTCGACCTTGGCGAAGTACTTGTAGATGCGGTCATCCTTGGCGATGTGCAACAACATGCCCTCGACAATTTTCTGAATTCCCGGACGCTCGCCCAAGGCGTGATACAGGCTGTCATCCTTCGGCGGTTGCTGCGCACAGCCCACCAGCAACGCAAGGCTCAAAATGCCCATCCACTGCAACGCTCGCTTCATCAGAAGCTCCCCTGAACCGACAGATACGTGCCGTTCTGGTTATCCAGCGTCGCGATTTCGCCGAGGCGTGCGTAGGCCAATACAACCGAAACATGCTTATTGGGGAACCAGCCGACAAACATGTCAGCCCAATCGCTTTCGCCAGCAAATGACAAGTTATCCGGCTTCTCCCGATACTCGACGCCGACCGCCCAACGCGGGTTGAACAACAGCGCCACCGACCCTTCCTTCAAGACGCTGCGGGTGTCACGGCGATCGCCGCCAAAACCCAACAGCCCCGTCTCGTTGGCCCGGCTGTAACGCACCCCGCCGTTGACCACCACGTTGTAGCCAAATGCGGCACCCATGAACAAACGGCTGGCGGTGAGGTAACCCTCCACGTCCGAGTCGCGCCGAGCACCCACTAGGCTCGGGATCAGGAAATCGTTCTGATGTTTGTATTCCAGCCCCACGGAGACTTGCGGCAGCCGGTCGTAGATCAGGTCGCCAAACAGGCGGACCTTGACCCCAAAAATATCCTGCGTGAGGTTGTCCTCAGGCAGGCTCAGCGTGTGGACCAGCGAGCCCAGATCAAAGCGCTGATGCGCGTAGGAGACTTCCACGCGATTGCCGTAAGAAGCCGCCATCCCTGCCACATCCAGCGTGTAGTCCGGCAGATTGATGTGGGTCGCAAACACGTTCGCGCCCCACTCGCCTTGCTCGCCATAACCGGCCAGCACCGCCCACGGAATGATCCCGCCCCCGGCGCCGCCTTCAATGCTGCTGGCGCCACCGGTCGCGATCAGACGTCCCTGATCGGCTTCAACAAAAGGCGCCGTCGCGCTCACGCAACTGCCCACCATACTTGCCAACACCACAGGGCTGAAAACAGCTGAGAGACTACGTGCCATAAACGTGAACCAATCAGTGAACCAGCATGCTGTTTGAGGTATGAGACTTGGCGATCCATGCCTCGAACGCCACCGCGGTCAGCGGTCGGCTGATCAGATAGCCCTGCGCGGTATCGCAGTGCCAACGCTCCAGTAAACGCAAGCTGTGGGCGTATTCGACGCCTTCTGCCACGACCTTGAGGCCCAGGTTGTGGCTCATTTCGATCGTGGAGCGAACGATCACCGCGTCTTCACTGGTTTCATCCAGATTACGCACGAACGACTGATCGATCTTCAACTCCTGCACCGGCAACCGCTTCAAATGCGCCAGAGAGGAATACCCCGTACCGAAGTCGTCGACCGACAGGCTGATGCCACACTCTCGCAGCCGGTTCAACACCTTCAGCGCGTGCTCGGGCTCGCGCATCACAGCGCTTTCAGTGATCTCGAATACCAGTTGCTCGGCCGGAACGCGATACAACTTGAGCAGATTCGACACGCGCTCAGCGAGGTCTTCACTGAGCAGGTCGTCTGCGGAGATGTTCACCGACACCTGAACATGCAGGCCACGACGCGCCCATTCGGCCACCTGGCGCATCGCCTCCTCGATGACCCAACGGGTAAGAATCTGGATGCTGCCGGTGCGCTCGGCGAGCACGATGAATTCTGCGGGCGAGACGCTCCCGAACTGTGGATGCTGCCAGCGCAACAGGGCTTCTGCCTGGCGCACCCGGCCGTTGCGAATGTCGAGTTTGGGTTGGTACTGCAGCGTCAACTCGCCATTGCGCGCGGCATGGCGAAGGTCGCGAATCAGGCTGATCTGACGCTGATGCGCCAGGTCACGACCGTCTTCATAGACCTGCAGACGCCCCGGCAACTGTGCCGCGTCTTGACGAGCGATGCCGGCGCGCTTGAGCAGTTCCGAAGGCGAATCACCGCTGGCCGGGTACACCGCGATGCCGATGCTGGCATCCAGCGCCAGATCGTGATCGCCAATGCGCTGAGGTTTGAGCAGCAAGCGTTGCAAACGGTCAGCCACGGCGACTGCGCTATCGGTCTCGGCGTTGTGGATCAGCAACAGGAATTCGTTACCTGACAAACGCGCCACGGTATCGCCGGGCCGCATGGGCAGCTGCAGTTGCTCACCGATAACCTGCAACAACTGCTCGACGCCTTCAGGGCCGATGCTGTCGTTGATGGCGCGAAAGTTATCGATCCCCAGGTACAGCAGCGCCACGGGGCGTTGTGCCGAGACCGCACTGCCCAGACGCTCCATCACCAACGCGCGGTTGGGCAGCCCTGTGAGGCCATCGTGCAGCGCGTTGTGCGCCAGTTGCTGCTCGCGCTCGGCAATCCCGCTCTGCATCGAATTGATCGCGCCTGCCAACAACCCCAGCTCATCGCTGCGCTCAAGCTTTACCGGCGTACCATAATCACCTTCGCCGATACGCTCGGCGGCCATCGCCAGCGCGCGCACTGGCAGCGAGACACTGCGTGCCAGCAACAACGTGCCGATCAACGAGCCCGCCAAGGCTGCCAGCGTGATCCAGAACAGTTTTTCATCCAGCGGCGCGAAGGCCTGCATCGCTTGATCGAGAGGACTCTGGAGCAACGCCACGACCTGATCGCCCGCGCCATCGCCGGTGCTCCCCAGGCTCAGACGTTTGCTCAGAAAGCTCTGATCGCCGTGTTCGGTCATCTGCATCTGATCGTTGGCCGGGCTCAGCATCACCCCGCGCAAACTCTCGTACAAAGGCTGCGGTTGGGTACTGATGATCTGCCCCGGCAACTGATGCACCACCGACAGAAACGAAACCTGCAAGCCGCTGAGCGAACGCAGCTCCTGCGCCAGGTCGTCGTCCATGCTGAAACCCATGACCACCCGCGCAATCGGCAACGGCGCCAGCACCGTACTCTCGACCAGCAAGTGCGGTTTGCCCTGCAACGGCACGATCAGCATCGACTGATTGTGGGCCTTCAGGTCACGCAGTGCCTGGGTGTAGGGAAACGGCGAGCCTTCAGGAATCTGGTCGACCGTGCTCGAGAGCACTTTGCCGTCCATGCCAAGCAAAAACATGTCATTGGCACTGATGCGCGCGCCATGGTTGAGCAGCACCGAACGGATGGTCGCCGAGTCCGCCGACGCCACCGCATCGCGAAAACCAAAATCGGTCGAGAGCAGTTGCACCGCATCGCGCAGCCGCTTGCCGCGCATTTCGAGCAGTCCTTCGAAAACGCGAGTACCGACTTCCAGTTGAGCCTGGGCCTGTTTGCGCACCGCATCCTGCGTCGCGGCCCTGACAGCCACGAACACCGCACCGACCACGATCAACATCAGCAGGATCAACACGCCGGCAATGCGTGCCTGAAAACTAATTCGTAGTTTCATTCATGGGCAGCTTTATGAAAGGCATCGCCAAACGCACTGGACGGCGGCGCTGCAGGCATGTCGTCACCCTTGGGTTGCACGGCAACGCTAAAGCGCTGGTGCAGGCCCGCGGCCGGAATGTCGATTTCCCCTCCTGGCACAGGCTGCAGATCAGGCGCCTGTGGATGCCACAACGTCGCCACATAGTGACCTGCCGGCATTTGGTCTAAGGTCAGCGTGCCTTTGTCGTTGCTCACGCCAAACCAGGGATCGTCGGTCACATAGACATAGCCCAGCATCCAGTCGTGAATATTGCAGCCCAACACCACCACGCCGGGCTTGTCGAACAGCACAGGATCCGACGGCGTGCCGCCATACAGACGCAATTCGAAGCGCTTGGCCGGAGAAAAGGAGTAGACCTGATGGCGAATGTCGTCGCTGTTCGGGAACTTGATCTGTGTGCCGGTCCGCACGGCAAGCACATGCGGAGCGAAGCGCTGATCGCGCTGATCCATATCCGCCTTGGGCGCCAGATCCGGTTTGCCGGTTGGCCCCTGAAGCGTCAGCACGGCGTCGGTCAGCGGCTTGCCGTTCGCGTCGAAAAACTCGGCGGTCAGCGTCGCGGCGCTGGCAACGGCGCTGAACAAAACGCAGGCGGCTAACAGTAATGAAGAGACAACGTGGGTCATACAGAGGGTCCAGAACGGCATGGTCGGGAAAACACAGCGCCGGCCCTGGCAATTTATTGCGGTGTCCTGACGAGATTAACCGCCCCTTGGCGGAAGATCACGCATTAAAAGAAGGCACAAAGCCATCAAATATTTATCGCCGATGAAAGGCACAAAGTCACAATCATTTTTTTAATCGACGTCCATATTCAAAGCTATCGACCGCGGCTATTGAAACCTGAGGGCGACTGCCCCATCTAAGCCTCATCTCCATTTATGCAGGTGCCCCATGAGCGACCAGCAATCAGACTCCTCCCATCCGCACCACGACGACGATCACGAACACGAAGTGATCGGTTCGGACCGAAAAGCCTCGCCCTGCCCGGCCAGAACCTGCCAGATCAGGTCTACATCATTCCGATCCACAACCGCCCTTTCTTCCCGGCACAAGTCCTGCCGGTCATCGTCAACGAAGAGCCCTGGGCCGAAACACTGGAGCTGGTGAGTAAATCCGATCACCACTCCCTGGCGCTGTTCTTCATGGACACGCCGCCCGACGACCCGCGCCATTTCGACACCAAGGCGCTCCCCGAGTACGGCACGCTGGTGAAGGTGCATCACGCCAGTCGCGAAAACGGCAAGCTGCAATTCGTCGCCCAAGGCCTGAGCCGTGTGCGCATCAAGACCTGGCTCAAACACCATCGCCCGCCGTTCCTGGTGGAAGTCGAATACCCGCACCAGCCGAACGAGCCGACCGATGAGGTCAAGGCGTACGGCATGGCCCTGATCAACGCGATCAAGGAACTGCTGCCGCTCAACCCGCTGTACAGCGAAGAGCTGAAGAACTACCTCAACCGCTTCAGCCCCAACGATCCATCGCCTCTCACCGACTTCGCCGCCGCCCTGACCTCCGCCACAGGCGTTGAGCTGCAGGAAGTGCTCGATTGCGTGCCCGTGCTCAAGCGCATGGAGAAAGTCCTGCCGATGCTGCGCAAAGAAGTCGAAGTTGCGCGCCTGCAGAAAGAAATTTCTGCGGAGGTTAACCGCAAGATCGGCGAACATCAGCGCGAGTTCTTCCTCAAGGAACAACTCAAGGTCATTCAGCAAGAGCTGGGGCTGACCAAAGACGATCGCAGCGCCGACATCGAACAGTTCGAGCAGCGCCTGGAAGGCAAAGTCCTGCCCGCGCAGGTGCAAAAGCGCCTCGACGAGGAAATGAACAAGCTGTCGATCCTCGAAACCGGCTCGCCGGAATACGCAGTGACCCGCAACTACCTGGATTGGGCGACCTCGGTGCCGTGGGGCATTTACGGCGAAGACAAGCTCGACCTCAAGCACGCGCGCAAGGTGCTCGATAAACACCACGCGGGCCTCGACGACATCAAGGACCGCATCCTCGAGTTCCTTGCGGTCGGTGCCTACAAGGGCGAAATCAGTGGTTCGATCGTACTGCTGGTGGGTCCGCCGGGTGTGGGCAAGACCAGCGTCGGCAAATCCATTGCTGAATCCCTGGGCCGGCCGTTCTACCGTTTCAGCGTCGGCGGCATGCGTGACGAGGCTGAGATCAAGGGCCATCGTCGAACCTACATCGGCGCACAGCCGGGCAAACTGGTGCAGGCGTTGAAAGACGTCGAGGTCATGAACCCGGTCATCATGCTCGACGAAATCGACAAGATGGGCCAGAGCTACCAGGGCGACCCGGCCTCGGCGCTGCTGGAAACCCTCGATCCAGAGCAGAACGTCGAATTTCTCGACCACTACCTGGACCTGCGGATGGACCTGTCGAAAGTCCTGTTCGTGTGCACCGCCAACACCCTCGACTCCATCCCCGGCCCGCTGCTGGACCGGATGGAAGTGATTCGTCTGTCGGGTTACATCACCGAAGAAAAAGTCGCCATTGCCAAACGCCACTTGTGGCCGAAACTGCTGGAAAAAGCCGGCGTCTCGAAGGGCAGCCTGAGCATCAACGACAGTGCGCTCAAAGCCTTGATCGACGGCTACGCCCGCGAAGCCGGGGTGCGTCAACTGGAGAAGCAGCTGGGCAAACTGGTGCGCAAAGCGGTCATGAAGCTGATCGACGACCCGAAAGCCGTCATCAAACTGGGGCCCAAAGATCTGGAAAGCTCGCTGGGCCATCCGGTGTTCCGCAACGAACAAGTGCTGTCGGGAACGGGCGTGATCACAGGGCTTGCCTGGACCAGCATGGGCGGCGCGACACTGCCGATCGAAGCGACGCGCATTCACACCCATAACCGTGGCTTCAAACTCACGGGGCAACTGGGCGATGTGATGAAGGAGTCCGCGGAAATTGCGTACAGCTACGTCAGCTCCAATCTGGCGAAGTTTGGCGGCGACAAGGGTTTCTTCGACGAAGCGTTCGTGCACCTGCACGTGCCGGAAGGCGCTACACCGAAGGACGGTCCGAGCGCAGGCGTGACCATGGCCAGCGCCCTGCTCTCTCTGGCGCGCAATCAGGCGCCGAAGAAAGGCGTGGCGATGACCGGCGAGCTGACGCTCACCGGTCACGTGCTGCCCATTGGTGGCGTGCGTGAGAAGGTCATTGCGGCGCGTCGGCAGAAGATTTTCGAACTGATCCTGCCGGAACCGAACCGTGGCAACTTCGACGAACTGCCGGACTACCTGAAAGAAGGCATCACCGTGCACTTTGCCAAACGCTTCTCGGACGTGGCGAAGATTTTGTTCTAAACATACAAAGCCAACAGGCTTTCTCAGACTGCGCGCAATACCTGTAGGAGCCGGCTTGCTGGCGAACGCGATGTGTCAGTTCCATCTATATGAATTGACGCTTTGCATTCGCCAGCAAGCCGGCTCCTACGGGCTGCGGCCAGAATCAAAAGCCGATGCTTGAGTCACACCCACTAGGCTTCACTCCCCCCTCTTCGGTTATGCTCCCCTCACGTTGCCCACGACCGGAGCCTCCATGACCCCTGCCCGCCTGCTCGTTCCGCTGAGCCTTGCCCTGTTGGCCGCCTGCGCCCACCAACCGAAACAGATCGTGTCCCTCGACGATCAGAAAGACTGTCCGATCACCCTTAAGACCGGCCAGACCCTGATGCTGATGCTCCCCAGCAACCCCACCACCGGGCACCGCTGGTTGATGCAGAACCCCGCGCCGTCGATCCTCAATGCCATGGGCCCGGAAGTGTTCAACACCCCGGAAGACGTGGGCATGGTCGGCACCGAAGGCCAGTCGGTCTGGCGCTACAAGGCCGCCAACGCCGGCTCGGGTCATCTGATGATGGTCTATCAACAGCCGTGGGCGCCGGAAGTCCGCCCAGAGCGCACGTTTGACTGTGCGATCACAGTGAATTGAGGCCAATCGCCCGAACGATGAGATGAGGTTTCGGCCTGACGCCACAATTGGCTAAAATGCCGCACTTTTCGCCTCATCCCCCGGAACCGCCGTGAGCCAAGAACCCGACCGCATTTTCGCCCAGCCGCTGGCCCAAGTGCCTGACTTCGCCTTTAACGAGGACGTGGTGCGTGTGTTCCCGGACATGATCAAGCGCTCGGTGCCGGGTTATCCGACCATTGTCGAAAACCTCGGCGTGCTCGCGGCGCAGTTCGCACAGCCCCATAGTGTGCTCTACGACCTTGGCAGTTCCCTGGGCGCGGTGACCCAAGCCTTGCGTCGCCATGTGCGCACTGAAGATTGTCGGGTGATCGCCATCGACAACTCGGCCGCGATGGTCGAGCGCTGCCGCGAGTACCTGAACGCGCAGGACTCGATGTTCCAGGAATTACTGCCGGTAGACGTCATCGAAGGCGACATTCTCGCCCTCGAATTCCAGCCCGCCTCGGTCGTCGCACTGAACTTCACGCTGCAATTCATTGCACCCGATCAGCGCCTGGCATTGCTCGGGCGTATTCGCCACTCTCTGTTGCCGGGCGGCGCGTTGATCCTGTCCGAGAAACTGCGTTTCGACGACACCGAGGAGCACGCCCTGCTCACCGACCTGCACGTCGCCTTCAAACGCGCCAATGGCTACAGCGAACTGGAAATCGCCCAGAAACGCAGTGCCATCGAAAACGTGATGAAACCCGACAGCCTTGAACAGCACCGCGAACGCCTGCTCTCGGCGGGCTTTTCCAAAGTCGTGCCGTGGTTCCAGTGCCTTAATTTCGCCTCTCTGATTGCCCTGCCATGATTGATTTAGCCCCACTGGTCCGCCGTCTGGCGGGCACACCGCTGTATGCCTGGGCCCAAGGCCTGCAGGCGCAACTCGACGCGAAGATGGAAAAAGGTCACGGTGACCTGGAGCGTTGGCAAGGTGCATTGAATGCGCTGCCAGCGTTGCTGCCAACCCGCGTCGAACTCAAGGATGATTTCATCCTCGATGCCGACTGCGACGATGCCACCCGCGAACAAACCCGTGCCGCGCTGATGGGACTGTCGCCTTGGCGCAAAGGGCCGTTCGATGTGTTTGGCGTGCACGTCGACACCGAATGGCGGTCGGACTGGAAATGGACGCGGGTTTCACCGCACCTGGACCTGGTCGGCAAACGCATTCTGGATGTGGGTTGCGGCAACGGCTATTACCAATGGCGCATGCTCGGCGCCGGCGCTGACAGCGTGATCGGCGTCGACCCGAACTGGTTGTTCTTCTGCCAGTTCCAGGCCATGCAACGCTACTTGCCGGATCTGCCGGCGTGGCATCTGCCCTTCACGCTGGAAGACTTGCCCGCGCGGCTGGAAGGGTTTGACACCGTCTTTTCCATGGGCGTGCTGTACCACCGCAAATCACCCATCGATCACTTGCTGGCGCTGAAAGATTGCCTGGTCAAAGGCGGCGAACTGGTCCTGGAAACCATGGTGGTCGACGGCGATGTGCATCAAGTGCTGGTGCCCGAAGACCGCTATTCGCAGATGCGCAACGTGTGGTTCCTGCCGTCTGTGCCTGCACTGGAACTGTGGCTGCGCCGTGCCGGTTTCGTGGATGTGCGCTGCGTGGACGTGAGCACCACGACCGTTGAGGAACAGCGGGGCACCGAGTGGATGCGTTACCAGTCGCTGAGCGACTTCCTCGATCCGAATGACCACAGCAAGACGGTGGAAGGCCTGCCTGCGCCACGGCGTGCGGTGATTGTAGGGCGTAAGGCTTAAATCCTTGCTCCCGCGGCTTACACATGATCGTCCCCGCGCTCCGCGTGGGATGCCTCGATGGACGCTCCGCGTCACGCCGGGGACGCAATGCGTCCTAAGCTGCATTCCAACGCGGAGCGTGGGAAGGATCACTTTACTCGCTACACACAGATCAACCGTAGGAGCGCGCTTGCCCGCGAATGCATTCTGTCAGTGGATGAAAATTTTCCTGACACACCGCCATCGCGGGCAAGCGCGCTCCTACAAGGTATCGCGGTGCGTCAGCCAGTATTTAGATAGCTGACCTTCGCGAGTGCTGTTATCAGGCCTTCGCAGCTGCCGCCAGAATCAGCGCCTTCATCTCCGACACCGCTGATTTGAAGCCCACGAACAACGCGTGGGCCACGAGCGCGTGGCCGATGTTCAGCTCGTTAATGCCCTTGATCGCAGCTACAGCCTCGACGTTGTGGTAATGCAGACCGTGGCCTGCATTGACGATCAAGCCCTGCGCCAGACCGAACGCCACACCGTCGGCCACTCGCTTCAGTTCTTCGGCGACTGCGGTCGGTGTTTCGGCATCGGCGTAACGGCCGGTGTGCAATTCAATGGCTGGCGCTCCAACGCGCGCCGAGGCCTCGATCTGACGCTCGTCCGCGTCGATGAACAACGAAACCTCGCTGCCCATCGCAGACAGGCGTTCTACTGCGGCCTTGATACGCGCTTCCTGACCCGCGACATCAAGGCCGCCCTCAGTGGTCAGTTCCTGCCGGGTTTCCGGAACCAGGCAGATATGCGCCGGACGGATACGCTCGGCAAACGCCATCATCTCTTCGGTCACGCCCATCTCGAAGTTCATACGCGTCTGCAGGACATCCTTGAGCAGCAGCACATCGCGCTCCTGAATGTGGCGGCGATCTTCGCGCAGGTGCACGGTGATGCCATCGGCGCCCGCCTCTTCGGCGTCAAGCGCAGCCTTCACCGGGTCGGGGTAACGGGTGCCACGGGCTTGGCGCAGCGTCGCCACGTGGTCGATGTTCACGCCGAGCAGAATGCGGGTGCTGTGGGTCACTGTGTTCTCCTGAAAACTTGATCGGTCAGGCACACGACGGCCTGACTAGGGCTTACGAAACAATTCACGGCTCACCAGAGGGCGACCGCCCAGGTGCACCGCCAACGCCTGACGCATCAGACGCTTGGCCGCAGACAGTGCGCCCGGCGCACTCCAGTCCGCTTCGGACATCGCCAGCAACTCGACACCCTGAAACAATCCGGGCTGAAACAGATACACCCGCTCAAGCCCGGCGTCCACCAGCAGGCGATACATCCCATCGCTGGCCAACGGATCGCCATTGATGTCCGCATCCAGGGCAAAACCGTAACCCAGGTCGTCCAGCAGACGCCACTCGAACGAACGCAACAACGGCTCCAGCGCGCGTCCTTCGGCCAGCGCCACCAGCGTGGCCGCATAGTGATCGAACACGCCCGGATGAGGATCTTCGGCCGGCAGCAGGCGAATCAACAATTCGTTGAGGTACAGGCCGCTGAACAACGCCTCGCCTTCCAGCCAGGCGGCAATGCCTGAGCCTTCCATGCGCCCGACGTTTTTCAGCTCTCCCCGCCCCCGAAATTCCACATCCAGCGGCACGAACGGCCGCGCCAGCGACCCGGCCTTGCCCCGCGCACTGCGCAGCACGGCACGCAGCCGGCCCTGAGGGGTGAGGAAATCAACCAACGCGCTGTTCTCGCGATAGGGCCGACTGTGCAACACATAGGCGAGTTGGCTGGCGGGAGGGGTTTGCGACATTGCTATCTCAATGAAAGAACGCGGTCTGACAGGCAATCTAAAACCACTGTGGGAGCGAGCGTGCTCGCGAAAGCGGTGTATCAGTCAACATCAATGCTGAATGCTACATCTCATTCGCGAGCACGCTCGCTCCCACAGTGAATCGGTCTACAGCCAGTCTTAGAGGTCGCCGTAACCCAGAGAACGCAAGGCACGTTCATCATCGGACCAGCCGCCCTTGACCTTCACCCACAGGTTGAGCATGACCTTGGAATCGAACAGCACTTCCATGTCGCGGCGCGCATCGGAACCGATGCGCTTGATGCGCTCGCCCTTGTCGCCAATGATGATTTTCTTCTGGCCGTCACGCTCGACGAGAATCAACGCATGAATGTGCAGGGTCTTGCCCTGCTGCTTGAACTCTTCGATCTCGACGGTGATCTGGTACGGAAGCTCGGCGCCCAGTTGACGCATGATTTTCTCGCGAACCAGTTCAGCGGCGAGGAAACGGCTGCTGCGGTCGGTGATCTGGTCTTCCGGGAAGAAGTGATCGTTCTCGGGCAGATGCTCGGCAATCACCTTCTCCAGCGCTTCCAGGTTATGACCCTGCTGCGCCGAAATCGGAATGATCTGCGCGTTTGGCAGTTGTTCCTGCAACCAGGACAAATGCGGCATCAGGTCGGCCTTGTCCTCGATGCGGTCAGTCTTGTTCAGTGCGACGATCAGCGGGCCGGTCACGTACTGCACACGCTCCAACACCATCTGGTCTTCGTCGGTCCACTTGGTGCGATCCACCACGAAGATCACCACGTCGACGTCTTTCAACGCCGCCGAGGCAGTCTTGTTCATGTAGCGGTTGAGCGCCTTGTCACTGCCCTTGTGCATGCCGGGTGTGTCGACGTAGATCGCCTGAACGGCGCCTTCGGTCTTGATGCCCAGCATGTTGTGACGGGTGGTTTGCGGCTTGCGCGACGTGATCGCGAGTTTCTGGCCGAGAATGTGGTTCAACAGCGTCGACTTGCCCACGTTTGGCCGGCCGACGATGGCGACATAGCCACAGCGTGTTGCAGTTGAATCAGTCATTGCCGTTCTCCACACCCAGGGCGATGAGGGCTGCGGCCGCGGCTACCTGTTCGGCAATGCGACGGCTGACACCTTGTCCCCGGCTTTTCTCGTTCAATAAGGTGATCTCGCATTCGACGAAAAACGTTCGGCAATGCGGTTCGCCCTGAATATCCACCACTTCGTAGCGGGGCAATTCACAGGCGCGGGACTGAAGGAATTCCTGCAGTCGGGTTTTCGGGTCCTTGTTGGTGTCGACCAGCGTCAGGGTCTCGAACTCGCTGGCCAGCCAGGCGAGAACGCGCTCACGCGCCATCTCCATGCCGGAATCCAGATAGATCGCGCCAATCAGCGCCTCGAGCGCATCCGCCAGAATCGATTCACGACGAAAGCCCCCGCTCTTGAGCTCACCGGAGCCCAGTCGCAGGTACTCACCCAGGTCGAAACCACGGGCCAGCAGCGCAAGGGTTTCACCCTTCACCAGCCGGGCGCGCAAACGCGACAGCTGACCTTCACGAGCCTGGGGGAAACGCTCGAACAGCGCCTCGCCTGCCACGAAGTTGAGGATGGCATCACCGAGGAATTCCAGGCGCTCGTTGTTGCGGCCGGCAAAACTACGGTGGGTCAAGGCCAGAACCATCAGTTCCTGATCCTTGAAGGTGTAGCCGAGCTGACGCTCCAGGCGACTCAATGACACGCTCACGGTTTACCCACGCTGAATTCGTGGTCGAACTTGACCACCAGATCGATGTTCTGGATCAGTGGCTCACGATTCTCGTATTTCAAATGGGCGAGGAACCTGTTGTTCTCCGTCGTCACACTTAACGCCTTGTTCAAATCCAAATCCCGAATGTTATTGACCTGCATGCCTTTGGCAACGTAGTCGTAGAAATCCCTGGTCGTATTGATTTCTGCGGCATTGTCCGTCCCGGCGGCTTCGATGATTTTCTTCATCGACATGTAATCGAGGTAATGCGGCACCACTTTGGCGGCGGTACTCGCGGCAAATGCAAGGACAGCCAGCAACACCAGCCACCCAATGAACGACAAGCCTTTTTGCGAACCGGCAGATGTCATGTGTGCCCTCAAGAATAGCCCTTCCCTGCTGCGTGCAAGGTCAGCCTTGCAGCATAGCCCGCCGAAATGACATACGGCGCTGTGTCAGACAGCGCCGCATCGGTTACTTGATCAGCCCGACTCGCGAGAAGTTCGGGAAGTGACTGAGCTTCGGCTCAGGCCAGCTCATCCAAACAGCGAAGGCCTTGCCGACGATGTTCTTGTCGGGAACCATGCCCAGCTCGTCTTTGGGAATATTGGGGTCATCCCAGTAACGGCTGTCGTTGGAGTTGTCGCGGTTGTCACCCATCATGAAGTAATGACCGGCCGGAACCGTCCACTCGTGATCCGGCGGCGCGCGGTAGCGGCTCATTTCCAGACGGATCTGA
The DNA here is from genome assembly GCF_054668305.1 of Pseudomonas sp. S2_H01. Taxonomy (NCBI): domain Bacteria; kingdom Pseudomonadati; phylum Pseudomonadota; class Gammaproteobacteria; order Pseudomonadales; family Pseudomonadaceae; genus Pseudomonas; species Pseudomonas sp. S2_H01. The sequence continues at coordinate 3,759,877 of NZ_CP162756.1, read as the reverse complement.
TGCTGAACTTCACCCAGCTTCTCTTCGTACAACTCGGCGCTGCCCAACGTACCGGGCTCGGAACCGATCAACTGCTTGGCCACCATCTGTCCATTGACGAACAGTTGCTTGTCATTGGTGTAGCGAATGACGTCGCCTGGCAGACCTACCACACGCTTGATGTAGTTGACACTCGGGTCGCTCGGGTAGCGAAAGACCATCACGTCGCCCCGCGCCGGATCGCTCACCGGGATGACTTTCATGTCAATCACCGGCAGACGAATACCGTAGGAGAACTTGTTGACCAGAATGAAATCGCCTACATCCAGCGTCGGTTTCATCGAGCCCGAAGGGATCTGGAACGGCTCGACGAGAAACGAGCGCAACACCAGCACGATGAACAACACGGGAAAGAACGACTTGCCGTATTCAACCAGCAACGGTTCCTTGTTCAGCTGTTCAACGACAGCGACATCCGGCTGGCTCACGCTGCCCTGATAATTCGCTATCGCAGTCCGCCGACGCGGCGCCAGTATGATCAGATCGAACAAGGCCAGCAGGCCGCAGACAAACACGGCGATGACCAACAACAGCGGGAAATTTAGTGACATAGGGCCTGACTATTCCAACCTGAGCACTGCAAGGAAGGCTTCTTGTGGAATTTCCACGTTGCCGACCTGCTTCATGCGTTTCTTACCGGCCTTCTGCTTTTCAAGCAGTTTGCGCTTACGGCTGACGTCGCCGCCGTAACATTTGGCCAGTACGTTCTTTCTGAGCGCCTTGACGGTTGTACGCGCGATAATCTGGCCACCGATGGCAGCCTGGATTGCCACGTCGAACATCTGACGAGGAATCAGTTCTTTCATCTTTTCAGTCAACGCACGGCCTTTGTAAGCCGCGTTGTCACGGTGCACGATCAACGCCAGTGCGTCGACCTTGTCGCCGTTGATCAGCACATCCAGCTTGACCAGGTTCGCCGACTGGTAACGATCGAAATGGTAGTCCAGCGACGCGTAACCGCGGCTGGTCGACTTCAGGCGATCGAAGAAGTCCAGGACCACTTCGTTCATCGGCAGATCGTAGGTCACTTGAACCTGCGTGCCGAGGAACAGCATGTCGTGCTGAATACCGCGTTTTTCGATGCACAGCGTAATGACGTTGCCCAGGTGCTCTTGAGGCACAAGGATGTTCGCCCGCACGATCGGCTCACGCATGTCCTCGATACTGGAGAGGTCCGGCAGCTTCGACGGGTTGTCGACATAAATGGTTTCACCGGTCTTGAGCAACAGCTCGAAGATTACGGTTGGCGCCGTGGTGATCAGGTCCAGGTCGTACTCGCGCTCCAGGCGCTCCTGGATGATCTCCATGTGCAGCATGCCGAGGAAGCCGCAACGGAAGCCGAAGCCCAGTGCGTCGGAGCTTTCCGGGGTGTACTGCAGAGACGAGTCGTTGAGGGTGAGCTTCTGCAACGCTTCGCGGAAATCTTCGAAGTCGTCGGAGCTGACCGGGAACAGACCGGCGTAGACCTGCGGCTGAATGCGTTTGAAGCCGGGCAGCACTTCGACGTCAGGCGTGGTGCTCAGGGTCAGGGTGTCACCGACCGGCGCACCATGAATGTCCTTGATGCCCGCGATGATAAAGCCTACTTCGCCAGCCTTCAGGTCAACGGTAGCGGTGTGCTTGGGGTTGAACACGCCGACGCTGTCGACCAAGTGAATCTTGCCGGTGGACTTGACGAGGATCTTGTCGCCCTTCTTGACGCGCCCGTGACGCACGCGGACGAGGGAAACAACACCCAGGTAGTTGTCGAACCAGGAGTCGATGATCAACGCTTGCAGCGGGTCTTCGATGTTGCCGGTCGGCGCGGGAATGGTCTTGACCAGACGCTCCAGCACTTCGTCCACGCCCATACCGCTCTTGGCGCTGCAGGCGACGGCGTCGGTGGCATCGATGCCGATGATCTTCTCGATCTCTTCCTTGACGCGGTCCGGATCGGCCTGCGGCAGGTCCATCTTGTTCAGGACCGGCATGACTTCCAGGCCCTGTTCGATGGCGGTGTAGCAGTTGGCTACGGACTGCGCTTCCACGCCCTGACCCGCATCGACCACCAGCAGCGCGCCTTCACAGGCGGCCAGCGAGCGGCTGACTTCGTAGGTGAAGTCAACATGGCCCGGGGTGTCAATGAAGTTCAGCTGGTAGGTGATGCCGTCCTTCGCCTTGTAATAAAGGGTGACGCTGTGGGCCTTGATCGTGATCCCGCGCTCACGCTCCAGGTCCATGGAATCAAGCACCTGAGCTTCCATTTCGCGCTCGGACAAGCCGCCGCACATCTGAATGAAACGGTCAGCCAGCGTCGACTTGCCATGGTCAATGTGGGCGATGATGGAGAAATTGCGGATATGACTCAAATCACTCACGGATCAACACTCGAAAAAGGTTGCAGGCAGACTGCCCGCCGAAAAATAGCCGGGAATTGTACCTGAAGGAAGGCTTGGGCGTCACGTTCACACGCGACGCCCGGGAGCCACAAGGCCGCCGGGCACAAAAAAAGGAGCGGACGTGCCGCTCCTTTTCCCGTCATGGCTGATTATTCCGCCAGTTTGAAGGTGATGAACGTCGCGCGCCCCTGACGCAGAACCCGCATCGAAACCGAGCGGTTCTTCGGCAGGCCTTTAGCCACCTCAGTGAACTGCTTGGCCGAGGTGATGGCCTGATTATTCAGGTGAGTGATCACGTCGCCGGTTTGCAGACCGATCAGCGAAGCCGGACCGTCCTGCACGTCCTTGATCACAACGCCGCCCTTGAGATCCAGCGACTTCATCTGCTCTGGGGTCAGGTCAGTCACCGAAACGCCCAAGCGGTTGCTGTTGCGCTCCACGCCCGAATCAGCCGCGCCCATCTCTTCGCCTTCAGCTGGCAGAGCCCCCACGGTCACGGTCAGCTTCTGGCGCTTGCCGTCGCGAATGACTTCGAGCTCGGCCTTGCTGCCGTCCTTCAGGTTGCCGATCAGGTGTGGCAAGTCTGCCGACATGACGATTGGCGTTCCGTTGGCGCTGAGAATCACGTCACCGACCTGCAGACCGCCTTTGGCTGCCGGACCATCGTCCAGAACCTGCGCCACCAGCGCACCAGCCGGTTTGTCCAGACCAAACGACTCGGCCAGATCCTTGTTCACTTCCTGGATAACGACACCCAGCCAGCCGCGATTGACCTTGCCGTTGGCTTTGAGCTGATTGGCAACGTCCATGGCCACGTCGATCGGAATCGCGAATGACAGGCCCATGAAACCGCCGGAACGGGTGAAGATCTGCGAGTTGATACCCACGACTTCACCGGCCATGTTGAACAGCGGACCACCGGAGTTGCCCGGGTTGATGGCCACGTCAGTCTGGATGAACGGCACGTAGGTGTCGTTCGGCAGGCTGCGGCCCTTGGCGCTGACGATGCCTTTGGTCACCGAGTGATCAAACCCGAACGGAGAACCGATCGCCAGAACCCACTCGCCGACTTTCAGCTTGTCGGAGTTGCCCAGCTTGACGGTAGGAAGATCCTTGCCATCGATTTTCAGAACCGCCACGTCGGTACGCGGGTCGGTGCCGATCAGCTTGGCTTTCATTTCACTGCGATCGGACAGGCGCACGAGGATTTCGTCAGCCCCGTCGATCACATGGTTGTTGGTCAGGATGAAACCATCTGGGGAGATGATGAAACCCGAACCCAGCGATTGCGCTTCACGCTGGCGGTCGCCCTTGCCCGATCCTGGCGGACGCGACCCCGGCGGCATGCTGCGCTCCAGAAATTCACGCAACATCGGTGGCAGACCTTCGAGGTCGGGCGCTTGCCCTTGAGCCACCGAACGATCCGGCAGTTTCTGGCGAGTACTGATGTTCACAACGGCGGGCGAAGCCTGCTCCACCAGCGATGTGAAGTCCGGCAAGGCCTCGGCCTGCGCAGTAAGGACCTGACCGAGCATCAGCACGGCGGCCATCCAGGACAGATAGGTTTTCAAGCGTGGTATCGACATACGGCTCCCGTTCACAACGAGCATGGTTAAGCGGTACGAACCGACAGGTTCGAGGAGCATCTGCACATTGCAGTCTTGCTCGGCGCGTGGCTCTCGGCCAGTTTTACTCTCAATCAGCTTTCTGAAAGCTGAAAACAACAAAAGGCCAGAGCCGCGAAGCTGTGACCTATAGAAAAAAAAGAATGTGATTGCAACCTGCAAAGCTGACCAAACATTTCAGCCTCTCGTCCCGAGCCCGAAAATACTGGGCTTATGGCATGAAACGCCCAATATGAAACCTTTTTCATAGTGGGCGTTTACCGTTTCGTCAGGTTACTTCTTGGTCGTGGCAGGCGCTGCGTCGTTGCGCATGGACAGCGCGATCCGCTCGGCAGTTCCGATCGGGATTTCACCGACCACCGTCACCATGGCGTCACCCTTGGGGGTCGTCAAACGACGGGACACTGCAACGGTGGGACCTAACTGCGTGCGGATGTCAGTCACAGCGGCGCCGCTGACAGGCTCGATGAACACCGAGAAGCGGGCCAGACCGTCGTCATACATGAGACTGGTCACCAGCGCCTTGGAATCGGGATCCTTGCGTGCAGCGGCGCTGCTCAGTTCGAATCCTGGCGGCAACCAGTCTGAACGCCAGGCGACCTGTTGCTTCTGCGCATCAGCCTTGGCCTTGACGACCTCGACCGGCTTGCAATCGGCACTCGGCTGCAACATCTGATCAGTCGGAGCGTCGGTGTCGAGCTCGGTGAACTGGAAGCGCTCAAGCAACTGGCCTTTGTCGCTCAGCAGCAATGACTTGAGCGGCAAACCGGTCTGACTGTCCAGATGCAGCTCGATGCCGTAACGATGCTGATCGCGAGGCGTCAGCGTCACGACCACCGCAGGCCGACCGGCCACCCGCGAATTACCTCCGACTTTCATGTCGTACCACGCAGACAGTTTCGCCGCGTCGAAGGCATGGGCCGGAGAATCGGGGATATTGGAGACGCCCGCCTCCAAGGTACCGCTGACGCACTGGGTCACCCCATCGACGCGCAGTACTTCCTGGGCGGAGCCATCAAGCTGAAGAAGATGCTCACGAACCTTACCGTCAGCAACCCGGTGCCAGATTCGGTGAGTGGAAAAGCTTCCATTGCGTTCATAGACGAAAGTGCCCTGGAAGCTTTGCTGCTGTTCTGCCTGAGCAAGACGCTTGAGCTGGTCTTGCGCGTCATCGGCATGAACTGGAAGGACCAGCCATCCACCAAGCAGAAGCGGCACTAGAGGGATGGCGCGCATGATCCTCCTTAACGGTTTTCCAGGCTGGCGGCGCGTGCGTACGGCAGAGCGCTTTCAGTGCCTTTCAACGCAGCTTGTTGAGCATGTTGACGCAGGTAACCCGGCAGACGCTGATCGTGCCAGCCAGCCTGATTCTGCATGACGCCACTGGCCATCGGGCCTGGGGCCTGCTCGCTTTCAGTGTAACCGGCCAGAACCGCCGGACCTTTTACCTGAGGCATGGCAACGTTGGCAGGTTGCGCCGACTGCTGAGCCAACTGGGCGCCAGCGATCTCGTCCTGGTTATACAAGCGAACGCCTGCCAGAACAGCCACGGTGACCGAAGCCGCTACAGCCAGACGACCCAGCGTGCGCCAAGGACCACGACCGGCCTTCAGCGGGCTGATTTCGTCGGCGATCGCGGCGGATACGGCAGCCGAGATGTCCAGATGAGGCATCAGCAGTTCTTTATGCATTGCTGCACGAGCAATTTGATAACGCGACCATGTGGCACGTGTATCCGCATCGTCGATTGCATTGAGCACTCGACGTAATTCCAATTCGTCCGCTTCGTTATCCATCACCGCGGACAGCGATTCCTGCAGGGCTTCACGACTCATGGCGGTTCCTCTCATATGGCTGTCGCCGCTGTCTCAGGTTTCCTGCAACAAAGGCTGCAGGGCTTTATCAATGGCTTCCCGAGCGCGAAAAATGCGAGAGCGCACGGTACCAACCGGACATTGCATAACGCTCGCAATGTCTTCGTAACTCAGACCGTCAAACTCACGCAAAGTTAGAGCTGTACGCAAATCTTCTGGCAGTAGCTGGATGGTCCGATGGACGGTGCCTTCGATCTCATCCCTCAACAATGCACGCTCCGGCGACTCGATGTCCTTGAGGCCATGATCGCCGTCGTAGAACTCCGCGTCTTCAGATCTGACATCGCTGTCCGGCGGCCGCCGACCTCGCGACACCAGATAGTTTTTCGCCGTGTTAATGGCGATGCGGTACAGCCACGTATAAAACGCACTGTCGCCGCGGAAGTTCCCAAGCGCACGGTAAGCCTTGATAAAAGCCTCTTGCGCGACATCCTGGGCTTCATGGGTGTCGTGGACGAATCTCACGATCAACCCAAGAATTTTGTGCTGATATTTCACCACTAGCAGATCAAAGGCTCGCTTATCGCCGCGCTGTACGCGTTCGACCAGTTGCTGATCCTCTTCCTGGGTTAGCATGAACACTCCTCATAGAGCTCAAAGGAGTGTCGCAGAGGCTGCTTCACAGGCTTGCAAACATAGACTCGGGCTTTTCGCAAAAGTTCTCCCCCTTCAAGCAAGTTTCCGGCGAGCGTCGGTAGCCCGCACGAAAAACGCAGCTCGAACCAGGTCGGCTGCGTGAATAATCTTGTCGTCGGAAGCGCTTGCGCAGATGTCCAAGCCATCTACGCGCCACACCGACGCTGTCCCTTTATCGGCAACCTTCTATTGAACGTGGGGGTTTATGAAAAGTTCCCACATTTCGCTCTAGAGCGTAAGACACACATCATGGTGTTTGTAGGATCCAATTCGAGCTTTGCCTCGCCATTGAATTTGCCTGCCAGACGGTATGCACGATGTCGCGGAGTAGCGCACAATCCGCCCCCCGCTGTGATTCACAATTGCCATAAAATCGCAGCTATTGTGCCGTTCTCACCCTTTACATACTAGTGGCCACTTAGAAGCCGGAATAAGTCATGAGTCGACATTTTCAACACGACGTACTGGTGATCGGCAGCGGCGCTGCCGGATTGAGTCTGGCGCTGACATTGCCGGGTGATTTGCGCATCGCGGTCCTGAGCAAAGGCGACCTCGCCAACGGCTCGACCTTTTGGGCGCAGGGTGGCGTCGCAGCTGTTCTGGACAATGCCGACACGGTTCAGTCGCATGTTGAAGACACCCTGAACGCCGGCGGCGGACTGTGCAATGAAGACGCCGTGCGCTTCACGGTCGAGCACAGCCGTGAAGCCATTCAATGGCTCATAGACATGGGCGTGCCCTTTACCCGCGACGATGATTCGACCGTCGAAGACGGCGGATTCGAATTTCACCTGACCCGTGAAGGCGGCCACAGCCATCGGCGGATCATCCACGCGGCTGACGCCACGGGCGCCGCGATTTTTCGTACCTTGCTCGCGCAGGCCAAGGCGCGTCCGAACATCGAACTGCTCGAGCAGCGTGTCGCCGTGGACCTGATCACTGAACGTCGGCTGGGCCTTGAAGGACAGCGATGCCTGGGCGCTTATGTGCTGGATCGCTCGACCGGCGAAGTGGACACCCACAGCGCACGCTTCACGATTCTGGCGTCTGGCGGCGCAGCCAAGGTCTACCTCTATACCAGTAACCCAGACGGCGCGTGCGGCGACGGCATTGCGATGGCCTGGCGCTCGGGTTGCCGAGTCGGCAATCTGGAGTTCAACCAGTTTCACCCCACTTGCCTGTATCACCCACAGGCCAAGAGCTTTCTGGTCACCGAGGCCCTGCGCGGCGAAGGCGCCTATTTAAAGCTGCCCAATGGCGAGCGGTTCATGGAGCGCTTCGACTCGCGTGCGGAGCTCGCACCCCGGGACATCGTTGCCCGGGCCATCGACCATGAAATGAAGCGTCTGGGCGTCGACTGCGTCTATCTGGACATCAGCCATAAACCTGCGGACTTCATCAAAACGCACTTTCCGACCGTCTATGAACGCTGCCTGACGTTCGGCATCGACATCACGCGCCAAGCCATTCCGGTGGTTCCCGCTGCGCATTACACCTGCGGCGGTGTGCTCGTCGATCAACACGGTCGCACTGACGTGCCGGGGCTGTATGCCGTTGGCGAAACCAGCTTTACCGGCCTGCACGGCGCCAACCGCATGGCCAGCAACTCGCTTCTGGAATGCTTTGTCTACGCCCGTTCCGCGGCGAACGACATTATTACGCAGCTGCCGGACATCGCTCAGCCTCAGGATTTGCCGTCCTGGGACGCCAGCCAGGTCACTGATTCAGACGAAGACGTGATCATTGCGCATAACTGGGACGAGTTGCGGCGGTTCATGTGGGACTACGTCGGCATTGTGCGAACCAACAAACGCCTGCAACGCGCGCAACACCGGGTTCGCTTGCTGCTGGACGAGATCGACGAGTTCTACAGCAACTATAAAGTCAGCCGCGACCTGATCGAGTTGCGCAACCTGGCTCAGGTGGCAGAGTTGATGATCGCTTCCGCGATGGCGCGTAAAGAGAGCCGTGGGCTGCATTACACGCTGGACTACCCGGACATGCTGCCCGAGGCGCTCGATACTATTCTGGCGCCGCCCACCTATTGCGGCTGAACTTCAACCGCAGACGCAGGCGCCGGTGCAGATCCGGCGCCATGGCGTCCGCCGGAATGCAGGCGCTTCTGACCCACCAGCGCGCCAGCCAGTGCCCTTTCATCACGCGAAACCGAAGCACCACGAGACGCGGCAGCGCCATGCTGTCCGGACGCAATTGCACCGGTTGCCATCCCGCGCGCTCGCTCCACACCTGCCAGCCCGAGCTGTCTCGGCGCAAACCGGTGTAGGCGTGTTCGTCACTCAGCAAAATCGATCGACGCAGACACTGCAGGCCATGCAGCACACACAGCAGGACGCCGACCGCTTTGGCCCACAAGGGAAGATCAAGCAGGAAAACCGCGACCAGCGCCAGCGACTGGGCACCGAGATACGCCGTCAACAGGGCCCGAGAGCGCTGCCAACGGCATTCGAAACGATCATTTCGGCTGGACACGGTCCAGGATCATTCGAACCATACGCTGCAGTTCGGGGTCTTCGGACTCACCGCGCTGCATGAACCAGCCAAACATGTCCTGATCCTCACAGGTCAGCAGACGCACATACAGTGCGCGGTCCACGTCGTTTAGCGAGGGATAGACTTCTCTGACAAACGGCACCAGCAACACATCCAGCTCGAGCATGCCGCGGCGGCTGTGCCAAAAGAGGCGATTGAGTTCAACATCTTCGACCATGGGGCGCTCCTCAAATTTGCCGGCGAGTATACAGGGCCGCACTGTTGGGGCGTACCCGCAGTTAGTCGCAGGTTTTTGCAAGGGTCTTTACCCGACTTGCATATACCCATAAGCGAGACACGGCACTATGATGGTGCCCCAGACTTCTACCCACGCGATGACTCATGGCCGATTCAGCTTTTTTCTGCCCACTCTCCCACGAAGGTGTACTGGCCGTTCGCGGCGTGGACGCCAGCAAATTCCTTCAAGGCCAGCTGACCTGCAACCTGGATTACCTGAGCGATGCCAAGGCCACGCTCGGTGCCCGTTGCACCCAGAAAGGCCGTATGCAGTCCAGCTTCCGCATCCTGCTGGAAGGCGACGGCGTGCTGCTGGCCATGGCCAGTGAGCTGATCGAAGCCCAGTTGCTGGACCTGAAAAAATACGCGGTGTTTTCCAAATCCCGGCTGACCGACGAAAGCGCGTCATGGGTGCGTTTTGGCCTCAACGACGGTGACGGCGCACTGGTCACCCTCGGTCTGGACCTGCCACAAGAGACTGATTCGGTCGTCCGAGCCAATGACCTGATCGCGATTCGCGTTTCCCCTGCTCGCGCAGAGTTTTGGGTTCGCGCCGATCAGGCGGAAGAGATCCGCACCCGCCTGGCGGCACAGTTGCCGGAAGGCACGTTGAACGACTGGCTGCTGGGCCAGATTCGTGCTGGCATCGGCCAAGTCTTCGGCCAGACCCGCGAAGCGTTCATCCCACAGATGATCAACCTGCAAGCCGTCGGCGGCGTCAGTTTCAAGAAAGGCTGCTACACCGGGCAGGAAATCGTCGCGCGAATGCAGTACCTGGGCAAACTCAAACGTCGCCTGTATCGCCTGACACTGGAAGGCAGCGATGTGCCCGAGCCGGGCGTCGAATTGTTTTCGCCAGTCCACGCCAGTTCGGTAGGCAACGTGGTGATCGCAGCGCGTGCTGGCGCCACCGTCGAGGTGTTGGCGGTTCTGCAGGCGGACGCCGTTGAAGACGGCAATATTCGTCTCGGCGCTGCGGATGGTCTGGTTTTGCTGTTGACCGAACTGCCTTACACGCTGGATGCCAAGCTTGAAACACAGCGTTAACCCTCGCTTGAATCAACGAGCCGCACGTCAGCGTAGTTGTCTGCGCTCCCGCCAGGATGTGGCCGGGGGCGTTGGCCGAAATGCACTATCCAGAGATCTGATATGAGCAGCATGGCTGACGAGGTGCAGAGGGACCTGATCAAGGCAATCGACAGAGACGCCTTGTTTCTGCCGACGCTTCCTGAAGTGGCAATGAAAATTCGACTGGCCGCGGAAGATTCGGAAATCACCATCGCGGCTCTCAGTAAAGTGATTGGCAGTGATACCGCCCTCTCCGCCCGTCTGATCAAGGTGGTGAACAGCCCGTTGCTGCGGCCCAACTTTGAAGTCAGCGACGTACTCACCGCGGTTCGCCGCCTGGGTGTGAATTACAGCTGCAACCTGGCCATCGGTCTGGTGGTCGAGCAGATGTTTCACGCCAAGTCGGGCGTGGTCGAGTCCAAGATGCGTGACATCTGGAAACTGAGCCTGCAAGTTGCCGGTGTCAGCAGCGTGCTCAGCTTGAAGCGCGCTCATTTGAAGGCCGACAAGGCCACGCTGGCCGGGCTGATTCATCTGATTGGCGTGCTGCCGATCCTGACCTACGCCGAAGACAACTTTGAATTGCTGGCCGACGCTGTGAGCCTGAACCATGTGATCGAACGCATTCACCCGATCATCGGCGAACGATTGCTGCGCTCGTGGGATTTTCCGGAAGCACTGGCGATCGTGCCCAGGCAGTTCCAGAACTTTACGCGGGTTTCCACCCAGGCCGACTACGTCGACCTGGTGCAGGTCGCCACCGTGCATGTTCATGAAGCGACCGGACGGCCTTACCCGAATCTGGACGTTCTGGGGATGCCTGCCGTCAGCCAGTTGGGGCTGAACATGGCCGACGGCGCGTTGATCAACCAAATGAATGAAGCGATGACGTTGCTGTATTGACTCGACGCTGCCGTGATTACCCCAACACAACTGTCGCGCGCTGACCTGTCCGGACGGGGTGTGTCATTCACCGATGATGTCGCTGACCCACCGCATTCGCCACTGTCGTAACCTCCAGCAGCTCCCACAGGGTGCGTGGCAGGTCCCGGTTTATGCGGTCTCTTCAGAAAACTCCTAGCCGTTTTGATGCGCTGCGACGAAGCATGGGTACAAATCAATACCTGTGGGAGACGTCCGAGGTTACGAGGGCAGCGAAGGAGGGTGTCATTCGCCGATGATGTCGCTGACCTGCCGCGTATGTCTACGATGGAAGGGAAACCGGGAATGTCACTCGAACCTTCAATCCGCGCTCAGCGCCATCATGCAAAGTGATCTTCGCCAGATGCGCGCGACAGATTTCGCCGACGATTGCCAGGCCGAGCCCTGAGCCGGTGCTTTGCTGATTGCGCCGATAAAAACGTTCGAACACGCGATCGCGCTCGTGCAATGGAATACCCGGCCCGTCATCCTCGACTTCGAGCACGCAGGGCGCATGCACCCTCAGCACCACATTGCCACCGGAGGGTGTGTGCGAGGGCGTTGTCCACCAGGTTGCTCAGCAGTTCGTTGAGCAAGGTCGGCTCGCCGCGCATCCAGACCGGCTCATCGGCTTCCAGGGCCAGGGCAACGCCTCGGGCATGGGCCAGCGGCGCCATGGCCATGCCCAACTCCCGCGCCAGTTGGCTGAGGTCCAGCAACTGCGCCCCGCCTTCAGCAATCGCCCGGGCACCGTTTTCGATGCGTGCCAGCGACAGCAACTGATTGGCCAGGTGCGTCAGTTTGTCCGTCCCCATGGCCGCGCTTTCCAGCGTGCTGCGCCAGGCAGCCGGCTCCTGATCACGCAGCCCCAATTCGACCCTCGCCTTGAGCGCAGCCAACGGCGTGCGCAGCTCATGGGCGGCATCAGCGATGAACTGCGCCTGACGCTCGAACTGCATGCGCAGGCGCTCGGTGAAGTGGTTGAGCGAGATGACCAGCGGGCGCAGTTCGTGCTGCACCTCGACCATGGGTAACGAGCGTAAATCGTCGGGTTCACGCTCCTCCACCGCCGTGCGCAAGCGATCCAGCGGTCGCAGTGCGGCGCTCACGGTAAACCACACCAGCAGCAGCGCGCCGCTGCCGAGCATGCCCAGCCGCAACAGGGTATCGGCCATCAGGCCCCGCGCCATGCTCACCCGTTGCTCCTCGGTCTCGGCCACGCGGATTTCGGCGATGCCGTTCATGTTCGGCTCGCTCACCGGTTTGAGCAGGCTGACCACGCGCACATCCTGGCCCTGATAGCGCGCGCTGTAGAATTTGGCCAGCGCCGGGTAAGCGTCGGTGCGCGCCGTGCCGGGCGGCGGCCCGGGGAGATTTTCGTAACCCGAAATCAGCTTGTGGTTGATGTCGTTGACCTGGTAATAGATCCGACCGGCGCTGTCATAGGCAAACGTATCGAGGGCCACGTAGGGCACGTCGGCGCTGAGGGTGCCATCACGCTCGGACAACCCGGCTGCGATGGTCCGCGCCGAAGCCAGCAGCGTGCGGTCGTAGGCGGTGTCCGCTGCCTCGCGACCGTTCCAGTAGGCGCTCATGCCGCTGGCGATCATCAACACCACCAGCAGCAATCCCAGGTTCCACAGCAGGCGCCAGCGCAGGCTGTTTTCCGCAGAAGGAAACGGATTAAGCATCCCGGCTTTCCAGCAAATAGCCCAGACCACGGAAGGTCACGATCCCGACCGGATGGCCATCCAGTTTCTTGCGCAACCGGTGGACGTAGATTTCGATAGCGTCCGCACTGGCCTCCTCGTCCAGGCCGAACACCTGAGCCGCCAGTTGCTCCTTGCTCATCACCCGACCGGGACGGGCGATCAGCGCTTCGAGGACCGACTGCTCGCGAGAGGTCAACGTCAGTACATCGTCGCTCAGTGTGAAGCGCCGGGTGTCGAGGTCATACACCAGCACCCCACACCGCTGCTGGCGTTCGCCGCCCAACACGCTGCGTCGCAACAGCGCCTTGACCCGTGCTTCCAGCTCCGACAACTCGAAAGGTTTGGCCAGGTAATCGTCGGCCCCCAGATTGAGGCCGTGGACCCGATCCTTGACGTCACTGCGCGCGGTCAGCATCAACACCGGGATGTTCCTGCCCCGCGCCCGCAGCCGCGCGAGCACCTCAAAACCGTCCATGCGCGGCAGGCCGACATCGAGGATCGCCACCGCGTACTCTTCGCTGCCCAGCGCCAGATCAGCCGCCACGCCGTCATGCAGCACGTCCACGGTCAGCCCGCTGCCCTTGAGCGCCAGCGCGACGCTTTCAGCCAGTTGCAGATGGTCTTCGACGAGCAGGACACGCATCGACTTCTCCCGATTGAGGCGTTTGGTGGAGGCGGAGTTTACAGGCGCGCCGCCGTCTGTGAAGGCCCTAAACGCGTCAGAGAGCACCGCCGCTGCCCGCACGATAGCCGGCAGGTACTCAATGAAAGGTAGTTGAAAGGTTGATGAAAGCTTCGCCCATTAGGATCCGGTTACGACTTGTTACGCTTGTCCTCATTCCGAGGTCCGTGACACGCAGGTCGTGACGAAAAACGCCTCGATGCGTTTTCAACAATAAAAACAATATCGGAGTCACCGGTGATGAGCTCACTGAAATCCTCGGCCACAGCGCCGTCTGAATCCCATTCTGTTTTGAGTACACTTCGCGGTTTTGCTGCGCGGTGCATCGTCACGCCCTCCTCCCTGATCACCACGCGTCCACGACGCGGTGGGAATCTTCGCCCGATCCAATAAGCCAAACGCACCCAAAAACAACAACTCCGTTGGAGACTGACCATGAACCTATCGTTGCGCCGTATCAGCGTCGCCGCCAGCTGCATGCTGGTAGCCACTCAACTGTGGGCAGCCGAGCCCAATCGTCCTGAATGCATCGCACCGGCATCGCCGGGTGGCGGTTTCGACCTGACCTGCAAACTGGTGCAAAGCGCACTGGTCAACGAGAAGATTCTGACCAAACCGATGCGCGTGACCTACATGCCCGGCGGTGTCGGTGCAGTGGCGTACAACGCGGTGGTCGCACAGCGCCCGGCGGACGCTGGCACGCTGGTCGCCTGGTCCAGCGGTTCGCTGCTGAACCTTGCCCAAGGCAAGTTCGGTCGGTTCGACGAAAACGCGGTGCGCTGGCTGGCGGCGGTCGGCACCAGTTATGGCGCCATCGCGGTGAAAGCCGATTCGCCCTACAAGAACCTCGACGATCTGGTCAAAGCCCTGAAAGCCGACCCAAGCAAAGTGGTCATCGGTTCAGGCGGTACCGTCGGCAGTCAGGACTGGATGCAGACCGCCCTGGTCGCCAAGGCAGCCGGTATCAACCCGCGGGATCTGCGTTATGTGGCGCTCGAAGGCGGCGGTGAAATCGCCACCGCCCTGCTCGGCGGGCACATCCAGGTTGGCTCCACTGACATCTCCGACTCCATGCCGCACATCCTCAGTGGCGACATGCGCCTGCTGGCCGTGTTCTCCGAGAAGCGCCTGGACGAGCCGGAAATGAAGAACATTCCGACCGCCAAAGAACAAGGCTACGACATCGTCTGGCCCGTAGTACGTGGTTTCTACCTCGGCCCGAAGGTGAGCGACGAGGAATACAACTGGTGGAAAGCAGCGTTCGACAAGCTGCTGGCCTCGGAAGACTTCGCCAAGCTGCGTGACCAGCGCGAGTTGTTCCCGTTCGCCATGACCGGTGACGAGCTGGACAAGTACGTGAAGACCCGCGTGGGTGAATACAAAGTGCTGGCCAAGGAATTCGGCCTGATTCAGTGATGGGACCCCGTTAAGTGGTTCTCGATTGACTGACGTGAGGGTTGCGCCGCCTGCGCGGTGGCGCCACCTGGGAGCTTTCCATGGTGTTTCAACGCATTTTCGCCTTCGTACTGCTGTTGGCCTGTATCGGCCTGGCGCTGATGGCCTGGCCTTATCAGGCACCTTTTTCCTACGAACCCGTGGGCCCGCGCGCGTTTCCGCTGCTGATGCTGGCGCTGATGGGCATTTCGCTGCTGTACATGGTGTTTCGCCCAACGCCGATCAAGCATTCCGAAGGCGAGCCACCGCTGGACCGTCCGACGCTGATCAAGATCGCCGTGTGCACGGTTCTGCTGCTGATCTTTGCGGGCCTGTTCGAACCTCTGGGTTTTGTGTTGAGCAGCATGCTGATCGGCATTCCCATGGCGCGCTTATATGGCGGTCGCTGGCTGCCCAGCATCGTCATCATCACCTTGATGAGCATCGGTCTGTACCTGCTCTTCGACAAAGTAATGGATGTGCCTCTGCCACTGGGCGTGCTCGACGCTCTGGAGAACTGATATGGATACTCTCGGCTATCTCGGCCAGGGCTTCGGCGTCGCGCTGACCCCGTACAACCTGATCACCGCCCTTTCCGGCACGCTGATCGGCACCATCGTCGGCCTGCTGCCGGGCCTGGGTCCGATCAATGGCGTGGCGCTGCTGATCCCCATCGCCTTCGCCTTGGGCCTTCCGCCCGAGTCGGCATTGATTCTGTTGGCAGCCGTCTATCTGGGTTGTGAGTACGGCGGGCGCATCAGCTCGATTCTGCTCAATATTCCGGGTGAAGCGTCCACCGTCATGACGACACTCGACGGCTACCCGATGGCCCGTCAGGGCCTAGCCGGCGTGGCACTCTCGCTGTCCGCATGGAGTTCGTTCATCGGCGCATTGATCGCAACCTGCGGCATGGTGCTGTTCGCCCCATTGCTTGCCAAATGGGCGATCGCCTTCGGACCGGCGGAATACTTCGTGTTGATGGTGTTCGCGATCGTCTGCCTGGGCGGCATGGCTGGCGATCGTCCACTGAAGACGTTCGTTGCCGCGTTGATCGGACTGTTTTTGTCGAGCATCGGCATTGACGCCAACAGCGGCGTCTACCGTTTCACCGGAGACAACATTCACCTGGCAGACGGCATCCAGTTCGTGGTGCTGGTGTTGGGCCTGTTCTCGATCAGCGAAATCCTGCTCTTGCTGGAAAAGACCCACCACGGTCAGGAAGCGGTCAAGGCGACCGGTCGCATGATGTTCAACGTCAAGGAAGCCAGCGCGGTCTTCGTCGTCAACCTGCGTTGCGGAGTGATGGGCTTCATCATGGGCGTGTTGCCGGGTGCCGGCGCTACGCTGGCCAGTGCCGTGGCGTACATGACCGAGAAACGTATCGCGGGTAAAGACGGCAAATTCGGCCAAGGTGACATGCGCGGTCTGGCAGCGCCTGAAACCGCTATTGGCGGCGCTGCCTGTGGCGCACTCGTGCCGATGCTGACCCTCGGCGTACCGGGTTCGGGGACCACGGCCGTGATGATCGGCGCACTGTCGCTGTACAACATCACGCCGGGACCTTTGCTGTTCCAGCAACAACCCGATCTGGTCTGGGGCCTGATCGCGTCGCTGTTCGTCGCCAACGTCATGCTGGTGATCCTGAACATTCCAATGATCCGTGTGTTCACTCGCATTCTTGCGGTGCCGAACTGGGCGCTGGTGCCGGTGATCGCGATCATTACCGGGATCGGTGTCTACGCGGTTCACGCCACCACCTTCGACCTGTTTCTGATGGTCGGCATCGGTATCTTCGGTTACATCCTGCGCAAGCTGGACTTCCCGTTGTCGCCGATCCTGCTGGGCTTCATCCTCGGCGGTTTGATGGAGCAGAACCTGCGTCGCGCGCTGTCGATCTCCAACGGCTCGCTGGAGATTCTCTGGTCAAGCCCGATCACGCTGGGTGTGTGGGCACTGACCATCGTCATGCTGGCCTTCCCGCTGCTGCGCATCTGGCGCAAGCGCTCACAGCGTCGCGCGCTGGCCGATGTCTGATCGACCCTTCAAAACGTGGTGGGGAACGCCGCTGGTCGGCCTGCTGGGGGGTTACCTCGCCAGTCAGGTCGGCTGGCCGTTGCCCTGGATGGTCGGCTCATTGCTGGCGATCATCCTGGTCCGCTGCCTGACCCCATGGCAGCTGGCTGAAATCCCCGGCGGCCGCAAATGCGGCCAATGGGTGGTCGGCATCGGCATCGGCCTGCACTTCACCCCTGTCGTCATCGAACAAGTCCTCTCGCATTTCGGCCTGATCTTCATCGGTGCGCTGGTCACCAGCGTGTCCAGCGTGGTGGGCGTCTGGCTGATGCTGCGCACCGGTGAGGACCGCGCTACTGCATTCTTTTCCAGCATGCCTGGCGGCTCGGGAGAGATGGTCAACCTCGGCGCACGCAATGGCGCGATGCTCAGCAACGTGGCGGCCGGTCAAAGCCTGCGCGTGCTGGCGGTGGTCTTGTGCGTTCCGGCGATTTTCAAATACCTGATGGGCAATGGCGCCCCGCCGTCTCATGCCACGGTCGTGGACTGGACGTGGCTCGCGTTGCTTTTCCCGCTGGGCGCGTTGGTCGCCTGGCTGTGGCAGCGTCTGAAACAGCCCAATCCCTGGCTGTTCGGGCCATTGCTGGTGAGCGCGGTGATCAGCGTCAGTTTCGACCTGCACATCGGCCTGCCCAACGGCGGCAGTCAAATAGGGCAATGGTTGATCGGCAGCGGGCTGGGGTGTCACTTCAACCGCGCGTTCTTCCGCCGCGCCCCTTCTTTTATTGGGCGGACGCTGATCGGGACGGCGTTGACCATGAGCATCGCAGCGCTGTGTGCGTTGGCGTTGAGCACGGCGACCCATCTGGACCTGCGCTCATTGACCCTGGGCATGATGCCCGGCGGCATCGCAGAAATGAGTTTGACGGCCGAAGTGCTGCAACTGTCGGTGCCGCTGGTCACGGCGATGCAGGTGATGAGGTTGCTGTTCGTGTTGTTTCTGGCGGAGCCGTTGTTCAGGTACTGGAATCGGCAGCCTGCGGTGTGAAGCCCGATTGGGGGAGCGGCATTGTCATGATCGTTCCCGCGCTCCGCGTGGCAATGCCCCTCGGACGCTCCGCGTCCTTTGACGCAGAGCGTCAATAAAGGCGTTCCCACGCTGAGCGCGGGAACGATCAAACGATCAAAATCAGACCTGTTCGGGCAAGCGCCACTCAATCGGGGTCAGTCCGTTCTGCTCCAGAAACTTGTTGGCCATGCCGAAATGCCCGCAGCCCAGAAAGCCTTTATAAGCCGACAACGGCGAGGGATGAACGGAGGTGAGGATCTTGTGCTTGGTCGCATCGATGAGCTTTTTCTTGCTCTGAGCGTGGGCGCCCCACAGCAGGAAGACCAGATGCGGCTGATGCGCGCTGACGGTTTCGATGATCTTGTCGGTAAAGTGCTGCCAGCCTTTGCCCGCGTGAGAGGCGGCGTTGGCGCGTTCGACGGTCAGCGTGGTGTTGAGCATCAGCACGCCCTGATCCGCCCACGATTGCAAGTAGCCGTGGTTGGGAATGTCGATGTTCAGGTCGCGCTTGAGCTCTTTGTAGATGTTCACCAGCGACGGCGGCGCCGGTACGCCCGGTTGCACGGAAAAGCACAGGCCGTGCGCCTGGTTCGGGCCGTGGTACGGGTCCTGACCGAGGATGACCACTTTCACGTTGTCCAGCGGCGTTGAATTGAGCGCATTGAAGATCAGCGGTCCCGGAGGATAGATCTCCTTGCCCGCGGCATGCTCCTGGCGCAGGAACTCGCGCAGCTCACCCATGTAGGGCTTTTCGAATTCTTCACGCAGGGCCTGCTTCCAGCTGGCCTCAAGTTTGATGCGGTCGTCGTCTGTCATGGTCGTATCCGGCAAAATCAATGCGCGGACTTTAGGGGCTGTGACCCATTATTTCCAGCGCAACACGTCGCGGGTTTTCTACACTCCTCTGCACCACCTGATTGCAACTTCCCGGCAGACGCAGGACTCACAGTCCTTAACGGATACCCGTACCACGCACACGAGGTTACGATGAATCTGCAATTCGAAGAGCTTACCGGCACCGACGGCGCCCGCCTCGGCATCGCCACGCTGGATGCGGAAAAATCCCTTAACGCGCTATCCCTGCCGATGATTCTGGCGCTGCAGGATCGACTGGATGCCTGGGCCAGCGACCCTCAGATTGTCTGTGTCCTTTTACGCGGCAACGGCGAGAGAGCGTTCTGTGCGGGCGGCGACGTCCGGGCGCTGGTCGAAGCCAACCGTGGCAAACCGGGAAACGTCCCACCACTGGCCGCGCAGTTCTTTGCCGCTGAATACCGTCTCGACTACTCGCTACACACCTACCCGAAACCGTTGATCTGCTGGGGTCACGGCTACGTGCTCGGCGGCGGCATGGGGTTGTTGCAAGGCGCCAATATTCGCGTGGTCACCCCAAGCAGCCGCCTGGCAATGCCGGAAATCAACATCGGCCTGTTCCCCGACGTCGGCGCCAGTTGGTTTTTGTCGCGCCTGCCCGGCAAGTTGGGGCTGTTTCTGGGCCTGACCGGGTCGCACATCAACGGCCGCGATGCGCTGGATCTGGACTTGGCTGATCGCTTCCTGCTGGACGATCAACAGGAGGAAATGATTGATCGCCTGTTGCAGTTGAACTGGCAAGAACAGACTGCCGTGCAGCTGAACAGCCTGTTCAAGGCGCTGCAACAGGAAGCAACTGGTCAGCTTCCGCCTGCGCAGTGGCTGCCGCGTCGCCAGCAGATCGACGAGATTCTCGATGTGGCGGACGCCCCGTGTGCCTGGAACGCTCTGAAACATCAGCTTCATTCACAGGATGCGCTGCTGGCCAAGGCCGCAAAAACCCTGACCGAGGGCTGCCCGTTGACGGCGCAATTGGTGTGGGAACAGATTCAGCGGGCTCGGCACATGTCGCTGGCCCAGGTGTTCCAGATGGAATACTGCATGAGCCTGAACTGCTGCCGTCACCCTGAATTCAGTGAGGGGGTGCGGGCGCGCTTGATCGACAAGGACCATACGCCGCACTGGCATTGGCAAGACATCGCGACGATCCCACTGGCGGTGGTGGACGCGCATTTCGAAAAGGCCTGGGAAGGACGGCACCCGTTGGCGGATTTGTCGGGCTATTGAACATTGGACCTACGGGTGACCAGCGACAAGACAATAAAAAACGGCGCTCAAGGGAGCGCCGTTTGCGTTGGCCTATCGGTTCCCGCCGCCTGGGCCGCCATGTCCGCCTCGACCGAAATTACCGTCCTCGCGGAAGTTGCGACCACCGCCGGAGGGACGCCCTGGGCCCGGACCTCCGCCGCCGGGATTGCCGTGCCAGCCGGAACCTGGCCCCGGACCGCCGCCTCCGCCAGGTCTGGGACCAGGAGGCGGTGGGCGATAACCGGAGCCGCCGCCGTGGTACCCACCGCCACCGCCGTGCCAGCCTCCGCCTCCATATCCGGGGCGACCACCGCCATAACCGGGACCGTAATAACGCGGAGGCGGTGCATAGTAACGAGGTGGGTTGTAATAGCGCGGGCCCGAGTAGTAGCGCGGCGATGAGTAGTAAACCGCGGAACCGTAAGCGGTCGGGCCATAGGGGCGATAGTTGTCATACACGTATCCGCTGCTGTAGCCGCTGCTATAGATAGGCTGCGTGTAGGTGTCCGATTCGTAATAGCCTCCGTAACATCCTGCAAGAGACAACGTCATCAAAACGGTGAGCAAGCTTCGTCGATACATGGCGGCCTCCTGGACCGCGATAGAGCTCGAACCAGCGGCGCTGGTCGGCGTTCCCAAAACTGCCGAGAACGTAACGTCAGACTGCAAAATCCCTTCCGAGTGCCCCAGCTCAAGCCCCAGCCGCCAGACGGCGCCCCGCAACGGTGCACGTTTGTCCCGCGAAAAAACCTCACACGTCGCCCGCCCCCATGGCCTGCGCGGCCTGTGGCGACTTGGCACAACTCTCGCTTATCAAAGGTTGTGCAGGAGTCAACTCAGGTTCGCGGCACCACAATTTGCAATAGCCGACTAGGGTTCCGGCTCGCTTGAAAACAGCGAGTGGCTGGTCCGAGAGTCGGCGACCTCCAGTAGAGGTTACACGGCGGGATAAAAGCCCGGGAGACAGGACACCAGTGGTGTCGCCGTGCTCCTGACCGCCCCTTTTCGCTACTGGAGGTTATCCATGCAAAAGTCCCGTCTGTTCGGCCTGCTCACCGCCGGCCTCATCGCTGCATTCAGCCTCTCGGCCACCGCCGCCCCGAAGAAAGACTTCAACGTCTGCTGGACCATTTATGCCGGCTGGATGCCGTGGGAATACGCAGGCACGAAAGGCATCGTCGACAAGTGGGCCAAGAAGTACAACATCAACATCAAGGTCACTCAGCTCAACGACTACGTCGAGTCGATCAACCAGTACACCGCTGGCGAGTTCGACGGCTGCACCATGACCAACATGGATGCCCTGACCATTCCGGCCGCAGGCGGCGTGGAAAGCACCGCACTGGTAGTCAGCGACTTCTCCAACGGCAACGACGGCATCGTCATCAAGGGCAACGGCAAGAAAGTCACTGACCTCAAGGGCATGGACGTCAACCTGGTCGAGCTGTCGGTTTCCCACTACTTGCTGGCCCGCGCCCTGGACTCGGTGGACCTGACCGAGAAAGACCTGAAGGTCGTGAATACGTCCGATGCCGACATCTCTGCGGCGTTCAACACCGATCAGGTCAAGGCCGTCACCACCTGGAACCCGATGCTTTCCGACATCAAGGCCAAGCCGGGCGTCACCGAAGTGTTCGATTCGAGCAAGATCCCGGGCGAAATCATGGACATGATGGTGGTCAACACCCAGACCCTCAAAGACAACCCTGCACTGGGCAAAGCCCTGACCGGCGCCTGGTTCGAAGTCGTCGCGTTGATGAACGCCAAGTCCGCCGAATCCAAGGTCGCGCTGGAACACATGGCCAAGGCCTCGGGCACCGACCTGGCCGGTTTCCAGTCGCAGTTGGACACCACCAAGCTGTTCGCCACACCGAAAGAAGCCCTGGCGTTCGCCACCAGCAAGCAACTGCCCAGCACCATGCGCAAGGTCGCTGACTTCTCCTTCGAACACGGTCTGCTCGGCGAAGGCGCCAAGGACTCCAGCGCCGTCGGCATGAGCTTCGCCAACAGCGTGACCGAAGGCGACAAGGGCAACCTCAAACTGCACTTCGACCCGAGCTATGTGCAGATGGCCGCTGACGGCAAGTTGTAAAAATTCGCTTCAGACAGGTTATTCCATATGCGCCTAATAAACCGCCGCCCGGATCGCGCCAGCCGATTGATTCTGGTGATCCTGCCGTTCGCCCTGTTGCTGTTCGCCTACTTCACGGGCTCGGCAACACGGCTGACGGAGAACCCTAACGACAAGCTGCTGCCCAGCGCCGTGCAGATGACGGATGCAATCAAACGTGTCGCGATCAACCCTGATCAACGCACCGGCGAATACATCCTGTGGCAGGACACCGCGTCGAGCCTGCAACGCCTGGCCATTGGCCTGGCGATCAGTGCGGTCGTCGGGCTGTGTTTGGGCATTGCGTCGGGCGTGCTGCCGCTGTTCGGTGCGCCGTTGTCACCCTTACTGACGGTGCTGTCGATGGTGCCGCCACTGGCGATTCTGCCGATTCTGTTCATCGTCTTCGGCCTGGGCGAGTTGTCGAAGGTGATGCTGATCGTGATCGGCATCACCCCGGTGCTCGCCCGTGATCTGGAACAGCGCGCCCGGGAGATTCCGGTCGAGCTGCTGATCAAGGCCCAGACGCTGGGCGCGTCGACCTGGACGCTGATTCTGCGCGTCGTGCTGCCGCAGTTGCTGCCACGGCTGTTGATCTCGCTGCGGCTGGTGTTGGGCTCGGCCTGGTTGTTCCTGATCGCGGCCGAAGCCATCGCGTCCACCGACGGTCTGGGTTACCGCATCTTCCTGGTGCGGCGTTATCTGGCAATGGACATGATCCTGCCCTACGTGGTCTGGATCACCCTGCTCGCCTGGCTGATGGACTGGGGCCTGAAAGCGCTGACACGCAAAGCGTTCCCTTGGTACGAGGGCGCACGCGCATGAGCTTCATTACGGTCAATAACGTGTGGCAACAATACGACGATCAAGTGGTACTGGAAGGCCTGAACCTGAGTATCGCCGAGGGCGAGTTCTGCACCCTTGTCGGCGCGTCGGGTTGCGGCAAATCGACCTTCCTGCGCCTGCTGCTGGGCCAGGAAGTGCCGAGCAAAGGGAGCATTCTGCTCGACGGTCAACCCTTGGCCAAAGAACCGGATGCCAGCCGTGGCGTGGTGTTTCAGCGTTACTCGGTGTTCCCGCACCTGTCGGTGCTGGACAACGTGGCGCTGGGCCTTGAGCTGCCCCGCTCAGCGCTGCTGGGCCGGTTGTTCGGCAACGCGAAACGTGAGGCTCGGGAGCAGGCCTCGGTGCTGCTGCACAAGGTCGGGCTCGGCCACGCGCTGGACAAGTACCCGACGCAGCTGTCCGGCGGCATGCAACAACGGCTCGCCATCGCTCAGGCACTGATCATGAAGCCTCGCGTGCTGCTGCTCGACGAGCCGTTCGGTGCGCTCGATCCCGGCATCCGCAAAGACATGCACGCCCTGCTGCTGGAGCTGTGGCGCGAAACGAAGCTGACGGTGTTCATGGTCACTCACGACCTGTCCGAAGGCTTCAACCTCGGCACGCGGCTGCTGGTGTTCGACAAGGTCCGCATCGACCCGCACGCACCCGGTGCCTATGGCGCCCGCATCACTTATGACATTCCCCTGAACAGCGATCGTCGCGCCGCGCGCGCGGCCATTGAATCGCTGCAAACGGCTTGAAGGATTCTCGACATGACTGATTCAACTGCTGTGTTTCCGGTATTCGCCGAAGAACTGCTGCCCGGTGGCGGCCACCTGTCGTTCGTGCTCAAGCGCGGCGAATTGCTGCGCGTGACTGACCTCAACGGCAACGCCAACGTCAGCCTGACGATGTTCAACGCCCATGAAAAAACCGAGCGCCTGAACCTGCCTGACAGCCTCAAATGCCAACACACCGCCAAGCTGACCACCGGCCATTGCCTGTACTCGGACATGGGCCGCGTGCTGGCAGCGATCACCGCAGACACCTGCGGCTGGAGCGACAGCATCGGCGGCGTATTGTGTGCCGATGAAGTCACCGAGAAGTACGGCCAGGGCCGCTATCAGGAACTGCGCAACGGCTTCTTCCGCAACGGCACCGACAACCTGCTGGTCGAGATGGGCAAGTGGGGCCTTGACCTTTCCGATCTGCTGATGACACTCAACCTGTTCAGCCGCGTCAACGTCGACGACAACGGCGCCCTGGCCTTCGTCCCCGACAACTCGAAAGCCGGCGACAGCATCGAGCTGTACGCACCGATGGACACGCTGGTGGTGCTCACGGCGCTGCAACACCCGATGGACCCCAACCCCGAGTACGCGCCGCAGCCCGTCAAGTTGAGCTGGATGAAGGCCGACGCCAGCGTCGCTGAACACTGCCGTACGTCCCGCGAGGAAAACGTGCGCGGTTTCATCAACACCGACCGCCTGTTCGCTTGAGGATTGCCGCGATGAATACGCCACAGAAAAACGCCCCCGTTTCGATCACCTTAATCCCGGCTGGCGAACCTTCGCTGACCGAACTCAAGGCCGGGCAAACCCTGCGCCTGCTCGACCTCGAAGGCAATCAGGCCGTCGACACGCTGTTCTACAGCCTGGCCAACCCGCGTGAACGTTATGACGTGCAGCGCACGCTACGTCGGCAGAACAATGTCTACCTGAGCAAAGGCAGCGTGCTCTATTCCAACCTTGGCAAACCGATGCTGACCATCGTCGAAGACACCTGCGGTCGCCACGACACCCTCGGCGGCGCCTGCGCACAAGAAAGCAACACCGTGCGTTACGCGCTGGAAAAACGCCACATGCACAGCTGCCGGGATAACTACCTGCGCGCCTGCGTTCACGACGGCCGTCTGGGCAAGCGCGACATCAGCCCGAATATCAATTTCTTCATGAACGTGCCGGTCACCGCCGAAGGTGGACTGACGTTCGAAGATGGCATTTCCGGCGCGGGCAAATATGTGGAACTGCGCGCCGAAATGGACGTGATCGTGCTGATTTCCAACTGCCCGCAACTGAACAACCCGTGCAACGGCTACAACCCGACGCCGGCTGAATTGCTCGTCTGGGATTAATCGTTACACGCGCACTGATTCGACGTTTTGGCGCGAGGGACGGCCTTCGTGCAACGAGTACAACAGCGGGACGGCCCGCTACCCAGTTTGAGATCGACGCAGGTCAGTCTCCGGGGTCAAAAACCATGTTCGACACACTGCTGATCGCCAACCGCGGCGCCATTGCCTGCCGCATCCTGCGTACCTTGCGCGCCCTTAAGGTCGAAGGCGTTGCCGTCTATTCCGAAGCCGACGCCGCCAGCCTGCACATTCTGGAGGCCGATCAGGCCCACAGCCTGGGCGACGGTGGCGCGGCCGGAACCTATCTGGCGGTGGACAAGATCCTCACCATCGCGCAATCGACCGGCGCCAAGGCGATTCATCCCGGTTACGGGTTTCTCTCGGAAAACGCCGCGTTTGCGCAGGCCTGTGAAGACGCGGGGATCGCCTTCGTCGGCCCCACGCCTGAACAGCTGCGCGTCTTCGGCCTCAAGCACACGGCCCGTGCGCTGGCGAAACAGCATGGCGTGCCGATGCTGGAAGGCACCGAGTTGCTGGACAGCGTCGAATCCGCCCTGAGCGCCGCCGAGACAATCGGCTACCCGGTGATGTTGAAAAGCACGGCAGGCGGCGGTGGCATCGGCATGCGCGTGTGCCGCAGCGCCAGCGAACTGAGCGAATCGTTCGAGGCCGTCAAACGCCTCGGCCAGAACAATTTCAGTGACGCGGGCGTGTTCATCGAGAAGTACATCCAGCGCGCGCGTCATCTGGAGGTACAGGTGTTCGGCGACGGTCAGGGCGACGTCATTGCCTTGGGTGTTCGTGACTGCTCGGTGCAACGCCGCAATCAGAAAGTCCTTGAAGAAACCCCTGCGCCCAACCTGCCTGAAGGCATGGCCGATGAGTTGTGCACGGCGGCGATCAAGCTCGCGAAAGCCGTCAGTTATCGCAGCGCCGGGACCGTGGAATTCGTCTTCGACAGCGACGATCAGCGTTTTTATTTCCTTGAAGTGAATACCCGCTTGCAGGTCGAGCACGGTGTGACCGAGCAGGTCTGGGGCGTGGATCTGGTGAGCTGGATGATCCAGCTGGCCGCCGGTGACCTGCCGCCGTTGGCCGACTTGCAAGCGGGTCTGCAACCCCGCGGCCACGCCATTCAAGCGCGGTTGTACGCCGAAGACCCGGGCCGTGACTTTCAGCCGAGTCCGGGATTGCTGACGTCCGTTGAATTCCCGCCCGCTGATGGCAAACAGTTGCGCATCGACACTTGGGTCGAGGCCGGTTGCGAGATCCCGCCGTTTTTCGATCCGATGATCGCCAAGGTCATCTGCTGGGCGCCGGATCGTGCAGCCGCCAGCGAAGGTCTGGCGCAAGCTCTGAGCGACACGCGCCTGTATGGCGTGGAAACCAACCGCGACTACTTGCGCCAGATCCTCGCCGACGCGCCTTTTGCCAGTGGCCAGCCCTGGACCCGCTGCCTGGAAGGTCTGGTGTATCACGCCGACACCTTCGAGGTGCTGAGCGGCGGTACGCAAACCAGTGTGCAGGATTATCCGGGGCGTCTGGGTTATTGGGCGGTCGGTGTGCCGCCGTCCGGTCCGATGGACAGCCGCTCCCTGCGCTTGGGTAATCGTCTGCTCGGCAACCCCGAAGGCTGCTCGGCGCTGGAAATCACCATGAGCGGGCCGATGCTGCGCTTCAACACCGATACCGTGGTAGCCGTGACCGGGGCCGTGATTCCGCTGACGCTTGACGGTCAGGCACAGCCGATGAACCAGTCGTTTTTGGTGACCGCAGGTTCGACTCTGGCGCTCGGCACCATTGCCGGCGCAGGTGCACGCAGTTATCTGTGCGTGCGTGGCGGGCTGGATGTACCGGATTATCTGGGCAGCAAAAGCACGTTCACCCTTGGACAGTTTGGCGGTCACGGTGGTCGCGCATTGCGGGCTGGCGACGTGCTGCACATTGCGCCGTTGACTGACCGCAGCGTCGGAGCGCAATTGCCTGCAGAACAGGCACAGGCCCTGCCGGCCGTGCGTGATATCCGGGTGATCTACGGGCCCCACGGCGCACCGGAGTATTTCACCGAGGGCTACATCCAGACCTTCTTCACCACCGATTGGGAAGTGCATTTCAACTCTAGCCGTACCGGCGTGCGCCTGATCGGGCCGAAGCCTGAGTGGGTGCGTGCCGACGGCGGAGAAGCCGGGCTTCACCCCTCGAACATCCACGACAACCCGTATGCGATTGGCGCAGTGGATTTCACTGGCGACATGCCGGTCATTCTCGGACCCGACGGACCAAGCCTGGGCGGTTTCGTCTGCCCGGTGACCATCATCGAAGCGGACCTGTGGCAGTTGGGACAGCTCAAGGCCGGGGACAAGGTGCGCTTTCATCCCGTCAGCCTCGACGCCGCGCGAACAGCCTTTTGCAGAGGCCTGGATGTCGACGCTGATCTCCCGGGCGAACCTCAATCCTGTAGGAGCGCGCTTGCCCGCGATGACGATGGGGCCGACGCCAGAGATGCAGCGGATGTACCAGCCTCTTCGCGGGCCAGCGCGCTCCTGCAGGGGGCCTCGTTGACGTCGCCGATTGTGTTGGACATTGGCGTCGCCGACACCCGCTTGGTCGCGCGCGTATCCGGCGACACCCACCTGTTGCTGGAAATCGGCGCCCCCGAGCTGGATCTGGTGCTGCGGTTCCGGGGCCACGCGCTGATGCAGGCGCTGGAAAGCAAACGCCTGAATGGTGTGATCGACCTGACGCCCGGCATTCGCTCGCTGCAAGTGCATTACCAACCTGAACAATTACCCCTCGCCGAACTGCTGAACATCGTCGCGGGCGAATGGGATGCCGTATGCGCCAGCAAGAACCTCGAGGTGCCGTCGCGCATCGTTCACCTGCCCCTGTCGTGGGACGACCCGGCCTGCCAACTCGCCATCGAGAAGTACATGACCACCGTGCGCAAGGACGCGCCGTGGTGCCCGAGCAACCTGGAGTTCATTCGTCGCATCAACGACCTGCCGAACCTGGACGAAGTGCAGCGCACCGTGTTCGACGCCAGCTATCTGGTGATGGGCCTGGGTGACGTCTACCTCGGCGCACCGGTCGCCACGCCGCTGGACCCACGTCATCGTCTGGTGACCACCAAATACAACCCGGCCCGGACCTGGACCGCCGAAAACTCGGTCGGCATCGGCGGCGCCTACATGTGCGTGTATGGCATGGAAGGGCCCGGCGGTTATCAGTTTGTGGGGCGCACCCTGCAGATGTGGAACCGCTACCGCGCCGTCGAAGCGTTCGACGGCAAACCGTGGTTGCTGCGCTTCTTCGACCAGATTCGTTTCTACCCGGTGAGTGCCGACGAGTTGCTGAACATTCGTCGCGACTTTCCGCTCGGGCGTTACCCGCTGCAGATCGAACACACCACGCTGAACCTGGCCGACTACCAGGCGTTTCTGGCGAAAGAAGCCCAGAGCATCGCCGCGTTCCGCAACCAGCAGCAAGGCGCGTTCAATGCCGAGCGCGAACGCTGGATTGCCAACGGCCAGGCCACGTTCGAAAGCGATGAAGCGGTCGCCGAAAGCGTCGAAGAAGCCTCTGTACCACCGGGGCACTTGAGCGTCGACAGCCACATCGCGGGCAACCTCTGGCAGGTTCAAGTCGAAGTGGGGCAGCGTGTCGCGCCAGGCGACACGCTGGTGATTCTCGAGTCGATGAAAATGGAAATCCCCCTGCTCGCCCCGGTTGCCGGTGTGGTTCAGGAAGTGCGTGTGCAGCCCGGCTCCGCCGTACGCGCAGGCCAACGCGTGGTAGTGCTCCAGGCAGAGCACTGACAGCGAGGGCGGCGCTGATTCGGCGCCGCCCTTTCCTACCACCCTCGGTCACTGCGACCCGTACCAGATTCCACCTCGTAAAATGCATTACATAGATACGCTTTTTTAGCCCTCAAGCACGACATAGTGCACCGCTCACTCCCTCATAACTGTCATGCCATGACCCACAGCAACATCGCCACCACCCACACCGCGCCCGCCCTCCTCAACCACAAACAACTGGCCAGAATGCGCAACAGCCCCGTCGCACGGCTGCTGGCGGGTTCGGTATGGATTCTGAAAGCGTGGCAACTGGACCTCGAATTCCCGCCCTCGATTCACGCTTACCTTGATCAACGGCTTCAGCAGGCCTTGCGCGACAGGCTTGGCCACCCCATTGATATCGATGCGCTGCATATCCAGTTCACGACCGTAGAAAATCCCACCGTGGAGAACAACGGCGAGGAACAATTCGATCTGCGCCTGTCCGTCCGGGAACTCGGCCGTGCCGTGCTCGATCCTCCGGCCTTTCTGGCGCTCCAGCGTTGCGCGGAGCCTGACCG
Source organism: Pseudomonas sp. S2_H01 (assembly GCF_054668305.1). NCBI lineage: Bacteria > Pseudomonadati > Pseudomonadota > Gammaproteobacteria > Pseudomonadales > Pseudomonadaceae > Pseudomonas > Pseudomonas sp. S2_H01. The sequence goes on along the minus strand of NZ_CP162756.1, from coordinate 3,730,092 downwards.
GGCGCTGCACGAAGACTTCCCGCACTTCACGCTGGCCACCCTGTTTGCGCTGCTCATCGATACGCGGTGGACCCGTGAGTACGAGGAGCGGGTGTTGCGATTCTGGGAGCAACATGCCGACACCTGGCAAATGCTCGCCACCCTGTCGTTTCTCGACGGGCTGCGTCTGTTACAGCGCCGCAAACGCATCAGCATGGACGGGTACGTCCTTGCGCTGGACGCTGCGGGGTTCGAGTGGTTTCCAAAGACCTTGTCGGCACTGACCACCGAAAGGCATACCCACCGCTCGGCAGTGCATCTGCTGACCCTCAACGATGACGTCATCCCGGGCGTGTTCCACCTGAGGTCCCGGTTCACGGGGCATTGCTACGTCCATGTACTCGGCGTCACCACACACTGCCACGAGTACATCAGCGACGATGAGCCCTGGAATCAGGACGCCGTCCTCAAGGCGCTGAACGCCTCACCCTGGCACCGGATGCACCTGGATCTTTCTCAGGCGCCGAACACGCTGGGGCTGAGCGAGCCGGTTGGGGATCTCTTCACTCAACTCAAGCAGGCACATCGGCAATTTTCCATTGACCGTCTCATGACCAGCGGTCCGTTCGAATCAGTAGCACACACAACTGAGGACGAAGACGACGTGCTGATGGCGCCGATCCAGCCCGCGATGACACTGGTCAGCGTGCTGGATCACTGGCATGGCGAACCGAAGATCCTCGACCGCATCCCCACGCCGACAACTGTCGCGAACCGAATCATGGGCAATTGGCTCAAGGGGCTCGATGCAGGACCTCCCCATGACCTGGACCCGAAACACGTTTTCATCCGTTACGTGCGAGGCACCTCGACCACGCCGTGGGGCGATCCGCAACGACCACCCACACACGTCGTCGTACCGAGTGAAACGCCGATGAGCCTCGGGCAGGCACTGATCAGAAATTATCGGGAAGAACATCCCAGCGGGTACACCGATGAGGGAGGCCGCTCGGTGGTGTACGTAGATGCAAGCGCCAAAGGCGTCTGGTCACCCGAGGCAGAGCTGTCGATCACACCCGCGAGTGTCCAGGCGCATGTCGACAGCATCGAATTTCTCGACATGATGGCCAAGAGGCTCAGGCGTTTTTGGGACAGACAAGGCGCGGCCATCGAACGTTCTCTGAAGAAGACCTTCATCGCGCAGGCGGTGTTGAGCCTAAAAAATGGCGAGCTCTCTGCCTCAGCGTTCAGCCTGTTGGTGACCGCGCTCGAAGAGGCGGAGCAACACACCGCGCAACGTCAGACCCACTGTCACGCACTCGGCTTTTACCTGAACGCAGGCTCCGTGACGGGGGCGGACGCTCCGGCCTGTGTCGGGCTGCTGCTGTTCCGGCACAAAACACAGCCGACCGGCGTGCTGTATCAGGCGGGTCAGAAGCAGCCCTTCGTGGAACTCGATGACCCCAGGCGTCTGGCTCAGCATCTGGCCCACGCGGCAGCGGATGAACACTGGCGAAAGACGGTGCTCAACTACATGCCCAGCCGTTTTCACGAGCGCCTTGCCTATATCACCGCACTCTGGGGCGGCACGGCCCCCATGCCCCCACCTTTTTCCGGCCTGCGCCCGTGGACCGAGCGAATTTACAACGAAGACGTGTACAAAACCCGGCAAGGCGGCGTCGCGGAACACGAGGTTTCCGGCTGTCCACTGGCGTTCATGGCCAGCGGGTTACGACAGAACGGCCACGATGACGCCGAAGACAGTATCGTCACGGATCGCGAGGTCGCGATAAACCACTGGACGCAACAGGTGAGCCGATTGCAGCTGCTGCTGGCACCGATGGCGTTGCTGATGCCTGTCGCCGTTATTGCATCGCTGACGGCGAGCGCCGCAAGCCTGGCGCTGAATGTTCAGGCGGCCAGTCTGCCGGGGCATCGTGCAGCCGAACGAAAGCAGGTCTTTTTCGCAATCCTCAGCCTGGGGCTGTTGCAGCTGGGGCCAGCAACGCCCCGCCTGCTGCGGGTGTTCACTCAGCTCGCCACACCCGCGAAGGCGCTGGGCGTTGCCCGTGCGCTACCGTCCTCCCGAAGCTTCGCCGAATGGCTACGGGGCGCCACGCACTCGCGAAAAACCTACGTCAGCACCTTCTTCAATGGCACAGGGCCGATGAAAACCTGGAGCCTGCTCGGCAACGGCATGTTCGGCGTCGAGCCGGTCAGGGCCTGGAAGCTGGGGCGCAAGTTTCTGCTCTGGACCTCGGATCGCAACCAGGCGCGCACGCTGGTTGTCAGCAGTCACGGTTACTACCTGCCCTGGACCCGCACCACGGCCATTCCCAACGGCACGGAATTGCGCACCTACGCCCCTCATGGCCAGACGCTGATTGATCCGACCCTGCACCGTGTTGCCAGCCAGAACGTTATCCCCTACTCGCTGCTCAACACCACGCAGCCTCTTCCCGGCCCCAGGACGCCGCCTTTCTCGTCCTGGCTGGAAGCCGACACCTTGATGGCCGGCACTTCACTCCCAGGTCGGATCAAGAATTACACCCTGGCGAAATTTCAGAGTGAGCACTACGAAAGCTATCGATACATCGGTCATATCGTACGCAACACCCAGCAGTCGCCGCTGGCGGGACACTTACCGTCAACCCCCATGGACGTGCTGACCGTGCGCAATCGTTTCGGCATGACAAACCCGACCTTGCAGGACCTGTTCAACGAACTGAATCGCCATGGCATTCATTACGACAGGATTCTGTTGGTGCATTGCCGCTGCTCGGCGGTCAGCTCGCTGCTGGGGCGAGTGCCTGACTTTCACGCGCCGATCGGTAACGCGCCGATCAGCCCGTAGGTGCCGGCCATCAACCGATCAGCCGTTAACCGCAGCCCCCCATGGCGCAACAGGGTGGCCGCAGGCTAGCATGTCTGGGTCAACGGACTCTTTTACATTCAAGCGGACTGGTCATGCCCCTTCGTTCCACGCTCCACTCACAACGCTCCCTGCTGTTGACGTTGGTGATCCTTCTGGGGAGCGGCTTTCTGGCGACATCCTTGCTCAGCTATTTTGCTTCGCGAGATGCCATTCGAGACAGCATCGTCAATACCGAACTGCCACTGACGTCGGACACGGTCTACTCCGAAATCCAGAAGGATTTGGTCCGTCCGGTGTTGATCTCATCGATGATGGCCCGCGACACCTTCGTGCGCGACTGGGTCGTGGCCGGCGAAAAAGACCCGCAGCAGATGACCCGTTACCTCAAGGAGGTCATGGATCACTACGGTGCCTACACGGCCTTCTTCGTCTCCAACCAAAGCCTGACCTACTACCAGGCCAAAGGCATTCTGAAAAAGATCAGCCCTGACGAGCCCCGTGATGTCTGGTACTACCGCGTGCGTGACATGGCCGATCCGTACGAGATCAACGTTGACCCGGACCTGGCGAACAAGGACAACCTGACCTTCTTCATCAACTACAAGGTTTTCGATTACAACGACAACTTCATCGGTGCCACAGGTGTCGGGCTGACCGTCGATGCCGTCATCAAGCTGATCGACCGATACCAGGAGCGTTATCAACGCAGTGTGTACTTCGTCGACACCTTTGGCCGACTCGTCCTGACGGGCGCGCAAGGCGGTCCGGGCGGCGCAAAAGTCGGGCAGGTCTTGCGCGAACTGCCCGACCTCAAGGCGCTTCAGCAGCAGATGCCGAAGCCACAAAGCGGCAGCTACCAGTACGATTCGCTGGATGACGCGCATTTCCTCAACGTGCGCTACATCCCCGAGCTGAACTGGTACCTGTTCGTCGACAAACGCGAAGACGGCGCGCTGGACGAGATTCGCCAGTCGCTGTACCTGAACCTGCTGATCTGTCTGGCGGTGATGGTGCTGGTGCTGTACCTGCTCAATCGGGTCATTCGCCGCTTCCAGGTCCGCATTGAAACCCAGGCCATGCTCGACAGCCTGACCGGTCTGCCCAACCGTCGCGGTTTCGACCGGATCGCCATGGACGCCATCGCGGACGCGCGCCGGGAACACAAAGCGCTGTCGGCCATGCTGCTGGACCTGGATCACTTCAAGCGCCTGAACGACACCCACGGCCACCTGGCCGGTGATGAAGTGCTCACGGGCTTTGCGGACGATGTGCGGCGTTGCCTGCGCGACACCGACATCATTTGCCGATGGGGCGGCGAGGAGTTCATCATCCTGCTCAAGGACACCAACAGCAGCGGTGCCCGACGCGTCGCCGAGAAAATTCGGCTGCTGGCCGAGCAACATACCTACGTCTTCACCGGCGCGGCCCTGCAAGTTACGGTCAGCCTTGGCCTGACCGAACTGCACCCCGGCGACACCCTGCAAAGCCTGATTGCCCGTGCCGACCAGGCGCTCTACAGCGCCAAGCAGAACGGCCGCAATCGGGTGTGTACCGAAGTGGCAGAACCGGCATGAACGCGTCCGAACCAAGCCCCGACATATGCCCCGTCTGCGGCATGAGTAACCGCTGCACACTGGCCGATCCGCGCACCGTCGATCAGCCGTGCTGGTGCTTCACCGAAACCATTGACCCCGCCGTGCTGGCAGCGCTGCCCGAGGCCCTGCGCAACCAGGCATGCCTCTGTCCGCGCTGCGCCGGACTGGCTCAGGCCATCGAACCCGACCAGATTCAACGACCGGAATGAGCCATTGACGGTCAAACAGGTCTCGGAAACCTGTGGGAGCAAATTCATTCGCGATGTGGCGAGCAGCCGATATCGATGTGCCGTATGTACCGGCCCTTCGCGAATGAATTCGCTCCCACAGGTTCAACGACCTCCTGACCTGACGTAACATGCCCCACCCTCTTTGCACGCCAAACTGCCATGCGCCTCGACCGCCTCCTCAGCAACCTCCCCCGCTTCAGTCGCAAGGACGTGCGCCTTGCGCTGCTCGCCGGACGGGTAAAAGTCGAGGGGCTGACGGTCAAGGACCCGCTGCACGAGGTTCGCGAATTCAGCCACGTCATGCTCGACGACGAAGTGCTGCAGACGGGCAAGCCCGCGCGTTACTTCATGCTGCACAAACCACCGGGATGCGTCAGCGCCACCACTGACCCTCAGCACCCGACCGTGCTCGATCTTGTGCACGAGCCCGACAAACACGACCTGCACATCGCCGGGCGCCTGGATTTCAACACCTCGGGACTGATGCTGATCACCAACGACGGCCAGTGGTCACGTCGTCTGACCCAGCCTGCCACCAAACTCCCGAAGGTTTACTACGTCGAAACCGAGCAGGACATCGGCGAGCATTACGTTCAGAAATTCGCGGAAGGCTTCTACTTCGCTTTCGAAGACCTGACCACGCAACCCGCTCTGCTGGCAATCCTCGACCCTCGCCGCGCACGATTGAGCATCGTCGAAGGCCGCTACCATCAGGTCAAACGCATGTTCGGTTTCTACGACAACAAGGTCGTGCGCCTGCATCGAGAAAGCATGGGCCCGTTACGCCTCGACCCGGCGTTGATGCCCGGCCAGTACCGGCCCCTGACAGCTGAAGAGATTCAGCAGATCTGACGTCTTTCGACCGCCCGGCAGATCGTGTAGGACAATTCACGAATGGCACTTGCGGGTTACCTCTACGCCTGCTTGAATCCAATCGTCGGTCCACATGTGACCGGAGAGTCACGAACGCACTCTAAGAAACCTTTTGTCGTCACGAGCGCCTTCAGGCACCAAAAGCGACACACCGCCCGCCAATAACAATACCTGTCGGACAGACTGTCCCGTACCGACATGGGCCCCCCTTTCAAGGCATTGCCTACCTGTCACGAAACTCGTGCAACGTGGTTGCGCGCACACCGGTTTTAACGTCAGGAGACATGGATATGAGGCCAGAAATCGCTGTGCTTGATATACAGGGCCAGTTTCGGGTTTACACGGAGTTCTATCGCGCAGATGCCGCAGAAAAGACCATCATCATGGTCAACGGCTCACTGGCCACTACTGCATCTTTCGCCCAGACCGTCCGCAATCTGCACCCGCAGTTCAACGTCGTGCTCTACGACCAGCCCTACGCGGGCAAATCAAAGCCTCACAACCTCCATGAACGACCGCTGACCAAAGAGATGGAAGGCCAGATCCTGCTGGAGCTCATCGACCATTTCAACGCCGAACACATCATGTCGTTCTCATGGGGTGGCGCGGCCGCGCTGGTGGCGCTGGCGCACCGACCCAAGCGCATTGAAAAGGCCGTGATCAGCTCGTTCTCGCCCGTCATCAACGAACACATGCACGACTACCTCACCCGAGGTCAGCAACACCTGGGCGCCTTTGATCGTTTCGAAGTCGGCAACCTGATCAACAGCACCATCGGCAAACACCTGCCGTCGCTGTTCAAGCGCTTTAACTACAAACACGTCAGCTCACTGGACCTGCACGAGTACGCGCAGATGCACCACCACATCAACCATGTGCTGGACGTCAGCACGCACAACCAGATCAAAGCCGCCAAACGCATCAACGTGCCGGTGCTGTTCATGAACGGCGAATGGGACGAATACACCGCCGCCCCCGACGCCCGACTGTTCGCCAATCACATTCGCGATTGCCACTTCACCACCATCAAAAGCGCCGGGCACTTCCTGGACATGGAACACAAAGCCGCGTGCCTGGAATCCCGGAACGCACTGTTGAGCTTCCTCACGCCGGCACCCGAACCCAGCCGAACCCGCTACCGACAGGCACACACGCACCATGCATTTGCAATCTGACCGTGAAGGTCTCAAGGAACGGATTCATTCGCCAGCGCCCGCCTACCAGCCTTCGGCGAATGAATCCCGAACCTTCCCCGCAGCACCCCGCAACACCCACTGATTTCCACGCACCGCATTTAACGCTTCAATTCAGTGCCCGCTTCTGGTACAAAGTGACCCGCTGAAAGCGTCAAAAGCGGGTGTCGTATAATGGCATTACTCCAGCTTCCCAAGCTGATAACGAGGGTTCGATTCCCTTCACCCGCTCCAGTCTCTCCAAACCCCGCCCGAAAGACCTCCTAATTCCTGATTTGATCTTCCGATCTGCCCCTGCGCCTCTGTTTGCACCAAGCTGCCACTTTTCCAGATACCCCCAATCACTTCTTTTCGCTTCTTCAGATACCCCGCACGCGCGTACGGTGGTGCCATCTGAAAGCAGCAGGCGAAGACGATGGAAAAGGTTCAGGTATCACCCTCTCGCACGGGTTCCCACGATCAGTCTCACAATGCCAAATGGGGCATTGCGGCCGGGTTTTCGGCGAGTCTGGTGGGTATTGGTCTTGCCCGGTTTGCGTATACGCCTTTGCTGCCGGCGATCATTGATGCCGGGTGGTTTGATGCGTCGAAGGCGGCGTACCTGGGTGCGGCGAACCTGGCGGGGTATCTGCTGGGTGCGTTGACTGGGCGGGTGATGGCGCAGAGGTCGTCGACGGCGTTCACGCTCAGGGCAATGATGCTGCTGGCCAGTGTGGCCTTTTTCGCCTGTGCGTTTCCGGTGTCTTATCTGTGGTTTTTTGTCTGGCGGTTGTTGTCGGGAATCTCGGGTGGCGCGCTGATGGTGCTCGCTGCGCCTGCGGTGCTGGCGTATGTGCCGCCGTCCAAGAGAGGGCTTTCGGGCGGGATCATTTTCATGGGAGTCGGCGTCGGTATCGCGGCGTCGGGCACGTTGGTGCCGCTGTTGCTGCAGCAAGGTTTGCAGCAGACATGGCTGGGGCTAGGGATCATTTCTCTGGTGTTCACGGCGATTGCCTGGAAGGGTTGGCCGAAGCAGGACGCTGCGCCCGTTCACGCAGTTCAGCATCCGCGTCAATCCAAGAACACGACGCTCAAGGCGTTGTACGCCGAGTACGCGCTCAACGCGGCGGGCTGGGTGCCGCATATGATTTTTCTGGTGGCCTTTATTGCTCACGGGTTGGGTCAGGGGCTTGAAGTCGGGGCTCAATATTGGGTGCTGTTCGGCATTGGCGCGACACTCGGCCCATTGCTGGCGGGCGTGTTGGCCGACCGCGTCGGCTTCGGCTTGGCGCTGCGGTTGTCGTTCATTCTGGAAGGTGTGTGTGTCTGCATCCCGGCGCTGGGCTTGGGCACTCCGTGGTTGATGGCCTCCAGCGTGGTGGTCGGCGCATTTGTAACGGGGACCGTGCCGTTGGTCCTGGGCCGTGTGCAGGAACTGCTGGTGCACCATCCCGCGCAACAAAACGCCGCGTGGCGGACGGCCACGGTAGGCTTCGCGCTGTTTCAGGCGGTGGCGGCGTATGGGTTTTCGTACTTGTTCTCGTACAGCGGCGGCAACTACGCCCTGTTGTTCCTGTTGGGAACCGGCGCTATCGCCCTCGCCTTGCTGATCGACATCGTGGCTTCACGAAGCGTTGATGAAGCGGCTCATCGCTGATGTCACGCAAGCTGCCTGACGTTCTGCGGGCGACCGCCATTTTCCTGATGCACGCTGTCGAGAAAGGTCGCCAGCGCGCTGGAGAAATGGCTGTCGATGCGTCGGACGAACACCGTTTCAACTTGGGAAAAAGCCGTCGGCAGCTCATGCACGGCGACCCGGCCTTCCTGCCAGGCGTCAGCCACAACGCCTCGAGGAAGGAGCGTGACGCCAACGCCCGCCGACACACAGGCGATGATGGCGTCGATGGAGCCGAACTCAAGTGGCTCCGGCACAAGCAGCCCCGTACTCGCCAATAACGCGTCCAGGCGCTGCCGATAGGAACAGCCGACACGAAACACCACGGTTTTCAGATGGGCGATCGCGCGCACAGCGTCCAGCGAGCGCACGGCACGAGAGGTGACGAGCACCAGCTCCTCGTGAAAGACGGTTTCGGTCTGCAACTCTGGATGACTGACCGGCCCTGCCACGAATGCCCCCTCGAGCTTACAGTCGACGACATCCTGAATCAGGCTGCTGGTGGTGCCGGTCCGCACCATTGGCCGAACGTCTGGCCACGCTTTGGCGAAGCGGGCGATCAACAGCGGCAAGCGAAGCGCGAGGGTGGTTTCCAGCGTGCCGATTTCCAGCACACCGGCCGGCGTGCCGTCATCGCGCGCAGCGGCCGATGCGTCGGAAAGAAGCTTGGACAGCCTGGCGGCATAGGGCAGCACGCGTCGGCCTGCCGGGGTGATCTGCACGCCCTTGGCGCTGCGTTGAAACAGCGAAACCCCGAGTTCGTCTTCTAGCGAGCGGATTCTTGAGGAAACATTCGACTGCACGGTGTTCAGTTCGACTGCGGCCTTGTTCATGCTGCCGTGCCGTGCGACGGCCTCCACGACCTTCAGATCGATAACGTCCACTGCATCACCTGCTATCTCGAATGAAACCAACCTGACCTCCAGGTTATTGGTTTTTGAGATTATTCCTCAACCCATGCGGTGACAAGCGCACGTAATCTTTCGAGAGCGGAAAAGTACAAAGCCCCGGCAAGAACCGAGGCTTCGTTTTTGTTCACGCATTTACTTTTTCGCTTTGGATTTAGCCTTTGGTGCTTCTTTATGGGCCTCGGCCGGCTTGGCTTTAGCGACTGCCGCGGGCTGTGCTTTCATTGCGGTCCGCTCCTGATAAGCCGGTAACGACGCAGCAAACGCCATCGCCTCCTCGCGCGAACCAAACGACCCGAGTCGGTCGTGGTGAGTGCAGACCCGCCATGGGCCGTTGTTGACGTTGATCACGTCGTAGCCGTTGAAATGGGTTTTGCTGAGCATCGCTGTGTGCATGGTGACCTCCCTCTCATTCAGAGAGTGTTATGGATTGTCCCGAAAGACCTTACACCCGGTCGCCCTCGTATGAGGGGCCGTTAGACAGATGGCGTCAGGGCTTAAGCGGTCGTTCTTCGTCTTTTTCCGACAGGTTTTTCCCATCGTCCGGGTGCTTCCAGGTTTGCGGGGGCGGCGTTTCGCGCCTTTGCTTATCGGTGGCTTCAACCCGTTCGAATTCGTCGGCGGACGGCGACGACCTGTCGCGACGCGGCGTTTCCATGGGGCTTGGATGAGGGCCGGGGCTTTGCGCGGCGGCGGTATTCACTGGATCGGTTTTCATGATGACCTCTCAGCGAACCGGATTTGGGGTTCAAGCGTTAGAAACAGGCTCGACACAGGGGTTCGAAATATCTTCCGGACGGTCCGACGACGGCTCCGGCGTTGACAAGGTCGACCTGGCTTCCTATAAGTCCACTCCGTTTGGCCGCTCGGCCAGCCTGCTCACCTGAACGCGAAGCGAGAAGATGGAATTCACGGATTTTGACGCTGAACTTGCCGACTGGCATCAACTGCAAACCGCTCACCCGTGTTCAGGTTTGCTGTTGGGCAACGGTGCCAGCCTCGCGGTGTGGAAGAACTTCGCCTACGACTCGCTGTTCGAGCTGGCGCAGACCACCCGCAATAAGCCGCTGAGCCCGACCGAGCTTGCGCTGTTCAAATCCATGGAAACCGAAAACTTCGAGCCCGTCCTCAGCGGCCTGAAGGTGGCGATGCGGGTGAACGCGGCGCTGACGATCAGTTCGTCGTCGCCACGTAACCGTTACTTCGCCATCAAGGAAGCGCTCATTCACGGGATTCGCTCGGCGCACATTCCATGGCGTTTGATGGCGCCGTCGACCATCGCACACATCAGCCAGGCGCTGAGCCAGTACGCGACGGTCTACTCCACCAACTATGACCTGCTGGCCTATTGGGCGGTGATGCATGGCGCACAGCCGTTCGACGATCTGTTCGATGACGACGCGGTCTTCAACCTGCACCGGACCACCAGCCACGCCACGCGCATCCTCTATCTGCATGGCGGCATGCACCTGGTGAAAAACTTCGACGGCACCGCGCGCAAGCTGATGTCCTCTGAAAGCACGCTGCTGGGTAGCTTTGCCGTCAATGCGCTGGAAGACGTCCCGCTGTTCGTCTGTGAGGGTCGCAGCAACGACAAGATGAAAATCATCCGAGGCTCGGACTACCTATCGTTCTGCCACGCCCAACTGGCGCAACACCAGGGTTCGCTGTGCATCTTCGGGCATTCGCTGGGCAAACAGGACCGACACATCCTGCACGCCGTGCTGCAAGCCAGACCGACCACCCTCGCCATCTCGATCCTTGCGCGCAGCGAAGCGTTCATCCAGCATCAAAAGCGGCACTACAGTGCGTTGTTCGAAGGACAGAACATCGAGTTGAAGTTCTTCGACGCCAAAACGCATCCGCTGGGCAATCCCGAGTTTTCGGTGCCGGTGGCGCGGTTGAAGGAAGGGTTGGAGATCAGGAAGGGCTGAGTCCTATCTGCGAGGAAATCTTCGGAATGCATTGGACTAAAGCGGCAGGTAAGCCTTTACACCGTTGATCACTGCTTCAAGGTCATTTGGGCAAAGACGTGGAACAAAATATTCCCTTCCGCCTCTCGTCTTGCGATGAGCCTTGTCCAGCCGATCAAAGCTGACGGTGTAGATCATGTCGCATTTGACCCATAACTGTTGAGCCCCATCCGTAATCAGCGGGTTCACTCTGAGCAGATGATGCCAGTCAAATTCGTTTTCAGGAGATGTGGAAGAGATGGGAACCACGGTACATAGACGTCTACGGTGTCTGGCACGATGGGAGATGACCACCACCTTGCGAACCTTCACCATTTCTGGAGGCACAAAACCTCTGGTGAAATCACAGACCAGCACATCGCCCTGTTTAGGCAAATAGTAGAGAGGCATCCCTTTCTCCAGGAAAAGCAAAGCCGCCCGAAGGCGGCCTCTATCGACACGCAGTAGAACTTGCATCGCCCTGACTGCGCCGCTGGTTCAACCTCAACTGAGGGATCCAGACTCCATTCAGCTCTCGCTGATCACCCGCGCAGTATGTGCAGTCAGAATTGCTGTTTCAAGCCCACTCTGGATATTCAGAATATATCCCACCTGCCAGGGCGATGCGTCCGAGAAATTCCCTGTATTGGAAGCAATAAAAGCGAGCGAGGGTCTCAGGGAACAGTTTTTGTCCGCTCCCCCCCAACCCGCTCCCAAACTTCCCACAACTGCCGGCTTACTCGTTACTTTCCGACAACGCCCCCACCACGACCGTGTTGCCGTGCGCCTTCTTATTGACGCTGGCAGCGACCGATTCTGTCGACAGTCGGACGCTGCTGAGGGAGGCGAGGCGGTCGCTGCTCGTCGATTTCACGACGCTCGCTGACCACTGAGCCGCCACGGTCGCTATCCATGCGAACAGGAACACCACGACACCTTGCAACGCCCACTTTCCGATGACCGACACGATTGTTCTCCTGGCTGAATTCGACGCCACCCATTTGACCTTCAAATGGTTGCAGGAAGATGGCATTCAATTTCTGCACCAATATTCAAAGGTGTGCAGCGGCCAGCAGGAAAATCCTCACAAACGGCGTTTCCCCCCTGAAACGCGAAGTGTACGGCCAATTCTGTCGGTATCTGTTAAGGGGCTTTGCGGGTCATCTGTGGCTGAATGGAAGCCTTCGTTCCACGCTTGGCTTTTATTCTTAAAACAAAAGGCACGACTCAACATGTCCTCTCGCGAAAACACCGGCATGGTCCTCGGACTGGTCGGCGTGGTGATCTTCAGTCTGACGCTGCCCATGACCCGCATCGTGGTTCAGGAAATCCATCCTTTGCTCAATGGCCTCGGCCGTGCGTTGTTCGCGGCGATTCCAGCGGCAGCTTTGTTGCTCTGGCGTCGGGAGAAATGGCCGACCCGCGCCCAGTTCAAAGCGCTGATGGTCGTCGCGCTGGGCGTGATCATCGGCTTTCCGGTGCTATCGGCCTGGGCCATGAAAACCCTGCCGGCCTCTCACGGTGCGCTGGTCAACGGCCTGCAGCCTTTGCTGGTGGCGATCTACGCGGCATGGCTGTCCCATGAACGTCCTTCAAAAGCGTTCTGGCTCTGCGCGGCGATGGGCAGTGTGCTGGTATTGGGCTATGCGCTGATCAGCGGTGCGGGCAACTTACAGGCCGGTGACCTGCTGATGGTGGGAGCCGTGGCCATTGGTGGGCTGGGTTACGCCGAAGGCGGCCGGCTGGCCAAACAGATGGGCGGCTGGCAGGTGATCTGCTGGGCGCTGGTGATTTCGATTCCGGTGTTGATCATCCCGGTCGGCTACCTCGCCTCGCAGCACGAAGGGCCGATCTCGACAGGCGCGTGGTGGGCGTTTGGTTATGTGTCGTTGTTCTCGCAATTCATCGGCTTTTTCGCCTGGTACGCGGGCCTTGCCATGGGCGGGATTGCCCGTGTCAGTCAGATCCAGCTGGTTCAGCTGTTCTTCACCATGGCGTTTTCGGCGCTGTTCTTCGGCGAACATATCGACCCGGTCACCTGGATTTTTGCCGCCGGCGTGGTCGTGACGCTGGCCATCGGGCGCAAGACGGCGGTCATCGCGCCCAAACCGGTCGTGGCTACGCGGCTCTAGCCGATCAGATGATCTGCCTGGAGCAAGGTCTCCAGGCAGTGTTCCTGAATGCCATAGAACGTCTTCAATTCCTGAATTTTCGCCAGCAGTTCTGCAGGATCGGCCGGCGTTGCGCGTTTGACGGCCAGGATCATCTTGTTCTTGTTGGTGTGCTCCAGCGAAATGAACTCAAAGACTTTGGTCTCGTAGCCACACACTTCCAGCAACAACGCACGCAGCGCATCGGTGACCATCTCGGCCTGCTGCCCCATGTGCAGACCGTATTGCAACATCGGCTTGAGCAGCGTCGGGCTCTGGATCTGCAGGCGAATCTGTTTGTGACAGCATGGCGAGCACATGATGATCGAGGCGCCCGAACGAATACCAGTGTGAATCGCGTAATCGGTGGCGATGTCGCAGGCGTGCAAGGCAATCATCACGTCCAGCTCGCTCGGCGCCACCGAACGCACGTCGCCACACTTGAACACCAGCCCGGGGTGCTCCAGACGCGCGGCGGCGTTGTTGCACAAGGTGACCATGTCTTCACGCAACTCGACGCCCGTGACGTTGCCTTCGGCCTGCAAGGTATTACGCAGGTAATCGTGGATGGCAAACGTCAGATAGCCCTTGCCTGAGCCGAAATCGGCCACCGTCACCGGCTTGTCGAGCGTGATCGGCGAGGTCGACAGCGCGTGGGAGAACACCTCGATGAACTTGTTGATCTGCTTCCATTTGCGCGACATCGCCGGAATCAGTTCATGCTGCTTGTTGGTCACACCCAGATCCGTGAGGAACGGACGGCTCAGCTCCAGATAGCGCTTCTTCTCGCGATCATGTTCCGCCGAAGGCGCCTCACGCTGTTGCTGTGAGGTGTTGCGGAACAGGGTGCTCTTGCCTTTCTTGCTGAACTCCAGCTGCACCTCGTCAGTGAGCGACAGCAGATGCGCGTTTTTGAACGATGCGGGCAGCAGGCTGGCGATCAGCGTTTGCGCCTCCGCCAGGGGATGGTTCTTGGTGATGTCGCGGGTCTTGTAGCGATACACAAACGACAAACAAGGCTGCTCCTTGATCGTCGTGGGTTTGATGATGATCCGTTGCAGCTCGGCCTCGGTCCCGACGTGCTTGGCCAGCACCAGCTTGATCAGTGAGTTCTGCGTCAGACAGGTGTCGAGCAGGCTCAGGAACTGGGCGCGGTGATCCTGCGCGGGAGCGACGTTGGCTGCAGTAACGGACATCGGGTGAACCCTGTGGATGCGAAAAATGCGAGGGCCGTATTTTAGGCGGGTTGACGGGCCGTGGTGGATTTAATTATTGACCACCACAAGGCCGTAGATCGGATTCCACTACTCCAGCACCACCAGACGGTTCGGCAGCTCGTTGCGCGCCTGGGTCACCGGCACCTGATCGCTCAGCACCTCGCCGCACGAACGAATACAGCCCAGAAAGCCTTCCAGGATCTTCCCGTCGCTCACCTGCCGGGTGAACACATCGACCATTGAACGCCAGACCATGTCATCCACATGACGGGCGATGCCGTCGTCAACGATGATTTCGACGTAACGCTCGGCTTCGCTGACGAAAATCAACACTCCCGTGCCATTAGCCGTCGCGTGCAGGTTTTGCTCCAGGAACTGACGCCGCGCCAGACTTCCCGCTCGCCAGTGCCGAACCGATCCGGGCACCAAGCGAGAGGTCATTGCGGGCAGTCGGCACACCAGCGCGACGACGATGAACGTCGCAATCTGAGTCAACAACAGCTCGTTGGCATTCAGCCAACCGGGATAAAAATTGATCAAACCGGGCACGAGCAGCGCAACCAGTCCGGCCCAGATCAAAGGCACGTAAGCATAATCGTCGGCACTTGCGGCCAGCACGGTCACCAGTTCGGCGTCCGTCTGACGCTCGACCGCTTCGATGGCTTGAGCAACCTGCTTCTGTTCGTCTTCAGTGAGTAACGCCATGCACTGCAATCCTTATTGAGCTATCGACTACCAGCCACCGGAGGCACCGCCGCCGCCAAAACTGCCACCACCGCCGCGCATACCCCCGCCACCGCCGGAGCCGCCGGAACCGAAGCCACCACCGCCGCCTCCCGAGCCGATATAGCCACCGCCCAAGCCACCCAAAGCACGGCCCCAGCGCATGTTGATAAAGACGAAGGCCACGAAGAGGATGAGAAACAGCAGGCTCATTTTCCAGTCAGTGACATCGTCGCCCCCGGACGCACCGACCGCGGGCTCAGCCAGCGGATCGCCGCCCAGCACCTGCACGATGGCTTCGGTGCCTTTACTGATGCCGCCGACGAAATCACCTTGCTTGAACGCCGGCGTGATGACCTGATTGATGATCACCGAGGACTGTGCGTCCGTCAGCCGGTCTTCCAGGCCGTAGCCGACTTCGATACGCACCTTGCGCTCGTCCTTGGCGACGATCAGTAACGCGCCGTTGTCTTTGCCCTTCTGGCCGATGCCCCAAAAACGACCGAGTTGGTAGCCAAAATCCTCGATGGTCGAGCCTTGCAGATTGGGCAGCGTGACCACCACGACCTGTTCAGTGGTGAGCTCTTCATGAGCCCGCAGCATCTGGGACAGCCGCTCCTTGCTCTCGTTGTCGATCATTGCGGCCGTGTCGACGACCTGACCGCTCAGCGCTGGAAACTTCAGTTCGGCCTGGGCCCATTGGGCACACAGGCCAACCGACATCGCCAGAAAGGCGAACAGAATGCCCCGCCCCGCGCGCGCCATCAGAATTTCACTTGCGGCGCTTTGTCAGCGTCTGCAGCGGTGGCTTCGAAGTTAGGCCGGATCGGCAGATCGCTGTACATCACCGAATGCCAGAGACGACCAGGAAAGGTGCGGATTTCGGTGTTGTACTTCTCAACCGCAGCGATGAAATCGCGACGTGCCACGGCAATCCGGTTTTCTGTCCCCTCGAGCTGCGATTGCAGCGACAGGAAGTTCTGGTTGGACTTCAGGTCCGGATAGCGCTCGGACACCACCATCAGACGACTCAAAGCACCGGTCAACTGACCTTGCGCGTCCTGAAACTGCTTGAGTTTGGCCGGATCGTTGAGCGTATTGGCATCGATCTGGATAGAGGTGGCCTTGGCCCGGGCCTCGATCACCGCCGTGAGCGTCTCCTGCTCCTGCTTGGCATAGCCCTTCACGGTTTCGACCAGATTGGGGATCAGGTCGGCGCGGCGCTGATACTGGTTCTGCACCTGGGCCCAGGCGGCTTTGACCTGCTCGTCATAGGTCGGAATATTGTTGATGCCGCAACCGGCCAGCAACGTGCTTAACAGCATCAGCAGCGCCAGTGACAAATTGTAACGACTGCCCCGAATGTGCCCGTAACGCTCTATTTGCATGGCCTGTGTGCCCCTTCATGTCCTGCATTAGTCTTCCCGTCTGACCATGACTTTAGCCAAATCGGACGATCCCCGGCATAATCTTGCCCCATCACGTTGTCAGGGCACTGGATTGCCAAGCAGCAATCAGATAAAACTCGCTGCGCTACTGATGCTCATATGCCTCGGGAGTTCAGCGACTCCCCGTCCTGATGACAATAAAAACCAAAGGTTTCACACCAAAAACAAAGGCCACCCGGTATTTCGCGCGAGTTGCCGGTCAACGCCTTGAGAAAATCATTCATGAATAAGCTGTGTTTACTGAGTCTAGTCATCGGTTTGGCCAGTCAGTCCGCCTGGGCCGAAACCGCAACCAGCCCCGCCAGTAACCTGTCCACGTTACAAGCCAAGAATGCATTCATCTCCAACCTGATGAAGCAGATGACCCTCGACGAGAAGATCGGTCAGTTGCGCCTCATCAGCATCGGGCCGGAAATGCCGAAGTCGGAAATCGTCAAGGAAATCGCCGCAGGCAGAATCGGCGGCACCTTCAACTCCGTCCTGCTGCCCGATAACCGCGCCATGCAAGACGCTGCCGTCGCCCACAGCCGTATGAAGATCCCGATGTTCTTCGCCTACGACGTGATCCACGGCCAGCGCACCATATTCCCGATCAGCCTGGGCCTGGCGTCGACCTGGGACATGGACGCCGTCACCCGCGCCGGTCGCGTTTCCGCGATCGAAGCCGCTGCCGATGGCGTAGACATGACCTTCGCGCCGATGGTCGACATCACCCGTGATGCCCGCTGGGGCCGCAGCTCCGAAGGCTTCGGCGAGGACACGTATCTCGTGTCGCGCCTTTCCGCGACGATGACCCGCGCTTTCCAGGGCACCAGCACGCAAGCACCGAACAGCATCATGGCCGCCGTCAAACACTTCGCCCTTTACGGTGCAGTGGAAGGCGGTCGCGATTACAACACCGTCGACATGAGCCCGGTGCGCATGCAACAGGACTACCTCCCGCCGTACCGCGCCGCCATCGATGCGGGCGCGGGGGGTGTGATGGTCGCACTGAACTCCATCAACGGCGTGCCTTCGACGGCCAACGCCTGGTTGCTGCAAGACGTGCTGCGCAAGGACTGGGGCTTCAAGGGCGTCACCGTCAGCGACCACGGCGCCATCAAGGAGCTGATCGACCACGGCGTCGCCAAGGACTTCCGCGAAGCCGCGAAGCTGGCAATCAAGGCCGGTGTCGACCTCAGCATGAACGACAAGGCGTACGGAGAAGAGCTCCCTGCGCTGGTCAAGAACGGTGAAGTGTCGATCAAGGAAGTCGACAATGCCGTGCGTGAAGTGCTCGGCGCGAAGTGGGAAATGGGCCTGTTCGCCAACCCTTACCTGCGCATCGGTGCGGCTGTCGACGACCCGGTCGATCGCGATGCCGAAAACCGGCTGCACCGCGCCGAGGCCCGCGATGTCGCGCGCCGCAGCATGGTCCTGTTGAAAAACGACCACAACACCCTGCCACTGAAGAAAGAAGGCACCATTGCCATTGTCGGCCCGCTGGCCAAGAGCTCGCTGGACATGCTGGGCAGCTGGTCTGCCGCCGGTCTGGCGCGTCAGACCGTCAGCGCCTACGACGGCCTGGCCAATGCCATCGGCGACAAAGCGAAGATTCTCTACGCCGCCGGCACCAACGTGACCGACAACCAGGAAGCGATCACCTACCTGGACAAGATGGACGACCAGATTCACATCGACGGCCGTCCCGAGCAGGACATGATCGACGAGGCGGTCAAGGTCGCCCAGCAGTCGGACGTGGTCGTGGCCGTGGTTGGCGAATCACGCAACATGTCGCACGAAGCCGCGAGCCGCGTGGATCTGGTGCTTCCAGGCCGTCAGCGCGATTTGATCAAGGCGCTCAAAGCCACGGGCAAACCGCTGGTCATCGTGCTGATGAACGGCCGGCCGCTGGCGCTGGGTGAAGAGAACAAGCAGGCCGATGCCATGCTTGAAACCTGGTTCCTGGGCACAGAAGGCGGCAACGCGCTGGCGGACGTGCTGTTCGGCGACTACAACCCGTCGGGCAAGCTGCCGATGACGTTCCCTCGCTCTGTCGGTCAGGTGCCTGCCTACTACAATCACCTGAACACCGGTCGTCCGTATCGCGAGAACGACTCGAACTACACCTCGAACTACTTCGAGGAGCCGACCAGCCCGCTGTTCCCGTTTGGTTACGGCCTGAGCTACACCCGGTTCAGCGTTTCGGACATCGTGCTGTCGGTCAACAAGATGACCCGCAAAGACAAACTGACCGCGACCGTTCAAGTGAAGAACATCGGCAAGGTCGCGGGTGAAACCGTGGTTCAGCTGTACCTGCGTGATGTGGCTGCGTCCATCAGTCGTCCGGTGAAGGAACTGAAGAACTTCCAGAAGGTGATGTTGAAGCCAGGCGAAGAAAAATCGGTGACCTTCACCGTGACCGAGGAAGACCTGAAGTTCTTCAATCCGTCGCTCAAGTACGCGGCAGAAGCAGGCGAATTCAAGCTGATGATCGGCCTGGACTCCAAGGACGTGAAAGAGACGACGTTCAATCTGCTTTAAGCCTTGCTGTGGGTGGTGCGGTGCCCAGACCGCACCACGAAGAGATTAACGTGTAGGAGCGCGCTTGCCCGCGATTGCATGCCTTCCTCGCCTGCCGAGGGGACTGACAGGTTGCTATCGCGGGCAAGCGCGCTCCTACACGGTCAGCATCCTCAGGCCTATCTATGCCCCGCGCCGCCCGCCTTCCTTTATATGTCCTGCTCATCCTGGCGGGCGCCGTGATTGTCGCGACCCTGGCGATGCATCAGGCGCAACGCCATTCGCTCGAAGACGAGGCTGCTCGCGCCCAGGACCAGCTTTCGCTGTACGCCAACACCCTGCAAACCCTGATCGAGCGTTACCGTGCCCTCCCCGCCGTTCTGGCGCTGGACCCGGAGCTGCGCGCCGCCCTGCGCGGACCGGTCAGCGCTGAAACCACGCAAGCCCTCAATCTCAAACTTGAGCAGATCAACGGCGCCGCGCAGTCCTCGACGCTGGAACTGCTTGATCGTGACGGACTGGCGATCGGCGCCAGCAACTGGAAACTGCCCAGCAGCTACGTCGGCCACAACTACGGGTTTCGTCCTTACTTCACACAGACCAAAGCGACCGGCGTCGGGCGATTTTACGCGGTCGGGGTCACCAGCGGCATCCCCGGCTACTTCCTGGCCAATGCGGTGCGCGACGACGCCGGGCTTTTCATCGGTGCGATGGTCGTGAAGCTGGAGTTCCCGGACCTTGAGCACACGTGGGCGCAGGGCGACGATTTGTTGCTGGTCAGCGATGCAAAGGGCGTGGTGTTCATCGCCAATCAGCCCGGCTGGCGCTATCGCTCACTGCACCCGCTGTCGGATCAGGACCGCAGCGAACTGGGCAGCACCCGCCAGTACGATAAACAGCCGTTGACGCCACTGACTCAAGAACCGCTGCGCACCTTCAACGACAGCAGCCACCTGAGCCGGGTTGTCGCGCCCGAGGGTACGACCGATTACCTCTGGCAGTCGTTACCCTTGCAACCGGAAGGGTGGACGCTGCACCTGCTTCGCAAACCTCAGCCTGCCCCTGAAGACCTTCGCAATGCCGCATTGGCAGCGGCTGGCACCTGGCTGACACTGGTGTTCCTCGGGCTGTTTCTTTATCAGCGCTGGCGACTGGCGCGCATGCGTCAACGCAGTCGCGAGGAACTGGAACAACTGGTCGAAGCGCGCACCCGGGATTTACGAACCGCTCAGGACGGTCTGGTGCAATCGACCAAGCTCGCTGCGCTGGGACAGATGTCCGCCGCCCTCGCTCACGAAATCAACCAGCCGCTGACCGCACAACGCATGCAACTGGCAACCCTGCGCTTACTGCTCGACCATGGCCGGGTCGATGACGCTTATAAGGCGCTGACCCTGCTCGACCAGCAATTGACCCGCATGGCGGCGCTTACCGGGCATCTCAAGACCTTTGCCCGCAAAAGCCCCAGCGGCCTGCGCGAGCGCGTAGACCTTGCCTGTGTGGTCGATCAGGCGATGTTGCTGCTCGACGCCAGAATTCGCGAGGAACGCGTGAGCTGTGTCCTGGACCTGACGCGTCCTGCCTGGGTGCGGGGCGATGCGATTCGTCTGGAGCAAGTGCTCATCAATCTGCTGCGCAATGCCCTGGACGCCATGCGCGAACAACCGCTCAAGCGGCTGGAAATCCGTATCGATGCCGAGGGCGATCACTGGCGCCTGAGCGTGGTTGACAGCGGCAGCGGAATTGCCGAGGCGCATCTGGCGAATATCTTTGATCCATTCTTCACCACCAAACCCGTCGGCGACGGGCTGGGTCTTGGGCTGGCGGTGTCCTACGCTATCGTCCATGAGCTGGGAGGACGTCTGAGCGCCGAGAACCTCGCGAACGGCGCGCGGTTTTTCTTCTGTCTGACCCAGGCCCCGGAGGCTGAACCCCTATGCTGAACTCGGTGATCGTGGTCGATGACGAGGCCCCTATTCGTGAAGCGGTCGAACAATGGCTGTCGCTGTCTGGCTTCCAGGTGCAAGTGTTCAGTCGTGCCGAAGACTGCCTGGCGCAGCTGCCCGAGCACTTTCCCGGCGTGATCCTCAGCGATGTGCGCATGCCGGGTATGGGCGGGCTGGAGCTATTGGCCCAGGTACAGGCGCGGGATCCCGACTTGCCGGTGATTCTGCTGACGGGGCACGGCGATGTACCCATGGCGGTGGATGCCATGCGCGACGGCGCCTATGACTTTCTGGAGAAACCGTTCACTCCGCAAACCCTGCTCGGCAGCCTGCGCCGTGCGCTGGAAAAACGCCGGTTGGTGCTGGAGAACCGTCGTTTGCATGAACAGGCGGACAATCGCAGCCGCCTCGAAGCCACGTTGCTGGGCCTGTCGCCGAGCATTCAGACCCTGCGCCGTCAGATTCAAGACCTCGCCCAACTGCCAGTCAATGTGCTGATTCGGGGCGAAACCGGCAGCGGAAAGGAGATGGTTGCGCGCTGCCTGCACGACTTCGGCCCTCGGGCCAGCAAACCGTTCGTGGCCGTCAACTGCGCCGCCATTCCCGAGCAACTGTTTGAAGCCGAGCTGTTTGGCCATGAAAGCGGCGCGTTCACTGGCGCTCAGGGCAAGCGCATCGGCAAACTGGAGTTCGCCCACGGCGGTACGCTGTTCCTCGACGAAATCGAAAGCATGCCACTGGCGCAACAGGTGAAGTTACTGCGGGTGATTCAGGATCGGCGCCTTGAACGATTGGGCTCTAACCAGAGTATCGAGGTTGACCTGCGCATCGTGGCCGCGACCAAGCCGGATCTGCTGGAAGAAGCCAGGTCCGGGCGATTTCGTGAAGACCTGGCGTACCGCCTGAACATCGCCGAGCTGCGCCTGCCACCCTTGCGCGAACGGCGCGAAGACATCCCGCTGCTGTTCGGTCATTTCTCAAGACAGGCGGCAGAACGTCTGGGCCGTAGCGCGCCAGTACTCGGCGGTGGGCAACTGAGTCATTTGCTCAGCCATGACTGGCCGGGCAATGTGCGGGAGCTGGCCAACGCCGCCGAACGTCAGGTGCTCGGGCTGGAGAATCCAGCCTCGGTGGACATGCCGGCCGGACAGTCGCTGGCGGCGCAACAGGAAGCGTTCGAGGCCCATTGCCTGCGCTCGGCGCTGAGCCGGCATAAAGGCGATATCAAGGCGGTGCTGAACGAGCTGCAACTGCCGCGCCGAACGCTGAATGAAAAGATGCAGCGTCACGGGTTGATCCGGGAAGTGTTTCTTCCTGACAACGGCGACCCTTTGTAGGACCCCGTCCACTGTAGGAGCTGCCGGAGGTTACGACGGTGGCGAATGCGATCGACCTGATACGAATAGGCTGGCTGCCCCCATGCCATCTCGGGCAAGCGCGCACCTGCAACAACGCGCGACATGAGCAAAATTTCGCTCACCCAACCCCGCGCATCGGCGGATTTCCGCTCATCCACTGCAAGCAAACCCTTCTAGACCGGGCCTTTCGGGCTTGGCACGTCTCCTGCTATCACCCTTGCAAGACCGCATCGCTGCGATCCTTCTAAAAACAATGACTTGCAGGAAATCCAATGGCTATTCCCAACTCTGTTTCCAACGGATCGGCTGCCGCACCCGTCGCCGACAAGACCACCCGAAGTCGCCTGAAATCCATTTTCAGCGGTTCGGTCGGCAACATGGTCGAGTGGTACGACTGGTACGTCTACGCTGCCTTCTCCCTTTACTTCGCCAAAGTCTTCTTCCCCAAAGGCGACACCACCGCACAACTGCTCAACACTGCCGCGATCTTCGCGGTCGGGTTTTTAATGCGCCCAATCGGCGGCTGGCTGATGGGCCTTTACGCTGATCGCAAGGGCCGCAAAGCTGCCTTGATGGCCTCGGTTCTGCTGATGTGCTTCGGATCGCTGATCATCGCGCTCACGCCCGGTTATGAAACCATCGGCGTCGGCGCCCCTATCCTGCTGGTGTTCGCTCGCTTGCTGCAGGGCCTGTCGGTCGGCGGCGAATACGGCACCTCGGCGACCTACCTCAGCGAGATGGCGACCAAGGAACGTCGTGGCTTCTTCTCCAGCTTCCAGTACGTGACGCTGATCTCCGGCCAGCTCATCGCGCTGGGCGTGTTGATCGTGCTGCAACAAACACTCACCACCGAGCAACTGAACACCTGGGGCTGGCGCATTCCGTTCGCCATCGGCGCGCTCTGCGCTGTCGTCGCGCTGTTCCTGCGTCGCGGCATGGAAGAAACCGAGTCGTTCACCAAAAAGAAGGAAGAACCAAAAGAGAGCCTGATGCGCACCCTGATGCGTCATCCCAAGGAACTCATGACCGTGGTCGGCCTCACCATGGGCGGCACCCTGGCGTTCTACACCTACACCACCTACATGCAGAAATACCTGGTGAACACCGTCGGCATGAGCATCACCGACTCCACCACCATTTCCGCCGCCACGCTGTTTCTGTTCATGGTGCTGCAACCGGTGATCGGTGCGCTGTCTGACAAGATCGGTCGTCGCCCGATCCTGATTGCCTTCGGTGTGCTCGGCACGCTGTGCACGGTGCCTATCCTCACCACGCTGCACACGATTCAAACCTGGTGGGGTGCGTTCTTCCTGATCATGGCGGCGCTGATCATCGTCAGCGGTTACACCTCGATCAACGCCGTGGTGAAGGCTGAGCTCTTCCCTACCGAAATTCGTGCACTGGGCGTCGGCCTGCCGTACGCACTGACCGTCTCGATCTTCGGCGGCACCGCCGAATACATCGCGTTGTGGTTCAAGAGCATCGGCATGGAAACGGGCTACTACTGGTACGTCACCGCCTGTATCGCCTGCTCGTTGCTGGTCTACGTCTTCATGAAGGACACCCGCAAGCATTCTCGGATCGAGACCGACTGACCGCGCGGAAAGGGCCGTATTAGCGCGCTCACGCACGCGAACCCAGGGGCACCCACGCAAAGTGGTTGCCCCTTTTTTTCGCGGCCCTGGCCGCTAAGTGGCTGAATCACCAAGCGCTTTTCGCAGTATCAATTTCAGCGATGATTGCTACTAATGCGATTGACTTCTTAATAATCCAGAGCCGAGTAAAGTTAACTCCATACCGAGTTACCCACTTATTTGAATCGATCTGGAGCAACTACCATGAAAACTAACAAACTGATCTTCGGCCTCGCTTTCTCTCTTCTGGCTTCTAGCGCTTTTGCACTTACCGCTGCAGACGCAAGCAAACATGTCAACGCGCCGGTAGTTGCTGAAAACGGATCCTCTCATACCAACATCGGTCGTGTTGCTGCTGACGGTGCTGACCGCGTAGGTAACAACCGTGTTGCCGCTGACGGTGCTGACCGCGTAGGCAACAACCGTGTGGCCGCTGACGGCGCTGACCGCGTAGGCAACAACCGTGTGGCCGCTGACGGTGCTGACCGTGTAGGCAACAACCGTGTGGCCGCTGACGGCGCTGACCGTGTAGGCAACAACCGTGTGGCCGCTGACGGCGCTGACCGTGTAGGCAACAACCGTGTGGCCACTGATGGTGCTGACCATGTTGGTGCAAATCGTGTCGCTGCCGATGGTGCTGACCGTGTAGGCGCAAATCGTCTGAGCTGATCGCCAAGCGGCTCCCTCTCCAGCCCGGCTTTCGCCGGGCTTAGTTTTTTCTGATGCAGCGAAACGATCTCGTCCCTGCATTTACGGGGCATCTGGCGATTTCGGGGTGATTTTCTCCTCGTTTCCAGCAGATCGCGCCATCACCCTGATGAATCACCACTCATCACGCAAACCTCACCCATGAAAAAATGCGTCCACGCAAGAATTTATTTGTCAAGGAGCAAAACTGTCAGAGCTGACAGAATTTGCCCCATTGCGGATCAAAATCCGCTGGAGCGCTTTAAAACCGGGCGCTGCGGCCAACTATCATTTTCAGCGATGGTCGTTAGCAACCTTGTTAACTTCTACTTAATGCATGCGCGCGTAGAATTCACTCCATACCCAAGTTAAAGAAATTATTGAACTTTGATGGAGCAAACATCATGAAAACTTCAAATCTTCTGTTCGGCCTTAGTCTTTCCATTCTGGCATCGAGTGCATTCGCATTGCCTGTTTCTGATCATCACCCTGTATTGAACGGTACGGTTGTAGCCGAAGGTGGTTCTTCTCACACCAACGCTTCGCACACGGGTTCTTATCGTCAGGCTTCTGATGGTGCTGACCACGTCGGTGCCAACCGCTTGGCCGCTGACGGCGCTGACCGTGTAGGCAACAACCGCCAGGCTGCCGACGGTGCCGATCACGTCGGTGCAAACCGCTTGGCCGCTGACGGCGCTGACCGTGTAGGCAACAACCGTCAGGCCGCAGATGGTGCCGATCACGTCGGTGCAAACCGCTTGGCCGCTGACGGCGCTGACCGTGTAGGCAACAACCGTCAGGCCGCTGATGGCGCAGACCACGTCGGTGCAAACCGCTTGGCCGCTGACGGCGCAGACCACGTCGGTGCAAACCGCTTGGCCGCTGACGGCGCTGACCGTGTAGGCAACAACCGCGTCAGCTGATTCGGCTTTACAGGTTTACCGCTTCACACGTTCAACCTCCTGAACTCCCTTTGTAGCCCGGTTTATGCCGGGCTTTTTTTTGTCCGCATCACGGCAGGGTCTGGAATCCGCGGGAAATGCCTTGCACTATGACGGCCTTCATTCTGTGCAGACAGCCGATACGTAAACCGGCTCGTCGCCTCTCTCATTCAGGAAGTGCGCCATGTCAGACGATATTCATTTCTACGAGCCATCCAAAGGTCACGGGCTGCCGCACGATCCGTTCAACGCCATCGTCGGCCCGCGTCCCATTGGCTGGATTTCGTCTCAGGACGCCCATGGCAAGCTCAATCTTGCGCCGTACAGCTTCTTCAACGCCTTCAACTACGTGCCGCCGATCATTGGCTTCTGCAGCATTGGCCGCAAAGACAGCCTGAACAACATTGAGCAGACCGGTGAGTTCGTGTGGAATCTCGCGACCCGTTCGCTTGCCGAGCAGATGAACCTGAGCTGCGCGCCCGTGGCAGCAGACGTGAATGAATTCGAGCTCGCCAATCTCACGGCCGAGCCGTCACGCATCGTGTCGGTGCCGAGGGTAAAAGAAACGCCGGTGGCGTTTGAGTGCAAGGTGACGCAGATCATCCAGCTGCAACGCGCGGACCACGAAGTCGTGCCAAGCTGGTTGATTCTGGGAGAAGTGGTGGCGATTCACATCGCCAAGCGCCTGCTCAAGGACGGTATTTACGACACAGCAGCCGGTGAGCCGATCCTGCGCGGCGGTGGCCCGGCCGATTATTTCCAGCTGGGCCCTGAATCGTTGTTCAAGATGTACCGACCGCGCGCCTGATCAGTCCTGGGCGAACATCAGTTCGCCCTCAGACGTCACGTCGATCAAGCGCTCCAGTTCCTGGACCGCCGCTTGATCGGCGGCCAGCGCTGTCTTGAATGTCTGGTCTTGAAGCACGCGATGAAAGGTCGGCGCACCACCGGCTCCCAGTCCTTTGACGGCGATAGCGGCGCTGTACGCGCCATCGCCAGGGACTGCAGCGGAAACGGCTTCGTAATGCTGGAATTCTTTGCGTGCCATGGGAGGAGGATCCTGCCTTGAAAGAGAAGGCGTGGATTTTAAACCTGAGCTGGGGAGATGAGCGTGAGATTTTCCATGTTCAAGCCGACGTAGTCGTCGCAATAACGCCCAGATCACGCTCACCCACCGTGATCGCACGGTCTCGCAGGAGTGGGTCTGCTCGCGATAAAACGCTTAACACAACCACTGCTCACCCCGCCTTCCGCACATCCGGCAACCCATACGCCGCCTCGGCCTGGGCGGCGCTGACGTGGGCGAAGGTCTGAAAATCCAGGCTACTGACCAGGCGCTCAGTCACCAACTCGGAAAAGAGTGCCAGCTCAGGTGTGGAGAACCAGTCGTTCATGGCTGAGGCGTCCGCCCACAGTCCGCTGATCACCCACACGTCCTTTTCAGTCATCGATTGCTGCAGCGCGAAGTGCAGGCAACCGCCGGCCCGGGAGGATGGGGCGATCAACGTGCTCAGGCGTGCGCCGAGTCGGGCACCGTTTCCGGCGCTGGCGCGCAAGGTCACAAGGTGGCTCACAGCTGACGGGTTGTGCATGGTCTTCGCTCCTTTGATTCAGCCGCGATCGAAGAAGGCGTTGCGGCTGGATGTGAAGATTAGTGGCCCCCGTGCAAATGTCGTTAGCCGGATACTGCCCCGTTATTGCCTGATTCTGCGCGCAGGCTTTTCAGCCGCCAGCCCATTGATCGCCCAACCGAGGCATTGGACGCGGGAGTTTCAAGCAATCAACCCAGCCAGTAAGGGCGTTTCGTCGTCTATCGCATGAATCGATAGCAGAATCAGGCAATCATCCGGCAGGATTCGCCTACCGCTTGCGATTGCACAAAAATAAGCTGTGCTGCATCGACGCTCCGTCAGAGGAATTTTCCATGTTGCCCACCGCCGTTGAGCCCGCCATCGCCCGTGCCGCGCCAGACGCCCGGCCGATGCCAGAACTGAGCGCGACAATGGAACAGCAGCGAGCAGAGCTTGCCGAGCTGATCCGTCGACACGCTCCCTCGGACGGCAGCTTTCAGACATTGATCAAGCCGCTGTTCATGGTGCGTCACGACCGCCCGCTGCAGTCCGTGCCAGGCGTGGTTCAACCCGCGCTATGTATCATGGCCCAAGGCCGCAAGGACGTGACGCTGGGTGGCGAACTGTTCACCTACGACCCGCTCAACTACCTGGTGCTCTCGGTTGCCCTGCCCATCAGCGGCAAAGTGATTTACGCAACGCCGGACGACCCGCACCTGGCCATGCGGCTGGACATCGACCCCGCCGACATCAATGCGTTAATCGCGCAAGCCGGTCCCATGAGCGTACCGACCCGTCCCAGTGGACGCGGCATGTACGTGGAACGCATCGATTCACAATTGCTGGACGCGGTTATTCGCCTGATTCGCCTGCTGGACAGCCCGAAAGACATCCCCATGCTGGCGCCGCTGATCACCCGCGAAATCCTCTACCGCTTGCTGCGCGGGAGCGAGGGCTATCGGTTGTATGAAATCGCCATTTCCAACTGCCAGACCCATCGTGTGACCCAAGCCATCAAATGGCTGAACGAGCATTTTCAGCAACCGTTGCGCATCGAAGAGCTGGCTCGGGAAGTGAATTTGAGCGTCTCGACGCTGCACCATCGGTTCAAGGCCGTGACCGCCATGAGCCCGTTGCAGTATCAGAAACAGCTGCGTTTGCAGGAGGCCCGTCGCCTGATGCTGGCCGACGGGCTTGAGGCGTCAGCCGCCGGTTACAAGGTGGGCTATGAAAGCCCGTCCCAGTTCAGCCGCGAATACAGCCGCCTGTTCGGCGCGCCCCCGTTGCGGGACCTGGCGCGCCTGCGCAAAACGCTGTGAACCATCGGCGCTGAGCAGCATGCAGGTCAGGCGCTCAGCACCCGGCACGCCTCAGCAGGAATCATCACCGAGACCGGATGACCAATGGCCAGCCCGAGGCTCTGGTTCGGCGTACTCAGCGCGGTCAGCGACACGCCGCCGCAATCCACCGTGGTTTCGATGGTGGCGCCAATGTCGCGAATGAACGTGACCGTGCCGTTCAGGCGATTACCTTCAGCAGCCTGCGAACGCGAAAGCTGCAAGTCTTCCGGGCGCACCAGCATTCTGATCTCGGCACCGGCTTTGATCGTGTCGCCGATCGGCACGTCCAGTGAATCGCCTGCGGGCAGCTGCACGCGGCCACCACCCAGAGCTTTGGCCGGGAAGATATTGCCGGAACCGATGAAGTCCGCGACAAAGGCGTTGGCCGGGTTGCGGTAAATCTCAATCGGCGTACCTACCTGCTGCACCCTGTGCTCACCCAGCACCACGACGATGTCGGCCATGGTCATGGCTTCGCGTTGATCGTGGGTCACCAGAATGGTGGTGATGTTCAGCTGTTTTTGCAGTTGACGAATTTCCACCTGCATCGACTCTCGCAGCTTGGCGTCCAGTGCGGACAGCGGCTCGTCGAGCAACAAGAGTTTCGGGTGCGAGGCAATCGCGCGGGCAATCGCGACACGCTGGCGCTGACCGCCGGACAGTTTCGCCACCGGACGATCCACCATCTGTTGCAGCTGAATCATCGCCAGCAGCTCGGTGACACGCGCTTTCTGCGCGGCCTTGTCGACACCCCGCAACTTGAGCGGGTACGCGATGTTTTCGCCAACCGTCATGTGCGGGAACAGCGCCAGCGATTGAAACACCATCCCGAAATTGCGCTCGTGCGCCGGCGTGTGGCTGACGTCCTCGCCATCCAGGCGAATCTCGCCGCTGGTGAGGGTTTCAAGCCCCGCGATCATGCGCAGCAACGTGGTTTTGCCGCAGCCCGACGGGCCCAGGAAGCACACGAGTTTGCCCTGCGGCAGGTGCAGGTTAACGTCGGTGACGGCGCAGGCCGAGCCATAGAATTTTTCAACGTTTTCGAGCATCAGTCCGGTCATTTCTTCACACCTCAAATCAGAACGAAACGCCACCTTCACCGACCAGCTTCTCCAACGCCCAGATCAGGACGAAGTCGATCAGCACGATCAGCACGGCGAACGAGAAAACGGTGGGGTCGAGCGAGGAGACGGTGCGGCTGTACATCCAGATCGGCACGGTCATCACGTCGATGTTGTAAAGGAAGTAGGTCACCGTGAACTCGTTGAACGAGACGATGAAGGCCAGCAGCATCCCGGCGAGAATCCCCGATTTCATCAACGGCACCACGACATCGACGATGGCGCGGGTGGGAGAAGCGCCCAGCATCTGCGCGGCCTCTTCCACTTCGCTGCCGATGGTCATCATTGAGGCCGTGCAGTTCTTGATCACGAACGGCAGCGCGAGAATCACGTGGGCAATCACCAGCCGCGAGGTGCTCAGGTGAAATGGCAAGCTGTCGAACACCAGCAGCAAGGCCAGCCCCAGGACCACCATCGGGAACACCAGCGGCAGCGACATCAGTTGCATCGCGAAGGCCTTGCCACGGAACTCGCAGCGCGTCAGCGCGTAAGACGCCGGCACTGCAATCAACGTGGCGAAGATCATCGTCAGGCACGCCACCATCAGGCTGGTGGTCATGGCTTTGCCCAGGCTCAGCACATCGCTTTCATCCGGGGAAACGAAGGTCTGCCAGGCCGCCTTGTACCACTGCAGGCTGTAGCTGCTCGGCGGAAAATCGAGGTTGGCCGAGCCGCTGAACGACATGACGATCATCGTCAGGATCGGGGTGACTGCCAGGAACAGAATCACCGCCGACACAATGGCCGCGAAACGTCCGGTTTCGCCGGGTAAAAGAGGCTGGGAACGGCGTATCTTTTTGCTCATTGCGAAGCCTCCAGCATGCGCCGACGGCGACCGGTGACGAATTCGGAAAGGGTCATGATCGCCAGCGTCGTGATGATCAGCACGACACCCGCCGCCGACGCAGCAGGCCAGTTCATGAGCGGCGCGATCTGGTCATGCACCATCACCGCGAGCATCGGCACGCGCCGACCGCCGAGGAGCAACGGCACGACGAAACTGCTGGCGTTGTAGGCGAACACCAGCGTGGCGCCGGTGATAATGCCCGGCAGACTCATGGGCAGGATGACCTGACGAAACACCTGAAAGCGACTGGCGCCCAGCGTCGCGGCGGCCTCTTCATAGCTTCGCGAAATCCCGCGCATGGCGCTCGCGATCGGCAGCACTGCCAGCGGGAAAGCGGTTTGCACCAGGCCCATCAGCACGCCGTTCTGGTTGTAGAGCATCATGATCGGCCGAGTGATCAGCCCCAGGCCTTTCAGCGCCTGATTGAGCATGCCGGCCGGGCCGAGAATCACCAGCCAGCCGTAACTTTGCAGCAGCAGGTTGACCAGCAGCGGCAACAGGACCGCCGCGAGAAAAACACGTCTGACCAAGGGCGACTTGAGCCGCGCCATGGTGTAGCCGACCGGGATCGCCAGGATGACGGCAATCACCGCGCTGATCAGGGCCAGTCGCAAGGTCAGCAGCAGGGACTTCAAATAATAGGGTTCGAACAGTTGTGCATAACTGTCGAGACTGAAGCCGCTCCACTCCGCCCCTTTGGTGCCGACGCTCATGCGCAGGACCAAGAGGCTGGCGACGATCAGTACGGCGAGGAACAGCATCGACGGCGTGAGGAACAGCCATGCGCGAGCGGTGGCAGAGAATGGCCGGTTTCGACGCGGTTTGGCTGCGTCTTCCTGGCGCGTTATAGGTGGGTTTTGCATGTTTTTGATCTCGGGTTTAGCGATGAGTCAGGGATGCATCGGGTGCACGTCCGATGTGTTCGCGGGCAAGCGCGCTCCTACAATTGATCGCGTTCCACTGTAGGAATGAGCTTGCTCGCGATGACGTCAGGACGGACGACCACACAACACCCGCGTGACGCCTATCACAGGCTCAGGACGAGAAAATCTCGGTGTAACGACGAATCCACTGGTCATGCACCGTCGCCAGGAAGGCGTTGTCGTGCATGATCGCCTTGTCGGCAATCTGCTCAGGCGTGAGGATGTAGGGGCTTTTGCGCGCTTCGGCGGAGATCACCGCCTTGGCATTGACCGGGCCGTTGTAGATGTCTTCGGCCATCTTGCCCTGCACCACCGGGTCCAGCGAGTGGTCAAGGAAGGCGTAGGCCAGGTCAGTATCGCCGGGACGATTCTTCGGCATCACCGACTGCATCAGGTCCGTGTAAAAGCCTTCTTTCATGCCAAAGGTGGCGCCCAGGCCGTAGTTCGGGTCGCGAATCTGCTTCGGGAAGAACGCTGGCGCGTACAGCCCGCCCATGTCCAGGGAACCGGTGCGGAACAACTCGGCGACCTGGTTCGGGTTCTCACCCAGCGTCACGACGCGGTCCTTCAACTCGGCGAGCTTCTTGAAGCCCGGCTCGATGTTGTGCTCGTCACCGCCTGCCAGTTTCGCGGCGATGATGATCAGGTCCATTGCCTCGGTCCAGTTGGGCGGCGGCAGGAAAATATTCGGCGCCATGTCCTTGTCCCATAGCGCGGCGTAGCTGTCAGGGGCCTCTTTCACGGTGCGAGTGCTGTACACCAGGCTGTTGCACCAGAGCAGGTAACCGATGCCGTGCCCATTGGCGCCGGTGCGGTACTTCTCAGGCACATCAACAATGTTGGGAATGCGGTTCAGGTCCGGCTTTTCCAGAAGACCGGCCGCCGCCAGGCCTTCGGCGCCGACGCCTGCCAGGGTGATGATGTCGTACTGAGGACGATCGCCGCCGGCCTTGAGTTTGGCGACCATTTCCGAGGTGCTGCCGGTGCGGTCTGCAATCACTTTGGCGCCGGTTTTGGCTTCGAATGTCGCCGCGATATTGCGCAGGGCTGCAAGGCCCGTGTCATCCGACCAGGTCAGCAGACGCAGGGTCTTGCCCTGGAATTTGCCATCACTGGCGCTCGCCCGGATAAAGGGCATGGACATGGCCGCCGCGCCCACGGATGCGACGCCCACTGCCTTGATGAATTGCCGTCTGTTCAGATCATGTTTGCCCACGTCGGACTCCATTGTTTTTCTGTCGCATGGTTGAGGGAATTCGCACCGCAGCGCGCAAGCCGACTTCTCTATAAGCCCCGGATGGCGGGGAGTTCAGCAAGTCAGCGGGGTCATCCTGCGGCGACGCAGGTCCCTCAACAATCGAAAGTTTTTCATTGGAGCCATGTGCTCGACGCATGCCTTATGGGGAGGCATGCGTGAACTGTTTTCGACCGGCTCAGACAGCGCGAACGACGTGTTTTATTTCCTGAAATGCCTGCATGCCCCAAGGCCCTAACTCGCGGCCCAGACTGCTCTGCTTGTAGCCGCCCCAAGCGGTTTGAGGAAAGATCACCTGTGGCGCGTTGATCCACACAAGCCCCGCCTGCAGCGCGTTGGCGACGCGTTCAGTGGTCGCGGCATCACGACCGACCACGCTGGCCACCAGACCGAACTGGCTGTCGTTGGCCAGAGCAATCGCCTCGGCTTCCGAGCTGAAACCCCGAACGCAGACCACCGGGCCAAAGATCTCCTCGCGCCACAGCGCACTGTCCAGGGGCACGTGGCTGAACACCGCCGGCTGTAA
Organism: Pseudomonas sp. S2_H01; assembly: GCF_054668305.1. Classification (NCBI taxonomy): domain Bacteria; kingdom Pseudomonadati; phylum Pseudomonadota; class Gammaproteobacteria; order Pseudomonadales; family Pseudomonadaceae; genus Pseudomonas; species Pseudomonas sp. S2_H01. The sequence continues at coordinate 3,696,644 of NZ_CP162756.1, read as the reverse complement.
AAAATACCCGCGAGGCTGGTCGGCCGGACGTTTCCCGCCGCACAACAGACGCGCGCCCGTGTCTTTGCCGGCCTCGATATGGGCAATCACCCGTTGATACTGTGCCTTGTTGACTAAGGGGCCCATCTCGGCGCCTTCGTCCTGAGGGGCGGCGACCTTGATCGATCTGGCCTTTGCGACGATGCGCTCCAGAAAGGGTTCGAGCAGTTCGTTCGCCACCAGTACGCGGCTGGTCGCCGAGCACATCTGTCCGGCATTGAAGAATCCGCCGCCACTGGCCAGCTCCACCGCCAGATCCAGATCGGCATCGGCCAACACCAGAAGAGAAGACTTGCCGCCCAGTTCCAGGCTGACGCCTTTCACGGTTTCCGCCGCGCGCTGCATTACCTGCACGCCCACCGCATTACTGCCGGTGAACGACACTTTCGCGATGCCGGGATGGCCCGACATCGGCGCGCCGACCGCCAGACCAGTGCCGCAGACGACGTTGAACACCCCCGTCGGCAAACCGCTCGCGGCAATGATCTGCGCCAGTTCCAGCTCGGCGAGAGGCGTCACTTCGGAAGGCTTCAGGACCACACAGCAGCCGGCCGCCAATGCAGGCGCGAGCTTCCAGGCAGTGGTCACCATCGGAAAATTCCACGGCACGATCAGCCCGACCACGCCGCACGGCTCACGGCGCAGGCGCGCGGTGAATTCATCGCTGGGCAGCTCGACCGCACGGTTCTGCTGACCGTCGGACGCTTCGGCCAATTCGGCGTAATAGTTGAAGGTGCCGATCACATCGTCAACGTCGATGGCTGCTTCGAACCCCGGTTTGCCGTTGTTGCTCGATTGCAACTCGATCAGCCGCTCGCGACGGGCCGCCACACCGTGAGCGATTTTGCGCAGGATCATCGCCCGCGCCGCGCCGGTGGTTTTCGACCATGCGCCGAAGGCCTCGCGTGCAGCCTGCACGGCATCATCCACCGCACGCGCATCGCCACCGGTGACGATCGCCAGACGCTCCTCGGTCGACGGGTTGATCACGGTCAGTTGCTCGCCGCCAGCGCGCCAATGACCGTCGATGTACACACCTGCCAAAACCGGGCTCAACACAGTTGCCTCACTCACAATGCTTTCAATCCATTCATCCAGCGACGCTGGTCAATTTCGATGACGGTCGGGCCCTGACGGTCGTTGGCCGCATTCAATGCCGTTTTCAATTGCTCGACGCTGCTGGCCGCCTCGGCCGCGCAGCCCAGGGCTTTGGCGACGCCGATGAAATCAGGGGTGTAGATGTCCACGCCCACCGGCTCGATCGCGCGATTGACCATGTACTTCTTGATCTCCTCGTAACCCTGGTTATTCCACAGCAGCACGATGATCGGCGTGCGCGCTTCGACCGCGCTGGCCAGTTCCGACAGGGTGAATTGCAGGCCACCGTCGCCGATCAGGCAGGCAACCGGGTTGCGCTCCCCTGCATCCTGACTGCCAAGCCAGGCACCCACCGCCGCGGGCAAGGCATAACCCAGCGTGCCGTAGCCGGTGGACGAGTTGAACCAGCGGCGCGGCTTGTCCAGATCCAGCGTCAGGTTCCCGGTATAGACCGGCTGGGTCGAGTCGCCCACGAGCACCACGTCGGGCAGCACCTCCAGGACAGTTTCCAGGAACAGCGTCTGCCCGCGCGTGGCTTCATCCCATGACGCGGTCAGCGTCTCTTTGAGTGCAGCCGCACGTTTGTGGCCCCAGTCACTCTGACGCTCGGCCAGTGTTTCTTCGTTCACAGCAGCCAACAGGGCCTCGGCTGCGGTCCGGGCGTCGGACACCAGCGCGACCTTCGGCGGGAAGTTGCGCACCGTCTGATCAGGGTCGATATCGATACGCAGCAGCGTGCCGGGGATCTTGAAGTGTCCCTGGAACGTGATGTCGTAATCGGTTTCGGCCAGTTCTGTGCCGATCGCCAGCACCACGTCGGCGCCTTCGATGATTTCGCGGGTCGGGTCCAGCGACTGGGTCGAACCGATCAACAGCGGATGACTCGACGCCAGCATGCCCTTGGCGTTGATCGTCAGCGCAACCGGCGCGTCGAGCTTTTCTGCCAGCCGAGTGAGTGCGCCGGCCGCATCAATAGCACCACCACCGGCCAGAATCAGCGGACGCTTGGCGTTGGCCAGCAACCCGGCCATTTGCTTGATGGCGGCCGGCGATGGACCGGCCGGGGTGATCGACACCGGCTGGCTGTCCAGCAGGTCATCGGCGTTCTCGACCAGCACGTCCAGCGGGATTTCGATGTGCACAGGCCGGGGACGACCGGCCTGGAACAACGCGAACGCGCGGGCCAGCACCGACGGCAACTCGGCGGCCGACATCAACGTGTGGGAGAACGCCGCGACGCCCGCCACCAGCGCGCTCTGCGACGGCAGCTCATGCAGCTTGCCGCGTCCGCCGCCCAGCTGGTTACGCGATTGCACGCTGGAAATCACCAGCATCGGGATGGAGTCGGCGTAGGCCTGCCCCATGGCCGTGGTGATGTTGGTCATCCCGGGGCCGGTGATGATGAAGCAGACGCCCGGCTTGCCACGGGTGCGCGCGTAACCGTCGGCCATGAAACCGGCGCCCTGTTCGTGACGCGGGGTGACGTGATTGATCGATGAGCTCGCAAGGCCGCGATACAGCTCCACCGTATGCACGCCAGGGATGCCGAACACCTGCTCGACACCGTATCTCTCGAGTAACTTGACCAACACTTCGCCGCACGTCGCCATTTGTCTGGACCTTATAGTCGTTCGTTCTGAAAACCGGATTCGAAGCTGCCCGCCAGGCTCAGACCAGGCGCAACAGATGTAGGGTAATTGGAACCGTGCGGACATATCGGTGACAACGCAAAAAATGTCATGCTTAGGCATGTTCTCCACTCATGCCTGCGCAACCGATGAAACGCCTGCCTCCCCTGCCCGCCCTGCACACCTTCCTGATTACGGCTCAATGCTGCAATTTCACGCGTGCGGCAGAGCTGTTGCATATCACGCAGGGCGCCGTCAGTCGGCAGATTTCGGGGCTGGAAAGCCATCTGGGCTACAGCTTGTTTCAGCGTCAGGCCCGGGGCCTGAGCCTGACGGCGCAGGGCCGCGAACTGTTTCCGCGTATCCAGCAAGTGTTCGCATTGATCGATGAGGCGGTCGATCAGGTCGGGGTCAAGCGCGAGGCGCTGCAGCTCAAAGCGCCCACCTGCATGATGCGCTGGCTGCTGCCACGCCTGTTGCAGTGGCAAAAGGAACGCCCGGATGTGCCCGTGGAGCTGACTACAACCGTGCAGCACGCGGTGGACTTTCGTCGTGAGGAATTCGACGCCGCCGTGGTCTACGGCGCTCGCCCCGACGGATCGATGCAGGTCCATCACATTTTTGACGAACAGCTCACGCCCGTCTGTTCGCAATCGCTGCTTGACGGCCCGACGCCGCTGAGCGAGTTGAGCGATCTGGAGCAGCACATGTTGCTGCACCCGACCCGCGATCAACGTGACTGGGAGCAGTGGCTCAAGGCAGCAGGCACGACCCTGAGCAACATCAGCAAGGGTCAGCATTTCGATACCCTCGACCTGGCAATGACCGTCGCGTCTCAGGGTTCGGGTGTCGCGATTGGCGACTGGGCGCTGATCGGCGAAGACTTGAGCGCCGGACGACTGGTGATGCCGTTTGATCTGCGGGTCAAAACCGGTCAGGCCTATTATTTCGTCTACCCGAACCGTGCCGGGTCCTCACCACAACTGCAGGAACTGCTGGAGTGGTTGCTGGCCCAGGCCGCTCAGCGCGAGGGGCAGTGATCACGCCCGCAGCAGATCGGCCAGCAGGGTTTGACGGCGTTAAACCTTACAGCGCCCCTTCGCTGATAAAAACATTCAATCCTGATCGTTAAGCCATCATCGCGATAACGGCCTACACTCACCTTGTCCGACAAACAAACATTTTTTGTAACCGGATCGAGGCAAATGTCATGAAAACCACAATAAAAAGACAATGCGTGTACGTAGTCGCTGTTCTGGCGGTGCTCGGCATTTACGCGGCAGGCGCCTATCGAATAGAACAACTGCGGCAACAACCGCGCATGGCAGTGGTCTGCACCATTGGCCATTGTGTGCCGTCGGATGCGAGCTTCAGCGCCTTACGCTGATCGCATCTGCAGGCGTCGACAGCGGGTGAATCGATAAAGCCAGCTATCGATTAGCTAGCTAACGGACTAGACTGAGCGAAAATTCCCGCAGCGGTATACGGCGGGTCAACCTGCCAGTTCGAGCCCTTGTCGTGACCAGCCTTAATCAAACCCGTCCGGACATTCGCAGCATTCTCTTTGCGCTGATGATGGCCGTCTTTCTCAGTGCGCTGGACCAGACCATCGTCGCGGTCTCGATGCCCGCCATCTCCGCTCAATTCAAGGATTTCGACCTGCTGGCCTGGGTCATCTCGGCCTATATGGTCGCGCTCACCGTGGCCGTCCCGATTTACGGCAAGCTGGGTGACCTCTACGGCCGGCGGCGCCTGATGCTGTTTGGTCTGGGGACCTTCACCCTCGCATCCCTGTGTTGCGCCATGGCCCAGAGCATGGAACAACTGGTGCTGGCGCGCGTGCTGCAGGGTATCGGTGCGGGCGGCATGGTCTCGGTCAGCCAGGCGATCATCGGTGACATTGTCCCGCCCCGCGAACGTGGCCGTTATCAGGGTTATTTCAGCGGCATGTACGCAGCGGCGAGCGTCGCGGGCCCGGTGTTGGGCGGCTTTATGACCGAATACCTCTCCTGGCGCTGGGTGTTCATCATCAACCTGCCGCTGGGTCTCGTGGCCTGGTGGGTCGCGCGTCAGACCCTGATCGGCCTGCCGGTTCCGCAGCGCAAACCTGTCATTGATTACCTGGGCACGGTACTGATGATCATCGGCCTGACGGCCCTGTTGTTGGGCATCACTGAAATCGGTCAGGGTCATAGCTGGCGCGATGATCACGTGCTGACTCAACTGGGCGTGGCGCTGCTGGCGCTGGTGGTTTTCGTGCTGCATGAACGCCGATCCCCTGAGCCGCTGTTACCCATGCACCTGTTCGCCAACCGCAGCGCCGTGTTGTGCTGGTGCACGATTTTCTTCACCAGCTTCCAGGCCATCTCGCTGATCGTGCTGCTGCCACTGCGTTTCCAGACCGTGACAGGGGGCGGCGCCGACAGTGCGGCACTGCACTTGATGCCCCTGGCGATCGGCATGCCGATGGGCGCTTACTTTGGCGGGCGTCGGACGTCGCTCACCGGTCGCTACAAGCCGATCATTCTGACCGGTGCAGCGCTGATGCCGCTGGCGATTCTGGGCATCGCCTTCACACCCCCGCAGTCAGTCATCCTCACCGGTTTATTCATGGTGCTCACGGGCATTGCCAGCGGCCTGCAATTTCCCACGTCGCTGGTCGGCACACAGAACTCGGTGGACATGAAGGACATGGGCGTTGCCACCAGCACCACCAACCTCTTCCGCTCATTGGGCGGTGCCGTGGGCGTGGCAAGCATGTCGGCGCTGTTATTGGCGATGTTGACGACATCCGGTCTGGGCCACCTCAGTGGCGGCGCGATCGGTGAAGGCAGTTCGGGCAATCTGTTGATGGACAGCCTGCACGCCGCCAGCGGCCCGGCGCTGGAATTGCTTCGTGGCCAGTTGTCGATGACCTTCCAGCATCTGCTGATGATCAGTGCCGCCGTTTCCGTCCTCGGCCTTGCAGCGGCGTTGGCGATGCCGAACAACCTCTTGCGCGGGCGGGATGACAAGGATCGGTGAGGTTGTTTGCCGCCTACACGGTAGGCGGCAAGTTCACTGACTCAACCGTTGTAATACCCCACCGCCACCAGAAAATCCCCCACTTTGCGCATGTACGCGTGTTTGTGTTCGACCTTGCCGGTCACTGGGTTGCGCCAGCGGTATTCGTATTCGCCTTCCGGCTGTTTCTTGATCATGTCCAGCATCGGCACGCCGACCGGTTTGCCTTCCGGGTCCTTGACCTTGCTGAAATCGGTGTTGACGAGCCGCAGGTTGGTGCCGTGTGCGACATAGCGCTTGGTGTCGACATTAACCACGAACACGTAGAGATCATCCTGCAAAAAACCGCCTTTGAGGTCGTTGATCGCCTCAAGGGTTCCGTCCTGATCCAGCTCCAGCGCCGTGGACGCCTTGTCCAGCAACGCCCTCGCCTGTTCCGGCGATGCACGAGGCAGGTAATAACCGACGGCCAGAACACGGTCACCGACGCGTTGAAAATACACGCGCTTGCGTTCGACCTTGCCGTCATTCTGGTTCTTCCAACGGTATTCGGCCTGCTGAATACCGGCGCTTTCCGGAGTCTTTAGAACTTCCTTGAAGCCCTTCTGCAGCTCGGGGTCCAGGACCGAAGAGACGTCCCGGCCGATCAACACCACCGATGGCCCGCCGCTGGCAAGCATCACGCCGTTGGTGTCGGTGACAAAGACATAGCGCTCGCCGTCGACGAACTCGCCCTGACGACTGAATTCGGCCAGCGCCTTGTCACCGACTTGACGGTAATGGGCCACGGCTTTTTCCAGCAGTGCCTTCGCCGCCGCGGCCTCTTGAGCCTCGTCCCCCGCCGCCCAAAGCTGTCCCGCACACAGCCAGGCCAGCACGAAGACCAACCACTTTTTCCACGCCCCACATCCCGAAACGACCGGCATCGCGCTTACCCCGTTTTTTTGATTTGGCTGCAAGCTTAGTCGCGGGATGGCAATAAGGAAGTATTCGGCAGCTCGATGCTTGCATCTGCGGGACGCGCTTGCCCGCGATGCGCGGGTTCAGCCGCCATCTGTTCATCACGCCAACCCAGACTCACGCAGCAATCACCTTGCACCCGGTCGCTTCCTGAATCTGCTCGAAGGTCACGCCGGTGGCGAGTTCAACCAGCTGCAAGCCCTGCTCGGTGATGTCCAGCACGCCCAGGTCAGTGATGATCCGGTCCACCACCCCGACGCCAGTCAACGGCAGGTCACATTGCGCCAGAAGTTTGTGGGTCCCGCCTTTGGCCGTATGTTCCATCAAGACCACGACGCGCTTCACGCCCGCCACCAGATCCATCGCGCCGCCCATGCCCTTGACCATTTTCCCGGGGATCATCCAGTTCGCCAGATCACCGGTTTGCGACACCTGCATCGCGCCAAGGATGGACAGATTGATGTGACCGCCACGAATCATCGCGAACGAATCAGCGCTGTTGAAAAAGCTGCTGCCCGGCAACGTGGTGATGGTTTGCTTGCCTGCATTGATGAGGTCCGGGTCGACTTCATCTTCCTTCGGGAAGGGGCCAATTCCGAGCAAGCCGTTTTCGCTCTGCAACCAGACGTCCATGCCGTCGGGGATGTAATTGGCGACCAGGGTCGGCAGACCGATGCCAAGGTTGACGTAGAAACCGTCCTGCAACTCCTGCGCAGCACGATGCGCCATTTCTTCGCGTGTCCAGGCCATGTCAGGCACTCCTCACGGTGCGTTGTTCGATGCGTTTTTCCGGCGTCGCGTTGAGCACCAGACGCTTCACATAAATGCCCGGCAAATGAATCTGGTCAGGCTCCAGCGCGCCGGTCTCGACGATTTCCTCCACCTCCACCACGCAGACTTTTGCGGCCATGGCGGCCAGCGGGTTGAAGTTGCGCGCGGTTTTGTTGAACAGCAGGTTGCCCGACTTATCGGCCTTCCAGGCCTTGACCAGCGCGACGTCGGCACGCAGCGAGCGCTCCATCACGTACCACTCGCCGTCAAACTCACGGGTTTCCTTGCCTTTGGCCACCAACGTGCCGTAACCCGTTCGGGTGAAGAACGCAGGGATACCCGCCCCGCCCGCCCGAAGTTTCTCGGCCAGCGTCCCTTGCGGGGTGAACTCCAGTTCCAGTTCGCCGGCCAGGTATTGACGCTCGAACTCTTTGTTCTCGCCCACGTAAGACGAAATCATTTTGCGAATCTGACGGGTCGCCAGCAGTTGGCCCAAGCCGAAACCGTCGACACCTGCGTTGTTGCTGATCACAGTGAGATCGCGCTTGCCGGTGTCGCGTAATGCAGCAATCAACGCCTCAGGAATACCGCACAGACCAAAACCGCCAACGGCCAGCGTCATGCCGTCTTCAACGAGCCCCTGCAAGGCGTGGTCGGCGGTGGAATAGAGCTTGTTCAATGGTTGATCCTCGAAAGTCGCCGCTGTTGGCAACACTGCCAAAAGCGACAGGAATACTCTCGTCACATCCCCCCGAAAAACGCCGGGAGGCCTGTGCACCCTTGCGCCACACCGTTGCAACGTGCAGCGCGATTTGAGTGTAGAGGACGCTCAAGGAGGTGCCCGATGAATGGGCGCCATGTGCACAATCGGGCGCCATAAACGACAGCCTGTCGCGTTGCTGAATGCGCCCCGGGATTTAGGTAAAGCCTGGGTAAACCGTCTGTTCAATCCGCTTGAACGTATGTATAGATGCAGGCTAAGCGCCACACGGTTATAGTCGGTGCTCTGAAGAGCGCGATTCGTGTGGCTTTCAGCCCCGAGAGAGCAGACAGTGCATATTGCGCACAGAGAGAAAGTGCTTCAAACGCGGGGATCGCCAGACCCTGTGCAAGGGTCGCGCAAGGCGGGGCTGTAACGGAGCATATCCAGAACGGTATCAACCAGGCGTTCAGCGTCCTGGAACAGCGGAAAGCTGTCGGGCACCAGTAACCACTGGCCGAGAATGCCGTGTATATACGCATGCAGACAGATGGCCCCTCGATGAGGGTTCAGATTGGCGGGCAGCTGCCCTTGGCGAGACGCGTTGCTCAACGCCAGAGCGATACGTTCATTGGCATCGAGCCAGACGAATTGACGCTGACGCCGCATGTCACACATTTCATCGGTGAATTCAAATTTATGAAACAGAATTTCATTGATGCGGCGGGTTTTCGGGTCCATTGCAACTTGCTGAAACAAATGAACCAGGAGCTTCCGCGTCCAGCCCAGCGGATCCAGTTCATCCGCACTTTCACTGGCTCGGGCCATTTCCTCCAGCGGCTCATGCAGGCTGTCCAGCATCGCCTGCACCAGATCGGCCTTGTTGCTGAAGTGCCAGTAGATCGCGCCGCGGGTCACCCCCGCCAGGGCTGCGATGTCCGCCAGGGTCGTGCGCGACACGCCACGCTCGAAAAATGCCTGTTCGGCAGCTTCAAGAATCTGCCTGCGGGTTTCCTGAGCTTCTTCTTTCGTGCGTCGGACCATGGCAGTAAAACCTCAATGAAAATGCGTCAGGCTCTCCGGTCGAGTGGCCTGAACAGCATGCCGGACGGCCTTTGTAATGCCTTGTCCCGGACCTACAATCGATGCCCTCACTGCGTTCGTGTGTCGCAGCTATGGGTGTTTACAAACAACCGTGAACGTAAGTATATTCATTAGCTTGCTACTTATCCAGCCGGAAGACTTTTTACGCCCTTTCCAATTCTCATGAGCTCAGGCTCCTGACCCGAGGATCTTCATGCAATTCAAGCCAGCTGTTACCGTACTGGTCACTGCCGTCGCCCTGGCATCGCTGCTCAGCGGATGCAGTAAAAAGGAAGAAGCGGCCGCGGCACCACCGCCCCCTCAGGTCGGCGTCGTCACTCTGAAAACACAGGCCTACACCCTGACCACCGAACTGCCGGGCCGGACCACTGCGTTCCGGGTCGCTGAAGTGCGTCCGCAGGTCAACGGGATCATCCTCAAGCGTCTGTTCACCGAAGGTGCCGACGTCAAGGCAGGCCAGCAGCTGTATCAGATCGATCCGTCGATCTATCAAGCGAACCTGGACAGCGCCAAGGCGACCTACCAGTCGGCCAACTCGCTGGCCGGCCGCTATAAACAGCTGATCAACGAGCAAGCTGTCAGCCGTCAGGAATACGACACCGCTGTCGGCTCCGCGCGGGAAGCCCAGGCCGCGGTACAGACAGCCGAAATCAATGTGCGCTACACCAAGGTCTATGCGCCGATCTCTGGCCGTATCGGTCGTTCGTCGGTGACCGAGGGCGCATTGGTCAGCAGTGCCCAGGCAGACGCCATGGCAACCATTCAGCAGCTTGACCCAATCTACGTCGACGTCACGCAGTCTTCGGTCGACATGCTCAAACTGCGTCGCGAACTGGAAAGCGGTCAGCTGCAGAAAGCGGGCGACAACGCGGCGAAGGTCAAACTGGTGCTGGAAGACGGTAGCGTTTATCCGGTCGACGGCAAGCTTGAGTTCTCGGAAGTGTCGGTTGACCAGACCACAGGCTCGGTGACACTGCGCGCAGTGTTCCAGAACCCGGACCACACGCTGCTGCCGGGCATGTTCGTTCATGCACGCCTGCAGGCCGGTGTTGCAGCCAACGCAATTCTGGTGCCTCAGCAAGGCATTACCCGAGACCTTAAAGGCACTCCGACTGCGCTGATCGTCAACCAGGACAACAAGGTTGAAACCCGCACGCTGGTTGCCAACCGCACCATCGGCAGCGACTGGCTCGTCGAGAAAGGCTTGAACGCTGGCGATCGTGTAATCACTGAAGGTCTGCAGTACGTGAAACCGGGTGCCCAGGTGAAAGTCGCCGAAGCCACCAACGTCAAGGCAGCCAACCCGGCCCCTGCCCCGGCGACTGATCCAGCCGCAGGCAGTAAAGGGGAGTAATTCATGTCGAAATTTTTTATCGACCGGCCCATTTTCGCGTGGGTAATTGCCCTCGTGATCATGCTGGTGGGGACGCTCTCGATCCTCAAGCTGCCGATCAACCAATACCCCGCCATCGCTCCGCCGGCCATCGCGATTCAGGTCACCTACCCGGGTGCGAACGCGCAGACCGTGCAGGACACCGTGGTTCAGGTGATCGAGCAACAGCTCAACGGTATCGACAACCTGCGTTATGTCGCCTCGGAAAGTAACTCCGACGGCAGCATGACCATCACCGCGACGTTCAACCAGGGCACCAACCCGGACATCGCGCAGGTTCAGGTCCAGAACAAGCTCAACCTGGCGACCCCACTGCTGCCTCAAGAAGTGCAGCAGCAAGGTATCCGTGTCACCAAGGCGGTTAAAAACTTCCTGATGGTTGTGGGTCTGGTGTCCGAAGACGGCAGCATGGCCAAGGAAGACTTGTCCAACTACATCGTGTCGAACATGCAGGACCCGATCTCCCGTACCTCCGGTGTGGGCGACTTCCAGGTGTTCGGTGCGCAGTATGCGATGCGTATCTGGCTCGACCCGGCCAAGCTGAATAACTTTCAGCTGACGCCGGTCGATGTGAAAACCGCAATCAGTGCCCAGAACGTACAGGTTTCCTCCGGCCAACTCGGCGGCCTGCCTGCGCTCAAGGGTCAGCAACTGAACGCGACCATCATCGGCAAGACCCGTCTGCAAACTGCCGAGCAGTTCGGCAACATCCTGCTCAAGGTCAATCAGGACGGTTCGCAAGTTCGTGTGAAGGACGTGGGCACAGTCGGTCTGGGCGGCGAGAACTACAGCATCGACGCGCAGTTCAACGGCAAACCGGCTTCCGGTCTTGCGATCAAGCTGGCAACCGGTGCGAACGCACTGGACACCGCCAAGGCGATCCGCACGACCATTTCGCAACTCGAACCCTTCTTCCCGCCAGGCATGAAAGTCGTCTACCCATACGACACCACGCCGGTGGTGACCGAATCGATCTCCGGGGTTGTTCATACCCTCGGTGAAGCGATCGTGCTGGTCTTCCTGGTGATGTACCTGTTCCTGCAGAACTTCCGCGCAACTGTCATCACGACACTGACGGTTCCAGTGGTATTGCTGGGTACCTTCGGCATCCTCGCGGCAGCGGGCTTTACCATCAACACCCTGACCATGTTCGGCATGATTCTGGCCATCGGCTTGCTGGTGGACGATGCCATCGTGGTGGTGGAAAACGTCGAACGGGTGATGGCGGAAGACAAGCTGTCTCCGCGTGAAGCCACCATCAAGTCCATGGAGCAGATTCAGGGTGCACTGGTCGGTATTGCCCTGGTTCTGTCGGCGGTACTGCTGCCGATGGCCTTCTTCGGCGGCTCCACCGGTGTGATCTATCGGCAGTTCTCGATCACCATCGTCTCGGCCATGGCCCTGTCGGTACTGGTTGCGCTGATCTTCACCCCTGCCTTGTGTTCGACCATGCTCAAGCCCATTGACCATGAAAAACACGGGCAACCGAAACGTGGATTCTTTGGCTGGTTCAACCGCACGTTCGACCGCAGCGTACTGAGCTACGAGCGCGGCGTCGGGAACATGATCAAGCACAAGATCCCGGCTTATCTGGTTTACCTGTTGATCATCTGCGGCACCGTCTGGATGTTCACACGCATCCCGAGCGCGTTCCTGCCGGAAGAAGACCAGGGCGTTATTTTTGCCCAGGTTCAGACGCCGCCCGGCTCCACAGCCGAACGCACCCAGGTGGTCATCGACAACATGCGCAAATACCTGCTGGAGCAAGAGTCCGGTGCGGTTAACTCGGTGTTCACGGTCAACGGCTTCAACTTCGCGGGTCGCGGCCAGAGCTCGGGTCTGGCATTCATCATGCTCAAACCGTGGGAAGACCGTAACGCGTCCAACAGCGTGTTCGAGCTTGCCAAGCGTGCTCAGCAGCACTTCTTCGGCTTCCGCGATGCGATGACATTCGCCGTCGTGCCGCCTGCCGTACTGGAACTGGGTAACGCCACCGGTTTCGACGTGTACCTCCAGGATCAGGGCGGTGTGGGCCACGCCAAGCTGATGGAAGCGCGTAACCAACTGCTCGGCATGGCAGCACAAAGCAAGATACTGGCGGGCGTGCGGCCCAACGGTCTGAACGATGAGCCGCAGTATCAGTTGGTCATCGATGACGAACGTGCCCAGGCACTGGGTGTCAGCTTGTCGGACATCAACACCACACTCTCGGTGGCGTTCGGCGGTAACTACGTCAACGACTTCATCGACCGCGGCCGGGTTAAAAAGGTGTACGTGCAGGGTCAACCCAACGCGCGGATGAAGCCTGAAGACCTGAAGAAATGGTACGTGCGCAACACCGCAGGGGAGATGGTGCCGTTTGCCTCGTTCGCCACGGGCGAGTGGGTGTTCGGTTCGCCGAAACTGTCGCGCTATAACGGTGTTCCGGCCGAGGAAGTACTGGGTACTCCGGCGCCGGGCTACAGCACCGGTGAAGCGATGGCCGAGGTCGAGCAACTGGCCAAGAAACTGCCTGCAGGCATCGGCATCTCGTGGACGGGTCTGTCTTACGAGGAGCGTCTGTCCGGCTCTCAGGCGCCAGCACTGTATGCGCTGTCGATTCTGGTGGTCTTCCTCTGCCTTGCGGCCCTGTACGAAAGCTGGTCGATTCCAATCGCGGTCATTCTGGTGATCCCGCTGGGCGTGATCGGTGCACTGATGGCAACCAGTCTGCGGGGCCTGTCCAACGACGTGTTCTTCCAGGTGGGCTTGCTGGTAACGGTGGGTCTGGCGGCGAAGAACGCCATTCTGATCGTCGAGTTCGCCAAGGAACTCCATGAGCAGGGTAAAGGTCTGGTTGAAGCGACCATTGAGGCATGCCGGATGCGTCTGCGGCCGATCGTCATGACGTCGATGGCGTTCATCCTCGGCGTAGTACCCCTGGCGATTTCCTCGGGTGCAGGTGCAGGCAGCCAACATTCGATCGGTACTGGCGTAATCGGCGGTATGATCACCGCCGTGATCCTGGCGATCTTCTGGGTACCTCTGTTCTTCGTTTCGGTATCCGCGCTGTTCAAGAGCAAACAGAAACACATCCCACACGATGAGGCTGGCCAATGAGCAAGTCCCTGATCTCTCTGGCAGTTACCGCGTTCATTCTTAGCGGCTGCTCGTTGATCCCCGATTACATGCAGCCAGCAGCACCGGTGGCCGCCCAGTACCCGCAAGGCCCGGCGTATTCGCCGGCCGATGCGCCCAACCAGGCCGCTGCCGAGCAAGGCTGGCGTCAGTTCTTCCATGACCCAGCCCTGCAACAGTTGATTCAGACGGCGCTGGTGAACAACCGCGACCTGCGTGTCGCGGCCCTGAACATCGACGCGTACCGCGCGCAGTACCGCATCCAGCGTGCGGACCTGTACCCGGCCGTGAACGCTGAAGCCACCGGCACGCGTCAACGCGTACCGGGGGATCTTTCGCAAACCGGCCAGGCGGGCATCACCAGTCAGTATTCGGTCGGTCTGGGTGTCAGCTCCTATGAGCTGGACCTGTTCGGCCGCGTGCGCAGCCTGAGCGAGCAAGCCCTCGAAACCTATTTCGCCAGCGAAGAAGCCCGTCGCAGCACGCAAATCAGTCTGGTGGCCAACGTCGCCAACGCCTACCTGACCTGGCAGGCGGACAAGGAATTGCTCAAGCTGACGCAAGACACTCTGGGTGCCTTTGAAGAAAGCCTGCGCCTGACCTCGCGCAGCAGCGAAGTCGGCGTGGCGTCGGCCCTGGATCTGGCACAGTCGCGCACCTCGGTGGAAAGCGCCCGCGTCAAGCTGGCTCAATACCAACGACTGGTCGCTCAGGACGAGAACAACCTTGTCCTGCTGCTGGGCACCGGGTTGCCAGCCAACTTGCCGGCCCCGCAACCGTTGAGCGCTGACATGCTCAATGAAATGCCGGCCGGTCTGCCGTCCGAACTGCTGCAACGTCGTCCGGACATCCTCCAGGCCGAGCACAGCCTGAAAGCCGCCAACGCCAACATCGGTGCCGCGCGCGCCGCGTTCTTCCCGAGCATCAGCCTGACGGCCAGTGCCGGTACGGCGAGCGGCGATCTGAGCGGCCTGTTCAAAGGCGGTTCGGGCACCTGGCTGTTCACGCCGACGATCAATCTGCCGATCTTCAACGCAGGTAGCCTGCGCGCGAGCCTGGATTACTCGAAGATTCAGAAAGACATCGGCGTTGCCAACTACGAGAAGGCGATTCAGACCGCGTTCCAGGAAGTGTCCGACGGCCTGGCTGCACGCAAGACCTTCACCGATCAGCTCAAGGCGCAGAACGACTTCGTCGCGGCCAACCAGGACTACTACCGTCTGGCTGAGCGCCGTTATCGCATCGGGATCGACAGCAACCTGACCTTCCTCGACGCCCAGCGTCAGTTGTTCAGTGCGCAGCAGTCGTTGATCACGGATCGTTTGTCGCAGTTGTCCAGTGAGGTGAATCTGTACCGCGCGCTAGGTGGCGGTTGGTACGAACAGACCCAGAACGGCCAGAAACAGCCGACCTCGGGCGATGTTCCGGCCATGCGGATGTTCTGATTCGACGCTTCATGCTTCACGAGAAACCCACCGCTTGGTGGGTTTTTTTATGGGTGCGCCAGGCATGGCTCGTGCGGAGATTCATCGTTCTGCCTAACGGCAGAACCACTGCCAGCGTCACCCAAGACAATGGATCTGCACACGACGCTAAATCCGATTCATCCCAACAAAAACTCCGTCACCCTCCACGTAAACGTCTCCTCCAACTCAACGCTCGACAAATGCGCCGCGTAGTAATCAGACAGCTGCGAACCCTGGATGTGATTGTGCAAATAGTGCCCATCGGCAACCGTCGTCACCGCATCATGACTGCCGCAGATAATCAGCGTATCCACCGTAATCGAACTCACCTGCTTACGGAAATCCGCATCACGCACCGCTGCACAGCACGCGGCATAGCCCAGTGGAGAAGTGCTGGCCAGCACGTCGGTCACCGCCGTGACTTTATCCGCATGATCACGGGCAAACTCCGGCGTGAACCAACGCCCTACAGCCCCCGCGCCCAGCGCCTTCATCGCCTGGTCGCCGTCCTTGTTCACCATCTCGATCCGAGGCTTCCACATCTCAGGTCCGCCGATCTTCGCGGCTGTGTTGCACAGGATCAGCTTATGCAAACGATCATTGGCGTGGATGCCCAGCCACTGACCGATCAGCCCACCCATCGACAGACCACAGAAATGCGCGCGCTTGACCTTCAGGGCATCGAGCAGCGCCAGCACATCGCGCCCTAACTGCTCGATCGTGTAAGGCCCCTGAGTGACAAGCGACCTGCCATGGCCACGGGTGTCATAACGCACCACCCGGAAGGACTTCTTGAATGCCTCGATCTGCGCGTCCCACATGTGCAGGTCTGTGCCCAGCGAGTTGGAGAGCACCAGCACCGGCGCGCCAGCGGGACCCTCCACCTCGTAATACATTTCACCGTCTTCAAGATGTACGAATGCCATAGCAGCTCCTTGTTATCGAGCACTTGCGGAAAAGTCATTGAGGAGTATGGATGACGCGCGCCTGCTCGCAGGCGCGCGCGGATGAATCAGTGGTCTTCGTGCAGGTAGTGCGGCTTCTTCGGCAGGCGCAGGCTGAAGAGGAAGGCAATCGCCATCATGGCCGTCACGTACCAGTAGAAGACGTTTTCCGAGCCCATGTTCTTGAAGCTCAGCGCCACGAACTCCGCCGAACCGCCGAAGATGGCGTTGGCAACCGCGTACGCCAGGCCTACACCCAGCGCGCGGACATGCACCGGGAACATTTCGGCTTTGACCAGGCCGCTGATCGAGGTGTAGAAGCTGACGATCGCCAGTGCCAGCGTGATCAGGACGAACGCCAGGACCGGGCTGGTGGTGGTTTTCAGGGTCACCAGCAACGGCACGGTGCAGATCGTGCCCAGCGCACCGAACCACAACATCGACGCACGACGACCGATCTTGTCCGCCAATGCGCCAAACACCGGCTGCATGCACATGTACAGGAACAGCGCACCGGTCATGATGTAGCTGGCGACCTTGGGGTCCATGTGAACGGTGTTCACCAGGTATTTCTGCATGTACGTGGTAAAGGTGTAGAAAATCAGCGAGCCGCCGGCGGTGTAACCCAGCACGGTAATGAACGCGGCTTTGTGGTCACGGAACAGCGCGGCGATGCTGCCCGCGTCCTTGTCCTGACGCACGTCGGCGGTAGTGGTCTCTTTCAACGAGCGACGCAGCAGCAGCGAGATGACGGCAGCCACGGCGCCGACCACGAATGGAATCCGCCAGCCGTACGCTTTCAACTCATCGGCATTGAGAAACTGTTGCAGGATGACCACGGTCAGGACCGCCAGCAATTGGCCGCCGATCAGCGTCACGTACTGGAAGGACGCGAAGAAACCACGCTGCCCCCGCAGCGCGACCTCACTCATGTACGTGGCAGTGGTGCCGTATTCACCACCGACCGACAGCCCTTGGAACAGGCGCGCAATCAGCAGCAGAAAGGGCGCCCAGGCACCGATGGAGGCGTAAGTCGGCAAGCAGGCGATGACCAGCGAGCCGGCGCACATCATCAGAACCGAAATCATCATCGAGTTCTTGCGGCCATGCTTGTCGGCGACGCGGCCAAACAGCCAGCCACCGATAGGACGCATCAGGAAGCCCGCCGCGAATACGCCTGCGGTATTGAGCAGTTGCACGGTCGGATCGTCAGACGGGAAGAAAGCCGGTGCGAAATAGATCGCGCAGAAGGCGTAGACATAGAAGTCGAACCATTCCACGAGGTTGCCGGAAGAGGCACCCACAATCGCAAAAATCCGTTTGCTCCTTTCTTCTCCGGTGTAGTGAGTCGTTGTCATTATTGTTTCCCCAGTTTTTATAAGTACCAGCCCGTTCGAGCCTGTTCCAACGGCCAGTCTACGACATAGTTTGCAACACTTGGACTTAAGCAGTAACACTTCGACATCACAAGGACAACCGCCCAAGCCATCGAGTTGCCTGTTCGTGGAGGCAGTCGATGGCTCGGGTGGCTGGACGCGTCAGGTGTCGCTTATCGTTCTAATGCCAGGGCCAGGCCCTGTCCCACGCCGACGCACATGGTGACCAATCCCTTGCTGCCGCCGGTTTTCTCCAATTGATGCAACGCGGTCAGCACCAGACGCGCGCCGCTCATACCCAAGGGGTGGCCCAGGGAAATAGCCCCACCGTTCGGGTTGACCTTGGGCGAGTCGTCGGCGATGCCGAGTTCACGCATGACCGCCAGGCCCTGGCTCGCGAAAGCCTCGTTGAGTTCGATCACGTCAAAATCCGAGACGGCCAGGCCCAGACGCTCCACCAGCTTGCGCACCGCCGGAACCGGACCGATGCCCATCACGCGAGGCAAGACGCCCGCGCTGGCCATGCCCAGAACACGGGCACGTGGGGTCAGACCGTGTTTTTTGACCCCCTCGGCTGACGCCAGGATCAGCGCAACAGCGCCGTCGTTCAGACCGGCTGCGTTGCCTGCGGTCACCGTCTTGCCCGCACCGTTGACCGGTTTCAGTCTGGCCAGCCCTTCCAGGCTGGTGTCCGCGCGCGGGTGCTCATCCTGGTCGACAAGGGTTTCGCCCTTCTTGTGAGCGATACGCACCGGCACGATTTCTTCGGCGAAGAAGCCCGAAGCCTGAGCCGCGGCGGTCCGTTGCTGGCTGCGCAGCGCAAACGCATCCTGGTCTTCT
Organism: Pseudomonas sp. S2_H01; assembly: GCF_054668305.1. Classification (NCBI taxonomy): domain Bacteria; kingdom Pseudomonadati; phylum Pseudomonadota; class Gammaproteobacteria; order Pseudomonadales; family Pseudomonadaceae; genus Pseudomonas; species Pseudomonas sp. S2_H01. Next base: position 3,678,205 of record NZ_CP162756.1, on the reverse strand, counting down.
CGGGACACCTTGAAGTCCTCGGCGACGTTGTCGCCGGTCTGCGGCATTGTTTCGACGCCGTACTGGTCTTTCATCTGCGGGTTGACGAAGCGCCAGCCCAAGGTGGTGTCTTCCAGCTTCTGACCGCGACCGAAGGCCGTGTCAGCCTTGCCCATCACGAATGGCGCACGGGACATCGACTCGACACCGCCGGCAATCGCCAGCTCCATTTCGCCACAGGCAATGGCGCGGAACGCGGTGCCCACGGCGTCCAGACCCGACGCGCAGAGGCGATTGAGGGTGACGCCGGGGACGGTCTCCGGCAAGCCGGCCAACAGTGCCGCCATGCGCGCGACGTTCCGGTTGTCTTCGCCCGCCTGATTGGCGCAGCCGAGGAACACTTCGTCGACCTCGTTCCAGTTCACCGATGGATTGCGCTCCATCAGGGCTTTGATTGGCAGAGCGGCCAGATCGTCCGCACGGACGGTTGCCAACGCGCCGCCGAAGCGGCCTATCGGGGTGCGAATCGCATCGCAGATAAAGACGTCACGCATCATGCTTCTCCCGGGGCCTGCCCATGGGCGGCAGCCGTACGCGCTTCAAGGTCACGCAAGGCGCTCAGCTCGTATTCGCTAGGTTCTTCGGAAACCACCACGTTTTCGGCAAACCGCAGCTCCCAACCGGTGGCGGCGATCACCTGTTCGCGGGTCACGCCCGGATGCAGTGTCGTCACGACAAACTCGTGGGTGCCTGCTTCCGGCTCCATGATGCACAGGTCAGTGATGATGCCGACGGGCCCTGCGCCCGGCAGACCCAGGCGTTTGCGAGAATCGCCGCCTTCGCCATGGCCGACGGAGGTCATGAAATCGAGCTTGTTGACGAACGCACGGGAAGATTGCTTGAGGATGATCAGCACTTCCTTCGCCGAACCCGCAATCTCCGGCGCGCCACCGGCACCCGGCAAGCGCACTTTCGGGTTGTGGTAATCACCGACCACGGTCGTGTTGATGTTGCCGAAACGGTCGACCTGAGCAGCACCGAGGAAACCCACATCGACGCGACCGCCCTGCAGCCAGTAGCGGAAAATTTCGCTGGTGGACACCACGGTGTCTGCTGTTTCGGCCAGTTCACCGTCACCGATGGACAGCGGCAGAACATCCGGCTTGGCGCCGATCGGACCGGATTCGTAAATCAGCACGACGTCCGGTGACGAGGTCAGGCGCGCGAGGTTCGCAGCCTTGGAAGGCAGCCCGATGCCGACGAAGCAGACAGAGCCGTTTTTCAAGCGACGGGCAGCGGCCACGGTCATCATTTCACTGGTGGTGTAGGTCATTATTTTGCCTCCGAAGCGCGGGCCAGCTTGCTCTGGAACTCACTGAAGTCACGGGTGCCGTGGATGTATTCGTCGATCCATGCAGTAAATGCCTCACGGTCACGGCCGATCGCGTCCCACGCCTGATAGAAACGGTTGTCGCGCTCGTAGTAACCATGAGCGTAAGAAGGGTGTGCCCCGCCCGGTACGACGCAGACCGCACTGAGGGCCCAGGTTGGCAGCACGCAGGCATTCATCGGGGCCTTGAGGTCATCGACGATTTCCTCAACGGTGACAATGCAGCGTTTGGCAGACAGCGCCGCTTCTTTCTGTACACCGAGAATGCCCCACAGCAGCACGTTGCCCTTGCGGTCCGCTTTCTGTGCGTGGATCACGGTGACGTCAGGACGTACTGCGGGCACGGCGGCCAACACTTCGCCGGTGAACGGACAGGTCACGGACTTGATCAGCGGGTTGACCTTCGGCAGGTCAGAACCGGCGTAAGCGCGCAGGACCGCGAACGGTAAGCCCGATGCGCCCGCTACGTAAGCGTTGGCCAAGTCCGCGTGGCTGTGCTCTTCGATTTCCAGCGGTTGCGGCCACTGTTTTTCAACGGCATCGCGCAGTCGGTGCAACGAGCCGACACCTGGGTTGCCCCCCCACGAAAAGATCAGCTTTTTCGCACAGCCCGAACCGATCAACTGGTCGTAGATCAAGTCCGGCGTCATGCGAACCAGCGTCAGGTCTTTCTTCTTCTGACGAATGATTTCGTGACCGGCGGCTGTAGGAATCAGATGGGTGAAGCCCTCCAGCGCAACGGTGTCGCCATCGTTGACGAATTGCTTCACGGCATCGTGCAGGGAAAGAATTTCAGCCATGGGGTGCTCCAGGTTCAAAAATCTCAATCGGTGAGCGACACGTCAAACAGTGCCGGGATGAGATTCAGGTTATGCCTGAGCGTGGAGCTGAACAATCCGATAATCGACTAACCGTTCGATAATCGAACAGAGAGTGAGGCGGCTGTATTCAGGTGAACAGCTGAGTACTGAGATCGCGACTGGCATCGAGCATGATCGGCAGAAACTTCTGCTCCAGTTCGTTACGCGTCACGCGCCCGGCGCTGGTACTGACATTGAGCGCGGCCAACACCTGACCCGAGGCGTCATACACAGGGACGGCGATCGAACGCAAACCCTGCTCCAGCTCCTGATCGACAATGCACCAGCCTTGCTGGCGAACCTGTTGCAGGCATTCAAGCAACGCTTCAGGCGTGCGCAAGGTGCGACTGGTTTTGGGCTGCAAGTCCACATGGTCCAGGTATTCCTGCAGCGAAACGTCGTCCAGTGCGGCAAGAAGAATCCTGCCCATAGACGTGCAATACGCCGGCAAACGACCGCCCACCGCCAGATCAACGGAAATCAGCCGCTGGGTGGTCGCCGAACGGGCTATATAAAGGATGTCGTCACCCTCGAGCGTGGCCATGTTGCAGGCTTCATGCAACTGATTGCTCATGCGGTCCAGGTAAGGCTGGGAAGAGACCGCTAACGGTGTGGACGACAGATAGGCGTGGCCCAGGGTCAGCACCTTTGGCAGTAATGAATACGTGCGGCCGTCGGTCGTGGCGTATCCAAGCTTGATCAGTGTGTGCAGACAGCGGCGCACGGCCGCGCGGGGAATTTCGGTGCGGTGACTGATCTGCGCAATGGTCAGGTGTCGCTTGCGCTCCTGAAACGCCTGAATCACGGCCAGCCCACGCGCCAGCGATGTCATGAAATCCGGATCACCTGTGAGGGCCTGAATACGCTTGGCCGGGGACGCCACGATGGGTGGGGCCAGCGAGGCAAAGGAATTACGCAGTTGATCGTTCATCTTGATACCGTTCGTCGTGGCCGCGCAGGCCTTCTATAGCGCCACTCTCGTCTCTTTTTTCGGAGACATCAAGGGTGATCGGGGCGATTATCGAACCACTGGCCGATAATCGCAATTGACCCGCCGTCCCGTTGCTTATACCTTTCACACGCCACCATGTGGCTTCTTGGAAATACTGGTCAGGTACCCACTGAGAAGTCCCAGGCACGGCCTTGCTAACCGCAAGGCCGTTTTTGTCTCTGCCTCAATCCCCGCAAAAATCTTCCGTGTATGAATCCCGATACATTCACATTGATCGGCTCAATCGAATCAGCATGGAATTACGTCGCCAGAATTCTGTCTCAGCTGTTCACAATTTGAATAACAAAGTTCTGTCGTAAATTTTACTCGCACAAACTTCGGAACCTTCGTACACGAAAAGAGTATTTATCCTCGGTTATTGAATAAGGGGTCGCCCCACAGTTGACTCTTTTGTTCTTCTTGGAGATAGTACGCCGTAATTGACGTGCTATAACGCTACGGCGTGAGGTGATGTCCACCGCCTGATCTGGCGTGGATCCAATCTCCGCACCGCATGCACTACCCGAGTGCATTGCCCAGCGATAGACAGGCCAGAAGCCTGGTCGATTCGCCAGCAACGCTGGCAAACCCGAAAATGAATGTTGCTACGACAGCTTTGTCGTTCTGGTGCGCGTAGCCGCATGTGGCAGAAGTGTTTAATACATTCGCCCCTGACTCATCGATCACGTTTATCTTTCGTCGATCCGTCAACGGCTTCAACACTTCCAGGCACTGCGTTATCACCAGAATCAAACTCGACACAATCAGGTAATAACGTGACCAAAGATGAACTGCGCGCAGAATTAGAGCGCCAGGAACAACGTTACAAGGAAGTCTACGGTGGCGAAATCACCACCTACGCCGCTCAGCCCGAACCTGAACGCAAGCCTTGGCGCAAAAGGGCCAGCTTGCTCGATCAGGCGTTCAAGCAAGAACTGCAGAAAATGGAAGACGAGCTCAAAGAAGAGCCTTGAATCCGTTCGACTGTCGGTGCTGAGGCAACGGCCAGATACTCGATTCACCCTACCCGGTTTCAGCTAAGGTTGAAGCGCGCTACTGCGTTTTTTGCTTCCTTACAGAAAGTCAACGGGGCGGAACGACAGAAATTTCGTTGCAGGTTGCTACCAATTGGCGGCGTGCCTATCGATTAGTTTTTTTCTGTCATAATCCCGCCCCCTTAATACCGGGTCAGAAAACCTTCCATGATCGATTTATTCAGCGGACTGGATGCCTGGGTGATTGTGAGCCTGCTGCTCGCCCTGGCTTTTGTCCTCACCTTCGAGTTCATCAACGGCTTTCATGACACCGCCAACGCGGTGGCGACAGTCATTTACACCAAGGCCATGCCGCCTCATCTGGCGGTATTTTTCTCGGGTGTGTTCAACTTTCTCGGGGTGCTGCTCGGCGGTGTCGGCGTGGCGTACGCCATCGTCCACTTGCTGCCGGTCGAGTTGCTGATCAACGTCAATACCGGTCATGGACTGGCGATGGTGTTCTCATTGCTGGCGGCGGCGATCACCTGGAACCTGGGGACGTGGTACTTCGGGATTCCGGCATCCAGCTCGCACACCCTGATCGGGTCGATCCTGGGTGTGGGGCTGGCCAACGCGCTGATCAACCATATTCCGTTGGGCGAAGGCGTGAACTGGCAGAAGGCGATCGATATCGGCGCCTCGCTCGTGTTCTCGCCGCTGATGGGTTTCATCGTCGCCGCGCTGGTGCTGATCGGCCTCAAGACCTGGCGTCCGCTGTCGAAGATGCACAAGACGCCGGAACAACGCCGCAAGCTCGACGACAAGAAGCATCCACCGTTCTGGAACCGTCTGGTGCTGGTGATATCGGCCATGGCGGTCAGTTTCGTGCATGGCTCCAATGACGGCCAGAAAGGCATCGGCCTGATCATGCTGGTGCTGATCGGCATCGTGCCTGCGCAGTTCGTACTGGATTTGAGCACCACGACCTATCAGATCGAACGTACCCGCGACGCGACGTTGCACCTGAGCCAGTTTTACCAGCGCAACAACGCGACGCTCGGCGAGTACCTGGCCTTGGGCAAATCGAAAAGCGGTGACCTGCCCGAGCGCTTCAGTTGCAACCCGGAACAGACCGAACCCACCATCGATGCCCTGCTCAGCAACCTCAAGGGCGTGACCGACTATCACAGCCTGGCGCCCGAGCATCGCATTGAAGTTCGTCGCTACTTGCTGTGCCTGGATGACACCGCGCGCAAAGTCAGCAAACTGCCAGCACTGGATGCCCGTGAGAAATCCGATCTGGACAAACTGCGCAAAGACCTGACCGCGACCACTGAGTACGCCCCGTTCTGGGTTATCTTCGCCGTGGCGCTGGCGCTGGGTATCGGCACCATGGTCGGCTGGAAACGTGTGGTGCTGACCATTGGCGAGAAGATCGGCAAGCAAGGCATGACGTACGCACAAGGCATGTCGGCACAGATCACCACTGCCAGCGCTATCGCACTGGCCAACGTCTTCAGCCTGCCGGTATCGACCACGCATATCCTGTCTTCCGGTGTGGCCGGGACCATGGTGGCGAACAAGAGCGGCCTGCAAGGCGGCACCGTGCGCAACATCCTGCTGGCCTGGGTGCTGACCCTGCCCGCTACGGTCGCACTGTCGGCTGGATTGTTCTGGCTGGCGTCCAAAGCACTGGCTTGATACCCGCCGCTTTAGACTGACGGTGCCCACTCATTGAGTGGGCACTGTTGTTTTGGGTGGATGGAAAACCTGAAAGCCAGCCGTCAGCGTCGCTTCTTGCTCCCTCCCAGCAACGACCCCATCAAGCCTCGCACCAGCTCGCGACCAATCTGATTGGCAGCCTGACGCATCGCACTTTTGACCGCCTGCCCTGCCAGCCCGCCCAGAAAACCGCCGGCCATGTCGGCAAAGCCGCCTTCTGCTTTCTCGTCTGCAACGGGCGCCTGCCCTGATTCAGAAGTTGCGCCTTTCCTCGCCAGCAGCATTTCATACGCCGACTCGCGATCGACCGGCTTGTCGTAACGACCGGACAGCGGCGATTGGGCGATCAACGCCGCGCGCTCTGCATCGCTCAGCGGCCCTATCCTCGATTGCGGTGGTGCAACCAGCACACGCTTGACCATTTCCGGCGTGCCCTTTTCCTGCAGGGTTCCCACCAGCGCTTCACCGATCCCCAACTCGGTCAACACCGTCAGCGCATCGAATTCGGGATTGGGCCGGAACCCTTCCGCCACGGCTCTCAGCGATTTCTGCTCTTTGCTGGTGAAAGCCCTCAAGCCGTGCTGAATACGCAAGCCCAGTTGCGCAAGGATCGTGTCGGGCAGGTCGGAGGGAGACTGCGTGACGAAAAAAACGCCCACGCCCTTGGAGCGAATCAGCCGGACCACCTGTTCAAGCCGGTCCTGCAGCGCTTTCGGCGTATCGGCGAACAGCAGATGCGCCTCGTCGAAAAACAGCGCCAGCAGCGGTTTGTCGGCGTCGCCACGCTCAGGAAGCTGCTCGAATAACTCGGCCAATAACCACAACAGGAACGTCGCGTAGACCTTCGGCGCCTCATGCACCAGACGGCTGGCGTCCAGCAGGTGAATACGCCCTCGCCCATCGCTCGCTGGCTGCAGGATGTCTTCGAGTTGCAGGGCCGGTTCGCCGAACAGCGCTTCGGCGCCCTGTTGCTCAAGCACCGCCAGACGACGCAACAATGCCTGGCTGGAACCTGTCGTCATCAGCGCGCTGTCTTCACCCAGCACCTGCGGGTTGTCACGCAAGTAGTTGAGTAACGCCTTGAGGTCCTTGATATCCAGCAACAACAGTCCCTCGCGGTCGGCGACCTTGAACGCGGCATACAGGGCCGACTGCTGACTGTCGGTCAATTCCAAAAGGCTTCCGAGCAGTAACGGCCCCATTTCGGACAACGTCGTACGAAGTGGGTGGCCCGACTGGCCCTGCACATCCCACAACGTCACCGGGTACGCCTGCGGCGTATGGTTGAGCCAAGGCATCCCGGCAATACGCTCGGCCACCTTGCCCTGAGGATTGCCCGCTGCGCCCAGCCCACAAAGGTCGCCTTTGATATCTGCAGCAAAAACCGCCACACCTGCGTCGCTGAACACTTCCGCCAGGCGCTGCAAGGTCACGGTTTTTCCGGTGCCTGTCGCCCCAGCCACCAGTCCGTGACGATTGGCCAGACGCATCGCCTGGCCGATCGGCTGACCGTCGAGGCCCGCGCCGACCAGAATGTGTTGAGAATCCGGCATGTCATCCCCCAAAGGTCGCTTGTTTTCGAATAAGGCCAAAGCGATTCACCGAGCTTCGCCCGCATTGAACATCGCCAACCAGCGTCGGCATCTTCACTCTAGTTCACGCCACGAGAAGCCCACAGCGTCGGCGATTGCACAATGGCTTTCCCACCGAACAACTCATCTTGTGAGTGGTCAACGAAGGGCGTAATACCGCAGGAAGGAGCAACCGTGGCTGAGAACGTCAGCACGATGGGGCATATTCCAGGCACGCGAGCGGCTTGGCGCCAATGCCCACAGGGCCGCACCATTGATGCGGCAGTGATGCACGACACCTGTATCGTCTGCCGGACTTTTCCCCGATCGACGCACCGGGTATTGTCTGGAGCGCGCGCAGTTGCTGGCGACGCGGATTCCCGAAAATAATCAGTGACCATCGCGAGGCTCATTTGCATAACGCCACCCCTATCCGCCAAGGGCTACACCCCGTGGACATGCGCCATGATTTCTCTCGCCGGTATCGGCTGCGCCCCCTTGAACGCCTGCTCGAAGAAGGCCGTGAGCCCATGACCAGATTTGACGGGCTGCAACGGCAATGCGCTGCCAGGTCCGCGGCGTGAAGCGACTTGTCTGGCTGGCGGTGGTGCTGGTACTTGCCCTTCTGATTCCTTTCTTCATGGGCGGCGCGGATATGTTTCACCGCCTGCGCAACTTTCCACTCCCCTTGCTGCTCGGCATGTTTGGCATGGTTCTGGTCGGCTGGTGCATGAACACCCTGCGCTTGCGCCTGCTGTTGGGCGAGAGCGCGGGAGGACTGGGAATGCGCAAGAGTCTGGCAGTGGTCATGGCCACCGAATTCGCGTACTGCGCGACGCCCGGTGGCAGCGGTGCGCCGTTGACGCTGGTGGCGCTGCTGTCACGCAGCGGTATCGGTCCGGCAAAGAGCACGGCGGCGTTCGCCACGGATCAGCTCAACGACCTGGTGTTTTTCCTGCTCGCGCTGATCGGCATCCTGATCTACGCGGTCTTTCACAAACTCAGCGAAAACCTTGAATGGATGCTCATTGCCAGCGCATTGCTGATCGGCGCGGGCCTGTGTGCCTGCGCAGGTTTTGCACGGTATCACCGTCGAATCATTCTGCTGAACGGCAAGCTGCTCAAACGCCTGAAACGCAAAAACACCACGCGCATCCGATGGGCGCGCAAGTTGTTGCACTTTCGCGATGCGCTGGCTGAAACCTGGAAGATGCCCCACCGCATATTGCTCAAGGTCTTCGCGCTGACCTGCGTGCACTGGAGCCTGCGTTACAGCGTGATGTACCTGGCCTTGCAGGGGCTCGGCGTGAACATCGATTGGGCCTGGACGTTTCTGGTGCAAATGCTGTCGCTGAGCGCGGGACAGTTCAGCCTGTCGCCGGGCGGGGCCGGTGCTGCGGAATTGACCTCGGCGGCCCTGTTGGCGCCGATGGTGGGCAAATCGACCGCTGCCGCGGCGATTCTGATCTGGCGGATCGTGACGTACTACTTCTATCTGGTGGCGGGCGGACCGGTGTTTCTGCTGATGGTGGGCCGACCCTTGTTGATGAAACTACTCCGGATCCGGGCGGCGTGAAGCCTCTTCGTCCGTTTCCTCAGGCTTGAGTCGCTCCCACAACTGAGCGGCCCCCTCGAAATCGGTGCCGTCCTCGGGAGACAACGCCTCGGGGTCATAACGGCTCAGACAGCCTTCACCCAAGGTGGGCGGAGCGTTGGAGGTGGCTTTGTCGAGTGGGTCGGTCATGGCTGAGCTCCGCTGATCTACGGATGGACTGTGGGACGACTTCATTCGTGACACGCCAGTGCATTCACTGCGCTGTATCGCCTGACACATTGCATGGCGAATGAACTGGCCCCCACAGATCTGGCGTTTAAACGCTGCCTCTCTCGCTGGACTCTATCGTCCGGCTCAGTCGAACACCACGGTCTTGTTGTCATGGACCAGAACGCGGTCCTCCAGGTGCGCGCGCAGGCCGCGGGCCAGCACCATCTTCTCGACGTCACGACCGAAACGCACCATGTTCTCGATGCTGTCGCGGTGGCTGACGCGCACCACGTCCTGCTCGATGATCGGGCCAGCGTCCAGCTCTTCGGTGACGTAGTGACACGTCGCACCGATCAGCTTCACGCCACGCAGCGATGCTTGATGGTAAGGCTTGGCGCCCACGAACGACGGCAGGAAGCTGTGATGAATGTTGATGACCTGATGTGCATATTCGCGACAAAGATCAGGCGGCAGGATCTGCATGTAACGGGCGAGCACCACCACATCGGCTTCGTGCTGTTTCACCAGGCGTGAAACTTCAGCGAAGGCCGGCTCTTTGTCTTTTGGATCGACCGGTACGTAGTGGTAAGGAATGTTGTGCCACTCGACCATGCTGCGCAGGTCCTGGTGGTTGGAAATCACACAGGCGATTTCGCAATCCAGCTCATCGCTGTGCCAGCGGTGCAGCAAGTCCGCCAGGCAATGCGATTCGCGGCTGGCCATCAGCACGACGCGTTTTTTCTGATCGGAGTCCGTGATGCGCCAGTCCATCGAGAACTCTTCAGCGATGGGGGTGAATGCCTCGCGGAAACCCTCGAGGTCGAACGGCAGCGTGTCGGCACGGATTTCGTGACGCATGAAGAACCAGCCGCTGAGGTTGTCAGAATGATGGCTCGCTTCGGTAATCCAGCCGTTGTACGACGCCAGAAAGTTACTGACTTTGGCAACGATGCCAACACGGTCCGGGCACGCGATGACCAGACGAAAAGTGCGCATGAGGGGGAAACTCCAGAACTTCGCAAAGGCGGCTATTCTAGCGACTACCCGACGACTCTGCAGTATTCCGATGACACTGATTTCATGGGGTGAAAATGCGCCTCGGATCAACGGTAATGGGTCGCTGCTCCCGAGCCGACCCTACCGGATCTAACAAGGCGCAGATAAGGCACTCAGTAGAGGCATTCTTTTGAACGCCGGCCACATAACATTTGTTTCATGAATGCGCAGATCACTCAGCTATTTCAAAATGCTACAGATAAAACTTTTCTTAAATGTTTACTTGCGCAAACGCTGTGACTATTATTGCGTCATTACACCCTGCTCATCACAACACAGGTAGCCCTCATGTCCCTGATCAACGAATACCGCGCAACAGAAGAAGCCATCAAAGAACTGCAAGCGCGTCTGCAAAACCTGCAACAAGACGACAAACTGCAAAAGGAACTTGAGTTCGAAGGCAAACTGCGCACCCTGATGGGCGAATACCAGAAATCCCTGCGTGACATCATCGCGCTGCTGGATCCAGATTCCAAAATGAAGGCCCCTCGCGGCGCTGCGGTCAAAACTACCGGCACCAAGCGCGCGCGCAAGGTCAAGCAATACAAGAACCCGCACAACGGTGAAATCATCGAAACCAAAGGCGGCAACCACAAAACCCTGAAAGAGTGGAAAGCCAAGTGGGGCGGCGACGAGGTTGAAAGCTGGGCAACTCTGCTGGGCTAATTACCCACGTAGTGCGCTAGCTGTTGTGCAGTGATGTGCGACTCAAGAAAAACGCCAGCAAATGCTGGCGTTTTTTATTGGCCGCGAAAACGCTGCCCCCGTTTACAAGCCCACTCGCTGCTGAAGTTGCAACGCATAATCCTGCCACTGGCTCAGCACCTTGAGTTGCTCGGGCGTCGCGGTGAGGGACTGCGCGATCAAGGCTTTGGTAAAGGCTTTCAACGTATTGGGCGCCCCAGCCTGCGGGTCGGTGAGGCGCAACTGGCAAAAGCTTAACCAGCGTTGTTGCTCTTCGACGCTCAGGGTTTCGGCAAAGTTTCGGGCGCGGTAACGGAACAATAACTCGGGCAGACGAGGGTCATCGAAAGGCCAGGCCTCGCTCCCCAGTTGCTGCGGCTCGGCAATACGGACCTGCTCACAAAGACGACGATCCCGGTCGTTAATAAACCCATCATATAACTGCTGCTCGGGGTCATCACTCGCCGCGAATTCATCACTGGTGTAAACCGTTTTCAACTTTTCCTGCCAGATCGCCTGCCCTTCATTCAGCCGCAAGACACGCTCTTTCAAGACGCTCATGTCCAACTGCAACCGCTGGCGATCTTCCTCGCGCAAGACGCTCAGAGGCGCGACGACCGGGCATTTATTTATATGCAGTAGTTTGAGCGGCACTGGCAACTGCCCCTGCGCCAGATCTTCACGACGTGTATATAAACGCTGGCGCAAGGTCTCGCCGTCTTCGTCCAGCAACGGACGGTGGTCATGAAAAAGGTCGCAGACAATCAGCGCATTGCGATTGGTCGGATGCCAGGCCAGCGGTAATACGACGCTCAGGTAACTTCGCGCGGCGGAAAACCGGCCGGATATATGCACCAGCGGCTGCAACAACCGTATCTGCTCCTGCACCTTGTGCTTGCTGCGTAACTGGAAAAGATAGTCGTACAGCTTCGGTTGTTTGTCGCGAATCAAACGTGCGAGTGCAATAGTTGCACGCACATCGGACAGCGCATCGTGGGCCTGACCGTGATCGATTCCATTTGCAGCAGTGAGACGCTCAAGTTTCAGCGTGACGCGTCCTTCTTCTTCCGGCCAGACAATGCCTTCGGGGCGAAGGGCATAGGCGGTACGCACGACATCGATCAGGTCCCAGCGACTGTTGCCGCCCTGCCACTCCCGCCCGTACGGGTCGAAGAAGTTGCGATACAGGCTGTAGCGCGTCATCTCGTCATCGAAACGCAGCGTGTTGTAACCCGCGCCACAGGTGCCGGGTTGTGAAAGCTCGGCATGTACGCGGGTCATGAAATCCGCTTCGCACAATCCTTTTTCCGCCAACCGGGCCGGGGTGATGCCCGTGACCAGGCAGGCCGCCGGGTGCGGCAGGATGTCGTCGCTCGGCTGGCAATAGAGATTGACGGGATCAGCGATTTCGTTGAGCTGCTCATCGGTGCGTATCCCCGCCATTTGCAGAGGACGGTCGTTACGCGGATTGATCCCGGTGGTTTCGTAGTCGTACCAGAAGATGCTGGAGGTCACGGGGCTGATCCTGAACAAAAGACCGGGCAAGTCTAACAGATGGACCTGACGCGCTATCGAGGCGGCAGATGTAACGAGGTTATGCGCAGGTTGCTTACCTCCCCCTGCGTGGCTAGCATCAGACTTTATTTCAAGGCGTATCCCTCCCCACAATGTCCACCTCGCACGCTTGGCCAAGGAACGTTGCGCAGCCTGCCCCGCTGGACACCCGTATCCGCATGGAAACCCCGGAAGGCATCGACCTGATGCTGCGTCCTGCCGGACTGTTGGCGCGCTCGCTGGCCTTCAGCATCGATCTGCTGATTCGCGGTGCCCTGCTGACCGGACTGTTCTTTGTGCTGGGAGCGCTGGGTGAGTTCGGCACTGGCGTGTTCGTGCTGGTGCTGTTCCTGATCAACTGGTGGTACATGGTGCTGTTCGAGGTCCTGCATCAGGGACGCACACCCGGTAAGCAGATGATGGGATTGCGCGTGGTCCACGATGACGGTACGCCGGTCGGCTGGTCGGCCTCGCTGCTGCGCAATCTGTTGCGCTTCGTCGACATGCTGCCGTTCGGTTACAGCGTCGGGGCGTTTGCCTGCTTGCAACACCCGCTGTTCAAACGCCTTGGCGATCTGGCTGCGGGGACGCTGGTGATTTACCGCGACGCACCCACACCTCGCCCGGTACTGCCCGATGCGCCACCCGTGATGCCACCTTGGGTGTTGACCTTGTCGGAACAACGCGCCGTATTGGCCTTCGCCGAGCGTCAGGCGGGGCTCGCCCCGGCGCGGGCCGAGGAGCTTGCATCGATACTCGCCGAACCGTTGCAGGTGCCTGCCCACAGCGACCCGCAACAAGCGGTGAGCCAGTTGAACGGTATCGCGCGTGCACTGGCGGGCTCGGCATGAAGCGGTGCTCGCCATGAAGCAAAGCCATTTCGAACAACGCCATCAAGCCGCTTGGCAGCAGTTCGGCGAGCGCCTCGACGCGCTGGAACGCAGCCGACGCCGGCACGACGCAGGCGACGGTTTCACGCAGGCGTACCGGCAAATCTGTCAGCACCTGGCGCTGGCTCAAGAGCGCGGTTACAGCAGCCATCTGGTCGAGCCGCTGCAACAGCTCGCCATGCGCGGCCATCAACAGCTGTATCGCCACCGCAGCCAGTTCGCGGCCCAGTTGCTGGCATTCGTACTCGCAGATTTCCCGCGTCTGGTGCGTGCCGAATGGCGGCTGGTCACCTTGGCCCTCGTCTTGTTCTTCGGCAGCCTGATCGTGATGGGACTGCTGGTGTACGGGTATCCGGACCTGATCTACAGCGTGGTCAGCCCCGCTCAAGTCAGCGAAATGGAATCCATGTACGACCCTGCGGCTCGTCGTATCGGCCAAGCCGCAGAACGTGCATCGAGCACTGACTGGCTGATGTTCGGCTACTACATCATGCACAACATCGGTATCGCCTTTCAGACCTTCGCCAGCGGGTTGCTGTTTGGCTTGGGCAGCCTGTTCTTCCTGTTCTTCAATGGCCTGATGATCGGCGCCGTCGCAGGTCACCTCACCGATGTCGGCTTCGGCCAAACGTTCTGGCCGTTTGTGGTGGGGCATGGCGCCTTCGAATTGACCGCTATCGCGCTGGCGGGCGCTGCGGGCCTGAAACTGGGCTGGGCACTGCTCGCACCCGGCCCGATGCGACGTGGGGAAGCCCTGCGCATCGCCGCAAAAACCAGCGTCCGGCTGATCGGCGGCGTGATGCTGTTTCTGTTGATTGCCGCTTTTATCGAAGCCTACTGGTCGTCGATGACCTGGCCGCAGCCCACCACCAAATACCTGGTGGGCGCCGTGTTGTGGGCGTTGGTCGCCTCCTATCTGATCTTCGCCGGGCGCACACCTCATGCGCCTGACTGAAGCCTGCGTGGCGATTCGCCCGCGCAATCCATGGGAAGCCATCGACCTCGGCGTCCTGCTCGCGCGCCAGCATCGGCGTCTGCTCATGACCAGTTGGGCGATGGTCACGTTGCCTATTTTCGCGCTGATCAGCGGGTTGCTCTGGAACTATCCCAGCGTGGCGGTGCTGCTGTTCTGGTGGCTCAAGCCCGCGTTCGAACGGCTGCCGTTGCTGATCCTTTCCCAAGCGCTGTTCGGCGCAACGCCATCGTTGAAAGAGGCGCTCAAGGCCTGGCCGCGCGCGCTCAAACCCCAGTTGCTCGCCAGCCTGACCTGGCGCCGTTTCAGTCTGAGCCGCAGCTTCTATTTGCCCGTGCAGCAACTTGAAGGCCTGAACGGATTGTCACGGGCACAACGCATCGCGCTGCTGGGACAAAAGGACCGACGCGTCGCGCGCTGTCTGACGTCCATGGGCAGCACCCTGGAGATGTGCCTCTGGGCCGGTGCAATGTTGCTGTTCTACGCGCTCATTCCCCAGCAGGTTGAACTGGACTGGTCATGGCGTAGCCTGCTGGACATCGAAGGGCAATGGAACTGGCTGGAACATTTGACCAATGCGTTCTACGCGCTGGTGCTGGTGTTCTGGGGCCCGACCTATGTCTCTTGCGGTTTCGCCCTTTACCTCAATCGCCGTACGACGCTGGAAGCCTGGGACATCGAACTGGCGTTCCGCCAATTGCGCCAGCGCGTGATGGGCAGCGCCTATGCGCTCTTGATCGGCGTATCACTCGCCTTCAGCCTGTCGCCGTCGACCACGATGGCCGCCGAGCCCCCAGGCGAATCGAATTACAGCTGCCCGTTGCCGCCTCTGGACTCTCCTCTGGCGGACGAGCAGGTGGCAGGCCCCACCGCTGCGCGATTGCTGAATCAGCCGCTGACCAGCCAGGCCTCGCGGCAAGCCATCAAAACCGTGCTGGACAGCCCGCCCTTCAAGAACCCGAAAACCGTCTCGGGCTGGCGAATCGCCGAACAGAAACACAGTGCAAAGACCGGCGACAGCCCTCAATGGCTGGCGAAGCTGGTGGTGGGCTTACTGAACGCAGGCAAAACCCTGTCGACGGTTTTCGAAGCCCTGCTATGGACCTTGATCGCCGTGGTCGTTGCCTGGGCCGTGTGGCGTTATCGCGCCTGGTTCGGCACGTTTGTCAGCCGGGGCCAACGCAAGAAACCCTTTGCGCGTGCAACACCTCAACAGCTGTTCGGTCTGCAGGTGGCCGCCGGGAGTCTGCCGGACGACGTCGCCAGTGCCGCAGAAAAACTCTGGGCACACGCACCCCGCGAAGCCCTCAGCCTGCTCTACCGCGCCCTGCTCAACCGCCTGCTCACCGACTACCAACTGCCCTTGAGAAATGCCGACACCGAAGGTCAGGTGCTGGCACGCGTCGACGCCCTGAACCAGCCAATGCTCCACGCCTACAGCCATGAACTGACACGGCACTGGCAAAACCTGGCCTACGGTCATCAGCTTCCTGAGGCGCACGTGCAGCAAGCCCTGTGTGACGACTGGCGGCGGCTGTTCGCCAAGGGTGCTGCAGCATGAGCCGGCGCACAGGGATGCTGATTGGCGCCATCGTGCTGGTGTGCGTCGCGATTGCCAGCGCACCGCTGCTCAACCGTATCGAGCACTATGAAGAGGTGGTCGACCAAGGCGCGTCGCCTGAGGTGCGGGCCAACCCGTACCTGGCTGCCGAAACGTTTTTGCGTCAGCGAGGCGTGTCGGTCAACGTCACCCAGGCCCTCAATCACCTGCCCGACACGCGCCAGCAAACGCAGACCCTGATGCTGCTGGACACACGCGAAAAGATGACCCCGGCCGACGTCACCCGGTTGCTGAGCTGGACCCGTGCAGGCGGGCGCCTGCTGTTCGTCGCCGAGCAGCTATGGGATGAAAAGAAAGGCCGCAGCGGCGACTTGTTGCTCGATCAGTTGCAGATTCATCAGTTCCTCACCCGTGACCTGCGCGAACAGGACAGGCGACGTGAACGCGAGCAGATCAAGCCCGTCATCCCGTTGAGCACGCCGGACATCGAGGCGCCAAAAACACCCTGGCCCGAGCTGACCCGGCTCTACGTACAAAACGAAAACGACCCGGCCTACATGAGTTTCGATCCGGCCTTTCACCTGGACGATCCGCAGGACCACGCACAATCATGGGCCAACAGCGCCGACGCCACCCACCTGCTGCAAATGGTGTACGGCAACGGCCTGATCACGATCCTCACTGACGCAGACCTGTGGAAAACCCGCGCCATCGGCAAATACGACAATGCCTGGTTGCTGTGGTACTTGAGCCAGGACAGCGACGTCACCTTCTTGCTGCGCACCGATCACGACGACGTGTTCGGGCTGCTCTGGAAGTATTTCCCGCAAGCGTTGCTGGCATTGGCGCTGTGCCTGGGTGCAGGTCTCTGGCACGCCGGCATGCGCCACGGCCCTCTGCAGCCCGAGCCCTCGCGGGCGCGCCGCCAATTGAGTGAGCACCTGCGCGCCAGCGCCGACTTCCTGCTGCGCCGCCGAGGTCAACACGCGCTGCTACGGTCCCTGCAGCAAGACATTCTGCGTCGCGCCCGACAGCGCCATCCCGGCTTCGAAGCGTTACCGGTCACCGAACAATGGCAATTGCTGGCCCGCATCACTCGCCAGCCGACCCGCCACATTGGCCAGGCCTTGCGCCCGCGCCTTGAAGAGCGCCTGTCCAGCACCGAATTCACCCGTCAGGTTGCCTACCTGCAAACCCTCAGGAATGCCTTATGATCCGGAGCGTTGCGGTCGTTAGATCGCAGTGATATCAAAATCTTAGGTCTGTCCTTGAGGAGGAACCGCGTCAGCAGCCTTCAGGCGTTTCCATGAGACATCGAAAATGCTTGAAGCCAAAGGGCTCGATCACTTCATGGATGTTTGCGCTGCGATCCATGACAGCCAGCCGAGTGATGCGCAGCTCGGAGGCATTCACAATACGGGATCAGCGCTCAGCTGTTGGTGGTGCCAGAACGGCAAAGCACCCAGCACCGGCAGAAACGACGGCGCGAACGCCGCCGTTTTTACACGCCTGCCGACGCAGCGGGCAAGCGAGATCGAACAACTGCTGCCGCATCAGTGGGTGGCGGCAGAAACCACGTAAGCCCTGATGCTTTGGGACTTGCAAGGATGGCGCAATTAACGGAGTAGTCATAACGATGATTTTGGTAGTTGAAGGAATCAGCGCCAGCGGGAAAACGACTTGGTGCGCTAAGCATGGAGGGCAACATGTCATTCCTGAAAACGGCCGTTTTGAAAACGAGCCGGATCGGATAAAAGATCCAGTCGGAGCAGCAACTTTTTGGGCAGAGCGAAACGTGGATCGTTGGCAAAAAGCGTTGGCCATGGAAGACATTTCTTCGTGGGCTTTGTGTGACAGTGACCCTCTCAAGCTCCACTACATTTGGAGCCTTTGGCAGATCGGCGAGACGAGCGAACACACCTGGCGAATAGAGTTGGACGCCACAAGAGAAACAATCGCACAAGGACGTATTGGCTTTGCTGACTGTTACATTGTTTGCCGCATAGATCCTCAGCTCGCGCGCGAGCGGGCCAAAGCAGACACCACCCGCCGACGGAGTGGATTCGAGCTACACGTGCGCCTCCAACAAGCTCTGCTGACTTGGTACTCAGCTATGGATGAAGTGCTTCCCGGCAGAGTGAGATTCGGGTTTCCTTCAGAAATGCCAACCTTTAAAAGCCTTGATGGAAGATATGCGGTGGTGGCCTTTGATCAAATGATCGCATCGCTCCCACGACCTACTCGCACCTCTTAGCGAGACGGAGCCTTATATAGCAGTTGGAAGCGGATCGATGTGAGGGCGAAGTAAAGATGTGTTCGCCATCCGCTTACAAATCTAACCCGGAACCCTCTGCTCAAAGCAAAGACTTCAAGCTCAGACCCGTACCTTTATACCGTGGAAACCATGGTCGACTTTTTCAACAGAATCGGCCATTCGTAGACACCAATTCGAGACGGCGGTGGCTGCGATCACAAGCGTTTACGTTTTCGGAGGGTGTCTGGTGTAGAGAGCTTTAGCCCTCTGATGGCTTAAGTTTGCCGACCCACTGTTGCGCTTTGGAGCAACCATTGATATCGACGGCTTTTTGTGCAAATTCCGAGCGCTGCGCGCGATTTTTAACACCCAAGAGCCAGTAGATTTCTGCTTGATAGTCGCGGCTGGTTGCCCATTGGAATCCAGCACCTAAAGCCTCCTCGCGACGGCAAGCCAAGTTCATAGCAGGCTGCGGGAAGTAACTTTCATAAGTTGGCGCGGGCACCAGCACGCTCTCCAAAGCAGACCGATATTCAGGCGCATCGGTATACGCAAAACAGGCTGACGCAATCGTCACAGCGGGAGGAGCAAAGCCATGGCCCAGGCTTTTTTCGAGCAATGTACAAGCCTTCTCTTCAGAGCCCCGGGGTGAGTACGTCAGATAGATCAGTGCAAGGCGGTATTGCGCAACAGGATGTTCTAACGCTGCGGCCTGCTCCAGCAAGGGAACCGCAATCTGAAGCTGAGCGTTGGCTCTCGCACCCAACTCGCGATTAGTCGCCTGGATGTCTGAAGCCGGGGATTTGAAATCTACCATTTGGAGGTTTTTCTCCGCATCTTGTAGATGCGGGAGAGCCTGCTGATAAAGACGCTCGCCGCGAGGGTCAATTTCAACAGTACGGGCCAAGCAAACCGGCGAAAGCACACAGGCCAACAAAAAACTAATCAAACGGGGTAGGTGCATACGGCGACGTTCCTGAAAACATGGCATTTTCGTGACAGCAGTTCATGGACTCGGATCGCGTGTGCGCGACCGCCTCACCATGATGCCATGTAGAGCGGCGCTCAGGCTTTCATGATTTCATACGGGGATGTATTCGCAACGCTGATGCGGCTCTGGTAACGCGCCCGGTATCTGAAAAAATAGGAAACTGCCCCTCATACTTAAGAGCAAATTCTGAGCGAGAACGATCATTTGCCAGTCCGCTATGGGTCGATTCTGTTGAAAACAGTATGTCTCCTGTCAATCTATAGCGCGCGACCAGCTGAAGCAGGTCGGCTAGAAAGCGCCCCCTTGAGAGCCTAAGAAATCAGTATCATCCGACAGGTGATATCGAGAGCAGAACCATGACAGAGAAAGAGGCATGTGCAATTTTGCAAGCACAAGGTTGGGCTTGTGGAAAGGATGAGGTAGGTGACCGCTTTTGCATCAAGTGTTTGGGCGATATCCAAGTCCAGATCATTCCAGCTATAGGGAAGCGCTCGGATCATTTTAAAGTTTCGTTCATGCCCTCCATCTCCTCGACAGAGTTTTCGGATGCTGTGGCGTTCATCTTTGGGGAGGGAGAATATTTTTCACCTGTCATCGTAAGCAACGAAACGCCACAGAAGCTAGAGACCATTGGCGCTGACGATGTAGTCGAGCTATCTGACAGGGCGTTATCCTGGGCTCAGAATCAAGATATAGATGCGGGCTTGGCGCTCTACAGATCTTTACCTACAGATGCCAAAGGAGCAATGCCACTCAGGCATCTAGCTGCGCTAGCAATTGCGCAAGATGTCGATCAGTTAGAAGATTACAAAAAAAGCTTTAAAAAGGGCGAAAGGCTGGGGTTCGTCCCATACATCACCGTTGAAATGATTGAGCGCTCGCTGCTGATTGCGCGGGGAAACGCTCCCACCGTTAACTGATTACCTGAGTAGCTCCATCGACTGATCTGCGGAAAAATCACTCCACCGGTCAGCGGGAGAATACGCAGCATGATGGGACGGTTGCCGAGTGGGTAGGATCGGCTGTTTTACTCGTTCAACCTTGAAGATCACATCCTAAAAAATCATCTTCTGCGCAGCATTGATCGGTGTCTCGATCTGAGCGACCTGCGCCACTACCTCGCCGATTTCTATAGCCCAATTGGACGTCCTTCAATTGATCCTGAGCTGATGATCCGCATGCAAGTCGTGAGCTATTGCTATGGCATTCGCTCCGACCGGCGCTTGTGTGGAGAGGTTCATTTGAACTTGGCGTATCGCTGGTTCTGGCGGTTGAGCCTTGAGGATGAAGTACCTAATCACTCTACGTTTTCCAAGAATCGACACGGCCGTTTCCGGGACAGCGATCTGTTTTGCTGGTTGTTTAATGAAGTCTGCGTCGCTGCATGGACGCGGGTCTGGTCAAGGACGAAGGCTTTGCCGTGAACGCCAGCATCATCAAGACGGACGCGAGTCGGCAACGTGGAGTGCGTGGCGATGAATAGATCAACTGGCGCGATCCGTCTCTGAGCACTCATGCTGTCCGTGAATACCTCGAAGCACTCGATGAGGAGGCGCTCGCTGAAGCTCTTCCAAGCGCTTATCTCTGACTGATCCTCTAGCCCGTTGGACGGCCACCCCGGGGGGGCCCAGCGTTTTTTGCCTATTCCACGAACTACCTGATTGATGTCGAGCATGGCGTGATCATGGATGCAGAACCGACACCGGCTCATCGAACGGCCGAGGTCGATAGCACCAAAACATGATTGATCGAGTCGAAGAATTGTTCGACATCAAACCGGATCGCTTAATCGGTGACACCGCAGACGGCACAGCACCGATGTTGTCCTGGTTGGTGGAAGAGAAAGATATCGAACCGCATGTGCCGGTATGGGAATTAACTGGAGAATCTGGGTCTGACTGCCCTCGCCTTTACTTGATAGCATCACTGCTCTCACGACAACCGACGTGAGGAGATAGTCAACCAGGCGCCGAGGCCGATAAGCGCGACGAGGGATCGAAATGCTCGACAGTACTGCGGTACTCACCGTTTTCTGGGTTTATCTGGCCGGGGTGGTTATTCCGGGGCCTAACTTCGTCGCCGTTGTTCACAAGGCAGTCGCCGGGACACGATCCGAGGCGCTGGCATTGGTCGCCGGCATCGTGGTCGTGAATCTGCTCTGGTCGAGCTGTGCGATCACGGGACTGGGTCTTATGTTTGCAGCCTTCCCATGGGCGGCACTGATCGTGAAGATCCTGGGGGCAGCCTACCTGATGTGGTTTGGCGCGCGCCTGATCGTCAGCGCTGGCAAACATCCTGCCTCACGGACTGACGAGGAGCCTGCTGGCAGCGCTTTCAGATCCTTCTTGCAGGGGGTCGTTACCAACATTGGAAATCCCAAATCCATGGCCTTCTACGCGGCCGTCTTTTCAGCCGCTGCCCCTGCCCACGTCTCAGTCAGCACCTTCGCCTCGATGCTGGCCGTCGTGGTAGTCGTTTCGCTGACGTGGTACGGACTGGTTGCCCTGACGTTGTCGCAGGCAAGGATTGCCTCCGCGTATCAGCAGGCGCGCAAAGTGATTGATCGCCTGTGTGGCGGATTGATTCTAGGGCTGGGCGTACGGCAACTGACCTGAGCCGGGAATCGAACGCGAGAAAACCGGAACATCACCTTGCGGCCAGGAAGTGGCCATTCAGCTTCTGCAACCTGGGCCAATCCACGGCGCTGGCTGGAAGCGTCATGCAAAGGACGACGCTCACGCAAAACCGCAGTCGCGCACTGGCTTCCAGGTACCCAGTCTTTTCGCAGGGGCACCGCAAGCCGCTTCAAGCCTGCGCAGCGATACTGGCTTTGCTTTGGAACATGGCGGTGTCTGCCTTGAAAATCAGATCGTCGAGACCTTCGCCATCTTCCGGATACCACGCTACCCCTAGGCTGGCGCTGACCTGGATCTGGCTGTTTTTCCATGGAATGGGCAGGGCGACGGCCTGGCAGATTTCATGGGTGATGCGCTGGATATCGCCTCTGTGATGCGCGCCGTCGAGCAGTACGACGAATTCGTCACCGCCCATTCGCGCGGCTATTTCGAACTCGCGAATGTTGGATTTGATGGCCGTGGCTACGTGGATCAGGATGGCATCGCCTGCCTGGTGGCCAAAACGATCATTGATCTGCTTGAAGTGATTCAAGTCGATATAGCACAGGGCCAGACGTTCTCCACGGCTCTTTGCGGCCAGCAGCTTCTGACTGGCAAAGGGAATGAAACTATTGCGATTGGGTAAGCCAGTCAGGCTGTCATAGAAGGCCAGCTTGTGTACTTCCTCTTCGGCGAGTTTGCGCAACTTGATCTCGTTGCGCAGATGGCGCTGGGCATTCAACAGAACCAGAGTGAACATCAGGACAAGCACACAGCTAATACTGATCAGCACAATGGTCTTGCGCAGCCGCTCGACAAGCTGTGGCGGGTTGGGATCGTAAATGAAGTTTTCCAGACCGGCGATATTGTCGACCATACCCAGTTGGAGGAAGGTTTCAGCCATACGTTGCCAGCGCCCGGGGTTCATATGACCGATCTCGATCAGGTCAGATACCACCAGCGGACGCATGGCCTGAGCCTCGAATTGCAAGTGCGCGCGACTTTTCTCCACCGAATACTGATTGAGCAGCAGGTCTATAATTCGCTCGGGGTTATCCATTGCGTAGCGCCAGCCGCGCAGAGTAGCGCGGCGGAAGGCCTCGACCCGCTCTGGGTGTTCGTCAATCTCGGCCTGGGTGGTGAACAGTATGTCGCTGTAGAAGTCGATCCCGTAAGTGACAGGCGAGATGATGTTGTAGTTCACGCCCCGCTGTTGCAGGTAGAAGGGCTCGTTGGTCAGGTACGAGTTGAACGCCGTCACTTTACCGCTGGCTAAATCCCCAATTTGATAACTGCTGGGTAGCAATTGTAGTTTTTCGAAGGGGATACCCTCGCTACGGAACATCGCCAGAAAATCGGCATCGGTCTGTGCATCCATCAGCATCACCGGCTTGCTGATCAGGTCGTGCACAGTGCGAACACCTTGGTCGGTGCGCGCCAGTAGCACGGAAGGTGAATGCTGAAAAATCACCGCCAGCGCTACCAAGGGCTTGCCACGCAGGCGTTCGTAGAGCAATTCACTATTGGCTTCGCCGTATTGGGCACGCCCGGAGAGCACTTCTTCGACCGGTGTGACATTGGGGCCACCTTCGTGCAAGCGCACGTCCAGTCCTTCTTCGCGGTAATAGCCCTCTGCGATGGCGGCATAGTAGCCCGCGAACTGGAACTGATGTTTCCAGCGTAGCTGTACATCAATGACCTGTTCGGCGCCGTTCTGTTGAGGGCCAGGACCCGCCCACGCAGCCTGCCCCCAGAGCAGCACAAAGCACAGCAGTCGACGCAGCCGAACGAGGAGAAGTCTCTTCGGCGGGCCTGGCGTGTTAAAACAGCAACAGAGGCTGGGCATGGTGATAGTCCGTGAACCGCGCTTATCGTAGCGTGCAAGGCATGGCCCGGCATTGTGACATCACTCATGCGAGGCCAGCAATCGCGCGCCACGATAACCGAAGCGGCCGTTATCCTCGCTTGGGGCGTAGTAGGCGTTTGCTTCCCTACAGCAGACAGCTACCGGCCAGAAGCGGTCATCAGTTCTCTACCCGACCAGGCCGATTTAGATCAACGCGTTGATTTTAATCGAGCACTGTTTGAACCATCCCGGTTTTCTCTAAGAATTCGGAGCCCACCAGTACCGGGCGGTGGTACCCGGTTTTAGCATCTTCTGCTTTGTTGGGCGAAACAATCATTATGCATTGGTGAGCTGGGTGTTCACCCCGGCCAAACAGTATGTCTGCATGAGCTTCGGCAGTGCAGTCTAGGATTGTCCCGTCCGAAAGAGTCAACCAAACGTGGGCCTTGATGGGCTCAAAGATTTTAGTGCTATCTAGTTCGTTCTCGACGGACTCTTTAGTCATCTCGCAATAGACATAATCATCCCAAAATCTGTCGCCAATCGTGATCAGGGTTTCTATACCAAGCTCAGCTTTCAGACGCTCCTTGAGCATTAGATGAATAGGAGCGCATTTACCAGCCAGATGAGAGGAGCTTTGCAATCCCGCTTGATATAAAGCGTCCCCACAAAGCTGGAAAATACTCTGCTTACTGTTATCCGTCAATGCGACATCTAATGAAAATATTGAATTGTCGATATGTAGGCTTAAGCTCTGAGTGTACGTGATGGCTTCTAATAGCCTGTCTTTATAATTCAATTTAGATAGCCCAATATATTTAGAAAATCGGCTTGCACACAAGAAAAATGAGCCCGTGAGACCATCTTATTTGACGGTGTAGGTTGCATCAACCCATAGCTCTGCCGACGCCCGCCGGCTACCGACCACCGCAGCGCTGGCGCCAGTAGTACTGACCCGCGTGCGCAGCCGTCTGGGGCAAGAGCCGACCTTCCTGTCCACCTTCGGCATGCACCTGGACATCACCATGGCTTCGCTGCGGATCGAATACCTGATTCCCACCGGCCCACAGACCCGGCAGTCCATGACTCAAGCGTTTGAGCAGTGGTTGGGAGAACAAGGTTCAGGGTGCCGGACGTCCGACCTGCACCAGCCGTTGACGACCGGCTCCAATCGGCCAGAAGCTGACGTAGGCTAAGGTCAGCGGCTATCTTGTTTCTTGAACTCGCTATTTCAGAGGAAAGGGAATCCATGTCTGATCTGTTTCAACAAACGCCTGCGGCCATAAGATGGGCTGAAGAGGCTGAACAGCGCCACCAAACAAGCAAATTTGGCGAGATTGTACATGCGATTATCTGGACGGACGCGCGCGGCTCAGACGGGCAGCTGTTGGTGGCTGTCGATCCAGACCGCTTGGTCGCCAGAATAAATACCAATCCTTTCACCCTTCTTGAGAACCACGATCCCGGACGCCCCAAGGGACAACTACTCGAAAGTGCATCGTTCGAGAGCCTTGATGGTCGAAAATTTGTCGCAGCAATCCTGGGATATTACGCGGGCGGGGACGTGCTGAGTTTTTCTGGGTTAGGGATAGACGTTGATTCTTTTGTCCCGCTACCCCAGCAGCTTCCAAGCCTTCTAGATGACATGTGGATCGAGATAGCGACGGATGCAAGGGAGGTGGATGAGGATTGGTTGGATCGGATTACGAATGACTCACCAGTTAGAGTCGAACGGTCCGAACTGTCACACAACACAGCAGATTCGCTCCAAGAATTGATTAGGATCGGGCTACCCTATGTACTATTGGTCTGGAATCCCTTCGTGAATGCGATAGCTGCTGAGGCGGGCAAGGCTTCGTATGCTGAAATACATTCATGGTTTCGGAAACTGCTTGGTCGAATGGCCGACAGACGTAACCCCATACTCGACTTTCATTCACACCAGGACGGCTGCCAAGTCTCATTTATATTCAGAGGGAAGGATGAGAAAAAGCTTCACGAAGCAATGGACGCATTGGCTGCCGCTGCGGCTCAGGCAGCGCGACTGATTTCGAGGCTAAAATCGCAAGGACAGATAAGTCGGCAAATGGTCTATGAATTCGATAAGGAAGCACTTAGGTGGGCACCATCGTTTGTTTTACTGACTGATGATCGGATCATCACCGATAACCTTGCACTTATTGCCATTGAGAATCTTCCCAAGGGGTTAAGCCTTGGTCTGACTCGAAGCAATTCGCTGTGAGATAGAGTCGGAATTTTTAAGGTAAGTTGAGAGCTACACCTTAACTGAATCGTGGGATGAAGTGGTTTCTAGGTTAGTACTGAAGCGCCTTGAATTGAGCCCGTCTCGGCCGAATGAACCCTCCGCGAGTGACCGATTTCGGCCGATTCTGCTGAAAAAGTCGGCTTCGTTCTCCACGGCAGAAAAGTACGCGCCTGAGATTTAAATCTGTGTTTTTAGCAGAAGGTTCAGGACTCAGATTTCACGTAGCGGCGTGCAAAAGAGGTGTTTTCACCCATAAGTGTTCGAGCGTTTTGGGAACACCGACTTTTTCAACAGAATAGGCCAAAAGCAGACTGTGGACAGCTTCCCGTTCAGCCCCATACGCTGTTTAGTCTGAATACAATTTTCTGAGGGGGGTCATGATGCTGATACTTGCCATTGATCGAGATAGCGTCCACGCGGGTGACGATCTGATCAGCCATGCCAACTCAGTCAAGCTCGATCCGACTGCAACATTGCGTACAGCGTTAGAAGCCATACAGACCATGCACTACCTGCCCGGCATCAGTGGAGATGAAGCCACCTGGATTATCTGCGCGTCAGGCAAACCAATTGGTGTTCTCGCACAGCAATGGGAGGCACCCAAACTGGTGGTACCAATTGAGAGCCCAGTGACGCAGTTTTTTGGAGAAGATGAACCTCTCCTTTTCTTTAGATACTGGTGCCAAACAGATCCTCACGTTGTTTTCTCACGCATCGCAGCAGGAGAAGTGTTGGCTTCCCGTTATTAGGGTTCCCAGCTGAAGAAGCAGCCGGATGTCCGCTTTGGGTCGATAACGGTCTCTCATCAGCTCCAGAAACAGTGTCAAAGGGATGTATGCAACGGCGGTTATGCGCGGTCAGCGATGTCAGGCGTGCGCACGCCGGTAGATGGTTACATCACTAGCGGTTGCTATGATCAAGGTCAGGCCTGAGTAGGAGAAGCCGAACGCTCTCAGTTCGCTCGCTGTGGCCATTTTATGGAAGCTCGATGGACGGCTGTAACGTGCACCGTACAACCAAGAGTCGGGCTCCACCAATAGCAGATGATGGTTGGGCCAATCCAGGCTGACAGCTTCGGTGACCCACCCGTCAACAGTACCTGATGCGAGGCCACCACCACTCATACCGGACATGCGAATCGACTCGCCCGCAAGCGGCCCTATGCCTTGGCATTCCAGATAGCGGTCTGTGCTCGGATATTCCGAATAATCCCTCGCAATCTTCTCTCCGCACGCGCAATCAATGACACCTCGGCCAGAGCTAGAGGCTATTAGGAGATGCTCCGACTCACGACTGAATCCGACCTCCAACAAGCCTGCAATGGCAAATGTTGCCGTACATATCCACGGAGGCGGAGGTTCCGCCGTAGACCGCTCCCGGATGGCCGCGCGTAGTGAGTCGAGGTGAGTTGTCTGCATGAGTAAAATTCCCGAAATCGAGATAACGGCACACTATCACGCGTGTCGAAACTCAGAGTTTTTATTGATGAGACTAAGACATGCCCTCAGCGCCGAGAAAGACCACATCGTCACGCGCTCCATCCCGTTATCTTACGTTGCCTTGAGAGTCCGCTACCGGCCAAAAGCAGTCACCCACTGCGAACGGCGAATTCGCGTTCTTTCGGTTACGATCACATTCCCCTCTCACCAATTGATGATGGGCCCATGACGTCCGCCAGGTAGCGCGTCAGTGATACTTAAACAAGAAATTGAAAGACATTTTGGTCCCGCTGTTTTTCAGAGACCTTTGTTTCACTCCTACCCAGGAGGCCTGCGATTCGGGCTATCGGAGCCGGGAACTGCGCTTGAACAATTTTTGTCGGCGCTGCGCAAGGCAATGGCTATCTGTAGAGACATTTTCGCCAATGACCCCATCGTCGTTTGTCTGCGGACTCATTCGAGCACCTGCCATTTTGAGCATCGCAGGAAGCTCGAATGCTTGAAGTCCGCAGGCATCTCTGTCCCCGCTCAGCGGAGCATCTGGAGTGAGGCGATCGACCCGGAGGAGTGGCTATGCGAATCAGCACCCGAGTATTGGGTGTACCTCTCATTCGAATTGTCTGTATCGCTCCTTGAACCGTTGTTGTGGTGCGCTTTGGCAAAGGATTTTCAAATGATTCAACCCAATCCTAGCTGCGACGTTTATCTGTTCAACCGAAACAACAATGTTCTTGCGTTTCCTTACGATGACAGGGGTATGGATGTAGTCGGCTCAAACAGAGAGCTGTTGTTTGCCCTCTACGAGAAGCATCAGCTATCTCTGCTGGCCTGCGACCATTCAGAAATGAGCACTAGGTTCTGCGCTCCCTGACAACGAACGAGGTCAGCGCACATGCACTCCATGCCGCTTCGACCGTCTGCATTGGGTCGACAGTGGGCGCAGCAATCGGCAGATTTCGACCGATGCCTTATTCATTTACGCTGAATGCTTTAAGGGGCTTCTCACTGTCCGTTCCTGCGCCTCAGCGATAAACCCCGACACCTGGTTCATAGCCATCAAGCACAAATACCTGCGATACATCGCAGTCCGGATAGACCCACTGTGCCCAGTTCGCCACCATCCATTCCTTGCTGAGTCCCATCCTCCCTACGTTGCTTTCGCTCGGCAGAATAGCCAACGGCAGGCCCGCCTTCGATCCCGTGGTAATCATCAGCCCAAACTGACGCTCCTCTGCCTGGGTTGCGAAAACCATGAAGTCCACGGCTTCTTCGTAAGGGAATTTCCCCTTGACCCTGAATACGCTCCCTCGACCGAAGATCTGACTTGAGCACTCGACAAGCGTCGTTATTGAATTCAATGTTTTACCTCCAAACCGGCCAGTATTGACCGGCAGATACCACTCATTCGAGAGGGCTTTCTCTGGACTATGGGAGCGCCTCCACGCTCCCCCCGGCATGGCTCATACTGGCAGATATCGGCCATTATCGGACGTTTGGCGCTCAGACTGCCTACAGTCATTAGCCGCTGCTAGTATCAAGCGCTCACCTACCTAGCCCACGCACCGATTCGCGTTTACTATATTTCCAACTCGTATTACTGCGGCTGCTGAACCCGGTACTCACGAGGATATGACAATGAAAAGAACCCGCGCCTGGAGACGTGTGCAGGCCCGTAAATGCAGAGGCGACAATGCGGTTCGTCCGCCGGAGTTCAAGCCAGAAAAGAATTGGAAACTGATGTACATCCGTGCAGCCAAACTGTACAGAGCACACCAACTCGGGATGAGCTATCCCATCCGCACAACACGCCAACTACTGGATCAGAATGATTAATCTCCTGTTCGTCTGTAGCCGTAACCAATGGCGTAGTCCTACTGCGGAAGCGATCTGGCGTCGCCGTCCTGGCTTTAATGCCCGTTCAGCAGGCACCAGTCCAAATGCACGTAAACCTATCAGCCCAGCGGATATTCGCTGGGCTGATGTGATCCTTGTCATGGAACGCAAACACCTTAATCGTCTTCAGGCTGA
This sequence comes from Pseudomonas sp. S2_H01, assembly GCF_054668305.1. Lineage (NCBI taxonomy): Bacteria > Pseudomonadati > Pseudomonadota > Gammaproteobacteria > Pseudomonadales > Pseudomonadaceae > Pseudomonas > Pseudomonas sp. S2_H01. The sequence goes on along the minus strand of NZ_CP162756.1, from coordinate 3,648,796 downwards.
ATACGCCCGCCTTCTTGAACACAAACGGCTCCACTCTCTCGATATTCCCGATGATTATCGCTACATGGATCCTGAACTGGTGGGCATGCTTGAAGACATTGTGACCTCCTATCTCAACACGTAAGTTTCATTCGGGAACGACTGTCGCAGGTATGGTCGCGGATAAGCCGGCGGGCCGGTCTAGACCTTCTAGTTCGCTTAAAGATCAAGTTCACACCCATTTGCTGCCATTCGTGACGGGCCACCAACGGCCAAAACCAGCCGCTCTCAGGGCGTTGAGCACCTTGTCGGAAGGAAAAGGCATCGCGGTTCTGTGCATGGCGACACGTGGGTGCATGACCCAGCGACATTTGCCTTGGCATGCTTGGGGGATAATGGTGTAGTCGAGTATAAGATGCACGATTGGACGCCATTAAATCTGGCCATCAAGATCACGTTCATTTCGATCGATTTCGCGCTGCGGGGCAGTTCTGGAGTCGTGGGTCAGCAATCAAAAAAAGCCAAAAGCCGTTAAATTAGGTAACCCATTGATTTATGGAAGATAAAACGAATTTAACCGTTAGCAAGGCTCCGGAATTCATGAGCGATCATCCGACCGAACCGTCGAGCAGCGCAGCGAACCCGGCCGAAACCCTCGAACAGCCCGGCATCGAACACAGGAACACCGAACCGAAAGCAGGTGAACACAAAGACCCAGCGCCACACGCGGCGCCGACGAGCAACCCTGCGCAACAACGCCAGCGTGCGATTCACCTCGCTCAGGCCGTGCGTCACGAGTTGCAGAAGGCGGTGATCGGTCAGGACGCGGTCATCGACGATGTGCTGACCGCGTTGATCGGTGGCGGCCATGTCTTGATCGAGGGCGTTCCCGGACTCGGAAAAACCTTGTTGGTGCGCGCCCTCGCCCGCTGCTTTGGCGGTGAGTTCGCACGCATCCAGTTCACGCCCGACTTAATGCCCAGCGATGTCACCGGCCATGCGGTCTACGACATGCAGACCGAGCAGTTCAAACTGCGCAAAGGCCCGTTGTTCACCCACCTGCTACTGGCTGACGAGATCAACCGCGCCCCGGCGAAAACCCAGGCAGCGCTGCTCGAAGCAATGCAGGAGCGTCAGGTCACCCTCGAGGGCCGCGCCCTGCCGGTGCCGCAGCCGTTCATGGTGCTGGCCACTCAGAACCCCATCGAACAGGAAGGCACCTACCCGCTGCCTGAAGCCGAGCTCGACCGCTTCATGCTCAAGCTGCGCATGGATTATCCACAGGCCGAGCAGGAACTGGACATGGTGCGTCAGGTGACGCGTTCGACGCGCTCGGACATGCTGGACGTCCAGCCGCTACGAACCTTGATGCAGGCCAAGGATGTACAGGCGCTGCAACGCATCGCCAGCGATCTGCCGGTGGACGAACAGGTGCTCGACTATGCCGTGCGTCTGGCTCGTGCCACGCGTACGTGGCCGGGCCTGACACTCGGCGCCGGCCCTCGCGCCTCGATTGCACTGGTCCGTGGCGGACGGGCCCGGGCGCTGTTGCGCGGTGGCGAATTTGTGGTCCCTGATGACATCAAGGGCTGCGCGCTGGCGGTCCTGCGCCACCGTGTCAGGTTGGCGCCCGAGCTCGACATCGAGGGCATGTCGGTGGATCAAGTGCTCAAGCAGTTGCTCGATCAGGTCCCGGCGCCGCGCCAATGAAACAACTGCTCAAGCCATCGCCCCGGCTACTCGCGTGGCTTGCCGTGCTGGCAGGCTTCGCCGTGTTGTTGGGCATTCTCCAGTCGCTGGGCCGCGGTCCGACGGTAAAACTCGACGGCCTGTTCTGGGCGCTGCTCTGCGTCATCGGCACACTGGCCGCACTGGATGCATGGTGGGTCGGGCGTTTGCCTTCACCCCGCCTGCAACGCCACTTGCCCGGCAGTCTGGCGCTCGGCCGCTGGAGCGACGTACGCATCGACATCGAGCACGCGTCACTGCGCGCCCTGCCGATGAGCGTGTTTGATCATGGGCCTGAAGGGCCTGGCAATCGTTGCGAGGTCGAACACCTGCCGCAGGAGATCGTGCTGCGTCCCCAGCGCAAGGCTCAGTTGACCTACCGGCTGCGCCCGACGAGCCGGGGCCATTTCACCTTCGAGCGGATCGAAATCCAGCTCCGCAGCCCGCTGCGCCTGTGGCTCTCGCGACGTTACCTGCCGGTCACCCACTCAGCACGGGTCTATCCGGATTTCGCACGGCTGCACAACGGGCAATTACTGGCGGTGGATAACTGGCTGAGCCAGATCGGCATTCGTCAGCGCCAGCGCCGAGGGCTGGGTCTGGAATTCAACCAGCTGCGTGAGTTTCGCGAGGGCGACAGCCTGCGGCAGATCGACTGGAAAGCGACGGCGCGTCAACGCACGCCGATTGCGCGGGAATATCAGGATGAGCGCGACCAACAGATCGTTTTCCTGCTCGACTGCGGACGCCGGATGCGCAGCCAGGATGGCGAGCTAACGCATTTCGATCACGCCCTCAACGCCTGCCTGCTGCTCGGTTACGTCGCGCTGCGTCAGGGCGATGCCGTGGGTGTGTCGACCTTTGCCGCCGAGCAGAATCGCCACTTGTCCCCCGTCAAAGGGGCTGCACACTTGAATGTACTGCTCAACCACGTGTACGACCTTGGCAGCACTCAGCACCCCGCCGACTACGGCGCGGCCATCCGGCAGCTGTTGGTCAGGCAAAAACGTCGCGCGCTGGTGGTGCTGATCACGAACCTGCGCGACGAAGACGATGAGGATTTACTCGGCGCCGTCAAACACCTGAGCCGCCATCATCGGGTCTTGATCGCCAGCCTTCGCGAAGAGGTACTGGATGAGCGTCGCCAGGCGACGGTGCAGACCTGGCAGGAGGCGCTGGATTACTGCGGGACGATAGACTTTTTGAACGCGCGGGCGGGTTTGCATGAGCGTTTGAACGCTCATGGCATACCGGTGCTGGATGTGCGCCCCGGCGAGCTGGGGCCGCAGTTGGTGAGTCGCTATCTGGGATGGAAGAAAGCCGGCACCTTGTAACAGGTGCCGCCGTCAGGCCGACGCTTCCAGCGGATAAAAACTGAAGTAACGCTGCAACGCCTGAATCAGGTGAAAGTACTCGGGAGGCGCCGCCTGCAATCTGAAACCGGAATCGTAAACGCGCGGCGTTTCATCTTCCTGGCACCACAGGCAACTGGCATTGATGTCGATGTTGTAAACACCGCCCTTCTCGTCCGGCACCTTCAGACGCAGCTGGAAATCGGCGCCGACGAGGATCGGCAGATCGCTTATCAGCATCAGGCCCTGTTCCGAGACGTTACCCAGGCACCCCAACGGTTTGTCGGTGTACCGGTTAAACACCTGCAGGTAATACGGTAACTGGTGACGCTCGATTCGTCTTTCGTTGAGCATTGTTGGACACGCCCTGGAATGACCATTGAGCATGGTCGCGCTAGTGCATTGAGATTCGGTCGCACGTGAAACCACCAAGACGACGTACACAATCGAATCCACCTGTTCATTACAACAGGGACGTCATCTGACTCACCAGCCATAACCGAAGTCACTCATCCGATTATTCGAATTCGCGATAACGCCCGCGTTTCTATAACCAGAGCGCCCTTCGCTCACTCCTGTGATGAAAGCTTAGGTCCCTATGTTTTTTTCAGACTAGCTCAGACTCACAGAACATCCACCCGAAAAAGTGACCGTCAATCCATTCGGGTGTAACTACAGTGAAGCAGGTCGCGGGACAGCAGGCGGTGCGAGGTTGTCGTGCCCCAATTGATGCAGCGTATCCAGACGGGCCTGCGCCCGGTAGGCGTACTCGCTGGACGGGTAATTGTTAATGATGAACTGATACGTCTGCACCGCATCGACGTACAGCTTCTGGCGCTCCAGACACTGGCCGCGCAACATCGACACTTCCGGTTGTACGTACCGGCGAGCACGGCTTTCGCGGTCCACTTTCGACAGGTTATACATCACCGCATCGCAGTCGCCCTTGGCGTACGCGCGGTTGGCATTGTCCAGATGGCTGTTCATTGCCCAGCGGGTGCAACCGCTCAGCGCCGCCAGCGCCACTAATATCATCACGATTCGCATGAGAGTCTCCTGTGCTCTGCATTGTATCGGCGCCTTTCGGCATTTCTTCAAGGTCGATTTGTCGGCCGCCGGCCTGCCGATTGCCCAGTCGTAACGCGGCAAGGTAGTGCAAAGGAACAATGACTACAGGCCAATACAGTAGTAGCCTCTCGCTGCGCTTCATTTAAGGAGTTTGTGCATGTCCGTTCGTCGCACCAAAATCGTAGCCACACTTGGCCCTGCCAGTAATTCGCCCGAAGTCATCGAGAAGCTGATTCTTGCCGGGCTGGACGTTGCCCGCCTGAACTTCTCCCACGGCACGCCCGACGAGCACAAGGCTCGCGCGAAGCTGATCCGCGACATCGCCGCCAAGAACGGCCGCTTCGTCGCGTTGCTGGGTGACCTGCAAGGCCCGAAAATTCGTATCGCCAAATTCGCCAACAAGAAGATCGAGCTGAAGGTCGGTGACAAGTTCACCTTCTCCACCAGCCATCCTCTGACGGAGGGTACTCAGGAAATCGTCGGCATCGACTATCCCGATCTGGTCAAGGATTGCGGCGTAGGCGACGAACTGCTGCTCGACGATGGACGTGTGGTCATGCGCGTAGACACGCAAACCGCTGACGCGCTGCACTGCACCGTGACCATCGGCGGCCCGCTGTCCGACCACAAAGGCATCAACCGTCGCGGTGGTGGTCTGACTGCACCGGCCCTGACCGAAAAAGACAAGCAAGACATCAAGCTCGCGGCAGAAATGGACCTGGATTACCTGGCCGTTTCCTTCCCGCGCGACGCCGCCGACATGGAATACGCACGCAAACTGCGTGACGAATCCGGTGGCACCGCGTGGCTCGTGGCGAAGATCGAACGCGCCGAAGCCGTGGCTAACGACGAAACCCTCGATGCGCTGATCCGCGCCAGTGACGCGGTCATGGTTGCCCGTGGCGACCTGGGCGTTGAAATCGGTGACGCCGAGCTGGTCGGCATCCAGAAGAAAATCATCCTGCACGCACGTCGCCACAACAAAGCGGTGATCGTGGCCACGCAGATGATGGAATCGATGATTTCAAGCCCGATGCCAACCCGCGCCGAAGTATCCGACGTGGCCAACGCCGTGCTCGACTACACCGACGCCGTGATGCTGTCCGCTGAAAGTGCCGCCGGTTCCTACCCTGTCGAAGCCGTTGAAGCCATGGCGCGCATCTGCGTCGGTGCTGAACGTCACCCGACGGGCAAGACCTCCAGCCACCGCATCGGTCACTCGTTCACCCGTTGTGACGAAAGCATCGCGCTGGCCGCCATGTACACCGCCAACCACTTCCCTGGCGTGAAGGCGATCATCGCACTGACTGAAAGCGGCTACACCCCGCTGATCATGTCGCGCATCCGCTCCTCGGTGCCGATCTACGCGTTCTCCCCGCACCGCGACACCCAGGCGCGCGCGGCGATGTTCCGTGGCGTCTACACCATTCCGTTTGACCCGGCTTCGCTGCCTGCCGGTCAGGTCAGCCAGGCCGCCGTGGACGAGCTGCTCAAGCGCGGTCTGGTCGAGCAAGGCGACTGGGTCATCCTGACCAAGGGTGACAGCTACCACACCATCGGTGGCACCAACGGCATGAAGATCCTGCACGTCGGCGACCCGCTCGTATAAGACGCTGCAGCGATAGCAAAAGCCCCGGTTCTCGTGAGAGGCCGGGGCTTTTTTGTGCGCGACGCTTACGCAGATCTGACCATACCGCCGATTTATCCGACCGAACCTGTAGGCGCGCGCTTGCCCGTGATCGGGTGCGCAGCGGCAATAAACCCTGCAAATGCGATCCCGGTCGCGCTTATCAGGCCTTTTTCTACGAAGACATCCGCCAACAGTTGGTTGCGAGGCAGTCCGGCGATGTACAGCCGCTTGGAAAAAGCCTCGACAGTGACTGGCGAGCCACACACCAGTGCAACGGTTTGCCGGGAGGTCACGCGGACACCCGAAAGTGCCACCTGAACATCCGCTGCGTCGATCAAGTCGATCTGCAGGTGTGCGTGATTGACCGCCAGCGCCTGTAACTCCGCCGCGAAATAATGTTCGCGCGCCACGTGCATCACCCGGATCGGCCCTTGGTGCTGTTGACGCATCGCCTCGCGCAGCACACCCCACAACGGCCCGAGGCCAGTGCCGCTCGCCAGCAGCCACAGCGGTCGCTCCTGCCAGTCAGCATCGTAATGCAACGCTCCGCCGCGCAACTCGCCCAATCGAATAGCGTCTCCAACCTTCAGCGTGCGCGCGACGTCGACGAAGGCACCAGGGTTGCGACAATCGATATGAAATTCGAGAAACGCATCCTCGCCCGGCAGACTCGCCAGCGAGTAAGGGCGCGCGATGCCAGTCGCGGTCCACAGCACCAAATGCTGCCCGGCGCGATACCGCAGCGGACGCTCGGGTTCAAGACGCAGCCGTAAGACCGTTGGACTGACCCAGTCACAACCGCTGACGCTGGCAGGCAACCCATCGCGCAACGGGTCGAAGATTTCGACACGCAGGTCATCGACCACGCGGCACTGACACGAGAGGCGCCAGCCTTGCTCGCGTTTGCTGGCGTCGAGAGCTTCGGGAAGGGCGTCCAGCGGCTCACCTCCGACACAACGCACCAGACACGCGTGGCAACTGCCCGCACGGCAACTGTAAGGCACCGACAGGCCAGCGCTGTTCAAGGCATCAAGAAGGTTGGAACCGGGTGCGACCGACCACTGCCGTTCGCCTGCGTACAACTCAGGCATCGGCGTAATCCCAGGCACCATGGCAGCAGTTTCGGCCGTGGTGTTTGGCCCGGTATAACGCGTGGTCGGCACGTTGCAAGGCGCGATCCATGTCGTCGTCACGTTCGACCAGCGTCATGCCGACCGAGAGGCTGAGCTCCAGGCCCGGCAGATCCGGAATGGTCACGTTTGCAAAGGCCTCACGCACGCGTTCGCAGCATTCGACCAGTTGCGCACGGGTACAACGCGGGATCAGCAACACGAACTCCTCTCCACCATAGCGCGCCAGAATGTCGTCTGAGCGCAGGCAGTCGCTGGCGGTTGCCGCGAACACCTGCAAGACACGATCGCCCGCGGCATGTCCGAGCAGATCATTGACCCGCTTGAAGTGATCAAGGTCGATCAGGGCAAGACCTTCGGTGTAATTGCCATCCATGGTTTCAAGCTCACGGGTGGCCAGACGCAAGAAATGCCGGCGATTGTACAGATTGGTCAGCTCATCGGTCGACGCCAGCTCTTCAAGCTGAAACATCATGCCGCGCAAGGTTTCCTGATGCGCCTGCAAGGTGATCCGACGCTGATGCATGCGCTGCCGCGAGCGTTGCACGAACCCCGCATACATGCACAACCAGCCCAGCACGATAAACAACGAGCACGTCTGGAGCGCGGCCAGGCCCGGGTCATTCAACTGGCCGCTAAAGGCATCCCACAGGTTGATCCCGATAAACCCCAGCAAGGCAAGCACGGCGCAGCGTGTGAACACCTTGGGCGGAAGATGAAACAGGCCGAAAAGCAACACCAACACATACAGCACCAGGAAGGTGCCACGTGCGGAATCCAGATGGGCCAACAGAAACGTTTCCCAGCCGAGGCCCATCAGCACCTGGAATTCGGTCAGGCTGGGGTCTTTGAACCGGTTGTTGAGCCCGCCAAAAAACACCAGGCTCAGCGCGCCCTGAGAGAGCAGCACGGCCACGCTAGTCAGCCACACACCAAAGAATGTCGCGTGGTAATAACCGGCGCAGAACGCCACCCACATCAGCGCGATCAGCAACACGTAGGTGCCGGCAGCCAGGGCAAAACGCTTGAGTCGCAAGCGCTGGATAGATCCATCTATAGGAGGCTGGGTTGTCATCGTGTGAGGGTTCGTCCTGTCCGGCCGCTGGGGCCTGGATCCCACCGCTGGCCGAAGGGGCAGCAGTCGCTTCATTCATCCGGGAAGGTTGCAATGTAGAGGAAACGGGGCGTTTCGCCAACGCGTCTGTCGAGGCGACGGCCGTGCCATTCAAACGCGGGTATCGGGCGCGTTGAATGTCGATCAGCGGCGAGGCCCGGTTACAAAGCCTGACGAAACATTCCCACTCACCCTGCTTGAACACCCTAACTATGTATATCAACTCAAACGACTGGAGTGGGTAATCTGTGGCTGTCTTCAACAACCACGGATGGTTGGAACATGCAGTCAAGAAACGACGCTCACTGGCTGAGCAAATTCAAAATCGAGATCACTTCCAACTCGAACCGGCTTTACAGCAACGGGAACCAACAACTGAAAGTCACGGTGAACCTGACACCCGCCAAAGGGCAGGAAATCAGCGATGAACAACTCGATAGCCTCTGGCTCTTCCTGATATCGGACGATGGTCAATACCGCGACCTGGGCGCCGAATTTGGCCGTGGGGCGTACGATCCTGAGTGGGCCGCGCAGAACCCCGTTCTACCGGAGGACCTGTTCCGCCTCTCGACGGTTAAAGACCCTAGGTTCGAGTATTACGCCGCATCCGGCTCCGCTCCGGTGAACCTGATCGAATCCAGTTCGCGCGCTCGCTCCTTCTACATTTCTTCACTGGCTCCGGCAGGTGAGCGATACAAGGTTTACGCCGCGATCACCAAAGAGGAAGGTGTTGAATACGCCACCAGCACCTCGATTTTCAACTCACACGCTGAAATAGAAACCGTCGCCTCTCCCCACAAGAAGCGGTCGGACTTCACCCTTGAGCGCGTTCACGAATACGAAGGCAAGTCCGGGGATACAGACGTAGACATTGACCTGTATTACCTGGAATTCGCCAATCGACATTTCAAGATTGTCGATGCCGTTCCCTACGGCCCCAACGCCGATGAGTCCTATTACAACGACGCCCTGGATGTCTCCCCTTGGTACCGTGTTTTCGACGGAGTCTGGCCAGCGCGTATCTACGAAGAGCATTTCCATTTCGCCTTCAAGCCTGGCAAACCTGGACATTTCAATTCCCATGACGCCTCCGTTGCAGTGAACACCCGGGAAGGCGCCATGAATTTCATTCGCCTGGAGTTGATTGGCTACGGAAGTGAATTCGCCCGGTACACCCGGGCCTTTTTCGGACCGAGCCGTTGGGGCGTGATTGACCAGTACGGCAACGAATACGGCATTCAGATGACCCAGGAAAACGCGGGCAATGAGCTGAACTTCAAGATGCGCCATTAACGGCTCGAGGCTGTTCCGCCGCACCCTGTCGACAGACGACAGGGTGCGCTCACTCGCCACTTGGCGCACCGACAAAGAGAGCTCACATGTCCGGCATTCATACCCAAGCCACCCATTTCATGGACTGCATCAAGACCGGAGTCGATGCCCGCACCGGGCAATTCACCCTGGCGTTTCAACTGCCCCTGCTTCCCGCCAACCACCTGGCCGGCCCATCGGTCACCCCTACCCTCACCTTCAGCGTTCTGGGTTCCACCCGTGACAAAGGATTCGGGCTGGGCTGGTCGCTGGACTTGAGCGAACTCAATCTGCACCAGGACGCACCGTCGTTGCGGCTTTCGTCGGGAGAGCACTTCGCGGTTGACCTCGACAACGCCACGTTCATGCCGGGCAGCGAGTTGACGCTATTGGATGCCAAGCTCAAATCGAGGCGGGTGGTCTGCGAGAGCGATTTGGTAATTCGGGTGGATCAAAAAAACGGTCAGACTGAAATCCTCACCCGACAGCCAGAAAGCGCCCGCTATCTGGTCACTGAATTGCGCAGCCAGGAAGGTAACCGCGTGTTCGTCGAGTGGTCGCCCTACGGCAACGACGACTTCATCCTCGAACGGATCAGCGACGAAACGCGCACCTTGCTGCACGTGCAGAGGGCGGATGACGGTGAGGTCGCGTTCACTGTTCCCGGGCGCGCAGAAGAGAGCGTACGCCTGCGGCTGGTCAACGATGCATTGAGCGAAGTTTACCTGCCCGGCATCGATACGCCCTTCAGCATTCTTTATGAGCACCATGCGCTCAACCCGGACAACCATCTCCTGCTGCCGAGCACACTCACGAGCCCTTTGGGAGCGATCGATTCCGTGATCTGGGCGACGGGCGAAGAAGGCCACCAACTCCCCGAGGGGGCGCCCTTGCGGGTATTGCCACGGGTGTTGCAGTGGACCCACTCGGCGTGCGAAACGACCCGCGAGCTGACCCGCACGTATGAATGGTCCGGCGTGCACAACTTCCTGGGTTTTGGCAGCGATCAGGCATTCGACTGGCAGCAAGGACGCGACAACCTGTACCAGGTCGAGCAGGATTACGATTATCAGGTCACCGAAACCCAGACCGATCCGGACGGCAGAACGCTCTCGACCATCACCCGCACCTGGAACCGCTTTCACTTGCTCACGAGCGAAGTCACCCGCCGAGGCCATTGCGAGTTGCGCACCACGACCACGTTCGGCATCGCACCTGACACCGACTGGGAGGACCAGCCCGCGTGGTGCCAGCTTCCGCATAAACAGACCGTGACCTACATCGACCACTCGAACGCCGGCCTGCAACGCCGTGAAGAAACCGAGTATCGCTACGACGCATTCGGCAACGTCGTGTTCACCCTCTCGCCTCTCGGCTTAGAGGAGCACAGCGAGTACTACCCTGCCGAAGGTGTCGCAGATATCGAGGAAACCGAGGGGTGTCCGCCCAATCCTCTGGGCATGGTCAGGCACCTGAAGAAAAAGACCGTCATACCGGCCCGCCTGAATGACGGCACCTACGGCGGCGCGCCTGTCATCTCGACCACGTACCGCTACGCATCGCTGGCGTCGAAGCTTACGGGCGGACCTGCGTTTGTCGTGGTGGACCGCGAGACGGCGCGGGAAGAAATCGAGGGTCGCCTGCTTGAAACCACCACACAGACCTACATCACTGCCGATGGCCCTCACTATGCCCGTCTTGAAAAAAAGGTCACCACGCTCAATGGCAAAGCCACCACCACTGAGTATCGCTACGCGCTGACAGAGGACGAACTGAGCACCCATGTCACCCTCACCGGGTTCGAGCAAACCGACCGGGTGCGCGCCACGCAAAGCAGTGCGCGGGCGCTGAGCACAGGCCGTTTGACCCGCGAGCGCAATCACGCCGGGGTCGTCTCCCGCTTCACCTACGATGCCCTCGGCCGTGTCACGCTGGCAGTCACAGCCGATGACAGCCGCTATGAAGCCCGCCGCACCTCGACCTATTGCGTGAGCGACTTGGCAGCGCTTGAGCACAGGTCCGGGAACGAGAACCCGGTGATGATTGAGCATCGCCATTCGACCGGCCAACGGCGTCGACAGTGGCTCGATGGCGAGGGTCGTACCGTGCGGGTGGAACTCGAAGACATCGACCACGCCCCTGACGTGTTTCGTGAGATTGCCAGCACCGTCTTCGACGCTGAAGGCCGAACGGTCAGCGAGACCCAACAGGACTGGCTGCGCGACCCTCAGGATCCCGCCGCAGTGACGGCACTCAGGCTCACGACGACAACGTTCTACGACGACTGGGGCAACATACATCGGAGCATCACACCCGATGGCGTGGAAACATACAACGAGCATGACCCGATCACCCTCACCGTCAAGCGATGGCAACAGAACGGGACGCTCAAGGGTCCGCACACGCTGACCCGCCATAACGCGGCGGGCAGCCCTGTCAGCGAACACCTGTATGACACCGATGGCCTCTTGATCCGTGCCAGAGAGTGGCAACGCGACGGGCTGGACCGCGTCACCGCGACCACGATCAAAGTCCCCGGCCAGGCTGACCGCGTCACGGCTGTCCAGCTCGATGCCTACGGGCGAACCGTCGAGCAGCGGCTGGCAGACAACACGGTGGTGAGCTGGACCTACGCCTTACACAGCGACGACAACCACCCTGACACCGTCGCCGTGACGCCACCGACCGTGACTGAACCGTCATAAGCAGCGGCATTGGAGCATTTACGACACTCACCGGGAAAACGGCAACGCACGCCACACTTCCCGGTGAACTGCACATTTCGAAGGATCGAAAACATGAACACGCCCATCATCATCGGCCGTCAGACCTTCGACGGTCTGGGTCGCCAGCTGTCTGTTGAAGTGGGTGGGCACACCACCCTGTTTCATTACCGCAACGACCAGCTTCCGCCCTCTTCCACGACCCTGGCCGACGGCAACGACATCGCATTCACCTACGAGAAGGCCCTCAATAATCTTCTGATGAGCGTCACCCCCGATGGCGAAGCCGCGATACAGATATCCCGCCACCCGGCATTCGGTCATCCCAGCGCCGTTAGCGGTGAACAGGGTCATCAAGCCTTCGCCTTCAGCGCCACTGGCCAACCGGCGCAAGACCAGTGGACCGTCGACGGGCAGACCCACACGACCCGCTGGCTCTATTCGTTCGGCGGCCTGCTGCAAGGCTTTGAAGATGCTCAGGGCATTGCCCACCGGCGTCAGTTCGACTCGGCGGGTCGGGTGCAGACCACACGCGTCGGGGAACTGGAAACCACCTACACCTATGACGCCCTGTCGCGGCCATTGACCGTCCACGTCAGCGACCCTGAAAACCGCCGTACCCTCATCACCTCGATTGAGTACGACGCACTTGGACGCGAGCACGCACGCACGTTCACCTTCACGCAAACCGAAGAAGGACACCCTCCTGCCATCAGGACGATCACCCAGACGTCAGGCTATTGCGCTCTGGATCAGATCATCTCCCGACGCTGGACCGACGGCGATGCGCAAAGCGAACAACGCTTCGAATACGATGCGCGCGACAGACTGGTACGGTGCACGGCCGACCACCAGGCCGCCGCGGAGGATCCGTTTGGCAACCTCATCGTCGAACAGGCGTTCACCTTCAACGCATTTAACGGCCATGAAACGGTGGTGAGTCTGTTTGCCGACGGGAGTCGGGACGAAGCCCGCTTCAGCTACGCCGACGACGACCCTGTTCGACTGGTGCGCATCACCCACACCCACGCCTCCTGGCCACCGGAAATCACGCTTGACTATGACGCCTGCGGCCGGGTCATCAGCGACAGCCTGGGCCGTCATTTCAGCTGGAATACCCAGGGCCGACTCACGCAAGTCCGCACACCGGCGGGGACGTGCACGTACCGCTACGACCCCAGCGGACAGCTCACCGACCGCGAAGTGAACGGTGTTCTGACGCGTGATTTTTTCAGCGCGGATCAACTCACTCATCAGCAAACCGGCAATGACAGTGTGCAGTTGATCGGCGACCTGAACGCCTTGTTCGCCTTGAACAAGGTCACCGACGGCGTTCGCCAGACCCTGCTGATCGGCACCGACGCGCAGGGCAGCGTGCGTCTGGAAGCTGAGAACGCAGTGCGTGCGCGGCGCTACACCGCCCATGGTGCGGACAGCGAAGACGCCGCTTTCGGCTACGCCGGTGAGCAGCGCGAACCTTTGTCGGGCCTTTACGTCCCGGGAGGGAATCGACCTTACGATCCAGTGCTGATGTGCTTTCTGGCTCCGGACACCGACAGCCCGTTCGGCCAGGGCGGGATCAACCCCTACGCGTGGTGTGCCGGCGATCCGGTCAATCGCGTCGACCCGGATGGCCACAGCTGGGTGAATTACGCCCTCGCCGGCGCAGGACTTGCGCTGGCGGCGGTGGCGTTGATTCCCGGTCTGCAAGCGGCCCTGCCCGCTGCGGGTGTCTTGATCAGTTCCGGGACAGGCCTGTTGACCACCGGGCAGATTGCAACGCTTGCCGCCGTGGCGCTGGATATCATCTCGCTGGCCACGGGGGCGGCGAGCACCGTGCTTGAGGCGACCGGGCAGGATGGTGCCGCGTCCGGCATCCTGGGGGGGATTTCCCTGGTCACCGGCCTGTCTGGCGCCGGGATAGGCCTGAAGCTGGGCAGCCTGAAACATGCGGGTGCCCGACAAAGAGCACTGGACATCAAGCACGGCTGGACGCCACCGAAGCCCGGCCGCCTGGGCAATGGTGAGTTGCTGGCCCAGCACACATCCAGAGGGGTGGACGTCGGTTTCATCGACACCTATCACGGCACCAACCGGGTCGCCCTGCTCACCCATGGTGATCCCAAACGTGCATTGCTCATGGGCCCGGATGGCCACGTAGCGCGTGCAGCCGACATCGCACGCGACGTCATCGCGCCCCGCCTCGAAGCGCTCGGGGTCGGCGCCGATGAGACCTTCGTGTTGCTCTCGTGCTGGAGCGGAAAAAACGGTGCGGCGCTGGAGATCGCCAAGGAACTGGGCCGCCCGGTTCAAGGGTTCACTCACAAAGTCTTCGTGAAAGGCTTCGCCAATCTGCAAAGCTCAGCCAACTCGTCGAATATCCCAAAGGAGGCCATTCCGTATTTTGAGCGCCTGCGTACGACAGGAAATCCGCTCAAAGCCTGGAAGACCTCGCTGCGAGACGCACAAGCCACGATCTTTCACCCTGACGGCAGCGTGACCGCGGTCTGACGAGGCTCGCGAACCCTCGCCGTTCGGCGCCGCGCGCCCTCAAGACTAAGGTTTACCCTGTGGCAGGGTGTCGCGGCGGTGGGCAAGCGGTATACTGCGGCGCCTTTTCCTGCCGCTGCGCCTGAGCGTTAGCCGAGCCAAAGGCCGTTTGCGCGCTTGCCAAGCGCATCCCGCGCAAACCGCCCTACATAATGTTCCCGCCTGATAGAGGAGAACGCCCCATGACCGTGATCAAGCAGGATGACCTGATTCAGAGCGTTGCCGACGCCCTGCAGTTCATCTCCTATTACCACCCCGTTGATTTCATCCAGGCCATGCATGAGGCCTACCTGCGCGAAGAGTCGCCTGCCGCGCGCGACTCCATGGCCCAGATTCTGATCAACTCGCGCATGTGCGCCACGGGGCACCGTCCGATCTGCCAGGACACCGGCATCGTGACCGTATTCGTACGCGTGGGCATGGACGTGCGCTGGGATGGCGCCACCATGAGCCTGGACGACATGATCAACGAGGGCGTGCGTCGCGCCTACAACCTGCCGGAAAACGTCCTGCGCGCCTCGATCCTCGCCGACCCGGCGGGCGCTCGTAAAAACACCAAGGACAACACCCCGGCGGTCATCCACTACTCCATCGTCCCGGGTAACACCGTGGAAGTGGACGTCGCGGCCAAAGGCGGCGGCTCGGAAAACAAATCGAAGATGGCGATGCTCAACCCGTCCGACTCGATCGTTGACTGGGTGCTGAAAACCGTTCCGACCATGGGCGCAGGCTGGTGCCCACCGGGCATGCTGGGTATCGGCATCGGCGGCACCGCCGAGAAAGCAGCCGTCATGGCCAAGGAAGTCCTGATGGAATCCATCGACATCCACGAGCTCAAGGCCCGCGGCCCGTCGAACCGTCTGGAAGAAATGCGCCTGGAGCTGTTCGAGAAGGTCAACCAACTGGGCATCGGCGCTCAGGGCCTGGGCGGTCTGACCACCGTGCTCGACGTCAAGATCATGGATTACCCGACCCACGCCGCCTCGCTGCCGGTCTGCATGATCCCTAACTGCGCCGCGACCCGTCACGCGCACTTCGTGCTGGATGGTTCCGGCCCGGCCTCGCTGGAAGCGCCACCGCTGGACGCCTACCCGGAAATCGTCTGGGAAGCCGGCCCGTCGGCTCGCCGCGTCAACCTCGACACCCTGACCCCGGAAGACGTGCAGAGCTGGAAGCCGGGCGAAACCGTGCTGCTCAACGGCAAAATGCTCACCGGCCGCGACGCTGCGCACAAGCGCATGGTCGAAATGCTGAACAAGGGCGAAACCCTGCCGGTCGATCTGAAAGGTCGCTTCATTTACTACGTCGGTCCGGTCGACCCGGTCGGTGATGAAGTCGTCGGCCCTGCTGGCCCGACCACGGCCACGCGGATGGACAAGTTCACTCGTCAGATCCTCGAGCAAACCGGCCTGTTGGGCATGATCGGCAAATCCGAGCGCGGCCCGACCGCCATCGAAGCGATCAAAGACAACAAAGCCGTTTACCTGATGGCCGTCGGCGGTGCTGCTTACCTCGTTGCCCAGGCGATCAAGAAATCGCAGGTCCTGGCATTCCCTGAACTGGGCATGGAAGCGATCTACGAGTTCGACGTCAAAGACATGCCGGTCACTGTCGCAGTGGACAGCAACGGCGAGTCGGTACACATCACCGGTCCTGCGATCTGGCAGAAGAAGATCAGTGAAAGTCTGGCGGTGGAAGTGCAGTAAGCCGCGTCAAAACAGATGTAACGGACGCGGTACTGTTTAACCTGCCGTCCAACTAAAAATCCGAGCCTGGTTTTCCTGGCTCGGATTTTTTATGCATGCCCGCAGCGGTCAGTCGCAGTGGCACCTTCGAAATATCATCGTGAACATTGTGCAAGCCAAGGTCACAAGCTTAATGAAAAAGGTCGACCACTCTTACTTGCCAACCCACACGGTCTCGGCCCCAGCAGCGTTACCCCGCACCAGGCTCAATGGTGGCGCGAACGCCCTGTGCTGGCTTAGATAACGCATACAACTGACCCGGAGAAACGACGCAAAATTGATCACTTCGCCCCGGTAATCCATGACCTCTTCGTACAGCTTGCTGATCAGTTGGTTGGTGGTGATGCCGTCGTGACCCGCGATTTCAGCGAGGATGTCCCAGAACTGGTTTTCCAGGCGCAGGGTGGTGACGACGCCGCAGATGCGCAATGAGCGCGAGCGGGATTCGTAAAGAATGGGGTCGGCTTTTACGTAAAGTTCGCACATGCGTGGTCCCTCCGTTTTAGAGAATGATCTGCGTACCGAGCACCTTGAGGAATGCCGCCAGCCACGCCGGATGCGCGGGCCACGCGGGGCCGGTGACCAGTTTGCCGTCGGTATGTGCTTGGTCCATCCCGATCTCGACGTACTCGCCGCCTGCCAGCCGAACCTCGGGGGCGCACGCAGGGTAAGCACTCACCGATTTGCCCTTGAGCACGCCGGTTTCGGCCAGTAATTGTGGACCGTGGCAGACAGCGGCAATCGGCTTGTCGTCGCGACCGAATTCGCGCACCAGTTCCAGCACCCTTTCATTGAGGCGCAGGTACTCAGGAGAGCGGCCGCCAGGCACCAGCAACGCGTCGTAGTCGGCGGACTTCACGCTGTCGAAATCGAAATTCAGACCGAAGTTATGGCCGCGCTTTTCGCTGTAGGTCTGATCGCCCTCGAAATCGTGAATGGCCGTGCGAATCACATCGCCCTTCTTCTTGCCCGGGCACACAGCATGAACGGTGTGTCCGACCATCTGCAGCGCCTGGAACGGCACCATCACTTCGTAGTCTTCGACGTAGTCGCCGACCAGCATGAGAATTTTCTTGGCAGCCATCTGGTGATGTCCTCCGGACCGATTGCGGTGGATGGGTGTCGCGCAAGTATTCGCCGGTTGATCCCGACGCTGGTAACAGCGTAGTACTACAAACCTGCGTTCACTTGCGCTGCTGACCGGTAGCAGATCCCCACCGCTTACCCCCGACGATCCAACGCATTGACCACCAGCCGATCCACCCACCCCCACAGGCGCTGTTTGACACGGCGCCACAGGGGGCGGGATTTCCAGTCCGCCAGACTCACTTCGCTGCTGACCAGAAAGTCCCGCTCGAAGCTCTTCTGCACGGCCAGGCTCAGCCCGGGATCAATGGCCTCAAGATTGGCTTCCAGATTGAAGCGCAGGTTCCAGTGGTCGAAGTTGCAGGAGCCGAGGCTCACCCAATCGTCCACCAGCACCATTTTCAGATGCAGGAAACACGGTTGGTATTCGAAGATCTTGACCCCGGCTTTGAGCAGACGCGGGTAATACCGATGGCCGGCGTAGCGCACGGACGGGTGATCGGTGCGCGGGCCGGTGAGCAGCAGGCGTACGTCGACACCTCGGGACGCCGCACGGCGCAGTGCGCGGCGGACTTTCCAGGTTGGCAGGAAGTACGGCGTCGCCAGCCAGATGCGCGTTCTGCTGGTGTTCAGGGAGCGAATCAGTGACTGCAGGATGTCGCGGTGCTGGCGTGAGTCGGCATAAGCCACGCGCCCCAAGCCACTGCCGCTGACCGGCGCTTTCGGCAAACGCGGCAACCCGAAGTTTTCCGCAGGTCGCCACGCGCGGCGTCTGGGGTTGGCGTGGAACTGACGGTCGAACAAGGCTTGCCAGTCGAGCACCAGCGGGCCGCGAATCTCGACCATCACTTCGTGCCATTCGCTGGCGTCCTGATCCGGCCGCCAGAATTCGTCTGTCACACCCGTGCCGCCCACCACCGCCAGCGCCTTGTCGACCAGCAACAACTTGCGATGATCGCGGTAGAAATTGCGTATGCCCCGACGCCAGTACACGCGGTTGTAAAACCGCAGAATCACACCCGCTTCGGTCAAGCGCGTGCGCAGGCTTAAGGTAAACGCCAGAGAACCGAAGTCGTCGAACAGGCAACGCACCATCACGCCACGCTGTGCGGCATTGACCAGCGCCTGCACCACGGCCTCGGCACACACGCCCGCTTCCACCAGATACAACTCGAGTTCAACGTGCTGCTGCGCGCCGTCGATCGCGGCAATCATGCGCGGGAAAAACGCAGGGCCGTCGATCATCAGGTTGAACTGGTTGTCGTCACGCCACGGAAAAATCGCGCCTCTCATGATCAGCGCGCCGAAAAGATCAAGACAGCACCCACCGGCACCGAAAACCCGATGGCCGACAGATCAGCCACTTTGCGCAGCCCTTCCAGGCCCGAAAGCAATCCAAAATCCTCGGCGTGCAACACCAGCGGCTCCAGCGTCACGACCTGGAAACGTCGGTCATCGAGTCGTGTCGCCAGCAGTTCGGCGTTGTAGCTTTGCGACTGGCCGTGTATCTGCACCTTCAACGGCAGCCGTAACTCCAACTGCGCGCCAGGCGCCAGCGCATTGATCGGACGCATGTCCAGTTGCGCCGTGATGCGGGCTTCAGGAAATTGCTTGATGTCGAACAGCTGCCTGCGCAAGCGCTCGTCGCGCAACGGAATGCCGGTGCTCACCGAATCCAGCTCGACTTCCAGCTCGGCCACGCCCTTGGGATCGACCTTGCCGTGCAGGTTGAGGAAGCGGTGGACTTCGGAGATGTCGGCGTTCTTCGTGGAAATGAACGACAGCCGCGAGGACTCGTTATCCAGATACCAGTTCGCCTGAGCAGGCAGCGCCCACACGGCGAGCGAGGCCAGCAGCAGGCGGGTGAAAGTGGGCATGAGAACTCCAGCGGCGCGATTGAGGCAACCTTATCCGCCTGTCAGACCGCAAGCAAATGGCGACGTTCGCCCTCACGGCTCGGCTGGCAACAATCGACAGCCCTGGCG
This sequence comes from Pseudomonas sp. S2_H01, assembly GCF_054668305.1. NCBI lineage: Bacteria > Pseudomonadati > Pseudomonadota > Gammaproteobacteria > Pseudomonadales > Pseudomonadaceae > Pseudomonas > Pseudomonas sp. S2_H01. The sequence goes on along the minus strand of NZ_CP162756.1, from coordinate 3,629,395 downwards.
CTGGCCTTGCCATTGCGCGCTGCTTTCACGGCCCATCCCTGTAGCGGTGATTCGCTTGTCGGCCAGGCTTTCCGTCAATGTGCTTGGCAGCCACTGCTTCACGTAGGCCTGACAGTCGTCCACCGGGTTGTTCATCACGTAACGGCAGGAACAATATTCCTTGGCGGTGTAAGCACTGATGATGCTCGGAAACGCCTGCAACGGGACACGCCAGATCCAGACCACGGCGAGCAGAAGCACCACCATCAGGATCGCCACCGTGCTGAACGGGCGGCGTCGAATGAACCCCTTCCTGGCCGTCATTGCACACGCTCCCCAGCCACGGCTTTCAACGCGCGCTTGAGCAACTGGTTGTGATCGTAGGTCCCGTCCCGGTCATCGGCGTAACGCACGATCACCAGGCCCGCGCTCGGGATCACATACAACGCCTGTCCCCAATGCCCCAGGGCCGCGAAGGTGTCGGGCGGCGCGTCAGGCCAGGGGCCGGGCGTGTTGTTCGCCGCCCGGTTGAGCCACCACTGTCCTCCCGGCGCTTCGGTGGTGGGCGTTTGGGAACCGAACGGGGTGAGGTTGAAATCGACCCAGCCCTGCGCCAGCAACGGGCGATCCTGCCAACGGCCGCCACGCTGCATGAGCAAACCGATACGGGCCAGATCCCGCGCGGTCATGTAGGCGTAGGACGAGCCGACAAAGGTGCCGGTACCATCGGTTTCCCAGACCGCGCTCTTGATGCCCAGCGGGTCGAACAACGCGGTCCACGGGTAATCGGCGTAGGCCGTGTCGCCCACCATGCCTCGAAGCGCAGCGGCCAATACCGTGCTGTCGCCACTGGAATAGCGATACGCCGTGCCGGGCGCGCTCGCCACGTCGTGCTCGGCGGTGAAGCGCGCCATGTCGCTGCGGCCTCGGGTGTAGAGCATGGCGACGACCGAGGAGTTGAGCGGCGCATATTCGTAATCCTCTTGCCAATCCAGGCCCGACGCCCAGTGCAGCAGGTCCTGAATCCTGATGTCGGGGTGTGCTTTGAACGGTGGGTAATAGCGTGCAACCGGGTCATCCAGCTTGAACCGCCCTTCTGTAAAGGCCACGCCCAGCACCGTTGCGAGAATGCTCTTACTGATCGACCAGGTGAGGTGCGGCGTCTCGGCATGAGTCACGCCGGCGTAGCGTTCGTAGACCACTTCGCCGTTGTGGACGATCAACAGCGCGTCGGTGCGGATGCCGGCGCGGGTCTGCTCGTCGCGAGGGGGGAAGGCGTAGGTGTCGAGGTCCTTTAGCGCTGCACTTGAAGCGAGTGGCCGAGCGGACCATTGCGCGTCAGGCCAGGTTTCGGCGACCGCCGAACAAGCGATCGAAAAGAGGATTAGCGTTAACCACAAACGACTCATGAACGGACCTCATGCGCGGATACCGGCAATCCTGGCACGCAATGATGACAGCACGGGGAAACCCTCTTTGAGGTCGTTCAAACGCAGCACAAAATCAGCCGGACGAAAATCTTCTGTGGGAGCGAATTCATTCGCAATTGGCCAGCAGGGTCAAAGCAGCTCTGTTCGCTGGACGACTTTTCGCGAATGAATTCGCTCCCACAGGGGTTCGGCACCGAAGCAAAAATCGCCACGCATTCATCGCATCCCCAGCGTCTCCCACCTTCCGCCCCGCCTGTCACGCAACCATCACCAAAGCTTAATGGTGATGACATCGGCCCTCCCTAGCCTGCATTCGTACAGCAATGCTTCGAATCATTCAGTCGACCGGCCTGGACCAAGGCTGGCCCACGGAGACGCCCTATGACTCAGATCGCCAGTATTCGAGACACCAGCGTAGACCGCCGCCTGCAGGCCGAGCGCCTGATCGGTCCTCAAGCCCTGCAAGAAGCACAGGCTTTGCGTTTCAGCGTGTTCAGCGGCGAATTTAACGCCAAGCTCAAAGGTGCCGAGCTGGGTCTGGACATCGACGATTACGACGTTCACTGCATGCACATCGGCGTACGTGACCTCAACAGCGGTCGACTGGTCGCCACCACTCGCCTGCTGGACCACAAGGCCGCCAACACCCTGGGCCGTTTCTACAGCGAAGAAGAATTCAGCCTTCATGGCCTGGGCCATTTGCAGGGTCCGATCCTGGAGTTGGGCCGTACCTGCGTCGACCCGGCGTATCGCAACGGCGGGACCATTGCCGTGCTGTGGAGCGAGCTGGCCGAAGTGCTTAACGAAGGCGGTTACAGCTACTTGATGGGCTGCGCGAGCATCCCGATGCAGGACGGCGGCATTCAGGCCCACGCCATCATGCAGCGTCTGCGTGAACGCTACCTGAGCACCGAACACCTGCGCGCCGAGCCGAAGAACCCGCTGCCAACCCTCGACATTCCAAACAACGTAATCTGTGAAATGCCACCGCTGCTCAAGGCCTACATGCGCCTGGGCGCCAAGATCTGTGGCGAGCCGTGCTGGGATGAAGATTTCCAGGTCGCCGACGTGTTCATCCTGCTCAAACGCGACGAGCTGTGCCCGCGCTACGCCCGTCACTTCAAGGCAGCGGTGTGATGAGCTCGCTGCGCAGTCATGCGCGTGTTATCCGTGTGCTGTGGGTCATCGGCCTCGGCCTGACCATTGCCGGCACGTTCGCCCTGATGGAACGTCTGCGCGTCGGCAACTCCATGGCCCGCCGTCAGCGCTGGACAAGCTGGTTCATGGCACGCCTGACGGCCGCGCTGCCGTTCCGCGTCACGGTCAGCGGCACATTGCCGGCTCAGCCCGCCTTGTGGGTCAGCAACCATGTGTCATGGACCGACATTCCCTTGCTGGGCATGCTCGCCCCGCTTTCGTTTCTGTCCAAGGCTGAAGTGCGCACCTGGCCGGTGGCCGGCTGGCTGGCGCTGAAGGCCGGCACACTGTTCATTCGCCGCGGTTCGGGCGACAGCAAGCTGATTCAAAAGCAAATGGGCCAGCACCTGCTGGGCAATCATTCGCTGGTAATTTTCCCTGAAGGCACCACCACGGACGGCACCCGTTTGCGTACCTTCCACGGTCGCCTGCTGTCCAGCGCCATTGAAACCGGAACCCCTGTGCTACCGGTTGCCATCCGGTATGTGCGCGACGGCAAGCCCGATCACATCGCGCCATTCATTGGCGATGACGATCTGCTTTCACACCTGCGCCGCCTGTTCGCCAACGAGGTGAGCGACGTGCATATTCAGTTGCTGGAGCCGATTGCGTCCCATGGTAAAGAGCGCGCGGCACTGGCGTTCGAAGCACAGACCGCTGTCCAGACTGCGTTGTTTGGGGAGGTGACTCAGCCTGCCGAGCTACGACCGTCAACCGCCAGGGCCGCCTGAGCGAACGCCTGAAGTTGCGGATAGAACTCGCTGAAATCCTCGCTTAACGGCCCATAAAGCGCCTGCAGTTCCTGCATGGCGCCGGCCAGTCCCTCGGGGCGTGACAGGCGTCGGGCAATCCCGGCCAATGCATCGCCCACCACTTCGAAATCCCGATACGACCCCAGCCAGTCATGCGCCGCCATGCGCGGCGCGATCATCGCCAGGCGCTCGGGCAGTTCAGGCTCGTTCGCCAGCACGCGATACACCTTGCCGGTGAATGCATCCAGCGGCACGTCCGAATACTGCGACCAGTCCCGCGCCAGACAGTGATCGAAGAACACGTCCAGCACGATGCCGACATAGCGACGGCGCTCGGCCGGAAATCGTCCCATTGCCCGTTTGGTCACGGGATGAGCGTCGGTAAACGCATCGATGCGCCGATGCAGACGGATCGCCTGCTCGATGTCCAGGGGAAAGCGACCCGCCAGCAAGCCTTTGACGAAATCGCCATACAGGCTGCCAAGCAATTGGGAAGGCGTCTGACCGCCCAGATGGAGGTGTGCGAGGTAATTCATGACAACCGTTGCCCGTGTGCAGGTCGCCGCAATGTAGCAGACACCGAGCAAGCCTGTGGGCGCACGCTAGCCCGCGATGGCGGCTTGTCAGGTATTTTTTCATCGACTGTTCTACCGCGATCGCGGGCAAGCGCGCTCCTACAATGAGGCTCCGCGCTTGTATCGTTATAACCCGGTATACCCATTCGCTCCATGCTTAGAACTCCTTCATATTTGTATATCGCGATGCACCAATATAAAGTTCGCTCCATCGCGATATAACGCTACACGCAGATTGAGAACGACATGCCTATCGACCTCGACGAAATAATAAAAGCGCTGGCTCACCCGGTTCGCCGTCAGATTCTGGTCTGGCTCAAGGACCCTCACACCTGTTTCCCCGATCAGGAGCACTCGCTTGACAACGGCGTGTGTGCCGGTCAGATCGACCAACGTGCGGGCCTGTCGCAATCGACTGTTTCGGCCCACCTGGCCACCTTGCAACGTGCTGGCCTGATCAGCAGCAGGAAGTACGGCCAGTGGCATTTTTTCAAACGCAACGAAGACGCCATTCAGGCGTTTTTGCAGGAGCTGGCCCAGCAACTTTGAGCGGGCCGCTCTCAAACACCGATTTTTCAGGAGACGCACCGTGCCCCTTTCGCTACTCATTCTGGCCCTGAGCGCCTTTGCCATCGGGACGACCGAGTTCGTCATCATGGGCCTGCTGCCCGACGTCGCCTCTGACCTGGGCGTCAGCATTCCCGGCGCTGGCTGGCTGGTGACCGGCTACGCGCTGGGCGTTGCCATCGGTGCACCGTTCATGGCCATGGCCACCGCCAAACTGCCGCGTAAAGCAGCGCTGGTGACGCTGATGGGGATCTTTATCATCGGCAACCTGCTCTGCGCCGTCGCGGCCGATTACAACATTCTGATGTTCGCCCGCGTGGTCACTGCGCTGTGCCATGGGGCATTCTTCGGCATCGGCTCGGTCGTGGCAGCCGGCCTGGTTCCGGCCAACCGCCGTGCTTCGGCCGTTGCGCTGATGTTCACCGGCCTGACCCTTGCCAACGTGCTGGGCGTGCCATTGGGCACTGCGCTCGGACAACAGGCGGGCTGGCGCTCGACCTTCTACGCGGTGACCGTGATCGGCGTCATTGCCTTTATCGGCCTGATTCGTTTCCTGCCGGCCAAACGCGATGAAGAGAAACTCGACATGCGTGCTGAACTCGGTGCCCTCAGAGGTGCCGGGATCTGGCTGTCGCTGAGCATGACGGCTCTGTTTGCCGCTTCCGTTTTCGCGCTGTTCACCTACGTCGCACCGTTGCTGGGTGAAATCACCGGCGTGTCGCCGCTGGGCGTGACCTGGACGCTGATGCTGATCGGGCTGGGACTGACCGCCGGCAACATCATCGGCGGCAAGCTGGCGGATCGTCGCCTGGCCGCCACCTTGATCGGCGTATTCATCGCCATGGCCGTGACCTCCACTGTTCTGACCTGGACCAGCGTGGCGCTGATCCCGGCTGAAATCACCCTATTCCTCTGGGCCACCGCCTGTTTCGCCGCCGTGCCTGCATTGCAGATCAACGTGGTGACCTTCGGCAAGGACGCACCGAACCTGGTGTCGACCCTGAACATCGGCGCCTTCAACGTCGGCAACGCCTTGGGCGCATGGGTCGGTGGCAGCGTCATCGCCCACGGCTACGGCCTGACCAGCGTGCCCCTCGCCGCCGGCGGCCTGGCCATCCTGGCGTTGCTGGTGACCCTGATCAATTTCCGTCAGCGCGGCGATGGCGAACTGGCCGCTGCAACGAACTGATTTCAACGCTTCACAACTGCGGATTCACCCACTACCCAACGCATTGAGGATATCCCCGATGAGCACGATTTTTGACCCGATCAAGATGGGCGAGCTGGAGCTGGCCAACCGTATCGTCATGGCGCCACTCACCCGTTGCCGCGCCGACGAAGGCCGCGTTCCGAACGCGATGATGGCCGAGTACTACGTGCAGCGCGCCACCGCTGGCCTGATCATCAGCGAAGCGACGTCCGTCACGCCAATGGGCGTCGGCTACCCGGACACCCCGGGTATCTGGTCCAACGACCAGGTTCGCGGCTGGAGCAACATCACCAAGGCCGTTCACGCCGCGGGCAGCAAAATGGTGCTGCAACTGTGGCATGTCGGCCGTGTGTCGCACCCTCTCTATCTGAACGGCGAAACGCCTGTCGCACCGAGCGCGATTCAACCAAAAGGCCACGTGAGCCTGGTTCGTCCGCTGTCTGATTACGTAACGCCACGCGCGCTGGAACTGGCTGAAATCGACGACATCGTCGACGCCTACCGCGTCGGTGCCGAGAACGCCAAAGCCGCTGGTTTCGATGGCGTGGAAATCCATGGCGCCAACGGTTACCTGCTCGACCAATTCCTGCAAAGCAGCACCAACACGCGCACCGACCGCTACGGCGGCTCGCTGGAAAACCGCGCGCGCCTGCTGCTGGAAGTGACCGACGCGGCCATCGAAGTCTGGGGCCCAGGCCGTGTGGGCGTGCACCTGGCACCTCGCGCCGACTCCCATGACATGGGCGACGACAACCTGGCTGAGACCTTCACCTACGTCGCGCAGGAACTGGGTAAACGCGGCATCGCGTTCATCTGCGCCCGTGAGCGTGAGCTGGACGACAGTCTGAGCCCACGTTTGAAAGAGGCGTTTGGTGGGGCGTTCATCGCCAACGAGAAATTCACCAAACAGAGCGCCAATGAATGGCTGGCCAGCGGCAAAGCGGACGCGGTGGCCTTTGGTGTGCCGTTCATTGCGAACCCTGATCTGCCTGCACGCCTGGCCAAGGATGCTCCGCTGAACGAGCCGCATCCTGAGACGTTCTATGCCAAGGGCGCAGTGGGGTATATCGATTATCCGACGCTGTAATTAGCGTATTTGGCTGGGGCTGGATTGGATTCGGGGTGTATCCGGTTCTTCCTGCGTCGCTGCCAGGGTCTGGCTAACGCCAGACCTGAAAGCAGCGCCACCACAAACAGCGGACATCTCAGCTCACTGTCCGCGCGCACGCCTCGCTCAGAGCCCTACTGAGCCCGCGAATTGATCTGCTGCGACAACGTCTGAATCTGACTCTGCAGGGTATTGAGACTGCGCGTCATCTGCCCACGAAACGCATCGAACTCCGCCGTGCTCGCACTCGATGAAGCCGCCTGCGCCGGACGATTGTCCTGCTCGCTCTTGAGCACAATCATGTCCTGCTCCAGACGCTCGATCGCCTGACTGTTATTGCTCTTCTTCAAATTCGCGACATCGGCACTCAAGCCTTTGAGTTCAGAATCCAGACGATCCTGCTGCGACTGCGCCGATTTGTTATCAGGCATCGCCGCCTTCAACGCGGCCAGTTCGGTCGCGACCGTCTTCAACTGATCCTGCAACTGCTGATTGGTCGCCTGCTGCTGCGTCGCTTGAGCCGCAATCTGCTCCAGACGCTTGTCCAGGCCGCCCTGCAAACCGGCCACGCCTTGCTGCTGCTTGCCCTGGTCCGCCAGTTGATCCTGCAACTGCTTGATCTGCGCCTTCAGCGCTTCACCGCCGCTGTTGGCAACCGATTCGGTGGCGACAACTTTGCCGGAAATGTCTTGCAGGCGCCCCGCCGCTTCCTCGCTGATGCGCGCGAAGCTTTCCTGGGTGGCGACCAATTGCTGCTCCATCAACGAAACCTGCTGAAAACTCCACCAGCCCAGACCGCAGAACGCGATGAACAGCGCCCCGATCAAGGCCCACAAAGCGCCGGTGCCCGGGGCTTTGACCTTGACCACCGGTGTGGTTCGCGAATACACCGTGGTGCGCTCACGGGCACCGGCGGTCGGGATGAAGTCATCGTCGTCATCTTTGGCGCTGAGGCTCGGCACGTCATCGATGTCGTCATACGGATCTTTGCGCATGTGTTTCCCTTTGAAGATCGCTGAATCTGAATGGCGGCAGTATAACCGCGACACGTAGGACCCTATGAATCGCCGGCCGTTTTACACCGCCTGGCCGTGCTGCGCTTTCCACCAGCCGCAGAACTCATCCAGCGCGGTCCAGACGCTGACGTTGGGCTGGTAATCCAGATAATACTGGGCGCGGCTGATATCAAGCGTGAAATCTCGATTCATCACCTGCATTCCCACTCTGGACAGCGTCGGTTCAGGTCGGCCCGGCCAGAGCAGGCAGGCCGCTTCGTTGATCGCCGCCGCGCTGTAGGCCAGGCCGTACGAGCGATAACGCGTGACAGGCGGCAATTGCATCTGACGCATGACGTAATTGACCACGTCCCAGATGGGAAGCGGCGTGCCGTTGCTGATGTTGTACGCCTTGCCCAGTGCCGCACCCGTCGCCAGCAAACTGCTGAGCATCGCTTCGTTGAGGTTCTGAATGCTGGTGAAATCGACTTTGTTCAGGCCATTGCCGATGATCGACAGGCGCTTCTTGCGCTGCATCTGCATCAGCCTCGGGAAGATGCTGGTGTCTCCCGCGCCGGTGACGAAGCGAGGACGCAACGCGATGACTTCAAGCCCGAACTCCGTGGCGCCAAACACCTTTTGCTCGGCCAGGTACTTGGTCGCGGCATAGTGATTGTGGAAACGCTTGGGAACCTGCTCTTCACGGATGTTCAGGTGCGACTGCCCATCGAAGTAGATCGATGGCGAGGACAAGTGCACCAGCCGCCGGACGTGTTGCTTGAGACAGGCTTCGACGACGTTTTCAGTGACCTGGACGTTGCCCTGCTGGAAGTCCTGACGGCGTCCCCAGGTGCCGACAGCCCCCGCGCAGTGAACAACCGCCTCGACGTCGTCGCACAGGGCGTGCACCAGCTCCGGGTCACTCAAGTCGCCTTGAATGAATTCGGCGCCGCGCCGCACCAGATGCTCAACGCCCTCTGCACGACGGCCGTTGACCCGGACGCTCAATCCCTGCTCCAGGGCGAAACGCGCAAAGCGTCCACCGATGAAGCCGCTTGCGCCGGTGACCAGAATCTTCATTTACCGCTCCGTTAAAATAAAAATGCACAACATTGGCTCGCGAGGCCCGACCCTGCAGGTCGCAGAAATCTCTGGCGTTAGTGATCTCTGTGGGAGCGAATTCATTCGCGATACGGTTTTTCAAACGACACATCTTCGCAGGCTGATCAGGCCGCTCGCGAATGAATTCGCTCCCACAGGTTTTGCGCCCGACCGAGGCACCTCAACGTCTGTACTGACGCTCACTGCGCTGCCAGCGGCACTAACCACTGACCGGCTTTCTTCGCCAGATGATCAGTCAGCTGAGTCAGCAACTGCCCGCCGTTGCGCCAATGATGCCAGTACAAAGGCACATCGATGCAGCGATCGCTCAACAATTCCACGAGTTTGCCGCTCGCCAACTGTTCTTGCACCTGCAACTCAGGCACCAGCCCCCAGCCCATCCCGGACTCCGTCATGCGAATAAAACCCTCGGACGACGGACACAAATGATGTTCAAAACCGCCCTCGACGCCCAGCGACGCCAGATAGCGATGCTGAAGAAAGTCATCCGGCCCGAAGACCAATGCCGGCGAACGTGCCAGCGCCTGAGCCGTGACACCGTGCGGAAAATGCCGCGCGATGAAGGCAGGGCTGGCCAACGCGCGATAGCGCATGGCGCCCAGCAGCAGACTACGCGCGCCCGCTACCGGGCGTTCGCTGCCACACAGGCAGGCTGCGACTTCGCCGGCGCGCATGCGCTTGAGGCCAACGTCCTGATCCTCCACCACCAGATCGGTCAGCAACCGGTGTTCGGCACAGAAGTCCCCCACCGCCGGTGCCCACCAGGTCGCCAGACTGTCCGCGTTCAACGCAATGCGCAGACGCTCCGCAATGCCGCCTTCGTCCAGCGCAGGCACCACGCTTTGCAGGTCTCGCTCCAACAACCGCACCTGTTGAACATGGTTCAGCAGGCGCCGACCGATATCAGTGGGACTGGGCGGCGTGGCCCGCACCAGCACCGGCTGACCAATGCGTGCCTCCAGTAATTTAATCCGCTGTGAAACGGCCGACTGCGACAGGCCCAGTACGTGGGCCGCGCGCTCGAAGCCAGCCTGTTCAACCACAGCTGCCAACGCCGAAAGCAATTTATAGTCGAACATCACTTTCCCTAATGAGCGATGAGCAATATTGGTTTTTCTTATACCGCTCATTGCCTGACACTTGCCACACAAACCTGCTTGCGATGAGACCCCCCTGATGTCCGGTGAAACCTCCCTGAACGTGCTGCTGCGCAGCATGAGCCCAGCATTGAACCCAGGTGAATATGTGTTTGCCAGCGTGCCCGAAGGCAGCGACCTTCAACGCGTGGAGGTGATCGGCAGCTTTCGCGAACGGGAGGGGCTGACCGTGATTATCGAACGACTAGAGGCCGAATCACTGGGCCTTGCCTGTGGCTACGTCATGGCGTGGATCACGCTGAACGTGCACTCGTCACTGGAGGCCGTAGGGCTGACCGCGGCATTCGCCACTGCGTTGGGCGAAGCAGGCATCACCTGCAATGTGATCGCAGGCTTCTATCACGACCATCTGTTCGTGGGCAAAGACGACGCGCAGAAAGCCATGACCGTACTGCGCGAACTGGCGGCAAGCGCCCACTGATTCATTTCACGGAGCGATTCCTCATGTGGCAAAGCTACCTCAACGGCCTGCTGGTTGCGTTCGGCCTGATCATGGCCATCGGCACCCAGAATGCCTATGTACTGGCGCAAAGCTTGCGCCGCGAGCATCACCTGTCGGTCGCGCTGCTGTGCATCGTGTGCGATGCGGTGTTGGTCGCCGCAGGCGTGTTCGGGCTGGCCAACGTACTGGCGCACAACCCGACCTTGCTGGCTGTCGCTCGCTGGGGGGTGTGGTGTTTCTGCTGTGGTACGGCAGCAAAGCCCTGCGCCGTGCCGTGTCGCCGCAAAGCCTGCAACAGGGCGATGCACACGGTCAGCGTTCCCGCCGTGCAGTGTTGCTGACGGCCTTGGCCGTCACCCTGCTCAACCCGCACGTTTATCTCGACACGGTACTGTTGATCGGCTCCCTTGGGGCGCAACAGGCCGAACCGGGCGCCTACGTGGCCGGCGCCGCCAGTGCGTCACTGCTGTGGTTCTCGACGCTGGCGATCGGCGCGGCGTGGCTGGCGCCGTGGCTCGCCCGTCCGGCAACCTGGCGCCTGCTGGATCTGATGGTCGCCGTGATGATGTTCAGCGTCGCAGTGCAGTTGATCCGAACCCCCTGATCATGCGCCTGCGCTGACTCATCAAAACTATCCATCGTTTCCCGCGCAACGCTCTGGAACCTCTATCCCACACAGTTGTTGCGTGGTTATGGGCCGGACCCGGTGCTATGATCCAAGCCCCTGCGCCGCAAAGAGTAAAAGACTCTCCGGCGTATGTTCTGTCTGGCCGCCCGTGATCGGCCTTGCGCTAACCGCAACTGACCTGATTAGGAGAATTACCATGGCTTTCGAATTGCCTCCGCTGCCGTACGCTCATGATGCTCTGCAGCCGCACATCTCCAAGGAAACCCTGGAATACCACCACGACAAGCACCACAACACCTACGTCGTGAACCTGAACAACCTGGTGCCAGGCACTGAGTTCGAAGGCAAGACCCTGGAAGAAATCGTCAAGTCTTCCTCGGGCGGTATCTTCAACAACGCAGCCCAGGTCTGGAACCACACTTTCTACTGGAACTGCCTGGCACCAAACGCCGGCGGCCAACCGACCGGCGCGCTGGCTGATGCCATCAACGCTGCGTTCGGCTCCTTCGACAAGTTCAAGGAAGAGTTCAGCAAAACCTCCATCGGCACCTTCGGCTCCGGCTGGGGCTGGCTGGTGAAGAAAGCTGACGGTTCCCTGGCTCTGGCCAGCACCATCGGCGCCGGCAACCCGCTGACCAGCGGCGACACCCCGCTGCTGACCTGCGACGTCTGGGAACACGCTTACTACATCGACTACCGTAACCTGCGTCCAAAATACGTCGAGGCGTTCTGGAACCTGGTGAACTGGAAGTTCGTTGCTGAGCAGTTCGAAGGCAAGGCTTTCACCGCCTGATTACTGCATCAACGCGCGTTTTAAAGAAAACCCGGCCTCGCCGGGTTTTTTTTCGCGTTCTGTTCGTCCTTTATGTATTGTCAGAAAGCGATAGCGGACTAATATCAGTTTCGTCCGAATCGACGAAAAGAGGCTCAAGTTCCGCCCCCTGTTTACCGACACAGTACTGATAGCCTTACTGGCCTGCATGTGGATCGTTATCTGAATGAAACAGGTCAGGTGTGTATCGAAACCTTGACCCCATGGCCTGCATTGCCAATGCTTGCATACAGTCACCCGCTATCAGCATGGATGAAGGAATGCCCATTTGAAGCTGGAACTCAAGAACAGCTTGTCGGTGAAGCTGCTGCGTGTGGTGTTGCTTTCAGCGCTCGTCGTGGGCGTTGTGCTCAGCTGCGCACAAATTGTCTACGACGCCTACAAGACCCGGCAGGCCGTCGCCACTGACGCCGAGCGGATTCTCGACATGTTCCGTGACCCGTCGACACAGGCTGTGTATAGCCTGGACCGGGAAATGGGCATGCAGGTCATCGAGGGCCTGTTTCAGGACAAGGCCGTACGCATGGCGTCGATCGGCCACCCCAATGAGACCTTGCTCGCGGAAAAGACCCGTGACCTCAAACCCTCGCCGACGCGTTGGCTGACAGACCCGATCCTCGGCCAGGAACGCAGCTTCACCACCCAGTTGGTAGGACGCAGCCCGTACAGCGAATATTACGGCGATCTGCGTATCACGCTCGACACCGCGACCTACGGCGAGGGCTTTCTCGTCAATTCGATGATCATCTTTATTTCCGGCGTGCTACGCGCTCTGGCGATGGGGCTGGTGCTGTATCTGGTCTATCACTGGCTGCTGACCAAACCGCTGTCGCGCATCATCGAACACCTGACGAGCATCAATCCCGACCGGCCCAGCGAACACCAGTTACCGCTGCTCAAGGGGCACGAGAAGAACGAGTTGGGGCTCTGGGTCAACACCGCCAACGAACTTCTGGCCTCCATCGAGCGCAACACGCACCTGCGACACGAGGCTGAATCGAGCCTGCTGCGCATGGCGCAATATGACTTTCTGACCGGGCTGCCTAATCGCCAGCAGCTGCAACAGCAACTGGACAAGATCCTGATCGATGCCGGGCGAGTGCAGCACCGGGTTGCCGTACTGTGCGTCGGCCTTGATGACTTCAAGGGCATCAACGAACAATTCAGTTATCAGGCGGGCGACCAACTCCTGCTGGCGCTGGCCGACCGTCTGCGTGGACACAGTGGCCGCCTGGGCGCTCTCGCGCGCTTGGGCGGCGACCAGTTCGCGCTGGTGCAGGCCGACATCGAACAACCCTATGAAGCAGCGGAGCTGGCGCAGAACATTCTGGATGATCTGGAAGCGCCGTTCGCCGTCGATCAGCAGGAAATCCGTCTTCGCGCGACCATCGGCATCACGCTGTTCCCGGAAGATGGCGACAGTACTGAAAAGTTGCTGCAAAAAGCCGAGCAGACCATGACCCTGGCGAAGACGCGCTCGCGCAATCGCTATCAGTTCTATATCGCCAGCGTCGACAGCGAGATGCGCCGTCGCCGCGAGCTTGAAAAGGACCTGCGCGAAGCCTTGGTGCGCAACCAGTTTCATCTGGTGTACCAGCCTCAGATCAGCTATCGCGACCAGCGTGTCGTCGGCGTCGAAGCATTGATCCGCTGGATTCACCCCGAGCACGGTTTCGTGCCGCCGGATCAGTTCATTCCGCTGGCCGAACAGAACGGCACCATCATCGCCATCGGCGAGTGGGTACTGGACCAAGCCTGCAAACAACTGCGCGAATGGCACGATCAGGGCTTCAGCGAACTGCGCATGGCCGTGAACCTGTCCACCGTGCAACTGCACCACTCCGAACTGCCTCGCGTGGTCAACAACCTGCTGCAGATTTACCGCCTGCCGCCGCGCAGTCTGGAGCTGGAGGTGACCGAAACCGGTCTGATGGAAGACATCAGCACCGCCGCCCAGCACCTGCTCAGCCTCCGTCGTTCGGGCGCGCTGATTGCCATTGATGACTTTGGGACCGGTTATTCGTCCTTGAGCTATCTGAAAAGCCTGCCGCTGGACAAGATCAAGATCGACAAGAGCTTCGTGCAGGACCTGATCGACGACGATGACGACGCCACCATCGTGCGCGCCATCATCCAGCTGGGCAAAAGCCTGGGCATGCAGGTCATCGCCGAGGGCGTGGAAACCACCGAGCAAGAGGCTTACATCATCTCCGAGGGCTGCCACGAAGGTCAGGGCTATTTCTACAGCAAGCCACTGCCCGCGCGGGAGTTGCTGTCCTATCTGAAGCAGGCGCAGCGCACGCATGTGGGGGTTTTGTAGCTTCACTCCCCGACGTGCAGGAGCGCGCTTGCCCGCGAACGCGGTGGGCCGTCCACTATCAATGCCCCTGACCAGACACGGTCGCGATCCAGGGCGTTCCTGCTGAGAGTCACGCCCCGTGCGTGCTGAAACGCCTTGTAACAGCTTGAAATACCTCCTCCTCCCGCGTCGCGGCGTTTTGCCTTTACACAGAATGCAAATCTTTCGCATTATGTCGCAGCTTTTTTCTGGCGCTCGCCACCGTTCACACTCTCTTTCAGACGCAGGATTCCGTCATGATTCGTATGCCCCTGGCAACCGCAAGTCTGCTGGCCATCGCTATCTCTCTGGCCGGTTGTGACCAAGGCAAGGACAAGCCCGCTGCCGCCGCGCCATCCCCGACGCCCGCCGCAGCCGCGCCGGCGCCAGCAGCAGCGCCAGCCGCCGCACCGGCTCAGACCAACGATGCCGCCACCAAGGCCGTGGTCGCGAATTACGCGAACATCGTCTTCGCCGTGTTCAGCGACGCCGAATCCACCGCGAAAACCTTACGGACCGCTGTCGACACCTTCCTCGCCAACCCGAATGACCAGACCCTGAAAGCCGCGCGCGACGCCTGGGTTGCGGCCCGTGTGCCGTACATGCAGAGCGAAGTGTTCCGCTTCGGCAACACCATCATTGACGACTGGGAAGGTCAGGTGAACGCCTGGCCGCTGGACGAAGGCCTGATCGACTACGTGGCCAAGGATTACCAGCATGCGCTGGGCAACCCGGGCGCCACCGCGAATATCATCGCCAACAAGTCGGTGCAAGTCGGCGAAGACAAGGTCGACGTCACGGAAATCACGCCTGAGAAACTGGCCAGCCTGAACGAGCTGGGCGGCTCCGAAGCCAACGTCGCGACCGGTTACCACGCGATCGAATTCCTGCTCTGGGGTCAGGACCTGCACGGCAACGGCCCGGGCGCAGGCGAACGCCCTGCCAGCGACTACATCGAAGGCAAAGGCGGCACCGGCGGTCACAACGATCGTCGCCGTGCGTACCTGAAAGCTGCCACCGACCTGCTGGTGAGCGACCTGGAAGAAATGGTCAACAACTGGAAACCGGGCGTTGCTGACAACTACCGCGCCACGCTGGAAGCGGAGCCTGCTGAAAACGGCCTACGTAAAATGCTGTTCGGCATGGGCAGCCTGTCCTTGGGCGAGCTGGCGGGCGAGCGCATGAAGGTGGCGCTGGAAGCCAATTCCAGCGAAGACGAACACGACTGTTTCAGCGACAACACTCACAACTCGCACTTCTATAACGGACTGGGGATCCGCAACGTTTATCTGGGTGAATACACCCGCGTAGACGGCAGCAAGGTCAGCGGGCCGAGCCTGTCCTCGCTGGTCGCCAAGGCCGATGCCGCGACCGACAGCACTGTGCGCGCCGACCTGGACGCCACCCAGGCGAAACTGCAGGCAATCGTCGATCATGCCAACAAGGGTGAACACTTTGACCAGTTGATCGCGGCGGGCAACACCGCTGGCAATCAGGTCGTGCGTGACGCCATCGCGTCGCTGGTCAAGCAGACCGGCGCGATCGAACAAGCCGCCGGCAAGCTGGGCATTACCGACCTGAACCCGGACAACGCCGATCACGAATTCTGATTGGCGCCGTTTGTGCTCCCACGGTCCTGATCGAAGCCTGCCTGGCACTCGCCAAAGCGCGCTTCGATGATCGTCAAAAGAAGGCCGACCCGTTAGCGGGCCGGCCTTTTTTTGACCACAAAAAAACCGTCAGAACCGCCATAAACAGGGGGTTTCTGAAGACCAATCCGTAAGTTATGTAGGGCATTTCCTGTTCGCTCCGTGTCGGATTGAACACGCTTTATTCGCCGTCGATCATGCGCACTTCCTTGACCCCACCCTATCCAGGAGGAGACAGAAAGTGCCCAAGAGAAACAATAAAAGGCGCCGCGTCGGTAAGCTCAAAGCCAATAACTACGGCATCCATTTGTTGGTCGGCATCAAGGGGCCTCGCGCCTGGAAAGTGACGATCTACCGTGATGGAAGAACCTTCAACAGACTGTTCTCATTCTCTCGCTACGGCGGGGCCGAAACCGCTCGCAAAGCGGCAGACGCCTGCCGCGATCAATTGCTGCTCGAACACCTGCCCAAGCTCAGCCGGGACGTCCGTCAACGCATCATCTCAACCAACACCAGCGGCTATCCCGGCGTGCATTACCGCTGCTACACCGGCATCGCCTATTGGGTAGCGCGCACGACCCTGCGCAATGGCAGCAGCGTGACCAAGTCCTTCAGGGTCGAGCACTACGGCTACGACAGAGCCAAGGAACTCGCCATCCGCGAACGCGAGCGTCAGCTCGACAGCATTGGCGACTACCGCTCGTTCAAAGTGATAGAAGGCGAACGACGACTCATGCAACTGCTGGTGGAGAACCCCGCACTGGAAATTTCAGGACTGTGATGGGCAAGTTGCCGCCAAATCTCGGGGCTGGCGGCAAATTGGTTACAACACGTTTCGAGAGAGGCTTACAAACGCAAATCCCTCTTATTCCTCAAGAACGGGGCTGGTAAGCTTGCTCGCCCCGATTTCCACCCCTTTGCAGGATGTGTATGACTGCGCGGTTCCGTCTCTGGCTTTTCCTGCTGATGGCTTCGGCCATTGGCGGGTGCGATGACGCCCCGCGTTTCACCGCTGCCGAGCCTGGCGAAGCGCAATCCGGCGGCGCGACCACCGTCCACAAAAAGGACCGCACTGCGTTTTCCCTTCCTGCGGCCAACCTTTCACCGACCCGGCGGCTGGACTTCAGCGTCGGCAACAGTTTCTTCCGTAACCCTTGGGTCATCGCGCCCTCGACCACCACCGCGCGAGACGGCCTGGGTCCCCTGTTCAACACCAACGCCTGCCAGAACTGCCATATCAAGGACGGCCGCGGACACCCGCCCGAGCCGGGCGCCGACAACGCCGTGTCGATGCTCGTGCGCCTGTCGATTCCCGATGAGCCTGCTTTCGCAGAGCACATCAGGCATCTGGGGCTGACACCGGAGCCGGTCTACGGCAAACAGCTGCAGGACATGGCGATTCCCGGGGTCACACCCGAAGGCAAAGTGCGCGTGGAATATGACTCGATGACCGTGCATTTCCGCGACGGTACGCCCGCGCACCTGCGTCGCCCTACCCTGCAGATCACCCAGCTGGGTTATGGGCCAATGCACCCGCAGACCCGCGCGTCGGCCCGCATCGCGCCGCCCATGATCGGCCTGGGCCTGCTGGAGGCTATTCCCGAAGCAGCCATTCTGGCCAACGCGGATCCGGATGACAGCAAAGGCACCGGGATCACCGGCACACCCAACTGGGTCTGGGACGACGCGCAGCAGAAAACAGCGCTCGGGCGCTTCGGCTGGAAAGCTTCGCAACCCAGCATCAATCAACAAAACGCCCATGCGCTCGCGGGCGACATGGGGCTGACCTCGAGCCTCAAGCCAGCGGATGACTGCACACCGTCGCAGACCGCCTGCCTTGACGCGCCCAATGGCCAAGGCCCCGATGGCGAGCCGGAGGTCAGTGACAACATTCTGCGGCTGATCACGTTCTACACCCGCAATCTGGGCGTGCCGGCGCGCCGTGACGTGGCCGGTCCGCAAGTCCTGGCGGGCAAGAATCTGTTTTTCAAGGCCGGTTGCCAGCAGTGCCACACGCCGCAGTTCACAACCGCAGCCAACGCTGCAGAGCCGGAACTCGCCAACCAGGTGATCCGCCCTTATACCGACTTGTTGCTGCACGACATGGGCGAAGGGCTCGCCGACAACCTCACTGAGTTCAAGGCCAACGGGCAGCAATGGCGAACCCCGCCATTGTGGGGCATCGGACTGACTCAGGCCGTCAGCGGTCATACCCAGTTTCTGCACGATGGCCGCGCCCGCAACCTCATGGAAGCCGTGCTGTGGCACGGCGGCGAAGCGTTGCCCGCGCAGCGTCAGGTGCTGGCGTTCGACGCACAACAGCGGGCAGCGCTTCTGGCGTTCCTGAATTCCCTTTAAACGTATTATCCGAACGATAAGGAGCCGGACATGTTCCGTCCCAAGCTGTTGCTCACCAGCCTCGCCGCGCTCGCGCTGGGTGCCTGCGCACCCGCAGACCCGCAGGCCGTGACGTCTGCCGCCATCGCCAAGCAAGTGATCCTGCCGACCTACAGCCGCTGGGTCGACGCTGATCGGCAACTGGCCGTCAGTGCGCTGGCGTTCTGTCAGGGCAAAAGCGATCTGGACACCGCGCGGGCCGACTTCCTCCATGCCCAGAAAGCCTGGGCCGAACTTCAGCCGTTGCTGATCGGTCCGCTGGCCGAAGGCAACCGCTCGTGGCAGATCCAGTTCTGGCCTGACAAGAAGAACCTTGTGGGCCGTCAGGTCGAGCAACTGGTGACTGCCCAACCTCAGATCAGCGCCGATGCACTGGCGAAATCCAGCGTCGTCGTTCAGGGGTTGTCGGCGTATGAATACATCCTGTTCGATGCCGAAATCGACATGGCCAGCGCTGACCAGAAAGCGCGCTACTGCCCGCTATTGATCGCCATCGGCGAACGCCAGAAAACCCTCGCGCAAGAGATCCTCGACGGTTGGAACAGCACCGACGGCATGCTCGCGCAGTTGAGCAAATTCCCGAACCAGCGCTACGCCGACTCTCACGAGGCCATCGCTGAACTGTTGCGCGTGCAGGTCACGGCACTGGATAGCCTGAAGAAAAAACTCGGCACACCGCTGGGCCGCCAGACCAAAGGCGTGCCACAACCTTTCCAGGCCGAAGCATGGCGCAGCAAGGCGTCGCTGAGCAGCCTGCAAGCCGGTCTCGCCAGCGCCGAAACGGTCTGGTCGGGCGTGGACAACAAAGGCCTGCGCGGCCTGCTGCCTGCCGAGCAAAAGCCGCTGGCTGACAAGATCGACGCTGCCTACGCTGAAAGTCAGAAGCAGCTGGCGGCGCTCAAACCGCCACTGGTCGAGCTGCTGGCCACCGAGCAAGGCCGGCAGCAGTTGAACGCGTTCTACGACAGCCTCAACAGGGTGCATCGCCTGCACGAGGGCGAACTTGCCAAAGCACTGGGCATTCAGCTCGGCTTCAACGCCAACGATGGTGACTGATATGTTGCGACGTCAGGCTCTGGCTCTCGGCAGCCTTGTTCTCAGCGCCTGTACCTTGGGTGGATGGACACTGTTCAAAAAGAAAGGCGACAGCCCGCTGCTGCTGTCTGCCCGAGATGACAGCGATGGCAAGCACTACGCCGTGGGGTATCGCGTGGACGGCGCTCAGGTGTTCGCCACACAGGTGGCCCAGCGTTGCCACGACATCATCAATCATCCAGAGCGACCGATCGCGCTGTTCGTCGCCCGCCGACCGGGCACCGAGAGCTACCTGATCGACCTGCGCGACGGTCGCCTGTTGCAGACCATCACCTCGAAGCCGAATCGGCATTTCTACGGCCATGCAGTCATTCACAAGGACGGTGAATGGCTGTACGCCACCGAGAACGACACCACCGATCCAGGACGCGGACTGCTCGGTGTGTACCGGTTCGTCGGTGATCGCCTGGAGCACAGTGGTGAGATTCCCACCCACGGCATAGGCCCGCATCAGGTCTCCTGGATGCCTGACGGCGAGACGTTGGCCGTCGCCAACGGCGGTATCCGTACCGAGGCCGAAAGCCGGGTCGACATGAACCTCAATGCCATGGAGCCCAGCCTGGTCCTGATGCACCGGGACGGCACACTCTTGAGCAAGGAAACCTTGGCCCAGCCGATGAACAGCGTGCGCCACATGGCAATTGCCGCGGACGGCACCGTCGTAGCCGGGCAACAGTTCATGGGGCCGTCCCATGAATCGGCCGAGCTGCTGGCGATCAAACGGCCGGGACAGCCGTTTCAGGCCTTTCCCGTGGCTGAGCAACAGTTGCAAGCGATGGCGCACTACACCGCGAGCGTGGCCATCCACAGCGAGCTGCGGTTGGTCGCCTTGACGGCTCCGCGTGGCAATCGTTTCTTTATCTGGGACCTGGACACCGGCGCCGTCCGGCTGGACGCGCCGCTGCCTGATTGCGCGGGGGTCGGGGCAGTCGCCGATGGGTTTGTCGTTACCTCGGGGCAAGGCCGATGCCGCTTCTACGATTGCCGCCAAAGCACACTGGTCGCTCAGCCACTGGCGTTGCCGGCAGGATTGTGGGACAACCATTTGCATCTGGTGTGAGTTTTTTAGGTTGGCTTGAGGGCATCAAAGTCGCCTGATTCATCTGTTTTCCAAGGAAGTGGAATATGTTGCGTCGCCGCATGTTGATCATGTTGGGTGTTGTCGTCATCGTGGTGCTGGCCCTGGGCGGGTATAAGGCATTTTCGATCTACCAACAGATCCAGCAATTCACCGCCCCCAAGCCGCCGATCAATGTGGCGGTCGCCGTGGTCGAGGAACGTCCCTGGCAGAATCGCCTGCCTGCCATCGGCACGCTCAAGGCTTTGCAGGGCGTAGACCTGGCGCTGGAAATCTCTGGCACGGTCAAGGCCTTGCAGTTCGAGTCCGGCCAGAAGGTCAAGGTCGGCCAACCGCTGGTGCAGCTCGACAGCGATGTGGAGAAAGGCCTGCTCGGCACCGCCGAAGCTGACCTGGGTCTGGCGCAGCTGGACTTCGCGCGCGGCAGCAAACTGGTGGGCGATGGGTCCATTTCCAGAGGCGATTTCGACAAGCTCGCCGCCACTCAGAAAAAAGCTGCGGCCAGTGTCGCGCAACTGAATGCCTCGCTGGCCAAGAAGCGCATTCTTGCGCCATTCAGCGGCACCATCGGCATTCGTCAGGTGGACGTGGGCGATTACCTTGCCAGCGGCACGGTCGTCGCCACCCTTCAAGACCTGACCAGCCTCTACGCCGACTTCTTTGTGCCGGAACAGGTGCTGCCAAAACTGGCCCTCGGTCAGCAGGTGCAGGTCAGCGTCACGGCTTATCCGGACGCCGTGTTCACTGCCAGCATCAGCGCCATCAACCCCAAGGTCGAAGATGCCACGCGCAACGTGCTCGTGCGCGCCACGCTGCCCAACCCCGACGGCAAGTTGCTGCCCGGCATGTTCGCCAATCTGCAGGTCATCCTCGGACAGGACACACAGCAACGGGTGGTGCCCGAAAGCACCATTACCTACACGCTGTATGGCAACTCGGTGTATGTCGTCGTGCCGAAGAAAACCACCGACGGCCAGCCGGAAAAAAACGACAAGGGTGAACCGCAACTGGCCGTGGAACGACGTTTCGTGACCACCGGTGAGCGCCGTGGCGGGCTGGTGATCATCAGCAAGGGATTGAAAGCAGGCGAGCAAGTGGTGACCGGCGGCCAGCTCAAGCTGGACAACGGCACTCACGTCGCCATCAGCGCCGATCAGGCTGCGCCCGCAGAGCAGAACAGCCAGCCCAAGGTTGACTGATCACAGCTGATGGCTCGAAGGAGCTTTCAAAGGAACGTTCATGGCATTCACAGACCCGTTCATCCGCCGCCCCGTCCTCGCCAGCGTGATCAGCCTGCTGATCGTTCTGCTGGGCTTTCAGGCGTTCAGCAAACTGACCATCCGCCAATACCCGCAGATGGAAAACGCCCTCATCACCGTGACCACGGCGTACCCCGGCGCCAACGCCGAAACCATCCAGGGCTACATCACCCAACCGCTGCAGCAAAGTCTGGCCAGCGCGGAAGGCATCGACTACATGACCTCGGTCAGTCGGCAGAACTTCTCGGTGATCTCGATCTACGCGCGCATCGGCGCCAACACCGACCGTCTCTACACCGAGCTGCTGGCCAAGGCCAACGAAGTCAAAAACAAGCTGCCGCAGGACGCTGAAGACCCGGTGCTGAGCAAGGAAGCGGCCGATGCCTCGGCGCTCATGTACATCAGTTTCTACAGCTCGGAACTGAACAATCCGCAGATCACCGATTACCTGTCCCGCGTCATTCAGCCAAAACTGGCCACGCTGCCCGGCATGGCCGAAGCCGAGATTCTGGGCAACCAGGTGTTTGCCATGCGCTTGTGGCTGGACCCGGTCAAGCTCGCAGGCTTCGGCCTGACAGCCACCGATGTGACGGACGCTGTGCGCAAATACAACTTCTTGTCCGCTGCGGGCGAGGTCAAAGGCGAATACGTGGTGACCAGCGTCAACGCCACCACTGATCTGAAATCACCGGAAACGTTTGCCGCCATCCCGCTGAAAACCGTGGGGGACAGCCGTGTCTTGCTCGGTGACGTGGCGCGCGTGGAAATGGGCGCGGAAAACTACGACACCGTCAGCTCCTTCGATGGCACGCCCTCGGTGTACATCGGCATCAAGGGCACGCCCAGTTCCAACCCGCTGGACGTGATCAAGGAAGTCCGGCGGATCATGCCGGAACTTGAAGGCCAACTGCCGCCCAGCCTGAAGGTGTCCATCGCCTACGACGCCACCCTGTTCATCCAGGCTTCGATCCATGAAGTGGTGAAAACGCTGATCGAGGCGGTGTTGATCGTCATCGTCGTGGTGTTCCTGTTTCTGGGCGCGCTGCGCTCGGTTTTGATCCCGGTGATCACCATCCCGCTGTCGATGATCGGCGTGCTGTTCTTCATGCAGGTGATGGGGTACTCGATCAACCTGCTGACGTTGCTGGCCATGGTGTTGGCGATCGGCCTGGTGGTGGACGACGCGATTGTCGTGGTGGAAAACATCCATCGGCACATCGAAGAAGGCAAAACGCCGCTGAACGCAGCGCTGGAGGGTGCACGGGAAATCGCGATGCCGGTGGTATCGATGACCGTGACCCTGGCCGCCGTTTATGCGCCTATTGGCTTCCTGCAGGGCCTGACCGGCGCACTGTTCAAAGAGTTCGCGTTGACGCTGGCCGGTGCCGTGGTGATTTCCGGTATCGTCGCCCTCACGCTCTCGCCGATGATGTGCGCCGTGCTCCTGCGCCACGACGAGAACCCCACTGGCTTGGCGCACAAGCTCGACCAGATTTTCGGCGGCTTGAAAGTGCGCTATCAGCGCCTGCTGCACGGCACGTTGAACAGCCGTCCGGTGGTCATCGTCTTCGCGGTGCTGGTGCTGTGCCTGATTCCGGTGTTCCTGAAATTCAGCCAGTCGCAACTCGCGCCTGATGAAGACCAAGGCATCGTTTTCATGATCGCGACGTCGCCACAGCCGACCAACCTTGATTACATGAACAAGTACACCGACCAGTTCATCTCCATTTTCAAGGCGTTCCCGGAGTACTACTCGTCCTTCCAGATCAATGGTTTCAACGGTGTACAGAGCGGTGTCGGGGGTTTCCTGCTCAAGCCATGGGGCGAGCGCAAGCGCACGCAAATGGAGCTGTTACCCGAGGTACAGGCCAAGCTTTCACAGATCACCGGCCTGCAGATTTTCGGCTTCAACCTGCCGTCATTGCCGGGAACCGGTGAAGGGCTGCCCTTCCAGTTCGTCATCAATTCGCCAAACGATTATCCAGCCCTGCTTGAAGTGGTGGACCGGATCAAGAAACGCGCGACGGAGTCCGGCAAGTTCGCGTTTCTCGACGTGGACCTGGCGTTCGACAAGCCGGAAGTCGTGGTGGATATCGACCGCGCCAAGGCGGCGCAGATGGGCGTTTCGATGCAGGACCTGGGCGGGAGCCTCGCGACCCTGCTGGGCGAAGCGGAGATCAACCGCTTCACCATCGATGGCCGCAGTTACAAGGTCATCGCGCAAGTGGAACGGGCTTACCGCGACAACCCCGAGTGGCTGTCGAACTATTACGTGAAAAACAGCGAAGGCAAAATGCTCCCGCTGTCGACGCTGATCACCGTCAGTGACCGTGCCAGGCCGCGTCAGCTCAACCAGTTCCAGCAACTCAACTCGGCCATTATTTCGGGCTTTCCGCTGGTCAGCATGGGCGAAGCCATCGACACCGTGCGACAAATCGCCGAGGAAGAAGCACCTGCCGGTTTTGCCTACGACTACGCAGGCGCATCCCGTCAGTACGTGCAGGAAGGCAACGCCTTGTGGGTGACGTTCGGTCTTGCGCTGGCCATTATCTTTCTGGTGCTGGCAGCGCAGTTTGAAAGCTTTCGCGATCCGCTGGTGATTCTGGTGACCGTGCCGCTGTCGATCTGTGGCGCCCTGATCCCGCTATTCCTCGGCGTATCCACGCTGAATATCTACACACAGGTGGGTCTGGTGACGTTGATCGGTCTGATCAGCAAGCACGGAATCCTGATCGTCGAATTCGCGAACCAGCTGCGGCGCGACAAAGGCCTCGGCGTTCGAGAGGCCGTGGAGGAAGCGGCCGCGATTCGCCTGCGTCCGGTCCTGATGACCACTGCCGCGATGGTGTTCGGCATGGTGCCATTGATTCTGGCAACCGGCGCAGGAGCGGTCAGCCGCTTCGACATCGGCCTGGTGATCGCGACGGGGATGTCGGTGGGAACATTGTTTACGTTGTTTGTGTTGCCGTGTGTTTATACGTTGCTGGCTGGGCGGGTGGATCAACGCCAATAAAAAGGCCCCGATAACGGGGCCTTCAGTCAGGTGGTTGTCTCAATGCTGTGGCCCCGATCCCTGTGCAAGGCCAAACATCAACAACAACAGATCATGATCAGGTCGCGCCGGCAGCTCTGCCTTCGCTACCCGCGGCAAAGGGCAATGCCCTTCGCCGTGTACTGCGCTTAGTATCTGTGGCCTGGGTTGCTCCCAGGCGGCCATGGCAATGGAAGCGACGCCCAAAGCCCCAACCAGAAACAAACCTCGCGCCATTTCTAACTTCATCGACCTAAACCTTTGATGGGGCTGCCAAACGCCGTCTCGTAAAAGTAGACGAGCTTCTTCCAGTCTGCTGGCTGGAACGACGAATGGCGACGCAGCTGTTTCATGTCGTGCTGAGCGGCTCCGTAAGCGGTCAGACGCTGGCGGCACTTCTCCAGGTCCAGCAAGGCAACTTCAGGTTTGGCGTTTGCGCCCTCCCCGACCACGCGCACAAAAACGTGCTTGATGTAGATGCAGCTGTGCTGCCAGCGTCCCTTGTGCATACGGGCCAGGTTTTCGGCCAGTTCCTTGAGCATCTGGTCGTAAACAGCTTCGCCATACTGCTCACGGCCACCCGCTTTGAGCCAGTTTTCGAACTCGTCGTAGCCGTCCAGCGAAGCGGTGACCAGCAGCGCCCGCCATTCATTGTTCTCGTCACGCTCAGCACCGCAGAAGACCATGCGGGGAACGTTGACGTTGAGTTGGCGCAGGCCCTCCAGCGCGTCACGCTCGCGCAGCACCGTCGGACGACCGAACGGATGCAGCCAGCTGCGGTAGATGTGTCCTGTCTGGCGCTTCACGTACAGCAGGCGACCGTTTTCCGACACGACGCGCTGTACGCCACTTTCCCCTCCGCGGCGTACGTTGGGCTCTTCAACCCACTCACCACGGGTGTTCCAGAAATAGGCAAAACGGTCCTTGGCGGGAACGCTCGACTCTGCTGCAAAATCCACGGCCATCCTGTTACCTCTTACGTAATAGATACACACGCCACATGGCGTACAACGGCAGGAAGTCCAATCGCTCCTGGATGCGAAACCCTGCCTGTTCAAATTCAGCTTCTACTGTTGCCACCGGTAACACAAAGCGGTTCTGGTAACCCTCTTGCTGACGTTTACGCTCCGCGCGCTTGCGTTTCCATGCCTTGAAATTGCCATCGACCCAGAGCGATATGATCACGCTGTCACGGGTCACACGATGAAACTCTCTCAGCAGCACCGCTCTGTCCTGAGCGTTGCCGACATGGTGCAGGAGTCGCATGCAGAAGATGCTGTCTACCGCGTTGTCCGGCATGTCGATGGCGAAGGCAGAAGTCTGCAAGGGTTGTACCCTTTTCACCACGTCGGCAGGCTGAGACTCACACGCCGTGGCCACCATGGCGGCAGAATTATCGGCTCCGATGATGACCCGATTGGCCTTCTCGGCCAGCAACGGCCAGAAGCGTCCAGCGCCGCATGGCAGATCGAGCACCAGTCCAGGCTCGCCCGCCAGCGCCAGCGCGCGTCTGGCCAGCTGCTTGTCGCGACGATCAGACAACCGTCTTGCCAATCCGTCCTTGTGCTTGCGTAAATATTTTTTAGCGTGCTCGTCGTCGTATTTACGCGAGAAATCAAGCTCGATCCGCTTGCTCATGGCCGTATCTCCTGAGGGTGATACGGCCAAACTAGGCGGGTTTGCGTGACTGTCAGGTCATGCAATTGTGAAAAAAACGTCCTTTGGCCACCGCAAATGTTACGGGGTTTTTCCAGACGATAGGGCTAGCATAGGGCCATTATCCGCCTGATCGCAGCAACATTTACACTCTCTGTACAAAACCCTGGATCGAGTGTCAGGACGTTGAACTCACCACTTTCCTGAGCTCTACAGTGAACCGGCATCCGTTTGGCTGCATCGTGTCGAGGGTCACGGTCCAGCCCTGGTTTTCGCAAATACGTTGCACCAGTGAAAGGCCCAGACCCAACCCTTCGCCCCGTTGCTCGTTACCCCGGACAAAGGGCTGGAACATTGCCTCGCGTTTTTCTTCGGGTATACCGACACCTGAGTCTTCAACGGTAAAACCCTGCGGCAGCAACGTGAGGCGGATAAACCCTCGATCAGTGTAATGAAGGGCGTTACGCAACAGGTTGCCCATAACGGCGTACAAAAAGGTGGCGTTATAAGTGGTTTGAGAAGCGTTGTCAGGGTGGTATTCCAGCGACAGACCTTTGGCTTCGATGGGCTCACGCCAAAGCGTCAAAAGCTGTTGGGCCGCCCCTTGCAACGACAACTGCGGATTCATGCCTGCATCGTCACGCTGAGTACGCGCCAGCATGAGGAAGGTCTGCACCAGGTCGCGCATCTCTTCACACGCTCGCCCTACCCGCTCGACCTGTGCGCGGGCGCGCTGATCCAGTGCCGGGTTCTCAAGCAACAGTTCGCAGGAACTGGCCAATACCATCAACGGGGTTCGCAACTCATGACTCACGTCGCTGGTGAACATTCGCTCTCGGGTCAAGGCGTCGCGCAAGCGACCTAGCGTTGCGTCGAACGCCACGGCCAGCTCACCCACTTCGTCGGCGGCGTAATCCGGCGCAAGCGGCGGTGCGAGCCCCAGCAATTGGTCCCGATGACGCACCTGACGCGCCAGCCGAACCACCGGCGCCATCACCCGACGTGCAAGCACCCACCCCAGGAAAACCGCCAACGCCAGGGCCAGCACGAACCCGACCAGTACGACGGCAAACAGTACGCGCTCGCGCTCTTCGAAATCGCTTTGATCCTGCAACAGGACGTAGTGACGACCGTCGACCACCTCGACCATGGCGTGATAGGACAACGGGCCACGAAACACCTCGTGAAATCCCGGCTCCAGATGACGAAGGTCCTTGGGCAAGTCAAAATCGCCTGGCCCACCGCTGAAGTAGAAAAGCTGATCCGGCTCCGGGCGATGGCTCCAGTCCTCGACACTGTCCATGAGCAACAGGCGCGTCAGGTCCCCGCCTAACCCGGCAGAAATCAGCTTTTCCTCGACCAGGTGCACCGTCGCGACGATGCCCATGGCAAACGACCCGGCAACCAGCGCACTCATCAATGCAAAGGCAATGATGATCCGCTGCGCAAGGCTCTGCTTAAACTCCATCCCGGCCCTCGGCCAGGCGATACCCGACACCGTGCACGGTTTGCAGCAGAGGCTTGGCGAACGGCTTGTCGATCACCTGACGCAACTGGTGAACATGGCTGCGCAGGCTGTCGCTGTCCGGGCAGTCATCGCCCCACAGCGCTTCTTCCAGCACTTCACGGCGCAGCACATGAGGGCTTTTCTGCATCAACACGGCCAGCAGTTTCAGGCCCACCGGGTTGAGTTTGAGCAATCGACCCTCGCGGGTCACCTCGAGGGTGTCCAGGTCATAAACCAGCTCGGCCACCTGCAAGGTCCGGCGACCGCCGCCCTGAGCACGACGCAACACCGCTTCGATGCGCGCAGCCAGCTCCGACAACGCGAACGGCTTGAGCAGGTAGTCGTCAGCACCCGAGCGGAAGCCCTGCAGGCGGTCGTCGAGCTGGTCACGGGCGGTCAGCATGATCACCGGCGTATCGCGGCGGGCATCCTCACGCAGACGTTTGCACAGCGTGTAACCATCGATGCCCGGCAGCATGATGTCGAGCACGATCAAATCGTAGTGCTCCGTCGCGGCAAGATGCAGCCCTGAAAGCCCGTCCTGGGCGCAATCGACGGTGTAGCCCTTCAAACCCAGGTAGTCAGCCAGGTTCGCCAGGATATCGCGGTTGTCTTCAACCAGCAGGATTCTCATGGGCGCTTGTCTCCCTATACGGATGTCGGCATGACCTGGCGCAGTACTGTGTTGCGGACTCATTCAGGTCAGAGTTGGCGGCAGCTTACGGCCAAGTGCGCCAGAGGGCCAGCCTCGCCGTGCATAACGTTTTTTTCACTCCCGGTTCACAGCCCGCCGACAGCACTCGGCCCAGACTGCCGACTGCTCTCGGTCTACCTTGCGAGCCCTCCTCGCCACAACACGGGATTCACCATGTCTGAAGTCTTTGCACGTCCCGCTTCACGCCCGATCAACCTGTGGGTTTATCTCGGCATTCCAGCGGTGACCGCCATTGTCTTGCTGTTATTGGAACTGACGTCGCTGGACATGGATATCGCCAAGCTGGCCTATGATCCGTCCGCAGGCGGATTTATCGGCAAGCACAGTTACTTTCTGGAAAACGTCCTGCACGACCGGGCGAAACAAGTCGTCATCGCGCTGGCTGTGCTGTCGTTCGCCGGCTTTGTCGCTTCTTTCTTTATAGAGAAGCTCAAACCCTGGAAACGTGAGTTGGGTTGTCTGGTGCTGTCGATGGCGCTGTCGACCAGTTTCGTGACGCCGATGAAAGCCGTCACAGCCGTGCAATGCCCGTGGAGCCTGACGGAGTTTGGCGGCCAGGAGCAGTACAGCGAGCTGCTGAGCCCTCGTCCACAGACGGACAAACCCGGCCGTTGCTGGCCAGGCGGTCATGCGGCGACGGGCTTTACGCTGTTTGCGTTGTTCTTCGTGTTTCGTGATCGCAAGCCGCGCCTGGCCAAGGCAGGTCTGATCTTCGCGTTTGGCCTCGGGACGGTGTTCTCGGTGGGGCGAATGCTGCAGGGCGCGCACTTTTTCTCGCACAACATCTGGACGGCGGTGTTCTGCTGGCTGATTTGTCTGGGGGCCTACTACGTGGTGCTTTACAGGCCGGTGGGTAAGAGGGAGAAGGTTTTGGGCGGTAAGCCGGTTTCGGGCTAGCGGTTGCTTGCTTGGCGATACCGCCGCTTAATTTGCATGGATATTCGGTATTGGCGGTGATTCTGCGTTTTTTGGTTTGTCCTAACGGCCAAACTGTTCCGCCTTCGGCGGGTTACTTGAAAACCCCAAGTAACCAAGGGTTGGCTCCCGGTTTGGCCTGCACCCAAGTCGCGGTTTGTGGTGACTGGACTATTGCGTACAAGCGCAACGCGGGCTGGAGCTAACGCTCTTCGCATTTTTGGTTCGTGCACCCATCTCCCCGCCCCACTCTTAAATGTAGGAGCGTGGCTTGTCCCGCGATCTGCCGGGAACCGGCAGTAAACCCTGTGCATGCGGTGTGTCAGGTCCAACCGAGTCGCCTGGTTTTGCTACCGCTGCGCGGTAGATCGTCCGAGTGCGGCCCAGAGCAAGCGCCCTCCTACGGCCTCCGGCCAGAATCAAAAGAAGAACAGCAAGGTGCTCCTGCTCTCGCTTTTGATCTTCATACCGCGAACGTTCAGACACCGCAAAGCGCGACTTGGGTGCAGGCTGAACGCAGGCGGCGCGGAGTGGGCCGAGCGGCATGGATGCCGCGAGAGCGCCGTCAGGACAGGGATGTCCGTTCGGCGCGGGCCCACGGAGCGTCGCCGAAGGGAACCCGAGGAACGAGGGCCAAACCAGGAGCAAATGGTTGAACTGACCCCCGAAAGAAAAGTGACCCGCTGTAAGAGCGGAACCATAATCCGCGCCGCCGCAGATAACGGATATACACCCCCCCCAAAGCCACCAAACCCCAAACCCCAAACAGTGCCCATAAAAAAACCCCGCCGAAGCGGGGTTTTTCTTACAGCGAGAAGCGGGTAAGGCCGACTTACATCATGCCGCCCATGCCACCCATGCCGCCCATGTCTGGCATACCACCGCCAGCTGGCTTGTCTTCTGCCACATCAGCGATCATCGCTTCGGTGGTGATCATCAGACTGGCAATGGAGGACGCTGCCTGCAGAGCAGAACGCGTCACTTTAGCCGGGTCCAGAATACCCATTTCGATCATGTCGCCGTACTCGCCGGTCGCAGCGTTGTAACCGAAGTTACCCGAACCCTGCTTGACCTTGTCGACCACAACGCTTGGCTCGTCGCCGGAGTTTGCAACGATCTGACGCAGCGGCGCTTCAACAGCACGACGCAGCAGAGCGATACCGACGTTCTGATCGGCGTTGTCGCCTTTCAGCTCAGAGATAGCCTGCAGGGAGCGAACCAGAGCCACGCCACCGCCAGGTACCACGCCTTCTTCAACGGCTGCGCGGGTTGCGTGCAGGGCGTCTTCAACGCGGGCTTTCTTCTCTTTCATTTCAACTTCGGAACCAGCACCGACCTTGATCACAGCAACGCCGCCCGACAGCTTGGCCAGACGCTCTTGCAGTTTCTCTTTGTCGTAGTCGGACGAAGTGTCACCGATTTGCTGACGGATCTGAGCGATACGCGCGTCGATGTCGGTTTTAACGCCGGCACCGTCGATGATGGTGGTGTTTTCTTTGTTCAGCACAACGCGCTTGGCGTTACCCAGGTGCTCCAGGGTAGTGCTTTCCAGGCTCAGACCGATCTCTTCGGATATAACGGTACCGCCGGTCAGGACAGCGATGTCCTGCAGCATGGCCTTGCGACGGTCGCCGAAGCCTGGCGCCTTGACGGCTGCGACTTTGACGATGCCACGCATGTTGTTCACAACCAGAGTCGCCAGGGCTTCGCCTTCAACGTCTTCGGCAACGATCAGCAGAGGACGGCCAGCTTTGGCAACGGCTTCCAGAACTGGCAGCATTTCGCGGATGTTGGAGATCTTCTTGTCAACCAGCAGCAGCAGCGGGCTGTCCAGCTCGGCAACCATGGTGTCCGGCTTGTTGATGAAGTACGGGGACAGGTAGCCACGGTCGAACTGCATGCCTTCTACAACCGACAGTTCGTTTTCCAGACCCGAACCTTCTTCAACGGTGATAACGCCGTCTTTGGTCACTTTTTCCATGGCTTCAGCAATGATGTCGCCGATGGAATTGTCGGAGTTGGCCGAAATAGTACCAACCTGGGCAATTGCCTTGGTGTCGGTGCAAGGCTTGGACAGCGACTTCAGCTGGGCAACAATGGCAATGGTCGCCTTGTCGATGCCGCGCTTCAGGTCCATCGGGTTCATGCCGGCAGCGACGGCTTTCAGGCCTTCGTTGACGATGGCTTGAGCCAGAACGGTAGCGGTGGTGGTACCGTCACCAGCGTCGTCGTTCGCACGGGAGGCAACGTCTTTGACCAGCTGCGCGCCCATGTTTTCGAAACGGTCTTTCAGTTCGATTTCTTTGGCAACCGACACACCGTCTTTGGTGATCAGCGGAGCGCCGAAGCTTTTCTCGATGATGACGTTACGGCCTTTCGGGCCCAGGGTCGCTTTTACTGCGTCAGCCAGGACGTTCACACCGGCGAGCATTTTCTTACGGCCAACGTCGCCGAACTTAACTTCTTTAGCAGCCATGATCGATATTCCTTAAATACTTTGTAGTAACGGGAAAATGCGGGGTATCAACTCAGCCTTCGACGACCGCGAGAATCTCGTTCTCGCTCATCACCAGCAGGTCTTCGCCGTCAACTTTCACAGTGTTGCTGCCGGAGTAAGGGCCGAACACCACTTTGTCACCCACTTTCACGGCCAGCGCACGTACTTCACCGTTGTCCAGGATGCGACCGGCACCGACAGCGATGATTTCGCCACGGTTTGGTTTTTCAGCAGCCGAACCAGGCAGCACGATACCGCCAGCAGTTTTGGTTTCTTCTTCGCTGCGACGGATTACGACGCGGTCATGCAGAGGACGAAGCTTCATTGTCGATCTCCTAATTATGGTTTTTGAACGCCCGGTGTTGGCACCGGCGGGTTAAAACATCCGGGCTTGCCGGTTACGGTTCGCGAGCGAACCGCAGAATACGGTCTGACGAAATGCGCCAGAAACCTTGCGGTGACCCATACATAAGGGCAGCCAAGCTGATTACAAGGCTCAACGAAGAAATTTTTTAACGGAATCGCGGTCATGGAAGCGAACACGGCACCCGAAGGTGCCGTGTGGATCAAGCGTTGGATTCACTTTTTGTCGAGCGGCTCGAACTCGCCCTCAATCACTTCGCCTTCGATGACGTCGGGCTGGCGAGCCGCAGGGCGACCGGCGCCCGGACTCGATCCGGCAGAACGCAGGTCGTCCGCAAACGCACGCTGACGGGTCGCTGACGCCTCGGCACGCTGGCGTACCTTGTTCACCAGCAAGCGTCGGGTAAACGGCAGCAGGCAGATCAGGCCCAGTACGTCGCTGATGAAGCCCGGCAACACCAACAGGCCGCCACCGACAGTCATCATCAGTCCGTCCATCATCTGCTGAGCGGGCAATTCGCCTCGCGCCAGACTCTCACGGGCACTCATGGCGGTCGCAAGACCGGCAACACGGACCACGAAAACGCCGAGCATGGAACCCGCGACAACCAGCAGGAACGTCGCCAGGAAGCCGATAGACATTCCGACTTTCACCAGCACGAACAGCTCGAGCACTGGAAAAAGCAATAAAAGCAATAAAAAAGCGCGCATCAAATCAGTTCCTCAACGGAAGGAGTCTTCCAGTAGACACTAGGTGATGTCGCAAGGTTGTAAATTCAAGCCTCAGCGGCTTCAACGGTCGGCCATTTGTCTGCGTGAGCCAGCTGAACCAAGGCTTGGCGGACTTGTGTCGGCGTATTACACGCCTCAGCGAACGCCAGCCAGTACAGGCCCGGCCCCACGCGCAGGTGCATGCCTTCGCTGTCGATGCCGACCAACGTGGCAGGTTCGCTCTTCGGCAGGCCGGCCAGTTCGACATAGTGAGCGATGGCCTTGGCATGGTCCTCGTTCATGTGCTCGACCATGCTGGTTTCTGCGGCGCCCGCGAATGGATTGGCGAGGGCGACGTCGTCGAGCCAGTGAATCGCGCCGAACCCGCCGATGTACC
This sequence comes from Pseudomonas sp. S2_H01, assembly GCF_054668305.1. Taxonomy (NCBI): domain Bacteria; kingdom Pseudomonadati; phylum Pseudomonadota; class Gammaproteobacteria; order Pseudomonadales; family Pseudomonadaceae; genus Pseudomonas; species Pseudomonas sp. S2_H01. The sequence goes on along the minus strand of NZ_CP162756.1, from coordinate 3,595,793 downwards.
GATAACGCACCGGCGCCAGTACCCAGAAATCGAAGTCGTGAGCACTGTGATAGCTCTCCGACTCGGGGAAGTAGCGGTAATAACGCTGTGCGGCAGCTTCGACAGCCGCCTCATCCGTGACCTTTTGCGCTTCAGCCATGACCGTGACGCGGCCCACCGCCTGGACATCCTCGGCATCGCGCTCGCCCACCAGCATCGAGCATTTGGGGTCGCGCTGCAGGTTGTGAGTGTGCTGAGCGATGCGGCTGATCAGAATCAGCGGCCGCCCCTGGTCGTCCAGGCAATACGGCACCACGGAGCCAAAAGGAAACCCCGGCATCGACTTGGAATGGGTCGACAGCACACCGCGATACTCCTTGAGCAGCAGGGCTCGGGCTTGCCGGTTGGCTTTGGCGCTCATGGTGGGGCTCCTGAAATGAATCAACGACTACAAAAGGGTACGCAGCAGCGTGGTGGGGTTGCGGCTCCAAGATAATCGTTATCGTTGCGAGGTGCCAGATTGGCGAGGCGTGACGATTTTGCGCGGATTAAGCGTAATTTTTTAAAGGCGGCTGAGCGCGATTTTCATTCTGTGGGAGCGAATTCATTCGCGAATAATCGTTCGGACGGTATCGATGCATTGCCCGTACAGCCGTCTCGCGAATGAATTCGCTCCCACAGAAACTGCGCCAGCCCCACTCGACCAACGCGCCTTCTAAAGACAGCGCTTTACCAGGCGACGCCGAACCCGGCGGTGTAGCGGGTCTTGTCCAGATCGCCGTCGTCAGAGCCACTGATGACGTTTTTCTCGGCCTTGACGTTGAGCGATGCCCATTCGGTGACCTTGTAGCGCAGACCGATTTCCGTATCCAGGCTGTAGTCCGCCACACCGCTGATCGGCTTGCCGAGTTCGCCGTTGGTGAAGAACTCGACCTTCTTGCCGATCAGGTAGCGGTTGTAGTCCCACGTACCGGAAACCGAGTAGAAGTTGTCTTTCTCGCCGTTGGAATATTCAAAGTCGGTACGGTTAAGCAGCGTCCCGACCTTGAATGCACCCAACTCATCGTCCCAGAACTGATAGCCCGGGCCGGTACCGACCGTGCGCTGGCGACGCAGGTCTTCGATGTTGTCGTGCTTGTAGGTGAAACGACCATCCCAGAACCACTTATCAGTGATGAACCGGTCGATGGAGTACTCGGCCTTCCAGTTGTCGATCGTGGTGTCTTCGTCCTGCGTCTCGCGGTTGAACTCACCTTCGGCGTTGTGACGCCATCTGCCGTGAGTCGCAGACGTTTTGAACGCGATGTTGTAGTCGTCGGTGTCCTTGTCGGCCCGCTGGAAGTCCAGCGCCGCGTCGACGTTGCCCTTCCAGACCAGATCGGTGACGACCGGCTTAGGCTTCATGATCTGCTGGATGCTCGCCAGCTCGACGGTCTTGGGCGCGTCGCCGTTGGCCAGGGTAACCTTGCCATCGTCGGCGGCGTGCAGAGACTTGGAAATCTCGCCGTTGTAGGCGTCTTGCTTGACCAGCAGATGCTGGTCGCTTTCCAGTGTCTTGACTTCCTTCCAGTCCAAAGGAATGTCGCCTGCATATTTGGTATTGAGCAGTAACTTCCCACCGTCGAAGACCTTGATGGTCCCGGTCAGCTTGTCACCGTTCTTCAACCAGACGGTGTCGGCGAGCAAAGGGGTGGAAGCACTGGTAATGGCAAGGCACAGCAGGGTTCTGGACAACATAGGAAACGACAAGGCTCTGGTTCGCGGAGAATCGGGCATTATCCTTGCGGACAACGTCAAGGCAATCGAAGGACCGCCAGCACAGGTATCAATGACCGTAGGAAATTTCCCTAGTTCCTTCGTGAAAATTCCCGCTGGTCCTACAATCAGGAACGAATCCGTGATCGAACACTCCTCACCGATAAATGACCCTGCTGGCCAATCGCCCGCAGAGGCCCGGCGTACGGCGCTTTACCTGACATTGCATCAGGTGCCTGAAGGCAAAGTGGTCAGTTATGGTCAGTTGGCAGAACTGGCAGGTTTAGGACGAGCGGCACGCTTCGTGGGCAGAACCTTGAGTCAGTTGCCCGACGGCAGCACTCTGCCGTGGCATCGGGTGCTGGGCGCGGGCGGAAAGCTGAGCCTGGCTGCGGGAACCGTATCGGGTGAAGAACAACGGGCGCGGTTGCGCGCCGAAGGGGTGACCATCCGTAACAATCGTGTGGATATGACACGTCATGGCTGGCGCCCGACAGAGCACAACGGTTAGAGTGCGCGCTTTGTTTACGTAAACTGAGGCAGATTCCAGCCCATGCCCCGCAAAACCTGGCGCGCCGCGCTCGCCGCATATGCCAGCCCCTCCACGTTAGTGCTGTTGTTGCTCGGCTTCGCTGCGGGCATGCCTTATATGTTGGTGTTTTCCACACTCTCGGTCTGGCTGCGTGAAGCCGGCGTCGCTCGGGAAACCATCGGCTATGCCAGCCTGATCGGCCTCGCCTATGCCTTCAAATGGGTATGGTCGCCGCTGCTTGATCAATGGCGTCTGCCGCTTCTGGGCAAACTGGGACGGCGGCGTTCCTGGCTGGTGCTCTCACAGACGCTGGTGACGCTGGGCCTGATCGGCATGGGTTTCTGCGACCCGCAACAGCATTTGTCATGGCTGATCGCAATTGCCGTGTTAGTGGCGTTTTCGTCCGCCACGCAGGACATCGCCATCGACGCGTACCGCCTGGAGATCGCCTCCGACAGCCAGCAAGCCACGCTCGCCGCCAGCTACATGGCCGGTTACCGCGTTGCCGCCCTGCTCGCCACCGCTGGCGCGCTGTATTTCGCCGAAGGCTTCGGCTCCACAGGCTTCGCCTACAAACACTCGGCCTGGACCGGCACCTACGTGCTGTTCGGGCTGTTGATGCTTCCTGCGTTGATCACCACATTGATCATGCGCGAACCCGCCGTGCCATTGCGCACGCAACTTTCAGCGGCACGCTACGGCTTCGTTCATCAACTCGCGTCCGTGTTCGTGCTGATCATCCTGCTGGTGTCAGTGCCAGCGATGTTCACCCAGCTGTACAACACCGATTTCGCCAGCGTGCTGTTCGAAGGCACCACCTGGAAAAGCCTGCTGATGGAAGACCGTGCCTTCTTGCGCGCGATCCTCTACACGCTGCTGACTGCCGCCTGCCTGTCGTCCATGGGTCGTCGTGGCCTGGCGCCGGTCCTGACGCCGATCAATGACTTCATTCTGCGGTATCGCTGGCAGGCCTTTCTGCTGCTGGGGCTGATCGCGACCTATCGCATGTCGGACACCGTGATGGGTGTGATGGCCAACGTGTTTTACATCGATCAGGGCTTCACCAAAGATCAGATCGCCAGCGTGAGCAAGATCTTCGGTCTGGTGATGACGCTGGCCGGTGCCGCGTTCGGCGGGCTGGCCATTGTCCGCTTCGGCATCCTGCCCATCCTGTTCATCGGGGGCGCCACGTCGGCGGCCACCAACCTGTTGTTCCTGATGCTGGCCGACATGGGCCCGAACCTGAAGATGCTGATCGTCACGATCTCGCTGGATAACTTCAGCTCGGGCCTCGCGACGTCGGCATTCGTGGCCTACCTGTCGAGCCTGACCAACCTCAAGTTCTCGGCCACGCAGTACGCGCTGCTGAGCTCGATCATGCTGCTGTTGCCGCGCTTGATCGGCGGGTATTCAGGGGTGATGGTGGAGAAACTCGGTTACCACAACTTCTTCTTGGCGACCGCGCTGATGGGCGTGCCGACCCTGTTCATGATCGTCATTCACTGGGTGCAGGAAGCGCGCAAGGAGAAGCGTGACGAGGATCAGAAGCCCGTTGAAACGCCGGTGAGCGAACAACCCTGATATTCGCTTACCCATCGTCGGAGCGATCTGTGTTGTTCCGACACCCAACAAAAAGCCCCGGACTCTCACGAGCCGGGGCTTTTGTCGTTTCAACAGCCTTGATCAGCGCTGTGTAGCGGGTTCCTGCTGTTCCTGCACTACACGAATCACACGCTGCGGGAACGGGATGTCGATGTTCTCGGCCTTCAGGCGATCGCGCGCTTCGGCGTTGAGCATGAACATGACGTCCCAGTAGTCCGAGGTCTTGGTCCAGATACGCAGGGAGACGGTAATCGAGCTGTCGCCCAGCGTCGACACCACGGCCTGGGGCGCCGGATCCTCGAGCACGCGTGGATCCTTCGCCAGATCCAGCAATACTTGCCGGGCTTTCTGCAGATCAGCGTCATAATCGACACCCACATCGAACACCACCTTGCGGGTGGGTTGACGGTTGGTGTTGGTGATGATGCCGTTGGACAGGTTGCCGTTGGGCAAAATGACCGTCTTGTTATCACCGGTACGCAAAATGGTGTGGAAGATCTGAATGCTGTCCACAGTGCCCGACACGCCTTGCGCCTCGATCCAGTCGCCGATGCGAAACGGGCGGAACAGCAGAATCAGCACGCCACCGGCGAAGTTCGCCAGGCTGCCCTGCAACGCCAGACCGATGGCCAGACCGGCCGCACCGATGGCGGCGACGAACGATGTGGTCTCTACGCCGATCATCGACGCAACGCTGACGATCAGCAGGATCTTCAGAATGATGTTGGCCAGGCTGCTGATGAAGCCTTGCAGGGCCAGGTCAACGTGACGGTACGCCAACAGCGCGACCACCTTGGTGGTCAACTTGTTGATCAGCCACCAGCCCACCAGCAACACCACGAGTGCCAACAGGACTTTGCTGCCGTACTGCATGACCATGGGAAGCCAGGCCTGGGAGGCCTTGACCAGGTGATCCACCTGGCCGTTCAAATCCAAATCCATTCATTTCTCCTCGCGGTCGCGAAAACGGAAGACAGAAACGACCGCGCTTGGCAGCGCCGTCGTTTCAGCGGGACCTGCACTCGGACGCGCACAAACCCTTCAGGTTCCCCACGCAGAGGCAAATCAGGAAGGCGATCAGTCGCGGAAGTTGTTGAATTGCAGCGGCATGCCGAACTCTTTGGCACGCAAGGCCGCAATGGCTTCCTGCAGGTCGTCACGCTTCTTGCCGGTCACGCGCACTTGCTCGCCCTGAATGGCGGCCTGGACCTTGAGCTTGGCCTCTTTGATGTGCGCAACGATCTTCTTGGCCAGCTCCTTGTCGATCCCTTCCTTGAGCGTGGCTTCCTGCTTCATGACCTTGCCGGACGCGAAGGGATCCTTCAGTTCAAGGCATTGCACGTCGATCTTGCGCTTGACCAACGCCAGCTTAAGGATCTCGATCATCGCTTCGAGCTGAAAGCCCTCTTCGGCGGTCATCTTGATCAGCAGGTCTTTTTCCGTGAACTCGAAGCTGCCTTTGCCTTTGAGGTCGTAGCGGCGGTCCAGCTCCTTGATCGCGTTGTCGACGGCATTCGTGACTTCGTGTTTATCCAGTTCGGACACTACGTCGAACGAGGGCATGTAGATTCTCCAATTGATACGGCGCGGCTCGACATGGAAATGGAGCACGCCTGACTTGACGGTATGAAAGCCCGGTCATTATAACGAGACTTTTCCCCCATTCATGTGAGCCTGCGGTGTCGATTTTGTTTTCCTTGTTGCTCACGCTTACCGACCTGCGGCGCAACGTCTCTTGAATACGACTCTCTGGCACATCCTTGGCGCCGGCAGCCTAGGCAGTTTGTGGGCAACACGACTGGCTCGCGCAGGGCTGCCGGTGCGGCTGATCCTGCGTGATGCGACTCGCCTCGCAGCGTACGCACGCAAGGGCGGACTGACACTCGATGAGCAAGGCCAGCGCCTGACGCTCAACATCGCGGCACAGACCGTCGACGACGATGAACCCATTCAACGCGTGCTGGTGGCCTGCAAGGCGTACGATGCCGAGCACGCGGTGGCAAGCATTGCGTCGCGCCTGAGGCCCGGTGCAGAGCTCTTACTGCTGCAAAACGGTCTCGGCAGCCAGGACGCTGTTGCCGCGCTTGTCCCTGACGCGCGGTGCGTCTTCGTCTCCAGCAAGGAAGGTGCGTTTCGGGATGAAGACTTCAGCGTGGTGTTCGCCGGAAACGGCTTCAACTGGCTCGGCGATACGCAGAACGGTGCCGCCCCCGCCTGGCTCGATGAACTGAGCCTTGCAGGCATTCCACACCAATGGTCGTCGGACATCCTCGACCGGCTGTGGCGCAAACTCGCGCTGAATTGTGCAGTCAATCCGCTGACGGTGCTGCACGACTGCAGCAACGGCGACCTGCTGCAGCATCGTGACGAAGTCGACGCGTTGTGCGACGAACTGGTTCAGGTGCTGCAAACCTGCGGCCAGCCAGAGGCTGCCGTCGGGTTGCACGCCGAGGTCAATCGGGTCATCCAGGCCACGGCCGCCAACTACTCGTCGATGTACCAGGACGTCGCGAATGGTCGCCGAACGGAAATCAGCTATTTGCTCGGTCACGTTTGCACCACCGCCCGAGCGCACGGCTGCCATGCGCCCTACCTGAACCGGATACGCGGACAGTTGATCGCCCACCTGCAAGCCCGAGGTTTGCCGAGCGACTAGCCACGGATCCTGAACGACCACCGGGTTTGCCCCAGACCATTTAAAAGGTTCGGGTTTGCGCAGGCCCCGAACAGCGCTAACCTGCCTGTTCCTCATTCGCCAGTGACTTTGCCAATGCCATTGCGCCAGCGCCTCGAAAACCTGCCGGTCGGCCAGAAGTTGTTGGCTGCCCTGCTGGTCCTGTTGACCACCGTTCTGCTGGTCGCCAACCTGACGTTCATCAGCGCCGCCTATTACATCTCCCAGGAAGCCATGGCGCCGCAGGCGTTGCAGACCATCGGCCGGCTGATCAGCAACCCCGGCCTGTCGGAGCAGGCGTTGTCGTCGCCGGACAATGCTCAGGCGCTGCTCAAAGAGCTGAAAAACTACACGCCATTGCGCGCCGCTGCGGTGTACGACACCAACGGCAACCGGCTCGCTCAGGTTCAGCAAGGCGACAAGCTCCGGCTGCCGGACCATTACCGCAATCTCGAAAGCTGGCGCATCACCGAGTTTCGCAACACCCAGGTGATTCCCGTCCTCAAACCGGGTCAGGCGCCTGGGCATCTGTTGCTGGTCGCCAGCAGCGAACTGCCGACTGCCTTCTACACCGGTACGCTGACCGCCAGTCTTGGCATTCTGATTTTTAGCGTGCTGTTGTGGGCGGGCGTGGCGCGGCAAATCCGGCGCTTCATCACCGAGCCGATCTATCAGCTGGAACAGCTTTCGCGCAGGGTCACCCGTGAAGAAAACTACGCGTTACGCGCCGGCACCGGCAACCGCGACGAAATCGGATCTCTGGCTGAAGCCTTTAACACCATGCTGTCGCGAATGGAGGCCCGCGAGCAGCAACTCAAGCGTGCACGCGACGAGTCTCAGGACGCCTACGATCAGGCGCAGGGGCTTGCCGAAGAAACCCGCCACACCAACCGCAAGCTGGAGCTGGAAGTCCAGGTGCGAAGCAAGATCGAGAAGAAGCTCACAGGCTTTCAGAACTACCTCAACAGCATCATCGACTCAATGCCCTCGGCGCTGATCGCCCTGGATGAGCAGCTGTATGTCACGCAGTGGAATCAGGAAGCCGGCGCATTGTCCGGCACGCCGCTGGACGAAGCGCTGAACCAGCCGATTTTCCTCGCCTTCGCGCCGATGAAGTCGTTCCTGCCGCAGATCAAGCAGACCGTCGAACGCCACACCGTGACCAAGATCGAACGGGTGACGTGGGTCAAGGGCGAAGTCACCCGGCATTATGCGCTGACGTTTTATCCACTGACCGGCGGTGCCGGACGCGGCGTGGTGATCAGGATCGATGACATCACCCAGCGCCTGTCGCTGGAAGACATGATGGTGCAATCGGAAAAAATGCTCTCGGTCGGCGGACTCGCGGCGGGCATGGCCCACGAAATCAATAACCCGCTGGGCGCGATCATGCACAACGTGCAGAACATTCGTCGGCGTCTGTCGCCCGACCTGCCAAAGAACCAGGAACAGGCCCAACAAGAGGGCGTGGAACTGAGCGCGGTGAATCAATACCTCAGTGCGCGCGAGGTGCCGCAGTTGCTCGACGGCATTCAACAGGCTGGCGCCCGTGCCGCCAAAATCGTCAGCCACATGCTCAGTTTCAGCCGGCGCAGCAACCGGCAGATGGCGCCTTGTGACCTGCCCGCGCTGATCGACCAGGCCGTGGAAATCGCCAGCAACGACTTCGACCTGACCATTGGTTTCGACTTCAAGGGCCAGAACATCATTCGCCAGTTCGACCCCAAACTTGGCCCGGTGCCGGGCACCGCCAACGAACTGGAGCAGGTGCTGCTCAACCTGCTCAAGAATGCCGCACAGGCCATTCACCAACGCGAAAACGAAAAAGAACCGGGGCGCATCATTCTGCGCACCTGCCTTAATCCGCCATGGGCTGAAATCCAGGTGGAGGACAACGGTGTCGGCATGTCCGAGGCTGTGCGCAAACGCACCTTTGAACCGTTCTTCACGACCAAGGAAATCGGCCAGGGCACCGGGCTCGGCTTGTCGGTCTCGTATTTCATCATCACCAACAACCACAAAGGCCAGATGGAGGTGCACTCCACCCTCGGCCAGGGCACCTGCTTTACGCTGCGCCTGCCGTTGGCGGGCAACCCGATGAACGTGCCCGCCCCACAGATCATTGGTCAGAACGACCGGGAGTAGAACCATGGGATTTCGCTTGTCGAAGATTTACACACGCACCGGCGACAAAGGTGAAACCGGGCTGGGGGATGGTCGTCGCGTGACCAAAGACCATCCGCGGGTGGAAGCCATCGGCGAAGTCGATACGTTGAACAGCCAGTTGGGCTTGCTCCTCGCTGGCCTTGAGGGGCTTGTCAGTGCGTTGCCGGCCGTTCAGGAAGTCATCGACGTTCTGGCGCCCTGTCAGCACCGGCTGTTCGACCTGGGCGGCGAGTTGGCGATGCCGACCTATCAGGCGCTGAACGCGGCGGAAATCGAGCGGCTTGAAACAGCGATTGATCGCTGGAACGAAGAACTCGGGCCGCTTGAGAACTTCATCCTGCCGGGCGGCTCGGCGCTGATCGCTCAAGCTCACGTATGCCGCAGCCTGGCCCGCAGCGCCGAGCGACGCTGCCAGCACCTCAACGCCATCGAACCACTGGCCGGTGTGGGCATGGCGTACATCAATCGACTGTCGGACTTGCTGTTTGTCGTGGCACGCATCATTGCGCGGCGTGAAGGGGTAGCGGAGATTTTGTGGGAGCCGGCGAAGAAACCTGAGTAATCACAACAACTGTAGGAGCGTGGCTTGTCCCGCGATCTGCCGGGAACCGGCAGCCATTCGGTAAACGCGGTGTGTCTGGCGGACCGAGTTTGCCGGGTTTGCGGCGGGTTCCCCCCGATCGCGGCCACGCTCCTACAGGTGGTTCATGTCAGTTATCAGGCCAGAACGCCCGGATCCCGGCCACGCCTTGCGCGCCGTTTTCCCACGCCTGCTGACGCTCCGCCGGGCCAACCCCGCCCAACAGATAAACCGGCCTGCTGAAGCCTTCGATCAGCTCGCGCGCTTTCTCCCAACCCAGCGGTTGCGCATCGGGATGCGTCTGGGTTGGCTGCACCGGGGACAGCGTGACGAAATCCACGCCCATCTGTTCGGCCAGCGACAACTCTTCGGCGTTATGGCAGGAAGCGGCCAGCCAGCGCTCTTCAGGGAACGGACGGCCCCTGCTGGCGTACTTGCGCAGTTGCTCGCTGGTCAGGTGCCAACCTGCCGCCGGAAAGTCACCCAGCCACTCCAGCGGGCCTTTGAGCATCAATTGCGCCTTTCCCGCACACAGCCCGACCGCGTCCACCGCCACATCGCGGTACTTCGGGTCATAGCCATTCGGAGCGCGCAATTGAATCAGCTTGATGCCACCGGCAATCGCCTTCTGCATACCCTGCAACAACTTCGGGGTCTCGAGGGCGTCCGGCGTAATCAGGTATTCGCCCGGCAGGCGTGCCGCCGCGACGATGGGCTGGTTCGCCGCTGGAAATTCATAGCTGGCCAACTCGCGGTTCGACACCCAGGCCAACGGCTGGCCTTCGGCGCCATGGGGTTGGCCGGTGAACGAGGAGACCTCCCAGACATCCAGCAACACGTGCTTGTCCGGGTAGTCATGCTGGATCTTGATCAGGGGGCGCGCCGCCACGACGGCGATGCCCAGCTCTTCTTTCAGCTCACGGGCCAAGGCCGCCTCGACGGTTTCGTCCGGCTCGACCTTGCCACCGGGAAACTCCCACAAACCACCCTGGTGCTGTTTGTCAGCGCGTCGGGCAATGAGAATCTTGCCGTCGGTGCCACGAATGACCGCGGCGGCTACATGGACTCGTTTCACGTTCAACCTTCCTCTAAACCTGCCTGCTGCCAGCGCTGGAATGCAGGCCATTGGTAAATCGTCTCAACGTACGCAGCGGCATCGGCTGGCAACTCGACGCGGTACGTGCGCAGGCGCACGGCGACCGGTGCAAAGAACGCATCGATGATGCCTGGTTTGCCAAACAGGAAAGAGCCAGTCTCCTTCGACGCCGAACGGCACTCGGCCCACAGCTCGATGACGCGATCGATGTCGGCTTGCGCTTCCACCGGGATCACTTCCAGCGCTTCGTCACGACGCAAATCCATGGGCAGGTTTGAGCGCAAACCCATGAAGCCGCTGTGCATCTGTGCGCACGCCGAACGCGCCCGCGCCCGGGCAGCCGTGTCCGCGGGCCATACGCCGGCCTTGGGAAACAGCTCGGCGAGGTATTCGCAAATCGCCAGCGAGTCGACAATGGTACCGTGCTCGCTCTTGAGTGCAGGGACCTTGCCGCTGGGCGAGTGCTCCCGGATAAGCCGATCGGTATCAGCCTGGTTCAGGCGAATGACCTGATCGGTGAATGGCACACCGATCATTTCCAGCACCAGCCACGGCCGCATGGACCAGGAGGAATAGCGTTTGTCGCCGATGATCAGGTGCAGGCTCATATTTCCGCTCCATTGAAAAACGCATGACTTCATAGAACCTGTAGGAGCGCGCTTGCCCGCGATTGCATCACTTCCAACAACGGTGATCGAAGTGCTCGACACCATCGCGGGCAATCGCCCTTCTACCTGATTACGAGATTCTCGCCCGAATCAGGTGCGGTATTCCGCATTGATCTTCACGTATTCGTGGGACAAGTCGGTGGTCCAGATCGTCTCGCTGCAATCACCGCGACCCAGCTCGATACGGATGGTGATTTCTTCTTCAGCCATCACCGCCGAGCCCTGTGCTTCGGTGTAGGTCGATGCGCGCGCGCCCTTGCTGGCGATGCAGACGCCGCTGAGGAACACGTCGATCTTGCTCACGTCCAGGTCCGGCACACCGGCGCGGCCAACAGCGGCCAGAATACGGCCCCAGTTCGGATCGGAGGCGAACAGCGCGGTCTTGATCAAGGGCGAATGGGCGACGGTGTAGCCGACGTCCAGGCATTCCTGATGGTTGCCGCCGCCGTTGACTTCGACCGTCACGAACTTGGTCGCACCCTCGCCGTCACGCACGATGGCCTGAGCCACGTCCATGCACACCTCGAACACGGCTTTCTTCAGCGCATCGAACAGCGGGCCGCTGGCTTCGGTCACTTCCGGCAGGTTGGCCTGGCCGGTCGCGATCAACATGCAGCAGTCGTTGGTCGAGGTGTCGCCGTCGATGGTGATGCGGTTGAACGACTTGTTCGCGCCATCGCGAATCAGGTCCTGCAGCACGCTCTGGGACACTTTTGCGTCGGTGGCGATGTAACCCAGCATGGTCGCCATGTTGGGGCGAATCATGCCGGCGCCTTTGCTGATGCCGGTCACGGTGACGGTCACGCCATCGATCTGAAACTGACGGCTCGCGCCTTTTGGCAGGGTGTCGGTGGTCATGATGCCGGTGGCCGCAGCCGCCCAGTTATCCACAGACAGGTCTTCCAGCGCGGCTTGCAACGCGCCTTCGATCTTTTCCACAGGCAGCGGCTCGCCGATCACACCCGTGGAGAATGGCAGCACAGCGCTGGCGTCGACGCCCGTGATCTCGGCCAGTCTGGCCGTGGTGCGTTCAGCAGCGACCAGACCCGGCTCACCGGTGCCTGCGTTCGCGTTGCCGGTGTTGGTCAGCAGGTAACGCACGGTGCCTTGCACGCGCTGTTTGGAAAGAATCACCGGTGCCGCACAAAATGCGTTCAGGGTGAACACGCCCGCGACGCTGGAGCCTTCGGCGCAGCGCATGACGACCACATCCTTGCGCCCAGGGCGCTTGATGCCGGCAGAGGCGATACCCAGTTCAAAACCGGGAACCGGGTGCAGAGTCGGCAGAGGACCAAGACCAACAGCCATGAAATGCGCTCCTTGAGAGATGTCACGCCGTGCGGCTCGGCCGGCACGGCTCGATCAATTGAAAAACGCCGCGACGGCAAAGCCGGTCGCGGCGCGGTGTAACGGTTCAGATGCAGCGGGCCAGTGTGTCCGGCTTAGTTGATCTGACCGTGACAGTGTTTGAATTTCTTGCCAGAACCACACCAGCACAGTTCGTTACGGCCCAGCTTCTGGTCGTTGCGAACCGGCGACAAGGCTGCTGCGGCCGCGACGGCGACGTCTTCGCCCTCCTCGGCCAGCACATCCGGATGATCCAGACCCGGTGCTTCAGCGTGCTGGAACTGCATGCGCTGCGCCAGCTCTTCGGCTTCGCGACGCAAACGCGCCTCTTCCTCGGCCGGATCTTCGCGACGAACCTGTACGTGAGACAGCACACGGATGGTGTCGCGCTTGATCGAATCCAGCAGTTCCTGGAACAGGGTGAAGGACTCGCGCTTGTATTCCTGCTTCGGGTTCTTCTGAGCGTAGCCGCGCAGGTGAATACCGTGACGCAGGTGGTCCATGGTCGACAGATGGTCTTTCCACAGATCGTCCAGAACACGCAGCAGAATCTGCTTCTCGAAGGTGCGCAGGGCTTCGGCGCTGGCCTGATCTTCTTTTTCGTTGTAAGCCGCCATGATGGCTTCCAACAGTTTCGGACGCAGGTTTTCTTCGTGCAGGTGATCGTCTTCGTCCAGCCACTGCTGGATCGGCAGCTTGACGCTGAAATCGCTGTTCAGGGCTGCTTCCAGACCGGCCACATCCCACTGCTCTGGCAGCGACTGTGGAGGAATGTGCGCGCTGATGGTGGCGTCGAGAACTTCTTCGCGGAATTCGGCGATGGTGTCACCAATGTTGGTCGCAGCCAGCAGGCTGTTACGCATGTGGTAGATCACTTTACGCTGTTCGTTGGAAACGTCGTCGAACTCGAGCAGTTGCTTACGAATGTCGAAGTTACGGCCTTCAACCTTGCGCTGAGCCTTCTCGATGGCGTTGGTCACCATGCGGTGTTCGATCGCCTCGCCGGACTGCATGCCCAGCGCTTTCATGAAGTTCTTCACCCGGTCAGAGGCAAAGATGCGCATCAGGCTGTCTTCCAGCGACAGGTAGAAACGGCTTGAACCGGTGTCACCCTGACGGCCAGCGCGACCGCGCAGCTGGTTGTCGATACGGCGCGATTCGTGACGCTCGGACGCGATCACGTGCAGACCACCCGCCTCGATCACCTGCTGATGGCGCTTCTGCCAGTCGGCCTTGATCTGAGCGATTTGCTCTGGCGTTGGATCTTCCAGGCTGGCCACTTCCACTTCCCAGTTACCGCCCAACAGGATGTCGGTACCACGACCGGCCATGTTGGTGGCGATGGTCAGTGCACCCGGACGACCGGCTTGCGCGATGATCTCGGCTTCTTTCTCGTGGAACTTGGCGTTCAGAACCTTGTGGTCGATGCCTTCCTTGCGCAGCAGATTGGACATGTGCTCGGAAGTTTCGATGGTCGCCGTACCCACCAGCACCGGACGTTGCTCAGCCAGACAGGCCTTGATGTCGGTGATGATTGCCGCGTACTTCTCTTCGGCGGTCAGGTACACCAGGTCGTTGAAGTCTTTACGCGCCAACGGTTTGTTCGGCGGAATGACCATCACGGCCAGTGCGTAGATCTGGTGGAATTCGAACGCTTCGGTGTCCGCAGTACCGGTCATGCCGGACAGCTTGTTGTACAGACGGAAGTAGTTCTGGAACGTGGTCGAGGCCAGGGTCTGGCTCTCGGCCTGAATGTTCAGATGCTCTTTGGCTTCGATCGCCTGGTGCAGACCTTCCGACAGACGACGACCCGGCATGGTACGGCCGGTGTGTTCGTCGACCAGCAGGATCTGGCCGTCCTGAACGATGTACTCGACGTTGCGGTGGAACAGCTTGTGCGCACGCAGGCCGGCGTAGACGTGGGTCAGCAGGCCCAGGTTGTGCGCGGAATACAGGCTCTCGCCTTCCGCCAGCAAGCCGACTTCGGTGAGCATTTCTTCGATGAACTGGTGACCAGACTCGTTCAACTCCACCTGACGCGATTTCTCGTCGATGCTGAAGTGACCTTGTTTGGTGACCACGCCTTCCACTTCCTCGATGTGCTGCTCGAGTTTAGGGATCAGCTTGTTGATTTCGGTGTAGAGCTTGGAGCTGTCTTCGGCCTGCCCGGAGATGATCAACGGCGTACGGGCTTCGTCGATGAGGATCGAGTCCACTTCGTCGATGACCGAGAAATTCAGCTCGCGCTGGAATTTGTCTTCCAGGCTGAACGCCATGTTGTCGCGCAGGTAGTCGAAACCAAATTCATTGTTGGTGCCGTAAGTGATGTCCGAGGCATACGCAGCGCGCTTTTCTTCTGGCGGCTGGAATGGCGTGACAACGCCGACGGTCAGACCGAGGAATTCGTACAGTGGACGCATCCAGTTGGCGTCACGACGGGCCAGGTAGTCGTTCACGGTGACCACGTGCACGCCTTTGCCGGACAGTGCGTTGAGGTAGACCGCCAGGGTTGCTACCAGGGTTTTACCTTCACCGGTACGCATCTCGGCGATCATGCCTTCGTGCAGCGTCATGCCGCCGATCAGCTGAACGTCGAAGTGACGCATCCCCATGATGCGCTTGCCCGCTTCACGGCAGACCGCGAACGCTTCAGGCAGGAGCTGATCGAGGGTCTCACCTTTGGCTATGCGGGCCTTGAACTCTTCGGTTTTGGCACGCAGTTGCTCGTCCGAAAGGGCCACCATTTGCTCTTCGAAGCTGTTGACGATCTGGACCGTCTTGAGCATGCGCTTCACTTCGCGCTCGTTTTTGCTTCCGAAAAGTTTTTTTAACAAAGGTGCAAACATATCGACAGGATCTTCCACACATAGGGATGGAGGGCGGCCCCGTGAGTCGCCCGTGCAGCCCTCATGGCCGCATGCGAACGAGCATTCTACCCGGAAATGGTGGTGAGGAAAGTGGCGTTATTCCACGATGCTGGCACAGCAATGTTACGGGGCAGAAGTACAATAGGGGCATTTCTTGGGACTTCAACCCGTAACAGGGAGAAGTTTTATTAATGTTTTTTCATGAATCGGCAATTGGCACAGGTGATGTATCAACGCTTGCCGGGCCAATGAGTGCTTTCTGATACTATCTTGCGCTTGTAAGAAAAGGTATCTCACGTGGCATTTCGTCCTTTACCGGCTCGCTCACCGGCTGTTCTTTTGCGCGAAGCCAGGCCGCTTAAAGCCATTTTCAATCATGCCCAGCGATTGGCGCATTTACAGCGTCTGCTGGAAAGCCAGTTGCAACCTGCGGCACGCGAGCACTGTCATGTGGCGTCGTGGCGTGAAGGTACGCTCTTGTTGATTGTCACCGACGGGCACTGGGCGACGCGTCTGCGTTATCAGCAGAAGCGGTTGCAGCGGCAGTTGGTGGCGTTCAAGGAGTTCGCGAATCTCACGCGACTGCAACTGAAGGTACAGCCTGCGACGGTGCACCGGGGTGCCGTTGGTCATTCAAGGGATTTGTCGACCGCCGCGGCGGAGTCGATCAGTTCGACGGCTGAGGGGATCAGTGATCCTAAATTGCGTGCGGCGCTGGAGCGGTTGGCGGCGCATGGGAAGCCTCGCGTATCTGATGCGTGAATAAAGTTCTATAGGTCTTCTGGTTTTGCGCTCCCGCCCCATTTCTGGATCGACGCTGATATCTTGGTTCTGCCTAAGGGCAGAACTGTTTCGCCTCCGGCGAGTTACTTGAAAACCGGAATGCCGGACCATCCCCAAGTAACCAAGGGTCTGAACTCCTGGTTTGGCCCTCCTGCGTCGGGTACCCGCACTCCGACGACACTCCGTGGGCCCGCGCCCAAGTCGCGTTTAGTGGTGTCTGGACTGTCGCGTACGAGGCAACGCTGGCTGGAGCTAACGCTCCTCGCATTCTTGGTACGTGCATCTGTCTCCCGCACCCCACTCTCTTGTAGGAGCGCGCTTGCCCGCGATCTGCCGGGAACCGGCAGCAAAACCGGTGCATGCGGTGTGTCAGGTACAACCGAGTTGCCTGGTTTTGCTACCGCTGCGCGGCAGATCGTCCGAGTGCGGCCCAGAGCAAGCGCGCTCCTACGCCTTCGGCAGAATCAACAGCGGAGCAGCGAACTGCTCCTGCTCTCGCTTTTGATCTTCATACCGAGAAGGCTCAGACGACACAAAACGCGACTTGGGTGTAGGCCAAACGCAGGCGACGCGGAGTGGGCCGAGCGGCATGGATGCCGCGAGAGCGCTGCCAGAACATGGATGTCCGTTCAGCGCGGGCCCACGGAGCGTCGTCGGAGTGCGAGTACCCGACGAAGTCGGGCCAAACCGGGAGCCTGAACCCTTGGCTGCCTCTTGAAACAAAGAGAGGGGTTATGAAGTAACTCGCCGAAGGCGAAACAGGTCTGGCGTTAGCCAGATCCCCTCTGAGAGTCATCGCCGGAAATAGATAATGCACACCCGCCAGCGCCGCCAGAAAACCATAAAAAAGGCCACCCGAAGGTGGCCTTAAATATGAAACCAGAAGAAGAGACGTTTTTACACCGCCGCTACCGGGCGCATGTAGGAGATCGGTGCGGTACTGGCATCTTCGAAGGTCACGACTTCATAAGCATCGCTCTGTGCAATCAAAGCACGCAGCAGACGATTGTTCAGACCGTGTCCCGACTTGAAGCCCTGGTACTCGCCGATCAGGCTATTGCCCAACAGATACAGGTCACCGATGGCATCCAGGATCTTGTGCTTGACGAATTCGTCCTCATAACGCAGGCCGTCTTCGTTCAGCACACCGTCCTTGTCCACGACGATTGCGTTTTCGACGCTGCCGCCCAGAGCAAGATTGTGCTTGCGCAGATACTCGATGTCTTTCATGAAACCGAAAGTACGCGCACGGCTCACTTCTTTTACGAAGGAGGTGCTGGAAAAGTCGACACATGCAGTTTGCGTGCGATTCTTCAGGTACGGGTGGTCGAAATCTATTTCGAAGCCCACCTTGAAACCTTCGAACGGCACGAACTTCGCAAATTTGCCATCTTCTTCAACGCAGACTTCTTTCAGAATCCGGATGAATTTCTTCGGTGCGTCCTGTTCTTCCAGGCCAGCCGATTGAATCAGGAATACGAAGGGACCTGCGCTGCCGTCCATGATTGGAACTTCGGAGGCAGAGAGTTCAACGTAGGCGTTATCGATGCCAAGGCCAGCCATGGCCGACAGCAAGTGTTCAACCGTATCGACCTTCACATCGCCATTGAACAGCGTTGTGGAAAGCGTGGTGTCGCCAACATTCAACGCGTGCGCGTTGATCTGGACGACCGGCTCGAGGTCGGTACGGAAAAACACAATGCCAGCGTTCACAGGTGCAGGTTTGAGGGTCAGGTAAACCTTTTCCCCCGAGTGCAGGCCGATACCTGTGGCACGGATAATATTCTTCAGGGTGCGTTGTTTAATCATGGCATTGGCCGCTTCAGCGCATATCGCGAATTAGTATCAACAAAGGCTGGCGATGATAGCAGACCTCGCCTTTGCTGAACACCAATCACCCTTATACCCCTGATAGAACTCATCAATCAGCCTGACGACGCAGGAAAGCTGGAATGTCCAGGTAATCCAGATCGTCTTGCGGATTCATTTTCGCCGCGGCTGTAGCGCCTGCGTGAGCCTGATTGCGCATCACGGTTGGGCGGTCCAGGTCGCGGTAGTTCACCGAAGGCTGTTCCTGACGGACGGCCTGCTGCTGCACAGGTGCGGCTTGAGCGGTCTGCAGGGTGTTGTCGATGACCTTCACAGGCTTCTCGATTTTTGCGCCCAGGCCAGTTGCAACCACGGTCACGTGCAGCTCGTCGCGCATGTCCGGATCGATAACGGTACCGACCTTGACCATGGCGTGCTCGGAGGCGAACGCTTCGATGATGCTACCCACGTCCGAGTACTCACCCAGAGACAGGTCAGGACCGGCAGTGATGTTGACCAGAATGCCGCGAGCACCTTGCAGGTTCACGTCTTCGAGCAGCGGGTTGCGAATCGCCGCTTCAGTGGCTTCACGCGCACGGTTAGGACCGCTCGCAGCACCGGTACCCATCATCGCCATGCCCATTTCGGACATCACGGTACGCACGTCGGCGAAGTCGACGTTGATCATGCCTGGACGCTTGATGATGTCGGAGATACCGCGAACGGCACCGGCCAGTACATCGTCAGCCTTGGCGAACGCCGACAGCAGGCTGGCGTCTTTGCCCAGGATGGTCAGCAGCTTCTCGTTAGGGATGGTGATCAACGAGTCGACGCTTTCGGACAGCGCGCGGATGCCTTCATCGGCAATCTGCATGCGCTTGCGACCTTCGAACGGGAACGGACGGGTGACCACCGCAACGGTCAGAATGCCCATTTCCTTGGCCACTTCGGCGATGATCGGCGCAGCACCGGTACCGGTACCGCCACCCATGCCGGTGGTGATGAAGACCATGTTGGTGCCCTGCAGAACTTCCGCAATGCGCTCACGATCTTCCAGCGCAGCCTGACGGCCGACTTCCGGGTTGGCACCCGCGCCCAGGCCCTTGGTCACGCCTGTGCCCAATTGCAGGATGGTACGCGCACCGATGTTTTTCAGTGCTTGAGCATCGGTGTTGGCGCAGATGAACTCGACGCCTTCGATGTTGCTCTTGACCATGTGATTGACTGCGTTGCCGCCGCCACCACCAACGCCGATAACTTTAATTACCGGGCTTTGTGGGATGTTGTCTACGAGCTCGAACATGTTCCCTCTCCTTCAGTTCTCTAGTTTTATGTCGCCTGTTGCCTGCCTACCACTTTTTGAATCTTAGAAATTCCCCTGAACCCAGCGTTTGAGACGCTCAAACACCGGCGCTTTAGGTTCATCGCTATAACTGCTACCGGAGCCGGAAAGGCCGGACAGCGAGATGCCGTCAGACTGCTTTTGCAGTCCGTACAGCAACAGGCCGACGCCGGTGGAGTAGATCGGGTTGCGAACGACGTCCGCGAGCCCTTTGACACTGTGCGGAACGCCCAGGCGGACCGGCATGTGGAAGATCTCTTCCGCCAGTTCCACCGCGCCTTCCATTTTCGACGTACCACCGGTCAGCACGATGCCGGCCGGGATCAGGTCTTCGTAGCCGCTGCGACGCAGTTCGGCCTGGATCAGGGTGAACAGCTCGTCGTAACGAGGTTCAACCACTTCAGCCAGTGCCTGACGCGACAGCTCGCGAGGTGGACGGTCGCCCACGCTAGGTACTTTGATGGTTTCACCGGCACCGGCCAGCTTGGCCAGGGCGCAGGCGTAACGGATCTTGATTTCTTCGGCGTACTGAGTCGGTGTGCGCAACGCCATGGCGATGTCGTTGGTCACCTGATCGCCCGCAATCGGGATCACGGCCGTGTGGCGGATCGCGCCCTCGGTGAAGATCGCGATGTCGGTGGTGCCGCCGCCAATGTCCACCAGGCACACGCCCAGTTCTTTTTCGTCGTCGGTCAGGACCGAATACGCCGACGCCAGCTGCTCAAGAATGATGTCGTCGACTTCCAGACCGCAGCGACGCACACATTTCTCGATGTTCTGCGCCGCATTCACCGCACAGGTCACGACGTGAACCTTGGCCTCCAGGCGAACACCCGACATGCCCAGAGGCTCGCGAACGCCTTCCTGGTTATCGATGACGTAATCCTGCGGCAGAGTGTGCAGCACGCGCTGGTCAGCCGGAATCGCCACGGCCTGAGCAGCGTCGAGTACACGCTCGAGGTCAGCGGAGCTCACTTCGCGGTCACGGATCGCCACGATGCCGTGGGAGTTGAGGCTGCGAATGTGATTGCCGGCGACACCGACGAACGCCGAGTGAATGCGGCAGCCGGCCATCAGCTGCGCTTCTTCGACGGCGCGCTGAATCGACTGCACGGTGGACTCGATGTTCACCACCACGCCCTTCTTCAGGCCGCGTGAAGGGTGGGTGCCGATACCGACGATTTCCAGCGTGCCATCAGCCGCGACTTCGCCTACCAGCGCCACCACCTTGGAGGTGCCGATATCCAATCCGACGATCATTTTGCCGCTTTGCACGTTTGCCATGGGTCCTGCCTCTTATCAATTCTTCGCGACGGCGGGTTTGTCCGTCGTTGGCGCTGGCGCCTGCTCACGCCAACCGACGGCAAGGCCGTTGTTGTAACGCAGGTCGACTCGCGCAATGTTCGTGATCTGTTCTTTAAGCGTTTTTTCGTAGATGGCGATAAAGCGGCGCATCTTCTCAACCAGATTGCCTCGTCCCAGCAACAGCTCCAGGCCTGGGCCCGCACTGCCTGCGCCGGTGGTCAGAAACCAGCTGCCTCGCTCACGCAATTCCAGGCGAGCGATGGAGAACCCAAGCGGGCGCAACATCTGACTCAGAACCTGGTACTGCTGCATCACCTGCTGTTGAGCCCGTTGAGGCCCGAACAACTGCGGAAGGTGTTCGTAGTTGGCCAGTTCACGCGGCGTGAATGCCTGACCCTGGTTGTTCAGCAGCGCCTGATCACCCCAGCGCGCAACCGGTAACTGTTCTTCCAGACGGATCACCACCTGATCCGGCCAGACACGGCGGACCTCGGCGTGGGCGATCCATGGCATCTGCTCAAGTTCGGTGCGCATGCCGGCCAGGTCGACGTTGAAGAAGCTGGTCGCCACGTACGGAGCAATGCGCTGCTGAACGGCCTGCTGGCTGATGTAGCTCAGGTCGCCCTGAACGTTGATCCGCGAGATCGGACGGTCGGCATATGGCAGCAGACGCTGGGCAGCTTCGTACGTGCCGAATCCCAGCACGACCAGCAATACCGGCCACATCAGGCTGCGCAGGAAACCGAAACTCGGCTTGGGCATGCGCGACGACAGTGGCTCGCGCGCCACCATCCGGCTCGCACCGCGAGGCACTGGCTTGCGGCCCGGAGTTGATTGCTGATGACGTAGCGTCGCGCCGTGCATGATTTACCCTCGCACCTGGACACTGTCGGCCAGAATCGCCAACACCAACTGTTTAAAATCGAGCCCGGCGGCTTTCGCGGCCATGGGCACCAGACTGTGGTCGGTCATGCCGGGCACGGTGTTGACTTCCAGCAGCCAGAACTTGCCCTCGGCATCCTGCATCACGTCCGTGCGCGCCCAACCGGCAATACCGACGGCTTCGCACGCGCGAGCCGTCAGCGCCTTGAGTTCCTGCTCTTTGGTTGCATCGAGGCCGCACGGGATCCGGTACTGGGTATCGGATGCCAGGTACTTGGCGTCGTAATCGTAAAAACTGTGGGGAGTCCCCAGACCGATGGGCGGCAATACCTGCCCGCGCAGAGAAGCGACGGTGAACTCGGGACCTTGAATCCATTGTTCGACCAACACTTGCGAATCGTAGGTACTGGCGGCGCTCCACGCGGCGATCAATTCATCGACGCTGGTCACCTTCGCCATACCGATACTGGAACCTTCATGTGCGGGTTTGACGATCAAAGGAAAGCCCAGTTCCGTCGCTGCCGAAATACAATCCGATTCACTGCCAAGCACCGCGTGACGCGGGGTTGGCAGACCCAGGCTCTGCCAGACCTGCTTGGTGCGCAGTTTGTCCATTGCCAGTGCCGAAGCCAGCACGCCGCTGCCGGTGTACGGGATTTCCAGGCATTCCAGCAGACCCTGCATGGTGCCGTCTTCGCCGCCACGGCCATGCAGCACGATGAACGCGCGATCCATTTTTTCGCTGACCAGCCGCTGCAGAAAATCGTCACCCACGTCGATACCAAATGCATCGACGCCCGCGCTCAACAGTGCCTCAAGCACCGCATGGCCGGATTTCAGGGAAACCTCCCGCTCCGCACTCTTGCCACCGAAGAGCACGGCCACGCGACCGAAGCTTTTCGGCTCCAGGGTCGAGAGCAGGGAGATTTGCGCGGCGGCTGTCATTTCAGCTTACCTTCGGTTGAGGCCACGATTGCGCCCGTGAACAATGGGCTCTTGAGCAGTTGTGGTGCGAGACCGCCGATATCACCCGCGCCCTGACACAACAGAATGTCGCCGGCACGCAGCAGCGGCTTGACCAACGGAGCGAGCTCCACGCCACGTTCGATGTAAATCGGGTCGAGCTGTCCACGCTGACGAATGCTGTGCGCCAACTGACGGCTGTCGGCACCCGGAATCGGCTCCTCGCCCGCCGGATAGACTTCCATCAACAGCAGAACGTTGGCGTCGTTGAGCACCTGCACGAAATCGTCGTACAGGTCGCGGGTACGGCTGTAGCGGTGTGGCTGATAGACCATGACCAGACGACGGTCCGGCCAGCCGCCACGCACGGCGTTGATCACCGCGGCGACCTCACGCGGGTGGTGACCGTAGTCGTCGACCAGCATGACGTTGCCGCCTTCGACAGGCAGCTCGCCGTACACCTGGAAGCGACGACCCACACCCTGAAAGCCCGACAGGCCCTGCACGATGGCCTCATCAGTAATGCCTTCGTCCGTCGCGATGGCGATCGTGGCCAGCGAGTTGAGCACGTTGTGATTGCCCGGCATGTTCACCGACACGTCCAGCGGCTCATGCTCGCGGCGCAGCACGGTGAAATGCGTGCGCATGCCTTCCTGACGCACGTTGATGGCGCGCACGTCCGCGTCTTCGTTGAAGCCATAGGTCATGACCGGACGCTTGACCGACGGCAGAATGTCACGCACCACCGGATCGTCGGTGCACACCACTGCCAGACCGTAGAACGGCAGGTTGTGCAGGAACTCGACGAAGGTTTTCTTCAGTTTGTTGAAGTCGCCTTCGTAGGTCGCCATGTGATCGGCGTCGATGTTGGTGACGACGGCGACCATTGGCTGCAGGTGCAGGAAACTGGCGTCGCTCTCGTCCGCTTCAGCGATCAGGTAACGGCTGGTGCCGAGCTGAGCGTTGGTGCCGGCGGCGTTCAAACGACCGCCGATCACGAACGTCGGGTCCAGGCCACCGGCCGCGAACACCGAAGCGATCAGGCTGGTGGTGGTGGTCTTGCCGTGCGTGCCGGCGACTGCAATACCGTGGCGATAGCGCATCAACTCGGCGAGCATCTCGGCACGGGGCACCACCGGAATCCGACGCTCCAGAGCAGTCGCGACTTCCGGGTTGGAGGTGTTCACAGCGCTGGACACCACAAGCACATCGGCAGCCGAAGCGTTTTCCGCGCGGTGGCCGATGAAAATCTGAGCGCCAAACGACTCGAGACGCTCGGTCACAGGCGATGCCTTGAGGTCGGAACCGGACACGTCATAGCCCAGGTTCAACAACACTTCGGCAATGCCGCACATGCCCACGCCCCCGATGCCGACGAAGTGGATACGACGGATCCGGCGCATTTCCGGTTGTGGCATGGCGCGTTGATTCTCAACCATGGACCACCTCCAGGCAGACATCGACGACAGTGTTGGTGGCGTCCGGCTTGGCCAGTTGGCGAGCCGTGGCGGCCATGCGTTTCAATTGTTCGGGTTGCATCAAAACCTCTTTCAGGCGAGCCGCCATTTCGGCAGCGCCAGTTGTCGCTTGCGGCATCACGAAGGCAGCGCCTTCACGAGCCAGATATTCGGCATTGCGCGACTGGTGATCGTCGATCGCGTGGGGCAACGGCACCAGCAACGACGGCAAGCCAGCAGCGGCCAGTTCACTGATGGTCAGCGCGCCTGCGCGGCACACCACCAGATCCGCCCAGCCATAGGCTTGAGCCATGTCCTTGATGAACGGGGCGACTTGCGCCTCGACACCGGCCGCGCGATACCGCTCGGTGGTGATTTCATCGTGATGCTTGCCGGCCTGATGGAACACCTCAGGACGCATGTCCACAGGCACTTGCGCCAGCGCTTCTGGCAGCAACTTGTTCAGCGGCTCTGCGCCAAGGCTTCCGCCCAGCACCAGCAAACGCGGTTTGCGGCCGATCAGGGCCTGACGCGGTGTTTCGAAAAACAGCTCGGCACGGACTGGATTACCGGTGGTGCGGCGCTTCGCCGACGCAGCGAACGTCTGCGGAAACGCCTCGCACACGCGGCTGGCGAACGATGCCAGGCTGCGGTTGGCTGTACCGGCGACGGCGTTCTGCTCATGAATGATCAACGGCACACCCGCCATTTTCGCGGCCAGACCACCAGGGCCGGTGACATAGCCGCCAAAGCCGACCACACACACCGGCTTGAGCTCACGCATCACGCTGCGCGCCTGAAACAGCGACTTGAGCAACATGAACGGTGCCTTGAGCAGGGACAGACGCCCCTTGCCACGCAGGCCGGTGGCGTTGATCAGGTGCAGCTTCAGGCCGGCCGCAGGAACCAGTTCGTTCTCGATACCGCGCGGCGTACCGAGCCAGTGCACGGTGTAACCACGCGCCTGGAATTCCCGCGCGCAGGCCAGCGCCGGGAACACGTGCCCGCCGGTGCCGCCTGCCATGATCAGCACATTACCGACGGCCATGGGTGGGCTCCTCGGCAAAATCGCTCTCATTGAATTCGGCTTCTTCGCTGCCCATGTTGTTGCGCGATTCCCATTCGATGCGCAGCAACAGACCCAGACTGGCGCAACAGATAATCAGCGAGCTGCCGCCATAACTGAGGAACGGCAGGGTCAAGCCTTTGGTCGGCAGCAGACCGACGTTTACGCCGATGTTGATCAAGAATTGACCGATCCACAGGAACGCCAGGCCATAGGCGGTGTACGCGGCGAAAAACTGCTTGGCGCGCTCGGCCCACATGCCGATGTACATCGCACGGATACTCACGAACACGAACAGCGCGACGGTGGCCAGGGAGCCGACCACGCCCAGCTCTTCGGCCAGCACCGAGAACACGAAGTCGGTATGCGCCTCAGGCAGGTAGAACTGTTTCTGCACGCTGTTGCCCAGGCCGACGCCGAACCATTCGCCGCGACCGAAGGCGATCAGGGCCTGAGTCAACTGATAGCCCGAACCGAACTGGTCGGACCACGGGTCGGTAAAGGTGATCAGACGCGCCATCCGGTAAGGCTGCGCCTGAACCAGCACGAACACGGCGGCCACGGCGAGCGCCACCATCAGAGCAAAGCGGAACAGACCGACGCCGCCGAGGAACAGCATCGCAGCGGCGGCGCCCATCATCACGACGGTGGCACCGAAGTCAGGTTCCATCAGCAACAGGCCGGCCATGGGCAACAGCACGATGAACGGCTTGAAGAAGCCCATCCAGCTCTCGCGCACTTCCTGCTGACGACGAATCAGATAGCCTGCCAGGAAAATCACCACGAAGACCTTGGCAATCTCCGAGGGTTGTACGTTGAACATGCCGAAGCCGATCCAGCGCATCGAACCGTTCACCTCACGCCCGATGCCGGGCACGATCACCATGATCAACAGGCCGAAGGCGCCGATGAGCATCAACCAGCCCAGGCGTTGCCAAGTGGCGACAGGCACCATCATGGTCGCCACGCACGCAATCAGCCCCAACACCAGATAGATGAGGTGGCGGGTCATCATGTACAGCGCGTTGCCAGACTGCACCGCAGCCACTTCCGACGACGCGGACGTGATCATCACAAGGCCCAGGCCGAGCAATGCAAGACAGCCGGCAAGCATCGGGAAATCGACGTCTACACCACGACCGCTGATGATCGGCGACGGATAAGGCTTGATCACGCCAAAAATCATGACAAGTCCCCCACGGCCTGAGCGAACAGGCGTCCGCGCTCTTCGAAATTCTTGAACATATCCAGGCTTGCGCAGGCTGGGGACAGCAACACGGCGTCCCCTTCCTGAGCTGATTCGGCAGCACGTTGCACAGCTTCTTCCAATGTTTTGACGCGTATCAATGGCACCGAATCGCCGAAGGTTTCAGCGAGCAGTTCAGCGTCGCGCCCCAAGAGGACAACGGCGCGGCAATGGGTGGCGACCGGCGTTTTGAGCGCAGAAAAATCGGCGCCCTTGCCATCACCACCGGCGATCAGCACCAGCTTGCCGCTGATGTCCGTACCCAAGCCCTCGATGGCCGCCAGCGCGGCACCGACGTTGGTCGCCTTGGAATCGTCGTAATAACTGACGCCGTTGAGCTCACGCACCCACTGACAGCGGTGCACCAGGCCTGCGAACGTGCGCAGGCTGGACAGCATCGCGTCGAGCGGCAGACCGACGGCATGGCCGAGGGCCAACGCAGCCAGGGCGTTGGCCTGGTTGTGGGCACCACGGATTTTCAATTCACGGACCGGCATCAGGTGTTCGAACTGGAAGGCCAGGTACTTCTCGCCGTTCTCTTCTCGCAGACCGAAGCCGTTGATGTCAGGTGTGTTCAGACCAAAGGTCCAGCAGGGCACGCCCTCACCGATCAATGGTCGCGACAGGGCATCCTGACGATTGACCACGACCTGACGCGCACCCCGGAAGATCCGGTGCTTGGCCAGGTGATAAGCCGGCAGCCCGCTGTAACGGTCCATGTGGTCTTCGCTGACGTTGAGCACGGTGGCGACTTCAGCGCCGAGCTGATCGGTGGTCTCCAGCTGGAAACTCGAGAGTTCCATCACGTACAGCTCAACGTCGTCACTGAGCAGGTCCAGCGCGGGCGTCCCAAGATTGCCGCCGACAGCCACACGCTTACCGGCAGCTAAGGCCATCTCGCCCACCAGCGTGGTCACGGTGCTTTTTGCGTTGGAGCCGCTGATGGCGACGATGGGCGCCTTCGCGTTACGCGCGAACAGCTCAATGTCGCCCGACAGCTTCACACCACGGGCGGCAGCCTGCTGCAAGGCCGGTGTCGCCAGCGCCAGACCGGGGCTCACGTACAGCTCGTCGGCGCGGCAGAGAAACTCGACGTCCAGCTCGCCACAACGCACTTCCACCTGCGGGTAGTCACGACGCAGGGTCGCGAGTTCAGGTGGATTCTCACGGGTGTCCGCCACCGCAAACGCCACGCCCCGGTTCGCCAGGAAGCGAACCAGGGACATGCCGCTCTTGCCGAGACCGACAACGATGCGGAAGTGAGAAGAAGCGATCAGCGACACTCTGTTCTACCTCAGTTTCAACGTGGCAAGACCGATCAGCACGAGAATCACCGTGATGATCCAGAAACGGACGATCACGCGAGGCTCGGGCCAGCCTTTGAGTTCAAAGTGGTGGTGGATCGGCGCCATGCGGAAAACGCGGCGGCCGGTCAATTTAAAGGATGCGACCTGAATGACGACTGACAGGGTTTCCATCACGAACACGCCGCCCATGATGAACAGAACGATTTCCTGACGAACGATCACCGCGATGGTGCCAAGGGCTGCGCCCAGCGCCAGCGCGCCCACGTCGCCCATGAAGACTTGAGCGGGATAGGTGTTGAACCAGAGAAAGCCCAGACCCGCACCGATCAACGCGCCGCAGAACACAATCAGCTCGCCTGCGCCCGGCACGTAAGGAATCAGCAGGTACTCGGCGAATTTCACGTTGCCGGACAGGTAGCAGAAAATACCCAGCGCACCACCGACCATCACCGTCGGCAGGATCGCCAGGCCGTCCAGGCCATCGGTCAGGTTCACGGCGTTGCTGGAGCCGACGATCACGAAGTAGGTCAGGACGACGAAACCGATGCCCAACGGAATGCTGAAATCCTTGAGCATCGGGATCAGCAGCGTGGTTTCCACCGGGGATTGCGCAGTCATATAAAGGAAGATCGCAGCACCCAGGCCAAATACCGACTGCCAGAAGTACTTCCAGCGGCTTGGCAAGCCTTTGGAGTTTTTCTCGATCACCTTGCGGTAGTCGTCAACCCAGCCAATGCCACCAAACAACAGGGTCACGATGAGTACGACCCACACGTAACGGTTGCTCAGGTCAGCCCACAGCAGCGTACTGACGCCGATGGCGGACAGAATCAGCGCGCCGCCCATTGTCGGGGTGCCGGATTTGGACAGGTGCGATTGAGGACCGTCGTTACGGACGGATTGGCCGATCTGCTTGTTCTGCAGGGCACGGATCATCCAGGGACCGAGGCAGAGCGACAATGACAGTGCGGTGAGCACGCCAAGGATCCCGCGCAGGGTCAGGTACTGGAAGACCGCGAAGCCTTTGTAGAACTGTTGCAGATACTCGGCCAGCAGCAGCAGCATTAATGTTTCTCCAAGCTAGTAGCACACAGCGCCGCCACGACGTTTTCCATCGCGGCACTGCGGGAACCTTTGATCAAAAGGGTTGTGTTTTTATCTTGCTCGGCGCGCAGCGCCTCGATCAGGTCGGCCTGATTGGCAAAATGGCGCGCATCCTGCCCGAAAGCTTTGACGGCATGGGCCATCAGTGGACCAACGGCATACAGGGCATCAACCTTGCCGGCGGCGTACTCGCCGACGTCACGGTGCCCCTGCTCGGCCCAGTCGCCCAGCTCGCCGATATCGCCCAGCACCAGCACGGTACGGCCCGCGAAGCCGGCGAGAATATCGGTGGCCGCCGCCACGGAACCCGGGTTGGCGTTGTAGGTGTCATCGATCACGCGAACACCATTGGTCGCCAGTTGCGCAACGGTCCGCCCTTTGACCGGCTGAACGTCGTTGAGCCCGGTCACGATGCCCGGCAGCGACACGTCCAGCGCGTACGCGGCAGCCGCGGCGGCCAGCGCATTGGCAACGTTGTGCGCACCGAGAAGATTCAATTGAACCTGCGCCGAACCGGTTGGCCCGTTCAGCGTGAAGGTCGGGCAGCCGCGAGCATCGATGCCCAGGTCCGTAGCGTAAAAGTCCGCCAGGCCGCTGTTGCGAGAAAAACTCAGCACTTTACGACCGGCAGCGCGGGCCACCCAGATGTCGAATGCCTTGTCGTCGCGGTTCAACACCGCAACGCCGCGGGCATCGAGACCTTCGATGATTTCGCCTTTGGCTTGGACGATTTTCTCTGGCCCGCCGAATTCACCGACGTGCGCGGTCCCGGCGTTGGTGAGCACCACGACGTGAGGCTTGGTCAGGCTGACGGTAAAGGCGATTTCGCCGACCCGCGAGGCGCCCAGCTCGATGACCGCCGCGTCAACCGCAGGCGACAGTTCGAGCAAGGTGAGGGGAACACCCAGTTCGTTATTCAGGTTGCCACGGGTTGCCAGCACTGGACCCCGCGTACGCAAAATGCTCGCGAGCATTTCCTTGACCGTGGTTTTCCCGCTGGAACCAGTGATGGCAGCCACCGGCTTGTCTATAAAGGCGTTACGGTTCATCGCGCCCAACTGAGCGAGTGCCTTGCGAGTGTCGCCCACGATCAGTTGTGGCAACGAACTGCCTGGAATTTCGCGCTCGACCAATGCCCCTACCGCACCTTTGGCGGCAACCTGGTCAAGATAGTCGTGGCCGTCGAAACGCGGGCCGGTGAGCGCCACAAACAACTGACCCGGAGTGATTGCCCGGCTGTCGATGCTGACGCCGGTAAAGCTGCAATCATCGCCGACCCGACGCGCGTCGAGTGGCAGCAACAGTTCGCTGAACGAAAGTGGCTTAAGCATGTGCAGCCTCCCATGCGTCCAGTGCCTTGGCGGCTTCTTCAAGATCGGAAAACGGATGACGCTGGCCATCGATTTCCTGGTAATCCTCGTGCCCCTTGCCAGCCAGCACGATCACGTCGGCGGCTTGGGCCTGAGCGATGATCTGCGCGATGGCCTGACCACGACCGGCGACGAACGCGACGTTATCCACCGCGCTGAAGCCCGCCCGAATGTCGTCGAAGATACGCACAGGGTCTTCTGTTCTCGGGTTGTCGTCGGTCACCAGAACCTTGTCGGCCAGACGCTCGACCACTTCGGCCATCAACGGGCGTTTGCCGCGATCACGATCGCCCCCGCAACCGAACAGGCAGGTCAGTTGCCCTTTGGCATGCGGGCGCAATGCTGCGAGTACTTTTTCCAGCGCATCCGGCGTGTGGGCGTAATCAACGACCACCAATGGACGCGACCCGCCGCCCAGACGCTGCATGCGACCAACCGGGCCTTCGAGGCTCGGCAGCACTTTGAGAATGTCGTCCAGCGGGTAATCAAGGCCCATCAACGCGCCGACCGCTGCCAGCACGTTACTCAGGTTGAAGCGACCCAGCAGACTGCTGCGCAGGGCGTGATCGCCTTGCGGCGTCACGAGCGTGGCGCGCACGCCATCGTCATCGAAATGCGCGTCGCGGCAGAACAGATAGGCGCTGCTGTCTTCCTGGCTATACGTGATCAGGCGCGATGCATGAGGCGCGGCTGCCAGCTGGCGGCCGAACGCGTCGTCAAGGTTGATCACGCGGCAACGCAGGTCGTTCCAGGCAAACAGCTTGGCCTTGGCGGCGCCATAGGCTTCCATCGTGCCGTGATAATCCAGATGATCACGCGACAGGTTGGTCATGACGGCAACGTCGAATGCCAACGCCGTTACACGACCCTGATCCAGACCGTGCGACGACACTTCCATGGCGATGGCTTTGGCACCCGCCTTTTTCAGGTCGTAGATAGTGGACTGAACGGAAATCGGATCAGGTGTGGTGTGGATACCGCTTTTCAAATCGCTGTAGAAACCCGTACCCAGCGTACCGATCAGCCCGCAATGCTGACCCAGTTTGTCCAGGGCCTGCGCAATCAGTTGAGTGACGCTGGTCTTGCCGTTCGTGCCGGTCACCCCGACCAGGTTCATGGCGCGACTCGGGTCGCCGTAAAAACGGCCGGCGATGTCCGACAGCTGCCCAGCCAGCCCTTTGACCGGAATCATCGGGATATCAGTGATCGGAAGCACCTTGGCGCCTTCGACTTCATAGGCGACAGCGGCGGCGCCATGGGCGATGGCATCGGTGATGTGGTCGCGCCCATCGACCTTCAGACCCGGAATCGCCAGAAACAGATCGCCCGGACGCACCTTACGGCTGTCCAGCGTCAGTTCGCGAATCAACAGGTCACGATCGCTCTGGGAGAAAATCTTGCTCAAGTTAAAGGACATCAGCCGCGCCCTCCCTTGACTGGAACGGCGGCCGGAGCGGCGTTGGCTTGCTGTTCAGGTGGAATCGGTGCGAGGTTGTCCGGACGCACGTTCATGAGGCGCAATGTGCCCGACATTACTTTGCTGAACACGGGCGCGGAAACCAGGCCCCCGTAGTATCCACCTTTGCTCGGTTCATCAATGACCACCACTATCGCGTAACGCGGATTGCTCATCGGACCGAAGCCGGCGAACAGCGAGCGGTAGGAGTTCTCGGCGTAACCCTTGGTGCCGACCGACGTCTTGCGTGCGGTACCCGATTTGCCTGCTACGTGGTAGGACGGCACACGCGCACGATAAACGCCACGCGGGTCCTCGATGACTTGTTGCAGCATGCCTTGCAGGGTTTTCGCCGTCGCTTCCGGAATTGCCTGGGTCGACTCCGCGGGCTTGTCGGTTTTCAGGATGGTCAGCGGGACGATCTTGCCGTTATTGGCCAGCGCCGAGTAGGCGTGCACCAGTTGCAAAGCAGTGACCGAAAGACCGTAGCCGTATGACAGGGTCGCGGTTTCCGCCTTGCGCCATTCACGGTAGTTCGGCAGGTTGCCCACGCGCTCGCCCGGGAAGCCCAGGCCGGTGTACTGGCCGAGGCCGACACGCTGCATGGCACGGAAAATCGCTTCACCGCCGACGTCGAACGCAACTTTACTCATGCCCACGTTACTGGAGTTGATCAGGATGCCGGTCAGATCGAGGATCGGACCTTCGGTCTTGGTCACGTCACGGATGGTGTATTTACCGATCTGCAGCGTGCCTGGATAGACCTCGACCTTGTCGCTGGGCTTCCAGCGGCCACTGTCGAGCGCAGCGGTCATCGAG
Source organism: Pseudomonas sp. S2_H01 (assembly GCF_054668305.1). NCBI lineage: Bacteria > Pseudomonadati > Pseudomonadota > Gammaproteobacteria > Pseudomonadales > Pseudomonadaceae > Pseudomonas > Pseudomonas sp. S2_H01. Next base: position 3,563,618 of record NZ_CP162756.1, on the reverse strand, counting down.
ATCGGTTTCATGGTCGAACCCGGTTCAAACACGTCGATGATCGCGCGGTTACGCATGGCGGCCGGCACCATGGTGCGGCGGTTGTTCGGGTTGTAGGTAGGCTGATTGACCATCGCCAGCACTTCGCCGGTCTTCACGTCCATGATCACCAGGCTGCCGGCTTTGGCGTCATTCTCCTGAATCGCGTTACGCAGCTCGCGGGTCGCCAGATATTGCAGGCGCAGATCAATAGACAAAGCCAAGGTCTTCCCGGCCTTGGCGTTTTTCTTCACTTGCAGGTCTTTGATCAACCTGCCGCGCCGATCCTTGATGACTTGCCGTTTGCCCGGCACCCCCGCGAGCCAGTCGTCGTACGCAAGCTCGACACCTTCGCGACCGTGGTCGTCGAGGTCGGTGAATCCCACCATGTGCGCGGTGACATCACCGGCCGGATAGAAGCGACGGAATTCTTCCTTGCCGTAAACGCCCGGCACTTTCAGATCAAGTACAGACTGTCCCTGCTCCGGGGTAAGCCCGCGAACCAGATAGATGAACTCTTTGGTGGACTGTTCATTCAGACGCTCGGTGAGCGCCTTCGGGTCCTGACCCAGCGCCTGCGCCAGCAGACCCCATTTGCTCTTGTCGGCCTGCATCTCGGACGGGTTGGCCCAGATGGTGGTCACCGGCGTACTCACGGCCAAGGGCTCGCCGTTACGGTCGGTGATCAGCCCCCGGTGAGCCGGGATGGAAACGGTGCGCAAGCTGCGTGCGTCGCCCTGCTCGATCAGGAACCGATGATCGATGACCTGCAGGTCGACGATGCGATAGCAGATCGCCAAAACCATGATCGACAAGAGCCCGACCACGACGCGGAACCGCCAAGGATAGAGTGCCCCTTCGAGCTTCATCATGGCGACACCATCCGGATGTCCGCGGCGTTCGGGATACGCATTTTCAGCTGATCGGTTGCCAGCGCTTCGATACGGCTGTGTGCGGTCCAGGTGCTTTGCTCAAGAATCAACCGTCCCCACTCGGCTTGCGCCTTGTCGCGAACGCTGAGCTCGGCGTACAGCGAGTTGAGCAACTGACGATTCCAGTGAGCACTGTAGGAAACGGCGATTGCCGACACGAGGACGGCAATGAACAGCAGCATCATGAAGAAGCTGCCGGCCGGCAATGGCTTGAAGAAACCGCGGCTCACCGTAGTTTCTCCGCAACACGCATGACAGCACTGCGCGAACGTGGGTTGGCACGGGTTTCGTCATCAGAAGCAAATTGTGCCTTGCCGATAATTTTGATGCGTGGCTCGAATGCTTGATGGCGGATCGGCAGGTTGCGCGGCATGTTGTCCGCCTCGCCCTTGACCAGCTTGCGCATGAACAGTTTGACGATGCGGTCTTCCAGCGAATGGAAGCTGATGACGACCAGACGGCCACCAACCTCAAGGTTTTCCAGCGCAGCATCGAGGCCCGCTTCCAGATCGCCCAATTCGTTATTGACGTGAATACGCAGCCCTTGGAATGCGCGGGTCGCCGGGTTCTTGCCTTTTTCCCACGCAGGGTTGGCGACCTTCAGGACCTCAGCGAGGTCAGCGGTGCGTTCGAACGGCTGCGTTTCCCGACGGGCGACCACGGCACCGGCCATGCGCCGGGCGAAGCGCTCTTCGCCGTATTCCTTGAAGACACGCGCGATTTCTTCGGCAGGTGCCGTGTTGACGAACTCTGCCGCGCTGATCCCGCGAGACGGGTCCATGCGCATGTCCAGCGGACCATCATTCATGAAGCTGAAGCCGCGCTCGGGATCGTCCAGCTGCGGTGAGGAAACGCCAAGATCAAGCAGAACGCCGCTCACTTTTCCTGCCAGGCCGCGTTCCAGAGCTTCCGAACCGAGCTCGGCAAAGCTGCGCTGCACAATGACAAAGCGGCCGTCTTCGGCCGCCAGCGCTTGCCCTGTGGCAATCGCTTGAGGATCTTTATCGAACCCGAGAAGCCGGCCATCCGGCCCAAGGTTCTGCAGGATGAGACGACTGTGCCCGCCTCGCCCGAATGTGCCATCCAGATAGCAGCCATCAGCGCGCACCGCGAGAGCCTCGACGGCTTCTTCGAGCAGTACGGTGATGTGGGTAAAGCCGCTATTCATAGTCACAGGATCAAATCACGCAGTTCATCAGGCATCGCGCCCGGTTTTTGAATGGCCGCAAGGTCCGCATCAGCAAGTGCGTTCCAGGCGTCCTCATCCCACAGTTGAAACTTGTTCAGCTGGCCTACCAGCATCACTCGCTTGTCGAGCTTGGCGTACTCACGCAAACGTGGCGGCACCAGAAAACGCCCACTGCCATCCAGTTCCAGATCAACCGCGTTACCGATCAACAGTCGCTGCAGACGGCGGTTTTCTTCACGAAAAGTGGCGAGCTCACGCAATTTGGCTTCGATCAGCTCCCATTCCGGGAGTGGATAGATGCACAAGCATGGATCGACGGTATCAATGGTCACGATCAATTGGCCGGCGCTACGCGAATCCAACTCGTCACGGTACCGGCTCGGCATAGCGAGACGGCCCTTTGCATCGAGATTGATTGCGTTTGCACCACGAAACACAGGCGCGATCTCCGAATATTATCTTTTTGCGCTCAAAAAACCCACTTCACGCCACTTTCCGCCACTTGCGCACACTATAGGAATGCGCCCACCACACCGTCAAGGCGACTTCTTAAGGAAAACCCTTACAGGACGGAGATTTAGGAGAGGTAATGCAGGAGTTTTGAAAAAATTCGGAACGGTCCTACAGATAAATCCGAGCCCACTCAAAAAGATAAGGTTCGAAGTTAAAGTGATTTGTGAGGTTTAAGATTTTTTCGGTATTACGAGGAGGTTTCTGCGCGAGAAAAAACAGAGGAAGGAAAAGGTGGAGAGTCGATCTGTAAGCCGGGTTCTGTCGAGGACAGTCATTCCTCTACGATGGCCATCACTGGACATCTTTAGCAACCTACCCGGTTCCAGCGCGGGCCACGCCTTGGAACCCTATTTGGTCTTGCTCCGAGTGGGGTTTACCTAGCCACGAACTGTTGCCAGACGTGCGGTGCGCTCTTACCGCACCTTTTCACCCTTACCGGCACCGAAGTGCTTAGGCGGTTATTTTCTGTGGCACTTTCCGTAGGCTCACGCCCCCCAGGCGTTACCTGGCACTCCGCCCTATGGAGCCCGGACTTTCCTCCCCCCTTCATTGCGGAACAATGAAAGGCAGCGACTGTCCAATCGACTCTCCGCCGCCAAGGTTAATGGCAGGGAGGCACAAGAACAAGCTTTAATAAGCCTCTCGCACTTTTGCATGACGGGCCGACGGGCATCGGTCACTCGCCTTTCTGCTTCTCCAGCGCGACCTGGTACAGCAGATTCTTGCGCACCCCGGTGATCTCGGCAGCCAGCGCAGCCGCTCGTTTTAGCGGCATTTCCTGCAACAGCAGATCCAGCACGCGTCGGGCCTCGGTTCCGATGACATCTTCGCCTTCCGGCTCGCTCCAACCCGCCACCAGGACCACGCATTCGCCACGTTGCTGATTGCTGTCGCCTTCGACAAAAGCACGCAGCTCGCCCAACGGCAACCCTTTCAGGGTCTCGAACGTTTTGGTCAGCTCACGCCCCAGCACCGCCGGTCGGTCGGCCCCGAAAATCTCTTCCAGATCCTGCAGACACTCCAGAATCCGATGTGGCGCCTCATAGAAAATCACGGTGCGCGGTTCTTCTTTCAGCAATTCGAGACGCGCCTTGCGCCCCACCGTCTTGGCCGGCAGAAAGCCTTCGAAGATGAACCGGTCGGAGGGCAGACCTGCCGCTGAAAGCGCCGCGATCAGCGCACAGGCGCCAGGAACGGGAACGACCTGAATACCCGCCGCACGCGCCTGGCGCACCAGGTGATAACCGGGGTCGGAAATCAGCGGCGTCCCCGCATCCGAGATCAGCGCCACGTTATCACCCGCCAGCAAACGCGCAATGAATCGGCTGCCCTCGTCACGCTCGTTATGCTCGTGGCAAGCAGCCAGCGGCGTTGCTATGCCGAAATGTTGCATCAGCCGTAATGAATGCCGGGTATCTTCGGCGGCAATCAGGGCCACCTCGCGCAACACCTTAAGGGCACGCACACTCATGTCATCCAGGTTGCCAATTGGCGTGGCCACCACATAAAGCGAGCCTGTAGTGGAATTCAAAGCACCCGGAGCAGTCAAAGCGCACACCTCATGTTCGGTAAAAGCCGGCATTGTACAGGTTCGGGCGAGTCTCACAGGGAGATTGAAAAATGTACGGACACTTGCGCTCACACGTTTCCATGATCGCGTACCGACAGGAAAAACACCTGACTGAAGTGCTTCTTTGCCCTTCAGGACGACCTATATCGCCGCTTTAACGCCTACAACGTCGCGCCCCGGCCAGTGCTTGGGTACACTTCCACGCTAATTTGCTCGAGTATCAGGAACATATACATGATCGCTTGCCTGCGGCTGTTCTCTGCCCTCTGCCTGGCTGCCTTGTTGGCCGCTTGTGCCGGTTCGCCCTCCTCCAGCCTTGGCGAATTGCCACGCACCCCTGACGCCAGCATCGAGCAATTGCTCGAACAAGCTACCGCAGCGAAGTCGCCCGACCAGGCGGCATTGCTCCGACTGACCGCTGCCGACCTCGCCGCGCGCCAGAACAACCCGGGGCGCGCAGCCAGCATTCTCGAGCAGGTCCAGATGGATCAGCTCAAGACTGACAAACAGATCTACGCCAACACCCTGTCCGCCGAACTCGCATTGGGCCGTAGTCAGCCAAAAGCTGCACTGACTGCGCTCAACCATCCGAGCATGCAGCACCTGGGTGAAATGCCGGTCGATCTGCAGACCCGCACCCACACCGTTCGCGCCCGCGCACTGGAAGCCGACGGCCAGACCCTCGCCGCTGCCAGCGAACGTGTCTTCATGGGGCCACTGCTGCAAGGCGATGCCCTGACGGCCAACAACGATGCCATCTGGACACTCGTGGCCGCACTGCCTCCTGAGCAGCTCCAAAGCACGAGCAACGACGACATGGGCGGCTGGTTGAGCCTTGCCCGCGCGGTCAAAGGCGCCGGTACGCTGGAGCAACAACAGGCAGCGATCGACAACTGGAAAGCGCAGAATCCGCAGCACCCTGCCGCGCGTCAGTTGCCGACGCCCCTGGCTCAATTGCGCGACCTTAAAAGCGTGCCGCTGACAAAAATAGCGTTGCTGCTGCCTCAGGACGGCCCGCTCGCCTCTGTCGCCCGCGCCCTGCGTGACGGCTTCATGGCGGCCCATTATCAGGCTCAGCAAGCCGGTCAGAAACCACCGGCCATTGAAGTGTTCGACAGCTCCCGCGTGACGTCCATGGACGCGTTTTATGCACAGGCCAAAGCGGCTGGCGTGCAAATGGTGGTCGGCCCGCTGGAAAAACCCTTGGTCAAACAGCTGAGCGCTCATCCGCAACTGCCCATTACCACGCTGGCCCTGAACTACAGTGACGCCACCGCACAAGGCCCGGCCGAGCTGTTCCAGTTTGGTCTGGCCGCCGAAGACGAAGCGCGCGAAGTTGCACGCCGTGCCTGGGCAGACGGCAAGCGCAGCGCCGTGGCCATGGTGCCGAAAGGCGAATGGGGTGATCGCGTACTCGATGCCTTCCGTCAAAGCTGGCAGGCCAAGGGCGGTACTTTCCTTGGCGTCGAACGTATCGACCAGCCGGTAGCGTTGGCCCAGCAAGTCGCCGACCTGTTCCAGCTGCGCAACAGCGAAGGTCGCGCACAACGTCTGCAGAGCACCACCGGCGCGCAGATGGCGGCTCAGCCGAGTCGCCGCCAGGACGTCGACTTCATGTTCCTCGCTGCAACGCCGCAGCAAGCCCAGCAGATCAAACCCACCATGGTCTTCCAGTACGCAGGTGACGTGCCCGTCTATGCCACCTCGCACCTGTTTACCAACAGCGGCGACCAGGCGATGTACAACGACCTGGCTGGCGTGCGCTTCTGCGAAACCCCTTGGTTGCTGAATGCTGCCGATCCCCTGCGCCAGCAAGTGACCACGCAATGGCCTCAAGCGGGCGGCAGCCTGGGACGCCTGTACGCCATGGGCATCGATGCCTATCGCCTGGCGCCTCGCCTGACTCAGCTGAAAACACTGCCTGATAGCCGCATCGACGGCCTGTCAGGCAGTCTGGCCATCGGGCAAGGTCAGCGCATCGAGCGTCAACTGCCTTGGGCACAGTTCGTCGACGGCAAGGTCCAGCGCCTGCCGGACACCGCGCCTTGATCCCAGGCAACACGCGTAGAACCGCAGGGCAGGAGGCCGAAGCCTATGCCCTGCGGCACCTTCAAAAACACGGCTTACAGCTGATTACGCAGAACTGGTCATGCAAACGCGGCGAGCTTGATCTGGTCATGCTCGACGGCGATACAGTAGTATTCGTCGAAGTTCGCTATCGGCGCCACGCGGGTTGGGGTGGCGCACTGGAAAGCGTTGACGCTCGCAAGCAGGAAAAGCTCACATTGGCCGCACAATGGTTCCTGCAGCGCGAGTCGAAATGGGCAGACTCACCGTGCCGTTTCGATGTCGTCGCGATCAATGGCGATCCAGGGAACGGGCCTGCATTGAATTGGCTGCAGAACGCCTTCGACAGCTGATAATGCTGCCGATTGCCACCTGCTCCGGCACGCTCGCCGACACACAAACCCACACCGTTTTTTTGCTCTTTGCTTTGCGGGCTGCACAGTTTTGTGCCGGGAAGCCGATGACTGTCTTAGACGTCGCCCCGACCAGCCGCCCCTATTAAGGTTTTCATAGATGGACATGCAATCCCGAATTCGCCAGCTTTTTCAGGCCAGCATCGATACCAAGCAGCAGGCGATGGACGTTCTTGCACCCTACATCGAGCAAGCCAGCCAGGTGATGGTCAACGCCCTGCTCAACGAAGGCAAAATGCTTGCGTGTGGCAACGGCGGTTCGGCTGGCGACGCGCAGCACTTTTCTTCCGAGCTGCTCAACCGTTTCGAGCGTGAGCGACCGAGCCTGCCTGCCATTGCGCTGACCACGGACACGTCTACCATCACCTCGATCGCCAACGATTACAGCTACAACGAAATCTTTTCCAAACAGATCCGCGCCCTCGGCCAACCCGGCGACGTGTTGCTGGCGATCTCCACCAGCGGCAACTCGGCCAACATCATTCAGGCCATCCAGGCCGCACATGATCGGGAAATGATTGTCGTAGCACTGACCGGCCGCGACGGAGGTGACGTCGCGTCGCTGCTGTTGCCCGAAGACGTCGAAATCCGCGTCCCGGCCAAAGTCACTGCACGTATCCAGGAAGTCCACCTGCTGACGATCCACTGTCTCTGCGACTTGATCGACAGCCAATTGTTCGGGAGTGAAGAATGATATCCAAACGTCTCAGCCTGCTGGCCCTGACGCTCTGCCTGGGCATCAGCGGATGCAGCTCGGTGATCAACGCCAGCCGCGAAGCCCCGATCGATGACGATCGCGGCACACGCACCTTCGGCAGCAAGATCGACGATTCGCTGATCGAAACCAAGGTCGCGGTAAACGTCGCCAAGGCCAGCCCTGACCTGGACAACAACTCGCACATCGTCGTGACCAGCTTCAACGGTGTGGTCCTGCTGGCCGGCCAGACACCCCGCGCCGACCTCAAGCAACTGGCCGAACAAACCGCCAGCCAGGTGCAGAAGGTCAAGAAGGTCAATAACGAACTGCAAGTGATCGAGCCTTCCTCAATGCTGGCTCGCAGCAACGATGCCTGGCTGACCAGCAAGATCAAGACCGAGATGCTGACCGACAGCGCCATTCCCGGCTCGCGCATCAAAGTCGTGACCGAGAACGGCATCGTTTACCTGCTGGGCCTGCTGACTCAGGCCGAAGCCACCCGCGCAACCAACCTGGTTCAGGGCGTTTCCGGCGTGCAGAAGATCGTGAAACTGTTTGAGTACATCGACTGAAGCTTCAACACAGGCAAGCGCGCTCCTACAGTTACAATCGACACCCCATAAAAAAGGCGATCCCGAGGGATCGCCTTTTTTTGTTTACAACGCAGTCACTACTTGACCACTTTCAGACTCGGCCGGCCGCTTGGGCGCGGTGGCTCATCATCCGGTGGCGGCATGTCATCTTCGACGTCCAGGTCTTCATCGTCATCCACGGCAGGTTCCAGATCGAAGACCATGCCCTGACCGTTTTCACGGGCGTAAATACCCATGACCGCGGCAACGGGAACGTACAGGCTGTGTGGAACACCACCAAAACGACCTTCGAAGCTCACGGCATCGTTGTCCATGTGCAGATGACGCACAGCACTCGGCGAAATATTGAGAACGATCTGGCCGTCATTGGCAAAACCTTGCGGGACTTGCACCGCCGGGTATTCGGCATTGACCAGAATGTGCGGCGTGCAATCGTTATCCACGATCCACTCATAAAGCGCGCGGATCAGATAGGGGCGACTGGAGTTCATCGAACGGTTCCTTAGGCCTTAGCGCATGTCGCGTTCGGCAGCAGACAGACTTGCCTGGAATGCCTCACGCGCAAACTGGCGCTCCATATAATCAAGCAGCGGCTTGGCAGGCCGCGGCAACTCGATACCCAGAATCGGCAGGCGCCAGAGTATGGGCAATAGACAGCAGTCGACCAGACTTTGCTCGTCACTGAGGAAAAAAGGTTTTTCCGCAAACAGTGGCGAGACGCCGGTCAGACTTTCGCGCAGCTCCTTGCGCGCCTGCACACGAGCAGCTTCTTTGCTGCGCGGATCCAGAATCAGATCCACCAAACCGCACCAGTCACGCTGGATCCTGTGGATCAGCAAACGGCTGTTGGCGCGTGCGACAGGGTATACCGGCAGTAAAGGTGGATGAGGATAACGCTCATCCAGGTATTCCATGACAACCGTCGACTCGTACAACGCCAGGTCACGATCGACCAGCGTCGGCACGCTGCCATACGGATTCACCTCGATCAGTTTCGCCGGATGGCGACCCTCTACAACATCGATGATCTCGGCGCTGACACCTTTCTCGGCGAGCACAATGCGCACGCGATGGGAATAGTGGTCGGCGGGGTCGGAGTAACAGGCCAACCGATTGGTCACGCCCATGGCGGTCCTCCTCGCTTGTTAAATATATTCAGAAGCAGAAACAACGAACGCGCCCTGAAGGCGCCTCCGGCAACATCCACAATGAGCGGGTGTTCGTCGCGGGCGACAAGATAGCTCATTTACTCAAAGTAAATTCTGCAATCTTTCGCCCGCCACTATACCCGCTCTGCGGTCATTACCCGAACGAGGCTCTCAAGAGCGCGTTACGTCTACAGCCGAACCGACATCCCTTCAGTGCACATCCTTCCAGTATTCGCGTTTGAGCAGGTACGCGAAGATGAACAGGATCGCCAGGTACAAGAGCACGTAAGTGCCGATGCGCTGGTGTTGCAGCTTGACCGGGTTCGCCGAATACGCGAGGAAGGTCACCAGGTTTTTGATCTTTTCGTCGAACTGCTCTTCAGTGAGCGTGCCGGTCTTGGGCACGATCGTCAGCTGATCACAGGCCTCGTGCGTGAGTGGGGAACCTGTCAGCGGGTCATATTGCTTCTTGTCGCCCTCGACCACCTGCACCTGCTTGCAACCGATGATCTGACGCCCCTGCAGGCCGACGAGCACGTTAGGCATACCCACGTTGGGGAAAACCTTGTTGTTCACGCCCCAGGGCCGCGCAGGGTCCTCGTAGAACGAGCGCAGATAGCCGTAGAGCCAGTCTGTCCCACGCACCCGCGCCACCAGGGTCAGATCGGGTGGCGCAGCGCCGAACCAGGTCTTGGCATCCGCAGGCTGCATGCCGGCCACCATGTGATCGCCGATCTTGGCGCCCGTGAATACCAGCTTGTCGAGCATCAATTCGTGAGGAATGCCAAGGTCATCCGCGACCCGCTCATAACGCTGGAACTTGGCGCTGTGGCAACCCATGCAGTAGTTCACGAAGGTGCGTGCACCGTCCTGCATGGCAACCTTGTCGGAAACATCGATGTCGACGCTTTCCAGTTCCGGGCCACCGTGTTCGGCAGCGAACGACAACACAGGCAAGGCAGCGAGAATAAAAACAGCCAATAGCTTTTTCATTAGCCAGTCACCCTTTCCGGAACCGGTTTTGTCTTCTCCATGCGCGTGTAGAACGGCATCAGGATGAAGTAGGCGAAGTACACGAACGTACACACCTGTGACAGCAAAGCGCGCCCGGGGCTGGGCGGAAGAACCCCCAGAATCCCGAGAATCACGAAGGCCACACAAAACAGCAGCAACCAGATCCGGCTGAGCCAGCCTTTGTACCGCATCGACCTGACCGGACTGCGATCAAGCCACGGCAAGACGAACAGCACTGCGATCGCCGCGCCCATGGCCATAACCCCCATGAGCTTGTCCGGGATCGCACGCAAGATCGCGTAGAACGGCGTGAAGTACCAGACCGGCGCGATGTGCTCCGGCGTCTTGAAAGCGTTGGCCTGTTCGAAGTTCGGCTTCTCCAGAAAGTACCCGCCCATTTCCGGAAAGAAGAACACGATCGAGCAGAAAATGAAGAGGAACACCACCACGCCGACGATATCCTTCACCGTGTAATACGGGTGGAAGGCGATGCCGTCGAGCGGCTTGCCGTTTTCGTCCTTGTGCTTCTTGATGTCGATGCCATCAGGGTTGTTGGAACCGACCTCGTGCAGCGCCAGCACGTGCAACACCACCAGCCCGAGAATCACGATAGGCAACGCCACGACGTGCAGGGCGAAGAAGCGGTTCAGGGTGATCCCCGAGATCAGGTAGTCGCCCCGAATCCACTGGGTCAGGTCATTGCCGATGACCGGGATCGCACCGAACAGCGAGATGATGACCTGGGCACCCCAATACGACATCTGCCCCCATGGCAACAGATAACCCATGAACGCTTCGGCCATCAGTGCCAGGTAAATCAACATGCCGAAGATCCACACCAACTCCCGGGGTTTCTGGTAGGAGCCATAGAGCAGGCCACGGAACATGTGCAGGTACACGACGATGAAAAACGCCGACGCGCCGGTGGAGTGCAGCAGGCGCAGGATCGAACCGTACTCGACGTCCCGCATGATGTACTCGACGGACGCAAAAGCCTCCTCCGCCGAGGGCGTGTAACTCATCGTCAGCCAGACGCCAGTCACGATCTGGTTCACCAGCACCAACAGCGCCAGCGAGCCGAAGAAGTAGAAGAAGTTGAAGTTCTTAGGAGCGTAATACTTACTGAGGTGATCTTCCCACATGGAGGTCGCAGGGAAGCGCGCATCGATCCAGTCCATGAATTTGCTCATTACGCTTTCTCCTGATCGACACCAATGACGATGATTGAGTCCGACTCGTAGGAATGCGGCGGCACTGGCAGATTCAGCGGTGCAGGTTGCGCTTTGTAAACGCGCCCAGCCAGGTCGTAGTGAGAGCCGTGACAAGGACAGAAGTAGCCGCCGACCCAGTCTTTACCGAGGTCAGCGGGCGCGACTTCGGGTCGGAAGGTGGGAGAGCAGCCCAGGTGAGTACAGATCCCGATCAGCAGCAACATCTCGGGCTTGATCGAGCGAACCACAGGGTCAACGTAGGCAGGTTGAGTGGAGTTCTTGGACTCCGGATCGGACAGCTGGGCGGTGATCTTGCCCAGGTTCGTGAGGATTTCCGGCGTGCGGTGAACGATGAAGACCGGCTGGCCACGCCATTCGGCAATCATCTGCTGCCCTGGCTCGATCTTGCTGATATTAACTTTCACGGGGGCGCCAGCCGCTTTGGCCTTGGCACTGGGAAACCATGACCCCACGAACGGGACCGCAGCCCCCACCGCTCCTGCAGCGCCGACCACAGACGTGGCCGCGACAAGGAAGCGACGCCGGCCTGCATTCACGCCGTCATTGCTCATTCCGTCCTCTCCCATCAGCTTTTAGAGGCCCGCTTGGTCAGGCTTCTCTTTGAATTATTTTTCTAGCTGTCAAAAAAATCCTGCCGAATGGCAATGACAAGGCCCTGATAGTCGCAAGGGCATTACCTTTTGGCGAAAACGGGAGGCCTTATGGTACGGGGCATCCACGGATGAGTCGTGTCGTCACACCCAATAATAGACGCCCATAAAAAAACGCCCAGTTCCAAGAGGAAACTGAGCGTTCTTTTTGAACGAAAAGCGAATTAACGCTTCGAGTACTGCGGACGCTTACGCGCTTTACGCAGACCGACTTTCTTACGTTCAACTTCGCGAGCATCGCGAGTAACGAAGCCTGCTTTGCGCAGAGCGCCACGCAGCGTTTCGTCGTATTGCATCAGAGCGCGGGTGATACCGTGGCGGATTGCGCCAGCTTGACCACTCACGCCACCGCCGATGACAGTGACGTAGATGTCGAATTTTTCGACAGTCTCGGTCAGTTCCAGAGGCTGGCGAACTACCATGCGGGCAGTTTCGCGGCCGAAGAACGTGTCCAGGGAGCGGTTGTTGATGGAGATGTTACCGGTGCCCGGACGCAGGAAAACGCGAGCGGTTGCGGTCTTGCGACGGCCAGTGCCGTAATTTTGAGTCGCCGACATAATGAACTATTCCGTTAAAACTTCAGTTCTTGGGGCTGCTGAGCAGTATGAGGGTGTGCAGCGCCCGCATAGACTTTCAGCTTACGATACATGTCGCGACCCAGCGGGTTCTTAGGCAGCATGCCTTTGACCGCGGTCTCGATCACGCGCTCAGGAGCTTTGGCGATCAGCTTTTCAAAGTTGATCGACTTGATCCCGCCCGGGAAACCGGAGTGAGAGTAGTAGATCTTGTCGGTGGTTTTGGCACCAGTAACGCGGATTTGCTCAGCGTTGATCACGACGATGTAGTCGCCGGTGTCAACGTGCGGAGTGTATTCCGGTTTGTGCTTGCCACGCAGACGGCTCGCGATTTCAGTGGCCAGACGACCCAGGGTCTGACCAGCAGCGTCGACGACGAACCAGTCGCGCTTTACTGTTTCCGGTTTAGCGGTAAAAGTTTTCATTCTTTATAGCCTCAAAGGCCGCCCTGAAAAATAGACGGCGGAGCATACTCATTAGTACGGTCTTTGACAAGTCAAAGGCCGCCGGGCACGAACGCTATAGGGGGCTCGGGTCAGCGCGTTCGATCGCAGCGGTGTCTTGTGTCGCAGGGCATCACTCCCACGGCAAAGAGACGCGGAATTATGCAGATTGCGAAAAAAATTTCAACCTGCTTTTATGGTTCTTTTAAACAGGAGAGCCAGATGGACTATCGCAAACTGGGCAGAACCGACCTCAATGTCAGCGCAATCTGCCTCGGCACGATGACCTGGGGCGAGCAAAACAGCGAGTCCGAGGCCTTCGCTCAGATCGAAAGGGCCAAAGCGGCGGGGATCAATTTCATGGACACGGCCGAGATGTACCCGGTCCCGCCCAAGAAAGAAACCTATGCCAGCACCGAGACCATTATCGGCAACTGGTTCAAAAAGACCGGCGACCGCGCCGACTGGATTCTCGCCAGCAAGATCGCCGGTCCCGGCAACGGCATCGACTACATTCGTGACGGCCAGCTGAAATTCAACCGCGACCACATCGTTGCCGCCGTCGACGCCAGCCTGAAACGCCTGCAGACCGACTACCTGGACCTGTACCAACTGCATTGGCCGGAGCGCAGCACCAACTTCTTCGGCAAGCTGGGTTACACCCACAGCGACGACGCGTTCACGCCGCTGCTTGAAGTGCTTGAGGCGCTGGACGAACAGGTCAAGGCGGGCAAGATCCGTCACGTCGGCCTCTCCAACGAAACGCCGTGGGGCACCATGAAGTTTCTGGCTGAGTCTGACACTCACGGCCTGACACGCCCGGTGTCGATCCAGAACCCGTACAACTTGCTCAACCGCAGCTTCGAAGTCGGTCTGGCGGAAATCGCGATCCGTGAAGAATGCGGCCTGCTGGCGTATTCACCTATGGCCTTCGGCATGCTGTCCGGCAAGTACGCTGACGGCGCACGACCGGCAAAAGGTCGCCTGAGCCTCTACAGCCGCTTCACCCGCTACTTCAACCCGCAGTCGGAAGCTGCCTGCGCCCGCTACGTCGCTTTGGCCCGTGAACACGGCCTGGACCCGGCACAAATGGCCCTGGCGTTCGTCACCAGTCGCCCGTTCGTGACCAGCAACATCATCGGTGCGACGACGCTGGAACAGCTCGAGAGCAACCTGGAGAGCTTCAATCTGGTGTTGTCGGAAGAGGTACTGGCGGGTATTGAGGCGATTCACAAGGATCAGCCGAATCCTGCGCCTTAATCATTTGGCTGACGCTGAATGACACCTGTGGGAGCGAATTCATTCGCGAGAGGCCATTACGGTCGATACACATGTCTCGCCTGACACCCTTTCGCGAATAAATTCGCTCCCACAGGATTTGGTTGGATATAAGCCTTGTGATTAACCCTTCCTACAGCGATCGCGCGATGATCTCTTTCATGATCTCGTTGGTGCCCGCATAAATCCGCTGCACCCGCGCATCCGCCCATGCCCGTGCAATCGGGTACTCCCACATGAAGCCGTAACCCCCATGCAGTTGCACGCACTCGTCGAGCACCTTGCACTGCAGGTCCGTGGACCAATACTTGGCCATCGCGGCCGTCGGCACGTCGAGCTTGCCCTCCAGATGCAACGCCAGGCACTGATCGATGAACGTGCGGCCGATCTGCACTTCCGTGGCGATCTCAGCCAGTTTGAAGCGTGTGTTTTGAAAATCCGCGATGGCTTGCCCGAATGCCTTGCGCTCACGCGTGTAGGTCAACGTCCACTGCAACGCCGCCTCGGCCGACGCAATCGCGCCAATGGCCACCGTGAGACGCTCCTGCGGCAGTTCCTGCATCAGGTAGGCGAACCCCATCCCGGCCTGCCCCAAGAGGTTCTCCTTGGGCACGCGTACGTCCTGGAAGAACAACTCCGACGTGTCTTGCGCCTTCATACCGACTTTTTCCAGACGCTTGCCCTTCTCGAAACCGGGCGTACCCGCCTCGACAAGGAAAAGACTCGTACCCTTGGCGCCAGCCTTGGGATCGGTCTTGGCCACCACGATCACCAGGTCCGCAAGAAAGCCGTTGGTGATGAACGTTTTGGAACCGTTGATCACGTACTCATCACCCTCCAGCACGGCAGTCGTCTTGACGCCCTGAAGATCGGAGCCTGCGCCCGGCTCAGTCATCGCAATCGCCGTTACCAACTCCCCCGACACCATCTTAGGCAAGTACTTCTGCTTCAGCGCCTCGCTGCCGTAGTGCAGGATGTAAGGCGCAACGATGTCCGAATGCAGGGAAAATCCGATGCCGGTCAGTCCCAACCGGTAGATCTCTTCGATCACCACGGTGGTGTACAGGAAGTCCGCCGCCATGCCGCCGTATTCTTCCGGCAGGTGCGAGCACAACATGCCCTGCTCTCCCGCCTTGTTCCAAAGCGCACGGTCGACATGCCCCTGCTTCTCCCACTGCGCATGAAACGGGGCGGCTTCCTGCTCGAGAAACTTGCGGACGCTGTCACGGAAAAGCTCGTGCTCGGAACTGAAAAGTGTTCTTGGAAGCATGGGACACCTTGGGCTGGAGGGATTGTCGGACAAATCGCTGACAGAGCGTATGCCGGGCAGGATGACGACGACACTGGACACATCCGACAAAAAATAAGACGATCACGCCGTTGCTTGACCACTTTCCCATATAAGAACAACAGATTATGTCTACTCAACACTCCGTGCCGTTGCGGCGCGTCAGCATTCTCGCGATCGACGGAATTTTCGCTTCCACCCTCACCCAAGCCAAAGACTTCTTCCATCTGGCCAGCCTGCGGTACGGCAAACAGTTGGGTCAGGGCCTCAAGCCTGCGTTCGAAACCCGACTGGTCAGCCCGGACGGCCAGCAGGTCCGCAGCTTCAGCGAAGTCGTGTTGCCGGTCGACGGCACGCTGGAAAACGCCGACATCATCATCCTTCCGGCCTTCGTCGAAAACTTCGACACCCTGCGTGCGCGCTATCCGCAGATTCTGCCCTGGCTGCGCGAGCAGCACGCCCGAGGCGCGGTCTTGTGCGGCGAAGCCAGCGGCGTGTTCTGGCTGGCCGAAGCCGGCCTGCTCGATGGCAAGGAGGCGACCACCTACTGGCGCTTCTTCAATGAGTTCGCCGAGCGCTTCCCGAATGTGTTGCTCAATCAGGAAAAACACCTGACCGACGCCGACAACCTGTATTGCGCAGGCGGCACCATCTCGGCGTGCGATCTCTATATCTACCTGATCGAGCGCTTCTGCGGCGCCAACGTGGCGCAGACCGTTGCGCGAGACATCCTGTACGAAGTCCAGCGCAGCTACGCACCGGGGCGCATGGGATTTGGCGGGCAGAAACTGCACCAGGACGTGATCATCCTGCAGATCCAGCATTGGCTCGAAGAGCACTTTGCCGACAAATTCCGCTTCGAGGACGTCGCGCGCGAACACGGCATGAGCATTCGCAACTTCATGCGCCGCTTCCAGACCGCGACGGGGGACAAGCCGCTGCATTATCTGCAACGGCTGCGTATTGAAACCGCCAAAGGACTGCTGTCCGGGTCGCGCAAAAGCATCAAGACCATCAGCTACGAAGTCGGCTACGACGATGCCAGCTTCTTCGCACGACTGTTCCGGCAACACACCGACCTGTCACCTAATCAGTATCGCCAGCAGTTTCAGCAGGCGGCCTGAAACAAAAAAGCCCTGCAGCGATGCAGGGCTTTTTTTGCGAAACGTGATGGTAGGAGCCGGCTTGCTGGCGAATGCGGTGAGTCTGCACCGGATCCGGGGACTGACACTCCGCGTTCGCCACCGTCGTCACCTCCGGCAGCTCCTACAGGTATTGCGGTGTCAGGGCTTGTGCGCCCGCGACAGGAATTCGTGGGACTGCATTTCCAGCAGGCGACTCAACGTGCGCTGGAACTCGAAGTTCAGGCGGCCGCCGGTGTACAGGTCCTTCAGCTCGACTTCCGCCGAGATGATCAACTTGACGTTGCGGTCGTAGAACTCGTCGACCATGTTGATGAAGCGACGGGCGATGTCGTCGGTGGTGACGCTCATCTGTTCGACGCCGCTGAGCAACACGGCGTGGAAGATCTTGCCGAGTTCGATGTAGTCGTTCTGGCTACGCGGACCGTCGCACAACTCGCGGAAATCGAACCAGGCCACGTCGTCGCACGTACGAATCGCCTTGATCTGACGGTTCTCGATGATCAACACATCGTTTTCCACAGCCTTGGTGCATTCCGGGGTCAGCGCGCGGAAGCTCTTGCGCATGCTGTCCTGAGCCGCTTCGTTCAGCGGGAAGTGGAACAGCTCAGCCTGCTCCAGGTGACGCAGGCGATAGTCCACGCCACTGTCGACGTTGACGATGTCGGTGTTCTGCTTGATCAGCGCGATGGCGGGCAGGAAACGTGCGCGCTGCAGACCGTCCTTGTACAGACCGTCCGGCACGATGTTGGAGGTCGCCACCAGCGTCACGCCGTTCTTGAACAGCTCTTCCATCAGCGTGCCGAGGATCATGGCGTCGGTGATGTCGGACACAAAGAATTCATCGAAACAAATGACCCGGGCTTCACCGGCGAACTGCTTGGCGATCAGGGTCAGCGGGTTCTTCTCACCCTTGAGGTTCTTCATTTCTTCGTGCACACGCTTCATGAAGCGGTGGAAGTGCGTGCGCATCTTGTCTTGAAACGGCAGCGCTTCGAAGAAGGTATCGACCAGGTAAGTTTTGCCACGGCCGACGCCACCCCAGAAATACAGGCCTTTGATCACCGTGACTTCTTTCTTGCCGAACAGCTTGCCGAACAGGCCAGGCTTGCTCTCGTGGGCAGCCACCAGATCGTCGTACAGACGCTGGAGATGACGCACAGCGTTTTCCTGAGCGGCGTCGTGGAAGAATTCAGGTTTCTTGAGGTCGTTCTGGTAGCTTTCTAGGGGGGTCATATTCGTTACGTTAGCTAGGTAGCAAAAACGGGCCGTCACTGTAGCGATGGCCCGTTGCAATGGCAATTAATCCTGTTGCGGCGCCAGCGCCAGCTTCAGGCTCTCGACCGCTGCATCACGGGCGGCGGCATCGGCGAACGCCGGACTGTCCGCAACGCAGGCACCTTCCAGCCATACGGTGAAGGCGTCGCCTTCCGTCCGAATGTCCAGCTCGCCGCCTTGCTGCAGTTGCTTGGTCACCCCGCCGGCAGCCTTGCCGTCGGCGAAAAGACGCGACAGCAGCAATTGCTCGCCATCGGCCGCCAGCAGACGAAAACGGAAGCTGCCGTCGTCTTCACGGAAACTCACAAAGCGCGCACCCTTGCTGGCTTTCTTCTTGGTGGCGGCGACCGTTTGAGTGGTTGTGCGGAAGGAACGCAGGCCAACCGCTTCACGCAGTTCACCCAGGAACGGCGTCGCGATACGACGGGCCTTCTGCGCTCCGGCCTGCAGAATGTCCTCCAGATCGGCCGGACGTTCAATCAGACGATGGTAGTTCGCGCGCGCCTCACCCAACTCGCTGTCGAGCAACTGGAACAGGCGCTGCTTGGCGTCGCCCCAGCCCAGGCCCTGGACCAGGTCGCCACGAAATTCGTTGCTCTGCTCTTTGGTAGCGAACGCCTGGTAGAGGGTGAACAGGTGCGAGTTGTCCGGGTCCTTGGCTTCGCCCGGCAGACGGGAGTCGGTGACGATGCGCGAAATCGCGTCCTTCATCTCCTTGGCGCTGCTGAACAGCGGGATGGTGTTGTCGTAGCTCTTCGACATCTTGCGACCGTCAAGGCCCGGTAAGGTCGCCACACTCTCTTCGATCAGCGCTTCAGGCATGACGAAGAATTCCTTGCCCTTGCCGAACAGGTGGTTGAAACGCTGGCCGATGTCGCGGGCCATCTCGACGTGCTGAATCTGGTCGCGACCGACCGGCACTTGATGGGCATTGAACATCAGGATGTCAGCGGCCATCAGCACCGGGTAGCTGAACAAGCCCATGGTGATACCGGCGTCCGGGTCTTCACCGGCGTCGACGTTCTTGTCGACCGACGCTTTGTAGGCGTGCGCGCGGTTGAGCAGGCCTTTGGCAGCGACGCAGGTCAACAGCCAGGTTAGCTCGGGGATTTCCGGGATGTCGGACTGGCGATAAAACGTGACACGTTCGACATCAAGGCCGGCCGCCAGCCAGGTCGCGGCGATTTCCAGACGCGAGCGCTGAATGCGCAGCGGGTCATCGCATTTGATCAGCGCGTGGTAGTCGGCCAGGAAGTAGAACGAGTCGGCATCGCTCTGACGGCTGGCGACGATGGCCGGGCGAATGGCGCCCGCGTAGTTGCCCAGGTGTGGCGTGCCGGTGGTGGTGATACCGGTCAGGATACGAGTGGTCATGGCTAGTCGCTTATTTGGGTGCTGCAATCAGTTCGAAAGGCGCGGCAGGACCAGATCCTTGAGGTCGGTCAGCTTGCCGTGGAAAAAGTGCCCGCATTCTGCCACTTTCAGCAGCTCATGGGGGCGCGACAGTGCGTCAGACCAGGCATAGACGAGTTGTGGGTCGACCACTTCGTCGGTTTCAGGCTGAATCACGGTCAACGAACCGTTTTGCGGCAGCGCGCTCGGGTCGGCGATGCGCATGACGGCGGGCGCGACCATGAACAGGTGATTCAGCGTTTCACCCTTGGCTTCCAGACGCCCGCCCAGGGTCGCGGCGACGAAACCGCCAAAGGAAAAACCGAACAGCGTCATCGGCAGATCAGGGTGTTTTTCACGCAGCCATGACGCAGCAGCTTCGGCATCATCGACCTCGCCTTGCCCCATGTCCGAGCTGCCGGCACTGGCGCCAACGCCCCGGTAGTTGAAACGCAGGGTAATGTACCCGGCGTCGCGTGCCGTGCGTTGCAGGGTCGAGATCACTTTATTGAGCATCGTGCCGCCCTGAACCGGGTTAGGATGGCAGATCAGCGCCACGCCCTTGGCCCCTTCCAGGTCAAGGTACAGGGCTTCGAGTTGGCCCGCGGGGCCGTCGATGAATACAGGGGTTTCACGCATGAGCAAGAATGAACTCCGTGACCTTCAATTGGGTCGACTCGTCTAGCTGATTGTCTGTGGCTGGCATATTGGCGACGCGTCGCCGCTATACAGCGCAGGTTCGAGCCGTTAACGTAAAGCAAAGCCGTTTATAGAGGAAGGACTCGTGGATTACTCGCTCTTAGTTTGGTTGCTGCCGACTATTGCCCTGATCGCCGGTGTAGCCATCGGTTTTTTCGTGGCGCGTGCGCTGCCCAATGCCGCGCCTAACGGCACTCAGCGCCAGCTGGATGACGTTCAGGAGCGTTTCGACAGGTATCAGAACGAGGTGGTCACTCACTTCAACAGCACGGCTAACCTGGTGCAGAAACTGTCCCAGAGCTATCAGGATGTACAAGAACATCTCGCCGAGGGCGCCAACCGTCTGGCCACCGACGACTTGACCCGCCAACGCCTGCTGGCCGCCCTGCACCCGGATGCACTCCAGGCACCCCGCGACCGCCTGACGCCACCGCGTACCGCCGCCGAGCCACCACGGGACTACGCCCCGAAAATGCCGAACACCCCCGGCATGCTGGATGAGCACTACGGTTTGAAGAAGTAAGCAGAAACACCTCGAAAAGCCCGCCGCTGAGATGATCAGCGGCGGGCTTTTTTGTTGGTACGAATCACGGCTGTTTCCGAACAGACATGTCCTACAGACTTATCAGACGCAGCCAACTGCTGATCAAACGGGTCACGCCGTAGCCTTTCCAATCATTTGGAGGGCTAATGAAAGCTATCACCACACTCGTCAGCTGCATCTTGATCGCGGGCTGCGTATCAACAGACTGTGTATCTGACTGCTACTTCGTGGAGCTCAGAAAGTATGACCCTGATCTCGATTACAAGTGCTCGACCGGATCGGTTGATCCAAGATGCGGGGGGCGCGAAGGCACTCTAAAAATGGGCTACTGACCACATCAACACTGCCTGGAGCACCGCGTACCGCCGCCGAGCCATGCCGTAATGGGATGCAGCCGTCTAATTCCCTGATCGTGCCCACGCTCCGCGTGGGTATGCAGCACTAGACGCTCCGCGTCCGCTGCATTGGGACGCAGAGCGTCCTGGGCGGCATTACCACGCGGAGCGTGGGAACGATCAAGAAACACATCGAAAAGCCCGCCGCTGAGATGATCAGCGGCGGGCTTTTTTGTGGGCTGGAGCAAAGGACCCATGTAGGAGCGCGCTTGCCCGCGAAATGTGATGGGTCAGCTACAAATGTGCTGGCAGAAGGAATGCATTCGCGGGCAAGCGCGCTCCTACAAGAACCCTGATCGTGCCCACGCTCCGCGTGGATATGCAGCCCTGGACGCTCCGCGTCCGTTGCAGTGGGACGCGGAGCGTCCTGGGCGGCATTACCATGCGGAGCGTGGGAACGATCAAAACCGCATTCGCCACCGTCGTAACCTCCGGCAGCTCCCACACGGTGAAGCGAATCGCGTCCGACAAAAAACCCGCCATCGAGGGCGGGTTTCTTGTGAGACCAAACGAGATTTAGATCGCGCCGCGCGCTCGCAGCAGATCCAGCACTTGCTTGACGCTTTCTTCCACGTTCAACGCCTGGGTGTCGATCACCAGATCGGCGTCCAGCGGCACGTCGTACGGGAAGGACTCGCCAGGGATGTTGTCCTTGTCGGCGGCGTACAGGCCTTGTGGGTCGCGTTCACGGCAAACCTGAGGCGAGGCCTGGACGTAGATGGTGATCAGGCGGTCGTCGCCAATCAGTGCCTTGGCGTTCTGACGCCCTGCCGCATCCGGCGCAACGAAGGCAGCCAGGGTCAGCAGACCCGCTTCGTTGAACTGACGCGCCACGTGCGCGGCACGGCGCCAGTTCTCGGTGCGACCGGCGCGATCCTGTGGCAGACCTTTGTTCAGGTCGTGACGCAGGTTCTGACCATCAAGGACGAACACCGCACGGCCCATGTCGAACAGTTTGCGCTCGAGCGCGTAAGCCAGCGTGCTCTTGCCTGCGCCCGACAGACCGCTGAACAGCACGGTTGCCGGCTGCTGGCCGAAACGCTGAGCACGTTCTTCAACGGACACATGTGCCAGCGCACCATGGTGCTGACCCGCACCAGACGAGGTCGGTTTGGCGATGATCATGCCCGCCGCGACGGTGCCGTTGGTCAAACGGTCAATCACGATGAACGCACCGGTGGTGCGATTGCTGTCGTAACCGTCCAGCGCGATCGGCGCATCGAGAGCGATTTTTACACGGCCGATTTCGTTCAGCTGCAGGGCACTGGCAGCCCCCTCTTCCAGCGTGTTCACGTCGACACGGTGAGTGATGCTGGCAATCGAGCCCGGCACGTAGGACGTGGCGCGCTTGATGTCGTATTTCTTGCCCGGCAGCATCGGTTCTTCAGCCATCCAGACCAGCATGGCGTCGAAGGAATCCGCTACCTGAGGAAGATTGTCGGCGTGAACCAACAGGTCACCCCGGGAAATGTCGATTTCGTCTTCCATGGTCAGCGTGACGGCCTGACCAGGCCCCGCGTGCTCCAGCTCACCTTCGAAGGTGACAATGGATTTCACACGGCTGCTCTTGCCCGACGGCAGCACCACGACTTCGTCGCCCTTGCGCACGACACCGCTGGCCAGCGTACCGGCGAAGCCACGGAAGTTCAGGTTCGGGCGGTTGACGTACTGCACCGGGAAGCGCAGGTCGTCGAAGTTGCGGTCGTTGGCAATCTCGACGGTTTCAAGGATCTCCATCAGCGACTTGCCGGTGTACCAAGGCGAACGCTCGCTCTTGTTCACGACGTTGTCGCCCTTGAGGGCCGACATCGGAACGAATTCCATGGAGGTCGGCTTCAGGGAGATACGGTCGGCAAACGTCAGGTAATCGGCCTTGATCTGCTCGAAGATCTTCTCGTCGAAGCCATTAAGGTCCATCTTGTTGATGGCGACCACGATGTGCTTGATGCCCAGCAACGAGGCGATGTAGCTGTGGCGACGGGTCTGGGTCTGCACGCCGTAGCGGGCGTCGACCAGAATGATCGCCAGGTCACAGGTGGACGCACCGGTGGCCATGTTGCGGGTGTACTGCTCATGGCCTGGGGTATCGGCAATGATGAATTTGCGCTTGGCGGTCGAGAAGTAGCGGTAGGCAACATCGATGGTGATGCCCTGCTCGCGCTCGGCCTGAAGACCGTCCACCAACAGCGCCAGATCGACGTCATCGCCAGTCGTGCCGGACTTCTTGGAATCGCGGGTGATGGCTTCCAGGTGATCTTCATAGATCATCTTGGAATCGTGCAGCAGACGCCCGATCAACGTGCTTTTGCCGTCGTCGACGTTGCCACAGGTCAGGAAACGCAGCATTTCCTTGCGTTCGTGCTGGCCCAGATAGGCGAGGATGTCCTCGCTGATCAATTCAGATTGATGCGACATGTTCAGACACCCTAATTAGAAATAACCCTGACGTTTCTTTTCTTCCATCGAGCCTGCGCCATCGTGATCGATGACCCGGCCCTGGCGCTCGGAAGTTCGCGTCAGGAGCATTTCCTGAATGATGTCGGTGAGACTGGTGGCCTCGGACTCGACAGCGCCCGTCAACGGGTAGTCGCCCAGTGTGCGGAAACGGACCTTCTTCTTGACGATGCGCTTTTTGTCTTCATCAGACAGGTGATTACGCAGACGATCATCGTCGATCATGATCCAGGTGCCGTTCATTTCGATGACTTCACGCTCGGCGGCGAAGTACAGCGGAACGATCGGGATGCCTTCGAGGTAGATGTACTGCCAGATGTCCAGCTCGGTCCAGTTGGAGAGCGGGAATACGCGAATCGACTCGCCTTTGTTGACGTTGCCGTTGTACACGTTCCACAGCTCCGGGCGCTGGTTCTTTGGGTCCCAGCGGTGCTTGCTGTCGCGGAAGGAGTACACGCGCTCTTTGGCACGGGACTTCTCTTCGTCACGACGTGCACCACCGAACGCGGCGTCGAAACCGTGTTTGTCGAGGGCCTGTTTGAGGCCTTCGGTTTTCATGATGTCGGTGTGCTTTGCACTGCCGTGGGTCAGCGGGTTGATACCCTGCGCAACGCCATCCGGGTTCACGTGCACGATCAGGTCAAGGCCCATGTCCTCGACCATCTGATCGCGGAAACGATACATTTCCTGGAATTTCCAGCGGGTGTCGACGTGCATCACCGGGAACGGCAACTTGCCCGGGAAGAACGCCTTGCGCGCCAGGTGCAGCATCACGGCGGAGTCTTTACCGACGGAGTACAGCATCACCGGGTTATCGAACTCGGCGGCGACCTCGCGGATGATGTGGATGCTTTCCGCCTCCAGCTGTTTCAGATGCGTCAGTTTGTCGACCATGGTTACTCACGGGATAACGTACTTTTATGGAGAGCCTGCGGGCTCTATCGAGCGAGGCACTTTATCATGAGGCCTGATTCTAATCAGCGACCCCGATAGATCGAAACGGTATAACCATATAGCTCAGTCTTTGGACACTTCGACCCGCTTCAGATGGGGTTCGGGCAATCGATGAACATGTGCTCCAGCGCAAAGCGCCTCGCCAGATAATCGCCCAGCGCCTGGACACCGTAGCGCTCAGTGGCGTGATGACCGGCCGCAATGAAGCTGATGTCGTTTTCCCGCGCGCTGTGGAACGTCTGCTCGGACGCTTCTCCGCTGAGGTAAAGATCGACGCCAGCCAGCACGGCTTGATCAATGTAGCCCTGCCCGCCTCCCGTGCACCACCCCACCCGACGAATCATTTCACTGCCTTCGATGAGTAACGGCTCGCGGCCCAGCGCGGACTGCACTCGGTGCGCAAAGTCGCGCGGCGTGACAGGCTCGGCCAGCGAACCGACCAGGCCGACAACCTTCGGATTGTCTGGGTCCAGAGGTCCTTCGACGGTGATGTCCAGCTGCCGAGCCAGTTGCACGTTATTGCCCACCTCAGGGTGCAGGTCCAGCGGCAAGTGATAAGCCAGCAGGCTGATGTCGTGCTTGAGCAGCGTCTTCAAACGCCGCTGCTTCATGCCGGTGATGCAGGCGTTCTCGCCTTTCCAGAAATAGCCGTGGTGAACCAGGATCAGGTCGGCGTTGGCCTCGACCGCCGCGTCCAGCAGGGCCTGGCTTGCCGTCACGCCGGACACGATTCGGGTGACCTGCGGCCGGCCTTCGACTTGCAGACCGTTGGGGCAATAGTCCTGCACGCGGGCGCTGCTCAGATAGCGGTCCGCTTCCTCGACCAGAGTGCTCAGAGAAACAGCCATAAAAGTCTCCTAAATATGCAGTTCAGACCGTCCCGGTCCTCGTATAATGCCCGCCATTATGGCGCAGGTACGCTGCGTATTTACCTTCAGGACCTTGTTCAATGTTCAAAGCGCTGCGTTTTCTCGGCTGGCCATTGCTCGCTGGTGTGCTTATCGCTTTACTGATTATCCAGCGGTACCCGCAGTGGGTCGGCCTGCCCAGCCAGGACGTCAACCTGCAGCAAGCCCCTCAAACCGCGTTCATCCAGCAGGGTCCGGTGTCCTACGCCGATGCCGTGAGCAGCGCTGCGCCCGCGGTCGCCAACCTGTACACGACCAAGATGGTCAACAACAAACCCAATCATCCGCTGTTCGAAGACCCTCAGTTCCGTCGTTTCTTCGGTGACAACCTGCCCAAACAGCGTCGCATGGAGTCCAGCCTGGGTTCTGCGGTGATCATGAGCCCGGAAGGCTATCTGCTGACCAACAACCACGTAACCTCCGGCGCGGATCAGATTGTCGTGGCGCTCAAGGACGGCCGTGAAACCATTGCGCGCGTCATCGGCAGCGATCCTGAAACGGACCTCGCGGTGCTGAAGATCGACTTGAAGAACCTGCCGTCCATTACCCTCGGCAGCTCTGACAGCATCCGTATCGGAGACGTTGCGCTGGCCATCGGTAACCCGTTCGGCGTCGGGCAGACCGTGACCATGGGCATCATCAGCGCGACCGGGCGTAACCAGTTGGGCCTCAATACCTACGAAGACTTCATTCAGACCGACGCCGCGATCAACCCGGGCAACTCGGGCGGTGCGCTGGTGGATGCCAATGGCAACCTGACCGGCATCAACACGGCGATCTTCTCCAAATCCGGCGGCTCTCAAGGCATCGGTTTCGCCATCCCGACCAAACTGGCGCTGGAGGTGATGAAGTCGATCATTGAGCACGGTCAGGTGATTAGGGGTTGGCTGGGCATCGAAGTGCAGCCCCTGACGCAAGAACTGGCTGAGTCATTCGGCCTGAAAGACCGCCCAGGCATCGTGGTGGCCGGGATCTTCCGCGACGGCCCGGCGCAGAAAGCCGGTCTGCAGTTGGGCGATGTGATCCTGAGCATCAATGGCGAGCCGGCCGGTGACGGACGCAAGTCGATGAACCAGGTCGCTCGGACCAAACCGACTGACAAGATCGCGATTCAAGTCATGCGTAATGGCAAGGAACTGAAGTTGATGGCGGAAGTAGGACTGCGTCCGCCACAGACGCCGGCGCCTGCGGCTGAGGATTAAGCTTCAGGCATGCAGCGGCGGTGTGCCGGCAACCTGATTGTCGGCTGAACCGCCGCAGCCAACGGTAGGAGCGCGCTTGCCCGCGATCGCGTTCGGTCAGGCAACACACCAGCCATTGACCCAGCGCAATCGCGGGCAAGCGCGCTCCTACAATAAATCGCTACAACGCCCCCAACGCATCCACCAACGCCTGATTCTGCTCTGGCGTGCCGATGGTGATGCGTAGGAATTGCGCGATGCGTTCCTGTTTGAAGTGACGCACGATCACGCCCTGCTCACGCACCT
Source organism: Pseudomonas sp. S2_H01 (assembly GCF_054668305.1). Lineage (NCBI taxonomy): Bacteria > Pseudomonadati > Pseudomonadota > Gammaproteobacteria > Pseudomonadales > Pseudomonadaceae > Pseudomonas > Pseudomonas sp. S2_H01. Next base: position 3,536,745 of record NZ_CP162756.1, on the reverse strand, counting down.
TGGCCGCAAGGCCCGCAGCATCGTGTTTCGGGTGACGGGCGAAGATGAAGTTGGCGGCCGACGGCAGCACTTCAAACCCCTTGCCTTCCAGCTGCCCAACCAAGACTTCACGGCTCGCGATCACCTGCTTGCAGGTCTGCTCGAAGTACTCGCGATCATCGAACGCAGCGGCCGCGCCAACGATGGCCATGCGATCCAGCGGATAGGAGTTGAAGCTGTTCTTGACCCGCTCCAGCGCTTCGATCAGGTCGGGATGACCGACCGCCAGCCCGACGCGCAACCCGGCCAGTGAACGGGACTTGGACAGCGTCTGCGTCACCAGCAGGTTCGGGTACTGATCCACCAGTCCGATGGCCGTCTCGCCACCGAAGTCGATGTACGCTTCGTCGACGATCACCACCGAATCAGGGTTGGCCTTGAGAATCTGCTCCACTGCCTCCAGCGCCAGCAGGCAGCCAGTCGGAGCGTTGGGGTTCGGGAAGATGATCCCGCCGTTCGGGCGGTTGTAATCCTCGACACGGATCTGAAACTGCGCATCCAGAGGAACCGCTTCGAACTCGACGCCGTAAAGGCCGCAATACACCGGATAAAAACTGTAGCTGATGTCCGGGAACAGCAAGGGCTTATCGTGCTTGAAGAACGCGTTATAGGCGTGAGCCAAGACTTCATCGGAGCCGTTGCCGAGGAACACCCGGTTGGACTCGACACCGTAGTAGCGGGCCACCGCCTGCTTGAGCAGGTCACTGTTTGGATCGGGGTACAGACGCAGGTTGTCGTTCACCTCGGCGCGCATCGCCTCGATGGCCCTCGGCGACGGCCCGTACGGGTTTTCGTTGGTGTTCAGTTTGACCAGTTTGGTCAGTTTGGGTTGTTCGCCCGGCACGTAAGGCACGAGGTCACGGACAAAGGGACTCCAGAACTTGCTCATGCTTACTTGCCTTCCTGTTCGTTGTCGACGATTCGGTATTCAGCGCTACGAGCGTGAGCCGTCAGCGACTCGCCTCGCGCCAGCACCGAAGCGGTCTTGCCGAGCTCGGACGCACCCTGCTCGGAGCAGAAAATGATCGAGGAGCGTTTCTGGAAGTCATAGACACCCAACGGCGAGGAGAAACGCGCCGTGCCCGACGTCGGCAGCACGTGGTTCGGGCCCGCGCAGTAGTCGCCCAGGGCTTCGGAGGTGTGACGGCCCATGAAGATAGCCCCGGCGTGACGAATCTGCGGCAGCCAGGCTCCAGGGTCCGCGACCGACAGTTCCAGGTGTTCCGGGGCAATGCGGTTGGCGACTTCGATGGCCTGAGTCATGTCCGCCACTTTGATCAGCGCGCCGCGACCGTTGATCGAGGTATTGATGATCTCGGCACGCTCCATGGTCGGCATCAACCTGGCAATGCTCGCGGCCACTTTGTCGAGGAACTCGGCATCGGGGCTGACCAGAATCGCCTGGGCGTCTTCGTCGTGCTCGGCCTGGGAGAACAGGTCCATGGCGATCCAGTCCGGGTCGGTCTGGCCATCGCACACCACGAGGATTTCCGAAGGACCGGCAATCATGTCGATACCGACCTGACCAAACACGTGGCGCTTGGCGGTGGCGACATAGATGTTGCCCGGCCCGACGACCTTGTCGACCTGCGGAACGCTTTCAGTGCCGTAGGCCAGCGCGGCAACGGCCTGAGCGCCACCGATGGTGAACACGCGGTCAACCCCGGCGATACAGGCGGCGGCCAGCACCAGTTCGTTGATCTCACCGCGCGGCGTTGGCACGACCATGACGACTTCGCCCACGCCCGCCACCTTGGCCGGGATCGCGTTCATCAAAACGGATGACGGGTACGACGCTTTTCCGCCCGGCACGTACAAACCGGCGCGGTCCAGAGGCGTCACCTTTTGGCCGAGCACGGTGCCGTCGGCTTCGGTGTAGCTCCAGGAGTCCTGCTTTTGTCGTTCGTGGTAGCTGCGTACGCGGTCGGCGGCTTTTTCCAGCGCCTGACGCTGCGCCGGGGTGATGCGGGTCAGTGCCAGTTCGAGACGCTCACGCGGCAGAATCAGCTCCGCCATCGACGCCACCTGCAGCCCGTCGAAGCGCTGGGTGTACTCCACCAACGCTGCATCGCCGCGCTCACGCACGTTCTTGATGATATCCAGCACACGCTGATTGACCGAGTCGTCAGACACACTTTCCCAGCTCAGCAGATGAGCCAGATGTCGTGCGAAATCCGGGTCAGCAGCGTTGAGTCGGCGAATGGTGTTGGAAGTGGTCATAGCGTGGGCCTCAATGATTGGCGTTTTCTCAGATGCCTGGAAAGCAGGGAGCCTAAGCTACCAAGCCATCCGCGTAGGCACCTGAGAAATTTGGCTATGACACGGATAGCTGAGCGCGACATTGTTCAATATCGCGCGAAACAGTCAACCGCGGTGTCGCGACTCCACGGCTGTGCGCAGAGTGTCGATCAGCGACTGGATGCGGGCGTGCTGCATCTTCATCGATGCCTTGTTCACGACGAGGCGCGAGCTGATGTGAGCGATCATTTCCTGTGGCTCGAGGCCGTTGGCACGCAGCGTATTGCCGGTGTCGACGACATCGATGATCTTGTCGGCCAGACCCACCAGCGGCGCGAGCTCCATGGAGCCGTACAGCTTGATGATGTCGACCTGACGGCCCTGCTCGGCGTAATAACGCTTGGCAACGTTGACGAACTTGGTGGCCACACGCAGCCGGCCTTTAGGCTCGGCGGCACCGACGGCGCCCGCCGTCATCAGCTTGCACTTGGCAATCTGCAGGTCCAGCGGCTCGTACAAGCCTTGGCCGCCGTACTCCATCAGGACATCTTTGCCCGCAACGCCAAGGTCTGCCGCGCCATGCTCGACGTAGGTCGGAACATCGGTCGCCCGTACGATCAGCAGGCGAACATCGTCCTGGGTCGTCGGAATGATCAACTTGCGGCTCTTGTCCGGATTCTCGGTCGGCACGATGCCCGCTGCTGCGAGAAGCGGCAAGGTGTCATCAAGGATTCGGCCCTTGGACAGTGCGATGGTCAACATGGGAAACGTCAGTCCTTATCAGCAAGCGCGTGTCGGGTCGCAATCGGCGCCCGACAACCTTTGAGTCGATACGTCAGGACTCAAAGTGAAACGAATCAAAAGGTCATGCCTTCAATCAGCTGCCTCGCCGTCTGCGCCAGCGCGGCACAGACAGCGAAACGCTCAGGACTGCTAGCCTGGTACGCGACGGATCTTCGCGCCCAGCATCTGCAGTTTTTCTTCGATGCACTCGTAACCACGGTCGATGTGGTAGATACGGTCGATCAGTGTGTCACCTTCAGCGATCAGCGCCGAAATCACCAGACTGGCCGACGCGCGCAGGTCGGTCGCCATGACAGGCGCGCCTTTGAGCTTCGCGCAGCCAGTCACGATTGCAGTGTTGCCTTCGACCTGAATCTGCGCGCCCATGCGGTGCATTTCATACACGTGCATGAAGCGGTTTTCGAAGATGGTTTCGATCACTGCGCCAGTGCCTTCGGCAATGGCATTGAGTGAAATGAACTGGGCTTGCATGTCGGTCGGGAACGCCGGGTACGGCGCGGTGCGCACGTTGACCGCTTTCGGACGCTTGCCGTGCATGTTCAGCTCGATCCAGTCGTCACCGGTGGTGATTTCTGCACCGGCTTCGCGCAGTTTCTCCAGCACGGCTTCCAGAATCGTCGGATCGGTGTCCTTGACCTTGACGCGGCCACCGGTGGCCGCAGCGGCCACCAGGTAAGTACCGGTTTCGATACGGTCAGGCATGACGCGGTAGGTCGCCGAGCCAAGACGCTTGACGCCATCAATGGTGATGGTGTCAGTACCGGCGCCGGACACTTTCGCACCCATGGCGTTGAGGAAGTTCGCCAGATCGACGACTTCTGGCTCACGCGCGGCGTTCTGCAGGACGCTGCGACCGTTAGCCAACGCGGCAGCCATCATGATGTTTTCAGTACCGGTCACACTGACGGTATCAAAGAAGAAGTGCGCACCGCGCAAGCCGCCTTCAGGCGCCTTGGCTTTGATATAGCCGCCTTCGACGTCAATGATCGCACCCATGGCTTCAAGGCCTCGGATGTGCAGGTCGACAGGACGCGAACCGATGGCACAACCGCCAGGCAGCGCCACTTCGGCCTCACCAAAACGGGCAACCATAGGGCCTAGCACCAGGATCGACGCACGCATGGTTTTCACCAGTTCGTACGGCGCGACCAGGGTCTTGATGGTACGAGGATCGATTTCGACACTGAGTTTCTCGTCGATGATCGGTTCGATGCCCATGCGACCGAACAGCTCGATCATGGTGGTGATGTCATGCAGGTGCGGCAGATTCGCGACAGTCACGGGACCGTCAGCCAGCAACGTGGCTGCGAGAATCGGCAGGGCAGAGTTCTTCGCCCCGGAAATGCGGATTTCGCCATCAAGACGAATGCCGCCAGTAATAATCAGTTTGTCCATTAGAATCTCGACGCCAATTTGGCTCAGGTGCGCTCGGCCCATGCAGCGCGGCTGAAAAATTTCATGGTGACCGCATGGATGCTGCCATCGGCGATCCATGGGTTCAAATGCGTGTAGATCTGCTGCTGGCGCTTGACCGGACTTAGTGTAGCCAGTTCGTCGCTGATCACGTTCAGCTGGAAGTTGCAGCCTTCGCCTTCAACTTCGACCTGGATTTCTGGCAGCTTACCTTCAAGGAAGCTTTTAACTTCTACGGCCTGCATGCTTAACCTCAATCGGCGCCCTACGCGCGCGGGTCGGCCATCATACAAAAAAGCCCTCTCGTTGCGAACCCTACTTTATAGGAGCCGGACGAGGGGCTTGATCGAAGATGGCAATCAATGTTGTTCGAACAGTTCGGTCAGACCGGATACCTGTGCAATTTCTCGCATGTCCTCGGGCAGCGCGCGAACGCTGACCGATTTGCCGGCCGCCTGGGCATCGCGCATGAACCCCAGCAACAGGGCCAGGCCCACGCTGCTGGATTTTTCGACTGCCGAGCAATCGAGCACCAAAGCCGAGGCATCACTGGCCTTGATCAGCTCGGCGCCCTGCTCACGCAGTGCAGGTCCGGTACGATAATCCAGCACACCAAACAGCTTCAGTTCGCCGCCGCCGACTGCGGTGATGCACGCGTCACTCATTTAACGACCTTGTCCGGCGAGTTCTCGGTAGCGTCCTTGGCTTTGGCGACTTCACCGGCCCAACCATCAATGGTCTTGTCCAGGTTGTTGCCGTTGCGCTGCATGGCGTCGGTGAACTGATCGCGGAACAGCTTGCCAATGTTGATCCCGTTAATGATCACATTGCGTACCTTCCACTCGTTATTGATGGTCACAAGGGTGTAGGAAACGGGGTAGACCGCTCCGTTATTGCCCTTGACCGACATGTCGACGGAGGTGCGATCAGCGCCCTCTTCCTTGGCCGGGGAAACGGTAATGCCCTGGTTGTTGTACTCAAGCAGCGCGTTGCCATAGAACTGAATCAGGCTGCGCTTGAAATTTTCTTCGAAACGTTGCATCTGTGCAGGCGAAGCATTACGCGAGTACTTCACGGTCATGATGCTTTTGGAAATACCTTCAGCATCGATCACAGGACCGACGATGCCGTTCAAAGCGTCGTAAAACGCCTGCGGATCGGTTTTGTACTTGTCTTTGTTGGCAGCAAGGTCCGCCAGCAGTTGCTTGGTGGTACGGTCAACCAGGTCATGAGCGGAGGATGCAGGCGCTGCATTGGCGAACAGTGGCAGAGCAGCCAGCAGCACCAGCAAACCACGGCGCAGAATCGAGATCATGAAAAAACTCCTCATTTGGCGTCTTTACCCACGGAATTGAGCAGGAATTTACCGATCAGGTCCTCAAGTACCAACGACGACTGGGTGTCATGAATTGTGCCGCCATCCTTCAACAACTGGTCATCACCACCGACGCTGATGCCGACGTATTTTTCGCCCAGCAAGCCTGCGGTGAGAATAGAAGCCGTGGAATCGGATGGCAGGTTATTCACCCGTTTGTCCACTTCCATGGTCACCCGCCCCATGAAGGTATCGTGGTCCAGATCGATTGCAGTGACCTTGCCGATGGTCACACCGGCCATGGTCACCTTCGCTCTGACAGTCAAACCAGCGATATTGTCGAAATTTGCATAAAGTTTGTAGCTGTCGTTGGTCGCGCTGGCGCTCAGACCGCTGACCCGCAGGGCGAGCAAGAGCAAAGCCAGGATCCCGGCCAGCAGGAACAGGCCGACACCGGTTTCGAGGGAGCGGTTTTGCATCAGAAGTCTCCAAACATCAAGGCGGTCAAAATAAAGTCCAGGCCCAATACGGCCAAAGAGGCATACACCACGGTCTTGGTCGTGGCGCGACTGATCCCTTCTGAAGTGGGCTCGCAGTCATAGCCTTGAAACACGGCAATCCAGGTGACGACAAAAGCGAAAACGACGCTCTTGATGACACCATTGATGACATCGTTTGGAAAGGACACGCTGTTTTGCATGTTGGCCCAGAAAGAACCTTCATAGACGCCAAGCCAGTCGACCGCTACCCACGATCCACCCCAGATACCCACCACGCTGAAGATGATCGCCAGCACCGGCAGCGAGATGAACCCGGCCCACAGACGAGGGGCAACGATGTATTTCAGCGGGTCGACACCAATCATTTCCAGGCTGGACAACTGCTCAGTGGACTTCATGTTGCCAATTTCAGCGGTCAAGGCAGAACCTGCGCGCCCTGCGAACAGCAACGCAGTAACGACCGGCCCCAACTCGCGCAACAGCGTAAGGGCAACCATTTGCCCGACGGCTTGTTCAGAACCGTACTTGGCGAGGATGCTGAACCCTTGAAGGGCCAGAACCATCCCGATGAACACACCGGAAACGACGATGATCGCCAGCGACATGACGCCCACTGAATAAAGCTGACGCACCAACAACTGGAAGCCGCCACCGATTCCGCCTCGCCCCAGCAAGGCATGAACCAGAAAAATCCCCGAACGCCCCAGTACCGCAACAATATCGATCGCGGAGCGCCCCATCAGGCGAACACGATCCATCAATGACTTTCTGCGCATCAGCGCTTCCCCAAAAGATCTTCGCGATAATCCGGTGCCGGATAGTGAAAAGGCACGGGGCCGTCTGGATCCCCCGTCATGAACTGACGAATGCGCGGATTATCCGACTGCATCAATTCCTGCGGTGTCCCCTGCCCAAGCACCTGACCGTCACCCACCACGTATAAGTAGTCGGCAATGCTGGCGGTTTCCGCCAAGTCATGGGAAACGACAACACTGGTGATACCCAGTGCATCGTTGAGCAGACGGATCAGCCGAACCAGCACACCCATCGCGATCGGGTCTTGCCCCACGAAGGGTTCGTCGTACATGAGAATCTGCGGATCGAGCGCAATCGCTCGCGCCAGCGCCACACGGCGTTTCATGCCGCCGGACAGTTCATCCGGCATCAATTCGACAGCGCCACGCAAACCCACCGCCTGCAATTTGAGCAGGACGATGTCGCGAATCATGTCTTCAGGCAGTTTGGTATGAACACGCAGCGGGAACGCCACGTTTTCGAAAACGTCGAGATCAGTAAACAGCGCACCGCTCTGAAACAGGACACCCATCTGCTTGCGAGCATCGAAAAGATCACTGCGCGACAGCTCGGGCAGGTTCTGGCCATTGACCCAAACCTCACCGCTACTGGGGCGCAACTGTGCCCCCATCAGGCGCAGCAGGGTGGTTTTACCACTGCCTGACGGCCCCATGATGCCGGTGACTTTGCCCCGGGGGATGCGGATGTCGACATTATTAAAGATGCTGCGCGTACCGCGTTTGAAGGACAAACCCTTCAATTCGACCGCGTAGGCGTTATCGGCACTCATCTAAACTCCTTGCGATGCAGCCTGTCTCTCTCAGATGCCGCGTCCTTGACGAACGACACACTGTCTGGAGGGGCCGAACAAGCGGCGAACTATAACACCGCTCTCCGATGCCGCCAAAGCTCGCGCACGGCAAGTCGTGATAACTCCGTTATATTTCGCAAAGAACGGAAAATTCCTGCACAGCTTACGGCCTGTTTTGGGCAACGCCTGAAGGACGGCCCCGTCAACAAACACAGCGCTATAAACAAACTGCTGCGATGAAGCGTGAGGGTTTTCAACATTGCCGTTATAATCCCCGCCTTTTCACCAGACTGACCCTATTTTCGACATGACCAATGCCCGCGACCTGATTCAATCCGCTCAGTGCACCATCCGCCTTGAAATAGAGGCCGTCGAAGGCCTGCTCGCGCATATCGATGCGGATTTCGTCCGTGCCTGCGAAATGATTCTGGAAAGCCAGGGCCGCGTGGTCGTGGTCGGCATGGGCAAATCAGGACACATCGGAAAAAAGATCGCCGCGACGCTGGCCAGTACGGGCACCCCTGCGTTCTTCGTTCATCCAGCCGAAGCCAGCCATGGCGACATGGGCATGATCACCAGCGCCGACATCATCCTGGCGCTGTCCAATTCGGGCACTACCTCAGAGATCGTGACCCTGCTGCCCCTGATCAAACGCCTGGGCATCAAACTGATCAGCCTGACCGGCAATCCCGAATCCACGCTGGCGAAGGCCGCGGACGTCAGGCTCAATGCCCGTGTGGAAAAAGAAGCCTGCCCGTTGAACCTTGCGCCGACGTCGTCGACGACCGCAGCCTTGGTCATGGGCGATGCCCTGGCGGTTGCGCTGCTCGATGCGCGCGGCTTCACCGCCGAAGACTTTGCGTTCTCCCACCCAGGTGGTGCACTGGGCCGTCGCCTCCTGCTGAAAGTCGAGCATGTGATGCATACGCAAGCCGAACTGCCTCAGGTTGCTCGCGGCACACCGCTGCGCGACTCGCTGATGGAAATGACCCGCAAGGGCCTGGGCATGACCGCCATCGTCGAACCCGACGGTCGCCTCGCCGGGATCTTCACTGACGGTGATTTGCGCCGCACGCTGGACCGTGATGTCGATCTGCGCCAGGCCGTTATCGATGAAGTGATGACCGTGCACGGCAAGACCGTCCGCCCGGAGATGCTCGCCGCCGAGGCGTTGAAAATCATGGAAGATAACAAGATCGGCGCACTGATCGTGGTCGACGAGAACGATCGCCCCATCGGCGCGTTCAACCTTCAAGACCTTCTGCGCGCGGGAGTGATGTAAATGAGCGTCGATATGAATGAACTGATGCAGCGCGGCAAACACATCAAACTGGCGGTCTTCGACGTCGACGGCGTACTCACAGATGGCCGACTGTACTTCCTGGAAGATGGCAGCGAGTTCAAGACATTCAACACACTGGACGGTCAGGGCATCAAAATGCTGATCAACTCCGGTGTCGTCACGGCAATCATCAGCGGACGGAAAACCCCGGTCGTTGAGCGCCGCGCCAAAAACCTGGGCATCGCGCACCTGTACCAGGGACGTGAAGACAAACTGGTGGTACTCGACGAACTCCTGCAGCAACTGCATCTAAGCTATGAGCAGGTCGCCTACCTCGGCGACGATTTGCCTGATCTTCCGGTCATCCGCCGGGTAGGCTTGGGCATGGCCGTCGCCAACGCGGCCGGGTTTGTCCGTCAACATGCGCACGGCACCACACAAGCCAAAGGCGGCGAAGGTGCCGCGCGAGAATTCTGCGAGCTGATCCTGAGCGCTCAGGGCAATCTCGAAGCGGCACACGCCGCCTACTTATAGAAGTGCATTTATGCTGAGCAAACGATTTCGTACGTTTTTGATCTTCGGTGTGCTGGCACTGCTGCTTGCAGCGGCTGGCTACTGGAACATCAGCCCTGAAAGTTTCATGGACCAGCCCAAGGCTGCCGTGGACGAAAGCGCCATCGACTACTATGCGATGAACGCGCACAGCATTCAGTACCTGCCCGATGGCTCGATGCAATACGATATGACCGCTGACAAGGTCGAACACCTGAAGGCCACCGACGTCACCCTGATGACGACCCCGGTCCTGCAGATGTTTCGCGGATCGGAGTTCCCGTGGCATGTTCAGAGCGTGCGCGCCGAAGTGTCGCCGGGCGGGGATCACGTCGAGCTGATCGACAAGGTTCGCATCAATCGCACCGACGAAAAGAACCGAACCACCATCATCACCAGCACACGCATGACTGTCTTCCCCCAGAAGCAATATGCGGAAACCGCGCAACCCGTTAGAATCGACGGCTTTAACGGCGTGAGCACGGGTACGGGTATGAAAGCCTATCTAAAAGAAAGCAGGATACACCTGCTATCGAACGCAAGAGGACAGTATGAGGCTCCTTAAAACCCTCCCTATTTTGCTCGGTCTGGGCGCAGCACTGGGAAGCGTGAGCGCCTGGGCTCTGCCGAACGATCAGGATCAGCCTATCCGCATTCAGGCCGACGACGCCCAGCTGGACGACAAGCAAGGCATCGCCACCTATACCGGTAACGTGATCATCACCCAAGGGTCGATGAAGGTGACCGGCAACACCGTGACCATGACCCGTACGCCTGCAGGCGACATCGACGTCGTGACCTCGGTGGGCAACCTGGCCTACTTCGAGCAGTTGCAGACGGCCGGTGACACCAAACCCGTTCAGGGCTGGGGCGTCACTATTCAGTACCACGCGCCGCAAAACCGCATCGTGCTGATCGACAAGGCCAAGGTGATCGACAAGGACAGCAACGTGACGCAGGGCGAGAAAATCGTCTACGACACCGTCCGCAAACTGGCGAGTGCCGGCCGAGCCACAGGCAGCAAAGTCACCGAATCGCGCCCTCGTGTCGACATGGTGATTCAGCCGAAAAAGAAAACCGACCAGCAGAAGGCCCAGTAATGGCAACGCTGAAAGCCCAACACCTGGCCAAGGCTTACAAAAGCCGCCAGGTCGTGCGAGACGTCAGCCTGTCCATCGACAGCGGCCAGATCGTCGGTCTTCTGGGCCCTAACGGTGCAGGCAAGACCACATGCTTCTACATGATCGTGGGCCTCGTTCAGGCCGATCAGGGGCGCGTGCTGATCGACGACCAGGACGTCAGCCACCAACCGATGCACGGCCGCGCCCGCGCCGGTATCGGCTATTTGCCGCAAGAAGCCTCGATCTTCCGCAAGCTGTCGGTGTCGGACAACATCATGGCCATCCTTGAGACCCGCAAGGAGCTTGATCGCGCCGGACGTCGCAAAGAACTGGAGAGCCTGCTCCAGGAGTTCCATATCACGCACATCCGCGACAACCTGGGCATGAGCCTGTCCGGTGGTGAGCGTCGTCGCGTGGAAATCGCCCGCGCACTGGCCACGGCGCCGAAGTTCATCCTGCTCGATGAACCCTTTGCCGGGGTCGACCCGATCTCCGTGGGTGACATCAAGCAGATCATCTACCATCTCAAGGCCAAGGGTATCGGCGTTCTGATCACCGACCACAACGTCCGCGAGACCCTCGACATCTGCGAAACGGCCTACATCGTTAACGATGGGCAACTGATCGCGGAAGGCGATGCTGAAACCATCCTGGCCAACCAGTTGGTCAAAGAAGTGTATCTCGGCCACGAGTTCCGCCTGTAACCGGACGATGACAAGGGGTTGGCCGGCGACCGCAGTGTGCGCCTGACCGCCAACCTCGTTTTAATTGTCATCACACCCTAGGCAAACACTCCGGTTTCAGGCATATAATTTGCTTAAGTTGGCGCCCAGGCGCCCCAGTAGTGGATGGCGCGCATGTGCGCCGGCGAATAAGGTGTTAAGTCTCTGCCATGAAACCTTCGCTAGTCTTGAGAATGGGCCAGCAGCTGACGATGACGCCGCAGCTGCAACAGGCCATCCGCTTACTCCAACTGTCGACGCTGGATCTCCAACAGGAAATCCAGGAGGCACTGGAGTCCAACCCTATGCTCGAGCGCCAGGAAGAAGGCGACGACTTCGATAACGTCGACCCCATGGCCGACAACATCGAGCAAAAGCCCAACCCGGACGTTCAGGAACCGACTTATCAGGAGTCCGCGCCCACCGTCGACAACCTGGAAGACGGCGAATGGAGCGAGCGCATTCCCAACGAACTGCCTGTCGACACCGCCTGGGAAGACGTTTACCAGACCAGCGCCAGCAGCCTGCCCAGCAACGATGACGACGAATGGGATTTCACCACGCGCACGTCCGTCGGTGAGAGCCTGCAAAGCCATCTGCTCTGGCAGTTGAACCTGGCGCCGATGTCCGACACCGATCGCCTGATCGCTGTCACGCTGATTGACTGCATCAACAACCAAGGCTATCTCGACGAGTCCCTCGAGGAACTGCTGGACGCTTTTGATCCAGAGCTCGATATCGAACTGGACGAGATCGAGGCCGTTCTGCACCGCATTCAGCAATTCGAACCTGCCGGCATTGGTGCTCGCAACCTCAGCGAATGCCTGTTGCTGCAACTGCGTCAGTTACCGGCGAAGACCAAATGGCTCGCGGAAGCTCAACGCCTGGTCGGCGATTACATCGACCTGTTGGGCAGCCGTGACTACGCGCAACTGATGCGCCGCATGAAGCTCAAGGAAGATGATCTGCGCCAGGTCATCGAACTGGTGCAAAGCCTGAACCCGCGTCCAGGGTCCCAGATCGAGTCCACCGAAGCGGAATACGTCGTTCCCGATGTGATCGTGCGCAAGGACAACGAACGCTGGCTGGTCGAGCTCAATCAGGAAGCCGTTCCGCGCCTGCGGGTCAATCCGCAGTACGCTGGCTTTGTGCGTCGTGCCGACACGAGCGCCGACAACACCTTCATGCGCAACCAGTTGCAGGAAGCGCGCTGGTTCATCAAAAGCCTGCAGAGCCGTAACGAAACCCTGATGAAGGTTGCGACCCAGATCGTGGAACATCAGCGTGGTTTCCTTGAGTACGGTGACGAGGCGATGAAACCGCTGGTATTGCACGACATCGCCGAGGCGGTCGGCATGCACGAATCGACGATCTCGCGCGTGACCACGCAAAAGTTCATGCATACCCCGCGCGGCATCTACGAACTGAAATACTTCTTTTCCAGCCACGTCAGCACCTCTGAAGGCGGCGAATGCTCGTCTACCGCCATCCGCGCGATCATCAAAAAACTGGTTGCCGCGGAAAATCAGAAAAAGCCGTTGAGTGACAGCAAGATCGCTGGTTTACTGGAGGCACAAGGCATTCAAGTGGCCCGTCGCACCGTCGCCAAATACCGCGAGTCTCTAGGGATAGCGCCTTCCAGCGAACGCAAGCGATTGATGTAAGGGTCACAGGCCACAGCGTTCCAGTGGCAGGCAACCAAGCCTGCCTCTTAATGCACTGGCAACGAAGGAGAAGCTGTATGCAAGTCAACATCAGTGGACACCAACTGGAAGTGACCAAGCCCCTGCGCGAGTACATCGAGCTGAAGCTGAAAAAGCTCGAAGGGCACTTTGACAAGATTACCAACGTGCAGGTGACGATGGCCGTCGAGAAACTCAAACAGAAGATCGAGGCCACCCTGCATATCCACGGTGGAGAGGTGGTTGCCAATGCGGAGCATGACGACATGTACGCGGCAATCGACCTGCTCACTGACAAGCTAGACAGACAATTGCTCAAGCATAAGGAAAAGCAGCAAAGCATCCTCAAAGGTGCGGCCGCTCGCTGACACTCCCCATCCATGATCCGACTTGAAAACATTCTGACCCCTGGCCGTTCACTCGTGAACGTGCCAGGCGGCAGCAAAAAAGCCGTCCTCGAAGAGATTGCCAAAATGATCGGGCAGCAGGTGCCCGAATTCGACTGGCAAACCGTCTACGAAAGCCTTATTGCCCGCGAGAAGCTGGGTTCTACCGGCTTCGGTAACGGAATCGCGATCCCTCACTGTCGACTCAAAGGCTGCACGTCTCCGGTCAGCGCAGTGCTGCACCTGGAAAAGCCTGTCGATTTCGATGCCATCGACGGCGCCCCGGTGGACCTGCTGTTCGTGTTGCTGGTCCCTGAAGCCGCCACCGATGCACACCTCGAATTGCTCCGACAGATCGCCAGCATGCTCGACCGCGCCGATGTGCGCGCCAGCCTGCGTAACGCGAAAAGCAGCGACGAACTGTACAACGTCGTGCTCCACGTACAGAACGGGCACTGACCATGCGCATGATCATCGTCAGCGGTCGCTCCGGCTCCGGCAAGAGCACGGCCCTCGATGTTCTGGAAGACAGCGGTTTTTACTGCGTCGACAACCTGCCCGCTGGCCTGCTGCCTGAACTGGCCGAACGCGCACTGATCAACACGGAGCTGGCGGAACCTCTGCTGGCAGTGTCCATCGACGCCCGCAACCTGCCCAGTCACCTGACCCGTTTTCCGCGAATGCTCGAAGAGGTTCGCAGCCGGCACATCCGGTGCGATGTACTGTTTCTGGACGCCGAGGAGTCCACGCTGCTCAAGCGGTTCTCCGAAACCCGCCGTCGTCACCCGCTGAGCAATGCGACACGCTCGCTGGCCGAGGCGATCCGTGACGAGAAAACCTTGCTCGGGCCGATCATCGATCTCGCCGACCTGACCATCGACACGACCCACCTGAACCTCTATCAGCTGCGCGATACGCTCAAGTTACGGCTGCTGAACAAGCCTGAACCGGGTACCGCTTTCCTGATCGAATCGTTTGGCTTCAAACGGGGCATGCCCGTGGACGCGGACCTGGTGTTCGACGTTCGCTGCCTGCCTAACCCGTACTGGAAGCCTGAATTGCGCGAGCAATCCGGGCTTGATAAGCCGGTAGCCGACTACTTGGCCGCGCAGTCAGATGTCGAAGAAATGTTCCAGGACATCTCGTCGTACCTGACCAAGTGGTTGCCGCGGTTCGCCGCCAGCAACCGCGCCTACGTCACCATAGCCATTGGCTGCACCGGCGGACACCACCGCTCCGTCTACCTGACCGAACGCCTGGGTCAGTCCCTGCAACAGTCGCTCAAGAATGTTCAGGTCCGCCACCGCGACCTAAGCTGAAAGGATCCCCATCGCGATGCCCGCTCACCAGATCACCATCATCAACAAGCTGGGCCTGCACGCCCGCGCTGCAGCAAAGTTCGTTGGCGTTGCCGGCAAATACCCCTGCCAGATCAGGGTCGGCCGTAGCCCCGACAGCATGGTCGACGGCAAGAGCATCATGGCCGTCATGATGCTGGCCGCCGGCAAAGGCACCGAGATCCATCTCTTCACGGAAGGTGACGAGGAACAAGCCGCGCTGGACGGCTTGATCGAACTGATCAACAACAGGTTTGACGAGGGCGAGTAATCGCCCTTTTCACCTTTTTGAGCAGCATTTCCTCTCTCGGTCTCTCATCAACCGATTCTGATTCCTACACCTCAAGTGGCAGGAACAAACTTGATCAATCGTCGTGATGGATCTTTAATTCAGCGCCTTGAAACGCCCTTCGCGAATGATCACCCCCGTGCATGGATCAGCCTGGCGGCGACGCTGCCCACCATGCCGCGCGAACGGGAGTAACGGTTGAATCACCACAGAGCTGATCGATGACACTGGCTTACGTACAGACGCCCCAATCCGCCCGGTCCCGCTCGGAAAGAATGTTGATGTCCGGCAGCGTGCTGGCAGTGGTGGCGATTCTGGCGATCGTCACGTCCTTGCTGATTCGCGAATACGGCAACGCGACGGACTCCGCCGTGCGGTCTGCCAATAACGTGGTGCAGCTGATCGATGCCGATGTGCAACGTAATGCCGACCTGTATGACACCTCGCTGCTGGGCATGATCGCAACGTGGCAGCAACCGGAAGTGCTGTCGATCTCCGCGGCTTTGCGCCAGCAGGTGATGTTTGATCGCTCCACCGCAGCCCCGTACAAAGGTGATCTGGTCGTTCTGGATGAAACAGGGACGATCGTTGCCGATTCAGTGTCCGTGATACCCCGCGAGGATAACTTTTCCGACCTCGCCAGCTTCGCCAGGCACCGCGAGGATCCATCCCTTGCGCTGCGAGTGGGCGGGCCCTTCAAAGCGCGCTGGGGCTTCAAGGACTGGCGCATCAGTTTCAGCCGACGCATCCCCTCCCCTGATGGCCGATTTGTCGGCATCGTAGCGGCCTCGATGCGGCTGGCTTACTTCCATCGCTTGTTTCGAGGGCTGGATGTCGGGCAGAAAGGGACCATCAACCTGATCACTGCAGACGGCATCATGCTCGCACGGGAACCCGAGCAGACCGTGCGCACGTACATCGGTCAGGATTTCAGCCAGCGCGCTAACTTTCAGCGCATTCTGAAAGAGGTCAATGGCAGTTTCAGTGCCATCTCGGATCTGGACGGCCAACGGCGAATGTACACGTTTTCTCGGGTGGGCGATCTGCCCTTGATCGTCGTCATCGCGCAGTCGCAGGACGAGGTGTACGCACTTTGGAGACACAATGCGCTGCTCGTGATGGGCGCAACCGGCCTGCTGTGCCTGGGCATTCTGTGGCTGTCTTGGCTGCTGAGCAAACAGCTGCGCCTCAGACACCTTGCTGAACGGGAACTGGCCGAGCTGGCGGCGACTGACGGCCTCACGGGGCTCGCCAATCGGCGTCGCCTGGACATGGTCTTCAAACAGGAATGGGCCCGTAGCATTCGTTCGGACCGGCCGATCTCAGTGCTCATGATCGATGTCGATCATTTCAAGGCTTTCAATGATCGACACGGCCATCACGGCGGGGACATCGCGTTGCGCAATGTCGCGAAAACGCTGGAGACGTGCATCCGCCGTCCCGGCGATGTCGCTGCCCGTTATGGCGGTGAAGAATTCCTGGTGGTGCTGCCCGAAACCGATCTCCCGGGCGCCAGATTGCTTGCCGAACAGATCAGAAAGGCCATCGAAGCAATACCGCCGCTGAATCAGGACGGGCAGCCGCTGACCGTCAGTATCGGCGTGGCTTCCGCACAACCGAAGGCCGGAGATCAACAGGCTCAGCTGTTCGCCGAGGCGGACCAGGCGCTTTATCACGCCAAACGCAAAGGCCGCAATCGAGTCGAACACATTGGTGAGGGGACGTCCACTTCCGCCTGAACACACACGGAAGTCAGACATAAAAAAACGCCAGACAGGCTGGCGTTTTTTGGGGATCCCGAGGGATCAGCTGGCGCGACGCACGGAATCACGCAACGCTTTCACTTTGTCGTGGTTCGCCTGCACACCGGTCAGCTGACGCTGAATCAGGCCGGTGACGTTGACCGGCAGATTCTTCTCGACCGCTTTTTGCGAGGCTTCTTTGTAAGCTTTCAGCGCGTGATCTTCACCGCGTTCAACTTCATTCAGCACTGCCTCATCGCTTTTGCCGGTGACAGCAGCTTTCAGTTCGACCCACAGGCGGTGCAGACCGCCAGTGGCGCTGGAGGAGTCATCCGGGTCACCGCCCAGTGCACGCACTTCGGCTTGGAGCTCCGCAACAGCGGACTTGCACTCGGAGGAACGCGAAAGGAAGTACGCTTTGATTTCAGGGTTCTTGATATCTTCAGCGGCTGTGTGAAAACCTTTCTCGCCGTCAATGCTGGTCTCGATCAGATCATTCAGTACCGAGATCGCTTCTTTATTGATATCTGTCATTTTGCAGTTCCTTTCTGGCAGGTTAATCGAAGAGTTAAAGTGGATAAACACTCGATACAAGAACTATTGCAGCCGTCGTGCCAGTTTTTTATAAAGATAATATTCTTATTTATCAATCATTTATAAAGTTCAAGACACAGTGATATCTCGCGTTCTGCATGATCTGTAGGTTGGCGTACATGCAGAATGCACGTATCGTTCAAGTTCATTGAAAAAGACCAACGGCGGCGCCATGAATCCCGAGAAACTCAAACTTTTGGTGACGCGAGAAATGCCCTATGGCAAATACAAGGGGCGCCTGCTGGCCGACTTGCCGGGCGATTACCTGAACTGGTTCGCCCGCCAGGGGTTCCCGGCGGGAGAGCTGGGTAGCCTGCTGGCGCTGATGCACGAGGTCGATCACAACGGGTTGTCGGGCTTGCTTGATCCGCTGAGGACCCGCCCTCGCGAACCGTTGCGCGAAAGCCCGTTGAAAACGCCCATCCGCTTTACCTGATTTCTACCCAACGAACGAGGGACGTGATGAACAGTGTTCAACCTGCTGGAATGGAATCGGCACGCGAACGCGCCCGCGATGAGTCTTTTTGGCGAGACGTTGCGCGCCAATATGACGTGGAGCCGGGCCCGATCAACTTTGAACACGGGTATTTCGGGCGCATGACCCGCGAGGTGCTGAAAACGTACGAAGAGCATCTGGCGTATGTGAACCGCAGCAACTCCGTGTATGTACGCCAGCGCTTCGATACCCAGGACAGCGAGCTGATCCGTGCCGATCTGGCCACGCTGATCGGCGTGCCAACTGAAGAGATCGCCCTCACCCGCTGCGCGTCAGAGTCCCTGCAATCGCTGATACGCAACTACAACGGCCTGAAGCCTGGCGATCAGGTGCTCATCAGCGACCTGGATTACAACAGCGTGCAGACCGCGATGCGCTGGCTCGAAGAAACACGCGGCGTAGAAGTGATTGAGATCACCCATGCGCACCCTGCCAGTTACGAGTCCTTGCTGCGGACCTATCGCGACGCCTTCGCGGCTTATCCACGCATCAAGCTGATGGCCCTGACCCACGTCACCCATCGCACGGGACTGGTGATGCCGGTGGAGCCGATTGCACACGCCGCGACAGAGCATGGCATCGATGTGATGCTCGACGGCGCCCATGCGCTGGGTCAGCTGGATTTCAATCTGGCGGACCTGGGCGTGGCCTTTGCCGGCTTCAATTTGCAGAAATGGATGGGCGCGCCCCTGAGCCTGGGTTTCATTCATGTCAGGAAAGAAAGGCTGTCTGCCATTGACCCGGACATGGGCGACAGACGTTACCCCGCTGACGACATTCTGGGCCTTGCGCCCTACGGCACGCCGAACATTCCGGCGCTGATGACGCTGACCAAGGTGTTGGAAGAACACCGCGCGCTGGGCGGCTCGGCTGTCAAAGGTGCACGTCTGGCGTATCTGCGAGACCTGTGGGTACGCGAAGCGCGCACGATGCAAGGCATTGAAGTCCTCACCCCGGATGATCCGCGCCTCTACTGCGGCATCACCTCGTTTCGCTTCACCCACCACCACGACCAGCCGCTCATGACGCAGAGGCTGCTGGACGAGCACGGGATCTTTGCCGTCGCAAGGCAGGGTTCGGCGTGTGGCCCATGCATCCGTATCACGCCTGGCTTTATCACCTCAGCCGACGACGTTGCGCATCTGACCAAGGCATTGCGCGCGCTGGCATGATTCGCTAAGCGCCCCATTAAGCAGGCAAAAAAAAGCGGCCCCCCCACCCGCGTAAGAGGTACCGCCAAAGAGCTTCATGGAAAAGCCAACTAACAAAGGAAGTGCAAAGATACGCGCCCGATCTGGCTCGACTGCGGTACATATTTATAGCCCCCGAAAAAAGAGCAAAAAAAACGGCGCTCCCGACCAAGGAGCACCGTCAAAATAGCCATGCAACAACGACTTCTGTAGCGGCGCCCCAAGGCGCTGAATTCATCATCTGTCGATGATTAGAGCAGCTTCGTCATGAACCGGAGCTGTCGAAGATCAATCCTTGGGGCGTAGACATCATTCAATCAGTCGAACAACGCGATCGCCTCGGCCGTGGCATCGGTGATACGACCCCAATCGCCGTTCTTCACCCATGCGTTGTCGATCATCCAGGTACCGCCCACGCACATCACGTTGGGCTGTGCCATGTAGTTCTTCAGGTTCGCGGCGCTGACGCCGCCCGTTGGGCAAAAGCGCACTTCCGGGAATGGACCGCCCAACGCTTTGATCGCGCCGACGCCGCCGCTGATTTCAGCCGGGAACAGCTTGAAGCGGCGATAGCCCAGCGCATAACCGATCATGATTTCCGACGCGCTGCTGATGCCCGGCAGCAGCGGCAGTTCGCTCTGGGCACCGGCCTCCAGTAGGTCCTGCGTGCTGCCGGGCGTGACGATGAATTGTGAACCGGCTTCTTCCGCAGCCTTGAGCATGTGGCGGTCGAGAATGGTGCCAGCACCGACACTCAGTTCAGGACGCGCATCGCGCAGCATGCGAATGGCCTTGAGGCCGAATTCGGAACGCAGGGTGATTTCCAGCGCGTTCAGGCCGCCTGCCGCCAGCGCATCGGCCAGCGGCAGCACGTCCTGTTCGCGTGCAATGGTGATGACCGGCAGAATCTTTGCTTTTTTGCAGAGTTCGTCGATCTGGGCAATCTTGCTCGCCATGCTATTCAACGGCTGTTTCACTTGGGTATTTTCCATGGCGGCTGATCCTTTGCTTATGGGCACCAGTAAATCTCTAAAGACGGGTTAAGGAACGCACGCACCGGCATTTCGGCGAGGTCGTCGCCCGCCAGCGCCTTGCGCAGGGTTTCCAGCTTCGCCTGCCCGGAAATGGACAGGATCGGTGTCGTTGCCGACGCCAACAGGGAACGCGTCATCGTCAGACGCTGATGGGGTATGCTCGGCGCAAGCATGGGCAGGCAGCGACGCGTGCTGTCCAGGTCCAGCGCTTCGGCCAAATTAGGGCTATCGGGGAACAGCGAGGCCGTATGGCCGTCGTCGCCCATGCCTAGGACCAGCACATCGATTT
The DNA here is from genome assembly GCF_054668305.1 of Pseudomonas sp. S2_H01. NCBI lineage: Bacteria > Pseudomonadati > Pseudomonadota > Gammaproteobacteria > Pseudomonadales > Pseudomonadaceae > Pseudomonas > Pseudomonas sp. S2_H01. The sequence goes on along the minus strand of NZ_CP162756.1, from coordinate 3,516,114 downwards.
TCGGCAGCTCTTTGAGCGCTTCATCCGTCGCCGCTGCGGCCTCGTCCAGCGTAGTGGTCGGACGATACAGGCTGAAAAAACCGGCCTCTGCTGCGGGCCCCTGAAAGAGGTAGCGCTTGAGCAGGCCGGCATTGCTGTCGGCATGCTCGGTCGGCACCCAGCGCTCATCGGCCAGACTGATGCAGACCTTGGACCACTGAATCGGCTTCTGCGCCAACGCCTGAAAGAATGCCACGGGACTTTTGCCTCCGGACACCACCAGCGTTGCGACGCCGTGCGGGTTATGGACAATGGCCGCCGCAAGACGCTCAGCCACATGGTCGGCCAGCGCGTTGGCCAGCCCTTCAGGGTTATCGAATTCGCTGGTTTTCAGGCCAGCCGGAAATTCAAGTTCACATATCGCCATACCAGGACCTCCCGTCACGAGTAATGAGCGCAATGGAACTCATCGGGCCCCAAGAGCCCGCGGCGTAAGGCTTGGGCGCATCGCCCGCCTTCTTCCAGCCTGCAATCAGCTGGTCGCACCATTGCCACGCATACTCAATCTCATCTTTGCGGACAAACAGGTTTTGATTGCCACGCATGACCTCCAACAACAACCGCTCGTAGGCGTCCGGAATACGGGCGCTGCGGTAAGCGTCGGAGAAGCTCAGTTGCAAGGGATTGCTGCGCAATTGCATGCCTTTATCGAGCCCCTGATCCTTGGTCATCACTTGCAGCGAAATGCCTTCATCGGGCTGCAGGCGAATGATCAGGCGGTTGCTGATCTGCATCCGCTGTTCAGGGGCAAAGATGTAGTGCGGAGGTTCCTTGAAGTGGATCACGATCTGCGACAGCTTCTGCGGCATGCGTTTGCCGGTGCGCAGATAAAACGGAACCCCCGCCCAACGCCAGTTACGGATATCGGCACGAATGGCAACAAACGTTTCGGTGTCGCTCTGGGTGTTGGAGTTTTCCTCTTCCAGATAACCGGGAACCGGTTTGCCCTCGCTGTAACCGGCGATGTACTGCCCGCGCACCACTTGGGTGGCCAAGCGCTCCGGAGTGAACGGCGCCAGTGCCTTGAGCACCTTGACCTTCTCATCGCGGATACTGTCGGCGGACAGGTCGCTGGGCGGGTCCATCGCAATCAGGCACAGCAGCTGCAACAGGTGGTTCTGAATCATGTCGCGCAGCTGGCCCGCCTGGTCGAAATACCCCCAACGCCCCTCGATGCCTACTTTCTCCGCCACCGTAATCTCGACGTGGGAAATGTAGTTCTGGTTCCATTGGGTCTCGAACAGGCTGTTGGCAAACCGCAGCGCGATGAGGTTCTGAACGGTGTCTTTGCCCAGATAGTGGTCGATCCGGTAGACGCGGTTTTCCGGGAAAAACTTGGCGACGGCATCGTTGACCCGACGCGAAGACGCCAGGTCATGACCGATCGGCTTTTCCAGCACCGCGCGCGTGCGATCGGCCAGACCGACCCGCGCCAGGTTTTCGCAGATCCCGCCGTAGACCGAGGCCGGCGTGGCGAAGTACGCGATCATGGTCTGCGCATCGCCCACGGCTTCAGCCAGCGCGACGTAATCATCGCCCCTGAGGAAATCCACGTGCAGGTAGCTCAGGCGCGCTTGAAAACGCTCCACGTGTTCACTCTCGAGCTGGACCTCCGGTACGAAGCGGCGCAGGTTTTTGTCGATGTAGGCCAGATGCTCCTCTGGCGTACCGGGTTCACGCGCCAGGGCAAGGATTCGGGTCTCGGCATGCAGCAGTCCGGCACGGTCCAGCTGGTACAACGCGGGAAACAGTTTGCGCACCGCCAGGTCGCCCAAGGCGCCGAACAAGGCAAATGTGCACGGTTCAACCGTAATCGAGAGCATAATGTTGGTTCTTTTATCAAGTTAGGCTACAAATACCTTTTTTAAAGGCGTTACTCAAGGCCAAATGTAGTAATAACCACAACATTTCTTGCAAAACCACATTACAGTGGTGATCACCACAGGCCCTCAGTACGATAGGCCACCTTTGCTACAGGCTAAAGGGCCTGATGCACACCTTTTTAATAAAGGCCCTCTAATCAGCCTGTTGCCGCTTCACGAGAAGGACTTTGAATGGACCGCGTACGCAATCTTCTGGAGCAGATCCAGAGTCGTCTTGAAGAATTGAACAAGGCCGAGCGCAAGGTCGCCGAGGTGATCCTGACCAACCCTCAGCAGGCCACGCGCTTCAGCATTGCCGCGCTGGCGCAGGCGGCCAAGGTCAGTGAGCCCACCGTCAACCGCTTCTGCCGCTCGTTCGATGTCAGTGGCTATCCCGAACTCAAGCTGCAACTGGCGCAGAGCCTGGCCAGCGGCGCCGCCTACGTCAGCCGCGCGGTTGAAGCCGATGATAATCCGGAAGCCTACACCCGCAAGATTTTCGCCAGCGCCATCGCGTCACTGGACAGTGTCTGTCAGGTGCTCGACCCGAACCTGATCAGCAAGGCCGTTGACCTGTTGATCCAGGCGCGACAGATCCACTTCTTCGGCCTCGGCGCTTCGGCTCCCGTTGCGCTGGACGCGCAGCACAAATTCTTCCGCTTCAATCTGGCGGTCACGGCCCACGCCGATGTGTTGATGCAACGCATGCTGGCGTCGGTCGCGCACACGGGTGAGCTGTTCGTGATCATTTCCTACACCGGCCGCACGCGCGAGCTGGTGGAAGTGGCGCGCATCGCACGGGAAAACGGCGCGTCGGTGCTGGGGCTGACCGCCGCCGATTCGCCGCTGGCCAAGGCCAGCACGCTGAGCCTGAACATCCCGCTGCCGGAGGACACCGACATCTATATGCCGATGACCTCACGCATCATCCAGCTGACCGTACTGGACGTGCTCGCCACGGGCATGACCCTGCGCCGGGGCGTGGATTTCCAGCCGCATCTGCGCAAAATCAAGGAAAGCCTCAACGCCAGCCGTTATCCGGCGGATGATGAATTGAATTGAAGGGTTGCCTAATGCACCAGCCTCGCCTGCAAACTCAAGCGAGCCTGCTCCCCCGGTGCCAGGCTCAGGCAGTCGTCGACGCCCGACACGGCCTCGACCCGCAGAAATCCGGTCGCTTCATTGCCCGCTACACCCAGCAAGGGTCGACTGCCCGGATGCCAGACCGCCGTGTTGACGCTGTCGCAGGTGTCAATGTTCAAACGCCGCTGCCAGGCATCGTCGTACAGTTGCAGTGAACCGGCATGCTCGAAGACCCGCTGACAGCTGCCCAGCACTCTCAATTCACCCTTCTGCTCACAGGCACTGCGACTGATCTCGTCGTAACCCTGAACGCCATCCAGGCCCTCCAGCGCAACGTCTGCGATGTCGCTTATACGCCAATAGGCGTGTAAGGCATGACCGAACTGACAGGGTTCGCTGTCCTCGTGTTGCGTCTCCAGACGCAAGTCCATGCTCTGGCCCAATTCGGCATAGAGATCGGCCTGCCAGTCCCATAACGAAAGGCGCCAATGCAGCGAAACGCCAGCATCATGCTCCTGGCTTTCGATCAGCTTCCAGTCGAGCAGACGGCCCCATCCGTTGGCCGGCCAGCCGCCTTCGCCGGGATGACGCCCGACCCATGGCCAGCACACAGGCACGCCGCCGCGAATCGCCCCGACCTGCGGCCACTGCGCCGCGCACCACAGCCACGGCTTTTGACCGGCCGGTTGAAAGTGCAGAAGTTGCCCACCTTGGCGACTGAACACGGCCTGACATTGAGGGTGATTGATCACCAGCACGTCACGTTGCTGGTAACGCTCCCACTGAAAAGTCGGCTGAGGTCGGACCGAGGTATAAAAGCGCTGAAGAGGATGCTCCAGCGATTCTGTGTCCCTGATAGCCATTGCTGTTCAAGTCCGGATAGTGGGTTCGATTGTTCTGTGTAAGAGCGCCTGCAACACACAATAAAAAAGGCTCCGAATCCGGAGCGATAACCCGATAAAAAAACGGGCAGCCTGGCTGCCCGTAAAGCACACACGACCCTTGATCGTTTGTGAAGCACATCAGAGAGAGATGTGCGGAGGAGCGGTCCGCACAATCATGTAACGTTTAGAACTTGGTTTGCAGCTTGATACCGGCAACCAGCGCGTTATCCACGTGGTCTGTACCGCCTGGATGCACGACGTACTGCACGTTAGGACGCACAGTCAGCCAATCGGTAACGTGAACGCCGTAGTAGATCTCCGAGTTGTACTCGGTGGTCTGAATCGGCAGGTAGTTCGGATTATCGAAATCGTCCACACCGTTGACCTGGTTCAAGAGGCGAGCACGATCGCGAACGTTGTCGTTCACATGAATACGCGAAACGCCTACGCCGATGTCGTCTTTTGGACGTGCATCAAACGGACCTTTGAAGACCAGACCGACGTTCTGGAAGTTGTCGACGAAGTTGGTCGCCTTGTCGTGCACGGTGGCGTTGAAGAACACGCTCATGCCACGGGACGAATCGCCACCCACGGTGGTCAATTGCTGCTGAGCCACAAACCACCAGCCGTGTTTGCTGCCGTGTGATTTGAATTCCGCGCCGGTCAGCGCCTGAGGCTGACCATTGACGTCGTCTTTCAAGTCATTTGCGCTTGGGCTGCTGTAGTACCAACCCAGCCGGTACTCGCCCGCCAGCGAGTTGAGGGTGGGGGACCAGACCAGTTCGACAGGAACCAGCGTGCCCTTGGCACCGCTACCGCTGAGCTTGAAGCCGTTCCCGGTTTCCAGATACGACGGGTTCTGCTCGTACACACCGACCTGGGCAAACACTTCCGGCGTGATGTTGTATTTCACGCGGACGGCCCACTGGCTGACCGGCCAGTTGTACCAGGTGCTGACATAGTTCGCCGCCTGGGTGCCACAGAACGTCAGGTTCTGGAAATCGCACGGGAAGCTGCCGAAGTCTTCACCTTCGCCCATACGACCGGCTTTGATATCCAGTGCGCCGTCGAAGTACTTCTGCTTGATCCACATCTGGGTCAGACGCCAGGTCTGACCGCGACCCCAGACTTCCTGCGAGGAGCTGAGTGTGCCGATGCGAGGGTCACCCAGACGGTCGTTGGAGATGTTGTTACCGCTACGCTCGGTGACGGTCAGCTTGAACTCTGCGTCCTTCAGACCGAAAACCTTTTCCAGGTCGATGTAGGTGCCGATTGCAAACTGATCGCTATAGCGCGCGGTCTTGTCGTTGTTGTAGCCGCCCTTGACGTTGGCGCCCATCTCGCCGACGTACTCAAGGTTGAAGTCGTAACCTTTGTCATGGAGCTCTTTGCGCAGACCGCCCCAGTCACCGGTCATATGCTCGTTGGCATTAAACGGTTCAAGTGCGAATGCGGATCCCGACATCGTCAAGGCCCCCAAGACGGACAACCCACCAATCAGCTGAAACTGGTTAAGCGATTTGCCTTTTACCTTCTTCATCCCTTAAATCCTCGTTTTATTGTTATTAGCTCTAAACAGCGTTGTAACCACTTGCCTCGTGTGCCTGACGGGCCGTTTTTACGGCAGAAATCGACCCGTCAGATGTGCTCGTTAACGCAGTGCACCCGCGTGCGGGATCAGTTGCGGTTAAGCCGCGTGACGTTCCCCATGCTCTCAGCGGCCTGCGACTTTCCCAACGCACCCAGCCGTTCCCCGGTCTTGGCGTCGAACAGCAACACCTTGCTCGGGTCGAACTGCAGGGTCAGGGTTTCACCTACCGCTGGCGCGACATCCGGCGCCAGGCGGCAACAAACCTTGCTCTCGTTCAACGTGACGAATACCAGTGTGTCGGGACCGGTGGGCTCGGTGACCTGCACTTCAGCGCGAAGGGTCGGCATCCCTGCATTTTCACCGGACGCTAACACGATCTGTTCCGGACGAAGGCCCAGAATCACCTCACGGTCTTCAAGCCCTGCATCGCTCATGCTCATCGGCAATTCGCAACGTGCCTGGCCGCTGTCCAGCAACGCCACCAGACGCCCTTCCTTGCGTTGCAGGCGCAGCGGAATGAAGTTCATCGGCGGCGAACCGATGAAGCTGGCGACGAACAGGTTGGCCGGATCGTTGTAGATCTGTTTGGGCGTACCGAACTGCTGAATGATGCCGTCCTTCATGACCGCCACTTTGTCGCCCAGGGTCATGGCCTCGATCTGATCGTGGGTCACGTAGACGGTGGTGGTCTTGAGACGCTGATGCATCAGCTTCATTTCGGTGCGCATCTCGACGCGCAGCTTGGCGTCGAGGTTCGAAAGCGGTTCGTCGAACAGGTAGATTTTCGGACGACGCGCCAGTGCACGGCCCATGGCCACGCGCTGCTGCTGACCACCGGACAGCTGACCCGGTTTGCGGTTGAGCAGGTGTTCGATCTGCAGCAGTTTGGCGACACGTGCGACTTCTTCGTCGATGGCCGATTGGCTCATCTTGCGAATCTTGAGGCCGAACTCGATGTTCTCGCGCACGCTCATGGTCGGGTACAGCGCGTAGGACTGGAACACCATGGCAATGTCGCGATCTTTCGGACTCATGCCGCTGACGTCCTGATCACCGATCATGATCGCGCCGCCAGTAATGTTTTCCAGGCCCGCGATGCAGTTCATCAGGGTCGACTTACCGCAGCCCGAAGGACCGACCAGGATCAGGAACTCACCGTCCTTGATCGACAGTTCGATGTTCTTCAGGGTGTCCGGCAGACCGGCCCCGTAAGTCTTGTTTACATTGCGAAGCTCAAGCGTTGCCATGATTACCCCTTGACTGCGCCGGCTGTCAGCCCGCGCACGAAATACTTGCCTGCGACCACATAGACCAGCAGGGTCGGAAGACCCGCGATCATTGCTGCCGCCATGTCCACGTTGTATTCCTTGACGCCCGTGCTGGTGTTGACCAGATTGTTCAGCGCCACGGTGATGGGCTGCGAATCGCCGCTGGAAAACACCACACCGAACAGGAAGTCGTTCCAGATCTGCGTGAACTGCCAGATCAGGCAGACCATGATGATCGGGGTCGACATCGGCAGAATGATCCGCCGAAAAATGGTGAAGAAGCCCGCGCCGTCAAGACGTGCAGCCTTGACCAGCGCATCGGGAATGCTGACGTAGTAGTTACGGAAGAACAGCGTGGTGAACGCCAGACCGTAGACCACATGGACGAATACCAGGCCGGTCGTGGTGCTGGCCAGGCCCATCTTGCCGAGCGTGAACGACGCTGGCAGCAGCACGGTCTGGAACGGCAGGAAGCAGCCGAACAACAGCAGACCGAAGAACATCTGCGAGCCGCGGAAGCGCCACATCGACAGCACGTAGCCGTTCAACGCACCGATCGCGGTGGAGATCAGCACCGCCGGAACGGTGATCATGATCGAGTTCCAGAAGTAGCCTTTGACGGTGGCCCATGCCTTGATCCAGCCGATACCGGTGACTTCGGTTGGCCAGCTCAGGAGGTTGCCGCTACCGATGTCTTCGGGCGATTTGAAACTGGTCAGCAACATCACCACCAGCGGAATCAGGTAAATCAGCACCGCGCCGATGAGCACGGCATAGATCGCGATCCGGCTCAGGCTGATGGAAGGTTTGGCGGCGAGACTAGTCATTGCGCTTGGTCCTCAGCTCGGAATACAGGTAAGGCACGAGGATGGCGAGAATCGCACCGAGCATCAGAATCGCACTGGCCGAGCCCATACCCATCTGGCCACGGCTGAAGGTGAACGAGTACATGAACATCGCAGGCAGGTCGGACGAATAACCCGGGCCGCCAGCGGTCATGGCCGCAACAAGGTCGAAACTCTTGATCGCGATGTGCGCCAGGATCATCACCGCACTGAAGAACACCGGACGCAGGCTTGGCAGCACCACTTTCCAGTAGATCTTCGGCATGCTTGCGCCATCGATCTGCGCTGCACGGATGATCGACTGATCAACGCCACGCAGGCCGGCCAGGAACATCGCCATGATGAAGCCCGATGCCTGCCAGACGGCAGCGATCACCAGGCAGTACACCACGCGGTCAGGGTCGATCAGCCAGTCGAAACGGAAGCCTTCCCAGCCCCAGTCACGCAGCAGTTTGTCCAGACCCATGCCCGGGTTGAGCAACCATTTCCAGGCCGTACCGGTGACGATCATCGAGAGCGCCATCGGGTACAGGTAAACGGTGCGGATGAAACCTTCGCGGCGGATGCGCTGGTCAAGGAACACCGCCAGCATCACACCGACGACCAGGCTGATGCCGATGAACATGCCACCAAACACCGCCAGGTTCTTGCTCGCGACCCACCAGCGGTCGTTGTCGAACAGCCGTGCGTATTGCGCCAGGCCTACGAACTTGTAGGTCGGCAGGAAAGTCGAGTTGGTGAACGACAGAATGAACGTCCACAGGATATAGCCGTAGAAGCCCACCAATACGATGAACATGCTGGGCGCCAGCACCAGTTTGGGTAGCCAGCGCTGCAGTGCATCGAACGGCGAGGCTTTGCTGAACACAGCAACAGAACTCATGGTGAAATCCAGTACAGAAAAAGAAGATTGCGAACACGCTGCCGGTTGTAGGAGCGCGCTTGCCCGCGATGCGTCAAATCAGACAATGGTCGTTCAATGACACACCGCAATTGCGGGCAAGCGCGCTCCTGCAGACTTTGCTGCTACGCGTTATTTAGCGGACTTGATCGCAGCACCCAGCTTTTTCGCGGCATCGGCCGGATCGGCTTTCGGGTCGTTGATGAAGTTGGTCACGACATCAAAGAATGCGCCTTGAACAGCCAGCGTGGTCGCCATGTTGTGCGCCATGCTTGGTTGCAGGCCGCCGGTCTTGGCGTCCGCCAGGAAGTCTTTGGCAGCCGTCTGGGCGCACGAGTCGAAACCGTACTTGCCCATGTCGGCCAGCATGTCGTTACGAACCGGGATCGAGCCCTTGTTGATGCTGAAGACTTTCTGGAAGTTTTCACCCAAAACGACCTTGGCGATGTCCTGCTGACCGGCAGCCGTACCTGCGTCCTTCTGCTTGAACACAGCCAGAGAGTCGATGTTGTAGGTGAATGCCTTGTCGGTGCCCGGGAAGGCGACGCACTCGTAGTCCTTGCCAGCGACTTTCTTGGCGGCAGTCCATTCGGACTTGGCCCAGTCACCCATGATCTGCATGCCGGCCTTGCCGTTGATAACCTTGGCGGCTTCCAGGTTCCAGTCCTGGCCTTTGCCGTCGGGATCCATGTAGGTGGCGACTTTCTTCAACTCGGTGAGCGACTTGACCATTTCCGGACCGGTCAGCGCGCCATTGTCCAGATCGACCAGCGCCTTTTTGTAACCGTCAGCGCCCATCACGGACAGTACGACGGCTTCAAAAACGGTGCTGTCCTGCCAAGGCTGGCCACCATGAGCCAGAGGGATGAAGCCTGCCGCCTTGAGCTTGTCGCCCGCAGCGTAGAACTCTTGGAGGGTGGTCGGGGCTTTTTCGATACCGGCTTTCTTGAAGACTTCCGGGTTGATCCACAGCCAGTTCACGCGGTGGATGTTCACCGGTACGGCCACATAATCACCGTCGTACTTCACGGTATCGGAGACTTTCTTGTCGAGCAGGCTGTCCCACTTTTCCTGCTTGGAAACGTCTTTCAGCACGTCGGTGTCGAGCAGGCCGGTAGAGGCCCATTCCTGAATGTCCGGACCTTTGATCTGGGCGACGCCGGGCGGGTTGCCAGCCACAGCGCGGCTCTTCAGAACAGTCATGGCCGTCGAACCGCCGCCGCCGGCGACAGCGCCGTCTTTCCAGGTGAAACCGTCTTTTTCAACTTGGGCCTTGAGCACGTCGACAGCCGCTTTTTCGCCACCGGAAGTCCACCAGTGGACGACTTCGACAGTGCCTTTGGAATCAGCGGCCATGGCGCTCAGAGGGAACAACGAGGCGAGAGAAATGAGTGCTGCGAGACGGGAAATCGAATTCATCTATTTGACCTTTATTGTTGTTATGCATGAGCAAGTCTTGGCGCTTGCGCTGCATGGATTCTAAACAAGCGACTTGCACGGACGGTAACGAAGGGACGCGCGAGTGTCACTGGATGGTGACATTCAAGAAACCTTGGATCTAAACCTTTAGGAGCGCGCTTGCCCGCGATTGCGGCGGGTCAAAAACCTTGCGGGTAACTGACCCACCGCAATCGCGGGCAAGCGCGCTCCTACAGTGACCGAGGTCGGCGCTCACTCCACCCCGCGCGGCAGGTACAGCGTCACCCGCAAACCACCGTCGCGCAGGTTTTGCAGGGTCACTTCGCCGCCGTGACTGTGGGCAATGTTACGGGCGATCCCCAGACCGAGGCCGTAGCCCTGCTGCTGCTTGCCCGCGAGCCGAAAATGCGGCTCGAACACCTGCTCCAGTCGTTGTTCGGGCACACCCGGCCCCTCGTCCTCGACGTGCAGCACGAACGCTTCTGCATCGTCCTCAACGTATAGGTGCGCTTTGTCGCCGTACTTGATGGCGTTGTCGATCAGGTTGCCCATGCAACGCCTCAACGCCAGCGGCTTGCCGTAAAACATCGACATGGCCTTGCCCTTCAATGTCACGCGGCCGCCACCGTTAGGGGCCAGGTACGGTTCGATCAGGCAATCGAGTGCGTGATTGAGGTCCACCGGCTCGATGTTTTCGTGAATGTCGGTGTCCTTCACGCACTGCAAAGCGCCTTTGACCAGCAGTTCCAGCTCGTCGAGATCGCGGGTGAACTTGACCTGCATTTCCTCGTCTTCCAGCAGTTCCACTCGCAGACGCAAGCGCGTGATGGGCGTGCGCAGGTCGTGGGAAATGGCGCTGAACAACTGCCCGCGCTCGGTCAGGTAGCGGCTGATGCGATCGCGCATGGTGTTGAACGCACGCGTCACCTCGATCACTTCGCTACCGCCGCCCTCCACCACCGGTTCGACGTCGGCGCCCAGCGACAGGTCCCTCGCCGCACGGGCCAGCCGCTTGAGCGGGCCGCTTTGCCAGTGCACCAGCAAGCCGATAAACACCAGCAGGAAGATACTCGTCAGGCCAATGAACCAGACCTGCTGCGACGGCAGGCCTTCCTCTTCGAGCATGGTGTACGGCTCGGGCAAGAGCGACGCGATGTACAGCCATTCCCCCGGTGACAGCTCAATCTGGGTCACCAGAACCGGCGGATTCACCGGTTCCAGCGTCAACGCGTAATGCGCCCATGAACGTGGCAGCTCGTCGAGTTTCAGGCCGCTGTTGAAGATGCGCAGGTCTTCCGGACGCACGAAGCGGACGAGGATGTCCGGGTCAGCGCCCAGATTCTGCCGCAACACCTGTCCGACCACGTTGATAACCGCCGACTTGCGCACGGTCGGCTCCAGCACCTGCATGTCCAGCGGACGATCGTTGAGCGATACGAAGAAACGCGTCCCGCCCATGCTGCGCAGTTGATCAAGCACCAGAGGACGAAACGCGACCGGCAGCGAGCGGAAGTAACTGACGCTCGCTGACATGGAATAACCCAGGCTGCGGGCACTGGTGATCAGGCCTTCCATTTGCGTGGCGCGCAGCTGGGAAAGCCAGATCAGGCTGGACAGGGTTTGCGCCAGCAGCACGGCCAGCAAGGTCAACAGCAGCATGCGCCCCAGCAGTGAGCGCGGTACCGGAAGACGACGCTTTTTCTCGGTCACCATTGGCAATCAGTAACCGTTGCTGGCTTGCGGCAGCACGTTGGCCGCCAGCAGGTAACCACTGCCTCGCACGGTGCGAATCAATCGCGGCGCCTTGCCGGTGTCGCGCAACCGCTGACGCAGGCGGCTCACGGCCATGTCGACGATGCGCTCCAGCGGCATCAGCTCACGACCCCGCGTGGCATTGCCGATGGTGTCGCGGTCGAGGATCTGCTGCGGGTTGTCGAGAAACAATTTGAGCAACGCGAAGTCGGCGCCGGAGAGGATCACCTCTTCACCATCGTTGTGAAACAGTCGGTGGCTGACCATGTCCAGACGCCACTCATCGAACACCAGCACCTCGCCACCCGAACGTTCCTGACCGAATTGGGCGCGGCGCAGCAACGCCTTGATGCGCGCCTGGAGTTCACGCGGGCTGAAGGGCTTGGCCATGTAGTCGTCGGCACCGAGCTCCAGACCGATGACCCGGTCCGCCTCGTCGGAACTGGCAGTGAGCATGATGATCGGGACGTGCGGCTGGCGCGGGTGCTGCCGGACCCAGCGACACAGGCTGAAGCCGTCTTCGTCGGGCAGCATGACGTCGAGAATCAGCAAGTCGCTCGGCTCGTCATTGAACGCCTGACGGAACTGGGCGCCATCGCCGACGGTACGCACCTGAAAGCCAGAGCGGCTCAGGTAGGCTTGCAGCAACTCACGAATCTCCTGGTCATCGTCGACCACCAGAATCGATTTACTGACAGCGTTCACTTTGGTCGTCCTTGTAGGCACTGAAATTGTTGTTCTGGGCACAGATAACACAGTGTAGGAGCTGGCTTGCTGGCGATTACGTTCGGGCAGCCACATTGATGCCGTCAGATACGCCTCTATCGCCAGCAAGCCGGCTCCTACAAGGGTTGGGTTGGCTCGCTAAAATGGCGGCGAGCACAATCCACTGTAGGAGCGCGCTTGCCCGCGATGCGTGCGTCCAGACGACACGTCTGTGACTGAAAGGTCGCAATCGCGGGCAAGCGCGCTCCTACAGCATGTTGCGAACTTATCCTTGCGCTGCCAGCGCCTGATCCAACGCCACGCCAGCGCCCATCAAGCCAGGGTACTCGGCCGTTACCAGCCACACCGGCACATCCTTGAAGTAATCCTTCATCATGCCTTTTTCCGCCAGGGCCTTGTTAAACCCGCTCTGCATGAAAAAGTCGACGAATCGCGGAATCACACCGCCTGCGATATAAACGCCACCACGGCCACCGACGGTCAGTACATTGTTGCCCGCGACACGGCCGAGAAATACGCAGAACTGTTCGAGCACGGCACTCGCCACAGGGTCACCCTTGATCGCCGCCGAGGTGATCGCCGCTGGCGACTTCAACACCGGCTCGACTTCGTCCAGCGCACAGCTGACCTGATACAGCAGCAACAGACCGGCACCGCTCAAAATGGTTTCGGCACTCACATGTTCATGCTCGGCCATCAGCCGCATCCACAACATGGCCTCGCGCGGATTGCCGATCGGCAGGTCGACATGGCCGCCCTCGCCCGGCACTGCGGTCCAGTGGCTTTCGCCGGTGCGGATCAAGGTGCCGACACCCAGGCCGGTGCCCGGACCGATCACCACGCGCGCACCTTTCGGATCGCCCTTGCCGTGACGCACGGTCAGGTACTCGTCGTCACGCAGCCGGGTCATGCCCAGGGCCATGGCCGTGAAGTCGTTGACCATGACCAGGTTGTCGATCTTGAGCGCCGCGCAGAACGCCTGCCGGTTGATCTTCCAGTGGCTGTTGGTGAAGTGGAAATCGTCACCGGTCACAGGCCCGGCGACCGCCAGGCAGATCGAGCCGACATCCCCCAGTTGCAATTCCAGGTCCTGCAGATAAACCAGCAAGGCCTTCTCGGGACTGGCGTAATCGACCGTCGGAAACACCCGGACCGAATGCAACTGGTCGTCTTCCCAAATGGCAAAACGAGCATTTGTGCCGCCGATATCACCCACCATCGCCAATGTCACTTGAGCGTCTCCAGATTCGAAGTAAAGGCGCTGGCGCCCTTCTCTGCCGAGCTGAAGGCCATACGCATGAAACCGAACAGCTCGCGACCGGTGCCCACGTTGTGGGACAGTCGACCGATTGCCGGCTCTCTGGCGGCCAATTCTGCCGGTTCGACCAGAACTTGCAATGTCCCTTTCACGCCATCTACCCGAATGAGGTCCCCATCACGCACAAGTGCCAATGGGCCACCATCGGAGGCTTCGGGGCACACGTGGATCGCGGCCGGGATTTTGCCCGAGGCGCCGGACATGCGACCGTCAGTGATCAGCGCGACCTTGAACCCGCGATCCTGCAGCACGCCGAGGAACGGCGTCATCTTGTGCAGCTCTGGCATGCCGTTGGAGCGTGGCCCCTGAAAACGCATGACCGCGACGAAGTCACACTCCAGCTCGCCAGCCTTGAACGCGTCGGCCAGGTCCTGCTGATCTTCGAACACTTTGGCGGGTGCTTCGACGATCTGATGTTCCAGCGCGACGGCCGATACTTTCATCACGCCGCGCCCCAGGTTGCCTTCCATCACACGCAAGCCGCCTTCCGGCGAGAACGGACGGGCGATCGGGCGAAGGATGTTTTCGTCCAGGCTGTCGATCGGGCCGTCGCGCCACACCAGTTTGCCGTCATCGAGGAACGGCTCCTGGGTGTAACGACGCAGGCCCCGACCGACCACAGTGTTGACGTCTTCGTGCAACAGCCCGGCATCGAGCAGTTCGCGGATCAGGAACGACATGCCGCCTGCCGCCTGGAAGTGGTTGATGTCGGCTTTGCCGTTTGGATAGACGTGGCTCAGGGTCGGCACGACCTCGGACAAGTCCGCCATGTCCTGCCAGGTCAGCTGAATGCCCGCGCATTGAGCGATGGCCGGCATGTGCAGCGTGTGGTTGGTGGAACCACCCGTCGCGTGCAGGGCAACAATCGAGTTGACCAGCGAACGCTCGTCCACAATCTCACCCAGTGGAATGAATTCGCCGCTTTGTTTGGTCAGACGCGTCACCTGATACGCCGCCTCGCGGGTCAGGGCATCACGCAGCGGTGTGTAAGGATTGACGAAGGAGGCGCCCGGCAAGTGCAGCCCCATGACTTCCATCAACAGCTGGTTGGTGTTCGCCGTGCCGTAGAAGGTGCAGGTGCCCGGACCGTGGTAGGACTTCATTTCCGAGTCCAGCAGTTCTTCACGGGTGGCCTTGCCTTCGGCATACCGCTGGCGCACGTCGGCTTTTTCCTTGTTGGATATGCCCGAGACCATCGGACCGCCAGGGACGAAGATCGTCGGCAGGTGACCAAAGCGCAGGGACCCCATCAGCAGGCCCGGCACGATTTTGTCGCAGATGCCCAGCATCAACGCCGCGTCGAACATGTTGTGAGACAGCGCGACTGCCGTTGCCATCGCAATGACTTCTCGACTGGCGATACTCAGTTCCATGCCCGGCTCGCCTTGGGTCACGCCGTCGCACATGGCCGGCACGCCGCCCGCGAACTGACCGACCGAGCCGATTTCACGCAGGGCCTTTTTGATCTGTTCCGGGAAGTGTTCGTAGGGCTGATGCGCCGACAGCATGTCGTTGTACGAAGACACGATGGCCACGTTGGCCGCGTTCATCATGCGCAGACTGTTCTTGTCTTCGGTGCCACAGGCCGCAACGCCATGCGCAAAGTTTGCGCATTGCAGCTTGCCGCGCATCGGACCGTCGCTCGCCGCGCCCCGGATCAATTGCAGATAGCGCTGACGGGTTTCACGGCTGCGAGCAATCAGCCGTTCGGTTACCTCAAGGACGCGGGGATGCATTGTCATGAACTCCAGGCTAGCGGATGTGGTCACCCGTTCAGGCGCTTACAAAAAACCGTCGTGGAATCATGCCCCCAATGAAACGCTTCAGCAAAGGCTTTGATTTTCAGACAGTTGTGATGGCCTTACGGGTTTCTATTTGTAGATAAAACAAAATACTGCCACTAAAAAGGCTTGTTTTCTATTTTTATGAGAATAATCTTGTAATTCCAACAACAAATTCACTGAGGACGGGTGTATGACTCTCCGCATCGCAATCAATGGCTTTGGCCGAATCGGCCGCAACGTCCTACGCGCACTCTATACCCAAGGCTATCGTCAGGACCTGCAGGTCGTCGCCATCAACGATCTGGGCGACAGCGAGATCAACGCCCACCTTCTCAAATACGACACCGTGCATGGACAGTTCGACGGGACCGTGGAGCACGACAAGGAAAGCCTGACCGTCAATGGTGACCGTATTTCGGTCAGCGCCATCCGCAACCCGGCCGAGCTACCGTGGAAGTCCGAGAACATTGACGTGGTGTTCGAATGCACCGGTCTGTTCACCGACCGCAACAAGGCCGCGGCCCACATCACCGCAGGCGCCAAGAAGGTCATCATCTCCGCGCCCGCCAAAGGCGCCGACGCCACCGTGGTCTACGGCGTCAACCATGATGTGCTGCGTCAGTCGCACCAGGTGATTTCCAACGCCTCCTGCACCACCAACTGCCTGGCGCCGGTGGCACAGGTATTGAACCGTGAGCTGGGTATCGAAAGCGGTCTGATGACCACGATTCACGCCTACACCAACGACCAGAACCTGATCGACGTCTACCACACCGACCCGTACCGCGCGCGTTCGGCGACCCAGTCGATGATCCCGAGCAAGACCGGCGCGGCCGAAGCCGTGGGTCTGGTGCTGCCTGAACTGGCCGGCAAGCTGACCGGCATGGCGGTACGCGTACCGGTGATCAACGTATCGCTGGTCGACCTGACCATTCAGCTGAAGCGCGATGCAACGGCCGATGAGGTCAACGCGATCATGAAGGAAGCGGCGCAACACTCGAAAATCCTGGGTTACAACACCCTGCCGCTGGTTTCTCACGACTTCAACCACAACCCGCTGTCATCGATCTTCGACGCCAACCACACCAAAGTCAGCGGTCGCCTGCTGAAGGTGCTGGCCTGGTATGACAACGAATGGGGTTTCTCCAACCGCATGCTCGACAACTGCCTGGCGTTGATGAACGCCGAGTAACCCTTGTAGGAGCGCGCTTGGTCTGGGCCGCATCCGGACGAAGGCTGAAGTCCATTCACAGCAAATGTGCAGGATGTTCCGGCCTCTTCGTCCGGATGCGGCCCAGAGCAAGCTCGCTCCCACAGTAGACAGCCTCGCCGTACCTGCCTTTACATTTCCTTTGCAACTTCCCGCCTTGCCTTTGAGGCAGATGATAAGCATTATCATTCGCTGAATTTCTGGTCGGGTATCCTCGTGAGTCAGTCTCACTTCAATGATGTTTTTCTCGCACGACGAACGATCCTGCTGCGCACCCTGCAACGCATGGTCCGCAACCCCAGCACCGCCGAAGACTTGCTGCAGGAAACCTACCTGCGCGTGACCCGTGCGTTGGGTGAACGCGCGATCGCCCACCTTGAGCCGTTCGTTTTCCAGACTGCGCGCAATCTGGCGCTGGATCACTTGCGCGCCCACCGAATCCATTCGCGCACCATCGTCGACGATGCGCCGATTGCCGACATTCACAACGTGGTCGCACCCGACCCTGCGCTGGAGGATGCTGCCCACGCCAATCGTCTGCTGGAAGGCCTGAGCGCCAGCCTGGAAAAACTAACGCCCAGGCAGCAGAAAATCTTCACACTCAGTCGCCTTCATGGCGCCAGTTACCTGGAGATCGCCGAGCAGTTGGGCGTTTCGGCCAGCACTGTGCAAAAGGAACTCAAGCTGATCATGGCGATTTGCGTCGTTGTCGCAGCCCGACTCGATCGCTGATGAGAGCGGCTTGATCCATACCATAAGAAACCCGGCGGACCGTCAGCGACTGTAAGCGCTAAACTTCCGCCCCAAACCGTGTACCCGAGGACGCTCCTTGACGGACTCTCACTCACCTGGCCCCGGTCAGGCAGCCGAAGTGCGGGATGACCGCGCCATGGATCAAGCCCTGAACTGGCTGATCGAACTGGACGATGCCAACGCGCAGCAGCACGCCTGTTTTCAGGCGTGGCTGGCGGCCGACCCTGCGCACCGCGAGGCCTTCGCCCAGGCCGAGGCGGTCTGGAATTCGCAGCCCGTGCTGGAAGCGGCCGTTCAGCTGGCTGCACCCAAAAAGCCTTCGAGGCTGCGCCGCCTGCGCCCACATTGGGTGCCCTTGGCCACTGCGGCGGCGTTGTTGCTGGGGCTATTCAATTTCAGCGACCTGCCCTTGCGATTCAAAGCTGACCACTTGACCGTCGCCGGAGAGCGCCAGCGGCTGGAGCTTTCGGACGGTTCGAAGGTGCTACTCAATACCCGATCCGCGTTCTCCAGCGAACTGGATGACCGCCAACGCATCGCGCGTCTGTATCAAGGTGAAGCCTTCTTCGAAGTTCCGACCGCCAAGGGTTTGCCACTGGAAGTCGAAGCCGGTCCGGTGCGCATGAGCGCCAGCAGCACCGCATTCGCCGTCCGCTACCTGGACGGCGTGGCGCAGATTCAGGTCGAGCGCGGCGCGGTGAACGTGCAGGCGACCCAAGGCCAGTCTCAAGTGAGTCTTGGCGCCGGGGACAGCCTGCGGGTCGGGCCAGACGGCGTTGGCCATCGTGAAAAAACCGACCCGAACAAGGATCTGGCCTGGATTCAGGGACGATTGATCTTTGATAACTGCCCGATGAGCGAAGTCCTGGCCGAGTTAAGGCGCTATTACCCGGGCTGGATCGTCAGCGCCAACACCCGACTGGATCAGGTCGCCGTGACCGGCAATTACCGCCTGGACAACCCGATCGACGTGGTGCGCTCGCTGGCACACATCACCTCCGCACGCCTGCACGAGCTGCCTGCGCTGGTGATTCTGGACTGAGGATAATTATTTTTACGCGATAGCCGTTCGTCGTACGTCTCGTTATAGCCAATGCAAGTGATTCCTATTAACGAAGCACTTGCCAACACTATAAAGACCCGCATGACAGGGAGCGCTATCGATGCCGTCCACGTTCACCCCCGCCACACCCGACTCACCGCGAACCACCCGCCATTTCACCCTCTCGCTGCTGACCGTTGCAGTATTCGCCGCGGGTCTTCACAGCGCGCCCACTGCCGCCGCCGAACAACCGGCACGCGTGGCGGGCAGCTACCCGTTCTCGATCAATCAGCAACCGCTGGTGTCGGCGCTGAACGAATTCAGCAAGATCACGGGCTGGCAGGTCGGCATGGCGTCGGATCTGGCGCAGAACGTGACGTCGCCCGGCGTCAGCGGCACGATGTCCGCAGAAAAAGCGCTGGATCGTCTGCTCGTGGGGAGCAACCTGAACTATCGCAGCCTGGGCAATAACAACGTCGTGCTGGAAAAACGCAGCAGCACCGGCGCCCTGGCGCTGGAGCAAGTGACGGTCAGCGCCACGCGTCAGGCGCAATCGGTGGACTCGGTGCCCAGCACGGTCACGGTGCACGACCGCAAAGCACTGGATCGGCAGAACGTGAACACCATTCGTGATCTGGTGCGCTATGAACCCGGGGTTTCCGTGGGCGGCGCGGGCCAACGTGCGGGCACCAGCGGCTACAACATCCGCGGGATCGATGGCGACCGGATCCTCACGCAAGTCGACGGCGTCGAAGTGCCCGACAACTATTTCTCCGGCCCTTACGCCAACACCCATCGCAACTACGTCGACCCGGAAATCATCAAGCGCGTCGAAATCCTGCGCGGCCCTGCCTCTGCCTTGTACGGCAGCAGCGCGATCGGTGGTGCGGTCAGCTACTACACGCTCGACCCGGAAGACATCATCAAGCCGGGCAAAGACGTCGGTGCTCGCCTGAAAACCGGTTACAGCTCAGCGGACGACAGCTGGCTGAACTCAGCGACGGTGGCAGGTCGTGAAGGCGATTTCGACGGCTTGCTGCACGTCAGCCAGCGCAATGGCCGCGAAACCGAATCCTATGGCGAACACGGCGGCACTGGCCTGAGTCGCACGGCCGCCAACCCGGAAGACGTTCGTGCGACTAACGTGCTGGCCAAGCTGGGCTGGAACTATGGCGACAACGACCGGCTGGCGTTCACCTACGAGAAGTACAAGGACGACACACACACCAACCAGAAAAGCGCGGTGGGCGGGCCGTTCACAGGTGGCCGTGGGTTCGGCTTCTACCGAGGACGCGAAGGCAACGACGTCATCACCCGTGAACGTTTCGGTCTGGAAAACACCTTCGCGCTGGACAGCCTGCTGGTCGACAACGTCAAGTGGAGCCTGAATTACCAGATCGCCAAAACCGACCAGAACACCATCGAGCGGTATGTGCCGGGCAGCCGCGATGTCTGGCGTACGCGCGATACCACCTACAAAGAGCGCCAGTGGATCTTCGATGCCCAACTGGACAAGGCTTTCAGCATCGCCGACACCGAGCACCTGCTGACCTACGGCACCACACTCAAACAACAGAAAGTCACCGGCGAACGCAGCGGCACCGCCACCTGCGCCGCCGTGCTTGGCACATGCCGTACCATCGGAGCGACGAGCCCGACGGCGTCCGACAGCCTGGCGCCGAACAGCGACTTCCCGGACCCGACGATCAACACCTACGCACTGTTCGCCCAGGATCAGATCAAATGGGGCGACTGGACCTTCATGCCGGGTGCGCGCTATGACTACACCACGCTCAACCCGCACGCCACCGACGAGTTTCTCCGCGCCGTCAGCCTGACCAGCAAGGACCAGTTCAACGACAAAGAGAAGAAATGGCATCGCCTGTCGCCCAAACTGGGCGTGACGTACGCGATCGACGACGCCTACACCTGGTACGGCCAATACGCCGAAGGCTTCCGCACACCGAGCGCCAAGGCGCTGTATGGCCGCTTCGAGAACCTGAATACCGGTTACATCGTCGAGCCTAACCCGAACCTTGAGCCGGAGAAGAGCAAGAGCTACGAAACCGGTCTGCGTGGGCGTTTCGACGAGGGCTCGTTCGACGTGGCAGTGTTCTACAACAAATACCGCGACTTCATTAATGAAGACGCCATTCAACCGGCGACCTCGACCGAAGCGGTGTTCCAGTCCAACAACATCAAGCACGCCACGATCAAAGGCGTGGAGCTTAAAGGTCGCCTGAACCTGGACAGCTTCGGCGCACCTGAAGGCCTCTATACCCAAGGCTCGTTGGCCTACCTGTACGGCCGCAATGACGACACCGGCCAGCCGATCAACAGCATCAACCCGCTGACCGGCGTGTTCGGTCTGGGTTATGACCACGACAACTACGGCGGCTTGCTGAGCTGGACCTTGGTCAAGCGCAAGACCCGGGTGGACGACACCAACTTCCATGCACCGGACGGTTCGTCGACTCAGTTCAAGACACCCGGCTTTGGTGTGCTGGACCTGACCGGCTTCTACAAAGTGACCGACGACGTGACGGTCAGCGGCGGCCTGTACAACCTGGCCGACAAGAAATACTGGCAGTGGGAGGACGTGCGCGGCTACGACGGCGTCGGTGAAGCGGGCGTAACCGCGCCCGCCAGCCTGGACCGCCTGACCGAGCCGGGGCGCAACGTCGCGATCAATCTGGTGTTGGATATCTAACCCCGTTGGTCACGCACCTGTAGGAGCGCGCTTGCCCGCGAATGCTGAAGTCCAGGCACCGCAAATGTGCCGGATGTACCGGCCTCTTCGCGGGCAAGCGCGCTCCTACAAAAGCAACTGCCGTGTTTTTTTACGTTTTTGCACGCGCTCACTCGTCTCGTTAACAAACGCCTTTTTTCCAAGGAAGACACATGCCCCAAGCCCCGATTCGTCGCTCCCAGCGTCTGAACCAGATCACCCACGCCCCGCATGAGCAGCTGGACAAGGCAGTCAAAGCCAACGCGCCGTTCGAAACACTGGCCAGTTACACCCGCTTTCTGAGCGCGCAATATCTGTTTCAGCAGGAGCTCAAGGCGCTCTACACCGATCACCAACTGATCGGACTCATCGCCGACCTCCCCGAGCGTTGCCGTGCGGAACAGGCAAAGGCCGACCTGAATGACCTGAACACGCCGATTCCCGGCCCTGTCGCCGGCGCGGTCCTCCATCCTCCGCTGGCCGAAGCCTTGGGCTGGCTGTTTGTGTCGGAAGGCTCGAAGCTGGGTGCGGCATTCCTGATCAAACGCGCCGTGGCGCTCAATCTCAGCGAGACTTTTGGCGCTCGTCATCTGGGTGAGCCCGCCGGTGGCCGGGCCGACGGCTGGAAACGCTTCATCCGCCTCCTCGACGATCTGCCGTTTACCGAGGAGCAGGAACGCCAGATCGACACAGGCGCCGTCGCGGCGTTCGAACGTTTCAACGTGCTGCTGGAGCACGCCTATACGTCGGCTGCCCAACCCCAACCCGCCTGAACGCACGCCTTTTGCGCCCTGCGCTGTTAAGCTGGGCGCCTTTTCGAGGAGTGTTATCCCTCGACGCACTTCTTTATCCGGCAGCACCCGAGACTCATGACCAGTCACCCCCAAGGCAGCAAACTGTCCCGTATCCTCTTTGGCATCCTGGCCTACGTCAGCCTCGCCATCGGCATCATCGCGATTTTCATTCCAGGGTTGCCCACCACCGAATTCATCCTGTTGGCTGCTTGGGCCGCGACCAAAAGCTCGCCGCGTTTAAGCGCCTGGCTGGAAAACCACCGCCTGTTCGGCCCCATGTTGAGCAACTGGCGTAACGGCAAGCTCATCGCACGCCGCGCGAAAATCAGCGCGACCGTCACCATGCTGATTTGCGCCGTCATGATGCTGGTGGTGCTCAAACACAACTGGTGGATTTACTTCGCCGTGGCCGGCATGGTGCTGGTCAACCTGTGGATCTGGTCCCGACCGGAACCGGGTACACAGAACGCTGAATGCCCGGAGTCCACCGGTCAGCGCTGAACCCATGCCTTGGCAGACGGTCTGCTCTTTACTGTCATTGATTTCTGAAGGAGCAGTCACATGTTCGAGCCAGGTCATCTGCACATCGCCCGCCCCGCGTTACAGCCCGACGATGTCGGTTACGACATTCATCTGCGCTACGAAGTCAGCCAGACCGATTCGGGTGCCGGCATGCACTTCACGATGGACGGCGAAATCAACGGCAAGCCGTTCAATGAAACCTTCGACCTGCCCAAGGATTTGGCGTACAACTTTGCCAGCGAGGCCTCACGCATCGCCGAAAAGCACGGCCTGCCAAAAGACACTGACCTCCATGCGATGGGCGGCCAGTACGACGCCATGTTCGAAGACATCCGCGACAAACTCGACCTCAAGTCGGGCGATGCGGTGAAGCCGGAGCATCTGGAGTAATTCACACGGTCCTGTAGGAGCGCGTTCAAGGAAGCCCGCGAGATTTACTGGCATAATCGCCCCCGTCTTTCGCCTGAATCTCTCCGCCCCCCATGCGCATCCACGTTACGTTCATCGACCGCGTCGGCATCACCCAGGAAGTTCTGGCGATCCTCGGCGGGCGGAATCTGAACCTCGATGCGGTGGAAATGGTGCCGCCCAACGTCTATATCGACGCACCGACCCTGAGCCACGACGTCCTCGAAGAGCTCAAGGACCGGCTGTTTCGCGTGCGCGGCGTAGAAGCGATCACCGTGGTCGACATCCTTCCCGGTCAGCGCCGCCACCTGCAGCTGGATGCCCTGCTTGCGGCGATGACCGATCCGGTGCTGGCGCTCGACAGTGCCGGCCATGTACTGCTGGCCAACCCGGCCCTTGTGGCGTTGTACGGCAGAGAACCCGCGGGCGAGTCAATCGGCGAACTGTTCTCCGACCCCGCCCTGCAAACTGCCTTGCTTGAAAACGGCTTTCGGTTGCCCCTGCGCGAGGTCACGTTGAATGGCGAAGCCCTGCTGCTGGATGCCACGCCGATCACTGACGCAGGCGCCCTGCTCACGCTGTACCTGCCCAGTCGCATCGGCGAGCGATTGTCGGCATTGCACCACGATCACGCCGAAGGCTTTGATGCGTTGCTGGGCGATTCCGCACCGATCCGCACGCTGAAAGCCCGCGCCCAACGCGTCGCCGCACTCGACGCGCCGTTGCTGATTCAGGGCGAAACCGGCACCGGTAAAGAGCTGGTCGCCCGCGCCTGTCACGCCGTCAGCGCTCGTAACGGCGCACCGTTTCTGGCGCTCAACTGCGCGGCGCTGCCGGAAAACCTCGCGGAAAGCGAACTCTTCGGCTACGCGCCCGGCGCCTTTACCGGCGCGCAACGGGGCGGCAAGCCCGGGTTGATGGAGCTCGCCAACCAAGGCACGGTGTTTCTCGACGAGATCGGCGAGATGTCGCCGTACTTGCAGGCCAAGCTGCTCAGATTCCTGAACGACGGTAGCTTTCGTCGCGTCGGCGGCGACAAGGAAGTGAAGGTCAACGTGCGCATCCTCAGCGCGACCCATCGCGACCTGGAAAAAATGGTCGCCGAAGGCACCTTCCGTGAAGACCTGTTCTATCGCCTGAATGTACTGAACCTTGAGGTCCCGCCGCTGCGAGCGCGCGGCCAGGACATCCTGTTGCTGGCGCGCTACTTCATGGAACAGGCCTGCACCCAGATTCAGCGCCCGGTGTGTCGCCTCGCGCCAGGCACTTACCCTGCCCTGCTCGGCAACCGCTGGCCGGGCAACGTGCGGCAACTGCAGAACGTGATCTTTCGGGCGGCCGCGATCTGCGAGAGCTCGCTGGTGGACATTGGTGATCTCGACATCGCGGGCACTTCAGTGGCCCGCGAAAACGACGGTGAAATCGAAAGCCTGGAAGCCGCCGTCGAAGACTTCGAAAAATCGCTGCTGGAAAAGCTCTACAGCCATTACCCGTCGACCCGCCAACTCGCCGCACGCCTGCAGACGTCCCACACGGCTATCGCCCACCGGTTGCGCAAGTACGGGATTTCCGGCAAGTCATAACACCGCAGGCAATCTGTAGGAGCGCGCTTGCCCGCGAACACGGTAAATCAGACACCTCTTAGCCGACTGACACACCGCATTCGCCTGCAAACCGGCTTGTATGGGATGTGCATCCAATATGTTGGGTGCTGCTGGCATTATGGTTCGGCCTAACGGCCGAACTGTTCCGCCTTCGGCGGGTTACTTGATAACCCCAAGTAACCAAGGGTTGGCTCCCGGTTGGGCCCGACTTCGTCGGGTTCCTTCACTCCGGCGACGCTCCGTGGGCCCGCGCTGAACGGACATCCATGTCCTAGCAGCGCTCTCGCGGCATCCATGCCGCTCGACCCACTCCGCGCCGCCTGCGTTCAGCCTGCACCCAAGTCGCGATGGGGGGTGTTAGGGCCATCTCGGCATGAAAAGCAAATCAAAAGCGAAGCGCTTTGCGTTATTCGTGCCCCAATCATTCTTATTGGCTAATTCCAAGACCGACGCGACGCCGGAATGAAATCGAAACACCGTAACGATATCATTCCAAAACCTCGATACCCGCACTCCACAAGGCCTTGATCCACCAACACTTTTCAAACCCCTCTAAAGCGTATCGATTTCGCTACACCAGAACGCATTCCGAAATCCGGAAACCCGCACAAACCCTTGTTTTAGAAGGCTCTCGCAACCTTGGCCGCAAACTTGCTATGCATCTGCCCATCACGCTCGCGCCATCGACGAGCGATTTTCCATTCAGGGGAGTTTTCATGAGCGATTTGCGTTTTACCGAAGATCACGAGTGGCTGCGTGCCGAAGCAGACGGCAGCGTCACGGTCGGCATCACGGCTTTCGCGCAGGACGCACTGGGTGACGTGGTTTTCGTACAACTCCCTGAGCTGCAGGCCTACGACAAGGGCGCCGAAGCCGCCACCGTTGAATCGGTGAAAGCCGCCAGCGGCGTCTACATGCCGCTCAACGGTGAAGTCGTCGAGGTCAACCCGGCGCTGGACGCCAACCCTGAGCTGGTCAACGAAGACCCTATGGGCCAGGGCTGGTTCTTCCGTTTCATCCCTTCCGACGCCGCCGCTGTCGGCCAACTGCTGGATCAGGACGCTTACGACCGCCTGATCAAAGCCAACGCCGAAGCCTGAGGAACGCGCAATGACTGACCGTATTGAATTGAGCACCGCCAACGAGTTCATCGCCCGTCACATCGGCCCCCGCGCCGACGACGAGAAAGCCATGCTCGCGACCCTGGGTTTTGATTCGCTGGAGGCCCTGAGCGCCAGCGTTATCCCGGAATCCATCAAAGGCACCAGCGTACTGGGCCTGTCTGCCGGTCAAAGCGAAGCTGACGCCCTGGCTGACATCAAAGCCATCGCCGGCAAGAACCAACTGTTCAAGACCTTTATCGGCCAGGGTTACTACAACACCCACACGCCGGCGCCGATCTTGCGCAACCTGTTGGAAAACCCGGCTTGGTACACCGCTTACACCCCGTATCAACCAGAAATTTCCCAAGGTCGCCTGGAGTCGCTGCTGAACTTCCAGACGCTGATCAGCGACCTGACCGGCCTGCCGATCGCCAACGCGTCGCTGCTGGACGAAGCCACCGCCGCCGCCGAAGCCATGACCTTCTGCAAACGCCTGAGCAAGAACAAAGGCAGTCACAAATTCTTCGCCTCCGCGCATTGCCATCCACAGACCCTTGACGTGCTGCGTACCCGCGCCGAGCCGCTGGGCATTGAGGTGGTCGTGGCGGACGAAAGCCAACTGACCGACGTCAGCGAATTCTTCGGCGCCCTGCTGCAATACCCAGCGAGCAATGGCGACCTGTTCGACTATCGCGAACTGGTTGAACGCTTCCACGCCGCCAATGCCCTGGTGGCCGTCGCGGCCGATCTGCTGGCCCTGACCCTGCTAACGCCGCCGGGCGAGTTCGGCGCGGACGTCGCCATCGGCAGCGCGCAACGCTTCGGTGTGCCGCTGGGCTTCGGTGGACCGCACGCGGCTTATTTCTCCACCAAAGATGCCTACAAGCGTGACATGCCGGGCCGTCTGGTCGGTGTGTCCATCGACCGCTTCGGCAAGACCGCGCTGCGTCTGGCCATGCAGACCCGCGAACAACACATCCGTCGTGAGAAAGCGACCAGCAACATCTGCACCGCGCAGGTGCTGCTCGCCAACATCGCCAGCATGTACGCCGTTTACCACGGCCCGCGCGGCCTGACCCGCATCGCCAACCGCGTGCATCACCTGACCGCGATTCTCGCCCAAGGCCTGAGCCAGCTGGGTCTGGACGTCGAACAAGCCTTCTTCTTCGACAGCATCACGCTCAACACCGGCGCCAAAACCGCCGACCTGCATGCCAAGGCGCGCGCTCAGCAGATCAACCTCCGTGAAGTCGACGCTCAACGTCTGGGCCTGTCGCTGGACGAGACCACTCAGCAAGCAGACGTCGAAACGCTGTGGACACTGTTCGCCGCCGAAGGCCAGGCCCTGCCTGACTTCGCCGCACTGGCCGCCAGCGTCGAAGCGCGCCTGCCTGCCGAATTGAAGCGCCAGTCGGCCATCCTCAGCCATCCGGTATTCAATCGTTACCACTCCGAAACCGAGCTGATGCGCTACCTGCGTCGCCTGGCTGACAAGGACCTGGCGCTGGACCGCACCATGATCCCGCTGGGCTCGTGCACCATGAAGCTCAACGCCGCCAGCGAAATGATCCCGGTCACCTGGGCCGAATTCGGCAACCTGCACCCGTTCGCGCCTGCAGAACAAAGCGCCGGCTACCAACAGCTGACCGACGAACTGGAAGCGATGCTCTGTGCTGCTACCGGTTACGACGCCATCTCCCTGCAACCGAACGCCGGCTCGCAAGGCGAGTATGCCGGTCTGCTGGCCATCCGTGCGTATCACCAGAGCCGTGGCGATGACCGCCGCGACATCTGCCTGATTCCGTCCTCCGCCCACGGCACCAACCCGGCCACCGCCAACATGGCCGGCATGCGCGTCGTGGTGACCGCGTGCGATGCGCGCGGCAACGTCGACATCGAGGACCTGCGCGCCAAAGCCATCGAGCACCGCGAACACCTCGCCGCCCTGATGATCACCTACCCGTCGACCCACGGCGTGTTCGAGGAAGGCATCCGCGAGATCTGCGGCATCGTCCACGACAACGGCGGTCAGGTTTACATCGACGGCGCCAACATGAACGCGATGGTCGGCCTGTGCGCACCGGGCAAATTCGGTGGTGACGTTTCTCACCTGAACCTGCACAAGACCTTCTGCATTCCACACGGCGGCGGCGGCCCGGGCGTTGGCCCGATCGGCGTGAAATCCCACCTGGCGCCGTTCCTGCCGGGCCACGGCAAGATGGAACGCAAGGAAGGCGCGGTCTGCGCGGCACCGTTCGGCAGCGCGAGCATCCTGCCGATCACCTGGATGTACATCCGCATGATGGGCGGCGAAGGCCTGAAACGCGCTTCGCAGTTGGCGATTCTCAACGCCAACTACATCTCCCGCTGTCTTGAAGAGCACTATCCTGTGCTGTACACCGGCAGCAGCAATCTGGTGGCGCACGAATGCATCCTCGACCTGCGTCCGCTGAAAGAAACCAGCGGCATCAGCGTCGATGACGTTGCCAAGCGCCTGATCGACTTCGGCTTCCATGCACCGACCATGTCGTTCCCGGTAGCGGGCACGCTGATGATCGAGCCGACCGAAAGCGAATCCAAAGAAGAACTGGACCGCTTCTGTGACGCGATGATCAAGATCCGCGAAGAAATCCGCGCGGTGGAAAGCGGCGCGCTGCATAAAGACGACAACCCGCTCAAAAATGCCCCGCACACGGCGGCCGAACTGGTCGGCGAGTGGAGCCACCCGTACAGCCGCGAGCAGGCGGTGTACCCGGTCGCTTCGTTGGTCGAAGGCAAATACTGGCCGCCGGTCGGTCGCGTCGACAACGTGTTTGGTGACCGCAATCTGATCTGCGCGTGCCCGTCGATCGAAGATTACGCATAACCCGCAGTCCCGAGCGCTCCAATGTGTTTGCATAGAGCGCTCATCCCAGCAGGCGCCGGCTAGCTGGCGAATGCGTTCGGACAGACATCTCAAATTTGTCTGAACTGACGCATTCGCCAGCAAGCCGGCTCCTACAGGGACCTTATTCATCACGATAATAAGAATTCCCCGGAGCCCAATCATGTCCCTGAGCGTGTTCGACCTGTTCAAGATAGGCATTGGTCCCTCCAGCTCTCACACCGTGGGCCCGATGCGTGCCGCCGCACGGTTCGTCGAAGGTCTGCGCGGTGACGACCTCCTTTCCACCACCGCCTGCGTCAAGGTCGAGCTTTACGGCTCGCTCGGCGCCACCGGCAAAGGCCACGGCAGCGACAAGGCCGTGTTGCTGGGCCTGGAAGGCGAACACCCGGACACCGTCGACACCGAACACGTCGCCGAACGCCTGCAGCGCATTCGCAGCAGCGAACGTATCAATCTGCTCGGCGAACACAGCATCACGTTCATCGAGAAGCAGCACCTGGCGATGATCCGCAAGCCACTGGCCTATCACCCCAACGGCATGATCTTCCGCGCCTTTGACGAAGCAGGCCTGCAGATTCGCAGCCGCGAGTACTACTCCGTCGGTGGCGGCTTTGTGGTGGACGAGGACGCGGCCGGTGCCGACCGCATCGTCGAGGACAGCACGCCGCTGCCCTACCCGTTCACGACCGGCAAAGCGTTGATGGCCCATTGCGCGAGCACGGGCCTGTCGGTCAGCCAGATCATGCTGGCGAACGAAACGGCCTGGCGCCCCGAAGCCGAAACCCGCGAAGGCCTGTTGAAGATCTGGCAGGTCATGCAGGACTGCGTCGAGGCAGGCTGTCGCAACGAAGGCATTCTGCCGGGTGGCCTGAAGGTCAAACGGCGTGCAGCAGCCCTGCACCGTCAGCTCTGCAAGAACCCGGAAGCGGCACTGCGCGATGCATTGTCGGTGCTGGACTGGGTCAACCTGTACGCCTTGGCAGTCAACGAAGAAAACGCCAATGGCGGACGCGTAGTGACAGCGCCCACCAACGGCGCGGCGGGGATCATCCCTGCGGTGTTGCATTACTACATGCGCTTCATCACCGGCGCCAATGAGGACGGCGTGATCCGTTTTCTGCTGACCGCTGCCGCCATCGGCATCCTTTATAAAGAGAATGCATCGATTTCAGGCGCGGAAGTCGGCTGTCAGGGCGAAGTCGGGGTGGCCTGCTCCATGGCGGCCGGCGCACTCTGCGAGGTGCTGGGCGGCAACGTGCAGCAGGTGGAGAACGCTGCGGAAATCGGCATGGAGCACAACCTCG
Source organism: Pseudomonas sp. S2_H01 (assembly GCF_054668305.1). NCBI lineage: Bacteria > Pseudomonadati > Pseudomonadota > Gammaproteobacteria > Pseudomonadales > Pseudomonadaceae > Pseudomonas > Pseudomonas sp. S2_H01. Next base: position 3,486,287 of record NZ_CP162756.1, on the reverse strand, counting down.
GACTGACCTGCGACCCGATTGGCGGTCTGGTTCAGGTGCCCTGCATCGAGCGCAACGCCATGGGTTCGGTCAAGGCCATCAATGCGGTGCGCATGGCCCTGCGCGGTGACGGACAGCATTTCGTCTCGCTGGACAAAGTCATTCGCACCATGCGCCAGACCGGCGCCGACATGAAAAGCAAATACAAGGAAACAGCCCGTGGCGGGCTGGCCGTGAACATTATCGAGTGCTGATATCAGCCTATATTCATCGCGCTACGCGCCCCTTGGGCCGGAGCATGGAAACGCATTCAAGGAGTCATCGATGTCCACAGAACTGTTGAAAACCCCACTCAACGCCCTGCATCGCGAACTGGGCGCCAAGATGGTTGAATTCGCGGGCTACGACATGCCTGTGCAATACCCGCTAGGCGTGATGAAAGAGCATCTGCACACCCGCGAACAGGCAGGCCTGTTCGATGTGTCGCACATGGGCCAGATCCTTCTGACCGGTCCGGGCGCCGCCAAGGCACTGGAAACCCTGGTGCCCGTGGACATCATCGACCTGCCGGTGGGCATGCAACGCTATGCCATGTTCACCAACGAAACAGGCGGCATTCTCGATGACCTGATGGTCGCCAACCTGGGCAATGATCAGTTGATGCTGGTGGTCAACGCCGCCTGCAAGAACGAAGACCTCGCCCACCTGCAAAAACACATCGGCAGCCAGTGCGAGATCAAGCCCCTGTTCGAAGAGCGCGCACTGCTCGCCCTGCAAGGGCCTCAGGCCGTGACCGCACTGGCTCGTCTGGCGCCAGCCGTCGCCAACATGACCTTCATGCAATACACCTCGACGCAGATCGACGGCATTGACTGCTTCGTCAGCCGCTCGGGTTACACCGGCGAGGATGGCTACGAAATCTCCGTCCCTGCAGACCAGGCCGACGCGCTGGCCCGTCGCCTGCTGGCTGAACCTGAAGTTGCGGCAATCGGCCTCGGCGCGCGTGATTCGCTGCGCCTGGAAGCCGGCCTTTGCCTGTACGGCCACGACATGAACACCGACACCACGCCGATCCAGGCCAGCTTGCTGTGGGCGATTTCCAAAGTGCGTCGTGCCGATGGCGCCCGTGCCGGTGGTTTCCCTGGCGCCGAGCACGTCTTCGCTCAGCACCAAAGCGGTGCAGCGCGCAAGCGTGTCGGGTTGTTACCGCAGGAGCGCACCCCGGTGCGTGAAGGCGCAGAAATCGTCGACGCCAACGACACGATCATCGGCACGGTTTGCAGCGGCGGCTTCGGCCCGTCGCTCGGGTCCCCTCTGGCCATGGGCTACGTGGATGCCGCTTTCACTGCGCTGGACACCCCGGTCTGGGCCATCGTGCGCGGCAAGAAAGTCCCGATGCAGGTGAGCAAAATGCCTTTCGTTGCGCCACGTTACTTCCGCGGCTGAGCAGCGCGTCAAATCAACTGCGGCACTGCAACAGTGCATAAACTGTTTCCGCGCCGCAGTTTGCTACTTTTCGAAACAGCAATGAAACTGTCAGAAAACTGCACTTCTCCAAATAGTTAAACAGTAAAAACTATCGATTGGCCTTCGCTGGTTAAAGTTTTCAAAAAAGCAACGAAACCCCGTAAAACCGGGCTTATTCGGGGCTTGTTTTTTCTGCGAGAGTTAGCGTAGAGTTTCTCGACTGTGTTTGCATGGGTCGCTGGGATCGTGACCTGGGCAGTAGCGCCAAAAGCAATGCTACATCCCGCTCTACGTTTCTTCTTCCTGCAACCAGCCCAGTACTCTTTCGTGTGAAAGGGACTGTCATTAATTTATGCTCCAAGGAATAAGAAAATGTCTACACGTCAGAACGGTACCGTTAAGTGGTTTAACGACGAGAAGGGTTTTGGTTTTATCACTCCAGAGAGCGGTCCGGATCTGTTCGTCCACTTCCGCGCTATTCAGGGCAACGGCTTCAAGAGCCTGAAAGAAGGTCAGAAAGTTTCCTTCATCGCTGTGCAGGGCCAGAAAGGCATGCAAGCTGACGAAGTCATCGCTGAAGCCTGATAGCTGAAAGCATAAAAGCCCTTGATGGCGACATCAGGGGCTTTTTTATGCCTGCGATTCCGTACACTGCCAGCTCTACCGTGACGAGCGCCGTCCATGCCTAAACACCTGCTGCGCCCACAAGGCGAATTCCCCCCGGCTGGCCTGGGCCGACGATTCGCCGCGATCTTCTACGACGCATTGCTGTGCGTCGCCCTGCTGATGGTCACCACGTTCATTTACAAGCTGATCTGGATGGCCTTTGTCGGCGAAGCCAAACTGCGCCAGTTGTCCGAGGCCGGCGCGCTGGACGGCGACCCTTTGCTCTCGACCATCCTGCTGTTTGCGCTGTTCGCCTTCTTCGCCAAGTTCTGGACCCACGCAGGCCAGACCCTGGGCATGCAGGTCTGGGGCATCCGCGTGCAGAACCCCGACGGCACCGGCATCAGCCTGTGGCAGGCGCTGCTGCGTTTTGTTGTCGCCATTGCCTCATGGCTGTGCGTTGGACTCGGGTTCTTCTGGAGCGTGTTCGACAAGCAGAAACGCAGCTGGCATGACATGTACTCCGACACCCAGCTGGTGCGGATTCCGAAACAGAAAAAATGACCACAAAAAAGCCGACCCTGAGGTCGGCTTTTTCCATTGCCAGCGGCGATCAACCTGCTCGGCGCAGCAACCAGATGCCTGCCAGGGCACACACACCCGCCGGCACCAGCACCGCAAACAGCGGCGAGAAGCCAAACACCAGGCTGGACGGACCGAGCAGGTCCTGGGCAATGCGGAAGGTGAAGCCCACCAGCACGCCCGTGAACACACGCTGCCCCAGCGTCACCGAACGCAGCGGACCGAAGATGAACGAGATCGCCATCAGCACCAGCGCCACCGTCACCAGCGGCTGCAGGATCTTGGTGTAGAACGCCAGCCAGTAGCGACCGTTGGCCAGCCCCTGATCGGCCAGATAGCGCGCGTAACCGTAAAGGCCGGTCATCGACAGCGACTCCGGCGGCAGAACCACCGTGCTCAGCAATTGCGGGCTGAGGGCAATGTTCCAGCGTTCTTCCGGCGCCGTGACCACCTCGGTGCGCCCTTCATGGAACAGCGTGGTAGAGACGTCCTTCAGCAGCCAGTAATCGGTCTTGAAATTCGCCTGCTTGGCGAAGCTGGCGCTGAGCATGTGACGCTGATCATCGAAACGGTAGCGGGTCACGCCATACAACAAGCCATCCGGCTGGACGGTGTTGATGTGAATGAATTCCTCGCCCTGACGGTGCCACAGACCGTGCCTGGCGCTTTGGGCGTCTCCAGAACCCTGAGCCAGCGAACGCGCGGCCTGAGCCGAGGCTTCGGTCACGGGCGCGACGTACTCGCCAATCAGCAGGCCGGCAATCATCAGCACCAGCATCGGTTTCATGACGGCCCAGACGATACGGCCGATGGAAACACCGGCAGCACGCATGATGGTCAGCTCGCTGCTGCTTGCCAAAGCGCCCAGGCCGATCAGGCAGCCGATGAGCGCGGCCATCGGCAGCATGTCGTACAGACGACGCGGCGCGGTCATCACCACAAAGCTGGTGGCGTCCATCAGCGTGTAGGTGTCGCTGATTTCGCTCATTTCATCGATGAACGCAAACAACGACGCCAGCCCCAGAATGACGCCCAGAACCCCAAGAATGGCAAACAGGACGCTTTTGCCGATGTAACGATCGAGCTTACCCATGAGCCACCTCCGACACGCTGCGGCGACTCGCCATCTTCAAGCGCAACGGTTCCCAATACACCAACGCCAGTCCAATCAGCAGAAATATCGCATGCACCCACCACAGCCCCAGCAGTGCCGGTGTCTTGCCCTTCTCCAGGGCGCTGCGGGCTGCAATCAGAATGGTCAGGTAGGCCATGTACAGAAGGATCGCGGGCAGCAGCTTAAGGAACCGGCCCTGACGCGGGTTGACGCGCGACAGCGGTACGGCGATCAACGTCACGATGAAGACCAGGATCGGCAACGACAAACGCCATTGCAGTTCTGCGGAGTTACGCGGTGAAGGCTCACCGTTGAGCAGCTCACTGGTCGGAATCGCGTCGCGGTCGGTGACTTCATCGCTGATGTCGGGCTTGGGTAACAGCGCACCGTAGGTGTCGTACTTGATCACCCGATAGTCGGCCTGTCCCGGATTGCCGTCGTAGCGATAGCCGTTTTCCAGGATCAGATAGCGGTTGCCGTCAGGACGGATTTCCTGCTTGCCCTTCTCGCCGACCAGCACGGTGATCCCATGATCCTTCTTCTCTTCCAGTTTTTTTTCAGAGATGAACACACCACCGAGATTGATGCGGTCGTCGGTCATAGTCTCGGTGTACGTGACCCGGCTGCCGTCGCGAAGCAGCTGGAAACGACCCGGGACAAGGGTGTCGAACTCGGTCATGGCATCCTGCTTGTTCAGCAGCAGTTGAAACTGATTGGCGCCCTGCGGTGCGAGGCTGAAACTCAGCCACGCAACCAGCAGCGACACCAGCGCGGCCGGCGCCAGCGTCATCCACAACAGACGCTGCTGGCTCATGCCCGTCGCCGCCAGCACGGTCATTTCGCTTTCGAGGTAAAGGCGCCCGTACGCCAGCAAAATGCCGAGGAACAAGCCCAGCGGCAGAATCAGTTGCAGGAACCCTGGCAGACGAAAGCCCATGATCAGAAACAGCACGCCCGGATCGAGTGCGCCGGAGGCAGCCTGGGCGAGGTATTTGATGAAACGGCCACTCATGATGATTACCAGCAGCACCGCGCTGACAGCGCTCAAGGTAACCAGCACTTCTCGGGACAGGTAACGGAAGACAATCAAACCAGACACTCCAGGGTTGTCACGCTCAGGCAGCCTGACAAAGAAATGGATCAGCCATGATGCGCGCGACGGCGAACCACCAAAAAAATATGCGGCATTATCCTGTGATTGGGTGTGTCTGTCACTGCGCGCGCGGGATACTTGCTGAACCGATGCTGACACGAGCGTGCCAAACGGGTGCTCTGCGGGGTTGTCATCTGACCTTTTGCAGGGTCAAACTGCGGGCCTTGCCGCTGGCATGGCGATGCGAGACACCTCCACTTGCGCCGCGCCGCGTACTCATTTGCGATAACCCACAGTTTACTCGGGGACCCCGACATGGAATTGGTTGTTAAGAGCGTCAGTGCAGAAACCTTGAAGACCGCCACCCTGGTGGTTGCCGTCGGTGAAGGCCGCACGCTGAGCGATGCTGCAAAAAATGTCGACACCCTGAGCGGCGGCGCGATCAGCGCAGTACTCAAGCGCGGCGACCTGGCGGGCAAAGTCGGCCAAAGCCTGCTGCTGCACAGCCTGCCCAACCTCAAGGCCGATCGCGTCCTGCTGGTGGGCACCGGTAAAGACCCGGAATTGACGGATCGCCAGTTCCGCAAAATTGTCAGCGGCGTGCTGAACACCCTGAAAAGCCTGGGCGGCACCGACGCAGCCTTCGCGCTGGATCATCTGGCGGTCAAAAACCGTGACGTGTATGGCAAGGCGCGCCTGCTGGTGGAAACCCTGGCCGATGGCGAATACGTGTTCGATCGCTTCAAGAGCCAGAAGGTCGACCCCCGCGCCCTGAAAAAAGTGACGCTGCTGACCGCCAAGGCCAGCGTCGCTGACGTCGAGCGCGCCGCCAAGCATGCTCAGGCCATCGCGGCCGGCATGGCCATTACCCGCGATCTGGGCAACATGCCGCCGAATATCTGCCACCCGACTTACCTGGGCGAACAAGCCAAGGCACTGGGCAAGGCCAACAAAGGCCTGAAGGTCGAAGTCTTCGACGAGAAAAAAATCGCTGAACTGGGCATGGGCTCGTTCCTGGCGGTCGGTCAGGGCAGCGCCCAGCCGCCACGCCTGATCGTGATGCAGTACATGAACGGCAAAAAATCCGAGAAGCCGTTCGTGCTGGTCGGCAAGGGCATCACCTTCGACACCGGCGGCATCAGCCTCAAGCCAGGTCTGGGCATGGACGAAATGAAGTTCGACATGTGCGGCGCGGCCAGCGTCTTCGGCACCCTGAACGCCGTGCTGGCCTTGCAACTGCCGATCAACCTGGTGTGCATCGTCGCGGCCGCTGAGAACATGCCAAGCGGCAACGCGACCCGTCCTGGCGATATCGTCAAGACCATGAGCGGCCAGACCGTCGAGATCCTCAACACCGACGCGGAAGGCCGTCTGGTGCTGTGCGACGCGCTGACCTATGCCGAACGCTTCAAGCCACAGGCCGTGATCGACATCGCGACCCTGACCGGCGCCTGCGTCGTTGCCCTGGGCGGTCACACCACCGGCCTGCTTGGCAACAGCGACACCCTGATCGACCAGGTCCTGGACGCCGGCAAACGCGCTGACGACCGTGCCTGGCAACTGCCGCTGTTCGACGAGTACCAAGAGCAACTGGACAGCCCGTTCGCCGACATCGCCAACATTGGTGGCCCGAAAGGCGGCACCATCACCGCGGCGTGCTTCCTTTCGCGCTTCGCCAAGGCCTACGAGTGGGCGCACCTGGACATCGCGGGCACTGCATGGCTGAGCGGCAAGGACAAAGGCGCCACCGGGCGTCCGGTTCCACTGCTGACCCAATACCTGCTCGACCGCGCGGGCGTGTAAGACGCCCCGAAACGCACTGGGTCCTTCTCGGTTTAACGAAGGGCCCGGTCCGTTTCACGCTTTGGAAGGCCCATGACTCAAGTCGATTTCTACATTCTCCCCAGCGCCGATCCAGTCGCGCGTCTGGACTTCGCCTGCAAGCTCACCGACAAGGCCTGGCGCCTTGGGCATCGTGTCTACCTGCATTGCACTGACGCGCAGCAACGCGAGGAACTGGACGCCCGCTTATGGCGTTTCAAGGGCGAGACGTTCGTGCCCCATGGTCCTGTAGAAGACGACAGCGACGCACCCGTGGCGCTGGGCATCGGAACCGACCCAGGCACTCATCAGGATTTGCTGGTCAATCTCGACCTGCGCATCCCCGAATTCTTCAAACGATTCGCGCGCATCGCGGAGATCGTGGTGGAAGACCCTGCTATCCGGCTGGCGGCTCGAGAGAGTTTTCGCTTCTACCGTGAACAGGGCTATCCTCTGCAGGATCACCGACTGCAGCGTCTTTGAGCACACGATGGATAATTCAAAAAACCTGAAAGACTCCGCCCACCTGCTGGATGACCTCGAGTCGATCCGCCAGCTGCTCGGCGACGACGGCTTGCAACCGCCCTTGCTGACCGACACCGTCGCCACCGAAGGGCAGATTCCCTTGCTGTTCGACGTGGTCAGCGGCCAGGTCGTGTCTGCCGATGAGCTGGATCACGACATCTCGACGCTGACGCCCGAACCCGTCGCCAAGGCAGCGCCTGCGGCCCCGTCACCCGCTCAGCCAGAACCTCAGGCCAGCACGCCCAACCCGGACGACCTGCTGCACCTGGACAGCGAACTGCGCGCGGCCGCGCAACTGATCATGCAAGACGTCATCGACGACTTCGCCCCGCACATTGAAAACGAAATCAAACGTCGACTGGATGCGCGACTGGAACGGTTGTTGGGGCAGTATCAGGGGTGAGGTGATAAGAAAAATCCCATTGACTTGCCCTATAGCGTGGACTCCACTTGTTTGGAGCCTGAGCGGAGCTGGTCCAGGATGTTCCGCAAATCGTCCCGTTCATGGATAAGTGCGAGATGGCGCGCATGTATTCGCCTTCCAATAGCCAAGGTATCTAGATATGGGATCGGATGAAGCATGTTGCGACGATAAACGTTAGTTTTTTCAAGCGATCGCATCCTGGACTGGTCATACAATCGTATTGCCCGAGATTCAAGCGCCTCTATGGCAGACTTCACGCTGATCGACAAACCACCCGCCGTATTCTTGGGAGCCTGTGCAATCTGAGCGGTTGTTAACTCCTTGAGCTGACCCGGCAGTATTTGCCGAGGCGACGCTCTCACGAGTTCGTTCACATGCCTGGACGTCTGACTCAACCTCGCGACGGCTTTGACAGGGAGAAAACCGATCACCTTGTCGTGCACTAAAGTCGGCAACGACTCAAAAGGAGACAACTGCACCACTGGCCGCCTCCGCCCCAACATACCGAGCAGTTGCAATACCGAAACATGGCCCGATGGATCGCTCCGATTCACCGGATCCCCCTGACAATACGCATAAGCATTCGCCCCACCCTCATCAAACGGACTCAAACTGTCCGGCTGGTTGAAGCGCATGAGCACCGGGTTATAGGAGCGATACCCTTTGCCCAGTGGATAATGCCCGGTCACCGGGTCGGGTCGCTCGCCGGTAAAGCCCAACAGGCTGAACACGTCACTTCCGCTCGGCCGATGCCCGTACGGGCTGTAGGCGATATTGTGCTGACCCTGCGCATCAACGCTGTGCAACACGCTGCGTTGAAGGTCGGTCGCGGGCAATACGGTCTCGGCAGCGCGCTGTTCAGCCAGCACATGGTCATCGAACTGCATGACCCGACGGCGCACCGCACCTTGAATCTCCATGCTCAAACGGTTTTTTTGATAGAACCGCTGCACCATTGCGTCAGCCAGAGGCGTCGCCGTGGCGAGGCGATCGAGGGCGTCGTATTGATAACGGCACATGGAGCTTTCAGCACTTACAGAATTAATCATAGTCTTGATCACCATTACCGGCTTCGCCCGGTCTCAGAGTGGCCGCCCACTCTTATCTGGAAAGATCCTCGCTGGGGATCTCGGATCCTCCCTTCGATATAGTGCGCAACGGGCATTTCGTTCGGCGGAGTGGGGGGATATTTTTTAACATCTGGTCTATCGCGCCAACTCTGCTCCGGTGGACCGCGACTGAAGCCTCAGCTTTTCGCCTGAGGGCGGGGTCGAACCTCTGAGTGCTAGGATCCGGAGCAGTAAGTTCTCGCCTCCGGGCGTGAGCATTAGCTAAATCAGTCTTCGCAGTGTTTAAACGCGCTTCAAGCACCTGCCGGCCAGTGGTTCGCAACGTGTAATCGTCCAAAGAATCTAAATACGCGCGCTCTTGTGGCGAAGCGATACTTTGGCTGTCTCTCTGCCACGAAGGCCTCTGTCGATTAAGTGAGCCAATATCTAAAACTTCTTGGTCGCTGAGTGAGTTCATCGCCGAATGAGGAGTTAGATCGAGACGCCGCGCTTCAACGCCAACCACAGGAACGCCCGTTGGATTGATGGACTGACGAGGCCTAGTCCTCAGCCCGAACGCGGTCATTAGGGAGTTCCACATATGCCCAGTCGGATCACTCCGATTCACCGGATCCCCCTGACAATACGCATAAGCATTCAACCCACCCTCACCAAACGGACTCAAACTGTCCGGCTGGTTGAAGCGCATCAGCACCGGGTTATAGGAGCGATACCCATTACCCAGCGGATAATGCCCGGTCACCGGGTCGGGGCGTTCGCCGGCAAAACCCAGCAAACTGAACACGTCACTCGCGCTCGGTCGGTGCCCATAAGGGCTGTAGGCAATTCCTTGCTGACCCTGCGCATCGACGCTGTGCAAGACGCTTCGTTGAAGGTCGGTGGCGGGCAACACTGTCTCGGCAGCGCGCTGTTCGGCCAGCACATGGTCATCGAACTGCATCACCCGACGGTGCAACGCGCCCTGAATCTCCACGCTCAAGCGGTTTTTTTGATAGACCCGTTGCACAGTCGCTTCGGCCAGAGGCGTCGAGGCGGCGAGGCGATCGAGAGCGTCGTACTGATAACGGCACAGTAATTTTGCAGCAGCTGAGATATCGCCCATAAGTGTGGACTCCTGGATGGTTACGGGTACAAATTCCGACTTAAGGCCCCGTATCTCATCGATTGCACTGCTTCAAAAATGAACATATAAAACTCGCCCAACAACGTAGCGAATTCCTTTACGGCTGTGCACGGATAATGTTTATTGCATCCTTAAGACTATCGATCACGTCGCGAAATTCCTGCAACTGCTTCCTTATCTCTATAGATTCACGTTCTTTGATATCAAGACCCTTAGAACTCGACCACAACTCTTCCCGCTTCGCTTTTAAAGCCAATTTATTTTCGTTAGCGACGATAATTTTACGCTGAAAAGTATCAATAGCTGCTGCCTTAAGTCGTGGCGCGGCCCCTTTCATATCCTGCACTACAATACCCATCACTGACCTGTGTAACTTACCAGACACAGGCCTATTACGCCCCAAGACGAGATTGAAAGTATCCTCGATGGGAAACTGATCAAAAAGCCTTCTCAACTCTTGGTACAACCTGTCCGGTTGAGGTATGCCAGCTGCATGTCCGCCCGGGGAAGTTGGGCGGCTTGTCCGATCTCCCCTGGAGGGGATCGGTGACGGCGGTCGATTCAAAGTGGGTATCGGAGGCGATGGAGTCTGTGCGGGGAGCCTATTGCTCGTGGGCCGCAGATTGACTCTGAACATATGCCCAGTCGGATCACTCCGGTTCACCGGATCCCCCTGACAATACGCATAAGCATTCACGCCGCCCTCACCAAACGGACTCAAACTGTCCGGCTGATTGAAGCGCATCAGCACCGGGTTATAGGAGCGATACCCTTGACCCAGCGGATAGTGCCCGGTCACCGGGTCGGGCCGTTCGCCAGCGAAACCCAGCAAACTGAACACGTCACTTCCGCTCGGCCGGTGCCCATACGGGCTGTAGGCAATTCCTTGCTGGCCCTGCGCATCGACGCTGTGCAAGACGCTGCGTTGAAGGTCGGTGGCAGGCAACACGGTCTCGGCAGCGCACTGTTCGGCCAGCACATGGTCATCGAACTGCATCACTTGACGGTGCATCGCGCCCTGAATCTCCACGCTCAAAAGGTTTTTTTGATAGACCCGTTGCACAGTCGCTTCACCCAGAGGCGTCGCGGCAACGAGGCGATCGAGGGCGTCGTAGTGATAACGGCAAATAACGTGCGCGATGGGCAACATAGTTTTCAAACCTGGCCTATTAAAGCATCCTAATATTTAATACTTTCAATCATTCATTCAAGTGAGCTTCGACCGATTAAACTAACCCTCAAACATCTGCCCATGACTTTCAATGGTCAACCGCATATGCTGAAGTGACTCTGTCGTCAAGGTAGACGGTGCCCCCAGTAATGAAGTCTCAGCCTCATGTCGTAATTCATAGAGCCTCAATGCCAGCTTGTCAGCCTCGTGCATACGTCTGACAAGTGGATCAGGCCTTGTATCACCGGCCTTCCAAGACTCTATACGGTTAACCTGCTTCCTCTGTACCCCCTTGGGCATAAGCTTCGTTAACTTAATTTGCACAATATTGTATTCAGCAATATTACTGCGCATGTCAAACCCGACATATTTATCCCCTACCGCTGCTTCCGGCGTTGTCTGAGACCTTTCTGTAGGGCTCTTTCCAGTAGTTTCTTTACGCTGCTCTTGAAACTGCACCTGAGAACGAGAACTTGACGATATCAATCTTTTAGTCGTCGTACGCTGAGAGCTCAAGTTAACAGGTCTGTCCCCCCTTGAGAGCGGTCTCGGAGGTGCTGAAGTGGGATTCATTATTTGATTACGGGTTTCGGGGACAAGCATCCTGAACCTAATATGCCCAGTCGGATCACTCCAATTCACCGGATCCCCCTGGCAATACGCATAAGCATTCACCCCACCCTCACCAAACGGACTCAAACTGTCCGGCTGGTTGAAGCGCATCAGCACCGGGTTATAGGCGCGATACCCTTTGCCCAGCGGATAGTGCCCGGTCATCGGGTCGGGCCGTTCGCCAGCGAAACCCAGCAAACTGAACACGTCACTTCCGCTCGGCCGGTGCCCATACGGGCTGTAGGCAATTCCTTGCTGGCCCTGCGCATCGACGCTGTGCAAGACGCTGCGTTGAAGGTCGGTGGCAGGCAACACGGTCTCGGCAGCGCGCTGTTCGGCCAGCACATGGTCATCGAACTGCATCACCCGACGGTGCAACGCGCCCTGAATCTCCACGCTCAAGCGGTTTTTTTGATAGACCCGTTGCACAGTCGCTTCAGCCAGAGGCGTCGCGGCGGCGAGGCGATCGAGAGCGTCGTATCGATAACGGCATAAAACAGATCTAACAAAGACAGTCGTCATATGTCTATATCCTGCCAATAATTACGTTTACGCTCTATCGCCGTCAGTTTTCAATATCGAAAGCCATCAACAACCATTGTAAAAATCAAAAGACATGCATAGAGACTGAACTATCCGGATCTAATTTCACTTTTTTCTTATAGACACCATCTACAAAATTTTTGAGTTCTTCCTCAACCAATTTAATTCGCGAAGGAAGCTCCAGTATTTCGTTTTCAAAATATCTCCTTCCCTGAAGTTTCCAAGTTAGCTCGCTCAGCCACTTCGAGCGTTCGTTCGGCGCCGGTTGAGGCCCGCGAATGAAATTTTGAATTTTTCGCTCAACCTTTGCTAGCCGAGCCGGAGCTTTTTCTAAGCGTTCTGTAAATACAATCCTGGCCGCTTCCAGGTCCTTGAACTCCTTACGCAAGTGCCCTGCAGCATCATTCCAAATATCCTGAGCGTCTTGGCTGCTGTAGAATTTGACACGTTCGGCGACACTAACCGACCCGATTCCCCTTTCCGCCATCGGTTTGAGCGGTGACTTCACAACCCATGAGGGTATCGGAGGCGACGGCGTCGGTGGTGGGGGGGGCCTATTGCCCGTGGGACGTAGATTGACTCTGAACATATGCCCAGTCGGATCACTCCGATTCACCGGATCCCCCTGGCAATACGCATAAGCATTCACCCCACCCTCACCAAACGGACTCAAACTGTCCGGCTGATTGAAGCGCATCAGCACCGGGTTATAGGCGCGATACCCTTTGCCCAGCGGATAGTGCCCGGTCACCGGGTCGGGGCGTTCGCCGGCAAAACCCAGCAAACTGAACACGTCACTCGCGCTCGGCCGGTGCCCATAAGGGCTGTAGGCAATTCCTTGCTGACCCTGCGCATCGACGCTGTGCAAGACGCTTCGTTGAAGGTCGGTGGCGGGCAACACTGTCTCGGCAGCGCGCTGTTCGGCCAGCACATGGTCATCGAACTGCATCACCCGACGGTGCAACGCGCCCTGAATCTCCACGCTCAAGCGGTATTTTTGATAGACCCGTTGCACAGTCGCTTCAGCCAGAGGCGTCGCGGCGGCGAGGCGATCAAGGGCGTCGTAGTGATAACGGCACAGGACGGCTTCAGCGCGTGGTTCGGGTTTCATCGGATTGATCCCGCGAATAAAGAGGACGTGTACCCGATTCTCTGCCGCTGCAGGACTTCGCGTAACTATCAGAACTGCTAGGTTCCAGACGCCCCTGCCGGAGACTGGCGGTCTGGCACCGGTAGCTTGATCCGGCTTCGAAAAGCTATACTTCCCGGCTTTTCCGACTGAAAACAGATCAGGTTCCCGCCGCGCATGGACAAGACCTACCAGCCGCACGCCATCGAAACTTCCTGGTACCAGACCTGGGAGTCCGAGAATTATTTCGCTCCGCAAGGCGCGGGCGACTCGTACACCATCATGATTCCGCCGCCGAACGTGACCGGCAGCCTGCACATGGGCCACGGCTTCAATAACGCGATCATGGACGCCTTGATCCGTTTCCGCCGTATGCAGGGCCGTAACACCCTGTGGCAGCCGGGCACCGATCACGCCGGCATCGCCACCCAGATGCTGGTCGAGCGTCAGCTTGAAGCACAGGGCCAGAACCGCCACGATCTGGGTCGCGAGAAATTCCTGGAGAAAGTCTGGGAGTGGAAGGATCAGTCCGGTGGCAACATCAGCCGTCAGATCCGCCGTCTGGGCTCGTCCGTTGACTGGAGCCGTGAGCGCTTCACCATGGACGACGGCCTGTCCGAGGCCGTGAAAGAAGCTTTCGTGCGTTTGCATGAAGACGGCCTGATTTACCGCGGCAAGCGTCTGGTCAACTGGGACACCAAGCTGCACACCGCGATCTCCGACCTCGAAGTAGAAAACCACGACGAGAAAGGCCATCTGTGGAACCTGCGCTATCCACTGGCGGACGGCGCCAAGACCGCCGAAGGTCTGGACTACCTGATCGTCGCCACCACTCGCCCGGAAACCATGCTGGGTGACGCCGCCGTTGCGGTGAACCCTTCCGATGAGCGCTACAAGGCGCTGATCGGCAAATTCGTCGAGCTGCCACTGGTGGGCCGTCGCATCCCGATCATCGCGGACGATTACTGCGACCCGGAATTCGGCACCGGCTGCGTGAAGATCACCCCGGCTCACGACTTCAACGACTATGAAGTCGGCAAGCGCCACAACCTGCCGCTGCTGAACATCTTCGACAAGAACGCTCACGTGCTGGCCGCCGCTCAGGTGTTCAACCTCGACGGCACGCTGAATGAATCCATCGACGGTGCGTTGCCTGCCCAATACGCCGGCCTGGACCGCTTTGAAGCGCGTAAACAGATCGTCGAGGCATTCGATGCCGCTGGCTTACTGGTCAGTGTTGACGACCACGCTTTGAAAGTCCCGAAAGGCGACCGCTCCGGCACCATCATCGAGCCGTGGCTGACCGACCAGTGGTACGTTTCGACCAAGCCGCTGGCCGAACCTGCCATCGCCGCCGTTGAAGACGGTCGCATCGCGTTCGTGCCCAAGCAATACGAAAACATGTACTTCTCCTGGATGCGCGACATTCAGGACTGGTGCATCAGCCGTCAGCTCTGGTGGGGCCACCGCATTCCGGCCTGGTACGACGAGTCGGGCAAGGTTTATGTCGGCCGCGACGAAGCCGAGGTGCGCGCCAAGCACAGCCTGGGCCCGGACGTTGCGCTGCAACAGGACAACGACGTACTCGACACCTGGTTCAGTTCGGGCCTGTGGACCTTCTCCACCCTGGGCTGGCCTGAGCAGACCGATTTCCTGAAGACCTTCCACCCGACCGACGTGCTGGTCACCGGCTTCGACATCATTTTCTTCTGGGTTGCCCGGATGATCATGCTCACCATGCATTTGGTGAAGAACGAAGACGGCACCGCGCAGGTTCCGTTCAAGACCGTTTATGTGCACGGTCTGGTGCGCGACGGTCAGGGTCAGAAGATGTCCAAGTCCAAGGGCAACGTTTTGGACCCACTGGACATCATCGACGGCATCGAGCTGGAAGCCCTGGTGCAGAAGCGCACCTCGGGCATGATGCAGCCCAAGCTGGCAAAGAAGATCGAGAAGCAGACACGCGACGAATTCGCCGACGGTATCGCCAGTTATGGCACCGATGCCCTGCGCTTCACCTTCTGCTCACTGGCGTCCACCGGTCGCGACATCAAGTTCGACATGGGCCGCGTCGAGGGCTACCGCAACTTCTGTAACAAGATCTGGAACGCCGCGCGCTACGTGCTGGACAAGGGCGAAGACTGCGGCCAGAACGGCGAAGCCTTCGAGCTGTCGCTGCCTGATCGCTGGATCATTTCGCAATTGCAGCGCACCGAAGCCGAAGTGACCCGTCAGCTCGATCAGTTCCGTTTCGACCTCGCCGCTCAAGTGCTGTACGAGTTCATCTGGAACCAGTATTGCGACTGGTACCTGGAACTCTCCAAGCCAGTGCTGTGGGACGAAAACGCGCCGATCGAACGTCAGCGCGGGACCCGTCGCACGCTGGTTCGCGTTCTGGAAGTGGCGCTGCGTCTGGCGCATCCGTTCATGCCGTTCATCACCGAAGAAATCTGGCAGCGCCTGGCGCCGCTGGCCGGTATCGAAGGCAAGACCATCATGCTGCAACCGTGGCCGGTGGCGAACGAGTCGCGCATCGACGCGGCTGCCGAAGGCGATATCGAGTGGCTCAAAGGCGTGATGCTGGGCGTGCGCAATATTCGCGGCGAAATGAACATCGGCCCGGGCAAGCCTCTGCAATTGTTCCTCAAGAACGTCGGCGCTGAAGACCAGCGTCGCCTGGACGAGAACGAGCACCTGCTGAAGAAGCTGGCCAAGATCGAGTCGTTCACGGTACTGGCGGCAGGAGCGGAAGCCCCGTTGTCGGCGACCGCACTGGTCGGCGAGATGGAAGTGCTGGTGCCGATGGCCGGCCTGATCGACAAGGGCGCAGAGCTCGCGCGTCTGGACAAGGAAATCCAGCGCCTGCAAGGCGAAGTGCAACGCGTGGGCGGTAAGCTGTCCAACGCCGCGTTCGTCGACAAGGCACCGCCTGAGGTGATCGCCAAGGAACGCGCCAAGCTGACCGAGGCCGAACAGGCACTGGGCAAGCTGGCTGAGCAGCACGCTCGTATTTCCAGTTTGTAAGTGAAAAAAGTCAGCCAGCCTGATACCGGGCTGGCTGAATCCTGAACCCTGTAGGAGCGCGCTTGCCCGCGATTGCTTGATGTCTGCGCCGTTGGTGGTGGCTGACACACCGCAATCGCGGGCAAGCGCGCTCCTACAGGGTTTTGTGTTTTGACCGGAAACCTGCGTAATGAATAAACCCGAGTCACCCAAACAGCCGCGAAAGAAACCCAAGCCGCAGCCGATAAAGCCGCCTGCCGAGCCGCGTGAGAAGGCCAGCCTGCACCCGCGCAATCGCCATCAGGGCCATTACGACTTTCCTCGCCTGATCAAGGGCAGCCCGGAGCTGGGCACGTTCGTGATCACCAACCCGTACGGGAAGGAAAGCATCGACTTCGCCAACCCGGCCGCCGTGCGGGTGTTCAACCGGGCGTTGCTCAAGGCCTTCTATGGCATCGCGCATTGGGACATCCCGGCGGATTACCTGTGCCCGCCAATTCCCGGTCGCGCCGATTACGTGCATTTTCTGGCCGACCTGCTCGCTGAACACAACGAGGGCGTGATTCCCCGTGGCGCAGCGGTCAAGGCGCTGGACATCGGCACTGGGGCCAACTGCGTGTACCCGCTGATCGGGCACTGCGATTACGGCTGGCACTTTGTAGGGTCGGACATCGACAAGATCGCCCTCGCCTCGGCGACCACCATCGTCAAGGCGAACAACCTGGGCAAGGCGATCAGCCTGCGCCAGCAACACAATCGCAAGCTCATCCTGGTGGACCTGCTGCACGCGGACGAGCGCTTCGACATCACGCTGTGCAACCCGCCCTTCCATGCCTCGGCCGACGAAGCACTGCGGGGTAGCCAACGCAAATGGCGCGCGCTGGGCAAGGCCGATCCCAAACGCAAACTGCCCGTGCTGAACTTCGGCGGTCAAGCGGCTGAGTTGTGGTGCGAAGGGGGCGAATCGCGTTTCGTGACGCAACTGATCAGCGAGAGCGCACTGATGCCGACCCAAGTGCTGTGGTTCAGCACACTGGTGTCCAAGGCCTCTAATCTGCCGTTGATTCAAAGCACGCTGAAGAAGGTGGGAGCGGTCGAGAGCCGAGTTGTGGAGATGTCCCAAGGCCAGAAACAGAGCCGCTTCGTCGCCTGGACGTTTCAGGACAAGTCGCAGCAAACGGCATGGCGGGCGGATCGTTGGGGCGGCGCCCACTGACCCGCGCAAGCAGCGCGCTCCGATCGCTGAATTCCGGGCACAAAAAAACCGTGTCCGGATCGCTCCGTCACACGGTTTCTCTTCAAGCAGCGTTTTGCTTACTTGTTGACCGAGTCAGTCAGCACTTTGGCTGGAACGAACTTGACCACTTTCTTGGCGGCGATTTCGATGGCAGCGCCAGTCGAAGGGTTGCGGCCGGTGCGAGCAGGACGCTCGGTGATTTTCAGTTTGCCGATGCCTGGCAGAGTGATTTCACTACCGGATTCCAGTTGGTCAGCGACGATTTGGCCCAATTGGTCGAGAGCGTTGCGCGCGGTGGTTTTTGGCGCGTCGATAGCTTCTGCGATATCGGCGATCAATTGGTCTTTAGTCAGAGCCATGGTGGTGTTCCTTCCCTATCAAATTCATATGGTTTGCAGAGTGTGTACAGACGCGAAATGTAGATACCGAAATCGGCCTTTGGTTCGGCCGGACGCCCACAAACTGCGTGCTTGGCGCGCTTCAGTGCGCAAGACGGGGCAAAACTAGCACAGAGCCAAGCAAATATCCGCACCTACCTACCCATTTGGTCAGCTTTATCACGTCTGAAGCGTAAAAAAGTCGTATATCGGGGTTTTGAGCAGTGTTTTCGGCCTTCCCGGGCCGATCCGTGCTTGTCTGCGGTACACTTGCCGACTTTCGCACGGGCCCTGCCTCCACCCGTTCAGTTCCACTTCAAAGGCCGAGAATTCCATGCCGATCCGTCATGCCATCGTTCACCTGATCGACAAGAAACCCGACGGTACGCCCGCAGTCCTCCACGCTCGAGACTCCGAACTCGCCGAGTCCCAGGCCATCGAGAACATGCTGGCCGACCTCAACGAGAGCTACAACGCCAAACAAGGCAAAGCCTGGGGCTTGTTTCATCCGGAGTCGGGCGCTCATCCGTTCAGCGGCTGGCTGAAGGAATACATCGATGAGGGCAAGGACTTCACCGCGTTCAGCCGCGTTGCAGTCGAGCATCTGCAGAAGCTGATGGAAGAGTCCAACCTGTCGGTCGGCGGCCATGTGCTCTTCGCCCACTATCAACAGGGCATGACTGAGTACCTCGCCATCGCCCTGCTGCATCACAGCGAAGGCGTTGCGGTCAACGAGGCGCTGGACGTCACGCCTTCCCGGCACCTGGACCTGGGCCAGCTGCACCTGGCCGCGCGGATCAACATCTCCGAGTGGCAGAACAACAAAGCGTCCAAGCAGTACATCTCGTTCATCAAAGGCAAGAACGGCAAGAAGGTCTCGGAGTACTTCCGAGACTTCATCGGCTGCCAGGAAGGCGTCGACGGCCCCGGCGAGACGCGCACCCTGCTCAAGGCGTTCAGCGACTTCGTCGAGAGCGAGGACCTGCCCGAGGAGTCGACCCGCGAGAAAACCAAGGCGCTGGTCGACTACGCCAGCAGCCAGAGCAAGATGGGCGAACCCATTGCCCTCGAAGAGCTCTCCGGCCTGATCGACGAAGACCGCCCGCGCGCGTTTTACGAGCACATTCGCAACAAGGACTACGGCCTGTCGCCGGAAATCCCGGCCGATAAGCGCACGCTCAATCAGTTCCGCCGCTTTACCGGCCGTGCCGAAGGGTTGTCGATCAGCTTCGAAGCGCACCTGCTGGGCGACAAGATCGAGTACGACGAAGAAAAAGGCACGCTGATCATCAAAGGTCTGCCGACGCAGCTCACCGACCAGTTGAAAAGGCGCTGAACCCATGCTCGTGCGTACGCTCAAGAAGTTCGTGCTGATCCTGCTGGTCGTCGTGGTTTACCAGAACTGGGGCAAGATCGAACACTTCGTCAATCCGTCCCAGGCGGTCTCATCGCAGACTCAAGCTCAGGCGAAGGTAGTGATGTATGCCACCGACTGGTGCGGCTACTGCAAACAGACGCGGCGCTTCCTCGACAGCAAGGGCATCCCTTACACCGAATACGACATCGAGAAATCGGCCGAAGGGCGCAAAGCCTACGAGGCGCTCGGTGGACAGGGCATCCCTCTGATCGACGTGAACGGCACGCTGATCAGAGGCTTCTCACCCGATGAGATTCTGGCGGCGTTGAAACAGAGTTGACCCTCGCAGCGAAGGTTTGTGGCAGTGCGATTAAAAAAAACGCCAGCGCTGGCGAACCGGACTGCAAGCACCGATGCTGCGCTCCCGATATACGTCGCACCGTTCTCTCTAGCCATTCCCTCTAGCCGTCCGCTCGGACGGCGTTCTGTATGCAAACCCTGGCGCGCTAACCTGGCGGCACTAGTGCGCGGGAAGGATGAGCAGTGCGCGCTCCTGGTCAAACAACGCATTTGACAGTGCCACCGTCCTTATAACCGACAGGGTCCTGTCATTGCCTAAATCGAAGTGTTCACCTTTGAACCCTCCTGCCGGAATTCTGAATGAGGCGGTGATCGAGGTTCGTCCGGGTTCAAAAACCAATGGGGGAGTATCAATACTCATAAAACTCTGGACGGTGTGCAGGATGTTCATGGTTAGTCGCAGAGAAACGGGACTCGAGCTCGCCTCGGATAATCTGACTTTTACCTCTATCTCCTGCTCCAGCCCAGTAGGCAAGGTAGAAACAGACTCCACACTTACGAAGGGAAGCGTTAACGGCTGGGGCTGCCCGAGAGACGGGGTCACCAACGCAATATCAGAAATATAAATATTGCCCCCGTGAGGCAAAACAATCGCCAGCGTGTCCAGAACCTTGGGCAAGCCTGTGGAAATGGTACCCAGCGGTAACAAGACTTGCTGTTTGAGAAACGTATCCACGCCGGGAACCATTTCGGGGATCGGCCAGAGCACGCAGCCTTCTTGGCCGAGTTCCAAACGACTTCCGTTCAGGTAAATCTGCACTTCAACGCCTGCCTCATCATTCTCGACAGCAAAATGAGCCACGTGAAAACTGAGATGCGTATAACGCGAGGGATCGACCAAGACACCCTTCTCCGGAGGGCTCAGTAGCAGCTCGGCTGAAGATGACCCAGAGTCGCTTTTTAGGTTTAGAAACGTGTGGTAGCCGTAATGCGCATATCGCAGATCCTCGCCAAACGAGGATTTGCCTTTCAGTTCACCACTGCCTTTCACAATTTGCCATTGCCAATTTCCTTGGCCGGGTGACGGATGATCGGCGTACATCGTTTCAAAGCTTTGTAACGTATAGCGACTTGATGAAGGAAAGTGCGCACTGCTCCTGACGTCTGCTTTAGGTAATGTGGGTGCTTTGACGGGTGAGCCGTCAAACAAGCTTAAAAAAGCCGGTTCCTTACCCAGCGTCAGGCGAAAAAAACCACTGATATATATCTCCGCTAACCTACGCTGCTCACTTGCACTCAGACGTGTAACTTCAACGTCACCCCATGCGTTTTCTGCATCATCCGTGCCCAAAGGAAAACCAGGCGACCAGTACTTGTTGAAATAATTATGATTGGCGCCCAACCAAAAAACCGAACTGTGCAGGGCATCACCGGCAATAGCATACCGAGAGATATCAGAATAGATCTGGGACTCTAGATTCACAACATCGCCATCCAGAAAAGGCAGAATGGCTGCGGTATGGATATTGGGCAGCGGTATCTTTTCCATCGCTGTGCCACCCAAAAATAAGGCCGCACTGATACCAAAGCCCATTTTATGAAGTCGATTCAGTGTAATTGCTCTGGCAATACCATCTCCACCCCGAGAGTGGCCGACCAGCCCTATGCTATCCAAATCCAACCTGCCCGTAAGGTAAGACAGTTCAGGACAGTTACCGCTGTTCGCACGCGACAACAGTTGCAGGTGTTCCAGGATCAGATGCCCGCGTAACCTCCCACCGTCCGGTATATAGCCGCCTTCTTTTCGATTCACACCGTTGGCGGATACGGAGACGACAACATAGCCATGGCTGGCAAGTGCTGATGCTGTAGAGGCGTAGCCCTTATAATTAGGGAGGGCAGATTCATTTGCCGCGCAAGGCCAGATAATAGCTCCTGGCCCGCCACTCTCGCTCAGGCAGGTTTGGTGCCTTCCGTGTATAAAAACCACGATCGGACAGTGGAGTACTCGCGCAACCGGCAGATGCACCTCAGCGCGAAGCTCCACCTTGTCATCAATTCCGGGAAGCGCCAGTATTTCATCGCCAAAATCATATTCCTTGCGAGTCACCTTATATGGACCAGGCGAGGCAGGATCCGGAGCCGTCGGCCATGCTGATCGGTCACCACGCTTGTTGCTGGCAGACGGTTTTCGTATCGACGGCCTAGGCTTGCGGGAGAACAACTGGTGAGGCGTTGTAACCTCTGTGATCTTATCCACTTGCGCAACTGAAATATAAACTCTCAGCGTTTTCTGATCGGGCATCAACGTAGCATCACGCACAACACCATCAACAATCAGCTTTGGATACGCACCCTTCGGATAACCGGGTTCATCGAGAAGATACTCTATATAGTCCGCATTACGATCGCGACCGTACCACCAGTTTATTTTACTCATCATCCATGACCCTCTCGCTGACCACTGAAAATATCAATACTCGGGAAGCGACGGTTATCTGTCGCTTTACCCAGGAGCTAACAGCAGCCAACCAGCCCCGTCAACTATCAAACACCCTGCTACACACGACTCACCGACTGCAGCGCTCGGTGATTCAACGCGAACGAGAGGTGTAAAGTCCGGTGACCCATCAATCAAATCCGCTTGTTCGCGGCACTTCAATTGAAATATATACAACCCTGACCATTGGACTTCACAACAAGGACGGTCACAGGATATGAAAGTATCTCATCACTTTCACTTTATCGAACGTTCAGAGAAATCATACACAACACCAACGCAATTACTACTGTCAGAAATGACAGCCACTCATCATCCAAGACGCATCATCAAGAATGCTTTCACGTAAAAAGCTTTTTGCTTATGCACTTGTATGATGAGGCGTGGGTCACTCACGCCTTATCATCGATGTCGGGGTTAACCCTTCTGGATGCGAAACCCATAGCGCGGAACATGCACGTGCACGATCCCGGCACGCTCATCTTCACGGCGCAGAATGATTTCTTCGCGACCACTGAACACCAACTCGCCATGCACAGCGTCTACCCCGTAATCCACCGCAGAGACGCTGACCTGCTGCCCCACCTCGAATCCGTTTGGATCAGTGAAGACCTCATCCGGCAGCGGCGCTGGCGATGCGTTGCGCGCGATCTCGATGGCGTCGGCCGGGCTCAACTCACTGGCCGCGCCATGACCAAAGCCCACCACGCGCTGATACCAGGCCAGCACCGCCGGATAGTCATCGACAAAGGGAGCGGTGACAGGGGTCTGCTTGAGAAACCACAACGTATGCGCCACCGAGAAGTCGGCAATCGACGGAGCGCCCAACAGGAAATCACCGCTGCGTTCCAACTGCGTCTCCAGGCGCCCCATCAATGTCGGCCATTGATGCTGTGCCAGTTCCAGAGGCACGCGGGTCGCAGTACCGCCGTCGAAAAACGTCGCGCGGTCGGCGACGAAGGCTTTAACGCCCTCAGGCGGCACTTTGGCGAAGCGCACCGCCAGCGAAGCCGGCTGAAACACCAGGCTGACCGAGTGCAGGAACAGCACGGTGTCCGCCCAGTTCGCCAGGCTTGCCGAGGTGAACTCCTGGCCTTCGGGGAAAAACGTCGGCGATGACTTTTCAGCTTCAAGACGGCGGGCAATGAGCGCGGTGTCGCAGTAGATATCGGCACCGACCTGCAGCACCGGGGTTTTACGATAGCCACCTGTCAGCGCAGTGACGTCAGGTTTGGGCATGATCGGCGGGACGGTCACCGAACGCCACGACAGCCCCTTGAAGCCAAGCATCAAGCGCGCTTTCTCGGAGAACAGGGACGTTGGGTAATGATGAAGAATCAGTTCTGACATGCTTCGGGCCATCCGCAGGGGTAAATCAGCAGCTTAGCTGCCTGGGCGCGCGTGGCCTACCCGCTCAGGCTGATGGCGGCGCATCACCGCTGTGGATAAAGCTCGCCGCCAGCGCTTCTTTTGCCTGTTTGCGTAGTTTCTTGATCAGGCGTTCCTGGCGCAGCGCTTCGCCCTTGTCACGGCACGCTTCGACATACACCAGTGCAACAGCAGGGCTTGAAAAGAAAAAGCGCGCGCCCTTGCCGCTCTGGTGTTTTTGGAATCGGCGATAAGGGTCGTCGCTGATGCCGCAGTACAGAGCCCCGTTGGCGGCGCGCACCAGGTAGACGAACCACGGTTTGATCACCAGAGGGATCGGCGGCGCCTGGGTCTCATCAGCGGAGGGTGTCGGCATCATTCATCAACAAAGGCAGCAACGAAAAAGAGCAGCGATTCTAGCAGACGCTGCTCCTGTTCTTGCCGCCTTTGCCGCGGTTGTCAGTTGCCGTAGGTGAGGCCAGCCTGAATCGTCAAGGTGGAAATCAGCTCGGCTTCACGCCGTTTCTGATCGTCATCCATCGCCTTCGCACGCTCCAGATAGGCTTGATCCAGTTCAGGAAACTGATCTTCCAGCCGCTCCCGCTCCTGAGCGAAAACGCTCTCCAGTTCAGCGAACGCCTGAGCATGGGACTCACGTAACCACTTCTGCCAGAACTCACAGTTCGAGGCCGTTCGCAGAAATTCATCGGACGTTTCGCTCTGCAGTACACGCGCCGCGACGTCGGAAATTTCAGTCTCGGTCAGGGCAGCCGCTTCGCGGTACAGCATGTTAGCCGGTGCCAGTGGCAGGTCGAGCCGCTCGGCAAGGCCGACGCGATACGCCATCCTGACTTCCGCTGCATCGCGCGCGCCGGTGTTCTCACGCGCCATTCGGTCGACGGCATCCAGGCGGTAGAGCCGGCGCATCAGTCGATACAAGGTGCCGCCACGCTCGTTGTCGGGAATGCCGAGAAGCGAGGTGCGCGAAAACACTTGAATCTCGATCTGATTGAACTCCAGACGAACGCCGTCTTCGCAGGTTCTGTTGCTGATCGCTTCTTCGGCCATGCCATTGAGCAACACCCGAAGATCCGAGTCCGCGGCGGCGGCCTGCAACACTGCCCATAGCCGTGATGTCAGCGACGCCCTTGCCCTGAGGAAATCCGCAGAGCGCCGTAGTCGACCGATCAGGCTGAGCAGGCTGCGCGCATCGCCCGCCGCTTCGATTCCCGCCCAGGCCGTGCGCTGCATCGCCTGCGTGCTGTCATCGCCCACCAGCCAATGATCCACTGAGTCGGGGGCTTCATCAGAGCTGTCATCCTCCGAGTCGGTTTCCATGAAGTCATTGGGCAGGTCCATGTAAAACGCAAACGGTCTGTCGGGTCCCTCGCTCAGATGGGCGCGCTCCATGGTATCGAGGGTCAGCGGATTCCCGGTCAGAATGATCTCGCTGCGTGCCGTATGGCTGCGAGGATTATCCAGAAGAGCCTCTGGCAGTTCCGTCAGTCGGTTTTCTGCCAGAGACAACGAATACAGATGATTGGGCAGCAGCTCGGTGAGCCATGCAGGGCAGTGTTCGAGCCCCATGCTTTCCAGCGTCAAGGACTCCCAGCGCCGATGAGTGATCGCCTGTGTGTCGATCGTTTCACTCAGGCGATTGGCGCTGAGATCCAGATGACGTAACTGCGGCAACTGACAGAAGAAATCAAACGCAGCCTGATCGATCAGCATCCCGTGTCCCGACAGGCCGATCTCCCTCAGGTTGGGCAGCTCATGCAGCGAGGCTGGCGGTGCCAGCAAAGGCGGCACTCGTGTGCCACTGATGTCGACCGTCGTCGCATTTTGAAAACGCCGGATCAGCGCATTCAACGACTCGTCGCCTGCGCGAATATCGTGCAGATCCAGGCCTGTAAACGTCTGGTAGAACGCCTCTGGCAAGGACAACGGGAAGGCTTCGAGAGGGACCGAGTCAAGCCTCAGCGGCAGCGAAACGCGCCCGCTTGCATTGCTTCGCCATTGCTCCAGCAGCGTGTCTCGCAGGGCAATTCGGACGCCTTGCGTCGGCATTGATGCGCCCGCATCCGCGACCCAGCGACTCAGCGCCGTTTCGATCTCGGTTTGCGTCGTCAACAAAGCGTCAATCAGCGGGCGCAGCCGGGCCGGTATGTACAATTCAAAGCGAAATGCAGCGCCAGGCCTCGCCTGATAAAGGCAGGCTTCGATGACCGTACGACGGGGCAGCAGATTTCCCGACAGGTTTATGGCTGTTGGCGAAGCAGCGTCGTGCATGTTGTGCAGAACATGGTCCGGCAAATCGGTGATGCGGTTGTCTGCCAGAGACACTTCCCTGACCTGGTCGGGTACCCAGTCGTTGAGCCACAGCGGCCAGCGGGTCAATCGCGTTCGGTCGAGCACCAGGCGATCGAGCACAAGCGGTTCCATGCGCACGGTCAGGCTCAGCGAATCGAGATTGTTGCCGCTCAAATCCAGCCGTCTTAACTGTCGCATGCGCCGGAATTGATCGAAGTCAGACACGCTGAACGTGAGCTGTTGGCGGCTCAGGTCCAGCTCACGCAACAGCGGGCAGCTGTCGGCGATCACCTGAGGGAGCGCGCTCATGGGCGCCAACACGGGCGGGATGCCAGACGGGTTGACCACGGCCAGCGAGTGCACCCGCGTGAAGCGACGTAAAAACTGGCCGATCTGCTCGGCATAGTCGGCAGCGGGCACGCCGTGCGCAAGCAGGTAGCTAAGGGATATCCGCTCCACACGTGCGAAGAAAAACTCAGGCAGGCGCGCAGGAAAATCCATGATGGACGCGGCGGATATCTTCAAGACCGCAGCATCTGGGGCCGTCGAGAAGCTAGCGCTCTCCCACCACGCAAGAATGGCCTCCGCGATCCAGGTTCTGCTGTTCTCCTGCAACACGTTCATGCTTGGCAGTTCTGTTGAGCGCCATGCCCACGCGTCGAGGTCCGCGCGCAGGGCTGATCGCTCGTCCAGCAGCACGTCGAGACGCTGATTGAGGTCGCCGTTGGAAGCCTGTGGATGGGCACTGCGCAACGCATCCAGCGCGGTCTGCGGGTTCATCTGCCCCAGTTCCAGCCGCGCGATCTTGTCGAGCAGATGATCCTCCAGGACAAACCCCGGCAGACGCCCTCTGCCGCTCAAGCCATACCCCAGTCGCCCCTTGAGCATGCGCTGCGGCTGATTGAAGCGCAGGGGTTTGGAGACCTGCCCGAGCAAGTCGGCACTCTGCTGACGATCCGAGGCCGCAAGCCTGGCCAGGCGCTCGTTCAACGCCTCGGCTTGCCAGACATGGGGCAAACCGATGGCCCGACGCGGCCCGTCCGGCAGCGCGTGCATCAGCGCATCACACAGGTTATTGCCGTCAGGCGGCATGCTGTTCAAGTCATTCCCTTGCGCGTCGTACGCCAGGTAGCCGCCATTTCGTCTCACCAGCGTTTTCGGTTCAGCGGCGTCGGCACTGCCCACGTTGTCGAGCAAAGGCCCGTGTCGACTGCCATCGCGCAGTTCGATGCGCACCGTGTCGGACCATCCGGGCAACCTCGCAAGCAGGCGCAACCGCAGGGTGTCGGTATCGGGACTCACCACAGACTTGAGGTGAAACCCCTCCAGAGCGCGGTTCAGCCGGGTCTGACGCAACTGCCAGACGGCCGCCTCGGCGTGGCGCAAGGCAACCCGCCCAGTGTCCAGCATCTGTTGTCGCTCGACCGTTGACGCATCGGCCACGATGTCCTCGGCGACGTGCGACGGCAGCCCGGGAAAATCGCGTTGCATCCGTTGCACCGCAGGATCGTCCGAGTGCTCGCTGGCCTGATACAGCTCAGCAAATCGTTCGCGCGGTGTGCGGTCGGCGACATGCGGCTCCGATTGAACCCGAGCGGCCAGTTGAAAGCGCTTGATCGTGTCCCGGAGATGACCGGGCGGCACCGCTGACTGCCCGTGGACCTCGCGCAACAGCGCCTCGTCAGTACCCGTCACGGACAGAATCTGGCCTGCGGCGGCATCACTCAACCCCGCGACGCTGTGTCCAAGCCGCGTGAACAGCTTGCGGGCACTCCATTGCGCCACGTCTTCGCCGAAGTGTTTGAACGCGCCTACCCCGTTACGCTGCAACGGCAGTGAGACGTGACGCATCGGATCGGGGTGCTTGAGCGCCCACTTGTTGACGTGGGCTTCATGATGAAGCTCGTAGGTGCGGTCTTCGATCTGAATGTAGCGCTTGCCATTGACCGTGGTGACGCCGTCGATATCAGGACTGAGGCCCTCGGGTAACACCACATCGACCTGAAACGGCGAGATGGCAGGCTTCCAGAGTCGGGTCTGGCCGTTCGCCAACTTCACGGGAACCAGGTCCGCGATGAAGTGGTTGCTCTGTATGGGAGGCGGTTCAGGCAGGCGAGCGGTTGCACCGGCTTTGGCCAGGGCGGCCATGAACGCGAGGTTCGTCGCTGCGTCCATCAAATGGCCAACGCCCTGCTCAAAGTCGTCATGACTGAGGTCTTCCAGGCCGTGATACACCTCGCTCATCAGCTCGGCGCTGGCATAAACGAACAGCAGATTGCCAAGCAACGGCACGTACAACGCCGCCACGTTGGCAAGGGTCAGCCCGAGGTTGAGCCAGCGTTGCAGGCGCTTGCGGCGAGTCAGTGCATCTTCGTCCTCGGTAGGCACCGCCAGGAATCGAGCGTTGTCCTTGATCAGAGACATTTGCTGCGCATACATCGAGCGAAACAGGTTGCCCTCGATCGGATCAGACTCAATCAACAGTTGGGCGGAGTGATCGGCTTGATGCTCCCACAATCCGGTAGTGAAGCGGTTGCCGTCCATGGGCTGCAAGGGGAACAGGTGCCGGTTCAACCGTTCGAAAAAACTGGCCCGGTTGCGCTCGCCGATCAAACTCGCAAAAAACTGCTGGTACTTGAGGTCCATCAACCGCGTGCGAAGGTCGCTCTCGATCTCTGCCATCGAGGCGTACTCTTTCATCGGGCAGATAGGGTCCTGCGGGATGTACAACACGATGGGGACCTGAGTGAAGGTCCAGGTCCGCGCCGGGCGAATCACGGTCACCCGCAAAATGTCGTGTTCGAGCAGCCTCAACCCTTGTATCAGCAACGGGTGACCGTCGAGTTTTGGGGAGGGGCGATTCATGGCCAGATCAATAATGGCCGAACCGAATGACGCAGAGACCTGTTTTCTGAGGGTTGCTGCACGGGCATACAGTTCCAGGTCGGCGCGGTCGTTGCTGATGAACAGACCGCGCATGTTGAGGCGCGCTACCTCGGGACCATCGCCGGCTCTGGATTCAGGCTCCAGCACGCTGTTGAGGTGGTCCTGGTATTTCTGCCCCAGGTTCAGGTGTCGGCTGAGGTCGACAAATTCTTCGTACTTCATCTTCTCAGGGTGTGGAAAACCGTCGGCACCGAGCAAGCTGAAGCGGTCGAAACCGCTGGTCACTGACTCTTCTCGCTCGTAGTTATGCATGGCGGCCTCCAGCAACGTATGCGTCACCGAGGAAGGGTCTGCGTGGCCGTGCAACGTGATGCCGAAGAACCTGTCCTGCACAGGATTGAAGCGCTTGCCGAAGCGGGCATCGAGCGCGTCGGCCAGGAGCGGTGTGCAAAAGGCGTCAAGGCCCTTGAGGGGTTCGAGCGCCTTTTTGAGGTCAGCCTTGCAGGTTCGACTCAGTCGAAGCGCCTCTATATAGGCCTTGCGCTCAGAAGGCGACGCCTCGATGAAGCCTGAAGGCAGTTGCGCCTGGAGGGTTGTCAAAACGGGGTCCAGGGCGAATTGCTGGCGCAGTTGTTCGAGTTTGCTTGCGTCGTTGTCCGGGGAAGTGGGCACAGTCGATGTCCTTATCAGCCTCAATAAAGACACGACGTAAACTGATTTTCGGCATGTGGACGCGTTACATAGTTACCGCATCAGAGGCGAATGCCCCTTGAGCGTGGACGTAAACGCACGGTGTCAGCGCCCTGTCTGAAACGCCTTCAAGCCCTTTTGCGCCTGCGCACGGATGGCGTTCTGCACGAGCGGCGTCCAGCCCAGCAGCGCCCCTTTGGCACCAAGCGCCTGACGCGACCAGCGCCACAGATCGAAATGGTCGTGGTGCTCGCAGATTTTGCCGTCGCGAAAGACGAACCGTGCCTGGATGTCGTTGATCACCGTACGCCCGGTCTGGCTGAACAGGTAAGTCGCGACCCAATGCGCGCCGCCGGAGCGCTCGTCAGCGCGGACCTGGTCGAAACGAACCGAGAAATCCCGCGCCTTCGACGTCAGCATGCGCCACATGTCGCCTGCCTCACGACCGCGTAACTCCCCGAACACCGGGTCGCTGAACAGCACATCCTCGGTGTAGCAGGCCGCCATCGCCTCGGCATCCAGGCGGTTGAAGGCATCGTAGAACCGGTAGATCAGGTCGGTGTTGGATTGACTCTGATTGAGGTCGCTCATGCGTGGCGCATCCATGGGAAGAGATGACTGCACGATAAGCGCCAATCGCCTCTTTTGCCATGGACATTCGTGGCCCGAATAGCCGCCTCAGATCTTCTCGCTGGTGACGTCTACGTACAGCGCGCGCCCGGCGCCCATGCCCGCCAGGATCGCGGCGACGCCGATGATGCCGAAAATCCAGCCCACGGCGCTCCAGTTGCCGGTCCAGTCATGCACCACGCCGACGGCGAACGGGCCCAGCGAGGCCAGCGTATAACCCACGCCTTGCGCCATGCTCGAGAGGTTGGCAGCGACGTGAGAATCACGGGAGCGCAGCACGATCAGGGTCAGCGCCAGACTGAACGTGCCGCCCTGCCCCAGCCCAAGAACCACGCCCCAGACCCACAACTGATTCAGTGGCGCATACAGGCAGCCGTACAAGCCCGCCAGGGTCAGCAGCATCACCAGCAGAATCGCCAGTCGCTGATCCTTGCCCCGCGTCGCCAGCCATGGGGCGGTCAGCGAGCTGAGCAACTGAACCATGATCGAGCCTGATAACAGCAACCCGGCTTCGGTCGGGGTCAGCCCGCGACCGATGAGAATCGACGGCAACCAGCCAAACACGATGTAGGCCAGCGACGATTGCAGGCCCATATACAGCGTCACTTGCCGCGCCAGACGGTCGCGGAACAGACCGCGCACGCGATAGGCCGCTTGATGCTGACCATGGCGCTGGCGCGTCTGCGGCCACCAGAAGAGTGCCGCGAGCACGGCCGGCACGATCCAGAATCCCAGCCCGAGGGTCCAGCTGCCTCCAAAATAGTGGCTCAGCGGCACAGTCGAACCGGCGGCCACTGCGGCCCCCAGACACAACGCCATCGTGTACACGCCGGTCATGGTCCCCGCTTGTTTGGCGAAGTCGCGCTTGACGATACCCGGCAGCAACACACCAATGATGCCAATGCTCGCGCCAGACAAAATGCTGCCGGCGAACAGGCCGACCTCGCCGAATGAACTGCGCAGGAGAATTCCGCAGGTCAGGGTCAGCAGAATGCCCAGGACGACGCGCTCACTGCCAAACCGCCGCGCCAGAATCGGCGCCAGCGGCGCGAACAACCCCAGGCACAGCACGGGCAGCGTTGTGAGCAGACCGGCCTTGGCCGCCGACAGCCCCAGGCTTTTTGACACCTCACTCAACAAGGGCGCCATGCTCGACAACGCCGGACGCAGGTTCAGCGCCACCAACACCAGCCCGAACAACAGAAACCACGGACGTTTCAACACGGGATGAGACTGCTGGACGTGGTCGTCATCGGCCTCCGCGTCGATCAGCAGTTCTTCGATTTCATGATGTTTACGGGAAGGGGATAGCGTGTCGCTCGCCAAAGGCGCCTTGGTCGTCATGGGATTCTCGTGGGGGCAGGATGTGTAACAGCGCATTGCGCAAAGACGTAATCCTGTTGGAGTTCGGCAAAGAACACAAGTTTTGCGAAGATTGCGTACAGTTTTCCTCGGCCTGCTTTCATGCACTCAACCTGCGTCGAGCTTTAGACCTGCGGGAGCTTGGGCTGGGCGGCATTCCGATGAATGAGGTGGGTCAGCGGTATCAATGATGAATGGCACACCGCATTCGCCACCGTCGTAACCTCCGGCAGCTCCTACAGAGACTGCGTGGAAGCCTGTGTCCGAATCCGGATCCGTGTCGAGCGGGTCCGAATCCGGATCCGTGTCGAGCGGCGACTGCTGTAATGGATCTCCAGCAGGATCGCCTTCATGGCTTCGGTCACCTGTAGGAGCGCGCCCCAAAACAAAAAACCCGGACACAAGGTCCGGGTTCTGAGGGTGTTACCGCTGCTGACTCAGTGCAGGATCTGGCTGAGGAACAGTTTGGTGCGGTCGCTTTGCGGGTTGTCGAAGAAGTCGTTCGGGGCGGCTTGTTCGACGATTTCGCCTTTGTCCATGAAGATCACGCGATTGGCCACGGTGCGGGCGAAGCCCATTTCGTGGGTCACGCAGAGCATGGTCATGCCTTCTTCAGCCAGACCGACCATGGTGTCCAGAACCTCTTTCACCATTTCCGGATCGAGTGCTGACGTAGGCTCGTCGAACAGCATGATTTTCGGCTTCATGCACAGGGCACGGGCGATGGCCACACGCTGTTGCTGACCACCGGACAGCTGACCCGGGTACTTGTGCGCCTGCTCCGGAATGCGTACGCGCTCCAGGTAGTGCATGGCGATTTCTTCCGCCTTTTTCTTCGGCATCTTGCGCACCCACATCGGCGCCAGCGTGCAGTTCTGCAAGATGGTCAGGTGCGGGAACAGGTTGAAGTGCTGGAACACCATGCCGACTTCGCGGCGGATGGTTTCGATCTGCTTCAGGTCAGACGTCAGCTCGGTGCCATCGACGATAATGCGACCTTGCTGGTGCTCTTCCAGACGGTTCAGGCAGCGAATGGTGGTCGACTTGCCCGAGCCCGACGGGCCGCACAATACGATACGTTCGCCCTGACGCACGTTCAGGTTGATGTCTTTCAATACATGGAACTGGCCGTACCACTTGTGTACGCCTTCCATCCGGATCATGCCTTCGGCGCCCAGAGGCTTGCTGATAGCTTCACTCATCACATAACTCCTAACGCTTGTGGCCTGTGTCCAACTTACGCTCCAAATGCATGGAGTAGCGGGACATACCGAAACAGAAGATCCAGAACACCAGGGCCGCGAATACGTAGCCCTCGGTCGCCATGCCGAGCCAGTTCGGGTCGGCGGCAGCTTGCTTGACGCTGTTAAGCAGGTCGAACAGGCCGATGATGATCACAAGGCTGGTGTCCTTGAACAACGCGATCACCGTGTTGACCAGACCGGGAATGACCAGCTTCAGGGCTTGAGGCAGAATCACCAGCCCCATCCGGCGCCAGTAACCCAGGCCCATCGCAGCGGCGGCTTCGTACTGACCTTTGGGAATCGCTTGCATGCCGCCACGCACCACTTCGGCCACATAGGCCGACTGGAACATGATCACACCGATCAAGGCACGCAGCAGTTTGTCGAAGTTCATGCCTTCTGGCAGAAACAGCGGCAGCATCACCGACGACATGAACAGCACGGTGATCAGCGGAACGCCACGCCAGAACTCGATGAAGGTCACGCACAGCACGCGGATGGCTGGCATTTCCGAGCGACGACCCAACGCCAGCACCACGCCCAATGGCAAAGCACCTGCGATACCGACGGTGGCGATGACCAGTGTCAGCATCAGGCCGCCCCATTGACTAGTCGCCACGTTGACCATGCCGAAGATGCCGCCATGCAGCAGGAAGTAGGCAACGATCGGGTAAATGACCAGGAACGACAGACCGTAGATGGCCTTGCGCGGCATCATCTTGATGAACAGCGGTGCGGCACCGATGATCGCCAGCCAGACGGTCAGGTCGACCCTCCAGCGCAGTGCCTGCGGGTAGTACCCGTACATGAACTGGCCGAAGCGCTGTTCGATGAACACCCAGCAGGCGCCAGCCTTGGTGCAGTCGGCGCGTGTAGTGCCGATCCAGTTGGCGTCGAAAATTGACCAGCTCAGCAAGGGGGGAACGATCAGCCAGATCAGGTAAATCGCGAACAGGGTCAACAGGGAGTTGATCCAGCTCGAGAACAGGTTCTGGCGCATCCATGCCACCGGGCCGAAGACTTTGCTCGGCGGCGGCATGTCGGGTTTGAAAGTATGGGATGTCATGCGCGTTTCCTCACCGCTCGATCAGCGCAATGCGCTTGTTGTACCAGTTCATCAGCAGGGAAATGCTGATACTGATCGCCAGGTACACGCTCATGGTGATGGCAATGACTTCGATGGCCTGGCCGGTCTGGTTGAGAACGGTGCCGGCAAACAGCGAAACCATTTCCGGATAACCGATACCCGCTGCCAGCGAGGAGTTCTTCGCCAGGTTCAGGTATTGGCTGGTCAATGGCGGAATGATCACCCGCAGCGCTTGCGGGATGATGACCTTGCGCAGCGTAGGACCTGGGCGCAGGCCCAGCGAACGTGCGGCTTCGGTCTGGCCGTGGCTGACCGACTTGATGCCCGAACGCACGATTTCGGCGATGAACGCCGCCGTATAAACCGTCAGGGCCAGGGTCAACGCCAGCAGCTCGGGGATCAATACCCAGCCGCCGACAAAGTTGAAGCCCTTGAGCTCAGGGATCTCCCAATGCACCGGCGCACCGAAGATCAGCGAACACAGCGCAGGGATGACGATGAACAGGGCCAGGCCCGCCCAGAATTTATGAAACGGAACGCCTGTCGCCTCGAAACGTTTATTTGCCCATTTGGCCATCAATACGATGGCGACGATTGCCAGAATCACACTGATCACGAACGGCCATGCAGCGTCGGTCGCGATCGCTCCGGGCATGTTCAGGCCACGACTGCTGACGAAGAACGAACCGAAGAAGCCGTGAGCGGCGCGAGGGCCCGGTAGCGTCAGGAACACCGCGAAGTACCAGAACAGGATCTGCAGCAGAGGCGGAATGTTGCGGAAGACTTCGACGTAGACCGTCGCCAGTTTGTTGATGATCCAGTTGTTGGACAGACGCGCCACACCGACGATGAAGCCGAGCAGGGTCGCGAGAATCACGCCGATGAAGGTCACCAGCAGCGTGTTGAGCAAACCAATGAGGAAAACCCTCGCGTAACTATCCGATTCCGTAAACGGAATCAGGTGTTGCGCGATGCCGAAGCCGGCGCTGTTTTCGAGGAAACCGAAACCTGAGTTGATACCCCGGTGTTGCAGGTTGGTTTGGGTGTTATCGAACAGATACCAACCCATCGCGGCTACTGCGATAACCGTGATTATCTGAAATAGCCACGCACGCACTTTGGGATCGCTGAGGGATAGCCTCTGCTTTGGTGCGCTGATTTGATTTTGCATGAAGTGCCCCAGAAAAAATGGAACGAAGTACCCGGCTGCGCGTTACGCAGCCGGGTACAGGTCAATCAACGCACAGGTGGTGCGTATTGAATGCCGCCAGCGTTCCACAGAGCGTTCTGACCACGGTCAATAGCCAGAGGCGTGCTTTTGCCCAGGTTCTTCTCGAAGATCTCGCCGTAGTTACCTACTTGCTTGACGATCTGAACGACCCAGTCCTTCTTCAGTTTCAGCTGCGGACCGTAGTCGCCGTCAGCACCCAGCAGACGGGCTACGTCAGGGTTTTTGGTGGATTTGGCTTCGGCTTCAACGTTCTTGGAAGTGATGCCTGCTTCTTCAGTGTTCAACAGGGCGAAACCGACCCAGCGAACCAGGGTGGTCCACTCTTCGTCACCGCGAGCGACGACTGGGCCCAGTGGTTCTTTGGAGATGGTTTCAGGCAGAACGACGTAGTCGGTAGGTTTAGCCAGCTTCGAGCGCTGTGCGTACAGCTGCGACTTGTCGGAGGTCAGCACGTCGCAACGACCGGATTCCAGCGACTTGGCGCTTTCATCGGAGGTATCGAAGGTGATCGGGGTGTATTTCAGGTTGTTGGCGCGGAAGTAGTCGGAAACGTTCAGCTCGGTTGTGGTACCGGCTTGAATACAGATGGTCGCACCGTCCAGTTCCTTGGCGCTCTTCACGCCCAGCTTGCTGTTGGCCAGGAAGCCAACGCCGTCGTAGTAAGTCACGAAGCCCGGGAACATCAGACCCATGCTCGCATCGCGAGAGCTGGTCCAGGTGGTGTTACGCGACAGGATGTCGATTTCGCCCGATTGCAGCGCGGTGAAACGCTCTTTGGCGTTCAACTGGCTGAACTTGACCTTGGTTGCATCACCGAAAACAGCGGCAGCAACAGCGCGGCAGAAGTCGGCGTCGATCCCCTTGATGGTGCCGCTTGCGTCTGGGACCGAGAAACCCGGCAGACCGTCGCTCACACCGCACTGGATAAAGCCTTTTTTCTGGATCGCATCCAGTTTAGCGCCCGCTTGAGCGAAACCAGTGATACCGAGTGCTGCTGCGGCGGCCACTACAGCCAGGGTGGATTTCAACATCTTCATTCAAACCTCCAGTTTGCTCTTTGTTGTGTAGGAGCTTTAGCCCCGTCGCACCCTTGTGAGGCATTAATGACCCGTGTTGGCTTGTTTTTGGGTCATGCGACGTAAGACCCGAACCCGAAACCGGTATCTTGCGTTTCGTCCACCGCGCCTGCGGATTCGATTTGGTCAAGCGGACTGAAGCCCCATGATGTCCTTGAACCCCGAGGTTCAAAGCGAATCGTGCCTGGAATCCCGATCGATGGACTCCGTGCTGCCCCGACGTAACAATAGGCTGAATGATTAATGGCCCATTAGTGTTACCGCCTGAGGTGAGCGCCTTCACTCCGGGGGATGTGTAGCAAAGCCCGTACCACCATGCTGGCAAAGTCGAATTAGCGACAGGTCAAGATCAAAACTTGTAACCTTGCGACATCTTCTTTCATATCTGAATCCGGCCACGCACCGCGTTAAAGCGCCGCGCCAGAGCCATCGCACACAAATGGAGCACACATGAGCGAACCCCTGATCATCGAGCCGGAAAAAACCGCCGATGCCTGCGTCATCTGGCTGCATGGCCTGGGCGCCGACCGCTACGACTTCATGCCCGTTGCAGAGGCGCTGCAGGAGACATTGCTGACCACGCGATTCGTCTTGCCGCAGGCGCCCACCCGCGCTGTCACGGTCAACGGCGGCTATGAAATGCCAAGCTGGTATGACATCAAGGCCATGAGCCCGGCGCGCGCGATTGATCGCGACCAGCTGGAGGGCTCGGCGCAGCGCGTCCTGACCCTGATCGAAGCGCAACGAG
The DNA here is from genome assembly GCF_054668305.1 of Pseudomonas sp. S2_H01. Taxonomy (NCBI): domain Bacteria; kingdom Pseudomonadati; phylum Pseudomonadota; class Gammaproteobacteria; order Pseudomonadales; family Pseudomonadaceae; genus Pseudomonas; species Pseudomonas sp. S2_H01. The sequence continues at coordinate 3,449,622 of NZ_CP162756.1, read as the reverse complement.
ACAGCGGCATCGACCCCGCGCGCATCTTCCTCGCCGGCTTCTCTCAAGGTGGCGCCGTCGTTCTGCACACCGCCTTCATGCGCTGGGAAGGCCCATTGGGCGGGGTTCTGGCGCTCTCGACGTATGCGCCAACGTTCAGCGATGAAATGGTCCTTTCGGCCAGCCAGCAGCGCATTCCGGTGTATTGCTTGCATGGCATCTACGATGAAGTCGTTCAAAACGCCATGGGCCGAACCGCTTACGAGCAGTTGAAAGCCAAAGACGTCACCGCGACATGGCAGGAATACCCAATGGGCCACGAAGTGTTACCGCAGGAAATTTCCGACATAGGTGTCTGGCTCGGGGATCGGCTGCGTTAAAACGCCATTTGTTCCTTTCATTTGTCGTGCGGATTTGGTATGGCACTACGCCGCGCCGGGTTCTTGCTTTACACTGCCCGGCGTACATTCCTTAATCAATCGACGAGATGACCGTGCTCAAAGCACTTAAAAAAATGTTCGGTAAAAGCGAGGCTGAGCAGCTCGCACCCGCTGCTCCCCTCCCCGTATCCAAAAGCCCGACCGAAGGCTCGTACCGGGAAACAGCCTCCCCTGTCGCGCCTGCTGCGCCAGCAGAGGTTTCGAGTCAACCCGCCGCTCCACGTCCCAAGGCCGAACGCCCACGTCGTGAGCGCGCGCCCAAACCTGTCGTCGCGCCATGGAAAGTCGAAGACTTCGTGGTCGAGCCGCAGGAAGGTAAAACCCGCTTTCATGATTTCCCGCTCGCCCCTGAGCTGATGCACGCCATTCAGGATCTGGGCTTCCCTTACTGCACGCCGATTCAGGCCGGTGTCCTGGGCTACACGCTCAAGGGCAAGGATGCGATCGGTCGCGCGCAGACCGGTACGGGCAAGACGGCCGCGTTCCTGATCTCGATCATCACGCAACTGACCCAGACCCCGCCGCCGAAAGAACGCTACATGGGCGAACCCCGTGCGCTGATCATCGCGCCGACCCGCGAGCTCGTGGTGCAGATCGCCAAGGACGCTGCGGCACTGACCAAGTACACCGACCTCAACGTCATGACGTTCGTCGGCGGCATGGACTTCGACAAGCAGCTCAAGCAACTCGAAGCCCGTCATTGCGACATCCTCGTGGCAACCCCAGGCCGTCTGCTGGACTTCAACCAGCGCGGTGAAGTGCATCTGGACATGGTCGAAGTCATGGTGCTGGACGAAGCGGACCGCATGCTCGACATGGGCTTCATCCCTCAGGTGCGCTCGATCATCCGCCAGACCCCGCACAAAGGTGAGCGCCAGACGCTGCTGTTCTCCGCGACGTTCACCGAAGACGTCATGAACCTGGCCAAGCAATGGACCACTGACCCTGCGATCGTCGAAATCGAATCGCTGAACGTCGCCAGCGACACCGTCGAACAACATGTTTATGCCGTCGCTGCAGCGGACAAATACAAGCTGCTGTTCAACCTGATCAACGACAACGGTTGGGAACGCGTGATGGTCTTCGCCAACCGCAAGGACGAAGTGCGTCGCATCGAAGAGCGCCTGGTGCGCGATGGCGTCAACGCCGCGCAATTGTCGGGCGACGTTCCGCAACACAAGCGCATCAAGACGTTGGAAGGCTTCCGCGAAGGCAAGATTCGCGTGCTGGTGGCCACCGACGTGGCAGGTCGCGGGATTCACATCGACGGCATCAGCCACGTGATCAACTTCACGCTGCCGGAAGTGCCGGACGACTACGTCCACCGTATTGGCCGTACGGGTCGTGCGGGCGCCGACGGCGTTTCCATCAGTTTCGCCGGTGAAGACGATTCGTATCAGCTGCCTTCAATCGAAGAGAAGCTGGGCCGCAAGATCAGCTGCGAAATGCCGCCGACCGAGTTGCTGCGGGCGGTTGTGCGTAAGCCACGGGTTGAGCCTGCGGCAGACTCTGAATAACGTCTTTGCCCTTGTAGGAGCGCGCTTGCCCGCGATGAGATCGTGCCAGCGATATTTATGTGGCTGACACACAGCCATCGCGGGCAAGCGTGCTCCTACAAAAATCGAGCTAAAGCTCGGCTTTTTTCCAGCGATCCGCAGCGACGTGATCGCTGTCACGCCCTTCAACCCAGCGCGGCCCTTCTGAGGTGTTTTCTTTCTTCCAGAACGGCGCGCGGGTTTTCAAATAATCCATGACGAAATCGCAGGCTTCGAACGCGGCCTGTCGATGGGCGCTGGCGACGCCGACGAACACAATCGGCTCACCCGGCTCCAATTCCCCGACGCGGTGCAGCACCTCGATCTTGAGCAGCGGCCAGCGCTGCTGGGCCTCTTCGGCGATCTTGCCCAACGCCTTTTCGGTCATGCCCGGATAGTGTTCCAGAAACATCCCCGACACGTCCCGGCCGTCGTTGAAATCCCGCACGTACCCGACAAAACTCACCACCGCACCCACGCCCACGTTGGCGTCGTGCATCGCGTTGACTTCAGCGCCAGGATCGAACGCCGTGGCCTGTACCCGAATCGCCATCTTCAACCTCCGGTCACAGTCGGGAAGAAGGCCACTTCATCGCCCGCTTCGACGGGTTCATTCAGCGAGCACAACGCCTGATTGCGGGCGCACATGATGTTCTGCTCAGCCAGCACGTCCCAAACCCCACCGCGCGCGAGCAAATGGTCACGTATCGCGCCGACCGTGGCGAAGCCGCCCTCGAGATCCTCGCTTTCGGTTCCCAGCGTCTCGCGGAAACGGGCAAAGAACTGAACCTGAACGTGAATAGTCATGGCGCCTCCCCTTTTTCATCGGCCACGAAGTGCCCGCTTTTGCCGCCCAGCTTTTCCAACAAACGCACGTGCTCGATGACCATGGCGCGATCAACAGCCTTGCACATGTCGTAGATCGTCAGCGCCGCAACGCTGGCGGCGGTCAGCGCTTCCATTTCCACACCGGTCTGCCCCGAGAGCTTGCAGCGGGCCACGATGTGGACGGTGTCGGCCCCTTCGGCATTGAGCTCGACCTTGACGCTGGTCAGCATCAACGGGTGACACAAGGGAATCAGGTCGCTGGTTTTCTTCGCGGCCTGAATCCCGGCGATACGCGCCACAGCAAACACATCCCCTTTCGGATGGCCACCGGCGACGATCATTTGCAGGGTTTCGGGCAGCATGCGCACGCGGGCTTCGGCCACGGCTTCACGGGACGTCACCGCTTTTTCAGTGACGTCGACCATATTGGCGCGACCTTGGGAATCGAGATGAGTAAGCACGGAGTGACTCCTGAACAGGAGCGAGGATTGTAAACCCAAATGCAAAAAGAACTGTAGGAGCGCGCTTGCCCGCGATTGCGTCGGACCAGTGCCAGCTTCGGCGACTGATCTACCGCGATCGCGGGCAAGCGCGCTCCTACAGGGTTAAGCGGCGATCTTACAAATGACTCTCCGCATACTCAGCCAGGATCGAGCGTGGAACCCCTTGCAGGGTAATGTGCACGCCGTTGGGGAAATCCTTGAAGCGCTCCGTCAGGTAGGTCAGGCCGGAACTGGTGGCCGACAGGTAAGGGGTGTCGATCTGCGCCAGGTTACCCAGGCAGACCACCTTGGAACCGGCACCGGCACGGGTGATGATGGTTTTCATCTGGTGCGGGGTGAGGTTCTGGCACTCGTCGATCAGGATCAGGCTTTGCTGGAAACTGCGGCCTCGAATGTAGTTAAGGGATTTGAACTGCAACGGCACTTTGCTGAGGATGTAGTCGACACTGCCATGGGTGTTTTCATCGTCCATGTGCAGCGCTTCCAGGTTGTCGGTGATCGCACCCAGCCAAGGCTCCATCTTCTCGGCCTCGGTGCCTGGCAAGAACCCGATCTCCTGGTCGAGACCCTGCACACTGCGGGTGGCTATGATGCGGCGATAACGCTTGCTGACCATGGTCTGCTCAATGGCAGCGGCCAGCGCCAGAATGGTCTTGCCGGAGCCCGCAGCGCCCGACAGGTTGACCAGATGAATATCGGGATCGAGCAGCGCGAACAGCGCCAGGCCTTGATAGATGTCACGCGGTTTCAGGCCCCAGGCTTCCTGGTGCAAGAGCGGTTCCTGGTGCATGTCCAGCAACAGCAATTCATCCGGTTTGACGCCTTTGACCCAGCCGACGAAGCCCTGCTCGTCGATGATGAACTCGTTAATGTGAACGGCCGGGATCTGCTCCGTCATCTGCACTTTGTGCCAGGTGCGGCCGTGGTCCTGGCGCGTGTCGACCTTGCTGACGCGATCCCAGAAGGAACCGGTCATGGTGTGATAACCCCGCGACAGCATCGACACGTCATCGACCAACTGGTCGGTGCTGTAGTCTTCGGCCGCGATCCCGCAGGCACGCGCCTTCAGGCGCATGTTGATGTCTTTGGTGACCAGCACGATGCGCATGTCCTTTTTGCGCGCATGCAGGTCGATCAGCTGATTGATGATGATGTTGTCGTTCAGATGCTCGGGCAGAAGGCTGTTAGGCTCTTCGCGCTTGTTCATCAGGATGGACAGATAACCCTTGAAAACGCCTGTACCGCGATCAATCGGTACGCCTCGTTCGACCTCCTCCGGGGTCGCTTCGCCCAGTGTCTTGTCGATCAGCCGAATAGCCTGGCGGCATTCCGCAGCGACCGAGTGTTTGCCCGCCTTGAGCTTGTCCAGTTCTTCGAGGACCGTCATGGGGAGTGCAACGTGGTGTTCTTCGAAATTCAGCAGCGCGTTTGGATCATGAATCAATACATTGGTATCGAGCACATAGAGGATTGGCTGGTTAGAGGAAGGGGTGCGTCCGTGGTCATCCATACTCGCTCACCTTTGTAGTAGCCAGGTAACGCGACACACAGTCGATGTCGCGCTACGGAAAGGCCGCCGAGGCTCTCTCCTTCAGGCAGAAGAGACGTGCGCAAAGTGGGGTCTGGAGGGACGCCACCTGTGTTGCAGGGTTCGGCGGTCTGTTGTCGTAATACCGCAAAACCGATGACATAAAAAAGCGTTTTGAGTGGAATTTGAAGTTTATTTCACAGCGTGACGAATAGCCCTTGGCGGATGGTTCCCACGCGTTTACAGTCGGAAGTCCGGTCGGGGGGAAATCCTCGAAAAAATCCGACCGATCCTACCGGTTTACTTCCCTATTCCCCTTGTTTTACGGGCTCTTCAGCCTGTTTTGTCGAAGACTGGCTGGCATCCGGCATTTGATCCTCCGGTTGTTCGTCTGCAGGCTCCTCAGCGTCTTCATCGTCGGGCTCCGCCTGATCGGTTTCGTCCGACAGTTGCTGCGGATAAATATGACAGTCTTCCCACACCACACCACTTTGCGCGGTATTGGCCATCAGCCATGGCACGGCCTGTTGCGGTTTGTCCGTGCTGTCGTGGAACACAATGTTTCCGTGGCGCCATAGAAGCATCAGTGTCAGCACACGGTGCGCGGCCTGTTCGGCGCTGATGCGGCCGGTCGCGTCCTGGGAGTCGATGTTCCATAGCGAGACGCGCAGCTGCTGATCACGGAAAAACTGCGCGCTGTCCGCCCGGCGATGGCCGTACGGCGGCCGAAACAGCGGCACGAAGTTGTCTGGCAGGGTCTGCTGCACCAGCGCGGCACTGCGCTCGATTGAGTCCTGCCAGTCGTTCCAGTGCGCGTGCGAACGGTACTCCCAGCCTTGGATACCCACACATTGCTGGCGATACACCGTCTGCAGCGCTTGTGCAGAACTGGCGTCCAGCCGGGTCTGCAGGTTTTTACCGAGCACGAAGAACGTGGCGTTGATTTTCTGCTGACGCATGAAATCCGCCAGCCAGTCGGTGGCGCCATCGGCGACCGTAGGGCCGCTCTCGAAATTAAGCAGGAAGGTGCGGTCGGGCATTTCTTCGCCGCTCAACTCGTCCGAGTTGTAGCGCTCGACCTCGCTGCTAGTCTGCGGAAACAGCGCCGCCATGCGCAGCAGTTCGTTCAGGTAACGCTGGTTAAAGGCATCGGCGGGCGCCGCCCAGCGGGCATAAAACGAATCGTCCGCGACTTTGTATTCGGCCGCGCGCTGGCGCAGCATCGGCACGTCATCGACCAGCACGCAGAACGAAGCGTCGGCTTCACAGGACTTCTCGGCGGCTTTCCAGTTGTCAAACAACCGTGTCCACAGTCGATTCCGGATCAGGTTTACGGTGGCCACGTTGATCTGCCGCAAACCGAGGCGCTCGGCCAGCTGGATGTCGCTGATGTTTTCGCTCTCAAGCAACTGATGAGCAAAACTCAGGATCTCGGCACGCGAGGCCACATCGAACAGTTGAGGGGTCTCAAGGACCTCCGGCCAGACACTGCGATCCATCGTCGCAATCTCTCCGGTCGCCGCCTGCGCGTTGAACGCCAGCAGACAGGCACCGATCAATAACGGCATGCGCAAAACGACGTGCTCCCAATCCTTGAATGAAGAGGCCGAAACCGGCGAGGCACTATAGCGGATTTGATGGATTCAGCCGAAAGAACGCCAACGCCTTGTAGGAGCCGGCTTGCTGGCGAAATCGGCAGTGCGCGCACACTGGATGCTGAATCGGCCATTGCATTCGCCAGCAAGCCGGCTGCAGGTTGCCACCGAGGCCCCTGCAGGTACCTATCATCACCATAGCTGGAGTCATCCGGGCACAACCCCTAGAATCGCCTCCACGATTAAAGGAGACGACCGCATGCTGATGGTGATATCCCCAGCGAAGACCCTCGATTTCGAGACACCGCCCACCACCGAACGCTTTACCCAGCCTCAATACCTGGACCATTCACAGGAACTCATCACCCAACTGCGCGAGCTCACCCCCTCGCAGATCAGCGAGCTGATGCACCTGTCGGACAAGCTGGCCGGCCTCAACGCTGCACGCTTCGGCAGCTGGACGCCCGCCTTTACGCCGAGCAACGCCAAACAGGCGCTGCTGGCATTCAAGGGTGACGTCTACACCGGTCTTGCCGCAGATACGTTGAGTGAAACCGAACTCGACTACGCCCAGCAACACCTGCGCATGCTCTCCGGCCTCTACGGCCTGCTGCGCCCGCTCGACCTGATGCAACCGTATCGCCTGGAAATGGGCACCAAACTCGCCAACTCCCGCGGCAAAGACCTTTACGCGTTCTGGGGCGATCGCATCAGCGAATGGCTCAACGAGGCCCTCGCCGAACAAGGCGACGACGTGCTGCTCAACCTGGCGTCAAACGAGTATTTCTCTGCGGTCAAACGCTCAGCACTCAACGCCCGCGTCATCGATACCGAATTCCGCGACCAGAAGAACGGCCAGTACAAGATCATCAGCTTCTACGCCAAAAAAGCCCGCGGCATGATGAGCCGTTTCGTGATTTCCGAACGCATCAACAACCCGGACGACCTGAAGCAGTTCGACGTGCAGGGGTATCGGTATGCGAAGGAACTGTCCAAGGCGGACAAGCTGGTGTTTTTGCGGGATGAAATCCACGATTGATTGCGTGGGTCTGAGGCTGGGGCGAGGCGTTTCGAGTCTGGCCCCAGCGAGTTATTCACGCGTCACCGCAAACCTTTCGCCAATGACTGACTGGCGATGGCGCTAACCCCGTTCAAGGCCAAACGCAAGGTTTCGGGTTCCGTGCCCAGACTCGCTGGCACATAGCCGAGATCGTTCCCGTCGGTGAACGGGGTAACACCTTCGTTCTGCACCCACAACCGCTCGGTGCCTTGCTGCATCACGGCACCCACCTTGATAACCGGGTAAATCACGCCGCTGAACCCATGGGAAATCTGGAAGCCCCAATAATCGACCGTCAATTGAATATGTGCATCGGCCGTTGCTTCATCTCCAACGACGTTCAGCGAAGGGTTCTTGGCGAGTTCAGCGACGAAGTGCTGCTTCACCAGCGCCCCTAGGTCGATCTTTTCAGTGTCGAGGGTTTTGATAATTTCACGTTGTGGAGAACTCGACAGGCTATTCGCCAGAAGAAATCCCAAATAACCCCCAAACGCCATACCGGTGTTCTGCGCGCGGCCGAAATAATGAATCTCGCCCGGCTCCCATTTGACAGGAAGCACCTTGACCGTCTTGATTTGCTCACGATGTTCCGGGGAGAATTTCTGCCCCGCACAACCGGCCAATAAAACAGCGCACAACAGCACAGCGAATAATTTTTTCATATCGATCCTTAATTTTAAAAAAGCGAAAAGCGCTTTTAGTTATGCGTCCATGCACACCCATCGAAAGTTATACCACCCCCATTATTAAACGCCGTAAACCATTAACGCCGTCAGAAAGGCAAATCGTCGCCTGCAAGAAGGTCATCATCTTTGGAGTTCCCTCTCACGTCATAGACATAAAACGGAGCATCCGTAAAGCCGATCCCAGGAGCACGAATTTATTAAAAACTTCAAGAAAAACGTATATCTCGTTACCTCTCCTAACGACTATTCGTTGAGGCCCAAGCCCGGCGCTGCAAGGGGTAGGTGCATTAGGATCGTGGTTAGCGCCTATTGCACCAGCAAAACAATTAAAACGCCAATATTATTCGTAAATCTTAGATGCAAACAATATTTTTGCAAATGTCTGCCAACTAGGGATGAGGGCTTCATCATCACCAGAGTTCACTGCATAGGAATTCATTGCTCGTACCCAAGCTTCCATTGCGTCCAAAAATCTCTCAAGTGTAGGGTTTTCCCAATCGGCTGAATTTAACTCCAAGTCATCCTTAAGCCCACAAATAAAATCTGCAAACTCTTCCCTGGTTTTAATACTTCCAATCATCTTATCTAGATCCATAAGTCACCTATTTACAAATCCCACGAACACAAATTATAGAACCGTTGTTTGGCGTAGTCATCTTCCTTCCAATTTCCTTGGCTATTTCGGCCTCGGTGGCGGGAATGATTTTGATGGGTACACCTGCTGCAGATGCAGCTAAGACGCGACGATTATCTAAACTATAGACAAGGCCATCCTTCTCAAATACTCGAACAGCTGGAAAGTCAGCTGGAGAAATCTTTCCAGATTTTAAATCGTCAATCGTTGTTTGAAGAACCTTCCCATCCGCAAAGCTACTTTTAACACTATCCTGCGTGAATCGAATTTCTTGGGGATTAGCATATCCAGTTAAATTATCTGGCAATCCAGACGGCATTTTCTGCCCAGAACCACTTGTACCTTTTGCACCGTACGGCACTTCCTGTCCGCTTTCAAAGCTCACTTGAGGACGGGTGGTGGGGCCAACGTCGGACTCGGACGTCTGGTGTGTCGGTCGGGACGAGTTGTTACTGGCAGGTTTTGAATGCCCGCTGTCAGCGCGGGCGCCGCCGAGCAAAACCGCGCCCAGTTCATTCAGGAGCCGGCTGCCCTCTCCGTTTTTGATCGCGCCGAGTTCACTGGCGATCTGCAGGCGGGCCGCCATGTTTTCCTGTTGGAAGAAGGCGGCGATGAGGGTGCCTTCCTGGATTTCCCCCTTGGCGTAAAGCTCCTTGGCGAGGGCGTCGAGCTTGGGTTCGTCTTGCTGCAGTTGGTCCGAGATCTGTCGGCAGACGTCTGGGTTGGCCTTGCACAGCGAACCCAGTGCGGCGTTGTTGTCTTCGTTTTGTTTGGCGTATTTCTCGTGTATCTGGCGCTTTTCGGCGTCGCTCTTGCTCGCGGTAAGCTCGGCGTGCATGGCCTCCAGGTCTTTGTGCAGGAGGTAGTTGTATTCCGTTGCGTTCTTGGCGACCCACACGCCTTGCTGGAGTTTTTCGGCGTCGGTGTCTTTCTGGGCGGCAGCGGCGAGCAGGCCGATCATCTGGCTGCTCATGGTCAGCAGCGCTTCGTTGCCCTGAACCAGGCCGTCGAGGTGACCGACCACGGCTTCGTTGACGCCTGCGGCCAAAGCGCCGGTTTTGAAATCGCCGCCCGTGGCTTTGGCGAGCAGACCGCCCACCATGGCGTGGATCACGACTTTGCTGGGTGTACCGGTTTCTATGACGCCTGCGGTGTAGTCGCCGACGAGGTTGAACGCGGTGGCGGCCAAGGTATTGAACAGCGCGCCCTTGAGCGCTTCGTTCACACTGCCGCCCTGACCGAGGGCTTTGCTGAGTGCGGTGGAGGTGACGCCTTGCAGGGCCTGATTCGCGGCAAATCCTCCAATGCCTTGCAAGGTGAATGTTGGAACCTTGCCCGCCGCTCCAGTCAGCGCATCGAAATGCCCGGCGGTCAGCCCGGCGGTGATGCCTGAAATGGCATAGCCCTTCAGGCTGTCGGACGAGGTCACTTCCTTGAGCACCGCGCCGAGGTTGCCGCGGTTATTGACGACCGACACCGCTGCCGTCGTGCTGGCGCTGGTCGCGACTGCACCGGCAGCGGCGGCGATGCTGGCCGCGGCGCCTGCTTCGGTCGCCGCGACCATCACAGTCGGTCCCACCGCCCATGCCATCAGAATCGCCACCGCGATCTGCGCCGCAGGCCCTAAACCGGCATTGTCATATTTGAACGATTCATGGATCTCGGCGACCTGGCGCCAGTCCACGTCGCCGCGTTGTTCAGCAGCCTTAAGCCACGCCAGTTGAGGGTCGGCCGTCACCATCGCCTCGATGGTCTGGCTGACGGTCTGTTGATCGACTTTTTTGACGTCGATCTTCAGCCCTTGCACGGCGTTAATGACGAGGTTGCCCCGCGCCGTCAGTTCGCTCTGGCGAACGGTTTCGTCGGTTCGGCCCTCGCCTTTCATGCTGAACCAGGCGAGGTCGCTGTCGTTCTCGACGTGACTTTCCTGATGCAGGTCTTTCACGGCCTCGAACGTCACCGCGCCGCCGCTGGTGAGGGTCAGGTCGTTGCCACTGTCCAGCTTCGCCCGTTGATAAAGCTGATCGCCGCCGCTGACGAGGCTGAGGTTGCCGCCGGTCTTGATCCCGCTGCCGACGTGGGTGACGTCGGTGACTTCATCACGCTTGCTTTTCTCGGCGCCCCAGCCGCCTTTTTCCTGCCTGTCGTACAGGGTCGAGGTGCTGTTTTGCCCGGCGAGCAAGCTGATCCGGCCGCCGCTGTAGAGCTGCGCGTCGTTAGCCGCCTCGATGTGGCTGGCGATCAGCGTGGTGTCGCCGACGGCGGTGGAGTTAAAGTCATGACCGGCGCTGAGCAGGCTGCCGACGTGCGTCTGCCGATCGTCGCGTTCGGTGACGCGTTTGTGGCCGTTCTTGCTGCGCGTTTCGACGCTGCGAATGTCAGTGGCGGAGACAACGGCGATGTCACGGCCAGCGTTGAGAAACAGGTCCTGCGCGGCGGAAGCCTTGCTGGCGACGACGTTGATGTCGCGTCCAGCGGTGAGGCTGAGATTGCCGCCGGTGCTGACAGTTGCGGCGAGATTTTCGACATCGGTGCTGACGGTGTAGCGGTGGCCACCGTCAGCGATGTCATGTCGTTCGCGTGCGTTGACCGTGGCGAGCAGATTGATGTCGCGTCCGGCGGTCAGGCTGGCGTCGGTGCCTGCGCTGATTGCCCCGCGATTGCTGATGTCCTGGCCGGCGAGCAGTGTCAGGTTGTTATTCGAGTGAATGACGCTCGGCCCATCAAGGACCGTGCGCATACCAGAGCCGTCTCGAACCTGAGCCGCCGTGCGATCGCTGATGATGTCGCCGTTGATCGCCACGAGACTGACGTCGCTGCCCCGAATCTCGCCGGCCATGGCGTTACGAATGCTGTCCTGAGCGAGCAGCGCCAGGGCGTTTCCGGCTTCGATCAGACCGCCCTGATACAGGCTGCCTGCGGTATTGATGCTGACCGTGTCTTTACCCCGCAAGGTGCCGACGCTCAGCAAGTCACCGCCGCTGACCAGCGCCAGCTCGCGGCCTTGAATCAGGGAGTTGCCTCGTACGTTGCGCGACTCGGCCTGCGCCAGATACAGGACGGGCACCAGCACGGTCTGCCCCTCGACGACACGGTTCTCCATCCAGACAATGTCGTGAGTCAGCGCGCCAACTTGTTCGGCGGACAATCCAACGCCAACGCTCAGGTTGAGCGCTTTTTTGCTGGCGGCGGCGTTGTCCATCAAGTAGCGGAATTGTTCTTCGTCGCTGCTCAGATCATCGGCAAGAAAACGCTGCCCCGTGCGCGCCAGCACAGCATCGCGGATCAGTCGCGATTCGTAGAACCCGTCGCCGAGACGACGCCATGTACCGTCGGCGCTGTACCCGAGCAAGCCGAGCAGGTAGTCCGAGCCGAGAAACCGGCTCAGATCGGTGAGGTTCGGGTTGCCTTCCACCAGGTAGCGTGCGGTCGGGTCCTTGCTCTTTATAAAGAGGCCATAGTCGCCTTGCGGCAGACGGAAGCCGCTGGCCGACGTTGGATCGAAACCCGCCCCTGCAAGGACATCGCCATCCGCCACGCGCTTGCTCAGGTCGATGTCAACCGGCCCGGTCTGATCGTCGCCCATCTGGCCTGTGAGCTGTGCCAGTGTGTTTTCGCGGATCGTGCCGTTCTGCACGCTGTTGGCAACGTTGAGCGTCATTTTTCCGCCCGACTGCAAGGTCGCGGCGTAAGCCATATCGCCGCTGTCGCGCCATTCGGTGACGTTGCTCAGCTCTTCAAACCGACCATCACTGGATCGCGCCTTGAGCAGTTCAAACCACGCCAGATCGAAATTCCCCGCCGCCAACGCCGCCTTGAAAGCAGGAACATCGACGAATTCCATCTGATCCCAAAACGCGGTGTCGATCTGTCCGGGCGTACCGATCTGCGTGACGTTTGTGCCGACGCGCGTACTTGCGCCCTGATTAAGCAGATCGTGAGCGGTGATGGTCAGGTCGCCGTTGGCAGCGAGCAGGCTGTAGCGGTTCTGAACCTGATCGGCGTCGAGGGTCATCGACTTGCCAGCCACAAGCCGCGCTGAAGCCGAATCCTGGGTCGCGCGCTCGATGTAGGTTTGCAGCAACGTGATCAAGCCACGTTTGAAGCTGTCGTGACCGTCACAATGCTGACCGCAGACCCAGTCCAGATCGCCGGCCACCAGCTCACGGCCCATCTCGAATTCGGCTTTGCCGTTCTCGATGAAGCGTGCCTTGATGTCGAGGTTGCCTTCACTTTCCACAGTGCCGGAGAGGTTGCTGAATACCTCGGCAAACCCGCCCTCCAGCGCGCTGAACCTGAAATTGCCCTGGCTGTAGACGTCGCCGTACAGGTTACTGAAGCGGCCGCCACGCAGTGTCATATCACCGCCACTGAACAGCAGGCTGTCCGCGTGATTGCTGATGCCGTTCTGCGCGCGCAATGTCAGGGCGCCTTGTGCGCCGAGCGTGCCGCGGTTGTCGATGTTCGCGGCGTTGATCTGCAGGCTCTGGCTGGCGGTCAGGTAGCCAAGGTTGTCGAGCACACCACTCAGGGTCAACGTGGCATCCCCGGCGCTGCCGATACGACCACCGTTTTGCTGCACGCCGGACGCCGACAACGTCAGTTGTTTCAGGGTCTGAATCAGTCCGCTGTTGTAAACATCGCCCACGAACGCAAGGTTGAGGTCGCCATCACTGAGCAACTCGCCCGCATTGTCCAGGCTTGCGGCTGACACGTTGAGTCTCGCCGCACTAAACAGACGGTCCCCTGTTTTCAGAGTCAGTCCATTGTCGAGCGTGAGCTGCAAGGGCCCGGTGAACTGCACAGTGCCCAGGTCGGCCACCGCCCCCAACGCCCAGCGTCCGCTGCCGAGCACGTTGATCAGCCCGTCGCGTCCGTTATCAAATAACGCGCTGCGTACATTGAAATCTGCGTTGGACTCAATCACGCCGCCACGGTTGAACAGACTACCCCGCACATTGAAGTCAAGCGCACCGCCTGCCAGTTGCCCGCCGCTGTTGTCCAGCGTCGAACCGTCGAAGCGCATCACTCCTTTGGCGAAAATCGAACCGGCCTGATTGAGAAGCGTGTCGACCGACACCGTCAGGTCGCCCATCAGGCTGGTGATTTCACCGGCAGCCTGCGCCAGCGTGCCGTTGTCGAGCAAACCGGCCTGAATCGAAACGCTGCTGCCGACGATGCTGCCGCCACGGTTGTCTATCGCATCGGCGCCTGCGACCTTGACCTGCTGGCCACGCAGCTTGCCGCGATGGTTATCGACCTGTGTGGCGGTGACCGTGAGCGCCCGCTCGGCGGCGATTTCATTGCGATTGACCAGCGCCTTGGCGCTCAACGCGATGTCGGTGCTGCGGATTGCACCTTCGTTCCGAACCTGAGCGGCGGTGACGGCAATGCGATCACGGGCGGTGAGCTTGCTGCGGTTGACGAGTTCGCCTGCGCTGCGAATCTCGATCACCGGTGCATTGACGTGGTCGCCATTGAGGGTGACGTCTTTTGCCTGAACCCGCACCGCCGAAGAAGACGACGCGTTGGCCATGGTCAATTGGCCATTCACGTCCAGTTGCAGGTCTCCGGCGCTGGCCGCCACATCGCCAGCTAGACGAACCCCGACACCGCCTTCAGTACCCACCAGCCGGATGCTGTTGGCGTACATGCCACCCAACGCCGAAGAGTCGATGGCAACCTGTGGTTTCGCCCTGCCGTCATCGGCCAGCGCCTTTGCATCCAGGCTTTGGGCATTTACCGCGTTACGTCCGGCGACGACATTCAGATCCCGCGCATTGATCTGCGCATTGATCTTGACCGAGCGGGCGATGATGTCGAACCGGTCTACGGCGGTGGCATCAAGGCCTGCACCATCCACCATCACCTCACCCTGCTCGACCTGAAAACGATCAAGCCGCCCGTTTTCCAGTACGGGTTTGCCCGTGGTCAGCGTGGCGCGCGGCGAGTTGATGAAACCGCAGCCACTGCACGTGATGCCGTGGGGGTTGGCGACGATGACGTGGGCGGCCTGCCCCGCCACTTCAGTTGCGCCGCGCAACTGGCTGGCGTTGTTGCCAATGACTTCGTTAAGGATGATCCCGGCGGCCTGTCCGTGCAGGTTCGGGTTGCCAAGAATTTGCCCGCCCAATTGAGTGGACTGCGTCGGCCCGGTAGCGTTGTTGAGAATCAGACCTTGCGGCCCGACGTTGTAGTCCTGGAACTGGTTGTGCGACAGCCCCTGCCCGTTGGGCGCGGCAATGTTGACGATGGGTACGCCATTGCCAGCCTGTTGCTGACCCGGTCCGCCGGTGATGCCGTCGGCGTGTACCCACAGCGGATGCCAGAACATTGTATTGGCGAGAATCAGCGCCAATCCGCGCTTGGGAATACCGCAGAAGCGATCACGAGACGTCAGCGCGGCCGAAGGCTGGCGCGCCAGAAAGGCAAAGTGGCGAAGATCCATGTTCACGAAAATCCAGGGCAGCAGGTGCGGTTACAGGAAAAAATCCAGGCGGAAAGAAACCGGCGTCTCGCGCTCGGCGAGGGCTTTGGGTCGTTCCAGGGAATGGGCGAAAGTGAGGCTGGCACTGGCATGCTTGCTGTTGGCGAACAGCTGTACGGCATGACCGGATACGCGTCCGTGTTGCCCGCCATCGAAGCGGCTGTGGCGGATGACACCGCGGTCATATCCCAGGTTTACGCCGTAGCCGGACACCACCGGGCGCAGCCAGTCAATCTTGACCGGCCGGCTCCAGCGCAGGTCGTTGCGCCAGTAACCGCCGCTGTCACCCGACAGAAATTGCTCTTTGTAACCGCGCACTGATGATTCGCTGCCAAGGCTCAAACGCTGGGGACTGAACAGCACGTCTTTGCTGTACTGCCCTGTGGCAAGGCTGCTGAAACTGAATGACTCGCCAACCAGTTGAAAGGGTTTGAGCATGCTCAGCGTGGCGCTGTATTTGCGATATCGCGATTGCGGTTCACGGGTATTCGGGTTACGAGCATTCGCAGGCGCGGTACGCTGCGCACCAAAGGCGCCGACGCCTTTTTGCATGCCCAGCGAAACGTTGGCGAACACCGATCCCAGGCGGCGCCCGTGACTCAAACCAAGCTGTAATTCGCTGAGCCGGTTACTGCTACCGATCAGCCGACTGCCTTCGATGTAGCTGTTGCTACGCAGATGAGAGGCACCCAGTTGCAGCGAAGTCTTACCCACCGCATCACGGTGAAGGACACGCTCGGCATGCCATTGATGACTGACCGTGTCCCCTGTCTGGGAGAAGGAAAAGCCATTGGCCCGAACGCGAGAACGATAGTGGCTGCGGCTCTGGGCATAGTTAAAACTCCACCACTTGTAAGGCAGGTCGTAATACACCATCGCGTTTTCCGAGTGGCGATGGCGATCGCTCACCGCGTCGCCGCCGGTGCGCAGGGACAGTCGATCCGCCAGCCCCATCGGGCTGTCCCACTCCAGCCCGACATCTTGTTGCTGTTGACCAGTGCTCTTCTGTCCGTCGTTATGGCGCGACGCGCTGACTCGCCAAGGCTTCTGCCGCTCGTTGAGCACCAAAACCTCACTGCCCCCTACCTCTTTTCCAGGTTTGAGTTCGAGGCGGACACGATTGGACGGCAATCGGTTGAGCTGATCGACCAGTTGCTCCAACTCACGCAGGTTGAGCAAGTCGCCGGTCTTGCCGGGAAACCCCATGCGCAACTCACGATCACTTGGAGCACCTTTCTCATACCCCATGAGCCTCTCCAGACGGCCCTCAACCACCAAAATCGTCAGCTGACCGCGCGACAGGTCCTGCCGGGGTAGATAGGCACGACTGGTGACCCGCCCGCCGTTCAGGTAGCGAGCGGTAATAGCCTTGAGTAGGTCGTTCAGTTTCTCCACACCCAGACATTTGCCCTCAAAGGGAGCAAGCATCTTTTTTTGATCGCGTGGCGACAAACTCCTCGAACCTTCCAGCGTAATGTTGCTGATCGGGAAACAGGCGGAGTCACGAGTTTCAGGACGGTTGGCAGACGCCGGCGCAGCCCCCTGAAGGTCTTGAAGCGCTTCCAGCTTGCGGCGCTGGTCCTTCAGCAACCGCTCTTGCCTGTCGAGAATGAGTCCCTGATCGCCAGGGTTGCTGAACGGCGCCGACAGGGCGCAATGGCTCAACAACACGCCGGTGCAGACAAGTCCGGCGCGGGTCCATGTGCTCACAAAAAGCGCTCCTATGAATAAAGGCGCGCAGAGTGAGGGCGAGGATGAGGCACGGATGCCAAGCGTTGACTACGGCTCACGTAGGCTCTTACCAGAGTTCCAATCAGACTGTTCCGTCAGACGAACGGCCGCAATGACAAGCCTTTGGCGCCAATAAAAAGGCAACTAAAAAGCCCCCGAGATTTTTCTCAAAAATTTAACAACATTTTCGAGTGATGGCGCATAGCCATTTTACTCTGGTGGCACTCTTACATGAACTACGCGCAAGCCCTTTATAACTAGGGGTTGAACGGTAAGTGCTATCAGAGTGCAACCATCTCCAACAAGAAAGATATTTCAAAAAATCTCAAAAAGAGGACGAGCGGCCAGGAACTTATGGGGAAGGCCTATGCTCCTACATCCCGTAACAATTCTCGCCCACCTTGTGAGACATCTCTTACATTCGGGCAGGACGAATCTGAAAGTTGCTTTTCAAGTAGTTAGACCGAAGGGTCATTGTGGTTCGTACAAGGAGAGAACGCACCAAACTAGTTGAGGTAAATCGAGCAAGCACCAACCGGGTGCCTGCAGCCACTGACGAGCAAGACAATACTGAATCATGGCCAAAAGCCTTGAGCCAGAGGCGCGGCAGCGACTCGCAACCATCCGCCGGAGTGCTATGCCATATCCCAGATCGGGAGTTCATATACATATATATGGATTACTCGACGCTTTAGATCTGTAACATCCGGGCCCGCCTCTGGAACAGGGCGCCCAACTTTAAATTCTGCCTGTGCTTGTTCACGACATTAACCTGCCGTGCGAACGAGTGCGCGAAAGTTGTAAGACAATTTTTATATCCAGCCAACTAATGGCGTGAAAATCGAGGAGATTACGATGCATATCAGCATCTTTGGTTTGGGCTATGTCGGTGCAGTATGTGCTGGTTGCCTCTCGGCGCGTGGTCATGATGTTGTCGGTGTGGATATCTCCAGCGCCAAGATCGACCTGATCAACCAGGGCAAGTCTCCAATCGTGGAACCAGGTCTGGGCGAACTGCTCGAAACCGGTATCAAGACCGGTAAACTGCGCGGCACCACGGACTTCTCCGAGGCCATCCGCGCGACCGACCTGTCGATGATCTGCGTCGGCACGCCAAGCAAGAAAAACGGTGATCTGGAACTGGACTTCATCGAGTCCGTCTGCCGCGAAATCGGCTTCGTCCTGCGTGAAAAAACCTCGCGTCACACCATCGTCGTGCGCAGCACCGTTCTGCCGGGCACCGTCGCAAACGTTGTCATCCCGATTCTGGAAGACTGCTCGGGCAAGAAAGCCGGCGTCGACTTCGGCGTTGCGGTGAACCCTGAGTTCCTGCGTGAAAGCACCGCGATCGCCGACTACGACCATCCTCCGATGACCGTGATCGGCGAATTCGACAAAGCGTCCGGTGACGTTCTGCAATCGCTGTACGAAGAACTCGACGCACCGATCATCCGCAAGGACATCGCTGTCGCCGAAATGATCAAGTACACCTGCAACGTCTGGCACGCGACCAAAGTCACCTTCGCCAACGAAATCGGCAACATCGCCAAGGCCGTCGGCGTGGATGGTCGTGAAGTGATGGACGTGGTCTGCCAGGACAAGGCCCTGAACCTGTCGCAGTACTACATGCGCCCAGGCTTCGCCTTCGGCGGTTCTTGCCTGCCGAAAGACGTGCGCGCCCTCACCTACCGCGCCAGCAGCCTGGACGTCGAAGCGCCGTTGCTCAACTCCCTGATGCGCAGCAACGTGTCCCAGGTCCAGAACGCCTTTGACATCGTCGCGGCAAGCGACACCCGCAAGGTCGCGCTGCTGGGTCTGAGCTTCAAGGCCGGCACCGATGACCTGCGTGAAAGCCCACTGGTCGAACTGGCAGAAATGCTGATCGGTAAAGGCTTCGACCTGAGCATCTACGACAAGAACGTTGAGTACGCTCGCGTCCACGGTGCGAACAAAGAGTACATCGAGTCGAAGATCCCGCACGTTTCGTCCCTGCTCAACTCGGACTTCGACGCTGTGATCGAAAACTCCGACGTGATCATCCTGGGTAACCGCGACGAGCGTTTCCGTGCGTTGGCCAACCAGGCACCCGCCGGCAAACGCGTCATCGATCTGGTGGGCTTCATGAAAGGCACCACCACCGAAGACGGTCAGACCGAAGGTATCTGCTGGTAAGAAGCAGCGGCAGGCGGCAAGCCACAAGCTGCAAGTTTCAAGTTCAAGCCCCGAGCTTCAGGCGTTCACGCGCTTGTTGCTCGAGGTGTGGGGCTTGCAGCTTGGTTGTAACTGACTCAGGGACCCCCATTATGCTCAGGCTAAAACACGGCTTACTTCAGGCCGCAGGTTGGCTGTTTTATTTAACCGTGCTGGCCGCCATCGCGATGGCGCTGCCGGTCACTCTTTTCGACTCACAGTCGAAAGACTTTATTTTCCTGGTCGGGATCGTCGGTATCTGGCGTTACTCGATGGGCGCAACGCACTTTGTGCGCGGCATGATTTTTCTCTACATCGTCTATCCGCACCTGCGCCGCAAAGTACGCAAGCTCGGCAAGGCTGCAGATCCATCGCACGTGTTCCTGATGGTCACCAGCTTCCGTATCGACGCGCTGACCACTGCTCAGGTGTACAACTCGGTCATTGAGGAAGCCATCGCCTGCGGCTACCCGACCACCGTCGTGTGCTCGCTGGTCGAGATGTCCGATGAACTGTTGGTCAAGGCGATGTGGGCCAAACACAACCCGCCTCCACACGTGACCCTGGACTTCGTGCGCATCGCCGGTACCGGCAAGCGTGACGGTCTGGCATTCGGCTTTCGCGCCATCTCGCGCCACATGCCGGATGACCGTGCCGTGGTGGCCGTGATCGATGGCGACACCGTGCTGGCCGAAGGCGTGGTCCGCAAAACCGTTCCGTGGTTCCAGCTGTTCGGCAACGTCGGTGGCCTGACCACCAATGAATTCTGCGAAGTACGCGGCGGCTACATCATGAGCGAATGGCACAAGCTGCGATTCGCCCAGCGTCACATCAACATGTGCTCGATGGCCCTGTCCAAACGCGTACTGACCATGACCGGTCGCATGTCGGTGTTTCGCGCCACCGTGGTCACCGACCCGGACTTCATCGCAGACGTCGAAAGCGACTCGCTGCAGCACTGGCGCCTGGGCCGCTTCAAGTTCCTGACCGGTGACGACAAGTCCAGCTGGTTCAGCCTCATGCGCCTGGGTTACGACACGTTCTACGTGCCGGACGCCGCCATCAACACCGTGGAACACCCGCCTGAGAAGAGCTTCCTCAAGGCGAGCCGCAAACTGATGTACCGCTGGTACGGCAACAACCTGCGTCAGAACTCGCGTGCGCTGGGCCTTGGCGTTCGCCGCCTCGGTGTCTTCACCAGCATCGTGTTGTTCGACCAGCGCGTGTCGATGTGGACCTCGATTCTCGGCCTTACCGTCGCACTGCTCGCCAGCTTCAAATATGGCGTGGCGTTCCTGCTGGTTTACCTGCTGTGGATCGGTATCACCCGTTTCATTCTCACGTTGTTGCTGTCGTGTTCCGGGCATGCCATCGGGCCGGCTTACCCAATGATTCTCTATTACAACCAGATCGTCGGCGCACTGATGAAGATCTATGTCTTCTTCCGCCTCGACCGTCAGTCCTGGACCCGCCAGGACACAAAACTGAGCCGCGACATGGCCAGCTTCCAGGGTTGGTTCAACACCTGGTCGTCTCGAACCATGACTTTCTCGGCTGGCAGCATCTTCGTTGCAGTGTTGCTGACGCTGGTATGAAAAGGGTTCTGACGGGCTCTGAAAGCACAATGGATCAACTCGATTAATCAGGAATAAACCGCCATGAATACAGCCGTGAATGTGAACGTCGTCCATGAATCCGAAGCCCAGCGCCAACACGCACGGGTCAAGATCCCAGCCAAATTGCGCCTGCTCAATGGCCAGCCAAATGCACCGCTGGTGCGTGTCGAAGACCTCTCTGCCGGCGGCCTGAGCTTCGTCGCACCGAGCGGCGTGAAGTTTGCTGCCGGTCAGGTCATCAAGGGTCGTCTGCAGTTCCTGATCGATAACCTGGGCCTGGCCATGGACGTCGAACTTCAGGTTCGCGCCGTCGACGCAAGCAGCGGCCGTGTCGGTTGCCAGTTCCAGCACCTGGAGGCTCAGGACATCGCGACCCTGCGCCACCTGATCACTTCTCACCTGTCCGGCGACATCGTCAGCATGGGCGAAGTGCTTGCCACCCTGCAGCGCGACAACTTCACCAAGGCGCGCAAGAAGAAAGACAGCGGCAGCGGCCTGAGCGCATTCGGTCGTCTGCGTGCCGTGACGTTCAGCGCCGGTATCTTCGTCGTCGGTCTGGCGGCGTTCGGTTTCGTCGCCAAGTCAGTCTACGGCATGTACTTCGTCAGCCACTCGACGTCCGGTCTGGTCAGTGTGCCGACCATGGACGTGACCATGCCGCGTGACGGCACCGTGACCAGCCTCATCGCACCGAACGGCGACGTCGCAAAAGGCGCGCCACTGGCGTCGTTCAACACCAGCATGCTGGACGTACTCAAGGGCAACCTGGACCCGGACGAAATGCAGCCGGCGAAAATCGAAGAGCTCTTCGGCCGTCAACTCGCCGGTACGCTGACCAGCCCATGTGACTGCGTCGTCGGCAAGCAACTGGTTGCCAATGGTCAGTACGCTGCCAAAGGCGATGTGATCTTCCAGATGGTGCCGCGCAACGTTCCTGCCACCGTCGACGCCCGCTTTACCTACCGCCAGTTCGCCGACGTCCAGCCGGGTGCCCGCGTGAACTTCCAGGTCGCCGGCGAAGAAGGCACTCACAGCGGCAAGATCGTCAGCTCCACGGCACTGAGCCCGGCGGACCTGTCTTCGGACATGCGCGTCCAGATCCAGCCTGACGAATCGCTCAGCAGCACCCTGGCCGGTCGTCCAGTGGAAGTGGTCAGCGATCGCGGCCCGTCCCTGAACTGGCTGATCGACAAAGCCACGGCCGCAGGTTTGTAAACATGGCTAGCCCACTACGAAGCTTGTCAGCCCCTACGTTGTTGAGCCTGGCGATCGCGATCGGTCTGGGCGGCTGTGCCGGCCTGCCCGATCAACGCCTGGCCAATGAAGCCCTCAAACGCGGTGACACCGCGACGGCGGAGCAAAACTATCGGCAACTGGCGGACCTGGGTTATAGCGATGCACAGGTAGGTCTTGCGGACATCCAGGTCGGCACACGCGACCCGGAGCTGATCAAGCAGGCCGAAGCGACTTATCGCGCCGCCGCAGAAACGTCGCCCCGCGCGCAATCGCGCCTGGGCAAGCTGCTGGCCGTCAAACCCAACTCCACCGAAGCCGAGCAACGCGAAGCCGAGGGCCTGCTGAAGAAGGCGTTCGCCAACGGCGAAACCGGCACGCTGATCCCGCTGGCAATGCTGTATCTGCAGTACCCGCACACGTTCCCCAACGTGAACGCGCAGCAAAAGATCAACGAATGGCGCGCCTCGGGTTATCCGGAAGCGGGTCTTGCCCAAGTGCTGCTCTATCGCACCCAAGGCACCTACGACCAGCATCTGGGTGAAGTCGAAAGCATCTGCAAACAGGCCCTGCGGGCCAACGACGTTTGCTACATGGAACTGGCGACGGTCTACCAGAAACGTGGCGAAGCGGACAAGCAGGCGGCATTGCTGGAACAGATGCAGAGCGGTTATTCGATGGGCTCCGTCCCGGCGATGCGCGTCGACACCGTCGCTCGCGTACTGGCCGACTCGACAATCGGCAAGCCCGACGAGAAGACCGCCCAGCAACTGTTGGAAAAAGTCGCCCCCGGCTACCCGGCTTCGTGGGTCAGCCTGGCGCAGCTGCTGTACGACTATCCCGAACTGGGCGACGTCGACAAGATGATGGAATACCTGGACAACGGCCGCGCCGCGGACCAACCGCGCGCCGAGTTGCTGCTGGGCAAGCTGTATTACGAAGGCAAGCTGGTCCTGCCGGATGCGAAGAAAGCCGAAGAACACCTGCTTAAGGCCGCGCCCACGCAGATCTCCGCGCATTACTACCTGGGTCAGTTGTACCGCCGTGGCTACCTCGGCCACCCCGACGCCCAGAAAGCCGTCGACGAGTTGCTGACCTCCGCGCGCGGCGGCCAGAACAGCGCCGACTTCGCCCTGGCGCAATTGTTCTCGCAGGGCAAAGGCATCAAGCCCGACCCGGTCAACGCCTGGGTGTTCGGTCAGCTCGCTCAGACCCAAGGCACGCCGCAGGCGGCGGACCTTGCGCAGCAGCTCAACGATCAATTGCCGCCTGAGAAGCGCGCGCAAGCGCAGAGCCTTCTCCAACGAGAACAGCAGGTCCGTGGCACCACGGCGCAGAACGCGCTGGCCTTGCAGACGCTGCAAGAAGAAAAAGACGGCGAGGACGCACCTCTATGAAGCTTAAGTTGAATCCTCTGATGGCGGCCGGGCTTGGTCTGGGTTTCTCCCTGATCTGGGCCACGCCGACATTGGCTGCCTTGACCGAAGACAAGAACTTCGGCATCGAAGTAAAGGCCACCGGCCAGATGGAAGATGACCGTGACCTGGGCACCCGAGGCGGTGGCGACGTCAACGGTATCGGTCTGGACCTGCGCCCATGGATGTACGGTCAGTGGGGCAATTGGAGCGGCTACGCGATGGGCCAGGTGGTCACCGCCACCGACACCATCCAGACCGACCCGCTGGACCAGCAGGCCACCGATGCCAACGGCCAGACCACCCAGCGTGTCCGCAAAACCTCAAGCAGCCGTGAAGTGGACGACAGCTATGCGGCCCTGCGTGAGTTCTGGGTTGGCTACAGCGGCTTCACGCCCTACCCCGGCGAGATCCTCAAGTTCGGTCGTCAGCGCCTGCGCAATGACGACGGCCAATGGCACGACACCAACATCGAAGCGCTGAACTGGACGTTCGACACCACCCTGCTGAAGGCAGAAGTGGGCGCGGCCGAGCGCTTCAGCGAATACCGCACGGACCTGACCGAACTGTCGGCTCAGGACAAGGATCGCCAGCACCTGTTCGGTGACGTGGAGTACCAATGGACACCGGGCCAATGGGCAGGCGTTCGTGCTCATCACAGTCACGACGGCGGCAGTCTGAAACACCCGGGCGAAGCCGTGGACGATCTGGACAAAACCTCCCGTGGCGACCTGACCTGGCTGGGCCTTCAGGCCAACAGCGATGCGTACAACTATCGCAACCTGAACACCGTCAACTACTGGGGCAGCGTGACCTGGCTGACCGGTGATCGTGATCGCCTCGCCACTGCTTACGACCCTGCTGCCGATCAGTACGTCGCGGGCGACAAGAACAACGAAAACGTCAACGGCTGGGCCACCGATCTGGGTCTGCGTTTCCGTCTGGACCCTATGTGGCAAGTGGGTGGCGCCTACTCTCGCGCCAGCAAGAACTACGAACAGAACGGCCTGGAAAGCAACCGCTCGAACTGGACCGGCACCCGCTCGCGCGTGCATCG
The DNA here is from genome assembly GCF_054668305.1 of Pseudomonas sp. S2_H01. Taxonomy (NCBI): domain Bacteria; kingdom Pseudomonadati; phylum Pseudomonadota; class Gammaproteobacteria; order Pseudomonadales; family Pseudomonadaceae; genus Pseudomonas; species Pseudomonas sp. S2_H01. The sequence continues at coordinate 3,425,105 of NZ_CP162756.1, read as the reverse complement.
CTTCGGCGAGGCGTTCCAGGGCGAAATGGCCAACGTGGAATCCGGCTCGCTGTTCGCGTCCTGGCAGATGCAGGACGAGTACGACGCCTCGCTGATCTACCACAAGTTCCGTCGTGTCGACGGTCACGCCGGTATCGGCGGCGCAGGCGTCAACCCGGCTCGCGAAAATGTCGATTCCGATGGCGTCAGCACGTTCGACTCCCTGCCGCTGGAAGACGGCCGCAAGGATCTGGGTCAGGAAATGGATCTGGTCGTGACCAAGTACTTCAAGCAGGGCTTGCTGCCTGCTTCGGTGAGCCAGTCGTTCGACGAGCCGTCTGCCCTGATTCGTCTGCGCGCAGGCGTGTTCAAGCCTGGCGATGCCTACCACAGCGGCGTGGACGATTACATGCACCGCGCCATCGTCGACGTTATCTGGCGCTTCTGATGCAAGCCGCGATAGGAGTGCAATGAGATGAACAGCCAAGCAAACAGTGTGCGTCACCGGGCATGGCCCCACGCGCTGCTGGAAAGCGCAGTACTCAGCAGCGCCTTACTGCTGGCAAGCACTGCGGCCATGGCCAGCACCGCGCCAGTAGCACCCGCTGCCGCCGCGCAACCGGCCGCCGGTGAAGAAGTGGTCAAAGGTCTGCATCAGGCGAAAACGTACACCATCTCCAGCCCGCCAACCGGCCCGCTGATGATGGACAAACCCAAACTGCCAGACCTCTCGGGCTATACCCAACAGGCCATGCAGAAGAAGATCGTGCGCAGCAAGGCGGCGAAGGTTTCGATTCGTCGCATGATGCAGGAAGACGCGCTGAAGGAGTTCATCGGCGGCGATAACAAGATGTCCGAATGGGTGGCCCGTCAGCACGGCATCCCGCAGGCGATCTTCGTCGACGACGGTTACATGAACCTTCAGGAACTCGCGAAAAAGGTGCCTAAACAGTACCTGAGCGAAACCTCGCCAGGCGTCTTTCTGGCGCGTCTGCCGATTGTGGTCGGCAAGAAAGGCATCCTGGAAATCGACAAGAAAACCAGCGAACTGCGCCTGTCGCAGGAGGCCGGTGCGTTTCTGGTGAACGACAACCAGTTGTTCGTGATGGACACGAAACTGACCGGCTGGAGCGAGAAAGCCAACGGCCCGTCGACGTTCAAGGCGCCGAAGGAATTCCGTCCGTTCCTGCTGTCCTGGGGCGGTACCCAGACCTACATGTTCAACACCAAAGTGGCGAGCCTGGGTTACAACAACAGCAAGTCGTACGGTCTGAGCATTTCGCAATACACCCCGAACATGAAGGCGCAGATGAACCGCCCGGACCCGACCGGCTGGATCGTCAATTCCGAGTTCTCGGACATGTGGTACGGCTACTACTGCTATGAAACCCGTGACTTCGTGGTCAAGGGCAATACCTACCACGACAACATCGTCTACGGCATCGACCCGCACGACCGTTCCCACGGCCTGATCATCGCCGAGAACACTGTTTACGGGACCAAGAAGAAGCACGGGATCATTATTTCCCGTGAGGTGAACGACAGCTTCATCATCAACAACAAGAGCTACGAAAACCACCTCTCCGGCATCGTGCTTGACCGTAACAGCGTGAACAATCTGGTGGCGTACAACCAGATCTACCGCAACCACACCGACGGCATCACGCTGTATGAAAGTGCCGACAATCTGCTGTGGGGCAACCGCGTGTTCGCCAACAAACGTCACGGCATCCGGGTCCGCAACAGCACCAACATCAAGCTGTACGAGAACCTGGCCATCGGTAACGGCCTGATGGGCGTCTACGGCCACATCAAGGACCTCTCCGACACCGACCGCGACATCAAGCTCGACCCGTTCGACGCCGAGGTGTCGTTGATCATGGTCGGCGGCGAACTGACCTCCAACGGGTCTGGCCCGCTGTCCATCGATTCGCCGCTCAGCGTCGAGCTGTACAAGGTGTCGATGCTCGCACCGACCAAATCCAGCGGGATCAGCTTCAACGGAATACTGGGCGACCGTCAGGAAGAAATCCTTGATCTGCTGGTCCGCCAACAGAAAGCCGTGTTGATCGACCCGGTCGAAAGCCAGAAACAACTCCGGGACTGAGGAAGCTATTTCTATGCACGCACACTTGATCAAATTGCTCAGCCTCTCGGGCCTGACCGCTGCACTGTTCGCTGCCAGCAACGCTGCGTATGCCGCCGACACCACAGCGCCCAGCTTCACCGCAGAGCCTTGCTGCAGCCTGTGCCCTGAAGCGCATGACGAGAAAAACTACGTCACTCGCTATCAGCAGAATTTCACCACGCTGGTCCAGGCTCAGGGCGACTGGCTGTTCCGGACCCGCGAAGACCTGCGCACCGAGTTCGACACCACGCCTGAAGGCTACCGTCGCATGCAACAGCTGCATGACGCCTTCAAAAGCAAAGGTGTAGAACTGGTCGTGGTGTATCAGCCGACCCGGGGTCTGGTGGATCGCAACAAACTGTTCCCGGCCGAACGCGACAAGTTCGACTACAACACGGCGCTGCGTAACTACCAGGCGATGCTTGGTCGCTTCGCCAAAATGGGCTACACCGTGCCGGACCTGTCGCCGTTGACCAACGAGCAACAGGCGCACGATTTCTACTTCCGTGGCGACCAGCACTGGACACCATACGGCGCCCAGCGCACGGCAAAAATCGTCGCCGAATCGGTGAAGAAAATGCCGGCCTTCGCCGACGTTCCAAGACGTGAGTTCGAGACCCATCTGTCAGGTCGCATGGGCAAGAAGGGCACTCTGCATAACATGGCCGGTCAATTGTGCGGCACCAGCTACGCGATCCAGTACATGGATCAGTTCGAAACCGAACCGAAAGGCGAAGCGGGCGATGGCGATCTGTTCGGCGACTCCGGCAACCCGGAAATCACCCTGGTCGGTACCAGTCACAGCGGCAAGAACTACAACTTCGCCGGCTTTTTGCAGGAGTACATCGGTGCTGATGTGCTGAACGTCGCCTTCCCCGGCGGCGGCCTTGAAGGTTCGATGCTGCAGTACCTGGGCAGCGATGACTTCCAGAAACACCCACCGAAAATTCTCATCTGGGAATTCTCGCCTCTGTACCGCCTGGACCAGGAGACCATCTATCGCCAGATGATGTCGCTGCTGGACAACGGTTGTGAGGGCAAACCGGCGCTGATGTCCACCAGCACCACGCTCAAGCCAGGCACCAACGAGCTGTTGGTCAACGGCAAAAACGGCATTAAGGATGTGCGCAACGGCAGTAATCAGATCGACATCAAGTTCGCCGACACCTCGGTGAAAACCCTTCAGGCGCGCCTCTGGTACATGAACGGCCGCCACGAAGACCTGAAGATCGAAAAACCTGAAACATCTGAAACCGACGGGCGCTTCTCCTTCGAACTGCGCGACGACAAGGACTGGGCTGACCAGCAATTGCTCGCACTGGAAGTGCAGGGTCCCGAAGCGGGCGCTGCGCCACAGCAGGTCGAAGCGAAAGTATGCAAACGCAACGTGTTCCCGAATGTCGCGCATCAAACCGCGCAAGCCGGGTTATGAGGCTCTTATGCACACTCCAAAACTGATGCTCCCAACCCTTCTCTCGCTGGCCGTACTGTCCGGCGCGACGTTCGCCACCACCGCCAGCGCTGCGTCGACCCTCGTGCCGCCGCAGGGCTACTACGAAGGCGTCGAGAAATTCAAAAGCGGCGAAGGCAAATTCAGCTGTGAGGCCACTCCGCAGCCGTATACCGGCTCGCTGCAATTTCGCAGCAAGTACGAAGGCTCGGACAAGGCTCGCTCCACGCTGAACGAAGTCTCGGAAAAAGCCTTCCGCGACTCCACCAAAGACATCACCACCATGGAACGCAACACCAGCAAAGTGGTGATGCAGTACATGCGCGACGGTCGCCCCGAGCAACTGGACTGCGCGCTCAACATGTTGACCACATGGGCCAAGGCCGATGCGCTGGAGTCCAAAGACTTCAACCACACCGGCAAGTCGATGCGTAAATGGGCACTGGGCAGCATGTCGTCTTCGTACCTGCGCCTGAAGTTCTCCGAGTCGCATCCACTGGCGACCCGTCAGCAAGACGCGCAAGTGATCGAGGCCTGGTTCAGCAAGCTGGCTGATCAGGTGGTCAGCGACTGGGACAACCTGCCGCTCGACAAGACCAACAACCACTCGTACTGGGCAGCCTGGTCGGTGATGTCCACCGCCGTGGCAACCAACCGCAAGGATTTGTTCGACTGGTCGGTCAAGGAATTCAAGATCGCCGCCAACCAGGTCGACCCGCAAGGCTTCCTGCCTAACGAGCTCAAGCGCAAACAGCGCGCGCTGGCATACCACAACTACGCGCTGCCGCCGCTGGCGATGATCGCCAGTTTCGCCCAGGCCAACGGGGTCGATCTGCGTCCTGAAAACAACGGCGCGCTGAAGCGTCTGGGTGATCGGGTGCTGGCTGGCGTCAAGGATTCCGGCGACGAATTCCAGGCCAAGGATGGTCAGAAGCAGGACATGACGGACCTGAAGAAAGACATGAAATTCGCCTGGCTGGAACCGTACTGCTCACTCTACGACTGCGGCCCGGACACCTTGGACAAGAAGCACAAGATGCAGCCGTTCAAGAACTTCCGCCTCGGTGGTGACATCACCCGGACCTATGACCCGAGTCATGAGAAGGGTGAGAAAGGCGGTTCTTGAACGCGACAACCTTGATCGTTCCCACGCTCCGCGTGGGCACGCATCCTCTGACGCTCTGCGTCGCCGTTGAATGGCGCGGAGCGCCGAGAGATGCATTCCCACGCGGTGCGTGGGAACGATCCAACCTGTAGGCGCATTCATGTTTCACCCCTCCATTTTTCATGGGGGGGTTTGGGGGGGCTTCGGCCCTTGATGTTGGACAAATGGAGAGATAAGGATGGTTTTCTCATCCAACGTGTTCCTGTTCCTGTTCTTGCCGGTGTTTCTCGGCTTGTACTACCTGAGCGGGCAACGCTATCGCAACCTGCTGCTGCTGGTCGCCAGCTACGTGTTCTATGCGTGGTGGCGAGTGGACTTCCTGGCACTGTTCGCAGGTGTGACGCTGTGGAACTACTGGATCGGCCTGCGCGTGGGCGCTGCCGGAGTCAGGACCAAACCCGCCCAGCGCTGGCTGCTGCTCGGTGTGGCAGTCGATCTGTGCATCCTGGGTTATTTCAAATACGCCAACTTCGGCGTGGACAGCATCAACGCGATGATGACCTCTATTGGTCTTGAGCCGTTCATCCTGACCCACGTGCTGTTGCCGATCGGGATCTCGTTCTACATCTTCGAGTCCATCAGCTACATCATCGACGTCTACCGTGGCGACACGCCGGCAACGCGCAACCTCATTGACTTTGCAGCGTTCGTGGCGATCTTCCCGCACCTCATCGCAGGTCCGGTACTGCGCTTTCGCGACCTGGTGGACCAGTTCAACAACCGCACCCACACGCTGGACAAGTTCTCCGAAGGCTGCACGCGGTTCATGCAGGGTTTCATCAAGAAGGTCTTCATCGCCGACACCCTGGCGGTGGTCGCCGATCACTGCTTCGCCCTGCAACATCCGACCACGGGCGACGCCTGGCTCGGCGCCCTGGCGTATACCGCGCAGCTGTACTTCGACTTTTCCGGTTACAGCGACATGGCCATCGGCCTAGGCCTGATGATGGGTTTCCGCTTCATGGAAAACTTCAAACAGCCTTACGTCAGCCAGTCGATCACCGAGTTCTGGCGACGCTGGCACATCAGCCTGTCCACCTGGCTGCGTGACTACCTGTACATCACGTTGGGCGGCAACCGTGGCGGCAAGGTCGCGACCTACCGCAACCTGTTCCTGACCATGCTGTTGGGTGGTCTGTGGCACGGCGCCAACATCACATACATCGTCTGGGGTGCCTGGCACGGTGTGTGGCTGGCGATCGAAAAAGCCCTGGGCCTGAACACCAACGCACGCACCTTCAACGTCGTTCGCTGGGCCTTCACCTTCTTGCTGGTGGTGATGGGCTGGGTGATCTTCCGCGCAGAAAACCTGCACGTCGCCGCCCGTATGTACGGCGCGATGTTCAGCTTCAGCGAGTGGCAACTGTCCGACCTCAACCGCGCCAGCCTCACCGGCTTGCAGGTGGCGACGCTGATCGTGGCCTACATCACCCTGGCGTTCTTCGGCCTGCGCGACTTCTACAAGAACCGCACACCCGCAAAACCAACCAGTGACGCACCTGTTCAAGCCGACGGTCCTGCCACCGCGCAACCAGGCCTGATCAAAGCGGTGCCGGGCGACACGCCGGGCAGCATTCATCAACCGGGTTACATCGTGGGCACCGAAGCGCAGGTTCAGCCTGCCTACTGGACCGCCGACTGGTCGCGCTACGTCATGCGCGCCCTGATCCTGCTGATGTTCGTAGCCTCGATTCTCAAACTCTCGGCGGCCAGTTTCTCGCCGTTCCTGTACTTCCAGTTCTGAGGAGCCTGACATGACCCGTTCATTACGTTTCCTCTACACCTTCCTGTTCCTGGCCATTCTGCTGGTACTGGGCCTGTGGTCGCTGCGCAGCTTTATCGGTTTCTCAACCTCGAAGGAAACCACGGTGCTTAACGGTCACTGGACCAAGGCTGTGGAAACCCACTACGACGAGGAATTCCCGATCAAGCGTCTGGGCACCAACCTCTGGGCCGCGCTGGACTACAAGGTCTTTAATGAAGGCCGTCCTGGCGTGATCCTGGGCAAGGATCAGTGGCTATACACCGACGAAGAGTTCGACGCGGTGGCCAACGGCGAGCAGAACGAAGCTGACAACCTGGCGATCATCGAAGGCGTGCGCGACACCTTGAAGAAACAGGGCACGCAACTGGTGCTGGCGATTGTTCCGGCCAAGACCCGTCTGTACCCGGAGCACGTTGGCGACGACAAACCGGCCGCACTGCACACCGACCTGTATCAACAGTTCCACGCGAAAGTGAGCCAGGCCGGCATCGTTGCGCCTGACCTGCTGGCACCGCTGCAAAACGCCAAGAACAAAGGCCAGGTGTTCCTGCGCACCGATACCCACTGGACGCCGATGGGCGCCGAAGTGGTCGCGCAACAACTGGGTGAAGTGATCGCCAAAGAGACACCGTTGAGCGGCGATCCACAAACCTTCGTCACCGAAGCCAAGTCCAGCGCGCCGTACAAGGGTGACCTGACCAACTTCCTGCCGCTGGACCCGTTGTTCAGCAACCTGTTGCCAAAACCGGATGACCTGCAGCAACGCAGCACCAACCCGGCGCAGGCAGAAGGTGAAAGCGGCGACGCGCTGTTTGCCGACAACTCGGTGGCGGTCGGTCTGGTGGGCACCAGCTACAGCGCCAACCCCAACTGGAACTTCGCGGGCGCCCTGAAACAGGCCCTGCACAGCGATGTCGTGAATTACGCCGAAGACGGCCATGGCCCGATCCTGCCGATGCTCAAGTATCTGCAGACCGACGCCTTCAAGAGCAGCCCGCCGCAGGTGCTCATCTGGGAGTTCCCGGAGCGCTACCTGCCCGCTCACAACGACCTGACCGAGTTCGACCCGCAGTGGATCGCCGAACTCAAAAAGGCTCGTGACCCTCAACAAAATCTGGCTCAGACCGCCAGTATTTCTGGCTCCAACACCCCTTCCGAGACGCCCAACCGGGCGCAAAACTGAGAGGACTACTCAAAATGACCTTGCAGAACCCAACTCGTATGCCTACCCGTTCGACCAAGACCGGCCTGCTGAAAACCTGCGTCCTGGCCGCCAGCCTGGGCTTCGTCTCCCTCTCGGCATTCGCCGGTGGCGACGCTGCCCTGTACGGCCCGACCGCACCGAAAGGCTCGACCTTCGTGCGTGTGTACAACGCCAGCAACGCCGAAGTCAGCGCCAGCGTCGGCAACACCAGCCTCAACGAAATCGGCCCTCTGGCCAGCAGCGATTTCAGCTTCATGCCACAGGGCGACTACAGCGCCAAGATCGGCAGCAACACCCTGCCGGTAAAGTTGGCGAGCGACCATTACTACACCATCGTCAACAACACTTCGGGTGCGCCGCAACTGGTTGAAGAGCCACCGTTCAAGAACAAGCAGAAGTCGCTGGTGCGCGTGCAGAACCTGAGCGACAAGCCACTGACCCTCAAGACCGCCGACGGCAAGACCGACGTGGTCAAAGCCGTCTCCGCCAAGGGCACGGGCGAGCGTGAAATCAATCCGGTCAAAGTCAGCTTCGCGCTGTTCGACGGCGACAAGAAAGTCAGCGACCTGAAGCCGGTTGCCCTGGAGCGTGGCGAAGCCGCTGTGCTCTACATCACCGGCAATGGCAGCAACCTGTCGCCAGTCTGGGTCAAGCGCCCGACGTCGACTCAGTAAGGGATGAAACCTCGCCTTCGGCTGTTGATTCTGGCCGAAGGCCGTAGGAGCGCGCTTGCCCGCGAACAGCGGTGGGTCAGACGACCACCCTGTCGTAGCAAGATCGCAATCGCGGGCAAGCGCGCGCCTACAGAATTTCGCGGATGGCGCCGGGTGATGCGGAGCAAGCACACCACGAGGGCGCCGACCGCAGCGGTACAAGAACAAGACAGACGAAACGACAGAACAACCGACGTATAGCCCATTCGAACGCTATTGCTATTTGGAGAATTAAAATGATTCCAGTGATCTTGTCAGGTGGCAGCGGTTCCCGACTCTGGCCTCTTTCGCGTAAACAGTTTCCAAAACAGTTCCTGGCATTGACCGGCGAACACACCCTGTTCCAGCAGACCCTCGAGCGCCTGGTGTTCGACGGCATGCAGCACCCGATCGTGGTGTGCAACAAGGACCACCGTTTCATCGTCGGCGAACAGCTCGGCGCACTCGGCCTGGACACTCAGGCGGTGATCATGGAACCGTTCGGTCGCAATACCGCGCCTGCAGTCGCCATCACCGCCATGATGCTGGCCAACGAAGGTCGCGATGAACTGATGCTGGTGCTGCCGGCCGACCACGTGATCGACGACCAGAAAGCCCTGCAACGCGCACTCGCGCTGGCCACCGTCGCGGCCGAGCGTGGCGAAATGGTGCTGTTCGGCGTCCCGGCCACCAAGCCGGAAACCGGTTACGGCTACATCAAGTCCACCGCCGATGCCCTGCTGCCTGAAGGCGTGAGCCGCGTGGCCCAGTTCGTCGAGAAGCCTGACGAGCAGCGCGCCATCGAATTCGTCGAGGCGGGCGGTTACTACTGGAACAGCGGCATGTTCCTGTTCCGTGCCAGCCGTTACCTGGAAGAGCTGAAAAAGCACGATCCGGACATCTATGACAACTGCCTGCTGACCCTTGAGCGCAGCAAGCACGACGGCGACAACATCGAACTGGATCAAGCCAGCTTCGCCTGCTGCCCGGACAACTCCATCGACTACGCCGTCATGGAAAAAACCCAACGCGCTTGTGTGGTGCCGCTGGATGCAGGCTGGAGCGACGTGGGTTGCTGGTCCTCGCTGTGGGATGTGCATGACAAGGACGCAAACGGCAACGTCACCAAAGGCGACGTGGTTATCCAGGACAGCCGCAACTGCATGGTTCAGGGCAACGGCAAGCTGGTCACTGTCATCGGTCTGGACAACATCGTGGTCGTCGAAACCAAGGACGCCATGATGATCGCCCACAAGGACAAGGTTCAGGGCGTCAAGCAGATGGTCAACACGCTCAACGAGCAAGGCCGCACCGAAACCCAGAACCACCTCGAAGTCTATCGCCCATGGGGCTCGTACGACTCCGTGGACATGGGTGGCCGCTTCCAGGTCAAGCGCATTTCGGTCAAGCCGGGCGCCAGCCTGTCGCTGCAGATGCATCACCACCGCGCCGAACACTGGATCGTGGTATCGGGCACCGCTCAGGTCACCTGCGACGAGAACGTGTTCCTGCTGACTGAAAACCAGTCGACCTACATCCCGATCGCCTCGGTCCACCGCCTGCGCAACCCAGGCAAGATCCCGCTGGAAATCATCGAAGTCCAGTCGGGCAGCTACCTGGGCGAAGACGACATCGAGCGTTTCGAAGACGTCTACGGTCGCTCGACACCGGCCATCGAAGCCGGCGTGAGAACCCAGACCATCGCACGTTGATCGATCTGGAATAACAGCCAGCAACAACCGGTTGTCGTGCCCCCGCCCGCTCTCTGCGTACTCCCCATCCGCAGAGAACGGTCGGGGGCTTTTTTATGAGCCCATCTGAGCCATTGGTTATCGGTGCTCAGGTAGCTCCACTTTGCCCTGATCGCCGGGCTCGTGAAGACATCCACTTTTTCGGCAATTTTGTTGCCATGGCCAATGTGGCGAAGGTATCTGCATTCATCTGCAACAGGGACGCTCTGATGCGTGGATCGTTCTTGAATGCTTCTTTGCGCAAATCAGGGTCAGTTAAACCCGGACCCAACCCCTCCATGGCAGTTGCGTAATCGCCTGCATCATCGGGTGCCTCACGAGGACCTCGCCGGGAGACCTTCTTCAATTGCCGTCTCAAATGCGCGGACCACTGCCCAACGTGATCCGCAGTGGCCTCCTTGGCAAGAAGCGGGATCTGGTAGTAATGAGTATCCACCGTAAAAGAGGCAGCATGGGAGGTTTCATGGATCAGCGTCGCAGCTACGTTCAACGCATGGTCATTTTCCAGGTGATGTTTTGATATTCGTATCTTTTCAACCTCATCCTCAAATTCACCTGAAAAAGAGGTCGCCCCTAGCCTTGCCAATGGACCGTCAAATAGTTCGATTTCCAAACCCTCTGGTTTACCGAAAGACTTCAAAATGCGCTCCTGATCTTTAAACGCCTCCGCGACAGCCGTAACCGTTTCAGCTCTCACTCCCGACGGCAAATTGCCGAACGTCGCATCAAACGCTTCGTTCACACCGTCACTCGACTCCCCCTTCTTGAGAAGCTGTCTACGCGTACCTTTCACTATTTTCCTGGAGAGCTTGATCACTTTTCTCATCTTAGTAAGCTGCACTGCGTCGTAGTCTCCCATCCCCTTTGCCACCGTAATCGTGATAGGTACGTCAGTGGGTGCAGCACCTTCATTGTCGTGATATCGAATGGGTGAATTGAGGCAAAAGCAGAACAGATTGAGTCCACCTCTTTCTCTCGCCGGATCCGGGTTTATCCACCGCATCAACCACGGCGCGTAATACCTCAGTCCATAGTAATAAAGCCCCGTCGCATCCCGTTCCTTGCCTGAGTAGCGCAACGTCTTGTAGCTGACCTCAACGTCGCCACGTCCGGCAAACCAGGCCGTCTCGCCATACGGGTAATAGATTTCCTGACTGATCAATTGCGCGTCCGCGCTCAGCTCCAGTGTGCTGGAGCCCAGGTGGTCACAAAGGCTGTAGCGGACCTGATCGTTTTCGAGGGTCTCCGGCTTTCCGGCTTGCCAGTGCAACACGCGCACATCGCTTCGGCCCGCGGTGGCAGTGATGACATGCAGCACTTCGCCCGTCGCCGTGTTCGTGCGGATCTCCAGGCCAGGCAAGTAACGCACTTCGTTAAGGTGGGTGACGATTTTGGCCTGGGTGGTCCTGACTTTACGCACACGCAGGCCCGCCGCGTCGTAGCGATAAACTTCACTGTCATTGATCCCGGACTCTCGCACCACTGGTGTGACTTCACTCAACTGGTTACGGATGTTCCAGGCCAGATCCTGACCCGCCTGCAGTGCTCGCAGATTACCGTTCAGGTCGAAACTCGCGTTGATCTGTTCTTCGCTCGGCGGCTGATCGGCTGTCTGCAGCACGCTGCGATTGCTCGTGCTTGCCGTCGCAAACCGTCGGGTGAAGCCTTGAGCCCCTGTATGAGTCAGCGTTTGCAGATTGCCAGCCGCGTCGTATTCATAACGCTGGGTATAGCTGCCGAGTTCGTCAGCCTGAATGAACGTGCGAAACGCGTCGTTGGCAGGACCACGATTCATCGTTTTCGCCTCATACCCCGTGGCCTCGATCAGTTGATACAACGTGTCATAGGCAAACGTGCGCAACGGTTCGACCTGCTGATTGGCGAAGTAGCGAACGGGTTGCGCCAGGTCTTCTATTTGCAAGACATTGCCCACCGGGTCGTAGGCGTAATTCAGATCCTGAAGACGGCCGTTGTCAGCGCGCAACCTGATCAAGCGGCCATCGACGGGATCGTAATCGAGCGCCGTAATAACGCCGTTACCAGCGGTTTCCGATGTGATGCGACCTTGCGCGTCGTAGGCGATATCGCTGACCAGAGTTTGCGGAGACTGTCCTCGCAACTGCAAAGCTGTGGACGTGAGCTGCCCCGCCACGGTGTACGCAAATGCCTGAACATTGCCCATAGCATCGGTCTGGTCGAGTGCATCGCCCAACGGTCCGAAACGCCAGATGGATTTAGCACCTTCACCCGGCTCCAGCACGGCATCTCGCTCAGAGACCAAGACCGGCCAGTCGGGCACCTCAAGATCATCTAAAAACCGACGCACCTGCTTCGTCACTTCTCCCGTCAGACTGAACGCCGAGTGGGAAACCGAACCCGCCCGATCGTCGTGACGAATCAGCTGACCGCATTGATTGGCGAAGGCGTCGTTGGCGCCACCATATGCCAGACGCTCAGTGCAGCGCTCATGGAGGCCGTCGCCATCAAAAACAGCCCCGATACGCAACATCGAATCGAATTCGAACCGCTGCACATTCGCCCTGGCATCCCAGCGACAACGGCGCTCTCCCGCGCTGCCAAAGAACGCCACATCCCATCCGGCATCAACACGCTCACTCAACAACGGCTGAGCCGTCAGCGACGAAATGAAACTCAGGTTGCTCGGCGTGCCGGGATCTTGCCCCACGCGGTCCCACAGCCGCGGATCCCAGCGCCGGGTCAGCCGACCCGCAGAATCATAGCCGGAGCGGTCCACCCGTTCAGTCACGGACTCGTCGGCACGCGTGCGATGAAAAGACACTGAACGGACAGGCAAACCGCGCGGATCGCTGACCGTCAATATGGGGGTATGAGTGTGTAGTGCTGAGAGGTTGCCCATGTCACATGCATTCCATTGCAGCCATTCATTACAGCCTAGCCGCCATGTGTCTCGCCTGAATGACCTTCAGTCTGGATCCATAATCATCGCGTTGAAAACGCCAATTGGTCTTCCCACCCCCTTTAGGTACGATGCCCCATCTGCATTCGCGAGTCCGTAGACATGATTATCGGCGCCGTATTGATCTTCACCTGGCTGATTCTGTTGCTGCGCTACCCCTCCAAGGCGTTACCCGTTTCACTGGCGGCAGCGGTTGGACTGGGAATCGTGGCGGGCGTGGTGGTCTGGCAGGACAAGCGCGACGCGCAACGGCTGGAACGCCTGCAACTGCGTCTGGATTACGCCCCCCAACAGTGCCCGACCGGCAGGCCATTGCTGGTGCTGATCGATAACGGCAACGATGTCCCGTTGCAGGAACTGCGCTGGAAAGTGGCGGCGTACGCGCCTGGCGATACCGTCAACCTGGCCGACGACACCTACACGGCACCACGCTACCGCGGCCCCGGCGAGCTGTTGCCGGGCAGCCAATGGCAGGATTGCCTGCCGTTGCCGCCTCTGCGCAATGGTTACCGTCCGCAAACGCTCGAGTTTCGCGCCGAACGGCTGCAAGGTACCTTTTCCGACTGACGCCTCACCTTCAAGGAATGAAACACATGCCCCTCGTCTTGATTACCGGTTGTTCCAGCGGCATCGGCCGCGCCATGGCGGATGCGTTCAAGGCAGCGGGCCACGAGGTCTGGGCCACGGCGCGCAAGACCGCGGACGTGGACGGTCTGATCGGCGCGGGGTTTCGCGCGGTGCACCTGGACGTCAATGACGCAGCGGCACTGGACAGGCTGGCGGCCGAGCTCGGCCGACACGGTAAAGGGCTGGACGTGTTGATCAACAACGCGGGTTACGGCGCCATCGGCCCGTTGCTCGACGGCGGCGTGGAAGCGATGCGCAGGCAGTTCGAGACCAACGTGTTTTCCATCGTCGGGGTGACGCGCGCGCTGTTTCCATTGCTGCGCCGCAATAAAGGATTAGTGGTGAATATCGGCAGCGTGTCCGGGGTTCTGGTTACGCCATTTGGTGGCGCCTACTGTGCCTCCAAAGCGGCGGTCCACGCGATGAGCGACGCCTTGCGCATGGAGCTGGCACCCTTCGGCGTTCGCGTCCTGGAGGTTCAACCCGGCGCCATCGACACCCACTTCGCCAAGAACGCCAGCCATGAAGCCGAACAAGTGATTCACGAAGGGTCTGCCTGGTGGCCGTTGCGCGAAGGCATTCGTGCTCGCGCAAACGCATCACAGGGGAATCCGACCCCGGCCAGCGATTTCGCCCACGACGTACTCAACGCCGTGCAGCAACCGAAACCACCGTATCTGCTGAGGTCGGGTAACGGCTCGCGGGCGCTGCCACTGCTCGCTCGCTGGCTGCCCGCGCGATTACGGGACAGGATCCTGAGCAGGCGATTTGGCTTGAACGTGAAACTCTGACCCCTGTCCGGCGCGGCCCGAAACCCCGCGCAGACCACACGGTATCAGCCGACTCTCCTACCGGGGCCTGAGCTCGTTCTGTCATCAAAAAAGGCGAAAACACGCCCGACAGGCGAAACAGGCCTACAGACAGATGCTTCGTTGAAAACCAGTATTTCTTGACGCTTCGAATGAACGAGGCGGCGGCACTCCGTGCCGTTAAACGTCAAGGAAGACTGTATGAATGACTTACCGCTGTACGAGCAAACCCTCATTTCTTATGACGCCGAGAACGGGGTCCCCATCCCGCAATGGCTGGATCCTGGACTGAAAGCCAGGGACAAGCTGGCCCGTGACGCAGCTGAGCAGCTTGGGAAATACATCAAGCCGAACCTGCTGGACCCGATCAAGTTCATCGAAATCGAAATTAACCGGATCATCCAACAGTCCAGTGCGACTCAAGTGGCAAAAAACAGGACCAACGGCGGCACTCTCATTCTGGTCGAGTCCAACCCCAGACGCAGTTCAGGTCCGGGACTGATTGGCGCCGCCGCTCCCCCCACGCGCACCGGCAAATGGTTCGAGCTCCGGGAAATAGTCACCGACCGTTATCGGGCAGCGCTCAAGGGGCAAGACAACATCAAGGTTCGTTGGCCGCTGGACTTTCCCAAGGACCTGATCAACGCGCTTGAAACCGCCAACCTGCAGAGGATCTACAGTGACCAGGTCGTCGCACACTTCTCGCACCCGGCCACCGAAGACACCTATCGGCTGCTCGCCGATCAGGCGTTGGTGAGCCGGCTTGCGGATTACGCTGAACTCGACACCACCAGCGAGAACAGCCGAAACCTGATCGCCGCCTACCTGGCCAGCAAAATCAAACTCAAGACCGTGTATTTCCGAGATCAATACGTCGTCACCCAAGCTGCTTGCCTCGAAGCGCCCGACACACTCGCCAACGTGACGCCACGCTCGGCACTGCTCGTGTTTCTTGGCGCGCCGCCCGATCAGGCGATCATGGAGCTGCCTGGAGACGGCGCTGCCCGTAGAGCAGCCATCGAGTCGTCACCCTTGTTGGAAGAGTACGTGTTCATTCGTTTGTCGATTTACGACCGACTGAAAATCGGCACGTTTGACATGAATTACACCGGCATCGAGAAACGGGGAAACAACTACCTGCGCGATCCGTCGCTGACGTTTTATGAGTCCAACGACATCATTTCCCACCTGTATCACACGAATCAGGAACGCCTGATTTCAGATATCGACACGCTGGTCTCGACGGATGCAGAACGCACAACCGACCAGTTGTTGGAGATCGCCAACGCGGTGCTGACCGCAGCCGCGATGATCGTACTTACACCGACCATCGGAGCAGGCCTTGTGGCTCGACCACTCGTTTCCTTTCTGTTCAGCATGTGTTCGGTAGGCGTCGAAATCGCGCGAGGACATCTGGCTGACCACCCCGACGACGCGGAGGAGCACTACAACGCCGCCACAATCGCTGCCCTGACCGAGATAATTCCGCTGCTGTTACCCCAGCTGACGGGCATCGCAGCGAGCCGAGCGACCCGACAGGCAATCACCAGTAACGCCCTCAAACGCTTGCGATTCATCGGCGTCACGCCGCCTATCTATCGGGACATCCCGAAAATCAGCCGCTACATCATGCCTTCAGAGCTGGGGGCCATGCATCTGAAGCGCCGACTGCTCGAGCGGTTGAGAAAAGGCCCGGAGGCAGCACAAGACATGGTGTACGAATATGCGCGCACCATGAAAAAAACCATCAAGGGGCATGACGTGGTGATCTACCGGGGCCAGGTATTTCGGGGTGACATGCGCCCGCCGGAAATCATCTTCGAAAAAGGCTTCGAACTTCGCACCCCGCTGAAAGATATCCAGGAAGACATTCATCAGATCACAGGGGTAAAGGGCGGTTTCGGTGGCGGCCGAGATGCGCTCGATCCCGACGGCAAGGGCATTTCCACGTCGGCATTTTATAACCGTGAACACACCGGCGCCTTTGTGTATGGAGGAAAAAAAGGCGGTTATACCTACATCATCGATAACGTCGATGTCGACGGCTACCACCTTTATGCCAACGACCACATGGCCAAGCACCCCAACTCCCCTCCGATCAACCTCAGCCCGACGGAAAT
Organism: Pseudomonas sp. S2_H01; assembly: GCF_054668305.1. Classification (NCBI taxonomy): domain Bacteria; kingdom Pseudomonadati; phylum Pseudomonadota; class Gammaproteobacteria; order Pseudomonadales; family Pseudomonadaceae; genus Pseudomonas; species Pseudomonas sp. S2_H01. The sequence continues at coordinate 3,408,477 of NZ_CP162756.1, read as the reverse complement.
CAACTACGGGGAGAACATCCCCGCAGACATGATTCTGGGCGCCTACGACAAATATGACCGATTCATTCCCAACGACTTCGCCCTGGAAATGTTTGCAAGGCGCCGAGCGAGTGAAATCGGCGTTCAACTGGCAGAAGCCGCAGCGCGCGCCGCAAAAATTCCGGCGCACATTGACCGCTGAATGACGACGCCAACGCCAGCCCGCGCGGCCCGGCTGCTTCGAGATTAAGTCGGGCGTCAGTGCTGCTCGACGCCCGGGTTCACGATCACGGTGCAGGTGATCCCTGCCGCCAATACAACGCTGTCCGGCACGTGGTCCAGATGGATACGTACGGGCACGCGTTGCGCCAGGCGGACCCAGTTGAACGTCGGGTTGACGTCTGCGATCAGCTCGCGGCTTTCAGGGTTGTCACGGTCGTAGATGGCGCGGGCGATGCTTTCGACGTGGCCTTTCATCACTTCGCCACTCATCAACTGCATGTCGGCCGGGTCGCCGACTTTGACATGGGGCAGTTTGGTTTCTTCAAAGAAGCCATAAACCCAGAACGAGTTCTTGTCGACGACGGCCATCTTCGCCTCGCCTATCCGGGCGTAGTCGCCACGGTGGACATTGAGGTTGGTGACATAACCGTCCACGGCGGCCAGCACCTTGGTGCGTTGCAGGTTCAACTGCGCGGCTTCCAGTTGCGCCACGGCCAACTGGTAATCCGCCTGAGCGGAGGTGGCGACGTTGGAGGCGTCCTCACGGTTCTCGGCGGAAATCACCAAAGCGTCCAGGTCCTTGCGACGGTTGGCGTTGACCTTGCGCATTTCCCAGGTCGCCTTGCGTGACGCCACCATCGCTTCGGCCTGCTTGACCGCCAGTTGGTAGTGTTCGGGGTCGATCTGCATCAACAGATCGCCTTTTTTCACCGGCTGGTTGTCCTTGACCGGCACATCGATGACCACACCGCTGACGTCCGCCGCGACGTTGATCACGTCCGCGCGCACTCGCCCGTCACGGGTCCAGGGGGTGTCCATGTAGTGAACCCACAGCAAGCGGCCAATCCAGATGGCCAACGCCAGAATCAATAATGTCGCGATCAGACTGATGAACTTTTTCATCTCGAATTCACATAGGCCTCAACGGTAAACGGTCAGCGCCATCGCGCCAAAAATGCAGCTGAACAGGCTCAGGCGCAGCAACGCCGGGTGCCAGAAAAAACGGTACAGATCGAGCCCGGACATCACGCGGTCCAGCGCCCAGGCGAGCACCATGGCGACCAGAAACATCACCGTGATGGTTGGCATGTAAACGCCATGGAAGGCGATTTCACGAGGCATGGGAAAGTCCTTGCGGCGGCTCAACGGAAGACTGTGCAGGCGCATAAGCCGCTAACGGCGATTGCGGGTCCAACAGGCACGTGCGGATGAAATGCAGGTAGCTCTTCACCCGGCGCAGTGCCGAGGTGTCGAAATGCGGGGCGAACGGCTCGTCAGTGTTCTGCACGCAGAAGATCGCATGGTCCACCGCATACAGGCTGCGAGCCAGATTGTGCCGGTCGGGCTGAATGAACAGACGCACCAGTGAGCGGCCCATCGCGCGAATCGCCTGACGCCACGGCTGGGACTCAGCGTAGCTGGGGTGCACCGGCAAGATGGCCTGCTCACGGCGCAGCTCGATGATGGCGTGGCCGATTTCCTGCACCACGAACATCCAGCGCAGCAGGTTGCGCTGCACCACCGGTTGCCCGGCCGCCAGACCGTAGGCTTGATGCACAAGATCGCGGGTACGGCTTTCGAAGTTCGAGCGCAGCCCACGCAAGGGTGCGCTGATCGCAAAACTCACCTGTTGACGCAGATCGTCTTCCAGACGCCGCCACAGCCAGCGACTGTTCGGCGGCAGGATAATCGCACCCGCCGCAGCACACAGCAGCATGCCAATGATCATCGCGATGTAGTCGTTGATGAAGGTGTAGGGGTTGTAGACGGTGAGGTTGTCCGGCACCGACCCGATACTGAAAAAGATCAGCAGGCCGATGCCGACACCGGCCCACTGCGGCCGTGTCGTGAGGAACGCGCCAAAGGCGAATACCGGCGCCAACACCATGCACAGCAACGGGAAACCGTCGATCAGCGGCAGCACAAAGAACGTCTGGAAGAACCCCAGCACGGCGCCGAGCGCGGTGCCGCAGGCCATCTGGAACGACATCCGTCGCGGGTTGGACGTAGTGGCCGACAAGGCGACAGTGGCCGCCGACACCAGGGTCATCGTTGCCCCGCTCGGCCAGGCCGTCGCCACCCAGTACACCGACATCACGGCCATCACCACCAGAGCGCGTACGCCGGACGCCAGCGACAGGGTCCAGTTGGTGGTGTTGACGAACGGCTCGACCCACTTCTCCCGCGCATGGCTGTGATCGGCCAGTGAAGCGTGGGTCTGGGCGTAGTCGTGCATGTCGTCAACGAAGCGATAGAGCAATTCGTAGGCGGTGTGGAAGTCCAGCAGCTCGTCGTCACTCGGCGCGCTGTCGACGAATTCGGCGCGCAGGCGTCGCACCTGCTCTGGCAGACCTGCCTTGAAGTCACTCAACCGGCTGGCCAGTTGATCCGCATCGGTGGCGGTCAGGGCGCGGCCGGCAAAAGGCTCCAACAGCTCGGCCAGCTCATTCAGCCCCGGCTCGATGGCGTGCACCGACGGTGTCAAGCCGCGACTGCGCAAGCGTTCAAGCAACTGGTGCAAGGCGTTGAAACGCGTGGTGATGGTCATGAACTCGCTGTTCAAGCGGTTCAGGCGTCCATTACGCCGACGCATGTGCGGGTCTTCGAACACGGTGACTGCACGCAAGCCTTCCAGCCCTACGGCGTCGGCGATGAAGCGCACGTTGCTGGCTTCGAAACGCTGCGGATCGCTGTTGCCGCGCAGGCCGTCAATGGCGAACCGGGCAAAGGTCCCGAAACGCTGGTAGAGCGCGTTACGCATGGCCGCGCCAGTGCTCTGCGGCAAAATCGCAGCGGTCACCAGCGTCGAGCAGACGATACCCAGGGAAATTTCCAGCAGGCGCCAGACCGCTGCCATGAATGAGGTGTCGGGATGGGCCAGCGCCGGCAGGCCGGTGAACGCCGCCGTGTAGCCTGCCAGCACGAACCCGTATGCACGAAAGTTGCGATAACGCGCGGCCCCGGCACAGCAGAACGCGACCCACAGCGACAGAAGCAAGAGAAACGGCTCACTGTCCTGAGGGAACAGCGCCATCATCACCACCATGACCACCGACCCGGCCAGCGTCCCCAGCAGACGATAGAAGCTCTTGGCAAACACGTGGCCGCTTTGAGGCTGCATGACGATGAAGACGGTGATGACGGCCGTGCGCGGCTGCGGCAATTCAAGCCGCATCGCCACCCAATAGGTCAGGAACGCCGCGATCAGCACCTTGAAGATGTAGATCCAGGTCACCCCGTCACTGCGCGCCCAGCCGTTGAGTTCGCGACGCCATTCCAGGGATCTGAACCAGGTCAGTGCCGTGTTCATTTCAGTTCAAGACCTGTTGTGGCTGATACATCGCTTTCGCGATCAAGCTCACTCCCACAGTGACGTTGGTCGCCAACGAAATCTGCGACCCACCTCGGACCCTGTAGGAGCGCGCTTGCCCGCGAAGACGCCCGTCAATCCGACACACAGCCATCGCCCGACAGATCGCAATCGCGGGCAAGCGCGCTCCTACAGGCGACCGCGTTCCAACTGGAAATCCCAATCCATTGTAGGAGTGAGCTTGCTCATGATGAGGCCTGTTCAGGCGACGCATATCTATCTGGCTCACCGATCAAACACCGTCAACGCAGCCGGGGTCTTCGGCGCGGCAGTCTTGTCGGCCGCTGGCGAATCGTTGCCTGCCATCAAACCACCGCCCAACGCCACCACCAGTTCGGCATGCACCGTCAGACGCGCGGCTTGAACCTGCTGCTGGATCTGCTGCTGATGGAACAACAAGGTCTGCGCGTTGAGCACGTTCAGGTAATCAGTCAAACCACGCTGGTAGGCGATCATGGCGATGTCATACGTCTTCTGCGCGGCAGCCACCGACTGGTCGGCGAACCCTTGCTGTTTGTTCATCGACTCGCGGCGAATCAACTGATCGGAAATGCTCTTGAGCGCGTTGACCAGCGTCTGGTTGTACTGCGCCACCGCGGCGTCGTAACCGGCAGAGGCCACGCCCAGCTCGGAACGCAAACGCCCACCATCAAAGATCGGCAGCGTGATCGCCGGGCCGACGCTGTAGTTGAATTTCTTGCCGGTCAGAAACTCCAGCATGCCGCCGCCCGTGGCCATGTAACCCAGGCTGCCCATCAAGTCGACGTTGGGGTAGAAACCGGCGTGAGCGACATCGATGCCACGGGCTTGCGCAGCCACTCGCCAGCGGCTGGCGACCACGTCGGGCCGTTGACCCAGTAATTGCGCTGGCAGTGCGGAGGGCAGTTTGAGCGCGGCGTTGAGCGACAGGGTCGGACGCTGCAGGCTGGCGCCCTCACCCGGCCCCTTGCCGGCCAACGCCGCGATCTGGTTGCGGCTCAGGGCAATGGCTTCGTCCAGCGCGTCGATCTGGCGATGGGTTTCGGGCAGCGGCGTTTCGGCCTGACTGACCTCGAAATGCGTGCCGATGCCGCCCTTCAGACGACGTTGCGCAAGGTCAACAATCTGCTGTTGTTGCGCCAGCGTCGCTTCGACGATGTCGCGCTGGGCGTAATTCAGCGACAGCTGAATGTAGGCGCGGATGATGTTGTCCTGCAATTCCAGCTGAGCCTGACGTTCTTCGGCGGCGCTCATGTGCGCCATGTCCAGCGCCTCTTCGGTGTTGTTGCTTTCCCGACCCCAGAGGTCAAGGGAATAGCTCAGGCCGATGGAAGCGTTGTTGTCCCAGGTGCTGGTGTTCGACAGCTCCCCCGGGCCGTAGAACTGGTCGGTTGGCCAGTTATGACGTTTGAGGGTGCTGTCGCCCGTGATGTGCACCGACTCTGCCGACTCGGCGATCCCGGCCATGGCCTTGGCCTGACGCACGCGCGCCGCCGCGATGGCCAGACTCGGGCTGCCGAGTGCGGCGAGCTCGATCCAGTGATTGAGTTGATCGTCACCATAAGCGCGCCACCATTGACCGTCGGGCCAGTGGGCATCTTTCGCCGCCGCTTTGATCGCGTCATCGGTGGCCAGGTTGTCGGGCGACAACGAGGTCCCTTGAGGAGCAATACCGCCGGTTCCAATGCAGCCGCTGATGAGTAACGTTAAAGCCCAGACACTGAGGGGCTTGAGCCCTCTGAGGATGCGACGCGACACAGCTGCAATTACCTGAATGAAAGGGGAGTGGAACGAGCGGCGATTCTAGGATGCGGCTTGTACGGCGATAAGCCGGGACTTGTGTGAATCTTTGTTACCGAACCGAAGATAATCCTTTGGTATGGCTGACATGGATCAGCAACTTCATGTCACAATTTGCTATCTCACCAGAGAACGGCCAATGGACACTCTGCAAAACATGCGCGCCTTCAGTTGCGTGGCACAAGCAGGCAGCTTCACGGCTGCCGCGGCTCAGCTGGACACCACCACCGCCAACGTTTCGCGCGCTGTCTCAAACCTGGAAGCACACCTGCAAACCCGACTCCTCAACCGCACCACGCGACGCATTGCCCTGACGGAAGCCGGCAAGCGTTATTTGCTGCGCTGCGAGCAGATTCTGGGTTACGTCGAAGAAGCCGAAGCCGAAGCCAGCGACGCCCACGCGCGCCCGGCGGGCCAGTTGAAGGTGCATTCGATGACAGGCGTCGGACAGCATTACGTGATCGACGCGATTGCGCGCTATCGCCGCAATCACCCGGACGTGTCGTTCGACCTGACCATGACCAACCGCGTGCCCGACCTGCTTGAAGAGGGTTACGACGTGTCGATCGTGCTGGCCAGCGAACTGCCGGACTCGGGATTCGTGTCCCAGCGCCTGGGCATCACCTACAGCATCGTCTGCGCCTCCCCCGCCTACATCAAGGCGTTTGGCATGGCCTACAAGCCGGCGGACCTGCTCAATCATGCCTGTCTGCGCCTGGTCAGCCCGGTGTTCCCGCTGGAGAAGTGGGCGTTCGACGGCCCCGAAGGCCAGGAAACCGTGACCATCGCCAGCTCGCCGTTCCTGGTGAACTCGGCAGACGCCATGAAAGCGGCCATCAGCAGCGGCATGGGCATCGGCATCCTGCCGATCTATTCGGCCATCGAAGGCCTGCGCAACGGCTCGCTGGTTCGCGTGCTGCCGCAGTACCGTTCCCATGAGCTGAACCTGTACGCGATCTACCCGTCGCGCCAGTACCTGGATGCGAAGATCAAGACGTGGGTCGAATACCTGCGTGGCTCCTTGCCGGAAATCATGGCGGCGCATGAGGCGGATTTGCAGACGCACGTGTTGCCGGAGACGGTGTAGCAAAAACGCCGCGCGCCTGTAGGAGCGCGCTTGCCCGCGATGAGTCCGGTACATCCGACACCTTCCCATCGCCCGGTCCATTGCAATCGCGGGCAAGCGCGCTCCTACAAAAACGGGTGCCCATCTCCCCCTCGCCAATCAAACAACAAGAATGTTAGCGTGCTACGCACTTCCCATCTGAACCGCCCGAGAGAAGCTATCCGATGAAAAAGACTGTCCTTGCCTTCAGCCGCGTGTCCCCGGAAATGGCCGAGCGCCTGCAGCAAGACTTCAACGTGATCATCCCGGACCCGAAAAAGGGTGATCTGAACGAGCAGTTCAACGAAGCCCTGCCGCACAGCCACGGCATGATCGGCGCTGGCCGCAAGCTGGGCCGCGAGCAGCTGGAAGGCGCGAAACAGCTGGAGGTGGTGTCGAGCATCTCGGTCGGTTACGACAACTACGACGTCGGTTACCTCACCGAACGCGGCATCATGCTGACCAACACTCCGGACGTGCTGACCGAAAGCACCGCCGACCTGGGTTTCTCGCTGATCATGAGCAGTGCCCGCCGCGTCGCCGAACTGGACGCCTACACCAAGGCCGGCAACTGGAAGCGCAGCATCGAAGCGCCGCACTTCGGCACGGATGTCTATGGCAAGACGCTGGGCATCGTCGGCATGGGCAACATTGGCGCCGCCGTTGCACGCCGGGGTCGTCTGGGCTTCAACATGCCGATCCTGTACAGCGGCAACAGCCGCAAGACGGCGGTGGAGCAGGAACTGGGGGCGCAATTTCGTACGCTGGATCAATTGCTGGCCGAGTCGGATTTCGTGTGCCTGGTCGTGCCGCTCAGCGAGAAAACCAAACACCTGATCAGCACCCGCGAACTGTCGCTGATGAAGAAAGGCGCCATTCTGGTGAACATCGCCCGCGGTCCGATCGTCGACGAACCGGCGCTGATCGAAGCGCTGAAAAACGGCACCATTCGTGGCGCGGGTCTGGACGTTTACGAGAAAGAGCCGCTGCCTGAATCGCCGCTGTTCCAGCTGAGCAACGCGGTGACCCTGCCGCACATCGGCTCGGCGACCCACGAAACCCGCCAGGCCATGGCCGACCGTGCGTACGACAACCTGCGTGCCGCGCTGTTGGGTGAGAAGCCGCAGGATCTGGTGAATGCACAGGTGTGGAAGGGCTGAAGGTTTTCAGCGCCGATCCGACGATTCGCGGGCAAGCGCGCTCCTACACCGGAACGCGTTGATGATGATCGCTTCCGCAGTCCCCGGGGGGAACGCGTTGATGATGATCGTTCCCGCGGTCTCCGGGGAATGCCGCACGGGACGCTCTGCGTCCAGTTGCGGCCAGGCTGACGCGGTGCGTCAGTGCATGCATGCCCACGCGGAGCGTGGGCACGATCAACCGTTTCAAGCCAGTTTCGCCGCCACTGGCGCCACCACCTTCGGCTTCCTGAACACCAGCACATTCCCCACCATCACCAACACCAGTCCCATCAACGCGGGCACGGTCCATTGGTAACCCTCGGCGTACGCCGATACGTTCAGCGCCACCACCGGGAACAGCACCGTGCAGTACGCCGCACGTTCTGGGCCCATGCGTCCGACCAGGGTCAGGTAGGCCGTGAAGCCAATGACCGACCCTGGAATCACCAGGTACAGCAGCGAGCCGATGTAGCGCGTGTTCCATTCAAAGCCGAACGGCGTGCCGCTGATCAGGCAGTAGATGCAGAGCATCGTGGCGCCATACAACATGCCGTAAGCGTTGGTGGTCAGCGGACGCAGGCCCGCTTTCTGTTGCAGGCTGGAAAGCATGTTGCCCGCCGAGAAGCACAGCGTGCCGAGCAACGCCAATCCAAGGCCGATCAGCGTCTCGTGGCTTGCGCTGTGCCCGGACAGCTCAGGCCAGAACAGGCAGGCAAGGCCAATGAGGCCCAAGGCCCCTCCGGCCAGCACATTGCGCGCGATCCTCTGTTTGAAGAACACCCGCGCATTGAGCGCGTTCCACAAGGTCGAGGTTGAAAACACCACGGCAACCAGGCCGCTGGGGATCCATTGGCTGGCGTGCAGGAAGCACATGAAGTTGACGCAGAACAGACACACCCCCTGCGCAAGGCAGATCAACTGGCCACGACGATTGACCTTTTGCAGCTTGCCGCTGACCAGCAACATCGCGAACAGGATCAATGCGGCAAGGCCGAAGCGGTAAACAATCGACACCGGAATCGCCACGTCGCCCAGTTGCAGTTTCAAGGCGATCCAGGTCGTACCCCAGATCAACACAGTCAGCAGATACAGCGAGATGTTCATGACAAGCTCCTCATTGAGGCCTCAGTCTGCGTATCAGCCTCGGTCGCCACTTGCAAAAACTTGCGCATTTGATCGCCCGACGGCTGGCAGCGCAGGCGCTACGGAGTAGGATGCGAGCCGTAGAGGAGCCGCCATGTCGTCACTGGACACCATCCAAGTCTTTCAGTCCCTGAACAGCTCGCCTCACGCGCAGCTGGAGCAGAGTGCATCGCTGGGTGACGGTGTGGTCGCGGCGTTGTGGAACAACCGACACGACGCGCAGGACTATCACGGCCCCAGCCATCACACCCTGTCCTGCTACATTTCGGGCGGCACGCAGACGTATCGCCGCGACCAGCCCGACAAGAAAGGCGCGCCTGGCAAGCTCTGCGTGCTGCCCGCCGGGCATCAGTCGTCGTGGGTGGTCAACGGTGACCTCAGGCTCGCGCACCTGTACATCAATCCGGAGCAGTTCGCCCTCAACTGCGTCACCCTGCTTGACCGTGAGCCCCGGGAGATGATGCTGCGGGAAAACACCTTTATCGATGATCCGCAGCAAGCCGAGCGTTTCCATCGCCTGATCAGCATGAACTGGAGCGAGCCCGGCGAGCGTCTGTTGACCAGCAGCCTGGCCCACGAACTGCTCGATCACATGATCCTGAGTCAGGTTGGCCTGCGTGACGGTCTGCGCTTGAAAGGCGGACTGGCGCCGCATCTGCGCCGACAACTGGTGGCGTTCATCGAACAGAATCTGGCGGAGCCGCTGAGCCTGGGGCAACTGGCGGGGATGTGCGCGCTGTCGGAATATCACTTTGCGCGTATGTTCCGCCAAAGCTTCGGCCTGCCGCCCCATCAATACTTGCTCGCCCGCCGCCTGAATCGCGCCCGGGAGTTGCTGCGCAGCACCCGCCTGCCGTTTGGACACATTGCCCTGGAGTGCGGATTCGCCAGCGCCAGCCATTTCAGCAATCGCTTCAGACAAGCAATGGGCGCGACGGCCGGGGAATACCGGTCGGCGTTTCAGTCATGAATGTCATGGAAGGACACGGTTCATCCTGTGGGAGCGAATTCATTCGCGATGAGGGGGTACAGTCGGCACAGCTCTATCGCCTGGAAAGTTTTCGCGAATGAATTCGCTCCCACAGAGGTCGTGCTCAGCCCGCCACACCTTCAAACGCCCAAGAGCAAGCGTCAGACAGCAGAACGTTTAAAACTCCAGCGTCGTCGCCACGATCACCTGCCTCGAATCCCCCACCGACACGAAATAACGGCTCACTGCCGAGCTGTAGTAGGTGCGATCGAACAGGTTCTTCACGTTGAGCTGAACCTTCACGTTCTGGCCGTCCAGCTTCGTTTCATAGGTCGCGAAGGCATCGGCGACGGTGTAACCCGGCAGGTCGAAATCGTTGTCCGGGTCGCCCGCGCGCTCACCCACATAATGAGCACCCGCCCCCGCGCGCAATCGGTCAGAACCCAGCACCGCGCCGAAGTCATACACCGCTGACAGCGAACCGCTGTGCCGGGGTACATTCTGCAGCCGATTGCCCTTGAGCGTCGGGTCTTGCACCACCCAGGCATCGGTGAAGGCGTAACTGCCGATCAGGCTCCAGCGTTCCGACAGCTGCCCGCTCAGGTCCAGTTCTGCGCCGCGCGAACGCACGTCACCTGCGGTTGTGTAGACCGTATTGGCCGTGAGCGAATCGAAGTTGGCGACCAGTACGTTGCGCTTTTTGATGTCGAACAACGCCAGCGTCCCGCTGATTCGATCGTCCACATCCCATTTGGCGCCGAGCTCCCAGGCTTTCGATTCTTCCGGCAAGGTGGCCGAATCCAGCACCGTCCCACCCGCCAGCGTGGCGATGGTGGAGTTGGGTTTGAATGACTCGGTGTAACTGCCGTAGAACGACAGTTCATCGGTGTAGCGGTACACCAGGCCGGCGCGGGGAATCCATTTTTCACCGTTCAGGTCGGTGTTGCGCGTGAACGGAATGCCTTTACCCGCCTGCTGATCGAACTTCTCATAACGCCCACCGACGACCGCTATCCATTGATCGGTCAGGTGAACCGAGTCCTGGATGAACACGGAGTCGGTGCGCAGGATGTCCAGTTGGTTGCTGTCCGGTGCGCTGACTTGCGTGCCCTCCACTTCCTGACCATACACCGGGTCTACGTAACTGAAGGTGGTCAGGCTTTTTTGCCGAATCAGTTCGCCGCGATAGATCTTGCGGTACTCGTCGTCAAACCCGACCAGCAGATCGTGCTGCATCCCTGCGACACCGACGTGGCCGGCCAGGGTCAAGGTGGTGAAGCGGTCGGTGCTCAACGAATCGCGCGTGCCGTCCATGGAACGGGTCAGCGTGCCATTGGCCGGGTTCACTGCAGTCACGCGCACCTGACTGGCATCGTAGGTTTCACGGTTGTAGCTGTAGCCCAGATGGCCTTTCCAATTGTCGTCGAACGCGTGATCGGCCTCGAACCGATAAAGGTCCGAGCGACCTTCCATGTTGTTGAACGGCTCGTCCAGGCGACGGGTCGCGGGGATGTTCAACGGGTGGTTGGTGCGGGGGTCGATGGACGTTCCACGGTCGAAAGGCGACAGGAATTCTCGGTGCTCATAGGCCGCCAGCAGCTGAGTGCTGTCGCCGTACCAGGCCAGCGAAGGCGCCACCAATGTTTCGCGGTGCACGCCATAGTTACGCCAGTAATCTTCGTCCTCATGATCGAGCACCATGCGATAGGCCAGTGCTGAATCGCCGAAAGCGCCGGTGCTGTCCAGCGTTGCACCACCGCCATTCTTACCCGATTCATAGCGGGAGCCGCGCGCGGTCAACGCGTTGTACGCCTGCCGTTCAGGGCGTTTGCTGACGACGTTGATCACGCCGCCCGGGTCCTGAATGCCATACAGCACCGATGCCGGCCCCTTGAGCACTTCAACCCGCTCAGCCGTGGCATTGAGGTTGCGCCCCTGCACAACGGTCATTGTGTCACGCATGATCGAGCCGTCGCGGTTGTCGCCAAAACCGCGCTTCATCAGGGTGTCCTGCGTGCTGCCCAACGTGTTGCCCTGAGTCACGCCGCTGATGGTAGTGAGGGCATCGTCGAGGTTGCGCGGCGCTTGATCGCGAAGCACCTGAGCCGGAACCACGCTGACGGCTTGCGGGTTTTCCAGTCGAGGCGTGGAGGAGCGCATCACCGAGGTCGTGACGGGCGGTTGGTAAGTCGGCGGCGCAGTGCGCGGCGAGTCGATCTGCGTCACCCCTAGCGTGATCGCCCCTTCGCTCGATGCGGGTTCAAGGGTGAACGTGGTGTCGGTGGCGCGTCGAAACCTCAGACCGGACGTGCCCAGCAGCCGCTTCAATGCCTGTTCGGCGGTCAGCGATCCACTGACCGCCGGCGCATCGATGCTGTAAGGGGTGTCCTGGGTGTAAATCACGCCCTGTCCGGTTACCCGACTGAAATCGCTGAGGGCCTGAGGCAGAGGTTTGGCGGGAATCGAAAAGTCATAGGCAGGCTCCGCCCCCTGGGCGCACACGCTCCAGACAGTCAGCATGGAAATTCCGAACCAGACCTTCAATGTGCAAAACCTCGAGATTCGCCCCCGAAAATCTATCGGCGGACACGATTCCCGCAGGAGCCGGCTTGCTGGCAAAAGCGTCAGATCAGTTCCATTCATGTTGACTGACACAACGCCTTCGCGAGCAAGCTCGCTCCCACTGGGGATGTGCTGTTGCGCGATCAATCAGCGGATCACAATCACCCGCCCCAACGCCTCGTACTGCTCGAACCCGACCACCGACTTCAACGCAGCCAGCACGGCTAGCGGGTCCTTGCTGGGAAAGCTTCCACTGACGGTCTTCGCGGCCAACCTGTCGTTGAGCACGACGATGCGCCCGGGGTAATAACGGCTCAAATCGTCGATCACTTGCGCCAGTGGCGTTCGGTAATAATTGAGCCAGCCCTGACGCCAGGCCAGTTCGTTTTCAATGTCGACAACGCTCGGATCGCGGGTATGGGTCCGGTCATAACTGACCCGTTGTCCCGCTGTGAGAATCTGCTGCGGCTTGTCCGCATTCGCCTTGACGCCGACGCGCCCGGAGAGCACGGTCACCTGCGCCCCACCCGTTTGTAAACGGACTTCGAACTGCGTACCCAGCACTCGTGTTTCACCTTTTCCACCCTCGACCACGAATGGCTCGCCGGTGTGCGTGACCTGGAAGAATGCGGCGCCCCGACGCAATTCAACATGGCGCTCGCCCGGAGTGAAATGCACAGCGACGGCGCTGTCGGCATCCAGAGTGACCTGCGACCCATCGGCCAGCATCACGCTGCGGACCTGCCCCGGCGCCGAGACATAATCCGCACCGAAATCGTCGATCCAGCGCTGCGGCTGAACACCCAGGCCGACACTGACCATCAGCACCAGACAGGCCGCTATCGCCAGGCCCGCGCTCCAGCGCATCAGGGGCTGGCGGCTGCGACCTGCAGGACGCGGTGCGTCCATTGCCTTGAGCAACGCTTCAAGCGCGACGGCGTCTTCACCGGCCAGCTTCGCAGCGGGTGCTTCGGTCATCTCCCACATCACTTGAGCCTCGGCATACGCCTGCGCGTGGGCGGGATCGGCCTTCAGCCAGCGGCTGAAACGGGTCTGTTCGGCCACTGTCGGCTGATCATGCAGCACGCTCAGCCAGCTCAGGGCCGTTTCGTGGTGTTCAGGCGTAACGACGAGGGTTGTGTCCGAAGGCGCTTTCATCGACGCGCCTCCTCGGACTTCGTCCGGAGTGGGACCGCCTGCGCGGTGCCTTGACCCAGGCTCGCTTTGCAGGCTTGCAAGGCGCGCATCATGTGTTTTTCCACCGCGCTTTGCGAAAGTCCCATGACGGTGGCGATCTCGCCGTATTTGCGACCGTGGATGCGATTGAGCAAGAAGATCTGCCGCGTCTTTTCTGGCAATCCGCGCAATGCCGCTTCGATGTGTCGCAAATCAATACTGGCTTCCAGCGCGGCCTGCGGTACGTCGCTGCACAGTTCCGGCTCTTCAGGCATTAGCGCTTCATGAAGCCGGGCGCGGGTGCCCTCGTTACGCAGATGATCGATGGCGATGTTCCCCGCGCAACGCAGCAAGTAGGTGTTGAGCTCTTCCACCTGCACCAGCGGACGTCGCCAGAACCGAATGAACAGGTCCTGCACCAGATCGGCCGCCGTCGCACGGCACCCGACACGCCGACTCACCAGCGCTTCCATTTGCGGGCGCTGGGTCAGGAACACCTCAAGGAAGCGTGCGCGCGCAGCTGTCGGGGCGTTTTGATCGATCTCGGGTGAAACCGAATCGAGGGCGGGTGGCGGGAGATCAATCATGGCGCGATATTAATGATAAATATTCTCATGCGCAAAAGAATCTGACGGGAAACCCCCGTCGTTGCGGGCCAATCCCGCCTTTAGGTGGTTCTTCGCATCACAGGTGCCCCGCGTCCTTCAACGTGAAGATTGCGCACCGGAAATATTTTCTCGCATCTGGGGGTTGAATTGTTTCTTCATCGGCGCCAACACTGTGAATGAGGGCAGACGAAAACTTCAGTGTCGTCGAGACTCTCCCGAGCAAGCCAAAGTAAGGGAAGAACTATGCAAATCCAGGTCAACAGCGATAACCACATCGAAAGCAGCATCCGACTGGAGGAGTGGGTACGAACCACCGTTGAAAGCACGCTCGAACGCTACGAAGAAGACCTCACCCGCGTCGAAGTCCATATCCGCGATGAGAACGGCGATAAGCCCGGCCCGCATGACATCCGCTGCCAGATGGAAGCCCGGCCAAAAGGACACCAACCTATTTCCGTGACCCACAAGGCCGACTCGCTGGATCAGGCCGTGGACGGCGCCGCCGTGAAACTCGATCACGCGCTGGAACACCTGTTTGGCAAACTGCGCAGCAAACGCGGCGGAGTCACCACCCTCAGCAACGTTAAAGGCGACGACTCGGATAACCCCGACGCCCTGCTACAGGAAGAATTCCTGGAAAAAGACGAAGCCCTGCACGGTTAAGCCAGCGGCTTGAGACATTCAATCATTCAATAAACAAGGGCGGGCCTGTGGAGACAGGCCCGCCCTTTTTATTTTCAATTTGAAGCGCACACAAACCATGCAGACAGCGCCCTAATGGTGCCTGCGTGCAACTAGAACGGCACTTCGCTACTACTTACTCATTAGTTATAAAGAGTAAACCGCATCACACTTTCCGCGCTGAAAGGATTCATGGTCGCTTTAAAAGCCCCGCCCGTCCCGCATGGCCCGAACCCTGCAAGGGTCAAAACGTCGAGCCTTTAACCTCTGCAGACCACGCCCTTTCCGGCCCGATGGGCAGCTGACTCGCCAACACAGACGCAGTTTGTTTATACCGTTGATCCTGCGTCGAGAACTAAAAGGACAAACGTTCAGTCAATTCATGCAGATCGATAATCAGGTAACAGGCCATGGACAATCCTTTTCAACAGATCACCGATGCTTTTCACCCAGACTACCGGGTTAACCTGAGTATCCAGGGCCTCGACGGAACCATCATGCTGACACTTTCCAACGAGTCAGGTGTGGTCGCTAAACGTTTGATAAGCGCTGAACAACGTAATTCACCCAAGCGCCTGCGTCGCTTGATCGAGAGCGTCCAATTCGGCATCGCCATCGAACAAGGTCACAGCGCCATCAAGATCCTCGCCGCCATGACCGATGGCGACGTAAAACAATTGGCACCGCCGGCCGCCAATGCGTCAATGCTCAACCGTGCCAACCAGGCGATGGGCCTCTGATCGATGGCGCAAATCTTCTAATGGAGGCGAACATTTCCCGTCGCCTCCCCCTTCGCTCCTGCACTCCTGTCGCAATGCCGGTGATCGCTTCCCCGCGCTAACTTCCCGCCGATTCAGCCCTCAGACAGAAACGACCTGTTACAACAAATCTGTATCGAGCCAACACGCCCCGAGCAACGCAGAGGGTGGTGGCCGGATGTGGACATGTTGGAGGTAGCGGAATGTATCTACGGTATTTAGCGCTGGCTGGCGTTCTGGTGATGGCCACCGGCTGCGTGGAAGAAAGGGTTGTGCATGAGCGGCGCGGGCCGCCGCCGCGCGCCGAGTATGTCGAAGTCATCGCCCCGCAGGCGCCCCCGGAACGCATTATTGAAGAAGAACCGGCGCCGCGCCCCGGCTACATTTGGTCCCGCGGCTACTGGCGCTGGAACGGCAACCGCTATGTCCCGGTTCATGGTCACTGGGAAGCCGTGCGGCCTGGGTACCGCTACCAGCATCCGTACTGGGAAAACCGGGGCGACGGCTGGCATTACCATGTCGGGGTTTGGGTGAATTGATCACCTGATCATCATGCAGAAAGAAAAATGCCCCACATCGACGGGGCATTTTTCATTCAGGCCGGCAAAACGTCATTTATAACTCGCCCTTCTCGTCGATCACCGCCCCTTTCGTTTTGCCATGAGGGTCCGGGACCTTCACCGACGGAAATTGTGAGGAGGCGTAACGCACGACAAGGATCGCAAACGCCAGCAGCAAAATCGCACCACTGAGGTACACGACGCCCAGATCCGGCGGCGCATGGTGCGAAACGTCGGAGATGAGCAAGCGCGTCAACGCGGTGATTGCCACGTAAATCAGGAAGCGCACGGGCATGTGGTTGGTCTTGAAATAGATCCCGACCATCGCCCCCAACTCCAGGTAGATGAACAAGAGCAGGATGTCATCGACCGTGATGTGCCCTTTCTCCAGCATCCCCAGAAAGGCCATGACCGCGGCCCACGCGGTGACCGCGCCGATGGCGAACAGCGCCAGGTAATGGAAGGTCTCGACGAACAGATTGCCCAGTGACTCGGCACAGCTGTGTACCTGCTGACGAAGGGATTCGGCCCAGTTGATTTTCACGATGTACTTCCTTGAGTGATTCAGAGCAATGATGCCGCGCACGCATGAAGCTTTTGCTTGCGCAATTGGCCAAGCATTAAAGGGGCCATTGGCTACCCTTGAGAACGTGACCGGATGTCGCAAGGCGTTGTGGCGCTAAAAATGCGTATGAATTGCCACTACCCAAGCGGCATCGATTCCCTTATGCTGCGCACTGTATAAATAAACAGTACCCGCTTGAAGATTAACTATCGTGAAGGCATATGAGGTGGTAAATGGCCGTCGAAGTGGTATACCGCAGCAGCCGAGATCTGGAGCGTTTGTTCATGGATAAAGCCGAAGCTGACCGTCATGACAAGATGCTCGAACTCGCCGAGCTGCTGTCCAGCGTATTGAGTAAAGCCGTGCCGTCCCTGTCCGAAGCACAGGTCGAAGAGGCTGGCATCTACATGGCGAAGAACCGCGACGTCTTCGCCCGCGCGTTCAAGAACCAGCCCGATGCATTGAATGAATTGTTGAGTGATGCGGCGGAGTAACGCTGAAACCCCGTGTGGGAGCGAGCTTGCGCCCACACGTCTGTCTTCTCTCAGCAAGACCGTTTTAACTCACGTCCTCCACTTCCCGCTGCGCACCAATGCTGCCACAGCATCTGCAAACGCCTGCGGTGCTTCTTGCGGCAGGTTGTGGCCAACGTCAGGGATCTGCCGATGCTCCCGAGTACCGATGAAGTGCGCTGCCGATGAGGTGCCATCGGTGGCAGCGATCACGCCATCGGCCATGCCGTCCAGGGTAATGGTCTGGGCGCTGATCGGCGGGTTTTGAGCGAGCTTTTTTTCGATCTCTTCATAGTCGGCCGCACCGGGCGCCAGGCCCATGCGATGACGATAGGAATGAATGACCACGTCGACGTAATCCGGGTTGTCGAATGACGCCGCCGAGCGCTCGAACGTCGCGTCATCGAAACGCCAGGTCGGCGAATTGCTCTTCCACAAAAGGCGCGCCATTTCGTGTCGATTCGCTTGCAGTCCGGCGCGGCCACGCGCGGTCTGAAAATAATGCTGGTACCACAAACCCCATTCAACCTGTGCCGACAGCGGTTCGCTTGCCCTGGCAATGTCCTGAATCAGGTAGCTGTTGACCGAGACCAAACCCACGCACCTCGAAGGCTTCAACGCAGCGGCGACACACGCCGCACGACCACCCCAGCCAAACCCTGCGAACACCGCTTCCGGAATGTGCAACGCCGTGATCAAGTCCAGCACGTCCTGCCCGATCGCGGCTTGCTGACCGGAACGTGGCGTGTATTTATCCAGAAACGTCGTGCTGCCATGCCCGCGCAAATGCGGAACGATCACCCGCATACCCTGCGCGGCCAGGATCGGCGCCACCTCGACGTAGCTGTGAATGTCGTAGGGGAATCCGTGCAGGAGCACGACAGGGCGACCGTCTTCAGGACCTGCCTCGTAGTAACCGATGTCGAGCACATCGGTGGTGACCTGCTTGATCGGCCCCAGCGCGGCGGCCGTGCCGGAGGATTTCACCGCAGCCTTTTTTTCGACAGGCTCGTAGGCTGCCATCGCGGGGGTCAGATCACTGAGTGCAAACGCTGCAACGCCTGCCGCAGACGAGGTCAGAAAATGCCGACGGTTGAGGGTGAACGTGGACATTGTTTTCATTCCTCAGCCGCTTCGACATCAATGATCAGCTCACTGCCAAGCCAGCTCGCGAGTAACGCACCCGCCCTTGCCACGCCCTCCTGCTCACCCAGCCTAGCCACGAGCATCTCGCACAGGTCGATAAAGCTGCCGTTCTGCTGGAGCTGAACCAGTGCCAGGTACTCCACGGCGTCGACCTCTCGCAACCGGGACGTGAACCCTCGCCGCCAGACGATCAGGCCGCCCGCCTCTGCCAGCATTTCGCTGTCCGGTGGCGTACGCCCCTCACATAACGCCGACCAGACCGCTTCGACGTTGGTGGTCATGACATGAATCCGTAACGACGGCGTGAAGCGCAACCGGGCGTGGTCCCAGTCGACGGTCGCCAACGCATCGGGGGAAAGCGGCGCGGCATCTCTGGCCACGAACGCCTCACTCAAGGCCTGTTCGATCCAGGCGAGCTCGTGAATGTCAGGGTTTTCGGGAAAACGTCGACGCAGGGTCTCGCCGAAATGCTCGGCGTAGGCATCCAGCGTCCACGCGTAAGGTGGACAGTGGTCGATATGGTCGATGGCCGTATGACGGAACGCTTCCTCGCCCAGCCAGGTGCGCAATTGCGGGAAGGCATGTTCCAGGCAACTCACCAACTGTGCCCGGTAATTATTCTGATACACCGCAAGGCCTGCGGCGGCGTGAACACTCAAACGGTCGGCCGCGTCTTCGGATGCATCGACCAGCCATGACTGAAAATCACGCTGCATCTCGGCGAGGGTCATGCGGCTTCTCCTGCGCGGCGTGTCGTTTCGGAAGCGCCCAACGCACGGGCGATGGACAACTCCTGCAGCAGTTCGCCGAGGGGCGGAATATCGTCGTCGCGTTCGATCATGGTGGCGACCGGACCGAGCAACGAAATGGCTTTGGCGTAAAGGTCCCAGACGTCGGTGCACACCGGGCTGTCGTGGGTGTCGATCAACAGATCGGGCCCCTGACTGTGTCCCGCGAGGTGGATCTGACGCACGCGTTCAGCCGGAATACCATCGAGAAACGCCAACGGGTCGAAGCCATGATTACAGGCACTGACGTAGACGTTATTGACGTCGAGCAGCAATTCGCAACCGGTGCGTCGGGACATCTCGGCGATGAATTCCCACTCGGTCATGGCGGCGTCCGGAAAGCTCAGGTAGCTGGAGGGGTTCTCGAACAGCATGGTCCGACCCAACACGTCTTGAGCGTGATGAATATTGGCGCACACCCGCTCCAGCGCCTCCTGTGTGTACGGCACTGGCAGCAGGTCGTGGGAGTTGAAGCCGCCGATGCGCGACCAGCTCAGATGATCGGAAACGAACAACGGTTCGATTTCGTCGACCAGGCTTTTCAGGCGCTTGAGGTAATCAGGGTTAAGGCCGTCCGCCGAGCCGATCGACATGGACACACCGTGCAACACCACCGGATGACGCTCACGCATTTGACGCAGAATGTTGCGCGGCTGTCCGCCCTCGACCATGAAGTTTTCCGAGATGACCTCGACGAAATCTACCGGAACCTGAGTCTCCAGGAAGTCACGGTAGTGCTCGCGACGCAGGCCCAGCCCGTATCCTGAAAAGAAAGCTGACATGATGCGTACCCCGTAGAAAGGATTGCTACGACGCCTTAACGAGCCACTCAACCGGGCTCTGTTTAGCGCCTTTCGGTGTACAGATTTAAACGTCCCGCTGTATCCCCTCTGTGTCCCGCGAGGCCCGCAAAATCAAGCCCGTGTATCCAGCGACAGTCCGTACACAGTGCGGTACAAATTCGGGGCGAATGCGCCAGCTCATAAAACCAACGGGCCCGTTTTGCGGTCGCTCCGCGCTAAATCGCTGGCAAGCCGGGCTCCCACCCCCTCCGGGGAGAAGTCGGCATGCATGTCGACATAGAGTATTTGAGTCTTACCGAAGGCCGTGGGCGTTGAGCTGGCTGACGAATGCAGTGTGACCGCCGAAAGGAAGGGGTCGGTCTGGCCAAAAACGTACATCAGCAAACTCAACCCCACAGGGTTTGAACACTGACGATCAGAGATGATATTTCTCGCGCACCAGATGACCGATGCCCATACGATCCAGAATTGGCATCGGGCACAGAAACGTGACGCGTACAGTCCCAGGCAAGCGACTGATCTCAATGGACCCCGCAATGGTCGCGCGGTTGCGCACTTCGTCGTATGAAAGACCGGTCACAGCCGCAGCACGACTCAGCCCGTTTTCAGTGGCGACGTTAAGGTTTTCACCGCTCCCCAGAAAAGTGATCGGACCGTTTTCTTCGATCTCGGTCTGCCCCCAGCGTGCGCCTAACGCCTGCACCTTGCGCCGCTGTTCGGGGGACATGGGTCTGGCCATCGGTGGCAGGTCATCGAAATTCTGCAGCAGGATCGGCCCTTCGATGGTGAGGTTCTTGATCACCTCGACGGTCAGTTCCGTTTCGCCCGAGACATCGGTGGCGTGCCCGGCGATTTCACCGTTGCCTTGCTGGGCATGCATGTCACCCATGTATACCCCGGCGCCTGGCACCTTGACCGGGCAGATCAGGATGCAGCCCTCACGCACCGAGTTTGTGTCCATGTGGCCATCGGTCTTCGCTGCATGCAGTTCATCACGGGTCATGCCGAAGCGATGCGGTGCGTCGATCAGGTACTGACCGAAATCGGCGCAGTTGTGGGAGTCCGGCAAATCGCGCGCTGGCGTGGTACCAATGTTGCCGAGAAACGGGCGCATGTGCGCGGCAACGCCTGGCATGTCGGCGCGAGCCAGCGACAGGATCGAATGCTGTTCGGCGAGTTCGGGCAAGGCCGACATTTGAGATGCATTGCCCGCCAGGCGGTTGGCGATCTCCTGACTGACCGTCAGGCTGACCTGGTTTTCCGGATCCAGCACGATCACGTAACCATTGCTGAAGCGAAACGCGTTGACCTCGGCGCCGCAGTTGTCGCAGCGGATGGCGTCTTCACCCACGCCTTCGACATGACTCGCCGGGTGTTCGGTGCCGCAGTCGGAACAGAATTTAGAGACAAAAGGATCACCGTGATAGCGTCCCACGACAAAGCTCATGACCCCCGATGATGTCGCGATGGACGTCACGCGCATCCGGGTAATCTTCAGTGCCACGGCATCACCGACTTCAGCGCCGACAATCGCAACGGGTTCGGTGACCTCATGACCACCCTGAAACGCAGGTGTGATCATCGGTCCCCAGCATCCCGGCGGGGTACCGGTGATAAGGGTGCCACCGTCGGACAGCGGGCCCAGCATCGGCTGACTCGGGCCGATGATGCCATGGGTGTAACGATTTACGGTCAAGCGATCGACGGGAGTCTTCCCGATGATCGATTCAGGCTGGGCAGTCTTCAATGGTCGATCCTCCGCGTTGTACAAGCCGCAGCCGCCACCAACGACGGCAGATAAAAAGCAAAAAGCCCGTCGCACTGGACGGGCTCTGTCACCCGCCTTATTTAGGCTCGGTCAGGGTGCCACCGGCTTTCAGGCATTCGGAGGGAGTCTTGACGATCACGCCTTGGCCCTTGCAGCTGTTCAGGCCTTTGCAGTCATTCTTGGCAGTCGCGCACAGGCTTTCACCTTTGCAACCGTTGACGCCGTAGCAACGGCCTGGCTTTTCGGCGCTTGCATCGGCAGCCGATGCGCCGACGCTGAAGGAAGCCGATGCCAAGGCAAGCAGAGCGGCGGCGGTGGCGATGCTGAAGCGGGATTTGTTCGAAGCGATCATGGTGTTCTCCAATTGCGGTCGGGATAAATCAATAAAGGGGTGCTGAATCGGTGGCGTAAACGTCACTTGACGGCCAGCGCGGCGTCTTCGATCACCTGAGCGACGGCTTCAGGCTGCGAGATGTAAACGGAGTGGCTGGCCTTGATTTCGGTGACCTTGGAACCGGCGCGCTTGTACATCCAGCGCTGCAGATCGGGGCTCAGGGCGCGGTCATCTGTGGCGACGATTGCGTAGGTCGGCTTGTTGTGCCAGGCCGCGGCCCAGGCTTGCGCACCAAAGGTGGCAGCGGTCGCAGCAGGTTGCGAAGCGGCCATGAAATCGGTGCGGTTGGTGGTCAGGTCCGCCGCGAAGTCGGCATTGAATTTGGTGCGATCAAAGAACAGATGACCGTCGCGAGTGGGTCGCACGTCATCGCTTGGCGCAGGCATCGAGGCGATCAACTGCCCCATGCTCTCGCCCACTTCGGGTTGCAAAGCAGCCACGTAGACCAGCGCTTTGACCTTGTCACGGATGCCGGCGGCGCTGATCACACCACCGCCAGAGCTGTGACCGACCAGCACCACCGGGCCGACCTGCTGGTCGAGAATTTCGCGGGTGGCAGCAATGTCTTCGTCCAGGTTGGTCGCAGGCTGCTGCACCACGGTGACCTTGTAGCCCTTGTGTATCAGGATGTCGTGCACGACTCGCCAGCCCGAACCGTCAACGAAAGAACCGTGAACGATCACGATGTTTTTCGCGCCCGTCGGTGCGACGGGTGCAGCAGCGGGTGTCGCCGCAGAGACGAAAAACGGAGCGGCCACGGCCATGACGCCGAGGGCGAGTTTGGAAATTGTACGCATGGTGACTCTCCGGGGGCCTGTTCAGCCCCGCTCAGGTTTCAGTTTTTTGTGTTGCGAACTCAATGGCGGGCGGCGCGAGACCGTCCGAAAAACAGGTGATCCAACGACCATCGTCCGGCGCCATACACCACCAGCGGCAGAAGTAATCCGGCCCACGTCAGGTGAGTTGGCCAGGCGTCCGGGTAAACGAAAATCTCGATCACCGCCGTCATGCCCAACAGCGCAGCGGCAGCCGGTCGTGTCAGCAAGCCAAGCACCAGCAGAATCGGAAACA
Source organism: Pseudomonas sp. S2_H01 (assembly GCF_054668305.1). Lineage (NCBI taxonomy): Bacteria > Pseudomonadati > Pseudomonadota > Gammaproteobacteria > Pseudomonadales > Pseudomonadaceae > Pseudomonas > Pseudomonas sp. S2_H01. Next base: position 3,385,336 of record NZ_CP162756.1, on the reverse strand, counting down.
GATGCTCGGCATAGGTCGCCAGGTGTGCCGCCAGATCAGTCGGGATCAACGGCAGCGCGTATTCGTACTGGAACAGCTGAAACGTCGAGGGCTTGATGGTCAGCAGACCGGTTACTTTCGTACGGCCCGACAGGAAGAACACCGACGCAATGCCGACCCGGGCGATCAACAGCAACGCACTGGGCATGGCGGCCCGCAGCGTCGGCGCCAGAATCGAACCGCGCATCACTTCTGTTCCGTCAACGAGCCAAAGCCCTTGGGCGTCTTGATCGTGGTGCACGTGCCTTTGTCGACCAGCACCCAGGCATCGCCCTGATAGTCCGCGACCGCAGTGGCGGCGCACGACGTGCCCGGGCCGGCAGCGCAGTCGTTCTGACCGGCGAGGGACACGCCGTAGCATTTCTCTTTCGGGCTGGCCTGATCGGCGGCGGAAGCGGTGCCGGCCAGAGCGGTCAGCGACAACGCGAGTGTGGCGGCAAGGGCGGCGTATTTAGTGTTCATGGTCATCTCCAAAACGTTAGGGACTGGGCCGAGTCCGGCATCCTTCTTGGGTTTCAACGTTGAAACCGGCGACGCCTTTCGGTGAGGAGATTTAATCGCGGGCCTGTATCTCGACTGTGTCGCCCGGCGCGCTGAAGCCTGAGCAGATGTATCTGCCGGGCATGGGTATACAGTCCGATACAAAGCCAGATGGAATAAAACCGACGTTGAGAAATGTTCGCGTAACGGGAGGGGAGGTAAATCACTGTAGGAGCGCGCTTGCCGTGATTGCCATCTGCCTGAGCCACATCTATTGACTGACACACTGCAATCGTCCGGATGCGGCCCAGACCAAGCGCGCTCCTACAAGGGTTCGCGATGCGCAATACGTGCGCGCCGCGCCTACAAGGGTTCGCGGTGCGCAGTACGTGCGCGGTACTTATGGCTACTCCGGCTTCTCCAATTCATCCACCAACGCCCTGAAAAACCGTGCCGCCTCTCCCCCGGTCACTGCGCGGTGATCGAAAGTCAGCGACAGCGGCAGGATCGGGTGAATCACCACCTGCCCGTCCATCGCCACCGGCTCTTCACGAATGCCACCCGCGCCGATGATCGCTACCTGCGGGGGCACGACGACCGGATTGGCGTAACGGCCAAACAGCGTGCCGAAGTTGGACAGGGTGATCGTCGCACCCATCATTTCCCGCGGCGGAATCGAGCGGGCCTTGACGTCCGCCCGCAGGCGATTCATGCCCTCTTTCAGGTCCGCCGACTGACGATTGCCGACATCGCGCAGCACCGGCACGAACAAGCCGTCGGGCGTGTCCACGGCAATCCCCAGGTCGAGGTTGTCGTGATGCTTGATCGAGAGTGATTTGCCGTCGAACCAGCTGTTCAGCACCGGTTCCACCTTGCACGCCGCCGCCATCGCTTTGCCGATACGAATCAACGGATCGCGCGCTGAACCCCAGCGATGCAGATCGGCGTCGCCGAAAATCGTCACTGGCACCACTTCGGCGTGGGACTTGGCCATGTTCAGCGCCATGCTGCGCCGCACGCCGCGCAGTTTTTCGCCGCCAAACCTGTCGCGCTCCGCCTGGGAAGCGTTTTCCACATCGGCGCGGGTGATCAGACCGTCGCTGCCCGAGCCGCTCAGCGCATTGAGGTCCACGCCCAGTTGTCGCGCCAGCTGACGCACCGCCGGTGTGGCGCGGGTCGACATGTGCTCGCGGGTCGAAGGCGCAGCGCCGACGAAGAATTGATCGTCCTGGCTGTTTCCCCCGCCCTCCAGACGGCCGACCACCGTGCCCGCATCGCCCTCGCCTTCGAACGCCATCAGCGGCTCACCGACATGCAGGATGTCGCCATCGCCGCCATAGACCTTCGCCACCACACCGTCATACGGCGCTGGGATGTCGACGATGGCTTTAGCGGTTTCGACAGACACCACGAGCTGATCGGCTTTCACCGTGTCCCCGGCCTTGACGTGCCACTGGACGATTTCCGCTTCCTGCAACCCTTCGCCCAGATCGGGCAGTTTGAAATATTTCATCGCAAGCCTCCTCGGCCGTCAGGCGAAATTCAGGGCACTGTCGCAGGCGTGAAGAATGTCTTCGACGCTGGGGATATACAGCTGCTCCAACCGGTAAAGCGGCGGCGGAATGTCCGGCGCAGTGACCCGTTGAATCGGCGCCTGCAAGTCCAGAAAGACACGCTCATAAAGGCTCGCGGCAATGTCCCCGCCCAGCCCACCCGAACGGGGCGCTTCGTGGACGATCACGCAGCGGCCGGTTTTTCGCACCGAGGCCTCCAGCGTGTCGAGGTCCAGCGGTTTGACACACGCCACGTCGATCACCTCCGCCGATACACCCTGTTCGGCCAGAGCATTTGCGGCCAGCAGGGTTTCGTGGACGCTCGCCCCCCAACTGATGAGCGTGATGTCGCTGCCTTCACGCAGGGTGAAACAGGTGTCCAGCGGCAGGCGCTTGCCATCATCGACCAGCGTCTGCGGATTCATGCGGTAAAGCCTTGTGGGCTCCAGAAAGATCACCGGGTCAGGATCGTCGATGGCCGCGAGCAACAAGCCGTAAGCGCGGGCGGGCGACGACGGGATGACGACGCGCAAGCCCGGCACGTGGGCGAACATCGCCTCGGTGCTTTCGCTGTGGTGCTCCGGCGCACGAATCCCCGCGCCCATTGGGGAGCGCATGACCATGGGGCAACTCAGCCGACCGCGCGTGCGGTTACGCATGCGCGAGGCATGGGAAACCAGATGCTCCATGGCCGCATAGATGAAGCCCATGAACTGGATTTCCACCACGGGTTTGAGCCCTTGTGCAGCCATGCCGACGACCAGTCCGCCCAGCATGGTTTCCGCCAGCGGCGAGTCGATCACACGCTTGAAGCCGAAGGCATCGCGCAAGCCTTGCGTCGCCCGGAACACGCCACCGTTGACGCCGACGTCTTCACCCAGCACGACGACGTTTTCGTCTTCGCTCATGGCCCGGTGCATCGCCAGGTTCACCGCCTCCAGCAGGCTCAGCTTTTTATCTGCTGTGGGAATGTCATTCGCCATGACCGGCACCTCCATGACGACGCGCCACGCGCTCAAGGAACCACTCACGCTGATCGGCCAACGGTGCCGGCCACTTCGCGTACACGTGATCCATCACCGATTCGGGCGCCTGATTGCCTGCGCTTTCGAAGTTATCCACAGACTGCTGAACCAGACCCTGGCATTCGGCGATCAGCGCCTGTTCGCGGTTTTCGTCCCAAACGCCCTGACTGGCCATGAACGACTGCAGACGTTTGATCGGTTCTTCCTGCCACGCCTGCTTCACTTCTTCGGCCGCCCGGTAGCGCGTGGCATCGTCGGCGGTGGTGTGATCGCCCAAGCGATAACTCAGGCACTCCAGCAGAACCGGCCCCTTGCCCTTGCGTGCGCGTTCCAGCGCAATCTGCATGCGGTCGTAGACGGCGAGGATGTCGTTACCGTCCACCTGCTCGCCATGAAAGCCGGCGCCAATGGCCTTTTGCGCCAGCGTCGGCGCGCCGCACTGAATACGCCGAGGCACGGAAATGGCCCACTGGTTATTGTTGATGACGAACACCACCGGCAATTGCCAGGCGCCGGCCACGTTCAACGCTTCAAGAAAGTCGCCCTTGCTGGTGGCGCCATCCCCGCACGTGGTCACGGCCACGCGGTGCTCACCGCGAATCTTGAACGCGCTGGCCACACCACAGGCATGCAGCGCCTGGGTCGCAATCGGGACACAGAGCGGAAAGTCCTGCGCCACGGTCGGTTCGGCGTAATCGCTGCCGCGCTCATCGCCGCCCCAATACAGCAGGATTTCCTCCATACGCACGCCACGCATCAACTGCACGGCGGTGTCGCGGTAATAAGGGATCAAGACGTCTTCGGGGTGCATCAGGCTGCCGATGGCAACACCGATCGCTTCCTGGCCCAACGTTGGGGCGTATGTCCCGATGCGTCCGGTGCGCTGCAATGCGACGGCCTTCTGGTCGAAGAGTCGGGTCAGCACCATTTGGCGATAGAGACGGGTGAGCAGGTTGAAGTCATCAGCCCAGGGAGGAAGTTCTCCGGTCAGACGACCGTCGGGGGACAGATAACGGGTGTACGCAAGATCGATCTTGTCATTGGTCATTGCACACTCCTGAGCACGCGACGACGCCTGAGCGACGCACGCGTGATGGTCACCACTCGCCACTTGTGGTCGCGAGCCTGATTCGAAAGGCGCCGGTGAGGCGCCTACTCGATGTTCAACAGGCGTTCTGCCAATGCATCGGCTACCCGCGCGGGTGAGCGCTTCTCGGCCTGGGCATGGGCAAATACTTCAGTCAGCCGTGTTCCTATCTGGGACAGATGCGCGGTGATAGTGTTCTGGTTTTCTCCTTGATGTTGCAGCGCGACGTAGATCAATCCGCCGGAATTGATCACGTAATCAGGTGCATAGAGGATGCCGCGGGATTCGAGCTGGTCGGCAATGGCCGGGCAGCTCAGTTGATTGTTGGCCCCGCCGGCCACGGCCGCGCAGCGCAACTTGGTGACACTGTGGCTGTTCAATACGCCGCCCAATCCGCAGGGCGCCAGGATGTCGCAAGGCGTGCTGAGCAAGGCCTCGCTGGACACGGGCTTGGCGCCCATCTGCTCCATCGCCAGCTGTACTTTGCCGCTGTCGAGATCGGCGACCAGTAATTCGGCACCCGCCGCATGCAGTTGCTCTGCCAACGCGTAGCCGACATGCCCCAGGCCTTGAATCGCCACGCGCAACCCTTCCAGGTTATCGCTGCCCAACCGGGCCATGGCGGTGGTGCGAATACCGGCGTACAAGCCCATGGCGGTGTACGCCGAAGGATCGCCCGATTCCGTGGTGCTGGTGACGTGCTGGGTGTATTGAGCGATGCAATCCATGTCTTCGCTGGACGTGCCGCTGTCCATCGCCGTGATATAGCGGCCATCCAGCGTCTGGATGAACCGCCCAAAGGCTTCGAACAACGCAGCGCGATCAGGTACATGCGCAGGCCGCAAAATAACGGCCGTTCCACCGCCCAGCGACAAGCCAGCCAGAACCGCCTTGTAGCTCATATTCTTGGCCAACTGAATAGCGTCTTCGATGGCGCTCTCTTCATTTGGATAGGACAGGTAGCGACAGCCACCCAGAGCAGGGCCCTTCCGACTGCTGTGGATTGCGACCACGGCTTTAAGGCAAGTCTGTGGGTCGACAATCAAGTGCAGCGATTGAACGCGTGAGCTTTGCATGAGAGCGAACATAGGCAGTGCTCCCGTTTTTTTTGTATTGCGAGTATAGGCGCTGACAGAAAAAACGACGGGCCTCGTCGGACATATCCAGACAATCTGTCGGCATACGTTCGGCGGAGCGCGTCAGCCCATAATCGGCACTGGACGAACGTCGCCGCCAGGGCTACAACGGAGCATCCAGAACACTGTTTCAGACGCCTGATCCAGATGGAGAAGTCGATGAATCCACGCCAACACTGCCTCGACTGCCTGCAGCGTACGCCCCCGTCGACGTTCGACGCAGCGCTGTGGATATCGGTCGAGCACGACGCCACGGTCGACCCGCAAACAACACAGGAACTGATCGCTCAATTGCAGCGCCGGATCAGTGCCTCGCTGCCTTTGTTACCGGCAGCAGAATTGGCCCAGCCTCTGTTACGGCAAATGGCGACGATCGGTTTTCAACAGGACGATGTTGCCCAGCCCAAGCCTCAGGTGGCGTTGCTGCACAAGGTGGTGGAACGGCGTCGCGGGCAACCGTTGGGCCTTGCGATGGTTGCGCTGGAACTGGCCAGACGCATGGAAATTCCGCTGGAGGGTGTGAATTTTCCGGGGCATTTCCTGCTGCGCGTACCGGGTGCCGACCATACGCTGGACCCGTGCGATGGCCGCAGGCTGTACCCCAAAGATTGCCGCGAATTATTGCTGCGCCAGTTTGGACCGGACATGCCGCTCAAATCCGAACACATGCGCACGGCAACGCCTCAAGCGATGCTTCAACGGCTATCCCGCAACCTGCGTCATTTGCACCAGATCAACGACGATCTGCTGTCCTCACTCAAAGATGCCACGCGGGTCATGGAACTGGGCCCAGGCAATGCCAGCGATTACCTCGCCCGCGCCAGCCTGTATCAGAACCTCGAATGCCCGCAGGCCGAACGCTTCGACCTGGAGCATGCGTTGTTATTGAGTGACGATCCCGTGCAGCGCATCCGGTTGACCCAGCGGTTAGTGCAACTCCCGTCGGGTCAAGCCATTCATTAGGCCGTCAGCCGATAGGCGGCACCAAGATCGAGCTTTTTCCAGGCCCAGACACCCGCGCGGGTTGCCACGATGGTGCCCAATCCATTCCCGCCCATAATCAGCGCCCTGACACCATCACCCCCCAGAGCGATGCCCATCGCTCCCGCGATAAACAAAGGGATCGCGGCGGCTCGGTCGCCGGAGCCATAGGCGTCAAACGCCTGGATGAACGTCAGCGTTGTGTTGAGTAATCCCCATCCTAAACTCAATTGAGGGAAGGGCAAAAATACGATGGTCCCCGTCCATTTGATAATCGTATACGCCAGCGCCATTCGTTTTTCCGCCACGCTCTGCGTCTGGCTGTCCACATCGGCAATCATGCGCTCGAACATATCGCCGTAGAGCTGATCGACATTGGCTATCCGGTATTCCGGCCGGTTATGGATCTTGATGACGTCTGGTTCGTGCCTGCGGCCTCGGATGAACCGCTCAAGGAACTCACCCATCAACTTCTGTCCGGCGTGTGAGACACGGGAAGCGTAATAGGTTCGCATCTTCTCGGAACCCAACAATTGGGCGAAGTCAGACAGCGGTCGATATTCAAGTCCATCTGGCGCACCTGGCGTATACAACACGTTGTATGCCGGGTCCTGGCTATTAAAATCCCTGAATATATAGACGCCCTCAATAATCTGACCGGCGATCCTGAATGCCGACACCGCCGTATTCTCGACTGAGGAGATGACCGGCGCGCCCACCGCAAGTCCGTCGATTGTTTGGCACAGCCAGGTATATTGAGCCAACGTCAGATGACCTTGGTGAAACATGACCAATGCTCCCCGGGTCATCTCGTACTGAATACGTTTCCCGAGCAACGCTTTACGACGATGATGAAGCGGATTCTTGCGCTCCAGAAACTCACTGTTCAGATGATTCATGTAGTGAGCCGCCAGATCCGCCTCCCGGATCTGTTTATCCATGAAACTGATCAGCTTCGATGGAAAACGGGTGACGTCCAGTCCGACCGACGAGTACAGATGGATGTGCGGACTGTAGCGTTTGATGTCGTCGCTGCCATGCATCATCAGGTCCGTCAGCGATCGCAAATCACTGCTTTCGCCGAAATCAGGCGTTTCGGTATAAGGAATGCCAAGCCCCAGGTACAACGTGTCAGGGTCGACATGCCCCGCATAACCGGCGCTTTGCAGATACGCATTGAGTAGCTTGCTCGTCTCCTTCTGAACATAATCACGCAACGGCATCAAACTCGGACTGAGCTTGGCGAACACGCTATTCAACCCGGTGATTCGGGCATTTAACATCGCGAGAATCGAAGCATTGGCAGACGATGGCAAGTCGGCGACCGATCGTGCCTCCCCATTGAAAAAAGGAAAGCTGCTCAGCGCCTTTTGCCGGACCAGGCCGGCCAGATTGCTTTCGAAGTTCGGCCCCGTACTGCCCACGAACCGACAACTGTCGGCACCCCAAAGAGAAGGCGTCAGTTGAGTCTCGTTAAGGAAGGCAATCGCTTCGGACTTGGAAGGGCCGAACAACTGATCATGGAGGTAGGTGCGGCCAGACTCGTCAGACAGCCATCCTCCGACTTGAAAGCTCAATTCGCGCCATGAACGAAACTCGAAGAAATCGCGTCCGTTGGGGCCGCCAGGGGCATACAGCACGAAATGCTCATCGGTCTGCGTGCGCTCCGCGATGACAATCATGTCCCTGAAGCGTGAATCGGTAGCAGTCAGGTGGAGGCTGCCAACGCAGTGAACGGTTCCCGCGGGTGTCAGGTCACCGCGGATCATGTGAACGAGATCATGACTGCGGTCTTGCTGTAAATGCCCCTGCATCTTTGCAGCGTGGGCGCTGAGGGCTATCGCGCTGTCGCGATGGCGAGTCATGGCATGCAACACGTTTTCGTCATTCATGCGCTGCTCCAGCGCTTTTTCATAGCGAGCGTGAAGATTCAGCTGATCGAGCATTTCCTTGACGAATGCAGCGGAAAAATCGGCGTGTAGCTGATCGGGCGCAGGTGAAAATCTCATTCTTGACGCGACAATCGGCATCCCCTGGACAGCGAACTCCAGGAGCGAGTAGTCGTAAACGGTGTGCAGTGAATCATCCAGCCTGAGTTCGATAGTGTCGTGAACGTTGATCCGGACCTGACTCGGATCGATAGCCCGGCCCAAATGGTGGCGCATGTACTGCGTCATCTCTGCTTGAGCGAATGTTTCGAGGGAGTGGAGGTGACCGAACAGCTCGTCCACTTTCCTTCTACGATCAGCGTGAGCCTGCTCCAGACGAATCAAATACGCTTTCTCTCCGGCATCGCCATACTTGCGCCAATGGGGTTCTGCGATCTCGCTCAGTTTTGCGACCCATGAATTGAAGCTCTGCCCCATGGCCTCGTCGAGATGAGCACAGGTTTGTACGCGCTCCAATTGCGTATAGAACACTTGGCGGTCGGTTTCGTCATGCCCCTGCGCCAGCAGAAACCGGCAATCCTCGGTCTGCTTATGCCGCACCTCATGCACATGAGTGTTGATGAGGGAATCGTTCATGGCCTCGAATGTCCACGCGCATGGGTCGACAGCGCCCGGATCGCCAAACTGCACGAGGTCCCTGATCAATAAGGCATCCTTCAGTGGGCCGGCCAGCTTGCTGCTCAAGCCCTCTCGCAGCCTGTCAACGGATTCGAAACGCTCTATACCGCGCGCTGGCATGATCAGGAAAGTCACGCCTGCAGGTTGCCCGTCGTCCTGTATGGACTCACTCACGACGTAGGCTGAAGGCACCCTCACCCGGGTACCGTCGGCCATGGTCCATGTCAGACCAAATACACCATCGGTTGAACTGCCCTCGATCACGCCTGACAGCCATTTCTGCTCCTGCGTGGAGACCATCGCCGAATACCCACACAACACAAGTTCGGTGTCCAGCGCCGAACACTGCTGACGTATCAGCGCCTCGACCGTCGTCCCTACGGGCTGCTGGCCGTCAGACGCCGGAACAGGTTTTTGCCAAAACCCGTCGAGCTGCGCTTGATAGGACTCGGACAGCGTGCCTGAAAGATGCACGACGGCCTTTCTCAAGTCCTGATTGTGCCCGGGAGAAAGCGCATGTTCAGCATCGAGCGAATCGTGTCGGGTAAAGAATGCTGCACCGACATCCTCCAGCACCGAATCACCGTGACGCATGGCGTCTACGAGCAAATCAGGCAGCGCAATCGAGGCAATGTGCTGATCGCTGTCAAGGCGGTTGAAGAAAATGGCATCTGCACTGGAAACCTTCAGACCGGTCGACCTGACAGTGCCAGCAAGCAGGTTCGACGCGACTTCCCGCAAGGTCATGTTTTGAGCCAACAGCTCACTGGACTGCGCGCAGGCCTCGGTCAGGTTGGCCAGTTGCTGCGTCATGTATTCGGGACGCCCCTCGGAGGGGGTCAAGGTAGTTGCTGAATCGTTCATCGGTGTAGCTCCAAGGTTGATTATTCGTCCCCCTCCCGGCATCCAGCCGATCGGGAAAACAGACGAATAATGAAAATGAGCACCCATGAAACGGTAGAGACGCCACGTTCGATCAATAATTATGTATCGCGCGAGAATTTATGACCGATGTGGCGTGTAGGAAAATTAGAAAGCGAACCTGTTTCCCCTGCTTATTTGAGAGAACGGGTCTTGGCATCATCAGAACAAGGAACGGCACTCTAAAATCTGCAGGCTTTCCATGCCGTCATACACGAATATTGACCAACGATCTTTCGCGGGGCGCCTTGCCGTACTTCTCGAGTGCCATCAATACAGAAAGGGATGCATTGACCTCTATCAACTCGCCCTCGGCTATTTCATTCCCGTTATAGACAGGGTCCGTCAATCGTTTGAACTGCGACGTTAAATATTCGTAAGCGTTCAATCCCGTATCCATCGTGATATTTTTCCCTGCCGCATCAAACTTTGCATTCAAACTGGAGAGTGACTGGACAAGGTCGGTATCGATCAATCCTTGCTCTGCCAACAACGTTCCGACTTCCAACAATTGTCGGTTACTGGTTTTCCGAGGATCAAACCCGCTCAAATCGATGTTCAGGCCTTCGAGCTTTTTGGATTCCGGGATGCTCTTGTCCGCCCAATACTGACGCACCCGCTGCTTCACCGCTTCTTCCTGAGGACTTAACCCAGACTTCACCTCAAAGCGTTTGTCTGGAACGGCGAAGTACGTTTTCAGCCGTTGATCCACCTTGCTCAAATTACCAATCATGCTGCCTCCCGAAGATAAACGTGGTCTTCAGGGATGTCGGGCGCGGGCCAGGCAAGTTGAACCGTTGTTCTCGAAGACGGAATCATTGCCTTATTTAGAGAACAATCCTACAAATAGCGAAACAACCCTCCTACAAAAACGGCCAGATCGATCACTCGAACTGGCCGCTTTCAGCCACACAGAAATGAATCAGCCGCCAAACGTCTGCAAGTTCGCCATCATCTCTTTCAAGGCCTCGACGTTGTCCGCTGGGTGGGCGGCGTCGGTGAAGTCGCCGATGGCGCCCCATTGCGCCGCGACGTCCTCCGGGGTGAAGCCTGCCCGCGGGTCGAAACCGGCGCCGAGGCTGCGCTCCCAACGCACTTTGCCCATCCAGCCGCCGCCGACTTCGTAGAGCCCGGCGCTGTCCTGGCATTGCTCGCTGCCCAGGTACACCACCAGCGGGCTGACCAGTTCAGGTTTGAGCAACTCGAAGACGCTGGCCGGAATCAGGCCTTCGGTCATGCGCGTGCCGCCGGTGGGCGCGATGGCGTTGACCAGGATGTTGTTTTTACGGCCTTCGAGGGCCAGCGTGCGGGTCAGGCCGTAAAGCCCCAACTTGGCCATGCCGTAGTTGGACTGACCGAAGTTGCCATAGATGCCGGACGTAGAAGACGTGAAGATCACGCGGCCGTAGTTTTGCTCCCGAAGGTGTGGCCACGCGGCGCGGGTCACTTTGTAAGCGCCCTCGACGTGAACGCGGTAAACCAGGTCCCAGTCGGCGTCTTCCATCTTCGCGAAGCTCTTGTCGCGCAGGATGCCGGCATTGTTGACCACGACATCGACTCGCCCAAACGCATCCAGCGCGTTTTGCACGATCTTGTCGCCATCGGTGACTGAATCATGGTTGGCCACGGCCTGACCGCCCAGTTCGCGAATTTCCCCCACGACCCGATCGGCCGCCGAGGCGTTGGCACCCTCTCCGTGGGCCGAACCGCCCAGGTCGTTGACGACAACGCGGGCGCCGTGTCGAGCGAACAACAGCGCGTGCGCGCGTCCCAGCCCGCCGCCCGCGCCCGTGACGATCACGACTTTGTCTTCGAAACGTACGGATTCACTCATGTTGCTCTCCCCCGATGGTGGTGCTCGTTCTCCGCGCCCGGCTTGCGGGTGCGCTCTGGCTTGGCAGATGGGTCAAGAACGCGCGAAACAGTCATCGAGTGTCAACCAGTCATGCGCTGGTCACAATCAACACGAGGCACTCTGAATGGTGCTCGATAACGCAAAGGGATGATCGGGGGTTTTGTTGTTCTGGACGGCGCGAGGCGGCACGGTGCAAGGCCTGCGCTCGGCAATGTCGGCACGAAAGCGTTGGTAATGACGCAGCACCAGCGCTGGCGCTTCGGTGTGTGGGTAACGACCGATATCAGGGATCGTCACGGTGTCCGGGTCGGCAATCAGCTCGCGGTAACGCTCGACCATGTGCTCCCCGGAGACCGGATCCGTAGCGCCGTTGATGAAGCGCATCGGCACCTGACTGCTCTGCATGGCCTGCACCCAGCGCTCGCGCTGGACAAGACGTTCGGGAATGTAGCTGATCAGCCGGTACAGGATGTGGTGCCCGCGATTATTTGAAATCAGGCTCCAGAAATCATCCAGTTCACTTTCGCTGGGGCGCGTGTTCGGCCCGAAAATACGGCTGAAGTCGCGGTCCAGGCTGCAGCGGTCAAAGGTCCGCCCCACCAGCCAGCCCACCGGACTCAGCAACAGCTTCTGCACCAGTAGCGCGCGATGGGTTTCCGGGAACAGGCCGCCGTTGAGAAACACGCAGCTGGCCATCGCGAAGCTGCCTTCACGGTGCCTGGCCAGCAGCTCCTGGGCCACGCTGTCGCCGTAGTCATGGGCCAGAACATGAACCGGCTGCTGCACCTGCAAGTGATCCAGCAACGCCTGCTGCAGGTCGGCCTGTTCCACGAGGCTGTAATCGTGATCGCGGGGTTTGGCCGAATCACCGAAACCCAGCATGTCGCAGGCAATCACCTGGTACTGACGGCTCAACGGCTGCCACAGGTAATTCCAGTCCCAACTGGCAGTAGGAAAGCCGTGAATCAATAACAGCGGCTCGCCCTGCCCGGCTACCCAATAACGAATGGTCTGCCCGCGAAACACGAAGTCGTGCCCCTGCGTGCGCCAGACGCTGAGAGGGATCTCCGCCGGCCTCATTACTGCGAATACCCCGGCGACAACTGGTCGAGTTTGCGCAACAGGGCTGGCCAGGCCAATGCTCCGCCCATGCCCTCGGCGCTGCGGGTCACGCCGGCGATCATTGCTTTGGCGCCAGCGAGGATCTGCCCGTCGATGGGGATCAATTCAGCCCCGCCGCCCTGGGCAAGCACCTGGATTTCGCAGGCACGCTGAAAGGTGAACATCATGAGGAAGGTGTCGGCAATGCTGAAACCACAGGTCAGCAATCCGTGGTTATTGAGCATGAGAAAGTTGCTGTTCCCCAAATCCGCCTGCAGGCGCGCTTTCTCGTCATGATTCAACGCGACGCCTTCGTACGCGTGGTACGCCAGGCTTGCCAGCACGAACAGCGACTGTTGGCTGATCGGCAACACGCCCTGCTTCTGCGCCGAAACGGCGACCCCTGCGGCCGTGTGGGTGTGCATGACGCAGGCCACGTCGTGGCGAACCTCATGCACCGCACTGTGAATGGTGTAACCGGCGGGGTTGATGTCGTAAGGGCTGTCCATGAGTTTCTTGCCCGACTGATCGACCTTGACGAGGCTCGACGCAGTGATCTCATGAAACATCAAACCGTAAGGGTTGATCAGGAAGTCTTCAGTGCCGGGAATCTTGGCCGAGATGTGCGTGAAAATCAGATCATCCCAGCCATGCAAGGCGACCAGCCGATAACAGGCCGCAAGATCGACCCGGGTCTGCCATTCAGCAGGGCTGACCTGATCCTTGACGGTGGGATTGATGGTGCTGACGGTATCGGCAACGGCCTGTGCGACATTCACGATCGGCGTTCCTCGGCGGTTATTCTGCTCTAATGGATCAGCAGTCTAGACAGCCGCTGGCTTCGCGGTACTTGCCTTGGCAGCCACCTTAATGGCCCGGCGAGTCAACACCGCTCTGAGGGCTCTGGAACAAGACTCTCAGAGCATCCAGACCAACAGCGGCGCTGCAAACAGATTCAACAATCCGGTCAGCACCATGACCAGTCCGGCCACCGAACCTTCTTCGCCGCCCACTTCTCGCGCCCGGCTCACACCGGCGCCGTGCGCCCCCACGCCGAACAGCGCGCCGCGGGCCAGCGCAGTCCGCAATGGCAGCCATTTGAGCAACACGCCGCCCAGCGCGGCACCGAACACGCCGGTACACATCACGAATACGGCGGTCAACTCTGGAACCCCGCCCAGGTCATGGGCCAGCGGCATCGCGAAGGGTGTGGTAATGGAACGAGGCACCAGCGACATCGCCACCGAGGTGTCCAGGGCAAACACTTTGGACAGACCGAACGAGCTGGCAATCGAGGCCGCACTGCCCGCGAGCATGCCGATCAACAGCGCAGGCCAATGGCGCGCCAGCAACGCGCGCTGCTGCCAGATGGGGATGGCAAACGCCACGGTGACCGGACCGAGGACCAGCATCAGCCAATGGGTGTTGGTGGAATATTCGGCGTACGCGGTGTGCAGGGGCAAAGCAATCGCCAGCAGCACGGTGGGCACCAGAATCAGTGGCGACAGCAGATACCGCCCTGTGCGGCGGTACAGCCAACGGCTGGAAACGTAGGCCAGGACCGTGATCAGCAGCCAGAAGATCGGCATCGGCTCGAATGTCATGCCTTGCCCTCCGAGCGATCTCTGAGACGACAGACCATTTCGACGGTGAACGCCGTGACCACCATCACCATCAACGTGCTGAAACCGATCACCAGCATGATGCGCCAGCCCTCAGTGCGCACCAGGGTTCCGTAGTCCAGCAGACTCATCAGCGGCGGAATGAAGAACAGCAGCATCTCGGCGAGCAGCAGGCCTGCACCGGTTTGCAGCGTTGAGGGTTTCACAAGGCCTGTAGCGAAGGTCAGCAGCAATAAAGCCAGTCCGATCACGCCACCCGGGATCGGCCAGTCCAGCCAGGACGCGATCTCGCAGCCAACCTGATAAACCGCCAACAAGGCAGTGAGTTCGGCCGTGATGCGGGCGAGACGAGCTAAACGTTTCATGGTCTTTCAGTCCTCTGAGGACTGCAGTCTATCGATTCGTCTACCATCCCAAAAACGAATTGTAAGACTTCTAACTATTCCAGAACGGAATCAAATTCGCCATACTCGCGCCATATCCACTAGAAGCAGGCGCTCGATTGCATGGAATTCAAACAGCTGCGCAGTTTCGTCGAAGTCGTGCGCGAGGGCGGCTTCACCCAGGCGGCACGGACGTTGTTCATCAGCCAGTCGGCAGTGAGCAAACAGGTGGCTCAACTGGAGGAAAGCCTGGGCGTGACGCTGCTGGATCGGCACGGTTCACAGGTCACCCTCACGGCTGCGGGCAAGGTCGTGCATCACCGGGCAGAGGAAATGCTCATGCTGCGCAATGGCTTGCTGCGCGAGCTGGACGATTTGAGCAACCTGGCGCGCGGCGAATTGCATTTGGGATTGCCCATGCTGGGCAGCGACACTTTGTTTGCCAAGGCGTTTGCCGAATACCGTCGGCTGTATCCAAACGTCACCATTCACCTGCTTGAAGGCGGCAGCCGCGCCATCGAACAGGCCGTGATGACGGGCGAACTCGAGTTGGGCGCAAGCCTTACACCGGATGATCCCGCGTTTGCGTCCCAGCCTTTCTGCGACGAGCCGCTGGATGCGCTGCTCCCTGCCGACCATCCGCTGGCTCACCTGAAAGAAGTCGAACTGAGCCAACTGGCCGACACGCCGTTTCTGCTGTATCAGCGCAGCTTCGTGCTCAATGACCGGTTGTTGCAGGCTTGCCAGCAGGTCGGCTTCACCCCCAAAGAAGGTGGGCGTAGCGGACAGGCCGATTTCCTTGCTGCACTGGTCGCGGCGGGTCAAGGCGTGGTGCTGTTGCCTCAGGTAGTCGCCAAGGCGCTGGTCAGGCCAGGCGTCGTGCATGTCACGTTAAAGGCACCGACCCAACTTCGCTGGGACATCGCTTTCATCTGGCGTGAAGGCGCTTATCTGTCCAAAGCCGCCCAGGCCTGGCTGGCGCTGCTAAGGCAGTAGATGTCAGGCGCCGAGCTTGCTCACGAAGTCAGCCAGCCAGGGTTCGGCGTCGCCTTCAGGGTTTACGGTTTCGCTGGCGTCCAGACGCAACATGTCCTGCACTTCACGCACTCCAAGCTCCATGAACAGCTCTCGCATCTGCTCGCCGCCGCCACAGAAGGTATCGCCATAACTGGCGTCGCCCAGGGCAATGACGCCGCCCGGCAATCCGCGCCATGCAGCGGGCAATACGTCACGGATCTGCGAGTAAAGCGGCTGAAGGTTGTCCGGCAACTCACCCAGGCCGGTCGTCGAGGTGACAGCCAGAAAGGCCTCGGGGGCGAAGGCTTGCAGATCCGCCAGACTGACGCGCGGATTGAACAAGACCTCGTGGCCGGCGTCCTTGATAATCTGCTGGGCGTGTCGGGCAACTTCTTCGGCCGAGCCGTACACCGAGCCCGAAACAATGGCGACTTTCATTCTCTGATCCTGTGACTGAGTAAAATCGTGCAGCATTATGCCCCAGAAGGGCGCAATGTCTTAGAATGCCGGCTTTTTGATGCCCCAGGGAGCGACCCATGATCAGCGCAAAACTGATGCAGTTGGTGGTCGATGCGTCAAACGACGGCATCGTCATTGCCGAGCATGAGGGTGACGATAACATCGTCATCTACGCCAATAAGGCCTTCGAGGAGCTGACGGGGTTCAGCGCCGAAGACATCCTTTATCAAGACTGTCGCCTATTGCAGGGCGATGACCGCGATCAACTGGCACGCCGAGCGATTCGCGAAGCGCTGAAGAAGTGCCAGCCCTGCCGTCAGGTTCTGCGCAACTATCGTAAGGACGGCACGTCGTTCTGGAATGAGCTGTCGATCACCCCGGTCTTCAATGAGGCCGAAAAACTCATGTATTACATAGGCATCCAGAAGGACGTGACCGAGCAGGTGCTGATGCAACAAAAAGTTGTCGAATTGCAGGCCGAACTGGCGCAAGCTCGCACTGAACTGGCTGCGTTGAAGCGGTAACATCCTGAAACTGACGAACGGCAGCAACCAACAATCGAATTTACTGTCTGCTTTTTCAATAACCGGTTAATCGAGCTTGACCATGCAGCGCGACACGATCCTCACGCAGGATGAACTGGACTTCATCCAGAACATGCAGCACAACCCCAAGCTGAACCTGCGCGACAAATCCCGCAGCCTGGTGGTTAACGGAGGCGTTCAGATCCAGGATCTGCTGACGCGTCTGGCCGCGCACGAGCAAGTCACTATTCAAGCTCAGTTCGACAATCAACAGATGACCTTCCCGCTGCACCTGGTCGAAGACGAATTCCACGCGCTGCATCTGGAACTGGGTGCCCCCAGCATCTTCGAAGAAGGCCCGCGTATTCGCCCTTGGCGTCTTGCCCTGCCAGAGCCCGTTGCCCTCGAGACCGAAAAAGGGTCACTGACCGCGCTGTGGGTGCACGAAATTTCGTTCAAGGGCATCTTGCTGGAAATCCGCAAGCAGACCAAACCACCGAAGTACTTCTCTGCCTGGTTCACACCGACAGGTCTTGCGCCCATCGCATTGCGCGGCACATTCGAACGCCTGACCGAACAAGGCCTTGCCGCCTACCGCCTGAGTCAGAACAGCAAAGAAGACACCGAGCGTCTGCGTCAGTACATCCTGCAGGAACACCGCAAGATTCATCCTTCGATGCACCTGTAACGCCGCGACACGCTGCCAGTCTCACGCTGCACGGCAGAGCTGCGGCGCCCTCACCTGCAGCTCACGCTCGCGATAGCCCCTAAGTGTCCATCCGTCCCGCCAGAAACTGCTGCAAGCGGCGCTGCATCAACAGTCCGTCGCTGCCCAGACACCCAATCGCGGACCCCGCCAGGCTGTCCTGAATGACGTCGGCCATTTCACCTGCCACCAGCAATGGGCACTCAAGACCCAGCCCCAGCCGTATCAACCGCTTGGGCGCATCGCTCGCCGACACCTGAGTGGAGAACAGCACCAGTGCGTCGGGTTTCATTTTCCCGCAGACCAGACTCAATTCTTCCAGCGGCTGCCCGGGCGCGAGCACACTGACCGCCAGCTGAGGCGTGGTCATCAGCAAACCAGCGACCCACAACTCAAGCTCGCGACATCCTTGCGGCATAGCGGCCAGCAAGACGCGCTGTTGCGCCGAGCTCCGCGTCAGCTGCACGCGCTGAAGGGTTCGCGCCCGCAGAAAACTGTCCAGGAACAACCACTCGCTGGTCTGTCCGAAGGTGTCGTGGCGCAGGGCGAATTCACGCCAGACCGGCATGACCACATCCTCGAAAACCACCGGCAGCGGATACGTTGAAAAAATCTGCCCATAGAGCTGATCCAGACGGCGCTCGTCAAAGTCGTTGACCGCCTGACGCAGTTGCGCCTGCCACGCTTCCTGCTCGGCGCTGTCGATGACGCTGTGAAGGCCGCGCATGCTGCCGTCAAGGTCGCGGGTGCCGGCCAGAATCTTGCCGACCTTGCCCACGGCCACGCCACGGTCGATCCAGCCCCTGATGCTGCGCACGGTTTCAATATCCGCTGCGGAATAAAGGCGGTGACCGCTTTCTGTGCGCGTAGGCACGATCAGCCCATAACGACGTTCCCACGCCCGCAGCGTGACCGGGTTGACGCCGGTCAGCCGTGAAACCTCACGGATAGGAAACAACGCTTGCTGATGGCCTTCGTCGACCGAGGAAACGGGGAGCACATGAGACATCGGGAAAAGCCTGTCGCGAAATCGAATGAGGTGCTGATTGTACGCCTGCCGTTGGGCGTATGAGGGGCCTGGAGGGCCAAAGACTTCTGGCTTTATACAGGGATTCAGGAATAATCCTTGCTTGCTTTTCTCAACGAAGCTGACGCGACGCCATCACCCCGGCGTCACGCCATGTGATTTCCCTACCCGGGAACCTCACTCGTTTATCGGAGATACACAATGTCTACCTCACCCGTCACGCTGATGGTTGCCCGTCGCGTCGCCCATGGCCGCTATCAGGAATTGATTGCCTGGCTGCATGAAGGCGAACAACTCGCTACCGATTTCCCCGGCTACCTGGGTTCAGGTGTGCTCGCACCGCCTCCGGGAGACGACGAATTCCAGATCATTTTCCGCTTCGCCGATGAAGCCACCATGCACGCCTGGGAGCACTCCGCCTCCCGACGCTCCTGGTTGGTGCGCGGCAGCGGTTTGTTCGCAAAAAATTCCGTACACCGCGTGCGTGGTATGGACGGCTGGTTCGGCACCGTCGGCCAGCGTCCTCCTCGCTGGAAACAGGCCGTGGCCATCTGGCTTGCGTTCTTCCCGGTGTCGCTGATCTTCAACTACGTACTGGGTCCGCTGCTTGCACAGTTCGATTTGCTGCCGCGCATCATGATCAGCACCTTGATGCTCACGCCGTTGATGGTGTTCTGGTTCATTCCACTCTCCACGCACTTGTTGTCCGGCTGGTTAAACAGCAGCACACCTGCTGCCGCGCCACCCGCCGAATCCGCGTCGACCCGATGATGGACAGCGCGCATTCTCAAGCAAGCGCGCGCTCATAACGAATGGCAGACGAAACGCGAATCGCACCGGTCCCGGCCCGCGCCCTACGCTGTAGCAACTGTCTTCCTCACGCTACATGTACAGCCTCTTCTGGAGGTTTTGATTCTGCCCGCAGGGCGTAGGAGCGCGGCGGATGGCTGGCTTTTGATTCGGGCCGCAGGCCGAGCGCGCTTGGCCTGGAATGCGCCTGACAAGACGCTGCAACGTTGACTGCCCCACCGCTCCGATCTGCAACAGCCAAACGCCCCCCTCTTGCCTCATAGTTGTACAGCACTGACCATTGGGTTAACTTTGCCACAGGCGGTCGACCTCTGATGGCGCAATGAAACCAATTGCCGCCAGCGCTTCAGATATCGGCACGCCCGCAACCTCCCGGTTTTCTTCTCCCTGATCAACGCGTGAGCTGCCATGGCTTCCTCTCTTGCCCCTGTCCTGATCACTGGTGCCAGCCAGCGCATCGGCCTGCATTGCGCCGAACGGTTGCTGGACGACGGTTATCCGGTAATTGTCAGCTACCGCACCGAGCGGCCCGGCGTGCAGTTGCTCAGAGACAAGGGCGCCATGGCGATTCAGGCTGATTTTTCCTCGCAAGAAAGCGTGATGACGTTCATCGCGCAGCTCAAGGACACTACCGACCGTCTGCGCGCGATCGTTCACAACGCCTCAGAATGGCTGGCCGAAACACAAGGCGACGAAGGCGACGTGTTCATGCGCATGTTCAACGTGCACATGCTTGCCCCGTACCTGATCAACCTGCATTGCGCCGAACTGCTGCGGCGCTCGACGACGGCAGACATTATTCACATCGGTGACGATGTCACGCGCAAAGGCAGCAGCAAGCACATCGCCTACTGCGCCAGCAAAGCGGGCATGGACAACCTGACCCTGTCGTTCGCGGCCCGATACGCGCCAGACATCAAGGTCAACGGCATCGCCCCTGCCATGCTGATGTTCAAACCAGACGACGATGCGGCGTACCGCACTAACACCCTGGCCAAATCGGCATTGGGCATCGAACCCGGTCCGGACGTGATCTATCAGAGCCTGCGCTACCTGATGGACAACCCATACGTCACCGGCACCACACTGACCGTAAACGGTGGACGGCACGTCAAGTAAGCCGCCCCGAGGAACCCTTTGATGACCTTGTCACTGCCACAACACTACCGTGAAATCCTTGTCGGCCTGGGCGAAGACCCGGAGCGCGAAGGTCTGCTGGACACCCCCAAGCGCGCGGCCAAGGCCATGCAATACCTGTGTCACGGCTACGACCAGACGCTGGAAGAAATCGTCAACGGCGCGCTCTTCGCGTCCGACAACGACGAGATGGTGATCGTCAAAGACATCGAACTGTATTCGCTGTGCGAACACCACCTGCTGCCCTTCATCGGCAAGGCCCACGTATCGTACATCCCGACGGGCAAGGTGCTGGGGCTGTCGAAGATCGCGCGCATCGTAGACATGTTCGCGCGTCGCCTGCAGATTCAGGAAAACCTGACCCGCCAGATCGCCGATGCCATCCAGGGCGTGACCAGCGCTGCCGGTGTGGCAGTGGTGATCGAAGCCCAACACATGTGCATGATGATGCGCGGCGTGGAGAAGCAGAACTCGACCATGAACACGTCGGTGATGCTCGGCGCGTTCCGCGAATCGACCACGACACGCATGGAATTCCTGCAACTGATCGGACGGAGCAAGTAGTCCCATGGCAAGACTCGAACCAGGCACCGCACGCATCCGGGTCAAAGACCTGTGCCTGCGCACCTACATCGGTATCAACGAAGACGAAATCCTCAACAAGCAGGACGTGCTGATCAACCTGACGATTCTGTATGCGGCTCAGGAAGCGGTCCGCGACAACGACATCGATCACGCCCTGAATTACCGCACCATCACCAAAGCGATCATCCAGCACGTCGAAAACAACCGCTTTGCCTTGCTTGAGCGGCTGACGCAGGAAGTGCTGGACCTTGTGATGAGCCACGAACCGGTGCAATACGCCGAAGTGGAAGTCGACAAGCCCCATGCCCTGCGCTTTGCGGAGTCGGTGTCCATTACCTTGGCGGCTGAACGCTGATTCCGACAATGGAGCACGTTCCGCTGCGGGACATGTTCCATTGTGGGAGCGAATTCATTCGCGATAGGCAGGCACATCCAACACAGGTATCGGATGTGCAACCGCATCGCGAATGAATTCGCTCCCACAGGTCATGCATCCGTTCGACGGACACCGTTGCCCGCCCCGCCTGGCACTCTTATCATCCGCCCCATCATTTCTTCACACAGAGCCCGTCATGACCGAGCAACAACGCCTCGAACTCGAAGCCGCCGCCTTCCGTCGTCTGGTCGCGCACCTGGACAGCCGCAAGGATGTGCAGAACATCGACCTGATGAACCTGTCCGGTTTCTGCCGCAACTGCCTGTCCAAGTGGTACAAAGCCGCCGCCGACGAAAAGCAGATCGAGATCACCCTCGACGACGCCCGCGAAGTGGTCTACGGCATGCCGTACAGCGAGTGGAAATCCCTTTATCAGAAAGAAGCCAGCGCCGACCAGCAGGCCGCGTTTGCCAAGGAAAAGAAACATGACTGACCTGAACGCCCTGCGCGCCAGCCTGAACAGTGGCGAGCACGTATTCGCCGACACCCTGGCGTTCGTTGCTGCGCACTACGACTACCAGCCGCAGGCGTTCAGTAACGGCCCGGTGGAAAACGCCGCAGGCCAGAACGAAGGCTCGTGCAAGACGCTGGGTCTGGCTGTGCTGGAAGGTTTAAGCGACGACGAAGCCCTGCTGGCCTTCGGCGAGCATTATCGCTCGGTCGTCGCCACCCCAAACGGCAGCGACCACGGCAATATCCGTGCGCTGATCGCCCATGGCCTGGCTGGCGTCAAGTTCAGCGAACAGCCGCTCACGCGCAAGGCCTGAGCCGAACGCAGACGTGTGTTTCACCGCTCAACTGTAGGAGCGCGCTTGCCCGCGATGAGGTGTATCCGCTTCGCATGTGGCGCTGGAAAAATCGGTTCGCGGGCAAGCGCGCTCCTACAATGAACGCGATCAACAGGCACAAAAAAACCGGCTCAATGAGCCGGTTTTTTGTTGGAGCGTGCAATCAGAACGAGGCGTTCGCCAGACCGTCCAGGTAACGCTCGACGTCCAGTGCCGCCATGCAGCCGGCGCCAGCCGAGGTGATTGCCTGACGATAAACGTGGTCAGCCACGTCACCCGCCGCGAACACACCGTCAACGCTGGTGGCCGTCGCATTGCCTTCGCGACCGCCCTGAACCACCATGTAGCCGTCTTTCAGCGCCAGCTGACCGTCGAACAGCGAAGTGTTCGGGGTGTGGCCAATAGCGATGAAGACGCCGTCGACTTTCAGCTCCGATGTGCTGCCAT
This sequence comes from Pseudomonas sp. S2_H01, assembly GCF_054668305.1. Classification (NCBI taxonomy): domain Bacteria; kingdom Pseudomonadati; phylum Pseudomonadota; class Gammaproteobacteria; order Pseudomonadales; family Pseudomonadaceae; genus Pseudomonas; species Pseudomonas sp. S2_H01. The sequence goes on along the minus strand of NZ_CP162756.1, from coordinate 3,362,650 downwards.
CGTTGTTCTTCAGACGCGCACCGGTGACGCCCATGTTGTCACCCAGCACTTCGTCCAGTGTCGCGTTCAGCTTGAGCTCGATCTTGCCTTCGGCGACACGTGCGTGCAGCTTGTCGATCAGGATCTTCTCGGCACGGAAGGTCTCGCGACGGTGAACCAGAGTCACTTTGCTCGCGATGTTGGCCAGGTACAGCGCCTCTTCAACGGCCGTGTTGCCACCACCGACCACTGCCACTGGCTTGTTGCGGTAGAAGAAACCGTCGCACGTCGCACAGGCCGAAACACCTTTGCCCATGAACGCCTCTTCGGACGGCAGACCCAGGTAGCGAGCGCTGGCGCCCGTGGCGATGATCAGCGCGTCGCACGTGTAGGTGCCGCTGTCGCCCTTGAGGGTGAATGGCTTGCCGGCCAGATCCACGGAGTTGATGTGGTCGAAGACGATTTCGGTTTCGAAACGCTCGGCGTGCTCGCGCATCCGCTCCATCAATACCGGGCCGGTCAGGCCATGGGGATCGCCCGGCCAGTTGTCGACTTCGGTGGTGGTGGTCAGCTGACCACCCGCCTGCATGCCGGTAATCAGCAGAGGCTTGAGGTTGGCGCGTGCTGCATAGACCGCAGCGCTGTAACCGGCAGGGCCGGAGCCGAGAATAATCACTCGGGAATGACGTAGATCAGACATGACACACTCCTATCGACCGGCCATCGTTACGTGTGGTCGGAGTTACTGAAATCTGGACCGGCGCACCGGCTGAATTAAAAAGGACCCGCGAGCGCGCTTGGGGAAGGTTGACTCGCCAATCCTGAAAATCTGGAAGCTGCGACCGAAGTCGCAGCGACGGTATTACAAGCGCTTCATTACAAGCTCTTGGCGTTTTCAGCCAGGTAATCGGCCACGCCCGAAGCGTCAGCCTTCATGCCTTTCTGGCCTGGACGCCAGCCAGCCGGGCAGACTTCGCCGTGCTGCTCGGTGAACTGCAGTGCTTCGACCAGACGCACCATGTCGTCCACGTCGCGACCCAGCGGCAGGTTATTCACCACTTGATGCTGAACCACACCCGCCTGGTCGATCAGGAACGAACCGCGCAGCGCAACGCCGTCTTCGTGTTCGATACCGTATGCGCGAGTGATCTCGTGCTTGATGTCAGCGACCATGGTGAACTGGACCGGGCCAATGCCGCCCTTTTCAACCGGGGTGTTGCGCCATGCAGCGTGGGTGAAGTGCGAGTCGACGGAAACGCCTACCACTTCAACGCCCAGGTCGCGGAATTTAGCGATACGGTTGTCGTGCGCGATGATTTCCGATGGGCACACGAACGTGAAGTCCAGAGGCCAGAAGAACAGCACGACGTATTTGCCACGCAAAGAGGACAGCTGGAAGCTGTCGACGATCGAACCGTCACCCAGGACTGCCGCTGCGGTGAAGTCAGGGGCTTGTTTGTTTACCAGAACGCTCATTGAGACTCCTTCGAGGTTCAAAGTGAATGGGAATAGGTCTAAAAGTTGCCCGCAAGCTTATCGGGGCGGCGAAGATTAAGGAAATATCGTTTCACAATCCAGCTCATAGACCGTACCTATTCCGACAAACCGTTTCGTCTCGCGTGTCGATAGACTTTACCGTCGCCAGATTGTTTCGGCGAATGTCACGACGCTCATCCGGCTTCCGCCGCCCACGCAAAGCCGGTAAGGTCGGCGCGTTTTCAACGATTGGAGGATCACATGCCCGCACCCGCCCTGTCCGGCCCGCAATACCTGCGCGAAGGCCTGAAACTGGTCCTCAGTCCCGGCCTGCGTTTGTTCGTACTTCTACCGCTGACGATCAATCTGGTGCTGTTCAGCGCCCTGATTTATTTTGCGGGCCACGAGTTCAGTATGTGGGTCGATTCGTTCATGCCCACGCTGCCCAGTTGGCTGAGCTTCCTTAATTACATTCTCTGGCCTCTGTTCGTGGTGCTTGTGGTGCTGATGGTGTTTTTCACCTTCACCATGATCGCCAACATCATCGCCGCACCGTTCAACGGCTTTCTTTCGGAAAAGGTTGAAGTCGTCCTGCGGGGCACCGATGATTTTCCGGCGTTCAGCTGGGGCGAACTGATCGAAATGGTCCCGCGCACCCTGAGCCGCGAAATGCGCAAGCTCGGCTACTTCCTGCCGCGCGCCATCGGCCTGTTCATCCTGTCCTGGATACCCGTGGTCAACATCATCGCCGCGCCGCTCTGGCTGCTGTTCGGCGTCTGGATGATGGCGATTCAGTACATCGACTACCCGGCCGACAACCACAAAATGAGCTGGCAAGACATGCTCGCCTGGCTACGCGCCAAACGCTGGCAGAGCATGAGCTTTGGCGGGATCGTGTACCTGGTGCTGCTGATTCCGGTGGTCAACATCCTGATGATGCCGGCGGCGGTGGCCGGGGCGACGTTGTTCTGGGTGCGGGAGCGTGGGGCGGAGACGCAGGTGGAGCGGGTTCGATAAGTGAATGTGGAAAAGGCCTCGTTTGAGGCCTTTTTATTGGGCGACTGCCAGCGTACCAACAACAAAATCAGGACGTTTCCTACTCAACTCTTCCCTACGTCGCACGCACCACCTGTTCAACCATGGACCTCCCTCTTCAAGCGCGGCACCGCGCTCGACATCAGGAGTGTTATCACCATGGAAACGAACCGTATAAACGCCACCTCCGCCAAGCTCCCTCTGCCGGCCTCGGCCTTGCTGACCCAGAAGCCCAAGCCAGAACCCAACGCTCCCCAGTTCATGCAAGCGCTCGCCGAGGCCGTTGAAACAGCCACGTCAAAAACGCTCCCGAGCGAGCCCGGCACACTGTCGAGACTCGTGAAGCCCCGCTCTCACCTCGATCTCGTCAGCCTGAATCCGGTTCAGACTGGTTATGTGCCCGCCTCGGCCGCGCTAGAGAAGGTCGGAAGCTCACGGCTCGTGCCATTTGTCGCTGGGGGATGAGGCCCACCTCGCGCCCTTTGCAGCAGATACTCACAGCCATTGTTCAACAGTCACAAATCCATCACTCAACCGCCATACAAGCGCAACGCCGGCCTCTGAAACTGGGTGTCATGAGTAAATCCCTGCACATCACCCTGATCACCGAAACCTACGCACCCGAGATCAACGGCGTTGCCAATACGCTGAGCAGGTTGTGCGACGGGTTGCGGCTGCGCGGGCATCGGGTGGAGGTGATTCGGCCGCGGCAGAACGACGACGAATCCCGGGGGAACGGGGATGATCTGATGCTGTGTCGCGGCTGGCCGATTCCGGGGTATCCGGGGTTGCAGTGGGGTCAGTCGTCGATGCACAAGCTGCTGCGTCGCTGGCAGCGCAGTCGTCCGGATGTGCTGTACATCGCCACCGAAGGGCCGTTGGGGCTTTCGGCGTTGCGTGCGGCGCGACGGCTTCGCATTGCGATCGTCAGCGGCTTCCACACGAATTTTCAGCAATACACACGCCAATACGGGCTGGGGTTTATCACCCGCCTCTTGACCTCCTACCTGCGCTGGTTCCACAACCGCTCGACTGCCACGCTGGTGCCCAGTGTCAGCCAGAAAACCGAGCTGGAACGGCGCGGCTTCGAGCGCTTGGCCTTGTTGTCTCGCGGGGTGGATTGTCAGTTGTTTCACCCATCCAGGCGTTCAGCCTTCCTGCGTGAAAGCTGGGGCCTGGAGTCTGGCGACACGGCGGTGCTGCATGTGGGGCGTCTGGCGCCGGAGAAAAACCTCGGTGTGCTCAAGGCTACGTTCGACAGCCTGGCGAGCGCCTACCCCGAGAAAAGACTCAGGCTGGTGATCGTCGGCGACGGCCCGGTGCGCGCCACCCTGCAGGAGCAACTGCCTGACGCCATCTTCTGTGGCACACAGCGCGGCGAGGCCCTGGCGACCCATTACGCATCGGGCGATCTGTTTTTGTTTCCGAGCATGACCGAGACATTCGGCAACGTGGTCCTGGAGGCCTTGGCGTCCGGGCTGGGTGTCGTCGCCTACGACGAAGCCGCAGCGGCGCAGCATATTCGGCACGGGCACAACGGCGCCGTCGCGATGTCCGGCGATGAAGAAGGCTTTATCGACGCTGCGCGCTGGATGCTCGAAGACGACGAGAACCTGCGGCGCGTTCGTTTGAACGCCCGGCAACACGCCAGCCGTCAGGGTTGGGCCGGGATCATCGAATCGTTCGAGAGCTATTTGCGCGCTGCCAGCGAGACGGGCGACGGAGTGGTATTAGGGGTGTGACATCGCACCTGTGGGGGTGAGTTTGCTCACTCCCACAGGGTATTCATTCTGCCAGGCCAGCGGGATTATTCAGCAAGCGGCGGCCAGGCTTCTCCGAAAAGAAAACGTCGGGTTACTCCAGCTTACCCAACGCATCGCGGCTGAACGGCAGGATGTCTTCTTCGCGACCATCACGCACTTTCACGGCCCAATCCGGATCGACCAGCAGCGCGCGGCCGACCGCCACCAGATCGAACTCGTCATCACCCAGACGCTTGAGCAGGTTTTCGAGGCTCGCCGGTTGCGCGACTTTGTCGGTGTTGACCATGAACTGCAGGAACTCGCCATCCAGGCCGACGCTGCCGACAGTGATCGTCGGTTTGCCGGTGAGCTTGCGCGTCCAGCCTGCCAGGTTGAGGTCGGAGCCTTCAAACTCCGGCTCCCAGAAACGGCGCGTCGAGCAGTGGAAAATGTCCACGCCAGCGTCGGAAAGCGGTTTAAGGAAGGCAGCCAGCTCGTCCGGCGTTTGCACCAGACGTGCGGTGTAGTCCTGCTGTTTCCACTGCGAGAAGCGGAAGATGATCGGGTAATCGGGGCCGACCGCTGCGCGCACGGCCTTGATCAGCTCAATGGCGAAACGCGACCGCTGGGCCAGATCACCGCCGTACTCGTCGGTGCGCTGGTTGGTGCCCTCCCAGAAAAACTGATCGACGATATAGCCATGGGCACCGTGAATTTCCACGCCGTCCATGCCGATGTCCTTGGCGTCTTTTGCCGCTTGGGCAAACGCTGCGATGACATCATCGATGTCCTGCTTGCTCATGCCGTGCACGACAACGTTGCCGTCCTTCAGCTTTTCAGTCGGCCCGTACGCGGGGACCGTGCCATCTGGCTCGGTGCCCAGACGACGCACGGCACCCACGTGCCACAACTGGGGGACGATCTTCCCGCCTTCGGCATGGACCGCTTCAACCACTTTTTCCAGCCAGCAAGCGCAGCTTCGCCGAAAAACTGGGGAACGTTCGGATAACCGTTCGACGCCTTGTGCCCGACGGTGGTGCCTTCGGTGATGATCAGGCCGACGCCGGCAGCGGCACGGCGACGGTAGTACTCGATGACTTTGGCATTCGGCACGCCACCGGGCGAGAACGAACGGGTCATCGGCGCCATCACAACGCGCGTCGGTAATTCCAGGCTGCCCATGTGGAAGGGTTTGAACAAGGCTTTGACTGGCATGCAAGCGTCCTCGGCATCGGAAATATTATGAAGGTCATACAGAATGAGCTGAGCGCACGTCGATGCGAAGCACTATTGATTGGAGTGATTAAGGCTTAAAAGCAGGGGTGGATAGATGGGTCCCAGACAATGCTGCCACGCAAATCAGCTGTGGAAGCGAATTCATTCGTGGGGCGTCGGTACGGCTGACAAGGTCTTGCCGATGCGCCACTGATCGCGAATGAATCGCGCTCCCACAGGAAATTCAGGATTACGTGAGAGCGTCGTAGACGGCTGCAACGAAGGGCGGCTTCAGTGAAGCGCTTTTTCAATCGCTTGAATCACCGCAGGATCATCCGGCGTGGTGCGTGGCGAAAAGCGCGCCAGAACGCGACCGTCCTGACCCACGAGGAATTTTTCGAAGTTCCAGGTGATGTCGCCCGGAAATTCCGCGCCTTCACCCGCCAGCATCTGGTACAGCCTGTGGCGATGAGGGCCGTTCACGTCGAGCTTGTCGCCCAGCGGGAAGGTGACGCCGTAGTTCAGCGAACAGAACGCCTGGATCTCATCCTGCGTGCCAGGTTCTTGTCCGGCAAACTGATTGCAGGGCAGGCCCAAGACACTGAAACCTCTGTCCTTGTACTTCTGATACAGGTTTTCAAGCGCGGCGTATTGAGGCGTCAGGCCGCATTTGGACGCCACATTGACCACCAGGACCACTTTGCCTTTGAGCGGCGCGAGAGGCAGTTCCTGGCCATCCAGAGCTTTTAATTTCAGGTCGTGAAATATACTCATGACGAACTCCCCTACTCACCATACAGAAAAAAGCTTTGGCCGAAAAAGGCGCCCTGTCAGGCCGCGAAAACAAACTGTTTTTCGCAAAGCCCGCGAGGACGCCTGGCCAGCTAATTGAGCTTAGCAGGACAAATCAGTGGTGATGGCCACCTTCGCCATGCACGTGGCCGTGGGCCATTTCTTCTTCGCTGGCATCACGGATGGCAACGATCTTGACCTGGAAATTCAGGCGCTGACCGGCCAGAGGGTGGTTGCCGTCGACAGTCACGTCGTCGCCGTCCAGATCACGAATGGTGACGATCTGCATCTGGCCATCGGGGGCGGAAGCGTGGAACTGCATGCCGACTTCCAGTTCGTCGACACCTTCGAACATGCTGCGATTCAGGGTGCTGACCAGTTCGGCCGAGTATTCGCCGTAGGCGTCTTCAGGCTCGATGGAGACTTTCAGTTCGTCGCCGATGTCCTTGCCTTCCAGTGCCTTTTCCAGACCCGGAATGATGTTACCTGCGCCTTGCAGGTAAACCAGCGGCGCGCCGCCGGCAGAACTGTCGATGACCTCACCAGCGTCATTGGTCAGGGTATAGTCAATGGAGACAGCCTTGTTGGCGGCGATCGGCATGGGGCGAGACCTTTTGCAAATAGAGATATGAGCGAACAAGTCTAACCAAGCACTCGCGCGAAAGCGAACGCAACTCAGACGGACGGCCCCGATTGCACGACCCCACTTTGCCTGGAAGCGACACCACGATTATCGGCTTTCGCCAGGACGAAGACGGTCACTGGATTGCCGAGCTGTCCTGCGGCCACACCCAGCACCTGCGCCATCAGCCCCCGTGGCAGTCACGGCCCTGGGTGCTGGATGCCGGCACGCGTCAGGAAAAAATAGGTCAGTCCTTTCGTTGCGGCTGGTGTGCGCAGGCGGCAGATAACGATAACCTTGTGCCCCGTTGAGACGCTGCGACTGAACAGCGTCCTGTTTTATCCGGTCCATCACGGCCTTTGCACTGCTCATTTTCGAGAAGCCCGCATGCAGACTTTCTTTATCGCGCCCACAGACTTCGGTGTGGGTTTGACGTCCATCAGCCTCGGGCTTGTACGTACCCTGGAGCGCGCCGGACTCAAAGTCGGTTTTTTCAAACCCATCGCCCAGCCCCATCCAGGCGATCTGGGTCCCGAGCGCTCGACCGAACTGGTCGCCCGGACCCACGGCCTCAAACCGCCAAAGCCGCTTGGCCTGGCCCATGTCGAACGCATGCTTGGCGAAGGCCAGCTCGATGAGCTGCTGGAAGAAATCATCAACCTGTATCAGGAGGCCTGCGTCGGTCGCGACGTGCTGATCGTCGAAGGCATGGTGCCGACCCGCAGCGCCAGTTACGCAGCGCGGGTCAACCTGCACATGGCCAAGGCGCTGGATGCGGACGTGATTCTGGTGTCGGCGCCTGAAAACGAGGTGCTGACCGAACTGTCCGGGCGTGTCGAGTTGCAGGCGCAGATGTTCGGCGGCCCGAAAGACCCCAAAGTGCTAGGCGTGATCCTCAACAAGGTGCGCACCGATGAAAGCATGGAAGTCTTCTCGGCGCGACTGAAAGAGCATTCGCCGCTGTTGCGCAGCGGTGATTTCCGCTTGCTGGGCTGTATTCCGTTCCAGGCCGACTTGAACGCTCCCCGCACCCGTGACGTGGCGGATTTGCTCGGCGCTCAGGTGATCAACGCCGGTGATTACGAACAGCGACGCATGTCCAAAATCATCATCTGTGCGCGCACGGTGCTCAATACGCTGCAGCTTCTCAAACCGGGCGTGCTCGTGGTGACGCCAGGAGATCGGGACGACATCATCCTGGCGGTCAGTCTGGCAACATTGAATGGCGTGCCGCTGGCCGGCCTGTTGCTGACCAGCGACACCTTGCCCGACCCGCGCATCATGGACCTGTGCCGTGGCGCGCTGCAGGCGGGGCTGCCGGTGTTATCAGTGAGCACCGGCTCTTACGACACCGCCAACCAGCTGAATCAGTTGAACAAGGAAATCCCGATCGACGACCGCGAGCGGGCGGAAATCATTACCGACTTCGTCGCCAGCCACCTGGACGCCAACTGGTTGCACCAGCGTTGCGGCACACCACGCGAAATGCGGCTGTCCCCGGCGGTGTTCCGCTATCAGCTGATTCAACGCGCGCAAGCGGCGAACAAGCGCATTGTGCTGCCGGAAGGCGCAGAGCCCCTGACCGTACAAGCCGCGGCCATTTGCCAGGCTCGGGGTATCGCGCGTTGCGTGCTGCTGGCCAAACCGGAAGACGTGCAAGCGGTTGCCCGCGCCCAAGGCATCGAACTGCCGCCGGGCCTTGAAATTCTCGACCCCGAGCTGATTCGCGAGCGCTATGTGGCGCCGATGGTCGATCTGCGCAAAAACAAAGCCCTCAACGCCCCCATGGCCGAGCAGCAGCTGGAAGACCCTGTGGTGATCGGGACCATGATGCTGGCGCTCGATGAAGTCGACGGTCTGGTGTCCGGCGTCATTCATTCCACCGCCAATACGATCCGTCCGGCGCTGCAACTGATCAAAACCGCGCCAGGTTGCACACTGGTGTCGTCGGTGTTCTTCATGCTGTTTCCTGAGCAGGTGCTGGTGTACGGCGACTGCATCATGAATCCGCACCCGACCGCCCAGGAACTGGCCGAAATCGCCGTGCAGAGTGCAGACTCAGCGGTTGCATTTGGCTTGTCGCCACGGGTGGCGATGATCAGTTACTCCAGCGGTAATTCGGCCAGTGGCGAGGAAGTGGAAAAGGTGCGTGAAGCCACGCAACTGGCGCAGGAATCCCAACGCAACCTGTTGATCGACGGTCCGCTGCAGTACGATGCCGCCGCCAACGAGAACGTGGCTCGTCAGCTCGCGCCGGACAGCCCGGTCGCGGGTCGCGCCAATGTGTTCGTGTTCCCTGATCTGAACACCGGCAACACGACGTACAAGGCGGTGCAACGCAGTGCGGACTGCGTGAGCCTTGGCCCGATGCTGCAAGGTCTGCGCAAGCCGGTGAATGACCTGCCGCGTGGCGCCCAGGTCGATGACATCGTGTACACCATCGCGCTGACGGCGATTCAGGCGGCGACCCTGCCGCAATAAATGTCGGGCTGAAACATCGTCCACTCACAATAACGCCGCCGGGAACCCACCGGCGGCTGTCTTACCTTCGGAGTTCGATCCCTCATGGATTTCTTGCCCGCCCCTTTGCGCGGCGTCATCGCCTCGCTGCTGTTGGCGCTCAACACGATTGTCTGCTGCACGCCGCTGTTCATCGTTGCGATCTTCAAACTGTGCCTGCCCTTCCCCGCCGCACAGAAGGTCACTGACTGGCTCATGAGCCACATTCACGAAGCCTGGATCAGCAACAACAATGCCTGGATGAACCTGCTCGGCCATACCCGCTGGCACCTCAGCGGACTGGAAGGTCTGGATTATCAGCATTCGTATCTGGTCACCAGCAATCACCAGAGCTGGGTCGACATCATGGTGCTCCAGTACGTCCTCAACCGTCGCATTCGTCCGCTGAAGTTCTTCCTGAAGCAAGAACTCATCTGGGTGCCGGTGATCGGGTTGGCCTGGTGGGCGTTGGGCTTCCCGTTCATGAAGCGCTACACCAAGGCGTATCTGGCCAAACACCCGGAAAAGAAAGGCAAGGATCTGGAAACCACCCGCCGCACCTGTGCGAAGTTTCGCAACAACCCGGTGGGGATTTTCAACTTCGTCGAAGGCACGCGCTTCACCAAGGGCAAACATGCCCAGCAGCAGTCGCCCTTCCGCTACCTGTTGAAGCCCAAGGCCGGCGGCATCGCGTTTGTGCTGGACGCCATGGGCGAGCAACTGGAGTCGATCGTCAACGTGACCATTCATTATCCAGCGGGTCAGCCGGGCTACTGGGACTTGCTGTGCGGCAAGGTGCGTGAAGTGGTCGCGCACTTCGAAGAAGTGCAGATTCCGCCGCAGTTCATCGGCAAGAGTTATGACCAGGACGATGCGTATCGCCTGGAATTCCAGCAGTGGATCAACCGCCTGTGGGAAGAAAAAGATGCGCGGCTGACGCAGATGCATGAGCAGTACCCGGGCTGAGCGCACCTAAACGAAAAACCCCGGCACGCGGGCCGGGGTTTTCGTGTGTCACTCGATCAACTTACTGCTGCTGGTACTGCTGGCCCGGAATCGGCTTGAGGTTGACCTCTACACGACGGTTCTGGGCGCGGCCATTGACGTCAGCGTTGCTGGCAATCGGCGAATCGGGACCTGCACCACGCACCGACAGGTGAGAGGCATCGACGCCCTGCGAGGTCAGATAAGTCGCCACGCTTTGTGCGCGCTGTTGCGACAGGTCCATGTTGTGCTGACGGCTGCCGGTGCTGTCGGTGTAACCGACGATCTCGATCACGTTCTGGTTGTACTGCTTCAGCGAGCCCGCCAGGTTGTTCAGCGGTGAATAGAAGCTGCTCGCGATGGCAGACGAGTCGGTAGCGAACGTAATGTTGCCCGGCATCACCAGCTTGATGGTGTCGCCCTGACGCTGCACTTCAACGCCCGTATTGGCCATGCTGGCACGCAGCGCGGCTTCCTGTTTGTCAGCGTAGTAACCGTAACCGGCCGAAGCCGCGCCCACCACGGCAGCGCCGATCAGCGCGCCCTTGCCACGGTTGTTGTGGTCGATGGCCGCACCGGCGACGGCACCGGCCAGCGCACCCAGACCACCGTATTTGGCGGTTTTGCTGATGCCGCCGGAATTCTGTGCCTGCCCCTGATTGTCATAAGGATTTTGCGATGCGCAGCCCGACAGCACAGCGAGTGCGGTGGCGGCGATGATCAAACGGCGAAATGTGAACATCAAGGAGAGCTCCTGTTTTGCTTTTCTGTGGCGTGGCACTGTCGAAGAAGTGACAAAGCCCCGGCCATGCAGGCGATTAGAGCACGACACCTGTTAAAAATTCCTTAACCGATCCTGAACAGCCCTACGCCCGGACGAAAGGGTTCTCACGCATCTCGTCGCCCAGCCGCGTGTCGGGGCCGTGACCTGTCACCACCGTTGCCTCCTCGTCCAGCGTATACAGCCGCTCCTTGATCGAACGCACAATGGTCGCCTGATCCCCACCCCACAAGTCCGTACGCCCGACGCCACGCCTGAACAACGTGTCGCCGGCGATCAACAGCTTGGCGTCCTCGAACCAGAACGACATCGACCCCGGCGTATGACCCGGCGTGTGTAACGCCACACCGCATCCACAGGCCAGCTCTTCGTCGTCTGCCAGCCAGCGATCTGGCGAAGGCACCGGCACATACGGAACACGAAACACCTGACATTGCGTTTCCAGGTTGTCCCACAAAAATTGATCTTCTTTGTGCAGGTGCAACGTCGCCCCGGTCTTTTCCTTCAACTGCCCCGACGCCAGAAAGTGATCCAGATGCGCATGGGTATGAATGATGCTCACCACCTTCAACCCATGGGCTTCGAGCCGGTCGAGGATCAGCTCATGGTTGCCGCCTGGATCGACCACAATCGCCTGTTTGGTAACAGGATCGCCGATGATCGTGCAATTGCACTGCAAAGGGCCGACGGGGAAGGTTTCGCGGATGAGGGCAGGTTTGGGCGTTGACATAGAGATCCTGGGCGATTGGTCGGGCATAAATGTAGGTGGCTGACGAGCCTCTCTATGTTGGCGGTTACCTCATGCCCCAGGCAAATCCCCATGAAGATATATCGGATATACCGACGTCTTCGACCCAGAGTGTGTAAAAACAGCCTCAAGCATTAAACATTAAACATTAAACATTAAACATTAAACATTAAACATTGTCGGCGCGAAGCGCCGGCCTTTGTTCTTCCCAGGAAGGTCATTCGATTTATTGACTCCTTTTCCCGGAAAAAATCAAAAATAAGAAGGGCTTGACATCCCAATTTCCGGATTGTAATTTTCGCCACATGACACCGAAGTACATATCGAAAAAATTTAAAATTGGTATCTAGGCGCAAATGCAATTTGCGAATTGAGTGAGGCAAATTGTGAGACTTTGGTGAACTGCAGGAGTTCGCCGAATTATGTCCATTACAAGTACGCGAGAGTAAAAGCTTAAGTTTTATTCAGACTAGTTTGTTTGGAGCTATGTAGATTATGGAAAATCGTTTCGATTATTTTCTGAATATTCAGAAAATCGCAGATTACGTTGGTTATGAAAATGATTTTTGGCCGCTCAGCAGCGAATACGCGCTGTGTTGTATTGACCTGACTGAGGCGGCTAAAGCGGTAGACGCCAATGTAATGAAACAATTGGTCTCACTCGGCGATATTATTGAGTCGGAGTGGACGAAATCCAAACGAGCCGACGGACAAGCCCTTTCCAATTTCAACAATACTGGCGCTATCTCGCAGGCCATGCTTGAAGTGGCTACATGTTTCGCGCCAAGTGCAGACCGGCAAGCGATTGAGCTCAGGGCCAAGGCGTTGGCCGTGGGCTATAGCCCGCAAATACTGAAAGAACTACTGGCCATACATGAAGAGTGTACCGTGGTAGCTGGGTTGGTCTCGACATGGTATGGCAAGCAGAAGAATCGAATGCCCACAGCTTTTGCGTGCGGTAAGGAGCAACGCAAGCAGGAATTTGTCGAAAAAACTTATCAGTACACGGACCAGGTTCAAGCCTACTTAAAAGGGCTTCATACTGACCTTTCCTTGAGTGAGCCACCGGTCTTTTCTTCGACCAATCTCTTTTTTATGGCCGGAGAGGGGAACCGCCATCCCAAGCACATAGCCTATTTTTTACCTGGGGATGAAGGCGTAAGCCATTCTGATTTTCGTAAGACCTGCTATTTTTCCAACGTGCATCTCGCACTTATTGAATGTTTTGCTACGCCTTTGGCAAAACGTCATCTGAACCTGAAGGAGCAAAGCACTACAAGTGCTTTGGCCACCGACTCCATTCCGGTTCTTGGTGTGTTCGGACATGAACTCGGCCATTTTATCTTCAGACCCGAAAAAAATTTTCAGTCGCTCAATAAAAAGAACAGATGGGTCTCGGTTGCGCTACAGGAAGTGGTTGCAGACGTCTTTGGAATATTAATTTTGGCTGAGGTTTGGGCGGAGCACGTTGGTGTTACCCGGTCAGAAGTAATCCAATACTATTTGTCGGAATGCCTGCGGTATGTCGACAGGGGATTGGGTTACTTTCCAGACAGCGATGGTATGTTCTTGCAACTGAACTATCTTGTTCAATTCGGCGCCCTTACGCTTGAGGGTGATGACAACGATTATTTGACCGGCCAGCCTGAGGTTGTGATTGCTGGCTTGCGATCTCTAGCTCGCGTACTTGCGGACAGTGTATTGAATGGGGATGAGGTACTTGCTCTTGCGTTGTATAAAACGTATGGCCCAGAAAACAGAAAACCGGTGCAATCGTTGTTGAATGGGCTTGTGAAAAACCCGCCTAAAGCTTTGGCTTATCATCAGGGATAAGCTATTCAAACGTAAATCAAACAAGGAGGTTAACTTATGCCAAAGGTACACGGAAAGCAAGACTTGGAAAGAGTACGCGGCTACTACTGTACTCAGCGGGAACTGGAAGATACTAAGTATACTATTTACCAAATATGGGAAAATGGGGGGGCCTTCAACGACTCGGTAACACCTTCTACGTACAGTCCCGAATACCGTTCACATATCGGCCTAAAACTGCTGGATCTATCCGACGAAAATACGCATGTACTTTCAATTGGCTGTGGCAACGGCTTCGTAGAGGCTGATCTTGTACAGGGCAAGCGAGTAGTCCATGCCATCGATTGCAATGAAGAGGCTGTTTCGCTGGCCATCGGAAAAGGAGTTGACGCTAAAATTGCTGATTTTTTCGAACTGCAGCCTGCTGATGTCGCTACGTTTGATGTGATATACGCTGACGGGCTCATAGGTCATCTTTTCGATGCGCAGCATGAGTTGACTCCTGTATTGAAAAAATTAAAACGTCTGAGTTTGAAGCCAGGTGCCTACCTGTTGTTCTCGAACGATTCTCCTCGAGATGCGCATTCAGATTTTGCTGCGCATGAAAAAGTCGAGGATTTCTGGTTTATTGCTAGGGACTATCTGCGAGACTGTCTGATCGCAGAAGGTTTTGAAGTAGTGGAAAGTTACTATTTTCCCTACGTCCGCCCGATCAGTGGTGTTCGGAACCGGACTATTTGTATTGCTCGGGTCCCGGGGGCGTGACCATGCAGCATAGTTTTGCAGATAGGCTTCTACCGATTCTTCAGAACCTGGCGTCTGATTACTGTACTCCGTTTCACATTTACGATGCCAGCGCGATTATAAAGACATTTAATGCAATGAACGCGGCATTTGCTGGATTGCCTTTCAAGCAATACTTTGCTGTCAAGGCGTTGCCAAACCCTCACGTGCTGTCGTTGTTGCTTGCACAAGGCAGTGGTCTGGACTGTTCCTCCCCCGTTGAGCTACAGCTGGCGCGGTCGCTGGGTGCTGAGGGCGGCGACGTAGTTTTTACTTCCAACAACACAAGCCTTCGAGAGTATCGAGAAGCTTTGGATTGCGGGGTCACTTTTACATTTGACGACCGCTCCCTCTTCGATTCGGTCGTGGATTTGCCTAACGTCGTTGCTTTTCGAATATCACCACATGGGGTAAATGCGGATTCCAAACTAATGGGTGACTCAACCCAGTCAAAGTTTGGTGTTCCGATTGAGGAATTGGAGCAGGTGTATGGCGATGCGAAGCGTCGTGGTGCTACAAGGTTTGGTATTCACGGCATGATGTGCGCCAATGAACTCGACGTGAGCAAGGCCCTGGCAGCTGCCGTCACGGTCATCTCAACCGCCGCTGTGCTCGGTCGTCGTCTAGATATCAATTTCGAGTTCATCAATATTGGGGGCGGTCTGGGAATTCCTTACTTGCCTGACGCTCAGCCTTTTGACTTCGAACTCTACGCGCAAGGGATAAAAGACGCTGTAAAGAGTCATTTTGGCTCAGGCCTTCCCCGTATTGTTATGGAATGCGGGAGATACGTCACCGGGCCGCATGGCGTTCTGGTCAGCAAAGTGGTGAGTCGTATGCATAAAGGGAAAGAGATAGTCGGCCTGGATGCGTCAATGTCGTCATTGATGCGTCCGGCCCTTTACGGTGCCTATCACCATGTCAGTTTCCCTTACGTTACTTCTAACAAAAACCTGCGATGTGATGTGGTCGGATCACTCTGTGAAAACTTCGATAAATTCGCCGTGGATCGAGTTATTCCTGATGTTAAACCTGGAGACATTGCGTTGGTGCACGACACCGGGGCCCACGGCCACTCGATGGGATTCACTTATAACGGACGCTTGCGCCCGGCCGAACTCATGCTGTTGGACGACGACTCGGTAGTGGAAATCAGGCGCGCCGAAACTTTCGATGATTATATCGCCACAGTTCCCGTTCGGACGCGGTTGATCAGTTAACGAAGTAAAGATAACCAGTAACGATGTTCAGGGAGGAAGATATGGAGCTTGTACCTATAACGGAGCATGTTGGAACCGAAGTCCGCGGCATCGACGTGACACGCGCAATCTCCGATGACGATTTTGAACGCATATATGACGCATGGATCGATACGACAATACTGTTATTTCGTGGACAAGCCATGTCGCAGGATCAGCACATTAACTTTACTCGCAAATTCGGTGAATTAGTCTCGTATACACGCCCAGAATTCAGTGAAAATAAGCATTCCGAAATACTGGTTCTATCTAATATCACCCGAGACGGCAAGTTGATAGGCTCTCCCGTCAGCGGGAGAGTCTGGCACACCGACGGGCACTATTTGGCTAAACCGCCAGCCGGTTCCATGCTATATGCACTTGAAGTTCCTCCTATTGGCGGCGATACCTGGTTTGCCAATATGATGGCCGCTTATGATGCATTGCCAGCAATCACTAAAACGCGCATCCAGGATCTGGAGGTGATAATTAGCCGTCGGCAATCCAGGCCTTACAACTACCCGCATCGACCAGCGCCAACAGCAGCAGAATTAGCTGAATGGCATGATGTGGCCCAACCCTTGGTACGTGTTCACGAGATTAGCGGCCGTAAGGCTATTTATGCAGGTGGCAATGTACCATGGCATCTGAAAGGACTTCCTTGGGAAATAGGCGTGCCGCTGGTTACGTTCCTTCAAGAGTTCGCTGTTCAACCGCAGTTTACGTATCGGCATCAATGGAAAGTTGGCGACATTATTTTGTGGGACAACCGAAGTGCAATGCATAAGGCGACCGTCTATGACAATCAACATCGACGTTTGATGCATCGTACAACAGTTGGTGCACGCCAAACAAATTTGTATTGATCATTTTCTCCGCTTTTGGATCGTTCTCACGAATGAACAAGGGTAATTTAAATGCTTGCCATGTAAAACCAGGGAGCCGTCGAGTGGCTAATCCAATAGATCAAGAAAAAGATGCCGGGTTTCCTTTATTTTTTTGTGAAGCTTCGGACGATCTCGGACGATATAAGGATATACAGCTCAAAGTACAGCGTATCGCCGACCACTTTCCCGTGGATAGATATCCCAAAGTGTTGGACGTCTGCAGCGGGCTTGGGCACTTCGCAGGAGACCTTCAATCTCGCGGCTATACAGTTACAGGCGTGGAGCTTTCTGCGGAGCAAGTCAATAAAGCGAGACAGCTTCACGGAGGGGTCAAGTTTCTTGTCGGCGATATGGGCGAGGTGCCTCAAGAAGAATTTGATATGGTTTTGAATACTTATTCAAGTTTCGGATATAGACCTACAGTTGCCGAAGATCAGGAGGTACTGGGTTCATGGTACGCCGCCATGAGACATGAAGGGGTTTTGATCATGGAACTGACAGATCTGGAGCGGGCAAAGGAAAGCTTCAATTATCCTAATTCGGTTATTGTCAGGCATAACGGAATTATTAAGGAAGAGTTACGCTGTGACTGGCAAAATCAAATGCTCTATGTGTGCTATGAAAAGGGCGAGCAGCGCTATAACGGCTTTACCCGCTTGTATAGCCAGGAGCAGTTGTCAAATATGCTTAAGGCGGCAGGCTTCAGAAGTATAAAACTGGCAGGCGACTTCAATGGCTCGCAAAAAAAGCCAAAAGATCGACTGGTGATTACATGCCTGAAATGAATGAAAAATACATCTGCCTTATCGATGCTTACTCGTCAGGTGCGAAATTGGCAAGGTACCTTGACGAAAACTATGATGTGCGAATTCTTCACATTCAATCATCGGTTGAAATATTGCCTATCTATAAGGCATCCTTTGAAAGGGCATTATTTGAATCTAATTTTATTTTTACAGGCGACTTTTCGGAACTGAATAGGTGGTTAAAAGCGTATCCGATTACCGAAGTTATCGCCGGGGCTGAAAGTGGTGTCATGTTGGCAGATGAAATTGCCGCTCACCTCAGGCTTCAAGGTAATCCTGTAAAAAGTTCTGAACAGCGTCGCAACAAATACTTAATGGGTGAGGCGCTGAGGCGCGCTGGTTTGCCGCACGCTCATCAGTTAAAGATGAATGCCCGGAATGATCTGGATGAACAGATCGCCATGATAAAAAAGTGGCCTGTTGTAGTGAAACCACTAAATAGCGCTGGTAGTGATGGCGTCAGCATTTGTCACAACGGCACAGAGCTAAAGACGAAAGCAGCTCTGCTGTTTGGCCAAGTTAATAAGCTGGGTAGTGTAAACGATGAACTTCTGGTACAAGAGCGGTTGTTTGGTCAGCAGTATATCGTCAACACCATCAGTGAGCGCGGCCGGCATTTTATTACAGAAGTATGGAAAGACGACCGTATCGAAGTGGAGGGCGCGGGGCTCATTTACGATAAAGAATTGAATATGGACATTGATGATGCCAGCTTGAAAGATATTAATCATTACACCTTTCAGGTTCTCGATGCGCTGGAGATCACTCATGGTCCTTCACATGTTGAATTGATGTGTACAGAAGAGGGGCCACGACTGATCGAAGTCAGTGCGCGGCTGCAGGGTGGGATCTCGCATAAGGCAGTCAGCACTGCAATTGGTGAAAGCCATATCTCAATAACAGCTCTTCTGTTGGGCAGCCGCCTGAAATTACACAAGTATCTTTCGACGAGGTCGAGAACGGCTGAGTTGATGGCGGTCTCGTTAATCAGTAAAAGTGATGGAGTCATCGTTTCCAGCCATATTGAAGATACTGCTTGCAAACTGGACTCATTTTATGAATTTGTGAGCTGTCCTATGGTGGGTGATACCTTGTACAAGACTATTGATTTGTTCACCTGTCCGGGCGTTCTCTATCTGCTTCATCAGGATTCGTCAGTGCTGCAGAGGGACTATCAAAAAATCAGGGAGTGGGAGCGACAGGGCAAATTATTCACCACAGCCTGAAATAATGATTGCTGATTCTTATCAAGGAGCGATATGAAGATTTTTTCCATGAAACCAGGGCACGATGGTGCCGTGGCGCTGATCGATACTGATACGGCTACTTTGGAGTGGTCCTATGAGGCCGAAAAAGATAGCTTTCCCAGATACGATGTTTTCAACCCGGCGCTGCTGATGGATTGCGCACAACAGTTGGACACCGTCCCCGACGTTGTTGCAGTGAGTGGATGGGCAAAAGGTGGGTTTGCCGCCAACAGTGATATCGGTAGCGGCTATTACGGTTTCGATGAGGCAAAAAGCATTTCCAAAAATATTAGTTTTTTTGGTAATACTGTCCGGTATTTCAGTTCCAGTCACCTGCGTTCCCATATTATGTCGGCTTATGCCATGTCCCCCTTTCCTCAAGGCAAGGCTTGCTACGCCCTGGTCTGGGAAGGTGCCATGGGGGATTTTTATCTTGTAGACGAAAAGGTTAACGTCTCACATCTTGGCACGGTGATGATCACGCCGGGCAATAAATACGGCTTTCTGTATGCATTAGCTGACCCTACTTTCCGATTGCCGAAAGGCAAGCAACGTCTCGGCGATGCTGGAAAACTCATGGCGTTATGTGCATTTGGCAGTTCGGGACAAATGAGTTCTGAAGAACAGGAAACAGCGAGATTTTTGCTTGATCGAGACAGCATTTTGTCGTCGCTCGACAAAGAGGATATGAAATGGTCACCCTTTTACAATATAGGATTGACTAATGAGAGATTTACTGGCTTCGCCAGAAAGTTCTCGGATGAATTATTCAATCGGTTTGCAACCTTCGCCAAGGACAATCTGACTGAAGGCTATCCATTGCTCATCTCAGGTGGATGTGGGTTGAATTGCGATTGGAACACGATGTGGCTAGAGTCCGGAATTTTTGAAGACGTCTTTATTCCCCCTTGCTGTAATGATACCGGTTCCGCCATTGGCACTGCAGTTGATGCGATGTTCCAGTTGACAGGTAATGCCAAGTTGAATTGGGATGTTTATTGCGGTCAGCCCTTTTTTGACGATACACCCACAATGAGCAACATAGAGACGTTCGAACTTAACCTGGAACAGGTAGCGGATTTACTGCACAAAGGAAAGGTCGTTGCTTGGACTCAAGGCAACTGTGAGATTGGTCCAAGGGCGTTGGGGAATCGATCAATTTTAGCCGCTCCCTTTACGGAAAATACCCGTGACCGCTTGAACTCGATTAAACAGCGAGAAGGTTTCCGCCCTATTGCGCCTATTTGCCTGGAGGAGGAGTTCGCAGAACATTTCGGCTGGAGCAAACCTTCACCCTACATGCTGCACTTTCAGCAAGTCAGAAATCCTGACTTGAAAGCTGTTACTCATGTCGATGGTACTGCTCGGGTTCAAACCGTAAGCGCTTCTCAAAATCCAGTCATGCACAAGCTACTTGGCGAGTTTAGAAAGCTAAGTGGGTGCGGAGTACTGTGTAATACATCGCTGAATTTTAATGGCACGGGCTTCATCAATAGAACCAGTGACTTGTATCGATATGCGGTAGAAAATGATATCGATGCATTTGTATATAATGACAAGCTTTGCATTATAAAACGGTAGTGCTTTGGTGTTCTTGATCCGCTTGGTGGAGGAGTACGTACATGAGTGGTATTAGAATCCCTAGCATCGAAGAGTTTGGGCTTAGCGATAATTTTGTAAAAGTCTATTCGGATCGAGTGAAGCATGGTGTGAAAGACCATCCCGGATTTTGCATTCCGCCCGCGATTGTTCGCGCGAACTATATGCAAGAAATAGTGGATGACTCACTGTTTCTTATAAATAAAATATTTGAAGTCCCCGATACGATTTTTCAAGGCAATTATGAAAAATTAGGCTTAGCTTTGGGCATGGAACCAAGGCACACACGTTTCATCATGAGTTTTCTCAACGATTACTGGATTACTCACGTCAAGGATTTCATCCGCCCAGATATTTTGTTCTCAGCGTTGGGACACAAATTCATTGAATTCAATATCACGGCCGCGATCGGCGGTGCAGGGCTCTGTGATATGCATATGCAGCACTTTCTGGAGAGTGCCGAGAGCAACCGTATTAAACTGAAAACTATGGGGCTCGAAAGTGAGCCCTTGGCCTTAAAGTGGGTGCACCTTTTGCACGAACTGTTGATCTCAACCAAAACGGCGCCTGCATTATACCCTGTATTCTGCTCGGCAACGTTTGATTTTGACCAGGCGCTAGAAGATGACTTTACGCTTCATGAGTTTCGAGTGGTATTGGAGCGGTATGGTTTTAAACACATTACGGCACCTATTACAGATATCGCGATTTCAGAAAGTGGGGTTCATTATCGTGGACAGGAGATTGATATCGTATTCACAGATTTTACTTACTCACAGTATTTAAGTAGGCACGCTGAACTTGATGGTGTGGAAAAATTTGTACGCGCTCATGAGCGCGGGGATATTTTGTTTATTTCCCCGCCGACTTCCATGTTTTTCGACAATAAGCTTGTATTGTCATTTTTGACCGATGAGAAATACCAGAACTTTTATAGTCCGGAAGACTTCTCCCGCCTCAAGTGCTTAGTGCCCAAAACACGTTCATTAGCAGATTGTGATCTTCAAGAAGTTATTAATAACCGAAGCTTGTATGTGATCAAGCCTTCGTTTGACTATGGCGGTAATAATGTTCATATCGGCGCGTCCCGCACGCATGAAGATTGGGTGGCCATCCTCAGTGAAATCAGAGCGGAAGCCTCTAAGTGGGCTGTTCAAGAGTTGGTTCAGGACCAAGAGGGTGTTTTCGATCCGTTGCAGGAGGCTGACGTTAATGTGTGTCTAGGTCCTATTTTCTTTGATTGTAAGTATGCCGGCTCGTTGTACCGTGACGCGCTGGTGAAATATACCGGATCGGTAATAAATGCGAGTATAGGCGCGCGTTATTCATCGGTGTTTCTAGGAAGGAAAGATGATTAAAAAGCTTCTTGCCCTAGGGTTGCCGATTTCATTGATGCAATTCGGTAGCGCGTCAATGAATATAATGAATACCGTCTTTGTGTCGATGTATTCAGCTGAGGCGCTGGCGGTGTTGGGCGGCGGTAACGGTGTATTCTGGTTTGTTCAAGTTACGTTGATGGCATTTTTATTTCCGCTTGATGGCTTGTTCTCCCAACGTAACGCTGAACTAACTGAAAAAAACAAACTGCTTACCAACGCTATATATGTTGCAATCGCTATCGCTGCTTTAGCAATACTTGTGCTCTATTTTTTTCTTTTTTTTCTGTTTTCCGCAGGAGATCAGGGCCTATCAGCTGAAACGTTCAGGTTTATCATGATCAACGGCCTGAGTCTTTTTCCTCTATTATGTTTTGTGGTGGTTCAGAAATATTGGCAATCGTTTTATTGCACTAGGGTGTTTTCCATATCGGTATTGATCTCCTGTATGGTCAATTTTCTCGCTGATTATATTTTGCTCTCGCCAACCTTTGGGTTTTTAATGGGGGCAGAGGGCGTCGCCTGGGCTACAGTCTTGTCGCGTATGACTGTCCTCGTTTTGGCTGTTGGATATTCCTTATACAAGGTAAATCAACT
Organism: Pseudomonas sp. S2_H01; assembly: GCF_054668305.1. Classification (NCBI taxonomy): domain Bacteria; kingdom Pseudomonadati; phylum Pseudomonadota; class Gammaproteobacteria; order Pseudomonadales; family Pseudomonadaceae; genus Pseudomonas; species Pseudomonas sp. S2_H01. The sequence goes on along the minus strand of NZ_CP162756.1, from coordinate 3,340,432 downwards.
TGAGTTGAAAGGTTATTCGGTTTTTGGCTATGATCGTGCGCAACTCGGGAAAATGATGCGCTTGGGACTTCCCTCCAGTGGTCATTCATCACTTGAAATGGCATCAGTCATGCTATTGTCTTATTTTTCGATTGTCTTCGGCCCCGAGGCAATGGCTGCAAATCAAATAGCATTGACGTTAGGTATGGCCAGTTTTCCAATTTATTGGGGGGTTGCTGCTGCCGCGTCCACCTATATCGGCGGTGTGAAGGCGGTCGCTGGAGCTTATAGTTCTCGGGATGTTATAAGTGCGACATATCGTATAAGCCTTATTATCAGCGTAGCGGCTGCGTCTTTACTATGGCTGTTGTCCAGAGAGATAACATCATTTTTTGACGTTCCGACGGAGGCTGTCGAACTGACGAAAACGTTAGTCATGCTGGTCGCACTCTATCAAATCGCGGATTGCTTTCAATCAGTAACAGCTGGCGTACTCAGGGGAGTCAGCATTATTACGCCGGTTTTTATTTCTAATTTGGTTTGCTATTACATACTTGGATTATTGGTGTTTGTTCTCTGCTATGTTGGAATTGATATGGGTTATATAAGTATCTGGATTGCCTTCTGCGTCGGAGTGAATGCTTCCGCAGCAGTTAATTTGTGGTTGGTCAACCGTCGATTTCTCACTCTTGTGAAAATTTGATTTAGGATGATCCAGCGGGAACTATTTAATTGTTCGGAAAGGTGTGCTAATGGACTCGAGCATCATTCAAAATGCGTTTGAGCAACGTTCTACTCTCTCTGCATCTGATTTGGCTGAATTACGACCTGTTATCGATCAGGCACTTTCATTGATGGACAAAGGGGTTTTGCGTTCCGCTGATATTAAGGATGGGACTTGGGTTGTCAATGCGCTCGTTAAGCAAGTCATCCTTTTGAACTTCTTGGCTACCCCGTCCAAGGTTATGGAGGGGGCGTTTTGCATCTCAAGGGCGTTTGATAAGTTTTCACTGAAGTTCGACTCTTGGACGGCTGAGGATTTTTTAAAGTTTCAAATAAGAGTTGTACCAGGTGCGGTTGTCCGGTACGGCGCTTACATTGCTTCCGGAGTTGTTTTGATGCCGTGCTTCGTCAATGTAGGTGCATCTATTGGCGAAAAAACTATGATTGATACATGGGCAACTGTAGGTTCCTGTGCTCAGGTTGGAAGCGGTTGTCATATTTCCGGTGGCGCAGGAATTGGTGGCGTGCTCGAACCGCTCAATGCATCGCCGGTTATCATTGAAGATAATGTTTTTGTTGGTGCTAGAAGTGAAGTCGCCGAAGGGGTCATTGTTCGCCGGGGTGCGGTGATCGGTATGGGAGTATTCCTCAGTGCATCCACACCGATCATTGATCGGGCATCGGGTCGTGTGTTTTATGGCGAAGTTCCAGAGGATGCAGTAGTTATTTCTGGGAGTCGAGTTGACCCGGCTAATCCTGCCATTTCAATCTATGCCGCAGTCATCGTCAAATACGCTGACCAAAAGACACGAGGGAAAACGGCACTTAATAACCTTGTGCGAGGAATTCTGAATTGAAGCTGCCGAATGCTTTCGACCGCTTACGAGGACTCCTTTCTGATCTGACGCCTCCCCAGAGCCTAGATCCGATACATCTGCATTTGGGCGAGTACAAAGCCCAGTTGCCTGCTGAGTTGCTGATGGCGTTGTCGCACGCGGACGGCTGGCTCCGGTATCCGCCGTTAGGTGGGACTGAGGATTTAAGGAGTGCCTACCTAGGTTGGCTCATACGTCGGTTTTCCGCTTCTGTTAGTGACTTGGATGTGGAACCTGCACCAGGGGCAAAGCAGGCCATCGCTATTACCATTGCCCAAGCGGTCTCTCGAGCCAGGAGGAGGGGTATAGCTGATCCTGTCGTGCTACTTCCCAATCCATTTTACCCCACTTATCACGCAGCGTGCGCGGCGGTTGATGTGCGTATAGAGTGGTATTTGCCAGATAGTGTAGGCTCCGTCAGGCCCATCGAAAGGGCGCTGCGAAAGGTTGGAGGAGATGTCTGCGCGGTTGTGGTTTGTAATCCTGGAAACCCTTCTGGCTGTTGTTTGACGAAAGATGCACTTATTTCATTATCACAGCGCTCACTCGTGGGAGGTGCAACTGTGATCATTGACGAGTGCTACATCGAGTCTTTTTTTGATCACGTACCAGCAGGCTTCCTGTCAGTAGTTGGTACGTTTGATGGGGGGGCGGATTTTTTGGTTCTCCATAGCCTCTCAAAGCGCTCAGGTGCCGCTGGACTTCGTAGCGCTTTCGTTACGGGCTCGCCGAAGATTGTCCGTGAATACGCTGGCTACAATCGAACCTGCGGTGTTTCGATCCCCGCGCCGATTTGTACAATCTCAGCTGTTTTGTGGAGGGATCAGGTCCACGTCGACAGGATGCGTTCTACATTGAACAGGAACTGGCTACTAGCAGATGAGTATTTGGGCAGCCTAAAGCAGTATTCGCGCTCACAGGCAGGGCTCTTCATCTGGATATCAGTTGCTGATGATGAGACTGTTTGTCGCCGTCTATGGAAGCAGTACGCTGTAATGGCCATGCCTGGTCGCTATTTGTCCGCTGTTGACGATCAAGGTTTTGATCCAGGTGCCAATTTCATCCGCATTGCGCTGGTTCATGAAGAACCCATGATGCGTGCCGCGCTGGTGCGTTTGCGCCAGGCTCTTTAGAACTACCGCAATCCCGCCAGCTTGGTAGATCTCAAGGCCTTCAAAAACCAAGTGCTCACCCTGATCATGCGGATCGAGCATTGTAACCGTCCAGCCAGCACGCTTTCCTGACACCATCGCCCTTACGGCAGGGAACAAGTAGGTGAGTTCGCCGGATGGTTTGTAATTGTTAAAATTCCCGGACACGCCGTTGAGTTGTAAGCGTCCAGCGAAGGCACCTATCCGATCCGAACGATAAGGGCGATGTTCTCTACCTAAAAATTCGCGGACACCATCACCCATATTGTCAGGATTACCATGCGCCAAAGAACGTCCTATCCCAAATCCTTTAAAGCCCAAGTCGTCCAACGCCACGCTTGAACAACGTGTCGCCGGCGATCAACAGCTTGGCGTTCTTGAACCAGAACGACATCGACCCCGGCGTATGACCCGGCGTGTGTAACGCCACACCGCATCCACAGGCCAGCTCTTCGTCGTCTGCCAGCCAGCGATCTGGCGAAGGCACCGGCACATAGGGCACCCGAAACACCTGACATTGCGTTTCCAGGTTGTCCCACAAAAATTGATCTTCTTTGTGCAGGTGAAGCGTCGCCCCGGTCTTCTCCTTCAACTGCCCCGACGCCAGAAAGTGATCCAGATGCGCATGGGTATGAATGATGCTCACCACCTTCAACCCATGAGCTTCGAGCCGGGCGAGGATCAGCTCATGGTTGCCGCCTGGATCGACCACAATCGCCTGTTTGGTGACGGGATCGCCAATGATCGTGCAGTTGCACTGCAAAGGGCCGACGGGGAAGGTTTCGCGGATGAGGGTAGGTTTGGGGGTTTGCATAAAGACCAGGACCGAAGGAATGTGGCGCCCTGGCAATGCCGGGCATGGGCGATGAGCCAAGGGTCCCGCGAAATCCGTCGTCATTCAACCCGCAAACGGTTCATACACCCTACCGACTCTTCAACAACACCTTCACCGCCTGCATCACGGTCACGTTCGCCGCTTCCATTTTTCCGACATGCTCCAGGGTCTTTTCCAACTCGCCTTGTGCGTGGGCATCGATGGCGGGCTGGCCGCTGCTGTGGACGAGTTGGTGCGGGACCTCAAGGCGGCGGAATTCGGCGGTGCGTGGCTGGGTCGGGTCTTGTTGTTCGTAGTACCACTGGCCGAACAGGCATTCGGTTTCGTCGGGCAGGATCAGTGGTTCGGGGCGAGGGTTGAGCAGGCGGTCGTAGACGGCGACCTTCAGGGTGAGCTCTTCCATGTTGGCCAGTTCAACCCTGGACAGCAGATGCGACCGGTCGATTTCGCGCTGCATGGTCTGCGCTTCGTCGTACATGCCGGCCATGGCCCGGGTGGTTTTGTCGATGACCGCCGAGAAGGCGCCGGACGCCTCCATGACCCGCGACTGCTCCTGCAAATGGGTGATCTGCTCACGATTGTCGATGGCTGAACGGGCAACGTTGTCGGCGCGCTGGTGGTTGACCTTGAGCTGACTGTTCAGGGCAGAAAATGACTCGCTCACGTGGGAAAGCGAATTACCACACGTCAGCAGGTTGTCTGACAGGCCACGGTAAAAATCGCGGTGGCGCTGGTCGTCCTCTCGCAACGCTCGCAGTTCGCGAAGTGAAGACGCTATTTCGTCTGGCGTCGGTCCGCTGGGCGTTATAAGAGCTATTGGCGCATCGGGTAAGACTGTTGTTTTTCCGCCAAACGAAATTCATCCCCATCCTCCTGCACCCGGCAATCGCGGGCGAAAGCGCGGAAACTACGGGCCGGGCACACGCGGGGAAAGAACCAATGGTGCGATAAACGCGCAGACCGCCGTTACGGTACGAGCATGCTCAACAGCACGAGGGCCAGCAGCCCGATGTACACCCGTGCATGCAGTTGATCCGGGATGCGTCCTACCCACCGAGTCGCCAGGCGCATGCCGAACCACGCGCCAATGGTCAGCACGGCAAACGCGATGATATCGACGTAGCCGACATGGCCAGCCCCCAACCCCGTAGCACTCGACGTACCGGCGAGCATATAGACCGCCGTGCCGACCATCGCAACGGGCAGGCTCAGCGGATTGGCCATGGCGGTCGCCTGCGTCATGCTCAGCCCGCGTCGACGCAGCAGCGGAACGGTCATGACGCTACCGCCCACGCCCAGAAAGGTCGCGATGGCGCCGATGACGATGCCGCCAAATCCCGTTACCCAGCGATTGGGCGATGTGGGCTCACCGTCAGTCGTGGAGATAATGAATCCACGTCGGAACAGGCAATCGGCAATCGTGATAGCCAGATAAACGACGAAGCCGACACGCAGCACTGTCCCGCTGACAACGCTGGCAGCCATCGCGCCGAGCAGCGAGCCGACCCCGATGAACCCGGCGAGCGGCCAGAGCCACGCCCGGAGCAGCGTCCCGGCCCGCGCAGATCGGCGGGTACTCAAGGCTGCGTTGACGATCATTACACACGTCGAGGTTGCCACGGCCACATGCATCGCAGCCTGCTCCGCCAATGCGCCGCCCGCTCCGCTCTTCAACACGCCGTACAGCACAGGCACGACCACAAACCCGCCGCCAAACCCGAACAGCACGGTGGTCATGCCCGACAAGCCACCGAACAACACCAATAGCACATACGTCATCGCGATCCATCCTCACAACCCAGAGGCGAGAACCATAGGCAGTTTTCCCTCGACGAACTTGAGCATTCGAGCCAATGATGTTTGCGTTTCGGCCAGACGCTAGAAGTGATCCGTCATGCGCAATACCTCCATCGACACCCTGGACAACACACCTCGCCCGGTCATCGCAATCGGCACTGATTACCCGGACGGCTACCTGTTGCGCCGTCATCAGCATCGGCGTGCGCAATTGCTGTACGGCTCGACCGGCGTGATGAAGGTCAGCACCAGACAAGGCGACTGGGTGGTGCCGCCGCAACAGGCCGTGTGGATTCCCCCGCAGGTCGAACATGAAGTGCTGATGCTCGGTGTCAGCACGCGCAGCCTCTATATAGAGCCGTCAGCCGTGCCTGTTTCGCGCTCGTCATCTGAGGTGATCAGTGTGTCGCCACTGTTGAGGCAACTGTTGATAGAAGCCGTCGAGATGCCGCTGGCATACGAGGAACAGGGTCGCGACGGCGTGTTGGTGACGCTGGCGCTGCTTGAGATCGGCCATGCCCAGGCGCTGCCGTTGCATATACCCCTGCCCGCAGACCCGCGATTACTGGCTCGTTGCCAGGCGTTTCTGCAGCGACCGGATATTCATCAATCTCCGCTGGACTGGGCGCAAGACTTGTTTGTCAGCGAGCGTTCGTTCAGCCGGTTGTTCCGCGAGCAGGCACAGATGAGTTTCGGCCAATGGCGCCAGCGTGCCTGTGTGGTGCTGGCCCTGTCCCGCCTTTCTTCGGGGGAGCCCATTACGCGAATTGCGCTCGATCTGGGGTACGAAAGCCCGGCAGCGTTTTCCACCATGTTTCGCCGCCTGACTGGACGCACGCCCAGCCATTTTTCGAACAACGCGGCGACAGCGGGCAGTCGTTGACGGCCCCACAGAAAACGCCTGCTGACCGAGGCTTTTTTCAAAATTTGTGGCTACAGTTTTCCGGTTGGGCTTCGCTTGGTAAGGATAATCAGGGTCAATCGGAAGCCCTCGGGCATTTAATTTTTGTATCTGTCTTTCGTGGCATTCGAGCAGTGCTGGCTAACTCCTTGTTTGGTCAGAACAAAAGCCGAAAACCTCTCATTGCACGCACAGATTCCGTTCATATATTTTTCAAAAAACCACTCATATACTGGCATTGCGCAACCATTGGAATGGATGGCGTTCGGGATGATAAGACGTCGGCTCGATGACCCTCGCACGGCAGCCCAGACCTGACGCGTATAGAGCACGCCCCATGATAAGAAAAATCGCCGTTTCCGATCTGACACTGGGCATGTACATCCATGAGTTCTGCCGCCCTCGAATCAACGATCCCTTCTGGACCACCCATGTCGAGCGCGAATTGCGCGATGAGGCGGTGCTAAGGCGCATTCAGGCATCCACCCGCGAAGTGTGGATCGATACCCGGCTGGGCAGAGGTCCAGACGGGACACATTCACCGCAACTCGATAGCGCGGCCTCGCGCCCGGACACCGATACATCCCCTGCCACGATGGAGAAAGAGCTGGCGCGCGCGAAGCTGATCTGTGGTCGCGCGAAAACGGCAGTCATGACCATGTTCAGCGACGCGCGCATGGGACGCTCCATGAACACCGAAGACGTCGATCTGCTCGTCGAGGAAATCTCGACATCGGTGATGCGCCACCCTCACGCCTTGATCAGCCTCTCGCGCCTGAAAACCTCCGACGAATACACGTACATGCACTCGGTCGCGGTCTGCGCGCTGATGGTGGCGCTTGCCCGGCAAATGGAGCTGGATGAAGAGCTGGTGCGTGAGGCTGGCGTCGCCGGGCTGATGCACGATGTCGGCAAGATGATGATTCCTCCTGCGATCCTCAATAAGCCCGATCGCCTGACATTCGAAGAATACGAGGCCATGAAGCATCACCCGCAAGCCGGGCTCAAGATTCTTCAAGGCAGCCAGCAAGTCACCCAGACCGTGATGGATGTGTGCCTGCATCATCATGAAAAGGTCGACGGCAGCGGATATCCCTACGGCCTCAAGGGCGAAGAAATCAGCGTGTTCGCCAGGATGGGCGCCATCTGTGACGTGTACGACGCAGTGACTTCCGATCGCCCCTACAAAAAGGGCTGGGACGCGGCCCGGTCCATCCGCGAAATGGCCTCGTGGAAAGGCCACTTCGACGAGAAGATCTTCCAGCACTTCGTCAAAACCGTGGGCATCTATCCGGTGGGGGCATTGGTCCGACTGAAAAGTGAGCGTCTGGGCGTGGTCATCGAGCAAGGCGAAAAATCGTTGCTGCACCCCAAGGTCAAAGTATTTCTGTCGACCCGAACCAAGATCGCGTTCCAGCCGGAAGTCGTCAATCTCGCCGACCCGATTGAACCCGATACCATCGTCAAATACGAGTTGGCAGAAGAGTGGGGCGTGCGGGACGTGGATAACCTGTGGGCGGTCAGTACGGCAAGTTGATCACTTCCCGTGTCCAGGGTTGGCACGGGATGACGGCGGGCCGACCTGACTCACCCACGACGCAACGGCACAATGCCCACCCGCATGCCAAAAGGCTTGAACACTGCATTGAGCGTCTGGAGCGTGGGGTTGCCTTCGTCCTGTTCGATCTGGCGCAACGTGCGCAGTGAGATCTTGCACATCCCCGCGAATTGTTCCTGCCGCAATCCCGTGACCTCGTTACGCAGCCGTTTGACAGCGGTGCCGATACTGATCGTCCCTGCCGATAACTGCTCCTTCAACTCATCGAGAATGATCCCGCGCTGACGAATCTCGTCCATCATGCGAGCCCCCAGGCCCGAAAGGTCGGGTGCAAACGGGTCAAGGCAATTCGTGGGTGCTTGAAGGTCTTCTGCGGTAATCCCCCCTCGCTCAGCAGGTCCGGAAGCGCAAGCAGGCGTCGCGCGTCAGCCTTGAGCCCCTCAAACAGTTGATCCGGGTCCGCCCATGGCGCCAAGGAACGGCACGCGGCCAGCCAATCTACCTCGCCAGCGCGCTCAATCGGATCAGGCCATTTGGTCGTACGGGTCACGCCCTCCTCGTCCATGACCATGGGTGCAAGATCGTAGATCGGAGCCAGTACCAAACGCTTTTCATCACGCAATATCGAGGTATTGCGACCGTGGTTATCGCTGTTCCCCAGAACCTGATTGATCAGATCGCGGCGCAGGTATTCGGCAACGAGTGCCGGGATTTCATCGTCCTGACCATTGCTTGACCAAGCATTTGCCAGAACAGTGATGGCCTGAACGTGGGACATGTAGCTGCCCGGCCGGGTGATGTCCGCTAGCGAATACACCGACTCTACGCCCAGTCTGCGGACACCCTGAGCAGTCACCCTGCGATCAAAGCGCTTCATCCACAGGCTTGGTTTTCTGGCCTCCTCCAGACTCATCCCGTCGCACGAGACGACGTCGACGCCAATCAGCTCCAAGGCTTGGTAGTAACAAAACTCACTTCTGAGGATCGTGCGATCCGTCTCATTACCCTTGTTCCGGGAAAACTTCACAAACCAGTGCTGGTGGACGTTCTCGTCGGCCAGCGTAGCGTCGGGATGCATCAAACCGTCGGCATCTTCAGCGAGCAACAGCTTGGGCGCCTCGCCGCCAGCCCCCGTCGCACCACCTACCGCAGCGCCTTGTTCATAGGCGTACTCCAGAAAACGGCTGTCACGGGTCACCACTTCGTTTCGATCGAAACCGATGCTATTTCCCGTTGCTAGCGCCTCTAGAGACTCTTTGATCCTGAGGTGTCCAACCGGAGCAGGCGTGCAACGCTCAAGCAGTATCAGATCTGCCGAGGTGTGGTTCCTTTCCGGAATCGCCAGTCGTGCCAACAGAAATCTGCGGGCCGCCCCAGCGGGCAGAATATCCAACAGGAATGCGGGCAGACCTGGCGTTCGGTACAAATCCCAAGACAAGGGAATTCTGGCGCTGACAGATTGGCCGGTGGAACTCCCTAACGCATTCAGGTGATCGACCAGGTAGTGTTGGTCATACGCAAAGCTACAAGGACTGTTCTGACCCAGTTCCGGTTTTTCGAACTCCAGGTGCATGACATCCCGCCAAGAGCCAGAGGTATAAAGCTGTAAGGTCAAGCGCATGGCGGTCATTCGGCAATTTAATGCCTAAACCATAGATCGATACGTCTAAAAAGGCAATTTAATGCCGAAAACAACGCCAGAAACACAATAATCGGTATTTAAGTGCCGATTTAAACAGTCCTGAATAACCCCAGCTCCTGGGCCTTGGCAACCGCCTGAGTCCGGCGCTCGACCCCCAATTTGCTGTTGATATGGCTCGCGTGGGTCTTGACGGTGTGCAGGGAGATGAAGAGCCGTTCGCTGATCTCCTGGTTCGAACACCCCTGGGCGATAAGTTGCAGCACGCCGAGTTCGCGGGCGCTGAGTGAGTCGTTGCTGTGGCAGGCTGAAGACTCACTGACGTCGCGCACGCATGGCATGTCTTTGCCAGTGCCAGGCGGCAGTTGACTGAGCAGGTACCCGACGAGTCGGCACGCAGGGCGTTTGAGCAGTTGCTCTCGCAGCCAGTCCGGGTATTTGCGGATCAGGCTCAGAAACGGCAGAACTGCGCCGCCGGTTGCGGCCTGAAAGCTGCGCTCAAGCAGGCGTTGGGCCTTGGGACGGTCGCCCATGTCCAGCGCCAGCACAATGTGCTGATTCATAGCGTTCAACCCCAACAGTCCGGCGCCCATGTGCTGTGCGCACTCTTCCAGTTGGGTCAGGCGCTGAACGGATTGCTCGGTTCGACCTTGAATCGTGTCGAGCATCGCACTCAGCAACTCGATGTGTTGCGGCATTTGCGGAAGGCACTCCGGCGCCGCTGCGGGATGATCGCCGCCGTAGGTTTGCCCGAGACGCAGCAACCAGGCATCCGCCAGATCGATACGGCCCTGTGCCAGCCAAAGCTCGCACTTGGCGAGGGTGATCATCGCCAGGTAATACACTGGCGGCACGTCCCAGATATGCATCAGTCGCTCGGCCTCGGCGAGCTCGGCGAAGGCTTGCGCAAAGCGCCCTTCCCGACCTTCAAGCCCTGCAATCACGCAGTGGCCGATCAACACGCTTATGTCGCGACAGGCACGGGCCTCGGCCAGACCGGCGTTCAGTCGCGCGCGCCCGGCATCGGGCTGCAACAGCTGCACAAGCAAATAACCCTCGTACAGCGTCAGTCGCGCGCGCACTGCGTACAAGCGCTGTGAAGAAAGTCCGTTCAAACGGCGCAGCCCTTGGCGCACCTCATCAAGGGAGCGCAGGGCTTCGCCTCTGGCGTGCAGCGTTCGTGCGCGGTCGTAATGCGCCAGCGCTTCGAACAACGGATTGGCGACACGCTGCGCCAGCTCCAGCGCCTCTCTGTTCAATGCCCGCGCGCGCCACAGGTCGCCTTCGGCAATCGCCAGGTTCGCCAGCGTCGACAGGCACAGCAGCCGCTGTCCATAACGCTTTTGTGGAAGACTCGCCAGCGCCTCACTGCAGTAGCGGTGGGCCGTTTCGCTGTCGCCTCGACCTCTGGCGATGATGCCGCTGAGCGCCAGCCACTGGGCGAGCATGGATTTTTGCGCCGTGGCGGACGGGGCGGGCAGGAAACGGCTGAGGTGATTGCCCAGTTCTTCGGCGGCGTCCAGTTGACAGGCCAGCCCCAGCGCCCAGGCATACAGCACGATCAGCCGCGGCGTGCTGACCAGCAGGCTGTCAGGCAGGTCCATTTTCCAACGCAGCAACATGCCGACGTTTTGCTCGGCGAGCAGTTGCTCTTCAGAAAGGTTTTGCACGAGATTGGCCGCCACATCCAGGTGACCGGCGCGCAACGCCTGCTCGATCGCCTCATCCAGCAGGCCCTGCTCGCTGAACCAGCGGCAAGCGTTCAAATGCAATCGCCGTTGTTGCGGCGCAACGCTGGTGCCCGCGCGCGCGCGCAGCAGATCGGAGAATAAATGGTGATAACGGAACCAGCGCCCACTCTCGTCCAATGGCACGAGGAATACCTGATGCGCTTGCAAAAAATTCAGCATCTCGGCGCTGTCATGACTGTCGCGGGCTGCGTTGCACAGCGCACTGCAGAATCGCTCCAGACAGGCCGTTTCATAGAGGAACGCTTGAACATCGGCAGGCAGGCAATCGATGACTTCTTCAAGCAGGTAGTCACGGATCAACCCTTCGCCGCCGTTGAGTTCCTGGGTCAGCGTGTTGCTGCCTGCTTCGGCCGCGGCCAGCAGCCAGAAGCGCAAACCGGCCACCCAGCCCTCGCTGCGTTGGAGCAACGTGTGCAGCGCTTCCTCGGTGAGGGAACTGCTGTGCTGGTCCAGTACGGCCAGGGACTCGTCGTCAGTCAGGCGAAGGTCTTGCTCGGACAGCTCCAGCAACTGACGCGACAAGCGCAGGCGTGCCAGGTGCCAGTCCGGCCGCTGACGGCTGGTGACCATGACGATCATGCCGGCAGGCAAATGATTGAGCAGAAATTGCAGGCAGCGGTCGAGCACCGGACCTTGCACGAGGTGATAGTCGTCGAGCACCAGGAGCAGCGGCTTGCTCAACATCAGGTGCATGCCCAGTTCGTCCAGCAGGCTGTCGAGCCACTCTTCAAAGGCAAAGGGCTGATGCCGCTGACGCATCTTCAGCAGGCCAAGTGCCTGGCCGCCGAGTTGGGGGAAGAATTGTTGAAGGCCGGACAACAGACGCTCAAGAAAACGCCCCGGATCACTGTCGCGCTGACTCAGCCCCAGCCAAAGGTTTTGCCATTGATCGGGCAGGCTCTGACAAAACTCCACGGCCAGCGAGCTCTTGCCGAAGCCGGCAGGCGCACTGATGAGCAACAGGCGGCCAGACAATCCCGCACTCAGCCGCTCGCACAGTCGCGGTCGGGCGACATAGCCTTCGGGAAGGGGTGGGCGGAAGAAACGTCCTTCCAACGCAGTGACTGCGTGATTTGCGAATCCTTGCAAACGCGACAGATCAGTCATGGCCGGCTCTTGTTAGAAGTGCTTGTTATTCGGCGTTCAGATGTCGGGAGACTAGCGGCTAAGTCAGCGCTTTTGAAGATTGTTAGACGAAAGACTGTAAGAAAACATATCCAATCAACAGGGCGAATGTTGCTTTATATGTTTTGGGGAGGTGTTGCAGAGGCTCGTCCAGCCTGTGGGAGCGAATTCATTCGCGATGGAGCCTGAGGTCGATGCATCTATGTCGCGTGCAGGTTTTTTTGCGAATGAATTCGCTCCCACAGGGAAATCGTAGAAGGCCCAATTAAAAAACACCCCGACGAATCGGGGCGTTTTCTTTTGCGCTATGGGGTTCAACCATAGGGTAAAGCGGCGGAGGACAACGGTGCGCAGTAGCTGTGATCAACGGTGCACGGCTCTCCGCCAATTCGGTTACACGATCAGCGCACGCCTTCCTGACGCAGGGCGTTAGGCTGGAACTCGCTGGTGGTGGCCGTGAAGCCGAAGTCGTAAGCGCGTTTCTCTTCGTTCTTCATGCCCAGCGCCAGGTAACGGCCCGATTGCAGGTCGTACAGGGTTTCAACGGCGTACCACGGCACTTGCTTGTCGTAATAGTTCTCGGCATGGGCCTCGGCGACGCGCCACAGTTGGCCGCGACCGTCGTAGTGGTCGATCACCGCAGCCTGCCAGGTGTCTTCGTCGATGAAGAAGTCACGTTTGGCGTAGATGTGGCGTTGACCTTCTTTCAGGGTGGCGGTCACGTGCCAGACGCGGCGCAGTTCATAACGCGCCAGATCCTGGTTGATGTGGCCAGGACGGACAATGTCCGCGTACTTGAGCTTCGGATCGTCGAGCTTGTAGCTGTCGGACGCGATGTACATTTCCTGCTTGCCGATCAGCTTCCAGTCATAGCGATCCGGCGCGCCGTTGTACATGTCCAGGTTGTCGGAGGTACGCAGACCATCGGCCGCAGTACCCGGGCCGTCGTAAGACACTTGCGGCGCACGACGCACGCGGCGTTGGCCGGCGTTATACACCCATGCCGCGCGAGGCTCTTTCACCTGGTCGAGGGTTTCGTGCACCAGCAGCACCGAACCTGCCAGACGTGCTGGCGCCGTCACTTCCTGCTTGAAATAGAACAGGATGTTGCCTGGGTTCTTCGGATCGAAATCCTTCATCTTGTCGCGGAAGACGAATTGGTCCTCGAAATACACCGGGCTGAACGAACCGTTGGTTTGCGGCGTTACCTGCACCACCAGCCGCTTCACGCTGCCGCCGCGATAGCGGGTGATGTGGTTCCAGATCACTTCCAGGCCGTCTTTCGGAATCGGGAACGGCACGGCGGTTTCGAAGTTTTCCAGACCGTTACCGCCACCGACCAGCTTGGTGTTGACGGCATTTTTCTTGATGGCGGCGAACACGTCAGCGGGCACGGTCGCGCCACGGTGTGAAGGGTAGACCGGCATTTTGAAGGTGTCCGGGTAACGCTTGAACATCGCGTATTGGCCCGGCGCCAGGTTGTTCTTGTACTGCTCCACGTTCTGCGCGGTGATGATGAACAGCGGCTTCTCGTTGGCGTACGGGTTGGCCAGAAAGCCCTTGTCGTCCACGGCGCCCGCATTGGTCGGCAACGGGCTCCAGGCGGGGATGGTGTTGGCAGCGTTACCCGCCTTTTCCGCGCCCATCGGCGTCAGGGTCGTGCCCAGCTTGGCGGCTTCATCGGCAGAGACGGCCGCCATCACGCCGGTCGCCAGCAATGACAGGCCCAGTACTCCGACGTGCAGCAGACCCTTTGTTATTTTCATGTTCATAAGTCGTCCTTAGAAGTTCATACCGAAGCTGAGGGCCACGAAATCGCGGTCATCCACTGTGGTGTACTTGCCGTCGAAGAAGTTGGTGTAGGAGAGGTTGGCGGTATAGGTGTTCTGATATTCCGCTTCCAACCCCAGGCTGACCGCCTTGCGACCTTCTTCGAAGTTGCCGCCAGGACCTGGCGAATAACCGTCGACGTCATGGGACCAGGCCACGCTTGGCTTGAGGTTCACGCCAGCGAACACGCTGTTGTAGTCCCAGATGGCGCGAGCGCGGTAGCCCCACGAATCGGTGGTGGTAAAGCCGTCATTTTCGCAGTAGCGGCTGAGGTTATTGAGCGGCGCGCCTGCCAGGGTGCTGGCGTTGAGCGTGGTGCACTGACCATTTGGCAGAGGGCCAGGGCCATAGCTCGGGTCACGGCCGTAACGCAGTTTCGAGGTACTTTCCAGACCGCCAACGTGAGTCCAGCCCACCTCGCCGACCACGGTCAGACGTTCGGCACCCATCACCTGATCGAAGAAGTGGGTAAAGGTGGTTTGCGCCTGACTGATTTCTTTGCGGCGATAACCTTTCTGATCAGCACCTGGCGTGCCTTGCAGCAAGGCAACGCTGGAGTTCAGCGGGGTCAGGCCGGAATACAGAATGTCGGTGGTGTTCAACTGAACCGGGGCATTCGGACGGTAGCTCAGTTCACCGCTCCACGCGGTACCGGTAGGCAGCGTCGTGGAGAAGCTCAGCCCAAACAGGTGAATGTCTTCAGGGTATTCGACGTAGTAGCTGGAGTTGGCCGCGACGACAATAGGCAACAGGGTCGGCGCGAGACCGGCGGCGACGCCCAGAGGTACGCCCCTGCTTGCCAGACCACCCACCAGACCGGCGGCGCTATAGGCGCTGGCAGGGCCACCTTTGCCGCTGAAAATCGGCAGACGGCTGTGGTAGTTCATGTAATAGGCGCCGAATTCTGTGTCCAGCGGCTCGAAGTTGTAGTGCATCGCCAGGCCGTATTGGCCACTGTCGCGCGCATCGCGGTCCGGGCCACGCGCAACCACGGCGCCTTCGTCAGGATTGCCGAAGTTCACACCGCGTGCCGCCAGGGTTGCCTGCACGGGCCCGCGCAGGGCGGCAGGCAGGGCGGCGTTCAGGCTGTTGCGGGTACGCAGTACCGCAAGGTTATTCTGGCAACCGTCGGCAATCACGTCGGGCTGGGAGAAGAAGGTGCCGCAGTTGTCGACGACGGTCTGGTCCCATTCCAACTGGTAGAAGCCTTCAGCCGACAGGTTTTCGGTGAGGTTCTGCGACAGGTAGAACATGTTGACCGGAATCAGGCCTTCCTTGATTTCCGAGCCAGGACGGCGGAATGCAGATACGTCAATCGGGTTGATGCTGTTGATACCGCCGCCAATGAACGTGCTTTCACCCCAGTTGACGACTTGCTTGCCCAGACGCACCGAACCCGGTTCGTCGGCAATGGAATAGTTGTGATAGACGAATGCGTCGAGCAGCTGGAACCCGGATGACTTGGCACCCTCTTTACGGCCCGAATCGCTGATGTCCTTGAACTCGCGGCCTTCATCCTTGAGTTCGAAGTCATACCAGTACTTGCCCCGCATGAACACGCCGGTGTCGCCGTACTTCAGTTCCAGATCGTGAATGCCCTTGAAGATCTTCGAAAAGGTTTCCCCGCTTTTGAAGTTCAAGTGGCCGTCGTCGGAGGTTTGCGAGAGCCCGTGTCCGCCGTTGTTCGAACCGATCAGGTTCTTGTTGGCGTTCTCGGTCGACCAACTGGCGCCGATGGAGAGCGACGAGTCGAAATTACCTTCGATTTCACCGATGTTGAAACTGACGCCGAATGCAGGACCGGCGAGCGTAGAAGCGAGGCTGACGGCCAGAGGCAGTTTTGCCCGGCGCCAGAACAGGTTTGCTGATGTCATCGACGCTACTCCATGTGCTTTTATTTTTATGGCAGTGGGTGCTTCCAGAAACGACTCAGGCGGACGGATCCGCAGTGCCTGGGTGTCAACGCGTATCGGGCAGCCCATGTGAAGCTGCTAAACGACGTGGCGTTTTTCTCCGGTTCCAACCTACTGCCGACTATAGCCAGCAGGTGCTACTGCTTGATCCCTCTAAAGTGTGATTTGCAGCGTCAAAGCGTCTGGCACGCCGATTTCGACGCACTGACTGGCGCGGCAAGGGGAGGATGGCTGAATTTGGGGATTTGGCAAGGGAGACGCCGGGCGAGAGCGGTCGCAGCACATTGCCATGACCGAAATCAGGGCAATGCGCGCGAATAAAACGGTCAGCGGGTGGATCAGAGGGTGGAGAGAAACGCGCTGTTAGTGCTCTGCCATTCGATGATGTCCAGACGGATTCGCTTCTTGTCGAGCTTGCCGACACTGGTCTTGGGAATTTCGGTAACAAGCGCAATCTGGCTCGGGATCGCCCACTTGTTGATATGCCCCTGCTCCACGAACGGCTTGAGGTGTTCCTTCAACGCTTTGGCATCGATGACGTGCCCCTCATGGGCGACCAACAGCGCAAAAGGCCGCTCACCCCACTGCGGATCAGCGATCCCGACGACCGCGACCTCGCGCACGCCAGGATGGCGGCTGCACAGGTCTTCCAGCTCCAGTGACGACACCCACTCGCCACCCGTTTTGATTACGTCCTTGATGCGGTCCCGGATGTCGATGCCGCCCATGCTGTCCAGCGTGGCCACGTCGCCGGTGTGCAACCAGCCGCCCGCCCACAGCTCCGCGCCCTTCTCGGGCTCTCGGTAATACCCTTCGGTGAGCCACGGCGCGCGCAGCACCAACTCGCCTTGGGTCTCGCCATCGGAGGGCAGAAAGTTACCTTCGCCGTCGACGATCGCAGCCTCAACCAATACGCCCGGCGCGCCGGCTTTGATCCGGTACGTGGTGCGCTCGTCTTCGCTGCCCGCCATCAATTCTTCGTTCAAGTGCGCCACCGACACCAACGGACCGGTTTCGGACATGCCATACGCCGCGGTCAGCTGAATGCCCTTGGCCTTGGCCGCGTCATACAGCGAACGGTTGAGTGAGCTGCCGCCGATGATGATGTTCCAGCCGGTGAAATCGACGTCTTTGGCCGCTTTGGCATTGAGCACCATCTGCATGATGGTGGGCACGCAGTGGGAGAAATTCACTTTCTCCTTGCGCCACAACTCGACCAGCAGTTCAGGGTCGTACCGGCCGGGATAGACCTGCTTCACGCCAAGCATGGTCGCCGCATACGGCACGCCCCAGGCATGAACGTGGAACATCGGCGTGATGGGCATGTACACCTTGTCGGTGCACAACAACCCTTCGACGCTGCCCATGATCGTGGCCACGGCCATGGTGTGCAGGACCAGTTGGCGATGGGTGAAATACACGCCCTTCGGATTGCCGGTGGTGCCGGTGGTGTAGAACGTCGTCGCCACCGAGTTCTCATCGAAGTCCTCGAAGCGATACTGCGGGCTTGCCGCGGCCAGCAGGGTTTCGTACTCACCGACCAGGTTTGGCAAGTCGGCGGTCTTGTCGCCGGTATCGGAAATCAGCAGGGTCTTTTCAACCGTGGTGAGTTTGCTTTCGAAGCATTTATACAGCGGCAGGAACTCGCCGTTGACCAGCACGAGCTTGTCTTCGGCGTGGTTCATGGTGAACAGGATCTGATCCGGAGAAAGGCGCACGTTGATGGTGTGAATCACCGCGCCAATCATGGGAATCGCAAACATGCATTCCAGATACCGGTGGCTGTCCCAATCCATGACGGCAACCGTATCGCCCGCTTTTACCCCTGCCTCGGTCAGCACATTCGCAAGGCGGCAGATGCGCTCGTTGAGGGTCAGATACGAATAGCGTGATTGGTCCCGGTAGACGATTTCCCGCGTTTTTTCATAGCGGCTGCCCGACATCAGCAAGCGTTTGATCAACAGAGGGTACTGGTACGCGCCATCAGCTGGCGGAATCACGCGTGTCTGCAGCATAGGAATCCCTTTTCAAGATGCATGTGCGGTGCTGAAAATATGCACTCTAGAGCCATCACTCGCCACTCAAATCAGCCAAAGGGATGATTCGAATGACGAGTGACCATGCAGGCATTGCGCCATTTGAAAGGGCAAAACGGTCTTGCGGGCACGTTATGGCCTGGGTCGATATTTCAGTTTGCCTGCGTAAATGCCAGTTTCACGCCCAACGCCACCAGAACCCCACCCATGGCGCGGTCAAACCAGTGCCCCATGCGGGCGAAGCCTGCACGCACCCGTGGCTGGCTGAACAGACGAGCCACCAGGCAGAACCAGATGCCCGTCGCCAGCGCCAGATAAATACCGTAACCCGCCTGCACCAGCATCGGTGTGTGCGGATTGATCACGACCGTAAACAACGACAGGAAGAACAATGTGGCCTTGGGATTCAGGCCATTGGTCACGAAACCGGCGGTAAAGGCACCGCGCGCCGTGCGCTCACCTTTGGCGATGTCCACTGGTGCATCCGAAGCATTGGCCGGTTTGGCGCGCAAAGCCTTGATGCCGATATACAACAGGTAGGCTGCCGCCGCCCATTTCAATGCATTGAACAGCACGATGGATTGCGAAACGATCAGCCCGATCCCCAGCAGCGAATAACCCACGTGCAGGAAAATCGCCGTGCCCACGCCCATGGCGGTGTAGGTCCCGGCCTTGCGGCCATGGGTCACGCTTTCACGGACCACGACGGCAAAATCGGGGCCTGGGCTGGCGACAGCCAGCAGATGAATCAGGGCAACGGTGAGAAATTCCGTCCAGTACATGTGGGGACTCCAGGCGTTTTTACGAGCGGCAGGCTCTGGTAGGCTCGCTACCTTACGCCTCCCACTCACCGAGCAAAAGGTACAGCTGATGTCGAGTCAACGCAGAGCAGTTTTCCTGGATCACACCTCACTGGACCTCGGCGATCTGGACCTTGCCCCCTGGCGTGAAACCTTCAGCGAACTGATCCTGCATGCCAGCTCTACGGCGGATCAAGTCATTGAAAGACTGCAGGGCGCGCAGGTAGCAATTTCCAACAAGATCATGATCGATGCCGACGCAATCGCTGCATGTCCTGACCTGAAGCTCATATTGGTGACGGCGACAGGGGTCAATAATGTGGACCTTGAGGCCGCCCGCAAACACGGCGTCGTGGTGAGCAACTGCCAGGGTTATGGCACCCCTTCGGTGGCGCAGCACACGTTGATGTTGCTGTTGGCGATGGCCACGCGACTGCCGGACTATCAGCAAGCGATTCATCAAGGCATGTGGCAAAAATCCCGGCAGTTTTGCCTGCTGGATTTCCCCATTGTGGAGCTGGAAGGCAAGACGTTGGGCCTTCTGGGGCATGGCGAACTGGGTGGGGCGGTGGCGAAGCTCGCCGAAGCCTTCGGCATGCGCGTTCTGCTGGGCCAGATCCCCGGCCGCCCTGCTCGCCCCGACCGTTTGCCCCTGCACGAACTGTTGCCACAAGTGGACGCGCTGACGTTCCACTGCCCGCTTAACGAACACACTCGCGACATGATCGGCGCTCACGAATTGAGCCTGATGAAGCCCAAAGCGTTCATCGTCAACACCGCCCGTGGTGGTTTGATCAATGAGCAGGCGCTGGCCGATGCCCTGCGCAACGGTCACCTCGCCGGCGCTGCAACCGACGTGCTGACCGTTGAGCCTCCGGTCAACGGCAACCCGCTGCTCTCGGGCGATATCCCTCGCCTGATCATCACCCCGCACAGCGCGTGGGGCAGCCAGGAAGCCCGGCAGCGTATCGTTGGCCAGGTGAATGAGAATGCCTTGGCGTTTTATGCGGGCAAGCCCATCAGAGTCGTCAGCTGAGGCCTGTTGATCGGGTAGGAGCGCGTGCTCTACCCCTTTCTCCTGATAAACTTCGCTCTTTTTTTCAGGAGCCGAAGATGGACCCGCGCAGTGAAGTGTTACTCCGTCAGGCCGATTTGTTTCAGGGTTCTCTGCTGCTGACCGGCCTGCCTGCCGACGACCTGCTGAACACGCTGCCCAACGCGCGAGGCTGGAGCTGGCATGCGGGTGACTTCGCAGCGCTGGACGCACGCTTCGCCGGTCGCACTCACTTCGGCACCGAGGCGCCGGGTGAAGCGTTCGACGCCGCCGTGTTGTTCCTGCCCAAAGCCAAAGACCTCACCGACTACCTGCTCAACGCCCTGGCCTCGCGCCTGCAAGGCCGGGAGCTGTTCCTGGTCGGCGAAAAACGCGCAGGCATCGAGGCGGCTGCGCGTCAGCTGAGCCCGTTCGGACGTGCGCGCAAACTGGACAGCGCCCGCCACTGTCAGCTGTGGCAAGTCACCGTCGAACAAGCGCCTCAGCCAGTCGAGCTGAACAGCCTCGCTAAACACTTCGAGATTGAGATGGAAGGCGGCCCTTTGAAAGTGATCAGCCTGCCGGGCGTTTTCAGTCACGGCCGGCTCGACCGGGGCTCGGCGCTGCTGCTGGAGAATCTCGACCGATTGCCCACCGGTCATTTGCTGGATTTTGGATGCGGTGCGGGCGTGCTGGGTGCTGCGGTCAAACGTCGCAGCCCGGACATGAACGTCACCCTGCTGGATGTCGACGCATTCGCCACCGCCAGCAGCCGTCTGACGCTGGCGGCCAACGGTCTTGAGAGCGACGTATTGACCGGTGACGGCATCGACGCCGCCCCCCATCATCTGGACGTCATTCTGACCAATCCGCCCTTTCATACCGGCGTCCACACCGACTACGCCGCGACGGAGAACCTGCTGCGAAAAGCACGCGAACACCTGAAAAAAGGCGGCGAACTTCGCTTGGTTGCCAACAGTTTCCTGCGCTATCAACCGATCATCGAGCAGCACCTTGGCGTATGTGCCGTCATGGCCGAAGGTCAGGGGTTCAGGATTTACCGCGCCAAACGTGCGTGAAAATTAGCGCTTGCCGAACACGATTCGTGTAGGCAGAATCCGCTCCGTCCTAGGGGAGTAGTCTCCCACGAGCGCCACGCTCGTCCGGCGCGCATCAACATACTTGGTCCTCAGACCATGGTGCGTGCGACCCCAGATCCGCTTAGACGGATCGGTGGTTTGACAAGACCTATGACACGAACATCCTGACCCGGGGCGGGGAGGTTGTACGTGTCATAGCCGTGTCGACCCGCCCCTTAGGAAAATCCTGATGCTGGAATCCCTGTTGGTCCCTACCGCGGTCGTCGCACTGGCCGAAATCGGTGACAAGACCCAACTCCTCGCGCTTATCCTCGCAGCCCGCTTTCGCAAGCCTTGGCCGATCATCGCCGGCATTGTCGCGGCTACGCTGGCCAACCATGCGGCGGCCGGTGCCGTTGGTGCCTGGTTCAGCAGTTTCTTCTCCGACGCCATGTTGCACTGGATCCTCGCCGCGAGCTTCACCGCCACCGCGTTGTGGACGCTGGTCCCGGACAAGATGGACGACGACGAAGCCAGCACTGCGCGCAAGTTCGGCCCTTTCATGACCACGTTGATTGCGTTCTTCATCGCCGAAATCGGTGACAAGACGCAGATCGCCACAGTGATGCTGGCGGCGCAATACTCCTACCTGTGGCTGGTGATCCTGGGCACAACGCTGGGCATGCTGATTGCCAACGTACCGGTGGTGCTGGCGGGTAACTTCGCAGCAGAAAAACTGCCGCTGACCCTGATTCGCCGATTGGCAGCCGGTGCGTTCTTCATCCTGGCGATCGTTGCGGTGTACAAGGCGATGCAGGTCAGCGGCTGGGTGTAACCCGGAGCTGAACACCGGCTTCTCCCGTCGTGCCTCTGTACTTCTGTGGGAGCGAGCTTGCTCTGGGCCGCATCGGACGAAAGCGTCAGATCAGACACATCAATGTCGACTGATCAATCGCATCGCGGGCAAGCGCGCTCCTACAGTGATCTGTGTTAGCTCAAGACTTCGGCGCCTGCTCGTACAGAGGCATCACCTTCGGAATGGCGGCCTGTAACGAGGCAATGCGGTTCGCCGAAGCCGGGTGAGTGCTTATGAACTCCGGCTGCGATGCCCCGGCTTGAGCTTCCATCTTCTGCCAAAGCGTAATCGCGGCATTCGGGTTGTAACCGGCACGTGCCGACAGCTCAAGACCTAACAGGTCAGCTTCATTCTCGTTGGCCCGGCTGTTCGGCAGCGTGAGGCTGTAATTGACCACGGTGTCGGCCAGCGCGAGGCTGTCCTGCCCCAGGCCCAGCAACGAACCTGCGCCCTGCTTCGCCATCTGAATGCCGTACGCCTTGGACATGGCTTCGCGCCCGTGTTCGCGCAAGGCATGCGCGATTTCATGACCCATCACCGCTGCCAGCTCATCGTCACTGAGCTTCAGCGTGTCGATCAGCCCGGTGTACACGATGATTTTGCCGCCAGGGCCGCAGTTGGCGTTCAGTTCATCGCTCTTGATCAGGTTCACTTCCCATTGCCATTGCGCCGCATCCGGACGCAGTTTCGGCGCCTGGGCGATCAGGCGGTTGGCGACATTCTGCACGCGCTTGGCCTCGGCGCTGCTCTTGTCCAGCACGCCTTTGGACGTGGCCTCGGTAACGGTCTGCTGATAGGACTGGGCATACATCTGGTTGACCTGATCGGTCGACAGCATGCTGAACATGTATTGCTTGCGCTCGACACCCACCGAATCTCCGCTGGTGGTGTTGACGGCCTGACAGCCTGCAACCAGCAGCGCTGCGCTAAGCGCACAAAGAGCAAAGGTCTGACGCATTGTGTATCTCCTTCGAAACAAGGCGCTCATCCTAGGCGGTACGCCGCCCGAGTGCCAGATGGCAGCCGTTTGCCATGCAAATAGACCTGTAAAAAACGCACATCCGTAACAGCTTTAAAACATTTCCCCTCTCTCTTTGTGAACTCATGAACGCCTTTAAATCCGGGCCATCCAGCCAACTTGCCCAAAAGCGACCCACAGGCATCAAAAACGGCCATTTCGTCGTTTTCATCTCATGGAAATTCAGGGCAAGGCGATAGCTCTTTCAGGCGTAATTTCGCGTCCGGAGCCCTTATGAAGTTCAAATCAATCCAGTTTTCAGTGGCCGCACTGGCGGGTGCCATCGTGCTCAGCGTGGTGGCGGCCCTCGTGCTCTACTCGCTCTTTTCAGGCGCCCGCACGCAAGCACTGGTGGACCAACGCACCACGGCGCTATTCGAGCAAGCCACCGAGCAACGCCTGACGGCCATTGCACGCACACAAGCCAGCGACATTCAGCGCGAACTGGAAGCGCCGCTCAACACGGCCGCCGGACTGGCCACGACCAACGCCGTCATCGGCATGAAGGACGCCAAAGGCGAGCCGTTGCTGAAGATCAGCCGTGAGCAGTTGCTCAACGTGTTGCATGAAACCGTCGTACGTAACCCGAAGATCCTGGGCGCCTACATCGGTTGGGAACCTAATGCCCTTGACCACAATGACGTGGCGTATGCCGAAGCGCCAATCACCGGTGTCGACCCCAAAGACGGCCGGTTCATGGCCTGGTGGTACCGCAAACCTGACGGCACGTTCAATCTGGAGAAACTGGCGAGCCTGGAAGACCAGAAAGTCCTGTCCACCGGCATTCGCTCGAGCGAGTACTACCTGTGCTCGCGTGAAACCCGCAAACCCTGCGTGATCGACCCCGCGCCTTATAAGGTGGGCGGCAAGATGGTCATGCTCTCCTCATTCATCGAGCCCATCATGGTGGACGGCCAGTTTCAGGGCATCGTCGGGGCCGACCTGTCGGTAAACTTCATTCAGGACATGCTCGAAACCGCCGACAAGAAACTCTACAACGGCGCGGGTGATCTGGCGCTGATTGCCACCAACGGCCGCCTCGTGGCCTACACCAAGGACACCAGCAAGCTGGGCGAGAAAGCCAGCGAGATCCTCGACGCCAACGAAGTCGCGAACCTGACAAACCTGACCAAAGGGGACGTGCGTTACGACATCGACAAGGAGCACGGCCACATCGAGCTGTATCTGCCCTTTGGCATCGGCAACACCGATGCACGCTGGACGCTGATGATCCGCATGCCGGTCAGCGCGGTGATGGCGGACCTGCAGAAGCTGCAAAGCGACCTGGCGCATCAGCGCGACACGGATATTTTCGGGATGACCATGGTTGGCTTGTTGATCGCCGCGCTGGGCCTGCTGATCGTCTGGTTCGTCGGCCGTGGCATCGCCCGTCCGCTGAAGCAGATGGTTGCGATGCTCGACGACATCGCCAAAGGCGAAGGGGATCTGACGCGTCGTCTGACCAGCGATCGCGCCGACGAGCTGGGCTCGATCGCCAGCGGTTTCAACACCTTCCTGGGCAAGCTGCAGGTCATGATCAGTCAGGTCGTGACGTCAGTGCAGAAGGTCAGCGACTCGTCCGAGCACACCGCCGACATTGCGATTCGCACCAACAAAGGCGTGCACAAACAGATGGCCGAGATCGATCTGGTCGCGACCGCCGTGCACGAAATGACCGCGACCGCGCAAGACGTCGCGCGCAATGCAACTCAGGCCGCACAAGCCGCCAACCATGCGGACGACGCCGCTAACCAGGGCATGCGTATCGTCCACAACACGTCGGCCTCCATCAGCGAGCTGGCGGTGGAAATCGGCCGTGCAGTGAGCGTGGTGCAGACGCTGGCCAAGGACAGTGAAAACATCAACGCGATCCTCACGGCCATTCGCGGGATCGCCGAGCAGACCAACCTGCTGGCGTTGAACGCAGCGATTGAGGCAGCCCGTGCCGGTGAACAGGGACGCGGGTTTGCGGTGGTGGCCGATGAAGTGCGCAATCTGGCGCAGAAGACGCAGCAAGCGACCGAAGAAATCCAGACCATGATCCAACAGCTGCAGAGCGGCACGCGACAAGTGGTCAAGGTCATGGAAGACAGCCAGAGCAAGACCGACGAAAGTGTTGGGCATGCCGCCGAGGCCGCACAGGCCCTGGAAAGCATTACCAAGGCTGTGTCGGTGATCAACGACATGAACACCCAGATCGCCAGCGCGGCGGAAGAGCAAAGCGCGGTCGCCGACGACATCAACCGCAACGTGATCAATATCGGTCAGGTGGCGAACGAAGTGGCCGGTGGCGCGGATGAGTCGAGCCAGGCGAGCGCCGAACTGACCAAACTGGCAGAGCAGCAGCGCCGGTTGATCAATCAGTTCAGGGTTTGATGAGCTTCAGTAGGGCGCCAGTTTTCTGAGTGTGCCGGCTTGCTGGCGAATGCGGGGTGTCAGTCACCGTCGATGTACCTGACCCACCGCATCGCTGCCCTCGTAACCTCGGACGTCTCCTACAGGTACTGCGTCGTTCCGATGATTTGCGGTCGATATCCAATCTGTAGGAGCCGGCTTGCTGACTCACCGACCTGAAGTGCACCACAGATCCGGTAGACGCAGAGGGTCAGAACCTGCATGCCCACGCGGGGCGTGGGTACGATCAACACACCGCGATGCTTCGTTCGCCTGATCAACCCACATCAAATGGGCAAATGGTAACCCTGTGGGAGCGAATTCATTCGCGATACGTCAGTACAGCCGATGGAGATGCATCGCCTGAAGAATCGACTCGCGAATGAATTCGCTCCCACAGAGGGTCTGCTCTAGTCATCGAGGATCGCGGGGAACTTGCCGACGCTACAGCGGCGTAAGGCATTCCGGCGCATTAAGCTTCGGATCGTTCACCAGATTGGCCAGCGGACGCTCTCGCAGCTGCCTCTGCGGTGCGGCGAGCAACGACTGCAACGTCACCAGCGAGCTGTCAGGGTCGAGCCAGGCAGCCTGCCCTTCTTCATCGAGAATCAGCGGCCTGCGCTGATTCATCGCCGCTTGCGTCACCACCGCCACGCTCAGATAGACGTGCTCTTGCACCGGGTAAGCCTCCCAGATCGCCGCAAAATACAGCGTCGAGCCCTCGGCCGGCGTCAGCCAGAACGGCCGCTTGCGCACCGTACCGCGCCACTCGTAGAAACCGTTGGCGGGGAGCAGACAGCGGCGCTCACGAAACGCCTGACGGAACATCGGTTGTTCGGCCAGGGTTTCTGCCCGCGCGTGGGCAGGCGTTCGCGACATGTCGGTCAGCCACGGCGGAGTCAGTCCCCAGCGCGCTCTGGCCACTTCACGCCCGGCCTCGCCCTCCTCGCTCGCCCGGACCATCAGCACCGAATCGTGGGGCGAAATATTCCACTGCGCCTGCTGGTCCGCCGGAAATCCGGGCAAGGCCGCAAACGCGGGCGTCCAACGAAACAGCGCATAACGTCCACACATGGGCTCAGGGCAACTCTTCTGAAAAGCGAATGAAGCCGCGCAGGACAGGCCTCAGCACAACAACACATCGGGGTAGCTGTCAGGCTCATCGCCCGACAACGGAAAGGCGCCATTGTACTCAGTGATCAACTGGCGTGCCCGATCGGCCTCATCATCCTGCACCGCCAGCCCCAAAAGGCCGAACACCGGCAACTCGCCGATCCCGCCCAGCAAGTGGCGTCCGGTGATGTGCGACTCGATGCCTTCGCTGGCGAGCATGGACTGCAACAGCTCGCCTTCCATCATGTTTTCCGGTTCATAGATTTTGCGCATCAGTCGTTCTCGGCACGGACATCCAGATCCCATTGTTCGCCATCGGTTTGCAGATGAAATTCGATGGGACGACAGCACACATGACAATCTTCGATGAAGTTGTGGTCGCCTTCCGACAGGTCCAGGACCGTCTCTCCCGGTTCGCCGCAATAAGGGCACTCGTAAGGCGCTGCAGGTTGTATTTCGTGCATCACAGTCTCCGAGAGCAGTTTTGCGTATAATCGCCGACTTGTTTGCAGGCCGAGCTTAATTTCTCATCATCCGGGCGTAAAACCGGACTCGACCTACCTTTACCCTAGCCGTTTCCAACAAGAGAGCATGATGGGCGAATTCGATGCCATCCGACCGTACGACGACACCGAAGTAAAAGCCGTACTCAACCGGCTACTGGGTGACAAGGCGTTCCTCGCGATCCTCACGCATTTCCGTTTTCCACGTCTGGCCGGTTCCCTCGGCTGGATCCTTCAGCCTGCCATCGCGCGCAAGCTGCGCCGTCAGTTTGCCGGCATCGAGACCGTTGCGGCCTTGCAGGACAAGGTCGAGCATTACGTCGACCATACGATTGAACGGGCCACCGATGGTGTGACCTACACCGGTGTGGAGCAGTTCAAGTCCGGCGTGGCTTACCTGTTTCTGGCCAACCACCGGGATATCGTGATGGACCCGGCGTTCGTCAACTATGCCGTGTACCACGCAGGCTTGCCGACGCCGCGGATCGCCATCGGCGACAACCTGCTGCAAAAGCCGTTCGTCAGCGACCTGATGCGCCTGAACAAGAGCTTCATCGTGCATCGCTCCATCACCGGACGCCGCGAAAAGATGGCGGCGTACCAGTTGCTGTCGGCCTACATCAATCACTCGATTCGCAACGACTGCCAGTCGATCTGGATCGCACAGGCCGAAGGTCGCGCCAAAGATGGCGACGACCGCACCGAGTCGGCGATCCTCAAGATGTTCCACATGAGTCGCAAGGACGAGCCGTTTGGCGAAGTCATTCAGTCGCTGAACCTGACGCCGGTCTCGATCAGCTACGAGTACGATCCATGCGACCAGGCGAAGGCCCGCGAGCTGTACATCCGCGCGACCACCGGCAGTTACACCAAGGCACCGGGCGAGGACGATGTCAGCATCGCGCTGGGCATCACCGGCTACAAAGGCCGCGTCCACGTCAACTTCGCACCGCCGATTACCGAGCTGTTCGACGACACCAAGCAACTGGCGATCGAAATGGACCGGCAGATCCTCGGCGGCTACCGCCTGTTCCCGGTGCATTATCTGGCGTACGCGCAGTGGGACGATGCCGATCCGAGCCTGAAAGTACCTGCCGCTGCAAAGATTTTCCCGGCAGACGAGCTCGAGCGCGCGAAAGAAGAATGGCAACGCCGCCTGGAGGGCTGCGCCGAAGAGCACCGTCCGTATCTGGTGCTGCAATACGCGACGCCGGTGCGCAATCAGTATCGGGTCAAGGCGGGACTGCCGCTGTAACACTGGTCGCTTCACGAAAAACGGCGCCCCGACAGGCGCCGTTTTTTATTGCCTCACAGATGAGGCGGCAACCACAACAAACCCTGTGGGAGCGAATTCATTCGCGATCGGCCTGCTGGATCAACGCATCTCTGGCGCCTGAAAGACTTTTCACGAATTACTTCGCTCGTGCAAAGGCCCGAGCGCACGTCCCGCGATGGGCGACGAGATCAAAGTTTGGTGCTTACCCACGACAGCAGCAATGCAAACCCCAGGCACGCCGCGCCGATGCGATAACTCAGGCGGATCATGCGCAGGGTGGGCACGTCCATCAAGTGCATGGGCTCGTCGATGGGCGCTTGTTCAGTGAGTTTGTGCAGATGCGTGGTTTCACGCTGCTCGAGATTGCGGGTGGTGTGCAACAGCCAGATTCCCGGCCCGGCGGCAAGCAGCGCAAGGGCGTTGAGGATCATTCCAGGAGACTGTTGAAGGAGTGACATGGAACCTCGATGACGCCAGATCCGGGCGCCGCGAATTCGGTTTGGGGCTGACCTCAAGGTACTGCGTGTCACCTTAACGTCACCTGAACCGTTCACTGTGTAGCACCTCAACTCGACCACCCGGATACGGAGAGCGTCATGCTGCACGCCCACAACCAGGACCGCCTTTACCTCATTGCCCCGAGTGACGAACAGGAAGCGCTCATCGACGCGCTGGCCTTCAACGTCCAGGACAGGCATTGGCTGGTGTACTGCGCACTGGGTGGCCACGCACATAACGACCTGCCGGAGATGGACCTGGAAACGGGTTACAGCTTTCTGGATTTCTACCAGGCGGCGTAAACCCGAGCCCCAACAAAAAGCCCCCGGCTTCTCACGAAACCGGGGGCTTTTTTATACAGCTAGGCGGGTTATTGACCCAGCAGGCGGCCGATTGTCTGATCCTGGAACAGCCGGGTCAGCGCATCGCTGAGCACGTCGCTGATCAGTTTGGTGTTCGTTTCTTCGTTGGGCGCCATGCCGAAACGCTGGTCCAGCGACGCTGCATAACGACCGCTGTAGCTGTGACCGTTGTTCTGCACGTCAGCGCGGAAGGTCGAACTGATGTTCGCTTCAGTCACGTACAGGCCTTCTTTGGGCGACTGATACTTGAGGTCAGCAAGGGTGATGGTCAGCTGTGGGCCGTTGCCGCCTTGAACAGGCGTAAAGCCCAGCAGACGCACGGCAGCTTCGGCCTGGGCCTGGAGCTGCGGAACCACTTGCTGGCTGTTGACCGTAATCGAACTGGTTTCAGGGTACAGCCCACCGCGGGTGCCAAGGGTCTGCGACTGGCGACCGTCGACAACCCGAACCACCACCTGCTGACCGTGCCCGACAGGCGCCAGCTGGCTGTTCAACTTGGGTTGTGGGCTAAGCGACTGCGGGCTGTGGGCACACCCCACCAGCGTCAGACTGCCTACAGCAAGCAAACCGAACAAAACGCGACGCAACATGCTCATTTCTCCATGGGCCAAGGCACAAATTGTGCCGCAGTATAGCGACCTCGCAAGGTCGCTCACTAGCGTAAAGATACGACAAAGTGCCATCGCACCGGTTCCTGACGCCCTCGTTATTCGTGACATCCAAAAGATACGCGTCGACACCATTACGCAATGTGGACGTCATGGGGATGTCATCGCCGCACGGCATACTTTTCTCAAAGGCCCAACAGCGCTTCCCACATCAAGGAGTCTTCCCATGGACTTTCTCTGGTCTCTGTTCTCGCTTCGTCGCCGTTATCGTCACTATGCTCGCGTGGACACATACGGCGTGTGCGTTTCGTTCAAGCACTGCGCCGTAGCACCTCAGGGTCATGACTGGGTGGAAATCACCGAAGCCAATCTGACCTGGCTGCACCAGCCTCTGCCCGCCAGCGCCCGCATCACGCCCCGCACGCGTGCGATTACCGCCCGGCAATTGCTCAGCATCTGACCGAACGGCGAATAAAAGTCATTTTTTCTGGATCAATTCTGCGCGTTTCATCGCTATAATCTCCCCCCGATTATAAGGACGTCTCCTGATCGGGCCTCGCAGCATCGTTGATACCGCGTATCAACTCCTCCGTATCGCCCACAGAGAGCCTTCCACACAGACATGTGCAGCCCGGTGTGTCCGCGACGCAGGCGCAAAAACGTCGATTCGCTCGAACCTTTTGCGCACGCCAATGCCCACACTGTGTTTGAACCTGATCTGCCAGAGCTGCCATCGCGCAGCCCTTTTTGAGGTTTGCGTCTCCAAAAGAGCGCGAAAAAAACGGGTTTTCACAACTTCACAAGAGTGTGGCGAGCAAATGAATAGTTACGCGTTTGTACATGCACCATTAGCGTCTGACCCAGCCCCCTTGCAAAGGACCGACTGCAGCGCAGCCTCCACAACCGGAGTCTGAAGCCTGTCCACTACGGATTTGGTTGCATAACCGGACGTCTTGACGATAGTCGAATGGCTGTTCGGGCCGAAAAATGCGTTCATGCTTGCACTACAAAAGCATCGACCAGGCCCCTGCGGTGGCGTCCGCTGAAGATGCAAAAAATTGCGAAGAATCGGACATGCCGATCCCGGCCGGGTTGTACGAGGCACTGCGCGAACCCCGCGCCGCCCGCACCCGGCAACTGACCTCGGGGTCCATGCCGTCAATTTGGTGCTGCAGATTTTGGAGACGCGTTAATGGCGCATAACGAAGCAGTCGATGTGGTACTGGTCGGGGCAGGCATCATGAGTGCCACCCTTGCAGTGCTGCTCAAGGAGCTCGACCCAAGCCTCAAGCTTGAGGTTGTCGAACTGATGGATTCCGGTGCCGCCGAGAGTTCTAACCCATGGAACAACGCCGGCACCGGCCATGCAGGCCTGTGCGAGCTGAACTACACGCCGGAAATGGCCGATGGCTCCATCGACATCAAAAAAGCGATTCATATCAACACTCAGTTCGAAGTCTCGAAGCAGTTCTGGAGCTATCTGGCTCGCACGGGCACCTTCGGTTCCTCGCGCTCGTTCATCACGCCGGTGCCGCACCTGAGCTTCGTTCAGGGTGAGAAAGGCATGGCGTACCTCAAAAAACGCTACGAAGCGCTGCGCAAACACCACGCGTTCGCATCGATGGAGTACACCGAAGACAAGGCCACGCTGGCCGAGTGGATGCCGCTGATGATGCCTGGCCGTCCGGCTGATGAGCCGATCGCCGCCACGCGCGTCATGCACGGCACCGATGTGAACTTCGGCAACCTGACTAATCAATTGCTCAAACACCTGTCCAGCGCTCCCGATGCGCAGGTCAAGTATTGCAAGCGCGTCACAGGCCTGAGCCGTAAAGGCGATGGCTGGAGCGTGACCATCAAGGACGTCAACAGCGGTGGCACCCGCGAAATCGACGCCAAATTCGTGTTCCTCGGCGCCGGTGGCGCGGCCCTGCCGCTGCTGCAGATGTCGGGCATCGAAGAAGGCAAAGGTTTTGGCGGCTTCCCGGTCAGCGGCCAGTGGCTGCGCTGCGACAACCCTGAAGTTGTAAAACGTCACCAGGCCAAGGTGTACAGCCAGGCTGCGGTGGGTTCCCCGCCGATGTCGGTTCCACACCTGGACACCCGCGTGGTCGACGGCAAGACCTCCCTGCTGTTCGGCCCGTACGCCGGTTTCACCACCAAGTTCCTCAAGCACGGTTCGCTCATGGACCTGCCGCTGTCGATCCGCGCCGCCAACATCGCACCGATGCTGGCCGTAGCCCGCGACAACATGGACCTGACCAAGTACCTGATCAGTGAAGTGCGGCAGTCCATGGAACAGCGTCTGGATGCCCTGCGTCGCTTCTACCCTGAAGCGAAAGCCGAGGACTGGCGCCTTGAAGTGGCCGGTCAGCGTGTGCAGATCATCAAGAAGGATCCGAAGAAAGGCGGCGTTCTGCAATTCGGTACCGAACTGGTTTCGGCCAAGGACGGTTCCCTTGCGGCGTTGCTGGGCGCATCCCCGGGTGCTTCGGTCACTGTTTCGATCATGCTCGACCTGATCGAACGCTGCTTCCCTGAAAAGGCTCGTACCGAATGGGCCGCCAAGCTGAATGAGATCTTCCCGGCTCGGGAGAAGATTCTGGAAACCGACGCGCAGCTGTATCAGCGTGTCAGCGCCCAGAGCGACGAGAGCCTGGACCTGGTCCCAAGCAGCCAGGCGGCAAGCTTCGCTTGATTCAGAGCCTGCTCTGAATCGGTGAGATTACTGAAAGCCCCGCCCACGCAGCGGGGTTTTCAGTTTTATTCCGACATCACCGGCTCACTGTGCAGCTCGCCTGCAATCAGCCTCGAGCCTTGGCAATCAATTCGATGTAGTCCTCGGCGTTACGCTGATCCTTGATCAGTGCGACGAAGTCATTGCCGTGGGCGTCTTTGCCATCCAGGTCGTAGCCCGCTTCCTTGAAGAACACCAGAAAACGCCCGAAGTCATCAATTCGCAGGCCACGATAGGCTTTGATCAGCTTGTGCAGGGACGGGGAAGTCGCATCCACCGGCTCGAAATCCAGGAACAGTTTGATCTGGGCGTCGCCGATTTCATCGCCAATCACCTGCTTCTTATCTTTACGCATTGCTGACTCCAACTGACTTGCGGGACATTTTCACGGGCGGGCAGTTTACCCCTCGCCCGACCACAGGCTCAACGCGCGCGTACACTGCCCGTGTGCACGTCGGCCCAGACATGACCATTGGCGTAACTGAGAAACTGGCAATAAACCTTCTCGTTGCGCAGCAAATCCAACAGCACGCGGTACTGGCTGGCAGGGTAATACAGGGTCAAGGTGCGGCTTGGCTCGTCGTAAGCGGGTTTTTTCAGGCTTTTGCTTTCGCCGTCAAAATGAATAAGCACTTCGGAAATCGTGGCGCCCTTGTTCATCGGCTTGCCCTTGAGGCGCAGGGTCAGCGGTGAAGTCACAGGAATCGGCTGCTGATTGGACTGACGCTGGCTGCCCACCACCACCGAATAGTCCGTGATCTGCAGCAATTGCTGCTGTTCGGGTTCTCCTTCACGCACCGACAACTCATCGGGCGGCAGGTATTGGGCGTGCATGGGTTCGGCGACAACAGGCGTGGCCATTGGCAGGCTCAACAACACCAGCAAGGCAGCTCTACGGCGAAAGGACAAAGGCATGATGGCTCCCCGAAAAATCAGGGGAGCACTCTAGCATGGAGAAGACGTGCCTCAGCCCGGGGCGGGCAGGACGTTTTCACGATTTAATACGTGCGCTTTCAGGTGGCTCAATTCATCTCGACCTGGACGGCGTAACCGCGACCCGGGGTGTTGTTGAGGACCTTGGCGCGACAGGTCGCTGGCTCACTGCCTTGGGACTGAGCGTCTGCCCAGTAGCGAGGGAGGATGGTGACGTTACCGCCGCTCTGACTCGGTCGCATGTCGTGACCCAGACGAAACAGGCAGACCTTGTGCGCGCTGCTGTAGCGGAACGAGGCCTGATCGACAGTGGGGTTGTTCAACGGGATGTTGACGACCGCAAACGTGCCGGGCGTGACGCGATAACTGGCGGCCGACTCACCGGCCAGGCTCCAGCTCGAGGAGGTCAGGTCCAGCGCGCGCTGGCCTTGATTGACCACGTCCACGGTGGCGATGAGTTGCGCGGCCTGAGCCAATTGAGCGAGGAACATTGTCGAGGCGAACGCGGCGGCAATGCCGGCGCTCATGTGTTTCAAATTCATGTTGCTAACGTCCATTCAAGTAAAAAGGCTTTGCCCCGGATCGATCTCTGTCTCTCCGGGTACTGCGCCGAGTTTGCTGAAATGGAACGTTTACGAAATGTAAGAAAGCCGATTCGGGAAGTCAGACGCTTCCCTGATCGCCTTACATGCCCTTAACGGCGTAGATGCCAGCGGCGTTGCGCCAGTAACCCTTGTAATCCATGCCGTAACCGAAGATATAGCGGTCGATGCACGGCAGACCGACGAAGTCGGCTTTGAGGTCAGGACGCGCCTTGCGGTCGTGGTCCTTGTCGATCAGCACGGCCGTGTGGACGGCGCTTGCGCCCGCGTGCTTACAGAAGTCGATGATCGCGCCAAGGGTATGACCTTCGTCGAGGATGTCGTCGATGATCAACACATCGCGGTCGATGAACGACACTTCGGGCTTGGCTTTCCAGAACAGCTCGCCGCCGCTGGTTTCGTTGCGATAGCGCGTCGCGTGCAGGTAAGAAGCTTCCAGCGGGAAGTTCAGGTGCGTCAGCAGCTTGCCGGCGAAAATCAGGCCACCGTTCATCACGCAGAAGACGACCGGGTTACGTTCGGCCAACACACTGTTGATTTGCTGACCGACGCGGGCGATGGACGCCTCGACTTCGGCCTCGGTGTACAGGCAGTCAGCCTCGCGCATGATTTGACGGATATGCTCGAGATCAGCGGACATGACGCTCTCCAAGGGGGGCTGTGGAAGGAAAAGCGGGCAAAGGTACGCATCGGACAACGTCAGGGCAAGTCTTTCTGGACTAACGTTGCACTGGCGTCCCATTAATGTCAGAAACGCGATCCTAACCGGTAAGACAAGTTACAGCTGAATAGATTAATCTAAGCCGTTTTTTTTGCCCGCCCGCTGGAGCCGTCCCCTTATGCCCATTCGTGAGATCCGCCATCCGCTGATCCGTCACAAACTCGGTCTCATGCGCCGAGCCGATATCAGCACCAAGAACTTTCGTGAACTGGCTCAGGAAGTCGGCGCACTGCTGACCTACGAAGCGACCAAAGACCTGCCGCTGGAGACTTACGACATCCAGGGCTGGGCCGGTACTGTCCAGGTCGAGAAGATCGCTGGCAAAAAGATTACCGTGGTCCCGATCCTGCGCGCGGGCATCGGCATGCTCGAAGGCGTCCTCAGCCTGATCCCAGGCGCCAAGGTCAGTGCCGTGGGCGTCGCACGCAACGAAGAAACCCTCGAAGCGCACACCTACCTGGAAAAACTCGCCCCCGAGATCGACCAGCGTCTGGCCTTGATCATCGACCCGATGCTGGCCACCGGCGGCTCGATGGTCGCCACGATCGACCTGCTGAAAAAAGCCGGTTGCCGCGACATCCGCGCCATGGTCCTGGTGGCTGCGCCGGAAGGCATCGCCATCGTCGAGAAGGCGCATCCGGACGTGAACATCTACACAGCGTCCATCGATGAACGCCTGAACGAACAGGGTTACATCATTCCGGGCCTGGGCGATGCCGGTGACAAGATTTTCGGCACCAAACAAAAGGACGCCTGATGAAGCAGGACGAGTTTAACGATCCACTCTGGCGCACCGTATTGTCGGGCGCGCAGATGCTCTTCGTGGCCTTCGGCGCCCTGGTCTTGATGCCGCTGATTACCGGGCTCGATCCCAACGTCGCATTGTTTACCGCAGGGTTGGGCACGCTGTGCTTTCAACTGGTGACAGGCCGTCAGGTGCCGGTATTCCTGGCGTCCAGCTTCGCTTTCATCACCCCGATCATTCTCGCCAAGGGCCAATTCGGCCTCGCGGCGACCATGGGCGGCGTGATGGCGGCAGGCTTCGTCTACACCTTCCTGGGCCTGGCGGTGAAGATCAAAGGCACGGGTTTCATCGATCGGCTTCTGCCGCCGGTGGTGATCGGGCCGGTCATCATCTCCATCGGTCTTGCGATGGCACCCATTGCCGCCAACATGGCCATGGGCAGAACCGGTGACGGCGCGGCTGAGCTGATTCCCTATCACACCGCCATCGTGATCTCGATGGCGGCACTGCTGACGACATTGATCGTTGCGGTGTTCGGCAAAGGCATCTTCCGCCTGGTCCCGATCATCTCCGGTGTGTTGGTGGGATTTGCCCTGTCGTTCTATTTCGGTGTGGTGGATGTCGCCAAGATCGCCGCCGCACCGTGGCTGGACATCCCTCACTTCACGGCGCCGGAGTTCAACTGGCAGGCGATCCTGTTCATCGTGCCGGTGGCGCTGGCCCCAGCGATCGAACACATCGGTGGCGTGATTGCCGTCGGCAGTGTGACGGGCCGTGATTACCTGAAGAAGCCCGGCCTGCATCGCACGCTGCTGGGTGACGGCATCGCGACCACGGTCGCTGGCGCTTTCGGCGGCCCGCCCAACACCACGTATGCCGAAGTGACCGGCGCGGTGATGCTGACCAAGAACTACAACCCCAAGATCATGACCTGGGCAGCGATCTTCGCCATTACACTGGCCTTCATCGGTAAATTCGGCGCGCTGCTGCAGAGTATTCCGGTGCCGGTGATGGGCGGGATTCTGTGCCTGTTGTTCGGCTCTATCGCCGCAGTGGGCATGAACACGCTGATCCGGCACAAAGTCGACCTGGCCGAGGCGCGTAACCTGGTGATCGTTTCGGTGACGCTGGTGTTCGGTATCGGCGGCGTGCTGATCGGCACGGGCAACGGCCCGGATGATTTCGGGATGAAGGGCATTGCCCTGTGCGCAGTGACGGCGATTGTGCTGAACCTGATCCTGCCGGGCAACGATGCCTGGAAGAACAAGCATCTGGATGATCAGTTGCCGTAGCTTCAACGCCTCTTTGTAGGAGCGCGCTTGCCCGCGATAGCGTCGGCACATCCAGCACCAATGGTGTCTGATGCAACGCTATCGCGGGCAAGCGCGCTCTACAGGTTCTGCGAGCCTAGACCACCATCGCTGGCGCCCGCTCGCACAGCGTATTCAGGGCTTTCGCCCAGTTTGGATCATCGTTCAGGCAAGGGATCAAAATCAGCTCCTCGCCCCCCGCTTCCTTGAACTGCTCCGCC
Organism: Pseudomonas sp. S2_H01; assembly: GCF_054668305.1. Taxonomy (NCBI): domain Bacteria; kingdom Pseudomonadati; phylum Pseudomonadota; class Gammaproteobacteria; order Pseudomonadales; family Pseudomonadaceae; genus Pseudomonas; species Pseudomonas sp. S2_H01. The sequence goes on along the minus strand of NZ_CP162756.1, from coordinate 3,303,510 downwards.
CCGCGATCCCCGATTTCTTCCAGTGTCTCGATGCAATCGGCCACGAATGCAGGGCACATCACCAACAGCTTCTTAACGCCCTGCGCCGCCAGTTCAGCCAGATGCGCTTCGGTGTAGGGCTCGATCCACTTGGCCCGCCCAAGACGCGACTGAAACGAGACCGACCACTTGCCATCGGGCAGTCCCATTCGCTTGGCGAACTCGGCAGACGAGCGCATGCATTGAGCGCGGTAACACACGGCGAGGACTTCAGGCGAAGCGTTTTCACAGCAGTTGCCGCCCTTGAAGCAATGGTAGCCCGTCGGGTCCAGCTTGGTGATATGCCGCTCAGGCAACCCGTGGAAGCTCAGTAACAGGTGATCGAAATCCTGCGCCAGATGCGGGCGCACGCTCTCTACCAATGCCTCAAGGTATTCGGGCTGATTAAAAAACGGCGGGACCAGCGAGAAATCGAAGTGCAGTTTCTTGTCCCGCACGACCCGCTTCGCCTCTTCGATCACCGTGGTCACGGTGCTGTCGGCAAACTGAGGGTACAGCGGGGCCAGGGTGACCTTCTTGATGCCCTGAGCCGCCAGGCGGGTCAGTACTGTTTCAATCGACGGCTCGCCATAACGCATCGCCAGCTCGACCGGGCCCTGCGTCCATTCCTGAGTCATGGCCTGCTGCAGACGCTTGCTCAATACCACCAGCGGCGAGCCTTCGTCCCACCAGATAGAAGCGTACGCATGGGCAGATTGTTCAGGACGTTTGATCAGGATGAGCGACACCAACAAACGCCGGACCGGCCACGGCAGATCAATAACGTACGGGTCCATCAGGAACTGATTGAGGTAGCGGCGAACGTCCGCTACTTCGGTGGAGGCTGGCGAACCCAGGTTAACCAGCAGCAACGCGTGATCGGTCATGCAACACCTTGATGTCAGTGGCGGCCTAGAAGATTTTCCAGTGCCGCGTGCAGATCGGTGAATCGGAAAGTGAATCCGGCGGCCTGCAGCCGGCTCGGGCTGGCGCGCTGGCCGCCCAGCAGCAATATCGACAACTCGCCCATGAGCACCTTCAACGCAAAAGCGGGCATGGGCATGAATGCCGGACGGTGCAGGATCGCGGCGAGCGTCTTGGCGAAATCGCGATTGCGGACCGGTGATGGCGCGCAGACATTATAGGGACCTTGGGCGTCATCCCGGTTCAACAGAAAATCAATCGCCGCGATTTGATCGTCGATATGGACCCACGGCATCCATTGCCGTCCATTGCCGATCGGCCCGCCCATCCCTAATTTGAACGGTGGCAACAGGCGCTGCATCATGCCGCCGTCACGGGCCAGCACCAAGCCAGTTCGCAGCAATACCACACGAATCCCAAGCCCCTCCGCCCGCTGCGCGGTTTCCTCCCAGGCGATGCACAGGCGACTGGCAAAGTCTTCGCTGACCGGCGCCGAGCTTTCATCAAGCTCTCGCTCCCCACCGTCGCCGTACCAGCCCACTGCAGATCCTGAAATAAGAACGCGGGGCTTTTGCTCCCGTCGTTCAAGCCAGGTTATGAGTTGTTCAGTGAGGGTGATGCGGCTGTCCCATAACAGCATTTTGCGTTTGCGGGTCCAGGGCCTGTCGGCGATCGGGGCGCCCGCCAGGTTGATCACGGCGTCGACCGTCTGGTCGCTGATGTCGTCCGGGTGCGCAATTCCGCGCACCCCAGCGCCGCAAAGACGCGGGACGTCTTCGGGCTTGCGACTCAACACCGTCAGTTGATGGCCTTGATCGCGCCAGTGTCGACACAAACGACGACCTATCAACCCTGTACCGCCGGTCAGCAAGATGTGCATGTCGGTGTTCCTCGCGTGGCGTTCATCGCAAATCGGTAGTCTATTTCTTCACAAACAATGTGCTTGTGAACGAAGCGAATAATGGAACCATAGGCCACGCTATAGAGAACGGCTCCTCACCCGTACGTTCGATTGATCCGTTCGAACAGTTGAACGATTCGGGTAAAGCGTCAGACTCAAGAATGAGCCCTGAGAAAGGTCAGCGTCCTGCGCGTCGAAGGACGATAAGTTATACCGAAGATCGGCATTGTACAGGTTTTAACTACGGCGTAGTCTGTGCAGACAAGGTAACGAGGCCCCTATGACTGTACCCATCGCAATCATCGGTACCGGTATCGCCGGACTCTCCGCTGCCCGAGCATTGCAAGCCGCCGGGCATGCCATCCACCTTTTCGACAAGAGCCGCGGCAGTGGCGGAAGAATGTCCAGCAAGCGCAGCGATGCAGGTGCGCTGGACATGGGCGCGCAATATTTCACGGCGCGCGACCGCCGTTTCGCGGCTGCCGTTCAGCAATGGCAGGCCGACGGTCACGTCGCCGAGTGGACGCCACTGCTCTACAACTTCCATGGCGGCCAATTGAGCCTGTCGCCCGACGAGCAAGTGCGTTGGGTCGGCAAGCCGCGCATGAGCGCAATTACCCGGGCCATGCTGGGCGATATGCCGGTTACATTTTCCTGCCGCATCACCGCAGTGTTCCGGGGCGAAGAGCACTGGAACTTGCTGGACGCTGACGGTCGCAGCCATGGCCCGTTCAGTCAGGTGGTGATCGCGATTCCGGCCCCGCAGGCCTCCACGTTGCTCGCCGCCGCGCCGAAGCTGGCCAGCGTGGTCGCAGGCGTGAAGATGGAGCCCACCTGGGCGGTCGCCCTGGCGTTCGACACGCCTTTGGAGACGCCGCTGGAAGGCTGCTTCGTGCAGGACAGCCCCATCGACTGGCTGGCGCGCAATCGCAGCAAACCGGGCCGTGACGACAAGATGGACACTTGGATCCTGCACGCCACCAGTGCCTGGAGCCGTCAGCATCTGGACATGCCCAAGGAGCAGGTGATCGACCACTTGCACGGTGCATTTGCCGAACTGATCAACTGCTCGATGCCGGCGCCTGCGTTCACCCTCGCCCACCGCTGGTTGTATGCACGGCCCGCCGGGGGACGTGAAGTCGGCGCGCTGTCCGATCCGGATCTGGGGCTGTATGTGTGTGGCGACTGGTGCCTGTCCGGTCGTGTCGAAGGCGCATGGCTCAGCGGCCAGGAGGCGGCACGTCGGCTGCTTGAACACTTGAAATGAATCACCTTAATCCGCGCAAATTGCTGCTGTCGAAATGGACAGCAGCCCGCCCTCAGCACCGTGAAAAACATTTTCTGGTCACCGAACTCTTCTGCGACGAAGAAGGCACGGTGCTGGAAATCGAATTACAGGCCGTGCTCACCAAGCGCAGCGAACGTCTGACCTGGCAGACACTGCAGGATGAGCAGACGTGGCGGATGGGGTGGAAATAGTCCAGCGTGCCCTGCCCTCCGGGAATGACGCTTCAATAATAGGCGCCGGCTTGCTGGCGACAATATCGGCGTCATGCTCAAGCCTTTGGAACGCCGCGAACCCTGTAGGAGCAATCGGAGGTTACGACGGTCGCGAAGGCGGTGTGTCATTCACCGTTGATACTGCTGACCCACCATATTCGCCAGCAAGCCGGCTCCTACAGTATCCGCGTCATGCTCAAACCTTTGGAACGCCGCGAACCCTGTAGGAGACGTCCGAGGTTACGAGGGCAGCGAACGCGGTGTGTCATTCAGCGTTGATACTGCTGACCCACCGTATTCGCCAGCAATCCGGCTCCTACAGTATCCGCGTCGTCCCCAAGTCCACGGAACGCCGCGAACCCTGTAGGAGACGTCCGAGGTTACGAGGGCAGCGAACGCGGTGCGTCATTCACCGTTGATACTGCTGACCCACCGTATTCGCCAGCAAGCCGGCTCCTACAGTATCCGCGTCATGCTCAAGCCTTTGGAACGCCGAGAACCCTGTAGGAGCAATCGGAGGCTACGACGGTCGCGAACGCGGTGTGTCATTCACCGATGATGCTGCTGACCCACCGCATTCGCCAGCAAGCCGGCTCCTACAATATCCGCGTCATTCTCAAGCCTTTGGAACGCCGCGAACCCTGTAGGAGCAATCGGAGGTTACGACGGTCGCGAACGCGGTGTGTCATTCAGCGTTGATACCGCTGACCCACCGCCTTCGCCAGCAAGCCGGCTCCTACAATATCCGCGTCATGCTCAAACCTTTGGAACGCCGCGAACCCTGTAGGAGACGTCCGAGGTTACGAGGGCAGCGAACGCGGTGTGTCATTCACCGTTGATACTGCTGACCCACCATATTCGCCAGCAAGCCGGCTCCTACAGTATCCGCGTCATGCTCAAACCTTTGGAACGCCGCGAACCCTGTAGGAGACGTCCGAGGTTACGAGGGCAGCGAACGCGGTGTGTCATTCAGCGTTGATACTGCTGACCCACCGTATTCGCCAGCAATCCGGCACAGTCTCTGGGCATGCAATCCACACTCCGAGTCAGCAAATCCCTCAAGCAACCTTGTACAAATAATTTGACTTGTACAACCTTGAACCTATGATGAACACACGTTGTACAGCCAAAAAAGGTTGTACAAGATGTTGATCGAGGTTTTGCCATGTCCACGCCACCGACCCCACCACAGCAACCCGCGTCAAAACCCAAGCTGGGCGTCAGCGCCTGCCTGATGGGTGTCGAGGTTCGATTCAACGGCGGGCACAAGGAATCGCACCTGCTGACGCGCGCGCTGAATGAGTATTTCGATTTCGTCCCGGCATGCCCGGAAGTTGCAATCGGCATGGGCATTCCGCGCGAAGCGATTCGTCTGGTCGGCGACCCGGAGCATCCTCAAGCCGTGGGCACGGTGCGCAAGGAAATGAATGTCACCCAGGCCCTCGCCGAATACGGCGAGCACATGGCCGAAGAAATGGACGATATCTGCGGCTACATCTTCATGCAGAAATCCCCGTCCTGCGGCCTTGAGCGTGTGAAGGTCTACCGCGATAACGGCGCACCGTTCGATGCCGGTGGACGCGGCATTTATGCCCAGGCGTTCTGCGCCAAGCATCCGGACCTGCCCGTGGAAGAAGACGGCCGGCTGAATGATCCCGTGCTGCGGGAAAATTTCATCACCCGCGTTTACGCCTACGCCGCCTGGCAAGCACTGCTGAAAAACGGCATCACGCGACGGGCGCTGACCGAGTTTCACTCGCGCTATAAATACCAGCTGATGGCCAACGACCCGGTTCAGTACAAAGCCTTGGGCAATATGCTGGGCAACATGGGACGCAGCGACCCCGTCGAGATTGCGCCTCGGTATTTCAGCGAGCTGATGAACGCCCTGAAGAAGCCCGCCACACGCCGGACCCACACCAACGTTCTGCAGCACCTGTGCGGTTATCTGCGCGACACCATCAGCGGCTCGGACAAGCAGGAAATTCAGGCCGTCATCCGTCAGTACCACCAAGGCATCGTGCCATTGGTCGTGCCGCTGACCTTGCTCAAACATCACTTCCGCCAACACCCCGACCCGTACATCGCGTTACAGGTTTACCTGCAACCGCATCCGGAAAACCTCAGCCTGCGTAACGCGATCTGACCGATGAAGAATATGACCTCTGAACCCTTGGATGACGAACCCCAGGCCGACTCCGAAACCTTCGAAGACGGCTGGTTGCCGATTCGCGAGGTCGCTCGTCTGACCGGTGTGAATGCGGTGACCCTGCGCGCCTGGGAGCGCCGCTATGGTCTGATCGTGCCTCACCGCACGCCCAAGGGGCACCGTTTGTACAGCACGGCGCACGTCGATCGCGTGCTGACGATTCTGACCTGGCTCAACCGCGGCGTGTCCGTCAGTCAGGTCAAGCAATTGATCGACAATGAGCAGTCACCGCCGCTCAGCGTTGAAAACGACTGGGATCGGCTGCGACAAAACCTGCTGGAGGCCATCACTGCACTGGCGGAGCGGCGACTGGACGACACGCTCAATCAAGCGATGTCGCTGTACCCGCCGCGCACCCTGTGCGAACAACTGCTGATGCCTTTGCTGGCTTCACTGGAGCAGCGTTGGCAGGGTCAGTTCGGCGCGCAGCTGGAGCGCGTGTTTTTCTATTCGTGGCTGCGCAGCAAATTCGGCGCCCGGCTCTACCACAACAACCGTCAGGTCAGTGGTGCACCGTTGTTGCTGATCAACCATTCCGACGTGCCCATGGAACCTCATGTGTGGCTGACCGCCTGGCTATTGAGCAGCGCCGATTGCCCCGTGGAGGTCTTCGACTGGCCTTTGCCGCCGGGTGAGTTGCCGCTGGCGTGCGAGTACCTCAAGCCGCGGGCGGTGCTGTTGTACTCCAGCAAATCGCTGAACCTGGCCCAGCTCCCTCGCCTTCTGAACAACATCGACTGCCCGACATTAATTATCGGACCCACGGTGCGCATCCATTCGGCCGAGTTATCCGTATCTGTCAGTGAGGTCCCCGGACTCACCCTTGCCGAAGACCCTTTGACCGCTCAGGCCACGCTGCAAAGCCTGGGTCTTATCTAAGGAATGAACATGCAACTCATCTGGCTGCGCAGCGATTTGCGCGTACACGACAACACTGCATTGAGCGCTGCCATGGAGCAGGGCCCCACGCTGGCCGTGTACATGATCAGTCCCGAGCAGTGGCACAGCCATGACGACGCGCCGTGCAAGGTCGACTTCTGGTTGCGCAACCTGGCTGCGCTCAAAATCGAACTCCAAGCGCTGAACGTGCCGTTGGTGATCGTGCACGCCGCGACCTGGGACAAGGCGCCCAAAGCGCTGCTCACGCTGTGCACGACCCACGGGATCGAGCAGGTTCACGTCAACGAAGAGTACGGCGTCAACGAGACTCGACGCGATGAAGACGTCGCCGCAGCGCTGGATAAACACGGCATCGGCTTTCACAGCCATCTGGACCAGCTGTTCTTCAAGCCCGGCAGCGTGCTGACGAAAAGCGGCGGGTATTTCAAGGTCTTCACCCAGTTCCGCAAGGTCTGTTACGCGCGCTTGCACTACTCGGTGCCAGCGGTGGTGCGCCTGCCCGGGAAGCAATCGGCATTGCACATCAAAAGCAACGATGTTCCGGAGCAGGTCACCGGTTTTGCCACGCCGTCCGATGCGCTGCGTGCACTGTGGCCTGCGGGCGAAAGCGAAGCCCGCCGGCGCCTCGAAGCCTTCACCGACGAACAAGTGCATTACTACCAGGATGAGCGCGACTTCCCGGCCAAGCCCGGGACCAGCCAGCTTTCGGCGTACCTGGCCGCGGGCGTCATCTCCCCTCGCCAATGCCTGCATGCGGCGTTGCGCAGCAACAACGGCGAATTCGAAACAGGAAACGCAGGCTCGGTGACCTGGATCAACGAGCTGCTGTGGCGCGAGTTTTATAAACACGTCTTGGTCGGATTCCCTCGCGTGTCGCGCCATCGCGCGTTCCGTCCTGAAACCGAGGCGTTGAAGTGGCGTCATGCGCCAAAGGACCTGGAAGCCTGGCAACAAGGGCGTACCGGGCTGCCGATCATTGACGCAGCGATGCGTCAGTTGCTGGAAACCGGCTGGATGCACAACCGTCTGCGCATGATCGTGGCGATGTACCTGACCAAGAACCTGCTGATCGACTGGCGTGAAGGGGAACGTTTCTTCATGCAGCACCTGATCGACGGGGATCTGGCGGCGAACAACGGTGGTTGGCAGTGGAGTTCGTCCACCGGCACCGACGCGTCACCCTATTTCCGCATCTTCAATCCGCAGAGCCAGTCAGAACGCTTCGACCCGGATGGCCGGTTCATCAAAACCTGGATTCCGGAGCTGGCCGACCTCAACAAACGGGATATTCATAACCCTTCGGCGCTGGGCGGGCTCTTTGGCGTCGCCGATTACCCGGCGCCGATCGTCGACCTGAAATCCAGTCGCGAACGCGCGCTGACCGCCTTCAAATCGCTGCCTCATCGACAAGCAGAGACTCAAGACCATGAGTGAATTCCTGCGCGATTACGCCCGGCGCTTCGCCGAACTCGACAAGGGGAACCTGCACCTGCTCGGCGAGCTATACAGCGATGACGTCGCCTTCACCGATCCATTGCACGAGGTTCACGGGCTGCCTGATCTGCGTAAGTACTTCGAGGACCTGTACGCCAACGTTACCGACTTGCAATTCGAGTTTCACGCCTTCGATCAGGTACGCGAAGGCAAGGGCTATTTGCGCTGGACCATGAGCTACCGCCATCCCCGTTTGAAGCAAGGTGAGCCGATCCTGGTTCACGGTTGCTCGCACTTGCTGTGGACGGACAACAAGGTGTTTCAGCATCGCGATTTCTTCGACGCCGGAGCATTGCTTTATGAGCACCTCCCCGTGATGGGCAGGATGATCCGGTGGCTCAAAGGGAGATTGGCATGAAGCGACGTATCTGGCTGACCGGCGCCAGCAGCGGCATCGGGCTGGCGCTGGCCGAAGAACTGCTGAAAGCAGGCCATCAGGTCGCGCTGACGGCGCGCACCCTCGAGCCGCTTGAAGCGCTGGATCAACGCTTTGCACATCAGGTATTGCTCGTGCCCGGCGACGTCGCCGATCCCGAAAACGTGACCGCCATTGGCGAGCGCATTGCTCAGGTCTGGGGAGCCGTGGACACGGTGATCCTCAATGCAGGCACGTGCGAATACATCGACGCGAGTCAATTCGATGCCGGTATGGTCGAGCGCGTGGTGAAGACCAACCTGATCGCCACCGCGTATTGCATTCAGGAAGCACTGCCCCTGCTGAGACTGGGTGATCGTCCGCATCTCGTCGGTGTGGCAAGTTCGGTTGCGCTGCTGCCGCTGACCCGCTCCGAAGCCTATGGAGCGTCGAAAGCCGGTTTGCGCTACCTGCTTCAATCCTTGCGCATCGATCTGGCGCAGGAAGGCATCGAAGTGACGGTCGTCAGCCCTGGCTTCGTCGACACCCCGCTGACGGCAAAAAATGACTTTCCGATGCCCATGCGCTGGTCTGCGCCAAAGGCCGCGCGGTACATCGCCGAACGCCTGGAAAAACCCCGTCGGCCGCTTGAAATCGCCTTTCCATTCGTATTCATTCTGCTGCTCAAGGCGATCGCCATCCTTCCCTTGCGCCTTCAATTGGCGCTGTGCAAACGCATGGTCCGCACATCGGCCAAGACCGGGGCGACCTCATGAAAATCGCGATCATCGGCAGCGGTATCTCGGGCCTGACCAGCGCCTGGTTGCTCAACCGCATGCATGACATCACCGTGTTCGAAGCCGATGACTGGATCGGCGGTCACACGCACACCGTCAACGTGTCCGTGAATGGCAAACAACACGCCATCGACACCGGGTTCATCGTCTTCAACGACTGGACCTACCCCAACTTCATCAAGTTGCTGGGCAAGCTGGGCGTGGCGTTCAAGCCCACCGAGATGAGTTTTTCAGTCTGCGACCCGCACAGCCGTACCGAATACAACGGCAATAACCTCAACAGCCTGTTCGCCCAGCGCAGCAACCTGCTGTCGCCGACCTTCTGGGGCATGCTGCGGGACATCCTGCGCTTCAATAAACAGGCATTCGCCGATCTGCAAAGCCAGCGCATTGCCGCGGACACCACGCTCGGCGCCTACCTGAAAGCGGAAGGTTACGGCCGGCGGTTTACCGAGCACTACATCGTGCCCATGGGCGCGGCGATCTGGTCGATGTCATTAGCCGACATGCTCGCCTTTCCGCTGCAGTTCTTCGTGCGTTTTTTCAAGAACCACGGTTTGCTTTCCGTCAGCAACCGCCCGCAATGGTGCGTCATCGAAGGCGGTTCCAGCCGTTACATCGAACCGCTGACCGCGTCGTTTCGCGACCGCATCCGCCTGAAATGCCCGGTCACCCGGGTCGAGCGTGACAAAGAGGGCGTGACGATTCACAGCGCTCAGGGCAGCGAGCGCTTCGACAAGGTGGTGTTCGCCTGCCACAGCGACCAAGCGCTGGCGATGCTGGCCGAGCCGAGTGCCACCGAGCAAGAAATACTCGGCGCCTTGCCCTACGCCGACAACGACGTCGTGCTGCATACCGACACCCGACTGCTGCCCAGCCGCCCACTGGCCTGGGCGAGCTGGAACTACCGGCTGGGCGGCGCGGGCGATCAATCGGCCGCCGTGACCTACGCGATGAACATTCTGCAAGGGATCGAAAGCGATACCACCTTCTGCGTCAGTCTCAACCAGACATCAGCCATCGATCCGGACAAGATCCTTGCGCGCTATCGATACGCTCATCCGCAATACAGCCTCAAGGGCATCGAGGCTCAAGGGCGCTGGCAAGAAGTGTTCGGTGCCCAGCACACCTATTACTGCGGCGCTTACTGGGCCAACGGTTTTCACGAAGACGGCGTGGTGAGCGCGTTGCGCGTTGCTTCTGCCTTTGGGGAATCGCTGTGAACAGCGCCCTGTACAGCGGCTGGGTGAGCCATCGGCGCTTTTCGCCCAAGGCCCACGCGTTCACGTACCGGATCGGCATGCTCTATCTCGACCTGGAAGAGCAGGACGCCGTGATGCAGCTGTCGCCCTTCGCCGGCATGAGCCGTATAGCGCCGTTTTCCTTTCGCCAGAGTGACTATTTGCGTGAATACACCGGACGCGGCATCTCGCTGACCGGCGCCGTACGCGACATTGTGCGCAAGGCGCTGGGCCATGCACCGCTGGGCCGTGTGTGCCTGCTGACCCAGGCGCGCAGTTGGGGGCTGTCGTTCAACCCGGTGAGTTTCTTCTACTGCTTCGAACGTAACGGCAACCTGGCGGCGATTGTTTGCGAGGTCACCAACACGCCCTGGCGTGAACGCTATCACTACGTCCTACCGGCCGACGCCGAGGGTCACCAGCATTTCGCGGTGGCGAAGGCCTTTCATGTCTCACCCTTTCTGCCCCGGGATCTGGAATACCGCATGAGTTTCAGCCAGCCGAGCGACCGGCTGGGCGTGCACATGGCGGACTGGCAGGGCGAGCACAAAGTGTTTGACGCGACCCTTAACTTGCAGCGTCAAACGCTGAGCCGCGCTGCCCTGCATCGCCATCTGCTGAGTTTCCCGTGGATGACCGCCAAGACATGCCTCGCCATTTACTGGCAGGCACTGCGCCTGTTCGCCAAACGCATACCGATTTTTTCCCATCAGGCCGCCGAAGGCTCGTACCGCAGTGCTGCCGTTGACAAGGATAGACGCCATGAAAAGCAGTAGCGCCATTGCCGGTTTCAGCACCAACAACCTGACCTCGAACCTGTTGCGACGTGGCGTGCTGAGGCAGCTCGCGCACCTTCGTCACGGACAGTTGGTGGTCTACGAAGGCGATGAGCGGCAGGTGTTTGGTGCTGCGGGCGCCGTGCTCCTGGGCGAGATTCACGTTCAGGATGCGGCCGTGTGGGGGCTGGTGGCCAGCAACGGGTCGATCGGCGCTGGCGAGGCCTTCATTCATGGCTACTGGACGAGCCCGGACCTGACCGCGGTCATTCGCGTATTCGTTAGCAATCTGGACGTGCTGGACGCACTGGAAGGCGGTCTGGCCCGTCTCAGTCGACCTTTCGTGCAGGGCCTGCACTGGCTCAACCGCAACACGCGCAAAGGCTCGCAGAAAAATATCGCGGCCCACTACGACCTGGGCAACGACCTGTTCGAGCAATTTCTCGACCCGACCATGATGTATTCGGCCGCGCAGTTCCTGACGCCTGATGACACGCTGGAGCAGGCGCAGTTGAACAAACTGGAGCGGATCTGTCAGAAGCTTTCGCTCAAACCCACCGATCACTTGCTGGAGATCGGCACGGGCTGGGGCAGCATGGCGATCTATGCCGCCCGGCACTACGGCTGCAAGGTCACGACCACGACCCTGTCCAAGGAACAATTTGCCTACACCGAAAAACGTATCGCCGAGCTCGGTCTGCAGGACCAGGTGACGCTGCTGCTCAGCGACTACCGTGACCTGACCGGGCAATACGACAAGCTGGTGTCCATCGAGATGATCGAAGCGGTCGGTCACCGCTTTCTGCGAACCTATTTCAAGCAGTGCACGCAGTTGCTCAAGGACGACGGTTTGATGCTGCTGCAGGCGATCACGATCAGGGAGCAGCGATACGAGCAGGCAAAACGCAGCGTCGACTTCATCCAGCGGTACATCTTTCCGGGCGGCGCCCTGCCTTCCGTCACCCGAATGCTTGAAATCGTCAGCGATGACACCGACATGAATCTGCTGCACATGGAGGATTTCGGGTTGCACTACGCAAAAACCCTGCGCCTGTGGCACGACAACTTCCGCCATGCGGCCGGCTACCTCACGGAACTGGGCTACGACGATTATTTCCTGCGCCTGTGGGAGTTTTACCTGTGCTACTGCGAGGGCGGCTTCATGGAACGCACCATCGGCACCGCGCAATTGTTACTGGCAAAACCCAAGGCTGTGCCGCAGCCGCTTCTGGGACGTTTCGATGCTTAAGAACCTGACAAATGCCGCGCTGTTCCAGATCGGCTGGTTCACCTGTGTGCTCGGTGGGAACAGTGGCTGGCTGCTGATCACGTTCGTTATTCTTGTCGTCCACCTGTTCCTGATCGGCTCGTGGCGCAGTGAGGGCAAGCTGCTGATGACGGTGTTCGCGCTGGGCTGCGTGCTCGACAGCGCGCTGATCAAGTTGGGCGTTTTCGATTTCGGGGAAGCCGGCAAGGTCATTCCGCTGTGGCTTGCCTTGTTGTGGCCGCTGCTGGCCACAACGCTGGGGCATTGTCTGGCCTGGTCGGCCAGGCCCTGGTGGCTGGCGAGCGCGCTCGGCGCCGTGGGTGGACCGGCCTCCTACATCGCCGGATCCCACCTCACTTACGTTCAGTTGCCGTTGGGCGTCTGGCCAAGCGTCCTGATACTGGGCGCGATCTGGGCCGTCGTCTTCCCGTTGCTGCACTGGCTGGCCCACTATTTTCGCGACGCCCGTGCGCATGAGGTATCGGCGTGAAGGCTGCGTCCGTCAGTCCAGCCACCGGCCTGTTCGACACTGCTTTACACTGCGCCGCATGACTTCCATCCCCCTGCTCCAACTCCCCGTAGAACCCGCCGAGCCTGTGGTGACGTGTTCAACCTGCGCCGCATGCTGCTGCCAGCTTGAGGTGATGCTGATCACCGACACGGGCGTGCCTGAACGGTTTATCGACACCGACGATTGGGGCGGCGAAGTCATGTTGCGCCTGGACGACGGCTGGTGCGCGGCACTGGATCGCGACACGATGATGTGCACGATCTACGACAAGCGGCCGTTGATCTGCAGGGAATTTGAGATGGGTGCACCGGAGTGCATCACTGAGCGGGAAGGGATTGCTACGGCGTATTTGTAACCCGTGACCACACGTTCGGACTGCAACCACTGTGGGAGCGAATTCATTCGCGAAAAATTGTTCAGCCGATGAAGAGGTGTCGGCTGTACTGGCCAATCGCGAATGAATTCGCTCCCACAGGTTATCCCAGGCGACTGAACGCTTAGAACGGCATCGTGTAATGAATCGCGTAGCTTTCAATACCGTCGTTATTGGTGGTCAGGCCGCCGTTGGAATAGTGAGTCGCGCGCAAGCCGACTTCATGACCACCGGCAAAGCGCAAACCGAAGCCCAGACGGTCTTCGAACTGGAACGCACTGCCCAACTTGTTGCCTTCGACTTCCGTGCGCTGGAATACCGCTGCACCGATACCGGCTTCGATGTAAGGCTTGACGCTTTCGCCGGAAAATTCGTAAACGAACACCGGAGAGAACGACAGGCTGTTGTTGCTGGAACTCTTGTCACCTTCCCAGTACGTGTAGGCACCACTCCAGTAGCCGGTCAGACGACCCACACCGGTTTGCCACCAACTCTTGTCCCAATCAAATTGCGCGCCCAAACGATAGGTCATTGTCGATTCGCCGGTGTGCCCCACCGAAAACTCAACCCCATCCGCTTGTGCGATCGCACTTTGCCCCGTTAACGCGGCCGCAATCGCAGCCAAACAAAACAGTCGCTTCATCTGAAACTTCCCATTTCCGAGTGCAGTTAGAAATTTTTATATCGACAGACGTGGTGTAGAAATCTGCCTGCGAACAATAGTTCAGTCAAAAACAGCGCTATTCACGTTTTTTTCACGAACCGAAGCTTCGCACACTGTCAGATTTTTTCCATAGTAACGGTAGGATGTTTCTGAAATTGTCTGGATCGCCGCTGGTCCAGAACTGCGCTGGTTGGGGATGGCCGCTCGCGAGCAGATCGCGCTGGCTGAGTAAGCGCTGCAATTGCCGGGCGACAGCGGCGCCCGTGTCGATCAAGGTGATCGAAGCCGGGATCATTTCCCGCAGCAGCGATTTGAGAAAGGGGTAATGGGTGCAGCCCAGGATGATCGTGTCGCAACCTGCCGCCAGCAGTGGCTGAACGTAACTGTGCAGCAGTTGGCGGATTTCCGGACTGACCAGATCACCGGTTTCAATCAGCTCCACCAATCCGGGGCAAGGCTGAGTGATCACCTGCACATCGGCAGCGAAACGGTCCAGCAAGGCTGCAAACTTGGCGCTTTGCAGGGTGCCGGTGGTAGCGAGCACACCCACCACACCGCTCTGAGTCGCAGCCGCTGCGGGTTTGACCGCCGGCTCCATGCCGACGATCGGCCAGTCCGGATAACGCTCGCGCAGATCGGCAACACCCGCCACGGTTGCCGTATTGCAGGCCAGCACCAAAGCCTTGGCGCCTTTATCACGAAAGAATTCAGCGATGGCCACGCAACGCTGACGAATGAACTCCGGGGTCTTTTCGCCGTAGGGAATATGGCCGCAATCCCCGACGTACAGCAGGGACTCATTGGGTAACAGACGACTGATTTCGCCCAGTACGGACAAACCGCCGACACCCGAGTCGAACACCGCAACCGGCGCGTCGTTATCCCTAGCCATGCTTGATGATTCCCTTCATGGCTCGATTCAATTCAAGCCCCCGCGCCACAGATGCTGCAGCCAGGATCCCGTTTGACCTTGAGCTCGCGGAACCGGGTGCCCAACGCATCGATCAACAGCAGACGACCTACCAAGGGCTCACCAAATCCGGCCAGCAACTTCAGTGCTTCGAGCGCTTGCAGGCTGCCCACCAGGCCGACCAATGGACCGATGACGCCCGCCTCGCTGCAGGTGAGCTCGGCTTCGCTGCCATGCCCGTATAGGCAGTGGTAGCACGGGCTCTCGGCGCGACGTGGATCAAACACCGACAGTTGCCCTTCGAGGCGAATTGCGGCGCCGCTGACCAGCGGCTTGCCGGCCGCCACACACGCGGCATTGACGGCCTCGCGGGTGGAAAAGTTATCCGAGCAGTCGAGTACCAGATCCACAGCCTCGACGGCAGCGGCGAGAGAGTCGACATCCAGCGCCGCACGGTGCGGCACCAGCTTGATTTCAGGGTTGATCGCGGTCAGGCGAGTGATGGCCGAATCGACCTTGCTCTGCCCCACGCTCTGGGTGTCGTGAATGATCTGGCGTTGCAGGTTGGTGAGGTCGACGCTGTCGAAATCCGCCAGGTGCAGCTCACCAACACCGGCGGCCGCCAGGTAAAGCGCGACTGGAGACCCCAGACCGCCCACGCCGACCACCAGCGCGCGGCTTTGCTTGAGGCGCAACTGGCCGTCGATGTCCACCTGCTGCAATAGAATCTGCCGGCTGTAGCGCAGCAGTTCTTGATCGGTCAGCACGGCACGCGTCCGAAGGTGATGCGTTCGTGATCACCCAGATCGCGGCGGGTCTGGATCTGCTCGAAACCATGACGATTGAGCAACTCACGCACGGCCGCGCCCTGATCGTAACCGTGCTCCAGCAACAACCAGCCGCCGGCTTCCAGGTGCGCAGGTGCCTGCGAAACGATGAGCCGCAGGTCGTCCAGGCCGTCGGTGCCCGACACCAGCGCACTGCTCGGCTCGAAACGCACGTCGCCTTCAACGAGGTGTGGATCGTTGGAGGCAATGTAAGGCGGGTTACTCAGGATCAGGTCAAAGCGCTGACCTTCCACTGCGCTGAACCAATGGCTGCGCATGACGTGCGCATTGTCCAGGTGCAGGCGCTGGCGATTGCGCTCGGCCAGCTCGACCGCCTCGTCGACGCGATCCACCGCTGTGACGGTCCACTGAGGGCGATCTTTGGCCAGCGACAAGGCAATGGCGCCCGTCCCGGTCCCCAGGTCGAGCAAGCGATGAGGGATCGCACTGGGCAACAGTTCCAGCGCGGTTTCCACGAGCATTTCTGTCTCTGGACGAGGAATCAGCGTGTGGGTCGCGACTTCGAGGTCGATGTTCCAGAAACCCTGCTGGCCCAGAATGTAGGCAACCGGTTCGCCCGTACGACGGCGCTTCAGAAAACCATCGAATGCCTGCGCGGCTTCGGTGCTGACGATACGCTCCGGCCAGGTGTGCAAAAAGCTGCGCGGCTTGCCCAGGGCAGCCGCCAACAGCAGTTCGACATCCAGCCGGGCTGTCGGAGAATCCGGCAGTTCAGCGTTTCTTAACAAGCTGGCGATGATGGTCATTTACTCACCCAGTGCCGCAAGTTGATCTGCCTGATACTCGGCAAGCAACGGTTCTATCACTGCATCGACTCCACCCGCCAAAACTTCATCCAGCGAGTACAGCGTCAGGTTCACGCGATGGTCCGTCACTCGCCCCTGTGGAAAATTGTACGTCCGGATACGCTCCGAACGATCGCCCGATCCCACCAGCAGCTTACGCTCGCTGGCGATCGCATTGGCGGCCGCAGCAGTCTGCTGATCGTTGAGCTTGGCCGACAACCAGGCCATGGCCCGGGCGCGGTTCTTGTGCTGGGAACGCTCTTCCTGACACTCGACGACAATACCGGTCGGCAAGTGAGTGATGCGAATCGCCGAGTCAGTCTTGTTGACGTGCTGACCACCCGCACCGGACGACCGGTAGGTGTCGACCCGCAGGTCCGCCGGATTGATCTCGATGGCTTGCTGCTCATCAGGTTCAGGCAACACCGCCACGGTGCAGGCCGAGGTGTGGATACGGCCCTGGGATTCGGTTTCAGGCACGCGCTGAACACGGTGCGCGCCGGACTCGAATTTCAGTTTGCCATAGACGTTGTCCCCTTCGACCCGGGCGATGACTTCCTTGAAGCCACCATGCTCACCCTCGTTCTCCGACAGGATCTCAACCCGCCAGCCGCGACGCTCGGCGTAACGCGAATACATTCGGAACAGGTCGCCTGAGAAAATCGCTGCTTCGTCACCACCGGTGCCCGCACGAATCTCGAGAAAGACGTTGCGACCGTCGTTGGGGTCCTTGGGCAGCAGCATCTTCTGCAGATCGCTTTCCAGGACTTCCAGCTGATCCTTGGCCTCGCGCACTTCCTCGACAGCCATTTCGCGCATGTCCGGATCGCTGTCCTTGAGCAGTGCCTGGGCACCTTCAAGGTCGCTCTGCACTTTCTGCAGCTGCTTGTAGGCCTGGATCACCGGTTCGACTTCGGCGTACTCGCGGGAGTAGGCGCGGAATTTGGTCTGATCGGAAATGACTTCCGCATCACCCAGCAGCGCGGTCAATTCCTCGAAACGGTCGCTGAGCACGTCCAGCTTATTGAGCAGTGAAGCTTTCATTGCGGGGGTTTATCCGTGGAGCCCTCATTGAGGGCAAAGAGTTCCTGGGCCATGGCCAGCGCATCGACGCGGCCTTCGGCGGACAGCTTTTTCAGTTGCACGCTCGGCGCATGCATCAATTTATTGGTCAGGCCTCGTGCCAGCGCCATCAACACATCTTCGGCGTTACTGCCGTTGGCAAGCATGCGTTGCGCTTTCTGCAGCTCTTCATCACGCAAGCGTTCGCTTTGCTGACGATACGCCTTGAGCACGTCGACCGCCGCCAGTTCGCGCAGGCGCGACATGAAATCGTCGACGCCCAGACTCACCAGTTCCTCTGCTGCCTGGGCTGCGCCCTGACGGCTCTTGAGGTTTTCGGCGACGACTTCGTGCAGATCGTCCACGGTGTAGAGGTAAACGTCGTCCAGCTCGCCGACTTCCGGCTCGATGTCACGCGGGACCGCGATGTCCACCATGAAAATCGGCTTGTGCTTGCGCAGCTTCAGGGCACTTTCCACCGCGCCCTTGCCCAGAATCGGCAACTGACTGGCCGTGGAACTGATGACGATGTCGCTGTTGACCAGTTCGGCGGGAATATCGGCCAGCAACACCGCATGCGCACCGAACTCTTCGGCCAGGATGCTTGCGCGCTCCAGCGTCCGGTTGGCGACAACGATACGCTTGACCCCCAGATCGTGCAGGTGTCGGGCGACCAGCGTGATGGTCTCGCCGGCCCCGATCAACAGGGCCTGGCTGCGCTGCAGGTCACTAAAGATCTGTTTGGCCAGGCTGACCGCGGCAAACGCCACCGACACCGGGTTCTCACCGATGGCGGTGTCGGTACGCACCTGCTTGGCCGCGCTGAAGGTGGCCTGAAACAAACGGCCGAGCAGCGGGCCAATGGTCCCCGCTTCCCGAGCCACGGCATAGGCGGACTTCATCTGGCCGAGAATCTGAGGCTCGCCCAGCACCAGCGAATCCAGCCCGGAAGCGACGCGCATCATGTGGCGCACCGCCGCGTCTTCCTCGTGCACATACGCACTGGCACGCAGGTCTTCGATGTTCAGGTGGTGATAATCGGCCAGCCAGCTCAGGACCACGTCGGCAGTGAGGTGATCCTGCTCTATATAAAGCTCGCTGCGATTGCACGTCGAAAGAATGGCCGCTTCCCGACTCTGGGTCAGGCGACACAGCTGCTGTAATGCCTCAACCAGCTGCTCAGGCGTAAATGCCACGCGCTCGCGGACATCCACTGATGCAGTCTTATGGTTGATACCCAGAGCAAGAAAGGCCATTCAAGGTCGCTGATGGTGACGTGAAGCCGGCAATTGTCCTACTTCAATAGATTCAGGACAACCACCGCAATACATTCAGAACGACCAGGACAGTCTATTGTCCCTATAGAGATCCGCTTCGCCGCGATGCACCTGCGACAAATTGTCCAAGCGCAGGCCGTAGATTAAGGGTCTTTAGTTTTCTCGTGGGCTGTGGGTTTGCTCCCTGCCTTGTGTCATGATGCTTTCAAACCGCAGGTAAGCCGCCCTCTCTTCTATATGAATAAATCCTCCGCGTTGTTCCTTGCCCTTGTCGTTCTTGGTGGCTGTCAGTCCACGGCCCCTGTTTCCACGGAGCCTGCTGCTCCGGCGAAAGAAGCGACGCCCGCACCTGAAGCCAAGCCGCAGGTTTACGGTTCGTTCACCCAGGAAACGGTCGTCAGCCTGCTGACCGCCGAGCTTGCCGGGCAACGCAATCGCTTCGACATTGCGCTGGACAACTACGTGACCCAGGCGATCCAGACCCAGGATCCGGGGATTTCCGAGCGCGCCTTCCGCATCGCCGAATACCTGGGGGCTGATCAAGCCGCACTGGACACGTCGATGATCTGGGCAAAAAACGACCCGACCAATCTCGAAGCTCAACGCGCCGCCGCCATCCAGCTGGCGCGCGCCGGGCGCTATGACGACTCCATGCGCTATATGGAGAAGGTGCTGCAAGGTCAGGGCGATACCCACTTTGACTTCCTGGCGCTGTCGGCAGCCGAAACTGACTCCAACACCCGCAAGGGCCTGCTTACCAGCTTCGATCGCCTGCTGGCCAAATACCCGAAAAACGGTCAGCTGATATTCGGCAAAGCCCTTCTGTTGCAACAGGAAGGCGACAACACCGCTTCGTTGAAACTGCTAGAAGACAATCCGCCGGGCGAAGGCGAAGTCGCACCGATTCTGCTGCGCGCGCGCCTGCTGCAAAGCATGAATCGCGGCAAGGAAGCGCTGCCGCTGCTGGAAAAAAGCATCAAGAAGTACCCGGACGACAAACGCCTGCGCCTGACTTACGCGCGCATGCTGGTCGAACAAAACCGCATGGAAGACGCAAAGGTCCAGTTCTCGAGCCTTGTTCAGCAGTACCCGGATGACGACGAGTTGCGTTACTCCCTGGCGCTGGTCTGCCTGGAAAACAAGGCGTGGGATGAAGCACAGGGTTATCTGGAAGACCTGGTTGCCCGGGGCAGCCATGTCGATTCGGCCCATGTGAATCTGGGTCGTATCTATGAAGAGCGCAACGACCCGCAGAGCGCTCTGAGCGAATATTCGCAGGTTGGTCCAGGCAACGATTACCTGCCGGCGCAGTTGCGTCAGGCCGATATTCTGATGAGCAACGGCAGCACCGCCGAAGCGTCCAAGCGCTTGGCTCAGGCCCGCGCCGACCAACCGGATTACACCATTCAGCTGTACCTGATCGAAGCGGAAACCCTGACCAACAACAATCAGAGCGACCGTGGCTGGCAGGTACTGACCCAAGCGCTGAAGCAATACCCGGATGATCTGAACCTGCTTTATACCCGCGCCATGCTCGCGGAGAAACGCAATGACCTGAAGCAGATGGAGACCGATCTGCGGGCGATTCTCAAGCGCGAGCCTGACAACGCCATGGCGCTCAATGCGCTGGGTTACACCCTGTCCGATCGCACGACGCGCTACGCCGAGGCCAAGGAACTGATCGAGCGCGCGCATCAGCTCAACCCGGAAGATCCGGCGGTGCTCGACAGCCTGGGCTGGGTCAATTACCGCCTGGGTAATCTCGACGAGGCCGAACGCCTGCTGCGTGAGGCGTTGGAGCGCTTTCCAGATCACGAAGTCGCCGCGCACCTGGGTGAAGTACTGTGGGCCAAAGGTCAGCAGCGCGAAGCTCGAAAAGTGTGGGGCAAGGCCCTCGAACAGCAACCTGACAGCCCGGTCCTGCGCAGCACCCTCAAGCGCTTGACCGGCTCCGAGACCCTCTGATTTATGTTATTGCGCCACGTACTTGCATTCAGTCTGATCGCCCTGCTCGCCGGTTGCGCCGGCATCACGCCCCACGAAGCCGTTCAAGGCAAGGGCGACGCCAACACGTGGCGCGCCAACAAAGAACAGCTTGCCAGCCTCGACGGTTGGCAAATCAACGGCAAGGTCGGCATTCGAGCGCCGAAGGACTCAGGCAGCGGCACGCTGTTCTGGCTGCAACGTCAGGATTATTACGACATTCGCCTCTCCGGCCCGCTCGGTCGGGGCGCAGCACGCTTGACTGGCCGCCCGGGTGCCGTGTCGCTGGAAGTTGCCAATCAGGGCCGTTACGACGCGCCGGATCCGGAAACCCTGCTCAAGGATCAACTGGGCTGGAAGCTCCCCGTTTCGCATCTGGTCTGGTGGGTCCGCGGCCTGCCCGCACCTGACAGCAAGAGCAGCCTGACACTGGACGGCGACAGTCGCCTGTCCAACCTGGAGCAGGACGGCTGGCAGATCGAATACCTGAGCTACACCGAACAGAACGGCTACACGCTGCCCGAGCGCATGAAACTGCACGGTCAGGACCTGGACGTCACGCTGGTCATCAAGGACTGGCAGCCGCGTAAGCTGGGGCAGTAAGCATGTCCCGTCCCCTTCTGACACTGCCTGCTCCAGCCAAACTCAATCTGATGTTGCACATCCTCGGCCGTCGGCCGGATGGCTATCACGAGTTACAGACGATCTTTCAGTTTCTCGATTACGGCGATGAACTGAGTTTCGCGCTTCGTGAAGACGGCGAAGTCCGTCTTCAGACAGAGATAGAGGGCGTTCCTCACGACAGTAATCTGATCGTGAAAGCGGCTCGCGCACTTAAAGAACAATCCGGCTGTGAACGGGGTGTCGATATCTGGCTGAAAAAAGTGCTGCCCATGGGTGGCGGGATCGGCGGCGGAAGCTCCGATGCCGCGACCACCTTGCTCGGCCTCAATCATCTTTGGGAACTGGGTTGGGACGAAGATCGCCTCGCGGCGCTGGGGCTCAAGCTCGGGGCTGACGTGCCGGTTTTCGTGCGTGGACATGCCGCATTTGCTGAGGGCGTGGGCGAAATACTCACCCCCGTAACCCCCGAAGAACCGTGGTATGTCGTGCTTGTGCCGCAAGTATCTGTAAGTACAGCAGAAATTTTTTCAGATCCACTGTTGACACGTGACACGCCTCCCATTAAAGTGCGCCCCGTTCCCAAGGGAAACAGTCGAAATGACTGCTTACCGGTTGTAGCAAGGCGTTATCCAGATGTTCGTAACGCTTTGAATTTGCTAGGTAATTTTACCGAAGCAAAATTAACCGGAACTGGAAGTTGTGTGTTTGGGGCCTTCCCAAACAAAGCTGAAGCTGATAAAGTCTCGGCCCTTCTTACAGAGACCCTTACAGGGTTTGTAGCAAAAGGCAGCAACATCTCGATGTTGCACCGCAAGTTACAGACACTGCTCTAAGAGAACCGAGTGCCAGGCACTCGTGCAACAGATACAGGGGCGTCGCCAAGCGGTAAGGCAGCAGGTTTTGATCCTGCCATGCGTTGGTTCGAATCCAGCCGCCCCTGCCATTTTCCTATAGTCATCCAGGCATACCCTAAGCCTCCAGGTACTGCGCGTGTCCAAGATGATGGTCTTTACGGGGAACGCCAACCCCGATCTGGCTCGGCGTGTCGTACGTCAGCTGCATATCCCTCTCGGTGACATTTCTGTCGGTAAGTTCTCCGACGGCGAGATTACCGCTGAGATCAATGAAAACGTTCGCGGTAAAGACGTATTCATTATTCAGCCGACCTGCGCTCCGACCAACGATAACCTGATGGAACTCGTCGTGATGGCTGATGCCTTCCGCCGCTCCTCGGCTACTCGTATTACAGCTGTTATCCCTTACTTTGGTTATGCCCGCCAGGATCGCCGTCCGCGTTCTGCTCGCGTGGCAATCAGCGCTAAAGTGGTTGCGGACATGCTCACCGTCGTCGGTATCGACCGGGTGCTGACCGTTGACCTGCACGCTGACCAGATTCAAGGCTTCTTCGATATTCCGGTAGATAACATCTACGGCTCCCCGGTTTTGGTGGATGACATCGAAGACCAACGCTTCGAAAACCTGATGATCGTTTCCCCGGATATCGGTGGCGTCGTGCGTGCACGTGCTGTTGCCAAATCCCTGGGCGTGGATCTCGGGATCATCGACAAGCGCCGTGAGAAGGCCAATCACTCTGAAGTGATGCACATCATCGGTGACGTCGAAGGTCGTACCTGTATTCTCGTCGACGACATGGTCGATACCGCCGGCACCCTGTGCCACGCGGCCAAAGCCCTCAAAGAACATGGCGCTGCCAAGGTCTTTGCCTACTGCACACACCCTGTGCTGTCGGGCCGTGCGATCGAGAACATTGAAAACTCCGTGCTGGACGAACTGGTGGTCACTAACACCATCCCGTTGTCCGCCGCCGCACAAGCCTGTGACCGTATCCGTCAACTGGATATCGCACCGGTAGTCGCTGAAGCGATGCGTCGCATCAGCAATGAAGAATCGATCAGCGCGATGTTCCGTTAAGGGCTCTGCCCTTTTCAAACACCGTTGACGAAAAGCGCCCCGCCCCAACACTCCCTGTTGGGGCGGGGCTTTTTTTGCCCATACCGTGTCTGGCGCTGGTCGCAAACGCCGCTCGGTCATGGCTATTTTGGAGATACAAAATGACTGACTTTACTCTGAACGCCCAAGCGCGTACTGACCTGGGGAAAGGTGCGAGCCGCCGCCTGCGTCACGCGAAACAAGTTCCAGCCGTTGTTTACGGTGGTAACAAAGACGCTGCTTCGATCACCATCGAAGCCAAGGAAATGGCCAAACTGTTCGAAAACGAAGCTGCTTTCAGCCACGTTATCGAACTGAACGTTGATGGCGCCAAGCAGAACGTGATCGTTAAAGCGATGCAACGTCACCCTGCCAAGCAGTTCATCATGCACGCCGACTTCATCCGCGTCGTCGCTGGCCAGAAGCTGACCGCTACCGTTCCTGTGCACTTCATCAACGAAGAAGCACCGATCAAGAAAGGCGGCGAGATCTCGCACACTACCACTGAGCTGGAAGTGTCGTGCCTGCCTAAAGATCTGCCTGAGTTCATCGAAGTTGATCTGGGCGCGCTGGAAATCGGCGACAACGTTCACCTGTCCGACGTCAAAGCACCTAAAGGTGTTGAATTCGTCGCTCTGGCGCACGGCAAGGACCTGGACATCGCTAACGTCCACGCTCCTCGCGTCGTTCAGGAAGAAGAAGGCACCGCAGAAGGCGAAGCAGAGTAATTATTACTCGCTAGCCGGTTGAACCCGTGATGGTGCCCTGCACCGTCACACTCGACCCAAGGAAGAGCCCCTGACGTGACCGCCATCCAACTGATCGTCGGCCTGGGAAACCCCGGCCCCGAATACGAACAGACCCGGCATAACGCAGGGGCTCTTTTCGTTGAGCGTATTGCCAGCGCCCAGCGCGTCAATCTGACCGCTGACCGCAAATATTCCGGCCTGACGGCTAAATTCAGTCATCAAGGCCAGGACGTTCGTCTGTTGATTCCCACCACCTACATGAACCGTAGCGGTCAGTCCGTTGCGGCACTGGCGGGTTTCTTCCGGATTCCTCCGCAAGCCATTCTGGTGGCCCACGACGAACTCGACCTGCCTCCGGGTGTCGCCAAACTCAAACTGGGTGGCGGACACGGCGGGCATAACGGACTGCGCGACATCATTGCGCAGCTCGGTAACCAGAACGGCTTCCATCGCCTGCGGCTCGGCATCGGCCATCCAGGCGACGCCAGCATGGTGTCCAATTTTGTCCTGGGTCGTGCGCCACGCGCCGAGCAGGAAAAACTGGACGCCAGTATCGACTTTGCCCTCGGCGTGCTGCCGGATGTACTCGCTGGCGACTTCGCCAAGGCGATGCGCGTCCTGCACAGCCAGAAGGCCTGACATCACTCGAGGGGAAACACCATGGGATTCAACTGCGGCATCGTCGGCCTGCCCAACGTCGGCAAGTCCACCCTGTTCAACGCCCTGACCAAATCCGGTATCGCGGCGGAGAACTTTCCCTTCTGCACCATCGAACCGAACAGCGGCATCGTGGCGATGCCCGACCCACGCCTTCAGGCGCTGGCTGACATCGTCAATCCGAAACGCATCCTGCCGACCACGATGGAGTTCGTCGACATCGCGGGCCTGGTCGCCGGCGCCTCCAAAGGTGAAGGCCTGGGCAACAAGTTCCTGGCCAACATCCGCGAAACCGACGCCATCGCTCACGTGGTCCGCTGCTTCGAAGACGAGAACGTGATTCACGTCTCCAACAGTGTTGACCCGAAACGCGACATCGAGATCATCGACCTCGAGCTGATCTTCGCCGACCTCGACAGCTGCGAAAAACAGCTGCAGAAAGTGGCGCGTAACGCCAAAGGCGGCGACAAAGATGCAGTGGTCCAGAAAGGCCTGCTGGAAAAACTCATCGCTCACTTCACCGAAGGCAAGCCTGCGCGCAGCCTGATGAAGAACATGGGCGCTGACGAGAAAGCCGTGATCAAGGGCTTTCACCTGCTGACCACCAAGCCGGTCATGTACATCGCCAACGTCGCTGAAGACGGTTTCGAGAACAACCCGCACCTGGACGTGGTTCGCGCGATCGCCGAGGAAGAAGGCGCCATGCTGGTGCCGGTCTGCAACAAGATCGAAGCCGAAATCGCCGAACTCGACGACGGCGAAGAGAAAGACATGTTCCTCGAGGCCCTGGGCCTCGAAGAGCCGGGTCTGAACCGCGTTATCCGCGCCGGTTACGAAATGCTTCACCTGCAGACTTATTTCACTGCCGGCGTCGAAGAAGTCCGCGCCTGGACCGTCCGCGTCGGTGCCACTGCACCTCAAGCCGCTGGCGTGATCCACACCGACTTCGAAAAAGGCTTCATCCGCGCCGAGTGCGTCGCTTACAACGACTTCATCCAGTACAAGGGCGAAGCCGGTGCGAAGGAAGCAGGCAAATGGCGCCTGGAAGGCAAGGACTACATCGTCAAAGACGGTGACGTGCTGCACTTCCGCTTCAACGTCTGACCAGAGACGGCGTCTGGTTCTCCAGACAGCGCCTCGCGAAAAAGCCTCCTTCCTCGGAGGCTTTTTATTGGGCGATCGCTTTTCAATCCGCCATCTGAAACACGTCAATCCGCCTTTGGATAATTCGACGGAAACAGCGCGCGTTTCGCCTGCTCATCCATGTCTTTCTTGAAGGCGTGATCCTTACCCACGTCTTTTGCGCGAGATGCCGCAGGACGTGCGTCGACGTTCTGGAACCAGCGCTTGAGGTTCGGGTAGTCCGCCAAGGCATCCTCAGCGCCCTTCATGACGCGAGGCGCGCGAATCAACCAGCCCCACGTCGAAATATCGGCAAGGGTGTATTCGTTTCCGACGATGTAGTCGCGCCCCGCCAGATGCTGGTCAAGGACTTCGTAATGGCGCTCGATTTCGCGGCGATAGCGGTTCACCGCGTAATCGTTGCCTTCTGGTGCGGCGTATTGGAAGTGCACCGCTTGACCCGAAAACGGCCCGAGACCCGACGCAATGAAGAACAGCCACGAGAGCAGCTCAGGCTTGTCTTCGGCCGCGCCCATGAACTGGCCGGTTTTCTCACCCAGATACAGCAGGATGGCGCTGGAGTCGAATACCCGCACTTCTTTCCCGCCCGGCCCGTCAGTGTCAACGATTGCAGGCACTTTTCCGTTGGGGTTGATCGCGCGGAACTCGGGAGAGTGCTGCTCGCCCTTGCTGGTATCCACCGGAACCAATTCGTAGTCCAGGCCTGACTCTTCGAGAAACAGCGCGACCTTGGCCGGGTTGGGTGTCGGGTGGAAATAGAAACGGATCATGGCGTTCATCTCTGTGGGTGTGAAAGGTGATCGAAAATACCGAAAGCGCACAGCGCCCGAAAAACACAGTTGCGTTTTAGAACGATTGATCTAGATTAGGCGAACTGTGGAACACGGCGCAACGTGAAGATGTGCGCCGAAAGGAAAATGACGATGGCAAGACCCAGAGAATTCGACGAAGGGAATGTGCTCGACGCCGCGATCCAGTGCTTCTGGAAAAAGGGTTTCGAGGCGACGTCGATGCGTGACCTCATCGACTGCATGGGCATCACCGGCGCCAGCCTGTACAACGCGTTTGGCGACAAGCGTGCCCTGTACCGCAAGGCGTTGGCGCACTACCTGGAAAGCAGCTTTGGCGAGCGTGTCGTGCGCCTGGAGAGCACCTTGGCGCCGCGCCAGGCCATCGAGATGTTTTTCGTGGAAATCATTGAGCGCTCAATGAACGACATCCAGCGTCGAGGCTGCATGATGGTGAACTCGGCGCTGGAAGCGGCGCCGCATGACCCGGATGCGCAAGCGATCGTGGATGACTTTCTTACGCGGGCCGAGCACTTTTTTCTGCGCTGCGTGGAAGCAGGCCAACGTGACGGCACGATTTCCTGCGCACAACCGGCCCAAGACCTCTCCTGCTTGTTGCTTGGCGTGCTACTGGGCATTCGCGTACTCGCCCGCGCCAAACCGCAACGGGCCTTGCTGGAAAGCGTGTTGCGCCCCGCACTCGCGCTGCTGGACGGTGGCGCGCATCAAGGTAACTTCGCCCCCATTTACCCCCTCATTGTGGAATCGCAACGATGATCGAGCTCTACTACTGGCCAACCCCCAACGGCCACAAGATCACCTTGTTTCTGGAGGAAGCTGGACTGGAATACCGTATTCACCCTGTCGACATCAGCGCTGGGGACCAGTTTCAGCCTGCGTTTCTGGCCTTCTCGCCGAACAACCGTATGCCGGCGATCATCGACACCGCGCCCGCCGACGGTGGAGAGCCAATCACGGTTTTCGAGTCCGGCGCGATCCTGTTGTACCTGGCGGAAAAGACGGGTCAGTTCTTGCCCTCCGATGTGCGCGGCAAGAAAACCGTCACTGAATGGCTGATGTGGCAGATGGGCGGGCTTGGCCCGATGGCGGGTCAGAATCATCACTTTGGCGTGTATGCGCCGGAGAAAATCCCGTACGCGATCACCCGCTACGTCAATGAAACCAACCGCCTGTACGGCGTGCTGGACCGCAGGCTGCAAGGCCGTACCTTCGTCGCTGGAGAGGATTATTCAGTCGCTGACATGGCGATCTATCCCTGGGTTTACCCATGGCAGCGCCAACAGCAAAACCTGGATGACTTTCCGAATCTGAAGCGCTGGTTCTATGCGGTGCAGACTCGCCCGGCAACGATTCGCGCCTACGCCAAGGGTGAAGCGCTGTCACAGAACCGTGCAACGGTCACCGAGGAAGGCAAGAAGATACTGTTCGGCCAGACCTCTGCTGGCGGGCAGAAAAAGAGCTGAGAATAGCCACGCGACTGTCAGCGCAGCGCCAGTAAAAAAGGGCTGGCGCTGACAGACCCGACCTCAGATGATCGGCTGAGCCGCACGGAACAGCAGCACGCGCCCTTCACGCTTGAGCGTCACGTCCCGGAAATGCTGACGCAGATGCCCTTCGAAACCGACCTGGGTGTCCTGACGGTTTCCGAAAATGCCCTTCTTGTTGTAGACGTCCATCAGCTTGCGCCCGAAGCCGTTGTGCCCCGCCTCGTCCCCCAGAATCGTCGCCCCAAAAAGCACGCCGCCCGGTTGCAGGTTGTGCTTGAGGTTGCCGAAGATCGCCGCCTTGGCGTCCAGAGGGCCCGGCAGACAATGGAGCAGATAAAAAAGCGAGATCGAATCGAAACGTTCGCCACCCGGAATCGGCTGCATGACGTCGTGCTGGAGAATGCGTGTGTCGGGCCGGGCGATTCTGCGCCTGGCCGCTTCAAGACTGCTGGGATTGAGGTCGAGCAAGGTGATCTGAGTGTCGGCGGGCAACTGGGCTTTGGCCAGGTAGTAACCCGTGCCCACACCGATATCAAGATGCCGGGCGCGAACGTTGGCGCGAAAGAATGGCAGCAAAACCTCATCGGTCGGACAACGCCACGCGTAACGATTGGAAATGCCCAGCACCCATGCGTCATACAGGGCCAGCGTCAGAGGGGAATAAACCGCCGCACCCGCGGCACTGCTTTCGGTCATGGAAGACGCCTTGGAAACAAGAGAATCGGACAGAGAAGACGACGCCCGTTATACGTCGTCCCTCTTTCGGGTTTCAAGCTATTCCAAGGTATGAGTGCCGCCTCACAACCTCGCCGTTCAGCCCAACTGGAACCGCGAGGTATTGTCACTCAACGCCCGACTGCCTCTGCTCAGCGTATCGGCTGCGTGGTTCACCGCCCGCGCGCCATCGAGCAATCGCCCTGCCGCCTGATCCACTTGCTGAATATTGCCGCTGACCTCGTCCGCTGTGGCGGCCTGTTCCTCCACCGCGGTGGCGATCTGCGCCAGCGTGTCGGTGACGATCTGCACGGCGCTGGCGATCTCTCCAAGACGCTCGCCAAGGCCAGTGACCGACTGCGCATCAGTGACCGCCTGACCACAAGCCGCTTCCATCAGACTGACGGCCTGGCTCACGGTGGCGCGCAGGCTGTCGACCGTGCCGGCGATTTGCGCGGTAGACGCCTGCGTGCGTTGCGACAGGCTGCGCACCTCATCGGCCACCACAGCAAACCCTCGCCCTTGTTCGCCCGCGCGTGCCGCTTCGATGGCCGCGTTAAGCGCCAGCAGGTTAGTCTGCTCGGCGATGCCGCGGATGGTGTCGACCACCGACTGAATCTGTTGCCCCTGCTCGCTGACCTTGCTCAGCGCATTAGCCGTGTCGGTCAGTCGTTGATTGAGCTGCTGGATACTGGCCGTGGTGCGCTGACTGTCCCGGCTGCTGTCTTCGGCAATCTGGCGCGTGTGTTGAGCGCTGCCGGACGCTTCTTCGCAGCTCTTCGCAACGCCCAGGGACGTCGCCGCCAACTGGGTGGCGGCCGCTGCAATCTGACTGATCTGCTGCTGTTGATCTTCAACTTCATTGAGCGTGCTGCCGGACTGCGAATTGAGCGTCAGAACGGCTGAGCCCAGTTGCTGGGTTTCATGGTTGACCCCCAGCAGGCTGGTGCGCAGCTGCACGACCGCGACGTTGAGCGCCGTGCTGATCGCGGCGAGCTCATCGCGGCCTTCGACCGCCACTTCGACACACAGATTACCGTCACGCAGCGACTCGGCCAGCGTCGTGATGCCTTTGGCGCTGCGGCGAATCGAAGCCTGCAGGCACATGAAGAGATAAAGCGCAGCCAGGGCCAGAAGGCTGAACGTCGCGGCCACCGGCACGAACTGTTTGATCGCGCTGTCATGGTAGTAATCCAGTCGGCTGTCCAGCGACGTGAGCGACTGATTGCGCAACGCAGCCAGTGCTTCGAGGGTGCTGTCGACGCTGCGCTCGAATGCAGCGGTGTCCAGTTTGATTGCGCCGCCGAACACGCCCTCGTCCAGCACTTTCAGCTCACTGTCCAGGCGCTGAAGGCTGTCGTTGTAACGGCCGGTCCAGGTTTCCATGCCGGGGTACGACTTGGCTTGCAACGACGCGGCGGCCTTGACCAGTTGATCACGAGCATCGCCGATACGACTGCGCAGGTCGCGCATCTGCAGGCGACTCTGAAGCGTGAACTGACCCGACGCCACCGAGGACTGCCCCACACTCGCCATACGCCCGACACGCTCGATCAGATCCGGCGCCTGCTGTGTGGAAACCTGCATCAGCAGATAGGTTTCGAGCCAAGGGTCGAGAATCAGCCCGGTGTCCATGGCGATCTGTTCACGCAGGCTTTGCAACGCGGTTAGCGCCGAAGTGAAACGGTCGTAGCCGTCCGGCCACCAGCCGACGGTGCGCAACGCCTCGGAGTCCATGCCCTTGACGGTCGCTTGCAGCGCCTGGAAACGCGCCATGATGTCTGCACTGGCATGCTGCGCCTTGAGCTCATCGCCCAGCGCCGCAAGCGTCTGACCCAGGACCGGGTTGGCAGCGTCCAGCGCAGCCATGGCTGCCTTCGCCGCGGGAGTAGGGTCGTGAAGAATATCCGCCGCCTTCCAGCGAGCCGCGCGGTTACGTTGGGCAGTCAGCTGGGCATCCAGTGCATCGAGCGCCAACAACTGACGAACCCCGGACTGCTCATCGGAAATCACGGCCAGCTTGCTGCGGTAGTCCTGCCCGATCATCCACAGGCTTCCGGCCAGCGGCAGGATGAACAGGAAAAACAGCACCTGAAACTTGCGTGCAAATCCAAAACGTCCGAGCAGACGGATTCCTGGCGACAAAAGACTTTGCATGTCCGACTACTCCTCACGGACAACCCGCCACCGCGACTCGTGACCACGGCAGATGTTGCCTCACATTGTTACCGGCAAAATGCCATGTCTTTGTTTTAAAAACGACAACCGCCCGTCTCCTATGCCGGAGACGCGTGCAGTCATTATCGGGTTGGCGACGCCGCGCGCGACAGAGTCAGCACTGCAGAGTGCACGGTCGGCAGGCTCAAGCAAGAAACGGACCGGTAGCACGAAGCCATCTAAACGGGCATGTGAACGAAGAAGGTGCAGAGCGCGTGCACAAGAGTGGGGCAAAACCACTCAGGTCGCCCGACAAAACTGTCACCTCGGTGACGGGCATCTCGACTCGGCCAGGGGATTTCAGAGGGAAAATCCTAACCAATTGATCACACGCATAAATTTTTTATAGAGACGCTTGACACATCCCCGATCTGAGCGAATAATGCGCGCCACTTGGCTACATAGCTCAGTTGGTTAGAGCATAGCATTCATAATGCTGGGGTCCGGGGTTCAAGTCCCTGTGTAGCCACCAAGTACCTCAACAAAGCCCGCCTCGTGCGGGCTTTGTTGTTTCTGGCGTTCCGGTTATCGAAGCACTGACTGGCCGGGCAACCCGCTTCATCAACGACATCACTTCATAGCGCTGTCCCTTTTCTGAGGTCGAGTTCATGCGATTCACACTTCCTGCACTGGTTCTGGGTCTTCTGGTTTCTCAAGGCGCAATGGCAGGCAGCGGCACCAACGCCGCATTGGGTGGCGGCCTGGGCGGCGCACTGGGTAACGTCGTCGGTCAACAAATGGGCGGCAGCAATGGCGCGGCCATCGGTGCAGGCCTGGCGGGCGCTGCCGGTGGTGCAGTTGCCGCGAAAAAAGGCCACAAGACCCGTGCGGCCGTTGGCGGAGGTCTGGGTGGCGCTGCGGGCTCGGTAATCGGTAACAAACTGGGCGGCAGCACAGGCGGCACCATCGGCGCAGGCCTGGGTGGCGCTGCGGGTGGTGCTTTGGGCGGTAAATAAATTACCCTCCGTCGCGAAGCGCCAGCGTGCGTTTCGCGATCAAACCCCGTTAATGAAGTAATGGATGTTCAATGTCTGATTCCCATACCGACGTAGCAGCGCCCGCGCGCTCTGCCAAGCAGGCCTACGAAGACGCCATCAATCTTTCACAGCATGTGCCGCAGGCAAAAACCATCAGCGAAATGGTCCTCGATGCCTTCCAAAGCGCTAAAGAAAGCGATCAGATTCGTGAGCTTCGCGTTGCGATCCGTCAGGCCCATGACCGCTTCGATGATGACCAGGCCTACGAGCTGATGGGGCAACTCAAGCAGCTCAAGGATGCAGAAGCCGCCGACATGGCCGCGCTGGAAGACCTCAGTACGAAGTTCCCGATCAGCCGGATTCTGTCCAGCTACAAGGACGACCCCAGTTTCCAGGAGCTGGTCTACAGCCTGGCCCTGAAGGTCCTGAACCAGACACACCAGGCCGTCAGCAACCCGAGCGGCGGCAAAAGCAAAGCCGCACGCGCGAAGAAAGAGGCTGAGGTGTTCGTCATCAGCAAAGACGGCACCAGCGTCACCCTGCCCCTGCGCACCCCGCGCTCGAAAGCCAACGTCGACCGTGAAGCCTTCGAATTCCTCGGTTTCACCTTTGTGGGTGAAGGCGACGATGCCGAACTGCAAAGCGATGTTTTCGTGGACCGCGACGGTAATCAACAGCCTGCCACGCGCAAGAACATCGTCAGCGCGATTCAGCAGCAGGTTGCGTTTGAAGGGTATAGCGCGGTTCAGCAGTAACGACTGACTGCATCTCTGTAGCCTGTTGGCTTGCCGGCGCCGGCGTGATCAAAACTGCCAAAACCGGCAAGTCAGGTGACTTCAAGGCACTCGCCCCCTGTCCAGCGAAAGCTTCGGCGGTGCAGGGGGATTGATGTCAGAGATCGCTCTCGTAGTCCTTGAGAAACTCTTCCCAGCTGATGACGTTATCCCCGTTCGGGTTCACCGCTTTGAGCAACTTTGCGAGGGTCTCATCCGTCAAATATGGCTTCAACGCTGCACTGAACTCTTCGACGGTCAGCGTTTTGTCCCCATTGGTATCCCAACTGCTGAATGCTTTCTTTGCTCTTTCAAGTTGATCTGATGTCAAAATGGCCATTTTGGATTCCCTTCAGTGATAGGTAAGCGGCCTGCCAGAATGCATGGCTGCAGGCACGATTTTTTGCCTTCTTTATGCAGACGTCTACTGTCAGAAATGACACGCCAGCGCGAACACTGAGGCCTCTTGAACCGCACGCACTCGAAGTGATGCGCTGGTTCGACGGGCTTGTAGCATTCTCTGAGCAGTCCCTCATGCTCATCGAACGAGAAATCGTTTCTTCAAGACCCGCGCAATAGGCTAAGGTTTATGGCCTTTGTTACCGGTCACATGACTGGCCCTGAAACAGCACTAATCTGCTACAACAGGGCCATCGTCTTTGCGCTGAGTCAGCTACGCGTCCCACAGCGATAGAACATACCCAGGCTCGTCTTGAATAAGAGGTGTTGAGCAATGCAGATTCTTGGTGAAACGATCATCGGTCAACGTGCGGTTCGTGGTCAGGGAGGCGAGGTGTTCGCGCTGGCCGCCACCACGGGAGAAGAACTGTCACCCGCGTTTGGCGCCAGCACGCCGGACGATGTGAACACCGCGTGTGAACTGGCCGAAGCGTCGTTCGACCCCTACCGCCAACTCAGTGATGAACAACGGGCGGCCTTCCTCGAAGCCATCGCCCAAGGTCTGTTGGATCTAGGCGACACGCTGACCGAGCGCGTTCATGTTGAAAGCGGCCTGCCAAAACCGCGCCTGGAAGGCGAACGGATGCGCACCGTCAACCAGCTCAAGCTGTTCGCCAGCCTGCTGCGCGACGGTCGTTGGCACGGCGCGGTGGTCGACACCGCCCTGCCCGACCGTCAACCACTGCCGCGCGCCGACCTGCGTCTGCGTCGCATCGGTCTGGGACCGGTCGCAGTGTTTGGCGCCAGCAACTTTCCCTTGGCCTTTTCGGTGGCGGGCGGCGACACGGCGTCAGCGCTGGCGGCAGGTTGCCCCGTCATCGTCAAGGCGCACCCCGCGCACTTGGGCACCAGCGAACTGGTCGCTCGCGTCATTCAGAAAGCTGCACGGGATACCGGCATGCCCGAAGGCGTGTTTTCCATGCTGATCGACAAGGACATCTCCGTTGGCCAGGCCCTCGTCAGCCATCCGCTGATTTCAGCCGTCGGCTTCACTGGCTCACGCCGTGGCGGTCTTGCGCTGGTCGCGGCCGCTCAGGCGCGTCCGGTGCCGATTCCGGTCTATGCGGAGATGAGCAGCATCAACCCGGTGTTTCTGTTGCCGGCCGCGCTGTCTGCGCGTGGCGAAAGTATCGCCAAGGGCTTCGTCGAATCGCTGGTACTGGGCGCAGGTCAGTTCTGCACCAACCCTGGCATCCTGCTGGCACTGGAAAGCGATGCGCTGGAGACGTTCGTGTCCGCCGCTGCGACCGCGTTGGCCGACAAGACACCGACCACCATGCTGACGCCCAACATTCATGGCGCCTACTGCAACGGCCTGAACAATCTGCACAAAGCCTCGGGCGTGACGCTGGTAGCCGAAGGTCGAGAGGCTGAAGGCTCGTTCCAGGCGCGGCCCGCGTTTTTCCGCACCGACTCAGCGACCTTCCTCGCCAATCCGGGGCTGGAAGACGAAAACTTCGGGCCGAGCGCACTGCTGATCGTCTGCAAGGACACGGCCGACCTGCAGAAAGTGGCCGCGAAGTTCGACGGGCAACTGACCGTCACTCTGCATTTCGACGACGGTGATCAGGCGATCGCCCAAGCGTTGATGCCGACACTGGAGCGCAAGGCCGGGCGAATTCTGTTCAATGACTTCCCGACGGGCGTCGAAGTGAGCTATTCGATGGTTCACGGCGGCCCGTTCCCGGCAACCTCCGACAGTCGCAGCACCTCGGTCGGCGCCACCGCCATTGATCGCTTCCTGCGGCCTGTTTGCTATCAAAGCGTCCCGGACTCGCTGCTGCCGCCAGCCCTTCAGCACAGCAACCCGCTGAAGACCTGGCGCCTGGTGAACGGTCAGTTGGTCAAGGACTGACCGCACTGCCGCTCTATAGCTGCCGTCGGATGCAGCGCTTACCTGAAGGCGTGAGCTTGCTCGCGATTGCGAAACGTCCGGTGCACTGATGTAGCCTGACACGACGCTGTCGCGAGCAAGCTCACGCCCACACAGGATTTGATGTACGCAGATCGTAACTTTGCTGCCATCCCGATGGGTTAATCACTCTTCAGCCCGTTCCAGGACCTTGCCGACGACCTCATCACCGATCACCAGGAAGTGCCCGCCCGCCACATGATGCAGCGTGCGTAGCTCATCATGACCCTCGAAATGCCAGTGCCCGTCGGAAAACACGCGCTCGTCTGCCCAGGCCGCCACCACTTCACCAATGAACAGGTCGTACTGATTCTGGTTGTGCGGCTCCGGCATCAATCGGCATTCCAGCCACGCGGCGCACCCTTCCAGCAGCGCCCCATCGACGACGTCACCCGTAAACGTCTGCAGGCCATACGCCTTGAACTTGTCGAGGTCCTTTT
Source organism: Pseudomonas sp. S2_H01 (assembly GCF_054668305.1). Lineage (NCBI taxonomy): Bacteria > Pseudomonadati > Pseudomonadota > Gammaproteobacteria > Pseudomonadales > Pseudomonadaceae > Pseudomonas > Pseudomonas sp. S2_H01. The sequence continues at coordinate 3,267,804 of NZ_CP162756.1, read as the reverse complement.
CCTGAGAGATTTCCAGCCCCGACGTCGAGCCCACCGTTTCGACGATGTCGAGCTGACTGATCGTCGGCACGTTAATCACGAACGTCCCAGAGCCTTCCACCAGCTGCCGGGTCCATACCGACTTATCCAGCACCACCGTGACCTTGGGCGGCTGAAAATCCAGCGGCATCGCCCACGCCGCCGCCATGATGTTGCGCCGGCCGTTATGCGCCGCGCTCACCAGAACGGTCGGACCGTGATTAAGCAAGCGATAGCATTTGGCAAGGGGGACGGGACGGCGATGTGCGGCGGTCATGGGGATGATCCTGCATTAGGGAGGGAAGGCTTGGAAGCTGGGGTGATGAAATTACATGGATTGAGGATTCAGGAAAACACTGTCACTAGCCGGCAGGACCTCACATACGCCATCCAGCCATACCTGATAGCGACCGTTTCTTCATTAAAATCGTTAAAAAACCCGGATTGTTGCATTTCATTTGGAGACTCGCTAACAGCTGCTAATATTCCAGCATTATCGCCAATAATGTGAAGGAATAATTGCACATGGCAAAAACGACGGCGCCACTGCTTCCGGGCACGACCCGACTTCTCGAAGACTTTGGCGAGCGGCTGAAATTAGCGCGCCTGCGCCGCAAGCTCACGGCAAAACGTGTCGCGGAGCGCTCCGGCATGTCCCAGATGACATTGCGCGCATTGGAGCGTGGAGGCGCGGGAGTGACGATGGGTGCGTACCTGTCCGTGATGCAAGTATTGGGACTGGAGCAGGATCTGGGCCTGCTCGCCAAAGCGGACGAAACGGGGCGGCAATTGCAGGACGCTGACTTGGTCACGGTGCCTCGCAAGAAATTCGACAGCACATCTGCCACAAAAAAACGTCCCTCTCCTACATCGGATCAGGACGGCTCGGATAACGCTCCCTCATCCAGGCATGCGACCATCACGCCCGCTTCAAGACTGACGTCCTTGCTTATCCAGCCCGGACAAGACACGGACAACGGGAAGGAATGATGACGACAATCGCGGTCTATGCCGACTGGGCCAACCTGCCCACACCACGGCGACTGGGGTTCTTGCACGCACGGCGCAGCGGGCCCCGTGAAGTGTTCGACTTCGAATACGACCACGATGCGTTATCCGATACGCAGCTTTGCGCCATCACCCTCGACCCCGGCGTGCTGCCCTTTGAGGGCCCACAATATCCATCTCCCGGTCGGGATATCTTCGGCGTATTTGCCGATTCAAGCCCCGACCGTTGGGGCCGTATGTTGATGAAACGCAGGCTGGAGCGCGAGAAGCGTGCAGGTGTGCTCCCATCATCCACTCGTCTTTTCGAATCCGACTTTCTGCTCGGTGTACACGACGCTTATCGAGTCGGCGCCTTGCGGTTCAAGCTGGACGACACGGGTCCATTTCTCGACAACCAGCACGACCTCGCCGCGCCTCCGCTTATTCAGCTACGCGAACTGGAAGCCGTCAGCAGAGCCCTTGAAAGTGACGTGGATAACACCGCAGCGGAAGGCGACGAATGGATTCGGCAGTTAATAGCGCCGGGCGGTTCTCTCGGTGGCGCGCGCCCCAAAGCCAGCGTGGTAGACACTCAGAAAAACCTGTGGATCGCCAAATTTCCCAGTGTCAGAGATGAACATGACGTGGGCGCATGGGAATTGATCGTTGGCACACTGGCAGAGGCCTGCGGACTCAGGGTCGCCCCCATGGACGCTGAACGCTACGCGAGCGAGCATCATTGTTTTCGGATAAAGCGTTTTGATCGAACCCCCGAAGGCAGGCGTCTGCATTTTGCTTCAGCCATGACCCTTACCCATCACAAAGATGGCGAGGACGCGTCCGCAGGAGTCAGCTATCTGGAACTGGCGGAAGTTTTGATTACCCACGGAGCCAGTACCAACGCTGACCTGAAGGAGCTCTGGAACCGCATCGTGTTCAACATGATGGTGTCCAACACCGATGACCATTTGCGTAACCACGGCTTTATCCTCGAACCCGGCGCAGGGTGGCGCTTATCACCCGCTTACGACATGAATCCCGATCCCTACGGGCAAGCTTTGAAACTCAACGTGAGTGAGGTCGACAACGCACTCGACCTTGAATTGGTACGGTCGGTCTGCACCTTGTTTCGTGTGCGGCTCAACGAAGCTGACGACACCATTGCGAGATTCAAAGCCATCATCAGGCAGTGGCCGACACTGGCGCACGCATTGCGTATCCCTCGCATCGAGCAAGCACTCATCGGCGAAGCGTTCAAACTGTCGCATTCCTGAATCGCTCCAAAATACCCCTTCCCTCTCGCCTGAAAATAGTGATGTAATAGTATAACAAAACATTTCAGGCGCCTTTCCGTGAATCCTGCTCCTCGACTTTCCCCGAATATCGCGACGTCCGCGCTCGCTCAGTCCGCAGGTAAGCGCGTGCTGGTTTCACTGACCTTGCTTGCGCTGTTGTGGATCGGCATTGCGTGGGCGGTGGCGATTCCATGAGTGCGGCAATCGATCTGCACGACCTCACGGTCACGTACGAACGCCGCCCGGCGGTGCATCACGTCAGCGGGCGATTCGCCGCCGGGAGCCTCACGGCGATTGTCGGGCCCAACGGCGCGGGCAAATCGACCTTGATCAAAGCCATCGCCGGCACCTTGAAACCTGCCATGGGACGCGTGGACCGTGGCAGTCTGGCGACCCGCCACATCGGCTATCTGCCACAGGCCGCCGAAATTGATCGCAGCTTTCCGTTGAGCGTGGCGGACACCGTGATGATGGGCGCCTGGCGCAGTATCGGTGCGTTTCGTGGCGCCTCGCGCAAGCATGCCGAACAGGCACAAGAAGCGTTGAAAGCGGTGGGTCTGGAAGGCTTCGAAGAGCGCAGCATCAGCTCATTGTCATCGGGGCAATTCCAGCGGGTGCTGTTCGCCCGACTGTTGTTGCAGGACGCGTCGGTGATCCTGCTGGATGAGCCCTTTACGGCCATCGACGCCCGTACCACGCGCGACCTGCTCAAGCTGATCAGCACCTGGCACGGTCAAGGCCGTACCGTGATCGCGGTGCTGCATGACATCGAACAAGTCCGCCAGCATTTCCCCAGCACGTTGCTGCTGGCTCGCGAAATCATCGCGTGGGGCAACACCGCCGACATCCTCCATGCCGACAACTTGCGCCGCGCCAAGAACATGGCCGAGCACTGGAGCCCTGACGCGCAAGCGTGCGATGTCGAACAGGAGGCAGCGCTGTGACGCTCTATAGCCTGCTGATTCAGCCCTTTGTCGATTTCGGTTTCATGCGCCGCGCGCTGGTGGCTTGCCTGGCATTGGGTATCGGCTCAGGCCCCGTCGGCGTGCTGTTGATGCTTCGGCGCATGAGTCTGGTGGGTGATGCCATGAGCCACGCGGTTCTGCCGGGCGCGGCGGTGGGCTTCCTGTTCGCAGGGCTGTCACTGCCAGCGATGGGGTTTGGCGGATTGATTGCCGGGCTTGCCGTCGCACTGCTGTCGGGCCTGGTCAGTCGTTTCACCACCCTGCGCGAGGACGCCAGCTTCGCCAGTTTCTACCTGACATCGCTCGCCGCCGGGGTCCTGATCGTCTCGCTTCACGGTTCCAACGTCGACCTGCTGCACGTGCTGTTCGGCACCATTCTGGCCATCGACGATCAGGCCATCTTCATGGTCGGCGCCATCGCCTCCTTCACGCTGATATTGCTCGCGCTGATCTACCGTCCGCTGATCCTGGAATGCTTCGATCCCGGTTTTCTGAGGGCTGTCGGCGGGCGCGGATCGCTGTATCACGTGCTGTTTCTGCTGTTGGTGGTGCTTAACCTGGTCGCGGGCTTTCAGGCCCTGGGCACGCTGATGGCCGTCGGCATGATGATGCTGCCAGCGACCGTTGCGCGTTTCTGGTCGAGCTCGCTAACCGGCATGATCGTGATTTCTACCGTCGTCGCAACGCTGTCCGGCTTCATCGGCCTGATCGTTTCCTACCACGCCAGCGTGGCGTCGGGGCCGGCCATCGTCCTGACCGCCAGCGCCTTCTACCTGTTCTCACTGTTCTTTGGACGCAGCGGTTTTCTGCGCCGTCTGTTCCCGAGGGTTCACCTGTCCGGCTGATCGTTCTCTCATCGCAAGGAAATCACATGAAACGTTTGACGCTTCTGACCGCCGCACTGGCGTTGTCGGGCCTGGCCAACTTCGCCCAGGCAAAAACCCTGGAAACCGTCGCATCCTTCACGGTCATCGCCGACATGGTGCACAACGTGGGCGGCGATCACGTCCACGTCACCTCGCTGATCGGGCCCAATGGCGACCCACATGTCTATGAGCCGACACCCAATGACGCGCAGGCCTTGAAGAAAGCCGACGTGGTGTTCGTCAGCGGTCTGCATCTGGAAGGCTGGCTGGACCGCCTGATCACGGCGTCCGGTTACAAGGGCGAACCGGTGGTGCTGTCCAACGGAATCATGACCCGCAGCATGGAAGAAGACGGGAAGAAAATCACCGACCCGCATGCCTGGAATAGCGCGGTAAACGGCATCGTCTACGTCAGAAATATCATCAAAGCACTGCAGAAAGCCGACCCGGAAAATGCGGCTGACTACAAGGCAAATGGCGACAAGTACATCGCGCAATTGCAGGACATGGACGCCTACGCACGTGCGCAGATCAACGCCATCCCGGTCGCGCAGCGCAAGGTGCTGACTTCTCACGATGCCTTTGGCTATTTCGGTCACGCCTACGGCGTGACCTTCCTGTCGCCGCTGGGTTTTTCGACGGAAACCGAAGCGTCAGCCGCTGATGTCGGCAAGTTGATCACTCAGATCAAGCATGAACATGTCAGCGCTTACTTCTTCGAGAACTCCGGCGACCCGCGCCTGGTGCAGCAGATCGCAAAAGCCAGCGGCGCGCACCCGGGCGGTGAGTTGTACGTGGAGTCGTTGTCGCCTGCCGACGGCCCGGCACCCACCTACGTGAAGATGTTTCGCTACAACGTGGACAAATTAACGGCGGCGATGAAAGGGCAGTAATGACCGGGATGATTGCTGCATCACTGAACCGAAATGATCATCTCTCTCTGTCACGGCGCAATCTTTAACGGTGGGAGCGAATTCATTCGCGAGGCGGCGGTACAGCCGATAAAGCTGTGTCGGCCGAACTATTTTTCGCGAATGAATTCGCTCCCACAGGTTGTTCCGCGCAAAGTCAGCACGCCCAAGACGCTTCGCTGTCAGCCTCAATCCCGTATTTCTCGATCACTTGAACGGCAACATCAGCCGCCAACGTCCCCTCCTCCACCAACGCGGTCACGGCCGCGAGGACGATGTGATACCGGTCGACTTCGAAGAAACCCCGCAACTGCGCCCGGGTGTCGCTGCGGCCAAAACCGTCAGTGCCCAGTACCGTGTAATCACTCGTCACGTAAGACCCGATCAGTTGCGGCAGCGCTCGCACGTAGTCCGATGCGGCAATCACAGGGGCGCCTTTGGGCAGACACTCATCCAGATGACTCGCGCGCTTCTCATGCTGAGGATGCAGGCGGTTCCAGCGCTCGACCTCACGTGACTCTCGCGCCAGCTCGGTGAAGCTGGTGACGCTCCAGATTTCGCTGTCGATCTGCCAGTCCTGCGCCAGCAACTCAGCGGCTGCAATCACCTCACGCAGTATCGTGCCTGACCCCATCAGGCGCACTTTGCCTCGGGCGCTGCCGGCTGCCCGGTGACCGAAACGGTACATGCCGCGAATGATCGATGACTCAACCCCTTCCAAAAGCGAAGGCTGAGCGTAGTTTTCATTCATCAGCGTGACGTAGTAGAACTCATCGACATCGTGCTCCAGCATCTGGCGCATGCCGTGATCAAGGATGACCGCAAACTCGCCGGCGAACGCAGGATCGTAAGCACGGCAATTCGGTACGGTAGAGGCCATCAGGTGACTGGAGCCGTCCTGATGCTGCAAGCCCTCACCGCCCAGCGTGGTTCGGCCTGCCGTGGCGCCCAGCAAGAATCCACGCGCACGCTGATCGGCTGCGGCCCAGATCAGATCGCCGACACGCTGAAAGCCGAACATGGAGTAATAGATATAAAACGGCAGCATGCGCAGGCCATGAGCGGAGTAACTGGTGGCCGCCGCCACCCACGAACTGATCGCCCCGGCCTCGCTGATGCCCTCTTCCAGAATCTGGCCGTTGGTGGCCTCGCGATAACTCAGAATCGACCCGATGTCCTCAGGCTCGTAACGCTGGCCGACGCTGGAGTAAATCCCGATCTGCTTGAACAGATTCGCCATGCCGAATGTGCGGGCCTCGTCCGCCACGATGGGCACCACGCGCGGACCGAGCTGTTTATCCTTGAGCAGGTTGCCGAGCATCCGCACGAACGCCATCGTGGTCGACATCTCCTTGCCACTCGCCTGCGTAGCGAAACTGGCCCAGGATTCCCGCGCCGGCACCGCAATGCTTGACGCGACGCTGCTACGGCTGGGCATCGACCCGCCCAAGGCTTGACGGCGCTGCTGCAGATAACGCATTTCTGCGCTGTGGCGCTCGGGCTTGATAAAGCTCAGGCCCTCGGCCTGATCGTCAGTCAGCGGCAAATTGAAGCGGTCGCGGAAGTTGATCAGCGCTTCACGATCCAGTTTTTTCTGCTGGTGCGTGGTCATCTTGCCTTGCCCGGCCTCCCCCATGCCGAAGCCCTTCTTGGTCTGCGCAAGAATCACGGTCGGACGGCCTTTGTGCCGAGTGGCAGCGCTATAAGCGGCAAAGATTTTAACCAGGTCATGGCCGCCACGCTTGAGCCGATCGATCTGCTCGTCAGTCAGGCCTTGGGCCAGTTGACGCAGTGCCTCGTTCTGACCAAAGAAATGCTCGCGGTTATACCCACCGTCCTTGGCCGCGAAGGTCTGGAACTGACCGTCAACGGTCTGCGACAGCGCGCGGACCAGTGAGCCATCGTGATCCCGGGCAAACAGAGCGTCCCAGTCAGAACCCCAGACCAGCTTGATCACATTCCAGCCCGCCCCGCTGAACAACGCCTCGAGCTCATCGATGATCCGACCGTTGCCTCGCACCGGCCCGTCCAGACGCTGCAGGTTGCAGTTGACCACCCATGTCAGGTTGTCGAGCCCTTCACGCGCTGCCAGGGTCAGCGCGGACATGCTTTCCGGCTCATCCATCTCACCGTCGCCGAAGACGCCCCAGACATGCCGGGTCGAGGTGTCCTGCAAACCGCGGTGCTGCAGATAGCGCATGAACCGCGCCTGATAAATCGAGCTGATCGGGCCAATGCCCATGGAGCCAGTGGGGAACTGCCAGAAGTCAGGCATCAGCCAGGGGTGTGGATAACTTGAGAGACCGCGAGCACCGGCTTTCACCGCTCCGATCTCCTGGCGATAGTGCGTCAGATCTTCCTCGCTCAAGCGTCCTTCGAGAAACGCCCGCGCATAAATGCCTGGCGCCGAATGCGGCTGATAAAACACCAGATCGCCGCCATGTTGATCACCCTTGGCACGGAAGAAATGGTTGAAGCCTACTTCGAACAAATCAGCGGCGCTGGCATAGCTGGCGATGTGTCCACCCAGTTCGCCGTAAGCCTGGTTGGCGCGCACCACCATGGCCAGGGCGTTCCAGCGCATCAATGATGCCAGACGCTCCTCAATGGCCAGATCGCCCGGAAACGCCGGTTGCTGGGCCACACCAATCGTATTGATGTACGGCGTTCCAAATGCAGGCTGCCAGCCGATTTTCGGATCACGCGCCAATTGCGCCAACCTGTCGAGAATTTCGCGCGCTCGCTCGGGGCCTGCGTTATCCACAAGCGACATCAGCGCTTCCTGCCACTCACTCATTTCCAACTGATCGTGATGGCTTCGCGCGGCCTCGGCTGCGGAAATACTGGAATCGAAATGGCTCATGGACACCTCCCGTTGATTAAGGAAAAGTCTATGCTTCAGCGTGCAGATTTAATGACCGATCTGAGCAAAAGGATTGCCATTCAACGGCATAAAACGCTTTAAAAAAGGAAAATTGAAGCACGATGAACTTCGACAGCATTGACCTGAAAATCCTTCGCGAGCTGCAACGAGACAGCAGTCTGTCCAACGTTGAACTCGCCAAACGCGTACACCTGTCACCCTCACCCTGCCTGGCACGTGTCAAAGCGCTGGAAGCCTCCGGCTGCATTCGCGAATACGTTGCACTGCTGGCGCCCGAACATCTGGGGCTGCGGCTGAACGTGTTCATCTCCATCAGCCTGAAAGAGCAAAGCCGCGAAGCGCTGCAGAATTTCGAGCGCCGGGTCTGCGAGTGCGAAGAAGTGATGGAGTGCTACCTGATGACCGGCGACGCGGACTATTTGCTGCGCGTGGTGATGGCCGACATGCAGGCCCTCGAACATTTCATCATCGAACGCCTGTCGCCCATGCCAGAGGTGGAGAAGATCCGCTCCAGCCTTTCGCTCAAACAGGTACGTTACAAAACCGCTCTGCCGCTGCGGCCTTGATGCCAATGAACCGGGCGATGCTGCATCTGTCGAACCGGACGCCGGTCCGGCGGGTCAATGCCTGTATGCTGGCGCACCCGACAGCCGCCAGCATTGATGAAAAGGAAGCTCAATGACCGCCCTCTCTTTCGCGCCGTTTCAAGACCTCGCTGACAAGCTGATCCCCCACACGGTGGCCGAAAAAGTCGATGGTTCTCACGACGTCTCGCACCTGCACCGGGTCTGGAGCAACGTCTGCGCGATCCGCGACAAGGAAGGCGGCGATCATCAAGCGTTGCTCGCCGCAACCCTGCTGCATGACTGCGTGGCCGTGGAAAAGAACTCGCCGTTTCGCGCCAGTGCGTCACGCCTTGCGGCGGCGAAAGCCACCGAGTTGCTGGCGCAAATGGGTTGGGACGAAGCGCGCACGCAAGCGGTCGCACACGCCATCGAATGCCACAGCTTCTCGGCCAATATTACGCCTACTACGCTGGAAGCCAGAATCCTTCAGGACGCCGACCGTCTTGATGCGATCGGTATGGTCGGCGTGGCCCGGCTGTTCTATGTTTCCGGCCGCATGGGCAGCCAGCTCTACGACGCTCACGACCCACAGGCACGACATCGCGAACTGGACGACAAGCGCTTCGCCGTGGATCACTTCAAGACCAAGATCTTCACCCTGGCTCAGGGCTTTCAAACGGCAACGGGCAAGCAGATGGCGCAGGTGAGGCATGAGCGCGCACAGCGTTTTTTGCAGGAATTCATGGATGAGATCGGGGCCTGAGCTGACTACCTAAGGCAGAAGACATTTCGATCAGAGCGAGATCTCTGAAGGTTCATGCGTCTTCAGCCAGTCCACCAGCGCAGCGTTCATTCGCGTTTGCCAGCCCGGGCCGGAGGCTTTGAATTGTTGAACAACTTCGTGCTCAAGACGAATCGTGATGCGCTCGCGCACAATCGAAGACTTTGGCCGTCCTCGTTTGACCCGCTGTTCACCTTGATACTCATCCGCTTGTTCAAAAAAAGCGTCTGAAAGTTCAGGAGCATCGTCCGGATCAACCCAGGCGGTGCCGATAGAGGTTTTGTTCGCGCTCATTGGCTTTCCTCATGGAAATGATGCGGCGAGCCGCGCCGCGCGGTGTCCAGACCAGAACGACCAAACGCTCCAGCAGCATCCCTACTGTGATGAAGCGGCGCCCGCCATAGTCATGCCGCACATCCTCTGCGGTCAGATGCCTACCCGCAAACACAGCATTTGCATCGGCAAAATCAAGACCACGTTCGAGCAGTGTTTTGTCGCGCTTAACGATGTCGAAGATTATCTGGATCGAATTATTGTATGTACAGAAAATAATCTAACAATGGCTTGGACAGAGGTTCAGAAAGATCCCACAACCTACGCTGAAAAAGCCTGAATAGAGCCTTGTGGCTTTCACAGCCGCACCGTTCATCGGATCGCCCTCAAAACACAACAATTCTGAAACATTTCTTTTTCGATGTCACAAAGACATCACGGAACGTCTCTATAACCAAGTCTCCGGTGTATTCGATGGGATTGGTTGCTGTGAAAAGGTTTTTCCGTGGTTTAGTCCGTCCTTCTTCCAGGCCTGCTTTTTTGCGGCGCTTTCGGATTGCTCAGCGGCTGGTGCTGTGTTTTAGCGTGACCGCCCTGTTGCTGGTCGCGCTCGGTGTGTTTTGTCTGCTGCAGATGCAAAACATCCGGGACCAGGGTGAGGCGGTGGAAAGCGGTTCGCTGCCGAGTATCGCCATGGCGGATGCTATTGCCATCGACCTGATCAAGCTGCGCGGGGAAAGCGCGCGTCTGATCGCCAATGCTGACGATCCTGGCGCGGTGGTGACCAGCAAGATCAACATCGAGCAGTTGAAGAACGAGGTCGAGAAAAGCTTCAGCGATTACCTGGCTCATGCCACGGACAACACCGAACGCGACTCCATCAAAGCCCTGCAAGAGGCTTACGCGGCGTTCATGCCAGGGTTGCATGACGAGACAAGCTTGATCGAGCAGCGCAAGCTCGACGACGCGCGCATGCTGCTCAACACCACCCTGAGCATGCAGGGCGACTTGATGGACATGCAGGTTCAATTGCTCCGAGAGCTGAACAAGCAAAGCGCCGCGGCGGCCGTCGATGCCGGCGGCGCGCGTTTCCATCAGACCCGCATCATCGCGGTCAGCGCCATCGTTGTCGCGTTGGTGCTGACGCTGCTACTGGCTTGGCGCCTGAGCGTGAGCATCATCGGCCCTCTGCGCCAATCCCTGCAGATCGCCCGCACGATTGCCGAAGGCGACCTGAGTCCGCAGCCCATTCCGGAAGGCAAGGACGAAACCGCGCAGCTGCTGAAGATGCTCGGCCAAATGCGCAGCAATCTACACGGTACCATCGATCAAATTTACGCCGCCGCCAGCCAGCTGAGTCAGTCGGTACAGGAAATGGGCGCCATCGCCGACGCGAGTGCAAAAAACCTGCAGCTGCAAAACGATGAAATCGAACAGGCGGCCGTGGCGGTCAACCAGATGAGTCAGGCGGCCGTAGAGGTTGCCGATAACGCCAGCAACACGTCGAACGAATCCAAAGCCTCGAACGAAGCCGCCGCCGAAGGGCGCTTGCGCCTGACCGGAACCATCGATTCAATCAAGGAACTGACTGACAACGTCCTCGATTCTTCGCATCAGGCCGATGGTCTTGCCGAGCGCACCTTGAGCATCAGCAAGATCCTCGAAGTCATTCGCGCCATCGCCAATCAGACCAATCTGCTGGCGCTGAACGCCGCCATCGAAGCCGCTCGCGCGGGTGAAGCGGGTCGCGGCTTCGCCGTCGTGGCTGACGAGGTGCGATCACTGGCCCAACGCACCAGCGCCTCGACCACCGAGATCGAAAGCCTGATCAACGATGTTCAAAAAAGCACTCAGGAGACCGCCGAAACCCTGCGCGTGACCGCCTCTCAGGCCAGCCAGACGCTGGAGCAGGCCGCAGCCACCAGTCAGGCGTTGACGGTGATCATCAGTTCGACGTCGACCATCAGTGATCGTAATGTCCTGATCGCCAGTGCCGCCGAGCAGCAGGCAGCGGTCGCCAACGAAGTGGATCGCAACCTGAGCAGCATTCGTGATCTGTCGACACAATCGGCGTCGGGCGCCCAGCAAACGACCGTGGCCAGCAACGCCTTGGCCATGCTCGCCACGGACCTGAACACGATGGTGCAGCGGTTCGTATTGTAGACCGAGCTAGCCACACTGCAGGAGCGCGCTTGCCCGCGATTGCATCGCGGTCCGGCGACATCCGTGTCACTGCCACACCGCAGTGCGGGCAAACGCGCTCCTGCACGATCCGTACAAACGTCGAACACACTTCGTCACAGCCAGACGCGACGACCTCGCAAATCACTCACCCAATGGACGCAACCGATATTGCGGCGGCAGTTGTTCAAAACCGCTGATCGTCGCGTTCAGGCTCTTCCAGCGACCGTCCTTGATGCCATAGATGCAACCATGGATCGACAGTTTCTGTCCGCGATGCCAGGCGTTCTGCACGATGCTGGTGTGACCAACGTTGGCCACTTGCTGAATAACGTTTAGCTCGCACAGGCGGTCGACTTGTTCTTCTTCGGTCGGCAGTTTGCTCAACAGCTCGCGGTTCTCGTAGTACAGATCACGAATCGTCCGCAGCCAGCCGTCAATCAGGCCGAACTGGCGGTCCTGCATGGACGCGCGCACGCCGCCACAGCCGTAGTGGCCGGTGACCAGAATATGTTTGACCTTGAGCACATCGACCGCGTACTGGATCACCGACAGGCAGTTCAGGTCAGTGTGCAGCACGACGTTGGCGACGTTGCGGTGGACGAACAGATCGCCCGGCAGCATGCCCACGATTTCATTGGCGGGGACACGAGCGTCTGAACAACCGATCCAGAGGAATTCCGGCGTCTGTTGGCGAGCCAGTTTGGCGAAGAACTCGGGGTCCTCTTCCTTGATGGCAGCAGCCCAACGTTCGTTGTTGTCGATCAAGTCTTGTAGTTCGTTCATGCGTTGATGCCTCGGAAATGATGCTCAGCTATGACTGGGGCTCGGCGCTTCAGGTCACTCCGTTTTGCCACTACCGATCGAGAACCGGAGGGAATCTTCAACGTGCGTCCCGGTCCACCCAATTAAGACCGCACACAATGAGGATTTGCCATGAACGATTCACGCCGACCTTACGGTGCTACGCAGCCCGAACCGATCGATGACAACGAAGACCGCATGGGCTCGATGGAAGAGCTCAACTTCAACGACAGTAACGAGCCCAGCGGACGTATTGGTGACATGATCCCCGAGGATGAGCTGGAAACCTATATTCCCGACGAACGTGTCCGCGAAGCAGGGATGACCGGCGCATCGACCGACGATCACAACTCGACCGACGATGACATGAGCCCGGAAATTCTGATCGGCGAAGACGGCGCGCGCTCTCCCCGAGAGAGAGGAGAAGACGGACCGGCAGACTTTGATTTGAGTATTGTCGACGAAGATGAAATCGGCGCGGGCGGCGGTCTGGACGAAGAAGAAATGGCGATTCTGGATCCGCTGGATGGCAAGCCGGGCGTGTGATATCCAATCTCAAGGAATGACAACGTTTGTAACTGTGGGAGCGAATTCATTCGCGATACGTTCACGCATCCAATGCATCTCTATCTATACACGTCTATCGGATGCTATACACGTCTATCGGATGCACGAATGTTCGCGAATGAATTCGCTCCCGCAGTGTTGGCGCAGGGCGAAATCAGTCAACCAGCGTACACGCCATCACGAGCGCATCTTCGCGCCCGCCAACCGCCGGGTAATAGTCTCGACGGCGGCCCACTTCGTTGAAGCCATAACGCTCGTACAGCCGATAGGCCGACTGGTTACTGGCTCGCAGCTCCAGGAAACACTCACGACCGTTGAGCTCATAAGCGCGCTTCATCAACTTGTCCAGCAACAGCAACCCCAAACCACGGCCCTGGCTTTCAGGCTTGACGGTGATGTTGAGCAGATGAGCTTCATCGATAATGACATTGATCACGCCATGGCCGACTTGCTGATTGCCCTCGAACATCAACCAGATTTCGTAGGATTTCAGACCATCGAGAAAAATTCCGCGCGTCCAAGGGTGACTGAATGCTGCGTATTCAATCTTCAATACCGCTTCCAGATCGGCTTCGGTCATGCGGCGAAACGTTACGGCATCACTCATTTACGCTCTTCCAACGCCCCATCAGCTTACGCATGGCGCGCCACACGTCGGCCTTGCGCTGAGGCTCGTCCATCAACAGTTCCAGACCCGGCAGCGCCCAGGCCGAACCCAGGCCTTCGACCTGGAATTCTAAATTGTAGGATTCGGCGTCGGCCTCACCGGCAAAACGCACCGCTGGCAGCCCGATCAGCCACAAACAGGTGCAAGGTTCTTCTTCGGTGCGGGCGTAGAGAAACCCTTGAACAAAGTCGCGTGCGGCTTCCGGCCCTTGATCCATCTGTCCACGGACCAGCAACGGCCAACGCACCGGCTCGCCGATAATCTGCGGACTGTCCGGCAGCCCGGCAGCCCGCAACATGTCTTTGAGCAGAAGATACGAAGGATCACGACTCTGAAACGGCTCGCCGGTTGCCAGCTCGACCAGCAACAGGCACTTGCCAGCGCGCAGCAATTGCAGCGCGAAGCGTGGCGGCGGCACAACTGGAGCCTTGGCGACGGCTGGAGCAGCGTCTTCGTCTTTATCAGCCTTGGCAACCGTCGGCTTAACAGCGGCGGATGGCCGGGGAATCTCGATTTTCGGCCGCTCGACCGTACGCGCAACCGGCGCCGGGCTGCTGGCAGCAGGCGTCTGGCTTGCCTGCGAGACACCGGCCGAACGCACGTCCTCCACGGCGGCGTCTTCGAACACCGGCAATGGCGCAAGCAGCTCCGGACGCGAAGGCGCGGCAAAGGGCAGTTCGGTGCGCGGCAGCCAGCTGACCACCTGCATGGCGGTCAGATAAGCGCGGCGGCGAGGCTCGTTGAGCAAGGGACAGCCACCTGTGGATAAAGTCAGGAGGGGGATTCTACAGACCTTCGACGAATCACGCCGCAGTTGATCGACTGAGGGTGAAAACCATCGGCTGCGATGCAGTACAATTGCCGCTTTTATTTGCCAACCAGCGGCCATCCGATGATCGAACCTAAGCGCGTCCTGCGCGCCCTTGCCGAACACTGGGCGCTTCTTGAGCCACTGTGCGAGCATTTCGACCAAGGCACCTTGAGCCTGAGCGAACTGCGTCTGCAACTGGCCGCCCAGCAACTGGAAAGCACGCCACAGGACATCACCAACCTGCTGGATGTGTGGATTCGTCTCGACATTCTGGTTCCCGTGGCCAAGAGCCCGAACCGTTTCGAGCTGAACGCGCAGATCCACGACTTTCTGTCATACCTGCGACGCGAACACCGCTTGGGCCTGTGCCTGGAAATCGAAGCCTATTTGCGCCATCTGGAGCGCCTGGCCGGCTATATCCAGGAAGCCTTTGAAGCGCGCGATGCCAACGACCTCGCCCGGCAACTGCGCCTGCTCGACATGCGCGTGCGCGACGTCCTGAAAAAGCTGGCGAACGACGAGCAGGCGTTGGTCGCTGTGGCCGAACGCGCCAAGACCAGCGACCGGCAAATCCCGCTGCGCCAGCGCTATGCAGAGGTCCTCGCGACGTGGGACGAATACGTCGAGCCGATGATTCAACTGGTAAACGCTGACGGCGCGTTCGAACAAGGCGTACGCAAGGTAGAGAACGTGCTGCTGCGCATGCTCACCGATCAGCAGCGCCTCGGCCATCTGGTTGACGACGACATGCTGCTGCGCACCCACGCGCGCATCCTTGAAATGCAGACCAGCGCTCAACTGACGTTGCGTCACGCGCGTGAACTGTTGCTACCGCTGCGTGAGGAAGCCCGTCGCCACAATGCCGTGACTCGGGGTGCAGCGCTCGCGTTGTCGGCCATTCGCCGCAAAGGCATCGACGCCGTGCCGCAGGCAGCCATGCC
This sequence comes from Pseudomonas sp. S2_H01, assembly GCF_054668305.1. Classification (NCBI taxonomy): domain Bacteria; kingdom Pseudomonadati; phylum Pseudomonadota; class Gammaproteobacteria; order Pseudomonadales; family Pseudomonadaceae; genus Pseudomonas; species Pseudomonas sp. S2_H01. The sequence continues at coordinate 3,252,287 of NZ_CP162756.1, read as the reverse complement.
GATGTTCACGCGTCCGCAGAGCACCTTCCTCGGCAGCGCCAACCAGGTCGAAGCCTACGTCTACGCCCTGGCGCGGTTTGAAGCCAAACCGGCGCGATTCCCCAAGGCCAGCGTGACCCGTAAAGGTGAGCGTCCTCAAGCGCCACGCACGGTCAAGGAGATGGTCGAGCGGTGCGAAGAAGCCCTGCCGATGCCGGACCTGATGGTCTGGCTGCTGGAGCAGGAGCCGACCGGCGCAACCGACGAATTGCTGTACTGGTTCTCGCGCCTGTCGCGGGAAAAACGCTTCAAACGCGAGCGCCTCGAACGCCGCGAATACCTGACCCAGGAGCACCGCGTCAGCCTGCGCTCCTTCGCCCTGCTCTCGAGCAAAGACGCAACCCCAGAGAATTCCGAGGGCACCGCCCATGCATCTTGATCTATCCGAAATGTCCCAGCTCGCGCCGATCTTTCGCGAGCTGTTCAAGGGTTATCACATCAGCCGCCGTGATCCGGAGCTGTACGCCCAACTGTCGAACGCCCAGGACCAATACCGCACGCTGTTCAAGGCGCTCGGTTTCGAGCTGGTCTGCGACACCCGCGGCTTCTATTACTTCGTACCCGACCTGGCCGCCGCACAAGTCAACAAGACCGCGCAACGCCTGGCGCTCTTCACGTTCATCCTTGTCGAGCACCTGGCTGACCAGGGTCGCGACCCGGTCGCCGTTCTGGACGGTGGCAGCCTGGGCCGTGATGAACTCCCGTCGCTGCTGGAAAAGTACCGCGACCTGTTTCTTCAGGCCGAGGTGCAGACCCAGGAAGAGCTGGAAGAGAAAATCATGCGCCGCATGACTCAACTCGGCTTCGCCTCCGAAGAAGTGGGCATCTACCGCTTCCTGCCGCCGATGCACCGCTTCCTTGATGTCTGCCTGTCGGTCCAGCAGGACCGGGATCTGGCCGCCAGTCTGCACAGCGATCTGCCGTTGCCGACGCCGGTGTTGATCGACGATGACAGCGACGAAAAACTGCTGCAGACCGACGACCCGCTGGATCTGGCCGAGTTTGAGGAAACAGAAGAATCCGAAGAGCAGGCCCTTGCCCGCGCGATCGCCGAAGAACAGGAGCTTGATGCATGAGCCAGGAACGCTACGGCATCCGCCGATTCGCCCTGCTGAACACGGCCGGTTACAGCCTCGGGCTGTTTCCGCTGGAACACCCGCTGTCGGTCTATGGCGCAAACAACCTTGGCAAGAGTGCCTCGATCAACGCGCTGCAATTCCCGATTCTGGCGCGCATGTCGGACATGAGCTTCGGCAAGTACAGCCTTGATCAGTCGCGCCGCTTTTACTTCGCGACAGACACCAGCTACATCTTGGTGGAAGTTGCGCTGCCTCACGGCCCGCACGTGATCGGCGTGGTCGGTCGCGGCCCGGGTGGCGGTTTCGGTCACCAGTTCTTCGCCTATGCCGGCAAACTGGATCTGGCCCATTACCAGAAGAACGACACCTGCCTGCGCCAGAAAGAACTGTTTGCCAATCTGGAAAGCCAGGGCCTGAAAGCCTACGAGCTTAAACCTGATGAACTGCGTCGCTTGCTGGTTGGCGGTCACACGTCGATCCCTCTGGACCTGACCCTGATCCCGCTGCGCTCGACCAGTGAGCAGAGCCTGAAGACATTCCGCGCGCTGTTCATCAACTTGCTGCACATGCGCGAAATCACTGCCGCCAAACTCAAGCAGCTGTTTCTCGATGCGTTCGAACACAGCCTGCGTTCCGGCAGCGTCGACTACATTGCCGCGTGTGAAGAGGCCTTCCGCGATGTCCGTCGCATGGAACAGGACTACAACGCCCTGGTGCTCGCAGGCCCCCTGGTTGAAGCGCTGGCCAACGGCGTAAAACAGCGCGACATCTTGCGCGGCAAGCTGCATCGTCTGTCGCCGCTGCTCGATTCGTTGCTCGGCACTTGGCAGGACTACTCCAACGCACGTAAGGAAGAGCTGGTCATCCAGGCCGAGCACTACCGCGGCGAACAAGACGCGCTGCAAAACGATCAGCGTGGCGGTACTCAGGAACTGATGCGCCTGGAGCGCGAGATCAGCAACATCCAGCGCTGGATCGGCGAACTGGCGGTGTTGAAGAATCGTTTCGCGCTGGTCGACGACGTTAAAACGCTTGAACAACAGCTGCTGGCTGCCAAAGATGCGCACGATGAACTGGCGGGTGCACTGGCTCAGTCTCGTCAGTTCAGCGCGGAAGATCTGGACGAGCGCCTGCGCGATCTGGAAAAGCGCCTGAAGTCGGTGAAGCAGCAACTCGATCACGCCGACAACAACAGCTATGCCCGTCTTCGTGAAGAGTTTTCGCAACCCGACGTCGAACGTTTGATGCGCCTGTTCAACAGCGCACTGTTCAGCCTGCCGCTGGGTGAACAAGGTATCGCACTGGACGACGGCGAAGCGTGGGTCAAATCACTGGAAGCGATTCTCGACGGCTTCAAAGGCGAGCGTTTCGAAGTGCCGGGGCTGTCGATCAACCTGTCCCACATCGAACCACCCGCCTTGCAGGCACTGGCTGACCGCGCGGCATTGCGCGATCAGAAAGAACGTCTGGAGAAAGAACTCAAGCAGCTGAAAACCCAGCAAGCGGTGGCGGCTGACCGTGCTGCGAGCAAGACTCAGACTGAAGCGCTGTATCAACAGGTGCTGGACGCCCAGAAGGCGCTTGAAGACTTCCGCCGCACCCAGACCTTGACGGCAGAGGAAGGCGAGAAGCTGGAGCAACTGGCGCAGATGGAAGCCGCTCAAGACGAACTCAAGCGTTCCAGCGATGCTTTCACCGAGCGCGTCCAACAACTGTCGGCCAAGCTGCAATTGGTCGGCCGTCAGATTGGTGATCTCGAATCCAAACAACGCACGCTGGACGACGCCCTGCGGCGCCGTCAGCTGCTGCCGACGGATCTGCCTTTCGGCACGCCGTTCATGGAGCCCGTGGACGATTCGCTGGATAACTTGCTGCCGTTGCTCAATGACTACCAGGACAGCTGGCAAGGTCTGCTGCGCTGCGACGGTCAGATTGAAGCGCTGTACGCGCAGGTTCGTCTGAAAGGTGTGGCCAAGTTCGACAGCGAAGACGACATGGAGCGCCGTCTGCAACTGTTGATCAACGCGTATGCGCACCGCACCGATGAAGCCCTGACACTGGGCAAGGCTCGTCGTGCTGCCGTCACCGACATTGCGCGTACGCTGCGAAACATTCGCAGCGACTATGACAGTCTTGAACACCAACTGGCATTGTTTAACCGCGAGATCAACCGACGTCAGGTTTCCAACCTCGAAAGCTTCCGCATCGTGCTCGCGCCGAACAAAGAAGCGCTCAAGCACATCGATCAGATCATTCACAGCGCCGGTCAGTATGAAGAAGGTGAAACGCTGTCAGTGTTCGACCTGAGCCAGAGCGCAGAGCAAGACAACAAGAACGAGGAGGCCAAGGAATACCTGGCGCGTCTCGTGGCCGCGAATCATAACCAGTTGGGCCTGAAAGACCTGTTCGAGTTGGCGTTCGAAATCACCAAGGTGAACAGCCAGCCGGTTATCCACACCGACATCGACGGTGCGGCGTCCAACGGGACGACCATGACCATCAAGGCGCTGACCAACATGTACCTGTTGTTGCACCTGATGGACCGTGACCAGGCCGGTCGCGTTCGCCTGCCTTACTACCTGGACGAAGCCGCTGACATTGACGAAAGAAACCAGGCGGCGTTGCTGGAGACAAGCCTGCAGCTGGGCTTCGTACCCATCTTGGCGAGCGTGAAGCCTCAAGTGTCGGCGCATGTCGCGATCGACCTTGAAGGCGGCAGTGGCCCAGCGGGTATCTACATTGACGAGGCGGACTGGAAGTACATTCGTCGTCGTGACGAAGTGACAGCAGTGAAAGCCGTTGAAGTGGCCGTAGAGGCTGCGCAATAAGCTGAACTGAGTTGGACAAAAAGCCCCGCAGAGATGCGGGGCTTTTTTGTGCGTGCCTTTTTAGTCGAACTTGGGCGTACGGAGAGTTGAACACCTGTCATCCGGCATAGCGAATGGGATCATCACGACGGTAGGACGCCAAACCCAGAGCGCTATACAGGGGCCTTTAGGAGGGAGCTCACTGGCGACCAATCCTTATGGGCTCTCAAGCTTTTCCGGGCGCAAAAACAAAACCCCATCTGCTTTCGCAAATGGGGTTTTGGAATTTAATCTTGACGATGACCTACTCTCACATGGGGAAACCCCACACTACCATCGGCGATGCATCGTTTCACTGCTGAGTTCGGGATGGGATCAGGTGGTTCCAACGCTCTATGGTCGTCAAGAAATTCGGGTACTGACTCGTGACCGTAAGGCCTCGCTTCAGCAAATCGGGTATGTGATCAGGTGTCTTGCCTGTGTCCTGCAAACTTTCGGTGCGTGTCGTCTTCACAGTCACCGCAATCTGTGCTCATCGAGTCGCAGATTGCTTGGGTGTTATATGGTCAAGCCTCACGGGCAATTAGTATTGGTTAGCTCAACGCCTCACAGCGCTTACACACCCAACCTATCAACGTCGTAGTCTTCGACGGCCCTTCAGGGAACTCAAGGTTCCAGTGAGATCTCATCTTGAGGCAAGTTTCCCGCTTAGATGCTTTCAGCGGTTATCTTTTCCGAACATAGCTACCCGGCAATGCCACTGGCGTGACAACCGGAACACCAGAGGTTCGTCCACTCCGGTCCTCTCGTACTAGGAGCAGCCCCTCTCAAATCTCAAACGTCCACGGCAGATAGGGACCGAACTGTCTCACGACGTTCTAAACCCAGCTCGCGTACCACTTTAAATGGCGAACAGCCATACCCTTGGGACCGGCTTCAGCCCCAGGATGTGATGAGCCGACATCGAGGTGCCAAACACCGCCGTCGATATGAACTCTTGGGCGGTATCAGCCTGTTATCCCCGGAGTACCTTTTATCCGTTGAGCGATGGCCCTTCCATACAGAACCACCGGATCACTAAGACCTACTTTCGTACCTGCTCGACGTGTCTGTCTCGCAGTCAAGCGCGCTTTTGCCTTTATACTCTACGACCGATTTCCGACCGGTCTGAGCGCACCTTCGTACTCCTCCGTTACTCTTTAGGAGGAGACCGCCCCAGTCAAACTACCCACCATACACTGTCCTCGATCCGGATAACGGACCTGAGTTAGAACCTCAAAGTTGCCAGGGTGGTATTTCAAGGATGGCTCCACGCGAACTGGCGTCCACGCTTCAAAGCCTCCCACCTATCCTACACAAGCAAATTCAAAGTCCAGTGCAAAGCTATAGTAAAGGTTCACGGGGTCTTTCCGTCTAGCCGCGGATACACTGCATCTTCACAGCGATTTCAATTTCACTGAGTCTCGGGTGGAGACAGCGCCGCCATCGTTACGCCATTCGTGCAGGTCGGAACTTACCCGACAAGGAATTTCGCTACCTTAGGACCGTTATAGTTACGGCCGCCGTTTACCGGGGCTTCGATCAAGAGCTTCGCGTTAGCTAACCCCATCAATTAACCTTCCGGCACCGGGCAGGCGTCACACCCTATACGTCCACTTTCGTGTTTGCAGAGTGCTGTGTTTTTAATAAACAGTCGCAGCGGCCTGGTATCTTCGACCGGCATGAGCTTACGGAGCAAGTCCTTCACCCTCACCGGCGCACCTTCTCCCGAAGTTACGGTGCCATTTTGCCTAGTTCCTTCACCCGAGTTCTCTCAAGCGCCTTGGTATTCTCTACCCAACCACCTGTGTCGGTTTGGGGTACGGTTCCTGGTTACCTGAAGCTTAGAAGCTTTTCTTGGAAGCATGGCATCAACCACTTCGTGTTCTAAAGAACACTCGTCATCAGCTCTCGGCCTTAGAATCCCGGATTTACCTAAGATTCCAGCCTACCACCTTAAACCTGGACAACCAACGCCAGGCTGGCCTAGCCTTCTCCGTCCCTCCATCGCAATAACCAGAAGTACAGGAATATTAACCTGTTTTCCATCGACTACGCTTTTCAGCCTCGCCTTAGGGACCGACTAACCCTGCGTCGATTAACGTTGCGCAGGAAACCTTGGTCTTTCGGCGTGGGTGTTTTTCACACCCATTGTCGTTACTCATGTCAGCATTCGCACTTCTGATACCTCCAGCAAGCTTCTCAACTCACCTTCACAGGCTTACAGAACGCTCCTCTACCGCATCATCAAAAGATGATACCCGTAGCTTCGGTGCATGGTTTGAGCCCCGTTACATCTTCCGCGCAGGCCGACTCGACTAGTGAGCTATTACGCTTTCTTTAAAGGGTGGCTGCTTCTAAGCCAACCTCCTAGCTGTCTAAGCCTTCCCACATCGTTTCCCACTTAACCATGACTTTGGGACCTTAGCTGACGGTCTGGGTTGTTTCCCTTTTCACGACGGACGTTAGCACCCGCCGTGTGTCTCCCATGCTCGGCACTTGTAGGTATTCGGAGTTTGCATCGGTTTGGTAAGTCGGGATGACCCCCTAGCCGAAACAGTGCTCTACCCCCTACAGTGATACATGAGGCGCTACCTAAATAGCTTTCGAGGAGAACCAGCTATCTCCGAGCTTGATTAGCCTTTCACTCCGATCCACAGGTCATCCGCTAACTTTTCAACGGTAGTCGGTTCGGTCCTCCAGTCAGTGTTACCTAACCTTCAACCTGCCCATGGATAGATCGCCCGGTTTCGGGTCTATTCCCAGCGACTAGACGCCCTATTAAGACTCGCTTTCGCTACGCCTCCCCTATTCGGTTAAGCTCGCCACTGAAAATAAGTCGCTGACCCATTATACAAAAGGTACGCAGTCACCCAACAAAGTGGGCTCCCACTGCTTGTACGCATACGGTTTCAGGATCTATTTCACTCCGCTCTCCGCGGTTCTTTTCGCCTTTCCCTCACGGTACTGGTTCACTATCGGTCAGTCAGTAGTATTTAGCCTTGGAGGATGGTCCCCCCATGTTCAGACAAGGTTTCTCGTGCCCCGTCCTACTCGATTTCATTGACAAGAGATTTTCGCGTACAGGGCTATCACCCACTATGGCCGCACTTTCCAGAGCGTTCCGCTAATCTCAAATCAACTTAAGGGCTGGTCCCCGTTCGCTCGCCACTACTAAGGGAATCTCGGTTGATTTCTTTTCCTCAGGGTACTTAGATGTTTCAGTTCCCCTGGTTCGCCTCTTACGCCTATGTATTCAGCGTAAGATAACTGTCTTATGACAGCTGGGTTCCCCCATTCAGACATCTCCGGATCACAGTCTGTTTGCCGACTCCCCGAAGCTTTTCGCAGGCTACCACGTCTTTCATCGCCTCTGACTGCCAAGGCATCCACCGTATGCGCTTCTTCACTTGACCATATAACCCCAAGCAATCTGGTTATACTGTGAAGACGACATTCGCCGAAAGTTTGCATTTCACAAACTTTACCTTAGCCTGAATGAACACCAGTGAAAGTGCCATCCAGTCTATCTTTCTATCACATACCCAAATTTTTAAAGAACGATTCTGACAAAGATCAGAAATCAACATTTAGCCTTCAACCGAAGGAAATGCTCATTTCTAAGCTTTCGCGGACAACTGCCTGTACCCAACTACTGCGGTAATGGTGGAGCCAAGCGGGATCGAACCGCTGACCTCCTGCGTGCAAGGCAGGCGCTCTCCCAGCTGAGCTATGGCCCCGTATCGCTACAGGGTGCACCGGTAATTGGTGGGTCTGGGCAGATTCGAACTGCCGACCTCACCCTTATCAGGGGTGCGCTCTAACCAACTGAGCTACAGACCCAATCGTCTTCTTCAATGAATCAAGCAATTCGTGTGGGAACTTGCGAAGAAGCTGAGTCTTCGATTAAGGAGGTGATCCAGCCGCAGGTTCCCCTACGGCTACCTTGTTACGACTTCACCCCAGTCATGAATCACACCGTGGTAACCGTCCCCCCGAAGGTTAGACTAGCTACTTCTGGTGCAACCCACTCCCATGGTGTGACGGGCGGTGTGTACAAGGCCCGGGAACGTATTCACCGCGACATTCTGATTCGCGATTACTAGCGATTCCGACTTCACGCAGTCGAGTTGCAGACTGCGATCCGGACTACGATCGGTTTTGTGGGATTAGCTCCACCTCGCGGCTTGGCAACCCTCTGTACCGACCATTGTAGCACGTGTGTAGCCCAGGCCGTAAGGGCCATGATGACTTGACGTCATCCCCACCTTCCTCCGGTTTGTCACCGGCAGTCTCCTTAGAGTGCCCACCATAACGTGCTGGTAACTAAGGACAAGGGTTGCGCTCGTTACGGGACTTAACCCAACATCTCACGACACGAGCTGACGACAGCCATGCAGCACCTGTCTCAATGTTCCCGAAGGCACCGATCCATCTCTGGAAAGTTCATTGGATGTCAAGGCCTGGTAAGGTTCTTCGCGTTGCTTCGAATTAAACCACATGCTCCACCGCTTGTGCGGGCCCCCGTCAATTCATTTGAGTTTTAACCTTGCGGCCGTACTCCCCAGGCGGTCAACTTAATGCGTTAGCTGCGCCACTAAGAGTTCAAGACTCCCAACGGCTAGTTGACATCGTTTACGGCGTGGACTACCAGGGTATCTAATCCTGTTTGCTCCCCACGCTTTCGCACCTCAGTGTCAGTATGAGCCCAGGTGGTCGCCTTCGCCACTGGTGTTCCTTCCTATATCTACGCATTTCACCGCTACACAGGAAATTCCACCACCCTCTGCCCTACTCTAGCTTGCCAGTTTTGGATGCAGTTCCCAGGTTGAGCCCGGGGATTTCACATTCAACTTAACAAACCACCTACGCGCGCTTTACGCCCAGTAATTCCGATTAACGCTTGCACCCTCTGTATTACCGCGGCTGCTGGCACAGAGTTAGCCGGTGCTTATTCTGTCGGTAACGTCAAAACACTAACGTATTAGGTTAATGCCCTTCCTCCCAACTTAAAGTGCTTTACAATCCGAAGACCTTCTTCACACACGCGGCATGGCTGGATCAGGCTTTCGCCCATTGTCCAATATTCCCCACTGCTGCCTCCCGTAGGAGTCTGGACCGTGTCTCAGTTCCAGTGTGACTGATCATCCTCTCAGACCAGTTACGGATCGTCGCCTTGGTGAGCCATTACCTCACCAACTAGCTAATCCGACCTAGGCTCATCTGATAGCGTGAGGTCCGAAGATCCCCCACTTTCTCCCGTAGGACGTATGCGGTATTAGCGTCCCTTTCGAGACGTTGTCCCCCACTACCAGGCAGATTCCTAGGCATTACTCACCCGTCCGCCGCTGAATCAGGGAGCAAGCTCCCTTCATCCGCTCGACTTGCATGTGTTAGGCCTGCCGCCAGCGTTCAATCTGAGCCATGATCAAACTCTTCAGTTCAATACTGCAATTAGGTTTTGAGAAAACCTTATAAACTTGGCTCAGCAATCGTTGGTTAAACCATGATTTCTCGTGGAGCAACATGCGATGCTGATAATCAGTTGACTTCAGTCTTACAGCGCAAGCACCCACACGAATTGCTTGATTCAGTTGTTAAAGAGCGGTTGGTTAAGAGCTTTTCGTCTCAACCGAGGCGCGCATTCTACAGCGTCCTCTGTATCTGTCAAGCGGTTATTTTAAGAAGTTTTCAAAGTTTCCTTTGCAACTTCAACCACTTGCGCTTCGTTCGACTTACCGTCTCACGTCAGCGGGAGGCGAATTCTACAGCGTTACAACCTGCTGTCAACTCCTTTCTCACCGCTGTCGATTCAAGCATCTGAACCGAAGCGCTTCCTCGCTGCTTACTTCGTCCAACTCATTGATTCTCAAGAAGTTTTCCGTTTCGTCTGCGCCGGAAGTGGGGCGAATTATAGAGACATTCAGAGGAGCGTCAAGCACTTATTTAAACTTTCGTTACCGCGCCTGCTTTTCTCCCCGTCCGACGTGGGATTCGCCGAGCAATTGCGGGGATTCTAAGCATCAACAGGAAAGCGCCAATGCCGGCATATAGCGCCCACTCCTTTAGATCAGCCCTGACAATCCACAACATATGCAGCAATCCCAGCCCAAGGACGGCATAGCTAAGCCGATGAAGCTTCTTCCATCGCGCGCCCAATCGGCGTTGGCTGTAGCGATTGGAGGTCACTGCCAATGCCAGCAAACAAAGGAAACCCAAACTCCCCACAATAATGTATGGGCGTTTGACCAACTCAACGCCGAGCTGAGCCCAGTCGAATCCCAGGATAAAGAACCCGTACGCCAGCATGTGCACCACCACGCAGGCAAAACACCACAAACCCAGCTGACGGCGAACAGCTACCCAGCCCGGCCACCCGCTCACACGCTGCAGAGGTGTCATGGCCAACGTGATCAAGAGCAACACGAGCGTGCCCAGGCCAAAACGATCCACCAGCACCTTACCGGGATCGGGTCCAAGGTCGAGCAACCACGCCTGGCGCAGCCACACGATAGGCGGAATACAAATCGCAATGAAGACAGACAGACGCCAGAACGGATAACGCATCAATAGTTTTTCCGAAGATCCATACCCGTATAGAGAGAGGCCACCTGCTCTCCATACCCGTTGAACATCTCTGTCTGCCGAATGTTGGGACTGAACAGCCCGCTCGGCAAACGCCGCTCATGGGCTTGAGTCCAGCGCGGGTGATCGACAGTCGGGTTCACATTGGCATAGAAGCCGTATTCATTTGCCGCGATGCTTTGCCACGTGGTTTTCGGCTGCTGGCTCACCAGGCTGATGCGCACAATCGATTTCACACTCTTGAAGCCGTATTTCCATGGCACGACCAGGCGCAACGGCGCGCCGTTCTGGTTTGGCAGTTCACGTCCATACATGCCCACCGCCAGAATGGCCAGTGGATTCATCGCTTCGTCCAGTCGCAGGCCTTCCACGTAAGGCCAATCGATCAATGCAAAACCGGATCGCTGCCCCGGCATCGTCTTCGGGTCTTGCAGCGTTTCGAAGCGAATGTATTTTGCATTGGCAGTCGGCTCTACCTGTTTGAGCAGCGCGGAAATCGGAAAGCCCATCCACGGGATAACCATCGACCAGGCCTCGACACAACGCAATCGGTAAAGACGCTCTTCCAACTGATAAGGCTTCATGAAGTCCTCAAGCGCATAGCGCCCGGGTTTGCCAACCTCCCCGTCGATCACCACACTCCAAGGCTCGGTCTTGAGTGAACCGGCATTTTGCGCCGGGTCGCCCTTATCGGTGCCGAACTCATAGAAGTTGTTGTAATGGGTCGCATCCTTGAACGGGGTGATCGCTTCGCCCTTGACCGTCATGGCCTGCCATTGCGTGGTGGGGAGCTTGTCTTTGAACCAGCCAGGGGCCGCACCCGGTTCAACATCGGCATACTGCGATGCATCACTGGCCTCGGACCAACGCGGCAACGCGCCGACAGCCAGCCCGGCAAGCGAGCCTCCCAGCAGAGAGCGACGAGAGAGATAGAAGGATTCTGGTGTGACATCCGACTCTTTGCAGTCAGACGCGGAAGGGGATTTGATCAGCATGTTGACTCCGCAGCGATGGAGAACTGAAGCACCTATGCTGCGGAGTATGCGGGAAATGACGCCGTTCGGACTACTTGTGCCGACGCAGGCGCAACAGATATTGAATCGGACCTGATGCTGCGTAGCCGAGGAATATCAGCAGCAGAATGCGCGGTGGATCGCTGAATACGACGGCAAAGACCAACACCACCGCCAGAATCGCAACAAAAGGCACACGCCCTTTCAAGTCCAGCTCCTTGAAGCTGTTGTACTTGATGTTACTGACCATCAGCATGCCCGCCGCAGCGACCAGCAGAGCGACCAGGAAAGACAGCTTGGAGCCCTGGATGCCGTAGTCGCTAAATGCCCACACGGTTCCGGCTACCACGCCAGCTGCAGCGGGACTGGCCAGACCAATGAAATAGCGCTTGTCGGCTTTGCCCACTTGCGTATTGAATCGCGCCAAGCGGAGCGCAGCGCCCGCCACATAGATGAAGGCGACCATCCAGCCGACTTTGCCCATGTCACCCAACGCCCAACCGAACGCCAACAGCGCCGGCGCCACACCGAAGGCAACCATGTCGGACAGCGAGTCGTACTCGGCACCGAACGCGCTTTGGGTATTGGTCATGCGGGCGACACGACCATCAAGCCCGTCGAGCACCATGGCCACGAAGATGGCGATGGCCGCAAAGGCGAAATACTTGCTCGCCCCTACCTGATCACCCGCACTCATCGCACTTTGAGCACTCATCGCGCTGATGATGGCGTAGAAACCGGCAAACAGGTTTGCCGTGGTGAAGAGGTTCGGCAGCAGATAAATGCCGCGATGCCTGACCTTGCGGCCCTCGGCGTCGTGGCCCTCTTCTATATGTTCATCGATCGGTAGCAGGCTTTCGGCGTCAGAGGCCTTGTTCGGCTCTTCGGGACGTTCGCTCATGGACAATACCTTGCAGCTATGAGATTTCGACAGATGCTTGCGGCGACGTCGCGCCGACAAACGATGCAGCTTTATACCAGATGAGCCCCCAGAACGAAAAAACGCGACCCTGAGGTCGCGTTCTTCGTTAACCGGAACCCGATTTCTACAATCTTAGTTCTTGGTCTGGTCCACGATTTTGTTCTTCGCGATCCAAGGCATCATCGAGCGCAGTTGCTCGCCGATGACTTCGATGCCGTGAGCCTTGTTGTTGCGGCGCTTGGCGGTCATCGATGCGTAGTTGCTTGCGCCTTCGGCGATGAACATCTTCGCGTATTCGCCGTCCTGGATGCGCTTCAGAGCATTGCGCATGGCCTGACGGGATTCAGCGTTGATGACTTCAGGACCGGTCACGTACTCGCCGTATTCGGCGTTGTTGGAGATCGAGTAGTTCATGTTGGCGATACCGCCCTCGTACATGAGGTCGACGATCAGCTTCAGTTCGTGCAGGCACTCGAAGTAAGCCATTTCTGGCGCGTAGCCCGCTTCGACCAGGGTTTCGAAACCGGCTTTGACCAGCTCGACGGTACCGCCACACAGTACGGCTTGTTCGCCGAACAGGTCAGTTTCGGTTTCGTCTTTGAACGTGGTTTCGATGATGCCGGTACGGCCGCCGCCAACGCCCGAAGCGTAGGACAGCGCAACGTTTTTGGCATTGCCGGAAGCGTCCTGGTAAACAGCGATCAGGTCAGGGATGCCGCCGCCTTTGACGAATTCGGTACGGACGGTGTGACCTGGCGCTTTTGGCGCGATCATGATCACGTCCAGGTCAGCACGTGGCACAACCTGGTTGTAGTGGATAGCGAAACCGTGGGAGAAAGCCAGGGTGGCGCCTTTCTTGATGTTCGGCTCGATTTCGTTCTTGTACAGCTGGGACTGGAATTCGTCCGGGGTCAGGATCATGACCAGGTCAGCAGCGGCAACGGCGGAAGCAACGTCAGTCACTTTCAGGCCGTGGGCTTCAGCCTTGGCGACAGTAGCCGAACCTTTACGCAGACCAACAGTGACATCAACGCCGGAGTCTTTCAGGTTGCACGCCTGAGCGTGGCCTTGAGAACCGTAACCGATGATGGCCACTTTCTTGCCCTGGATGATCGAAAGGTCGCAGTCTTTGTCGTAATAAACTTTCATGAAATTCCCCTGTTATCTCGGCCGTTCAGGCCATTCGCAAAATTAGGTTAGATGCTCAGTACTTTGTCGCCGCGGGCAATGCCCGTGACGCCGCTGCGTACTGTTTCCAGGATGGCACTGGTGCCGATCGCCTGGATGAAGCTGTCCAGTTTGTCGCTCGTCCCTGCCAGTTGCACCGTGTAGACACTGCTGGAAACATCAACGATCTGGCCTCGGAAGATGTCCGTGGTGCGTTTGATTTCCGCACGTTGTGCACCGGTAGCCTTGACCTTGATCAGCATCAGCTCGCGCTCGATATGGGCACTTTCCGACAGATCGACCAGCTTGACCACTTCAACCAGCTTGTTGAGGTTCTTGGTGATCTGCTCGATCACCTCATCGTGACCGACGGTGGTCAGCGTCAGACGCGACAGGGTCGGGTCCTCGGTCGGCGCCACAGTCAGGCTTTCGATGTTGTAGTTACGCTGAGAAAACAGACCGACGACACGAGACAAGGCACCCGGTTCGTTTTCCAGCAATAGCGAAATGATGTGCCGCATATTAGGTACGCTCCGTCTTGCTCAGCCACATGTCGCGCATCGACCCGTCTCTGATCTGCATCGGGTAGACGTGTTCGGCGACGTCGACCTGGATGTCGAGGAACACCAGGCGATCCTTCATGGCGAACGCTTCTTCCATCTTCGGCTTCAAGTCTTTCAGATCGGTGATCTTCATGCCGACGTGACCGTAGGCTTCGACCAGCTTCACGAAATCAGGCAGCGACTCCATATAGGAGTGCGAGTGACGACCGCTGTAGCTCATGTCCTGCCATTGACGAACCATGCCGAGCACGCCGTTGTTGAGCAGAATGATCTTCACCGGCAGGTTGTACTGCAGGCACGTCGACAGCTCCTGGATGTTCATCTGGATACTGCCTTCGCCCGTCACACAGGCAACGTGTGCGTCAGGAAAGCTCAGCGCAACGCCCATGGCCGCTGGCAGACCAAAGCCCATGGTGCCCAGACCACCGGAGTTGATCCAGCGATTAGGCTTGTTGAAACGGTAGTACTGCGCGGCAAACATCTGATGCTGACCCACGTCGGAGGTGACGTAGGCATCGCCCTTGGTCACTTCGCACAGCGTTTCGATCACGGCCTGAGGCTTGATGACGCTGCCGTCACCACGGTTGTACGGAAACAGGTCGCCGCCCGCACGCCACTCGTCGATCTGCTTCCACCAGGTCGCCACCGATTCCTTGCTAGGGGTCTCGCCGATTTCCTTGAGTGTCGCAACCATTTCGGTCAGGACGCTTTCCACAGGACCTACGATAGGCACGTCAGCCTTGATGGTCTTGGAGATCGAAGCCGGGTCGATATCGATGTGGATGATCTTGGCGCCCGGGCAGAAGCGCGAGGCGCCATTGATCACGCGATCGTCGAAACGCGCGCCGACCGCCAGGATAACGTCCGAATGGTGCATCGCCAGGTTGGCGGTGTAGCTGCCATGCATGCCCAGCATGCCGACGAACTGGCGATCGGTCCCTGGATAAGCGCCCAGGCCCATCAAGGTGTTGGTCACCGGCGCGTTCAGCATTTGCGACAGTTCGGTCAGTGGTGCCGAACCGTTGCCCATCACCACGCCGCCACCGGCGTAGATGATCGGGCGCTTGGCAGCCAGGAGCATCTCCACCGCCTTGCGGATCTGACCAGAGTGGCCACGAACTGCCGGGCTGTAGGAGCGCAACTTGGCTTTTTTCGGGAAGACGTATTCGAACTTCTCGGCCGGGTTGGTCATGTCTTTTGGAATGTCGACCACGACAGGACCAGGACGGCCGGACTGCGCCAGGTAGAACGCCTTCTTCAGGACTTCCGGGATTTCCGACGGATGCTTGATCATGAAGCTGTGCTTCACGATCGGACGGGAGATACCGATCATGTCGGTTTCCTGGAAGGCGTCGGTCCCTACCATGTTGCTTGGCACCTGACCCGACAGGACAACCATCGGAATCGAGTCCATATAGGCGGTCGCGATGCCGGTGATGGCGTTGGTTGCACCGGGACCTGAAGTCACCAGTACGACGCCAGCCTTGCCGGTAGCGCGCGCATAACCGTCAGCCATGTGGGTCGCAGCCTGTTCGTGACGAACGAGGATGTGGCTCACGGCCGGTTCTTTGAACAGCGCGTCGTAAATATGCAGGAGGGCACCGCCCGGGTACCCATAGATATGCTCAACGCCTTCGTCACGCAAAAAGCGGACGACCATTTCAGCGCCAGATAAAAGCTCCACGTTGTTCACCTCTAAAACGCCAGAATACCGTCCACACAAACGAGGAGACGGGTCTTAATAGGTTTACTGCAAAGCAGAGCATGAGCGACGGTGGTCGCCGACTACGTCAGCACTGACTGAGCAAGTATTGGGAGCGCCCCTAAGTGTTTCGGGGTCTTCCCACCCAGCGCGAGGTAACGCGTTGCGGGTGTTACAGGTCGGCGCGGGTGTGCGCCTCATGATCTACCGAGACGGTCTGCTTCTGGCAGTCCCTCTACAGCGAACTTTGGATTGTTCTGATTCGCCCCGCTCAAGTCAAGTCATCGATGCGCTTTCTTCACCCACACTGTGCGAAAAAGCACCGAATGAGGTCGTCTCGGCGTGCTTGTGATAGGTTTCGTCAGCACCGCAAACGACGTTAAGGAAGCAGTATGCGCTGGATAATTCTCGCCACCGCGTTGACGCTGGCAGTTGGGACTGCTACCGGTCAGGCGGCCCAGATCTATAAATGGGTCGATGCACAGGGGGTGACGCACTTCGACGCCCAGCCGCCTGCCGGCCAGTCGGTTCAGGAAATCGACATACAGAAACCGATCACGCCGCCCTCCACTGCACCAGCAGCGCGGCCCGATGTCGACCAGGAACAGCAGGCCATCGACACCAAGGTGAAGAAACAGGTCGCGGCCGACGCCGCCAAGCGCAAAGCGTACTGCGACCGCCAACGCACCAACCTTGCGCAGTTGCAAAACAATCCGCGGGTGCGTGAAGAAGTGAACGGAGAATACAGACGCTTTACCGAGGAGGAGCGTCAGGCACGTATCGCCGAGGTCAAGAGGTCCATCGACGATACGTGCAACTGAGCGTCAGACTGACTCTGTGATCAGCCGGTCAAACTGAGCCAGCAGTGCCTGCAGATTGCGGGTTTCCTGGACGCGACTGGCGTAGACCATTTGCGCCATTTCCAGAATGCCCGATGCATTCGGCAGTGGCAGATCCTGCTCAAGGATGATTTTCATCCGGGGCAGGAAAATCCATTGCAACCACTGATCGAAATCCAGCGTGTCGACACAAAACGGCTCGCGGCTCGACAGGTCCTCATCGCTGGGCGGCACCTCTTTCCACAAGCCCAGCACACGAAGTTCACGCTCGATCAACAGCAACTGATCGGCGATCTTTGGAAACCGATTATCCATTGGCCTTCTGCCGCGCCAGCGCGGCACCCGCCGCGTCACCCTGTTTCTCACGCGCTTGTGCAATCAGTCCCCACAGGCTCGCCTGCAAGCTGGCCCGGCCGTTGGCGTAGGTCAGACCACGACGCGCCAGTTGCTCCGCCTGAGGTGCGTCACCTTGAGCCAGACGCACTTGCGCCAGTTTGTAGAGCACCTGCGGTTCGCGCGGCGCGACACGTTGAGCGCGCTCGAGGCTGGACGACGCACCGTTGAGGTCGCCGCTGCTCTGCTGTTGCTGTGCGGTGGTCAGCAACGCCAGCACAGGACCGTCCAGTTGCTCGTCAGCCGAGAGACCGCCGCTGCTCGACGCCGACGGAATACCGGTCGGCGCGGACGCAGGCATATTGTAGGTATTGCCGGTCGCGGCAGGCGGTGTGTAGGTGCTGTTAATCGGTGCCTGATTGGCCGGAGCAGTGTTGATCGGGGCCGTACTGACCGGCGCCGAGGTCGGCGGGACGAAAGTCGAGATCGGCGCAGCGCTGGCATTGGCGCCGCCCGGGACCATCACGGTGACGCCCGAGTCTTCTTGAATCGATTGCGCCTGCGCCGGGCTCTGGACCGGCGCACGATAGGCGGTGTTACGGTTTGTCGAGACACGCTCGCTGTTGGAGACGCGCGAGCCCGCGTCCACCACCGGAATGTTGCTGCGCGTCTGACTGGCGCAACCATTGAGCAAAGCCAGAGCCGTTAAAGCCGGAATCCACCACTTGTTCACTTCACATCCTCTTCGCTTAGTTCAACCAGCCTTTGACCCAGTCCATCACCGACTCGGCAGGCGCTGATGGCCCGCCACACGCTGGCCCAGGTTGAGGCTCACTGCCGCGAATATACGGCATCTGGACGGCGCCTGGGCAGCTGGCATCGGTACCTTGCCCGGTTGAAGCATTGACCCAGGCCTGAACCACGTTATCCGGCATGGCCATGTCCAGCGGAAGCGGGTCGGCCTTCTTCATGAAGCTGGTCCAGATTTGCAACGCGCCCGTGGCGCCGGTAAACGGTGTCTTGCCGTTGTCGTCTCGACCCATCCAGACCACTGCCAGCAAATCCTGACTGAAGCCTGCGAACCAGCTGTCACGAGAATCGTTGGTCGTCCCCGATTTACCCGCCAGGTTCAGCGTGCCTGGCAATACGTTGTACACAGACTTGCCGGTGCCTTCGCGCATCACGCGCTGCATGGCGTTCTGCAGCAGATAGATGGAACCCGGGTCGAAGCGCTGCTGAATCTGAAACGGATAACGCTTCAGCGGCTCGCCTTCGGCAGTCAGCACACTCCGGATACCGCGCAGTGGCGTGTTGAACCCGCCGCTGGCAATGGTCTGGTACATGGTCGCCACTTCAATCGGGCTCAGGGCGCCAGCCCCCAGCAACATCGACGGAAACGTCGGCCAGTCGCGGGTTACGCCCAGCTTGGTGAGGGTTTTGAAGACATTCGGCACACCCAGATCAAGTCCCAGCTTGGCGCTGGACAAGTTGTAGGAATGCGCCAGCCCCTGATAAAGGAAGATGTTGCCGTGGGCCTTGTGATCGAAGTTCTGGGGCTTCCAGATCTGGCCATCCGCGCCCTTTACCTGAAACGGTTCGTCCGGCACCCAACTGGTCAGCGTGTACTGCTGAGGACGCTCCAGCGCGGTGAGGTAAATCGCCGGTTTGACCAGCGAGCCGATCGGACGCACGGCATCCAGCGCGCGGTTGAATCCGGCAAATCCGGCCTGACGGCTGCCGATCAAGGCCTGCACTTCGCCCGTTTCCGGGTTGGTCACGACCATGGCCGTTTCCATATCATCGGAGCCCTTGCGCCCCGCCATCTTCGCGAAACTCTCACGAACAGCGGCTTCCGACTTCATTTGCAGGATCGGGTCAAAGCTGGTGAAGATCCGCAGGCCTTCTTCGGTCAAGTCTTCGTCGCGATAGTCCTGACGCAGCTGACGCTTGACCAGGTCCAGGAAGTCCGGGAACGAGCTGTCAGCCAGCGAGCCGGTCTTGGTCACGCCCAACGGCATTTTCTTCGCCGCCGCCACGGCCTCCGGTGAGGCAACGCCTTGCTGTTCAAGCAGATCGAGCACCAGGTTACGGCGCTCAAGCGCCCGTTCAGGATTGCGACGCGGGTTGTAGTAGGACGGCCCCTTCACGAGACCGACCAACAGCGCCACCTGATGGAGCTTGAGCTCCGACAACGGCTGGCTGAAGAAATACTGGCTCGCCAGGCCAAAACCGTGAACGGCGCGCTGACCGTCCTGACCGACGAAGACTTCGTTGAGGTACGCCTCGAGGATTTCCTGCTTGCTGTAATGGATCTCCAACAGGATCGCCATCATGGCTTCGGTCAGCTTGCGCGTGATACTGCGCTCGTTGGTCAGGTAGAAGTTCTTGACCAACTGTTGAGTCAGGGTTGATCCCCCTTGACGCATCTGTCCGGCCGAGGCGTTGACCCAGAAAGCCCGGGCAATCGACTTCGGCGACACGCCGAAATGATGGTAAAAGTCGCGGTCTTCGACGGTTACCAGCGTGTCGAGCAAATAAGGAGGCGCCTGATCGAGCTTGATCAGGATGCGGTCTTCAAGGTTTTTCGGGTAAAGACCGCCGATCATCAGCGGCTCAAGCCGCGCAACGGCGAGCTTCGAACCATTGGCGGCCGTCAGGTCTGCGACATAGTCGCCCGAGAAACGCACGTGGATCTGCTGAGCGGGGTCCGCGCCTTCATAGAACTGAAAGCCGCGCGTATTCAGGTCAACGTTGTTGCCGTTCACCGCCGCAGCGCCTGGGCCATTGGCAACGCTTTCACGCCGGTAACCCAAGGCATCGAGCTCGATGAGGAAGTCGTCACGGGACAGTTTCTGTCCGACGAACAGCTCCAGAGGCCGCGCATAGACCTTGGCGGGGATGGTCCAGCGCTTGCCGGAGAATTTCTCCTGGACGATGGAGTCCAGATACACCGCGAAGCAGGCAAGAATCACCATGCCCAC
This sequence comes from Pseudomonas sp. S2_H01, assembly GCF_054668305.1. Taxonomy (NCBI): domain Bacteria; kingdom Pseudomonadati; phylum Pseudomonadota; class Gammaproteobacteria; order Pseudomonadales; family Pseudomonadaceae; genus Pseudomonas; species Pseudomonas sp. S2_H01. The sequence goes on along the minus strand of NZ_CP162756.1, from coordinate 3,232,218 downwards.
GAGGCTGAGTTTGAGGGCCCAGCCCAACAGGCTGCGAAGGCGGCTGTTGGCGGGTTTGGGGGATTTTTTCGAAGTGCGGGATCGAGTCATGGCGGCGGATTATACGCACTTTCAAGATCATCGGCAGACCGCCCTCTCAGCGGTTTGCAGCAATGCGCCAAGCGGCCATAATGGCCGCCTTTAGTCACCTTCTTTTTCGACTTATCACTTTTCAAGGATTGTCCGTGAGCCAGACACTGATAGCCGCTCTGCAAAACCCTGCCCTGTTCCCGCACCCGGTGGAGCAGTTTCAGGTCATTGAGACGCATATTTCCTGGGTGCTGCTCACAGGCCCCTTCGTCTACAAGATCAAGAAGCCGATGAATTTCGGCTTCCTTGATTTCACCACCCTCTCCTCTCGCGAGCACTTCTGCCAGCAGGAGTTGAAGCTCAATCAGCGTCTCACCGAGAATTTGTATCTGGAAGTGTTGCCGATCACCGGCAGCGCTGAAGCGCCTCAATTGGGCGGCGAGGGCGAGGCGATCGAATACGCGTTGAAAATGCGCCAGTTCCCGCAGGACGGTTTGCTTAGCACCCTGCAAGCGAAAGGCGAACTGACCACGGCGCACATCGATGACATGGCGCGCCAGATTGCCGAGTTCCACGAAAAGGCGCCGCGCGTCCTGTCCGAAAACGAACTGGGCTCGCCCGAAAGCGTGATGGCACCCGTCACCCAGAACTTCGAGCAGATTCTGCCGTTCCTCAGCGAAAAGGCCGATCTTGTTCAGCTCGACGCCCTCGAAGCCTGGGCCAAGGCCAGCTACGAGCGCTTGAAGCCTCTGCTGAGTCAGCGCAAGGCCGATGGTTTCATTCGCGAATGCCACGGTGATATCCATCTGGGCAACATCACGCTGATTGACGGCAAGGTCGTGATTTTCGACTGCATCGAATTCAACGAGCCGTTCCGCATGACCGACGTCTACGCCGACATCGGCTTTCTGGCGATGGACCTGGAAGACCGTGGCCTGAAAAGCCTGTCGCGTCGCCTGATCAGCCAGTACCTGGAGCACACCGGCGATTACGCGGGCCTGGAGTTGCTGAATTTCTACAAAGCCTACCGTGCGCTGGTTCGGGCCAAGGTGTCGCTGTTCAGCCTGTCGCCCGATGCTGACCACGTGCAACGCGCCACCACCCTGCGCCAATACCGCAACTACGCCAACCTGGCGGAGAGCTACAGCGCCATCCCTTCCAATTTTCTGGCGATCACCCACGGTGTTTCCGCTGTCGGCAAGAGCCATGTGGCGATGCGTCTGGTGGAAGCGCTGGGCGCCGTTCGTCTGCGTTCTGATATCGAACGCAAGCGCCTGTTTGGGGACAGCAAAGACCTGTACGCAGCCGAGGTCAGCGCCGACACCTACAAGCGCCTGAACGAACTGGCGGCCGTGGTGTTGCACGCCGGATTCCCGGTCGTGATCGACGCGACGTTCCTCAAGCACGAGCAGCGTCTGGCAACAGCACAGGTGGCGGAAGCGACCGGCGCACCGTTCCTGATCCTCGACTGCGCGGCGCCCAAGGCGGTCATCCAAGGCTGGCTCGCGCAGCGTCAGGCCCAGAACCAGGACCCGTCCGACGCCACCATGGAGGTCATCGAAGCTCAACTGGCTAACCGTGAACCACTGACCGCAGACGAAACGCTGCGCAGCCGTCACGTAGAAACCAATCTGAGCGGGGATCTGGACAAACTCGTCACGGATATTCGTCAGTACCTTCCCGGCCTGTAATCACGACCGCTCACCAATCATCGCGTCGTGAAGGAAGCCCCTTCACGGCTCGACGATAGTGGCATTATACTGGCGTCAGAATTCCAACAAGGTGACGCCATGAACCAGCCCAAGCAGCTCGACTCCCCGCTCTTTGCCTTGCTGCGAAGAGATGACGTAAACGCCTTCAACCTCCAACGCCCGAAAAACGGGCCGATCGATCTCGCCGGCGGTGATTTTCGCGGCCTCGATCTGCGCGAACTGAATGCCGATGACATCGACTTCACTGACGCTTATTTTCGGTCTGCCGACCTGCGCGGCGTCGATTTCCGAACGGCTTCGCTGGAAGGCGCAAGCATCGCCCATGCCCAGATCTCCGGGGCCTACTTCCCGCCAGAGCTGAGCGCCGACGAGATTCTCATGTCGGTCAATTTCGGCACACGCCTGCGTTACCGCACACGTTAAGCCTGCACGGCACTCGCCCCCCGCGAGTTGTCAGCCTCCCCGCCCTGCATGCTCGGACATGCCGGGCCTGCCCCGTTTGTCGCTTTAACCACCTTTTTCGCTACCGTCCGGCGCTTCGCTGGGGGTTTTACCGAGCGTTGGCCTTCCCCTCTCTCATGGCTATCTATACTCATTCCATGGCTTGAGCCCGCAGTTTGTCCAGGCCTGTAAGGTTTTTAAACACGGAGCAACACCTTGCACGGAGGCAACATGGAAGACGAACTGCAACAGATGAAAAATCTGGGCAAGACTTCGGTCCAGTGGCTGCACGCAGCCGGAATTCACAACGAAGCAGACTTGCGCCGACTGGGCGCCATACATGCTTATCGCGCGGTCAAGACCCGCGGCTTTCGCACCTCCAAGGTCCTGCTCTATGCCATTGAGGGCGCACTGCTCGACCAGCATTGGTGCGACCTGCCGCTTGAAGTGAAAGCTTCACTGAATGAACAAGTCATCGGACTCGACAGAGAAGCCTCGCGACCACACACCACAGCCGTTGGAAAATAGTTTGATATCACCTGTTGACTTACAAATGAGAATCACTATGATTATCACATCCGGTCGCGAGACTGGCTGGTAACCTGAAAGGCTCCTTGGTTCGGACTCTCAGATTATCTCCTCATCAGGCTAATCACGGTTTTTGACCCGGCTTTTTGCCGGGTCTTTTTTTGCCCGCGATAAGTGCAGCTCACTCATGCCCCCATGCCAAGCTGCGTCAGTAGTTCGTCCAGCAGGCTCGATCCGCCCAACCGCATTCTCTGCGGCTCCAGCCAGTAAGGCCCAAACCGGGCTTGCGCGATCTCGAGGTAGGTCCGCGCCTCGCTGATCGTGCGCACATTTCCAGACGCCTTGAACCCGACTTGCGCGCCCAGTTCGGCAATCGCCTCGATCAGGATCCGCGCCGCCTGTGGTGTCGCGCTGACGATCTGTTTACCCGTACTGGTCTTGAGAAAGGCGACACCCTCGCGGATCGCCATCCTGCACACATCGTGGATGATCTGGGGATCGCGCAACACGCCGGTTTCAAGGGTAACCGTCAGCGTCCCGCGTCGGCCGCATCGGGCTTTGCAGGCCGCGATCATTTCGGCACCGATCTGCTTGTCGCCTGCCAGATGCGCGTGGAACGGGTAGACCAGGTCGATTTCATCGGCCCCCGCGAGCACAGCAGCCTCTGTTTCAGACACCACCGTGGCGACGGAGGCACCGCCATTGGGGAAATTAACCGCGGCCACCACCTTGATCTCTCTGGCCTGGGCGTCGTCGAGCGTACGCCGGGCCAGGCCTGCGAACCTGGGTAGCACACAGACTGCCGCGACATTTCCCACCGGTGTCTTGGCCCGCTCGCACAAGGCCACAATGCGCTCGGCCGTGTCGTCAGCGTTCAACGACGTCAACTCCATCAACGCTATCGCCGTCTGAGCCCATGCTTCGTCGCTCTCGTTCATCCTGCTCATGCCACTTGCCTCACCCTTCACGTTCGAGGGAGCGACGATAATCCAGCAAGGGTGCGCGTGAACGACCACGCAGGCTGTAAAGAGCTGACCTACGCGACTATCAGAAACGTCTTAAGGATGTTGCCTGCAAACAATCGCCTTGGTTGTCAGGACGGCGGGCGCATCTGCGCGCAGTAGTCCTGATCGGGCAGTGCAGCGGTGTACCAGACGTAATCCGCGCTGCCGGGCTCGACCTCGTTGCCGACCTGCGCCAGCAACAACACGACGGGACGCTCCGGGCTGCTGAGGTCCGCCATGTGCAGAGGAATCCCCAGATCCTTGCGAACGTGATAACTGCCCGCAAACAACAAGGCAGGCGCCGGCGCCTCCATGACACGGTGCGCCATGCGCCGGTCTCGCTGTTGCTGAACGGCGAGCATCGCGGGAAGGGCATCCTCGGGCAGCATGCCGCAGTGAGATTCGCGGACCTGCGCCAACAACTGCGCGCGCACGGTCTCGCGGGTTGATTGGGTGCCGCTCAGCACGGGACGCTGGTGGTAAATGGCCCCGATCTCTTCTTTGCTCAGGTTGGCGGACAGCACCGGGTACGGCTGGGCCAACGCGAACCGCATTATCGGCCCGTAAAGCGCCCAGTCCCAGCCGTTCTGCCAGGCTAAGGCGACGGGCAAGTCGGCAGGGTAGCGGCCGCTCTGTAAACCGCGCTGCACTTGATCAACCCGGCCCTGCTGGTCCGGCGTTAGCATTTCCAGCAACAGGCTGCCTTGTGGGCGCTGATCGCTGAGCGCCTGCAACAACCACAGCTGCAAGGCATGGTGATCGGGATTGTCATGCTGCTCGCCCACCAGCACACGGGGGGCCCCGGCCAGACGAGCGATCAACTGTTGCGGGGTCAACGCCTGTCCGGTGCCGAGATCGCGAATCATGCCCAGATCCCTGTGCTCACGCCCCTCGGGGCTTTGCCAGGAAGGTAGGGGTGGCAACGTCGGCGGCGACTGGCAGGCGCTCGCCAATGACAGCATCAGAAACAGCAGGTATCGACGCACGCGACCTCCTTGTAAAACGACTTTCCAGAACGGCTTACCGCGCGATGATCAACGGGTGTCCTCGCTCGGGGTGACGCTGAACCAGCACCTCCAGGCCAAACACGGCTTCGAGCGACTCCGGCACCAACACCGTGTCTGGCGTACCCAGCGCATAAGGTCGGCCCGACGCCAGCAACAACAGGCGGTCGCAGTAACGCGCCGCCAGATTGAGATCGTGAAGAATCACCATGACCGCGCCACCCCGGTCGGCGAAATCACGCACGGCCTGCAGCGTGGTGTGTTGATGCAGCGGATCCAGCATCGAGGTCGGCTCGTCCAGCAACAACGTCTTCCCGCCCTCGCCCGGCCACAACTGCGCCAACACCCTCGCCAGGTGAACGCGCTGACGCTCACCGCCCGACAACGTGAGGTAGCTGCGATCGTTCAAGTGCAGCGCATCGGCGGCTTCCAGCGCCGCCTGGACGATCTCGGCATCACGCTGCTGGCCGCTGTCATGAGGCAAACGCCCCATCGCGACCACGTCCTGCACCTTGAACGCGAAGCTCAGCGTCGAACTCTGCGCAAGAACCGCCAGACGCCGCGCCCTCTGCTGGCCTGTCCAGTGCGTCAGCAACTGCTCGTCGAGCCAAAGCTGACCCTGCGTCGTCTTCAACTCACCACACAATGCGCCCAGCAGCGTGCTCTTGCCAGCCCCGTTCGGCCCGAGCACACCCAGGATTTCGCCGGGGTTGACGGTCAGGTCGATGTGTTCCAGCACGCATTTGCCGTCACGATGAACGCTGAGCCCTTGCGCCTTCATCATCAGGTGCGTCCTCGAACCAGCAAAAACAGGAAAAACGGCGCTCCGATAAAGGCGGTAACAATGCCGATCGGCAGTTCTGCCGGCGCCAGCACCATCCGCGCAAACACATCGGCGAACAGCAACAGGCTCGCGCCGGCCAGTGCCGAAGCAGGCAGCACGACACGGTGATCGGGGCCTGCGACCAACCGAATCAGGTGAGGCACGATCAACCCGACAAATCCAATCAGCCCCGCAGCCGCCACCGCTGCACCGACACCCAGCGCGATACAGAGAATCAGCTCGCGCTTGAGCCTCTCTACTTCAATACCCAGATGGCGGGCCTCGGACTCCCCAAGGAGCAGCGCATTCAGCGCCCTGGCCCGGCGCGGGAGCCAGAAAATCACCGCCGTACAGACCAGCAGCAGAGGCCAGAGCCTCGCATAACTGGCGCCGTTCAGCGTGCCGAGGTTCCAGAACGTCAACGTGCGCAAAGCAGCGTCATCGGCCAGGTAGGTGAACAGGCCGATAATCGAACCTGCCAGCGCTGTCATCGCCACACCCGCCAGCAGCATGATGCCCACGCTGGTCTGTCCATCGCGGCGCCCGAGGCGATAAACGATGCCCGTGACGGTCAGGCCGCCCGCGAATGCGCAGATCGACAATAAATAAGGCTCAAGCACAGGCGGTAAGCCACCCAGAGAAGCTCCCGCCACGATGGCGACCGCCGCACCCAGCGCGGCGCCGCTGGAAACACCGACCAGGCCCGGGTCGGCCAGCGGGTTGCGGAACAAGCCCTGCATCGCCACGCCCGACAATGCCAAAACAGCCCCCACCGCTAACCCGAGCAGCGTGCGAGGCACACGAATCTGGCCGAGGATCAGCTCGGCCTGCTGAACGTCATCCCCTGCCAACGGCACACCGAGCAGGCGCAGACCGGCGCGCAGCGTGTCCATCAGCGGGAGGCTTACAGGCCCCAATGCCAGCGACAGCCAGATAGCCAGTGCGCAAGCGAGACTCAGCAGGGTGAATAACGTTCGAGGCTGCACTATCGCCCTCATTGAGCTGGCGACACCTTGGCGTTGAGGGTGGTATTTGCAGGATAGAACGCTTTGGACAGGGTCTTCATCGCCTCCGGCAGACGAGGGCCCAGACCGCCGACCAACAGCGTCGGATCCACTTCGATCAGGCGGTTATCGCGTGCGGCCTGCGTCGAGGTGAGCAAAGGGTTTTCTCTAAGCAATGCGTCGCGGGAGGAGGCCCCGTTCTGTGCACGGTCGGTGAACACCAGCACATCAGGATTCAGACCGGTCATGGCCTCGGCAGAGAAAATCTTGTAGCCGGCATGAGTCGCCAGATTTCGGCCACCGGCCTGTTTTATCAGCCAGTCACCCACGGTCCCCACGCCGGCCACCATCGGCGCTGCCCCGGCATGGCTGACCAACAGAATGACGCCAGGCTCGGGTTGGCGCTGTTGCGCCTGCGCAACCCAGTTGTGCTGGGTGTCCAGTTGCTTCGCGTAGTGTTCGCTCAGCTCACGTGCCCGGGGTTCATCGCCGAGCAACGCGCCGAGCTTCTGCAAGTTGCCGTGCAACGCCGTCATGTTCGCGCTGGCGGACAACACTTCCACCTTCACGCCTGCCGATCGAAGTTGTTCGAGAACGGGCGGCGGGCCCATTTCTTCAGTGCCTACCAGAATGTTCGGACGCAGGCTCAGAATGCCTTCAGACGACAACTGCCGCTGATAACCGATGCTGGGCAGCGATTTGATCGACTCGGGGTGCTGGCTGGTGGTGTCGATTCCGACCAGATGAGACTCCCCACCCAACGCCACGACCCATTCCGTCAACGCCCCGCCCGCACTGACCCAGCGCTGAGGTGGCTGCGATTGAGCTGACGCCAGATGAGTGAATACGAGCCCGGCCAGAATCACAGTCAGTTTGCTCAGGGAGCGCATAGCGGGAGAATCCTTATAAAGAGGGAGCGCGCCTGACATCCCTCAAGGATCAGGCCCGGCGTACGCTGGATCGACGCGTCATTTCCAGAGCTGTCAGACTAGACGCTATGACAACCGGGCAATTTGATAATTATTTGCATTTGCGCGTCAAGCGCGAAGGAGACTCCACTGAACTACCTGTGTAACGGGAATGAACTGCCCGAAGGAACAAGCCGTGGCTTCGAGATTGATGGCCTGCGAGTGCTGGCAGTACGCCGCGCCGGTCTGGTTTACGTCTACCAGAACCGATGTCCACACCGTGGCGTGCCGCTGGAATGGCATCCAGACCAGTTTCTCGACAGCAGCGCCAGCCTGATCCAGTGCGCGACCCACGGGGCACTGTTTCTGATCGAGAGTGGTGAATGCATCGCCGGGCCGTGTGAAGGCAAAACCCTGGGCGTCATCACCTGCGGCGAAGACGCGCAGGGCATCTGGATCAGCCCGCCAGCACGGGATTGAGCACGCCCTTTTCAGCCAGATGAACCTTGAGACGACGGTCGACGCGCACTTCATCCGGCGTCAGTTGCACACCATAGGCGAGGACTTCAACTCCGGCGGAGACGGCCTCACGCAGGGCTTCGGCATAGGCGGCATCGATTTCCTCGGCGGGACGCACGCCCTCAATCCCGGTCAGATTGACGCAATACAGCAGCACGGCGCGCACGCCCTCGCGAGCCAGGGCGGCCAGCTCGCGCAAATGCTTCGCGCCGCGTTGGGTCACCGCGTCGGGAAACGCCGCCACGGCCGTATCGTCAAACCCCAACGTGACGCTTTTCACCTCCAGGTAGAGCGGACCCTCGGGGTAATCCAGACGGAAATCGACCCGACTGTTCTCCTGCCCGTAGGCCACTTCCCGCTTGAGCGCGGTAAAACCGTTGAGCTCGGTGATGACACCCGCCAACAGCGCTTCTTCCACCAGTTTGTTCGCGCGGCCGGTGTTCACGCAGGCAAAGCGTCCCTGAGGGGTCTCGCTGATTTCCCACGTGCCCGGCAACTTACGCTTGGGGTCATTGGAGCGACTGAACCAGACGCGTCCGCCGGGCATCATGCAGTTGAACATTGAGCCGGTGTTGGGGCAATGAATGGTCAGGCGTTCGCCGCTGGGGGTTTCGATATCGGCCAGAAAGCGCTTGTAACGCTGGATCAGGCGACCTTCTTCGAGTTCGGGAGAAAAACGCATCAGGCCTTCCAGGTCCGCAGTCCACGCTCGATACGCTCAACGGCCTCCTGGAGTCGCGGCAGGCTCTGTGTGTAGGCAAAACGCACATGATGGCCGGCCTGATAACGCCCGAAATCCAGGCCCGGCGTGAACGCGATGTGTTCGGTCTCCAGAAAATGCCGACAAAACGCAAACGCGTCGCCGCCGAAGGCGCTGATGTCCGCATAAAGATAGAAGGCGCCTTCGGGCTCCACGGCAATGTTGAAGCCAAGCTCACGCAACGCGGGCAGCAGGAAGTCCCTTCGCTTGCCAAATTCAGTGCGACGCTCTTCGAGAATGGCCAGTGTCTGCGGGTCGAAACACGCCAACGCGGCGCTTTGCGCCATGCTCGGTGCGCTGATGTAAAGGTTCTGCGCCAGCTTTTCCAGATCGCCGACCGCGTCTTGCGGCGCCACCAGCCACCCCAGGCGCCACCCGGTCATGCCGAAATACTTTGAAAAACTATTCAAAACAAACGCGTCGTTGTCCACTTCCAGCACGCTGGCGGCATCGGTGCCATAAGTCAGACCGTGGTAAATCTCGTCCACCACCAGATGCCCCTTGCGCGCCTTGAGCGACGCGGACAGTGCAGCGAGCTCGTCACGGTGCAGCAAGGTGCCCGTCGGGTTGGCCGGCGAGGCGACCAACGCACCGACGCTGTCCTGATTCCAGTGCTGTGCGACCAGATCCGGCGTCAGTTGGTAACGCACCTGCGGCCCGACCGGCACCAATTGCGCAGCGCCTTCCACCAGACGCAGGAAATGACGGTTACACGGATACCCCGGATCGGCCAGCAACCAGTGTTTACCGGGATCGACCAACAGACTCGCCGCCAGCAGCAGGGCGCCCGAGCCGCCAGGCGTAATCAGGATGCGGCCCGGATCCACGTTGACGCCGTAACGCTGGGCATAGAAGCCGGAAATAGCCTCGCGCAACTCAGGCAAGCCGCGCGCGGCGGTGTAGCGGGTTTTGCCCGCCGCCAATGCAGCCTGCCCGGCCTTGATGATGGGTTCGGCCGTGGTGAAGTCCGGCTCGCCGATCTCCAGGTGGATGACATCGTGCCCCGCCGCTTGCAGTTCATTGGCGCGCGCCAGCAGCGCCATCACATGAAAGGGTTCGATGGCGCGGCTGCGCGCACTGTAGGGCTGGGGCATTGGCCTTCCTTTATTTACACGTGTCGGAAACAATTTGCCGATTCTACCCAACCGCCTGCCCGGCTACAGGATTTATCCGGTGCCGTTTTGTGCCGACGATCCACTAATGGAGATGTTGTGGCGACAGGGGGCTAGACTGGTGGCACTGCAAAATAATATAAAACCGGGCGCTTTGGCTGTGGTCATAGTTCATGGGCGCGTTGCAGAGCCATGCTCGACAACCGGGAGTAGCGCGCTCCGATTCGATCTGGTAAGTTCGCCCGCTTGCAGCCGCAGGGCCGGCAGGTGTCGGCGATGGATCATTACCCTGCGCAATGGCTTAGAAGAGTGAGAGGCGGTCCGTTCATGCCCACCGAAGAAAAGCAAAAGAGCAATTCAACAACGATCAGCGGTTTCGCCCCCTACGTCGAAGCGAAGGGTGAGGAATACATGGGCAAGCCCATGCGCGATCACTTCATCAAGATCCTGAACAAGTGGAAGCAGGATTTGATGCAGGAAGTCGACCGCACGGTTGATCACATGAAGGACGAAGCGGCCAACTTCCCTGACCCTGCTGACCGTGCAAGTCAGGAAGAAGAATTCGCTCTGGAGCTGCGTGCTCGTGACCGTGAGCGCAAGTTGATCAAAAAGATCGACAAGACGCTGCAACTGATCGAAGACGAAGAGTATGGCTGGTGCGAGTCCTGCGGCATCGAGATCGGCTTGCGCCGCCTGGAAGCCCGCCCGACTGCCGACCTGTGCATCGACTGCAAGACGCTGGCTGAAATCAAGGAAAAGCAGGTCGGTAAATGATCCTGCTTTTCGTATAAGACAAAGGACGCTTCGGCGTCCTTTGTTGTTTTGGCATTGTCCCCAAACCGATTTCCAGTACCATCACTGCCCATGAAATCCCCCTCTTATATAGGGCGCTTTGCGCCAACGCCCAGCGGCTACCTGCATTTTGGCTCTCTGGTTGCCGCCCTGGCGTCCTATCTGGATGCGCGCGCGGTCGGCGGGAAGTGGCTGATGCGCATGGAAGACCTCGATCCGCCCCGCGAAGAACCCGGCGCGCAGACCGCGATCCTCAATACCCTGGAAACCTACGGGTTTGAGTGGGACGGCGAGCTGGTGCGGCAAAGTGACCGCCACGAAGCCTATCAAGACATCATCAATCGCTGGTTCAGCTACGGGCTGGCCTACGCTTGCACCTGTTCGCGCAAGCAGCTCGAAGATTTCCAGGGGATTTACCCGGGCTTTTGCCGCAACGCAGGGCATGCGCCTGATAACGCAGCAATCCGTATCCGCGTGCCAGAGCTGGAATACCGCTTTGAAGATCGGGTTCAGGGTGATTTTCGTCAGCATCTGGGCCGTGACGTCGGCGATTTCGTGATCAAGCGGCGGGACGGCTTCTACGCCTATCAACTGGCGGTGGTTCTGGACGATGGCTGGCAGGGCGTTACCGACATCGTGCGCGGCGCCGACCTGCTGGACTCCACGCCACGCCAGCTTTACCTGCAGGAATTGCTGGGATTGCCGCAACCGCGCTATCTGCACGTCCCGCTGATTACCCAGCCTGACGGCCATAAGCTGGGCAAGTCCTACCGCTCACCACCGTTACCCGTCGATCAGGCTACGCCACTGCTGATGCGTGCCTTGCGCGCACTGGGACAGCCCGTACCGGACGAGTTGTCCTTCGCGACGCCGCGTGAGGTGCTTGGCTGGGGCATCGCCCACTGGAATGCCGATTTGATTCCACGGGTCGCCTGCATCGAAGAAGCTCGAATAGACTGATCTAGAGCGGTTGCTCCAAACTGCACCACAAAGCTGGCCGAAACGTCGCTTGCAGCCTGATAGCCATCCGTTACCATGCCGCTCCGTCACAGGCTGTCGTGCCGGCGTCACTCAATCTGGGAGGCCAAATGTACATTTATCGATTGGTCCTGCTCCTGGTGGTAGGCATCTACCTCTTCTCCCCCGCCATCATGGATTGGTGGATCGACGCAACGGGCGCCTGGTATCGGCCCTACATGCTGTGGCTGATCCTGATCGTGGTGACCTTCATTCTGCAGAGCCAACGAGATGCCGATGAGCTTTAGCCTGACCCAGATGATCCTGGTCAGCACCGCCTACCTGTTGGTGCTGTTCAGCGTTGCCTGGATCAGCGAACGCGGCCTGATCCCGCGCTGGATCATTCGCCACCCGCTGACCTACACCCTGTCGCTGGGCGTTTATGCCAGTGCCTGGGCGTTCTACGGCACCGTGGGCCTGGCGTACGAATACGGTTATGGGTTTCTGTCGAGTTACCTGGGCGTATCGGGGGCCTTTCTGCTCGCGCCGGTGCTGCTTTACCCGATTCTCAAGATCACCCGCACCTACCAGCTCTCGTCGCTGGCTGACCTCTTTGCCTTCCGCTTTCGCAGCACCTGGGCGGGCGCACTGACGACGATTTTCATGCTGATCGGCGTCTTGCCGCTGCTGGCCCTGCAGATCCAGGCCGTTGCGGACTCCATGGCGATCCTGACCCGTGAGCCTGTGCGCAACTACGTCGCCTTTGCGTTCTGTGTGTTGATTACCCTGTTCACCATCTTCTTCGGCTCGCGACACATCGCCACCCGGGAAAAACACGAAGGCCTGGTGTTCGCCATCGCTTTCGAGTCGGTGATCAAGCTGGCGGCCATCGGTGGCATCGGGATTTATGCGCTTTACGGCGTGTTCGACGGCCCGGCGAGCCTTGAGCAATGGCTTCTGCAGAACCAGAGCGCACTGGCCGCGCTGCATACGCCCCTGCAGGAAGGCCCTTGGCGAACGCTGCTGCTGGTGTTCTTCGCCTCGGCCATCGTGATGCCGCACATGTATCACATGACCTTTACCGAAAACCTCAATCCGCGCGCGCTGGTCAGCGCGAGTTGGGGTCTGCCGCTGTTTCTGTTGCTGATGAGTCTGGCCGTCCCACTGGTGCTGTGGGCCGGGCTCAAACTGGGCGCGACCACCAGCCCGGAATACTTCACCCTCGGCATCGGCATTGCCGCCAACAACAAACTGTTGGCGCTGCTCGCTTACGTCGGCGGGCTGTCAGCGGCGAGCGGCCTGATCATCGTCACCACGCTGGCCTTGTCGGGCATGGCGCTCAACCACCTGGTATTGCCGCTCTACCAGCCGCCGGCCGAAGGCAATATCTACCGCTGGCTGAAGTGGACCCGCCGTGGGCTGATCGTCGCCATCATCATGGCCGGCTACGGTTTCTACTTGCTGCTCGGCGCCAAGCAGGACCTGGCCAACCTGGGCATCGTCGCCTTCGTCGCCACTTTGCAGTTCCTGCCCGGCGTGCTCTCGGTTCTGTATTGGCCCGCCGCAAACCGTCGCGGCTTCATGGCAGGCCTGATCGCAGGGATCGTGGTGTGGCTGGTCAGCATGCTGTTCCCGCTGATCGGCAACTTCCAGGGCTTCTATATTCCGCTGTTGAACATGATCTACGTGCTGGATGACACCAGCTGGCACATGGCGGCGATTGCCTCGCTGGCCGCCAACGTTCTGGTGTTCACCCTGATTTCCCTGTTCAGCAACCCCAGCCCTGAGGAAGCCAGCGCCGCCGAGGCCTGCGCTGTGGATAACGTTCGCCGCCCGCAGCGTCGGGAACTGCACGCCGTCTCGCCGCAGGAGTTCGCGACTCAACTGGCCAAGCCGCTGGGCGCCAAAGCCGCGCAAAAGGAAGTCGAACAGGCCCTGCGCGATCTTTACCTGCCGTTCGACGAGCGTCGCCCGTACGCGCTGCGTCGCCTGCGTGACCGCATCGAAGCCAACCTGTCCGGCCTGATGGGCCCCAGCGTCGCACAGGACATGGTCGAGACCTTCCTGCCGTACAAATCAGGCGGCGAGAACTACGTCACCGAAGACATTCACTTCATCGAAAGCCGGCTCGAGGACTATCACTCGCGCCTCACCGGCCTCGCCGCCGAGCTCGATGCCCTGCGCCGTTACCACCGTCAGACCCTGCAGGAGTTGCCGATGGGCGTCTGCTCGCTGGCCAAGGATCAGGAGATCCTGATGTGGAACAAGGCCATGGAGGAACTCACCGGGATTGGCGCGCAGCGTGTGGTCGGCTCGCGCCTTGAAACCATTGCCGACCCATGGCGGCAATTGCTGCTGGGCTTCATCAACGTGCCGGACGAGCATTTGCACAAGCAGCGTCTGGCGCTGGACGGCCAGACCCGCTGGCTGAACCTTCATAAAGCGGCCATCGACGAACCGCTGGCGCCCGGTAACAGCGGGCTGGTGATTCTGGTTGAAGACCTGACCGACACCCAGATGCTCGAAGACAAACTGGTCCACTCCGAGCGTCTGGCCAGCATCGGTCGCCTGGCGGCAGGTGTGGCGCACGAGATTGGCAACCCGATCACCGGCATTGCCTGCCTGGCGCAGAACCTGCGCGAAGAGCGCGAGGATGATGGCGAACTGACCGAAATCAGCAGCCAGATCATCGAACAGACCAAGCGTGTCTCGCGCATCGTGCAGTCGCTGATGAGCTTCGCCCACGCGGGCGGCCATCAGCATGCCGACGAACCTGTGTGCCTGGCCGAAGTCGCTCAGGATGCCATTGGTCTGCTCGCGCTGAATCGCCGCAATTTCGAAGTGCAATTCTATAACCTGTGCAACCCGAGCCACTGGGTCGATGGCGACCCGCAACGCCTGGCTCAGGTGCTGATCAACCTGCTCTCCAACGCCCGTGACGCCTCGCCTGCGGGCAGTGCAGTGCGGGTAAAAAGCGAAGCCTCAGAACATACGGTCGATTTGATCGTCGAAGATGAAGGCACTGGAATTCCGAAAGCAATCATGGACCGCTTGTTCGAACCGTTCTTCACCACCAAGGATCCGGGGGAAGGGACAGGACTGGGGCTCGCACTGGTCTATTCCATCGTTGAAGAGCATTATGGACAAATCACCATCGACAGCCCGGCTGACCCCGAGCAACAACGCGGAACCCGTATTCGGGTGACATTACCGCGACATGTCGAAGCGACGTCCGCTGTGAACTGAGACCGTCGAGAGAATCGAATCAATGCCGCACATTTTGATCGTCGAAGACGAAACCATTATCCGCTCTGCCTTGCGTCGCCTGCTGGAACGTAATCAGTACCAAGTCAGTGAAGCCGGATCCGTGCAGGAAGCTCAGGAACGTTTCAGCATCCCCTCGTTTGATCTGATCGTCAGCGACCTGCGCCTGCCCGGCGCACCCGGCACTGAGCTGATCAAGCTCGGCCAGGGCAAGCCGGTGCTGATCATGACCAGCTACGCCAGCCTGCGCTCGGCCGTGGACTCGATGAAAATGGGCGCGGTGGATTACATCGCCAAGCCCTTCGACCACGACGAAATGCTGCAGGCCGTCTCGCGCATTCTGCGTGACCGGCAAACGGTACAAAGCCTTCAAGCCGAGCGCGTGGCGAGCGGCAAGGCGTCCGCTGCCGACAAGTCGGGACCTGACAACAGTAACGGTGAAATCGGCATCATTGGCTCGTGCCCGCCGATGCAGGACCTGTACAGCAAAATCCGCAAAGTCGCGCCAACCGATTCCAACGTGCTGGTCCAGGGTGAGTCCGGGACCGGCAAGGAACTGGTGGCTCGTGCCCTGCACAACCTGTCGCGTCGCGCCAAGGCACCGATGATTTCGGTGAACTGCGCGGCCATTCCGGAAACCCTGATCGAATCCGAACTGTTCGGCCACGAGAAAGGCGCATTCACTGGGGCCAGCGCCGGGCGCGCCGGTCTGGTAGAGGCGGCTGACGGCGGAACCCTGTTTCTCGACGAAATCGGTGAGCTGCCCCTTGAGGCGCAGGCGCGTTTACTGCGCGTGCTTCAGGAAGGCGAAATTCGCCGTGTCGGCTCGGTGCAATCGCAGAAGGTCGACGTACGTCTCATCGCGGCGACCCACCGGGACCTCAAGAGCCTGGCCAAGGTCGGACAATTCCGCGAAGACCTTTACTACCGTCTGCACGTCATCGCCCTCAAACTGCCGGCGCTGCGTGAACGTGGCGCCGACGTGAACGAAATCGCCAACGCGTTCCTGGCGCGGCAAAGCGCAAAGGCCGGACGCAACGACCTGCGGTTTGGCCCTGACGCCGAGCAGGCCATTCGTCATTACTCCTGGCCGGGTAACGTGCGAGAGCTCGAAAACGCAGTCGAGCGCGCCGTGATCCTGTGCGAAAGCCCGGAAATTTCAGCGGACCTGCTGGGCATCGACATCGAGCTGAGCGATCTGGACGTCGAAGAGTTCATCGGTCTGGCGCCGCAGACCGGTAATTCCGCCAGCTCCACCGCTCATGAGCCCACCGAAGACCTGTCACTGGAAGACTACTTCCAGCACTTCGTGCTTGAGCATCAGGACCACATGACCGAGACCGAACTGGCACGCAAACTCGGCGTGAGCCGCAAGTGCCTGTGGGAGCGCCGTCAGCGCCTGGGTATCCCTCGTCGCAAGACGGGTGTGGCCAGCGAAACCTGAGGTCATCACCCCGCACAGGGCTCTGGCACGCGGTGTTCGGGCCTTGTGAAAAAACTGTTACCTCATTCAGCGACACGTAACAAAGGCCGGGGCGTACGGTAACGTAACCCCGGTTTTTTTCGACCCGCGAAAAATAGCGTCGTTTTGCCACACCCCCGTGTTTAAAGGGCTGCAGCGTTTTACACAAAAGTTGGCACGCGTCCTGCTATATGTATTCGTACAAGAACAACAAAAATCAGTCACCCGCAAAACAACACAATAAAAACAAGACGTATCGACTCACGCATAATAAAAACAACACGGCGGAGGCGCAGCTAACTGATTCTTTTGGAGAGGCGTTGCATTTGGGACTTGTCCCGCAACCAGGCCGAGAACAACAAAAAACTACCCTAAGGTAGAGCCTGAACTGGTTGGATCGATTGATTACTGCAGCACAGCGACCAAAGCAATCCGTTTGCTCTTGACTCCCGATTGGGAGGTTTCACAGGCGAAAGCCGTGAATTGGGCGTTCAACAAAAATAAAAAGCCCGACAGACAATAAAAATAAGAGCACGCACTTTGGGGGAGCTTCGGCTCCCCCAGTAGCTTCCAGACCAAACACCCGCCGCAAACCCATTGCGACGGCGCTTCAAGCCCCGCTCTGCCTGCCCCAAGACTGCCTTCGCGCAGCGTCCTACACCATCCCTCGACTAAATGCTAGAATCCCCGCCCATCATGCGGTCATTCTTCGTAATTGGCCGAATATTCCTTCAAACAGTGCATCCCATGCTGAAGAAGCTGTTCCAGTCATTCCGTTCTCCTCTGCGCAAACCGCAGCAACACGTGCGTACAACGCCCGAAGTGCTCAGCAGCAGCCAGCATTCGTTGCAGCGCACTCAATTCAGCCGCTACGCGGTGAGCATCGTCGAACGCCTGCAAAATGCCGGCTACCAGGCCTATCTGGTCGGTGGTTGCGTACGCGACATGATGCTGGGCATCACGCCGAAAGACTTCGACGTCGCCACCAGCGCAACGCCGGAGCAGGTCCGCGCCGAATTCCGTAACGCCCGCATCATCGGCCGTCGCTTCAAACTGGTTCACATCCATTTCGGTCGTGAAATCATTGAAGTGGCGACCTTCCGCGCCAACCACCCTCAAGACGACGAAGACGAAGACAGCAACCAGTCTTCGCGCAACGAAAGCGGGCGGATTCTGCGCGACAACGTCTACGGCACGCTGGAAGAAGACGCGCAACGTCGCGACTTCACCATCAACGCCCTGTATTACGACCCGGTCACCGAACGCGTGCTCGATTTCGCCAACGGCGTACACGACATCCGCAATCGCCTCATCCGGCTGATTGGCGATCCTCAGCAGCGCTATAAAGAAGACCCGGTGCGGATGCTGCGGGCCGTGCGTTTCGCCGCCAAGCTGGACTTCGGTATCGAGAAACACAGTGCGACGCCGATTCGACCGCTGGCGCCGATGCTGCGTGATATCCCGGCCGCGCGCCTGTTCGAAGAAGTGCTCAAGCTGTTTCTCAACGGCTACGCAGAACCCACCTTCGAGATGCTGGTTGACCTGGAACTGTTCGAGCCTCTGTTCCCGGCGAGTTCCAAAGCGCTGGAGTACAACCCGACGTACACACACACGCTGATCAGCGAGGCCCTGGCCAACACTGACCTGCGCGTAAAGCAGAACAAACCGGTCACGCCGGCGTTTCTGTTCGCCGCACTGCTGTGGCCTGCGCTGCCTGCACGGGTCTTGCGCTTGCAGGAACGGGGCATGCCGCCGATTCCGGCCATGCAGGAAGCCGCGCACGAACTGATCGCCGAGCAGTGCCAACGCATCGCGATCCCGAAACGCTTCACGATGCCGATCCGCGAAATCTGGGACATGCAGGAACGCCTGCCACGTCGTTCCGGCAAGCGCGCCGACCTGTTGCTGGACAACCCGCGCTTCCGGGCCGGTTACGACTTCCTGCTGTTGCGGGAAACCGCCGGCGAAGAGACCGATGGCCTGGGCGACTGGTGGACGGACTATCAGGACGCTAACGAGTCGGGTCGACGCGACATGATCCGTGACCTGGGCAGCAAGTCCGAGACCGGTCAGGGCCCACGCAAGCGTCGTCGCAGCGGTGGCAGCAAGCGCAAGCGCGCTGGCGCGGACGCATCGGAATAACGGGCATGGAACGTGTCTACATCGGCATGGGCAGCAATCTGGCCGCCCCCGCCGAGCAATTGCGCGAAGCGCTCAAAGCGCTGGGGCAACTGCCCCACACCCGCCTGTCGGGCGTTTCTTCTTTTTATGCCAGCGACTCCTTGCTGCCGGGCCAGCCGCGTTACACCAATGCGGTCGCCGCCCTCGACACGGCGCTTGAACCTCTGGCGTTGCTGGATGCGCTGCAAGCCATCGAAAACGGTCAGGGCCGTGAACGCCTGGAGCGTTGGGGGCCTCGCACGCTGGATCTGGATATCCTGCTGTTTGGTGATCGCCTGATCGATGAACCTCGCCTGAAAGTGCCGCATTACCACATGCAGGCGCGGGCCTTTGTGCTCTATCCGCTGGCTGAGCTGGCGCCGGGGATCACCCTCGCCGACGGCCGCGCGCTGAATGATCTGCTCGCGGCTTGCCCGTTCGAAGGGCTGGAGCGTCTCTAGCTTCAGTCCGCAGGGCGTATTAGCTGTCTTCCTCAAATCACATGCGCAGCCTCCCCCTAGAGCGCAAGGTGTAGGCGCGCGCTTGCTCTGGGCCGCACTCGGACGATCTGCCGGGAACCGGCAGCAAAACCTGTGCATGCGGTGTGTCAGGACAACCGAGTCGCCTGATTTTGCTACCGCTGCGCGCCAGATCGCGGGACAAGCCACGCTCCTACAGTTCGGCATTACGCCCAGCATGGTTCTGACATACGCCCGGCAGCGGTTACCCTCCGGTAACATCCTGTTCAAACCGGTAACACCCGGAATTGACTTCCCGCCCCCTCCTCACGAAGATAAGCGTCCCGAAGCCGGACTACCGGTCTATAGGCGCCAAACAGGTCTTTGCAAACATCGCGAAACGACGATGTGCCTGCGTTTGCAGAATGAATCACGCGTTGCTCGCCGTCGTGTTCACAGCGCCTGAATGAGGACTTTTTCATGCCAGATATCACCGTTACGTCCCTGCTGGGCCTGAAGCAGAAAGGTGAAAAAATCACCATGCTCACCTGCTACGACGCAACTTTCGCCCACACCGCCAGCCAGGCCGGCGTTGAAGTGTTGCTGGTCGGCGATTCGCTGGGCATGGTCCTGCAGGGGCATGACAGCACGTTACCGGTCACCACGGCCGACATGGCTTATCACGTTGCCAGCGTCAAACGCGGAAATCAGGGCGCATTGATTCTCGCCGACCTGCCATTCATGTCCTGCGCCACCCTCGAACAGACCTTCGCCAACAGCGCGATACTGATGCAGGCTGGTGCGCACATGGTCAAGGTCGAAGGCGCGGCATGGCTTGCGGAGTCCATTCGGCTGCTGGCCGAGCGCGGTATCCCGGTGTGCGCGCACATGGGGCTTACCCCTCAGGCGGTGAACGTGCTCGGCGGTTACAAGGTGCAGGGCCGTCAGGAAACTCAGGCGCGTCAGATGCGCGCCGACGCCATCACCCTGGAACAGGCCGGTGCGGCCATGATTCTGCTGGAATGCGTACCGAGCGAGCTGGCACAGGAAATCACCCACGCGGTGAAAATTCCGGTGATCGGCATCGGCGCCGGCAGCGCCACCGACGGCCAGGTCCTGGTATTGCACGACATGCTCGGCCTGTCGATCAGCGGCCGCGTGCCCAAGTTCGTGAAGAACTTCATGGCCGGTCAGCCTGATATCCAGTCGGCCATCGCCGCGTATGTCAGCGCTGTCAAAGACGTCAGCTTCCCTGCTCCAGAACACGGATTCTCGGCATGAACACAGTAAAAACGGTGCGCGAACTGCGCGCCGCCGTCGCACGCGCCCGCAGCGAAGGCAAACGTATCGCCCTGGTGCCCACCATGGGCAACCTGCACAGCGGCCATGCCGCGCTGGTCACCAAGGCCGCTCAACGCGCCGACTTCGTGGTGGCGACCATCTTCGTCAACCCGCTGCAGTTCGGCCCCAACGAAGACCTGGCCACCTACCCGCGCACGCTGGCAGCCGACCAGGAAAAGCTCCTGCAAGCCGGTTGCCACCTGCTGTTCACGCCAACCGTCGAAGAGATGTACCCCCACGGCATGGCCGATCAGACCATCGTCCGTGTGCCCGTGGTGTCGGAAGGTCTGTGTGGCGGCAGCCGGCCGGGTCACTTCGACGGCGTGTCCACCGTCGTCAGCAAGCTGTTCAACATGGTTCAGCCTGATATCGCGATTTTCGGCCAGAAAGACTTTCAGCAACTGGCCGTGGTCAGTGCGCTGGTGCGCGACCTGAACATGCCGATCCAGATCATCGGCGAGCCGACCGTTCGCGCCGCTGACGGCCTGGCGCTGTCGTCGCGCAACGGATACCTCACCGAAGCGGAGCGCGCCACGGCACCTGCGCTGTATCGCGTGATCACCCACATCGGCGAGGCCCTTCACAACGGCGAACAGAACCATGCTCAACTGCTGGACGACGGCAAGAAAGCCCTCGAAGCCGCAGGCTTTCGCCCCGACTACCTCGAGATTCGCCAGGCCGTGACCCTGCGCCCCGCCACCCCTGACGACCATGATCTGGTGGTCCTGGGCGCAGCGTTCCTGGGCAAGACCCGTTTGATCGACAATTTGCACCTGACCAAGCAGTGACAGGCAGCACAAGGCAGCTATTCGCAACTATGCTCACTAGCCCGAGCACGCGCTTGCGCTAAAAGGCTTCGGCAATGAACTTAGCCACACGAGCAATGCCATACCGGTACAGGTCGCCTGAGAAAGGCGACACTACCTTGTGAGAAAAAGTACCGAGCAAAGGTAAAGCAAGGCGCAGACATCGGCCCGTCCGGAGGTTAGGCTTCGGCGAACGCATGCATTCGATCCCGCCTTGGTTTTTCAGTGTCCAAAGGCAGTTCAAGTACAAGGAAACCCGCAGCGATGGCGTACTACCGCACTCCTCATGACGTCACCACCCTGCCCGCCTGGCAGGCGCTCACCGATCACCGCAAAGCCATGCAGAATTTCAGCATGCGTGAGGCGTTCAACGAAGACCCGCAGCGTTTCAGCGAATTCACCCTCAGCAGCGCCGGGCTGTTTCTCGACTATTCGAAAAACCTGATCACTGCAGAGACTCGCCAGTTGCTGGTCAATCTGGCTAACGAAGTGGGTCTGAAAGACGCGATCAAGGCGCAATATGACGGCGAGCTGGTCAATGCCTCCGAAGGCCGTCCGGCGCTGCACACCGCGCTCCGTCGCCCGGTCGGCGACAAGCTGTTGGTCAACGGCGTCAACGTGATGCCGGAAGTCCACAAGGTACTGAACCAGATCACCGATCTGGTCGGCCGAATCCATGACGGCCTGTGGCGCGGTTACACCGAGAAGCCGATCACCGACGTGGTGAACATCGGTATCGGTGGCTCCTTCCTCGGTCCTGAGCTGGTGTCCGAAGCGCTGCTTTCCTACGCGCAAAAAGGCGTTCGCTGCCACTATCTGGCGAACATCGACGGCACCGAACTGCACGAGCTCACCAGCAAGCTGCGCGCTGAAACCACGTTGTTCATTGTCTCCTCCAAGACGTTCAGCACGCTGGAAACCCTGAAGAACGCGACGGCGGCCAGGGCCTGGTATCTGGCGCAGGGCGGTTCGGAAGCCGAGCTGTACCGTCACTTCATTGCGGTATCGAGCAACAACGCAGCGGCGGTGGCGTTCGGCATTCGCGAAGAAAACATTTTCCCGATGTGGGACTGGGTGGGCGGTCGTTACTCGCTGTGGTCGGCCATCGGCCTGCCCATCGCCCTAGCCGTCGGCATGTCCAACTTCAAGGAACTGCTGTCCGGTGCTTACACCATGGATCAGCATTTCCAGAACGCGCCATTTGAACAGAACATGCCGGCGCTGCTGGGTCTGCTCGGTGTCTGGTACGGCAATTTCTGGGGCGCGCAGAGCCACGCGATCCTGCCGTACGACCACTACCTGCGCAACATCACCAAGCATTTGCAACAGCTGGACATGGAGTCCAACGGCAAGAGCGTTCGCCAGGACGGCGTGCCGGTCAACACCGACACCGGCCCTGTGATCTGGGGTGGCGTGGGTTGCAACGGTCAGCACGCGTATCACCAGTTGCTGCACCAGGGCACCCAACTGATCCCGGCCGATTTCATCGTGCCGATCGTCAGCTTCAACCCGGTGTCCGACCACCATCAGTGGCTGTACGCCAACTGCCTGTCGCAGAGCCAGGCCCTGATGCTTGGCAAGACCCGCGAAGAAGCCGAGGCCGAATTGCGGGCCAAGGGCTTGTCGGAAGACGAAGTTCAGCGCGTCGCGCCACACAAGGTCGTGCCGGGCAACCGTCCGAGCAACACCATCGTCTGTGAGCGCATCAGCCCTCGTCGTCTGGGTGCACTCGTGGCGATGTACGAGCACAAAGTGTTCGTGCAAAGCGTGGTCTGGGGCACCAACGCCTTCGACCAATGGGGCGTGGAACTGGGCAAAGAGCTCGGCAAGGGCGTCTACAGCCGCCTTGTGGGCTCTGAAGAAACCCCGGCAGAAGACGCTTCGACCCAAGGCCTGATCAATTACTTCCGCGGTCGTCACCGCGGCTGATCCTGCCTCAGGCAACACCCGAAACCCGCTCCCTCGCAAGAGGCGGCGGGTTTTGTGTTTTCTGGGGTTACACAACGAATCCTCTGTAGGAGCGAATTCATTCGCGAAAACCGTTCAGGCAATAGAGATGTATCGCCCGTACGGCCGATTCGCGAATGAATTCGCTCCTACAGGTATTGCGTCCAGATCGAACCCTGATGTCAGGGACTACTCTGATGTCATGCCGCAAGCAAAACAAAAGGGAGACGCCATGTTCGATCTCAGCAAGTATCCCCACGCCGACGCCACCCGTAAGGCTGCCCAACTGAGCGCAGACGACTATCAGCGGCTTTATCGGCAATCCATTGAACAGCCCGATGAGTTCTGGGCCGAACAGGCCGAACAATTCCTCGACTGGTCGACACCCTGGAATGAGGTTCAGCAATCCGACCTCAAGACCGGCACTGCGACCTGGTTCAAAGGCGGCCAGCTGAACGTCAGTTACAACTGCATTGATCGCCATCTGGAAAAGCGTGGCGATCAAGTGGCGATCCTCTGGGAGGGGGACAACCCTTCAGAGTCGGCGGAAATCACCTACAAGAAGCTGCACCACAACGTTGCTCGTCTGGCGAATGTGCTGAAAGCACGTGGGGTCAAGAAAGGCGACCGTGTGTGCATCTATATGCCGATGATTCCGGAAGCGGCTTACGCGATGCTCGCGTGTACGCGGATCGGCGCAGTGCATTCGGTGGTGTTCGGCGGGTTTTCGCCTGACGCATTGCGCGACCGAATCCTCGACGCCGATTGCCAGACCGTGATCACCGCCGACGAAGGCGTGCGCGGCGGCAAGTACGTGCCCCTCAAACAGAACGTCGATAAAGCACTGCAAAGCTGTCCCGACGTCAGCACCGTGCTGGTGGTCAAACGCACCGAGGGCGAGGTGGACTGGGTTGAGGGCCGTGACATCTGGTATCACGAGGCCTTGCACGGCATCAGCGACGATTGCCCGCCCGAGCCAATGGACGCCGAAGACCCGTTGTTCATCCTCTACACCTCTGGCAGCACGGGGAAACCCAAAGGCGTGTTGCACACCACCGGCGGTTATCTGTTGCAGGCAGCGATGACGCACAAATACGTGTTCGATTATCGCGATGGCGAGATCTACTGGTGCACCGCCGATGTCGGCTGGGTCACCGGCCACAGCTATATCGTCTACGGCCCACTGGCCAATGGCGCCACTACGCTGATTTTCGAAGGCGTGCCGAACTACCCGGACACCTCGCGCTTCTGGCAGGTCATCGACAAGCACCATGTGAACATTTTCTACACCGCACCCACGGCCTTGCGCGCCCTGATGCGTGAGGGCCCGAAACCGTTGGAAAGCACCAGCCGGGAATCACTTCGCGTGCTCGGCACGGTGGGTGAGCCGATTAACCCGGAAGCGTGGGAATGGTACTTCCACAAGGTCGGGAAAGAACGTTGCCCCATCGTCGATACTTGGTGGCAGACCGAAACCGGCGGCATCATGCTCACCCCGCTGGTCAGCACCACGCCACTGAAACCGGGTTGCGCGACCCAGCCGATGTTCGGGGTACAACCCGTGTTACTGGACGACAAGGGCAAGGAGCTCGAAGGCGCCACCAGCGGTTTGTTGGCGATCAAGGCCAGCTGGCCCGGTCAGATCCGGGGCGTGTACGGCGACCAGAAACGCATGGTCGAGACGTACTTCAAACCCTATCCCGGTTATTACTTCACCGGCGATGGCGCGCGCCGCGATCAGGACGGGCATTACTGGATCACCGGTCGTGTGGACGACGTGATCAACGTGTCGGGCCACCGGATCGGCACCGCCGAAGTCGAAAGCGCGCTGGTGTTACACGACAGCGTGGCTGAGGCGGCGGTGGTCGGTTATCCCCATGATGTGAAGGGCATGGGGATTTATGCGTTCGTCACGACCATGGCCGGGATCGAGCCCGACGACGCGTTGCGCAAGGATCTGCTGGCATTGGTCAGTAAAGAAATCGGCAGTTTTGCCAAACCGGAGTTGATTCAGTGGGCCCCGGCCTTGCCGAAAACCCGTTCGGGGAAGATCATGCGGCGCATCCTGCGCAAGATCGCCTGCAACGAACTGGACAGCCTGGGGGATATTTCGACCCTGGCGGACTCGAGCGTGGTGGAGGGTTTGATCGAGAAGCGCTTGAACACCTGAATCACGGCCCCTTGCCTATCGCCAGCATAGCGCGGACGTGTAGGAGCCGGCTTGCTGGCCACAAGTTTAGGGGCTCCCACAGGTCTGAGGTTTGAGGTTTGAGGTTTGAGGTTTGAGGTTTGAGCACAAGTTTGCGCATCAACCCGATCCCTGTAGGAGACGTCCGAGGTTACGAGGGCAGCGAATGCGGAGTGTGACTCAGCATCAATGTAGCTGATCCACCGCATTCGTCCGAACGCGGCCCGCACCAAGCCGGCTCCTACAGTCCTGGGACGCCACCCACACAGGCGTCAGACAATTCAATTGAGTACCCATGGAATTCATCCGCACACGCATCGAAACCCAGGTCATGAGCATGACCGGTCTGGCCTTGGGTCAGCTCGACATGGAGAACCCCAAGGGCGATCCCGGGCTGTTCGGGCCGCAGGCGGTGTGCTGGCAGGTGCACGGCGACTTTCCCAGCATGCTGATCGGCGGCATCTGCGCGCTGATGCTGCAGATGCTCCACCCGCGCGTGCTGGCCGGTGTTTGGGATCACTCCAACTTTCGCGAGGACATGCTCGGCCGTCTGCGGCGGACCGGGCAGTTCATCTCGGGCACGACCTTTGGTTCCACCCACGATGCCAACTGGCTGATCGACAAGGTGCGTAGCATTCATTCGCAGATCAGCGGCACCACCCTGGACGGCAGCGTGTATGCCGCGGACGATCCGGAGTTACTGACATGGGTGCATGTGGCGGAAGTCAGCAGCTTCATGGCGGCGCACTTGCGCTACCTGAACCCGGGGCTGTCACTTGAGGATCAGGATCGGTACTACGCCGAAACCGCGCTGGTTGCCGAACGCCTCGGTGCCCAACAGGTGCCACGATCGGCGCAGGACATCGCCCGATATCTGGAGAACATGCGCCCGCAATTGCGGTGCGATGCACGTACACGCGAAGTGCTGCGGATTCTGCAGGGAGCACCTGCCCCCAGTCGCATGGCCAAGCCAATGGGCAACCTGATGATGCGGGCCGGGATGGACTTGCTGCCCGGATTTGCCGGCGACCTGTTTGATATCCAGATGGGCGATTTCAAGCGCAAAATGATCCGTGCCGGCGTGAATCGCACCGCGCCGGTTCTGCGCTGGGCGGTGCGCAATGCCTCGGTTCATCGGGCCAGACGGCGGATGGGTGTGCTGTGAATGATGCCACCTCCTCTTTTCTGTAGGAGCAAGGCTTGTGTCTGGTCCGCATGAAGCAAAACGACAGAGGGCTTAAATTGCCCCCGTCATTCATGCCACCATGTGCGCCCTTGATTCCGCTGTCCCGGACCGTCTTCCTCTTCAGCTTTTAGTCCGGTCCCGGCGGCTAAACCAACAACAGTGAGGATTCGTACCATGCAAGACGTCGTTATCGTTGCCGCAACCCGCACCGCGGTGGGCAGTTTCCAGGGTTCGCTGGCGAACATTCCTGCCGTTGACCTGGGCGCGGCGGTCATTCGTCAGCTATTGGCACAAACCGGCCTGGACCCTGCGCAAGTCGACGAAGTGATCATGGGCCAGGTGCTCACGGCCGGCGCAGGACAAAACCCTGCGCGCCAGGCGTCGATCAAGGCGGGCCTGCCGTTCACCGTGCCTGCGATGACCCTGAACAAGGTCTGCGGCTCGGGCTTGAAAGCCTTGCACCTCGGCACCCAGGCCATTCGTTGTGGCGACGCCGATGTGATCATCGCGGGCGGTCAGGAAAGCATGAGCCTGGCGAACTACGTCATGCCGGGTGCACGCACCGGCCTGCGAATGGGCCACGCGACCATGGTCGACACCATGATCAGCGACGGTTTGTGGGATGCCTTCAACGATTACCACATGGGCATCACCGCCGAGAATCTGTCGGAAAAGTACGGCATCAGCCGTGAAGCACAGGACGCGTTTGCCGCCTCGTCGCAACAGAAAGCCGCTGCCGCCATTGACGCCGGGCGCTTCGTTGACGAAATCACCCCGATCCTGATTCCTCAGCGCAAAGGTGACCCGATCGCCTTCGCCACCGACGAGCAGCCGCGCGCCGGCACCACTGCCGAGTCGCTGGGCAAACTCAAACCCGCGTTCAAGAAAGACGGCACCGTGACGGCCGGTAACGCTTCGTCGCTGAACGACGGCGCAGCAGCCGTGATCCTGATGAGCGCGAAAAAGGCCGAAGAACTGGGCTTGCCGGTGCTGGCACGCATTGCGGCGTACGCCAACGCCGGTGTTGACCCGGCAATCATGGGCATTGGCCCGGTCAGCGCCACCCGCCGCTGCCTGGACAAAGCCGGCTGGTCGCTGGACGAGCTGGACCTGATCGAAGCCAACGAAGCCTTCGCCGCGCAATCGCTGTCGGTGGGTAAAGAGCTGGGTTGGGACATGGAAAAGGTCAACGTCAACGGCGGCGCCATCGCCATCGGCCACCCGATCGGTGCATCGGGCTGCCGCGTGCTGGTGACGTTGCTGCATGAAATGATCAAACGCGATGCGAAGAAAGGTCTGGCGACCTTGTGCATCGGTGGTGGTCAAGGCGTGGCGCTGGCGTTGGCCCGTTAAACACGAAGGCTCTTGCAGGAGCGCGCTTGCCCGCGAAGAGGCCGGTGAATCAGACATAGTTTTGGTGTCTGACCCAAAGCATTCGCGGGCAAGCGCGCTCCCACAGGAATCGCGCTCTTACGGCCTCCGGCCAGAATCAAAAGCAATCCGCGTTGATCGTTCCCCCGCTCCGCGTGGGAATGCAGCCCCGGACGCTCCGCGTCACCGCGCGAGCGACGCGGAGCGTCAAGGAATGCGTGCCCACGCGGAGCGTGGGCACGATCACACCGCTCAAACATCACTGCCAACCAAACTTCCTCACGTAGAACCCTTTCACCGCCTGCGTCAGCCCCACATACGCCAACAGGATCAGCGGCAGGATGACGAAGTACAGCGGTGGCAGCGCCTGCAGTTTGAAGTAGTGCGCCAGCGGGCCCATCGGCAGGAAGATCCCGACGGCCATGATCACCCCGGTCATCACCATCAACGGCATCGCCGCACGGCTTTGCAGGAACGGAATCTTCGGTGTGCGGATCATGTGCACGATCAACGTCTGAGTCAGCAGCCCCACCACAAACCAGCCCGACTGAAACAAGGTCTGATGCTCTGGGGTGTTGGCACCGAACACGTACCACATCACCGCAAACGTCGTGATGTCGAAGATCGAGCTGATCGGTCCGAAGAACATCATGAAGCGCCCAACGTCCGCGGGCTGCCAACGCTGTGGTTTTTTCAGCAATTCTTCGTCGACGTTATCGAACGGAATGGCGATCTGCGAAATGTCGTACAGCAGGTTCTGCACCAGCAGGTGCATCGGCAGCATCGGCAGGAACGGAATGAACGCACTCGCCACCAGCACCGAAAACACGTTGCCGAAGTTAGAACTGGCCGTCATCTTGATGTACTTGAGCATGTTGGCGAAGGTACGACGCCCTTCCAGCACGCCCTCTTCCAGCACCATCAGACTCTTTTCCAACAGGATGATGTCCGCCGCTTCCTTGGCGATGTCCACGGCGCTGTCCACGGAAATGCCGATGTCGGCGGTCCGCAACGCAGGCGCATCGTTGATTCCGTCCCCCATGAACCCGACCACATGCCCGTTGGCCTTGAGCAGCCGAACGATGCGTTCCTTATGGGACGGGGTCAGCTTGGCGAACACGTTGGTGGTTTCCACCGCCACCGCCAGCTCGGCATCACTCATGCGCTCGACATCGCCACCAAGCAGCAGACCTTGGCGCTCCAGCCCCACTTCGCGGCAGATCTTGGCGGTCACACGCTCGTTATCGCCGGTCAGCACTTTGACCGCGACGCCGTGCTCGGCCAGGGCCTTGAGTGCAGGCGCGGTGCTTTCTTTGGGCGGATCGAGAAACGCGACATACCCGATCAGCGTCAGGTCGCTTTCATCGGCCAGTCCATAAGCATCCTGCCCTTGCTCCATGGAACGCGCGGCCACTGCCACCACACGCAGCCCTTCGTCGTTGAATTCAGCCGTGACCTGCATGATGCGCGTCAGCAATTCAGGGGTCAGCGCTTCGTCCACTTCGCCGTGACGCACGCGCTTGCACACGGCCAGGACTTCTTCCAGCGCGCCTTTGCAGATCAGCAGATGCGCCTGCCCTTGCTCCTGCACCACCACGGACATGCGCCGCCGAGTGAAATCAAACGGCACTTCATCGACCTTGCTGAAGTGGGTGCCGACGCGCAGCTCACGGTGGATTTCCACGTGCTCAAGCACAGCCACATCCAGCAGATTCTTAAGGCCGGTCTGGTAGTAGCTGTTGAGGTAAGCCATTTCCAGCACGTCGTCGGACTCATCGCCCCAGACGTCGACATGCCGGGCCAGGAAAATCTTGTCCTGTGTCAGGGTGCCGGTCTTGTCGGTGCACAGCACGTCCATGGCGCCAAAGTTCTGGATCGCGTCCAGGCGTTTGACGATGACTTTTTTGCGCGACAGAAAGACCGCTCCCTTGGCCAAGGTCGAGGTGACGATCATCGGCAGCATTTCCGGGGTCAACCCGACCGCGATGGAGAGCGCGAACAGCAACGCCTCCATCCAGTCGCCCTTGGTGAAACCGTTGATGAACAGCACCAGCGGCGCCATCACGAACATGAAGCGGATCAGCAACCAGCTGACTTTGTTGACCCCGGCCTGAAAGGACGTCGGCGCGCGGTCGGTGGCGCTGACCCGTTGAGCCAAGGCGCCAAAATAGGTGTGATTGCCCGTTGCCAGAATCACCCCGGTCGCCGCTCCCGACACCACGTTGGTGCCCATGAACAGGATGTTTTCCAGGTCCAGCGGGTTGCCGGTATCGCCCTCCTGCCGACGCGCGAATTTTTCCACCGGCATCGATTCACCGGTCATCGCCGCCTGACTGACGAACAGATCCTTGGCACTGAGCACGCGGCAATCGGCGGGGATCATGTCGCCAGCCGACAGCACGATCAGGTCGCCTGGCACCAATTGCTTGATGGGCAATTCGATGCGCTGTTTGCCGCCGCCGTTGGCCTGCGCGTCATCCTGCGATACCTCGGCGCGACGCATCACGGTCGCGGTGTTGCTGACCATGGCTTTCAGCGCATCGGCTGCCTGATTGGAGCGGGTCTCCTGCCAGAAACGCAGCAGCGTCGAGAGCACCACCATCGAGAAGATCACGGTGGCGGCTTTCATGTCCTCGGTCAGCCATGAGATGAAGGCGAGCAAGGTCAGCAGCAGGTTGAAGGGGTTCTTGTAGCAGTGCCACAGGTGCACCCACCACGGCAGCGGTTGTTCGTGCTCGACTTCGTTGAGGCCGTGCTGGTCGCGCAACGCCAGGGCTTCGGCTTCGGTCAGGCCTTCGGCATGACTGCCCAGACGCGTCAGCAGTTCGGGTACGTCGCTGGTCGCACCCCGGGTCAAGGTTTGCGCCAGCGTTGGCGGGACTTCGCGGCTGACGGTGGCGTCGGTCACGCTGTCGAGCATCGCCAGCCGGCGAAAGTGCCGGCCAAAATGACGGGTGCGCAGAAAGCCTGCGAAAAACTCTCTGAGGAGGGCGAGCTTCAGGGTGGTGAACTTCATGGCTGTGTCCCCTGGACTGAAGGGCTGACGACTAAAAGGCCCAGGCAGGTACGGCCGACCGCACGTGAAGCTCCGCAAGGAACGACACGCAAGGTATGGCCCGCGACCGTAAAGGCCGCGCGGGTGTAACGTCAGGAAGGGGACAGGGCGCTCCATCTGCAACGGCCCTGCTCGCCGGTGGTCGCGACCTCAAGGACGCCACCACCGGTATGCAGGACTGCTACGGGAGTAAAAGCACTGCCGTTTCTCGCGATTGTCGGCGAGCGAACGGCAGCAAAATGACTGCGCGTTAACTCGCCGAGAATGGGCCGGTCATCGAAACCGGCTGACGTCTGTCACTCGAACAAGTACCCACTGTGGGTCTCCGCATTGGTTGAAAACGGGCGAAGAATACGCCCGGCTTTCAGGAGTGTAAACGGCCATTACGCCCCCGCCAGGACTATTGCGCTTGGCTTCAGGAAAGGTTCAGGAATGGTGAAAAACGGCCATTGCAGGCGCGCGCTTGCCCGGGATGGCGGTGTATCAGGCGACCTGTTTTTTTCAGATAAATCGCATTCGCGGGCAAGCGCGCTCCTACAGGGGCTGCGGTAGGGCAATCCCTTTTTTAGCGCTTGATCTATCGCAATCGCCAGCGAGCCGGCTACAGGTCGGAACGCCGCGCATCTATTTGTGCCACGACTCGCTTCCTAAAATTCTGAAGCTAGGACACTGATAAGTGGGCCGACGCTGCTCCCGTGGGAGACGTCCGAGGTTACGAGGGCAGCGAATGCGGCGTGTCGGTCACCGCCGATGTACCTGTCCCACCGCATTCGCCACTGTCGTAACCTCCAACAGCTCCTACAGGTCTCGCGGCAGTCAGACACCTTGGTCTGCCCGATCTGGGCGTGAGTCTTCCAACTGTTTGAGGCATGCCACAGGGCTTGATTGCAAAGCAGGGCCTGTAGGAGACGTCCGAGGTTACGAGGGCAGCGAATGCGGTGTATCAGTCACCGCCGATGTACCTGTCCCACCGCATTCGCCACTGTCGTAACCTCCAGCAGCTCCTACAGGTCTCGCGGCAGTCAGACACCTTGGTCTGCCCGATCTGGGCGTGAGTCTTCCAACTGTTTGAGACATGCCACAGGGCTTGATTGCAAAGCAGGACCTGTGGGAGACGTCCGAGGTTACGAGGGTATGGGCCGCACTTCGGACGAATGCGATAGGTCAGCTACATCAATGGTGAATGACAGTCCGCATTCGCCAGCAAGCCGGCTTACAGGTTTGTGTTCGCCACGTAGCATTACACGCCGTAACACCGATAAAGGCCTTGCTGCTAAACTCGCACGCCCTTATTCCCGCACCAAGGCGCCGTGCATGTCTTCGTTGAATCAGGCGCTCAGCGTCGCCCTCGAGAACCGTCAATCCCTGCTCGCTGAGCTGCATGCCCAGGGCACCGACTGTTATCGCCTGTTCCACGGCAGCCAGGAAGGTGCGAGTGGCTTGACCATCGACCGGTATGGCCCGCAACTGTTGGTGCAAAGCTTTCACACCAGCCTTGATCGCGACGCGCTGCTGGCGCTGCACAGCGCCGTCAACGCGCATCTGGGTCTGGAGCTGCTGCTGGTCTACAACGACCGCTCCCAGGGCAACTCCCGGATCGACCGCAGTGATGCCGTTTACAAGGCAGACGATGCAGCGCTGGCGGATCTGGTCGGCCATGAATGGGGTTTGAACTATCGCGTCCGTGGCCGCCATGCCGGCCAGGATCCTTTGCTGTTTCTTGACCTGCGCAACGCTCGGGGCTGGGTCAAGGATCACGCTAAAGGCAAAAGCGTGCTCAACCTGTTCGCTTACACCTGTGGCGTTGGCCTGAGTGCTGCTGCCGGTGGCGCGAGCGAGGTCTGCAATCTGGACTTCGCCGAGGGCAATCTGGCAGTGGGTCGCGAGAACGGCCATCTCAACCCGCACTTGGCGCCGATGCAGTTCATTCAGTCCGATTACTTTCCGGCGATTCGCCAGCTCGCAGGCCTGCCCATCGCATCGCGTCGCGGGCAGAAGCTGCCGTCGTATGCGCGACTGGATCAACGCCAGTTCGACCTGGTGCTGCTCGACCCACCGGCGTGGGCGAAGAGTGCCTTCGGCACTGTGGACTTGCTGCGCGACTACCAAAGCTTGCTGAAACCGGCGTTGCTGACCACCGCTGAAGACGGCGTGCTGATCTGCTGCAACAACCTGGCAAAAGTGAACATGGATGAGTGGCGCGACCAAGTGCTGCGGTGTGCGAGCAAGATCGGCCGTCCCGTGCGTGACTGTCAGACCCTCGCACCCGGCGCCGACTTTCCGTCGTTGGACCAACAACCACCGCTCAAGACGTTGATCTTGCAGCTCTGATCACTTACTGACTGCAAGGAAATTTCCTACACGGATTGCGGACGACGCCTTCGGAACCAGATTGACGTGCCATACTCCAAGGCACCTCACATCGAGAGAGTTGGCGACCTACATGCCCAAAGGATTGAAACGCGCCATTGGCGCCTTGCTGGCCGTCTTCGCAATTTACAGCGTGTTGGGATTTCTGATCCTGCCGGGTATTGCGTTGCGGGTGATCAACCAACAGCTGGCCAATTACGCCACGGTCCCGGCCAGGCTGGAGCGTCTGGAGCTCAATCCCTACAGCCTTGAAGTCACGTTGTGGGGCCTGAACATCGGTGCGCCGGGCAAGGAGCAGATTGGTTTCGAGCGCCTCTACGCCAACCTGCAGATCGACAGCCTGTGGACCAAAGCGCTTCACCTCGACGCTGTCGAACTCGACAAACCCAAGACCGAGCTGCTGTTCTCCAAGGACGGCACGTTGAATTTGGCCGGCCTGTTCAAACTCCCGCCAAGTGACCCCGCCAAACCTGACGAGCCACCGAGCAAGCCGTTTCCGTTACGCATCGGTGAAATCAAATTGGCGGACGGTTACGTGCACTTTCAGGACATGCGCCCCAGCGAGCCGATCGAATTCCTCTACGACGAGCTGAATTTCGAACTGAAAAACCTCAGCACCCTGCCCGAAGACAATGCCGACATGACCTTGGTGGCCGCTGGCCCCGCAGGTGGACAGATCGACTGGGTAGGTCGAATCAGCCTGGTGCCGATCTCATCCGAAGGCACGTTGAAAGTCACTGACGGCCAGATGAAAGTCTGGTGGCCGTACGTGCGCGATGCGTTACCGCTGGTACTGAAAGACGGCGTGCTCAACTTCAATACCCATTACAAGCTCAGTCTGGCCAAGGAAACCGAGCTGCTGCTGGACAAGACGTCCCTCAGCGTCGCGCCCTTCGCCATCGACGCGCCGGACGGCCGCCCTCTGGTGCGCCTGAAGAAACTCGACGTCAGCGAGACGTCCATCGACCTCGCCAAACAGCTGGTCACTGTCGGCAAGATTCGCAGCGAAGGCCTGGAAACCTGGGCTGCCCGTGAATCCGACGGCCAGCTCGACTGGCAAAAACTGTTCGCAAGCCAGCCGTCCAAGGCCCAGGAAAAGAAAGCCGAGGCGGCTAAAAAGGAGCCCGCCACGGCAACCGGTTCCGAGACCACAGCGAAAACCGAAGCCGCAACGCCGAGCAAACCCTGGCAGGTGTTGCTCCGTGATACCCAGCTGCGCGATTACCGCATCCATCTGGCGGACAAAGTGCCCAAGGAGCCGGTGGCAATCGACGTTGGGCCGCTGAATCTGGACCTGACCAACTTCGACAGCCTCAACCAATCGCCCTTCAACCTCAAGCTCGACACCGGCTTGGGCAAGCAAGGCAAGCTGACGGCCGAGGGTGAAGTGAATCTGGCGCCGGTTCGCGCCAAACTCAACGTAACCACACGCGACATCGACCTGCGCGTGGCGCAATCCTATGTCACACCGTTCATTCGGCTTGAAGTGCGCAGCGGCATGCTCAACACCGATCTGGCCGTGGACCTGAAAAGCACCGAGCCGCTGGCGCTGGGCATCACCGGCAAGGCGCAGGTGGATCAGTTGCACACGCTGGACACCCTCAAGTCGCGGGACTTCGTGAAATGGGAGCGCGTCAACGTCGAGGGCCTGAACTTCCAGCTGGGCGACAGCCTGAGCATCGCCTCGATCAACCTGGAACAACCGTACGCGCGCTTCGTGATCGCCGACGACCGCACCACCAACATCGACGATTTGTTGATACCGCAGCCTGCTGACAGCAAGCCAGCGGCCGCCAAAACCAAGTCAACCGCCAGCGCCGACAAACCGATGGGCATTCATATCGGTGAAGTGAACATCAACAACGGCTCGGCCAACTTCGCCGACTTCAGCCTCACGCCTAACTTCGCGACGGCCGTGCAGCAGCTCAACGGGAAAATCGGCACGCTGGACAACCGTCAGGACAAACCGGCCCCCGTGGACATCAAGGGCAAGGTCGACCGCTATGCGCCTGTGACGATCAAAGGCGCGCTCAACCCGTTCAACCCCCTCGCCAGTCTGGACATCGCGACCAGCTTCAAGCGTGTCGAGCTGACCACGTTGACGCCCTACTCCGGCAAGTTCGCGGGTTATCGCATTCGCAAAGGCCGACTGAACCTGGACCTGCATTACCTGATTACCAAGGGTCAGCTCAAAGCCGAGAACAAGGTCGTGGTCGAGCAACTGCAACTGGGTGAAAAGGTCGACAGCCCGGATGCCGTAAACCTGCCGCTGAAGCTGGCCATCGCCTTGCTCAAGGACGTTGACGGCAAGATTTCCATCGAATTGCCGGTCACCGGTGATTTGAACAACCCGCAGTTCAGTGTGATGCCGATCGTCTGGCAGACCCTGCGCAATCTGGTGGTGAAAGCCGCTGCCGCACCGTTCAAATTCATCGGCGGTTTGATCAGCGGAGGCGGTTCGGAAGACCTGGGCACCGTGTCGTTCGCTGCAGGTTCAGACGCGTTGTCCAGCGACGCCCAGGCCTCGCTGGACAAGCTGGCTGCAGCGCTCAAAGCACGCCCGGCACTGCGTCTTGAGATCGAAGGCACCAGCGCCGAAGCCAGTGACGGCCCGCTGATCGCCCAACAACGCCTTGAGCGCGAATACCAGAGCACCTACTACAAGATTCTTCAGCGCCGAGGCGACAAGGTGCCGGCGCAAGCCGCCGACCTGAAAGTGCCGGACGATGAAAAGGCGCCGATGCTCGAAGGCATTTATCGCACGCGTCTGAAGGGTCAGCCGCCGGCCGAGTGGGTTGATCTGGGTAAGGAAGAGCGCCAGAACAAGATGCGCGACGCCGTGCTCAAATCCTGGAGTTCGAGCGCGCTGTTGCTGCGTCAGCTTGGCCAGGCCCGTGCCGGCAGTATCAAGGACTATTTGGTGGACAAGGGACAATTGGCGGACGAGCGGGTCTACTTCGTTGACGCCAGTCTCGGTCAACCGGAAAAAGACGGTCGCGTCGTCAGCCCCCTGCATCTGGACAGTGAGTAACGACTTTTGAAGAAGGTGTTAGCGAAGACCGTGCTGATGCTCGGTCTGACAGCAACGGCGGTCGTCGCCCATGCGGCGACCGACACGTTGAGGTGTGGCAGTCAGCTGATCAGCGTCGGCGACCGAATGTTCGAAGTGCAACAGAAATGCGGCCAGCCCGTCAGCCAGGACATCGTCGGCTACAAGGAAACGGTCAACCACTTCCGTCAGGTCGATCAGGTGCAGGTCCAGGAATGGATCTACGGGCCGAACAACGGCATGTATCAGTATTTGCGGTTCGAAGGTGGCCGGTTGGTGCGGATCGACAGCAAGCGGGGACGGTAAGCCGCCACGAAACTTCGAATATCACTACCGTCCGTGTGGGAGTGAGCTTGCTCACGAAGGCTGAGTTCCATCCGATGAAGATGTTGCGGATGTACCGGCGTCTTCGCGGGCAAGCGCGCTCCTACAGGGGCTGGCGGCGTCCAAGCACGCTTTAAATCCTGAACTGCTTCACTAACCCGCCCAACCGATCACCCAGATCCGTCAGGCTGCGTGCCGTTTGCGCGCCGCTTTGGGCGTCGTCGGCCACGGTGTCCACGGCTTGGGCGATCTGGGTCATGCTGCGGCTGATCTCCTCGGCGACCGCGGTCTGTTCTTCCGATGCGCTGGCGATCTGCGCGTTCATGTCGTTGATGGTCTCGATCAACTGGCTGATCGCGTCCAGCGACGTTCCTGCCTCGTTTGCCAAATCACCCGTGGTCTTGCCGGTGTCGCTGGAACGGCTCATGGCAACCGTGGCTTCCTGCGCGCCGCGTTGCAGCGAGGTGATCATTTCGTGGATTTCCTGGGTACTCTGCTGAGTACGGCTGGCCAGGGCGCGAACCTCATCGGCGACCACCGCAAACCCACGCCCTGCGTCCCCTGCCCTCGCCGCCTCAATGGCAGCGTTCAGCGCCAGCAGGTTGGTCTGTTCGGCCACCGAGCGAATCACATCCACCACGGTCGCAATGGACTGCACATCCTGGCGCAAGTGATCCAGCGAGGAACTGCTTTCGCCGATCTCGCCGATCAGCGCATGAATGCTGTCGATGCTCTTGTTCACGACAGACTTGGCGTCCGAGCCGACGTCGCTGGTCTTGCGCGCCGCCTGAGAAGCCCCTTGCGCACTGATGGACACCTGATGCGCTGCCGACGACATCTCATGAATGGCCGTCGCGACCTGGTCGGTTTCCTGACGCTGACGGCCCATCGCCTCTTCCGACCGCTGCGCCTGCGAGGACATGTCGTTGACCAACCCGTTCAGCTGGCCGGTCATTTCAGCAATCTGCCGCACCAGCCCGTGGATTTTCTCGACGAACTGGTTGAACGACTTGGCCAATGCGCCCAGTTCGTCGTTGCTGGTTTCCGGCAGACGGCGAGTCAGGTCACCGTCACCTGCGGCGATGTCATCCAGGTTCTGCTTGATCACCAGCACCGGCTTGACCAGCCCGTTGCCAATCAGCACGCCGACCAGCGCCACCACCGCCAGGAACACCGCCACAATAGCCACGATCAGCGCGGCCGAAGAGCCAATCCGGCTTTGGGTCGACGCCTCGATGGCAGCCACCTGATTGTCGATGTCGTCCAGGTTTACCTGCGTCCCGAACGCCAAGTCCCATTTCTGTAGATAGCTGGTGTAGCCCAGCTTCGGGATCGGCTTGTCGCTGCCCGGCGTCGGCCAGTCGTAGCGGAAGAAATGCGTCCCGTCTTTGGCTTTGTCCACCAGGCCACGAATCACG
Source organism: Pseudomonas sp. S2_H01 (assembly GCF_054668305.1). Classification (NCBI taxonomy): domain Bacteria; kingdom Pseudomonadati; phylum Pseudomonadota; class Gammaproteobacteria; order Pseudomonadales; family Pseudomonadaceae; genus Pseudomonas; species Pseudomonas sp. S2_H01. The sequence goes on along the minus strand of NZ_CP162756.1, from coordinate 3,194,186 downwards.
TACACGCCGTTGGCGTCTTTGGCTTCGGAGAAGTTCTTGCCGATGTCCAGGTCCTTGTCCGACCAGAACACCCGCACGTACTGCGAGTTGTAGCCAAAAAAGTAACTGGCCTTGTCATATTGCAGGCTCTTGAGCACCTTGAGCGCCCGATCCCGGGCGTCCATGTCGCCCGGCGCTGAGGCGTCGTAGATCGGCTTGATCGCCGCTTCGCCAATCTGCTGATAGTTCTTGAGCGACAGCTTGCGCTCCTCCAGCAACAGCGCGCGGGTCTGCTCGACTTCCTGAGCAGCGAGTTTTTGCAGCACGACCCAGGTGATGCAACTGATCACTGCGGCCAGCAAGAGGCTCGGAATGATGGCGAGGAGAATGACCTTACGGCGTAGGTTCAACGTCACGACGATTTCCTTTGTATGCAGGAAGTATCATTTTTGATGATAAAAAATGACCAGTAGCTCTTGTGGTTAATGGCCGCGTTGACGACAGGTTCAACTCACCGTATCGCTGGTTTGCCCCAGATCTTTAGGGGAAAACGCAATAAATTACGACCAAAATATGTCACAAGGCTACTATCCATCAGGATGATCGACAGCCGTGATGGAAGCGTGATGGGTAGGGGTTGGATGAGGGAGTATGGCGGGATGATACGGACTGCTGTTGATTCTGGCCGCAGCCCGCAGGGCTAAGCTTGCCCGCGAAGACTTGGTATCAGTCACTGAATGCGTGTCTGATTACCGACCTCTTCACGAGCAAGCTCGCTCCCACAGGATCGCGTGACGCAAAAAAATTCAGGCGATCAACGCTCGTGCAACGCCTCGGCGCGTGCCTTCAGGACCGGCTTGAGCAGGTAGCTGAGGATGCTTTTCTTGCCGGTGATGATGTCCACCGAAGCGACCATGCCGGGAATGATCAGCAACGGATGCTCATCGGTGCCCAAATGGCTGCGGTCGGTGCGCAGCTTGATCACGTAGAACGTGTTTTTCTTTTCTTCGTCTTGAATGGTGTCGGCGCCGATCTGTTCCAGCTTGCCTTTGAGGCCACCGTAAATGGTGTAGTCATAGGCGGTGAACTTGATCATCGCTTCCTGCCCCGGATGCAGGAACGCAATGTCCTGCGGACGGATCCGCGCTTCAACCAGCAAGGTGTCGTCCAGCGGCACGATTTCGGCGATGTCGCTGCCCGGCTGGATCACGCCACCCACGGTGTTGACCAGCATTTGCTTGACGATACCGCGCACCGGCGAGGTAACCATCGTGCGGTTCACCCGGTCTTCCAGGCCTTTGGCCGTCGACTGAGCCTTGGAAAGATTGGTGCGTGCCTCGTTCAACTGGGTCAGCGCGTCGCTGCGAAACTTGCCGCGCGTCTCGTCGATCTTGCGCTGCACTTCGGCAATCGCGGCCTGGGCGCGGGGAATCGCCAGCGTGGTGCCGTCCAGTTGACCGCGCGTCTCCACTTCCGAACGCTTCAGACGCAGGATGTCCACAGGCGAAACAGCACCCTGAGCCACCAAAGGCTCGGACATGCCGATCTCCTGACGCAGCAGGCCCAGGCTGTTGCGGTATTGCTCCTGCTTGGAACCGAACTCACGCAGTTCCTGCTGGCGCTGAATCAATTGCTGTTGCAGGCCGCCAACTTCATCGACCAATTGCTGACGACGACTTTGATACAGCGACTCTTCGTTGGCGGCCTGTTTTGGCGCCGACTTGCGAGCGTCGGCGCTGATGTTCAGCGGGCGATCATCGACCTCGGCGCTCAGGCGTTCCACGCGCAACTCCATGGCCACGCGATCAGCCTCGGTTTCACCGACGTTGGAAGCGAAGCGGGTGTCGTCCAGACGAATCAGCGGCGCGCCCGCGTCAACGATCTCGCCATCACGGGCATAGATCTGCGCGACGATACCGCCTTCAAGGTTCTGGATCTTCTGAATCTTGGTCGACGGGATCGCCTTGCCTTCGCCCTTGGTCACTTCGTCGATGACGGCAAAGTTGGCCCAGAGCACCAGGAACGTGAAGAACAGAATGACCGCCCAGATGGTCAGCCGGACGATACGCGGGGCGTCATCGACCAGGGCTTTTTTGACTTCAGGCATCGGCTGCCCGTCAAGGGACGGCGAGCCTTTGAAATAGCCGAACAGACCACCGCCGGAATTTGGACCCGATTTAAGCAACACTGATCTGCCCCTTCTTCAACGCTTCCATCACGGCGGCTTTCGGGCCGTCGGCGAGAATCTGGCCACGGTCGATGACCAACAGGCGGTCGACCAGCGTGAGCAGCGAGGCTCGGTGTGTCACAAGAATCACGGTCTTTTTCTCGATAACGGCTTGCAGACGCTGCTTCAAGCGCTCCTCACCGGTGTTGTCCATGGCGCTGGTCGGTTCGTCCAGCAACAGAATCGGCGGGTTCAGCAACAGGGCCCTGGCCAGCGCAACGTTCTGACGCTGACCACCCGACAGGTTCTGCCCACGCTCGCCGACTTGCAGCTCGTAACCTTGCGGGTGCAGACGGGCAAACTCATGCACGCCTGCCAGCTCACCGGCTTGCAGCACCATTTCATCGTCCACGTAGCGCGCACCGGAAATCAGGTTGTCGCGCAGCGTACCGGCCAGCAATTGGATGTCCTGAGCAACGTAACCGATGTTGTGGCGCAATTCACTGACGTCGATCTGGCGAATGTCCACGCCGTCGACCAACAGCGAGCCTTCGTCCGGCTGATACAGACCGACCAGCAGCTTGGCCAGCGAGCTTTTGCCCGAGCCGCTGCGGCCGATGATGCCGATCCGCTCGCCCGGACGAACCACCAGGTTGATGTTCTTCAACGCCAGGGTTTGCTGGTTCGGGTAGGTGAAGTCGACGTTGCGGAATTCCATCGCGCCCTGCAGCACCTGACGGCTCAGCGGACGCTCTTCGAAGTTGCGCTCTTGAGGCAACTCCATCATCTGGTCGACCGACACCATGGTCACTTTGGCTTGCTGATAACGCGTCAGCAGACCCGACAACTGCGCCAACGGGCCCAGTGCGCGGCCACTGAGCATGTAGCACGCCACCAGGCCGCCCATGCTCAGGTTACCGTCGATGATCATGTACACACCGAAGCAGATCATCGCCACGCCGGCCAGTTGCTGGATGAGCAAGGTGATGTTCATCGCCAGACCGGACAGGATCTTGACTCGCAGCTCCAGGCGGCTAAGGGTGCCGATGGTCTGTTCCCACTGGTACTGACGTTCGCTTTCAGCGTTGTTGACCTTGACCGCGTCCAGCCCGGACAGGGTTTCGATCAGACTCGACTGACGCTCGGCGCCCAGCGCCATGGTGCGTTCCAGGGTGGCGGTCAACGGCTTCTGCAGCAAATGGCCGATGCCCAGCGCGAGCGGGAACGCGACAATCGGAATCCACACCAGGTGCCCACCGAGCAGCGCGATCACCAAGAGGATGATCAGGGTGAACGGCAGGTCGATAAGGCTGGTCAGGGTCAGCGACGTCAAAAAGTCGCGCATGCCCTGAAACTCATGGATGTTCTGGGCGTAGCTGCCGACACGTGCCGGGCGGAATTTCATCGCCATGCCGACGATGCGTTCGAACAGCGTGGCGGAAATGATCAGGTCGGTTTTCTTGCCCGCCAGGTCCAGGCACAGACTGCGCAGGCCTTTGAGCAAGAGGTCGAACAGGTAGGCGCCGCAGATACCGGCCGCCAACACCCACAACGTCGCGGTCGCCTGGTTCGGCACCACGCGGTCGTAGACGTTCATGACAAACAGAGGCGCAGCCAGCGCGATCAGGTTGATCACCAGGCTTGCAGCGATCGCGTCGGCGTAGAGCCAGCGCGACAGCTTGAGGGTGTCTTTGAACCAGGACCGCGCTCGAGGAATGAGCGAGCCTTGGGTCACGTCGAATTTGTGTTGCGGTTGGGCGAAGAACACCTTGCCGCTGTAATCCTGAGCCAGCGCTTCGCGCTCAACCCGGACTTCGCCGCCGTCGCTTTCGCTGATCAGCAGCCGCGCCGCATCGCCTTCCCAACCCAGCAATACCGCACAACGCCCTTCCTTTAAAAGAAGCATCGCAGGCAAGGCAATGGCGGGAATCTGTTCGAGCTTGCGCACCAACAGACGCCCTTGCAAACCGGCCCGAGCGGCTGCGCGTGGCAGCAGATCGGGGCTCAGGCGCTGGTCCGGCAACGGCAGGCCGGTGCTCAGCATCGCCCGGCTCGCCGGTTTGTGGTGCAAGGCGCAGAGTGTCAGCAGGCCATCCAGCAACGGATCATCATGTTGGCTGCGTGGGTCATGACCTAGTTGGGCAGAAGGTAATTCCAAATCCACGCTGACACTCTCTTTAGCTCTAACAGTTAGAAGAAGCTGGCTCCTGACACACGCGCGTCAAGAATCAGTTCATGCCCGGCAGTTTTACCGTCGGTTTAATATCGTTCTGCACAACCGATGCCAGCGGAGCCACGACGCCCTGGCTTTTTAGCAAGGTGCCGATGTCGGCTTGAATGCGGTATTGGGTGTACGTTTTCAGGCTCTGCAGTTGCACCAGACGCTGCTGCGCGGTGAACAATTCGTTCTCGCTGTCGAGAAGGTCGAGCAGAGTACGCTCTCCGAGGCTGAATTGCTGCTGATACGACGTACGGACGCTGGTCGCCCGATCAACGTACTGCTGAGCGATCGGCACTTGCTGGGAGGCGTTGTTGAAGGCGTTCCAGGCCAGGCCCAGTTCTTCGTTCAACTGACGCAGTGCGTTGTTGCGGATGTCCAGCGCCTGCGATGCCAGGTACGACTTGGACGTCAGGTCGGCCTTGTTGCTGCCACCGGCATACAGGTTGAACTGCATGCGCACCATCGCTTCCCAGCCATTGTTGTGGCCTTCGTCGCCGCCGACGTTGTTGTCGGCGTTACGGCCCAGGTCCAGGTCGAAGCGCGGGGAAAAGGTCGACTTGGCCGCGCTGTACTGCTTCTCGGCCGCGGCGATGTCCGCTTCAGCCGAGCGCAGCACAGGGCTGTTGTCCAGCATCTGACGACGCGCTTCCTGCAGATCGGCTGGCATCAGCGCGAACGGCGCCGGCTTTTCCAGCTGATCCGGCACGATACCCACGGCGCTCAGGTAGTTGGTCTGGGCGTCAGCCAGGTTGGTCTGTTCGGTGATCAGGTTGTTCTGGGCCTGTGCCAAACGGGCGTCGGCCTGATCCATGTCGGCCATTCGTCCGACACCACGACTGGTGCGCAACTTGATCTGGTCGTAGATACGCTGGTGACTTTTAAGATTTTCTTCGGCCAGGCGAACCATCTCGCGCTGTGTAAGAACATCGATATAGACCTGCGCAACTGTCAAAGCAGTGCGCTCGGAAGTATTCAACAAAGAGTACGCCCGAGAATTGGCGGTGGCTTGTTGACGCCCAACTTCGTTACTTGTCGCGAACCCATCAAAGAGCATCTGACGAAGACGTATGGCAGACTCGCCGCGGTTCATGGTCTTCCAGTCGTTGTTGCCACTTTCCGCACGCGTCGACGGGGTGTCAGATCCCGCACGGCCGTACCCCGCTGTCACATCGACACGCGGCAGGTAACCCCCCTTCGCTGCACGAACCGCGTAGTCCTGCGCGATACGGGCGTTGACGCCTGCCTGGACCTCAGGGTGTTCCTGCATGGCCTTCTGCATGGCTTCTGGCAGGGTTTGTGCCTGCACGAAGCCGACTGTCAGAACAAAGGGTACAGCAGTGAGAAATTGCACACGCATGTTGGTTCTTCCCGAGAACGTACTTGTTCGAAAACGCAGTATTGATAACTGCATTGCAAGAGAGGCTTGTGTAGGAGATCGGCGGCGTCAGGCTGTTCTGAAGGGTCTCTGGGAGCGAACAACAGAAATACACGATCTCAGAAAATATCAATGTGACATTACGGGGGCGATTGTTTAGGATGTCGCCGAATAGGTCAATAGTTTGGCAGAAAGTTAATGAGTATCCGGAAAAAAGGATGCAAATAAATTGACGTCAAATAATTAACAACAACTAAATCAAACCCTTAGTTGTTTGACGTCAACGTTTTGAACAATTTACGTACTCCAATATGAAGCAGCCCACCTTGGGCAGGCCGGCATGATGGATACCAACTGATCGGTAATCTCGGAGAGTCACCCCCATGAGCAGTGTTGTTGCCATCGTCAAAAGCATTGTTGGCCAAGTAGTCGCAGTCTCCCCGGAAGGGATTCGTCGTGTGCTGATCGAGGGTGACCGGCTGTTGGCCGGCGAGCAGGTGCTGACCGGGCCGGAAGGTTCAGTCACCCTGCAACTGCCTGATGGTCGTCAATTGGACATGGGCCGTGACAGTCAGTGGAGCTCAGACGCCCCGACGTCCACCACCAACCTGGCGGAAGCCACCGAGCAGGCCGCGCCGTCGGTTGCTGAACTGCAACAAGCCATCGCCGCGGGCGCCGACCCGACCAAAGACCTGGAAGCCACCGCTGCGGGCCAGACCACGGGCTCTACCGATGGCGGCAACGCCGGCGGCGGTCACAGCGTCGTGATGCTGACCGAGACGGCAGCCGTGGTGAACCCGAACATCGGCTTCAACACCAACGGCCTGGGCAACAACGCAGCCACCGCCACCGAACAGGACGCTGGCGTTCCGCAGCGCGCCTCGACGTTGAGCCTGACCGCAACGCCAACCCTGACCGAAGCCGGCGGCGCGCTGGTGTACACAGCATCCGTCACCCAGGCGCCGCTCAGCGACCTGACCATCACTCTGTCCAACGGCTCGGTGATCGTGATTCAGGCAGGCCAGACCTCCGGCAGCGTGACTGTGCAGATCCCGAACGGCAACACGCCGTACCTGGACGCCCACGACGTCACCACCACCATCACCGGCACCACCGGCGGTTCGGGCCTGGTGCTGACCACCAATCCGGCGCCAGCGGTCACGACGATCACTGACACCATCGACACCACCGTTGCCACCATCACCGGCAGCACGCAGGTCACCGAAGGCCAGACGGCGACGTACACCATCAGCCTGAGCAACCCGGCGCAGACCGAGGTCACCGTTAACCTGACCTACAGCGGCACTGCGGCCGACGGCAGCGACTACACCAAAGTTGTCAGCGTGAAGATTCCGGCCGGCGCCAGCAGCGCCACGTTCGATCTGGCAACGCTCAACGACACGATTCCGGAAGGCGTGGAAAACGTCACCGTTTCGATTGGTGCAATCACCGGCGGCAACTTTGAAAACGTCGTCGTCAGCGGCACTAACGGCAGCGTCACCACCACCATCGTCGATAACGATGCGCTGCCCGTGGTTGACCTGAACGGTTCCGCAAATGGCATCAATAGCGAAACCACCTTCACCGAAGGCACCAATGCCGGTGTTCCGATCGCCGCAGACATCAAGGTCAGCGACGTCGACAGCCCTACCCTGCAAGGCGCCAAGATCACCCTGACCAACCCCCAGGATTCTGACAGCCTGGTCGTCGGCAGCCCGAACCCGAACATCACGGTCACCACGACGACCGTCAACGGTCAGATCGTCCTCACCCTGACCGGCACCGCGACCGCTGCCGAATACGAAGCTGTGATCAAATCGATCACCTTCCACAACGACAGCAACAACCCGAGCGTGGCTGACCGCAACATCACGGTAACCGTCAACGACGGCCAGAATGACTCCGTGCCGGTGAACAGCACCGTTCACGTAGTCGCTGTCAACGACGCGCCGACCATCACCTTCGAAAACGCGACCTACGTCGAAAACGCCGAAGCTCAATCGCTGGTCAACAACCTGCAGATCAAAGACGTCGATGGCGACACCCTGAGCGGCGCGAAGATCACCCTGACCGGCATTCAGGCTGAAGACCTGATCGCTTCCGAGTACTACAAGGGTGGCACCGAAGGCAATACCGGCCTGGGCATCAGCTACACACTGAGCAATGGCCCGGACGGCAGCATCATCATCACCTTGAGCGGCAATGCCTCGGTCGCCGACTACACCAAGCTGATCAACTCGATCACCTACGCCAACAACAGTGACGACCCATCGGCCACGCCACGCGGCGTGAAAATCGAAGTCACTGACGTCGACGCGCACGGCACCAACAACCAGTCTGGCAGCCACACGGGCGAAATCGACATCACGCCGGTCAACGATGCACCGACCGTGGCTGCTGCTTCGGGCAACGGCGACGAAGACGGCATGATCAAAATCGTGCTCGGCGGCGCAGACGTTGACGGCAAGATTGACCATTTCAACCTGGTCGACATGGCGGAACACGGCAAGTTCTACGCCGACGCGGCCGGCACTCAAGAGCTGACCAGCGCCAGCGACATCGCGGCCGCCAACAACAGCGCCACCATCTACTTCAAGCCGGACAAAGACTGGAGCGGCAAAACCGACTTCACCTACACCGCTGTCGATAACCAGAACCTGGGCGCCGTCAAGCCAGCCGCCGGAACCATAACCGTTGCGCCTGTCACTGACATGCCTGACCTGGTGCTGGTCGGCGACAAAACCGTTGCCTCTCTCAACGTCAACGGCCACACAACCGGCTCGATCGGAGACATCTCGGGCGGCGCATGGCACACCGATAACAGCGGCGACGTCGTTGAAATCAGCCAGCCGGGCACCTATGGCGTCGCAGGCAACGCGCAAAACACCGCCGTTATCGAGCTTGAGCGCAACCCGGGCGACCCGAGCAACCTGTACACCAACATCGATGCCAAGGCGGGTGCGACCTACACGATTTCGGTCGATTACTCCGTGCGTGCAGGTGCAGAAAGCAACTCCCTGATCAACGTTTACTGGGGTGGCAAGCTCGTCGGCACGCTGAACAACTCCGTCACCGGTATCAAGACATACACGTTCGACGTTCCGGTGACGACCGACGGCAATGCCAAACTGGAATTCAAAGCCGGTGACAGCAACTCCCTCGGCGGCGTAATCAACAACATCAGCGTCACCGAGCACCTGAACACCGGGCTTGAAGACAACGCCATTCTGCTGTCGACCATCAAAGCCAACACCACCGACATCGACGGTTCGGAAACCCTGACCCTGAGCCTGAAAGGCCTGCCGGCGGGTTCGACCCTGACCGACGGCGTTCACACCTTCAGTGCCACTGCCGGCAACACGTCCACCGACATCACGGGCTGGAACCTGAGCGCGCTCAAATTCACGCCGCCGTCCAACCTCAGCGGCGATATCCAGCTGACCGTGACCGCCACGGCACAGGACGGCGCGGCCGCACCGGTCAGCAAAGAGCTGAACTTCAACGTGCATGTCATCGCCGTGGCAGACGCCCCGACCGTCACCACCACGACCGCACTGGGCGCTGAAGATTCGCAGATTCACCTGAACATCGGCACCGCGCTGGTCGACACCGACGGCTCTGAGTCGTTGAACCATTTGACCGTGTCCAACATTCCGCTGGGCGCCACGTTGACCGACGGCGTCAACAGCTACACCTCCATCAAGACCGGCGACGGTGCCGTCATCATCGACGGCTGGGATCTGAGCAAACTGACGATCACACCGCCGAAGGATTTCAACGGCCAGTTCACCCTGCAGGTCAGCGTCACGTCGACCGAAACCACCGGCCAGTCGGCCACGACCACCCAGCCCTTGACCGTCACCGTTACCCCGGTCAACGACGCACCGGTTCTGGACCTGAACGCTGCCGACGGTGCGGATCAGACCGGCTACGCCCTGACCTACGTCGAAAACGGCAAGCCTTTGAGCATCGCCGGTAACGTGTCGATCACCGACGTGGACAACGCCACGCTCAAAGGCGCCACCGTTACCCTGACCAATGCCCAGGCCGGCGACGTTCTGGCCATCAGCAGCCAGTTCGGCATCAAAGCCACTGTCAGCGGCATCGTGAACGGCCAGATCACCATCACCCTGAGCGGTGAGGCGAGCAAGGCGTCTTACGAGAAGATCATTCAGTCGATCACTTACAAGAACACCAGTGACAACCCAAGCACCGCTGACCGCACCCTCAACGTGCAGGTCAACGATGGTCAGTCCGAGCACAACCTGTCCAACGTCGCGACCACCACCATCAGCGTGACCGCCGTCAACGACGCACCGGTTGTCGACCTGAACGGTCCGTTCCTGCCGGGCAACAACACCGTCACTCTGCCGTACGTCGAGAACGCAGCGCCGGTCAAACTGATGCCGCTGCTGACCCTGAGCGACCCGGACAGCCCGAACCTGCAAAGCGCCACCGTGACCATCAAGGACGCGCAGGCCGGCGACAAGCTGGTGTTCGACACCACCAACAGCAAGATCACCATCACCTCGGAAACCGTCAACGGTCAGCTGGTCTACACCCTCAAAGGTGCGGCAAGCCAGGCTGAATACGCGGCCGTGCTGAAATCCGTGGCCTTCGTCAGCGAAGGCGAAGACCCGGTTGGCGGCAACCGTGCGATCACCGTTCAGGTCAACGATGGCCAGGACAGCTCCAACGTCGCGACCGCCAACGTCACTGTGATTCCAGTGAACGACGCACCGACACTGGACCTGGACCCGAACGCCTCGGGCACCGGTTTCACCACCGCGTACACCGAAAACGCGCCAGGCGTCAGCATTGCCGGCACCAACGTCAAGATCGGCGACGTCGACAACACCAACATGAAAGGCGCGGTCATCACCCTGACCAATGCCAAGGCCGGCGACGTGCTGTCGGCGCTGGATCAGTTCGGCATCCACGCCACCGTGCTGGACACCCGTGTCCTGAACGGCAAGATCACCGTGATCCTGAGCGGCTCCGCTGACCTGGCTTCGTACCAGAAGATGATCCAGTCGATCACCTACAGCAGCACCAGCGAAAACCCGGACACCACTCCACGCAAGATCACCATCAGCGTCAACGATGGCGAGGTCCTGAACAGCCAGTCGAACACCACGACCACCACGATCAACGTGACCGCAGTGAACGACAAGCCGGTGGTCGTCGTCGGCGACAACACCTACGTGGAAAACCACGACGCGGTGTCCATCGCCAATGGCCTGGTGATCAAGGACGTGGACAACTCCACGTTGAGCAAAGCGGTCATCACCCTGACCCACATGTCGCCTGAAGACCTGATCGGCTCCGGCCACGATCTGGGCGGCGGCAAGACCGACCTGGGCATCGACTACAGCGTGTCCGGTCCGGACGCCAACGGCACCCTGACGATCACCCTGACCGGCAACGCCAGCGTCGCCAACTATCAGGCGCTGATTCAGTCGATCCAGTTCGTCGCGTCCGGCAACAACCCGACGCCGGGCGACCGTGGCGTGCAGATCAGCGTCACCGACACCGGCCTCAAGGGCGACAACGTCGGCACCGAGACCTCGGTTCTGGTGGACGGCAAGATCACCGTCGTGGCGGTCAACGACGCACCTGAAGTCAGCTTCAGCAGCGTGTCGTACACCGAAAACGGCGCGCCGATCCAGTTGGTCAAAGACCTGCAGATCACTGACGTCGACAGCGGCCAGCTGAGCGGCGTGAAGATCACCCTGACCGGCGTTCAGGCTGAAGACCTGATCGTGTCCAAGTACTACAAGAACGGCACCGAGGGTGTCACCGAGCTGGGCATCGCCTACAAGCTGAGCACCGATGCGAAGGGCAACGTCGTCATCGAGCTGAGCGGCAAATCGTCGATCGCCAACTACGAAACCCTGATCAACTCGCTGACCTACCAGAACAACAGCGACAACCCGAGCACCGCGCCACGCGGCGTGACCATTGCCGTAACCGACGCCGATGCCCATGGCACCGACAACCAGACCGTGACCGTGGGTCACGCTGATCAGGTCACGGTAATTGCCGTCAATGACGCACCGGTTCTGGACCTCAACGGCCCGGCCGGCGGCACCGCCAGCACCACGTCGTTCACCGAGAACGGCAGCGCGCTGAAAGTCATGCCGTACATGGTCATCAACGACCCGGACAGCCCGACGCTCAAAGGCGCGACGGTCAGCTTCACCAACCCGCAGGACGGCGACAGCCTGTACTTCGCCAGCACCAACGCGAAGATCACCGTCACCTCGGCCACTGTCGACGGCAAGCTGGTGTTCACCCTGACCGGCGAGGCGACTCAGGCCGAATACAACGACCTGCTGAAATCGCTGCGTTTCATCAACACCAGTGACGACCCGTCGTCCCTGAACCGCGTGATCAACGTCACCGTCAATGACGGCGTGGTCGACTCCGCACCGGCTCAGGCCGTGATCAAGGTCGTTCCGGTCAACGATGCACCGGTCCTGGACCTGGACAACAGCCCGGCGGCGACCGGCAGCGGTTACAGCGTCGGCTACACCGAGAACGGCGATGCGATCAGCATCTCCAGCGCCAACGTCGGCATTGTCGATCCGGACAACGGCACGCTCAAAGGCGCGACCATCACCCTGACCAACGCTCAGGCCGGTGACATGCTGGCGGCTGCCGACCAGTTCGGTATTCACGCCGTGGTCAACGACACCCGTACCACCGATGGCAAGATCACGGTCACCCTGACCGGCGAAGCCACGCTGGCTCAGTACCAGGCGATGATCGAATCGGTCACGTACAAGAACACCAGCGATGACCCGAGCACGATCGACCGCACCATCACCGTTCAGGTGAATGACGGCTCGGCTCAGAACAACCTGTCCAACGTGGCGACCAGCACCATCAAGGTCACCGCGGTCAACGACGCACCGGTTCTGGACCTCAACGGCCCGGCTGGCGGCAGCGCCAGCACCACGACGTTCACCGAAAACGGCACCGCGCTGAAAGTCATGCCGTACATGACCATCACCGACCCGGACAGCCCGACACTCAAAGGCGCCACGCTCACCTTCACCAACCCGCAAGACGGTGACAGCCTGTACTTCGCCAGCACCAACGCGAAGATCACCGTCACCTCGACCCTGGTCGATGGCAAGCAGGTATTCACCCTGACCGGCGAAGCCACTCAGGCTGAATACAACGACCTGCTGAAATCGCTGCGCTTCATCAACAACAGCGACAATCCATCAGGCGATAACCGTGTGATCAACGTGACCGTCAACGACGGCATCGTTGACTCCGCGCCTGCGCAAGCGGTGATCAAAGTCATCCCGGTCGACGACGCACCGGTCATCCACGCGCCGACCGATACACAGAGCATCGCGGAAGACACCGTGCTGACCTTCTCGTCGGCCAACGGCAACGCCATCACCGTGACCGACGCCGATGCGGGCAGCAGCCAGCTGCGCATCTACGTCAACGTCACTGGCGGTACGCTGGTACTCGCCAACGGCGACAGCAGCGCCCTGCACAACGGCGCCGTGTCGCTGACCGGTACGCTGAAAGAAATCAACGCGGCGCTGGAAGGCGCCAAGTTCACGCCGTCGCAGGATTCGAACAACACCAACGGCACCGCTGGCTTATCGATCTCGGTCAACGACCTGGGCAACACCGGCGCACTGCCGACGGGCTCCACCGGCCTGACCGACAGCACAACCATCAAAATCGACGTCACGCCAGTGAACGACGCACCGGTCGCCCGCGATGACGTGGGCAGCCCTGTCGTCGGAACCCTGCAAGGCAACTACTACGGCTATAAAGAAGGCACCGACGGCGGCAACCTCGGCACCATCAAGCAGGCGCTGGACTTCATCGCCTTGCACAAAGCCGATGCCACCTTCGACGCCAAGACCCTCAACTACGGCGGCAGCGCGTTCAGCAACAATCTGGGCCAATCGGGCAACCTGGGCACGTTCCTGGGCGGCGACAAGGCCTCGTTGACCTACACCAACGGCAGCAGCACCCAGACCACCACCTCCGACGCCATCGTCGAGCTGGCAGGCAAGGTCTCCATGGCCGCTGGCACCTACTCGCTGAAAGTGACGGCAGACGATGGCTACATCGTGCTCATCGACGGCAAGCAAGTGCTCGCCGTTGACGCCAACCAGTCTTCGGCCAGCAAGACCGCCAGCTTCTCGGTCACTGGCGACGGTCCGCACGACATCCAGATCGTTTATTGGGATCAGGGCGGCTACGCGCAGCTGAAAGTGGAAGTCGCGGCTGTTAATTCGAACGGCAGCGTAGGTCCATACAGCGTGTTGGGCACCAGCAACGCCATTGCGCTGGGCCACGACACCCTGACCACCCTCGAAGACCAGCCTTTGGTCATCAAGGCCGCGACCCTGCTGGCCAACGACAGCGATGTCGACGGCGACAAGCTGACCATCAACACCCTGCAAGGCCATGACCCGAAAGTAGCCTCTGCGGTCTACGACCTCTCGGGCAAGGTGGTTGGCTCCGTCATCATGGACGCCAATGGCAACGTGGTCTTCACCCCGGCCAAAGACGTCAACGGCCCGGTGACCTTCAGCTACACCGTGACCGATGGCCACGCGACCTCCAACACCGCGACCGTCACCGTCAACGTGACGCCGGTCAATGACGCGCCAGTGGCCGCCGTCACTGCCGGCAATGGTGTTGAAGACACCACAAGCACCGGTCAACTGCAGGCCTCCGATGTCGATGCTGGCGACGTTCTGACCTACGCCGTCAAAAATGCCGACAAACCAGCCGGCTTCAGTGTCGATGCCTCGGGCAAGTGGACACTGGACGCCAGCAACGCGGCGTATCAGCATCTGGGTGCCGGTCAGACGACAACCTTTACCGTACCGTTTACCGTCACGGACAAAGCAGGCCTGAGCAGCACCTCGAACCTGACCATCACCGTCACAGGTACAAACGATGCGCCAGTTGCCGCTGTCAGCACAGGCACGGCCGTCGAGGATGCCAAGGCCACTGGTCAGCTCCAGGCTTCCGACATCGACGACAACGATGTACTGACCTACACCGTCAAAGACGGCGACAAGCCAGCAGGTTTCAGCGTCGATGCCTCGGGCAAATGGACCCTGGATGCCAGCGATCCGGCGTATCAGCACTTGGGCGCAGGCGAAACAACGACTCTGACCGTGCCGTTCACCGTCACTGACAAAGCCGGCCTGACCAGCACCTCGAACCTGACCATCACTGTCACCGGCACCAACGACGCGCCTGTCGCGAAAGCCAGCACCGGCACAGGCCTTGAAGACACCACGACCTCTGGCCAGCTGCAGGGTTCGGACGCCGATAATGGCGATGTTCTGACCTATACCGTCAACGATGCCGACAAACCGGCGGGCTTCAGCGTTGATGCCTCTGGCAAGTGGACGCTGGATGCCAGCAACCCGGCGTATCAGCACTTGGCCGAAGGTGAGACGACGACAATCACCGTACCGTTTACCGTCACCGACAAAGCCGGTCTGAGCAGCACTTCGAACCTGAGCATTATCGTTACAGGTACCAACGATGCCCCGGTTGCTCAAGCGGCCACCGCTTCGGCTGTCGAAGCGCAGCACATCACCAGCGGCATCAATAACGGCGCAGCGGTCGATGGGTCGGCACTGGTCGCCACCTTTACCACCACCTCGGCTAACCAGACGATCTCCTTCGACTGGAATTTCACCGCCAAGGATTACTCGCCTTACAACGACTTCGCCTTCGTTCAGATCAACGGCCAACAAGTCGCGGTGTTGTCCAACGTATCAGCGGTAGGCGACTACGGGACTTCCGGTACGCACACCTACACGTACACGTTCTCGACGCCTGGCACCTATCAGATCGTCGTCGGCGTGGCGAACGTTTCGGACAGCTCAAACGATTCGGTCCTCACCGTTGGCAACCTGACCGGCGTTACCCTCGATACGCTGGTGGCCAATGGCACCGTCGTGGAGAACAACGGGAAGTGGACACTGACCGCAGAGGGTGCCACCGCGCAGCAAATCAGCGACTTGATCAATAAGCCGCTGCTGGTCACCGGCCAATTGGTCGCGAACGATGTCGATGACGGTTCGCACCTGACCTATGGCCTGAAATCCGGCGCTGCGGCCATTGACGGTTTCAACCTGAAATCCGACGGCAGCTGGACCTTCGACAGCAGCAACCCGGCCTATGACAGCCTGGCAGCGGGCGAAATCAAGACCATCACCATCCCGTACACAGCGACCGACGAGCACGGCGCCACCGGCAACAGCACGTTGACCATCACCGTCACCGGCACCAACGACGCGCCTGTGGCAACCGTCAGCACAGGCGCGGCCGCCGAAGACGCCAAGGCCACCGGCCAGCTCCAGGCGTCCGACGTCGACAATGGCGATGTCCTGACCTACATCGTCAAAGATGCCGACAAGCCAGCAGGTTTCAGTGTCGATGCTTCCGGCAAGTGGACGCTGGACGCCAGCAACGCGGCGTATCAGCATCTGGGTGCCGGTCAGACGACAACCTTTACCGTACCGTTTACCGTCACGGACAAAGCAGGCCTGAGCAGCACCTCGAACCTGACCATCACCGTCACAGGTACAAACGATGCGCCAGTTGCCGCTGTCAGCACAGGCACGGCCGTCGAGGATGCCAAGGCCACTGGTCAGCTCCAGGCTTCCGACATCGACGACAACGATGTACTGACCTACACCGTCAAAGACGGCGACAAGCCAGCAGGTTTCAGCGTCGATGCCTCGGGCAAATGGACGCTGGATGCCAGCGACCCGGCTTACCAGCACCTGGCGGCCGGCGAAACAACGACCATTACCGTGCCGTTCACCGTCACTGACAAAGCGGGCCTGACCAGCACCTCGAACCTGACGATCACCGTCACCGGCACCAACGACGCACCTGTCGCGGGCAATGACGTGGGCAGTCCTGTCGTTGGCACGCTGCAAGGCAACTACTACGGCTACAAAGAAGGCACCGACGGCGGCAACCTCGGTACCATCAAGCAGGCGCTGGACTTCATCGCCTCGCACAAAGCCGACGCCACCTTCGACGCCAAGACCCTCAACTACGGCGGCAGCGCGTTCAGCAACAACCTGGGCCAATCGGGCAACCTGGGCACGTTCCTGGGCGGCGACAAGGCCTCGTTGACCTACACCAACGGCAGCAGCACCCAGACCACCACCTCCGACGCCATCGTCGAGCTGGCCGGCAAGGTCTCGATGGCCGCTGGCACCTACTCGCTGAAAGTGACGGCAGACGATGGCTACATCGTGCTCATCGACGGCAAGCAAGTGCTCGCCGTTGACGCCAACCAGTCTTCGGCCAGCAAGACCGCCAGCTTCTCGGTCACTGGCGACGGTCCGCACGACATCCAGATCGTTTATTGGGATCAGGGCGGCTACGCGCAGCTGAAAGTGGAAGTCGCGGCTGTTAATTCGAACGGCAGCGTCGGTCCTTACAGCGTGTTGGGCACCAGCAACGCCATTGCGCTGGGCCACGACACCCTGACCACCCTCGAAGACCAGCCACTGGTCATCAAGGCCGCGACCCTGCTGGCCAACGACAGCGATGTCGACGGCGACAAGCTGACCATCAACACCTTGCAAGGCAAGTCGACACTGACCACGCCTGCGGACGTCTTCGACAGCGCAAATCACAAGGTCGGCACCGTGGTCATGGACGCCAACGGCAACGTGGTCTTCACGCCAGCCAAAGACGTCAATGGCCTGGTGACCTTCAGCTACACCGTGACCGACGGCCACGCCAACTCCAACACGGCGACCGTCACCGTCAACGTGACGCCGGTCAACGACGCGCCTGTGGCTGCCAACAACGCTCAGAGCGTCGCAGAAGATGCGACAGCACCGAACAATGCCGGTCAACTGGTGGCAACCGACGTCGATACGGGCGACACGCTCACCTACGCCCTGACCGCGACAACATCGACCGCCAGCGGCGCCATCACCGGCAACGCACCGACCGGCTTCGTGCTCGACCCGGCCACTGGCAAGTGGGCTATCGACACCAGCAGCGATGTCTATCAGAAACTGGGTGTCGGTCAGTCGATCACCTTCGACGTGGCATTCAATGCCACCGATAAGGCAGGCGTCGTCAGCAACACCGGGCATTTGACCTTGACCGTCACCGGCACCAACGATGCACCTGTGGCGTCCGCGACCAGCAAAGCCGTCACCGAAGACACCGTGGCGACCGGTCAACTGCAAGCCAGCGATGTCGACAGCAACGACGCCTTGACCTTCACGGTCAAGGACACCGACAAGCCAGCCGGTTTTACCGTCGACGCTTCCGGCAAGTGGACCCTGGACGCCAGCAACGCGGCCTATCAGCACCTGGCCGCGGGCGAGACCGCCACCCTGACTGTGCCGTTTACCGCCACTGACAAGGCCGGTCTGACCAGCACCTCGAACCTGACCATCACAGTCACCGGCACCAACGATGCGCCGACCGTCAACACGGCCTCGGGCGCCGGCAACGAAGACACGTTGATCACCGTCAACCTGTCCGGCGCCGATGTCGATGGCACGGTGAATCACTTCAGCCTGACGCCTTCGGCGACCATGCACGGCAGCTTCTTTACCGATGCAGAAGGCCTGCACGCGGCCGACTTGAGCAACATCGCGGCCACCAGCAACACGGCGACCCTGTACTTCAAGCCGGATGCAGACTGGAGCGGCAGCACCGCGTTCACCTACACCTCGGTCGATGATAAAGGCCTGGCGAGCGCGGGCAGTGCAACGGGCACCATCAAAGTCGCACCGGTGGCCGATACGCCAATCGTCAACCTGACTGGCGCCCAAGTGCATTCAACCGGCCTGGTTAAAGATGTATGGGTAGGCACGCTGACCGGCATGGGCAACGGTGGTAACGGCGCTGACGCGGCGACCATCAAGTCGGGCTTCAACACCACGACGCCAGCGACCACTCACACCACCGCAAGCTCCGCGGCGGAATCCGATGTGGTGCAAGGCACCGGTACCAAGCTGTCCGGCCTGATCTACCTGGAAGCGGGCCACACCTATAACTTCACCGGTTCTGCGGATGACAGCCTGTTGATCACCCTCGGTGGTAATCAGGTTGCCAGCGCTACCTGGGGTGCGGGTGCGGCAGTGACCAACGTCGGTTCGGGCTTCACGCCAACGGCGTCCGGTTACTACACGCTGGATATCTACCACTACAACCAATCGGGCCCGGGCAGCTACAGCATCGGCCTGAGCGACAAGAACAACAGCACCAACGCTGTGACCACGGTCGCGCTGGACAGCGCTCACACCCCGATCTACGCAACGGTCGACGATCTGAAAGTGTCGGGTCTGAACGGTGTCACGCTGCATGAAAACGGCACCGGCACAGGCGAGGGTTACTACACCGCCTACGAGTTGAACCACGGCACCGAAAACAACCCGATCAAACTGAGCGGCATCACGACGCAGTTCGGCGACAGCACGGACGGTTCCGAAACTCACACCGTGACCGTCACCGGCGCCCCTGCGGGTTCCGTACTGACCGACGCGGCAGGCCACAGCGTGACCATCACCGGCACCAACACGCCGGCAGATGTCAGCGCGCTTGACCTGACCAGCCTGGTCATCAAGACACCTGATTACTACAGCGGCAACTTCACCCTGCATGTCACGGCGACAGCGACCGAGGCGATCCTCACTGGCAATCCAGCGGCGGTTCCGACGGCGTCTGCCAGCCAGGACATCGTGGTGAAGGTCGACGCGGGTGTTTACAAGTCCACTGAAGGCACCGCGGGCAACAGCGTTGTCACCGGCACTGCCGCCAACGACGTGGTCGTGGCCGATGTGTCGGCAATGAAGCTGGTCCCCGGCCAGAACTACGACATCGCGTTCATGGTCGACACGTCGGGCAGCATGTCCGGCAGCCTCAGCACCATGATTGCGCAGATGAAGTCGGTGTTGTCAACGCTGTCAGCCGCCGCTCAAGGCACGGGCTCGGGCACGGTCAAGATCTACCTGACCAACTTCGACACCAGTGCTCATACAGGCATCACGGTTGACCTGACTCACGGCGGGCAGGCAGCGCTCGATACGCTGAACAAGTACCTGACCAACCTGCAGGCCAGTGGCAACACCAACTATGAGTCGGTGTTCAACCAGACCAGCGCGTGGTTCTCCAGCTCTGCGGCCAGCAACCCGGGCGCACAGATGCTGACGTACTTCATCACCGACGGTGAGCCGACCTACCACGACAACGCCAATGGCAAGGCCGTGAGCGGTGCGGCGCCAACCGAAACCATGGCGGCCTACAACGACCTGGCCACTAAAACGGCGATTGAAGCGATTGGTATCAAGACCACCACCTCGCTGGATCAGTACGACACCAACAACCACTCGCAGACCGTCATCGACGTCAGCAAGCTCAAGGATGCAATCCTGAGCAACGAGACGCTCGTCGGTCCAGGCGCTGACACCTTGAACGGTGGTGACGATAACGACATCCTGTTCGGCGACATGATCAACTACGGCACGCTGGAAGGCACCGCCGCGCTGAAGGCATTCGCGGCCGCGACGTTGAACGTCAACGTCTCGACCATCGATGACAAAGCGCTGCATCAGTTCGTCAGCACCCACGTTGATGACGTCGCCCACCTGGCCAATGCGTCGAACACGTATGAAGCCAAGTACACCCTGCTGCAGGATGGCAGCGACTCGCTGCTGGGCGGCAATGGCGATGACATCCTGTTCGGTCAGGGCGGCAGTGACCTCCTCAACGGTGGTAACGGCAACGACTTGCTGATCGGCGGTAAAGGCAACGACACCCTCATCGGGGGCGCTGGCGCCGATACCTTCGCCTGGAAAGCAGGCGACACCAACAGCGGCGGCTTTGACGTGATCAAGGACTTCAACTCGAGCGAAGGCGACAAGCTTGATCTGAGCGACCTGCTGCAAGGCGAGAATGGTAACAACGTGACGGATCTGACCAAGTACCTGCAGATCACCAACGATGGCAAAGACACCACCATTCAGGTCAGCAGCACCGGCCAGTTCGCGACCAACCCCTCGGCTACAGCAGCGGCCAACACGGCCGATGTACACATCAAGGTGGAAGGCGTGCAGTGGAACAACTCCATGATCAACTCGCTGGTCAGCGGTGCTGATCCGACCATCAAGGTCGATCATCACTGATAGCTGAGTCGCGAGAGCTGATGTACTGTGCTGGCAGCCGTCACCGATGGCTGCCAGCCTTTGCATTCATTGAGGAATGAGCCATGTTTTACGTTCAGCGCGATGCAGGTGGAGTGCTTGTTCGGGTAGAGGCGACGTCGTTTGCCGAAGCGACCGGGCAACTACCCGCCGACGATCATGAAATCCAGGCCTGGTTTGCCAACGAAGTGGTGGAAAAGAGTCTGAATCAACTGAAGTTGAGCGACATGGAGATGATCCGTGTACTCGACGACTTGATTCAGGTGCTGACCAGCAAAGGCATCCTCAACGTCACTGATCTGCCTGCCGCCGCGCAGGCAAAGTTGATGGACCGTAATCAGGCCCGTGAAACACTGGGCGGCCTGAGCGACCTGATCAACGATGATGAAACGCGGCTGATTTAACCCTGTCCCTGGTTAAACCCTTAACCCTTGGTTTCCTTGATCGTTCCAACGCTCCGCGTGGGAATGCCTGGCAAGACGCTCTGCGTCCACAGTGACGCGGAGCGTCAATCCCTGCGTCACCACGCGAAGCGCGGGAACGATCTACAGATGTAGGAGCGCGCTTGCCCGCGATCTGCCGGGAACCGGCAGCAAAACCAGCGAACGCGGTATGCCTGATACAACGCGGCGTCTGGATTTGCTGCCGCTGCGCGCCAGATCGCGGGCAAGCGCGCTCCTACGCCTTCGGCAGAATCAAAAGCCCCTCGGCATGTCACTGTTCTGCTTCTGCCGCAGGCCGTGGGGCGGGCCGCAATCCGGCTTCTGCCCGCAGGGCAGCAACTGTATTCATTGCGCCACCTGCGCGCCCCTCGGCGGCGTTTACCCGCAAGGTGTAGGAGCGCGCTTGCCCGCGATCTGCCGGGAACCGGCAGCAAACCCAGAGAATGCGGTTTACCTGATGTAACGCGGCGTCTGGACTTTGATCGCTCCAACGCTCCGCGTGGGAATGCCTGGCAAGACGCTCTGCGTCCACAGTGACGCGGAGCGTCAATCCCTGCGTTACCACGCAGAGCGCGGGAACGATCAAAACCGTAGGAGCGTGGCTTGTCCCGCGATCTGCTGCGCAGCAGCAGTAAAACCATGCGCCTTGGCAGTGTCAGGTGAACCGCACTCACCAGATTTACTGCCGCTTCGCGTCAGATCGCGGGACGAGCCACGCTCCTACAGCTTTAGCGAACTGCTGATGACTTCCACGGCGCCGGCTCGCCGATCAACTGCCCCTGCACCCCTTCAATGCCCATCTCGGCAATCACCTGACGTTCGCCCTCGGTTTCCACACGTTCGGCGATCAGTGGCAGGTCGATACTGTGCGCCGCACGCTGCACCGCTTCGATGAACAGGCGCTTGTGGCTTTCTTCGTCGATGGCCCGGATATAGCTGCCGTCGATCTTCAGGTAGGCCAGGCCCAGATGCGCCAGGTTGCCGATCATGCTGAAACGCCCGCCGAACCGTTGCAGCGCCAGCGTAAAGCCGGCCTCTTGCAAACGACGGGTCAACTTTTCCAGCACCGCCTGCTCAGGCAACTGTTCCTCTCCGATTTCGAAGGTCAAACGACCCGCCAGCTTCGGATGCTGACGCAGGGCGTCGAACACCTGATTCAACGCGACCGCATCGTTCAGTGTCGCCGCGGACAGGTTGAAGGCCAGCGATTGATCGTGGGTCTGCAGGTGCGCCAATACCTGTTTGAGCATCAGCAGATCCAGCCGGCTCGACCAGCCAAAGCGCTCGATCCAGCGCAGAAAGCGCCCCGCCGCAATGGCCTCGCCCTGCTCATTGACCAGTCGCGACAGCACCTTGTAATGCAGCACCCGTCCGGTATTGCCAGTTTCGACCACCGGCTGGAAGAACAGCTCGAAGCCGCCGGTGGTCAACGCATGATCCAGCACCCGACGCCAGGTGTGCTCATCGTCACCGGTGCTCTTGACCGCGCCATCCTCCACGCAACTCCAGGTCTGTTCGCCTTGGGTTTCGGCCAGGGAAAGCGCCTGATCCGCGAGGCCCAGCAAGCTCAGCGGGGCATCGCCCGGGGCGTAAGGCGCCAAGCCCATGTGAGCGACAGGTGACACGTCGCAAGCGCCCGTTTCGCCCAATGCGCGCAGCGCCTGTTCCAGATCGCGCGCCAACTCGAGCGCTTCATCACGATCCATTCCCGGCGCCAGCACCGCGAACTCACCACCGCGTGAGCGACTAATAAGGTTGCGGGTTTCAGGGTATTTATCGCAATGCTTGAGCAGCAGTTGCGCAACAGCGATCAACAACGCATCGGTACGCTTGCCGCCCAGACGCAGGTTCAACCCCGCCAGGTCCTGCACACGCAACAGCAACAGGTAACCGGATCGCTCCTCTTCCTGATGACTCACATGCGCCTTAAGCTGCATGTCGAAATAACGGCGGTTGGACAACCCGGTCAGGCTGTCGTGGTACGAATCACGACGCAACTTTTCGCTGCGCTCGGTGCTTTCCTGAAACAACGCCTTGAGCTTCTCGACCATCTGGTTCATCGCCTGAACGACCCGACGCAGCTCCGGCGTGCGTGGCAGTTCGGTGATGGTGGTGAACTCCCGGCGACCGATGGCATGAGACTGCGCCACCATGTCATCGAGCGGCTGCAACCGACGCTTGAGCAGCAAGGCGCCCAGGACCGCACTCACCACGCCACACGCCAGCAACCAGCCGAGACTGCCCAGCGCGCTCTGCCACAACTTCGCCAGCGCGAACATCGGATGGCTCACCACCTCGACCCGCGCGGTCTGCTGCCAGCCCTTGCTCACAATAGCCTCGCCGCCTGCTGGCTCCAGCCCGATCGCGTTGATGAACCACTGCGGCACGCCCTGATTGTCCGGCGTCGCACTGCGCTCCACGATCACCGCATCGGAGGCCAGGTCCACCACACGGATGCTGGCGTAGTAACCGCTGTCGAAGATCGACGTCACCATCAGCTCAACCATCGCCGGGTCGTCGATGTTGGCGGTCAGCGACAACGCCAGCGACGTCGCGGCATCCTGGGCATGGGAGCGCAACTGGTTCACGTACTGCGCACGCGAGCTTTCCAGACTGACAACAAAGCTGCCCGCAAACGCGACCACCAGAAACAGACAGATAGCGATCAACAGCTGTTTGAACAGAGACATCAGTACTCCTAATTCGCAGGCTCGGCCGGGAAGCCTTCGGCGTTCATTTTCTTCAGCACGTCCAGCCACCGGGACAGACGCTTGGTATCGCCCACTTTTTTATTGCCTTGCGCACCCGGCAGCCACAGGCCTTCAGCGTTGAAGGCATACACCGGCAACAGATCCTGTCGCTCGCTGGCGGGTTTGATTTCATTGATAAGGCTGTCGAGGACCAACGGCATCGCGTTCGGGCTCGAATAATAGGTCAGCACCATGTGCGCCCGGTTCAGGCGCAGTGCCTTGACGTACGTGATCAGCAGCTTCTCGCTGGGAACGCCCAGACGGCGCAGGCTGAAATACTTGGCGATGGCGTAGTCTTCACAATCGCCTGCGCCCTTGATCAGCGATTCGATCGGCGTCGCCCAATAATCGACCTCGTGCCACAGGTCGATGTCTTCCTCATAGCGCATCTGCTTGTTGAAGAACTGGTTCACCACCGTCAGCTTGTCCAGCTCGCTGATCTGCTTCTCGGTCGAAAGCAGATTCTGCCACGCATCAATGCGCTGCTTCCCCGCCCCCAACGGCCCATACAGCGCCTCGGCCCGACGACTGATCAGGGAAAAGTCCCAATCGGCATTCAGATAGCTCGCACACGCCGTGCACGTCAGTGCAAGCGCCAGAAGCAACCAAAAACCAGGGCGCTTGTGAGCTGAACGTACTGCCAATTCGTCTAGTCCATCAGGCAAACGGATAACCGGAAAGCGATGGTGACGGGTTGGAAGGGGAAAGACAATGGCGTGATGAGATCACTGAGCGCTTATTACCCGCTAAACGGGCTTGCGTTTAATGACCATGTAGTCAAAATGCCAGCCGTTAATTTTTATCAACTCCGCGAGTAACAAACTGAAGGCTGACGCAAGGTAGTCCGGAGGTTAAAATGTCGCGTTTTTACCAGCGAAGATTCTCTTGAAAACCCAGCTTACGGAAAAGGACCGAGGTGACGGCGCAGACCTCAGCTGGAAGGGCTGGCCGTAGCAAATGTCGTCACCCACAATCAGCCAGCTCGGATCTTTGCGGATGAACGTTTCACGGATGATGAATACTTGCGCGAAGCCGTCCGGGCCCTTCCGATCGGCATGAGTCAGCTGACGTGGTGGCTAACCTCCCCTCGCAGTTTGCGAAAACAAGGCAAAACTTCCGGCGTGGAGATCATCAGGATCTCACGCATCCCCGTCAGCACCAGCACCGAGAGCAAATAAGATCATCGGTTTATGTAAATTGGCAGCATTTGCTTGGAGACGCCAAGCGCAAACGCGGGCCAGAACGATGCCCTTGCGATTGGCCGTGTTCATTTGTTCAGAGCTTCCATAAGCATTCGGGTCACACCACTTTGCCAGTCCGGCAAGTGTAAAGAGAAAGAATCGCGGAGCTTTTCCGTAGCAAGACGCGAATTCAACGGCCTGCTGGCAGGCGTCGGGTATGCCGTCGTCGCAATAGGGTTGATCGCGTTCACCGCCAGCTGTTCACCGTTTGAGCGTGCAAACTCAATCACAAATGTCGCGTAGGCATGCCAAGAGGTTTCGCCTGCGGGTGCAAGATGGTAAATCCCGCACAGCTCAGGATTTACCAACGCCTTCTGCAGAGCAGCTACAGCGATATCGGCCAAAAGATCAGCACCTGTAGGCACCCCGATCTGATCGGCAATGACATTCAGCGTCTCGCGGTCCTTTGCCAGCCGGAGCATGGTCTTGGCGAAATTATTTCCGCGTGCCGCATAGACCCAGCTGGTACGGAAGATCAGATGCTTGCATCCGGACGCAAGGATCAGTTGCTCGCCTTCCAGCTTGGTTGCGCCGTAGTAATTCACCGGGGCAACGGCGTCGGTTTCTTTCCAGGGCTCGGTGCCAGTGCCGTCGAACACGTAGTCGGTGGAGTAATGCACGAGCAGAGCATCAAGGCGTTTGGCCTCTTCAGCCATCACCTGACTCGCCAGCGCATTGACCGTGTGCGCAAGCTCGCGCTCCGTCTCGGCCTTGTCGACGGCGGTGTAGGCTGCCGCATTGACGATGACGTCCGGGGCAACACGACGAATGGTTTCACGCAGTGCAGCCAGATCCGACAGATCGCCAGCAAGCGGGCCATAAGCCGTCGGGGCGACGTGACGATCCAGGGCGATGACCTCACCGAGCACGTTCAGCGCGCGTTGCAGCTCCCAGCCCACCTGGCCGTTTTTGCCCAGCAGGAGAATCTTCATGCCGTGTTTGCGCGCGCTGAGTAGTTCTTGTCGATCCATCATTGCTAGCTCCTGCTCTTCACGTGTAAGTCATAACGCTTCGATCAAGTGACTTGTGAACAAAAAGACCATCCAACAAGCGGCCCTTTTTACCTGCTTTTTTAGCATTAAGGCTTACGCTTCCTCGGCCCCGTATTGAAAGCCGGCACTTTCCTCACAGGCTTCGCAGCTGGCGCTTCAGCCACGGTTTCTCCGCTTTCGACCCATTTGCCCAGGTTGCGTTTACCGCCACCGCCGCTGACTTTCGGTTTCTTCGGCTTTTTCGGTTTCTTGAGGATCTGGCCGGTTGCGTCGGTCGCCGGGACGCGGTGTTCGGGGATGAAGTCGGGTTCTTCACGGCGCTGGAGGGTCTGACGCGTGAGCACTTCGATGGCGCTGAGCAGTTCGACTTCGTCAGCGCACACCAGCGAAATCGCTTCGCCGGTCTGGCCCGCACGACCGGTACGGCCAATGCGGTGGATGTAGTCTTCGGCGACGATTGGCAGGTCGAGGTTGACCACGGTCGGCAGGTCGTCGATGTCCAGACCGCGCGCGGCCACGTCGGTGGCGACGAGGATCTGCACTTCACCGGCCTTGAAACGATCAAGCGCGCGCTGGCGTGTCGCTTGCGGTTTGTCGCCGTGGATGCCGTCGGCGTTGATGCTCAGGCCTTGCAGGCGTTCGACCAGCTGATCGACGCCCACGCGGGTCTTGGCGAACACCAACACCTGGCTCCAGCGCTGTTTTTTCAGCAAGTGAATGAACAGCTCGCTTTTGCGCTTCTTGTCGACGGTCACGACCCATTGCTTGACCGAGGACGCCGCCACGTTGCGCGGGCTGACTTCGATGCTCAGCGGGTTGTCGAGCATCTGCCCGGCCAGCGCGCGGATCGAGTCGGAGAAGGTTGCGGAGAACAGCAGGGTCTGCCGACGCTTGGGCAGCGCGGCATAAATATCGCGCAGCTCTTCGGAGAAGCCGAGGTCGAGCATGCGGTCCGCTTCGTCGAGGATCAGGGTTTGAACCTGAGAGAACTTCACCGCGTTCTGGCGATACAGGTCGAGCAGACGTCCCGGCGTTGCCACCAGGACGTCGACGCCGCGGCGCAGCTTCATCATCTGCGGGTTGATGCTCACGCCGCCGTAGACCGCATAGGTCGTCAGCGGGAGGTGTTCGGCGTACTGGCGGATCGCTTCGTGAACCTGCTCGGCCAGCTCGCGGGTCGGCACCAGCACCAGCGCGCGCACGGAGTTGGCAGCGACTTTCGGGCCTTCCATGGTCAGGCGTTGCAGCAGCGGCAAGGCGAAGCCTGCGGTCTTGCCGGTGCCAGTCTGTGCGGCCGCCATCAGGTCGCGGCCTTCCAGCACCGGCGGAATCGCCTTGGCCTGAACGGGGGTAGGCGTCTGGTAGCCAAGCGCTTCAAGCGCGCGCAGCAAGGGTTCGATCAGGCCGAGAGAGGCGAATGTCATGTGTATACCGTTGGAAAAGGGTCGTGCGTTGCGCAATGGCGCGCAGTTTACCCGGTTTGCACCGGGTTCTGCTTGCGCCACTGTGGCAAGCCGATCAACACCACGGCGCTGATGATCACGGCCATCGCCGCCGCCTCGGCCGGGCCGATGTGCTCGTCGGCGAACAGCATGCCCAACAGAACGGCAACCGCCGGGTTGACGTAGGCGTAACTGGTGGCCGCGGCGGGCCGCACGTTCTTCAGCAAGTACATATAAGAGCTGAACGCGACGATGGAGCCGAACACCACGAGATACGCCATCACCAGCCAGCCGGACATGCCGGGCGACTGGGTCATGCGCTCGCCGCTGACGTAGCTGCCGATCAGCATCATGGCCCCGGCAACCAACATTTCGCAGGCGCTGGCCATGGGCCCGGCCGGCAACGGCAGATAGCGACTCCACACCGAACCGAAGGACCACGTGGCGGCCGCGAAAATCACCAGAGCCGCGCCCATCGGGCTGGCTTGCAGGTTCGATCCCAGGTTGAGCAGCGCGATACCGATCAGACCCAGCACGATCCCCGCCCATTCCAGCCGTGTGTTGCGATGACCCCAGATCAGGCCAAACAGCAACGTGAACAACGGCACCACGGCCACCGCCAAGGCCGCGACACCGGAGGCGACCCCGGCATGTTCGGCCAGGGTCACGGCGCCATTGCCGCAGGCCAACAACAGGAAACCGATCATCGCGGCCGCCTTCCATTGCTGCCAGGTCGGCATCGGCGCACCGCGCCAGCGCATGAACGCGAACAAGATCGACCCGGCAATCGTGAAGCGAACACCGGCCATCATCAGCGGTGGCCAGGTTTCGATACCGATGCGAATGGCCAGGTACGTTGACCCCCAGATCACGTAAAGCGCGAAAAAGGCGCCGATGAGGAGCAAGGGAAAACGGCGGGAAGCAGGCATGAGGGGCTCGAGGGCTAAGAATTTATTATTGGAATGATTCTAAAAATGTCGGCCCGGACAATGTCAGTAACAACTGAGGTTTATTCGACCCGTACACTTTTTACACAGCAGCAATACATCAGGCATCACGCGCCACGATGTTTGCTGATCGCTTCGGCCATTTTCTTAGCCGGGACTTTTTGCAGTGTGCACAGCAGTTGATGGGAGACACCGGCAATGCCGTGGGTATTGCGCAGTTCATGGCTCAAGTGCGCCGTCAGATTGGCCGCCATCTCGGCATCGGCCATGGCCCGGTGAGCCTTCCCTGTGTGCGGCAGGCCAGCCCAGCTCGTCAATGTGCCGAGCTTGTGATTCGGCGCGCCGGGCATCAGGCGTCGCGCCAGCAGCATTGAGCAGGCAAAGCTTTGTTCACGATTGCGTTTGATGCGTGAGAGTTCGAAATCCCAGAACTTCTGGTCGAAGGAGGCGTTGTGGGCGACCAACGGGGTCAGGCCGACGAACTCGGCGACTTCATTCATGACGCGCTCGGCCGGTGGCGCCGTGCGCAGCATGCTGTTGCTGATGCCGGTCAGCGACTCGATGAACGACGGAATACGCACGCCAGCGTTCATCAGGCTCTGATAACGCTCGACGATAACGCCCTGCTCCATGATCACCACGGCAATCTCGGTGGCCCGGCAACTGCTGCTCGGGGAGATGCCGGTGGTTTCAAAGTCGATGACGGCGATGCGTTCAAGCATGGTGTAAACCTTTCTTCAAATGACTCGATAGCCTGTAGGAGCGCTTGCCCGCGAAAAATGGAACAAACGATAGAGAGTTATCAGCCATGCCAACGATTTCGCGGGCAAGCGCGCTCCTACAGTTCGATGCTCAGCTTTTGAGCAGCAACCCGCCTTCGATCGGCACATACCGACTGGCCGCGCGGATCAGGGAATTGGCGGTCAGGCCCGGTACGCCATAGGCCACGGCTTCGACGCCGTGCTTGCTGATGATGCGCTCAAGCAACAGGTCGAAATCGCCGTCGCCGGAGGCCAGCACAACTTCGTCGACGTTCGGCGCGACGTCCATGATGTCGATGGTGATCCCCACGTCCCAGTCGCCCTTGGCCGAGCCATCGCTGCGCTGGATGTAGGGTTTGAGTTTGACGGTGAAGCCGAGATTGCGAAGGATCTGCTGGAATTGCTGCTGCTTGCTGTCGCCACGGTCGATGGCGTACGCATAAGCCTCGACGATTTGGCCGCGCTGGCTGATGTCCGCCCACAGAGCGGCATAGTTGAAGTGGCAACCATGAGCCTGACGCACGGTGTAATACAGGTTCTGTACGTCGGCGAACACCGCGATTCTTCTCACCCGAACTCCTCGATGCGCTGACAAGCGACGATGGTCCGACAGCCGGACCGGCGCTCAGTATGCCAGTTTGAGGAGGGGATTGAAGACTTCAGTATTAAATGGGGAGTACACATCAACGCAGAATTGAGCTGCGAACCAAAACCTGTGGGAGCGAATTCATTCGCGATAGGCCAGGCCCGGCAACATAACCGCGGCGCCTGGGGTATTTTTCGCGAATGAATTCGCTCCCACAGTGGTCCGCGTGCGGTCAGGCAGACCGCATGCGGTTTGAATCACAAATCAAACGTAGGAATCGTCGTCATCGCCGCCAAACAGGCCGCCGCTGTCGCCGTTGCCGTAATCGGTATCGGCAAAACCGCCTGAGTCATTCCCCCAGCCATCATTGCTGGTCACGCGTTGCTGATCGTCCCCCCAACCGCCGCTGTTGCCATTGCCGAAATCACTTTCGGCCGCCGGCTGGGCAGGCTGTTGTTCGATGATCTCGACAACTTCCTGAGGCTGGCTGTTGTGGTGGAACAGGCTGCTGATACCTTCTGCCAGCATCACACCGCCGGCCACGCCGGCTGCGGTTTTCAGCGCGCCGCCCAGGAAGCCACTGCCGATTGGCGCAGCAGGCGCCTGTTGTTGCGGCTGGGCATAGTTGCCCTGCGCAGGTGCGTTATACGGTGGAGGGCTGGCAGGGCCGCTGTCACGCCAGCCACCTGCAGAGGGCTGCGGACTGGACGGACGTGAGAACGACGAGGCGGGCTGTTGCGCCTGTGGCTCGCGAGAACCCCCGCCGAAGATGCTCGACAGAAACCCGCCACCGCCCTGAGCCGGCGCGGTCTGCGCCTTGGCACGCTGGAGTTCGGCCTGCAATTGCTGGATCTGCTCGTCGCGTTGACGGTTTTGCGCTTCCATCTGTTTGAGCGCAACTTCCTGGACCAGGATCGCCTGCGCCATGTAATAAGGTGCGGTAGGCTGCCGGGTCAGGTGCTCCTTGATCAGCGCCTCGGCCTGGGCGTCGCGGGGGGCCGAATCGGTTTCTGCTTGCTTGAGTTTGGTAAACAAGCCGTCGATCAGGGTTTGCTCTTCGCTGTTCATGGCGACCTCGTTAGATTGCCGTAGGAATTCTGTGACTGACCACAGTGTCAGACATAAACAGTAATGGGGCGTTTCAAGGGCGTTTCAATAGGATGTAAAAAAAGTTAAGAACCCTTGAAGACGTGTGTCACGTTGGCCCGCTCACCGGCTCTACGTTAAAGTGTCGGCCTGCTTTTTCCCTGTGAAGCCTTCATGAATCCTCTGACCATCATTCAAGACTCGCTGTATTTCTTCCGGCGTAATTTCGCCAGCATTCTGACGTTGTGCCTGCCGCTGGTGATCCTTGAGGCACTGACCAAACAGTTGCTGGGCAGCGCGGCGGGCGATGGATCGGCGAGCTGGCAATTGCTGATCGGCCTGCTGTTCTATCCGCTGTACACCGGCGCGCTGATTCTGTTTCTGGACGCGAAAAGCCGGGGCGAAGAACCTGCCAAGCGCAATCTGCTGGCGGCGACGCTGCGCATGTGGCCGACCTTTGCGGTGCTGACAGCCTTGAGCACCCTGCTGATCATGGCGGGCCTTTCACTGTTCATCGTTCCTGGCGTCTGGGTCATGATCAAGCTGGTGTTCTCCGAATACCTGCTGGTGCTGCGCGGCCTCGGCCCGCTGGAGGCGATGCGTGAAAGCTTCAAGATGAGCAAGGGCCACGTGGTCCGGATTCTGGTCTGCGTGCTGTTCGTCTACATTCCGCTGTCGGTGCTCGAGGGGCTGAGCTTCTACGTACTGCCCGACCAACAAAGCCCGCTGCTGTCGCTGATCGTCGACAGCGTTTCCAGCTTCCTGCAGCTGTTCATCAGTGTGGTGATGTTCCGCCTGTTCATGCTGATCGACGAGCCCGCGCAGCCGGCCTGAGGAACGCCGATGTCCCGGTTATTGCGCGCTGCCATCTGCCTTGCCCTGCTTGCCGCATTGATGGCCGGCTTGATCTACGAAGTGACCTGGCATCCCGCCCGGCATGAGCGCATGCCGGTCAGCTGCAATGCCAAAGACGCAGCGCCGCCGACGCTGGTGCCTGGCCAGGCGCTCAAGGTGATGACCTGGAACATTCAGTACCTGGCGGGCAAACGCTATGTGTTCTGGTACGACATGGCAGACGGCAGCGGCCCGGACGAACGTCCCACCCCGGAAGACATCGCCTATAACCTGGACGAAGTCGCGCGGGTGCTTCGTGACGAACAGCCGGACATCGTGCTGTTGCAGGAAGTCGATGACGGCGCCAAGAACACCGACTACGTAAACCAACTGGCGCTGCTGCAGGAGCGGGTGACGGACCTTTACCCGTGCAGCACCGAGGCGTTCTACTGGAAATCCGACTTCGTGCCGGACAGCCACATTTATGGCAGCGTCGGCACCAAGCTGGCCACGTTAAGCCGCTTTCAAATAGACAAGGCCGAACGCCTGCAACTGCCTTCGCCGGACGGCAATCTGATCGGGCGACAATTCGAACCCAAGCGTGCGCTGTTGGTGAGCTATCTGCCACTGAGCAATGGCAAGCATCTGGCGGTGGTGAATACCCATCTGGGTGATTTCAAGCCAGGCGACGACACCGTGCAGCGTCAGGTCGCGGCCACGACTCAGTTATTGAATACGTTCGAGCATGCAGGTACGCCATGGATCAGCGGTGGCGACTTCAACCTGCTGCCCCAAGGTCAGTATCAACGTCTGCCGGCCGGGCAGCGCGAGCATTACGCCCCGGACAGCGAGCTGCACACCCTGTGGGATCAGTACCCGATGATCCCGAGCAACGAAGATGTCAACGGAGACGAACCGCGCAAGTGGTACACCCGTTTCCCCAACGACCCACGCGTGAGCGGGCCTGATCGCACGCAGGATTACCTCTTCTACAGCCCGACGCTCAAGCGCATCGACGCCCAGGTTCGTCAGGCGGACACCTTGCTGATTTCCGATCACCTGCCGGTGATCGCACGGTTCCTTTTGCCTGCGGGGCAGTAGATGGCCTGTTGACGGTTGACGGCGACTGCTTTGATTCTGGCCCGAGGCCGTAGCAACTGTCTTCCTCACACCACATGTGCAGCCTCTTCTGGAGGCTTTGATGCTGCCCTCAGGGCGTAGGAGCGTGGCTTGTCCCGCGATCTGGCGCGAAGCGGCAGTAACGTCAGGCAACTCGGTGGGTCAGCTAGACCGCATCAGCCGGGTTTGCTGCCGGTTCCCGGCAGATCGCGGGGCAAGCCACGCTCCTACGCCCTCCGGGCAGACGCCGTTTTGCGGCCATATGCTTTTGATTCTGGCCGTAGGCCGCAGTCCGGCTTGCCGACGATCTGCCGGTGCCCGGCAGAAGCGGACTGAGGGTGAGACCAAGTCCCACACCCGTCGGGCGGAATCAAAAGCCGACGGCCGCCTCCGACTCTATTTCCTCGGCTTCACCCGCGCGGTCGGCTCTGCGATCAAGGGATCGTCCGGCCAGTAGTGCTTTGGATACCGACCTTTGAGATCCTTCTTCACCTCCGCATAGGTGCTGCGCCAGAAGTTGGCCAGATCCTGCGTCACCTGCACCGGGCGCCGTGCGGGAGACAGCAGGTGCAGTTTGACGATCTGTCGGCCGTTGGCGATGCGCGGGGTGTCGGACAGGCCGAACAGCTCCTGCAGCCTGACCGCCAGAATCGGCGGGTATTCGCTGTAGTCCAGACGCACTGACGAGCCGGACGGCACGCTCAAATGATGCGGGGCCTGTTCGTCCAGCCGTTGCGGCAAGGGCCAGGGCAACAGGTTGTGCAGGATCGACGACAGGTCCAGATTGCCGAAATGACTCAACCGCGTGACCTTGCCCAGATACGGCAGCAACCAATGTTCAAGCCTCTCCAGCAGCGCCGAGTTGCTGACGTCCGGCCATTCGCTGCTGCCCTGTTGCTCAAGGTCCAGATGACGCAGCAACCCTACTCGCGCCTGCCACTGACGCAACTCTGGCGTCCATGGCAAAAGCTCCAGCCCTTTGCGCCGCACCAGCGCCAGCAGCGCTTGACCCCGGGCAGAATCGTCCAGCCCTGTCAGCGGCTCGCGACTGATGATCAACTCGCCCGCCTTACGTTGCCGCTCGGCCCTGAACACGCCTTCGCGTTCGTCCCAGTCCAGCTGATCAAATGAGGTGACCTGCTCCGCCAGCACTGAATCGAACAGCGCAGGATCGAACTCGGCCGCCAGGTAAATACGTTCTTCTTTCTGCCCCTGACGACTGCCCAGGTCCGCGATCACCAACCAGGGCTCTTTCATCAGCGCATCGGGTTCCGAGAACAGCGCCGCCCGCCCGTTAGCCAGGCGGTATTCGGCGCCGCCTGCTCGACGCTGTTTCGCCACCCGGTCGGGGTACGCCAGCGCCAGCAAGGCGCCGAGCCAGCGGGGATGGTCCGGATCGGTCACGGGTGTTTTCGCGGCCCCTCTGAGATAACCGCGATACTGCCTGGACAGCTGCTTCGCCCGTTGCACGCCACCTTGCGCCCCTCGGGTTGCCCGTTCTGTCCCGGCGAGCAAGGTCAGGCGGCTGTGCAGGTCGGCGCCCGCGCCACGCAGGATGTCGCGCTCGCCCAGTAACGCGGCGACGTCGCACGCCAATGGCCCCAGACCCAGCTCCTGCCCGCGAAGCAATAAATGCCCGATGCGAGGGTGGGCGGGCAATTCCGCCATCGACTGGCCGTGCGGCGTGAGTGTGTAGTCTTCACCCGGCTTGCGGCTCAGGGCGCCAAGGCGACCGAGTAGATCCTGCGCCTGCGCATAAGCCGCTGCCGGTGGCACGTCCAGCCAGACCAACTGCGCAGGCTCAACGCCCCAGCGTGCCAGTTGCAGCGCCAGGCCCGCGAGGTCGGCTTGCAGGATTTCCGCCGCACCGTAGGCCGCGAGCTGTTCATGCTGCGCTTCAGACCACAGGCGATAACACACGCCCGGCTCCAGACGGCCTGCACGGCCAGCCCGTTGCGTCGCGCTGGCCCGGGAGATGCGCTGCGTGTCGAGTCGCGTCATGCCACTGCCCGGATCGAAACGCGGCACGCGCGCCAAGCCGGCATCGATCACGACGCGCACGCCGTCAATGGTCAAACTGGTTTCGGCGATGTTGGTCGCCAGCACCACCTTGCGTTTGCCGCTGGGCGCCGGTTCGATCGCCGCGCGCTGCGCGCTCAGGTCCAGCTCGCCATGCAGCGGGCAGAGCATGACATCGCTACGCTCGCCCAGCGCGTCGGCCAATTGCTGATTGACCCGGCGAATCTCCGCCTGCCCTGGCAGGAACACCAGCACACTGCCGGACTCATTGCCCAGCGCGTCGAGCACCGTTTGCACCACGCGCGGTTCGATGAACTCGCCCGGCTGGAAGGGACGGCCCCACTGCATCGACACCGGGAACATCCGCCCTTCGCTGCTGACCACTGGCGCGTCATCGAGCAGACTCGACAGCCGTTCACCCTCCAGCGTCGCCGACATCAGCAGAATTTTCAGCGGCTGCTCGTCCCTGAACAGCGCACGGCCGTTAAGACTCAACGCCAATGCCAGGTCGGCATCGAGACTCCGTTCGTGAAATTCGTCGAAAATCAGCAATCCGACGCCCTCAAGCGACGGGTCTTCCTGCAGGCGGCGCGTGAGAATGCCTTCGGTCACGACTTCGATGCGGGTGTTGGGCCCGACCTTGCTGTCGAGGCGAATCCGGTAACCCACGGTTTCCCCGACCTGCTCGCCCAACTCCGACGCCAGCCGCTCCGCCGCCGCCCTGGCCGCAAGGCGTCGGGGCTCGAGCATCAGGATCGTCTGCCCTGCCAGCCACGACTCGTGCAAAAGCGCGAGCGGCACGCGGGTGGTCTTGCCCGCGCCGGGTGGCGCTTCCAGGACGGCATCGTCACGGTCGGCAAGGGCCTGGCGCAACGCAGGCAGGACGGCATCAATGGGCAGAGAAATCATGAGGGCTCCTGAAACAGACCGCGATTATACGGACGCACGTCGCGGTTTGTTTACCCAGCCACAGAACCGTCTCTTCGGTTGGATAGTCTTATTGATTAGGCATTTGCCTTGTATAGTTGCGACTTCCTCTGAGGAGATCTCCATGCGCATCCCTTCCCGTTTGATCGGCGGTGTTCTGATCGCCAGCCTGCTGACCCAACTGACCGCCTGCGGCAGCATTTTCTACCCTGACCGCCGCGGTCAGATTCAAGGCAGCGGCAGAATGGACCCCGCCATCGTCGTGCTCGACGCCATCGGCCTGCTGTTCTACATCATTCCCGGCGTGATCGCCTTTGCGGTCGACTTCGCCACGGGCGCCATCTACTTGCCGAGCGGCAAGCAAGCGCAGATCGATCCGCAAAAGCTGCAGCCTGCGGTGCGCGCTGACGGCACGGTGGACAACGCCAAACTGCAAGCCATCATCCAGACTGAGCTGGGCCGTACGTTGCCACTGGACGACCCACGCTTGATCCAGCACAAAGGCAGCACCGAGCAACTCGCATCGCTGGGCCTGGTGCCGTCGGCCTGATGATTTCAATGCTGTCATTTAAGGAAGCGCCATGAGCAGTAGCCCTGAACACGCCCGGTTATTGCGTCTGGCGACGCGGGCCTCGCTGGCCGTCGCCAGTATTCTGATCGTCGCCAAGGCCGTGGCCTGGTGGCTGAGCGGCTCGGTCAGCCTGCTCGCGGGCCTGACGGATTCGCTGCTCGATGGCGCGGCCTCGTTTCTCAATCTGCTGGCTGTGCATTACGCGCTGCGTCCCGCCGATGACGACCACCGTTACGGGCACGGCAAGGCCGAAGCGTTGTCAGGCATGGCTCAGGCGCTGTTCATTGCGGTCAGCGCCTTCCTGATCGGCTTTCAGGCCATTGAACGCATTCAGCATCCGCAACCGTTGGGCGCGCCGGGCCTGGGTATTCTGGTGATGGTGCTGTCGATCGCCCTCACGGTGATGCTGCTGATGTTCCAGCACAAAGTCGTGAAGGAAACCGGCTCTGCGGCTATTCGCGCCGACTCGTTGCATTACCGCTCCGACCTGCTGCTGAATGCCAGCATCATGGTTGCGCTGGGCCTGGCGTATTTCGGCTATGACCAGCTGGATGCGTATTTCGGCCTGGTCATCGCGGTGTACATCCTGTGGAGCGCGATCTCGATTGCACGGGAAACCATCTCGGTGCTGATGGATGCCGAGCTTGATCCCAGCGTCAGCGCTCGCATGCTGGACCTGGCACAGAACGTACCGGGCGTGCTCGGCGCCCATGATCTGCGCACCCGAATCTCGGGCAATCACTGGTTCGTGCAGTTGCACCTTGAGTTGCCCGGCGAGTTGACACTCTCCGTGGCGCACGATCTGTGTGAGCAGGTTGAACGGGCGATCATGGCTGAATTCCCGAAGTCCGAAGTGCTGGTGCACGCCGACCCTCAGGAAGTGGTGAACAGGGCGAACAGTCCTGTGTTGAATTGAGTTGCGGCGCGGTGACCACTTGCTGATCTGACTGCTGACCTGTGGGTGCGAGGTTGGTCTGGGCGGCATTCCGACGGAGGCGGTGGGTCATCGACATTGATGATGAGTGACCCACCGCGTTCGTCCGAGTGCGGCCCAGACCCTCGTAAACTCGGACTGCTCCTACAGGGATTGCGGTGTTCCGAAGACTTGGGGACGACGCTGACACTGTAGGAGCGCGCTTGCCCGCGATTGCGGTATGTCAGTCGACGGCAATGCTGAATGACCCACCGCGTTCGCGGCCCTCGTAACCTCGGACTGCTCCTACAGGGATTGCGGTGATCCGAAGCTTTGCGGCATGGACACAACCTGTAGGAGTGACTTAGTCCTACTGCTGAACGCTGTACCCACGGCCCGCATAACATCCCGCCATCGCTTGCCGGTAAATGCCGACGACTTCGGGTGCGGGTTGATAGCTTGCGTTGGCCGGATCGAAGTTGCTCTGCTGCACGGCATAGCGGTAACAGTCATAACGATCCTGCTCGACCTGCTGCTGCGTCTGGCCATTGGCCGGATACGCAACCACGTCGAACGGGTCGGTGGGCTGCTGAGGCGGTTGCGGCAGGGTTTCCGGGCTGTACACCGGCTCGACGCCCTGCGGCGGTTCGGCGACCACGTATTCCTGCGTGCTTTGCTCATAGGTGTAATAGGTGCCAGCGGCGAGGAAGAACAGCGCGCTGCCTAACCAGACCTGCTGCGCATAGTCAGGCAGATAACGCACCCGAACCCCACGGGGCGGAGCGACCACGACATAACGGGGGCCTTGCGGGCGATACCAATAACCACCCGAGTAGAAGTAGTCGTTGCCGCGATAGGGCACGCGGGAATAGCCACCCGGCATACGGTCTATTTCATAACCAGGGCGATAGCGCGGTCCGCCGCCCCAACCGTCGCCATGACCACCCGGCCGACCGGCCTGCCAGTTTCCATGGGGTTGCTGGTCGCGCGGGAGGTCGCGGTAAAAACCCTGGCGCGGCTGTTCGGTCTGACGCACGGTGTCGGGCCGACTCTGGATCGGCAGATTGCCCTGGCGGTCCTGTAACTGGCGCTGCTGCAACTGCTGTTGTTGCTGGCGTTGCTGCTGCTGAAGCTGCTCCTGACGCTGCTGCTGTTGCATCTGCTGCTGTTGTTGCTGATTGCGCTCGCGCTCCTGCTGCTGACGCTGCTGATCGAAGCGCTGCTGCTGGTTCTGCTGAATCTGGCGCTGCTGGTTGAGTTGCTCCTGCTGGCGTTGCTGCTGGTACTGCTGCTGTTGCTGCTGGCGTTGTTGTTGCTGCTGTTGCTGCTGTTGTTCGCGCTGCTGATTCTGCTGGCGATCTTCATTGAAGCTGCGTTGCTGGTTCTGTTGCTGCTGACGCTGATTATCGAAGCTACGCTGCTGTTGCTGACGCTGCTCATTGTGTTGTTGCTGTTGCTGCTGATTATTATCGTCGGCCAGCACTTGAGCACTGATGCTCAAGGCCAAAAGACTGACACCTGCCAAACGCCAGATGCGCATGTTCATGCTTTCCTCACTGCGGCGCGGATACCTGTTGATAGGACTGCATTCTGGGTGCGCCGTTCGCCGCACTCTATCAGCGTGCCGGATGAAACTGTAGGCGTGCGCGTGCGCCCGATGCGATGGCTCTGTGCCGAACCGCTCGCTAGAAATCGCAGGCACAAAAAAAGAGGGCTCATGGGCCCTCTCTTGAATACTTCGTCCTGGCTCGACGCTTTTGACGCCGGCTCACCTCGCATCGTCTTCTGGACAGTGCGTAGCCCGGTGGCCTGGTCAACCCTGTTGGGCTGGAGGCCGCGGCTGGCCTGATTCGGCGGGCCGCGCTGGACGCTGTGTCCGGGCAGTGATTCTGGTTAAAAGAATAGGCTTTGACGGGCGACAGAGGATTGCTAATGTTGCTGGCGAAAACACCACTTGCGCAATTTTTCACTTCGGATGAATAATTCAGCGCAATCTATCCAATAAAGGTGTCAATCGTGAGCAAGCTCGACAGATATGACCTGAGCATTTTGGCGGAGCTGCAACGCGACGCGCGTATTTCCAATCAGGAGCTGGCCGAACGCATCGGTCTTTCTCCCTCGCCCTGTTCGCGCCGGGTTAAACAATTGGAAGACGACGGCTATATCGTGCGCCAGGTCGCCCTGCTCGATCGCAAAAAACTGGGGCTGAGCCTGACGGCGTATGTGCTGATCGGCATGGACCGACACACGCCCGACCGCTTCGAGAACTTCGAACAGCACATCCGCAACCTCCCGCAAGTGCTGGAGTGCAGTCTGGTCACCGGCATCGATGCCGACTATCAGCTGAAGGTCGTGGTGCCGGACATGGATCACTATCAGAAATTTCTGCTCGGCCACCTGACCCGCATCGATGGCGTGACCAGCGTGCGCTCAAGCTTCGTGCTCAATCAAGTGCTGGCCAGCACCGAGCTGCCCTTGGTGCATCTGCGCAGCTGACGCGCAACCCGACAGACCTATAATCGCCAGTCATACCGACTCACCGGAGACGCCCGATGGAACCCGAAGTGTTCGAAGAATGGATGATGACCATTCTGGTCACCGTACTGATCGGCTTCATGTGTTTCATCGTCTGGGACCTGGCGAAGAAATCCAAAGCCGGACGCTTTGGCACGATGATCCTGTTCGGTGTCCTGGGCCTTGGGGTGTTGGCGTTCGT
The DNA here is from genome assembly GCF_054668305.1 of Pseudomonas sp. S2_H01. Lineage (NCBI taxonomy): Bacteria > Pseudomonadati > Pseudomonadota > Gammaproteobacteria > Pseudomonadales > Pseudomonadaceae > Pseudomonas > Pseudomonas sp. S2_H01. Next base: position 3,153,900 of record NZ_CP162756.1, on the reverse strand, counting down.
GATCAAGAGCGTGGTGATTGCCTACCTTGAGCAGCATGGCTGAAGTCGTTAGCGCCGACAGTCTGTTTTTTGTAGGAGCGCGCTTGCCCGCGATAGCGGAATATGAGCGACATCATCGGTAACTGACAGATGGCAATCGCGGGCAAGCGCGCTCCTACAAGGGTTCGCACCCAGCGCGGGATTTTCGGCGAATGCTGAGCCCAAGGCCTACAGTTTTGCCGGCACTTCCTTCCACTGCCCTTGATCCAGCCCCTCGATGCTCCAGTCGCCAATGCGCACACGCACCAGCCTCAACGTCGGCAACCCAACGGCCGCAGTCATTCGGCGTACCTGCCGATTACGCCCTTCCTTGATGATCAACTCCAGCCAGCTAGTCGGCACGCTCTTGCGAAAGCGGACCGGCGGGTTGCGCGGCCACAGCTCTGGTTCATCCAGTAGTCGCGCCTGCGCCGGTAGCGTCGGGCCGTCGTTCAGTTCGACGCCGTCGCGCAGCTGTTGCAGCTGTGCTTCCGACGGCTCGCCCTCGACCTGCACCCAGTACGTTTTGGCCAGTTTGTGTTTGGGGTCGGCAATGCGCGCCTGCAACTGCCCATCGTTAGTCAGCAGCAACAGGCCTTCACTGTCGCGATCCAGCCGGCCTGCCGGGTAAATCCCGGGGATGTCGATGAAATCCTTGAGCGTGGCCCGCCCTTCTCCATCGCTGAACTGGGTCAGCACGTCGAACGGTTTGTTGAACAGAACCAATCGTGGTTCGGCGGGAGGCGCCTTGGCGACACGACGGGGTGTAGCAGAGGCATTGGGCGCGGGACGGCGCGAGGCGGGACGTTGAGTGCGAGGCATGTGGGCTCAGACTGACGGAGGTAAGCGAAAACAGAAAGGGCCACTTTAGTGGCCCTTTCGCTAAACGCCTAGCCGATTAACGGAACGGCGGCTCGTCGAAGCTGCGCAGTTTGCGCGAGTGCAACGAATTCAGCTGGGTCCGCATCAGGTCCAGCGCCGCGATGCCGATCTTCAGATGCTGGGTGACCGCGCGCTCATAGAAGGCATTTGCCGAACCCGGCAGCTTGATTTCGCTGTGCAGCGGCTTGTCCGACACGCAAAGCAGCGTCCCGTACGGCACGCGCAAACGATAACCCTGAGCGGCGATGGTGCCGCTTTCCATGTCCACGGCGACCGCGCGCGACAGGTTGATCAGCGGTCGTTCCTGAGCCCAGCGCAGCTCCCAGTTGCGGTCGTCGTAGGTCAGCACGGTGCCGGTGCGCAGGCGTTTCTTCAGGTCGTCGCCACGCTCGCCGGTAATCTGCGCCGCAGACTCCTGCAACGCCAGCTGCACTTCCGCCAGCGCGGGGATCGGGATGTTCGGCGGCAACACGCGGTCAAGAATACCGTCGCGGCGCATGTAGGCGTGGGCCAGCACGTAGTCGCCAATGGTCTGCGACTGACGCAAGCCGCCGCAGTGACCGATCATCAGCCAGCAATGCGGACGCAATACGGCCAGGTGGTCGGTGATGTTCTTGGCGTTGGACGGACCGACACCGATGTTGACCAGCGTCACGCCATGACCGTCTTCAGCAATCAGGTGATAGGCCGGCATCTGGTAGCGGTGCCAGACTACACTCGAAACGATGGCCTGAGCCTCGCCGTAATCCATGCTCTTGTCGACGACGACGTTGCCCGGCAGCACCATTTTCACGAAGCGCGGGTCGTCGCGCAGTTTCTCAAGCCCGTGAACGATGAACTGGTCGACGTAGCGGTGATAGTTGGTCAGCAGGATCCACGGCTGAACATGGCGCCAGTCGCTGCCGGTGTAATGCACCAGACGACGCAGCGAGAAGTCGACACGGGCGGCGTCGAACAGCGCCAGCGGCAGCGGATCGGTGTTGGCCCAGTCGTACAGGCCGTCAGCGATGCCGTCGGTGGCCGCGGACAGGTCGGTGCTCGGGAACACCCGCGCCAGCGTCGCGGCGGTCACGCCTGTGCCGGCCAGTTCGTCGCCCTGCTCGACCACGTAGGGGTAAGGAATGTTCTGCTCGCTGACGCCGACTTCCACCGTCACGGTGAAATCGTTCATCAGCGGCACGAGCTGTTCGATCAGGTATTTACGGAAGGCTGCCGGGTGGGTCACGGTGACGCTGTAGGTGCCTGGCAGTTGAACCTTGGCATAGGCGCGCGTGGTCAGCGGCACTTCGCCGTGACAGTGATAGGTCAGGCGTAATTCGGGGTAGCGGAACAGCTTGCGCTCAACGGCGTCGGGCTCGACGCGGTCTTTGAGATAACGCTTGAGCGCCTGGCTCAAGGCTGTGGTTGCACGTCCGTGCAGCTCGGCAAGCCGGTCCACAGCTTGCTCGGCGGTTTCTACGACAATAAAAGCTTCAGTCACGATGCGCATCCTTCTGATCTTGCAAGGCTCCATCTTGCCTGCAACGGAAGGGGAAGGCACGAGTTGTGTCAGGAACACCGCTTCGCGACCGTCGTAACCTCCGATGGCTCCTACAGGGACTTTCACCCGCCGCACGATCACCGTCCGACCGAAAACCGGTGTAGGAGCGTGGCTTGTCCCGCGATCTGGCGGGAACCGCCAGCAATGGCTGCAAACTCAACAGTCCTGACACCACCAAGGCGTATGGTTCACGACTGCTGCGCAGCCGATCGCGGGACAAGCGACGCTCCTACGGGCAGAAGCAGATTTCCTACACTTTCAGCTCAACGTTTCAGACTTGCGGCGAGGACCTGGCCACGAGCGCCTCGACATCCACCCCTCGCGGCAGCGCGCCGTATACCCGTCCCGGCTGCTCGATACGCCCGGCGATAAACCCGTCGCTGACCACCGCGTTTCCCGCTTCCAGCAGCAACTTGGCCTGCAGCCCGACGGCGATGTCTTCGGTCAACTGTCGCGCGCGGTACTGAATGTCGGAGGTGTCCTTGAACGCCGTCTTCAACTGCTCGATGTGCGCCGCCAGACGCCTGTCCCCGTGACCATCGCCCAGTTCGTCGAACAGCGCATCCAGCACGCCCGGCTCCTTGGACAAGGCCCGCAAGACATCCAGGCACTGCACGTTGCCAGAACCTTCCCATGTCGAGTTGACCGGCGCCTCTCTATACAGGCGCGGCAGGATGGTGTCTTCGACATACCCCGCCCCGCCCATGCATTCAGCCGCTTCGTTGATCATCGCGGGGGCGCGTTTGCAGATCCAGTACTTGCCCACCGCCGTCACCAGCCGGGCAAACCGCGCCTCATGGGCATCGTCCAGACGCTCCAGCGAGCGCCCCATGCGCAGGCTCAGCGCCAACGCCGCTTCGCTTTCCAGCGCCAGGTCGGCGAGTACGTTCTGCATCAACGGCTGCTCGCTGAGCAGACGGCCGCTGACGCTGCGGTGCGCGCAGTGGTGCGCGGCTTGAGTCAGTGCCTGGCGCATCAAGGCGCTGGAACCGGTCATGCAATCGAAGCGAGTCATGGCGACCATTTCAATGATCGTCGGCACCCCGCGCCCTTCCTCACCGACCATCCACGCCAAAGCGCCACGGAACTCGACTTCGCTGGAGGCGTTGGACCAGTTACCCAGTTTGTTCTTCAATCTCTGAATGTAAAACTCGTTACGGGTGTCGTCCGGGCGATGGCGCGGCAGCAGGAAACAGGTCAGCCCTTTGTCGGTCTGCGCCAGCGTGAGGAAGGCGTCGCACATCGGCGCCGAGCAGAACCACTTGTGGCCCACCAGTTCGTAGGCCTGGCCAGGCCCCGGTTGACCCACCGGATACGCCCGCGTGGTGTTCGCACGCACGTCGGTACCACCTTGTTTCTCGGTCATGGCCATGCCAATGGTGGCGCCCGCCTTGTGGGCGATGCCGACGTTACGCGGGTCGTACTGGGTCGCGAGAATCTTGGGCAGCCAGACGTCTGCCAAATCAGGCTGCAGCTTGAGCGCAGGCACACTGGCGAATGTCATGGTCATCGGACAGCCACTGCCCGCTTCGGCTTGCGTGTGCAGGTAACTCATGGACGCGCGGGCGACGTGGGCGCCTTCGCGAGGGTCGGTCCAAGGCAGCGAGGGAATGCCGTGCTCGACGGCGGTTTGCATCAACTGGTGATAGGCGGGATGGAACTCGACCAGATCGATGCGATGGCCGTAACGGTCATGGCTGGCGAACACCGGTTTGTTCTGGTTGGCGAGAAAGCCGGCTTCCATCAATGGCCCACCCGCCAAAGCACCGTACGCATCGATCTTCGACTGCGCCCATCCTGCACCGAACCGCTTCGACCACTCCTGCAACGGCAGGTCGATGCGATACAGGTTGGCGCCCTCCAGTGACGGGGGCTGGTTGGTGACCTCGTGGGTCTCGGCGAACTGATGCAGGTTCATAAGGCGACTCCGGTCCGGCCATTGCGCAGCAAGCGCAGATGAAAGCCAGTGAATCACGCACCCGACGTTGAACAAAGCGCCATAGACGACTAAATAACGGCGCTTTTGCCCTCTTTCGCCCGCACCACATCCAGGCTCAACCTGAACTGGCTGCCATTGCCCGGCTCGGACTGATGGCTCAGTCGCCCGCCCTGCAACTCGATCAACTGCCGACAGATCGCCAGCCCGATGCCCAGGCCGCCGTACTCGCGCGTCATCGAACCGTCCACCTGATAGAAGTTAGCGTAGAGCGTCTCCTCGTCCAGGCGGCTGAAGCCGATACCTGTGTCGATCACATCGACCAGCAGGCGCACGTGATGGGCGTCGGTGCACTGGCCGTTGACGCGAATCCTGATCGAACCCGCCTTGGTGAACTTGACGGCGTTGTCCATCAGGCAATCCAGGCATTGGCGCAGCTTCAACGCATCGCCTTGCAGGCTGTCCGGCAAGTGCTCGGCCAGCTCGACGCTCAACGTCAGTGCCTTGCTGCGCGCAAGGGGTTCGAATGCGCTGCGCACCTGAAACAACAGATGCCGCAGGCTGAAGGCTTCGTTCTGCACACTGATCCGTCCGGCCTGAAGCTCGGTCAGGGTCAGGATGCCGTTCACGATGCCCATCATGTTTTGCGCAGAATCCGCGGCGGTCTGACGATACAACTCGATGTCGTCTTCGGCGCCTTCCATTTGCATCAGTTCCAGCGACCCAATGACGCCGTTCATCGGTGTGCGCAGCTCGTGGGTCAGCGTGGCCAGGAACTCGTCCTTCAACCGGTTACTCACCGCTAGCTGCTGGTTGAGCTTTTCAAGGTCTTTGCTCGACTGCGCCATGATTTGCGCCTGACGCTCGCGCATGGTGTTGATGCGGTCGGCCAACGCCAGCGACAGCAACGCGACCTCCACCACCGAGCCGATCTGGCTGGCGTACATCGTCCAGAAATTGTTCGGCAGATGCCCCAGCAGCATGGTGGCGTTGATCACCCCACCGATGAGAAACGCCGACCAGGCAAAGATGAAATACCGCGCAACCCGACGCCCTTTCAGCCAGGCAACGATGCCGATCAGGAGAATGACAGGCGTGAAGATCAGCACCAATGCCGTGACCAGGCGCAGGGCAATACCGTAATCCATGGTCAGCGACAAGACCATGATCACCGCCGCGCACACCATCATCAGCAACAGCGGGCCATCCATCCAGAAACCGAGCCGGGGCGTCTGCAGGAACTTGCGGGCGAACTGACTGGCAAACAGGATCGCGGCGGCAATCAGGAAGGTCGTGGACGTGTTGGCCCACCACGGATCGTCAGGCCACAGAAACTCGATCCCGGCGCCATTGACCGACACCTGATACAAACCGAAGCAGGTGATATAGAGGATGTAATAGAGGTAGCTGGTGTCCCGCACGCTCAGGTAGATGAACAGGTTGTAGACCAGCATCACCGCCAGCACGCCGTAAATCATCCCGAGGATGTACAACCGCGACGGCTGCTCCTCGATGTACGCGTGGCTGGCCCACAGATTGAGGGGTGCCTGCATCGAGCCATGACTTTCGACGCGCACGTACGCCGTCTTGCTCTGATTGGCCTTCAGGTTCAGGTCGAACAGGTAGTTGTTCTGTTTTATCTGGCGGCTTTGGAACGGCAGCATGTCGCCGGTTTTCCAGGTCAGACTCGGCTGGCCGGTGTCGCTGGCCAGGTAAAGGTCCACGTGATCCATCGGCGGGTAGGCCAGCTCAAGCAGCCAGTCGGCCGATGCCACGGGGTTGGTCGGGCTGTAGGTCAATTGCACCTTCAGCCAGAACGCCGACCGCGAGTAACCGGCGTTGAGCGACCCGGCTTCCAGTGCACGAAATTTTGCGGCGCCCTGGGGCGAGGAAACGTCTTCGATCGTGGCGGTGCCAGTGGGGTCTTCGAAGACCTGAGTCGCAGGGCCCAACGGCAACGACCGGGTGTTTTCGTCGAACTCGACAGCGCCGGCCAGCATCGGCAGCAGCATGAAAAGCAGCGTCAGTAAAAAGCGCATGCAACACCACCCGCTTCATTCTGGGCGGCGTGGTGAATGCCCCATTCCATTGGAGACAACACGATCCTGAGAGGGGCCGACAGGCTTAACGGGCAACGCACTTGCATTCACTCTTCTGGCAGGGACGACGAACTAAGCCAACAGCATAGCGATTGATAGCTAGATGACACCATCTTAATCGTCGCACGCCAAGCTTTCCTTTTCCTTTCAAGACGATCGGCACAGGCATCCCCGAAACCATCGCGCTAGAGCCTTACAGTGCCTGGCCGCGAAAAATCTACGGCCGACCAGCGGCCCGGCAAAAGCTTTAGTGGTAAGCTCGCGCACCATGAATATCTATAGCTCCCGCCCCGTTGTCCTCTGTCTCTCCGGCCACGACCCCAGTGGCGGCGCCGGCTTGCAGGCAGATATCGAAGCCCTGCTCGCACAGGGTTGCCACGCCGCTCCTGCGGTCACGGCCCTGACCGTGCAAGACACCGTGAACGTCACTGACTTCCGGGTCCTTGACCGCGATTGGGTGATGGCTCAAGCCAATGCCGTGCTCAACGACTCGACTGTAGCAGCGGTAAAGCTGGGGATGCTCGGCTCGCTGGAGATGGTGGATACCGTTGTCGAGCTGCTTGAGGCCCATCCGCATCTTCCGCTGGTATGCGATCCGGTGCTGCGCGCCGGTGGCGGCGGACGCCTGGGCAAAGATGAAGTCGGTTATGCGATGCGCGAGCGCCTGCTGCCGCTGGCCACGATTGCCACGCCGAACCTCCCTGAAGCACGCATCCTCGCCGAACTGCCCGAGGGCACGGCCGACGAATGCGCAGAAAAGCTGCTGCCCTTCTGCGAGCACTTGCTGATCACAGGCGGCCACGGCGACGAGCACGAGGTGCACAACCGCCTTTACCTGCGCAACGGCCAGTCGCGGACGTTTACCTGTCAGCGCCTGCCAGGCAGTTATCACGGTTCAGGCTGCACGCTGGCCAGCGCCCTGGCCGGACGCCTGGCGCTCGGCCAAGACGTGATCAGCGCTGTGCAGACCGCGCTGGACTACACTTGGCGCACGTTGCGCGACGCCGAACAACTGGGCAAAGGCCAGTTCGTTCCTCGCCGCCTGCCGCTGGATTTTTGCTCGTAACGCCACGATAAAGAGGCACCTTCATGAAACTACGTGGCTTGTATGCCGTGACCGACAGTCAACTGTTGGCCGGCAAATTCCTGTCTTATGTCGAAGCCGCCCTCGAGGGCGGTGTGACCCTGCTGCAATACCGCGACAAATCCGGCGACGAAACCAAACGCCTGCGCGAAGCCTCGGCGTTGCTCAAACTGTGCGAGCGCTACAAGACCCGCCTGATCATCAACGATGACGCCGAAGTCGCCGCGCGCCTCGGCGTGGGCGTGCACCTGGGTCAGACCGATGGCTCGCTGCCGGACGCCCGCGCGTTGCTCGGCCACAAGGCCATCGTCGGTGCCACCTGCCACGCGCAGCTGGAGCTCGCCGATAAAGCCAAAGCCGATGGCGCGACCTATGTCGCGTTCGGCCGGTTTTTCAACTCCAACACCAAGCCTGGCGCGCCGACCTGTAGCCTCGACCTGCTCGATCAGGCGCGCAAACGCATCCATCTGCCGATTGCCGTCATCGGCGGCATCACCCTGGAAAACGCCGCCCCGCTGGTGGCCCATGGCGCCGACCTGCTGGCCGTGGTGCATGGCCTGTTCGGCGCTGACAGCACCCAGGAAGTGACACGCCGCGCCCGCGCTTTCAACGATTTGTTCAAGTCGGCCTGATCCCTAGTCCGGCCGACCGCACGCCCTCTTATGACCGATTCAAACAGAGACCTCATCATGTCCCGTTCTGAAACCTTGTTCGCCAACGCACAGAAACACATCCCCGGTGGCGTCAACTCGCCGGTTCGCGCCTTCAAAAGCGTCGGCGGCACCCCGTTGTTCTTCAAACATGCCGCGGGCGCCTACGTCACCGACGAAGACGACAAGCGCTATGTGGATTATGTCGGCTCGTGGGGCCCGATGATTCTGGGCCACAGCCACCCGGACGTGCTGGACGCCGTGCGCAAACAGCTGGAACACGGCCTGTCCTACGGCGCGCCAACTGCGATGGAAACCGAGATGGCCGATCTGGTCTGCTCGATCGTGCCGTCAATGGAAATGGTGCGCATGGTCAGCTCCGGCACCGAAGCGACCATGAGCGCAATCCGACTGGCGCGCGGCTACACCGGCCGTGACAGCATCATCAAATTCGAAGGCTGCTACCACGGCCACTCCGACAGCCTGCTGGTCAAAGCCGGTTCCGGCGCACTGACTCAGGGCGTGCCGAGCTCTGCCGGCGTGCCCGCAGCGTTCGCCAAACACACCCTGACCCTGCCGTTCAACGACATCGACGCGGTCAAGGCGATGCTGGCGGAAGTCGGTCAGGAAGTGGCGTGCATCATCGTTGAGCCTGTGGCGGGCAACATGAACTGCGTGCCGCCTGCGCCAGGTTTCCTGCAAGGCCTGCGTGAAGAATGCGACAAGCACGGCGTGGTGCTGATTTTCGACGAAGTGATGACCGGCTTCCGCGTCGCCCTCGGCGGCGCTCAGGCGTACTACGGCGTCAAACCTGACCTGAGCACCTTCGGCAAGATCATCGGCGGCGGCATGCCGGTCGGCTGCTTTGGCGGCAAACGCGAAATCATGTCGCACATCGCGCCGCTCGGGCCGGTCTATCAGGCCGGTACGCTGTCGGGTAACCCGCTGGCGATGGCGGCCGGACTGACCACCTTGCGACTGATCAGCCGTCCTGGTTTCCATGACGAACTGAGCGCCTACACCACGCGCATGCTCGAAGGGCTGCAACAGCGTGCCGACGCGGCGGGCATTCCGTTCGTGACGACACAGGCTGGCGGCATGTTCGGTTTGTATTTCACCGACGCCAAGGCGATCGTCACCTTCCAGGACGTGATGAGCAGCGACGCCGACCGTTTCAAGCGTTTCTTCCATGCGATGCTCGAAGGTGGCGTGTACCTGGCGCCGAGTGCATTCGAAGCGGGCTTCACCTCGATCGCCCATGGCGAAGCAGAGTTGCAGTTGACGCTGGATGCGGCCGAGAAGGCGTTTGCGAAGCTGAAGTAATGAGCCACCGGTGAAACAACGGCTGCTCAAAACTCGTAGGAGCGTGGCTTGTCCCGCGATCTGTCGCGCAGCGACAGCAGAATCGGTGAACGCGGAGTGTCAGAGATAATCGCATCAGTAGGGGTTACTGCCGGTACCCGGCAGATCGCGGGACAAGCCACGCTCCTACAGTTGAATTGCGTTGTTCTCGGGTTATTTTGTTAGATATTTACTTTCGCAGATCGGCCAGACCGCCTGATTACAGGCGAATCAAGCCCGCGCAGCAGAAATTCTGCAAAGACTTTGTAAGGTTGGCCCTGCTTATTTCATAATGCGCAGCCAGCACGTTTAGCTGGACGGGCATGCCCGCACCTTTTTCAGAGGTAAGTCGACTTCCATGAACCGCACCGGCCGCACCCTTGCATTGGGCTGCCTGTTGCTTCTTCATCCCCTGCTGGCGAACGCAGGTGGCAACTCGTTGTTAATCCCAGCGGTGGGTCGTTGCACCCTCAATACCCAGCCAGACAACCTGCCCGCAGCGTTGTCGGCCTGCCAGCAGGCGGCGCAAGGCGGGGATGCGCAGGCACAATACGAGTTGGGACAGTTTTATTACGACGGCAAAAGCACGCCGCGTGACCTCACTCAAGCGCTCAACTATTTCGAACAGGCTTCGTTACAGGGTCATGCACAGGCGCAGTATCAACTGGGTCTGATGTTCTTCCGTGGCGAGGGCGTGCAGGCCAATAACATTCAGGCTTACATCGTGCTGAAGATGGCGGCGGTCAACGGTTCGGAAGATGCACTGGATCAGGCCGACGAAGTGTCGGGGCAGATGAAGAAGGAAGATCTGGAAGTGGCGACTCAAGTATTGGGTCAGATCTTCCGCAAGTACCTGCTTGAACTGCAAACGGCTGAAGGGCGCACGCCGTTTGCGCCGTTTCCTGATAGCGCCAAGCCCTGAGCGGATTCAATTTCGCCTGGCTTGGCGACGAAAGCTCGTCACTCCCGAAATTAGCAAAGCCTCAAAGCAAGAAGGTTTGAGAGCTTATCCATTTTCTCGGGTGGCGCTGAATCACCTTTCCGCCCTTACGGCGGGTCACTTTTTCCAAGAGCCGAAATGTCGGACCACGAAAAAGTAACCAAAAAGGCCCTGCTCCTGGTTTGGCCCTCCTCCGTCGGGTTCCTTCACTCCGGCGACGCTCCGTGGGCCCGCGCCGAACGGGCATCCATGCCCTGACGGCGCTCTCGCGGCATCCATGCCGCTCGACCCACTGCGCATCGCCTGCGTTCAGCCTGCACCCAAGTCGCGATGTGTGTCGTCTGGACTGTCGCGCATGAAAAGCCAGATCAAAACCAGAAGCAGAAACGTCAGGTTGACGCTGTACATGTAGGAGCGCGCTTGCTCTGGGCCGCACTCGGACGATCTACCGCGCAGCGGTAGCAAAATCAGACGACCCGATGATGCCTGACACTCCGCATGCACCGGATTTGCTGCCGGTTCCCGGCAGATCGCGGGCAAGCGCGCTCCTACAATAAAGAGGGGGGTGCGGACGACCGATGCACGAACCCAGAATGCGATGAGCGTTAGCTCCAGCCAGCGTTGCTCTTGTACGCGACGGTCCAGACACCGCCAAACGCGACTTGGGTGCAGGCCAAACGCAGACGACGCGCAGTGGGTCGAGCGGCATGGATGCCGCGAGAGCGCCGTCAGGACATGGATGTCCGTTCGGCGCGGGCCCACGGAGCGTCGTCGGAGTGCGGGAATCCGACGAAGTCGGACCCAACCAGGAGCAAAGCGTTTTTGGTTACTTTTGTCGCTTTTACAAAAGTGACCCGCTGTAAGAGCGGAACCCTAGGTCGCCGTTACCGCAGAAACGGATATTCACACCATCCAAAACCCAAAAACCCAAAAACCTACTTATCAGGCATCGGCATCGGAAACGGCATTACATTCCCGGTCTGACGCGCTTCGCTGATCTTCGCCGTCCCCATCCGCTCGACCTCATCGATGCGCACGATCGAATGCATCGGCACGAAACTGCGCACTACGCCGTCGAACTGCGCCTTCAACTTCTCTTCGCTGGGATCGACCACCACCGTCGTGCGCTCACCAAAGACGAACTCCTCCACCTCCAGGAAGCCCCACAGATCACTCTGATAGATCTGCTTGGCGTACATTTCGTACACCTGTCCCTGGTTGAGAAAAATCACCTTGTAGATTGGAGCTTCGCGTTTGGTCATAACAGGCAGGCAATGATCGGGGTTTGAAAAAGGGCGCGAACTATAGCATGCCGCTCGGTAGACGACGCTAGGAACCCGAGGCCGGGGTCACTATAATGCGCGGTTCTTTGAATCACCTGATGAACCCGCATGGCCAAGAAGCTTTACATCGAAACCCACGGTTGCCAGATGAACGAGTACGACAGCTCGCGCATGGTCGACCTGCTGGGCGAACATCAAGCACTGGAAGTCACCGCTCGCGCGGAAGATGCTGACGTCATCCTGCTCAACACCTGCTCCATCCGCGAGCGGGCGCAGGACCGCGTCTATTCCCAGCTTGGCCGCTGGCGCGAACTGAAACTGGCCAATCCCGACATGGTGATCGCCGTCGGGGGTTGCGTGGCCAGTCAGGAAGGCGCGGCGATTCGTGATCGCGCGCCCTATGTTGACGTGGTTTTCGGCCCGCAGACCCTGCACCGTCTGCCGGACATGATCGACGCCGCGCGTTCGACACGCCTGCCTCAGGTCGACGTGTCATTCCCTGAAATCGAGAAGTTCGACCATTTGCCCGAGCCACGCGTCGATGGTCCGAGTGCGTATGTGTCGGTGATGGAAGGCTGCAGCAAGTACTGCACGTTCTGCGTAGTGCCCTACACCCGTGGCGAAGAAGTCAGCCGCCCGTTCGATGACGTCATCACCGAGGTTTTCCATCTGGCGGAAAACGGCGTGCGGGAAGTGACGCTGCTGGGCCAGAACGTCAACGGTTATCGCGGCACGACCCACGACGGTCGCGTTGCGGACCTGGCTGAGCTGATTCGCGTTGTCGCGGCCATCGACGGCATCGACCGTATCCGCTACACGACCTCGCACCCGCTGGAGTTTTCGGACAGCCTGATCCAGGCCCACGCCGAAGTCCCCGAACTGGTGAAACACCTGCACTTGCCGGTGCAATCGGGCTCGGACCGTATTCTGGCAGCGATGAAACGCAATCACACGGTGCTCGAGTACAAGTCACGCCTGCGCAAGCTGCGCGCGGCGGTGCCCGACATCTGCATCAGCTCGGACTTCATCGTCGGCTTTCCCGGTGAAACCGAGAAGGACCACCAGCAGACCATGAAGCTGGTCGAAGACGTCGGCATGGACTTCTCGTTTTCCTTTGTTTACAGCGCCCGCCCAGGCACGCCCGCGGCAGACCTCGCCGACGACACCTCGGAAGAGGTGAAGAAGGAGCGACTGAAGCAGCTGCAGGACCTGATCAACCGCCAGGGCTTCGAAATCAGCCGCAAGATGGCAGGCACCGTGCAGCGCATTCTGGTGACCGACTACTCGAAGAAGGACCCGGGCGAGCTGCAAGGCCGTACCGAGAACAACCGCATCGTCAACTTCCGCTGCGACAACCCGAAGCTGATCGGCCAGTTCGCCGACGTCTACATCGACAGCGCTCAACCGCACTCGCTGCGCGGGTCGTTGTTGCAATAAGCCCGGCCGTCCCCATGTAAGGAAGACCCGCTGCCCTTGTAGGAGCGCGCTTGCCCGCGATTGCAGTGTGTCAGTCACCACACATTTGTCAGACAGATAGCATTCGTCCGGATGCGGCCCAGACCAAGCGCGCTCCTACAGGTCCTGCAGCGAACGCTTATCCAACCATTAGTAAGTGAGCCCTTTCGGACACCGTCCGCAGGGGTTATCCTTCCTTTCACCTTTATTGCCGTCGGGCGGCTAAAAACCACTTTGAACGCACCTATCGAACCACATCGTTTCAGCCTCGAACCTATCGAGGCCCACCGCTTCGCCAATCTGTGCGGGCAATTCGACGAGCATTTGCGCCTGATCGAACAGCGCCTGGACATCGAGATCCGCAATCGCGGAGGCCAGTTCGAGATGATCGGTGAGCGAAAACAAACCACTTCGGCAGAAAACCTCCTGCGCCGACTGTACCGGGAAACCAAAAGTACCGAGCTGTCGCCAGACATGGTGCATCTGTTCCTGCAGGAGTCCGGCGTTGAAGAGCTGGATAACCACCCTGCCGCCGAAGTCGGCGTAGCCCTGCGTACCAAGAAAGGCATGATTCGCCCTCGCGGCCTGAATCAGCAGCGGTACGTGAAGGAAATCCTCGCCAACGACATCAACTTCGGCATCGGGCCAGCCGGCACCGGCAAGACCTACCTTGCCGTGGCTGCCGCTGTCGACGCGCTGGAGCGCGAGCAGATCCGCCGCATCCTGCTGGTGCGTCCGGCGGTTGAAGCGGGTGAGAAGCTCGGGTTCCTGCCCGGCGATCTGGCGCAGAAGATCGACCCTTACCTGCGACCGCTCTACGACGCGCTGTACGAGATGCTGGGCTTCGAATACGTGGCCAAGCTGATCGAGAAACAGGTCATCGAAGTCGCGCCGCTGGCCTACATGCGTGGCCGGACCCTTAATAACAGCTTCATCATTCTCGACGAGAGTCAGAACACCACTGTCGAGCAGATGAAGATGTTCCTGACCCGTATCGGCTTCGGCTCAACGGCCGTGATCACCGGTGACATCACCCAGATCGACCTGCCCAAAGGCACGAAATCCGGCCTGAATCACGTCATCGAAGTGCTCAAGGACGTTCCCGGCATCAGCTTCACCCACTTCAAGCCCAAAGACGTTGTGCGCCACCCGCTGGTGCAGCGCATTGTCGAGGCGTACGAGCGCTTCGAAGAGCGCAACGATCAGGACGGCTCACGGGACAACCGCCGCGATGCTTGAGCTGGATCTGCAGGTCGCCAGTCAAGCCAGCGCGCCGAGCGAAGCCCAATTCCGCCTCTGGTGTGAAATGGGCCTGCGCCCGCGCTCGGCGGATTCAGAAATGACCATCCGGCTGGTCGACGAAGCCGAGGGCCGGGAACTGAATCACACGTGGCGTCACAAAGACTACGCCACCAACGTGCTGTCGTTTCCCGCCGATGTCCCCGATGAACTCCTGGATATCCCGTTACTGGGCGATCTGGTGATCTGCGTCCCTGTCGTGGCCCGCGAGGCCGCCGAACAGGGCAAGGCACTGGACGCGCACTGGGCGCATTTGGTGATTCACGGCTGCCTGCATTTGTTGGGCTACGATCACATCGACGATGACGAAGCCGAAGAGATGGAAGCACTGGAACGAGAGTTGCTTGCAGAGTTGGGCTATCCCGACCCCTACGCCGACGATGAACGCGTCGACACCCCAAACACAGAAACACCAGGCAAGGACCACGAGTAAGGGCTATGAGCGAAGACCGATCGAGCAACGGGCAAAAGTCATGGTTGGGCAAACTGACCCAGGCATTTGCCCATGAGCCGAAAAACCGCCAGGAGCTGCTAGAGCTGCTGCGCGAAGCCCATCAAAACAAGCTGCTGGACAGCGAAGCCCTGGCCATCGTCGAAGGCGCCATTCAGGTCGCAGACCTGCAGGTGCGCGACATCATGGTGCCGCGCTCCCAGATGATCAGCATCAAGGCCAGCCAAAGCCCTCGTGAATTCCTGCCGGCGGTCATCGACTCCGCGCACTCGCGCTACCCGGTGATTGGTGAAAGCCACGACGACGTGCTGGGCGTCCTGCTCGCCAAAGACCTGCTGCCATTGATCCTCAAGGACAACGGCGGCGCTGGCGACGTCAAGAACCTGCTGCGTCCGGCGACGTTCGTGCCGGAATCCAAACGCCTCAACGTGCTGCTGCGTGAGTTCCGTGCCAACCACAACCACATGGCCATCGTCATCGACGAATACGGCGGCGTGGCGGGTCTGGTGACGATCGAAGACGTGCTGGAGCAGATCGTCGGCGACATCGAGGACGAACACGACGTCGAGGAAGACAGCTACATCAAGCCGTTGCCAAGCGGCGACTTCCTGGTCAAGGCGCTGACGCCGATCGAAAGCTTCAACGAGTTCTTCGACAGCGAATTCTCCGACGACGAATTCGACACCGTCGGCGGTCTGGTGATGAATGCGTTCGGGCATCTGCCCAAGCGTAACGAAATCACCGAAATCGGCGCGTATCGTTTCCGCATCCTGAATGCCGACAGCCGTCGTATTCACCTGCTGCGCCTGAGCCCGATCTCCCGCTCGTAACGTCGTATCCCTTAATAAGGAATGTAAATGCGCTGGATCACCCGCCCCGGCTGGCCCGGTAACCTGCTGGCCATGGTGGCCGGCGCGCTGATCACCCTGGCGTTGGCGCCGTTCGATATCTGGCCACTGGCGATCGTTGCGCTGGTGGTTTTTTATCTCGGGCTGCGTGACCTCAAGCCCCGCCAGGCTCTGTGGCGTGGCTGGTCTTACGGTTTCGGCCTGTTCGGCGGCGGCACCAGCTGGATCTACGTGAGCATTCACACGTACGGTGAAGCACCGGTCTGGCTCGCCGTTTTCCTTATGGTGCTGTTCTGCGCTTCCGTTGCCTTCTTCTTCGCCCTGCCCGCCTGGCTGTGGGCACGCTGGATCCGCCGCAATGAAGCGCCGCTGGCCGATGCGCTGGCGTTTGCTGCGCTGTGGTTTGGTCAGGAAATGTTTCGTGGCTGGTTTCTGACCGGTTTCCCGTGGCTGTACTCCGGTTACAGCCAGCTTGACGGGCCGCTCAAAGGCCTCGCCCCGCTCGGCGGCATGTGGCTGATCTCCTTCAGTCTGGCGCTGACCGCAGCGCTGCTGTGCAATCTGCACCGCTTGCGCGCACGTAAAAGTTTTCTGGCGACCGCCATTGTTCTACTGCTGGCACCGTGGGTGATCGGCCTGGCACTCAAGCACCACGCCTGGACCGAACCGTCGGGCGAGCCGCTGAAGGTCGCGGCCATGCAAGGCAACGTCGAGCAAAGCATGAAGTGGGACCCGGCGGCGCTGAATGCCCAGCTCGCGCTTTATCGGGACATGACGTTTACCGCACAAAAAGCCGATTTGATCATCTGGCCGGAAACAGCCGTGCCCGTCCTCAAAGAGTCGGTCGAAGGCTACCTGTCGGTGATGGGGAAATTCGCAGCCGAACGCAACTCGGCATTGATCACGGGCGTCCCTTTGCGTCAGAAAGGTGGCCGTGGCGAGTACCGCTACTACAACGCGATTACGGTCGTCGGGGAAGGCGACGGCACTTACCTGAAACAGAAGCTGGTCCCCTTCGGCGAGTACGTGCCCTTGCAGGACCTGCTGCGCGGGCTGATCACCTTCTTCAACCTGCCGATGTCGGACTTCGCGCGCGGCCCTGCCGAGCAGCCACTGCTGCAGGCCAAGGGGTATCAGATCGCGCCGTTCATTTGCTATGAAGTGGTGTATCCAGAATTCGCGGCCAGTCTGTCGGCACAAAGCGATCTGTTGCTGACGGTGAGCAACGACACCTGGTTCGGCACGTCCATCGGGCCTTTGCAGCACCTTCAGATGGCGCAGATGCGGGCACTGGAAGCCGGCCGCTGGATGATTCGAGCGACCAACAATGGCGTCAGTGCGCTGATCGACCCGTTCGGCAGGATCACCACCACCGTGCCGCAATTCGAGCGAGCGGTGATGTACGGCGAAGTCACGCCCATGCACAACCTGACGCCTTACCTGCACTGGCGTTCGTGGCCGCTGATCATTGTGTCGGTGCTGCTGATTGGCTGGGCGCTGGTGGCGAGCCGGATTGCCAAGACGGTTTAACAGGCTCGCAGCGACGAAAATCATCTGTGGGAGCGAATTCATTCGCGATGCGTTTGTACATCCAATCAAAATCTGTCGGATGTAACGCCACTTCGCGAATGAATTCGCTCCCACAGTTGAATCCGACTCGTCAGCCAGATCATCGGTAAAACAACCGATACCCCACCAGCCCCGCCACTTCGTTCAACAGCTGGCCGCTCTGCCAGACCGCCTTCGATTCGGGCATCCAGCCGCCAAACGGCCGCGCGTTGTCCACGCTCAAAAAACCGACTGGCGCCGGGACCACGCTGAATCCGGCCTTTTCGAAACTCCACACCGAACGCGGCATGTGCCAGGCCTGGGTCACCACCACCACGCGCTTGATCCCTTGTGGCAGCAGGATCGCGGCGGTCATGTTGGCGTTTTCCCACGTCGTGCGGCTCTCGCCCTCCTGCCAACGCACATTTACGCCGAAGTCATCACGCAACGAATCGGCCATGATCGCCGCCTCACTGGGCGGCTCACCGTAATGCAGCCCGCCCGTCGTCAGAATCGGCAAGCCGGATGCCTTCGAAAGCCTTGCTGCAAACCGCATTCGCTCCAGCGCCACGCCCGTGGGGATATCGCGGTCCCACGTCGGATCGTTTCGCTCTCGCCCGGCCCCCAGCACCACGATGGCGTCCGCGCGCTGGGCCAAAGTGGTCCATTGATCCTGTGGCAACGGCGGGATGCTTTCGATGCCCCGCGCCGACCACTGCACCACCACCGGCAGGCTCATGGACAACATGCCGACAAACCCGATCACAAACAGCGCGCGCGCCAACCGTGGCCTGCGACTTCTCAGCCACCAGGCAAGCACTAGAAGAAGCAGGAAAATACCGGGCGGCAACAACAGGTTTTTGATGAAGTAACGAAAAGGCATCGGGCATCTCCAGAAGATGCCCGAAGCCTAAAAGGATTGACGCTAAGCAACAATGCTTAATCAGACGGGGTTAATACCCGTGAAGGTTAACGCTTGAAATGCTTACTGGAACTGTAACGACTCAACTTTGCCGACACTTTGGCGCGACGCTGATCCTTCAGCCAGATGACATTGGCTAGAGGGTGCGGGGCGCGCATCGGCTCCGAAGGCTCCCGTGAAGTGCTGGAACTCCCCTTCTTTGTGTTCAGTGAATCCTCTTTTACAACGATATTCTTCGTATCCGGACAGGCATCCAGATACGCCTCGATCAACTGGAATTCGGCTTGGCTCAATCCACGCAACTCCAGTTCAACGGGGTATTCATTGCGAAGCCGGACTGATGTTTTCGCCATGTCCAGAGCAAGCCCCAGACGATCAATCAAACGGTCATACAGATCAGGTTTCTTTACTTGGTGCCGCAGCTCTGCCATCCGTTCACCTCACTGAAGATAGACACATACCCTCGTAATTGAGCTTAGCGGCACTGCAAAAACAGGCGCGATGCCGCGACCAACGGCGGCTAGCGGGGCTTATGCGGTTATCAACGGCACAATCTTGGTTTCCCTCGATCCTTCGGCCTCATGTATGCTACGGCGCTTTCCTGTAATTCCACTTCGGCTCACTCGGACCCGAATGCATCGCACCGCCGAAGGCTCAGCCAGGCAAGCGAATGTGTCCGCTCCGGGAACGCAGCGAAGCGGTCAAGGGTCACCAATCTCTAGTCAAAAGTAGCCATGCACGAACTCTATCAGCCCCGCGAAATCGAAGCCGCCGCTCAGTCGTTCTGGGACGAGCAAAAGTCCTTTGAAGTCAGTGAACAGCCAGGCAAGGAAACGTACTACTGCCTGTCGATGTTCCCTTACCCAAGCGGCAAGCTGCACATGGGTCACGTGCGCAACTACACCATCGGCGACGTTATTTCCCGCTACCAGCGCATGCTCGGCAAGAACGTCCTGCAACCCATGGGTTGGGACGCCTTCGGGATGCCGGCTGAAAACGCCGCGATGAAGAACAACGTGGCGCCTGCCAAGTGGACCTACGAAAACATCGCCTACATGAAGACCCAGCTGCGCAGCCTGGGTCTGGCGGTTGACTGGTCTCGCGAAGTCACCACCTGCAAGCCGGATTACTACCGCTGGGAACAATGGCTGTTCACGCGCCTGTTCGAGAAGGGTGTGATCTACCGCAAGAACGGCACCGTGAACTGGGACCCGGTCGACCAGACCGTTCTGGCGAACGAGCAAGTAATCGACGGACGCGGCTGGCGTTCGGGCGCGGTCATCGAAAAACGCGAAATCCCGATGTACTACTTCAAGATCACGGCCTACGCCGATGAACTGCTGGAGAGTCTCGACGAGCTGCCGGGCTGGCCTGAGCAGGTCAAGACCATGCAACGCAACTGGATCGGCAAGTCGCGCGGCATGGAAGTGCAGTTTCCGTACGATCAGGCGTCCATCGGAGAAGCCGGTGCGCTGAAAGTCTTCACCACCCGCCCAGACACGTTGATGGGCGCGACTTATGTCGCCGTCGCTGCCGAGCACCCACTCGCGACACTGGCCGCGCAGAACGACCCGGAACTGCAAGCGTTCATTCACGAATGCAAAAGCGGCAGCGTCGCCGAAGCTGACGTCGCCACGCAGGAAAAGAAAGGCCTGCCTACCTCGTTGTTCGTCGAGCACCCGCTGACAGGCGAAAAACTGCCGGTGTGGGTCGCCAACTACGTACTGATGCACTACGGCGATGGCGCTGTAATGGCAGTCCCTGCACACGACGAGCGCGATTTCGAATTCGCTAACAAATACAGCCTGCCGATCAAATCGGTGGTCCGCACCAGCGCGGGCGACACATCGCCTGCGCCATGGCAGGACGCTTACGGCGAGCACGGTCAACTGATCAACTCCGGTGAGTTCGACGGCCTGGACTTCGCGGGCGCATTCGATGCCATCGAAGCCGCCCTGCTCAAGAAGGAGCTCGGCAAGTCGCGCACCCAGTTCCGTCTGCGTGACTGGGGTATCAGCCGCCAGCGCTACTGGGGCTGCCCGATCCCGATCATCCACTGCGACGCCTGTGGCGACGTGCCTGTGCCGGAAGACCAACTGCCTGTCGTCCTGCCGGAAGACGTGGTGCCGGACGGCGCAGGTTCGCCATTGGCGCGCATGCCCGAGTTCTATGAGTGCAAGTGCCCGAAATGCGGACAGCCTGCCAAGCGTGAAACCGACACCATGGACACGTTCGTCGAGTCGTCGTGGTACTACGCTCGCTATGCTTCGCCGCACTTCGAAGGTGGCCTGGTGGAGAAATCCGCGGCCGACCACTGGCTGCCGGTCGATCAGTACATCGGCGGGATCGAACACGCGATCCTGCACCTGCTCTATGCACGCTTCTTCCACAAGCTGATGCGTGACGAAGGCCTTGTGAGCTCCAACGAGCCGTTCAAGAACCTGCTGACCCAAGGCATGGTGATCGCCGAAACCTACTACCGTCGCGAAGCCAACGGTGCCTACACCTGGTTCAACCCGGCGGATGTCGAACTCGAGCGTGACACCAAGGCCAAGGTCATCAGTGCAAAACTGATTGCAGACGGCCTGCCGGTCGAGATCGGCGGCACTGAAAAGATGGCCAAATCGAAGAACAACGGCGTCGACCCACAGTCGATGATCGACCAGTTCGGCGCAGACACCTGCCGTCTGTTCATGATGTTCGCCTCGCCACCTGACATGAGCGCGGAATGGTCCGACTCGGGTGTCGAAGGTTCGCACCGCTTCCTCAAGCGTGTCTGGCGCCTGGCGCAAGCCCACGTGTCTCAGGGCTTGCCGGGTAAACTCGACATCGCCAACCTGAATGAAGAGCAGAAAGCCGTTCGCCGTTCGATTCACCTGGCCATCAAGCAGGCCAGCCACGACGTCGGGCAGAACCACAAATTCAACACCGCCGTCGCTCAGGTCATGACGCTGATGAACGTGCTGGAAAAAGCCGCGCAAGCCACTGAACAGGATCGCGCGCTGCTTCACGAAGGTCTGGAAACCGTGACGTTGCTGCTGGCGCCGATCACACCGCACATCAGCCATGAGCTGTGGGCCCGACTGGGTCACAGCGATGCAGTGATCGATGCGACGTGGCCCGTGCAGGATGACAGCGCGCTGGTACAGGACAGCCTGACGCTGGTGATTCAGGTCAACGGCAAGCTGCGCGGCCAGATCGACATGCCGGCCAGCGCCAGCCGGGAAGACGTGGAAGCCGCAGCACGGACCAACGAGAACGTCCTGCGCTTTATCGACGGCCTGACGATCCGCAAAGTGATCGTGGTGCCCGGCAAACTGGTGAATATCGTCGCCAGCTGATTGGATCGGGCGCCCGGTGAGCCGGGCGCCCAACATACTTCCAGGGCCCGCACTTCGGGCTCAAACGGATTCAAGGGGAGCAACAAGATGATCAAACGCAATCTGCTGGTAATGGGCCTCGCTGTTCTGCTGAGCGCCTGCGGTTTCCAGCTGCGTGGCACCGGCACCAACGCCTTGTCGATCAAGGAACTGGACGTGAGCGCGCGTGATGCCTACGGCGAAGTCGTGACCCAACTGCGTCAGACGCTGACCAACAGCGGCGTGCATGTTTACACCGGCGCGCAATACAAGCTGTTCCTGGCCCGCGAAGACGAAACCCAGCGCACTGCGAGCTATGTCGGGTCGGGCCGCTCGGCTGAATACGAGCTGACCACCGTGCTGAAGTACGAAATCCAGGGCAGCAAGGGCGTTACGCTGCTGGACGATAACGTGCAATCGACCAAAATCTTCGTTCACGACGGCAACAACCTGATCGGTTCCGACCAGGAAGCCGATCAGATCCGCAAAGAGGTGCGCAGCGACCTGGTGCAGAAGATGTTGGCCCGCCTGCAACAGCTGACACCTGAGCGTCTGGATGAACTGCAAGCCAAGGCGGACGCCGCTGCTCGTGCACAGGCTGACGCGGAAGCGGCCGCTCAACGCATTCGCGACGAGACGCCGCAGCAGTCTCCCGTCGAAATCCCGTCCAAGTAATGGCACTGGGGCCGGTTCGCCGGCCCCATCCTTTTCTGACTCATGAAACTCGCCCCCGCCCAGCTCTCCAAACACCTCCAGGGTGCGTTGTCGCCCGTGTACATCGTCAGCGGCGATGACCCGCTGCAATGCCAGGAAGCCTGCGACGCCATCCGTGCCGCTGCCAGGCAGCAGGGTTTCGATGAACGCCAGGTATTCAGCGCCGATTCAAGCTTCGACTGGGGCACCTTGCTGCAGGCGGGTGCGAGCATGTCGTTGTTCGCCGAACGTCGCCTGCTGGAACTGCGTCTGCCGTCTGGCAAACCCGGCGATAAAGGCGCCGCAGCACTTCTGGAGTACTGCAGTCGTCCTGCCGAGGACACGCTGTTGCTGATCAGCCTGCCCAAGCTCGACGGCTCCGCCCAGAAAACCAAGTGGGGCAAAGCGCTGGTCGAAGGCGCTCAAACCCAGTTCGTGCAGATCTGGCCGGTGGATGCGAGCCAGTTGCCCCAATGGATTCGCCAACGGCTTTCGCAGGCAGGTCTGGCCGCAAGCCCCGACGCCGTCGAACTGATCGCCGCGCGCGTTGAAGGCAACTTGCTGGCAGCGGCGCAGGAAATCGAGAAGCTCAAGCTGATGGCCGAACAGGGTCAGATCACCGTCGAAACCGTGCAGGCCGCCGTGGCGGACAGTGCGCGCTTCGACGTGTTCGGGCTGACCGATGCCATTCTCAATGGTGAAGCCGCCCATGCCCTGCGCATGCTTGAAGGTCTGCGCGGCGAAGGCGTTGAGCCTCCGGTGATTCTCTGGGCGCTGTCCCGTGAATTGCGCGTGCTCGCCAACCTGGCCTTGCAATACAGCCAGGGCGTGCCACTGGACAAGGCGTTCAGCCAGGCGCGACCGCCCATCTGGGACAAGCGCAAACCGCTGATGAGCAAAGCACTGCAACGGCATTCGGCGCGTCGCTGGGCGCAATTGCTGATGGACGCGCAGCACATTGACGCGCAAATCAAGGGCCAGGCCCAAGGCTCGGTGTGGAACAGCTTGAGCCGGTTGTCGCTGCAAATGGCGGGACAACGGCTGGCGTTGCCGTCGGAATGATTCACAACGCCCCCCTGTAGGAGCGTGGCTTGTCCCGCGATCGGCGACGCAGTCGTCGTAAATTCGAAAGACGCGGTGTGTCAGCCAAGCTGCATTTGCCTGATTTTGCGGCGGGTTCCCCGCCGATCGCGGGACAAGCCACGCTCCTACAGGTCGCACGTCTAACCCATAGCGCAGATCAATTAGACCTCTGCGCTGACATGCCCGATGATCACCGCCGCTTCCCCCACCCCGCAAAGAGAGACCTGCCATGAGCAAGCCAAAGAAACGGCCGAACAAGGCCAAATCCATCATCGCCCAGCCACTGTTCCGAAGCCGTCAGGAACAACCCGCCAAGGGCAAAGGCAGCTACCGCCGCGAAGCCTTCCAGTCGAACAACTGGGAGGCTTCTTCCGTTATGGCGGCCTGAAAACATTTCAGGTTACTGACCGGCGCCCCGCCAGCCGGGCCAGCATGTTAAGGTCTGCACCTTACGGTTTATACCTGTGGACCCCAGAATGCCCTTTAGTTTTCCCCGTCGTTGGCCTGTTCGCCAACTGATCGCCGCCTCCGGTCTCTCTGTACTGGTCGCCTGCGCGGAGCAACCCACCGCTGCCGTCGCAACACCTCTTCAAACCGCGCCTCTCAATGTCGCCAAAGCTTCGCCCACCGTGCCCTCTGCCGTGGCCCAGCCCGACGACAGCAACTTTGAAATCCAGCCTGCGATGAGCTTCAGCGAGTGGCAGAGCATGTTCCGCGCCCAAGCCCTGAATGCAGGCATTCGTCCTGACGTGTTCGACCGCGCCTTCGCCGGTGTCACACCAGACATGAGCGTGGTCAAGGCTGATCGCAGCCAGCCCGAATTCACCCGTCCAGTCTGGGAATATCTCGACAGCGCGATGTCTGCCGTGCGCGTACGCAAAGGCCAGGCATTACTGGCGCAGTACGCGGACGCCCTGACGGCGATCGAACAGCGCTACGGCCTGGATCGTCAGGCACTGGTCGCGGTGTGGGGCATGGAAAGCAGTTTCGGCCAGTTTCAGGGCACGCAATCGGTGATTCGCTCATTGGCGACCCTGGCCTACGAAGGCCGCCGCCCGCAGTTCGCTCAGGATCAGTTGATCGCAGCCCTGCAGATCATTCAGCACGGCGACATCGATGCGCCGAGCATGCTGGGCTCGTGGGCGGGCGCGATGGGGCAGACGCAGTTCATTCCCACGACCTACAACACCCACGCCGTGGATTTCGACGGTGACGGTCGCCGCGACATCTGGAACTCGCCATTGGATGCGCTGGCGTCCACTGCGCACTATTTGCAAAGCTCGGGCTGGCAAAAAGGCCAACCGTGGGGCTTTGAAGTGCAACTGGTCCCAGGCTTCGATTACGCCCTGGCTGACGCCTCGACACGCAAAACCATCGCTGAATGGCAGCAGATGGGCCTCAAGCTGCCAAACGGTTCGGCGCTACCGGCCAATCTGTTGCAGCAGCAAGCCGCTTTGTTGCTGCCAGCGGGCTACAAAGGCCCCGCATTCCTGGTCATGGATAATTTCCGGGCGATCCTCAAGTACAACAACTCGTCTTCCTACGCACTGGGCATCGGGCTGTTGTCGGAACGCTTCACCGGTGGCGGCTATGTGTCAGGCCAATGGCCACGCAGTGACCGCCCTCTAAGTCGCTCTGAGCGCATCGAACTGCAAACCCTGCTCTCGGCCCGCCAGTACGACGCCGGCGCTCCAGACGGGATCATCGGCGCCAACACACGCAAAGCCATTCGCAGCGCCCAGCAATCCTTTGGCTGGCCGGCCGATGGTTATCCGACGCAAGAGCTGCTGGATAATCTCAGAAGACCCTAGAAATCCGCTGTAGGAGCCGGCTTGCTGGCGAAGGCGGTGTGTCAGTCAACTGTTTCGTACCTGACTCACCGTGTTCGCCAGCAAGCCGGCTCCTACGAGAGGTGACCTCAACCGAAGCACCGTGAACGTTCATAAAGCGGTATTGGCGGGCGAACAAAAACGGGCCGGATATTGCTATCCGGCCCGTTTTTTTTGCGGGGCGATAACGCTGGCGATCAGCCCGCCGTCAGCAACGACTTGACCAGCTTGGCCTGCTCGTCGGCGTGGTACGAAGAACGCACCAGAGGACCCGACGCAACGTTCTTGAAGCCCATCTTGTAACCTTCTTCGGCGAACCAGGCGAAGGTGTCCGGGTGCACGAAACGCTGAACCGGCAAGTGGCTGCGCGAAGGCTGCAGGTACTGGCCCAGCGTCAGCATGTCGATGTTGTGCTCACGCATGCGCTGCATCACTTCGATCACTTCTTCGTCGGTCTCGCCCAGGCCCAGCATCAAGCCGGATTTGGTCGGCACGTGAGGAACCATTTCCTTGAAGCGTTGCAGCAGGGTCAGCGACCACTGATAGTCCGAACCCGGACGCGCAGCCTTGTACAGGCGCGGCACGGTTTCCAGGTTGTGGTTGAACACGTCTGGCGGCGTGGCTGCGGTGATTTCCAGCGCAATGTCCATACGGCCGCGGTAGTCCGGCACCAGCGTCTCCAGTTGCACGTTCGGCGACAGGGCACGGATTTCACGGATGCAATCGGCAAAGTGCTGGGCACCGCCGTCACGCAGGTCGTCACGGTCAACCGAGGTGATCACGACGTATTTCAGTTTCAGGTCGGCAATGGCAACGGCCAGGTTCTTCGGCTCGTCGACGTCCAGTGCTTTCGGACGGCCATGGCCGACGTCGCAGAACGGGCAACGACGGGTGCAGATGTCACCCATGATCATGAACGTCGCGGTGCCGCCCGAGAAGCACTCGCCCAGGTTCGGGCAGGAAGCTTCTTCGCACACGCTGTGCAGCTTGTGCTTGCGCAGCAGCGCCTTGATACGGTCGACCTCAGGCGATACCGGAATACGGACACGAATCCAGTCCGGCTTTTTCGGCAATTCAACCGTCGGGATGATCTTTACCGGGATGCGCGCCACTTTTTCCGCGCCACGCAACTTCACACCCGCTTCAACTTTCGGACGTGCAGCACGCTCAGGCGTCACCACGTTCGCTGTCGGGATCAGGGTTTGCACGGCATCTGCCGTCTCATGCGCAGTAGTCATATCAGTCGATTCCGCCCGTTAGGGTCGTCTGCTCAGCGTAGTCGAGGTGTTTGACGAGCTGCGCACGCAGCCGGGCACTAACCTCGGCAAATTCAATCGGGCCTGCCTGTTCACGCAGCTGGGTCATCGCCAGCCCCGCATACCCGCAGGGATTAATCCGTTTAAACGGGTCCAGATCCATGTCGACATTCAGCGCCAGTCCATGGAATGAACAGCCATTACGGATACGAAGGCCCAGGGACGCAATTTTCGCCCCGTCGACGTAGACCCCCGGTGCTTCGGGCTTGGCTGCTGCCGTTACGCCGTAACTGGCCAGCAGGTCGATCAGGCTGTGTTCGATCCGGGTGACCAGTTCGCGCACGCCATAACCCAAGCGGCGGACATCCAGCATCAGATAGGCCACCAGTTGACCGGGGCCATGATAAGTCACTTGGCCACCGCGATCGACCTGTACCACCGGAATATCACCCGGAAGTAGTAGATGCTCGGGTTTTCCGGACTGTCCCTGAGTGAAAACCGGCGGGTGCTGCACCAGCCACACTTCATCGGGCGTGTCGCGGTCGCGTCCGTCCGTGAAGCGTTGCATGGCTTGCCAGGCGGGCTCGTAGGCGACCGTTCCCAGATCGCGAAAGCCCAGACAACCGCCCATCACAGCACCATGTGCACTTTGCCCGTGGCACGCAGCTCGCTGTTGATGTCGTAAAGCTGATCCTGGCCGGTCGCGACGATATGCAGCTGCAGCGTGGTGTACTTGCCGTTGCTGCTTTGGCGCTCGGCCTCCTTCTCATCGAGGAGCGTTGCGTGCTTCTTGACGATGGCGATGACCTCGTCTCTGAACCCCACCCCGGTGTCGCCGATGATCTTGATCGGGTAGTCCGCGCAAGGGAATTCGATTTTCGGTGCTTTTACTTCGGAATCTGTCATGGCAGTGACGGCCTCGTAAGCCGGAAAACGGACAGTCCCCCACCGCGATGGCGGCAGGGGCGTAGGGAGCAACGGTCAGTCAGTGATCAATCGCGATCAGTTGAACAGACTGTAGAAGAACATGCGAATGCTGTCCCACAGGCGGCGGAAGATACCACCTTCTTCGACAGCGTCCATGGCGATGAGATTAGCGGTGCGAACGACCTTGTCGTCCAGCTTCACTTCAACCTGACCGATCACGTCGCCTTTGGCGATGGGGGCAACCAGTTTCGGGTTGATGGTCATGCTGGCGGTCAGCTTCTTCATCTCGCCCTTAGGCATGGTCATGGACAGATCGTCCGCCAGACCGGCCTTGACCTGACGCTCGGTGCCTTTCCAGACGGCGGCCTGAGCCAGCTCGGTGCCCTTCTGATAGAAGGTCTGGGTTTCAAAGAAACGGAAACCGTAGGTCAGCAGCTTCTGGGTTTCAGCCGCACGAGCCTGTTCACTGTTGGTGCCGAACACCACGGCGATCAGACGCATGCCATCACGAACGGCCGAGGACACCATGCAGTAGCCCGCTTCTTCGGTGTGACCGGTTTTCAGACCGTCGACGGTCTTGTCACGCCACAGCAGCAGGTTACGGTTTGGCTGTTTGATGCCGTTCCAGAAGAACTCCTTCTGCGAGTAGATCGCGTAGTGAGCCGGGTCTTCGTGGATGATTGCACGGGCCAGGATCGCCATGTCGTGAGCGGTGGCGTAGTGATCAGGGTTTGGCAGACCGGTAGGATTCATGAAGTGGCTGTTGACCATCCCCAAATCGCCTGCGGTCTTGTTCATCATGTCGGCGAACGCGTCTTCGCTGCCAGCGATGTGCTCGGACAGCGCCACGCTGGCGTCGTTACCGGACTGGATGATGATGCCGTGCAGCAAGTCGCTGACGGTCACCTGGCTGCCCACCTTGATGAACATCCGCGAACCGCCGGTACGCCAGGCGTTTTCGCTGACGGTGACCGGGTCGTTCTCACCGATCTGGCCACGGCGGATTTCCAGCGTAGCGATGTATGCGGTCATCAGCTTGGTCAGACTGGCCGGCGGCAGACGCTGGTCACCGTTGTTTTCGACCAGAACGTTGCCACTGTTGGCATCCATCAGCACGTAAGCCTTGGCAGCCAGCTGGGGTGCCGACGGCGTCATCTGTTCTGCTGCGAACGCGACAGGTGCGGTGAATAGCGGGATTAACAGGCAAAGGCGTTTTGCAAAGGTGGTGATGTTCATCCGTCTCTCGAAAATGCTAATGGGCAAACATGCCCTCGCGGGCAAAGCGGTGGTGCCGGGCTACCCCGGCAAACGGGCTCACATTCTACAGATGAACCCGTGAAATGCTGCTGACAACGCTTGCTCTGGCGGCAAGTCGCTTGCCAGGCAACTTCGACTCGCTGCCGTTAGGGGAAGCGAATCAAAGGTCTGACGTTACTGATCCGATGTAACCACGCTTGGCGAGCCCAGATTGGCCGACCTTACGCTGTTTTGCAGTTGCTGGGCTTCACCCGGCGTGTCGACCGGCCCCATCCGCACGCGATAGAGCGTCTGTTGATTGCGCGCTATCGAGCTCACGAAAACCGGGGCCCGAACCATCCCGCTCAGTTTCGACCTCAGGAGTTCCGCAGCGTCCGGGTTGGCGAAGGCTCCCACTTGGAGAAACAGCCCAGACGCTTGTCCGGAAACGTTTTTTTTTGCGTCGATCGGAACTGGTGATACCGGCGCGGCGTGTTGGGCCGGTGGCGGCGTCCATTGCTCGATGGTGCCCGCCGATGCGGTGATCACCGGCGCTGCAACCGGCGCCTGCCGTGGCGGAGGATTGCTTGCCACTTGCGGCTGATCGAGCATCAGCGGCGCAGGTTTGCCGCGCTGCGCCCAATACTGGGCAGGATCGATGCCTTCAACTTTTACCCGAGCGGTGCCGATTTCGGCGTAACCCAGTTTTTTCGCTGCGGCGTAGGACAGGTCGATGATGCGATCCGAATAGAACGGCCCACGATCGTTGACCCGCAGGATCACCGTGCGGTTGTTGTCCAGATTGGTGACGCGTACGTAACTGGGCAGCGGCAGCGTCTTGTGCGCCGCGCTCATGCCGTACAGGTCATACACTTCACCGTTGGCGGTGTTCTGCCCGTGAAATTTGGTGCCGTACCAGGACGCAGTGCCGGTCGCGGTGTAGTTACTGGAGTCGCTGAGCGGAAAATACGTCTTGCCCAGCACAGTGTACGGGTTGGCCTTGTAAGGACCGGTGTGCAGGGTCGGCACGGCATCGGGGATACGCGACACATCAACGTCCCACCACGGCGCACCGTCTTTATGGGCGCGGTTGATGTCCAGCCCCGGCTGGGCGCGGATAACGTTGCCCTGCTGGGTCGGTCGACTGGTGGAGCAACTGACGACCAGCAATGCCAGCGCCGCGAAGGCCATCAACTTCAATGGTTGTTGCATCGGCAATGACCGCATTACTTGACGCCCCGAGCTTGAACAAGCATTTCAGACAGCTGATGCACGGCCATGGCGTACATCACGCTGCGGTTGTAACGCGTGATTGCGTAAAAATTCTTCAAACCCATCCAGTATTCAGGGCCTTTGTCGCCTTCAAGGCGAAACGCCGTGACCGGCATATCATCGCGCAGCGCATCATGACTCGCCCACCCCAAGGCTCGCAACTCCCCGACGGTCTTCACCGGCTCGATTCCCGGGCTCAAACCCTCATCGACCCGATCACCGCGAACGCTGGCCTGGCTGACCACGGGCTCGCCCGCGACCCAGCCATGGCGTTTGAAATAGCTGGCCACACTGCCAATCGCATCATCCGGATCGTTCCAGATGTTGATGTGGCCATCACCGTCAAAATCCACCGCATACGCGCGGAAACTGCTGGGCATGAACTGCGGCAACCCCATGGCACCCGCGTACGAGCCTTTGAGGGTCAACGGGTCCACCTGTTCCTCGCGAGACAGCAGCAAAAACTCACGCAGCTCCTTGCGGAAAAACTCGGCACGAGGAGGATAGTCGAAACTCAGCGTCGATAAGGCATCGATTACCCGGTAATTTCCGGTATTGCGACCAAAAAAGGTTTCGACACCAATGATCGCGACGATCACTTGGGCGGGCACGCCGTACTCTTGTTCGGCACGCGCCAACACCGCCTCATGCTGCCGCCAGAAGTCCACACCTCGCGCGATACGCGCGTCAGTCAGGAACATCGGGCGGTAATCCTTCCACGCCTTGACCCGCTCGGCGGGCCGCGAAATGGCGTCGAGAATCGACTGTTTGCGCTCAACATTGCGAAACACTTCGATCAATTGCTCGCCCGCGAAGCCGTAATCCCGAGTCATGTCACTGACGAACTGTGCGACCTGAGGAGAGCCCTCATAGTCACCCGCAAGCGACTCCTGCACTGAACCGAGGATGCCCATCAGACCGACCAGCGGCGCATATCGAGCAGCCCAGCCACGCACTACTTGCATTGAATTGTTCACCTTAATCAAACCTGAGCGATCCACTTGCGATGGGTATGGATCGACATCAAAACCCCAAACGCTGACAGCAGCGTCACCAGCGAAGTTCCGCCGTAACTAATGAAGGGCAATGGAACGCCCACCACCGGCAGCAAGCCGCTGACCATACCGATGTTGACGAAAACATACACAAAAAACGTCATGGTCAGACTGCCTGCGAGCAGCTTGCCGTAGAGCGTCTGCGCCTGAGCCGTGATGACCAGGCCGCGACCGATCAACAGCAGGTAGATCAGCAGCAAGGCACAGATACCCACTAGACCGAACTCCTCGCCCAACACCGCAATGATGAAGTCGGTGTGGCTTTCCGGAAGGAAATCCAGGTGAGACTGGGTGCCCAGCAACCAGCCCTTGCCGAAAACCCCGCCCGAGCCAATCGCCGCCTTGGACTGGATGATGTTCCATCCGGTGCCCAGCGGATCGCTCTCAGGGTCAAGGAAGGTCAGGATGCGTTGCTTCTGATAGTCGTGCATGAAGAAGAACCACATCGCCACCGCGACGGGCACGGCCGCTGCGATCACACTGATGATCCAGCGCCAGCGCAGGCCTGCCATGAACAGTACGAAGGTCCCGGACGCCAGAATCAGCAGCGAGGTGCCAAGGTCCGGCTGGCGAACGATCAGGATGAACGGCAGCCCGATCAACCCAAGGCTGACGGCCACGTGCTTCAGATGCGGAGGCAACGTGCGCTTGGAGAGGTACCAGGCGATGGTCGCCGGCATGATGATCTTCATGAATTCCGACGGCTGGAAACGGATCACGCCGGGAATGTTGATCCAGCGCGTGGCGCCCATGGCGTTGTGACCCATCACGTCCACCGCGACCAGCAGCAGCACACCGAAGACGTAAGCGATCGGCACCCAGCGCGCCATGAAGCGCGGCTCGAGTTGCGCAATCACAAACATCGACACAAGGCCGATGCCGAACGAGGTCGCCTGTTTGATCAACAGGTCCCAGCTCTTTCCGCTGGCGGAATACAGGACGAACAGGCTGCCGGCCGCCAGTGTCAGCAGCAGGATCAGCAACGGGCCATCGACATGGATTTTCTGCAGGAAGGTGGCGCGACGGCGCATCACGTCTTCGCTGGAGAGGATGCGGTCGAAATTACTCTTCACGGGCCGCGGTCTCCGGAGGCAGTGTATTGCTGGCGTATTCGGGTTTCAGATGACCCTGAGGGTCCAGAAGCCAGGCATCCATGACCTGACGCACGACAGGTGCAGCGGCGCCGGAGCCCGATTCACCGTTTTCAATCATGACCGCCACGACGATTTTCGGGTTGTCGGCCGGCGCGAAGCCCACGAACAACGCGTGGTCACGGTGGCGTTCCTGCACTTTCGAGCGATCGTATTTTTCACCCTGACGGATCGCGACGACCTGCGCCGTACCGCTCTTGCCCGCGATGCGGTATTGCGCGCCGATGGCCGCCTTGCGCGCGGTCCCACGGGCACCGTGCATCACCTGCTGCATGCCGTGATTGACCTTGCCCCAGTCGGACGGGTCGCGCAGGACAATATCGGGGATCGGGTTTTCATCCACCGGTTTCTGGCCTTCGATGGTCCTGGCCAGATGCGGACGGTTCCATTTGCCTTTGTTCGCCACCAGCGCCGTGGCCTGAGCCAGTTGCAGCGGCGTGGCCTGCATGTAGCCCTGACCGATACCGAGGATCAGCGTTTCGCCCGGGAACCAGGCCTGACGTCGGGTGACCCGCTTCCAGTCGCGGGACGGCATCAGGCCGGGCGATTCTTCGAACATGTCCAGCGAGACCTTTTGCCCGATGCCGAACTTGTTCAGGTACGCCGACAGCCTGTCGATGCCGACCTTGTGCGCCAGGTCGTAGAAATAGGTGTCGTTGGATCGCATGATCGCGGTGTCCAGATCGACCCAGCCGTCACCGGTACGGTTCCAGTTACGGTATTTGTGATCATAGTTGGGCAGCATGTAGTAGCCGGGGTCGAACACCCGGGTACTGGCCGTCACGACGCCCGAATCCAGGCCCGCGATGGCCACGGCGGGTTTGATGGTCGAACCCGGCGGGTACAGGCCTCGCAGAATGCGGTTGAACAGCGGACGATCCACCGAATCCCGCAGTTCCGAGTAAGCCTTGAAGCTGATGCCGGTGACGAACAGATTAGGGTCGAAGCTTGGCTGACTGACCATCGCCAGCACTTCGCCGGTGTTCGGGTCCAGCGCTACCACGGCGCCACGACGTCCTGCGAGCGCGGTTTCGGCCGCTTCCTGCAACTGGATATCGAGGCTCAGGACAATGTCCTTGCCCGGCACCGGATCGGTCCGCTTCAGAACCCGCAGCACCCGACCACGCGCGTTGGTTTCGACTTCTTCGTAGCCCACCTGACCGTGCAATTCGGGCTCGTAGAACCGCTCGATCCCGGTCTTGCCCATGTGGTGGGTGCCGCTGTAGTTCACAGGGTCGAGACTTTTCAGCTCTTTCTCGTTGATACGCCCCATGTATCCCACGGAGTGGGCGAAATGCGCGCCCTGCGGGTAATGCCGAATCAACTGCGCGACCACTTCGACGCCCGGCAGGCGGAACTGGTTGACCGCAATCCGGGCGATCTGCTCCTCGGTCAGCTCGAACAGGATCGGCACCGGTTCAAACGGACGACGCCCCTGTTTCATGCGTTTTTCGAAGATGATCCGGTCATCCGGCGTCAGCTCCAGCACCTCGATGATCGTGTCGAGAACCTTGGCCCAGTCACCGCCCGAGCGCTCGCGGGTCATGCTCAGGTTGAAGCTGGGCCGGTTGTCGGCGATCACCACGCCATTGCGGTCAAAGATCAGCCCGCGACTCGGCGGGATCGGCTGCACATGAACCCGGTTGTTTTCCGACAGGGTCGAGTGATAGTCGTACTGGATGACCTGCAGGAAATACAGACGCGCCACCAACACGCAGATCAGCACGATGACGGCCACGGCACCGACCACGACTCGGCTGCGCACCAAGCGTGCGTCCTTTTCGTGGTCTTTCAGGCGAATCGGCTGAGACATTTAGGGCGTGTTCACAGTGAAGGCAGCAGCGCTACTTGTGATAAGGGTGACCGGACAACACTGTCCAGGCACGATAAATCTGCTCACCGATGAGGATGCGCACCAGCGGGTGCGGCAACGTCAGCGGCGACAACGACCAACGCTGCTCGGCACGGGCACAGACTTCCGGCGCCAGCCCTTCCGGGCCACCGACCATCAGATTGACCGTGCGCGAATCCAGCCGCCAGCGGTCGAGCTCGACCGACAGCTGCTCGGTGCTCCACGGTTTGCCGTGCACTTCGAGGGTGACGATCCGCTCGCCCGGCTGCACTTTCGCCAGCATGGCCTCACCTTCCTGACGGATGAGGCGTGCCACGTCGGCGTTTTTGCCACGGGTGTTGAGCGGAATCTCTACCAGTTCCAGCGCCAGTTCGGATGGCAGACGCTTGGCATATTCATGCCAGCCTTCTTCCACCCACTTGGGCATGCGTGAACCGACAGCAATCAGACGCAGACGCACAATGAGCCCTTATTGTTGCTCTTTGTTGAGCTTGGTGAAGTGCTCATGCGCGACTTCCGGGCTGTGGTGTGCAGCACTGGCCGAACGGCTCTGCTCGGCACCGGCCCACAGACGCTCCAGGTCGTAGAACTGGCGTGCGGAGGCGGTCATCATGTGCACGATGGCGATGTCCAGGTCCAGCAGCACCCAGTCGCTGTCGCCCTTGCCTTCTTCGCCCAACGGCTTGAGACCGTTTTTCTTGACCTCTTCGCGAACCTTGTCGAGCATCGCGTTGATCTGGCGATTGGAGGTACCGGTCGCGATGATCATGTAGTCGGTGATGCTCTGCTTGTCGCGTACGTCCAGCACCTGGACGTCCTGCGCCTTCACGTCCGCCAGGGCATCGGTGATCACTTTGATCATCGGGTTTTCAATTACTGCATCTTTGTTCGTCATATAAAACTCATTCAGCTCGTGTGTTTGGGTGTTTCTTCGCGCTCTCGGCAGCGTCGAAACACACCTTCAGTTCGACGCACGGTAAAGCCCGTGCGTATCGATATAGGCCAGTACCGCGTCTGGCACCAGAAAACGTACCGACTTCCCGCTGGCCAGCAGTTGGCGGATCTGGGTGGCAGACACCGAAAGCGGCGTCTGCCAGACGAATGTAATGTGTCCGCCAGGGCCCTTCAGGGCCTTCGGATCGCTGACCGCGCGCGCCGCCAGCAGGTTACGCATGGCGTCCGGCGACTCGCTGTCGGCGTCCGGGCGTTGCAGCACCACAATATGGCAGTGCTCCAGCAACTCTTCCCATCGATGCCAGGAAGGCAGCCCGCAGAAGGCGTCCCATCCCAACAACAAAAACAGCTGGTCATCGACGGCCAGTTCAGCGCGCATCGATTCCAGCGTGTCGATGGTGTACGACGGCTTGTCCCGCAACAATTCGCGGTCATCCACCGTCAACGGCGACACGCCCTGGACCGCGCACTGGACCATCGCCAGACGGTCCTGTGCCGAAACACTGGGCGTATCGCGATGAGGCGGTCTGGCGCTGGGCGTCAGACGCAACTCATCGAGTTCAAGCAGCGCGGCGACTTCCAGCGCGCCGCGCAAATGGCCGATGTGCACAGGGTCGAACGTCCCCCCCAGCATGCCGATACGCTTCGGCTTGCGTGCAGTGGAAGGTGCTTCCCCGGCAGGCTCGATCACAGCTTTCGCAAGGTTGCCTGCGTGCTGCCGAATATCGGCCAAGTCAGGCAGGCCCCTGCCCACGCAACTGGCGACCGTCACCGACGACGATGTACTTCTCGCAGGTCAGGCCTTCCAGACCGACCGGCCCACGGGCGTGAATCTTGTCCGTGGAAATCCCGATCTCGGCACCCAGACCGTACTCGAAACCATCGGCAAAGCAGGTGGGCGCGTTGATCATCACCGAACTGGAGTCGACTTCCGCCATGAAGCGGCGCGTCTGGGCCTGAGAGTCGGAGAGGATGGCGTCGCTGTGGTGCGAACCGTAATGGTTGATGTGCTCGATGGCCTGATCCAGCCCGGTCACGACGCGGATCGACAGGATCGGCGCCAGATACTCGGTGTGCCAGTCCTCTTCGGTCGCCGGGATCGCATCGATCAGCTCACGGGTACGCTCGCACCCACGCAGCTCGACGCCTTTTTCGCGGAACTGACCGGCCATTTGCGGCAGGAATTCAGCGGCAATCGCCTGATCCACCAGCAGCGTTTCCATGGCACCGCAGATGCCGTAACGATAGGTCTTGGCGTTGAAGCAGATGCGCTGCGCAGACGCCAGGTCGGCGTGTGCACTGACATACACATGGCAGATACCGTCCAGATGCTTGATAACCGGCACCTTGGCATCGCGACTGACGCGCTCGATCAGGCCCTTGCCGCCGCGAGGAACGATGACGTCCACGTATTCCGGCATGGTGATCAAGGCGCCAACGGCGGCGCGGTCGGTGGTTTCGACCACTTGCACCACCGCAGCCGGCAGGTCGGCTTCGGCCAGACCACGCTGAATGCAGGTGGCGATAGCGCGATTTGAATGAATCGCCTCGGAGCCGCCCCGCAGGATGGTCGCGTTGCCGGACTTCAGGCACAGGCTGGCGGCGTCGATGGTCACGTTCGGACGGGACTCATAGATGATGCCGACCACGCCGAGCGGCACGCGCATTTTGCCAACCTGAATGCCCGAAGGCTGGAAATTCATGTCGCGGATCGTGCCGACCGGATCGGGAAGGCTGGCGACCTGACGCAAACCGGCGATCATGCTGTCGATACGAGCCGGGGTCAGGGCGAGGCGTTCAAGCAAGGCAGGTTCCAGACCGTTCGCGCGACCAGCCGCCAGATCCTGCTCGTTGGCGGCGGTCAGTTCGTCACGGGCAGCGTCCAGCGCAGCAGCCGTGGCGGCCAGCGCGCGGTTTTTCTGCGCCGTACTGGCACGACCGATCACACGCGAAGCTTCGCGGGCGGCGCGACCCAGGCGGGTCATGTAGTCAAGAACGGACTCAGTCATGGTCTCAGAGGTCTTGGCAGAGAGGAAAGCGGCCGATTATAGCTGTCGGGCGGGCTGAACGACAGCGGCGACAGGCGGATGGTCGATATAAGCCGGTTTTGTTCGGTGATAACGGCGTTTGCAATGATCGTTCCCACGCTCTGCGTGGGTAATGCAGCCTTGGACGCTCCGCGTCCGCCGATGATGGACGCGGAGCGTCACGTACAGCATTACCACGCAGAGCGTGGGAATGATCATCAACAAAACGCATCGCGGGCAAGCGCGCTCCTGCAAAGAAACCATCCGAACGCTGTCTCGCCATTCAGCTGCAATTAAGCCCGACGTTGCTATCATCGCGGTCCGATATGCGGATACCCCAAACGCCATGCCCGACCAGCCCTCCCGCGCCTTGCCCGACAGCTTCTTCGACCGTGACGCCCAGACGCTCGCCCGCGATTTGCTGGGCAAAGTTGTCCGTCACAAGGTCGGTGAGTTGTGGCTGTCGGCGCGCATCATAGAGACCGAAGCCTATTACCTCGAGGAAAAAGGCAGCCACGCGTCGCTCGGCTATACAGAAAAACGTAAGGCTTTGTTTCTGGATGGCGGCCACATCTATATGTATTACTCACGCGGCGGCGACTCGCTGAACTTCAGCGCACAGGGACCGGGTAACGCGGTGCTGATCAAATCGGCTTATCCGTGGGTGGATGCGCTCTCGGACGCAAACAGCCTGGCGCAGATGCAGCTCAACAACCCCGACGCCAGCGGTAATGTCCGCCCGCCAGAGCGCCTGTGCGCGGGACAAACGCTGCTGTGCAAAGCCCTCGGCCTGAAAGTGCCGATGTGGGACGCCAAACGTTTCGATCCCCAACGGATCTTCGTCGAAGACGTCGGGCAGCGACCTGTGCAAATCATCCAAGCGGCCCGTCTGGGCATCACTGCAGGACGCGACGAGCACTTGATGTACCGCTTCGTCGATGCCGAATACACGCGGTTCTGCACGCGGAACCCGTTGCGACGCGGACAAGTCGAAGGCCGCGACTACTTCATTATCGAGCAAGGACACTGACCCATGGGCGCATGGCTCGACAGCATCACCGCGTGGCTGACCGTCAACCCGTCGTGGCTGGGCGCTGCGATTTTTCTGGTTTCGTGCCTGGAATGCCTGGCCATCGCCGGCATCATCGTGCCGGGTACCGTGGCCTTGTTCGCCATCGCCGCGCTGGCTGGCAGCGGCATCCTGCCTTTGAGCGAAGCGCTGCTGCTGGGTTTTCTGGGTGGCCTGCTGGGCGATGTCGTGTCCTACTTTGTAGGGCGACGCTTCCATCAGAACATCCGCCGCCTGCCGGGTTTGCGTCATCACCCGGAATGGATCGCAGGCGCCGAAACCTACTTCCAGCGCTATGGCATCGCCAGCCTGCTGGTCGGTCGCTTCATCGGCCCGCTGCGCCCGATGCTGCCGATGGTGGCCGGGATGTTCGACATGCCGTTCATACGCTTCGCCGGCGTCAGCCTGATCGCAGCGGCCGGCTGGTCAGTGGCCTACATTCTGCCGGGTTGGGCGACTGGCGCGGCCATCCGCCTGCCGTTGCCTGAAGGGTTCTGGCCAGAGGCCGCGTTTGTGGGCGCGGGGCTGGCGTTGCTACTCGGCGTGGCGATACAGAGCAGCCTGCGGGCCAGGCGCAACGCGATCAGGCTGATCGCCTTGACCAGCCTGATCATGCTGATCGCGGTGTTTCTGGGCTGGCCGTATCTGGCGCACCTCGATCAGGGCGTGATGACGCTGGTGCAGGAACATCGCAGCGAAGCGGCGCAAAACTTCGTTATTTTGGTCACCGGTCTTGGCGACTTCAGGACACAGTTCTGCGCGGCCGCCCTGCTGCTGATCATCCTGGTGGCCACTCGCCAATGGCGCCATGCGATCTTCGCCTGCGCCACGACGCTGGGCGCGGCGATCATCAATCAGAGCATGAAGCACACGTTCGCCCGGGCGCGGCCAGAGGTGCTGGCCGAACCGCTCTCAACCTTCAGCATGCCGAGCGGACATGCCTCAGCGTCGTTTGCGCTGTTCATGACGCTGGCGGTTCTGGCGGGTAGAGGGCAACCGGCACGGTTGCGCATGACCTGGTTGCTGCTTGGCGCGATCCCTGCGGCATCGATCTGCGTGTCGCGGGTGTACCTGGGCGTTCATTGGCCGACGGATGTCCTGGCGGGAATGCTGCTGGCGTTCTTCACCTGTGCGGCTAGCCTGGCGTTCGTGCAGAACAAGGACGTGTTGCCACCCTTGCCGTTGCGGGTGTGGTGGCTGCTGTTACCGGCCATGGTTGCGCTGTTGGGAGGGTTTGCTTTCCACTCGATGACGCATGGCTTGATTCGGTATGAGTATTGAGCGCAGCTCGAACGAGCTACGCATTGTAGGAGCGAGATTGCCCGCGATGAGGCCGTATCAGTCGACACCGACGCCAGGGATGTATCGCAATCGCGGGCAAGCGCGCCCCTACCGCTCAAGTGAGCAAGGTCATGCCTGCATATCGCCTTGCATCTCATCCAGCAAATCCTGGATCGCGTCGAGGCGCTCTTCCGCGTCGTCGATTTCCAGCAACTCGATCTTGTCTTCCTCGGCGAACGGCAGCAGGTAGGCCAACTGATTGGCCAGTGACTGTTGGCCGCTGGCCGTCAGGCCCATGTTCAGCGCGGCGACCATAGGGTGTTCTGCCAGTGCGGCCAGCAGCGCAACGAGGTCTTCGTCCTCTTCCTGGAGCGGCTTTTCGTCCGGCTCCTCCAGCCACTCCACCTCGGCCAGCAACAGGTTGTCGCGCTGGGTCTGGGCTTCGACCACCCGAAACCGTCGACCGCCCACCACGCGAATGCCCAGCAAACCGTTGTCCTGTTGCTGGAAGTCAGTCACCAGCGCTTCACACCCGATCTGCGAGAAACCTTCAGGCACATTGCCAACTTCACTGCCCTCGGTGATGCAGACCACACCGAAGCCTTCACCCTGTTTCATGCAGCGGCCAATCATGTCCAGGTAGCGCGCCTCGAAAATCTGCAGATCGAGCACACACCCCGGGAACAGCACAGCGTTCAGCGGAAACAACGGCAACGACATAGACACACCCTCAAGCAACCAGAGACACCGCCAACGGCAGAAACAACGCCGTGGCGACACCCATCAAACTCATGGCCAGTGCCGCAAAGGCACCGCACTCTTCACCTTCCTGCAAGGCGGCCGACGTTCCCACCGCGTGGGCCGTCAGCCCCAGGGCCATGCCCCTTGCTTCCGGGCTTTGCACACCCGCCAGGGTCAACAGGCCGGGGCCGAATATGCCGCCAATGACGCCTGTGATCAACACGAAAACCGCAGCCAGCGCCGCTACACCGCCAATCTGTTCAGCCACCAGCATGGCTATCGGCGAGGTCACCGACTTGGGCGCCATGGTCATCAGGATCATGTGATCGGCGCCCAGCACGTAACCCAACCCCACGCACAGCGCCGTCGCAAACACCCCGCCAATCACCAGCGTAGTCAAGACCGGCCAGAACAACTGACGGATACGCCGCAGATTCAGATAAAGCGGCACAGCCAGCGCCACGGTCGCAGGCCCCAGCAGGATGCTGAGGATCTCGGTGCTCTTGCGGTACTCGACATAGCTCAACCCACAGGTGAGCAGCACGCCGATCACCACCAGCATCGAGACCAGCACCGGCTGCAGAAAGACCCAGCGGGTTTTCTCGTAACCGGCCAGCACCACTTGATAGGCGCCCAGCGTGATGGCGATGCCGAACAGAGGGTGATGGATCACCGACAACCAGGCGCCCTGCCAATCCAGACTCATGTTGGCTCCCGGCGACGGGCCTGACGGTCGATTAGCTTCTGCATCAACCAACCGGCAAAGGTGAGCGAGATCATCAGGGACAACACCAGCGACCCGACAATGGCCCAGAAATCGTCAGCGATCTGCCCGGCGTACACCATGACGCCCACGGCAGGCGGCACCAGCAACAACGGCAGGTAACGCAACAGACTGCTGGCGGCCAGGCTGATAGGCTCGGTGACTTCTCCACGGATCATCAGGTAGACCATCAACAGCACCAGCCCGATGATCGGCCCGGGCAGGATCGACAGGAACAAATGATTCAGCGCCGTTCCCACCAGCTGGAACAGCAC
The DNA here is from genome assembly GCF_054668305.1 of Pseudomonas sp. S2_H01. Taxonomy (NCBI): domain Bacteria; kingdom Pseudomonadati; phylum Pseudomonadota; class Gammaproteobacteria; order Pseudomonadales; family Pseudomonadaceae; genus Pseudomonas; species Pseudomonas sp. S2_H01. The sequence goes on along the minus strand of NZ_CP162756.1, from coordinate 3,112,781 downwards.
CAGCCATGTCAGGCCTCTTAGCAACATAAAAAACTCCAGCAAATTCGCGGCGCCATTATACGCACGCAGTCTCGTCGGCTATGGGTCGGTATTCGCAAGCCTTCGGATTCTTGACCAATGGCCCTGAGCGTGCTGATCTTCAAGTCCGGCGCAGCCCTTGTAGGAGTGAGCTTGCCCGCGAATCGCGGAATGTCCGTCGACGAATGCATCACAGACGTACAGCAATCGCGGGCAAGCGCGCTCCTACATGAGCTCATAAACCGCGATCGAGCGAAGCAATAAAGAAGCCTATAGCCGCAGATCCCTCAAAAAACAAAACCGCACGCCGAAAACGATTCACTAAGGAGAGTATCGATGCCCTATGTACCTGTTGCAGCGCTCAAGAGTTATGAAGGCAAGGAACTGGGAAGTTCCGAATGGCTGACCATCGACCAGGAACGTATCAATCTGTTTGCCGAAGCCACTGGCGACTTCCAGTTCATCCACGTCGACCCGGTCAAAGCGGCGCAAACACCGTTTGGCTCGACCATCGCCCATGGTTTTCTGTCCCTCTCGCTGATTCCCAAACTCATGGAATCGCTGCTGGTGCTGCCAGAAGGCCTGAAGATGGTAGTCAATTACGGCCTGGACAGCGTGCGTTTCATTCAACCGGTGAAGGTGGATTCGCGCGTTCGTCTAAAAGTTGCCCTCACGGAAGTCACCGAGAAAAAGCCCGGCCAGTGGCTGCTCAAAGCCACTGCGACGCTTGAAATCGAAGGCCAGGACAAACCTGCGTTCATCGCTGAACCCCTCTCTCTCGCCTTCGTGTAAAACGCCTGAAACGTGAAACAGTCGTAACAGACTGTTTCACCACGCTTCCCGGCTACGGCATACTCGCTGCGGCTGTGTGAGCGACTCGATACAAGTCCACGAATCTGATCACGCCGAAACACCTCATTTTCGGGATTTACCATGCGCGCGCTTGCCCCTCTGGCCCTTACCCTTCTGATTACCGCGTGCGGTGACGGCGAATCGCTGTTGCCGGCTGACGCACGCTTGCCCGACGGCGGCCGCTATCGGGGCGATGTCGTCAATGGCGTGCTGCAAGGCAAGGGGCGCATCGACTACCCCAACGGCAGCTGGTATGCCGGAGAGTTCGCCAAAGGTCAGTGGAACGGTCAGGGCGAGTGGCACGCGAGCAACGGCGATGTCTATAAAGGCGGCTTCCGGGACGGTTTGTTCGACGGTCAGGGCACGCTGACGACCAGCGGCGGCAGTTACGTCGGCGGCTACAAACTGGGGCGACGCGACGGCGAAGGCACGCTCAAAGAGCACGGCATGAGTTACCGCGGCGAGTTCAAGGCCGACCTTTATGACGGCCTCGGCCATCTGGAACTCGAAGACGGCAGCGAATACCAGGGCCAGTTCTCCCATGGCAAACCCAACGGCGAAGGCCAGCGCAGCGACGCGGCGGGCAATCAATTCAGTGGCAAATTCGTCGACGGCCAACTGGAAGGCACCGGCAATTTCACCAGCGCCGACGGCGACCAATACGTCGGCGGCTTTCACAACAATCAGTTGAACGGTCGCGGCCGCTATGAAAACGCCGATGGCGATGTCTGGTCCGGCCAGTTCAAGGACGGCGCATTCACCGGCAAAGGTGAGCTGATCGGTTCAGACGGCACCAACTATCAAGGGCAATTCCGTAACTGGCGTTTCGCAGGCGAAGGCCGCTTGAAATTGCCCGACGGCAGCCTCTATGTCGGCCAGTTCGACAACGACAACTACCAGGGCGCTGGCGTATTGACCGCTGCGGACGGCAGTGTGCAAAGCGGCACGTGGTCCAACGGTCAGCGCGTGCGCGACGCGATGGGCAAGCTGCTGCCCGATCCGCTGGAGGTCGGCTTGCTCGCACAAGGGCCGTTGCTGGAAAAGGCCCTCGCCGCCGTACCGGCCTCCACGCCTGCGACTGAGCTGTACAGCCTGGTGGTTGGCGGCGACGGCAAGCAGAGTGTCTTCCTGCGCGAAGCGGATTACGTCAACACGCTGCTGTCGAGCCGCTTCGGCGCTTACGGCCAGATTTCACTGGTGAACCATCGCGACCACATGGCCGATCGCCCGCTGGCGACCCGCGAAAACATCAGCCGCGCCGTGCAAACTCTGGCCCAGCGAAGCGGCCCGGAAGACTTGATCTTCATTTACCTCACCAGCCACGGCACCCACGATCACGAACTGGTGCTGGACCAGCCGCGCCTCGAACTCTCGGACTTGCCCGCCAACGAAATGGCCGGCGTGCTCGCGCCGTTGAAGAATCGAGACAAGGTGGTGGTGATCTCGGCCTGCTACTCGGGCGGTTTCATCCCGGCCATCAAAGACGACAGAACCATGGTCATCACGGCATCCCGTGAGGATCGCGTGTCGTTCGGTTGCTCCGAAGAAGCTGACTTCACCTATTTTGGCGAGGCCCTGTTCGGCAAGGCGCTGGTGGAAACCGATGACCTGATGCAAGCCTTCAACGACGCCAAAAAAATCGTGGCGCAGCGGGAAATCGAAGAAAACTTCGACGCCTCCGAACCGCAGATCTGGGCGCCCAAAGGCGTGCTCGCACGCTGGCAGCAACTGCGTAAAAGCCAGGCAGAGCGGGCGTTGAACACCGTGTCGGTCGGCAAAGGCATGAAGGCGGCGGCCAACCACTGATGCCCTGCTTCGGCGGCCAACATCACCGCAACATGAAAAATTGGTGAGTTTTGTGAAACCAGCGTCATCCGTACACAGTCTGTTCCGATAGAGCGCCTATGCTTGTGCGTATCAAGGGAGAAAGACCATGTACTTGACGCCGCAACACATCCTGCTTGCCGGAGCGACTGGATTGACAGGCGAGCACCTGCTCGATCGCTTGCTCAATGAGCCCACCGTCAGCCGCGTATTGGCGCCAAGCCGCCGCCCGCTGGCCGAACACCCTCATCTGGAAAACCCCGTAGGCGACTTCACTTCCCTGCTCGCTGAACTGGGCGGTCGGGTCGATATCGCGTTTTGCTGCCTGGGCAGCACGATCAAACAAGCCGGTTCTCAAGATGCGTTTCGTGCCGTCGACATGGACATGGTCGTGGCCTTTGGCAGGCGCGCCCGGGAAATGGGCGCGCGTCATTTGCTGGTCATCAGCGCGGTAAACGCCGACCCTGAATCCAGCATTTTCTACAGCCGCGTCAAAGGCGAAATGGAAGAAGCGTTGAAGGACCAGAACTGGCCGCAACTGACCATCGCCCGCCCTTCCCTGTTGATTGGCGAGCGCGAAGACCAGCGCTTGGTCGAGCAGTTGGCGGCGCCAATTGCCAAGCTGATTCCCGGCAAATACGGCGGCATCGAAGCCTGCCAGCTGGCTCGCGCGCTGTGGCGCCTGGCGCTGGAAGAACAGGACGGGATTCGGGTGGTGGAGTCGGATGAGTTGAGGCGGTTGGGGAAATAATCCCAGGACGAAAACCAACGTTGACCTGTGGGAGCGAGCTTGCTCGCGAATGATCTTTCAACCGATGCAACTGTGTCGGTTCTACTGACCGTTCGCGAGCAAGCTCGCTCCCACAGGTCATTTAGCCATAACAGACCTACAACCCACCCGTCGCCTGAAACCCTACGCCCAGCGCCGTCAGAATCGACAGCGGCAGCAGCAGGGTGTCCAGCACCGCGCTGCCCGGCAGGTCCAGCATCGGGTATTTTGGCGCCTCGGCACCAAAGCGGTCCTTCTCGCAGCAACCGCCTCGGATCGCATACAGATCCAGCCGCGTGCCTGAATACACCACAGGCGCGCCCGGCTGATTGGCATCCAGCGTGCGCACCGTTGCACAACCGGTGGTAAGCAGAAGGCCAAGGGTGAGGACAAACAGTTTCTTATTCATCGGCGCCAAAATGATGCTCGCCCCAACGCGGCAGCATGTCCTGAGGGATGTTGAGCAGATTGAGAATCCGTGCGACGACGAAGTCGACCAAGTCATCAATGGTCTGCGGCTGGTGATAGAAACCGGGCGAGGCCGGCAGAATCACCGCGCCCAGATTCGACAGCTTGAGCATGTTTTCCAGATGGATGCTGGAAAACGGGGCTTCGCGCGGCACCAGAATCAGCTGTCGGCGCTCCTTGAGGGTCACGTCGGCTGCGCGCTCGATGAGGTTGTTGCAGGCGCCAGTGGCGATGGCCGACAAGGTGCCGGTCGAGCACGGTACGACGACCATGGCACTCGGCGAGCCGGAACCGGACGCCACCGGGGACATCCAGTCTTCCTTGCCGTACACCCGAATCTGCCCCGCGGCAGCGCCGGTGTATTCGGTGAGGAACGCCTGCATCATTTGCGGTTTGGGCGGCAGGGTGACGTCCGTCTCGGTGGCCATGACCAACTGCGCGGCCTTGGAGATCAGGAAATGCACTTCACGATCTTCACGCACCAGGCAGTCGAGCAGACGCAGGCCGTATTGCGCGCCGGATGCGCCGGTCATCGCCAGGGTAATGCGCTCCGGGCCGCTCATTTCAGTGCCTCGGCGAGCTTGCCGTGCAGACCGCCAAAGCCGCCGTTGCTCATGATCACCACGTGAGTGCCGGGCTGGGCCTGACTTTTCACGCGCTCGATGATGCCTTCCAGCGAATCGCAGACCACCGCCGGCACCTTGCACTGAGCAGCGGTCGCGCCCAGGTCCCAGCCCAGATTGGCCGGGGCATACCAGACCACCTGATCGGCCTGATCGACGCTTTCCGGCAGCCCGTCCCGATGCGCGCCGAGCTTCATGGAGTTGGAGCGTGGCTCGACGATGGCAATGATCGGCGAGTCGCCGACTTTCTTGCGCAGGCCATCCAGCGTGGTGGCGATGGCGGTCGGATGGTGGGCGAAGTCGTCATAAATGGTGATGCCGCGCACGTCAGCGACTTTTTCCATGCGTCGCTTCACGCTTTTGAACGCGCTCAACGCTTCGACACCTTGTTGTGGAACGACGCCAACGTGCCGAGCGGCCGCCAGCGTGGCGAGGGCGTTGGCGACGTTGTGTTGACCGGTCATGCCCCAGTCCACCACGCCCTGGACGACGCCCTCAAAGAGGACTTCGAACTTCGAGCCGTCCTCGCTCAGCAGCTTCGCTTGCCACTGACCGCCCTGCCCGGTGGTTTGTACCGGCGTCCAGCAACCCATCTCGATCACGCGCTGCAGCGCAGGCTCGGTGGTTGGATGAATGACCAGGCCTTCGCTCGGAATGGTGCGCACCAAGTGGTGGAACTGACGCTCGATGGCAGGCAGATCGGGGAAGATGTCGGCGTGATCGAACTCAAGGTTGTTGAGGATCGCGGTACGTGGGCCGTAGTGAACGAATTTCGAACGTTTATCGAAGAACGCACTGTCGTACTCGTCGGCTTCGACCACGAAGAACGGCGTGTCACCCAGGCGGGCGGACACCGCAAAGTTCTGTGGAACGCCACCGATCAAGAAGCCAGGGCTCATGCCCGCGTGCTCCAGCACCCAGGCCAGCATGCTGCTGGTGGTGGTCTTGCCATGCGTACCGGCAACCGCCAGCACCCAGCGACCGCGCAACACGTGATCGGCCAGCCACTGCGGCCCGGACACATACGGCAGGCCTTTGTTGAGGACGTATTCAACCGCCGGATTGCCGCGCGACATGGCGTTGCCGACCACCACCAAGTCCGGTGCAGGTTCCAGGTGTGAAGGGTCGTAACCCTGCATCAGCGTGATGCCCTGCGCCTCGAGCTGCGTGCTCATCGGCGGGTAGACGTTGGCATCGGAGCCGGTGACTGTGTGGCCCAAATCCTTGGCGAGAACCGCCAGCGAACCCATGAACGTGCCGCAGATACCCAGAATATGAATGTGCATGACCGACCTCTTAAAACGTTCGCGCAGGTTAGCGTAGAGAGGGTCGATTCGCACAGTTCAATTGCTGGAATACAGCCAGGCGCTCAAACACCCTGCGGGATGGACACATCAAACGTCCAGGACACTGCAGCCCCCTGTGGGAGCGAATTCATTCGCGATTGGCCAGTGAAACCGACACTTATCTGTCGGCTTTACTATTTTCGCGAATGAATTCGCTCCCACAGGGAATAAGCTGAAGTCGAGCTTAGCGATTGATCCCATGCTTGCGCAGCTTTCGATAGAGGGTGTTGCGACTGACGCCCAACTCCTTCGCCGCGTGGGTCATGTGCCAGCGTTGCGCCTCCAGGGTCGCGATCAATGCAGCGCGCTCGGCATCGTCCAGTGGCGACTCGACGTGGTCGGCCTCGGGCGCTTTTTGCACAGCGGCCTGACGGATCAAGACCGGCAAGTCGGCGACACAAATTTGATCGTCCTCGCACAGCGCTGCCAGGGTCCTCAACACATTACGCATCTGCCGCACGTTACCCGGCCAGTTGAAGGCCAGCAGTGAATCCCTCGCCGCAGGCTCAATGACCACGGCATGACCACCCGCCTCTTCCTCCAGCAAAAAATCGAGCAATTGAGACTTGTCTCTGCGTTCACGCAACGGCGGGAGGGCGATTTCCAGGCCGTTGAGTCGGTAGTAGAGGTCCTCGCGGAAGCTGCCGTCCTCAACCCGGCCCAGCAAATTTCGGTGCGTCGCGCTGATGATTCGTACATCCACCGATTGCGGTTCGCCGCCAATCGGCACCACCAGCCGATCCTCCAGCACCCGTAACAAGCGGGTCTGCAACGCGACCGGCATGTCACCGATTTCGTCGAGAAACAACGTGCCGCCATCGGCCTGCTGCAACTTGCCGCGCATCCCTTCCTTGCGCGCGCCGGTGAAACTGCCGCCGCGATAACCGAACAGCTCGCTTTCAATGAGGCTTTCCGGAATCGCCGCGCAGTTCAACGCGACAAAAGGCTTGCCTGCCCGCTGGCTGGCCTGATGCACCGCCTTGGCGAACGCTTCCTTGCCAGAGCCGGTTTCGCCATTGATCAACAACGGCACGTCACGCTCGAAGACCTTGAGCGCCCGACGAAAATCCGTTTGCAGCGACGGATCGCCCAGGCAGATACCGCTTAGCGCAGGCTGCGAAACCGATTTACTCGCAAGAGGAGCAGAGAGCGCTTTCGCTCCGGGCCGCGACTGCCCACGCAGGAGTGCGAAGAATCCGCGCCCGTCGCGCGTCCGCAAGGGCCAGCGGGTGGTTGCATCAGGCGACGCACGGCCCATCAGTTCGTCCAGTGAACAATCGAACAACGACGCCACCGACTGCCCGACCAGCTCGGCGCGGCCGAGACTCAAGAGGTTCAGCGCACTTTGATTCAGCGCACTGACGCGACCCTCGCCGTCGAACGCCAGCAAGCCTTCGCTGAACAGCCCGACCGACCCCGCCTGCAAATGGAAACGCAGCAGCCACTGATCGTCGCAGTGACGAAGGAAATAACTGCTTTCAATCATCTTCGCCGACAGGTTGACCAGCGCCATGGTGTGGAACTGGCTTTGCCGCGACACGTCATGGCGAGCGGAGGAAACGTCCAGCACGGCGAGCAGATCGCCATGGGGATCGAACACCGGGCTCGCCGAACAGGTCAGCCCGGTGTGCCGCCCGCGAAAGTGCTCGTCGCGATGAATCGTCACCGACTGCCGCTCGACCAGGCAGGTGCCAATGCCATTGGTGCCCTCGCTGGCCTCGCTCCAGTCAGCGCCCAACCACAATCCGGCGCGCTCGAAAATCCTGCGCTCGCCCGGTTCGGTCACGCAATTGAGGATGACGCCCCGCGCATCGGTCAGCAGCACGGCATTACCGCCCGATAACTGCTGATGCAGGTTGTTCATCTCGCCACCGGCAATCGTCAGCACTTGCTGCAGGCGCTCGCGGCTTTCCAGCACGCGGGCATGCTCAAGCACGGTGGGCGCCATAGCCTGGGCGGGATCGAGGTGATAGTCCTCAAGGCAACGCAGCCACGAACGGGCGATGGAAGGATCGGCGCCGGGGCCGTATTGATGATGCGCGTTGCCTTGGGCGACGGTCAGGACTTGCTGGGCATGTCGAGAGAAGGGGCTGCTGTGCATTTTTATTGTTCTTCCTAGGTTCTGCCTGGGGAGCTGTGGACCAGCATCCTCCTCGTCCCCGGTCATTGCAATGCTTCCAAAGGTGCAACTCGGCGGGCTGTCCCACATTCGATACAAAGTGTCACCCTGGCCGTATCGACGCTGGCACAACGACATCCGCCAAACATCTCATTTATCAGCAAAACCCTTATAAACCGGGGCCCTCGCGGCAGTGGCCCGCGCTTTGCTCTACGCTCTTATCAAGCACAGCCGCCTCACCGCCGCTGAAGCAAGCAGCCGTGCGTTATCCCCACACAATCACAAGAGCAAGGAGATATTCACCATGCGTTATGCCCATCCCGGTACTGAAGGCTCGCTCGTTACCTTCAAGACCCAGTACGGCAACTACATCGGTGGCGAATTCGTGCCGCCGGTCAAAGGCCAGTATTTTGAAAACACCTCGCCGATCACCGGCAAGCTGATCGCGACCTTCCCTCGCTCCACAGCCGAAGACATCGATAAAGCCCTGGATGCTGCCCACGCCGCGGCCGATGCGTGGGGCAAGACATCTGTTCAGGAACGCTCGCTGACCCTGCTTAAAATCGCCGACCGCATCGAGCAGAACCTCGAGCTGCTCGCGATCACTGAAACCTGGGACAACGGCAAAGCCGTTCGCGAAACCCTGAACGCCGACATTCCGCTGGCGGTCGATCATTTCCGTTATTTCGCGGGCGTGCTGCGTGCTCAGGAAGGCTCCGCCGCCGAGATCGACGGCAACACCGTCGCGTATCACATTCACGAGCCACTGGGCGTGGTCGGCCAGATCATCCCGTGGAACTTCCCGATCCTGATGGCGGCCTGGAAACTCGCGCCTGCACTGGCGGCCGGCAACTGCATCGTGCTCAAACCCGCCGAGCAAACCCCGCTGGGCATCACCGTCATGATGGAGCTGATCGGCGATCTGCTGCCAAAAGGCGTGCTCAACGTGGTGCAAGGTTATGGCCGTGAAGCCGGTGAAGCGCTGGCCAGCAGCAAGCGCATCGCCAAAATCGCGTTCACCGGCTCGACTCCGGTGGGCTCGCACATCATGAAACTGGCGGCCGACAGCATCATCCCGTCCACCGTAGAGCTGGGCGGCAAGTCGCCAAACATCTACTTCGAAGACGTCATGAGCGCCGAGCCTGAATTCATCGACAAATGCGCAGAAGGCGTGGTTCTGGCGTTCTTCAACCAGGGCGAAGTGTGCACCTGCCCGTCGCGCTGCCTGGTTCAGGAATCCATCTATCCGCAGTTCATGGAAGCGGTGATGAAGAAGGTACTGAAGATCAAGCGTGGCGACCCGCTGGACACCGACACCATGGTCGGCGCTCAGGCGTCGCAGCAGCAGTTCGACAAGATCCTCTCCTATCTCGACATCGCCCAGGGCGAAGGCGCCGAGCTGCTCACCGGCGGCAAGGTCGAGAAAATGGAAGGCTCGCTGGCAACCGGTTACTACATCCAGCCGACGCTGCTCAAAGGCAACAACAAGATGCGCGTTTTCCAGGAAGAAATCTTTGGCCCGGTGGTCAGCGTCACCACCTTCAAGGATGAAGCCGAAGCCCTCGCTATCGCCAACGACACCGAGTTCGGCCTGGGTGCAGGCGTCTGGACCCGCGACATCAACCGCGCCTACCGCGTGGGTCGTGCGATCAAGGCTGGTCGCGTGTGGACCAACTGCTACCACCTCTACCCGGCACACGCCGCGTTCGGTGGCTACAAGAAGTCCGGCGTCGGCCGCGAAACCCACAAAGTGGCCCTCGAGCACTATCAACAGACCAAAAACCTGCTGGTGAGCTACGACATCAACCCGTTGGGCTTCTTCTGATTCAGCGGTAACGCTTCACATGACGGCCTCTTCGGAGGCCGTTTTTCTTGCAGGCGAGCCCACATTTTGGCCACCCCTCCGTACCTGTAGGAGACGTCGGAGGTTACGACGGCAGCGATAGTGGTGGGTCAATCAGAGTTGAGTTGCCTGACACACCGCCTTCACTGCCCTCGTAACCTCGGACGTCTCCCACAGAGGTCTGCGGTGTTGCGGGCTTGGCAAACAGGAATCCAACCCGCTTTTGGATTGCGCTTTCTAAACCGCTTAGGCACAGTCAAAACCGTCTGTCCCAATGCCAGGCGCGCCCTCCCCCTTCCATGAATTGCACAATGAAGCTGAGGCCCAACCATGCGGATCATCAAAGCCACCCTGGAGCACCTGGACCTGTTGACCCCCTTGTTCGTCAAATACCGTGAGTTTTACGGCGAACTGCCTTTCCCCGATTCCTCTCGTGCGTTCCTTGAAAAACGCCTGCGTCGCGATGAGTCGGTGATTTACCTGGCCTTGCACGATGACGACGAGAGCAAGCTGCTCGGTTTCTGTCAGCTCTACCCAAGCTACTCCTCGCTTTCGCTCAAACGCGTCTGGATCCTCAACGACATCTACGTCGCCGAAGACGCCCGCCGCATGCTTGTCGCCGACCACCTGATCAAGGAGGCCAAGAAGATGGCCCGGGAGAGCCAGGCCGTCCGCATGCGCGTCTCCACCAGCGCCAACAACGAAGTCGCCCAGAAGGTCTACGAATCGATCGGATTTCGCGAAGACACCCAGTTCAAGAACTACGTGCTGCCGATTAATTGAAACAGCGCCCCAGCGCCCTTGTAGGAGCGCGCTTGCCCGCGATAGCGTCGGGTCAGTCGACATCGACGTTGCAGGCATACTGTGTTCGCGAAACAACGCCGCAGCTCCCGTGTAGGAGCGCGCTTGCCCGCGATGGCATCAGGTCAGTCGACATCGACGTTGCGGGCATACCGTAATCGCGAACAACGCCGCAGCTCCCCGTGTAGGAGCGCGCTTGCCCGCGATGGCGTCGGATCAGTCGACATCGACGTTGCAGGCATTCTGTGTTCGCGGGCAAGCGCGCTCCTACAAGAGGTCTGTGTCGCATCACTACCAAATGTTTCAATCTCCCTCTCACCCTAAGCAACATGCCGTTTCTTCCCTCTATAATGCGGCCCACATCGCCTCTACTTAACGACCCGCACGACCCGGACCGGGTCTCACACTCAGGTGCCGTACATGGAATTCAACCCCCTCGACATCATTCTTCACCTCGACGTCTACCTCGACATGCTGGTGACCAACTACGGCACCTGGGTCTACGCGATTCTGTTCCTGGTGATTTTCTGCGAGACGGGGCTGGTCGTTACACCGTTCCTCCCGGGTGATTCCCTGCTGTTCATCGCAGGCGCGGTCGCGGCGGGCGGTGGTCTGGACCCCGTGCTGCTCGGCTGCCTGCTGATGGCCGCCGCCATTCTCGGCGACAGCACCAACTACGTGATTGGCCGAACAGTGGGCGACAAGCTGTTCAAGAACCCCCACTCCAAAATCTTCCGTCGCGACTACCTGACCAAGACCCACGAGTTCTACGAGCGCCACGGCGGCAAAACCGTGACGCTGGCGCGCTTCCTGCCGATCATCCGCACCTTCGCCCCGTTCGTTGCAGGTCTGGGCAAGATGAACTACCTGCGCTTCGTGAGCTTTAGCGTGCTGGGTTCGATCCTCTGGGTCGGCAGTCTGGTCACGCTCGGTTACTTCTTCGGCAACATCCCGTTCATCAAGAAAAACCTCACCCTGCTGGTGCTGGTAATCATCCTGATCTCGCTGGCGCCGATGATCATCGGCCTGGTTCGAAGCCGCATGAGCCGTTCCGCCGAGGCGCGCTGATTCCATGTGGTCGCTGGGCGGCTGGCTCAAGCGCCGCACGCTGGCGCGCAACCCCGTTGACCCTGAGCTCTGGGAACGGGTGCGCCAGCGCTTGCCGATCCTCGATGGCCTGAGCGCCGAAGAGGATCGCCACCTGCTCGACTGTTGCGTGCTTTTCTTGCAAGCCAAACACCTCACGGCGCTGGAAGGCGTCGATCTGGATGACGAATCGCGGCTGTTTCTTGCTGCGCAGGCGCAACTGCCCTTGCTCGCGCTGGGCGATTTGAACTGGTATCAGGGGTTTCACGAGATCGTCCTCTATGGCGACGACTTCATCAGCCCGCAGAAGCACCGCGACGCCAACGGCATCGAACACGAGTGGGACGGCGAGCACAGCGGCGAAGCCTGGTCGCAAGGCCCGGTGATCCTCGCTTGGCCAGGCGTACTGTCGAGCGGCGGCTGGGAGGCCTACAACCTCGTCATCCATGAACTGGCGCACAAGCTCGACATGCTCAACGGCGACGCCAACGGCCACCCGCCGCTGCACAACGACATGCGCATCCGCGACTGGACCGACGCGATGCAAACGGCCTACGACGACATGAACCGGCAACTGGACGCCGACCCCGACGCCGAAACCGCCATCGATCCCTACGCCGCTGAAAGCCCTGCGGAGTTTTTCGCCGTCACCAGCGAATACTTCTTCAGCGCCCCGGATTTACTGGTCGACGCCTATCCAGCGGTCTATCAGCAGCTCAAGGCGTTCTATCGGCAGGATCCTTTGGCGCGCTTGATGGCACTTCAAGTGGAAAACCCGGTCTATCAGGCTCAACACGACGCCTGAAGCCGACCGCCACGCATGGCATCGCTTCTCGAATATGCCTATAATCCGGCCCACTTTTTGGCGTTGCACGCCAGATTCTGAATGGTCAACCAAGGGGGCAAAGCCCAATGAGCTACAGCAAGATTCCGGCCGGTAAAGACCTGCCGAATGACATCTACGTCGCAATCGAGATCCCGGCCAACCACGCGCCGATCAAGTACGAAATCGACAAAGAAAGCGACTGCCTGTTCGTTGACCGTTTCATGGCCACCCCGATGTTCTACCCGGCCAACTACGGTTTCATCCCGAACACCCTGGCGGACGACGGCGATCCCCTGGACGTGCTGGTGGTCACCCCTTACCCGGTCGCGCCAGGCTCGGTCATCCGCGCCCGTCCAGTTGGCGTGCTGAACATGACCGACGACGGCGGCGGCGACGCTAAAGTCATCGCCGTCCCACACGACAAGCTGTCCCAGCTGTACGTCGACGTGAAGGAATACACCGACCTGCCACCGCTGCTGATCCAGCAGATCGAGCACTTCTTTGCTAACTACAAAGACCTCGAAAAAGGCAAATGGGTGAAGATCGAAGGCTGGGCCGGCGCAGACGCCGCTCGCGAAGCCATCACCAAATCGGTCGCTGCCTACAAAGGCTGATCCGATTCGCTCGCTTCAGAACGCCCGCCTCGGGTGTTCTGAAGGGGCAACCCTCGGAACTCGACTCATCCCCCTGTGGGAGCGAATTCATTCGCGACCGGCTGCGAAGCAGTCGCAAACCCTTCCTCACCTCCGCTTTTGCGCCCCCTCGCCGTCAAACCCGTATCAATTCCCCACTATTTCCCATTCAAATGTTTAATTAAATCGAGACCCAAACAATCCGTTTACCCCAATAAAACATCCGCCCATTCAGGCAACAATCAAGACACTGATATTCATCAGCCACCCAACAACCAGTGCTCTAAAAAGCCAGCCTCTGCAACATCCCTTCAAAACCGCCACTCTCGCGCCCCTCCAAACACTGTTGAGCACAAACAAAACAGTGAAAGAAACACCCTACAAACGCCTTCAAACCCTGTAATCCCGACACTCAATTACAAGGTTGACGCTCCACTCATTTGAACACTTCGTTCATTTAAACAAACTTGAACCTTCCGTAAACTTCGGGCCATGAATACATCAGGTGATCGACTACGCGTCCTTCTGCGGGAGTGCCATCTCTCCGCCACAGACTTCGCCGCCAACCGAAAGGTGACGCCGCAACACGTGAACAACTGGTTCAAACGCGGCATCCCCATGGCACGCATCGAAGAAGTCGCCGAACTGCTCAGCGTCAACGGACGCTGGCTGCGCACGGGCGAGGGGCCCAAACACCCCGGCGAAGATCGCGGCAAGCGCGGCCTGAGCGGCCTTGCGAAACTGCGCCCGGAACGCAGCAGCCGCGAAGAACTGGACATCCCGCTGTACACCGAACTGCCCACCCAGAACCCCGGCCAGACCACCGTCAGCGAAACGCCCAACCACCGCGTCAAACTTGCACGACGCATCCTCGAAGCCATGGACGTCGTACTGCAAAACGCCATCTGCGTCGCCATGTACGGCAACAGCATGGCCGACAAGATTCAGGACGGCTCCCTCATCGGCGTCGACAGAGGCCGCACCCACGTCATCGACGGCGAAATCTACGCCCTCGAACACGACGGCATGCTGCGCGTGAAATACCTCTACCGGCTCCCCGGCGGCGGCCTGCGCCTGCGCAGCCACAATGCCGCCGAATACCCCGACGAAATCTTCAGCGCCGAGCAGATCCAGGAACAGAACATCCACATCCTCGGCTGGATCTTCTGGTGGTCCACCCTCAACAACCGCCGCCACCCCGCGACAATGCCTTGATTCACAAGGAAAAGGACAATGGCAGCGCATCAAGGCTGGGCATCCGCCGCGAACATGAGTATCCTGCACGCCTTCGTTTCAACACCCCTCGGCTACCCGCGGACGGGTGACCGACCAGGCAAAGTCCCCGCGACCGCCTCGTCTACCTCACAAGCGCCTCTTCGTAGCGCGCACTTTTGCGGATGGGTGCGGATAGCCAAAAACTAACCAAACCTGTCACCGAGAAGCCGGCCACAAGCCGGCTTTTTAATGTCTGAAAGCCGCTTAAATTCGTCTGGACTGAGTCGTAGCCACTGCTTCCATGAGGACGAAGACTGGAACACCGAAGTCGCCGTCGTCATCTAGACCAACTTACACCTGATGTGTGAAAGCCGCCCACCGTGCTTGGTAGCGGCCCCCAACGTTCCGAGTCGTCTGGCTTTGCTGCCGGTGCCCGGAAGATCGCGAGCAAGCTTGCTCCTACGGCCTTCGGCCAGAATCAAAAGCGATCCAGCGTGCGATGCCCCAAACACTGGCGCCAGTATTCCCTCCTCCCCCGCCTCACCTATGCAAACTTTAAATAAGCCACACGCAACTTACTCCGCTGTAAAAACCCCTGACATCCGTCCCTCTCTCGGGATAAAACGCCACCGCGCGTTACATACAACCCATTGATTCAAAAGCCGCTCGTGCAAAACTTCGTTATTTAAATACCCAACAACACACCCGCTCAAACCGCAAAAGTACCCCGCATCCGCTCTTTGAATATTTCCTGTTCCCTGCGTGTTCTCCTATCAATACCTGTCTGCACACCCTAATAAAAACACCGCCAGGGAAGGCCGTTTTTCAGAGTATTGCGCCATGGCCTTTTTTCCCTGTTTTCTGTCGGTGGTGTTTGTCGTTCGTAATCAGGCCGATGGGCTTGAGGGGATGTTGTGCGAGGCGACGGATGTGATTGCGTCGATGGTGTCGGACTATGAGTTGATCATTGTCGACAACGCGTCGAGCGATGACAGCGTGGCGCAGTTGAAGCGGTTGACGGCTGAGGATGGGGTGGCGAATCTTCAGGTGTATGCGCTGACCAAGGAGGTCGATCTGGACACGGCGTCGTGGGTCGGTCTGGAGAATGCACTGGGCGATTATGCGGTGGTGCTGGACCCGCTGGCGGACGACATTGCGTTTTTGCCGAACATGCTGGAACACGCGGCTCGCGGCGCGGATGTGGTGTTTGTCTGCAACACCGAGCACACGCCGCAGCCTTTGTTGTATCGCTTCGCCTTCAAGCTGTTTCACCGGGCGTATCGCTGGTGCAACGGGATTCACCTGGTCAAGGACGCGCCGCAGTTTCGGTTGCTGACCAAGAAGGTGATCAATTTCATTCTGCAGCATCCCAAACCCACGATGATTTATCGGCATTTGCCGGCCACGGGCGGTTTTGCGCGTACGTGCCTGACGTATTCAGCGCCACCCAAGGCGCAGCCGCACAGGCATCTGGGGGAAAGCGTCGACCGGGGTATTCGGATGTTGGTGTCGAGCACCCGCGCGCCGATGCGGCTGGTGACGGCACTGTCGTTGTTTGGCGCGGTGATGAACCTGCTTTATTGCGCGTACGTGGTGGGCATTGCGCTGTTCAAGACCGATGTCGCGGCGGGCTGGATCAGTCTGTCGCTGCAGGAGTCGGGCATGTTTTTCCTGATTTCGCTGGTGCTGTTGGTGCTCGGCGAATACATCCTGAACATGGGGAGTTTTTCCGGCGACGGGCCGCTGTATTACATCGGACAAGAGTTCACGAGTTGCCGAATGACGCGGCTCGAAAAGCTCAACGTCGAGGACGCCGCGCCAGTGATCAGCATGGCGAGGGCCTGGGGCGGAGAGCGCGCATCTTGACGAGCCATCCGGTGCCTTGCCATGAGGCGATCATTATTGGCGGCGGCTTCTATGGATCAGCGATTGCGATCCATCTGGCCCGACAACGCGGGTTCAAGCGCATCGTACTGCTGGAGCGCGAGGGCGGCTTGCTCAGGCGCGCGTCTTACAACAATCAGGCGCGCGTGCATAACGGCTATCACTACCCGCGCAGCTTCACCACGGCCTATCGCAGCCGGGTCAACCTGCCGCGTTTCGTGGCCGACTGGCCCCAGGCGGTGAAGCGCGATTTCACCAAGCTGTACGCGATTGCGCGGCACAACTCCAAGGTCACTGCGCGGCAGTTCGAGCGGTTTTGCCGTGATATCGGTGCGCAGATCCAGCGTGCGGACTCAGCGGCGCATGCGCTGTTCGAGCCGCGTTTGATCGAAGAGGTGTTTCAGGTTCAGGAGTACGCGTTCGACGCCACGCAACTGGCGCGATGGGCCGTGCAGGAGCTTGAAGAGTGCGGCGTGCAGGTGCGGTTGCTCACCCGCGCGACGGAGATCTACCAGGCCGCAAACCACACGCTGCAGGTGGTGACCGAAAGCGAAGGCGGCCCGCAACGCCTCAGCTGCCGCTATCTGTTCAACTGCACCTACAGCGGCAGCAATCATTTCAACGGTGACTTTCCAGGGCTGGACACGGACCTGCGCCACGAGATCACCGAAATGGCGCTGATGCAGATGCCGCCTGCTCTCGAAGGCCTTGGCGTGACGGTCATGGACGGGCCGTTCTTTTCGATGATGCCGTTCCCCTCCCGCGACCTGCACACCTTGTCCCACGTGCGTTTCACCCCGCATGTGCAGTGGAACGACGACAAGTCGATCAACCCTTACGACAAGCTCGCCCGACATGAGCGCACCAGTCGCGTGGAGCGAATGGTGCGGGATGTCGGTCGTTACATTCCGGCAATCCTCGACTCGCGGCACAGGGACTCGCTGTACGAAGTGAAGACCGTGTTGGCGAAAAACGACCGCAACGACGGTAGGCCGATTCTGTTCGAGAAGCACGCCAGCTTGCCGGGCTGCTACTCGGTGCTCGGCGGCAAGATCGACAACATCTACGACGTGCTGGAGAAACTGGACAATGAAGTCTTTGACCTGCCGCGTATCGCCCCGGCGCTCGTTCTGCCCATCGCAATCGCGGTGCTGGCGAGCCTGTTCCTGACCCTCGCCACGCGCTCGATCTGGATCGACGAAGCCATGCTGCTCAAGGACATCATCGCCTTGCGCAGCCCTGCCGAATTTCTCAAACCCCTGCCGTATTACGATCAAGCCGAGCCGGTGCTCGCGTCGCTGTTTTTCAAAGCGATCATGTGGCTGTTTCACTACAACATCGAGCCGTTGCGGCTGTCGGTTCTGGCGCTCTCGTGCGTACTCATCGCGCCGATGTTTGCCGTGTTTCGGCGTTACCGCTGGGGCGCGGTGGTGTTTCTGTTGGCGTTGATCGGCCACTCGTTTTCGATAGGGCTGTTTCTGACCGAGCTCAAGCATTACTTCCTGGAAGTGTCGGTGAGCTTTCTGGCGATCTTCGCCCTGTGGCAGGCCGAGGAGCATGACAACCTCTATTGGCCAATCGTGATGGCCGCGCTGCTGAGCGTGCTCGGCTTCTCGACGCTGATCGTCTCGGGTGCGCTGCTGGTCTACGCGTTTCTGCGACTCGCGTTTCGCCCGTGGGATGAACGTGGCAAGGCGACGATGGCCGCGCTCTTCGCCTCGGCAATGATCGTCGTCGCGTCTTACGCCTACATGAAGTACCTGACGGTCTACCAGTTGAGCAACTACGACGATTACTACTCGACCTCGCCCTTGGGCTCGCTGGGCGTGTTGAAGGAGGCAATTCTCGGTGCGTACGGCAAGGCGTTGCTGGTGGTGTCCGCCGTGGCCAACGTGGCGCTGCTGTTCACCCATAGGCGCGGCTTCGTGTTCACGCTGAACCTGTTTTTCATCGGCATTCTGATGGTGGTGATTGTCGGCAGAATCGTCGGGTTCTATCCGGCGACCTACCCGCGTCATGTGGTCTGGCTGGTGCCATTCAGCATGACCCTCGCCTGCTTTGCGGTGCTGGAATTCACCGCCAGCCCGTCTCGCCCGCTCAAGGCGTTGGGTCTGGTGTTGCTGGCGCTGATGACGCTGCAGGCCGGCAAGGCCTGTTACAACAACCTCAAGGGCGTGAACTACGAATACGTCGACAACAACGCGCTGTACGAGCACGTCGCACAACTGCCGCCCACCGAGTTTCTGGTGTACCCCGACGCCCAACCCTCGCTGGAGTACTACACGTTGCTGGACCCGCGTCTGAGCAAGCATCAGTACGTGCGCGTGTACGACGAAATCACCAAAGCCCGCGACCCGAACATGGGCAGAGTCGAATACCAGGACTCGCTCGCCGAACTGCTGCGGCAGCGGCCGTCCAGGGATTTTTCCGTGCTGGTGTCTCACGTCAATCTGGACAAGGACATCAGCGGTCGAGGCAAGGCGCTGGAAGCCGAAATCAGTCGACTGAACTGCACCTATACCTCGTATTTCTACGTCTACAACGCCCAACTGATCCGGGTACATTGCCCGCTGGATGCGCAATTATGAGCAACGGTCTGATCGGCTTCACCGGTTTTGTCGGCTCGACCCTGATGCGTCAAGCGCGATTCGACGCGCTCTTTCGCTCCACCAACATTCACGAGATCGAAGGGCGCTCGTTCGACACGCTGGTCTGCGCGGGCGCCTCGGCGCAGAAGTGGATCGCCAATCGTGAGCCCGAGGCCGATCGCAAACGCATCGAAAACCTGATCGATCATCTGCGGACCGTGCGCTGCAAGACCTTTGTCTTGATCAGCACCGTGGACGTGTTCCATACCCCCATCGGCGTGGATGAGGACTCGGTCGTGGATGAGGTCGGTCTGCATGCATACGGCATGAATCGGCGCCTGCTGGAGTGCTTCGTCGAGGACTTTTTCCCACGTCATCTGATCGTGCGCCTGCCAGGGCTGGTTGGCCCGGGACTGCGCAAGAACGTGATTTTTGACTTCCTAAACGAGAACAATCTGACGGCCATCGACAGCCGCGGCCTCTTCCAGTTTTACCCGATGGTCAACCTCGCGAGCGACATCCAGATCGCGCTGAATGCGGGCTTGAACCTGGTCCACCTGTGCGCCGAGCCGATCACGGTCGCCGAAGTTGCAGAGCAGGGGTTCGGCGTTCCGTTCGACAACGTACGCGGGGTCATGGCCGCGCGGTATTCCATGCAGACCTGTCATGCCGCGCTGTTCGGTGGCCGGGGCCGTTACCAGTACAGCGCCCGGGAAACGTTGCAGGCGGTGCGCGCATACGCGCAATCGGAACCGCGCTCGATGGGAGCGAAAGCATGAGGCTGGCCATCTCCAACATTGCCTGGGACATCGTCGAGGACGAGGCCATCGCCGCATTGCTCAAGCGCTACGGCGTCGATGCCATCGATGTCGCGCCTGGCAAATACTTCCCTGACCCAGTGGCGACAAACAAGAGCCAGATCGCGGAGGTGCGCGACAGGTGGGCGGACCGTGGAATCGGCATCACCGGCATGCAAGCGTTGCTGTTTGGCACCCAGGGGTTAAACGTGTTCGGTTGCGCCGCCAGCCAGGCGTCGATGCTGCAACATTTGAATGAAGTCTGTCGGATCGGTGCCGGACTGGGCGCCACCCGATTGGTGTTTGGTTCGCCGAAGAACCGGGACCGCAGCGGCCTGAGCGATCGGGAAGCCCAGAACATCGCGGTGCCGTTCTTCCGTTCACTCGGCGACATCGCCCAGGATTACGCACTGGCGTTTTGTCTGGAGCCGAACCCCGAGTGCTACGGCGCCAACTTCATGACCGATACCCCGTCAACGGCGCAAGTCGTGCGCGAGGTCGATCACCCGAACATTCTCATGCAACTGGACACGGGTTCCCTGACGATCAATGGCGAGGATCCTTTCGCCGTGCTGAAAGATGACGCTGACCTGATCGGCCATGTGCACGCCAGCGAGCGGGATCTTCTGACACTCGGCGACGGCGATACCGCACACGTCGACATGGCAGAGGCCATCAGCCGCTACCTGCCGGATCACGTGGTCAGCATCGAAATGCTGCCTAACCGGGTCGAACCGCATCTGGACACCATCGAGCGTGCATTGAATGTGGCCATCCAGCATTACCGTGCAGAAGCCTGGGGGACGCTGCGATGAAATGGGCCATTCTGATTTTGGGGATTCTCTCCAACGCGTCCGCCAGCGTGCTGGTGAAGATGGCGATGATGCCGCCGCGTCGGTTTCCTTCACTCACCGCGCCGCTGGAGGCCCTGGGCAACTGGCCGTTCTGGGTCGGCCTCGGCCTGTACGGCACAGCGTTTCTGCTCTACGCCGCCGCCCTCGCCCGCTTGCCGCTGAACATCGCTCACCCGGTGCTGACCGCCGGTGCCGTGGCTGCGGTGGCCTGTTCTTCGATCCTGATTTTTCGTGAAACCTTCTACTGGACGACAGCGGCCGGCATCTTGCTGGTGATCGCGGGCGTCGCCCTGATCACTGCGCGGGTGGCCTGATGACTGACACAACGTTTTCTCCCGGACGACCGACACTAACCAAACTGTCCCGACAGGTCCCTTACTTCGAGACGCCCTTGTGGCTGGGCCGCACGCACTCCTATTGCGTGGTCATTCCGGTGATCAACGAAGGCGAGCGCATTGTCAGCCTGCTGGCGCGCATGGCTGCGCTGTCGATCTATCAGTTGGCGGACATCATCATCGTCGACGGCGGCAGCTCCGACGGTTCACTCGCCCACGACATGCTCATGGTGACAGGCGTGCGTGGCCTGCTGGTGAAGACGTCGCCGGGCAAACTCAGCGCGCAGCTGCGATGCGCCTATGCCTTCGCCCTCGATCAGGGCTACGAGGGCATCGTCACCATCGACGGCAACGACAAGGACGATCCGAAGGCGATTCCGCGCTTCATTGAGGCGCTGCAACAGGGCGTGGATTTTGTTCAGGCGTCGCGTTTCCTCGCGGGTGGCGTGGCGGAAAACACGCCGAAATCCCGCGACATCGCGATCCGGTTCATACACGCCCCGATGCTCAGTCTGGCCTCGGGTTTCGACTGGACCGACACCACACAGGGCTTTCGCGCCTACAGCCGCAAGATGCTGCTCGACCCGCGCATCGCCCTGTTTCGCGATGTGTTCATGACCTATGAACTGCTGGCGTATCTCTCGTACAGGGCGCCAAGACTGGGTTATCGCTGCCTAGAACTGCCGACGGTCAGGCGGTATCCACAGGGCGACGTGCCGACCAAGATCAGCGGCGTAAAAGGCAATCTGGCGGTGTTGGCGGTGTTGGTGCGGGCGTGCTGCGGCGGGTATGACCCGAAGTGATGGCGAGGCCTGCCCCGCCTTGTAGGAGCCGGCTTGCTGGCGCCTACAAGGATTGCGGTGTGTCACGACCTATTCGATTCAGACACGCCGCGATCGCGGGTAAGCGCGCTCCGACAATGAGGTGCATCAACCCGCGAGCAGATGGTCCAGAAACAGCTGCGCGGCGGTGGACAAGCCCGCCCTGGACCTCACGCAGACGCTGAGTTCGCGACTGGCCCAGTCTTCGTTCAAGGGCACGGCAGTCGCGCCGTCCATTTTGTAAATCTCCACGCTGCCCGCCGGCATGATGCCGATGCCAACGCCCGCCTGAACCATCAGGCACAACGCGTCGTAGCTGGAGACTTCCATGCGGATTTTCAGCGAGCGACCCATGTCATTGGCGGCTTTTATCAGCTGAAAATTGAGGTGCGTGCCGCTGCGCAGGGTGACGTATTCGTGGTCCAGCGTTTCATTGAAGGTAAGCGACTCGCGCCCGGCCAAGGGATGATCGTTGGGCACCAGCAACACCAGTCGGTCGGTGCGAAACGGGAACACTTCGATGTCAGCACCATGGGGCAGACGCGTAAAGATGCCGATGTCGGCGCGGTTTTCCGCCACGGCCTTGGTGATCGCCAGGCTTTGCTGCTCTTGCAGGCTGACGTTGATCAGCGGGTAGAGCGCCATGAACGACTTGATCAGCCCCGGCATGAACTGCGTGATCGCCGAAATGTTCGCCAGCACGTGCACCGACCCGCGACGCCCGTGGGAGTAGTCACGCATCTGCACGACGATTTCATTGAGGTTGTTCAGCGCGCTGCGAGCCATGAACAGCAACGACAGGCCCGCATCGGTCGGCGTGATGCCTTTGTTGGTGCGGTTGAGCAGCTTTGAATCGAGCAGCTCTTCCAGCTCGCTGAGCCGCTTGCTCACCGCGGCCGCCGCGATGTGTTCACGCTTGGCGGCGGCAGCGATGGTGCCTTCTTCGACAACGCTGACGAAGAGGCGCAACGAGACGGGATCGAGCTTCATATGAGGTACCGGGCGTGCTGGCCAGAATGGCCGCCATAGTACCCCGTCATTCATCGACTCAGAACTGACCGGACAGCAGATGGCCGGCGTTCGGCACCTGAGCGGTGAGGCCCAGTGTTTTCAGCATCTGGTAAACCGTCGCCACCGACGCCGACAGCACCGGCTTGTCGAGACGATCCTGTACGACCTGGATCGCGGGCAGCGAAGGCATCTGCACGCAGCACGACAGCACCACCCCATCGGCCTGACCGATGTTCAACTTGTCGGCGTGGGCCACCAGATTCATCGGGTCCAGACGACCGACTTCGAGGTTGTCGGACACTTCCAGGCTGATGGAGTCGACCACTTCGATACCGGCCGCTTCGATGTAGTCGATGACCTGTTGGGTCAGGGGCTTCATGTACGGGGTGATGATCGAAATTTTCTTGTAGTTGAGCATGTTCAGGCTGTCGATCAACGCACCCGCAGAACTCAGCACTGGAGCGTTCGACTTGTTGGAAACCACGGTCTTGCCCAGACGGTCCTGCGAGACTTTGTGGTAACCCGCGCCCTGGCACATGATCGCCACCAGGCAGGCGTAGGCCATGACGTCCACGCGTGCATCGCTCAGTTCCAGCGCGCAACGGTCGCTGTCGATGTCCATCTTCTTCAGCTCTTCGGGGCTCACGTGCATCATGCGCATGCGCGACGAATGGAACGTGAAGTGCTCTTCCGGAAACAGCGAGTAACGCGAGGTCAGCATCGCCGGAATTTCGGTTTCCATGGTGGTGTTGGAGCTTGGAACGATTTGGCCGATTCGAAAGTTTTTCATGGGGCTGTCCTCTAGATGCAGATCAGTTGCCGCTGGTGAGTTGAACGCCTTTGGTTTCCTGCAGCGTGAACACCATGACGGCGGCAATGGCGTAGGAAACGGAGGCAAGAGAAATCGTGGCGGTGAAGCCGATGAGCGGGATCAGCACGGGGACCAGCTTGATCCCGACAATGGCGCCCACCCGGCCGAAGTTGAAACAGAAGCCCGACGCGGTGGAGCGGATGCTGGTGGGGAACAGTTCCGAATACCACGCGCCGAACCCGCTGAAGTAACCGGTGAAGAAGCCCAGCAGTGCAGCCAGAGAGCCCAGCATAATGATGTTCTGGGTGGTGAACATCAGCTTGCCGTCTGTCAGCGGCATCAGGGTCGCGGAGTAGGAAAACACCGGCACCATGATCGCCATGCCGCCAAAGAAGATCGCAAATGACAGGCGGCGTCCGACGGCTTCTGCCAGATAGCCGTAGGCCAGATAACCGATGGTGGCACCAATGCCGATCCAGATGACAAACACCGGCGCCTGATCGATGCGCACGTTCAGAATGTTCTGCAGATAGGCCGGCATGAAGGTGGTGATGATCCAGTAGCCGTACATGCCCAGCACCGAAATGCTCAGGCCCAGCAGGGTCACTTTTCGATACTGCGGGCTGAAGATTTCCATCAGCCGCCCCTTGTCGGTGTTACGACGCATGAACTCGCGGTTCGCCAGCCAGACAGGCGACTCTTTAACGAACAGCCAGATGAACACGAGGGTGAAGTAGGCCGGGATCGACGCGTAGATAAACAGCGTGCGCCAGGACTCAGGGTTGCTGCTGTCGAGGAAGCTCCAGGCAAAAATCGCGGCGAGCAAGCCGCCACCCGACCAACCGGTTTGCATCACGGCGAAGGCTTTGGCGCGACCGGCAGGCGGCCAGATTTCCGACACCAGCGCAGCCGCGGCAGACCACAGCCCACCGACCGCAATCCCGACGCAGAAACGGAACAGGTTCAGTTGCCACAGGCTGTCGGCAAACCCGCAGAGCAAAGTGCCGGTGCCATAGACGAACACCGACAGCATCATGGTCTTCTTGCGGCCGATCTTGTCGGAGATGTTCCCGAGGAAGAAGCCGCCGATACCGGTTGCCAGCAGAAACCAGGCCACGGTCGATACGACATCGCCCAGACCGACAGAAAAGGTTTTGGCGATGGCCAGCAGGACGAAGCCGAAGACGGTGGCATCCAGCGCGTCGAACAGCCAAGCGGCCCAAGAGCCGCCCAAAGTAGCGTAACGCTGGCCGGTGCTCAGCTGAGCACTGCCATCCAGAGGCGCAGAAACGGGCGCGGGCCCGGCAGCAAGGGTTTTCATGGGGAAACCTCGTGGGACTCAACTTATTATTTTTGGAAACCCGGTCGACGGTATGACGCGCAGTCGGCGAACGGTTGGTCATTGCGACCGATGTTAGGAGTCAGAGGCGGGGGCGTATATCAGGCATTGGCGAGCTTGCCATCGCGGATGGCGATGGCAGATGTCGAGAAAATGTCGGTGCTTAACGTTCTCGCCAACCGGTGGCGAGTGCTGTGGGAGCGAGCTTGCTCGCGCCCACAGGAGACTGTGTTGTCCGGCCGTTCCCGGTCAGGCTTGTGAGAGTTGTCCTGCAGGCACTGCCGTGTCGACCTTGTGATTGCCCAGCATCGCTTTGGGAATCGACAGGATCAGCCCCGCGCTGACAAACAGGCACGCCCCCAGCACGTAGGTGCCGTTATTGATGTTGCCAGTCAGGTTCTCGGCCATAGCGGTGATCATCGAGCCGGTGAAACCGGACAAGTTGCCGATGGCGTTGATCATGCCGATGCCCGCCGCTGCCGCAACGCCAGACAACACCGTGCCCGGCAACGTCCAGTAGATCGGCATCAGGCTCAACACGCCCGAGGCAGAAACGCTGAGGAAGATGATCGACAGCACCACGTTGTTGGCGAAATACGCACTGAGGATCAGGCCAATGCCGCCGATGATCGCCGGGATCGCTGCGTGCAGACGACGCTCGCCGGTCTTGTTCGAATGCCGCGCATTGAGGGTCATGGCGATAACCGCGATGCCGTACGGAATGGCGGTCAGCAGACCGATGTCCAGCGGGTTCGAAATACCTGCGCTTTTGATGATCGACGGCATCCAGAACGCCAGGCCATAGAACCCGGTGTTGAACGTCAGCAGGATCAGCACCAACAGCCACACGCGGCCATTGAAGAATACCTCGCGCAGGTTCGACGCCTTGCCTTTGCTGTCGGTCTCCAGATTGGCCTTGAGCAGGGCTTTCTCTTCGGGCGACAGCCATTTGGCCGCATCAACGTTGTTGGCCATGAACGCCAGCACCACGAACGCCATGATGACCGAGGGAATGCCTTCGATGATCAGCAACCACTGCCAGCCGGCCATGCCCTGCACGCCTTGCATTCTGGTCATCAGCCAGCCGGAAATCACGCCGCCCAGCGTCAGGCTGATCGGCATTGCCATCAGGAAACCCGACAGGACACGGCTTTGACGGCGGGTCGGAAACCAGTAATTGAGGTAAAGGATCACGCCTGGAAAGAACCCTGCCTCACAGATGCCGAGCAAGAAGCGCAGCACGTAGAACATGGTTTCCGATTCGATGTGAAAGAACTTCGCCAGCGGCACGGTGAACGCCACGGCCATGGAGACGATGGCCCAAGTGAGCATGATCCGGGCAATCCACATACGCGCGCCGAAGCGATGCAGCAACAGATTGCTCGGCACTTCGAAGAGGAAGTAACCCCAGAAGAACATGCTCGCGCCCAAGGCGTAGATGGTGTTGCTGAATTGCAGGTCGTTGAGCATGTCCAGCTTGGCGAAGCCGATGTTCACGCGGTCCAGGTACGCGGCCATGTAGCACAGCAGCAGGACAGGGAGGATGCGCAGGATCACTTTGCGGTAGGTGCGGTCTTCAAAACTGGCTTGCCCGGCACCCGAAGGTTCGGGCAGGCGTTGGGAAACGGTTTCCATGGTGGGACCTCCAGGCACGTGGACGGGCCTGTATTGTTGTTATGGAGGGTCGAAGCACGGAACGATGTTACCGATAACAGGTAGGCCTGACTACCGTAAATACGGGGCGGGACAATGACTTGTTCCCATTGATCGATAACGCGGGGTTATCGAAGGTCACCTGTGGGAGCGAATTCATTCGCGAGAAATCCTTCTCCCAATGCAAATGTGCGCTTGAAACCGCATCGCGAATAAATTCGCTCCCACAGATGATTTCGGCAGTCAGGAACATCAATTGCGCGCCACCTGCGCATTCGCCAGCAGGATCTCGGCAAATTCCGACGCCGCCCCCAGCAACGGCTCGCCGCGACGGGTCAGGATGCCGTAATCCTGCGGTGCGAGTTTCAGCGAGGTGTTGAGCACTTTCAGCAGTCCGGTGTCCAGATGCGACTGCGCCATGGAGGCCGGCAACATGGCGATCATCGGCCCGGACTGCAGCACCTGGAGGAAGGTCTGCATTGAGATCGTGTCGATGGTGTTCTTCGGCGTTGCGATGCCGGCCTGCGCAAACGCCTGTTCCATCCGCGCGCGAATGGGTGTGCCGACCGGGTAAAGAATCCACGGCCACTTGCCCAGCTCCTGCAACGGTGTTTCCTGCAACTCCGTCAGCGGATGACGGCTGTTGACCACCATGCAGAACGGCTCGGGCGCCAGCGCCTGGAAGTCATACACCTGTTGCTGGTTTTCGTCGGTGTAACGCGCCACGGCCAGGTCGAGCTTCTTGTCGTCGAGCATTTCCATGAGGTGATCGCTGGTCTGCTCGACCACCTCGATGGACAGCAACGGCCAGCGCTTCTTCAGTTGAACGATCGCGTCGGGCAACACCACCGCAGTCGCCGCGAAAATCGCACCCACCTTCAGAAAACCATGTCCGCCTTCGCGCAGGCTGCTGATCTGGTCGACAAACTTGTTCGCATCGTTGAGCGCAATCTGCGCATAACGCACCACATGTTCGCCCAACGCAGTCGGCGGCATGTTGCGCGGAAGGCGTTCAAACAGATCGAAGCCGAGCAGGCGTTCGATCTCGCGCAGCATCTTGCTGACCGCCGGCTGGCTGAGGTTCATGTGCTGGGCAGCGGCGTGCATATTGCGGGTCCGCGCCAAGGTATCGATCAGCACCAGGTGCTTGAACTTCAGCCAGTTGCAGACCGTGGAAAAGGAAATGTCGGACATGGAAACAGCCTCGATTCGCGATAACCCAGTGTTATCGATAATTGAGCAGATGTCATTGGAGTTTATCGGCCGCGCTGATTAGGGTCGGTACGAAAAGCACAAAAATATCCGAGGACTGCCCCATGCCTATTCAGCTCACCCCAGAAAACACACTGCCTGCCGACGGCCTGACCGGCACTTTGATCGGCCGCGCCTGGGTGCCCGGCAACGTCAGCGGGCCTTCGCCCGTTGTGCTGCGCAGCGACGGGGTGTTCGATCTGTCGGCGCAATTCGCCACGTTGAGCGAGTTGCTGGAGTCCGAGTCGCCGCTCAAAGCGGTGCGTGAAACCCAGGGCACCTTGATCGCCAGCGTTGAGGCACTGCTGGCCAACTCGACCTCAAACCCTGACACCAATAAGCCGTTCCTGCTAGCGCCCGCCGACCTGCAGGTCATCAAAGCCGCTGGCGTGACCTTCGCCGCAAGCATGATCGAGCGGGTGATCGAAGAGCAGGCCGCAGGCGATCCGGCCAAGGCAGAGAGTGTGCGGGCCATCGTGCACAACGCCATCGGCGACAACTTGCGCAGCATCAAGCCGGGTTCCGAGCAGGCGAGCAAGCTCAAAGCGTTGCTGATCGAACAGAAAATGTGGTCGCAATATCTTGAAGTCGGCATCGGCCCGGACGCCGAAATTTTCACCAAGGCGCCTGTGCTCGCCGCTGTCGGCAGCGGCAGCCAGATCGGCATCCACCCGAAATCGGAATGGAACAACCCGGAACCGGAAGTGGTGCTGGCGGTGAACAGCCGTGGGCAGATTCACGGCGCGACGCTGGGCAACGACGTCAACCTGCGTGACTTTGAGGGTCGCAGTGCCCTGCTGCTGAGCAAGGCGAAAGACAACAACGCCTCGTGCGCCATCGGTCCGTTCATCCGCCTGTTCGACGAGACGTTCTCGATGGACGACGTGCGCAATTGCGTGGTCGATCTGCAGGTGAAAGGCAATGACGGCTATGTGATGAAAGGCTCAAGCTCGATGTCGCAGATCAGCCGTGACCCGGAAGACATCGCCGCGCAAACGCTGAACGCCAACCACCAATACCCCGATGGTTTCCTGCTGTATCTGGGCACCCTCTTCGCCCCGACCGAAGACCGCGATCATGTGGGCGGTGGCTTCACGCACAAGCTCGGGGATCAGGTCAGCATCAGCAGCCGTCTGCTCGGCGGGTTGCACAACGAGGTGACCCACAGCAGCCGGGCGACGCCCTGGACGTTTGGCGTGGGCGCGCTGATTCGCAACCTCGCGGCGCGTGATTTGCTGTCGCGCTGAAGCCCTGCCGGTTTACAAAACGGTTTTTCAGGCTCAATGTTACCGATAACAGATTCTGGCAATACCCTAATTCCAAGAGAGACCCGAACCATGTCCGATACGCCCAAACGCCCTCTGCGCAGCCAGCAATGGTTCGACGATCCCAGTCACGCCGACATGACCGCGCTCTACGTCGAGCGTTACATGAACTACGGCCTGACCCGTGAGGAGCTGCAATCCGGCCGCCCGATCATCGGCATCGCCCAGACCGGCAGCGATCTTGCGCCGTGCAATCGTCATCACCTGGAACTGGCGCAGCGGGTCAAGGCAGGCATTCGTGATGCGGGCGGGATTCCGATGGAATTTCCGGTGCATCCCATGGCCGAGCAAACCCGTCGTCCTACCGCCGCGTTGGATCGAAACCTCGCTTACTTGGGCCTCGTTGAAATCCTCCACGGCTACCCGCTCGACGGCGTGGTCCTGACCACCGGCTGCGACAAGACCACACCGGCGTGCCTGATGGCTGCCGCGACGACGGACCTGCCCGCCATCGTGTTGTCGGGCGGGCCCATGCTCGACGGTCGCCACAAAGGGGAGCTGATCGGCTCCGGCACCGTGCTCTGGCATGCGCGCAATCTGCTGTCGGCAGGCGAGATCAACTACGAAGGCTTCATGGAAATGACCACCGCGGCCTCACCCTCGGTCGGTCACTGCAACACCATGGGCACGGCGCTTTCGATGAATGCCCTGGCCGAAGCGTTGGGCATGTCGTTACCGGGTTGCGCAAGCATTCCGGCGGCATACCGCGAGCGCGGCCAGATGGCCTACATGACCGGCAAACGCATCTGCGACCTGGTCCGCGAAGACGTACGTCCTTCGCAGATCATGACCCGCGAAGCCTTCGAAAACGCGATTGCCGTGGCGTCGGCGCTGGGCGCGTCCAGCAACTGCCCGCCTCACCTGATCGCCATCGCGCGGCACATGGGCGTCGAACTGAGCCTGGACGACTGGCAGCGAATCGGCGAAGACGTGCCGTTGCTGGTCAACTGCATGCCCGCCGGCAAGTACCTGGGCGAAGGCTTCCACCGCGCAGGCGGCGTACCGGCGGTGATGCACGAACTGCAGAAAGCCGGAAAGCTGCATGAAGACTGCGGTTCGGTGTCCGGCAAAACCATCGGCGACATCGTGCGTAATGCGGTCGCTCAGGACGTGGATGTGATTCGCCCTTACGAAGACCCGCTCAAGCACCGCGCGGGCTTCATCGTACTCAGCGGCAACTTCTTCGACAGCGCGATCATGAAGATGTCGGTGGTCGGCGAAGCGTTCCGCAAAACCTACCTGTCCGAGCCGGGCGCCGAGAACAGCTTCGAAGCGCGGGCAATTGTCTTCGAAGGCCCCGAGGACTATCACGCGCGCATCAACGACCCGTCGCTGGACATTGATGAGCGCTGCATTCTGGTGATTCGCGGCGCAGGCACGGTCGGCTATCCGGGCAGCGCAGAAGTGGTAAACATGGCGCCACCGGCCGAGCTGATCAAACGCGGCATCGATTCGTTGCCGTGCCTGGGCGATGGTCGTCAGAGCGGCACGTCTGCGAGCCCCTCGATCCTCAACATGTCGCCGGAAGCAGCGGTTGGCGGTGGTCTTGCGTTGCTGAAAACCAATGACCGTCTGCGCGTGGACCTGAACAATCGCAGCGTCAACGTGCTGGTCAGCGACGAGGAAATGGCCGAGCGTCGCGCGCAGTTCGAACCGACAATGCCCGCCTCGCAAACGCCGTGGCAAGAGCTCTATCGCCAACTGGTCGGGCAGTTATCCACAGGCGGCTGCCTGGAACCTGCCACGCTGCATCTGCGCGTGATCGCACGCAGTGGTGAGCCGAGGCATTCGCATTGATCGACAGTCGTTATCTCTGACTTGAAGCAATTGTAGGCGTGAGCTTGCTCGCGATAGCGGTGTGTCTGGCGGCATCAAGCTGAATGACGTACCTCAATCGCGGGCAAGCGCGCTCCTACAGTTCATCAGGGCGCTCACAAAAGCTTCGGCAAACCCTTCTCCATGTCGACGAACCGGCTCTTGAGCATCGAATGCAGTTGCTGCACCGCAGGCGAAAACTGTTTGCGGTGGGGATACACCAGATTCAACGGCGCGGGTTCGCCCGGATAATCCGGCAACAGCAACTCCAGCCGCCCTGCCAGCACGTCATCACGCACGTCCACCCACGATTTATACGCGATGCCCTCGCCCGCCACGGCCCAGCGGCGGACCAGATCGGCATCGTCCGTGAGCAACGGTCCCGACACGGTAAATATGCGCGCCCCCACCGGCCACTTGTCATAGACGCGGCCGTTGAGGATGTACAGCAGACAGTCGTGACGCAGCAGATCGTCCGCTGTCAGCAGCCGCCCTTTACGGGCCAGATAGTCAGGCGACGCCACCAGTACTCGGCGGTTATAAGGTGCGAGCGGCAACGCTATGTAGTTGGCGTCTTCGATGACACCACTGCGGATGGCCACGTCCACAGGATCGCGGAACATGTCAGCCACCTGGTCCGAGACGAACAATCGCAGGTTCAGCGCAGGATGCTGTCGGCGGAAGTCGGTCATCCAGCCCAGCAACACATTGCGCCCCAGATCCGACGGCGCGGCCACCTGAAGCGTGCCGCTCAACGCCGCGCTCTCACGCCGCAGTTTTTCACGCCCTTCGCTCAAGGTGTCGAGCACCGCCTGTGCGGTCGGCAAATACTGCTCACCTTCGGCGGTCAGGCGCAGGCTGCGCGTCGAGCGCGCGAAGAGCCGGACATCCACCTCACGCTCCAGTCGCTTGATCGCTGCGGCCACCTGCCCTGGCAGCAGATCGACCTCACGCGCCGCGTTGGAAAAACTGCCCAGCGCGGCGGTGCGGACGAACAGCGCCAAGTCATCAATGCGGATCATTTTCACTCCAGCTGTGAAAGTGTTGACGTATTGTGCGGGTTTTTCTTGTCGGTAGAGAAGAACAAGATACGTCCAACTTCATATCCCTTGCCTTCAAGAGAGAACGCCATGAAAGCCATCGCCTTTACCCAGCACGGTCTGCCCATCGAAGATCCGAAATCGCTGATGGACATGGACCTGCCAAAACCCGCGCCCGGCCCACGGGACCTGCTGGTTGAAGTCCGCGCCATTTCGGTGAACCCGGTGGACACCAAGATTCGCGCAGGCTCTGCCGCCACCGAACCGAAAGTCGTGGGCTGGGACGCGGTGGGGATCGTTCGTGAAACCGGCCCGGAAGTCACGCTGTTCAAGGCCGGTGACGAGGTGTTCTACGCCGGCTCCATCGCCCGCCCGGGCAACTACAGCGAATTTCATCTGGTGGACGAGCGCATCGTCGGCCGCAAACCGACGTCCATCGACAACGCCCATGCCGCCGCGCTGCCGCTGACCTCGATCACCGCCTGGGAACTGCTGTTCGACCGTTTGGGCGTGCAGGAAGGTGGGGGTGAAGGCGACAGCCTGTTGATCATCGGCGCAGGCGGTGGCGTGGGTTCGATTCTGGTTCAACTGGCTCGACAGCTGACGAAGCTGACCGTCATCGGCACCGCGTCTCGCCCGGAAACCCGCGACTGGGTCAAAGACCTCGGCGCGCATCACGTGATCGATCACAGTCAGCCGCTGGTGGAGCAACTGGAAAAAATCGGCGTCGGCCAGGTCAGCCATGTGGCCAGCCTGACCCATACCGACAGTTATTTCCCGCAGTTGATCGAAGCCCTGCGCCCACAAGGCCAGCTGGCGCTGATCGACGACCCGAAAAGCCTCGACGTCGTCCCCATGAAACGCAAGGCGCTGTCGCTGCACTGGGAACTGATGTTCACCCGCTCGCTGTACGAAACGCCGGACATGATTGCCCAGCACGAACTGCTCAATCGCGTGTCGGCGCTGATCGACCAAGGCGTGTTGAAGACCACGCTCGGCGAACACTTTGGCGTCATCAACGCTGAGAACCTGCGCCGCGCCCACGCCGTGATCGAGAGCGGCAAGGCCCGCGGCAAGATCGTACTCGAAGGGTTTTAACCGTTCGCAATTGTTCGGTCGGTGGGGCGTGTGTGAAGATCGCGCCGCGCCGGCCTCGACGGCTGTCAAACCAGGCTGCCCTCTTTTTTGACTCGGAAGACACCATGCAACTCACCGCACTCGCCAAATCCCGCTACACCGCCAAGGCCTACGACAACAGCCGCAAGATCCCGCAGGAAACCGTCGACACCCTGCTCGATCAACTGCGCCACAGCCCGTCTTCGGTGAACTCGCAGCCGTGGCATTTCGTTATCGCGTCTGACGAACAAGGCAAAGCGCGTGTGGCCAAGGGCGCCGAAGGCGGCTTTGCGTACAACGAATCCAAGATCCTCAACGCTTCTCACGTGATCGTGCTGTGCACCCGCACCGAGATGACGGAAGCCCACCTGCAGGCCGTGCTGGGGCAGGAAGAGCTCGACGGTCGTCTCCCGACGGCCGACGCCAAGGCCGGTCAGGACAACAGCCGCCGTGGCTACGTGAATCTGCACAAGCACGACCAAAAAGACCTGCAGCACTGGATGGAAAAACAGACGTATCTGGCGCTGGGCACGCTGCTGCTGGGTGCCGCATCGCTGGGTCTGGACGCAACGCCGATGGAAGGCTTCGACTTCAAGAAGCTCGACGCCGAACTGGGCCTGCGCGAGAAGGGCTATACCAGTCTGGTCGTCGTTGCGCTGGGTTACCGCAGTGAAACCGACTTCAACGCCAAGCTGCCGAAGTCGCGCCTGCCGGCTGAGACGGTGTTCACGTTCCTGTAATTACCGACCCTGTAGATCCTTTCTGTAAGAACGCGCTTGCCCGCGAAAAATACATCTGCCCAAAAAGATGTATTGCCTGTACGTCACCTTCGCGGGCAAGCGCGCGCCTACACCTGCCTGCACGACACAACCTGCACGACTTGCCAGCGACCTCCTGTAGGAGCGCGCTTGCCCGCGAAAAATGGATCGATCCACAAAGATGTATTGCGCTTACATCACCTTCGCGGGCAAGCGCGCTTCTCAAATACCAACTGGTTATACGCACCAGTCAGCACCTCTCATTTGCCCCAATGCCCTCGCTCTGCTAGTGTCGCGCCGGTTTAACGTCTACCGGGATAGCCGCCATGGCCCGCAAGAAAGCTGCACTGGATTTCGAACAGTCCCTCACGGATTTGCAAACGCTGGTTGAGCGTCTGGAGAACGGCGAGCTGTCGCTGGAAGATTCGTTGACCGCCTTTGAGCAGGGCATCCGCCTGACGCGCGAGTGCCAGAGTGCGCTGGCCCAGGCCGAGCAGAAGGTCCAGGTGTTGCTGGAACGCGATGGCGAACTGGCAGAGGAACCCTTCGACGCGGAACAGCCAGAATGATTGCCGACTATCAGGCCCTGAGCCAGGCTCGCGTCAATGCGGCGCTGGACAGCCTGTTCGACGCCCCGGCTCCAGAGTTGACCCGCCTTTACGCCGCCATGCGCTACAGCGTGACCAACGGCGGCAAACGTGTCCGTCCCTTGCTGGTTTACGCGGCCTGTGAAGCTTTGGGCGGCCGTGCGGAAACGGCCAACGGCGCGGCCTGCGCGGTCGAGCTGATTCACGCCTACTCGCTGGTGCATGACGATCTGCCAGCCATGGACGACGATGATCTGCGTCGCGGCCTGCCGACCACCCACAAAGCCTTTGACGAGGCCTGCGCCATCCTCGCCGGTGACGGCCTGCAAAGCCTGGCGTTCAGTGTGCTGACCGACAGCAAGCTGACCCCGCAGGATGCCGATACCCGCCTGAAAATGGTCGCCACCCTCGCCCACGCCGCAGGCCCTGCGGGCATGGTCGGTGGACAGGCCATCGATCTGGGCTCGGTCGGCCTGAAGCTCGACCAGAAGGCGCTGGAATTCATGCATCGGCACAAGACCGGCGCGCTGATCGAGGCCAGTGTCAGACTCGGCGCCCTGGCCAGCGGTCATGCCACCCAGGACCAACTGAACGCACTGCAGATTTACGCCCGCGCCATCGGTCTGGCCTTTCAGGTCCAGGACGACATTCTCGACGTCGAAAGCGATACCGCAACGCTTGGCAAACGCCAGGGCGCGGACATCGCACGTGACAAGCCGACCTACCCTGCGCTGCTGGGGCTGGAAGAAGCCAAGCTGTACGCGCTGGAGCTGCGTGATCAGGCGCTGGTCGCGCTGCGACCTTTCGACGCGGCCGCCGAGCCATTGCGTGCACTGGCGCGTTATATCGTCGAGCGCCGCAACTGATACCTCACCTCTCCTGCGTCGGGTCTGCCGCCAGCAGCACACGTGCCTGCGATCCATGAACATCCCGCACTTTTTCGGGGCCCGGTGGACTTTTCGCGGGCAAGCGCGCTCCTACAACGGTATGCACCATTCGACGTCCTGAGCATCCCGTTGCTGTCTTGCGTGCGCAGCTCGCGATGCATCAGGTAAACTGCCGCCTCTTTTACTTATAACGATTCGCCTGATGCCCACGACGTTCAAAGAGATTCCCCGCGAGCGCCCGTCCACGCCCCTGCTCGACAAGGCAGCGACGCCGGACGGCCTGCGCCGGTTAGGTGAAGCAGAGCTTGAAGCCCTGGCTGATGAACTGCGCCTGGAGCTGCTCTATACCGTTGGCCAGACCGGAGGACATTTCGGTGCCGGCCTTGGCGTCATCGAGCTGACCGTTGCCCTGCATTACGTCTTCGATACCCCCGACGACCGGCTGGTCTGGGACGTCGGTCATCAGGCGTATCCGCACAAGATCCTCACCGGTCGTCGCGAGAAGATGTCGACCCTGCGCCAGAAAGGCGGTGTGGCCGCTTTCCCGCGTCGCAGCGAGAGCGAGTACGACACCTTCGGCGTCGGCCACTCCAGCACCTCCATCAGCGCTGCGCTGGGCATGGCCATCGCCTCCCGCCTGCAAGGCAGCGAGCGCAAGTCCATCGCCGTCATCGGAGATGGGGCGCTGACCGCAGGCATGGCCTTCGAGGCGTTGAACCACGCCCCTGAAGTCAACGCCGACATGCTGGTGATCCTCAACGACAACGACATGTCGATCTCGCGCAACGTCGGCGGGCTGTCGAACTACTTGGCGAAGATTCTTTCCAGCCGCACTTACGCCAGCATGCGCGAAGGCAGCAAGAAAGTGCTGTCGCGCCTGCCCGGTGCCTGGGAAATCGCCCGCCGCACCGAGGAATACGCCAAAGGCATGCTGGTCCCCGGCACGCTGTTCGAAGAGTTGGGCTGGAACTACATCGGTCCTATCGACGGCCATGACCTGCCGACGTTGATCGCGACCCTGCGCAACATGCGCGACCTCAAGGGTCCGCAGTTCCTGCACGTGGTCACCAAAAAGGGCAAAGGCTTCGCCCCGGCAGAAGTCGACCCGATCGGCTATCACGCCATCACCAAGCTCGACCCGCTCAACGCTCCTGCTGCTGTGCCGAAAAAGGCCAGCGGGCCGAAGTATTCCGGTGTGTTCGGTCAGTGGCTGTGCGACATGGCCGACGCCGACGAGCGCCTGGTCGGCATTACGCCAGCCATGAAAGAAGGCTCTGATCTGGTGGCGTTCAGCGAGCGATACCCAGAGCGCTACTTCGACGTCGCCATCGCCGAACAACACGCGGTGACGCTGGCGGCGGGCATGGCGTGCGAAGGCAGCAAGCCGGTGGTGGCGATTTATTCGACCTTCCTGCAGCGCGGTTACGATCAACTGATTCACGACGTCGCCGTGCAGAACCTCGATGTGCTGTTCGCCATCGACCGCGCAGGTCTGGTGGGTGAAGACGGCCCGACGCATGCCGGTAGTTTCGATCTGTCGTACCTGCGCTGCATCCCGGGCATGCTGGTGATGACACCGAGCGACGAGAACGAACTGCGCAAGATGCTGACCACCGGCCACCTGTTCAACGGTCCGGCTGCTGTGCGTTATCCACGCGGCACGGGACCGAATGCGGTGATCGAAAGCGCACTGGAGCCACTGGAAATCGGCAAGGGCATCGTCCGCCGCCAGGGCAGCAAGGTCGCGATGCTGGTGTTCGGCGTGCAACTGGCCGAGGCCATGATTGTCGCTGAAAAGCTCGACGCGACCGTGGTCGACATGCGTTTCGTCAAACCGCTGGATGAGTCTTTGGTGCGCGTCATGGCGGCCAGTCACGACCTGCTGGTGACCATCGAAGAGAACGCCATCATGGGCGGCGCAGGCGCGGCCGTCAGCGAGTTCCTGGCACGGGAAAACATTCTCAAGTCCGTGCTGCACCTGGGCTTGCCGGACGTTTACGTCGAACACGCCAAACCCGCGCAGATGCTCGCGGAGTGCGGTCTGGATGCGGACGGGATTGAAGCGTCGATCGCCGATCGTTTGCAAAAAATCCACAACGCCTGACAGCCCCTCTGATCATTCCCACGCTCTGCGTGGGAATGCATCCCATGACGCTCCGCGTCATTCTGCGCTAGACGCAGAGCGTCCGGAGCAGCGTTACCGCGCAGAGCGTGGGAACGATCACTGAAACGAACGAACATGAACCTGCACCGCCTCGCCTTTACCCTATCGCTGCTTCCCGTTACTCCAGCCTTCGCCGACCTGCCAGACCGCGAAAACGCGTTGAAACTGCCCAATGTCCTGATCAGCGCCAATCGCCAGGTCGAGCAGCGCGACGACAGCACGGCGGCCAACACCGTGTTCACCCGCGAAGACATCGAGCGCCTGCAACCGACCAGCGTCACCGACCTGCTCAGCCGCGTGCCGGGTGTCCAGGTGGCGCCGAGCGGTGGACGCGGCAGTCTGCCGGGCATCTACATCCGCGGCACCAAGGCGGCGCAAAACCTGGTGCTGGTCGATGGCCAGCGCATCGCAAATGCCACCTCTGGCGACAGCGCGCTGCAGTTTCTCGATGTCGAGCAGATCGAACGCGTGGAAGTGCTGCGCGGTTCGCGTTCGGTCATCTACGGGGCCGACGCAATTGGCGGCGTGATCCAGATTTTCACCCGCCGAGGCGCCGAGCAAGGACTGCAAGCGCGGCTGCACACCGGCTTGGGCAACCGCAACACACGCCAGAACAGCCTTGGTCTGTCGGGTGGCGACGAACAGACGCATTTCAATCTCAGCACCAGCCTCGACGAAACGGCAGGGATCGACAGCACGGGCCCGTCGTTTGCCAGTGACGGCGACCACGACGCCTACCGCAACAAGTCCATGAGCCTGAACCTCAGCCATTGGCTGAATGACGACGTGGAAGTGGGCTTCAACGCGCTGGATAACAAGGGCAAAAACGAGTTCGACAACCCGTTCGGCCTGTTCGACCCGGTCACGCTCAACAGCGTGGGTCAGCAGCAATACAGCGACTTCGAGGTCAGCAGTCTGGGCACTTACCTGGACGCCCGAATCAACTCGACCTGGAAAACCCGTCTGGAACTGGGGCACAGCGAGAACCGCGAGAAAACCTTCGACAAGCTCAGCGACGATCGATACGTGTTCAACACCTACCGGGACTCGGTCAACTGGCAGAACGACCTGACCCTTGATGAGCACAACAGCCTGATGCTCGGTGCCGACGGGTACGAGGACCGGGTCGCCAGCAGCACGCCCTTCGACGAAGACAGCCGCTGGAACCGCGCCGCGTTCATCCAGCACCGCTACAAAGGCGACGGATTCTCCACCGAGCTCGGTTTGCGCCATGACCAGAATCAGCAGTTCGGCAGCGAGAATACCTGGAGCGGCACGCTGACCGTGCCCCTCAACGACGCCAACGACGTGCTGCTGTCCTACAGCGAAGGTTTCCGCGCGCCGACGTTCAACGATCTGTATTACCCCGGCTTCAGCAACCCGAATCTCAAGCCCGAGCACTCGAAAAGCTACGAACTGCAATGGCGAAGCCGCCTGAGCGACACCAGCAGGCTGGAAGCCTCGCTGTATCGCACGGACCTGAAAGACGCGATCGCGCTGGACGCAGACTTCAGCCCGCAGAACATCGCTTCGGCCCGGATCAATGGCTTCGAGGCATCGTTCGAGCAGCAACTGTTCGGCTGGACCGGCAAACTGGGCGCGTCGATCATCGACCCTCGAGATCGCGACACGGGGCACACGCTCAATCGCCGCGCGCGCCGAACCGCCAATCTGGACCTGGACCGCCAGTTCAATCGCTTGGGCATCGGCGCCAGCTGGCAGGCGGTCAGCGACAGCTACAACGACGAAGCCAACACCCAGCACATTGGCGGATACGCACTGTTCGGACTGCGCAGCAGCTGGAAAGCGAGCGACGAGGTGAAGCTGGAGTTCAAGCTGGATAACGCCCTGGACAAGCGCTACAGCCGCTCACTGTACAGCTTTGATGGCAGTAACTATGGCTACCGCGAAGAGGGCCGGACCTGGCTGTTTGGCGTGACCTGGACGCCTGATCTATAGGCGATCATATGTAGGAGCGCGCTTGCCCGCGATCTGGCGCGAAGCGGCAGCCGATACGGCCAATGCGGCCTGCATGACACGACCAGGTCGTCTGGTTCTACTACCGGCCTCCGGCCAGAACCAACCCAGCTATTCAGCGATCCGGCGATAGCCGTGCACACAACTTCTCGACGGCCTCCAACATCTGTCCGCTGGCGCGCTCCAGGCCTTTGTCCGGCACAGCAAACAGTTGCTGCGTTTTTACCGCCCTGAGCTGTGGCCAAGCATTCCAGCGACTCAACAAGCGAGCATCGCTCGTCAGGATCACCTCCGGGTCACGCTGCAAAACCGCCTCCAGGCTGACCTGCGGCGCGGGCTGTTTGAGGTCTGCGAACACGTTCCGGGCGCCACACACACTCAGCGCATCGCTAATGATCTGCCCACCTCCCACCGTGTACAGCGGCTGATCCCAGACCTGATAGAACACGCTGACAGGCACTGCGCGGTGAAAGCGCTGACGCAGCGCAGAGAGTCGTCCACGAAACGCGTCCGCGACCTGTCGCCCCCGCTCGGCA
Source organism: Pseudomonas sp. S2_H01 (assembly GCF_054668305.1). Taxonomy (NCBI): domain Bacteria; kingdom Pseudomonadati; phylum Pseudomonadota; class Gammaproteobacteria; order Pseudomonadales; family Pseudomonadaceae; genus Pseudomonas; species Pseudomonas sp. S2_H01. Next base: position 3,072,810 of record NZ_CP162756.1, on the reverse strand, counting down.
CGTCCCAGACGCACGCCAACTTGCTCGATCTGATCGGCCAGTTCATTGAGCGTGTGAGGCTCAGCGACGAAGGTCGGGATATTCAGCCGCTGCAGTTGATCGCGCTGAGCAATGCTCACACTGCCGGGCCACAGCAATAACAGATCGGGGCGCAGCGACAGCAACTGCTCCATCTGCAATTGCCCATAGCGGCCCACCGACGGCAAAGCGGCGACTGGCGCAGGACGCTCGCCACCGTCGAGCACGCCCACCAGCAAATCGGCAGCGTCCAGTTCAATCACGATTTCAGTCAGCGAGGGCGCCAGACTGATAACACGCTCAGCCGCGTTGACGTGCCAGGCCGTCAGCAACAGCAGGCAGACTAAGAGCCGGCGCATCAGGCCAACTGGCGAGGAATGCGGTAGAGGTAAAGCAGAATGACGCTGGACAGCGCCAACAGCGCGAGGGGCACAGCCTCAAGATGAGCGAACACCGCCAGCGCAGCGATCCAGGCCGGTAACCCGGCTGCCAGGAATGCCATGCGCCGGTCGGCAGCGAGTCGCAGCCAGGCGCCGGGCTCTTGCGGGGTATCCAGTGCTTTCTGCGTCGCAATCAGCGAGCGCTTGTACACACCGAAGGGTTTTAGGCTGACAAACATCGACGCCACGCCTGCGATGAACAACGGCATGGCGAACACCGACGGAGTCACCGGCTCTTCACCTCCGCCGAAAAACACACAGACAACGAGCAGCGGCCCCAGCGTCAAAGCCAGTTGCCGCCACCACGCCAGCGCCAGACGACGGCGCACGTTGCCGCGTGTCACGCCGGATCTACCTCGCTCTGATGTTCATTGCCCATCATGTGACCGAGCTTGCCGGCCTTGGTCGCCAGGTACAGCTTGTTGTGCGGGTTCTGACCGGTGTGCAGCGGCACGCGTTCGGCCACTTTGATCCCCATGTCGGTCAGGGCTTTAACCTTGCGTGGGTTGTTCGTCATCAGGCGCAACGACTTAACGCCCAAGTGCTCCAGCATCGGCAGGCAGATGGCGTAATCGCGCTGGTCAGCGGCGAACCCGAGACGCTCGTTCGCTTCGACGGTGTCTGCACCGCCGTCCTGCAATTCGTAAGCACGGATCTTGTTCATCAAGCCAATGCCGCGCCCTTCCTGGCGCAGGTACAACAACACGCCACGGCCTTCGGCCGCAATGGCGCGTAAGGCCGCCTCGAGCTGAGAACCGCAATCGCAACGCTGGCTGAACAGTGCATCGCCGGTCAGGCATTCGGAATGCACTCGACCGAGCACCGGCTCGCCGTCCGATACATCGCCAAGGCTCAGAACAACATGCTCACGACCGTTTTCTTCTTCAAGAAAGCCGTTCATTTTGAAAGTGGCAAAGGGGTAGGCAGCTTGGAAGCCGCGACAAATACGACGGGCACCGTGTGCTCCTGATCAGTATGGGGGCTGGAAATTCGCAAGGCGGCATTGTAACAGCAGGTTCCAGCAGACGCTTAGGCTGAATTGTCGGCCATTCAGATCAGGAAGTTTGATCATTGCCTCGCCCCGGTCTTGCGAGCAGCATCGTCAGCGTCGAACGGATAGGGCTGTTTCCAGCGTGCAAAAATCGGTCGTAGCTTGCCGGAATGCACCAGTTGCGCCATGCGCTGATCGAACACATCACGCAAGAAGCGTCCTCGTGCATTGTCGGCAAAGCTCAGGAACAACGGTATCGACATCAGGTACGTCGTACGAAAACGCTGCGGCTCGCTGGTCTGTCCGAGGATGAAGTCCACCTCCGGCCTGGCATCGATGTACAGGTCCGCGCGCGCGTGATCGAGCATTGGAAGAATGTGATCACGCCTGGCGACTTCGTTGAAGTGCACGACGTTGGGCAGGTAATGCTGGTATTCGTAACCGCGAACCCACGCCAGCCGGTAACTGCCCAACGTCTTCAGCGCCGGCACCGGGTTGGACGCCAGGCCCAGTGCGTAAATTTCGTCGGTATCGTAGTGCCACTTCGGATAGAGCGTGCCCTCGACCTCATGCTCGTAGGCGCCGACCCACGCATCGGCTTCGCCACGCTGCACAAGGCCTACCGCCCGTGTGTAAGGTTCTGTACGCAAAGCCACCTTGATACCGGCAGGCTCGAATATCTCCCGCATCAGGTCCCAACCCAACCCACTGCCGTCGGTTTCGGTGTAGCCGTTCCACTGCTCGCTGACCAGCACAATATCCGAAGGTTTTTCGGATGAGGTTCCCGCATAGGCGTCGCTCGCTTGGAGCCAGACGCCGGTCATCATCAGCAGCGACAGGCCAAGCAGCCATTTCATCCTTACGCGGCCCATGAGTGGTTTCCTATAACACGCCCCACACCCAGACTAGACCCTGCATCGCCAACCACGCAAAAACCCCGGCCAAAACATCGTCGAGCATGATGCCGACGCCGCCGTGTACGTGTTTGTCGATCCAGTGGATGGGCCACGGTTTGAGAATGTCGAAGAACCGGAATACCAGAAAACCCACCAGCAGCCAGACCCAGCCTTCAGGCACCAGCCACAGGGTTATCCACATGCCGACCATTTCGTCCCAGACGATGCCTTCATGGTCGTGCACACGCAGATCGTCGGCGACCTTGCCGCACAGCCAGAAGCCGAACAGCATGGTCAGCCCCAGCATCAGCCAGTAGCCCCAATCAGGCAGCATCTGCCACAACGGAATGAACGGCACGGCGACCATGGAGCCCCAGGTACCGGGCGCTTTGGGCAACGTGCCGGAGCCGAAGCCGAACGCCAGAAAATGCCAAGGGTTGGTCCATACAGACGGAGGAACGTTTTCCGCCGGGACCTGATTAGGATGGTCTGTCACCGTGTCTCCCGAAAATGTTGGTAGCCCCGCGTCAACGGAGTGATGTCCTGTCCTTGATCATCGATAAGCGCCACGCCCTGCCCTTCGACCACGCGACCCACCACTGAAACCGGCCAGCCCGCCGACACAAGGCTATCGAGCTCCGATGGCGGCAAGGTGAACGCAAGCACGTAGTCATCGCCGCCCGCCAGCGCAGCCTGTCGCGCTTCTTCAAGACCGAAGAACGACAGCAGCGCGTCGGACATCGGCAGGCGCTCGCGCTCCACTTGCAAGCGTACGCCCGATGCGAGCGCGATATGCCCACAATCGGCGAGCAGGCCGTCGGAGATATCCAGCGCCGCCGTGGCCTTCCCACGCAACGCCTGCCCCAACCCGAGTTGCGGCTGTGGCGACCAGTAACGCGCCAGCAGAACCTGTGTGGTAGACGCCTCGGTGCTGCGCTGGTTCAACACCAGCGGCAGCGCACCGGCGCCGTCGCCCAACGGCCCGCCGACACACAACAGGTCACCGGGCCTCGCGCCACTGCGGGTCAAGGCCTGCCCCGTCGGTACCGAGCCGAACACGGTCACGGTCAGGCTCAGTGGCCCTCGCGTGGTGTCGCCACCGATCAACCGCATCGAGCAGCCTTGGGCCATCTCGTTCAAACCCCGGGCGAACGCCTCCAGCCAGTCGGCAGAAACGTCCGGCAAGGTCAGAGCAAGGGTAAACGCGAGAGGGCTGGCGCCCATGGCCGCCAGATCACTGGCAGAGACACCGAGGGCACGCTGGCCCAGCAGGAAGGGGTCGCAGGCGCCGGGAAAATGCACCCCGGCGACCAGCGTGTCAGTGGAAATCGCCAACTGTTCGCCTGGCGCCACCGACAACAGGGCGCAGTCGTCGCCGATCCCCAACGCAACGCCTTCGCCGGGCTGCGCACAAGGCGCAGCGGCGAAGTAATTACGGATCAGCTCGAACTCGCCCATGGCGTAGAAACACTTGAGAGTCTGGAGAAATCCAGACGCCTCAGCGCTTGTGAGCCTTCACTTCGACTTCGCGCAGACGCGGAGCCAGCTTGTCGAGCACACCGTTGACGAACTTGTGCCCGTCGGTCGAACCGTAGACTTTCGCCAGCTCGATACCTTCGTTGATGACCACACGGTATGGCACGTCGATGCGCTCGATCATTTCCCACGTAGACAGTCGCAGAACCGCCAGCTCAACCGGGTCCAGCTCGTCGATGGTGATGTCCAGGCACGGCGTCAGTGCAGCGTCGATCTCGACCTTCTTGGCCGGAACACCGTGCAGGATGTCGCGGAAGTACGCCGCGTCGACATCACTGAAGTCGTTATCGACGCGGAACTGGGCTTCGATCTCGTTCAGCGACTGCTTGGCCATGTGCCACTGGTAGAGCGCCTGCATGGCAAGCGTGCGCGCAGCACGGCGCTTTTCACTCTTCGAGGGTTTGCCAGCGTCGGCCGGGCGAGGATCGCGCGGGTTGAACTGATCGCTTTCGTCGTTAATCACTTGGCCTCCAACTGCGCCAACAGGCTGACCATCTCGATGGCGGACAGGGCAGCTTCGGCACCTTTGTTACCGGCCTTGGTGCCGGAACGTTCGATAGCTTGCTCGATGGAATCAACGGTCAGTACGCCAAAGGCAACCGGCACGCCGAACTCCATGGAGACCTGAGCCAGGCCTTTGGTGCATTCGCCGGCCACGTATTCGAAGTGCGGCGTACCGCCACGAATCACGGCGCCCAGCGCGATGATCGCGGAGAACTCGCTGCGCTGAGCGACTTTCTGCACCACCAGCGGGATTTCGAAAGCACCCGGCGCGCGGATGATGGTGATGTCGCTTTCGCTCACGCCATGGCGAACCAGGGCATCAACGGCACCGCTCACCAGGCTTTCCACGACGAAGCTGTTGAAGCGGCCAACCACCAGGGCGTAGCGGCCTTGGGGGGCGATGAAGGTACCTTCGATGGTCTTCAGGGTCATTCGGCTGAGTCTCGTGTTCTCGTATTAAAGAGCAAGCAAGCGCGCATCAGGGGCGCGCTTTCAGGATTTTAGGCCACGAATCGGCGACCGCAGGAACAAAAACCGTGAACGCTTCAAGGCGTTCACGGCCAGTGACCTGCCGGTCTTTATTCGGAGGGCACGTATTCTACAACTTCCAGATCGAAACCGGATATCGCGTTGAACTTCATTGGCGAACTCATCAGGCGCATTTTACGTACGCCCAGGTCGCGAAGGATCTGCGAACCGGCCCCGACCGTGCTGTAAGTGGTCGGCGTTTTGACCGCTGCTCCGCCGGCGGTTTCACGCACATGGGCCAGCACGGCATCGCCGTCGAGCGGGTGACCCAGCAACAGCACCACACCGCTGCCGGCCTCTGCAACGGCCGTCATGGCGGCGCGCAGGCTCCAGCGGCCGGGCTGTTTGACCATCAGCAGGTCACGCAGCGGGTCCATGTTGTGCACGCGAACCAGCGTCGGCTCTTCAGCGCAGACCTTGCCCAGCGTCAGCGCCAGGTGAACGTCGCCCTCGACCGAATCACGGTAGGTCACCAAGTTGAACTGGCCCAGTTCACTGTCCAGCGGCTGCTCGGCAATCCGCTGAACGGTACGTTCGTGAATCATCCGGTAATGGATCAGATCGGCGATGGTGCCGATCTTGATGTTGTGCTCAGCGGCAAAGGCTTCGAGTTCGGCACGACGGGACATGGTGCCGTCGTCGTTCATCACTTCGCAGATCACGCCAGTCGGCTCGAAACCGGCCATGCGCGCCAGGTCGCAAGCCGCTTCGGTATGACCAGCGCGGGACAGCACGCCACCGGCCTGAGCCATCAGCGGGAAAATGTGGCCCGGGCTTACGATATCGTCGGCCTTGGCGTCCTTGGCGGAAGCGGCCTGCACGGTACGCGCGCGGTCAGCGGCAGAGATACCGGTGGTCACGCCTTCGGCGGCCTCGATAGAAACGGTGAACTTGGTGCCGAAGCCCGACCCGTTACGTGGCGCCATCAATGGCAGCTTCAAGGTTTCGCAGCGCTCGCGGGTCATCGGCATGCAGATCAGGCCACGGGCGTAACGCGCCATGAAGTTGATGTGCTCGGCCTTGACGCATTCGGAGGCCATGATCAGATCGCCTTCGTTCTCGCGATCTTCGTCATCCATGAGGATGACCATCTTGCCTTGGCGAATGTCTTCAACCAGCTCTTCGATATTATTGAGCGCCACGCGGCACCCCCTTCAATTCAGGATTTGAGGTAGCCGTTGGCGGCCAGAAAGCTTTCAGTGATGGTGCCGCCCTGGGCGGGCGTCGGGTCGGCGGCCTTGTCACCGAGCAGCAAGCGCTCCAGGTAACGCGCCAGCAGATCGACTTCCAGATTGATCTTACGGCCAGGGCGGTAGTCGCCCATGATTGTTTCAGAGAGCGTGTGCGGCACGATGGTCAGCTCGAACTCGGCGCCATTCACCGCGTTTACGGTCAGGCTGGTGCCGTCGACGGTGATGGAGCCCTTGTGCGAGATGTACTTGGCCAGCTCACGGGGCGCGCGCATGCGGAACTGGATCGCACGGGCATTCTCTTCGCGGGACAGCACTTCGCCAACACCGTCGACATGCCCGCTGACCAGATGGCCGCCCAGACGCGTGGTCGGGGTCAGGGCCTTTTCCAGGTTGACGCGACTGCCGGTCTTCAAGTCCACGAACGCCGTGACGTCCAGGGTTTCACGACTGACATCGGCCCAGAAGCCGTCGCCTGGCAGTTCTACGGCGGTCAGGCAGACGCCGTTGACGGCGATGCTGTCGCCCAGCTTGACGTCGGAGAGGTCGAGTTTGCCGGTCTCTACATAAACGCGGACGTCGCCGCCTTTAGGAGTAATGGCGCGGATACTGCCGATGGATTCGATAATGCCGGTAAACATGGGTCCTCCGGGAGAACAGGGCCAGCGTTGATACGATGGCCGAAAATTATACGCTCGCGCTCGGCGTTGGTATTGCGATGACTCGCCAGTCATTGCCCACAGCACGCATTTCGATGATCTTGAGCTCGAGCGCTTCGCTCATCTGCGCCAACGGCAGGTCCAGCAAAGGCCGCGCTGACGACCCCATGAACTTGCCGGCGACGAAAATCTGGAACTCGTCGACCAGCCCCAGGCGAGTGAACGCACCGGCGAGCTTGGGACCCGCTTCTACCAGCACGTCGTTGACGCCACGGGACGCGAGTTCTACCAGCAACTTGCGCAGGTCGACATGCCCGCCGCTGCTGGGCAATGCCAGCATCTCGTGGCCCTCTTCGTGGTATCGCTCACGCGCCGACGCCGCGGCACAGGTCACCACCAGCGCACTGCCCGCCTTGAAGAACGGGGCATCCAGCGGCACGCGCAAGCGCCCGTCGACCAACACTCGCAGCGGCGGCCGGGTCACGGCAAGCGCCGTCAATTCAGCGTTCAGCCCCAGTTCATCAGGGCGTACGGTGAGGCGCGCGTTATCGGCCAGCACAGTGTCGGCGCCGGTCAGCACGACGCTTGACTGAGCACGCAGACGCTGCACTGCAGAACGGGCCTCAGGGCCGGTGATCCACTGGCTTTCGCCACTGGCCATCGCGGTACGACCGTCCAGGCTCATCGCCAGCTTCACCCGCACATACGGCAGGCCGTGTTCCATGCGCTTGAGAAAACCTTTGTTGAGCGCCCGCGCTTCGCCTTCCAGCACACCGCTCTGAACGGCGATACCGGCGCTCATCAAACGCAGCAAGCCGCGTCCGGCAACATCGGGATTGGGGTCTTGCATCGCCGCGACCACACGCGCCACACCGGCATTGACCAGTGCGTCGGCGCAGGGCGGCGTGCGCCCGTGGTGGCTGCAAGGTTCGAGGGTGACGTAGGCGGTTGCGCCTTTGGCCTTGTCGCCCGCCTGACGCAGTGCGTGGACTTCAGCGTGGGGCTCGCCTGCACGGACATGCCAGCCCTCGCCGACCACTTCACCATCACGCACGATCACACAACCCACTCGAGGATTAGGGTGCGTCGAGTAGACGCCCTTGCGCGCCAGTTCCAGCGCTCGCGCCATATAAGCGGCGTCGAGCACGCTTTGCTCTGTGGGGGACATGCTCACTCTTTAACCGGCTCGCGGGCCAGTCGGTCGATTTCTTCGCGGAATTCGTTGAGGTCCTGGAACCGCCGGTATACCGAAGCAAAGCGGATATACGCCACTTCGTCGAGTTTCTGCAGTTCGGCCATGACCAGCTCGCCGACGATCAGGGATTTGACCTCGCGCTCACCGGTCGCCCGCAGTTTGCTCTTGATGTGAGCCAGGGCCGCTTCAAGACGCTCGACGCTGACCGGACGCTTCTCAAGCGCGCGTTGCATGCCGGCGCGCAGCTTTTCTTCATCGAAGGGCTGGCGACTGCCGTCCTGCTTGATCAGCCGTGGCAGGACCAGTTCGGCGGTTTCGAACGTGGTGAAACGTTCGCCGCACGCGACGCATTCACGACGGCGACGAACCTGATCGCCTTCGGCGACGAGGCGCGAGTCAATGACTTTGGTGTCGTTGGCACCGCAAAAGGGACAGTGCATGGTGGCAGGCAACAAAAAAAGGGAGGGCCATGGTAGCGCATCCCACCGGCAAGACAAGTCTCGGGGTTTGAGGTATATAGACGCGCATCCGGTGCAGCGAAAGCTGTCACCCTCGGCGATACTGCGTGAAGTCCCGCGTGTCCCCATCGATTCCGTTTTTGCTGGAGCTGTTCATGACGCTACGTTCGCTCGCTGTAATCAGCCTGCTCGGCCTGCTCGCCGCCTGTAGCACTGCTGAGCCGCCCAAACCTGCTGCGCCCGCCAAGCCGGCGCCGAATGCGATCAAACTGCCGGAAGGCCCCGGCCCGCTTCTGCCGTATCAACGCGAATTGAGCGGCCAGTTGCTGGGCGTACCCGCCGGCGCCGAGGTTGAGCTGGCGTTGCTGGTGATCGATGACCGCAACCGCCCGCAAAAGCTGCTGAGCAGCACCAAGCTCACCGGCAACAACCAGTCGTTGCCGTTTCAGCTGCGCTTCAACCCGGAAGCGTTTCCGCAAGGTGCGCGGGTCGAGTTGCGCGGCCGCGCCAGTCAGTCGGGTCAGTTGATCCTGCACCTGCCGTCGGTGCTGATTGCCAGGCCTGACACTCAAGCGTTGGGCCAGCTGCAATTCGTCACCGCGCCATGACACCGCCGCCGCATCTGCAGGCGGCGCTGAACGAACGGCTGGGCGACGCCCGATTGGTCGCCGAGCCGTTGCCGGGCACGGACCTGAAGCTATGGCTGATCGACGCCGACAACATGGACCGTGCGTTCAGCCCTGAAGAGACCCGGCGCATCCTTGAAGAGCCGCCCTACTGGAGTTTCTGCTGGGCCAGCGGTCTGGCGCTGGCGCGTTTCCTGGCCGAGCAGCCGCAGTGGGTGGAGGGCAAGCGGGTACTGGATTTCGGCGCGGGTTCGGGCGTCGCGGGCATCGCCGCCATGAAGGCTGGCGCGCTGGAGGTGGTGGCGTGCGATCTCGATCCCATCGCGCTTGCCTCGTGCAAGGCCAACGCCGACCTTAACGGCGTGACGCTCGGCTACTCCGCAGACTTCTTTGCCGAAGCCGACCGGTTCGATCTGATTCTCGTGGCCGACGTGCTGTACGACCGGGCCAACCTGCCGTTGCTGGATCAGTTTCTCAGCCGGGGCAAAGCCGCACTGGTGGCCGACTCGCGGGTCAGGGATTTTCAGCATCCGCTGTATGAGCGACTGGGGATTCTGGAGGCCCTGACCTTGCCGGATCTGGCCGAGCCGTGGGAGTTTCGCAGGGTGAGTCTGTATCACGCAGCACGATAACGCCCCCCTTGTAGGAGCGTGGCTTGCCCCGCGACCGGCTGCGAAGCAGTCGTAAATCCGGTGTACGCGGTGCAGCAGAAAAACTGCATTGACAGGGTTTACGACGACTCCGTCGCCGGTCGCGGGACAAGCGACGCTCCTACAAGACATCACCGTCCTTTCAACAACACCCGGCCGCCCTTTATAGTTGGCCCCATTAAGCCTTTTTCGAGACTTGCGATGAGCCAGGACACGCCGTACATCTTCGATGCGACCACTGCCACTTTCGATCAGTTGGTCATCGAGAATTCCTTTCACAAACCCGTGCTGGTGGATTTCTGGGCCGAGTGGTGCGCGCCCTGCAAGGTGCTGATGCCGTTGCTGGCGCAGATTGCAGAGAGCTATCAAGGCGAACTGTTGCTGGCGAAAGTCGACTGTGACGCAGAGCAGGACATCGTTGCCCGCTTCGGTATTCGCAGCCTGCCGACCGTCGTGCTGTTCAAGGACGGTCAGCCAGTAGACGGTTTCGCCGGCGCCCAGCCTGAATCACAAATCCGCGCGCTGCTTGAACCGCATGTCCAAATGCCGCCTCCGGCCGCGGCCGACCCGCTGCAAACCGCTCAGGAAATGTTCGCCGCGAGCCATTTCGCGGAAGCGGAAGCGGTGCTGCAGACCATCCTCACCGAGGACAACACCAACGCCGCCGCGCTGATTCTGTACGCGCGCTGCCTGGCTGAACGTGGCGAGCTGAGCGAAGCCCGCGCTGTACTGGACGCGGTTAAAGGCGACGATCACAAAGCCGCACTGGCAGGCGCGAAAGCTCAGTTGACCTTCCTCGGGGAAGCCAAGGCACTGCCGGATGCAGCGGACCTGAAGAGCCGTCTGGCGCAAAATCCGCAGGACGATGAAGCCGCGCATCAACTGGCGATCCATCAGTTGTCCCGCCAGCAGTACGACGCAGCACTGGAAGGCTTGCTCAAACTGTTTATCCGCAACCGCAACTACAACGAAGGCCAACCGCACAAGACCCTGCTGCAGGTGTTCGACCTACTGGGCAACGACCACCCGCTGGTGACCACCTATCGCCGCAAGTTGTTTGCTGCGCTTTACTGAAGTGACTCCGGCCCTGTAGGGCTTTAGCCAGGATTGCGTCGGGAGATCCCAGGCATCACTCCACCCAGTGATACTCCGGCGCATCGCCATGGCTTTCGACTTTGACGTTGGCACTGTGGCGCATGCGCACCATCAGGCGCTTGCCCGCTGCCGTGCTGCCCGCCAGCCCTTCCAGCTGTCCTAGCAGGTCAGGCCCGCTCATGTGGCCGGCCTTGCGCAGCAGCTCCTGCGCGATCTCCCAAACCGCGTCATTACGGCTGGGCCCCGATTTGGCCGATGACTCGCTGAGCGGTTTGTTCTCCTGTACCGGCACGCCCAGTTGCGTACCCAACCGGACCCAGTCGCTTTCGTCCATCTCCACGGTCAGATCCACCGGCATGTCGCCGACGGTTCCACGGATTCGCAACATGATGTGTGTCCTCTGGTTGACTGAGCGGCATGGTCCCACAGGTACTCCCGAGCTGCACGCGGTCCTCTGAATGTACAGAACTCACTGACACGACACTCCTACAGTTCCCGAGCAAAAAAGTTAAGAACGCCCGCAACTTATTGTTATAAGATCACATAACAAATTTCCAATCCCGTCCTGGAGCCTTCTCTTATGCGTCGTCTGTTACTCGCCTTGCCCTTCGCGCTGCTGCCGCTGACCCTCGCCCACGCTGCCGATGAACATGATCACGATCATGAACACGGCAGCCTCGGCGCGCATGTGCACGGTGTGGCGCGACTGGACATGGCGCTGGATGGCCGCACGCTGGAACTGGAGCTGGACACCCCAGCCATGAACATCGTCGGCTTCGAACACGCCGCCACGTCCGCTGCTGACAAAACAACGTTGGCGCTGGCGCGGGAAACCCTGCTCAAACCCCACGGGCTGTTCAGTATTCCGGAAGCAGCAGGCTGCACAGTGACCAAGCAGAAGCTGGAAAGCCCCTTGTTCGGCGACAAGGACGATGACCACGACGACGGGGATGCGGACGAGCACGAACACAGCGAAATCCACGGTCATTACCAGTTCACCTGCAATGTGCCTGCTGTGCTCAACAAGCTGGACCTGACCCAGCTGTTCAAAAGCTTCCCGGCGACCCAAACCATTCAGGTACAACTGGTGACACCGAAACGCCAGATGGGCGCTGAAGTGCGTCCGAGCAACCCAGTGGTCAAGTTTTAACCCACGTGGCTTCACACACGACCGGGGCCTCCCGGTCGTTCACCTTTGAGATGCGATTGAGGCCATGACTCAAGCACTTATCGAGCTGTCCGGACTTGGCTTTGCCTGGCCGGGACACCCTCCTCTGCTGGACATCCCGGCGTTTCGCCTGGAGCCGGGCGAAACCCTGTTTCTCAAAGGCCCCAGCGGCAGCGGCAAAACCACGTTGCTGGGTCTTCTGGGCGGCGTGCAAAAACCCGATCGGGGCAGCATTCGCCTGCTGGGCCAAGAACTGACAGAACTGTCTGCCGGCGCCCGCGACCGGTTTCGCGTCGATCACACCGGCTACATCTTCCAGCAGTTCAACCTGCTGCCGTTTCTGTCGGTGCGCGAGAACGTCGAGTTGCCCTGTCATTTCTCCAGACTGCGCGCAGAACGAGCGACACAGCGTCATGGCAGCGTTGGTCAAGCTGCGACGGCACTGCTCGCGCATTTAGGCCTCAAAGATCCACATTTGTTGAGCCGTCGCGCCGACGCGTTGTCCATCGGCCAACAGCAACGGGTCGCCGCCGCCCGCGCATTGATCGGCCAGCCCGAACTGGTGATCGCTGACGAACCCACATCGGCGCTCGATGCCGACGCTCGTGAGGCCTTCATTCAGCTGCTGTTCGCCGAATGCCGCGAGGCCGGTGCCAGCCTGCTGTTTGTCAGTCACGATCAGAGCCTGGCGCCACTGTTCGACCGCAACCTGTCGCTGGCCGAGCTCAATCGCGCCACCGTCGCCACCGAGGTTTGAGATGTATCTTCTGCGCCTGGCGCTGGCCAGCCTTGCCAACCGCCGTTTTACCGCGTTTCTCACGGCGTTCGCCATTGCCCTGTCGGTCTGCCTGCTACTGGCGGTCGAACGCGTACGCACCGAAGCCCGTGCCAGCTTTGCGAGCACCATCAGCGGCACCGACCTGATCGTCGGCGCACGCTCAGGCTCGGTGAACCTGTTGCTGTATTCGGTTTTCCGCATCGGCAACGCCACCAACAACATTCGCTGGGACAGCTTCGAACACTTCGCCAACAGCAAGCAGGTGAAGTGGGCGATCCCGATTTCATTGGGCGACAGCCATCGCAGCTATCGGGTGATGGGCACCAACGAATCGTATTTCGAGCATTACCAGTACGGCCGCCAGCAGCACCTTGAACTGGCCGAAGGTCGCCCGTTCGCCACCGACCCATTTGAAGTGGTGCTGGGCGCCGAAGTGGCCGACGCCCTGCATTACAAACTGGGCGACAAGCTGGTGCTCGCTCACGGCGTGGCGGTAGTAAGCCTGGTCAAGCACGACGACAAGCCGTTCACCGTGGTCGGCATTCTCAAACGCACCGGCACGCCGGTGGACCGCACGTTGCACATCAGTCTGGGCGGCATGGAAGCGATCCACATTGACTGGCATAACGGCGTGCCGGCCCAGGGCGCCGGGCGTATCACGGCTGATCAGGCGCGCAACATGGACCTGACGCCGACGGCCATCACGGCCTTCATGCTCGGGCTGAACAACAAAATTTCAACCTTTGCCTTGCAGCGGGAGATCAACGAATTCCGGGGCGAACCGATGCTGGCGATCCTGCCGGGCGTTGCATTGCAGGAGCTTTGGAGTCTGATGGGCACGGCAGAGAAAGCGCTGTTCGTGATTTCGTTGTTCGTGGTGCTGACCGGTTTGATCGGCATGTTGACGGCGATTCTCACCAGCCTCAACGAGCGTCGCAGGGAGATGGCGATTTTGCGTTCGGTCGGCGCGCGCCCTTGGCATATCGCCAGCCTGCTGATCCTGGAAGCCTTCGCGCTGGCGCTCGCCGGTGCGATCAGCGGGTTGGCGTTGCTCTACATCGGCATTGCCGCTGCTCAGGGTTACGTGCAGGCGAATTACGGCTTGTACTTGCCACTGTCGCTGCCGAGCGCTTATGAATGGACACTGTTGGGCGGCATTCTCGGTGCCGCGCTGCTGATGGGCGTCGTACCCGCCTGGCGGGCGTATCGTCAATCGCTGGCAGACGGCCTGTCAATCCGGTTATGAGGACGTGTTGATGCGTAGGCTGTGGATGATGATGGTGTCGCTGGTGCTCTCGGCGCCGCTGTGGGCGCAGGATCTGCGCGTGCTGACCTGGCAGGAGATGATTCCGCCCGATGCGCCGCCGGTGAAACTGATCACGGCGCCCATCCACAACCTGTCGCAAATGGCCGACACGCTGTCGGTGGAATCGGCGCCGGCGGCTCATCAGCTGGCGCCCCACGCGCCGGTGGTCAAATCGCTGGATGGGGAAAGGGTGAGATTGCCGGGGTACATCGTGCCTCTGGAAGTCAGCGAAGAAGGCCGGGTGACGGAGTTTCTGCTGGTCCCGTATTTCGGCGCCTGCATCCACGTGCCGCCGCCGCCCCCGAATCAGATCGTCCACGTCACGAGCGAGCTTGGCGTGAAGGTCGATGAGCTGTACCAGCCGTACTGGATCGAAGGGCCGATGCAAGTCAAATCATCGACCAGCGAACTGGCCGACGCCGGGTATCAGATGGAGGCCGACAAGATTCTGGTATACGAGCTGCCGGACCAGTAGCAATCACCTGGCTAGCGCATTCCGCTGTGGGAGCGAATTCATTCGCGATGCGTCTCTACAACCACCAAAAATGTGTGGAATGTGCCGGCCCATCGCGAATGAATTTGCTCCACAAGGACATTCGTCACGCGAGGATCAAGTCCACAGGATTGCGACCGATTTCATTGAGCCAGGTCAAAACCCTCGATCCAGACGCTTCGTAACATAAGGCATCCCTTTTTTATGCCCTTACGGAGCCCCCATGAACACGTCCTTGCTCGGCGCATCGGTCCTCGCGCTCGCACTCGCTGTCCCTCTTGCCGCCCACGCCCATCAGGCCGGCGACATCATCGTTCGCGCCGGTGCTGCCACCACCGCGCCCAATGAAGACAGCGGCAATCTGAAGTTCGACGGCGTGAAGGCACCGGGCACCAAAGCGACGCTGGACAGCGATACCCAACTGGGCCTGACCTTCGCCTACATGTTGACCGATCACGTCGGAGTCGAGTTACTGGCCTCAACGCCTTTCCAGCACACGGTCGCCATCAAGGGCCTTGGCGCGGGTCTGGACGGCAAGCTGGCTGACGTTAAACAACTTCCGCCAACGCTATCGCTGCAGTACTACCCTATGGAGGCAAATTCGAAGTTCCAGCCCTATGCCGGTCTAGGCGTGAACTACACCTGGTTCTATGACGAGAACCTGAGCAGCGACCGAAAAGGCCAAGGCATGAACAACCTGCACATCGACAACTCGTGGGGTTGGGCGGGGCAAGTGGGCATGGACTACATGCTCACGGACCACGTGATGGTCAACGCCGCTGTCTGGTATGTGGACATCAACACCCAGGCTTCTCTGGATGGTCCATCAGCGTTGGGCATCGGCGGGACCAAGGTCAATGTTGACGTCGATCCTTGGGTGTACATGCTCGGGTTCGGTTACAAGTTTTAAGCCCGACACGACTCGCTTGTGCAGGAGCGCGCTTGCCCGCGACTGGAACGACGTGGTGTGACTTAACACCGCGTTGTCCCGATCGCGGGCAGGCGCGCTCCTGCAGTCGTTTAGTGCCCCATCAAACGCGCCAGCCCGACCTTCAGCGGCGTCGGCGTCGGCACCTTGAAGCGCTGCAGCAGACGCTCATTGTTGGCGCGAGAGTGCTTGATGTCACCTGACCGCGCGGCCAGGTAGGTCACCGGCGGAAGACTGCCCACCACCTGCTCAAACGCCGCCAGCAGCTCATTCAGCGAGGTGGTCGCATTCAAGCCCACGTTGACCGCACCCTCTGCCACTTCATGCAGTTCGAAACCCTGCACCACGAGATCGACCAGGTCTTCGACGTAGAAAAAGTCTCGCGTCTGCTCGCCGTCACCAAACACTGAAATAGGCACGCCTTTCTCGGCCCGCTCAGCGAAGATGCTGATCACGCCCGAGTACGGCGAGGATGGGTCCTGCCGTGGCCCGAAGATATTGAAGAAGCGAAACACGACAGGCTCAAGACCATGCTGACGACGGTAGAAGTCGAAATAGTGTTCGCTGGCCAGCTTGTCTGACGCGTACGGCGTCAGCGGGGCTTTAGGCGTGTCTTCGGTGATGGCTTCGCCTTCGCCATTATTGCCGTACACCGCTGCGCTCGAGGCAAACACCACGCGCTTGATACCGGCCTGGCGCATGGCCTCGCAGACGTTCAACGTGCCGATGAAATTGCTCTGATGGGTTCTCACCGGATCGTCCACCGACGCCTGCACAGAGGCCACCGCCGCCAGATGCGCAACGGCCTGACACCCTGCTGCGGCGCGCGCGACCAATGCAGCATCGGCAACGTCACCTTCGATCAGCTCGACCCGAGGATTGTCCAGCGGCAGATTGCTGCGCTTGCCGGTGGACAGATCGTCGAGCACGCGCACCGCGTACCCCTTGGCGAGCAAGGCGTCGACCAGGTGCGAGCCAATGAAACCGGCGCCGCCGGTGATGAGGACAGGAGCATCAGACATGACGGTAGTAGCGGTCCAATAAGCTGGGCAAACCGGCACGCCATGCGCGAGGCTTGATACCAAAGGTGTGAAGGATTTTCTTGCAGGCCAGCACGGCGTTCTGCGGCTCTTCGGCGACATCCGGGCTCGCGGCGTGGGCCTGAGCGGTCGGTGCCTCGATCGCCAGAGGACGCATCAGGCGTGCCTCGGTGAGGATGGCCTGACCGAGCGCCAGCGGCGTGGTCGCCTCGTGGCCAGCGTAGTGATACGTGCCCCACAGCGGCGCTGCGCAATCCAGCTGCTTGAGCACCGAAATGATCACGCGCGCCGCATCATCCACTGGCGTCGGATTGCCGCGACGGTCATCGGCCAGAAGCAACTCATCGGGCGATTCGGCGCGGGTCAGAAACCGCCCCAGCACACCGTCGGCACTGTCGTCGAGCAACCAGCCGAAGCGCAACAGCACATGTTGCGGGCAGGTCGCACGCACGCTTTGTTCGATACGCCAGAGCGCCTGGCCACGCGACCCCAGTGGCACGGGTTCGTCTTTCTCGCTGTAGGCGGTCGCCCGCGAGCCATCGAACACGCGATAACTGGAAGGTTGAACCAGAACGATGTTGTGGTGCTGGCACAGCTCGGCAAGACGCTCTACCGAGCGTTCCTGGGTGTTCAACCTCTCTGCACTTACGCTCCCCGCCTGAAACCAGTCGAAGTAATAAGCAAGGTTGATCAAGGCATCCGGGCGGGTGTCATCGAGCAGTTGCGTCAGGCTTGCCGCATCCCAACCGTCTTGCGGTGGACGCGGTGCGAGGAATCCAATGTCCTCCTCGGCACCCAGACGAATCAACGCCTGCCCAAGGGCATTCCCGCCGCCCAACAGCATAAGGCGCATTCGCATAGAGTCAGCAGGCTCAGTCTTAGAAAAAATAGGTGAAAAACGCTCGCAAACATAACACGTCGGTGGATAAGTCCCAACAGGTGGCAGTCGATGCCCATTGTAGGAGCGCGCCTGCCCGCGATGAGGAAATGTCAGCCGACATCGAGGCGACTGATCTCGCGCAATCGCGGGCAAGCGCGCTCCTGTAAAAACCGCCCTTGAGCCGTCCCCGATCACCGGCCCTTGCATCCGCCCGCCAGCGCCCGCATAAATTCACCCATGAATGTATCCCATGCTTCTGACCCCGTGCTCGACGCCTTCCACCCTGCCGTCAGTGCCTGGTTTCGCGCCACATTTCCGGCCGTCACGGCGGCCCAGGCCCAAGCGTGGCCGTTGATAAAACGGCGGCAGTCCACACTGATCGCAGCGCCCACCGGCTCGGGCAAAACCCTGACGGCGTTCCTGGCAGTGATCGACGATCTGGTTCACCAGGGCCTGGAAGCCGGCGGACAGTTGCCGGACCAAACCTTCGTGGTCTATGTCTCGCCCCTCAAGGCGCTGTCCAACGACATCCAGATCAACCTGCAAAATCCGCTGGCCGGCATCACTGAACAGCTCATGGGTCAGGGCCTTCCCGAGCTGCGCATCAGCACCGCCGTGCGCACCGGCGACACCCAGCAGAAAGAACGCACGGCCATGCGCAAGACCGCGCCGCACATTCTGGTGACCACGCCCGAATCGCTGTACGTGCTGCTGGGCTCGGATTCCGGACGCCGCATGCTGTCGAACACGCAAACCGTGATCATTGATGAGATTCACGCCATCGCGGCCAGCAAGCGCGGCAGCCACCTGGCATTGAGCCTTGAGCGCTTGCAGGCGCTCTGTGAAAAGCCACTGCTGCGCATCGGACTGTCGGCCACCCAGAAACCCATCGAGCGCGTCTCACGCTTTCTGGTCGGCAGCGATGCGGTCACACGCCCCTGCGCCATCGTCGACATCGGCCACGCGCGCCCTCGCGATCTGGCCATCGAAGTACCTCCCGTGCCGCTGACCGCCGTGATGGCCAACGATGTCTGGCAGCTGGTTTACGACCGCCTCGCCGACCTGGCGCGCGAGCATCGCACCACATTGATCTTCGTTAATACGCGGCGCCTGGCCGAACGCATGGCCCGCCATTTGAGCGATCGTCTCGGCAAGGAAGCCGTCGCCGCGCACCACGGCAGCCTCGCCAAGGAGCAGCGCCTGGATGCCGAACAACGGCTCAAGCGTGGCGATCTGCAGGTGTTGATTGCGACCGCGTCGCTGGAACTGGGGATCGACATCGGCGATGTCGATCTTGTCTGTCAGATCAGTTCGCCGCGTTCCATCGCTTCATTCCTTCAACGCGTAGGACGTTCCGGGCATCAGGTCGGCGGCACGCCAAAAGGCCGGTTGTTTGCCGTTTCTCGCGATGACCTGATTGAGTGCGCCGCCCTGCTCGATTGCGTGCGGCGTGGCGAGCTCGACATCCTGCAGATTCCCAAGGCGCCACTGGATGTGCTGGCGCAGCAAATCATTGCCGAGGTCAGCTGCCGGGAATGGGAAGAGCAAGCGCTGCTGGCGATGTTCCGCCAGGCATCGCCCTACGCAGAGGTCGACGAGGGCCATTATCAGGCGCTGCTGGGCATGCTCGCCGAAGGCTACAGCGGTCGTCAGGGCGTGCGCGCGGCTTACCTGCATCGCGACGCCGTGACCCGCACGTTGCGGGGGCGACGCGGCAGCAAGCTGACCGCGGTCACCAGCGGCGGGACGATTCCGGACAATGCCGATTACAGCGTGATCCTTGAGCCGCAGGCGCTGAACATCGGCACGGTCAACGAGGACTTCGCCGTCGAAAGCATCGCTGGCGATATCTTTCAGCTCGGCAACACGTCTTACCGGATCCTGCGCATCGAAGCCGGTCGCGTGCGGGTCGAGGACGCCCAAGGTGTGCCACCCAATATTCCGTTCTGGCTGGGTGAAGCGCCCGGGCGCAGCAACGAGCTTTCTTTTGCCGTCGCGCGCCTGCAGGCCGACATCGACCAGCAGCTCGCGGCGCATCCCGGCAACCTAAGACCGTGCAGCGACTGGTTGATGAGTACGCTCGGGCTGGACGCCGCCAGCGCCGAACAGATCGTCGATTACCTCGCCCGCGCCCACTCGGCGCTCGGCGCCTTGCCGTCCCAGGACACGCTGGTGATGGAGCGCTTCTTCGATGAGTCCGGCGGCACCCAATTGGTCATCCATACGCCCTTCGGCAGCCGGATTAACCGAGCCTGGGGGTTGGCGCTGCGCAAACGCTTCTGTCGCACATTCAATTTCGAATTGCAGGCCGCCGCCAGCGAAGACGCCATCGTGCTGTCGCTTTCCACCACCCACAGCTTTGCGCTGGACGACGTCTGGTGCTACCTCCATTCAAACACCGCCGAGCACCTGTTGATTCAGGCCGTGCTCGAGGCACCCTTGTTTGGCGTGCGCTGGCGCTGGAACGCCGGGGTCGCGCTGGCCTTGCCCCGTTATGCGGGCGGTCGCAAAGTCGCACCACAATTGCAGCGCATGAAGAGCGAGGACCTGATCGCCACGGTGTTTCCCGATCAGATCGCCTGCCTGGAAAACCTGGTCGGCGAGCGTGAAGTTCCAGAGCATCCGCTGGTTGAGCAAACCCTCGACGACTGCCTGCATGAAGCCATGGACGCTGAAGGCTGGCTGTCTTTGCTGCGCCGCATGGAAAAAGGTGACGTGCGGCTGATCAGTCGTGACCTCCCCGCCCCCTCGCCACTCGCGGCCGAAATTCTCAACGCCAAGCCCTACGCGTTTCTGGACGACGCGCCTCTGGAAGAACGACGCACCCAAGCCGTCCTCAATCGACGCTGGAGCGACCCGGAGTCTGCCGACGATCTGGGCGCGCTCGACGCCGACGCGATTGTCGCGGTCAGCGAAGAAGCCTGGCCGCAGCCCCAAAACCTGGACGAGATGCACGAAGCCTTGATGAGCCTGGGTTGTGTGAGCGGCGCGGAAGCCCGGGATCAACGCGACTGGATGAAATGGCTGGAAAGCCTGGCCCGCTCTGGTCGCGCGACTCGCCTGCAAGTCACGCCCGATCAAGCACTGTGGATTGCGCTGGAGCGGCTGACCTGTCTGCAAGCGCTGTACCCCACGGCCGAAATGCACCCGCCGCTGGCGGCGTTGGCAGGATTCGATGAAGCGTGGAGCGAGGACGATGCCCGCGTCGAGATCGTTCGCGCGCGCCTGAGCGGGTTCGGGCCGATGGTGTTGTCCGCCATCGCCGAACCGTTGGCCTTGTCGCCGGGCAACGTCACTCAGGCGCTGGCGCAACTGGAAAACGAAGGCTATCTGCTGCGTGGACGCTTCAGCCCCGGCGTCAGCGAGGAACAGTGGTGCGAGCGGCATTTGCTGTCGCGCATTCATCGCTACACGGTCAAACGCCTGAGGCGGGAAATCGAGCCTGTTTCGTTGCAGGATTTCATGCGGTTTTTGTTCGACTGGCAGCACCTCTCCGCAGCGACCCAGAGCCAGGGCAAGGCTGCGCTGCCCGAGGTGGTCGATCAGCTCGAAGGGTATTCTGCAGCAGCAGGCGCTTGGGACAGCGAGATTCTTCCGGCCCGCTTGAAGGATTATTCCCAGAGCTGGCTGGATGACCTGTGTCGGTCCGGCAAGGTGGTGTGGATGCGTCTGACCAGTCGCAACAAGATCGGCAGCGCTGCATTGCGCAGTACGCCGATTGTGCTGCTGCCGCGCCCACAGGTGCGGTTGTGGAGCGGTCTGACCGAGCAGCCCGCGCCGACCGAACTGTCGTTGCGCGCGCAGAGGGTTTATGAAGTGCTGTCGAACCACGGCGCGATGTTCTTCGACGAACTGACTTCCGAGGCGCATCTGTTGCGCACAGAGCTTGAGAACGCGCTGCAGGAATTGGTTGGCGCAGGCTTGGTAAACGCCGACAGTTTCGCCGGACTGCGGGCACTGGTCACGCCCGCCAGCAAGCGCGCGGCGCACACCAGCCGACGCAATCGTGGTGCATTTATCGGCGGAATGGACGATGCCGGACGCTGGGCGTTGCTGCGTCGCGCCCCGGCCAAGGCATCATCTGCACCACAACAACGACTCGACAATGACACGCTTGAGCACATCGCCATGACGCTACTACGCCGCTATGGCGTGGTTTTCTGGCGATTGCTGGAGCGTGAAGCCGACTGGCTCCCCAGTTGGCGTGAGCTGCTCAGGACGTTTCATCGACTGGAAGCACGTGGCGAGATTCGGGGCGGGCGCTTCGTTGCAGGTCTGGCCGGTGAGCAATTTGCGCTGCCCGAGGCGATCCCTGTGCTGCGGGACGTGCGCAAACGCCCGCTGGACGGCAGCCTGATTGGCGTCAGCGGTGTCGACCCGCTGAATCTCGCCGGGACGTTGCTCCCCGGCGCGAAAGTGGCAGCGGTGGTCGGCAACCGACTGGTGTACCGCGACGGCGTCCCTATCGCCGCGATCATCGCAGGCAAACCGCAGTACTGGGGCGAGCTGGATGCCGGAATGATGCTGCAGGTCCGCGACCGGTTGTTCCGATGAGGCCGCTATGCCGCTGACGCGCTCGTGAGATAGATGTGCTTCCTGTAGGAGCAGTCCGAGGTTACGAGGGCCGCGAACGCGGTCTGTCATTCACCGATGATGCTGCTCACCCGCCGCATTCGTCCGAACACGGCCCGCACCAAGCCCGGCACCGCTCACGTTTCTGCCGCTACGCCGGACTTTCCGACCCATCCTTGTTCACCACCGAGGCCTTGCCCGGCAACGGCTGCTGCTCATCGCCCTCCTCCATCGGCAGCATCTGTCCGTTATGCGGACTCATGATCAGTTGTGGATAAGTTTGCGCGAAACGCACATCCGTCGACTTATCCACAAGGCGCTTGAGTTTGTCGTTGAACGCGCGACTCACCGCATACTGCCCGCCTGACGACGTCCGGAACTGTGCAGTGATCACGATCCCGTTCATGTCCATGCGATCCAGGCCGAACACCTCCAGCGGCCCTTGCAGCTTGCTCGCCAGCAGAAAGTCATCGCTGATCGCCTGCCCCGCCTCGCGAATCAGCGATGTCGCGGAATCGACGTCCGAATCGTACGTGAACTGGAACGAGAAGAACGCGTACGCGAACTGGCGCGACTGATTCGTCACCGCCTTGATCTGGCCAAACGGCACCGAATGCACGAAGCCTTTGCCGTCACGCAGGCGCAACGTGCGAATCGTCAGGCTCTCGACCGTACCGGCGTGACCGGAGTCCAGCACCACCCAGTCGCCGATGGAAATGGTGTCCTCGATAATGATGAACAGCCCGGTGATCACGTCCTGAACCAGTTGCTGGGAACCGAAACCGATCGCCAGACCGACCACCCCGGCACCCGCCAGCAAAGGCGCGACATTGATGCCCAGATTGGCCATTGTGGTGATGGTGCAGATCACCACCAGGATAATTTTGATCGCGTTGCGCAGCAGGGGAAGGATGGTTTTCACGCGCGTGCTGGGCTGGCGCGAAGAGCGGTTGCTGGTCGGCGGCTTGAGGGCCTCCTGAATCGCGGTGTCCATGACCACCCACAGCAACCACGTGACCAGGAAAATCAGCCCGATGCTGCTGAGCGAGTCGCTGATGACCTTGCCCAACGCATTGCGCTGGGCGAATTCGAACAGCGAAAAACCCCAGATCCTGCCCAGCAATTCGATAAATCCTACCGCCAGCGCGATGCGTAGCACTGCATGCAGCAGACTCAGCAGCCGCTCTTTATAGACGCGTCCGGTGTGAACTTCGGCGGGTTTGAACATGTGCTGAAACAACGTGCTGAGGAACACCGTGCCGATGAGCAAAACGGTGGTCAGCAACGCGCACCGAAGTGCTTCCTGACTGTCCTCGCCTGCGCCGATCAGGTTGACGGCCGAGACCAGAATCATCAGCAGAATCGGCAAATGCCAGAGGCTCGAAAAAATCTTCAGCGTCTGTTGCAACGCCGGCCGTGCCAGACGAGCGCTCAGTGACCGGTTACGAATCAGATGCGCCACAGGCCTGCGCATCCTGATCACCACGATGCAGAACATCACCGAGGCCATCAACCCGGTAAAGGCCGCAACGCTGGTGGTGACGTTACCGCCAAACTGACGGGAAATCTGCGGACTGGTCAGGGCGTCACTCAAGGCGGCGAGGAAGCCGATGACGAACAACGGATGCGGTGCGTAGCCGCGTATGACGCGCACCGCAGTGCGCTTGTGCCCCGAATTGAAAAGCACGATGACGGACATCAATATTGAGGTGGAAAAGATGCCGCTGCTGGTCGAATACGCCAGACATAACGCCAGCGCACGGCCGATCGAGGGTGACATGAAGTGGCTGACATACAGCGTCAGCGGCAGACAGATCACCGCCGGAATCGTGAAAGGCAGAACGTAGCTCAGCACGCCCTTGACCCGCTCCCGCTTGATCAGCAGGCGCCGCCGAGAGACGCGGCCCACAATGAACGTCGCGATGCGATTGAGCAGCAAAAATGCCGCGATCCACACCACTGACAAAATCAGAAAGTCGCTGATGATGCTCCACGGCGAACGCGCCAACGGCTTGTTGACGAGCGTATCGAGCTCATCCGCAGCACGGTCTGCACGCAGGCGCCAGGAGTCTAATAGATTTCCGTCCAGATCCAGCTTGTCCTGCACGCTGTCGATGCTGGAGCTGATTGCACCGAGCAATCCGCCCTTCACCAGAATTTCCGGTTGGGCAGGCTCTGCGGCCGGAGCGGGATCGGCGGGTGCCGAGGACTGTGCAGCGCTTGCGGCAGACGCGTCGGCAGCCATCACGTTGAAACTGCCAACGCCAAGCATCAGGCACATCAGCAGGACGGGTTTGAAATTTAACAAAACGCTGGTCACTCCTTGGCGTCATGAGGGACGGCGGAATCAAGGCCCACTGAAACTGATCCACATTCGCCCTCCAAGTTCGGCACCCAGGTAAATCCTTCATCTGCAAACAGCGACACCGACCAACGGAATCAACGATTTTTCAAAAAGCCACTTGACCATGGAGAACGATCGTTCTACCTTGAATCACATGAACGCACCTCTGATCGAAACACGCGAAAAGATTCTCACGACCGCCGAGCAACTGATCTACCAGAACGGTATTCACGCCACCGGCATGGATCTGCTGGTGAAAACGTCTGGCGTCGCGAGAAAAAGTATCTACCGTTACTTCGCAACCAAAGACGAAGTGGCCGCGGCAGCGCTGAATGCGCGCGACGTCCGCTGGATGACGTGGTTCAGGACGGAGTCGGACAAGGCTGAAACCGCCGATGCGCGCATTCTCAATATGTTCGCCGTGCTCAAAGGCTGGTTCGAGTCCGAAGGATTTCACGGCTGTGCCTTTATCAACACCGCCGGCGAGATTGGCGATCCGAACGATCCAATTCGTTTGATCGCCAAACTGCATAAACAGAAGTTGTTCGACTACACGCTTGAGTTGTGCGAGCAGCTGAATGTCGAGCAACCGTCAGCGCTGGCCAAACAGTTGCTGATTCTGATGGAAGGCGCCATCACCATGGCCCGCGTCATGGGGGACTTCAGCGCCGCCGACAGCGCAAAGGACGTTGCGCAGCTGTTGCTCAAACAGGCCTCGTCCTAGCGGCCTGAGCTTCAAGAACGCTTCACCCAACGCCGAACTCATCATTGTCTGGAGGCTTCGCTATGTCGTCCACTGCACAAACTCGCCCGCCACTTCCCCCTTTCACCCGCGAATCGGCCATCGAAAAGGTCCGCCTGGCCGAAGATGGCTGGAACAGCCGTGACCCGGAAAAAGTCTCGTTGGCCTATACGCTCGACACCAAATGGCGCAACCGCGCTGAGTTCGCGATCAACCGTGAAGAAGCCAAGGGCTTTCTGACTCGCAAGTGGAAGAAAGAGCTGGATTACCGCTTGATCAAAGAGCTGTGGGCCTTCACCGACAACCGCATTGCCGTCCGTTACGCCTACGAATGGCATGACGACTCAGGCAACTGGTACCGCTCATACGGAAACGAAAACTGGGAATTCAACGAAGACGGCCTGATGGCCAACCGTTTCGCCTGCATCAATGACATGCCGATCAAGGAATCCGAGCGCAAATTCCACTGGCCGCTGGGCCGTCGTCCTGACGATCATCCAGGATTGTCGGACCTGGGGCTGTAACAGGCTTCGGGTCTTTACACCTGAAACGCACAGGATTCAGGCCCAACAAAAAGCCCCCGGCAGCTGAGCTGTCCGGGGGCTTTTTATTCGAACGGTTATCGCAATCGATCCATTTGGATCAGAACGGGATATCGTCGTCGAAGCTGTCGAAATCAGGTGCTGGTTGTGGCGCCTGTTGCGGAGCTGGACGTGATTCGCGTTGTGGTTGAGGAGCTGCCTGCGGACGCGATTGTTGCTGTGGACGAGGTGCGGAATTCTGATAGCCGCCACCGCTTTGGCCCTGTGGAGCGCCTTCGCCTTGCGGACGGCCGCCCAACAGCTGCATGGTGCCCTGCATGTCGACGATGATTTCGGTGGTGTAACGCTTGATGCCGTCTTTTTCCCACTCGCGGGTTTGCAGCTTGCCTTCAATGTAGACCTGCGAACCTTTACGCAGGTACTCGCCGGCGATCTCTGCGACCTTGCCGAACATCGAAACGCGGTGCCATTCGGTCTTTTCGACTTTCTGACCGGTTTGCTTGTCGGTCCATTGCTCGCTAGTTGCCAGACTCAGATTGGTCACAGCATTACCGTTAGGCATGTAGCGAACTTCGGGATCCTGGCCACATGTGCCGACCAATATGACTTTGTTAACCCCACGGGCCATAACGTTCTCCTAGGCTTCACACGTTTCCGACGCTGGATTGACCACTTCGTCGAAAGACGCCCGATCCAACAGTTCTTTGTCAAATTTGATATAGATGGCAGCCTCGTCGGCGACCACTACTGCATCTGTTACTCCACGTACGGCCAACACGCGATCGGCCAGGCCTGTGTCGCGTTGAGCCTCGGGCGACAACGGCAAGCGAAGGCTGGTCACGTACGGAGGTTCGCGCATGGTAACAGCAAACGCGAGCCAAATGGCGGCCAGACCGGCACCGCCAAGGAACACCACGCCCAGCCCTCCGTGCTGAAACAACCACCCGCCGAGGATGCCGCCAGCGGCCGAACCGAGGAACTGGCTGGTGGAATAAATTCCCATCGCCGTGCCTTTGCCACCGGCCGGAGACACCTTGCTGATCAGCGACGGAAGCGAGGCTTCCAGCAGATTGAACGCGGTGAAGAACACCACCGTGCCAATGACCAGCGCCCGAAGCGTGTCGCCGAACTCCCAGAAGAATAGCTCAGTGAGCATCAGAACCAGGACGGCGCCGAGCAAAACCCGCTTCATCTGACGCTTCTTCTCGCCGTAAATGATGAAAGGGATCATGGCAAAGAAGGAAATCAGCAGTGCAGTCAGGTAGACCCACCAGTGCTGCTCCTTGGGCAAACCGGCTTTCTGGACCAGCGCCAACGGCAATGCAACGAAACTGGACATCAGCATCGCGTGCAACGCGAAGATACCTAAATCAAGGCGCAACAAGTCCGGATGGCGGAGGGTCGCGCCAAGTGCCTGCTTCGCAAGGCCAGACTCGCGATGCTGCAGCGTCACCGTCGATTTGGGGACGACGAACGCAACAATCACAATACCGATGAGCGCCATCGCGCCTGTGGCCAGGAACAATCCCGACAGACCAAACGCGCTGGTCAGGATCGGTCCGATCACCATCGCAATGGCAAACGAGACGCCGATGGTCATGCCGATCATGGCCATTGCCTTGGTGCGATGTTGCTCGCGGGTCAGGTCAGACAACAGCGCCATGACTGCGGCGGAAATTGCGCCGGCCCCTTGCAGAATACGACCGGCGATCACGCCCCAGATGGAGGTCGACTGGGCGGCCAGAACACTCCCGAGGGCGAACACCACCAACCCCAGATAAATGACCGGACGACGACCGATGCGGTCGGAAATAATCCCGAAGGGGATTTGCAGCACCGCTTGCGTCAGGCCGTATGCGCCAATAGCGAGACCAATGAGTGCCGGGCTCGCGCCAGCCAGATCCATGCCGTAGGTCGCGAGGACCGGCAGAACCATGAACATGCCGAGCATACGGAACGCGAAGACCAGGGCCAGACCGCCCGCCGCGCGGGTTTCGCTGCCACTCATGCGCTCGCTGTGAGAATCGTGCATGGAAGAACCTCATGTGAACCGGCGGCGATTCTACCAGTCCCATCGATGTACAGCACATACGACGCTTTGCCGCGCATCGCAGGAATTTTCTTTTTCCCATGCCTGGCGACGCGCAAGCCGATAGTGTGCATCCATCCAGTATTTCGCCGTATACTCCTTCGTTTTGACGCCCGCCGTGCGAGGCCACTTTGGACAAGATCCTGATTCGTGGGGCTCGAACCCACAACCTGAAAAACATCGACCTGACCCTGCCACGCGACAAGCTGATCGTGATTACCGGTCTATCCGGTTCAGGCAAGTCATCGCTGGCATTCGACACGCTGTATGCCGAAGGTCAGCGTCGCTATGTCGAATCGCTGTCAGCCTATGCGCGTCAGTTCCTTTCAATGATGGAAAAACCTGACGTCGATACGATCGAAGGCCTTTCGCCTGCGATCTCCATCGAACAGAAATCGACATCGCACAACCCGCGTTCGACCGTCGGCACCATCACCGAGATCTACGACTATTTGCGTTTGTTGTATGCGCGCGTCGGACAGCCGCGTTGCCCGGACCATGATATTCCCCTGGAAGCGCAGACGGTCAGCCAGATGGTCGACCTGGTACTCGCGGAGCCTGAAGGCAGCAAGCTGATGCTCCTGGCGCCGGTGGTGCGTGAGCGTAAAGGTGAACACCTTGCCGTGTTCGAAGAACTGCGCGCCCAGGGTTTCGTGCGCGCACGGGTCAACGGCAAGCTGTGCGAGCTCGATGAGTTGCCGAAGCTCGACAAACAGAAGAAGCATTCCATTGACGTGGTGGTCGACCGCTTCAAGGTGCGTGCCGACCTGCAACAGCGTCTGGCCGAATCCTTCGAGACCGCACTGAAGCTGGCCGACGGCATCGCCCTGGTTGCGCCGATGGATGACGAGCCCGGTGAAGAGATGATCTTCTCCGCCCGCTTTGCCTGCCCGATCTGTGGCCACGCGATCAGTGAACTGGAACCCAAGCTCTTCTCGTTCAACAACCCTGCCGGTGCGTGTCCGACCTGCGACGGTCTGGGCGTGAGGCAATTCTTCGACATCAAGCGGCTGGTCAATGCCGAACTGACGCTCGCCGAAGGTGCCATTCGTGGCTGGGACCGGCGCAACGTTTATTACTTCCAGATGCTCGGCTCATTGGCGAAGCACTATGGCTTCAGCCTGGAAGTGCCGTTCAAGGAATTGCCTGCAGATCAGCAGAAAATCCTGCTCAATGGCAGCGGCTCCCAGAACGTCGATTTCCGTTACCTGAACGACCGTGGCGACATCGTTAAACGCGCACACCCGTTCGAAGGGATCGTCCCGAACCTCGAGCGCCGTTATCGCGAGACAGAATCTGCGACCGTGCGCGAGGAACTCGCCAAGTTTCTCAGCACCCAGCCCTGCCCGGACTGCCGCGGTACGCGCCTGCGTCGCGAGGCGCGACATGTCTGGGTCGGTGAGAAAACGCTGCCTGCCGTGACCAACCTCCCGATCGGCGACGCCACCGATTATTTCGGCGGATTGAAGCTCACCGGGCGTCGCGGCGAAATCGCCGACAAGATTCTCAAGGAGATCCGCGAGCGTTTGCAGTTCCTGGTCAACGTGGGGCTGGATTACCTGACGCTGGATCGCAGTGCTGACACGCTCTCGGGCGGCGAGGCTCAGCGCATCCGTCTGGCCAGTCAGATCGGCGCGGGCCTGGTCGGTGTCATGTACATTCTGGACGAGCCGTCCATTGGGTTGCACCAGCGTGACAACGACCGACTCCTGGACACCCTTCGCCACCTGCGCGACATCGGCAACACCGTGATTGTCGTTGAACATGACGAAGACGCTATCCGGCTGGCCGACTACGTGGTGGACATCGGCCCGGGCGCTGGCGTGCACGGCGGTCACATCGTCGCCGAGGGGACGCCACAGGATGTCATGGCGCATCCAGACTCGCTGACGGGCAAATACCTTTCGGGGCGCGTAAAGATCGAAGTGCCTGCCAAGCGGACGCCGCGCAACAAGAAACTGTCTGTAAAACTCAAGGGTGCTCGCGGCAACAACCTGCGCAACGTCGATCTGGAAATCCCGATTGGCCTGCTGACCTGTGTGACCGGGGTGTCGGGTTCAGGCAAATCGACGCTGATCAACAATACGCTGTTCCCGCTCAGCGCCACGGCGCTGAACGGCGCGACAACGCTGGAAGCCGCGACGCACGACAGCATCGACGGGCTGCAGCACCTGGACAAAGTCGTCGACATCGACCAGAGCCCGATTGGCCGCACGCCGCGCTCCAACCCGGCGACCTACACCGGCCTGTTCACACCCATCCGTGAACTGTTCGCCGGTGTGCCCGAGTCGCGCTCACGCGGTTACGGCCCCGGGCGTTTTTCATTCAACGTTAAAGGCGGGCGTTGTGAAGCGTGCCAGGGCGACGGGCTGATCAAGGTAGAGATGCACTTCCTGCCTGACATCTACGTTCCGTGCGATGTGTGCAAGAGCAAACGCTACAACCGGGAAACTCTGGAGATCAAATACAAGGGCAAGAGCATCCACGAGGTGCTGGAGATGACCATTGAAGAAGCGCGAGCTTTCTTTGATGCCGTGCCTGCCCTCGCGCGCAAATTGCAAACCTTGATGGACGTGGGGCTTTCCTACATCAAGCTCGGCCAATCAGCGACCACACTGTCAGGCGGCGAAGCACAACGGGTTAAGCTCTCCCGAGAGCTCTCCAAACGCGACACAGGAAAGACGCTGTATATCCTCGATGAGCCGACCACAGGTTTGCATTTCGCCGATATCCAGCAGCTTCTAGACGTGTTGCATCGCCTGCGCGACCACGGCAACACTGTGGTGGTGATCGAGCACAACCTGGACGTGATCAAGACCGCTGACTGGCTGGTAGACCTTGGGCCGGAAGGCGGCTCCAAAGGTGGCCAGATCATCGCGACAGGGACACCAGAGCAAGTGGCGCAGATGAAGCAATCCTACACGGGCCACTACCTGAAGCCGTTGCTCGAACGTGATCGCGCGTAAGTGATCGCGCGTAATCAGTAAAGCGCAACACCAACTAAAAAGCCCCTGCCGTGAAGATCACGACAGGGGCTTTTTTTGGGTAGGCGTCAGAACTGCGATTGCAGGTAGTTCTCCAAACCAATGGACTTGATCAGACCCATCTGCTTTTCGAGCCAGTAGGTGTGGTCCTCTTCGGTGTCAGCGAGCTGGACACGCAGGATGTCACGACTGACGTAGTCCTTGTGTTGCTCACAGAGCGCGATGCCCTTGCACAGCGCAGCACGAACCTTATATTCGAGACGAAGGTCACTGGCGAGCATCTCAGGCACCGTGGTGCCGACGTCAAGATCGTCCGGGCGCATGCGCGGCGTACCTTCAAGCATCAGAATCCGGCGCATCAACGCATCAGCGTGCTGTGCCTCTTCTTCCATCTCGTGATTGATACGCTCGTACAGCTTACTGAAACCCCAATCCTCATACATCCGGGAATGGATGAAGTATTGATCGCGCGCAGCCAATTCGCCGGTCAGCAGCGTGTTGAGGTAATCGATGACGTCCGGGTGGCCTTGCATCGCCGTGAATCTCCTTCGTGAAAGTCGATAGTTTGAACCAACATCACGGACAGGTCACTCGATCAAAGGCAGAAAAACGAAGAAATACCGTGAATTTCTGACATTTGGTGCTGAAAACGCGGCTAAATGAGGAGAGTTCCGTTTATCACTTAGACTTAGCGCAATAGTTGCGCAAAGTAACTGATAACGCGTTGTATTTCGTCAAATGCGAAAAACAAAAAACCGGGCACTAGGCCCGGTTCTTTGTAACGAGTGACGTCTTATTCAGCAGCTTCTACAGAGCCGCCGACAGGACGATCAACCAGTTCGACGTACGCCATTGGCGCGTTGTCGCCAGCGCGGAAACCGCACTTGAGGATGCGCAGGTAACCACCCTCACGAGTTGCATAACGCTTGCCCAAATCGTTGAACAGCTTACCGACCATTTCTTTCGAACGGGTGCGGTCAAATGCCAGACGACGGTTGGCGACGCTATCAACCTTGGCCAGGGTGATCAGCGGCTCGGCAACGCGGCGCAGTTCCTTGGCTTTCGGCAGGGTAGTTTTGATCAGCTCGTGCTCGAACAGCGACACCGCCATGTTCTGGAACATGGCCTTGCGGTGAGAGCTGGTACGGCTCAGGTGACGTCCACTTTTACGATGACGCATGGTTCATTCCTTACCAAACACAACGTTCGGTGATTACGACGATCAGGCAGTCGCCTTGTCGTCCTTCTTAAGACTTGCAGGCGGCCAGTTGTCGAGGCGCATGCCGAGGGAGAGACCACGAGAAGCCAGAACGTCCTTGATTTCGGTCAAGGATTTCTTGCCCAGGTTCGGAGTCTTCAACAGTTCTACTTCGGTGCGCTGAATCAGGTCGCCGATGTAGTAAATGTTCTCCGCCTTAAGGCAGTTGGCCGAACGTACGGTCAGTTCCAAATCGTCAACCGGACGAAGCAGGATCGGATCGATCTCGTCTTCCTGTTCGACTACCACTGGCTCACTGTCACCTTTGAGGTCGACGAACGCAGCCAACTGCTGTTGCAGAATGGTTGCAGCGCGACGGATTGCCTCTTCAGGATCCAGAGTACCGTTGGTTTCCAGATCAATAACCAGTTTGTCCAGGTTAGTACGTTGTTCGACACGGGCGTTTTCCACCACGTATGCGATACGACGAACCGGGCTGAACGAGGAGTCAAGCTGCAAGCGACCGATGCTGCGGCTTTCGTCTTCGTCGCTCTGACGCGAGTCTGCTGGTTCATAACCGCGACCACGAGCTACAACGAGCTTCATGTTCAGGGCGCCGTTAGACGCCAGGTTAGCGATTACGTGATCGGGGTTAACGATCTCGACATCATGATCCAGCTGAATATCGGCAGCGGTAACCACCCCCGAACCCTTCTTCGACAAGGTCAGCGTAACTTCGTCTCGACCGTGCAGCTTGATAGCCAGACCTTTAAGGTTCAACAGGATTTCAATGACATCTTCCTGTACACCTTCGATGGCGCTGTACTCGTGGAGTACACCGTCAATCTCGGCCTCGACTACTGCACAGCCGGGCATGGAGGACAACAGGATGCGGCGCAGCGCGTTGCCCAGGGTATGGCCGAAACCACGCTCGAGAGGCTCGAGTGTGATTTTGGCGCGGGTTGGACTGACAACCTGCACATCAATGTGGCGGGGTGTCAGGAACTCATTTACCGAAATCTGCATGGATGCACCTATTTTCTAGCCCTTACTTGGAGTAGAGCTCGACAATCAGGCTTTCGTTGATGTCGGCGGACAGATCACTGCGAGCTGGAACGCTTTTGAAAACGCCAGATTTCTTCTCAGTGTCTACTTCTACCCATTCTACGCGGCCACGTTGGGCACACAGATCGAGAGCCTGGACGATACGCAGTTGGTTTTTCGCTTTTTCGCGAATAGCGACTACGTCACCAGCACGAACCTGGTAGGACGGAACGTTAACGGTTTTGCCGTTTACGCTAACCGACTTGTGCGATACCAGTTGACGCGATTCGGCACGAGTAGAACCGAAGCCCATACGGTATACGACGTTGTCCAGACGGCATTCGAGCAGTTGCAGCAGGTTCTCGCCAGTAGCGCCTTTCTTGCCGGCAGCTTCTTTGTAGTAACCGCTGAACTGACGCTCGAGAACGCCATAGATACGACGGACTTTCTGCTTTTCACGCAGCTGGGTACCGTAGTCGGATTGGCGACCGCGGCGCTGACCGTGGATACCTGGTGCAGCTTCGATGTTGCACTTCGATTCGATCGCGCGCACGCCGCTCTTCAGAAAGAGATCGGTGCCTTCGCGACGAGCGAGTTTGCATTTTGGACCAATGTAACGAGCCATTCTTTACAATCTCCTGGATTACACGCGGCGCTTCTTCGGCGGACGGCACCCGTTGTGCGGGATTGGCGTCACGTCGGTGATGCTGGCGATCTTGTAGCCACAGCCGTTCAAAGCACGAACTGCAGATTCACGACCTGGACCTGGACCCTTGACGTTAACGTCGAGGTTTTTCAGGCCGTATTCCAGCGCAGCTTGACCAGCACGCTCAGCAGCTACTTGAGCAGCGAACGGGGTGGACTTGC
Source organism: Pseudomonas sp. S2_H01 (assembly GCF_054668305.1). Classification (NCBI taxonomy): domain Bacteria; kingdom Pseudomonadati; phylum Pseudomonadota; class Gammaproteobacteria; order Pseudomonadales; family Pseudomonadaceae; genus Pseudomonas; species Pseudomonas sp. S2_H01. The sequence continues at coordinate 3,039,049 of NZ_CP162756.1, read as the reverse complement.
GGGAACCGCGGAAACCCGAACCACCGGAGGTAGCCCAGGAAAGAGCGTTACCTTGACGGTCGGTAATGGTCACGATGGTGTTGTTAAAAGATGCATGGATGTGGGCGATGCCATCAACCACTGTCTTTTTAACTTTTTTACGAGGACGAGCAGCAGGTTTTGCCATGATTTAATTCCTGTCGATTCGCTGGGGCGATTACTTGCGGATCGGCTTACGCGGACCTTTACGGGTACGCGCGTTAGTCTTGGTACGCTGACCGCGTACTGGAAGACCACGACGATGACGCAGACCGCGATAGCAACCGAGGTCCATCAAGCGCTTGATTTTCATGTTGATTTCGCGACGCAGGTCACCTTCAGTGGTGAACTTCGCGACTTCGCCACGCAGCTGTTCAATCTGCTCGTCGCTCAGATCTTTGATCTTTGCCGCCGGGTTAACCCCGGTGGTAGCACAGATTTTCTGTGCAGTCGTGCGACCAACACCATAGATGTAGGTCAGCGAGATAACAGTATGCTTGTTATCTGGAATGTTAACGCCTGCAATACGGGCCATTCAGTGGGACTCCAATTGACAGCTACCTACGCCCCGGAAGCCAAGAAATAGGGCGCGAGATAATATCGCTGTAATAACAAATAATCAACCCAGCAGCGCACTAGCTGCTGGGCTTTTAGCACAGATCACACTCAGCCTTGGCGCTGCTTGTGACGTGGTTCCGCGCTGCAAATTACTCGAACAACACCTTCGCGGCGAATAATCTTGCAGTTACGGCACAGCTTTTTCACCGATGCACGAACTTTCATCACCAACTCCTCGAACCTTATGGGTGCTTCAGCGCAGCATGCCGCTGCCGTAGCCCTTCAGGTTGGCTTTCTTCATCAGGGATTCATACTGGTGCGAAACGAGGTGAGATTGCACTTGGGACATGAAGTCCATCACAACCACGACCACGATCAGCAACGAGGTCCCGCCAAGGTAGAACGGCACGTTTGCAGCAACCACCAGGAACTGGGGCAGCAAGCACACGGCCATCATATATAGAGCACCGAACATGGTCAGACGGGTCAGAACGCCATCAATATAGCGCGCCGACTGCTCACCAGGACGAATGCCCGGAATAAAGGCACCGGACTTCTTCAGGTTTTCCGCTACGTCTTTCGGATTGAACATCAACGCCGTATAGAAGAAGCAGAAGAAAATAATCCCTGCACTAAACAGCAGAATATTCAACGGCTGACCAGGAGCGATCGACTGTGAGATGTCCTGCAACCAGCCCATACCTTCAGACTGACCGAACCAGGCACCCAACGAAGCCGGAAACAGCAAGATGCTGCTTGCGAAAATGGCTGGAATAACACCCGCCATGTTCACTTTCAGCGGCAGGTGGCTGGTCTGCGCAGCGAAGACCTTACGGCCCTGCTGACGCTTGGCGTAGTGAACAGCGATACGACGCTGACCACGCTCAATGAACACCACGAAACCGATAATCGCTACTGCCAGCAAACCGATGGCGACCAAAGCGAAAATGTTGATATCACCCTGACGTGCAGACTCGAAAGACTGCCCGATCGCTCTCGGAAGACCGGCGACGATACCCGAAAAAATCAACATCGAGATACCGTTACCAACACCGCGCTCAGTGATCTGCTCGCCCAGCCACATCATGAACAGCGCACCAGCCACAAAGGTGGTGACCGCCACGAAGTGGAAGCCGATATCTGCAGAGAAAGCAACGCCCTGACCGGCCAAACCAATGGACATGCCAATAGCTTGAACCAGTGCCAGGACGACGGTGCCATAGCGGGTGTATTGGCTGATCTTACGACGACCAGCCTCACCTTCCTTCTTCAACTGCTCCAGCTGTGGGCTGACAGCGGTCATGAGCTGCATGATGATCGATGCCGAGATGTACGGCATGATCCCCAGTGCAAAAATGCTCATGCGCTCCAGCGCACCACCGGAAAACATGTTGAACAAGCTAAGAATGGTCCCCTCATTCTGTCGAAACAGGTCCGCCAGCCGGTCAGGGTTGATACCTGGAACTGGGATATGCGCACCGATCCGGTAGACGATAATCGCCAGGAACAGGAAACGCAGTCGAGCCCAGAGCTCGGACAACCCGCCGCTTTTGCTGAGCGCTGAGAGAGCACCTTGCTTAGCCATTTATTCCTCGAACTTGCCGCCAGCTGCTTCGATAGCCGCACGCGCACCTTTGGTGGCTGCGATACCTTTGAGGGTGACCGCGCGAGTAACCTCACCGGACAGCATGATTTTCACGCGCTGTACGTTTTGGTTGATCACGTTGGCATCCTTCAGGGACTGCACAGTTACGACGCCTTCAACTTTAGCCAGCTCGGAGGTGCGAACTTCTGCACGATCCATAGCTTTCAAAGAGACGAAGCCGAACTTAGGCAGACGACGGTGCAACGGCTGTTGGCCGCCTTCGAAGCCCGGAGCAATGGTGCCACCGGAGCGGGAGGTCTGACCTTTGTGGCCGCGGCCACCGGTCTTACCCAAACCGCTACCGATACCACGGCCCGGACGATGCTTCTCGCGACGGGAACCCGGCGCTGGACTCAGATCATTGAGTTTCATCGATTAACCCTCGACTCGCAGCATGTAGTAAGCCTTGTTGATCATTCCACGGTTTTCCGGGGTATCAACGACTTCTACAGTGTGACCGATGCGACGCAGACCCAGACCCTTAACGCACAGTTTGTGGTTAGGGATACGGCCGGTCATGCTTTTGATCAAAGTAACTTTTACGGTAGCCATGATCAGATGATCTCCTGCACGTTCAGGCCGCGTTTGGCAGCGATGGACTCAGGAGACTGCATGGCCTTCAAACCTTTGAACGTCGCGTGAACAACGTTGACTGGGTTGGTCGAACCGTAGCATTTGGCCAGAACGTTCTGGACACCAGCAACTTCCAGGACAGCACGCATTGCGCCGCCGGCGATGATGCCAGTACCGTCAGAAGCAGGCTGCATGTAAACCTTCGAAGCGCCGTGGGCGGACTTCATGGCGTACTGCAGAGTGGTGCCGTTCAGATCAACCTGGATCATGTTGCGGCGAGCAGCTTCCATTGCCTTCTGGATGGCAGCAGGCACTTCACGTGACTTGCCACGGCCGAAGCCAACACGGCCCTTACCATCACCAACCACGGTCAACGCGGTGAAAGTGAAGATACGGCCGCCTTTTACGGTTTTTGCTACGCGATTAACCTGAACCAGCTTCTCGATGTAGCCTTCGTCGCGTTTTTGGTCGTTATTTGCCATAACTTAGAACTCCAGCCCGCCTTCACGAGCAGCATCAGCCAGCGCCTTGACGCGACCGTGGTACTTGAAGCCAGAACGATCAAAAGCCACTTGCGATACGCCTGCGGCTTTCGCACGCTCAGCGATCAGCTGGCCAACTTTAGTGGCCGCGTCGATGTTGCCAGTGGCGCCATCACGCAGTTCTTTGTCCAAAGTCGAGGCGTTCGCCAGGACTTTGCTGCCGTCGGCCGAAATGACCTGGGCATAAATGTGCTGCGAAGAGCGGTACACGCAGAGACGCACGACTTCTAGTTCGTGCATTTTCAGGCGTGCTTTGCGAGCGCGACGCAGTCGGGTAACTTTTTTGACGGTCATTTGCTATGCCCTACTTCTTCTTGGCTTCTTTACGACGGACGACTTCGTCCGCGTAACGCACGCCTTTGCCTTTATATGGCTCTGGACGGCGGAAGTCGCGGATCTCAGCGGCCACTTGACCAACCAACTGCTTGTCGATACCACGGATGAAGATATCGGTTTGGTTGGGGGTCTCAGCGGTGATGCCTGCTGGCAATTCGTAGTCCACTGGGTGCGAGAAGCCAAGGGCCAGGTTCAGCACCGTGCCTTTTGCTTGCGCTTTGTAACCAACACCGACCAGCTGGAGCTTGCGCTCGAAGCCTTGGCTTACGCCTTGGACCATGTTGTTTACCAACGCACGAGTGGTACCGGCCATTGCGCGAGTTTGTTGATCGCCATTGCGAGCAGCGAAACGCAGCTCACCAGCTTCTTCAACAATTTCAACGGACGAGTGAATGTTCAGGTCGAGAGTACCCTTGGCACCCTTCACCGAAAGCTGCTGGCCGACGAGTTTGACTTCGACGCCTGCTGGCAACTTAACGGGGTTCTTAGCTACGCGTGACATGCTTATCCCCCCTTAGAACACAGTGCAAAGCACTTCGCCGCCGACACCGGCAGCGCGCGCAGCACGATCCGTCATCACACCTTTGTTGGTGGAGACGATAGACACACCGAGACCGCCACGAACTTTTGGCAGATCATCGACGGACTTGTACTGACGCAGGCCTGGACGGCTAACGCGCTTGACTTCTTCGATGACCGGACGGCCTTCGAAGTATTTCAGCTCGATAGACAGCAAGGGCTTTGTTTCACTGCTGATCTGATAACCCGCAATATAGCCTTCGTCTTTCAGGACTTTAGCTACAGCCACCTTCAAAGTGGAGGATGGCATGCTTACGACGGGCTTTTCAGCCATCTGGGCATTACGGATACGAGTTAGCATGTCCGCTAACGGGTCCTGCATACTCATGGGCTAGACGCTCCTAATACAAAATAATTAGCCTTGCGGCTACTGCTTGTCGCCAAAAAACTCGTCCACGTAAAAACACGGGCTCTGGCGAGCCGGCAATTCTAGACGCACCCCAGAAACGAATCAAGCCCCAAAAGGGGCTTGATTCGAATTCAGGTCCTACGCTGGTCGGTTTCCGGAGAGCCCGATCAGCGCAGAACGAGAAGTACGACTTACCAGCTGGCTTTAACCAGACCTGGAACGTCACCACGCATTGCAGCTTCACGCAGCTTGTTACGGCCGAGGCCGAACTTGCGGTAAACGCCGTGCGGACGACCAGTCAGGCGGCAACGGTTACGCATGCGCGAAGCGCTTGCGTCACGTGGTTGCTTCTGCAGCGCGACGGTAGCTTCCCAACGAGCTTCTGGACTTGCGTTCAGATCTACGATGATTGCTTTCAGTGCTGCACGCTTGGTGGCGTACTTGGCAACGGTGAGCTGACGCTTCAGCTCACGGTTCTTCATGCTCTTCTTGGCCATTTTCCTACTCCAATCAGTTGCGGAACGGGAATTTGAAAGCACGCAGCAGAGCGCGGCCTTCGTCATCGTTCTTGGCAGTGGTGGTCAGGGTAATGTCCAGACCGCGGAGAGCATCGATCTTGTCGTAGTCGATTTCCGGGAAAATGATCTGCTCTTTCACGCCCATGCTGTAGTTGCCACGACCATCGAAGGACTTGGCATTCAGGCCGCGGAAGTCGCGAACCCGAGGCAGGGAGATCGACAACAGACGATCCAGGAATTCGTACATACGATCGCGGCGCAGAGTCACTTTGACGCCGATCGGCCAACCTTCACGGACTTTAAAGCCAGCGATGGATTTCCGAGCGTAAGTCACAACGACTTTTTGACCGGTGATCTTTTCCAGGTCAGCAACAGCGTGCTCGATGACTTTCTTGTCGCCGATCGCTTCGCCCAGACCCATGTTCAGGGTGATCTTTGTTACGCGTGGAACTTCCATCACGTTCGCAAGCTTAAGTTCTTCCTTAAGCTTGGGTGCGATTTCCTTCCAGTAAATCTCTTTCAGTCGTGCCATGGTCTTCTACCTAGCAGTGTTCAAGCATCAACCGCTTTTTGGGTCGACTTGAAGACACGAATTTTTTTGCCGTCTTCAACTTTGAAACCAACGCGGTCAGCCTTGTTGGTTGCGCCGTTGAAAATGGCGACGTTGGAAGCGTGCAGTGGCGCTTCTTTCTCGACGATACCGCCCTGTACGCCCGACATCGGGTTAGGCTTGGTATGACGCTTCACCAGGTTGATCCCACCAACGACCAGACGGTCGTCAGCGAGAACCTTGAGCACCTTACCGCGCTTACCTTTGTCTTTGCCGGCGATCACGATGATCTCGTCGTCACGACGAATCTTTTGCATGTCGGATCTCCTTACAGCACTTCTGGGGCGAGCGAGACGATCTTCATGAACTTCTCAGTACGAAGCTCACGGGTCACTGGCCCAAAGATACGGGTGCCAATCGGCTCTTGCTTGTTGTTCAACAGAACAGCAGCGTTGCCATCGAAGCGGATGATGGAGCCGTCTGCACGACGAACACCGTGGCGAGTGCGGACTACAACAGCAGTCATCACTTGGCCTTTTTTCACCTTGCCGCGAGGAATTGCTTCCTTGACGGTTACTTTGATGATGTCACCGATACCAGCGTAACGACGATGAGAGCCACCAAGCACCTTGATGCACATAACGCGGCGAGCGCCGCTGTTATCGGCCACATCGAGCATGGATTGAGTCTGAATCATATAATTTCTCCGACCCCTAGCCCTTAGACTTCCACAGCGCGTTCGAGAACATCAACCAGCGCCCAAGATTTGGTCTTGGCCATCGGACGAGTTTCACGAATCGTGACCTTGTCGCCGATGTGGCATTGGTTGGTTTCGTCGTGCGCGTGCAGCTTAGTCGAACGCTTAACGTATTTACCGTAGATCGGGTGCTTAACGCGACGCTCGATCAGAACGGTGATGGTCTTGTCCATCTTGTCGCTGACAACACGGCCAGTCAGCGTACGGACGGTTTTTTCGGCTTCAGCCATGATTACTTACCTGCCTGCTGGTTGAGCACAGTCTTCACGCGAGCGATGTCACGCTTAACTTGCGAGAGCAGGTGAGACTGCCCCAACTGGCCAGTTGCCTTCTGCATACGCAGATTGAACTGGTCGCGCAGCAAGCCGAGCAGTTGCTCGTTCAGTTGCTGTGCTGATTTTTCACGAAGTTCATTCGCTTTCATCACATCACCGTCCGCTTAACAAAGGAGGTGGCGAGCGGCAGCTTTGCAGCAGCCAGGGCGAAAGCCTCACGCGCCAACTCTTCGGAAACACCCTCGATTTCATACAGGACTTTGCCTGGCTGAATCTGGGCAACCCAGTATTCGACGTTACCCTTACCTTTACCCATACGAACTTCGAGGGGCTTTTTGGAGATAGGCTTGTCCGGGAATACACGGATCCAGATCTTGCCACCACGTTTTACGTGACGGGTCAGAGCACGACGCGCTGACTCGATCTGACGAGCGGTGAGACGACCACGAGCAACAGACTTCAGCGCATACTCGCCGAAGCTGACTTTGCTACCGCGCAATGCCAGACCACGGTTGTGGCCGGTCATCTGCTTGCGGAACTTCGTACGCTTTGGTTGCAACATTTGGCGTACCCCTTACTTAGCAGCTTTTTTACGAGGCGCTGGTGCTTGTGGCTTCAGCTCTTCTTGGCGACCACCGATTACTTCGCCTTTGAAGATCCAAACCTTTACACCGATCACACCGTAGGTGGTGTGAGCTTCGTAGTTGGCATAGTCGATGTCGGCACGCAGGGTGTGCAGTGGCACACGACCTTCGCGATACCATTCAGTACGTGCGATTTCAGCACCGCCGAGACGACCGCTCACTTGGATTTTGATGCCTTTGGCACCAATGCGCATGGCGTTCTGTACTGCGCGCTTCATAGCGCGACGGAACATTACACGACGCTCCAGCTGCTGAGCTACGCTCTGCGCAACCAGCATACCGTCGAGCTCCGGCTTGCGGATCTCTTCGATATTGATGTGCACAGGCACACCCATTTGCTTGGTCAGGTCCTGACGCAGTTTCTCAACATCTTCACCTTTCTTGCCGATCACGATGCCGGGACGAGCGGTGTGGATGGTGATACGTGCAGTTTGAGCCGGACGATGGATATCGATACGGCTTACGGACGCGCTTTTTAGTTTGTCTTGGAGATACTCACGCACCTTCAGATCAGCGAACAAGTAGTCCGCATAAGTCCGACCGTCTGCGTACCAGACGGAGGTGTGCTCCTTGACGATTCCCAGGCGAATGCCAATGGGATGTACTTTCTGACCCATCTCTTCGACTCCGTTACTTGTCAGCAACCTTGACAGTGATATGGCAAGACCGCTTGACGATGCGATCAGCACGGCCTTTGGCACGTGGCATGATGCGCTTCAGCGAACGCCCTTCGTTGACGAAAACGGTGGAGACCTTCAGGTCATCAACGTCTGCGCCTTCGTTATGCTCGGCGTTGGCTACGGCCGACTCCAGCACTTTTTTCATGATCTCGGCGGCTTTCTTACTGCTGAAAGCCAACAGGTTGAGCGCTTCGCCCACCTTCTTCCCGCGGATCTGGTCGGCGACCAAGCGGGCTTTCTGGGCGGAGATTCGAGCGCCCGACAACTTAGCGGCTACTTCCATCGTTCCTTACCCCTTAACGCTTGGCTTTCTTGTCTGCCACGTGCCCACGATAAGTGCGGGTACCGGCAAACTCGCCCAGTTTGTGGCCGACCATGTCTTCGTTCACGAGAACAGGAACATGCTGACGACCGTTATGCACAGCAATGGTCAAACCGACCATTTGTGGCAGGATCATCGAACGACGCGACCAGGTCTTAACTGGTTTGCGATCGTTCTTTTCCGCCGCCACTTCGATCTTCTTCAGTAGGTGAAGATCAATAAAAGGACCTTTTTTCAGAGAACGTGGCACTGTCGTATCCCTCTATTTACTTGCGACGACGGACGATCATTTTGTCGGTACGCTTATTACCACGAGTCTTCGCGCCCTTAGTCGGGAAGCCCCACGGCGATACCGGATGACGACCACCAGAGGTACGACCTTCACCACCACCATGTGGGTGGTCAACCGGGTTCATGGCAACACCACGAACGGTTGGGCGAACGCCACGCCAGCGTTTGGCACCAGCTTTACCCAGCGAACGCAGGCTGTGCTCGGAGTTCGAAACTTCACCCAGAGTTGCACGGCATTCGGACAGGACTTTACGCATTTCACCGGAGCGAAGACGCAGAGTCACGTAGACACCTTCACGAGCGATCAGCTGAGCCGAAGCACCAGCGGAGCGAGCGATCTGAGCACCTTTACCAGGCTTGAGCTCGATACCGTGAACGGTAGAACCGACTGGGATGTTGCGCAGTTGCAGAGCGTTACCCGGCTTGATTGGAGCCAAAGCGCCTGCAATCAGCTGGTCGCCAGCACTCACACCCTTAGGTGCGATGATGTAACGACGCTCGCCGTCTGCGTACAGCAGCAGTGCGATGTGAGCAGTACGGTTTGGATCGTATTCGATACGCTCGACAGTGGCAGCGATGCCATCTTTGTCGTTGCGACGGAAATCGACCAGACGATAATGCTGCTTATGACCACCACCAACGTGACGAGTGGTAATACGGCCATTATTGTTACGACCACCAGACTTCGATTTTTTCTCGAGCAGCGGTGCGTGAGGAGCGCCTTTATGCAGCTCCTGGTTGACCACCTTGACCACAAAACGGCGGCCAGGGGAAGTCGGTTTGCATTTAACGATTGCCATGATGCACCCCTTCCTTACTCAGCACTGCTGCTGAAATCGAGATCTTGGCCTGGCTGAAGGGAGATAACTGCCTTCTTCCAGTCATTACGCTTGCCCAGGCCGCGAGCAGTACGCTTGGTCTTACCCAGAACATTCAGGGTAGTCACGCGCTCTACTTTCACGCTGAACAGGCTTTCGACGGCCTTCTTGATTTCCAGCTTGGTTGCGTCAGTAGCAACCTTGAAAACGAACTGACCTTTTTTGTCTGCCAGAACCGTAGCCTTCTCGGAAACGTGCGGGCCAAGCAGAACTTTAAATACGCGTTCCTGGTTCATCCCAGCAGCTCCTCGAATTTCTTCACGGCCGACACAGTGATCAACACTTTGTCGTATGCGATCAGACTAACTGGATCGGAACCTTGAACATCACGTACATCTACGTGCGGCAGGTTACGAGCAGCCAGGTACAGATTCTGGTCGACAGCGTCCGACACGATCAGAACGTCGGTCAGGCTCATGTCGTTCAGTTTGCCCAACAGGTCTTTGGTTTTCGGCGATTCAACGGCGAAATCCTGAACCACGACCAGACGATCAGTACGCACCAGTTCAGCAAGGATGGAGCGCAGTGCTGCGCGATACATCTTCTTGTTGAGCTTCTGAGAGTGATCCTGAGGCCGCGCTGCGAAGGTAGTACCACCGCCACGCCAGATTGGGCTACGGATAGTACCGGCACGAGCACGGCCAGTACCCTTCTGACGCCATGGGCGCTTGCCGCCACCGGAAACGTCGGAACGGGTCTTTTGCTGCTTGCTGCCCTGACGGCCGCCAGCCATGTAGGCAACGACTGCTTGGTGAACCAGCGTCTCGTTGAACTCGCCACCGAATGTCAGTTCGGAAACTTCGATCGCTTGAGCGTCATTTACATTTAATTGCATGTCAGCTTCCCCTTAACCGCGAGCCTTGGCTGCTGGACGTACAACCACATTGCCGCCAGTAGCGCCAGGAACAGCACCCTTGACCAACAACAGATTGCGTTCAGCGTCCACGCGCACCACTTCCAGGGACTGCACGGTCACGCGCTCAGCGCCCATATGACCGGACATTTTTTTGCCCTTGAATACACGACCAGGAGTCTGGCACTGGCCGATAGAGCCCGGGACGCGGTGGGAAACGGAGTTACCGTGAGTATTATCTTGACCACGGAAATTGTGGCGCTTGATAGTACCTGCGAAACCCTTACCCTTGGACTGACCAGTCACATCGACCAGTTGACCAGCGGCGAAGATTTCTGCATTGATCAGATCACCAGCCTGGTACTCGCCTTCTTCAAGACGGAACTCCAGAACAGTGCGACCAGCGGCAACGTTCGCTTTAGCGAAGTGACCTGCCTGAGCAGCAGTCACGCGCGAAGCACGACGCTCACCGACAGTGACTTGCACTGCACGATAGCCATCGCTTTCTTCGGTTTTGAACTGGGTGACGCGATTCGGCTCGATCTCAATGACCGTGACCGGAATGGAGACACCTTCTTCGGTGAAAATACGGGTCATACCGCATTTACGACCGACTACACCAATAGTCATGTTGTAAACCTCATGAGTGTACGGGGCTTTCACCCGCTATGGCCGCCCATTTCAGAGCGTTACACGACTAAGACCCAAGTCTTAGCCGAGGCTGATCTGCACTTCCACACCTGCCGCAAGATCAAGCTTCATAAGTGCATCAACGGTTTTATCCGTTGGCTGGACGATGTCCAGAACGCGCTTATGAGTACGGATCTCGTACTGGTCACGCGCGTCTTTGTTGACGTGCGGGGAGACCAGAACGGTGAACCGCTCTTTACGGGTAGGCAGTGGAATTGGACCACGCACTTGAGCACCAGTACGTTTCGCGGTTTCCACGATTTCCTGGGTGGATTGGTCGATCAGGCGATGGTCAAAGGCCTTCAACCTGATACGGATTTGCTGATTTTGCATTGGATTTCAGACTCCAGGCTACTTCCCACCGAGCGCAATACGCCCGTTAAAAGGAGGCGCAATTCTATAGACGAGCTAACAGAGTGTCAACCCAATAAAAAAGCCCCCGCAAGCGGGGGCTTTTTCTCAAATCAACGCTTAGGCGATGATTTTGGCTACGACGCCAGCGCCGACGGTACGACCGCCTTCACGGATAGCGAAACGCAGACCGTCTTCCATTGCGATTGGCTTGATCAGAGTGACGGAAACTTTAACGTTGTCACCTGGCATAACCATTTCGGTGCCTTCCGGCAGTTCGCAGCTACCAGTTACGTCGGTAGTACGGAAGTAGAACTGTGGACGGTAGCCTTTGAAGAACGGAGTGTGACGACCGCCTTCTTCCTTGCTCAGAACGTAGATTTCAGCTTCGAACTGAGTGTGAGGCTTAACGGTACCCGGCTTAACCAGAACCTGACCACGCTCAACGTCGTCACGCTTGGTGCCACGCAGCAGTACGCCACAGTTCTCGCCAGCACGACCTTCGTCCAGCAGCTTGCGGAACATCTCAACGCCAGTGCAAGTAGTCTTGGTGGTGTCACGCAGACCCACGATCTCGACTTCTTCCTGGATCTTGATGATGCCACGCTCAACACGGCCAGTTACAACAGTACCGCGACCCGAGATCGAGAATACGTCTTCGATTGGCATCAGGAATGGCTTGTCGATAGCACGAACTGGTTCTGGGATGTAGCTGTCCAGAGTCTCAACCAGCTTCTTAACGGCCGAGGTACCCATTTCGTTGTCGTCTTGGCCGTTCAGAGCCATCAGAGCCGAACCGATGATGATCGGAGTGTCGTCGCCTGGGAAATCGTAAGTGCTCAGCAGATCACGAACTTCCATTTCAACCAGTTCCAGCAGCTCAGCGTCGTCAACCATGTCAGCCTTATTCAGGAAGACAACGATGTACGGAACGCCAACCTGACGGGACAGCAGGATGTGCTCACGGGTTTGTGGCATCGGACCATCAGCGGCCGAGCAAACCAGGATAGCGCCGTCCATCTGAGCAGCACCGGTGATCATGTTTTTTACGTAGTCGGCGTGACCTGGGCAGTCAACGTGCGCGTAGTGGCGAACGGCCGAATCGTATTCAACGTGAGCGGTGTTGATGGTGATACCACGAGCTTTTTCTTCTGGCGCGCTGTCGATTTTGTCGAAGTCGACTTTAGCCGAACCGAAAACTTCGGAGCAGACGCGAGTCAGAGCAGCGGTCAGAGTGGTTTTACCGTGGTCAACGTGACCGATAGTGCCAACGTTGACGTGCGGTTTGTTACGTTCAAATTTTTCTTTAGCCACGACAAATAACTCCTAGCCTAAAGGCGCTGAATCAGCCTTGTTTTTTGGTTACAGTTTCGACGATGTGCGACGGCGCTGTATTGTATTTTTTGAATTCCATAGAGTAGCTTGCGCGACCTTGGGACATGGAGCGGACATCGGTCGCATAACCGAACATCTCACCCAGCGGAACCTCAGCGCGAATTACCTTGCCGGAAACCGTGTCTTCCATACCCAGGATCATGCCGCGACGACGGTTAAGGTCGCCCATCACGTCACCCATATAGTCTTCAGGCGTAACAACCTCTACCGCCATGATCGGCTCAAGCAACTCACCACCGCCCTTCTGGGCCAGTTGCTTGGTCGCCATGGAGGCAGCCACCTTAAACGCCATCTCGTTCGAGTCGACGTCGTGGTAAGAACCATCAAACACGGTAGCCTTCAGGCCGATCAGCGGATAGCCGGCAACTACGCCGTTCTTCATCTGCTCTTCGATACCCTTCTGGATAGCCGGGATGTATTCCTTAGGAACCACACCACCCACTACTTCGTTTACGAATTGCAGACCTTCCTGACCTTCGTCAGCAGGTGCAAAACGAATCCAGCAGTGGCCGAACTGACCACGACCACCGGACTGACGAACGAACTTGCCTTCGATTTCACAGTTTTTCGTGATGCGCTCACGATACGAAACCTGAGGCTTACCGATGTTGGCTTCGACGTTGAACTCACGGCGCATCCGGTCAACCAGGATGTCCAGGTGCAATTCGCCCATGCCAGAGATGATCGTTTGACCAGTCTCTTCATCAGTCTTGACGCGGAAAGAAGGGTCTTCCTGAGCGAGTTTGCCCAGTGCGATACCCATTTTTTCCTGGTCATCCTTGGTTTTTGGCTCAACCGCAACCGAAATAACCGGCTCCGGGAAGTCCATCCGCACGAGGATGATTGGCTTGTCGGCGCTGCACAAGGTTTCACCAGTGGTGACGTCCTTCATGCCGATCAAGGCCGCGATGTCACCAGCGCGAACTTCCTTGATCTCTTCACGGGCGTTAGCGTGCATTTGCACCATACGACCCACGCGCTCTTTCTTGCCCTTGACCGAGTTGATCACGCCGTCGCCGGATGCCAACACGCCCGAGTAAACGCGGACGAAGGTCAAAGTACCCACGAATGGGTCGGTTGCGATCTTGAACGCCAAAGCCGAGAACGGCTCTTCGTCGTCTGCATGACGCTCCATCTGGACTTCTTCGTCATCAGGATCGGAACCCTTGATGGCCGGGATGTCGGTCGGAGCAGGCAAGTAGTCGATAACGGCGTCGAGAACCAGGGGAACACCCTTGTTCTTGAACGAAGAACCACAAACAGCCAGAACGATCTCACCAGCGATAGTACGCTGACGCAGAGCGGCCTTGATTTCCTCGTTGGTGAGCTCTTCGCCTTCGAGGTACTTGTTCATCAGCTCTTCGCTGGCTTCGGCAGCAGCCTCAACCATATTGCTGCGCCACTCATCAGCCAGATCCTGCAGTTCTGCAGGAATTGGCTCACGGCGTGGAGCCATGCCTTTGTCAGCGTCGTTCCAGTAAACCGCTTCCATGGTCATCAGATCGATCTGACCCTGGAAGTTGTCTTCTGCACCGATAGCCAACTGGATAGGCACCGGAGTGTGGCCCAGACGCTGCTTGATCTGAGCGATCACACGCAGGAAGTTGGCGCCAGCACGGTCCATCTTGTTCACGTAAACGATACGCGGAACACCGTATTTGTTGGCTTGACGCCATACGGTTTCGGACTGCGGCTCTACACCGGAAGTACCACAGAACACGACGACCGCGCCGTCAAGCACACGAAGGGAACGTTCAACTTCGATGGTGAAGTCTACGTGGCCCGGGGTGTCAATGACGTTGAAACGGTACTGGTCCTTGTGCTGCTTCTGAGAGCCCTGCCAGAAGGCGGTAATAGCAGCAGAAGTAATGGTGATACCACGCTCCTGCTCCTGAACCATCCAGTCTGTGGTCGCGGCGCCGTCATGCACCTCGCCCATCTTGTGACTTTTGCCAGTGTAAAAAAGGACGCGCTCGGTGGTGGTGGTTTTACCAGCATCCACGTGAGCAACGATACCGATGTTACGGTAGCGGTTAATCGGAGTAGTACGAGCCATAAAGCCCTCGCAAAATTAGTGACGCTGAAATTAGAAGCGGTAGTGCGAGAAAGCCTTGTTGGCCTCAGCCATACGGTGCACGTCTTCACGCTTCTTGACCGCAGCACCTTTGCCTTCAGCGGCGTCCAGCAGTTCGCCAGCCAAACGCAGAGCCATAGACTTCTCACCGCGCTTGCGCGCGAAGTCTACCAGCCAACGCATTGCCAGAGCATTACGACGGGACGGACGAACTTCGACCGGAACCTGGTAAGTAGCACCGCCTACACGGCGCGACTTTACTTCGACCAGCGGAGCGATGGCGTCGAGAGCTTTCTCGAAGATTTCCAGGGGGTCGCTGTTCTTGCGTTCTTTAACCTTCTCCAGCGCGCCATAAACGATACGCTCGGCAACGGCTTTCTTGCCGCTTTCCATCACGTGGTTCATGAACTTCGCCAGGATCTGGCTTCCGTATTTTGGATCGTCAAGCACTTCGCGCTTGGCTGCTACGCGTCTTCTTGGCATGGATAAGCCCTCAAACGGTCTTCAGGTTCGCTCGGAATCGGTGCCCTTACGGGACGCCTCCGACCTTACTCTTATCGACTCAGAAAATAAGATGATTCAGTTTTACAAAAAGCCGCTACTACTTAGGCTTCTTGGTACCGTACTTCGAACGACCCTGGTTACGGCCTTTAACGCCGGAAGTGTCCAGGGAGCCGCGAACGGTGTGGTAACGAACACCTGGCAAGTCTTTTACACGGCCGCCACGGATCAGGACCACGCTGTGCTCTTGCAGGTTGTGGCCTTCACCGCCGATGTACGAGGAAACCTCGAAACCGTTGGTCAGACGCACACGGCATACTTTACGCAGTGCCGAGTTAGGTTTTTTCGGCGTAGTGGTGTACACGCGAGTGCACACGCCACGACGTTGCGGGCAGTTCTGCAGCGCAGGTACGTCGGATTTCTCGACGATACGCTTACGCGGCTGACGTACCAGCTGGTTGATAGTTGCCATCTACTAGCTCCACTGTTGTCTTGCGACGCTATTGTCTTACAAGAAAAGCAAAATGGCAGGACACACGTCCCGCCAAATTTAGGGGTACAAGAGTCTAAAGAGGATCCTGCCCCCAGTCAAGGCAAAGCCCCGACCTCAATGCCCACCCGCTCACAGCAAACAACCTGTCAGTTTTGGGCGGACATTGAGATCAGGGCCCTACTCTCAATTACTGCTTGAGTTCAACGCTTCGGTCAGCGCGGCTTCAACTTCGCTCGCACTCACACGCAACGGCTTGTCAGCATCACGACGACGCTTACGCTCGCTGTGATAAGCCAGACCGGTACCAGCCGGGATCAAACGACCCACGACCACGTTTTCTTTCAGGCCGCGCAGGTAGTCGCGCTTGCCGGTTACAGCCGCTTCGGTCAGTACGCGAGTGGTCTCCTGGAAGGAGGCCGCCGAGATGAACGATTCGGTGGACAACGATGCCTTGGTGATACCGAGCAACACGCGAGTGAACTTCGAGATGAATTTTTCGTCCGCCGCAAGGCGCTCGTTCTCAACCAGTACATGCGTCAACTCCATCTGGTCGCCCTTGATGAAGCTCGAATCACCCGACTCGGAGATCTCGACCTTACGCAGCATCTGACGAAGAATCGTTTCGATGTGCTTGTCGTTGATCTTCACGCCCTGCAGGCGATAAACGTCTTGAATCTCGTTGACGATGTATTTCGCCAGAGCGCTGACACCCAGCAGACGCAGGATGTCATGCGGATCGCTAGGACCGTCGGAGATAACCTCACCGCGGTTCACTTGCTCACCTTCGAAGACGTTCAGGTGACGCCACTTAGGAATCAGCTCTTCGTACGGATCGCTACCGTCGTTCGGTGTAATCACCAGACGACGCTTACCCTTGGTCTCTTTACCGAAGGCGATCGTACCGCTGACTTCTGCCAGGATCGACGCTTCTTTCGGGCGACGCGCTTCGAACAAGTCGGCAACGCGCGGCAGACCACCGGTGATGTCACGGGTCTTGGAAGTCTCTTGCGGAATACGGGCGATAACATCACCCACGCCCACTTGAGCGCCGTCCGCAACACCGACCAGGGCGTTAGCAGGCAGGAAGTACTGAGCCGGTACGTCAGTACCCGGCAGCAGCAGATCCTTGCCATCGATACCAACCATCTTCACGGCAGGACGGATGTCCTTACCTGCAGCAGGACGGTCTTTGGCGTCGAGTACTTCGATGTTGGTCAGACCGGTCAATTCGTCGGTCTGGCGCTTGATCGTAATACCTTCTTCCATGCCCACGTAGGTCACGGTACCTTTCATTTCGGTAACGATCGGGTGAGTGTGCGGATCCCACTTGGCTACGATAGAGCCAGCGTCGACCTTGTCGCCTTCCTTCACCGAGATCACTGCACCGTAAGGCAGCTTGTAACGCTCACGCTCACGACCGAACTCGTCAGCGATCGCCAGCTCACCGGAACGCGATACAGCGACCAGGTTACCGTCGAGACGCTCTACATGCTTCAGGTTGTGCAGACGGACGATACCGCCGTTTTTCACCTGAACGCTGTCGGCAGCGGAAGTACGGCTTGCCGCACCACCGATGTGGAACGTACGCATGGTCAGCTGGGTACCCGGCTCACCGATCGACTGAGCAGCGATAACGCCGACAGCTTCACCGATGTTCACCTGGTGACCACGGGCCAGATCGCGACCGTAGCACTTGGCGCAGATGCCGTAACGGGTTTCGCAGCTGATTGGCGAGCGTACGATCACTTCGTCGATGCTGTTCAGCTCGATGAATTCGACCCACTTCTCGTCTACCAGGGTACCGGCCGGAACGATGACGTCCTCGGTGCCAGGCTTGAACACGTCACGGGCGATGACACGACCCAGTACACGTTCGCCCAAAGGCTCTACCACGTCGCCGCCTTCAATGTGCGGCGTCATGACCAGGCCCTGTTCGGTGCCGCAGTCCACTTCGGTCACAACCAGGTCTTGTGCCACGTCAACCAGACGACGAGTCAGGTAACCGGAGTTCGCGGTTTTCAACGCGGTATCCGCCAGACCTTTACGAGCACCGTGAGTCGAGATGAAGTACTGGAGTACGCTCAAACCTTCACGGAAGTTCGCGGTGATCGGCGTCTCGATGATAGAGCCGTCCGGCTTGGCCATCAGACCACGCATACCGGCCAGCTGGCGAATCTGTGCTGCGGAACCCCGCGCACCCGAGTCAGCCATCATGTACATCGAGTTGAACGACTCTTGGTCCACGGTTTCGCCGTGGCGGTCGACAACCTTCTCCTTGGAGAGGTTCGACATCATCGCCTTGGAAACTTCGTCGTTCGCCTTGGACCATAGGTCGATGACCTTGTTGTACTTCTCCCCCTGAGTTACCAGGCCGGAGGCGTACTGACTTTCGATCTCTTTAACTTCTTCGGTCGCCGCGTCGATGATGCGTGCTTTCTCATCCGGGATAACGAAGTCGTTAACACCAATGGAAACACCCGAAATCGTCGAGTAGGCAAAACCGGTGTACATCAGCTGGTCAGCGAAGATGACGGTCTCTTTCAAACCCACCACGCGGTAGCACTGGTTGATCAGCTTGGAGATCGCCTTTTTCTTCATAGGCTGATTGACCACGTCATACGACAGGCCAGCCGGTACCACCTGGAACAGCAACGCACGGCCGACGGTCGTGTCGACGATGCGGGTATTGGTCACGCTGCCGCCATCACGATCATTCACGGTTTCGTTGATACGAACCTTGATCTTGGCGTGCAGAGCAGCTTCGCCGGCGCGGAATACGCGGTCGACTTCCTGCAGATCCGCGAACACACGACCTTCGCCTTTGGCGTTGATCGCTTCACGGGTCATGTAGTACAGACCCAGTACAACGTCCTGCGACGGAACGATGATTGGCTCACCGTTGGCTGGCGACAGAATGTTGTTGGTCGACATCATCAGCGCGCGCGCTTCCAGCTGGGCTTCCAGCGTCAGCGGCACGTGAACGGCCATCTGGTCACCGTCGAAGTCGGCGTTGTAAGCCGCGCAGACCAGAGGGTGAAGCTGGATGGCCTTACCTTCGATCAGAACCGGTTCAAACGCCTGGATGCCCAGACGGTGAAGGGTTGGCGCACGGTTAAGCAACACTGGGTGTTCGCGGATGACTTCTGCGAGAACGTCCCACACTTCCGGCAGTTCGCGCTCGACCATCTTTTTCGCAGCTTTGATGGTGGTCGCCAGACCACGCATTTCCAGCTTGCCGAAAATAAACGGCTTGAACAGCTCGAGCGCCATCTTCTTAGGCAGACCGCACTGGTGCAGACGCAGGGTCGGGCCTACGGTAATGACCGAACGACCTGAGTAGTCAACACGCTTACCGAGCAAGTTCTGACGGAAACGACCCTGCTTACCCTTGATCATGTCAGCCAGGGATTTCAGAGGACGCTTGTTGGAACCAGTGATGGCACGACCGCGGCGACCGTTGTCGAGCAACGCATCCACAGCTTCCTGCAGCATACGTTTTTCGTTGCGCACGATGATGTCCGGAGCGGACAGGTCCAGCAGGCGCTTCAAACGGTTGTTACGGTTGATCACTCGACGATACAGATCGTTGAGGTCAGACGTCGCGAAACGACCGCCATCCAGTGGAACCAGTGGACGCAGATCTGGCGGCAGAACCGGCAGAACGGTCAACACCATCCACTCAGGCAGGTTGCCGGAACCCTGGAAGGCTTCCATCAACTTCAGGCGCTTGGACAGCTTCTTGATCTTGGTCTCGGAGTTGGTTTGCGGAATTTCTTCGCGCAGACGGCCAATCTCGTGTTCCAGATCGATAGCGTGCAGCAGCTCGCGGACAGCCTCGGCACCCATGCGGGCGTCGAAGTCATCACCGAACTCTTCGAGGGCTTCGAAGTACTGCTCATCGTTCAGCAGTTGACCTTTCTCAAGGGTGGTCATGCCTGGATCGATAACGACATAGCTCTCGAAGTAGAGAACACGTTCGATATCACGCAGGGTCATGTCCATCAGCAAGCCGATACGGGACGGCAGCGATTTCAGGAACCAGATGTGGGCAACCGGGGACGCCAGTTCGATGTGAGCCATGCGCTCACGACGGACTTTGGCCAGTGCAACCTCAACGCCGCACTTCTCGCAGATTACGCCACGATGCTTCAAGCGCTTGTACTTACCGCACAGGCACTCGTAATCCTTTACCGGGCCAAAGATCTTGGCGCAGAACAGGCCGTCACGCTCAGGTTTGAACGTACGGTAGTTGATGGTTTCCGGCTTTTTAACTTCACCGAACGACCACGAACGGATCATCTCAGGCGATGCCAATCCGATACGGATGGCGTCGAACTCTTCGACTTGACCCTGGTTTTTCAGCAAATTCAGTAGGTCTTTCAAGGCCTTTCCTCCTGGCGGAGCAGAGGGTGGTCATACCGACCCACCCTCGATTCGCGTCACGTGTTATTCGGTTTCCAGATCGATATCGATACCGAGCGAACGGATTTCTTTGATCAACACGTTGAAGGACTCGGGCATGCCCGGCTCCATACGGTGATCGCCGTCCACGATGTTTTTGTACATCTTGGTACGACCGTTCACATCGTCCGACTTCACTGTGAGCATTTCTTGCAGAGTGTATGCCGCGCCGTATGCTTCCAGCGCCCAGACCTCCATCTCCCCGAAACGCTGACCACCGAACTGCGCCTTACCACCCAGCGGCTGCTGGGTAACCAGGCTGTAAGAACCAGTGGAACGCGCGTGCATCTTGTCGTCCACCAAGTGGTTCAGCTTCAGCATGTACATGTAGCCAACAGTTACCGGACGCTCGAATTTGTTACCGGTACGACCGTCGAACAGTTGCATTTGGCCACTGTCCGGCATGTCCGCCAGGCGCAGCATCGCCTTGATTTCGCTTTCCTTGGCACCGTCAAAAACCGGGGTTGCCATCGGAACGCCGCCGCGCAGGTTCTTCGCCAGATCCAGAATTTCCTGATCAGACAGGTCGTCCAGGCTTTCCTGACGGCCGCCAATCTCGTTATAGATCTCGTTCAGGAACTTGCGCAACTCAACGACTTTACGCTGCTCTTCGAGCATACGGTTGATCTTCTCGCCCAGTCCTTTAGCCGCGAGGCCCAGGTGGGTTTCGAGAATCTGACCAACGTTCATACGCGAAGGTACACCCAACGGGTTGAGGACGATATCCACCGGCGTGCCATTGGCATCGTGCGGCATGTCTTCAACCGGCATGATCACGGAGACCACACCTTTGTTACCGTGGCGACCGGCCATTTTGTCGCCCGGCTGAATGCGGCGACGGATGGCAAGGTAGACCTTGACGATTTTCAGCACGCCGGGAGCCAGGTCGTCGCCTTGCTGCAGCTTGCGCTTCTTGTCTTCGAACTTGTCGTCCAGCAGGCGGCGACGATCAACGATGTAAGCCTGGGCTTTTTCGAGTTGCTCATTCAGCGCGTCTTCAACCATGCGCAGCTTGAACCACTGGCCATGCTCGAGACCGTCGAGTACTTCGTCGGTGATTTCCTGACCTTTCTTCAGGCCGGCACCACCTTCAACCGTGCGACCAACCAACGCGGAACGCAGACGCTCGAAGGTTGCACCTTCAACGATACGGAACTCTTCGTTCAGATCCTTGCGGATCTCGTCCAGCTGGCTCTTCTCGATCGACAGAGCACGAGCGTCACGCTCTACGCCGTCACGGGTGAAGACCTGGACGTCGATGACCGTTCCCTTGGTACCGGTCGGCACACGCAGGGAGGTATCTTTAACGTCACTGGCTTTCTCACCGAAGATCGCACGCAGCAGCTTCTCTTCTGGTGTCAGCTGGGTCTCACCCTTCGGAGTGACCTTGCCGACCAGAATGTCGCCGGCGCCTACTTCAGCACCCACATAAACGATACCGGCTTCGTCCAGTTTGTTCAGCGCTGCTTCACCCACGTTAGGGATGTCAGCGGTAATCTCCTCTGGGCCAAGCTTGGTATCACGAGCCACACAGGTCAGTTCCTGGATGTGGATCGTGGTGAAACGGTCTTCTTGAACAACACGCTCGGACAGGCAGATGGAGTCTTCGAAGTTGAAGCCGTTCCATGCCATGAACGCGATGCGCATGTTCTGACCAAGAGCCAGTTCACCCATGTCGGTGGACGGGCCGTCAGCCATGATGTCGCTGCGCTGAACGCGATCACCCTTGCTTACCAGCGGACGCTGGTTGATGCAGGTGTTCTGGTTCGAGCGGGTGTATTTGGTCAGGTTGTAGATGTCGACACCGGCTTCGCCTGGCTCAACTTCGTCATCTGCAACGCGAACAACAATACGGCTGGCGTCGACGGAATCGATGACACCGCCACGACGGGCAACGACGCAAACACCGGAGTCACGCGCAACGTTGCGCTCCATGCCGGTACCCACCAGCGGCTTGTCAGCGCGCAGAGTCGGTACAGCCTGGCGCTGCATGTTCGAACCCATCAACGCACGGTTGGCGTCGTCGTGCTCGAGGAACGGAATCAACGACGCTGCAACCGAAACAACCTGCTTCGGCGAAACGTCCATCAGGGTGACGTCTTCCGGCGCCTTGACGGTGAACTCGTTCAGGTGACGAACAGCTACCAGCTCATCGATCAGATGACCTTTGTCGTTCATGGTCGCCGAAGCTTGGGCGATCACGTGATCGGCCTCTTCGATGGCGGACAGGAAGACGATCTCGTCGGTAACCAGGCCTTCTTTCACCACACGGTACGGGCTTTCCAGGAAGCCATACTGGTTGGTGCGGGCATAGGCTGCCAGCGAGTTGATCAGACCAATGTTCGGACCTTCCGGCGTTTCGATCGGGCAAACACGACCGTAGTGCGTCGGGTGTACGTCACGAACTTCGAAGCCCGCACGCTCACGGGTCAGACCGCCAGGGCCGAGTGCGGAAACGCGACGCTTGTGGGTGATCTCGGACAGCGGGTTGTTCTGGTCCATGAACTGCGACAGCTGGCTGGAACCGAAGAACTCTTTAACCGCGGCTGCGACTGGCTTGGCGTTGATCAGGTCCTGAGGCATCAGGCCTTCGCTCTCTGCCATCGACAGACGCTCTTTGACCGCACGCTCAACACGCACCAGACCTACACGGAACTGGTTCTCAGCCATCTCACCTACGCAACGAACACGACGGTTACCGAGGTGGTCGATGTCGTCGACGATGCCTTTGCCGTTACGGATATCAACGAGGGTCTTGAGAACCGCAACGATATCTTCCTTGCAGAGAACACCCGAACCTTCGATCTCGGTACGGCCGATACGACGGTTGAACTTCATCCGGCCAACAGCCGACAGATCGTAACGCTCTGGGCTGAAAAACAAGTTGTTGAACAGTGTCTCGGCAGCATCTTTGGTTGGCGGCTCGCCAGGACGCATCATCCGATAGATTTCGACCAAAGCTTCCAGCTGGTTGCCAGTCGAATCGATTTTCAGGGTGTCAGAGATGAACGGACCGCAATCGATGTCGTTGGTGTACAACGTTTCGATACGGACAACCTGAGCCTTGGCGATTTTCGCCAGGATCTCGGTGTTCAGCTCGGTGTTGCACTCAGCGATGATCTCGCCAGTAGCCGGGTGGACGATCGCCTTGGCGGTCGTGCGACCCAATACGTAGTCCAGCGGGACTTCGAGCGCCTTGATGCCGGCTTTCTCGAGCTGGTTGATGTGGCGCGCAGTGATACGACGCCCTTGCTCGACGATGACCTTGCCCTTGTCGTCCAGGATGTCCAGAACGGCAATTTCACCGCGCAGGCGCTGAGGCACCAACTCCAGGCTCAGGGACTCGCCATGAACGTGGAAAACGTTGGTGGTGTAGAACGCGTCCAGCACCTCTTCAGTGGTGTAGCCCAGTGCACGGAGCAGAACCGATGCAGGGAGCTTGCGGCGACGGTCGATACGGACGAATACACAGTCCTTAGGATCGAACTCGAAGTCCAGCCACGAACCACGATAAGGAATGATGCGAGCGGAATACAGCAGCTTGCCCGAGCTGTGCGTTTTACCGCGGTCGTGGTCGAAGAACACGCCCGGGGAACGGTGCAGTTGGGAAACGATGACACGCTCGGTACCGTTGATTACGAAGGTACCGTTTTCAGTCATCAGGGGGATTTCACCCATGTAGACTTCTTGCTCTTTGATGTCCTTGATCGCTTTGTTCGACGATTCTTTGTCGAAAATGATCAGGCGCACTTTTACCCGCAAAGGTACGGCGTACGTCACACCGCGCAGCACGCATTCCTTGACATCAAACGCCGGTTCGCCCAGGCGATAACCAACGTACTCCAGAGCAGCATTGCCGGAGTAGCTGATGATCGGGAAAACGGATTTGAAGGCCGCATGCAGGCCCACGTCGCGGAACTGATCTTTAGTCGCTCCCGCTTGCAAGAATTCACGATACGAATCCAGCTGGATGGCCAGGAGGTAAGGCACATCCATGACGTCCGGCAACTTGCTAAAGTCCTTGCGGATACGTTTTTTCTCAGTATATGAGTAAGCCATCAGCGTTCCCCAGCTTGGTCACCTGCTTGTTTGGCCTCTCCCGACGGGAGTGACCAGAAAATCTTGCAAACCCCATGGTTTGCGCCACCGTTCGAGGTGGTTGAAACACGTTAGTGGCACCGACCTGATCGGTCGCCAATAACGGAAAAAGGCCGGTGGCAGAAGCCACCAGCCATCAGCCTTTCGCTTAACGCTTGGGCTGGAGACGCAAGGTCGATGCTTACTTCAGCTCGACTTTAGCGCCTGCTTCTTCCAGAGCAGCTTTGGCTTTGTCAGCAGCGTCTTTTGCTACTGCTTCCAGAACCATTGCTGGAGCGCCGTCAACGACTGCCTTGGCTTCTTTCAGGCCCAGACCGGTCAGTTCACGAACTGCTTTAATAACGTTAACTTTCTTCTCGCCAGCTTCGGTCAGCATGACGTTGAATTCGGTTTGCTCTTCAACAACAGCGGCAGCAGCAGCTGGACCAGCCGAAGCAGCAGCAGCGCTAACACCGAATTTTTCTTCGAAAGCTTTGATCAGCTCAACAACCTGCAGAACGGACATTTCAGCTACGGCGTTGAGGATATCGTCTTGAGAGATAGACATGACTCTAATTCCTGAATTGTGTGAGGGCCTAGGCGGCCTTCGAAATAAACAAAAATACGCGAGAAGAGGTGTGCGGCCTTAGGCTGCAGCAGCTTCTTTCTGTTCGCGAACTGCCGCCAGAGTACGAGCCAATTTGCTGGTAGCGCCTTGAATCACGCTCATCAGCTGAGAAATTGCTTCGTCACGGGTCGGCAAGGTTGCCAGTACGTCGATCTGATTAGCTGCGAGGAACTTGCCCTCGAACGCAGCTGCCTTGATCTCGAACTTGTCCTGACCCTTAGCGAATTCTTTGAACAAACGGGCAGCAGCGCCTGGATGTTCGTTGGAGAACGCGATCAAGGTCGGGCCGGTGAACGCATCGTTGAGGACACTATATTCAGTGTCAGCAACGGCGCGCTTGAGCAGGGTGTTACGTACGACACGTACGTAAACGCCAGCTTCACGAGCCTCTTTACGGAGTCCGGTCATCGCGCCTACTGTTACGCCACGGGCATCAGCCACGACAGCGGACAGAGCGACTTTGGCAGCCTCGTTGACTTCAGCGACGATGGCCTTCTTGTCTTCGAGTTTAATTGCCACGGGTTTAACTCCTGCTTGTTACCGTTTCATCTGGCCGAAGCCTGATGTCGTTTTGGTGTCTGATTCGGTAAGGAACCGGGAGCACCATCTGCGTAGGCTTGTGTTTTAAGACTTGCGCCGCCTACGGTCTTGGATAGCCCCCGCCAGGCAGGGACCCCAATATTTGCAAAAGTGCGGTTACCCGCACCCTGCCGGTCTTACGCGTTCAACGAACCTTGGTCGATGACCAGGCCTGGACCCATGGTGGTGCTCAGGGTAACGCGCTTGACATAGATACCTTTCGAGGAAGCTGGCTTGATACGCTTCAGATCAGCGATCAGTGCTTCAACGTTCTCACGCAGCTTGTCGGCATCAAAGCCAACTTTGCCTACGGAAGTGTGGATGATGCCGTTTTTGTCGGTGCGATAACGAACCTGACCCGCTTTAGCGTTTTTGACCGCGTTAGCTACGTCTGGAGTAACGGTACCGACTTTCGGGTTTGGCATCAGACCACGTGGACCGAGGATCTGACCCAGCTGACCTACAACACGCATTGCGTCCGGGGAGGCAATAACGACGTCATAGTTCAGGTCGCCGCCTTTCATTTCGGCAGCCAGGTCGTCCATACCAACGCGATCAGCACCGGCAGCCAAAGCAGCTTCAGCAGCTGGGCCCTGAGTGAAGACAGCGACGCGAACGGTCTTGCCAGTGCCGTGTGGCAGCACGGTAGCGCTACGAACAACCTGGTCAGATTTACGCGGGTCAACACCGAGGTTCACAGCAACGTCAACGGACTCGCTGAATTTAACGGTCGACAGCTCGGTCAGCAGAGCTGCGGCGTCATTGAAGCTATAGGACTTGCCAGCTTCAACTTTGGAAGCAATTGCCTTTTGGCGTTTGGTCAGCTTAGCCATTACACACCCTCCACGTTAAGGCCCATGCTACGAGCAGAACCGGCGATGGTACGCACGGCAGCTTCCATGTCAGCAGCGGTCAGATCAGCGTTTTTAACCTTCGCAATATCTTCCAACTGAGCACGGGTAACGGTGCCAACTTTGACGGTGTTCGGACGAGCCGAGCCGCTGGTCAGGCCAGCTGCTTTTTTCAACAGAACCGAAGCAGGGGTACTTTTGGTTTCAAAAGTGAAGCTACGGTCGCTGTAAACAGTGATGATCACTGGAGTCGGCAGACCTGGCTCAAGACCCTGAGTACGGGCGTTGAAAGCCTTGCAGAATTCCATGATGTTCACGCCGTGCTGACCCAGAGCCGGACCAACAGGTGGGCTTGGGTTAGCCTGAGCGGCTTTCACTTGAAGCTTGATGTAAGCGGTAATCTTCTTGGCCATGAGGCACTCCAATTACGGGTTCAAACGCCTCGAAAGGCTCCCCGGTTACTTGCGCGTTTATCCCAGTGACGAAAAAACCCCACAGCCCAAGGCTGCGGGGTATGGGATTTCTAGCTCAGTTATGCCTTTTCGACCTGACTGAACTCGAGCTCCACCGGAGTAGAGCGTCCGAAAATAAGCACAGCCACTTGGATCCGGCTCTTTTCGTAGTTAACTTCCTCAACCGTACCGTTGAAGTCCGCGAACGGACCATCGGTAACGCGAACCACTTCACCCGGCTCGAACAACGTCTTCGGTTTCGGCTTGTCGCTGCCATCAGCAACACGACGGAGAATTGCTTCAGCTTCTTTATCGGTGATCGGGGCAGGTTTGTCTGCCGTCCCACCAATGAAGCCCATGACACGAGGAGTGTCCTTGACCAAGTGCCAAGTACCTTCATTCATGTCCATCTGGACCAGCACATAACCAGGGAAGAATTTACGCTCGCTTTTGCGTTTCTGGCCGTTACGCATCTCTACCACTTCTTCGGTAGGGACCAGAATTTCGCCGAAACCATCTTCCATGCCTGCCAGCTTTACACGCTCGATCAGAGAGCGCATAACATGCTTCTCGTAACCCGAGTAGGCATGCACTACGTACCAACGCTTAGCCACGGGACACCCTTAGCCGACGATCAAGGAAACAAGCCAGCCGAGCAGGGAATCTAGACCCCACAGCAGCAGCGCCATAACCAGAACCACAGCTACCACGATGAGGGTAGTCTGGGTGGTTTCTTGACGAGTAGGCCATACGACTTTACGAATCTCGGCGCGAGCTTCCTTGGCCAACACGAAGAAAGCCTTGCCCTTGCCTGTCTGCAACGCCACATAGGCTGCAACAGCTGCAATTACGAGCAAAGCAAGTACGCGATACAGGATTGGCTGCGCCGAGTAGTATTGATTTCCAACAACACCCACAACGACCAAAAGGACTACTACGAGCCACTTTACGAGATCAAAACGGGAGTCTTGGGCTTCAGCCTTTGGATTCATCTACTAAAATCCTGTGAAAAGAAAGCCAGAAACGTTACGCGAATCTGGCAGGTCAGGAGGGAATCGAACCCCCAACCTACGGTTTTGGAGACCGTCGCTCTGCCAATTGAGCTACTGACCTAAAAGCAAAATCAGGCCGACCATTATGCTGGCCTGACAGGAAGATTTCAACAGCTATTCGACAAGCCCAACCTTCCGACACCATCGAATACTGCCAGCGATCAATCAGAACCAGGCCTCTAGCCGAAACACCGCCCCTGACAAACCACCTAAAACAAAGGCAGATACTTTCATATCTGCCTTAGTAATGGAGCTCTTGAGCGGATTTGAACCGCTGACCTCACCCTTACCAAGGGTGTGCTCTACCAACTGAGCTACAAGAGCGAAACGCATTGCACAACCAACAAAACCTGGAGCGGGTAGCGGGAATCGAACCCGCATCATCAGCTTGGAAGGCTGAGGTTCTACCACTAAACTATACCCGCCGAGCATGTTGCTTACGCTCGAAATTTGGTGGAGGGGGAAGGATTCGAACCTTCGAAGTCGTAGACGTCAGATTTACAGTCTGATCCCTTTGGCCGCTCGGGAACCCCTCCTAAGCGAGGCGACATTCTATCTCATGCCGCCCTTCTGTCAACCATTTTCTCAATAAAAACTTGAGGTTACAAACGTTGACTCTTGCTTCACGTGCATTTCAATTTGTCCTGCACTGCGAAGCGGGCGCCATTCTATGCAAACTAATCTGCAGTTGCAATGCCTTCACAGGACATTATTTTACTTTTTAACTGCGGGAAGTCCTGCTTCAACCCACCTAGCAAAACATCGTCCACAAGACGACGACTGTCAGGTTCAACTTTTAACCAATAAATAGCGCCCACATCATCCGACCGCCTGCCAAATCGAGTACGGATATCCAGGCTCGTCAAGCGTTGTTCGATTGTCTTCGCTTCGCTTTGCGCAACGCCACCGCCGAGATAGAGGCATTGGTTGTCAGCCTGGCGGGGAAACGAGTCGGAGGGCTGGGCGCCAGACTCACTCAACAGACGGATATTCTGCTGAGCGCCCTTGAACAGCGACAGAGGCGCCACCTCCTTCGGCCTCAAGGGCGCTTCTTGCTGATGCCATACGTAGTAAAAGACATTCAACATTACCAAGAGCAAAAAAAACCAGCGCATAGCAACCTCATCACGACCCAAACAACAGCGATACGGCACTCAAGGCTGCCACAACGGCCTCGCCACCCTTAAATAAAATCAAATCACGTTTCGGGGGCAGCGCGCAGCCTAAGACTCAGCTCTCCACCACTGAAGCTTTGAATTTCAGCGCCTACTTTCAGGCGCAACGCACCGACTGCATCAATCCCGACAACCACACCCTCCACCGCGCTCGAACCTGCGAGCAGTGTCACGGGCCGCCCCTGCCAAAGATGGTTGGCTTCCCACTCTGCCTGGAAAGCACCGAACCCTGCCTCGCGATGAGCAGACAAATAGGCACTTAGCTCTTTATTCAGGCGCGCCACGATTTCGTTACGATCTATAACGCCACCATATTCGAGCAACATAGACGTCCAGGCTTGATCCACCTCCTCAGAGGCGCGCATGTTGACATTGATACCAACGCCTATCACCACATGACAAACATCCGCTGGATCTCCCGTCAGCTCCAGCAGGACGCCAGCCAGCTTGCGGCCGCCCACTAGTACGTCATTAGGCCACTTTAATCCCGCTCCCTTTATTCCCATTTCTCGTAGCATTTTGACAACAGCCAGACCCACAAGGAGACTCAAACCCTCCAAACGCCGCATCCCTCCATCGACACGCATTGCCAGGCTGTAGTAGAGATTTTCGCCAAACGGGCTCACCCATTTGCGACCTCGCCGGCCTCTGCCTGCCGTCTGCCGCTCTGCAAGAACCAAGAGAGGCAACGGCTCCCCGCTTTCAATCAAACGCATGGCCTGGGCGTTAGTGGAGTCGATGCTGTCGTAAACATGGACAGCCCAATCCGCGTCCGCCTGATTTTTCTCGATCCATTGCGCGTCTAACAGGAAAAGAGGGTCGGCGAGCCGATAGCCGCGACCGCGCACCTTGTGGATTTCCAGTCCCGTCTCAGCCTCGAGCTGCTGTAGTTTCTTCCAGACAGCACTGCGACTTACCCCCATGACCGCTCCCAGGTCTTCGCCGGAGTGAAATTCTCCATCTTTCAGAAGCTTCAGTAACATCTGCATTCTTATTTCGCCTGTTGAGAGAAATGCATGATAGCTACCCACGCAGTAGGCGCCTAGGACC
Source organism: Pseudomonas sp. S2_H01 (assembly GCF_054668305.1). Lineage (NCBI taxonomy): Bacteria > Pseudomonadati > Pseudomonadota > Gammaproteobacteria > Pseudomonadales > Pseudomonadaceae > Pseudomonas > Pseudomonas sp. S2_H01. Next base: position 3,008,852 of record NZ_CP162756.1, on the reverse strand, counting down.
CCGAGATACCAACCTAAAGGCAACCTTTAACAGCAAGAGAGGCGTTACAAATAGCGATGTGAAATGTCGGCAACCCCACCCCCGACGAATCTCGACAATGGAAAGGCATGAGAACGAGGAACTTCGGCAACTGACAGGCAGCTAGATAGAACAATCACCTGCACGAACTGAAGGAATTTTTTCCGGGCGCAAAAACAAAACCCCATCTGCTTTCGCAAATGGGGTTTCGGAATTTAATCTTGACGATGACCTACTCTCACATGGGGAAACCCCACACTACCATCGGCGATGCATCGTTTCACTGCTGAGTTCGGGATGGGATCAGGTGGTTCCAACGCTCTATGGTCGTCAAGAAATTCGGGTACTGACTCGTGACCGTATGGCCTCGCTTCAGCAAATCGGGTATGTGATCAGGTGTCTTGCCTGTGTCCTGCAAACTTTCGGTGCGTGTCGTCTTCACAGTCACCGCAATCTGTGCTCATCGAGTCGCAGATTGCTTGGGTGTTATATGGTCAAGCCTCACGGGCAATTAGTATTGGTTAGCTCAACGCCTCACAGCGCTTACACACCCAACCTATCAACGTCGTAGTCTTCGACGGCCCTTCAGGGAACTCAAGGTTCCAGTGAGATCTCATCTTGAGGCAAGTTTCCCGCTTAGATGCTTTCAGCGGTTATCTTTTCCGAACATAGCTACCCGGCAATGCCACTGGCGTGACAACCGGAACACCAGAGGTTCGTCCACTCCGGTCCTCTCGTACTAGGAGCAGCCCCTCTCAAATCTCAAACGTCCACGGCAGATAGGGACCGAACTGTCTCACGACGTTCTAAACCCAGCTCGCGTACCACTTTAAATGGCGAACAGCCATACCCTTGGGACCGGCTTCAGCCCCAGGATGTGATGAGCCGACATCGAGGTGCCAAACACCGCCGTCGATATGAACTCTTGGGCGGTATCAGCCTGTTATCCCCGGAGTACCTTTTATCCGTTGAGCGATGGCCCTTCCATACAGAACCACCGGATCACTAAGACCTACTTTCGTACCTGCTCGACGTGTCTGTCTCGCAGTCAAGCGCGCTTTTGCCTTTATACTCTACGACCGATTTCCGACCGGTCTGAGCGCACCTTCGTACTCCTCCGTTACTCTTTAGGAGGAGACCGCCCCAGTCAAACTACCCACCATACACTGTCCTCGATCCGGATAACGGACCTGAGTTAGAACCTCAAAGTTGCCAGGGTGGTATTTCAAGGATGGCTCCACGCGAACTGGCGTCCACGCTTCAAAGCCTCCCACCTATCCTACACAAGCAAATTCAAAGTCCAGTGCAAAGCTATAGTAAAGGTTCACGGGGTCTTTCCGTCTAGCCGCGGATACACTGCATCTTCACAGCGATTTCAATTTCACTGAGTCTCGGGTGGAGACAGCGCCGCCATCGTTACGCCATTCGTGCAGGTCGGAACTTACCCGACAAGGAATTTCGCTACCTTAGGACCGTTATAGTTACGGCCGCCGTTTACCGGGGCTTCGATCAAGAGCTTCGCGTTAGCTAACCCCATCAATTAACCTTCCGGCACCGGGCAGGCGTCACACCCTATACGTCCACTTTCGTGTTTGCAGAGTGCTGTGTTTTTAATAAACAGTCGCAGCGGCCTGGTATCTTCGACCGGCATGAGCTTACGGAGCAAGTCCTTCACCCTCACCGGCGCACCTTCTCCCGAAGTTACGGTGCCATTTTGCCTAGTTCCTTCACCCGAGTTCTCTCAAGCGCCTTGGTATTCTCTACCCAACCACCTGTGTCGGTTTGGGGTACGGTTCCTGGTTACCTGAAGCTTAGAAGCTTTTCTTGGAAGCATGGCATCAACCACTTCGTGTTCTAAAGAACACTCGTCATCAGCTCTCGGCCTTAGAATCCCGGATTTACCTAAGATTCCAGCCTACCACCTTAAACCTGGACAACCAACGCCAGGCTGGCCTAGCCTTCTCCGTCCCTCCATCGCAATAACCAGAAGTACAGGAATATTAACCTGTTTTCCATCGACTACGCTTTTCAGCCTCGCCTTAGGGACCGACTAACCCTGCGTCGATTAACGTTGCGCAGGAAACCTTGGTCTTTCGGCGTGGGTGTTTTTCACACCCATTGTCGTTACTCATGTCAGCATTCGCACTTCTGATACCTCCAGCAAGCTTCTCAACTCACCTTCACAGGCTTACAGAACGCTCCTCTACCGCATCACCAAAAGGTGATACCCGTAGCTTCGGTGCATGGTTTGAGCCCCGTTACATCTTCCGCGCAGGCCGACTCGACTAGTGAGCTATTACGCTTTCTTTAAAGGGTGGCTGCTTCTAAGCCAACCTCCTAGCTGTCTAAGCCTTCCCACATCGTTTCCCACTTAACCATGACTTTGGGACCTTAGCTGACGGTCTGGGTTGTTTCCCTTTTCACGACGGACGTTAGCACCCGCCGTGTGTCTCCCATGCTCGGCACTTGTAGGTATTCGGAGTTTGCATCGGTTTGGTAAGTCGGGATGACCCCCTAGCCGAAACAGTGCTCTACCCCCTACAGTGATACATGAGGCGCTACCTAAATAGCTTTCGAGGAGAACCAGCTATCTCCGAGCTTGATTAGCCTTTCACTCCGATCCACAGGTCATCCGCTAACTTTTCAACGGTAGTCGGTTCGGTCCTCCAGTCAGTGTTACCTAACCTTCAACCTGCCCATGGATAGATCGCCCGGTTTCGGGTCTATTCCCAGCGACTAGACGCCCTATTAAGACTCGCTTTCGCTACGCCTCCCCTATTCGGTTAAGCTCGCCACTGAAAATAAGTCGCTGACCCATTATACAAAAGGTACGCAGTCACCCAACAAAGTGGGCTCCCACTGCTTGTACGCATACGGTTTCAGGATCTATTTCACTCCGCTCTCCGCGGTTCTTTTCGCCTTTCCCTCACGGTACTGGTTCACTATCGGTCAGTCAGTAGTATTTAGCCTTGGAGGATGGTCCCCCCATGTTCAGACAAGGTTTCTCGTGCCCCGTCCTACTCGATTTCATTGACAAGAGATTTTCGCGTACAGGGCTATCACCCACTATGGCCGCACTTTCCAGAGCGTTCCGCTAATCTCAAATCAACTTAAGGGCTGGTCCCCGTTCGCTCGCCACTACTAAGGGAATCTCGGTTGATTTCTTTTCCTCAGGGTACTTAGATGTTTCAGTTCCCCTGGTTCGCCTCTTACGCCTATGTATTCAGCGTAAGATAACTGTCTTATGACAGCTGGGTTCCCCCATTCAGACATCTCCGGATCACAGTCTGTTTGCCGACTCCCCGAAGCTTTTCGCAGGCTACCACGTCTTTCATCGCCTCTGACTGCCAAGGCATCCACCGTATGCGCTTCTTCACTTGACCATATAACCCCAAGCAATCTGGTTATACTGTGAAGACGACATTCGCCGAAAGTTTGCATTTCACAAACTTTACCTTAGCCTGAATGAACACCAGTGAAAGTGCCATCCAGTCTATCTTTCTATCACATACCCAAATTTTTAAAGAACGATTCTGACAAAGATCAGAAATCAACATTTAGCCTTCAACCGAAGGAAATGCTCATTTCTAAGCTTTCGCGGACAACTGCCTGTACCCAACTACTGCGGTAATGGTGGAGCCAAGCGGGATCGAACCGCTGACCTCCTGCGTGCAAGGCAGGCGCTCTCCCAGCTGAGCTATGGCCCCGTATCGCTACAGGGTGCACCGGTAATTGGTGGGTCTGGGCAGATTCGAACTGCCGACCTCACCCTTATCAGGGGTGCGCTCTAACCAACTGAGCTACAGACCCAATCGTCTTCTTCAATGAATCAAGCAATTCGTGTGGGAACTTGCGAAGAAGCTGAGTCTTCGATTAAGGAGGTGATCCAGCCGCAGGTTCCCCTACGGCTACCTTGTTACGACTTCACCCCAGTCATGAATCACACCGTGGTAACCGTCCCCCCGAAGGTTAGACTAGCTACTTCTGGTGCAACCCACTCCCATGGTGTGACGGGCGGTGTGTACAAGGCCCGGGAACGTATTCACCGCGACATTCTGATTCGCGATTACTAGCGATTCCGACTTCACGCAGTCGAGTTGCAGACTGCGATCCGGACTACGATCGGTTTTGTGGGATTAGCTCCACCTCGCGGCTTGGCAACCCTCTGTACCGACCATTGTAGCACGTGTGTAGCCCAGGCCGTAAGGGCCATGATGACTTGACGTCATCCCCACCTTCCTCCGGTTTGTCACCGGCAGTCTCCTTAGAGTGCCCACCATAACGTGCTGGTAACTAAGGACAAGGGTTGCGCTCGTTACGGGACTTAACCCAACATCTCACGACACGAGCTGACGACAGCCATGCAGCACCTGTCTCAATGTTCCCGAAGGCACCGATCCATCTCTGGAAAGTTCATTGGATGTCAAGGCCTGGTAAGGTTCTTCGCGTTGCTTCGAATTAAACCACATGCTCCACCGCTTGTGCGGGCCCCCGTCAATTCATTTGAGTTTTAACCTTGCGGCCGTACTCCCCAGGCGGTCAACTTAATGCGTTAGCTGCGCCACTAAGAGTTCAAGACTCCCAACGGCTAGTTGACATCGTTTACGGCGTGGACTACCAGGGTATCTAATCCTGTTTGCTCCCCACGCTTTCGCACCTCAGTGTCAGTATGAGCCCAGGTGGTCGCCTTCGCCACTGGTGTTCCTTCCTATATCTACGCATTTCACCGCTACACAGGAAATTCCACCACCCTCTGCCCTACTCTAGCTTGCCAGTTTTGGATGCAGTTCCCAGGTTGAGCCCGGGGATTTCACATTCAACTTAACAAACCACCTACGCGCGCTTTACGCCCAGTAATTCCGATTAACGCTTGCACCCTCTGTATTACCGCGGCTGCTGGCACAGAGTTAGCCGGTGCTTATTCTGTCGGTAACGTCAAAACACTAACGTATTAGGTTAATGCCCTTCCTCCCAACTTAAAGTGCTTTACAATCCGAAGACCTTCTTCACACACGCGGCATGGCTGGATCAGGCTTTCGCCCATTGTCCAATATTCCCCACTGCTGCCTCCCGTAGGAGTCTGGACCGTGTCTCAGTTCCAGTGTGACTGATCATCCTCTCAGACCAGTTACGGATCGTCGCCTTGGTGAGCCATTACCTCACCAACTAGCTAATCCGACCTAGGCTCATCTGATAGCGTGAGGTCCGAAGATCCCCCACTTTCTCCCGTAGGACGTATGCGGTATTAGCGTCCCTTTCGAGACGTTGTCCCCCACTACCAGGCAGATTCCTAGGCATTACTCACCCGTCCGCCGCTGAATCAGGGAGCAAGCTCCCTTCATCCGCTCGACTTGCATGTGTTAGGCCTGCCGCCAGCGTTCAATCTGAGCCATGATCAAACTCTTCAGTTCAATACTGCAATTAGGTTTTGAGAAAACCTTATAAACTTGGCTCAGCAATCGTTGGTTAAACCATGATTTCTCGTGGAGCAACATGCGATGCTGATAATCAGTTGACTTCAGTCTTACAGCGCAAGCACCCACACGAATTGCTTGATTCAATTGTTAAAGAGCGGTTGGTTAAGAGCCTTTCGTCTCAACCGAGGCGCGCATTCTACAGCGCCCTCTGTATCTGTCAAGCGGTATTTTAAGAAGTTTTCAAAGTTTCCTTTGCAACTTCAACCACTTGCGCTTCGTTCGACTTGCCGTCTCACGTCAGCGGGAGGCGAATTCTACAGCGTTACAACCTGCTGTCAACTCCTTTCTCACCGCTGTCGATTCAAGCATCTGAACCGAAGCGCTTCCTCGCTGCTTACTTCGTCCAACTCGTTGATTATCAAGGAGTTTTCCGTTTCGTCTGCGCCGGAAGTGGGGCGAATTATAGAGACATTCAGACGAGCGTCAAGCACTTATTTGAACTTTATTCCAAATTCAGCGTAACGCGCCCAAAAGCCTTCTTACCCGCCTGACAAACATGAGTAGCGCCCAGCTTAAAGATGAAGCTGCGATCGACAACCTCTCCATCTATACGCACGCCGCCGGACGCCAACAGATCGCGAGCCACTGCCGAGTTCTTTACCAGCCCTGCCTTATTAAGGACGGCAGCAATCGGCATATCCTCGACACCCGACACAGCGATTTCCGGGAGATCTTCTGGCAGCTCGCCATCCTTCATACGATTACCCGCAGATCGGTGGGCCGACGCAGCAGCCTCTTCACCATGGAAACGGGCAACGATCTCTTCTGCCAGCTTGATCTTGATGTCGCGAGGGTTCGCACCCGACTCACAATCAGCCTTGAAGCCATCGATCTCTTCCATGCTGCGGAAGCTCAGCAACTCAAAGTAGCGCCACATCAGTGCATCAGGGATCGACACCAGCTTGCTGTACATAATGCCCGGTGCTTCCTGGATACCCACGTAGTTACCCAACGACTTGGACATCTTCTTCACGCCGTCCAGACCTTCCAGCAACGGCATGGTCAGCACGCACTGCGCTTCCTGACCATACGCACGCTGAAGCTCACGCCCCATCAGGAGGTTGAACTTCTGATCGGTACCGCCCAGCTCAACATCGGCACGCAACGCAACCGAGTCGTAACCTTGCACCAGCGGATACAGGAACTCATGGATGGCAATGGACTGGTTCGACTTGTAACGCTTGTCGAAGTCATCTCGCTCGAGCATGCGAGCCACTGTGTACTGCGAGGACAGACGAATGAAGTCGGCAGGACTCAGCTGATCCATCCAGGTGGAGTTGAAGGCCACTTCGGTTCTGGCAGGATCAAGAATTTTGAAAACCTGGGCTTTATAGGTTTCCGCATAGTCGAGCACTTGCTCGCGCGTGAGCGGAGGGCGCGTCGCACTTTTACCGCTTGGGTCGCCGATCATGCCGGTGAAGTCGCCGATCAGGAAGATCACCTGATGGCCCAGCTCCTGAAACTGGCGCAGCTTATTAATAAGCACCGTGTGACCCAGGTGCAGGTCGGGCGCCGTGGGGTCAAAACCGGCCTTGATGCGCAGTGGCTGACCACGCTTAAGCTTCGCGACCAGTTCGGACTCGACCAGGAGTTCATCCGCGCCACGCTTGATCAGCGCTAGCTGCTCTTCAACCGACTTCATAACAGCCCCGTAATGCCTTATTTCAAAGGGAAACAACCATACAAGATCACCGCCCAAATACAAGTTCTGAGCGGAGAAGGCAGACGAATCGAGAAGCGATCCGCTTACGCGCTTGCCTCAAGGAGGATTTGGTTATATTTTATACAGTTATTTCATCTTCATCATGTCATTCATCTTTTCCATTTCATCTTTTTTCAAAGTCAAAATTACCTATGAACGACACTCCGCCTAAAGCGCCTCCGCTTTATCCGAAGAGCCACCTGCTAGCTGCCAGCGGTATCGCCGCGCTGCTGAGCCTGGCCCTTCTGGTTTTTCCATCCAGCGATGTCGAAGCCAAGAAAACCAATCTCACCCTCGAACTGGACACGCCGGCCGACCAGTTCAAGCAAGAACAAGACGCTCAAGATCAGAACAAAGCCACAGAAGACACATCATCTTCTCCTTTTGCTCAGATCGACAATGCTGCCGACGAGCCTGAAGACACGGCCGCAACCCAACCGGGAACCAAGCCTGCTGCGCCTGAAGTCGCAGCGGCCGCTAAAAGCCCAAACCATAAGGAGGTTGTCGTCTCCAAAGGCGATACGCTTTCTACCCTGTTCGAAAAGGTAGGCCTTCCTCCGGCAGCCGTTCACGAAGTCATTGCCAGCGACAAGCAGGCCAGGCAGTTCAGCCAGCTTAAAAACGGTCAGGTATTGCAGTTCGAGCTGACGCCCGATGGCAAACTCAAACAACTGCACAGCAAACTCAGCGATCTTGAAAGCATCAGCATCTCTAGAACGGACAAGGGTTACACCTTCACCCGGGATGTCAGCAAACCCAACGTCCGCACGGCGTATGTCCACGGTGTGATCAACAATTCGCTGTCGCAGTCGGCACAACGTGCAGGCCTGAGTCACAGCATGACCATGGACATGGCCAACATTTTTGGCTACGACGTCGACTTCGCTCAAGACATCCGCAAGGGCGACGAATTTGATGTGATCTACGAGCAGAAAGTCGCCAACGGCAAAACGGTAGGCACCGGCAACATCCTGTCGGCGCGCTTTACCAACCGCGGCAAGACTTACACCGCCGTGCGCTACACCAACAAACAAGGCAATACCAATTACTACACCGCCGACGGCAACAGCATGCGCAAAGCGTTCATCCGTACGCCGGTTGAGTTCGCCCGCATCAGCTCGATGTTCTCCATGGGCCGCAAACACCCGATCCTGAACAAGATCCGCGCCCACAAAGGCATCGACTATGCTGCACCGCGCGGCACGCCGATCAAGGCGACGGGTGATGGCAAGGTTATCTTGGCGGGCCGTCGCGGCGGTTACGGTAATACCGTGATCATCCAGCACGGCGAAACCTATCGCACGCTCTACGGCCATATGCAGGGTTTCGCAAAAGGCATCCAGAGCGGCAGCAACGTCAAGCAAGGCCAGGTCATCGGCTATATTGGAACAACCGGCCTTTCGACAGGTCCGCATGTACATTACGAGTTCCAGGTAAACGGCGTTCACGTTGACCCCCTGGGTCAGAAGCTGCCCATGGCAGACCCGATCGCCAAGTCCGAAAAACAGCGGTTCATGCAGGAAAGCCAACCTCTGATGGCGCGCATGGACCAGGAAAAGGCCACCATGCTGGCCTCGAGTAAGCGCTGACCCATGCATTTATATATAGGTGTAATGTCCGGAAGCAGTCTTGATGGACTCGACTTCGCGCTCGTAGAACAGGGTGACCGACCACGTTTGCTCGGCACCCATTACATCCCTATGCCTGAGGACCTGCGCGCCGAACTGCTTGGTCTGTGCTCAAGCGGCCCGGATGAGCTCGCTCGCGCGGGGATCGCGGAGCAGAAGTGGGTCCGTCTGGCCGCGCAAGGCGTGCTCACGCTGCTCGACCAGCAGAAAGTCCTGGCGGGTGCGATTCGCGCCATCGGCAGCCATGGCCAGACGATCCGCCACGAGCCTGCGCGCGGGTTCACCATCCAAATCGGTAACCCCGCCCTGCTTGCAGAGCTGACGGGTATTACCGTTGTCAGTGATTTCCGCAAGCGCGACATTGCTGCAGGTGGGCAAGGTGCGCCGCTGGTGCCTGCCTTCCATGAAGCATTGTTCGACGACAACAAGGACTATCGTGCCGTCCTGAACGTCGGCGGGTTCAGCAACCTCAGCCTGATCGAGATCGACAAGCCCGTATCCGGCTTCGATTCCGGCCCGGGTAATGTGTTGCTGGATGCCTGGATCCAGGCCCAACGTGGCTTGAGCTATGACAAGGATGGTGCATGGAGCGAAAGCGGGACGGTTAACGCCGACTTGCTGAAGTCTATGCTGAGCGACCAGTTCTTCCAGACCAAAGGCCCAAAAAGTACCGGGCGCGAGGTATTCAACCTGGGCTGGGTTCACCATCACCTGTTTCAGCTGCCAACGCTGAAACCTGAAGACGTGCAGGCGACGTTGCTGGAAGTCACTGCGCTGAGCATCACCGAGTCGCTGCAATCGGCTCAGGCACAGACCAAAGAACTGCTGGTCTGTGGTGGCGGCGCTCTTAACAAAGCCCTGATGAATCGACTGGCTGCGCTGCTGCCCAACACGAAGGTCTCGAGCACAGCCAAGTTTGGTGTCGACCCTAAGTGGGTTGAGGCGATGGCGTTCGCATGGCTGGCCCACTGCGCGCTGGAAAGCGTCCCGGCCAACCGCCCAAGCGTCACGGGCGCCAAAGGCCTTCGCGTTCTGGGTGCAATCTACCCGGCGTAACGCTCAGCGCCAACGCAAAACGCCGCGCATATGCGCGGCGTTTTCGTTTACAGCCCGTGAATCAGATCGAGAAAGACGAACCGCAACCACAGGTCGTGGCAGCATTCGGGTTCTTGATCACGAAACGAGAACCTTCGAGACCTTCCTGATAGTCAACCTCTGCGCCCGCCAGATACTGGAAGCTCATCGGGTCGACAACCAGGCTTACGCCCTCACGCTCAACGATGGTGTCATCGTCGGCGACGTCTTCATCGAAAGTAAAACCATACTGGAAACCGGAACAGCCGCCGCCAGTGACGAACACCCGCAACTTCAGGCGATCATTGCCCTCTTCGTCGACCAGGGTTTTCACTTTGTGCGCTGCACCTTGCGTGAATTCCAGAGCCGTAGGAGTGAAGGATTCAACGCTCATGCTCGATATCTCCCGGCGCTAAGCCGTCATAATGCGTAATGCGCGCATTATCCGCTTGTCCTAGAAAATTGGTCAACTATTTGGAGAGCAGCGGTAAGCCACTCGCTTCAAGCCGCAAGAAGCGTTACCCCTCTCGCAGCTTGAAGCTTGCCGCTAGAAGCTGCTCTCAAGGCAACAATGCGGCGTGAGACAGCCCCATACGCTCGTCCAGTTCGAACATGATGTTCATGTTCTGCAGCGCTTGGCCCGATGCGCCTTTGACGAGGTTGTCGATAACCGACAACACCACCACCAGATCGCCATCCTGAGGACGGTGCACCGCGATGCGGCAGACGTTGGCGCCGCGTACGCTGCGCGTTTCGGGGTGGCTGCCCGCCGGCATCACATCAACGAACGGTTCCTCGGCGTAGCGCTTCTCAAACAGAGTCTGAAGATCAACAGACTTGTCGACGACAGTTGAGTAAAGCGTCGCGTGGATACCGCGGATCATCGGCGTCAGGTGCGGAACAAAGGTCAATCCGATGTCGCCGCCTGCTGCACGACGCAGGCCCTGGCTGATTTCCGGCAAATGGCGATGGCCTTTTACGGCGTACGCCTTGAAGCTCTCGCTGGTTTCAGCATAAAGAGAACCGACACTGGCGCCGCGACCTGCACCGCTGATGCCGGATTTACAGTCGGCAATCAGACGAGTCGGATCGGCCAGGCCCGCTTCCAGCAACGGCAGAAAGCCCAGCTGAGTGGCGGTCGGGTAACAACCCGGTACAGCGATGAGGCGAGCACCCTTGATTTTCTCGCGATTGACTTCAGGCAGGCCATAGACCGCTTCGTCGAGCAAGTCTGGCGCACCATGTGGCTGGTTGTACCACTTGGACCACTCAACCGGATCCTGCAGACGGAAGTCAGCCGACAGGTCGATGACCTTGGTGCCTGCTGCCAGCAATTCACCGGCCAGCGCGTGAGCGACACCGTGCGGGGTGGCGAAGAACACGACATCGCAAGCACCCAGAACCTTCACGTCCGGCACGCTGAACGCCAGACCGTCATAGTGGCCTCGCAGGTTCGGGTACATGTCGGCAACGGGCAAACCTGCCTCGGAGCGCGAGGTGATCGCCACCACTTCAGCCTGCGGATGCTGTGCCAGAAGACGCAGCAACTCGACGCCGGTGTAACCCGTGCCACCGACGATACCGACCTTGACCATAACCTGCCCCTCAACGAAACCACTGGAAAGCCGCTGATAATAGGAGTCCAGCGCCTTCGGGACAACCGCGAACGTGACGTACGGGCACGCAAGCCACTACTATTTACGCCACCGTGCCCCTGGAAAAACCAAAATGCTCTATCTGTGGATCAAAGCGCTGCACATTGTTTCGATGGTCTGCTGGTTCGCCGGCTTGTTCTATCTCCCTCGCCTGTTCGTCTACCACGCCATGAGCGAAGACACCGTTAGCCGCGAGCGTTTCTGCACCATGGAGCGCAAGCTCTATCGCGGCATCATGGGCCCGGCGATGATCGCCACGCTGGTGTTCGGCATCTGGCTGATCACACTTAGCCCAGGGTTTCTTCAGCAAGGCTGGATGCACGCCAAACTGACGCTGGTCGTGCTGTTGATCGGTTATCACCACATGTGCGGCGCGCAGGTCAAACGCTTCGCTCGCGGTGAAAAGGGCCGCAGTCATGTGTTTTATCGCTGGTTCAACGAAGTCCCGGTACTGATCCTGCTCGCCGTTGTCATCCTGGTGGTGGTGAAGCCGTTTTGATTACCCCGTGGTGACGCATTCAACCCAAGACAAGGAAGCCAAGCATGGCGGAACACTTCAAGATCGTTTTCGAAGGGCAGTTGCGAACGGGTGTCGATCTGGAAACGGCGCGCCTGAACCTGGCGCAGCTGTTCAAAAGCGACGTATCGAGCATGGATCGGTTATTTACCGGCAAGCCTGTGACCGTGAAACGTGGCCTGACGCAGGATGACGCGCAGCGCTATATGAAAGCCTTGAACGATGCAGGCGTTGAAGCCCGTATCGAACCCGAGCAGCCTGTCACCTGGACGCTGGAAGAGGTCACCGCTCCCGAACCGCAGAAGCCCGCTTTCGAACCTGCCGCCTCCCCTTATGCACCTCCGCGCGCATCGATGGCCCAGGACTGGCCGGCGGTTGGCGAGCTCAAGGTCTTCACGATCCAGGGTCGGATTGGTCGTCTGCGCTACCTGGCGTGGAGCATGGTAATGGTTTTCGCGCTGATGGCCGCCTTTATGGTGTGCCTTCAGGTCATGGCGATGTCGCTGACGGCTGGCGGTTTGCTCGCTGCGGTGCTTTTTGTCGCCTTCCTCGTGGTCAGCATTCAGATGGGAGCCCAGCGGCTGCATGACGCAGGGTGGTCGGCCTGGTTGCTTCTGTTGAATCTGGTGCCCGTGATCGGAGGCTTTTTCCCGTTCTTGATGATGGCTGTTCCCGGCAACAGCGGGCCGAATCGATATGGCCCACCGCAACCGCCGAACACGCGGTCCGTCAAAGTGCTCGCCACCTTGTGGGTTGTCTTCCTCGCGCTGGTATTCGCTGGTGCAATGATGGGGGGCCTGCAGAAAATTCAAGACCAGGTAGAGGCCACTACGGGTGACTATGAGCAGACGTTGCCTAACGATGATGATTCGGACGACGCCGCACAACCTGTTGTCCCTGTAGACCCTGCCGATGCCGGTGACTCTTCCGACAGCGAAGACGACCAATAACTGTCTGGCAGCAAGGAGGCTGTCTCAACATCTGCTACACGTTCATGGGAGAACCGCATGACCCGTTACGCCCTGGTCACTGGCGCATCCAGCGGCATCGGCCTTGCCATGGCTGAAGCCTTGGCCCGCCGTGGCCGCAATCTGATTCTGGTCTCGCGCCACCGGGACATGCTGGAAAGCATCGCACTTGAATTCACTCAGCGCTTTGGCGTCGAGGTGCTGTTTCGCGCCTGCGACCTAGGTGAACCCTTACGACTCTCAGGTTTCCTGCTCGAGTTGGAAGAGGGCGAGCGACAGATTGATCTGCTGGTGAACTGCGCAGGCATCGGCAACAGCGGGCCGTTTCTCGCCCAGGAATGGGCGCAGGAACAAGACTTGCTGGACCTCAACGTGCTGGCCCTGACTCGCCTTTGCCACACCGTGGGCAACCTGATGGCAGTGCAAGGCGGCGGACAGATTCTCAACGTCGCCTCGATCATGGGTTTCCAGCCAGGCCCCTGGATGAGCACGTATGCCGCCAGCAAGGCCTACGTACTGCACTTTTCAGAAGGCCTGCGCGAAGAACTGAAGAAAACCGGGGTGAAGATTTCGGTACTGTGTCCGGGCCCGACGCGGACATCGTTCTTCCGCACAGCACAACTCAACGCAGACAAATTCACCGACGACAAGACGATGACCGCCGAGGAGATTGCGCTGTACACCGTTCGCGCCCTCGACAAGAACCGCGCGATTATCATTCCCGGAAGGCGAAACCGCTTCCTGGCCCAGCTACCGCGCCTGACAGGTCGCTGGATGGCGCGGAAAATCTGGGGATCGATACTGAAGTCGCGCACCTCGGCCTGAGTCGCTGAACAGCAAGAAACGGCTGGGCGCACGCAGGTGCGCTCAGTACACTCGGTCCACTCCCCCACAAGAAACGGAGAAACAAGGCTGTGGAAACTCTGTTCACCAAGATCATCAATCGCGAGATACCAGCGAAGATCATCTATGAAGATGACCAAGTGCTGGCCTTTCATGACATCGCCCCACAGGCGCCGGTGCATTTTCTGGTTATCCCGAAAAAGCCGATTCGTACGCTCAATGACGTGACCGAGGAAGACAAAGGCCTGCTGGGCCACATTCTCTTCACCGCGCAACGCCTGGCGAAGGAGCAAGGTTGCGAGGACGGTTTCCGGGTGGTCATGAACACCAATGAGAAAGGCGGTCAGACCGTCTATCACATTCATATGCATGTACTGGGCAAGCGCCAGATGACCTGGCCTCCGGGCTGAGTCGGAAATTCAACGACTTACGCCCGCCGAGCGTCTAAAACGCGTCTCGGCGGGCTGACGCAGAACAAGCCTCGTCACATCGATTGAGGTAGACTGGCCGCCGTGGATTTATCCGGAGGTGCCCATGGCTACCGAACGTCACTACTCCCCTATCGATCGTTTCCTTCTGCAAGCCGACGCGGCGATGAAAACGCTGCTGCCTGCCAGCGCGCACGCTCACCGCCCCTCGCCCGCCATCGTTCAACCTGACACCAAGATGAGTGAAGTCGACACCAAACATGTCGCTGGCCTCATGCGCATCAACCATACAGGCGAAGTCTGTGCTCAGGCGCTGTATCAGGGACAAGCCCTGACCGCCAAGCTGCCGCACGTGCGCAAGGCGATGGAGCACGCCGCCGAAGAAGAAATCGACCATCTGGTGTGGTGTGAGCAACGCATCCGCCAATTGGGCAGTCACACCAGCGTACTCAACCCCTTGTTCTACGGCATGTCGTTCGGCATTGGCGCGGTGGCGGGTTTGATCAGCGACAAAGTCAGCCTGGGGTTCGTTGCCGCCACTGAAGATCAGGTCTGCAAACATTTGAACGAGCACCTGGAGCAATTGCCGATCGAGGACGAAAAATCTCGCGCGATTCTCGAACAGATGCGCACTGACGAAGAACAACACGCCGAAGGCGCTATTGATGCAGGCGGTTTCCGCTTTCCGCGGCCGGTAAAATTTGGCATGAGTTTGCTGGCCAAGGTCATGACCAAGAGTACTTACCGGATCTGATGCTGGTGCTTTGACAACAACGGCCGCTCGCAACTGAATTCGCGAAGCGGCCATGTCAGACACAGATGTCTTGTTGATAAACAAAAAAGGCGCCTCGATAGGCGCCTTTCTTGTTCATGCAGGAAACATCATCAGTTCGGCATGTTGCGACCGTAGAAGATTTCCAGCATTTCGTGTTTCACACGGTCAGTGACCTGCTCACGCTGTTCTGGCGAGAGGTTGCTGGTCGCGTCGCCGAACAGGTAATTGTCCAGTTCGAACTGCTTGAGCAGCATTTTGGTGTGGAACAGGTTTTCCTGATACACGTTCACGTCAGTCATCTGATAGCTGTCGCGAGTGTCTTCGGAAAGGTAGTTCTGGATCGAGTTGATCTCGTGATCGATGAAGTGCTTCTTGCCTTCCACGTCACGGGTGAAACCGCGCACGCGATAGTCGACGGTCACGATGTCGGACTCGAACTTGTGAATCAGATAGTTCAGGGCCTTGAGCGGGGAAATCACGCCGCAGGTCGACACGTCGATGTCCACGCGGAAGGTCGCGATACCGTCGACCGGGTGAATTTCCGGGTAGGTGTGGACCGTGATGTGGCTCTTGTCCAGATGAGCAAGAATGGTTTCCGGCAACGGGCCGGGCGATTCTTCAATCTGGCTGTCGGTTGGCGTCACCGGCTGCTCGGAAATCAGGATCGTGACACTGGCACCTTGCGGATCGTAGTCCTGACGCGCGATGTTCAGGATGTTGGCACCAATGATATCGACGACATCCGTGAGAATCCGCGTCAGGCGTTCTGCGTCATACACACTGTTGATGTACTCGACGTAGGCCTGCTGGTCCTGCGGGGTTTCCGCATAGCAGATGTCATAGATGTTGAAGCTCAAGGTCTTTGTCAGGTTATTGAACCCGTGGAGCTTGAGTTTGCTTTTCACCGTTAAAAACTCTCTATATGGGTGCGGCCCAGGCCGCGTGATCAAGCATGCCCGTCAACTGAGCCCGGCTCAGTCGCGTAGGACGGTTAACACCTCTTCGCGTTGGCGATTTTGGTTGTCTGGTCGGAGGCGAGCCGGCAAGGTTCCGGCGGTCGCGCCCTGAAAAAGGGGCGCATTATGCAGACCTCGGAAGTCGCATGCCATAGCCTGCGCCTCATTTGTGAAAATTGGGTGGTGAATCAGCCCAATTCGATGATTTCGTAATCGTGGGTGATTTCAACGCCAGCGTTGCCCAACATGATAGACGCGGAGCAGTACTTCTCGGCGGAAAGCTCGATAGCGCGTTTGACTTGGGTCTCTTTCAGACCACGGCCCTTCACCACGAAATGCAGGTGAATCTTGGTGAACACTTTGGGATCTTCGTTGGCGCGTTCGGCTTCCAGAAACGCCTCGCAGCTTTCGACCGGCTGACGGGCCTTTTTAAGAATGCTGACCACGTCGAAGTTGCTGCAACCACCCAGACCAATGAGCACCATCTCCATCGGGCGCACACCCAGGTTGCGACCGCCGCTCTCGGGCGGGCCATCCATCACGACCACGTGACCGCTGCCCGACTCGCCGAGGAACATGGCCTCACCGGCCCACTGAATACGCGCTTTCATCCCCAGGACTCCAATGCTTGAAAAAAGGCGGCCAGCTTAGCACAGGGCCGGAATGTCGCTGAGTGGACCGGAAATGTCGATAAGCGACAGAAATGTAGGAAATTTCCGAAAAAATGGCGAATTGCCGCTGCTGAACTGTGACAAATCGGAAATACTGCCGATACCTTTAAGAATGCCTCAGGGCGCAGTTTTTTACGGGATACAGCCATGGTCGCCATGACCCCTCCGAACAAAGTGAAGCTGGTCGACAAACTTCTCCCTCACGCACAACGAAAGCGCTGCGCCGCCAAGAGCAACATCATCTGCGCCGGTGAACAATCCGAATCGCTTTACCTGATCATCAAAGGGTCGGTCACGATCCTGATCGAGGACAACGAAGGCCGCGAGATGATTGTCGCCTACCTCAACAGCGGTGATTTCTTCGGCGAGCTGGGCCTGTTCCAGCAAGCGGCGACCGGTCCACAGCGCAGCGCCTGGGTCCGGGCCAAGAGCGAGTGCGAAGTCGCCGAAATCAGCTACACCAAATTCCGCGAGTTGAGCCAGCACGACCCCGAGTTGATGTACGCGATAGGCGGACAAATGGCCGAGCGTCTGCGCAATACCACACGCAAAGTCGGCGACCTGGCATTTCTCGATGTCACCGGGCGCGTCGCACGCAGCCTGCTCGACCTGTGCAAACAGCCGGATGCGATGACTCACCCCGACGGCATGCAGATCAAGATCACACGTCAGGAAATCGGTCGTATCGTGGGGTGTTCACGCGAGATGGTGGGCCGCGTTCTCAAGTCTCTGGAAGAACAGAAGCTGGTGCACGTTCGTGGCAAGACGATGGTGGTCTTCGGCACTCGCTAAGCGCCCGATCCCGACTATAAGCGGGCGATCATGTCCGCGTAGCGCTCGCCCAACCGGTCCAGGAAGTCGGGGGCGGCGAACAGCTCGTGCAGCGCGATGTGGCTCTGCGCACGGCAGCGCTGTTCCAACTCGCACATCTGATTGAAGCGGTTGACGGCATTGACCATGTCAACCCGCTCGTTATCCAACAGCATCGCGCCATGGGCCAGCACCACCGGGCGCCGTCCACCCTGACTTTGTCGCCAGCGCTGGGCCGTCCCGACCATCTTGCGATCATCCAGATTGACGTTGAAACGACCGTCGCAGAAGGCGCCGTCAACCTCGCCCAGAGAAGCGGCGCCACCGAGATCGGTCAACACGTCGAGCATGGGCTGACACAGACGCATGTAGGCGTTCTCGATACGATCCCTGTCCAGATCGGATTGTGGCTGAACGTAGACCAGCGCGACGTTCACCGTCGCAGGTGACTGCGGGACCGGTTCTCCACCGCTTTCACGCAGCAGAACCGGCCAACCGATATCGGCCAGGGTCTCGCTGGCTTCGGTGAAACCGTCCAGACGGCTCAAGCGTCGCGGCATCACCAGCGCGTGATCACTGGGTCGCCAGAACAACAGACCGTAATCGGCATCGCCTGCGCAGACCGAGGCCAGCAGGTCCTGTTCGGCCTTGAGGCCGGCTTCAACGCAGATGTCGATTACCTGGGTGGTCATGATCACGCCTCGTTCCGACGAACCTGGGGCCGTCTCAATCCAGGGTGCTGGATTTGATGGCCGTACCTTTTTCCGGGAAGAACAGACGCTGCAGCTCCACACCCGGCTTCTCGGCGCGCATAAATGCTTCGCCAACCAGGAACGAGTACACGTCGTTGATTTCCATCAACTCGACGTCGGCACGGTTGAGAATGCCGCTCTCGGTGATGACCAGGCGATCACGCGGGATACGCGGCAACAGGTCCAGCGTGGTTTCCAGGCTGACATCGAACGTATGCAGGTTACGGTTGTTAATCCCCACCAGCGGCGTATCGAGGGTTTTCAGCGCACGCTCCAGCTCATCACCGTCGTGCACTTCAACCAGCACGTCCAGTTTGTTGGCTTTGGCGACCGCAGCCAGTTCGGCCATCTGAACGTCGTCCAGCGCAGAAACAATCAGCAGGATGCAGTCTGCGCCCAGCGCGCGAGCTTCGACGACCTGATACGGGTCGATCATGAAGTCCTTGCGGATCACCGGCAGTTTGCACGCGCCACGGGCTTCTTTCAGATAGGCGTCAGCACCCTGAAAGAAGTCGATGTCGGTCAGCACGGAAAGACACGTCGCGCCGCCCGCTTCGTAGCTTTTGGCGATTTCAGCGGGCTGGAAATGCTCGCGAATCACGCCCTTGCTCGGCGAAGCCTTCTTGATTTCGGCGATGACGGCAGGCTGCTTGCGCTTCGCCTGCTCGATCAGCGCCTTGGCGAAGCCACGTGGAGCATCGGCGGTGGCAACCAGGGTTTCCAGCTCGGACAGGCTGACGCTGGCGCGCCGCGCCGCGACTTCCTCGGCCTTACGGGCGAGAATCTTTTCCAATACCGTCGGCACGCTCATCCTTCATTCTCCTGTTTGAATACCGCGGTAAAAGCACCCAGCTCTTCAAGCTTCTCACGCGCCAGACCGGTGTGCAGCGCATCGTGCGCCAATGCCACGCCTTCCTTCAGGGAAGAGGCATGATCGGCGGCGTACAGCGCGGCGCCCGCATTGAGCACAATCATTTCAGCCGCTTTCTGGCCGTTCTCGGTTTTGCGCCGTCCCAGCGCATCGCGGATCAATTCCAGCGACTGCGCAGGACTGTCGACCACCAGGCCGAACAGGCTCTGGCTCTTCATGCCCAGGTCTTCCGGCTGCACCCAGTATTCGGTGACTTCGCCGTTCTTGAGTTCAGCGACAAAGGTCGGCGCCGCGAGGCTGAATTCGTCCAGACCGTCCTGTGAGTGCACCACCAACACGTGCTTGCTGCCCAGACGCGACAGCACTTCAGCCAGCGGACGGCACAGCGCCTGACTGAACACGCCGACGACCTGGTGCTTGACGCCTGCCGGGTTAGTCAGTGGACCCAGCATGTTGAACAGCGTGCGCAGGCCCAGCTCTTTGCGTGGACCGGCGGCATGTTTCATCGCCCCATGATGGGTTTGCGCAAACATGAAGCCAATGCCGACGCTGTCGATGCAACGCGCCACCTGAACCGGCGTCAGGTTCAGATAGACACCCGCCGCTTCCAGCAGATCGGCACTGCCGCTTTTGCCGGAGACAGCACGGTTGCCGTGTTTCGCGACCGTGCAGCCCGCCGCAGCGATGACGAACGAGGCGGCTGTCGAGACGTTGAAGATATTCGCGCCGTCGCCGCCGGTGCCGACAATGTCGACCACGCCGTCGAGGGTCTTGAGTTCGACCTTGTCGGCCAGCTCACGCATGACCGAGACCGCGCCGACGATCTCGTCGATGCTCTCGCTCTTCATGCGCATGCCCATCAGAAAGGCACCGATCTGCGCCTGCGTGCACTGGCCGGTCATGATTTCGCGCATGACGTCGCGCATTTCGTCGGTGCTCAGGTCCAGTTGCGTCACAACCCGGCCCAGCGCCGTCTTGATATCCATTGCCATATCGAAGTGTCCTTAACCCTGACGAGTGCCGCCGGTCTGCTTGAGGAAGTTGGCGAACAGCTCGTGACCCTGCTCGGAAAGAATCGACTCAGGGTGGAATTGCACACCCTCGACATTCAGCGTCTTGTGACGCAAGCCCATGATCTCATCGACGGAGCCGTCTTCGAGCTGGGTCCATGCGGTCATTTCCAGGCAGTCCGGCAGTGTCTCGCGCTTGACCACCAGCGAGTGATAGCGGGTAACTGTCAGCGGGTGTTTCAACCCTTCGAACACGCCTTTGTCTTCGTGGATCAGGTCGCTGGTCTTGCCGTGCATCACTTGGCGCGCGCGCACGACGTCGCCGCCAAACGCCTGGCCGATGGACTGATGGCCCAGGCAGACGCCCAGCACCGGCAGCTTGCCGGCGAAGTGCTTGATCACGTCGATGGACACGCCCGCTTCATTCGGGGTGCAAGGGCCTGGGGAAACGACGATGCGCTCGGGGTTCAGCGCCTCGATTTCAGCGACGGTCATTTCGTCGTTACGGATCACTTTAACGTCGGCGCCCAACTCGCCAAGGTACTGCACGACGTTATAGGTGAAAGAGTCGTAGTTATCGATCATCAGCAGCATGGTGTGCTCAACCTCTTGGAATCACTGACCTTTATTCAAACCTTCCAGAGTCCGTGTTCGTTTTTGCGCCCGTTTGTGCAGTCGTTGCATGGCTCGACTGGGGCAGACGTCACGGTTTGAAGGCAGGGTGTTACAGGGCCGGGAGAGCCGGCAGGGAAAAGAGTCAGGCGCGCCAACGCCAGCGGGCGTGAGCCTTGATAACGCGCATCAAGAGTTTGCTGACAGTCGTCACGGAAGGGGTCTCATCTAAACGTTTTGGGACATTAGCGTACCGAATCAAGCGGCGCAACCGCATTGTACGATAGAAAAATTTGAGTGGATGCAGTCAGAACGAGCGGCATAACACGGATCAGCCTGTGTCGGAGTTTCAACCCTTTCAAACCGGGGCTGTTTCACCGAGCAGTCGGGACATCCTGGCCCGCAGCCGAGGCCCGACGAAATCCAGAAACGCGCGCAGCTTCAACGGCAGCGGCGCCTGACCGGTGTGCACCAGGCTGACGGGCAAGGGCGCCGATTCATAAGACGCCAAAACCACACGAAGCGCGCCATGACGCACAGCTTCCGCCACTTGATAAGACAGAACGCGAATCAAGCCGACACCCAGTGCCGATGCATCGATGGCAGCCTCGGCGGTGTTCACCGTGAGCCTTGACTGAACAGGCACCGACACCTGAGAGCGGCCAGCGCCGAAGACCCAGGCGCGTTTAGACTCCAGCACCTCAAAGGTGATGCAGTCGTGTTCGGCCAGATCAGTCGGGTGAGTGGGCTCGCCACGCTGACTCAGGTAGGCGGGACTCGCACACACGACGCGCCGCACCGTTCCCACGCGGGTCGCCATAAGCGAACTGTCGGGCAGCTCACCTATGCGCACGGCAATATCACCGTGCTCTTCCATTAAATGCACCACGCGATCGGTCAGCATCAGGTTGACGGTGATCAGCGGGTAATGAGCCAGAAATTCTGCAATCACGGGCACCGCGTGCAGGCGGCCGAACACCACGGGCGCCGTGACCGTCAGCTCGCCTTTCGGCGCCGAATATTCCCCCGTCGCAGCCCGCTCCGCCTCACCGATGTCTTCAAGAATCCGCCGGCACGCGACCAGGTAAGCGCTTCCAGCTTCGGTCAGTGAAAGCTGACGCGTGGTGCGGCGCAGCAAGCGTGTTTTCAGGTGCGTTTCCAGCTCCACGACCTTGCGGCTGACTGTCGCCAGCGGCATGCCGAGTCGGCGTGCTGCGGCGGACAGGCTGCCAGCGTCCGCAACGGTGACAAAGATGGACATCGAGTCAAGGCGGTTCAACGGCGACTTTCTCGGAATATGGAAGAATGATTCCCGATCTTAGGGAATTATCTTTACCAATGCGAGGGCGTAGGGTTCAAGGCTCACCACCGGTACGCGACAGATTGGCTGCAAGTGCCGGAGCCACTTACCCACAGGAGGGTGCCATGAGCATTTCCAAAACGCCCGCTGCGCCCGTCATCGCGTCACGCGGCAAAATCATCATGATGGCGATCATTGCCGGAGCGGTGATCACTAATCTGTACTGCGTACAGCCCATCTTGCCGCTGATCGCCTCAAGTCTTGGCGTTGACCAAACGACCGTGGACCTCGTGGCCGGCGCAGCGCTGCTCGGGTTTGCCTTTGGGCTCGCGCTGCTGTTGCCGCTGGGCGACCGTTTCGATCGGCGCAAGCTGGTCCTCGGACAAATCGCGGTCGCCTTCATTTTCGGTATCGCCGCCGCAGCAGCGCCGAGCATCTGGACGTTGATTGCCGCGGCGTTCGGTCTGGGTGTGGTCAGCTGCGTCCCACAGCAACTGGTGCCTTTCGCTGCGGTGATGTCGCAACCCAGTGAACGCGGACGTAACGTGGGAACCGTGGTCAGCGGCATCATGGTCGGCATTCTGCTGGGCCGAACCATCAGCGGCGTGGTGGGTGACACCTACGGTTGGCGCGCGGTGTTCGGCGTAGAAGCAGCCTTCATGATCCCGGTCTTCATCGCCGCCGCAACGCTGCTGCCCAAGGGCGTGCCCAGCACCCAACTTTCCTACGGTCGCCTGCTGGCTTCGCTGTGGCCGTTGATGCGCGACAACCGTCCGATTCGCGAATCAATGATGGTCCAGGCGCTGCTGTGGGCGTGCTTCAACGCCTTCTGGGTGAACTTGGCCGCGCTGCTCGCAGATGGCCCCATGCATCTGGGCAGTGCCTGGGCGGGTGGATTCGGCATCATCGGTGCGGCCGGCGCGCTTGCCGCTTCGCTGGGCGGTCGTGCCTCGGACACACTCGGTGCGCGCAAGGTGATTGGCGCCAGCATCGCTATCGTGACGTTGTCCTTCCTGCTCCTCGCCGGTGCCGAGTCCTCTCTGATCTTCCTTGTGATCGGGGTTATCGTGCTCGACATCGGCGTACAGGCCGGCCTTGTGTCCAACCAGACCCGCGCCTTTGCGGTCGACCCGAAAGCGCAAGGCCGAATCAACAGCCTTTATATGACCGCAACGTTCTTCGGTGGCGCGGTCGGCACCATCATCAGCGGCTGGCTAATGGCCCGACTGGGATGGCAAGGGATCGTCGCCTTCGGAATCCTGCTGGGTCTGATCGCGATGGCCATCCACTGGGTCGGCTCGGCCCGCCTCCCGCAAAAACAAGTGAGCCCTGGCGCCTGAAACGCTGTCACTCGTAAGTTCTGAAACAGACGACAAAAGCCCTCAGTCAAACGTTTCCTCTTGATCCCGCACGTTGGATTCGGGTGTCCGCTTTCCGGGTGGACACCTTTTTTCTGCTGACCGTGAACGCACTGTTCTTGCGACGCACCTGCATCCTTGTTGATACAGAACATGGCGACCTGTGTCGTGGCTGCTACCTTGTCGTACAGCAATAAAAAAAGAAGGGATTTCTCATGCTCAACGCCACACTGTCGCGACCTTTCGCGGCCTGCCTCCTCGCGCTCGCCTGCTCCTCGGCGTCGGCGGCTTCCTCGCCCTATTCAACGATGATCGTATTCGGCGACAGCCTCGCCGATGCGGGCCAGTTTCCCGACGCGGGCGGCCCACCCGGTGCAACCTTGCGCTTCACCAACCGTACCGGCCCCACGTATCTGAATGGAAGCGGTGAGGTGTTCGGCCTGAACGCCTCGACGCTGCTGGGCGGCATGCTCGGGGTGTCACCCAATGATCTACAGGCATCCACCTCACCGGTCCGTGCGGCACAAGGATTGGCCGACGGTAACAACTGGGCGGTGGGTGGTGATCGGACGGATCAAATTTTGGCCGCGATCACCACTCAGTCGCAGGTCGCCAATACCGATACCACGACCGGCGTGACCACCGTTTTCCGCACACGACCAGGTTATCTGGCAGAAACCGGCTTTCGTGCCGACCCGAATGCGCTGTATTACCTGACCGGCGGTGGCAACGACTTTCTGCAGGGTCGGGTGCTTAGCCCGGGGCAAGCGGTCAGTGCCGCGAACAATCTCGCTGACAGCGCGCAGGTGCTGTCGCAGGCAGGTGCGCGTTACATCATGGTCTGGCTGCTGCCCGATATCGGCCAGACGCCCGCTGTTTCAGGCACGCCATTGCAGGTCCCGTCGACGTTGCTCAGCGGCGTGTTCAATCAACAGCTGGTAAACCGTCTCGGGCAAATCAATGCCGAGGTCATCCCGCTGAACGTGCCCGGCCTGGTCAGAGAAGTGTTGGCCGAACCTGCGCGCTACGGTCTGGCCGCCGACCAGAATCTGGTCGGCACCTGTTTCAGTGGTAACAGCTGCACCGCCAACAGTGTTTACGGAATTGGCGGGCTCACGCCTGACCCGACGAAACTCCTTTTCAACGACGGGGTTCACCCCACCGTCGCCGGCCAGCGCCTCATCGCCGACTACGGCTATTCGATTCTGTCTGCGCCTTGGGAGATCACCCTGCTGCCGGAAATGGCCAATGGCACTTTGCGCGCACAACAGGATGAGCTGCGCAGTCAATGGCTGGCCGACTGGGGCAACTGGCAGAACGTGGGTGAATGGCGTGCGATCGTCGCCGGGGGCGGTCAGAAAATGGACTTCGATGCGCAGAGCAATTCTGCGAGCGGCGACGGCCATGGCTACAACCTGACCATCGGCGGCAGCTACCGGTTTGCTGAAGACTGGCGTGCCGGCCTGGTCGCGGGCGCCTACCGGCAGACGATGGAAGCGGGTCCACGGGATTCGGACTACAAGCTCAACAGCTACATCGCGACGGCTTTTGTGCAGTTTCAGGCGAATCACTGGTGGGCTGATCTCGCTGCATCGGGTGGCAAACTCGATTACGACAACCTCAAGCGCAAATTTGCGCTGGGCGTCAGCGAGGGTGCAGAGAAAAGCGACACCGACGGCAACCTTTGGGCGCTCAGTGGCCGAGTGGGATTCGATCTTGCCGAGCAGACCAGCCGCTGGCATGTCTCGCCCTTCATCAGCGCCGACTACTCGCATGTCGAGGTGGACGGTTACTCGGAGAACAGCACTCGGGCGACGGCGCTCAACTACGACGATCAAACCCGCCGTTCAAAACGGCTCGGAGCAGGCGTGCAGGGCAAGTTCGACCTCACACCGCAAACCCAGCTGTTTGGCGAGGTGGCACATGAGCGGGAATTCGACACCGATCAGCAGGATGTGACCATCGCGTTGAACAGCGTTCCCGGCGTGGACTTCAATCTGGAAGGTTATGAGCCGCAGCGCAGTTTGAATCGGGCAAGCGTTGGCATGAGTCAGAAGCTCGCCCCGGATCTGACACTGCGTGCGGGTTACAACTGGCGCAAAAACGATGACCTGACGCAGCAAGGGGTGAATCTTGCGTTGAGCCTGGATTTCTAATGCCGCTCTCCTACCCCGCATCAAACGTGGACGTGTAGGAGCGCGCTTGCCCGCGAAGACTGATTGTCTGACGCTGAGTTTGCAGCGGATGTACCGACCTCATCGCGGGCAAGCGCGCTCCTACACGGGATTTGCGCCGGACAAAAAAAACGGCGCCATTGGCGCCGTTTTTAAGGGTGCAGCTTCATTACGCCTCAGGCGTCTGCTCTGCCAAGGCCACCGCGCGGAACATGGCGCGGCGTTTGTTCAGGGTTTCTTCCCACTCAAGCGCGGGCACCGAGTCTGCAACGATGCCGCCACCGGCCTGAACGTGCAGTTCGCCGTTCTTGATCACTGCGGTACGAATGGCAATCGCGGTGTCCATGTTGCCGTTCCACGCCAGGTATCCGACTGCCCCGCCGTAAACGCCACGCTTGACCGGCTCGAGTTCGTCGATGATTTCCATCGCGCGAATCTTAGGCGCACCCGACAACGTGCCTGCCGGCAGGATCGCACGCAGGGCGTCCATGGCGGTCAGGCCGGCTTTCAACTGACCGGTCACGTTGGACACGATGTGCATGACGTTGGAATAACGCTCGATGACCATCTTCTCGGTGAGCTTCACCGAGCCGATCTCTGAGACGCGCCCGGTGTCATTACGGCCCAGGTCGATGAGCATCAAGTGCTCGGCGATTTCCTTGTCGTCGGACAGCAGATCGACTTCGAGCGCGTGGTCCGCTTCTTCGGTCGCGCCACGAGGACGAGTACCGGCGATAGGACGCACGGTAATCAGGTTGTCTTCGACGCGCACCAGCACTTCCGGCGAACTGCCGACGACATGGAAGTCGCCGAAGTTGAAGAAGTACATATAAGGCGTCGGGTTGAAACAGCGCAGCGCGCGGTACAGATCGATCGGCGCAGCCTTGAAGTCGATGGACATGCGCTGCGACGGCACGACCTGCATGCAGTCGCCCGCCAGGATGTATTCCTTGATGGTGTCGACCGCTTTTTCGTAATCGCCCTGCGTGAAACTGGAGCGGAACACCGGGTCGGCCGCCTGTGGACGGGTCAGGTCCAGGCCACGACGCGGGGTGATCGGCTGGCGCAGTTTCTCCATCAACTGGTCCAGACGCGCCCGGCCGCTTTCATAAGCGTCTGGCTGAGCAGGGTCGACCAACACGATGGCGTGCATCTTGCCCGCCAGGTTGTCGAACACCACCACGGCGTCGGACACCATCAGCAGGATATCCGGCACGCCCAGTGGGTCCGGGTTCGGGCAGGCGCCCAGACGCGGCTCTACATAACGCACGCAGTCGTAACCGAAATAACCCACCAAACCGCCGTTGAACCGCGGCAGACCGGGAATGGTCGGCACGTTGTAACGCGCCTTGAAGGTTTCGACGAATGCCAGCGGATCTTCGGCTTCGAGACGCTCGATCTCGACACCGTCCCGGGTCACGCTGATGGTGTGCCCATGCACACGCATGACCGTACGGCAGGGCAGTCCGATGATCGAATAACGGCCCCACTTTTCGCCGCCTTGCACCGACTCCAGCAGATAGGAGTTCGGCTCGTCGGCGAGCTTCAGGTAGATCGACAACGGTGTGTCGAAGTCGGCCAGTGTTTCGAGGGCAAGCGGAATGCGGTTGTAGCCGTCAGCGGCCAAACGCAGGAATTCTTCGCGGGTCATGATCAGCCTCGTGGTCTGAGGGTAAAACGGTCAGTTGTGCAAACGCGCCGGACGTCCGGCCAGATTCAAGTCAGGCGCGCCAACGCCAACGGGCCAGGGCCTTGATGACTTTCATCCAGAGTTTGCGAGTGACCACCACGATGGATTCTCTAAAGGAGGGAGCTTTAACGTCGGGCAACGTTATCTCAGCCCCAAGATCTAAGCAACCGGGAATAAGCTTGCGCAAATCGTCGATCACCAGCGCCGGAGATTCCTCGGCAATCGGGCGACCGTGGTTGTAGCCGTAGCTCAATGCCACACACGCGACACCGGCGGCTTTGGCGGCCAGCACGTCGTTGCGCGAGTCACCGACAAACAGCGATTGCGAGCCCGGCGCACCGGCCATTTTCATCACGAAGAACAGCGCCGCAGGATCGGGTTTCTGTTGCGGCAAGGTATCGCCGCCCACGATCCAGCGAAAGAAACGGCCCAGTTTCATGTCATCCAGCAGAGGCGCGACGAATTGCTCGGGCTTGTTGGTGATGAGGGCCATTTCCACGCCATTTTTCTGCAGCCATTTCAGGGTTTCACGCACGCCTGGATAGACCTTGGTCAGCGAATGGTCGCCGCCGTAGGCCTCCATGAAAATTGCCAGCGCCGACTCAGTGGACGCTTCGTCCACGCCGGAGTGGTCCATGTCGTTCGCCAACGCCCGGCGCACCAGCACGCGCACACCGTTGCCGATCCAGTCGCGCACGCGCTCGATACCCGCCGGCGCGCGTCCGAGCTGAATCAGGGTTTTATCCACAGCTGCGGCCAGATCCGGCACCGAATCGACCAGGGTCCCATCCAGATCGAACATGATCAGTTTGGGCAGGCGACCCGGAAACAGCTGTTCGAAGCCGCTCATCAACGAGCCAACGCCAGTTCTGCACGCATTTTTTCAATGACCTCTTGGTAGTCCGGCGCATTGAAGATAGCTGAACCTGCAACAAACGTATCGGCGCCCGCTGCAGCGATTTCACGGATGTTGTTGACGTTGACGCCACCGTCGATTTCCAGACGGATGTCACGGCCGGACGCGTCGATCAACGCGCGTGCTTCGCGCAGCTTGTTGAGTGTGCCGGGAATGAACTTCTGCCCGCCAAAACCCGGGTTGACGCTCATGAGCAGGATCATGTCGACCTTGTCCATGACGTACTCGAGCAGGTTCAGCGGAGTCGCCGGATTGAACACCAGACCGGACTTGCAACCGCCTTCGCGGATCAGTTGCAGGGAGCGGTCGATGTGCTGGGTCGCTTCCGGGTGGAACGTGATGTAGGTCGCGCCGGCCTCGACGAAGTCGCCGATGATGCGATCGACGGGGCTGACCATCAAGTGAACGTCGATCGGTGCCGTGATGCCGTACTTGCGCAGCGCCGAGCACACCATCGGACCGATGGTCAGGTTGGGGACGTAGTGGTTGTCCATGACGTCGAAGTGGACGATGTCGGCGCCAGCGGCCAGGACATTGTCGACTTCCTGACCCAGACGGGCGAAATCGGCGGACAGAATCGACGGAGCAATAGCGAAGGGCTGCATGACGCACCTTTTTTGAGCGAAATCACGGTGGCGCGCATTGTACTCCAAGAGTTTGAAACGTGTGTTGGGTGGCGGATGAATGCGGTTTCCCGTGAATACAATCGCGATCCATTGTGGGAGCTGCCGGAGGTGACGACGGTGGCGAAAGCGGTGTGTCAGAACAACCGCATTCGCCACCGTCGTAACCTCCGGCAGCTCCCACAGAGCATCACCCTAAGCAGAATCAATCCACCAACGCTTCTTCCTTCACGCGTTCGGTGTTGGCGGCTGGCTTGGCGTCGACCACCCTCAAATCCTTGGCGAACGTTCCGTCCACTTCACCTTTGAAGAAGTTCTTCCCGTAGATCAGCAAGCACAGCACCACACCGATACCAAACGCCCAGCTCGCGCCTTTGATCGCCAGCACCGCGCCGATCACGCCCGCAATGCCCAGGTCACGCTGGCTGCGCGCTTCGAGGATACCCAGACGCACGCTCACGTAGCCCTGAATCAGCAGGGTCAGCGACAGCGCCACACCGAGAATCGGCTGAACCAGGGTCACGACCGGCAACAGCAGCAACCCGGTGTTGGTGCCCCAGCGGAACGAGCCAACGCCACCGATGATCGACTGCATCGCCTTCGGGCCACCTTTGAAACGCTCGATCACCACGACCAGCATCGCGGCCCACTTCGGGCCGCACATGGCGACGTCCGGGCCGAAGATGCTCATGAACGCGTTACGCGCACCGAAGATCAAGTGAGCACGATCCGGGTTGTAGTCCACGACTTCATCGGTACGTACAGTTTGCGCCTCATCAAGCAGCGACTTCGCACTGAGCACGTCGCCGAAGACGATGATGTACACCGCCAGCATGGTCGGCAGCGCGGAGATAAACATCGACAACGGCGGCATACCCAGTCCGAACACGGTGTAGTGTTCCCACAACCCGGCGAAGTCCGGCTTGCTGATGCCCCATTGAATGGTCGGCCATGGCGCCTCACCGAACAGCGGGGCAATCACGACGGCTAGCAGGATGATCGGCAAGATGCCCAGCTTGGCGAAGTTCCACCAAAAACGGTTGCGCCGCTTCAGCTCATTGAAGTGCTGGGAGAAGATCAGGTAGAACGCGATGCCGACCGCGATGGAAATGGTCCACGGCAGCACGTTGAACTTGCCACCCACCTGGAACACGGCGATCACCGCGCTCAATCCAGCGCCGACGATGATCCCGGACTTGATCGCGGACGGCACGTATTCGACGACCTTCTTCGCCATCCCGGTGGCGCCGAGTGCAATCGAGAACACCCCGAGCATCAGCTGGAACGCAATCAAGGCATGGACACGCTCCGGGCCCATGGGGAATTGCGCGCAGTAAGCCATCAACAGCGGGACAGCCGGGGTGATCCAGCCTGGCACCGTCGGGTCGCCAAGCAGGTGGTGCGTGAGGTAAAGCAACCCGTTCAGCATCACCACCGCCAGTGCAACCTCAAAGGGCATGCCCAGCAGCTCGGTCATCAGCGGGATCGCGGCCAGGTCCACGGCACACATCAGCAGACCTTGCAGGTAGTCCGGCATCTCGAACGTGTAGTGAATGAACGGCAATCGCACCTTGAAAGGACCGAGCGGGATGTACGGGCTTTCGCTCCGCGGTTGGGGAGTGTTGGACATTGTCTGCACCTGTTTTATTGGTCTTGTAATGGCTGACGCCCGAACGGGCCGGGCGTCTTGGCGTTTCGGGATCAGTAGGCTGCGCGGTAGATTTTTTCGATGTCGGCAGCGGTCAACTTGCGCGGGTTGTTGCGCATCAGGCGGTCGATCTTGCTCGCTTCCTCGGCCATCGCAGGAATCGCATCCTCAGGCACGTTGAAGCTGCGCATGCCGGACGGGATGTCCACGGCGGCGCACAGATCAGCCATGGCTTTGACGGCCAGATCGGCGGCGTCCTTGTCGCTCAGCTCGGCGACTCGCACACCCATGGCTTCGGCGATGTCACGGAAGCGCTCGACGCACGCCATCTTGTTCCACGCCATCACGTACGGCAGCAACAAAGCATTGCTGACGCCGTGCGCGATGTTGAAACGGCCGCCCAACGGATACGCCAGCGCATGCACAGCACCCACGCCCGCGTTGCCGAACGCCATGCCCGCCATCAGGCTCGCGGTGGCCATGTCTTCACGGGCCTGCAGGTTGGCCGGGTTGGCGTAGGCCTTGGGCAGCGCCTTGGCGATCAGTTTGATGGCGCCCAGCGCGATGGCATCAGTGATCGGCGACGCGTTGACCGACAGGTACGACTCGACGGCATGCACCAGCGCGTCGACGCCACTGGCCGCTGTCACACTGCGTGGGCAGGTCAGGGTCATGATCGGGCTGACCAGGGCCACGTCAGGCAGCAGGTAGTCGCTGACGATGCCCTTTTTCAGTTGCGCTTCCTTGTCCGAGAAGATCGCCACATTGGTGACCTCCGAGCCGGTGCCAGCAGTGGTGGGAATGGCAATCAGCGCAGGGCCTTTGCGCTTTACCAGATCCACGCCAAACAGCTCGGCGAGCGGGCCTTCGTGACCGGCAAACGCTGCAACCCCTTTGGCGATGTCGATGGCGCTGCCGCCACCCAGACCGATCAAACCGTCGTGGCCGCCGTCGCGATACGCACGGGTGCAGTCTTCGACGATGGAGATTTCAGGCTCAGGTTTGACCTGGTCGAAGATGCCGTAACGACGGCCTCCCAGTTGCGCCAGCGCCAGGTCGACGGTGCCGGATTTCACCAGAACGGCGTCCGTGACGATCAGGGGATTGTTGACGTTGAGGCGGGTCAGTTCAGCGGCAAGCAGCTCGATGGCGGCTTGGCCGGTGATCAGTTTGTTGGCGATTTTGAAGGCGCTGATTTGAGAGGCAGAGAGGCTCATCGTGCTCGTCCTGTGTGCGTTGTTTTATTGGAAGACGTGCAGGATGAGTTAGCGAAAGCTGTGCCAATCCACGCAAAGCCCCACGCCATGGGCCTTTGCGCGAATCACAGGGTGTCAGGAAGGCTTTTGACCGATCAGTCCTGATTAGCTTTCTGATCGATTTCACAGGTCTTGATTGAAATCCTGATCAGAGCGCCGTTAATCAGATCGCTCCCAGCGCTTCATCTTCTGCACCACGGTCGCCTGACTGACACCCAGCGCCTTGGCTGCCAGGCGAGTGGTTTTGTGAACCTGCAACGCGGCACGAATGGCCGAGCGCTCGGCGTTTTCCAGCACCTTGCGCAAGGGCAAGCGGCTGTCGTCGGTGTTCTGCGGGTTGAGGTTGAGGATTTCCTCAGGCAGATCCAGCGCCTCGATGGTGCCGCTCTGATTGGTCACCACCAGGCGCTCGACGATGTTGATCAGCTCGCGAATATTGCCCGGCCAGGCGTATTCGCACATCAGGTCCAGGGCCTCGAGGCTCCACTGCACCTGGCGCTCGTACCGGCTATTAAAGCTTTCGAGGTAGTAATGCAGCAGCGGCGGGATTTCCTCACTGCGTTCGCGCAAGGCCGGAATATTGATCGGCACCACGTTAAGGCGATAGAACAGGTCCGCACGGAAGCGCCCTTCTGCCACCAGCTGTTTGAGGTCGTGATGGGTGGCGCTGATGATGCGTACATCGACCTCTTTCAACTCAAGCCCGCCGACCGGGATAAACCGGTTCTCTTCGATGACCTTGAGCAGCTTCACTTGAACCGGCAACGGCAGGTCGCCGATTTCGTCGAGGAACAACGTGCCGTGGTGCGCCAGCTCCAGAAGACCGCGCTTGCCCTTCGGCCCC
The DNA here is from genome assembly GCF_054668305.1 of Pseudomonas sp. S2_H01. Lineage (NCBI taxonomy): Bacteria > Pseudomonadati > Pseudomonadota > Gammaproteobacteria > Pseudomonadales > Pseudomonadaceae > Pseudomonas > Pseudomonas sp. S2_H01. The sequence goes on along the minus strand of NZ_CP162756.1, from coordinate 2,976,276 downwards.
GCGCCGGTGAAGGCGCCTGGCGCGTAACCGAACAGCTCGGCCTCGATCAGGTTTTCAGGCAGCGCGCCGCAGTTGAGGGCAAGAAACGGCTCGCTGGCGCGCGGGCTGGCGTTGTGGATGAACTGTGCGACGAGTGTCTTGCCGACGCCGGTTTCACCTTGCAGCAGAACTTTCACTGGGCTGCTGGCGACCTGACGGGCCAGGGCGAAGACCCGACCGGAGACCTCTTGATCGGCCATCAGGGGAGAATGCAGGAGGTTGTCGCGCTGACCGGCATGCAGCTTGGCCGTGCTGTTGCGCAGTTGTTTGAGCTGCTGGAGTTCATCGCGCTCGTGCTTCATGCGCAGCAGTTCGGTCATGTCGCGAACCGTGCTGACCACGTAGGAAATGCGGTGCTCGGCATCGAGAATCGGCGTGGCACTTACCAGCAGTTTCTTGCCCTGACTGAGGCTCTGCATCACCGACACCGGCCGGCCTTCCTGCAGAACCCGCAACGAGGCCGATTGCGAGATGACGCCTTCCTTGACCAGCTCCTGCATGGGTCGGCCTATCAGGTCCGCGCCGCTGAGGCCGGTCAGACGCTCGTAGGCGTGATTGACCTTGAGCGTCTTGCCGTCACCGTCGGTGATGTAGACGCCGTCATGCAAAGCGTTGAGCAGTTCTTCGAAACTGGCGTCGTTGACGTTCACCGAGGGGCTCCGTGCGTGGTTGATCGCAAGAAGCGGAGTTTAAACGGTGAACGACCAATTGATACAAAACCGGAGGGTGGACGGAGCCCTACCTGTAGGAGCGCGCTTGCCCGCGATGCGTTGTGTCAGGCGATACCTTCGTCACAGACGCTACGCGATTCGCGGGCAAGCGCGCTCCTACAGGGGATGGCAGCTCCACTTGCAACTCTATGGCTTACTCCACCGCCGTGCGCAGTTTCTCACTGCGCCCGCGCAGCCATTCCAGGGCGAGCAGCAACACCACCGAAAAACCGATCAGCAGGGTCGCCGCTGCGGCGATGGTCGGGCTGAGGTTTTCACGAATGCCACTGAACATCTGCCGGGGCAGCGTCGCTTGTCCGGGGCCCGCGAGGAACAGGGTCACGACGACTTCATCGAACGAGGTCGCAAAGGCAAACAAGGCACCGGAAATCACGCCCGGCGCAATCAATGGCAAGGTCACGCGACGGAAAGCCGTCAGCGGTGATGCGCCAAGACTGGCGGCCGCGCGCACCAGGTTGTAGTTGAAGCCTTGCAGCGTGGCCGACACGGTGATGATCACGAACGGCACACCCAGCACCGCGTGGACCAGAATCAGTGAGGTGTAGCTGTTACCCAGCCCCAAGGGCGCGAAGAACAGGTAACTGGCAACCCCCACGATGACCACCGGCACGACCATCGGCGAGATGACCAACGCCATCACCAGCGACTTGCCGGGGAAATTGCTGCGGGTCAAACCGATCGCTGCCAACGTTCCGAAGCCCATGGCCAGAACGGTCGCCGCAGGCGCGACGATCAGGCTGTTCTTCAATGAGCGCATCCACTCGGCCGAACCGAAGAAGTCCTGGTACCAGTGCAGCGAAAAACCCTGCAGCGGATACACCAGAAAACTGCCCGAGTTGAACGACAGCGGCACGATGACCAGCACCGGCAACACCAGGAACAACAGAATCAGCCCGCACAGGATGCGCAGTGCGTAGTACCAGACCCGCTCGATGGGCGAGGAATAAGGGCTCAACATTTCAGTCTCCTCAGCTCAGACGCAGGCGGCTGGCACCGACCAGCCAGCTATAGATCAGGTACAGCACGACAGTCGCCAGCAACAGCAAGCCACCCAAGGCCGTGGCCATACCCCAGTTGATGCTGGTGTTGGTATAGAAGGCCACGAAATAGCTGACCATTTGATCGTTGGGGCTGCCGAGCAAGGCCGGGGTGATGTAGTAACCGATGGACAGGATGAACACCAACAGACAGCCTGCGCCGACACCGGCGTAGGTCTGCGGGAAGTACACGCGCCAGAAGCTGGCGAACGGGTTGCACCCAAGGGAAATCGCGGCCCGCATGTACGTGGGCGAGATGCCCTTCATGACGCTGTAAATCGGCAGGATCATGAACGGCAACATGATGTGCACCATCGAGATGTACACGCCGACCCGGTTGAACACCAGTTCCAGCGGCTTATCGATGATGCCCAGCGCCATGAGGGCACCGTTGATCAGACCGCTCGACTGGAGCAAAACGATCCATGCCGCGACGCGCACCAGAATCGAGGTCCAGAACGGCAACAGCACCAGAATCATCAGCAAGTTGCTTTGACGTGCAGGCAGATTCGCCAACAGGTACGCCAACGGATAGGCAAGGAACAGGCAGATCACCGTTATCACCAGACCCATCCAGAAGGTGCGGGCAAAGATATCGATGTAGATCGCTTGATCAGGGGTCGCTGGCGCCACTTCACCGAGGTCATCGATACGGTGATCCACAGCGGCCAACAAATAATAGGGGGTGAAGCTCGACGTGTTGCGACGGATCGCCTGCCAGTACGCGGGATCACCCCAGCGTTCATCGAGGGCTTCCAGCGCTTCTTTATAAGAAGCAGGTTCTTCCTTGAACGGAACGGCACGGGCCGTTTTCGCCAGTAGGCTGCGGTAACCGGCCAGCTCCTGGTTCAGGCGCTTGGACAGGTCGCCCAGTGTCTGATTCTTGCGGGCTTCGGCCAGGTCCTGACTTGCAGCCTTATACACAGACTCGGGCGGCAGGCCTTTGCCGTCCCACTTCGACACTTCAACAACGGTCAGCGGCATGCCGCCAACCACTTCAGGGTTGTTCACGCTTTTGTAGAGCAGCGCCGCAATCGGCACCAAAAACACCAGCAGCAGGAAAATCGCCAATGGCGCGATCAACGCCTGAGCCTTCCAGCGGTTGACGCGCTCGGCACGGGCCAGGCGTTGCTTCAAGGTCGGGCTGGCGCCTTCAGTCAGGGGCACGGCGGTGGCCATAGCGAACTCCGAAATCTTTCAACAAAGGGTGCGTTTTCTCACTCCACGAGAAAGGAAACGCACCCGGATCTAACTCAAATCACGACGCCAAACGGCAACGTCTTTCGCAGGCTTACTTGGCAGCCCAAGAGTTGAAGCGCTGCTCAAGGTTCTCGCCGAAGTCAGCCCAGAATTTCACGTCGATCTGCACCTGATCCTTGATGTTCTCTTCGGTGGTCGGCATGTTTTTCAACGTGTCGGCGCTCAGCAGCTTGACTGCCTCTTTGTTGGCCGGGCCGTAAGCGATGTTCTCGGAGTAGGTCTTCTGCTGTTGAGGCTCAAGGGTGTAAGCGATGAATTTCTTCGCTTCCTCGGCGTTTTTCGCACCTTTGGGAATGGCCCATGCGTCGAAGTCATACACGCCGCCGGTCCAGACCACCTTCAGGTTGCTTTCTTTCTGCACGGCGGCGATGCGACCGTTGTAGGCCGAGCTCATTACGACGTCGCCAGACTGCAGGAACTGAGGCGGCTGGGCGCCTGCTTCCCACCACTGAATGCTTGGCTTGAGCTTGTCGAGCATTTTGAAGGCGCGGTCCTGGCCTTCTTTGGTCGCCAACACTTTGTAGACGTCTTTCGGTGCTACGCCGTCAGCCATCAGGGCGAATTCCAGAGTGTACTTGGCGCCCTTGCGCAGGCCGCGCTTGCCCGGGAATTTCTCGGTGTTCCAGAAATCGGCCCAGCCGGTCGGGGCGGACTTCAGCTTGTCGGCGTTGTACGCCAAAACGGTCGACCAGACGAAAAAGCCTACGCCACAGGTCTGAATCGCACCGGGCACATAGTCTTCTTTCTTGCCCAGAATGGCCGGATCGAGCGTCTCGAACATGTCTTCGTCGCAACCGCGAGACAGCTCTGGCGATTCGACCTCGACCAGATCCCAGCTCACGCTCTTGGTGTCGACCATGGCTTTGACCTTGGCCATCTCACCGTTGTACTCGCCCGCAATGATCTTGCCGCTGCCCTTTTTTTCCCAAGGCGCGTAGAAGGCTTTTTCCTGCGCAGCCTTGTTCGCGCCACCGAAGGAAATGACTGTCAGGTCGGCGGCCATGGCTTGCGCCGCGCACATCATGCCGACCGATAGAGCGGTGAGCTTCAATGTCTTGAGCATTTGTTTTTCTCTCCACGAGCAATGTTGGTTAAGCAATGGGGGGCGATTCGGTCGCCTCTGGGTGCTTCTGTTTGCGACGACAGCGGATGAATCAATGCGCTTCCTGCAAAGGGTCCAACGCGCGAGCGTGTTCGACCTGCCATCCAATGGGCACAACGTCGCCAACGCTCAATGCCGGATCCAGCTCGGCGATGGGCTGTTTGACGAAGAAATCGGTTTTTCCAGCGACTTCCAGACGCACACGCACGTGGTCGCCCAGATAGATGAATTCAGCCACTCGGCCGGAGAAACGGTTAACGCAGCTTTCGCTCCGACCGTTGAGGTTCACACGCTCAGGACGAATCGACAGGGTGACGGAGTCGCCCGGCGCGCCCACGTTGACCGCCAGCGCCTCGACCTTCTCACCCCGGCCCAGGGTGACGACGCAACGGTCGCCGGTCTGGCTGAGCAGGGTGCCGTTGATGCGGTTGTTCTCGCCGATGAAGTTGGCGACGAAGGTGTTTTTCGGCTCTTCGTACAGCGTGCGCGGCGGCGCGATCTGCTGGATTTCACCTTGGTGAAAGACGGCCACGCGGTCGGACATGGTCAGCGCCTCGCCCTGGTCGTGGGTCACGTAAACAACCGTCACGCCCAGACGCTGGTGCAGGTGCTTGATCTCCATCTGCATGTGTTCACGCAATTGCTTGTCGAGTGCGCCGAGGGGTTCGTCCATCAGCACCAGTTGCGGTTCGAACACCAGCGCGCGGGCCAGTGCGACACGCTGTTGCTGACCACCGGACAATTGCGCCGGATAGCGATGGGAGAACGTCCCGAGTTGCACCATGTCGAGGGCACGTTTGACCTTCTCGGCAACGTCGGTCTTGCTCATGCCGCGCACCGACAGCGGGAACGCCAGGTTCTCGGCGACCGTCATGTGCGGGAACAGCGCGTAGTTCTGGAACACCATGCCGATGTCGCGCTTGTGGGGTGGCACGTTGTTGATCGAGCGGCCGGCCAGCAGGATCTCGCCCGCCGTCGGTGTTTCGAACCCGGCGAGCATCATCAGGCTGGTAGTCTTGCCGGAGCCCGAAGGCCCGAGCAGGGTGAGGAACTCGCCCTTGCGGATGTCCAGGTTGAGGTCTTTAACGATCAGGGCTTCGCCGTCGTAGCTCTTTTGCACACCACGAAAGCTGACCAGAACATCACTTGCCCCAGCGCTTGAATCGACGTTGCTCATTACCCACACCTTTGTTTAATCAACCGTGGGAACAAGCCTAGATTAGCCCGCAGACCGCGCAAATCGGGGCGTAGGAGAGATTGGCCTAGGCGCCTTGGAAGGTTCTCTGTAGGAATTGCCCTACACGGATGGCGGGAATAGGCATGCAGTCAGGCAGACGAATTTCGCACGTGGAAACCCGTTCGCGGGCAAGCGCGCTCCTACAGGGGATCGCAGTCTTTCTGTGGGAGCGAGCTTGCTCGCGAAGGGGTCATTACAGGCGATGAAAACCGTCGTTTTCAGACACGTGATCAGACCAGCTTGTGCTCCATCGCATACTTCACCAGCTCCGCCAGCGAGGTAATGTTGAGCTTCTGCATCAGGCGCGCCTTGTGGGTGCTGATGGTCTTGCTGCTGAGCGCCAGTTGCTGGGCGATGTCGTTGACATTGGCGCCTTGGGCCAGGCGCTCGAACACCGAGAACTCGCGCTCGGACAGCAGCGAATGCAACGGCCGGCTATCCGTCAGCCCAACCTCGAACACCATGCGATCGGCCAGGTCCGGATCGATGTAACGACCACCCGCCGCCACCCGCCGGATCGCGGTCAGCAGCAACGCCGGATCACTGTCCTTGGTGGCGTACCCGGCAGCACCCACCTTCAGGGCGCGAGCCGCCATCTGCGCCTCGTCGTGCATCGAGAGCACCAGAATGGCAGGAGGGTTGTTCAGTGCGCGGATTCGCGGGATGGCTTCCAGACCGTTCACGCCGGGCATGGAGATGTCGAGCAGCACCACTTCGCACTCGATATGACGCAGGCCTTCCAGCAACTGTTCACCATTACTGGCCTCCCCCACCACTTGCAGGTCTTTGGCCAGGCCGATCAACTGCTTGATGCCTTCACGAACGATGGTGTGGTCTTCGGCGACCAATACACGAATCACTGCACTTGCTCCTGCGCGACCTGTTCCAGCGGAATGTAGATGCGCAAGGTTGTGCCTTCTCCCAGCGTGCTGTCCAGATGCAATCGTCCGCCCATGATCAATACGCGCTCGCGCATGCCCACCAGCCCGAACGACGCCGGACGCTCTGCCCGTTGATCGAAGCCTTTGCCGTCGTCGGCCACGCTCATGCACAGCACGCCGTTGTTCAGGCTCAGGTTCAGCTCGACGGTGTGCGCCTCGGCATGACGCATGACGTTGGTCAGCGACTCTTGGAGGATGCGAAACAGACCAATGGCCGTCGCGTCCGGCAACGCGGGCAGGTTGTCGGGCACCTGGACAAGACACGGAATCTGGGTGCGCGCTTCAAAACGCCGGGCTTGCCACTCGATCGCCGAGGCGATGCCGGCATCGAGAATCGGCGGACGCAGCGCGGTGGCGACGTCACGCACCAGCTGAAACAACTGGGCGATCAAGCGCTTCATGCTGTTCAGGCGGTCCCGCAACCCTGGATCGAGTTCGGCATAGGCCAGTTCGCACATGGACGTTTCCAGTTTGAGCACGGTCAACATCTGACCCAGTTCGTCGTGAACCTCACGGGCGATGCGCGCCTTTTCCTCTTCACGAACGGTTTCCAGGTGCGCCGACAACTCCCGCAGCTGCTCGGCCAGAACCTGCAAGCGGGCTTCGCTTTCCTGCAACGCGGCCAGCGAGCGACGGCGCTCGGTCACGTCGGTGATGAACACCACCAAGTATTCAGCCTCGCGAAAGCGCAAAAAGCTGAGCGAAACGTCCGCGGGCAGGATGCTGCCGTCCGCGCGAACACAATTACTTTCGAAGCTCTGCGGGGCCTCATCACTGGAGCGTGCGTTCTTCCACAGGTTAAGCCAGCGATCCATGTTCAGTCCGGGCTCGAAATCGATCAAAGGACGATCGACCACCCCGCCCGGCGCATACCCCAGCATGCTTTCCGCCGCGCGATTGGCGTAACGCACGTGGCTGTCCCAGTTGACCCAAAGAATGCCGACTGTGCTCTGGTCGATGGAGAATTGCGCCAGACGCAGGGACTCCTCACCCGCTTGACGCTTGGAAATGTCCTCACGCGCCGCCAACAACTCTCGCTCCAGCACCTGCTGTTGCTTGCGTTGCCAGAGCACAATGGCGGCGCTTGCCAACACCAGTACCATCAACAGCAGCGTAAGATTTTTCCACAGGCCCGCAGATTCACTGACGTGCGGGTACTTGGGCTGCAACCACTGGGCATGCAACTGGTCGAGGTCTTTGGGTGCGATCACGCTCAGCGCACGACTGATGATCTCGGCAAGCTCGGGCATGTCGCGCCGGGAGGCGACGCGCAACAACTGCGGAAAGCCGATATCGCCGACCACGGCCAGACCCGCGAACTCGCTTTCCCGGGACAACCGACTGAGTTGTGCCTCGTCAACGACCGCGTACCGTGCCTGTTGGCTCAACAGTAGTTGCAACGCCTGGCGCTCCATCGGCACGCCCTGCAGATTGAGGTGGGTATAGTTGGAGCGCAGGTAGTCGGCCGTCGTGCTGGGCATGCGCACGGCGACGCGCACCTGGCTGTCCAGTTTCTCCAGATCGACGACACCCGACCCGTCGCGCTCACCGACCACCAGTTGCGGCACGCGCATGTACGGGTCGGAGTACAGCCAGAGGCGAAGCCCTGCCGGGGTTTGCGTCAGGCCGGGCGCAAAGTCGATCTCGCCATCGGCGAGGGCTTTTTCAAGCTCCGCCTGATCCGAAAAATTGCGCCATAGCAACTCGACCTGCAGGGTCTTGGCCATCAGGTTGACCAGGTCGACGTTGGCGCCGGACAGCACCTGCGCCCGTCGATCAAATTGCGCATAAGGTGCCTGCAATACCAACCCGACCCGCAATTGAGCACGTTGATTGAGCCAGGCCCTTTGCGCACCGCTGAGCGGGTCGGGCGGCGCAGTGGGCACACCCGCCTGCGCCAGTGAAGAGAGGACGGTCAGCACCAGAAATATCAAGAGCGCTCTCGGACAGCCGATAACCCGAAGGCACAGCACGTGGATTCTCAACCCGTCATCTCCACTTCCCTGAATCCTCGTTCAAACATGTGGTGTGCCTGGCTCCCGACGCAATCGCCGATACCGGCCTGACAAACCGTCATCAACCCATTAGGCTGCCGGAACTGTTTCTGGCTTTTGGAATATCCGATGTCCTACACCATTCGCGCAATGTTTCCCGCGATTTGCCTGACGCTGATACTACCTTGCTCGCAGATCGCGATGGCGGCAGACCCTGCACCGGCCAAAGACGCCAAGCCTGCCGAAACGCCCGTCGAGCGCGCAGCCCTGCCCTCTCGCAGCCAGGAAGATGCGCTGGCGCTTGAACGTTCGGTGCCCCAAGCCGAACAACAGCAGCTGCAGGCTGGCGACGACAGTTTCCTGGCCCTGTGGAAGCCCGCCAACATTGATGAACCGAAGGGCGCAGTGGTGATCGTGCCCGGCGCGGATGAATCACCCGACTGGCCCAATACCGTCGGGCCGTTGCGTCGCAAGCTCCCCGACGTGGGTTGGTCAAGTTTGAGCCTGAGCATGCCGGACGCCTACAACGACGTTTTCGCACGAGCCGCCGATCCGGCCCCTGCGGGCGACAAAGCGCCTGCCGACAAGGACAAGCCCAAGGACGCTCAAGCCAAGACGCCCGATCCGGCCGCCAGCGCTGAAGCCGATGCGGCCGCTGCCGCCGAGCAAGCGGCAGCACAAGCGGAACTGGCCAAGGCTAACGCGGAAAAAATCTTTGCCCGTATCGACAGTGCCGTGGCGTTCGCTCAACAGAACAAAGCGCGCACCGTCGTATTGCTGGGCCATGGCACAGGCGCCTACTGGGCCGCGCGGTACATGAGCGAGCACGCTTCGCCTGCCGTTCAGAAACTGGTGATGGTGACGGCGGTGGATACCGGAAAGGACACGCCGACGTTGCTGGAGCTGCTACCGACCCTGAAAGTCGCGACAGCGGACTTCGTCACCAAGGAGCGAACCGTTGCGCGGCAGCAGGCACAGGACCGTCTGGATGCGAGTAAACGTGTGAAGAATGCACGCTTCACTCAAGTGGCGCTGAGCACGATTGCGGGTAATCCGGCGATGGAGCAGGATCAACTGTTCCGTCGGGTTCGCGGGTGGCTGGAGAGTCAGTAAGGTCGACTCACCTTGTAGGAGCACGCTTGGCCGCGGTTGCGATCTGCCCGCCAATGATGAAGCGTCTGACCCTGCACAATCGCGGGCAAGCGCGCGCCTACAGGTGACATACAACCCTGGAAGTCACCGAAACCCCCGCCGATCACGAATGACGGCATAGGCGTTGTGCAACTCCCGAGTCCTTTCCGTCGCATCACGCACCTGAAGTTGATTGGCACCTGAGCCCGCGACCTTGTCCGGGTGGTGGCGACTCAATAAACGCCGGTACGCACGCTTGATCTGCGCGGGCTCCGAATCAGACCTCACGCCCAGCAGTCGTAGCGCTTCCTGATACTCCCCTCCGCTGCTGGCGGGCGCACGAGCCCTTTGCTCATCCTCACCGGATGACAGCCCCTCGACCTTGTCCGCGGGCCAGCCCAGCCATTTGCCCCACAGCACGATCAATTCACGCTCTACGCGCGTGGCTCTGCCGTCTGCCCAGGCCATTCGCCAGCACGCGCGTAATAACCCTTCGGCCGCGTTCGGTTGTGGTTTTAGTCGCGTCAGGTGCACACGCAGGTTGTCGCGCCCGTCCTTGCCGCGATTGAACGCCGCAATCGCCCGCCGCTTCGCGGGATCGCTCATGTCCAGTCGCTGCATCTCAATGCGCGCCTGCTGAATATGGCCGTCAACGACCCGACCCTCGCTTTTGGCCAACCGCCCCAGCAGGATGAAAATCAACTCGTCGTCGCGAGGAACGCTGCGTCCGCTGACACGCTCGCGCAGTTCGGCCAGGCTCTGCACGTGCAGACGCCGGTCCAGCGCCTGCCCCAACAGAGCCCCCAGCATGGCGCCGGGAATGCTCGCGATCGCATACCCGACGCCACCGCCGATCACTGTGAATGGCCACAGCATTTAGGGTTTCACCGCAAGAATCTGTTCGACTTCCGCCAACCGTTCATGGGTCCCGACATCCACCCAGCGTCCGGTGAAATGCTCTCCGGTCACCTGCCCCTTGCCCATCGCATCGCGCAACAACGGCGCGAGCTTGAACGCACCCGCGCTGCACCCGGCAAACAGCTGTGGGTGCAACACCGCAATGCCGCTGTAGGTCAGGCGCGACAGGCTGGCTTCATCTCGAACCTCTCCCCCCACAAGCGCAAAGTCGCCGGTCGGGTGATGCAGCGGGTTGTCCACCAGCACCAGATGCGCAAGCCCTTTGATCGGTGCCCTAAGCGGCGCGAAATCGCAATCGGTCCAGATGTCGCCGTTAACAACCAGAAAAGGTTCGTCACCCAATAACGGCAGCGCGCGAAAAATACCGCCGCCTGTTTCAAGCGGCTCACCTTCAGGGGAATAGGCGATGTTCAACCCCAGGCGCTGACCGTCGCCCAGATAATCCTCGATCTGCTGACCGAGCCAGGCGTGGTTGATCACCACATCGGTGAAGCCTGCGCGCTTGAGCGCGCGCAGGTGATATTCGATCAACGGGACGCCACCGGCACGCACCAGCGGCTTGGGCGTGTGCAGGGTCAGCGGGCGCAAGCGCTCGCCTTTGCCTGCGGCGAGAATCATCGCTTTCATGCGTCCCTCTTCCAGACAGTCTTCACATCCATTCCTTAAAACGATGGCTTATTGTTTTGGCTGACCAAGACTGGTCAGCAGGTTGCTCAACTCAACCAGTTCAGGTCGGCGCGCCAGCACGTCTTCTATATAAGAGAAGAAGCGTGGCACGTCGGCAACGTAACGAGGTTTGCCATCACGATGGCAAATGCGAGCAAAAATACCGATCACCTTCAAATGCCGCTGTACGCCCATCAAATCACTGGCACGGCAAAATTCGTCGAAATCATCCTGCACGGGGATACCCACGGCACCCGCTTTGTCCCAATACAGCTTGAGCCAGCGCGCGACACGCTCCTGCGGCCAGCTCAGAAAGGCGTCTTTGAACAGGCAGGTGATGTCATAGGTCACCGGGCCGTACACCGCGTCCTGAAAGTCCAGCACGCCAGGGTTCGGCTCGCTGAGCATCAAGTTGCGCGGCATGTAGTCCCGGTGCACCAGCACCTTCGGCTGCGCCAGCGCGCTGTCGATCAACAGTTCACTGACCCGTTGCCAACTGGCCTGTTGCGTTGCATCGAACTCGATACCCAAATGACGCTTCACGTACCACTCGGGAAAAAGCTCAAGCTCACGGCGTAACAGCGCCACGTCGTAACTGGGCAGTGGTGCTTCCATTGGCAACTGCTGAAATGCCAGCAGCGCGTCGATGGCATCGGCGAACAATTGATCGGCATTTTGTGCATCGATGACGTCGAGGTAGGTTTTTCGGCCCAGATCGTTCAGCAGCAGAAAGCCCTGATTCAGGTCTTCGGCATAAATTTTCGGAACATTAATTCCTGATTTGCTCAATAAATGAGCGATATCAACGAAGGGTTTGCAGTTTTCCTGAGGCGGAGGAGCGTCCATCACGATAAAAGTGCGGCCCTCACCCTCCCAACGGAAATAGCGTCGGAAACTGGCGTCACTGCTGGCCGCAGTCAACGTGGCTGGGGGTATGGCGCCCCAACCTTGAGCCAAAAACAACTTCGGCAGCTGCTCATCGAGCCAATCTTTCAGGTGTTGCAGGCGTACATCTTGATCTGGCATTGCAAGGGTCTCCGACGGCGCTAGCCGTCAAGCGGGTCATGCTTTATTATCCGACATCTTTTTCAGCCCATCGAGAGGCGTGCGGCCCCCCCGCGGGCAGATGGCGCGCAGGAAGCCCGGACTAATAAGATGGCATTGAAATCCCCCGCGTTTCGTAAAAAATTTCCGTTGCTCGTAACCGGCAGTCTGCTGGCGATGCAACCTCTGGCCACCCAGTACGTGGTTGCAGCTGAACAGTATGACTGCTCGGTGTCTGCAACAGGTTCCTGGGATTGCTCCCCGAAAACCAACGCTGCCCAGTTGCCTCCGCGGCCAGTGCACGACGCCAACAGCGTGTCGTCCAACACCAGCACGGCGACTGAGGGCACAACCACGACCGAAAGTGGTGAGGTCGTGCCCAAAACGATGCTCGTCACCGAAGCCAAAGGCCGTGGTCTGAAATCGCGCAGTGCCGACTACAGTCACCTGGACTGGGTTCCGCGCGAGAAGCTGACCGCTGCCCAACTGGCAGAAACCGGTCCGTACTGCTCCGGCGCCTACATCGAGCCGATACGTCCGGGCATGGACGACAAGACCGCGAAGAGCGACGCACCGACCTTCATCGGCGCCAAGGCTTCGCGTTATCAGCAGGAAGAACAGATTGCGACCCTGGCCGGTGACGTCGTCATGCGCCAAGGCAGCATGCAGGTCGAATCCGAAGAAGCGAGCCTGCACCAGGCTGAAAACCGTGGCGAGCTGAACGGCAATGTCCGTCTGCGCGACAACGGCGCGCTGATCGTCGGTGACCACGCCGAAGTCCAGCTGGACACCGGTGAGGCGAAGGTCGACAACGCCGAATACGTGCTGCACAAATCCAACGTGCGCGGTAACGCGCTGTACGCTCGCCGTGCAGAGAACGCGATCATCCGTTTGAAGGACGGTACGTACACCACGTGCGAACCGAGCAGCAACGCCTGGACGGTGAAGGGCAACAACATCACCCTGAACCCGGCCACCGGTTTCGGTACCGCGACCAACGCGACCCTGCGTGTTCACGACATCCCGGTTCTCTACACGCCGTACATCTATTTCCCGATCGACGACCGTCGCCAGTCCGGCTTCCTGCCACCGACCATCGGTGCCAGCAGCGACACCGGCTTCTCGTTGCTCACCCCGTACTACTTCAACCTGGCGCCAAACTACGACGCCACGTTGTACCCGACGTACATGGCCAAACGTGGTCTGTTGCTTGAAGGCGAGTTCCGTTACCTGACCAAGAGCAGTGAAGGTCAGTTCGGTGCGGCTTACCTGAATGACGACGACGATGATCGCAAGCTGCAGTCTGACTACAAAGACACCCGCTGGATGATCAACTGGCAAAACCGCAGTGGGCTGGATGAGCGCCTGACTGCGCACGTCGACTACACCAAGGTCAGCGACCCCTACTACTTCCAGGATCTCAAAAGTGGTCAGGAAGGCGTCAGCACTCATGATTACCTGAATCAGCAAGGTGATCTGACGTATCGCGGCGACGGCTACGTCGCCCGCCTGAATGCTCAGCAGTACCAATTGACCACGGTGACTCAAATCACGCCGTACGGTCGCCTGCCACAACTGACTCTGGATGGAACCCTTCCATTTCGTCCAGGTGGCCTGAAGTTTGATTACAACACTGAGCTGGTTCGCTTTGATCGCGATCTGCGTACCGGTAGCTATACCGACGAAGATGGTATTTCGAGCACCCGCCTGGACAACAACATTTTCGGCCTCGCGCGCGCCACCGGCGACAGACTGAATCTGGCACCGTCGATCAGCCTGCCGCTGACCGCGAGCTATGGTTACGTCACGCCGAAGCTCAAGTATGTCTACACCAAGTACGATCTTGATCTGGACGGACGAGGAAAAGCGGATCTCCTCACTGCAACGAACCAGATTGCGGGCTATCAGCAGAATTTCGACAGCGGCGTAGACAGGTCGATCCCGGTCCTCAGCGTTGACAGCGGCCTGTATTTCGACCGCAACACCAACTGGTTCGGCAAGGATTACCGCCAGACGTTGGAACCACGCCTGTACTACCTGTATGTGCCTAATAAAGACCAGAACGACATCCCGATTTTCGACACGGGTGAAACAACGTTCGATTACGCCTCGCTGTTCCGCGACAACCGCTTCGTCGGTTCCGACCGTATCGGCGACGAAAACAAACTGTCGCTGGGCGTGACCAACCGCTGGATCGAAGACAACGGTTTCGAACGTCAGCGTTTCAGCATTGGTCAGGCGCTGTACTTCGCGGACCGCAAGGTGCAGTTGCCGGGTATCGCCTACGAAGATCGTAAAGACGCTCAGTCTGATGTGTCTCCGTATGCACTGGAATACGAATACCGCTTCAACCGAGACTGGCGTGCAACGTCGACCTTTAACTGGGATCCGGACAGCCGCAGCACCCGTTCCGGCAGCGCGATGTTCCACTACCAGCCTGAAGATGAGCCGGGCAAAGTGTTCAACGCCGGCTATCGCTATCGTAACGACCAGGTTCGCTACGACCAGACCACTGGTCGGTGGAGTGTCGGTGGTGGTGATGCGGTCCTTCCGGACGGCTCCATCATCAAGGACTACTACAAGATCCAGCAGCATGACTTCTCGGTCATCTGGCCGGTCGTTCCGCAGTGGAGCGCCATTGCTCGCTGGCAATATGACTACAACCGCGACCGTACGCTCGAAGCCTTTGGTGGTTTTGAATACGACAACTGCTGCTGGAAGCTGCGTCTGATCAACCGTTACTGGGTCGACTACGACGAATCCACTCAAGAAGTGGCGCAGAACGAAAAAGGCGACCGCGGCATTTTCCTGCAAATCGTGTTGAAGGGGCTTGGTGGCGTCGTTGGCCAAAAAGTTGAAAGCTTCCTCGACAAAGGCATCCAAGGTTATCGTGAACGTGAAGACCAAGCTTTCTGATTGTCTGCGCCCGCTGATGCTGGGCGCGCTACTCATCGGTACCGTGGCGCACGCTGAAGTGCGCTCCATCGACAAGGTTGTAGCCATCGTCGACAACGACGTGGTGATGCAAAGCCAGCTCGACCAGCGCACCCGTGAAGTTCAGCAAACCATCGCCAAGCGTGGGCAAGGCGTTCCGCCTGCCAGCGCTCTGGAGTCGCAGGTTCTGGATCGTCTGATCCTGGAAAACCTGCAACTGCAGATTGGCGAGCGCTCCGGCATCCGCATCACCGATGAAGAGTTGAACCAGGCGGTCGGCACCATTGCTCAGCGCAACAACATGAGCATCGACCAGTTCAAAGCGGCACTGGCGCACGACGGTCTGTCGTACAACAGCGCACGCGAACAGATTCGTCGGGAAATGATCATCAGCCGCGTGCGTCAGCGCCGCGTTGCCGAGCGCATTCAGGTGTCGGACCAGGAAGTGAAGAACTTCCTGGCGTCGGACCTGGGCAAGGCGCAGTTCTCCGAAGAATTTCACCTGGCGAACATCCTGGTTCCAACGCCTGACAGTGCGACCTCGGACCAGATCCAGGCGGCCGCCGTCAAAGCCAAGGACATCTACGGCAAGCTGCAGCAAGGTGCGAATTTCGAGCAGCTCGCAATCTCCTCCTCGGCCAGCGAAAGCGCCCTGGACGGCGGTGACATGGGCTGGCGTAAAGCCGCTCAATTGCCTCCACCGTTCGGTGACATGCTGAGCTCGATGAGCCCGGGCCAGGTGACGCCGCCTGCGCGCACTCCGGGCGGCTTCATCATTCTCAAATTGCTGGAAAAACGCGGTGGCGAGAATCAGACCCAGATGCGCGACGAAGTTCATGTTCGTCACATCCTGATCAAGCCAAGCGAAATCCGCAGCGAAGCCGAAACCAAGCTGCTTGCACAGCGCATCTACGATCGCATCCAGAACGGCGAAGACTTCGGTGAACTGGCGAAGAATTTCTCTGAAGATCCGGGCTCGGCGCTCAACGGCGGCGACATGAACTGGGTTGATCCTCGTTCGCTGGTACCTGAATTCCGCGACGTCATGAACGAGACACCTCAGGGTGTCGTATCCAAGCCGTTCCAGACTCAGTTTGGCTGGCACGTGCTGGAAGTCCTGGGCCGTCGCGCAACCGACAGCACCAGCCAGGCGCGTGAGCAACAAGCGATGACCGTACTGCGTAACCGCAAATACGACGAAGAGCTTCAAACCTGGCTGCGTCAGATCCGCGACGAAGCCTACGTTGAAATCAAGCTTCCTGGCGCTGACCAGGCTGCCAAGTGAAACCCAAGCGTTTCGCCCTGACACCCGGCGAGCCCGCTGGCATTGGTCCTGACCTTTGCCTGCTGCTCGCCGAGCAGTCCCAGCCCCACCCTCTGATTGCCATCACCAGTTGCGACCTGCTCAACGAGCGGGCCGCGCAGCTGGGTGTGGCCGTCCGCCTGATTCCCGTCACGCCAGACGCCTGGCCTGATACGCCTGCACCTGCGGCAAGCCTGTATGTCTGGGATACCCCGCTGCAGGCGCCTGTCGTTGCCGGGCAACTGAACAAAGCCAATGGCGCGTTCGTGCTGGAAACCCTGACCCGCGCGGGCCAAGGCTGCATGGACGGTCACTTCGTCGGCATGATCACAGCCCCCGTACACAAGGGCGTGATCAACGAGAGCGGGATTGCGTTTTCGGGCCACACCGAATTCCTGGCTGATTTGACCCAAACACAGCAGGTGGTGATGATGCTCGCCACCGGTGATCTGCGCGTGGCGTTGGTGACCACTCACCTCCCCCTGCGTGACGTCGCTGACGCCATCACGCCTGAGCGTATCGAACGCGTGACCCGCATCCTGCATGCAGATCTGGTCAACAAGTTCGGGATTGCTCACCCACGGATTCTGGTCTGCGGGCTGAATCCGCACGCGGGCGAAAGCGGCCATCTGGGCCGCGAAGAAATCGACATCATCGAACCTACCCTTGAGCGTCTGCGCAGCGATGGTCTGGATTTGCGCGGCCCGCTGCCTGCCGACACACTTTTTACCCCCAAATATCTGGAGCACTGCGACGCAGTGCTGGCGATGTACCACGACCAAGGCCTGCCCGTACTGAAGTACAAAGGCTTCGGCGCCGCCGTCAACGTGACCCTTGGCCTGCCGATCATTCGCACCTCCGTGGACCACGGCACTGCGCTGGATCTGGCGGGCAGCGGCAAGATCGACACCGGCAGCCTCAAGGTCGCGCTGCAAACCGCCTACCAGATGGCCGAGACCCATCAATGACTGAGCAATACCAACACAAGGCGCGAAAGCGCTTCGGCCAGAACTTCCTGCACGACGCTGGCGTGATCGACAAGATCCTGCGCTCCATCCGCGCCAAGGCCGAAGACCGCATGCTGGAAATCGGCCCGGGCCAGGGCGCCCTGACCGAAGGCCTGCTGAGCAGCGGCGCGCAACTGGACGTGGTGGAACTGGACAAGGATCTGGTACCGATCCTCATGCAGCAGTTCAGCGCCATGCCGAATTTCAACCTGCATCAGGGCGACGCATTGAAGTTCGACTTCACCCGCCTCAACGCCGCCCCCGGCAGCCTGCGCGTCGTCGGCAACCTGCCTTACAACATCTCCACGCCGCTGATTTTCCATCTTTTGCAGAATGCTCACCTCATCCGTGACATGCACTTCATGCTGCAAAAGGAAGTCGTCGAGCGCCTGGCTGCAGGCCCTGGCGGTGGTGACTGGGGCCGCCTGTCGATCATGGTTCAGTACCACTGCCGCGTGGAGCACCTGTTCAATGTCGGTCCTGGCGCGTTCAACCCGCCGCCAAAAGTCGACTCGGCCATTGTCCGACTCGTTCCGCACCAAACGCTGCCTCACCCTGCCAAGGACCATCGCGTCCTGGAGCGGCTCGTGCGCGAAGCCTTCAACCAGCGCCGCAAGACCTTGCGCAATACCCTGAAGGCCCTGCTCACCAGCGATGAAATCGCTGAGGCAGGCGTGGATGGCAGCCTGCGTCCCGAGCAGCTGGACCTGGCCGCGTTCGTCCGCCTGGCTGACACACTCACCGAGAAGCCTGTCGTCGGCTAGTGCCTCAGGACACGGGGCGGGCCAAGGAGCCATTGGTTTTTTACCCGCCACATGTCCT
Organism: Pseudomonas sp. S2_H01; assembly: GCF_054668305.1. NCBI lineage: Bacteria > Pseudomonadati > Pseudomonadota > Gammaproteobacteria > Pseudomonadales > Pseudomonadaceae > Pseudomonas > Pseudomonas sp. S2_H01. The sequence continues at coordinate 2,958,110 of NZ_CP162756.1, read as the reverse complement.
AGACTGAGTCTCACCGGGCTTTTCCGGCTTTTTCCGCTTTCGCTTTTAAGGCCTCTTGCATGTCCGATCCTCGTTATCAGGTCGACGTCAGCGTCGTCACCCGCTTCCTCGCAGAACAATCGCAGCCTGAGCAAAACCGCTTTGCCTTCGCCTACACCGTCACTGTGCATAACAACGGCGAGATACCGGCCAAGCTGTTGTCGCGCCACTGGGTGATCACCGACGGTGACGGCCATGTCGAAGAGGTTCGCGGCGAAGGCGTGGTCGGCCAGCAACCGCTGATTCAGGCGGGACAAAGCCACACGTACAGCAGCGGTACGGTCATGACCACCAAGGTCGGCAACATGCAGGGCAGCTATCAGATGCTGGCCGAAGACGGCAAACGCTTCGACGCGATCATTGCCCCGTTCCGCCTGGCGGTGCCGGGGGGCGCTTCACTGATGACGGTCTATGCGGTCGGCGATCTGCAAGGTTGCCTTGAACCTCTGAAATGCCTGCTTCAGCGCGTGTCCTTTCAACCGGACAAAGACACACTTTGGTTGGTGGGCGATCTTGTCAACCGCGGCCCGCAATCGCTGGAAACATTGCGTTTTCTCTACGCGATGCGCGATTCGGTGGTGTGTGTGCTGGGCAATCACGACCTGCACCTGCTCGCTGCCGGCCGAAACATCGAGCGTTTGAAAAAAGGTGACACGCTGCGGGAAATTCTTGAAGCCCCGGACGCCAACGAGCTGCTCGACTGGCTGCGCCAACAGAAACTCCTGCATTACGACGCCCAGCGCGACATCGCCTTGGTGCACGCCGGCATCCCGCCACAGTGGACGCTCAAGAAAGCGCTGCGCTGTGCCGAGGAAGTCGAAGAAGCGCTGCGCGACGACAACCTGTTCGAGCCTTTTCTCGACGGGATGTATGGCAACGAGCCTGCCAAATGGGACAAGGACCTTCACGGCGTCACCCGATTACGCGTGATCACCAATTACTTCACGCGCATGCGCTTCTGCACCGCCGACGGCAAGCTGGACCTCAAAAGCAAGGAAGGCCTGGACAGTGCGCCTGCCGGGTATGCCCCCTGGTTTAGCCACAAGGATCGCAAGACCAAGGGCCTGAATATCATTTTCGGGCACTGGGCCGCGCTGGAAGGCCGCTGCAATGAGCCTGGGGTCTATGCGCTCGACACCGGCTGTGTCTGGGGCAACGTCATGACCCTGCTCAACGTCGATACCCGGGAGCTGATTCGTTGCGACTGCGACGAGCGCGGTAACCTCGCCCCGTCAACATCCAGCAACCCGAGCGCTAGCGACCCCGCCGCTGCCCAGCGTTAGAATCCCTTTTTCGTTCTCGACAATTCGAGAACCCAACGGCCCAGGAGCCCACGCCATGACCGACTTCAAACGCATTCCGCCGGAGCAGGCCCAGGCCCTGCGTGAACAAGGCGCTGTGCTGGTCGACGTTCGCGACGCACAGACTTTCGCCAGCAATCACATCCCGGATTCGCACCATCTGGACAACCATTCCATTGCCGACTTCATCCGCAATGCCGACCTCGACAAACCGCTCGTCGTTGTCTGCTATCACGGCAACTCCAGCCAGAGCGCAGCAGCCTATCTTGTAGGTCAGGGCTTCTCTGAGGTCTACAGCATGGATGGCGGATTCGAGCTGTGGAAAAACACTTTCCCGAGCGAAACCGCGCAAGGCTGATCGAAAATATTTTTTCGGTACGCGAGGCCGCGTTCTACGCGGCCTCGCGCGTCCAACTGACGAACGGTCCCCCTTCATTCATACGCCTTCCTTCTTTCTGTGTGCGAATCCGAACTATCCTTAGCCTCAGGCCATCCGAATCAGGGGAGAGCCGGTACACCGGCGCGTGGGTCATCGGTAGCTACTTTTATGGTGTTTGGGGGGTAATGGTTTCTGAGTGATCAGAGGCCAGCCAGCATCGACTGACGATCCGCCGCCGGCTCCACGTATCGAGCGAGGTGACGTCATGAGTATTTTTAGCCACTTCCAACAACGCTTTGAATCGACACGCCAGGAAGAGCTCTCGCTACAGGAGTACTTGGAGCTCTGCAAAACCGACCGCAGTGCATACGCCTCTGCCGCAGAACGTCTTCTGATGGCCATCGGCGAGCCTGAGTTGTTCGACACCTCGACCAATTCCCGGCTGTCCAGAATCTTCTCCAACAAGGTCATTCGGCGCTATCCGGCGTTCGAGGATTTCCATGGCATGGAGGACTGCATCGAGCAAATCGTCTCGTACTTCCGCCACGCCGCCCAAGGCCTGGAAGAGAAGAAACAGATCCTTTACCTGCTCGGCCCCGTAGGCGGCGGCAAGTCGTCCCTGGCTGAAAAACTCAAACAGCTTGTTGAAAAAATACCTTTCTACGCCATCAAGGGCTCCCCGGTTTTCGAATCGCCCTTGGGCCTGTTCAAACCTACCGAAGACGGGACGATCCTCGAAGAGGACTACGGCATCCCACGCCGCTACCTCAACACCATCATGTCGCCATGGGCGACCAAACGTCTGGCCGAGTTCGGGGGCGACATCAGCCAGTTCAAGGTGGTGAAACTCTATCCGTCGATCCTCAATCAGATTGCGGTGGCCAAGACCGAGCCGGGTGACGAGAACAACCAGGATATTTCGGCACTGGTCGGTAAGGTCGATATCCGCAAACTCGAGGAATACCCACAGAACGACGCCGATGCCTACAGCTATTCTGGCGCGCTGTGCCGGGCCAACCAGGGCCTGATGGAGTTCGTGGAGATGTTCAAGGCGCCGATCAAGGTCTTGCACCCACTGCTCACCGCGACTCAGGAAGGCAACTACAACAGTACCGAAGGCCTTGGGGCGATTCCGTTCACCGGCATTTTGCTGGCCCACTCCAACGAATCGGAATGGCACAGCTTCCGCAACAACAAGAACAACGAAGCCTTCATCGACCGTATCTACATCGTGAAGGTGCCGTATTGCTTGCGGGTCAGTGACGAGATCAAGATCTACGACAAACTGCTGTTCAACAGCTCGCTGGCCAAAGCGCACTGTGCGCCTGACACCTTGAAAATGCTGGCGCAGTTCACGGTCCTGTCGCGGCTTAAAGAACCCGAGAATTCCAACATCTATTCGAAGATGCGGGTGTACGACGGCGAGAACCTCAAAGACACCGACCCGAAAGCCAAGTCGATTCAGGAGTATCGCGACAGTGCGGGCGTCGACGAAGGCATGAACGGTTTGTCCACCCGGTTTGCATTCAAGATCCTGTCCAAGGTCTTCAACTTTGATCCGCACGAGATTGCCGCCAACCCGGTTCACCTGCTTTATGTGCTGGAACAACAGATCGAGCAGGAGCAATTCCAGGCCGAGACCCGCGAGCGTTACCTGCGCTTCATCAAGGAATACCTCGCGCCGCGTTATATCGAGTTTATTGGCAAGGAAATCCAGACGGCGTACCTGGAGTCGTACAGTGAATACGGCCAGAACATCTTCGACCGCTATGTGCTGTATGCGGATTTCTGGATTCAGGATCAGGAATACCGCGATCCGGAAACCGGCGAGATCCTTAATCGCGTCGCGCTGAATGAAGAACTGGAGAAAATCGAGAAGCCGGCCGGCATCAGTAACCCGAAAGACTTCCGCAACGAAATCGTCAATTTCGTGCTGCGTGCCCGCGCCAACAATAACGGCAAAAACCCGACCTGGCTCAGCTACGAGAAGCTGCGCGTGGTGATCGAGAAGAAAATGTTCTCCAACACCGAGGATCTGCTGCCGGTTATCAGCTTCAACGCCAAAGCCAGCAAAGAGGACCAACAGAAACACAACGACTTCGTCACCCGAATGGTCGAGCGGGGCTACACCGACAAACAGGTACGCTTGCTCTCCGAGTGGTATCTGCGGGTCCGTAAATCCCAATAAAGCAGCTGTGAGCTACAAGTTTCAAGCGGCAAGCTGAACTGGTCAGCGTTTGAATGCCTGGTCCGAATCAGCTTGCAGCTTGTGGCTGATTTTTTCTTGTAGCTGCCCGGAGGGCCTATGAGCTATGTGATCGACCGACGTCTCAACGGCAAGAACAAGAGCACGGTAAATCGGCAGCGCTTTTTGCGCCGCTACCGTGACCACATCAAGAAAGCAGTCGAAGAAGCAGTCAGCCGCCGCTCCATCACCGACATGGAGCATGGCGAACAGATCAGCATTCCCGGACGCGACATCGACGAACCGGTGCTGCATCATGGGCGGGGCGGCAAACAGACCGTCGTTCACCCGGGCAACAAAGAATTCACCTCGGGCGAACACATCGCCCGCCCACAGGGGGGCAGCGGAGGAAAAGGCCCCGGCAAAGCGAGTAATTCCGGCGAAGGCATGGACGAGTTCGTCTTCCAGATCACTCAGGAGGAATTCCTTGAATTCATGTTCGAGGACCTGGAACTCCCCAACCTGGTCAAACGCAACCTGAGCGGCACCGACACCTTCAAGACCGTGCGCGCGGGCATCAGCAACGAAGGCAACCCGTCGCGCATCAACATCATCCGTACCCTGCGTTCGGCACACGCGCGCCGCATTGCCTTGTCCGGCAGCAGCCGCGCCAAGCTACGGGAGGTGCTCGCGGAACTCGAGCGCCTTAAACGCGAAGAACCCGACAATTTCGGCGATATTCAAGAGTTGGAAGTGGAAGCGCAGCGCCTGCAGGCGCGCATCAAACGCGTGCCTTATCTGGACACCTTCGACCTCAAATACAACCTGCTGGTCAAGCAACCCAATCCCAGTTCAAAAGCGGTCATGTTCTGCCTGATGGACGTCTCTGGCTCGATGACGCAAGCCACCAAGGACATCGCCAAACGCTTCTTCATCCTGTTGTATCTGTTCCTGAAGCGCAACTACGACAAGATCGAAGTCGTGTTCATCCGTCACCACACCAGCGCCCGGGAAGTCGACGAGGAGGAGTTTTTCTATTCCCGCGAAACCGGCGGCACCATCGTCTCCAGCGCATTGAAACTGATGCAGGAAATCATGGCCGAGCGTTACCCCACCAACGAGTGGAATATCTATGCGGCCCAAGCATCGGATGGCGACAACTGGAACGACGACTCCCCCATCTGCCGGGACATTCTGATCAAACAGATCATGCCGTTCGTGCAGTACTACACTTACGTCGAGATTACCCCGCGCGAACATCAGGCGCTGTGGTTCGAATACGAGCGCATCGGTGAAGCCTTCGCCGACACGTTCGCCCAGCAACAGCTGGTCTCTGCCGGTGATATTTATCCGGTATTCCGTGAACTCTTCCAGCGCAGGTTAGTGACATGACCGCTAGAGAGCAGAAGCGCCAACCTCTATCCACGGGTTCAGAGTGGACGTTCGAGCTGATCCAGGCCTATGACCGGGAAATCAGCCGTATTGCCGAACGTTACGCGCTGGACACCTACCCTAATCAGATCGAGGTGATCACCGCCGAGCAGATGATGGACGCGTATGCGTCGGTGGGCATGCCGCTGGGGTATCACCATTGGTCCTACGGCAAGCACTTCCTGAGCACGGAAAAATCCTACTCTCGCGGTCAGATGGGCCTGGCCTACGAAATCGTCATCAACTCCGACCCGTGCATCGCCTACCTGATGGAAGAAAACACCATCTGCATGCAGGCACTGGTGGTGGCGCATGCTTGCTATGGCCACAACAGCTTCTTCAAAGGCAATTACCTGTTTCGCACCTGGACTGACGCCAGCTCGATCATCGATTACCTGGTGTTCGCCAAGCAGTACATCATGCAGTGCGAAGAGCGCCATGGCATCGACGCCGTCGAGGATTTGCTCGACTCCTGCCACGCGCTGATGAACTACGGCGTTGACCGCTACAAACGCCCTTATCCCATTTCGGCCGAAGAGGAACGCCGTCGCCAGAAGGACCGGGAAGAACACCTGCAAAAGCAGATCAATGACCTGTGGCGCACCATTCCGAAGAACGCCAGCAAGAACGACAAGGAGGACTACGCCCGTTTCCCTGCCGAACCTCAGGAAAACATCCTTTACTTCATCGAGAAACACGCCCCGTTACTGGAGCCTTGGCAGCGCGAAGTCGTGCGGATCGTGCGCAAAATCGCCCAATATTTTTATCCCCAGCGTCAGACGCAGGTCATGAACGAGGGTTGGGCAACCTTCTGGCACTACACACTGATGAACGACCTGTACGACGAAGGCCTGGTCACTGACGGATTCATGCTTGAGTTCCTGCAGTCCCATACCAGCGTAGTGTTCCAGCCCGGATTCGACAGCCCGTACTACAGCGGCATCAACCCCTACACACTGGGTTTTGCCATGTATCAGGACATTCGACGGATGTGCGAACACCCCACCGAAGAAGATCATCGCTGGTTCCCGGACCTGGCGGGCACTGATTGGCTCACGGCGGTGAAGTTTGCGATGAGCAGCTTCAAGGACGAGAGTTTTATCCTTCAATATTTGTCGCCGAAGGTCATCCGCGACCTGAAATTGTTCAGCATTCTGGACGATGACCAGAAAGACGATTTGCTGGTCCCGGCGATCCATGACGAAACGGGCTACCGAATCATTCGTGAAACGCTGGCCGCGCAGTACAACCTGGGCAACCGTGAACCGAACGTGCAGATCTACAGCATCGACCGCCGTGGCGATCGCTCGCTGACCCTGCGCCATCAACAACACGATCGCAAACCCTTGGGCGACTCTACCGACGAGGTCCTCAAACACCTGCACCGCTTGTGGGGTTTTGACATTCATCTTGAAACGCTGCAAGGCGATCAGATCATGAAGACCCACCACGTGCCACCGAGAAGCGAACACGCTGACAGTGAATATCCCCGCCTCGATCTGGCCGTCGTTCACCTCTGACCGATAAAGCGATTACCACCTCCGCAAGCGCGACTTAAGGTTTATCCTGTCGCGCTTACGGAGGTTTTTTTATGCAGATCTATAAAGTTGGCGGGGCCGTTCGTGATCGCCTGCTTGGCAAACCTGTCGCGGATACCGACTGGGTGGTGGTGGGCGCGACGACCGACGAAATGATGATCAAGGGCTATCGCCCGGTCGGGACGGATTTTCCGGTGTTTCTGCATCCCCTCACCGGCGAGGAATACGCGCTGGCCCGCACGGAGCGCAAGACAGGACGAGGCTACGGCGGCTTTGTGTTTCACACCGACCCGGACGTCACCCTCGAAGAGGACCTGATCCGGCGTGACCTGACGATCAATGCGATTGCGGAAGACAAACAAGGTCATCTGACCGATCCTTATCATGGTCAACGGGACCTCGAAGCACGCATTTTGCGCCATGTTTCTCCGGCGTTTGCCGAAGATCCCCTGCGTGTGCTGCGCGTTGCCCGCTTCGCTGCCCGCTACGCGCCTGACGGCTTCACCATTGCGCCTGAAACCATGGCACTGATGCGCCAACTCAGCGCATCCGGCGAACTTGAGGCCCTGACGCCCGAGCGCAGCTGGAAGGAAATTTCCCGCGCACTGATGGAGCGCGAACCTCAGGTGTTCATCGAGGTGCTGCGCGAATGCGGCGCGCTAAATGTCCTGATGCCGGAGGTCGATGCGCTGTTTGGGGTACCTCAACCGCAAGCGCACCACCCGGAGATCGATACGGGCCTGCACGTTCTGAGCGTCCTGCATCAAGCCGCTCTTCATCACCAGCCATTAAGCGTGCGCTGGGCGTGCCTGCTGCACGATCTGGGCAAAGGCCTGACGCCGGAAGAAGAATGGCCTCGTCATATCGCCCATGAACACAAAGGGCTGAAGGCCATCAAGGCCGTGAACCTGCGGTTCAAGGTGCCAAGGGATTGCCAGGAACTGGCGCTGTTGGTCGGCCAGTACCACACGCACGGGCATCGCGCCCTAGAGCTAAAGCCCTCAACGTTGCTCGATTTGCTGCAGACGTTTGACGTTTATCGCCGTCCGCAACGGTTCGAAGAGTTTATCGTCGCCTGCGAAATGGACGCCCGAGGCCGCAAAGGCTTTGAAAACCGGAGTTACCCACAGGCCGAATATTTGCGCGGCGCAGCCGAAGCGGCGCGAAGAGTCGCGGTGCAGCCGTTGCTGGATCAGGGCTATCAGGGACAGGAACTGGGCGAGGCACTCAAGCGTGAGCGGCTCGACACGTTGATGGTTTATAAGGCGTCGTATCAGGGTTAAACGCATCAATCACGCCGGACGTTCCTTCCTGTGGGAGCGAATTTATACGCGAAGGTTTATCAGGCGACACACACGTGTCGGATGCACCGGCCTCTCGCGAATAAATTCGCTCCCACAGACGTTCCGTGCTCTCAAATAGGCGCCAGCAGCGAATCGGGCGTCAATTGCGCTCCGCGCCATTCAAAAGCAACCGGCCAGAGCTTCTGATCAATCTGCGCCTCGGCCCACAGCTGCTGAAAGGGCACACCGACCGCAGGATGCAGACGCTCGGGCGCAATCAACGACAGCGGCCAGAGCACAAAGGCGTTTTTCAGGATTTCGGCGCGCGGCAATACCAGACCATCGAAATTGCCCACCTGTTCGTCGTACAGCAGCACGTCGATGTCCAGCGGCAAGCCCTTACGATCCGGCGCATAGCGACCGTTGTCAGCCTCAATGAATTTCAGTCGACGGTCCAGTTCGATCAATGGCAGGTCGGTCAGGGCAGACACCACCAGATTGAAAAACGGCCCGCTCTTGATGCCCACCGGGTGACTTTCGAACACCGGCGAACAGGTCATGTCGGTCAGGAAACCGGCCAACGCCTCCAGCCCGGCGCACAAGTGCCGCTCCCGGTCGATATTGCTGCCCAGGCCCAGGAAAATTCGTGTCAGCGGCATCCGCGCTCGATCTCCACACCCACGCCCTTGGCCGCTGGCACGGCTCCCGGTTTGGTCAGTTTGAGGTGCAGCCAGGGAATGTTGAACTCGCTCATCAGCACTTCGGCCAGACGCTCGGCGAATGTTTCGACCAACTGGTACTGCGCCGCTTCGGCAAAGGCCTGGATGCGAGCGGAAACGCTGGCATAGTCGAGCGCCTTGCTCAGGTCATCACCCGCCGCGGCCGGCCGATTGTCCCAGGCAAAACTCAGGTCCAGACGCAAGCACTGGCGAATGCCGCGCTCCCAGTCGTAGGCGCCAATCACCGTATCGACTTCCAGACCCTCAATGAAAACTCTGTCCAAGCCTTTCTCTCCGTTACACGACAAGGGCGCGATGCGCCGTTAGAATCAAGGCATCCTCGCCCGGAATGGTTAGCATGTTTTGGTTACTGGCGTTCCTCGCCTACCTGCTCGGCTCGCTGTCCTTTGCCATCCTGCTCAGCCGCATCACCGGGAGCCCGGACCCGCGTGCCAGCGGCTCGGGCAACGCTGGCGCGACGAACATGCTGCGCCTGGCCGGCAAGAAGCTCGCTATCCTGACCCTGATCGGTGACGTCTGCAAAGGCCTGATCCCCGTGCTGATCGCCAGCGGGATCGGGCTCGACCCTCGCGAACAAGCCTGGATCGGGCTCTGCGCAGTCCTCGGCCATCTCTTTCCGCTGTACTTCCGTTTCCGGGGCGGCAAAGGCGTAGCGACCGCGGCCGGCATGCTGCTGGGTTTGTACCCGCCCGCCGCCCTCCTGGCGATTGCTGCATGGCTGCTGACGTTCTACCTGACCCGCACCAGCTCACTGGCTTCGCTGATCGCCACTCCGCTGACCCTGCCGCTTCTCGCTTGGCAAGAGCCTCACGCGCTGCTGCCCATGACCCTGCTGACGCTGCTGATTGTCTGGCGTCATCGCGGCAATCTACGCGACCTGTTTGCCGGGCGCGAACGGCATTTCTGAATGCAAAAGATGAAAAAGGCTCAACCGAGCCTTTTTCATCACACGAAACCCACCTTACAGACCCGGCAATTGCTCCATCGGCCAGCGAGCCTGCACGCTGATGCTCAGGCCTTCCCTCTGACCCGCCTGCAACCGCTGGCAACCGGCAAACGCGATCATCGCGCCGTTATCGGTACAGAACTCCGGACGCGCGTAGTAAACGTTGCCGCCCAGACCGCTCAGCATCTTCTCCAGCGATTCACGCAATGCCTTGTTTGCACTCACGCCACCGGCGATCACCAGTCGCTTCATGCCAGCTTGCTTCAACGCACGCTTGCACTTGATGGTCAGAGTCTCCACCACCGCTTCCTGGAAGGCCAGCGAGATGTCGCAACGGGTTTGCTCACCGTCGTCCCCAGCGCTCTGGCACTGCTGCCAAGTGTTCAGGGCAAAGGTTTTCAAGCCGCTGAAACTGAAATCCAGCCCAGGACGCTCCGTCATCGGGCGCGGGAACGTGAAACGCCCCGGAACGCCTTTAACCGCCAGACGGGAAATTTCAGGACCTCCAGGATAATTCAGGCCCATCATCTTGGCGGTCTTGTCGAACGCCTCACCAGCCGCATCATCCAGCGTCTCGCCCAACAGCTCATAAAGACCGATCCCGTCGACCCGAACCAGCTGGGTGTGACCGCCCGACACCAACAAGGCGACGAACGGAAACTCGGGCGGCTGCTCCTCCAGCATCGGGGCCAGAAGATGACCTTCCATGTGGTGAACGCCGAGGGCGGGAATGTCCCAGGCAAATGCCAGCGCCTGGGCGCAGGAAGCGCCTACCAGCAGCGCGCCGACAAGGCCAGGACCCGCCGTGTACGCGATCGCGTCGATCTCGGTTACGGCACAGTCGGCCTCGGCAAGCACCTGACGAATCAAGGGCAGCATGCGTTTTACGTGGTCGCGGGACGCAAGTTCAGGCACCACGCCACCATAGACCCGGTGCAGGTCGATCTGGCTGAACAATGCATCGGCAAGCAGGCCGCGTTCGCTGTCGTACAGCGCAACGCCGGTCTCGTCACAGGAGGTTTCCAATCCCAGTACTAGCATGGGGTACGCCTTGTAGAGGCCAAATTCGAAGGCGCGCATAATAGTCGCCGCTCATCCCTGCGACCAGCGGTTTTCGATCAGAGGCTTTGCATTCCTCGCGGCGAGGGGTTAACATCCGCAACCCTTAAAAACCGACGTACTTAGTGCAAGCGTTGCACGAGGCGTTGACCCCGGTAATGAATGAAGGTAGCTCTGGATGCCAGCCGTCAAAGTTAAAGAGAACGAACCCTTCGACGTAGCTCTGCGTCGTTTCAAGCGCTCCTGCGAAAAAGCCGGTGTTCTGGCTGAAGTTCGTAGCCGCGAATTTTACGAGAAGCCGACTTCTGAGCGTAAGCGTAAAGCAGCTGCTGCTGTTAAGCGTCACGCCAAGAAAGTTCAGCGCGAACAGCGCCGCGCCGTTCGTCTGTATTAATACAGACGTCTGTCGCAAGCTTCTGCCTCGCCCGGCCCCAAAGCCGGGCTGCCGGCAGTTGCAGTTCTAGCCTCAAGCAGCATAGACAGAGGCTGTCGACGCCGCAGATGCGACCGAGACACACCCCGTCGAACTCTTCCAGCCTGATTCAGGCCGCGTTGACCCGTCTACACTGACCAAGCAACCGTCGTTACGCTTTGGATTCGCCACGATCTTTCTGGCGGGGCGCCTGATGATGAGAACGCCATGGCCGGACTGATTCCCCAGGGTTTTATTGACGACCTTCTGAACCGCACCGACATCGTCGATGTTGTCAGCTCGCGCGTTCAATTAAAGAAAACCGGCAAGAACTTCAGTGCGTGCTGTCCTTTCCACAAGGAAAAGACACCGTCGTTCAGCGTCAGCCCGGATAAACAGTTCTACTACTGCTTCGGTTGCGGCGCAGGCGGAAACGCCCTCGGCTTCATCATGGATCACGACAACCTGGATTTCCCCCAGGCCGTCGAAGACCTTGCGAAAGCCGCTGGCATGGAAGTGCCTCGCGAACAGGGCGTCAAAGGCCAAAAGCCAAGACAACCCACGGATTCGCCGCTTTACCCACTGCTCACAGCCGCCGCCGATTTTTACCGCGCCGCGCTGAAAAGCCACCCGACGCGTAAGTCGGCCGTGGATTACCTGAAGGGCCGCGGCCTTTCCGGCGAAATTGCCCGCGACTTCGGCCTGGGGTTCGCCCCGCCCGGCTGGGACAATCTCTACAAACACTTGAGCAGCGACACCCTTCAGCAGAAAGCCATGATCGATGCCGGCTTGCTGATCGAAAATGCCGAAACCGGCAAACGTTATGACCGATTCCGCGACCGGGTGATGTTTCCCATCCGCGACAGCCGTGGCCGAGTCATCGCCTTTGGTGGCCGCGTACTGGGTGATGACAAACCGAAATACCTGAATTCGCCGGAGACACCGGTCTTTCATAAAGGCCAAGAGCTTTACGGCCTGTTCGAGGCGCGCAAACACAACCGCAACCTTGACGAGATCATCGTTGTCGAAGGCTACATGGACGTCATCGCTCTCGCGCAGCAAGGCCTGCGCAACGCCGTGGCGACCTTGGGCACCGCGACCAGCGAAGAACATTTGAAACGTCTGTTTCGTGTCGTACCGAACGTGCTGTTCTGTTTCGACGGCGACCAGGCGGGCCGCAACGCCGCCTGGCGTGCGCTGGAGGCAACGCTTTCCAGCCTGCAGGATGGCAGACGTGCCCGGTTTCTGTTTCTGCCGGAAGGCGAAGACCCGGACACACTGGTTCGCGCCGAAGGTACGGATGCCTTCAAGGCAAGGATCAACCAGCATGCACAACCGCTGGCTGATTACTTCTTTGAGCAACTGACCAAAGAAGCCGACCCGCGCTCGCTGGAAGGCAAGGCGCACATGGTAACGCTGGCAGCGCCGCTGATCGAAAAAGTGCCAGGGGCCAACCTGCGTGAACTGATGCGCCGCCGTCTGAAGGAGATAACCGGCCTGGACACGGCAGCCGTGAACCAGTTGGTGCAGAGCGCACCAGCCGAGGCGCCGCCCGCCTACGATCCGGGTTTCGACTACGATTCAGTACCGGATTACAGCGACTATCAACCGCACGACGCGTATGAAGCTCAGCAGGAATGGACGCCGAAAGCGCCCGGCGGTCAGCAGAAAAAATGGGAAAACAAGCCTTGGGAAAAAGGCAAGAAATGGGACAGGAACGGCAAGCGGCCCGACTTTGAACCCCGGGCACCCCGCACACCGGCAACGGTTGAGCCACCGACACTGACCGCTCTCAGGACGTTACTGCATCACCCTGAGCTGTCGCAGAAGGTGGAAGATGCCAGCCATTTTGCAGCCGAAGACAACGTTTACTCGCAATTGCTTGTCGCATTGCTCGAAGCACTGCAAAAAAATCCCAAGCTGCGATCGCTGCAATTGATCGCTCGCTGGCACGGGACCGATCAAGGACGATTATTAAGACAACTGGCGGAAAAGGAATGGCTGATCTCGGCCGATAACCTTGAACAACAGTTTTTCGACACTATAACTAGCTTGTCCGCCCGCCAACGCGAGCGAAGCCTGGATCAATTGATCAGGAAGGAACGGCAGACAGGGTTGAGCGCAGATGAAAAAGTTCAGCTTCTCAACCTGTTAAATCGCAAAGTTCCTGCACAAACCCCGACCTCAACTGGCGCGTGAGGTCCTAGCTCGGGTATAATCCTCGGCTTGTTTTTTGCCCGCCAAGACCTTCAGTGGATAGGGTGTTATGTCCGGAAAAGCGCAACAGCAGTCTCGCCTCAAAGAGTTGATCAGCCGTGGTCGTGAGCAGGGTTACCTGACTTACGCGGAGGTCAACGACCACCTGCCGGAGGATATTTCAGATCCGGAACAGGTGGAAGACATCATCCGCATGATTAACGACATGGGGATCAACGTATTCGAGAGTGCTCCGGATGCGGACGCCCTTCTGTTGGCCGAAGCTGACACTGACGAAGCGGCCGCTGAAGAAGCAGCCGCAGCGTTGGCGGCAGTCGAAACCGACATCGGTCGCACGACAGACCCGGTGCGCATGTATATGCGCGAAATGGGTACGGTCGAGCTTCTGACACGTGAAGGCGAGATCGAAATCGCCAAACGTATCGAAGAAGGCATCCGTGAAGTGATGGGCGCTATCGCGCACTTCCCGGGCACGGTCGAGCACATTCTCTCCGAATACACTCGGGTTACCACCGAAGGTGGTCGCCTGTCCGACGTTCTGAGCGGCTATATCGACCCGGACGACGGCATTGCGCCGCCAGCCGAAGTCCCTCCGCCGATCGATCAGAAAGCCGAAAAGGCTGACGCCGCGGACGATGACGACGAAGAGTCGGACAGCGATGACGAGGAAGAGGCCGAAAGCGGTCCGGACCCTGTCGTGGCTGCCCAGCGCTTCGGTGCCGTTTCCGATCAGATGGCAATCACCCTCAAGGCCCTGAAAAAGCACGGTCGTGGCAGCAAGCAGGCCAACGAAGAGCTTCTGGCTCTGGCCGAGCTGTTCATGCCGATCAAACTGGTTCCAAAACAGTTTGAAGGCCTGGTCGAGCGTGTTCGCAGCGCCCTGGAGCGTCTGCGTGCACAAGAGCGTGCCATCATGCAGCTGTGTGTACGTGATGCACGCATGCCGCGCGCCGACTTCCTGCGCCAGTTCCCGGGCAACGAAGTCGATCAGAGCTGGACCGACGCACTGGCCAAAGGCAAAAGCAAATACGCTGAAGCCATTGGTCGCCTGCAAGCCGACATTCAACGTTGCCAGCAGAAGCTGACAGCGCTGGAAGAAGAAACCGGCTTGACTGTCCTGGAAATCAAGGACATCAACCGTCGCATGTCGATCGGTGAGGCCAAGGCCCGCCGCGCGAAGAAAGAGATGGTTGAAGCGAACCTGCGTCTGGTGATCTCGATCGCCAAGAAGTACACCAACCGCGGCCTGCAATTCCTCGATCTGATCCAGGAAGGCAACATCGGCCTGATGAAAGCGGTGGACAAGTTCGAATACCGTCGTGGTTACAAGTTCTCGACCTATGCCACCTGGTGGATCCGTCAGGCGATCACTCGCTCGATCGCCGACCAGGCCCGCACCATCCGTATTCCGGTGCACATGATCGAGACGATCAACAAGCTCAACCGTATTTCCCGCCAGATGCTGCAGGAAATGGGTCGTGAACCGACGCCGGAAGAGCTGGGCGAACGCATGGAAATGCCTGAGGATAAAATCCGCAAGGTATTGAAGATCGCAAAAGAGCCGATCTCCATGGAAACCCCGATCGGTGACGACGAAGATTCGCACCTGGGTGACTTCATCGAAGACTCGACCATGCAGTCGCCAATCGATGTCGCCACTGTTGAAAGCTTGAAAGAAGCGACGCGCGAAGTGCTCTCGGGCCTCACCGCCCGCGAAGCCAAGGTTCTGCGCATGCGTTTCGGTATCGACATGAATACTGACCACACCCTTGAGGAAGTCGGTAAGCAGTTCGATGTAACCCGTGAGCGTATCCGTCAGATCGAAGCCAAGGCGTTGCGCAAGCTGCGTCACCCGACCCGAAGCGAACATCTGCGTTCGTTCCTGGACGAGTAAGCGAAAAACGCGTCAACCAAAACCCCCGGCCCTGCCGGGGGTTTTGCGTTTTAAAGAATAAGATTTCGGCAGTGTGCCACCTTCCTCCAGCCCGACTACACTCGACTCATTCTCACCATTGAAACTATTGAGGCTGCCATGTTTTGGATGCCGGCCATTGTTTTCTTGTGCTTGATGGGGTCGACAAACGTCGACGCTCAGGTTCTTCCCCAAGGGGAAACGACCTCGCAGGGCATGCATGAGAAATCAATGCAGAGTACGGATGCTGCACCGCCCGACATCGAACACCCAGGCGACGCCCGTGCACAGGAGGCCTCTGAGGATCACCTTCCGACCATCAGCGGTCATTTGTACGCTCCAGCGAGCGAACTCCCGCAAACGTCTACCGATGCACCCCCTTTTACCTCGCCGGAACCTCTGCGTTTTTGGCGCGATTTCCTGCTCTATGGCCTGCCCGGCCTGCTGTTGCTGTCTTCGATCCTGGCGGTTGTCGTGCGCATCAACCGGCGCCTCAGCTCGGAAATCTCACGACGCGTCGCACTAGAACAGGAACTTCGCAGCAGCGAGTATCACTATCGCGGCATGATCGAGAGCCTGTCGGCCATTGCCTGGGAAGCCAACACGCACGACTACTCCTATAACTACGTTTCCCCGCACGCCGAGAACCTGCTCGGCTACCCGCTGCACCAATGGCGCCGATCGGGTTTCTGGCGCAGCATCGTGCATCAGGCCGATCTGGAGCGGGCTGAAACCTACTGCGACCAGCAAACAAGACTGGGCAACGATCACAGCGTGGATTACCGGGTGATCAGCGCCGACGGACGAGTGGTCTGGGTGCGGGACATCGTCAGCCTCATCACCTATGGCCGCGAGCCTGTCATGCGCGGATTGATGATCGACATCAGCGAGGCCAAGCAAACCGAAGAAGCCTTGCGCCTGTCTGAAGGCAAATTTGCCTCCGTGTTCGCTCAATGCCCGGACATCCTGGTGATCGCGCGGCTGTCCGATGGCTGCTTTCTGGAAGCCAACCAGGCCTTCGTCGAGCAGATTGGCCTGTCCGCCAGCGAAATCATCGGGAAGACGCCGAGCGAACTGAATATCTGGGGAATTCCGGACATCGGGCCAAGCCTGCTGCAGCGCCTGCAAAAGGGCAGCATCCGCAACCTGGAGATGCCGTTCCGGCGCAATAACGGACAGACGTTTACTGGCCTGTTATCGGCGGAGCCTTTCGATCTGGACTCAACGCCGGCGCTCGTCGTGGTCGTGCGCGACATCACCCCGCTCAAGGAAGCCCAGCAGCAACTGCAGATGTCCGAGGAGAAGTTCGCCAAAGCGTTTCACTCCTCCCCCGACGGCCTGTTGATTACCCGGCAAAGCGACGGCTTGCTGGTGGAAGTCAACGATGGCTTCAGCCGTATCACCGGCTATCACAGCGCGCTTTCACTGGACCGTACGACGCTGGACCTGGGCATCTGGGTCGACCTGAACGAGCGCCAGCAGTTGCTCGAGCAACTGAATCGCGACGGGTTCGTTAAAGACTTCACCAGCCATATTCGTCGCAGGGACGGTCAGATCAGACTGTGCGAAATTTCATCGCGACCGCTGCCGATTGGCGGTGAAGATTGCATGCTGACCATCGCTCGGGACATCACTGAACGGCACCAGATGCAGGAGAAGCTGCAACTGGCGGCCACGGTGTTCGAGAGCACCGCTGAGGGTGTCTTGATCACCGATACTCGCCAGCGCATCAACGCGGTCAACCGGGCCTTCAGTGAGATCACGGGTTATAGCGAAGGCGAAGCGATCGGTGAAACCCCTCGCCTGCTCGCCTCGGGTCTGCACGACAGCGCGTTCTATGCCGCCATGTGGTATCAGCTGACCGCCGAGGGCCACTGGCAGGGCGAGATCAGCAACCGACGCAAGAACGGCGAAATCTACCCGAGCTGGCTGACCATCAGCGCTGTACGTAATCGCGACAAGTTCATCACCCACTTCGTCGCGGTGTTCGCCGACATCTCCAGCCTCAAGCAGGCTCAGGCGCGACTGGATTACCAGGCCCACCACGACCCACTGACCGGTCTGCCAAACCGCACCCTGTTCGAAAGCCGCTTGCACGCCGCACTCAGCCATTGCAAAGAGGCCAAGAGCCTCGGCGCCGTACTGTTTCTCGACCTCGACCGGTTCAAGCACATCAACGACAGCCTCGGCCATCCGGTCGGCGACTTGCTGCTCAAGGGCATTGCTCAGCGGCTGAAGGAAAACCTGCGGGATATAGACACGGTTGCGCGGTTGGGCGGCGATGAATTCATCATTCTTCTGCCCGGCCTTCAAACGGCAGGCGATGCCGATGTCATCGCCACCAAACTGCTGAACAGCTTCTCGGCGCCATTTCAGGCCGGGGAGCACGAGTTCTTCATCAGCACCAGCATCGGCACGGCGCTGTTCCCCACCGACGGAGCAGACGTCGCGACGCTGATCAAGAATGCCGACGCCGCTATGTACCGCTCCAAGGCCAAAGGCCGTAATCGCGTCGAGAACTACACCCGGGACTTGACCGCCCAGGCCAGTGAACGCATCGCACTGGAACACGAACTGCGCCGGGCCATCGAGCGCAATGAATTCACGCTGTCCTACCAGCCGAAGGTCAGCCTGCTGACACAAAGATTGGTCGGTGCAGAGGCTCTGATTCGCTGGACTCACCCCACGTTCGGAGAAGTCCCACCGGAACGCTTCATTCCTCTGGCGGAAGAGAACGGCATGATCCTGCAGATCGGCGAGTGGGTGCTCGAAATGGCCTGCCAGCAGCTGCATCAGTGGAACCAGCGGTATGACGTGTTCGGGTCACTGTCTGTAAACCTCGCAGGGGCACAGCTGCGCCAACCCAATCTGGTCACGCGCATCGAGCAACTGCTGACTCAATACGAGCTCCAGCCGGGCTGCCTGCAACTGGAGATCACCGAAAACTTCATCATGTCGCAAACCGAGGAAGCCCTGTCGGTGTTGCATCGCCTTAAAAAGCTCGGCGTGCAACTGGCGATCGACGATTTCGGCACAGGCTACTCGTCACTGAGCTACCTCAAACGCTTGCCACTGGACATCCTCAAGATCGACCAGTCATTCGTACGCGGCCTCCCCGACGACCCTCACGACGCCGCCATCGTTCGCGCCATCATCGCCCTGGGCCGCAGCATGCAACTGACCGTCATCGCCGAAGGCGTGGAGAACCTCGAACAGCAGCAATTCCTGGCCGACGAAGGCTGCGAACAGATCCAGGGCTACATCGTCAGCCTGCCCCTGCGACCGGAAGAATTCTGCGCGACGTTTCTTCGTATAACGGTTTCGGACTTTTCGGATAGCACAGCTCGGAAACCGTCGTTATAATCCGCCGCCTGACTGAGGGCCTATAGCTCAGTTGGTTAGAGCAGAGGACTCATAATCCTTTGGTCCACGGTTCGAGTCCGTGTGGGCCCACCATATAAATCAGGGGCTGCAGCGCTGCTGCAGTTTCGAGAGGGTGTTTTGGAATGCCCCCGAGGTACAGTTCGGTACAGTCCGTGCCGATGTCCTTCGGAGAACAGCATGGCAACTCTCGCAAAAAACCCCTTCTGGTACATGGAAAGCAGTCATCTGAAAACAAGGATGGCCGACAGCGTCCAAGACCTTCCGCGCCAAACGCGACGCTGAGGGTTGGTCACGTAGAGCCGAAGACGAGATGGCCAGAGGCGTCTACATCCAGCGAAGCGGCTCAGAGCGCATGACCCTAGAGGCAGCCCTGAAGCGTTATCTTTCTGAAATCACTCCCACCAAAAAGCCTTCCGCTCAGCGTGTCGAGACCAGCAAGGCGAAAAAGCTCACTGCCGAGTTGGGTAAATACTCACTCGCCGCCCTATCCAGCTAGATCATCGCAGCTTACCGCGACAAGCGACTGTTTCAGCCTGCTGACCGGAAACGGACACTAACCAGCAACAGAACGGTATCGAGCCTGACAGCCACAAGGCCTGCATTCAATTGGCATATATTCATTTCGAGATAAGTTTTCGTTGACCGATTGATCTTATATCGATATCGAGATAAATTGCGATCACTGACGGCACTATCCCCGTACAGGAGCCCATGATGAGGCAGCGGGGATTAAGTGAGACCGTAAGCGCTATGGAGGGTCGGCAAATGGCAAACGCAGGGCAATATTTCTATACAAGGAATCAGATCAATGCAGGACGGCGTCAAACCAATCGTGTGGGTGGGCACCAGTAAAGAAGATCTGCGTGACTTTCCACCCGTCGCTCGACAACGAGCTGGGTATCAGCTGGAACTGATCCAGGAGGGCGATGAACCTGCCGACTGGAAGCCGATGGAAAGCGTAGGGCAAGGTGTGCGGGAGATCCGCATCACGTGTAAAGATGGGGCTTTTCGCGTGTTTTATGTGGTGAAGCGGTCGGACGGCATCTATGTCCTTCATGCGTTTCGCAAAACCACTGAAAAGACGGAAAAGCGCGACATTGACTTGGCTGCAACCAGATACAAGTCGCTGGACTGATGAGACGTGACGCCCCCTGGAATTAGGGGGCTTCAACACCCCTTCCGTTTACGGCAAGGGGTAAAGTCGCAGTCTCAGTTCATACTCATGTGCTTTTCTAATCTAAATGCAACAGAAGCAGAAATGAGGGATAAATAATGGCAAACGAACGCTCTAGCTCTGTGTGGGATGCGTTGGTTGATTCGCCAGAAGAAGCCGAGAATCTTCGGCTGCGCTCCAAGCTGATGCGAGTGCTGACCAAGACTGTACGGTCGTGGGATCTGCCGCAGAAAGATGCGGCACGACAGCTCCACGTTACCCAGCCGCGTCTGAGTGAGCTGCTGAACGGGAAGATTGATAAGTTCTCCCTGGATGCTCTGGTGAACCTGTTGGCCTGCGCAAATTTGGAAGTCGATATAACCGTTAAAGAAAAAGTCGCCTGATCAGGGCGTGCGAATTATGAAGGGCTGACCTTAGGGCGGCCTTTTTCGTTTCTATGGTGATCACCCCGATCACCCTGACCTTCAAAGCATTTCACACCCTTCACGGCTGATCTTCATTCTGCGATAACGTGCCTTGGTGCTCGCACGGCCAGCGTCCAACGCCTGCAAGAATGCCTCGGGGCGGTCCATCGGCAGCGCCTTCAACTCGGCGATATCCCTCTCCCACCACTCGCTCGCCAGGAGCCGCTCGATGATGTCGGGAGAATGTCGGTAGCGAATGATTTTGGCAGGGAATCCCGCCACGATGGCGTAAGGCGGGACGTCTTGAGTGACGACCGCGCGGGTGGCGATGATGGCGCCGGTCCCCACTGTCACGCCTTCCATGATCATCGCGCTATGGCCGATCCAGACGTCGTGTCCGATCTCGGTCGTGTCGGTCCGGGCGTTGTAGGTCAGTGGCGCGTCGGTGTACTGGAAGGGATGCGAACTCACCCAGTCACTAGGGTGGGTGTATTTTTCCTGGCCGATGAAGACGTCGGACGCGATGGAGCAGAAACGGCCGATGGACGACACCAGCGAGAGATGCGTGCCGCTTCGAATGTAGGTGTGCGCGCCGATTTCCACGTGACGCGCGCGCAGTTCGACGTGTCCCAGTTCGACGCAGTCCTCGATGACCAGCTCGCTGCGTTTGCTCATCGACTCCAGACCACCCGCGAGCTTGGCGCCGCGTTTCTTGATCCAGCGTTTCCAGTAGAGATTTTTCAGGAACTGCAAAAGTTTTACCTCGTCGCCGGGCGTCGGGATTTCAGAGGCGGCAAGCCTATCAGAAGCCGGGGCACCACACGTTTGCCAAACGGCTGGATATTTTCGTTCCCTCAAGGGTCTGTAACCCCATGAATACGCCTTTATTGCCTCACTGGCTTCGCCGGGTCCTGCGCCCTTTGCTCGATCCTTACCGCCGCTATCGCCACGCGCGCTACATTCATGCCGGTCGCATCGTGGTCGGTTTGCTGGTGTCGATCCTGCTCACCACGGGGATTCACCTGCCCCATGGCGAATGGGCGTCCGTCACCATGCTGATCGTGATTGGCGGTTTGCAGCATCACGGCAATATCGGCAAGAAGTCGGTAGAACGGGCGTACGGCACGTTGATTGGCGCAGCGTTGGGCTTGGCGGTGGTGGCGCAGGAAAGCTATTTAGGCATGCCGCTGCTGACCTACGTGGTCATGTCGCTGATCTGTGGCTTCTTCGCGTATCACGCCATCGGCAAGGGCGGTTACACGGCGCTGCTGTCGGCGATTACGCTGTTTATCGTGGCGGGCCATGGCGACAACCCGATCACCGACGGGCTTTGGCGCACGGTGGATATCCTGATCGGGATCGCGCTGGCCCTGGCGTTTTCCTTCGCCCTGCCGCTGTATGCGGTGTACTCGTGGCGCTACAACCTGGCCACCGGGCTGCGGGACTGCGCCAAGGTGTACGAACGCATCAGCAGCGGGCAGTCGATTACCGCCGACGAGCATTTGAAGCTGCTCGCACGGCTCAACGCAACGATGCTGCAGCTGCGCTCGTTGATGCCGTCCGTGTCGAAAGAAGTGAAGATTTCGCTGGTCGAACTGGACGCCATCCAAGGCCATTACCGCATGTGCCTTAGCACGCTGGAGATCCTGTCGAACCTGCGTCCGGCCGACTTGGGCAACGTGGGCATGAATGCCGAGCAGCGTCGAATCCGGCGCATGCTCATCGGGATGGCGAGGGCGTTGAAGACGGGCGCCACGGAGCGTCTGGAGCGCCCTACCGAATCCTTGGCAGTAGGCCCGGAAACGCCCGCTGCGTCAGCCGAAGTACTGGGTTATCAGTTGATGACCCGGCAACTGGCGCTGAACATCGAAGGCCTTCAGCAGAGGCTGGCGAAGACGGCAAAGCAGTGGAAGATCTGATCTTCGCCGTCAACGGGTTCGATCAATACCGAGACGGCACAACCATGTCGCGCGGCACAGGCGCGCGCAGGTAGTTGGCGTTGTATTCGCGCTCGGGCAACACCACCTGTGGCGACTCCACATCGCCGCGCGGGATCTGCTCCAGCAAGTGGTGAATGCAGTTCAGGCGTGCGCGCTTCTTGTCATCCGCCTCAACGATCCACCACGGCGCGACGTCAGTGTGTGAGCGGGTGAGCATTTCCTCTTTGGCACGGGTGTAGTCCTCCCAGCGACGACGGGATTCCAGGTCCATTGGCGACAGCTTCCACTGTTTCAGCGGATCGTGAATGCGCATGAGGAAGCGGCGGTATTGCTCATCGTCGGTGATCGAGAACCAGTACTTGATGAGGATGATGCCCGAGCGCACCAGCATCTTTTCGAACTCGGGCACGGTGCGGAAAAACTCTTCGTATTCGTCGTTATCGCAGAACCCCATGACCCGCTCGACACCTGCGCGGTTGTACCAACTGCGGTCGAACAGCACCATTTCACCGGCAGCGGGCAGGTGCGAAACGTAGCGCTGGAAATACCACTGAGTGCTTTCGCGCTCGCTCGGCGCCGTCAGTGCGGCGACCCGGCAAACACGCGGGTTCAGGCGTTGAGTGATGCGCTTGATCGCGCCGCCCTTCCCGGCTGCGTCGCGCCCTTCGAACAACACCACGACCTTGAGCTTCTGGCTGACGACCCAGTCCTGCAACTTGACCAGCTCACCCTGCAGGCGCAGCAACTCGCGGAAGTAGACGCGTCGATCAATGCCCTTCGGCACCTCTTCACCCAGGCCGGAGAGCAGCTCGTCCAGACGCGCATCGTCGTACTCCATTTCCAGCTCTTCGTCGAAGCTGTCAAGGATATCGGCGCGTATATAGTGGGCGGTTTCGGACAAATCCAGATGCTGGCTATCGGTCATGGCGGGGCTCCCGGCTTGGATTCAGAGGGTCTAAACGTCAGAAGGCCGATTTAGACATGCCGGGAGTGACAGCTGAATGACAAAACGATGACTTCGAGGAAAAGTCCTACAGAGGCTGTGTCATTTCTAAACGGTTTCGACGGTAATCTGCTGAACCGCCCGGAACGGTGCCAGTGAAGGCTCATCCGCTTGGGATGAGGTAATCAGCGTCCATTCGCGCTCGATGGGCGTCCAGTGTTGCTGACGAGCGCGGCCGAGTTTGTCGGCATCCGCGAGGACGAACACCTGCGCGGCGCGCCTGATGATGCATTCCTTCAAGTACGCCTGTTGATCGCTGGCTTCGCACAGACCGAACTCGGCGACCACTCCGTCAGCGCCCATGAACGCCTTATCGACGCTCAGGCGGCTCAAGGTCAGTTCAGCCAGCGGCCCAAGCGTGCTCATGCTCGAACCCCGAAGGTCGCCGCCGATCAGCGTCAGGCGAATCCCCGGTGCGTTGGCCAGCGTCATGACCGCCAGAAGGTTGTTGGTGACCACGTGCACGTTTTGTCGCGAACACAGGTGCAATGCCAGCGCCGCACACGTGGTGCCACCGTCGAGCAGCACCGTGTCGCCATCGTCAACATGCAGCGCCGCCGCTTTGGCGATGATGTCTTTCTGATCGCGCTGGGTCGCCTTGCGCTCTTCCAGCGACGCTTCCGGCTCATGCACGCCAATCAGCGCCGTGGCACCGCCGTGGGTACGCACCAGATGCCGCTGTTTGGCGAGCATGGTGAGGTCGCGCCGCACGGTGGCTTCCGACACGCCAAGCGCAGCGCTCAGTTGCTCGACATTGGTGTCGCGGGCGCGCACCAGTTCGAGAATTGCGCGGTGACGGTCGGTGGCTTTCATGGACGGGCTCGTAAGGGAAAGGCCGCTGATCTTACACGACGGAGGCCTGACACCTCACCCCCGACGCGTGGCCAGTTCAGCGCCCTGGCGCAGCGCTTCGAGCAGACTGCGTTCGTCGGCGATGCCCTTACCGGCGATGTCGAATGCAGTGCCGTGATCCACCGAGGTCCGGATCACTTCCAGGCCTACGGTGACGTTGACCCCCGCTTCCAGACCCAGCACTTTCACCGGACCATGGCCCTGATCGTGGTACATCGCGACCACCAGATCGAAATCGCCACGCCCCGCGCGGAAGAAAAGCGTGTCCGCTGGCAGCGGACCGGTCACATCCAGGCCCTGTTCCTGCAACAACTTCACCGCCGGGATGATTTTCTCCTCTTCTTCGCCATAACCGAACAGGCCGTTCTCGCCCGCGTGCGGGTTGATGCCGCACACACCAATACGCGGCCTGGCGATGCCGGCCTTGATCAGCGTGGCATTACCGCGCTCGATGGTGCGCTGCACCAGGCCCGGTTCGATCTTGCGGATCGCATCAATGATGCCGATGTGCGTGGTCACATGAATGACCCGCAGGTGCGGCGCAACCAGCATCATCGAGACTTCGTCCACATGGGTCAGGTGCGCCAGCATCTCGGTGTGGCCTGGGTATTTGTGGCCACCGGCGTGCAGCGCTTCTTTATTCAGCGGTGCGGTACAGATCGCGTCGATCTGCCCCGCCTCGGCCAGTTGCACGGCCCGCGCGATGTATTGAAACGCGCCGTCGCCGGCAATGGGCGACAGCTGACCGAACGGCAGATCGGCAGGGATGAGGTTCAGGTCGATGCAGTCGATGGTGCCTGGCTCGTACTGCGCCTCCGAAGCCTCCTTGATGCGACGAATCTTCGCGCTGCCTTTGACGATTTCGTTTGCCAGTTCCAGGCGTCCGGCATCACCGATCACCAGCGGACGGCACTGCTGATACACGACCTCGTGGGTCAGGCTCTTGACGATGATTTCCGGACCTACGCCTGCGGCGTCGCCCATGGTGATGCCGATGATGGGCAAATAGTTACTCATGATGTTTACCTTGTGGCGCAGAATTCTTGACCGAGCCTGCGGCGTATTCCGCAGGCTCTACAGCGTTATTCATGTGCAGCCACGCCGCGTAGAGCGCGTGGTCGGAGCCGAACGCACCGGCCTTGGTGACAACACCGGGACGATGGCCGTGGCGTGTAGCGATCGGGCGCCCGAACGCAACGCCCGCTTCGATTTCACAGAGCAGTTGCAGGCTGCCGATACCCACCGCTTCGAGCATGGCCCGCGCGGTTTCACCACCCGTGGCGACCAGACCGCCGACGTGAGCGAAGTGAGGTCGCACCAGCGCGGCCAGCAAGGTCGACAGCCGCGCACCTTCGGCCGGATCAAAGGCCTCGTCCCGGCCGATGCGCAACAGCAGATCTTCGCCACGACGCAGGTACTCGCCAATACGCATTTCCCAACCGGCCCAGTCCGCGTGTGCCACGCCCTGACGCAGCACGGCAGGTGGCACGACGAGCTCGCCGATGGATGCGCGCTCCTTCAGCATCGCGCATTGACGTTGGGAAACGTCGGACAGGCTGCCGACCAAAACCAACGTAGGCGCGTGTTTTTCACGTGCGAACACGGGACTAGTGCCCGACGCCGACAACACATCAGGCAACGCCGCAAGTTCACGCGCCAGCCCACCGGATCCCACCCAGAACAAGGGCGCTGATAAGTTCGCGGTGACGATCGCCAGCGTCCTCAGGTCCTCGGCGGTTTGCGCATCGACGATCAGCGCCTGGATAACGCTGCCAGCCATTTCGACAATGTGACCGGCCAGCGCATCACCGTCTCCACGCAAGGTATCCAACGTCAGCTTGGCGGTCCGCAGACCTGCGCCTTCAAGCAAAGTATCGATGTTGGCCGAACGGTCTGCGTGCTCCAGCTTCCAAGTGTCGGTGGTTTCCAGCGGCTGACCGTTGACCAGCACCCTGCCCTGAAGCGTGGTGCGCCCGGTTGCAGGAAAGGCCGGCGCGACGATCGCCAGACCCGCGTGCGACTGGAGTGCAGCGACTTCAGATGCCCAGTTGCCGCGCAGGGTCGAGTCGATCTTCTTGTACAGTCGCTGCCCCGGTTTGAGCAGCGTCCGGTACGCCGTCAGCGTGTGCTCAGCGGCTTGCGCTACAGACAAGCGACGGGTGTCGGTATCAATGGCGACCACGCTTGCATCGCCGGTGTCATGGGACGCATCAAGGGTCACCACCGTGCTCAGTCCGGCGCCCGCGAAAGCAATCGCGCAATCCGCCGCACCGGACAGATCATCGGCAATGATCAGCAATGTCATCGAACCACCTCCCGCTCCGCAGCCACCTTCACCGGCTCGTCGTTCACCGGCGTGTCAGCGTGACGCGCTTTGTAGCGCTTGGCGACGGACGCGGTAAGAATCGGCGACAAAACAGCGGTGACCACCACGCACGCCGCCACCAGCAAGGTCGCGGAATTTGCAGCGTCGGTGTAGACCGGATTCGCTGCCGCCACCAGCGCGGGGACTGCTGCCGCATTACCCGCCGTGTTGGCCGCTGCGACGCCCGCAACGCCGGTCCCGCCCGACACCTGGTCGGCGAAATACAGCGGAATGCCGGTCAGCACGACCACTGCCAGGCCCAGGCCAATACCCAACAAGCCCGCCTGCCAGACCTTGTGCAGGTCGAGGCTGGCGCCCAGCGCCAAGGCAAAGAACGGAATCATTACCGGCACAGCCTTGGCCAGAAAGTCGCGCATCTCGCGGTCAAGGTTACCCAGCAACATGCCCAGCAGCAGCGGCAGGATTGCCCCCACCAGCGTAGGCCACGGAAACGCCGCCAACCCGGCGACACCCAGCGTGACCATGGTCAGGAACGGCCCGGACTCCAGCGACATGACCGAGTAAGCGCCGACGTCTTCGGACCGCCCGTATTGGCCCATCAGTGCCATGTACAACCCGCCGTTGGTGTCGTTCATGGCGGCGACCACCGCCAGCGTCGACAGCCCGGCGAAGATGCCCGACGTGATCGGCTGCTCCCCCAGGAAGTGCCCCATGATCACGCCGATCACGATGGCGGTTCCGACCTTGGTGCCAAACAGCACGCCCCCTTTCTTCAACAGATACGGTGTGGCTTTGATGTCGATGCTGGCGCCCATGCACACGTAGAACACCGCGAGAATAGGCAGCGAACCGGTGAACAGTGCGTTGGTGAACGAGCCGAAGAACTTCGGCATGTCAGGCAGAAACGTTGCGACGAGCGAGCCGATCAGCAGGGGCACGATCATCATGCCGCCGGGTACACGTTCAATGGTGCGCTTGATAGGAATCTGGGCCACGGGAGCACTCCTTATTTTTATAGTGGGGCAGTGGTGTGATGCATCAGGCTAAAGGCTTGAATTTGAGCGAAACGATCATCTTTGTGATCAGTTCACGCAAATCAGCTTATTGCATTCGCACAAATCGCGCAAACCGATCAACAAAATGATCACTTCGAGCAAATGAAGCGATAAGACTTCGCGTGATGGCGGACCAACACTCGACGTCGACGAAACGGGCTGGCAGGCTGCACCCAGCGCAAAATGAAACCACTGGAGCCCGACATGTCCCACGCGTACAGCCCGCAGGAATGGCAACTCAGGCAAGAACTGGCCGCCTGTTATCGCCTGATCGCTCATTACAGGATGACCGACCTGATCTTCACCCACCTTTCCCTGCGCATCCCCGGCCCCGAGCATCACTTTCTGATCAACCCTTACGGCCTGATGTTCGAGGAGATCACGGCCTCGAACCTGGTGAAGATCGATCTTCACGGCAATAAGGTCGAGGCCTCGCCGTACCCGGTGAACCCCGCGGGTTTCGTGATTCACAGCGCCATTCACAGTGCGCGGGAAGATGCTCAGTGCGTTCTGCACACGCACACCAAGGCCGGGTGTGCGGTGGCCGCGCAGACGTGCGGGTTACTGCCGGTGAACCAGATCTCGATGGAGTTCTATGGCCGCGTCGGTTACCACGACTACGAAGGCATCGCCCTGGATTTCAGTGAGCAACAACGCCTCGTGGCCGATCTGGGCGATCACTCGGTGATGATCTTGCGCAACCATGGTTTGCTGACCGTGGGCGACAGCGTGAAGCAGGCCTTTCTGCGCATGTATTACCTGGAGAAAGCCTGTGAGATTCAGGTCACGGCGCAAGCCAGTGGCAACCTGCTCTTGCCGCCTGAAGAGGTCTGCCGGCGCACGGAAAGACAATTCAACGCACCCGGCCAAGGTGTTGCGGAGGGTGAGCTGAGCGATCTGGACGCCGTGGATTTTGCCTGGGCGGCCTTGCTGCGCCTGCTGGACCGCGTGGCACCGGGGTACAAGGATTGATCGCGAGTT
Organism: Pseudomonas sp. S2_H01; assembly: GCF_054668305.1. Lineage (NCBI taxonomy): Bacteria > Pseudomonadati > Pseudomonadota > Gammaproteobacteria > Pseudomonadales > Pseudomonadaceae > Pseudomonas > Pseudomonas sp. S2_H01. Next base: position 2,929,549 of record NZ_CP162756.1, on the reverse strand, counting down.
TCTAGCGAAAGCGCCGGGCCAGCTTCCATTCATGCTGCGCCCCCGCTCCCTGTGGGAGACGTCGGAGGTTACGACGGCAGCGAAGGCGGTGGGTCAGTCACCGGTGATGTCACTGTCCCACCGCATTCGCCACTGTCGTAACCTCCAGCAGCTCCCACAGGTCTTGCGGCAGCCACAGGTTCTGGGTCTATCCAGTTCAGAGGTGTTGAGGCAGCAACAGGTTCTGTGGTCTACCCGCTCCCTGTGGGAGACGTCGGAGGTTACGACGGCAGCGAAGGCGGTGGGCCAGTCACCGGTGATGTCACTGTCCCACCGCATTCGCCACTGTCGTAACCTCCAGCAGCTCCCACAGGTCTTGCGGCAGCCACAGGTTCTGGGTCTATCCAGTTCAGAGGTGTTGAGGCAGCCACAGGTTCTGGGTCTGCCCGGTTCAGAGGTCTTGAGGCAGCAACAGGTTCTGTGGTCTACCCGCTCCCTGTGGGAGACGTCGGAGGTTACGACGGCAGCGAAGACGGTGGGTCAGTCACCGGTGATGTCACTGACCCACCGCATTCGCCACTGTCGTAACCTCCAGCAGCTCCCACAGGTCTTGCGGCAGCCACAGGTTCTGGGTCTGCCCGGTTCAGAGGTCTTGAGGCAGCAACAGGTTCTGTGGTCTCCCCGGTTCAGAGGTCTTGAGACAGCAACAGGTTCTGTGGTCTCCCAGGTACCTGTGGGAGACGTCGGAGGTTACGACGGCAGCGAAGGCGGTGGGTCGGTCTCTATTGATGCTGAGGGGCTTATGAGCCTGCAAGCCCGCGCCTACAGGACTAATGCCTGACCAGGCGTTCGACAACGGGTAACATTGCGCGCTTGCCGAAGGAGATTCACCTCTTGCCTGACACTCGCCCTCCCGCTCTGGATGACATCGACCGCCAGTTGATCGCGGCCTTGCAGATCAATGCACGCGAGCCCGTCGCCAATCTGGCTCGCCAGCTTGGCATCGCTCGCACAACGGTGACGTCGCGTCTGGCACGCCTGGAAAAGGCGAAAATCATCACCGGCTACGGCGTGAGACTGAGCCAGCGTGTGGTGGATGGCGGCTTACAGGCGTATGTCGGGATCACCGTGCAGCCTCGTTCCGGCAAGGAAGTGCTGCGGCGGTTGAGTGCGCTGGCTCAGGTGCAGCAGTTGTGCGCCGTCAGTGGCGAATTCGATTACGTGGCCTGGCTGCGCACCGATTCGCCCGAACAACTGGATCAATTGCTGGACCTTATCGGCAGCGTCGATGGCGTGGAAAAGACCACCACGTCGATCATCCTCAGCAGCAAGATTGATCGCGGACAGCCGGTTTAGGGCTATTTGATCAAAGTGACGTCAACCTGCGTCACTTTGCCTAAAATCTCTACATAACGACGACACTCTGCGTCTTATTAACGTCTCAACTGTTATCTAGACTTGTTCCCTTTCGCGCCCCAGTCGAACAAGGTCAGTCATGAAGAACAATCGCCATCCCGCCGACGGAAAAAAACCGATCACGATTTTCGGCCCGGACTTTCCGTTCGCCTTCGATGACTGGATCGAGCACCCGGCCGGTCTGGGCAGCATCCCGACCGAGAACCTTGGAAAAGAAGTCGCCATTGTGGGTGCGGGCATCGCAGGCCTCGTCGCTGCGTACGAACTGATGAAGCTCGGCCTCAAACCCGTGGTGTACGAGGCCTCAAAAATGGGCGGGCGCTTGCGCTCCCAGAAGTTCGAAGGCGCCGAGGGGATCATCGCCGAGCTGGGCGGAATGCGTTTTCCGGTGTCCTCCACAGCGTTCTATCACTACGTCGACAAACTGGGCCTTGAGTCCAAACCGTTTCCCAACCCGCTGACCGCGGCGTCCGGCAGCACCGTGATCGACCTGGAAGGCACGACGCACTACGCACAGAAGCTGTCGGACTTGCCTGCGCTGTTTCAGGAAGTGGCCGACGCCTGGGCCGATGCCCTCGAAGACGGCGCGCAGTTCGCGGACATTCAGCAGGCCATCCGTGACCGCGATGTCCCGCGCCTCAAGGAACTGTGGGACAAGCTGGTGCCGCTGTGGGACGACCGCACCTTCTACGACTTCGTCGCCACCTCCAAAGCCTTCGCCAAACTGTCGTTCTATCACCGTGAAGTGTTCGGCCAAGTCGGGTTCGGCACCGGCGGCTGGGACTCGGACTTCCCGAACTCGATGCTGGAAATCTTCCGCGTGGTCATGACCAACTGCGACGATCACCAGCACTTGATCGTCGGCGGCGTGGAGCAAGTACCGCTCGGCATCTGGCGTCACGCCCCTGAGCGCTGCGCTCACTGGCCGGAAGGCACCAGCCTCTCGACGCTGCACCACGGCGCACCGCGTACCGGCGTGAAACGCATCGCACGCGCGGCCGACGGCCAATTCGCCGTCACCGACAACTGGGGCGATACCCGTCATTACGACGCTGTTCTGGCGACCTGCCAAAGCTGGTTGCTGACCACGCAGATCGAATGCGAAGAGTCGTTGTTCTCCCAGAAGATGTGGATGGCACTGGACCGCACGCGCTACATGCAGTCGTCTAAAACCTTCGTCATGGTCGACCGCCCGTTCTGGAAGGACAAAGACCCGGAAACCGGCCGTGATCTGATGAGCATGACGCTGACCGATCGCCTGACGCGCGGCACCTATCTGTTCGATAACGGCACCTACTCCAACGGCGTCGAAAAGCCGGGCGTGATCTGCCTGTCGTATTCGTGGATGAGCGACGCGCTGAAAATGCTTCCGCACCCGGTGGAAAAGCGCGTCAGCCTGGCGCTCGGCGCACTGAAAAAGATTTACCCAAAGGTCGATATCGCCGCACGCATCATCGGCGACCCGATCACCGTGTCGTGGGAAGCCGACCCGCATTTCCTCGGCGCCTTCAAAGGCGCGCTGCCAGGCCACTATCGCTACAACCAGCGCATGTATGCGCACTTCATGCAAAAGGACATGCCCGACGATCAGCGCGGCATTTTCATCGCGGGCGACGACGTGTCATGGACGCCTGCCTGGGTTGAAGGCGCCGTGCAGACCTCGCTCAACGCGGTGTGGGGCATCATGACCCACTTTGGCGGCAAGACCCACGCCGAGAACCCGGGCCCGGGCGACGTGTTTCACGAAATCGGCCCGATCGTTTTACCGGAATAAGGAGCCTGCTCATGCGCGTCGCGCTCTATCAATGCCCACCGTTGCCGCGGGATGTCAGCGGCAACCTGCAACGTCTCAACACACGGGCGATCGAAGCGGCGGCGCAAGGCGCGTCGCTGCTGGTATGCCCTGAGATGTTTCTCAGCGGCTACAACATCGGCGCGCAGGCCGCTCGTTCGCTGGCGCAACGCAGTGATGGCCCGGCAGCGCAGGCCATCTCGGCCATTGCTCAGGCGACCGGCGTGGCGATTCTGTACGGCTATCCCGAGTTGGGCGCTGACGGTCAGATTTACAACGCCGTGCAATTGATCGACGCCCACGGTTCGCGTCTCTGCAATTACCGTAAGACTCATCTGTACGGCGAACTGGACAAGTCGATGTTCAGTGCAGGCGAAGAGCATTTCCCCATCGTGGAATTCAACGGCTGGAAGCTGGGATTCCTGATCTGCTACGACGTGGAGTTTCCCGAAAACACGCGGCGTCTAGCGCTGGAAGGGGTTGATCTGATTCTGGTCCCGACCGCGAACATGGCCCCCTATGACTTCGTCGCTGAAGTCACCGTGCGGGCGCGCGCTTTCGAAAACCAGTGCTATCTGGTGTACGCCAACTACTGCGGCAGTGAGGGCGACATTCATTACTGCGGCTTGAGCAGTGTCTGTGCGCCGGACGGCAAACAGGTCGGCCTGGCGGGTCAGGATGAAACGCTGGTGGTCGCGGAACTGGATCGGCAATTGATGAGCGAATCGCAGGCCATCAATACCTACTTCAAGGATCGACGCCCCGGGTTTTATGCAGGCCTGATCAAGGACTGAACAAGACACCGCTCCTCAGGAGATCACCGGGCACTCTGTGGGAGCGAATTCATTCGCGAATGACCTCACAGCCGACATAGATGTGTCGCCTGCATTGGCCAATCGCGAATGAATTCGCTCCCACAGGGTGCTGGCGTACCTCCGAATCAGGCGTGCTCCGCACCCTTTCTGCCGTTATCCGCTAGCATGACCACTCACTTTCCCGAGCGCTGCGGAAAACGTCATGCCTGTCTCTGATTCATCCACCCAACGTTCGCTGACCCTTTCCAACGGCCTGCGCGTGTCGCTGTGTTCGGCGCCGCGTCTGAAACGGTGTGCGGCGGCTTTGCGGGTAGCGGCAGGCAGTCATGATGTGCCCGAACAGTGGCCAGGACTGGCGCACTTTCTTGAGCATCTGTTCTTTCTCGGGACCGAGCGTTTTCCCGCCGACGAAAATCTGATGGCCTACGTCCAGCGCCATGGCGGGCAGCTCAACGCCAGCACCCGAGAACGCACCACTGACTTCTTTTTCGAGTTACCGGCGGCCGTGTTTGCCGAGGGTCTGGACCGGTTGTGCGAGATGCTGGCTCACCCGCGCCTGACGATGGCCGATCAGTTGCGTGAACGGGAGGTGCTGCATGCGGAGTTCATCGCCTGGTCGCGAGACGCCGCGTCACGCAATCATCTGAAACGGCTGCAGCCGATATCGCCCTTGCATCCCCTTCGCTGGTTTCATGCGGGGAACCGCTTCAGTCTGCCGGTCCCGCGTCCGGCGTTTCAGCGGGCGTTGCAGGATTTCTACCGGCAGTTCTACCAAGCAGGTCAGATGACCTTGAGCCTGGCGGGACCGCAATCGCTGGAAGCATTGCAGGCGCTGGCCGAGACCTACGGAAGCTATTTCGCCAAGGGCCGTCGGATTGATCAGCACACACCTCCGGCACTGATGGACACCTCCGCCGGGGCGCACGCACAAGAGGCTCCGAGACAGGTCCATCTGATGTTCGCCTGCGAGGGATTGCCACAAGGTCATGAGCAGGCTGCCGCGTTTCTCTGCACCTGGATGAATAACGCGCAGCCGGGCGGCCTGGTGGCGACACTGCGCGATCGGCGGTTGATCGAATCGCTCACGGCAGAAGTGTTGTACGAGTTTGACGGGCAGGTTTTGATCAGCGTCGAAGCGGTGATCACCGACGTCCTCGCTACGGAAGGAACGCCTTTCACTGTAGGAGCGCGCTTGCCCGCGAAGACGTCAGAGGTGCGCACGCAGATTTCAGACCTGCTACTCAACTGGCTGACCTTCTTCAAAGCGCATTACCACCCATTGCTCAACGAATACGCCCTGCTCGAACAACGTCGCCTTGCCGTCGATGGCGCATTGGCGCTTGCCCGACATTACAGCGGCGAGACGACAACTGAACCCGGTCTATCGGATCAGGCAATTCGTGCCGTGGATGCGTTGCTCGAAACCCTCACGCCGCAGACGCTGTTGCAGCCAAGTCCTGAAGTCGCGGAACGCCCCTTGCTGAGCGCCGACTGGCGGCTGCCCGAGCCCAATCCTTTTCTGCGACCAAACCTTCAGACAGAAAGCCTCACGGCGCCGCTGCCGTCATTGACCTTCAGTGAAGTGCTGCCAGCCAACGGCGAAGCCACCGCCTATCTTCGCTGGACGCTGCCTGCACCGCAGCCAAAGCTCGCCCTCCTGCTCAACGACAGCCTGAAATCGCTGACCGCCGATGCCCGGCAAGCAGGCGTGGCGCTGACTTTCAGCGCTTACGGAAACTTCTGGCAGTTGAAAGCGAGTGGTCTGGCTGAACCACTTCCCGCCGTGCTGGAACAGGCGCTGCGGTTGCTCGGTCAGCCAGACGCACAGACGCTCTCGCGTTATGGACAACCCAGCCAGGAGCCTGCGCCGATCCCGATTCGCCAACTGCTCAAAACGCTTCCTGATCATTTTTTGAACAGCATCAACACCGCAGAAACCCGAGACGTGGAAAGCATCTGGGCCAACGCCCGCTGGATCGACTTCGCGACCGGTCTGGATGAGATCGCCCAACGCGAACTCGCTCACGCCCTGCGGCTGATGCCCGGTGTCGCCGAGGAAAAACCCAATCACCCACCCGTCCTGGCGCCGGGCAAACGCTGGCAACACGAGACGTCGGATGCCTCCGAAGATGCGGTGCTGGTGTTCTACCCGACGCCGTCGACACTGATCGAAGACGAGGCGATGTGGCGATTGTTCGCACAGTTGGTACAAGCGCCGTTCTATCAGCGCCTGCGTGTCGAACTGCAACTGGGCTACGCAGTATTCAGCGGTTTCCGACAGATTGCCGGGCAAAGCGGGCTGTTGTTTGGCGTGCAATCACCCAGCGCCAGCGCCGGACAGTTGATCGACCACATCGAGTCCTTCATGGTGACACTGCCTGACCGGATCAAAGACGCTCACCTCCCCGCGCAGATCACCGCGCTTCAGAGCCAACTCGATCCCGCGACCCTGGACAGTTCGCAGGCGGCCGAAATGCTGTGGCAGGCTCACCTGGCCGGGCATTCAGCGCATTACCTTGAGCGTCTGCAACATTCGTTTGCACATTTGCAGCCCGAAGAACTGAAGCGCGCCGCCAGTCGGGTAGCGCTACCTGAAACCACGGTCTTGTGCCTGTCCAATCGCCCCAGCCCAGGCGTGGCGGCACCTGCAGCCAGATGATCCTTGCGGGAAATGCAAAAAGCTTTATCTGATATTTCATCGTTGGGACGGCGTTATTTTTAGTAACATAGCTCCCTAAGCATTTGAACGTCTCCTCTCGCAGGTGTACTAAAGATGTACTTACCCACCCTTGCATTAACCCAGAAGGAGTCTTTTATGTGGACTAAACCTGCTTACACTGATCTGCGTATCGGCTTTGAAGTCACCATGTACTTCGCAAGCCGTTGATTTCTGCGCGGTGAGAAGCCTCGGTTCGCCGGGGCTTTTTTGTTAGAGGATTTCAGATTTTCGGGCGCAGCAGCCCACTCGGTACGGAGCACACATGCACATCCAGATTCTCGGCTCGGCGGCGGGCGGCGGTTTCCCTCAATGGAACTGCAACTGCGTCAACTGCGCAGGCTTTCGCGACGGCAGCCTGCGGGCGCACGCTCGCACTCAGTCGTCCATTGCCCTGTCGGACGACGGCGTGAACTGGGTCCTGTGCAACGCCTCCCCCGACATTCGCGCTCAACTGCAAGGCTTCGCCCCCATGCAACCCAATCGGGGCCTGCGTGACACGGGCATCAGCGCGATCATCCTGATGGACAGCCAGATCGACCACACCACCGGCCTGCTGAGCCTGCGCGAAGGTTGTCCGCATCAGGTCTGGTGCACTGAGATGGTCCATGAAGACCTGACCACAGGCTTTCCGCTGTTCACCATGCTCAAGCACTGGAATGGCGGTCTGGACTGGAACCGCATCGAGCTGGAAGGCAGCTTCGTCATTCCCGCCTGCCCGAACCTGCGCTTCACGCCGTTTCCGCTGCGCAGCGCCGCCCCGCCCTACTCGCCTCACCGCTTCGACCCACACCCCGGTGACAACATCGGGCTGATGGTCGAAGACCTTCGCACCGGCGGCAAATTGTTCTACGCACCGGGCCTGGGCAAGGTCGATGATGCCCTCATGGAAAAGATGAGCGGCGCCGACTGTCTGCTGGTGGACGGCACGATGTGGGACGACGATGAGATGAAGCGCCGAGGCGTTGGCACGCGAACCGGCACGGAGATGGGTCACCTGGCGCAAAACGGCCCCGGCGGCATGCTGGAAGTGCTGGAAAAACTGCCCCGACAGCGCAAGGTGCTCATCCACATCAACAACACCAACCCGATCCTCGACGAGGATTCGCCCGAGCGCGCAGAGCTGGCCCGCCGTGAGGTTGAAGTGGCGTTTGATGGCATGAGCATCGAGCTTTAAAGCTGATCGTTAAAGACTGAGCTCAACCGTGGACTCGAACTGTGGGAGCGAATTTATTCGCGATGGTCTTCCAGGCGACGCATTTCCGTCGCTCGATCCATTTTCGCGAATGAATTCGCTCCCACAGAAATATACCCACAGGATCTGTGATAAATGGGTAAGGAACATGCCGACATGAGCGAAGCAAAGCCGCTGTCACCCGCTGAATTCGAACAGGCCTTGCGTGCCAAGGGTGCGTATTACCACATCTACCACCCGTTCCACGTGGCGATGTACGAAGGCCGTGCGACCCGCGAGCAGATTCAGGGCTGGGTCGCCAACCGCTTCTACTATCAGGTGAACATCCCCCTGAAAGACGCGGCGATTCTGGCCAACTGCCCCGACCGCGAGATTCGTCGCGAGTGGATTCAGCGCCTGCTCGACCACGACGGCGCGCCCGGAGAAGACGGCGGTATCGAGGCCTGGTTGCGTCTGGGACAGGCCGTCGGGCTGGACCCGGATCAACTGCGCTCGCAGGAACTGGTCCTGCCGGGCGTACGATTTGCCGTCGATGCGTACGTGAATTTCGCCCGTCGCGCCAACTGGCAGGAAGCGGCCAGCAGCTCGCTGACCGAACTGTTCGCCCCGCAGATCCACCAGTCGCGGCTGGACAGCTGGCCGCAGCACTACCCGTGGATCGATCCGGCCGGCTACGAATACTTCCGCACACGCCTCGGCCAGGCACGTCGCGATGTCGAGCACGGGCTGGCGATCACGTTGCAGCACTACACGACGTGGGAAGGTCAGCAACGCATGCTGGAAATCCTGCAGTTCAAACTCGACATTTTGTGGAGCATGCTGGACGCCATGACCATGGCGTACGAGCTGAATCGCCCGCCTTATCACAGCGTCACTGACCAGCGCGTCTGGCACAAAGGAATTGCCCTATGAGTTTCAATCGCGAACAAGTGCCCAGCTGGCGCCGGGGTTACCGTTTCCAGTTCGAGCCGGCGCAGAATGGCCACGTGTTGCTGTACCCGGAGGGCATGATCAAGCTCAACGAAAGCGCCAGCGAGATCGGTGGCCTGATCGATGGTCAGCGTACGGTGGGTGCGATTATCGGCCTGCTTGATGAAAAATTCCCCGGCGTTCCCGAGCTCGGCATCGACGTCGAGCAATTCATGGAGGTCGCTCGTGCAGAACACTGGATCGAACTCGCCTGAGCCTGGTTCAGCGCCAGTGCATACGCAGCCTTACATTCCCCCGACGCCCGCCGTCGGCCTGCCACTGTGGCTGCTCGCCGAGCTGACCTATCGCTGCCCACTGCAATGCCCGTACTGCTCCAACCCGCTGGATTTTGCCAAACAGGGGCAGGAACTGAGCACCGAGCAGTGGTTCAAGGTGATGGCCGAAGCCCGGCAGATGGGTGCCGCGCAGATCGGATTTTCTGGCGGTGAGCCGCTGGTGCGGCAGGACCTGGCCGAGCTGATCGCGGAGGCTCGACGGCTGGGTTTCTACACCAACCTGATCACCTCCGGCATCGGCTTGACCGAGCAGAAGATCATCGACTTCAAGGAAGCCGGTCTGGACCATATCCAGATCAGCTTTCAAGCCAGCGACGAGCAAGTGAACAACATGCTCGCCGGCTCGAAAAAGGCCTTCGCGCAGAAGCTTGAGATGGCCCGCGCAGTGAAGAAGCACGGCTACCCGATGGTGCTCAACTTCGTGACGCACCGGCACAACATCGACAAGATCGACAAGATCATCGAGCTCTGCGTGGCGCTGGAAGCGGACTTCGTCGAGTTGGCGACCTGCCAGTTCTACGGCTGGGCGCACCTGAATCGCGTCGGGTTACTGCCTACCCAGGATCAGTTGGTGCGTGCCGAACGCATCACCAATGAGTACCGCGAGAAACTGGCTGTCGACAATCATCCGGTCAAACTGATTTTCGTGACGCCCGACTACTACGAGGAACGCCCGAAAGCCTGCATGAACGGCTGGGGCAATCTGTTCCTGACCGTCACCCCGGACGGCACCGCCCTGCCTTGCCACGGCGCGCGACAGATGCCCATCCAGTTCCCGAATGTGCGCGACCACACCCTGCAGCACATTTGGTACGACTCCTTCGGCTTCAACCGTTTTCGCGGTTACGAATGGATGAAGGAGCCCTGCCGCTCCTGTGATGAGAAGGAAAAAGACTTCGGCGGATGCCGCTGTCAGGCCTTCATGCTCACGGGCGACGCCAGCAACGCGGACCCGGTGTGCAGCAAATCGCCTCAGCACAACCTCATCACCCAAGCCCGCGACGAAGCCGAGTATGCTAGCCAGACCATCGAGCAACTGGCCTTCCGCAATGAACGAAACTCGCGCCTCATCGCAAAATCCTGACCTGTTCTCTGCTGCCGAGGCTGTGGCGGCAGGGATCGATTTCGCTGAACTGAGCGTCAGTCCCGCTGGCCTTTTCTGGAATGAATTCCGCCCGCAGGACGCGGCCTCACGCATCTGGCGCTGGAGCAACGGCGCCCTTTCATGCCTGACACCGGAGGGTTTCAGTGTTCGCAGCCGCGTCTACGAATACGGCGGAGGCTCGTTCTGCCTGACCGACGATACGGTCGTCTTCGTCAACGAAGCCGATCAACAGATCTACCTGCAGCTCTTCGACTCCCCCACGCCACATGCCCTGACTCAAGGCGACAAACGCTACGGCGATGTCCGATGTGCGCGTGGGCACATTCTGGCCGTTGAGGAAGATCATGACGTTCATCGTCTGGTCTCCATCGCCCTCGTGGACGGCCGCCGTAAAGTGCTGGCAGAAGGCGCCGACTTTTATGCATCGCCCACCCTGAGCCCGAATGGTGATCGCCTGGTGTGGATCGAGTGGTGGCGCCCGCACCAACCCTGGACCTCCACGCGACTGATGAGCGTCGAGCGTCAACCCGATGGCCATTGGGGCCGCGCCCATTGCCTCGCTGGCGGTTTGGGCCTGGAAGCGCTGCAGCAACCTCGCTTCGACGACGCCGGTCGGTTGTATTGCCTGACCGATCGCGCCGGTTTCTGGCAGCCGTGGGTGGAAACGCTGGACGGCTTCGAAGCGTTGCCCGCCGCCAAAGCAGACCACGCGCCTGCGCCTTGGCAACTGGGGGGTTCGAGCTGGCTGCCGCTGAACGATGGCGCTTATCTGGCGAGCTGGTCGGAAGACGGCACAGGCTTATTGGGATTGCGTGCGGCGGACGGCTCGCTGGAAGACTTCAGCGGTGAATACACCCGCTTCCGCAGCCTGGCGGTTGACGATCAATACCTCTATTGCATCGCTGCCTCGGCAATCAAGCCTGCAGCCGTGGTGGCGGTCAGTCGCTCGGACAAACGCGTGAACGTGCTGGCGGGCGGTGTCGCGCCGTTACCCGCCGACCGTATCAGTCGCCCGCAACCGCTGCGCTACCCCAGCGGCAAGGCCGAAGCGCACGGTTACTTCTACCCCGCCATGAATGGGGAGGACAAACCCCCGCTGGTGGTGTTCGTCCACGGCGGTCCGACATCTGCCTGTTATCCCGTGCTCGACCCGCGCATCCAGTTCTGGACGCAACGCGGCTTCGCGGTCGCCGACCTCAACTATCGAGGCAGCACCGGTTATGGCCGCGCGTATCGGCAGGCGTTGTTTCTGGAATGGGGCGTGGTCGACGTTGAAGACGCTTGCGCAGTCGTCGAACACTTGGGGGAAAGAGGCCTGATCGACCCGAACAACGCCTTCATTCGTGGCGGCAGTGCAGGCGGTTACACAACCCTGTGTGCGCTGGCGTTCAAGGACGTGTTCCGCGCGGGCGCGAGTCTGTACGGCGTCAGCGATCCCTTGGCGCTGGCTGAAGCCACCCATAAGTTTGAGGCCGATTATCTGGATTGGCTGATCGGCGACCCGGACATCGACATGGCCCGCTACCGCGAACGCACGCCGTTGCTGCATGCCGACCAGATCAAAGTGCCGGTGATCTTCTTTCAAGGTGAGCTCGACGCCGTGGTCGTCCCCGCCCAGACCCGCGACATGCTCAACGCCCTTCTGGAAAAAGGCATCGCCGCCGAAGGCCATTTCTATCCCGAAGAACGCCACGGCTTTCGCAAAGCCAGCAACCTGGCTCACGCACTGGAAACCGAATGGGCGTTCTACCGCAAGGTGATGGGCAACTGAGGAAACACGCGGCGGCTGATTTTGCTGCCGCTGCGCGGCAGATCGCGGGACAAGCCACGCTCCTACAGTTTCGGCGTGAATCAGCAGCACGCAGCACATCGCCAGATCACGATCTTGGGTTTATCGAGACACCGCTTCTGGCCGGAGACCGTAGGAGCGTGGCTTGTCCCGCGATCTGGCGCGAAGCGGCAGCAGATTCGGTAAATGCGTGCGGCGCCGGAATTACTTCCGGCTGGCAATGATGTACACCGCGTGGATTATGCCAGGGATGTAACCGAGCAGGGTCAGCAGGATATTGAGCCAAAAGGCGCCCGCGAAGCCGACTTGCAGGAACACGCCCAAGGGTGGCAGCAGGATGGCGATGATGATGCGAATGATGTCCATGGGTGAAGCTCCTGATTGAGAAGATGGCCCATTCGGGCCACACAGCTAATCGACATTGCGCGATTGCAGGGGTTCCGCCACGCATAGCAACACGCCATCAACGAGCACAAAAAACGCCCCGCACCCAGGAGACCGGTGCAGGGCGAAGCGTACGAAACGCAAGACGGTATACGGATTTCAGAGACGGACTAGGCCATGAGTGCGCTAGGCACCGCGTGCCGTTGCGGCTTGGCGGGTGGGCGTGGACGCGCGGGTTGTATCGAGGAGGGTTCCTCCACCCAGCCCGGCAGCTCGTCGACCACTGCAGTGCACGCAGCGCCACGGGCCAATAACGCCGCGCTGCGCGGGCTGCGATTGGAATGGTCACCCAGTACAACGATATCGGCACGCACGCCGTAGAAGTCTTCGCAGAGCAGGCCGCCCTGTTGCCCGACCGTGCCGCGCGCTTCATTGAAAATCAGCAGAATGTTCAGCTCGCGGCAGAGCTTGGCCACGCCCTGCACATACGCCTGCGACGCGGGCGTAATGACACTTTCACCTTGAATCGGCTCCAGCACGACCGCGACCGTGGTGGAATCCACTGCCGCAGCCATCGCGGCCAAGTCGTTGAAAGGCACACGGCTGAACCCTGTCGCCATTGACGCAATCAGCGGATCAAAACGACCACCGCTGGCGACGACCACACCACACTGGCCACGGCGATGATGCTCGCCCCACTTGCGCGCCAGCGTCATTGCGCCGCCAAACGCACCCTCTTCATCAGCGAACAACCCTGCCTGATCGCTGCCGGTGCGTTGGCGCAGGCGCTGAAGAGGCGATAGCAACGCCGGAGAATCAACGGGGACGGCGCGATCGGCGTCAGTCCTTCGCAACAGTTTGAACAGATTCATGCGCGCAGCCCTTCCAGTGGCAGGCCCAGCAGACGATCGCTCCAGTCCTCGACGCGTCCGGTGCGCAGGCGTTTGAGGGCGATGTCCCGCCAGCGAGAAGACAGCGCCGGGCAGTCGACCAGTTTTTTCAGGCCCGCATGCTCCAGCGGCTCCTGGTAAAAACTGCGCAACGCCCACGCGATCGTCAGACCCGGATAGCTGCGCTGAATCAATTCGAAGGAATCATCGGGGCTGACGAAGCCGGGCTTCAGCACCCGGTAAAACCAGCCGCAGCGCCCGGTGTCCTGCGCATGTTGCGGCAGGTCCTCAATCCCCCAACTGTGACTCAGGCGATAGCACGGCGAGCGCGGCTGGCTGATCTGCAGCAACGCCCCGCCCCAACGAAACATGTCGCCCAGGCAGGCATGTTCTTCGGTCAGGCCGTGGGAAGAGAGATTTTCGCCGAACGCCGGTGCGCGCCAGTCAATGTGCGGGTAATGCTTGCGCCAGTATTCATAGTGTTCGGAGGGATAGTGATGCAGGGCGCGCTCCGGCCCGGTATGGAAGCGCGGGTCACCGTGTTCGTCGGTGCCAAGCCCCTGCGGCCAGAGCCATAAGCGCCGGTCCAATCGGTGCTTGTCGATATCGCTGATCAATCCATGACCCAGATTTTTCGCTTTACCTATGTAAACACCTTCGACCTGGACACTGTTCATTGCGCGTTATGGCCCTGTAACCCTCGTGAGTTGGGGGTAGACTATGCCTCGTGCGTCAAAACGACCATTTCGATTTTCCAGCCATTTCGATAAGACTTACTTATGGATTTTCGCCAACTGCGTTATTTCGTCGCGGTCTACGAAGAAGGTCATGTCGGCCGCGCTGCCGAGCGTCTGTCGTTGTCGCAACCGGCCCTTTCGCAACAGATTCGTCTACTCGAACACGGCCTCGACGTCAGCCTGTTCGAACGCAGCAGTAAACGTCTCCTGCCAACCCTCGCCGCGCACACGTTATACAACCATGCCGTCCCGCTGCTTGAAGGGATGCAGCGCGCCCGCGATGCACTGCGCAACTTCAAGGGTCAGTCGCAACGGACGCTGGCCATCGGCGTGATGCAGACCGTGCACTCCAGCCTGGTTCCGCAGATGCTTGAACACGTGCGCAAGGAGCAGCCGCATCTGGTGGTGCAGATCTACGAACTGAGCGCGATGGAAATCGAGCGTCGCCTGCTAAACGGCTCGCTGGACATCGGCATCAGCTACCTGCCGCCCCGTCAGCCTGGGCTGCATGGCATGCTGCTGTACGAAGACGAACTGAAGCTGGTCATCCCGGCGAATCACCCGTTGCGCGAATTCAAGAAAGTCTCGATGAGCCAGGCGGCCGAACTGCCCATGCTGCTTTTAGGCGAAGAGTTCCAGGTGCGGCAGATCTGGCAGAGCCAATTGAGCAATCTGGGTCGCCGCCCGCACGTTCAGGCCGAACTGAACAACATGGCCGGCATTCTCGACAGCTTGTCTCACATGAAGCTTGCCACCGTGCTGCCGGGTCGCGCGCAGGATATTCAAGAGAACGAAGAACTGTTGTGGAAACCGCTGAGCGAACCGAGGGTGCCATTGCAGATCGGACTTGTGTATCGAGATGCCCTACGACAGCAAACGACGCTGGAGCTGCTGAAGTCGGTACTGGAAGAAGTGGTCAATCCCGCACCGGCCGCGCTGGAGAGGTTGTGAGGCAGACGGAGGGATTTTCAAACCGCAGATAAAAGAAAACCCCGCCGAGGCGAGGTTTTCCAGACTGTTTCCCTGTGACTTCCCTTTCGTCCCGCCATCCTGGCAGGTAGTCCCTACGTGTCCATGTTGTCTGTTTGCGCATCCTGCGCGACGTCCATGTAGTTAGATTAATCTTGGATCCATTAGAGCGATAGAGCCAGTTTGTCATCACGTCGTGTAAGCAAATGCTTACACGACGGATACATGATCAAAACTGCGAAGCATCCAGCAGATAGAGCGACTCACTGCCTGCCTTTACAGAGGCGGCCAGCGAATGGATTCTCGGCAACAAACGCGCGAAGTAGAAGCGCGCAGTGCCCAGCTTGCTGACGTAGAAATCCTCCTGGGCTTCTTTACCGAGCGCTGCCTTGGCCGACATTGCCCACATGTAGGCGTAGGCCGTGTAGCCGAACGCATGCAGGTATTCGACGGAGGCCGCACCGATTTCGTTCGGGTTAGTCCGCGCCCGGTCGAGGACCCAGTCAGTCAGCTCGTCAAGCGTCGTCAACGCAGCAGCCAACGGCTTGGTGAATTCACTCAGCGCACTGTCGGAAGACGCGATGAATGCGCGAATTTCGTCGGAGAACAGCTTGTAGTACGCGCCACCACTGGCGACGACTTTGCGCCCCATCAGGTCGAGCGCTTGAATGCCGTTGGTGCCTTCGTAGATCTGGGTGATGCGCACGTCACGCACCAGTTGCTCCTGGCCCCACTCACGAATGTAGCCGTGGCCGCCGAACACCTGCTGGCCATGCACGGTGGTATCGAGGCCCATGTCCGTCAGGAAGGCCTTGGCCACCGGCGTCAGCAACGCAACCAGCGCATCGGCGCGCTCGCGCACGCTGGCGTCTTCGCTGTACTTGGCGGTGTCCAGTTGCATGGCGACGTACGTAGAGAACGCACGGCCGCCTTCGTTCAAGGCCTTCATGGTCAGCAGCATGCGACGCACATCAGGGTGAACGATGATCGGATCGGCAACGGTGTCCTTGGACTGAGCACCGGTCGGCGCACGGCTTTGCAGGCGATCGCGAGCGTATTCGATAGCGTTCTGGTAGGAGCGCTCGCCCGAGGCCAGACCCTGAATGCCAACGCCCAGACGCTCGTAGTTCATCATCGTGAACATCGCCGCCAGGCCTTTGTTTGGCTCACCGACCAGATAGCCCTCGGCCTGATCGAAGTTCATCACGCAGGTGGCCGACGCCTGAATGCCCATTTTGTGTTCGATCGAGCCGCAGGAAACCGTGTTTCGAGCACCCAGACTGCCGTCACCGTTGACCAGGAATTTAGGCACCAGGAACAGCGAAATGCCTTTCGGGCCCGCGGGCGCATCAGGCAGCTTGGCCAGCACCAGATGAATGATGTTTTCGGTGAGGTCGTGCTCGCCGCCGGTGATGAAAATCTTGGTGCCGCTGATTTTGTAGGAACCGTCAGCCTGAGGCTCGGCCTTTGTGCGCATAATCCCCAGATCGGTGCCGGCGTGCGCCTCGGTCAAACACATGGAGCCGGCCCAGATACCCGCATACATGTTTGGCAGGTAGGTGGCCTTCAAATCCTCACTGGCGTGGTTATTGATCGACACACACGCGCCGGAGGTGAGCATCGGATACAGCCCAAATGCCAGGCTCGACGAGTTGACCATTTCTTCGACCTGCGCCGAGACCGCCTTCGGCATGCCCATGCCGCCAAACTCAGGGTTACCGCCGACGCCGACCCAGCCGCCTTCGGCATAGGTTTTGTAAGCCTGGACGAAACCCGCCGGCGTGGTCACGGCGGTGTCTTTCCAGTGGCAGCCTTCTTCGTCGGCCGCACGGCTCAGGGGCGCAACGGATTTGCCGGTGACCTTGCCGGCCTCTTCGAGAATGGCCTCGACGGTTTCTGCATCCACCGCTTCGGACAGCTCGGGCAATGTGGCCCAGAGCCTGGAGACTTCGAACACTTCATTCAGGACGAAGCGCATATCGCGCAAAGGCGCTTTGTAGTCAGCCATGGCAAACCTCGCAAACAGCAGCAAATAACCCGGAAAAAGGGACGCCGCAGTCATTCAGCGGCGTCGATGTGTCATTGAATCCGAGTGTACATGAACACCATTTGCGACACATAGGGTCAGGTAGTGACCATTTATCTAATTTAGGTCACAAAAAACCAGAATGCATTCAAAGGCCTTCACAGAGCCGTGAAAGCCTTTGATTACACGGGAAAGGGAATCCGGATCAGCTGGCGGCGGCCATTCTCACAGCGCCGCGCTTGTTCGTCTGACCGTGTGATATCACGCAATTTCGGCCCGCACCTTTGGCCGCATAGAGCGCTTGATCCGCCGCCTTCAGCACTTCTTCCGGATTGCGATGTTCCGGCTGGCGCTCAGCGACGCCTATGCTGACCGTGACCGACACCGTCGAAGCTTGCGAGCCCGCCCGGCGCTGGCGACCCTGCTGATCATCCTGCGGCCGACTGTCCGGATTACGCAGGTGAATGGAGTAGTTGGCGATGGTTTCGCGAATCACTTCCAGGTGCGGCATGCACTCCTCCAGCGTCTTGCCCGCGAAGACAAGTGCAAACTCCTCTCCGCCGTAGCGATACGCGCGGCCGCCGCCGTTGGTGATCTTCGACAGCTTGCTGGCAACCAGGCGCAGCACCTGATCGCCGACGTCGTGGCCGTGGGTGTCGTTGAATTTCTTGAAATGGTCAACGTCGCTCATGGCCAACACGTAGCTGCGGCCCAGGCGCTGCATCCGTTCGTTGAGTGCGCGTCGTCCGGGCAAGCCGGTCAGCTCGTCACGGAACGCCATCTGATAGGCCTCGTGCGCAACCGCCGAGGCGATCATCAACATCACCTGGCTGCACATGATGTTCAGCGTGAACGGCAGAATGAATGTTTTGGGCAACGCCCAGAACAGTCCGAGCAGACCCACCAGTTGCGCCGCGTGCAGCGGACGGGGTTTGCGGATGTACTGCGTGATGAGCACCGCGAAAGCGATCAGGAAGGTCGCGTAAGACAGCTGGATCAGGCTCATCCACTCGCCGTGCAGCGACGGCCAGCGGATGTCGGCCAACCAGGCCAGCAACGCTTCGGGGAAGCTTTGCTCAAGCCCAAGCGCCACGCTGCCCACCGCCACGAAAACGGCCAGACGGGCGACGAGGTCCTGAAACAGGTGCGTGCGTTCTTCCCAGGCGGCGTAGAGCGCGAACATTACCGGTAGCAACAGACAACACAGGTGGAACACCACCGCAGCGTCGTCGCGGACCTTGCCGTTGTCCCGGTAGTAATCGGTTTGTGTGTCGAGCAGGAAATACGCGGTGTACACGGTGATCATCAGAAACAGTTCACGCTGGCGTTTATAAACGCCGCAATACGCACCGCCGAGCAACAGCACCAACGTGGGGAGCACGTTGAACAGTGAGGTGAAGAAGACGTTGAGGTCCTTGACGTACGCAGCCGCGAGTCCGGCGATCAACAACGCCAGTGACGGTAAAAAATGGCTGAGACGTGCGGCGGAAGGGCGCAGCAAGAGGAATGTCTCCTACTTGTACAAATCAAATGGCATTGTGCCTGTATCGGCCAGATCATAGATTTGATGAGGAGAATTTGTGAGATGGATCACTCTTTTTTGCGTCACCTCAGACCTGTAGGAGCGCGCTTGGCCGCGAATGAATGGCACATTCACCACCATTGCAATGGATGTACTGACCTGATCGCGGGCAAGCGCGCTCCTGCAGATCGGCGGTGCGCACAAAAAAGCCGCTCACCCCGAAGGACAAGCGGCTTTGAGATAAAAGCCTGCGGCTGACTCAGTAAGCCAGGCCGAAGTGCTCTTCGTTCATGTCCATCAGGTTGTTGGCGCCCGACAGCATGGCCGCAACGTGCGCGCGGGTGCGCGGCAGGATGCGCTGGAAGTAGAAACGAGCGGTCTGCAGCTTCGCGGTGTAGAACGCTTCTTCCGTGGTGCCAGCCGCCAGTTTTTCGGCTGCAACACGTGCCATGTCAGCCCAGAAGTACGCCAGGCACACATAACCGGAGAACATCAGGTAATCCACCGAAGCGGCACCGACTTCTTCGCGATCTTTCATGGCGGCCATGCCGACCTTCATGGTCAACTCGCCCCACTCTTTGTTCAGCGCAGCCAGCGGCGTCACGAATTCGTTGACGACCTCATTGCCTTCCTGCGACTGGCAGAACTTGTGAACGATCTTGGTGAAGCCCTTCAGCGCCTCGCCCTGCGTCATCAGCACTTTACGACCCAGCAGGTCGAGAGCCTGAACGCCGGTGGTGCCTTCGTACAGCATCGAAATACGGCTGTCGCGCACGTTCTGCTCCATGCCCCACTCGGCGATAAAGCCGTGGCCACCATAGATCTGCACGCCGTGGTTGGCCGACTCGAAACCGACTTCAGTCATGAACGCCTTGGCGATCGGCGTCATGAACGCCAGCAGGCCGTCGGCTTGCTTCTTGGCTTCGGCGTCATCGCTATATTTGACGATGTCGACCTGTTTGGCCGTGAAATAAACCATCGCACGTGTGCCTTCGGCGAAAGCCTTCATGGTCAGCAGCATCCGACGTACGTCAGGGTGGACGATGATTGGGTCAGCGGCTTTTTCAGGCGCTTTCGGGCCGGTCAGCGAACGCATTTGCAGACGCTCGCGGGCGTATTTCAGACCACCCTGGAAGCCGATCTCGGCGTGAGCCAGACCTTGCAACGCAGTGCCCAGACGCGCGGTGTTCATAAAGGTGAACATGCAGTTCAGGCCTTTGTTCGCCGGGCCGATCAGGAAACCGGTGGCGCCGTCGAAGTTCATCACGCAGGTGGCGTTGCCGTGGATGCCCATCTTGTGTTCCAGCGAGCCGCAGTTCACCGCATTGCGCTCACCGACGCTACCGTCAGCGGATGGCAGGAACTTAGGAACGATGAACAGCGAGATGCCTTTGGTGCCCGCAGGCGCGTCAGGCAGGCGGGCCAGTACGATGTGGACGATGTTATCGGCCATGTCGTGTTCGCCAGCGGAAATGAAGATCTTGGTGCCAGAGACTTTGTAGGAACCATCAGCCTGAGGCTCGGCCTTGGTGCGCAGCATGCCCAGGTCGGTACCGCAGTGAGGTTCGGTCAGGCACATGGTGCCGGTCCACTCGCCCGACACCAGTTTGGTCAGGTAAGCCTCTTGCTGCTCAGGGGTGCCGTGCTCGGAGATGGTGTTCATCGCGCCATGGGACAGGCCTGGGTACATGCCCCACGACCAGTTGGCTTCGCCGACCATTTCGCTGACGGCCAGACCCAGCGACTCAGGCAGGCCTTGGCCGCCGTGCGCAACGTCATGGGCCAGGCTTGGCCAGCCACCTTCGACGAATTGTTTGTACGCTTCTTTGAAGCCGGTCGGCGTTTTAACGCCGGACTCGCTCCAGGTGCAGCCTTCGGTGTCACCCACACGATTCAGCGGTGCCAGTACCTGCTCACAAAACTTGGCGCCTTCCTCGAGAATGGCGTCGACCATGTCAGGCGTGGCGTCCTGGCATGCTGGCAGACTCTGATAGTGCGCTTCGTAACCAAGCAGTTCGTCACGAACGAAGCGAATATCACGCAAGGGGGCCTTGTAGTCAGGCATAGCGATAAACCTCTGCTGATGAATCCTGGAATTGGATGACCGTTCGGTCACTGCGGGGACTGGCCCCTACGCCGACGTCGATTGTTTTGCTCGGCGGTCAAACAGGTGTTTGAAACATACGTTTACGCCTAATCCTTGTCAAGGGTACGTCTCGCACCTTTCATCGTCGGCGCGTTGAGCATCAGGCAGGAACAGGCCCGCAGCCGGGATTCCGGCTGAGTCGAATAACATTGAGTCTAGTTGAGGAGGCGTTGCGAACGGCCGTCAGAAGACCGTGATTCGGACGGCTGATAAGGCGTTATTCAGAAGGAAGGCGCACAACGAAAACGTGCACCTAAGCGCACGTTGGAGAAAGCATCAAGCAGAGGTCAGGCGTACGTGTCGATGAGCGTACCAAGCATTTCGTCACTGGCTTTTTCCACTTTGACGCCCGCCTGGACCTGGATCTTGCCCTGAGTCAGTTCGACGATATTGGTGGCCATGTCGGAGGCCGGGGGACGATCAACCGCACGCAAACGCTCAAGCTGGAAATCGGAAGACTGGGTGCGTCCGGACACTTCCGTCGCCGGGCTGGCCAACTGGGTGGCGGCCTGATCGACACGGTTCTGCCCGACCTGAATAGCACTCAGGCCTGGATACAGCGTGTTGTTCAGTGAAATTTGCATGACCACGGTCCTCTGTTCATAAAGCGAACAGTCAGTATTGAAGCAGACGACGGGTGAAAACGCCCGACAAAAACAATAATGGCATTGGGCCTGCTAATAGAGACGACCCCGAACTGCGAACAACTGTTCCACGCCTCACAGACGTGGCAACCGGTAACACGCGGTGCCAGAAAAGGGTGCAGCGCGAAACAACCCGAGGCATCACCTTAACCGGTCCGACCCATGCACGCCGCAGTCAAACCCTCGAACTGTGCAGTGGCGCACATCCTGCATCCTGTGCTGAACTGCCCTTCTCTCACGGATCAGCTGTCGAACGCCGCCATGCGCCCAAAGGAACTGAAACACTGGACCACCGGAATCGCCCATCTCCTCGATCTTCCGGGGGGTGCAGCGCGTCTGGGCGGACTGAGTCAGTGGCTCAAGCAGATTGCGCCCGTCGACCACTTCGTCCTGTTCGTTTATGAGGGCAATCACCGTCCTTTGGCGTTGTTCGACACGTTCCCTCCCGACAAACGCAAGATCTACGTCGACGACTATCAGGTCGGGCCTTACCTGCTCGATCCGTTTTATCTCGCGTGTACACGCAAACAACCGCCAGGCCTGTGGCGGTTGCGGCAGTTCGCCCCCGACCACTTCTACCTCAGCGAATACTATCTGGCGTATTACCAGCAGACGGGCCTGGCTGAGGAAGTCGCGTTCTTCATCGATCTGGGCGGTGACGCCATGGCGGTGTTGTCGTTGATGCGCGCCACGGCCAGCTGTGCGTTCAGTCGCGATGAACTGCAGTTGATCGAGTGCGCGCAGGCCATCGTCGAACAGGTCATCACCGAAGCCTGGCGTCAGCATCGCGAGCAACAGCCGCGCTCGGCACAGGATCTGGACTTCAAGGTCCACGCTGCTTTCGATCATTTCGGCGATCACATTCTCACCGGACGCGAGCAGGAAATCGTTCGCCTGTTGCTGCGCGGGCATTCCAGCGCGTCGGTAGCAGAACAGCTCTCAATCAGTCCAGGCACTGTGAAAATTCATCGCAAAAACATCTACGCCAAGCTCGGCATCGGCAGTCAGGCCGAGCTTCTGGGGCTGTTCATCCGCGAGCTGACCGGGCCGGACGTCGCCGTTTCCGCCTGATCCAACACCTTTGTAACTGTCGCCCCCTGCCTCTGGTCTTTGTAGGAGCCGGCTTGCTGGCGCCTACATAAGATCGCCCCCTGAAAGTTGATCTCGACTCGGCTGTCCAGAAACGACCTCTATCCCCCAAGGGATATATACAGCGCAAAACCGCGATTGCTAGTTTGGCCTCCATTGCAGCGAACCCTGCACGGAATGCGAGAGCCCATGATGAGCGACAGTCGCCACGAAAACGATATCGAGTTCTGCAACGTAGAGAAGCACTACGGGAACCTCAAGGCCGTCAATAACCTGAGTTTTCAGGTCAAGCGCGGCACCTTTCACTCCTTCCTCGGCGGCTCCGGCTGCGGCAAGACCACCACGCTGCGCATGATCGCAGGCTTCGATCAGCCGACCCTCGGCGAAGTGCGCCTGGCCGGCAAGAACGTCGCCGGCGTGCCGGCTTATCAGCGTCCAGTGAACATGGTCTTCCAGCACTACGCGCTGTTCCCTCACATGACCGTGTCGCAAAACATCGCCTACGGCCTGCGCTATCTCACCCCTCGCCCCAACAAGAAAGAACAGCAACGCCGCGCGGACGAAGCACTGGAGATGGTTCGCCTGTCCGGGCTCGGGCATCGCAAGCCGAGCGAATTATCGGGCGGTCAGCAACAGCGTGTGGCGCTCGCCCGGGCACTGGTGAACAAACCCACCGTGCTCTTGCTCGATGAGCCGCTGGCCGCGCTGGACCGCAAGCTGCGGAAGGAAATGCAGTCCGAACTGCTGCGCTTGCAACGGGAAGTCGGCATCACGTTTGTGCTGGTCACCCATGATCAGGAAGAAGCGCTGTCGATGAGCGACAGCATCAGCGTCATGCACAGCGGATCGATCATCCAGACGGCCTCTCCCGAACAACTCTACGAAGCACCGGCCACGCGCTATGTCGCCGACTTCATCGGCGAATCCAATCTGTTCAGCGGCACGGTGCGCCACGTACAGGGCAATTCGGCCGTGTTGCGCACAGAACAAGGCATTGAGCTGAGCAGCCCGTTGACGCCGAACGGCACCCCGTTGAGCGCCAACACCGAGGGCTGCATCGCCGTGCGCCCGGAGCTGATCGACATCGCCGCAAAAGGCGGTCTGTACGGTCGGGACGTGACCCTGGACGGCTGCGTCGAGGACCGCATCTACCTCGGCAACATCACCGAATACCGCGTGCGCACCCAGCCGTTCGGCATCGTCTGCGTGCGTGTTCCGCGTCAGCACGGGGCGGGCGGTCAGGGCACGGTCGACCCATCGGGTTTTGAACACGGCGCCGCCGTTCAGGTGGGCTGGAACAACGCCAGCGGCCTGGCCATGGCCCTGTAGCGAATCAAGCAACGAGCAACGTCACGCTAACGATTGAATCAATTATCCGACGGGGAGAATGCCATGGACCAGAAGACCTTTATCAAGACGATGCGCAGTTGGCAGAACGGCTCGATCACACGCCGTGACTTTCTGGGGCGCACGGGTCTTGGCATTGCCGCTGCGGTGGTCGCCACCAACATGCCGGGCTTGCTCGCGGGCAGTTCCAGCGCCAGCGCGCTGGGCGCCGAGAAGAACATCGGTGATCGTCTCGGTCTGGCGACCTGGCCCAATTACCACAGCCAGGAAAACCTCGATAACTTTGCTAAAGCCACCGGCGCCCGCGTGTCGATGAGCGTGTTCGGCTCCAACGAAGAAATGCTCGCCAAGCTGCAGGCCGGTGGCAGCGGCTGGGACGTGTTGGTGCCGACCAACTACACCATCAGCACCTACGTCAAACTGGGCCTGATCGAACCACTGGACCTGGCTCGCATTCCCAATTTCGACCCGTCGGCGTTCCAGGAAAAATTCATGGCCCAAGGTACGGTTGACGGCAAGGTTTACGCCGTGCCGAAGAACTGGGGCACCACCGGCATGGCCTACGACAGCGCCAAGCTCAAGGCCAAGCCGACGTCGTGGAAAGAATTCTGGGCGATTGCCAAGGACCAGGCCGACGGCCGCACCATGGTTCATGACTATCAATTGACCGCCATCGGCAACGCGCTGAAATCCTTCGGCTACAGCTTCAACTCGCTGGACCCCAAAGAACTGGCCGATGCCGAGAAGCTGCTGATCGAGGTCAAGCCGCACCTGTTCGCCATCAACTCCGACATCCAGCCCTCGATGCGCAGTGGCGACGCGATCATGGCCATGTCCTGGACGGGCGATGCCTCGCAACTGCACCGCGACATTCCGTCGATGGTCTACGCGCTGGGCAAGGAAGGCGGCGAACTGTGGAGCGATTTCTTCGCCATCCCCAAAAGCGCCGAGCACAAGGACGCCGCCTACGCGTTCATCAATTACCTGCTCGATCCACAACACAACAAGCTGGAAGTGCTGAGCCACGGCTACCCGAGCGGCGACAAGCGCGTCGATGCGTTGCTGCCGACGGCCATGCTCGACGACCCGATCATGTACCCGGCCGCCGAGCAATTGAGCCCACTGGAGTTCGGTGCCGCCGCGACCCTGACCAGTCCACTGCGCGCCGAACTGATGGCCCGTTTCAAATCCGCATGATCCCTGGCTATGAGCAATAAGGAACCGCACATGGATGCCGTCATCAACTCTGCCACCCGGCACGCCGAGGCGAGCGCGGACGCCGACAGTCAGCGCGCGCAAGACAAGCGGCGCAGCCTGGGGCGACGCATCACGCTGCTGATGCTGCTGCCGTCGACCCTGTGGTTCCTGCTGCTTCTGGTGATGCCGCTGGTGATCATTCTGGTCTTCAGTTTTGGCGAACGCAGCGCCGTCGGCGGTTACGCCGGCGGCCTGACCCTGGCCAACTACCTCAACCTTGGCTCCCGCGCGGCGGCGTTCGGCAACACGCTGGTACTGGCGCCGCTGGGAACGCTGGTGTGTCTGCTGGCGGCCTATCCGCTGGCCTATTTTCTCGCGGTCAAGGCCGGCAAGAATCGCTCGCTGTTGCTGACGCTGGTGATCGTGCCGTTCTGGACCAGCTTTCTGATTCGGACCTACGCGTGGATCTTCATCCTCAGCGGCAAGGGCATCCCGGCCTTGCTGGCGAGCGTCGGCCTGGACGACGTGCGCCTGATCAACACGCCATACGCCGTGCTGATCGGCATCGTCTATGGCTACCTGCCGCTGATGGTGTTTCCGATCTACGTCAGCCTGGAAAAGCTCGACAAACGCCTGCTGGAGGCCTCGGCCGATCTAGGCGCCAGTGCCTTCGAAAGTTTTCGCAGGATTACCTTGCCGTTGTCGGCACCGGGGATCATCACCGGGGTCATGCTGGTGTTCATTCTGTTGATGGGCGAGTTCCTGATCCCGGCCGTGCTCGGCGGTGGCAAGGTGTTCTTCGTCGGCAACGCGCTGGTGGACCTGTTCCTGCAATCGCGCAACTGGCCGTTTGGCAGTGCGCTGGCGATGACACTGGTGGCGATCATGCTGGTGATCATCGGCCTCTATCTGAAGCTGGTCGCCCGATTCGGCGGCAAGCCTGGCGAAGGAGCGCTCTAAGATGTGGCTGCGGACCTACTCCACTTCGCTGTACCTGTTTCTCTACCTGCCGATTGCCTTGATCATGCTGTTCAGCTTCAACGCCGGGCGCAGCGGGCTGGCCTTCGAATGCTGCTCGGTGCAGTGGTTCGGTCGCGCGTTCAGCAACCCGTTCATCATGGAAGCGTTGGGCAACAGCGCCTTGATCGCCAGTTGCTCGGCGGTTCTGGCCACCCTGTTTGGCACGCTGGCCGTGTTCGGCCTGCAACGCGCTGGCGCCAAAGTTCGCCTGGTGTTCGACGCCCTGACCTACTGCGCGATCATCATCCCCGGCATCGTGATCGGCATCTCGACGCTGATCGCCTTCATCAGCGTGTTCGACCTGATCAACCCGTTGCTCGCCCAACTGATCCCGAGCTTTCCAAAGCTCAACATGGGTTTCTTCACCGTGGTCGCCGCGCACTCGCTGTTCACCATGGCCTTGGTCATGGTGATCGTGCGCAGCCGCGTCGACTCTCTGGACAAAGCGCTGCAGGAAGCGTCGGCGGACTTGTACGCGCCGCCGCTGGAAACCTTCTGGCGCGTGACGCTACCGCAGATCACCCCGGCGATCATGGCGGGCTTTCTGCTGGCATTCACCTTCAGCTTCGACGACTTCATCATCGCGTTCTTCGTCGCAGGCCCTGAAACCACGCTGCCGATCTACATCTTTTCGTCCATCCGGCGCGGCGTGACACCCGAGATCAACGCCGTCTCGACCGTGATCATCTGCGCCTCGCTGGCCCTGCTGTTCACCTCCCGTTACCTGCAAAACCGCCGCACAGGAGCCTCACATGCGTGATCAGTTGTACATCAACGGCGAGTGGGTCAGCCCGGACTTGGGCGGCTACCTGGACGTCATCGATCCGGCGACGGAACAGGTCCTGCAACGGGTTGCGGCAGGCACGGAAGAAGACATCGATCACGCCGTGCGCGCGGCACGCCGGGCCTTCGACAGTGACTGGGGACACACGACCGGGGCGCAACGTGCGGTATGGCTGGAGGCCTTGGCTGATGAGCTCCAGGGTTCGCAGGACGAGCTGGCAATCCTCGAAGTGCACGACAACGGCAAGCCCTTGCCCGAGGCCCAGTGGGACATCGGCGACGCGATTGCCTGCTTCCGCTATTACGCAGGCTTGGCACGTGAACTCGACGGTCGGCAGGATCAGCCTTTGGCCTTGCCCGATGACCGCTTCCGTTGCCGCACGCGGCTGGAACCCATCGGCGTCGCGGGCCAGATCATTCCCTGGAACTACCCGCTGCTGATGGCGGCGTGGAAGGTGGCACCCGCGCTGGCGGCCGGTGCGACGGTGGTATTGAAACCTTCAGAACTGACGCCGTTGACCGCGCTTGAACTGGCCGGGGCGGCCGATCGAATCGGCCTGCCAGCGGGCGTGCTGAACATCGTGACCGGTTTGGGCGCCGATGCAGGCAGTCCGCTGACGCTGCATCCCGGGGTCGACAAGCTGGCCTTCACCGGCAGTGTCCCGACCGGCTCGAAAATCATGTCGGCGGCGGCCAGTGACATCAAGAACATCAGCCTGGAGCTGGGCGGCAAATCGGCGTTCATCGTGTTCGACGATGCCGACGTCGAGGCGGCTGTGGAATGGATTCTGTTCGGGATTTTCTGGAACCAGGGCCAGGTCTGCAGCGCGACGTCGCGGTTGCTGGTGCAGGACAACATCGCGGCACGACTGATCGAACGTCTGGTCGAGGAGACTCGCAAGATCACCCTCGGCCAAGGCCTTGAGCCGGGCGTGTTGCTGGGGCCGCTGGTCAGTCGTGGTCAGCACGAAAAGGTGTTGGGTTTCGTCGATCAGGGCGTCGCCAGCGGCGCTAAGCTGCTGACGGGCGGAAAACGTCCGGCACACCTGTCCCACGGTTATTTCATGGAACCCGCGATCTTCGACGAGCCGGCGCACAACAGCATCGTCTGGCGCGAAGAAATCTTCGGCCCGGTGTTGTGCGTCAAGCGCTTCAAGGATGAGCAGCAAGCCGTGCAGATGGCCAACGCCAGCCGCTTCGGACTCGCCGCCGCCGTGATGAGTGCCGACCCACAACGCGCGACACGGGTGGCCAACCAGCTGCGCGCGGGGATCATCTGGATCAACTGCTCGCAACCGACCTTCGTTGAAGCACCTTGGGGCGGCATGAAACACAGCGGGATCGGCCGCGAGCTGGGTCAGTGGGGGCTGGACAATTATCTGGAGGTCAAGCAGGTGACCGAGTACGTCAGCGATCAGCCGTGGGGCTGGTACATCAAATAATTTCGCCTGCTCGTTCCCACGTTGCGTGGCCTGGACGCTTCGCGTCTGCTGCTGGGTTGACGCAGAGCGTCAGGCGCTGCATTTCCATGCGGAGCCTGGGACGATCAATCAACGATCAATGATCGCGGAGCACGCTAATCCAGCAACTCGAGGTGCAAATGCTCGGCGACCATTTCCGGCGTGGCTTTCTTCATGTGAGGCACGCGCCCCAGGCATGGCGCCGGTAAACGCTCCGCCAGGGTGGCGAGGTTCTCTTCGAGTCGTGAGGTCTTGGGATCGATGATGTTCGCGACCCAGCCCGCCAGTTGCAGGCCGTCGTTGGCAATCGCCTCGGCAGATAACAACGCGTGGCTGATGCAGCCCAGACGCACGCCCACCACCAGGATGACCGGCAGGTCGAGTGCAATCGCAAGGTCGGACAGATTGGCCTGATCCGCCAGCGGCACACGCCAGCCACCGGCCCCCTCAATCAGCGTGAAGTCGGCCTTTTTCTCAAGAATGTGCCGCATGGGCCCGAGCAGGGATTGCACGGTCAGCGCCACGCCCGCTTCACGCGCCGCCAGATGCGGAGCGATGGGCGGTTCGAAGGCAACCGGATTGACCTCGTTGTACGTCAGCTCGACCGAACACTCGGCGCGCAGCGCCACGGCATCAGGATTACGCAGGCCCTTGGGCTTGACGTCGCAGCCAGACGCGACGGGTTTTCCCGCCGCCGTGCTCAATCCGGATTGTCGCGCCGCATACAGCAGCCCCGTGGCAATGGTGGTCTTGCCAACGTCGGTGTCGGTTCCCGCGATGAAATACGCAGCACTCATCTTGGCGACCATCCGTTCAGATATTTTCAAACTATTGCCTACTCACTATAGCGCTCGCACGAACGGCGCTCGCCAAACCGGTCATTTTTTAAACGGCAGCCGGTTTTTCCAGCACGGCGTAAACCACCTGATAGGTCGCCGGCAGGCCTTTCTCCTGCCGAAACGCTTCATACGCCTCAATCAACGCCTGAATCCGCGCGCGGCCAGTCAAACCTCCCGGACGCCCCGGGTTGATATTGTGCGCACCCAGCGCTTTCAACTCATGGGTCAGGCTGCGGACATCCGGGTAATGAAGCACGTGCGGCAACACGTCCAGGCTGCGCACCTGCAAACCACTGGCCGCGCACAGGCGCTGGTAGTCGTCGAATTCACGGAAGCGATTGACGTGGACCATGCCGTCCACCGCCTGCCAGCTGTCCCGCAGTTCGTACAGCGTGCCGACACACAGGCTGGCCAATCCGAAGACGCCGCCCGGCTGCAACACCCGATTTGCCTCGCTCAGCACGGCTGCGAAATCCGAGCACCATTGCACCGCCAGACTGGAAAACATCAGCTCGACGCTGGCATCACGCAACGGCAGGTTTTCGGCATCCCCTGCGACGTAATGCTGCGCGCCGCCCAGAGGCCGCGCGTGGCGCAGCATGCCTTCGGCGATGTCCAGCGCGATGCCTTGGCTGTCCGGAAACCTCTTTTCCAGCACACGGCTGAAATACCCGGTGCCGCTGCCCAGATCGAGCCAGCGCGCAGGCGTGATGTCTGGCAGGCGCGACATCAGCTCGCTGCCGACGGCGCGTTGCAGGTCCGCGACGCTGTCGTAGCTGGCCGCTGCTTTAGAGAAGGACGCCGCCACCTGACGCTTGTCGGGCAAATGGCGCGGGGTTGTCGCCTGTTGCTGTTTCACGGCTTTGAGCACTGCACAGTGGGAAAGATCAGTCATCACCAGACTCATGTAGGAACGCCTGGACCGCTGCGGCCACGCCGTGGGGATTTTCCAGGATGAACGCGTGACTCGCCTGTTCGATCACGCCGACTTCGATGTCGGGCAAGAGCGTGAGCAGGTCGGCCGAGGCTTCTGCCGGCACTAACGCATCGAGACCGCCAAACAGGTGCAGTTGCGGACCTCGATACGCTTGCAGCGCGGCGCGGGTGTCCATTTTTTCGAGCAGCTTCAGGCCTTCGATCAGGCCATTGCCGATGCCGTGAGGCGCGCCCGCCTTGAGCTGCCGGGACAACGCACGCGGCTCTTCAGCGCCTTGTACGCAAAGCAGGCTGAAACGCTTGAGGGTGGCGTCGGCGTCGGCTCTGCAGCCTGCGATGAACGCATCGAAGTCGGCCTGCGGCATTGCGCTCGGCCACTGGCTGCCGGCCACGAAACACACGTTGCTGGCGAACGTCGCCAATCCGCAACAGCGCTCGCCGCGCCGCGCCGCAAGCTCGGCAGCGAGCATGCCGCCGAGCGACCACCCGCCCAGCCAGGCATTGTCGGGCAAGGTCGAATCCAGCTCGTCGAGCCAGTCGTCGAGGTGATCGTTGTCCATGTCGGGCAACGGCTCGATCTCGACATGAAGGTGCTCATCCAGCCCACGCAACGCGGCCGCCAAAGGCTCCAGCGGCGAAACACCCAAGCCCCAACCCGGCAGCAGGATCAACCGATCACGCATGGTAGGTCTCCACCGAGTCACTCGTTTCCAGCAGCGGATAGCACTGCTCCAGTGCTTCCAACAATAGCCGCACCTGAGCTTCGCTGTGAGCTGCAGACAACGTCACGCGTAACCGCGCGCTGCCCGCGGGGACGGTTGGTGGTCGAATCGCCGTGACCATCAACCCGCGCTCGCGCAGCATCTGCGACAAACGCAGCGCCCGGCCGCTGTCGCCAATGACGATGGGCTGAATCGGTGTGAAGCTGTCCATCAGCTCCAGGCCGATCGCCTGGGCACCGTCGCGGAACTGCTTGATCAAGGCGTTGAGATGCTCGCGCCGCCAGTGCTCGGTGCGCAGCAGTTCAAGGCTTTTCAGCGTGGCACAAGCCAGCCCTGGCGGCTGACTGGTGGTGTAGATATACGGACGGGCGAACTGGATCAGGGTTTCGATCAGTTCCTCGCTTCCGGCGACGAAGGCGCCCGCAGTACCGAAGGATTTGCCGAGGGTGCCGATCAGCACAGGCACGTCCTCCAGACTCATCCCGAAATGCTCGACGATGCCCGCACCGTTTGCGCCCAACGGCCCGAAACCGTGGGCATCGTCGACCATCAGCCAGGCTTTTTTCGCCTTGGCGACCTTGGCCAGCGCGGGCAGGTCGGCGATGTCGCCGTCCATGCTGAACACACCGTCAGTCACCACCAGCGTGTCGCCCACGGCTTTTTCAAGCCGACTGTTCAGGCTGTCGGGGTCGTTGTGCAGATAACGGGAGAATCGGGCGCCGCTGAGCAGGCCGGCATCGAGCAAAGAGGCATGATTCAGCCGGTCTTCCAGCACCGTGTCACCCTGCCCCACCAACGCCGTGACAGCGCCCAGGTTCGCCATGTAGCCGTTGGAAAACAGCAAGGCACGAGGACGTCCGGTCAGGTCAGCCAGTGCTTCTTCGAGTTCGTGATGCGGCGTGCTGTGGCCGATGACCAGGTGCGAGGCACCGCCACCGACACCCCAGCGCTCGGCGCCCGCTTTCCAGGCCGCGATGACATCGGGATGATTGGCCAGCCCCATGTAGTCGTTGTTGCAGAACGCCAGCAGCGGCTGGCCGTCGACCACGACTTCAGGACCCTGCGGGCTTTGCAGCAACGGGCGCTGGCGATAAAGGTGTTCGGCACGACGGGCAGCGAGACGTGCGCTCAGATCGAAAGACATGCAGGCCTCGTGGTTAAGCAAAAAATGAGGGCCTGTAGGAGCGCGCTTGCCCGCGACAAAGATCTGCCTGCGCCATCTTGGTCGACTGACACAGCGCCATCGCGGGCAAGCGCGCTCCTACAAGGGGTCCGCGTGCTGTCACACCGCCGCGTCGTAAAACATCTCGCTGCTTTTCTGCTCGATCAACGCCTGCTCGATGGCAGCCTGATGCACTTCGTCCGAGTGCTCTTCACGGGCTTCTGGCTGAATGCCCAGACGCGAGAACAGCAGCATGTCTTTGTCGGCCTGCGGGTTGGCCGTGGTCAGCAGTTTGTCGCCGTAGAAGATCGAGTTCGCGCCAGCAAAGAATGCCAGTGCCTGCATCTGATCGTTCATGGCTTCGCGGCCCGCGGACAGGCGCACGTGGGATTTCGGCATCAAGATACGGGCAACGGCCAGCATGCGAATGAAATCGAACGGGTCCACATCTTCAGCGTTGACCAGCGGGGTTCCCGCCACTTTCACCAGCATGTTGATCGGCACCGACTCAGGGTGCTCTGGCAGGTTGGCCAGTTGAATCAGCAGATTGGCGCGGTCATCCAGCGACTCGCCCATGCCCAGAATGCCGCCGGAGCAGATTTTCATGCCCGCATCGCGCACATAGGCCAGCGTTTGCAGACGCTCGCTGTAGGTGCGGGTGGTGATGATGCTGGTGTAGAAGTCCGGGGAGGTGTCGAGGTTGTGGTTGTAGTAATCCAGACCCGCATCCGCCAGCGCCTTAGTTTGATCCTGATCCAGCTTGCCCAGGGTCATGCAGGTTTCCAGGCCCATTGCCTTGACGCCTTTGACCATTTCAAGCACGTACGGCATGTCTTTGGCCGACGGGTGCTTCCAGGCCGCGCCCATGCAGAAACGCGTGGAGCCGATGGCTTTGGCACGCGCCGCTTCTTCCAGCACTTGCTGGACCTGCATCAGCTTCTCTTTTTCCAGACCGGTGTTGTAGTGACCGGACTGCGGGCAGTACTTGCAGTCTTCAGGGCAGGCGCCTGTCTTGATCGACAGCAGCGTGGAAACCTGAACGCGGTTGGCGTCGAAATGAGCGCGATGCACGGTTTGCGCTTGAAACAGCAGGTCATTGAACGGTTGTGTGAACAACGCCCGGACCTCGGCTAGATTCCAGTCGTGACGCAAAGTGGCATTGATGCTGGCGCTCATGGGCGGCTCCTTGATGTTTTTTGGCGAGTACCCGGGCGGTTCAGCACGCTGGCCAACCTGAAAGTCCACAAGCACAACACGGATGTTCGGCATATTTAAGGAAGAGGCATGCGCTGTCAACCACACAACGGACACCAGGTTTACATATGGTTAAAAAACATACAGACCTGTTTGCTATGCGATGAACAGACGGATTCTGACGCGTCTATCTGCATGGCCTGCGAGAGTGATCTGCCTTGGCTCATCGACCAATGCGAGCGCTGCGCCTTGCCCATGCCGATGTCCGGGCTGACCTGCGCGCAGTGCACACGGCAATCGCCAGCGTTCAACGAAGTCGTCGTGCCGTGGCTTTACGACTTCCCCATCGACACGTTGGTCACACGCTTCAAGCATCAGGGCAAATGGCCGCTGGGGCGGCTGCTCGCCGAACTGCTCGGCCGAACCTTGCAATACCGCTATGACGAAGGCCATCCACGGCCGGATGTGCTGATCCCCGTCCCGCTGGCCAGCAAGAGAATGCGCCAACGCGGTTACAACCAGGCGGCAATGCTTGCGCAATGGTTGGGCCGCGCGCTGCAACTTCCAATAGAGGAAAGAACCGTCAGACGCGTGAAGGAAACACCCGCCCAACAGGGCCTGGATGCGAAAGCAAGAAAGCGAAATTTGCGTGAAGCCTTTGCACTGAGCGATCCGGTTTATGTCGTCGGAAAACACATCGCCTTGATCGACGACGTGCTGACCACGGGCTCTACCGCCGATACCCTCGCACGGTTAATGATCAAGGCCGGTGCCAGACAGGTCGATGTGTATTGCCTGGCGAGGACGCCGAAGCCTGGGGATTGAGCTCGATATTCGTGGGCTCCGGGAGAACGCATCCGGTTTTGGCTTACACTCCGCCCTCATGTCCCCAAAAAACCAACCCATCATGTCGCTACCCACTTCTCTCACCCAACACATGGTGCGCCGCCCGCACCGTATCGCCCTGCTGCAACACATTGCCGAGCAAGGCTCGATCACGCGTGCAGCCAAAAGCGCCGGGCTGAGTTACAAAGCGGCGTGGGATGCCATCGATGAGTTGAACAATCTGGCGCAAAAGCCACTGGTCGAACGCAGTGTGGGCGGCCGTGGCGGGGGCGGTGCGAAGCTGTCGGAAGAAGGCGTCAGGGTGCTGCGCCTGTATCAGCGACTGCAGGCGTTACAGACCCAATTACTGGAAAGCCCGGAAGAGACCAGCGATCTGGCGCTGTTAAGCCGGTTGATGCTGCGCACCAGTGCACGTAATCAGTTGCACGGTCAGGTCGCGAGCATTACGCCATTGGGGCGCAACGACATGATCGGCCTGGCGCTGGCAGGCGGTCTGACGATCGATGCGCAAATCACCCACGACAGCACGTTGCGCCTTGAGCTCGAAGCAGGCACCGATGTGTTCGCCCTGATCAAGGCCAGCTGGCTGGAATTGCTGGCGCCTGAGCAGCCAGTAACAACTGGACACAATTGCCTCACCGGCAAAATCGAGGAAATCCTCGATGCCGACGACGGCCCCTGCGAGGTCAGAATTGGCCTTCCCAGCAGCCAGACCTTGTGCGCCCTGGCCGAGAAAGACCACCTCAAAGCCTTGAAACTCAAGGCGGGTAGCGATGTGAAGGTGCAGTTCGCGCCCTCCTACGTCCTGATCGGCACACCGCTTTGAACCCTCTCTTCATGGAGTGTTACGAGGTGAGTACCGTCATCGGGCAGACACAATAGCGTCATACGGGCTGCATAAGGTTTTGCCAAAACCGCAGGAAGCCCGTGATGAATCTATTAGAAGACAACCAGTCCACCGACCTCGAAACACTGGTGCGAAAGAACAGCACGGGGCTCACGCGCCGTGGCTTTATCAGTGCAGGCGCCTTGTGCGGCGCCGCGATGTTTCTGGGCGGCAATCTCCTCAGCCGCAGCGTGATGGCCGCCAGCGTCAGCGCAGGCAATAACACCCTGCTCGGCTTCGACAGCATTCCTTCCGCCACCGCCGACAGCATCAGCCTGCCGCCAGGCTACAGATCGTCGGTACTCATCAGCTGGGGCCAGCCATTGCACGCCAATGGCCCGGCGTTCGATGCGAGCGGTAAAGGCACGGCGAAAGCGCAGGAATTGCAGTTTGGCGACAACAACGACGGCATGAGCCTGTTCACTTTCCCCGGTGACAGTGCCGACACTGCCAAGCGCGCATTGATGGCGATCAACAACGAGTACACCAACTATCGCTACCTGTTCGATCACGGCAAAGAGCCGCAGTCTGCCGAGGACGTGCACAAGGCGCAGGCCAGCGAAGGTGTGTCGGTGATTGAAGTGAAGCGCGAGGGCGGGCAATGGACGTTCGTGCAGGGCTCGAAATACAACCGGCGCATTCACGGCAACACGCCCATTCACCTGAGCGGCCCCGCTGCCGGGCACGAGTGGCTCAAAACCTCCGCCGACAAGACCGGCAGGAACGTGCTCGGTACGTTTCAGAACTGCGCCAACGGCAAAACGCCTTGGGGGACTTATCTGACCTGCGAAGAGAACTTCACCGATTGCTTCGGCAGCAGTGATCCTGCGCAAACATTCGACCCTGCCGCCAAGCGCTATGGGGTCGTCGCGGCGAGCAAGGAAGTGAACTGGCACCCGCACGATCCGCGCTTCGACCTGGCGAAGAACCCTAACGAGTTCAACCGTCACGGCTGGGTGGTTGAAATTGACCCGTTCGATCCGACCTCCACGCCAGTCAAACGCACGGCGCTGGGCCGCTTCAAGCATGAAAACGCCGCCCTGACCGAAACAAAGGACGGCCGCGTGGTGGTCTACATGGGCGACGACGAGCGCGGCGAGTTCATCTACAAATTCATCAGCCGCGACAAGGTCAATCACAAGAACCCGAAAGCCAATCGCGACCTGCTCGATCACGGCACGCTGTACGTGGCGCAGTTCGACAACGGCGACAGCAACGCCGACCACCCCAAGGGCCAAGGCAAGTGGATCGAACTGACCCACGGCAAGAACGGCATCGACGCCTCGAGCGGCTTTGCCAATCAGGCCGAAGTGTTGATTCATGCGCGTCTGGCCGCCAGCGTCGTCAAGGCCACGCGCATGGACCGGCCGGAGTGGATCGTGGTCAGTCCCAAGGACGGTCAGGTCTACTGCACGCTGACCAATAACGTCAAACGTGGCGAGGAAGGCCAGCCGGTCGGCGGCCCCAACCCGCGGGCGAAAAATCAGTACGGGCAGATCCTGCGCTGGCAGGAAACGGGGTCCGATGCTGCGTCCATGGCGTTCGCCTGGGATCTGTTCGTGGTGGCCGGTAATCCCGGTGTGCATGCTGGAACGCCGCAAGGCGGCTCGAGCAACATCACCCCGCAAAACATGTTCAACAGCCCCGACGGTCTGGGCTTCGACAAGGCCGGGCGGTTGTGGATTCTGACGGATGGCGACTCAACCAACGCAGGCGATTTCGCAGGCATGGGCAACAACCAGATGCTGTGCGCCGACCCGCAAAGCGGCGAGATTCGCCGGTTCATGGTCGGGCCGGTGGGTTGCGAAGTCACCGGTATCAGCTTTGCGCCAGACCAGAAGGCGCTGTTCGTCGGCATTCAGCATCCCGGCGAAAACGGCGGTTCGACCTTCCCCGAGCACCTGCCCAATGGAAAGCCAAGGTCGTCGGTGATGGTAATCACGCGGGAGGATGGCGGGGTAATTGGCGCGTGATCTGAACTAGCCGATCTGATGGCGTGTGGATAACCCACTGTGGGAGCGAATGTATTCGCGAAAAATGCGTCAGGCGATAAACATGCGTCGACTCGACGCCCGCATCGCGAATGAATTCGCTCCCACAGTGGATCAGCGTCGTGCCCACATCCTCGTCCGGCGTAAAAGCCGTCTGGGGTAACGCGGTGTGTCCGCTGCCCCACGCCTGAGTTACCATGACGGGCCCGACGCGGCAGCCTGCCGCGCGCAGGAGTAAGCATGGCCCACCCGTTTGCAACACTCACACCTGACCTGGTGCTCGATGCCGTCGAAAGCATCGGTTTCGTCAGCGATGCCCGCATCCTCGCGCTCAACAGCTACGAAAACCGCGTCTATCAGGTCGGCATCGATGAAAGCCAGCCGCTGATCGCCAAGTTCTACCGACCCAACCGCTGGACCAACGAAGCCATTCTCGAAGAACACAGCTTCACCGCCGAATTGGCCGACGTCGAAATTCCGGTGGTAGCGCCCCTGGTTCACAACGGTCAGACCCTGTTCGAACACGCAGGCTTTCGTTTCACGCTGTTCCCACGTCGCGGCGGCCGAGCGCCGGAGCCGGGCAATCTGGATCAGCTTTATCGTTTGGGCCAGTTGCTGGGGCGCATTCACGCCGTCGGCGCCACTCGCCCTTTCGAGCACCGAGAAGCCCTGGGCGTCAAAAACTTCGGCCACGACTCGCTGAACTACCTGCTGGACAACGACGTGATTCCCCGCAGCCTGCTCCCGGCCTACTCGTCGGTGGCCAAAGACCTGCTCAAGCGCGTTGAAGATGTTTACGCCGCCACGCCTCATCAGAACATCCGGATGCACGGTGACTGCCACCCCGGCAACATGATGACCCGCGATGAGATCTTCCACATTGTCGACCTCGACGACTGCCGCATGGGCCCGGCGGTGCAGGACATCTGGATGATGCTGGCCGGGGATCGCCAGGACTGCCTGAGTCAGTTGTCGGAGTTGATGGACGGCTACAACGAATTCCACGATTTCGATCCGCGAGAACTTGCGCTGATCGAACCCTTGCGCGCCCTGCGCCTGTTGCACTACAGCGCTTGGCTGGCGCGTCGCTGGGATGACCCGGCGTTCCCGCACAGCTTTTCCTGGTTCGGCACCGAGCGCTATTGGGGCGATCAGGTATTGGCCTTGCGTGAGCAACTGGCCGCCTTGAACGAGGAGCCGCTGAAGCTGTTTTGACCTGGCCGTTGTAGGCGTGAGCGTGATCGCGATTGGAAGCAGCGGACAAATGGATGCGATCAATCAATCGTTATCGCGAGCACGCTCACTCCTACAGGTTTCCACCGACCACATAAGAAAAACTTGCCGAAGGACCACCCATGCAAGCTGCCAACCCGCGTCGCGGGTACATTCTGGGCCTGACTGCCTACATCATCTGGGGACTGTTTCCGATCTACTTCAAGCTGCTGGCGTCAGTGCCCGCGCTCGAAATCATCGTCAACCGCGCGATCTGGTCGGCGATCTCCGGCTCTTTGTTGCTGCTGGTGTGGAAGCACCCTGGCTGGTGGCGTGAGCTGCGAGACAACCCCAGGCGCCTGGCGATTCTGGCGGGCAGCGGGACGCTGATCGCCGTCAACTGGCTGATTTACGTCTGGGCGGTGAACAACAACCATATGGTCGAGGCGAGCCTGGGTTACTTCATCAACCCGCTGATCAACGTCATGTTGGGGTTGGTGTTGCTGCGCGAAAGGCTGCGTCCTCTGCAGTGGGTGGCGGTGCTGCTGGCATTGGTCGGCGTGGCGCAGCAGGTCTGGCAGGTCGGCAGCCTGCCGTGGATCTCGCTCGCGCTGGCGTTCAGCTTCGGTTTCTACGGCTTGATTCGCAAGCAAGCACCGGTCGCGGCATTGCCGGGATTGGTGGTGGAAACCTGGATTCTGGTGCCGCTGGCGGTAGGCTGGTTGCTGTTCAACCCAATGGCCCACAGCGCACAGCCCGCCTTCTGGACCACGTCCGAAGCGATCTGGCTGGCCATGGCCGGGCCGGTAACGCTCGTCCCGCTGGTGTGCTTCAACGCCGCCGCCCGGCATTTGCCCTACGCAACCCTGGGCTTTTTGCAGTACATCGCTCCGACGCTGGTGCTGTCGCTGGCCGTTTTGATGTTCGGCGAACACATGCCTTCGGCGACGCTGGTGACGTTCCTGTTCATCTGGGCGGGTCTGATCATCTACACCGTCGACGGCTGGCTGGCGATGAAACGTCGCGCGCAACGTTGATCAATCAATAAGCTGATCAATCAATAGATAGTTGCCTGCAACCCTCACGGGCCATCCAGGCGGTGTGAGCGAGTCAATTCGCTCACACCGCCTGGATGCGCCTGGCATCACATCACTCGTCCGCCTTCAGCTTCAGCTCCACCATCAAATCGTCTGCCAGCGTCTCCAGGCGTTTCTGCAGGACATCCAGCGACAAGGTCTGCGGCAGGCCCAGCAACGCGTTGGCACGGAACAACGGCTCGCTGCTCATGGGTGCCGGTTCGACATTGGTCACCAGTTGCTCGACATTCACCCCCTGCTCGGTCAGCAAGCGCGTGACGTCACGCACAATGCCGGGTCGATCGTTACCCACCAGCTCCATGTTGATCGGCTTCCAGGTGCTGGACGGTTCCATGCCGATGTCGGCGAACTGCACGCGGATACCGTAAGCGGATAACCCTTCCAGCGCGTCGCGCAATTGGGCGTGCGCCTCGGCAGGCACGCCGATGCGCAGGATCCCGGCAAACTGTCCGGCCATGTGCGTCATACGGCTTTCCAGCCAATTACCACCGTGATTTGCAATGCACGATGCGATCTGTTCGACCTGCCCCGGTTTGTCGGGGGCAAATACGGTGACGATAAGATGATCCACGGTCGATTCCTCTTCTTTACGTGTCCACAAGCCGGTGTGTGCGGCCTGCGCGGCTGTCGGGCAAGTATAGGCAAGGGC
Organism: Pseudomonas sp. S2_H01; assembly: GCF_054668305.1. Lineage (NCBI taxonomy): Bacteria > Pseudomonadati > Pseudomonadota > Gammaproteobacteria > Pseudomonadales > Pseudomonadaceae > Pseudomonas > Pseudomonas sp. S2_H01. Next base: position 2,889,729 of record NZ_CP162756.1, on the reverse strand, counting down.
TCGTTGCGCGCCCGACTGCTTCCGTGAGAAACAATCTGTGTACCATTTCCATAATTCTCTGGAACAATTCACAGGTTTTTTGAGAACATCCGTAACCCCGACGTGACCAAACGTGAAAATCCAGTCGCTCGGTGACATATTTAGTCTGATTTTCACACCGCGACGCATCATGTAGTATTCCGCCGAGTTCACTACATAAACGTTGGAACAATGCCTGACCCCGCATCGCCGCTCGTTGAAACCTGTTCCGCAAAGCGCACAACGCCTTTCTTTCAGGTCCTCACGGCCCCGGCCCAGCCGCCAGCAATGGCATGATCTGGCAAGGGCGAGCGGTTGATGTCGATGGCTTTAACAAGAGAGCGCTCGAGATTGAAGCGCAGATAGCTGAGCAGAGTGAGGCAAGCAATGACTGAACACGTTCAAGTCGGTGGCCTTCAGGTCGCCAAAGTCCTTCTGGATTTCGTGAACAACGAAGCCCTTCCTGGAACCGGTATCGAAGCCGCCGCGTTCTGGGCCGGCGCCGACAAGCTGATCCACGAGCTGGCGCCGAAGAACAAAGCCCTACTCGCCAAACGTGACGACTTCCAGGCGCGCATCGATGCCTGGCACCAGTCCAATGCCGGCAAGGCGCGCGACGCTGCCGCCTACAAAGCTTTCCTGCAGGAAATCGGTTATCTGCTGCCAGAAGCGGCGGACTTCCAGGCCTCGACGCAAAACGTCGACGAAGAAATCGCCCGCATGGCCGGTCCGCAACTCGTGGTGCCGGTCATGAACGCCCGTTTTGCCCTCAACGCTTCGAACGCCCGCTGGGGCTCGCTGTACGACGCGCTGTATGGCACTGACGCGATCAGCGAAGAAGGCGGCGCCGAAAAAGGCAAAGGCTACAACAAGGTCCGCGGCGACAAAGTCATCGCGTTCGCGCGCGCTTTCCTGGACGAAGCCGCGCCACTGGCCGCCGGCTCTCACGTCGACTCCACCAGTTACAAACTGGTCGACGGTGTATTGATCGTCGGCCTCAAGGGCGGCAGCAACACCGGGCTGCGTGACGACGCACAGCTGATCGGCTTCCAGGGCGACGCCTCGGCGCCCACCTCGATCCTGCTCAAGCACAACGGCCTGCACTTCGAAATCCAGATCGACGCTACCAGCCCGGTTGGCCAGACCGACGCGGCGGGCGTCAAAGACGTGCTGATGGAAGCGGCGTTGACCACCATCATGGACTGCGAAGATTCGATCGCGGCTGTCGACGCCGATGACAAGGTCGTGGTCTACCGCAACTGGCTGGGCCTGATGAAGGGCGATCTGTCCGAAGAGGTCTCCAAAGGCGGCGCGAGCTTCACCCGCACCATGAACGCCGACCGCGTTTACACCTCGCCCAAAGGCGAAGCGGTGACGCTGCACGGCCGCTCGCTGTTGTTCGTGCGTAACGTCGGTCACCTGATGACCATCGATGCCATCCTCGACAATCAGGGCAACGAAGTGCCGGAAGGCATCCTCGACGGCCTGCTGACCAGCCTGGCGGCGATCCATAACCTCAAAGGCAATACGTCGCGCGCCAACAGCCGCACAGGCTCGGTGTACATCGTCAAACCGAAAATGCACGGCCCGGAAGAGGTCGCGTTCACCAGCGAGCTGTTCGGCCGCATCGAAGACGTCCTGAGCCTGCCGCGCAACACGCTGAAAGTCGGGATCATGGACGAGGAGCGCCGCACCACGGTGAACCTTAAAGCCTGTATCAAAGCCGCCAGCGAGCGCGTGGTGTTCATCAACACCGGCTTCCTGGATCGCACCGGCGACGAAATCCACACCTCCATGGAAGCCGGCCCGGTCGTGCGCAAAGCGCAGATGAAGGGCGAGAAGTGGATCGGTGCCTATGAAAACTCGAACGTCGACATCGGTTTGAAGTGTGGCCTGCAAGGCCGTGCGCAAATCGGTAAAGGCATGTGGGCGATGCCGGACCTGATGGCCGCGATGCTTGAACAGAAGATCGCTCACCCGCTGGCCGGCGCCAACACCGCCTGGGTCCCATCGCCGACGGCGGCTGCACTGCACGCGCTGCATTACCACAAGGTTGACGTGTTCGCCCGCCAGGCCGAACTGGCTCAACGCGCACCGGCCTCGGTCGATGACATCCTGACCATTCCGCTCGCGCCGAACACCGACTGGACGCCTGAGGAAATCCAGAACGAACTGGACAACAACTCGCAGGGCATCCTCGGTTACGTGGTGCGCTGGATCGATCAGGGCGTCGGTTGCTCTAAAGTGCCGGACATCAATGACGTCGGCCTCATGGAAGACCGCGCAACGCTGCGTATTTCCAGCCAGCACATCGCCAACTGGTTGCGTCATGGCGTGGTCAACGAGCAGCAAGTGATGGAAAGCCTCAAGCGCATGGCGCCGGTGGTGGATCGCCAAAACGCCAACGACGCGCTGTATCGCCCCCTGGCGCCGGACTTCGACAGCAACATCGCCTTTCAGGCGGCGGTCGAACTGGTTATCGAGGGCACTAAACAGCCGAACGGCTACACCGAGCCGGTGCTGCATCGCCGTCGTCGGGCGTTCAAGGCGAAGAACGGGCTTTAACAAGCCTCGTTAAACAAAAAGGCGGTGGGTCGCAAGACACACCGCCTTTTTTATTCCTGTGGGATCCATCCCCAACGGTTCTGCCCGCTGTGGCAATTTTTCGCACATCATCGTCGGCAAGCCAAACGGCTACGGCAATGATGACGCCTGTAGGAGCGCGCTTGCCCGCGAAAAGCCGGTACATCCGACACATTTTTGCCGAATGTACCGATGCATCGCGGGCAAGCGCGCTCCTACAGCGGACTGCGGGGCCCTACGCCATCCCCAACTCCCGCTTCACCAACCGCAACAGCTGCTTGGTGTTGATCGGCTTGAGCAGAAAATCCACCACGCTCAGGTGCATCGCATCAATGGCATCACGCACGTGGGCGTCGCCCGAGACGATGATGATCGGCAGCGCTGCCCGATCCGAATCACGGACCTGGCGGATCAAATCCAGCCCGTCGCACGGCGCCATGCGCAGATCGGTGATCAGCAGCGCAATGGACGGTCGCGTCTGCAGCAGATGCATGGCACTGGTGCCGCCCGCCGCCGTAATGCAGCTGATGTCGTTGAGGCTGAGGATCTCGGAAAGAATTTCCCTGGCATCCTTGTCGTCATCGACGATCAACACCCGTTGTGGCGATTGCGATGGAGGCGCGAGCATCACCTCATGGAGGGCTTCGCGCTCTTCATCACTCAAAATATCGTGATCGAACATACCCGTCTCATCTTCCTGTCGACTCCCATTCTGACAGCGCAAACAGACCGAATACGCTGCACGCTTTGTCGGCTTCCTGCCAGGCCGCAACGGCCTCTACGCGGTGCACATCGGCATGGTTTTACACCAGGGACCGATGGCCTCCAACGCCTTTTCAATCGCCTAAGACTTACGTCCAATGGGCACTGCCTGATAAGCGGTCGACCATGGAGCCATAAAAACAAGTGGTACCCCCGTCATGAGCAAAGCGGACGCTTTCACCCAGGCAGGCAAAACAGCCGTGTTGCAGAACGTTCACGGCACCATGCAATTCCTGCAAAAATTCCCGCCATTCAACCAGATGGAGCATGCGCATCTCGCGTACCTGGTTGAACAGTGCCAGCTGCGTTTCTACGCTACGGATGAGAGCATCATCAAGCCTGGCGATGGGCCAGTAGAGCACTTTTATATTGTGAAACAGGGTCGGGTGGTCGGTGAACGCCCACATTCGGCCAAAGGCGGCACTGAAACCACGTTTGAAATCACCACGGGCGAATGCTTCCCCCTGGCCGCTCTGCTGGGCGAACGCGCCACGCGCACCGAGCACCTGGCAGCCGAGGACACGTTCTGCCTGCAGTTGAACAAACAGGCATTCATCAAGCTGTTCGCGCTCTCCAGCGCCTTCCGCGATTTCGCCCTGCGAGGCGTCAGCAGCCTGCTCGAACAGGTCAATCAGCAAGTAAAGCAGAAGGCCGTGGAAACTCTCGGCACGCAGTACTCGCTGAACACGCGTCTGGGTGAACTGGCGATGCGTCACCCCGTGACCTGTTCGCCCGAGACGCCGCTGCGTGAAGCCGTGAAGCTGATGGACGAGCAGCAGGTCGGCAGTATCGTGATCGTCGACGACGCCAAGGCGCCGCTGGGCATCTTCACACTGCGTGATCTGCGTCAGGTGGTTGCAGACGTGAACGCTGACTTTGGCCAGCCGATCAGGCTCAGCATGATTCAGGCGCCCTTCTATCTAAGCCCCGATGCCAGCGCGTTCGATGCCGCCATCGCCATGACGCAGCGGCACATCGCCCACGTGTGCCTGGTCAAGGATCAACGCCTGTGTGGCGTAGTGTCGGAGCGCGACCTGTTTTCCCTGCAACGGGTGGACCTGGTGCACCTGGCCCGAACCATCCGCAGCGCCCCGCGCATCGATTCGCTGGGCAATATGCGCGGCGACATCGTGCAATTGGTTGACCGCATGTTGGCCCATGGCGCGTCCTCGACGCAGATCACCCAGATCATCACGCTGCTCAACGACCACATGGTCTGTCGCGTCATCGAGCTGACGCTGGAGGAAAAAGGTGACCCCGGCATTCCCTTCAGCTGGCTGTGCTTCGGCAGTGAGGGCCGTCGCGAGCAAACGCTTTACACCGACCAGGACAACGGCATTCTGTTCGAGGCCAAAGACGCCGCTGAAGCCGCCGCCATCCGCGGCCGCCTGCTGCCGATAGCCGAGCGCATCAACCAGGGTCTGGCGTTGTGCGGCTTCGCGCTGTGCAAGGGCGGGATCATGGCCAGTAACCCCGAACTGTGCCTGTCGCGGGTTGAATGGGCGCGGCGGTTCGGTTCGTTCATTCGCGAGGCGACGCCGGAAAACCTGCTGTCCTCCAGCATCTATTTCGACTTGCGCGTGGTCTGGGGGGATGAAAGCGCTGGCGAGCAACTGCGGCAGAGCATTCTGGCGCAGGTAGGGGACAACAAGCTGTTCCAGCGCATGATGGCCGACAACGCCTTGCGCCAGCGCCCGCCCGTAGGGCGCTTCAAGGATTTCGTGGTGGCGCGCAAAGGCAGCGAAAAAGACACGCTGGACCTCAAAACTCAAGGCCTCACCCCCTTCGTGGACGGCGCGCGGCTCCTCGCGCTGGCCAACGGCGTGGGGGCCAACAACACGCTCGAACGCCTGCGTCAGCTGGTGGCCAAAGAAGTCATCGACCCACTGGACGGCGCGGCCTATGAAGAGGCCTATCACTTCATCCAGCAAACCCGGATGCAACAGCACCAACAACAGAGCCGACAGAACCTGCCCTATTCCAACCGCATCGATCCAGACGTGCTCAATCACCTGGACCGGCGGATTTTGCGTGAGTCATTCCGTCAGGCGCAGCGCCTGCAAACCAGCCTGACCGTGCGTTATCAACTTTAAGCGACAGACCATGAACCTGTTTCAGTGGCTAAAACCACCCAAGCGCGCAAAAGCGCCAGACCTTACACCCGAGCAACTGCAGCGCCTGAGCGAGCTGCCCCGCCCTGCGGCCCTGAATGAAAACCCGCTGCGTCAACAACGCTGGGTGGTGCTCGATCTGGAGACCAGCGGCCTGAACATGAGCCGTGACGAGGTGCTGTCCATCGGAGCGGTGGTCATCGAAGACGGCGCTATCGATTTTGGTCAGCCATTCGAGCGCACGCTGCTGCGCCACGATCACAAACTCAGCCCCAGCGTCTTGATTCACGGGCTGGGGCCGAGTGCGATTGCCGCGGGCAGTGAACCGGTCGAGGCGCTGCTGGACTTCATGGAGTTCGTCGGCGACAGCCCGTTGCTGGCGTTCCATGCACCGTTCGATCAACACATGATTGGGCGTGCCTTAAAGGAAAGCTTGGGGTATCGCCTGCAACACCCGTTTCTGGACGTGGCCGAGATCGCGCCGATGCTGTGCCCGCAGGCCTGTCTGCGTCAGGCAGGGCTGGATGACTGGACCGCCTTTTTTGGCTTGCACGCCGAAGAACGTCATCACGCCAGCGCCGATGCACTGGTGACCGCTGAACTCGCGCTGATCCTGTTCAGCCATGCGCGAAAGCAGGCAATTGACAGCCCCGCACAGCTGGACCAATGCCTGGCCAAGTGGCGACGCCGGCAGCAATCCCATTCGTTTTGAGCGGATGACGTTTTGTCCGGCTGGTTCACCACAGACCCTTTGGGAGAGAGCGTGGTCTGGGCGGTGTTCCGAGGAATGTGGAGAATCAGCGCCATCAACGCTGACTTCTCCACCGCTTTCGTCCGAGTGCGGCCCAGACCCTCGTAACCTCCGACTGCTCCTACAGGTTTCTCGGCGTCACTCGGATTCGCGGCTGACACAGACTCTGTAGGAGCCAGCTTGCTGGCGAAGGCGTCATGTCAGCCGACGTCGTCATTGGCTGTCCCATCGCATTCGCTGCCCTCGTAACCTCGGACGTCTTACAGGTCACGCGTGGGTCCGATGCCTCGCGGATGACGCTCCCACAGGGATGTGCTCCAAATACAGCTTTTAATTCCCCCGCCCAAACCGTTCAGCCGCAGAGTGATAACGACCAATTGCCAGCATTCATTGGCTCTGACACAATCGCGAATAATTCTCGTTAGTTACTTTGTTCTCTTCGGTGCGTCGTGTCGTCACTTCATCGTCCTCAACATCAGCTTGTCGGAACGCTCTATCGCGACCATCGCAGCTGGTTGCTGGCTTGGCTGAAACGCAATGTTGCCTGCCCGCACCGTGCCGAAGACCTGAGTCAGGACACCTTCACACGCCTGCTTGGCCGGGAGCAATTGACCGAACCCCGTGAACCCCGGGCGTTTCTGGTTCAGGTGGCCAAAGGTCTGCTGTTCGACTACTTCCGTCGAGCGGCGCTGGAACAGGCTTATCTCACCGAACTGATGCTGATTCCGGAAGCCGAACAGCCTTCACTGGAAGAGCGGCAACTGATCCTCGACGACCTCAAGGCCATCGACCGTTTGCTCGGCAAGCTGTCGAGCAAGGCGCGCGCGGCCTTTTTGTACAGCCGTCTGGACGGCATGGCCCATGCCGAAATTGCCGACAAACTCGGTGTTTCCGTGCCCCGCGTACGCCAGTATCTGGCTCAGGGCATGCGTCAGTGCTATGTCGCGCTGTACGGCGAACCGACATGAGCATCACCACCCGCCCGGTCTCCTCGCAGGTGCTCGACGCCGCCATCGCCTGGCAGTTATGCCTGGATTGCGGGCAGGGCAGCGAAGCGGAGCGCGAAGAATTCGCCAAGTGGTACGCCGCGAGTGAAGAACACGCCCGCGCCTGGATGCAACTCGGCATGCTCGACCAGCGCTTTGTCGGCACCACCGGCCCGGCGCGTTCCGCGCTGCTGCGTTCGCGGGAAGGTGTTGGCCGCCAGGTCCGCAAGCTCGGCCGCGGGGTTGCGGGTGTCGCCATCGCGCTGGGGCTGACCCTGTTTCTCGGCGACCGTTATCTGCCGGTCAATTACTGGCTGGCGGATCTGCGCACGGCGACCGGCGAGCAACGCACGATTCGTCTGTCGGACAACACCCTGATTCGTCTCAATACCCACAGCGCAGTGGACGTGCGATTCGATGCAAAGCAGCGTCGGGTGGTTCTTCAAGACGGCGAAATCTTCGTGGAAACCGGCAGCCATAACGACCCAAGGCCGTTCATCGTCGAAACCGACGAAGGCAGCATGCGTGCGCTGGGGACGAAGTTTCTGGTAAAGCGCGAGGACGACGGGACGTTGCTGAGCGTCCTGCAGTCCGCCGTCGCGGCTCATCCGCAAGCCGCCGACACCGAAATGATCCTGCGTGAAGGCCAGCAAATGCTGATTCAGCGGCACAGCCTTGGCCCGATGGTTGCGCTCGCGCCTGGAACCGACGCGTGGATGCGCGGCATGCTGGTGGTGGATAACGCACCGCTCAAGGACGTGATCGCAGAACTGGCCCGGTACCGTCAGGGCCATCTGGGCGTGGCGCCGGAAGTGGCGGATTTGCGCATCACCGGCAGCTTCCCGCTGAAAGACACCGACTTGGCCTTGAAGGCGTTGATGCCGACCCTGCCGGTTGAAATCGAGCAGCGCACGCATTGGTGGGTGACGGTGGTGGCCAGCGCAGCCAAGCCGGCCAGCAAGCTGTAGCGCTGTCACAAGTGAAAAACTGTGGGAGCGAATTCATTCGCGAGACGGCGGGACGGTCGATAGATATTCATCGTCTGAAATACCTCATCGCGAATGAATTCGCTCCCACAGAGTGGACTTCCTCCAAAAAGCTGGATGGGTCTCCAGCTTCTCGGGGGCAATCCAGAGTGTCGCTCTTGCATGAAGTCAAATCGCCCGGCCGCAAAGTGTGAATCTAAATTATTTTCGATTAGCCCTATCACTTTCCCGATCTCGTCCGGCACATAGGCATTGAGAACACTTTCCACTCAGGAGCCGCCCATGTCCCGCACGCTTCAAACCCTTCTGCGACCGACCTTGCTCGCTGCCGCTGTCGCCCTTGCGACGCCGCTGGCCAGCACGCAACTGCTGGCGGCCTCTCAGGCGTCCAGCGTTCGGGCCTACAATCTGCCAGCGGCACCGCTGTCGACTACGCTGACGCAGATCGCCAGTCAGGCCGGCATCGCCCTGTCGCTGGACCCGTCGCTGGCCGCCGGCCGTACGTCGGCCCCGGTCCAGGGCCAGTTCGACGCACCCGGCGCCATGGCGCAAGCGCTGCGTGGCACGGGTTTGCAGTTGAGCCAGACCACGGCAGGCACGTACAGCCTGATCGCAGCACCTGAGGGCGTGATGGCACTGCCTGAAACCAGCATTCAGGGGCGTCAGGACGGTTTTGAAAGCGCGTGGGGACCGACCGAAACCTACGCCGCCACTCGCACCGCCTCCGGCACCAAAACCGACACGGCGCTGATTGAAGCGCCACGTTCGATCTCTGTCGCCACCCGTCAGCAAATGGAAGATCGCGCGGTCCAGAACCTCGACGACGCCGTGCGCTACATGCCTGGCGTTGTGGCCAGCAGCTATGGCAGCGACAGCCGCGCCGAGTGGTTGAAGGTGCGCGGCTTCGAGCCGACCCAGTTCCTTGATGGCCTGCCGCTGCCGAAGGGCGCCTACGTGATGCCGAAGATGGAAACCTGGGACCTGGACCGCGTCGCTCTGCTGCGCGGCCCGGCTTCTTCGGTGTACGGCCAGACGCCTCCGGGTGGCCTGCTGGACATGGTCAGTCGTCGTCCTGAAGCCCAGGCCAGCCATGAAGTTCAGATTCAGGTGGGCAGCTACAACCGCAAGCAGATCAGCTTCGACAGCACCGGCAAGATCGACGATGCCGACACCTTCGAATACCGCGTGAGCGGGGTGGTGCGCGACAGCGGCACGTCGGTCGAGCACATCGATGACAAGCGCTACAACATCGCCCCCAGCCTGATCTGGAACATCAACCCGGACACCAAGCTGACCTTGCTCAGCCAGTTCAACCGCGACGATACCGGCATCACCAGCCAGTTCCTGCCGATTCAGGGCACCAAGTACCCGTCGGCGGCCGGCGAGATTCGCTACCACAAAAACCTGGGCGATCCGGACTGGGAATTCTACGACAAGACCTATTACGCGCTGGGCTACGCCTTCGAAACCCGCCTGAACGATGTCTGGCAGCTCAAGCAGAACCTGCGCTATACCAAGAGCGATCTGTCGTTCCAGGGCATCACCGCCGGCGGTTACTACGGCTCGGTTGCAGATGACGGCACCGTGCAGCGCGGCGCCAACATCGTGAACGAGGACATCAGCCAGTTCGCGCTGGACAACAACTTCCAGGCCGACTTCGACACCGGCATCGTCAAGCACACCCTGCTGCTCGGTGCCGACTACCAGCGCGTCAACCACAACTACAAGTGGCAGTACGGCAGCGCGCCGACCAGCAACATCATCAACCCGGTGTACGGCCAGGACTTCAGCAACGTCGCCTACACCGCGTTCCAGAACTACAACCAGAAGACCGACGACTTTGGCGTGTATGTTCAGGATCAGCTGGCTTTGGACAACTGGCGCCTGACGTTGGGCGGTCGTCAGGACCTGCTCAAGACCAAAACGAAGTTCTACAACCTCGCTGACGAACGTGACGACCGCACCGACAGTGCCTTTACCGGCAACGCGGCGCTGAGCTACGTCTTCGATTCCGGCTTCACGCCTTACATCTCCTACGCCGAGTCGTTTCAGGCGGAACAAGGCGGTGCGGCAGACGTTACTACCGGTCAGAGCAACGCGTTCAAACCCGGCACGGGCAAGCAATACGAAGTGGGCCTGAAATATCAGCCACCCGGCAGCGACATCATGTTTACCGCTGCGGCCTATGACCTGACCCGCAAAGACATCGTGCTCAGCGATACCTTCGGCACATCGCGTCCGCTCGGGGAAGCCAAGGTCCGTGGTTTCGAACTGGAAGCGGTGGGTAACGTCACTGAAAACCTGAAAGTGACGGCTTCCTACACCTACGCCAACAGCAAAATGACCAAGGTCACCGATCCGCTGGACAAAAACCGTCCACTGCCACTGACGCCGGAAAACGCCGCCTCTATCTGGGGTGACTACACCTGGCACACCGGCGTGCTCGACGGGTTCGGTGTCGGGTTCGGTGCGCGTTACATCGGCGAAACCGACAACATTGCCATCGGCAGCTATGGTTTCGTGGCCAACCCGAACTACGGCCACAGCAACGCTTACACCGTCTATGACGCTGCGGTTCATTACGACCTAGGCCGTCTGAACAACTCGCTCAAAGGCGTGAGCGTGTCGGTCAACGCCAACAACGTCTTCGACAAGGAATACATTTCCACCTGCGACGGCTTCTATTGCTACTACGGCGATCGGCGAAGTGTGCTCGCAAGCGTGGATTACAAATGGTAATGGTTTAAACTCTCATTTCTGAAAACAAGGGCCGCTCTTAACAGCGGCCCTTTTAGCTTTCGTTCAACCCGGTATTTGCCCCATGAAGAGCCAAACCATCCGCCGCTGGTCGTTCATCCACACGTGGAGCAGCCTGATCTGCACGCTGTTCCTGCTGATGCTTGCCATCACCGGTCTGCCGCTGGTGTTCCACCACGAGATCGAGGAGCTGACGGGTGGGGCACCGGTCCTCAAGGAAATGCCCGCCAATACGCCGCGCATGGATCTGCAGCAACTGGTGAAAGCGGCCCAAGCGCATCGTCCGGGCGAAGTGGTGCAGTATTTCGGCTGGGACGAAGACGAGCCCAACGGCATGTATGCCTTCATGGGCAAAACGGCGGGTGGCGATCCCAACGACACGCACACCTTCATGCTCGACGCGCGCAGCGGCGAGGCGGTGGAAACCCCATCGGCCAACGGCGGTTTTATGAACATCATGCTGCGTCTGCACGTGGACATGTACGCAGGACTGCCCGGCAAGTTACTGCTGGCCTTCATGGGCCTGCTCTTTGTGTTAGCGATTATTTCGGGTGTGGTGTTGTACGCCCCGTTCATGCGCCGACTGGATTTCGCCACCGTGCGGCCGAACAAATCGACCCGGGTGCGCTGGCTTGACCTGCACAACCTCATCGGCGTCGTCACCTTGACCTGGGCCTTTGTCGTCGGCTTGACCGGCGTGCTCAATGCCTGCGCCGACCTCGTGATCGCGCAATGGCGCAACGACTCGCTGGCCGCGATGGTTGCCCCCTGTCGCGATGCGCCACCACTGACGGAGCGCGCACCGGCAACCGACTTGCTGCGCATCGCGCAGACCACCGTTCCGGGCTCGGAGCCATCGTTCATCGCGTTCCCCGGTTCGCGGTTTTCCAGCGAGCACCACTACGCGGTGTTCATGAAGGGCAACACGCACCTGACCTCCCACTTGCTGACGCCCGTGCTGATCGATGCCGAAACCCTGAACGTAACCGCGATCGTCAGCAGCCCTTGGTACATGGACGCGTTGCTGCTCTCGCAACCGCTGCACTTCGGCGATTACGGTGGCATGCCGATGAAAATCCTCTGGGGCATTCTCGACGTGCTGACCATCATCGTCCTGGGCAGTGGCGTCTATCTGTGGTGGGTGCGCCGTCGCGCCGCAGCAACCGTCAACGTGCCTCAAGCGGTGGAAGCGGCATGACAAGGCACAAAAAGCACCCGGCGTTCTGGAAAACCTTCGCCAAGCCAACCTGGATCGCACTCCTGACCGCCATCGGCCTGTTCGCCGCGCTGCTGGGCGATGGCGCGTGGGATGTTCTTGCCTGGGTGGGCATGGCGATTCCAGCGTGGCTGAGCATCAAGGGGTTGATGGTGCGCCGCAGGATTTAATGGCGCCAATCGCGTCGGCTGTTCGGCCCGTTGCGGCCGGACATTGCGCAGCGCTCTGGGCCTGACTAGTCTAAGGGCCGGTTCGACCAGAGGAATGCCCATGTCTGCTCCCAGCATGACGCTGTACTACAACGCGGCTTCGCCTTTCGCGCGCAAAGTGTTGATTCTGCTGCACGAAACAGGACAGACAGGACGGGTCAATTTCAAACCGGTCAATGTCACCCCGGTCAATCCTCACCCTGAGGTGTGCCACGACAATCCGTGCGGAAAAATCCCGGCGCTCTGCCTGGCCGACGACAATGTCCTACACGACAGTCGGGTGATCCTCGATTATCTCGACCACCAGCATGTTGGCAATCCTTTGATTCCACGCGACGGCTCAGCACGCTGGAGACGCCTCACGCTGGCGTCCCTGGCGGACGCCGTGCTGGATGCCGCGGTGCTGAACCGCTACGAAACCTTCCTGCGGCCCGAAGAGAAGCGCTGGGACGAATGGGTCGATAACCAGAGCGAGAAAATTTCCCGCTCGTTGGCCTATTTCGAAACCGAAGCGGTCACCGAGCTAAGTGCGCACTTCGACATCGCGTCGATCAGCCTGGCCAGCGCGCTCGGTTACCTCGACTTCCGCCAACCCAATCTGGGCTGGCGCAGCCGCTACCCGCGCCTTGCCAACTGGTATTACGAAGTCAGCCAGCGTCCGTCGATGCTGGAGACCCAGCCACCTGCGTGAATCCCGCAGACTCGCCTGATTTCCCTGTGGGAGCGAATTTATTCGCGAGACGCCGGGACGGTCGATCGACATTCATCGGATGTACCACCGCATCGCGAATGAATTCGCACACAGTTGATCAGCGTCGCCCCTTGGGCCTTCTATCAGCACTCCGGTTTGTCGGCGGTATAACGACGCGCCGGGTTCACCGCTGCGCCGAACTCGCGCAAGGCTTTGGCGCCGATCAGCAGCGGGTAGTTGAAGTGGCTGCGGTCGACCAGGTTGACCTCGACGGTACGCTTGACGTTGCCCAGGCACAGTTCCAGATCCACCACCGGGCGCTTGGTCGGGTCGACCGGTTCATCGTCGTCCTCGCCATCGGAGCGGCCTTTGATACGGCTGATGCGCGACACTTTGTGCTCGTAGACCTTGTTATCGGCATCCTTGGTGGCCAGGCGGAAACGCACCCAGTCGTCGCCATCACGTTTGAACAGTTCGATATCCTTGGCCGAGAGCGACGCCGTCAGGGCGCCGGTGTCCATTTTCGCCTTGAAGGTCTCGCCAATTTCAGAGACCTGAATGTATTCATAGCGACCATACAACGTCGGTTCGGCGGCCATGACGGGCAACGCCAGCAGGGACAGAAGCGCCAGAAGGGATTTCACGTAACAGATTCCTCGCAATGAATGGGCGTCGCACGGGCCCGATTTTAGACCGCAACTTTGCCGTTCGTTCGCTCACTAAGGTAGAACACGATCCTACGGCTCCGCGCGTGAAACATTTGTGAGCGACCGCTGGATTTGGCTCTCGGGGCATAGCTGCTTATCATTGCCAGCCCTTTTCATGACCACGAGTGATTTATGCGTCACCTGCTCACCGGTATCGCTGTCACGCTGCTGTTGTTGCTCAATACCCTGGTGCTGTTCGGCCCGCTGATGGTCTTCGCGCTGCTCAAACTGGTGTTCCAGAGCGAACTGCGCGACCGCTGCTCGTGGGCGGTGATGTGGATTGCCGAGACCTGGGTCGAGATCAACAAGCTGATCTTCAAGCTGTGCATCCCGACGCGCTGGGAAATCAGCGGCCACGAGGGACTGCGCGGCGACACGTCTTATCTGGTGATCAGCAACCATCAATCGTGGGTGGACATCCCGGCGCTGGTCCAGGCGCTGAATCGTCGCACGCCATTTTTCAAATTCTTCCTGAAGAAAGAACTGATCTGGGTACCGTTCCTGGGGCTGGCGTGGTGGGCGCTCGATTATCCGTTCATGAAGCGCTACACCAAAGCGTTCCTGGCGAAACACCCGGAGCTCAAAGGCAAGGATCTGGAGATCACCAAAGAAGCGTGCGAGCTGTTCAAGCGCCAGCCGGTCACGGTGGTGAACTACCTGGAAGGCACACGCTTTACCCCGGTCAAACACGCCGAACAGGCCTCGCCCTATCGCTACCTGCTCAAGCCCAAAGCAGGCGGCGTGGCGTTTGTTCTTGCCGCTTTGGGTGAGCAACTGGACGCGGTGCTCGACGTGACAGTGGTCTACCCCGGCGCCCGTATTCCCGGCTTCTGGGACCTGATTTCAGGTCAGGTGCCACGGGTGATCATCGACATCCAGACCTGCGAACTCGACCCCGCGCTATGGCAAGGCGATTACGAGAACGACCCGGTGTTTCGTGAGTACGTGCAGGAATGGGTGAATCGGTTGTGGGTTGAGAAAGATGCGCGGATACAGGCGTTGCAGGGAGAACGGACAAGCGGCTGATTCTTTTCAGGCGCGCGCCGAAGACCTTGTTCATGTCGCCCAAGTCAACTCAGCCTTGATCGCCTTGCCCGCTGTCACTGTCGATACGCTACTCAAACCTGAAAACAAAGCAACCCTGACCAAAATCCTTACCTGTTACGGCACCTGACAAGTGCCAGGTATCCTCACTAGCTGGAATCGGCCCACTGTAGACTCATCGTGTGCCGTGCATGGGCCATGCAGCCGATCTCGGTAACCCAACTCAAAACCTGCCTTGCAGCCAGTGAAGTCGTCGCAAACCAACTCGCCATTCCCGCTGCAAGGATGTTTCGGGCATGTTCGTCTGGGCAGCTCGGGCTGAAGCCGTAAACGAGCGCCGCCGATCAGAGAACGGCCCGGCGGTATAGGCCAGACGTACACGCCTTTTCAACATGATCGACACGAGTGCCTCATACCCCGCCGTTCGGGATCAGCAGTCAGGCTGCGGCCAGTCCTCCATCAATCAGGTAAATCGCGAAAGAAAAAGTCACGATCGACAGCACTGTACTGACCAGGATGGAGGTCGCGGCTTCACTCTGATAGGCGCCGGTCTGATTCGCGAACATCGCCGGGATGGTCGCCGACGGAAGCGCGCAAAGCAGAATCATCTGTTGGGCGTAAATCCCATGGGTGCCCATCAACACAGTGGCGGCGAACATCAGCACGGGGTGAACAAACAGTTTGAGCCCAAGGTTGCCCCACACCTCACCCGACATTTTCAGTTTCTCGGACGACATGATCAGTCCCAGGCACAGCAGGGAAACACCAGGCGTTGCCTTACCGAGAAGATTGAGTGACTCCACAGCAATCGGCGGCAGCTTGACCTGCAGCAGCGAAATCAGAATGCCAAGAGCCGGTGCCCACATCAGCGGACGGCGTACCGCTCCCGACAGGCTCGACACGAACGCCTGGGTGCCACTGCCTTTTCCATCGGCGATAGTCAGTAGCATGGTTGTCAGCGGGATCATCGCAAGGCTCGCGACCAGGTTCAGCACCAGCACCGAATAAATGCTGCCGGCTCCGTACATTGTCGCGAGGATCGGGATGCCCATAAAGGCGGCGTCCGGGTACCCGTTGACGAAGCCCTTGAGTGTTGCGACCTTGAGATTGCGCGTGGTGAACCAGCCAATTGCCAGCGCGATCGCATACATGCCCATGATGCCGATAAACGTGGCCGCTACGAATTTGAAGTCAAAGAGCTGTTCACGAGGCGTGCTCGCCATCCCGACAAATAGCAGTGCCGGAAAAATCCATCCGAGTACCAGCCGACTGATCAGCAGGCTGTCCGAATGAGTGAGCCGGCCCCGCTTGCCAGCGATGTAGCCAAGCGCGATCACAAAGGCGACGGGCAAAATCGGCCCTACGATTCTGTCTAACATGTGCTCAATCCTCGTATTTATTTTTATCAAGAATGTCGTCGTGGCTGATCGATGCCGAAACGGCGGTGGTCGCGTTGGCGTCGATCAAGTGGTCGGTTAGGGTTTGAAGCGGTAGTCTCGAATGACGTCCTGGTCCGGCTCGATTCCAAGCCCCGGCCCTTGCGGCACGTCGATGCGGCCGTTACGCGGGATGATTGCGTCGCCATAGAGTTGTGCTTCGAGATCGAAGTAACGCCACTCGACCAGAGACTTCGCACCACCCAGGGCGGCACTGCCATGCACGGCGGCCAACAGGCCCGGGCCGTCATAAAAGGCGTGAACCATCACGGTGACGCCATGGGCATTGGCCAGCGCATATACTTTTTGCAGTTCGGTGATGCCGCCCATTTTTGCCGGGCTGGGCTGGATGAAATCGACCGCGCCAGCCTCAAGCAGATGCTGGAAGTCCATCAGCGTCGACGCATTCTCGCCAGCCGCAACCGGAATGCCGCCGTGCTGGCGTACCCGTGCAAGGCCCGCATAGTCTTCCGGCGGCCACACCGGTTCTTCGATCCAGCGCAGGTTCAACGGGCGCAGTTTCTCGGTCATATCCAGTGCTTCACGCACCGACCACGGGGCGTTGACGTCGAGGGTGATTTCCACGCCGGGGCCTGCGGCTTCGCACGCGGCGCGGATGACGTCTGGGTTCACTTCATGCAGCTTGAGATGACGGAAACCACTGTTGACCGCGCGCTGCACATTGACCCGAATCAGTTCAGGGTCGGCATAGCGGATCAAGCTTGCATAGGCCGCGAGCGAAGTGGCTTCGCTGCCACCCAGGAGTTGGTAGATCGGTTTGCCAGCCGCTTTGCCGGCGATATCCCACAGCGCGATGTCAATGGCCGAGAGGCCATAGATGAACGCGCCACTGCGACCGAAGACGTGGAACTTCTTTTGCAGGTCGCCCTGCAATTTCTCGCGCCGCGTGACATCAGTGCCGATCATTTCGGGCGCCAGGATCGTGTCGATCACGACCTTCACTGCCGGTATCGCGGTGAAGCCAAAGGTTTCGCCCCAGCCGACGATCCCCTCGTCCGTGGTGACTTTAACCACCAAGGAATCGACCATCTGCAGGTCTTTCGGCCCCCACACCCCGCCGGCCGATGGACCGCCCGTAGTGAAGGGAATCCGAAGCGGAATAGTTTCGATGCTGGCAATTTTCATAGGGCCTCGCCTCAAGCAGGTTGCGTGGAAGGCGCGGCGATTTTCTGAGTTCGCCCGTGCCAGGTTGAGGCTAACGTACACGACGTCCTGTTGTCCTTCAACTGAACAACAGGCGCCTCTCGCAGGCTCCGAGTCTAAAATCTACTCAACTAATTGATTTATATGGATTTTAATTCTTATTACCAATACGAAATTCAGTTTTAACTGTTGGGAACAAGTCTTCTGATGTAGATTAAGAAGACAAGCGGAAGGATGAAAAAGAATGAGTGAAATGAATGTTCAACCCGTGGCGCGGCGACCTCATCTGGCTGAGCACATCGCCCGCTCACTGAGCGATGAGATTGCGTCTGGACGGTTGCGTCCCGGAGACCGCCTGCCCACTGAACAGTTTCTTTCGCAAAATTTCGGGGTAAGCAGGAACGTCGTACGGGAAGGGATCGCGACGCTTCGAGCGCAGGGTCTGATCCAGTCACGTCAGGGCGTGGGCGTGTTCGTCTCCGCAGCGCCCCAATCGGAGGAGTCTTCCCCGCAGCGCAAGCCCACGTCTTTGCTGGACGGTGACAATACGATTCGCAACATGTTCGAAGTGCGGGCCGTACTGGAAAGCCAGGCTGCCGCGCTTGCGGCGACGCACATGACGGCTCACAAGCTGAAAACGATCCAGGCTGCGGTCCTGCGAATGCAGTACGAAGGCGAACCGACGCTGGACACCGTGAACGCCGACCTCGACTTCCATCGGGCCGTGGCCGCAGCATCTGGCAATGACTATCTCGAGACGATGATTCGCACGGTGCTCGAACCGATGCGGGCACTGATCACCATGAACTTTGCGCGACGAGGCCCGGTGTTCAGCAATATTCCACATGCAGCACGCGGTGAGCATGAGGAGCTTGTGCAGGCGTTGACTGACCGGAATGCAGCGGCGGCACGTCAGATCATGGGGCAGCATATCGTCAGTGCAGCATCCCGATTCGGCTACGACATCGCTTTCTTCTAATGTCGATCAGCAGATGGCAGTTGTCTCGTTATCCTACAAGAGAGCTTTCATTCCTGCCTGATACCTGGCCCTCATACCCGGCCGATCATGCCTGCTGCGCGTCAAAGCATTACTTCGCACCCCAAACCCCGCTCAGCGCCGACAACGCCGAGCCGCTTGCGCCCTGCTGACCCAGGTATTGCAGGATCACCGGTACAAACTGGCTGACCATGCCGCTGTCCATCCCGAGCGCACCGAAGGCCTTGTTCACGTCGCCCATGCTTTGCACATTGCCCAGCGCGCTGCTGATCGCCGAGTTGCCGTTGCCAGAGCTGCCACCGAGCATGCTGCCCAGACCGCCGAGGCTACCCAATGCGGTAGTGCCCGACAGTTGATCGAGACCCGGCACTGACTGGGTCAGGCTGGAGTAGTCATTGCCGGCCAGTTTGTTCTTGGCCAGTCCCAGCAATGCGCCGGTACCGCCCACTGCTTGTTGCGGCGTGACATTCAATTGCGTGCCCAGCGTGTTGAGCAGTCCGGCGGCTTCCGGGGCAGCGGTGGCTTTCTGTTGTCCACCCGTGGCGCCGGAAATAGCGTTCGCCGCATCGTTCAGGTTGAAGGCGAAGACCGGTGATGCTGCAAGCGCCATCAAAGTCGCCAGTGCAGCGCCGCGTGTGTTTTTCATTGAAACCTTCATTGAACCCACCTCATTTGCCAGAGAACCGGCCATGGCCGGGTAAACACGCGTTGGACCCTTATGCAGAGATAAGTTCCAAAGGCCCAGCCTTCACCGCACCTGAGAAATAGATGCGCCGGCCTGCATCCACTTTATAGGCGGGCAACGTATCCCCTGCATGAGCCGCAAGGGTCGCGACCGCGTCGCCTGACAGGCGGTGGATTTCCCATTTCTCGGACGAGTAAAAAAGGTGAATGGAACTGCGGCTCAACCTGGACTAACCTGCCAGCATTCGGGCGATCAACGAGGTCGTCGTCGTTTTCATGTCTGGAGAGTGCCCATTTCTTCTGTCGACGCCGATGAGCTCCGGCAATTGCTGGCTCAGTGTTCACTGGGTAACCGCCGCGCTTTCGAAAGCCTCTACCGCAAGGTTTCGGGACACTTGTTTGCCGTGGCCCTTCGCTGCATGGGGCACCGCGATCAGGCTGAAGACGTGGTGCAGGAAGCCTTCGTGCGGATCTGGAACAGCGCCTCTCAGTACGATGCCAACCTCTCGGCGCCGATGACCTGGATGGTCAGCATCACGCGCAACAAGGCGATCGATCAGTTACGCAAACACCGCGAAGAGCCGCTGACCGACGAACAGGCCCAGGCGCTGTTCGATCAGGCACCTTCCGCGCACGAGCAAATGGAAAGCCACCGGGATGCCAAAGCACTGCAGCGCTGCCTCGACACGCTCGAAGGCATGCAGCGTCAGTCGATCATCACCGCGTACTTCCATGGCGCATCCCACGGTGATCTGGTGACACAGCTGGCCGCGCCGCTGGGCACGGTCAAATCGTGGATACGCCGAGGCATGGAACGTCTGCGCAGGTGCCTCGAATCATGAACTATCGCCAACCCGAACTGCGCCGCGCACTGGCTGCCGATTACGCCATCGGCCTGATGCCCTCGACCGCTCGCAGACGCTTTGAAACCCTGCTGCTGGATGATCCGACACTGCGTGCGGAAGTGGCTCAATGGCAGGAAAACCTGGTCGGCTTGACCACATCCCTTGAGCCTCAACCGGTCCCTGAGCGCGTGTGGCAACACATCCTCGCGAGGATCGAACCGCAGCGCCTGCACGTGCCGGAAAAACGGCCGTTCTGGAGCTGGATGCGCGTTACTGCGGTGGCCTGCACGCTGGTCGTCGCCGTCATCGTCGGCGTGATCAATAACCGTGACACACCTGCCTTCAACGCCACGCTGGTCGCGTCCAACCAGCAACCGGCGCTGACGGTGCAAGCCTTTGACCGTTATCTGAAAGTCGAGCCGGTCACCGTAGCGTCTGTGGAAACCGGTCGCAGTCTTGAACTGTGGGCCATTCCGGTAGATGGCGTTCCGGTGTCGCTGGGCGTCATCCCGGACAACGGAAAAGGCCGTGTCGAGCTGAACGAAAGCCAGCGCAAATTGCTCGGGACACAGACCACAATGGCGATCACGCTGGAACCCAAAGGTGGCTCGCCATCGGGCAAACCGACCGGGCCGGTTCTGTACAAAGGGCAGTTGGCATCGTTGTGACGCTGGTCACGGTACAGCGACGTCAATCAGCCTTTGTGGCTCGAAGAGCCGGGCAAGCTGACGCGTCCAGAGCGCCGACCCTGCCCGGACAGGCGGGCGTCGGCTGAACGCGCTGGCGAACTGTTCTCCATTGCGCAGCTTCTCACGCAGGCTCGTGAGCCTGAGTCCGCCTTGATGATCGCGCTCCCAGTAAAGCGGCTCGCTGAAATACCGCACCCGGGTCGCCACTTCCGGCGACGCTTTGATCCCCTGAAGATGCTGCCACCAGGACCTGTCCACGGGCGTTTTCTGCGCCTGGCGATGGGCGTGCAACGACGAGGGTGGCAGTCGTGCGTGGGTAGTCAGCGAGAAACCGGACAGCCAAGGCGCCCATAAATGAGAGGCGCCACTGACAAAACATTCGCCCGGTGCAAAATCAGCCTCGCAGTCCTCTTGTTGACGGTACGCCGGTGCGATCCGGACATGCTGCCGATAAGCGGAGCGATACCCCGACTGACACACCTGCTTGGGAATACCCGCCCACATGCAAGCATTGGCATTCTCGAAGAACGCGGTGGAAGAAATCCAGCGCTGCGCATCCGGCCCCAGCTCGTCACTCGCCAATCCGGCGGGCACCACAAAAAAACACACCCCGATCCACACGAAAACCAATGTCTGTAGCGCCCGCATCAACATGTATTGCCCACGACCTGAAAAAAACCGGGCGGACAAATAGCACGCAGAACCGACGCTCGATACAAGCGGGGTCGTAAGTCAAAATTTCCTTTCTAAATTGCAGAAATGCCCTACGCGGTTCACTGCAACAGCTTACGACAGACACAAAAAAAGCGACCCGGAGGTCGCCTTTTTCTTGTCCCTTACGGCATCAAGCCGCGCTGAACAGCTTGTGTGGGTCGATCACGAATTTCTTCGGTACGCCCGCATCGAATTCGCCGTAGCCACGCGGTGCGTCGTCCAGACTGATCACCTGCACGCCGACCACTTCCGCGATGTTGATGCGGTCCCACATGATGGCTTGCATCAGTTGGCGGTTGTACTTCATGACCGGGGTCTGGCCGGTGTGGAAGCTGTGGGATTTCGCCCAGCCCAGGCCGAAGCGGATGCTCAGGCTGCCCATTTTGGCGGCAGCGTCGACCGCACCCGGGTCTTCGGTGACGTACAGGCCGGGGATACCGATCTTGCCGGCAACACGCACCACGCCCATCAGCGAGTTGAGCACGGTGGCCGGAGCTTCCGCCTTGACGCCAGCATGACCGTGACCACGGGCTTCGAAGCCCACGGCATCGACGGCGCAGTCCACTTCAGGCTCGCCCAGCAGTGCGGCGATCTGTTCGTGCAACGGAGTGTCCTTGGACAGGTCGGCGATTTCGAAGCCTTGGGCTTTGGCGTGCGCCAGGCGAACAGGGTTGACGTCACCGACGATCACCACAGCAGCGCCCAGCAGACGCGCCGAAGCAGCAGCGGCCAGACCCACAGGGCCGGCACCTGCGATGTACACCGAGCTGCCCGGGCCGACGCCGGCCGTCACTGCACCGTGGTAACCGGTTGGCAGGATGTCCGAGAGACAGGTCAGGTCGCGGATCTTTTCCATCGCCTTGTCACGATCAGGCAGTTTGAGCAGGTTGAAGTCGGCATAGGGCACCAGCACGTATTCGGCCTGGCCACCGGTCCAGTCGCCCATGTCGACGTAACCGTAAGCGCCGCCAGGACGGGCCGGGTTGACGGTCAGGCACACGCCGGTGTGTTGTTCTTTGCACGAGCGGCACAAGCCACAGGCGACGTTGAACGGAACGGATACCAAATCGCCGATCTTCAGGTTTTCGACGCCGCTGCCCATTTCGATCACCTCACCGGTGATCTCGTGGCCCAGAACCAAGCCGACCTGGGCCGTGGTACGACCGCGGACCATGTGCTGGTCAGAGCCGCAGATGTTGGTGGATACCACGCGCAGGATGACGCCGTGCTCAATCTTCTTGCCGCGCGGGTCCTGCATTTTTGGATAGTCAATTTTCTGTACTTCGACCTTGCCTGCGCCGAGATACACCACACCACGATTACCAGACATGCTTTCACCTCGCTGAATTGTTTTTATGGATGCAGCTGTGTAACGGAGAAATGCGTTGCTTGGTGTTGCTGCAACGCACTGGTTGCTCTGGATTTGAATTCGTTCATCGGCCCTGTAGGAGCGCTTGCCCGCGACCCAAGCGGCGCGGTGTATCAGACAGACCGCGTCCGCGTTCATCGCGGGCAAGCGCGCGCCTACAGGTCAAAGCACTACAGTCCTGTTGGCGTTCAGGAACACACGCCGTTCAATGTGATACCCCACCGCCCGGGCCAGGGTCAGGCCTTCGATGTCGCGGCCCTTGGCGATCAGGTCCTCGGGGTAGTGACTGTGGTCCACCACCTCGACGCCCTGGGCGATGATCGGACCTTCGTCCAGATCGTTGTTGATGTAATGCGCGGTCGCACCGACCAGTTTCACGCCTTTGTTGTAGGCCTGGTGGTAAGGCTTGGCGCCCTTGAACCCAGGCAACAACGAGTGATGAATATTGATCGCGCGGCCGTCGAGCTTGCGGCACAACTCCGGCGACAGCACCTGCATGTAGCGGGCAAGCACCACCAGTTCAGCCCCTGTGTCTTCGATCACCTGCATCACCTTGGCTTCCTGCGAAGGTTTGTCGTTGGGGTCGAGGGCGAAATGGTAGTAGGGAATGTCGTGCCAGCGCGCCAAAGGTTCGAGATCGGGGTGATTGGACACCACCGCGACGACATCCATCGACAGCTGGTTGATGCGCTGACGGTAGAGCAGGTCGTTTAGGCAGTGATCGGCCTTGGAGACCATGATCACGACTTTTGGCCGGTAGTTCGGCGCCGTCAGCTCGAAGATCATGCCGAACGCTTCACCCCGTTCAGCCAGGCCTGCTCGAAAAGAGGCCTCATTGAAGCCATCAGGCTGACGGAATTCGACACGGATGAAAAAACGGCTGGAGAGCCGGTCATCGAACGAATGGTGCTCGGTGACGTAGCAGCCCTGCTCGAACAGGTAACGCGTCACCGCGTCCACCGTGCCCAATACGCTCGGGCAGTCGGCAGTCAAAATCCAGGTATCGGGGGCGCGGCTCATAGTTATTCCTCGGATCGTTCCCACGCTCTGTGTGGGAATGCAGTTCAGGACGCTCCGCGTCCTTCACATGGGACGCGGAGCGTCCCGGGATGCGTTCCCACGCGGAGCATGGGAACGATCAGTGCTTACGCCGCGACGCCCAGGCCGTACTCAGCGCTCGCGTCCTGCAGCCACAGCCACCAGTAATCGGCGAAGCTGCGGCGGATGACCAGTTCCCAGGTCTCTTCGCCGGTACGACGGATGACCAGTTGCGACTTGGCGAACACGGTGCCGACGGCTTTGCCCACCGGGAAGTTGCTTGGGTGGACGTCATAGCTGGTGGACTTCATCAGCACTTCACGGACGTTCGGGCCGGTCAGCTCCAGCAGCGATTGACCGCCACTGACGTTGACCACCTGAATGTGCAGGCCGGCCAGCGCTTCACGCAGTTTCTGTTCGGCCGCGAACTCTTCACCGGTCGGTACGATCAGTAGCCACTCATCCGGGCCCATCCATTGAATCGAGCTTTCACCACTGGTCACCAGCGCCAGTGCGCCCGGCAGTTCCATGCCCAGCGCCTTGTGCACGCCAGCGGCGAACGCTGGATCGTGGGCATCGCCACGAATAGTCAGGTGGCCCAGCAATTTTTTCTCGCGCAGCACCACACCCGGGTTGGTGCGGCCTTTGCCAACCAGGCTTTTCAGGTCGGCGTGAAACAGAGGCGACTCGACTTTGACGTCGGTCATGGGCCGCTGTTGGTAAACGTTGGCTGTGGTCATAGAGCACCTGTTTTGAATTCTGTTGTGTTGCCGAAGCGCCTCACTGTAGGAGCGCGCTTGCCCGCGAATGCGCTGTGTCAGTCACCATCGATGTATTTGATCTGACGCATTCGCGGGCAAGCGCGCTCCTACAGGTCAAAACCGTGGGAGCGAACTTTCGCCCTCTTACTCCACGTTCTGCCGGTCACCCTTCGGATCGAAGAACACCGAGGACACGATTTCCGCCTCGATCACCGAGCCGTCAGCCTGTGGCGAGAACACACGCTCGCCCATGCGCTTCAGACCGCCCTTCACCACGCCCATCGCGAACGAGTAACCCAGCGAGTTGGCCGCGTAGCTCGACGTCACGTGACCGACCATGGTCATTGGAATCGACTGCTTCGGATCGAACACCAGTTGCGCGCCTTCCGGCAGCCACTTGTTCGGGTCGACAGGTTTCAGGCCCACCAGCTGCTTACGCTGATCACGCACGCAGTCTTCACGGTTCATGCCGCGCTGGCCGATCCACGAGAACGGTTTGGTGCGACCGACACACCAGCCCATGTTCAGGTCGTCCGGGGTCATCGAGCCGTCGGTGTCCTGACCCACGATGATGAAACCCTTCTCGGCACGCAGTACGTGCATGGTCTCGGTGCCGTAAGGCGTCAGGTTGTACTTCTTGCCCGCCTCGGCGATTTTTTCCAGAACGCCCATGGCGTAGTCGGCCTGGATGTTCACCTCGTAGGAAAGCTCACCGGTGAACGAGATCCGGAATACGCGAGCCGGTACGCCACCGACCAGACCTTCTTTCCAGGTCATGAACGGGAAGGCTTCACGCTCCAGATCGATGTCGGTCACTTCGCTGAGCAGCTTACGGCTGTTCGGGCCCGACAGGGTCAGGGTCGCGTAGTGGTCTGTCACGGAGGTGAAGTACACCTTCAGGTCCGGCCATTCGGTCTGCTGATAGATTTCAAGCCATTGCAGCACGCGTGCAGCGCCGCCCGTGGTGGTGGTCATGATGAAGTGGTTGTCGGCGACGCAGGCCGTCACACCGTCGTCGAAGACCATGCCATCTTCTTTACACATCAGGCCGTAACGCGCCTTGCCCACGTCGAGCTTGGTCCAGGCGTTGGTGTAGATGCGGTTCAGGAACTCACGGGCATCCGGACCTTGAATGTCGATCTTGCCCAGGGTCGAGGCGTCCAGCAGGCCGACGCTGTCGCGCACGGCTTTGCATTCGCGGCGAACGGCGGCATGGATGTCTTCACCGGCTTTCGGGAAATACCAAGGACGTTTCCACTGACCGACGTCTTCGAATTCGGCGCCGTTCTTGACGTGCCAGGCGTGCAGCGCAGTGAAGCGCACAGGCTCGAAGATGTGACCGCAGTGACGACCGGCTACCGCGCCGAAGGTCACCGGGGTGTAGTTCGGGCGGAACATGGTGGTGCCCATCTCAGGAATCGAGACGTTCAGCGAACGGGCCGCGATGGCCAGACCGTTGACGTTACCCAGCTTGCCCTGATCGGTGCCAAAGCCCAGCGCGGTGTAGCGCTTGACGTGCTCGACCGATTCGAAGCCTTCGCGGGTCGCCAGTTCGATGGCGGCGGCGGTGACGTCGTTCTGCAGGTCGACGAATTGTTTCGGCGCACGGGACGTGCCCTTCTCGTGCGGCACCTGGAACAGCGCCAGAGTCGGTTCTTCGACGCGGCTCAAGGCCTTCGGCATGACGCCTTCGACCAGTTGGAAACCGGCTTCGCTGGCGGCACGAACACCCCCTTCAAAACCGTCGGCCAGCGAGTCAGCCAGTGCGTAGACGCCGTTCACACCACCGACGCAAACACGCTTCTGAGGTGCTTCACCCGGTACGAAACCCAGAATCTCTTCACGCCAGACCGGCTTGCCGCCCAAATGGGACGCCAGGTGAACGATCGGGCTGTAACCGCCGGAGCTGGCGATCAGGTCGCAGTCGAGCCATTCACCAGGGCTGGTCACCTTATGCGCTTTGACATCGATGGCCGCAACGCGAGCACCGGTGACGCGCTTGCTGCCACGGGCCTCGATCACGGCGCTGCCGGTGAGGATGCGGATGCCTTTGGCACGCGCCTCTTCAACCAGTGCGCCACGCGGGTTGTGACGGGCGTCAGCAACCGCGATGACTTGCAGACCGGCGTCGAGCCAGTCCAGCGCAACGCGGTAGGCGTAATCGTTATTGGTCGACAGCACCAGCTTCTTGCCCGGCGCCACGCCATAACGGCGAACGTAGGTGGAAACGGCACCGGCCAGCATGTTGCCCGGCACGTCGTTATTGCCGTAAACCAGCGGACGCTCGTGAGTACCGGTGGCCAGCACGACACGCTTGGCGCGGACGCGGTGCATGCGCTGACGCACCTGGCCGATCGGCGCACGGTCACCGAGGTGATCGGTCAGGCGCTCGTGAATGGTCAGGAAGTTGTGGTCGTGGTAGCCGTTCACGGTAGCGCGCGGCAGCAGGATCACATTGGACAGGCCTTTGAGCTCGGCAACGACCGTGGCCACCCACTCCGCCGCTGGCTTGCCGTCCAGGCTCTCGCGGGAATCCAGCAAACTGCCGCCGAACTCTTCCTGTTCATCAGCCACGATCACGCGAGCACCGCTGCGCGCAGCTGCCAGTGCAGCCGCCAGACCCGCTGGGCCTGCGCCGACCACCAGCACGTCGCAGTGGTGGTTCATGTTGTCGTAGGTGTCCGGATCGATTTCGGTCGGCGAACGACCGAGACCGGCGGCCTTACGAATGTACTTCTCGTAGGTCATCCAGAACGATTGCGGGTACATGAAGGTTTTGTAGTAGAAGCCCGGCGGCATCAGCTTGCCGCCGACCTTGCCGAGAATGCCCATCATGTCGGTGTTCACGCTCGGCCAGCCGTTGGTGCTGGTGGCGACCAGGCCCGAGTACAGCGCTTGTTGGGTCGCGCGCACGTTCGGGATCTGGGTGGCTTCGGTCGCGCCGATTTGCAGGACGGCGTTCGGCTCTTCGGAACCGGCCGCGAAGATCCCGCGAGGACGTGAGTATTTGAAGCTACGGCCGATGATGTCGACGCCGTTGGCCAGCAGGGCTGCGGCCAGGGTGTCGCCTTCAAAGCCTTGGTAGGTCTGACCGTTGAAGCTGAAGTTCAGGACCTTGCTGCGGTCGATGCGGCCGCCATTGGGCAGACGATTGGACTGGCTCATACCTTGTCTCCCTTCCCGACGGCTGGAACCTTGTTGACGAATTGCGGCTTGGTGCCAATCGGATAGGTTTCGAGAATTTCGTAAGTCACGGTGTCACGCGTGGCGTTGAAGTACTGGCGGCAACCGGCGGCGTGAATCCACAGTTCGTGGTGCAGGCCGCGCGGGTTGTCGCGGAAAAACATGTAGTCGCCCCACTCTTCGTCGGTGCAGGCAGCCGGGTCCAGTGGACGCGGGATGTGAGCCTGACCTGACGCGTGGAATTCCTCTTCGGAGCGCAGTTCGCCACAGTGAGGACAGAAGATGTGCAGCATAGGAATTTCTCCTGTTAGTGGGCGACGGCAGCAGCGCCGTGTTCGTCGATGAGGGCGCCGTTGTGGAAACGGTCGATGGAGAACGGCTTGGCCAGCGGGTGCATTTCGCCCTTCGCCAGGCTTGCAGCGAAGACGTTGCCCGAACCCGGGGTCGCCTTGAAGCCACCGGTGCCCCAACCGCAGTTGAAGAACATGTTCGGCACAGGCGTCTTGGAGATGATCGGGCACGCATCCGGCGTGGTGTCGACGATGCCGCCCCACTGACGGTTCATGCGCACGCGCGACAGCACCGGGAACATCTCGACGATGGCCTGAATGGTGTGTTCGATGACCGGGTACGAACCGCGCTGACCGTAGCCCACCCAACCGTCGATACCGGCGCCGATCACCAGGTCGCCCTTGTCGGACTGGCTGATGTAGCCGTGCACGGCGTTGGACATGATCACGCTGTCGATAATCGGTTTGATCGGCTCGGACACCAGCGCTTGCAGCGGGTGGGATTCGATCGGTAGACGGAAGCCCGCCAACTTGGCCATGTGACCCGAGTTACCGGCGGTCACCACACCGACGCGCTTGGCACCGATGAAGCCTTTATTGGTTTCAACGCCGATGCACACGCCGTTTTCCTTACGGAAGCCGGTCACTTCGGTTTGCTGGATCAGGTCCACGCCCAACGCGTCGGCGGCGCGGGCAAAGCCCCAGGCCACAGCGTCGTGACGCGCGACACCGCCACGACGTTGAACCGTCGCGCCGATGATCGGGTAGCGGGTGTTCTTCGAGCAGTCCAGGTACGGGATTTCTTCGGCCACTTGCTTGCCGTTGAGCAGCTCGCCGTCCACGCCATTCAGGCGGTTGGCGCTGACACGACGCTCGGAATCACGCATGTCCTGCAGGGTGTGGCACAGGTTGTACACGCCGCGCTGGGAGAACATGACGTTGTAGTTCAGGTCCTGAGACAGGCCTTCCCATAGTTTCATCGCGTGTTCATACAGGTGAGCGGACTCGTCCCACAGGTAGTTGGAACGCACGATGGTGGTGTTACGGGCCGTGTTGCCGCCGCCCAACCAGCCCTTTTCGACCACGGCCACGTTGGTGATGCCGTGCTCTTTGGCCAGGTAGTAAGCCGTCGCCAGACCATGACCGCCGCCGCCGACGATGACCACGTCGTAGACTTTTTCGGGGTCGGCGTGCGCCACATGCGCTGCCAGTTTTCGTGGTGGCTGAGGGAGTGTTTGAAGAGGCCGAAGCCTGAGTAATGTTGCATGGTGCTACTCCTGACTCAGCGGTAAACCGGGAAATCGGCGCACAGCGCGGCAACCTGACCGGCAACATTGGCCTCGACATCGGCGTCGCCGAGGTTGTCGAGAATGTCGCAGATCCAGCCGGCCAGCGTGATGCACTGGGTGACTTTGAAACCGCGGGTGGTGACGGCCGGGGTGCCGATACGAAGGCCCGAGGTCACGAACGGCGATTGTGGATCGTTCGGAACGGCGTTCTTGTTCACAGTAATGTGGGCGCGACCCAGTGCAGCGTCAGCGTCCTTACCGGTGAGACCCTGACGGATCAGGCTGACCAGGAACAAGTGGTTGTCGGTGCCACCGGAAACCACGTCGTAACCGCGATCGATGAACACCTGCGCCATGGCCTGGGCGTTGTCGATCACTTGCTGTTGATACGCCTTGAAGCCAGGCTCCATGGCTTCCTTGAAGCACACGGCCTTGCCGGCGATGACGTGCATCAGCGGGCCGCCTTGAGCGCCAGGGAAGACGGCAGAGTTCAGCTTCTTCTCGATTTCTTCGTTGGCCTTGGCCAGGATCAGCCCGCCACGAGGGCCGCGCAGGGTTTTGTGCGTGGTGGTGGTGACCACGTCAGCGTACGGCAGCGGGTTCGGGTACAGACCAGCAGCAACCAGACCGGCCACGTGGGCCATGTCCACGAACAGCAGCGCACCGACTTTGTCTGCGATCTGACGGAAGCGCGGGAAATCCAGGGTCTTGGAGTAAGCCGAGAAACCGGCAACGATCATCTTGGGCTTGTGCTCAACGGCCAGGCGCTCGACTTCGTCGTAATCGATCAGGCCGGTCTTGGTGTCGATGCCGTATTGAACAGCGTTGTAGAGTTTGCCCGAGGACGACACTTTGGCGCCGTGGGTCAGGTGACCGCCGTGGGCCAGGCTCATGCCCAGGATGGTGTCGCCCGCTTGAATGAGTGCCAGGTAGACCGCGCTGTTGGCCGACGAACCGGAGTGCGGCTGAACGTTGGCGTAGTCGGCACCGAACAGCTGCTTGGCGCGGTCGATGGCCAGTTGCTCGACCTTGTCGACGTGCTCGCAACCGCCGTAGTAACGCTTGCCCGGATACCCTTCGGCGTACTTGTTGGTCAGACCGCTGCCTTGAGCTTCCATTACGCGCTTGCTGGTGTAGTTCTCCGAGGCGATCAGCTCAATGTGATCTTCCTGACGCTGATCTTCGGCGTTCATCGCTGCCAAGAGTGCATCGTCATAACCCTGGATTTGGTCTTGCTTGCTGAACATCGCGGTTCTCCCAGCGGCGGCGCGGCGCCTGAATTATCGATAGGGCTTTGGATTGCCCCTTGGAAGCGATGGTATGGCCGACGCAGACTGCCTAGATGCCTACGGGCGCCACACAAAGGTGCGTTTACGACATGGATTGGCGGGGAGAGATAAATGCTCGGGCTCAGACCGATGCAGAGGACAAACTGTAGGAGCGCGCTTGCCCGCGATTGCGGCGTATCAGGCACCGTTGCAGTGTCTGGAAGAATGCTTCGCGGGCAAGCGTGCTCCTACAGAGAAGCGTGTTGCAAACAAAAATCCCCGGTCGAGACTAGGGTTTTTTGGGTGCGCATATGTCGCAATCAGACAGATCGACTCGCCGAACAAGTCGCGCGCTGACACGCATGTCCCGTTCTGACATTCCTCTTTATCGCCCCACCCCTTCAGACGAACGGGCGGTAAACCTGTCAAAACTGACAGTATTCAAATGCGCAAAGTGCGTTTACTTTCAATTCAACGGATTGAATAACAGCGGCTGCAAGAAGGAACTTGATTATGAGAACAATCGCCAGGTCGCATACGTTGACGCCTTCAGTCTGGAAGACGCTGGTATCAAAAAAGACCCGCCAGGCGTTGACGCCTGACCCCTTGCTCTTCCTTTCACAGAACGTGTTTCATGATTCAGAAAGACAAGGTTTCGTGAAGCTGAGGGTCATTCAAGAACTGCTGACGCTTGACGCCCTGGTAACAGTCTACGTTGAGGAAACGCAAGAGCTGCTCTCGACCCACGTATCCGTGGCGGACGCCAGATTTTACGCGACGACCCAAGATATCGTTCACCAGAACGGAGCCTTTAACTCCGTCATTCTCAAGGTCATTTCTTATGCAGAGGAAGTGGCGGTAGCCGATATCTATCTATGGGAAATACCCTCAACTGACGAGCCGGAAGCCATCGAGTCTGACTTACCGCTCTATCTTCCCAAAGGTACGAATTTTTATCTCAGCGCTACTGATGAAGACATCGTCGTCGACAGAACTTTCAGAGTGTCCGAGGAAGGCAACGTTTCGATTAACATCCGCACCGTGAACGGAGGCAGTTATTCCAGAATCGTCTCGACATCTGAAGCGGCAAGGTATGTACAACCAGGGGACTATTACGTCGAGAGCGGTTCAACCACGCTGTGCATGGTGTATGGCGTCACCACCCAACCGGACTCTCCGCTAACGCCGGTGATCAAATATACGGCGCTACCGGCTGCACCGAGCCCCGTCGCGGCCTCGGCGCATTGCCGATAACGTTTAGCCTTTTTGTGCGACCAGACCGTCCGCCCGGAACATGCCGCGAATACCGCGCACCGCCTGGCGGATTCGGTCCTGGTTTTCGATCAGCGCGAAACGGACGTGATCGTCGCCGTATTCCCCGAAACCGACGCCCGGCGAGACGCAGACCTTGGCCTCAAGCAGCATCTTCTTGGCAAATTCGAGCGAGCCCAGGTGCGCATAGGCTTCAGGGATCTTGGCCCAAACGTACATTGAGGCTTTCGGGTTTTCGACCATCCAGCCCAGCTCGTGCAGCCCTTTGACCAGCACATTGCGGCGCTGGCGGTACTGCTCGGCGATGTCGAGCACGCACTGCTGGTCGCCTTCCAGTGCCGCAATCGCCGCGACCTGCAGCGGCGTGAACGTGCCGTAGTCGTGGTAGCTCTTGATGCGGGCCAATGCGTTGACCAGTTCAGGGTTACCGACCATGAAGCCAATCCGCCAGCCGGCCATGTTGTAGCTCTTGGACAGGGTGAAAAACTCCACCGCGATGTCCTTGGCGCCCGGCACCTGCATGATCGAAGGCGCTTTCCAGCCGTCGTAGACGATGTCGGCATACGCCAAGTCGTGAACCACCAGCACGTCGTACTGTTTAGCCAGTGCGACCACGCGCTCGAAAAAATCCAGCTCGACGCATTGGGCGGTCGGGTTGGACGGAAAACCCAGAATCATCATCTTCGGCTTGGGGATTGAACCGCGAATGGCTTTTTCCAGCTCGGCGAAGAAGTCCACGCCTGGCACCAGCGGCACGGAGCGCACCTGGGCACCGGCGATCACCGCACCGTAGATGTGAATCGGGTAACTGGGATTGGGCACCAATACCGTGTCGCCCTGGTCAAGCGTGGCGAGCATCAGGTGCGCCAGGCCTTCCTTGGAGCCAATGGTGACGATGGCTTCGGTTTCCGGGTCGATGTCGACCTCGTAACGTTTTTTGTACCAGCTGGAGATCGCCCGACGCAGACGCGGGATGCCACGCGAAGTCGAGTAGCCGTGAGTGTCTTCACGCTGGGCGACGGTGACCAGTTTTTCGACGATGTGCGGCGGCGTTGCCCCGTCGGGGTTGCCCATGCTCAGGTCGATGATGTCCTCACCACGACGACGAGCGGCCATTTTCAGCTCGGCGGTGATGTTGAACACGTAAGGGGGGAGTCGATCGATGCGCGCAAAGCGGCGCGGCGAACCTTGGTCAGCCATGAGATGCCTCTGAAGACGTAAGCGCCCGGAACCGTCCGAGCGACGCTGGTCACTGCGGTGACCTGGTGCGGAAGATAAAGGCGCTGATGGCGGTTTGTCTACAAGGTTTTCAGGGCCATGCAACAAACGGTGAATCGGCGCGAAACCTGTAGGAGCGCGCTTGCCCGCGAATGCGGTGTGTCAGTCACCGATGATGTATTTGATCTAACGCATTCGCGGGCAAGCGCGCTCCTACAGAGGGATTACGTCAGGCGAGAGCATGTCGCAGGCCAAACAACAGCAGGAAATGCAGCGGATAAATCAGATACGCCCAACGCCGCATCGGCCATACCGCGAACGCAGGTCGCCAGCGCAAAAGCGCCAGGCCGAGCCAAGGCCCGATCAGACAGGCAATCAACGCCCCGACCGAAATTGGATCGCCCCACAGCATGCCGTCGATGATCTTCGGCCACTCGTTACTCAGCAGGCATATCACGCCCGGCAGGACCGCCAACCAAAGCGATCCCCTCAACACGAGCAGGAAAGCGGTCGGCAGCAACACGCCATAGGCGCCAAACATCAGCGACGGCGCGAATGCAACACCGATGCCCAGCGCCAGCACCGCCATGATCCGCATCGGCCACGACCCGCTGCTCGCCCCCTGGGCAACCAGCAGCCCGAGTACCAGCGTCGGCAGCACGTTGAGCGTCGTGACCTCACCGGCCATGTAGAGCCGATACGGCAACTCGGCGACCACTGAAAACATTCCCAGCCACGCCAGGTATTTCCAGCGAATCCCGGGGTCAACCGCTTGCGAAACGCTGCGCCCGACGTTGACTGCAATGGCCAGGCAAAACCACGCAAAGGCCAGCCTGCCGGGCACGTAAAGCCAGTCCGCCGACCATCCGACATAACGCAGGTGATCGAGCACCATGCTTAACATCGCCAGCCACTTGAGCAGGTCCAGCGCGCGGTCACGCACCGGTCGTATCGCTGAATGTGCCTCGCTCATCGTGCTCCGGTGTTTGACTGAATTTTCTGACGCAAGAATGCATGACCAAACCGTTGAATCTTGGTTACAGTCGCAGCCTTCGATTACAGGGAACCGGCCATGTCAGACCAAAGCCAGCAGTTTGCCAGCGACAACTATTCGGGAATCTGCCCCGAAGCCTGGGCGGCCATGGAACAAGCAAACCATGGCCATCAACGCGCGTACGGTGACGACCAATGGACAGCGCGGGCGGCCGATCAATTCCGTCAGCTGTTCGAAACCGACTGCGAAGTGTTCTTCGCCTTCAACGGTACGGCCGCCAACTCGCTGGCCTTGTCATCGTTGTGCCAGAGTTACCACAGCGTCATCTGCTCCGAAACCGCCCACGTCGAGACCGACGAATGCGGCGCCCCCGAGTTTTTCTCCAACGGCTCCAAACTGCTGACCGCCCGCAGCGAGAACGGCAAACTGACGCCCGAATCGATTCGCGAAGTCGCGCTCAAGCGGGCCGATATTCATTACCCCAAACCGCGCGTCGTGACGCTGACCCAGGCGACCGAAGTGGGCAGCGTGTACTTGCCCGAAGAGCTGAAAGCGATCAGCGACACCTGCAAGGAACTGGGGCTGAACCTGCACATGGACGGCGCCCGTTTCGCCAATGCCTGTGCGTACCTGGGCTGCACGCCTGCCGAGTTAACCTGGAAAGCCGGCATCGACGTGCTGTGCTTTGGCGGCACCAAGAACGGCATGGCGGTGGGTGAAGCGATTCTGTTCTTCAACCATAAGCTGGCAGAAGACTTCGACTACCGCTGCAAACAGGCCGGGCAACTGGCGTCGAAAATGCGCTTCCTGTCAGCGCCTTGGGTCGGCCTGCTGGAAAACGACGCCTGGCTCAAACACGCCCGTCACGCCAACCGCTGCGCGCAGTTGCTCGCTGAGCTGGTGAAAGACATTCCCGGCGTGGAATTGATGTTCCCGGTGCAGGCCAACGGCGTGTTCCTGCAACTGTCAGAAGCCGCCATCGCTGCCCTGACGGCCCGGGGCTGGCGCTTCTACACCTTCATCGGCAACGGCGGCGCACGGTTCATGTGCTCGTGGGACACCGAGGAAGCCCGCGTGCGTGAACTGGCTGCGGACATCCGGCTGGTGATGGGGGCCTGATCGCCCCCGGTCTTCCTGACACCGCGAATGACCCTGTGGGAGCGAATTCATTCGCGATTGGCCGGTTCAGCCGACAGAAATCAATCAACTGGGCCTCCATCGCGAATAAATTCGCTCCCACAGGAATATGTCAGGCGGACTAGAGTGTGCGCACACCTGAAAGCGCTATCACCCCTGCGAAATCACCTTCTCGATCACCTCGACCGTCGCACTGACCTTGTCCTCATAACGGCTCAGCTCATTGGCATGTTGCTGTTTGAGTTCGATCTGCTTCGAGCACAGGTTCAGCGCCGCCAGCACCAGCAGACGGTCGCCGATGAGCGTCGGGTAACTGCGCTTGGTTTCCGACAACGCCGACTTGAGCATGACCACCGCCTCCACCAAGGTCTGCTCTTGTCCGGCAGGTGCCTTGATCGTGTAGTCGTTGCCAAGAATGGAAATGACTTTGGTGGCGTCGCGGTCAATGATCATGCGCTGACCGCACTGACGCTGGTGGCGCGATCAACCAGCGCCTGAATCCGAGCCGCCGTGGCGCCTTGTTTCTCTTCCTGCTCCAGCAGGCTCAACTGCAGACTGTCGTTGTCATCCCTGGCTTGTTTCAGCTCTTCTGTGAGCTGCGCGTTCGTGTTCTGCAGGTCCTGGTTTTGCTGCACCAGGTCACCGACGAGCTTTTCCAACTGGCTAAGGGATGCTTCCAACATTTTGATATCTCAGGCAAATTTCAAAGGGCGCGTACGATAAAGAAAAGTCACTTCAGCTACCAGTGAAATCAGGGCATTCACGCCACTACACCGACCAGAAAAGCACTTGTGTTGCTTCAATCCCGCAAACGCACGAGGGTCCTGATTGACTGCGTTTTGCCCATCTTGTTCCTGCTGTTCGTCAGATCAAGCGCCTGCGACATAAGCGCACAGCAACGGACCACAGGGGTCAAGTCCTCCTCGGGCCGACCGATAAGTATGGATCTCTGGCAACTCTCCCTTCTGCACGCACGGATCGCGGCTTTCTCAGGAACCGTCATGTCCCTACGCAATATGAACATCGCGCCCCGCGCTTTCCTTGGCTTTTCCATCATCGGTTTGCTGATGCTGATCCTCGGCGTCTTCGCCCTGACCCAGATGGGCAAGATCAACGACGCCACGGAGACGATGGCCACCAACAGCATGCCGAGCATCAAGTCGCTGGATAAGCTGACCGAAGCAAGCATTCGTCTGCGCGTGCTGTCCTACCGCCTGATGCTCAATCGCGATCCGGACACCCTGCAGAAAACCGTCGACCTGCTGGCCATGCGTAACAAGCAGATCGAAGAGGCACGGGCGGTCTACGTCAAACTGATCTCGGCTCCTGAAGAACAGGCGGCCTACGATCAGTACCTCTCCTTGCTCAACGACTATCGTCGACTCGAAGACCGCATGAAGTCACTGAGCAGCGCCAACAAACTCGATGAGCTGACCACGCTCCTCAGCGCCGATCTGCAGACCAACTCGGACCAGATGAACGTCGTGCTGGGCAAGCTGGTTGAGATCAATACCCAACAGCTCAATGACGCTAACAAGGATGCGGCGCAACAGTACTCGACCGCCTTCACCATGGTCGTCACGCTGCTGATCATCGCCACCGTCCTGACCCTGCTGTTCGCCTGGCTGCTGACCAACAGCATCACCCGCCCAATCGCCTCCGCGCTGAAAGCAGCTGAAGAGATCGCCGAAGGTGACCTGACCCACACGATTCACGTCGACGGCACCGACGAAGCCGGTCGCCTGCTGACCGCGATGCTGAAGATGCAGTCCAAGCTGCGCGATACGCTGCAGCGTATTTCCGGTTCGGCCACTCAGTTGGCGTCGGCTGCCGAAGAGCTGAACGCGGTCACCGATGAAAGCGCCCGTGGCCTGTCGCAACAAAACAACGAAATCGAACAAGCCGCCACGGCCGTCAACGAGATGACCAGCGCCGTCGAAGAGGTGGCACGTAACGCCGTGAGCACGTCTGAAGCCTCGAAAAACGCCACCAGCTCAGCCAGCGACGGCCGCGATCTGGTGCAGGAAACCGTCAG
This sequence comes from Pseudomonas sp. S2_H01, assembly GCF_054668305.1. Classification (NCBI taxonomy): domain Bacteria; kingdom Pseudomonadati; phylum Pseudomonadota; class Gammaproteobacteria; order Pseudomonadales; family Pseudomonadaceae; genus Pseudomonas; species Pseudomonas sp. S2_H01. Next base: position 2,852,525 of record NZ_CP162756.1, on the reverse strand, counting down.
CGCCATCGAGCGCATGAGTGGCGACGTGCAGAGCACAGCGACCTTGATCGGCAACCTGGCGGACGAATCCCGCGACATCGGCAAGGTGCTGGATGTGATTCGTGGCCTGGCCGACCAGACCAACCTGCTCGCCCTCAACGCCGCGATCGAAGCCGCGCGTGCCGGTGAAGCCGGTCGTGGCTTTGCGGTCGTGGCCGATGAAGTCCGCGCGTTGGCGCACCGCACTCAGCAATCGACCAGCGAAATCGAACGCATGATCGGCAGCATTCAAGGCGGCACCGAACAGGCCGTGAACTCGATGCGCAGCAGCACCGAGCGCGCCGAATCGACATTGAACATCGCCAAAGGCGCAGGCGTGGCGCTGGACACCATTAACAGCGCGGTGGTGGAAATCAACGAACGCAATCTGGTCATCGCCAGCGCGGCCGAAGAACAGGCACAAGTCGCCCGTGAAGTGGACCGCAACCTGGTGAACATCCGTGATCTGTCGACTCAGTCGGCGACCGGTGCGAACCAGACCAGCGCCGCGAGCAATGAGCTGTCGCGTCTGGCAGTGGATTTGAACGGTATGGTCGCGCGGTTCAGGTTGTAAAGAATCATCAACCTAGACACATAAACGCTGTGGGAGCGAATTCATTCGCGATGAGGCCAAGCCAGGCGATACCTCTATATCGACTGAAAGTCCCATCGCGGACGAATCCGCTCCCACAGGAGTGATGACGCCGAATTAATCAATATTCGATACGAACGTCGCCTTTCGGCACGCTGCAGCACGACAGGATGTAACCCTCTTCCACGTCGTCGTCGGTAATCCCGCCGTTGTGCTCCATCTCCACTTCCCCGCTCAGCTTCATCACCTTGCAGGTCCCGCAGATGCCCATGCCGCAGGCTTTGGGGATCATCAGACCGAGTTTCGCAGCCGCCGCGTGGACGGTTTCGCCCGGCGCCACGCGAATGCTCTTGCCGGTGTCGGTGAACTCCACCTGATGCAGTTCGGCCACATCGACTTCCGGCGCATCGGCCGCCTGCTCGGCGTGTTCGACCGCGTCGGCGCGCGCTTCCGGTGGCGTCGCACCAAAGGATTCTTCGTGGTACTGCGCCATGTTGAAGCCGTTGGCTTCCAGCAGGCGTTTCACGGCATTCATGTACGGCGTCGGGCCGCAGCAGAACACTTCGCGCTCCATGAAGTCCGGCGCCATCAGCTCGAGCATCTTCTGGTTCAGGTACCCGCGATAACCGGCCCACGGCTCACCCAACCCGTGTTTCTCGCAGACGATGTGCAGCGAGAAGTTGTTGATCCGCGACGCCATCTGCTCCAGTTCACGGTGGTAGATGATGTCTTTGGGTGAACGCGAGCTGTGGACGAAGACCATGTCGACGTTGGCGTTGGTGTCGTAATACCAGCGCGCCATGGACATGACCGGCGTGATACCGACGCCGCCACTGAGGTAGAGAATCTTCGGATTCGGGAAGTCGATGGCGTTGAACAAGCCGACCGGCCCGTGAACCGCCAGCTCCTGGCCTTCATGCAGGGTGTCGTGCAACCAGTTCGACACCTTGCCGCCCGGCACCCGCTTGATGGTGATCGAGAAGCTGTAAGGCACCGACGGCGAACTGGAGATGGTGTACGACCGCATGATCGGCACGCCTTCGATTTCCAGCTCCAGGGTCACGAACTGCCCCGGCTTGAAGAAGAACAGGATCGGCTGGTCGGCCATGAAGCAAAAGGTGCGCACGTCCCAGGTTTCCTGGATCACTTTGACGACCCGCACCAGGTGGCGGCCATTGGCCCAAGTCTGGGTGTTGACCGGGCTGAGGAAACTCTGGGACATACTCACTCTCCACGGCCGACTGTCGGCCTCTTATGGTGGCGATTCTGCGTAACGCACGACGCGCCTATTTACCTATCAGCGACATTCACATACTTATGGCGACCAGGCCCGATCTATAGGGGTTACGTAGTCGGAAACGGATTCGGCCATGTCGCCCATGGATAAGGTTCACGTCGCGCCCGGCTACACACTCGCCGTCATTCGATTAAAGATTTTTTATACATAAGGACGAGCGACAGAACGCACCGTCGCCTTGCCTGCAAACCACTCACACACAACCGTATTAGCCACATTCGTAGACCGTTGAGACCACGGTCTGAGGACTTGAAAGATGGACGTCACCGCAACTTTGAGCTTGGGCGATCCGCTGGAACCCGCACGCAAGGCAACCGCTGAAATGCTGCAGAACCGGGAGCGCACCTATTCGCTCCCGCAGCCTTTCTACAGCGATGAGCGGCTGTTTGAAATCGACATGCAGGAAATCTTTCAAAAAGAATGGCTGATTGCAGGCATGACCTGTGAAATTCCGGCCAAGGGCAACTTCCTCACCCTGCAGATCGGCAAGAACCCGATCCTGGTCGTGCGTGCGCCGGACGGCTCGGTCAACGCCTTCCACAACGTCTGCCGTCACCGCGGTTCGCGTCTGTGCACCAAGGAAAAAGGCAAGGTCGCCAAACTGGTGTGCCCTTACCACCAGTGGACGTACGAACTCGACGGTCGCCTGCTGTACGCAGGCACCGAAATGGGCGCTGACTTCGACATGAAGCAGTTCAGCCTCAAGCCTGTGAACTGCAAGGTCGCCGGCGGTTACATCTTCATCAGCCTGGCGACCAACCCGCCGGCCATCGACGAGTTCTTGCAGACGCTGAATCACTACATGGAACCGTACGACATGGAAAACACCAAGGTGGCGGTGCAAACCACCTTGATGGAAAAAGCCAACTGGAAGCTGGTACTGGAAAATAACCGCGAGTGCTACCACTGCAACGGTTCGCACCCGGAACTGCTGAACACGCTGCTGGAATGGGACGACGTGACCGATCCACGCGCCGACCAGGCATTCAAGGACCACGTTGCAGCCTCCGCCGCTGCCTGGGAAGCCGAGAAGATCCCGTTTGCTCACGCAAGCTTCGGTCTGCGCAACCGCATCGTGCGCATGCCGCTGCTCAAAGGCACCGTGTCCATGACCATGGACGGCAAACAAGGCAGCCAGAAGCTCATGGGCCGTATCAAGAACCCGGACCTGGGTTCGATGCGCATCCTGCACCTGCCGCACGCCTGGAACCACTGCATGGGCGACCACGTGATCGTGTTCACCGTGTGGCCGATCAGCGCTCAGGAAACCATGGTCACCACGAAATGGCTGGTGCACAAAGACGCCGTCGAAGGCGTGGACTACGACGTCGCGCGTCTGCGTGAAGTGTGGGACGCGACCAACGATCAGGATCGTCGTCTGGCTGAAGAAAACCAGCGCGGCATCAACTCCATCGCCTACCAGCCCGGCCCGTACTCGCAAACCTACGAGTTCGGCGTGGTGAACTTCATCGACTGGTACAGCGCCAAGCTCCTGGAAAACATGGGCGCCGAGCCTGCGCCGTATTTGAAAGGCGTGGCGGTTAATCACGAGTAAGGCTCAATCACTCGGAACGTGTGGAGATTCCGACGGTGATGACGGTGGTGAAAGCGTTGTATCAGACAGACCGCATTCGCCACCGTCGTAACCTCCGGCAGCTCCCACAGGTTTTATGACAGTCCCCTAGACACCACTCAAGCCTGGTCAAAAAACGATCAGAGCTGCGCGACATTAGCCACACCGCCCCTCGGCACCATCCACCAACAACTTATCCACAGCACAACCCACAGCAATTGTGGGAAAGTCGGTTTTCGCCTGTGTAAAAAGTGAAGAAAAACCGTGACTTATTCAAGAAGCCCTATTCCTGCCACCACTGGTCATTTATTGATCAATCACGTGAAAGCCACGGTTTATAAAGCTCACAAGGGATAGCGAACACCTTATCCACAGAAGCGCCAACAGAGAATGTGCGCAACTCAGGTAATTACGTTGCGAGGTGTGGAAAAGTCGCTCGATCTCTCAAAATGGTCGGCTTCGAGCTACGAATCGTCGAAGAAACGCCAGCTTGATCATTTTTTGATCGAACCCTTGGAGACCCCGTTTTATATAGCTTTCAGGCGATGGCGAACAACTTATCCACACAATCGCTAACAGAGAATGTGGGCAACTGTGGACCAGCGTAAACCTCCACGTGTGGAAAAAAGCTTTTAAAAACCGAGGGATACAGTGATCAATATTTGATCAATGCCTGCAGACCCGCTAGATACGTGGCCCAGAGAAGACGGCGAACACCTTATCCACAGGTGCGCTCACAGAGATTGTGGGTAGTTCGACGGTCTCCTTCCGGAAAGACGGTTGAAGGTAATGCTAAGCAGGGCGCCGCACTCTTGAACTCATGCTTGAAGCTTTATCTGCCTCACTCCGACCGAGAATCTGAGGCGCTCTGACGATTTTGATGTGTGGTAATGGTGAAGTATGTGATCGCACTCGTTGAAATCTGGCCTCGTCCGTAGCTGCTTTATTGTGTTCATCAGACATTGGGGTCTTCGATCTTTTGACCATTGACTGGCGAACAGGGAGGCCGCGCGGCATTTGCGGGGGTTTGGGCGCCGGTCTGCCGAACAACTGTCCGACTCGTGTAACAGCAGCCGCCCTTAACTCGGGTTTAGCCATGACGTTCTGCACACCCAGCCCTAATCGGGTGAGGGCTCCCAATGCCGAAAGGGCAGTACCGGCGTGGGCGACGTAGCGTGCCTCTTTAACCCCGGCGAGCGCCAGCAGAGAAGCGACAATCGCCGTGGTGGACCCGATCAATGTCATTCGTGTTGCAACCAGAGCAAAGCCAATCGGCGGCGCTGCAATGGCAGTAAGAACGGTTGCACCGATCGTGAACGTGTGAAGACCGATGGTGAGTAAAGGCTGCAGCCAATCAGGCGTTCGCCCTGTCGGATCAACGTGGTTGACCGGGTCACCCAGGCAGTAGGTGTAGGAGTTGAGCCCGCCATCACCAAAGGGACTCAGCGCATCGGGACTGTGAAAACGCATCAGCGCGGGGTTATAGACCCGATGGCCGTTACCGAGGTGATACCAGCCGGTGCCCTGCTCTCGTAACTGGCCATTGAAGCCCGAGTGGCTGATCTGCGCCTCATCGCGAGGCTGTGCGCCGTAAGCCGTGTAGGCCATGTGCCCTGATTCAGACGGCCCAAATCCTGCCAAGACAGTGTTATGCCGATCAGTGGCCAGCAGCAGCGAACGAGAGGTAGGTGCATCCATCAGACTGACTCGCATACCGGGGAGGTCTGTGGATAAGCCTAACGGAACCATTCGCGGTGGGTAACTAGTAGAAGTGATAGGTCCGCAGGGTCTACCGAACCACGCCTTCCTCCACCAACAACTTCAAAATCGCCGCAGCGCCTTCCTGAGGGCTACCCCCCTTGAGCACCTGTCCACCGCCACCGCTGGCCTTCGCCGTCGCAGCCTTCATGCGATCCGCACCGCTTTTGGCTTTGATGACCTTTAGCCGTTTCGGCCGAGGTTTGGCCGGGCTCAGTTCGGCACCTGTGAATAACTCGTCAATGACGACATCGATCTGCTCGACGTCCAGCACGCCGCGCTGGGCCGGTCCGTAGGCGCTTTGGCGGGGTTTGGGCGCTGCGTTATCCACAGTGGCGAGAAATGGAAGTCGAACCTTGAGGCGACGACGCTGGCCGCGAGGCAGCGCCTGCAGAACCTGGGCCGTGCCGTTGTTCATGGATTCGACCTCCGCCATGCCGACGACCAGCGGCCAACCGAGCTTTTCGGCCAGCAGGTACGGCAGCATGCCGGAACCTTCGCCGGTTTCCGCCTGGCTTCCTGCGAGTACCAGCTGCACACCGGATTCGCGGATGTAATCGGTCAACCCCGGCAGTGCGTCGGCGCCTTCGGGTTGTTCGAGCACGTGGAGTTCACTCAAGCCCATGCCGAGATACGCCCGCAGTGCAGGCTCCTCGGCGTTACCCGCGTGCAGCACGTGCAAGTTATCCCCAGCCAGTTGCAGGCCAAGCTCTACAGCACGCGCGTCTTGCTCGGCACGCCGTGGACGACCGGAGGTCGGGTGCGCGCCGATTGAAACCAGGCTGATGACGTGCAGTGCGCTTTTATCCACAGGTGTGTTTTTGTCAGGCTGCATCGCGTTTTGCCTCGTTCCGGTAAGCCTCGACGGCCTCAATCAAGGCGTTGAGCACGTCGGCGCTTTCGCCAATCACTGAAAGATCAGCGCGTTTGATCATGTCGCAGGTCGGGTCGAGATTGATCGCCACGACTTTGTCGCAAGCCCCAATGCCTTGCAAGTGCTGGATCGCGCCCGAGATACCCACAGCCACGTAAACACGTGCAGTGACCCAGGTGCCCGATGCGCCCACTTGGCGGTCACGGGTCATGAAACCGTCATCCACTGCCACGCGGGAGGCACCCTCCGTGGCGCCCAGCGCGGCGGCAGTGCGGTGGAACAATTCCCAGTCCTTCACGCCATTGCCGCCAGAGAAAATGAATTCTGCTTCGGCCATGGGGATAAGTGCGGGGTCGACAGCAACGGCGCCGAGGTCTTCGATCCGGGCGATGCTGCGCGCGATGGCTGTGGACAACTCAACCAGCAGCGCTTCATGGCGGGTTTCGCTAACGGGCTCGGCACATTCAGCGGCGGCCAGAATCAGGCGTGAAACAGGACGTGAAAGGTCTTCGCGCCCAGCGCCTGCGCGGCCTGTGCTGCGTTCGTCCTTCACCTGCCAAACGCGCGTCGCCGGGCGCTCACCAAGACTCGCAGCGAAACGACGGCCCAGTTCACCACCACCGCTGCGGCTATCCGGCAGCAACCAATGGCGTGGGTCGAACTGGTTATCCACAGCCCGAAGTCCCTGCACCCGCTGCTCGGGCGAATAACCGTTGAATTCACTGCCTTCAAGCACCAGCAGACGGTCCACGCCCGCCGTCTCGAACGTGCTCTCTTTATGCTCGCCGAAGACCACCGCCAGCACGGCGCCGTCTTTGCCGACCAAGCTGTGAGCCAGTCCCAACAAGTCGCGATCGTGGCTGCTCAGGCGACCGCCGACCATGTCCGGGACCACCGCGATATAGAAGGCTGGATCGGCGACTTGATGCAGGGGCAACTGGACTTGCGCAGCGGCTGAGCGTTTGACGGCCCCGCCCTGTTGCGCGCCGCTGCGATCAATGCGCTTGATGCCGTTCGGGCCGATGAAGCCAATGCCGTGTACGTTTTTGCGGATGACGCCGTTGGGCCCCATCCAGCTGGTTTGTGTCGGTTGCATAGCCGCGTGCAGCGGGTGCAGACGGTTGCGGGCGATCCACTCGGCACGAGGGTCGCGGCGGATAATGTCGCTCATCAGTGCGCCTCCGCGGGTTCACGTTTGACAGGGGCCGGCTTGGCAGGCGCGGCGTCTTCAAGCAGCGCATCGGCAACCAGTTCGGCGATGTCCTTGATCATCGGGCGCGGCTCGACCACGCCTTCGAGCATCGCCGTGCATTGTGGACACCCTACGGCCACCAGTTCGGCGCCGGTTTCGCGGATGTCTTCCATGCGCATATCGGGAATACGTTGCTTGCCCGGGATGTCGGTGATCGGCGCGCCGCCACCGCCGCCGCAGCAGCGGGAGCGGAAACCGGAGCGTTGCATTTCCTTGACCTCAATACCCAGCGCCTTCAGCACATCACGCGGCGCTTCATACTCGCCGTTGTAACGGCCCAAGTAGCACGGATCGTGGTAGGTCACGCTGGAGCCCTTGTGTTGGCCCAGGTTCAGCGCGTTGTCGCCAATCAGTTCAGCCATGTAGGTGCTGTGGTGCTGCACGAGGTAATTGCCGTCGAACGCGCCGTATTCGTTTTTCAGCACGTGGAAGCTGTGCGGATCGCAGGTGACGATGCGTTTGAAGCTGTATTTGCTAAGGGTCTGAATGTTGCGTTTGGCGAGCATCTGGAACGTGGCTTCATCGCCGAGACGACGGGCGACGTCACCGCTGTCACGCTCTTCGAGACCGAGCACCGCGAAGTCGACTTTGGCGGCTTTCAGGACTTTGACGAAGGCGCGCAGCGTGCGCTGGTTGCGCATGTCGAAGGCACCGTCGCCGACCCAGAACAGCACGTCGACAGTCTTCTTGTCGCTCATGACATTGAGGTTGAGGTCTGCCGCCCAGTTCATCCGCCCGCCCGGCGCGAAACCGCCCGGGTTGTCGGTGGCGATGAGGTTTTCCAGGACTTCGGCGCCCTTGTTCGGGGTCGCGCCTTTTTCCAGGGTCAGGTGACGGCGCATGTCGACGATGGCGTCCACGTGCTCGATCATCATCGGGCACTCTTCAACGCAGGCGCGGCAGGTGGTGCAGGACCACAGGGTCTCGGCATCGACCAGACCGTTGACGATCGGTTGATGGGGATTGCCACCGTGTTCGCCGACGGGTTTGCCGGGGTAAGGGCTGCCGGCGAAGTTGGCATCTGTGCCGCCCGCCAGACCCACGACCATGTCCTGAATCAGTTTTTTAGGGTTCAGCGGCTGGCCTGCAGCATAGGCCGGGCACGCAGCTTCGCACTTACCGCACTGCACGCAGGCGTCGAAGCCCAGCAGCTGGTTCCAGGTGAAATCCTTGGGTTTCTCCACACCCAGCGGCGCAGTCGGGTCATTCAGGTCCAGCGGCTTCAGGCCTGTAGAGCGGCCGCCGCCAAAACGCTCGGCGCGGCGGTGCCAGGCCAGGTGCAGCGCACCGGCGAAAGCGTGTTTCATCGGGCCGCCCCAGGTCATACCGAAGAACAACTCGGAAACGCCCCACAGCACGCCGATCCCCAGAATGATCGCCAATAACCAGCCACCGAAGTTTTCCGGCAGGATGCCCGCGACTGGCAAGGTCACCAGGAAGAAAGATGCAGAGAACGCCAGCAGGCTTTTCGGCAGCCGCATCCATGGGCCTTTCGACAGCCGTGAAGGCGCGTTGCGACGACGCAGGTAAACGAAGATCGCCCCGACGAACATCACCGCCGACATCAGCAGCAGCGCGTAACCGAGAATGCGGTTATGCAAGCCGAAACCGTGGACCAGAATCGCCAGAATGATCGATGCGACTGCGCCGCCCGCCGTCGCGACGTGGGTGTTGGCGATGTATTTGTCGCGCGCCACCACATGGTGCAGATCGACCATATAGCGCTTGGGCATCGCCAACAGGCCGCCCAGCAGATCGACCTTGGACGCACGACCGTTGCGCCACATGGCCACCCGCCGCAAAGCACCCAGGACACCGAGGCCGAGGGCTGCGAACAGCAGGATTGGAAGAAGGGTGTTCAACATGTGGAGCTCCCAAAGACCAAGGGTCTCGTCAGGGGCTGATCGTTCCCACGCTCCGCGTGGGAATGCATACCGTGACGCCCCGCGTCACTGAAATAGACGCGGAGCGTCCATGCCGGCATTCCCACGCGGAGCGTGGGAACGATCATGTGTAATTAAAAGTCTTTGCAGAGCCGCAATGCGTCATAAATGGCAGCGTGCGTATTACGCTGCGCCACGCAGTCACCGATACGGAACAGCAGGTAGCCATCACCGGGTTGGCTCAATGACGGTTGAGGCTGGATCGCGAACAGGGCGTCGATGTCGATCTGGCCCTTGTTACGTGAGTCTTCCTTCAAGCCGTAGTACAGCTCTTCGTCAGGACGCACGCCGTTCTCGATCACCACCTGATCGACCACCCGCTCCTCTTTGGCGCCGGTGTATTCGTTCTCCAGCACCGCCACCAGCTTGTCGCCTTCGCGGTAGACCTTCTCCAGCATCATGTCGCCGGTCATGATCACTTCTTTCGGGTACATGCTGCGGTAGTACGTCGGGAACGACGTACCGCCGATGGCCACGCCCGGCTTGATGTCATCGGTGACGATCTCGACCTGACTGCCTTTGTCCGCCATGAAGTCGGCCACCGACATCCCGGTGAATTCGCAGATGGTGTCGTAGACCAGCACGTTCTTGCCCGGCGCGACCTTGCCGTCGAGCACGTCCCAACTGCTGACCACCAGACCTTCGGCGGCGCCCCAGTGTTCGTTCTGCTCAAGGAACGGATGACCGCCTACTGCCAGCACTACCACATCAGGACGCAGGTCCATGATGGTCGGGACGTCAGCCGCCGTGCCCAGGCGCAGGTCGACCTTCAGGCGCGCCAGCTCCAGCTGATACCAGCGAGTGATACCGGCGATCTGATCACGTTGCGGCGCCTTGGACGCCGTCACGATCTGCCCGCCGATGAAGTCTTTTTTCTCGAACAGCGTCACGTCGTGACCCCGTTCGGCTGACACACGTGCAGCTTCCATACCCGCAGGACCGGCACCGACGATCACCACTTTGCGCTTCACGCCGGTGGTTTTCTCGATGATGTGCGGCACGCCCATGTATTCACGGGAGGTCGCGGCGTTCTGGATGCACAACACGTCCAGGCCTTGATACTGACGGTCGATGCAGTAGTTGGCGCCGACACACTGACGGATCTGGTCAACCTGGCCCATTTTGATCTTGGCGATCAGGTGCGGGTCAGCGATGTGCGCGCGGGTCATGCCGACCATGTCGACGTAGCCGCCTTCCAGGATGCGCGTGGCCTGGTTCGGGTCCTTGATGTTCTGCGCGTGCAGAACCGGTGCCTTGACCACTTCCTTGATACCGGCCGCCAGGTGCAGGAATGGCTCCGGTGGATAACTCATGTTGGGAATCACGTTGGCCAGCGTGTTATGCGTGTCGCAACCCGAGCCCACCACACCGATGAAGTCGATCATGCCGGTCTGGTCGTAATACTTGGCGATCTCTTTCATGTCTTCATGGCTGAGACCGTCCGGATGGAATTCGTCACCACAGATACGCAGACCGACGCAGAAGTCCGGACCAACCTCTTTACGCACGGCCTTGATCACTTCCAGACCGAAACGCATGCGGTTTTCGAAACTGCCGCCCCACTCATCGGTGCGTTTGTTGACGCGCGGGCTCCAGAACTGGTCGATCATGTGCTGGTGCACAGCCGACAGCTCGACGCCGTCCAGACCACCGGCCTTGGCACGTGCAGCGGCGCTGGCGTAGTTGCCGATCACGCGCCAGATTTCTTCCGGCTCGATGGTCTTGCAGGTCGCGCGGTGAACCGGCTCACGGATGCCCGATGGCGACAAGAGGGTCGGCCAATGCTCGCCGTCCCAACGGGAACGACGGCCCATGTGGGTAATCTGGATCATGATCTTGGCGCCATGCTTGTGCATGGCGTCAGCGAGATTCTGGAAGTGCGGGATGATCTTATCGGTCGCCAGGTTGACCGACTTCCACCAGCCTTGCGGGCTGTCGATCGCAACGCTCGAAGAACCGCCACAAATGGCCAGACCGATGCCGCCCTTGGCTTTCTCCTCGTAGTACTTCACGTAACGGTCGGTGGTCATGCCGCCATCAGTGGCGTAGACCTCGGCGTGCGCAGTACTGAGGACGCGATTGCGGATAGTGAGTTTGCCGATCTGGATCGGCTGAAACATTGCTTCGAAAGCCATGGCAGGGTCCTCGGCTTACAACGGTTTTACGACAAACAGGCCATCTTCGTGGCCTTCTTCCGAACCGCCGTAGACCTGCTCGGCCACAGTGCGAACGGAACTGCCTTTGGCAGCGAGGATCTGGTCCATGGCACCCGCGAACCAACCGGTGAACATGTAATCGACCTTGCGACCCACTTTGCCGTACACATACACGAACGCGGAATGCTCAAGCTTGACGCTGGCGGTGCCTTTATCGAGGTCGATTTCCTCGATCTTGAACAAGCCCCAGCCACGCTGCGACAGGCGGTTCATGTAGTGCTCGAAGACTGCAACGCCTTCGATGCCATGGCATTCGGCTTCTTTTTCGCACCAGTGCCAGGCGGACTTGTAACCGGCCTTATAGAGGATCTCGGCGTAGGCTTCAGCGCCCAGCACTTCCTCGATGCCCATGTGGTTGTTCACGAAGAAATGACGCGGCACGTACAGCATTGGCAAGGCGTCGGACGTCCAGACACCGGTTTCGCTGTCGACTTCGATTGGCAATTGCGGGGCGATCTTGGCCATGGAAACTTAACTCCAGAAAATTCAGGTGATGCCCCCTCCGCGGACGGGAGAGGGAAAAATTCAGTGATGAGGGCGCGTTAAGACTTATTCGCCCCAGACGTCGCCCAAGATACGGACCCAGTTTTCGCCCATGATCTTGCGCACAACACGCTCCGAATGGCCGCGTTTGAGCAGGGTTTCGGTCAGATTCGGGAACTCGCCGACGGTACGGATACCCAGCGGGTTGATGATCTTGCCGAAGTTGGTCAGGCGACGGGCGTAGCCCTTGTCGTGGGTCAGGTATTCAAAGAACTCCTGGCCATGGCCCTGCGTGAAGTCCGTGCCAATGCCGATGGCGTCTTCGCCCACGATGTTCATCACGTACTCGATGGCTTCGGCGTAGTCGTCGATGGTCGAGTCAATGCCTTTGGCCAGGAACGGCGCGAACATGGTCACGCCCACGAAGCCGCCGTGATCGGCGATGAACTTGAGTTCCGCGTCGGATTTGTTGCGAGGGTGCTCTTTGAGACCCGAAGGCAGGCAGTGGGAATAGGTCACTGGCTTCTTCGATTCGAGGATGACTTCTTCGGAGGTTTTTGAGCCCACGTGGGACAGGTCGCACATGATGCCGACGCGGTTCATTTCCGCAACGATTTCACGGCCGAAGCCCGACAGGCCGCCATCGCGCTCGTAGCAACCGGTGCCCACGAGGTTCTGGGTGTTGTAGCACATCTGCACGATGCCCACGCCCAGCTGCTTGAAGATCTCGACGTAGCCGATCTGGTCTTCGAAGGCGTGTGCGTTCTGGAAGCCGAACAGGATGCCGGTCTTGCCCAATTCTTTGGCTTTGCGGATGTCGGCGGTGTTGCGCACCTGGATCACCAGGTCGCTGTTGTCGCGGATCAGCTTCTGGCTCGACGCGATGCTGTTGACGGTCTGCTGAAAACCTTCCCACACCGAAACTGTGCAGTTGGCCATGGTCAGGCCACCCTTGCGCATGTCCTCGAACAGCTCACGGTTCCATTTGGCAATGATCAGCCCGTCAATAACGATGCTGTCGGCGTGCAATTCGGCTGGGCTCATCAGGCTGTCCCCTTTAGGTTAATCACGGGCCGGAACGTGTGCCGGCGCTTTGGGGCCAGCATATGCCTGAGGGTCGGAGGAGCCGGGTGCAAAAACGACAAGGGAATTGCCGAAAGCGTCAAGAAACGACAATGGGCGACCGCGAGCGTCTGCCGCCTGTGTTTGATAACTGTTCTTTGGCTCGCGCTTGGGCGAGAATTCGCTCCATCACTGAATCGGGAAGCTCCAATGAAGACGATTTTTCTGGCTCTGGCTCTATTCGCGACAGGCGCCCACGCGGCCGCTAACCCCGACGCCTCCCCTTGCGACGGCGTAGAAGATGACCATCAGACCCTCGGGTGCTCAGTGTCTCAACGCGACACGGCGGTCAAGCTGCTGGATGAGAACTTTCAGAACTTGCTGGAGCGGGTGAACACCCAGTACGGCGCCAACAAGGCCGAAGCGAACGACCTGATCGTCAAGCTGAAAACCGCCCAGGACGCCTGGAAGAAACTGCGCGACGCCGACTGCGCCGTTGAAGTCTTCCCGGCCAAACCCGGCAGCGAGGCATTCAACATCGACCAGAACGACTGCCTGGCGCGCACCAGTGATGAGCGCTCGGAGTACGTGGAAAGCATCCTCCAGCCTGAATGACGGTTGAATGCGCTACTCTGATGCCCGTTATCAGCTCAAGGTAGGCACATGAACATCTGCGGCGTAGAAATCAAAGGCAGCGAAGCGATCTTCGCTGTCGCCACTCGCGCATCCGGCGCCCTCGAACACGTGCCACTGGCGATTAAAAAGATCGCTCTTGAAGACGATGACGAGGCCGTCAACGTCAAAAATTTCGCCACGCAGATCACCCGCTTCGTGCGCGACAACGGCATCGCCCACATCGCCATCAAAAAACGCAGCAAGAAAGGCGAGTTCGCCGGCGGCCCGACCACGTTCAAGATCGAGACGATTTTCCAACTGCTGGAGGACTGCGAAGTGGTTCTGCTGTCCCCGCAGACGATCAATGCCCAGATGAAAAAGCACAATTTCGAGCTGCCAGCCGCGCTGAACAAGTATCAGCACGAGGCGTACAAGGCGGCGTGTTCGGCGCTGATGAAGGGCGCTAAGTAAATAGCCCTCGATCGTTCCCACGCTCCGCGTGGGAATGCCGCCCTGGACGCTCCGCGTCCGCTGTTGAGGGACGCAGAGCGTCTGCAGAGGCGCTACCACGCGGAGCGTGGGAACGATCAGTAAACTCACTCCCACAGGCTATTTAGCGTCTGCCGAAACCGGTTTTGGCTCACGCGCGGCCCGTCCGCGATCCTCTCTGGGGCACACCACGAACCGCGCCTTGTAGCTTCGCGTGAAATACGACGGCGATTCAAAGCCGCACGCAATGCTGACCTCCAGCACACTCATGTCACTTTGGCGCAACAGCTGCCGGGCTTTCTCAAGCCGCAGGCCGAGGTAGAAGTTACTCGGCGTGTCGTTCAAGTGCAGACGAAACAGGCGCTCCAGCTGACGACGCGTCACCTGAATGCCCTCCGCCAGTTCAAGCGTACTGAGAGGCGGCTCGGTGTGTTGCTCCATCACCCCGATCACCTGCACCAGCTTCTTGTTGTTGATGCCGTAGCGCGTGGCAATCTGCATGCGTTGGTGATCTTTGCGCTGACGAATGCGGCCGAGCACGAATTGTTCCGACACCTTGATCGCCAGGTCCGGGCCGTGCGCCTGACCGATCAGGTCGAGCATCAGGTCGATGGACGCCGTGCCGCCTGCCGAAGTAATACGACGGCGGTCGATTTCGAACAGCTCCTGGGTGGCCTGCAGTTTTGGGTAGGTTTCCTTGAACGCGTCCAGCGCTTCCCAATGCAGGGTCAGGCGATAGCCGTCCAGCAACCCTGCCTCGGCCAACACAAAGCTGCCGGTGTCGATGGCGCCCAGCGTCACGCCTTCCAGATCGAGTCGCCGCAGCCAGTGTTCCAGTGTCGAGGTGTAAAACTTCAACGGGTCGACACTGCCCATCACCCAAAGCGTTGCGCCCTTTTTCAACGGTTCAAGTGCCGCATCGGCGTTGACCGACATGCCGTTGCTGGCAATCACCGGCCCGCCGTCCATGCTCAGGATGTGCCAGCGGTACAGCTCGCCACCAAATCGATTGGCGACCCGCAATGGCTCCAGCGCCGAGACGAAGCCCATCATGGAAAAACCGGGCATGAGCAAGAAGTAGAAATCCTGGGACATCGTCGAGAAATTCCTTGAGAGCACCGCTGACCTTGTAAGAGCGCGCTTGCCCGCGATTGCGGTGTGTCATTCGCGCAGAGGTCGACTGACACACCGCAATCGCGGGCAAGCGCGCTCCTACACGGAACTGAGTTCACAGACTGCTAACCAAATACACCCGTTCCCGAAACCCGGCAACCGCACAGGTCGCTACCGTGCAAGAGCTTGTCGCCGCTGTGCGTTTTGAAGCGCTTTGGCCTGCGTAGCTTTGCACCTCAAAAGCGGGTGGCAAAAGCCCGCGTCAGACAAACGACCCTGGCCTGTAAGGAACCTCACTCATGAACCACGACGTCATCATCACCTGCGCACTCACCGGTGCTGGCGACACGACCGGGAAAAGCCATCTGGTCCCGATCACCCCGAAACAGATCGCCGCCGCTGCCGTTGAGGCCGCCAAAGCAGGCGCGACCGTCGTGCATTGTCATGTGCGTGATCCTGAAACCGGCAAGTTCAGCCGCGACGTCGAGCTGTACCGCGAAACCATGGACCGTATCCGTGAAGCGGACGTCGACATCATCGTCAACCTGACAGCCGGCATGGGCGGCGACCTGGAAATCGGCCCAGGCGAACGTCCTACCGATTTCGGCCCGAACACCGATCTGGTCGGCCCTCTTACGCGCCTGGCCCATGTTGAAGCGCTGTTACCGGAAATCTGCACGCTGGACTGCGGCACGCTCAACTTCGGCGACGGCGACACCATTTATGTGTCCACTCCGGCCCAACTGCGGGCGGGCGCCAAGCGCATTCAGGAACTGGGTGTGAAGGCCGAGCTGGAAATTTTCGACACCGGTCATCTGTGGTTCGCCAAGCAAATGATGAAAGAAGGCCTGCTGGACAATCCGCTGTTCCAGCTGTGCCTGGGCATTCCGTGGGGCGCACCCGCCGACACCACCACCATGAAAGCGATGGTCGACAACCTGCCAGCCGATGTGGTCTGGGCCGGTTTCGGCATCGGTCGCATGCAGATGCCGATGGCAGCACAAGCGGTGCTGTTGGGCGGCAACGTACGGGTCGGGCTGGAGGACAACATCTGGCTGGATAAGGGCGTGCTGGCGAGCAACGGTGCACTGGTCGAACGCGCCAGCGAAATCCTCAGCCGCATGGGCGCACGGGTCATGACCCCTGCCGAAGGCCGCGTGAAGATGGGCCTGAAAAAGCGTTTCTGATCCCACCTAAAACCCCACCTTGTAGGAGCGTGGCTCGTCCCGCGATCTGGCGCGAAGCGGCAGCAATTCCGGCGAATGCGGTATGTCGACATATTCCATTCGCTGGATTTACGACCGGTACCCGGCCGATCGCGGGACAAGCCGCGCTCCTACACGTTCTCTGTGAACCCATTTGCGAGTAGTCACCATGACCTTCATCACCAACATCAAAACCTTCGCCGCACTCGGTAGCGGTGTCATCGGCAGCGGCTGGGTGGCTCGCGCCCTCGCCCATGGCCTGGATGTTGTGGCCTGGGACCCGGCGCCGGGCGCCGAAGCCGCGCTGCGCAAACGCGTTGCCAATGCCTGGCCTGCGCTGGAACACAAAGGCCTGGCCGCCGGCGCGTCGCAGGACCGTCTGCGCTTCGTGACGACCATCGAAGAATGTGTGCGTGACGCGGACTTCATTCAGGAAAGTGCCCCGGAGCGCCTGGACCTGAAGCTTGATCTGCATAGCAAGATCAGCGCCGCAGCAAAGCCGAACGCGATTATTGGCTCCAGCACGTCGGGCCTGCTGCCTTCGGAGTTCTACGAAAGCGCTACCCACCCCGAACGTTGCGTGGTCGGCCACCCTTTCAACCCGGTGTACCTGCTGCCATTGGTCGAAGTCGTTGGCGGCAAGAACACCGCGCCGGAAGCCGTTCAGGCCGCGATCAAGGTCTACGAATCGCTGGGCATGCGCCCCCTGCACGTGCGCAAGGAAGTCCCAGGTTTTATTGCCGACCGTTTGCTGGAAGCGTTGTGGCGTGAGGCCCTGCACCTGGTCAACGACGGCGTGGCCACGACCGGAGAGATCGACGATGCCATCCGTTTCGGCGCCGGCCTTCGCTGGTCGTTCATGGGCACTTTCCTGACGTACACGCTGGCCGGCGGCGACGCTGGCATGCGTCACTTCATGGCGCAATTCGGCCCGGCGCTGCAGTTGCCGTGGACCTACCTGCCAGCGCCGGAACTGACCGACAAGCTGATTGACGATGTCGTCGACGGCACCAGCGATCAGCTTGGAACGCACAGCATCTCGGCGCTCGAGCGCTATCGCGATGACTGCCTGCTGGCCGTGCTGGAAGCCGTGAAAACCACCAAGGCCAAACACGGGATGGCGTTCAGCGACTGATCCCGCGCGAAATGCCTCTGATCGTTCCACACGCTCCGCGTGGGAATGCAGCCATGGACGCTCCGCGTCCCGCATGACGCAGAGCGTCAACCGATACGTACCCACGCAGAGCATGGGTACGATCATGCTTTAGAAACAGGACACGTCCATGCCCGCACTAACCACCTACAAAACCCCAATCCTCGCCGATTGGGTCGATTACAACGGCCATCTTCGCGATGCGTTCTATCTGCTGATCTTCAGCTATGCCACCGATGCGTTCATGGACCGCATTGGCCTGGCCAGCGATGACCGCGATGCCACTGGAAATTCGCTGTTCACCCTGGAGGCCCATATCAACTACCTGCACGAAGTGAAACTCGGCGAAGACGTTGAAGTGCGCACCCAGATCGTCGCCCATGACCGCAAGCGCGTTCAGCTCTACCACAGCCTTTACAAGGTCGGTGACGAGGAGGAACTGGCGGCCAGTGACCAAATGCTGCTTCACGTGGATCTCGCCGCAGGTCCCAAATCCGCGCCGTTCAGCGAGCAGTCACTGGAAGCGCTGCGCGTTCTGACCGAAGCGCAACACGACCAGCCGGCTCCTGCGTACGTGGGCCGTTCCATCGGCCTGCCCGTCAAGGCCTGAAACCTCACGCCACAGCGCGCTTCGCGCTCGTCGGTGAAGCGACGCTGGCGGTGGGTTCGTCGTCCAGTTTGATGAACATCGCCAACACCGGGCCCAGCAGAACGACGACGATGGAGGCGCTGAACGCTGCCATCCAGTTCGTACCCGTTACGTCCAGCAACCAGCCGATCACCACGGGCGAGACGGCCCCCGCCACCGCCATGCCAAAGAACGTGCACGCGCTGGAGGTCGCCGAATGCTCATGTGACACCTCTGTCCCGATGACCCACAGTGGGGAATCCGCCAGTTCCGAACAGAAGAACGAGAAGCTCAGGCCGGCCGCGCAGATGTAGATGTTCTGCGTGAACATCAGCGGTATCAACCCGATGATCGACGCCAGAAAGCCAAAGATGATCAGGTCGCGTCGCGAGCGCAGCTTGTTGCCGGTGACCTTGAAGCGCCAGTCCGACAGCATCCCGCCTACCGCTGTGCCTACAGTCCCGCCAAGCAAAACGAACGTTGAAAACAGCGCGGTCTTCGAAAGATCCATCCCGTAGCGCTGTGTGAAAAACGACGGAATCCAGTTCAGGAAAAACCACAGCACCCAGCCATGACAAAAGCACGTCGCCGCTGCGGGCCAGACTTTGCGCAGCATGGTGGGCCAATGCACGGGGGTTGGCGCTTTGACGGGCTCGATGACCACCGCTTCGACCTGTTTCTTCGACTCCCCGAGAATGAAATACATGGCAAACATGTACACCAGCGTCAGCACACCAAGGATGATGAACGCCGCACGCCAGGAGAACTGCAGAATCAGGAACGTGACGATCAGCGGCGCCAGCGCGTTGGCCAGCCGCCCGGAAGCATGCATGACGCCCTGAGCCGTACCGCGTTGCGCGATGGGGATGGCCCTCGCGATCATCCGCGCCGCCGTGGGATAGATCGGCGCTTCACCAATACCGACGACGAAACGGGCAATCACCAGGATGACCAAGCCACTGACCAGACCCGTGGCGATGGTCGCCACCGACCAGATCACCCCGTACAGCAGCATCGCCTTGCGCGAGCCGATCCGGTCACTCAGCCAGCCGCCAGGAATCATGAAACAGCTGTAGGCGACCGCAAAGGCCGAGAACATCATGCCCAGGTTGGTATTGCTGAAGCCCAGCTCCTTGCTGATGGTGGGAGCGGCGACCGCAAGGTTCGTGCGGTCGACATACATGATGAAAGCCATGACGCAGAGCAACACGAACGTCAGTGTTGCCCTGCGCTTCTGCGCAAGAGTCGGTAACATTTTATCCACCTGTTGTTATCTTTATCGTGGAACGAGCAGCCCGTTCGGACCGCTCGCGTCGCTAATTCGTACAGGGAACCTGTACCGCGACTTACTTGAAGAAGCCCTGAAGCACTTCATAGGTTTCGTCAGGGCATTCTTCCTGCAGGTAATGACCTGAGGGCACTGTGGCCGTCTGCACGATGTTGGTCGCGTAACGGCTCCAGACTTCTGCGGCGTTGTGGTTACGGCCCACCCCGCCTTTTTCGCCCCAGAGAATCAACGCCGGGGTGTCGACACGACGACCTGCGTCGAAGTCAGCGGTGTCCATGTCCAGATCGATGCCGAACGTGGCCCGGTAGTCTTCGCACATGGCGTGGGTGGTCGCCGGATTCTTGATGCAGCGAATGTAATCGGCCAGCGCCTCGGGCCCGAAAAAGGCGGTTCCCTGGGCGGTTTTCGACAGTTTGCGCAGAATGAAGAACTCAGGATCGGCGTCCATCATCCGCTCAGGCGTCGGCGCATCCTGGGTCATGAAGAACCAGTGCCAGGAAAATTTCGCCCACTGACGCGTGACGTTATTGAGCAGGTGATGCTGCGGCAGCATGTCGACGAAGCCGGCCTTGAGTACTTTTTCTGGATGATCCAGGCACATGCGGTGCAGCACACGGGCGCCACGATCGTGCCCGGCCGCATTGAACCGCTCGAAGCCAAGCGACTGCATCACTTCGACCTGATCCTGCGCCATAGCGCGGAACGAATAATCAGAGTGATCACCGCCGCCCTCGGGCTTGGAGCTGTCGCCGTAGCCACGCAGGTCGG
This sequence comes from Pseudomonas sp. S2_H01, assembly GCF_054668305.1. Classification (NCBI taxonomy): domain Bacteria; kingdom Pseudomonadati; phylum Pseudomonadota; class Gammaproteobacteria; order Pseudomonadales; family Pseudomonadaceae; genus Pseudomonas; species Pseudomonas sp. S2_H01. Next base: position 2,832,198 of record NZ_CP162756.1, on the reverse strand, counting down.
TGCACACCACGGTAAAATCCTTTGCCAGGCGTGGTGCGATTTTGTGCCATGACAGGTGGTTAAACGGGTTGCCGTGCATCAGCAACAGCGGAGGACCCTCGCCACCGACGACGGTTACGATCTCGGCGCCGCTGGTTTTGACGGTGGTTTTGGTGAAATTCTCGAACATGTCGCCAGCCTCTTCTTATCGATTTTATGCTTGGGTACGAACGTCCTTTCCTGCGGGAAGCATTCCCTGTCTCGGTCTAGGCAGTCGCCACTTCACGTTTGTGTTTGCGTGCCGCAGCGTTGTCTGTCGCGACCCTGAAGGCAGCGGCCATCGCGCCCACGTCCGCCTTGCCGGTGCCGACGATGTCGTAGGCCACGCCGTGGGCCGGGGTCGCGTAAACGGTTTTGAGGCCGCCGGTCAGCGTCACGCCCTGGGAGAAACCCAGTAGCTTGGTCGCGATCTGCCCCTGATCGTGGTACATGATCACCACGGCATCGAAGTCGCCGTTTCGCGCCTTGATGAATACCGTGTCCGACGGAAACGGGCCTTCGCTGGCCAATCCCTTGGCGCGCAGTTTTTCCAGCGTCGGGCGGATGATCGTGATCTCTTCGTCGCCGAACAGGCCGTTTTCGCCATTGTGCGGATTGAGCGCCGCCACGCCGATGCGCGGCGCCGGGTTGCCCAGCGCGCGCAAGGTGTCGTGGGCCAGCTGCAGCGCGCCTTCGATGCGGTCCGGCTGGACCATATCAACGGCTTTGCGTAAGGCAACGTGCGAGGTCACGCGAAAGGTCGAGAACTGCGGGATGATATTGACTTCACCGAAGTAGCCGACATGATCGGTCCAGGCTGCGAACATCTGGTGCTCGTCGTGGTAATTCCAGCCGCCGCGATGCAGACCGGCCTTGTTCAGCGGCGCGAAGCAGATGCCGTCCAGCTCTCCGGCGAGTGCCAGGTCGGTCATGATTTTCAAGGTTTCGCCGGTCAGGCGGCCGGACTCGGCGCTGACCTGCCCCCGCTCGAACAACGAGGGGTCGACGTTGTGCAGGTCCAGCAAGGGAACGGCTTCGCCGGCGTGGTCGGCTTCGCTCAACGTGGAGATTTTGACGTACGGAAGGGTCAGGCCAGCATCGCGCATGCCAAGCTTCAGCACGCGCTCGTCACCGATGATCACGACGTCAGCCCGTTCACGTGCCTGGGGTGTCGAGAGCAGTTTGACCACCAGCTCAGGGCCGATGCCTGTGACATCACCGAGCATTAGTCCAATCAGAGGCTTCATCAGGTGTTTCTCCGGTCAGGGGTGTTGTTCTTGTGGTGACCCCCATCCTATTCCTGCCTCGATTCACAACAACGTGCAAACCGTGGGTGGCCAATTCACGGAATGTGGTTTCAAGATGTTTCACAACAGGTCTATAGGCTCCCCTCTGTGGGAGCGAATTCATTCGCGATGCTTACCTAAAGGCGACACCTCTCTGTCGGCTGTACCGGCTCATCGCGAATGAATTCGCTCCCACAGCTGGAGCCTGGCCTCCCCCGAAATCGAGCTCCCACAGAATCCCGGGCACAAAAAAAGCCCGCATCGCTGCGGGCTTTCTGTTTTCGGCTGACCGATCAATTCACGATCAGTTGACCTTGGCGTTCAACTCGCCTTTGGCGTAACGCTCGAACATCTTCTCCAGGGAGATCGGTTTGATCTTGGAGGCGTTGCCGGCGGTGCCGAAGGCTTCGTAACGGGCGATGCAGACGTCGCGCATGGCGGTGACGGTTTGCGCCAGGTATTTACGCGGGTCGAACTCGCTCGGGTTCTGGGCCATGAACCTACGGATGGCACCGGTGGACGCCAGACGCAGGTCGGTGTCGATGTTGACCTTGCGCACGCCGTGCTTGATGCCTTCAACGATTTCTTCGACCGGTACACCGTAGGTTTCTTTGATGTCGCCGCCGAACTCGTTGATGATTTTCAGCCATTCCTGTGGAACGGACGAAGAACCGTGCATCACCAGGTGAGTGTTAGGGATGCGCTTGTGGATTTCTTTGATGCGCTCGATCGCCAGGATGTCGCCGGTCGGCGGCTTGGTGAACTTGTAAGCGCCGTGGCTGGTGCCGATGGCGATGGCCAGGGCATCTACCTGAGTCTTCTTAACGAAGTCAGCGGCTTCTTCCGGATCGGTCAGCATCTGGCTGTGGTCCAGAACGCCTTCAGCGCCAACGCCGTCTTCTTCACCGGCCATGCCGGTTTCCAGCGAACCCAGAACACCCAGCTCACCTTCTACCGAAACGCCACAGGCGTGTGCCATGGCAACGGTTTCCTGAGTCACGCGCACGTTGTACTCGTAATCCGCCGGGCTCTTGCCGTCTTCGCGCAGCGAGCCGTCCATCATCACCGAGCTGAAGCCCAGTTGAATCGAACGCTGGCAAATGGCAGGGCTGGTGCCGTGGTCCTGGTGCATGACCACCGGGATGTGCGGGAATTCTTCGATGGCCGCCAGGATCAGGTGGCGCAGGAACGGCGCACCGGCGTATTTACGCGCACCGGCCGAAGCCTGAACGATCACCGGGGAATCGGTCTTGTCGGCCGCTTCCATAATGGCGCGCATCTGTTCCAGGTTGTTCACGTTGAATGCAGGAACGCCGTAGCCGAATTCGGCGGCGTGGTCCAACATCTGGCGCATGCTGATAAGTGCCATTGTCTGTCTCTCTCCCGGTAGGGTCGTTAATCGTGCGTGCCTGCCGTGTCGGCGGCTATTCAAATTATAGGGGCGTAATCCATGATCACCGCCCGGTGTTGCATCGGCCGAGCCGCCTGGCCCGTTAAGGCGCCTTGCAGCCGCGACCGATCAAATCGTTGGTAGCGTCCCAGTAAACCAGGCCTTCGCTGCCCTTGTTGTCGAACGCCAGTACACCGTTGCTGTACAGCGCGCCGGATGCACCGGGCGCTGCTTGCAGACGGAAGACCTGCTCGCTCTGATTCAAGCGCACGTCCACCTCTTTGTTCGCTGGATCGGCATACCGCCAGTAAATCTCCGCTTTGCTGTCACAGACCCAGTGGGTCCAGCCGGCAACCGGTTCAGAAGCCTTCATGCTGGCGCAACCGCCCAGCAGCATCAGTGTCGCAAGGGCAATCAAGCCTTTCATTACCACTCCTGGATCCCCTGCGAAGCGTGACGCGTGTCAGTCACTTCGATACCCAGGGGCAGTTCTGTTTCAGATGTTCCGGTACGCCGTCAGTTCAGATTCAGCGACAGGCAACCGGTCCGACAGCGGGCATGAACTCGTATTTTTCCCAGACCTCAGGACCGCCGCGCTTGTAAACGATCGGTACGGTTTCAGCCTGCCAGCCAGCCTGATAGCAGCTGACCTGAAGCAGGTCGGGCGCGGTGCCAGACGCCGCTTGCGCTTCAGGCTTGCTCGCACAACCGACCAGTAAGCCCGCCATGATCAACAGCGGTAATGGCTTGAGCATCTCACTCCCCTTCACCCTGACCTGACATCAGGCCTTGGCGCGTTGTTCCAGAACTTCCACGGCAGGCAATACCTTGCCCTCGACGAACTCGAGGAACGCGCCGCCACCGGTGGAAATGTAGGAGATCTTCTCGCCCACACCGTATTTGTCGATTGCAGCCAGGGTGTCACCGCCGCCTGCGATGGAAAACGCAGGGCTTTCAGCAATCGCCTGCGCCAGCACCTTGGTGCCGTTGCCGAACTGGTCAAATTCAAACACGCCGACCGGACCGTTCCACAGAATAGTCTTGGAAGATTTCAACAAGTCGGCGAAATGCGCGGCAGTTTTCGGGCCAATGTCCAGAATCATGTCGTCATCGGCAACGTCAGCAATCAGCTTGACTGTGGCTTCTGCATCTTCGGCGAATTTCTTGGCGACTACGACGTCGACTGGCAATGGAACGCTGACCTTCGCGGCAATGGCGCGGGCAGTGTCCAGCAGGTCCGGCTCATACAGCGACTTGCCAACCGGATGGCCGGCTGCAGCCAAGAAGGTATTGGCAATACCGCCGCCGACGATCAGTTGATCGCAGATCTGGCTCAGGCTGTTCAGCACGTCCAGCTTGGTGGAAACCTTGGAACCGGCAACGATCGCGGCCATTGGCTTGGCGGGTTTGCCCAGCGCCTTGCCCAGTGCGTCCAGCTCGGTCGCCAGCAACGGACCGGCTGCCGCGACTTTGGCGAACTTGGCCACGCCATGGGTCGAGCCCTCGGCGCGGTGAGCAGTGCCGAAGGCGTCCATCACGAACACGTCGCACAGGGCGGCGTACTTCTGCGCCAGGTCGTCGGCGTTTTTCTTCTCGCCCTTGTTAAAGCGCACGTTTTCGAACAACACGATGTCGCCCGCTTTCACGTCCACGCCATCCAGATACTCGGCCACCAGCGGCACTTCACGCCCCAATGCCTTGCTCAGGTAGTCGGCGACCGGCTTGAGGCTGTTCTCGGCAGAAAACTCACCCTCGGTCGGACGACCCAGGTGCGAGCACACCATGACGGCGGCGCCCTTTTCCAACGCCAGCTTGATGGTCGGCAGCGAAGCAAGAATACGTGCGTCGCTGGTGACGACACCGTCCTTGACCGGGACGTTGAGGTCTTCGCGAATCAGTACACGCTTACCTTGCAGATCGAGGTCGGTCATCTTCAACACGGTCATGAGGCGTTCCCTGTTTTTTACTGTTGTTTATGGATGCTGTGCAAATAATGATCAGCAACATCCAGCATTCGATTGGCAAAACCCCATTCATTGTCGAACCATGCCAGCACGTTGACCAGCCGCGGGCCGGAAACCCGTGTCTGGCTGGCGTCGATAATGGCCGAATGAGGGTCATGGTTGAAATCACAGCTGGCGTGCGGCAATTCGGTGTAAGCCAGCAAGCCTTTGAGCGGGCCGCTCGTCGCGGCCTCGCGCAGGATGCGGTTGATTTCCAGCGCATCGGTATCACGTGCGACCTGCACCGTGATGTCCAGGCAAGACACATTCACCGTCGGCACCCGAACTGCTTTGGCCTGAATTCGGCCGGCAAGTTCCGGAAGCAGGCGCTCGATACCACGCGCCAGACCAGTGGACACCGGAATGATCGACTGGAACGCCGAACGCGTGCGACGCAGGTCTTCATGATGATAGGCGTCAATCACCGGTTGGTCGTTCATCGCCGAGTGAATCGTGGTGATGGTGACGTATTCCAGGCCCAGCTCGCGGTTCAGCAGATCCAGCAACGGCACGCTGCAGTTGGTGGTGCAGGACGCGGCAGAAACCAGCAGCTCTTGGCCCGTCAGGTTTTGCTGGTTGATGCCGTAGACGATGGTGGCGTCGACATCCGCCTCGCTGGCCATCGGCTGTGAAAACAGCACGCGCGGCGCACGAGCAGACAGAAAACGTTCGCCGTCAGCACGGGTGTTGTAGACACCCGAGCACTCGAGCACCAGATCGACGTCGAGTTCGTGCCAGTCGATGCCTTCCGGCGTCGCGCTGCGAAACACTTTGATGACGTGATCGTTGATGTGCAGAAAATCGCCTTCGACCCGCACTTCGCCGGGAAACCGGCCGTGTGTGGAGTCAAAGCGCGTCAGGTATTCGAGACTGGCCATGTCGGCCAGGTCGTTGATTGCCACCACTTCAAAGCCCGCCTTCGCACCTCGCTCGCACAGCGCGCGCAGCACGCAGCGGCCGATACGACCGTAACCATTGAGGGCGACTTTATAAGGGCGTGACTGAGGCATGGGGTTCTCGGTTTTGAATGACACAAAGAACCTGTAGGAGCGCGCTTGCCCGCGATTGCAATGTGTCAGCGAAGTATCCGGTGACAGGCAGATCGCAATCGCGGGCAAGCGCGCTCCTACAGAGAGAGCGCAGGCGACTTAGTCTTCCAGCAGCTCTTCTGCGGTGGAGAGGATGTTCTCCAGCGTGAAGCCGAACTCTTCAAACAACAGGTTCGCTGGCGCCGACTCACCAAAGGTGGTCATGCCAATCACGCGGCCTTCCAGGCCCACGTACTTGTACCAGTAGTCCGCGTGGGCAGCCTCGATGGCGATACGGGCGCTGACTTCCAGCGGCAGAACCGACTGCTTGTACTCCGCACTCTGGGTTTCGAAGACGCTGGTGCACGGCATGGAAACCACACGCACCTTCCTGCCTTCGGCGGTCAGCTTGTCGAACGCCTGAACCGCCAGGCCGACTTCGGAACCGGTAGCGATCAGGATCAGCTCAGGTTCGCCGTCGCAGTCACGCAGCACGTAGCCACCACGGTTGATGTCAGCCAGCTGCTGCGCATCGCGAGCCTGATGCTGCAGGTTCTGACGGGAGAAGATCAGCGCCGAAGGACCGTCGTCACGCTCGATGGCGTGCTTCCAGGCCACGGCCGATTCAACGGCGTCAGCTGGACGCCAGCAGTCAAGGTTCGGCGTAGTGCGAAGGCTGGTCAGTTGCTCGATCGGCTGGTGAGTCGGGCCGTCTTCGCCCAGACCGATGGAGTCGTGGGTGAACACATAGATGACACGCTTCTTCATCAGCGAGGACATGCGCACAGCGTTGCGGGCGTATTCCATGAAGATCAGGAAGGTCGCGCCGTAAGGCACGAAACCGCCGTGCAGGGCGATACCGTTCATGATCGCGCCCATGCCGAACTCACGCACACCGTAGTGCAGGTAGTTACCGTCAGCGTCTTCTCCGGTGATGCTCTTGCAACCTTTCCAGATGGTCAGGTTGGAACCGGCCAGGTCAGCCGAGCCGCCGAGGAACTCAGGCAGCAGCGGACCGAAGTTGCTCAGGGCATTCTGGCTGGCTTTACGGCTGGCGATGGTTTCGCCCTTGGCGTTCACTTCCGCCACGTACGCAGCGGACTTTTCAGCGAAGTCGGCAGGCAGCTCGCCGCTCATGCGACGGATCAGCTCGTTGGCCAGCTCAGGGAATGCAGCGGAGTAAGCAGCGAAACGCTGATCCCACTCGGCTTCGGTGGCCAGGCCTTTTTCCTTGGCGTCCCACTCTGTGTAGATATCAGCCGGGATTTCGAACGGACCGTGGGTCCATTTCAGCGCGGCACGGGTCAGAGCGATTTCGTCGTTGCCCAGTGGAGCGCCGTGGCACTCTTCCTTGCCTTGCTTGTTCGGCGAGCCGAAGCCGATGGTGGTCTTGCAGCAGATCAGGGTCGGCTTGTCGCTCTTGCGAGCGGTGTCGATGGCGGTCTTGATCTCGTCGGCGTCATGGCCGTCGACGTTGCGGATCACCAGCCAGCCGTACGACTCAAAGCGCTTTGGCGTGTCATCGGTGAACCAGCCCTCGACTTCGCCGTCGATGGAGATGCCGTTGTCGTCGTAGAACGCGACCAGCTTGTTCAGGCGCAGGGTGCCTGCCAACGAAGCGACTTCGTGGGAAATGCCTTCCATCATGCAGCCATCACCCATGAACACATAGGTGTGGTGGTCGACGATGTTGTGGCCCGGGCGGTTGAATTGCGCGCCCAGGGTTTTCTCGGCAACAGCGAAACCGACGGCGTTGGCGAAACCCTGACCCAGCGGGCCGGTGGTGGTTTCAACGCCTGGTGTGTAGCCGTATTCCGGGTGACCCGGTGTGCGGCTGTGCAATTGACGGAAGTTCTTCAGGTCGTCAATCGACAGGTCGTAACCGGTCAGGTGCAGCAGCGAGTAAATCAGCATCGAGCCGTGGCCGTTGGACAGGATGAAACGGTCACGGTCAGCGAAGTTAGGGTTGCTCGGGTTGTGCTTCAGATAATCGCGCCACAGGACTTCAGCGATATCCGCCATGCCCATCGGGGCTCCTGGGTGGCCGCTGTTGGCCTTTTGCACGGCATCCATGCTGAGGGCACGAATGGCATTGGCACGCTCACGACGGCTGGGCATCGCTGATCTCCTGGGGCAGAAAGAAGTGGGACCTGAAAAAGGCGGCCATTTTCCCTCAGGCACTGCTTCGGAGCAATGACAGATACAGTCCGAAGCACGATTTTCCTGAGTTGTGGACGTTTTTTGCTCTGCCTTGTAAGCGATGTGCCCGCAAAAGGCAGCATCACGGCGCCTGGCCGTCGCCACCCATCGACCAATATCAAAACTTTTTGATATTGGTCTTGCAGCCTGTCCGGTCGATAACTAGACTGCCTGCCCTATGAACCTTCGCGTGCCTGCCATTAGCCATGACCAAAGCGACGAACTGGCTGCCTTGTGCAAGGCCGGTGGCGACCCGCTGCGTCTGAATGTGCTGCGTGCGCTGTCGAACGATTCATTCGGGGTGCTGGAACTGGCGCAGATTTTCGCCATCGGTCAGTCCGGCATGAGCCACCATTTGAAGGTGCTGGCCCAGGCGGATCTGGTCGCGACGCGCCGCGAAGGCAATGCGATTTTTTATCGCCGCGCCCTGCCCCACACTGAACAGATCGGCGGCAAGCTGCACGCGGCGCTGCTCGAAGAAGTCGATGGCCTGACACTGCCCGACGACGTACGAAGCCGGATCGGCCTGGTGCATCGTCAACGCGCCAACGCCAGCCAGGACTTCTTCGCCCGCACCGCAGAAAAATTTCGTGCCCAGCAGGACCTGATCGCAGGACTGCCTCAGTACCGCGACAGCCTGCTGTCGTTGCTCGACAAGCTAGGCTTCGGTGCCGACGCGACCGCGGTTGAAGTCGGCCCCGGCGATGGCGGGTTTCTGCCTGACCTGGCGCAGCGCTTCCGGCATGTCACAGGTCTGGATAACAGCCCGGCCATGCTCGAACTCGCACGTGCAATCTGCGAGCAGAAGGCGCTGAGTAATGTTGAGCTGAAACTGGCCGATGCATTGGCCAACGCTAATGTTTCCGGCGACTGCGTCGTCTTGAATATGGTGCTTCATCATTTCGCTGCACCGGCCGAAGCATTGAAACAATTGGCCAACCTGTTGCAACCGGGCGGTAGCCTCTTGGTGACAGAGTTGTGCAGCCACGACCAGAGCTGGGCCAAGGAGGCCTGTGGCGATCTCTGGTTAGGTTTCGAACAGGAAGATCTGGCCCGTTGGGCCATCGCTGCGGGGCTGGTCCCCGGGGAAAGCCTGTACATAGGCTTACGTAATGGTTTCCAGATTCAGGTCCGCCATTTTCAGCGACCGGCTGGCAACACTCACCATCGGTAATACTCAGGAAAACCGTCGAGATGAGCGAATACTCCCTTTTCACCTCCGAGTCCGTGTCCGAAGGGCATCCGGACAAAATCGCCGACCAGATCTCTGATGCGGTGCTGGACGCCATCATTGCCCAGGACAAACACGCTCGCGTAGCGGTTGAAACCCTGGTCAAGACCGGCGTTGCCATCGTTGCTGGCGAAGTCACCACCAGCGCGTGGGTTGACCTGGAGCAGATCGTTCGTGACGTGATCAGCGACATCGGCTACACCAGCTCCGACGTCGGCTTCGACGGCGCGACCTGCGGCGTGATGAACATCATCGGCAAGCAGTCCCCGGACATCAACCAGGGTGTCGACCGTGCCAAGCCTGAAGATCAGGGCGCCGGCGATCAGGGCCTGATGTTCGGCTACGCCAGCAACGAAACCGCCGAACTGATGCCAGCGCCGATCGCGTTCTCGCACCAGTTGGTCAAGCGTCAGGCTGAAGCCCGTAAATCGGGTCTGCTGCCTTGGCTGCGTCCAGACGCCAAATCCCAGGTCACCTGCCGCTACGAAAACGGCATCGTGGTCGGTATCGACGCGATCGTTCTGTCGACTCAGCACAACCCTGAAGTCTCGTACGCCGACCTGCGCGAAGGCGTCATGGAGCTGATCGTCAAGCACGTGCTGCCTGCCGAGCTGCTGCACAAAGACACCCAGTTCCACATCAACCCGACTGGCCAGTTCATCATCGGTGGCCCGGTAGGTGACTGCGGTCTGACCGGTCGCAAGATCATCGTCGACAGCTACGGCGGCATGGCCCGTCACGGCGGCGGCGCGTTCTCCGGCAAGGATCCATCGAAGGTTGACCGTTCGGCTGCTTACGCTGGCCGTTACGTTGCCAAGAACATCGTCGCTGCCGGCCTGGCCGAGCGTTGCGAGATTCAGGTGTCCTACGCCATCGGCGTCGCGCAACCGACGTCGATCTCGCTGAACACCTTCGGCACCGGCAAGATCAGCGACGACAAGATCGTCAAACTGGTCCGCGAGCACTTCGATCTGCGTCCATACGCGATCACCACCATGCTCGACCTGCTGCACCCGATGTACCAGGAAACCGCCGCTTACGGCCACTTCGGCCGCACGCCGGAAACCAAGACCGTGGGCGACGACACCTTCTCCACGTTCACCTGGGAAAAAACCGACCGCGCCGCCGCTCTTCGCGCTGCTGCCGGCCTGTAAAACGCCCGGCTGCTTGATGCAGCCGACAGCGTCATAAAAAGCCCCTGTCGATGAGAATCGTCAGGGGCTTTTTGCATTCAGGCCCTGCGCGCCACCAGTAAAAACGACGCAGCACTTGCCAGCAGTCCAGCGCAAATGCGATTGAACAGACGCTTGCCGCTTGGCTTGGCGAACAACCGGCGTGCGTGGATACCCATGTAGCAATAAAGCGCGATGGCAATGCATTCGAGCCCGAGGAACATCGCGCCCAGTTGCGCGAACTGGGTGGTCATTGCGCCGGAACGGTCTACGAATTGCGGCAGAAAGGCGGTGAATAACAGAATCGCCTTGGGATTACCGATCGCGACCAAAAATTCCTGCCGGGCTAATCGCCCCAGCCCGACCTGAGAAACGGTCTCATCCACGTGAGAATCCGCCCGAGCGCGCCACAGTTGCAGGGCCAGATAAAACAGGTACGCCGCGCCGACCATCTTGATCGCATGAAACAGCCACTCGGAGGTGTGTAGCACAGCGGTCAATCCTGCAGCCGCCAAGGCAATCATGATGGCGAACGCCAGCAAGCGCCCAAGCCCGCCGCTGCAGGCACGCGCGAAGCCATAGCGCGACGCGTTACTGATCGACAGCAGGTTGTTTGGGCCCGGTGCCATGTTCAGGGCGAAGCAGGCAGGAATAAAGACGGCGAGGGTCGACAGGTCCATTTTGGTAGGCGTCCTTTGTAGGCGCAGGATTGAAACATCATTTTGCACTCGTCCTGAAACGGCTCAAGGGACAGCTATGCAGCGAAAGCGGGCTCGACTGTACCGGCCGTGAAAAACGCGGTAACCAAGCGCAAAGGAACAAAATCGCCCCGCATCCTAGCCTTCCCGTCTCAACCCCAGGCAAGGACGCTTCGATGCCGACTCTTCTTCGCACCGCTTTCGGTGTAGCACTCGCCCTCTGCTTCAACTCCGCCAACGCCCAACCCTGCCCCGACTGGCCTCCCGCCAAAGCCCGTAGCGAAATCTCTTCCCTGCACACCCAGATCGAACACTGGAACGACAGCTATCACCGTCAGGGGGTCTCGCTGGTGGCCGATGAGCTTTACGACCAGTCAGTGCAACGGCTTTCACACCTTCGTGGCTGCTTTGCCAGGCTGGCGCCGGCCGACGAAAACCCGCTGAAGACCGCTACGGGGCCGAACGCGCATCCGGTGCCGCACACCGGCCTCAACAAACTCCCTGACGAACGCGCGGTGCAGGCGTGGCTCAAGGGGCGTGACGACCTGTGGATTCAGCCGAAGGTGGATGGCGTGGCGGTCACACTCGTTTATGAGGGCGGCAAGCTGGTGAAGGCGATCAGCCGAGGCGATGGGAACAAGGGGCAGGACTGGACGGGACATGCCCATCAGATCGCAGCGATACCCCCTCATCTGGCGTGGCAAAAGACACTGGTGTTGCAGGGCGAGCTGTATTGGCAATTGAGCGCCCACGTTCAGGCCGAGGCCGGAAGCCTGAATGCGCGCAGCAAAGTCGCCGGGCTGCTGGCGCGCACGTCCATCACCGAAGAGGACGGCGCAAATGTAGGGTTGTTCGTCTGGGACTGGCCCGATGGCCCGGAAGGCATGCAAGACCGTCTAAATGGCCTGCGTGCGCTGGGCTTTGCCGACAGCGCGACCTTCAGTGAGCCCATCGAAAGTTTCGACCACGCCAAAAACTGGCGCGAGCACTGGTACACAAGCCCGCTGCCGTTTGCCACCGACGGCGTGGTCATCCGTCAGGGCGTGCGCCCTTCTGCTGACCGGTGGCAAGCGAAGGCACCTTACTGGATAGCCGCATGGAAATACCCGTTCGCCCAGGTAGTGGGTGAAGTCCGCAAGGTGCACTTCAACATCGGCCGCAGCGGGAAGATCACGCCCGTACTGGACATCGAGCCGGTGCAACTGGACGACCGGAAAGTCAGCCGCATCAGCGTGGGTTCCTTCAAGCGCTGGGAGACACTGGACATTCGACCCGGAGACCACGTGGCGATCAGTCTGGCGGGGCTGACCATTCCGCGGCTCGATGGCGTCGTCACACGTAACGTCGAGCGGGTGGAAATGAAGGTGCCTGATGCTGCGGATTACCACCCGCTGAGTTGCTGGCAGCCAACAGAGGGATGCGAAAGCCAGTTCCGGGAGCGGTTGAAATGGCTGGGCAGCAAGAAGGGCCTGGGACTTGCGGGCGTAGGACCCGGCACATGGGACAAGCTGATAGACGCCGGACACCTCAATGGTTTGCTGGACTGGATGCCCCTTGAGGGTGCGCAGCTTGCTAACATTCCCGGTCTTGGCGACCAGAGCAGCGCTAAACTGCTGAAGAGTTTTCAGGGAGCGCGCGAACAATCGTTCCTAACTTGGCTCAAAGCCATCGGTTTACCGCCGACCGCAGGCGCTCCGCTGGGTGAGTCGTGGTCAGATCTATCGGCTCGCAACGTGGATCAATGGCAAGCCGAGGCCGGTATTGGCCCGGGACGTGCGAAGCAGTTAACGGCCTTTTTTCAGGACCCGCACGTGCAAGCGCTGGCCGGACAGTTGCGAGAGCAAGGCATCAAAGGGTTCTAGTCATTTTTTGTCCCGGGCGATTGTGTCGAGCGTCCGGGCACCCGTTTTCAAGGAGCATTCATGAAATTCTTGTCACCGCTGATTGTGTTCACTGCCTGTGGCCTGTTGGCAGCCCCGCTGTTTGCCGCCGAACAGGCTCCCGACTTGAGCGGCTGTGCTGCCAAACGTCAGGACATCAGCACCCAGATCGAACAGGCCAAGGCCGCCGGTAACAGCGATCAGCAGTCGGGACTGGAAAAAGCCTTGAGCGAGGTCACCGCCAATTGCACCGATGCCGGCCTGCTCAAGCAGCAGGAACAAAAGGTGCTGGACGCCAAACGCGAAGTCAGCCGCCGCCAGGCCGATCTGAACAAGGCCATGAGCAAGGGCGACCCCGACAAGATCAACAAGCGCAAAGACAAGCTGGCCGAGTCGCGCAAGGAACTGCAGGACGCACAGGAAGAACTGGAGAAGGTTCAGCCGGATGAAGAGGATGAATAGTCATCAAGGATGAGGGCTTTACCGCTCTTTGGAAGTGAGTTTGCTCTCACAGGTTCACCGGCGCTCCCGGATAACGCGCTTCTGATCAATGATCCCGAAACTCTTTATGGCACGCGTCGCAGGCGTCTTCGACGTTGTTCATCGGCGGAATCATGTTGGCCGGCGTCAATTGCAGTTGCCGGGTCGCAATCACCAGCTCACCGGTGCGCGCTTCTAAAATGCCGGCCAGTTCTTGAAAACGAGCCTGTTTCTGCCACACGGCGTCTTTCGCGCTGGTGTGCTCTGACTCTTTAACAGCTGGAAAATGCTTCCACGGCTCGTGAGACAAAGCATCCAGCTTCACCGCGCCTTCCGCAAACTTCGGTCCGTCGAACGGCAGCCGCCCGCGCAGCATGCCGCCGATGTCTTCGCTGGTTTTGAGCATTTGCTTGAAGATCGCCTTGCGTTGCCCCAGCGGCGAATCGGGATCGATGCCCCCGCAGGCGCTCAAGGCGAGCGCGCCGATCATCAACAGGCTGATCGCTTTCAACGAAGGGTGTCTCAGCGACAGTTTTCTCAACGCAACGCTCTTCGAGTTCATGGCGACGACTGCTGGAAAAAATGGCCGCCAGTATCTGCGCTCGCCTTGAAAAACCCAAGTGAATGATCGGCATCCCGATCAGACAGAAATGCCAAACAACGCGACGACCAGACCCAGGCCAATAAACCACACCAGCGAGCGCAGCGCCGCGAGGTCCGCCAGGTAGAAAATGATGTAGAGCAGGCGACTGGTAACGAACAGCACCGCCAGCACATCAATGGTGACCAACTGAGCGACGCCGGCAACGTGCGCGATGATCACGCCTGCAGCAAAACCCGGAATTGCTTCGAAGCTGTTCTGTTGCGCCGCATGGGCACGCCGCGGCAAACCTTCCAGCTTGTCGAGAAAGTCTCGCGGGTTGTGGTTCTGCCGGGTACTGAAGCGGCCACTGCCAAACTTGGCGATCGACGTACAGACCAGCGGCAACAGAATCACGATCAACACGCACCAGAAGGCAACGGTCATATTTGCAGCATCCTTTTTAAAATTTGAATTTCATCAGGAACATTCAGGTAGCACAGGCTAAGAACCATGTCCGAGCGAAAGGTTCTTTCCCATCATGCGGCCATCAAGGCCTGTAGGAAAGTTCTCGCTGCTGTCATGACGCGAGCGATTGGCTAAGATGCCAGCCATCACAGCCGATTTGGCTGGACACCGTGACTCAGGAGCCTGAATGCCTAGCGAAGAAGACACCACCGTCAGTGGTGCAGCGCCCATGATTCCCGACCAACGCCGGGAGCTGATGCTGCGTCAGTTACGCAAGCATCAAGTGCTCAGCGTGCATCAACTGATGGAAATGTTCGATTGCTCGCACATGACCATTCGCCGCGACATCGCCCTGCTCGAACAAAGTGGGCGTGCTTATTCGGTGACCGGCGGCGTACGCATCGCAAGCCAGGTGCACAGTGAACCCAGCCATCAATCCAAGGCAGTGGTCGAACTCCCGCAAAAGCAGGCGATGGCCAGACTGGCAGCCGGTTTGTTGCACGCTGAGATGACGGTGTACCTGGACGCGGGCACCAGCACGCTGGAAATCGTGCCGCACATCGTCGCGCTGTCCGGGATGACGGTGGTCACCAATGACTTTGGCGTGGTCAACGCGCTCGCGGATGCGACCCATGTGGACGTGATTCACACCGGCGGCATGCTGGACCACCCGAACCGCTCCTGTGTGGGCGGTCTGGCGGCCGCAACGTTGCGTCAACTGGCGACGGACGTGGCGTTCATGTCCACCAGCTCCTGGGACCTGCAACGGGGCACAACCACACCTTCTGCGCTGAAGGTCGAGGTCAAGCAGGCGGCGATGCAGGCCGCGTCGCGCAGCGTGCTGCTGACCACCAGTTCCAAGTACGGCACGTTCGGCATGTACAAGGTCGCAGGCCTTGAGCAGTTCGACACCATCATCAGCGATGACGGGCTGGCCGAAGGCGCGGCGGAGAGTATTCGGGCGCAGGGGGTGGAGTTGATGTTGGCGTCGGTGAGTAGAAATCAATAGTGTCCAGTCCACGCCGCACGCTCCTGTAGGAACCGGCTTGGTGCGGGCCGCGCTCGGACGAATGCGGTGCATCACCAGCATCTATGGCGACTGACACACCGCCTTCGCTGCCCTCGTAACCTCGGACGTCTCCTACAGGGAGCGGGTTGTTGCATGAGCCTGTGTCCAGGCCTCAGACCGTTGGCCGGCTTGCTGGCGAAGGCATCCGTCCAGACGCAACTGATTTGGCGGGTCTCCCGCATTCGCCAGCAAGCTGGCTACAATTGATGCGCGAAGCCCTCAAAACCTCTCAGCACCCAAGCCCCGACACGTATCGGGGCTTTTTTTCGTCGATTAAAAAGCGCCCTATGTTAAGTTTTGTTAATCCAAAAAATTACTTCACATTATCCGATCATGGGTTCACTATCTTTAACAGATCAGAACAAACACCGTTCGAGTGCCTGACGCAACGATGGCGCTCAACCTGAGGAGAGCATCATGAATAACAAGAATGTCGGCGTCATTGGGCTGGGTGCCATGGGTTTGGGCATCGCTCGCTCCTTGTTGCGCAGTGGTTTCAATGTTCATGCCTGTGACGTCCGTGCTGCCGTGACCGAGCAATTCGCCAGCGAAGGCGGTGTTGCCTGCGACTCTCCCGCCAGCATGGCGGCCGCCTGCGACGTGATCATCACCGTCGTGGTCAACGCCGAGCAGACTGAAACCGTCTTGTTTGGCGAAAACGGCGCCGTTGCAGCACTCAAACCCGGCAGTCTGGTCATTGGTTGCGCCACCGTTGCGCCGACCTTCGCCATCGAGTTGGGTCAGCGTCTGACCGAAAAAGGTCTGCTGTACCTCGATGCCCCAATCTCCGGTGGCGCAGCCAAAGCCGCTGCCGGTCAGATGACCATGATGACCTCCGGTCCTGCTGATTCTTACGCCAAAGCCGACGCCATCCTCAACGGCATGGCTGGCAAGGTGTATCGCCTGGGTGACGTCCACGGGCTAGGCTCCAAGGTCAAAATCATCAATCAGTTGCTGGCTGGCGTGCACATCGCTGCGAGCGCCGAAGCCATGGCGCTCGGCCTGCGCGAAGGCGTCGACGCCGACGCGCTGTACGAAGTGATCACCAACAGCGCCGGTAACTCGTGGATGTTCGAAAACCGCGTGCCGCACATCCTGAAGGCTGATTACACGCCGCTGTCGGCTGTGGATATTTTCGTCAAAGACCTGGGCCTGGTCCTGGATACCGCCCGCGCCAGCAAATTCCCGCTGCCGCTGTCGTCCACTGCGCACCAGATGTTCATGCAGGCCTCGACCGCAGGCTTCGGCCGTGAAGACGATTCCGCCGTGATCAAGATCTTCCCGGGCATCACCCTGCCCGCCGCCAAAGCCGCCAACGACTGAGGAACCGCAGATGAGCACTTCGACTCCGCGCCCTCTTCTGGGCTGCATCGCCGACGACTTCACAGGCGCCACCGACCTGGCCAACATGCTGGTGCGTGGCGGCATGCGCACGGTGCAGAGCATCGGCATTCCCAGCGCCGAGAGCCTGGCTGAGCTGGACGCCGACGCGATCGTCATCGCCTTGAAATCCCGCACCACGCCCGCGGCCGAAGCGGTCGAGGAATCCCTGGCCGCGCTGCAATGGCTGCGTGACCGTGGCTGCGAGCAGATCTTCTTCAAGTATTGCTCGACCTTCGACTCCACCGCCAAAGGCAACATCGGTCAGGTCAGTGAAGCGCTGCTCAAGGCCTTGAACAGCGACTTCACGCTCGCGTGCCCGGCATTTCCGGAAAACGGCCGCACGATCTTCCGTGGCCACCTGTTCGTGCAGGATCAGTTGCTGAACGAATGCGGCATGCAGAATCACCCGCTGACGCCGATGACCGACGCCAACCTGGTGCGCGTGCTGCAATCGCAGACCAGCAAGAAAGTGGGCTTATTGCGTTACGACAGCGTCGCCAAAGGTGTGGACAGCGCGCGCGCGCGTATTGCCGAACTGCGCGCTGACGGCGTGACCATGGCGATTGCCGACGCACTGTCCGACGCCGACCTCTACACACTGGGCGAAGCCTGCGCCGATCTGCCTCTGCTGACAGGCGGTTCGGGTCTGGCGCTGGGTCTGCCAGGCAACTTCCGCAAAGCCGGCAAGCTGCGCGACGTTGACGCTGCACAACTGGAGCAGGTGAACGGCGGCGAAGTCGTGCTCGCGGGCAGCGCTTCGGTTGCCACCAACGGCCAGGTCGCTGCCTGGCTGGACGCCGGACGCCCTGCATTGCGGATCGATCCGTTGGAACTGGCCGATGGCAAGCCAGTTGTCGAAGACGCGTTGGCCTTTGCTCGCGATGCCGGTCAAACCGTTCTGATTTATGCGACCAGCAGCCCGGAAGAAGTCAAAGCCGTGCAACAAAAGCTCGGCGTCGAGCGCGCGGGCGCCATGGTCGAGGACGCGCTGGGCAAGATCGCTCGCGGTCTGCTGGACGCAGGCGTGAAACGTTTCGTCGTCGCTGGCGGCGAAACCTCCGGCGCTGTCGTTCAGGCGCTGGGCGTCAGCCTGTTGAAGATCGGCGCACAGATTGATCCGGGCGTTCCCGCCACCATCAGCAGCGGCGATCAGCCCCTCGCGCTGGCGCTGAAATCCGGCAACTTCGGGGGTCGCGACTTCTTCGACAAAGCCCTGAAGCAACTGGCCGGAGGTGCTCAATGAGTACTGCAACGAGCGCCGAAAATAAGCTGCGCGATGAGATCTGCGACATCGGCCGTCTGCTGTTCGGTCGCGGCTACACCGTGGGCAGCGCCGGCAACATCAGCGCACGCCTTGAAGACGGCTGGCTGATCACGCCGACCGACGCCTGCCTGGGCCGCCTCGACCCCACCGCCATTTCCAAGGTCAACCTGGCGGGCGAATGGGTGTCCGGCGACAAGCCCTCGAAAACCCTGATGCTGCATCGCGAGGTCTACGACCGCAATCCAGGCGTGGGTGGCGTGGTGCACACCCACTCCACGCATCTGGTGGCGCTGACCTTGGCCGGTGTCTGGCATCCGAACGACATTCTCCCGCCGATCACGCCCTATCAGGTGATGAAGGTCGGGCATATCCCTTTGATTTCTTACGAGCGCCCCGGCTCGCCAAAGGTCGCCGAGCAGGTGGCAAAGCTGGCGAACAGCGTGCGCGGCGTGATGCTCGAGCGTTTGGGGCCGGTGGTCTGGGAAAGCTCGGTGGCCAAGGCGGCTTACGCCCTGGAAGAGCTGGAAGAGACTGCTCGCTTGTGGCTGATGAGCAATCCTAAACCCGAGCCGCTGGACGCAGCGGCCCTGGAAGAACTGCGCCAGACGTTCGGCGTGAACTGGTAACCCGCACAGCACCTTGATCGGAGGCCTTATTCACGGCCTCTGGCACCCCGGTTTTTGCCGGAAACAATAACAACAGGACACAACATGACGCCTCTTATCCTCATGATCATCGCCGGAGCCGGCATCGCGCTGCTGCTGCTTCTGGTGCTCAAGTACAAATTCCAGCCGTTCGTGGCGTTGATGCTCGTGAGCATCATCGTCGCCCTGGTTGCCGGGGTAAAACCGAGTGACCTGGTCGCGACGATCGAAGGCGGCATGGGCAAGACCCTTGGCCACATCGCGATCATCATTGCGCTGGGCGCCATGATCGGACGCATCATTGAACTCTCGGGAGGTGCAGAGGCGCTGGCCAAGACCCTGATCAACCGCTTCGGCAACAAGCGAACACCGCTGGCGTTGACCGTGGCCGGGTTCATGGTCGGCATTCCGGTGTTCTTCGAAGTTGGCGTGATCATCCTCATGCCACTGGCTTACGGCGTCGCCCGCGCAGCCCGCAAGCCGCTGCTGATTTTCGCGCTGCCAATGTGCGCCGCGCTGCTCTCCGTTCACGCCTTTCTGCCGCCGCACCCGGGTGCCGTTGCCGCTGCCGGTCAGTTGGGCGCAGACCTGGGTCGTGTCCTGATGTTTGGCTTGCCGATGGTGGCCGTGCTGTGCCTGATCGGCTACGTGATCGCCGGCCGCATGACGCGCAAAACCTACCCGATGACCGATGACATCCGCAGCGAGGTTTACGGTCCGCACATCACCAACGAAGACTTGGTGGACTGGGCCAACAACGACTACTCGAAAACCGCTGATGCCACGCACACCGGTCACGCGCTGGGCCTGGAAGAAAGCGCCAGCAGCCTCGCTGCCCGCTTGCCGAAAGCCCCTGCGCCGGGCGCCGGGATCATCATTGCGCTGATCCTGCTGCCGATCATCCTGATCCTGCTGGGTACGCTGGCAACCACCATGCTGCCCGCCGACTCGACGCTGCGCAGCATCTTGACCGTCCTCGGCGCACCGCTGGTCGCCCTGCTGATCGACACCCTGCTCTGCGCATGGGTTCTGGGTTCGCGCCGTGGCTGGAGCCGCAGTCAAGTGTCCGACGTGATCGGTTCGGCATTGCCGGGCGTGGCGATGGTGATCCTGATCGCTGGCGCCGGTGGTGTGTTCGGCAAGGTGCTGGTCGACACCGGTATCGGTGCGGTGGTCTCCGAAGCCCTACGCAACACCGGCCTGCCGGTTCTGGCGCTGGGCTTCCTGCTGACACTGCTGTTGCGCGCCGTCCAAGGCTCGACCACAGTGGCGCTGGTGACCACCGCTGGCATCCTCAGCCCGCTGATCGCCACGTTGAACCTCAGCGCCAACCACATGGCCTTGCTGTGTCTGGCCATGGGCGGTGGCGGTCTGGCCATGTCCCACATCAACGACGCCGGTTACTGGATGTTCACAAAATTGGCCGGCCTGAACGTGGGTGACGGCCTGCGCACCTGGACGTTCCTGGTGACCGTACTCGGCACGCTGGGCTTCCTCATAACCCTGCTGCTGTGGCCTTTTGTCTGACCCGGTAGCCTGCTTTCCAGGAGAAAAACATGCCTCGTTTCGCTGCCAACCTCAGCATGCTGTACCCGCAACATGACTTCCTCGCGCGTTTTGGCGCGGCGGCAAGTGATGGTTTCGAAGCGGTGGAGTATCTGTTCCCGTACGATTTCACCGCCGCAGAGATCAAGCTGCGCCTGGAAGATTTCGGTCTGACCCAGGCGCTGTTCAACGCACCGCCGGGTGACTGGGGCAACGGCGAGCGAGGCATTGCTTCATTGCCGGGGCGTGAGAGCGAATTCCGCAGCGGCTTCCAGAAGGCGCTGGAATACGCCGCCGTGCTGGGGAACGACCGCATTCACGTCATGGCCGGCTTGCTGCCCAACGAAGAACTGCGCCAGAAGCACCATGCGGTGTATCTGGAAAACCTGAGCCATGCCGCTCAGGAAGCGGCGAAAGTCGGCATCACCGTGCTGATCGAACCGATCAACACCCGTGACATGCCGGGCTTCTTCCTCAATCGTCAGGATCAGGGTCAGGCGGTGTGCAAGGAAGTGGGCGCGGAGAACCTGAAGGTGCAGTTCGATTTCTATCATTGCCAGATCGTCGAAGGTGACGTGACCAGCAAGCTGCGCCGTGACTTCGCCGGCATCGGTCACATCCAGATCGCCGGCGTGCCCGATCGACATGAACCGAACATGGGTGAGGTGAATTACCCGTGGCTGTTCGAAGAAATCGACCGCCTGGGTTACACCGGCTGGGTCGGTTGCGAGTACCGCCCCAAAGGCGATACCAGCGAAGGTCTGCAGTGGTTGCGGGACTGGAAGGCGCGTAATCCGGGCTGAGTGACTTCATTAGCCCAACGCACCCCCTTGTAGGAGCTGCCGGAGGTTACGACGGTGGCGAACGCAGTGTGTCAGACATATCGCATTCGCCACCGTCGTACCCTCCGGCAGCTCCCACAAGTCTTATGGTGCTGCTCAAGATCACTCGTTAATCACTTCGTCCTTGAACTGATCTTTCACGTAAGTGATTTCGGTCTTGCCGTGCGGTGCTGGCAGACCATCTTCGCCCAGGTTCACGAACACCATCTTCTCGACGGTCAGGATGCTTTTGCGCGTAATTTTGTTGCGCACCTGGCAGGTCAGGGTGATCGAGGTGCGGCCGAACTCAGTGGCGGTGATGCCCAGTTCGATGATGTCGCCCTGGCGTGACGCACTGACGAAGTTGATCTCGGAAATGTACTTGGTCACCACCCGCTGATTACCCAACTGAACGATGGCGTAAATCGCCGCTTCTTCGTCGATCCAGCGCAGCAGACTGCCGCCGAACAAAGTGCCGTTCGGGTTGAGGTCTTCGGGCTTCACCCATTTGCGCGTGTGGAAGTTCATGGTTCGCTCCTGATCGTCTGTCTGTTGATGACCAGCATAGTGCCAGCCCATGGCGTTTACCTCCATTGAGCATCGACTATGGTCGCGATTAGTCACTCGTCATTTAAACGCAACAACCTCTTGGGCTAACTCCCCGTCGCCGCTATAATCGCCACCGCTTCAAAAAACGGTCATCACCGCTTGATACCGTTTTCCCGCCACCTGTCCGAGGGGCGCTGCAGCAGGTCAAACCTGTCAGGCTCGGATGGGGCGTTGTTTGGTCAGGCTCATTGCTGCCGATCAAGCCTTAAACGCACAACGGCGCCCATTCGCACACTACGAATGGAGACTCTTATGAGCGCTGTACTGACGCCCAACGATTTCAACGACTACAAAGTCGCCGATATTTCCCTGGCTGCCTGGGGCCGTCGCGAGACCATCATCGCTGAATCCGAAATGCCTGCTCTGATGGGCCTGCGTCGCAAATACGCCGGTGAGCAACCGCTCAAGGGCGCGAAGATTCTCGGCTGCATCCACATGACCATTCAGACTGCCGTGCTGATCGAAACCCTGGTTGCCCTGGGTGCCGAAGTACGCTGGTCGTCCTGCAACATTTTCTCGACTCAGGACCAGGCTGCTGCGGCCATCGCTGCTGCCGGCATCCCTGTCTTCGCCTGGAAAGGCGAGACCGAAGCAGAGTACGAGTGGTGCATCGAGCAGACCATCCTGAAGGACGGTCAGCCGTGGGACGCCAACATGATCCTCGACGACGGCGGCGACCTGACCGAGATCCTGCACAAGAAATACCCGGCGATGCTGGATAAAATCCATGGCGTCACCGAGGAAACCACCACAGGCGTGCACCGTCTGCTGGACATGCTGGCCAAAGGCGAACTGAAGATCCCTGCGATCAACGTCAACGACTCGGTCACCAAGAGCAAGAACGACAACAAGTACGGCTGCCGTCACAGCCTGAACGACGCCATCAAGCGCGGCACCGACCACCTGCTGTCCGGCAAGCAAGCGCTGGTCATCGGCTACGGTGACGTGGGCAAAGGCTCGGCTCAGTCGCTGCGTCAGGAAGGCATGATCGTCAAGGTCACCGAAGTCGACCCGATCTGCGCCATGCAAGCCTGCATGGACGGTTTCGAACTGGTTTCGCCGTTCATCAACGGTGAAAGCGACGGCACCGAAGCAACCATCGACAAAGCGCTGCTGGGCAAGATCGACCTGATCGTGACCACCACCGGTAACGTCAATGTGTGCGACGCGAACATGCTCAAAGCGCTGAAAAAACGCGCCGTGGTCTGCAACATCGGTCACTTCGACAACGAAATCGACACCGCTTTCATGCGCAAGAACTGGGCATGGGAAGAAGTGAAGCCTCAGGTGCACAAGATCCACCGCACCGGCGCTGGCGAGTTCGACCCTCAGAACGACGACTACCTGATCCTGCTGGCCGAAGGCCGCCTGGTTAACCTGGGTAACGCAACAGGCCACCCAAGCCGCATCATGGACGGTTCGTTCGCCAACCAGGTGCTGGCCCAGATCTTCCTGTTCGGCCAGAAATACGCCGACCTGAGCCCGGCCCAGAAAGCCGAGCGCCTGACTGTTGAAGTTCTGCCGAAGAAGCTGGACGAAGAAGTCGCCCTGGAAATGGTACGTGGCTTCGGCGGCGTCGTGACCAAGCTGACCAAGACCCAGGCCGACTACATCGGCGTGCCGGTCGAAGGTCCGTTCAAGCCGCACGCGTACCGCTACTGATACGTCTGTAGGGAGGGTGTGCCCGGTATTGCGGGCACGCTCTCACAGAAACGACCACCGCCCCATGTAGGAGCGCGCTTGCCCGCGATTGCATTTTGTCAGCAACCCATTCGGGTCTGAACCACCGCAATCGCGGGCAAGCGCGCTCCTACATGAGTCGGCGCAAGGCTCAAAACTTCCAAGGTTATGACCATGTCCCAAGACCGTCGCTACAGCTTCGAGTTCTTCCCTACGAAGACCGACGCTGGTCATGAAAAACTGCTCGCCACCGCTCGTACGCTGGCTGGCTACAACCCTGATTTCTTCTCCTGCACCTACGGTGCCGGGGGCTCCACGCGTGACCGCACGATCAACACCGTGCTGCAGCTGGAAAAAGAAGTGAACATCCCTGCCGCGCCGCATCTGTCGTGCGTCGGCGACAGCAAGGACGATCTGCGTGGCCTGCTCACGCAGTACAAGGATGCGGGCATCAACCGCATTGTCGCACTGCGCGGCGACTTGCCTTCCGGTATGGGCATGGCCAGCGGTGAGCTGCGTCACGCCAATGACCTGGTCACCTTCATCCGTGAAGAGACCGGCAGCCATTTTCACATCGAAGTCGCCGCTTATCCCGAGATGCACCCACAGGCGCGTAACTTCGAAGATGATTTGAAGAACTTCGTGCGCAAGGCCAATGCCGGTGCCGACAGCGCCATCACCCAATACTTCTTCAACGCCGACAGCTATTTCTACTTCGTCGAGCGTGCTGAAAAGATGGGCGTCAGCATTCCTGTCGTGCCCGGTATCATGCCGATCACCAACTACAGCAAGCTGGCTCGCTTTTCCGATGCCTGTGGCGCGGAAATCCCTCGCTGGATTCGTAAGCAGCTGGAAGCCTACGGCGATGACTCCGCCAGCATCATGGCCTTTGGCGAGCAGGTGATCACAGAAATGTGTGAGCGCTTGTTGCAGGGCGGCGCCCCTGGACTGCACTTCTACACGCTAAACCAGGCAGAACCTAGCCTGGCGATCTGGAACAACCTCAAGCTGCCCCGCTGAGAGGCAGGAATTCCCTCTGGATCATCCGGTCACAATAAGGCAACGTTTCACCGGCAGGCTTCGTGATGACGAGGCCTGTTAAAGCCTTCATTGAAACGGAAACCCAAGCAGTTGACCTCCCTCAGTCAGATTACATCGCGCCCCCAACTGGTCTACCTCGTTTTCGGGGCCCAGACCTACCATCAAGAAGCGGTGTTCAGCATCGCGAGCGCTTTGGCCAAAGCAGGCGCCACAACCGACCGGCCATTCGACATCCAGGTGTTCAGCGATAACCCTGAGCCCTATCGCGACTTGCCGGTACGTGTCAGACCGATCGATGCAGACATGCGGCGCGTGTGGAGCGGCCCGCATCACTACCATTTCCGTTGCAAGCACGTCGTTGCACGCCTGGTCCTTGAGGAGGCGGAAAAAGCGATCCTGATCGACACCGATACCTTCTTCCTGGACAGCCCCATGAAGCTGTTTGAGAGGGTTCAACCTGACACCCTTCTCTGCAACGCGTTTCAAATCCGTTATGCCGACTGCAAAGAGACGGTTTTGTACACCGCGCTGGCGAAGACCCTGGCAGAACGGAATCTGGCCGACGATCAAATGAGGCTGGTGAACTCCGGGGTCATCGGGCTGACGCGCAACAATGCACCGATACTCGACACGTCGATCGCGCTGATGGATGAGTTTTTTCCAATGACGCCCGGCGCCATCACGCTGGAAGAGTTCTGCCTGGGCGTGGCCGCCTACCGCTCGCTCAAGATCGATCAATGCGCTGACCTGATTCATCACTACTGGAGCCGCAAGCCTCTGTTTCGCGCCAAGGTCCTCGCGTGGATACGCAAGCACCGTCACGACCCGCTCGGCGCCGAGGCGATGCACGACACCGAAAACGTTTCACCGAAACTTCCTCGGCCCGCCACCTGGCAGCGGCTGATGTATAAAACCGCGACGCTGGTGGTGCCCCAGCCACAACGGCAATTTGTCCGAGAGGTTCTCTACGGTTGCTGCGAACACTCCAATGAGTTCGACCGTGCGTGCTCACCCGTCTGGTGGGAAAAAGCGTTTAGCAACGCCGAGCACCGCCTGAAGAAGCCGATTGCACCCGCGCAATTGCGCCAATGGCTCGATCACTGGGCCGTTCGCCGTTTGCTGGGGCGCAGACGCACAGCGATCTATCAGCACCTTGTACAGATGCAAACACCTCGCTGACGCCCGGGCCAGAGACGCAGACTCATGTGCGTCTCTGGAAACACCCCTTCTATTTCGCGAGCGGGCCACGTAATCTCGCCCCCATGCCTCAGACTTCCCGACTGCTCTGCGCCGCTTTCCTCGCCTGCCTGAGTTTCAGTGCAATGGGCGAGAAGCTACGTATTGTCACGGAGCCCTGGTCACCCTACGTGACGGTCGATGACCAGCAGGCATCAGGGCTGGACTATGAAATGACGAACATCGTCTTCAAGCGACTCGGCATTGATGTGCAGTGGCAGTTTCTGCCCTGGAAGCGTTGTCTGATGATGGTTGAGCAGGGCGAAGCGGACGGTGTGCTGGACATCTTCAAGGTTGCCGAACGAGAAGACCTGCTCCTGTACCCGAACGAGCCACTGTCGGACGTGAACTGGGTGTTGTTCCAGTCCAACGACAGACCACACCCGTTCAACGCCCTCGACGACCTGCATGGCCTGACCATTGGTGTATCGCCGGGCTATCTGTACACCCCCGAATTCGACACCTCGAGCCTGTTTATCCGTGAGCCCGCGCCGAGTCATGAGGCAAATTTCGGCAAGCTGGTTCGCGGCCGCATCGATTTGCTGGTGACAGACCGCCTCGTCGGCCAGGAAACGATCCATCAGCTCAAGCTGCGCGACAAGGTGAGCCAGCTCCCTCTCGTGCTGGGCCGTCGTCCGCTGTACCTTGCGCTTCGGCGCAACGTGGGCATGGATTTGCTGATGCAGCGCTTCGGCGCAGAACTCAAGCGTTTCAAGCTGGAACCGGCTTATGCGCAGCTGGTGGCACGCTACACCGGAGAGGAACCGCCGACGCTCCCGGCGTCTTCCGGCGATCAATCGGCGATTGGCGTAGAAAAAACCGTTGAGCAGCATGAAAGCAGCGCGTTGTGATTGCTCTGTTATACTCCGGCGTTCCCGCCAGGCTTACGCCCGGATGCTCGGTTTCTCAGAAGACTTCTCGATCACGTCAACAGCGCTTCTTCTTTCACGCGCTCATGCCACGAGTTGAACTTACAGACCGCGACACGACCGGACGGAATTGAGCTTTCCAATGCCAATTTGCGGCGGGCCGATCTTCCCCCTACTCGGGCCCTTGGCCCCAACTTAAGACAGGATTACTCATGTCCTTTGCTTCCCTCGGTCTCTCCGAGGCTTTAGTCAGCGCCATCGAGGCTGCTGGCTATACCCAGCCTACTCCGGTGCAACAGCGGGCCATTCCCGCCGTGTTGCAAGGCCGCGATCTGATGGTCGCCGCTCAGACAGGTACTGGTAAAACCGGTGGTTTCGCCCTCCCGATTCTGGAGCGCCTGTTCCCCGCCGGTCACCCGGACAAATCCCAGCGTCACGGCCCGCGCCAACCGCGCGTACTGGTCCTGACCCCAACCCGTGAACTCGCAGCCCAGGTCCACGACAGCTTCAAGGTCTACGCCAAGAACCTCAAGTTCGTCAGCACCTGTATCTTTGGCGGTGTCGGCATGAACCCTCAGGTTCAGGCCATGGCCCGCGGTGTCGACGTCCTGGTCGCCTGCCCGGGCCGCCTGCTCGACCTGGCCGGCCAAGGCAGCGTCGACCTGTCTCACGTTGAGATTCTCGTCCTTGACGAGGCCGACCGCATGCTCGACATGGGCTTCGTTCACGACGTGAAGAAAGTCCTCGCGCGACTGCCTGCCAAGCGCCAGAACCTGCTGTTCTCGGCCACTTTCTCGGCCGACATCACCGCGCTGGCCGGCAAGCTGCTGCACAACCCGGAACGCATCGAAGTCACGCCGCCGAACACCACGGTCGAGCGTATCGAACAGCGCGTATTCCGCCTGCCTGCCAATCACAAGCGTTCGCTGCTGGCGCACCTGATCACTCAGGGCGCGTGGGAGCAGGTGCTGGTGTTCACCCGTACCAAGCACGGCGCCAACCGCCTGGCCGAGTACCTGGACAAACACGGCCTGAGCGCCGTGGCGATCCACGGCAACAAAAGCCAGAACGCCCGCACCAAAGCCCTGGCCGACTTCAAGGCCGGCACCGTGCGCATCATGGTTGCCACCGACATCGCAGCACGCGGTCTGGACATCGACCAGTTGCCGCACGTGGTCAACTTCGAGCTGCCGAACGTCGACGAAGATTACGTCCACCGTATCGGTCGTACCGGCCGTGCCGGTCGTTCGGGTGAGGCGATCTCCCTGGTCGCGCCTGACGAAGAAAAGCTGCTCAAGAGCATTGAGCGCATGACCAAGCAGAAGATTGGTGACGGCGACCTGATGGGCTTCGACATCAATGCCGTTGAAGCCGAGAAGCCGGAAGTGCGTGAGCGTCCCGACGTGCGCAACCCGCGCAACGCACGTGGTCCTCGTGGCGATGGCCCGAACGGCGGCGGCGGTGGTGGCGGTCGCAAGGACAAGGGCAAAGACAAAGGCAAGGAAAAACCGGCCGCCGCAGCCGCATCGGGCGAACGTCCTGCACGTCCGGCGCGTCAGCAAAAACCTCGCCAAGGCACGCCAACCAGCGAAGCACGCCCTTCGCAGCCGCCTGCAGCGCGCGCTGATCGCGCACCGGACGAGTTTCTGGATGACGAGGTCGACAACTTCGGTAACCGCGCCGATTACGTCAGCCCGTATCAAGGCAAGAACCAGCAAGGTCGCAATCGCCGGCCTGGCGCTCCAGCCACAGGTTCCGCTCCCGCACCACGCGGCCAGGCGCCCGGCCGTAGCGGCCCACGCGGCGGTTCGGCTACGGGTTCGGGCACAGGCGCCAGCACGGGTGCCGGTGCTCCTGCCAAGCGTAGCGGTCCGCGCAACGGTTCGGGTCGTGATGGTCAGGCGCGTCGTGAAGAGCAGCCTCGCAATCGCCGTCCTGCCCGTGAAGATCAGCCTGCCCGTCAAGAGCCCGCCGTGCGCGGCCCTCGCGACGGTCAGCCGGCACCGAAGATCATGCACAAGGAGTCGAAAAGCGATCGCTTCCCGTCCGCCGAACTGCTTGATCAACTGCCGAGCCGCCCACGCGGTGAAAAGCCAGCCCTGCTGACCCGCAATCGCGAAGGCTAAACAGCGCTGACTTTATCTCGGTGAAAAAACGCCCCGACTGGTTCGGGGCGTTTTTGTATCCGGGTGACCGAAATGCTTGCCTGACACACAGCTCCCACAATGAACACCGCTTGGATGAGCGCTTGCCAGCGCGTGAGCAAAAGCCAATAATTGCGTCTAGCTGCGTAGCTACGATGTAGCTACATATTTCAAGAGGTTATTACTATGGCCGCATTACTAAAGAACACCGACGTGCGCTGCCGCATAGATGAGGATTTGAAAGAGCGAGTGACGACCGTGCTTAACGCCTGTGGGTTGACGATTAGCGAAGCAATGCGCCTGTTCCTGCTGCAGGTCGTGGAAGCACAAGGGCTTCCGTTTGAGGTGCGTGTACCTTCGGATAAAACCGCCAGAGCCCTGATTCAGGCGCGAGAAATCCGGAGTCGATTTGATTCTATGGACGAGTTGTTAGAGGACCTGGATGGCAAAGAAGCACCCCAAGCGCACAGAAAGCAACGCGCCAAACCCAAAGCGGGCCCCTCTGCCTAGGCGAGTCGACTTCACGCCGGAGTTTAAAAAATCCTGGGAACGCTACAACAAGGCCGGGCGGCACGACATGAACGTCATGCGCGAGGTCATGGGAATGATCTGGGAAGGCCGGCCTTTACCACCCGAGTATCTTGACCATGAACTTAAAGGCGAATGGGCAGGGGCTCGAGAGTGCCACGTCGGAGGCGACTTCCTGCTGATTTATCAAATGACTGAGCGCCATTTGATCTTCGTCGACCTGGGCACCCATGCCGAGCTTTTCAAATAAAGTCATGGCACGTCCGACAAAAACGCCGCCCATCGGGCGGCGTTTTTTTTGTTTCTGAAGCCCGAATTACTTGGCTTTGACGCCTTCGAACGAGATGTCGAAGGTGACGGTGTCGGACTGTGGACCCAGGTCCATCATCTTGCCGAAATCAGAGCGCTTGATGGTGGTGGTGCCGTTGAAGCCGGCACGGTAGCCGCCCCACGGGTCTTTGCCTTCGCCGTTGAAGACGGCTTTGATGACGATGGGTTTGGTGACGCCGTGCAGGGTCAGGTCGCCAGTGACATCAGCGGTGTCTTTGCCGTCAGCATTCTTGCCGGTCGACTTGACGCTGGTGGACACGAACTTGGCGTCCGGGTAGGTCGCGACGTCCAGGAAGTCCTTGCTGCTGATGTGCTTGTTACGCTCAGCGTGGTTGGTGTCAACGCTGGCGGTTTTGATGTCGATGCTGATTTTGCTGTCTTCAGGCTTGGCAGCGTCGAAGCTGAACGTGCCGCTCCAGTCCTTGAACGTACCGGTGATGAAGCTGTAGCCCAGGTGGCTGATCTTGAAATCTATGAAGGCGTGCTGGCCTTCCTTGTCGATGGTGTAATCAGCCGCCATTGCCTGACCGGCGGACAGCAGCGCGGTACCGAGGGCCAATGCAGCCAGTGTTTTTTTCAACATACGTCGTCTTCCTGTTTCAGTTGAGTTGAGCGTCAGGCCTTGCGGCCCAGCATACGAATGAGCGTTGCATCACGGTCAATGAAGTGATGCTTCAGGGCAGCCAGACCGTGAAGTACAGCAAAGATCACCAGGGTCCAGGCCAGATACAGGTGCACTTCACCGGCAACGTCCGCCTGGTCGGGCAGTCCGCTGATCAGCGCAGGCACTTCAAACAAGCCAAACACCGGAATCCCGACACCTTCGGCGGTGGAAATCAGGTAACCGGCAAACATCACCAAAAACAGATCGAGGTACAGGAACGCATGCCCCAGTTTGGCAGCGACCCGCACGAAGCGACTGTGATTGGCCGGTGGCGGTGGCGGCGGACTGACAAAGCGCCAGACCACGCGAATCAACATGAACAGGAACAGGGTGATGCCGATGCTTTTGTGCAGATCGGGACCGGCCTTGCGCCAAGTGTCGTAGTAACCCAGCCCAACCATCCACAACCCGAGTGCAAATAACCCGAAAACAGTCAGCGCGACGCCCCAGTGCAGAACGATGCTGACCCAGCCATAGCGAGAAGAAGAGTTGCGTAACTGCATGGTGCGGTTCCTGTAAGTACAGCCTGTTAAAGCTGTGGAAAGACTAGCGGTTTACCTATCGAAAGAAAGCGCAAAATTTCGCTTTGAAATATCAGAAAATCCGATGGAAATTTCCTGTCTTATTCTTTTCCACGGCAGATTAACCCAACGTTATGAACTCCAGGTGAGGGCTGCCTCACCTTAAGACTCAGTCCCCTGATAAACACTCTAGACGCCCCGGTTATTCGCCAGACGAAAAAAAAGCGCGGTCTGCGGACCGCGCCTTTCTCATTCCAGCGTCGAGCTATCAGTTCTTGCTGTCTGCTGCCGGGGCCGCTGGCGTTGCGGCCTTATCGGTCGCAGGCTTGGCCGGCGCTTTCTTGGTTGCCTCGGTCTTGGCCGGTGACTTGTGCGTCGTGGCCGGCTTGGCCGGGGCTTTTTTCACAGGCTCTTTTTTGGTCGACTCTTTCTTCGCCGGTGCCTTCTTCGCTGGCTCGACAACGGCAGGCTTGGCAGGCTCGACCACTGGAGCAGGCGGCGGCGTAACCGGAGCCGGTGCTGG
Source organism: Pseudomonas sp. S2_H01 (assembly GCF_054668305.1). Classification (NCBI taxonomy): domain Bacteria; kingdom Pseudomonadati; phylum Pseudomonadota; class Gammaproteobacteria; order Pseudomonadales; family Pseudomonadaceae; genus Pseudomonas; species Pseudomonas sp. S2_H01. Next base: position 2,800,894 of record NZ_CP162756.1, on the reverse strand, counting down.
CGCAGGTGCCGGAGCAGGCTCTGGCGCTTTCTCGGCCGGTTTTGGCTCAGGCTTGGACCCGCCGAACATGTTCGAGAAGAAACCACCAATACCACCGCTGCTTTCTTTCGCAGCAGGCTCAGGTGCTTTCGGCGGAGCGACCTTCACCGGCTCGAACGACTTGCCAGCGGCAAGGTCCTGAACCTGACTTGCGGCGCGTTGACCGGTGCGCAACGCGCCTTCCAGCGTGCCCGGGTACAGGCTGTCGGTGTGCTCGCCCGCAAACGCTACGCGTTGCAGAGGCCGTTCCCACAAGCGCCAGTATTTGCTGATCTGGCCCGGACCAAACGCCAGGTAGGCGCCACCGGTGGAAGGATCGACGCTGGAGCGACGGATTTCGTAGCCGGTGAACGCGCCGCGTGCCTGCGGGTAGAACGCGTGCAGACGAATCAGCACCTGATCCACCAGTTGCTTGTCACCGAAAGCCTGCATGATCCGCGCGTTGTCGCCCGCGAGGTTGATCACCGCGTTGGCGCCGCCTTTCAGAGCAGGCTCGATCCACAGCATGCCCAGACCGGTGTTGCTGTAGATTTCGCCCGACATGCGCGCCTTGCTGTCCCAGACCGGCGTCTTGAACTTCAGCATGATCTGGTCATGCCAGCCGTAGTTGGTGCTCTTGATCGCGCCCTGATGCTGGGCATCCAGCGCCGGGGTCAGCGTAATCTTGCTCAGTGCACGCAGCGGCACGGCCAAGACCACGTAGTCAGCCTGATAACCCACCGACCCGACTTTGACGGTCACGCCGTCCTTGTCCTGGTTGATGGCCGACACCGGCGAGTTGGTCTTGATCACTTTCAGTTGTTTGACGAACTCTTCCGCCAGCACCGCGCTGCCGCCTGGCAGGCGCGCTGCACGACGGTCACGGTCGTCGACGTTGAGATTGACCCGCGATTGCTGCGCGAAATACAACAGCGACAGACGCGAAGGCTCGTCGTAACGGGTGCGAATCTGCTGATTGATCAACTGACGCGCGGTCGGTGGCAGGTTCAGACGGTCCAGCCAGTTGGCGACGTTGATCTGGTCCAACGCAAACAGCGTGCTGTTGGCGGCCGGGTTTTCCGGATCGGTGATCGAACGCGCCATGTCGTTCAGCGCCGTTTCGTAGCGCTTCATCGCTTCAGCGGTGGCCGGTTGCTTGGCCGCCAGATCCGCGGCAGAAAAATATTCGCCTTCGATCAGATAACCCGGTGTACGCACGAACTCGGGCGCGGGCACAGGCTTGAGCTTGAAGCGATCCAGGTACTGATTGAGCACCGGCTGCGCCTTGGCGTTGCCGATCCACTCGCTGCCCGCCAGGCCCGAACGGCCGCCGACGGTCGGTTTGGCTTCAAGCAAGGTCACTTGCCAGCCTTTGTTTTGCAGCTCGTAAGCCGCCGTAAGCCCTGCCAGGCCGCCACCGACGACAATCGCCGTATGCGGCTTATCCACGGCGAGCGCCGAAGCGCTGACCAGCCCAACCATCACCAGCGCACAGGCGCGCAGCCAACCAGAAAGCATTCAGCAAACTCCGGAATGAAACAGGGGAATTGTCGGATTTTGTTGTCCGATTCTTCAAAGAGCGCGAAGGATACGCCAGCCGTGAAAGGCCCGCCAGCAATGTCCGTCGGGCTCGTTTCCGGTGCCTGCCGTGCGCGAAAGAATGCGCTAAAGGTTGTCCCTGCGTGGCGCATTGCATAGGCTTGCGCGATTGTTTGCCCTCGCGATGAGCGAGTCGTCACCAGGAGATTACCGATGGGCCTTAACGACCAGTGGATGCAGCGCGACCTCAAAGTCCTGTGGCATCCCTGCACCCAGATGAAAGACCACGAAAACCTGCCGCTGATCCCGATCAAGCGCGGGGAAGGCGTCTGGCTGGAGGACTTCGAAGGCAAGCGTTACCTCGACGCGGTCAGCTCCTGGTGGGTTAACGTCTTCGGCCACGCCAACCCGCGGATCAACCAGCGCATCAAGGATCAGGTCGATCAGCTGGAACACGTGATCCTGGCCGGCTTCAGTCATCAGCCGGTGATCGAACTGTCCGAGCGCCTGGTGGCGATGACGCCTGAAGGGCTGACCCGTTGCTTTTACGCCGATAACGGGTCGTCCTGCATCGAAGTCGCGCTGAAAATGAGCTTTCACTACTGGCTCAATCGCGGCAAGCCGAACAAGAAACGCTACGTCACGCTGACCAATAGTTATCACGGCGAAACCGTGGCGGCGATGTCGGTGGGTGATGTGCCGTTGTTCACCGAGACCTACAAAGCGCTGCTGCTGGACACCATCAAGGTGCCGAGCCCTGACTGCTACCACCGCCCCGACGGCGTGAGCTGGGAAGAGCACACCCGCACGATGTTTGCGGTCATGGAACAGACGCTGGCCGATAACCACGACACGGTCGCGGCGGTCATCATCGAGCCGTTGATTCAGGGCGCGGGCGGCATGCGGATGTACGACCCGATCTACCTCAAGCTGCTGCGCGAGGCCTGCGACCGTTACGGCGTGCATCTGATTCACGACGAAATCGCGGTCGGCTTCGGTCGCACAGGCACCATGTTCGCCTGTGAGCAAGCGGGCATCCGGCCTGACTTCCTCTGTCTGTCCAAGGCGTTGACCGGCGGCTACCTGCCGTTGGCGGCGTGCATCACCACCGATGACGTCTACGATGCGTTCTATGACGACTACCCGACGTTGCGCGCCTTCCTGCATTCGCACAGTTACACCGGCAACCCGCTGGCGTGCGCCGCAGCCTTGGCGACGCTGGACATCTTCAAGCAGGACAACGTCATCGAGAACAACAAGGCCCTGGCCCAACGGATGAAAACCGCGACCGCGCATCTGGCGGATCATCCGAATGTCGCGGAAGTGCGGCAGACCGGCATGGCCGTTGCGATCGAGATGGTGCAGGACAAAGCGAGCAAGACGGCTTATCCGTGGCAAGAACGCCGTGGCCTGAAAGTCTTCGAGCATGCGTTAACCCGTGGCGCGCTGCTGCGCCCGCTGGGCAGCGTGGTGTATTTCTTGCCGCCTTACGTGATCACGCCAGAGCAGATCGACTTTCTGGCCGAAGTGGCCAGCGAAGGCATCGACATTGCGACACGCAGCAGTGTGAGCATGGCGGTGAGAGAGAACTTCCACCCGGATTTTCGTGATCCGGGTTGATTGAAATACGCACGCTGATGGTTCCCATGCTCTGCGTGGAAGCGACGGTCTGGACGCTCAGCGTCCATCTGTAAGGCGCTGAGCGCCATGGGATGCATTACCACGCGGAGCGTGGGAACGATCAGAATCTTAAACCTGTGGGAGCGAATTCATTCGCGAGACGCCCGTTCAGTCGACACATCTTCCTCGCCTGAAAGATCGCATCGCGAATGAATTCGCTCCCACAGAGAAAATACGCAGTACCTGAAGAATTCACAGAGAAACAACCATGAGACTCTCCCGTTTTTTCATCGACGCCACCCTGAGCATCGGTGAACACGAATTGCCCGAAGCCCAAGCGCATTACATCGGTCGGGTACTGCGCATGGCCGAAGGCGATGCGGTGCAGCTGTTCGACGGCTCGGGTACGGAGTTCCGCGCCACATTGGTAGAAGTCGGCAAGAAGCGGGTACGCGTTCAGGTGGCCGAAAGCTTTGCGGGGCTGCCAGAGTCGCCGTTGCAGATCCATCTCGGCCAGGGCCTGTCGCGCGGCGAGCGGATGGACTGGGCGATTCAGAAAGCCACCGAGTTGGGCGTCACGCAGATCACCCCGATCGTCAGCGAACGCTGCGAGGTTCGCCTCAAGGACGAACGCGCCGAAAAACGTCAGGCCCATTGGCAGCAGATCGCGATCAGCGCCTGCGAGCAGTGCGGGCGCTCTGTGGTGCCGGTGGTCAATCCACCCGTCACGCTCGCGGATTGGCTCAAACACACTGAAGCCGATCTGAAGCTGGTGCTGCACCCGGTGGCCGAGCCGTTGGTCAGCCATGAGAAGCCTGCGACGCTGGCGTTTCTGATCGGACCGGAAGGTGGGCTCAATGACGCCGAAGTCGATCAGGCTCAGGACGCCGGCTTCCACGCCGCCCGCCTCGGCCCTCGGGTATTGCGCACAGAAACCGCACCGGTGGTGGCGTTGAGCGTGGCGCAGCAGCTGTGGGGTGACTTCTAGCTCAACGTTGCACTGATCAACGCTGTGGGAGCGAATTCATTCGCGAAAGAACGTAAATCCGGTGGAACATGTCGGGTGTACCGGCCAATCGCGAATACATTCGCTCCCACAGGTTTCGGGACCGTTCGAAAAAATGGCTGGAATGCCAGGCATCACTCCGGCAATTCCGACTGCCGCCGCCGGGCTTTCGCAGGCTCTGGCCTCGCGCAGGGCAGGAACTCCCCTCTCCCCGGCGTGCCCAGTGCGCTGCCATCCCAGACCTTCTCCCCTCGGGCGAAGGTCATCGCGGGCCAGGCACTCAAATGCATACCCTCATACGAGGTGTAATCCACGTTGTGGTGGAGCAACGTGTTGCTCAGTTCCAGATCCAGCCCCTCGTCCCAGATCACCAGATCGGCGTCTGCACCAATCGCAATGCTGCCTTTGCGCGGATACAAACCGTAGAGCCTCGCGGCGTTGGTCGCTGTCAGGGCGACAAATTCCTGCGGGCTGATCCGCCCCTTGCGCACGCCCTCCGACCACAACAGCGCCATGCGCGTTTCGATCCCGGGAATCCCGTTGGCCACCTCCGAAAAAGGGGCATCCGATCCGTGGGCCCGTTTGCCGTCCGATCCCTCGTAGCGAAACGGCGCGTGATCCGAAGAAAACACCTCGAAAGAGCCATTCTGCAAGCCGTCCCAAATCACCTGTTGATTCCCCGCGTCCCTCGGCGGCGGGCTGCAGATACATTTCGCCCCCTCAAAACTGTCGTCGCAGCCCAGTGAATCCGCCGTCAGAAACAGATACTGCGGACAGGTTTCGCCATACACCTTTAAGCCCTGGCTCTGCGCCCAGCGAATCTGCTCGATGGCTTCGCGGCCTGACACGTGCACGATGAGGATCGGCACATCGACCAGCTCCGCCAGTGCAATGGCCCGATGAGTCGCTTCCCGCTCGACCAGCATCGGCCGCGAGGTCGCGTGATAGCGCGGCGCGCTGTGCCCGGCGGCCAATAACCGCTCGGTGAGCCAGGCAATACAGTCGCTGTTTTCGGCGTGCAGCATCACCATCGCGCCATGAGCCCGCGCCACCGACAGGGTTTCCAGAATCTCCCGGTCGTTGAGCTTCAGCGCGTCGTAGGTCATGTAGATCTTGAACGAGGTGTACCCCTCGGCGATCAGTTCGGGCAGCTCTCGGCGCAACACGTCTTCGGTGGGATCGGTGACGATCAGGTGAAATGCGTAATCGATCAGGGCCCGACCGTCCGCGCGGCGGTGGTAGTCCTCGACAGCCGCGCGCAGGCTTTGCCCCTTCTGCTGGCAGGCAAACGGAATCACCGTGGTCGTCCCGCCACACGCCGCCGAGCGGGTGCCGCTTTCAAAATCGTCAGCCATGACCGAGCCGTCACCGGTCGGCTGGTCGAGGTGCACATGGCTGTCCACCCCGCCCGGCGTCACGGTCCGGCCGCGTGCATCGACTTCATCCGCAGCGTCCTGCAGGTCCAGCCCGAGGGCAGCGATACGCCCGCCGCGTACACCGATGTCGCACACGAAACTGTCTGCGGCGGTGACCACGTTGGCGTTACGGATGATCAGGTCGAAAGCCTGCATGTCGTGCTCTCCCTCAGGCGCGGCTGAGCCAGGCCTTGGCGATTTCTTCGCGGGTGGTGAACCACACGCCTTCATGGGCCTGGGCGTACTCGATGAACTGCTTGATCGCTCGTACGCGTCCGGGACGCCCGACCATGCGCGGGTGCAGCCCGATGGACATCATGCGCAGGCCATCGGCCGCCTCTTCGTACAGCACATCGAAACTTTCTCGCATGTACTCAAGGAAGTCGGACGCCTGGGACAGACCCGGCGAGTTCCAGTAGCGAAAGTCGTTGACGTCGCTGGTGTACGGCACGACCAGGTGCTGCTTGCCCTCGACGTCGACGAAATACGGCACGTCGTCGTTGTAGGCGTCGGAGTCATAGAGAAAGCCGCCCTCCTCGGCCACCAGCCGCCGCGTGTGGACACTGGCGCCATAACGGCAGTACCAGCCCACCGGGCGCTTGCCACAGGTGCGTTCGAACGATTCGATCGCCAGGCGAATATGCTCGCGTTCCTCGGCTTCGGTCAGGCGAAACACCTCCTCCCAGCGATAGCCATGGCTACAGATTTCATGGCCCAGCTCGACGGCCGCTTTGGCGACATCCGGGTTCTGTTCGAACGCCACGGCGCAGGCGTGAAACGTGGCCGGGACGTTGGCCTTTTGCAGGATGTCCAGGATGCGCCAGATGCCGACGCGCGCGCCGTACTCGTACATCGACTCCATCGCCAGGTTGCGCACGCCCTCGGGAAACTGATAGCTGCCCCACTCGGTCATGCTCTCCTGATCGGGGTCTCCCATGGCCAGCGAGCGTTCAGAACCTTCTTCGTAGTTGATGACGAAGTTGATCGCCAGTCGCGCACCATTGGGCCAGGTGCCTTGAGGGCGCTGCCGGCCATAGCCGACCAGATCTCGAAGGGGTAAAGCCATAGATCCCGTCTCCTGCAACGTTCAAACCGTCGGTAAAACCGCCAGGCCAGGCCTTAGCAGTCGATGTTTTTCAATGCGTCGTGGCCCGGTCCATCCAGGTTTTGTCCCTCGCGGAACGCCAGGCCCATGGCCAGAGTTTGCGCAATACAGAACGCGGCCGTCAGGGAGCGGAAGCCCAGCAACTCGGCGTCGTTGACCTCGATCATCACCGACGCTTTTTGTCCGACCGGGCTGAGAATGCTGTCAGTGATCGCCACGATCGGCGTCCCGGCTGCCATCGCCTGCTGGCAGGCGTCGATGGTTTCCTGCGCATACGGCGGAAAGCTCACCGCCACCAGGACGTCATCGCTGTGCAGCGCCCCGACCTGTTCACGCAGGCTGCCACCCAGCCCGCTGATGTGGACTGCGCGGCGTCCTACACGGCTGAGCGCATAGCTCAGGTAGGCCGCCATTGGAAACGAGCGACGCATCCCGACCACGAAGGTGGTACGCGCCTCTTGCAGCAATCCGATGGCTTTCTCGATGGCTTCGACCTGCTCGCCCTCGGCCAAATGTTCCAGCGAGACAATGTTGGCGCGGCTGAACGCCGAGAGCATGGCGCCGACATCCGTCGGATCGTCCAGCAATTGCTCACCGCGATAGTGGCGGATGCGCTCTTTGAAGCTGCCCTGCCCGGCCTGTTGCAGAGGCTGCTTGAACAGCCGCTGCAGGTCGCTGAACCCTCCGAAACCCAAGGCTTGTGCCAAACGAATAAAGGCAGACGACGGAATGCCCGAGATTTTCGCCAAGGCTGCGACGGTGTTCAGCGCGACATCGTGGGGATGCTCGTTCAGGTAATGCGCGGCATCTCGCTGGCGGGCGGTCAGCCGTTCCTGATGTTCGACGATGGCTGAGCGCAGCTCGGCGAGGGTTTGAGGTACAGGCATAAGTTGGCTCGATAAAAGTCAGGATGGACGCAGTTCTGTGATCGCCTGGGCCAGGTGTTCCACCAGACGATTCAACTCATCGACGCTGTTGTAGTGAGCGATCGACACACGAACCACGCCGCCATGGCGTGTCAGGCCCAGTTGTTCGATCAATCGGCGCGCGTAGAAGTCACCGAACCGGATCCCCATGCGGTGGTTGTCGACACGCCGCACGATGTCTTCGGACTGAACCCCGTCAACCACGAAGCTGATGGTTGGCACACGGTCGCCATCGGTCACGCGGGATTTGCCGATGATGCGCACGCCCGGGGTTTCCCGCAGAAACGCCAGCAGGGTTTCGGCGAGCAGGTCCTCTTGCACTTCAAAGGCATCGAACGCTGCCTGCATCAATTGACGCGGCGTGCCGCTGGCGCCCAGACGTTGGCCGATGTCGATCAGGTAATCGCTGATCCCGATGCAGCCATAAGAGAGCTCGTAGTTGAGGTTGCCCGGCTGCAGCTTGTAGGGGATGACGTCCTGACCAATGAAAAAGTGGTTGAGGCTGGGCAATTCCAGCAGCGCTTCGCGCTTGCCCCATAGCACCGCGAAGTGCGGGCCGAAGGTTTTGTAGAAACTGAACACGTAGTAGTCAGCGCCGCTGGCCTGCACGTCGACCAGACGATGGGGCGCGTAGGCCACGGCGTCGACACACAGCTTGCCGCCCACGGCATGGACCTTGCGCGCGACCTCGGCGACCGGATTGACGCTGCCGAGGATGTTCGACGCATGCGTCATGGCGACGTAACGGGTTTTCTCGTTGAGCAGGCCGTCCAGGTCGTTGAGCTCCAGGTCCAGGCTGTCCGGGCTGACTTCCCACACGCGCAGTGTGGCGCCGCGATCTTCACAGAGGCGTACCCACGGCCCGATATTGGCCTCGTGGTCGCAGTTGGTGACGACGATTTCATCACCCGGCTGAATCGACGGTGCGATGGCACGGCAAAGGATTTGCAACAGGTGCGTGGTCGACCCGCCCATCACGCACTCTTCCGGGTAGCGGGCATTGATCAGTTGTGCCACCGATTCGCGGGCCGTCATCACTCGCGCCCCGGCCTCCACCGACTCGCTGTAGGACGCACCCAGTTGCACGGCGCTGTTGAGCAAATAATCGGTGATCCGCTCGGCGACCGGCTTGAGCACCGCGGAGCCGCCTGCGTTGTCCAGGTAGGCGTAACCGCTGCTCAGGGCAGGAAACTGACTGCGTACGTAATCGATGTCCAAGGCATTCAAGGAAGTGCTCTCCAAGGTCTGATCAGTGATGCAGGATGGCCTGCAAAAACGCGCGGGTTCTCGGCTCTTGCGGGGCCGTGAAGAAATCGTGCGGATTGTTCTGTTCGATGATTCGGCCGTTTTCCATGAAGATCACCCGGTCGGCGACCTTGCGCGCAAAGCCCATTTCATGGGTCACCACGACCATGGTCACGCCTGAACGAGCGAGGTTCTGCATCACGTCCAGCACTTCGCCCACCATCTCGGGATCGAGCGCTGAAGTGGGTTCGTCGAACAGAATCACGCGGGGCTCCATGGCCATGGTGCGGGCGATGGCGACGCGTTGCTGCTGGCCGCCGGACAGTTGTCCCGGGTATTTCGCGGCGTGGGCGCCCATGCCGACTTTTTCCAGCAACAGGCGAGCGCGCTCGTTGGCGTCACGGCGCGACATGCCCCGCACACGTACCGGCGCCAGCGCGACGTTGGCGAGCACAGTAAGGTGTGGGTACAAATTGAAATTCTGGAAAACCATGCCGACTTCGCAGCGAATGCTTGCCAGTTTCGGACCGTTTTCCACCCGCTGGCTGGCCACGCGAATGTCGCCCTTCTGGTATTCCTCCAGCAGATTGATGCAGCGGATCAACGTTGATTTACCCGAACCGGAAGGTCCGAGAATCACCACCACTTCGCCCTGATCGACCGTCAGGTTGATGTCGCTCAACGCCTGAAACGGCCCGTAGAACTTGTCTACACGTTCGATTTCGATGACGGTACTCATGCGTTTTTCCTCCCCGAGCCGTTGCGTCGCTCGATCCAGCTCACCAGTTGCACCAATGGCAGCAATAACAACAGGTACATGACGGCAGCGCCCACCAGAGGCGTGGGGTTGGCCGCCAGCGCCTGAGCCTGCGTGGCTTGCTTGAGCAGATCCGGCATCGCCACCACCGAGGCCAGTGCGGTGTCTTTCATGACGTTGATGCAGTTGCTGGTCATGGGCGGCATGACGATGCGCATCGCCTGGGGCAGGATGATGTCGCGCATGGTGTTGAAGAAACTCATGCCCTGGGAGGCTGACGCTTCAAACTGTCCTCGCGGGATGGCTTCGATGCCGGAGCGGAAGATCTCTGCCGAATAAGCGCAGGAGACCAGCGAAAGCGCTGCCGTGGCCGCCGCGAACGACGAAAGACGAATGCCCACGAAGGGCAACGCGTAGTAAATCAGCACAAGCAGGACCAGCAGCGGGATCGAGCGCAGCACATCGATGTAGACCCGCGCCAGAAAGCGAATGGGGGCGAAGGCGTAAAGACGCAGCATCGCCAGCATCAACCCGCCGACCAGGCCGAGAATGATGCTGACCACGCCCAACATCACCGTCACGCCCAGGCCGCGCAGCATCAGCGGCAGCGCATCGACGAACACGCTCCAGTTGAAGAAAGTCTGTAACAACTCCATTGCGATTCCTTGATAGCGGGCAGCGGCTGGCGTGGGGTGAGCAGTCAGGGATTACTTGAGGACATCAACCACTTTGACGGTGCTCGATTCCGGGTCAGCGTCAGCCCCGAACCACTTCTTGTGCAGCCCCGCGATCACGCCTTCCTTCTTCATGGCGGAGATGATGTCGTTGACCTGCGTCGCCGATTCCCAGCCTTTGGCGTGCATCAGCGAGTACTTTTCGCCGGTCGGAATACGCGCGACCACTTTGTACTGCGGCTTGTCCTTGATGTAGTACAGGACCGCCGGGATATCGCTGATGTAGCCGTCCATACGGCCCGACGCGAGGTCGAGCATGGCCGGTGAAAGGCCTTCGTAGCGGGACACTTCCTTGAACTTGTACTCGGCCTGATGCGCGTTCACCCACATGTCGCCGGTGGAGCCGGTGTCGACGCCGACCACCTTGCCATCCATGTCCTTGAGGCCTGTGATGCCGGATTTGGTCAGGACCGACAGCGACTGGTCACTGTCGTAGTACGGCTGGGCGAAGCCGACCGACTCAAGGCGTTTGGGGGTAATGGTGATCGAGGAAATGGCGATGTCCGCACGCTTGGACTGCACAGCGCTGAACAGGCCGTTGAACGGAATATTGACGAACTCGACGGTCTTGCCTGCACGTTTGGCGACTTCCTTCACGACATCGACTTCAAAGCCGACAATCTCGCCTTTCGCGTCCTGAAACTCCCACGGCACGTTGCCGACGTTGGCGCCGACAGTCCAGTCCGCAGCCCAGGTAGAGGCGGAAAATGCAGTTGCCACGGCCATGCCTAACAGTACTTTCACGTTCATGTCTTGCTCCCCGATTAATCAGTCAGTTCAAGAAGGCCGCCTCACCACTTCACTCGGCGTTTCGAGGATCAGACTAGGATGACGAATCAAATAATTCAACAAATAAAATAAATGAATTAAATGCTTCAATCGGGTGCGCAAGGATTCTGGTTTGGTGCGCGCTCGGCAGCGCTTACCCGCTGTGGGTGTGCAGAAAATGAACGATGAGCGCGCAGGCTTCCATGCACTGATGCAGCGCATGGATATCGGCAGACAGGGATCGCGGCGTTCCGATGGGTTGGGGCGTACAGTGCAGGAGCAAGAACCCCGCTAAAGCACATACCCCATGATCGCCACAAAATGCAGCAAGCTTCCGGCAATGACGAACAGGTGCCAGATGCCGTGCCAGTGGCGGAAACGTTTGTCGTACGCGAAGAAGATGATGCCGACGGTATAGAGCACGCCGCCCAACGCCAGCCAGGTAAACCCGGCCGTCCCCAGCGCGGCCATCAGCGGCTTGACGGCCACGAGCACGATCCAGCCCATCACCGCGTAGATCACGATGGACATCACTCGCGCCTCAGAACGCGGCTTGATCTCCTGAAGCATGCCGATCACCGCCAGGCCCCAGACAATCCCGAACAGCGTCCAGCCCCACGGCCCGCGCAAAGTCACCAGACAGAAGGGTGTGTAGCTGCCTGCAATCAGCAAATAGATCGAAAAATGATCGACCTTCTGCATGATCACCTTCGCCCGGCCACGCACGCTGTGATAAACCGTCGAGGCGCTGTACAACAGCACCAGTGCCACACCGTAGACCGCAACGCTGACGATCTTCCACACATCGCCGGTCAGACTCGCGATCACCAGCAGCCAGACCGCGCCGATCGACGCCAGCACCGCGCCCACGAGGTGGGTCCAGGCGTTGAATTTTTCTCCGTAGTACATCCGTATCAAACCTCTCTCAGTTGCACGACAGCCTGTAAGGCTCCCGCTTATGACGCCAAAGCGCAATGCATGTGTCAGCCTTGACGAGAATTTAATGCAGCCAGCTCCCGACGACTTCGGCACAATCGGGCGCTCGAAGAACAAGAAAGCGTTCCGGGAACGACACGATGCAGATCGACGAAGAGCTGACCCTCAAGAAGCTGGAAATCTTCCTGGCCTTCATGCGCACCGGCAATCTGGCCCGTGCGGCCGCAGAACTGCAGACCAGCACCGTCAGCGTTCATCGGGCAATTCACTCGCTGGAAAGCGCGTTGCGCTGTCCGCTGTTCAAGCATGAAGGCCGCAACCTGACGCCGATGGAAAGCGCTTACGTGCTGGAAGAGCGCGCGCAGAAGCTGGTGCAGGATGTGCTGAGCACGGTCGAACAAACCCGCGCGGCCGCTGGATTCTCCGCGGCGCGGTTCAAACTCGGGGCGTTGTACTCGCTGACGGTCAAGACCGTGCCGCAGCTGATCATGGGCCTGAAGATCCGCCGCAGCGAGCTTAATATCGATTTGATTCTGGGCTCGAACATCGACCTGTTCTACAAGCTGAAGAACATGGAAGTCGACGCCATTCTGGTGTCGCTCAACGAGAGCGTGAGCGATCCGGATTGCGAGCAATTGGCGCTTTTCTCTGATGATATCTTCCTGGCCACGCCGGCCGATTCGCCCTTCGCCCAACAAAGCGAGGTCGACCTGAGCGACCTGCGCGAGGCCACCTTCATCACGCTGACCCAAGGCTTCGCCACCCACCGTGACGGCGCACGAGTGTTTCAACAGGCAGGGTTCGAACCGAAAGTGGCGATGCAGGTGAACGACATCTTCACGCTGTTGAGCATGGTCAGCTCAGGCGTGGGGTACGCCCTGCTGCCGGGGAGAATCGCGGCCGTCTACGAGAACCGCGTGCGCCTGATACCGCTGCAGGCGAGGTATCGCATGCAGCAGCACATCGGCCTGGTGTTCCTCAAAGCCCGCGAGCGCGATCCGAACCTGTTGGCCTTGTTGGCCGAGTGCCGAATGTATTCGAACCGGTTAGAGCAGGTTTAACGCGTCCCTGGTGGATGGTCGATGACCCACCGCAATCGCGGGCAAGCTCGCTCCCACAGTGTCAGCGTCGTCCCCAAGTCTTCGGAACGCCGCGCTCCCTGTAGCAGTCCGAGGTTACGAGGGTCTGGGCCGCACTCGGACGAATACGGTCTGTCATTCAGCATTGCCGTCGACTGACATACCGCAATCGCGGGCAAGCGCGCTCCTACAGTGTCAGCGTCGTCCCCAAGTCTTCGGAACGCCGAGCTCCCTGTAGGCAGTCCGAGGTTACGAGGGCCGCGAATGCGGTCGGTCCCTCAGCATCGCCGTCGACTGACATACCGCAATCGCGGGCAAGCGCGCTACGGCCGTCGGCCAGCATCAAAAGCAGGGTGCGTAGAGATCCAACAAGATCACCCCAAAATCCCGCGCATGATCAGGAACAACAGCGAAGGCCCCAGCAAGCAGCCCAATGCGGTGTAAAACGCCGCCGTCAGGCAGCCGTAGGGCACAAGCTTCGGATCGGTAGCCGCCAGACCGCCCGCGACACCGCTGGAAGTACCCATCAGGCCACCAAAGATCACCGCGCTGCGCGGGTTATTGAGACCGATCATCGGCGCCACGAACGGCGTCACAACCATCACCAGGATGGCTTTGATCAACCCCGCTGCGATCGACAGCGCCATGACTTCGGAGCTTGCACCAATAGCAGCGCCGGTCACCGGGCCGACGATATAGGTAACCGCGCCCGCACCGATGGTGGTGATGCTCACAGCGTCGGTGTAACCGAACGCCATGGCCACACCGACACCGGCCACAAACGACGTTCCTACGCCCACGAACAGCGAGAACACACCGACATACCCTGCACGCTTGAGCTCATTGACGCTCACGCCAAAACCGGTGGCGATGATGGCGAAATCACGCAGCATCGCACCGCCCAATAGCCCGATCCCCGAGAGCAACGGTAGATCGACGATGCCTTTTTGCCCGCCAGTGACCGCGCCACCGACATAGGCCAGCGCAAGTCCAAGAATGATGGCGATTGCCGAACCGTGCAGACGTCCTTTGGTAAACGTGTTGGAGATCCAGTACGACACCCACATGGTGATGCCGATGACCGCGAATCCACTCACCAGACCGTAGCCGTTGATAGCTTTCAAAATGGCGTCATACATGCTGATCACCCTACGGTCTTGGTTGAAGGAACAACGACATCGGCCTCAGGCTTTTTTTGACCAAGACGGGTCAATACCGGAACCAATAGAAAGGAAATGACGACAGCCAGGGTCCCGGCAATGATTGCCATCGGGCCACCCTTCAACGCACCGTAGACATTTTGCTGCGCGGCCATGGCGACCACGATGGGGATATAGATCGCACTCCAGAACTCCACGCCTTGAGCGGTCTTGCTGTCCAGATAACCACGCTTGCTCAGCCAGCTCCCGAAACCGATCAGCAGCAGCATGGCAATACCGACACCACCGACGTTGGCTGGGACGCCGATCAGTTTGCCGAGGTATTCGCCCACTGATATACCCACCAGCGTGCAGAATGCTAGAAACGCGACACCATAAATAATCATTGTTATTGCCCTCAATTTGCATCGTCGAAGTTGTTGTTTTTGTGTTCCTTCGAAAGCAGCAGTCGGTTATGGGTGGCGACGTTCCTCCTCTCGCGACAGTGCGCTCAGCGTATCCAGCCGGGCGCCCTGGAAGGCGACTGCGGATCCTTGTTCAAAGACGCGTCGCGCCAGCCCCGTGAGCACGGTGCCGGGCGGCAATTCGATGTGCAGGCGTGCGCCACGCTCGTAGGCGGTCTGCACGGTGCTGCGCCAGTCGATGACCCGGCACATGTTGAACGCGAGGTCGTCCCGCAATTTGTCGGCATTGAGTACCGGGCGGGCCGTGCTGCCGCTCAGGTACCTCAAGGTCGGCACCTGAACCGAAACCTGCGCAAAGGCCTGCGCCAGGGTTTTCGCGGGCTCGCTCAAAAGCTCGCAGTGCGAAGGTACGCTGACCGCCAGGCGTTTGGCCGCCGCCGCGCCCTGCGCTTTAGCCAAGGCGGCGACACGGGCCATCGCCTGATCGCTGCCGGCGATGACGAACTGGTTGTCGGCGTTGATGTTGGCCAAGTAAACCGGCGTGTTCGGGCTGTGTACCTGCGAGACCAAATGCTCGACCGTGGTTTGATCCAGACCGATCAACGCCGTCATGCCATAGCCCGTCGGGTAAGCGCTCTGCATCAATTCACCGCGCAGTGCCACCAGTCGCACGGCGTCGGAAAAGCTCAACGCACCGGCAATGACCGCTGCCGGGTAAGCGCCAATCGACAGGCCGGCCACGTAATCCGGTGCGCAGTTCTGGGCCATGAGCAGCCTCGAGCAGGCGACGCCGGCAATCAGCAAACACAGCTGAACGGCACGGGTGGAACGCAACGCATCGGGCGTATCCAGATCCAGCACGTCCTCGTTGAGCGCATCGCTGGCTTCGCGCAGGCACTCACCCACCAACGGATCGGCGGGCAATGTGTGCAGCATGCCGGGCTGCTGGGCGCCTTGGCCCGGAAACACCCAGAAGCTGCTCATGCGGCACGCTCCTGTAACTGCCACGGATCGTCGACCAGGCGCGCGCCGTCATCAGCCTTGAGCAACACCTGACGCGCTGAGCCCGCCCATTCGCGCAAGGCCACAGCGCCAGCGGGCGTCTGCAGTTGCAGGTCGATTCGGCACATCGCGCCTTCCAGCGCATCGACCAGTGCGGCAGCCTGTTCACGACTGAAGAACGTTGAGGTGCGCAGGACCAGGTCAAGATCGCTGTCCTGATGCAGCACCGCCGTACCAGACGCCAGTTCGAACCCGACGCTCCCTGCAACGCCCCATGGCAAACCCACAGCGTCCAAAACCGGACGAATGTGCCTCAGCGCGCGCACGGCGGGCCAGTCGGCTGCCTGAATATCCGCCGCTTCGAGCAACTCTTCAGGGCGAACACGGCGCGTGATATCGGTCAGTCTCATGGCCATCGCATAACGCTGATCGCGCGAATGACCACGCACACCCACCGCCACCCACCCCTCGGCGACCTTCGCCCGACGCACCACCACCGGCTGCCCCGCGCCAACCACCTCGGTCACCCAAGCGGGAGCATCGGCAGGCACGTCAGCCACGGACAAACCCCACAACAAATCATGGGGCCAGACCGGCAGGCAGCTGTTCATTACCACTGCGCCCGCAGCAGTTCGCGCACTTTCGACGACGCCGAACGGTTCGGCGCGCCCAGTCGCGAACTCAGGTCATTGCCTCCCGCCTGAGCGTCTTTCACCGCGGCCGTCAGGCATTCCTCAACCGCCCTGATATCCGCCGCCGAAGGCTCTTCGATCTGGCTCACCGACAGGGTTTCCCACAACAACCCAAGGCCTGCGTAGCTGTCGATGTCGTACGCCATGGGCGGGATGCTCGCGGCGAGCTTTTCCAGTTCTTCGACGCTGCGCAACGTCACCCGAGCGGCCGAAGCCTTGCCCATCGCATGCACCATCACGCCCGGATCACGCAGGGCGATCAGGCGGTTCGCCTGATAACCGTGAGCGAGAAATGCGCCCGACATCGCCTTGCCGACCAACAGCCCGATCACCGGATGACCCGCCAGACGTGCGCGGGCATAGGCGTCCACCGCACCCGCCAGCGCCTGATGAATGCCTAACGCTTCTTCACGGCGCCCATAGGCCTGGCTCGGCACGTCGATGATTGCGATCAGCGCGCGTTTATTCTCGCTCTGGCGATCCAGCTCGATAGCCGTGTCCACGGCGTGCGCCAAGCCCCAGCCTTCCAGTAACCCGACCTCACCGTTGCGGGCGCGAGGAAAACGGTTATCCGGGTCGGCAACCACCGCAAGAAAACGCGCGGGTTGATCGCCCATTGTGCCGTCGGCGGCTTTAACGGACGTGGGCAGCCCCGTCACTTCAACTGCATTGGCCGCCAGCGCGTTGAACCACTTCAAACCACGGGTCGAATAGCTGCTCATGGCTGTTCTCCTTGATACAGGCTGCGCACAGCGGCGGGGTCGATCTGCGTCGTTGTGTCCACTTGACCAAGACGCTGCAGGAACAGCGCGTACTGGCTGCTGCGCTCCTGTTCGGGCTTGCCCTTGTGCAGCAGGTCTTCGACGTGCTGTTGAACGGCGGCAACGTCATCGGCAACGAACGCATCCACCAGGCCGCTGGCATAGCGTTGCTCGCCGCCGGTGATGCTCCATATGAAAGGCCGGTCGCGCGAATCGTATTCTTCGATGCCCGCCTCCTGCTCGATCACCTGCGGGCCGTTCAGCCCCAGACGCGCTTCCTGAGTCACGACCAGATAACTGCACAAACCCGCCGCGATGGACATACCGCCGAAGCAACCGACGCTGCCCGCCACCACGCCGATCACCGGCTGATAGCGACGCAGATCGACGATCGCCGCATGAATTTCAGCAATGGCCGCGAGCCCGAGGTTGGCTTCCTGCAGGCGCACACCGCCGGTTTCCAGCAGCAACACCGCGGCGGTTGGAATGCCTTTGCGGTTGTCCTCGGCCGCCAGCTCCAGTGCGCCGGCCATTTTCGCGCCGCCGACTTCGCCCATGCTGCCGCCCTGAAAGTTGCCTTCGATGGCACACACCACCACCGGCTGTCCGCCGATGGAGCCTTTAGCGATCACTACGCCGTCGTCGGCTTGCGGCACCACGCCCTGCTTGGGTAACCAGGGGGACGTCATCCGCGCGAACGGATCGATCAGCTCCCGAAAACTGCCTGCATCGAGCAGGGCGCGTGCACGCTGGCGCGCACCGAGTTCGACAAAGCTGTGCTGCTTCAACAAGTGGGCGTTATCAGTCATGACCGATCTCCTCGAAGCCCTGCTCCAACCGAAGCCGGACGACACCGGGCGTCGCACCGAAGTCGTGGATGTCGATGCTCATGGCTGGCGGCATCTGGCCGTCGAACATGCGCTCGAAAAGATGCTGCCAGCGGGCTGAACTGCCGTTCACCGACGTGACGACCTGAATGGTCAGTTTGCCCGGCAGACCGGGTTCCAGCATCACCTCAAGGTCACCGGAGCCGACACAACCCACCAGTGCACGTCCCAGCGGAGGCTGGCCAGCGGGGAATTCAAAAGACAAGGTTTCCATGATCAGACGTTCCTCGTTTCATCGCCGAGCGCAGGCTCAAGGCAATCGATAAACAGGCAAGCAGCGAGCAAATCGGCGGCACCACCCGGTGAGGCATTCAGGCTCAGCAATTGCTGATCCAGTTCGTGCAAGGCTCGCCGACCACTGAGGGTCGCGCTGCCACCGGCATCCAGCACACGTTGCGCGCCGCGCTGCATGGTGGAAAGGCCATGTTCGCCCGCGCGGTACAGCACGCAGGTGTCGGACAGCGTGGTCATGATCGCCAGCAGCGCATCCAGCCGCGCATTCTGTTCGCCATGGCCCGTCGCGCGGCTGCGTTGCAGTTGCGGCAACCCCTTTTGAGTGACTGCGGGGAAACCCATCTGCGCTTGTTCGCGCGCGCCCATTGCACCGTATTTACGGGCGACTTCGGCGCCGTGGCTGTGCTGAACCGGCAGGTTTCGATCCTCGATCAGCGCCAGGCAACCCGCACGCAAACCAAGGCCTGCAGCTGAGAGATCAGACGGATCGAGCGCCGCAGCGGTGACCAGCAACCCCAGTGCCCAGATCGCGCCACGGTGGGTGTTCACGCCTTGGGTGGTGCGCATCATCGCGACTTCGCCGTCCCGGCCGATCCGCCCGATCGCCTCGCGCAGCGGTTGGCCGATTTCGCCGATTTCAATGGCGACCTCCGCCATTTCCTTGAACGCAGGCCACAACGAAAGCGCCGAGGCGTGCATCAATCCCAAATGAAGATCCTGGTGCGCCCCGCTGCTGCGACGGTCGACCAATGCCGGTTTCGGTGACAGATCGGCCTCGTCGATCAGTGCATCCACCGCGAGGTCGGCCAGTCGCTCAGCCAGCGGCAAGGATCGCGCAGAGGCTTCAAACGCTACGTTGAGTGCGCGCATCACCAACTCCTGAATTTCGCAGGCGGGTTGTACAAACCACCGGACCACTCCACCAGCTCGGCGATGCTTTTGGCGGCCAACAGCTCGCGACTGGCGTCGGTGCGACGAATGCCAAGGTCTTCGGGCAACGCGATCAACCCTTCACGGCGCATACGGGCGGTGTCTTTCGGGTTGTGGCGCAGGCCAATAGAGGTGACGCCCGCAACCGCAGCGATCATCGCCTGACGCTCTTCCAGCGTGCGCGACTTGTACAGGTAAGCGATGCCTTCTTCGGTGAGCAAATGAGTCACGTCGTCGCCGTAGACCATGATCGGCGCCAGCGGCATACCGCTTTTCTTCGCCACCTCGACGGCGTCCAGTGTCTCGACGAACGTGGGCTTGCCGCCTTCCTGAAAGGTTTCGACCATCTGCACCACGAGCTTCTTGCCGCGCTCTAGGTACGCGTCGGTGTCCGGGTTCTGCTGGCGCATGTCGAGCCAGGCGGGCGTGCTGTGACGCCGACCACGCGGGTCATGCCCCATGTTCGGTGCGCCGCCGAAACCGGCGAGGCGCCCACGGGTGACCGTCGAAGAATGCCCGTCGCCATCCACTTGCAGCGTGGCGCCGATGAACAGGTCCACCGCGTACTGACCCGCCAGCTGGCACATCATGCGGTTGGACCGCATCGAGCCGTCGCGCCCCGTAAAGAACACGTCGGGCCGGGCAGCGATGTAGTTTTCCATGCCCAGCTCGGTGCCGAAGCAATGCACGCTTTCGACCCAGCCGCTTTCAATGGCAGGAATCAGGGTCGGGTGTGGGTTGAGCGTCCAGTTGCGGCAAATCTTGCCCTTCAAACCCAGGGACTCGCCGTAGGTCGGCAGAATCAGTTCGATGGCGGCGGTGTTGAAACCGATGCCGTGGTTGAGCGACTGAACGTTGTGTTTCTCGTAGATCCCGCGAATCGCCATCATCGCCATCAGTACGTGGACGGGCTTGATGTGGCGCGGGTCGCGGGTGAACAGCGGTTCGATGTAGAACGGCTTGTCGGCGACCACCACAAAGTCGACCCACGATGCCGGGATGTCCACACGCGGCAAGTCGCTGACGTCGTCCACCAACTGGTTGACCTGCACGATCACGATGCCGTCGCTGAACGCGGCAGGTTCGATCAGGGCAGGCGTGTCCTCGGTGCTGGCGCCGGTGTAGATGTTGCCCGCGCGGTCAGCCATAAAGCCGGCAGACAGCACGACATTGGGAATCAGGTCGACCAGCAGGCGGGAATACAGCTCGATGTAGGTGTGAATCGCGCCGATTTCCAGCAGGCCGTCTTCCAGCAACTGGCTGATGCGCAGGCTTTGCGTGCCCGCGAAAGAAAAATCGAGCTTGCGGGCGATGCCGCGTTCGAAGAGATCCAGGTGTTCGGCACGTCCGACGCTGGGCATGATCATGTGCAGGTCATGCAACTTGCCGGGATCGGCCTTGACCAGCGAACGGGAGAGGAAATCCGCCTGCTTCTGGTTGTTACCTTCAAGCACCACACGGTCACCGGGCGCAATCAACGCCTCCAGTGCCGCGACGATCTTGTCGGTGGGCAGTACAACGCCATCGGCGAAGGAACGCACTTGCTCGAGCCGCCGCAGCTTTTCGCTGCGACGACGCGACCAGCGCGGGTCAAGTTTCGTTGTTGTAGTCATGCTGACTCCACGAGTTCGCTGTCGTGGGCCACATTAGAAGCTAGAGGGTTGAAGCATCAATCAAGCAGGGGCGTGGATCGTTACGGTTAGAGTAATGATTATTCGGCCGTACTCATCTAGTGATCTGATATCGCGTGCTACGGCCTCCGCCTGGCAGCTTCTGCAAACAGCCTTTTTCCAAGAGATCGGACAGATGACGGGTGGCAGTCGCCTTACTGACCTTGGCAACAGCCTGATACTGCGCGGCACTGATGCCGCCTTCGAACCCAGTCCCTGCTTTTTCAGCGAGCAGATCGCCGTTAAGCAACCGGTTGAGCACCTTGATTTGCTCCAGGGACAAGCCGTCCTTCCCGTGCTGTTGCCAGAACCGGGCGTTGGCCAACACCCGATCAATCCGCAATATGGCCTGCTCCAGTGTGTGAAGCAGGATTTGCAGGAACCACGAAAGCCACGCCGTCAGGTCCAGTGCGCCACGCTGAGAGGCCTCAAGGATCCGGTAATACTCTTGCCGACTATTAAGAATGCTGGCCGACATGGCATAAAAACGAATAGCCTGATTTTCCCCCTGCGCCAGTGCCAAATCGGTGATCGCCCTCGTCAACCGTCCATTTCCGTCATCGAAAGGGTGTAAGGTCACGAACCAGAAATGCGCGATACCTGCTCGTATCAGTGGGTCCAGTGTCGTGTCGAACTGGCTGCTGTTGAACCAGTAGAAGAAATCGTCCATGCGTTTCTCCAACCCCTCGCGAGGCGGCGCTTCGAAATGAACGACCGGACGGTCAATCCGACCCGACACCACCTGCATGGGCTCGGATCCTCTCAGAACCCCTACCCGAATATTGTTCGAGAGCAATGCCGACGAGTCAGGGAAAAGCAGACTGTGCCATCGCATCAGTCTTTCTGAAGTCAACGGCGCCTGATGCTGCTGTGTGGCATCAAGCATCAGCTCAGCCAAGCCTTCGCTGCGAGGCGTCACCCGCTCATCACTCTCGATGCCAAGCCGCCGCGCCAGAGATGACCTCATAGACCCGACGTTCAATTGCTCGCCTTCAATAGCGGACGAAGTGATGACGTTCTGCAGCAACGCATCCAGTTCGCTCTGCGCACTGGCATGAGTCCCCGCGGCACCCATCATGCCCATCAGCCTTCCCTGCGCCTGCGTGCAAGCCCGCAAGACAGGCGCCAACGTGTGCGCATCCCAAGTAAAAGCGGGCCATCTGGCACGCTGCCAAATCCATTTCAACGACTGACTCACAGAAACCTCGTGAAGAGTGAGCCGAATAAAACGTCTATTCGGCTCATTATATGAGCCAAATATGCGACCTATTCGGCTCATAGTCCACAGGGTCCAACGAAATATCGGGTAGCCGGTCGTGAAGGATTCGGTAAATGCGGTATGCCTGAAACGGCCAAGGCGTCTGATTTTACTGCCGCTTCGCGCCAGATCGTCCGAGTGCGGCCCAGAGCAAGCGCGCTCCTACGCCTTCGGCAGAAGCGGGGACGCTTTTGCGCTTAAGGTTTTTGATTCTGGCCGCAGGCCAGAATCAAAGCCTGAAAACAACTCCGCTCAAATCCCCGGCCCAAGCACCTGCACCAACCCCGCGTCCACCAGCCATTGTTCAAGCGCCACCAGGTCGGGGACTTTTGCGACAGTTTCGCCGACCTGCACCGCCGCCAGTTCCAGCTCTGAGAGCGCGACGTCGACGTAGCTGAGCTGGCTGTCGAGTTTGCAGGAACGCGGAATGCCTTGGGTCAGCAGGGCAATGAATTTGAGATCGGGGCGGCCACCCAGGGCGTTGAGCACAACGATGCGAGCCCGGCCACCGACACGGGCGCGACTGCCACACGCGGCTTCGAAGCTCAGCAGCGGCAGGCTGCGGTTGCGCCAGTTGATCGGCCCCAGGTACCACTGGGGTGCGGCCGGGTCGGCGATGCTGTCTTGATAGTCGATCAGCTCGGCCACGGCAACGTTGGGCAGCAGTAAGTGCCGGTCGCTCAACGGAATGAGCAAGCCGGTGAGGCTGGTCAGGCGGGTGGTCTGGGTGGTGGTGTCAGACATGCACATGACTCCAGTGCGCGATGCTCTCCAGCAACGCCGCTTCCTGATAAGGCTTGCTCATGTAGTCGTTTACCCCCAACGCCATGGCGCGGTCGCGGTGTTTTTGCCCGGAGCGGGAGGTGATCATGATGATCGGCAAATGCTTGAGCGTTTCGTCTTCGCGCACTTTGCTGGCGACCTCAAAACCGTCCATGCGCGGCATCTCGATGTCCAGCAGCATCACGTCCGGCGTGTGCTCCTGCAGCAAGGCCATGGCGTCCACCCCGTCTTTGGCGGTCAATACGTTCATGCCGTTGCGCTCAAGCAACCGGCCGGTGACCTTGCGTACCGTGACCGAATCGTCCACCACCATCACCAGCAAAGGCCTGGCCTGCTCGGTCTCGACAAACGGCGTCGGTGCCTGCCCGGAGACTTGAAGCGCCAGCATTCGCGCATGCAAACGACGGATGTGCGCGAACAGGTCGAGAATCAACACCACACGCCCGTCCCCCAGAATCGTCGCGCCGGAAATCCCCTGAACGCCGGCGAATTGCGCCCCCAGGTTCTTGACCACAATCTCTCGAGAACCCGTCAGCGCATCGACCTGCACCGCCACCCATTGGTCATGCACATGAACCAGCAGCACGGGCAGCGGCTGTGTCTGACCCACCAACTTCGGCGGCTGGCCGTTGTTCAACAGTTCGCCCAGATACCGGAGTTCATAACTGCGTTCGCGGTATTGGTAACGCGGCGGTGTGGACTGGTAACAAGCCTCCAGCTCACTGGGCATGACCCGCACAATGCCTTCGACGCTGTTCAACGGCACGGCGTATTGCTCTTCGCCACACTGCACCATCAGGGCGCGATTGACCGACACAGAGAATGGAAGACGAATACGGAAACGCGCGCCCTGCCCCGAACGGGAATCGATGACCATCGAGCCGCCCAGCTCTTTGACCTCGGCATGCACCACGTCCATGCCGACGCCGCGCCCCGATATCTGAGTGATGGTCTCGGCGGTTGAAAAGCCCGCCTGCAAGATGAACTGCAGCGTGTCGTGCTCGCTCAGCTCTGCATCCGGACTGATCAGCCCACGCTTGATCGCTTTGCGACGCACCGCTTCGAAATCAACACCGGCGCCGTCATCGCTCATCTCGATGACGATATCCCCGCCCTCATGGGCCAGACTCAAGGTGATGTGACCCGTCTCTGACTTGCCGGCCGCCAGGCGCTTCTCGCCGGTTTCCAGGCCATGATCGACGGCGTTGCGCAGCATGTGCTCCAGCGGCGCGACCATGCGCTCAAGGACGTTGCGGTCCATTTCGCCCTCGGCGTTGACCACGTCGAACCTGACCTTTTTGTTCAGCTCGCCCGACACCTGACGCACGATCCGACGCAAACGCGGCACCATGCGTTCGAATGGCACCATGCGCGTGCGCATCAGGTTTTCCTGAAGCTCGGTGTTCACCCGTGCCTGTTGCAACAAGAGGGTCTCGGCTTCGTGCGCCCGGGTCTCCAGCGTTTCCTTCAGGTCCATCAGGTCGGATGCAGACTCGAACAGCGCGCGTGATAGCTGCTGCAGTTGCGAGTGGCGGTCCATTTCCAGCGGGTCGAATTCTTCATAGCCCGATCGTTCGGACTGATGATCGCGACTGAGAATGCGACCCTGGGTTTCGATGTCCAGACGCCGCAACTGATCGCGCATCCGCTCGATGGTGGTTTCCATCTCGGCCAGGGTGACCTGTGCGTCGCTGACCTGCTGTTCGATGCGGCCACGGAAAATCGAGGTTTCCCCCGCGAGGTTGACCAGATCCTCCAGTTGTTCAGCCGGCACCTTGACCATTTCGGGTCCGGTGCGCTCGGCGTCGGGATCTGCGGCCGCCGCTGGAGCTTCTGCGCCGGGTGCAGGCGCCATCACCACGGGTTCTTCCTGAGGCTTGCTGGCGACTTCCTGGATCGCGCCAGACGACGAATATTGCGCAATGCTGTCGATCAGCAACGCGGGGTTGGGCAGCGGTTCATAACCGCGAACGGCATCGACCATGTCGGCGAGCATGTCGTGGCCGCTTTGCAGCAGACCGTTCAGCAACGCGCTGTTTTTCAGCGCCCCGGACGCCAGCCCTTCATACAACGACTCCAGCTCATGGGCGAGATCCCCGATCGGGACGATTTCGACCATCCGCGCGCCACCCTTGAGCGTGTGCAGGTCGCGCAGCAGGTTTTCGACTTCCAGCGTGTTCTGCGGATCGGCCTGCCAGCGCACCAGCGCCGCGCTGGAGCTCTCGATGATGTCGTCGGCCTCTTCGAGGAAGATCTCCAGCAACTCTGGATCACGCTCGTCCAACGGTTGAATCATCGAGCCGACGTTGCGCGCGCCACCCTCCTGCGGCAGCACATAACAGTGATTCTGGCGGAACTCGCGAATCGCCTCGATCACAGGCCCGGGATCGGCCAGCGGTGCGCGGTTCTGCAGTTGTTCGAGCATCAGTGCCAAGTGATCGTGACTGCGCACCAGTAGCTGCGCCAATTCAGGCGTGTACGAGCAACGTCGGTCGATCAGGCCTTCGTACAGCGACTCCAGCTCGTGGCCAAGGTCGCCCACCTCGCCGATTTCAGCCATGCGCGCGCCACCCTTGAGGGTGTGCAGGTCGCGTTGCAGCGACGACAGCGGCAGCGGGTTTTCAGGGTCGTCCAGCCAGCGCTGCAAGGCCTGGCCCGCACCGTCCAGGATATCGACGGCTTCCTCAAGGAAGATGTCGACAATCTCCTGATCCAGGTCATCGCGTGGCAACGTTTGAGGCAGCTCGACCTCTTCGAATTCGGCGTCCATAATCCCCGTGGCCTCACCGAGCTCGGTCACGCTCGTGGCCAGCCCACCCTCGCTCTTGATCACGCCCATCGCGCCAGGATCCAGCGCTTCGTCGAGCAACGCGCGCAATGCTTTGACGCGTTCAGGACATGCCTGGACCTGCTGTCCTGCAGCAATCTGATCGAGCATGTTGATCAGCGCTTCATGGGCGTTCTCGGCCTCATGAAAGAACCGTTCACTGACGACAAGGCTGCTTTCTTCCACCGCGCCGTACAGGTCCAGCAAGGCTTCGCACAGCTCGTCCACTTGCGGCAGGTCGGCCATGTGCGCGCCGTGCCCCAGCATGGTCAGCTCATCGAGCAGCGCATTGAGCTCCTGACGCTCTCCCGGATGCTGCTGCCAGCGCTTGAGCAGGTTGTCAGCGTCCAGCAGGATGTCCATGCCTTCGGCGAGGAAGCTGGCGATGAGCTGCGGATTACGACGGCTGCGCAGCCCGTTGTTGTCGTCGCTGAGGGCCTCGGCCAGGCGCGCATCGAGCAACGCGCGAGCGGCATCGATGAGCGCCGCCGCACCGTCGATCGGCATCAACGGATCGACCTTCAGCTGCGCCAGCCCTTTGTGAAACAGGGGCTCGGCAGACCGCAGCAAGCCGATTTCAGGCTGACCGACCGCCAGCTGGTTGGTCTTGAACTCACGCACCAACTGGTCCAGCGGGCTTGCCAGTTCAGCCATGGGCAGCACGCCCGCCATATAGGCGCTGCCTTTCAAGGTATGCAGCGCACGCAGCAACTCATCGCTGAAGGCCGGAGACTCGTCCAGCGCGGACGCGTCCAGGTAACGGTTGAGCGTTTCCAGGTGCGTCTGAGCTTCCTGACGGAAGATCTCCAGCAATTGCGGGTCGAAGCCCTCGTCTTCCGGCTGGACAGACTGAGCAGGCCCCGGCATGGCAGGCTCGCCCCTTCCGCCCTGGGCCAACGCGTGTGCGCGTGCGGCCAGCAGGTCGACATCGTCGCGCTGTCGTTGAACGTCTTCGGCGAAATCACGAATGACGTCCGGCAACAGCATCTGCACATCGACCAGCAACTGATGCACCTGACTGTCGGGCTCGACACTGCCCTCCAGCACGCGGTTCAGCAGGTTTTCCACCGACCAGGCCAGCTCACCCAGAATCAGGGCGCGAACCATCCGGCCACTGCCTTTGAGGGTGTGGAAGGCTCGGCGAACTTCGCCCAGTGCAGACACATTGCCAGCGTCCGCCAACCAGCGCGGCAGGTACTCGCGCAGCGCGGCGAGCACCTCATCGGCTTCCTCCAGAAATACGTCGCGTAGCTCATCATCCACCGCCGCCTCGCCCTTGGGCGGTGGCAACAGACTGGCCGGCATGTGCTGCGCAGGCGGATTGACCGTCGATAAAGGCGTGGCCAGCACTTCGGCGATGCTCTTGCTCGGGCTGACGAGCGCCTGCCGTTCATGCAGTTCGCTCAATTCTTCGTGGCTGATGACCTCCTCGAGCACCGGCAGGTCGACGATGTCCGCGACCGGCGAATAACCCAGCTTGGCCAGGCTCTCTTGCGCCAGATCCAGCACGTGTTCACCCGGCGCTTCCGGGTCTTCGGCCATCCGCTCCAGGTAATACTCGATCCCGATGATGACGTCGGCGAAGTGATCGAGCTGCGACCCGACCGGGCGTGCTTCGTCGACCAATAGATGTTCGACGATGTAATCGTTGCAGGCCGCCAGCAGGCCAGCCGCCCGCGCCAGCGGAATCATCGCCAGCGCGCCGCGCACCTGAATGAGTTGGGCCGACAGCGGTGTCAGCCGTTCGCGATCCAGTTCGCCGTCGATGTAATCGTCGATGACGTCCTTGGCCTGTTGCAGCACAACGCGCGCTTCCTTGATCACCAACTGGTGGATCTGGCTCAGATCCGTGGTGGGCAGGCGACTCTCTTCAGGGCTGCTCTGATCGACCGTACCGGCCATGCCCGCCAACGTCGCTTCGACGTAAAGCAGGGCGCCAGCAACGTCCATCAAGCTGGCGTCATTGGGCTCGTGCTGTCCTTGCGCCATGCCCTGAACCACCGCCAACTGGTCGATGATGACTTTGCGCGGCTGGCCGAAACCCAGCACCGCCAAGGTATCGGCGATCTGTCGGAGCGGCGGCAACAAGGTGTTGAGTTCGCTGACGTGCTGACGATCGCCCCGCACGAAAACATCCAGACGCTCTTTGGTGCGGACCAGTTCGTCACACAGCGCAATGATCACCGAGCGCATGGCATCGCGATCAGGCCCCGCCATCCGTGCGCGTTCTTCATTCACGAGCGCGCTTTCCGGCAACGCTTCGGCAAGGCCATATTGATCCTTCAAATCCATCATCCTCTGGGCCTGACTGTCAGACTTGGCGATGTAGAACAGAAGGCTTTTAAGGAGCTCGTCTGGCGCGGGCTGGTTGATCCCGGCGATGCCCTGTTCAAGAAGACGCTTGAGCTCCTTGTCAGCATCCTTGAACAGGCTGCGCAGCGCCGGGCTGTTGGTGAAGTTGCCATTGGCCATGGTTTCGACCAGCGCCGACGTGATGCGCCATAGTGGCTCGAGCGGCGCGTCCTTGCACAGGGCTTCAAGTCGCGCAAACACCTTGCCCATGTAATCCAGCTGCGTGTGGACATCCTGCTCGCGCAGCAAACCCACCAAGGCGGTTTGCAGGGTCTGACGCAGCTTGCGCAGTTTTGCCGGTAATTCGGGGCTGTCCCGCTCGGCCAGGGTCTGGGCATCGAGTGCGGGCACGCTGAGCAGTTGTGGCGAAAACAGACTGGTTTCGGAAAGCAGGCTTTCACCACGGGCGCTGCGCAGATCATTGAGCAGCGGCAACACCACCAGCGGCAGGTCGCGACGAGCGGAATGCACACGCTCCAGATACACCGGCAGCTGACTCATCGCTTGATGCAGCAACTGGATCGCTTCGGTCTCTTGAACCACGTGCCCTTGTTGCAGGGCCAGCGCCAACTGCTCGATTTCCTCGGCGAACAACGCAGCGCCATAGAACTCGATCATCTGCAGGCTGCCGTGCACCTGATGGATGAAGTCCAGGCAGACTTCCATCGCGGACGGGTCATGCGGACGCGCGACGAAGGCGTCCAGCGCCTGCCGTGCGTGCTTGAGGGTTTCGGCTATTTCGCCCTTGACCCACTCCAGGGCCACATAGTCGTGACGGTCAGCCATGGTGGCTCCAGTTGCCCAAGTCGTTTGGCGTGACGATCAATGCTGATCCCTTGATGCCGGCAGTGTAAAACCGGACACCGAGCGGCGCATCTCGCTGGCCATCTTCGCCAGATTACCCATGCTCTGCGCAGTGGCGGCCGTGCCCGACGTGGTTTGTGTGGTGGTCTGCTGGATGACGGTCATGGTGGCTGAAATCTGCTGACCCAACGCAGCCTGCTGTTGCGCGGCATGGGTAATGCTTTCCACAAGCGCGGCGAGCACCTTGGAAACCCCTTCAATTTCTTCCAGCGCCACACCGGCATCCTGCGCCAATCGTGCGCCACGCACCACTTCGGTGGTCGTCTGCTCCATGGAGATTACCGCTTCGTTGGTGTCATTTTGAATCGCCCGGACCAGCGTTTCGATCTGCTTGGTGGCTGACGATGAGCGTTCGGCCAGACGCTGAACTTCGTCCGCGACCACCGCGAAACCGCGCCCGGCATCACCGGCCATGGACGCCTGAATCGCCGCGTTGAGTGCGAGGATGTTGGTCTGGTCGGCAATGTCGTCGATCAGGCTGACGATGTCGCCGATCTCTTGAGAAGATTCACCAAGGCGCTTGATCCGTTTGGACGTGTCCTGAATCTGCTCGCGAATGTTGTCCATGCCGTTGATGGTGTTGTGCACCACTTCGTTCCCCTTGTTGGCAATGGCCACGGAACGTTCCGCCACCGCGACCGACTCGGAGGCATTCGCCGACACCTGCTCCACTGAGCGGGACATGTCGTTGACCGCGTTGGACGCAGCCGCAATCTGCAGCGCCTGATGCTCGGACGCGGCTGCCAGTTGGGTCGCGGTGGTCTGAGTGTCCTTCACCGCGCCGAACACCTGCTCGGCCGTGAGGTTGATGGTCGCCACCAGCTCGCGCAGTTGATCGATGGAGTAGTTGATGGAGTCAGCAATGGCGCCGGTGAAGTCTTCGGTTACTGAGGCGGCCACCGTCAGATCACCATCGGCCAGGTCTTCGATTTCATCAAGCAGGCGCATGATCGCCGTCTGATTGCGTTCGTTCTTCTCGGCGGTTTCGCGCAACTGACGGTTGGTTTCGCGCACCATCACCAGGCCGATCAGGATGATCGACGCCAGGGCCAGCAAGCCCAGGATGTAGCCGCCGTAGCTGTTGGTGGCACGACCGCCCGCCAGGTGCTCAAAGCTGTTGGCCAGCACCGACGCTTCGTCCAGCAAAGTTTGCGACAGGTTGAAAATGTTGCCTGCAGCCTCGCGCACCTCCAGCAGTTCCGGCGACGTTTCCAGAATTTCGTCTACCGATCCCGACACGAACTGGAACAACTCGGCAATTTCCGCCAGGCGTGCTTTGGCGTCGCGGTCTTCGACCTGAGTGATTTTCAGCGTCGCATTGCCTTCCAGCATGCCGTTGAGTACGCGACCGAACTGGCTGGCGTCACGTCCGAAGGCGTCAGCGGCCTGCACGGCCGTTTCGTCACCCGACAGCACCGTGTTCACCGCCCCCAGAATGCGCTCAGCGAGCAAGGACTGACGCTGGGCAAGCGCGACCTGACTGGCAGGCGCGCGGTTCTGCAGAAGGATATCGACGACCTTTTCCGACTCGATCTGCAGTTGCGGAATGGTCTCGGCCAAGGTCGCCGCCACCTGATGCAGGGACAACACGGTTTGTTCGCGGGAGAGAATCACATCCGTGCTTTTTCGCAGGTTTTCCCAGTCAGTCTGCACGGCTTTGAGCTCATCGCCGACTTCAGCAGGCGCAGCGGGCAGGCCGGTGCTCTTGTCACCCTTTTTGAGGTATTGCCAACGGGTATCGAAGTCGTTTCGTGCATCGGCGAGCAGCTTGAACGCGGCCGCCTTGCCGGCCGCCGCTTCCGTGGCGTTCTTGGCGATCCGTTGTGACAACACGCGCAACTCGCCCGCGTGACCGATGTACTGCTTGTCGTAGTTGGATTGCGTGCTCAAGTACGCAAAGTTGACGAACAGCAACATGATAAAAACAATCAGGCCCACGAACAGCGCAATGATCTGCGAGCGGCTGCGTGCGCCTTCAAGTGACTTGCCGGTATTACTCATTTCTCAGGGCTCCGCCTGAAACTCGGTTTGTTTTTGGAGCGCTCGAACATCGACAGTCGGGATGCACACGACTTACGGCAGGCACGCCCGGTATCGCGGACACGTCCGCGCCTGCGAAGACGATATGCGCCTTCGGTGCTCTGCCCGACCGTATTAAAGCGCGACATCCATGAACCCCGGCGACTGCACCAGGATTCTGGGACTGAACACCCGCCAGGCCTGCTCACGCAAGAATCGACCTTGAACATACGGGGCAATGGCGGGATCGCTGTCTTCGAGCGATTCCGGCATCAGACTGCGTTCACTGAAGTGCTGCATCCCCAGCACCTCATCGACCAGTAACCCGGCGAAGACCTCATGATGATCGATCACCAGTACCCGGCGTTGCTTGCGCAGCGGCGAGAGTTCGTGACCGAAGAAAGCACACAGGTCCATGATTGGCAGCAGTCGCCCGCGCAGGTTCGCGACACCCTTGACCCAGGGTTTTACGCCCGGCAGCGTTGCATAACGTGGCTCGTGGAGAATTTCATCGACCTCGCCCATCGGCGCCACGTAGTAACGCTCGCCCATACGGAAGCCAATGCCGCTCCAGCCTTGCTGCCGGGTTTCCTGCAAAGGCAGTCCGGCAGCCAGCGAGCGGCAGCGCTGGTCGATATCGAGCAGCAGTTGAAAGGCGGTTTGCGACCGGGCCATGAACGCTGGCCGGCCTTCAGCCCGCCAGGACCGCGTTCAGGGTTTTCATGAGGGTTTCTTCATCCACGGGCTTGGTCAGGTAGTCCCGCGCGCCTTGGCGCTTGCCCCAGACTTTATCGGTTTCCTGATCCTTGGTGGTAATCATGATCACCGGGATCATGTTGGTGTCAGCGTCTTTGGTCAGCTGACGGGTCGCCTGAAAACCGTTCAGGCCGGGCATGACGATGTCCATCAGCACAGCGTCGGGTTTTTCCTGACGCGCCAGCGCAACGCCGTCTGCACCATTTTCAGCCTTGAGGACCTCGTGGCCGTGTTTTTCCAGCATCCCGGTCAGCTTGTACATTTCAGTCGGCGAGTCATCGACGATCAGAATTCGAGCCATGGTGCTTCCCCATAGAAACAGCCGCCCCTGGGTGAGGGCACGGCATCAAGATAGTTGTTGTTCTACTGCAACGAACCCTGGCACATGGGCCTTGATCGCACTGAGCAGTTCTTCCTTGCTAAACGGTTTGGTCAAAAACTGATCAGAACCGACAATTCGCCCCTTGGCCTTGTCGAACAGCCCGTCCTTGGAGGACAACATGATCACCGGCGTAGACTTGAATGCCCGGTTGTTCTTGATCAACGCGCACGTCTGATACCCGTCGAGCCTGGGCATCATGATGTCGACAAATATGATTCTCGGATGATTATCAGCAATCTTGGCCAGCGCATCGAAGCCGTCTACGGCGGTGATCACTTCACAGCCGACGTTTTTCAACAGGGTCTCGGCGGTGCGACGAATCGTTCGCGAGTCGTCGATGATCATCACTTTCAAAGGGGCTGAATGCTGTTCCATGTCTGCTCTACCATCGCCGCGGCGATTCAGATGGGCTGCCTTCTGCCGGGCGTCTGGTGCTGGTCGGATCGCCAACCCCCTTTCTAGAGGGTTCGAATGACAACTGACGTGACGTCAGATGCCGAGCCTTTTTAGCACACTCTCCAGACGCAATCCATAAAGCAAATGCGCCACGCTTGCCCCTTGACCCCAAGCCTGCGCAGCGCCACCCTGACGCCTGTTTTCGGCCCGTTGCGGCCATTACCGATCAGAGGATATTGCCCCATGAGCATTCGCCTGGGAATTGTCATGGACCCTATCGAGCGCATCTCCTATAAAAAGGACAGCTCGTTGGCCATGCTCCTTGCAGCGCAGGCGCGCGGCTGGTCGCTGTTCTATATGGAACAGCACGACCTTTATCAGGATGCCGGGCAGGCCCGCGCGCGGATGAAGCCGCTTAAAGTGTTTGCCGATCCGGCGCACTGGTTCGAACTGGAGGCTGAAGTCGACAGCGGTCTGAACGACCTGGACGTGATCCTGATGCGTAAGGATCCGCCGTTCGACATGGAATTCGTCTACGCGACTTACCTGCTCGAGCAAGCCGAGCGTGCGGGCGTGCTGGTGGTCAACAAGCCGCAGAGCCTGCGTGACTGCAACGAAAAGCTGTTCGCGACGCTGTTTCCGCAGTGCACGCCGCCGACGCTGGTCAGCCGCCGCTCGGACATCCTGCGTGAATTCGCCGCCAAGCATGGCGACGTCATTCTCAAGCCGCTGGACGGCATGGGTGGCGCGTCGATCTTCCGTCATCGCGTGGGCGACCCGAACCTGTCGGTGATTCTGGAAACCCTGACGAACCATGGCCAGCAGCAAATCATGGCGCAAGCGTACCTGCCTGCTATCAAGGACGGCGACAAGCGCATCCTGATGGTGGACGGTGAGCCTGTGCCTTACTGTCTGGCACGTATCCCGGCCGCCGGCGAAACCCGTGGCAACCTGGCTGCGGGCGGCCGAGGCGAAGCGCGTCCCCTGACTGACCGCGACCGCTGGATCGCCGCCGAAATCGGCCCGACCCTGCGCGAAAAAGGTCTGTTGTTCGTAGGACTGGACGTGATCGGCGAGCACCTGACCGAAATCAACGTCACCAGTCCGACCTGCATCCGTGAAATCGACAACGCGTTCGGCACGGACATTGGCGGGATGCTGATGGATGTGATCGAGAAGAAGCTGCAGGCCCGGTAGCGCAGCGTTTCTGTAGGCGCGCGCTGGCCCGCGATTAAGGTATGTCCGCCAATAACGATGTCGAATGTACCGACGTCATCGCGAGCAAGCGCGACCCTACAGTGGCGGTGCATCGTTTGTGCCGCCCACTAATCGGCCCGCCGATATCAAAGCCCAAGAACCCTCTGACATTGCGTTATCATGCGCGGCCTGAATTTCGCCCTAGGTGGGTTTCCGCAATGCTGGTTTGTGTGATTCCGGAGCGTCGATGAACGCTGCGGTCGACAGTGATCTCCCGATGGCCCTGACCCGTACCGCTGTGCGCCCGGCCGATCGCCTGGGTTTTACCCTGATGATCGCAGCCCTCGTGCACTTGGCGCTGATCCTTGGCGTGGGCTTCACCTACGTCAAACCCGAGAAGATCAGCCAGACGCTGGAAATCACCCTCGCCCCATTCAAGAGCGACACCAAGCCCAAGGATGCTGACTTCCTCGCCCAGGAAAACCAGCAAGGCAGCGGCACCCTCGACAAAAAGGCTGTGCCCAAGACCACCGAAATCGCGCCGTACCAGGACACCAAGATCAACAAGGTGACGCCTCCGCCCGCTGCCAAACCGGTGGTCAAGCAGGAAGCGCCCAAAACAGCTGTCGCCACCAAGGCGCAGGCGCCGCAAAAGACCGTCGCCAAGCGCGACGAAGTCAAACCCGAAGAAGCCAAGAAAGCCGCGCCGACGTTCGACAGCGCTCAGTTGAACAGCGAAATCGCCAGCCTGGAAGCCGAACTCGCCGATGAGCAGCAGGCGTATGCCAAGCGTCCGAAAATCCACCGCCTGAGCGCTGCATCGACCATGCGCGACAAAGGCGCCTGGTACAAAGAGGACTGGCGCAAGAAGATCGAGCGCATCGGCAACCTCAATTACCCCGAAGAAGCCCGGCGCCAGCAGATTTACGGCAGCCTGCGGATGATGGTGTCGATCAACCGTGACGGCTCTTTATATGAAGTGCTGGTGCTTGAGTCGTCCGGGCAGCCGTTGCTGGACCAGGCCGCTCAGCGAATTGTGCGCCTGGCGGCGCCATTTGCACCGTTCAGCGGCGACCTGGCCGATATCGACCGGCTCGAAATCATCCGCACGTGGAAGTTCGCCCGCGGGGACAAGCTGTCCAGTAACTGATTGAGTTAGGGGAGCCACTGCATAGCAGCCACTGTAGGAGCGTGGCTTGTGTCTGGGCCGCATTCGGACGATCTGCCGGGTACCGGCAGCAAAACCTGTGAATGCGGTCAATCAGGCGCACCCTGCTGACCGAATGTGCGACGGGTCCCCCGCCGATCGTCCGAATGCGGCCCAGACACAAGCCACGCTCCTACAGTTTTTGCGTCATGCACTAATCCCGTAGTTGTCACAACAGCCCCGCAGCGCCACACTAGGGCTCATGAAAAACGTCACTCCGTCGTACCTCAAGCATCAATTTCTGATCGCCATGCCCCACATGCACGATGAGAACTTCGCTCAGACCTTGACCTACATCGTCGAGCACAACGCCAATGGCGCAATGGGTCTGGTGATCAACCGACCGCAAAGCCTGTCGCTGGCGGACATTCTGGAGCAGTTGCGCCCTGAAATGTCGCCACCCGTTCGCTGTCAGCACATCCCTATTCACGGCGGCGGCCCGGTTCAAACCGATCGCGGCTTTGTCCTGCACCCGACCGGCCAGATTTTTCAGGCCACGGTCGATCTGGGCGGCATCTCGCTGTCCACCTCTCAGGACATCCTGTTTTCGATCGCCGACGGCTACGGACCTGATCAAAATTTGATCACCCTCGGCTATGCCGGTTGGGATGCCGGGCAGCTCGAAGCCGAATTCGCCGCCAACGCCTGGCTGAACTGCGCGTTCGACCCCGCGATTCTGTTCGAACTCGACAGCGAACAACGCCTCGATGCGGCGGCTGCCAAACTGGGCGTGAACCTGAATCTGCTGACCAGCCAGGCGGGCCACGCCTGATGGCCGCACTGCGCCTGCTGCTGGGGTTCGATTACGGCACCAAACAGATCGGCGTGGCTGTCGGTCAGGTCATCACCGGCCAGGCCCGCGAGCTGTGCACCCTGAAAGCGCAGAACGGCGTTCCGGACTGGGACAAGGTCCAGGCACTGATCACCGAGTGGAAGCCCGACGCCATTGTCGTCGGCCTGCCGCTGAACATGGACGGCACGCCCAGCGAAATGAGCGCCCGCGCCGAGAAGTTCTCGCGCAAGCTCAACGGCCGGTTCAACCTGCCCGTGTACACCCATGACGAACGCCTGACCACCTTTGAAGCCAAGGGGGAACGCATGTCGCGCGGCGGGCAGCGTGGCAGCTACCGCGACAATCCGGTGGATGCCATTGCCGCAGCGCTTCTGCTGCAAGGCTGGCTGGAAGCCAACAGCGCACTGTTCGACACGTGAGCGTCTTACACTGCGCGGCACTGCACTGCATTGAACAGCACTGAATTCGAGTTTAAGCCCGGCCAGCCGCAACGCATGGGACCGGGCTTCTGAAGGAGCGACCATGAGCACCCTGCCCAACCCCGCCGAACTGATCAGCCAGATGGCGATCGACCTGAACGCGCACCTGCATAAACGTGGCATCAGCGAGCCGCGTTTCATCGGCATTCGTACCGGCGGCGTCTGGGTCGCTCAGGCCCTGCTCCAGGCACTGAACAGTCAGTCCCCGCTCGGCACGCTGGACGTGTCTTTCTACCGTGATGACTTCAGTCAGAACGGCCTGCACCCGCAAGTGCGCCCTTCCGAGCTGCCGTTCGAGATCGAGGGCCAGCATCTGGTGCTGATCGATGACGTATTGATGAGCGGGCGAACCATTCGTGCCGCCCTGAACGAGTTGTTCGATTACGGCCGGCCGGCCAGCGTCACGCTGGTATCGCTGCTCGATCTGGACGCTGCCGAGCTGCCGATTCGTCCGAATGTGACCGGCGCGACGCTCGATCTGTCTCCGAACGAGCGGGTCAAGCTGTCCGGTCCAACGCCACTGACGCTTGAACTGCAAGACCTTTCTACCGATTCCGCCGCCCTCTAAGAGTCCTTTGCGATGACGCCTCTCGACGCCAAGCGCCCGCTGCAACTGAACCATCAGGGTCAGCTGCAACATTTTCTCTCGCTCGACGGTTTGCCCCGCGAACTGCTGACTGAAATCCTCGACACCGCCGATTCGTTCCTCGAAGTGGGCGCCCGAGCGGTGAAAAAAGTGCCGTTGTTGCGCGGCAAAACCGTGTGCAACGTGTTCTTCGAGAACTCGACCCGTACGCGCACCACCTTCGAACTGGCCGCGCAACGGCTGTCGGCGGACGTCATCACCCTGAACGTGTCGACCTCCTCGACCAGCAAAGGCGAGACCCTGTTCGACACGCTGCGCAACCTTGAAGCGATGGCGGCCGACATGTTCGTCGTGCGTCACGGCGATTCGGGCGCGGCGCACTTCATTGCCGAGCACGTCTGCCCGCAGGTGGCGATCATCAACGGCGGCGACGGCCGTCATGCACACCCGACGCAGGGCATGCTGGACATGCTCACGATCCGCCGCCACAAGGGCAACTTCGAGAACCTCTCGGTGGCCATCGTCGGCGACATCCTGCACTCGCGCGTGGCGCGCTCGAACATGATCGCGCTCAAGGCGCTGGGCTGCCCGGACATCCGCGTGGTCGCCCCCAAAACCCTGCTGCCGATTGGCGTCGAGCAGTACGGCGTGAAGGTCTACACGGATCTGGCCGAAGGCCTGAAAGACGTCGATGTGGTGATCATGCTGCGCCTGCAACGCGAGCGCATGTCAGGCGGCCTGTTGCCGAGCGAAGGCGAGTTCTACCGCCTGTTCGGCCTGACCACCGCCCGTCTGGCAGGCGCCAAGCCGGATGCCATCGTCATGCACCCCGGCCCGATCAACCGTGGCGTGGAAATCGAGTCGGCGGTGGCCGACGGCGCACATTCGGTGATCCTCAATCAAGTGACCTACGGCATTGCGGTGCGCATGGCCGTGTTGTCCATGGCCATGAGTGGCCAAACCGCCCAACGCCAGTTCGAGCAGGAGAACGCGCAGTGAAGTTCAGCATCATCAACGCTCGCGTCATCGACCCTGTCAGCGGTCTGGATCAAGTCATCGACGTTCACCTGGAAGCCGGAAAGGTCCTCGCCCTCGGCGCGGCACCGACGGACTTCACACCCTCGCAAACCATCGACGGCACAGGGCTGGTTGCAGCACCGGGCCTGGTCGATCTGAACGTATCCCTGCGCGAGCCGGGATACAGCCGCAAAGGCAGCATTGCGTCGGAAACCCGCGCGGCCGCAGCCGGTGGTGTGACCAGCCTGTGCTGCCCGCCCCGGACCAAGCCCGTCCTGGACACATCGGCGGTTGCCGAGCTGATTCTGGATCGCGCGCGCGAAGCCGGACACAGCAAAGTGTTTCCGATCGGCGCACTGAGCAAAGGCCTGGAAGGCGACCAACTGGCTGAGCTGATCGCCCTGCGCGACGCCGGCTGCGTGGCGTTCACCAACGGTCTGGTCAATTTCAGCAGCAACCGCACGCTCTGCCGCGCACTGGAATACGCGGCGACGTTCGACCTGACGGTGATCTTCAATTCGCAAGATGGCGATCTGGCGCAAGGCGGACTGGCACACGACGGCCCGACCGCTGCGTTCCTGGGCTTGCCAGGCATTCCGGAAACCGCTGAAACCGTCGCACTGGCCCGTGACCTGCTCCTGGTCGAGCAAAGCGGCGTGCGCGCTCACTTCACACAGCTGACCAGCGCGCGCGGCGTGGCCTTGATCGCACAGGCTCAGGCCCGTGGCCTGCCAGTGACCGCTGACGTGGCGTTGTATCAACTGATCCTCACCGACGAAGCGCTGATCGACTTCTCCAGCCTTTACCATGTGCAACCGCCGCTGCGCACCCGCGCTGACCGCGATGCATTGCGTGAAGCGGTGAAGTCCGGCGTGGTTCAGGCCATCTCCAGCCACCACCAGCCACACGAACGCGACGCCAAGCTGGCACCGTTCGGTGCGACGGAGCCAGGCATCAGCAGCGTCGAATTGCTGCTGCCACTGGCGATGACGCTGGTCGAGGACGGCCTGCTTGACCTGCCGACGCTGCTGACGCGGCTGAGCGCAGGCCCTGCGGCGGCCTTGCGCCTGCCAGCGGGTCGACTGGCTGCTGGCGCGCCTGCGGATTTGGTGCTGTTCGATCCCGCCGCGTCTACCGTCGCTGGCGAGAAGTGGCTGTCGAAAGGCGAAAACTGCCCGTTCCTCGGCCATTGCCTGCCAGGTGCGGTGAAGTACACGTTTGTCGATGGGCGGATCAGTTACATCGGTTGATTAAAGCGGCCATGCCCGCATGGGCATGGCCGAATAGATCATCTGCAGGCGCGTGAATTACCCCCGCTGTGCGTTCTTCATGGAGATCTGATCATTCAGCGTCCAGAAGTCGTACAGCACCCCCAGAAACGCAAACCCGCCCGTCAGCAGGTAAAGGATGCCGGTGATCCACTTGCCCTGGTACATCCGGTGCACACCGAACACACCCAGAAATGTCAGCAAGATCCAGGCAACGCTGTAATCGGTGGTGCCCGCAGTGAATCTCAGGTCCGCCTCACGATCCATCGAAGGGATCAAAAACAGGTCGATCAGCCAGCCAATCCCGAGTAATCCCAAGGTGAAAAACCAGATCGTCCCGGTCACCGGCTTGCCGTAATAGAAACGATGGGAGCCGGTAAAGCCGACGATCCACAGCAGGTAACCCATGACCTTACTGTGAGTGTCCGGACGTTGAACGTCAGGGTGATAGGTGTTCATTGCTTACCTCTTTTGCTCCGATAGAAAAAAATATGCGTAAGTTTTGTGACTTTCGTATCGCTCTCCGACGTATGGCTTGAACCTCTGCCCATTCGCGCAAACCCTTGTTCTGCAAGGTGATGCCCACAATGATGTGACAGTTTTAATGCCGAAACTGACTCCACGGGCAGTAAATTGTTCGACAAGTGGGCTCAGAACCGGTGAAAAAGCTGTTATAAAGTTGCGCGCTGACCACTATGAGCCCTGCCTAATGCGTCCATTTTTCAAGACATGGCTAACTATTTGCCTATTTATGCCATTGGCCGCCCACGCCACCAATCGTGAGCAAGCGTTACCTTCGAGCTTTACGGGTTTTACCGCCAAAACCGAGTCATCGGAAACCGTATCGCGCAACATTGCCGCACAACGCGCAGCAATCGCCGCCCTCGAAGAAACGGCAACCCCGCTTGAGACCTCAAGCAAAAACAGTCGAGCAACCAAGGGCAAGAAGTCCCACAGTTCTCGCAAGATTTCGCAGAACACCGTCGCCCTCGCTAATGCAGGGCAGCCGGGCACCAAGCAAAGCAGCAATGTCGTCAACCGGGCTGTAAAAGCCATCGGTACGCCTTATCGTTGGGGCGGCACCAGCCCAACCAAAGGCTTCGATTGCAGCGGGCTGGTCAAATACGCGTTCAACGACGTGAGCGAAGTGGATCTGCCGCGCACCTCCAACGCCATGGCCGAAGGCCACGGTCAGAAGGTGGACCGCAAAGACCTGAAACCGGGCGACTTGCTGTTCTTCAACATCAAGAGTCGCAAAGTGAACCACGTCGCCATCTACCTCGGTGACGACCAGTTCGTTCACGCGCCTCGCCGCGGCAAGTCGGTGACCATCGATACGCTGAAAAAGCCGTATTGGGACAGCCACTACGTGGTTGCCAAGCGCGTATTGCCCAAGCAGGCGCCGACGCAGAAAGGCACGGTGCGGATCGCACAGCGCTGACAGGCGCCAATCTGTACGACGATGGAAACCTGTGGGAGCGAATTCATTCGCGAGAGGCCGGAACAGCCGATAGAGACTCATCGGATGTACGGGCCAATCGCGAATGAATTCGCTCCCACAGTTGCTTATTGTCAGCAATTAGAAGTTATCCGGCGTTTTCGCTTTCTCGCGCGCGCTTTCCCGGGTGATCAGGCCTTTGCTCACCAGATCCTTCAGGCACATATCCAGTGTCTGCATTCCCAGTGCCCCGCCGGTTTGAATCGAGGAATACATCTGCGCCACCTTGTCCTCACGGATCAGGTTACGGATCGCAGAGGTGCCGATCATGATCTCGTGCGCCGCCACCCGGCCACCGCCCACTTTCTTGAGCAACGCCTGGGAGACGATGGCGTGCAATGACTCGGACAACATCGAGCGAATCATCGACTTTTCCTGAGCCGGGAACACGTCCACGATCCGGTCGATACTTTTTGCCGCCGACGTGGTGTGCAGCGTGCCAAACACCAGGTGCCCGGTTTCGGCAGCGGTCAGCGCCAGCCGAATGGTTTCCAGGTCCCGCAGCTCGCCCACCAGAATCACGTCTGGGTCTTCCCGCAACGCCGAACGCAACGCCTCGGAGAAGCCATGAGTATCGCGATGGACTTCACGCTGGTTGATCAGGCTTTTCTTGGACTCGTGAACGAATTCGATCGGGTCTTCGATGGTGAGAATGTGGTGGTGTTTGTTGGCGTTCAGGTAATCGACCATGGCGGCGAGCGTCGTCGACTTGCCCGACCCGGTTGGCCCGGTGACCAGGACCAGCCCCCGAGGGACGTCCGTAATTTTCCGAAACACTTCCCCCATGCCCAGCTCTTCCATGCTCAGGACCTTCGAAGGAATGGTCCGGAACACAGCGCCTGCGCCACGGTTCTGGTTGAACGCGTTGACCCTGAACCGCGCCACGCCCGGCACCTCGAAGGAAAAGTCCGTTTCCAGATCCTCCTCGAAGTCCTTGCGCTGCCTGTCGTTCATGATGTCGTAGATCAGCGCCTGGACTTCTTTCTGGTCCAGCGCCGGCAGGTTGATCCGCCGCACATCGCCATCGACACGAATCATCGGTGGCAGGCCGGCAGAGAGATGTAAGTCCGACGCGCCTTGCTTGGCACTGAAGGCAAGCAGCTCGGTAATATCCATACAGCTCCTCATCACATAGAATGCCGCAGACTTTAGCCCTGCTGGCGCAAATCAATGTCCACGATAGCAGAGAACATTTCAACGCTCGCAGAGCGAATTCACAACGCAGCGCAGGCGTCCCGGCGCGACCCCGGCTCAGTGGGTCTGCTTGCCGTGAGCAAGACCAAGCCGGCCAGCGATCTGCGCGAGGCGTACACCGCCGGACTGCGCGATTTCGGCGAGAACTACCTGCAGGAAGCCCTCGGCAAACAGACCGAATTGAGCGACTTGCCCTTGATCTGGCATTTCATCGGCCCCATCCAGTCAAACAAGACTCGCGCAATCGCCGAGAACTTCGCCTGGGTACACTCCGTGGATCGCCTTAAAATCGCACAACGCCTGTCCGAACAACGCCCTGCCGATCTGCCCCCACTCAACATCTGTATTCAGGTCAATGTCAGTGGCGAAGCCAGCAAATCCGGCTGCACGCCTGAAGACCTGCCTGCGCTGGCCCAGGCAATCAGCGCCCTGCCCAATCTGAGATTGCGCGGTTTGATGGCAATTCCCGAACCGACAGAAGACAGCGACGAACAGAACGCTGCTTTTGCTGCTGTACGCACCTTGCAAGATCAACTGAACCTGCCGCTGGACACCCTTTCCATGGGCATGAGCCACGACTTGGAGGCCGCCATCGCACAAGGCGCGACCTGGGTGCGGATCGGCACTGCCCTCTTCGGCGCCCGCAATTACGGGCAGCCTTAACCTTTGCCTCACAGGAAATCGTTCATGAGCAAGACCCGTATCGCATTCATCGGCGCCGGTAACATGGCGGCGAGTTTGATTGGCGGCATGCGCGCCCAGGGCGTCGAAGCTGAATTGATCCGCGCCAGCGATCCCGGCGCAGAAACCCGCGAGCGTGTGGCCAAAGAGCATGGCATCACCGTGGTTGCTGACAATGCCGAAGCCATCGAAGGCGCTGACGTGGTGCTGCTGGCGGTGAAACCGCAGATGATGAAAACCGTCTGCGAAGCGCTCAAGCCAGCCCTCAAGCCGAACCAGTTGCTGGTGTCCATTGCGGCCGGCATCACCTGCGCCAGCATGAAGGCCTGGCTGGGCGAGCAACCCATCGTGCGTTGCATGCCCAACACCCCGGCGCTGCTGCGTCAGGGCGTAAGCGGCCTGTACGCCACCGCTGAAGTGACTCACGCGCAACGCCAGCAAGCCGAAACCCTGTTGTCTGCGGTGGGCATCGCCTTGTGGGTCGAGGAAGAAACTCAGATCGACTCCGTGACCGCCGTGTCGGGCAGCGGCCCTGCGTACTTCTTCCTGCTGATTGAAGCCATGACTGCCGCAGGCGTGAAGCTGGGGTTGTCGCAAGAGGTCGCCAAACAGCTTGCCGAGCAGACCGCGCTAGGCGCCGCGCGCATGGCGACCGAAAGCGATGTCGATGCCGCCGAGCTGCGTCGGCGCGTGACTTCGCCGGCGGGCACGACGGAAGCCGCGATCAAATCGTTCCAGGCGGACGGTTTTGAAGCGATGGTAGAAAAGGCGCTTGGCGCTGCCGCACATCGCTCGGCCGAAATGGCCGAAATGCTGGGCAAATAAGGAGCAATTCATGAATGCACTCACCGGCGCCACGATTTTCGTCATCCAGACGCTGATCAGCCTGTACCTGACCATCGTTCTACTGCGCTTCGTGCTGCAACTGGTCAAAGCCAATTTCTACAACCCGCTCTGCCAGTTCGCGGTGCGCGCCACTCAGCCGCTGCTCAAGCCTATCCGCCGGATCGTGCCCAGCGTGTTCGGTCTGGACACCTCGTCGCTG
Organism: Pseudomonas sp. S2_H01; assembly: GCF_054668305.1. Classification (NCBI taxonomy): domain Bacteria; kingdom Pseudomonadati; phylum Pseudomonadota; class Gammaproteobacteria; order Pseudomonadales; family Pseudomonadaceae; genus Pseudomonas; species Pseudomonas sp. S2_H01. Next base: position 2,757,404 of record NZ_CP162756.1, on the reverse strand, counting down.
CTGCTGGCCATCGTGATTCAGGCACTGCTGATGGCGTTCGTGCTGATGATGACTTACGGCACCATCGGCGACGTACCGCATCTGCTGATGTGGTCGATCATCGGCATCACTTCGCTGCTGCTGAAAATCTTCTGGGTCGCGATGATCATCATGGTGATCGTGTCCTGGATCGCACCCGGCACGCACAATCCGGCTGCCGAACTGGCCTACCAGATCAGCGAGCCGATTCTGGCGCCGTTCCGCCGCATCATCCCCAACCTGGGCGGCCTGGACATCTCGCCGATCTTTGCCTTTTTGGCGATTCAGGTGCTGCAGTCGTACGTCATGCCTGAGCTGGCTGCCTATGCCGGTATGCCGCAGGAGCTGTGGCGGTTGATCTGACCCCTCCTGTCTGAAGCATGATTTTGTAGGAGCGCGCTTGCCCGCGATAGCAGTAAATCGGGTTCATATCTGATATCTGACTCAACACAATCGCGGGCAAGCGCGCTCCTACGCCCTGCGGGCAGAATCAAAAGCCCGACCGCCAGCGAATTCTAACTTTTAGTTTGTTGCCGCTACCCTGCGCGATCTTTAGACTTACGCCTCATTTCAGCGAGAGCAGGGTCGATGTCCACGGTCTTTCCCGAAGATTCTGTCGGTCTAGTCACGCCGCAAACGGCGCATTTCAGCGAGCCCCTGGCGCTGGCCTGCGGTCGCTCGCTGGCTGCCTATGACCTCATCTACGAAACCTACGGTCAACTCAACGCCGCCAAAAGCAACGCGGTGCTGATCTGTCACGCCTTGTCCGGCCATCATCACGCCGCCGGTTACCACAGCGCCGACGACCGCAAACCGGGCTGGTGGGACAGCTGCATCGGCCCTGGCAAGCCCATCGACACAAACAGGTTCTTCGTCGTCAGCCTGAATAACCTGGGTGGCTGCAACGGTTCGACCGGCCCCAGCAGCATCAACCCGGAAACCGGCAAGCCGTTCGGCGCCGACTTCCCGGTGTTGACCGTCGAAGACTGGGTCCACAGCCAGGCGCGTCTGGCGGACACCCTGGGCATCCTGCAATGGGCGGCCATCGTCGGCGGCAGTCTGGGCGGCATGCAGGCGCTGCAATGGACCATGACCTACCCGGACCGTGTTCGTCATTGCCTGGCCATTGCTTCGGCCCCGAAACTGTCGGCCCAGAACATCGCGTTCAACGAAGTCGCCCGGCAGGCGATTCTGACCGACCCCGAATTCCATGGCGGTTCGTTCCAGGAAATGGGCGTGATCCCCAAGCGCGGCCTGATGCTGGCGCGCATGGTCGGGCACATCACCTACCTGTCCGATGACTCCATGGGCGAGAAATTTGGCCGTGGCCTGAAGAACGAAAACCTCAACTACGACTTCCATAGTGTCGAGTTCCAGGTCGAAAGCTACCTGCGCTATCAGGGCGAAGAGTTTTCCGGCCGTTTTGACGCCAACACCTACCTGTTGATGACCAAGGCGCTGGACTACTTCGACCCGGCCGCGAACTTCAACGACGACCTGGCCGCCACCTTCGCCCACGTCACGTCCAAATTCTGCGTCATGTCGTTTACCACCGACTGGCGTTTCTCGCCCGCGCGCTCGCGCGAACTGGTGGACGCCCTGATGGCCGCGAAGAAGGACGTCTGCTACCTGGAGATCGATGCACCGCAAGGCCACGACGCCTTCCTGATGCCGATCCCGCGCTACCTGCAGGCCTTCTCCAGCTACATGAACCGAATTGCACTCTGAGGACACCATGAGAGCCGACCTGGAAATCATCCAAGACTGGATACCGGCAGGCAGCCGCGTGCTCGACCTCGGCTGCGGTGACGGCGAGTTGCTGGCCTGGCTGCAGAGCCACAAAAACGTCACCGGCTACGGCCTGGAAAACGACGCCGACAACATTGCCCGCTGCGTCGCGCGCGGCGTCAACGTCATCGAGCAGGATCTGGACAAGGGGCTGGGCAACTTCGCCAGCAACAGCTTCGACGTGGTGGTCATGACCCAGGCGCTTCAAGCCGTTCATTACCCGGACAAGATCCTCGACGAAATGCTGCGCGTCGGTCGCCAGTGCATCATCACGTTCCCCAACTTCGGTCACTGGCGTTGCCGCTGGTACCTGGCGAGCAAAGGCCGGATGCCGGTGTCCGAGTTCCTGCCGTACACGTGGTACAACACGCCGAACATCCACTTCTGCACCTTCGAAGACTTCGAGGAACTGTGCCGGGGTCGTTCGGCCAAGGTCATTGATCGGTTGGCCGTCGACCAACAGCATCGTCACGGTTGGGCCAGCAAGCTATGGCCTAATCTGTTGGGTGAGATCGGCATCTATCGGGTCAGCAGCCCGGGTCTGCAGGACCACAAGATCGCCGTGTGACCCCGATAATGAGGAGAATGATCATGGCTCGTCTGATCGCAATGCTCGGCCTGCTGCTTGCGCTTACCGCCCCGGCCATGGCCGCTGACAGTGCCAGCCTGAACCGACAACAGCAGTTTGGCGACGTGATCATTCACTACAACGCCTTTGCGTCGGGACTGTTGCAACCCAACGTCGCCAAGGACAACGGCTTGATCCGCAGCAAAGGACAGGCCGTCATTAACATCGCGGTGATCAAAGGCGACAAGACCGTCACTGCCGACGTCGACGGCTCGGTCGCCGATCTGACCGGGCGCAAGAAAGAACTGAGCTTCAGACCGGTCAGCGAAAACGGCTCGGTCAACTACATCGCCCAGTTCGCTGTAGAGCCCGACAGCTCGGCCACTTACGTCTTCACGATCAACGTCAAAGCGGGTGATGGCGATACGCACACACTCAGCTTCAACCAACAGATTTTCTCGGACCAATGATGAATTTCACCCAGCTCGTACTGGCCAGCCACAACGCCGGCAAACTCAAAGAACTGCAGGCCATGCTCGGTGGCAGCGTGCAACTGCGCTCGATCGGCGAGTTCAGCAGCGTCGAGCCTGAAGAGACGGGCCTGTCGTTCGTCGAGAACGCGATCCTCAAGGCACGCAATGCGGCGCGTATTTCCGGCCTGCCGGCGTTGGCTGACGATTCGGGCCTTGCTGTGGATTTCCTCGGCGGCGCACCGGGCATCTATTCGGCCCGTTACGCCGATGGCCAAGGCGATGCCGCCAACAACGCGAAGCTGCTGGACGCCCTCAAGGACGTGCCGGAAGAACAGCGCGGTGCACAATTCGTCTGCGTGCTGGCGCTGGTTCGCCATGCCGACGATCCCTTGCCCATCCTCTGCGAAGGCCTGTGGCACGGACGCATCCTGACCGCTGCCAGCGGCGAACATGGCTTCGGCTACGATCCGCTGTTCTGGGTGCCTGAGCGCAATCTGTCGAGCGCAGAACTGACGCCGGTCGACAAGAACCAGATCAGCCATCGCGCTCGCGCCATGGCCATTCTGCGTCAGCGTCTGGGCTTGCAATGACCCATGATGCCAACACCCGGCCGCTGATTCTCGGCGCGGCCGGTTTCAGCTCGGAGCAACCGCGTTCTCCTTTGTCCGAACTGCCTCCACTGTCGCTGTACATCCACATTCCTTGGTGCGTGCGCAAATGCCCGTACTGCGACTTCAATTCCCATACTGCCAGCCCCGTGCTGCCGGAGCAGGAGTACGTTGACGCCCTGCTGGCCGACCTCGATCAAGACCTGCCGCACGTCTACGGACGCGAGCTGAGCACGATCTTCTTCGGCGGTGGGACGCCCAGCCTGTTCAGCGCCGACGCCCTCGGGCGCCTGCTCAAGGGCGTTGAGCAGCGTATTCGTTTTGCACCCGACATCGAAATCACGCTGGAGGCGAACCCGGGCACCTTCGAGCAAGTGAAATTCAGCGCGTATCGAGGCCTGGGCATCAATCGCCTGTCCATCGGCATCCAGAGCTTTCAGGAAGCCAAGCTCAAGGCGCTCGGTCGCATCCACAACGGCGATGAAGCCGTTCGCGCCGCCGACATGGCGCGTCAGGCCGGGTTCGACAACTTCAACCTCGACCTGATGCACGGCCTGCCGGATCAATCGCAAGACGATGCCTTGGGTGATCTGCGTCAGGCCATCGCCCTCGCGCCGACGCACCTGTCCTGGTATCAGCTGACGCTCGAGCCGAACACCGTGTTCTGGAATCAGCCGCCGACGCTGCCGGAAGACGACATCCTCTGGGACATCCAGGAAGCGGGCCAGGCGCTGCTCAACGAAAACGGCTACGCGCAATACGAGGTCTCGGCCTACGCACAGTCAGGCCGTGCAGCGCGGCATAACCTGAACTACTGGAGTTTTGGCGACTTCATCGGCATCGGCGCGGGCGCCCACGGCAAGCTCAGCCACCCCGACGGACGCATCGTGCGGACCTGGAAAACACGTCTGCCCAAGGATTACCTGAACCCTGCCAAGTCGTATCAGGCCGGAGAGAAGCTGCTGGCGCTGGACGAAATGCCGTTCGAATTCCTGATGAACGCCCTGCGCCTGACAAAAGGCGTCGACGCTGCATTATTTCAGCGCCGCACCGGTCTAAGCCTCGATTTGCTGGCCAGCGCGCGCCAGCAAGCCGAACAACGAGGCTTGCTGGAGGCCGATCCGGCCCGGCTGGTCGCCACTGCCCGTGGTCAATTGTTCCTCAATGACCTGCTGCAGTACTTTCTTCTTTAAGGCTTAACGCTAAGGACACTGAATGGACCTCGTACTCGACCTGCTGGCCACCGTCTCGCGTTGGAGTCGCAGCAACCTGTCGGAAATCGCACTGGCGTTGGTGGGTTGCCTGCTGATCCTGTTCGGCGCAGACATCAAAGGCTGGATCGAAGGACGCCTGAGCAGCTTTGCCGGCGCCTTGCGCGTGCCGGTCATGGCGTTGCTGTGCACCATCGGCAGCGGCGCGGCACTGATCTACGCCACCCCTTGGGTGGTTCGCGGGCTGAGCCAGTTCAACAACTACAGCCTGGCGCCGGTGTTGTTGGTGGTGCTGGTGTTGATCGGGGTGGTTGCGGACAGAAAGTAATCCACAGAGCCTGCATCGATCTCGACCTGTAGGAGCCGGCTTGCTGGCGAATGCGGTGGGTCAGTCAACATAAATGTGTCTGATCCCACGCATTCGCCAGCAAGCCGGCTCCTACCATGATCGGTGTTCGGCGCTGATGACGGCCGCGTCAGATCAGGCGATCTTCTCGAACTTCAAATCCCAAACCCCATGCCCGAGGCGCTCACCGCGGCGTTCGAACTTGGTGATCGGACGCTCCGCAGGGCGCGGGACGCATTTGCCGTCTTCGGCCAGGTTGCGATAACCCGGGGCGACGTTCATCACTTCCAGCATGTATTCGGCATAGGGCTCCCAGTCGGTCGCCATGTGCAGAATGCCGCCCGGCTTGAGCTTGCTGCGCACCAGCGCGGCGAACTCGGCCTGAACGATACGGCGCTTATGGTGACGCGACTTGTGCCACGGGTCCGGGAAGAACAGCATCAGACGGTCAAGGCTGTTGTCGGCCACGCAGCGGTTGAGCACTTCGATCGCATCGCAATCGTAAACACGCACGTTGGTCAGGCCTTGAGTCAACACGCCGTTCAGCAGCGCGCCGACACCGGGACGGTGCACTTCGACGCCGATGAAATCCTGATCGGGCGCGGCGGCGGCCATCTCCAGCAACGAGTGGCCCATGCCGAAGCCGATTTCAAGGGTGCGCGGCGCTGAACGACCGAACACCGCGTCGAAATCCACCGGCGCATCGGCCAGTGGCAGCACGAACAGGGGCTTGCCCTGATCCAGACCACGCTGCTGGCCTTCGGTCATACGACCGGCGCGCATCACAAAGCTTTTGATGCGCCGATGATGGCTGTCATCGCCCTGCTCTTTACCGTCTTCGTCGTTCATCACTTCGTCGTCCGGAAGTGCATCGGGCTTTTGCGAATCAATCATCAACGGGCTCTTACTTGATCAGACCATCCAGCGGCGAGGACGCGCTGGCATAGAGTTTTTTCGGCATACGACCAGCCAGATAAGCCATACGGCCTGCCAGGATGGCGTGTTTCATGGCTTCGGCCATCAGCACCGGCTGCCCGGCGTGGGCGATGGCCGAGTTCATCAGCACCGCTTCGCAACCCAGCTCCATCGCGATGGTGGCGTCTGAGGCCGTGCCGACACCGGCATCGACCAACACCGGGACTTTCGACTCTTCGAGGATGATCTGCAGGTTGTACGGGTTGCAGATCCCAAGGCCAGTGCCGATGAGACCGGCCAACGGCATGACCGCGCAGCAGCCGATTTCTGCCAACTGGCGAGCGATGATCGGGTCATCGCTGGTGTAGACCATCACGTCGAAACCGTCCTTGACCAGCGTTTCGGCGGCTTTGAGGGTTTCAATCACGTTGGGGAACAGGGTCTTCTGGTCGGCCAGGACTTCCAGCTTCACCAGGTTGTGACCGTCGAGCAGTTCACGGGCCAGACGGCAGGTGCGCACAGCCTCGATGGCGTCGTAGCAACCGGCAGTGTTCGGCAGGATGGTGTAGCGATCTGGCGGCAGCACGTCGAGCAGGTTCGGTTCGCCCGGGTTCTGACCCAGGTTGGTCCGGCGCACCGCGACGGTCACGATTTCGGCGCCCGAGGCTTCAATCGCCAGACGGGTTTCTTCCATATCCTTGTACTTGCCAGTGCCGACCAACAGGCGCGACTGGAAAGTACGACCCGCCACTGTAAACGGCTTGTCGCTACGAACATTGCTCATCGGAAATCCTCTTTACGGTTGAGGTTCTTGCAGTTCTTTCTGGATCGGGGCGCGGGGCGGCTGCGAACGACTAGCCGCCACCGATGGCATGCACCACTTCGACCTGATCGCCTTCGTTCAGCGTCGTGGCGTCATGCTGGCTGCGCGGCACGATATCCAGATTGAGCTCGACCGCGATTCGACGCCCGGCCAGGTCCAGACGGGTCAGCAACGCCGCAACGGTCGCGCCGTCGGGCAGTTCAAAGGATTCACCGTTCAACTGAATGCGCATGCGAAGGGCAGCCATCATTTTAGGGGGCGAGCATTCTAGCCCGATCAGCCGGGATGACCAAGGCAAAGGCGTGCCATTCGTCTCAACCCGGACCTGCGGGTCAGGTTTGCCTTACAGGGTGTCGAGACCCAGCCGCCAGGCGGTCCAGCCGAGAATGAACCAGCCAATCAGAAAGCACAGCCCGCCGATCGGCGTGATGATGCCCAGTTTGCTCACACCGGTCAGCGTCAGCAGATAAAGGCTGCCGGAGAACAGAATGATGCCGAGCGTGAACGCGATCCCCGCATAGGTGACCAATCGACCCTGGATCTGCATCGCCAGCAGCGCCACGCCAAAGATCGCCAACGCGTGAATCAACTGGTACAGCACGCCGGTATGAAAGATCGCCAGGTACTCAGGGCTGAGTCGGTTTTTAAGGGCATGCGCGGCAAAAGCACCCAACGCAACGCCGGTGAATCCAAAGAAGGCGGCCAACATCAGAAACGTTCGTAACATATGCAACTCCAGGCAAAGTCGTTCAATGGCGCGTGGTCTGTATAATGGCCCGCTCAACGGGTTCGGCCAAGCCATCTCTATGCTGCGTTTCCTCCTTCGTCGTGTCGCCAAAGGCCTGCTCTGGTTCGCAGCGGCAAGTGTCGTGCTTGTTTTGATCTTCCGCTGGGTCCCTCCGCCGTTCACGGCGCTGATGGTAGAGCGCAAGATCGAATCATGGTTCGACGGCCAACCCATTGACCTGCAGCGCGACTGGGAGCCTTGGGAGAAGATCTCCGACGACCTGAAAGTTGCGGTCATCGCCGGTGAAGACCAGAAGTTCGCCGAGCATTGGGGTTTCGATATCGACGCCATTCAGGCCGCACTGGTTCACAACGAGCGCGGCGGCTCGATTCGCGGCGCCAGTACGCTCAGCCAGCAAGTGTCCAAGAATCTGTTCCTGTGGTCCGGCCGCAGCTATTTCCGCAAAGGGCTGGAGGCGTGGTTCACCGCGCTGATCGAGGTGTTCTGGTCCAAGCAACGGATCCTTGAGGTCTACGTCAACAGCGTCGAATGGGACGATGGCGTATTCGGCGCCCAAGCCGCCGCGCAGCATCATTTCCATGTCAACGCCAGCCAGCTCTCGATGCAACAGGCGAGCTACCTGGCCGCCGTACTCCCCAACCCGCGCGAATGGAGCGCGAGCAACCCCAGCAGCTACGTGTCGCGGCGTGCGGGATGGATTCGCCAGCAGATGCGCCAGTTGGGCGGGGATGAGTATCTGGTGGGGTTGAATCACAGCCGTAAGTGGTGATGATCATGGACCACGTCGGAGTGTAGGAGCGCGTTTGCCCACGATGGCGGTCTGCCTGACACGTTCATAGGCGCCTGATGAAACGCAATCGCGGGCAAGCGCGCTCCTACATTGAGTGACCTCGCAGCGCGCAAACAAAAACGCCCCGATCGTCTCGGGGCGTTTTTCATTTCAGCGTTCGGCGCTTATGCAGCAATCGACAGCTTGAGCTTGTTCATCGCGCTCTTCTCGAGCTGGCGAATACGCTCTGCGGACACTTTGTATTTCTCCGCCAGATCGTGCAGCGTGGCCTTCTCTTCTGCCAGCCAGCGCTGGTAGAGGATGTCACGGCTGCGCTCGTCGAGGACGTTCAACGCTTCGTGCAGGTTGGCCGTCGAACTGTCGGTCCAGTCGGAATCTTCCAGCTGACGCGCCGGATCGTAACGATGGTCTTCCAGGTAGTTGGCCGGCGACTGGAACGCGCTGTCGTCGTCTGCTTCCGCAGCCGGGTCGAACGCCATGTCGTGGCCGGTCAGGCGGCTTTCCATTTCCCGCACTTCACGTGGCTCAACGCCGAGGCTTTCGGCCACGCGATGCACCTCTTCGTTGTTCAGCCACGCCAGACGCTTCTTCTGGCTGCGCAGGTTGAAGAACAGCTTGCGCTGGGCCTTGGTGGTCGCGACTTTCACGATCCGCCAGTTGCGCAGGATGAACTCGTGAATCTCAGCTTTGATCCAGTGCACGGCGAACGACACCAGACGCACACCCATTTCTGGGTTGAAACGCTTCACGGCCTTCATGAGGCCGACGTTACCTTCCTGGATCAGGTCAGCCTGAGCCAGGCCGTAACCGGAATAACTGCGTGCGATATGCACGACAAAACGCAGGTGGGCGAGCACCATCTGCCGAGCCGCCCCTAAATCCTGCTCGTAATAGAGACTCTCGGCCAGTTCACGCTCCTGCTCGGGCGTCAGCAAAGGAATGCTGTTTACCGTGTGCACATAGGCTTCCAGGTTTGCACCCGGAACCAAGGCATAAGCAGGTTGCAAAGAATTGGTCATACGAAAAAACCTCCGACACATGACTCGTGCAGTTCAGCACTGCGAAATTGACCGGGAACCGCTAAACAAGTTCCCTTAGCTGAAAAGTCAATAGATGAAACAAAATTTACGCTACGAAAATTACCCGAACATTAAGACTCAACGAGGTGCCAGCTCTCTCAAATGGCGTGCAACTGCGATCCACGCACCGATATACCCCAACAACACCGCCCCTAGCAAGAGCGACAGACCATCGGCCATGGGCACGCCGGCCAGGGAAAAATTGCTGCCGTACAGCCCCGCGAGCCTGACCACGGCCTCATTGAGCCAGTCCAGACCGAACGCCAGCACACCCCACGAGAGTATCCCCGCGCCGAATCCGTACAGCGCGCCCATATAAAGGAAGGGCCTGCGCACGTAGCTGTCCGTACCGCCTACCAGTTTGATGACTTCGATTTCGGTACGACGGTTCTCAATGTGCAGACGGATGGTATTGCCGATGACGAGCAACAGCGCCACCACCAGCAACACCGTCAGACCGAACACGAAGCGATCACCCAGCTTGAGAATAGCCGCCAGACGTTCGACCCACACCAGATCCAGCTGGGCCTGCTGCACCTTCGGCAATTCAGCGAGACGTGTACGTAATGCCTCAAGCGCGGCTTTGTCAACTTCCTGCGGCGTGACCAGCACGACGCCCGGCAACGGGTTCTCTGGCAGCTCCTTGAGCGCCTCGCCCAAGCCCGACTGCTGCTGGAACTCGGTCAGGGCCTGATCGCGGCTGATGTACTCCGCTTCGGCGACGCCGGGCATTCCTTTGATCTGCGTGACCAGACCTTCGCCCTCACTTGGCGAAGCATCCAGTTGCAAATACAGCGAGATCTGCGCCGCACGCTGCCAGGACCCGCCCAGACGCTCGACATTGCTCAACAGCAACGACAAGCCCATGGGCAAGCTCAACGCGACGGCCATCACCAGACACGTAAAGAAACTGCCGATCGGCTGCTTGCCCAAACGGCGAAGGCTGTCCAGCAAACTGGAACGATGGGCTTCGACCCAGGCATTGAACAACATGCCAAAGCTGGGGCCGTCGTCTTCATCGTGCTTCTTTTTCTTCTGCGGGCCTGGCTCGGCGGCCTTCGGCGCGACGCGTTCAGACACTTTAGGGCTGCGAGTGGCACTCATACGCCAGCCTCCCCGTCACCGATCAATCGACCGCGCTGCAGCGTCAGCATGCGATGACGCATGCGCGCGATCAGCGCCAGGTCGTGGCTCGCGATCAGCACGCTGGTGCCCAGACGGTTGATGTCTTCGAATACACCCATGATCTCCGCTGCCAATCGTGGATCGAGGTTACCGGTCGGTTCATCCGCCAGCAGCAAGGCCGGACGGTGGACGATGGCGCGGGCGATGCCGACGCGCTGCTGTTGGCCTGTGGACAAGTCGCCGGGATACAGCTCGGCTTTGTCCGACAGCGCCACGCGCTCCAGCGCAGAATCGACGCGTTTGGTCACTTCCATCTTGGACAGGCCAAGAATCTGCAACGGCAACGCGACGTTATTGAACACCGTGCGATCAAACAGCAACTGGTGGTTCTGGAACACGACACCGATCTGGCGACGCAAAAACGGAATCTGCGCCGTGCTGATCTGGCCCAGGTCCTGCCCGGCCAACAGCAGCTTGCCGGTGGTTGGGCGCTCCATCGCCAGCAGCAGGCGCAGCAAGGTACTTTTACCGGCACCCGAGTGGCCGGTCACAAACAGAAACTCTCCACGACGCACTCGAAAGCTCAGCTCATGCAAGCCGACGTGTCCGTTCGGATAGCGTTTACCGACCTGTTCGAAACGAATCATGTGCGCTCCCGCTCGGCGAAAAGGGCTTGAACGAAGGGTTCAGCCTCGAAAGTACGCAAATCGTCGATGCCTTCACCGACGCCGACGTAGCGAATCGGCAACCCGAACTGCTTGGCCAGCGCGAAGATCACGCCGCCTTTGGCAGTGCCGTCGAGTTTGGTCAGCGCCAGCCCGGTCAACTGGACCGTCTGGTTGAACTGTTTGGCCTGATTGATCGCGTTCTGACCGGTGCCCGCGTCCAGTACCAGCAGCACTTCGTGCGGCGCCTGCTCGTCGAGCTTGCCGATCACGCGGCGAACCTTTTTCAGCTCTTCCATCAGATTGTCTTTGGTGTGCAGACGACCGGCAGTGTCGGCAATCAACACATCGATGCCTCGTGCTTTGGCGGCCTGCACGGCGTCGAAAATCACCGAAGCGGAGTCAGCACCGGTGTGCTGGGCGATGACCGGGATCTTGTTGCGCTCGCCCCACACCTGCAATTGCTCGACGGCTGCGGCACGGAAGGTGTCGCCCGCCGCCAACATGACTTTCTTGCCTTCCAGTTGAAGCTTCTTCGCCAGCTTGCCAATGGTGGTGGTCTTGCCCGCACCGTTGACGCCCACGACCAGAATCACGAAGGGCTTGTGCTCGGATTTGATCACCAGTGGCGCTTCCACCGGCTTGAGCATTTCGGTCAGCTCGCTTTGCAACGACTTGTACAGTGCGTCACTGTCAGTCAGTTGTTTACGCGCCACTTTCTGCGTCAAGTTACGCACGATCAGCGAAGTTGCCTCAACACCAACGTCCGCGGTCAGCAAACGGGTTTCCAGCTCATCAAGCATGTCGTCGTCGATGGCTTTTTTGCCCAGAAACAGGCTGGCCATGCCTTCGCCCAGGCTGGCGCTGGTCTTGGACAAGCCCTGTTTGAGACGCGCGAAGAAACCAGGCTGCTTCGGCTCGGCTGTCCCGGATGCCGGGGCGGTCGCGGGAGCGGCAGGCGCTTCTACAACGGGCACGACCGGGGCACTCACCGGTGCTATGACCGGAGGCGGTGTGACTGGCGAAGGCTGCGACAACGCCGGCAAATCATTGCCGGCAACAGGGTCAGGCAAGGCCACCGGGATCGGCTCGATCGACGGCGGCACTTCGAAGGAGGTGACGTCGACCACCGCTGGCTGCACAGGCGCTTGAGGCGTCGCGAGGTCCGCCTGCACGTGCGAAGCGGTGTACGCCGGAATCTCAGGGGTAACGTGCGGCTCGCTCTCAGGCGTCAATGCGACCGGCTCTTCGGCAACCGGCAGTTTCAACCACGGCTCGGCGTCAGCGGGCTCGATAATCGGCGCGGGCGCGTGGGCGGTAATGGCCTCCGGCACGGGCTCGGCAGGTATGACGGGAGCAATCTGCGGCTCAGCAACGACTGGCGTCTGTTCGACGACAGGCTCGGGCGCTGCTGCAGGTACGTCTTGCGGCTGTTCGGCGACGGTTTCCTGCGGTTTTTTACGCAGCCATCCGAACAGGCCTTTCTTCTCGCCAGCCGGGGCTGGGGTCTTCTTGTCGTCGTTGGAACCAAACATGGAGGACGGCTATCTCAAGGTAGCGACGCGCCAGAGCGGCGCCTCTGAAAATTCTGTCAATGCGAAACAGACTGCTTTTATGTCCGCTTGTTCATCAGTTGGCTGAGTGAGCTTTACTCGACAATCGCTCAACACTCCCGGCAATCCCTACAGAAATGCGCCATAGCAGCGCATTTCATCGTAGTCCGATTCCCAAGCATGAGTCTTAGACATAGTCGGCAGCCAAACTGGCCGCTATCCTAACACCCCCGCGCCCGCCGACGCTAAGTTCAAGCAGGCCGCCTCGAAGGTTCAAATTACGAATGAATGCTCTCGCCCGCTGTGCCGCAGGCCTGCTGCTCGGCACACTCTGTTTGCCCCTTGCAGCCAACGCCGCCGATCCCCAACCCACTTCCGAATTCACGCTGGATAACGGCCTGAAAGTGGTCGTGCGCGAAGACCATCGCGCGCCGGTCGTGGTGTCTCAGGTCTGGTACAAGGTCGGCTCCAGCTATGAAACGCCCGGCCAGACGGGCCTTTCCCATGCGCTTGAACACATGATGTTCAAAGGCAGTTCCAAGGCGGGTCCGGGTGAAGCGTCGCTGATCCTGCGCGACCTGGGCGCCGAAGAGAACGCCTTCACCAGCGACGACTACACCGCCTACTATCAGGTGCTGGCGCGTGACCGTCTGAGCGTAGCCTTCGAACTGGAAGCCGACCGCATGGCGACGCTGAAGCTGCCACCGGAAGAATTCGCCCGCGAGATCGAAGTCATCAAGGAAGAGCGCCGCCTGCGCACGGACGACAAGCCCAATGCCAAGGCTTACGAGCGCTTTAAGGCCATCGCCTACCCTGCCAGCGGCTATCACACGCCGACCATCGGCTGGATGGCTGACCTGGACCGCATGAAAGTCGAAGAGCTGCGTCACTGGTATGAATCCTGGTACGTGCCGAACAACGCCACGCTGGTGGTGGTCGGTGACGTGAAACCCGACGAAGTGAAGGCCTTGGCCGAGCGTTTCTTCGGTCCGATTCCGCGCCGCGATGTTCCACCGTCGAAAAAGCCGCTCGAATTGCCTGAGCCAGGCCTGCGCCAGATCACTGTTCATGTGGCGACGCAGATGCCGAGCCTGATGTACGGCTTCAACGTACCGAGCCTTTCCACGGCCACCGACCCTCAGTCGGTGAACGCACTGCGCCTGATCTCTGCCCTGCTCGACGGTGGCTACAGCGCGCGCATTCCGACCCGCCTCGAACGCGGCGAAGAGCTGGTCACCGGCGCATCGTCGGACTACGACGCCTATACCCGTGGCGACAGCCTGTTCACCATCAGCGCCACGCCTAACCAGCAGAAGAAGAAAACCCTGGCCGACACCGAAGCCGGTATCTGGCGCCTGCTCGACGAACTGAAAACCAAGCCGCCGACCCAGGAAGAACTGGAGCGGGTGCGTGCCCAGGTCATCGCCGGGCTGGTTTACGAACGCGATTCGATTACCAGTCAGGCGAGCACCATCGGCGAACTGGAAACCGTCGGGCTGTCCTGGCGGCTCATCGACCAGGAGCTGGCCGCGCTGCAAAGCGTGACGCCGCAAGACATCCAGAAAGCTGCACGCACCTATTTCACCCGCGAACGCCTTGCGGTCGCACACGTTCTGCCTGAGGAGAAAGCCCATGAGTAAGCGCAACGAAACACGCTTTGCGCGAACGCGGGCCCCTGCGTTGTTGCTTGCCGCGACCCTCGGCCTGTTCGGCGCAGCTTCGGTGATGGCCGACACGACCGCTGACGCACCCAAGGCGATCGACAAGGCCGCCAACACCCTCGAATCGCTGAAAGAGCTCGACGGCAAAGCACCCGCCCGCCGGACGCTGAACATTCAGTCGTGGAAAACCGCCGAAGGCGCGCGCGTGCTGTTCGTCGAAGCCCATGAGCTGCCGATGTTCGACATGCGCCTGCTGTTCGCTGCAGGCAGCAGTCAGGACGACGCGACGCCGGGTATCGCACTGATCACCAACGCCATGCTCAACGAAGGCGTGAAAGGCAAGGATGTCAGCGCCATTGCCCAAGGTTTCGAAGGTCTGGGCGCCGACTTCGGCAACGGTTCCTACCGCGACATGGCCCTTGCGTCGTTGCGCAGCCTGAGTGCGCCGGACAAGCGTGAGCCTGCGCTGAAACTGTTCTCGGAAGTTGTCGGTAAACCCACTTTCCCGGCCGACTCGCTGGCGCGGATCAAGAATCAGCTGATGGCCAGCTTCGAGTACCAGAAGCAGAACCCCGGAAAGCTTGCGGGCGACGAATTGTTCAAGCGCCTGTACGGCGATCACCCCTACGCACACCCGAGCATGGGCACGGCTAAAAGCATCACGCCTATCAACCTGGCTCAGCTAAAAGCCTTCCATGCCAAGGCTTACGCAGCCGGTAACGCGGTCATTGCGCTGGTCGGCGACCTGTCCCGTTCGGAAGCGGAAGCCGTGGCCGCGCAGGTATCGGCGTCGTTGCCGAAAGGGCCGGCGCTGGCGAAGACCGTCGCACCGACCGAACCCAAACCAGGCGAAACCCACATCGAGTTTCCGTCGAAGCAGACGCACCTGATGCTGGCTGAACTGGGCATCGACCGCGCCGACCCGGATTACGCTGCGTTGTCGCTGGGTAACTCGATCCTGGGTGGCGGTGGTTTCGGCAGTCGCTTGATGTCGGAAGTCCGCGAGAAGCGCGGCCTGACCTACGGCGTGTCCTCGGGCTTTACCCCGATGCAGGCTCAAGGTCCGTTCATGATCGGGCTGCAGACCCGCGCCGAACTGAGCGAAAACACGCTCAAGCTGGTCAAGGACATCACCCGCGACTTCCTCGCCAACGGCCCGACCCAGAAAGAACTGGACGATGCCAAGCGCGAACTGGCGGGCAGTTTCCCGCTGTCGACGGCCAGCAACTCGGCGATCGTTGGCCAACTGGGTGCCATTGGCTTCTATAATCTGCCCCTGACCTACCTCGAAGACTTCATGACGCAGTCCCAGAGCGTCACCGTCGAGCAGATCAAGGCGGTGATGAACAAGCATCTGGACGCTGACAAGCTGGTGATCGTGACTGCCGGTCCGACCGTCCCGCAGAAACCGCTGCCGCCCCCTACTGATAAACCCGCCGAGCAACCTCTCGGCGTTCCGGAGCACTAATGACCTCGACTTCCAAGCCGCCGCGTATCCACAAAGGGCACAAAATCCACACGGGCCTGGGCCAACTGCGGATTATCGGCGGCGAATGGCGCAGTCGGCGTCTGAGTTTCCCTGACGGCCCGGGCTTGCGCCCGACGCCGGATCGCGTGCGTGAAACGCTGTTCAACTGGCTGGCGCCTTATATCGAAGGCGCCCGTGTACTCGACCCGTTCGCGGGCAGCGGCGCGCTGTACCTGGAGGCCTTGTCGCGTGGCGCCAGCATGGGCCTGGCGCTGGACACCAACTCAACCGCCATTTCCAGCTTGCGCGAACACTTGGGCACCTTGCGCTGCACCGTCGGCAAGACGCACGCCACCGACGCACTGCGGTATCTGGAGTCGCAAGCGGCTGAGCAGTTCGACGTGGTCTTTCTCGACCCTCCGTTCCATCAGAATCTGCTGACGCCCGCCTGCACGCTTCTCGAAGAGCGCAACTGGCTGGCGGATAACGCGTGGATCTACACCGAGAGTGAAACCGCGCCGTCGACCCTTGGCCTGCCGGGCAACTGGCGCCTGCACCGTGAGAAAAAGGCCGGGCAGGTGTATTACGCGCTATGGGAAAGAAGTGTTGCCGCGAGCTGACAGCCGTCCGTTCGTTCCCGCGTTCGGACTCGGCAACCCTCACCTGCAGACCCTCTGGGGCCCGCTCTGGCGAAAAACCATTCACATGGATCGTCGACGCGAGCGCATCTGGCTGCAGGATGGGGACTTCCTCGACATGGACTGGTACGGACCGCACGACGCCAAAGCACCCGTCGTGCTGGTGCTCCATGGCCTCACCGGCTCCTCCAACTCGCCGTACGTCGTTGGCTTGCAGCAGGCAATGGAAAAACGAGGCTGGACCAGCGTCGCGCTGAACTGGCGAGGCTGTTCTGGCGAACCCAATCTACTTCCGCGCAGCTACCATTCCGGCGCGAGTGAAGACCTGGCCGCCGTCATCGCACATATCCGCACCGCACGACCACTGGCGCCGTTGTACGCGGTCGGCTATTCGCTGGGCGGCAACATTCTGCTCAAGCACCTGGGCGAGTCAGGGCTGGACAGCAACCTTCAAGGTGCGGCGGCGGTTTCGGTGCCGTTTCGTCTGGATGAGTGCGCTGATCGTATCGGCCTGGGTTTTTCCAAGGTCTATCAGCGGCATTTCATGCGTGAAATGGTCGGGTATATCCGCGACAAACAGCGCCGCTTTCAGCATGAGGGCATGAACGAAGGCCTCGCCACCCTTGCCGCACTGGGTTCGCTGGACAATCTGCGCACGTTCTGGGACTTCGATGGAAAAGTGACCGCGCCACTCAACGGTTTTGTCGACGCTCAGGATTATTACCGCCGCGCCTCAAGCCGCTATTTCCTCGGAGCAATCCGCACGCCGACGCTGCTGGTGCAGTCCCTGGACGATCCGTTCGTGTTCAAACACAGCCTGCCGGACGCGAGCGAGCTGTCCGCAAGCACGCAGTTCGACCTGCAAAACCAGGGCGGTCATGTGGGGTTTGTCGGCGGCACGATCAGAACGCCGACCTATTACCTGGAACAGCGGATTCCGGAGTGGTTGGTGGATGTGCATGGGGCTCAAGCAAGTCTGACACTTCGCCCTTGATTCCCCCCAGGGGCGTGAGAACAAGGCTTTCCCGCGGCGCAGATTCCGTTCGCCGACCCTGTAGGAGCCGGCTTGCTGGCGAAAGCGGTGTGTCATTCGCCGTCGATGTTGCTGACCCACCGCATTCGCCAGCTTGCTGGCTCCTACAGTATCAGCGTCGTCCCCAAGTTTTCGTAACGACGCGAACCCTGTAGGAGACGTCCGAGGTTACGAGGGTATGGGCCGCACTCGGACGAACGCGGTTTGTCAGCCGCAGTTGATGCTGCTGACCCACCGCATTCGCCAGCAAGCCGGCTCCTACAGTATGAGTGCCGCCTTCAAGCCTTCGGAACGACGCGGACCCAGCCAGCCGGCCCCTGCCGTTCAACGCTGTTTTGGATCTGTGCAAGATCGTTCAAGACAGCGACACACCACCCGCCTACCATTCGGGACATAAGGAGAAACACCATGTCCCGTCATCAACTCTACGTTCGCGGTCTTCGCGACAGTGTGCCCATGCTCGTCGGCATTGCGCCGTTCGGCATCATCTTCGGAACCCTCGCCGGGGTCGGCGGTTTGTCGCTGTGGCAAGCGGTCGGCATGTCGATGTTTGTCTACGCAGGCTCGGCACAATTCATCGTCGTCAGCCTGATGGGCGCCGGGGCCAGCGCCGTGGTGATCCTGCTGACCACCTTCATCGTCAACCTGCGCCATGTGCTCTACAGCGCTACCTTGCAGCCGCAAGTGCAGGGTTTGCCGCAACGCTGGCGATTGCTGCTGGCGTTCTGGCTGACCGACGAAACGTTCGCGGTCGTGCAGCGCTACTACCTCGTCCACGGCCGCCAACCGCTGGCGCATTGGTATTGGCTCGGTGTGGCCAGCGCACTCTATGCCTGTTGGGTCGGCAGTTCGCTGGTGGGCGTGTTGTTCGGTCAGGCGGTGCCGGACATGGCGAGCTGGGGTCTGGAGTTCGCGATGCTGGCGACATTCATCGGCATTGTGGTGCCGCTGCTACGCAATCAACCGCAGATCGCCGCCGCACTGGCCGCGGGCGCCGTGGCACTGATGACCTGGTCGCTGCCGTACAAACTGGGGTTGATGGCGGCCGCATTCAGCGGGATTGCCGTGGGTGTTTTGCTTGAGCGTCGACAGGCTGCCAACCCTCACGACCGGTCGCACGCGCGGGCACAGTCATGAGTTATTGGTGGCTGATTCTGGGCATGACGGCGATCACTTTTCTGATGCGCTACAGCCTTTTCGCGTGGCCCAACCTGCGCTTCCCGCCGGTCGTGCGACAAGGCCTGCACTACGTGCCGACCGCCGTCCTGACCGCCATCGTGGTGCCCGGCATGCTGCTGCCGGACGGCGAGCATTGGCAGGTATCGTTTCAGAACGCTTACTTGCTGGCCGGCCTCGCCGCCATCGCGATTGCAGCGTTCAGCCGTAATTTGCTGGCCACCATTGGCGGCGGTCTGGTGGTGTTCTTTTTACTGCGGTGGGCGATGGGGCAGATTTAGCCCGAACTCGGCCAGATGTACCGCCCCTGTGGGAGCGAATTCATTCGCGAAAGGAGGGTTCATTCGATGCCTCGCCATCGGCTGCACCGCTCCATTGCGAATGAATCTGCACAGATCCAGTCCGGCAGCAGATCGATCAAGACTGCCAAGCCGGTCAGCAGAGCGCGTTACTCCCCCGTCGCTACCCCACGGGCCGGATCATTGATCCACTCGCTCCACGACCCTGCATACAACCCGCCCAGCGGATAACCCGCCAGACACAATGCGAACAGGTTATGGCACGCCGTGACACCGGAACCGCAATAGGCCACCAACTGGTCTGGCGAGCGGCCTTTCAACGTTTGCGCAAACCGCTGCTTGAGCTGTTCAGCCGGGAGGAAACGTCCATCGGGGCCGAGATTGTCGGTGAAGGCTGCGCACTGAGCACCGGGAATGTGCCCTGCAATCGGGTCGATCGGCTCAACCTCGCCGCGAAAGCGCGCCGGCGCACGGGCGTCGATCAGGGTCATCTCTGGCGCTCCGAGCCGCGCCTGCAAGTCGGCCGCACTCAACACCAGGGATTCATCGGGCTTGCCCTGAAACGAGCCTTGTCGATGGTCCGGCGGGTCAAGGCTCAACGGCAGTCCCGCCCCGTGCCAGGCCTTCAGACCGCCATCGAGGATGTACACGCCATCACGTTTGCCCAGCCAGGCCAGTAACCACCAGGCGCGGGCGGCGTAGGCGCCCGGGCCATCGTCGTACAGCACAATCTCGCTGTCGTTATTGACGCCCCAAAAACGCAGGCGCTCGATCAGCACTTGCGGATCCGGCAGCGGATGGCGACCGGTGACGCCTTTGATGATGGGGCCGCTCAGGTCGTTGAGCAGGTCCGCGTAGGAAGAGCCCTCTATGTGACCTTCGGCATAGCTGCGCTGGCCGTAGTCCAGGTCATCAAGGGAGGAACGACAATCTAGAATCACAAGCCCCGGCTGTTGTTGGCGTTCGGCCAGTTGTTGCGGGCTGATCAATTGCGCGATGGACATGACAGGCTCCTGCAGACAGTGAAAGTGGCGATAGTGATAAGACAATCCAGTTGAGCGGATGAGCACGCTTCAGCTCGCGTCCTCCAGCGCCTTATTCAGCGGCACGTAAAATTCGGCGCACAGCGCGTGCACAGCTTCCCGAGCGTCGGGTGTGACGTAAGCGAGCTCGAGCATCAGCACCTGATACACGCCGCGCCGAATGGCGTCTTCGTTCAGGTGCGTGGCGTTTTCCCGGGTGGTGCAGAGGAAACGCACCCAAGAGGTCAGGATGATCCAGGCATTGAGCGTGAGCGATTCGATCTGGACCTTGTCCATCTCCAGAATCCCGGCTTCGACGAAGCCGCCGTAAATGGCCATGGCCTTGATCAGGCAATGCTGCGAAAACCGCCGATAACGTGCCGCCAGCTCAGGGTCAGCTTCGAGCAGGTGTTCAAGGTCGCGGTGCAGAAAACGGTAGCGCCACATGCCGTCGAGAATCGCTGTCAGGTAATGACGCTTGTCTTCGACACCCGGCAAGCGGCCTTTGGGCGGATGCAAAAAGCTGTCGACCAAGGCTTCGTATTCGGTGAACAGCTCGGCGATGATCGCCTGCTTGTTGGCGAAGTGGTAATACAGATTGCCCGGCGAGATCTCCATGTGCGCTGCGATGTGGTTGGTGCTGACGCTGCGCTCACCCTGCAGATTGAACAGCTCCAGGCTGCTCTGCACGATGCGTTCACGGGTCTTGATGCGTATGGTTTTAATGCGCGGCGCCATGCTCGACTCGAACGTTGGGACGTGACAGGAATGTGTCCGATCTTAACGCAAGGACCACGATGGGGTGCAGCCCTCACGACTCGACGGATGCCACCACCTTCGTCCGGGTGGCGATGGCCACGGCAAGGCCAATCAACACGGCGGCCACTGCCAGCGCGAGAATCACGCCTCGCAATCCTATCGACACAGCCAAAACACCCACCAGCAAACCGGCCAACGGTTGCGTCAGGTTGTTCAGCAGCGTAATGACGCCGACGGTCTTGCCGAAATCGCGCACCGGTATCACCCGCTGGCGAATGGTGCGCATGTAGACATTGAACATTTTGTCGAAGCCAACGACGAGCAGAAAGCCCACTACATAGATCTCGGAGGCCGCGCCCGTGGCAGTGATCAGCGCACCCAGCGTAATCGCGCAATACGACACCCGGCCAAGCACCGACAGCGGCAATGAGACCCGGGCGAGCCCGAACAGAATCAAAATAGTGACCAGCGCACCCGACGCTTGAAGCGCCGCGTAGAAGTCTTTGCTTTCACCGAATGAGCCAATGACCATGGCGGCCGAGCTGGCCAGCGTCACGCCTACGATGAGATTCACACCCGCCGCCAGACAGATGATCTTTTTGAGCTCGGCGGACTGACGGATGTGCCTGAAGGCAATTCGTAAGGGCTGAAACCAGATGTCTGCGTGCTGCTCGAACGTTTCCAGCGTCACGTTGCTGGAACGCTGCCACTCACGCATGGCGACGTCGGCCAGCACAAACAGCAACGCCACGCCAATCACCACACCTGGCCACGGGCAGAACTCCAGCGAGAGCGCTGCCAGCAACGGTCCGAGGACGAGCCCGGTCTGGTCGGCGATCTGTGAGTAGGACAGGGTCTTGCCGTATCGGTAATCCGCGAAGATATGGGGCATCACCACCTCACGCGCCATGATCCCCTGGGTGGTCAACACGCCGCAGATCGCGGAGAGCAGCACCAGCCAGTAAATCCCGCCAAACACCCCGTACAAGACAACAGCAACCATGCACACCACCGCGCGGTACATCTGACTGATGTGCAACAAACGAATCGGGGCGAACTTGTCGCACAGCGCGCCGCAGATCGGGAACGCCAGAAAGCGCGGCAGCGTCTCGACAAAAAACGCCAGGCCCGCCCAGGAAGCGCTTTGGGTGGTCTGGAAGACGATCAGCGGCACCAGAAACAGCAGGACCTGATCGGCCAGCCGCGAAAGAAAAAGCGAAAAGAAGAACGCCAGATAGTCCGTACGCATTGAGACTCCATGTCAGGTGCTGCAAAGCGGTTCACCCGGAACCGGGCGCAAGCAGTCTGGCTCGCGGATTTGCGCTGCGCAAGGGGCATGACAACGTTGGCAATGACCTAGACAAGACCATTTGACTTTATAGAGCAATGACTCTAAAACAACGCTACAACGCCCAAAAGGAACTGCAGCAATGCCTGTTGAATCCGTCCGCCTGCCCCTGCCTGACGATCTGCCCGACCCGCATGCCGAACTTCAGCGACTGTTCGATAATCAGCGCCGGGCCTTCGCGGCGAACCCCATGCCGGTCGCCGGGCAACGCCTGCAGTGGCTCGACAGCCTTCGTCAATTGCTCAGCAACGAGCGCCAGGCGTTGATCGACGCCATCAGCGCCGATTTCAGCCACCGCAGCGCCGACGAGACGCTGCTCGCCGAATTGATGCCGAGTCTTCACAACATTCATTACGCACGCCGACATCTGAAAAAGTGGATGCGCGCGTCTCGGCGCAGCGTGGGCATGGCGTTCCAGCCCGCCTCGGCCAAAGTCATCTATCAGCCACTGGGCGTGATCGGTGTGATCGTGCCGTGGAATTATCCGCTGTACCTGGCGATTGGCCCGCTGGTGGGCGCCTTGGCGGCGGGTAATCGGGTGATGCTCAAGCTCAGCGAGTCCACGCCTGCGACAGGCGAGTTGCTCAAAAAGCTGTTCGCCCAGGTTTTCCCCGAAGACTTGGTGTCGGTGGTGCTGGGCGAGGCGGACGTCGGCGTGGCGTTTTCCCGACTGCCTTTTGATCATTTATTGTTCACTGGCGCCACCAGCGTCGGGCGACACGTGATGCGCGCTGCGGCTGAGAACCTGACGCCCGTCACGCTGGAATTGGGCGGCAAGTCCCCTGCCATCGTCTCCCATGACGTGCCGTTGAAGGACGCTGCCGAGCGCATTGCTTTCGGCAAGACGCTGAACGCCGGCCAGACCTGTGTCGCGCCGGATTACGTTCTGGTGCCCAGGGACCGCATCGACGACTTTGTCGACGCCTACAAAAAGGCGGTCACGGGGTTCTATCCGACACTGGCGGACAACCCGGACTACACGGCGATCATCAACCCACGGCACATGGCGCGGTTGAACAGCTACCTGGCCGACGCGACGAGCAAGGGCGCGAACGTCATTTCTTTATACGAAGAGGGCCAAGGGAGACGCATGCCGTTCAGCCTTGTACTCGACGTGAAGGACGAGATGCTGGTCATGCAGGACGAGATTTTTGGCCCGCTATTACCCATCGTCCCTTACGAGCGCATCGAGCAAGCATTCGATTACATCAATCAACGACCTCGCCCACTTGCGCTGTATTACTTCGGCTACAACAAGGCCGAGCAACAACGGGTGCTGGAGCAGACGCATTCCGGTGGTGTCTGTCTCAACGACACCCTGCTCCATGTCGCACAGGATGACCTGCCCTTCGGCGGTATCGGTGCATCCGGGATGGGGCACTACCACGGTCACGAAGGTTTTCTGACGTTCAGCAAGGCCAAATCCGTGTTCATCAAGCAGCGCTTCAATGCCGCGCGGCTGGTTTATCCACCGTATGGCAAGGCGATACAGAAGCTGATTCAACGGTTGTTCGTGCGATGAGTGTCGCGGCTTTGGGCGTTTCCCGGCGGGGCGTTCTGAAATTGGGGCTCGGGGCGACCGTATTTCTGTCCACAGCAGGCGTGACGGCGAGTCTCAGCGGATGCTCAAGCACGACGGCCGCGCCGGGTTTCAGCGTTTTGCGTGCCAGCGACATGCCGTTTTTGCAGGCGGTGATCCCGGTCATGATCGAGGGCGCCACGGCGGCGGTCACCGTACAAAATGCGGTAGATGCCACGCTGCATAGCCTGGACAGCGGCTTGGCGCGACTGTCCCCGGAAATGCTCAAGCTGACTCAGCAACTGTTCGATGTGGTGGCGATGGCGATCACCCGAGGACCGCTGACGGGCATCTGGGGTCGTTGGGAAAACGCCGACGCCGAACAGATCCGGCACTTTCTCGGCCGCTGGCAAAACAGTTCGCTGAACCTTCTGCGTCAGGGTCACAGCTCGTTGCTGCAACTGGTGCTGATGGCCTGGTATGGCCGGGCCGAGTCGTGGGCCGCATGCGGCTATCCCGGGCCGCCGAAAATCTAACCCATAAAAACAATAAAAAACCGAGGTTCTATGCCTGTTCCCGACACGTTCCGCGAGGGTCAAGCTCGCGGCTGGAAAACCCATGACGGCTCGACGCTTGAGCAAGACCTGACGCTGGAAGCCGATGTCGCCATCATCGGCAGCGGCGCAGGCGGCGGCACTACGGCGGAAATCCTCAGCGCAGCCGGGCTCAAAGTGGTGATCATCGAAGAAGGGCCGCTGAAAACCAGCTCGGATTTCAACATGCTGGAGGATGAGGCGTATTCGACGCTGTATCAGGAAGGGATCGGCCGCATGAGCAAGGACGGCGCCATCACGATTCTGCAAGGCCGCGCGGTAGGTGGAACCACGCTGATCAACTGGACATCAAGCTTTCGCACGCCCGACCAGACCCTCGACCACTGGGCGCGCGAGCATGGGGTGAAAGGCCACAGCCCCGCCGAAATGGCCCCGTGGTTCGACAAGATGGAACAACGACTGGGCGTCTCGCCGTGGATCATGCCGCCAAACGCCAATAACGACGTCATTCGTCAGGGCTGCGAGGCGCTCGGTTATAGCTGGCATGTCATCCCGCGCAACGTGCGTGGTTGCTGGAACCTGGGCTATTGCGGCATGGGCTGCCCGACCAACGCCAAGCAATCCATGTTGGTGACGACGATTCCCGCGACGCTGGAGCGAGGGGGCGAGTTGCTTTATCTGACGCGCGCCGAACGCCTGATCATCGAGAACGGCAAGGTACTCGGCGTGGAGTGCCAGGCGATGGATGAACGTTGCGTCGCACCCACCGGGCGCAAGATCACGGTCAAGGCGCGTCACACGGTGCTCGCCGGCGGCGGCATCAACAGCCCCGCCCTGCTGATGCGCTCCAAGGCACCGGACCCCCATGGCCGCTTGGGCAAACGGACGTTCCTGCACCTGGTGACGTTCTCGGCCAGCCTGTTCGACAAGGTCATCAACCCGTTCTATGGCGCGCCGCAATCGATCTACTCCGATCACTTCCAGTGGCGCGACGGCGTGACCGGGCCCATGGCCTACAAGCTTGAGGTCCCGCCTTTGCAGCCAGCACTGACCACTACGTTGCTGGGCGATTACGGTCCGAAGAATGCAGAACGCATGGCCCAGTTGCCGCACACGCACATGATGCTGGCGTTGCTGCGCGACGGCTTCCACCCCGACAGCGTCGGCGGAACGGTCGAACTGCGCGGCGATAACACGCCGGTGCTGGATTATCAGGTGTCGCCCTATGCCTGGGACGGCGTACGCCGCTCGCTGCACAGCATGGCCGAGATCCAGTTCGCGGGCGGCGCAAAGGCCGTCATGCCGCTACACGGTGATGCCGACTACGTGAAAACCGCCGCGCAGGCGCGCTCGCTGATCGACACCCTCAGCCTGGAAATCTTCCGCACGCGCCTGGGCAGCGCGCACGTCATGGGTGGCTGTGCGATGGGCGAAGATCCGAAGCACGCCGTTGCAGACAGTCTGGGCAGGCACCATCAACTGGAAAACCTGTCGATTCATGACGGATCGCTGTTTCCGACCAGCATTGGCGCCAATCCGCAGTTGTCGGTGTACGGGCTGACGGCAAAACTGGCGACGGGGTTGGTCAACCGATTGAAGCGCGCCTGACGCATCACCCGTAGGAGCCTGCTTGCTGGCGAAAGCGGTCGTTCAGGCAACCTCAATGTCACTGACCCACCGCATTCGCTGCCCTCGTAACCTCGGACGTCTCCTACAAGTACTGCGCCGTTCCGATGATTGCGGTCGATATCTAATCTGTAGGAGCCGGCTTGCTGGCGAATGCGGTCGTTCAGGCAACCTCAATGTCACTGACCCACCGCATCGCTGCCCTCGTAACCTCGGACGTCTCCTACAGGTACTGCGCCGTTCCGATGATTTGCGGTCGATATCTAATCTGTAGGAGCCGGCTTGCTGGCGAATGCGGTCGTTCAGGCAAACTCAATGTCACTGACCCACCGCATCGCTGCCCTCGTAACCTCGGACGTCTCCTACAAGTACTGCGTCGTTCCGATGATTGCGGTCGATATCTAATCTGTAGGAGCCAGCTTGCTGGCGAAAGCGGTCGTTCAGGCAACCTCAATGTCACTGACCCACCGCATCGCTGCCCTCGTAACCTCGGACGTCTCCTACAGGTACTGCGTCGTTCCGATGATTGCGGTCGATATCTAATCTGTAGGAGCCGGCTTGCTGGCGAATGCGGTCGTTCAGGCAAACTCAATGTCACTGACCCACCGCATCGCTGCCCTCGTAACCTCGGACGTCTCCTACAGGTACTGCGTCGTTCCGATGATTTGCGGTCGATATCTAATCTGTAGCCGGCTCCTACGAGGCCCTCTATCGCGGCCAGTCCTGCGGCCTGACTTGGCCGACCCAGTCTCCTGCGCTACCATCCGAGTCCCCTACGGACTCCGACCAGGACGACGCGATGAACCGAGTGTTGTACCCAGGCACCTTCGACCCTATCACCAAGGGCCATATCGATCTGGTCGAGCGTGCCTCGCGGATGTTCGACCAAGTGGTCATCGCCGTTGCCGCCAGCCCCAAGAAAAACCCGTTGTTTCCTCTGGAGCAACGCGTGGATCTGGCTCGCGAAGCGACCAAGCACCTGTCGAACGTAGAAGTGGTGGGATTTTCAAGCCTGCTGGCGCATTTTGCCCAGGAACAGAACGCCAACATTCTGTTGCGCGGACTGCGTGCCGTTTCCGACTTCGAGTACGAGTTTCAGCTCGCCAACATGAATAAACAGCTCGCGCCTGACGTGGAAAGCCTTTTTCTCACGCCGTCCGAACGCTACTCATTCATTTCATCTACGCTGGTCAGAGAAATTGCCGCGCTGGGTGGTGATATCACTAAATTCGTACACCCGGCGGTCGCTCAGGCGCTCAAGGAAAGGTTCCAGCCCGGTTCGTGAGTGATGTTCAGGTGCATACCGAGCGCTAATGCGGCACAATTCGCCGCATTAGTTTAGATATGCCCCGGTGTCGACCGCGGCAGGAGTATCCATGTCCCTGATCATCACCGACGATTGCATCAATTGCGACGTCTGCGAACCCGAGTGTCCGAACGAAGCGATTTCCCAAGGTGAGGAGATCTACGTGATCAACCCGAACCTGTGCACCGAATGCGTTGGCCATTACGACGAGCCGCAGTGCCAGCAAGTCTGCCCCGTGGACTGCATTCCGCTGGATGAGAACCACGTCGAGAGCAAAGATGAGCTCATGGCCAAGTACCAGTTGATTACCAGCAAGGCATAACCAAAGGCATATTTTGTCGGCATCCGCGCTTTCGCCGAAGACACTGGCTGTAATGCCTGTTGACCTGAGCGAGATACGCATGACATCGATGCTGGAGCGAATACCCTCGTTGTTTGGCGCAGTGCTTTCACTGAGCGCCCTTTCGGCTCAAGCCAGTCCTGATCACCCTGACCAGGCCGCCATTGCCAGCCCACACCCCATCGCCACCGCCGCCGGTCGGGAAATCCTCGTCGACGGCGGCAACGCTTTCGATGCCGCCATCGCGATCAGCGCGACCCTTGCCGTGGTCGAGCCTTACGGTTCGGGCATGGGCGGTGGCGGCTTCTTTTTGCTGCGCCAGGCAGGTGAGCCTGTCCAGTATCAGTTCCTCGATGCGCGAGAAAAAGCGCCGCTCAAGTCCAAGCTCAAGATGTTTTATCGCCACGGCGTTGCTCAGCCGGACCTTTCCCTGAATGGCCCGTTGGCGGCCGCGATCCCGGGGTTACCGGCTGCCCTGGTTGAACTCGCCGAGCGTTATGGCCGGTTGCCGTTGAGCATTTCCATGGCGCCTGCCATTCGTATTGCGTATCGCGGTTTCAAGGTCGATGAGGTGTATCGGGAGCGTGCCAGTTGGCGGTTGTTTGCCCTGCGCGCCAACAAGGAAAGCGCCCGCCTGTTCCTGCGCAACAACGAAGTCCCTGACATCGGCGAAATCATCAAACAGCCCGAACTCGCGCAGACGCTGGATCGTCTGGCGGACAAAGGTCGCGCCGGGTTTTACAGCGGGCTGACGGCACAAGCGATGGTCAGCGGGGTTCGCGCCGCGGGCGGCATCTGGAATTACCATGATTTCGAAGAGTACGAGGTCATCACCCGCACGCCGCTCCGTTTCCAGCTGGCGGACCAGCGGGAGCTGATCAGCGCGCCTCCGCCTTCAGCGGGCGGCATTGCCTTGGCACAAAGCCTGTTCATGCTGCAGCAACTGCCGTGGCGGGAGTCGGAAAAAGTCCAGCGCGCCCATTACGTCGTGGAAGTGCTGCGACGCGCCTTTCGCGATCGGGTGTTATTCGGTGATCCTGACTTTGTGCCCAATCCGATCGCTCAGGTCCTGGCACCCGACTACCTGTTTGAGCTGACGGGCAGCATCGACCCTCATCGCGCCACGCCCAATAACATCCTGCCGCCCGCACCGCGCTGGCGCGAAGGTGACAACACCAGCCATTTCTCGGTCCTCGACAACGAGGGCAACGCCGTCGCCGCGACGCTCTCACTGAACCTGCCGTTTGGCTCGACCTTCACCGTGCCCGGCACGGGCGTGATTTTGAACGACGAAATGGACGACTTCGCGGTCGATCCCAAAGGCAGCAATACCTACGGGCTGGTCGGCAGCCAGGCGAACATCATCGAACCCGGCAAGCGTCCTCTGTCGAGCATGAGCCCGAGCTTCATTGAAAGTCCGCAGGCGTTCACCGCCTTCGGCACGCCAGGCGGCAGCCGGATCCCCAGCGTGGTGCTGTTGTCGATGCTGCAATACCTGGACGATCAGCCAGTGACCCAATGGACCTCGGCGCCGCGCTACCATCACCAATACATTCCGGACGTGCTGGAGTACGAGGCCGGCGCGTTCACCGAAGAGGAATTAAGTGACCTGCGCGAGCGCGGTTATCGCCTCAGGGAGACCAAGCGCGATTTCGGAAATCAGCAAGTGCTGTTGTGGCGCAAGAACAACGCCAAGGTAGAAGCCGCGAGTGATCCTCGCGGAATAGGTCTGTCAGCGACGTTCAGGCCCGATGCGCCGCTGAATCTAGTGCGAACCTGCGCCGATCAGTCGTGCTTGCCGTAGCCGCTCGTGGTGCAACCCAGGCAGCGCACGAAGGCTGCTTTGCCCGGATCGACGACCAGTGCCTTGCCGGTCGCGCCGAGGTTACCGCCCGCCGCAGCGAACGGCGATGCGATCACGAACAGGCCCGCACCAATCACGGTTGCCACGATCAGCAGCGGACGCGCGATCAGCAGGTCCCCCATCATCGCGTAAGCCGGGGGATTCTGAATCTGGTACACCGGATCACCGCTGCCAGCGGCCTCAACCTGCGCCATGGCCGGTGTCATCTGCAAGCCGAAGAACACGGCCAGGGTAGCGGCGAGAATACGAAACGGGCGCATGGCGTGATCCTTCAGGCTCGACGAAAAAGTGATGGTGCTCACTATAAACAGGGATCGGGGTTAAGCAAGGGGATGTCTGTCTCATTCGCGACACACATTCCGCCGGGCGCCGCGCGCTACTTCTGACATTTGGGGCAATAAACGCTCGCCCGTTGCCCCAGTTTGACTTCGCGCATCGTCGTGCCGCACACCTTGCAAGGCTCTTCGCCGCGTCCGTACGCGAACAATTCCTGCTGGAAATACCCCGGCTGACCGTCACCGCCGATGAAATCACGCAGCGTCGTACCGCCCCGCTCGATGGCAGCGGCCAGAATGCGCTTGATCTCGATGGCCAGCTTTATATAGCGCGCCTTGGAAATGCTCTTGGCCTCACGACGCGGGTCGATCCCTGCCGCGAACAGTGCCTCGGTTGCGTAGATATTGCCCACGCCCACCACCACCGCGTTGTCCATGATGAACGGCTTCACCGCCATCGACCGTCCGCGCGACAGCTCGTAAAGCCGCAAGCCATCGAACAGATCGGTCAACGGCTCAGGCCCCAGACGCATCAACAACTCGTGGTTGTGAGGATCGAGACTCCAGAGCATTGCGCCAAAACGCCTCGGGTCGGTGTAACGCAGCGCCAGCCCGGATTCCAGTTCGATGTCGACGTGCTCGTGCTTGAGCGCGGGAAGCCCCGCTTCGACCAATCGCAGATTGCCCGACATGCCCAAGTGGCTGATCAACGTTCCCACCTCGGCCTGAATCAGCAGGTATTTGGCGCGTCGCTCCACGACCACGATCTTCTGGCCGGACAGGCGCACGTCCAGATCCTCCGGAATCGGCCAGCGCAAACGCCGATCGCGAACAATCACGCGACTGACGCGTTGCCCTTCCAGATGAGGCGCGATGCCCCGACGGGTGGTTTCGACTTCAGGTAATTCAGGCATCAGGCAGCAGCTCGGAGGCGACGGGACCGCAGGCGCACGTGATCAGTGCGCGCTCAGTTCACGGATACTTTCTTTGAGGTTTTCGAAGTCGTAATCGGACAGGCCGACGTAATCGAGAATCAGATGACCGATGCTGTTCCATTCATGGTCAATGGCCTGATTCCCCAATACGCGATGGGACGAGCAGATGTGCTCGGCCATCTTAAGGGTCGCCAGCAGGTTTTTCAGCGGCGCATTGCGGCCTGAATCGTCCTGAAAGATCGCCAGCGCATTGTGATGGTTGGCGATGGCATTGCTGACATGTTCAGGCAAACGCCAGGACTTGGCCGTGAAATAGCCGACTACCGCGTGGTTCGTGTTGAGAATGCGGTTCTCCGTGTCCACCACCCGGCACTCCGGCCCGGCTTTGGCGTAGGCCTCTTCCAGCACGTTCATGTACTCCGGGAAACGCTTGAGCATCAACGGCACGCCGCAGTCGTGGAACAGGCCCAGCGCGTAGGATTCGTCCACCGTCTGCGAGCCGAGTCGCTTGGCCAACGTGAGGCTGGTCATGGCGACATCCTGAGCGGTGTCCCAGAAGCGGTTGAGCACCACGATGGTTTCGTCAGTCATCTCGCCCTTGATCGACTGCGCGTTGATCAGGTTGATGACGGACCGGCTGCCCAGCAGATTCACCGCACGCTGAATGGAAGCGATCTTGTTGGCCAGACCGTAATGCGCCGAGTTGACGATTTTCAGCAGAGCGCCGGAGAGGCCGGGGTCCTGTGCAATCAACCGGGCGATCACACCCAGATCAGGGTCGGGCATGTACTGCTCCATCTGCAAATCGACCATGATTTGCGGCTGGGGCGGAACGCTGATGCCTTGCAACGCCTGCTGGATCTGCTCGGAAGTAAGCTCTTGGGACATAAGTACACACTCAAGGTCAGGGGGCGATTCTAACCTTTACCGCCCATGCTTCGACAACCGCTGAAACACTCTCTGGATCCGACAGACCGCTAGCCGGTTAATTCATCGCCAGACGCCCGCAAGCGAGATCACACGTTATAATCCCGCTCTTTTTTCCGGAGCGACGTCATGTCCCTGCCTAGCTTGCGCCTCAAGCCCAACGCCGACCGTCGCCTGCGCGCCGGTCACCTGTGGATCTACAGCAACGAAATCGACGTTGCCGCCACCCCGCTCAACGGCTTTGCTCCGGGCGCTCAAGCGATTCTGGAAGCAGCGGGCGGCAAGCCGCTGGGCATCGTCGCCATGAGCCCCAACAACCTGATCTGCGCGCGCTTGCTGTCGCGCGACGTCAAGCTGCCGCTGGACAAGTCGCTGCTGGTGCATCGCCTGAACGTCTGCCTGTCGCTGCGCGAGCGCCTGTTCGACAAACCTTTTTATCGACTGGTGTACGGCGACTCCGATCTGTTGCCGGGTCTGGTGGTCGATCGTTTCGGCGATATCCTGGTGGTGCAGCTGGCCTCTGCGACCATGGAACAGCACAAGGACGATGTCCTGGCGGCGCTGATTCAAGTGATCAAGCCGAGTGGCATTTTGCTGAAGAACGATTCCGCCGCGCGCGACGCCGAGGGCCTGACCCGCTACGTCGAAACCGCATTCGGTCTGGTGCCTGAGTGGGTGGCGCTGGAAGAGAACGGCGTGAAATTCGAAGCGCCGGTCATGGAAGGCCAGAAAACCGGCTGGTTCTATGACCACCGCATGAACCGCGCGCGTCTGGCGCCGTACGTCAAAGGCAAACGCGTGCTGGACCTGTTCAGCTACATCGGCGGCTGGGGCGTGCAGGCCGGCGCGTTTGGCGCCAGCGAAGTGTTCTGCGTTGACGCCTCCGGGTTCGCGCTCGATGGTGTTGAACGCAACGCCGGGCTGAACGGTTTTGCCGAGAAAGTCACCTGCATCGAAGGCGATGTGTTTGAAGCGCTGAAAGAGTTGAAAGCCGCTGAAGAGCGTTTCGACGTGATCGTTGCCGATCCGCCAGCGTTCATCAAACGCAAGAAAGACCTGAAGAACGGCGAAGGCGCCTACCGTCGCCTGAACGAGCAGGCCATGCGCCTGCTGAGCAAAGACGGCATCCTGGTCAGCGCATCCTGCTCGATGCACCTGCCCGAAGATGATCTGCAGAACATCCTCCTGACCAGCGCCCGTCATCTGGACCGCAACATCCAGCTGCTGGAACGCGGCGGCCAGGGCCCGGACCACCCGGTACACCCGGCCATCCCGGAAACGCGCTACATCAAGAGCATTACGTGCCGGTTGTTGCCCAATAGTTGATTTTTTGGCGACCTGACTGACGCAATCGCGGGCAAGCGCGCTCCTACAACGGACCGCGTTTACCTGCGATGTACGCGGTGTACGCGGTGTACGCGGTGTACGCGGTGTACGCGGTGTACGCGGTGTACGCGGTGTACGCGGTGTACGCGGTGTACGCGGTGTGATGCAGCTCAAGAACGCCGCGGTCAACTGTAGGAGCGCGCTTGCCCGCGAAAAATCTCACAGCCAAACCGCATCCCAGAGCGGGTAATCCCCCACCCGCTTGACCAATCCGGCCCTCAACGGATTGGCAACGATGTAACGCGCAATCGCCTGCAAATCCTCCTCTCGCCTGACAGCCCTGTCGTGGTAACCCTTCTGCCAGACGCGAAGCGGCGTGTGACCAGACCTCATGATCGCAAGCGCGCTGCCGGATTTAACCCGCCGCATCAACATTCCCAAATTGCCCTGCCTCAATCTCACCAGCCAATGAAAATGGTCTGGCATGACAACCCACGCCAACGAGTCCGCGATGCCTTCCTGCTGAACACGGCGAAACTCGTCCACCACCAACCGGCCTGCCAACCAGTTGGAAAAGAGGGGTTGGCGGCCATGTACGACAGACGTCAGAAGATAAATCTGGCCATCACCCGAATATCGCCCCAACCTCAAATCGCAGGCCCTTTTAGATGCAGACATTCCCTTGTCCCTGAAAAAATGGTTCAAGGAAAGGCTAGTGCAAGCCTGAACCAACGAGGGTTGATCAAGTAATCAGATGTGTTCGGACTGGCGCTTTCGCGGGCAAGCGCGCTCCTACAGTCGAGCGTATTCCCATGTGATAACGCATTCATTTGTAGGAGCGCGCTTGCCCGCGAACAGGGCCTGCGGCATTTCAAAAACCAACCGTTCAGGCTCAAGTCCTCACGCTCAACACTTCCTGCCATTCCCTCCCGCCGCCACAGGTGTAGAATCAACGCTATTCATCGCCAGTCATCCCCGGCGGGTTTATGAGCTCAGGCTGAGCGTACGGTGATCCCGTGTCGTTCGGTTTCTTCGCTGCATCCGGTCACTGCCTTTGCATACGACGTCACTAGAAGCTCACTCCCTTCCTTATTAGCCGATTAGCCGGAGTGCTCCAATGCCTGATTACCGTTCGAAAACGTCTACCCATGGCCGCAACATGGCCGGCGCGCGTGCTTTGTGGCGTGCCACGGGCATGAAGGATGAAGACTTCAAGAAGCCGATCATCGCCATCGCCAACTCGTTCACCCAGTTCGTACCGGGTCACGTGCACCTCAAGGATCTGGGCCAGCTGGTTGCCCGCGAGATTGAAAAGGCAGGCGGCGTCGCCAAGGAATTCAACACCATCGCCGTGGATGACGGCATCGCGATGGGCCACGACGGCATGCTGTACTCGCTGCCAAGCCGCGAGATCATCGCCGACTCGGTCGAGTACATGGTCAACGCCCACTGCGCCGACGCCATTGTCTGCATCTCCAACTGCGACAAGATCACCCCCGGTATGCTGATGGCCGCTCTGCGCCTGAACATCCCGGTGATCTTTGTTTCGGGCGGCCCGATGGAAGCCGGCAAGACCAAACTCGCCAGCCACGGTCTGGACCTGGTGGATGCCATGGTCATCGCCGCCGACTCGACCGCTTCCGACGAGAAAGTCGCCGAATACGAGCGCAGCGCGTGCCCGACGTGCGGTTCGTGCTCCGGCATGTTCACCGCCAACTCGATGAACTGCCTGACCGAAGCGCTGGGCCTGGCATTGCCCGGCAACGGTTCGACGCTGGCCACGCACAGTGACCGCGAGCAATTGTTCCTGCAAGCCGGCCGTACCATTGTCGACCTGTGCAAAACCTACTACCGCGATAACGATGACTCGGTCCTGCCGCGCAACATCGCCAACTTCAAAGCGTTCGAGAACGCAATGACGCTGGACATCGCCATGGGTGGTTCGACCAACACCATCCTTCACCTGCTGGCCGCCGCCCAGGAAGCCGAAATCGCCTTCGACCTGCGTGACATCGACCGTCTGTCGCGCAAAGTGCCGCAGCTGTGCAAAGTCGCGCCGAACATCCAGAAGTACCACATGGAAGACGTGCACCGTGCGGGCGGCATCTTCAGCATCCTCGGTTCGCTGGCCCGTGGCGGTCTGCTGCATACCGACCTGCCGACCGTGCACGCCAAATCCATGGAAGAAGCGATCGCCAAGTGGGACATCACCCAGACCGACGACGAAGCGGTTCATCACTTCTTCAAAGCGGGCCCGGCAGGTATCCCGACGCAAACGGCGTTCAGCCAGTCGACCCGCTGGGAAACCCTGGACGACGACCGTGAAAACGGCTGCATCCGCAGCGTCGAGCACGCTTACTCGCAAGAAGGCGGCCTGGCCGTGCTGTACGGCAACATTGCGCTGGACGGTTGCGTGGTGAAAACAGCAGGCGTCGACGAGTCGATCCATGTGTTCGAAGGCAACGCGAAGATCTTCGAAAGCCAGGACAGCGCCGTTCGCGGCATCCTCGCTGACGAAGTGAAAGCCGGCGATATCGTGATCATCCGCTACGAAGGCCCGAAAGGCGGCCCGGGCATGCAGGAAATGCTCTACCCGACGTCGTACCTGAAATCCAAAGGCCTGGGCAAAGCCTGCGCATTGTTGACCGACGGACGCTTCTCGGGCGGCACGTCGGGCCTGTCCATCGGCCACGCTTCGCCTGAAGCGGCAGCGGGCGGCGCAATCGGTCTGGTGCGCGATGGCGACAAGGTGCTGATCGACATCCCGAACCGTGGGATCAACCTGTTGATCTCCGACGAGGAAATGGCGGCCCGTCGTGCCGAGCAGGACAAGAAAGGCTGGAAGCCTGTCGAATCGCGTCCTCGCAAAGTCACTACAGCGCTCAAGGCCTATGCCCTGCTCGCAACCAGTGCCGACAAAGGCGCGGTCCGCGACAAGGCGATGCTGGACAAGCTCGTGCCGTAAGCATCAACCGGTCATGAAAAACACCCCGCTGGTCGGGGTGTTTTTTTGTCTGCGATTCTCTGGGGTGGGGTGGCGTGTCGGTGGTTTCACGATCCAATGGCGACGGTGATTGCGCCCAACAGCAGGCACAGACTGGCGACCAGCGTTAAACGCAGTCGCATCGGCAAATACCAGGCGGGCAGCGTCGTGGCTTTGACCAAACGCCTGTCCTGCCAGTAGTGCGCGACGAAACCGAAAATCAGCAGCAGGCACCCCAGCGGCGCTGGCAATAACATCGCGGGCCAGGCGATCAGCGCCGGTATGACGCTCCAGATAAACCGCTCGCGACACTGATCGGCGTTCAAGCCCTGCAAGGTCATGGCAAAGCCCCAATGCAAAGCGCCTACAAAGCTCAGGATCACCGCGCCGTAGGCGAGCAGCGCTTGCGTCCAGAGAGGACGGTATTCGGCTGAAACCAGGATCAGCAACAAGAGCCCAAGGAACGGCAGCAAACCGCCATACCCAAGCAGGGCCACGTACCTTGGCGGCGGAGACACAGACATCGCTTTCATTTGAGCCCCTTTCCAGTCATTCACCTGTATGACTATGGCTCAAAAGTGCAATCCTGCTGAGCGCTTTAATTGAGTCAGCCGCACAGATCCATTGTCCTTTACCCGTGGTCCAAGACCTTGATCCATCGACGGTGAGCCCTTCCCATGAGTACCTTGATCTATTGGTTTCGTCAGGACCTTCGGCTTGCCGACAACCCTGCGCTCACTCAGGCGTGCGAACAGGCCCAAGCGTTGCTGCCGGTGTACTGCGCTGCGCCGCAGACGATGACGCCGTGGGGCTTTCCTCGCAAAGGACCGCACCGCCAGTCCATAGAGAACGCTGCGGTGAGAGCGCTGGACGACCAGTTGAAGGCTAGAGGCAGCGCACTGTTGCATGTGGAAGGCGAGCCCGTTGAGCAACTGATCGCCCTCGCACGGCGCCTGTCGGTCAAAAAGATTATCTGTGAACGTATCGCGGCCCCTGAGGAAGAGGCGCAGGTTGACGCGCTACGTGCTGCGGGCCTTCAGGTCGAGGATCACTGGCAATCCAGCTTGTTCGCGCTCGAATCGCTGCCGATGCACGTCGAGGAACTGCCGGACGTTTTCAGCAGCTTCCGCCGCTCGGTGGAAAAAGCCGGCACCGCCTCGCGCCAAGTACTGGATGCCCCGGCGGCGCTGCCTGGGCTGCCAGGCGGCGTAACCGCCGAGGCCATCCCGAGCTTATCGCCCCCCGACACGGATCCACGCTCGGCCTTTCCTTATCAAACGCCTGCGTTCGATGGCAGCGAGCAATCGGGGCGCCAGCATCTGCAGCGGTATTTCGACCGTCAACTGGCGAACAGCTACAAGGCCACACGCAACAACCTGAGCGCGGTCGACGACTCGACCAAATTTTCCCCCTGGCTTGCGCTGGGTTCATTGTCAGCCCCTCAGATTGATCAGGCCCTCAAGGCATTCGAAGCCGCGCAGGGCGCCAACGACAGCACGTACTGGATCTTTTTCGAGCTGCTGTGGCGCGACTATTTCCGTTTCCTGCACCTCAAGTACGGACGGCGCCTGTACCGAGCGAGCGGCCTGAACGGTGGCGCCGAGCCCAATCACAACCCTCAGGGGTTTGAGCGTTGGTGCCGTGGCGACACAGGAGAGGCCTTGATCGATGCGGGCATGCGCGAGCTGGCGGCCACTGGATACCTCTCAAACCGCATGCGCCAGATCGTCGCCAGCTACCTGATTCATGAGCTTAAAAGCGACTGGCGCGCCGGCGCAGCGTGGTTCGAATCGCAGCTGGTGGACTACGACGTCTACAGCAATCAGGGCAATTGGCTGTACATCGCGGGACACGGGACGGATCCCAGGGGAGGTAGGCATTTCAACACGGCCAAGCAGGCCAATGATCATGACGCCGACGGGCGTTACCGGCGTTTGTGGGGATAACGTTGTGGAAATAAGGCAGCGGCACGCGTTCCCTGCGTGCTGCTGCGTCATTCGTTTTACTGAATCTCGTCCGGCTTGACGATCACCCAGTTCTTGTCCGCCGTCACCGGCAGCCCTTCTTTGGCTTGCGCCTCGGCATTGGTTTTCATCATGCCGTTGAGCTGGGTCATGTATTTATCTTTGCGGTTGACCCACAGGTGGATGCCACCTTTGTTGACGTCGACACTGTGGAACAGCATGTAGCCGTCACTCGTCGGCGTGTCGCCGCCGACCAATACCGGTTTTTTCCACTGATCAATGTAGGTCAGGATCGCGGCCTGTTTACCGGCCATCCAGGTGGCTGGCGTCCACAGGTACGGCGTGAGCTCCAGGCCCAGGTTCGCCTTCTCGTCGTACTTGCCTGCTGTGATCTGTTTGCGTGCGGTGGTCAGCTCGCCGGTGTCGCGGTTCTTCAGCAGCGTGGTCACGCCGATGACGTTCTGCGGTTTGACGTTGTAGCCGTACTTGGGATCGGACGCGACCATGCGCACCAGTTCTTCGGACGCGGCGGTCATCACGTAGACCTCGATGCCGTTTTCCATCAGCTTGTTGTAAAGCTCGGCCTGGCCGGTAAAGACCTTCGGCGGTTGTACCTCGATGGTTTTGACCACATCACCTTCGTAATAGGTGCTGGGGACCGGCTTGCCGGACGCCATCAGCTCGTCCACGTAACCTTTGAGTTCTTTGAGGGTAAAGCCGGAAAACACCTGCGCGACCCATGGATAGCAGACCATGTCGTCGATTTCGCAAAGGCGGTAGTAGTAGCTGAACAGGCTTTCCTTGTGCTCAGCGGTGTCTTTGAACGGGATCAGCTTGAGGGAAGGATCGAGTTTTTCGCGCGTGATCAGCCCTTTGTTTTCCATGAACGGGAGCAGCGACTCTTCCAGGTCATAGCGGTAGCTGGTGTTGTCCATGTCGAAAACGGCGAAATTACCTTTGTTGGCATTCGCCGCGATCATCGCGTTCAGCTGCTTGGCCGCGGGCTCGGGCCAGTGCTTGAGTTCCGTGGACATGGCCTGCGCGGCAAGGCCCAGACAGAGCGCAGCGGCCAACAGTTTTGGTGCGAGCTTCATAACGGTGTCCTCCCCTTTATCAGTTCGAGGCTGGACCGTAACAAAAAGCCATTACTGTTTTAATGCGTCAGCGACCGTGTACGTTCTGAAGGCGTCACGTTGAGGACTGTTCGCGACGAATGACATAAAAACGACATATTTGTGACAGCTGCTTTAGCAACTGCCGGCCCCCTATGGGAGCGAATTCATTCGCAAAAAATCGCCCGAGCGCTGGAAATACATCGCCTGACATAAAGCATCGCGAATGAATTCGCGATAGCGATATCAGCCTCGTTCCCACACCTCAAAGCTGTACGCAGGCTTGTCATCCAGCGCCGGGTTTGGCGTGTCGGACACCTGTTTCCACTGCGCCCGATCGAACTCCGGAAACCAGGCATCACCCTCTGGGCTCAACGCCACGCGCGTCAGGTACAGACGATCAGCGTGCGCCAGCCCCTGTGCATAAAGCTGCGCGCCGCCAATCAGCATCACTTCGTCAACACCCTGCTCGGTCGCCCACTCCTCGGCGCGCTGCACGGCAGCTTCCAGCGAAGTGAAGACCTCCGCGCCCTCAAGCTGAAGGCCTGCCTGGCGGGTCACGACGATGTTCAGTCGACCGGGCAGCGGGCGGCCCAGCGAATCCCAGGTCTTGCGACCCATGATGATCGGCTTGCCCAGCGTGGTCGCCTTGAAATACTTGAAGTCCCCCGGCAAATGCCAGGGCATGGAATTGTCGACGCCGATGACCCGGTTTTCACCGAGGGCGGCAATCAGGCTGAGGGGGAGATGTTTTTTCATGGCGGCGAGGATAGCAGAGGCCACGGAAGGATTCGTAGCCCGGTACTGATCGCAATGCCGCGATGCGTCAAAGAAAGCTTCGCGAGCAAGCTCGCTCCCCCAAAATGTTGAGTAAGGCTGCAGGTGGGAGCTTGCTCGCGATTGCGGTTGTCCAACAGACGCCAACCCTGCCGCTGTGCGCGATTACAGCCACAACGGTTATGCTCACTTCTGACTTCGCCAACGAGATACTGTGTGACTGCACTGACCCCACTCGATGAATTGTGGCTGACCGAGGCCGTGCGCTTGCGCGAGCAGCACGCCGGCCCGCTGGAGGACAACGAGGCCAATCGCCGTGCCCGCGCCGGTGCGGGTGACTTGCTGACCCGCATCAAGCATCGCGCCCTGTCGCTCGCCGAACGTGACGGCATGCTCACGGCCCTGCACCACTGGAAACAAGGCGCCCGGCTTTCGCTGATCGTGCTGGCTGCGTTCGCTGTCGTCAGCGGTGCGGGTCTGGCGTTCGCGGCGCTGGGTGACGGACAAACGCCGGTCAATGTGTTCTGGGCATTGGGCAGCCTGCTCGGCTTGAACCTGATCCTGCTGATCAGTTGGGCGTTCGGCCTGATCTTCGCGGGCGGGAGCGCCGCCAGCCTCGGCCGCCTCTGGTTATGGCTCAGCGAGAAACTCGCCCGCGACGCTCAAGCGGCGCAACTGGCCCCGGCACTGATTCTGCTGCTGCAACGAAAACG
Source organism: Pseudomonas sp. S2_H01 (assembly GCF_054668305.1). Classification (NCBI taxonomy): domain Bacteria; kingdom Pseudomonadati; phylum Pseudomonadota; class Gammaproteobacteria; order Pseudomonadales; family Pseudomonadaceae; genus Pseudomonas; species Pseudomonas sp. S2_H01. Next base: position 2,717,069 of record NZ_CP162756.1, on the reverse strand, counting down.
GCTGAACCGCTGGGTGCTGGGCATCTGCGTCAACGGCCTTTGGTTACTGGCGCTGCTCAGCGCCCTCACCCTCCTGTTATTGCTCATGGCGACCCGACGCTACGGGTTTGTCTGGGAAACCACGATTCTGGGCAGCGACACCTTTGTCAGCCTGACCCAGAACCTGGGCACCCTGCCTTCGCTGCTCGGCTTCGGCGTGCCCACAGAAGACATGATCCGCGCCAGTGGCGACAGCGCACAAACGATCGAAAACGCTCGACAGGCGTGGGCCGCCTGGCTGGTCGGCGTGCTGGTGGTGTACGGCATCCTGCCGCGCTTGCTCCTGACGTTGCTGTGCTACGTGCGTTGGCGCGCCGGCCGTCAGCAGTTGACACTGGATCTCAGCCAGCCCGGCTTTGCCGAACTGCGGGAACGCCTGATGCCAAGCAGCGAACGCCTTGGTGTCAACGACGCAGCCCCCGCGCAACTGCATCAGGTGCAAACCGGCGCATCGACCCTCGAGAGCGAAGGTGCGCTGCTGGTCGCAGTCGAACTGGACGATCAACGCCCCTGGCCGCCTGAACTGCCAAACACCGTGGCCGATGCTGGCATTCTCGACAGCCGCGAATCCCGCAAAAACCTGCTCGACCAACTGACCCGCTACCCGCCCGCACGTCTGGCCATCGCCTGCGACCCGCGCCGCTCGCCTGATCGAGGCAGCCTCGCGCTGATTGCCGAGCTGGCACGATGCGCGGCGTCAACGCGTATCTGGTTGCTGCCTGCGCCGGCGGGTCAGGCGCTGGATGCCGACCGCCTTGGCGATTGGCATCAGGCGCTGCAGCAACTGGAGCTGAAGTGGGCGGACAGCGCGCCACTGACCTGGCTGGAGACCGGACATGACTGATACAGGCGCACGCCGGCCACTCAAGTTGGCAGTGGTGGGCCACACCAATGTGGGCAAAACCTCATTACTGCGCACGCTGACCCGTGATGTCGGATTTGGCGAAGTCTCGCACCGGCCGAGCACGACGCGCCATGTGGAAGGCGCGCGATTATCAGTCGATGGCGACGCGCTGCTTGAACTGTACGACACGCCCGGCCTTGAAGACGCGATTGCCCTGCTCGACTTCCTGGAGCGTCTTGATCGGCCCGGCGAACGCCTCGATGGCCCGGCACGTTTGGCGCGCTTTCTGGAAGGCAGTGAAGCCCGCCAGCGCTTTGAACAGGAGGCCAAGGTGTTGCGCCAGTTGCTGGCGTCGGATGCCGGCCTCTATGTGATCGACGCCCGCGAGCCGGTGCTTGCCAAATACCGCGACGAACTCGCCGTGCTTGCCAGTTGCGGCAAACCCCTGTTGCCGGTGCTCAACTTTGTCAGCAGTTCCCGGCACCGCGAGCCGGACTGGCGAGAAGCGCTGGCCCGACTTGGCCTGCACGCGCTGGTGCGCTTTGACAGCGTGGCACCACCGGAAGATGGCGAGCGGCGACTGTATGAAAGCCTCGCTCTGTTGCTGGAAAACTCGCGGGGCCAGCTTGAACGCCTGATCGCCGATCAACAGGCGCAACGTGAGGTCCGCCGCCACAGCGCTGCGCGGCTTATCGCCGAGCTGCTGCTGGACTGCGCGGCTTGCCGACGCAGCGTCGCGACGACGTCTGATCAGGTGCAGTCAGCCATCGACGACGTGCGCAAAGCCGTGCGCCAGCGCGAACAGCGTTGCGTGGAAGCGTTACTCAAGCTGTATGCGTTTCGTCGGGAGGACGCGTCCGCCAGCGATCTGCCGCTGCTGGACGGGCGCTGGGGCGATGACCTGTTCAATCCCGAAACGCTGAAGCTGCTGGGCGTGCGGGTGGGCGGTGGCATCGCGGCAGGCGCGGCGGCGGGTGCGGGCGTGGACTTGCTGGTGGGCGGCATCACCCTCGGCGCGGCGGCGTTGGTCGGCGCCATTGCCGGCGGCGCACTGCAGACCGCACGCAGTTACGGTGGCCGTTTGCTTGCCAAGCTGAAGGGCCAACGCGAATTGACCGTCGACGACGCCGTACTGCGTCTGCTTGCATTGCGGCAGCGCCAGTTGCTGATTGCGCTGGAGGCTCGCGGTCATGCCGCCGTCGACAGCATCACGCTCGACACCCCACAGGACAAAACCTGGCGCGAAGGCAAACTGCCCGATGCGTTGCACAAAGCCCGGGCGCATCCGCAGTGGTCGTCGCTGAACCCGCATCCCAAGCTTGATCAGACCGAGCGGCAGGAGCAGATCGAGGTGTTGGCCAAGACGGTTCTTATCTGAACATCACGAACCCTAGTAGGAGCAATCCGAGTTTGCGAGGCATCGCGATGCGGTGTGTCAGGCAAATCGCTTTCGCGACCGTCGTAAACTCGGATTGCTCCTACAGGGTTATGCGGCGAGCAGCCTGAGCGCCTTGTCCTTGAGAGTCTGCAGATCAATCACCGGCACGTTCATCTCTTTCGCCATTTCATCCCACTGACGCATCCGCAGGCTGACGCTGCACAGCGGGTCGCGCTCGAAGGCCTCCGCTTCTGATTCGCTCATTACGCCGCCCTGATATTCCAGCGTGCGCCGGCTCGCTTCGCTCAACTGGTCGTAGTAACCGGGCTGGCGAAGCGTCAGGTAGCGCTTGGCCTGGACGTGATATTCCACGAGCCTGGCGACCCGCTCACTAAACCCGCATTTGCGCAGATAATCGGCGCCCACTCGTTCGTGGCTGACCACGCCGTAGCCGCCCATGCTTGCTGCACCCGTATCGCTTTCACAGAGATGACCGATGTCGTGGAAGAACGCCGCCAGAACCACTTCGTCGTCATAACCCTCGGCCAGCGCCAGTTCGGCGGACTGCGACATGTGCTCGATCTGCGACACCGGCTCCCCTATGTAATCGTCGCTGCCGCGTTGCGCGTAGAGTCCGAAGACCTCGTTAACCACCTGTTCAGCGGGTTGCATGGGTTTACCTCGATTCGGCGTGACTGGCGTGTCCGCCCACTCTACTCGCACTCTATTGCGAAGCGGTGGCAGCCGCCCACAGCTTGCCGACAGTCGCATCGATCATTTTGCGATAGGGGAAATGCGCGCGGCCCGGTATGATCGCGCGCCCGATACACCCGGAACCCAACCGTCATGAAACCCACCTTGATCGCCGCCGCCGAACTCGACCGCCTTGAGACCTGGCAGAAATACTCCAGCCACATGTGCGGAGGCTGCGTGTCCAGCTGCTGCACGTTGCCGGTCGAAGCGAAGATCAAGGACCTGATCCGCATTGGCATCGTCGACGAGTTCGAACAGGGTGACAACCCGAAGAACATCGCCAAACGCCTGCAGAAGGAAGGGATCGTCGAGCGCTTCAATCAGAAATCCGGGATTTTTACCCTGCAGCGCATGAGCAACAACGACTGCCTGTACCTGGATCGCAAGAGCCGTTTGTGCACGATCTACGACAAACGCCCGGACACCTGCCGCAACCACCCCAGGATCGGTCCGCGCCCAGGCTATTGCGCTTACAAGCCCAAAGAAGTGGTGCGCGAGAGCAGCGGCACGTTGAACTCGAACTCAGGGCGCGTGCCTTTGAAGTTCTGACAACATTCGCTACCACAAAGGGCATCTGTGTCTGACGCCTGGATTGGCGGCGTTGCAGGGTTTACCGTGGGAGCGAATTCATTCGCGAAAAATCGTCCGAGCGCTAGAGATGCATCGCCTGACATAACGCATCGCGAATGAATTCGCTCCCACAGAAATCTCCACGCCTTCCCATTTCCCATACAAACAAAAACGCCCCCGGCCTTTCGACCGGGGGCGTTTTTGTTCAGCCGGGGCTAGTTACGCCTTGGCTTTCTTGGCAGCGCGGGTACGCTCGCTTTCGTCGAGGATCTTCTTGCGCAGACGGATCGACTTAGGCGTGACTTCGCACAGCTCGTCTTCCTGGATGTATTCCAGAGCCTGTTCCAGCGTGAAGCGAACAGGTGGAACCAGAGCGATGGTTTCGTCTTTACCCGAAGCACGCATGTTGTCGAGCTTCTTACCCTTGGTAGGGTTGACGCCCAGGTCGTTGTCACGGCTGTTCTGACCAACGATCTGGCCGTTGTAGATTTCCTGACCGTGTTCAACGAACAGCTTGCCACGCGCCTGCAGGGTTTCCAGGGAGTAGGTCAGTGCCTTACCGGTTTCAACCGAAACCAGAACGCCGTTCTGACGGCCGGACATGTGGCCCGACTTCACGGTGTCGTAGCGATCGAAGATCGAGGTCAGGATGCCAGCACCGTTGGTCAGGGTCAGGAACTGGTTACGGAAACCGATCAGACCACGAGCAGGGATGTTGTATTCCAGACGCACACGGCCTTTGCCATCCGGGACCATGTTGCTCAGGTCGCCTTTACGCAGACCCATCTCTTCCATGACCTTGCCCTGCGATTCTTCAGGGATGTCGATGGTCACGTTTTCGTACGGTTCTTGCTTGACGCCGTCGACTTCACGAATGATCACTTCAGGACGGCCCAGGGCCAGCTCGAAGCCTTCGCGACGCATGGTTTCGATCAGTACCGAGAGGTGCAGCTCACCACGGCCGGATACTTTGAACTTGTCAGCCGAGTCGCCTTCTTCAACGCGCAGTGCAACGTTGTACAGCAGCTCTTTGTCCAGACGGTCCTTGATGTTACGGGACGTCACGAACTTGCCTTCTTTACCGCAGAATGGCGAGTCGTTTACCTGGAAGGTCATGGAAACGGTTGGCTCGTCAACGGTCAGCGGCTTCATCGCTTCAACGACGGTCGGGTCGCACAGGGTGTCGGAGATGAACAGCTCTTCGAAGCCGCTGATGCAGACGATGTCGCCGGCAGCTGCTTCTTCGACGTCGATGCGGTGCAGACCGTGGTGACCCATCAGCTTGAGGATACGACCGTTGCGACGCTTGCCGTCAGCGCTGATCGCCACAACCGGGGTGTTCGGCTTGACGCGACCGCGAGCGATACGGCCAACACCGATGACGCCCAGGAAGCTGTTGTAGTCCAGTGCCGAAATCTGCATCTGGAAAGGACCGTCACGGTCAACTTTCGGCGCAGGGACGTGATCGACGACCGCTTGGTACAGCGGGGTCATGTCTTCGGCCATTTCGTTGTGGTCCAGACCTGCGATGCCGTTGATGGCAGAGGCGTAGACGACCTGGAAGTCCAGTTGCTCTTCGGTAGCGCCCAGGTTGTCGAACAGATCGAAGATCTGGTCCAGCACCCAATCAGGACGCGCGCCCGGACGGTCAACCTTGTTGATGACCACGATTGGACGCAGGCCGGCTTCGAACGCCTTCTTGGTCACGAAACGGGTTTGCGGCATAGGGCCGTCTTGAGCGTCGACCAGCAGCAGAACGGAGTCAACCATCGACATCACGCGCTCTACTTCACCACCGAAGTCGGCGTGGCCCGGGGTGTCAACGATGTTGATGTGGTAGCCATTCCAGTTGATCGCGGTGTTCTTCGCGAGAATGGTAATACCGCGCTCTTTTTCCTGGTCGTTGGAGTCCATCACGCGTTCGTCGTTGAGCTCGTTGCGCTCAAGGGTGCCGGACTGGCGCAAAAGCTTGTCGACGAGGGTGGTTTTACCGTGGTCAACGTGAGCAATGATGGCGATGTTGCGTAGATTTTCGATCACTTGTGTATCTCGATCAGAGGATTCGGTCAGCTGCTTAGTGTAGGCAGCTATGAACAGTAGAGCCGGCTAAAGCCGTTACGGCTGACGACTGGTGTCGGGGGGCCGGTGACGCAAGCCACAGGCAAACAGCCCCGGGCACTTAGCTCGGTCGATAAACGCGCACATTGGCATGCCCCTCACTGAGCAAATGATGAGCATGCAGGCGACTCATGACGCCTTTGTCGCAATACAACAGGTACTGGCGCGTGTGATCCAGTTCCTTGAAACGGCTGTTCAGTGCAAAGAACGGCAGCGTTTGTACTTCAACGCCCGACAGTTCCAGCGGACGGTCTTCGGCTTCATCCGGGTGACGGATGTCGATGACCACTTGTCCGGCCAGAGCCTGACTGACTTCTTCGACCTGAACGTCCTGACCCAATTCCTCGATCACACGATCGATGGGCACCAGACGGGCGTTTTCGAGCGCACGCTCGAGTACCGCCATGTCGAATTCTTTTTCTTCATGCTCGACGCGGTTCCGTTTGGCCGCGGTCTTTGGATTGACCGAGATCACACCGCAGTATTCAGGCATGTGCCGGGCAAAATCGCCGGTGCCGATCTCGTCGGCCAGGTCGATGATGTCCTGCTTGTGACTGGCGATCAGCGGGCGCAGAACCAGCTTTTCCGTCACGCAATCGATGACCGACAGGTTAGGCAGTGTCTGGCTGGACACCTGTGAAATCGCTTCGCCGGTCACCAGCGCGTCGATTTCCAGCCTGTCGGCGATATTGGTCGCAGCGCGCAACATCATACGCTTCAATACTACGCCCATATGACTGTTATCGACTTTTCCGAGAATTTCTCCCAGAACTTCCTCGAACGGTACGCTGATGAACAGGACCCGTTGCGAGCTGCCGTACTTCTTCCAGATGAAGTGCGCGACTTCCATCACGCCCAGTTCATGGGCCCTGCCGCCCAGATTGAAGAAGCAGAAATGGCTCATCAGGCCGCGACGCATGACCTGATACGCCGCGACGGTGGAATCGAAACCGCCCGACATCAACACCAGCGTCTGCTCCAGCGAGCCCAGCGGATAACCGCCGATGCTGTTGTGCTGGCTGTGAATCACGAACAACCGTTTGTCGCGAATCTCGATGCGCACTTCAACTTCAGGCGCTTTCAGGGAGATGCCGGCCGCACCGCATTCGCGACGCAGTTTACTGCCCACGTACTTCTCGACGTCCATCGAGCTGAAGTCGTGATGGCCGGCACGCTTGCAGCGCACTGAGAAAATCTTGCCCGACAGGGCATCACCGAAGTGCAGTTTGCACTTCTCGTAGATGTCATCCATGTCGCCCAGTGGGTACTGATCGACCTGCAGGAAATGGGCAATGCCGGGCATGCAGCTCAGGCGCTCGGTCATTTCGTGCAGGACCTTCGCATCCTCAACCTTCGTTTCGACCTCAAGGTTGTCCCACACGCCATCCACCACCAGCGCCGGATCCAGATCTCGGAGCACGGTGCGGATGTTTTTAGCCAGCTGCTTGATGAAGCGCTTGCGCACAGGCCGGCTTTTAATAGTGATTTCCGGGAAAACTTTGACGATTAGTTTCATGAAAACAGCGCGCGAGGTGCCGGTCGAAAAAGGGGGGCGCGGATTATAGCGGAAATTGCTCAAGGTTTAACCAGTTATCGTATAGCCGGTCATCAGCGCACCAAAAAGGGACTGTATACAATATTGACGCACCGATAAGGTGCGTTCCTTTTCACAATTGCGACGTTTTACGCCCTAAAACCGGTTGTTTTACGCGGAAAACCCAACACAGGGCACTGGCATGCAAATTGCTCCCTTGTGAGGCAGGTTGCCTTGGCCGACTATCGCGCCCGGCATCACCCAAATTAAAGGGCCCACAACTACCCAGCCCTAATCCACCCCGGAGGACAACATGTCGAAGTCGGTTCAACTCATCAAAGATCATGACGTTAAGTGGATTGATCTGCGCTTCACGGACACCAAAGGCACTCAGCACCACGTGACCATGCCAGCTCGCGATGCGCTGGAAGACGATTTCTTCGAAGTCGGCAAAATGTTCGACGGTTCCTCCATCTCTGGCTGGAAAGGCATCGAAGCCTCCGACATGATCCTGCTGCCGGACGACGAAACTGCCGTTCTGGACCCGTTCACCGAAGAGCCGACCCTGATCCTGGTTTGCGACATCATCGAACCTTCGACCATGCAAGGTTACGACCGCGACCCACGCGCTATCGCTCACCGCGCCGAGGAATACCTGAAGTCCACCGGTATCGGTGACACCGTATTCGCCGGTCCAGAGCCAGAATTCTTCATCTTCGACGAAGTGAAGTTCAAATCCGACATCTCCGGTTCCATGTTCAAGATCTTCTCCGAACAAGGTTCGTGGATGTCCGACGCTGACATCGAAGGCGGCAACAAGGGCCACCGTCCTGGTATCAAAGGCGGCTACTTCCCGGTTCCACCGTTCGACCACGACCACGAAATCCGCACCGCAATGTGCAACGCCCTGGAAGAAATGGGCCAGGTCGTCGAAGTTCACCACCACGAAGTGGCAACCGCTGGCCAGAACGAAATCGGCGTGAAATTCAACACGCTGGTCAAGAAGGCTGACGAAGTTCAGACCCTGAAGTACGTGGTACACAACGTTGCCGATGCGTACGGCCGCACCGCGACCTTCATGCCTAAGCCTCTGTACGGCGACAACGGCTCGGGTATGCACGTACACATGTCCATCGCCAAAGATGGCAAGAACACCTTCGCGGGCGAAGGCTATGCCGGCCTGTCCGACACCGCCCTGTACTTCATCGGCGGTATCATCAAGCACGGTAAGGCGCTGAACGGCTTCACCAACCCGTCGACCAACTCCTACAAGCGTCTGGTCCCAGGTTTTGAGGCACCGGTCATGCTGGCCTACTCGGCTCGCAACCGTTCCGCTTCGATCCGTATTCCTTACGTCTCCAGCCCACGCGGCCGTCGTATCGAAGCACGTTTCCCGGACCCATCGGCTAACCCATACCTGGCGTTCGCTGCTCTGTTGATGGCTGGCCTGGACGGTATCCAGAACAAGATCCACCCTGGCGATGCAGCTGACAAAAACCTGTACGACCTGCCACCTGAAGAGGCTGCAGAGATCCCACAAGTTTGCGGCAGCCTGAAAGAAGCGCTGGAAGAACTGGACAAGGGCCGTGCGTTCCTGACCAAAGGCGGCGTGTTCAGCGATGACTTCATCGACGCTTACATCGCGCTGAAATCGGAAGAAGAAATCAAGGTACGTACCTTCGTACACCCACTGGAATACGAGCTGTACTACAGCTGCTGATCCAGTCGCGCCAGCGCCTGCTGCGTGAACGAGAGGCCTCCTTCGGGAGGCCTTTTTTATTGCGCGATCCGTTGGCTATAAATATGTACCGCAGATGAAAACGCGGCTTCCGGCAACCTTGTGTTTCTGCTCTTCTACAGCACAAGGATTTAGTTCATGTTCAAACCTGGCCCTGCTTGCCTGCTCCTGGCGATGATCACCCTCGGCGGATGCGTCACCGCTCAAACATCCGATATTTCCGTCGCTTCGGGCGTCCAGTCGACCGTTCTGCTGAAAAGCTCGAGTTCCTGGGACGGAATGTCTTATGACGCCTATCCTGCCGGCATACCTGAGCTGACCGTTTTGAACATCAAAATCCCCGCCAACACGGCCCTCAACTGGCACGAACACCCGATGCCCAATGCGGCCTATGTCGTGTCCGGCCATCTCAAAGTGGAAACCCGCGAGAGTGGTCAGTCGATTCTGCTCAAGCCAGGTGATGTACTGCCTGAAATGGTCAACAGGCAGCACCGAGGCGTCACGGGGAATACTGCAGTGGAACTCGTTGTCTTTTATGCGGGCACCGCGGGAATGCCGCTCTCATCCAGCCAACCTGTTAAAGAGTGATCGTTCGGTCATACACGAGTGCAAGACAATGCTTAAACAGCTTCAACGCGTTGCCTTAACCTGCGCCCTGGTGTCCACCGGCCTTTACGCGGCTCCCGCTCAACAGCCTCCCGCGCAGCTTCAGCCGCTCATTGAGGCCATGGAGCTGAGGCTGGACATTGCCAATGACGTGGCGCGCAGCAAATGGCACAGCGGCAAACCGGTGCAGGACAGTGAGCGTGAGCGTCAGGTGATCCGGAACGCCGAATCACGGGCGGGCGAATTCAAGCTGACGGGCGCCGATGTCCGGGAATTCATGACGGCCCAAATGGAAGCCAACAAGATGGTGCAATACGCGCGCATCGAACAGTGGCATGAAACCGGGCACTCTCCAGAGAAGCCCGAGGCCAGCCTGACCGACGGCATCCGGGGTCGTCTGGATACGCTGCTGCCGGTGCTGATGCGGAGCTACTCGGCGTTCCAGCCTTATCGCAACGATGCGAGATGCCCCGGCTGGGTGCAGTCACAGATCCAGCGACAGGCAGGTGATCCCGTCATCGTGACCGCGCTGCAACGAGCGGCAGGCGACCTCTGCCGTACAACGGCAGCCCCGTAAAAGGGCGCGCCGGTGCGCGTCTCAAATGACACCGTCGGTCAGTATTCCTCTATGCTGCCTCGTACCGCGCCATGCATTTAGCGCGACACCATTGTTGGTTGTCCTGATCGCAGCACTGGAGTGTTCATGCGTCAATGTCTCGCCTTTCTGCTGCTGGTGCTTGCACTGCCCGCTGCCGCGCAGATCTACAAATATACCGACGCCAACGGCAATACGGCCTACAGCAACCAGCCGCCCAACGGCACCCGGGCCGAAACGGTCGAATTGCCACCGCTCAACAGCGTACCAACCGTTGCACCGGCGCCCGCTACCACGAGCCCGCCACAAAACCAGAGCCAGACACAGCAAAACACAGCGGCCTACGCCGTGCTGGAGCTGACCGACCTGCCGGATGGCGAAGCGTTACGCGCCAACAACGGCAGCTTTACGGTCGGCGTGGCAGTACAGCCGCGCCTGCAATCGGGCCATTTGCTGCAACTCGTGATCGATGGCAAGCCTTACGGCCAGCCCACCAATATCCCGCGCCTGCAAGTGATGGAGCTCGACCGTGGCGAACACAGTCTTGCCGTACAGGTCCTGCAGGGCGCCCAGTTGATCCAGCAAAGCCAGACCATCACCCTCACAGTGCAGCGAGTCCATGTCGGTAAACCTTAAAACCACCTGGCTGCAAGGCGCGCTCGTTGCGCTGTTGATGCTCATTGGTCACTCGGCCGCGGCCGAGGTGTACACCTACATCGATGCCGAGGGTAACCGGGTATTCACCGATCAACCACGACGCAATGCCAAAAAGGTCGACATCGCCCCAAGCAATCAGATCAAGGCCGCCCCAAAGAAACCCAGCCAGGCATCCAGCGCCAAGACCAGGCCTGGCCCGCTATTCCGATACCAGTTGCTGCGCATTCTGGCGCCGGAGCCGGACAGCACGATCCGCGATATACAGGGCAACCTGATCGTGACGGTCACCAACGACCCCGAGCTACAACCCGGCCACACATACCGCCTGTTGCTGGACAGCAAGGTGTACGGCGAAGCCACTCGCAGCCCGGTGTTTCCACTGACCAACATTGATCGCGGTACGCATCAACTGTCGGTCGAGATCGTTGACGAGTTCGGAAGGGTGGCGGAACGAACCCCCAACCAGCCGTTCCACATGATGCGGATCTCGCTGGCGCAAAAGCGTCTTGCCCAGCCCTGCAAGACCGACGATTACGGCGTGCGCCCTGAGTGTCCGATCAAGGACAAGCCGCCAGAAGAAAAGAGCAGCTTCCTGCCTTTTCTCTGATGACAGGAGCGTGACAAGCTAAGCTCCACAATGGTGCACAACCTGAACGAGCGTGCCGTTTAAAAGCCCATTTTGGTTCACGAATCATCTGCCGCTGCTCACTCTTCGGGCTGACTGTCCAAAAAACGCCCGAAATGACTCGATCAGCGCTTCTTTTCGGAGCCTTGGTTTGGTTTTTGCATTTTCTAACGAATAAGCGTCGGCAAGCCGCGTGACGAAAGGCTTTCCAACGCTGGCGAAGACCAACCAGAGCCTGCACGTTTGGGCCCTCCCACGTGTCATGTGCCAAAAGAGGTCAACGAGATTCATGACTATCAGCGATACGTTGCACCGACTGTTACTCGACAACCTGACCACTGCCACGATTCTGCTCAATTCGGACTTGCGCCTGGAGTACATGAATCCCGCAGCTGAAATGCTGCTGGCGATCAGTGGTCAGCGCAGCCACGGGCAATTCATCAGTGAGCTGTTCACCGAGTCCGCCGAAGCCCTCAGTTCGCTTCGCCAAGCGGTGGAACAGGCGCATCCGTTCACCAAGCGTGAAGCCATGCTGACTGCACTGACCGGCCAGACACTGACGGTCGATTACGCCGTGACGCCGATACTGTCGCAAGGCGAGACCATGTTGCTGCTGGAAGTCCATCCGCGCGATCGCCTGCTGCGCATCACCAAGGAAGAGGCCCAGCTGTCGAAGCAGGAAACCACCAAAATGCTGGTGCGTGGTCTGGCCCACGAAATAAAGAATCCGCTTGGCGGGATTCGCGGCGCCGCACAGCTGCTGGCGCGCGAACTGCCGGAAGAAAGTCTGAAGGACTACACCAACGTCATCATCGAGGAAGCTGATCGCCTGCGTAACCTGGTGGACAGGATGCTGGGCTCGAACAAGCTGCCCTCGTTGGCCATGACTAACGTTCATGAAGTGCTCGAGCGCGTCTGCAGCCTGGTTGAAGCCGAGAGTCAGGGCTGCATCACACTGGTGCGCGATTACGATCCGAGCATCCCGGACGTCTTGATCGATCGGGATCAAATGGTTCAGGCCGTGCTCAACATCGTGCGCAACGCCATGCAGGCCATCAGCGGGCAAAACGAGCTGCGTCTTGGCCGGATCAGCCTGCGCACGCGCGCCATGCGCCAGTTCACGATTGGTCATGTGCGCCATCGTCTGGTGAGCAAGATCGAAATCATCGACAACGGTCCGGGCATCCCGGCGGAACTTCAAGAAACCATCTTCTACCCAATGGTCAGTGGCCGTCCGGACGGTACCGGGCTGGGCCTTGCCATCACCCAGAACATCATCAGTCAGCACCAGGGGCTGATCGAGTGTGACAGCCATCCTGGCCACACAACTTTCTCGATCTTCTTGCCGCTGGAACAAGGAGCAGCTTCGACATGAGCCGTAGTGAAACTGTCTGGATCGTCGACGACGACCGTTCCATCCGCTGGGTACTGGAAAAGGCCTTGCAGCAAGAAGGCATGACCACACAGAGCTTTGACAGTGCCGATGGCGTGATGAGCCGACTGGCCCGTCAGCAACCGGACGTGATCATTTCCGACATTCGCATGCCGGGCGCCAGTGGCCTGGACCTGTTGGCACGCATTCGCGAACAGCACCCGCGCCTGCCGGTCATCATCATGACTGCGCACTCGGACCTGGACAGTGCCGTGGCCTCGTATCAAGGCGGCGCCTTTGAATACCTGCCCAAGCCGTTCGACGTCGACGAGGCGGTTTCTCTGGTCAAGCGTGCCAATCAGCACGCGCAGGAACAACAGGGCATGGACGTTGCGCCCACCCTGACCCGCACCCCGGAAATCATCGGCGAAGCGCCGGCGATGCAGGAAGTGTTTCGCGCCATCGGCCGCTTGAGTCATTCCAACATCACGGTGTTGATCAACGGTGAGTCGGGGACCGGTAAAGAGCTGGTGGCTCACGCGCTGCACCGCCACAGCCCGCGCTCGGCCTCGCCGTTCATTGCGCTGAACATGGCGGCGATCCCGAAGGATTTGATGGAATCCGAACTGTTCGGCCATGAAAAAGGCGCGTTCACCGGTGCAGCCAACCTGCGCCGCGGTCGTTTCGAACAGGCCGATGGCGGCACATTGTTTCTCGACGAAATCGGTGACATGCCAGCCGATACCCAGACCCGCTTGCTGCGCGTGCTGGCCGATGGCGAGTTCTATCGCGTCGGTGGTCACACGCCGGTCAAGGTCGATGTGCGGATCATTGCCGCCACGCACCAGAATCTGGAAACGTTGGTTCAGGCCGGCAAATTCCGTGAGGACTTGTTCCACCGTCTGAACGTGATTCGCATCCATATTCCGCGCATGTCCGATCGTCGCGAAGACATCCCGACGCTCGCCCGGCACTTCCTCAGCCGCGCCGCGCAAGAGCTCGCGGTCGAGCCAAAATTGCTGAAAGCCGAGACCGAGGAATACCTCAAGCACCTTCCGTGGCCGGGCAACGTGCGCCAGCTGGAAAACACCTGCCGCTGGATCACGGTAATGGCCTCGGGCCGTGAAGTGCACATCAGCGACTTGCCGCCCGAGCTGCTGAGCCTGCCGCAGGACGCAGCACCGGTCACCAACTGGGAACAAGCCTTGCGCCAATGGGCGGACCAGGCATTGGCACGCGGTCAGTCCAGCCTGCTGGACAGCGCCGTCCCGACCTTCGAACGCATCATGATCGAAACCGCCCTCAAGCACACCGCTGGCCGTCGTCGCGACGCTGCCGTACTGCTGGGCTGGGGCCGCAACACCTTGACCCGCAAGATCAAGGAATTGGGCATGAAGATCGACGGCGGGGATGATGACGAGGGTGATGAGGCCTGAGTGAACTGTCATTTGTGACAGTTTACGAACCGCTGGATGAGTGATTAGCTCCCTGAAGTGTCCAGGAAGACAGGGAGCTCAATCACATGAACGGATTCTGGCAACACGCCTTTCAATGGGGCATCGGCCAACGACTTCAACGCCGGCAAATCAAAAGTCAGGCGCGCCTGGTCGACTACTCGCTCGTCGAAATGGCAGCATTGCTGCGCACTGGCGAACTGACATCCCGGCAAATCACCCTCGCCTATCTTGAGCGCATTGATCAGCTCAATGGCCCGTTCGAGACCTACAACGACAATGGCGGCTATAACGCCTTTGTGCGTGTAGATCGCGAGCAGGCGCTCGCTCAATCACAAGACGCTGATGCATGGATCAACAATCCGGATGATCCGCGTGGCAGCGCGCCGATGCTTTGCGGCATACCCGTTGGCGTTAAGGATTCCATAGGCATCGTCGGCCTTGAGAGCAAGAATGGCGCCCCGGAATTCAGCACCAATTTCGCGCTTCGTAATGCCACCGCCGTCGCTCGGTTGCGCGATGCGGGGGCTGTCGTGCTGGGTCATACGATTTGCTCACGCTTTTCAGGCAGCACCGTCGGTGATTTCGGGTGTAACGCTTGGGACGTGGACAAAGTGCCCGGTGGATCCAGCTCCGGATCCGCTATTGCCGCGATCGCTCGGCTGTGTGTCGCAACGCTTGGCGAGGAGACTGGCGGCTCGATGATCATTCCGGCCGCCGCCAACGGTGCCAGCGCCATCAAGCCTTCGCTGGGCTACGTATCGACCGGCGGCGTAATGCCCTTGCGCATAGGTTGGGACGTGGTCGGTCCAATGGCACGTTCAGTACAGGACGCCGCTCATCTTCTTGCCGCGATACAAGGCCCTGACCCCATTGGGGATCCACAGACGCTGTATACGCCGCTGCCGTTTCCACAGATGCCCACCACACCACGTCCGGGGGATACCCCACTGACGGGACTGACGATCGGCGTTCCACAGACTGACTGGATGTCAGCCTCAGCCGCTCCTCCGGTAAACACTTACGACCCGGACTATGGACTGGCGTTTGAGCGCTTCAAGCAGCAGTTGCAGCAGCTCGGTGCAAGAGTGATCGAGTTTGAGGGAGTGAACATGGCTGAGGAGGTGAACCGCCTCTATTACGCAGGCCCCGTCCTATGGACGCTTGAAAACCCCTACACCTCTGTAACCCCAGCAATGGCGACTACTTACTGCCAGCAATACGAAGCAAATTACTGGCAAGCCGTCGAAGACTTTGCTGCGGGCCGACCTGACGACGACAGGCAAACACTTCTGCGCTACTACGGCACGGCATTCACCCACCCTGTCATAGAACAGATGCCGTGCTCAGTGCGAATAGAAGCGGAGCAGCGACGTCGCGCGCAGATGGCTTTATGGCAAGACGCTCTGGATGAAGCGGGTGTTGATTTCATGTTGGTCATGCCATTGGGCGCGCATGTGGGGTTTCGAATGGGACTGGGCGAGCCCTCCGGATTGCAAAATCAACGGCTCTATTACGATCTGCCCAATGCACTGGGATGGCCCATGGTGACGTTTCCCATCGGCCATGGGACGACTGGCATCACCAGACAGCTGCCTGTAAACGCCGCATTCTGGGGACCACGCTTCAGCGACGCCTGCCTGGTTCAGGCGGCCATTGACTATCAGCACCATCATCCCGAGTACCATCAACAGGCACCGGATGACCCTCAGCTTCGAGCGCCTGCCCCGTATGCACACCCCTACTGGCCAATCACTCGCGAAAACTCGACAGATCCGCTGGTCAGAGAAGGCAGTCTGCGATCATGAACAGCGATCCGGCGGTTCAACTGCCCTTCTTCGTCATCGCCTGGCGCCCGGCCAACGCTCCGGCACAGCTGGTGCCGGATCGAGGCAAGCTTTACCTGACGGTGAGCTGGCGCGCGCCGCTGGGGGCGGTGAACTATCCCCGCCCCCAGCGAAGGGAGCCCTTTACTCCGCCGACGACGGCTTCTCCCACAGATTGATCCCGCCTTCCACGGCGAACCGATCAATCTCCGCCAGCTCTTCCTGGCTGAACTCAAGGTTGTCCAGCGCACCGACGTTTTCGATGATCTGCTCGGGGCGGCTTGCACCGATCAGCGCCGAGGTCACGCGCGGATCACGCAGCGTCCAAGCCAGGGCCATCTGCGCCAGGCTCTGACCGCGGCGTTTGGCGATCTCGTTCAGCGCGCGGACGTGCTCGATGTTCTGCTCGGACAGGTGCGACGCCTGCAGCGAACCGCCGCCCGGACGGTTGACCCGCGCATCCTTCGGAATGCCGTTCAGGTATTTATCCGACAGCAGACCCTGCGCCAGTGCCGTGAAGGCAATAACGCCGGCGCCCAGTTCGTCGGTTGTGTCCAGCAGGTCCTTTTCAACCCAACGATTGAGCAGGTTGTAAGCGGGCTGGTGAATCAGCAGCGGGACTTTCCACTCTTTCAGCAGACCGGCGATCTCGCGGGTTTTTGCGCCCGAGTATGAAGAAATACCGATGTACAGCGCCTTGCCCTGCTGTACCGCGGTCGCCAACGCGCCAGCGGTTTCTTCCAGCGGGGTGTCCGGGTCGAAGCGGTGTGAATAAAAGATGTCCACGTAATCCAGGCCCATGCGTTGCAGGCTTTGGTCGAGGCTCGCCAGCACGTACTTGCGTGAACCACCGCCCTGACCGTAAGGGCCCGGCCACATGTCCCAGCCGGCTTTGGTGGAGATGATCAGCTCGTCACGGTACTGCTTGAAGTCTTCGCGCAGGAGGCGCCCGAAATTGATCTCGGCGCTGCCGTACGGCGGGCCGTAGTTGTTGGCAAGGTCGAAGTGGTTGATGCCCAGATCGAATGCGGTCCGCAGCATGGCGCGCTGCGTGTCCATGGGGGTGCTGTCGCCAAAGTTGTGCCACAGGCCCATCGACAAGGCCGGCAGCACCAGGCCGCTGCGGCCTACTCGACGATACGGGACGCGTTCATAGCGGTTTTGAGCAGCGATGTACGTCATTCAATCCTCTCTTTCTTGTCTGAATGATGAGTGGCCCGTTACGGCTCGGGTCTCTGTTTGGGATGTTCTACAGCTGAATCGGTTCAAGGGCTACGGGCGAGTTTTCCAACCCTGATGTACAGGAATAAGCACAACCGATGGCAAAGCGGTAAAGCGAGTATATTCAGCGTCGGCAACTGCCGAAAAATGCTTATTTCCTCTCGCTGGTATCGGTTTCTGATATGGATATTCGTCAACTCAGTGCATTCGTTGCGGTCTTTGAAGAGCGCAATATCACCTCGGCGGCTCAGCGTCTGTTCACCAGTCAGCCAACGCTTTCGGTCACCATTCGCCAGCTCGAAGAGGCACTGGGCACGACGCTGTTCCAGCGCTTGCCGCGCGGGGTGGACGTGACGGATGACGCACGCACACTTTATCCACAGGCTCGGCGATTGCTGGCCGAAGCCCATGCGTTGAGCAATCAGTTTCGGCAACGCAATGACCGGTTGGCCCTCGACATCGGCGTTGAAGGGGATATCGCCTCCAGCCACCTCGAAGCGTTTCTGGCCCTGGCCTATCAAGTAATCCCGAATCTGTTGCTCACGTTGCAGGAGGGCTGCAGCGGCGATGCCCGGCTATCGGTGGAAGAAGACTGCTGCGAGGACGAACTGTTTTTGCCGCTTTGGGAGGAACCGTTTGTGCTGGCGATGCCTGCCCGTCACCCTCTGGCAGAACAGGCCACGCTGGATGAGGCCGACCTTGCCAACGTTCAGTGGATCACCTGCCCCTCTCATCCCTCCCACCAGCGACTGATGGAGCTGTACAACCGCAGCTCCGCGTCTGTCGCCGCGACAGCGGGCACGTTCACACTGGCGCTGCGGCTGGTGGCAGCGGGCGCGGGCTTGGCGATGCTGCCTGAATCCATGGCCCGCCATCACTCAGGGGTGATGACCCGCGTCGCGAAAGCGCCCAACCTCACTCGCCGGGTCGGGCTGTGCTATGCGGCGCAGGCACTGGATACGCCGGCGCTGCGGTTGCTGCACGGACAGCTGCAGGGCGGCACCGCACTGTAGGCCCAGACCAGGCGCGCGCCTACAGGTTGCGGTGGATGCTGAAACCTGTGGGAGCGCTACTGCTCGCTAACGCACCAAATGCAAGAACTGCATGTGACGCTCGTACTGGTCGAGGATGTCGTTGATGACCTGCTCCTTGGTGTAACCAACCAGGTCGTAATCCTGACTCCCTTCGCTCAGATGAACCTCGGCGCGGTAATACCGGCGGTTGTTCAATTGCTTGGAGCCCATCCCGGCCCGGGCGAAGGAAGGCGTGAAATAGCCACGCATGGTCACCTGGTAAATGAACGGCCGCTCTTCGCCATGCCCGATTTCAAGACCCACCGTGTGATTGGCCGGATCAGGCTGGGTCACAACGTTCAGGCCCTTTTCCACAAACACAGCAGTGACATCTTCAATGGCCGGACGCACGGTTTGGTCCAGAAACCGGTAGACCTCATCGCGCGACGGGAAATGCACCGCCTGACTCAGACGTTGACGCCAACCGCCGCGCCGAGCGCCCGATACCGGGGCCAGCGAATACAGCTGAGCGATCTGGCGCTGCGATTCCATGTAAAACGCTTTGTGCAGGCCCCACATCATCAGCAGCAGGATCAGCGAGAACGGCAACGACGTCAGCACCACGGCCGACTTCAGCGCATCGATGCTGCCGGAGAACAGCAGCCCGCTGGTAATCAACGCGGTCATCACGCCCCAGAACACACGCAACCACTTCGGGCCGTCTTCATCCGGGCTGCCGCCTTTCGCGGAAAGCGTGGACAACACGACAGTGCCCGAATCCGCCGATGTCACGAAGAACACAAAGCTGATGAACACGGTGACGGCGATGACCGTCTTGCTCCATGGATAATTCTGCAGCATCAGGTACAGCGCCATGGACGGATCGTCGATGGCCGCTTGCCCTAATGCGGTCATGCCGTGGTTGAGCACTTGATCAATGGCGCTGTTGCCGAAGATCGACATCCAGGCCAGCGTGAAACCCAGAGGAATCAGCAGCACGCCAAAGACGAACTCGCGGATGGTCCGCCCACGCGAGATACGCGCGATAAACAGCCCAACGAAGGGCGACCAGGCAATCCACCACGCCCAATAGAACACGGTCCAGCCACCCAGCCAGTCGCTTGGACCGTTATACGCATAGACGTCGAAACTCTTGGATGGGAGCGCGCCGAGGTAATCGCCAATGTTCTGCACCAGCGTATTGAGCAAGTGCTGGGTTGGCCCGGCGAACAGCACGAAAAGCAGCAGCGCGCAGGCCAGCAGCATGTTGATGTCGGACATGACGCGCACGCCCTTGTCGACACCGGCGACCGCGACCAGAATCGCCGCGCCCATCATCAAGGTGATCAGGCCGACTTGAATCCACTGGGTGTGCGGCACGCCAAACAGGTAATCCAGGCCGGAATTCAGGTGCAGTACGCCGAACCCCATGTCGGCCCCCAGACCGAAGATGGTCGCGATGATGCCGAAGCCGTCCACGGCATACCCGATCGGGCCATTGATGCGTTTACCAATCAGCGGATACAGCGCCGAGCGCAGCGCGAGAGGCAGGTTATGGCGATACGCGAAGTACGCCAGGGCCATGCCGACAAACGCGAACACGCCCCAACCGTGCAGGCCCCAATGCAAAAACAGCAACTGCATGGCCTGGCGCGCAGCTTCAGTCGTACCGCCCTCGCCTTCAGGCGGTTGCATGAGGTGAGTCAGCGGTTCGGAAACGCAGAAGAAGAACAGCGTGATGCTGATCCCGGCGGCGAACAGCATGCCGGCCCACGAGAGGTAGCTGAATTCGGGCTGATCATGATCCGCACCGAGCTTGATCTTGCCGTATCCCGAAAGGGCTGTGACCACGACAAACAGCAAATACAGCGTCATGGCGAGCATGTAGTACCAGCCAACGGTGTTGGCAGCCCAGTTCTGAGCGGCCAGCAGCCACTCTCCAGCCGCTTCGGGAAAGCTGATGACGACGACGCCAAAAATCAGCAGAAAGCTGGCGGCGAAGTAGAAAACAGGGGCGTTCATGCGAACGGGTGCGCTATTGGGAGCGCTCGGAATACTCATGCGAATACCGCCTTTCGGGCGCGCGAAACATCCATACAAATCTGATACGGCAAGGGCAGGCCTCCTGATGCGAGCGGGCAGCGAACCACCGGTTTAACTTGATTGAACGTTCAATTAAAGCACGGAAAGGGGGCAAAGGACCAATTGCAAGGGCCCAAAGGCAACGCATGAGCAAACAGGAAGCGGGCTGAAAGCACCCAACTGTAGGCGCGTGGTTTGTCTCTGTGCAGCATCCGGAAGATCTGCCGAAAATCGGCAGTAGAACCTGAAAACGCAGTGCTTCAGGCTCATGGTGTGAGTTGGTTTTACGACGGGTTCCCCCGTCGATCGCGGACACGCCACGTTTTTACAGAATGCGATACAGCGTCGAGACCCTACTTCTGACTCCCGTCGTCATGCTGCAAGTTCGCCTGATTGACGTTGCTGCCAGGAGGAACACCGCGGGTCAGCCAGACGTTACCGCCAATGGTCGAGCCCTTGCCGATGATGATGCGTCCCAGGATGGTCGCGCCCGCATAGATCACCACGTCATCCTCGACGATCGGGTGACGCGCATGGCCTTTCTGCAATTGGCCGTCTTCGTCGGCCGGGAAGCGTTTCGCGCCAAGCGTCACGGCTTGATAGATACGCACCCGCTCGCCGATGATCGCGGTTTCACCAATGACGACACCTGTTCCGTGATCGATGAAGAAGCTGGGCCCGATCTTCGCGCCGGGATGAATGTCGATGCCGGTCGCCGAATGCGCCAGCTCCGAACTGATCCGCGCCAGCAGCGGCAGGCCGTTGTTGTACAAGTGGTGAGCAAGACGGTGATGGATCACCGCAAGAATTCCCGGGTAGCACAGCAGCACTTCATCAACACTGCGCGCGGCCGGGTCGCCGTGATACGCCGCCAGCACGTCGGTGTCGAGGATGCGGCGGATCTGCGGCAGTGCGCTCGCGAAATCCTGGATCAGTCGCTCGGCGTGTACATCGGCGCAACTGGCGTCCTCGCCACGCTGACGAGCGACGTACCGCAACTCAAGCCGCGCCTGAGCCAGCAGCGAGTTCAGCGCTACGTCCAGCGTGTGGCCGACATAGAAGTCCTCGCTCTCTTCACGCAGGTCTACCGGCCCGAGCCGCATCGGAAACAGCGCGCCACTCAAGGCTTCGAGAATGTCGCGAAGGGCTTCGCGGGAGGGCAACTCACGGCCTCCCTTCTCGCCGCTGACACGGCCGTTGCGGGTGCGCCAGTCATCGCGTGCAGCGCGCAACTCACCCACAATCCGCTGCAACTGCCAGTGGCCGGTCACGCCCTGGGCGCACGCCTCGGGAGACAATTCGGGAATAGTGCTCACGCAGGTTTCTCCTCATTTCGACGGCTCGTCAGGCTGGACATGGCCGAAGGTTGAGCCACTGTACGGCAAACATTTGGAGCAAAAAAATAACAATTTTAGTGAGGCTTTTGCCTGAGGGCCGTAGGAAATCGTCAGGTTGCCCTGTAGGTGTCGTCTGCCTATAGTCCAGCGACTCACTTTAAGACGTACCGATATCACCATGATCAAACAACAGCTCGACCGTTTTAACCGCCTCGAACTGCTCGGCGCGCCTACCCCCCTGGAGAAGCTCGAACGCCTGTCAACCTGGGCCGGACGCGACATCTATGTGAAACGCGACGACATCACGCCACTGGCCATGGGCGGCAACAAACTGCGCAAGCTGGAATATCTGGCGGCGGACGCACTGGCGCAGGGCGCCGACACGCTGATCACGGCGGGCGCGATTCAGTCCAACCATGTTCGCCAGACGGCCGCGCTGGCCGCAAAACTCGGCCTGGGGTGCGTCGCCTTGCTGGAAAACCCCATTGCCACCGAGGACAGCAACTACCTGGGCAACGGAAACCGGCTGCTGCTGGACCTGTTCGACGTCAAGGTCGAATTGGTCGAGAACCTCGACAACGCAGACGAGCAGTTGCAGGCGCTCGCGGCCCGGTTGCGCAACAGCGGCAAGAAACCGTATCTGGTGCCGATTGGCGGATCCAGCCCCATCGGTGCGCTGGGCTATGTCCGTGCCGGGTTCGAACTCGCTGAGCAGATTCGACAGAGCGGCGTCGAGTTTGCCGCCGTGGTGCTGGCCTCCGGCAGCGCCGGGACGCACAGCGGCCTGGGCCTGGCGCTGGCAGAAGCGCTGCCGCAACTGCCTGTGATTGGCGTTACCGTGTCTCGCCCGGAAGAAACCCAGGCACCGAAGGTTCAGGGATTGGCCGAGCGTACGGCTGAACTGCTGGGCGAGCCGTTGCCCTCTGCCTTCAACGTTCATTTATGGGACGAGTATTACGGCCCACGTTATGGCGAGCCCAACGCAGGCACGCTGTCGGCGATCAAGCTGGTGGCGAGCCAGGAAGGTCTGCTGCTGGATCCGGTCTACACCGGCAAGGCCATGGCCGGGCTGCTGGACGGTATCGGCCGGCAGCGCTTCGAAGATGGACCGATCATCTTCCTGCACACCGGCGGTGCGCCTGCGTTGTTTGCGTACCCGGGCGTTTTTTCGGGGCAATGACGAGTCTGGCGGTCCCGCACGAACACCAGACGCTGCATATGCACAAAATAAATAAGCGATTCGTTTTTAATTATTTTTAATCCTAAACCAGTGCTTCTATGATCGCGCCGAACCACCGTATGAATACCCGGCAGAGCACTGAAAAAGCTGGATAAAAGCGCGGTGCCAAAGTAGCTTCGTCAGGTCTGAAGCTTGCCTGACATTCCAATTAAAACAGGGGACTCACATGAACATGTCTGCAATCCGCCGCACCTTCCTGCTGTCGGCATTCAGCCTGGTGCTGGGCACCGGTCTGGTGACCCAGGCCGTCGCTGGCGAGCAATTGGCAACCATCAAAAAGAACGGCACCCTCAACGTCGGCCTGGAAGGCACTTACCCGCCGTTCAGCTTCGTGAGCGAAGACGGCAAGCTGACCGGTTTCGAAGTTGAGTTCTCCGAGGCGCTGGCCAAAGAACTGGGCGTCAAGGTCAAGCTGACCGCTACCCCATGGGCAGGCATTCTGGCCGCTCTGGATTCCGGGCGTCTGGACGTCGTGGTCAACCAGGTGACCATCTCCGACGAGCGCAAGAAGAAGTATGACTTCTCCGAACCGTACACCGTGTCGGGCATTCAAGCACTGGTGCAAACCAAGAACGCAGGCGTCATCAAGACCGCTGCCGATCTGAAAGGCAAAAAAGTCGGCGTAGGCCTGGGCACCAACTACGAAGAATGGCTCAAGGCCAACGTCCCGGACGCCATCGTCAAAACCTATGACGATGATCCGACCAAATACCAGGACCTGCGCGCAGGCCGCATCGACGCCATTCTGGTCGACCGTCTGGCTGCGCTGGAACTGGTCGCCAAGACCAAGGACCAGCTGGCCGTTTCCGGCGAACCATTCTCCCGTCAGGAAGCCGGCATCGCAGTGCGCAAGGGCGAACCAGAACTGCTGGACGCGCTCAACAAGGCCATCGACAAACTGCGCGCCGACGGCACGCTCGCCAAGCTGTCGCAAAAGTACTTCAAGGCTGACGTGACCAAATGATTCCAGAGAGCCTACAGCTCGCGCTGGACTCCGCGCCCTTTTTGCTCAAGGGTGCGTATTACACGGTGGGTCTGAGTCTGGGATCGATGTTTTTCGGATTGGTGCTGGGCTTCGGCCTGGCATTGATGCGTTTATCGAAGGTCTGGATCATCAGCGCCATCGCCAGGGTTTATGTGTCGTTCTTTCGCGGCACGCCCCTGCTGGTTCAGCTGTTCATGATTTATTACGGCCTGCCTGACCTCGGCATCGAACTCGATGCCATCAGTGCAGCCCTTATCGGTTTGTCGCTGAACATGGCCGCCTACGCCTGCGAGATCCTGCGCGCAGCGATTGGGGCCGTGGACAGAGGGCAGTGGGAAGCTGCCGCGAGCATCGGCATGACCCGCGCGCAGGCCATGCGCCGCGCGATCCTGCCGCAAGCCGCGCGCACCGCCTTGCCACCGTTGGGCAACAGCTTCATTTCGCTGGTCAAGGACACCGCCATGGCCGCCACCATCCAGGTACCGGAGGTGTTTCGCCAAGCGCAGCTGATTTCCTCGAGAACACTTGAGGTCTTCACCATGTATTTCACCGTCGCGGTGATCTACTGGGTGTTGTGCACGGTACTCGCGCACGTTCAGAACCGTCTGGAAGCACGGGCCAACCGCCACGACGTGGAGTCTTGAGGCATGATCACCGTTGAAAAACTGACCAAGGAATTCAAGGGCAACCAAGTCCTCAAGGGCATCGATTTGAACGTCGAGCCCGGCGAAGTGGTCGCCATTATCGGCCCCAGCGGGTCGGGCAAGACGACCTTTCTGCGCTGTCTGAATTTTCTGGAAGAACCCACCAGCGGGACCATCGTCGTTGGCGATATCAAGGTCGACAGCAGCAAACCGATCAGCCAGCAACAAGGGCTGATCCGACAACTGCGCCAGCACGTGGGCTTCGTGTTCCAGAACTTCAATCTGTTCCCGCATCGCACCGCGCTGGAAAACGTCATCGAAGGACCGATCGTGGTCAAGAAGATGCCCCGCGAGCAGGCCGTCGAGCTGGGGCGCACCCTGTTGGCCAAGGTCGGTCTGGCGGGCAAGGAAGATGCGTATCCGCGTCGTTTGTCCGGTGGGCAGCAGCAACGCGTGGCCATCGCCAGGGCGCTTGCCATGGAGCCAGAGGTGATCCTGTTCGACGAACCCACCTCGGCGCTGGACCCTGAGCTGGTGGGCGAAGTGCTCAATGCCATCCGGGCATTGGCAGAAGAAAACCGCACGATGGTCATCGTCACGCACGAGATGAGCTTCGCGCGTGACGTCGCCAACCGCGTGGTCTTCATCGACAAAGGCGTCATCGTCGAACAAGGCGAGGCCAAAGCGTTGTTTGCCAACCCGAAAGAAGAGCGAACTCGGCAGTTTCTGGAACGCAGCAGGAATTAGTCCTACATCACACGTATAAAAAGACGGCGCTAGTAAGCGCCGTTTTCTTTGCCCACAACATTTAGAAAAGTATGGACCTACCCAAACTCCCTCTAATACGCCCCTCTAATCGCGCCCATTCTTATCCATTACTTGAATGTATTGCACGCCGCGTAACCCCCTCTTCAAAGTCCCTGTAACACCCCACCAAATCTTTACAAATAACGCTGGCGTATGCCGTTGCACCCATGAGTCCTACATCCCGGCAGAACCGCCCGTTCCGAATAGGACGGTGCCCCGCCACTTGCCACTGACAAGCAGGATACTTCCGTAAGAAATGTCCTTTTCTCCGGTTCACACGCCGTTACGCCTTTTTTGCCGTTGACATAAACGCGGCAACACAATTACCTCGATAGCAACTTACATAGCGCTCTTGAACAAATAACAAGCCCGAATTTGGATCCGTTTGTAATGTTTGCCAACACCGTGCATCGAGCGTGTACTAATCGCATCGATTTCAAGTAGCTATTGCGATGACAAACATCGCGGCACGCCTTATTCAGGCTTCACATTCAATGAGTATTAAAAGATGATCCAGACCCCCGTCAGCTACACGCCTGTCACGCTCCTGGCCCCCTGCCTGCCGCAGTCCATCAAACAAGGCATCGGTGCGCTGGCAGCGACCAACCTGTTGGTACACATCAATCCCTATCCCGAAATGGAGTGCGGTGACCTTATCGAGCTGTTCTGGGGAGACTGTTACGTTGCGTCAACACTTCTATCGGCTTCCGACATCGGTCATACATCCGTCCTACATGTGCCGGAGAGTTTTCTAAGAAGCGGGAAGGTAAAGACCTATTACACAGTCACCAAAATAGGCGGCGAGCCCGTGAAATCGCCGTGCCACAAACTCTGGGTCAAACTGGAGACTCCTGGCGGTCATTTGGTCAGCCCGGACGGCGAGGAAAATCAGGGCCTGGCACCGGTGAGGTTTGCAGACGCCACCCTGTGTCAGGGCCTGGCGCCGGAACAGTTCAAAAACGGTGTAGATATTATACTTGAGCCCTATATGGCCATGGAGGTTCATGACGAGATCACCCTGCGCTGGGGAGACCTGCGGATGGATTTGCCTGCGCTCACCGAGAGCGAGGTGGGCCAGGAACTCACTGTTCACGTACCCGCTACCTTGATCAGCGAAGCAGAAGACGACCCACACCAAGAGATCACCTACTGCGTCATCGATCGGGTGGGTAACAATTCGCGATGGGCACCTGCGCGTTCAATCAAAGCACGTACAAGAGATTCGGACATTCCTGACGATTGAAACACCGCATCAACCGGTGGATCGCGGGACCGGTGCAGGGACCGCGATTCGCCGCTCGCTGGAAACGTGGCCCATTTCACAGATGTGAAGCGAAACGGAAAACTCCCACAGCATCGAGCAACCGATCCTACAGATACGCTCAGGTCGAGGGAAAACAGGGCTGCTAGCCTCGGAGAAACCCTTCAGGAGGCGTTCGCCATGCGCTGCAAACCTGTCGTCAAATACGTGATCCTCATGCTGGTTTTCAGCTCATGCCTGGCGTATGCGCAAACCGCGTGAACGGCCATCGAATCCGCCTCCAACCTTCTATGCTTATTCCTAAATGCTAGTTTATTTAATTTTTATACACGCTTAGGGTATATGCACCGGACCACCGGACCATCGCTAGTTATCTGCCGCCATTGCGGTTTTGATTCGAGGTTCGAATGGTCAAGCACCCCTATCCCCGTGCTCTCGCTCGTGCAGGTCACCACCATGACTGAACTGAGCGCTCTGCCTGTCCAGCACACCCTGGACATTGCTCCCCCGTTGCTGCCCGCCACCGTTCTGCGTAACGATGCCCAAGCGCTTGCTGCCGCCCAGGAACTCGCCGCCCTCGCGCGCATCGCTGAAGTCAGCTTGCGGGAAGTGGACCACGGCCTGATCGAAGCCGCCCAAGCCATGGGCTGCCGCCGCTGGCACATCGTCTGGCACGTGCTGTTGCCCGAAGCGCTGCCCGGGATTGTCGGCGGCTTCACCATCACCCTGGTGACCATGATCAACTCCTTGGCCATGGCAGGCGCCATCGGCGCAGGCGGCCTGGGTGACATCGCCTACCGCTATGGCTATCAACGTTTCGACACGCAAGTGATGCTCACGGTGATCGTGCTGCTGGTGGTGCTGGTGGTGCTGGTGGCTGTGATTCAGCTGGGCGGGGACAGGCTGGCGGTGCGGTTGAACAAGCGGTGATTGCGTAGGAATAATCAGCTCCCAAGGTAGGACCGCTCCATTTTGCTTCGAAGCAAAAAACAGTGACATCAAACCCGCTAGTCTCGGGCCACTTTTACTGGTTTAGTGACTGACAGATGGAAGAGAAGGATCTATCGGAGGCTGTTTTCAGTGAGTTTCACCAGCTGAAATCCAACGGAGTCGATCTAGGCTCACCTAGCTTGGTGAGGTTCAACCTCCAGAGCTCGATCATGACCTCCTGTCCGGTTACGTTGATATTGCCTCCACAATCCTGGGTAAACGGGGGCCCCGGGCTGGAAGTTATTAGCGGTATGCGCATTGCGGACACTACGCTTCCGGACACTACATTCGAAACGCTCTGGAATTGCACGAAAGAACACTATGGGCTTACGGTGGCTACGGCAATAGTCTCCACTGCGGGCATCCCGATCAGCAAAACAGCGGTCGGGGCTTGGGTCCACACCGGTTCTAGCAAGACGACCAACATCGCCAGCCTGGTCGGCATGCGCTTTTTTCCGCGTACTCTCATAAGGCAACCCACAGTCGCCAGAATGGCCAAAGCCACCTTCGGTACGGTAAGAGTCTTCGGTGTAATTGGAAGAGGAATTCCTTTCGTAGCGGCCGGATTAGCGGTATTTGATCTGGTGAGCATAGGACTGTGCGCGTATGAGGCTAAAAATGGACGCTGAAGCAAATCGAGACGAGCTGACCCAACGGATCATCGAACTCTTCGTCTCGATCATCGGCTTCATTCCACGCGAAGCGGTATCGGCTCAAACCAACTTCATCAAAGATTTCGACATCATAGATGACGACATCACCTGCTTCATGATGCAGGTGAAGTGGCGCTATAAGCTGGACCCACGTCTCGCAGACTGGGAGCAGATCGAAACCATCAATGAAGTCGTCGATCTGGTTCTTGCTAAGCGCTGAACATTACTCATTGCCCCCCGATCTGGCGCGCAGCGGCAGTAAACCCAGCCCCCTTGATCGTTCAGGCAAACCGCGTTGACCCAATCTGCTGCCGCTTCGCGCCAGATCGCGGGACAAGCCACGCTCCTACGCCCTGTGGGCAGAAGCGGGATCGCGGCCAACCCCACGGCCTTCGGACAGAAGCAGGGCCGCTGTAGACGCCGGATTTTTATCTGACGGTATACCGTCTGTTTTGATTCTGGCCGCAGGCCGTAGGAGCGACCGGGGTGGCGCTCCACCTTGCCCGCGATCTGGCGCGCAGCGGCAGTAAACCCAGCCTCCCTTGATCGTTCAGGCAAACCGCGTCGACCGATTCTGCTGCCGCTTCGCGCCAGATCGCGGGCAAGCGCGCTCCTACGCCCTCCGGGCACAAGCAGGATTGCGGCAAGACCTCGGGCTCTTGATTCTGGCCGCAGGCCGTAGGAGCGTCGCTTGCCCGCGATCTGGCGCGAAGCGGCAGTAAATCCAGACGCCGCGTTGTATCAGGAACACCTCGTTCTCCGGTTTTGCTGCCGGTTCCCGGCAGATCGCGGGACAAGCCACGCTCCTACATCCTGTGAGCAAAAGGGGGATCGCGGCCAACCCGCCTCCGGGCAGACGCAGGGTCGCGGTTAACCCCATGGCCTCCGTGCTGAAACGGGTTAGGGGTTTTTCTCCTGGGCGATTGCCCAGAACCTGAGCAGGGGTATATTGGCGGCTTTCCTCGCTCAAACGGCCGCATGATGAAACTCGACCCGCAGGACCTCGCCCAGATCACTACCACCACGCTGGGTAACTACAACGCCGTCGCCGAAGGCTTCCGCGAAGGGACGCGGGATCACGATGTCAGTCAGAACATCGATGCGCTGCTGCGTAATATTCAGGGTCTTGCGCCGTTTCAGATTCTGGATTTCGGGTGCGGGCCAGGCCGGGACTTGCAGACGCTCACGGCCATGGGACACATCGCAACCGGGCTAGATGGCTCGGAACGTTTCGCCGAGATGGCCCGCGCGGACAGCGGATGCGAGGTGTTGCACCAGAACTTTCTGGAACTCGACCTGCCTGCCGGACGCTTCGACGGCATCTTTGCCAACGCCTCGCTGTTTCATGTCCCGCGTCAGGAACTCCCGCGTGTGCTGCGCGAGTTGAGAGCCGCCTTGAAACCCGGCGGCGTGTTATTCAGCTCCAATCCGCGTGGCGATAATCAGGAAGGCTGGAAGGGGGAACGCTATGGCTCCTTTCACGACCTCGAATCATGGAGCGCGCTGCTGACCGACGCCGGATTTGTCGAAGTGGAGCATTACTACCGGCCTGAAGGGCTGCCACGGGAGCAGCAGCCGTGGTTGGCCAGTGTGTGGCGAAAGGCCTAAGGGTGATTAAAGCTGAAAAAGCGCAGCGCCCTTTATAACCTGAAGTCGTTGTGCTGACTTCGAAGAAGTCTAAGCAGTGTCAAAAGTGACAGTATCTCGGCGTGAGGCTTGATTTTATGCTCAGCGTTCTATTCAACGAATGAACATAAACAACGAGCGAAACTCATGGACACCCTCATCAGAAATGGAAATTTCATTCATGCGCAACTGCCGCCCTGGCAGTCTCAACCAGAAAAACCGCCGTCTCCCCCGCGCTACATCGGTCAGAACGATGGCAATAGCATCGTGCTGCCGGAAGGGCTTGGCATCATCCAGACCTTCGCGTACAAGCCTATGCCGCTGCGGGTTACCTTTAGGGTCAAGGCGCCGGACAACGCCACAAACCCGGAAGTCATGTGCGTGATCGGTATCGTCTGGCAAAACACGGAGGGTGGGCTAGACCCGACAATCAGTGGTGCATTTGTCTACACGACCGCAGAGTGGGTCACGCAGGAAATCATGTTTCCGGCGATCGCCGAGAAGAACATCGCATCGATCGCCTTTAGAGCAGCGACCCAAGCTGAAAAGGCGTTGAACCCCAAGTATCAGAACCCGAGCTTTGGCCCCGCTGAGTTTGCAGACTTCAAAGTGGTCTACGCGCCTGAAGAATAGCCCCAACGGCCGACGGTAGAGCGGGCCACACAGGGCCCGCTCATCCGTTCACTCCGCCGCAGGCTGCGCGTCTGAATCACCCTCGTCTTGCGTGTGCTTCTGCTTCTCGGCCTCAGCCTTCTCGCGCTGCTCCTGGGTCGGCTCCTTGATCTTGTACCAGGCCACGTACAGCGCAGGCAGAAACAGCAATGTCAGCAGCGTGGCGATGATGATCCCGCCGATCATGGCGTACGCCATCGGGCCCCAGAACACTTCTCGGGCAATCGGGATCATGCCCAGACTCGCCGCCGCCGCCGTGAGCAGAATCGGCCGACGACGATGTTCGGTGGCTTCGGCCACGGCGTCCCAAGGCAAATAGCCCGCCACTTCGTATTCGTGAATCTGCGTCACCAGGATCACCGAGTTGCGGATGATGATGCCGATCAGCGCGAGGATGCCGAGAATCGCCACGAAGCCCATGGGCGTTCCGGTCGGCACCAGCGCCAGCACGACGCCGATCAAGCCCAGCGGCGCGACGCTGGCGACGAGGAACATCTTCTGCACGCTGTGCAGCTGGATCATCAGGAACGTCGCCATCAGGAAGATCATCAATGGCACGACCTTGGCGATCGGGCCCTGGGCCTTGCCGCTTTCTTCCACCGTACCGCCAGTGGCGACCTTGTAGCCGACTGGCAGGCCGGCGGCGAACTTGTCGATTTCCGGCTTTAACTGTTTGACCAGATCGGTCGGCTGAATCTCGCCCTGCACTGCCGCCTTGAGCGTGATCGTCGGTTTGCGGTCCCGTCGCCAGACCAGCGGCTGCTCCAGCTCATACCGCACATTGGCGAACGCCAGCAGCGGAATCGAAGCGCCATTTTGCGTCACGATCTGCAGGTTCTGCAGGGTTTCCGGCGAGCCACGCTCGGCATCCACGGCCCGGCCGACGACGTTGATGAGGTAAATGTCATCGCGCACCTGGGTCACGTTGGCCCCGGTGACGATGCTGTTCATCAGTCGCGCCACGTCTTCCGACGACAACCCGAGCTGCCGGGCCTTGTCCTGATTGATGTCGATGCGCAGGACTTTGCCGGGCTCGTTCCAGTCGTAAATCATCTCGCCGATGTGCTGATTCTGATCAAGCAGCGTCGCCAGCTCGATGGCGTGCTGACGGACCTTGTCGATGTTGTCACCACTGACGCGGTATTGAATCGGTCGTCCCACCGGAGGCCCCATTTCCAGTGGTTGAAGGTAGGCGCTGATGCCGACGAAATCTTCACGCAGCCGCTTTCTCAAACGGTCGATCAGCGCACCCCGCTCCTCCAGCCCTTTGCTGACGATCACCAGTTGCGCGTAGTAAGGATTTTCCAGTTGTTGGTCCAGTGGCAGGTAGAAACGCACCGCACCCTGGCCGATGTACGTGCTCCAGCGAACGATGTCCGGGTCGTCCTTGATCATCGCCTCCAGCTTGTCCACCGCTTTGCGCGTCTCATTGATCGAGGCGTTCTGCGGCAGGTTGAGGTCCAGCAGGATTTCCGGCCGGTCCGACGACGGGAAGAACTGGTTCTGCACGAAGCGCATGCAAAACAGCGACACCGCAAACAGCGCAATGGTAATGCCGATCGCCAGCCAGCGATGCCGCATGGCCCAGAACATCGAACCGTTGAAGGCGCGAGCGATGCGCCCAGGCGGCTTCTGTTCGTGCTTTTTGATCTTGTCGCTGAGGATGTGCACGCCGATCACCGGCGCGAACAGCACCGCAACCACCCAAGACACCAGCATCGCCACGGCAATTACCGCAAACAGCGTGAAGGTGTATTCACCTGCCGAGCTGGCGTTGAGGCCGATGGGCACGAAACCCGCCACCGTTACCAGCGTACCGGTCAGCATCGGAAAGGCCGTCGACGTATAGGCAAAGGTCGCGGCCTGCTCTTTGGTGTCGCCCAGCTCCAGGCGCGACACCATCATCTCCACCGTGATCATCGCGTCATCTACCAAAAGACCCAGCGCGATGATCAGGGCGCCCAGCGAGATCCGCTGCATGGTGATGCCGCTGTATTCCATGAACACGAAGACCATCGCCAGCACCAGCGGAATCGAACAGGCGACCACCAGTCCGGCGCGCACACCCAGGCTGATGAAGCTGACGACCAGCACGATGATCACGGCCTCGAACAGCGCGCTGGTGAAGCCGCCAACGGCCTTCTCGACCACTTGCGCCTGATCCGAGACGTTGTGCACGCCCACGCCGACGGGCAGGTCTGCCGTGGCCTGATCCATCCGTGCGTGCAGGTCCTTACCGAACGCCTGGACGTTGCCGCCCTTCTTCATCGCAATGGCCAGACCGATCGCGGTTTTGCCGTTGAAACGGAACTCCGGTTTCGCCGGATCGACATAGCCGCGACTGATTTCGGCAATGTCGCTCAGCCGGTAGAAACGATCGTTGAGCCGCAGGTTGACGGCCTCGAGGTCTTTTTCAGACTGGAATTGTCCGGAGGTTCGTACGGAGATCCGCTCGGGCCCGGCCTCGATCACACCCGCAGGCGTCACCGCGTTCTGCGACTGCAGGCTCTGCACGACCTGACGCTGATCCAGCCCCAGTGCCGCCAGTTTGCGGGTGGAGAAATTCAGGTAGATCACTTCGTCCTGCTGGCCGATCATCTGGACCTTGCCCAGCCCCGGCACATCGCGGATCTGCACCCGGACCTGCTCGACGTAGTCACGCAGTTGCCGAAGCGTCAGGCCATCGGCAGTGAACGCGTAGATGGAGCCAAACACGTCACCGAATTCATCGTTGAACGCAGGCCCCTGAATCCCTTGGGGGAAGGTGCCGCGAATGTCGTCGATCTTCTTGCGCACCTGATACCAGATGTCCGGGATGGCCTCGGCGCTGGTGGTATCGCGCAGGTAGACGTACACCGTCGATTCGCCCGGTCGTGTGTAGCTCTTCACGTAATCGAGGGAATCCAGTTCTTCGAGTTTTTTCTCGATGCGGTCCGTGACCTGACTCAGGGTTTCATCGACCGTAGCGCCGGGCCAGCGGGTCTGAATCACCATGGTCTTGATGGTGAACGAAGGGTCTTCCTCACGCCCCAGGTTCATGTACGAAAACACGCCCATCAGCAGGCCGACGAACATCAGGTACCAGACAAAGGATTGATGCTTGAGCGCCCAATCGGAGAGGTTGAACGTCCCTTTCATCGTGGGCTGTCCTTATCGACTTTGACTTTCTGCCCCGGCTTGAGGCTGTTTACACCGGCGGTGACCACACGCTCGCCGCCCTTGACGCCAGAGACGACAAGGGTGTCGTCGCCTCGGCTGAGGACGTTGACGGGGTGCGGCGAGACCGTCTGGTTCTGCATGTCGACGATCCAGACCTGCGTCTTGCCGTCGACTTCCTGCAACGCGTTCGCCGGCAGTTCGATGCGTGGCTCGATCGCGGAGCTGAGCGTGACGCTGATGGCCGTGCCCAAACGGAACGCGGCGGGCGTGTCTGCCAGCGTCAGACGGGCGCGGCGAGTGCGGGTGGAGGCCTCGGCTTGAGGCTCCAGTTCACGCAGCGTCGCCGTGGTGTTGATGTCCGGCTCAAGCTGGCTGGCGACCTTGAACACCACATCCTGCGGCAGTTGCTCGGCCAAGGGCGCTGGCAGGTCGATGACGGCTTCCTTGATGTCCGGCCGCGCCAGCGTCACGACCTGCTGACCCGCGCTGACCACTTGGCCCGCTTCGGCCTTCCATTCGGTGACTACAGCCGCGTGATCGGTGCGCAATTCGCTGTAGCTCAACTGGTCCTGAGCCTGTTGCACCGAGGCCTTCGCCTGATTGAAGGATGACTGGGTGGTCTTCAGATCGGTGACCGCGACGTCGAGCGCTGCCTGCGCACCGACGCCTCGATCAAACAACTCCTGCTGGCGTCGGGCGTTGGCCTGCGCGTTGATGTACTGAGCCTCGACGCGCGCCAGGTCGCCCTGACTCGAGCGCAACTGGTTCTGCAGGTCGGTGGGATCGAGTGTCGCCAGTAACTGACCTTTCTCGACCTCGCTGCCGACATCGACGCTGCGCGACGCGATGCGCCCCGACACCCGAAAACCCAGCGTACTTTCGTAACGGGCAGCGATGTTGCCCGCGAAACGCCCGAGATTCTCAGTCGCCTGCGCTTTGACCTCCATGTACAGCACCGGGCGCACGGGCTCAGTTGGCGGCTCTTCCTTGCTGCAAGCGCCAAGCATCAGGCCCGAAAGCACCATCAGTGACAGGCGCTTCATTGCGAATCCCCCGTCAGGTTCTTATAGGCAACGACCCTTTCCACCTGCATGTCGGGGTGCAGCAGTTGAGTGCCCGCCACCACCACTTTTTCGCCAGCGTTCAGGCCATCGACAATGATCACTTTCCCCGTGAGATAACGCCCGACCGTGACGCCTCTCAAGCTGACCTTATTCTGATCATCGACCACCCACACAGCCGGTTTACCTAGCTGATCGCCCAGCCCTTTGGTGAGTGCGGACCACGGCAGCTCGACGCTCTGTTTCGCCGGGACGGTCAGCGCCGCGCTGACCACCGACCCCAGATCCATCCCTTCGGGCAACGAACTCAAGGCGATCTTCACTTGCAACGTCCCGGTCTGCGCCGAAACAGCGGGCGTCACCTCGCGCACCTTGCCGGTGGCTTTGATAGTCGGATTGTCCAGCAGCGTGACTTCCACCGGCTGGTCGGTCGGCGGCTGAACGAACAGTGACTCGTAGACGTTGAACACGGCGTCGCGCTCGCCGTCACGGGCCTGGCTGAAGATCGGCATGGTGGCCTGCACCACCTGACCGACCTCCGCCTGCCGCGCAGTAATGATCCCCGGCGCATCGGCGATCAACGAGGTGTATCCCAACTGCTCACGCGCGTTGGCCAGTTGCGCCTGAGCGGCTTTAAGTGCGCTCTGGCTGCTGCGCAATTGCGCTTGGGCCGAGTCGTATTCACTTTTGCTGGTATAGCCTTTAGGCAGGAGTTTTTGCTGGCGGACAAACGCGGCGGCGGTTTGTTTGACACGCGCCTGCTCGGCAGCTTCAGCCGCGATGGCCGAATCGACACTGGTCTGCAAATCCTTGGGGTCCAGTTTGGCGAGCACTTGTTTGGCGGTAATGCGATCACCGACATCGACCATCCGCTGAATGATCTTGCCGCCAACACGAAACGACAGCTGCGTCTGTACGCGAGCCTGGATATCGCCGGTCAGCGAGACGGCAGCGGCAAACTCGGCGGTTTTGACGTCTTGCACCTGCACGCGCGGGAGCGCCGGATCGGCGGGCTTTTCCTTCCCGCAGCCCAACAGCAGTGTCAGGCACAGACCAAGTCCTAGAGACATCAAGCGGTTATGAAGAACCAAGGGTTGAGCGGGCATGCAAGCTCCTTGTGCCAATGCCTTTGCCTACACCACGCTGCCGAGCGCCGTCATGATGTGATCATGCGACTGTGAGCGTAGATCAGGGTTCCTCACACCGCTAAACTCCTTCGAACCTGTTCATCGCCTGCATACGCACGCAGCAAGGGAAGCTCGATGCTCACCACTTTGGCCGTCGCCAACTACCGCTCGATCAACACGCTGGTCGTGCCCCTCGCACGCCTGAATCTGATCACCGGCCCCAACGGCAGCGGCAAATCCAATCTGTATCGGGCGCTGCGTTTGCTGGCGGAAACCGCTCAGGGTGGCGTCATCAGCGCGCTCGCCCGGGAAGGCGGGCTGAAATCCACCTTCTGGGCCGGCCCGGAAAGCATCAGCCGACGCATGCGCAATGGCGAGGTGGACATTCAAGGCGGTCCACGCAAAGAGGTCGTGCGATTGCGTCTGGGTTTTGCAGCGGCGGACTTCAGCTATGCCATCTCACTGGGACTGCCGCCACCCCCAACGGCCAACACGGCATTCGGCCTTGATCCAGAGATCAAGCGCGAGTGCATCTGGGCGGGCTCGCCGTATCGCCCGGCCAGCCTGCTGGTGGATCGCGCAGGCCCGATGATTCGTACGCGTGAAGGCCGCATTTGGGACGTCCTGGCGCAACACACTCCGACCTTCGACAGCCTGTTCGATCAAGTCGGCAACCTGCGCTCATCACCGGAAGTGCTGCAATTGCGCGAAAGCATTCGCGGCTGGCGATTTTATGATCACTTTCGCAGCGATGCCGACGCGCCGGCACGCAAGGCGCAACTGGGCACTCGCACGCCCGTGCTGCATCACGACGGCCGGGATCTTGCGGCCGCGCTGCAAACGATTCGTGAGATTGGTGAACCCGAAGCGC
Organism: Pseudomonas sp. S2_H01; assembly: GCF_054668305.1. Taxonomy (NCBI): domain Bacteria; kingdom Pseudomonadati; phylum Pseudomonadota; class Gammaproteobacteria; order Pseudomonadales; family Pseudomonadaceae; genus Pseudomonas; species Pseudomonas sp. S2_H01. The sequence goes on along the minus strand of NZ_CP162756.1, from coordinate 2,680,211 downwards.
TGGATGCTGCAATCAGCGACGCCTTCCCCGGCGCGCGGGTGCAAATCAACGCGCAGGCCGGCGGGTTGTTCGCACTGGAGTTTTATCAACAGGGATTGCTGCGGCCGTTATCCGCTGCGGAGTTATCGGACGGTACGCTGCGCTATCTGTTACTGATTGCCGCGTTGCTGACCCCGCGTCCGCCGACCATGATGGTGCTCAACGAACCGGAAACCAGCCTGCACCCCGACCTGCTGCCCGCACTGGCCAGACTGATCATGCGTGCATCACAACGTTGTCAGGTGTGGGTCGTGTCCCACGCCAGCCGCCTGATCGCCGCTCTGGAGCAAGACCCCGAGTGCAACTGCATCGTGCTGGAGAAGACGCTGGGACAGACGGGCATCGTCGGACAGGGGATGCTGGATGAACCGGCGTGGCATTGGCCGGATTGAGCCCGAACACAGGACGATGGTCATGTAGGAGCGCATCCCGCGTCGAACGCGGATTCGTACTCGCCGTCGTATGTACGTCGGACACCGATCCGATGACCTCCACCAGATTTACGCCGGATGAAAATCCCCTGTAGGAGCTGCCGGAGGTTACGACGGTGGCGAATGCGGTGGGTCATTCAACATTGATATCGCTGAACCCACGCATTCGTCCAAACGCCCCCCGCACCAAACCGGCTCCACCTTCACGTTTTGCAGCAGGCCAATGGATCAGCTCCCCGCACCACCATGGGCTTCTTCAAAGAAGAAATCCTTCCAGCTGTCAGCCTTGTTCTTCAGCACGCCAATCTCATGCAGTTTCTCGGCATAGATGTAGGTGCGTTGCGGCACGACGGTGAAGTCGATTTCAGGATCGGACACGATCTTTTCCACCAACGGCAGCGGCAGCTTGGATTTCTCGACCTCGATGTACGTCTTCGCCGCTGCTGGTTTGTCGGCCTTGATGATCTTCTCGGCTTCGACCAGCGCGTCGTAGAAGGCTTTATAGGTCTTCGGGTTCTCGTCGTGGAATTTCTGCGTGGTGTAAAGCACGTTGAATGTCGCCTGACCGCCAAGCACGTCGTAAGAACTCAGCACCTTGTGCACGTTCGGGTTTTCCAGCTCCTGATACTGGAACGGCGGGCTCGAGAAGTGCGCGCTGATTTCTGAACCGCCCGCGATCAGCGCCGAGGTGGCGTCCGGATGCGGCAGGCTGACGGAGATGTTGTCGAATTTCTTGTAGTTGTCGTTCCCGAACAGCTTGGCCGTTTCGATCTGCAAGGTCCGCGACTGGAAGCCCACGCCTGCCGCAGGAACGGCAATGCGATCTTTATCGGTGAAGTCGTTGATCGTCTTCACGTCCGGTTTGTTGCTGAGCAGGTAGTTAGGCATCGAGCCCAGCGAGGCGATGGCTTTGACGTTCTGCTTGCCCTTGGTGCGGTCCCAGATGGTCAGCATCGGCGGCACGCCTGCCGACACCACGTCCAGCGCCCCGGCCAGCAGCGCTTCGTTCATGGCGGTGGCGCCCGAAATGCTGTTCCAGTCGACCTTGATGTCGATGCCCTGCTCTTTGCCGTGCTTCTCGATCAGCTTCTGCTGTTGCACCACATCGAGAATCAGATAACCGATCCCGAACTGTTGGGCGATGCTGATCTTGCCCTCGGCATGAGCGCCTGTGCTCAACAGCGCGCCGACCAGACCGACCGTGGCTGCCAGTGCGGTCAGCACCGGGTATTTGGATGAAGTCCCCATAGAATCCTCACAATAAACGCGAAAAGTGTTGGAAAGCTTCATGTCCGGCGGTCCGGTCCACTCAGCGAAATATTGTTCTGATGAGCGATCAGCGCTGCATGCCCCACCGTTTTACGGTCAGACGCTCGACATTGCTGAACAGCAGGTTTTCCACCAGCAGACCGATGATGATCACCGCTGCCAGGCCCGCGAACACCTTGTCGGTGTACAACTCATTGCGGTTCTGGAAGATGTACCACCCAAGCCCGCCTTTGCCCGACGACGCGCCGAAGACCAGTTCGGCGGCGATCAGGGTGCGCCAGGCAAACGCCCAGCCGATTTTCAGGCCCGCCAGAATCGACGGCAGTGCCGCCGGAATCAGGATGTACCAGACAAAGCGCAAGCCCTTGAGGCCGTAGTTGCGACCGGCCATGCGCTGGGTTTCCGAGACACCGAGAAATCCGGCGTAGGTGTTCAGCGCCAAGGCCCACAACACCGAATGCACCAGCACGAAGATCAGGCTGTTCTCGCCCAGGCCAAACCACAGCAGCGACAACGGCAACAGCGCGATAGCCGGCAACGGGTTGAACATCGCCGTCAGCGTGCCGAGCAGGTCGCGGCCCAACTGCGTGGACACCGCCAGCGTGGTCAGACCGAAGGCCAGAACGATGCCGATCAGGTAGCCCTTGACCAGCACGGTCAGGGAAATCCAGACCTTGGCCAGCAGCTCGCCTGAGACGACGCCGTCGGCAAAAGCCTGGGCGGTTTGCAGGAAGCTGGGCAGCAGCAAGTCGTTGCCCTGAATGCGCGCGGCAATTTCCCAGATCACCGCCAGGGCGATCAGAATCACGCTCTTTCGCACCCAGCTCAGTTGCCAGATGCGTTGTGCCAGAGGAATGTCGCGGGCCAGGTCTTCCTGAGTGAAAGGCTCCAGCGCGACTTCGTACTCCTCGCGGATTGGGGGTGAAAGGCTCATTTTGGAAATCTCTTTTTAAGTCGACCCACCCCCTGTAGGAGCGCGCTTGGTCTGGGCCGCATCCGGACGATTGGGTCGTGTCAGGCGACATCAAGGTCACAGAACCGCCGCAATCGCCCGGATGCGGCCCAGACCAAGCGCGCTCCTACAAGGGGGCGCATGTGCTAATACGCGATACGAATATCCTGAAACCGCAGATCCTGCTCGACCGCAGGCACGTCACCCTCGTCGAACAACAGGTTGTGGATGCGTTGTGCCGAGCGCTGGAAATCCACGCCGCCCAGGCTTTTCAGGTCGTACTGATGGCTGTTGATCTCGGCGCGGACACGCCCCGGATGTGGCGACAGCAGCAAAATCCGGTTGCCCACCACCAGCGCCTCTTCGATGGAGTGGGTGACGAACAGCAGCGTGAAACGCACCTCTTCCCACAGCTCCAGCAACTCTTCCTGCATCTTGCGACGGGTGAGTGCGTCGAGGGCCGCGAACGGCTCGTCCATCAGCAGAATTTTCGGTTGCATCGCCAGGGCGCGGGCAATCGCGACACGGGCTTTCATACCCCCCGACAACGTGTGCGGATAGGCGTTGGCGAAGGCACTCAAACCCACCTTTTCCAGGTAATGCCGCGCGCGCTCTTCGGCTTCACGGCGCTTGAGCGTGCGTGAGGCCAGCAGCGGAAACATGACGTTCTCGATCACCGTCTTCCACGGCGGAAGCTGGTCGAACTCCTGAAACACCACGATGCGGTCCGGACCCGGTTCCTTGACCTGCTGACCGGCCAGACGAATCTGCCCTTCGCTGGGCTGAATAAAACCCGCAACCGCTTTGAGCAGGGTCGACTTGCCGCACCCCGAAGGGCCGAGCAACACGAAACGATCAGCAGGATCGATTTCGAAACTGACTTGATGAGTGGCCCGCACTACGCGTTCCGGCGTGCGGTATTCAAGGCTTACGCCCTGGACTTGCAACAGCGCTTCAGCGGTAGGCTGATTGGCCTGTTGCGCATTCAAGCGATCGCTAGCCGTGTGGCTTTGCAGAACAGCGTTCATGGAACGGGGCTCCTGAATAAGGGCTGCCGGAATCGAGGCGGCGTGAATCAGAACGGCGCATCGCCCTGGATGGTGGTGCGGTGCAGTCGGCGGCGCAGGTGATCGGGTGTACCGCCGGCTAGGTGAATCAGCGAACGGTTGTCCCAGAACACCATGTCGTTTTCCTGCCACGTGTGGCGGTAGACGCCTTCGGGACGAACGCTGTGCGCGTAGAGCTCATTAAGTATCTGCTGACTCTCGTCCTCGGGCAGACCGACGATGTGGGTGGTGAAACCCTCGCTGACGAACAGCGCCTTGCGCCCGTTTTCCGGGTGGGTCCGCACAATCGGGTGGCTGACGACGGCCACTTGCGCCAGCTGCTCGGCGCTGAGCGTCGGACGCCAGTTTTCGGCGTTACGGCCATCGCGATAACGGGAGGTGTAACTGTGGACCGCGCTACGCCCTTCGACCGCTTTACGCAGGTGCTCAGGCAAGGTGTCCCACGCCAGGTGCATGTCGGCGAACAGCGTGTCGCCGCCTTCGCTTGGCAGCTCCTGGGCATAAAGCATCGAACCGAGGCTTGGCAGCTCCTTGTAGGACAGATCCGAGTGCCAGTATTTTCCGGCATCACCCAAACCCACCGGCTCACCGTTCTCGACGATGTTGGAGACGATCAGGATTTCCGGGTGGTTGGCGAGGAGGAACTGCTTGAGGACGTGAATCTGCAGCACGCCGAAACGGCGACTGAAATCGATCTGTTGCTGCGGGGTGATCTGCTGATCGCGGAACACCACGACGTGGTAATCCAGATGCGCACGGTGCACGCGGGCAAAGTCGGCGTCATTCAGCGGGCGGGACAGGTCCAGGCCGACGATTTCCGCGCCCACCTTTTCGGCGAATGGACGCACATCGAACTGTTGATCCGGCACTTGGGCGGACAAGGAAGCTTGGGAGGCTGCTGGCATGAGAACTCCGACTCCAGAAATGGCATAGGGCTTAGGTGTCGGAACTTTATAGCTATAAGAACAGAAATTTAAATATCGTTAGAGCATATGGATAGCGCTGAAAGAACTAGGGCCAGCTCAATGCCATTATCCGTAACCGGACCGATACCAAATTCTTATCATTGGGCGAGAACCCGAAGTGCATGCTTGCTGTCTATTCCGCATCTCGCAGCAAGGCACTGCCTGCGAACGAACCGATGTCAGGGATGAGAAGCAAGAGAGGATTCGCCATGCCAGTACGCGGCAACGATAACGACCATTCGCATGAAAAAGCGCATGAAGACAACGTGAAACTGCTCATCGCTCTGCGCCGCGCCCTAGGCACCCATGCAAAAACGCCGACGCAGGTACAAGCCGTCGGCGTGAGAAACGTGGGTCGCTGATCCCGGACGCTGCAATAACTGTGGAAGCGAATTTATTCGCGAGAGGTTAGTCAGGCCGGTACATTCCGATGGCCCTGCCCACTTTTCGCGAATGAATTCGCTCCCAAAGGTTACTCGTCAATCCTGGATCACATCGATCCCTTCAATCAGAACGCTGGCAATACCGCGCCGTCATACTTCTTGTTGATGAAGTCTTTGACTTGCTGGCTGGTCAGCGCCTTCGACAGCTTCTCGATCGCGTCGGTGTGGGCGTTGTCGGTACGGGTCACCAGGTAGTTCACGTACGGCGAGTCCGAACCTTCCAGAATCAGAGCGTCCTTTTTCGGGCTCAGCTTGGCTTCCAGCGCGTAGTTGGTGTTGATCATGTCCAGATCGACCTGATCCAGAACGCGCGGCAGTACTGCCGATTCCAGTTCGCGGAATTTGAATTTCTTGGGGTTGGTGGCGATGTCTTTCGGGGTCGCCAGCGCATCGGTCGGGTTCTTCAGGGTGATCAGACCGGCTTTCTGCAACAGCAACAGCGCACGACCGGCGTTGCTGCCTTCGTTAGGAATGGCAATGGTTGCGCCTTCTGGCAGCTCAGCCAGCGAGTTGTACTTCTTCGAGTAACCGCCGAACGGTTCGACGTGTACGCCAACGCCAGTCACCAGCGTTGCGCCTTTACCCTTGTTGAAGCCATCCAGATACGGCTTGGTCTGGAAGTAGTTGGCGTCCAGACGTTTCTCGTTCAATTGAACGTTGGGCTGCACGTAGTCGGTGAAGACTTTGATTTCCAGGTCCACGCCTTCTTTGGCCAGCTCAGGTTTGATCAGCTCGAGGATCTCAGCGTGCGGGACCGGAGTGGCACCGACTACGAGTTTCTCGCCGGCGTGCGCCGCGCCGATGGAGAGGGCAGCCGCCAGTGCGGTGAACAACAACGTCTTTTTCATGCGATTTCCTTAGGAAAAATCCGGTCGCCTTGTGGGCAACTCTGTCTCGATAGTGCCGCGGGTACGACCCTTGGCAGGGTGGCGGCTGGAGCGGACATTACCGAGATTTTTTATTCCGAGACAATACTTTTTCGTCGGATGTTTATGCTTTTTGGTTCTCAGAAAGCATTTTGCCAGCAGCCTACCCCGGAATAGGCGTCTAGATTGCGGCTTTCACCCCCGGTACAAGCCTTTGTAGGCGCGCGCTTGCCCGCGATTGCGGTATGGCAGTGACATTTATGTGGCTGAAATACGGCAATCGTCTGGATGCGGCCCACAACAAGCGCGCGCCTACAAAAGCGGCTCAGCGTTTTCCTGGCAAATTCAGGTGTTCAGGAAGGATTTCCGCCCCGCTGCTCACCAGCAAGGCGAAGTGAATAACGTTCTCCAGCTCTCGCGTGTTGCCGGGCCAGTAGTGCGCTTCCAGCACCTGCTGCGCCGCCTCGCTGATCAGCGGCATGTCGAAGTCCAGACGCTGGCTGTAGATCCCAAGAAAATACTCCGCCAACGGCAAGATGTTGCCCGGTTGCTCACGCAGTGACGGCAAGTCCAGTCGCCCCTCGCTGAGGTAGCGATACAGCCTTTCGTGAAACTTACCGGCGGCCACGGCCAGGCTGAGGTCGATGCTGGTCGCGGCCACGAGTCTCACGTCTACGGGAGTTGGCTGCTGCGCCCCTACCCGCGTGACTTCATGGTTTTCCAGCGCAGACAGCAACTTGATCTGGATCGACAGCGCAAGGTCCGCGATTTCGTCCAGATACAACGTCCCGCCCGTCGCGGAACCGAACCAGCCGGCTCGGCTGCTGACCGACCCACTGTGAGCGCCCGCGGCATAACCAAAGAGCTCGGCATCGGCGTAGGTCGGACTGATTGCCCCGCAGTTCACGGACACGAACAAGCCGGAACGGTCGCTGCCTCGGTGGATGTGCCGCGCCAACAGTTCCTTACCCGTACCCGGCTCGCCCCGAATCAACACCGGCAAATCCAGTGGCGCCAACTGCTCCATTTCTTCGCGCAATCGGCGGGAGCGAGGATCGATGAACACCAAGGCCTTGGCGCGGATGCTCAAAGGGCTTTTTTCAGCGTCGGGGAAGGTCAGCAGCGACTGAGTCGGTGTTTGATTCAAAGGGGTGGAATGGCTCATGGCAGTCTCCCGCCCAAGGCTTCCATCGACCTGAGCGTTAAAAAAAAGGCCGCAGCGCCTGTGCGTTCGCTGCGGCCAAAAAAGCGGTGATGAACAGGTGTTCAGGCACGACGCCGGGCCGATTGCTCGATACGACCTTGCAAGCGGTACAGGTAAGCAAAACCTTGCTCCCAGCGTTGGTGCCCGGACTTGACGTTGATGTGCCCGGCACCGCTGAGAATGCCGATTTCGGCGCCCCAGTTACGGGCCATCTCCATGGCACGCAAGGCGCTGACGGCGGAGTCATTGTCGGAGCTGACCACTTGGCTCGGGAACGGCAACAGGTGCTCGGGCACCGGCGCAAAGTTGCGAAGGGCAGGCGGGCAGTTCGCACGCTCGACATCGGCAGGCGCCACCAGCAACGCGCCGCGCACCTGACGCAGGGTGTCCAGTGGAGCCAGCTGAGCCCAATGCGCGACGGTCACGCAGCCCAGACTGTGGGCGATCAGAATCACCGGGGAGCTGTCGGCCGCGATCACGCGTTGCAGCTCGCCAACCCAGTCCTCACGGCGGGGTTTAAGCCAGTCAGCCTGTTCCACGCGCACGCTGTTGGGCAGGCTGTTCTGCCAGTGCGTTTGCCAATGGTCGTCGGCAGATCCTTGCCAGCCTGGCACGATCAGGTAACGGATCGATTCGTTATGCATGGCCTTCGCCTCCTGCATTTTTGCGTTCATGGCGGCGAGTATAGGGAAGGGACATATATTCGAAAAAGAATAAGAAGATATTTATTAATAACCGAAAATCATATGCCGCACTCTCAGTGCGACAGCGCTGCAAAAAAAGAGGGCCACCCCCTGCCTTAAGGAGTAGCCCTGAGAAATCACGCTGTCTGCCCCCAGCTCGCCGGGGATGAGTGGAGAATACGAGAGGGTTGTTACAGAAATTTTTATGGTGGAAAAGTTTCGCAGCCGAGCACCTCGCCCTGTGGGAGCGAATTCATTCCCGAGACGCCGGTGCATCCGATAAACGTCTATCGGCCGTCACACCTTTCGCGAATGAATTCGCTCCTACAGGTTCAACCGCGTACGGGCTTGAGTGCGTTTTTTCCTTCTGCTGCATGGAGCGTCGCAAACCGGTTCGCCCGACCGAACGTCCCGAAGTCATTGAACCGCACCCCCATCTCGGCCATCACCTTGTGCGCCACGGGCACGGTCATCTGGCGGATATAGAACGGCTCCTTCACCACGAAGTGATGAATGCCGTGGGTACTGCCGAAGTTGAAGCAGAACGCCTGAAGCGGCCACAGCCACCAAGGGTTGAGCACTTGGGTCTGCTGCATCACGTTGCCGGACTCAACATCGCCGTAGTAGTGCATGTTCGAACTGACGAAATGCAGACAGAAGGTTCTCAGCACGTTGGGCCCGACGATCACGACCACCGCGATGTCGATCACCTGCATGACCGCGAGGGTGTTGGCCGACCAGTCGACGGACGTACCCATCAGGCTGGCGATCCCGTTGGCCGCGTGAAACCCGAGAAACACATACCACGCGCCCCAATTGAGCAACGCCAGCGGTGCGTACACCCGCAACGTGCGTTTCAGAATGCTGAACTTATGCGCCCAGGTTTTCGCCCGCAGCATTCGAATCAGCGACGACATCACGTTATCGCCCACCATCAGCAGCCGCGCGATGCCCCAAGGCTCGCCGTTGGTGATGGCGCGCTCCTCCATGTCGGCCTCGGTGCCGGACACTTTGTGGTGGTTGAGGTGCAAATGCCGACGAATCCAGGGATTGATGGTGCTCGGCCGCGCCATCCACACCAGCGCCAGCATCAGGTTGTGCGGCACACGCTGTTTGCGGAAATACATGCTGTGGATCAGGTCGTGCTCAAGCTCGTGGGTCAGCGAGGCGAAGAATGCGTTGAGCAGCAGGCACACCCACCAGGCCATGTAGCCGCCGAGATAGAGCGCTGCGCTGCCGAGCATGCCCGCCAGTGCAAAGACCAGAATGCCGGCTCCGATTGCGTCTTGATGGGCGAGGATCGGGTAGCGCTCGCGCAGGGCGTTGCCATGCGCCATCACCACCGCGCGAATATGCGCTGATCGCTGCTGCGCATTCAGTCCGGCAGCACTTGCAGAAGTGTTGTGCATGCTTCCATTCTCCGGTTTTATTATTGAAATATGTTTCAACGTGAAACCACTGCTTCACTGTGCCGTACGCGGCGTGAAGCCGCCCGGCCGTGAACGCCAACCTGTTGACCGGAAGCGCCAATCTGTATGCCTGAGCCGAGTATTCTCGCCAGCTGGACCCGCGCCCTGCGCAAGCAACTCGACGCCCTCGGCCTCGACAGTCTCGCGTTGAGTCAGGCTGCGGGCCTCGATCCGCAATTGATGGACGATCCAAACGCGCGCTACCCGGTCACCGTCACCACGCGTTTGTGGCAACTGGCGGTGCAGGCCAGTGGCGACCCGGCCTTGGGCTTGCGGGTGTCGCGCTTCGTCAGTCCGACGACCTTTCACGCACTCGGCTACGCGCTGGTGGCCAGCGGCTCGCTTCGAGAAGTGTTCGAGCGCATCGTGCGTTATCACCCGGTGGTGAGCGACGCGCTGGACCTGAGTTTTGAGCGCGTGGGCGACCGTTATGAGTTTCGCTTCCGCGTGCCGGAAGGCGGACCGATGCCGGCCAATGAGGCCATGGACGCCTTTGCAGCGATCTACGTGCGCACCTGTCGAAACCGATTGGGGCGTCATTACGCACCGCTCGCCGTGCATCTGGTGCGGCCAGAACCGGCAGACCCGAAACCCTGGCATGACGTGTTTCGCGCGCCACTGTTTTTCGGCGCACCGGAAAACCTGCTGGAGTTCGCCTGCGCCGATTTCGACAGCCACTTGGACGACGCCAACCCTGAACTGGCTGAGCACAACGAAGCCGTGCTCGACCGCGCCCTCGAAAAACTCAACCCACTGACGTGGGAACGCAAGGTGCGCGGCGCTATCGAGACACAACTCCCGGAAGGCGAGCCGTCGGCGGAACGCATCGCCCAGCACCTTCATCTGAGCCTGCGCAGCTTGCAGCGACACCTTGCGGACGAAGGCTGCAGCTACGACCTGCTGCTCAATCAGTGCCGACAGAATCTGGCGCTGCAGCACATGCGCGATCCCGGCAGCTCACTGGGCGAAATCGCCTACCTGCTGGGGTTTGCCGATACCAGCAGTTTCAGTCGGGCGTTCAAGCGCTGGACCGGCATGACACCCAGTCAGTACCGCGACAGCATGATTCGCTGATCAGGCGAGCAAGGGTGTGAGACGGTGCAACGCCGCCTTGCGCAGCCGGTCGGTATCGAGGATGCAGATGGAGTCGTGATCCCGCCGCAGAATGCCGCGCTCGGCAAACTGCGCAATCACCCGGTCGACCACCTCAGGCGCCAGCCCCAACCGACGCCTGGACAGCACGTCGCGAATCGAGACGACGCGCACGGATCGATTCATGTCGCCGTACCCTTCGGTGAGCAGCAGCAGACGGAACGCGACGCGCTCGTCGGTCGGCATCAGCGTCACCTCATCGGGATGCGGCACCGCCAGCCCCAACTTGCGCCCCAGCAACTGGCTGAACCCGCGCCAGTGATGCGGATGGGCCTGCAGCAACGCCTCAAGCGGAGCCTGAGGGATGTGCAACAGGATGATCTGGTCTTCGGCGTAGGCATCGTGCTGACGGGGCAGGTCGTCGAACAGCGAAACTTCGCCGAACCAGTAAGGCCGTACCGGCGTTGGCTGAGGTCGCCATTGTTGTTGGCTATCAGGGTCGTTGAAGCGGATTGAACCGTCGAGCAACGCGTACAACCCGCAGGCCGGGGCGCCGGATTCGAAAACCCGCTTGCCGGGCGTCACGCGCCGCTGCCGCATGACGGTCAGCAGGCTATCCTGCAAGGAGCCGGGCAACCCGCTGAACCATTTGTCGTTGTCTAACCATGAGCGCCATTGGGTTCCATTCGTCATGTGAATCTCCTTTTTCTCACTGGCGTTTTATTGCAGGCTGAGCCTTCAGGTGGCCCGGCCGGAAAAATCAGCGGCATGATCCACGCATCAAGGGAGGAATAACAATGAAAAACCTCGTCGATCACCTCAGCCAGTACGCGGCGTACCACCGTGATACGCGAAATATCCTCACCCACTTCGTCGGCGTCCCGCTGATTGTTCTGGCGGTGACCGTGCTGTTGTCACGGCCGGGCTGGAGCAGCTGGTCGCTGGGCGAGCTGTGGCTATCACCCGCCTTGTTGGCCACCGTGGCGGCCACGTTGTTCTACCTGCGGCTGGACAGACCGTTTGGCGTTGCCATGGGCGTCGTGCTGGCGCTGTTTCTGTGGATTGGCGCGCACCTGGCGCAACAGAGCACGCTGGTCTGGCTCAGCTCCGGCGTCGGTCTGTTCGTGGTCGGCTGGGTGATCCAGTTCGTGGGACATTATTACGAAGGTCGCAAACCCGCGTTCGTCGACGACATCACAGGGTTGATCATCGGCCCGCTGTTCGTGGTGGCCGAAGCCGCCTTTCTGATGGGGATGCGCAAGAAGTTGCAGAACAACATCGAAGGGAAGGTGGGGCGCACTCACAAACGGAATTTGAAGAAGGCGGCTGTGTAGCAAACACAGCCTTTTTGTAGGAGCGCGCTCGGCCAGAACCGACTTAGATACTCTCGACCTTCTGCCAGACCTTCGGCTTGAAGAACAACGTCTCCCCGCGGGCCAGTCCGATCAGGCTGTCGTGGTCCTTCACCACTTCCGCTTCGATCAGGTCCGGTTGCCCCTCGACCTTCAGCGTCACGCGTGTTGTCGCACCCAAGGGCCGAATGTCGCGCACTTCGGCCGCGTGATGCCCTTCCACTTCATGACGCGACAACGATACCTCGTGCGGGCGGAACAGCACGTGGTTGTCTTCGCCCAGGTGCAGACGGTTGGAGTCACCCAAAAAGTGATAGACGAAATCGCTGGCCGGGTTCTCGTAGACCTCGCCCGGCGAGCCGATCTGCTCGATCACGCCCTTGTTCATCACCACGATCCGGTCGGCGACTTCCATGGCCTCTTCCTGGTCGTGGGTCACGAACACCGACGTCAGGTTGATGTCTTCGTGAAGACGCGCCAGCCAGCGGCGCAGTTCTTTACGCACCTTGGCGTCCAGCGCGCCGAACGGCTCATCCAGCAGCAACACCTTTGGCTCCACGGCCAGTGCGCGTGCCAGCGCAATACGTTGACGCTGACCGCCGGACAGCTGCTCCGGATAGCGATCCGACAACCAGTCCAGTTGCACCATGTTGAGCAGCTCATGGACCTTGGCGGCGATCTGGCTTTCGGTCGGGCGCTGGTTTTTCGGCTTCATCCGCAGGCCGAACGCGACGTTATCGAACACCGTCATGTGGCGGAACAACGCGTAGTGCTGGAACACAAAACCGACGTTGCGATCACGGACATCGTGACCGGATACGTCTTCGCCGTGGAAGACGATGCTGCCCTGATCCGGCGTTTCCAGCCCGGCAATAATGCGCAACAGCGTGGTCTTGCCACAGCCGGACGGACCCAGCAACGCCACCAGCTCGCCACTCTGGATATCCAGATTGATGCTGTTGAGGGCCTTGAAGGCGTTGAAGTTCTTGCTGACGTTACGGACTTCGATCGACATGAATTATTCCTCCGCCGCGCTTTGGCGCAGACGGCTAATGCGCGCTTCGCTCCACTGCTTGAGCAGCAGGATGAACAACGCAAGGATCAGTAACAGGCTCGCCACGGCAAATGCAGCCACGTGGTTGTACTCGTTGTAGAGAATCTCGACATGCAGCGGCAGGGTGTTGGTCACGCCGCGAATGTGGCCGGACACTACCGACACCGCGCCAAACTCGCCCATCGCCCGCGCGGTACACAGCACCACGCCGTAGATCAGGCCCCATTTGATGTTGGGCACGGTCACGTGCCAGAACATCTGCCAACCGTTGGCACCCAACAGCCGTGCCGCCTCTTCTTCCTGCGTGCCTTGTTGCTGCATCAGCGGGATCAGCTCGCGCGCCACGAACGGCACGGTCACGAAGATGGTCGCCAGCACAATGCCTGGCAAGGCAAAGACGATTTGAATGTCGTGATCCTGCAGCCAGGGGCCGAAGATGCCCCGGGCGCCGAACATCAGGATGTAGACCAGACCGGCGATGACCGGCGAAACCGAGAACGGCAAATCGATCAGCGTGACCAGAATCGCTTTGCCGCGAAACGAGTACTTGCTCACGCACCAAGCGGCCGCGACACCGAATACCACGTTCAGCGGCACGGAAATCAACACGGCATAGACCGTGAGCTTGAGCGCCGAGAGCGCATCCGGCTCAAGAATCGCCGTGAAAAATCCGCCCAGACCGTTTTTCAGGCCCTGACTGACGACCACGAACAGCGGCAACAACAAAAACAACGCAAAGACCAGCCAGGCAAGGCCAATCAGAATGCGCCGCGACACCGCGCTGCCACGACGGGCAGCATTGGCGGAGGAAGCGGCAATAAGCGATGGACCGGACATACGTGCGCCTCCTCAGTTAGGGGTTTCGATGCGTCGCTGCAGCAGGTTGATCAGCAGCAACAGAATGAAGGACACCACCAGCATCAGCACACCGATGGACGTTGCGCCGGCGTAGTCGTATTGATCGAGCTTGACCATGATCAGCAGCGGCAGGATTTCGGTCTTCATCGGCATGTTGCCCGCGATGAAAATCACCGAGCCGTACTCGCCCACACCTCGCGCGAACGCCAGCGCAAAGCCGGTCAGCCAGGCAGGCAGCAACGCCGGCACGAGAATGTAGCGAAACACCTGGATCGGGCGCGCGCCCAGACAGGCTGCGGCCTCCTCGACTTCGCGGGGAATATCGGCCAGCACCGGCTGCACTGTACGCACCACGAAGGGCAGCGTGACGAAGGTCAGGGCCAGGGTAATGCCGAGCGGCGTGTAGGCGATCTTGAAGCCCAGATCGGCGGCAAACTGGCCCACCAGACCGGTCGGGGTGTACAGCGCGGTCAGCGCAATACCGGCAACGGCGGTAGGCAGCGCAAACGGCAGGTCGATCATCGCGTCGATTATCTTGCGCCCCGGGAAGGTGTAGCGAACCAGCACCCAGGCCAGCAGCGTACCGATGATGCCGTTGATGATTGCGGCATAGAACGCGGTGCCGAAGCTCAGCTTGAGGGCGGCCAGCACGCGCGGTGCGGTCACGATGTTCCAGAATTGGGCGGCGCTCAGTTGAGAGGCATGAATGAACATGGCCGCCAGCGGTATCAGCACAATCAAGCTGAGATACACCAAGGTGTAGCCCAGCGTCAGCCCGAAGCCGGGTATGACGGGGGATATGCGTCGAGACATAAGTGTCCTTGGTTAACACACGTTACCCGGAACGGGTCCGGGTCGTTTGATTCCGATGTAGGCGCGCGGCGGAAAATCTATCAGAAAACTCATTGTCCGCCACGGCATCTCCTGTAGGACTGAGCTTGGTCTGGGCCACATCCGGAAGATAGCAGCGAGTCAGTCACCCAGGCCGCGTCGCAGAGGACGCCTTCGCCAGCAAGCCGGCTCCTACAAGAGCGCTACGCCCAGCCCGCCCCTCTTACTGCGGGATGTAGATCTGGTCGAAAATCCCGCCATCGTCGAAGAATTTCGGTTGAGCCGATTTCCAGCCGCCGAAGTCCTTGTCGATGGTCAGCAGGTTCAGTTTAGGGAACTGCTTCTCATACTTGGCGGCCACTTCCTTGTCACGTGGACGGTAGAAGTTCTTCGCCGCGATTTCCTGACCTTCCTTGCTGTACAGGTGCTTGAGGTACTCGGTCGCGATTTCGGTGGTGCCATGCTTCTCGGCATTCTTCTCGACGACGGCGACCGGAGGCTCGGCCAGAATCGACAGCGAAGGCACGACGATGTCGAACTTGTCCGCACCGCCGTCTTCTTTCAGCGCCAAGAATGCTTCGTTTTCCCACGCCAGCAGCACGTCGCCCTGACCGTTGTTGACGAAGGTAATGGTCGAACCGCGCGCACCGGTGTCCAGCACAGGCACATGCTTGAACAGTTTGCCGATGTATTCCTTGGCCTTGGCTTCATCGCCACCGCCGGATTTCAGGCCATAGCCGTAGGCCGCGAGGAAGTTCCAACGTGCACCGCCCGAGGTTTTAGGGTTCGGTGTGATGACCGACACGCCATCCTTGATCAGGTCGCCCCAGTCGTGAATGCCCTTAGGGTTGCCCTTGCGCACCAGGAACACGATGGTCGAGGTGTACGGCGTGCTGGCGTCCGGCAGCTTGGTCTGCCAGTCAGCCGGAAGGGTCTTGCCCAGCTTGGCGATCTCATCGATGTCACCGGCCAGGGCCAGCGTTACCACGTCAGCAGGCGAGCCATCGATGACCGAACGGCCTTGCTTGCCCGAGCCACCGTGGGACTGGTTGATCTTGACGGTGTCGTCCGGGTGGGATTTTTTCCAGAAGTTGATGAATTCGGCGTTGTAGTCCTGATACAGCTCGCGGGTCGGGTCATAGGACACGTTCAGCAGCGTGAAATCCTTGGCAACGGCGGAACCGGCAAACACGGCACTGGCGAGAGCGGCCAGCGCGTAACGGCGAATGGACATGAATCAAGCTCCTGGAAATTGTGTGTTGTTGGCTTTTTCTAGTTTTAGGTATTGCGATGCATATCTTGTAGGAGCGTGGCTTGTCTCTGGGCCGCATGAAACGGGCGATACGCATGTTTTGCAGGTGCATCAGCTGGGTTTGTTACCCGGGTTCTGCAGACGGAATTTTTCCTTGCGCTCGATCTGGACCACTTGTGCGTTGTGCACGGTGATTTCAACCGCGCCAAAACGCAGGTCACGTAGCGCGCTCTGAATTTCTCGCAGAATGCTTGCTTCGTCCTGGCCGTCAACGCTACGTAGAGATGCGCTCATGATCGTGCTCCTTGATGGGTTGCCCGCAGCGGCGTGGGGAAGGCGGCTGCTTGTGGCGTGGGAGCGATAGTAGAAGGGCGGGGTTATTCTTAAAAATACTATTTAAGAATGCAGATATAACCAAAAGGCATTTGATGGATTTTCGACTCATTGGAGCCTGTTGCCCCTCAATGAGCACACCACAAATCGCTGCAGGCGCGCGCTTGCCCGCTAAGAACGCGTCGCGGTCTATCAGCATTGCGCGTTATCGTTTATCGCGGGCAAGCGCGCTACTACAGTCGAGACGGTCAGGCCAACGAGAACACCGGCGCATGCTGCCAGTCGATCTGCTCGGCAGGCATCGGTCGGGCAAACCAGTAGCCCTGGCCCAGCTCGCACTGGTTATTCAGCAGAAAATGCGCCTGCTCGGCTTGCTCGATGCCTTCAGCCAGCACCCGCATGCCCATCGCCTGAGCGAGCGCGATGATTGCGCGGACGATAGCAATATCGTCCTCATCGTCCGGCAGGCCCGCCACAAACCCCTGATCGATCTTCAGTGTCTGCACGGGCATGCGCTTGAGCCGCAGCAGCGAGGAATACCCCGTGCCGAAGTCATCGATCGACAGTTTCAGGCCCAACTCACGCAGGCGGTGCATCTGCTCGATGGCCTGCTCGGGATCCTCCATGACCGCGCTTTCAGTGACTTCCAGCTCCAGGCAGTGCGGCGCCAGCCCTGTTTCACTCAGCACCTGCGCCACGCGGCGATCCAGATCTCCCCGGCCAAACAACCGGCTCGACACGTTGACCGCCACGAACGACAACCCGATACCGTCTTCGAGCCATCGCCGCATCTGCCGACACGCCTCGGTCAGCACCCAGTTATCAATGTCGGCGATCAAGCCGCTTTGCTCGGCGATCGGAATGAATTCGCCCGGAGAGACCATACCGCGCTGAGGATGCTGCCAGCGCACCAGCGCTTCGACCCCTTCGATGCGGCGGGTCTGCAGGTTATGGATCGGCTGATAGAACACGCGCAATTCGTTCTGCACGATGGCGCGACGCAACTCGCCGGTCAGCTCCACGCGGCGCTGGGCATGGGCCGTCAATTCTTCGGTGTACAACGCATAACTTTCCCGGCCCTGACTCTTGGCCTGAAACAACGCAGCGTCGGCGTTGCGCAACAGCTGTTCGGCACTCAATGCATCGTTGGGAAAAATGCTGATGCCGATGCTCGCCGTGAGGAACAGCGCTTGAGCGTCGATCAGGAACGGTTCGCGCAACCCGTCCAACACGCCCTGCGCCAGCTCAGCAGCCTGCACGGCCTGCTGAGGATTCTCGAGGAGCACGGCGAACTCGTCGCCACCGAGCCGAGCCAGCGTCACGCCCTTCTCCATCAATTGCGCGAGTCGCTCGCTGACGGCCTTCAACACCTCATCGCCGATGTTGTGACCCAGGCTGTCGTTGATGTGCTTGAAATGGTCGAGGTCGATCAGCAGCAGCGCCAGATTCTGTTTGTTGCGCCGGGCATGGGTCTGCGCTTGCTCCGCACGGTCGGTGAACAGCAGCCGGTTGGGCAAGCCGGTCAGCGCGTCGAAATGGGCCAGATGAGCCAGTTCGCGTTCGGAATGCTTGATACTGGTGATGTCCGAGAACACGGCGACAAAATGGGTGATCGAGCCGCGGTCATCTTTGATCGAGCGAATGCTCTGCCATTGCGGATAGATTTCGCCGTTCTTGCGTCGATTCCAGATCTCGCCGCTCCACTGCCCGGCGGCGAGAATGGTCTTGTACATGCGCTCGTAGAAATCCGGGCCGTGGCGCCCGGATTTGAATTTGCTCGGGCGCATGCCAAGCACTTCGTCCTGCTGGTAACCTGTGATCGACATGAACGCCCGGTTCACGTGCACGATCACGCCGCCCGAATCGGTGACCAGTACGCCTTCCAGCGTGCTGTCAAACACGGCCGCGGCCAGACGCAGATGCTGCAGATCCCGATCCTGCTGTTTCCGCGCGTCGATGCCGATGAAGCGGAGCAATCGGGAACGGGCAAGGTAGATCGAGCCCGCGCTGAGTGCCAGCCAGGCATAACCGCTCATCAGTTGGGCACGCGCCAGCTGAATCGAATCTTCGATCAGGAACGGCAGCACGTAGTCGCTGAACATTAGCCAGAAAATGGACAGCAGCCCATACATCAGTGCGGTTTTCAGCGCATCTCGGGTGATAGATGACATAGAAAAGTCAAAAACCTTACGAAAGTACGGGATTATAGAGTAAGAAACATCCTGCGACGCTTATCTAAAACAGCGACTGGTTTTATCTGGTGGCTAAGTGATAATGCGCGCTGCTGTAGGGGTCTGTACACACAACGACCTCCTCACCTGTTCACGTTACAACCGAGGGCAACTCAGCCTATGTGGAACAACGGTCTGCTCGACCTTTCCGTCTGGCAATTGGTCGCAGTCACCCTGGCGATGACACATATCACCATTGTCAGCGTCACGGTCTATCTCCATCGCTATTCAGCTCACCGCTCGCTCGAACTCAACGCCGGGCTCAAGCACTTTTTCCGTTTCTGGCTGTGGCTCACCACGGCGCAGAACACCCGCGAGTGGACCGCTATTCACCGCAAGCATCACGCCAAATGCGAAACCGCCGATGACCCGCACAGCCCGGTCGTCAAAGGGTTGTCTACCGTGCTGCGCAAAGGCGCCGAGCTGTATCGCGCCGAAGCGGAGAACCCGGAGACGCTGCGCATCTACGGCAAAAACTGCCCGGAAGACTGGATCGAGCGCAACCTGTACTCGCGCTACCCGCGCCTGGGCGTGATGATCATGGGCGTGATCGACCTGGCGCTGTTCGGGGTCATCGGCATCACCGTCTGGGCCA
The DNA here is from genome assembly GCF_054668305.1 of Pseudomonas sp. S2_H01. Classification (NCBI taxonomy): domain Bacteria; kingdom Pseudomonadati; phylum Pseudomonadota; class Gammaproteobacteria; order Pseudomonadales; family Pseudomonadaceae; genus Pseudomonas; species Pseudomonas sp. S2_H01. The sequence continues at coordinate 2,661,225 of NZ_CP162756.1, read as the reverse complement.
TTCAGATGATGTGGATTCCGGTCTGGGCGGCTGGCGTGGTCAACGGTCTGGGCCATGCGGTCGGCTATCGCAACTTCGAGTGCCGCGATGCGGCGACCAATCTGGTGCCGTGGGGCATCCTGATCGGCGGCGAAGAGCTGCACAACAATCATCACACCTACCCCAACTCGGCCAAACTGTCGGTCAAGCGCTGGGAGTTCGACATGGGCTGGGCGTGGATCAAGCTGTTCTGCTGGCTGCGACTGGCCAAAGTGCAGCGGGTCGCACCGATCGCGCATCGCGTCGAAGGCAAGGGCCATGTCGACATGGACACGGCCATGGCGATCCTCAACAACCGTTTCCAGATCATGGCGCAGTACCGAAAGCTGGTGATCGCTCCGTTGGTGGCGCAAGAGCTGGCCAAGGCCGATGCCTCCGTCCGCCATCAGTTCCGCCGTGCAAAACGGCTGCTGTCGCGTGAAACCAGTCTGTTGGACGACAAGCATCAAGTGCGTATCCAGAGCATGCTCGAGCACAGTCAGGCGCTGAAGGTGATCTACGAGAAGCGTCTGGCGCTGCAGCAGATCTGGGCCCGCACCAGCAGTAATGGCCACGACATGCTCGCGGCCATCAAAGAATGGGTCCACGAAGCCGAAGCCAGCGGTATTCAGTCCCTGCGCGACTTCGCCGACCAGCTGAAAACCTACTCCTTGCGCCCTCAGCACGCCTGATGCCGTTGATCGGCGCACATCCGTCCGGATGTGCGCCTGTCGGAACTTCATGCCACTAAATCTATCTGACTAGCACCTTCGCACTATGCTGTGTGGAGATGTTGTGGCTGTGCGCCGCACCTTATTTTGAGATGCAGTGCTCATGGACAATCAGACACCCCCTAACGCCATCCCCGCAGCAGCAGAAACCCTGTTGGCGCTGATGCACGCCCAGGCGGAAGTGGCGCGCTTGAGCGAGCGCGAACAGCTCTTCAGTTCATTGCTGGTCAGCGTCAACGCCGTGCTGTGGGCGTTCGATTGGCAGACCCAGCGCATGATCTACGTCAGCCCCGCCTACGAGCGTATCTTTGGCCGTTCGGCCGGGTTGCTGCTGGCCGATTTCGGCGAATGGCGCGACAGCATCTATCCGGACGACCTTGATTACGCGGAGCGCAGCCTCAGTGAAGTGCTGGAAAAGGGCTCCATCGAGGACCGCGAGTACCGCATCATCCGGGCCGACGGCCAGGTGCGCTGGCTGAGCGATAAATGCTTTGTCAGTCATCAGGCCGAGCACGGGCAGCGCCTGATCGTGGTCGGCATCGCCGAAGACATCACCGAAAAGAAGCAGCTCGAAGACGAACTCCAGCGTCTGGCGACCACCGACGTGCTCACCCAGAGCAGCAACCGCCGACACTTCTTCGAGTGCGCACAGCGCGAATTCGAACAGGCCCGTCTGCAAGGCACGCCAATGGCGTTCCTTCTTCTGGATGTGGATGACTTCAAACTCGTCAACGACACGTACGGTCACCAGGAAGGCGACATCGTGCTGCAGCGCATTGCAGAGTGCGGACGAAAGACGTTGCGCCGTGGCGATCTGTTCGGACGTATTGGCGGGGAGGAGTTTGCGGCGGTGTTCCCGGGCTGCGCGCCGGACATGGCCAAGCAGATTGCCGAGCGCCTGCAACGGGAAATTCAGCGACTGTCATTCCAGCGTGACGACAAAAGCTTCGGCATCACGGCCAGCCAGGGTCTGACCAATCTGGGCAATCAGGACCAGAGCCTGGAAGCCCTCTTCGCTCGTGCGGATGCGGCGATGTATCAGGCCAAGCGTCAGGGCAAGAATCAGATCGTATTGGTGTAAAGCGGGCGGTGATTGCTGTCCACACCACCGCCTGCCGTCCAGCCGTTATCGAATGCTCTTGATGCTGCCTTTGTTGCCGGTGACCTTGACGTTCACCTGCTTGAAGATGAAGTAGTCGTTGACGGTGACTTCATAGCGAGGGGCGACGAGCAGATCCGCACCTGAAGACTTCACAGCCTTGTAAGCCGCAGCGGCCTTGGCGTTCGACACCGGATCAGGCAGTGGCAGGCCCATGGCGGAGCCGCCGGCTGCACCATAGGTCACGCCGTCTGCGAACTGGTTATCGCCGCCCAACGCCAGCCAGCCAAACAGAATGTTGGTGGACGATTCGCCGCTGATGGCTTCGCCCACTTTCACGTCGGCTTTAAGGTCGGTTTTGACTTCGCCCGAAAGCGGCGCTGCGGGCTGGCTTACGTTGTAGCTCACGCAGCCACTGGTGGTCGCGATCAATGTGGCGACTGCCGCCAACGTCCATATTTTCTTCATGTGGATCTCCCCTCGTTCTTGATCAGATAGTTGCAGCGACGCAACTATAGGGAGGAGATCAGCTGATAAAAGTCAGGCATTTCCGAAAGAAAAGTCAGACGTGCCAACTGACAGCAGATGGAAATTTCACACACAAAACGCTCGCGAACGAGTTTTCTGCCGAAACGGATGAGCGATCTGTCGTCGCATCAAGCCACCAGCTTACTGCGTACCCTCTCAAGATCCGACACGTTGATCTTCAGCAGCCGCGCAGACTTGCTCTTGGCGAGTGCTTCTAGCGGGTCTTCTTCTCCCAACCGCCCCATCTGCCCGGCCAGGTTCATCGCCAACACTTCGCGGGTATAGACGCCGGTGTTGTATTGATAGACCGCTGCGATCAGTTCGCGTAGCTCCAAGGGCAGGCGCCATCGCGTGCGCAGCGCCGAACCGAACGCCGCCGCGTACTGCTCCAGCGCATGCGCAATGGTGGCATCATCCAGCGTGCCGCCGGCATGAACCCACTCTTGCAGACAGCGGATCACGGACAGATCCCCCAGCCCTCTCAGCAGCCCTGCGCAATAGCAGCGCTCGTGGTCCAGGTCCAGGGTGCGGGCCAGTATCCGCGCGTAACCGGCCGTTCGATGCGAGACATCCCAGATCTGACTCGCCTGAAGGATCAGCGCGGGGTCGGTCAATATCGCGCCGCGCTTGAGCGCCAGCCCTTGAACCAGGTTCGCGCTTTGCGTTGCCCCTAACGTCGCCAACGCTTGTGCCAATGTCTGCTGCGGTTTGCCCTGATGCTGCGAAGCGCTGTTAGCGGCCGCGATCAAAACAGCCGTTACGTGCGGGTCATTGATCAGCTCCAGCTCCAGCTTTTTGAGGTCGACGCCTGCCGATGTGCGGCTGCGTGCAATGACGTCGCGCACATCGACGTACAACGGGCCGCCGTCGGCCAGCTCACGGCGCTTGTCCAGAAACGCATCCAGACCCATGCCCGGCGCCAGTGCGGGCACCGCGCAGGCGACGTGCGCGCCGTCGGGCGAGAGCAGGACCGTCAGGCGCTGGCGCAGGCTGTCCATGTTCAGCGGTTTGGTCAAATAGGCGGTGGGCGCCAGTTGCACGGCTTCGCGCACACTGGCGCTGTCGTTGCGACTGCTCAACAGAATGAAACGCACGGGAGGCTGACGTTTGAGCATTCGCACGCCACGCAGCAGGGTCAGGCCATCGACGCCTGGCAGTTCGCGAGAGGCGATCACCAGATCGGGAATGAAACCGCGCATGAGCTCGACCGCCTGCTTACCTTCCAGGCACACATCCAGTTGTGCATCGCAACGCACATCCAGCACCAACTCGCTAAGCATCTCGCGAGTCCATGGGTCCGCTTCGGCAATTAACACGCGAGGTACAGCAGGTGCCTCTACGACGGTCATCATGACTCTCCAGCATCGGTCTCCGTACATTAGTCAAAGACCGGCGCCTGAGACAGACGAAAAGCGAATTTTCTGACGTCAATAAACGAAAAAACCTGCCGAAGCAGGTTTTTTCTAACGATTGGTCACATTTTGATCAATCGTGACCCCAGCGATTTAGGCGATTTCAGCGAAGCATTCTTCGATGATCTTCAGGCCTTTGTCCAACTGCTCGTCTGGCGAGGTCAGTGGAACCAGCACGCGCAGAACGTTGCCGTAGGTGCCGCAGGACAGCAGGATCAGACCCTTGTCACGCGCCTTGGCAACCACTTGAGCCACTGCCGCAGCGTTTGGCTTGTGGGTGTCGCCGTTTTCGAAGCACTCGAGCGCGATCATGGCGCCCAATGCACGCACTTCGCCGATGACAGGGTATTTCGCCTGAATGGCGCGCAGACCGGTGACCAGACGCTCGCCGACAGCCTTGCAACGGTCCAGCAGGTGCTCTTCTTCGAACACTTCCATGACCGCCAACGCAGCGGCGCACGCAATCGGGCTACCCGCGTAGGTGCCGCCCAGACCGCCCGGAGCAATGGCGTCCATGTACTCGGCCTTGCCACACACACCGGCCAGCGGGAAGCCGCCAGCGATGGATTTGGCGAACGTGGTCAGGTCGGCAGCAACGCCCATCTGCTCCATCGCGAAGAAGGTGCCGGTACGGCCAGCGCCGGTCTGCACTTCGTCAGCGATCAGCAGGATGCCGTGCTTGTCACACAGTTCGCGCAGGCGAGCCATGAATGCTTTCGGCGCCACGTAGAAACCACCTTCGCCCTGAACAGGCTCGATGATGATGGCCGCGATGTCTTTCGGCTCGGCGTCGTTCTTGAAGATGCGTTCGATGCTGGCGATGGAGTCGTCAACGCTCACACCGTGCAGCTCGTTCGGGTACAGCGCGCGGAAGATGCCGCCTGGCATCAGGCCCATGCCTGCGGAGTAAGGCACGACTTTACCGGTCAGGCCCAGGGTCATCATGGTGCGACCGTGGTAAGCGCCGGTGAAAGCAATCACACCAGCACGGCCAGTGGCTGCGCGAGCGATCTTGACGGCGTTCTCGACCGCTTCGGAACCGGTGGTGACCAGCAGGGTTTTCTTGTCGAAATTGCCCGGGACCTTGGCGTTAACCTTTTCGCACAGCTCAACGTACGGCTCGTAAGCCAGCACCTGGAAGCACGTGTGGGTCAGCTTGGTCAGTTGCTCTTGCACGGCAGCGACGATTTTCGGGTGCAGGTGACCGGTGTTCAGTACCGCGATACCACCGGCGAAGTCGATGAACTCACGGCCTTCAACGTCGGTAACGGTAGCGTTCTTCGCGTGATCGGCGAAGATCGGGTGAATCTGACCAACGCCACGCGGAACAGCGGCTTCACGGCGTTTCATCAAGGATGCGTTTGTTTTGCTCATGGTTTCCTCATTCACCGCTCATCGGGCGGCGTGGTTCAAGGATCAAGCAGCGGGGGTCAACAGCGGCAGCATACGATGATCGACTGTCGCGGCCTCCCGGCCACCAAATGGGTTTTGGTGCTACAAACACCTGCGGGACGTCGCTCTCGCGCCCCGCAGGTTGAATATCTTCCGTCACTTTGAAGCGTAGCGAGCGACGGTCAGGCAAGGCGGCAAGGTTCGAAAAAGACGGAGTTGGCTCCAGCCAATGAGTATTTTTTCGAACCTTGCCAACACAGCCTCACCGAGCGCAGTAGCTTCAAACAGAGAGGCAGAGGTATTTGATTTCCAGGTAGTCTTCGATGCCGTATTTGGAGCCTTCACGGCCCAGGCCCGACGCCTTGACACCGCCAAACGGCGCGACTTCGTTGGAGATCAGGCCGGTGTTGATACCCACCATGCCGTACTCCAGCGCTTCGGCCACACGGAATACACGGCTCATGTTCTGCGCGTAGAAATACGACGCCAGACCGAACTCGGTGTCGTTGGCCATCGCGATCACTTCAGCTTCATCTTTGAAGCGGAACAGAGGCGCCAACGGACCGAACGTCTCTTCCTTGGCAACGGCTGCGTCTTTGGGCACGTTAACCAGAATAGTCGGTTCGAAGAAGTTACCTTCCATGCTGTTGCCACCGCTCAGCACTTTCGCGCCTTTGCTCAGCGCATCAGCAATGTGTTCCTTGACCTTGGCGACCGCTTTTTCGTCGATCAGCGGGCCTGTGGTGGTGCCTTCGGTCATGCCGTCGCCGACTTTCAGCTTGGCCACAGCGGCCTGCAATTTTTCGGCGAATGCGTCGTAGACCGAATCCTGCACATAGATGCGGTTGGCGCAAACGCAGGTCTGACCGTTGTTGCGGTACTTGGAGATGATCGCCCCTTCAACGGCCTTATCCAGGTCCGCATCGTCGAACACGATGAACGGCGCGTTGCCGCCCAGCTCCAGCGACACTTTCTTGATGTCGTGAGCACATTCAGCCATCAGCTGACGGCCGATCTCGGTCGAGCCAGTGAACGACAATTTGCGCACGATCGGGTTGCTGGTGAGCTCGGAGCCGATGTCGCCCGCGCTGCCAGTCACCACGCTGAACACGCCTGCCGGGATGCCCGCGCGCTCGGCCAGTTCAGCCAGCGCGAGTGCAGAGTAAGGGGTTTGCGACGCGGGTTTGAGGACCATGGTGCAACCGGCAGCCAGCGCAGGACCGGCTTTACGGGTGATCATCGCAGCCGGGAAGTTCCACGGGGTGATCGCGGCGGTCACGCCGATGGGTTGCTTCAGGACGATCAGGCGCTTGTCCGGCTGATGACCAGGAATCACGTCGCCATAGACGCGCTTGGCTTCTTCAGAGAACCACTCAATAAAGGAAGCGGCGTAAGCGATCTCGCCTTTGGCTTCGGCCAGCGGCTTGCCCTGCTCCAGGGTCATCAGTTGACCGAGGTCATCCTGGTTTTCAATCATCAGCTCGAACCAGCGACGCAGCTTGCTGCCGCGCTCTTTGGCGGTCAGCGCACGCCAGGCGGGCAAGGCTTTATCAGCGGCTTCGATGGCACGGCGGGTTTCGGCTGCGCCCATCTTGGGGACGGTGCCCAGAATCTCGTTGTTCGACGGGTTGTTGACCTTGATGGTCTGGCCGCTGTCGGCATCGGCCCAGGCGCCATTGATGTACGCCTGCTGGCGGAACAACTTCGAATCTTTGAGCTGCATGTCGGCCTCCTAAACAGCACCGCGCAAGGCGGAGCGAATTATTGATTATTCAAAGGCGCCTCAGCCGAGGCTGCCGTCAGGAAAACATTCGCCGGGCCCCGCACGCACGGATCGCGAAAAGCGCGGGTGATCGAACGGGAGCGTTTGAAATCTCAAACGAATCCTAGGGACTACAGGGGTAAAGGACAATAGTCCGTTCGAAAAAAAGAACGCAAACCGTCGCATCGGCGAAAAATTCGGATCAACGCCCCCTCCAACATCCAGAAACGTGTGAAATCGACAACAGTGACTCGCCAGCATGGACGCACGCAGGCCAGATGAGTATCATGGCGCCCGCGTTGCACCTGTAGCTCAGCTGGATAGAGTACTGCCCTCCGAAGGCAGGGGTCGTGGGTTCGAATCCCGCCAGGTGCGCCATTTTTGATTTCAGGTCGTCAGAGACGTTCTGAGAATCTGCCCGATATAAAGAAGCCCGCCGATGTGCGGGCTTTTTTGTTTCTGCGGTGCGGCGGTGCGGCGTGCGCTGAAAACACTATTCCTCCGCATCACCCAACCCCAACACCACCTGCGCCTGATCCAGCCACACCGACTGGGGCTTTCCTCCCTCGGCCGTGTATTGAGCAAGCACCCAGCCGCCGTTGGCGATCACGGTCACGCTGACCGGCGTGCCTTGGGCGAGAAATTCCCGTTTGCTCGTGCACGTCGGGTTGGGTGCCTGATAGATCCAGGCCTTGCCGCCGATGATCTTGCCCTGCAGCGAGGGGCTGTAGGTTTCTTCGTGCATGCCGACTTTCTGGTTGAGCAGCTCGCAGTCGACCGGCGCGCCGGCCATGCCGCTCATGAGTTGCACTTGCTGCATCAAGACCTGCGTGTGGTGAAAGCCCGTGACGGCGCCGAACAGTGTGCCTTTGAGTACGACGGGCTGGTCGAGGTACGGACGCAGGTTGTCGTAATCGGTGGGTTGGAGGACCAGTTGCACCAGCGTCTCGTTGTCTTCGACGTCGATGTCGGCCTCGTTTTCGTTGCCTTTCATGCACAGCGGCTCGGCCAGCGACAGATAGAAACCCACTTGCGGCTCATCACCGGTCACCACGTCTTCAAATCCCGGAGGGCCGGGAAACACCTGACGGGTCAGGGTGCCGCTTAGGGTTGCATCGGCGGGTTCGTATTGATTGCAGGTGGCGGCCTGGGCCACGGAAAAAGGCGACAGGCAAACGACAAGGAACGGCAGAGCACGAAGACATGGGGTGACAGTCATAGAGGCAGCGTCCGGCAATACGCGAAGATTCATGCTCGTAGGTTAGAGAACTCTCCGACACTCGCCAGCTTTCCCGAGCAAGATTACAGGACAGGCACAGACGCCCACCCCGTTTGGGTCAATTCCTTGCGGTAATTGCTGGGCCCGGCCTTCACACGCCCTGTCAAACAGGCCCTGCTCACCAAGCGGGGCCTGTAGTGAAGCACTGACTCGCTATATCAAACGTTCGGGCAAGGCACTGGGGCCCAGTCGCCGAGGTCCGGGTTCTTGCACATGGCGTTGACTTGCGACTGACCGGTCGCTGCAACCTGCTGGCTGACAGCCTGCTTGGTTTTGGCGTCTTGCAACGTCTTCTCGGTGCTGACCGCCTCCTGAGGCACCTTCGGCAGTTTCTTCTTCACGGGGGCCTTCTTCTTGCTGCTCTTGGTGGTCACAGACGTTGTATCCGCAGCCGCGACGGTGGCGACGTCAGTACGCTGAACGCCGACGTTCTGCAGGTCTTTTTCATAGGCTTGGGTGTAGTTGCTGAGGTCTTCACCCGCGCGGCCGTTTACCGCCGTGATGAGGTCGTTGGACTCTTTCAGACCGGCGACGATTTCAGCCAGACGCTTGCGGCCTTCGGTGTCGTCCATGGTCTTGGCCTTGCGCGCCGAGAGCAGCTGGGTGAATTCGTTCTGATAGCACGACTGCGATGCCTTGGCGTACGCCGTGCTGCGGTCGATGTCGGCAGCGCTCTTGTTGATATCGGTCGCGTAGGAGCCAATACGCTGGTTGTCGTCGGCAATCTGCTTCTGCTTTTCGGTGTAGTAGCCGGCGGCACCACCGACCAGGGCGCCGCCTGCCGCGCCAATGGCGGCATTGCGTGCGCGATCCTCGGAACTGCCCACCAGCGCACCGGCCAACGCACCGCCCAAAGCGCCGACCGCCGCGCCACCGAAGACCGACTTGGTCGTGTCCGAATCAGTGTCGCGCAAGTGTTGCACCGGCTCGTAGCAGCTTGGGTAATAAGCGACTTTGGTGCTGGCGCCGACCTTGGAGACGGGCGAACTGGCACATCCCGTCATCAGTACGAAGCCAAATCCAGCGGCCACCAACAACAGCCCACGGCACTTGGGGGTCGAAATAACGGGTTTACGGGATAACTGCATGGTGATGCTCTCTTTTTTAGTTTTACAACGCCGGCGCGGCAAAGACCGTCCGGACTCCCTTTACGCTCGCTGAACGGCGGCCGTCATGGCTGAGCGGCCGACGCGAGCAACTCCTTCAAAATCGTCTGTGGGTCCGCGCGCCTCTGCTGGCGGTGACGCCCCACGTGACGAACGAATAATGTGGCGCGGGCCACCAGGCTCTTCCCCAGTACGGGCTTGCGATTGAGCTCTTCTTTCACGCGCTGGAACTGCGCCTGGATCACCGCGTCGGTGTAGCGGGTTCCGGTGGCAAGGTTGTCGATGTAGATGGCCACGGCGCCATCGAGCGCGCTGCTGCCGTTTTCGAGGGCCACGGCAAAAAGCCTGGCGCTGGCTTCGTCCTTGGCGTCGACGGCCTGCTTCCGGCTGTTTCTGAGGTTGGTCAGGCGGATGTTGTAGTTGTTGATGGTTTCAGCCACCAACGCCGACGACTGAATCAGGTTGCCCGCCGCCTCTTCACGCTGCTGAGCGATCAGCGACACATTGCGCTTGAGCTCTTCGTTGACCAGACCCAGCTCGGCTTGCAGCCGGGCATCAGTACTCTTGGAAATAATGCTGTCCAGACGTTGGGTCGGGTCTTGAGCATCGTCGATGGCATCGGTCAACGAGGCCAGACGCCCCTCTTTCTGCCATTGCTCGAAAAGCTCCTTGTAGCGTGAGCGAGGTGCGGAAAGTGCGCCAAGGGCGACTCGAAACCCCGTCGTTGCGTTGCGCTGCTCCGTACCATCGGCCGCGAACAGCGGGTACTCGCGCCGCATGCCAGTGAACAGCGTGCCCTCGCCTTCCAGGTAATTGCCGCCCTTGGCGACAAAGCCCCCATACGCCCCCTGCCGCCGCCCCGCATGCACCAGCTGAAAAGACTCCTGGACCATTTCGGCGGCGTTGCCAATGACGTCGAACAGGCCGATCGGGTTGGGCCGTTTCGTACCCACGGGCATCAACCGGGCCGCCTGTCCCGTACCGCCCGCGACCTGATTGAACACCGCCCAGTCGCCCAGCGGCCCGTCCTCTTCGCTGCCTTCGACCCGACGCGGGAACAAACGCCCTTCCAGCTCCTGGCGACTGACGGCCTGGCCGCCACGCGCTGCGTACTCCCATTCGACTTCGGTCGGCAGCCGCACAAAGGCGACGCCGCCATCGTCATCGTTTTTTGCGCGCCCGCTCACGGGCAATAGCTCGCGGCGGTGTTTCATCAACCAGGCGCTGTACACCGCCGAAAAACGCTCGGCCTCGAAGCGCGACAGCCTGACCTTGGGCAAGCGTCCGACCATGCCCTCGGGCGCTTCGCAGGTGGAAGCTGGCTCGCCACTGGCGAGCGATTGGGCCTGAGACATGACCTGTGCATATTGGCGTGCCGTGACCTCATACTTGCCGATGAAATACAGCATTGGTTTGAGCGGTGTCGCCGCGTCGGTTTTGGGTAACTGAGGACGGATGGTTTTGCGCCAGTCGGCAGACAGATCGTTGAGCGTGAACTGGCCGTTGATGAAGTCCCGACGATAGCCGGCAATGAACGACTGTTTATAGCCCGCTTCGCCTTCGCTGAACGGGTAACCCAGGCTGATCTCACGGTCATCCAGCGTGCCTTGGGCCAGGACATAGACGTAGCGAAAGACCATCTCACCGTCGCACGGCAGCGGCAGAACGACGTCATCTGCCAGCGGTTTCGGGTTATCCAGCGTGTCGCCGTCAGCCGCCATCGTCAGGGATGACAAGCCCAGGGCGGCACCGCACGCCAGTACAATGAACGTCCGTCGTAACTCAAACATCTCTGATTCCTTCCGACGCTTCGATACGCGCCACCTGCCAGCCACCCAGTGCCGCCGCCAGCGCGCTGGCACTGAGCACGGCGAATGCAGTCACGCAGTAATGACGTGCCTGCAAATGGCTGGCGTATTCACCCGGTATCTGCACGAACAGTGTGTTGATGCCCTGCTCGGCAAGACCGTAAAGCCCCATGCTGACCACCGTTGCCAACCCCCCGCTGTAGAACGCTTGCAGGACCACGAACAGCAGCAATGATCCGGTGCTGAAGCCCAGCAGCCGCAACACCGACAGCTCACGCCGTTTGCGCTCCACCGCCGCCAAAGCCCCCGCGAACACAGCCGCCACGGCCCCCGCCATCGCCAGCGCGGCGATGATCCAGAAGACGATGGACAAGTTGCGACTCAAGGACTTCACCTGAGCGATGGGGGACGCTTGAGTCGACACGAGCAGGTGGTTTTCGGCGAAATAAACCCGCAGCGGTTCGACGTCATCAAGGCTGCGGGCGTAGAGACGAAATGCGGGAAAGATGCGTTGTCCATCGACGGCAGGGGCATTGCCCGACCAACCAAAGGCCTCCACCGCGCGCCCGTCGCGGTAATCTTCCACGGCCTCCAGCAGCGCCATCGGGGCGAAGATTGCGTCGCGCGCGAATGCCTCCAGCGGCAGCACCGAAGTGATGTACAGCCGAGTCCGTTGCGCTTGGCGCTGGCCTGAAAGCTGACGGCTAAACGTCGCTTCGACCACGTCGCCAGGCTTGGCCCGCAGTTTCTCGGCAGCGGTCTGGCTGAGCGCCACCCGATCCAGTCCCGCCGGCGCCGCCACCTGACCGAGTAACGGATCACCTATCGCTGTGGGAATCATCTCGACGCCTACCACTTGAGCCTGTGTCGGCATCGACAGGTCGGCCGTGGCGGCAATCTGGCGGGTACGAGGGATGGCAAACGCCACGTCTGGTCTGCGTGCCAGCGCCTCAACAAAAGCGGCATTGAAACGCCCGCCGCCCATGGGAATCACTTCACGCACCTGCGGGTCACGCTCAAGGCGCTCCGTCAGGCTGCCCACCAATCCGGATTTCAACCCGAACAACACCAGCAGCGGCGCAATCACCGCCACCAGTGCCAAGACCGTGCACGCCGACAACCGGGCATCGGCGACGTAATCCTGCCAGGCGAGAGAAGCCACCAATGCGATTCGCATCAGAGATCACCTTCCAGCGTGGCGGTAATGCCGCCGTCATCGTCGCGAACGCAGGTGATCTGCAGCCTGTGCAAATCGGCTTGCTGAGCCAGATGCTCATCGTGAGTCGCGATCACGCAGCAGGCGTTTTGGGCACGAGCCTGATTTAACAACAAGCGCATGACACGTGACGCGTTCAATGGGTCGAGGGCAGCGGTGGGTTCGTCTGCCAGCAACAATCGAGGCTTATGTGCCAAAGCTCGCGCACAGCTCACGCGTTGACGCTGCCCCACCGACAGCGCCTGAGGCTTTTTGTCGAGTTGCTCACTGACTTCCAGCTGTGTCGCCAGCCGCTCGACGCTGCCGTCATCCTTCATCCCTAACAACTTGCGGGACAGGTCGATGTTGGCGCGAACGTCCAGATAGCCCAGCAGACCGCCGGTTTGCAGCACATAGCCGATCCGCCGACTGCGCAATTCGGCGAGACGATTTTGTTTCGCCTTGCGCCAAAGAGCGGCGATATCGACCGGGTGCTCTTCGCCAAAAAAGTCGAAGCGTTCTGAGTGATCCGGTGAAAGCACCAGCGCCAACAAATCCAGCAGCGTACTTTTGCCGCAACCGCTCGGGCCCACCAACGCCAGTTGCCGACCCGCAGCCAGCTCCAGTCGCGGAATTACCAGACTGTAACGCTGGCTGCCCTCGCCTCGCGTTTTGCGCACTCCTCGCAGGCTCAACATCACGGCAGCGTCGACAGCGGCACGCGATACAGCGCATCACCCGGCTCGGCATCGCCGAAACGGACCCAGTTAGCGAGGTCGTTGTGAAAGGTCTCATAGAGACGAATCTTCGAATCCAGCTCGTCGATGAAGTCTTCCTGTTCGGCCACGCTCAACGACAACCACAGATCCTGCGTCATGCTCAGCGATTTGCTGCGATACGGCAGCCCTTCCAGGTATTCGCCCAGCACACCGCTTTGTGCAAGGTTGCCGCCTTTGCGCAACCCCGACGGATCGCGGCTCATGTAGGCGCTGGCGCTGGCGACTTCCTGGAAGAAATCCTTGGGCGAACTTTGTGTCTTGCGCGCAGCGTCAACGATCAGCTTCAGCGATTGCTGCAAGTCGTTGAGCTGCAATTTGCTCAGCATTACGCACACCTGAAACGCAGGAAGCGCGGGATTTGTGAGGTCGCGGTCGGCGGTCCAGGCACTGACCAGCTGCGGCGCTCGTACGCCGGACTGCTGACCGAGGAAATCCATGCGCATGGCGTAACCAATCGCGGCTGATTTATCGGCCACCGACGGCGCGGCGGGTAATGACGGAGTAGCTTGCGGTTGATTGCTGCGCACCTGTTGAACCAGATCGGCGAACACCGAGCCGATCTCGGACACGCGCTCACCGAACTTCTGCACATCGCCACCCGGCACCGGCACGTAGAGATCGCCAATCTGTGGGTTCGCGTCCGCGGTCAACGTGCGGTACTGCTGCTCGGCGAATGCGTGGTTCCTGATGCCGGCGTCGGTTTTCAGATGCAGCGCATAAATCTTGATCTGCTTGCCCAGCGCGGCTTGACGCACCTCGGCCTCATTCATCTGAGTGCTGCTGTGAGGGTCGTTCTTGCGCAACGACCCCGCATCGCTCACCAGCAGGATCAAACGACCGCCATAGCCAGACCAGTCCATGCCGTTCACGGCCTGCATCACGCCCGCAAAAGCGTCTTCGTTAAACGAATGGCTGGAGACACGGGTGGCCTTGACCTTGCTAGCCAGCTCAAGAAAGCGCTTGGGATCACGGCCTTGGTCCAGCGTAATGAGCGTTTTGCTGATGTACTCCAGACCCGGCGTCTGGCTGACGTTATTGCGAAAGCCCACGAGACCGAAGCTGACGTTGTCCAGCTCGCCCCGCTTGGCGATCTGGTTTTGCAGCTCGGCGATGACGTCTCGGACCTGATCGATGTACGGCTGCATCGAGACCGATGTGTCAACGACCAGCACCACGCCTGTGCGGAACACGTCCTTACCTGCGGACGCCTTGATACGCTCGCCGGACGCGTTCCTTTGCGGGGCGGTCCCTGGATCTATGGAGGCCACGTTCAGCAGTTGAACGGGCTGTCCGTTCTGGTCAAAGGTCTCTTTGGCGTCGAAGATCGGCAAGAGGTAAAACTGACGTTGCGGAACCGCCTTGGCTACGGGCTCCAGGGCCAGGACCTGATGCGTGTCGTCTGCGTTTTTTTGCGCATTGAGCAACAGCTTTTTCGCAGCAGAAGGATCGGTTAACAGCCGCTCCAACTGACTGGGCTCACGCAGAAACATCGCTGGAGAGCGGCCCGATCGCTCGCTGAATGTCAGCACCAGACTCTGCTTCCACTCGCTGACCTGCTCCGCTGGCAACCACCCCTCGCTACGCCCGTCGCTGGCGGCCCCGACGCGCAGCCATGGAACGCCGTTGACGTTTTTGCGCTGGTAGACATAGAGCACCGAGAACGCCGGAAGCGACGACTCGCCCGCCAAGGCCCCTGCGTCGGAAGAAAGACGCGCGTCAGGCTTGCTCAAGACGCGTTGAAACAGTGTTTTCTTGTTCGCCATCAGCAGCGGGCGATCGCCTCCATCGGCATCCGGACCGGATGAATAAGTAGCCGTAGCGGGCGATCCAGCGGACGACGTGTTGTATGGGGGCACCACGCCGGGGATCAGAGCGACCGGCGTGTCAGCGACAACCGATTGGCTCGGCGTGACCGAAGCCGTTGGTAACACAGCCGGATTGTCGGCACTCAACCACCCGTAACCACCCGCTCCCAAACCCAATGCAGCGACCACGGCAACAGCGAGCAGTGCGATGACCGGCCCCTTGCGCTGCTCGGACGTATTTGAAGATACGCGCACGGGCTCTGGGTGTACCAACGGATCCGGGGCCCCGGAGGAAGTCGCCGGAATGTCGATAGACACAGGCGTCAAGCCACCCAGCTCGTCCGTGGACGGCCGACCAGGCATGTCGGTCGACGGCGACGGCAGCGAGCGCACCATGGTCGCGTCCGGGTTTTCCGGAGGCAGATGGTCCAGCGCGGCAATCAGCCCGGCCGCATCGGCAAACCGGTCTTCACGATCCTTGGCCAGGAGTCGAGCGAGAATGTGCTGGTAGCGTCCATGGTGAATCGGCAGCTCGGGCAGCGGCTCGGTCAAGTGTGCGAGCGCCGTGGAAAGAGCGTCGGTGCCGTTGTAAGGCAGTTTGCCGACCAGCATTTCGTAGAGCACGACACCCAGCGCATACAAATCTGCGCGTCCATCTATCTCAAGGCCACGTGCCTGTTCCGGGCTCATGTAGCTCGGCGTACCCACGGCAAAACCGGCCTGCGTGAACTGCGTTCGATCATCCAGCGATTTGGCGATACCGAAGTCCGACAGCACGGCCGAACCGTTGGCGCGAAACAGAATGTTGGCCGGTTTCACATCTCGGTGGACCAACCCTTGCGCATGGGCATAACCCAGTGCCGAGGCGATCTGGCGCACGTAGGTCAGGCTCTGGTCGGTACTCATGCCCGCAGCGATTCGCTCTTTCAGCGTGCCGTTGGGCAGGTACTCCATGGCCATGTAATAGAGATCGCCAACATTGCCGATGTCATGAATGGTCACGGTATGCGGGTGCGACAGCCTTGCCAGCATCTTGCCCTCACGCAGAAAGCGCTCGCAGAACGTAGGGTCGGCAGCCAGCGTCGCAGCCATGATTTTCAGCGCGACCTTGCGCTCAAGCGAGCGCTGCGTGGCGAGATAAACGGTGGCCATGGCGCCTTCGCCAACCTCGCCGTCTATGTCGAATCCAGGGATCAATATGTCCATAGCGTGGGTCTTCAAGAAGCTTTCACGACGATGGCCGTGATGTTGTCGGGGGCACCCCGAGTCAGTCCCAGATGCACAAGGCTGCGGACCACTTGATAGGGGTCGGCATGTCCCAACACATCGCAAATTTCGCGATCTTCTGCGGTCTTGTTGAGGCCATCGCTGCACAGCAGATAGGTGTCGCCAGGCTGAACGTCGAGATTGACCATCGCCAGGTCCAGCGTGTCTTCGACGCCGATGGCACGGGTGACGATGTTCGCGCGCGGATGCACGCGGGCTTCGGCTTCGCTGAGCAGACCGCTGTCCTGCAGCTCCTGCACATAGCTGTGATCCCGGGAAATGCCCTGCAATTTGCCATCGCGCAGCCGATACAGGCGGCTGTCACCCGCCCATAGGCAAACACCCTGATTAGACTGGGCCGCCAGCACCACCACGGTGCTGCCCATCAGGGTGACTTCGCGCCTCAGGGTTTCTTCTCGCACCGCCGCGTTCACTTGGATCAGTGCGGTACGCAGTGCACAGGTGTAAATCGCCAACGATTCCGATGGCGAAACGTGACGCAGGCTGTCGACGATCAGACTCGCGACATAATCCCCCGCTGCATGCCCGCCCATGCCGTCGGCGATGGCCCACACGCCGTTTTCAGGTAATTCCAGAAACGCGTCTTCATTGATCTGGCGCACCAGGCCGACATGGCTATAGCTGGCAGAGCGGTAACGGATACTTTCAGGCAGTGCGGACATCTAGATTGATGCTCCTTGTCCCAGCAAATAACTGCCGAACTCGGCGGCATCAGGCAGCCCCGGGCAGCGCATAAGTCCGGGAGCAATACGTTCGCAGCCCCTGCCCCACCAAAGGCTGGCCCCCACGCATGCGGTTTCGGCAAGCGCCCGGTGACGTGCTTGTGGGTCACTCGCGCCAGTGCGCTGCAGCCCCGCGAAAAGATGGATGGGCTCACAGGCAGTCGTCGGCAGAAAACCGAGCACGGAAACACTGTCGTCGAAGGCTGAAAAATCGGTGTCCTCTTCCAGCGTCGCCAGCATCAGGGCTTCGACCTGCTCGAACCAGCATTCAGGCGCACTGACCAACGCCGCGAGGGACTGGTCAGGCTCAATGGTCTGCGCGATGGTCAGCGGAAAATAACGCCCGACCCGGTCGATGCTTGGCATCAACACACCCACTACGGCTTGCGGGCCGCACACATCGGGCGCCAACACAAAACGCCACAGAGGGCTCACCAGATAAGCGTCGAGCCAGTCCGCGCCGAGCTGTTGTTGGCTGACATGCAATCCGGCCGCAAGCCACGCGTCCCAAGGTTCAACAAAACTCTGCGGCAAGCCGCGACTGACAAAGTCGCCGCGACTGGCCAACTTGCCGTAAAAACCAAGCGTCGTCATAACCGCTCCGGCAGACTGAAGCCGCTCAACACACGGCTTTTGAACGGATTGAAAGCGCTGTTGGCACGTAGCTCGTAGGAAATACTGGCGTTGTCGACGCGCAGCCGCAGGTTGAAGCGATCAGGCGACCCGCCGCTGACCAGATCTGATCGCTCCAGCAAACGGAACCAGGCCCATGGGCCATCCAGGGTGATACCCGAACGACCGCTGGCGGCAGGTGGTGAAATCGACAGGCGTACGACGCCGATACTGTCAGGGTTAGGCCACTGCATCGCGACCGGACGACTTGGCCCGTGGTCGTAGCTGATCTGCTGGCCGTCAAGATCGAGCAGAAATTGCGTGATCGAAGCGTCCATCGCCACCGGCTTGAGCTCGAATCGTACGGTCGGCTGTACCCCGCCAGAGCGGAAGAACGCATCGCGGATAGCGGCCGCGCGCTGGAACGTCTGCAGCACCGAAGCATTGATCCCCAGCTTTTGTGCGGCACCCGGCTGCCATCGCCAGGCTGAGGCAGACGTATCGACGTAGCTTTGCAGGTACTTGCGGAAGTAATTGTCCATCACACCGCCGACGCCGAAAAACTGGCCGAAGTCGTCGAGTGTGGCATCACGTGCGCTATCCGGCGCCAGGGGGTACCGGCCACTCAGCGATTGGCGATAAACGCTCACCACATCGCTGACCCATGCTGCGTTCAGCTGATTGCGAACCCCGCCCATCATGGTATTGGTCGTCGAGCTGACAACCGATTTGATCAACCCTCGCACCGCAGGCGGTTGTCGGTCGGCATTCAGGTTTACCCGAGTGGCCGCTGCGCTCGCCGAGTTCTTTGCCTCGCCCAGCAACGCCTCGCCGCTGGCACCGACCATCGCACTGACCTGCACGTACAAGGCGTTCATGTCAGCCAGCAAACCATCAATAGCAGCGGGCTCACCCTCGCCTTGGCTGACAAAAGCGTTGAGCTCGGCAAAGTGTGAGGAGAAAGGGTCATCGACACTGGCAGGCGTTGCGAAAGCGCTCGCGTGCTCCTGTCCCAGTATCGAACCCAGTCGTTGCTTGAGCTGATCGACTCCGCCCTCAACCTTTTTGCCTTGCTCGGCCAGCAGCTTGTCTTCCTGCTGCAGGTTGGTTTCTTTGGCGACCGCCACCAACAGTTTTTTCAGCGGAGACGCGGGGCCTGAGATCACCCGTAGCACGTCGGCAGCCTGCGCCACGCTGGTGATCGGCACGAAATCGACGTCAGCCAATAACGCATCCCAGTGACGCTGGTAATCCTGGAAGTACAAGCGACGTACATCGCCTGCGAGGCTTACGGCATTCTGTTGATCCGCACGATCCAGTCCTAACACCCATTGCTCTTCCGCCAATGTTCCGGCCTGACTCAGGCTCGCCGCCAGAAACACTTCGCGATAACCCTTGGCCGTGAAGAAACCACTTAACGGGTCACCCAAGGGCTTGCCGCTCTTGCGTGCGAACACCAGCGCGGCGTCACGCCCGCCGGCGTCGGTCATTCGGAAAGCCGGGACACTCTCCGGCAGTTTCTGCCGCTTCACCCGGTCATACACCCGCTGCGCAACCGGCAATTGTTGCAACTGCCGACGCAAGTCATCGATCAGCCGCTGATCCAGACGCGCAGTCGGCGGGTGGCGCTCGAAAAGCGCCTGCAAATGCTCGCCCAATGGCTGACGCTGATCAGGCGGCAGATCACGGGGCAGACTCTGATCCCAGTCCAGCGCGACCCAGGCCTTGATGAAATCGGCGTCGTAGTGATCGCGGTCAGCAAGCATCAGGTAGGCCTTCAGCCCTTCATAAAGGAAATCCGAACTGCCACCGCTGCGCAGTTGCTCTTCCACGCGTGTAACCAGACGCGGGGCGAACACGGCGATCAGCAGCTTTCGATACACGCTGCCGGATTCGGCCTCCAGCATGGCGCCCTGATACAGCCCCAGGCCCCGCGACATTCCCGGCGGGTCGCCTGCCAGACTGCGCACGGCGTTCAGCAAAGGCAGTACGGCCAGAACGTCACGCTGAGCCGGACTCAGGCTCTCCACGCTCAGCCCCAGCGGCGCGACTTTCTCATTGACCTGAGTGATGTAAGCCTGGTTGGCGCGATAGCTGATCACCCAGAGCGTGCCGACCAGCAGTACCGCCGCGACGGTCATCGCCAATGCGGAGCGGGCGAGCCATTTGCGTCGGCGCTCGACTTTCGGATTCACGCCTACCAGCCCACGCTCTGCGAACGCCACCGCAGTAAACAGTTTTTCAATGAAGTAGCTGCGTCCGGTTCCGGTCTGCCGCGCCAAATGCTGGCGGTCCAGATTCATGCTCTGCGCCATCGCACCGATCAAACGGTCAATCGGGCTGCCTTCCTGAGTGCCGCTGGTGAAGTAAACGCCTCGCAGCAACGCGCGGTCTTCAAACGCATTGGGCTGGAACACACCGTCGAGGAAGGTCTTCAGGGTCTCTTTGAGTGCACCGAATTGCTGCAGGAACCCATAGATCAGATCCCGCCGAGCCGGATCGCGCTCTTGCTGCAAGCGCTCCACCAGACGCGCACTCAGCCGCTGTTCTAGCATCGCAAACTCGCTGAGAAAGTCCGCAAGCGGGCCATCGGCATGCTTGCCGTCATCAAGGGCGAACGTCATGCCCCAGACCTGCTTACGTTCCTCCTTGCTCAGGGCGTCGAAGAATTCCATGAAGCCAGGCACCAGATCGAGCTTGGTGAGCATCACGTAGATCGGGAAACGCACGCCAAGCTGGCTGTACAGCTCTTGTATCCGCGCCCGAATAGCCACGGCGTGTGTGGTGCGCTCAGCCTCACTGCCCAGCAAAAGGTCGGACAGGCTGATGGCAATGAAGGCCCCATCGACAGGTCGCCGCGAGCGTTGGGTTTTCAATAAGTCGAGAAACCCTAGCCAGGCCGCTTTGTCGACCGGGGCATGGCTGTCCTGTGTGGTGTAACGCCCGGCGGTGTCGAGCAGCACGGCTTGATCGGTGAACCACCAGTCACAATTACGCGTACCACCGACCCCGCGAATAGCGCCCGCACCCATCTGCGCCGCCAGCGGAAAGTGCAGGCCGGAATTGATCAACGCGGTGGTTTTACCCGAACCCGGCGGGCCGATGATCACGTACCACGGCAACTCATAGAGATTGCGTCGTTCGTCACCGCCCAGTTGGGCTTTTTTCAACAATTTGAGCGCGTCGTCCATTCGCTGGCGCAAGGTCGCAAGCTCTTCAGCAGTGGCGATACTGGCAGGGTCGGGTGCTGCTTCTGCGGCCAGACTTTCCAGCACTTTTGCCGCATGAAGTCGGGCCTGAACAATGCGAAAGACTCGCCAGACGATCCATGCTACGAACAGCACAACGATCAACGCCCAACGCCGGCCTTCTGGCACCAGCACGTCAAGCAGCGGACCGACGAACCAGATGATCAGACTCAGCGCGATCAGGCCGAGAACCGGCACGACCCAGCGAAGGAAAAAACCAAAAAACGCCTTCACTCGACGCCCTCCGCCATTACAGTGATTTCAACCCGGCGATTCTTTGCGCGCCCTTCGGCTGTGGTGTTAGGCGCGAGCGGTTCGGTATCGCTGCGCCCCTCGGCGGAGAAACGCTCCGGCTGGCCCGTCTTGGCGGAGAGCATCTGTAGAACCTGCTCGGCCCGCGCCTGGGAAAGCGCCCAGTTGGAGGGAAATCGAAGGGTGGCGATGGGACGGTTGTCACTGTGGCCGGTGATCCGTACCTGACCTTTGACTTTGCGGATCGCGTCGGCGATGCGCAGCATCAGCGGTTGAAAGTCGTCGACGATGGTCGCGCTGCCGGACGAGAAAATCTCATCGCCTCGAATAGTCACCACCGATCGGTCGACGGCGTCTTCAACCACCACGCGGTTAGCCTTGATGTCTTCGACCAGAAACCCTGCCAAACGAGGCCGCTCGACGACCCTGGGCTGCACCACTGCAGGCGTGATGGCTTGCACGGGAATCTCGCCCAGCGCATGAATGCGTTTGAACACCGGCTCCGCATCGGCAGCCAGCTTGAGACGTAACCCAAACAACAGCAGTAACAGCAGCGCCAACCCGATTGCCACGCCGACCCAGGGCGGCATGAACTGCGACAAGCGATCTCGTACCACTGCCAACCCGCGCCAATGCGGCGACAGTTCACGTTCGAACTCGCCGCGAGCCCTGCGAATCGCTGCGCTGGTGCGCTCACGCAGGGCTTCCAGCTGGCTGCGGCCATCGTTCATGACGCGATAGCGGCCTTCGAAACCCAGGCACATGCACAAGTACAACAGCTCAAGCAGATACAGGCGTTCACGTGGGCTTTGCAAGCAATGCTCCAACAGCTTAAACACCTTCTCGCCGCCCCATGCTTCGTTGTGGACGGTAATCAACAGGCTCTGCTTGCCCCACTCACTGCTGCTGCCCCATGGCGTGCTGAGTACGGCCTCATCGAGAGCTGCACACAAGGCATAACGCGCGAGCATCACTTCATTGCGCACCACGCCCGTCGCTTCGGCGCGTTCTTCAAACTGGCGCAGATACGCGAGCAACTGGGCGCGCAAGCTGGCGGGGGCCGGGTGCGCGATGGTGCTCCGCAGTCGGGTGAGCAATGCGAGCAATGGAGCCGCAGCGGCTTCCAGTGGATTCAAACCTTTCCCCTGCCCGGTGGGTAAAGGCGCAGCAGGCATCGACAACGGTGGTGGCGGCGGTGAGGAATCAGCGCGACCGGCAGACTGCGGAGCGCGTCCACCCGGTCGCGGCATAAACTGGGTGCGATCGCTCGCCGGCAACGGAGGGTTGAAGGGTTCGTCGTGGGAAGGCATCTCGCTTTATCCTCGGATGGCCCAGAAGGCCAGGTTCAAGCCGGGGAACTCGCCCGCGATGTGAAACGCAAACCCACCGGAAGTCGCAAACTGCGCCCAGCACTCACTGCCACGATCGAGCTCGTAATAGGTAGAGCCCGCGTGAAACGGAATCTGCCGCGGGGCCACCGGCAACGGCAAGAGGTTCACGCCGGGGAGCTGCAGGTTGACCAGATCACGGATTTTCTCCACTGAACCGATCTTGCTCTGTTGAGCAAAACGCCCGCGCAACGTCTCACTGGGCATGTCGGCACGGACGACGAGGACGAAACTGGCGTTGTCGATCAACGTGCGGTCCGCAAGCATCGCAACATGAACGCCATAGGCTTTTTCGACGATGGGAATCGGCGTGGCCTTGCTGTCAATCAGCATCGAGAGTGCCTCACGCAGCGCCTGCATGACGGGAGCAAAGCTCGCAGCGAGATCGTCGTGCTGGTAGCGCAAGAACTCTTCCGGCCTGCGCCCCGACGTAGAAAAGGTCGCGAACTCGCCTGCCAGGCTCACCAGTTCGCTGTAAAAACGTTCCGGGTGCAATGGACTCAGCTGAGTCAGGTGGCTGACTAAGGGTTCGGCTCGATTGACCAGTTGCAAAAGCATGAAGTCCGCGATTTCCGAGGCACCGCCAGCGCCCGAGGCGACCACCCGCCCTGCCAACGCCTCGCCACGCTGGTGCAGCAAACCCAAAATCTCGCTGCGAAAAGCGGTCAGCGGTTTGGAGACCGTCACATCGAGGATGGGCGGGATGTAACTCTCGTCGACAACCAGCGCCCGATCCGCGCGTTTTTCCTTGATACTGACCAAACCGATCGCGGCGTAATCGCCAAGCCCGTCCTTGTCGGTCAACAAACGCAGGGCTCGCGCGCCGACGGCCACCGGTGCACGGTTCTCAAACGGAGCGTTATCGTCCCGAACTTCGCGGACCTGACTGACAAAGCGTGCGCCGCCAGGCGTCTCACCCTCATCGACCGTGTCGCGCTGCCCGGCGCGCTTGAGCGGCAAGGCCAGATACACCAGACCGTCGCGCAGGTCGTCGTCGATGTTCAGCGGGCTCGGGGCCAGATCGTCCTGGGGAATGTTGAACGGCGTGCCATCCGGCAACAATCCGCGCGCCGTCACGATGGCCAGCTTGCCTTGAGCCAGCAGACCTTGATCCAGCAACAGCTCGGAAAAGCCCCATGCTCCGGCCGACAACGGACGGCTGCGGGCGTCGATGAGATTTTCGAGGTAACGGTCATGCTGCTGAAAGTGCTGTGTTCCGATGAACATGCCTTCCGACCAGACCACACGATTGTTCCAGGACATGGATTCTCCAATTGCCTACTGGGCGGGGCGAGTTGGGTGGGTGTTGGAGTCGCTGCCGACGGCGCGTATGCCGAGCCCGATCCGGAATTCGCGGGCCTGCCGCGGCTCGACCACCAGAACGGTGCGCCAGTGGGCCTGATCGATTTCGCGGTAGCCCACCACTAGACCGATCTGACGTGTCGCGCTGTTGAGACTGCGATCCAGACTGAGCTGCTGGCCCGGCTGAACGAGTACTTCGTCTTGATCAATCAGATCGGCGCCCAGCGTGGTCTGCGCCCGCTCGGCCAGCGCGAAATAGTCGGCCCGGGCAAAACTGGCGGTGTTTTTCAACTCATAGATACGCACGCGAACAGGCGAAGGCTGGCCATTTGCGCCGGGATTAAGGCCAGCTACGGCGTCGAAATGCAGCGCGACAGTGGTCGCATCAGAGGGTTTTTCAACCGGCTGTGGCGATTTCGCGTTTTTGGCACAGGCAACCAGTAGCAGCGCCATGGCGGCTACCGACATAACTCTTCGAAACATCCTTCGTCCTCATGACGCACTGACTGTCTATCCGTTTTTTCCGTGGGCCGCGTCTCTCAGGAGCGGCTTAACCGTGCGCTGTGCTCTTCGTAGGCACGGCCAAATTCGCGACCGAACAAAACTTGAAAGTCCTCTTCTGCCTCGCGGGAAATCTGTGCGTAGCGTTCAGTGAACTGCTGCCAGTTCTGCGCCTGTTGTGAACCAAACAGGTTTGAAAATGCGCCGGACTTGCCCATGCGAGCTTCCAGCTCTGCGGGTTCGAAGCGCTTGAGCAATGCCTTGATCGCAGCCTCGACGCCGGCCATGACCGCCAACTGGTGTGCGCGCAAATCATCGAAGCTGTCCGCAATGGCCTGGTCCGGCGGCATGAACGCCCGATTGCCATGTCGCAGCAGCAACAGGAGCGCCTCATCGACATTCGGAGCGAATTTCAGAGGGTTGTTTTCCACAGGCCGAATCATCGTCTGCTGCAGACGAAACTCGCCTTTCAGGCTGCTGCGTGCGCGCAACACATCGATCAAGCCCTCGATCATCAGCCGGTAACTGCGACCGATGGACTCCATTTGCGCCTGTACCTGAGCAGGCTCGATACGCAGCTGATCGAGTCCGGCGCCGCGCAAAAACGCCGTGAGTAAATCGGGTTGATCACTGTTCGCTTGGTTTATGCACTGCTCCACCGCTGGCATGGACGGTGAGGCGCGGGACGGTTCGGGCCCCTGCTCCGGCGTTGGCGGGAGGACCGGCGATGTAGACATCGGCGTGGGCGCATCCGCGAAAAGGTCCCAGTCCTCCGGAATGACCCCGGGTGTCGACACAGGAACTGGCTGGGCAACCGGCTCCGGCGATGTGGCAGAAACGGGTGGACGGAAGTCGTGACGGTCCACCGGAGCGTGATCGGAGCGCGTCGCCGGGGGCACGTTTGACGGCGAAAGAAAATCAAACAAATCGGGAAACGTATCCTGTGCCGCGCCCCCTTGAAAATGCGCCGCAGACAGTGCTTCCAGCGGCGCCGGGGCAGCGCTGTTCTGGCGCCCCATCAGCGCCTCAAAATTGTTGGATGAATCCATACCCGCCAGACTCGAATCCGAGAGTTTTATTTCAAAATTTATTCGCGCACGGATCTCGTAGTCACCAATACGGATAACCTCGCCATCTTCAAGGGGTTCGCTGTTTCCGCGACGCAGGCGAACACCCGCGTTCACCAGCTCCACGCCATTAGTGCTGTGATCCGTCAGATAGTAGCGACCGTCTTTATATTGAATGACGCAATGCCTTGAAGAAACAAGACGTTCCGGATCTGGAAGAACCCAGTCATTTTCTTTTCCGCGGCCAATTGCCATTTCCCCGTTAACCATCGATTTTTCGGGGACTTGGCCGGGGGTTATCTTTTGATAACTGATGATAGTCAGACAGAGCGGCACGGCGTCTCCTTTCTTAAACTTCAAGTCCTTCGTGCCAGACTCGGAATTCTGTTCGCGGCAGTTGAATATCGTGCAAAAAAAGCTAAAAACCCCAGAATCATGGACCCCATGACTGGATTTTTCTGATTCTACACAGAGTCTCGCGACAACACTCATGGATGTATCCGGATAGTCCTGAGGGTTGTTACCGACATCACAACTGCCGCCGGCGGAGCATAGCTTACCTTGACAACCGATAACTTCCACAACAAAAATGCACAACTTCAAAAATACACGTGATGCCTCAGAGCCATTACAAACGATGCAAATAAGGATCTTTCTCTAGTTGCTGTAGGAAATTTCTCTGATAACTATATGATTTGTTCTGCAACGCCACGATCAGCATAGATATAAGGCTATTCCGTGATTAGCGTAGGAAGTTTCTCCGCTAACTATCTGACTTTCCCTCACCGATAAGGAGATCGACTTTGGTGGACGTTACTTTTTTGCTCGCCCCAGTTTCAGTCGATTCTCCCTGTGGTGATGACCTGGAATACGACGCGGACTTTCTGCAGCTGGAGCGCGACGCCCTAGGCAAGCCAGAGCGCACAATGGGCGACTCGGTCCAACCCGCAGAACCACCGCAGTGGCGCCAAATCGAACAATCCACCACCGATCTTCTGCAGCGCAGCAAAGACCTGCGCATCACTCATTTCCTTCTGCAAAGTGCTTTGGCCCTGAACGGGTTTTCCGGACTGGCCAACGCACTGACGCTGATCAACGGTCTGCTGGTCCGATACTGGCCTTCGCTTTACCCGCAGCTCGACGCCGATGACGATAACGACTCCACCGTGCGTATCAACGCACTCTCCGGCATCGCCTGCGATATGAACATTCGACTCCTGCGGGAGAGTTTGTTGACCCGTTCGCGGACCTTCGGACCGGTGAGCCTGCGCGCCGCGCTGAACGCCAGCGGCTTGCAAAGCTTCTCTGACGAACAACTCACCCCCGAGAAGTTGGCAGGCGCCTTGCGCGACACGGATCCCGAACAGCTGTCCGCCGTAAGCTCCGCTTTGCAGGAAGCCCATGACGCGGCCGACGCCATCGAACGTTACGTTTCCGAGCAGGTGGGTTCAGCTCAGGGCGTGGACCTTTGCGCCTTGAAGCTGCCGCTTAAGCAAGCGCTGCACATCCTGGCCGAATACACCCCAGACGGTGTTGGGACAAACAAGCCCGTCGAAGGATCGGGGGAAGAAACCGCCGCCGAGAGCGCTTCGATTGCCATCGTTTCGCCCCGTGCCTCCGGAGACATCGCCCATCGTGACGATGTGGTGCGCAACCTCGACCGGATTCTCGACTACTACGCCCGACACGAGCCATCGAGTCCGTTGCCCGTGCTGTTGAGCCGCGCCAAAAACCTGGTGCACGCCGACTTCGCGGCCATTGTGCGCAACCTGATTCCCGACGGTATTTCCCAGTTCGAAAACCTGCGCGGCCCGGACGCCGAGTAACTCAGTCCGCTTTTGCAGGCTGTCTCAGGCAAGGATCACGCAACCCCGTTACCGGCCAACACCGATGACGCCATTCACGTCGCAGCAGCGACCAGGAGGAGCAACGTGGCGAACACCAGTTCTCAGAAATTCATTGCGCGCAACCGCGCCCCACGGGTTCAGATCGAGTACGACGTTGAGCTGTACGGCGCCGAGAAGAAGGTCCAGTTGCCCTTCGTGATGGGCGTAATGGCGGATCTGGCGGGCAAACCTGCCGAGCCTCTGGCAGCTGTAGCGGATCGAAAATTTCTGGAAATCGACGTCGATAACTTCGATTCCCGCCTGAAGGCAATGCAGCCTCGAGTGGCTTTTCACGTGCCAAACGAGCTGACAGGCGAAGGCAACCTGAGCCTGGATATCACTTTCGAGAGCATGGAGGACTTCAGCCCTGCGGCCGTGGCACGCAACGTCGATTCGCTGAAACAGCTGCTCGAAGCACGCACTCAACTGGCCAACCTGCTGACCTACATGGACGGCAAGACCGGTGCCGAAGACATCATCATGAAAGCGATCAAGGACCCGGCTCTGCTGCAGGCGCTGGCCAGTGCGCCAAAACCACAGGGTGCTGATTCACAAAGCACTGAGCCCAAGGCTTAATCAGGACGAACAATCATGACCGAATTGCTGCGTGATAATCAGCCCCAAACCAGCCTCAGCGAAGACGCCAACGCGTTTGCGTCGCTGCTGCTGCAAGAATTCAAACCCAAGACCGAGCGTGCCCGTGAAGCGGTTGAAACCGCCGTTCGAACACTGGCCGAACAAGCACTCGCGCAGACCGATCTGGTGTCCAGTGACGCCATCACTTCGATCGAGTCGATCATTGCCGCTATCGACGCCAAGCTCACCGCGCAAGTGAACCAGGTGATCCATCATCCGGAGTTCCAGCAACTGGAAAGCGCTTGGCGTGGCCTGCACTACTTGGTCAACAACACCGAAAGCGATGAACATCTGAAGATTCGGGTGTTGAACATCGCCAAGCCGGAACTGCACAAGACCCTGAAGAAATTCAAAGGTACGGCGTGGGACCAGAGCCCCCTCTTCAAGAAGATGTATGAAGAAGAGTATGGCCAGTTCGGCGGCGAACCTTATGGCTGCCTGGTCGGCGATTACTACTTCGACCAATCACCGCAAGACGTCGAACTGTTGAGCGAGCTGTCCAAGACCTGCGCAGCGATGCATGCCCCGTTCATTGCCGCCGCATCGCCCACCGTGATGGGCATGGGATCCTGGCAAGAGCTGTCCAACCCACGCGATCTGACCAAGATTTTCACCACCCCTGAATACGCAGGCTGGCGATCTTTGCGTGAGTCCGAAGACTCCCGCTACATCGGCCTGACCATGCCGCGTTTCCTGGCGCGCCTACCCTATGGTGCCAAGACCGACCCGGTAGAAGCCTTCGCGTTCGAAGAAGACACCGACGGCGCCGACAGCGCCAAATACACCTGGGCCAATGCGGCGTATGCCATGGCGGTGAACATCAACCGCTCGTTCAAGCACTACGGCTGGTGCTCGCGGATTCGCGGGGTTGAATCCGGCGGCGAAGTGCAGAACCTGCCAGCGCACACCTTCCCGACCGATGACGGCGGCGTGGACATGAAGTGCCCGACCGAGATCGCGATCTCCGATCGCCGTGAAGCGGAACTGGCAAAAAACGGCTTCATGCCGCTGCTGCACAAGAAAAACACTGACTTCGCTGCGTTCATTGGCGCTCAGTCCTTGCAGAAACCCGCCGAATACGACGACCCGGATGCGACCGCCAACGCCAACCTGGCGGCGCGTTTGCCCTACCTGTTCGCCACCTGCCGTTTCGCTCATTACCTGAAGTGCATCGTGCGCGACAAGATCGGCTCCTTCAAAGAGAAGGACGAGATGCAGCGGTGGTTGCAAGACTGGATTCTGAACTACGTCGACGGCGACCCTGCTCACTCCACCGAAACCACCAAGGCCCAGCATCCACTGGCCGCAGCCGAGGTCGTTGTCGAGGACGTCGAAGGCAATCCGGGTTACTACAACTCGAAATTCTTCCTGCGCCCGCACTACCAACTGGAGGGCCTGACCGTTTCATTGCGTCTGGTTTCCAAGCTGCCGTCGGCCAAAGGCGCCTGATCTGACAACGAATCGAGCCGCGCTAACGCCGGCTCTGATTTAAAAACACCGCGGTGAAGACCTCGCGAGGAGAGAACATGGCTGTTGATATCTTCATCAAGATCGGCGACATCAAGGGCGAGTCCATGGACAAGGCCCATAAGGACGAAATCGACGTGTCGGCCTGGAGCTGGGGCATGTCCCAGTCGGGCAACATGCATGTCGGCGGTGGCGGCGGTGCTGGCAAGGTCAACATTCAGGACATCTCGCTGACCAAGTATGTCGACAAGGCAACACCGAACCTGATGATGCATTGCTCCATCGGCAAGCACGTCGACAAGGTGACGCTGACCGTGCGCAAGGCGGG
Source organism: Pseudomonas sp. S2_H01 (assembly GCF_054668305.1). Taxonomy (NCBI): domain Bacteria; kingdom Pseudomonadati; phylum Pseudomonadota; class Gammaproteobacteria; order Pseudomonadales; family Pseudomonadaceae; genus Pseudomonas; species Pseudomonas sp. S2_H01. Next base: position 2,631,615 of record NZ_CP162756.1, on the reverse strand, counting down.
CGGCGAAAGTCAGGTCGAGTACCTGATCATCAACCTGGAAGAAGTGCTTGTCACCTCGCTGACCACTGGCGGGTCGGGTGGCGACGACCGCCTGACCGAAACCATCACCCTCAACTTCGCGCAGGTGCTGGTCGATTATCAGCCACAGAAAGCCGACGGCACCAAGGATGGCGGCCCGATCAAGTACGGCTGGAACATCCGCTCCAACACCAAGCGTTGATGTGCAACGCCCCAGAGCCAGAAGCCAAGGGGCGTTTGCTTTCCATTCGAATTCGAACCTGTACCCGGTGCCTGAAGTATGGCCTTGCCTTCCAACCTGACCTCTCGCGACCGTCTGCAACCTTCGTTGCTTGACCGGTTGACCGACGAAGAGCCTGGCAATCTTCAGGAAAGCGCCGACAAACGCGTGCTCTCTTTGAATCAGCTGAAGGCCTCTGTCTTGCGTGACCTCACCTGGCTGCTCAACACCACCTCGTTGCTGACTGCCGATGCCACGCAGCACACGCCAGCCGGTACATCGGTCATCAATTACGGCCTGCCCGCGCTGGCCGGAAACAGCGTCTCGAGTATCGATGTGAGCATTCTGGAAAGTCTGATTCATCAAGCTATCGCGACGTTCGAGCCACGGATTCTGCGAAACACCCTGCGCGTGCGAGCGCAAACACTGCCGGACCAGATGAACCACAACGCTTTGAGTTTCGAGATCGAGGGCGATCTGTGGGCTCAGCCAGTGGCGCTGCCGTTGTTGCTGCGAACGGATCTGGATCTGGAATCAGGTCACGTGCAGGTCGTACCTGCCGAACAACGGAGGCGCGCATGAATCCGCGTCTGCTGGAGCTGTACAACCAGGAGCTGCAACACGTGCGCGAAAGCGCGGCAGAGTTTGCCAAGGAATACCCGAAGATCGCCGGCCGCCTGACGCTGTCCGGGATCGACTGTGCAGATCCTTACGTCGAACGGCTGCTGGAAGGTTTTGCCTATCTGACCGCCCGCGTCCAGCTCAAGCTCGATGCCGAGTACCCGACGTTCACTCACAACCTGCTGGAGATCGCCTATCCGCACTACCTGGCGCCCACGCCGTCAATGACGGTCGTCCAGATGCAGATCAACCCGGACGAAGGCTCGTTGAGCGGCGGGTTTACCCTGCCTCGCGACACCGAGCTGCGCGCGACGTTGGGCCGTGATTCGCAAACCCCCTGCGAATATCGAAGCGCACACCCAGTGACATTGTGGCCCCTGAGCGTCAGTCAGGCCGACTACTTCGGCAATCCCACAACCGTGCTGGGACGGCTCGCGGCCAGCGAACCGAAGGCCAAAGCGGGTTTACGCATCACCTTGCGCAGTGGCGCCGAACTGCCGTTCAACACCCTGAGCCTGGATAACCTGCCGCTGTACCTCAATGGCGGGGACGAGCTTCCGTTTCGTCTGTACGAGCAGCTGCTCGGTAATGCCTGCGCAGTATTCGCACGCCAACCCGGCGCCGAGTGGGTCGAACGGCTCCCGAACGACGCGTTGAAATCCTGCGGTTTCGATGACCGGGAAGCCGCGATGCCTGTGGTTCCTCAGGCGTTCCAGGGTTACCGCCTGCTTCAGGAATATTTTGCTTTGCCTCAGCGTTACCTGTTCATTGACTTCAGCCAGCTTGGCAGAGCCGTTCAGCGGTGCACCGGACAAGACCTGGAACTGATCGTGTTATTCGACCGCTTCGACAAAAGTCTTGAAGGGAGCGTTGGATCCGAGCAGTTCGTGCCGTTCTGCACCCCTGCAATCAACTTGTTCCCTCGGCGGGTCGACCGGATTCACTTGTCTGATCGCGTCAATGAGCATCACGTGATCGCTGACCGGACTCGCCCGATGGATTTCGAAATCCATTCGCTGACCGGCGTGACCGGTTACGGGACAGGCCCAGAGCAAACCTTCCTGCCCTTCTATGCCGTACGTGACCCCTCGCGTTATGGCCGCGACAACGCCTATTACTCCCTGCGACGCGAGCCTCGCGTGTTGTCCAGCGAGCAGCGTCGAACCGGCACGCGCTCGACCTACGTGGGCAGCGAAACCTTCGTCAGCCTGGTGGACAGCCAGCAGGCGCCCTACCGCCATGACCTGCGCCAACTGGGGGTGAGCGCCCTGTGCACGAACCGTGATTTGCCGTTGTTCATGAGCACGGGCAGTGGCAAGACCGATTTTACGCTGGCGGACAGCGCGCCCGTTTCGTCGATTCGCTGCCTTGCCGGCCCCAGCCGTCCTCGCGCCAGCCACGCCCACGACCACAAGGCATGGCGTCTCATCAGCCAGTTGTCGCTGAACTACCTGTCACTCAGTGAACAAGGCCAAGGCGCTGCCGCGTTGCGCGAACTGCTTCGTCTGTATGGCGACAGCAACGATGCAGCGCTGCAGTTGCAAATCGAAGGCCTGCGCCACGTCAGCAGCACGCCTTGTACGCGGCGCCTCCCGATGCCGGGGCCCATCGTCTTCGGACGTGGTCTGGAAATTACGCTGGAGTTCGACGAAAACGCCTTCCGAGGCACCGGCGTTTTTCTGCTGGGTGCAGTGCTTGAGCGCTTCCTGGCGCGGTACGTCTCTATCAACAGCTTTACCGAAACCGTGATTCGTACCAGCGAGCGCGGCGAGATCATGCGATGGAAAGCCAAGCCCGGTCGGCGTCCGACCCTGTGAGCACGCTCACTGACATGCACAAAGAGCCTTGGGAGTACGACTTCTTCCACGCGCTGCGCCGTATTGAAAGTGAATCGCCGCAACTGCCACGATTGGGCCATTCGATGCGTCTGGCAGATGATCCAGTGCGACTGGGGCAGCAGCCCGACTGCGCCTTCGCACCGTCGACACTGGCCGCACTGAACCCCGGCGACGATGGCAAACCGGCGCGACTTGAACAGTTTTTCTTCGGCCTTGGCGGTCCGAACGGCCCGCTGCCTCTGCACTTGACCGAGTATGTGCGTGAGCGTCAGCGCAACCATGCAGACAGCACCAGCAAGCGTTTTCTCGACGTTTTTCACCATCGCCTGCTCTGTCTGTTTTACCGCGCCTGGGCGCAGGCACGCCCGACGGTCAGCCACGACCGACCCGAGGACGATTACTGGTCGGCGCGACTCGCCGCATTCAGCGGCCGCGGCATGCCGAGCCTGCTCAATCACGGCGTGATTCCCGATACGGCCAAGCTGCATTTCAGCGGCCATCTCTCGGCGCAAACCCGCTACCCGGATGGGCTCAAGGCGATTATCGAAGACTACTTCGGCCTGCCGGCGGCAATCGAAGAATACATCGGCCAATGGCTTGAACTGCCGGAACGCAGCCGTGTCGCGGTCAGCGCCAATCGGCTGGGCGTCGACTTCTGTCTGGGGAGTCATGTCTGGGACCGCCAGCACAAATTCCGCATCCACCTCGGCCCGCTCAAGCTCGACGAATACATGGGCATGTTGCCCGATGGCGAGCCGTTCAAACATCTCGTGGCGTGGGTCGCCGAGTATCTGGGCCACGAACTGGATTGGGACCTGAACCTGATTCTGGAGCAGTCTCAGGTCCCTAGACTGCAACTCAACGGCCAGTTTCGACTGGGTTTCAACACATGGCTGGGGCAACCGGCGCAAGACGCCGACGAGTTGATTCTAGCCAGGCACTACGCCGATCACGCGGGCCCGGCAGAGCCATCATCACAACCCTCTCAACACCACCTCGCAGGGAGCACAGAACATGGGTGAGATCAGTCGCACCGCGCTGTTCGGCAAGTTAAACAGCATCGGCTACAAGGCCATTGAAGCCGCAACCGTATTCTGCAAGCTACGGGGCAACCCGTATGTGGAGCTGGCCCACTGGTTTCATCAGTTGCTGCAAATACAGGACTCGGACCTGCACCGCATCGTCGGGAAGTTCAATGTCGAACCTGCCCGCCTGGCGCGCGATTTGACCGAAGCACTGGATCGCCTGCCACGCGGATCGACGTCGATGACCGATCTGTCCTCCCACGTTGAGGAAGCGGTTGAGCGAGGTTGGGTGTATGGCAGCCTGATGTTCGGTGAAAGCCAGGTGCGCACGGGCTATCTGCTGATCGGTATTCTGAAAACACCGAGTCTGCGCCATGGGTTACTGGCGCTGTCGTCTGAATTCGACAAGGTCAAAGTTGAAACCCTGAGCGAGCGCTTCGACGAATACGTCAGCGACTCTCCGGAAAACGCTCTGCGCGCCTGCGATGGTTTCAACGCGGGCGCGACACCCGGCGAGGCCAGCGGCGCCATCGCACCCAGCGCCATGGGCAAGCAGGAAGCCCTCAAGCGCTTTACCGTGGACATGACCGAGCAGGCGCGCAGCGGCAAACTCGACCCCATCGTCGGGCGCGATGAGGAGATTCGGCAGATGGTCGATATCCTCATGCGACGTCGTCAGAACAACCCGATTCTCACCGGCGAAGCAGGCGTCGGCAAAACGGCCGTCGTTGAAGGCTTCGCCCTGCGCATCGTCGCGGGGGACGTCCCGCCAGCGCTGAAAGACGTCGAGCTGCGCAGCCTTGATGTCGGTCTCCTGCAGGCCGGGGCAAGCATGAAGGGCGAGTTCGAACAGCGTCTGCGCCAGGTTATCGAGGATGTTCAAGCCTCGCCAAAACCGATCATTCTGTTCATCGACGAAGCCCATACCCTTGTCGGCGCGGGCGGTGCTGCCGGCACCGGCGATGCCGCAAACCTGCTGAAGCCGGCGCTGGCTCGCGGCACCTTGCGCACCGTCGCCGCCACAACATGGGCTGAATACAAGAAGCACATCGAGAAAGACCCGGCCCTGACCCGGCGTTTCCAGGTCGTTCAAGTGGGTGAGCCTTCAGAAGACAAAGCCTTGCTGATGATGCGCGGCGTGGCGTCGACGATGGAAAAACACCATCAGGTGCAGATCCTCGACGAAGCGCTGCAAGCGTCGGTCAAGCTGTCTCACCGCTACATTCCGGCGCGCCAGTTGCCCGACAAATCCGTCAGCCTGCTGGACACCGCCTGCGCGCGGGTCGCGGTCAGCCTGCATGCCGTACCCGCCGAAGTGGACGACAGTCGTCGGCGCATCGAAGCCCTTGAAACGGAATTGCAGATCATTGCCCGAGAGCACGCGATCGGGATCGCTACCGGCGCTCGTCGGGCTAACAGCGAAGCACTGCTTAGCGATGAACGCCAACGTCTGATCGAGCTTGAACGCCGTTGGAGCGAAGAGAAATCACTGGTCGACGAGCTGCTTTGCACACGTGCCGAGTTGCGCGAAATCGCAGGCGTCGTCGATAAGGAAACGGGCGGTGAGCAAAATCATGCGCTGCGGGAAAAACTGGTCAACCTGCAGGCCCGACTCAGCGGTTTACAGGGCGAACATCCACTGATTCTGCCGACCGTGGATTATCAGGCCGTAGCCTCGGTGGTCGCCGACTGGACCGGCATTCCCGTGGGGCGTATGGCCCGCAATGAACTGGAAACCGTACTCAACCTCGATCAGCACCTGAAGAAACGCATCATTGGTCAGGATCACGCCCTGCAAATGATCGCCAAGCGCATCCAGACCTCACGCGCCGGCCTGGATAACCCCAGCAAACCCATCGGCGTGTTCATGCTGGCGGGCACTTCCGGCGTGGGCAAGACCGAAACCGCGTTGGCGCTGGCCGAGGCCATGTACGGCGGCGAGCAAAACGTCATCACCATCAACATGAGCGAGTTCCAGGAAGCCCACACCGTCTCGACACTCAAAGGCGCTCCGCCTGGCTACGTCGGCTACGGCGAAGGCGGCGTGCTCACCGAAGCGGTGAGGCGCAAACCCTACAGTGTCGTACTGCTGGACGAAGTGGAAAAGGCGCACCCTGATGTGCACGAAATCTTTTTCCAGGTGTTCGACAAAGGCGTGATGGAGGATGGCGAAGGCCGCGTCATCGACTTCAAGAACACGCTCATTCTGCTGACCACCAATGCAGGCACAGAGTTGATTTCGCATGTGTGCAAAGACGCGCAGAACGTCCCTGCACCTGAAGACATTGCCAAAGCCTTGCGCCAGCCGCTGCTGGAGATTTTCCCGCCTGCGCTGCTAGGCCGTCTGGTGACCATTCCGTATTACCCGCTCAGCGACACGATGCTCAAGACGATTACCCGCTTGCAGCTCAATCGCATCAAGAAACGCGTGGAAAGTACGCACAACGTCGCCTTCGACTACGACGATTCAGTGATCGATCTGATCGTCTCGCGGTGTACCGAAACCGAAAGCGGCGGCCGGATGATCGACGCATTGCTGACCAACACCTTGTTGCCGGACATGAGCCGCGAATTCCTGACGCGCATGCTCGAAGGCAAGGCGATGGCGAGTGTGCGCATCGGCGTGCGGGATCACCAGCTGGATTATCAGTTCAGCGATGTCGGTTGAGCACCCTTAATCCCTGAAGGATCGCGCTTGCCCGCGAATGCGCTCGGTCTGAGACGAATGCATCAGCCGACCCAATGCATTCGCGCGCAAGCGCGCTCCTGCTAAAGCCATAAAAGCTATTGAGATAACCCATGCAATTCACGCAACTCACGCGCCTGGCGCAAGTCAGCAGCCCGCTGGGCCCGGACGTTCTGATCCTGAAAAACATGAGTGGCGGCGACGAGCTGGGGCGCCTGTTCGAATACGAATTGCAACTGACCTCGAAGGACGAGTCGATCGATCTCAACCAACTGCTCGGCAAGCCCGTAAGCCTGTCGCTGCAACTGAGCGCCGGCAGCCGCTACTTCCACGGCGTGGTTTCACGCTGCAGCCAGAACGTCGACACCGGTCAGTTCGCACGTTATCAGGTCACGTTGCGCCCTTGGCTGTGGCTGTTGACACGGACCACCGACTGCAAGATTTTTCAACACCTGACCATCCCGCAGATCATCAAGCAGGTCTTCCGGGACCTCGGATTTTCTGACTTCGAAGACGCGCTCTCCCGGCCCTACCGCGAGTGGGAATACTGCGTGCAATACCGCGAAAGCAGCTTCGACTTTGTCAGCCGTTTGATGGAGCAGGAAGGCATCTACTACTTCTTCCGCCATGAGAAAGACCGCCATGTGCTGGTGATGGCCGACGCCTATGGTGCTCACCACCCTGCGCCTGGTTACGACTCGGTGCCGTTCTATCCACCGGACGGCCAGCATCGCGAGCGCGATCACATCAGTGACTGGCGACTCGCACAGGCTGTGCAGCCCGGTTCGGTCGAGCTCAACGACTATGACTTTCAGCGACCTGGCGCGCGTATCGACGTGCGCTCGGCGATGCGCCGCCCCCATACGGCAGGCGACTATCCGCTCTACGACTATCCCGGCACCTACGTACAAAGCGGGGACGGCGAGCACTACGCTCGTACCCGCATCGAGGCGATCCAGAGTCAGCACGAGCGCGTTGAACTCAGCGGCAATGCCCGCGGCCTGGGCTCCGGCCATCTTTTCAGCATGAGCGGCTTCAGCCGCCAGGATCAGAACCGCGAATACCTGATCGTCAGCACCCGCTACCTGATCGCTCAGGAAAGTCTTGAAACCGGCAGCGCCTCCGCCGGCCTGCAATTTGAAAGCGCGCTGGGTTGCATCGCTGCGCAACAAAGCTTTCGCCCGTTGCCGATCACACCGCGGCCCATCGTCAAGGGCCCGCAGACCGCCATCGTCGTTGGCCCAAGCGGCGAAGAAATCTGGACCGACCAGTTCGGCCGGGTGAAGGTGCACTTCTACTGGGACCGTCATGACCAATCCAACGAAAACAGCTCGTGCTGGATTCGCGTATCACAGGCCTGGGCAGGCAAGAACTGGGGCTCGATGCAAATCCCACGCATCGGGCAAGAAGTCATCGTCAGTTTTCTGGAAGGCGATCCGGACAGGCCAATCATTACCGGCCGGGTCTACAACGCAGAACAAACCGTCCCCTACGACTTGCCCGCCAATGCGACGCAAAGCGGCATGAAAAGCCGTTCGAGCAAAGGCGGCACACCGGCGAACTTCAACGAAATCCGCATGGAAGACAAGAAAGGCGCCGAACAGCTGTACATCCACGCCGAGCGTAATCAGGACATCGTGGTGGAGGTGGATGAGAGCCATTCGGTGGGGCATGACCGGAATAAAAGCGTTGGGCATAACGAGACGGTGACGATTGGTCTGGACCGATTGCGCGCGGTCCTACGCAACGACACGTTGCACGTTGGCGGCGCTAAGTCGGATAGCGTCAGCACCGGATATTTGATTGAGGCGGGCTCACAAATTCGATTGGTATGCGGTAAGAGCGTGTTGGAGCTCAACGCCAGCGGCGAAATTAATATTTCGGGCTCATCGTTCAAACTCTATGCCAGCGGTAAAGGGGACATTGATACGGGTGGACGGCTGGATTTGAACTCAGGCGGCGCGGGAGAAGTGGACGCCAAGGGCAAAGGCATCAAGAGCGTCATTGATGCAGCAGTAAAAGCCTTTTTCACGGGAAAGCCGAACGCGTGAGGTCGAGCGTCGAGATACAGGTCAAAGATTGTCGGAGAGGCGTCGTAACGCTTGGTGGTATTTAGCGACCCTCAGCAGATCCTTTTCGCTCAAGGTCGACAACCTGGTGAGATCAAGGTTGTCCTCGATATCGGCGATCTTGACCTTCCTGGCCAACTCGTTAGGAATGATCCTTGAAATGAAATCGTTGTACTGCTCACCCGGGCGTTTAGAGAGGCAATCAATAGCTTCAATGGCATCCTCAGAAATGCCCAGCGCTCGCAGGTCCTCCAACGTGGTGTCACTGTCCTCGACTACATCGTGGAGCACACTGACGACCTGCGCATCCTGGTCGTCGAATTTCAGCATTAAACGCAGCGGATGCAGGATATAAGGCTTACCAGACTTGTCCACTTGCCCTGCATGAACCCGACAAGCTAATGCGATAGCCGCATCTATGATATTCATCGACGAAGAAAACCTTTTTCGTAATCTTCTCGGGTAATTTCTCGCCCATAGAGGAGAGTATCGTTGTACAGACGATTGTCTGAAGGTACCGGTTTCGCGCCTTCTTCAGCACCGTAAAACTTCGAATATATCGTCCGGGTCTGGTGATCCCAACGATAGGTAACCTCCTCGAAGTCATAGTCCAGATACACATCCCGAGAAGAAAATGCGCTTAGATCTTTAATTCCCACCACCACCTCTCACGGCCTCGTAGTAGGCCTTGCTCTTGTCTGCTATCGCTTGCGCCTCAGGGCTGGACTTGTCCGAGACTCTGAAGTCTTCGTAATACTTGTGCCCTAGACCGCCAGGAACGTCCGTCTTGGCTGCCACGGCATTATAGGTTTCGTCACCCAAAAGGACACGCGCGAGTGCTTCAGGCTCTTTTGCATAGATCATCTCGGGTGAGTTGACTTGGATTTCTCCTGGGATACCGGCACGCATTTGTATCGTCGAATTTACACCGCTGTAGCCCATTTCGTTGGTAGCTCCGTCGATTATTTTGACGTTAGCTCCTCGACTACTGAGTTCGGCAGCGACCGTGAGCAACTGATCCGATTCGACGATGATGGTATTCCGTGCAAGGTCTTTGATTCGAGTCGGATCACCGTCGTAGTCATTGTTGATTTTCTCGATAGCACGCGCCTGAGATTTGATTGGCGCTTTTGCCACCTTCCCACCGTATTGGGCTGCAATTTCATCGGCAAGAGCATCTATCTCCGCCTTGGCGGCGGGCGCCTTTGCATACACTTCTTCGAACGTCTTGTGCGTCGTCGGCTTACCGAGCCTCGCCACCTTCGGCCCTATACCCAATAGCGCCATGCCGGCCACGCCCTGCAAAAGATCGCGATAGCCTGGCCCAAGCCGATCACCCAAATCTGCAAGTAGCGCCATTCCGCCCAGGACCACGCCGCCGATAACGACGAACCCGGCGAGTGCAGCTGCACCCGCCATTGCCGCAAGCACAAGCGCACCACCTGCGGCCAGCAGGCCCAGTGCTTCAAGGCCTGTGTGCATCCAGCCTTCGATGTCGAGAACGAAGGCAACCGATACCGTCGGGCCTCCGATAAATGTGTTCTCACTGCCACTTTTGATGTGCGCGCCACAGGTCATTTTGCTGTGGAGACGCGCGGCGGGCTTACCGTTGATGTAGACGGTCGCGCTGCCCTCAGCAATAAGCACAGGGAAAGGCCAATAAGGATGGCTGAGCGGAAGGCCGCTGCACGAGGAAGAGGCATCTTCATCCGCGCGCATGGCATTGCGGCTGTTGATATACACGTCGAGACTGCCGCGTATGAGCGTCCCGGTCGTGGGCTCCGGCAGATTGAAAATCGTGCTCAGACCTTTGACGATCTGGAAAGTCGACAAGCCGCCAGCGGCGATGGATCCGGCCATGATCGCGAGCGCCACACCACCGGTCGCCACGGTCGCAGCGACCACCGCTGCACCGATGAATGCGCCCGCTACGGCACCACCAATCATTGCGCCAACCCCAAAGCCGTGAGCTATCTCGTCTCCTAGACGTGCTGCGGCCTGTGCATCCATAGCGCTACCAACATCCTTGATTAATTGACGTGATCGTTGCCTGGCTACACGGCCGCAGATCTAGGCGTAAGCGTCGCCATTGCTTGCTTCCACGCCCGCTCGTGATGAATCAGATCGCCGGGGGTTGTGGTCAATGTAGTAATCAGCACTGCCGGCTTATGCTCCACAAATACTTGCCGCAACATCAACTCACGCCCCTCACGCGTCCAGCTGTAATCCAACAGGGTGGCGGCGTGACCATGCAACACAAAATCCCAGGTCTGAATGAGCTTGAATGCAGGCAATTGCTGCTCAGCGCTTTTCAACTGGTTAGCAACATACTCGGCGAATGAATCATTGCCTTGGCCAGCGTCACGGCTGATGACGAAACTGGCTTCATTGGCCCCGTTTACTGCGGGCAATTTAAAAATGTTGATACTTTGGTCTTGCCAAGACTCAGGAATTTCGAGTTCAGCTTCTTGTGTCCGATAGAGAGTCATAATGCGTGTACTTTCCATCTAGGCGGGTGAACCAGCGAACGCGAAGATTTCAAGCAGTACTCCTCAACAAACTGGCGATGTGAGGGGATCATTCCACTTTCCGGGCAGCAAACATGAGAGAAAGCGGATGCTTAATCTGTAGTTTATTTCCGAAATTCCCGTGGGCACGCGGTTTGTGCTTCAACGCATGGCCAACTCAAATTGGCTGCCGAGTATTCGTTGAGTTAACCGGGGTACCCGCCCAAAAAACTCAAGGTAAGCAAGCCAAGGCCGATACGGACTAATTACACCTTCCCTTTCCCGTCTACCCAGCACAGACACACGGCAGTCCCGCAAGGAGCACGTTCGGCATGATCGTCGGTATAGATCTTGGTACCACCCACAGTCTGGTCGCCGTTTGGCGCGATGGGGCTACTCAATTGGTCAGTAATGCGTTGGGCGAGTGGTTGACGCCGAGTGTCGTGGGGCTGGATGACGATGGGCATGTGCTGGTGGGCAAGGCCGCGCGTGAGCGGTTGCAGACGCATCCGGGCAGTACGACGGCATTGTTCAAACGCCACATGGGCAGTGCGCATGAGGTGAAACTCGGTTCGCGCAGTTATCGCCCGGAAGAGCTGTCGGCGTTGGTGCTCAAGAGCCTGAAAGCCGACGTTGAGCGGGCGTTTGGCGAACCGGTGACCGAAGCGGTGATCAGCGTGCCGGCGTACTTCAGCGATGCCCAGCGCAAGGCTACGCGGGTGGCCGGTGAGCTGGCGGGGTTGAAGGTCGAGAAGCTGATCAACGAGCCGACGGCTGCGGCGCTTGCCTATGGTCTGCATCAGAAGGTAGGCGAGACGTCGTTTCTGGTGTTCGATCTGGGCGGTGGCACGTTCGATGTGTCGATCCTCGAGCTGTTCGACGGGGTGATGGAAGTTCGCGCCAGCGCTGGGGATAACTTCCTGGGCGGCGAGGATTTCGATCAGCTGTTGCTGGAGCACTTCGTGACGCTGCACCGGAACGAGAGCGGGTTTCCGTCGGCTGTCGCAGTGAAACAGTCTCTGCGTCGCGAAGCGGAGCGCGTTCGCAAGGCGCTGGGACAGGACGCGAGCGCCGAGTTCGTGTTGCGTCATGCTGACCGCGAATGGCGCAAGACGGTGACGCAGGATCAGTTGATCGAGTTGTATGCACCGTTGCTGGATCGTCTGCGCGCGCCGATCGAACGTGCGCTGCGCGATGCGCGTATCCGGGTCGCGGACTTGGACGAGATTCTCCTGGTGGGCGGAACGACGCGCATGCCGTTGATCCGCAAGCTCGCCGCCAGCCTGTTTGGTCGCTTCCCGTCCATCAGCCTCAACCCTGACGAGGTGGTCGCTCACGGCGCGGCAATTCAGGCGGCCTTGAAGGCTCGGGATGCGGCGCTTGATGAGGTCGTGCTGACCGACGTCTGCCCGTACACCTTGGGCATCGAAACGATGCACCGTGTGGGTGATAACCGCTTTGAAGGCGGCCACTACCTGCCGATCATCGAGCGCAATACCGTGGTTCCGGTGAGCCGCGTTAAAACCGTTAACACTGTCAACGATCAGCAGCAGTACGTGGTGGTGAAGATTTTTCAGGGTGAAAGCCGCAAAGTGAAGGACAACGTGGCCTTGGGTGAACTGGAAATCGCGGTACCTCGCCGCCCTGCCGGCGAGGTTGAGATCGACGTACGTTTCACCTACGACAACAACGGCATTCTGGAGGCCGACGTACGTATTCCGTTAACGGGAGAAGCGCACACACTGGTAATCGAGAACAATCCTGGCGTGCTGACGCCTACTGAGATTCAAGAGCGGCTGAAGGCGCTCGACTCGCTGAAGATCCATCCGCGCGACCAGCAAGTGAACACACACATGACGGCCCAGCTTGAACGGCTGTATCAGGAGTACCTGGGCGATGCCCGGGAGCTTGTGGGGTCTTGGGCCAGCCAGTTCCAGCGTGTGCTGGAAACTCAGGACGAGCGAAAGATCAGTGAGGTGCGCCGACAACTCGCCGAGCAGGTCGAACGCTTCGAACGAGGGGATTGGTGAGCAGTATGAATCCTTGGACTTTGCTGGGCCTGGACGATGACGCCGATGAACGCGCCATCAAACGCCAATACGCCAAACTGCTGAAGATTACGCGCCCGGATGATGATCCTGAGGGTTTCCAGCGCCTTCGGGAGGCCTATGAACGCGCTCTGAGTTGGGCACGCAACCGTGCTGATGATGAGGACGATTTCAGTACGCCCACCACCACAGTTGAGCGCCTGTCAGACGCTTTCGCCGGGGCTGCACCAGTAGCCAAGCAACCGATACCGGGTGACACATTCATCATTGATCGGGCGGCCCCTGATCGGATTGCAGAGTCCATCGTGCATCAGACTGCGCGCGAGTTGCTGGAGCAAACCACCGCGCAGAATCTTCAGCAGCAACACCAAAACGCAGTGACACAGAACTGCGATCTGCTATTCCAGCAGTGCCTGCTGGAGCGCTGTCTGGAGGGCGACCCATCGGACCTCGACCTCCTGACAGTTGCCGTGATCCATTTGCGTTGGCTGACGCCTTGGCAAAGCATGCGTATCAGCGCGGACCATGAAGTTCAGCTGACGCATATGTTGCTGGAAAACGAAAGCGCCAGGCTTGAGCAGATGCTCGCTGACGACCAAGAGCCCGCTTTCCTGGCGGCACTGGAGCAACTGGCCCAGCGCCCTTGGCTGGCAGCCCTTGAGCGTCGCGACCAGTTCCAGCGCTGGGCAATGTTTTTTCTGCACAATCACAAAGGCTGGACCGCCGCCCTGTTTGACAGAGTTTGCACGCTGTTCGGTTGGGACGACGGCAAAGGGGTGTTCCCAGAACCTGAGTTCATCTGGCGACACTTGATCGAGCGGTGTGAGAAATACGCTTACATTGAGCACTTGCAGAAGCTGATCAACAACGCCAATACCGACAATGCTGAGGGCAAGGCCGCCCGGATGGTTCTCAACCCGGGCCGCAAAGTAGAACGTCTGCGCTTGGCACGCTTCTTCGGCGCAGACGATTGGATCGCCTGTGAACGCTTGTGCTCGACTCTCAAAAACCGCTACCCGGACGTGGTAGCGGAATTCCCCAACGCCGATTTGGAAAGCTGGCGTAGCCTGCAGGTTGCCCCAATGATCCCGGCCCTTTGGACTTGGTTCGGCTGGCTGTTGTTTTCATTGTTTTTCATGGTGCCCGACGCGATCATGTCCGGAAAAAAACTGGATGGCATCGGTGCGACATTTATTCTGCTGATATTTCCCCTCACTGCGGCAGTTGTGTGCCGACTACTGGCAGGAATATGGGCTCACGTGGTGAAGGTGCTTCAAACCACTGATGAATGGCTAAGCGACCGCCTGCTTCCAGAGTGGTTGCACTGGCCGGCATCTCAGGCACTTCTTTTGCGCCATGGCACTCCGCTGATATTGGTCGGCGCAACGGTAAGTTTGCAAGGTCCCGCCGCTCTGCTGTGCTACACACTGCTAATGCTGGCCTGGATATTCCTGTCGCCCTATCGCCACCCTCAGATTTATGCGCCAGCCAGAGAAGCGATCAAGACGTTCCTGCATTTCAATCAAGGCAAGATCCTTCTTTCGGTCGCCGTGATCGCTGCGTCCATAATATTGGTCAGCATCTACCCGCCTCAGCGCCATGACTTGCGTATCCCAAACGCAGGACAAACCGCATCGGCTGCCAGTACGCTTGATTGCAGCAGTGATCAGGCCATGGAATTGATGGACAAGGAGTGCAAGAACTCACTGATGCCTGAGCGCTGTGCCAAGAACACCCGTGAGCAGAAGATCAGCCAGTGCTGGCGGATCAGGGCACGCTTGCAGGGCAGCCTGGACGGTCAGCACGCAACCCATCCCTAAAAGCAACAATGCTGTTTACGGCAGAGCATACAATGCCGTAAACAGCCCAACGACTTACGCATCATTATAAACAGTCTGAAAAGTACCAAACTTCCTACAAAAATCTACAATCGCTTACATCAAAATCTTCAGCGTAAAGTATTTGCAAAGTTTCGCTCATGTGTTTTTACTACCTGTAATCTGAACGTCGCTTCATACTTCGTTACAGGCCACCCTGATGAATCATTTACTCTGGAAGTTATTCCCCAAGCAGCATCGTGAGTTTTTGCTGGAGCGGCTGTCGGTCGTGGATCGTCAGGTGATCAACAAGACGCTGTCGCGCAAGGCCCGGTTCCCCGAGGCTTTTGACCATTTCGAGTGCATTTTCATTCATGTGCCGAAATGCGCAGGCAGCAGCGTGGCGATGTCGATCTTCGGTGACACACCCACCGGCCATCTGCCGCTGTATTGGTATGAAAAACAATTCAAAGAGCGTTATGAGCAATACTTCAAGTTTGGCTTTGTACGTGATCCATTACATCGAGCACTGTCGGCTTATCGTTATTTATTGCAGAACCCGCAGCAGCGGGATAGAGCCGCTTTCGAACTGGTCAGCCGTTATTCGCGGTTCGATACGTTCGTCGATGGCTGGTTGCACCCGGAGAATGTATCGAAGCAAATACACTTCGCGCCGCAATACCAGTTCCTGCAAAACAGCATGGGGCAGATTGCGGTGGATTTCATTGGCCGTCAGGAACATCTGGAAGCGGATTTCACCGCATTGTGCGAACACCTCGACATCAACGTTCAGTTGCGCCACCTCAACCGTTCTCCCGGGCCACGCTATCAAACAGCCGGGTTGTGTTCAGACGCCTCGCGCAAACGGATCCGCGAGGTTTACGCCCGAGACTACGAGTTGTTTTCCTATGACTGATACCCGCACAGAACCCTGCCCAATGATCGTCGCCTCGCCCTTGTCGGTGCCCCAGGCTGATCGTGAATCGCTCAAGCGCCAGCGCGCATGCTGTATCTGGTTCACGGGGTTGTCCGGCGCCGGCAAAACCACGCTGGGCAATCACCTCGACCAGACGTTGGTCGCCCACGGGCTGCACAGTTACTTGCTCGACGGTGACCGTCTGCGCAGGGGCCTGTGTCAGGATTTAGGGATGAGCGAAGAAAGTCGACGGGAAAACGTGAGGCGCATCGGCGAGGTCGCCAGACTGATGGTGGACGCCGGGCTGATCGTGATTGTCTCGGCGATCTCGCCTTATCGGGAGGACCGCGACGCCTGCCGGCAGCATTTCGCCGAAGGGCAGTTCATCGAAGTGCACGTCAGTACACCGTTAAGCGAATGCATGCGCCGAGACGCTAAAGGCTTGTACAAGGCCGTGCGCGAGGGGCGGATCCGTAACTTCACCGGCATCGACAGCCCTTACGAAGCGCCTATGGAGCCTGAGTACGTGGTCGACACCAGCGTCGATCACGGCAGCCAGTTCATTGACCAGTTACTCGCGCAGTTGCTGGAGACCCGCCCACGGAGCGGCGCCTATAGCGCCTTTACCGGCTCGCACGCTCTGGCACGCTGATCTCGGGAGGGATGACATTCGGGCAATTGTCCCGCGAACGGGGAACGATGAGGAACTGAGGGGTTCACACTCCTTGTCTTTGAACCGTCTTCCTCACGAGTGACCTGTATGGAACGCGTACTCCCGGACGCCTGGCTCAATGCCCTGCCGTTGCCTTGGCTCAATACCCTGATCGCGGCGACCGTTGCCGTGTGCATCGCACTGGTGGTGCGCTGGATTGCGCTGGTGATACTTCGACGCGTCGCCAAATCGTTCGTCTTCGCACAACAACTTATCCACCGCGCAGAACCGCCTACGCTCTGGCTTATCCCGCTACTAGCGCTGCAGACCGTATGGACGTCTGCGCCCGATGATCTGTTGCTGATCAATGGCGTGCGCCATCTCAACGGCATGCTGGTTGTGGCGGCGTTCACCTGGTTGGCACTGGGTTGTGTAAAGGCCATCGGTGAAGCCGTGGCGATCCGCAACCCGCTGGACATTGAGGACAACCTTCAAGCGCGACGCATCCAGACGCAGGTGCGGGTGCTGGTGCGCTGTCTGAATGTGCTGGTGTTGCTGTTCGGCACCGGTCTGATCCTGATGAGTTTTCCGCCAGTGCGACAGATCGGCACCAGTTTGCTGGCTTCCGCCGGGCTTGCAGGCCTGGCGGCGGGTTTCGCGGCCAAACCGGTGCTGGGCAATCTGATCGCCGGGTTGCAGATCGCTATTTCACAGCCGATCCGGCTGGACGACGTGGTGATCGTCGAGGGCGAATGGGGACGCATCGAGGAGATCAGCGGCACCTATGTCGTGCTGAAGATCTGGGATGAGCGGCGGATGGTGATTCCGCTGCAATATTTCATCGAGAAGCCGTTCCAGAACTGGACCCGCAGCACGTCGAGCCTGATCGGGTCGGTGTTTCTGTGGGTGGATTATTCGCTGCCGCTGGAAGAGCTTCGGGCCGAGACGGAGCGCATCTGCAAAGACATTCCGCACCTGTGGGATGGTCGAGTTTGCGTGCTGCAGGTCACTGATACAACGGACAGGGCGATGCAGTTGAGGGTGCTGTTGAGTTCGGTGGATTCGTCGCGCAGCTGGGATGCCCGCTGCCACATGCGCGAGCGGTTGATCAGCTTCGTCGCCAAGCAATACCCGCAATGCCTGCCACAGCTGCGGGCGGAGATGTCGTCACGTAACGTGAAGCCTGAGCGAGACGCTCATGAGCCGCCAACCGAGATCGCGCGTCAGCCACCGGTGTAACAGGCGTCGCTTGGAAGCCTTGGCCCTACAAGATCAAATGTAGGAGCCGGCGTGCTGGCGAATGCACGGTGTCAATCAGCAGAGTCATTACTGATCGACCGCGTTCGCCAGCAAGCCGGCTCCTACAGATTCTGTCGCCTGTGCGCAGTAAAAGACTGCACCAGACGACCTGACCTCACTGCGCCTGATTGAACATCACTACTTTGCCCATCATGGCGGCGGCAAACTGTTGGGCACTCATTTTCACGCCGTTGAAGTCCACCACGTCGTTGGCGTAGTGCAGGCTGGAAGTGATGTTGTCACCTTCGACTTTGCCCACTTGCAACATGATCGCCATACCGCCAACCGACTCGGCAGCGCCTTTGGCCTGTTCGGCGATGGCGGCGTGGTCGGTCTGTCCGTCCGACAGCGCCTGCAAGCTGGCCAGATCCTGAATCATCGGTTTGGACAGCAGCAGTTTGGCGTCCAGCTGAGTCACCAGCTGTTTGAGCAGCGCGGCGCCCGGCTGATCAAGCGAGGTCGGGTTGCTCAGGTCCATCGACAGGCTGAAATGACTCTCGCCATTGGCGGTTTTCAGCGACAGCTTTTCCAGCTCGATGTGCGGCTTGGCTGACAGCAACTTGCCGACTTCAGCCTGCACCAGAGCCTGATCCGCCGGGCTCAGGTGTGGCGTGTAGGACTCACCCATGGCCGCCGCGGCTTGGGCCTGTGGCTGGACTTTTTCCTGATAGATCTGCAACAGGGCCTTGGTCGACGCGATGTCGAAGTTGGCGAACTTCCAGACCATCTGCGATGAGCCGATGGCCTTGCCGTCGAACGTGATGTTGCCGATGTCGTAGGTGACTTGCGCGTTCAGGTTGCCCTCGACTTCCTGCAACAGACTGGTGTTGACGAAGTCCTTGAACTGCACCGGCGGACGACCTGCGGCCTGGAATGTCGCCGAGCTCACTTTGGCGTCGCTGTGACCCAGGTAGAAACCCGACTTGCCCTTGGTTCCGCCGGTGTTGAACGTCAGATCACGCAGGGACAGGCTGACCGGTCCCTCTTCGGAGGTCGCGGTGACGTCCAGGCTGCCCAGCACGCCGTTGGCTTCCAGCTTCTCGCCGTTGGCGCTGCCCGATGCGTTGAGGGTGAAACCCGAGAATTTGAATGAGCCGTTCTGATCGTCGAACTGGAATGGCAAGAATTCGATGCGGCCCAACGCAGCGCGATCGTAGCCCATGCTGAAGTGCCCGGTCAGTGGCGCTTGATCATGGGTCATGGCGAACCACTTCTCGGAAAACACGTTCTTTTCGAGCGCCATGTTGCTGGCCGCCATGACCGGCATCAGATTCAGCGACTTCACGCGGCTCCACGGAAAAGGGCCGTGCTCGATGTTATCCACAAACAGCAGCTCCACCGGCTGACCGCCATTGAGCTTGGGGTTCTGGACGATGAATTTGTAATGCGCGGTGCTGGTGAAGAAGTGGCGATCCAACGACAGCAACTCGACGCTCGCACTGCCTTCGTGGCCAACGAACGCGGCCTGAATTTGCTGATTACCTTGCTGGACAGCATCACCGAGCACGCCTTCCAGGCGAGTCCCCGTGTACCACGCACCGGCAGTGATGAGTGCGCCTGCAACCACGACGACGCCTACGGCAATGTTGACTGATTTTTTCATGTGTCGACTCGAAGATGTCCGTTCTTGAAGAGAGGTCGTGTCTTCCCTGACCCCGAAAGGGTTTCGGCGTTGCGATGCAAGCGCCGAGCAGCACCTTGCGCTGCCGAGAGCCCGGCGAGATTAGCATCTGCCGAGGGTATTTTGCAGGTGTTGCGCCTAGCCACGGCCTTCGCCAAGGCGTTAGGCTGGGCATCAATCTGCAAACGGGATCGATGAGATGAGCAACGTGCAAAAGCCAAAGGGGCCGATCAAGGCGGTGATTTTCGACATGGACGGCCTGTTGCTGGACACAGAAGGCATCTATACCGAAGTCACCAATACCATCGCCAACTGGCACGGCAAGACGTTTGACTGGGCCGTGAAACAGCATTCCATCGGGCGTGGATCGCAGGATTTCGCGGAGTACGTGATCAGCGCGCTTGAGCTGCCGATGTCCCCGGAAGAATTCCTCACCGTCCGCCAACCGATGCTCGACGAGCGTTTCCCGCACGCCCAGCCGATGCACGGCGCCGAAGCGCTGGTGCGTCATCTCGCGAAACACAATATCCCGATTGCCGTGGGCACCAGCTCCTCGCTGCATTACTTCCACGCGAAGACGAGCAATCACCGCTCCTGGTTCGAGCTGTTCAAGCACGTGGTCACCGCTGACCACAAGGACGTGAAGGCCGCCAAGCCGGCGCCGGATATCTTCCTGACCGCTGCACGCCTGCTGGGCGTCGATCCGAAGGAGTGTGTGGTGTTCGAGGACTCGCCGTTCGGAGTGACCGCCGCCAAAACCGCAGGCATGTACGCCGTGGCCGTGCCGGACTCGCACATGCCGGTGGCTCAATATGCACATGCTGATCTGATGTTGGGTTCGTTGGCGGAGTTTGCGTTGGAAGACTGGGGTTTGCCGGGTTATCACGCCTAACGCGAGTCTGCTCGCTCCCGCCGTGCGCCCTTCAGACCACGCGCTTCAAATCCACACCCAACGCCTGCGCAAAGGCTTTCACGAGCGGGCTGCGCGGGGCGCTCTGGCGCAGGATGAGGTTGAAGGGCGTGCTCAGGTGAATGAGGTCTGGGCGCAAAGCCCGTAGCTGGCCGTCACGCACCAGATTGCGGGCGTAGTGCTCCGGCAGGAAGCCGATGAACCGTCCGGTCAGGATCAGGATCGCCACGGCTTCGACCTGCGAAGCCGATGCCGACTGGCTGTCGTAGTTGACGAAACTGGCCTTGTCCCGATGAATGGCGTAGCGGTGGTTTATCACTTGGTAGTGCCGAAGGCTGTCGATGTCCAGATCGCGCTCGGCCACGTCGAACAACGGGTGCCCTTCGGCGCAGTAAGCGTGGGAAAGCTCCTCGTACAGCTCGAAATAATCGAACTCCTCACGACGCTGGTAGACCGGAACGATGCCCACACTCAAGCGCCCTTCCACGACACCGCGTTCGATGTCGTCGAGTTGCGAGGCATGCAAGCGCAGCCTTACTTTGGGCGCTTCATCGTGCATTGTTCTGAGCGAGGCAATTAACGGCGAACTTTTATCGGGCATCGTGTTATCGATAACGCCAATACTCAGGTCGCCGATGAGTTCATTTTGCGCCGAACTAATCCGGTCTCTGAAAGTGTCCACCGAGGCAAATAGTTCGATGGTTGCTTGATAGACCAGCTTGCCCTCTTCGGTCAGATGAAATCCTTCCCGTCCTCGCGTACACAGTCGCATACCGATGCGGATTTCGAGGTCGGAAATCTGCTTGCTGATCGCCGCAAGGCCTACGTTCAGCTCGTTCTGCGCAGCACTGAAACCGCCCGCCTCGACCACGGCCTGAAAGACCCGAAGCAGCTTGAAGTCCATTCCACTGAGGGATAAAGGCGGTCGAATCCCCGGTTTTGGCGGCACGTTTCCAGAAGTGGAAAGTGGAGTTTCCATAATGCTTATTTACCTCGCCCGTTAGATTCAACAGGCTTTGACCCACAACAAAAACATGCCCGATTGATAATAATGAACACAGAAAATGGCGATTGGCAACCATACACACGGCGCCCCGATCAGTGACCCGCCCGCTGATTTAAAGACGATAAAACCTGACACTTTGATCAGGACTTGCAACTTGAAACTGCCCTCAACTCTCAGCGAATACCCCCACACCCCGACGCGTGTACACGCCGTGATCGACCAGGTTGGAAGGGCTGTTCGCTGGCATCGAATACGCGCGGCCTGAACACAGCGTCGGAGAAACACCATGAACCAGAACCAGGCAGAGCAGCTGCAAGCCGAACGCAAGAAGTCCGAGAATGCGTTCGACATCACTCAGTACGAGCACGTGCCCCGGCGCTATTACGGGCGGATCTTCTTTGCGAGCGTGATTGTGATTGCACTGGCGGGCCTGGCGCGCGCATTCGCCAACGGGCAGATCGAGTGGGCTTACATTGGCCAGTTCCTGACCTCCGAAGCCATCTTGTGGGGCTTGCTCAACACCATCGTCATGTCGATTCTGGCGATGATCCTCGGCGTGGTGATTGGTGTGATCACGGCCATCATGCGCATGTCGGCAAACCCGATCCTGCGCTACGTAGCGATCATTTACACCTGGCTGTTTCGCGGCACGCCGTTGATTCTGCAACTGCTGCTGTGGTTCAACCTGGCCCTGATCTTCCCGGTGATCGGCATCCCCGGCGTGTTTCAGCTCGACACCGTCACGCTGATGACCCCCTTCGTCGCCGCGCTGCTGGGCCTGAGCATCAATCAGGGCGCGTATACCGCAGAGGTGGTTCGGGCGGGCCTGCTGTCGGTGGACACCGGTCAGTACGAAGCCGCCAAATCCATCGGCATGCCGCGCCTTCAGGCGCTGCGTCGGGTCATCCTGCCGCAGGCCATGCGCGTGATCATTCCGCCCGTTGGTAACGAATTCATCAGCATGGTGAAGATGACCAGTCTCGCCAGCGTGATCCAGTACTCGGAGCTGCTGCACAACGCGCAGAACATTTACTACGCCAACGCCCGCGTCATGGAGCTGCTCATCGTCGCCGGCATCTGGTACCTGGCGGTGGTCACCGTTCTGTCGTTCGGTCAAAGCCGTCTGGAACTGCGTTTCGCACGCGGCGCCGGCAAGCGTTCGTAATTCAGGCCCTGGAGATTCGTATGAGAAGCATCGTCAAAGCCGTCGGCCTGAACAAATACTACGACCAGTTCCACGCCCTCAAAGACGTCAGCATCGAGGTCGAGCAAGGCGAAGTGCTGTGCATCATCGGGCCTTCGGGCTCGGGCAAGAGCACGCTGCTGCGTTGCGTCAATCAGCTGGAAAAGATCGACAAGGGCGGCCTGTGGGTCGATGGCGAACTGGTGGGATACCGCATCGTCGGCAACAAGCTCCACGAGCTGAACGAAAGCCAGGTCGCGCGCCAGCGACTGAGCACCGGCATGGTGTTCCAGCGCTTCAACCTGTTTCCGCACATGACCGCGTTGCAGAACGTCATTGAAGGCCCGATCCAGGTGCTCAAGCGTTCGCCCAAGGAAGCCAACGAAGAGGCGATCGAACTGCTCGCCCGCGTGGGCCTGGCAGACAAGCGTCATTCCTATCCCATTGAGCTGTCTGGCGGCCAGCAGCAGCGCGTGGCGATTGCTCGTGCGCTGGCCATGCGCCCCAAGCTGATGCTGTTCGACGAACCCACTTCTGCCCTCGACCCGGAGTTGGTCGGCGAAGTGTTGTCGGTGATGCGCGACCTCGCGCACAGCGGCATGACCATGATCGTTGTGACCCATGAGCTGGGCTTCGCGCGCGAAGTCTCCAACCGCATGGTGTTCATGGACGGCGGCCAGATTGTGGAGGCCGGCACCCCGGAAGACATTCTAATAAGCCCACAAAACCCAAGAACCCAAAGCTTCATTTCTGCCGTTCGCACCTAAACCAGAACAAACGAGAACGACCATGAAAAAAATGATCCTCCCCACCTTGCTCGCCGGCCTGATGGTCTCCGCTTCGGTCTTGGCTGCCGTGCCCGCCAGCCTCAAGGAGAAAGGCGAAATCACAGCCGCCATCGTGCCGAACTATCCGCCGATGGACTTCAAGGACACCGCCACCAACACCCTGACCGGCCTGGACGTCGATCTGGGTAACGCACTGGCCGAACGTCTGGGCGTGAAAATCAGCTGGCAGGAAACCGCGTTTGAGCAGATGGTCAGCGGCCTGGTGACCAAGCGTTTCGACATCATTCTGTCGGGCATGACCGACACCGCCGAGCGTCAGAAATCGGTGACCTTCATCGACTACTTCACCAGCGGCCCGCAGTTGTACACACTGACCAAGAACACCGAGCTGAATCAACTGACCGACCTGTGCGGCAAGAAAGTCGGCACCAGCCGCCGCACCACCTGGCCTGCGGAAATCGCGGCATGGAGCAAGGAAAACTGCGAAGCAGCCGGTAAGCCGGCCATTATCGTGACCGGCTCCGAAGGCTCCGCTGATGCGCGCGCGCAACTGCGTCAGGGCCGTCTGGACGCGGCCATGCAAGGCAGCGAAACCATTCCTTACCTGATGTCGCAGGAGAAGGACACTTACAAGCCAATCGGCCTGGCGATCTCCAAGCAGTTCACTGGCCTGGGCGTGAACAAGTCCAACCCTGAGCTGGCTAAAGCCATCGCCGAAGCGATGCAGGCCATGGTCGATGACGGCACCTACGGCAAGATCCTCAAGAAGTGGGACCTGGAGCAAGGTGCCGTGACCAAGATCGGGATGGATCAGGGCAAGTAAGCGCGCGAGCCTGCACGGACGATCCCGCAACACGATTCTGTAGGAGCGCGCTTGCCCGCGATTGCGATCTATCTGTGCCGCTTTTTGCGACTGACACAACGCCTTCGCGGGCAAGCGCGCTCCTACAGTAGATCGCGGTGCGCCAGCAGCATCTGCGGCATCTGCGGCCAAGAAACAACAAGGACATAACAACACCCGTGGCCACCTACTCCCTCGTCATTCGCCGCCTGATGGTCTGCTCACTGACCATCGTCATGAGCCGGGCGATGACCAGCCCGTTGCTGACGCTGTTCCTGAGCACCAGACTGGGGCTGAATCAGCAAGATGTCGGCTTGTTGATGGGGATCGCGGTGTTCATCGCCACACTGTTGGGTCTGTACGGCGGCTACATCATCGACCGTCTGGAAAAGCGCAAGCTGCTGATCCTGGCGATGCTGTCCAGCGCTATCGGTTTCACCCTGCTGACCTTCGCCCAGAACGTCTACCTCACCACCTTGACCCTGGTGATCACCGAGACCGCGTCAGCGCTTTTTCTGATCGGCTCCAAGGCGATCATCAGTGAGAACCTGCCCATCGGCGAGCGCGCCAAGGTGTTCTCCCTACGCTATACCCTGACCAACATCGGCTACGCCACCGGCCCGATGCTTGGCGTATTGATTGCCGGACAGTTGCCGCTGGCGCCGTTTCTGATCGCCAGCGCCATCGCGTTCGGCAGCCTGTTTCTGATGATTGGCATCCCGCCCACCGTGTCTGATCGCGAACATCAACCCCGCAGTTTTCTCGACACCCTGGCGACACTCAAAAGCGACCGAACGCTGATCCTGTTCACCGGCGGCAGCCTGCTCAGCACCATCGTGCATGGCCGCTACACGCTGTACCTCTCTCAGTTTCTGCTGGTGACTCACACCTCGGCACAGGCGCTGAAAATCCTGTCGGCGGTCCTGGCCTGCAACGCGGTGACGGTGATCCTGATGCAGTACCAGATCGGTCGCTTTCTCAAGCGCGAGCAGTTGCCGTACTGGATATGCCTGGGCACTGCGCTGTTCGCCGTTGGCCTCTTCGGGTTCAGCTTTGCCCAGAGCACTTTGGGCTGGTGCGCGGCGATGTTCGTCTTCACCTTGGGCGAGATGATCATTTATCCGGCCGAGTATCTGTTCGTCGACACCATCGCGCCCGAGCATCTGCGCGGGAGTTACCTGGGCGCACAAAACCTGGCGGCGTTCGGCGGAGCGATGAGCCCGGTGATTTGTGGCTATTTATTGATCAACACACCCGCGCCGACGATGTTCTATGTGTTGGCGTGTCTGACGGCGATGGGTGGGACGTTGTGCTTTCTTAGCGGGCGACGCGCGAAACTCACTCACCCGG
The DNA here is from genome assembly GCF_054668305.1 of Pseudomonas sp. S2_H01. Classification (NCBI taxonomy): domain Bacteria; kingdom Pseudomonadati; phylum Pseudomonadota; class Gammaproteobacteria; order Pseudomonadales; family Pseudomonadaceae; genus Pseudomonas; species Pseudomonas sp. S2_H01. The sequence goes on along the minus strand of NZ_CP162756.1, from coordinate 2,606,200 downwards.
ATATCCCCTTGTAGAAGTGTGCCTCCAAACCAAATTGTCACTTTTCAAATCCGCCATAAACAGGCGAGTATGTCCGGCCTAGAGCTGTCGGTCTGACGGGCCTTTTCCAGAGCCTGGAGCCTGCCCAGACTGTCCTGATTTCCACTTCCCTGACGAAAAGGACATCGAGCAATGATCTACCGCACGCTTGGCCAATCCGGCCTCAAGGTTTCAACGCTGACCCTGGGCTCCATGATGTTCGGTGTGCAGACCGGCACCGAAGAGTCGTTGCGCATCATCGACAAAGCCTGGGATCAAGGCGTGAATTTCATCGACACGGCCAACGTCTACAACGCCGGTCGATCAGAAGAAATCGTTGGCGAGGCCATTGCCAAACACCGCAGCGAATGGGTGTTGGCGACCAAGGTCGGCAGCAGCTCCGGCAACACCGCGCCGAACACCAGCGGTCTGAACCGCAAGCACATTTTCAACGAGATCGAGTCAAGCCTGCGTCGCCTGGACACCGACTACATCGATATCCATTACCTGCACAAGGAAGACCACAGCACGCCACTTGAAGTGACGGTGTCGGCCATCGGCGATCTGATTCGCGAGGGCAAGATCCGTTACTGGGGCGTCTCGAACTTCCGCGGCTGGCGCATTGCTGAAGTGGTCAACGTCGCGCAGCGTCTGGGCGTCGACAAGCCGGTGATCAGCCAGCCGTTGTACAACATCGTCAACCGTCAGGCGGAACTGGAGCAGATCACTGCCGCCAGGTTCTACGGCTTGGGCGTGGTGCCTTACAGCCCGCTGGCTCGCGGCGTGCTCAGCGGCAAATACGCGCCAGACGTCACACCCGACAGCAGCACCCGCGCAGGCCGTCAGGACAAGCGCATTCTGGAAACGGAATGGCGGACGGAGTCGCTGCACATCGCGCAGAAACTGCAGGCGTATACGAAGGACAAAGGTGTCGGCCTTGTCGAGTTCGCCATTGCCTGGGTGCTGAACAACCAGGCGGTGACCTCGGCCATCGTCGGCCCTCGGACCGAAGACCAGTGGGACAGCTACACCAAGGCGCTGAGCGTGAAGATCACGGCGGAAGACGAGGCCTTTATCGACTCGCTGGTGACACCGGGTCATGCCTCGACGCCCGGCTTCAATGACGTGCAGCACTTTGTGACAGGCCGTTATGTGTAAGACAGGCCGATAACGATAAGGGTGGCTGGCGAACGCACTGTAAAGCCGTGGAATGTACTGACTGACACTGCGCATTCGCCAGCAAGCCGGCTCCTGCAGCGTTGTGCAATAACCGCTACTCCCAAGGCGCAGGGTCACCGAATAACTGGCCCTGCACGCCTTGAATCCCCATCTCCCGCAGTACCTCAAATTCACCTTGCGTCTCGACCCGCTCGGCAATCAGCGGCAGGTCGATACTGTGTGCCGCGCGCTGAATCGCTTTGATGAACAAACGTTTGTGCCGCTCCCGGTCGATGGCGCGGATGTAGCTGCCTTCGATTTTCAGGTACGCCAGCCCCAGACTCGACAGGTTGCCGATCATGCTGAAGCGTCCGCCAAAATGCTGCAGCGCAAGTGAATAACCCAAGTCCTTGAGCCGGCGCGTCAGGTCCTCCAGCGCCTGCTGATCGGGCACCTGCTCCTCGCCGATTTCCAGGATCAACCTCGACGCCAGGTGCGCATGCCTTCGCAATAGATCGAACATCTCGTTCAGCGCGCCGGGATCCCCCAACGTGGCCGCCGACAGGTTCAGCGCCAGCTTCTGGTCGTGACGAGTGAGTTGTTCGAAGACGGTTTCCAGCATCACTCGATCGTGTCGGGCCGACCAGCCGAAGCGCTCGATCCAGGGCAAGAAACGCCCGGCGGGCAATGTCTGGGAGTCCTCGTCGATTACCCGGGACAGCACTTTGAAATGCAGCACGCGACTGATGTCACTCGCATCCATCACCGGTTGAAAGAACAGCTGAAATCGACGCTCCGACAACGCCTGATCGAGCAGTTCGTACCACGCGTGATGATCGTCTTCCAGGCTGTCTACCGCGCCGTGCTCGATGCAGTACCAGATGTGCTGGGTCTGGGTTTCTGCCTGAGACAAGGCCTGGTCCGCCAGCCCCAACAAGGTTTGCGCCGAATCTCCGGGGGTGTAAGGCGCCAAGCCAACAAACGCTGCGGGGCTGACGTCCGACGCGCCCGTACCGCGCAGGCTGCTCAACGCGGTTTCCAGCTCATGAGCCAGTTGCAGCGCCTCTTCCTTGACCAGCCCCGGCGCCAGCACCGCGAACTCGCCGCCCCGAATGCGGCTGATCAAATGCCGGGCTTCGGTATGGTTGAAACACTGACGCACCAGCACATCGCTGACCGCGACCAGCAGTGCATCGGCCTTTTGGCCACCCATGCGCTCGTTCAGCCCGGCCAGGTCATTCACGCGCATTACCAACAAGTAACCCGAACGGGCATCCTCGACCTGACTGACGTGCTCGTTCAGCCGCATGTCGAAATAACGCCGGTTGGCGAGGCCCGTCAGGCTGTCTTCATAGGACTCGATACGCAGCTTTTCGGTGCGCTCGGCCTGTTCGTGAAAGAGCGCCTTGAGCTTGTCGACCATCTGATTCATCGCCAGCACCACCCGACGCAACTCGGGGGTGGCGGGTAATTCCGACACGCTCAGAAACTCGCGACGACCGATGGCGTGGGATTGTTCGACCAGGTAGTCCAGCGGCCGAAGTTGTCGGCGCAAGAGCCACGCGCCGAGCAGGAAGCTGAGCGCACCGCACAGCAAGAGCCAACCCAGATTCCCCAGCGCCGCTTGCCAGAGCTTGCCGATGGCAAACATCGGATGGCTGACCACTTCGACCTTGGCCGCTGGACGCCAGCCACGGCTGACAATCGCACTGGCGCCGGCAGGTTCGAGGGCAATCAGATCGATGAACCAGTCAGGCGCCGTGGCCGCAGGCGTGGCGTTACGCTCGACGATGACCTTGCCGGTGGTGAGATTGACGACCCGGATTCGGGCGTAATAACCGCTGTCGAAAATCGAGCTGACCACCAGTTCCATCATCGTCGGATCGTCCACTGACGGTTTCAATGACAGCGCCAGCGCAGTGGCGGCATCTTGCGCGTGGGATCGCAGTTGGTTGACGTATTGGGTGCGCGAGCTTTCCAGGCTGACCATGAATCCGCCGCTGAAGGCGACGATCATGAATAGACAGATGGCGATCAACAGCTGTTTGAACAGGGTCATAGGCCAATCCTTGTTCTGTCGGATAGATCAGGGCGTGTTGCCCTCGACCGGAAAACCTTCGGCTTTCATCTTGTTCAGCACGTTTTGCCAGCGAGACAACTGCTTGATGTCTCCCGCTATGCTGCTGCTCCCTATGGTGGTATCCGTCGCGTCTGGCAACCACACGCCCTCACCGTTGAAGGCGTACACCGGCAGCAGGTCCTTGCGTGCGTCCGCGGGTTCAATCGTATCGACCAGACTGTCGAGCACCAGCGGCTCACCATCTGCGTCGGGGTAATACGTGAGCACCATGTGCGCACGCTCCGGGTTAAGCACCTTGACGTAGGTGATCAACAATTTGTCTGCGGGCATACCCCATTGCCGCAGGCTGAAGTACTTGGCGATGGCAAAATCTTCGCAGTCACCGGCACCTTTCCACAACGACTGAACAGGCGTGGCCCAGTAGTCATCCACCTTCCACAGGTCGATGTCCTCGACGTAGCGCAACTCCTGATTGAAAAACTGGTTGACCCGCTGTAACAGCTCCAGATCGTTGGCGGGTCTGTCGCCGTTGAGCAGGGCTCTCCAGGCATCGACGCGGTGTCGCCCTTCCACCGATGGACCGTACAACGTGCTGGCGCGCCGCGTGATCAGCGAAAAGTCCCAACCGGCATACGCCAGACTCGCCAACACGACGCCCGTCAGCAATAGCTGACAGAGCCTGCGTGCAAGCCGGTCAACAGCGAAACGGGTCGCCAATGCGCTCAATCCATGGATCGACCGGAGGTACTCGCTGGCGAGCCTCCAACCGGGGAAAATAATGGCATCTGGCGATCATTGGCTTGCAATTCAATGACTTCGATTGTGTGCCGACGTGAGCGTTGAAATGCCGCGTCCAGGCGACCGTTTTTCCGACGCCTCGTATCGTTAAAAGGATAGAACACGGTAGGCACATCATCGCCACAAAGCCTTGTAGAATGCGGTCCGCCGTAACAAACGGGACGAAGGTCCAGGTTTGACAAGCCGGGTTATGGCCTCTAGTGTTCCATTGGATCCAATCTCTGATCAGTGAAGAAGAAGTCATCGATGCGCAGGACTGACAAAGAACAATTTCTGCGAGAAGTGCTCGGCAACGAGCAACCGCCTGCGCACCTCGCACGCGCGGTGATCGAAGAAAAACTGCGCGCAGCGATTCTCGACGGACGCCTGCCCGCGGGTGTCGCATTGCGCCAGCAAGAACTGGCCACACTGTTCGGTGTGAGCCGCATGCCGGTGCGTGAAGCCTTGCGCCAGCTTGAGGCGCAATCGCTGCTGCGTGTCGAGACCCACAAGGGCGCTGTCGTCGCCCCACTGATCAACGAAGACGCGACCGATGCCTATGCACTGCGCATCCTGCTGGAATCCGAGGCCCTGCGGCAGTCGATACCGTTGCTGACGGCCGACGACATCGAGCTGGCCGGCAGTTACATCGAGCAACTGGAGGTTGAAACCGACTACTCGAAGATCGGCACGCTCAACCGAATGTTCCACATGACCCTATACTCCCGGGCAAAGAACAAACGCCTGCTCAAGCTGGTCGAAGACGGTCTGAATGAGGAGGAGCGCTTTCTGAGGTTCAACCTCAAGTACATGGGACTGGGCAAGCTGTCACAGAACGACCACAGGGAATTGTTAAAGATGGCCGAGGCTGGCGCCGTCGACGAGACGGTCCACGCCCTCGCTCACCACTTGAACCGTGGTGTCGAGGCCATCAACACCTATCTGAAAAGCCGTCCAGCGGAAGTCGCCAAACCCGCCACGGCGTCAAGGAAGCGCGCCCTCGCCCAATGAGGGCTCGACGATCGTGAGCGGCGACTATGCTCATGTCCAGCAGTTCGCACCCCTGCCTGCAGTTGCCGCACGCAACCGGATGAGGCAAGGGGTTCAAAGAGCACCGGTTGTTGTGGTGCCAGCGCCGAAGGACCCGGCCCCACGGTTGTGATAAGCCTGCACAAACAGGCTTGGGGAAACCTGAGTGAACGCCAAAAACAAATGGCTGATGGTTGTCAATTCAGGACAGCCCATCAGGACGCGCCTGATCTGCTTCCCGCACGCGGGCGGCGATCCGGAGCAGTTCCGTGACTGGTCGGACGGCCTTGCGGATCACATCGAACTGGTGACGCTGCGCCTGCCGGGCCACGGCAGTCGGCTCAAGGAAACGCCTTACGATCAATGGGCGCCGCTGCTGGAGGACACCTTCTTCGCGTTGCAGCCCTACCTGACCGAACCGCACGCCTTTTACGGCCACAGCTTCGGTGGCCGCGTGGCTTACGAAATGGCCCGGTTGGCGCAAGCGCAGTATCCCGGTTTTACCCGACACCTGTTCATCTCCGGTTGTCGCAGCCCCGACAGCCAACAGCCTCAACCCTACCTGCATACGCTGCCCAAAGACGACTTCATCGAGGCGCTGATCAAACTCGGCGCAGCGCCCGAGTCGATGCTTCACGACAAGAAGCTGATGCGCCTGTTCGAACCGGTCATGCGCAGCGACCTGAAGCTGGCCGAGTTGTGGTCGCATTGTCCCGACGGCGGTCTGAACATACCGCTGACCGCCCTTTACGGCAGCGACGATCCCCTCGATACCGCCGCCAGCATGATGAACTGGCGCGAGTTCACACGTCGCGAATTCGAACTGATCGAAGTACGCGGTGATCATTATTTCCCCAGAGCGCAGCGCGACCGTCTGCTGCACATCATCAACACCCACCTGGGGCTGCTGGGCGTCTGACAGAACACGCAGCCACCTTCTCTCCTGTCGGGGGAGCTTGCTCACCCCGATACGGTCGCCCGCCTGCTCACCTATCGTGAAATCTCCCAGCCTCGACACAGCGCATTTCTGTGTTTCAGGCACACTCGGGTGACGAAATCGCCTGCAGTCGATTTTGTAAACGGATGTCATGGAGCAAAAAAAGGAGCAGTGCACGGGCGGAGACGTCATGAGGGATGCCCTTCAACGTCGCCCACACAAAATTCTTTCGAAACCGATTATTCAGTTAACGCGCAACGCTGAACGAGGCATTCGTTCATTATTATCAATTCTGACTTTATTGAGTTGGAAGGGTTGCGCTCGCCTCAATAAAACTTAAATTAAATGTTTTATCGATACTCTATTGGCGTCGAATTTATTCAATTTAAAATTTATGAAAAAGTATTTGCCCTCGTCTTAAAAAGTGCTTTAACGTTTTCCCGTCGCCCTTCACCCTCCCGGAAAGCCTTGCAGCTCCGGCTTCTTAAAAGGGTGCGACGCGAGGCACGCACTGCCTGGCTTATAAACCGTGATGATTAAACGAAGTATCTGTTCGAGGACTTCGCTCGCCCGGCCATCGTGAAAAACGAGCCAACGCTTATAAGCTTTCGGCAACTAAATCGCGCAACTACTACAGAAAACTCTATTCTCAAGGACGTGTTCATGAATACTCAGAAGCAACTATTGAACCGCAAGAAATCGGAACTCAGTGCCCACCCGATCTTCTCTGAAATTGATTCACTGGATGTGCTCCGACGGTTTATGGAGGCTCATGTCTTCGCGGTCTGGGACTTCATGTCCCTGACCAAACGCCTGCAACGCGAGCTCAGTTGCACTCAACTGCCGTGGCTCCCGCCAAAAGACGCCAAAGCCGCGCGTCTGATCAATGAAATCGTCTTGGGCGAGGAATCCGACGACCGCCTTGATCACGGCCATTACAGCCACTTCGAGCTGTACCTGGACGCCATGCGGGAAGTCGGCGCCAGCACCGCTCGCGTCGAGCGCTTCGTTGCGCTGCAGAAGGAAGGCGTGCATTACGAAACCGCGCTGGAGAGCGTCAACGCGGAAAAGGCCGCCGCCCGGTTCGTTCGGGACACCCTCGACACCGCCATCAATGCTCCCGCCCACAGCGTCGCCGCGGCCTTTCTCCACGGACGTGAAAGCGTCATCCCACAGATGTTCCAACGCATCCTCGACGACTGGGGAATCACGGCCAGCCAGGCGCCTACTTTTCGCTACTACCTGGAGCGGCACATCGAGGTGGATTCCGAGGACCACGGTCCAGCCGCCGAATCTTTGCTCGCACGCCTGGTGGACGGCGATGCGCAACGCGAACACGAAGTTTACGAGGCCGCCATTGCCGCCGTGGAAAGCCGCATCGCCCTGTGGGATGCGCTGCGCGTGAGCATGCGCGAACCAGCGCTGGAAGCCAGCGCATGACCCGCTCGCTGCTTGCGAACACTTCAGTTACCTACACAGGGACGACATCATGAAAGCCGAAGACTACCTGTCATTCGTCGACGCCTGGGAAGGCCGTGCAACCATCCGCACGCGTCCACGCCGCATCGTGGAAAACGACGAAAAACTCATCTATCCCCTGAGCCGGCAACCGCTGGTACTCAGTGAAACCTTCAGCCGCGAGTGCCCGCACCTGCGTGACTTCGCGTTGATCCAGAGCCTGTACAAGTTCATCAATGACGTGGTGATCTTCGAGACCGAGATCGTCGACAAGACCGCGCGCAGTATCGCCAAGGATAACTTTGCGATCCGCTTTCCGTTCGCGTGCCGATACGACGCCATGACAGTGGTTGTGGATGAGGACTACCACGCCTTGGTGGCGATGGACTTCATGCAGCAAACCATCGCACTGACGGGCATTCAGCCCATTGAGCTGCCACTTGAAATCGAATTGAGCCGGGCGATTCCGGCCGCGTTGGCCCTCGCCCCCGATCACCTGCGCAGCGCGGTCGAACTCATCTGTGTCGCTGTCGCAGAGAACACCGTGACCAACGACGTCGCGGCGTTCGCGAAGGACGACACGGTCAAGCAATCGATCAAGGGGCTGATGGCAGACCATCTGCTCGATGAAGGTCGACACTCGGGCTTCTGGGCGCGATTGGTGCGCATCTATTGGCATGCCGCCACGGAGATGGATCGGGAAACCATCGCCCGCATCATGCCGGTATTCATTGCTCAATATTTGACCAATGACATCCAGAAGTCCTTCGACTTTGTGCTGATCGACAACCTCCCGGTCACCGAGTCCATCAAGCAAGCGCTCATAGACGAAACCCAGGCCATGAGCTTTCCAATCAATCGCCATCACCCGCTGGTGGGTAACATCGTGCGCTTCTTCAAGGCCAGCTCGATGCTCGACTCCACCTGCGTGCAACACGCGCTCGCCGACTATTTGCCGGCAGGAGGCACGCAATGAAGCGCCTGGAGATTGTGCTCATCGGTCACAGTCGGGCTTTGGGCGAACTCGCTATCGAACTGGAGGCCCATGGGCATCTGACTCATCAACTTCCGGACGCGCACGCGCTGGAACACAGCCAGGTATACGGCCCTTCGTTGATCATCGACGATGGCACGCTGGCGCTGACCAGCATGCGGCTCGCTGCTTTCAAAACCGACGCGCAGCTTGGTTTGCGTATCGGGCTGATCCCTGACGCCCAAGGCGCGCTACCCCGGCTGGAATTGCTGTGCTGGTATGGTTCGGCCGTCGCGCTGAAGCTAATAGCGCGTCGCATCCTGCCGGCTGAACCTTCGGGCAACGGTCGAGTGCTACGCGACAGTGCCATTACAACGCTCGTCGACGATGTCGCCTTGCTGGTCAGCCGCCTCTCGCGGGACGCCGGCTTCCTTGCACAGGTCGAGCGTGTCGAACCGCCTCAGAGTGAATGGCAAGAAGGTCTGCTTACACTGGATCGACTGGCGTTCGAGCACCGTTACAACCAGACCGCACAACCTCACCTGCTGAGCATCGCACAGCAACCGATGGTCACGCGCCTGGATCAGAGCTTCGCAACCTTTGCTGATCGGTATGCCTTGAATGTCGGTGGTCAACGCGTCCGTTATGACGCGTTGCGCGAGCACAGCGTGGCCATCCAGGCGCACATGCGGCCTCTGCTCGCACGCTCCTCAGACGAGCCACTGGTGATCGGCATCTGTCTGCCAAAGTGCGCAGCCTTGTTCGCAGGGGTCGTCGCGATTCTCGGCTATGGCGCCGTGTACCTGCCGCTCGATCCCAGCCAGCCGCTGCAACGGCAGCAGTACATACTGGAAAACGCCAAGGCCGTATTGCTGCTGCATGACGGTCAGCACCCGCTCGCCGGTCAGAGCGTACCGGGCCTGGACATCAGTGCTGTCCAGATCACGGCTACGGATGAGTCATTCTTGTGTGTTCGCCCTGGGACTGAAGCCCCGTGCATGGCGCTGTACACCTCGGGCACAACCGGTCACCCCAAGGGTGTGATGCTCAGCCAGCGCAACCTGAGCCACTTCACTGCGTGGTACGCCGAGTACGTCGCGCTGTCGGAACGCAGCCGCGTTCTGCAATTTTCGACGTTGAGTTTCGATTCGTCAGTGATCGACATCTTTCCGACGTTGTTGAGCGGCGCCGAACTGGTGGTCGCCAGCGAAGACCAACGCCGGGATCCGCTGCAGCTTATGGAGCTGCTTGAGCAGAACCTGAGCCATGCCTTTCTACCACCTGCGTTGCTCAGCATTCTGCCAGCGGAGCGTCCCCTGAAGCTTGAGCATCTCTGCACGGGCGGCGATGTCTGCGAGCCCTACGTGATCGAGCGGCTGGCGGGGAACTGTCAGTTCCACAACCTGTACGGACCCACCGAGGCCACGGTGCTGATCACCGCAGGACAGTTCCAGCCGGGCAGTAGCAATCGCAACCTGGGGCGGCCTATCGCCAACAGTCAGTTGTTGATTCTCGACGAGCAGATGCAGCCGGTTGCCGAGCAGATGCCGGGCGAGTTGTACATCGTTGGGCCGGGCGTCGGTCTGGGTTACATCCACAATCCGGCACTGACTGACGAGCGTTACGTGCGAATCGCCCTCGGCGGCGGAGAAAGCGTGCGCGCCTACCGCACGGGTGATATCGGTAAGTGGAGCGACGATGGGGTGGCGTTGTCCGGGCGGCGGGACAATCAAGTCAAGATCCGGGGTTTCCGGGTTGAACCGGAAGAAATCGAGCATTGCCTGCGCGACAGCCAACTGTACCGACAGGTCGCAGTGGTGATCGATGATCAGCGCCGGATTCTGGCGTTTCTCGCGCAACCACACGGTGTCGAGCCCGATGTCGCACGGCATCTGCTCAAAGCCCACATTGAACGGTTATTGCCCGACTACATGCGCCCGGCCTCCTACACCGAGCTGGCAACGATGCCTTTCGCCAATAACGGCAAGATTGATCGCAAGGCGTTACTGCAGTTGCCGGTCAACCTGACGGAGCAGGCGCCGCGCCGTCCGCCGGAAAGCGAGAATGAGCGAATCCTGCAGAAACTGTGGGCCGACCTGCTGGAGCTTCCACCGGGGGATATTTCGACCGATGAAAGCTTTTTCAACCTCGGCGGTCACTCGATTTTGCTGTCGCAGATGCTGCTGGGCATTCGCGAGCGATTCGGCCGCAGTATTCCCATCAACCGCTTCATCGAAGCCCCCACGTTAATCAACCTCGCATCATTGATCGACAGTGACGGCGCTTCGTCCTGGACGGTCAGTCCGCAAGCGCTCAAAGACGCCTCAACACCCATCCAACTGCCGATCCTGCCTGTCGGCAAACTCGGCGATGTGCACAAGATCATCGTGACCGGGGCCAATGGCTTTCTCGGCGTTCACCTCGTCGAGGCACTTTTGGGGTGGGGCGCGACAGAGGTGGCGTGCCTGGTGCGTGAGGGCGGCGGCATGACGGCGCAGGATCGGTTTGTCGAAGCCTTGCGCGAAAACCGGTTGGAGCATCTGGACTTGAGCCGGGTGCGCGTCTATGCCGCCGACGTTACCCGGCCGCAACTCGGCCTGGCTGACGATGTTTACGAGCGACTGGATCATGAGTTCGGCGCACTCATCCACAATGCGGCCAACGTTAATCATGTTCAGGATTACGAGACACTCACCAAGGACAACGTCACGCCCATTTTCGAGTGCCTCAGGTTGTGCGAAGGCCGCAGCAAGAAGGTCTTCAACTTCGTCTCGACCCTCTCCGCCTCCAGCGCCATAGACGCCAACGGCAGCGTTCTGGAAGCCCCTGCTGCAGAGACCCCGCCGATCTATATCAAGAACGGCTACAACCTCTCCAAATGGGTCGCTGAACGCATCCTGCAGCAAGCGCGCGAACAGGGCGCATGGGTCAACATTTATCGCCCGGGAAACATCGCCTTCAACAGCATCACGGGCGTCTGTCAGCCGCACAAGAACCGCTTGATGCTGATGCTCAAGGGCTCGATGCAGTTGGGTCAGGTGCCCGACTTCTCGATGACCTTTGACCTGATGCCCGTGGACTTCCTCGCCCGCTTCATCGGTTTTCACAGCAGCCGCTATCAGCCCACACGTGCGGTATTCAACCTGCACAACCCCGAACCCTTGAGCTGGACCGGTTACGTCGACGCGTTTCGCGAAGCTGGTCGCGAGTTCGAGATGGTCAGCGTCGCGCACTGGCAGACCCAGCTTAACCGGGTCGACAGCCAGAACGCCCTGTTCGGCGTGTTGGGGTTCTACCTCGACGGTTTTGAGGAAGACATCGGCGACATCTCTACGATCGCATACCAGAACGCGCTAGCCGGCGTGCAGCGGATGGGCGAACGCTACCCTCAGAAAACCCCGGCGTTGCTGCGTAAAGGCTGCGACTACCTGAAAGAGATCGACTTCATCTGACTGACCCAAAGGCAACACTCACGTACGTAATGGAGAACGACATGAACGCAATCAACACGATCTACAACCTGACACCCGACACCTTGATCAGCAACCCTGCAGGCACGCCGGTCGTGTCGACAGTTTCAATTACTGCCGACGCGCAGGCAGTCTGGGATGTCGTGGGTGATTTCGGCGGTTTTGCGAAATTCATTCCGGCGCTGGCCAGCATTGAGGTAGTCGGAACCGGTCCCGGGTCAGTTCGTTACAAGCAGTTCAAGGAAGGCGGTTTGGTGGTGGTCGAGCAGTTGAACTCACGAGACGACCGCGCGCTTTCCATGACATGGACAACGATCTATAACAATCTGGGTATCCGCAACCTCTGGGCGTCGATGACGGTGGTTCCTGCCAGCGAGCGCCTCTGCAACGCCACCTGGACCATCATCGCAGAACCTGCCGAGGGCAATCCCGCCAGCCCTGTAGAGTTCCACAACTTCCTTCAAGGCTTCGCCGATGACGCCATGAACAACGTGCAAAAGCTGTTCGCTTCGTAAACGTCCTTCGGCCAGGCCCGCTTCGTTCAGGCCTGAGCGGGCTTGTGTCGTGGCCCCGAAACGACAAAACCCCTGTCTGCGTTAGCAGACAGGGGTTTCGGAATTGAATCTTGACGATGACCTACTCTCACATGGGGAAACCCCACACTACCATCGGCGATGCACCGTTTCACTGCTGAGTTCGGGATGGGATCAGGTGGTTCCAGCACTCTATGGTCGTCAAGAAATTCTGTTGTTGATCCGTTACGAAGTAACGAGTCAACGAAAATTGGTGACCTTCACTTAAAACAAAACCCCATCTGCTTTCGCAAATGGGGTTTCGGAATTTAATCTTGACGATGACCTACTCTCACATGGGGAAACCCCACACTACCATCGGCGATGCATCGTTTCACTGCTGAGTTCGGGATGGGATCAGGTGGTTCCAACGCTCTATGGTCGTCAAGAAATTCGGGTACTGACTCGTGACCGTATGGCCTCGCTTCAGCAAATCGGGTATGTGATCAGGTGTCTTGCCTGTGTCCTGCAAACTTTCGGTGCGTGTCGTCTTCACAGTCACCGCAATCTGTGCTCATCGAGTCGCAGATTGCTTGGGTGTTATATGGTCAAGCCTCACGGGCAATTAGTATTGGTTAGCTCAACGCCTCACAGCGCTTACACACCCAACCTATCAACGTCGTAGTCTTCGACGGCCCTTCAGGGAACTCAAGGTTCCAGTGAGATCTCATCTTGAGGCAAGTTTCCCGCTTAGATGCTTTCAGCGGTTATCTTTTCCGAACATAGCTACCCGGCAATGCCACTGGCGTGACAACCGGAACACCAGAGGTTCGTCCACTCCGGTCCTCTCGTACTAGGAGCAGCCCCTCTCAAATCTCAAACGTCCACGGCAGATAGGGACCGAACTGTCTCACGACGTTCTAAACCCAGCTCGCGTACCACTTTAAATGGCGAACAGCCATACCCTTGGGACCGGCTTCAGCCCCAGGATGTGATGAGCCGACATCGAGGTGCCAAACACCGCCGTCGATATGAACTCTTGGGCGGTATCAGCCTGTTATCCCCGGAGTACCTTTTATCCGTTGAGCGATGGCCCTTCCATACAGAACCACCGGATCACTAAGACCTACTTTCGTACCTGCTCGACGTGTCTGTCTCGCAGTCAAGCGCGCTTTTGCCTTTATACTCTACGACCGATTTCCGACCGGTCTGAGCGCACCTTCGTACTCCTCCGTTACTCTTTAGGAGGAGACCGCCCCAGTCAAACTACCCACCATACACTGTCCTCGATCCGGATAACGGACCTGAGTTAGAACCTCAAAGTTGCCAGGGTGGTATTTCAAGGATGGCTCCACGCGAACTGGCGTCCACGCTTCAAAGCCTCCCACCTATCCTACACAAGCAAATTCAAAGTCCAGTGCAAAGCTATAGTAAAGGTTCACGGGGTCTTTCCGTCTAGCCGCGGATACACTGCATCTTCACAGCGATTTCAATTTCACTGAGTCTCGGGTGGAGACAGCGCCGCCATCGTTACGCCATTCGTGCAGGTCGGAACTTACCCGACAAGGAATTTCGCTACCTTAGGACCGTTATAGTTACGGCCGCCGTTTACCGGGGCTTCGATCAAGAGCTTCGCGTTAGCTAACCCCATCAATTAACCTTCCGGCACCGGGCAGGCGTCACACCCTATACGTCCACTTTCGTGTTTGCAGAGTGCTGTGTTTTTAATAAACAGTCGCAGCGGCCTGGTATCTTCGACCGGCATGAGCTTACGGAGCAAGTCCTTCACCCTCACCGGCGCACCTTCTCCCGAAGTTACGGTGCCATTTTGCCTAGTTCCTTCACCCGAGTTCTCTCAAGCGCCTTGGTATTCTCTACCCAACCACCTGTGTCGGTTTGGGGTACGGTTCCTGGTTACCTGAAGCTTAGAAGCTTTTCTTGGAAGCATGGCATCAACCACTTCGTGTTCTAAAGAACACTCGTCATCAGCTCTCGGCCTTAGAATCCCGGATTTACCTAAGATTCCAGCCTACCACCTTAAACCTGGACAACCAACGCCAGGCTGGCCTAGCCTTCTCCGTCCCTCCATCGCAATAACCAGAAGTACAGGAATATTAACCTGTTTTCCATCGACTACGCTTTTCAGCCTCGCCTTAGGGACCGACTAACCCTGCGTCGATTAACGTTGCGCAGGAAACCTTGGTCTTTCGGCGTGGGTGTTTTTCACACCCATTGTCGTTACTCATGTCAGCATTCGCACTTCTGATACCTCCAGCAAGCTTCTCAACTCACCTTCACAGGCTTACAGAACGCTCCTCTACCGCATCATCAAAAGATGATACCCGTAGCTTCGGTGCATGGTTTGAGCCCCGTTACATCTTCCGCGCAGGCCGACTCGACTAGTGAGCTATTACGCTTTCTTTAAAGGGTGGCTGCTTCTAAGCCAACCTCCTAGCTGTCTAAGCCTTCCCACATCGTTTCCCACTTAACCATGACTTTGGGACCTTAGCTGACGGTCTGGGTTGTTTCCCTTTTCACGACGGACGTTAGCACCCGCCGTGTGTCTCCCATGCTCGGCACTTGTAGGTATTCGGAGTTTGCATCGGTTTGGTAAGTCGGGATGACCCCCTAGCCGAAACAGTGCTCTACCCCCTACAGTGATACATGAGGCGCTACCTAAATAGCTTTCGAGGAGAACCAGCTATCTCCGAGCTTGATTAGCCTTTCACTCCGATCCACAGGTCATCCGCTAACTTTTCAACGGTAGTCGGTTCGGTCCTCCAGTCAGTGTTACCTAACCTTCAACCTGCCCATGGATAGATCGCCCGGTTTCGGGTCTATTCCCAGCGACTAGACGCCCTATTAAGACTCGCTTTCGCTACGCCTCCCCTATTCGGTTAAGCTCGCCACTGAAAATAAGTCGCTGACCCATTATACAAAAGGTACGCAGTCACCCAACAAAGTGGGCTCCCACTGCTTGTACGCATACGGTTTCAGGATCTATTTCACTCCGCTCTCCGCGGTTCTTTTCGCCTTTCCCTCACGGTACTGGTTCACTATCGGTCAGTCAGTAGTATTTAGCCTTGGAGGATGGTCCCCCCATGTTCAGACAAGGTTTCTCGTGCCCCGTCCTACTCGATTTCATTGACAAGAGATTTTCGCGTACAGGGCTATCACCCACTATGGCCGCACTTTCCAGAGCGTTCCGCTAATCTCAAATCAACTTAAGGGCTGGTCCCCGTTCGCTCGCCACTACTAAGGGAATCTCGGTTGATTTCTTTTCCTCAGGGTACTTAGATGTTTCAGTTCCCCTGGTTCGCCTCTTACGCCTATGTATTCAGCGTAAGATAACTGTCTTATGACAGCTGGGTTCCCCCATTCAGACATCTCCGGATCACAGTCTGTTTGCCGACTCCCCGAAGCTTTTCGCAGGCTACCACGTCTTTCATCGCCTCTGACTGCCAAGGCATCCACCGTATGCGCTTCTTCACTTGACCATATAACCCCAAGCAATCTGGTTATACTGTGAAGACGACATTCGCCGAAAGTTTGCATTTCACAAACTTTACCTTAGCCTGAATGAACACCAGTGAAAGTGCCATCCAGTCTATCTTTCTATCACATACCCAAATTTTTAAAGAACGATTCTGACAAAGATCAGAAATCAACATTTAGCCTTCAACCGAAGGAAATGCTCATTTCTAAGCTTTCGCGGACAACTGCCTGTACCCAACTACTGCGGTAATGGTGGAGCCAAGCGGGATCGAACCGCTGACCTCCTGCGTGCAAGGCAGGCGCTCTCCCAGCTGAGCTATGGCCCCGTATCGCTACAGGGTGCACCGGTAATTGGTGGGTCTGGGCAGATTCGAACTGCCGACCTCACCCTTATCAGGGGTGCGCTCTAACCAACTGAGCTACAGACCCAATCGTCTTCTTCAATGAATCAAGCAATTCGTGTGGGAACTTGCGAAGAAGCTGAGTCTTCGATTAAGGAGGTGATCCAGCCGCAGGTTCCCCTACGGCTACCTTGTTACGACTTCACCCCAGTCATGAATCACACCGTGGTAACCGTCCCCCCGAAGGTTAGACTAGCTACTTCTGGTGCAACCCACTCCCATGGTGTGACGGGCGGTGTGTACAAGGCCCGGGAACGTATTCACCGCGACATTCTGATTCGCGATTACTAGCGATTCCGACTTCACGCAGTCGAGTTGCAGACTGCGATCCGGACTACGATCGGTTTTGTGGGATTAGCTCCACCTCGCGGCTTGGCAACCCTCTGTACCGACCATTGTAGCACGTGTGTAGCCCAGGCCGTAAGGGCCATGATGACTTGACGTCATCCCCACCTTCCTCCGGTTTGTCACCGGCAGTCTCCTTAGAGTGCCCACCATAACGTGCTGGTAACTAAGGACAAGGGTTGCGCTCGTTACGGGACTTAACCCAACATCTCACGACACGAGCTGACGACAGCCATGCAGCACCTGTCTCAATGTTCCCGAAGGCACCCATCCATCTCTGGAAAGTTCATTGGATGTCAAGGCCTGGTAAGGTTCTTCGCGTTGCTTCGAATTAAACCACATGCTCCACCGCTTGTGCGGGCCCCCGTCAATTCATTTGAGTTTTAACCTTGCGGCCGTACTCCCCAGGCGGTCAACTTAATGCGTTAGCTGCGCCACTAAGAGTTCAAGACTCCCAACGGCTAGTTGACATCGTTTACGGCGTGGACTACCAGGGTATCTAATCCTGTTTGCTCCCCACGCTTTCGCACCTCAGTGTCAGTATGAGCCCAGGTGGTCGCCTTCGCCACTGGTGTTCCTTCCTATATCTACGCATTTCACCGCTACACAGGAAATTCCACCACCCTCTGCCCTACTCTAGCTTGCCAGTTTTGGATGCAGTTCCCAGGTTGAGCCCGGGGATTTCACATTCAACTTAACAAACCACCTACGCGCGCTTTACGCCCAGTAATTCCGATTAACGCTTGCACCCTCTGTATTACCGCGGCTGCTGGCACAGAGTTAGCCGGTGCTTATTCTGTCGGTAACGTCAAAACACTAACGTATTAGGTTAATGCCCTTCCTCCCAACTTAAAGTGCTTTACAATCCGAAGACCTTCTTCACACACGCGGCATGGCTGGATCAGGCTTTCGCCCATTGTCCAATATTCCCCACTGCTGCCTCCCGTAGGAGTCTGGACCGTGTCTCAGTTCCAGTGTGACTGATCATCCTCTCAGACCAGTTACGGATCGTCGCCTTGGTGAGCCATTACCTCACCAACTAGCTAATCCGACCTAGGCTCATCTGATAGCGTGAGGTCCGAAGATCCCCCACTTTCTCCCGTAGGACGTATGCGGTATTAGCGTCCCTTTCGAGACGTTGTCCCCCACTACCAGGCAGATTCCTAGGCATTACTCACCCGTCCGCCGCTGAATCAGGAAGCAAGCTCCCTTCATCCGCTCGACTTGCATGTGTTAGGCCTGCCGCCAGCGTTCAATCTGAGCCATGATCAAACTCTTCAGTTCAATACTGCAATTAGGTTTTGAGAAAACCTTATAAACTTGGCTCAGCAATCGTTGGTTAAACCATGATTTCTCGTGGAGTAACTTGCGATGCTGATAATCAGTTGACTTCAGTCTTACAGCGCAAGCACCCACACGAATTGCTTGATTCAGTTGTTAAAGAGCGGTTGGTTAAGAGCTTTTCGTCTCAACCGAGGCGCGCATTCTACAGCGTCCTCTGTATCTGTCAAGCGGTTATTTTAAGAAGTTTTCAAAGTTTCCTTTGCAACTTCAACCACTTGCGCTTCGTTCGACTTACCGTCTCACGTCAGCGGGAGGCGAATTCTACAGCGTTACAACCTGCTGTCAACTCCTTTCTCACCGCTGTCGATTCAAGCATCTGAACCGAAGCGCTTCCTCGCTGCTTACTTCGTCCAACTCGTTGATTATCAAGGAGTTTTCCGTTTCGTCTGCGCCGGAAGTGGGGCGAATTATAGAGACATTCAGAGGGGCGTCAACACTTAATTTGAAGTTTCCATCAAAAAGCCAAAACCTCATGAAAATCAGTCAGTTCCTTCTGTTTATATAGGGATCCGCTTTCGCGGCTTCCTATAAAGAAGAGACCTAGAGCACTCCCGCTTCGCGCAACGCCATCACTGCGTCGTCCGAAAGCCCCAGAACACCGGTCAAGACCTCCAGCGTATGCTCGCCCAGCAATGGAGGCGCTCGACGATACTCCACCGGTGTCTGCGACAACCTGATGGGGCTGGCAACCTGTGGCACCGTTCCGCCGAGCGCATGAGGCAGCTCGACTTTCAAGCCACGCGCCTGGACATGGGGATCGGCAAATACCTGAGCGACATCATTGATCGGGCCGCATGGCACGCCCGCCAACTCCAACGCTGTCACCCACTCAGCCGTAGTCTTGAAAACAGTGGCCTGACGAATCAGCGGAATCAGCTCGCCTCGATGCGCAACACGCTGCTTATTAGTAGCGAACCTTGGGTCGTCCGCCCAATGCGATTGACCCGCGACTTCCGCGAACTTGCGAAACTGGCTGTCGTTGCCCACCGTCAGGATGAAATCACCATCTGCCGTAGGAAAGTCCTGATAGGGCACGATGTTCGGGTGAGCGTTGCCCAGCCGCCTTGGCGATACACCTGTCGTCAGGTAATTCATCGCCTG
Source organism: Pseudomonas sp. S2_H01 (assembly GCF_054668305.1). Lineage (NCBI taxonomy): Bacteria > Pseudomonadati > Pseudomonadota > Gammaproteobacteria > Pseudomonadales > Pseudomonadaceae > Pseudomonas > Pseudomonas sp. S2_H01. Next base: position 2,587,102 of record NZ_CP162756.1, on the reverse strand, counting down.
GTTCGCCAGACACGCGACCTGCACATCCAGCAGCGCCATGTCGATATGCTGACCCATACCGCCTTGATCGCGGTGCGCCAACGCAGCGAGAATGGCAGACGTCGAATAAAGCCCCGTGAGGATATCGGTCAGCGCCACCCCTACCTTTACCGGCCCGGCGCCGTCCTCCCCTTCAGGGCGACCGGTCAGGCTCATCAAGCCGCCCAACCCCTGAATCATGAAGTCATAACCCGCCCGCTTGGCATACGGACCCGTCTGACCAAAGCCGGTGATCGAGCAATAGATCAGCCGGGGGTTCTCTGCCTGCAGGGACTCGTAATCAAGACCGTAAGCCTTGAGCCCGCCCACCTTGAAATTCTCGATCACAATGTCGGACTTCGCGGCCAACTCCCGCACCAGCTTCTGACCTTCAGGCCGAGTGAAGTCGATCGTGACGGATTGCTTGTTCCTGTTGGCAGAAAGGTAATACGCCGCCTCGGAGGTATTCTCGCCCCGAGGATCCTTCAGGAACGGCGGCCCCCAGGCGCGGGTGTCGTCGCCATTGCCTGGGCGCTCGATCTTGATCACGTCAGCGCCGAGGTCGGCGAGAATCTGCCCCGCCCAAGGTCCGGCAAGAACCCTGGACAAGTCCAGCACACGCAAATGCGATAGCGCGCCCATGGCCGGCTCCTTAATAGAACGCCTGAATGCCCGTCTGCGCACGGCCCAGAATCAACGCATGAACGTCATGCGTGCCTTCGTAGGTATTCACAACTTCCAGGTTGACCAGATGACGGGCAATGCCGAACTCGTCCGAAATCCCGTTACCACCGAGCATGTCACGGGCCATCCGCGCAATGTCCAGCGACTTGCCACAGGAGTTACGCTTCATGATCGAGGTGATTTCTACCGCCGCCGTACCTTCATCTTTCATTCGGCCCAAGCGCAGGCAGCCTTGCAGTGCCAGAGTGATTTCTGTCTGCATGTCGGCCAGTTTCTTCTGGATCAACTGATTGGCCGCCAAAGGCCTGCCGAATTGCTGGCGATCCAGGGTGTACTGACGCGCGGTGTGCCAGCAGAACTCGGCTGCACCCAACGCACCCCAGGAGATGCCATAACGCGCCGAGTTCAGGCAGGTGAACGGACCTTTCAGACCTCGCACTTCCGGGAAGATGTTCTCCTCTGGCACAAAGACGTTATCCATCACGATTTCGCCTGTAATGGAAGCGCGCAGGCCGACCTTGCCATGAATGGCCGGCGCGCTCAGGCCCTGCCATCCTTTCTCCAGCACGAAGCCGCGGATGTCGCCAGCATCGTCTTTCGCCCACACCACGAACACATCCGCGATCGGACTGTTGGTGATCCACATTTTGCTGCCACTTAAGCGATAACCGCCGTCGACCTTCCTGGCGCGAGTAATCATGGCGCCCGGGTCTGAGCCGTGGTTCGGCTCGGTGAGGCCAAAGCATCCAATCCACTCACCAGAGGCAAGCTTGGGGAGATACTTCTGCTTCTGCGCTTCGGTACCGAATTCATTAATCGGAACCATGACCAACGACGACTGGACGCTCATCATCGAGCGATAGCCGGAGTCGACACGCTCCACTTCGCGGGCAATCAGGCCATAGCAGACATAGTTCAAACCGCTGCCACCGTATTGCTCAGGGATCGTCGCGCCCAGCAGGCCGACCTCACCCATTTCACGGAAAATCGCAGGATCGGTCTGCTCGTGACGAAAGGCCTCAAGAACGCGAGGCGCCAACTTGTCCTGGGCGAACTGCTCGGCGCTGTCACGAACCATGCGCTCTTCTTCAGTGAGCTGCTGATCCAGCAACAGTGGATCGATCCAATTGAAGCTTGCCTTACCGCCCATGACTGTCTCCTCGCTGAATGATGTTCTCGGGCGCTGCCGAGAAAAGTCGTGGATAGATCCTAGGCGTGGATTTGTCCTACAGCAAACGAGGATTTCGCATAGTGTTGTGCTAATTTCTCACTCCGAGAACGCGCGAGCAGCGAGATCCAGAGTTTACGAGTGAGGTTGACGTACATGAGACGCAAGATCCCCAGTACTACAGCGCTGGTCAGCTTTGAAGCCGCCGCTCGTCATGAAAGCTTTACCAAGGCGGCTGACGAACTGTCCCTCACGCAAGGTGCAATTTGCCGTCAGATTGCCAGCCTTGAAGAGTTCCTCAACGTCGAGTTATTCCGACGTTCTAGAAGAGGTGTGAAGCTGACAGAGGCAGGGCTTTCCTACAGTCGTCGCGTGGCCACCCAACTCGACGCCGTCGAGCGCGACACACTCTCCGTGATGGGCCATCAAGGCGCCAATGTGATTGAACTGGCCGTGGTCCCGACCTTCGGCACCCAATGGCTATTACCGCGGCTCAAAGACTTCCAGCATCAGCACCCGGATGTGACGATTAACCTGACCAACCGAACCCGACCTTTTCTGTTTGCTGATACCGAGTTCGATGCAGCGATCTATTTCGGCGACGCAGACTGGCCAGGCACAGAGTCGCATCGGCTGATGAGCGAAAACCCGATGCCGGTGTGCAGCCCGGCGCTGCTCAATAACAGCAAGCAGCTCAGCGCCGGGGATCTGGCTGACATGCCGCTGCTCCAACAAACCACCCGGCCTTATGCCTGGCGCCAGTGGTTCAGCGCATTGGGCATAAGTGTCGTACGCGACATGACAGGTCCAAGATACGAGCTATTCTCCATGCTCGCCCAGGCGGCCATGCATGACATGGGCGTCGCGCTGATCCCGCCGTTCCTGATTCAGCGCGAGCTGTCGGAGAACCGTTTGGTCATCGCCAATCCCCATGCTTTATCGAGTCTTAAGGCGTATCACCTGATGATTCCAGAACGCAAAGTCGAGTCAGCGTCCCTGAAAGCGTTCCGAGACTGGCTGGTGCATCAGGCTGAAACGTACGCAATGCCTTGATCTGTCTATCTAACCACTAATTACTGACCCTGTAGTCAAAAATTTGAAAAGCCTACAGATGTCTTGATATGTCGCATTTAAGAAACACTTGTGTTCGTTATTGAAAACAGGCTGTAAGCGTTATGTGACGGGGCCTACAGGCTGATTTGCCACCATTCTCGTGATAGATAGAAAAAAAATTTCCAACACCTCATATTCAGCTACAGACCATGAAATACAAGGTCTGTAGCGTTTTGTTGCGTCAAACGGTCACAGGGTGACTTGTAGTTAAAGATATGTCGCGTTACAGAATTCCTTGATGCCCCCTTCTGACACCTGCAAAATGCCGCGCCCCGCCTTGTCTTGCGGGGACATGGTGATCGCTGCCCCAGACGCGCCATCCGCAGTGCGCTGGCCTATTTTTAAAAGATAAAAAGATCACGCAGGAGATTTGACGTGCACATTGGTGTCCCTCTCGAAACCCAGTCCGGTGAAACTCGGGTTGCTGCAACGCCGGAAACCATCAAGAAGCTCATTGGCCAGGGTCATAAGGTCACCGTCCAGTCAGGCGCCGGCATTACCGCCAGCGTCACGGACAGCGCCTATGAAGCGGCAGGCGCTTCGATTGGCAGCGCTGCCGATGCCTTCGGCGCCGAGCTGATCCTCAAGGTCGTCGCACCCAGCGACAGCGAACTGGCTCTGATCAAGACCGGGACGGTTGTCATCGGGATGCTTAACCCCTTCAACAACGAGATCATCGCAAAGATGGCCGAATGCGGGATCACCGCGTTTGCCCTCGAAGCGGCCCCGCGCACCTCTCGCGCACAAAGCCTCGACGTGCTGTCTTCGCAGGCCAACATTGCCGGTTACAAATCGGTGCTGCTGGCCGCGCATCACTATCCGCGCTTCATGCCGATGCTGATGACTGCTGCCGGTACAGTAAAGGCGGCTCGAGTATTAATCCTCGGCGCCGGTGTTGCCGGTCTGCAAGCCATCGCCACAGCCAAACGTCTGGGCGCCGTGATCGAGGCTTCCGACGTTCGCCCTGCGGTGAAGGAACAGATCGAGTCGCTCGGCGCCAAGTTTGTCGATGTGCCGTACGAGACCGATGAGGAGCGTGAAGCAGCGGTCGGTGTCGGCGGTTACGCGCGTCCGATGCCTGCCAGCTGGATGCAGCGCCAGGCTGTGGCCGTTCACGAGCGCGCCAAGCAGGCGGACATCGTGATCACCACCGCGCTGATCCCGGGCCGCAAGGCGCCGGTCTTGCTGAGCGCAGAAACCGTGTCGCAAATGAAACCGGGCTCGGTGGTCATTGACCTTGCTGCAGCCCAGGGCGGCAACTGCCCGCTGACCGTGGCTGACCAGGTAGTGATCGAGCATGGCGTGACCATCGTCGGTCATACCAACCTGCCCGCATTGGTCGCTGCCGATGCTTCTGCTCTTTATGCACGCAACCTGCTGGACTTCCTGAAGCTGGTCTTTACCAAGGAAGGACAGTTCGAGATCAACCTCGAAGACGACATCGTCGCCGCGTGCCTGATGTGCCGCGATGGCCAGATCGTCCGCAAGAACGGCTGAGGATAAAAACAATGGAAGACATGCTGATCTCTCACGGCGTCTACAACCTGATCATCTTCGTGCTGGCGATTTACGTCGGTTACCACGTGGTCTGGAACGTCACCCCTGCCTTGCACACGCCTTTGATGGCCGTAACCAACGCCATCTCGGCCATCGTGATTGTGGGCGCCATGCTGGCTGCCGCACTGACGGTAACCCCGCTGGGCAAAACCATGGGCACGCTGGCCGTGGCGCTGGCCGCCGTCAACGTGTTCGGTGGCTTTCTGGTCACCCGCCGCATGCTGGAAATGTTCAAGAAGAAGGCTGCTCCTGTTAAAAGCACAGCCAAAACTGAGGTGCCGAAGTAATGAGCATGAACCTCGTCACCCTGTTGTACCTCGTTTCGGCGATCTGTTTTATTCAGGCCCTTAAAGGCCTGTCGCACCCGACGACTTCCCGTCGCGGCAACCTGTTCGGCATGCTCGGCATGGCGCTTGCGGTTCTGACCACGATCGGCCTGGTGTTCAAACTCGCTGCACTATCCACTGACGGCGCCAGCGCGGGCATCGGCTATATCATCGTGGGCTTGCTGGTTGGCGGCACGGCCGGGTCGATCATGGCCAAGCGCGTCGAGATGACCAAAATGCCGGAGCTGGTCGCTTTCATGCACAGCATGATCGGTCTGGCCGCGGTGTTCATTGCGATTGCCGCTGTGGTTGAACCGCAGTCGCTGGGTATCGTGGCGCACCTGGGCGATTCGATCCCGACCGGCAACCGTCTGGAGCTGTTCCTGGGTGCCGCCATCGGTGCGATCACCTTCTCGGGTTCGGTCATCGCCTTCGGCAAGCTGTCCGGCAAGTACAAGTTCCGCCTGTTTCAGGGCGCGCCGGTACAGTTCGCAGGTCAGCACAAGCTCAACCTGCTCCTGGGCCTGGCCACGCTGTTCTTCGGCCTGACGTTCATGTTCACCGGCAGCCTGTTCGCCTTCAGCGTCATGCTGATCCTCGCGTTTGTCATCGGCGTGCTGCTGATTATCCCGATTGGCGGCGCGGACATGCCCGTGGTTGTGTCGATGCTCAACAGCTATTCGGGCTGGGCGGCGGCCGGTATCGGCTTCTCGCTGAACAACTCGATGCTGATCATCGCAGGCTCTCTGGTAGGTTCCTCCGGCGCGATCCTGTCGTACATCATGTGCAAGGCCATGAACCGCTCGTTCTTCAACGTGATCGGCGGTGGTTTCGGCGGCGCGGCGGATGTAGGCGCAGCGGCAGGCTCGAAAGAAGCACGCCCGGTCAAATCCGGGTCGGCTGACGACGCCACCTTCCTGCTGACCAATGCCGACACCGTGATCATCGTACCGGGCTATGGCCTGGCGGTGGCTCGTGCCCAGCATGCCCTCAAGGAACTCACCGAAAAGCTGACCCACCGCGGCGTGACTGTGAAGTACGCGATCCACCCGGTGGCCGGTCGTATGCCAGGCCATATGAACGTCCTGCTGGCTGAGGCCGAGGTGCCTTACGATCAGGTGTTCGAGATGGAAGACATCAACTCCGAGTTCGGCCAGGCCGACGTGGTGCTGGTGCTCGGCGCCAACGACGTGGTCAACCCGGCTGCGAAGAACGATCCCAAGTCGCCGATCGCGGGCATGCCGATTCTGGAAGCCTTCAAGGCCAAGACGATCATCGTCAACAAACGCTCGATGGCCAGCGGCTATGCCGGCCTGGACAACGAGCTGTTCTACCTCGACAAGACCATGATGGTTTTCGGCGACGCCAAGAAAGTCATCGAAGACATGGTCAAAGCGGTCGAATAACCGCTCTAGCCCGCAACACATCAAACCCTCGGCGCGTCGATCGGCCGAGGGTTTTTTACATTCGGCGTAACAGTGTTTTGTTCTGAAACCCGCTAATTAGAGCCCTCTCATGCGACCTTGGTCGTGGGACGAGAAAAAGGCAAATCTCTAGACTTGGTCGCTCGCATCCTCGTCCCGAGATAAACAAACATGCACCGTGAACGTATCCGCCTGCCGTCTTTGATGAGCAAAGTAATGAGCGCGGCCGACGCCGCTTCCCTGATCAAGGACGGCATGACCGTCGGCATGAGTGGTTTCACCCGTGCCGGCGAAGCCAAGGCCGTGCCCAAGGCGCTGGCGGAACGCGCCAAGGCTCACCCGCTGAAAATCAGCCTGATGACCGGCGCAAGTCTGGGTAATGACCTCGACAAGCAATTGACCGAAGCCGGCGTGCTGTCCCGTCGTATGCCGTTTCAGGTCGATAACACGCTGCGCAAGGCAATCAACGATGGTTCGGTGATGTTCATCGACCAGCACCTGTCCGACACCGTCGAGCAACTGCGCAATCGTCAGATCAAATCGGTCGACATCGCCGTCATCGAGTGCGTGGCGATTACCGAGGAAGGTCATCTGGTGTTGAGCACGTCCGTGGGCAACTCGGCCAGCTTCGCCATTCTGGCCGAGCAGGTGATCGTCGAGATCAATCTGGCGCAACCGCTGGAGCTCGAAGGCCTGCATGACATCTATATTCCCACGTACCGCCCGACCCGCCTGCCCATTCCGGTGCTGAAGGCTGATAGCCGCATTGGCAGCCAGGCGGTGAAGATCGACCCGGCGAAGATCGTGGGCATCGTGATCAGCGACCAGACCGACTCACCTTCAACTGTACTGCCCGCAGACAGTGAAACGCAGGCGATTGCCGGTCACTTGGTGGAGTTCTTCAAGAACGAAGTGCGGCAAAACCGCCTGACCAACCAGCTGATGCCTCTCCAGGCAGGCGTTGGAACGATCGCCAACGCGGTCATGACCGGTCTGATCGACTCGCCGTTCCACGGCATGGCGATGTACTCGGAAGTGCTTCAGGACTCGACCTTTGACCTGTTCGAGGCCGGCAAGCTGGACTTTGCCTCGGGTTGCTCGATGACGCTGTCAGAGCGCAAGCACGACGCGGTCTACAACAACCTGGAACAGTACAAACCGAAACTGTTATTGCGCCCTCAGGAAATCTCCAACCATCCTGAAGTCGTGCGCCGTCTGGGCATCATCGGCATCAACACAGCGCTTGAATTCGACCTGTACGGCAACGTCAACTCCACACACGTGGGCGGGACGCGGATGATGAACGGCATCGGAGGCTCGGGCGATTTCGCTCGCAACGCTCACCTCGCCATCTTCGTGACCAAATCCATCGCCAAAGCCGGCGCGATTTCCAGCGTAGTACCGATGGTCAGCCACGTGGACCACACAGAGCATGATGTGGACATCCTCGTGACTGAGCAGGGGCTTGCCGATCTACGGGGCCTGGCGCCTCGTGAACGCGCTCGCGTGATCATCGACAACTGTGTTCATCCCGCCTACCGCGAAGCGCTCAATGACTACTTCCGCAGAGCCTGCGCTATCGGTGGCCACACCCCGCATGTGCTCCGCGACGCACTCAGTTGGCACCTCAACCTGGAAGAAACCGGCCGCATGCTGTCGGTGTAGGAAAACAGTTCTGGATTGGCGACGACCTTTCGTCGCCACTTTCCACGCACTGCACGCCTTTTTGACAAAAACTGTATTGCTGTACCGGTCGTTTTCACCTCTGAAAATTCAAAATTCACTGTTCCGGCGCACAAAACGCACCATATTTGTGCTTACCGGTACAGTTGCCCCACGAATGAGCAAAACAGTGCCTTTGAACAGTTAACTGGAGCATCACAATACAAGTGAACTGTGTCTGGAGAGAGAGCGACAACAAGAGGAAGATTGGCACCAATCAAGTCACTATCTAATCCCGCCACAAGCGGAAGGAAGAAGCACCATGGAACGCACCGTAAGTTCCGAACTGTTCTACGAAGAAACCGCTCAATCCGCTAAAGCCTCGTTGCCGCTGCGCATGTTCGCCAACCTGATGCTCTGGCAGCGTCGTCTGTCCAGCCGCCACCAGCTGGCCCGTCTGGATGCTCGTCTGCTGGCTGACGCCGGTATCAGCGAATCCCAGCGTTACGAAGAGCTGAGCAAGCCGTTCTGGCGCTAATTTAGCGTCCGCTGGTCCCAGGCGAAGAGCCTCTCACCAGCAACCCGAATTGTTCACACGAAGCCCGTCGCAGGAAACTGCCGACGGGCTTTGTTGTTTCCGGGTTTCGAAGATCGAGTGCGGCTATCAGCCTGATAGGTACAGTTTATTAATTTATTCTCCCAGCAAGTACAGTTGTTGATTCACGGGCCTGTCAGGCATTTCAGGTGACGATAAAGCAGGCTCATCCTGTCAGCTGGCATTTAGCCGTGATAGTGCTGACGATCCCGGTTACGCTAGTCTTGCTTCACCCTTTACCCCAACGCCTGCGAGATAGCTTTGCTCATCGTCGGCTTTGCGCATGTGGTTACTTATTTTGTTCCTTGTGGAGTTCAAACATGTCTCGCTTTCGCCTGATGAGTGCAGCTGTACTTTTGATCGCGGCAACCGGCGCTCAGGCGTCCAGCTTCGTGGTCACCACCGACACCATCGTGCGCGCACTGGACGCGTCGTCCAACGCCACCTCCAAGATCTCCTCGTCCTTCCATGACGACAAGATCGTTCTGGCCGCGCGCGATGACGCAGCCAGCTTCGTCGCCAGCAAAGGCGAAATCCGCGGAGCTCATCTGGAGGGTGCGTTTCAGCACATCCGTGAAGTCAGCCCGAGCTTGAATGCATCGGATGCGCAGCTGGCGCAGGCCATTCTCGCTATCTGATTCAGCATCGCGACAGCTTTGGCGCCGCACGCCCCGACACCTTCACTGGCTCTGGCCGGGGCATTGCGCTAGCCTTGCGATTCGTTTCGCCAATACCGAAGACTCATGCGTTCATTGTCTCGCCTGTTGATTGCAGCGACTGCCAGCCTGATCTGCGTTACCCAGGCTCAAGCGTTCGACACAACCACACAAAGCCTGATCAAAAGCGGGTACGCCACCAGCCAGGTGACGACCGGGCCTTTCGATAACAAGCTGATACTTGCCGCCCAGGATGATGCTGCAGCGTTTATAGCCAGTGATGGCCAACTGCGAGGAGCACAGCTGGAGGCCGCGCTGATGTATCTGCGTCAAGCCCAGCCAAAACTTCATGCCAGCGACCTTGAACTGGCGCAGGCAATTCTCGTCCAATAATCACTTTTGCACCTTCTGTATTCTGGAGCCGTTCCATGCGTACCCCGTTGATTGCCGCTGCCCTCGGCCTGTTGTTGCTGACCGATGTCGCGCACGCGCAAACCTTGAAAGCCACCAGTAACATCGTTGTCCGTGCGTTGGGCCGCAGCGTGGACTTCACCTCCGACACCACGTCTTCGGTTCGCAACTGGAAAATGGTTGTGGAAGCTCAGGACGATGCCGCCAGCTACGTCGCCACGAACGGCGACATTCACGGCGCTAAACTGGACGCCGCGTTCGCCACCTTGCGTGAGCGCCTGCCAGAAGCGCGCAATGCCAGTGACCAGGATCTCGCTGAAGCCATCCTCGCACTGTGAGGCGCGTAGCCGTCTGGCTGCTGGCTTCGGCGCTGTCGCTGATCTGTACGAGCGCCTTCGCCGGCTTGAGTCTGTCGCTGTACACCGACGGGCTGAGTCCTGCCCAGCAGCAAGCCAGCCAGACGCTGCTCGACGAGGCCATGGCGCATTTGCCGCCGATGTTCGTCAGCAAGCTTGATCGTAAAGTCGAAGTCCGCTGGACCGATGACATGCCGTCCAACGCCTACGGACGCGCAGACGGGCCTTACCGTCTGGACCTCAATCAACGCCTGCTGGCGGGCTTGACCGACGGCACCGCAGCCACCACCCGCACCAATCGCCCACACGGGACGGTGCGCGAAGAGATGCTCGCGACGGTGCTGCATGAGCTCACCCATATTTATGATCACGCCCAGCTTTGGTCGCCTGAAGACCGCAAGCTGATCATCGCGTGTGCGCGCCAGGGCAACAGCACCGGCAAGATCGGTCTGCGTGACAGTTGCCGAGGCCAGACCGACCGGCGCTTCACGTTGAGCGACGATCCACGCCTGCTGGACCTAGCCGGCTGGCCACAATACGTGGGACGTCGAGGGGAGCGTGAGGAACGCAACGGTCAGGTTGCCCGCAGCCCCGATATCTACGAAATCAGCAGCCCGTTGGAGTTTGTTGCGGTGAACATGGAGTACTTCCTCCTTGATCCGGCCTATGCCTGCCGACGTCCCGCGCTCTACGACTACTACAAACAGCTGTTCAACTGGGCGCCCGCCGCCAAGGATGACTGCCCGACTTACTACCCGTACCTGAACGCCGGTAACGACTTCGCCCGTGAGCCGCTGGGCAAGCTCGACCCCGAGCGCGTGTATGAGGTTGATTACCTGTTGGCCGAAGCCAATCAGAATCTGGTGAGTCGTTGGGGCCACAGCATGCTGCGCCTGGTCATCTGCAAGCCTGGACGTCCGCGCGGCCCGGATTGCCGTCTGGATCTGGATCAGCATCTGGTGTTGTCCTATCGTGCGTTTGTGAACGACCTGCAACTGTCCAGTTGGAGCGGCCTGACAGGCGCTTATCCATCGCGCCTGTTCGTGCTGCCGTTGGGGCAGGTGATCGACGAATACACCAAAACGGAATTGCGCAGCCTGGCGTCCGTGCCGCTGAAACTGTCCCGCGAGGAAATCGACGGGCTGGTCCAGCATGCCGCCGAGATGCACTGGGCGTATGACGGCAACTATTGGTTTCTGTCCAACAACTGCGCTGTGGAAAACCTCAAGCTGTTGCGCAGCGGCACTGACGACCCTCGGCTGGTGGGCCTCGACAGCATCATGCCCAATGGTTTGCTGGAAGTGCTCAAGGGCAGGGGTCTGGCGGACACCAGCGTGCTGGACGATCCCAAAAAAGCGCTGCGGCTGGGCTATCGCTTTGATTCCTACCGCGACCGCTACCAAGCGATGTTCGATGTGCTGCGCAAATCCACTGACGTGAAGGAAACCACCGTCGAAGACTGGCTGTCGCTGCCTGCGAAAGACCGACGCCCGTATTTCGCCCAAGCCGATCTGCGCACCAGCGCCGCCATGTTGCTTCTGGAGCAGGCCGCTCAACGCCGTCAGTTGCTGCTGGCGCAGGATGAGGTCAAGCAACGCTACCTCAGCGCGGTCGAGAAGAAGGACAACGGTGTGTCGAAGGCCACTGGCACGTTGCAGGACATCCTGGCCAACAGCGGCTTCCTCAGCCGCCCCGCGGAACTGTTGGGCAGTGGAGGGTACGGACTGCCGCAGCAGGGCGAATGGACACGTCTTGAAGAAGAAAGCAGCCAGCGCCAGAAACAGCTGCAGCGTCTGACCGGCGATCTGGACAAAGAGGTGAGGGCGCTGCTGGAGCCTGACCGCGCCGCCGAGATTGCCGCTACCGACGAAAATCTCAAGCAAGTGGGCGAGCATTTGCGGGCGTTGCATAAGGCGGCGGGTGGGTTGGAGTTACCTTGAATACGCGAAGCGATCTACAGGATTGGGTTTGCTCGCGATGGGGCTGGGTCAGATACGTTCATGCCGCCTGACGCTCCGCGTTCGCGACCGTCGTAACCTCCGATTGCTCCTACAGGATCGGCGTCGTACCTCAGATCTGAGGCCTGCCTGCATTTGCAGGGGTGAGCTTGCTCGCGATTAGGGTGGGCCAGACACCTTCATGTCGCATGACACTCCGCTTTCGCGACCGTCGTAACCTCCGATTGCTCCTACAGGATCGGCGTCGTACCTCAGATCTGAGGCCTGCCTGCATTTGCAGGGGTGAGCTTGCTCGCGATTAGGGTGGGCCAGACACCTTCATGTCGCCTGACACTCCGCGTTCGCGACCGTCGTAACCTCCGATTGCTCCTACAGGATCGGCGTCGTATCTCAGATCTGAGGCCTGTATGCATTTATAGGAGTGAGCTTGCCCGCGATTAGGGTGGGTCAGACACACTCATGTCGCCTGACGCTCCGCGTTCGCGACCGTCGTAACCTCCGATTGCTCCTACAGGATCCGCGTCGTACCTCAGATCTGAGGCCAGCCAGCATTTGCAGGAGTGAGCTGACTCGCGATAAGGGTGGATCAGACACATCAATGCCGTCTGATGCGCCGCGATCGGGACCTTCGTAACCTCCGATCGCTACCCCTGCTGGCAGAATCGACTCTGGGTGCGGCTAAACCGTTTCGCCTGGCTCGCCCGGCAGATGCTCATCCAGATGCAGCCAAGGCAATCGGTTGTCGGTCCAGATGTGCCGAACGGCCGGGGCGAGCTCGGGGTGGTCGAGCGTGGCGATGGTCACGTCCATGGTCTCCGGGCTGTTGCGGCTGAAGAGCGCCGCCTGTGCCCCACAGTTACTACAGAAGAACCTTACGCAGGTCGGTCCGGAATCATAGGCCGCAGGGCTTCCGGCCAACCATTTGAATGACTCTAGAGGCACGGTGATCCAGGACACCGCAATGCCGCCTGACGTACGCCGACAAATCGAGCAATGACAATGAGCAATGTCGCGCAAGGGCGCATCGAGTTGATAGCGCAGATTGCCGCAGTGGCATCCACCGGTATGCATTTCGCTCATGGTCATTCTCCCGTTCGTGTTCAGGCTCTGACTGCGTTCGGGCGAAAATGCTTCATTGGTGCGGCAACGATCAGCGGAGCGGCAGCGAAAGCTGGTTGAAAGGTAAGCGCTTTAGCATCACCTCACCGCCGGCGAAAGACCGGCCAGCCAGGACGAACGCTTTTCGACGTTCGCCGGCCCATCTACAACAACAATTCGGTGATTCTGATGCTTGCTCGTGCTCCGCTGTACCCCTCGCTCACCCCCCGACTCCCTGCGCTGCTCGTCTTGAGCTGATTGCTTCGTCTCGTCCGTTTTCACGTCGCGTAACGCCTGGAGTATTTCTATGTTGACCTTCCTCGGCTTTGCCATGGTTGTCGCTTTCATGTACCTGATCATGAGCAAGCGCCTCTCCGCGCTGATTGCCCTGATCATCGTGCCGATCGTGTTTGCCTTGTTCGGCGGTTTCGCCTCCGACATCGGCCCCATGATGCTCGCCGGCATCACCAAGCTTGCGCCGACCGGCGTGATGCTGATGTTCGCCATTCTCTATTTTGCCCTGATGATCGACTCCGGCCTGTTCGACCCGGCCGTACGCAAGATCCTCAAGCTGGTCAAAGGTGACCCGGTAAAAGTGTCGGTGGGCACTGCCGTTCTGGCCCTCGTCGTCTCACTGGACGGCGACGGCGCCACCACCTACATGATCTGCGTGGCCGCCATGCTGCCGCTGTACAGCCGCCTGGGCATGAGCCCGCGCATCATGGCCGGCCTGATCATTCTGGCGGGCGGTGTGATGAACATGACGCCATGGGGCGGCCCGACTGCCCGTGCGGCCAGTGCGTTGCATGTGGACCCTTCGGACATTTTCGTGCCGATGATTCCTGCGATGCTCGCCGGTGTGATCGCAATCCTGGTGATCGCGTACTGCTACGGCAAACGTGAGCGTGCGCGTCTGGGCGAACTGCACCTGCCGGGCGACGAAGTCGATCACAGCGAAATCAGCGTTTCGCAGTTCCCCGACGCACGCCGTCCCAAGCTGATCTGGTTTAACGCCGCACTGACGCTGGCGCTGATGGTTGCCTTGATCATGGGCCTGCTGCCGCTGCCGGTTCTGTTCATGATCGCGTTCAGTATCGCCATGATCGTCAACTACCCGTGCCTGCAAGCGCAGAAAGACCGCGTCGCGGCGCATGCCGGTAGCGTACTGGCAGTGGTCGGCCTGATCTTCGCGGCCGGCATTTTCACCGGTATCCTGTCCGGCACCGGTATGGTCGATGCGATGTCGAAAAGCCTGCTGGCAGTGATTCCGGACGCGATGGGCCCGTACCTTGCGGTCATTACGGCCGTGGTCAGCATGCCGTTTACCTTTTTCATGTCCAACGATGCGTTTTACTATGGCGTGCTGCCGGTGCTGTCCGAGGCCGCATCGCACTACGGGATCAGCCCGGTGGAAATGGCACGTGCCTCGATCGTCGGTCAGCCCGTCCATTTGTTGAGCCCGCTGGTGCCATCGACCTATTTGTTGGTCGCCCTTGCTGGCATTGAATTTGGTGATCATCAGCGCTTCACCCTCAAGTGGGCGGTGCTGGTCTGCGTATGCATCCTGGTCGCCGCACTGCTGATGGGGATCTTCCCTGCGTTCAGCAGTCTATAAGGCAACTGAACTCCCTCGCTGGCGGACCACCGGCAGCGAGGACTAACAAGCTCAAAGGAAAACGTAATGGAATGGCTGACCAACCCTGAGATCTGGGTTGCTTTCTTAACCCTGACTGCCCTGGAAATCGTTCTGGGCATCGACAACATCATCATGATCTCGATCCTGGTCAGCCGGATGCCCAAAGCGATGCAGCCCCGCACGCGGATCTTCGGTCTGGCGCTGGCGATGGTCACGCGAATCCTTCTGCTGCTGTCGATCACCTGGGTCATGCGCCTCACCGACGACCTGTTCGTCGTACTCGGCCAAGGCATTTCCGGTCGCGACCTGATCCTGTTCTTCGGTGGTCTGTTCCTGTTGTGGAAGAGCTCGCAAGAGATCTATCACGGCATGGAAGGCGAGGATGAGCAGATCGAAGAGCCGAAAGGCAAGGGTGGCATGTTCCTGTACACGATCATTCAGATCGCGATCATCGACATCGTGTTCTCGCTGGACTCGGTCATCACCGCAGTCGGCATGGTGTCTCATGTGCCGGTCATGGTCGCTGCGATCATCGTCGCGGTCCTGATCATGATGCTGTGCGCAGGCGTCATCAGCGATTTCATCGACAAGCACCCGTCACTGAAAATGCTGGCGCTGTCGTTCCTGATCGTCGTCGGTACGGTGCTGATCGCAGAGTCCTTCGATGTGCACGTGCCAAAAGGCTACGTTTACTTCGCCATGGCGTTCTCGCTGGCGGTCGAAGCGATCAACATTAAGATGCGTACCTCGATGGCCAAGAAGCGGGCGATGAAGGACCCCGTGAAACTTCGCAAGGACGTTCCGGGTCAATAACACCCAGAGTGCGTTGTAGCGGTGACAGAACGGGGCATTGAGTGCCCCGTTTTTTATTGAACCCGGCGCAATCCTGTAGGACCTGCCGGTGTTGCGCTTCATCTGGCCCCGCGATCTGCAGCAAACTGCGCAGACGCGGAGTACCTGGTACGACGTGCGCTCTGATTTTGCGACGAGTTCCTCGCCGATCGCGGGACAAGCCACGCTCCTACACGGACTCACACAAAGCAAACACCTGATTTATGACAGATTTGTTTCAGGAAATAATCGGCTGTGCCATGCTGGCAATAAGGCCTCAGGCCGACTAAAGCTTTAGTTGAGCAAGCTGATCACGACAGTGCCCAAGCGCTTTCGCTCGCTACACGCTGTACTTTCACTTCTTGCCCAACTGGGCGCTGGCTATTTTTGCCCGCCGGGCTATTAACAGGGGGCTTTCCGTATGCTGACCCTGCTCGATTTGCTTTCTGCCGTCGCGCTGTTGATCTGGGGCACGCACATCGTTCGAACCGGCATCCTGCGTGTCTATGGCTCGCAGCTGCGCCGTGTGCTCAGTCAGAACATGTCTAAACGTCCGCTGGCCTTCGTGGCCGGGATCCTCGTGACCGCAGTGGTGCAGAGCAGTAACGCCACCGCCATGCTGGTGACCTCGTTCGTCGGCCAGAGCCTGATGGGCCTGACGCCCGCGCTGGCGATCATGCTGGGTGCCGACGTCGGGACCGCCATCATGTCGCGAATCCTGACCTTCGACCTGTCGTGGCTGTCGCCGCTGCTGATCTTTCTCGGGGTGATACTCTTTTTGTCGCGCAAGCAGACCCGTGTCGGTCAGCTTGGCCGCGTCGGTATCGGCCTTGGGTTGATCATCCTGGCGCTGCAACTGATCGTCACCGCCGCCGCCCCCATCACTCAAGCGGCGGGCGTGAAGGTGCTGTTTGCGTCGCTGACCGGTGACATCCTTCTCGACGCCCTGGTCGGTGCGATGTTCGCGCTGATTTCCTACTCAAGCCTGGCCGCTGTCCTGCTGACCGCAACACTGGCAGGCGCTGAGATCATCAGCTTGCCGGTCGCCATCGGGCTGGTGATCGGCGCCAACATCGGCAGCGGTCTGCTGGCGTTCCTCAGCACCAGCATGCAGAACGTCGCCGGTCGCCAGGTGGCGCTTGGCAGCTTGCTGTACAAATTGATCGGCTTGCTGCTGATCATTCCGGTGTTGACGCCCCTGGTGCACTGGATGGAAACCCTGGAAGTCAGCCCGTCGAGCCTGGTGATCAGCTTCCATGTGATCTACAACTCGCTGCGCTGCCTGATCATGCTGCCCACGGTTGGACCGATGGGCCGACTGTGCGCCTCGATACTGCCGCAACAGGCCGAGGTCAATGGCGCGGTCAAACCCCGTCATCTGGACCTCACTGCCTTGGCGACACCGAGCCTGGCACTGGCCAATGCGGTGCGTGAAACCCTGCGTATGGGCGATCTGATCGACAGCATGCTCAATGCCATGCAGGAAGTGCTGCGGGGCAATCAGACGGCGGTCACCCAAGAGGTGCGGCGTCTGAACGACGACGTCGAGGTGCTGTACAACGCGATCAAGCTGTACCTGGCGCAAATGCCCAGAGAAGACCTCAGCGATCAGGACAACCGCCGTTGGGCCGAAATCATCGAATTGTCGATCAATCTGGAACTGGCCAGCGGACTCATCGAGCGTATGCTGCGTAAGGTTCAACAGCAAAAGACTTCCCAGCGGCGTTCGTTTTCCGACGTCGGGCTGGAAGAACTTTCCGGGCTGCATGAGCAGCTGATGGCCAATCTGCGCCTGGGCTTGTCGGTATTTCTCAGTGGCGACCCGGAAAGCGCGCGCCAATTGCTGCGTGAAAAACGTCGTTTCCGGGCACAGGAGCGGCGTCTGGCCCATGCCCATGTCAGCAGACTGCAACGTAAAATCGTGCAGAGTATCGAGACCAGCTCGTTGCACCTCGAGCTGATCGCCGACATGAAACGTTTGAATTCTTTGTTCTGCAGCAGCGCCTATGCCGTTCTTGAAACCTCTGACACCGGGGCCTTGTCCAGCGAAAGCCAACCAGAATAATCGAGGTGAACGCAGGGCCCGGTCTGAAGTCTGTTACACATACCGGCCCGCAAGGAAGCCCGTTTTTATGCGTTGCCTGCTGTTCGTTTGTTTGTTCCTGACATCCCTCTCGTCCATGGCCCTCGACCGCTTTCAGGTCGAGGGCTACGTGCTGCCCAATGGTTTGCAATTGCTGCTCAAACCTGCCGAAAAAGGTCATGTGTCGATCCGGCTGGTGGTCGGCATCGGCTTCGATGACTTCCCCTGCAAAGACAAAGAGCTCCCTCATTTGCTGGAGCATTTGCTGTTCAGTGGCATCGACAATTCCGGTGAGGGCGGCCTGGAGCAGCAGATGCAGGCGCTGGGCGGGGAGTGGAACGCGTTCACCAGCAACACCGACACCACGTTCGTGATCGAGGCGCCGGCGCAGAATCAGCGCAAGGTGCTGGACTTGCTCCTTAACGTGCTCACTCACACGCAGATCAATCAGGCGAACCTCGACACTGCCAAGCGCATCGTCGAGCGTGAAGACGGCGGTCACTACTCACACCTGCAGCGCTGGCTGGACAAGCGCGACCTCGGACACAGCGCCAGCAATCAATTGGCGGTAGAGTTGGGGCTCAAATGCTCGGAGCGGCCGGAAGTCGATCACCTGACGCTGGAGCAGATCGAAACCATCCACGACAACTGGTACGCGTCCAACAACATGACGCTGATCATCGTGGGCGAACTGGACAAGCTGTTGCCTGCTTATCTGGAGCGAACATTCGGTCAGCTGAATGCAGTTGACCCGACCGAACACCCGCCGCTGCCTTCCATCAACGCCAAAGCCGAGCCCGAGCGCACGCTGGTCCGCGGCGCGTTGGGCGATGGCGCGAAGCTGCACCTGCTGTTTCCAGAGCCTGACATGGGCGAGCAGCACGATGAGACGTGGGATTTGGTGAAAGCCTACCTGGACTGGTCGCTCTACAGCGAGTTGCGCCTGGACAAAGGCTATTCCTACGGCCCGTGGGCCGACCGGGAAGCCTTCGGCGACACCGGGTTCCTCAGCCTGAACGCCGATCTCGCACGTGATGATGTGGACGCGGCGGTGGCATCGGTGCGTTCGATGCTGGAACGGCTGCGCAAAGAAGGCATGGATCCTGCGACCTTCGCCCGGCTGCAACAGGCTTCGATCGCCAAACAGGCCTGGGCGGTTCAAGGCAACAGCGCGTTGGCCGATTATTACTGGGGCGCTCTGAACGATTATGAGGACGGCCGCTTCGAAGACCCGGCCAAGCGCACGCGGGGCGTGAGCCTGGATCTGGCGAATCGGGCCATGCGCCAGCTGTTGGCGCAGCCCGGGTATCTGCGCATTGAAGAGCCGCTGGTCAGCTATGACGAGTTGTATGAGATCGGCTTGGCGGTGGTCGCGTTGCTGGCATTGGTCATTTTCTGGCGGTGGCGTGTTCACAAAAGACGCCCGCTGTAACAGGACTGCGCTGAGTCCAAGCCCTCCCGTTAACGGTAGGAGCGCGCTTGCCCGCGATCTGCCGCGCAGCGGCAGTAGAACCAGAGGTCTGGATTCGTCTGACACACCGGGTTAGCAGTAATACCTGCCGCTGCGCACCAGATCGCGGGCAAGCGCGCTCCTACGCCTTCGGCAGAAGCAGTTTGTGTACGCGTATGAACTGTGATCATTGGTATCCTGCCAACGATTTTTCCTACAGCCAAAGTGAACACCGAAATGCCGGATCTCAACGCCCTCATGCAGAACTCCCTGGTACAGCGCGTACTGGAGTTCATCAAGCGCTACCCGGGGCTGATCGCGTTCTTCGGTTTTTGCTCCGGCATCGGCAGCTTCATTCTGGTGGACCGGCAAGCCAAGCTCGCGACCTGGATTGCCGTGATCATGCTGGTGAGCTGGTTGTGGCTGATGGTGGAAAACAGTGCCGTTGCGCTGCTGGCCAAACTGTTGAAGCGCGAAATCCCGCAGCCATTGCTCCGATACGCCACACAGATGATCCACCAGGAGAGTCTGTTCTTCGTCTTGCCGTTTTTCTTCGTGACCACCACATGGAACAGCGGCCAGCTGGTGTTCACCGGCGTCCTCGCGGCCGCAGGACTGATCTCGATCACTGACCCGCTGTATTACAAATGGCTGGCACCCCGTCGCTGGCTGTTCATGGCGCTGCACACGCTGACCCTGTTTGCCGCTTTGTTGACCGCGCTGCCCATCATCCTGCACCTGACCACCGCCGAGAGTTACAAGCTGTCGCTGATCATCGCCATGCTGCTGTCGTTCCCGAGCCTGGCCTCCAGTTTCCCGCTCAACAACTGGAAACGCGGCGTCGGGCTCGTGCTCATGACATTGGCCATTGGCGGTGCGGGCTGGATGCTGCGTTCGTGGGTGCCGCCCGCAACCCTGTGGCTGACAGAGGTGGCCGTCAGCACCCAGTTCGACAACCAGAACCGCACGCCGGGCGAGAGTATTCAGGAGATCGGCGTCAATCAACTGCGCAGCGCCGGGCTGTATGCGTACACGTCGATCAACGCTCCGCGCGGTCTGGACGAGCGGATTTATCACGTTTGGCGCCACAACGGCGAAGAAGTCGATCGAATTGCTCTAGACATCCACGGCGGACGTAAGGAAGGCTATCGGGCATGGACTCACAAACAGAATTTTCCGCCCGATGTGCTCGGCAAATGGCAGGTGAGGGTGCTGACAGAGGATGGCCAGATGATCGGCGTTTTGCGCTTTGAAGTGACCGATTCGGATCAGCCTGCGGTGACGCGCAAGAAGATCAAGCCCGCGGGGCTGAAGCCCGGCGCAGACACGTTGGGCTCGTCTGATTCAGACGCTGACAAGCCTGATGACAGTGCGCCAGCGGCGAGCCCGTCCACCCCGGCCAAAACCAACTAAGCTCGTCGCTATGACCCCATCGATCTCCCTCGTCAACCGCGCATCAACGGTGTGCGGCAGCGCCACACTGGACACTTCGACCGACCCTGCTCAGCTGTGGATCGCCGGAGACTGGACGCTTGCCCACTACCACGCACTCAAGCGCCAGACCGATGCGTTAAGCGACGGTTTCGGCCCAGCCACGCAGGTGGACATGAGCGGGTTGGGCGCCCTCGATACCGCAGGCGCGTCGTTGCTGGTGGAGCTTCTGGGTGTTCAACGTTTGCGTTTGCTGGCCGTTCAGGCGCCGAACCTGCCCGAGTCGAGCCGCGCGTTGATGCAGACCATCCAAAGCGCGTTGTGCGACTACTGCCAACCCGTGAAAGACCCTGAAGTCGCTGTCGGCACTCAGTTACTGGCGAGGATCGGGTCTGCTATCGAGGTCATCTGGAACGACACCCTGCAACTGCTCGGTTTCGTCGGCCTGATTCTGCAGACGTTCGTCACCACGTTGTTCCACCCGAAACGCTGGCGCACCACTTCAGTGATCGCCCATATCGAACAGATCGGTCTGGACGCGGCACCCATCGTGGCGTTGCTGACGTTCATGGTCGGCGCCGTCGTGGCCTTTTTGGGCGCAACGGTACTCAAGGCCTTCGGCGCCACGATCTTTACGGTCGATCTGATCGGCTTCTCGTTCCTGCGGGAATTCGCTGTGTTGCTGACGGCGATTCTTCTCGCGGGCCGCACGGCCAGTGCGTTCACCGCACAGATCGGGTCAATGAAAGCCAATGAAGAGCTGGATGCCTTGCAGACCTTGGGCCTCAGTCCTACAGAGCTGCTGGTATTGCCTCGCGTGCTGGCGCTGCTTATCTCACTGCCAATGCTGACATTTCTGGCGATGATCTGCGGCATCGTCGGTGGCGGCGTGGTGTGCGCGCTGTCGCTGGGGATCTCGCCAGCGATGTTTCTGTCGCTGATGCAAGCAGACATCGGCGTGCAGCACTTTCTGGTCGGGATCGTCAAAGCGCCGATCTTTGCTTTTTTCATCGCCGCGATTGGCTGCCTCGAGGGTTTCAAGGTCGAGGGCAGTGCTGAATCGGTGGGCGCTCACACGACGTCGAGCGTGGTGCAGTCAATTTTCGTGGTCATTGTGCTGGACGCACTGGCGGCGATGTTTTTCATGGAGCTTGGCTGGTGACCCGACGTTGCGTGCAACCCAGTGAAACCGTCATTGAAGTGCGTGGCCTGTGTAATCGCTTCGGGCCGCAGGTGGTTCACGAGCATCTGGATCTGGACCTCTATCGCGGGGAAATCCTCGGGGTCGTGGGCGGCTCGGGCAGTGGCAAGTCGGTGTTGCTGCGCAGCATCGTCGGGTTGCAGCGCCCTGCTGAAGGCAATGTCCGGGTGTTGGGTCAGGATCTTCTGAATCTGTCCGTTAAAGATCGCTCCCAGGTCGAACGACGTTTCGGCGTGCTGTTTCAGAAGGGCGCGTTGTTCTCATCACTCACGATCACCGAGAACGTGGCCTTACCCCTGATCGAACACGCGGGGCTGAGCCGTGACGAGGCCGAGCATCTGGCCGGCATCAAGATGGCCCTCGCCGGGTTGCCGCTGTCGGCCGCTCACAAATACCCTGCCTCGCTGTCCGGCGGCATGATCAAGCGGGCAGCGCTGGCTCGGGCGTTGGCACTCGATCCGGACATTCTGTTTCTCGACGAGCCCACCGCAGGCCTCGACCCGATTGGCGCGGGGGCCTTCGATCAACTGATCCTGACCCTGCGCGACGCACTGGGCCTGAGCGTGTTCATGGTCACCCACGACCTGGACACGCTGTACACCATCACCGACAGGGTGGCGGTGCTGTCTCAGAAACGCGTGCTGGTGGCCGATAGCATCGACAAGGTGTCGGCTTACAAGGACGCCTGGATTCACGAATACTTTCATGGCCCGCGCGGCCGCTCGGCCTATGCAGCGGCCACCCACCCACACGAGGTCTCATGATGGAAACCCGCGCCCATCACATC
Source organism: Pseudomonas sp. S2_H01 (assembly GCF_054668305.1). Lineage (NCBI taxonomy): Bacteria > Pseudomonadati > Pseudomonadota > Gammaproteobacteria > Pseudomonadales > Pseudomonadaceae > Pseudomonas > Pseudomonas sp. S2_H01. The sequence goes on along the minus strand of NZ_CP162756.1, from coordinate 2,564,657 downwards.
TTGATCGGCCTGTTCACGGTGATCGTGGTCGCCGCCGCGCTGCTGTTCGGGCTGTGGCTCGCCAAGTCCAGCGTCGACACGGCGTTCAAGGATTATCAGGTGGTGTTCAACGAAGCCGTGACCGGCCTGTCTCGTGGCAGCCCGGTGCAGTACAGCGGGATCAAGGTCGGTGACGTGGTTCAATTGCGCCTGGACCCTCAGGACCCTCGCCGCGTGCTGGCGCAGATTCGTGTGGCCGGGGAAACCCCGATCAAGCGTGACACCTTCGCCAAGCTCGCCCTGAACGGCATCACCGGGACTTCGATCATCCAGCTCAGCGGCGGCACGCCACAAAGCGAAGAGCTGAAAGGCGACGACGGCAACCTGCCTGTGATCATTGCGTCGCCGTCACCCATTTCGCGGCTGCTCAACGACAGTAACGACCTGATCACCGGCATCAACGTCTTTCTTCACAACGCCAACGAACTCCTGTCGTCGAAGAACGTGCAGGCGCTGAGCAACACCATGGAGCATCTGGAGCAGACGACGGCAGTGATTGCCGATCAACGCGACGATATCCGTCAGACCCTTAAGCAACTGCTGGTGCTGAGCAAGCAGGCCAGCGCCACGCTGGATCAGACCTCCACAGCGATGCGCAACGCCAATCTGTTGTTCACGGTCGACGGAAAGCAGGCCATCGCGACCGGTCAGGCGGCCATGGTGTCGTTGCAACAGAGCACTGACACCATCAACCAGTTGATCAAAGCCAACAAGGATTCCGTCGACGGCGGGCTCCAGGGGCTGAGTGAGCTGGGCCCGGCGATTCGCGAGCTGCGCGAAACCCTGACCTCGCTCAAGACCATTTCACGCAGTCTGAATGCCAACCCCAGCGGCTACCTGCTCGGTAGCGACAAGAACAAGGAATTCCAGCCATGAGGCTTGCCAGTCATTCAATCCCGGGGCTGTTGCTGGCAAGCGCACTGCTGACGCTCAGCGCCTGTTCGATATTGCCCAAGCAGGAACCGACGGACGTCTACCGCTTGCCCACGACTGCAACCATCAGCAAAGCAGCGACACCTGCGCCTTGGTCATTGCGCGTGGTCAAGCCAAAGTCCAGCGAGACGCTCGACAGCCCACGCATTGCCGTCATCCCGCAGGGTGATGTCATCAGCAGCTACAAAGGCGCCCGCTGGAGCGACCCGGCGCCGGTGCTGCTGCGCAATCGGCTAACCGATGCGTTCTACCGTGACGGGCGTGTGCAGTCGATCAGCACCGACGACAGCAACCTGCAGGCGGATTTCGAGTTGGGCGGGGAGCTCCAGGCGTTCCAGAGCGAATACCGCGGTCAGGCGATCGAGGTGGTGATTCGCCTGGACGCGCGGCTGGCCGATGACCATCAACGCATCGTTGCGAGTCGGCGCTTCGAGGTGCATCAGCCTGTTGGCGACAAACAGGTCCCAGCGGTGGTGGCCGCCTTTGGGCAGGCCAGCGATACGCTGACCGCCCAGGTGCTGCAATGGACCCTGGAGCAGGGCCAGAAGCATTACACCGTCGAGCCGAAGAACCAGTAGCAGACGCAGATCGCAGCGATCACGCCCGCCAGTTCAGCCAGCAGCGCGCACCCGACGGCGTGGCGGGCGCGCTGAATACCGACAGCACCGAAATACACCGCCAAGACATAGAAGGTGGTTTCGGTGCTGCCCTGAATCGTTGCGGCGACCAACGCCGGGAAGCTGTCCACACCCTGGGATTTCATGGTCTCGATCAACATCGCCCGCGCGGCGCTGCCCGAGAAGGGTTTGACCAGTGCGGTGGGCAGTGCGTCGACAAAGCGGGTGTCCAGGCCCATCCACTGAATCACGTGGCGAATCCCCTCCAGCGCGAAGTCCAACGCCCCGGACGCGCGCAGCACGCCCACGGCGCAAAGCATGGCGACCAGATACGGCAGCAAGTTCTTGGCGACGTCGAAGCCTTCTTTCGCGCCCTCGACGAACGTTTCGTAAACCTTGACCTTGCGCAACGCGCCGACCACCAGAAACAACATGATGATGCCGAACAGCGTCAGGTTACCGAGCACCGAGGAGAGGCTTGCCAGCGCCGTGGCGGACAGCCCCGCCAGCACGGCCATGAAACCGCCCAGCAGCAATGCGCCAGGCACCAGGTACGCCAGCACCACCGGGTCCCACAGGCGCAAACGCTGCATGACCGCGACGGACAGCAAGCCGACAAGGGTCGAGGCGCTGGTAGCGAGCAGGATGGGCAGGAAGACCAGCGTCGGGTCGACTGCGCCCTGTTGCGCGCGGTAAACGAAGATGGTGACCGGTAGCAGCGTCAGCGAAGAGGCGTTGAGCACCAGAAACAGGATTTGCGCATTGCTGGCCACGGTCTGGCTAGGGTTGAGATCCTGCAAGGCACGCATGGCCTTGAGGCCGATAGGCGTTGCGGCGTTGTCCAGACCCAGCGCGTTCGCCGCGAAGTTCAGCGTGATCAGGCCGAGGGCAGGGTGGCCGGGGGGCACTTCAGGCATCAGGCGACGGAACAATGGCCCCAATACTTTTGCCAGCCAGTCGACGATTCCGGCTTTCTGGGCGATGTTGAGAAACCCGAGCCACAGGGTCAGGGTGCCGAACAGCACCACCATGACTTCCACCGACAGCTTGGCCATGGCAAAGATGCTTTCGACCATCGCGGCAAAGATCCCTGAGTTACCTCCTACCAGCCATTGAGCCAGCGCGGAAATCGCCGCAACCACGAAAAAGCCAAGCCACAGGCCATTGAGCATCAGTAAATCCCCTCGCAAGATGCGGGGATGATAGCGGCGGGGCCGCAAACAACAAACCCTATCCCACAGTTACCAGACACGACACACAAACTGTAGGAGCGTGGCTTGTCCCGCGATCGGCTGCTCAGCAGTCGTGAAATCAGACCAGTCCATCTTGTCAGGTAATCCGCATTCGCCGTCTTTACGACGACTACGTCGCCGATCGCGGGACAAGCCACGCTCCTACAAAGTTATGCGGCGCTGCCCAGCCATCAGGTGCAGACCCGATCATGTAGGAGCGCGCTTGCCCGCGAATCGATTGTTCTGCCAACGAAGGTGCATTGGATGTGCCGGCCTCTCGCGGGCAAGCGCGCTCCTACCGTTCGGTACGCCTAAAACAACAAACCCCAGCCAGGGCCAGGGTTTGTGTGTTTGACGCTACTCAGCAATCAATCGACCGTCGACTGACCTGCTGGAAAGGATTCCTTGCTGCGCCAGTGCGGCAGCGAGTTCCAGTAGCGCTCGCCCTTGGCGTCGTCGTACATACCTTCCCAACGCGCGATAACCAGGACTGCGAGGGCGTTGCCGATCACGTTCAGCGCGGTACGGGCCATGTCCATGATCCGGTCGACGCCGGCGATGAAGGCCAGGCCCTCCAGTGGAATACCCACGCTGCCCAGGGTCGCCAGCAACACCACGAAGGAGACGCCCGGCACGCCGGCGATACCTTTGGACGTGACCATCAGGGTCAATACCAGCATCAGTTGCTGGCTGATCGGCATGTCGATGCCATACAGCTGCGCGATGAACAGCGCGGCGATGCTTTGGTACAGCGTCGAACCGTCGAGGTTGAACGAATAGCCGGTCGGCACCACGAAGCTGCTGATGGCTTTCGGCGCACCGTAGGCTTCCATCTTCTCGATTACGCGTGGCAGCACGGTTTCGGAACTCGCGGTGGAGTAGGCCAGCACCAGCTCATCCTTGAAGATACGCATCAGCTTGAGGACGGAGAAACCGAACAGACGGGCAATCAGCCCCAACACCACGAAGGCGAAGAACGCGATGGCCACGTAAACCAGGATCACCAGCTTGGCCAGCGGCAACAGCGAGGCAAAACCGAAGTTGGCGACGGTCACGGCGATCAGCGCGAACACACCGATCGGCGCGTAGTTCATGATCATGTGAGTGACCTTGAACATGGTTTCCGATACGCCCTGGAACACCTTGACCAGCGGCTCACGCACTTCAGCGTTCAGACTGGAAAGACCCAGACCGAAGAACACCGAGAAGAAGATGATCGGCAGCATGTCGCCACGTGCGACCGCCGCGAAGATGTTCGACGGAATGAGGTTGAGGATCGTGGCGATGAACGCGTGATCGTGCTGAACCTCGGCGGTGGTCTTCTCGTATTGCGAGATGTCCACAGTGCCCAGCGTGCTCATGTCGATGCCGGTGCCCGGATGGAACACGTTGGCCAGCAACAGGCCGACGACGATGGCAACTGTGGTGACGATTTCGAAGTACAGAATCGTCTTCAGACCGATACGACCGAGCTTTTTCGCATCCCCAACACCTGCGATGCCGACCACCAGCGACGAAATCACGATAGGGATCACGATCATCTTGATCAGGCGGATAAAGATGTCACCCGCTGGCTGGAGGATATTGCTGATCCACCAGGCCTTTTCAGCACTGAAGTGATTGAGCAAGGCGCCCAGCGCGACACCTAGCACGAGGCCGATGAGGATCTGCCAGGCGAGGCTCAGTTTTGCCTTCTTCATGTCATTACCCTTGTTGTAGTTGGCGTGGACATTTCTCAACCGACGCTTCCGAGGTCGCTCTTGCAGAGCAGCATCGAGGCGCGGATGCCCTTAGAGCTGTCCAGAAGGTCACCGCAAGCGAGCGTCCGAGCTCTTAGCAGGCGAAAAAGGGCGCAACTATTCCCACGGAAGGGCCTATCGTCTAATGCCGGAAATGCCTACCTCATGCCGAATCGGCATGAGGTAAATCAAAGACTTACCGAAACCCGGCTCAAATCCCGACATTTTCAGAAGGCAGTTTTATGCTTGGGAGTGGCTAAAACGTCGCCTGTAGCGATGCAGGCGATAAAAATGGCAGGGCAAGTGACAAATCGGTCACCCACGGCCAAAGGGGCATATTCGGTGATTTTTTGTCGATGTACGGTCGTAGGAAATGATGAAGGGCTATGTAGGAAGAGGAACAGGAGGGAAAAGTCTGGAAAACGGGGGTAAAACGCTAGGTCAATCGTTTGCGCGTCGCAAGTCCATAATCGGATCGCAGCGAGAGGGCTGATCTGACGATGGACTTGCGTTGCGGCTTTCCTGACCCGGCCCACGAACGGGAGTACTCCCTGTACACCTGGGTCGCTCCAACCATTCCGTTGGTCAGAACATCCCGGCCCCTTGGTCACGCCCAGTCCCTCCTCGGGGTTGAGCGGCTTTCGGGAAGACCCAAGCGAAATTCAGTCTTCCTTCATTTGAATCAGTACCAGTTTGGATCTTTCTTTAACTGCTCTTTCAGCAATCCCTGCATGCCTTCGTCGGGTTTACCGAGAAAGCGGTAGTTGGCATGCCGAGTCGGGGATTTGTCTGCTGGCAGGCCAGCTGGCACTTCCACCAACATCGCGTAGGCATGCGACTTGTCGAGACTGAACGCCACGATGAGCCGTTTGTTGAGGCACGTGTCCTGGGTTTCGCAGAGAGGCCCTACCAGGTATTTGTCGCCATCTTCGGTCACCGCATTCATCTGCTCGGAGGTACCGGAGAGATTGATCACCCAATCGGGCAAACGCTCTTCCTTCTTCACAACGCCCGACCACGTCTGACGATATTCCGGGTCCGAACTGAGCAGTTCGCTGACCCTCGCCTGACCGTCGTTTGCCGCCATCGCCATGGCGCTGGCGCTCGTCAAAAGCGCCAGCGTCAACGCATGGAAATGCGTGCGAATCATGGTTAACCCCGACCGCGACGACCGAAGAAGAACGACACGACGAACATCACCAGAAACACAACGAAGAGAATCTTGGCGATACCCGTGGCAGTGCCTGCGATACCACCGAAGCCCAGAACCGCTGCAACAATGGCGATGATCAGAAAAGTAATAGCCCAGCTCAACATGGTGATTCTCCTTACTGTTTTTAATTTCTAGCTACGACGAGGTGTCGGATTTGACCCTCGATGTAGATCGTGCCTCTGACGGTATGAATCAGAAGACCCAACTCTGCTGACGCGGCGCTTGATCGATAGCGGTTGCTGCGTCTTCAACCGGTTGCAGGCTCAGTGCAACATCCGTTGCCTTCAACGCACTCGCTTGGGCAAGCGGTGCGCTGTGGCTGTAGGCATGCTGAATCTGAGCCGCGTCGTGATCCTGATTCCAATGATTGAACTGCTGAACAACGATCAAAGTGACCATCAGGGCCAAACTGGCAAACAGACCTTGCTGCAGATGCAGTGGGGAAATGCGAAGTTTGGCGAGTGGTTGAGTGTTCATTCAGCAGGCTCCAGGAATCTTTTTGGCCGACGATGCAGACCTTTGTTACCTGAGACATTGCAGCCTGTGTGCCAGCTTTTTAAATGCAATAAATTCTTTGTAAATCAAATGGTTATGTAAATCTGAAAGATCCTTCTTACGAGCAAGCTGCACGATTGAACAATTGGCATCGTGCGTATTGCACGAAGGGATAGGGGAGGACCGTAAGAAGGCGCGATCTGTGTCGCATAGATAGTGCGAGCACGCATGCCGTCCAGCGGCCGGTACATCCGATGAATCCGCGTCGGCAGAACGATTGATTCGCGGGCAAGCGCGCTCCTACAAGTACCTGCCCGCGCTGAGACTGGCCAGCGCCGCATAACGATGCAGGCGCTTCAAGGAATTACTCGGCGCTCCGTGTCATGACGCGCAAAGTATCGGCATCCACCCCTTTGACGCCCCGAATATTTCGGGCGATTTCGACCGCCAGTTCCTTCTCGGCATAGTTGGCGACGACACCATTGAGGCTGACCACGCCGCTCTTGGTTTCGACCTTTATATTGAGCCCGTCGAGGTTGCGGCTATAGATGAGGCTGGATTTGACCTTGCTGGTGATCCACGCATCACTGAATTCCTCGCGTACGCTGCTGGCTTCGGCCTGATTCTGCTCCTTGATGGCCTGCGTATCCCGCGCACTGAGGCTAATCAGGTTGTTCACCTCGGTGACGCCGTCGGTGTTGCTGGCAAGGCTGCCCGCCAGTTGCTTGGCTTCGGCATCTTTGGCTTGGCCTTTGAGCGTGACGACGCCCTGAGCGGCCGTGACTTCAATGTTCAGCCCCTCGGTCACGCTGTTCCACAACAGCTTCGACTTGATGGTTGCGGTCAGCGTCGCGTCGTCGAAACGCTGGGCCATGTTGGCTTTAGTGCCAGGCTCTGCGGCCACCTGCGGGTCGATCTCCATCTGGTTATCGACCTTGTTGATGCCTTGTGTATCGCCCGCGATCTGGGTCGCCAGGTCTTTATCAACCTGATTTTCGACCTTGCCCGTCAGGGTCGCCGTACCCTGCTCGACCTTCACGCCAATATTGAAGGGGCTCAGGTGCCGGTTCAGCGCGAACGCAGTCCAGATTGACCCTTCCTGACGCGCCTGGGTCAGTTGAGCTTGCAAATCACCCTGCGCCGCCTCGGCGATGAGAGACGTCATTCCGAGCAGGCCGGCGGTGGCAACAGCGAGAGCGATTTTTTTCAGCGGGGGCATGGCAATCTCCAGACATTTTCAAAAAGTACTACTGGAGAGACTTTTCATTTGCGCAGATGTTCTGTTTCGCGAATCACCACGCCGCGAGCCCCTGCTTGAAGCGCTGCGTCCGCTGATGTTGGACGAACCGCGTGTTTTTTGAGTTTTTTGGCAGATCACTACCATGCTGCTCATTTAATCAATCAGAATGAACCATGCAACTTGCCCGATTTTTCCGGGACTAACCAAGATCATTCATTTAGGAGCGTAGGAAAAATGGAAGCAGCCACTGAGAATCAGGGCCGTATTCTGCTTGTGGATGATGAATCCGCCATCCTTCGCACCTTCCGCTATTGCCTGGAAGATGAAGGCTACAGCGTCGCCACCGCCAATAGCGCGGCTCAGGCCGAGGCGCTGCTGCAACGTCAGGTATTCGACGTCTGCTTCCTGGACCTGCGTCTGGGGGAAGACAACGGACTGGACGTATTGGCGCAGATGCGGGTTCAAGCGCCCTGGATGCGTGTGGTGATCGTGACCGCGCACTCCGCCGTAGACACCGCCGTCGATGCCATTCAAGCCGGGGCTGCTGACTACCTGGTCAAACCATGCAGCCCGGATCAACTGCGCCTGGCAACCGCCAAGCAGTTGGAGGTGCGTCAGCTGTCTGCACGGCTCGAAGCGCTAGAAGGCGAAGTGCGCAAGCCCAAAGACGGCCTGGACTCCCACAGCCCGTCGATGATGGCGATTCTGGAAACGGCCCGTCAGGTCGCCAATACGGACGCCAACATTCTGATCCTCGGCGAGTCAGGCACCGGTAAGGGCGAGCTGGCCCGTGCGATTCACGGTTGGAGCAAGCGCAACAAAAAAGCCTGCGTCACCATTAACTGCCCGTCACTGACGGCTGAGCTGATGGAAAGCGAGCTGTTCGGTCATAGCCGTGGCGCATTCACCGGCGCCAGCGAAAGCACGCTGGGTCGAGTGAACCAGGCCGACGGCGGCACCTTGTTTCTCGACGAAATCGGTGACTTCCCACTGACGTTGCAACCCAAGCTGCTGCGCTTCATTCAAGACAAGGAATACGAGCGCGTCGGTGACCCGGTCACTCGCCGTGCAGACGTGCGCATCCTCGCTGCAACGAACCTGAACCTGGAAGACATGGTTCGTGACGGGCGTTTCCGTGAGGACTTGCTCTACCGACTGAACGTCATCACGCTGCACCTGCCGCCGCTGCGTGAGCGTGGCGAAGACATCCTGACCCTGGCGGATCGCTTTCTGGCACGTTTCGTCAAAGAGTACAGCCGCCCGGCGCGTGGCTTCAGCGATGAAGCGCGCAGCGCGCTGCTCAACTACCGCTGGCCAGGGAACATCCGCGAGCTTCGCAACGTGATCGAACGGGCGAGCATTATCTGCCCGCAAGAGAAGGTCGAAATCACCCATCTGGGCATGGCCGAGCAGCCGACCAATAATGCACCGCGCGTCGGCGCAGCGTTGAGCCTGGACGAGCTGGAGAAAGCGCACATCGGGGCGGTGCTGGCCACCAGTGACACCCTTGATCAAGCCGCACGTACGCTCGGCATCGATGCGTCGACGCTGTACCGCAAACGCAAGCAGTACAACTTGTGATGGGGCATCGATGAAGTTCGGGATGAAGCTGCGCACGCGTCTGTTCCTCAGCATTTCGGCGCTGATGACCGTCGCTCTATTGGGGTTATTGCTGGGTCTGGTCAGCGTCATGCAGATGGCCAAATCCCAGGAGTCGCTGATTCGGCACAACTTCATCACGCTCGATATCGGCCTCAAGCTCAGGCAGAACCTGGGCGATCAGCTGGTGATGCTGCTCAGGGAGACGCCGGATCAAGCCGCGCTGGCGCGGAATCAGGCGCAGTTTCAAGAACTGCTTGATCAGGGCATCGACCACGACCAGCAGACCCTAACGAACAGCGGCTTCGAAAAAGCGCGCCTGGACTACGAGCAGTTCCTGAACGCCATTCAGCGCGCCGACGACCCGGCCAACGCGCTCAACGACGACAAGAACGTGACCAGCGCTTTCAACACGCTGCGCAACGGTCTGCTGAATGCACACCGTCAGGCCTTGGAGAACATCAGCCAGGCGGAAAGTGCTTCGCGTAGCCGAGCATTGTGGGTCGCGGCGCTCCTAGGACTGGTGGGCCTGGCGGTGCTGGCCATCGGGTTTGTCACCGCGCACGGCATTGCACGCCGGTTTGGTGCGCCCATCGAGGCGCTGGCCAAGGCCGCTGACAAAATCGGTCAGGGCAACTTCGAGGTGACATTGCCCATTTCCTCGGCCGCGGAAATGAACCAGCTGACCCGGCGTTTCGGCATCATGGCCGAAGCCTTGCGCCAGCATCAGGTCACCAACGTCGACGAACTGCTGGCCGGCCAGCAGCGCTTACAGGCGGTCCTCGACAGCATCGACGATGGCTTGCTGATGATTGATCGTCAGGGTCGACTCGAGCACCTCAACCCCGTGGCTCAGCGTCAGCTCGGCTGGGAAGAGAGCAAGCTCGGCCAAGGGTTGGGCGAAGCGCTGCAGCGGCCCGAACTGGATGAACAGCTGTATCTGGTTCTGCGCGGAGGGACGCTTGAGCGGGCGCCGGAAGACCTGTCCATTGAGATCGACGGCGAAGCCCGACTCCTGACTTACAGCCTGACCCCCGTCAGCCACACTCAAGGCCACGTCCTGGGGGCCGTGATGGTGCTGCACGACGTCACCGAGCAGCGAGCGTTCGAGCGCGTGCGCAGTGAGTTCGTCCTGCGCGCGTCTCACGAGTTGCGCACGCCGGTCACGGGCATGCACATGGCCTTCGGGTTGTTGCAGGAACGGGTGCACTTCCCGCCCGAGTCCCGGGAAACCGACCTGCTCAAGACGGTTAACGAGGAAATGCAGCGTTTGATGCAGCTGATCAACGACCTGCTGAACTTCTCTCGCTATCAGAATGGCTTGCAGAAACTCACCCTCGCGCCGTGTGACGTCACCGAGCTTCTTCATGAAACCCGTGAGCGATTTGCCGAATCGGCACGGGAACAGGACGTGATGGTGCTGCTGGAAATGCAGGAACCGTTACCGCGCCTGCAAGCCGACAAAGCGCACCTTGAGCGCGTGCTGGACAACCTGCTGGATAACGCCCTGCGCCACACGCCCCAATCCGGGCTTATCCGCCTGCAAGCGCGCCGGCACGGCGAACGCCTGGTCATCAGCGTCGAAGACAACGGCGAGGGGATTGCCTACGAGCAGCAGGCGCGGATTTTCGAGCCCTTCGTTCAAGTCGGCCGTAAGAAAGGCGGGGCAGGCCTGGGACTGGCACTGTGCAAGGAGATCGTGCAGTTGCACGGGGGCCGCATGGGTGTGTATTCACGACCGGGGCAGGGCACGCAGTTTTACATGGCGCTGCCTTTGTAGGTGTAGGCCTGTCGGCTCACCTCTTACGGAGAGCCCAGCGCCTTGGGTCGCCCGACCCCGTCACGCCACATCGTCAGTACGTCGCCCTGCGCTGCGCCGCCCACCCGTCACCAACTCGGTAAACTTGCTCGCGCTCAACGGTCGGGCGAACAGCCAGCCCTGACCATAGATCACGCCTTCACTCTTGAGCAGCAAGGCTTGAGACTCGAACTCAATCCCTTCAGCGATCACCCTCAACTGCAGCGCGTGCGCCATGCGGATGATGTGCGGCGCGACACCGCTGCTGGCAGCGTCGTGACCCAGCGCATCAATGAACGCCTTGTCGATCTTCAGGCAGTCCACTGGCAAGGTCTGCAAATAGGCGAGGCTGCAATAACCCGTGCCAAAATCGTCGATCAACACCTGATGGCCACGATCGCGCAGCGCCTGCAGGTGATTGCGCGCCACCACCACGTCGACCAGACCGCGCTCGGTCACCTCAAAGGCAATTTGCCGGGGCGCCACCCGATGCAGCGCCAGGAGCTTGGCCGTCACTCGACCGATGCGGGGCGCCATCACGTCGCAGGCCGCGAGGTTGACCGACACGTAAAGATGCGGATTCGCCCGCAACAGGTGACCGAGCTGCTCCAGCAACTGCTGCAGCACAAAGTCAGTGATCTGCCGGATTTGCCCGGTGTTCTCGGCCAGTGGAATAAAAAGGTCAGGGCTGGTCAGCGTGCCGTCAGGTCGTCGCCAGCGCACCAAGGCCTCAGCGCCCACGCACAGCCGGGTATTGAGGTCGAAAATGGGTTGATACAGAACCTTCAGCTCACCGCGACGCAGCGCGCCGTGCAATTCGCCCCCCAGCGACTGTCGCTGCCGGACCAGTTGCAGCACCAGAATCCCGATGCACAACGACACCAGCACGCTCGCAGGCACCAACAGCCACCAGGCGCCGGTAATCTTCTGCTGCAGACCGTTACGCGGGGTAATCAGCACCAATTGGTATTCCGGGCTCTGTGTCGGCATCCGGTAAACCAATTTGTCCTGCGTGGTGATCAGCGTTTCGACGGAAGTCGGGGTCCAGTCGGACGTGGGCGGCCAAGTCTGCGCCGGCCCCAACACGGGCACGGCCTTGGTCCCTTGATCCAGCACCACGACCAGGCTGCCACCGGGCGGCAGATCCACCACGTCGGTCAGGTGGCCGCGCGAGGTCGATACACGAAAATCACCGCGTCCCAGCATCAGCGACGCGAGGTTGTCATCGGGCTGGGTAGAGGTGTTGAGCCAATAGTCGTAAGTCGGGCCGCGGATGTCGGGCGCACGCGGCTTGCCGATCATGCTTTGCCGGGTCCAGCTGGAGCAGAACTGTGTGTCATCCACGTAAGCCACTTCATAGATGAAGCGATACCGCGAGTTGACCTGCCGCAATTGCTCGATCATCGCCGGGCCACAACCGCGTAGCGGCTGTGCTTCGAGCTGGTCCAGACCTGCGCGTAATTGCCCGAACAGCTGCTCAAGACGCACCAGAAAACGCTCGCCCTGAGCGTTCATCTGCGCGCTTTCTTCCTGCCGCGCCTGATGCATCGCGAGGCCGAAACTGCCCGCCAACAGCACGACAGCGCTCAACAACGCCGCCAGCAGTGCCAGGAGTGAAGGGCGATAAAGAACTGAGCGCAGTTGCGGTGAAGCCGTGAACATCGGCCGGTTTTCCAGATGGATACCAATGAGGTATAGCAACAAGCGCGGAAATAGCCCGCTAAAAACCGACAGTGCGGGTAATTTAGTGCCTGAGGTTGAGCACCTGAAGAATAGCTGCACTTTGCAGATCAGGTTCGCCGTCGAATTTCTGCGGACGGTAATGCATCTGGAAAGCCGCCAAGACGTGGCGACTCGCAATGTCCCATTCCCCGGTTTGCGGCGTCGCATAGCCCAAGAGCGCGAGTTGCTGCTGGAACCATGTCGCGCTGGGCACCACGCCCATCATCTGCGACTGACGCTGCGCAACCTGCTGTTCATCCGGCCAGATCCCCAACCCTTCCTGCGCCAACCGCTTCCATGGAAACAACGGTCCCGGGTCCAGTTTGCGCATGGGCGCAATATCGCTGTGCCCGATGACATGCCGGGGTTCGATCTTGTTGCGTTTGACGATGTCTTTGAGCAACACGATCAGGGACTGAATCTGCGCTTCGCTGTACGGATACCAAAGCCGCCCCGTTGGCGTGTCGCGATAGCCCGGATTGACGATTTCGATGCCGATGCTACTGGAGTTCAGCCAGGTTCGGCCGTCCCATTCGCTTTCACCTGCATGCCAGGCGCGCTGACTTTCATCCACGAGCTTGTAGACCGTGGCCGGGCCGTCGCCGATCAGGTAGTGCGCGCTGACCTCACCGTGGGTCAACAATGCGAGCGAACGCTCAAGCGAGGCCGACGTGTAATGCACCACGACAAACTGCGTGCGGCTGTCGAAATTGGCGGAGGGGTGGCTGGTGTCGAGCTTCGGACCGCTGGTGCAAGCGGTCAGCAACAACAGAAGGAAAAACGCTGAAAATGACTTCATAAAGGGCAGAACACATAGGCAAGTAATGCAACAGTGTAACGTAATGCCCGCGCCTCGCTCAAAAATGGCTGCTGCCGCGCATCACCGGCAACGGCGATGCCCTTATCCTTGCTCGATGCGATTACGCCCTTCGGCTTTGGCTCGGTATAACGCCTGATCCGCGCGTTTAAGCACCAGATCGCTGCGCTCGCCCGGTTTGAACGTCGTGATGCCCATGGACACCGTGATGGTCACCGGCTCGCCTTTGAAGTGAAAGGGACAGGCCTCAATGGTCACGCGTAAACGCTCAAGCAACGCCAGACCCTCGGCCATTTGAGTATGCGGGAGCAGGAACACAAACTCCTCACCGCCGAAACGCGCAATGAAGTCTGACGGCCTCACGCGCTTTTGCAGCTGGGTGGCAATGATCTTCAAGACCTTGTCGCCCGCCAGATGACCGTAGCCGTCGTTGATACGCTTGAAATGGTCCAGGTCGAGAATCCCCAGCAGCAGACTGGAGCGGTGCTTCTGTAGCTGGTCAACCTCATGATCCAGCCGCTCGTTCCAGGCCGCACGGTTAGGCAAACCTGTGAGGGTATCGATCAGGGCCTTCTGTCGCTGCTCTTCCAGGTGCGCGCGGAACCCCTGCGCCTCCTGCTCCATGGTTGCCACGCGGCTGGCCAACGATTGCAGACGCGTTGCGACCTCCTGCTCTCGTTGATCCCGTTGTTTCTGATGTTCGTCCATGGTGCCGATCAGGCCTTCCAGACGCCTCTCCAGCACATTCTTCAGGGTGTCGAGATCGGCCGCTTCCTGCACGCTGGTTTGCAGGTCGCCCACGTGCTCTCGTAATTGATCGTTAAGCTCACGCGAAGCAGACTGCTGCCCCGCGTGATCCTCGCTGGCGGCCTGCAGGTTGCTCTGGAACGACTCCAGCCGCTCATTGAGCTGTTTGAGGTAGAGCTCGAACTCATGCTGACCGCTGTCGGTGATCGCCAGCATCAAGACGGCAAGATCGTCGAGGATCGGCAACAACTCGTACCAGTTCAATCCATGTTCGAGCCGGGCACGCATGGCCTCGGCTTGAGGGCGGTGATGTTCGGGCAACGTCAGATCGTTGAGTAAGCCCAGCAGGGTTTCTTCAATGTGCGCAGCGACCGAGCTGTAGCTCGGCTCGGGCGAAGAAGGCAGCGCATAGGGTCCGTCTTCTTCAACATCGCCCTCGGCGCCGGGCTTGTCTTCACCGTCCGTCTCTTCGTCAGCCTGCGCTGCGGCCTCCTGATCTTCGCTGGACGCGGCTTCAGCCTGCGCGATGGCATGTTCTTCGCTGTCCGGCGTTGGCCCGTCGCTCACCTCAGCAGCGTCTGACTCAGCAGGCGCGATGTCAGGCGCAGCTTCGATTGGCGCTGACTCGGCGCTAGGCTCTGCGGGCGTCGCTTGAGTTTCGACCACCGAGGGTTCAGACGCTGGCGGCGCGACAGACGCCGGTTCAGCGGCTGGCGTGGCAGTCTCTCGCCGCTCGGGCTCACGCTCCGGCTCGACAGCAGGCACCACGGCGTCGGGCACTGCCTGCTTACCGGCGACGACGGACCCATCTGTCATTACTGCAGCAATCGCGGCAGGAGCAGGCTTTTCAGTCGTCACCGCCGCCTCTGATTGCGCGGGTGCCTCGTTCGTCCACTGAGCGGCCTGAGGCGCGCCGCGCGCCGGTGCCGCGTCTTCTTCCTCTTCCTCGGAATCAGGCTGATGAGCACTGGCTGGCGCAGGCTTCAGTGCTTCGACGTGAGGGTGGGCAGACGGAGTCGCCTCTCCCTCTTCGTGCGCATCCCGACCGCCAAACAGACGCTGGAGAAAACCGGGGCGAGCGGCTTCTTCCGGGTGCTCAAGCTGAGCCAGGGCCTGACTTTGCAGCCCGCTCAGTTCGCTGAGCAGCAGCGGCAGTTCACGGGCCTGATTGACGCGGTCTTCAAGATTCTTGGCGAAACGCTTAAGCGGTTTGGCGACTTCTCGGGGCAATGGCAGCGATTGCAGCTGTGCGACCAGCGAGGTCAACGCTGTGCCCATTTGCTCCACGCGCTTTTCGCGGCGTTGTTCGGAGTCCAGCACGGCTTTTTCGAGACGCGGGATCAAGGCTGCCAGACCGGCGTCCATGTCGTCCTTGCGAACGATCTCGCGCATCTCCTTCATGCACTGATCGACCGCCTTGTCAGCGCCTTCGGCCGCCAGGCTGCTGCGCACAAGGCCACGCCGGAGCAGGTCGAGACGAGCGTTCCAACGCTTTTCCAGCTTGTCTTGCTGCTCGATGCTCTTAAGGTACTTTTCTTTCCAGCGTTGGGCTTCGTCGCTCATTCCGAGGGTCCGCGAGGAGATGTGCTTGTTATCGGCAGCGAGTCGCCAATTAATGAGGCCGGCAAGCGAATCTCCACCGCGACGGGCAGATGATCGGAAATGGGCTGAGCCAGCACCTGGACTTTCTCAAGCGTCAGGGTCGGACTCAGAAGAATGTGGTCCAGGCAGCGCTGCGGGCGCCAGCTGGGAAAGGTGGCTTCGATCTGGGGCGCGAGCAGGCCAAGATCACGCAAGGGAGAGGTTTCCAGCAAATCGGCCGCGTGGGTGTTCATGTCGCCCATCAGGACCTGATGCTTGTAGCCGCCGATCAGCTCGCGGATATACGCGAGCTGCCGGGTACGGGTGCGCGCACCCAATGCCAGATGCATCACGACGACGACCAGAGCGTCTTCGCCTTCACCGAAACGAACCAGAATCGCGCCACGCCCGGCTGGGCCTGGCAGCGGATGATCTTCGATATCCCAGGGTCGCAACCGGCTCAGCACACCATTGCTGTGCTGGGCAAAACGTCCCAGGTTACGGTTGAGCTGCTGATGCCAGTACGGAAAAGAACCGAGCTGGGCGAGGTGTTCGACCTGATTGACGTAGCCTGAACGCATGCTGCCGCCATCGGCTTCCTGCAACGCGACCAGATCGTAGTCGTTCAGCAGGTTGCCGATCTTCTGCAGATTTCCGGCCCGACCGTTGTGGGGCAGCAAGTGCTGCCAGCCACGGGTCAGGTAATGCCGGTAACGCTCGGTACTGATGCCCACCTGAATGTTGAAGCTGAGCAACCGGAGCCGGCCATCGGCTGGCAATCCGGATTCCTGCACATGTCGCTCGTTGACCTTGGGGGTGTGCCGGGCAACAGTGCGTTCAGTACCCCAGCGCGTCATCGCCGGCGCTTACTTGGCGGTGAGCGTTGCGCGCTCTTTGGCGATCAGCTGATCGGCCACTTGCAGCGCTTGCTCAGGACCACCGGCAGTGCCCAGATCGAAGCGGTACTTGCCGTTGACGATCATGGTCGGGACGCCCGTGATTTCATACTTCTTGGCCAGTTCTTTGTACTGGGCGATCTTGCCCTTTACGGCGAACGAGTTGAAGGTTTCCAGGAACTTGGTCTTGTCGACGCCTTGAGTGGCGACGAACTCGGCCATGTCGTTCGGATCGGTCAGGCGCTTGCCGCCTTTCTGGATGGCGTCGAACACGGCAGTGTGGACTTTCTTCTCGACACCCATGGTGTCCAGCGTGATGAACAGCTGGCCGTGAGCATCCCATGGGCCACCGAACATGGCAGGCACGCGAATGAAGTGGACGTCGGCCGGGAGTTTTTCAATCCATGGATTGATCACGGGTTCGAACGCGTAGCAGTGAGGGCAGCCGTACCAGAACATTTCGACGACTTCGATCTTGCCTGGCTCGGAAACAGGGACGGCGCTGCTCAGCTCGACATATTGCTTGCCGGCTTCGATCGGCTCTGCAGCTTGAGCGGTCAGACCGAACAGGCTGGTGAATACCAGAGCGGCGCTGAGAATCAGATTACGCATGCTTAACTCCTGGGCATGAAAAGTCACCTCGACAGCGGCTGTTGGACCGGACGGGGTGATGTGAGTTCGCAAGTGTAACGCCTGCGCGCATAAAAAAGGGCAGCCGTTCGCTACCCTTTTTGGCCCGTCTGCACATGAAACATGTGCAAACATTTCTGATCGTCAATCCGCCTGCGACGGGGCCTGCAGCCTTAATCGAGGCTTAATGCAGACCCTGTATGTAGGCCGACAACGCGTCGATATCCTTGTTGCTCAGCTTGGAGGCGATGGAGCGCATGACCATGGTGTCGCCGTCGTTGGTGCGTTCGCCTTCGCGGAACGCGGTCAGCTGCTTCTTGACGTAGTCGGCATGCTGCCCACCCAGGTGTGGAAAACCGGCAGCAGCGTTGCCCGCGCCGTTGGGCGAGTGGCATCCCGTACACGCCGGCATGCCTTGATCCAGCTTGCCCCCACGGAACAGTGCTTCGCCTCGCGCCACCAGGTTAGGATCGGCTGCACCGACGCTGCCTTTCTGGCTGGCGAAGTAGGCGGCGATGTCCGCCAGGTCCTGCTCATTGAGGTTGTTGAGCAGACCCGTCATTTCCAGCACGACACGCTTGCCGTCCTTGATTTCGTGCAACTGCTTGAGCAGATAGCGCGGACCTTGTCCGGCGAGTTTAGGGAAGTTGGGGGCCATGCTGTTACCATCCGGGCCATGGCAGGCGCCACAGACAGCGGTTTTAGCCTGGCCCGCGGCAGGATCGCCCTTTACCGCATCAGCGGCCTGGGTGGTGCTTGAGATGCCCAAGATCAACAGCAGACTCAACAGTAATTTGTTCATCGGCTAATCCAGTACATTTTATTGTTGGAGTAAGGTTAGTCCGACTTGCGCGAACTTCATCCTGCTGACGCACAAAGCACACACAAAATCTGCGGCATTATATACTTGCGCCCATCAAACGGAAACGACACCCCGTTGCCGCACCCTTGCCGCAACGCCCTCACCGGATATCCCATGCAACTCAAGAACCCGATCCTCGGTTTGTGCCAACAAGCCAAGTTCATGCTCAGCGCCGCCAAAGTCGACCAATGCCCGGACGACGAAGGTTTTGAAGTGGCCTTTGCCGGCCGCTCCAACGCCGGTAAATCCAGCGCGCTGAACACCCTGACCCACGCCAGCCTGGCACGCACCTCGAAAACGCCGGGTCGCACGCAGCTGCTGAACTTCTTCAGTCTGGACGATGATCGGCGTCTGGTCGACCTGCCCGGCTACGGTTATGCAAAAGTACCCATTCCGCTCAAGCAACACTGGCAGCGTCACCTCGAGGCTTACCTGGGCAGCCGCGAGAGTCTGAAAGGTCTGATCCTGATGATGGACATCCGTCACCCGATGACCGACTTCGACCTGTTGATGCTCGACTGGGCCATCGCCAGCGGCATGCCCATGCACATCCTGCTGACCAAGGCGGACAAACTGACCTTCGGCGCGGCCAAGAACACGCTGCTCAAGGTGCAATCGGAAATTCGCAAGGGCTGGGGCGACGCGGTCACCATCCAGCTGTTCTCGGCGCCCAAGCGCATGGGTCTGGAAGAAGCGTACACCGTGCTGGCCGACTGGATGGAACTGGAAGACAAGGCGCCTGCGGCGTAAATCGCAGGCAAAAAAAACCCCGGACTTCATATGGGGAGGGGAAGTTCGGGGTCTAAGTCCAGACCACTAGGGAGAGGTCCGGATATCTGCCAACACTTAACACAACATAGGAGCATGAGTGGCTACGTCAACCACTCGCAAACTCTGACCGGGTTTTGTCCGCGGAAGTTCAAAATCTGCGGAAATTTAATGTTGGCAGTCCAGCCCGGACCGTGATTCCGGGCGCGGCCCGCAGGAACGCGCTCCTGCGGGAAAGGCAACAAAGCGCTTAGTGCGCCTCGTCCCAGTTGCTCCCCACGCCCACTTCCACCAGCAGCGGCACGTCAAGATCGGCTGCGCCGCTCATGTGGACGCGGATGTCCTTGCTGATCTGTTCGACCAGATCCTCACGCACTTCCAGCACCAGTTCGTCGTGGACCTGCAGAATCACCCTGGCATCAAGACCTGACGTGTCCAGCCAGCCATTCACCGCGACCATTGCACGCTTGATGATGTCCGCCGCCGTGCCTTGCATCGGCGCGTTAATCGCCATGCGCTCAGCCCCTTTACGCAGCGCCTGGTTCTTCGCATTGATGTCCGGCAGGTAGAGGCGACGCCCGAAAATCGTTTCGACGAAACCCTGCTCGGCCGCCTGAGTGCGGGTGCGCTCCATGTACTCGAGCACACCGGGATACCGCGCGAAGTAGCGGTCTACATACGCTTGCGACTGTTTGCGGTCGACACCGATCTGCTTGGCCAGACCAAATGCGCTCATGCCGTAGATCAGACCGAAGTTGATCGCCTTGGCACTTCGACGCATGTCGTTCGTCACCTCTGGCAATTCGACGCCAAACACCTCGGCCGCCGTCGCACGGTGCACATCCAGGTCGTTGCGGAAGGCGTGGAGCAGCCCTTCGTCCTTGGCCAGATGCGCCATGATCCGCAATTCGATCTGCGAATAGTCCGCCGCCAGCAGCTTGTACCCTTGCGGCGCCACGAACGCCTGGCGAATCCGACGGCCTTCGGCAGTGCGGATTGGAATGTTCTGCAGGTTGGGGTCGCTGGACGACAAGCGTCCGGTCACGGCCACGGCTTGGTGATAGGACGTGTGGATCCGCCCGGTGCGGGGGTTGATCTGCTCGGGCAGTCGGTCGGTGTAAGTGCTTTTCAGTTTGCTCATCGAGCGGTACTGCATCAGCACCTTGGGCAGCGGAAACTCTTGTTCGGCGAGTTCCGCCAGCACCGCTTCTGCCGTGGAAGGCTGTCCGGTGGCAGTTTTGCTGATAATCGGCATGCCGAGCTTTTCATACAGGATCACGCCCAGTTGCTTGGGCGAACCGAGGTTGAATTCCTCGCCCGCAATGGCGAACGCCTCACGCTCAAGCTCGGTCATCTTGTTGCCCAGCTCGACACTCTGGATGCCCAGCAACTTGGCATCGACCAGCGCACCCTGGCGCTCGATGCGCGCCAGGACCGGCATCAGCGGCATTTCGATCTCGTTCAACACCGGCGCCAACGTCGGGATCTTGTCCAGTTTCGCTTGCAGGATTTCATGCAGGCGCAAGGTAAGGTCGACTTCCTCGGCGGCGTAGATGCCTGCCTGCTCCAGCGCGATCTGGTCGAAGGAGAGTTGCTTGGCGCCCTTGCCCGCGATGTCCTGGAAATTCACCGGCGTGTGGTCCAGGTACTTGGCGACCAGACTGTCGCGGTCATGCCGAGTGGCCGTTGAGTCGAGCACATAGGATTCGAGCATGGTGTCGAACTTCACACCCTGAACATTGATGCCCTGGCTCTGGTCGCCTCCGATGGCGCAGTTCGCCAGCAGGTTGATGGCGAACTTGGCGTGCTGGCCGACTTTGATCTTGCTCGCGTCCTCCAGCATGGGCTTGACGGCATTGAGTACCGCATCGCGGTCCAGTTGCTGCGGCACGCCCATGTAGGAGTGGGTCAACGGGATATAGCAGGCTTCGTGGGTCTTGATCGCGAACGACAGGCCGACGATTTGAGCGCGTTGCGCATCGGTACCGTTGCTCTGCACAACGAAGGCGAACAGGTTGGCGGCCTGGAGTTTCCTCAGCCAGTCGTCAAACTGAGTCTGCTCCAGAATCAGCTCATATTTGGCCTCGATAACCGGCGCAGCCTCTTCGGCAGGCGCAATCTCGGTCCCTTCCTGTTTGGCTTCACGCTGCAGGTCGTTGACCCAGCTCTTGAACTCAAGCTCGGTGTACAGCGCCAGCAAGGCTTCGCGGTCTGGCTCGCCGCAGTGCAGGGCATCCAGTTCAATGTCCAGGGGCACGTCGATCTTGATGGTCGCCAGCTGGTAGGAAAGGAATGCCATCTCCTTGTGCTCTTCGAGCTTGGCGGGCAGCGATTTTGCGCCACGAATCGCCAGGCTCGGGACCTTGTCGAGGTTCTCGTAGAGCTCTTTGAGGCCACCGTTGATACCGACCAGCAGGCCAGCGGCGGTCTTTTCACCCACGCCGGGAACGCCGGGAATATTGTCGACTTTGTCGCCCATCAGCGCGAGATAATCGATGATGTGCTCGGGGCCGACGCCAAATTTCTCTTTCACGCCCGCCACGTCCAGCACGCTACCGGTCATGGTGTTGACCAACGTAATGTGCCCGTCGACCAGCTGCGCCATGTCCTTGTCGCCGGTGGAGATGACCACCGGACGATCGGCGGCAGCACTGCTGCGCGCCAGGGTGCCGATCACGTCGTCGGCTTCCACGCCTTCGACACACAGCAACGGATAACCCAGGCCTTTGACGCAGTTATGCAAAAAGTCGATCTGCACGCGCATGTCGTCAGGCATGCTCGGACGATTGGCCTTGTACTCGGCAAACATTTCATCGCGGAAGGTCCCGCCTTTGGCGTCGAACACCACGGCGAAGGGACTTTCCGGATACTGTTTGCGCAGGCTCTTGAGCATGTTCAACACGCCCTTGACCGCACCGGTAGGCAGGCCCTTGGACGTGGTGAGTGGCGGCAGCGCGTGGAAGGCGCGGTACAGATAAGAAGAACCGTCCACCAGGACGAGGGGCGCGAGACTCATGTGCAGGATCAACCTTTTCGGCGGGGTCGGCGCTAGAATGCGAGGACCGTTGACGACAAAGGAGCAAGGTTATCATGCGTACACAAAATCGCTTGTTACTGCTCGCTCTGTTGGTTGCCCCGCTGATCGCGGCGGCAGCCGAAGACGAAGCCCCGTCGGCTGAACCTGACGTCACGATCCGCAAGGAAGGTGACAATTTCGTGCAGGAATACAAGGCAAACGGCTTCGTTTATGCGGTAAAAATCACGCCGAAATACGGCAAACCGTACTATCTGGTGCGCGCCGATGGCACCAGCGGTCAATTCATTCGTTCGGATCAACCGGACATGCTGATCCCCCAGTGGGTACTATTCAGCTGGTAACGCCTTACATTCACCTTTTGCTGGCAGTGTTCATATGTCCGTTTTTACTCCCCTGGCTCGGCCCGAGCTGGAAGCTTTTCTCGCCCCGTACGGGCTCGGCCACCTGCGTGATTTCCAAGGCATCGCAGCCGGAAGTGAAAACACCAACTTCTTCATCAGCATGGAAAAGGGCGAGTTCGTCCTGACGCTGGTCGAGCGCGGCCCCGTGCAGGAAATGCCATTCTTCATCGAACTGCTGGACGTGCTGCACGACGCGAACCTGCCGGTCCCCTACGCCCTGCGTACCACCGACGGGCAGGCGTTGCGCGAGCTCAAAGGCAAGCCCGCGCTGCTGCAACCGCGCCTGTCGGGCAAACACCCGACCGAACCGAACACTCAGCACTGCGCGCAGATCGGCGAGCTGATGGCGCACATGCACCTGGCGACCCGTGAAAAGCCCATCGAGCGCAAGACCGATCGCGGTCTGGACTGGATGCTGAAGGAAGGCACTAACTTCATTTCGCACCTCGGCGAAACGGAAGGCGCTCTGCTGAAGCGCTCCGTCGAAGAAATCGAGCGTCAGAAAGACAAGATCATGGCCCTGCCGCGCGCCAACGTGCACGCCGATCTGTTCCGCGACAACACGCTGTTTGAAGGGACTCACCTGACGGGCGTAATCGACTTTTACAACGCCTGCTCCGCACCGATGCTGTATGACGTCGCGATCGCCGTGAATGACTGGTGCTCGTTCGAGGACGGCAAGATCGATGCGCCGCGTGCTCGCGCCTTGCTGGGCGCCTACGCGGCATTGCGTCCGTTTACGGCGGCGGAAGCTGAGCTGTGGTCAACGATGTTGCGCGTCGGTTGCGTACGGTTCTGGTTGTCGCGCCTGATTGCAGCGGAAAGCTTTGCCGGACAGGACGTGTTGATCCACGATCCGTCGGAATTCCGCAAACGCCTGGAACAGCGCCAGGAAACGCATATTCCATTGCCGTTCGCGTTGTAAATGCATTCGCGAGCAAGCTCACTCCCACAGGGCTGGGGCCGAACAGGTGTCCGTGCATCAACCCGATCCCTGTAGGAGACGTCCGAGGTTACGAGGGCAGCGATGCGGTGTGCCAGTCACCGTTGAAGTTGCTGACCCACCGCATTCGTCGGAACGCCGCCCAGACCAAGCGCGCTCCTACAGAAGAGCGCGCTTCAATTGTAGGAGCGCGCTTGCCCGCGATAACATTTTCCCAGACGCTACAAACTCTCCAGGCACCCCGCCAGATCATCAGCCAGCTTGCTCAACAACTGCTCATACCCCTGGGCCGTGGCAGGCGTGTATCCGCCAAGCCCATCCAGCTCAGCCAGTTTCACCGGCAACCCCGCACTCAGGGTTTCAGCCAGGCGCGGGCGCAGCGGCGGCTCGCTGAACACGCAGGTCTTGCCGAAGGTTGCCAGGCGCGTGCGCATGGCGGCGACGTGCTGCGCACCCGGCTGCACTTCGCTGCTGACCGCAAACACACCCGCGTGCTTGAGCCCGTAAGCCTCTTCGAAATAATCGAAGGCTTCGTGAAACACGAAATACGGCTTGTCGGTGATGCCCGCCACGCGCTGTTTGATCTTCGCGTCCACTGCATCCATGCGTGCATCGAATGCCTTGACGTTACTCTCGTAGCGCGCCGCGTTGGCCGGGTCGGCCTGACTCAGATCGGCAGCCATTTTCGCCGCGATCACCCGCGCGTTGACCGAGGACAGCCACAGATGTGCGTCAACGCTGCCCGGACGATGGTCGTGATCATGTTCGTCAGCATCACCGTCGTCGTCATGGTGATCACTGCTCGCGGTGAAGTGGCGCAAATGCATGCCCGGCAACGACTGCACCGGCACAGACGCCTTGGTTCGTCCCGCCAGCACGCGAGGCAGGAACGTTTCCATGTCAGGGCCGATCCAGTACAGAAGGTCGACGTCCTGGACGCGCCGTACGTCGGACGGACGCAGCGCGTAGTTATGCGGCGATGCGCCCGGCGGCAGCAGGACTTCCGGCACCGCGATTCCGTCCTGCACCGCCGCAGCAATCAGCTGTAGCGGCTTGATGCTGGTCAGCACGCGAACCTCGGCCTGGGCGGGAGCAATGGAAAGAAATCCGGTGATGAATACGACAAAAAGTAAAAAAAGTCGGGACACGGTGACCACTCATGGGGGCAGGAACGGGTAACATAATAACGTCTCTCTCAAAAGCCGTCGCCGCCCATGTCTAAAACACCACTGGCCAGTCGCCCCCACGATCACTCTCATTGCGTACACAGCGCCCTTACTGAAGCCGATACCTTGTGTGCCGGTAAAGGCCTGCGGCTGACCGCTCTGCGTCGTCGTGTGCTGGAACTGGTCTGGCAAAGCCATAAGCCACTGGGGGCTTACGACATCCTCGCGGTCTTGAGCGAAGAAGACGGTCGTCGTGCCGCGCCGCCCACCGTGTACCGTGCGCTGGATTTCCTGCTGGAAAACGGCTTGGTGCACCGCATTGCCTCGCTGAACGCGTTCGCGGGCTGCAACCACCCGACCCACGCGCATCAAGGCCAGTTCCTGATTTGCCGCGAATGCCATGCAGCCATCGAGCTGCAGCACGGGGCTATCAGTGCAGCCATCGTCAACGCGGCCAATGAAGTCGGCTTTGACGTGGAAGGCCAGACCGTTGAAGTGGTCGGTGTGTGTGCTGGCTGCAAGGCCGCCTGATGAGCGACGCACTGATCCGCCTGAAGGACGTCAGCGTCACTCGTGCCGGCCAGAGCGTGCTGGAGAACATCCAGCTGAGCGTCAGTCCCGGCGAGATCGTCACCCTGATCGGCCCTAACGGCGCGGGCAAGACGACGCTGGTGCGCGCCGTGCTCGGATTGCTCAAGCCTGATTCAGGCGATGTCTGGCGCAAACCCAGACTGCGCATCGGCTACATGCCGCAAAAGCTCCATATAGACGCCACGCTGCCGTTGTCCGTCCTGCGATTCCTGCGCCTGGTGCCGGGTGTCGACCGGGACACCGCGCTCGCGGCCTTGACCGAAGTCGGCGCCGAAAAAGTCATCGACAGTCCGTTGCAGGGTATTTCAGGCGGGGAAATGCAACGGGTTCTGCTGGCCCGTGCACTGCTGCGACAGCCTGAGTTGCTGGTGCTCGATGAGCCCGTGCAGGGCGTCGACGTTGCAGGCCAGGCCGAACTGTATGCGCTGATCACCCAATTGCGTAACCGTCATCAGTGCGGTGTGCTGATGGTGTCCCACGATTTGCATCTGGTGATGAGCACCACCGACCAGGTGGTTTGCCTGAACCGTCACGTCTGCTGCTCCGGCCACCCGGAACACGTGAGCAACGACCCGGCGTTCGTCGAGCTGTTCGGTCAGCACGCGCCGAGCCTGGCGATCTATCACCACCACCACGACCATGCGCACGACCTGCACGGTGAAGTGTGCCAACCCGCGGTTGCGCACGATCACCGTCATGATCCTGCGCCAGCACACACGCCCCCTCACAACCATGACCACGGAGACAGCTGCAAGCATGGCTGATTTTCTACTCTATGCCTTGCTCGCAGGACTTGCTCTGGCGATCGTCGCAGGCCCGTTAGGCTCGTTCGTGGTCTGGCGTCGTATGGCGTATTTCGGCGACACCTTGTCCCACGCCGCCTTGCTGGGCGTGGCGCTGGGCTTTTTGCTGGACATCAGCCCGACCATCGCGGTGACGGTGGGCTGCCTACTGCTCGCGATTCTGCTGGTGACCCTTCAACAACGTCAGCCACTCGCCTCGGATACGCTGCTGGGGATTCTCGCGCCCAGCACGCTTTCACTAGGGCTCGTCGTACTGAGCTTCATGCGCGAAGTGCGCATCGACCTGATGGGCTATCTGTTCGGCGACCTGCTGGCGATCAGCCCGACTGATCTTTCGTGGATTCTGGGCGGCAGCGCGGCGGTGCTGGTGCTGATCTGTGCGCTGTGGCGGCCGCTGCTGGCCATCACGGTCCACGAAGAACTGGCGACAGTCGAAGGCCTGCCGGTCGCGGCCCTGCGCATGACACTGATGTTGCTGATCGCCGTGGTCATCGCGGTGGCGATGAAAATCGTTGGCGTACTGCTGATCACATCCTTGCTGATCATTCCGGCGGCTGCGGCACAACGTCACGCCCGCTCGCCCGAGCAAATGGCGTTGGGCGCGAGCATCATTGGTGTGCTTGCAGTCTGTGGCGGGCTCGCGCTGTCCTGGTTCAAGGACACCCCGGCAGGCCCGTCCATCGTGGTCTGCGCTGCCGCGTTGTTTTTGCTGAGCTTCCTTTTACCCAAGCGGTAGAACCTTGGACTGGAAGAACAGTCATACTCCGCAATAATTGAATGGCGGCAATATGCAATGATTCGGTACAGCGCCGCCGATGGTGATCAGTTATTTTCGGTGCAAGGCACTTATGTGTAGACTTGCTCGTTTTTTGCGCAAATAGAGAATCGCAGGAATGAAGCCGTTCGCATCCCGTTATCTGCTGCTTGCTGCATTTTCCATCTTGTTGGTCGCCTGCCAAAGCAAGCCCGTCGAAGAGCCCGCGCCTGTCGCGGCGCCCGATGCGTATCAGCAGCTGGATCAGAATATTGCCAGCAGCGAATTGGCCACCGCTGAAGATCAATTGGCCGCTCTGCAGAGCAAGAACCCTGATGACCCACGCCTGGAGCAGTACCAACGTCAACTGGCTGAGGCGTATTTGAGCCGCAGTCAGATTGTGCTTCAGAAAGGAGACGTCAACGCCGCCGCCACCGCCCTGAGCCGTGCGCGCGCACTCATGCCCAAAGCGCCTGCGTTAACCAGCGGCGTGAATGGCGCGATCGCCAATGCTCGCAAGGCCGAACTCGACAAGGCTGAAGCCGATTTGCGCGCGGCTGAGGCCAAGCGCACTGCCAAGGTCATCGACCCGACCGTGGAAAGCACGACGATCAAGTTGAACATTGCCGATTCAAGGCAATTGCGTCGCCAACTGAACGACATCGCCGCCGATATCGCTGCGTTCAATTGCGAAGTGACCGTTCAGGTGCCCCGCACGGATGACTACCCTTGGCTGGCAACGTTGCTGACCAAGCGCGTGACGAAGATCAACCCGGACTTCGAGTTGCAGATGCAGCGTGAGATCGAAAGAACCGAGCCTGCGCAGATCATCCTGAAACCCGCAAAGCTCTGATCAGATTCTGATCAAAGAAAGGCGTTGCCCTTACGGGCAACGCCTTTTTATTTGGATGCGTAAACGCTTTGTAGGAGCCGGCTTGCTGGCAAAAGCGGCGGGTCCGTCACCTGATGAGTCACAGACCGGTCGCGTTCGCCAGCAAGCCGGCTCCTACAGTTTCGCGGTGAATGAGCCCACCGCGATTGACCTTAGGCCGGAATCGCCTTGGCCTTCGGCTCCCGCGCCCAAACACGATGCTGCTTCATGGCATCGAAGAAGGCGTCGAACGATTTGCTGTCCGAGACCGCCAACAATCCCGCATCCGGGTCCAGGTGCAGCGTGTCGATCAGCTGTTTGGCATCTGCGGCATAAGCGATCGCCTTGAGGTGCTTGTAAGCTTCCAACACGTAATGCAGCGCCACGCCGTTACCGCTCAAGGCTTTCACGGAAGCCGCGCCACCTGGGATGAACACCGCATCGAACGCGATGGACGGCAGGCCTTCCGCCGAGGCATCGACGGCCAATGTACCGCCGCCCGCTGTCTTCACCGGCGCCGAGGTTGGCCCAAGCACCTTGGCATGAGCCGACTCGGCTTCCAGCGCCGCCTTCATGGCGGCAACGGCTTTCTCGTCCACGCCGTCAGCAACCAGAATCGCCACTTTGCGTGAGGCAATATCGCCCGGCAGCAGGTTGGCCTGACTCAGCAATGGCGACTGATCCACCGTCGGTTTGCCAGTCTTCTGAGGTTTGACGGTCGGACCTTTTGGTGCAGGCAACCCGAGGTTCTCGGCGACCCGCTTGGCGAGGGTCATGTCGATGTTCGCCAGAATCTCATTCACCTGACGGGCGCGAATGTGCTCGCGCTCGACTTTGCCAAGCTCGAAGCTGTACGCCGCGATGATGTGCTCTTTCTCGTGCTCGCTCATGCTATTGAAGAACAGGGTGGCTTGGGAGAAGTGATCGCCAAACGACGGACTGCGCTCACGCACCTTGTGCGCTTCAACGCGCTCCTGATACGTCTCGAAGCCGCCATCTTGCGGACCGGCCGGTGTTTCTTTCGGCCAGCCACCGTCAATGGAGTTTGGCTCGTAGGACGCACGGCCCTTGTCGATGGTCATGCGATGCTGAGCGTCGCGCTGACCGCTGTGGTTTGGCGATACCGGGCGGTTGATCGGGATCTCGTGGAAGTTCGGGCCACCAAGGCGGCTGATCTGCGTATCGGTGTAGGAAAACAGCCGGCCCTGCAGCAGCGGGTCGTTGGAGAAGTCGATGCCTGGAACCACGTGGCCGGGGCAGAAAGCGACCTGCTCGGTTTCGGCAAAATAGTTGTCCGGGTTGCGGTTGAGCACCATTTTGCCCAACGGCGTCACTGGCACCATTTCCTCGGGAATGATCTTGGTCGGGTCGAGCAGGTCGAAGTCGAACTTGTGCTCGTCTTCTTCAGCGACGATCTGCACGCCCAGTTCCCACTCTGGATAGTCACCTGACTCGATGGACTCCCACAGGTCACGACGGTGGAAGTCCGTGTCCTTACCCGCAAGCTTCTGAGCTTCGTCCCAGAGCAGCGAGCAGGTGCCGTACTTGGGTTTCCAATGGAATTTCACAAACGAGGATTTACCCTCGGTGTTGATCATGCGGAAGGTGTGAATGCCGAAGCCCTGCATGCTGCGCAGGTTTTTCGGAATCGCCCGGTCCGACATCGTCCAAAGCACCATATGCGCGGATTCAGGGACCAGCGAGACGAAATCCCAGAAGGTGTCGTGGGCCGAGCCGCCGGTGGGGATCTCGTTATGCGGCTCGGGTTTCACGGCGTGCACGAAGTCTGGAAACTTGATCGCGTCCTGAATGAAGAACACGGGCATGTTATTGCCGACCAGGTCGTAATTGCCTTCGCCTGTGTAAAATTTGACCGCAAATCCGCGCACGTCACGCACCGTGTCGCCGGAACCGCGTGGGCCCTGCACTGTGGAGAAGCGCACGAATACCGGGGTTTTCTTCCCCGGATCACGCAGGAATTCGGCTTTGCTCAGCGCTGAATGGTTCTCGTAGCTCTGAAAGTAACCATGGGCGGCGGTGCCACGTGCGTGAACGATGCGCTCCGGAATGCGCTCATGGTCAAAATGCGTGATTTTCTCGCGCATGATGAAGTCTTCGAGCAGCGACGGGCCGCGGTTGCCGACCTTTAACGTGTTCTGGTTGTCGGAGACTTTCACGCCTTGGTTGGTGCGCAGGGCCTGACCGGTCGCGTCTGAACGGAACTGCTCAAGACTCTCGAGCTTCTCGTTCGTGTTGCCTCGATCCAACGTATCGGTGCCGGCCAGGTCACTCTTGGATGTCGGACTTACAGGTGCTGGTTTCTTCGTAGCCATCAGTCTAAAACTCCTCGGTTCAGGCGGCTCTTTCTCGTTCTTCCATAGGCGAAAGGCGAAATAAGCTCGTTAAGCAAGGATTTCCCGGACAGAAGACACGGGAAATCGCGACGCTTATTAAGTGACTGAGGGAAAAAATGGCCGTTCCGTGTTTTTTCTGACCTTTGGTCTAACGTTGCTTCAGCCAAGGGCAGGCCAACCGAAAATGGCGTTATGACCATTCGGCAGGTGATCCGCTAAATAAATGCTAAGAATTCTGGGCCCAACCTTGGCCCGACAGGCTAAAATGCGCGCCCGGTTTATCCAGCCGAGGCGATAAACGGCCGAAATGGCATCGCCCAGCAGTGTGTTCGAGCTTTCCTCACACCCTGTTTTTTCTACCGCGCCCCCACAAGGTTCGCTAAGTGATCGAGTTTCAAAACGTCCATAAAACCTATCGGGTCGCCGACAGGGAAATCCCCGCGCTGCACCCGACCAGCTTGCGGGTCGAAGACGGCCAGGTGTTTGGCCTGATCGGCCATTCCGGTGCGGGTAAAAGCACCCTGTTGCGCCTGATCAACCGCCTGGAAGCGCCAAGCGGCGGCAAGATTCTGGTCGATGACGTCGATGTCACCGCCCTGGATGCCGATGGCCTGCGTGGCTTTCGCCGACAGGTCGGGATGATTTTCCAGCACTTCAACCTGCTGTCGTCCAAGACTGTCGCCGATAACGTCGCCATGCCGCTGACCCTGGCCGGGGACATGTCCCGCGCCCAGATCGATCAGCGAGTGGCCGAACTGCTGGCCCGCGTCGGGCTGTCCGACCACGCCAAAAAGTACCCCGCGCAATTGTCCGGCGGCCAGAAACAGCGCGTCGGCATCGCTCGCGCGCTGGCGACCAAGCCGAAGATCCTGCTGTGCGACGAGGCCACCAGCGCCCTCGACCCACAAACCACGGCGTCGGTCCTGCAATTGCTGGCCGAGATCAACCGGGAGTTGAAGCTCACCATCGTGCTGATCACTCACGAGATGGACGTGATCCGTCGCGTCTGTGATCAGGTGGCGGTGATGGACGCCGGGGTGATCGTCGAGCAAGGCCCCGTGGCCGACGTGTTTCTGCACCCCAAGCATCCGACGACCCGACGCTTCGTCCAGGAAGACGAACAGGTCGACGAGAACGAGCAGAACACCGACTTCGCTCATGTTCAGGGCCGTATCGTGCGCCTGACCTTCCAGGGCGAAGCGACCTATGCGCCGCTGCTGGGGACGGTCGCGCGGGAAACCGGCGTGGACTACAGCATCCTGGCCGGCCGAATCGACCGCATCAAGGACACTCCCTACGGGCAACTGACGCTGGCCATCACGGGCGGCGACATGGACGCTGCGTTCGCCCGCTTCACCGCGGCTGACGTCCACATGGAGATCCTGCGCTGATGGACACCCTGATCAATCTGTTTTCCAACGTCGACTGGTACGAAATCTGGGTTGCCACCGGCGATACCCTGATCATGCTTGGCGTGTCACTGGCCTTCACCGTGCTGCTGGGCCTTCCGCTCGGCGTACTGATGTTCCTCACCTCGCCGCGTCAGTTGCTCGAGAACAAACCGGTCTATGCCACCGTCGGCCTGATCGTGAACATGCTGCGGGCTTTGCCGTTCATCATCCTGTTGATCGTGATGATGCCGCTGACCGAAATCATCACCGGCACCTCGCTGGGGATTCTCGGCACGCTGCCGCCGCTGATCGCAGGCGCCACGCCATTCTTCGCACGCCTGGTCGAAACGGCATTGCGGGAAGTGGATCGAGGCATCATCGAAGCGATTCAGGCGATGGGCGCCACAACGCGCCAGATCATCGTCAAGGCGCTGCTGCCTGAAGCCCGTCCGGGCATTCTCGCGGCGATCACGGTGACGGCGATTGCGCTGGTGTCCTTCACCGCGATGGCGGGCGCCGTGGGTGCCGGCGGTCTGGGTGACCTGGCGATTCGCTACGGCTACCAGCGCTTCCAGAACGATGTGATGTTCGTGACGGTCGTATTGCTGCTGGTGCTGGTGCAGATCCTGCAAACCGTGGGCGACAGACTGGTCGCGCATTTTTCGCACCGTTAATTGAATTCGCCGGTCATAGACCGGCAAGTGCGCGCCACACCGCGCGCATTTCAAGGAGTAGAACCCATGAAAAAACTGTTGGCCGTATTCGCTGCCGTGGCTGCCTTTTCCGCCCACGCCGATGAAACCCTGACCGTTGCCGCCACCGCGGTGCCGCACGCCGAGATTCTCGAATTCGTCAAACCGACGCTGGCCAAAGAAGGCGTGACGCTGAACGTAAAGGTCTTCAACGACTACATTCAGCCAAACGTGCAGGTCGATCAGAAGCGCATGGACGCTAACTTCTTCCAGCACCAGCCGTACCTGGATGAGTTCAACAAGGGCAAAGGCACACATCTGGTGAGCGTGGCCAAGGTTCATGTCGAGCCTTTCGGTGCCTACTCGGACAAGATCAAGAACCTCGCCGACCTGCCTGATGGTGCGACCGTCGCGCTGCCGAACGACGCCACCAACGAAGGCCGCGCGCTCCTGCTGCTGGTCAAGGCCGGCCTGATCACCCTGAAAGACCCGAACAGCATCACTGCCAAGCCAAGCGATGTGCAGCAGAACCCGAAAGCGTTGAAATTCCGCGAGCTTGAAGCGGCCACGCTGCCACGCGTGCTGACTCAGGTGGACCTGGCGCTGATCAACACCAACTACGCGCTGACCGCCAAGCTTGATCCGACCAAGGACGCGCTGGTCATCGAAGGCCAGGAGTCGCCGTACGCGAACATACTGGTCACCCGCGAAGACAACAAGGATTCGCCGGCCATCCAGAAACTGGTTGCCGCGCTGCACAGCCCGGAAACCAAAGCGTTCATCCTTGAGAAGTACAAAGGGGCAGTGGTTCCGGCGTTCTGATCAGAACCTCGCGACACCGCTTTGACTGATCATTCCCACGCTCCGCGTGGGAATGCCGATCAGGCCGCTCTGCGTCCACTGTGACGCGGAGCGTCACGAGATGCATGCCCACGCGGAGCGTGGGAACGATCAAAACAGGTCTGGCATCTGCCACACCATGTGTAGCGAACAATCCCCCATTACTTCCTTTCAACCAACCCCGGCAACTGCGCGATCAGCTTCTGGTTGTTCAACGGCGCGCGGATGAAACCGCGTTGGGTGCCGTCCGGACCGAGGAGGGCGAGGTTGCCGCTGTGGTCGACCGTGTAATTGGGCTTGCTGGTGTCGGCTGGAATAAACGGAATGCTCACCGCATTGGCCAGTTTCTGGATGCTGTCCACCGGCGCGGTCAGGCCCACGAACTGTTTGTCGAAGTAACCCAGATACGTTTTGAGCTGCTGCGGGGTATCGCGGTTGGGATCGACGCTGACCAGCACGATACGCAGTTTGTCGACGGTTTCTTTCGGCAGCTCACTCTTGATCTGACGCAGCTGGGCGAGGGTGGTCGGGCAGATGTCCGGGCAGAAGGTGTAGCCAAAGAACAGCAGCGTCCATTTGTCCTTCAACGAGCCCAGCGACACCGGCTGGCCGTCCTGGTCGACCATTTTCAGATCTGGCACATTGCGGCTTTGCGGCAACAGAATCACACCCGCGTCGATCAGCGCAGTCTGGTCGCCCTGACCCTTGCCCGACAGCACACGGTTAACGGTAAGGCCCAACACCACCGCTACGATGGCCACGAGAATAAAGACGGTCTTTTGCGTTCGGGTCATAAATTCAACACTAGGTAGTGATCTACGAGCAGCGCGATGAACAGCAGCAGCAAGTACCAGATCGAGTACTTGAAGGTGTGGATCGCGGCGTGCGGCCGGCTGCCACGGTACAACACCAGAGCCCAATGCAGAAAGCGAATCCCCAGTAGGCCAGCGCAGATCAGGTAAAGCATGCCACTCATCTTGATCACGAACGGCATCAGGCTCACGGCCAGCAACACGCAGGTGTAGAGCACGATGTGCAGCTTGGTATAACGCTCGCCGTGCGTGACCGGCAGCATCGGGATGTCGGCCTTGGCGTATTCCTCTTTTCGATGGATGGCCAACGCCCAAAAATGCGGCGGCGTCCAGGCGAAGATGATCAGCACCAGAAGCAAGGGCTCGGCGCTGATGTGCCCGGTGACGGCGACCCAGCCGAGCAGCGGCGGCGCAGCACCCGCCAGCCCGCCGATAACGATGTTCTGCGGTGTCGCACGCTTTAAAAAGCCGGTGTAGATCACGGCGTAGCCGAGCAGCGAGGCAAGGGTCAGCCAGGCGGCCAGCGGGTTGGTGAACGTCAGCAGCAACGCCTGACCGACGATCGCCAACAGAGCGGCGAAGGTGAGGGCGGCAGCAGGTGAAACACGCCCTTCGGCGATGGGCCGTCTGTGCGTGCGGGCCATCAAGGCATCAATGCGTCGGTCGACCACATGATTGACCACCGCCGCGCCGCCGGCACACAGCATGATCCCCAGATTGCCCAACAGCAGCACCGCCCACGGCACGCCGGCACGGGTGGCGAGGAACATGCCCACCAGCGACGTGATCAGCATCAGCACCAGGACCTTGGGCTTGGTCAGCTCCAGATAGTCCCGCCACAGCGCCTGGCGATGCTGCTCGCCGGTTGCGGTTGTCATGTGTTTCCTCCTGTCGAAACTACGCGAACGATGTAGGAGCGTGGCTTGTCCCACGACCGCGCCGGGGTCCCGTCCGACGAGCCCCGTCGTCAACCCTGCTCACCCGGTGTGACAGACTCACCGCATTTACCGTATTTACTGCCGCTTCGCGACAGATCGCGGGACAAGCCACGCTCCTACAAGAGAGCGTCGACAGTCCGTCGTTCAACGATGCGGCCCCAGATGCAGCAGCACATGCGCGTGTTGCCAGAAGCTCGGTGCGTGCCTGCGTGAAACGGCGAATGCCGGCCTGACTCGGTAATTGATGAGGGTCATGGTCAGCATCAGCACCGCACCGCCTGCGTTGTGCGCGACGGCTACGGCCAGCGGAAGATGGAACAGCACGTTGCTCACACCCAACGCAATCTGCAGACCCAGCGCCACCGTCAACAACCCTGCCAAACCCTTGAGCCCGGCACGCCGCAGCTGCCAGGCCAGCATCAGCAAAGAAAACGTCACCAGCAGTGCGCCGATGCGATGGGTCAGGTGAATCGCGGTCCGCGCCGTGCTGTCGAGCTTGCCACCCAAGTAATTGGGGCCGATGTGCTGGGTCAGATGAAAGCCGTTGGCAAAATCAGCGTCGGGCCACCATTGCCCCTGACACGTGGGCAGGTCGGTGCAGGCCATCGCCGCATAGTTGGAACTGACCCAACCGCCCAGCGCAATCTGCACCACCACCAGCACCAGACCGACCGCCGCCAGACGCCGCAAGCGCGGACTCACCTGTGGCATAGGCGTGAACACACCACTCAGCCGGGCCGTCAGCAAGAACAAAAGACTTAACGTCGTGATACCGCCCAGCAAATGGGCGGTCACCACCTGAGGCCACAACTTGAGCGTCACCGTCCACATGCCGAAAGCCGC
Organism: Pseudomonas sp. S2_H01; assembly: GCF_054668305.1. Lineage (NCBI taxonomy): Bacteria > Pseudomonadati > Pseudomonadota > Gammaproteobacteria > Pseudomonadales > Pseudomonadaceae > Pseudomonas > Pseudomonas sp. S2_H01. The sequence goes on along the minus strand of NZ_CP162756.1, from coordinate 2,529,293 downwards.
TTGGGCGAAGACCACCCCCAGCAGCAACAGCGGCAGGCCGACCGGTTGATCGGAGAGGTGCCGACGGTGCCAGGCCTGAACACCCAGCATCATGATCATCAATGCCAGGCCGCCAGCGAAATAACGATGCACCATCTCGTTGCGGCCTTTGTGTTCCTCCACGGGCGCATCCGGGAAGCGCAGTTCGGCATGGGCCAGTTGCGCCTCGGTCTTGGGCACGCTGATAAAGCCATAGCAGCCCGGCCAGTCGGGACAGCCGAGGCCGGCATGGGTCAGTCGCGTGTTGGCGCCGAGGAGCACAACCACCAGCGCCAATAAGGTTGCACACAGTGCGAGACGAAATCCGGGTCTGGTCATCATGACCCCCTTAGCCGATGTTCGACAGTTTCAGCAGTTGGCGCAGGTCGTTGAGCAGGTCCTTGCCGTTGACCTCCGCGCCATAGCGCAACACCAGGTTGCCGTGCGGATCTACGATCCACAGTTGGGGCAGCTCCACACCCGGCGCCATTCGGTGGTAGCGCTTGAGGTCCAGCGGATAGCGCTGCAACTGCGGGTATTCGCGGGTGAGCCTGGCGTCGTATTCAGGGTTCAGCGGCTGGGCGGTGGTCAGCGCATGGCTGGCTCGAGAAGCATCCCGGCCCAGGCCGATCTGGATTTGCCGCGCCAGGTACACCAGTTGCTGGCAGTCGGCGTCGCACCGATCGGGCGCCGTGACCAGCAGTTGCCAGCGCTTCTCGTCGGACTGCACACCCAGTTCGCTGCGGCTTTCGCCATTGCCGATCAACTCGCCATGAAAGCTGCGGCTGTCGGGTACCCAGAACTTGAATTTGTACATCGTGGTGGCAAGGACCATCGGCCCTAGCGCCACCAGCAACACCAGGATCAGCTGAAGACGACCGCGACGCCGGCTTCTCGGCGGACGGGCTTCAGACATGCTGGCTGGATTCATCGCGGTTCCCATGCGGTTTCTCCTTCTTCTTGTTGTGCGTGTCTGTGCGCTTGGCCTTTCGGGTCGTGTTGAAACCCAGATACAGATAAAGCCCAACCAGCGCGGTGGCCATGGCGAACCATTGCACGGCGTAACCCAGGTGCTTTTCAGGCCCCATCGCAACGACCGGCCAGTCGGCGCGATACGCCGCCGGCCCTGCCTCCAGACGCAGTTCATGGGCGAAGCCTTCGCGATTCAGTTCAGGCCAGACCTTGGCGGGATCGATCGCCGTGACCAATTTCGGCCAACTGCCGTTCTGCGCATCGGGATGCAGCTGGAAGGTCGCGCCGGGCGATACGTAGACCCACGCGTCCAGATTCAGCGATTGCGTCGGCGTCTCGAAAACAGGAGCCGTGCGACGGTCCGGCCAGGGCAGCCAGCCGCGATTGACCATCAGCCACACACCGCTCGATTGATCATGGAAAGGCTGTATCAGCTCAACACCGGCCTTGCCCTCGCGGGTGCTGTTGTCCAGCAGCAGGCTGTGTTCGGCGTCGAAGCTGCCGCGCAGTTGCACACGTCGGTAGGCGGGATCGGCAGTGGAGGGCAATAATTGGGCCGACATCGGCGGCGCTGCGCGACGCTCGGCGTAGTTGGCGAGCATGAGGCGTTTTTCTTCACCGCGTCCCAGCTGCCAGAAGCCCAGGTAAATCAGTACAGGCAGCAACAGGAGCACCACCAGCGTTGGGGCAATGCCGGGCTGAAAGCGCTTCATTACGCTTCCCGCGCCTGCTGACGCGCCCCACCTATACTCCTTTGCATAGCGTTTGCTCCCGGAGTGACCCGATGCTCAAAGCGGCCATTGTTTTTATGCTCATCGCCACGGTGATCAGTCTGTTCAGCGGCCTGTTCTTTCTGGTCAAGGACGAGGCGTCATCCACCCGCCTGGTCAAAGCCCTGACCGTGCGCGTGACCTGTGCCGCCATTACCCTGGCGTTGATTGCCTATGGGTATTTCAGCGGGCAGCTGGTTTATCACACACCTTGGTAACCCAACACCGTTCTCTGTAGGAGCGTGGCTTGTCCCGCGATCGCGCCGGGGTCGCGTCCGACGAACCCGTCGTAAACCTGCATACTCGGTATCACAGGCTGACCGCGTTTACCGGATTCGCTACCGCTTCGCGGCAGATCGCGGGACAAGCCACGCTCCTACAGGCTTCCGGGAGGCCAACTTTCCGGCGATCACAAGACATACACAAAAACGAACAATCCCACCCACACCACGTCCACAAAGTGCCAATACCAGCTCGCGGCCTCGAAACCGAACTGATGCTCGGCATCGAAATGGCCGCGCAGGATCCGCATCAACATCACAAACAAAATGATCGTGCCGATGGTCACGTGGGCGCCGTGAAAACCCGTGAGCATGAAGAAGGTCGCGCCATAGATGCCCGATCCCAAGGTCAGGCCCAGCTCGGTGTACGCCTCGTGATACTCCATGGCTTGCAGCATCAAAAACGCGATGCCCAGCAAGACGGTCAGTGCCAGCCAGAGTTTCAGCGCCCCCCGATGCCCTTTCTTCAACGCGTGGTGAGCGATGGTCACCGTGACGCTCGAGCTGACCAGCAACACCGTGTTGATCAGCGGCAAATGCCAAGGGTCGATGATCTCCTTGGGTGGCGGAAACAGTGTCGGATCGGGCGTGTGCAACAGCGGCCAGACGTACTGAAAGTTCGGCCACAGCATGTGCGCAATGCCCTTCGGACCTTCGCCACCTAACGCAGGCCCGGTAATGTTGCGCACGTAAAACAAGGCGCCGAAGAACGCCACGAAAAACATCACTTCCGAAAAGATGAACCAGCTCATGCCCCAGCGGAATGACCTGTCCATCTGAGGGCTGTACAGCCCCGCTCGGCTTTCCTTGATCACCGTGCCGAACCAGCCAAACATGATGTAGGCCACGATCAGGCCGCCAATCGCGAAGAAAATCGGGCCGTGGGATTCACGGCCCGCCTTCATGTCGATGAACCAGGTGCCCAGCCCGTACATGGTGATGAACATGCCAACCGTGGCGATGATCGGCCATTTGCTCTGCGCCGGGACGTAATAATGCTCATGCGTTGCCATCTTCTGAATCTCCTCGGCCTTATCGGCCTAACCGCCTGATGCCGCAACGGGGCGGATAACCGGCGGCATGCGAGCGGTGATATCGAACAGCGTGTAAGCAAGCGTCAGGTGTTTCACATCCTTGGGCAGGTCGCGGTCAACGATGAAGCGCACCGGCATTTCGATGCGCTCGCCCGGTTGCAGCATTTGCTGGGTGAAGCAGAAGCATTCGGTCTTGTGGAAATACACGGCGGCGGTGCTGGGCGAGATGCTCGGGATTGCCTGCGCCGTCATCGGCTTGTCGGTCGGGTTCTGCGCCACGAAGAGCATTTCGCTGACGGCCCCAGGGTGCACCGTCAGCTCCTCGGCCTTGGGAAAGAAACCCCACGTCATGTCGGCATTGTTGGTGGCCAGAAACTGCACCCGCACCTGACGGCTGTCATCGACCTGTTGAGTCTGTGTGTACTGATCCCCGGTCTTGCCGTTGATGCCCAGCGCTTTGCACATCACGTCGTACAAGGGCACCAGCGCGAAACCAAACGCGAACATCGCCACCACCAGAATGAGCAGGCGGGTAACGAGTGGCTTGTTCGGACGCGGTGTATCGCTCATCTCTCTTCGCTCTCTCACTTCACTTCCGGCGGGGTCACGAAGGTGTGATACGGCGCAGGCGAAGGCACCGTCCACTCCAGCCCTTCGGCACCGTCCCAGGGTTTGGCCGGGGCTGGCGGGCCGCCACGGATGGTCTTGATCACGATGAACAGGAAGAAGATCTGCGTAGCGCCGAAGGTGAACGCGCCAATCGAAGAGACCATGTTGAAGTCGGCGAACTGCAGGTTGTAGTCCGGAACCCGACGCGGCATCCCGGCCAATCCCACAAAGTGCATCGGGAAGAACGCCATGTTCATGCCGATGAAGGACAGCCAGAAATGCAGCTTGCCGAGGGTTTCGTCGTACATGTGGCCGGTCCATTTCGGCAGCCAGTAATAGGCCGACGCGAAGATGCCGAAGATCGCACCCGGCACCAGCACGTAATGGAAATGCGCGACGACGAAGTAGGTGTCCTGGTACTGGAAGTCGGCCGGCGCAATCGCCAGCATCAGCCCGGAGAACCCGCCGATGGTGAACAGGATCACGAAGGCCACGGCAAACAGCATCGGCGTCTCGAACGTGAGTTCGCCCTGCCACATGGTGCTGACCCAGTTGAACACCTTCACGCCGGTCGGCACGGCGATCAGCATGGTCGCGTACATGAAGAACAATTCGCCCACCAGCGGGATGCCGACCACGAACATGTGGTGCGCCCACACGATAAACGACAGGAACGCGATGCTCGCCGTTGCGTAGACCATCGAGGTGTAGCCAAACAGCGGCTTGCGCGAGAACGCAGGAATGATCGAACTGACCGCGCCGAATGCCGGCAGGATCATGATGTACACCTCGGGGTGCCCGAAGAACCAGAACACATGCTGGAACAACACCGGGTCACCGCCACCCGCCGCGCTGAAGAAGCTGGTGTGAAAGTGAATGTCCATCAGCATCATGGTCACGCACCCGGCGAGCACTGGCATCACCGCGATCAGCAGGAACGCCGTGATCAGCCAGGTCCAGACGAACAGCGGCATTTTCATCAGGGTCATGCCGGGCGCGCGGAGATTGAGGATGGTGGCGACGACGTTGATCGCCCCCATGATCGAGCTGATCCCCATCAGGTGAATGGCGAAGATGAAGTAGGTGACGCTTTCCGGCGCATACGTGGTGGAGAGCGGGGCGTAGAACGTCCAGCCGAAGTTGGGTCCGCCGCCCGGTGTGAACAAGGTCGAGACCAGCAGCAGGAACGCCGCAGGCAGGAGCCAGAAACTGAAGTTGTTCATGCGCGGCAACGCCATGTCCGGCGCGCCGATCATCAGCGGGATCATCCAGTTGGCCAACCCGACGAAAGCCGGCATCACCGCACCGAACACCATCACCAGGCCGTGCATGGTGGTCATCTGGTTGAAGAACGCAGGCTCCACAATCTGCAGACCGGGCTGGAACAGTTCGGCACGGATCACCATGGCGAACGAGCCGCCGAGCAGGAACATGCAGAAGCTGAACCACAGGTACAGCGTGCCGATGTCCTTGTGGTTGGTGGTCAGCACCCAACGCATCAGGCCCTTGGCCGGACCATGCGCATGGCCCTCGTGGCCATGGTCGTCAATCACTGCACTCATGTCCTGTCTCCTGCGCAAATCTCGCGCCAAGCTCTGAATCCGGTGGAGATACACACCCCTGTGGGAGCGAATTCATTCGCGATGCTGTGGTACAGCCGATTGATATGTGTGAGATGTAACGCCCTCTCGCGAATGAATTCGCTCCCACAGGTTTCCCGGCGTACTTGTTTCATTGCGTTCATTTCGCGGCCGCCTGTTTCAGCGCCAGCACGTCTTTCGGGGTCACCATGTCGCCCTTGTTGTTGCCCCACGCATTGCGTTCGTAGGTGACGACGGCAGCGATATCGACTTCCGACAGCTGCTTGCCGAACGCGGCCATCGCTGTGCCCGCGCGGCCGTTGAATACGGTGGCGAGGTGTTCTTCTTTCGGGCCCAACACGGTTTTTGAGCCTTTGAGCGCCGGGAACATCGGTGGCAGACCCTGACCTTCGGCCTGGTGACAGGCCACACAGGCCGTGTGGTAGACCTTGTCGCCTTGGGCAACCAGCTCTTCAAGCGTCCATTCCTTGCTGGTCAGCTCCTTGAGCTTCGCGGATTCAGCCTTGCGCTCGGCCAGCCAGGTGTCGTAATCGGCCTGCGTCTTGGCCTCGACCACGATCGGCATGAAGCCGTGATCCTTGCCACACAGCTCCGTACACTGGCCGCGATAGATCCCGGGCTTTTCGATCCGGGTCCAGGCCTCATTGACGAACCCGGGAATGGCGTCGCGCTTGACCGCGAATGCAGGCACCCACCAGGAGTGAATGACGTCGGCGGCGGTCACCAGAAAGCGGATTTTCACACCCACAGGCACCACCAACGGCTGATCCACCTCAAGCAGGTAGTGCTCGCCTTTGGCTTCCTTGTTGTGGATCTGATCGGCCGGAGTGGCCAGGTTGCTGAAGAACTCGACGTCCTGACCCAGGTATTTGTACTGCCACTTCCACTGGTAACCGGTGATCTGGATATCCAGACCCGATTCAGTGTTGTCGTACATTTGGATCAGGGTCTTGGTCGCAGGGATAGCCATGACGACCAGAATCAACAAAGGCACGACGGTCCAGAGAATTTCCACCGTGGTGCTTTCATGGAATTTGGCGGCAACCTGCCCGGTTGAGCGCCGATGTACGATCATCGACCAGAACATCGCGCCGAACACGATGATCCCGATCACCACACATATCCAGAAAATGGTCATGTGCAGGTCGAAAACTTCGTGACTTACCTCGGTCGCTCCAGGTGCCATATTCGTGGTCCAAGCGGCATGTGCCTGACCGAATATCGACCACAACAGGAGGCCCATCCAGACATGTGGATGTCGCATCATTGCGGGTTCCCCTCTTGTTCTTCTTATCTGCCGGCAGTCATTTCAGGCGGGTGAAGACAATGCCGTGCGCAATGTCTTCACAAATGCCTGTGCGGGCGAGGGAGCGGTCAAGTAAGCAGCTAGAGGACCGGGGCCAAGCCTGCGTCACATTCCAGTTTCATCAGCCAACTCATCACAAATCCGAGTATAGACACGGGCAATGCGTCCGCAATGCGCTGGAGAATCCGCGAAACCCAGCTATACGCACGCGCATTTACTGAAAAAAAACGGCCTGAAACGGCAAAAAGTGGCCTTTTAATAGCGGATGCACATAACCATGAAATGGTTATGACAATTACGTCTTAGCGCAGTTGATAAGCAAGCTAACGTATGACTTCCCTATAATGACTGCCTGGTTTTATTGCCTTATGGAGCATCCATGAACACCGCCGCGTTGCGCGAGCAGATCAAACGAGCACAGGAACACGAGACCCAGACCGGTCAGTTATTGCGCCAACTCGAATTGCAACTTCCCCATTTGCACCCTGCCATCCATTTGCCCGATGTCGATGCCAGAGGTGTACTGGCGCGTTTTGTGATCGCCTACATCGAGCAGGTTCCGGATTTGCTGGACGCCGCCCACGACGTCGCGCTGCAAGCCGGGATCGACAGCCAGATCAAACCCGTGCTGAAAATTGCCGAGCAGTTTTTCATCGCGCCGCCGGCGATCATGGCCGGTCATGAAGGTCTCGACGGCCTGCTCGACGAAGCCTACCTGGCCCATCGTCTGGTGGAAGAGGTCAACGACCTGTACATCGTGCATTTCGGTCAGCCGCTGATCCCGGTGAACACCACCGTCGCCAGCGTCATCGCGCATCAGTTGATCGGCGAGGACTTTGCCAACCAGCTTGATGAAGTGGTTCATCACGCCATTGATGAATTGCTGGACGAGGACAGTTTCTCGCTGGAGTCGGTAGAAGCCTACCGCGACCAACTCGCCAGCCCGGATACCGAAGCGGCATGGAAGCGCTGGCCTAGCTTGTCTCGCCAGCTAGGGGTGGGGCTTGAGATGGAATGCGCGAAGGATTGATGACTTCGACTCAGCCGCCGTTGTAGGAACGCGCTTGCCCGCGAAGAGGCCAGTACAGTCGACATACATTTGTCGGCTGTCATGTCGCTTCGCGGGCAAGCGCGCTCCTACAAGGTCAGGTAAAAGCCGGGATTATCAATGCAACGCCGCGCCGCCAATTGACGTCCGGATCCGTCCTTCGACGCGCCGCTTGAGCAAACGCTGCTCCAGTAACAAGCGCGAGCCTTGCGCGGCATTGGCGCGACCCCATTCCTCCAGCAACTCAAGGCAGGAATGGTCGATGTAACTGAGGTTGCTCAGCGGTACGTGCAGCGTGGTGCCAGGCGGCACAGCCCCCAGCGCCTGCGTCAACGCCGGAACCTTGAGGAACGTCGCAGCGCCGTTCAGACGCAACTCCATCTCCCCCTCGGCCTCCAGATCCACCAGGTTGATCTTCAGACGCGACGCATTCAGCGCCAGCTTCACCAGTGTCAGACCGAAGCCAATCAATACGCCCGTCAACAGATCCGTGAGGATGATCGCCGACGCTGTCGCGCCGTAGATGAACATCGGCATGCGGCCATAACGACCCAGACCTCGGAGCGCCTTGAGGTCCACCAGTTTGAAACCGGTGTACACCAGCACGCCCGCCAGACTCGCCACCGGAATGCTCTGCAGCACGCTGGACAGCAGCAACACGAACGCCAACAGCCAAAGGCCGTGAAACATCGCCGAGAGACGCGTCTTCGCACCGGCCTGCACGTTGGCCGAGCTGCGCACGATCACGCCCGTCATTGGCAGCGCGCCGACCAGACCGCAGAGCATGTTGCCGACGCCCTGAGCGCTCAGTTCCTTGTCGAAATCCGAACGCTGGCCGTCATGCATGCGATCCACCGCCGCGGCGGACAGCAGCGTCTCGGCGCTGGCAATGAACGCCACGGCAATGGCCGCGATCAGGATCGCAGGGTCCGCCAGGTTCAGCAGGTCGGCAGGGCGCAGCCAGTCGATCGCTTCAGCAAGGTTGGCCGGCACTTCGACGCGCTTGACCTGCAAGCTCATGAACAGACTCACCGCCGTGGCGATGCCCACGCCCAGCAGCGCACCCGGCACAAAACGCAACGCATGGGGCCGCCGCTTCTCCCATAACCACATCACCGCGATGGTGCCCAGACCCAGCAAACCCGCTTGCATTCCGCTGCCCGGGCCGACTGCGCCCAACAGGGTCTGCGGGAAGGCGATCAGGTTATCCAGCCCGGAAGGCTTGGGCCCGCTGTCGAACATCACATGGGCCTGGGAAAGCACGATTAAAACGCCAATCCCGGCGAGCATCCCGTAGACCACGGCGGGCGCCGTCACGCGAAACCAGCAGCCGAGTTTGAAGCGGCCCGCGAGCAGTTGCAGCATGCCGGCCAACAGCAGAATTGGGCCGAGCATCGCCATCCCATGCTCACGAACCAGCTCGAACACCAACACCGCAAGACCTGCCGCCGGACCGCTGACCTGCAACGGCGAGCCCGCAAGCCAGCCGACCACCAGGCCACCGATGATGCCGGTGATCAGGCCTTTGGCGGGCGGCATGCCCGACGCGATGGCGATACCCATGCACAGTGGCAGCGCCACAAGAAACACCACCACGGAAGCCAGCAGCTCCCGTGGTAACAAGGATTTGAGATCTGTAGTAGCCATGACGACTCTCCGGTAAATCTTCAGACGTGACAACGCCCGACGGCACGCGCAAAGCGCGGCCGCTACGAGCTTGAATGAGGTTCGAACCGTCAGTTGTGAAGTGGATTCACAGGCTCTTGGGTGTGATCAGTCGCTGATCGTCAATAGCGCTTTCGAGGCGTCGCCATTGGAATGGAGTGTTCGCCATCGAGGGCCAGGAATGTCCCTTGTTCGGCATCGTAGGCGCGGATTTCACTGGTCTCGATGTCGTACACCCAGCCATGAATGAACAACTGGCCGGCGGCGATCTTCGATGCCACCGAAGGATGCGTCTGCAGATGGCGCAGTTGCGCGATGACGTTTTCCTCGGTCAGCACGTGCATGGTTTCGTGCTCGCCGGTGCAGCTGCAGTTGTCCTGCACCACGGTCTTGGCGACTTCGGCATGACGCAGCCAGGCTTTTACCGTCGGCATCTTTTCCAGGGTGTCCGGGTTGAGTACCGCACGCATGGCGCCGCAATCGGAATGTCCGCAAATGATGATGTGCTGCACACCCAGCGCCAGCACCGCGTACTCGATGGCGGTTGAGACGCCGCCATTCATCGGCCCGTAAGGCGGTACGACGTTGCCCACGTTACGCGTCACGAAAAGATCGCCCGGCGAGCTTTGAGTGATGAGCTCAGGAACGATGCGCGAATCGGCACAGGTAATGAACATCGCTTTTGGATGCTGTGCGGTCGCGAGTTTCTTGAACAGCTCTTCCTGCTGGGGGAAGACGTCATGGCGGAAATGCTTGAAGCCATCAACGATGTGCTGCAGTGCTACATCGGCGGACTCTGTAGTCGAAGCGCCTGTCGAGGCGGCCGACTGCGACTTATCCTGGTTACTCATCTCTGATCCTCACTGTCGGATTGAAGTGGATATTCCCGTGTTTCCCGGTGGACGACCCACTTTTTTCTGGCATTACGGACAATTCCCTTTGCACGCGACCAGCCGGTCACTTGCAGTTACCCTAACGGCCAAAACTTAATTGAAACTGAATGCATCGCTCTAGCCTGCGGGTCTTGCTTAAGAAAACCTTAATCGCAGCAAGTCTGTAGAAGCGTGGCTTGTCCCGCGAACGGCGGGCCCCCGTCGTAAACCTGCTCACAGTTTCTGACAGGGTAACCGCATTGACTACCGCTTAGCCGCAGATCGCGGGACAAGCCACGCTCCTCAGATCAAGCGCAATACAGGTAAGACGCCACGCGAGTCACAACAGCGACATCTGCCCGCCCGGTGGACAAAACGCCTCGCAATCGAGCTGGAAACTGTCGCGTCGGTTCAGGCCCAGTTTCTTCACCGCAATACTGTAGCGCTGTGCCAGCAGCTCTGCGAATACTCCTTCGCCGCGCATTCGCGAACCGAAGCGGCTGTCGTACACCTGGCCGCCACGACTCTGACGGACCAGGCTCATCACGTGCTCGGCGCGCTGCGGATAGTGTGCCTGCAGCCATTCCTCGAACAGCGGCGCGACCTCCAGCGGCAGCCGCAACATCACATAGCTCGCACTCAAGGCACCCGCGGCCTTGGCTTCGCTCATCAATTTTTCAAGCTCCATGTCGTTGATCATGGGAATCATCGGCGCAAGGAGCACGCCCACGGGCACACCGGCGTCACGCAGCACCCTGATCGCCCGCAATCGGGCCTTGGGCGCCGCCGCTCGCGGTTCGAGAATGCGTTTGAGCTCGTCGTCCAGTGATGTCAGGCTGATGAACACCGAGACCAGCCGCTGCTTTGCCAATTCAGCCAACAGGTCCAGATCGCGCAGAATCAACGAGCCTTTGGTGATGATCGTGACCGGATGACGGTAGCGCAGCAGCACTTCCAGGGTGGCGCGTGTGATCTTGTATTCGCGCTCGATGGGTTGATACGGGTCGGTGTTGGCACCCAGCGTGATCGGCGCAACGCTGTAGCCCGGCTTGGACAATTGCTGCTCCAGCAACGCCGCCGCGTTTGTTTTGGCGATCAGCTTCGTCTCGAAATCCAGCCCCGGCGACATGTCCCAATAGGCGTGACTGGGCCGCGCATAGCAGTAGATGCAACCGTGCTCACACCCACGGTAAGGATTGATCGAACGATCGAAAGGGATGTCCGGCGAGGAATTGCGCGCGATGATGCTTTTGGCGGTTTCCAGCGTGACGGTGGTGCCTTGGGTGACGGGCACTTCCTGATACCAGCCGTCGTCTTCCGCCACCGAGCGATTTGGCGCAAAGCGATTGTGCGGATTGGTGGCGGTGCCGCGACCGCGCGGAGGCAGTGGGGTGGACATGCGGTCAATCCTGATGACTGTTTATATATACAGTATCGCGAAACCCGCGAACCCTCCACGTCGTACCCGAAAAATTTAGCGTCCGATCGATCAACGGCGCCTCCACTGCGCAGGGGGGCGCTCGGCCTCTATGTACAAATCAAGGGGTCGATACGTTGATCTCGACACACACTGAAATAGCGCCGGTTTGCATGCTTTTTCCCGAACCGCTACTAATGACCCCGGCGCCAATGACGCCAAGGAGCGATAGAAAACACACGTTCAAATAACCAAAACACTCATCGAAAAGGATTTCGACAGTGAAAAAACAATATCCCCTCGTCGCCACCGTGGCGGCGGTTTGTGCATCTGTCACGTTAAGCGCTCATGCAGCGCCGGTTGATTCTCGAGACAAGCCATTCAACGAATATTCCTGGGTGACCACCCATAACTCTTACGAAAAAATTAACCAGAACCTCAAGGAAATGCCCGCGCAACTGAAAGACGGCGTACGGGGCTTCATGATTGATATCTATCCCGATACCAACGCCGTGCGACCTGAGCTGGCCATAAAAGTCTGCCATAAGACACTGGCCTGCTACGGCGCGTTTTCCTCGCAGTTAAAGAACGAGTTCATTCCCTTTCTGAAAGCCAACCCTACAGAAGTCGTCACGATCTTCCTGGAAACCTACGTCAGTCGCGATCAGCTTCAGCAGGTTTTCAACACTCTTCCCGATCTGGCAAGTTTGTCCTTCAATCCGGCAAACTTTCCGGCCACGCGCTGGCCAACGTTGCGGGAAATGGCGGCAAAAAATAATCGGCTGATTTTCCTCACTGACAGGTCTGAAATAGCCGGCAATTATACGGTGCAGGGAAAAACGGTCACCGTGCTGTATGACCAGGACTGGATCGTACAAAACCGGTGGGACACGCTGGGGCTGGTAGCGACCAACATTGGCGCCGCCCACAATTGGTCCTGCCCGACGCGCTGGGACAGGCTGCCGCTGAACACCTCGCAAGTAGATCGGTCGACGGGTAAACAATGGAAAAGATTGTTTCTGATGAACCAATTTCACCACGGCACTTCCACCACACCCGACTCCGCTAAATACGACAACAACATGACGTATTTACAGCGCCGTCAGGACAATTGCGGTCGTGCGCCGAACTTCGTCGGGGTCAACAACTATGCCAGCGGCGAAGTTGATCGTTACACCAACGCACTCAATAACGGCGGCATTTACCTGCATGAAGGGCCTGGCGCAACGAAAAGGGAGGACATCGTTTGCGTTATTCCAGTGAAGCCTGGGCTTGTCAATCGCAAAGCCAACGGGTGCGAGAACGATGAAGCCCGATCAATGTCTTTAAGCGGTGTTGCCAAAAATACGCGAATCACTCTTTTCGACAATGGGTCGGGGAATCGGGACGATGACCATGTGATCATTGATGTCTTGCGAGACATTTCAATGAATGAGCGGATTATCATCCCATCGTTCGAAAGCAGTTATAAGACAGAAGCCTACAGAAGCGCATTCGTCCGGAACAATGGATTGAACGGGAAAGTATCGCGCATCGAAATCAGCAAGACACCCACCGATTTTTCTGATGCGAGTATTTCTTTCTATGAAGGATCGGGCGCCAGTCAGAGTCTCGATTGTACAGTGCCATTCAATCGTCGATTCGACCTTAAAATGAAGAGCAATGGGTACGGCTGCTCCAACGATGAAATACGCTCGGCGCGGATTACAAAAGCGAAAGCCGGCAGTACGTTCACGGTCGTCGGACATCCTAACGGCGAGTACAAGGAGGGCTACACCACGGTGGAAATCCTTCGCGACATTACCTCGCAAATGACCGTCCCGTCCTTTAACAGAAACTACACATCTAGCTACTTCAAGGTGACCAATCACAGGCACCATGTTGATGGCAAAATCTCATATATCGAAATAGGCGGGAAAGCGAATTAACTGATCCGCCTAAAAAAGGGATACCCATGGGTATCCCTTTTTTGTTTGAACGGGTTATGCCTTCAGCTGGGATCAACCGGCTTTTTCAACTTCGGATTAGGGAAGAACTGCACCCCCTGAACCTTCGGATCAGCCGGTTTCGGCACAGGCTTATTGACGCGTGTGCCCAGCTCTTTCGGGATCGACTGACCCTGGGCATTGAGCGTGTCTGAATACCCACAGGCCACGCACTCGCGGTGCGGAACATCGTCCTCGCTCCACATCATCAACTTGTCGGGCTCGCTGCACGCCGGGCAGACCGCCCCGGCGATGAAGCGTTTCTTGGTAATCACGTGCGGTGTATCGGTCATGCTGCCGCTTCCTCACTCAAGCCGCAATGGCGCAAGAGTGCGTCAATCGAAGGCTCGCGTCCCCGGAAGTCGACGAACAGCACCATCGGCGCCTGCGAACCGCCACGGGCCAGAATCGCCTCACGGAACGCGCGACCGGTTTCGGCATTGAGCACGCCGTCTTCTTCGAACTTGGAGAAGGCATCTGCCGACAGTACTTCAGCCCATTTGTAGCTGTAGTAGCCGGCGGCGTAACCGCCTGCAAAGATGTGCGCGAAACTGTTGGGGAAGCGGTTGTAGGCAGGCGGACGCATGACCGAAACCTCGTCACGCACGCCTTCCAGTACTTGCAGCGTGGTGCGACCGTCGCCGTGGGTGGCGTGCAATTCGAAGTCGAACAGGGAGAACTCCAGCTGTCGGACCATCATCAGGCCGGACTGGAAATTCTTCGCCGCGAGCATTTTTTCCAACAGATCCTGTGGCAGCGGCTCGCCGGTTTCGTAGTGACCGGAGATCAGCGCCAGACCTTCCGGCTCCCAGCACCAGTTCTCCATGAACTGGCTTGGCAGCTCGACCGCATCCCACGCCACGCCATTGATGCCCGAGGCGCCCGCGTGCTCAACACGCGTCAGCAAGTGATGCAGACCGTGGCCAAACTCGTGGAACAGCGTCGTCACTTCATCGTGGGTCAGCAGGGCAGGTTTGCCCGGTGCCGCCGGGGTGAAGTTGCACACCAGATTGGCAACCGGGCTTTGCAGCGAGCCGGCCAATGTGCGACGACGGTCACGCGCACCGTCCATCCACGCACCGCCGCGCTTGTTGGCGCGGGCATAGAGGTCAAAGAAGAAGCGGCCGACGTGCTGACCGTTTTCCTTGATTTCGAACAGACGGACGTCCGGGTGCCACGTGTCGAAGCCTTTCTGCTCGGCGATTTCGATGCCGTACAGTTTTTGTACAATCGCAAACAACCCGGTCAACACCTTGTCGACCGGGAAGTAGGCGCGCAGTGCCTCCTGAGACACGCTGTAACGCTGTTCCCGCAGTTTCTCGCCATAGAAGCCGCTGTCCCAGCTTTGCAGGTCCGGGCAGCCCTGTTCGGCGGCGTAGGCTTTCAGCTGTTGCAGGTCTTGAGCAGCAAATGGCTTGCTGCGTTTGGCGAGATCACGCAGGAAGCTCAGCACCTGATCGCTGGACTCGGCCATCTTGGTCGCCAGGCTCAACTCGGAAAAGCTCGCGAAGCCCAGCAGTTTTGCCAGCTCCTGACGCAGGTCGAGGATCTGCTCCATGATCGGGCCGTTGTCGTTCTTGCCAGCATTCGGGCCTTGGTCCGACGCACGGGTGCAGTAGGCTGCATAGACTTCTTCGCGCAGCTTGCGGTCGTGGGCGTAGGTCATCACCGCGTAGTAGCTCGGGAATTCCAGGGTAATCAGGTAACCGTCGAGGTCTTTGGCCTTGGCCGCAGCGGCCATTTGCGCCTTGGCCGAATCAGTCAGGCCGGCGAGGGTGGCTTCGTCGGTGACATGCTTGGTCCAGGCTTGAGTCGCATCGAGCAACTGGTTGGAGAACTGGCTGCCCAGCTCCGACAGTTTGCTCTGCACTTCGGCGTAACGCTTCTGCTGCTCGGGCGGCAGATCGATGCCCGACAGGCGGAAGTCACGCAGCGAGTGTTCCAGAATGGTTTTCTGCGCCACGTCGAAACCGGCGGCTTCCGGGCTGTTGGCCAGGGCTTCGAAGGCCTGAAACAGTTCGCGGTTCTGGCCCATCTCAGTGGAGTAGGCGCTCAATGCCGGCAGGCACGATTCGTAGGCTTCGCGCAGTTCGGCGCTGTTGCACACAGCGTTCAGATGGCTGACCGGGCTCCAGGCCGCGCCCAGACGATCGTTCAGTTCGTCCATCGCCAGCACCAGCCCAGCCCATGTAGGCTGCGTACCTTGCTTGGCGAGGATGTCGGCAATCGCGGCGCGGTTGTCGGCAAGAATCTGCTCAATGGCAGGTTTTACGTGCTCGGCGCGGATCGCCGAGAAAGGTGGCAGGTCGTACGATTGCAAAAGAGGGTTGTTCGCGCTCACGGTTTGGCACCTTGGCTGGAAGAAACACCTGAGCATCTTAATTAGAATCGGCGCTGACCGCAGCTATCAGCGCCAGAGAAGGAGCCTATTGTGGCTATTCGTACTTTCCAGAATCACACACCGGCCCTTGGCGACCGGGCGTTTGTCGATCATTCGGCCATTGTTATCGGCGATGTCGAGATCGGCGCCGACAGCTCCGTCTGGCCACTGACGGTGATTCGCGGCGACATGCACCGCATCCGTATCGGCGCCCGCACCAGCGTTCAGGACGGCAGTGTGCTGCACATTACGCACGCGGGGCCGTTCAACCCGGACGGTTTCCCGCTGTTGATCGGCGACGAAGTGACCATCGGCCACAAGGTCATGCTGCACGGCTGCACCATTGGCAGCCGTATCCTGATCGGAATGGGCAGCACGATCATGGACGGCGCCGTCGTCGAAGACGAAGTGATCATTGGTGCTGGCAGCCTGGTGCCGCCGGGCAAGCGTCTGGAAAGGGGCTTCCTGTACGTTGGCCGGCCGGTGAAACAGGTTCGCCCGCTGACCGAGAAGGAAATCGCCTTCTTCCCCTACAGCGCGAGCAATTACGTGAAGCTCAAGGACCAGCATCTGGCCGAAGGTTTCGACAAGCCCTGCTGAGCAAGACAGCTTTCCCCTGGACGCTGATTAACCTGTGGGAGCGAATTCATTCGCGAGACGTCGGTACATTCGACGCACCCCCTGCGGATGTGCGGGCCTCTCGCGAATGAATTCGCTCCCACAGAGTCCGTGCATCACCCAGACATTCTCTTCACGCTTCTGAGAGACGACATGCATTACCAGAATATTCTGTTCGACCTGGACGGCACGCTGACCGATCCGCGCGAAGGCATCACGCGCTCGATCCAGTTCGCCCTGAGCAAACTGGGAATCGACGAGCCCGACATCACTCGCCTTGAGCACTTCATCGGGCCACCGCTGCTGCAGCAATTCATGCGCGCCTACGATTTTGATGAGGCCAAAGCGTGGGAAGCAGTGGGGTTCTATCGCGAGCGGTTCAAGGTCACCGGCCTGTACGAAAATCTGGTGTTCAATGGCGTTTTCGAGCTGCTCGACCTGCTGTCCGATCAAGGCCGCACGTTATTTATCGCGACGTCAAAACCCTGGGTATTCGCCCATGAGATCGCCCGGCACTTTGACTTTGCCCGGCACTTCAGGCTGATCTACGGCAGCGAACTGGACGGCACGCGGACTGATAAAGTCGAATTGATTCGCCATCTTCTGGACGAGGAAAAACTCGATCCCAAGCAGACTTTGATGATCGGCGACCGCAAGCACGACCTCATTGGCGGTAAGCGCAACGGGCTGGACGTGGCGGCGGTAGGGTATGGGTTTGGCAGTCGCGAAGAGTTGGAAGCCGAAGCGCCGACGTATCACTTTGAATCGCTGAAAGCGCTGCATCAGGCGTGTCTCAAATCCTGACCGCACCACTTCCCATTGTAGGAGCGCGCTCGCCCGCGATTGCGGTGTGTCATCCGGCATTGATGTTTCAGGAAGGCCGCAATCGCGGGCAAGCGCGCTCCTACAGGTCTGACGTCAGGCTCAAGGCTTCGCCAACCGCTCCAGCGCGGCCTTGCGCTCGTCCTTGGGCAACCCGCCCAGCTTTTCGACGGCTGCGTAGAACGCCGGCCAATCGCCGTCCACCTGTTTGAACAGCGCCTCGAACGAGGGCACCCACTGATCATAGAGTCCGATCGGGAGTAACCGGGCGTTGTTCATGGGTGCGTACACCCACGCATCGAAACGCTTGTCGCCGCCCCATTGGCTGTCACGCATCTGTCTGTATTCACTGCGCAGACGCTCGAATTCTGCCGTCTTGCGCTGGCGCATGACGTCCGCGCCAAGAGGCTCGGCGTAGAGCGCTTTGAGACGGTCCCGGGTATTGAGCACCAGTTGCGTGAGTTGATCACGACGTTGCGTCTGGGAGGACGCTGTCTCGGGCGGCAATCCTCGCGCTGCCCGCCACTGCCGGGTGCCTTCTTCTTCCACGAAGGTGGCGTAGGACTCATTGAACTCGCTGTCGTCCTTCACATAAAACCGCTGGTGCGCCAGTTCGTGAAAGATCAACGTCGCCAGACGTTCATCACCCCAGTTCATCATTGAGCTGATGATGGGATCGTTGAACCAGCCCAGGGTCGAATAGGCCTCGACGCCGCTGACGTACACGTCTTTGCCGTCGAGCTTCTGCAACGCCGCTTCCCCTCGCGCCGCATTCTGGTCGTAGTAACCGCGATAGGCGACGCAACCTGCGATGGGGAAGCAATGGGTCACCGGATCAAGAGAAAACTCGCCTGTGGCGAAGACGTTCCAGACCACGTAAGGCCGATGGATGTCCGCAAACAGCCGATAGCTTTGATTGTCCGGCAGATGCAGGTGCTGGCTGGCGAACGCGCGGGCCTGCTGCGACTTGAGCAGACGGTCGCGCAGCTTGGGATCACGCTGCGGATCGGCAATGATATCGCTCACCGGCTCGTGCGCCCTGAGCAACGCCAACTGACCGCTGGCCAATTGCGTGTAATAGGAAAGACTGGAACAGCCGCTGAGGAGTAAAATCGCCAGCATCGGCACGCCGCGCCGCAACCACGTTGTTTTGAGTCGATTCATCCGGCGGCCTTAACGTAGAAAAATACCCAGGTTGCTCATCCCGAGCGTTATGCCGCAGAGCCAGCCTCTGACGCAACCATCATCGTCATCTGCCTGAATGCGGAGTCTGTCATGCGCCTGCCCCTGTCGATCCTTGCTCTGAGTCTGCTGGCTGGATGCGCCGGTCCATTGCCTGCGGTCGATCCGCAACAAGCCTGGATCGACCTGCACACGTTCACCGGCAAGACGCTGATGGCCGACAAACTGGACGGTGTGCGTACGGAGGATGGCCGCTATTTTCAGGTCACACCAGGCAAACACAAACTCGAAGTGCGCTACGACTATGAATACGCACCGGGCGGGATGGGACTGTCGATGGACATTTACAACGAGCTGACGTGCTACGTGACGATCAACTACGACCATTTCGAAGCGGGCCACCGTTATCGCCTCGACGTGCGCCACATCGCCAACAGCATCGACGCCCAGCTGCGAGACGAGCAACGCAAAGTGCTGGCGGAAGAGGGCGAGATTTTTGTATTCCGTGACATCGCTCATCACGAGTCGGTGTTCCGCCGGGTGATGATCTGTGAGAGTGAGCTTGCTCACGAATACTGAGTTACAGACCTCGGAAGCGTCATGGGTGTAACGACCTCGTCGTGAGCAAGCTCACTCCCACAGGAGGGTGTGTAGTGTACGAACTCACCGATCATTCTTCTGATAGATGATCTTCCTGGTGCCGTTCTCACAGGTGCCCACGACCATGTTCTGATCATGAACTTCTTCGTTGCTGACGACTTCCAGCGTGTATGAACTGACGTTCTGCGCCTGAATCTTGGCTTCGATCTCGGCCTTGAGTTCTTCGCAGGGTTTGGGAGCAGCGAACACGCTGCTGGTCAGTGCACTGATGATCAGGGTTGCGGCGATGCGTTTCATGTTCGACTCCTTCGATGCCGTGCGAGTCGCATCGGCCCTGCATATGACCTTGCCGCGACGAGCCGGTTCTCCTTGGCCCAAAACGCAGATGACCCGCATGTGCGGGTCATCGGGTGTTGCCTCAACGCGGGATCAGCTCACCAGGGTGGCATCCAGCGTGATCTTGGCGTTCAGCACCTTGGAAACCGGGCAGCCTTCTTTGGCTTTGGCTGTCAGATCATCAAATTGCTCTTGAGTAGCGCCTGGCACTTTGGCTTTCAAGATCAGGTGCACAGCAGTGATCGAGAAACCTTCGCCGTCCTGAGCCAGCGTGACTTCAGCATGAGTGTCGATGCTCTCGGCTTTCAGATTCGCACCACCGAGGATCATCGACAGGGCCATCGAGAAGCAACCCGCGTGGGCTGCGCCAATCAGCTCTTCCGGGTTGGTGCCTTTGCCGCCTTCGAAGCGGGCCTTGAAGCCGTAAGGGGCTTCGCGCAGAACGCCGGTTTCAGTGGAGATGCTACCGATACCTGTCTTCAGGTCGCCTTCCCAGTGGGCGGATGCTTTCTTGACGATGCTCATGGTGTCTCCTCATGAATGAAAAAAGTGCGAGTGATCGCACGTGGACCAAAAGTCTGAGGAGTGTAGGCGTGAGTTAGTTCAACAGTTATGACACGCGTGCTTAATTTGTCTTTTTTTGGTTATGGAAAATCCGACCAAATTAGTAGGAATTTTCTCTCTGCCCATTGCAACCTCAAAATCCGGCCTTATCCTATGGCTTAACGCAAATATTTAGGCTTAACGCAGGCATTGCTCTCACGCCCCGAACGTTTGAGGCGCCAGACCAAGCCCCAAGAGGATCAACAGCGGCCTATGAAACGATTAGCTGATGTGAAGATTTCTACCCTCGACCTGGTTCCGGTGCGCGAGGACAAAGGCCCGGCGGTTTCGCTACGCAATGCGCTGGACCTGGCGCAACATGTCGAAAAATGGGGATACAACCGATTCTGGGTCGCCGAACACCACAACATGGACGGCATCGCCAGCTCAGCCACCTCAGTACTGCTGGCGTATCTGGCGGGCGGCACGTCGACCATCCGCGTCGGCTCGGGGGGCGTCATGCTGCCCAACCACGCGCCGTTGGTGATCGCCGAGCAGTTCGGCACCTTGGCCAGTCTGTTTCCGGACCGTATTGACCTGGGTCTGGGACGAGCGCCGGGGTCGGATCAGATGACCGCTCGCGCCCTGCGCCGTGAACGCTCCGGCAGCGCCGACGACTTCCCCGATGACGTCGCGGAACTCATGAGCTACCTGGGGCCGCGCCAGCCGCACCAACGCGTCATCGCCGTGCCGGGCACTAACACCAACGTGCCGATCTGGCTGCTGGGCTCGAGCCTGTTCAGCGCGCAGCTGGCCGGTCAGCGTGGCTTGCCGTATGCGTTCGCCTCACACTTCGCGCCGCGTTACATGCATGAAGCCATTCGGGTCTATCGCAACCATTTCCAGCCTTCCGAGGTGCTCGACAAGCCTTACGTCATGCTGGGCGTGCCGTTGGCGGCTGCCGATACGGACGAGCAGGCGGAGTATCTGGTGACGTCGGTGTACCAGCGTATTCTCAACCTGATGCGCGGGCAGAGCCTGATGCAAAAACCTCCGGTCGAGAGCATGAACGGCCTGTGGCTGCCCCATGAACGCGAAGCGGTGATGGACTTCCTGGGCCTTGCGATGGTCGGCGGCCCGGAAAAGATCCGCGCCAAGCTGGACGTGTTGCTGGAACAGACCGACGCCGACGAGCTGATTTTCACCTGCGACATGTATGAGCACGCTGATCGGCTGCGCTCTTACGAGATTCTGGCGCAGGTCGCGAAGGGCTAGTCAGCGCACACAAAAAAACCGACGCCAGATGCGTCGGTTTTTTATGGGCACAACGGGCTGAATCAGCCGCGCTTGTAGACAATTTCCTTGCTGCCGCCGTCGCAGGTGCCAACGACCTTGCCGTCTGCGGCGCTGCCTTTGTCCACAGCTTCAAGCGTGTAAGACGCCACGCCTTTGGCTTTGATCTTCGCGTCGATGTCCGCCTTCACGTCATCGCACGATTTTCCGGCTGCAAAGGTGGTGCCCGCAATGCTCAACAACCCAACCGCCAAAAGAATCTTCTTCATCGGTCACACTCCCTCGTCAGGCGCTTTTCAAGCGTAAAAGGCCGCTGGAGATCAGCGGCCCATCACAGAGTCCTCGCGTCCGAATTCACGAACGGCGGGGTATGTATAGCGAAGGCTATGGCACTCGGCCAGTTTAAAAGTTCAGGTTTTTCAGCTGTTATCGATGCGGAAGCCCACTTTGATGGTCACCTGGAAGTGCGCCACTTTGCCGTTCTCGATATGCCCGCGCGTCTCCAGCACTTCGAACCACTCCATGAGCTTGACGCTCTTGGCGGCCTGGGCAATCGCATTCTGAATCGCATCGTCGGTGCTGGTGGTCGACGAGCCGACCAGTTCGAGCATTTTGTAAGTGTGGTGATCAGTCATGGCAGTTTTCCTCAAATGGTCTTCGATTGGAGCGTAGCAGCGAATCTGCTCCTGACGTCCGGCGTGGGTTGCCTACCTTTGAGGCGCATGGACCGGCTGAAAAGTTCATAAAAAGCGGCTGTTCGAAACCCGCACTGCACTTTCTGAAAACCCTGTAGTCGGAATCAACACACGCCACTCATCACTGCAGGAGAGTCACATCATGGCATTCACGTCATCCCGTAAAGCGTCATTGCAAAGCATGGAAGCCGAGATCGAGAGTTTGCTCAAGTCACTTGAGAGCTTGAAGTCCGACGCTTCGGACGAGTCGCGCAAAACCTTGAAGACCTTGAAGGCCAACGCCGAAAGCGCGCTGAGCCATTCGCGCAGCCTGCTGAGCGATGTCTATGAGGACGTTAAAGTGAAAACCCGCGAAACCGGCGTCGCCACACGTGACTACGCCCAAGAGCATCCTTGGACCACCGCAGGCGTCGCCGTGGGTGCGATCGGTTTGCTGGCGGCCTACTTGCTGTGCAAGCGCGGTAATTGATTACACCTGACCTGAACGTGCCAGCTCTTGCCTGAGCCATTGGGCCAGTTGTTGCGCCCGCCCATCGGCGGCACGTTTGGGTATCCACAAAGCCAGTTGCGCCGGGGTTTCACTGAAGCCCCATGGCGCAGCGAGGCGTCCTGCCTTTAAGTCATCCGCGACCAACGGCTCCGGGGCGATGGCAACTCCAAGGCCTGCAACTGCAGCCTCCAGCAAGTAATACAGATGCTCGAAACCCTGACCGTAGTGCAGCGCGTCGGGATCGATACCGTTTTGCTTTGCCCAACTGGGCCATGCTTGCAAACGCGAGGTGGTTTGCAGAAGCGGCTCGCCCTGCAATGCCTGTGCAGGCGCCTGGCACAGCGCCTCGAACCGCGCGAAACGGGGGCTCAATACAGGGCCGATTCGTTCGCTCGCCAGTTCGAAGACCTGCATATCCGCAGGCCAGGGCGGCTCCGCGAACACCAGCAATGCATCCAGACCCGGTCGCCGCGGATCGAGATCCCCTTCGCCAGCGGACAGATGCAACCTCAGATCGGGCAGGTCGGCGTTCAGCCTTCCCAGCCGAGGGATGAACCATCGCGCCAGAAGACTTCCCGAGCAGCCGAGAACGAACGGGGCATCCGCGCTGCCTTGGCTCAGCTCGGCGCACACGCTGCGCAGTCGGTCGAATGCTTCGCCGCTGGCGTCTCGCAGACGAATACCGGCATCTGTGAGTTTCAGGCCGCGACCATCCTTGCTGAACAGGCTAACGCCCAGGTGCTCTTCGAGAACTTTCAGCTGTCGGCTAACAGCGCCATGGGTAACGTGCAGTTGCTCCGCAGCCTGACTCACACTGTTGAGGCGGGCAGTGGCTTCAAAAGCACGCAAGGCGTTCAGCGGGGGAAGGTCTCGGCTCATGGGATCTGTGAGTTTTTCTGACAGGTTGCGCCGATCTTATCGGTTTTCATCGGCCTTTGCGCTGGTTAAAGTGTGTTCACTGCCTTAACGGCTCACCCTATTCGTCACCTCGGAGGTTCCTATGTCCCAGACAGAGACCCAATATCGCAATGGCCCGGACGTGCGGGGCATGTTCGGCGCGTTCGGCGGTCGTTACGTAGCCGAAACCCTGATGCCGCTGATCCTCGACTTGAACCGTGAGTACGAGATCGCGAAACAAGACCCTGCCTTCCTCAAGGAACTGGCCTATTTCCAACGCGATTATGTGGGTCGTCCAAGCCCGCTGTATTTCGCCGAGCGTCTGACCGAGCACTGCGGCGGCGCCAAGATTTACCTCAAACGCGAAGAGCTGAATCACACCGGCGCGCACAAGATCAATAACTGCATCGGCCAGATCCTGCTCGCCCGTCGCATGGGCAAGAAGCGCATCATTGCCGAAACCGGCGCTGGCATGCACGGCGTGGCAACCGCCACCGTGGCCGCGCGCTTTGGCCTGGAATGCGTGATCTACATGGGCACCACCGACATCGAGCGTCAGCAGGCCAACGTGTTCCGCATGAAACTGCTGGGCGCCACGGTCATCCCGGTGGTGGCCGGCACCGGCACCTTGAAAGACGCAATGAACGAGGCGCTGCGTGACTGGGTGACCAACGTCGACAGCACCTTCTACCTGATCGGCACGGTGGCCGGTCCACACCCTTACCCTGCGATGGTCCGCGACTTCCAGGCCGTGATCGGCAAGGAAACCCGCGAGCAGATGCAAGCCCAAGAGGGGCGCCTGCCAGACAGCCTGGTCGCGTGCATCGGCGGCGGCTCCAACGCCATGGGCCTGTTCCATCCGTTCCTGGATGACACCTCCGTGCGCATCATCGGCGTCGAAGCGGCCGGTCACGGCATCGAAACCGGCAAGCACGCAGCGAGCCTGAACGGCGGCGTTCCGGGCGTACTGCACGGCAACCGCACGTTCCTTCTGCAGGACAACGACGGCCAGATCATCGACGCACACTCGATTTCTGCCGGTCTGGACTACCCAGGCATCGGCCCTGAACACGCGTGGTTGCACGACATCGGCCGCGTCGAATACACCTCGGTCACTGACGACGAGGCCCTGACCGCGTTCCACCAGTGCTGCCGTCTGGAAGGCATCATTCCGGCGCTGGAAACCGCTCACGCCCTGGCTGAAGTCTTCAAGCGCGCACCAACGCTGCCAAAGGATCACCTGATGGTGGTCAACCTGTCCGGTCGTGGCGACAAGGACATGCAAACCGTCATGCACCATATGGATTTGTCCAAGCAGGAGAAACACTGATGAGCCGCCTGCAAACACGTTTTGCCGACCTCAAAGAACAAAACCGTGCCGCCTTGGTGACGTTCATCACTGCGGGTGACCCTGCATATGACACTTCGCTGGCGATCCTGAAAGGCCTGCCAAAAGCCGGTGCCGATGTGATCGAGCTGGGCATGCCCTTCACCGACCCGATGGCCGATGGCCCGGCGATCCAGCTGGCGAACATTCGCGCGCTGGACGCCAAGCAGAATCTGGCGAAAACCCTGCAAATGGTTCGCGAGTTCCGCGTCGAAGACACCACGACCCCGCTGGTATTGATGGGTTACTACAACCCGATCCACAACTACGGCGTGGAGCGTTTTATCGCCGAAGCGCGTGAATCCGGTGTCGACGGCCTGATCGTGGTCGACCTGCCACCTGAGCACAACAACGAGCTGTGCGACCCCGCGCAGGAAGCGGGTCTGGACTTCATCCGCCTGACCACGCCAACCACCGATGACAACCGTCTGCCAACCGTTCTCAATGGCAGTTCGGGCTTCGTGTACTACGTGTCGGTGGCCGGTGTAACCGGTGCGGGCGCGGCGACCATCGAACATGTGAAAGAAGCGGTCACACGTTTGCGTCGCCATACCGATCTGCCGATCAGCATCGGTTTTGGCATTCGCACACCGGATCAAGCCGCCGCCATCGCCCGTGTCGCCGAGGGCGTGGTAGTCGGCTCTGCGTTGATCGATCAGATCGCCAACGCGCAGTCCGCCGATCAGGCCGTCAGCGGTGTCTTGAAGCTGTGCGCCGAGCTGTCCGAAGGCGTGCGTAAGGCCCGTGTGTCCTGAAGGTAAAGTTTCTGATACAGAGGAATCTCCACCTTTGTTAGCAGACTAAGCAGTACAGCAAAGGGGTTCAGAACCTGATTCTGAACCCCTTTTTGCTGACTCGAATTTGCTCAGGAGCACGCTACATGAAAGTCTCGAATCGTTTGATCGCAGGGTTAAGCGTGCTGATGCTCAGCGCCAGCGCGCTGGTCCACGCGGCGCCGCCGGATCAACGTGGCGGCAATGACGACCATGGCCCTGGCCAACATCAGGACCGAGGCCCGCAAGGCGGTCCACAGGACAATCGAGGCAATGATCACGGTAACGATCATCGCAATGACGAGCATGCCGACAATCGTGACAACGATCATCGTGGTGGTCGCCCACCGCAGGATTTCGGCGACGTTCGCCGCACGATTCAAGAGCATCGCGAAATCATCGGCCGCGGCCAGCCACTGCCGCCCAATGTCCACATCGTGAGGGGCCATCCGCTGCCACGCGGCTATGGCCGTCGTCTGGATGACCGCTCGCTGCAATATCTGCCGCGTTACGACGGTTATGAATGGCGTCGTCTGGGGCCAGACATCGTCCTGATCGCGGTCGGCAGCGGGATCGTGTACGAGATCCTGGAAGGTGTTTTGAACTAAGCCACACCCAATCCTTGTAGGAGCGCGCGCTCCTACAAGGGTTATGCGTCCGATATCACTTCTTGAACATCCCCACATTCAATTCCCGAATCCCACCCATCCAGATCGCATGCTCGGTGTGATCGGCAAGGTCATCGCCGGTATCAGGATGGGTGAAGATCACCAGTCCGTTGCGATTCAGCGCCAGATACAGCATCACATCAGCGAACTTTGCATGCTCGAACGCCAACTGACAGCTCCAGTCGGGATGCGGCCCCACAGGCCGCTCATGCACTCGCCCCATGCGGATATCGAATTTGGCCGCTACGGTCTCGCACAACGCACGCGCCTGCTCGATGGTCTGGGCATCGAAATAAACGTGGGCGTGATAGCCCTGAACAGCTGACATGGTGTTCTCCCTCAATTTGGCTGAGCCGATTGTGCATTCGCCGTTTCTAAATCGCGATGGAAGGCATCGGCTTGCCGACCAACGAATCCCCGCTCAACGCCTGTTCACTTTTTAACCAGTCAACAAACCGCTGCACGATCTGCACCCGCCGTTTGCGCTGGGGCAGGACGACGTAATACCCGTAACCCGAGATTGCCGTAGCGTCGATGGGACGGCACAACAAGCCTTGATCCAGCAGATCGTCCACCAGATGTCGCCAACCAATGGCGACACCCTGGCCGCCGATCGCCGCTTGAATCAGCAATGTGTAGTTGTCGAATCGCAACTGTCCCGGCGCGGGCGCCTGGGCGATGTTCAGCGCGCGAAAGACGCCGCCCCAGTCAAACCAGTTGGTGCTGTTTTCGCCACGCAGGTGCAACAACGGAAATTCCTTCAGCGCCTCGTTGGGTAAGGGCAGGGGGCGTCCAGCCAGCAACTTGGGGCTGCAGACCGGAAATACTTCCTCGCTGAACAACCAGTGGCTTTCCCCCTGCTTGAAGCGCCCGTCGCCAAACAGTACGGCAACGTCGATGTCCGCGCGCAGCATGCTGTGGCTACGCTCGCTGGTCACCAGGCTCACGTCCACGTCGGGGTTGTCTTTGTGGAAGCGATGCAGGCGCGGCATCAGCCAATACGCGGCGAAGGCAAAGTCAGTCGCGACCTGCAATACCTCATGTTGATGCTGCTCGGTGATGAGGCTCAGACCGGCATCCATCGACTGCAATCCACTTTGCACGTGATTGAACAAAATCTCGCCGGCGTCGGTGAGCTCAATGCCTCGGTAGATGCGATCAAAGAGGCGCGTTGCCAGTTGTTCTTCTAACCTTTTGATTTGCTGGCTGATGGCCGGTTGAGTGGTGCCGAGCTCGACGGCGGCCGCCGTAAAGCTACGCAACCGGGCGGCAGCTTCAAAACCGCGCAGCAGGTCCAATGACATATCACCGAGGGCTTCAAACATAAGCGTGGCTTATCCTAGGCATTGCGTTTTATGGGCTTTACCGCTGATCCCATGGGTCTCATTCTCTGGAGCAGCAATTTCGCATAAATATTCACTATGGAATGCCGCGAATACATGAAGCGCAAGAACATTCTTTTCATCATGGCCGATCAAATGGCCGCGCCGATGTTGCCGATTTACGCCTCATCTCCAATCAAAATGCCGAATTTGAGCCGCCTCGCCGCTGACGGCGTGGTGTTCGACGCTGCTTACTGCAACAGCCCGCTGTGCGCTCCGTCGCGCTTTACCCTCGTCAGCGGTCAGCTTCCGAGCAAAATCGGCGCTTATGACAACGCTGCCGACTTCCCGGCCGATGTCCCGACGTACGCCCACTATCTGCGCCGTCTTGGCTATCGCACGGCGCTGTCGGGCAAGATGCACTTCTGCGGTCCCGACCAACTGCACGGCTATGAGGAGCGCCTGACCAGCGACATCTATCCCGCCGACTATGGCTGGGCGGTCAATTGGGACGAGCCGGACGTTCGCCCGACCTGGTACCACAATATGTCGTCGGTGCTGCAGGCCGGCCCGTGCGTGCGGACCAACCAGCTCGACTTCGACGAAGAAGTGGTCTTCAAGGCGCAGCAGTACCTGTTCGACCATGTGCGTGAAGACGGTGACCAGCCGTTCTGCCTGACCGTGTCGATGACTCACCCGCACGATCCGTACACCATTCCCAAGTCGTTCTGGAATCTCTACACCGACGACGAGATTCCCATGCCGCCTGCACCGCCCGCGCAGGCCGATCAGGACCCGCACTCCCAGCGTCTGCTCAAGGTTTATGACCTGTGGGACAAGCCGCTGCCGGAACACAAAATCCGCGACGCTCGCCGCGCTTACTTCGGCGCGTGCAGCTACATCGACGATAACGTCGGCAAGCTGCTCAAGACCCTGGAAGACACCGGTCTGGCCGACGACACCATCATCGTGTTCTCCGGCGATCACGGCGACATGCTCGGCGAACGTGGGCTCTGGTACAAAATGCACTGGTTTGAAATGTCCGCCCGTGTGCCACTGCTCGTGTACGCTCCGGGTCAGTTCAAGGCCGGCCGGGTAAAGGCCGCCGTGTCCACCGCCGACCTGTTGCCGACCTTCGTCGCGATGGCGCAAGGCGAGCTGGAGGCGGGCCTTCCGCTCGACGGCCGTTCGCTGCTGCCGCACTTGCAAGGCACGGGCGGTCACGATGAAGTGTTCGGTGAATACATGGCCGAGGGCACCAACAGCCCGCTGATGATGATTCGTCGCGGCGCTTATAAATTCATCTATTCGGAACAAGATCCATGTCTGCTGTATGACGTGGAGAACGACCCGAAGGAGCAGGAAGAGCTGAGCCAGTCCGAGGCTCACCGCGACCTGTTCAACGCGTTCCTGGCCGAAGCAAAGGCCAAGTGGGACATTCCGGCGATACACCATCAGGTGCTCGCCAGCCAGCGTCGTCGGCGTTTCGTCGCCGAGTCGCTGGCCCTCGGCAAGCTGAAGAGTTGGGATCACCAGCCGCTGGTAGACGCCAGTCAGCAATACATGCGCAACCATATCGATCTAGACGATCTGGAGCGCAAGGCCCGTTATCCACAACCTTGAACCCTGCCAACACTTAGAAAACCAAAAAAAGGGGCACACCATGAAGAAGTTGTTCACAACGCTGGCGGTTGCGGTGATGAGCTTGAGCAGCGTCGTTGCATACGCCGCTGACGCAAGCTGCAGTACGGTCAAGATGGCCGATCCAGGTTGGAGCGACATCGCTGCAACCAATGCCACGGCGGGCTTTCTGCTCGACAGCATGGGTTACAAGACCAAGGTCGATACGCTGGCAGTGCCGATTGCCTATGGTGGTCTCAAAGACGGTCAAATGGACGTTTTCCTGGGCAACTGGATGCCTGCGCAGCAGGGCTTCTATGACAAGTTCATCGCCACCGGCGATGTGACGCAATACGCCAAGAACCTGGAAGGCACCGAGTTCACCCTCGCCGTCCCTGACTACGTCTACGACGCGGGTGTGCATAACTTTGCCGACCTGAACAAGTTCGCCGACAAGTTCCACAAGAAGATTTACGGCATCGGTTCGGGGGCTCCGGCCAACGCGTCGATTCAGGAGATCATCAAGAAGAACGAGTTCGACCTGGGCGACTGGAAACTGGTTGAGTCCAGTGAACAGGCGATGCTGGCCGAAGTGCAGCGCAACGTGAAGAAGAAGGAGTTCGTGGTGTTCCTAGGCTGGACACCGCACCCGATGAACGTGCAGATCAAAGGCATGCACTATCTGAAAGGTGGCGAAAAGTACTTCGGTGATACCGGCAGCGTGTACACCGTGACCCGCAAGGGCTACGCCGACGCCTGCCCGAACGTGGCCAAGCTGTTCTCCAACCTGACGTTCACTCAGGACATGGAAAACACCATCATGAAGAACGTGGTGGACAACAAGGTCAGCAATACCGAAGCGGTCAAAGCCTGGCTCAAGGAAAACCCGGCGGTGCTTGAGAAGTGGTTGAGCGGTGTAAAAACCATCGACGACAAGGATGCGCTGCCAGCGGTCAAGGCCAAGTTGTAAGCGTCCTCCAGACCTTGGGATCAATTTGATCTCAAGGCTGATGACTGACATGTGGGAGCGAATTCATTCGCGAGACGGCGCCACAGGCGACAGAAATGTGTCGGATGTAACGGCGAATCGCGAATGAATTCGCTCCCACAGTAGATCTGCGGCATTAGGTAGATCGGCGACCGCCAGCAGCATCCACTTGTTGATCAACCCTCAGCCATCAACCGCCGCAACTCGGCCAGCACCGGCGCTGAGTCCGGGCGCACGCCGCGCCACAGGAAAAAGGCTTCCGCCGCCTGCTCGACCAGCATCCCCAGGCCGTCCACGGCTCGCCCGGCATGATGCTCGGTCGCCCAACGGCAAAACGCGGTGGGCTCCTTGGCGTACATCATGTCGTAGCAAAAGGTTTCGCCCGGTTGAATCAGGCTTGGCGCAATCGGCGGCACCTCTCCCGAAAGGCTGGCGGACGTTGCGTTGATGATGATGTCCACCGGCTCTTCAAGCCAGTCGTAACCGGCGGGCAGCACCGGACCGATATCCGCAAACTCCTGTGCCAGCCGTTCGGCCTTCTCCACCGTGCGGTTGGCGATGACCAACACGTACGGCTCTTCGGCCAGCAGCGGCTCCAGCGCACCGCGTACAGCCCCGCCAGCCCCCAGCAACAGCACGCGCTTGTCCTTGAGTGTCACGCCATGATTGACCTTCAAGTCACGCACAAGGCCCGCGCCGTCGGTGTTATCGCCCAACAGGCTGCCGTCGGCTTGCATCGCCAAGGTGTTTACCGCCCCGGCGCGACGACCGCGTTCGGTCAGTTGATCCGCCAAACGATAGGCCTCTTCCTTGAACGGCACAGTGACGTTTGCGCCAAGCCCGGACACGAAGAACTGCCTGGCGAACGCCGTGAAGTCATCGACTGGCGCCAGGGCGGTCTGGTAATCCAGCGCCTGACCGGTCTGCTCGGCAAACAGGCGGTGAATCAGCGGTGACTTGCTGTGTGCGATCGGGTTGCCGAAGACGACATAGTGGTCAGTCATTACGTGTTTTCCTCAGCGAGCCAGTCGCGATCCTGCAAGAAGTAGTCGGTCAAACGCGCTTCTTCGCTGCCCGGCGCGGCTTTCCAGTCGTAACCCCAACGTACCTGCGGCGGCAGGGACATGAGGATGGATTCGGTGCGGCCACCCGACTGCAACCCGAACAGCGTGCCTCGGTCGTAAACGAGGTTGAATTCCACGTAACGGCCACGGCGAAATTCCTGAAATTCGCGCTGCTGTGCCGTATAAGGCGTGGCCTTGCGGCGCTGCACGATGGGGAGGTAGGCGTCCACAAAGGCATCGCCGATGGCCCGCAGGAAAGCGAAGCTGGTGTCGAAATCCCACTCGTTCAGGTCATCGAAGAACAGACCGCCCACGCCGCGCGGCTCATTGCGATGCTTGATGTGGAAATACCGGTCACACCAAGCCTTGTAGCGCGGGTAGACGTCGGCGCCAAACGGCGCGCAGGCCTGCTCGGCGACTCGGTGCCAGTGCACGCAGTCTTCTTCAACACCGTAGTAAGGCGTCAGGTCGAAGCCGCCGCCGAACCACCAGACCGGTTCTTCACCTTCTTTTTCGGCAATGAAGAAACGCACGTTGGCGTGTGAGGTCGGAACATGTGGGTTATGCGGGTGCATGACCAGCGACACGCCCAATGCCTCAAAGCCACGTCCAGCCAGTTCCGGACGATGAGCACTGGCTGAAGGCGGGAGCCCTGCGCCGAAGACATGGGAGAAGTTGACGCCGCCTTTTTCGATGACGTCGCCGTTCTCGATCACTCGGGTCCGTCCGCCGCCACCGGCGGGACGCTCCCAGGCGTCTTCGACAAAACGTGCGCTGCCGTCTTCCTGTTCCAGCGCGGCGCAGATCCGGTCTTGCAGATCCAGCAGATAGGCTTTGACGGCATCGGTGCGAAAGGACATGGCAGTACCTTGAAAGAACGTGAAACCGGTGTTTGTGAGCATCGTTTTGGGCGCAATCTGCCGCTGAGAAGAGCGTCGCCCATCAAAACGCGGCCGCGAAAGTGGCGCGTAGCATATCACCGGCTTGGCCGGTGCCGCAGTTGACGAAGACCAAACGAAGGAGTCCGATAGAGCCCTTTCGTACAAAAGTTTCGATCCATGACGGAGAAAGCAAATGGCAAAGCGTATCCAGTTCCGCGCCCACGGCGGCCCTGAAGTTCTTGAGTACGTCGACTTCGAGCCGGCCGCTCCCGGTCCGAACGAAGTGCTTGTGCGCAACAAAGCGATTGGCGTCAATTTCATCGAAACCTATTTCCGCACGGGTCTGTATCCCGTTGCCTCGATGCCATCGGGCTTGGGTAACGAAGGGGCGGGCGTGATCGAGGCGGTCGGCACAGAAGTCACCCACGTCAAAGTCGGTGACCGCGTGGGCTACGGCACCGGGCCTCTTGGCAGCTACGCCGACCTGCACCTGACACCGGCGGCCAACGTGGTCAAACTGCCGGACGACATCAGCTTTGAGCAAGCCGCGGCCATCATGCTCAAGGGCCTGACTGTGCAGTACCTGTTCCGGCAGACGTACGAAATTCGTCCAGAAGAAATCATCCTGTTTCACGCCGCCGCCGGGGGCGTGGGCTCCATCGCCTGCCAGTGGGCCAGCGCCATGGGTGTGAAGCTGATCGGCACGGTCAGCTCACCGGAGAAAGCCGCCCACGCCAAAGCCAACGGCGCGTGGGAAGTCATCGACTACAGCAAGGAAGACGTGGCCAAGCGCGTGCTTGAACTGACCGATGGCAAGAAAGTCTCGGTGGTCTACGACGGCGTCGGCAAAGACACGTGGGAAACCTCTCTGGACTGCCTGGAGCTGCGCGGACTGCTGGTGAGTTTCGGCAACGCTTCAGGGGCTGTATCGGGCGTAAACCTGGGGATCCTGGCGCAGAAAGGCTCGCTGTACGTAACCCGCCCGACCCTCGGTTCCTACGCCAACACCCCGGAAGCCTTGCAGGCGATGGCCGACGAGGTGTTCGCAATGGTGTCCAGCGGCAAGGTCAAGGTGGATGACCTGAAAAAATTCGACTTGAAGGACGCGGCCAAGGCGCACACCGAGCTGTCGGCACGACGCACGACCGGGTCGATCATTTTGGTGCCTTAGTCCAACGACTCAATACCTGTAGGAGCTGCCGGAGGTTACGACGGTGGCGAACGCGTTTTGCCTGACACACCGCATTCGCCACTCTCGTAACCTCGCGCAGCGCCTACAGGGTCGTGCAAACGACATCACCCCGCCCGCACCACCTCGGCCGTCACAAGGTCACGAATCACACTCGGATTACGACGCCCGCCCAGCGAACCACCCAAGACCATGTCCAGCTGATTGTGGAAATACTGCTCGATCCGCAACCGCGAACGCGCGGCAGGTCGGCCCGTCGGGTTGGCCGACGTCGACACCAGCGGCCCGGTCAACGCGCACAGCTCACGCACCAGCGGATGATCGCTGACACGCAGCGCCACGGTGTCGCGGCCACCTGTGATCCAGTCGGGCAACAGGCCCTGATGCGGCACCAGCCAGGTGTTCGGGCCGGGCCAAGTGCTGGCCATGCGATCAATCCACAGCTCAGGGAAATCCTCGAAGAGGAAATCGAACTGGCGAATATTGTCGGCAATCAGGATCAAGCCTTTTTCCACAGGCCGCGCCTTGATTGCCATCAAGCGGTAAACCGCTTCCGCATCCCAAGGGTCGCACCCCAGACCCCATACCGCTTCGGTTGGATAGGCAATCACCGCTCCGGCCCGGATCTCTCGTGCGGCTTGTTGCACACGCCAACTGCTGACCATCGTTCACTCTCCGAATTAACGCTGGTGGGCAGTTTAACCTCAGGGCGCCCGGGCAAACCATCGCCCGGCCTCACAGGCCACGCTGTTGTCGAGTTCAAGCTCCGTCAGCGCCGCCAGTACCTTGGGCAACGGCCAGCCACTGCTGGCTGACAAGCCCTCGCTGGTCTGCGGAGCGGCATGCAGCAACGCCAGAAGGGGATGGATAATTCCAGGCTTGCTTTCCCCCGGTTCATTGCTCGGCGGCAGATTTTTCCAGCCTTGCAGCGCCTCCAGTATGTGATCGATGGTCTCCACCAGCACCGCGCCTTCACGGATCAGTTGATGACAGCCCCGAGCGCCCGGGTGATGAATCGATCCGGGAATCGCGTAGACCTCCCGGCCCTGCTCAGCGGCCAGCCGCGCCGTGATCAGCGAGCCACTGGCAACACTGGCCTCCACCACCAGCACGCCCAACGACAGGCCGCTGATAATCCGGTTACGTCGCGGAAAATTGCTGGCATGGGGTTCGGCGTCCAGCGGAAGCTCGGAAATCACCGCGCCACCCTGCGCCACCATGGTCGCTGCAAGTTGACGATGCCGCTGTGGATAAAGTTTTTCGATGCCCGTGCCAAGGACGCCGATCGTGGCACCTTTTACATCCAGCGCACCCTGATGCGCAGCGCCATCGATGCCGAGTGCAAGGCCGCTGGTGACAACAAATCCAGCCCCCGCCAGGCTACGGGCGAACGCCTTCGCCGTATCGAGTCCCGGTCTGGAGGCGCGTCGACTGCCGACCATCCCGAGCTGCGGACGATCAAGCAAGGTGCGATCACCGGCGATGAAAAGAAGCGGAGGGGGATCGGCATTTTCAGCCAGTAAGGCAGGGTAGTCGGGATCGTCCCACATCAACAAATGCTGGCCCGGACGCTCTAGCCAGGCCAATGCAGCGCTCGCACCGTCACGCACTTGCGGGCTGCGCCGTGCGTCAGAACTGGCCGCCGGAAGCCTCAAGGATCGCCAGGCGGACGCCGGCGCGCTCAACGCAGCAGAGGCACTGCCGAACGCATCGATAAGGGTATGAAAACGCTTGGGACCGATTTCGGGCAATCGATGAAGGCGCAGACGCGCCTCCAGCTCGGCAGGGGACTGCCCGGCATTTTCGAACAACGGCATGAGATCTTCCTTGATCCGTGGCCCACTTCAATGAGTGGGCCAACCTGTGGATAAGTCTGTTAACAACAATTAGATAAGTGAAGCACGCCGGTGGGAAAAAGTGTTTTAGAGCTGATACATAGCATTACGGATTGCGCACCCGGTCGTTCACCGCCAGAGATCTGGACGCATGAAGCACCATCGCGTAGCTCAAGCGATTGTAAGTACGGAATACCATCAGCAGACCTGAACGCTCGTCCGGGATTTTTACCTGCTCGCCCGTGATGCGGTCGCGAACAGTCTCGCCCGCCTTGTAGATCGCCAGCACGTTGCCTTCCGCCAGACCGTCGAGACGACCACGGTCCAGCGTGACCACGTCGAACTCGCCAATCTGAGTCACGCCGCGCGGCACATCGATGATCGTGCCTCTGATTTCCTGCTTCGGCTCACTCGGCAGAAAGTTGGAGTTGATCGCGCGCTCTTCACTGACGAACAGGCGGTCGCCCAGGCGAACCTCTTGAGTCGAACGCTGCATCTGCACCGTCGCCACGTCACCTTCGCGGGCTACCACTTCACCGCTGCCGATGTCGTCACCGTTGATACCCAAGGGCTCATCGGTTTCTGGGTCGTAGTAGGTCTTGCCCTTGCGGAAGATGCCGTAGGACACGTGGGCCGGGTCAAAGCTGCCTCGCGCATAAATCCGGTCCCCGGCGCCGCTCAAGACGCGTTCGCCATTACCGGCCACAATGTACGGTGCATCTTCGAACTGCTCGGCGGTGTCCATGATCCGGTTGTTGAGCAGGAATGCGTTGATTGCGCCCAGAGGAATGGTCGGAATCGCATCGGCGATAGGCGTGCTGCGCACCCGAGGGGACAGTTTGATCGTACCGCGAGACTCGCCACGGTTAAGAACAATCCTCGGCTGGCCGTCCACATAAATGAGGTTCAGCGTGTCGCCGGGGTAGATCAAATCAGGGTCGTGGACCTGCGGGTTCGCGCGCCAGAGCTGCGGCCACTTCCACGGTTGGCTCAGAAACTTGCCGGAAATGTCCCAGAGTGTGTCACCGGCGACAACGGTGTAACTCTGTGGATGGCCATCCCTGAGTTGTACTTGCGCCTGGACAAGGCCTGTCGCGGCCAACAGCAGCAGGGCGAGTAGTGATTTCCTCATGCGGTGAATCCCTTTATCATGTTGGCTTCGCGTGAAACATTGAGTCTTGCGAGACTTCGGTTTTACAAGGGTTGCCCGCTTGTGACGTCCACAGCCTAGCAGCCGATTTTGACTTTACCCTACAAGTGCAGCTCTTACGTATATGGCCATTTTAAACATTCTCGAATTCCCCGATTCGCGCCTGCGCACCATCGCCAAGCCGGTGGCTGCTGTGGACGACGGCATTCGCCAGTTGGTCGACGACATGTTTGAAACCATGTACGAGGCACCTGGCATCGGTCTGGCGGCGACGCAGGTTAACGTACACAAGCGCGTCGTTGTAATGGATCTCTCCGAAGATCGCAGCGAACCACGGGTTTTCATCAACCCCGAGATCGAGGCGCTGACCGACGAAATGGATCAGTACCAGGAAGGCTGCCTGTCGGTGCCTGGCTTCTACGAAAACGTCGACCGTCCCCAGAAGATCAGGATCAAGGCGCTGGACCGTGATGGCCAGCCTTACGAACTTATCGCCGAAGGCCTGCTCGCCGTGTGCATTCAGCATGAATGCGATCACCTCAACGGCAAGCTGTTCGTGGACTACCTGTCTAATCTCAAGCGTGACCGGATCAAGAAGAAGCTGGAAAAACAGCACAAGCAAAACGCTTGATTCCTCCCTATCTGTAGGCGCGCGCTTGCCCGCGATTGCAATCTGTCCCTGACGCACTCGTCGGCTGACACCCTGCAACCCCGGGCAAATGCTCTCCTGCGGCCATATTCTTCAAAGAGAAGCCCATGACTGAGCCACTGCGCATCGTCTTCGCCGGCACCCCTGAATTCGCCGCCGAACACCTCAAAGCCCTGCTCGACAGCCCCTATGAAGTGATCGCGGTTTACACCCAGCCCGATCGCCCGGCAGGCCGTGGCCAGAAGCTGATGCCCAGCCCGGTCAAGCAACTCGCCCTGCAGCACGATATTCCGGTGCTGCAACCGCCCACCCTGCGTGCGCCTGAAGCACAGGCCGAGCTCGCCGTCCTCAAGCCCGATCTGATGGTGGTGGTCGCCTACGGCCTGATCCTGCCACAGGTGGTGCTGGATATTCCCCGCCTGGGCTGCATCAACAGTCATGCATCCTTGCTGCCGCGCTGGCGCGGTGCGGCGCCGATCCAGCGCGCCGTGCAGGCTGGCGATGCTGAAAGTGGCGTCACGGTCATGCGCATGGAAGCCGGTCTGGATACAGGACCGATGCTGCTCAAGGCCGTTACCGCGATCACCGGCGAAGACACCGGCGGCACCTTGCACGATCGCCTGGCTGAGCTCGGACCCGTTGCTGTTCTACAGGCCATTGCAGGCCTGGCGGAGGGTTCACTGGTGGGCGAAGTTCAGGACGACAGTCTTGCCACCTACGCTCACAAGCTGAACAAAGACGAAGCACGCATCGACTGGACGCGCCCGGCGGATGAACTGGAACGTCTGGTTCGCGCCTTCAACCCCTGGCCGATCTGCCACAGCACCCTCAACGGCGAAGCACTGAAAGTGCTTGCCGCTCAAGTCGCCGAAGGCGAAGGCGAGCCCGGTAAGGTACTCAGCGCCAGCAAGGACGGTCTGGTCGTGGCCTGCGGGCATAACGCCCTGCGCCTGACTCGCTTGCAATTGCCGGGCGGCAAACCGCTGGGCTTCGCTGATCTGTTCAACAGCCGTCGTGAAAAATTTGCCGTAGGCACCGTATTGGGCGCTCAGGTGGACAGCCAATGAATCCGCGTCTCGCCGCTGCCAAGGCATTGGCTGCCGTACTCAGCGGTAAAGCGTCGCTCAACAGCTCGCTGCCCACTCAACTGGACAAGGTCGAGGACCGTGATCGCGGCCTGACCCAAGACCTGGCGTTCGGCACCGCCCGCTGGGAGCCTCGGCTGTCAGCCTTTGCCGCGAAGCTGCTGCAGAAACCGTTCAAAGCCGCCGACAACGATGTTCAGGCATTGCTGCTGGTCGGTTTGTATCAACTCTTTTATTCGCGCATCCCCGCGCATGCGGCCATCGGTGAAACCGTTGGTTGCGCAGACAAACTGAAAAAACCGTGGGCCAAGGCACTGCTCAACGCTGTCCTGCGTCGTGCGCAGCGTGAAGGCGAAGCGTTGCTGACCGAGCTCGAGCACGACCCTGTCGTCAGAACCGCTCATCCACGCTGGCTGCAAAAAGCCCTCAAAGCCGCATGGCCGGAGCATTGGGAGGCGATTTGTGCCGCGAACAACGCACATCCGCCGATGATTCTGCGGGTCAATCGCCGTCATAAGACGCGTGACCAGTACGTCCAGTTGCTGCAGGACGCAGGCATCGCCGCCACTGCCAGCACCTACAGTCAGGATGGCATCGTGCTGACCGAACCAAGTGACGTTCGCTCGCTGCCGGGTTTCGCCGAGGGCTGGATCAGCGTGCAGGACGAAGCCGCACAACTGGCGGCCGATCTGCTGGAGCTGGCGCCGGGTCAACGTGTGCTCGATGCCTGTTGCGCTCCGGGCGGCAAAACCTGCCATCTGCTTGAGGTGCAGCCGGGGCTCGCGGGCGTTGTCGCCGTGGACCTGGAAGCCAAGCGCATGGTGCGCGTGAAGGAGAACCTGGATCGTCTGGGCCTGAGCGCAGAGCTCATTGCCGCCGACGCCCGTGCCACCGATCAATGGTGGGACGGCAAGCCGTTCCAGCGCATTCTGCTCGACGCGCCTTGTTCGGCGACCGGTGTCATTCGTCGTCACCCGGACATCAAGCTGACCCGTCAGGCCGATGACATTCCAGCCCTTGCGACGCTGCAAGGCGAGCTGCTCGATGCGTTGTGGCCGACCCTGCAGGTGGGCGGCATTCTGCTGTACGCCACGTGTTCGACACTGCCCACCGAGAACACCGAAGTGGTCGACGCCTTCCTCGCCCGCACGCCCGGCGCACGGGAGCTGGACATCGCCGGTCAGCAAGGCAATCCACCGCCGGGCCTTAAACAACCCCACGGCCGCCAGTTGCTGGCGCAGGAAGGCGGGCATGACGGCTTTTATTACGCCAAACTGATCAAGATCGTGGCAGGCACCTGACGCGACTCCCTTGTAGGAGCCGGCTTGCTGGCGAAAGCGTCAGGTCAGACGCCACTGTGGTGAATGATCGATTGCATTCGCCAGCAAGCCGGCTCCTACAGTCCGCGTTCCCTTTCAAACATATGCGTCCCCCTGCGCAGGCAACGACACCATCATCAATTCAAGGAGAGACTGATTGAAGATCATCATTCTCGGTGCAGGACAGGTCGGTGGCACGCTGGCAGAACATCTGGCCAGCGAAGCCAACGACATCACTGTG
Organism: Pseudomonas sp. S2_H01; assembly: GCF_054668305.1. Taxonomy (NCBI): domain Bacteria; kingdom Pseudomonadati; phylum Pseudomonadota; class Gammaproteobacteria; order Pseudomonadales; family Pseudomonadaceae; genus Pseudomonas; species Pseudomonas sp. S2_H01. Next base: position 2,489,688 of record NZ_CP162756.1, on the reverse strand, counting down.
GTCGACACCGATGCCGATCGCCTGCGCGCACTGGGTGACCGGCTGGATATCCGCACCGTTCAAGGCCGTGGCTCTTTCCCGACCGTACTGCGCCAGGCCGGTGCCGACGATGCCGACATGCTGGTGGCCGTGACCAGCAGCGACGAAACCAACATGGTCGCCTGCCAGGTCGCCTACACGCTGTTTCATACCCCGACCAAGATCGCCCGGGTTCGGGAATCGGCCTACCTGACCCGTGCCGGGCTGTTCGACAACGACGCCATTCCGGTGGACGTGCTGATCAGCCCGGAGCAAGTCGTCACCAATTACATCAAGCGTTTGATCGAATACCCGAGCGCGCTCCAGGTCATCGACTTTGCCGGCGGCAAGGTGCAACTCGTTGCCGTGAAGGCGTATTACGGCGGCCCGTTAGTGGGCCAGCAACTGCGTCAGTTGCGCGCGCACATGCCTAATGTCGACACCCGCGTCGCTGCTATCTTCCGCCGAGACCGTCCGATCATTCCCCAAGGCGATACCGTCATCGAAGCGGATGACGAAGTCTTCTTCATTGCCGCCAAGGCGGACATTCGTGCGGTGATGGGCGAAATGCGCCGTCTGGACGAGAGCTACAAGCGCATCGTCATCGCCGGTGGCGGGCAGATCGGCGAGCGTCTGGCCGAGGCCATCGAAAATCGTTACCAAGTGAAGATCATCGAGATGAACCCGGCACGCTGTCGCTACTTGTCGGACACACTCGACAACACCGTGATCCTGCAAGGCAGCTCCTCGGACCGAGACCTGTTGATGGAAGAAAACATCGACAACGCCGACCTGTTCCTTGCCCTGACCAACGACGATGAAGCCAACATCATGTCGTCGTTGCTGGCCAAGCGGCTGGGCGCAAAAAAGGTCATGACCATCATCAACAACCCGGCGTATGTGGACCTGGTGCAAGGCGGGGAAATCGACATCGCGGTCAGCCCGCAGTTGGCGACGATCGGCACCTTGCTGGCTCACGTGCGGCGCGGCGACATTGTCAGCGTGCACTCTCTACGGCGCGGCGCCGCCGAAGCCATTGAGGTCGTGGCACACGGCGATGCCAAGTCGAGCAAAGTGATCGGCAAGGCCATCAAGCACATCAACCTGCCGCCCGGTACCACCATCGGGGCTATCACTCGCGCCGAACAAGTGCTCATTGCCCACGACAGCACGGTGATCGAATCCGGCGACCATGTGGTCATGTTCCTTGTGGATAAAAAGTACATCCGCGATGTGGAACGGCTATTTCAGGTAGGGCTGAGCTTTTTTTAAGCAAGGAGATCGACGTGCTCGAATCGCTGGAAAAGATGCTCGCCAAGGGCATGGATAACGCACTGCTGCGTTTCGGTCTGGGCAAAGGGTATCTCGATGCCGGAGATCCTCAGAAGGCCGGCGAGCACTTGCAGCGGTGCGTCGAGTTCGACCCGAAATATTCCGCGGCGTGGAAGTTGCTCGGCAAGGCCTGGCTGGCGGCGGGGGATACCGCACAAGCCCGTCAGGCCTGGGAGCAGGGGATTTCAGCGGCAGTCGGCCATGGCGACAAACAGGCCGAAAAAGAGATGACGGTGTTTCTTAAAAAGCTGGATCGCAAAGCGTAGCGCCCCAGATACCGCATAGAAATGCAATTCATTGTAGGAGCCGGCTTGCTGGCGAACCCAATCCGTCATTCAACAGTGATGTATCAGGACGGCTCCATTCGCCAGCAAGCCGGCTTCTACAGGAGTGACCGCGCTCGCTCAGGCCAGACTCAATACCAGCGCGTCTCCCCCTCGGGCCGCTTCTTGAATCGCTTCATGGTCCACATGTACTGGCTCGGGTAAGCGCGCACGTACTTCTCAACGACCTTGCTCATCGCCGCCGCCGAGGTTTCGGTGTCGGTGCTGTACATATCTTCCGGCGCCGCTTCCAGAACCACTTTGTAGCCTGAGCCATCTTCCAGGCGCATGGCATGCAGGAACACGCCCACCGCTTTGCCGCCCGCCAGCATGTTCGGCACGAACTTGCTGGTCAGCGCCACGGTGCCGCAGAACGGCACGAAGATACCGGCCGACTCAGCCGGCTCCGGATCCGCCGGAATGCCCACCGAACCGCCTTTGCGCACTTCCTTGATGACGCTGAGAATCCCTTCCTTGGTCGACGCGGCCACACGGTTACCCAACTGCACACGCTGTTTACGCAGCAGTTCATCCACGGCTTTAAGCTTGGGCGGACGATAGAAAATGATCGGCTTGCACTGGCTGCAATAGAAGTGGTTGAGCACTTCCCAGTTGCCCAGGTGGCTGGTGATGCCGACCACGCCTTTGCCGGACGCGAGCGCGTCTTTCAACACCTGCAAACCTTCGACTTCACGGACCAGATTGATCGATTTCTGAGCAGGCCAGATCCACGCACAGGCGCTTTCGGTCAACGTCTTGCCGATGTCCATCAGGCTGCGACCGACCAGCGCCTCAAGCTCGGTGGGGCTCAGCTCGGGAAAACATTTAGAGAGGTTGATGCGCGCGACTTCACGAGAACGGTTAGGCAGCTTCCACATCAACCAGCCGATGCCGGTGCCGACCCACTGCACGGCACGCCACGGCAACAGGGCAAATAACCGCAACGCCCCGACCATCATGGCGCCTTTGAACTTATCCACAGATCACTCCTGAATCGATGAGGTGGGCATTGTAACCACTACGGCGACCAGTGCGGTCCCCTGTAGGAGCCGGCTTGCTGGCGAAAGCGTCGGGTCAGCCACCTCTAATAGCGGCTAATACACCGCTTTCGCCAGCAAGCCGGCTCCTACAATGGATATTCAATTACCGTGAGAGCTCGGCATACCGATCACAATCCACCGTGTGGTCCATGACCATCCCCGTGGCCTGCATGTACGCATAGCAAATGGTCGGGCCGACGAAGGTGAAACCGGCTTTTTTCAGGGCCTTGCTCATGGCTTCGGCCTCTGGCGTGATGGCCGGGACTTCGCTGCGATCCTTGAAGTGATTGACCTTTGGCTGGCCACCGACGAACGACCAGACGAACGCAACCGGGTCTTCCAGACGCAGCCAGGCCTGTGCATTCTTGCGCGCTGCGTTGAGTTTCAGACGGTTGCGGATGATGCCCGGCTCAAGCATCAATGCCTCGATCTCTGCATCGGTCATGTTTGCAATGCGCTGCACGTCGAAGTTGAACATCACTTCGCGATACCGCGCGCGCTTCTTCAAAATCGTGATCCACGACAGACCTGCCTGGAACCCTTCGAGCAATAGAAACTCGAACAGCATCTGCGCGTCGCGCAACGGCACGCCCCACTCCTGATCGTGATAGTCCATGTAAAGCGGATCTTCGTTGCACCAAAAGCAGCGTGGCATAGGGCTCCCAAGGGTGGAGGCGCTGCTGAATCGGGTATACTCCCGCTCTTTAAATCGCAGCCCCCAGTACAGGTGAATTTCGTGAGCCAGCCTACGCCAGCCGTGCGTACCTTCCAAGACTTGATCCTCGCCCTCCAGCAATACTGGGCTGAGCAAGGTTGTGTGGTACTTCAGCCCTACGATATGGAAGTGGGCGCCGGCACTTTCCACACCGCCACGTTTCTGCGCGCCGTCGGCCCGGAAACCTGGAACGCCGCCTACGTACAGCCGAGCCGTCGTCCTACCGATGGCCGCTATGGCGAGAACCCGAACCGCCTGCAGCACTACTATCAGTTTCAGGTCGTTCTGAAGCCAAACCCTGACAACTTCCAGGAGCTGTATCTGGGCTCGCTGAAGCATGTCGGCCTCGATCCGCTGGTGCACGACGTGCGCTTCGTAGAAGACAACTGGGAATCGCCAACCCTGGGTGCCTGGGGCCTGGGCTGGGAAATCTGGCTGAACGGCATGGAAGTTTCTCAATTCACCTATTTCCAGCAAGTGGGCGGCATCGAGTGCTACCCGGTCACTGGCGAGATAACTTACGGTCTCGAGCGTCTGGCGATGTACCTGCAAGGCGTTGAATCGGTCTACGACCTGGTCTGGACCGACGGCCCGTTCGGCAAAGTGACCTATGGCGACGTGTTCCACCAGAACGAAGTGGAGCAATCGACCTACAACTTCGAACACGCCAATGTCGACAAACTGTTCGAGCTGTTCGATTTCTACGAAAGCGAAGCCGTGCGCCTGATCGCTGCTGAACTGCCGCTGCCGAGCTATGAAATGGTGCTCAAGGCGTCGCACACCTTCAACCTGCTGGATGCCCGTCGCGCGATTTCCGTGACCGCGCGTCAGCAATACATTCTGCGTGTGCGCACGCTGGCGCGTTCCGTTGCCCAGGCGTACCTGATGGCCCGGGCCAAACTTGGCTTCCCGATGGCTGCACCGGATATTCGCGATGAAGTGTTGGCTAAGCTGGAGGCTGCACAATGAGTGCTCAAGATTTCCTGGTTGAATTGGGCACCGAAGAACTGCCACCCAAAGCCCTGAACACCCTGGCCGATGCATTCCTGGCCGGTATCGAAAAAGGCCTGCAAGCCGCTGGCCTGACTTACAGCGCCAAGCAGGTGTATGCCGCGCCGCGTCGTCTGGCCGTACTGATCACCGAACTGGCGACTCAGCAACCGGACCGCAGCGTCAATCTGGACGGCCCGCCACGTCAGGCCGCGTTCGACGCTGAAGGCAATCCGACTCAGGCGGCACTGGGCTTCGCCAAGAAGTGCGGCGTCGACCTGAGCGAAATCGACCAAAGCGGTCCCAAGTTGCGTTACAGCCAGAGCATCGCCGGTAAACCGACCTCGAGCCTGCTGCCGACCATCATCGAAGACTCGTTGAATGACCTGCCAATCCCTAAGCGCATGCGCTGGGGTGCTCGCAAGGAAGAGTTCGTGCGTCCGACCCAATGGTTGGTGATGCTGTTTGGCGATCAAGTGATCGACTGCACGATCCTGGCTCAAACCGCCGGTCGTGAGTCCCGTGGTCATCGCTTCCACCATCCTGAAAGCGTGCGCATCACCTCGCCTGCCAACTACGCCAGCGACCTGCGCGCAGCCCACGTGCTGGCCGACTTCAACGAGCGCCGTCAGCTGATCAGCAAGCGCGTTGAAGAGCTGGCAACCCAGCACGAAGGCACGGCGATTGTCCCGCCTGCACTGCTCGACGAAGTGACCGCGCTGGTCGAGTGGCCAGTTCCGCTGGTGTGTTCGTTCGAAGAGCGTTTCCTGGAAGTCCCTCAGGAAGCCCTGATCACCACCATGCAGGACAACCAGAAGTATTTCTGCCTGCTGGATGCCGACGGCAAGCTGCTGCCACGCTTCATCACCGTCGCGAACATCGAGAGCAAGGACCCGTCGCAGATCGTCCTGGGTAACGAGAAAGTCGTTCGCCCGCGTCTGACCGACGCCGAGTTCTTCTTCAAGCAAGACAAGAAGCAGAAGCTGGAAACCTTCAACCAGCGTCTGCAGAACGTCGTGTTCCAGGCTCAGTTGGGTACTGTGTTCGACAAAGCCGAGCGCGTTTCCAAGCTGGCCGCGTTCATTGCCCCGCGCATTGGCGGCGACGCTCAGCGCGCCGGCCGTGCGGGCCTGCTGTCCAAGTGCGACCTGGCGACCGAAATGGTCGGCGAGTTCCCTGAAATGCAGGGCGTAGCGGGTTACTACTACGCGCTGGCGGATGGCGAACCGGAAGACGTAGCACTGGCGCTCAACGAGCAGTACATGCCGCGTGGCGCTGGCGCTGAATTGCCAAGCACCCTGACCGGCTCCGCCGTGGCGATCGCCGACAAGCTCGACACGTTGGTCGGCATCTTCGGCATCGGCATGTTGCCGACCGGCAGCAAAGACCCGTACGCATTGCGTCGTGCAGCGCTGGGCATCCTGCGCATCCTGATCGAGAAGAAGCTGGACCTCGACCTGATCAAGACGGTGCAGTTCGCCGTCACCCAGTTCGGTGCCAAGGTGAAGTCGGCCGGTCTGGCCGAGCAAGTTCTTGAGTTCATCTTCGACCGCCTGCGTGCGCGTTACGAAGACGAAGGCGTCGATGTGTCGGTGTACCTGTCGGTGCGTGCTCTGCAACCCGGCTCGGCGCTGGACTTCGATCAGCGCGTGCAAGCCGTTCAGGCATTCCGCAAGCTGCCTGAAGCGGCGGCACTGGCGGCCGTGAACAAGCGTGTGTCGAATCTGCTGAGCAAGGCGGAGGGCAACATTGCCCACACCGTCGAGCCGAAGTACTTCGACAACGCTAACGAGTTCTCGCTGTACTCGGCGATTCAACAGGCCGATCAGGCCGTCGTGCCGATGTCTGCCAACCGTCAGTACAACGAAGCCCTGACCCGTCTGGCCGCCCTTCGCGAACCCGTTGACGCCTTCTTCGAAGCCGTGATGGTGAACGCAGAAGATGCAAACGTGCGGGCCAACCGTTATGCGTTGCTGGCACGTCTGCGCAACCTGTTCCTCGGCGTCGCCGACATTTCCCTACTGGGTTAAGCCGGGCTGAGGCAGGAGAACATGATTTGAAGCTGCTGATTCTCGATCGGGACGGAGTGATCAACGAAGACTCCGACGCTTACATCAAGTCGGTGCAAGAGTGGATTCCGATCCCCGGCTCGATCGAGGCGATCGCGCAACTGAGCAAGGCCGGCTGGACGGTGGCAGTCGCCACCAACCAGTCCGGCATCGCTCGCGGCTATTACGATCTGGCCACCCTGGACGCCATGCACGCACGACTGCGTGAACTCGTGGCGGCGCAGGGCGGCGAGGTCGGTCTGATTGTTTATTGTCCTCACGGACCGGATCAGGGATGCGATTGTCGCAAACCGAAGCCGGGCATGTTGCGCACCATTGCCAGCCATTACGCCGTCGATTTACGCGGAATCTGGTTTGTCGGCGACAGCAAGGGTGACCTGGAGGCGGCGGTGGCCGTCGACTCTCAACCTGTTCTGGTCATGACGGGCAAAGGTCACAAGACGCGGAGCAATCCATTGCCCGCGGGAACGTTGATTTTTGACGATCTGGCGGCGGTTGCCGCCGAACTTATCCACAACAGCGCTTCGTTGAACGGCTGACCGGTCGTTCAACGGCACGCTCAATCCGGGCACTGCCCGTAATGGTAAAAGCAGCTATGTCGATAGTGCAGGCCATCAGGATCTTCTTCTTTTACCTGCTGCTGGGCACCAGCGCTCTGCTGTGGTGCTCGCTGAGTTTTTTCATCGCGCCTTTCCTGCCGTTCCGCATTCGTTATCGCTTCATCAATGTCTATTGGTGTCGCTGTGCGGTCTGGCTGACCAGGGTGTTGCTCAACATCCGGGTCAATGTCACAGGCCAGGAAAACGTCCCCAAGACGCCTTGCGTAATCGTTTCGAATCACCAGAGCACATGGGAAACGTTCTTCCTGTCCGCGCACTTCCAGCCGCTGAGTCAGGTGCTCAAGCGTGAGCTCCTGTATGTACCGTTCTTCGGTTGGGCAATGGCTATGCTGCGGCCGATCGCCATCGATCGCAACAATCCCAAAGCTGCGCTCAAGGTCGTGGCGAAGAAGGGCGATGAATTATTGAAAGACGGCGTCTGGGTGATGATCTTTCCGGAAGGGACGCGCGTGCCCTACGGCCAGATCGGCAAGTTCTCCCGCAGCGGGTCGGCACTGGCGGTGAATGCTGAGTTGCCCGTTCTGCCGATCGCCCACAACGCGGGCAAATACTGGCCGAAAGAAGGCTGGGGGAAAAAGCCTGGGACCATCGAGGTAGTGATCGGCGAACCCATGTATGCAGAGGGTACGGGGCCGCGCGCCATCGCAGCGCTGAACGACCGAGTCTACGCCTGGAACGAGGCCACTCAGAAGGCGCTGGGCTCAGCGGCCATGCCTGCACCCGCACCTGAAAAATCACCCGTGTGAATTGTGGATAACCTGTGCACCAATTGTGCGAAATTTCCATTAAACAGATCTAAGTCTTTAATTTCATTGCTTATTTCTGTCGGCAATTATCAAGCCTAAAACGTGCATAAGTTTTCTTGAGCGTTCGTTATTAGCGCTGAATCCATCGGTCTTGAGCCTTCCCGGTCAAGACCGATTTTGTTTTCAGGCCGTTTGGGTACCTTTCGATATCCACAGATTACACAGCGCCGCGATTGCGATTAAAACCAGCCCTCCGCACGCCGCTGCAACAAACCCCATCGCCGGCGACAGGTTGTCAATCGCATACCCCACCAACGGCATCGAGAGGGTCTGGCCCATCCGGTTCGCTGAATCCTGCAGCCCCATGACCTGACCTCGCACACTGGCGGGGGCGAGCTGCGCGACCGCTTCGGAGCTCGCCGCCAGCGTCGGCGTACATAACAGGTTGGTCGGCAAGAGCGCCAGTAACAGCCACCACCAGACCTGATCGAAGAAGACGACAGGCAGCAGTAACAGACTCATGGTCACCGCCAGCCGGTTCAACGACCAGGACCTGTGGACAATCCCGTGAACGAAACCCCCGGCAATCGAGGCAATCGACATGGCTGCGATCACATAGCCGGTGTATGCGATCTCGCCGTTCTCCCGCAACACAGCAATCAATGCGAGCTCCGTCCCGAACAGCACAAACAGCGCGCCCGAGCTGATCAGCAACACGCTTATCAGCCGAGCATTGAGCCACTCACGCAACGTCGGCCGGGCGGGCTCCGTCACCGCGACGACTTCATCGGGATTGCGGATCGGCCAGTTCAACAGGTAAAGCGCCGCGTAGGACAGTGCTCGCCAGATGCCGATGCCCACCAGCACCGCAGTTGCCGAATAGGCCGTTATCAACAGAATGCCGACAGCAGGGGTGATGACAAAAGAGAGCTCCATCAGCATCGTCGTCAGCGAATACGCCGCACGACGCTGATCTTCCGGAACCAGACTGGCGACGAACTGCCTCGAGAGCGAGCCTGTCGGTATGGTGAAAACGCCGGCAGCAAAGGCTAGGGCGACGAAAAGCATGTAATTCACCAGCGGCAGCAGAACCCAGGCGACTGTGGATAACGCACCGCAGGCCGCGACCACCGGACGCAGACCATGCCGGTCCATCATGCGTCCCAGCAACGGTGATCCCACGGCAAACCCCAACGCTGTGGCTGTCGCCACCAGGCCCGCGTCGAAATAACTGCGACCCATCTCATTGAGGACGTGAAGGCTTAACGTCAGCGTCATGATCGTCAGCGGTAAACCCGCGACGAACATAAACAACGTGGCCGGCAATACCCTCGGGATCGCCAGCACTTTCTGGTATTTGCGAAACGACATCCGGTTACAGCTCCTTGATCCGTCTTTTTCCTGAAACCGCGATTCAGATGCTCAGCGCGCGAGCGGTCGGCGAGTCTATTCCTTCGGCTGAAGGAGAAGGGCCACCAGCGCACTCCAGCCTGTCTGGTGGGACGCCCCTAGACCGCGCCCGTTCTCGCCGTGGAAATACTCATGAAACAACACGAGATCCCGACTCTCGGGATCTATTTCAAGCTGTGGATAACCCGCCATCGAAGGACGATTGCCTTCCTCATTTCGTAGGAAAAGACTGTTTATGCGATGGCTGAGTCCGTCTGCCACTTCTTCCAGTGACGCGAGATACCCTGAGCCGCTGGGGTACTCAACAGAAAAATTCTCGCCGTAATAGCGATGAAACTCCCGCAGCGACTCGATCAGCATGAAGTTCAGCGGCATCCAGACCGGCCCGCGCCAGTTCGAATTGCCGCCAAACAAACGAGAGTTCGATTCCGCCGGCTGATAGTCCGCACACAGCGTGCTGCTATCCACCTGCATCTTGAACGGCTGATCGCCATAGTAACGGGACAAAGACCGCACACCGAAGCCCGAGAGAAACTCGCTTTCGTCGAGCATGTGCTTGATCAGGTCCTTGGTCCGTTGTCCGCGTAACAGCGCCAGCAACAAACGGTTGCCCTTGCCCGGTTCGGTCCAGCGAGAGATCAACGCCGCAAGGTCTGGGCGATGGTGCAGAAAGCCCAGCAGACGCTCACGCAATCCCTTCAAACCTTCATGCTCGCGCTGCTCCAGGACACGCACGGCAAACAGAGGTATCAGCCCCACGAAAGAGCGCAGCCGCACGGATTCTCGCAAACCGTCAGGTCGGTGCAGCACGTCGTAGAAAAAGCCGTCGTCTTCGTCCCAGAGTCCCTCTACGTCTTCCTTGTCGACCTCGTTGATCGCCCCGGCTATATAAAGGAAGTGCTCGAAAAACTTCACCGCGATGTCGACGTACACCTCATTGTGCTGAGCAAGCTCCAACGCAATGCGCATCAGGTCCAGCGCATAACCTGCGACCCACGCAGTGCCATCAGCCTGGTCCAGTTGGTAACCGGGGGCGAGGGCGGCCGAGCGATCAAACAGACCAATGTTGTCCAGTCCCAGGAATCCGCCCTGAAAGATGTTGTGCCCCTCGGCATCCTTGCGATTGACCCACCATGAAAAATTCAGCAGCAGCTTGTGGAAAATTCGCTCCAGGAAAACCACATCTCCCTTGCCGGTTTGCGTTTTTTCCATCAGATAGACGCGCCACGTCGCCCACGCATGGACCGGGGGATTTGCGTCGTCGAAGCGCCACTCATAGGCGGGAAGCTGGCCGTTGGGATGCATGAAGCGGTCTTTGACCAGCATCAGTAACTGGTCCTTGGCGAACTCGATGTCGATCAACGCAAATGCCACGGCCTGAAATGCCAGATCCCATGAGGCGTACCAGGGGTACTCCCATTTGTCCGGCATCGAGACGATGTCGAAATTGCACAGGTGCCGCCATTGATTGTTGCGAATGTGCGAGCGCCCTGCGGGTAAAGGGCCTTTTCCCGGATCCCCTTCGAGCCAGGCTTTGACGTCGAAATTATAGAGTTGCTTGGACCACAGCAATCCAGCCAGCGCCTGGCGCTGGACATTGCGCGCGTCCTCATCCTTTAGCCTGTGCTGAAGTGCACCGTAAAACTGGTTGGCTTCGGACGTGCGCTGTTCAAACAGTGCCTTGGCATTGACGTGAGCCGAGCCGGCTGGCGCAAAGCGCAGGTAAACGACCTCAGAGGCTCCGGCTTCAAGGCGCATGTGGAAGTGCGCGGCAACCTTGGTGCCTGAGTCATGTCGGATCGCATCTCGGTTGGCACCGACGATGTAATCATTGATGCCGTCCTTGAACGGCCCACTGGCAGGCTCGCCGAACAGCCGAGGAGTGTTGGTGCTGTTCTCGCAAAACAACCAGTCACAGGATTGTTTTCCCCAGGCGGTTACTTCCTTGTCGGGCTGTGAGGGGTGACGAGCCGCCACTTGATCGTTCTGCAGCACGAGGGCAGGGCGGTCGACAGGCTCGCCGGCCCAGCTCCAGATATCCCGCGCCCACACCTGTGGCAACACCTGCAGGCTCGCCGAGCAATCGGATCGGTTGACCACGGTCACCCGCATGAAGATGTCGTCAGGCGTGTGCTTGGCGTATTCGATAGTCACATCGAAATAATGATTGTCGTTAAAGACACCGGTATCGAGCACTTCGTACTCGGGATCGTCCAACCCGCGTCGTGCGTTTTCTTCTACGAGATCACTGTAAGGAAAGGCCGCGTGTGGATATTTGTAAAGCATGCGCATGTAGGCATGACTCGGCAAACCGTCGACATGAAAATAAAGCTCCTTCACGTCCTCGCCGTGGTTGCCCTCGGCGTTGTTCAGACCGAACAGACGCTCCTTGAGAATCGCGTCACGCTCGTTCCATAACGCCAGTCCGATACACCAGTGCTGCGACTTGTCAGAGAACCCGGCCAGACCATCCTCGCCCCAGCGATAAGCGCGACTGCGAGCATGATCATGGGGGAAGTAGGCCCACGCATCGCCGTCCGCACTGTAATCCTCCCGCACTGTTCCCCATTGGCGATCACTCACATACGGTCCCCATTCCCGCCAACCGTTGGCTGCGTCCCCTACAAGGCGTAATCCCTCAGTCGTCTGCTGCAGGGTTTTGCTGGTTGTTTCGGCAGGCATGTTCACTTTCCAGAAAGTCAGATTGGCCGTTTAACAGGCGCTGATTGCAAGGAAATCTATCGGGGGCCGCGTTCGGTCAAATTATTGGCAACCCGGTAATTCAAAGGGCGATTACTCATGGCAATTAGACCCTGTACACCGCCGGTGTATGGTTCGAGCGTGGGAACACACTTCTTGCCTCTCGGTATTGCGCGTTGCTCTGGACGTGAAGCATCACAGCGGTAAATGGATCGAAATGCAGTTGCCCTGTTTGCGGGCGGAGGCGGTATGAATACATTGGGTGATCTGGCGTCCAGACGGAACAATAACTTCAACCTCATCAGAATGCTTGCTGCAACGGCGGTACTGATCTCTCACAGTTATCCACTCGCCTTGGGCAGTACCGCCATTGAGCCTTTATCCAGTTGGCTGGGTCTGTCGCTCGGTGAACTGGCCGTGATCACCTTCTTTTGCGTTTCCGGCTTCTTTATTTCCCTCAGCCGAGACCGTGCGCCTACTAACCTGGATTTTTTCTCAGCGCGGTTTCTGCGCATCTACCCGGGCCTGTCCCTCGTCCTGTTACTGAGCGTCTTCCTGATCGGCCCGATCTTTACGACACTGGGCGCGCTGGAATATTTCCGCTCAGGTGCAATTTACAGTTACCTGAGCAATAACCTCATGCTGTTCAGCATGAAATTTCAGCTCCCCGGCGTCTTCGAGGATAACCCGTGGCCAGGCATCAACGGCTCATTGTGGACGCTGTTTTACGAAGTGACGTTGTATGTGCTGGTAGGCGGTTTGGGCGCGTTTGCGTTCTACGGACGAGGCGTGCGGTTTGCCGGGTTTCTGCTCGTTTACGCGATCATCTACATCGCCTTCAAGGAGTTGCTGGCCAACACCACACTGCTGAACGAACTGCACCGGGCCCAGTTCTTCTTCACCTGGAGCCTTCCGTTCGTACTCGGCATGTCGCTGTACCGTTATCGTCAGCACATTCAACATCGCTTCGTGTGGTTCCTCCCGCTGGCGGCATTGGCCGCGTGGTCCTATCAAAAGCCATGGTTCTTCGAATGCTTCGTGGCCGCCTGGACGTACCTGATCTTCTACCTGGGCTTTGCCACCAACCGCTTTGTGGATCGCTACAACCAGTTGGGCGATTACTCTTACGGCGTTTACATCTATGCCTTCCCTGTTCAAGAGATACTCGCGCATCAGGTCAAAGGCATCGGTCCTCTCAGCATGATGCTGGTGGCATTCCCGATAGTCTTGGTTGCCGCGATGTTCTCTTGGCACTTCATTGAAAAGCCAGCCATGGCGCGACGACATGCGGTTGCTGCGCAGCTCACGTCCACGATGACAGACTTAAAAACGTATTGGGCAGGTGTGAGAAGCGGGTCGGCCTGAAAAACAAAAACCCCGGCCGATGGGTATCGGCCGGGGTTTTTGTTGTGGCGATTGAACCTTAGAAATCCAGGTTCGAGACCGCCAGGGCGTTGGCTTCGATGAAGTCGCGGCGAGGTTCTACGGCGTCGCCCATCAGCGTGTTGAAGATCTGATCGGCAGCGATCGCGTCTTCGATGGTGACCTTCAGCATGCGACGCACGCTTGGGTCCATCGTGGTTTCCCACAACTGATCCGGGTTCATTTCACCCAGACCTTTGTATCGCTGAATGGTGTGGCGCTTGGTGCTCTCGGCCATCAGCCAGGCGAGGGCTTCTTTGAACTCGGTAACGGGCTTCTTGCGCTCGCCACGTTGTACGTAGGCACCTTCTTCAAGCAACGTGCTGATCTGCGCACCCAGAGCGGTGACGGTCTTGTAGTCATTACTGCCGAAGAAGTCGCGGTTGAACGTCACGTAGTTGGACAGGCCGTGAGAGATCAGTTCGACCTCTGGCAGCCAGACATTACGTTCACGGTCTTCACGCAGGCTTGCCTTGTAAACCAGACCGGATTTTTCGCCAACACGCAGACGCTCGTCGAACTTGGCCAGCCAGTCCTGCATCGCGGCGTGATCCGACAATTGCTCCATCGCTACAGGCGGCAAATACACGAAGTGCTCGGTCAGCTCCTGAGGGTACAGGCGCGACAAACGCTTGAGCGTCTTCATGACCATGCGGAAGTCATTGACCAGTTTTTCCAGTGCAGGACCGGAGATACCAGGCGCGGACTCGTTCAAGTGCAGGCTTGCGTCTTCCAGGGCCGACTGCGTCATGTACTCTTCCATGGCGTCGTCGTCTTTGATGTACTGCTCTTGCTTGCCTTTCTTGACCTTGTACAACGGTGGCTGAGCGATGTAGATGTAGCCACGCTCGACCAACTCCGGCAACTGACGGAAGAAGAACGTCAGCAGCAGGGTACGAATGTGCGAACCGTCGACGTCAGCATCGGTCATGATGATGATGTTGTGGTAGCGCAGCTTGTCGATGTTGTACTCGTCGCGACCGATGCCGCAGCCCAGAGCGGTAATCAAGGTGCCGACTTCCTGTGAGGAAATCATCTTGTCGAAGCGGGCTTTTTCAACGTTCAGGATCTTGCCCTTGAGCGGCAGGATGGCCTGAGTCTTACGGTTACGTCCCTGCTTGGCGGAACCGCCAGCAGAGTCACCTTCCACCAGATACAGTTCGGAGAGGGCAGGGTCCTTCTCCTGGCAGTCAGCCAGTTTGCCTGGCAAGCCTGCGATATCCAGAGCGCCTTTGCGTCGGGTCATCTCGCGGGCTTTACGCGCTGCTTCACGGGCACGGGCAGCGTCGATCATCTTGCCCACGACGGCTTTGGCTTCGTTCGGGTTTTCCAGCAGGAAGTCAGAGAAGTATTTACCCATCTCTTGCTCGACTGCGGTCTTCACCTCGGAAGAAACCAGCTTGTCCTTGGTCTGCGAACTGAACTTCGGATCAGGAACCTTCACCGAGATAATCGCTGTCAGGCCTTCACGCGCGTCATCACCGGTCGTGGCAACTTTGTGCTTCTTCGCCAGACCTTCCTGCTCGATGTAGTTGTTCAGGTTACGCGTCAGCGCGGAGCGGAAACCCACGAGGTGGGTACCACCGTCACGCTGAGGGATGTTGTTGGTAAAGCACAACAGGTTTTCGTTGAAGCTATCGTTCCACTGCAGCGCGATTTCGACGCCGACACCGTCGTCACGTTGAATGTTGAAGTGGAAGACCTGATTCACCGGCGTCTTGTTGGTGTTCAGGTATTCGACGAACGCACGCAATCCGCCCTCGTACTTGAACAACTCTTCCTTACCGCTGCGTTCATCCTTAAGGACGATACCCACACCGGAGTTAAGGAAGGATAGTTCGCGAATGCGTTTGGCCAGGATGTCCCAGCTGAAATGAATATTCTTGAATGTCTCGGCGGACGGTTTGAAATGAATTTCCGTGCCCGTGGAGTCGCTCTCGCCGACGATTTTCATCGGCTCCTGCGGCACACCATGAACGTATGTCTGTTCCCAGATTTTGCCGCTGCGGCGAACGGTCAGGTTCAGTTCTTCAGACAGTGCGTTTACAACAGAAACACCTACACCGTGCAGACCGCCGGATACTTTGTAGGAGTTGTCATCAAACTTACCGCCGGCGTGCAGCACGGTCATGATGACCTCAGCCGCGGAAACGCCTTCTTCTTTATGCACATCAACCGGAATGCCGCGGCCGTTGTCGCGCACGGTGATGGATTCGTCCGGATGGATGATGATGCTGATGTCGTCGCAATGGCCAGCCAACGCTTCGTCGATGGAGTTGTCCACCACTTCAAACACCATGTGGTGAAGACCGCTGCCATCGTCCGTATCGCCGATGTACATACCGGGACGCTTGCGTACGGCATCAAGTCCTTTTAGCACTTTAATGCTGGACGAGTCGTACGTTTGATTTTCGCTCATGCATTCACTCCCGATGGTCGTGGGTCTTGGTGATACTGCCATGTTCCACGTGGAACACAGCCACTGGCGTTTCCGTCTGCCAGCCTTCCCTCAACAATTCATGATCTACACAGGTGATAAATACCTGGCAGCGTAATTCTTCCAGCAAGCGACACAATGCGCTGCGGTGATGCTCGTCGAGCTCCGATGGCAGATCGTCGACGAGATAAATACATTGGCCGCGGCGCGCCTGACTAACAAGATGACCTTGAGCAATACGTAACGCGCAGACCACGAGCTTCTGCTGTCCGCGTGACAGGATATCCGCTGCGTTATGACCGCCAAGCCGAAGACGCAAATCTGCGCGTTGCGGTCCTGCTTGCGTATGACCCATTTGTTGATCGCGATAGAGAGACGAGGCGAGCACAGTGCTCAGGTCTTTCTCTTTATCCCAACCGCGGTAGTAACTCAGGGTCAGGCCATCAAGCTGAACCAGTTCGCTCAACGTCTGTTCGAACACGGGTTTAAGGGCCTTGATATAAGCCCTTCGAAACTCATCGATTTCGTCACTGGCAAGGCACAGTTCCCGGTCCCAAGCCGCCTGCGAAGCGCCGTCAAGTGTACCATGCCGAAGCCACGAGTTCCGCTGCCTCAGGGCCTTCTGCAGGCGCTGCCAAGTGGCCATAAAGCGAGGTTCCACGTGGAACACTCCCCAATCCAGAAACTGGCGGCGGATCTTCGGAGCACCCTCAAGCAGCCGAAAGCTGTCTGGGTTAATCAATTGCAGCGGCAACGTCTCCGCCAAATGAGCAGCGCTTTTAGCGTTCTGACCGTCGATACGAATCTGGAATTCGCCTTGGCGATCCCGCGAAATGCCTAAATTGCTGTGCGCACCTTCAGCGAGTTCAACCTGTCCGAAGACCGTGCAAGCAGGTTGCTCGTATTGGATAACAGGTTGCAGGCGGGTACTACGGAACGAACGAGCAAGTCCAAGCAGATGGATCGCCTCAAGCACACTGGTTTTACCACTGCCGTTGGCGCCATAAAGGATATTGATGCGGGGGGAGGGGGAGAAGGTCACCGGGTGCAGATTGCGCACCCCGGTGACCGAGACGCGGCTGAGAGACATCTATCGACTGCTGATTACAGGCGCATCGGCATGACGACGTAAGCCGAATCGTCATTGCCAGACTCTTGTACCAGCGCACTGCTGTTTGAGTCGGAAAGGATCAGACGAACTTGCTCAGTCGTCATGACGCCCAACACGTCGAGCAAATAGCTCACGTTAAAGCCGATCTCCAACGAACTACCGTTGTAATCAACGCTGATCTCTTCTTCCGCTTCTTCCTGCTCAGGGTTGTTTGCCTGAATCTTCAGCTGACCGCTGGCCAACTGTAGACGAATACCACGGTACTTCTCGTTCGACAGAATGGCAGTACGGCTGAATGCTTCGCGCAACGCTTGACGATCACCCACCACCAGTTTGTCGCCGCCTTTAGGCAGTACGCGTTCGTAGTCCGGGAATTTGCCGTCCACCAGTTTGGAAGTGAACGTAAACTCGCCGGTCGTGGCGCGTATGTGATGCTGACCCAGCACGATGCTGACCAGACCATCCTGCTCGGTCAGGAGGCGTGCAAGTTCCAGAATACCTTTGCGCGGCACAATCACCTGATGCCGATCAGCATGCTCGATTTCTGCAGACATCGAGCACATTGCCAGACGGTGACCATCGGTGGCGACTGCGCGCAGAATGCCTGATTGCACTTCCAACAGCATGCCGTTCAAGTAGTAACGTACGTCCTGTTGAGCCATGGCGAAGCTGGTGCGTTCGATCAACCGACGCAGTTTGCTTTGCACCAGGTTGAACGTCAGCGAACCTGGCCCTTCTTCTACCGTCGGGAAATCATTGGCCGGCAACGTCGACAGCGTAAAACGACTGCGCCCGGCTTTGACGACGAGCTTCTGCTCGTCGACTTTGATATCGATCAGGGTGTCATTCGGCAAGCTTTTGCAGATGTCCATCAGCTTACGAGCCGGCACAGTGATCTCGCCCGGTTCTGCAGGCTCTTCCAACTGAACCCGTCCAACCAGCTCGACTTCCAGGTCGGTACCGGTCAAGGACAGCTGCTGCCCTTCGACGACCAGCAACACGTTCGACAGAACCGGCAAGGTCTGGCGGCGTTCGACAACGCCCGCGACCAGTTGCAGGGGTTTCAACAGGGCTTCGCGTTGAATGGTGAAATGCATGGTCTAGTCCCTTGCCTTGAAAAGCTGCGTCAGCATCACGTAGTCAAAGTACGCAGCAGGTTCTTGTAGTCCTCGCGGATGTCCGCATCGGATTCTTTAAGCTCATTGATCTTGCGGCAGGCGTGCAGCACGGTGGTATGGTCGCGTCCGCCAAACACATCGCCGATCTCCGGCAAACTGTGGTTGGTCAATTCCTTGGACAACGCCATCGCGACTTGCCGCGGGCGTGCAACCGATCTCGAACGACGTTTCGACAAAAGGTCGGAGATCTTGATCTTGTAGTACTCAGCGACAGTGCGCTGAATGTTATCCACACTCACCAGCTTGTCCTGCAACGCCAGCAGGTCCTTGAGCGACTCGCGAATCAACTCGATGGTGATGTCGCGCCCCATGAAGTGGGAGTGAGCGATGACACGCTTGAGCGCACCCTCAAGCTCACGCACGTTGGATCGAATGCGTTGGGCAATAAAGAAGGCAGCATCGTGGGGAAGTTCGACCTTGGCCTGATCTGCTTTCTTCATGAGGATCGCTACTCGGGTTTCAAGCTCGGGTGGTTCGACCGCTACGGTCAAGCCCCAGCCAAAACGCGATTTGAGACGCTCCTCCAGACCTTCGATCTCCTTTGGATAACGGTCGCTGGTCAGGATGACCTGCTGACCGCCTTCAAGGAGCGCGTTGAAGGTGTGGAAAAACTCTTCCTGAGAACGCTCCTTGCGAGCGAAAAATTGAATGTCATCGATCAGCAGGGCATCGACGGAGCGATAGAAACGCTTGAATTCATTGATTGCATTGAGTTGCAGCGCTTTAACCATATCCGCAACGAAACGCTCCGAATGAAGATAAACAACCTTCGCATTCGGATTTTTCTTGAGCAAGTGGTTACCCACAGCGTGCATCAAGTGGGTTTTACCCAAGCCGACACCACCATAAAGGAACAGCGGGTTGTAGCCGTGCTTGGGGTTATCCGCGACCTGCCACGCTGCGGCGCGCGCCAGTTGGTTTGACTTACCTTCAACAAAATTCTCGAACGTGAAGGTACGGTTCAGGTAGCTGGTGTGCTTGAGCGCTCCTTCGACCTGGACATTGCGCTGCTCAGCGCGAGCAGGTGCCTGCTGAGAGCTGGCGCCTGCCATCGGGTCAAAGCTTGCACGCGAAGGCTCGTCATCTACATCCAACGCTACTTGCACCACAGGCGCAGCAGGTGCTGACGCAGGTGTGGCAGCCGGAGCAGAGGACGTGGTGACCTGGCTGGCTGCATTTTGAGCAGCCTGCGATGCGGCGGCGGCCGCTGCCAACGGAGCATTGGGCGCGGCTCGGGGAGCAGAGCTTCGTTTGCTGCCTATTAATAAGGAAAGCGAAGGCGCAATGCCCTGGCCTTGTTCCGCCAACAATTCGAGCACGCGACCCAGGTACTTTTCATTCACCCAATCAAGCACGAACCGGTTTGGCGCATAGACACGCAACTCGTCGCCTTCGGCTTCGACCTGTAGCGGACGGATCCAGGTGTTGAATTGCTGGGCAGGCAGCTCATCGCGCAAAAGCTCCACGCACTGCTGCCAAAGTTCCACTGACACGGATATCCCCTAAGTTTCGAAAGCCGGTGAGGCAAAAACAAGCGCCCATTGTAACCACCCCCGGCAGACTTATCCACATGTAGGTGGCTGACGGGCATCTCAAAATCAACCTCTTATGATGAAAAATCCCGACCGGTGGCATGTGCATAAGCCCTGTGGATAACCGTGACTCAGCCCATTGCATAACTGGGGGCGGAAATCTGTGGGTAACTGCCCTGTGGATAACATCCCATTCCACGCACAGGTTTTCCGAGGGCGCAGCACAGGCGCAACACGGCTTTTAGACAGAGTTTTGATTCTCTGTACACCTTGATTTAAAGGGGCTAAACCTACTTATCCACAGAGAGGGTCGTCTCTAGTCTTTATAAGCTTTACAGAAAAGCTTTAAATACTTTCCTTCTTTATTTTTATGTCTAAGGTCCCCACCTGTCATTCACGAACGGGCGTGTGCCCTACGAAATGCAGGCAAGAAGTAAATGGAAGAAACGTTGGTTGGAAATTGACCTGAGAGCTTGCTTTCTCTAGAATCCCCGGTCTCTTAAAACGGGGGCCATTCCGGCCCGTTGTGGACGAACCAGGTAACACGCCATGAAACGTACTTTCCAACCCAGCACTATCAAGCGCGCCCGCACCCACGGTTTCCGTGCTCGTATGGCCACCAAAAACGGCCGTGCAGTTCTGTCGCGTCGTCGCGCCAAAGGCCGTAAGCGTCTGGCAGTTTGATTAATCGGCACAGGTGGTGAGTCGAGACTTCAGTCGGGAAAAGCGTTTGCTGACACCCCGGCATTTCAAGGCAGTCTTTGACTCCCCCACCGGCAAGGTTCCGGGGAAAAATCTCCTGCTCCTTGTGCGCAACAACGACCTGGATCACGCCCGCTTGGGATTGGTGATCGGTAAGAAGAGCGTGAAGCTCTCCGTCGAGCGCAATCGCTTGAAACGCCTGATGCGCGAATCTTTTCGCCACCACCAAGACACCCTCGTTGGTTGGGATATTGTGGTTGTCGCGCGCAAAGGCTTGGGTGACATTGAAAACCCCGAATTGATTCAGCATTTCGGCAAGCTCTGGAAACGTCTGGCGCGCAGCCGGCCAACTTCAGAAGTCAAAACCGAAACTGCGGGGGTAGACAGTCCTGATGCGTAAACTGGCGCTCGTTCCGATCCAGTTTTACCGCTATGCCATTAGTCCTCTGATGGCCAGTCACTGTCGTTTCTACCCCAGTTGCTCCTGCTACGCGTACGAAGCCATTGAAAATTATGGCCTGGTGCGCGGCGGCTGGCTGACCTTGCGTCGCCTAGGTCGCTGTCATCCGTGGAATCCCGGTGGTTTCGACCCGGTTCCACCTGCTCCCACCTCCCGTTCCTCTTCGATGGCCGAGTAATCATGGATATTAAACGCACGATCCTGATCGTCGCCCTGGCAATCGTGACCTATGTCGGTGTCCTGAAATGGAACCAGGACTATGGTCAGGCTGCCTTGCCGACTCAGAATGTTGCCGCCAACACCAATACATCCGCTCTCCCTGACACTCCGCAAGGTACGGCTGCTGCCAACGCAGACGTTCCGAGTGCAACAGGTGAAGTCGCTGCGCCAACCGAAACTCCGGTGGTTGCCAGCAAAGACTTGATTCAGGTTAAAACCGATGTGTTGAACCTGGAAATCGATCCAGTCGGCGGTGATGTGGTGCAGCTTCGCTTGCCACTGTATCCACGCCGTCAAGACCATCCTGAAATTCCGTTTCAGCTGTTCGACAATGGCGGCGAGCGTACCTTTCTGGCACAGAGCGGCCTGACGGGCGCAAACGGTCCGGATGCCCGCGCTTCCGGTCGCCCTGTCTACGTCGCGACACAGAAAAGTTTTCAATTGGCGGATGGGCAGAACGATCTCGTTGTCGATCTGAAATTCAGCGATGCCGGCGTCAACTACATCAAGCGTTTTACCTTCAAACGCGGCCTGTATGATCTGACCGTTTCTTATCTGATCGATAACCAGAGCGCGCAAGCGTGGAACGGTAATCTGTTCGCTCAGCTGAAACGCGATGCAAGCGCAGATCCGTCGTCGACTACCGCCACTGGCACCGCCACTTATCTGGGTGCGGCCATGTGGACACCGTCGGAGCCTTACAAAAAGGTTTCGATGAAGGACATCGATAAAGGCTCGCTGAAAGATACGGTTCAAGGTGGTTGGGTCGCTTGGTTGCAGCACTATTTCGTCACTGCCTGGATCCCGAACAAGGCTGACAGCAACACCGTAACCACTCGCAAAGACAGCGCGGGTAACTACATCATCGGTTTCACCGGTCCAGCACTGACCGTTGCGCCGGGTGCCAAGGCTGAAACCACCACCACGTTGTACGCCGGTCCGAAAAGCCAAGCCGTACTCAAAGAGTTGTCCCCGGGCCTGGAACTGACCGTCGACTATGGCATTCTGTGGTTCATTGCCCAGCCGATTTTCTGGCTGTTGCAACATATCCACAGCATTGTGGGTAACTGGGGTTGGTCGATCATCTTCCTGACCATGCTGATCAAAGGGCTTTTCTTCCCTCTGTCCGCTGCCAGCTACAAGTCGATGGCGCGTATGCGTGCCGTTGCGCCACGTCTGGCTGCCCTGAAAGAGCAGCATGGCGACGACCGTCAGAAGCTTTCACAGTCGATGATGGAGCTGTACAAGAAAGAGAAGATCAACCCGCTAGGTGGTTGCTTGCCGATTCTTGTACAAATGCCAGTGTTCCTGTCGCTGTACTGGGTACTGCTGGAAAGCGTCGAGATGCGCCAGGCGCCTTGGCTGTTGTGGATAACCGACCTGTCGATCAAGGATCCGTTCTTCATCCTGCCGATCATCATGGGCGCGACCATGTTCATTCAGCAGCGTCTGAACCCTACACCTCCGGATCCGATGCAAGCCAAGGTCATGAAGCTGATGCCAATCATCTTCACCTTCTTCTTCCTGTGGTTCCCGGCGGGTCTGGTGCTGTACTGGGTTGTGAACAACACCCTGTCCATCACTCAACAGTGGTACATCACGCGTAGCATCGAAGCCAAGGCCAAAAAAGCTGCCGCTTGATCTACCCTGTGAATAAGTCATTCAGAACGCCCCCTCGTGGGGCGTTTTGCTATCCGTTAGTTATTCAGGAGCCGGGCCATGAACGTCCCTCGTGAAACCATCGCCGCGATTGCCACCGCCCAGGGACGAGGCGGCGTTGGCATTGTGCGTATCTCCGGCCCCTTGGCCGCCAACGCCGCAAAGGCGATCACTGGAAAAGAATTGCAGCCTCGCCATGCGCACTTTGGCCCGTTCCAGGACGAGCATGGGGAAGTGATCGACGAGGGCATTGCCCTGTATTTCCCCGGACCGAACTCCTTTACGGGCGAAGATGTTGTGGAGCTGCAAGGCCATGGCGGCCCGGTCGTGCTGGACATGTTGCTGCAGCGCTGTGTACAGCTGGGAAGCCGGTTGGCACGCCCCGGCGAATTCAGCGAACGGGCCTTTCTTAACGACAAGCTCGATCTCGCGCAGGCTGAAGCCATTGCCGACCTGATCGAAGCCAGTTCTGCACAAGCGGCGCGCAATGCGTTGCGGTCCTTGCAAGGTGCTTTCTCTCAGCGTGTGGATAACCTCACCGAGAAACTGATCAGTTTGCGGATATACGTAGAAGCTGCCATCGACTTTCCGGAAGAGGAAATAGACTTCCTGGCTGATGGCCACGTCCTCAGCATGCTTGATGACGTGCGTCTTCAGTTATCCACTGTCCTGAGTGAAGCCAATCAAGGCGCGCTGCTGCGTGACGGCATGACCGTGGTAATCGCCGGCCGACCGAACGCAGGTAAGTCCAGCCTGCTCAATGCATTGGCAGGAAGAGAAGCCGCGATCGTTACCGAGATTGCCGGCACGACCCGAGACGTGCTCCGCGAACATATCCACATCGACGGCATGCCGCTGCACGTTGTGGACACGGCTGGCCTTCGCGATACAGAGGATCATGTTGAACGAATTGGCGTCGAACGGGCGCTCAAGGCTATTTCGGAAGCTGACCGAATACTGCTGGTGGTGGATGCCACCGCGCCGGAGGCGCAGGATCCGTTTGCCCTCTGGCCGGAATTCCTCGAGCAGCGTCCGGACCCCGCGCAGGTCACGCTCATCAGAAACAAGACTGACCTGAGTGGGGATCCTGTAGGGCTCGAGGTCAGTGAAGATGGCCATGTCACCATCAACCTCAGCGCCAAAGCCGGCGGTGAAGGGCTTGAGCTTCTGCGAGATCATCTGAAGGCCTGCATGGGTTATCAGCAAACCGCGGAAAGCAGCTTCAGCGCTCGACGTCGGCATCTGGAAGCGCTACATAAGGCCAGTGCTTCGCTAGAGCACGGCCGCTCACAGTTGACCCTGGCGGGTGCGGGGGAGCTGCTGGCTGAGGACCTGCGCATTGCTCAGCAGTCTATCGGAGAGATCACTGGGGCATTCAGCTCTGACGATCTACTGGGAAGAATCTTCTCCAGCTTCTGCATCGGCAAATAACCGGTCCGTTTTTTCGACAGGCAGGTCATTTCCCGACCTGTCTACCCTCGCTTCATCCCCCTCCTGAACATTAAATCCGATCCTTTGACCGCCAGAGCGTACTCGTGCACGCGATTTTCGGTCGTCCAAACAGGACTCACCACCAAATGAGCCCTGTGCATAACCGCGCTTCAGCTCAGTTGATAAGTGGGCCTAAAATCGGAGGATAACCTCGCCTGTGGACAACCATCACTTTAATCCACAGGCTTAGACACGTTATCCAAGGGCCTTATCGGCACATGAACACAGACTTTTGAATCTCTGTACACATCGAATATTAAGGCCTGTAGAGATCTATCCACAGAAAGTTGCCTCTCTAAACATAAACATAAAAACAAAGATTTTATAAATTTCTTTCTTTTTAATTTCTTTAACCGCCATTCATCCACAGCTGGTTAAATTTTGCGCAAAAGGTTCCTTTCAGGGGGGCGAAGTCCCTATACTTGCCGCCAATTTCCTATTCCCCCCCAAAAACAGGCACGAGGTGCGTGGTGGATTTCCCTTCCCGTTTTGAAGTGATCGTCATCGGCGGCGGTCATGCCGGTACCGAGGCAGCACTGGCGTCTGCACGCATGGGTGCGAAAACCCTGCTGCTTACGCACAACGTGGAAACCCTCGGGCAAATGAGCTGCAACCCTGCCATTGGCGGCATTGGTAAAAGTCATCTGGTTAAAGAGATCGATGCGCTGGGTGGTGCAATGGCCACGGCTACCGATCTGGGCGGTATTCAATTTCGCGTGCTCAACAGCCGCAAAGGCCCGGCAGTACGGGCGACCCGTGCTCAAGCTGACCGTATTCTCTATAAGGCAGCGGTCCGCGAGATCATTGAAAACCAGCCGAACCTGTGGATATTTCAGCAGGCCTGCGATGACCTGATTGTCGAGCAGGACCAGGTACGGGGCGTGGTCACGCAGATGGGTTTGCGGTTCATGGCGGACTCTGTGGTTTTGACCACCGGCACTTTTCTCGGTGGACTTATCCACATCGGTTTGCAGAATTACTCCGGTGGCAGGGCAGGTGATCCACCGTCGATCGCGCTCGCACGCCGGCTTCGCGAATTACCTCTGCGGGTCGGGCGCTTGAAAACCGGTACGCCTCCGCGCATTGATGGTCGATCTGTGGATTTCTCGGTGATGACCGAGCAACCCGGGGACACGCCCATCCCGGTGATGTCGTTCCTGGGTTCCAAGGAACAGCATCCGCGCCAGGTCAGTTGCTGGATTACTCACACCAATGCGCGCACTCACGAAATCATCGCTGCGAACCTCGATCGTTCGCCGATGTATTCCGCTGCCGGCGAAATCGAAGGTGTGGGCCCGCGTTACTGCCCGTCGATCGAAGACAAGATCCATCGCTTTGCCGACAAGGAAAGCCACCAGGTCTTCATCGAACCGGAGGGCCTGACCACGCATGAGCTCTATCCGAACGGGATTTCGACTTCACTGCCATTCGACGTCCAGTTGCAGATCGTGCAGTCGATTCGCGGCATGGAAAACGCCCATATCGTTCGCCCTGGTTACGCCATCGAGTACGACTATTTCGATCCGCGGGATCTGAAATACAGCCTGGAAACGAAGGTCATCGGCGGCCTGTTCTTCGCTGGCCAGATCAACGGCACCACCGGATACGAAGAAGCTGGCGCACAAGGTTTGCTCGCCGGTGCCAACGCAGCGCTGCGTGCTCAAGGCAAGGAAAGCTGGTGCCCGCGTCGTGATGAAGCGTACATCGGTGTGCTTGTGGATGATTTGATTACCCTGGGTACTCAAGAGCCTTACCGCATGTTCACTTCTCGTGCGGAGTACCGGTTGATCCTGCGCGAAGACAACGCAGACCTGCGCCTGACCGAGAAGGGGCGCGAGTTGGGATTGGTCGACGATGCGCGGTGGGCTGCGTTCTGTACCAAGCGCGAAAGCATCGAGCAGGAAGAGCAGCGTCTGAAATCGACCTGGATTCGTCCAGGCACTGAGCAGGGCGACGCCGTGTCCGCGCATTTCGGAACGCCACTGACCCACGAGTACAATTTGCTCAACCTGCTGAGCCGCCCTGAAATTGACTACGTCAACCTCGTTGCGTTGACGGGTCAGGGGTCAATCGATCCACAGGTTGCCGAGCAGGTCGAAATCAAAACCAAGTACGCCGGTTACATTGATCGTCAGCAGGACGAGATTACTCGTCTGCGTGCCAGCGAAAATACAAAACTGCCGGACGATATCGACTACACGACCATTTCCGGTCTGTCGAAAGAGATTCAGAGCAAGCTGGGGACAACGCGTCCTGAGACATTGGGCCAGGCTTCGCGTATTCCGGGTGTGACCCCAGCAGCGATCTCGCTGTTGATGATTCATTTGAAAAAACGCGGCGCGGGCCGTCAGTTGGAGCAAAGCGCTTGAGTTCTATGGTCACCCCGCAGCACGCAGAAGAACTGACCCAAGGCGCCCGCGAACTGGGCGTCGACCTGAGTGAAGTCCAGCATGAAAAACTGCTGGGCTATCTGTCGTTACTGATCAAGTGGAACAAGGCCTACAACCTGACAGCTGTCCGCGATCCGGACGAAATGGTGTCTCGCCATCTGCTCGATAGCCTGAGTGTCGTGCCTTACATTCAGGGCGAGCGCCAGCTTGACGTGGGCAGTGGCGGCGGCATGCCCGGTATTCCGCTGGCGATCCTGTTCCCGGACATGCAGGTCACGTGTCTGGACAGTAATGGCAAAAAAACTCGCTTTTTGACCCAGGTAAAACTCGAGCTGAAACTCGACAATCTCCAAGTTATCCACAGCCGTGCAGAAGCATTCCAGCCTGAACAGCCGTTCACAGGAATCATCTCCCGCGCTTTCAGCAGCCTTGAAGACTTCACACAGTGGACGCGTCACATGGGTGACACCCAGACGCGATGGCTGGCAATGAAAGGTCTGCATCCGGCTGACGAACTGGTAGCATTGCCCGCAGATTTTCGTCTGGAAAGCGCGCAAGCCTTGGCCGTACCGGGTTGCCAAGGCCAACGGCATCTGCTGATACTGCGCCGCACGGCATGACAGGGAACACACGCAAGAATGGCTAAGGTATTCGCGATAGCGAACCAAAAAGGTGGTGTGGGTAAAACCACCACCTGCATCAACCTCGCAGCGTCGCTGGTTGCTACCAAGCGTCGGGTGTTGTTGATCGATCTCGATCCACAGGGCAACGCCACCATGGGTAGCGGTGTGGATAAACATGGGCTGGAGCATTCCGTCTACGATCTTCTGATCGGCGAATGTGACCTGAACCAGGCCATGCATTTTTCCGAGCACGGCGGTTATCAACTGCTGCCTGCCAACCGCGACCTGACCGCCGCTGAAGTCGTCTTGCTGGAAATGCAGATGAAAGAGGCACGCCTGCGCACAGCGCTGGCGCCGATTCGCGAGAACTACGATTACATCCTGATCGACTGCCCTCCATCCCTGTCGATGCTGACGCTCAATGCCCTCGTAGCGGCGGACGGTGTGATTATCCCCATGCAGTGCGAATACTTCGCGCTAGAAGGCCTGAGTGACCTTGTGGATAACATCAAGCGCATCGCCGAGCTGCTTAATCCACAGCTCAAGATCGAAGGCTTGTTGCGAACGATGTATGACCCGCGTCTGAGCCTGATCAACGATGTCTCTGCCCAGCTCAAGGAACATTTCGGCGACCAGCTGTACGACACTGTGATCCCACGCAACATTCGACTGGCCGAGGCCCCGAGTTTCGGGATGCCGGCGCTGGCCTATGACAAGACCTCTCGCGGTGCCCTGGCTTATCTGGCTCTGGCGGGCGAAATGGTTCGTCGTCAACGTCGCGGATCCCGCGCCGCCGCCCAGCCCACTTAAGGAAATCCCATGGCCGTCAAGAAACGAGGACTCGGACGTGGGCTGGACGCACTGCTGAGCAGCCCCACCGTCAGCGCGCTGGAAGAACAGGCCGTTCAGGCCGATCAGCGCGAGTTACAGCACATTCCGCTGGATCTGATCCAGCGCGGCAAATATCAGCCACGCCGGGATATGGATCCGCAGGCGCTGGAAGAACTGGCCAATTCGATCAAGGCTCAGGGCGTCATGCAGCCGATCGTGGTGCGCCCGATCGCCGACAACCGCTTTGAGATCATCGCCGGTGAACGTCGCTGGCGTGCCAGCCAACAGGCAGGCATCGAAACGATCCCGGCAATGGTGCGTGACGTGCCGGATGAAGCGGCTATCGCAATGGCGCTCATCGAGAATATCCAGCGCGAAGACCTCAATCCGATTGAAGAGGCCATCGCGCTGCAGCGCTTGCAGCAGGAATTCCAGTTGACCCAGCAGCAGGTCGCGGAGGCTGTGGGTAAGTCACGCGTCAGCGTGGCCAACCTTTTGCGTCTTATCGCGCTGCCTGAGGTGATCAAGACTATGCTGTCCCACGGAGACCTTGAAATGGGTCATGCCCGAGCGTTGCTGGGTTTGCCGGAAGAAAGGCAGGTCGACGGGGCGCGACATGTTGTCGCACGCGGGCTGACCGTGCGCCAGACTGAGGCACTTGTACGGCAGTGGTTGAGTGGCAAGCAGGAGCCTTCCGAACCCGTCAAAGCCGATCCGGACATCACCCGACTCGAGCAGCGTCTGGCCGAGCGCCTAGGCTCTGCGGTGCAGATTCGCCATGGTCAAAAGGGAAAAGGCCAGTTGGTAATCCGTTATAACTCACTGGATGAGTTGCAGGGCGTCCTCGCCCACATCCGCTGAAACAAATCGTGCGTAGCGTGTAGTCGGAAATCACTACCCGGCAGTTGAATAGGGGCTGAACCGCCCCTATACTCTGCGCGCATTTTGTCGGCACAAATTATGCCAAGTTATTGATTTTGGCGGCTGGCATACGAGGAGTCCATGTGATGGAGACACGCACGCCAAACCGCTTGCCATTCCATCGTCTGGCTGTTTTCCCGGTACTGCTGGCTCAATTGATTGTGCTGTTACTGGCAGCGGTGACGCTTTGGCAGTGGCATGGAGTCGTAGCTGGATACTCAGGGCTTTGCGGAGGCCTGATAGCTTGGCTGCCCAATTTGTACTTTGCCCATAAGGCGTTCCGGTTTTCCGGTGCCAGGGCTGCGCAAGCCATCGTTCGGTCGTTCTACGCCGGCGAGGCAGGCAAACTGATTTTTACGGCAGTGCTGTTTGCACTGACCTTCGCAGGTGTAAAGCCGCTGGCCCCGCTGGCGGTTTTCGGAGTGTTCATGCTGACCCAGTTGGTCAGCTGGTTCGCACCCCTGCTAATGAGAACAAGACTTTTGAGACCTTAGGGCGTTTGAGGCAACCATGGCAGAGCAAACAGCTTCGGGCTATATCCAGCACCACTTGCAGAACTTGACCTTCGGTCATTTGCCTGACGGCACTTGGGGCTTCGCGCATTCCGCAGCAGAAGCAAAAGAAATGGGCTTTTGGGCTTTCCACCTCGACACGCTTGGCTGGTCGGTGGCTCTGGGTCTGATCTTCGTCCTGCTCTTCCGCATGGCCGCTAAAAAAGCGACCTCCGGTCAGCCTGGCGGTCTGCAGAACTTCGTCGAAGTCCTGATCGAATTCGTCGACGGCAGCGTAAAAGACAGCTTCCATGGTCGCAGCGCGGTCATCGCACCTCTGGCACTGACCATTTTCGTCTGGGTTTTCCTGATGAACGCGGTCGACCTCGTGCCGGTTGACTGGATTCCACAGTTGGCGGTGATGATTTCCGGCGATCACCACATTCCGTTCCGCGCGGTGTCGACCACCGACCCTAACGCAACCATCGGCATGGCGCTTTCGGTCTTCGCACTGATCATTTTCTACAGCATCAAGGTCAAGGGCATTGGCGGTTTCATTGGCGAATTGACCCTGCACCCGTTCGGCAGCAAGAACGTTGTTGTCCAGGCACTGTTGATTCCTGTGAACTTCCTGCTTGAATTCGTGACACTGATCGCCAAACCGGTTTCTCTGGCGCTGCGTCTCTTCGGCAACATGTACGCCGGTGAACTCGTGTTCATCCTGATCGCGGTCATGTTCGGCAGCGGGCTGCTGTGGCTCAGCGGACTGGGCGTGGTACTGCAATGGGCGTGGGCTGTCTTCCACATCCTGATCATCACCCTGCAAGCGTTCATCTTCATGATGCTGACCATCGTCTACCTGTCGATGGCTCACGAAGATAACCATTAAGACCCGCCTGGCGAGTCTGATGATCCCCTCATTGCGGTGAGGGGGCGCCCGCAAGGGCTTGATGTAAAAAACGATTTTGTTTTACCGCTTTAATCTAAAAAAACCTAACCAATACGACGTAAAAGTCGGGAGGAAAGATGGAAACTGTAGTTGGTCTAACTGCTATCGCTGTTGCACTGCTGATCGGCCTGGGTGCTCTGGGTACTGCAATCGGTTTCGGCCTGCTGGGCGGTAAGTTCCTGGAAGGCGCAGCGCGTCAACCAGAAATGGTTCCAATGCTGCAAGTTAAAATGTTCATCGTGGCTGGTCTGCTCGACGCCGTAACCATGATCGGTGTCGGTATCGCTCTGTTCTTCACTTTTGCGAACCCCTTCGTTGGTCAACTCGCTGGCTAATCGCTCGAATTTTCGAGTTGATTGGTGTGATGGACAACGAACGAGCGAGGTGTTGGCGTGAACATTAATGCAACCCTGATTGGCCAGTCCGTTGCGTTCTTCATTTTTGTGCTGTTCTGCATGAAGTTCGTGTGGCCTCCGGTCATCGCGGCTTTGCACGAACGTCAGAAGAAGATCGCGGATGGACTGGACGCTGCTACACGAGCAGCTCGCGACCTGGAGCTGGCCCAAGATAAAGCGGGTCAGCAACTGCGCGAAGCGAAAGCTCAGGCGGCTGAAATCATTGAGCAAGCCAAGAAGCGCGGTACTCAGATTGTCGACGAAGCCCGTGAACAGGCTCGTGTCGATGCTGACCGCATCAAGGCTCAGGCTCAGGCCGAGATCGAGCAGGAACTGAACGGCGTCAAAGACGCGCTGCGCGCCCAACTGGGCAGCCTGGCAGTCAACGGCGCGGAGAAGATCCTGGGTGCCACAATCGATCAAAACGCGCACGCGGAGCTGGTTAACAAACTGGCTGCTGAAATTTAAGCGAGGGCGATCATGGCAGAACTGACCACGTTGGCCCGACCTTACGCTAAGGCAGCCTTCGAGCATGCACAGGCGCACCAGCAACTGGCCAATTGGTCAGCCATGCTCGGCCTGGCTGCTGCGGTGTCGCAAGACGACACCATGCAGCGCATGCTCAAGGCCCCGCGACTGACGAGCGCAGACAAGGCCGCCACTTTTATTGAAGTGTGCGGCGACAAGTTCGATGCCAAGGCACAGAATTTCATTCACGTCGTTGCTGAAAACGACCGTCTCCAGCTTCTGCCGGAGATCTCCGAACTGTTCGAGCTGTACAAGGCCGAGCAGGAAAAATCGGTAGATGTGGATGTGACCAGTGCTTTTGCATTGAACCAAGAACAGCAAGACAAACTCGCCAAGGTTCTCAGTGCACGGCTCGGCCGGGAAGTGCGCCTGCACGCTGCGGAGGATGCTGCCCTGATAGGTGGTGTCATCATCCGCGCCGGCGACCTGGTTATCGATGGCTCAGTTCGCGGCAAACTCGCGCAACTAGCCGAAGCATTGAAATCTTGAGTTTGAAGGGGCAGCAGAGCAATGCAGCAACTCAATCCTTCCGAAATAAGTGAAATCATCAAGGGCCGCATCGACAAGCTCGATGTAGCCTCCCAAGCCCGCAACGAAGGCACTGTCGTCAGCGTGTCTGACGGTATCGTGCGGATTCACGGTCTGGCCGACGCTATGTACGGCGAAATGATCGAGTTCCCGGGCGGCGTCTACGGTATGGCACTCAACCTGGAGCAAGACTCCGTGGGTGCTGTCGTACTGGGCGCATACACCTCTCTTGCCGAAGGCATGAGCGCCAAGTGCACAGGCCGCATCCTGGAGGTTCCGGTTGGTAAGGAACTGCTGGGTCGCGTTGTCGATGCACTGGGTAACCCTGTGGACGGTAAAGGTCCTCTGAACAACACCGAGACCGACGCGGTCGAGAAAGTTGCTCCAGGCGTTATCTGGCGTAAGTCGGTAGACCAGCCTGTACAGACTGGCTACAAGGCTGTCGATGCCATGATCCCTGTCGGCCGTGGCCAGCGTGAGCTGATCATCGGTGACCGTCAGATCGGTAAAACCGCTCTGGCGATCGACGCGATCATCAACCAGAAAGACAGCGGCATCTTCTGCGTCTACGTTGCTATTGGTCAGAAGCAATCGACCATCGCCAACGTTGTTCGCAAGCTGGAAGAAAACGGCGCTCTGGCCAACACCATCATCGTGGCCGCCAGTGCTTCCGAATCTCCTGCGCTGCAATTCCTGGCTCCTTATGCCGGTTGCACCATGGGCGAATACTTCCGCGACCGCGGTGAAGACGCACTGATCGTTTATGACGATCTGTCGAAGCAAGCAGTGGCTTACCGCCAGATTTCCCTGCTGCTGCGCCGTCCACCAGGACGTGAAGCTTACCCAGGCGACGTGTTCTATCTCCACTCCCGTCTGCTGGAGCGCGCATCCCGCGTTTCGGAAGAGTACGTAGAGAAGTTCACCAACGGCGCAGTGACCGGCAAAACCGGTTCCCTGACCGCACTGCCGATCATCGAAACCCAGGCTGGCGACGTTTCCGCGTTCGTTCCGACCAACGTGATTTCCATCACCGACGGTCAGATCTTCCTGGAATCGGCCATGTTCAACTCCGGCATCCGTCCGGCTGTGAACGCTGGTGTTTCGGTATCTCGTGTGGGCGGTGCCGCTCAGACCAAGATCATCAAGAAGCTGTCCGGTGGTATCCGTACCGCTCTGGCTCAGTACCGTGAACTGGCGGCATTCGCCCAGTTCGCCTCTGACCTGGACGAAGCGACCCGTAAGCAACTTGAGCATGGTCAGCGCGTTACCGAGCTGATGAAGCAGAAGCAATACGCGCCAATGTCGATCGCTGACATGTCGCTGTCGCTGTATGCCGCTGAGCGTGGGTTCCTGACTGACGTCGAAATCGCCAAGGTCGGCAGCTTTGAACAAGCGCTGATTGCTTACTTCAACCGCGATCACGCCGATTTGATGGCGAAGATCAACGTGAAGGGTGACTTCAATGACGAAATCGATTCTGGCCTCAAAGCCGGTATCGAGAAGTTCAAGGCCACCCAAACCTGGTAAGCCGCAGCGGGAGTCGCGAGGCTCCCGCTTGCTAACCTGATAGGTGTTACATGGCAGGCGCAAAAGAGATTCGCAGCAAGATTGCGAGCATCAAAAGCACGCAAAAGATCACCAGCGCCATGGAAAAAGTGGCGGTCAGCAAAATGCGCAAGGCTCAAATGCGCATGGCTGCTAGCCGTCCTTACGCGGAGCGCATCCGCCAGGTGATTGGTCATCTTGCCAACGCTAACCCGGAATACCGTCACCCCTTCATGATCGAACGCGAAGTAAAGCGCGTCGGTTATATCGTGGTGAGCAGTGACCGTGGTCTGTGTGGTGGCTTGAATACCAACCTGTTCAAGGCTTTGGTCAAGGACATGGCGAAGAACCGTGAAAACGGCGTAGAGATCGATCTGTGCGTGGTCGGCAGCAAAGGTGCGGCGTTTTTCCGCAACTTCGGCGGTAACGTCGTCGCTGCGATCAGCCACTTGGGCGAAGAGCCATCGATCAACGATTTGATCGGCAGCGTCAAGGTGATGCTGGATGCCTACCTGGAGGGCCGTATTGATCGCCTGTCCGTGGTATCCAACAAGTTCATCAACACCATGACTCAGCAGCCAACGGTCGAGCAGTTGATTCCGTTGGTCGCCACCCAGGATCAAGAACTCAAGCACCACTGGGATTACCTGTACGAACCCGACGCCAAAGAGCTGCTGGACGGCTTGATGGTCCGTTACGTGGAGTCGCAGGTCTACCAGGCGGTGGTCGAGAACAACGCAGCTGAACAAGCCGCGCGGATGATCGCGATGAAGAACGCCACTGACAACGCCGGTGACCTGATCAGCGATTTGCAGCTGATCTACAACAAGGCGCGTCAGGCAGCGATCACCCAAGAGATCTCGGAAATCGTCGGCGGCGCTGCCGCGGTTTAACGGTTCAAATATTCAGAGGATCCAGCTAATGAGTAGCGGACGTATCGTTCAAATCATCGGCGCCGTGATCGACGTGGAATTTCCACGCGACAGCGTACCGAGCATCTACAACGCGCTGAAAGTACAAGGCGCTGAAACTACCCTGGAAGTTCAGCAGCAGCTGGGCGACGGCGTAGTTCGTACCATTGCGATGGGTTCTACCGAAGGCTTGAAGCGCGGTCTGGACGTTATCGACAGCGGCGCAGCCATCTCCGTACCGGTCGGTAAAGCGACTCTGGGCCGGATCATGGACGTCCTGGGTAACCCGATCGACGAAGCTGGCCCGATCGAAACCGAAGAGCGCTGGGGCATTCACCGTCCTGCGCCTTCGTTCGCTGACCAGGCAGGCGGCAACGACCTGCTGGAAACCGGCATCAAGGTTATCGACCTGGTATGCCCGTTTGCCAAGGGCGGTAAAGTCGGTCTGTTCGGTGGTGCCGGTGTCGGCAAGACCGTAAACATGATGGAACTGATCCGTAACATCGCCATCGAGCACAGCGGTTATTCCGTGTTCGCCGGTGTGGGTGAGCGTACTCGTGAGGGTAACGACTTCTACCACGAGATGAAGGATTCCAACGTTCTGGACAAAGTGGCACTGGTATACGGCCAGATGAACGAGCCGCCGGGAAACCGTCTGCGCGTTGCTCTGACCGGTCTGACCATGGCCGAGAAGTTCCGTGACGAAGGTAACGACGTTCTGCTGTTCGTCGACAACATCTACCGTTACACACTGGCCGGTACTGAAGTATCCGCACTGCTGGGCCGTATGCCTTCCGCAGTAGGTTATCAGCCGACCCTGGCTGAAGAGATGGGCGTGCTGCAAGAGCGCATCACTTCGACCAAAGAAGGTTCGATCACCTCGATCCAGGCGGTATACGTACCAGCGGACGACTTGACCGACCCGTCGCCAGCGACCACCTTCGCCCACTTGGACGCCACCGTCGTTCTGTCCCGTGATATCGCTTCCCTGGGTATCTACCCAGCGGTTGACCCACTGGACTCGACTTCGCGCCAGCTGGACCCGAACGTTATCGGCCAGGACCACTACGACACCGCTCGCGGCGTCCAGTACGTTCTGCAGCGTTACAAAGAGCTGAAAGACATCATCGCGATCCTGGGTATGGACGAGCTGTCGGAAACCGACAAGCAGTTGGTATCCCGCGCTCGTAAGATCCAGCGCTTCCTGTCGCAGCCGTTCTTCGTGGCTGAAGTCTTCACCGGTGCATCGGGTAAATACGTTTCCCTGAAAGACACCATTGCTGGCTTCAAAGGCATCCTCGCCGGTGAGTACGACCACCTGCCAGAACAAGCGTTCTACATGGTCGGCGGCATCGAAGAAGCGATCGAGAAAGCCAAGAAACTGTAATCCAGGCGCCCGGCAACGGGCGCTAATCAGGTTGAGGCAAGCAAATGGCTATGACAGTCCATTGCGATATCGTCAGCGCGGAAGGAGAGATTTTCTCCGGTCTGGTCGAGATGGTGATTGCACACGGTAACCTGGGTGATATCGGTATTGCTCCAGGTCACGCGCCGCTGATCACTGATCTGAAGCCGGGCCCGATCCGTCTGATCAAGCAGGGTGGAGAAGCCGAGGTGTTTTACATCTCCGGTGGTTTCCTTGAGGTTCAACCGAACATGGTCAAAGTGCTTGCCGATACCGTGCAACGCGCTGCTGACCTGGACGAAGCCTCTGCTCAGGAAGCCGTCAAGGCTGCCGAGAAAGCCCTGAACGAAAAAGGCGCAGATTTCGACTACGGATCTGCTGCTGCACGTCTGGCGGAGGCCGCGGCTCAGCTGCGCACCGTTCAGCAAATTCGCAAGAAATTCGGCGGCTAAGGCTCACGACGTTCATGCGCGATTGAGTAAAAGGGTAGCCTCGGCTACCCTTTTTCTTTTTTCGGTTCTTTTTCCTGAATCATCAGCCCGGCCTCCGCTGCGGCTGCTCGCCTGGAATCCTTCATGTCTCTCGATATCGTCATTCTTGCTGCGGGTCAGGGCACTCGCATGCGTTCGGCTCTCCCTAAAGTGCTGCACCCGGTGGCCGGCAACTCCATGTTGGGCCATGTTATCCACAGTGCTCGTCAGCTTTCGCCTGACAGCATCCAGGTGGTGATCGGGCATGGCGCCGATAAGGTGCGTGAACAGCTTGCCGCCGACGACTTGAGCTTTGTCCTGCAGGACAAACAATTGGGGACCGGACACGCAGTCGCCCAGGCCGTGCCGGCGCTAAGCGCTGACACCGTTTTGATTTTGTACGGCGATGTCCCGCTGATCGAAGTGGAGACATTGCAGCGTCTGCTTACGCTGGTGAACGACCAGCAGCTGGGCCTGTTGACCGTCACCCTCGACGACCCGACCGGTTACGGCCGGATAGTGCGCGATGAACAGAACCGCGTCAGCGCCATCGTTGAGCACAAAGACGCCACTGACGCTCAGAAAGCGATCAAGGAAGGCAACACCGGGATTCTGGCTTTGCCTGGCAAGCGTCTGGCCGACTGGCTAGGGCGTCTGTCGAACAACAATGCCCAAGGCGAGTACTACCTGACTGACGTGATCGCAATGGCGGTGAACGACGGCCTGATCGTCGCCACAGCCCAGCCACATGACCCGATGGAAGTGCAGGGCGCCAACGACCGCAAACAGCTCGCCGAGCTGGAGCGTCACTACCAGCTGCGTGAAGCGCGCCGCCTGATGGCGCTTGGCGTGACGTTGCGCGATCCCTCCCGGTTTGATGTGCGCGGTGATGTCGCGGTCGGACGCGATGTCACCATCGATATCAACGTGATCCTCGAAGGTCGTGTAGTCATCGAGGACGATGTGTCCATCGGCCCGAACTGTGTGATCAAAGACAGCACGCTGCGCAAAGGCGCAATCATTAAGGCGAACAGCCATCTTGAAGGCGCCATCGTCGGTGAAGCGGCCGATGCAGGTCCTTTCGCCCGTCTGCGTCCAGGAAGCATCCTGGGCGCTGGGGCCCATGTGGGTAACTTCGTTGAACTGAAGAACGCAGAGATGGGCGAGGGGGCCAAGGCCGGTCATCTGGCGTATCTGGGAGATGCGGTCATCGGCGCGCGCACCAATATCGGCGCCGGCACCATCACCTGCAATTATGACGGCGCCAACAAGCACAAAACGGTATTGGGCGAAGACGTATTCATCGGCTCGAACAACTC
The DNA here is from genome assembly GCF_054668305.1 of Pseudomonas sp. S2_H01. NCBI lineage: Bacteria > Pseudomonadati > Pseudomonadota > Gammaproteobacteria > Pseudomonadales > Pseudomonadaceae > Pseudomonas > Pseudomonas sp. S2_H01. Next base: position 2,452,208 of record NZ_CP162756.1, on the reverse strand, counting down.
GCTGGTCGCGCCTGTGGATATCTCGTCGGGGGCGACGACTGCTGCAGGTTCAACCATTACGCAGAACGTTGCGGTCGAGCAGCTGGCAGTTGCCCGAGCGCGCCAGCGCAACATCGATGGCTGGAAGCGCCCGGTCAAAATCAAGAAACACTGAAGTTATCCACAGTTTGCATCAGGCCTGACTGCCATCGCGCGCGTTCAGGTCTGATTCAGTCCGTCTCTGCCAGGCTTTGATGTATTCACAGCCTTCGGCATCCCCAGAAAAATCATCGCCCTCGCTTGACGAATATCTTTCGATAGGTTTCTATTCGCATCGTTATCTTTCGAAACGAAACTTACGGGTCAACATGTCCAAGCGCAATACCCCTCAACGTCGTCACAATATCCTTGCGCTGCTCAATGAACAGGGCGAGGTGAGTGTCGACGAGTTGGCGAAACGTTTCGAGACCTCTGAAGTTACGGTTCGTAAGGATCTGGCTGCACTTGAAAGCAACGGCTTGTTGTTGCGCCGGTACGGCGGGGCGGTTCCGATGCCGCAGGAATTGATCGGCGAACCGGGTCAGCCGGTATCCCGACACAAACAAGCCATTGCCCGCGCGGCGGTGAAGCGCATTCGTGAGCATGCCCGAATCATCATCGACAGCGGCAGTACCACTGCTGCCATGATCCCAGAGCTTGGTCAGCAGCCCGGCCTGGTCGTCATGACGAACTCTTTGCATGTCGCCAACGCCCTCGGCGAGCTGGAGCATGAACCGGTGTTGTTGATGACCGGGGGCACTTGGGACCCGCATTCCGAGTCGTTCCAGGGCCAGGTCGCCGAACAAGTGCTGCGTTCCTATGACTTCGATCAGCTCTTCATCGGTGCGGACGGCATTGATCTGATGCGCGGTACCACGACCTTCAACGAGCTGCTGGGCCTCAGTCGTGTCATGGCCGAGGTCGCTCGCGAAGTGATTGTCATGGTCGAAGCCGACAAGGTCGGTCGCAAGATTCCCAATCTGGAACTGCCCTGGAGCAGTGTCCACACCCTTATTACCGACGATCGACTGCCTCAGGAGGCACGCGATCATATTCAGGCGCGCGGCGTTACGTTGATCTGCGCCGCTGTTTCCTAGGAGAAAAAACCATGTGTGGAATTGTCGGCGCTGTCGCTGAACGTAATGTCACCGCCATCCTGCTGGAAGGCCTCAAGCGTCTGGAATACCGCGGTTACGACAGTGCCGGTGTAGCGCTGTTCAGCAATGCTGGCGTGCTGGAGCGTCGTCGCCGCGTCGGCAAGGTCAATGAGCTTGAGCAATCGCTGGCGGGCGAACCGTTGGTGGGCCGTCTGGGTATTGCCCACACCCGTTGGGCCACGCACGGTGCGCCTCTGGAGCACAACGCGCACCCACACTTTTCCAGCGGCGAACTGGCCGTTGTCCACAACGGCATCATCGAAAACCATGAGCCGCTGCGCGATCGTCTGAAAAGCCTCGGCTACCTGTTCACCTCCGATACCGACACCGAAGTCATCGTGCACCTGCTGCACCATAAAATGCAGGACACGCCTGATCTGACCGCAGCGCTCAAAGCAACCGTTAAAGAACTGCACGGTGCTTATGGCCTGGCAGTCATCAGTGCCAAGCAACCTGATCGTCTGGTCGCGGCCCGCAGCGGAAGCCCGCTGGTGGTCGGCCTGGGTCTGGGTGAGAACTTCCTGGCCTCCGATCAGCTGGCGCTGCGTCAGGTCACCGATCGCTTCATGTACCTGGAAGAGGGCGACATTGCCGAGATCCGCCGTGACAGCGTGCAGATCTGGACCGCTGCCGGTGTTTCGGTGGAGCGTGAGGTCGTGCAGTACCGCGAAGGCGCCGAGGCCGCCGACAAGGGCGAGTTCCGTCACTTCATGCTCAAGGAAATCCACGAGCAGCCGAAAGTCGTACAGCGCACGCTGGAAAACCGTCTGGGTTCGGATCAGGTGCTGGTCCAGGCGTTCGGCCCACAAGCGGCCGAGCTGTTCGCCAAAGTGCGCAACGTCCAGATCGTTGCCTGCGGCACCAGTTATCACGCCGGGATGGTTGCCCGATACTGGCTTGAAAGTCTCGCTGGCATTCCCTGCCAGGTCGAAGTCGCCAGCGAATTCCGCTACCGCAAAGTCGTGGTCCAGCCGGACACGCTGTTCGTCTCGATTTCCCAGTCTGGCGAAACCGCCGACACCTTGGCCGCACTGCGCAACGCCAAAGAACTGGGCTTCCTCGCAAGCCTCGCTATCTGCAACGTCAGCATCAGCTCGCTGGTGCGTGAATCCGACCTGACCCTGCTGACGCAAGCAGGCCCTGAAATCGGAGTGGCCTCCACCAAGGCATTCACCACTCAGCTGGTTGCCCTGATGCTGCTGACCCTGTCGCTGGGTCAGGTCAAAGGCACGTTGGCTGCTGGCGTTGAAGCTGAGCTGGTTGAAGAACTGCGTCGCCTGCCAACCCGCCTGGGCGAAGCGTTAGCGATGGACAGCACCGTCGAGAAAGTGGCCGAGTTGTTCGCCGAGAAGAACCACACGCTGTTCCTCGGACGCGGCGCGCAATTCCCGGTCGCGATGGAAGGTGCCCTGAAACTCAAGGAAATCTCCTACATCCACGCCGAAGCCTATCCCGCAGGCGAGCTCAAACACGGCCCGCTGGCGCTGGTCGACAGCGACATGCCCGTCGTGACCGTGGCGCCGAACAACGAACTGCTGGAAAAACTGAAATCGAACCTGCAGGAAGTCCGTGCCCGTGGCGGTGAGTTGATCGTCTTCGCTGACGAACAAGCTGGCTTGAACAACGGCGAAGGCACCCACGTCATCTCTATGCCGCACATCATCGATGCCCTGGCGCCGATTCTGTACACCGTCCCGCTGCAGCTGCTGTCTTACTACGTTGCAGTGCTTAAAGGCACGGACGTGGATCAGCCGCGTAACTTGGCGAAGTCGGTGACAGTGGAATAAGTTATCCACAACGAGTCGTTGGGAACTAGAGCTGTCGCCGGTCGGCCATGAATCGATCGGCGACAGCTTTTTACGTTCGGTCCAACAGCCAGTCCCACGTCAAGAAAAGCCACCAGCGGTTTCTCCCCCCAAATTAACGCGCTATAACGGAACCCTTCAGAACGATCGATTGAAACTTCGGCCCCGAGGGCGTTATGGCTAGCAGACCTTCTGTAGAACAACGACGCGAGTTCGGTAAGTTTCTCTCCAGCCGACGTGCTCGCCTTGAGCCTAAGGATTTTGGCCTTCCCGAGGGACCCAGGCGTACGCCGGGATTGCGCCGCGAGGAAGTGGCGGTGCTGGCAGGGGTCAGCGTCAGTTGGTACACCTGGCTTGAGCAGGGCCGTGATATCCAGCCGTCTCCCGACGCGCTGCGGCGCATTTCGAAAGTTCTCAAGCTTGATCGCGTGGAGTCTGCGCATCTGTTTGCGTTGTCCTCACTCGAAGCACCTCAGGCCGAGACCGGCGGCGGGGTCAGCGCCGGGCTGGAAATGCTCGTGCGGGCGATCAATCCCATTCCGGCCTACGTGCGTAACGCTCGGCTCGACATCCTGGCGTGGAACGATGCCATCGCCGATCTGTTCGTCGATTACGGTTCGCTGCAGCCTCATGAGCGCAATACGTTGCGCCTGTTGTTCCTGTACATCCCTTATCGGACCGTGATCCTGGACTGGGAGCAGATGGCGCGGGGTATGATCAGTGCCTTTCGCGCTTCCCGTGCCCTGGCTCAGGACAAGGCGCCATTCGACAGCCTGATCGAGGAGCTGTCCGCGCTAAGCCCGGAGTTTCGCGAGTGGTGGCAGGACACGGAAGTCAAAGGCTTCGACGAAGGCCGAAAGCGTCTGCTGCATCCGGTCAGTGGTTACATCGATTTTACCTACGTGGCCCTGACGCCAGAGGGCCGGCCGGATCTGTCGCTGGTCACATACATCCCTCGACACACTGCCTATGACTCCCAGTCATAGGATAACAACACGCCTTCCTGGCCCTGTCGGGCTTACCTAGAGTGACGGTCATCGCAGCGCAAACAGCGCTGCACCACCGCCAACGAGGTGATACCGATGACTAACCTGAACGCAACTTCGACCCCCTCTGCCTTCGCCACATCGCGTAACCCGGCGACCGGTGAACTGATCGCGACTTACCCGTTTCAGACACAGAGCGAAGTCGAGCAACTGCTGGACGTAAACGCCGCTGCCTTCCGCTTGTGGCGTGCCACGCCGATGCGCGAACGTGTCACCGCCTACCGTCGTCTGTCCGCTGTCCTGCGCGAGCGTTCGGACATCATCGCTGCGCTGATCACCGCTGAAATGGGCAAGACCCTGGTGTCGGCGCGGGCTGAAGTGGAGAAGTGTGCGGCGACCATCGACTGGATTGCCGACAACGGCCCGGCGATCCTGGCCGATGAGCCTGTCAACGTAGACGGTGACGACGAGGTTCACGTTTCCTTCTTGCCGATCGGCACCGTGCTGGCGGTGATGCCGTGGAATTTCCCGCTGTGGCAGGTGATTCGCGCATCAGGGCCGATCATGCTGTCGGGTAACGGCTTCATGCTCAAGCATGCGCCGAACGTCATGGGCTCGGCCTATGCCCTGCAGGACGCCTACGAGGCCGCGGGATTTCCCAAAGGTCTGTTCGCCAACCTGATCGCGGATAACGATACCGTCGCTCGCACCATCGAAGACCCTCGCATCGCCGGTGTGACGCTGACGGGCAGCATGCGCGCCGGTTCGGCCGTCGCGGCGACGGCGGGCAAGGCGCTGAAAAAGAGTCTTCTGGAACTGGGCGGCTCCGATGCCTTTATCGTGCTGGCCGACGCCAATATCGACCTGGCGGTGAAGGCTGCGGTTGAAGCGCGCTTTCAGAACGCCGGACAGGTCTGTCTGGCGGCCAAGCGCTTCATTGTCGAGCAGCCAATTGCCGAGGAGTTCACCCGCAAGTTTGTCGCGGCGGTGAAGCAGTTGAACGTCGGTAACCCGCTGGACAGCGCCAACAATGTCGGGCCAATGGCTCGCGGCGATTTGCGCGATGAGCTCGACGGTCAGGTACAGCGCACCATTGCCGCTGGCGCAACCTTGCTGCTCGGTGGCAAGAAGATTGAAGGTCCAGGCAATTTCTACGAGCCAACGGTGCTGGCCGACGTCCAGCCTGGCATGGCCGCGTTCGATGAAGAAACGTTCGGCCCCGTCGCAGCGATTACCGTTGCCAACAACGCCGAGCACGCCATCGTTCTGACCAACACCAGTGATTACGGTTTGGGTGGCAGCCTGTGGACCCAGGACATGGATCGCGCACAACGCATCGCCCGTCGCCTGGAAACGGGTGGGGTCTTCATCAATGGCTTCCCTGCAACCAACGCGCGTATTCCGGTGGGTGGTGTGAAGAAGAGCGGTTACGGTCGCGAGCTCTCGCATTTCGGCTTGCGGGAATTCACCAATGCGCAGGCCGTCTGGGCCAAGAGCATCGACTGAACACCTCCATAACGTGCCTGATTGCAGAGAGAAAAAATCATGAGTGATCGTTTCGCAAGCCCTGTCCTGCAGCCCGTCAAATTGGGCGGACTGCAACTGAAGAACCGCATTGTGATGGCGCCGATGACCCGCAGCCGCGCGGACGATGCCGGTGTTCAACCCGACTACGTCGCCGACTATTACGCCCAGCGGGCAAGCACCGGGCTGATTGTGACGGAAGCGACCAATATTTCGGCCCAAGCCCGAGGCTACACGCGAACCCCCGGGATCTGGACCGAAGCGCAGATCGCTGCGTGGAAGCGTGTGACCGAGGCGGTCCATCGTCAGGACGGCAAGATCTTCCTGCAGCTCTGGCACACCGGACGCATGTCGCACCCTGACATGCACGACGGCAGCCTTCCCGTTGCGCCATCGGCGATCAAGCCTCACGGGCAGATCCGGGTGCATAAAGGGATGAAGGATTTCGTCACGCCCCGGGCACTGGAAACCGATGAAATCCCGCTGATCGTCGAGGATTATCGCCGGGCCGCCGAAAACGCCAAAGTGGCCGGCTTTGACGGTGTGGAGGTGCATTCGGCGAACAACTATTTGCTCGAGCAGTTCGTGCGTGACAGCACCAACCTTCGAACAGACCGTTATGGCGGCTCGCTGGAAAACCGCCTGCGCTTTCCTCTGGAGGTGGTCAAGGCAGTGATCGACGTCTGGGGTGCCGACCGCGTTGGTATCCGCATCTCTCCGGTGACCACTACGCCTGGCGAAACGCCGCTGGACAGCAACACCATGGCCACCTTTGGTGCCTATGTTGCCGCGCTATCGGACCTCGGGCTGCTGTACATCCATGAGATTGAGGGCGTCACTCAGCTAAGCCGCGAAGAGGTCAATGGCGTCAACTTTGCCGAACTGCGGCAGCGTTTCAGCGGCGCGTATATCGCCAACAACCAGTACACGCTGGATCTGGCCGAACAGACGCTGGCAGCGGGGGATGCTGATTTGTTCAGCATTGGTCGTCCCTTCATTGCCAACCCTGACCTGATCTACCGCCTGGCCAGCGGAGCGCCACTGGCGGAAGCGCCAAAAGCCTATTGGTACGGCGGCGACGCCACGGGTTATTCAGACTGGCCGGCAATGGGCTGACGTCGCATCCCCTCGTTAATCCGCGCTCCATCCCAAGCCGTCGCCCATGCGACGGCTTTTTCATGCTCCCTGTAAACCCTTCTCCCCCCGACCATCACCTCCTGAAGAAAGCACCGCGCATGCTTGTGATCCACGGCAACCTGCTGCTCCAACCCCTCATCCACAGGCGTCAGTTTGATGCCCGGACATTTGTTGATAAGCCGTCGATGGCGCCGGCGATGCCTTGCAGGCGTTTGATTTCAACCTCTGATACGTCGGTGCAGTTATCGGCCGTCCTGGCGTGAAGCTCTTGCGCAGCGCGCTTATCCCGGATGCGCCTGCCTACGTGCGGTTCACCTCTAACGGGGACTCGGTTGAACGCGTTGCCCGAGGGCAGCAACGGCAGGGGAGGCTCCTGCTTAATGAGATGGAGTGCCCAGAGGATCACAGACTTGCAAGCGTGAGCCTGCGCGCGAGGACGTTCACATTCGACGGGCTTATTGACTGCGACGCTGTCATCGCGACTTGGCTCATGCCAGAAAAAGCCTTTGGCGCTGGTAGACAACGGGCAAAGGAGGAGCGGTCGTTCAATGAGCTGCGCACAGGCTCTCGTGCCTGACGCGTTTCAAGTCGTCATGTCATGAGCCCGGAAACGACAAAGCCCGACATAGAGTCGGGCTTGGGGACGTATTCAGGGATTACCAGTTCATGGCATTGATCTCGCGGCAGCAGTGTGTGGAGGGAGGTGTATACACCTCCCGCGTCGGTCAGGACTGAGACCGCTTACTTGTTCAGTTCAGCGATCAGGGATGCTGCCGCAGGGCCGGAGGAAGCAGGATTCTGCCCGGTGATCAGCAGACCGTCATTGACCACGTAAGGACCCCAATCCGGGCCTTTCGAGTAGATGCCGCCCAGGGTTTTCAGCACGTCTTCAACCAGGAAGGGCACCACGTTGGTCAAGCCGACCGCTTCTTCTTCGCTGTTGGCGAAACCGGTGACTTTCTTGCCTTGAACCAGCGGCGAACCCTCAGCGTTCTTGACGTGGCGCAGAACGCCAGGGGCGTGGCATACAACGGCGACCGGTTTGCCTGCTGCGATGAACGACTCAATGAGCTGGATGGAGTGCTTGTCTTCGGCCAGATCCCACAGAGGGCCGTGGCCACCCGGGTAGAACACGGCATCGAAGTCCGCTTGCGACACGCTGTCCAGGCGCACGGTGTTGGCCAGTTGTGCGGTGGCCGCAGGGTCGGCTTCAAAGCGACGGGTCAGCTCGGTCTGGAAATCCGGTTCATTGCTTTTTGGATCGAGGGGCGGTTTGCCGCCCTTTGGCGAGGCTAGAACGATTTCGGCGTTGATATCGCTGAATGCGTAGTAGGGCGCCGCGAGCTCTTCCAGCCAGAAGCCGGTAGGACGGCCAGTGTTGCCAAGGGTGTCGTGGGAGGTCAGAACCATCAGAACTTTCATCGGATATATCCTTTTCTATCGAAGTTAAAGGTGGCGTTAGCGCTAGGTTAGAGCGTTGAAGCTGTGCGTCAGGCCATTAAGTAGACCAGTCGTCTAATGTTTCGGTAAAACAAAATCATTGGGCGGCTTTGATGATCAAATCCGCGACCGCCTTCGGGTAAGCCAGCATGGCAACGTGGCTCGACGGCACTTCAACTGTAGTCGCGTGCAAGCGTTTTGCCTGGTCTCGTTGCTGTTGTGGCGAAATGATCTGGTCCTTGCCCGCGATAACCACGAACGACGGAACCTTGTGCCATGCGGCGTGAGGAACGGGCTGACTCAGGGCCTTGATGTTCAGGGCGCCCTGGGTCGCAGCGACCAGTTTCTGTTCAGCGCGGGGCAGGTCCGGGGCAAAGAATTTGGCAACGCCTGCGTCGCTCACTTTCACGTAGCCATCGGCATCTTTCACGAAGGACGCTTGTCCTGGCATCTCGGGGTAGCCTTTCACCGAATCGAAAACGGATTGGCCGTCATCCGGAGCGTAGGCGGCGACGTAAACCAGAGATTTGACCTTCTCGTCGACATTTGCATCGCTGATCACAGCGCCTGCCCAGGAATGGCCGACCAGAACCACAGGCCCTTGAGCCGCTGCGATGGCCCGGTTGGTCACGGCAACGTCGCCATCCAGCGAATCCAGGGAGTTCTGCACGGCGACCACGTTAAGACCGGCTTTCTCAAGCAGCGGAATCACCTTGTTCCAGGAGGAACCGTCGGCGAAAGCGCCATGCACAAGCACCACCGTTTTGGCCGTCAGGGCAGGGGCTGGACGCTCCTGGGCGTTCGCCAGGCCGACGAAAGTGGCCAGTGTCAGCGCGGACACGAGCGCAGCGATTGTGGTTTTGGTTCTCATCACTTCAGTCCTTGTGGCGGGTTAATGTGGGTACACCTTAATCAAGAGTAGACCAGTCGTCTAGTGAAGTTTTCAATTATTTCCAGGACCGGTTTTTCAAAGGGTTTAATTGGGAAGGGAACTGCACAGGCCGGATGCCGACCTGTAGCGGTGCACAACGTGTGGGGTTTACCGGAGAAGACATCGGCGCCGAAGCGCCGAGAGCGGGCGCGGGTCAGGGCAGACGAAGGATGACCCGGGTCGTCGCCATCGCCATTTGGAAGGGCGCAGGACTTTTTCGATCTTGACCATCACGCTGGCGCCTACCCAGAGCTGGTACAGGCTCTGTGCAACGGCATGGGGATCGCCGCACTCTGGCAGCGAGCCGTCGGCGTTACCCGCTTCGATCGCGCTGGCCAGGCGATCCGTGATGCCCGAAGTGCCGCGCTTGAGCACGGCGCGCATCGGCTCGGACAGATCAGCCACCTCGACGCCCAGCTTCACCGCAAGGCATTTGCCCTGGCAGTCGTGGAACGATTGCGTGTCCTGCCAGATGCGCCAGTAGTTCATCAGGCGTTCACCCATCGTAAGGCCCGGCTCGGCCAGGACCCGGTCGATGTCGGCCAGGTAGCCCTCGAAGTAGTCCTCGAGCAACGCCTCACCGAACGCGTCCTTGGACCCGAAGTAGTGGTAGAACGAACCCTTGGGAACACCCGCAGCAGCGAGAATTTCGTTCAGGCCGACCGCGGAATAGCCTTTGGCGGCCATGATTCGTTGGCCGACATCGAGGATTCCCTGACGGACATCAGATGTCCCGCGGGCAGAAGAACGTGCAGTAGAAGTAGTCATGGGCGAGAAGCATACCTCCTAGCCGATCGGTCTACTAGTGGTGCGTGAGCGCATGAATTTCAGAGATGTGAGGATACTGGCGATCACCGGGCACAGGCGCTTATCCTCAAGCGCTGTTAAACGCCGTTTCAAGTGGATATGTCTTTCACACCTGTTGATAACTTGGACCTGATCAAGCCGCATGCATGGCGGTCACGCGTTTGCCTTCCGATTTACCCGCCTGTTGCACCGCCCACTTCATGAATTCCACAATCGCCCATTCCTCGCGCCGCTCCTTGGCGCAGTACACGAAATAATCGAATTTCAATTCTGACGTCGCGTTGGTGACCTGCACCAGGCGTTTGGATTGCAGGGCTTCGGAGGCGAAGACGTTGTTGACCAGCGCAATGCCCTGGCCGGCGCATGCGGCACTTATCAACAGGGACTCGTCGCCGTAGCTGGAGCCCTGAATCATTTTGCGATTGCCCACCCCGAAGGCGTTCATCCACACCTTCCAGTAATTGCGTTCGGTGTCCTGCAGCAGTGGATAAGTCAGGCAATCCTGCGGGCTTTCGATCGTGCGTTGTTTGGTGAGCAGGTTCGGGCTGCAAACCGGGATCAGGTAAGAGGACCATAAGCGGGTGGCGTGGTTGTCCGGGCTGCTGGCCATTTCTCGCTGGATGGAGATATCCACATGGCCATGCTTGAGGTCCGAAAGGCCGTTGCAGATCTGGATCGAAATTTCGATGGTGGGGCAGCGTTCTTTGAAGTCGCTCAGCGCGGGGATCAGCCAGGAACTGGCGATGGTGGACGTCGTGCCAATGACCAGCCGGGTTTGCCGAGGTTGTTTAAGGGCTGCACCCGACCAGGCTTTTTCGATGACGTCGAAGGTGTCTGACAGTTCGTCGAACAGGCTGCGGCCGCTGGCCGTGAGCTGAATGCCCTTGGCGTCGCGCTCGAACAGGCGCTTGCCGATCTGGTCTTCCAGGCCTTTGATCTGCTGACTGATGGCGGCCGGGGAAACGCACAGATGGTCCGCGGCGCGTTTCATACTGCCGACCTTGCACACCTCGACGAAGGTGCGAAGGGCAATCAACGGGATCGCTCTGCTCATTGTGCATACTCCGCCCAAATGTCACAGCCACTCAGCCAAAGGGTCAATACGTCTGATCGTGTTGCCATCTCGATACGTCCTAAAACTGTGCGTGTCCCATGGCCGAGAAGAAAAAGCGGGCACGGCCGGACCCCGTCTGGTTAACGCCACCAGACAACTGCGTTTCGGTTTCAGCTGTGGATAAGTGAAATCAGGTGGCGGCAGGCGAATCCTGCGCGGCCTGCACCGGCTTGGGCTTGCTCTTGCTGAGCACGAACCACACGGCCAGACAGATCAGACCGCCGCCGTAGAGATGGCCGGCGGACAGGTGCTCATCGAGGAACATCACGCCCCACAGCACGCCGAACGGTGGAATCAGGAAGGTCACGGTGAGTGAACGGACCGGGCCGATATCGGCAATCAGGCGGAAGTAGAGGATGTAGGCGCACGCGGTACAAATGAAACCGACGGCCGCCAGCGACAACCAGACAGTGGTGTCACCCCAACTGGCGGGTGGATTGACGGTGGTCGAAATCGCGAAGAACGGCGCCAGGAACATGGTGGCGCCGACCTGACTGCCGAATGCGACCAGTTTGGCATCCAGGCCGCCTTTGTCGGCAATCCACTGACGTGTCAGGAAGCCTGCTGCGCCGTAGCAACTGGTGGCGACCAGGCACGCCAGTGCGCCCATCACCACGGTGGTGGTGAAGGTCATCGGGCCGGTGGTGGTCAGCAACGTGATTCCCAGCAGGCCAATGAAAACGCCCGCTGCTTTTTTGGGTGTGAGCGTGTCGTTGAAGAACATCGAGCCAATCAACACGCCCATCAGCGGCGTGGTGGCATTGAGAATGGCGGAGTAACCCGCAGGCAACAGCATGGCGGCCATGCTGTACATCAGGAACGGAATACCCGAGTTGATCACGCCCAGCACCATCGTGGCTTTGAGTTTGCCCTGAAAGTCATGCTGGGTTTTGAGGACGGCGAGGATCACCAGCAGGCCGATCGCGCCGAGCAGCACACGAAAGAACGCCGTGGGTAATGCACCCAGTACAGGAGCCGCCACACGCATGAACAGAAAACTTGCTCCCCAGATCGCGGCGAGGAGAAGTAGCCGAACATAATCCGATGGCCTCATGACACATCCTTCCTGAATCTACTGCATTCAACAAAACGACCCGGAAGGTGTAGATTGACGCTCGCCGAGTCAGGGTGTGATGATTTGAGCAGTGTCTGAAGTCGTGCTCAAGCGAGCTTTTCTTAAGCACATTAGATTTTCTTAACTGAGGACCGGCATGAAATTCCCGCCCCTGTACGCCCTGCTGTGTTTTGAAGCGACGGGGCGTCACGCCAGCATGAAGAGCGCGGCGGGCGAGCTTTTCGTCACTCCGGCGGCCATCAGCCAACAGATCGCCAAGCTCGAAAAGGCAGTGGGCGTCACGTTGTTCATCCGTAACACCAAGCGCCTGGAATTGACGCCCGAAGGCAAGATTTACCTGCGTGCCATTCGCCCCGCACTCGGGCAGATATCCGACGCGACCCAGCGTCTGATGAGCGATAACGGTCCCAATACCATCACGGTCAGTTGCACCAGCGGCTTTGCAATGCAGTGGCTGCTCCCGCGCTTGCCTGATTTCCAGGCCATCTGTCCGGGTATCGAAGTGCTGATCAGCACCACCAACCGGCTGGTTGACCTGCTCGGTGACGGCGTCGATTTTGCTGTGCGTCATGGCCTGGGCCGGTATCCGGGGCTTGAGGTCGAGATGCTGATCAACGACCGTCTGCAGCCGGTGTGCAGCCCAGGTCTGTTGCCGGATTCGCGTTTCTTGTCTTCGCCCATCGATCTCAAGAACTACAACCTGCTGCACGATGAGCACCGCGAAGACTGGGCGTTATGGCTCAGGGCGGTGGGGATCGAGGATGCCGAAGCCGCCGTGCACAAGGGCTCGGTTTTTGTGGACTCCAACGGCGTGATCGAAGCCGCCCTAGCGGGCATGGGGATTGCGCTGGTACGTCGCTCTTTGATTCGCGAAGAGCTGGCCTCGGGCCGTCTGGTGGTGCCCTTTCGCGCGACCATCGACACGCCGATTGCGTACTACCTGGTGTATGACGAGACGGCCATCCTGCCTAAGTCCAGTCGGCAATTCAGGGACTGGCTGGTGTCACAGGCCATCGCCAGCCAGCGCGAGTTTACGACGCGCTGATTTCCTGCCGTCCAGGGCGCAATACGCTTCCGGGCATCACGCTGTCTGGTTTTAATGGCTGTTTTTCGGAGCAGTTAAGCCCTGCTTCAGTGCCGGTTGGTGGACCGATACCCGCCCAAAAGCGACCTAATTCCTTGATAAGTCGAATGATTAAGCAATGTTGAGTTAAGTCAAACTTAACCGGTAATTGCGTATTTCTTGTTTGCTCCCTTCTGCGATTTTCTTCAGCTTATCCCTCAACTCAACGGCGTTGCCCTGCACGGGCGGACGCCGATAAACAACGAGCAGGGATGCTCCGGGTTGAAGGAGAACTTCATGACAGACTTTCAAATTTTTCGCCCCATGGCCTGGGACAAACTGGTTCATGAATATGACCTGGACGGTTCCCGACTGCTGCCGTGGGACGGTTATGCGACCCCTATCGGCGGTGGCTGGTGCGTCGTGCGCCCGCACACCCAATCGTTGTCGCACACCCAGATTGATCAAGAGTTCTTCATCGGGATAAAAGGCACCGCCAAGCTGGTGGTCGGCGACCAGACGTACCCGTTCACCATGGGCGATATCGCCGCCATTCCCAAACACACCGATCACTATGTGTTGAACGACACGGACGAAGACTTCCATTTTTATGTGGTCTGGTGGGATCGTGATTCCGCCAACCGCTTCCTCGATGAAGACGCCCGGCAAGCCGTGGCGTCGAACGCGTTCGCGTTGCAAAAGGCGACGGTACACGACGTGTCCGAACCGAGGGTCTCGTGATGGGCAAGTTACTGGTTACCATCACGCCGCCAACCCCCAACGGCGACCTGCACATCGGTCACATGGCCGGTCCTTTCCTGGCCGCCGATATCTTCACGCGCGCGCAACGTCAGCGGGGTCATGACTGCACGCTGGTGTCCTACTCCGACGACTATCAGTCGTACATGCTGCGCCGAGGCATCGAACTCGACCGCGCGCCCCAGGAGCTGGCGCTGGAGAACACCGACAAGATCAACGAAACCCTGAAAAAAATGGGGATCGAGATCGATTTCTGGATGCGTCCGTACCGCAACAATTACTTCAAGAAAGCTGTGGAGGAAATGTACGAGTACGCGGTGAAGGCGGGTGCCATTTACAAAAAAGTCAGCCAGGAACCCTACTGCGAGCACTGCGACAAATGGGGCTACGAGGCGTTCGGCCGCGGCAACTGTGACTACTGCGGCTCGGACTCCGATGCGAGCCAGTGCGAAGAATGCGCGCACACGCCCAATGCCTCGAAGATGAGCAACTTCCACTGCAAACTCTGCTCCTCGCAAATGATATGGCGACCGGTAGAGCGCGAGTTTCTGGCGCTGTCCAACTTCCGTAACCACCTCAAGAGCAGCTTCGAGCATGCGCCGCTGCGCCCGTTCATTCGCCGCTTCCTCAATGAAGAGTTCGAGCTGGGGCCGCTGGACTGGGCGATCACCCGTCCGCACGACGGCGGACTGGACCTTAAACCCGATGGCAGTCGACGTATCCACACCTGGGTGATGGGATTGTCCGGCTATCTGGGCGCGTTCCGCGAATACCTCAACGAGCACAAGCACGCGCCATGGGAATACGACGAGTACTGCCGCTCCGGCAAAGGCCGGATGGTGCATTTCCTCGGTTATGACTGCGCCTTCAGCCACATGATGGTGTATCCGTCGCTGTTGCAGACCATGCACGGCTACCGCATGCGTCAGACCTTCTACACCAACCAGTTCCTCACCCTGAACGGCAAGAACTTGTCCACCAGCCGCAACTATGCGATCTGGGCCCGTGACCTGGTTGACGATGCCTGCACCGACAGCGCTCGGTTCTATCTGGCATTGATCGCGCCTGAGCAGGACACCGACGACTTCGACGTGGAGAAATTCGCTGCCTGGCGCGAAGAGACCTTCAAGGAGGTGCTGGTCAAGCTGGCCGCGCAGGCTGAGCGCGAGCGGGTCGACGGCGACAGCCTGAAGGTGACATCGGCTGATGCGGCGGCAATCAAGATCCTCGTTGCGCGCTGGTTTGAGGTCACATCGGTGGATCACTTCACCATGAAAGGCCTGGCTGTGTTGCTGTCCGACGTGATCAATGCGGCCCGTGATCGCCAATTGCTCGGCAAGCGGATTTTGCCGTACATGGCATTGATCGGCGCCATTGGCGCGCCGGTGTTTCCGGACCTGGCCCGGCAGATTCTGCGCTACTGCCGTTTCACCGAGAACGAAGTGTTCCAACAGCTGGTGTACGTCAGCGCTGTGGAATACGAGATCTGATCCGGGAGGCCGCCGATGAAAACCTCATTCGATGTGATCGTGATCGGCGCCGGCGTCATGGGTGCCTCGATTGCCGCCGCGCTGGTCGAAAACGGCCTGGACGTTGCTCTTATGGAGAAGGGCATCGGCGGCGGTCAGGGCGCGACGCGCGATACCGGTGGCATCGTCAGAGGCCTGGAGCTTGACCCTGCACTGCGTCCGCTGACCCGTCGTGGGGCGCACCATGGCAGCACCGGCATTGTTCATGCGTTATTCGAACAAGCGCTCAAGCGCACCGGTGTCGCCTACATCGCAAGCTCCGAGGTGTGTGGTCAGTACCTGGATGCCGTGGGCACCGAAGGCACCCAGAACATCGAGCTGCACGCGTCGGTGAGTGCGTTGGATAACGGACGTTTTGCGGCGTTCTGTCCGGACCAATGCCTGCTCATCGAGCGCAATGGCGGCACGGTCGATGCGCGGGTCACGGTGTCCAATCTGTGCCGCTACGTCAGCGAAAAGGCAACGTTCCTTGATCATCTGGCAGTTGACCGCTGCCTCGAACTCGACGGGCATGTGCAGGTTCACGCGGGCAAGTTGTGCCTGGAGGCCACGTGGGTCGTTGATGCCTGCGGTGCCGACGGACCGCTGGCGCGGCCTCACGGGGCGGTGCACGCGCGCACCATTCCCTTTACCCGCCTGGGCTGCGATCAGGCGCCGAGCATGCCGGTCATCGCGCACCACCTCAATACCTATCTGCTTCCGCTCGGACGCAGTCTGATGCAAGTCGGCGGTCAACGGCGCCAACGCGCGGCGCATGCGAGTCAGCTGAACCTGTCGGTGATGGACAACGAGCAGGACGTGATGGAGCGCGTGGCCAGATTGGGTTACGACAGAGATCACTGCACGCCCGTCGTCACCCAGATTGCCTGGGATGCCTACACCGACGACGGACACCCATTGATTGGCCGCGCCTCCGCTAAAAGCCATGTCTACCTGGCGACAGGGTTCTGCGGCATCGGCTTCAAGATGGCGCCGAGCGTCGCCGAATTGCTGGCCTTCGAGCTGGGTGGGTTGATGTCCGGCACGTCCATGGACGCCGGCCATCGCGCCATTATGCAAGCGTTCTGCCCTTCGCGTTTTACCGAGGTCGCGTTGTCATGATGCGCCTGGGAATCTGCGCGGCGCTGGACGTCGGCACCACGTTACATGCACGCAGTTTTCTGCGGGGCGTTTACCTCTCCAGTCATCTGTTCAGCAACGTGCGCACTGCGCGGCATTTCTACTTTGATGATGGCGCCAATGCCGAAGGTGGAAGGGCGGCGGCGAGGTATTTCATCGATGCGAAAGTCGATGCAGTGATCGGCCATTTCGCCTCCGAGTCAGCGGCTGCTGTGGTGGAAAGTTATGCACAGGCTGGCATTCCCTTGATTCTTCCTGCGTCCACCTGCGCCGCACTGACTGAAAACGGCCTCACTACCTTCAGAGTCTGCGCGTCGGACCGTGTGCTCGCCGGGCGCTTGTTGGGATTTGCCGAAACTCAAGGGCTCACGAGACTCGCACTGTTCGCCGATCCGAGTCTTCACGGGCAACAACAGCTACGCGAACTTCAGGCCGCAGCGAAGTTATCCACAGTCGAACTGGTTGAAGACAGTACGCAGGCAGACGCCTTGGTCTTTTGCGGTCGCTTAAAAGCCAGCCGGCAATTCCTTGTGGAAAACCGGGCATCGGGTTGTGGATTACCCCTCTTTTTCACTGACGATGCGGCGTCGCCTGCATTGGTCGCGGGATTGACGCACACCGGCACCGTCTATGTCGTCAGCTTCCCGGTGGCCAGCGATCTCCCTGAAGCGCAATCGGTCGATCTGGCTTACCAGCGCCTATATGGGGAACAGGCCCCGGTGTACGCCATTGAAACGCTGGCGGCGTTTTCGCTGGTGGATCTGGCGGCTCGTCAACGCGGCGGGCTGCTCGATGCGCTGCGCTATGAACAGTTTTCCACACCTGCCGGCCCCATCAGTTTCAGCAATGGGGAGAACGATCACGCCCGGGTTTCGCTGTGGGTCTACGCCGACGAGCGCGTCCATGAGCGACGTTTGCTGAGTTGAATCGAGCCGCTTCACGGCTCGCCAAGTCTTTAAACCTTTCAGGAAGAACCACCATGAATCAGTTTGAAATCGAGGGTTTGCGTCAGGAGCTGGACGTCGTGTCGGTCGGCTTCGGTCCCGCCGGTATCGCGCTGGCCTGTGCGCTGGAAGACGAGGCAGAGGACAACGGCAAGAAGCCGTTTGCGCGCGTGCGGTTTTTCGAGAAAGGCCGCGATTCGACCTGGCATGGCGCGTTTCTGCTGGCGGGCACCGACATCAACCATCATGTGTTTCGCGACCTGGTGACCCCGCGTAACCCGCGCAGCCGCTTCTCGTTTGCCATGTACCTGAAAGAAAAAGGGCGCCTGTACAAATTCGGTTTACTGGGTCGTCCGGCCAGTCGAGTGGAATGGTCCGACTACATCGGTTGGGTTGCCGCACAGTTGAAGGACTATGTGTCCTACGACGAAGGCGTGCTCGACGTACTGCCAGTCGCGGAAAAAGGCATTTTGCGCGCTGTCGATGTGGTGACCGCTCAAGGCACCTATCGCACCAAGCGTCTGGTGTTGTCCCACGGCAGCCTGCCGAGAATCCCCGAGGCGTTCAGCGCTCACTTGGGTGGCCGTGTGTTCCACACCTCGCAATACCTCAAGAACATTCATCTGGGCGGCGGCCCCATTGCCCAGCGCTGGCTGGTCTTGGGCTCAGGCCAAAGCGCGGGTGAGGCCGTGGCGCATCTGTTGGGTGCAGCGCCGACCACCCAAGTGCATTCGGTCCATCGGGGCGTGGGTTTCCGGGTTGGTCAGCTGGGGCAGTTTCCCAACATGGCGTTTCTGCCTGAACAGGTGGATTACTTCCATGAACTGGAGCCCGCGCGTCGCAGCAAGGTGTTCGACGAGATTCGTTCGACCAACTACGCGGGCATCGACGCTGACGAGAGTCAGGCGTTGTACTCCTTCCTGTACGAAGGCGAGGTCAGCGGGCATCAGCGCCTGAATCTTCACACCTGGTCCGACGTGGTGTCTGTGGAAAAAGTCGGTGATGCCTACTCGGTGGTGCTGCGTGACAGCAACACAGGTCTGGAGACCACGCTGTACGTCGACGGCATCGTGCTCGGCACGGGCTACGAGCAACTGGCAGTGCCGCCGTTGTTGACGTTGCTGCAGCCGTGGCTGCTGCGCGACGAGGACGGAACCTTGGCCGTGGATCGCCATTACCGTGTGGGTCTTCAGCACAGTGAAGGCGTACAGATTCTCGCCAATGGCACGTCGGAAAAGACCCACGGCATCAGTGATGCGCAGTCGTTTTCGATGGTGGCGTTGCGGGCACAGCAACTGACCGACGCGCTCTTGGCGACCCAACCCCGGCAATTGGCCTCCGTGGTCTCGCACCCGGCGCGGTCCAGACCGGTACGCGTCGAGGCACGGCCATGAATTTCATTTCCCACATCGTCGGCGATTCGAATTTCGTTCGCCTGAAAGGGCTAGGTTTCGAGAACCTGCATTTGAAGCTCGAGTCCTGCAACCCGGCGGGCTCGATCAAGATGAAAACCGCCATCGGCCTGATCGACGCCTACGCCGAGCGTCGACTTATCCACAAGGACACGGTGCTCATCGAGTCGTCCTCGGGCAACCTCGGGGTGGCGCTGGCAATGATTTGTGCCGAACGTGGCTACAGGTTCTGCTGCGTGGTCGATCCCAACACCAATCTGCACAACATCAAGATGATGGAAGCGTTTGGCGCGCAGATCGTCATCGTCACGGAGCGTGACGACAACGATGGCTATCTCGGAACGCGCATTCGCTATATACGCGACACCGTGGCCCGCGACCCTCGCTACCTGTGGCTCAACCAGTACAGCAATCCGGCCAACGCACGCACCCACGAACTGACAACGGCCCGCTCGATCCATATTGCCTTTCCGGCGCTGGACTACCTGGTGGTCGGCGCCGGCACCACTGGAACGTTGATGGGCTGCGTGCAGTATTTCCGCAAGCATTCGCCGCGCACCAAAATCATTGCCGTGGACAGTACGGGGTCGGTGACATTCGGTCAGGCGCCGGGCAAGCGGTTCATTCCAGGCCTGGGTTCCAGCCAGATGCCGCCGATCTTCCGTGCCAATTATTTGCACAAACAGCAGGTGGTGGACGAGCGCGCCACCGTCGCCATGTGCCGTTGGCTGGCCAAGTCCAATGGCGTTCTGGCAGGAGGCTCGACCGGCACCGTGGTCGCGGGACTGGCGGCACCTTCGCTGGGCATTCCAAAGGACGCCGTGGTCGTGGCGATCTCTCCGGACGCGGGTGAGCGTTACCTGGAAACGATCTACAACGACGAATGGGTGATGCAGAAATTCGGCCGGACCGAGCTGGCGGCGCTGAGCTCACAACCCGTCAGCCGCTACCTGAAAAACTACGTTCACACCTTCGAGGGAGAAGCGCTGAATGTCTGATTTTCATGTCGTTCCGGGGGCGGTGATCAAGGACATTCTCGACGGCCAGTCCCACACCATGGTGGCGCGGGTCGAGCAGGTGTACCTGCAGCATCACGACGGCCAGACCCTCAACCCGGACAGCTATTTCCTGCGTTTTCCACAGCAACCGGCCAACCGCATCATCGCGTTGCCGGCCTCCCTGGAGGGCGACGATGCGGTGGCGGGGATCAAATGGATTTCGAGCTTCCCTGGCAACGTCGCTCAGCAAAAACCACGGGCTTCGGCGGTGGTGATTCTCAACGACCGCGAGACGGGTTATCCCTATGCGTGCCTGGAAGGCGCGCAGATCAGCGCAGTCAGAACGGCTGCTTCTGCGGTGTCGGGCGCTTACTGGCTCAACGCCCAGTCGCACAAAGCGGCGTCCGTGGGGTTCATCGGTGCAGGCGTCATCGCCCGTAACATTGCGCGAATGCTGGCGGTGGAAAACTGGGAAATCGGACAGGCCGTCGTACACGATTTCGATGATGCTTCGGCCAAAGCGCTCACCGCGTATGTCGAACAGATCGACTTATGCACAGCCCGCGGCGGGTCGCTGGAAGAAGCGCTGGCCGCTGATCTGGTGGTCTTCGCCACAACCGCTGGCGAACCCTACGTGAAGCCGCCGATGGGTTTCCGACCCGGTCAGGTCGTGCTGAACATCTCCTTGCGGGACATCGCGCCGCAACTGCTGCTGGCGGCCAACAACCTGTGCGATGACGTCGAGCATTGCATGAAGGCCAACACTTCACCTCATCTGGCCGAGCAGCTCACCGGACACCGTGACTTCATGAACGGCACGCTCGCGGGCCTGATTCGCGGCGAGGTGGCGCTCGACCCTGGTAAAGCGTCGATCTTCTCGCCGTTCGGGCTTGGCGTGCTGGACCTGGCGTTGAGCAAGTTCATCGTCGACACCGCGCTGGCTGAGTCACGCGCTGTTGCCATTGATTCGTTCTTTGGAGAAACACTGAGATGGAACTGAGCACCGCGCTGCCAACGGAAAGACTCACTGTGGACGGTGCGCAGAAGCCTGCCATCAAGATCGGTATCGTCGGCTGCGGTTCTCGCGGGTTGACCGTGCTGGAGCGCGTGTGTGCGCTGGCGGGCGCGGGTGAGCGCCGCATCGAGATCAGCCTCTTCGATCCCCATCGACCGGGGCCAGGCCTGCATTCGGTGGAGCAGCCGGAGTATCTGATGCTCAACACCGTGGCGTCTCAGATTTCGATGTTTCCCGATCAGGCTGCACTTGGCGGTTTCAGTGGCCGCCAAGGGCCTGACTTTTATCAGTGGTGCCTGCGCTTCAAATCCGGAGAGCGTAGTGTGCAGCCCAACGCATTTCTGCCTCGTGCGTGGCTCGGCGAGTACCTCGCCTGGACGTATGAAGAGGTGATCCGCTCACTGCCGGTGAACGTGCAGGTGAAGCATCATGCGCGGGTTGTGGATAACGTGGAGCACACTGATTTGGGCGGATTTGTGTTGTCCACAGGCGCTCAAAAACATCGGGTTGACGGGTTGCTGATAACGGTCGGGCACGCAGAACGTGCTGCATCGGTGAACGACTACCAAGGTGCTACGAAAAGGTTTCAGACTTATCCACAGCCGTATGCGCTGGAGGGCATTTCGTCCACAGATGCGGTCGGCATCGAAGGGCTCGGCCTGTCGGCCATGGATGCGGTGGCGGGCCTGACGGTCGGTAGAGGCGGGCAGTTTGTGCAAGCGCCGGAAGGCTTGCGTTATCAACCGTCTGGCCAGGAACCCCGCCTGTTCATGTATTCACGCAGTGGCCTGCCATACCGGACCCGACCTGACATCACGCCACACCGTGTGGGCGGTTCGCCGCTGATCTTCACCTTGTCGGCAGTTGCTGACCTGCGCGCTGCAAACCCTCAGGGACTGGACTTCGAAGCCCAGGTCCTGCCGCTGCTTCAAGCTGAAATGCTGGCTGAATACTTCGGCATGATTGCAGCGCTTCAAGGCGAGTCGTCCTTGAGAACCAAATCCGAGATCGCCAACGCCTTTCTGATGGGCGAAATCCAGGCCAAAGCCGTTGAGCTGGCGCAGCGGTTTGCCGTGGACATGCTCGACGAAAGTGCCTTTGACCCTCGATCCCTGCAAGCGCCTGTGGATAATTATTCGACGTGGGTCAATCGCTTCATTGAAGATGATGTGAAGGAGAGCATCCTCGATCTTGATCACAGTCCGATCAAGGCCGCAGTCGAGGTGTGGAGAAGCTGCCGTGAACAATTGCGTCGCGTTGTGGATAACCAGGGCCTGACGCCTGAATCTCACCGGATTTTCTTCAATGAGTACGCGCCACTGGTCAATCGCCTGGTCGCCGGCCCGCAAAAGGAGCGTCATCAGGAACTGCTGGCGTTAGCTGAGGCCGGCATTCTGCAGTGGGTCCATGGTTCAAATGTTATGCACAGCGCCGGTACATCAGACGTTTCAGTCACGCTCGACAATGGTCAAGTGTTAGTACTCGACGCATTGATCCGTGCCCATGTCAGCGATAACCGCACGCTCGCCTCGCAGCCGCGCATCATCCGTCAACTGCGCGAAAGCGGAATTATCCACAGCATCCCTGGAGGCTGCGAAGCGCCGTACGTCGACAGCCATGGCAAAGCACAGCCCAATCTGTGGATAACCGGCCCTATCGTCGAAGGCGCAACGTATTACAACCACTACGTGCCTTCATCCGGCAGTTATTCGAGAGCGTTTGTGGATGCTGACCGGATAGCGCGGGAGATGCTGGGAATGACGGTCATTTCTTGAAAGTCACTTGTAGCTTCGCTGAGGCCCCTGTGGGAGCGAGCTTGCTGACGAATGCGGCGGGTCTGCGATATCAAAGGTGAATGACACGTCGCATTCGTCAGCAAGCTGGACTCCCACAGAGGTATGTTTCAGATCCGGAATCGTCATGAATCCTAGGCTCAACACACCGTCCCCAAACCCGCGCAACTCAACCCTGCCTTCACCGGCAAATACTGTCGGCGGATGCGCTCCAGCTCCCCGCTGGCGCGCAAGGTGTCGATCGCGCGATTGATGGGCGCCAGCCATGGCGCGTGTTGGGGCTGAAGCTTGAACACCAGTGGCGCTTCGCTGAGTTTGGCGCCTTGACGGAACAGGTTGGGGTCCAAGTGGTTGCTGGTCACTAACGCGTTGAAGATGTCGTCGACCATCGCAATGGCGTCGACGCGTCCGTTGCCGAGCAGTTTGATCAACGCATCCTCTTGTGACGTCTCGAGCCGATCGAGCCTGTGGGCCGTTATGGCCGGATCCAGTGCCCAGTAGGTATAGCCGCGCACCATGCCGATGGTGAGCTGATTCAGCTGCTCGATGGACTGCTTGCGTGCGGGATGATCGGCGAGGAAGTAGAGGTGCTCGTTGACCACGGAGTAGGGTTTGGAGAAGACGTAATGGCGCTGTTCTTGCGGGCTGTTCCAGATCAGCGCGTCGGCGTAGTTAATGTCGATTTCGCCCTTCTGCAGCATGGATTGCAGGCGGTTGACCGGGTAGGTGACGAAGGTCACGTCGACATTGGCCAGCTCCATCACCCGCCGTGCGATGTCGACGGACACGCCGAGTAAATGACCGTTCTCGTCTTCGTAGGCGTAAGGCTTCCACTGCGCGCCGCCCGCCACGTAAGACCCTGCCAGAACAGGCAACGCGAGCAAGCAAAGCAAACAACCGCTCAACAGTCTGCGTCGAAATCCCATGCGATCCGTCAGCCGAGGCTCAAAGTGGATCCCAAGGCTACCAGTTGAAAATGTCTGGGATGTGTCGTAATGCCACTATTTGCTGGCGGCTTCACGAAAAACCGCAAAAAAAGCCCGCGCTGACGGGTATCAGGCGGGCTTGAGGTCTCTAGAGCGTCGCAGCGAGGATCAGGCGCCGGGACTTAAACGGATGATCTTGGGAAATTCGGACAGCGTTATCGGGGTCGAGCACTGATCTGCGTTGCATCGCCAGTGCTGTTCGCTATCGGTCATGCCCTTGTTTGGAGACTGCGTGTCTAGTATGCGGACGGGACCGTTGTTCATCGCCGTGGCGCTGACCTGGTCCTCACGCGATCTCCCGGTTGCCCAGACCACCATGATGCGTTCGCGGCCGTCGCTGAAGGCCAGCTTGTACACGTTATCGGCCTGCAAGCTGTTGCTGGCGTCGTAGTTGAAGTTGCGCAGATAGGGACTGATTGCCTTGAGCGTCGCGTACGCGGGCTTGGGGCTCAGGTCGATATTGAGCAGCCCGAAGTTATGCTCTTGATCGTCCCGCACCGTGCCGTCGTTGATCAGGTCGTACCACCACATGCCCTTGATGTTGGGCACGGTGCGGGCCAGGAAATAGGCGCGAGCCAGATACGCCGACTGGCGCACTGCGCTGATGCCGCAGTTGCCCTCGTGGCTGGGCCATGCCATCTCGGTCAGGTACAGCGACACAGGCTTGCCGACTTTGCCGGAGAAGCGACGGTCCAGATCGCGCATCCAGTTGATCCAGCTTTCCGGCGTGTTGTGATCGCGACCTTCGCAATGCACATAAGGGTGCAAAGAGAGGCCGTCCGCATACTTGAGCACGCCAGCGGCCAGCATGCGGTCAACGAAACCACCTTTGATCCCCGCCGACGTGACGGCGCCTGCCAGCACTTTTGCCTGTGGATTGTTCTTGCGAATGATTGGCGCGGCATCCTTCACCAACGCCACATAATCGCTGCTCAGGCGCGCATCACTCGGGCCTTCGATGTCCCACTCGTTCCAGACTTCGTAGTACTTCACCGGGTTGCCGAGC
This sequence comes from Pseudomonas sp. S2_H01, assembly GCF_054668305.1. NCBI lineage: Bacteria > Pseudomonadati > Pseudomonadota > Gammaproteobacteria > Pseudomonadales > Pseudomonadaceae > Pseudomonas > Pseudomonas sp. S2_H01. Next base: position 2,427,590 of record NZ_CP162756.1, on the reverse strand, counting down.
TGCCGGGTGGTGTAGTCGACGTAGCTCAGGTACGGAATTTTGATTTCAGGCTTGCGTGGCTTCGCGTTGCCATTGAACGAGGTGCCGTAGCCCAGAATGACCATGGGGCTCAGGTCCAGCGCGCTGGCGGTGTTCAGCCAGGCGCGCCATTGCGGGATGATGCGCAGTTGTTTCGGTGTCGGCTCGGCCGTGGACCAGAACGCGTCGTCACGTACCGATGTCACCCCTGCCGCCGTTGCCAGTTCAAGGCTACGCAACGGTTGGGCCAGGTTGTTCATCGAATGGGTGGCGACACCGACGATGAAGGGATCCGCTGCGGCGACGTTAGCCAAGAACAGGCTGGACAGTAACAGCAGGCCTTTACGGCCAATACGCAGTGCATTCATTGGGAAACTTCCGTGTCAGCTCAACCCGGGCAGGCCGGTCCATTGCGCGCGTTCATTCGGCTTTGGGACGGAGGCTTTCGCGTGCGACCTCGCTGCAAGCGCATGTCCGATGGCCATGCCGAGAAACAGGTTGGCCAGGGTCACTTCCAGGGTGTCGGTGGTCCAGCTGACGATGCAGATGCAGAAACCGGTCGCCAGCATGGCGCGTCCATAACGAGTGACGCTGTCGGCCAGGATGAAAAACAGCGGGATGTGCATCGCATACAGGAACAACCCGGCCAGGCCGAAGGTTGCCCACAGGTAAACCACGGTGCTGTCCGACACCATGAAGATGTCCGCACCGACCACCGGGAACGCCGCCACGGCACTGCCGACCAGCCCGAAGCCTGCACCCGTGTACTCGCGGTCTTCGTTCATCAGCACTCTGATCACGTTGGGCCAGGTGTTGACGAGTCGGTCATAGATCGATGACAGCGAGTTGCCCGCCGAGACTTTGTTGGGGTCGAAGTCGAACGCCATCGCAATGAAAGGCAGTGACATGCCGAGCAGTACCGCTGCGATGATGGCGCCGCGCGTGGTCCAGCGAAACCGCGTGATCATCAGCAGGCCGACGCCGCCGATAAACGCCAGCGCCGGTGCCTTACTGGTGGTCAGCACGACGCCGGCAAAGCCGATGGCGCAAACCCCGATCACCAGCGTTTTTGAACGCAGGGTTGCCATCAGGTAAAGGCTGAAGATGGAGATGATGATTGCCAGCGCACTGGATATCCGGGCAAAGCCGGCCGGGCGGTCAGCTTCTTCCGACGCCCAGGTGGTGTTGGCGCTGAGTTCGGTGCCGCCAATGCTGTAGCTGTAACCCTTCCAGGGCAGGTCGGTGTATTTGTCCAGCGCGATACCGGCCAGAGATGCCAGCAGCGCGAAAGCGATGGCCCACATGAACAGGCGCTTGTGCCGGGTGATCTGGTCGCCGCAGGCCATCCCGAACAACAACGGGCTGATGCCATACAGCGCGAACGCAAAGTTGCCCGCGCTCGCGCCGTTCAACGCCGCCCAGGCCGCAGACAAGAGCAGCACCAGGAAGCTCAACCACACGCCGGGCCCGGCTTTGAAGCTGCGCAGTTCGAGGGCGAAGAACAAGAGGCACGCGACTTTCGGGGCGTAAAGCAGTACCGAAATCCCGGCCTTGTCCAGATAGAAACGCAAGGCGCCGGAAAAGGTTTCGACCAGAATCAGGCTGATCGCGACCAGCACGATAGCGGTTGATTTGTCGAACGACAGCATCGACGGCTTTTCAACGTAAGCAGGGGAGGTCGACATCATGGTTACTGCCCCTCGGGAGCGCAGAAATGGGAAGAGATCCTCAGGCGTGGAGGCGCAAGGCGAGCACCTCGCCTGCAAGGCAAAGCTACCGCTCATCGAACTCGGCGGTGGCCGTCGATTGAGCTTGAAAAAAATAGATTCAGGCGCAGGCCATATCGAGAAGGTGACCGTCGTTCAGGTCCCTCTCACGCGGCGTGACAGGGGATATATCAGCCTCAGAAGCAGGGGCTGTCAATCAATTAGTCAAATTTTCGGACAGTTCTAAGAGGTCCTGAAATTCGCGATCTGTAACCTGTTGAATTGATTGATGGATAAAAATTTGACGCTATTAAACAGGAGGGGAAATGAGCCATAGGCAGGGCTGCCTATGACTCATTTTCGTTACACGTCAGGCTGAAAGCCTGCTTTTGTGAACATCAGGTGTACTTGCGTTTGTCGGGCGCAGGAGGGAAGTACTGATACAGCCACGTTTCGCTCAGAGTGCGGTCGCCGGTCTTGATGAACATGCGCATTTCCACCGGATCCACCGAATCGCTGGTCGGATACCAGTCGAAGGTCACGCGAAAACCCTTGATGTCCGGGAGCACCAGGACGTTGAAGTCCTGGACCTTGCCGTTCGACACCGTGACCACCGGCTCGATACCCGAACCCTCTGGCAAGCGGTCGATCCCGCCGCCATTGAAATCCACAGCGAAACGGCGTGCCCAGACGTCCGGGTAATGCTCGCCCGGCGCCCAGCCTTCGATGAAGCCGCCCATGCCCGAACGGGTGGCATGAACCTGAGCCAAAGGCGTGCTCACCGGTGGCAGCGGGCTCCAATATAGCTTGTAGCCGTAGTTCATCGACATGCCGGCCTTGATCGGCACTTTCGGGTTCCAGAACGCAACGATGTTATCCAGCGTCTCGCCGGTCGTTGGCAGCTCCATCAGATCAATCGACCCTTCACCCCATGCCGTAGTCGGTTCGCACCAGAGGCTCGGTCGGCGGTGATACCAGTCGACGGTGTCTTGATAGGTCTTGAAATCGTGGTCGGTCTGCACCAGGCCGAAGCCTTTCGGGTCTTTGTCGGCGAACGCGTTGAACTGCAACTTCGCCGGGTTGTTCAGCGGGCGGCAAATCCACTCGCCGTTGCCGCGCCACATCGCCAGCCGGTCCGAGTCATGGATCTCCGGGTGAAGGGTGTCGCACATCCGGCGTTCATGGGTGCCGCAGCTGAACATGCTGGTCATGGTTGCGATGCCCATTTGTTCGATATCGGCGCGGGCATTGATGTGAGCGTCGATGTCCATGACCACGCGATCGGCCTGACAGTCGATGTCGAAGCGGTACGCGCCGGTTGCGCTGGGCGAATCCAGCAGCGCGTAGACCACGAAGCGCGTGGCGTCCTTGGTCGGTTTCTCGAACCAGAACTTGGTGAAATCAGGAAACTCTTCAGGCTTGTGGGCGTAGGTGTCGATGGCCAGGCCCCGCGCCGACAGGCCGTACTGCTTGTTGCTGTCGATTGCGCGGAAGTAGCTGGCGCCGAGAAACGAGAGAATGTCGTTGATCGCAATCTCCGGCGCCTTGAACAGCTTAAAGCCGGCAAATCCCAGATCGCCCTTGAGCTGGCTCTGGTCGATTCGACTGGCTTCGTAATTGAACAGCTCGGGACGGAAGTGCACTTCACGCGCTTCTTGAGAGGCGGGGTCCACGCTGTACATGCGCACTGGGGTCTTGAAGCCCGCGCCGACGTGGAAGAAATGCACGTCGAGCTGGCCTTTGACGTCATTCCAAAGGGAATGACCGGCGTCGTATTTGATCGCATTGAACTGCTGAGGCGTCATGTTCGCCAAGGTGGGCGGCAGGTTCTGCTTGGTGCTGACATAGGCTTTGCCGGCCATTTGCTTGGCGAGGTCTTGCAAGGTCTTGAAGTCGAAATGCTCGATTTCGCCATCGGCCGCTGCGGCCAATGCACGAGCAGCGTAAAGGCCCGAGGCGGGCAGCGCGCTATAGGCTGCCAACGCCATGGACGCTTTCAGGAGATTCCTGCGATTCATAAGGTGAAGCCTCTGAAGAAATGCTGTGCCTTCCTGCACAAAAAAGTGCGCTTTCCCAATCCTTGCCGAACGCAAATTACCAACAAACAGATAACAATCTCGTCATCTTGTTCGCAAAAAAGATAAAAAATCGTTTCAGAGCACTACTATCGTTTCTTCAGCGTGTTGCGGAGTGTGTCCTCAAGCCTGCTGGATGAACGCCAGGCGCACAGCGAAGCCGATCAGCAGGCTGCCGAACAGCCACTGTTGTATCCGTTGCGCCGTCGCATTGCGCGCCAGCCACCTGCCGATCCAGCCACCCGCCATGGCGTAGACGCTGTCGAACGAGAGGCCGATCAACACCAGAATCACACCGAGTTGGGCGAATTGTCCGGCCACCGAACCCGCGTTGGCGTCGATGAACTGCGGCAGCAGCACCGAACAGAACAGCAGCGCCTTGGGGTTGAGCAGATTGGTCAACAGGCCGCGCAGGATGGCCGTGCGCCAGGAGATGGCCGACTCCCCAGAGGGGCCTTCGCTGGCGCCACTCATGACGCCCGGCTTAAACATCTTCAGCCCAAGCCACAGCAGATAAGCCGCCCCGACGATGCGCACCCCTTCAAAGGTCCAGGGTGAGACTTTGAACAACGTCGCCAACCCCAATGCCGCCAGCGCTACATGGCAACCTCGGGCGATGGCCAGGCCAAAGGCGGTCGCCAACGCCTTTGCGCGACCTTGGCGCGCTCCGGTTTGCAGCAGCAGGATCATGTCGGGCCCAGGCATCAGCAAGACCATGGACAGGGCGAGGATAAACAGCGCGAGGTTTTCCATTCTTCAGCTTTCCGGCAGGGATAACGGAAGAAAATTCTATGGTCGAAGGCGGGGGCAGGTGGTTGCGTGTTTGACCCTTTGAGTTCTTAGTATTGGCAGTTTCTGCCCTTCATCACTTTAGAAAGACCGCAATTATGCCAAATCGCTTAAATGTGAAACTGGATGCCTACGACCGCCGGATTCTCAACGCGCTTCAGCGGGATGGTCGTTTGACCAACGTGCAGCTCGCCGACGAGATCGGGTTGTCTGCCTCGCCCTGCTTGCGACGCGTTCGCCATCTGGAGGAAACCGGGGTGATTCGCGGGTATCAGGCAACGCTGGATGCCGAGACGCTCGGCTTGGGCCTGACGGTGTTTATCGGGGTGAAGGTCGATCGCCATCATGAAGACGAGGCGCAGAGGTTTCATCAGGTGGTGTCTGAGTGGCCGGAGGTCATCTCGGCGTATCTGGTGTCCGGCGAGTCGGATTTCCTCCTGCATGTGGTGGTGCCCGACTTGCGCGCGTACGACCGTTTTCTCTCCGATACCCTGCTGAAGATGCCAAGCGTGCGCGACATCCGCAGCAACTTCGCGATCCGCACGCTCAAGCCACAAGGGCCGCTGCCGCTCGGGCATTTGCCGGTTTAAAGCCAATGTCCGGTGCGCGACCTCGCTGTAGGAGCCGGCTTGCTGGCGAACGGGTTCTATCCGCTAATGGATCTGTCACTGATCCACCGCTTCGCCAGCAAGCCGGCTCCTACAGGAGTCATCGATCGCGCCATGCCGGTAGTTTACGCCTGCGTCGTATGCCCACCGGCTCCCATCGCTGCCTGGCGCAGCGCTTCGGAGCGCGTCGGGTGAGGGTGGCAGGTCAGGGCGATATCTTCCGCTGACGCCGCGAACTCCATCGCCACGCAGTATTCGGCGATCATCTCGCTGACGCTTGGGCCGACCAGGTGTACACCGAGAATTTCATCAGTCTTCTCGTCAGCGAGCACTTTCGCGAAGCCATCGGTTTCGTGATTCACCTTCGCCCGGCTGTTGGCGCTGAAAGGGAATTTGCCGACCTTGTAAGCACGGCCTTCCTCCTTCAACTGCTCTTCGGTCTTGCCGACACTGGCGAGCTCCGGCCACGTGTAGATCACGTTGGGGATCAGGTTGTAGTTGAGCTCGCCTTTCTTGCCGACGATACGCTCCACGCATACCGCCGCTTCGTCCTCGGCCTTGTGCGCCAACATCGGCCCCGACGTCACGTCGCCGATTACCCAGATACCGTCGACGGCCGTGCGATGGCCTTTATTGGCGAGCACGCCGCGCTTGTCGACTTCCAGCCCGACGGTTTCCAGGCCCAGACCTTTCGTCACGGGACGGCGGCCGATGGAAACCAGCACGTAGTCCGCTTCGATCACTTCAGCTTCACCGCCTGCAGCAGGTTCGACGGTCAGGCTGACGCCTGTATCGCTCGCAACGGCCGAGGTCACTTTTGAGCTCAGCTTGAAGTTCATGCCCTGACGCGACAGCGAGCGGTGCAATGTCTTGCCGGCTTCCAGGTCTGTGCCGTGGGCAACGTGGTCGAGGAACTCGACGACCGTCACTTTCGCGCCCAGACGCCGCCAGACCGAACCCAGCTCCAGACCGATCACGCCGGCACCGATGACAACCAGGTGCTTGGGCACTTCACTCAACGACAGCGCGCCGGTTGAATCAAGAATGCGCGCGTTGTCGATGGTCACACCGGGCAGCGGCGTAGGTTCGGAGCCTGTGGCAATGATGATGTCCTTGGCTGTCAGCTCGGTTTCTGCACCGCTGGCGTCCTTGACGATGACCTTGCCGGGGCCTGCAATGCGTCCCCAACCCTTGATCCATTCGGCTTTGTACTTGCGGAACAGGAACTCAATGCCTTTCGTCAGGCCCGTCACGCTTTCGGCTTTCTGCGCCATCATTTGCGCCAGGTTCAACGTGGGCGTGACCTCGATACCCAGCTTCTTGAACTCCTCTCCGGCGGCCGCTTCATACAACTCGGACGCATGGAGCAAGGATTTGGACGGGATGCAGCCGACGTTCAAACAGGTGCCGCCCAAGGTTTCACGGCCTTCGACACAAGCGACCTTCAGGCCTTTCTGGCCCGCGTGAATGGCAGCGTTGTAGCCGCCTGGGCCGCCACCGATGATGACAACGTCGTAGTGACTCATGAGCGCACTCCTGAATGAAAAATCGACAATGGAGGGAAGCGTAGCCCGCTCTCCAAAAATGTCTCGAAAGAACCGAGATCACTTAAATTATGATCGTAATATGTGTTCAGGTTGGAGTTGAGGTCAAGCACTGTGCTTTTCAAGGGGCATCAAGAGGTAACGTGCGGTATGAAGTTCGCCTGTGGATAACGTGTTGGCAGGTTGTGTGTAAAGCTGTTGAAACAGTTCGCTCAGTCCGGTGCATAAACCTCCACCGTCGGGGGCTTGGTCACCTCCGCGACGGCGCGACGAATGCGGGCAAAGATGGTGATCAGCAGCAGGACAGTCATTACCGCGAGGGCAATATTGATCGGCGCAGTGAGTACATAGCCCGAGCCGATTCCCGCACCGAAAACGCCAAAGCACACCAGACGCATGTCACTTTTTAACGGGCCGTCATGGCGCCGCGATGCCTTGATGAGCGGACCGAGCAGACCTGCAAACTCACTGAAGATTGCCAGTAAGGTGACGGTCAGGATCAACAGAAGGCTGACCTTTGGAATGACCGCAAACGGCAGGAATAGCGCGGTTTCGGCCACAATACGGCTGAGTTCGTGGGCGCAAGTTCCGAGGCGGGAATGTTGTCCGAATTCGCTGATCAGCACCGCTTCGACGGCATTGAAGAGCATGCGAATGAGTATCCAGATCGGGATCAGAACGAAGATCCAGGGATGAAAGGCAAACGCGGCGACGAGTACGCCGACCGCCACTGAAATGAGCCCTGCGCACGACGTCACATGGATGGCGCGTACGCCGTCATCGAACAGGATTTTGGCCAGCGGATGCAGAAGTTTCTGCAGCACGGTTCTGAGTGGGGTGAGCATGATCGCAGGCCAGCTCCCTGTGGATAACTTTCTGGGAGCATAGTGCAAGGTTTTTGGTTGTGCAGGCCCGGCATGCTGACGTTGTTATGCGCCCGGAGTAAGACTCGGTCTGCTTAACGGCCAGATGGGTCCAGCCCATGAAGGGCTAACCTGTCTACGGGCTGTCTGAGTGAATAATTCGTCATGCAGGCCTGCAATTACCAGACGAAAATTTCACCACTTCTGTTATATCGTAACGCCCCGTAAAACGGTGTTCGGGCGTGTTGATAAGCAGGCCTGAAAACGAACGGGAAGGGTGATGATGACAGCGTTCAGCAGGTTCTGGAGTGTCGATGCGGGTTGATCTGGATGTTGAAGGGGCTGAGCCGGCAAGCCTGCCGAGGTTCCAGCGTGCGAGTTTTCAGGCCGCGCGCCTGTCGCGACTGACCTACGTGCTGGGCGCCATGGGTGTGCTGGGTCTTGTGGTGTCGTTGTTCGTCGACCTGTTTTCTCCCAATTCGCTGTGGACCGCGGTGCTGACCAACAGCGCGGCCAGTCTGTTGGTGCTCGCTGCGGCCCTGCAATCGGCGCAGGTCGTTGCGCTGTGGCGCGCCCACGTCATTGCACCTGATGAAGCAGTGATCGCGGTCGATGAGCAAACCGAGAACGAGCAGCCGGGTTGGTATGACCGCCTGCTTGGGCGCATCGGTAGTGCCGGGACGTCGATGGTCGGGCAGATCGGCACGCCGGTGTTCTGGTTGGCGGGATGGGCGTTGCTAGCGCTGATCAGTATTTCGATGATCTGGAACATGACCCTGGTCGGCAGCAGCGTCGGCCTGACGGGGAGCGTGGTCGGTGGATTGTTGCTGCTGATCGGCTTTGGTCTGCTGGTGCTCGAGCGTCAGTTCAGTAACGAGTCCGAAGCGAGCTGGCCAGAAGCCGAGCAGTTGGCCCAGATCAGCCGGGTGGCCATTGGTACGTTGCTGATCGCCGCCTTCTGTCTGTTCTTTTCTTCCGCAGATCGCGTCTGGCCCGCTCGACTGGCCGTGCTGATCGGGCTGCTCCCGGGGCTGGTCGCTGTCGAACTGTTGATCCGTGCACTGCTGTCGATCTTCAGCCCGCGCAACGAGCGCCTGGAGCCGCGTCTGGTCGCCAGTAGCTTCGCCGCCGGCTTGCTGCGCTGGCCACCGCGTCCGCTGACAGCGTTGCAGAACGAATTGCACAACCGCTTTGGCATCGACTTGCGGCAGATCTGGGCGTTTACCTACATGCGTCGGGCGTTCCTGCCCGTGATGGCGGTGATCGTTGCCCTCGGCTGGGCGCTCAGCGGTGTACACGAAATTCCCATGCAGGGCCGAGGCATCTACGAGCGTTTCGGTAAACCGGTCGAGGTCATGGGGCCTGGGCTGCACGCCGGCCTGCCGTGGCCGTTCGGGACGGTACTGCCGGTCGAAAATGGCGTGGTTCACGAGCTGGCGACCAGTGTTTCCGAAGGCGCCAGTACGGAGCAGACCCTGGATCCCGCCGAAGGTCCGCCGCCCGCCGTTGCCAATCGACTCTGGGACGCCACGCACATCAACGACAAGTCGCAGGTGATCGCCAGCGGCTCGGGCGACAAGCAGAGCTTCCAGATCGTCAACATGGACGTGCGCTTCGTTTATCGCATTGGCCTGGACGACGAGGCCGCCATGGCGGCGACGTACAACAGCGCCGACATCCCCAGCCTGATTCGCAGCACCGCCAGCCGCGTGCTGGTCCATGATTTCGCGTCGCGCACCCTCGATGAATTACTGGGTGAGCAACGCACGGATCTGGCGGCCGACATCGGCAATGCCGTCGCGCGCGACTTGAAAAAGCTCGACAGCGGCGTGGAGATTCTCGCCACGGTGGTGGAGTCGATTCATCCGCCTGCGGGCGCCGCCAACGCCTATCACGCCGTGCAGGCCGCGCAGATCAGCGCGCAGGCATTGATCGCCCGTGAGCGCGGCGCCGCGGCGGATCAGGCGAACCTGGCGCAGCTGCATGCCAGCATCGCCCACGATCAGGCGGCCGCCAATTCGCGTGAAGTCATGTCGACCGCCCAGAGTGCCGACCTGCGTTTCAGTGCCGAACAACAGGGTTATGCCAAGGCGGGTCAGGCGTTTCTGCTGGAGCAGTACCTGAGCCAACTGACGCTGGGCATGACCCACGCCAAACTGCTGGTGCTCGATCATCGCCTGGGCGGCACCAGTGCGCCCACCATCGATCTGCGTTCTTTCACCCTCCCGGTCGACCCCGCGTCGTCCAAGTCAGCTGAACAGCCTTCGGCTGAATAAGGAGTCCTCCCTTGAGTCTGTTTCATAACCACGATCACCACGACCATGCAGGTCATGACCATGGCGGTCATCATCACGGGCATCACCATCACGGTGAAGCGTCGGGCCCGGCAGCCTTTCCCTGGCGTCGCGCGTCACTGGCAGCCGTGCTGATCGCGTTTGCCGTGGCTGCTGCGAGCCTGGTGCAGGTGCGTTCCGGCGAGGCGACGGTGGTGACGCGCTTCGGCAATCCATCCCGCGTATTGCTAGACCCCGGCCTGAGCTGGCGCTGGCCTGCGCCGTTCGAAGCCGCAATTCCTGTGGACCTGCGCCTGCGCACGACATCAAGCGGCTTGCAGGATGTCGGCACCCGCGACGGCCTGCGCATCATCGTTCAGGCGTATGTCGCCTGGCAGGTGCAGGGCGACCCCGACAACGTGAAACGCTTCATGCGCGCCGTGCAGAATCAGCCGGATGAAGCCGCCCGCCAGATCCGTACGTTTGTGGGCTCCGCACTGGAGACCACCGCCGCGAGTTTCGACCTGTCGAGTCTGATCAATACCGACGCCAGTCAGGTGCGCATCGCCGATTTCGAAAACCAGCTGCGTCAGCAGATCGACAAGCAACTGCTGACCACTTATGGCGTACGCGTCCTGCAGGTGGGTGTCGAGCGTCTGACGCTGCCTTCGGTAACCCTCAATGCAACGGTCGACCGCATGCGCGCCGAGCGTGAAACCATCGCCACCGAACGTACGGCGATCGGCAAGCGCGAAGCCGCGCAGATTCGTTCGGCTGCCGAACGTGACGCGCGGATCGTTGAGGCGGATGCCACCGTGAAAGCCGCCGACATTGAAGCCCAGTCCCGCGTCGAAGCGGCGTTGATTTATGGCCGCGCTTACGCCAGCTCGCCGCAGCTGTACAACCTGCTGCGCTCGCTCGACACCCTCGGCACCGTCGTGGGCCCGACCACCAAGCTGATCCTGCGCACCGATGCCGCGCCGTTCCGTGTGCTGGTGGACGGTCCGCCCCAGCTGGACGGGAAGCAGGATGGCAAGGCTGGAACGCAACCATGAGTGAGCAGGACTCGATGCAGGTCGAGCGTCCCGTGGTCAACAGCCCGTGGTTGCAGGCCAGCCGGTTGGCGTTTTTGGGGCTGTACGTGGTCACGTTGCTGGCCGCGCTCGGCTGGGCAGTGTCCAACGTGCGTCAGATCGACCCGCAAAACCGTGCCGTGGTGTTCCGCTTTGGCGAGCTTGATCGGGTACAGAACGCAGGCCTGTTGTTAGCCTGGCCGCAACCTTTCGAACAGGTCGTGCTGCTGCCCTCGGCAGATCGAGTGATTGAGCGACATGTGGAAACCTTGCTGCGCTCGCCCACCGCATTGGCGGCTGACAAGGTCACCAGCTTCGCCACGCCCATGAGTGATGCGCTGGCGGGGTCCGGTTACCTGCTGACCGGTGATGCCGGTGTCGTGCAGCTGGATGTGACGGCGTACTACAAGGTCACCGACCCGCGTGAGTTCGTGTTGCAGGGCGAGCACGTGTTGCCAGCGCTGGACCGTTTGGTGAATCGCAGCGCCGTCAGCCTCACCGCGGCGCGGGACCTGGACACGATTCTGGTGGCGCGGCCTGAGTTGGTCGGGTCGGACAGTCAGTCGGCCGAGCGCCGTGAACGCCTGCGTGGCGATCTGGTACAAGGCATCAACAAACGCCTCGACGAGCTGACGGCAACGGGCGTCGGATTGGGTGTGGAGGTGGTGCGGGTGGACGTGCAATCCAGCCTGCCTGCAGCGGCCGTGAACGCATTCAACGCTGTTCTGACCGCCAGCCAACAGGCCGATCAGGCGGTGGCCAACGCCCGGACCGATGCGGAAAAAGCCAATCAGACCGCCAACCAGCAGGCCGATCGTACCTTGCAGGTTGCTCACGCCCAGGCGTCCGAACGATTGGCCAAAGCACGGACCGACACCGCTGCTGTAACCGGTTTGGCGCAGTCGATCCAGAACAAGAGCGACCCTGGCCTGCTGCTGCGCATTTACCGCGAGCGTGTGCCGGGCATTCTCAAACAGGCCGGTTCCGTGACGACGGTCGATCCCCATGACGATTCACGCCTGATTATTCAGGGAGCCGACAAATGAGTGGCGAAGCTGTACACAACCACGCGGATGAACACGCGCACGACCACAACGACTCGCCCGCGCCTGGCAGCATGCTGACCGGCAAAGAACAGCGCAGCGCAGCCCGCCAACTGACGCTGGCAATGCTCGCGCTGGGGTTGTTGGCGTTGGGTTTGGTGTGGCGGTTTTTTGCGCCTGAGCAAGTCGGCGTCAGTCAGTTATTGCTGGGCGCCGCCTCGTTGCTGGTGGCAATTCCGGTGGTCAGTGCCGGCTGGCACAGCCTGCGCTATCCCAGTCTGCACGGCATCACCGACCAACTGATCGCATTGGCGATGCTGGGTGCCTGGGCCACGGGTGACCTGATGACCGCCGCCCTGCTGCCCATCATCATGATCTTCGGCCACGTGCTGGAAGAGCGCAGCGTGATCGGCTCCCAGGAAGCGATTCAGGCATTGGGTCGCCTGACTCGAAGCCATGCGCGCCTGATCGCTGCCGACGGCTCGATCCGTGAGGTCGATAACGGCTCGCTGGTGGCCGGTGATCGGGTAGAGGTACGCGCGGGCGATCGGGTGCCGGCCGACGGTCTGGTGATGTCCGGACAGGCGAGCCTCGACACAGCGCCCATCACCGGAGAATCAGTGCCGCTGGAAGCGCGTGCCGGCATGGAAGTGTTTGGCGGTGCGATCAACCTCGACGGCCTGCTGCGCATCGAAGTGACGCGCATCGGTAACGAGTCGACGCTGGGCAAGGTCATCGCCCTGATGCAGAGCGCCGAACGTTCCAAACCACCGATTACACGCCTGCTGGAGCGATACGCCGGCAGTTACATGGTGCTGGTGTTGCTGATCGCGGCCGTCACCTGGTTCATCACCAATAACGCGCAAGCCATGCTCGCGGTGCTGGTCGCCGCATGCCCGTGTGCGCTGGTGCTGTCGGCGCCCGCGACGGCCATTGCCGGGATCGCGGTGGCGGCGCGTCACGGCATTCTGATTCGCAGCTCGGCATTCCTTGAGGAGTTGGCCGACCTGACGTCGCTGGTCGTCGACAAGACCGGGACGCTCACGTACGGCAGCCTTCGCCTGCAGTCGATACAGGCCGAGGAGGGCGCAGGCGAGGACGTGGCCGCGCTGGCGGCGAGCCTCGGTTCGGCGAGCAGCCATCCGGTCAGTCGTGCGCTTGCGGGGCTGGTGGAAAAAAAGGACTTGCTGGCGCTGGAAGACATTCGCGAGCGTCAGGGCCTGGGTGTCGTTGCACAGACTGCGCGAGGCGAAGCGGCGTTGGGGCGTCCTGAATTGTTCGCCCAGTTGGGCATCCCGACGTCGCCGGTTCCCAATCACGACGGCCCGATTGCCGGATTGGCAGTCGACGGTGTGTTCCTCGCCTGGCTCCTGCTGGCCGACAGCCTCAAGCCTGAGGCGCGTCAAGCGTTGAGCGAGCTGCGTGATCTGGGGATGGGGCGTCAGTTGTTACTGACCGGTGACCGTCAGAGTGTGGCTGACACCTTGGGGCACGAAGTGGGCATCAGCGACATCCATGCGCAGGCCTTGCCTGAGGACAAGCTCAATCGCGTGATGGGCGAGATCAAGAGCGGCTTTCGGCCGATGGTGGTCGGCGATGGCATCAACGACTCGCTGGCCTTGAAAGCGGGCGTCGTAGGCGTTGCCATGGGCGCTGGCGGTGCCGACATCGCGCTGGCTTCCGCCGACATCGTGCTGATCGGCAGCGACCTGCGTCGCCTGGGCACCTGCGTACGCCTGAGCCGCCAGTGCCGACACACGTTGCAGGTCAACGTGATCATCGGTCTGGGCTGGACGCTGGCCATCGTTGCACTCGCCGCGTTCGGCGTGCTTGGCGCCGCAGGTGCGATGATTGCGGCGGTTTTGCACAACCTCAGCACCCTGCTGGTGCTGGGCAATGCTGGCCGTTTGTTGCGCTTCCACGAACCGATCGCAAAATTTCACAATCCCGCGTAAGCCTTTGTATTCGGCGCTTTCTCTGAGAGCGCCGGGTTAGACGCCTTGGCTAAGTATAAAAATTCGCTTGAGCTTTGAAGAACTCTGTAACAAATTATCCTACAGTCATGAAGAGGGTGCTCCATCGCAGGCTTCAAATTGGCTAGAACCCCGGGGCGCATGGAAGGCCCGCATTCTGGTTCACCGTCGTCATTCAAAAAGCCGATAGCCTGACGATTCCTACGTGGAATCGGTTTTGGACTACCCTTTTCCGTGTTCCTGGATCAGGGGGTTTTCTCAATGCTCGCGCAACTTCCACCGGCGTTACAGAAGCTTCATCTACCACTGCGACTCAAGCTTTGGGACGGCAACGAGTTTGATCTGGGGACTGATCCCAGCGTCACCATCGTCGTCAAAGACCCTTCATTGGTTTCCGACTTCTCGCACCCCAGCCTTGATCTGCTGGGCAGCGCGTTCGTTGAAGGCCGGCTTGAACTCGAAGGCTCGATCAGCGAAGTCATGCGGGTGTGCGATGAGTTGACCGCCGCCCTGGTGGACGAAGACGACAACGTCGTCCCGGTGCGCACGGAACACGACAAGGAAACCGACGCCAAGTCGATCTCCTACCACTACGACCTTTCCAATGCCTTCTACCAGCTGTGGCTGGACAAGGAGATGGTCTATTCCTGCGCCTACTTCAAGACAGGCCACGAAACGCTGGAGCAAGCGCAGCAGGACAAGTTCAACCACCTGTGTCGCAAGCTACGCCTCAAACCGGGCGAGTACCTGCTCGATGTCGGTTGCGGATGGGGCGGCCTGGCACGCTTCGCGGCGCGAGAGTACGGCGTGAAGGTGTTTGGCATTACCTTGAGCGGCGAGCAGTTGGCGCTGGCCAGAGAACGGGTGAAAGCCGAGCGGCTGGAAGACCGTGTCGAGCTGCAATTGCTCGACTACCGCGATCTGCCCCAGGACGGTCGTTTCGACAAAATTGTCAGTGTCGGTATGTTCGAGCACGTTGGTCATGCGAACCTTCAGCTGTACGCCAAGTGCCTGTTTGGCGCGGTGAAGGAGGGCGGTCTGGTGATGAACCACGGCATCACCGCCAAGCACACCGACGGTCGTCCGGTAGGGCGCGGCGCGGGTGATTTTATCGACCGCTATGTGTTTCCCAATGGCGAGCTGCCGCACCTGTCGATGATCACCGGGTTCATCAGTGAAGCCGGGCTGGAAGTCGTCGACGTGGAAAGCCTGCGTCTTCACTACGCCAGGACCCTCGATCACTGGAGCATGCGTCTGGAAGAGAAACTGGACGTGGCGGCGGCGATGGTGCCCGAGCAGGCCCTGAGGATCTTCCGTCTTTACCTGGCCGGCTGCGCGTACGCGTTTTCCAAAGGCTGGATCAACCTTCATCAGATCCTGGCGGTGAAGCCGCGCCCCGATGGCAGCCATGATTTGCCATGGACGCGGGACGATCTTTACGCGTGAAGCAGGGCGAAGTCTGTTCTCCGTAGGAGCGAATTCATTCGCGAGACGGCGGCACAATCGCTGAGCGTGTGCCGCCTGTACCTTGGCTTCGCGAATGAATTCGCTCCCACATTGGCGCTGCAGGATGTTAGAGGATCGGTGAAATCAACCGCGCGACGCGCATCCCCAGTTGCTGCAAGTGATGGGTTTCTTTGCTGTCCTCGATTGAAATTTCAATCGCCTGGGCGAAGTCATCGCTGAGCATGGCCTCGACTTCCCGGGCGAAATCCTCGTCCACGGTCAGCAGCATCAATTCGAAATTCAAGCGAAACGAGCGGTTATCCAGGTTGGCGCTCCCGATCGCTGAAATTTCGTTGTCCACCAGCACCACCTTCTGATGCAGAAAGCCCGGCTGATAGCGGAACATTCGCACGCCGGCGCGCACCGCTTCAAAGGCAAACAGGCTGGACGCTGCATACACGGTGTAATGGTCAGGGCGCGAAGGCAGCAGCAGGCGTACATCGACGCCCCGCAAAACGGCCAGGCGCAACGCTGCCGACACCGCTTCATCGGGGATGAAGTAGGGTGTGGTGATCCATACCCGTTGTGTTGCCGAGTGAATTGCTTCGACGAAGAACAGCGAGCAGGTTTCCTGGGAGTCTGCTGGACCGGTCGCGAGGAACTGACACAGCACGCCATCTTCGGGGTAGCTGTCAGGCAGGATCAGCGGCGGCAGTTGCCGCGTCGCCCAAAACCAGTCCTCGGCAAACGACTCCTGCAAACACGCCACGACCGGGCCGACGATGGCGACATGCGTGTCGCGCCAAGGCGCCAGCGGCGGCTTGAGGCCCAAGTATTCATCACCGACGTTATGCCCGCCGACGAAGCCTTTCACGCCATCCACCACGACGATCTTGCGGTGATTACGGAAGTTGATCTGAAAGCGGTTGAGCCAGCCGCCTCGAGTGGCGAATGCCTTGATCTGCACGCCGCCTGCGCGCAGTTTCTCTATATAGCTGGCAGGCAGCGCATGGCTGCCGATGCGGTCGTACAGCACAAAGACCTCGACGCCTTCGGCGGCCTTCTCCAGCAGCAGCGCTTGCAGTCGTCGTCCGAGGCCATCGTCATGAATGATGAAAAACTGCACGAACACCACCCGCTTCGCGGCGCGTATCGCCTCGAAGATCGCGGTAAATGTCGCGTCGCCATTAATGAGCAGTTTCACTTCGTTGTTGGCCAGGCAGGGCATGCGCCCCAGCTTGGGCATGGCGCGCAGCGATTCGTAGGCGTCCGAACGGCGGGCGGCTACGGCTTCTTCGATCCAAGGCTTCCAGTTGAAATCGACGATGGCGTTGCGCATCTCGTTGTTCGCTTGCCGTCGTGCCTTGATGTAGGCGTCGAAGGTGCTGCGGCCAAAGACGAGGTAGGGAATAAGGGTGATGTAAGGGATAAAGATCAGCGGCATTGCCCAGGCGATTGAGCCTTGTGCGGTGCGCACGGTCAGCAACGCATGAATCGCTGCTACGATGCCCAACAGATGAGTAAAACCCAGCAAGTAGCCAAAGAAATACGGGCTGTGATAATCCATGCGCAACCTTGTGCTGTAGGCGTCTTGGTGTCTAACAGACCACAGTACGGAAGGATTGTCGCTATTTTATTAGGGCTGCAACTGGCGGCACGATTCGTCGTCTAAGCCTCATCGTCTACCGGCTGTAAAGTGCCGTGTTCAAACTGCTTCTGAGCAAAAAGGAAATCAGGTTCATGAAAAAGCGCGTACTGGCGTTGATGGTTTGTCTGGCTGCGCCCTTCGCTCAAGCGCAAGTGCTGCAACCCGGGCTCTGGGAACTGACATCGAGCAACATGCAGGTCGATGGTCAGCAGATGCCTGATATGCAGGTCATGCTCGCTCAGCTGCAAATGATGGCCCCGCAGCAGCGCGCGGCCATGGAACAAATGCTGGCAAAACAAGGCATTACGTTGGGCGGGCAGGGCGTACGGGTTTGCCTTACTCCGGAGCAGGTGAAGAACGAGCAAATCCCGCTGACGGACCCTAAGACGGGATGCACGCAGCAGATCACCGACCGCAACGGCCCGACCTGGAAGTTCAAATTCAGCTGCCCACGTGCGCAAGGGACAGGCACTGCGCAATTTCTCAGTGATCGCGCGTTCAACACCCACGTGATCGGCTCTTTCAATGCCACCGGCCAGCAGCAAAACGGCAGCATGGACACGAAAGCAGTTTGGCTGGGTCAGAACTGCGGCACCGTAAAACCGAGGACCTGATAGACCGTTTGTCTGAACGCCCCGCCTGTCGGGGCGTTTTTATGTGCATCGTCTATTTCTTGCTCATGTTCCACGTGGAACATCTTCTTGTTTCACATGAGTTTTTTGTTCTTAACCTTTGATTTACGTCTCAATTTTTATCCGTTCTTATCAAAAGCTTCATCTTTGACCTTTGGTCGGCATGTTATATTGTTACTAAGAATGTCATGTCTATCAGAGCCGGGATGCTCGCTTTTCTACGGAACGTGTCATGCACCGACGTCAAATGCTGCTCAATATGCTTTTGGCCAGCGCCGCCTTCGCGCTTCCTTTTTCTGTCCATGCCGCTCAAATTCGCAACGCCCGACTCTGGCGTTCCGATAACAAACTGCGACTGGTGTTCGATCTCAGTGGTCCGGTGCAGTACAAGACCTTCACGCTGAGTGCGCCGGACCGCATCATCATCGACGTCAGTGGAGCGCGGCTGGAAGGCAACTTCCCCGAGCTGGCGCTGGAAAATACGCCGGTCAAGGCGATTCGCTCCGGCCATTTCGGACAGGGCGACACCCGCATCGTCCTGGACCTGACTTCGCCGGTGCAGCTCAACAGCTTTCTTCTCGGGCCAGAGGGTTCACAGGGCAATCGTCTGGTGGTGGATCTGGGTCACGACCTGGTGACGCACACGCCAGCGGCGCTCGCCGCCGCGCCTGCCGTACCGGTTAAAGAACCGCCTGCTCCTGTTCTCGATAAAAATCACCCCAAGCGCGACATCATGGTGGTGGTCGACGCCGGTCATGGCGGCAAAGACCCTGGCGCCATTGGTTCCAAAGGCGAGCGGGAAAAGGACGTGGTGCTGTCCATCGCTCAACTGTTGGCCAAACGCCTGAAGCGTGAGAAGGGTTTTGATGTGCGGTTGGTGCGTAATGACGACTTCTTCGTGCCGCTGCGCAAACGCGTGGACATCGCCCGTAAGTACAACGCCGACATGTTTATTTCCGTGCACGCAGACGCTGCGCCAAGGCTGACCGCGTCCGGCGCATCGGTGTTTGCGCTGTCTGAAAATGGCGCGACCTCTGCCACCGCGCGATTCATGGCTCAGCGCGAGAACGGCGCAGACCTGATCGGTGCGACGAGTCTGCTCAATCTGAAAGACAAGGACCCGATGCTTGCGGGCGTGATCCTCGACATGTCGATGAACGCCACGATTGCTGCCAGCCTGCAGTTGGGCCACACCGTGTTGGGCAGTCTGGAAGGCGTGACCACGCTGCACCAGAAGCGCGTGGAGCAGGCGGGTTTCGCCGTGTTGAAATCACCGGATGTGCCGTCGATTCTGGTCGAGACCGGCTTCATCTCCAACAGCCGCGACAGCCAGCGCCTGGTGACGGCGCGTCACCAGCAGGCCGTGGCCGATGGCCTGTTCGATGGCATGAAGACGTACTTCGAACGCAATCCGCCTGCCGGTTCGTTCATTGCCTGGCGGCAGGCGCAGAAGGCGGCGGAGCAGGCGGTCGTTTAACGACAGCCCATCACGCGATCACAGGTGATCTTGCTCCGGCTGCCGCTGGAGCTCGCCACCCGGCTGATCGTCGTCCAGCCGACCTTCCGGATGTACCCCGCCCAAGCCTCGCCGTCCGAGGCCAGTCCTGTAAAAAACGTCATCGAGCCATACCGGCTATTGGTCTGCGCCCAGCGGCGATTGCCAGCGCTTTCATAGCCGCGCAAGTACATCGTCGTCCCCGACGTCGCCACGCTGTAGCGGTTGCCGTAGGCGTCGACGCACGCCAGTAATGTTGCGCTGCGGGTGCACAGCGCCTGACCGAGTCTGGGCGACGGCGGGGCAGCGAAGACCGGAGCGCTCAGCAGCAGGGAAAGGCCCATCAAAACCCTCAAAACGCTGATCATCGAGACGCCCTTGTAAAAAGTGTTAGCAGGTTTGTATTGTTATACTATAACGTAAAAAGCACCTGAACCTGCTATTGATGAGATGTCCATGAATCGCCTTCCCGTGACCGTTCTGTCCGGCTTCCTCGGTGCCGGTAAAAGCACCCTGCTGAACTATATTCTGCGCAACCGCGAAAACCTGCGTGTCGCGGTCATCGTCAATGACATGAGCGAAATCAACATCGACGGCAGCGACGTGCAACGTGATGTCAGCCTTAACCGCGCCGAAGAAAAACTCGTGGAAATGAGCAACGGCTGCATCTGCTGCACCCTTCGCGAGGACTTGCTCGAGGAGGTCAGCCGGTTGGCCAACGATGGCCGTTTCGACTACCTGCTGATCGAATCCACCGGCATTTCCGAGCCGCTGCCCGTTGCAGAGACCTTCACCTTCCGCGACGAGTCCGGGCAGAGTCTCGCCGATATCGCGCGGCTCGACACCATGGTGACGGTGGTCGACGGCCTTAATTTTCTTCAGGACTTCCAGGCGGCTGAAAGCCTGGACAGTCGGGGCGAAACCCTGGGTGAAGATGACGAGCGCTCCATCACCGATCTGCTGATCGAGCAGGTTGAGTTCGCTGACGTGATTCTGATCAGCAAGATTGATCTGATCAGCTCAAGTGATCGGCAAGAGTTGTTGGCGGTCCTAAAACGCCTTAACAGCCAGGCAGAAATACTGCCGATGGTGATGGGCGCGGTTCCGCTGGGCAAGATTCTCGACACCGGACGTTTTGATTTCGAGCGTGCGGCCCAGGCGCCGGGCTGGCTCAAGGAACTGCGCGGTGAGCACACCCCGGAAACCGAGGAGTACGGGATCGCATCCACGGCTTATCGGGCGCGTCGACCGTTCCATCCGCAGCGGTTTTTCGACTTCATCAATCAGCCGTGGACCAACGGAAAGCTGCTGCGTTCCAAAGGCTTTTTCTGGCTCGCGAATAAACATCAGGACGCAGGGAGCTGGTCTCAGGCGGGCGGCTTGATGCGTCATGGGTTTGCGGGGCGCTGGTGGCGTTTCGTGCCCAAGGCGCATTGGCCGCAGGACGAGGAAAGTACGCAGGTGATCATGCGCAACTGGCTCGCGCAGACCGGAGATTGCCGTCAGGAGCTGGTGTTCATTGGTCAGAACATCAACTTCACCCAACTGACGGCTGATCTGGACAGTTGCCTGCTGACCGATGCGGAAATGGCAATCGGTGTCGAAGGCTGGAGCCAACTGGCCGATCCATTTGGAGACTGGTACGGCGACGCGGCGTGAGGTAGCGGGGCAGTTGTGGGAGCGAATTCATTCGCGAAGCGGGAATACAGTCGACATGGCCATATCGCCTGAAACATTCTTCGCGAATGAATTCGCTCCCACAGGGCTTTGTTTATGTGCAGGTTCACTTGACGTTCATCCGCTCACTGCGCTTTCCACACACCCTTGCTTTGCTGCTCGCAAAACGGCTTCAGGAACGCCGCATCGCTGGCGACGCCGTAATAGTGAATGTTCTGCCGATAGGGCATATTGGCGACTTGCGCGTTGTTGCACTGGCCGAACGACCCCGATGGGCATTGTTCCAGGTAGGTGACTTCGACCTTTTGGTCTTTGAGCTGTGGTTTGCAGAAGCCATCGTGAAACAGGTCGGGCGGGATGTTGAGGTTTTCCTGGCAGACTTTCACATCAAGCCGTTCGGCCTGGCTGTGAACCACGCAGGACTCAGCCCACGCCTGACTCGACGTCATCGCCAACACCATCAACGCCAGCCGCACGGGCAGCCAGTTTGCTCGCATCGATTACCTCCGTCTGCGCTCGTTTTCGGGAGCGACGTTCAAGAATGGCCGGACATGCTGCAGAACATTCCCACCCATGTCATTGCTGGCCCATTGGGCGCAGGCAAGACCAGCCTGATCAAACACCTGCTGGCCCAGAAACCGGCAAATGAACGCTGGGCGATCTTGATCAATGAGTTCGGCCAGATCGGCCTGGATGCGGCGCTGCTGACCACGGCCGAGGATGGTATCGCACTTGGCGAAGTGGCTGGTGGATGCCTGTGTTGCGTCAACGGGGCGCCGTTTCAGATCGGTCTGGGTCGCCTGCTGCGCAAGGCCCGGCCGGACCGGCTGTTCATTGAGCCTTCCGGTCTGGGTCACCCTGTGCAATTGATCGCGCAGTTGCACGAGGCACCCTGGGTTGGCGTCCTTGCGGTGCAACCCGGTGTCATGGTGCTCGATGCGCAGGCGCTAGCGGCCGGTAAGGCCTTGCCGCCGACACAGCACGAAGCACTGGCGCAGGCCGGTTTGCTGGTGTTGAACAAGTCTGAAGCACTGGATGAGGGCAAACGTCAGGCGGTCATCGATGCCCTGCCTGCTCGACCCGTCTTCTGGACCGAACGCGGTGCGCTTCCCGTTGATCGGCTGCCCGGCATCAGCGCGCGTGCCAGCGAGGGTGTGGAGAACCCTGTTGTGCCGAACGTCGCAGCGCCTAGGACGCTGGGCCAGTTACCGGCTGTATGGACCGACCCCATGAAGCCAATTTGCCTGAGCCAAGGCCAGGCGGAAGGCTGGAGCATCGGCTGGCGTTGGCATCCGGATCGGGTATTCGATGCCCAGAAGATCCAGAAGTGGCTGCAAAGCCTTGATTGGCGTAGGGCCAAGCTGGTTATCCACAGCCCGACAGGATGGGTCTCGGCTAACGCGCTGGAGGGTGGGGCATTGACGTGGTCGCCGAGTGAGTGGCGCAAGGATTCACGTCTGGAACTGATCTTCGCATCGCCGCAAGACGAGGCAGCGTTGAACGCGCAGCTGGCAGCCTGTCTGGCCTAGCAGGGGTTATCCACAGCGAATTACTGCTTCCACTTGTTGTGTTCCTGGCGCCATTCCGCGAGCTGAATGATCTCAGCGGTTGGCTTCGGATTCTTGATCTCGAACGGGTAGGGCGCCAGCTCGATCTGCGCGGTGTGCGCACCGAACATCGTGATGGTACCGGGGTGACGCTGTTCGCCGGTCACGGTGAACTCGAAGTTATACACACGCGCCAGACGCTTGCGGCCTTCATTGTCGCGCTTGAACGTGATGCGACGCAGCGCAACGTTGCCGTCGAGCAGTTCGATGTCCAGTTTGGCGCAGTGTTGTTTGACGCGCTCCAGCGCCCGTTCACGCAGACCATGGGAATGCCACAGCCAAGCGCCAGCGGTCGCCAGCAGCATCAGGACGAATATGTTGCCCAGGGTCAGCATGAAAAGAGAGCTCCCACAGAAGATGTCCAGCTTAACTGCGTCAGGTGACTGACAGCCATAGTCCGATAGCTTAATTTCGCTTCACTTCGTCCGGCTTCGCTACTACTGTGCTGTCCCGGCTTCAGGAACCTGTCATGAAACGTTCGCCTCACTTACTCGCCATCCAGTCACACGTGGTTTTCGGGCACGCCGGCAACAGCGCGGCCGTGTTTCCTATGCAGCGTATCGGCATCAATGTCTGGCCTCTGAACACTGTGCAGTTCTCCAACCACACTCAGTATGGGCACTGGGCGGGTGAAGTGTTGGCGCCGCAGCAGATTCCGGCGCTGGTCGACGGGATCGCGGCGATTGGGGAATTGGGAAATTGCGACGCCGTACTGTCCGGCTATCTGGGCAGCGCCGCGCAGGGGCGAGCGATTCTGACGGCCGTCGAGCACATCAAACGCGCCAATCCCCGTGCGCTTTACCTGTGCGATCCAGTGATGGGTCATCCAGAGAAAGGCTGCATCGTGCCGCAAGAAGTCAGCGATTTCCTATTGGATGAAGCGGCGGCAGTGGCTGACTTTCTGTGCCCGAATCAGCTGGAACTGGACAGTTTCTCGGGTCGAAAGCCCTCGTCGCTGCTTGACTGTCTGGCGATGGCTCGGGCACTGCTGGCGAGAGGTCCGAAGGCGATCATCGTCAAACACCTGGATTATCCGGGAAAGCCCGCCGATGGGTTTGAAATGCTCCTGGTGACCGAGCACGAAAGCTGGCACCTGCGCCGACCGTTGCTGGCGTTCCCCCGGCAACCCGTGGGCGTGGGCGATCTGACGTCCGGTCTGTTCCTGTCCAAGGTGTTGTTGGGCGAAGACCTGCGCAGTGCGTTTGAATACACCGCCTCGGCAGTGCACGAAGTGCTGCTGGAAACTCAGGCCTGCGGCAGTTATGAGCTTGAGCTGGTCCGGGCGCAGGATCGGATCGCGCACCCGCGGGTCAAGTTTGAAGCGACTCGCCTGTAACACAATGGTCTGTAGGAGCGTGGCTTGTCCCGCGATCGGCGGGGCACCCGCCGTAAATCCGTTTCACGCGTTCGTTCTCACAGACTGCACACAACGTTTCTGCTGCCGGTGCCCGGCAGATCGCGGGACAAGCCACGCTCCTACATTTATCTCGCCATCGACTTGAGTCTGAGAATCAAACCCCGTCTTCCCTGATCTCGCGATAACGCTTTTCCAGTTCCTGACGAATCTGGCGACGCTGTTGCGCTTGCACGTAGCGGCGTTTGTCTTCGCTGGTCTGTGGGCTCAGCGGCGGTACGCTCGCCGGTTTGCGTTGATCGTCCACCGCCACCATGGTGAAGAAGCAGCTATTGGTGTGACGCACCGAGCGCTCGCGGATGTTCTCGGTCACCACTTTGATGCCGACTTCCATGGACGTATTGCCGGTGTAATTGACCGACGCCAGGAAGGTCACCAGCTCGCCGACATGTATCGGCTCGCGGAAAATCACCTGATCTACCGACAGCGTCACCACATAGCGACCGGCGTAACGGCTTGCGCAGGCGTAAGCGACTTCGTCGAGGTACTTGAGAAGGGTGCCGCCGTGCACATTGCCAGAAAAGTTGGCCATGTCCGGGGTCATCAATACAGTCATCGACAGCTGGGCGTTTCCGGGTTCCATAGCGTGCTCACGGTCAGTTGAGTCAGAAAAATTGGCACCTGTTTCGGTGCTCGATGCAAATCGGTCATCAAGACCCACATTATCGGGACGCTGACAGTTGGCCTGCCGTCACGCCTGTTGCCTATCTGTTTCCATATATTGCACCGGCTTTATCCGCTTTTGTGCGGTGTTAACCTGCGAAAACCCTTGGATGGGGTATTTCCTGCGTTTTGATAAGCCTTTTCTGGCCTTGCTGGCGAATTTTCGTACAGCAGGCGTCCGTCTTTTCGGCAGAAACGCGCATCTTCACGGTTCGTTACAAGGAGTCCGCGCCCATGCATGCCATCAGTTTCATTCAGGACCTGGCCGTTATCATGCTGGTGGCTGGCGTGGTCACCGTGTTGTTCCACCGGCTCAAACAGCCGGTCGTGCTGGGGTACATCGTGGCGGGCTTCATCATTGGTCCGCATACGCCGCCGTTCGGCCTTATCCACGATGAAGACACCATCAAGACCCTCGCCGAACTGGGCGTGATCTTCCTGATGTTCTGCCTGGGACTGGAATTCAGTCTGCGCAAACTGTTCAAGGTCGGTGCCACGGCATTTATCGCGGCGTTCCTCGAAATCATGCTGATGATCTGGATTGGTTACGAAATCGGCCAGTTCTTCGGCTGGAGCACCATGGATTCGCTGTTTCTGGGTGCGATCCTCGCGATCTCTTCTACCACCATCATCGTCAAAGCGCTCAACGACCTGAAAATGAAGAACCAGCGTTTTGCGCAGTTGATATTTGGTGTGCTGATCGTCGAAGACATTCTCGGTATCGGCATCATCGCACTGCTCTCAGGGATTGCCGTCAGCGGCACTGTCAGCTCCGGAGAAGTGTTTTCCACGGTCGGCAAGCTGTCGCTGTTCATGATCGTCGCGCTGGTCATTGGCATTTTGCTGGTGCCACGCCTGCTGGCATATGTGGCGAAATTCGAAAGTAACGAGATGCTGCTGGTGACCGTGCTAGGCCTGTGTTTTGGCTTCTGCCTGCTGGTGGTCAAACTCGAATACAGCATGGTGCTGGGCGCGTTCCTGATCGGCGCAATCATGGCTGAATCGAAACAACTGGCGAAGATCGAGCACTTGGTCGAACCCATTCGGGACATGTTCAGCGCGATCTTCTTCGTGGCGATCGGCTTGATGATCGACCCGCAGATCCTGCTTGATTACGCCTGGCCCATTGTTGTGATCACCGTCGCCGTTGTACTGGGCAAGATGCTGTCCTGCGGCCTGGGCGCGTTCATTGCCGGTAACGACGGCAAGACCTCACTGCGCGTGGGCATGGGTCTGTCACAGATCGGTGAGTTCTCGTTCATCATCGCGGCGCTGGGGATGACGCTTCAGGTCACCAGTGACTTCCTGTATCCGGTTGCCGTGGCAGTGTCGGCGATTACCACACTGCTCACGCCTTATCTGATCAGGGCAGCGGATCCGCTGTCTCACTCACTCGCCGCCATCGTTCCGACGCGCGTGGCCCGGGTGTTCGGTCTCTACGGGGAATGGCTGCGCAGCATTCAGCCACAAGGACAAGGCGCATTACTTGCGTCGATGATCCGCAAGATCCTGCTGCAGGTCGGCGTGAATCTGGCCCTGGTGGTGGCGATTTTCTTCTGCAGTGCGTATTTCGCCGAGCGAATTGGCGACTATTTCAGTGAGTGGGTCAGTGAGGTGGGTCAGCAAAAAGCCTGGATATGGGGCGCTTCGCTCCTGCTGTCGTTGCCGTTTCTGATTGCGGCGTATCGCAAGCTCAAAGCACTGTCGATGCTGTTGGCTGAGATGGGCGTCAAGCCTGAGATGGCGGGCCGGCATACTGCACGCGTGCGACGGGTGATCGCCGAGGTGATTCCGCTGCTGTCGCTGGTGGTGATTTTCTTGCTGATCGCGTTGCTCTCGGCGAGCATGCTGCCGACCAGTGAATGGCTGATGCTGATCGTACTGGTCGCGGCGGTCGTCGCTGCGGTGCTATGGCGGTGGTTCATACGCGTGCACACACGCATGCAGATCGCGCTGCTGGAAACGCTGGGGAATCATCAGGAGCCTTCGGAGCGTTAAGCTGCGAAGGCTCCTGGATGAGCGGTGCGGGTCTCAGCTTTCCAGCCAGACGTCCCGCGCCCAGTGCCAGACCGATTCCCAGCTTTCTTCGGTGACGAGTTCTTCTTCGCCGGACCACAGCACCACGGTGCCGTCTTCCTCGACGCAGTAATAGTCCTCGCCGTCCTGACAGATCGGGATCAGGTCGCGCGGTACACCGATATCCCAGGCATTGGCTGCGACGTCTGGCAGATAGGTGTGGGATTGAGGATCGGTCACGGTGACCGGCTCAAGGCTGCCGTAAACCACGTCACTGACGGTCAGCAGAAACTCTTTGAAGACAAAAGGGATATTGATGAACAGCTCTTCTTCGATTTCGACGAGCTGATCTTCGTCCGGCAGCTCAAGCGGGACAGGAACCGGCTCATTGGCTTCACGGAGTTGTTCGATGACTTCTTCCACGACGTGGATCCTCTAACGATTTGCGCGGGTTATACAGTAGCTCAAAGGCATCACCAAATTAACTGCGCCGTTCCAAAAACAAAACCCCGAAACAAGTTCGGGGTTTTGACTAGAACGGTGCCTCAGAGTTTCAGCCGTTCTGGCGGATACCTGCCACCAGCCAAGGCTGGTTGTCGCCAGGCGCGCGTTCCATGTTCCAGCTTTCGCTGAACACTTCGCCCTGGTCAAAGCGCGAAGTCTTCGACACGCCGTTGAAGGTCAGGGTCGCGATGGTCTTGTCGGCGCGATCGTCCAGACCGTCCAGTTGCACGGTCAGGTTGTCGATGTAGGTCGACTGGAAGCCGTCACCCAGGTCCGCACGTTCTTTTTTCAGGAACTGCAGCATTTGTGGGGTCACGAACTCGGCGATCTTGTCCATTTCGTTCGCATCCCAGTGCTGTTGCAGCGACTGGAAGTGCGTACGCGCGGCTTCAAGGAAGCGCTCCTCGTTGAACCAGGCCGGTGCGCTGATCACTGGACGCGCTGACGCTGCAGGCGAGCCACCGAACATCGAGTTGGTCTGTTGAGGCTGCTCGAAGGTTTCACGCTGGTACGGCGCGCCCGCTGGAGCCATTTGCGGCTGCTGCTGTTTGCGTCGACGTGCCGCGATGAAGCGGAAGATCACGAAGGCGATGATGGCCATGATCAGGATGTCGAAGAACTGCATGCCCTGGAAACCACCGCCCATGAACATGGAGGCCAGGGAGGCCACCTGCAGCGATACCTGCCAGTGGGCCCAGCCATTTGGAAGCACCGCCTGCAGCAGCAGCAGGACGGCCGGCGGCGTTAGGCGCGGCGGCAGGAGCGGAAGGAGCTGTTTGGCGCGCCTGGTGACTTGGCGCCGAGCCCATGCTCTTGCCACCACCGAAACGCGCGGCGTTGGCATCCAGGCTCATGGTGAGCCCGATGACCAGCGCCAAAGCGATGCTTAGAAAACGTTGCATATTGGGAATTCCCGTTTGTGGATTGCACGCGCGCCATATTGAACAGGACAAATGTGTCTGACCAGCGGCCATATGTTTCCGGCTTTTGCGTGGATCTTCAAAGCGCCTGTAATACTTGGGTTGTAGGCCGGTGAAGAAAGTTCTGTAGGAAAGATGGGGGCCGGATGTAGGAATGCAAGTGGGAAGGGGTGTCTGGCGACTGATTACCTGCAATCAGGCGAACCTTTTGTGGAAGCGAATTCATTCGCGACGGGGTTTGTCAGCCTCTGAATCTCTATCGGCTGTACTGGCCTCTGGCGAATGAATTGGCTCCCACAGATTTTGCGCGGTATCAGCGACGGCTCAAACCGGCTCCAGCTTCGCGTAACCCAGCATCAACCACTTGCTGCCTTCGGCGAAATTCACCTGAACCCGTGCCTGAGCACCCGCGCCTTCGAAATTGAGGATCACGCCCTCGCCGAAGACTGCGTGTTGTACGCGTTGCCCCAGCGAGAACTGGCTCTGCGGGATGCCTTCGCCGTCAAACAGACGGCTCGGCGCCATGGTTTTGGAGCCACCGAAAGGACGCGTCACGCTGTTGGACAGCCGCACTTCCTGAATCAGGTTCGGCGGAACCTCGCGTACGAAGCGCGACACCTTGTTGTAGGTCTCGCTGCCGTACAGGCGGCGGGTTTCGGCGTACGTCAGCACCAGGTGCTGCATCGCCCGCGTGATACCGACATAAGCCAGGCGGCGCTCTTCTTCAAGGCGGCCTGGTTCTTCGAGGCTCATCTTGTGCGGGAACAGGCCTTCTTCCATCCCGACCAGGAAGACATACGGGAACTCGAGGCCCTTGGCGCTGTGCAGCGTCATCAACTGAATGCTGTCTTCGTGCTCATCTGCCTGCGTGTCGCCGGCTTCCAATGAGGCATGGCCGAGGAACGCTGCCAGTGGCGTCAGGTCTTCCTCGTCCTCGCTGGCCTCGAAGGCACGCGCGGCGCTGACCAGTTCCTCAAGGTTTTCTACCCGTGCCTGGCCCTTTTCGCCTTTTTCTTCCTGGTGATAGGTGATCAGCCCGGATTGTTCGATCACGGTCTGGGTCATCAGGTGAAGCGGCATCTCCATGACCTTGGCCGACAGGTTTTCGATCAGCTCTATAAAGGCACCGAGCGCGCCGGCCGCGCGGCCGGTCAAGCCCTTGTTGGCGACCAGCAAGCGCATGGCTTCCCACATCGACACGTCAGAGTGCCGCGCGTGTTCGCGGATCGCCTCGACGGTCTTTTCACCGATACCGCGCGGCGGGACGTTAATCACGCGTTCCAGCGCCGAGTCGTTGCCGCGACCTTCCAGCAGGCGCAGATACGCCATGGCGTTCTTGATTTCGGCACGTTCGAAGAAGCGCTGGCCGCCATAGATGCGGTACGGAATGCGTTCGCGAAGCAAGGCTTCTTCCAGCACCCGCGATTGGGCGTTGGAGCGATACAGAATGGCGATATCGCTGCGCGACATGCCGGTCTTGATCGCGCTCTCGATGGTTTCGACCACGTAGCGCGCTTCGTCGTGTTCGTTGAAAGCGGCATACAGGCTGATCAGTTCTCCATCGCCGACGTCGGTCCACAGCTCTTTGCCCAGGCGGCCGCTGTTGTTGACGATCAGGCCGTTGGCGGCTTTCAGGATGCTTGCGGTTGAGCGGTAGTTCTGCTCCAGACGAATGACTTCGGTGTCCGGGAAGTCATCGGAATACTGATGAATGTTCTCGATCTTCGCCCCGCGCCAGCCGTAAATCGACTGGTCGTCGTCGCCGACCACCATCAGGCTGTCGCCGCCTCGGGCCAGCAGTTGTAGCCAGGCGTACTGCACGGCGTTGGTGTCCTGGAACTCGTCGACCAGAATGTGACGGAAGCGACGTTGATAGTGTTCCAGCAAGCCTTTGTTGTCGCGCCACAGATCCAGCGCCCGCAGCAGCAGTTCGGAGAAGTCGATCACGCTCGCGCGCTGGCAGGCCGCTTCGTAGTTTTCGTAGATCGATTTCATGGTGCTGAGGAACAGGTCCCCGGACGCCTGGATGTGTTTCGGGCGCAGCCCTTCATCCTTTTGCCCGTTGATGAACCACTGCGCCTGGCGTGCAGGCCAGCGTTGTTCGTCCAGGCCCATTTCCCGAATCACACGTTTGACCAAGCGTTGCTGATCGTCGCTGTCGAGGATCTGGAAGGTCTGGCTCAGACCCGCTTCCTGCCAGTGCGCGCGCAGCAGGCGATGCGCCAGCCCGTGGAACGTGCCGACCCACATGCCCGCCGGGTTGATGCCCATCAACTGCTCGATGCGGTGGCGCATCTCGGCGGCGGCCTTGTTGGTGAACGTCACCGACAGGATCGAGTGCGGCGAAGCGTTTTCGACCTGCATCAGCCAGGCGATACGGTGCACAAGCACACGGGTTTTGCCGGAACCAGCGCCGGCCAGGACCAACTGACGACCCAAGGAGGCGGCTACGGCCTGACGTTGGGCATCGTTGAGGGAATTAAGCAGAAGGGAGAGATCATCGCGCATCGGCGCATTCTAGGGTGCCGGGATGGTGTGGGCAAACTCTAACGCTGGCCGGTCGCAAAGTTATGCCTTTCTTCAAACTGTAGGAGCGCGCTTGCCCGCGATTGCTGTCTCGGGGCGACACCATCGGTAACCGGTCCACCCTCATCGCGGGCAAGCGCGCTCCTGCAGGTGTGACGGGTATCCGACCGTCCATACAATTTAATTTTCTGACTGTTTGGTCTCTCCGGTGGCTTGTGTATGCTCCGCTGACGTTCAAGGCTCACTAATTATAAGAACCGCCATGACCCCCAGCTCAGAAGCCCCGGCCGACTCTGTGGCGACACGCCGTGTTATCCACAAACAGTTCGCCACCCAGCTTGCCGTCGAGCGCACACGCCTTCTCTATCAGGGGTCGTTGCTGCCGACCCTGTTCATGTTCATCAATGGTTTGCTCTGCGCCTGGCTGCTCTGGAGCCCGGAGCGCTACGTGCTGGTCAGTGTCTGGGTCGGCTGGCTGTCGGCGCTGGTCTGTCTGCGCGTGCTGCAAGTGGCGGCCTTTCGTGCCGCCTCGCCCGAGCGTCAGGCGCAGCCGATCTGGACGCGCATGTTCCTGGCCGGGGCCTGCGTCAGCGGCCTGACCTTGTCCAGTGCTGCGTTGGTGCTGGTGCCAGTTGAAAGCTTCATTCAGCAAGCCTGGGTCTTCGGGCTGATTGGCGCTGCCTCGTTATCCGCAAGCGTGGCCTATGCTGCGAGCATTCCGGCGTTTCTGACCTTCACCGTCCCGTGCCTGTTACCGCCGATTGTCTACCTGTTCTGGGGTGGTGACGTGCCGTTGCGAGGTTGGGGCTGGCTCGGATTAATCCTGCTGTTGGCACTGATCGTGGTCGCCGCGCAGGTCAACCGGTTGATCCAGCGCGGCTTGACGCGCCGTTTTCAAAACCTTGCGCTGATCGAACACCTGCAACAGGCACAGGCCAAAAGCGAAGCGCTCAATCGGGAGCTCGCACGACAATATGAGGAGCGCACGCGCTACCTGTCGCATTACGACGAACTGACGGGCCTGGCCAATCGTTCGTTGTTCAATGAGCGGTTACGCGAGGCCAACCAGCGCGTTCGTCTGGGCGGGCGAAACCTGGCCTTGCTGCACATCAACCTCGACCGTTTCAAGTTGCTTAACGACAGCCTGGGACATGACGTCGCCGATCAGCTGCTGCGTCTGGTGGGACGTCGGTTGAGTGCTGAGCTGGCAGAGGCCGATACGGTTGCGCGTCTGTCGGCTGACGAGTTTGCGGTGCTGTTCAACACCTACGGCAATTTGACCACGCTGGCCCGCGTGACGACGCGGCTATTGGCCAAGTTGCGTGCCCCGGTATCGGTGTCCGGGCACGAACTGGTGGTCAGTGCATCCATCGGTATCGCGCTGCTGCCGGATTCGGCACGGGACATTGCCGCGCTGGTTTCTCAGGCGAACATGGCGATGCAGCATGCCAAGCACCTGGGCGGGAATAATTTCCAGTTCTACACCGAAAGCCTGCAGGCCCGAACGCTGGAGCGTCTGCAACTGGAGATTCAGTTGCGCCGCGCGATTGAGGACGGTCAGCTTGAGGTGTTCTATCAACCCAAACTTGAGTTGGCGACCGGGCGATTGAGCTCGGCGGAAGCGCTCGTGCGCTGGCGTCACCCGGTTCGCGGCATGGTGCCGCCCGGTGAGTTTATCGGGCTTGCGGAAGAGACGGGCCTGATTGCGGACATCGGAGCGTTCGTGCTGCGTCAGGCGTGTCTGCAGGCGCGGGAATGGCAGCGCAGTGGTCTGTCGCCTATCCGTGTGTCGGTCAACCTGTCCGTGCACCAATTGCGTCAAGGCAAGCTGGTGAGTCTCGTGCGCCAAGTGCTTGATGAGGCCGGGCTGATGCCCGAATACCTCGAACTGGAGCTGACCGAAAGCCAGTTGCTGGACAGCGTCGAACACATCATCAGCACCTTCCAGCAGTTGCGAGAACTGGGCGTGAAGCTTGCCATCGACGATTTCGGCACGGGCTATTCGTCACTGAGCTATCTGAAACGTTTTCCTGTGGACTACGTGAAGATCGACCAGGCTTTTATCCGGGGTCTGAACGAAGGCACCGAGGACGCAGCGATCACCCGGGCGATCATCGCCATGGCGCACAGTCTGGAGTTGAAGGTGGTGGCCGAAGGGGTCGAGAACGCTCAGCAGCTGGAGTTCTTGAGAGAGCACAAATGCGATGAGGTACAAGGCTACTTGATCAGTCGGCCGGTGGAGGCCGGTGCGATGGGCGATGTCCTGCGCAAATGTGAAGCCATCGCCTGGAGCCACGCGTGAAAAGTCCTACACTGCAAGGCGACCTGTCATCCAAGACTCATAGGTTGCGAACAGCAAACTCGTTTAGCTGTGCGGTTTGCAGGTCATGTAGTATAACTACAAGAAAGCTACAGCCCGGCCCATCCTTCTATTGAGTCCTGTCCTTTGAATCTGTTGCAGCACATTGCCCAGTCCCGCCATCTCTTGCGTAAGTCAGAGCTCAAGGTAGCCGACCATGTGCTGCTTGATCCGGCTGCCGTGATGCACAGCTCCATGGCCGATCTGGCCCACAGCGTTGGCATCAGCGAACCCACCATCGTGCGTTTTTGCCGTGCCATCGGCTGCACCGGTTTTCAGGATTTGAAACTCAAGCTCGCGCAAAGTCTGGCGGCTGGCGCAAGTTTCGGGCAGTTCGCAATACACGAGGACGACTCGGTCGCCGACTACAGCCTGAAGATCTTCGACACCACGTTGCACACGTTGATGGAAGTGCGAGAGAAGCTTGATCCCCACGCCCTGCAAGCGGCGGTGACGGTCATGGCCGCAGCGCACCGGGTCGAGTTCTACGGTTTCGGTGCTTCAGGCGCCGTGGCGGCGGATGCGCAGCACAAGTTTTTCCGCCTCCTGCTGACGGCGGCCTCGTATTCCGACCCGCACATGCAAGCCATGTCCGCTGTGACACTCAAGCCTACTGACGTTGCCGTGTGCATCTCTCAGTCGGGGCGCTCGAAAGACCTTCTGATCACCGCCAATCTGGTCCGTGAGAGCGGCGCGAATCTGATCACCTTGTGTCCAAGCCAGACGCCGTTGGCCGAGCTGTCCACGGTCAACCTCGCAATCGATGTGCATGAAGACACTGAGATTTATACCCCGCTGACCTCGCGCATTGCGCACCTGGTGGTCATCGACGTGCTGGCGATGGGCGTTGCCATGGCCCGTGGCCCGAGCCTGGTCAACCACCTCAAAAGCGTGAAGCGCAGCTTGCGCAGCCTGCGTCTGTCGCCGAAGTCGATCAAGTCCGCTGAGGATTGAGCCCTCGCGAATCCTGTAGGAACGCGCTTGCATTCGATTGTCGGCTGGCTGCGCAGCGTTCACTAACTTGTAACCCCTACGCCACCTGATCGTCACGGCTCAAGGCCACTCTGTACTCCCGCACACGCAATGGGAGACAGGATATGCCTCGGCACTACGATGACTCGCACCAGCACAGCACCTCCAGCGTCAAGACCCGTCGCCAGCAGGAAGACCAGCGCCGTATGGCGTTTCGACGCGCGATCGAGACGTACTCCGAAGAGCGTCGCTTGAATCAGGAACTCTGCGACTACCTCGACGCCGCCTCGGCCAACTTCTGGCAGGGCGCTAGCGTTTCGGAAGGTGGCCGTCAAAGCGCCCCATCACCTCGCTGATCTGCGCACGTTCGGTGCGGATGAACGCAAGGAACGCGTGAGCCACCGGCGACAGACGCTTATCCCGCGCCTGCACGACGCACCAGCTTCGATACAGCGGCAACTCGGCCACTGGCAACTCTTGCAGCGTGCCAGTGGCCAATTCCAGACTCAGCGCATGTCGCGTCAGCAGTGCAACACCCAACCCCGCAACCACGCATTCGCGCTGCGCCTCCGCTGACGACACTTCCAGCGTGTGCTCAAAGTGGATGCGCTTTTCCTTGAAATACTCTTCGCACGCCTTGCGGGTTCCCGAGCCCGGTTCGCGAACCACCAGTGTCTGGCCTTCCAGGTCCTTCAGCCCCGGGTTGGGCAGCAGGCACAACGGATGGTCCGGGCGCGCCACCGCCACAATGGGGTTGTTCAGGAAGGGCAAGAATTCCAGCCCCATGTCCTGCGGCACCATCGACATCACCACCAGGTCGTCGCGGTTATCAGACAGTCGGCGGATCACCTGCGCACGATTGACTACAGTCAGATTGAGCATGACTTCGGGGTACTGGCGCTTGAACGCGGCAAACAGGTGCGGCACGAAGTATTTCGCGCTGGATTCAATCGCAAGCTTCAATTGCCCCTGCAGTGATCCCTGCATGTCAGACAGCTGCATATCCAGGTTTTCCAGCCGTCCGAAGATGTCGCGACTGGCGAGCTGCAGCGCTTGCGCGGCTTCGGTCATGTACAGCTTTTTGCCCACATATTCGAAAAGCGGTTGGCCAATGAGCTCTTCCAGTTGACGAATCTGCAGGCTGACCGCGGGTTGCGTGAGCGACATTTCCTCAGCCGCGCGACTGTATGAACGCAGATCGCACACCTCGTTGAAGATTCGCAGTTGACGCAATGTCATACGCATCAATGACTTACGCAATTTCAGGTCGCTCCGCAAATGGCTGAATGCGTGACTATAAGGTTTTACTTATGTTTAACCCAATTTTTACTCATTTTTGTTAATTGCTGATTCGTCATAGGGTGGCCCCATCGCTGCGACGCAACATGCAGTAACGGAATGTCGCCACGTACTGACCGGGTTTCCGGTCCGTCTGCTCATCGGTCGAGGAAATGCCAGTGATAACAAAAATCCTGATCGCCAACCGTGGAGAAATCGCTGTCCGTATCGTGCGCGCTTGCGCCGAAATGGGCATTCGGTCGGTTGCGATCTATTCCGACGCGGATCGCCATGCGCTCCATGTGAAGCGTGCGGATGAGGCTTACGGCATTGGTTCCGAACCGCTGGAGGGTTATCTGAACCCGCGCAAGTTGGTGAACCTGGCCGTGGAAACCGGTTGCGATGCGCTGCATCCCGGTTATGGCTTCCTCTCGGAAAACGCCGAACTGGCCGAGATTTGCGCTGAACGTGGAATCAAATTCATCGGTCCGTCCGCTGAAGTGATTCGTCGCATGGGCGATAAAACAGAAGCCCGCCGCAGCATGATCAAGGCCGGTGTGCCGGTGACGCCGGGCACGGAAGGCAACGTTGCCGACATCGCCGAGGCTCTGGTGGAAGGCGATCGCATCGGCTATCCGGTCATGCTCAAAGCCACCTCGGGTGGCGGCGGTCGGGGCATTCGTCGCTGCAACAGCCGTGAAGAACTGGAGCAGGCTTTCCCCCGGGTCATTTCCGAAGCGACCAAAGCGTTCGGCAAAGCCGAGGTCTTCCTCGAAAAATGCATCGTCAATCCCAAGCACATCGAGGCTCAGATCCTGGGCGACAGCTTCGGCAATGTGGTGCACCTGTTCGAACGCGACTGCTCGATTCAGCGTCGTAACCAGAAGCTCATCGAGATTGCCCCAAGTCCTCAGTTGACGCCTGAACAACGCGCCTACATCGGCGACCTGTCAGTACGCGCGGCCAAAGCCGTGGGTTACGAGAACGCCGGGACTGTGGAGTTCCTGCTCGCCGAGGGCGAGGTGTACTTCATGGAGATGAACACCCGCGTTCAGGTCGAGCACACCATCACCGAAGAAATCACCGGCATCGACATCGTGCGCGAGCAGATCCGCATTGCGTCCGGTCTGCCGCTTTCGGTCAAGCAGGAAGACATCATTCACCGTGGTTTCGCGTTGCAGTTCCGGATCAACGCCGAAGACCCGAAGAACAACTTCCTGCCCAGCTTCGGCAAGATCACCCGTTACTACGCACCCGGCGGGCCTGGTGTGCGCACCGACACGGCTATCTACACCGGCTACACCATTCCGCCGTTTTACGACTCCATGTGCCTGAAGCTGATTGTCTGGGCGCTGACCTGGGAAGAGGCGATGGACCGTGGCCTGCGCGCGCTGGACGACATGCGCCTGCAAGGGGTGAAAACCACCGCCGCCTATTACCAGGAAATCCTGCGCAACCCGGAATTCCGCAGCGGCCAGTTCAACACCAGCTTCGTTGAAAGCCATCCTGAACTGACCAACTACTCGATCAAGCGCAAACCCGAAGAGCTGGCTCTGGCCATCGCCGCCGCCATTGCCGCCCATGCAGGCCTGTGAGGAACACGTAAATGTCCAAGAAAATCTTCGTCACCGACACCATCCTGCGCGACGCCCATCAATCGCTGCTGGCGACCCGCATGCGCACCGAGGACATGCTGCCGATCTGCGAAAAGCTCGACAAGGTCGGCTACTGGTCACTGGAAGTCTGGGGCGGCGCAACGTTCGACGCCTGCGTGCGTTTCTTGAAGGAAGATCCGTGGGAGCGTCTGCGCCAGTTGCGAGCGGCATTGCCTAACACTCGTCTGCAAATGCTGTTGCGCGGTCAGAACCTGTTGGGCTATCGCCATTACAGCGACGATGTGGTCAAGGCGTTCGTGGCCAAGGCGGCCGTCAACGGCATCGACGTGTTCCGCATCTTCGACGCCATGAACGATGTGCGTAACCTGCGCGTTGCCATCGAGGCCGTGAAAGCCGCAGGCAAACATGCTCAGGGCACCATCGCTTACACCGTAAGCCCGGTTCATACCGTCGAAGCCTTTGTCGCTCAGGCCAAACAGATGGAAGCCATGGGTTGCGACTCCGTCGCGATCAAAGATATGGCGGGCCTGCTGACCCCTTATGCGGCTGGCGAGCTGGTCAAAGCCCTCAAGGCCGAACAGTCGCTGCCGGTGTTCATTCACTCCCACGACACGGCCGGCCTGGCTGCAATGTGCCAACTCAAAGCCATCGAAAACGGTGCTGATCATATCGACACCGCAATCTCGAGCTTCGCCTGGGGCACCAGCCATCCGGGTACGGAGTCGATGGTCGCCGCGCTGAAAGGCAGCGAATTCGATACGGGGCTTGATCTGGAACTGCTGCAGGAAATTGGTCTGTATTTCTACGCGGTGCGTAAGAAATATCACCAGTTCGAGAGCGAATTCACCGCAGTCGACACGCGTGTGCAGGTCAATCAGGTGCCCGGCGGCATGATTTCCAACCTCGCCAACCAGCTCAAAGAGCAGGGCGCCCTGAACCGCATGGGCGAAGTGCTGGCTGAAATCCCCCGTGTTCGCAAGGACCTCGGCTACCCGCCACTGGTGACCCCGACCTCGCAGATCGTCGGTACTCAAGCGTTCTTCAACGTGTTGGCTGGCGAGCGCTACAAGACCATCACCAATGAAGTGAAGCTTTACCTCACGGGCGGTTACGGCAAGGCGCCGGGTCAGGTCGACGAGAAGCTGCGCCGTCAGGCGATCGGTAACGAAGAGCTGATCGATGTGCGTCCTGCCGATCTGTTGAAGCCTGAAATGACCAAGCTGCGCGGCGAAATCGGCGCACTGGCCAAATCCGAAGAAGACGTGCTGACTTACGCGATGTTCCCGGACATTGGGCGCAAGTTCCTCGAAGAACGCGCAGCGGGCACGCTGACCCCAGAACCGCTGTTGCCCATCCCAGAGCCAGGCACCGTGGCCAAGGCGAGCGGTGAGGGCGTTCCGACCGAGTTCGTCATTGATGTGCACGGTGAAAGCTACCGCGTGGACATCACGGGTGTGGGCGTCAAAGCCGAGGGCAAGCGCCACTTCTACCTGTCCATCGACGGCATGCCCGAAGAGGTGGTGTTCGAACCACTTAACGAGTTCGTCGGCGGTGGCATCGGCAAACGAGCCCAAGCCAGCAAGCCGGGCCACGTCAGCACTACCATGCCGGGCAACATCGTCGATGTGCTGGTCAAGGAAGGCGACATGGTCAAGGCCGGTCAGGCCGTGCTGATCACGGAAGCGATGAAGATGGAAACCGAGGTCCAGGCCGCTGTTTCCGGCAAGGTCGTCGCGATCCATGTGGCCAAGGGCGATCGCGTGAACCCTGGCGAGATTCTGGTCGAGATCGAAGGCTGATCCCGACGCGGCAACGATAAACAGCCTTCCGCGCAAAGACGCGGGAAAGGCTGACGGTTACCTCTGGGGGAGCTCTCGTGGCTCCTCTTTTTTTTGCCTGCGAAAGGCTGAGGCATTCAGCTTCTGCTCGGAGGGTGTGGCGATTGCTTGATCAAAAGCTCATCTGCCATTGCCCCATCAGCGCATGGTTGCGGCTGTTGCTGCCCAGTTCGCCGTTGTAGCCGACGCTCAGGGTGTGATGAGCAGAGAGGCCCAGGTCGAGTCCGGCCTCGACCATCAGGCTGTCACGATCCAGCGCGGTGCCTTCGACGCTGAAAGCGCTGCCGCCGAGCACGAAGGCCTGACGGGTTTCGCTGTTGACGTCGCCGTAGGTATGGCGCCACCCCAGGCTCCCACGTGGGGTCAGGCTCATGCCGTTCTCCAATTGACTGAGCTGTGCCAGACGTACGCCGAAGGTGCTGCTGACATTGTCCTGGCTCTGGTCATCGACGCTCAATGCGGCCGCACCCCCTTTCTCGGTATAGCGGTCGCGGTGGTAGCGCTGATAACCCAGATTGGCGAACGGTTCGACATTGAGGCGCCCGCTGCCCATGGCATACCCGAGCTCGGCAAAGGCCTGCTGGCTGTCGGCGTCGTAGTTGCCTTTTGGTCGGTCACTGAACCCGTCGAATTGAACGGTGCGTTTGCTCTCACCGTCGTGATTGCTGTAAGCCGCGCCCAGACGCAGGGCAAGCGGGCCGTCCTGACGCTGCGCATAGGCGCCGACATGCCAGCTGTTGACCTTGCCGTCGACGCCGGCGCTGTCCAGGTCGGTGCGTGAATAACCGCCCAGTACGCCCATCCGCCACAGAGGCGTCAGCGACCAGTCCACACCCAGCACGCTGCCTTTGGTGCGCTGCTCCAGGCCTGCACTGCCATGTTCGCCGTCGAGCTTGCCGTAGCTGCCGATACCCTGAAGCCAGACACGACCGCGTGCGTTCGGGTCGTTCAGATTGCGCGCGGCATTGGGCACGCCGGTGGCGGCAAGGGCAGGGGTGTCCTTGTCGTCCATACCAACCAGCAGGCTTGAGCCATTGCTCATGCCCTGCATGGCCGACATCATGGTTGCACCGACCTGCGAGGTGCCGCTCAGTGTCGCGCTGGTGAGGTTGGCGTTGCTGCTGCCGGCCAGTTGCTCAATGGCGGAACCGGCAGAAGACGTGCTGGTGTTGAGGAGTGCGTTGTAGAGCGCATTGTTTTTGCCGAGCGATGTCAGGCTGGTGGCGGCCTGATTGCCGTTACCGGTACTGGCGTAATCGGTGAACGCCACGTCGTTACGGGTGTACGTCAGGCCGACGAGGGTGGGTTGATAGCTCAGCGTCGGGGTGAGGAACGCATAGTCGCTGCTGACGCTGCCAAAGGTGCCGCTGATGCTGCCCGCTTGCAGCACGGTGTACTGGCTCTGCCACGGGTAAGTGCCAGGGCTGGCGTTCACCACCAGTGAAGCGCCGTTGAGGTTGGCGTTGCCGCTGACCTTGATCGTGGCGCTGCTGCCATCCGCGTCTGCGCCGAAGGCCAGAGTGGAGCTGCGACTCATGTTCAGGTTGCCGTTGACCTGCGCCGCGCCAAGGGACTTGCTGGCGACCAGTGTGCCGTTGACGTTCAAACCGCCGACGATGCCACCACCTGCATAAACGCCACCTTGATCGACCGTCGTGCTGCCTGCGATGCCGCCTTGGTTGATCAGCTCGGCGCCGCTGGACACGCGGCCGCCTTGGCTGAAGTCACCAAGGCCGGTCAGCGTCCAGGTGCCTTGGCGAACCTGCAGGGTTTCGAAGTTCTGACTGGCGCCGAAGCTGCCGCCGAGTGCGTCGTCCATGATCACGGTGTCGTTGCCGGTGCCGCCATCGACCAGGCCGACAAAGCGGCTGTTGTGACCCAACGTCAGGGTGTCGTTGCCGCCTCCCATGTCCAGCGCCAGGCCATTGCTGCCGCTGATCAAGCCGTCGTTGAACACGCTGTCGGCAAAGTCGCCGACCAGCTTCACACCGAAGCCGCCCAGGCCCTCGATCGTGCCGTGGTTGATCAGCGTCGTGGCCGCGACACCAGAACCGCCGCTTCCATCGTCGACCAGAATGGCGCTGTCCACACTGCTGATCAGTCCTTTTTCAGCGTTGTAGAGGTAACCGCCGCCCGCGGCGATACCTTCGCTGCCGTTGGCGAAGCCGTTCTTGTCGACCCCGCTGGCGCCAAGGCCTTTGATGGTGCCGTAGTTCTCGATGTGGGCGACCAGATCGATGTCTACGCCGTCACCGTCACCGTTGGGTTGCAGGCCATTGTCGCTGCCGGTGATGGTGCCGTAGTTGATCACTGTGCCCACGCCGTCGGAGCCGAAGCCCGAGCCGTTGCGACCCATTACCGTCCCGAAATTGTTCAGCGTTGCGCCCAGATCGGTGGTGATCCCATGGCGCCCTCCCGAGATCATGCCGTAGTTATTGACCGTGACACCCGTCGCCGAGTCGATGTCCACGCCGTCGAATTTCTGATCGGCGTTGGTCGAGTCGCCAGACGAGATCTCGCCATAGTTGGTGACAGTGGCATTGCCGCCGGTTTTCATCCCGTCGCTCAGTTCGCCCCGGATCAGTCCCCCTGCACGGTTGATGATGGTCGTGGTCACGCCCGCGCCGCGCACCGCGTCCAGGTCAATGCCTTGGCCGGTGGACGAGCGAATGGTGCCGCTGTTATCAATCAGGATGGTGCCGCTTGGAACGTTGCTGTTGATCCGCAACGCGTCGTCAAAGCCACTGATCGTGGCGCCGGCGCGGTTGGTGATGGAATAGTTGCGCGCTGCGGTTTCATCACCGCTGCTGTCGAACGCCCGCCCGCCGGTGGACGTAATGGTTCCGCTATTATCGACGACAACGCCGGCTCCACTGGTTGTGCCTTTGAAGCTGACCGCCTTGCCGCTCGCCGTGATGCCACCGGTGGTGGTCACTGTCAGTTTGTCGGTGCCGCTCAGTTCCACGCCAGCCTGGCCGGGTGTGCTGATCACGATGTTCTGCGGTGCCGGAACGGCGATGGCGTCGGCAGCAAAGCCTCCGGAAACGACTACAGCAATGTGCAGGGCGAGGCGAGACTTGACGCGAGGCATGCAGGACGGCCTTTTTTGTATTAAGGGGCCGTCCTGTATAGCGGTTGGATATGACAGGTTTATAACGTGCGCAAATGCTCGAGCGTATTGATCTGCTGTCCGTCGTTGAAGTTATCCACAGCCAGCCACGCGTTGAACGCTGTTTCCAGCGACGGCCATTCGCTGTCCAGGATCGAGAACCAGGCCGTGTTGCGGTTTTTGCCTTTCACCACCATGTGCTGGCGGAAGGTGCCTTCGAAACTGAAGCCAAAGCGTTCCGCAGCGCGCATCGAGCGGGCGTTGTCGGCGTTGCACTTCCATTCGAGGCGACGGTTGCCCAGGGCAAATGATTCCTTGGCGAGCAGATAGACTGCCTCGGTGCTCTTGGGCGTGCGCTGCATCGAAGCGCCGAAGGTCACGTGGCCGATCTCGACGCGACCCTGGCTCGGGACGATGGACATCAGGCTGAGAAACCCGTCCAGCACGCCGGTTTTCTGATCGACCACGGTATAGAACCAAGGGTCGGTCGACGCTTGAAGGCCAGTGAGGTAGTCCTCAAAGGCACCCCGTTCAGTGAACGGGCCTATGGCCAGGTAATCCCAGAGTTTCGGATCGGCACCCGGGCCTTCCAGCGCTTGCCACAAACCGTCCGCATGACGCGCTGCGTCGAGTTTTTCCAGGCGAATGAAGCGTCCTTGCAGCGTGCGTGAGTCCGGCAGCTTCGCCGATTGCCAGTGTTCAAGGTTCGACATGATCGGATTCCAGTCCTACAGCGGTTTGCGAAATTGAATGTAGCCAGGGCGTTCGGCAATGCGTTCGTACAACTGAATGGCGGTGGCGTTGGTTTCGTGGGTCAGCCAATGGACCTTGTCGGCCCCGCCGTTCTTCGCCGCGACGTACACATACTCGATCAGCTTGCGACCGACGCCTGTGCCCCGTTGCTCGGGGACGACCAGCAAGTCCTGCAGGTAGCAGGAATAGTTGATGCTCCAGTTCGAGCGGTGAAAGATGAAATGCACCATACCGACGGCCTTGCCGTCCTCCCAGGCGAGCGCCGCGTGAGTGGGTTCGTTGCTGTCGAGAAAACGCCGCCAGGTGCTTTCGGTCACCGCGTCCGGCAATTCGGTTTTATAGAACGTCAGGTAGGCCTTCCACAGTGGCAACCAGGCGTCATGGTCGGCGGCGGTGACGGGACGGATTTCTACGTCAGACACGGGTCTCTCCTTGGCTCATCAAGCGAGCGATTTCCTGATCGTTTTGATCCTGGCTGGTTGCCAGGCCTTTGCTGACGCCGGCGATGTCTTCGGCGCTACGGTTCTGGTTGAGCTTGCGCTTGCCTTCCAACCGCTCGATGGGAATGGCAAAACCAACGATACCGTTGAGCATTTTCTGGATGTAGTCATCCGGAGCGTCGCTCACGGCCCAGGGCTCGGCGCGAGCTGCCTCGTGTTTGTCAGTCAGACCGCTGACCACGCGTAGCAGCCGCTCTGGATCGGTGAAGACCTCGGCGCGGCCGTAAGCGTGGACCGCCAGGTAATTCCAGGTCGGTACGACTTTGCCGTGTTCGGCCTTGGCAGCGTAGAACGAAGGGCTGATGTAAGCATCGGGACCTTGAAAGATCACCAGCACTTCAGTGCCCAGCGCGAGTGTTTTCCACTGCGGGTTAGCTTTGGCCAGGTGACCGGTCAGCACGCCGTGGGCGCCCTGAGCGGAATCGAGCAGCAGCGGGACGTGGCTGGCTTGCAGGCCGTTTTCGTCGAAGGTGACCAAGGTTGCCAGGCGCGTGCCTTCGATCTGG
Organism: Pseudomonas sp. S2_H01; assembly: GCF_054668305.1. Taxonomy (NCBI): domain Bacteria; kingdom Pseudomonadati; phylum Pseudomonadota; class Gammaproteobacteria; order Pseudomonadales; family Pseudomonadaceae; genus Pseudomonas; species Pseudomonas sp. S2_H01. The sequence continues at coordinate 2,384,146 of NZ_CP162756.1, read as the reverse complement.
CTGTGCAGGCTGGCGAGATCCGCATCGTTGAAATAGCTGGGCGTATACATGAGATTTTCCTTGGCGATTGGCCTAATCCTAGGCAGCCTATTGGTCTGTTGTAAGAACCATTAATGGTCAATTTCATAGGACCAATTCGATGCCCGTCGCCACGCCCTCATTGACGTTCGATTTCGCCGGAATCCAACTGGACCGCCGCCAAGGCTTGAGCCGTCAGCTGTATCAGGCGCTGCGCGAGCGCATTCTCGACGGGCGTTTGAGCAGCGGGACGCGCCTGCCCGCCAGCCGCGATCTGGCAGCTTCGTTGTCCATTTCCCGCAACAGCGTGATGCGTGCCTACGACCAGCTTTACGCCGAAGGCTTCACCGACGGCCGCATTGGCGACGGCACCTATGTCGCACAATTGCCGGACAAACCAACGCCTGCAAAAAAACTATCCACAAAAATGTCCACAGGGTTATCACCAGGCTTATCAACAGGGTTATCCACAAAATCATTAAATCATGCTGGTGATTTATCCAGTAAAGTTATCCACAGTGCTTCCATGGATCTGCTGGAACGGCACCATTTGAGCGCTCACAAAACCGGTTTGCCACGCGCTTTTCGCGTGGGCATTCCGGCGTTCGATCTGTTCCCGTTCGACGTGTGGGGCAAGCTCCACGCGGCTTTCTGGCGAAAACCGGGGCTGCATCAGTTGGGGTACGGTGATCCGGCCGGTGAGTGGCGGCTGCGGGAATTGATCGCGGTGTATTTAAGAACATCTCGTGACTTGCAGTGTGCGCCTGAACAAATTGTGATCACCAGTGGCGCCCAGCAGGCGATTGCTCTTTGTGCACAGTTGCTGTTGAACGACGGAGACGGCGTCGCGATTGAAAATCCGGGGTATCGTGCGGCGGGCCACGCCTTTGCGGTTGCAGGCGCAACATTGTTTGGAATGCCGGTGGACGCTGAAGGCATGCGATGCCCTGATTCGAACGATAGCCGCTGCAAGGTGGCGTATGTGACGCCGTCTCATCAGTACCCGTTGGGCGTCACGATGAGTCTGGCGCGCCGCCTGGATTTGCTGGCGTGGGCTGAACGGACACAAGGCTGGATCGTCGAGGACGACTACGATGGCGAATACCGTTACAGCGGTGCGCCTTTGGCACCACTGGCGGCGCTGGATCGGCACGGGCGGGTGCTCTATGTCGGCACCTTCGGCAAGGTCGCTTTTCCGGCGTTGCGTCTGGGGTACCTGGTGCTGCCCCGCAATCTGGTCAAGCCCTTCAGCCAGCGCCGTGCCGTGGACATGCGGCATTCGGAGATCGGCACTCAGGCCGTCATGGCCGAATTCATAGCGTCGGGTCACTTTCAACGGCACATCCGGCGCATGCGTCGTGCGGCGTTGAATCGACGCGATGCCTTGCTGGCGGGCTGGCCTCAAGACCTGCCCGGTTGCAGTCCGATGCCCAAGCCGTCGGCGGGCTTGCATGTGACGGTGACGGTCGAAAGCCAGGCCCGTGAGCAGGACCTGGTGGCGAAGGCAGAAAGCGTCGGCGTTGAGGTGGCCCCGCTGAGCGATTACTGGTTACCCGATTCCGATACGCCTGTGGATAAACGCGCGGGGCTGGTGCTGGGTTTCGCGGCGGTGCCGGAAGCGGACATTGCCTCGGCGCTGGAGCGGCTGCGCAGTGTGTGGCGGTGAGATGCGTACATTTGTAGGAGCGTGGCTTGTCTCTGGGCCGCATCCGGACGATCGGCGACGAAGTCGTCGTAAAACCTGCCAATGCCTTTTGCCTGATGCATCGCGCTCGCCCAATCTACGACGACTTCGTCGCCGATCGCGGGACAAGCCACGCTCCTACAGAAAAGGGTTAAACCATTGAGCCTAGAACGGCCGGCAGCGGGGTTATACTCGCGCCCATTGCAACCATTTCCTGAGATACGTCCATGAGCCTTCCTCTTTCTGCGACGCCGGAACGCAAGTTCGGCACGCCGCTGATTGCCTTCGTTTTATTGGTGATCGGTGCTTTGTTTCTTCAGTCCGCGGTCGGCGGCAAGCAAGTGCTGCTGTTGATCGTCGGTGCGGCGCTGGGCCTGACGCTGTATCACGCCGCGTTCGGTTTCACGTCTGCCTGGCGGGTGTTCATCAATGAGCGTCGCGGCGCGGGTCTGCGCGCGCAGATGGTGATGCTGGCCATTGCCGTCGTCCTGTTCTTCCCGGCCTTGGGCGCAGGCACGTTGTTCGGCACACCGGTCACCGGACTGGTAGCGCCAGCCGGCGTTTCCGTGGTCTTTGGCGCGTTCATTTTTGGCATCGGCATGCAGATGGGGGGCGGATGTGCGTCGGGCACGCTGTTCACCGTGGGCGGTGGCAATGCGCGGATGCTGGTAACGCTGCTGTTCTTCATCGTCGGTTCGGTGGTGGCGACCCATCACGCCGACTGGTGGTTCTCGCTGCCCTCGTTCCCGGCAACTTCCATCGTCAAAACCTTCGGGGTGATCCCGGCCCTGATCATGAGCCTGGCGCTGTTCGCCGTGATCGCGCTGGTCACCATCACACTGGAAAAGCGCCGCCATGGCGAGCTGGAAGCCGCAGTTACCAGCGAGCACGTGGGCTTGCGTCGTTTTCTGCGCGGTCCATGGCCCTTGGTATGGGGCGCCGTTGCGCTGGCATTGCTCAACTATGCAACGCTGGCGCTGGCTGGCCGTCCTTGGGGCATCACCTCGGCGTTCGCCCTGTGGGGCGCGAAGGTCGCCAGCAGTCTGGGCGTAGACGTCGGCAGCTGGGTGTTCTGGCAGATGCCTGCCAACGCCAAGGCGCTGGCCGCGCCGGTGTGGGAAGACATCACGACAGTCATGGACATCGGCATCATGCTGGGTGCGGCAGTGGCAGCGGGGCTTGCAGGACGTTTCTCGCCAAGCCTGAAGATCCCGACCCGTTCGCTGGTAGCGGCGGTGATCGGTGGCTTGTTGCTGGGCTACGGTTCGCGTCTGGCCTACGGCTGCAACATTGGCGCGTACTTCAGCGGTATCGCCTCGGGCAGCCTGCATGGCTGGCTGTGGCTGATTGCAGCGTTCGCGGGTAACGCCGTCGGTGTGCGGATTCGTCCGTTCTTCTTTGAAGGTGAGCGTCGTCCGGTGGTTCTGAGCGGCTGCTGACTCAACGTCGTCACACGCTTGAAAGGTGGGAGTGAGCTTGCTCACGAAGAGGCCGGTGCAGCCGACAGGTATCCATCGGATGTACCGCAGTCTTCGCGGGCAAGCGCGCTCCTACAGGGCCTGATTACTGGCCGATCTGCTCCTTCGCTACCTTGGCAATGTTCTCGGCCGTAAACCCAAACTTCGCCTGCAGCTTCTCGATCGGGGCGGAGGCGCCGAAGGTGTTCATCACGATCTTCGCCCCCGTCTGACCCACGTAACGGTCCCAACCCACGGGGCCGGCCTGTTCCACGACCACGCGTGCCGTGACATTCGGCGGAAATACGCTGTCGCGGTAAGCCTTGTCCTGATCCTCGAACAGCTCCCAGCTCGGCATCGACACCACGCGCGCGGCTATGCCTTCAGCCTTCAGTTTTTCGAACGCCTCGACAGTCATACCGATTTCGCTGCCCGTGGCGATCAGGATCACGTCCACTTTGCCTTTCACCGCATCGGCCAGCACATAGGCGCCTTTGGCGACGTTTTCAGCGCTGGCGTATTTCGAGCGGTCCAGGGTCGGCATCGGCTGACGAGAAAGCACCAGGCAGCTGGGGCGATGGGTTTGCGCCAAAGCGACTTTCCAGGCTTCGGCGGTTTCGTTGGCATCCCCCGGTCGCAACGTCAGCAAACCGGGCGTGGCACGCAATTGCGTGAGGTGCTCGATAGGCTGGTGGGTCGGGCCGTCTTCGCCGACACCAATGGAGTCGTGGGTGAAGACGAACACCACCGGCAGTTCCATGATCGACGCCAGACGAATCGGCGGTTTCATGTAATCGCTGAACACCAGGAAGGTCGACGTGTATGGCCGTATGTAAGACAGCGCCAGCCCGTTGGCAATCGAGCCCATGGCGTGTTCACGGATGCCGAAATGCAAGTTGCGGCCGCTGTAACTGCCTGCCTCGAAGCTGCCGGCGCCCTCAAACGTCAGATTGGTTTTTGTGGAAGGGGACAGGTCCGCCGATCCGCCAATCAGCCACGGGATTTGCTGGGCAAAACCGTTGAGGACTTTACCGCCCGAGGCACGCGTGGCGAGCCCTTTGGGGTCGGCGTCGAAGCTGACCGCGGTGTTGCGCCAGCCTTCTGGCATTTCACCCGCGCGCATGCGTTTGAGTTCGTCGGCCAGTTGCGGCTGATCTTTCTCAAAACGGGCGAAGGTCTCTTGCCAGGCGTCGTAATCGCCGCCGTTGCGGCTCAGCAACGCATCGCGCAAGTAATGGCGCGCTTCGTCGGGCACCAGAAAGCTGCTGTTTTCATCCCAACCGTAGGCTTTCTTGGTCAGCTTGATTTCATCTTCGCCCAGCGGTTCGCCGTGCGCCGACGCGGTGTTGTGTTTATTCGGCGAGCCGTAGCCGATCACGCTGTCGACCACGATGAGGGTCGGTGCGTCGTCGGTCTGCTGGAAGGTTGTGATCGCCTTCGCGAGCGCCGCAGCATCGTTGGCGTCCTTCACATGCAGGGTTTTCCAGCCGTAGCCTTCGAAACGCTTCTGCGGATCGTCGCTGTACGCCAGTTCCGTGTGGCCTTCGATGCTGATGGTGTTGTTGTCATAGATCCAGCACAGGTTCGACAGCTTGAGGTGACCGGCCAGTGAGGCCGCTTCGGCGGTCACGCCTTCCATCATGTCGCCGTCGCCGCACAGCACGTAAACGTTGTAATCGAACAGCGTGGCGCCCGGTGTGTTGAAGCGCTCGCCCAGCCAGCGCTCGGCCATCGCCATGCCCACGCTGTTCGCGCAGCCTTGGCCCAGCGGACCGGTCGTGGTCTCAACGCCTGTGGTCATGCGGTATTCCGGATGGCCTGGAGTCTTGGAGTCCATCTGACGGAATTGTTTGATGTCTTCCAGGCTCACGGCCGGTTTGCCGGAGCGCTTGCCGTGCTCGTCGATCTCGACCACGCCCGCCAGGTGCAGCAGCGAATAAAGCAGCATCGACGCATGACCGACCGACAGCACGAAGCGGTCGCGGTTTGGCCAGTCAGGATGTTCCGGGTGATAGCGCAGGAAATCTTTCCACAGGGTGTAGCCGACGGGCGCCAGCGCCATGGGTGTGCCGGGGTGACCCGAGTTGGCCTTTTGCACGGCATCCATCGCCAGGGTGCGAATGGTGTTGATGGTCAGTTGGTCGCGTTCGCTGTGTTCTTCGATGGAATGAGAGGTTGAAGACGAGCCCATTACATTCTCCTCGTGACAAGTGGCTGAAGCATCCAGATAGGTGTTGAGCACGCGCGCGGCGGGTTCGTTCCATGAAATCTCTGTCACCCGACCGGGTCGAACGATTTATCGCTGAAATGTTTCAGTTGCGAACCAAGCAAGCCATCTGCATTCGAATGCCCTTGAGGTCAGCGTGTGTCGCTTGACCCATGAGATAACAGACGGGGGTGGCCTTTGCAGGAAACGATCATCAAGAAATACCGGGCCATGATCAGGACCTTCACCTACATCGGTTGGTCGCTGTTCTGGCTGTTGATCTGGGATGTGATTGTCACAGTCGATTTCATGCTCTACCTGGAGCGCAAGATCACCTTGCCATCGATGCCGCTGACCTTGCTCGGTTCGGCATTGGTGGTGCTGACCAGCTTTCGGAACTCGAGCGCTTATAACCGTTGGTGGGAGGCGCGAACGTTATGGGGGGCTTTGGTCAACAATTCCCGCAGCTTCGCGCGCCAGGTGCTGACGTTGATCGACGACGAAGGCGAGCTGAATCCGGTCAAGGCTGTGCTGCTGCGTCGGCATGTTGCCTACGTTGAATGCCTGTCGGCGCACTTGAAGGGAAGCGATTGCGGGGAAGACGTGACGGCCATGATTCCTCGCGAGGAATACGAGCGTCGTAAGCGCACCAATAACTTTCCGAACGACATTCTTAACGAGTCCGCTGCAATCATCGCGAACGAATACAAGGCTGGCCGGCTGGACAGCATTCGTCTGGAGCGGCTGGAAGCGACGTTGGTTGAGATTTCCAACTGCCAGGGCGGCATGGAGCGGATCGCCAATACGCCACTGCCTTATCCGTACGTGACCTTTCCCCGATTGTTCATCACGTTGTTCTGCATCATTGTGCCGATCGGTCTGGTGGAAACGCTGGGCTGGTTCACGCCGCTGGCCTCGACAGTGGTGGGCTTCATGCTGCTCGCCATCGAGAAGATCGGCAGCGACCTGCAAAGCCCGTTCAAGGCGTCTGAACACGAGATTCAGATGAAGGCGCTGTGCGACAACATCTCCGGGAACCTGAACTCGATGCTGCGTGATGCCACGGAAAAGCAGCGCTGACTGTCGGCTGAATATCCGATCGTTCCACGCTCCGCGTGGTAATGCCGCCTGTGACGCTCGGCGTCACCCAATGGGCACGATCAACACAGTCTGTAGGAGCGCGCTTGCCCGCGATGGCGTTGTGTCAGTGTCAGGTGTGTGTTTGACACGACGCATTCGCGGGCAAGCGCGCTCCTACAGGACGTTCAGGTGCCGGATTTGATCTTGGTCCACACCCGGGTCCGTGCGCGTTCTGCATCACGCGGCAGCGGCGTCAGCGTGTAAAGCGTTTTCATTGCTTCGGCGGTCGGGTACAGGTTGGGGTTGTTGCGGATCGCCGGATCAACCAGTTCAGTCGCGTCCTTGTTCGGGTTCGGGTACCCGACAAAGTCGCTGATCGGCGCGATCACCTTCGGTTGCAACAGGTAGTTGATGAACGTGTGGGCGTCTTCCACATCCTTGGCGCCTTTCGGAATCGCCAGCATGTCGAACCAGATCGGCGCGCCTTCCTTCGGCAGACGCATGTCCACCACGACGCCGTTCTTGGCTTCCTTCGCGCGGTTGGCCGCTTGCGAGAAGCTGCCCGAATAACCCACGGCCACGCAGATGTCGCCGTTGGCGATGTCAGCCATGTATTTCGACGAGTGGAAGTAGGTGATGTACGGACGGATCTTCATCAGCAAGGCTTCTGCCTTGTCGTAGTCCTTTGGATTCTTGCTGTTGGGATCCAGCCCCAAATGCTGCAAGGCCAAGGGCAGAATTTCTGAAGGGGAGTCGAGCAGCGTCACGCCGCACTGCTTCAATTTGCTGATGTTCTCTTCCTTGAAGATCAGGTCCCAGCTGTCCACCGGCGCGTTGTCGCCCAGCACAGCCTTGACCTTAGCCGGGTTGAAGCCGATCAGGATGGTGCCGTACATGTACGGCACGGCGAACTTGTTGCCCGGGTCGTTGGCTTCCAGCAGTTTCATCAGCTTGGGATCAAGGTGCGAATAGTTGGTCAGCTTGGACTTGTCCAGGGGCTGAAACACCCCAGCCTCGATCTGCTTGGCCAGAAACACGTTGGATGGCACCACGACGTCATAGCCCGAGTTGCCTGTCAGCAGCTTGGCTTCCAGCGCTTCGTTGGTGTCGAAAATGTCGTAGATGAGCGGGATCTTGGTGTCTTTTTTGAAGTTTTCCAAAGTCTGCGGCGTGATGTAGTCGAACCAGTTGTAGACCCGCAGGGTTTTTGGCTCGTCGGCGTGCGCCGCGCCGCCGAGCATGGCCACGCCAGATGTTGCCAGAAGCGTCGATGCGATAAAGCGCTTGAGTCTGTTCATCGTTGTCTCTCTTGTTCGAAGGTAGAGGGTCAGACGCGTTCGAAACCTTCCAGCACGTTTACGGCGTTAATGCCGATTTCTTCGACGGCATAGCCGCCTTCCATCACAAACAGGGTGGGCTTGCCCAGGCGCGCGATTTGCTCGCCCATGCGCAGGTAATCCGGGCTGTCGAGCTTGAATTGCGAGATGGGGTCGTCCTTGTAGGTGTCCACGCCCAGCGACACCACGATGACGTCCGCACCGTAGCGTTCGATCTCGCCGCACGCCTGCTCCAGCGCCGCGCTCCACTGCGTCCAGTCGCTGCCCGCCGCCAATGGATAATTGAAGTTGAAGCCTTCGCCTGCACCTTCACCCAGCTCGTCTTCATAGCCGAGAAAGAACGGGAATTCCGCTTCCGGGTGACCATGAATGGAGGTGAACAACACGTCGCTGCGCGTGTAGAAAATCGACTGGGTGCCGTTGCCGTGGTGGTAGTCCACGTCAAGAATCGCGACCTTCTTGTGACCTTGGTCGAGGAAGGCCTGAGCCGCGATGGCCGCGTTGTTCAGGTAGCAATAGCCGCCCATGACATCGCTGGCAGCGTGGTGCCCCGGCGGACGGCACAAGGCGAAAGCGCTGCGGGCGCCGTTCTGAATCGCAGCTTGGGCGGTGAGAGCAACCTGGGCCGCGCTGTATGCGGCTTGCCAGGTGCCTGCGGTAATCGGGGCGCCTGCGTCGAAGGTGTAATAGCCCAACTGACCGTGCAGGCTGGTCGGGATGACCGAGCGCAGCGTCCGCGCAGGCCAGGTGTAAGGCAGCAGATCGCCTTCAGGGTCGGTTTCGGCCCAGCGTGCCCACGCGCCTTTGAAGAACGCCAGAAACGCTTGGGTGTGAATGCGTTCGATCGGCGCAATGCCGAAATCCTGCGGGCCTTCCACGGCACCGATTTCGCGATCCTTGACGCGCTGCAACACGTGATCGGCGCGCGACGGCATCTCGAAGCAGGGCATCAGCTTGCCGTCGATCAACTCGCAGCGGCCATGATGCAGATGGTGATCGTCTGAATAGATCGTCAGCATTTTCTTGTTCTCCTGGGGCTAAAGTTGTCCGACATTCTTGTGGCGCAAGGCCTCTCGGAGAACGACGGAAACGGCCAAAAGGGGATTATTACGGCCATAAACTCTGTCCGTAAATCGCCCCTAAATGAGGCGAAACGCCCTTTTTCGAGGCGTTCTGGTCTTTACGGCTTGCAATGTTCTCTGCGGGAGCGAGCTTGCTCGCGAAGACTGAAGCTCAGTCACTGAAGATGTGCCGGGTGTACGGACGATTTCGTGAGCAAGCTCACTCCCACAGGGATTCGGTGGCCGGAGAAACGGCATTCACATCCGAAACTGACTCGGCGCCACACCGCTCCAGCGGATGAAGGCATGACGAAAGCTCGCGGTTTCGCTGAATCCCAACGCTTCAGCGATGCGATGAATCGGCAACTGCTCGTCTTGTAGTAATTGCTTGGCGCGCTCGAAGCGTAGCTCGTCCAGCAACTGTTGGTAGCTGCTGCCCGTGGCCTGAAGATGACGGCGCAAGGTGCGTTCGGAGCAGTTCATCTTTTGCGCAAGCACGCCCAGGCTCGGCGTCTGGTCGAGCTGCCCGGCGAGCAAATGACGAATCCGGCCCAGCCAGGCCTGACGCCCCGTGAACTCGATGTTCTGACGACGGCAGCGCTCGCGCATGTCGCGGTGCGTCACGGGGTCGGCCAATGTCAGCGGTTGGTCTAGCCAGCGTTTGTCGAACGCAAAGGCGTTGTCTTCAGCGTTGAAATGCAGCGTACAGCCAAAACTTTCCCGGTAGCTGGCCTGATAATCCGGCGCGTCATGAGCAAAGCGCGCGCCAAGCAGCGGCAGCGGCTTGCCCAGCAGGTCATCGCAAATCACTTTCAGCGACGCCATGCACAGCTCGGCGTTGAATACCCGCAGGCCCTCGTCATCTCGGTAGTCGCTGGCGCTGAACCAGATGCAGTCCCCGTCCTCGATCAGCTTCAACTCGAACAACGTACCCAGCAGCGCCGGGTATTCCAGCGCCAGCCGCAAGGCGTCACCGAAAGTGCCACTGGTGAGCAGGGCGTAACCGAGAATCCCGTAGGACGACACATGCATGCGCCGTCCGAGCGGCAGGCCGATCTCCCTGCGCAGCGCGACAGCGTTGGCGCAGACCTGCATTTCCTGAAACGTCGTGATGCGAATGTCCGGCCGCTTCAAGTCCGCCTCGGTAATCCCGCTCCCGGCCAGCAACGCCTCGCTCCCCCAGCCCTCAGCCGCGAAGGTATCGAGCACCAGCGAAACGGCGTTGAGTGTGGTGAGGTGCGAATGAAGCATGAAGGCCTTCCGATGTTTTGTTCGTCGGGAGGACGGAGCAAGAGCTGTGCCGGACGTCATCCTCGCCCTTGGAAGCACTTGGTGACGGTTGTGAACTACTGCAGCCGCAGAAGATTGTCTACGTTGATTCCCGGCAGCACCCGTGCAACGAATTAGACAAAGCATGCCCGCTACGGGTATATATTGAAGGGGGATGGGATGACGGTGTTAAAGCGAAGGGAGTTCGCTAAATGGCAGTCCGCCGAAATGATCGCCGATAGCGTCTTATGTGATGCCATCAAGGAAATGGAGGTTGGGCTGATAGACGCGGATTTAGGTGGCTGCCTTTATAAAAAGCGGATCGCACGCGAGGGTGGAGGTAAAAGCAGCGGGTATCGCACTTTACTCTCGGCAAGAATCGGGGATCGCTATGTGTTTTTATTCGGCTTTGCAAAGAGTGCCCGGGCTAATGTCACCCAAGGCGAAAAGAAGGCATTGCGCTATGCAGGTAAAGTTTTCCTGAGTATGTCGGATGATGCTCTGACGATCGCTTTACGGGTTGGAACGTTAGAGGAGGTCCACTGTGTCTAGCAAAATCATTGAGTCCTTGCGCGCAGACCTTGCAGAGCTTCATCAGGCTGGGGCGCTAAGCAAGATTACGATGCGCGAGTTCGAAGCAATCTGTCCGACACCGGTCCGGGAGCTCAGTGCGGCAGATATCCGAAATCTCAGGCTGGCATTGAATTTTAGCCAGCCGGTTTTCGCACTTCATTTGAACACTACCGCGTCGACAATCCGCAAATGGGAACAGGGCGAGAGTCGGCCTGCAGGCCCGGCTCTGAAGCTTCTGAATGTAATCGCAGACAAAGGTTTGCAATCAATCCTCTGAGGGTGGTGCAGGAGCTAGAGCAACTCCCCACACACATCCCGCTCAACCAACCGCCGCACTTCGTCTCGTGTAAGCCCCGCGCCGAGCAGTGCGTGCAGTTTGCCGAAGGCGGCTTCGCGGGTCATGCCGCCGCCGGACAGCACGCCGACATCGCGCAGGCGGCTGCCCGCTTCGTAGACATCCAGTTCGACGCCGCCTTCATGGCATTGGGTGATGGCGACGACGCAGATGCCGGTGTCACGGGCGCGCTGGAGACTTTCCAGAAAAGCAGGGTTGTCGCTGGGGCCGGTGCCGCTGCCGAAGCACTCCAGGATCAGACCCTGGATGCCGCTGTCGATCAGGCCGTCCAGTTGGGCGGCGCCGATGCCGGGGAACAGTGGCATGACGGCGACGTTGGCCAAGTGTTTCGGCTGGCGATAATCCAGTGCGGTTGGCAGCGTGGAAGCCGCTTCGCCGCCGCGCGCCCGATTGAGTGCTGCAAAGGGATTGCGGCCGAAGCTGCGGATTTTCGCGCAGCGGTTCGGCTGCAAAATCTCGCCGTGGAAATACAGATGCACGCCCGCTGGCAGACCTTTACCCAGCGACTGCAACGCGCCGTTGACGTTTTCCCAGGCATCGCTGTCCGGCACACCGGCGGGCAGCATGGAGCCCGTGAAGACCACCGGGGCATTCAGGCCCAGCAACTGAAAGCTCATGGCGGCGGCGCTGTAGGCGAGGGTGTCGGTGCCGTGCAGGATCAGCACTGCATCACAACCCTTCACCTCGATGGCATCGACCACCGCTTCGCGCAGACGCTGCCAGTACTGGGGCGTCATGTTGGCGCTGTCGATCAGCGGAGACATCTCGCGAAATTGCCACTTCGGCACGACCAGTGCCGGCTGGCCCGTCAACTGTTCGGCCATGCGAGCCTCGAAACCCGAAGCTGGCGCCAGACCGTTCCCGCTGGCCTGCATGCCAATGGTTCCGCCGGTATAGAGCACCATGACGTGCGTGGCCGGTGAGTGGTTTTCGCGATTCATGCCTGTCTCCCTGGACTGACTCGTTGATGATTAAGGGGTGTCGACCACTGCTTTGCCACTGGCCGGAGCAGGCGTCGCAGCAGGCTGTTGATGCCCCGGTTTCGGCCACGCTGTGAGGTCCAGATCCAGGTCAGGAAACTGACTGGAGTCGAACACGGGCGTGTCGATGCCCGCCTTACGCTGTGCATCGTAGTCATTCAACAGGCGCAAACCAATCTTGAACAGCATGGCCAGGGCGATCAGGTTAACGAACGCCAGCAGGGTCATGGTGATGTCGGCGAAGGCGAACACGGTGCCCAGGTCTTCCACGGCGCCCCACAGGATCAACGCAAGCACCAGCGCGCGGTAGCTGATCAGCGCCTTGCGGCTTTCCCCGATCAGGAAGCGCAGGCTGTTTTCGCCCAGGTAGTAGTTGTAGAGGATCGAGGTGAAAACGAACAACGCCAATGCCACGCTGATGAACAGCTTGCCCCAATCACCCACGACGGCAGCCAGCGAGTTTTGAGTCAGGGCGATGCCGTCTCCTTCGAAGCCCGGCGTATAAAACCCGGACAGCAGAATCAGCAGTGCTGTGCAGGTGCAAATCACGAAGGTATCGAGGAACACGCTGAACGCCTGAACCACGCCTTGAGCGATCGGGTGCTGAACCTCGGCGACTGCCGCTACGTTGGGCGCGCTGCCCAGACCGGCCTCGTTGGCGAACACACCGCGTTTCACGCCCATCACGATGGCGCTGCCGATCAGGCCGCCAAACACTTCATCCATTCCGAACGCGCTTTTGACGATGGTCATCAGCATGTGGGGAACCTGCTCGAACTGCACAGCAATGACGTAGATCGTCACTGCGATGTACACCAGCGTCTTGATGGGCACCAGCAGGTCGGCCACCGCTGCAATGCGCTTGATACCGCCGACGAATACCAGGCCCAACAGCACCGCCAGACCCATACCGGCATAACCGGGCGAGACACCGAATGCATCGTTGAGCGAGTGGGTCACGGCGTGGGATTGCAGGCCGTTGAACGCGAAACCGAAGGTCACCAGCAGCAACACCGCCATGACCATGCCCAGCCAGCGCTTGCCCAGACCGTATTGCATGTAATACGACGGACCGCCACGGTATTGCCCTTCGGCATCGCAGCGTTTGTACAGCTGGCCGAGGGAGCATTCGAAGAAGCTGCTGGCCATGCCGACCAGGGCCGTCACCCACATCCAGAACACGGCACCCGGCCCGCCGAGGGTCACGGCGATGCCGACACCGGCGATATTGCCCGCACCCACGCGTCCGGCGAGGCTGAGCATCAACGCCTGAAACGAACTGAGTTGGCCCGAGCTGCTGCGCAAGCTGTCGCGAAACACCGCAAACATATGAAAAAAGTGACGTAACTGAACGAAACGCGAGCGAATCGTGAAATATCCACCGAGCCCGACGATGAGCACGATCAGCAGTTTTCCCGAGAGGAAGTCGTTGATGACTTCAAGCATGTGTATTCCTCGCTTTTTTAGAGGGGGGCGCACTATACCGATACGCCTTATTGGAGTCTTTATTCGGTTTCCTGCTTTCGAGTTGCGGGTGTTCCTGTAGGAGCGCGCTTGTGACTAACTCGTCATTCAAAAATTCCGGGTAAAAAAAAGGGCCTGGAAGCATCTACTTCCGGCCCTCAAAAGGGTGAGGGGTGTCTAGGCCCTCAGCCTGGTGATCGTCTTGCGGGTGAAGCGGGAGCTTCGGTGATCAGGCCTTCAGCGGCACCAATCGTGGGGCAATCATGTTTTCCGGGCGCAGGATGTCGGCGAGCATCACGTCGTCGAGCAAGCCTTCCTCACGCACCAGTTCCAGTACGCCGCGGCCGGTTTCCAGGGCGACGCGGGCGATACGGGTGGCGTTTTCGTAGCCGATGTACGGGTTCAGCGCGGTGACCAGGCCGATCGAGTGCTCGACCAGTTCGCGGCAACGCTGTTCGTTGGCGGTGATGCCGACGATGCAGTGCTCGCGCAGCATGTCCATGGCGCGTTGCAGCAGACGGATCGAGTCGAAGATCTTGTAAGCGATCAGCGGCTCCATCACGTTCAGTTGCAGTTGGCCGCCTTCGGCGGCGATGGTCAGGGCCAGGTCGTTGCCCATGATTTCGAAGGCGCACATGTTCACGGCCTCCGGAATCACCGGGTTCACTTTGCCCGGCATGATCGAGCTGCCTGGCTGACGCGCTGGCAGGTTGATCTCGTTGATGCCGGTGCGCGGGCCGCTGGACAGCAGGCGCAGGTCGTTGCAGATCTTCGAGAGCTTGACCGCAGTGCGCTTGAGCATGCCGGAGAACAGCACGAAGGCGCCCATGTCAGAGGTGGCTTCGATCAGGTCGGCGGCCGGAACCAAAGGCTGGCCGCTGATGATCGCCAGGCGCTCAACCGCCAGATGCTGATAACCAGGGTCTGCGTTGATGCCGGTGCCGATGGCGGTGCCGCCCAGGTTCACTTCGGTCAACAGCTCAGGTGCCAGGCTGCGCAGACGGTTGAGGTCTTCGGTCAGCGTGGTGGCGAAGGCGCGGAATTCCTGGCCGAGGGTCATCGGCACGGCGTCCTGCAGCTGGGTGCGGCCCATTTTCAGGACGTGGTTGAATTCCTGGCCTTTGGCCGCGAACGCCTGGATCAGGCTGTCGAGGCTGGCGAGCAGGGCGTCGTGACCCAACAGCAGACCCAGGCGGATGGCCGTCGGGTAAGCGTCGTTGGTCGACTGCGCCATGTTCACGTCGTTGTTCGGGTGCAGGTATTTGTATTCGCCTTTCTCATGGCCCATCGCCTCAAGCGCGATGTTGGCGATGACTTCGTTGGCGTTCATGTTGGTGGACGTACCGGCGCCACCCTGGATCATGTCGACGACGAACTGCTCGTGGAAGTCGCCGCGAATCAGGCGTGCACAGGCTTCGCTGATGGCCGCGTGCTTTTCGCTGCTCAGGTGGCCGAGCTGATGGTTCGCATCGGCGGCCGCTTGCTTGACCATGGCCAGGCCGACAACCAGTTTCGGGTAGTGAGCGATCGGAACGCCGGAGAGCCGGAAGTTCTGAACGGCGCGCAGCGTCTGAATGCCGTAATACGCTTCAGCGGGTACTTCGAGGACGCCAAGCAGGTCTTTTTCGATGCGAAATGATGCAGCGGAGGACATGATAGAGAAAGTCTCAAGAAAGGCACGGACTAAGCCGGAACGCCTTTAATACTAGGCCTGTGGCCGATTGCGAACCAATGCTGTTAAGCGCTAGCCTATGCACAAACGGCATAATGTTGATGTGACGTTCGGATTGTGACGAGCGTGTGAACGACTTCGCCAATCACTCTGTAGGAGCGTGGCTTGTCTCTGGGCCGCATCCGGACGATCGGCTGCGCAGCAGTCGTGATTCTGGCGAATGCAGTGCGCCAGACAAATCGTGTTCCCGATGATTGCTGCCGCTGCGCGCCAGATCGCGGGACAAGCCACGCTCCTACAGTTGATGGGCGGCAACCATTGATAAGTGGCGACCCACCCTGCGGGAGAGATTGATGAACCTGGAAAGCAAATGGCTGGAAGACTTCAGCGCGC
This sequence comes from Pseudomonas sp. S2_H01, assembly GCF_054668305.1. Taxonomy (NCBI): domain Bacteria; kingdom Pseudomonadati; phylum Pseudomonadota; class Gammaproteobacteria; order Pseudomonadales; family Pseudomonadaceae; genus Pseudomonas; species Pseudomonas sp. S2_H01. The sequence continues at coordinate 2,368,597 of NZ_CP162756.1, read as the reverse complement.
TGGCCGCAACCCGCAGCTTCTCCCAGGCGGCGGAGCGGCGGTTCGTCACGCAGCCGGCCTTCAGCAGACGAATCCGTAGCCTTGAAGCCGCGCTCGGTCTGACGCTGGTCAATCGCTCGCGCACGCCGATCGAGCTGACAGCGGCGGGGCAGTTGTTTCTGGTGACGGCGCGGACGGTGGTCGATCAGCTCGGCGAAGTCCTGCGTCATCTGCATCACCTTGAAAGCGGGCAGGGCGAGGTCATGCAGATTGCGGCCGCGCATTCGCTGGCCTTGAGTTTCTTCCCACGCTGGATCGCGCAACTGCGCAATGAAGGCCTGAACATCGCCACCCGGCTGGTCGCCACCAACGTGGGTGACGCCGTGCATGCGCTGCGTGAAGGTGGCTGCGACCTGATGCTCGCGTTTTATGACCCGGACGCGGCGCTGCAGATGGATGCGGAAATCTTCCCGTCGCTGCACTTGGGCATGACTGAAATGCTGCCGGTGTGCTCGGCGGACGCGCAAGGCAATCCGCTATTCGATCTCGAAGGCGAAAACAGCGTCCCCTTGCTGGCCTACAGCGCGGGTGCCTTTCTGGGGCGTTCGGTGAACCTGCTGTTGCGTCAGCGCAATCTGCGTTTCACCACGGTTTATGAGACCGCGATGGCTGACAGCCTCAAAGGCATGGCGCTGCAGGGGCTGGGCATCGCCTGGGTGCCTCGGCTCAGCGTCGCGGCCGAGCTGGAGCGCGGTGAACTGGTGGTGTGTGGCGGTCCTCAATGGCACGTGCCGCTTGAGATCCGCCTGTATCGCTGTGCGCTGGTGCGCAAGGCGAACGTGCGGTTGCTGTGGCGTAAGCTCGAAGGGGGCGCCGCACAGACCGGCGCTTGACCTTGAGGTCAGTAAATCCGGGGCTTGGCAGCGAAAACAGAGCGGCTGACAGGAGGTCGTCAGCGTCCTGTTAAACGGCACTCTTTGCGGTATACTGCGCGGCCTTTGGCCGGTTCGACTGGTCATAATTCGTACGACAAGCCACGCCGGTCTTCCCGCGTGGCTTGTTGTTTTTAGACGCGCCTGCGGGCGCCCGATGAAGAGGCACGACGATGAGCGCACTGGTTGGCGTGATCATGGGCTCCAAGTCCGATTGGTCCACCCTTAGCCACACCGCCGACATGCTGGAAAAGCTCGGCATTCCGTACGAAGTCAAAGTGGTGTCGGCCCACCGCACGCCGGACCTGCTGTTCCAGTACGCCGAAGAGGCCGAAGGCCGCGGCATCGAGGTGATCATCGCCGGTGCCGGTGGTGCTGCTCACTTGCCTGGCATGTGCGCCGCCAAGACTCACCTGCCCGTGTTGGGCGTTCCGGTGCAGTCTTCGATGCTGTCGGGTGTCGATTCGCTGTTGTCCATCGTGCAGATGCCGGCGGGCATCCCGGTCGCGACCCTGGCCATCGGCAAGGCGGGCGCGATCAACGCCGCTCTCCTGTCAGCCAGCATCCTGGGCGCCAAGCACCCGCAATTCCACGCAGTGCTGAAAAAATTCCGCACTGAGCAGACAGACAGCGTTCTGGACAATCCAGACCCACGCGAGGCCTGAGGTTTTCATGAAGATCGGCGTAATCGGTGGCGGCCAGCTGGGCCGCATGTTGGCACTGGCGGGCACTCCGCTGGGAATGAACTTCGCGTTTCTCGACCCCGCTCCGGACGCGTGCGCTGCTGCGCTGGGCGAGCATCTGCGTGCCGATTACGGCGATCAGGATCATCTGCGTCAGCTCGCTGATGAAGTCGATCTGGTCACGTTCGAATTCGAAAGCGTGCCCGCTGAAACCGTTGCGTTTCTGTCCCAGTTCGTACCGGTCTATCCGAGCGCTGACGCCTTGCGCATTGCCCGTGATCGCTGGTTCGAAAAGAGCATGTTCAAGGACCTCGGCATTCCGACGCCTGCGTTCGCCGACATCCAGTCTCAAGCAGAGCTGGATGCCGCCGTTGTCAGCATCGGCCTGCCGGCTGTGCTGAAAACCCGCACCCTGGGTTACGACGGCAAAGGCCAGAAAGTCCTGCGCACACCGGAAGACGTGGTCGGTACCTTCGCTGAGCTGGGCAGCGTGCCTTGCCTGCTCGAAGGCTTCGTGCCGTTCACCGGCGAAGTCTCGCTGATCGCCGTGCGTGCCCGTGATGGTGAAACCCGCTTCTATCCGCTGGTGCACAACACCCACGACAGCGGCATCCTGCGCCTGTCCATCGCCAGCACTGACCACCCGCTTCAGGCCTTGGCCGAAGACTACGCCGGTCGTGTCCTCAAGCAGCTGGATTACGTGGGCGTGCTGGCATTCGAATTCTTCGAGGTCGATGGCGGCCTGAAAGCCAACGAAATCGCTCCGCGCGTTCACAACTCCGGTCACTGGACCACCGAAGGCGCCGAGTGCAGCCAGTTCGAAAACCACCTGCGCGCCGTTGCTGGCCTGCCGTTGGGCTCGACGGCCAAGGTCGGCGAGAGCGCGATGCTCAACTTCATCGGTGAAGTCCCGGCGGTGGACAAGGTTATTGCCATCGAAGACTGCCACCTGCATCACTACGCAAAGGCATTCAAGGCGGGCCGCAAGGTGGGTCACGCCACCGTGCGCAGCAAGGACCGCGCAACGCTGGATCGCCAGGTGAAGTTGGTTGAGGCGTTGATCAAGAACTGATCGGCTGCGTCACCGCCTTTGTAGGCGCGCCCAGACCAAGGGCGCGCCTACAGTGATCGAGTCGCATGCGGACTTTTGTTTGAACCATTCATCCCCCGTACCCCTCTCATAGCGTGTTGCCAATTGCCTACTAGGCTTTGGCATATTCATTCAAACAGAGGGAAATGGCATGGGAATCATCGGAACCATCTTCATCGGCCTGATCGTCGGTCTGCTGGCTCGCTTTCTGAAGCCTGGCGACGACAGCATGGGCTGGATCATGACCATTGTCCTGGGTATCGCCGGCTCTCTGGCCGCGACCTACGGTGGTCAGGCGCTGGGCATCTATCAGGCCGGTCAGGGTGCGGGTTTCCTGGGTGCGCTGGTTGGCGCGATTGTCCTGCTGGTGATCTACGGCATGATCAAAAAGAAGTGAAACTGAGTCTGGCCCTCTGCGCTATTGCCGCGCGGAGGGCTAGAATGCCCGGCACTTGAACCCTCCATGCCGAGCCCCTTAATGCGTCGTCTCCTCTTCGTTATCCTGCTGCTGGTCTGTGGACTGGCACGCGCCGCCGATCTCCCGGAAACCGACTGGCTCGAACTGATGCCCAAGTCGGACCAGAAAGCCCTCGAAGCCATGCCCGAAATCGATCACAACTCCCCGGAAGCCCAGGGAACGTTCGACAGCAAGGGTGGGCTGAAGCAGAGCAAAGGCCTGCCCGCCGTGATGTATTCGACCAAGACTGTCGCGGCCATGGACGGCAAGAATATTCGCCTTGGCGGTTACCCGGTGCCGCTGGAAACCGACGCCAAAGGGCACAGCACGCTGTTCTTCCTGGTGCCTTACCCCGGCGCCTGCATCCACGTGCCGCCACCGCCACCGAACCAGCTGGTGCTGGTGCGTTACCCGAAAGGCTTGAAGATCGACGACATCTACACGCCGCTGTGGGTCATCGGCACGCTCAAGGTCGAGAAAGTCAGCAACGATCTGGCTGACGCGGCTTATGCACTGGATGCGTCGAAGGTGCGTGTGGTAGTAGAGGCGGATTTGTAAGAATCGGTTATGGTCTGACGCAGCTTCGTGTAGGAGCGCGTTTGGTCCGGGCGCTCCTACAAAGGCACCGACTCCTGTCAGGCGTCAGTCAACGGCTCAGCCCAAATACTCACGCTCATCACATGCATGTCGTTCGGCTTGATGGTCACGATGTCCGTCATGACGTTTGCCGTCTCGACGCACACCATGTTCTGCCAGCCATTGGCTTCCATGTCGCTGAACGTCTTGGTCTTCTCGATCCAGGGATTCCACACCACCGCTGAGCTTGAGCCGGTGGTCTGGATCTGAATCTTGCGCTTCCACTCAGGGTCAATCACCGAAATCAGGTCAGGCGTGTCCTGATAGATACGGTCCGTCTCGCCACTGAAGGTAATGTCACCGGCTTGCACCTTCTGCTGTTCCCAGCTTTCCAGCGTGTTCAGGTAACTCACGCCGTCCAGGCCTTCGATGCGAACCTGCTTGATATCGCTGACCGCGAAATAACTGTGCAGCGCCTGGCTCAACGTGACGTCTTCAGGCCCCGCATTGAAGCTCAACAGGCTGACGTTCAAGGCCGCATCCATACGAATCTGCAGCTTCAGGCCCACGGTGTGCGGCCAGCCCGGCAGATGCCCTTCGGCTTTGGGCTGAATGAACTCGACGATCAATGCATCGCCATCTTCGCCCATGCCCATCAACTCCCAGTCGATGGCGCGGACCTCGCCGTGGGCGTTGGCCGGCTCGCTGCTTTGACGCATCGCCTGGACGCTTTGCGGGTTGCGCTGAAAGTTGCCGAACCACGGCCAGCAGATCGGCATGCCGCCACGAATCGCCTTGCCGTGTTTGAACAGCGCGCCAGGGTTGGACCAGATCAAAGGCTGATCGCCGTCGACTTGATAACTGATGATGTGCGCGCCCTGCTGGGCAACCACCAGTTCGGCCTGACCGTGGCGAATACGCCAGCAATTGAGCTCACCGAGCTGGATGGATTCGACTTCTGGCGTAGGCATAGGGGTACTCACTCAAAGGACAGTGACTGAATCAGACTGTGCCAAGCTTGATGAGTTTAGTGCGCCCTGCCAAGTGCGAAGAACGCAGCGCCAGGCGGTTTCAGCGCCGCGCAGGAACCGAACGCGTGCGGCCACTGCCGTCGATCGCGACGAACACGAATACGGCTTCAGTCACCTTGCGCCATTCGCTGGACAGCGGATCATCGCTCCATACCTCGACCATCATCTGAATCGAGCTGCGGCCGATTTCCAGGGTCTGTGTATAAAAAGACAGCTGCGCGCCCACGGCGACCGGCACCAGAAAGGCCATGCGATCAATGGCTACGGTGGCCACGCGACCGCCTGCGACCTTGCTGGCCATGGCAGTACCTGCCAGGTCCATCTGGGCGACCAGCCAGCCACCGAAAATATCGCCGAAGCCATTGGTTTCGCGGGGAAGGGCGGTGATTTGCAGCGCGAGATCGCCCTGCGGTATAGGATCTTCCTGTTCAAGTTCGTTCATTGCCTGGGGCCTCTGACCCATGACTCTCTAAGTCTTCATCACGTTAAATTAGGGAAACTCTGCGAAAACGACTTGGGTAAATGGTTTCGCACAAATTCCCTGAAAGACCGGTTGAGCCGCGGCCAGCGAGTATATCGGGCCATGGTTGAAGCTTCGACCGTTCGGTTCTGATTTTGACTGGCTGTTGTTTCGGTCTATGTGCATTTGGAAACAATTTGCTATCGTGCCGGACCGATTTGGCGCACTACGCCGTTATTGGCACGCAATTTTGATGCCCGATTACATCTTCGAGTCGATAAATCGCGTGCACAGCCGTTATCCCCGGCTGCATCGCAATTGATTTTTCGTCCCAAGAGAGCCTCAAAAGAGAAGCCCCTGTTATGTCCTCTGTGTCCACAAATGCTGCGCAGCCATCGCGTCCGCTGACTCGCAACGATTACAAAACCCTCTCGCTTTCTGCGCTCGGCGGGGCGTTGGAATTCTACGACTTCATCATTTTTGTGTTCTTCGCGGCGGTGGTCGGCAAGCTGTTCTTCCCCGTGGACATGCCGGAATGGTTACGTTTGATGCAAACGTTTGGCATTTTTGCCGCCGGTTATCTGGCTCGGCCGTTGGGCGGCATCGTCATGGCGCACTTTGGCGATTTGCTGGGTCGCAAGAAAATGTTCACCTTGAGCATTTTCTTGATGGCTGTGCCGACCTTGATCATGGGCCTACTGCCCACCTATGCGCAGATTGGTATCTGGGCGCCACTTTTGTTGCTGCTGATGCGCGTCATTCAGGGTGCCGCGATTGGTGGCGAAGTGCCGGGTGCGTGGGTATTCGTTTCCGAGCACGTTCCCGCACGTAACGTCGGTTACGCCTGCGGTACCCTCACCTCCGGTCTCACTGCGGGCATTTTGCTCGGTTCGCTGGTGGCGACCTGGATCAACAGTCTCTACACCCCGGCCGAAGTGTCGGACTACGCCTGGCGGATCCCTTTCCTGCTGGGCGGTGTGTTTGGTCTGATGTCGGTCTATCTGCGTCGCTGGCTGCACGAGACGCCGGTCTTCGCTGAACTTCAACTGCGCAAAGCGCTGGCTGAAGAGGTCCCGCTCAAGGCTGTGCTGCGTGACCATCGCGGCGCGGTCGTGCTGTCGATGGCCCTGACCTGGCTGCTGTCGGCCGGTGTGGTCGTCGTCATCCTGATGACCCCAACGTTGCTGCAAACCACCTACGGTTTCGCCCCGGCTGTCACTCTGAAGGCCAACAGCCTGGCGATCGTCCTGCTGAGTCTGGGCTGCATCGGCGCAGGCGCGCTGGCGGACCGTTTTGGCGCGGGTCTGGTGTTCTTGTTTGGCTCGCTGGGATTGTTGGTCAGTTCCTGGACCTTCTACCACACCGTAGGTGCTCATCCTGACTGGCTGTACCCGCTGTACGCCATCACCGGCTTGTTCGTGGGCACCATCGGCGCCGTTCCGTTCGTGATGGTAAAAGCCTTCCCGCCGGTCGTGCGTTTCTCGGGCTTATCGTTCTCCTACAACTTGGCGTATGCCATCTTTGGCGGCCTGACACCAATGATCGTCACGCTGATGCTCAAGGCCAACCCGATGGGGCCGGCCTGGTACGTGGCGGGGCTGTGTGTGTTGGGGATGGTGATTGGGGTGTATCTGCTCAAGCGAACGCCCCACTGACACGAAAGAAATGCCTTGTTGCAAACAAACGGCTTAATTTAAGGCCGCCCTCCTAAAAAGGATGGCGGCCTTTCATTTTTTTGTCACATCTCGGTCATAGAGTAGTCACAAGGCCATCACAGACCCGGCCAACCCTTCACCTCGCCAGGAGCCAGGCATGACACTCAAGCGTTTGATGTCCGCATTCACCTTCGTAGCGGCGAGCGTCGCTGCAGTTCACGCGATGGCGGCGGTTGACCCCGCGATCAAGCCTTATGTCAAAACCACGGGGGTGTCCGGCAACCTTTCCAGTGTCGGCTCCGATACGTTGGCCAACTTGATGACGATGTGGGCCGAGGCTTACAAAAAAGAATACCCAAGCGTAAACATTCAGATTCAGGCGGCCGGATCGTCGACGGCGCCACCGGCGCTGACGGAGGGCACGGCCACGTTGGGGCCGATGAGCCGCAAGATGAAAGACGGCGAGCTGTCTGCCTTTGAGCAAAAGTATGGCTACAAGCCGACGGCGATTCCGGTTGCGGTGGACGCACTGGCGATATTTGTCCACAAGGACAACCCGATCAAGGGGCTGACGTTGCAGCAAGTGGATGCGATTTTCTCCGCGACCCGTCTGTGCGGCGCCAAGGCGGACGCGAAGACCTGGGGTGATATCGGTGTGACCGGTGACCTGGCAGGCAAATCGATCCAGCTGTTCGGCCGTAACTCGGTGTCCGGCACCTACGGCTATTTCAAGGAAGAGGCCTTGTGCAAAGGTGACTTCAAACCCAACGTCAACGAGCAGCCGGGTTCGGCGTCGGTGGTGAGCTCGATCAGCAGCTCGCTCAACGGCATTGGTTACTCAGGTATCGGTTATAAAACGTCCAGCGTGCGCACCGTGCCACTGGCGAAGAAAGAGGGCGGCGAGTTCATCGAAGACAACGAAACCAACGCGCTGAACGGCACGTATCCGCTGGCGCGCTTCCTTTATGTCTACGTCAACAAGGCGCCGAACAAGCCCCTGAATCCGCTCGAAGCCGAGTTCGTAAAACTGGTGCTGTCAAAACAGGGTCAGGAAGTTGTCATGAAAGACGGGTACATTCCTCTACCAGCCAAGGTCGTAAGCAAAGCGTTGGCTGATCTGGGGCTATAAAAACGGCGAGCGCGCGGCGCTTGCGGATAACCCTGATGCGGGGTGACAGGTTCGTCCCGCCAAAAACGAAAAAGGCCTTATGGAACGAGGCTCGCGAAACAATGAGCAGTCCGTTGCCACGATTCCGGGGCGACGGGCTTTTTTGCGTCACCCCGCTGTCATGTATTTGTCATACAGAGTGGCTAGGGTGTGCGCATGAATGATTTGGCCAATTCATCGATGACCGAAAGATCCCCTCCTGAGCGCATTGATTTCAATACGCCCGAGCTGCAACGCAAGCGTCGTATTCGTGCGCTCAAGGATCGTCTGACGCGCTGGTACGTGCTGGTCGGCGGTCTTGCCGTCTTGGCCGCAATCACCCTGATTTTCTTTTACCTCGCCTATGTCGTCGCGCCTCTCTTTCAGGGGGCGAAGCTGACCGCCAATAGCGTTCAAACGCCTGCCTGGCTGCAGGATGCTGGCAAACCGATGGTGCTGGTCATCGAAGAGCAGAATCAGGTCGGCATGCGCGTATCCGACAAAGGCGAAGCGCTGTTCTTTCTTCTCAGTGACGGCCGCGAGCTGTCGCGTGTGGCGCTGCCGGTGCCTGCAGGCGCGCACGTGACCTCGGTTGCGCAGGATCAACCCGGCAAGCCGTTGATCGCAGTGGGTTTGTCCAACGGTCAGGTGCTGGTGTTCAAACATGCTTACCCGATCACGTACCCGGGCAACCAGAAAACCATCACGCCGGCCATTACGTACCCCTACGGCGAGGCGCCTTTGGTGCTCGACGAAGAAGGGCGGGCGCTGGAACACGTCAGCCTCAATGCCAACGACTCCACCTTGATTCTTGCGGGCGCGACCGGCGCCCAGCTGCACGTGCTGTCTCTGACGCAGGCCGAAAACCTGATGACGGGCGAGACGACCAACGAGCAAAGCCGCATCGATCTGCCGCAATTGTCCGCGGCCGTGAAGGCGATCTACGTCGACCCGCGTCAGCAGTGGCTGTATGTGATCAATGGCCGTGCTCAAGCAGACGTTTTCAACCTTCGCGATCGCACGCTGAACGGCCGTTACAAGCTGCTTGAAGACGCCAATGCCGAAACCACGGCCAGCACCCAGCTCGTCGGCGGTATCTCGCTGATGATTGGCAGCTCCAGAGGCAACATCGCGCAATGGTTCATGGCCCGTGATGTCGATGGCGAGATGCGCCTCCAGCACATTCGTGACTTCAAAATGGGCGGTGCGCCGATCTCGCAGATCACGGCCGAGCAACGCCGCAAAGGCTTCATTGCCATGGACACCGCTGGCAAGCTGGGCGTGTTTCACAGCACTGCACATCGCACGCTGCTGATCGACCCGGTCGCCAGCGGCCCGGCCGTCATGGGCCTGTCGCCGCGTGCCGACCGCATCGTCGTCGAGGACGGCGGCAAGTTGCTACCGCTGAGTCTGAAGAACCCGCACCCGGAAGTGTCGTGGAGCGCGTTATGGGACAAGGTCTGGTACGAGAACTACGACGAGCCCAAGTACATCTGGCAGTCCACCGCATCCAACAGTGATTTCGAGCCCAAACTGAGTCTGGCGCCGCTGACGTATGGCACGCTCAAGGCTGCGTTTTACGCGATGTTGCTGGCAGCGCCGCTGGCGGTGGCTGCGGCCATTTACACGGCCTACTTCATGGCGCCGGGCATGCGCCGCAAGGTCAAGCCGGTGATTGAACTGATGGAAGCCATGCCGACAGTGATTCTCGGCTTCTTCGCGGGCCTGTTTCTGGCGCCTTATCTGGAAGGGCATCTGCCGGGCATCTTCAGTCTGCTGATTTTCACGCCCATCGGCATCTTGTTGGCGGGCTTCCTGTGGACCCGCCTGCCCGATTCGATCCGCCTGCGGGTGCCGGAGGGTTGGGAAAGCGCGATCCTGATCCCTGTGGTGCTGCTGGTGGGCTGGGTTTCGCTTGGCATGAGCTCGCACATGGAGAACTGGTTCTTCGGCGGCGACATGCGCTCGTGGATCACTAACGATCTGGGCATCACCTACGACCAGCGCAACGCCCTGGTGGTCGGGCTGGCGATGGGCTTTGCCGTGATTCCGAACATCTATTCGATTGCCGAAGACGCGATCTTCAGCGTGCCGCGCGGCCTGACCCTGGGCTCACTCGCCTTGGGTGCAACGCCCTGGCAGACCTTGACCCGCGTGGTCATCCTGACCGCCAGCCCCGGTATTTTCTCGGCACTGATGATCGGCATGGGCCGCGCGGTAGGCGAAACCATGATTGTGCTGATGGCCACCGGCAATACGCCGATCATGGACATGAACCTGTTTGAAGGCATGCGCACGCTGGCGGCCAACGTTGCGGTGGAAATGCCGGAGTCCGAAGTGGGCGGCAGTCACTACCGCGTGTTGTTTTTGGCGGCGTTGGTGCTGCTGATGTTCACCTTTGTCATGAACACCTTGGCGGAGCTGATTCGTCAGCGCCTGCGCAAGCAGTATTCGTCTCTCTAGGGCAGGTAGATACCGATGAAAAAGACCTCCCTGAAGAGCTGGTTCAAAAGCGGTGGCCCCGGTGTCTGGTTGAGTGCGGGTGCTGTGTCTATCGCCGTGATCATGACCATCGGGCTGTTGGCTGTGATTGCCGTGCGCGGCCTTGGGCATTTCTGGCCCGCTGACGTGATCTCTGCGCACTACGACGTGCCTGGCCAGGAGAAGAATGTACTGGTGGGCGAACTGGTGCAGTCCGAGCAAGTGCCGCGTGCCCGCCTCAAGGCCGCCGGTCTTCCGGTGCCGGATCAGGGGCCTGAGTTCATGACCCGCGATCTGTTCAAGGTCGGTAACCGCGACATCAGCCCCAGCGATTTCAACTGGGTGATCGGCGAGTGGCTCACCGATCAGACCAAGCCTGCCGAACTGATGACGATCGAACGCCGCGAGTGGGGCAATTTCTACGGCTATCTGGTCAACGTCAAAGAGAACGGCAACGTTGTCGCCCAGGGAGAGGCGGCCTGGCCGCAACTGCAGGAACGTATCAAGCGGGTGCAGGCGATCTCGGACGAACTGGACGGTCTGGAAAAGTCAGACATCGGGGCCATCAACCATGGGATCGAACGCTTGCGCCTGCAAGCCCGCAAGCTCGAATTGAACGGCAAGCTCGACGCCGAAGCCCAGGCCGACATGGCCTCGGAGCGTGCCGAGTACGATGCACGCTACAAGGACATCGAATCGCGCCTCGCTGCCTTGCACGCCGATTTCAACCGCGACAGCCTGACCGCGCGCGATGCCAACGGTAAAGAAGTCGAAATCAGCCTGGGCAAGGTGGTGCACGCTTACCAACCCAATGCCATGGGGATCGGCACCAAGCTGGGCTTCTATTTCCAGAAGTTGTGGGAATTCCTCAGCGACGACCCGCGTGAGGCGAATACCGAAGGCGGCATCTTCCCGGCGATATTCGGCACGGTCATGATGACGTTGATCATGGCGGTAATCGTGACGCCATTCGGCGTGCTGGCGGCGGTTTACCTGCGCGAGTATGCCCGCCAGGGGCCGGTGACCCGACTGATCCGTATCGCGGTGAACAACCTCGCCGGCGTTCCGGCCATTGTTTACGGCGTGTTCGGTCTGGGCTTTTTCGTCTATGTGCTGGGCGGCTCGCTCGATCAGCTGTTTTTCCCCGAGGCACTTCCAGCCCCGACCTTCGGTACGCCGGGCCTGCTGTGGGCGTCGTTGACGCTGGCGTTGCTGGCCGTGCCGGTGGTGATCGTTGCGACGGAAGAAGGTCTGGCGCGTATCCCTTTGAGCCTGCGTGAAGGTTCGCTGGCGCTCGGTGCGACCAAGGCCGAAACGCTGTGGAAGATTGTCCTGCCCATGGCCAGCCCGGCGATGATGACCGGCTTGATCCTGGCCGTGGCGCGCGCAGCGGGAGAAGTGGCGCCGCTGATGCTGGTCGGCGTGGTCAAGCTGGCACCGTCGCTGCCGCTGGACGGCAACTATCCGTATCTGCACCTCGACCAGAAGATCATGCACCTGGGCTTCCACATCTACGACGTCGGCTTTCAAAGCCCCAACGTCGAAGCGGCGCGGCCGTTGGTGTATGCCACGGCGCTGTTGCTGGTGCTGGTGATCGCATTGTTGAACCTGTCGGCGGTGACGATCCGTAACCGCCTGCGCGAGAAGTACAAAGCGCTGGAAGAATGATTGAAAGCCACAAGCGGCGAGCTAAACGCGGTCAGTCAAACGCCGCACGCCGCTTCTGCTCGAACTTGCAGCTTGCAGTTCGATGCGTGCCGCTATGAACGGAGTGAGAACATGCAGCATGAACCCCACACCCACGGCATCAACATGTCGGCATTGGGTCGCAAGCGTCAGGGACTGGACTTGGCCAGCGAAGCCGTTGCGCTGGAAGTCCCGGGCCTGAGCCTGTTTTACGGCGAAAAGCAGGCGCTGTTCGACATTCAGATGAACATCCCGAAACAACGCGTCACGTCGTTCATCGGACCGTCTGGCTGCGGCAAGTCCACGTTGCTGCGCACCTTCAACCGGATGAACGATCTGGTCGACGGCTGCCGTGTGCAGGGCGAGATCAAGCTTTACGGGCATGACATTTACACCAAGGGCGAAGACGTCGCCGAACTGCGCCGTCGCGTGGGCATGGTGTTTCAGAAGCCCAACCCGTTTCCCAAGACCATTTACGAGAACGTCGTTTATGGCCTGCGGATTCAGGGCATCAATAAAAAGCGCACGCTCGACGAGGCTGTCGAGTGGGCGTTGCGTGGCGCGGCGTTGTGGGATGAGGTCAAGGACCGCCTGCACGAGTCGGCGCTCGGGCTTTCCGGTGGTCAGCAGCAACGTCTGGTGATCGCCCGCACTATCGCCGTCGAACCCGAAGTACTGCTGCTGGATGAGCCGTGCTCCGCGCTTGACCCGATTTCGACGTTAAAAGTCGAAGAGCTGATCTACGAACTGAAATCCAAATACACCATTGTGATCGTTACCCACAACATGCAGCAGGCGGCGCGCGTGTCGGATTACACCGCGTTTCTGTACATGGGCAAGGTGGTCGAGTTCGGGGACACCGATACGTTGTTCACCAATCCGACCAAAAAACAGACTGAAGACTACATAACCGGTCGTTACGGCTAGCACGTGTTTCGTCAGCCCTGAACCACCGCGCAATCAATCGGACGGACACTCAGCATGATCAAAGACAGCCATACACATCACATCTCCCAGCAGTTCAACGCTGAACTGGAAGAAGTTCGCAGCCACCTGCTGGAAATGGGTGGTCTGGTCGAGAAGCAGGTCAACGACGCGGTCACCGCGCTGATCGACGCCGACTCGGGCCTTGCCCAGCGCGTTCGTGAGGTCGACGACCGCATCAACCAGATGGAGCGCAACATTGACGAAGAGTGCCTGCGCATTCTGGCCCGCCGTCAGCCTGCCGCTTCGGACCTGCGCCTGATCATCAGCATTTCCAAGTCCGTGATCGACCTGGAGCGCATCGGTGACGAATCCACCAAGATCGCCCGTCGCGCCATCCAGCTGTGCGAAGAAGGCGAGTCGCCGCGGGGTTACGTCGAAGTGCGCCACATCGGCGACCAGGTTCGCAGCATGGTGCGTGATGCACTCGACTCGTTCGCTCGTTTCGACGCCGATCTGGCCCTGTCGGTTGCGCAGTACGACAAGACCATCGACCGCGAGTACAAGACCGCGCTGCGTGAGCTGGTCACGTACATGATGGAAGACCCGCGCTCGATTTCCCGCGTTCTGAACGTGATCTGGGTGCTGCGCTCGCTGGAGCGCATTGGTGACCACGCTCGCAACATCTCGGAGCTGGTGATCTATCTGGTGCGCGGCACTGATGTGCGTCACCTTGGCCTCAAGCGCATGCAGGAAGAAGTCAAAGGTCTGTCCGCCGAAATACCTAATGTTCCGGGCGCACCTGACGATAAGTAAGATTGCCTGAGAAAAAACGCCTGGCGAACGCCGGGCGTTTTTGTTTTTGCAGGCACCTCTTTTTTCGGTCACCCGCGAATAAATGTCCCGGTGTCGTCAAACAATTTGGCAGTTGGCCACCAGCCAGCGATATGCTCGCCATTTGCGGTGAACACGCCATCAGGAGCGTCGATGAGTAAAGTCAGTGTATTGGTGGTGGATGACGCGCCGTTCATCCGCGATCTGGTCAAGAAAGGGCTGCGTAATGCGTTCCCTGGCGTCACCCTGGAAGATGCCGTCAATGGCCGTAAAGCCCAAGTGTTGCTGACCAAAGAGGTCTTCGATCTGGTGCTGTGCGATTGGGAAATGCCTGAGATGTCCGGGCTGGAATTGTTGACCTGGTGCCGTCAGCAAGAAAGCCTGAAAAACATGCCGTTCATCATGGTCACCAGCCGCGGTGACAAAGAGAACGTGATCCAGGCGATCCACGCCGGCGTTTCCGATTTCATCGGCAAGCCGTTCACCAACGAACAGTTGCTGACCAAGGTCAAGAAAGCGCTGCACAAAGTCGGCAAGCTGGAGGCCCTGCTGACCGGCGCCCCGGCGCGCGCCAACGCAGCCTTCGCCAATGACTCGCTGAGCGCGCTGACTGGCAATCGCCCTGAAACGGTGAGCGCGACGCCAGCCGCCGCGCCTGCACAACCTTTGATCAAACCCATGGCCAAGCCCGCTGCGGCGGCAGAGCCAACGGGCCGGGGTCAGGGGCAGTTGCGTCTTTCCAGTGGCACTCAGCCGTGTGTGATCAAGGCGCTGACCCTCAAGGAGGCGTCGCTGGTTGTGCGTCGCAGTGAAACCCTGCCGCAGATCCTCGACAGCGCCGTGCTCGATCTGGAGCAGGGCGACAACGCCGAGGTGGCACGTCTGAACGGTTACTTGCATGCCATCGCCGCATTCGAGCAGAAACCGGACAGTGACTGGCTGCAGCTGACCTTCCGTTTCGTCGACCAGGACACTCAGAAGCTCGACTACCTGTCGCGCCTGATCGCTCGTGGTACGGCGCAGAAGCACTTCGTGCCCGGAGCCTGATTCTGCTAACGCTGCAGAACCTGTAGGAGCAGTCGGAGGTTACGACGGCCGCGAATGCGATTTATCTGACACATCGCAATTCGCCACCGTCGTAACCTCCGGCAGCTCCTACAGTGGTTTGCGCGACCTGACCGCGATCCGACCCATCTCTATACCGTACGATTCTCGCGAATCAACGCGCTTCCTCAGGCAGTTGTTTCCAAGATATTCCTCTGTCAGCCCGACGAACCGCACTCCCTGCAAGCATAGAAATTGCAAATCCCTTCGCGCCTGACCCTGACGCGATTTCCTTGACGCTTCGTCTATTACCGATTGATACGGATGAGTCCTTTTCTATCGGTTTCGCTGTTAGGCTGGCCCCCATTGTCCCCTAAGCCAGGCCTATCCAGATGTTAGAGCGCTTGCTGACGGTGTGTGTACTGCTTCTGGCTGCGCAATCGGCCGCAGCTGTCACCATCTACAGATTCACCGATGCCAACGGAGTGGTTTCGTTTACCGACCAACCCGTCCCTGGCGCGCAGGTGATGAAACTCCGAGAGCGCATGGTTGAGCGCATCGACAGCCAGGTTCGCCTCAACGTCAAGAAAGCCAAAGGCACCGACAGCCTGTACGTGCGCAACGACCTGTATGCGCCGGTCGAAATCGAGCTGAGGTTGTCTGGCGTGAAAAACGTGGTCGGCGTCGCCGATCAGGTCATCCGCCGCACCATTCCTGCCCGCAGCAACGAACGATTGCTGGCCCTGAGCCCGCAAATCCCCAGCAAGGCCATGTCGTACAAGCCGAGCCTGCGCTCGATTGTCGGCGATCCTCAGCGCAGTGTTTCAGTCGGCGGGCTGGCTTACCGTTATCCGCTGCCGTGGGTCGGCGGTCCTTTCCGCATCAGTCAGGGGCCTAACGGTTCTTACAGCCATGTAGGCGCCAAGAGCCGTTACGCCATCGACATTGCCATGCCCGAAGGCACGCAGATCATCGCGGCCCGTAGCGGCACGGTGATCAAGACCGAGAACGGTCAGTCCGGGCGAGGGGCGAATCCTTCGGGCAACTTCGTGCGCATCCTCCACGACGACGGCACCATGGGTGTGTACCTGCACCTGATGCAGGGGTCGGTCAGCGTGAAGGAAGGTGAACGCGTGGCGGTAGGCACGCCGCTTGGGCGCTCAGGCAATACGGGCAACAGCACCGGCCCGCATTTGCACTTCGTGGTGCAGCGCAACGTCGGGCTGGCGCTGGAGTCGATTCCGTATGAGTTCGCACGGCCAGTGCAGAGCCTGCCGAATTTCGCCATCGGCGGGAATTGACCATTTTGGCTGAGACCTCTGTAGGAGCGTGGCTTGTCCCGCGATCGGCTGCGCAGCAGTCGTAATCCCATGAGCATCGGCGGTGTCAGGCGAAAATGCATTCGCCAGGCTTACCGCCGGTTTCCGGCAGGTCGTCCGAAGGGGACCCAGACACGAGCCGCGTTCCTACAAGGATTTGGTGCAATCCATCAATCCAGCTTCAACACCTTCGCCAGCACGATCTTCGGGCCTTTCATCTTCTTGATGATGATGCGCAGGCCTTCGACTTCCATCACTTCCTCTTCCTCAGGCACGCGCTTGAGGCTGTCGTAGATCAGGCCTGCGAGGGTTTCTGCCTCGACGTGGTCCAGATCGATGCCCAGCAGGCGTTCGATCTTGAACAGCGGCGTATCGCCGCGCACCAGCAACTTGCCCGGTTGATAGGCGAGGATGCCGCGTTCTGCCTTTCGGTGTTCGTCCTGAATGTCACCGACCAGGACTTCCAGCACGTCTTCCATGGTCAGGTAACCGATGATCTTGCCGTCGGCCTCTTCCACCACAGCGAAATGTGCGCCGCCCTGGCGGAACTGCTCCAGCAGGCGCGACAACGGCATGTGCTTGGACACGCGCTCCAGTGGTCGCGTCAGCTCATCGAGGTTGAACGATTCGGGAATGTGATCCAGCGCCGCCAGTTCCAGTAGCAGGTCCTTGATGTGCAGCAGGCCGACGAACTCGTTGCGCTGCGCGTCGTACACCGGATAGCGGCTGAATTTGTGACGGCGGAACAGTGCGAGGATCTCTTTGAGCGGCGCATTGCAGTCCAGCGTCACCAGGTCTTCCCTGGAGTTGGCCCAGTCGACCACTTCAAGCTCGCCCATTTCCACGGCCGAGGCCAATACGCGCATGCCCTGGTCGCTCGGGTCTTGACCTCGGCTGGAGTGCAGAATCAGCTTCAGTTCGTCGCGGCTGTAGTGATGTTCGTGATGCGGGCCGGGTTCGCCCTGACCGGCAATGCGCAGAATGCCGTTGGCGCTGGCGTTGAGCAGGTAGATGGCCGGGTACATGGCCCAGTAAAACAGGTACAGCGGAACGGCCGTCCACAACGACAGCAGTTCAGGCTTGCGGATGGCCCAGGATTTAGGAGCTAGTTCGCCGACCACGATGTGCAGATAAGAAATCACGAAGAAGGCGGAGAAGAACGACACGCCCTTGATCACTTCGGGCGAGCCAACGCCCATGGCTTCCAGCAGCGGCGCCAACAGGTGCGCGAAAGCGGGTTCACCGACCCAGCCCAGGCCCAGCGAGGCGAGCGTGATACCGAGCTGACAGGCAGAAAGATAGGCATCGAGCTGACTGTGTACGGTGCGAAGGATCCGGCCGCGCCAGCCGTTTTTCTCGGCGATGGATTCCACGCGAGTGGAGCGCAGTTTGACCATGGCGAACTCTGCTGCGACGAAAAAGCCGTTGAGCAGGACCAGAATCATTGCAAAGAGAATCATGCCGAAGTCGGCGAAAAGTGACGCGAAGCTAATACCTGGGGAAGGGTCCATGATGGGGTTTTGCGGGTTCCGTTTTGAAAAAGGATGAAATAAGCCCTCACGAATGGAGGGCATAAGCGATGCAATTTAGCGGCTATCGGCCACCAATACTAGGGCTTGGTCATCTGGATCGGGGCAAAGTTGCAGATGAATACGCTGCCTTTGCCCGGCACGCTGTTGATCTCCAGCGCGCCGCGATGGCGAAGCAACACGTGCTTGACGATCGCCAACCCCAGTCCTGTGCCACCGGTATTGGACGCCCGGCTGGAATCCACTCGATAGAAACGCTCGGTCAGGCGCGGGATGTGTTTGGGGTCGATACCGATCCCGGAGTCCTGCACGCTCAGGTGCGCGCCCCGGCCATCGGCCCACCAGCGGATGCGAATCTTGCCCTCGGCCGGTGTGTACTTGACCGCGTTGAAAATCAGGTTCGAGAACGCACTGCGCAATTCCGCCTCGCTGCCTTTCAGGCTCCAGTCGCTTTCCACGTCCAGGGTGATTTCCTGATTCTTGGCGCCTGACAGGGCCTGAGCGTCGTTCTTGATGCTCTGCAGTAACGCCGGCACGGCGATCGGCTGGTTGTCCGAGGGGTAATCCGTCGCCTCAAGCTTGGCGAGCAGCAGCAGGTCGTTGAGCAACGTCTGCATGCGGCCGCCTTGTTGCTGCATCTGTTGCAGCGCGCGGACCCAGCGCGGGTTCACCTCTTCCACGTTATCCAGCAGCGTTTCGAGGTAACCGCAGATCACCGTCAAGGGTGTGCGCAGTTCATGGGAGACGTTGGCCACGAAGTCTTTGCGCATTTGCTCCAGCAGATGAAGACGCGTCACGTCACGCACCAGCATCAGGTGCTCGTTGTTACCGTAGCGAGTGATCAACATCTGAATGCGCAGGCGGTCGTTGACCGGAGAAGGGATCTCCAGCGGTTCGGCGTAATTGGCGTGCTCGAAGTATTCCTTGAAACGCGGATGGCGCACCAGGTTGGTCACGGGCTGGCCGCTGTCCTGAGGTGTTTTGAGACCCAGGAGCGTTTCGGCAGCGCGGTTCCACCATTCCAGGTTGCCTTCGCTGTCGAGCATGATCACAGCGTCTCTCAGCGCCGCCGTGGACTCTTGAACCCGGTCGATAACGGCTTGCAGACGACCACGCACACGCTGATCGCGGCGTTGCAGGTGATAGATGCTGTCGAAGACTTCGCCCCACAGTCCGTAGCCATCGGGCGGCGGCTCATC
Source organism: Pseudomonas sp. S2_H01 (assembly GCF_054668305.1). Lineage (NCBI taxonomy): Bacteria > Pseudomonadati > Pseudomonadota > Gammaproteobacteria > Pseudomonadales > Pseudomonadaceae > Pseudomonas > Pseudomonas sp. S2_H01. The sequence goes on along the minus strand of NZ_CP162756.1, from coordinate 2,349,571 downwards.
GGGTTTGTGATGGCGTAGCCAGTCATGCAGCCTGAGCAACTGTTTGAGGGTCCAGGCCAGGTACAGGCCCAGGCCGATTGCCAGGCACCCGCCATAATGGCCGCTGATCAGCCCGGCCAGCAGCGAGGCCGTGACCAATAGCAGCAGATGGCGGATCAGGGTGCCATGCCAGTTTTGGTTCAATTAACGCGTCCTTGTCTTCCGCGATCGGAGTCGCTACCAAAAGCTGCTCAGCTTTTGGTGGAAAAACGGTAGCCAGTACCGCGGACGGTTTGTACCAGATTTTCGTAAGCATCGCCGAGGGCTTTACGCAGGCGACGAATGTGAACGTCCACCGTGCGCTCTTCGACGTAAACGTTGCCGCCCCAGACCTGATCGAGCAGCTGGCCGCGGGTGTAGGCGCGCTCCTGGTGGGTCATGAAGAACTGCAGCAGGCGGTATTCGGTCGGGCCCATTTCAGCAGGTTTGCCGTCGATGGTGACGCGATGACTGATCGGGTCCAGCAGCAGACCGCCCACTTCGATGGGCGACTCACCGTCGTTCGGGCCCGCGCGGCGCAGCACGGCCTTGAGGCGCGCCACCAGTTCACGAGGAGAGAAGGGCTTGGTGATGTAATCGTCGGCGCCGACCTCAAGACCCTGAATCTTGTTGTCCTCTTCGCCTTTGGCCGTGAGCATGATGATCGGGATGTCCCCGGTCAGCTCATCACGCTTCAACCGACGCGCCAGCTCGATGCCGGACGTGCCGGGCAGCATCCAGTCGAGCAGGATCAAATCGGGTTTGCGGTCGACGATGACCGCGTGGGCTTGCTGAGAGTTCTCTGCCTCCATGCAGTCATAGCCGGCCATTTCCAGTGCGACGGCGATCATCTCGCGAATCGGCGCTTCGTCGTCGACGATCAGAATGCTCCTGCCAACCATGCCTTGAACCTCATGTCATTTAACTGTCTTGGGGCGCATTAGATAACGGAATTATTGCAGTCGTGTGACAGGTTAGTTCGAACCAGGCGCATTGCCCGGTCTAGGGCTAAGCTTGTGGTCTTGTCCTACAACGTTTGTCCAACCTACGACTAACAAAAAGGGAACATACCGATGGCTAAAATTTCTTCTGCTTTTATGGGTCTTTTTGCTGCTGTTGCACTGGCATCCTCCGGGATGACGTTTGCTGCTGACCCCGCGATGGTGACGAAGGACGGCATGATGGCCGACCACAGCAATATGATGCTGTACACGTACGACAAGGACTCAGGTGGCAAGTCCATGTGCAACGACCAGTGCGCAACCAACTGGCCACCGATGATGGCACCGGCAGACGCCAAGGCGTCAGGTAAGTGGACCACGATCAAGCGTGACGACGGCAAGATGCAGTGGGCCTATGACGGCAAGCCGCTCTATACCTTCAAGAACGACAAGCCCGGCGAAATGACCGGCGATGGCAAAGGTGGCGTGTGGCACGCCGTCCACGGCATGAAGCACTGATCGGAGCTGCCCTTCAAACCTGCGCTGGCCTGTCGAAGGTCAGCGCAGCGCGTAGTCCACGACGATCCCCACGAATATCGCCAACCCCGCCCAATGATTGTGCAGGAAAGCCTTGAAGCAGGCTTGGGGCGCTTTATCCCGCGTCGACCAGAATTCCCAAGCGAAGCATCCCGCCGCGACCAGCAGGCCGAGGAAGAAATACAACCCAAGCTCAAACCTTGAGCCGGCGAGCATCAGGCAGAACAGCGCCAGGCACTGCAGCGTCAGGATGATCACCCGATCGGCGTCGCCAAACAGCACGGCCGTGGATTTCACCCCGATCTTCAGGTCGTCCTCGCGGTCGGTCATCGCGTAATACGTGTCGTAGCCCACCGTCCACAACAGATTGGCGATGTACAGCAGCCACGCGGCGGCAGGCAGGTCGCCGGTCTCGGCCGTGAACGCCATCGGCATGCCCCACGAAAAGGCCGCGCCCAGCACCACTTGCGGGTAATAGGTGTACCGCTTCATGAAGGGGTAGGTGGCAGCCAGGGCCAGGCCTCCGAATGACAGCCAGATCGTTGTCGAATTGGTCAGCAGCACCAGCAGAAAGCTCAGTCCCACCAGCACGGCGAACAGAATCAGCGCTTCTTTGGAGGTGACCCTGCCGCTGACCAGAGGGCGTTGCTCGGTGCGTTTGACGTGACCGTCCACCTTGCGGTCGGCGAAGTCATTGATCACACAGCCCGCAGCGCGCATCAGGAACACGCCAACGACGAAGATCAGGACGTTGCTCAGCGATGGCGAGCCTTTGCCGGCAATCCATAAGGCCCACAGCGTTGGCCACAGCAACAGGTAGATGCCAATCGGCTTGTCGATGCGGGTCAGTTGAATGAAATCCCAGGCGCGTGGATGCAGGCGGTTAAGGGACTTGAGCAGCGACAAGTACATCAGTGACGCTCCTTGGCGGATTCGGAGGCGGCATCAATGGCGCGCCAGACGGTCGGCAAAAATACCTCGGCGACGAGGATGCCCAGCGCCCCTCGCGTGAAACAGGAGCGACGACCCCAGAGTCCTGCGCGGTTATCCGCTTGCGGCAACCAGGACGAGGGGTATTGGCAAATCTGCAAAGGTCCGCGCGCGAACGCCCGGTCGCTGAACAGCAACTCGCCCAGCGAGCGCGTCCCCAGTTCGTCCATGTGCAAGCCATCGTTTTCCAGCGCGGCACGCGCGGCGACGCTTCGGGCAAATACCCACTTCTCGCCATGCCCGAGCAGGTATACCTCGCGCACCCAGCCTTCACTGCCATCCGGCAGGTTCAGCGCCGCACATTCATCGGCACGCAGCGGTTGCCAGCCTTCGAACAACGGCGTGACGCTAAAGCCATCGTGGGACAGTCGGGTGAGGCGGCGGGTCAGGGAGTCTTCGTGGAACAGCCACTCAAGGACGACGGGCGCGGGCGCATTGATCAGTTGATCGCGCAACAGCCATTCGGGCGTTGGGCATGCAGGATTTTGCTGGATCACAGTGAACAGTTATTGGCAGCAATCGAGGCGGCGAGCTTAGCATGATTGAGGAGGCTGGCCGACGACCGGGTCGGGGTCTGCGCGTCGATGAAACTTGCGTGAACGCCCGGTGATCAGTAAAACGCCCAGACCCATTCGAAAAAGCGTGCGACGGCCGTCAAGTGTCTGGGCACGTATAGCCTGTGAACCAAGAGAACCAACCCATGAAAAAGTGGCAATGCATTGTCTGTGGCCTGATTTACAACGAAGCCGATGGTTGGCCGGATGACGGCATTGCACCGGGCACCCGCTGGGAGGATGTCCCGCAGGACTGGCTCTGCCCTGACTGCGGTGTCGGTAAAATGGATTTCGAGATGATCGAAATCGGCTGATCCGCCGTTCCTTATCTGATTCAGGAGACACGAATGAACGCACCTGTGGTGATCGTCGGTACCGGCCTTGCGGGTTATAACCTCGCACGGGAATTTCGCAAGCTCGATGGCGAAACGCCGCTGCTGCTGATCACGGCCGATGACGGTCGTTCCTACTCCAAACCCATGCTCTCCACCGGCTTTGGCAAGAACAAGGAAGCCGACGGCCTGAGCATGGCCGAGCCCGGCGCCATGGCCGAACAGCTCAAGGCCGAAGTGCGCACCCACACTCGAATCAGTGGTATCGACCCGGGTCACAAGCGCCTGTGGATAGGTGAAGAGTCGGTGTACTACCGTGATCTGATCCTGGCCTGGGGCGCAGAGACCGTGCGTGTGCCGGTGGAGGGCGATGCCGGCGACGCCATCTTCCCTATCAACGATCTGGAGGACTACGCACGTTTTCGCACTGCAGCAGCAGGCAAGCGGCGTGTGCTCATCCTCGGCGCTGGCCTGATCGGTTGCGAGTTTGCCAATGACCTCATCGTGGGCGGTTACGAGGTCGATCTGGTGGCGCCTTGCGAACAGGTCATGCCGACCTTGTTGCACCCGGCGGCAGCGGCGGCTGTTCAAGCCGGACTTGAGAGTCTGGGCGCGCGTTTCCACTTGGGCCCTGTCCTGACCCGGCTCTCGCGAACGGGCGAGGGCCTTGAAGCGCACCTGTCCGATGGCGAAGTTGTGCCGTGTGATCTGGTGGTGTCGGCCATTGGCTTGCGGCCCCGGGTCGATCTGGCTGCAGCCGCAGGCCTTGAGGTTGGCCGAGGGGTGGTGGTTGACCGTCACCTCAAGACCTCTCACGCCAACATCTATGCGCTGGGCGATTGCGCCGAAGTGGACGGGTTGAATCTGCTCTATGTCATGCCGCTGATGAGCTGCGCACGTGCCCTGGCGCAAACACTGGCTGGCACATCTACGCCGGTCAAATACGGCCCCATGCCGGTGACGGTGAAAACGCCTGTTTGCCCACTCGTGGTTTCGCCACCGCCCAAGGGCCGGGAAGGCGTCTGGACCGTTGAAGGGCAGGGCGCGGACATCAAGGCGCTGTGTCACGATGCGGACGGAAACCTGCTGGGTTACGCCCTGACAGGCGCCGCCGTCATGGACAAACTGGCCTTGAACAAGGTCTTGCCACCGCTGCTGGCATAAATAGCTGTCGTTCTGTCGGATAAGGCACGTTTTTGTTGATACAAACGTGGCCCACGTACTGGCGCGGGGATCGGCAGCATGCCATCCTCATTCCGGTCTGCCGCAACGTAGAGCCGTTGCGGTACCTGCTCGCTGCCCTGGAAGGGTGGCACGGGACATAAAAACAAAAAACCGTAAAAGAGGCTTCATATGCGTAAACCAGAACTCGCAGCCGCTATTGCCGAAAAGGCAGATCTCACCAAAGAACAAGCCAATCGTGTCCTCAATGCCGTCTTGGATGAAATCACCAACGCCTTGCACAAAAAGGACAGCGTGACCCTCGTGGGTTTCGGCACGTTCCTGCAGCGCCATCGCGGCGCGCGCACAGGCAAGAATCCACAGACTGGCGAGCCGGTCAAAATCAAGGCCAGCAACACCGTTGCATTCAAGCCGGGCAAGTTCCTGAAAGACAGCGTTAACCCTGTCGTGACGCCTGCGAAGAAGAAATAAATAGCTGGACGTCTTGCGGAAGGCGAACAGCGTGGAAATGGGCATACCAAGCAGTTGGATGCCCATTTTTTATGGCCGGTTGTCTGGCCCGGCGAGCTGTCTGCGTCGCCACTTTGCGACCGTCGGGTTCTGTTACGTCATTCGGTGTTCAAGCTCGCTACACTGCCGTTGGTTGCTCATCCGCACCTGATCGCATGAGGCGTCGCACATGAAGTTTCGTTTTCTCCTCTGGATGCTGGGTCTGCTCATGACCCGCGCCAGCCGCAACAACCCTGCATTCCAGCAACAGCTCGCCGGCAAGGACCTGACGTTCCAGCTGCAGACCTGCGACGGCAAAGTGGCTCGTCATTTCGTGGTGAAGGATCAACGCGTCAGCAGCCGCAGTGGCGCTGTCGCCGCGCCAGCGTTTGCGATCTCGTTCAAGGACGCGACTTACGGCTTCGCCACGATGCAGGCGAAGAACAAGCAACTGGCGTTCATGCAGGGGATTCAGGACAAGAACATTCAGGTCACCGGCAACACCGGACTGGTGATGTGGTTTCAGGGCCTGACGAAGTATTTGAAGCCGAGGAAGAAAAAGGTCTGAGGCTGGAAAAAAACCAACGGTGGGAGCGAATTCATTCGCGATGAATCAGCAAGACCAATACAAACGTGTCGGCTGAAAGATTTATCGCGAATAAATTCGCTCCCACAGATTTTCGAGTCGTTTCATTCACCCTTGCAGTCATTGAGCGCAGCTTTCGGCGGAATGCCGCTCAGGTCGAGCTTGGTCCCACAGGTCGTTCCAACCGCCGTGGAATCACAGGCGGTTGGCACAAGCGGTCAATCAGTGGAACTGCGAGGCGAGTTCGCGCAGCAGCACTTCGGCTTCCAGCACCTTGTGCACCACGTCCTGCGCTTTATCGCGTGGCAGTTCCAGGCGTTCGAACAGCTCGTCCGGAATGCTTTCCATCGGGCCGGAGCCGATCCCTTCCTTGCGCAGCAGACGCACCGCCAAACACACCAGGTTGGCGTACTCGCAATGTTCGCCGTTGTAATGCGGGTCGTGCTGAAAACGCAGCGCGGTAGAGAGTTCTTCAGGCATGTCCCAGTTACGCATCAGCCAGGCACCGATCTGCTCGCGGGAAATGCCCAGCAGATGCTGCTCCACGAAGCTGTGGTGAAGGTGCGGGTTGACCTCGATTTGTCGGCAGATCAGCGAGAAGTGCGGCGGAAAGACGTGCGCCAGCAACAGATAGCCGAAGTTATGCAGCAAACCGGCAAGGTACGTCAGGCCGCTTTCAGGGCGCTTGGCGCGCGGCATGGCGCGGGTCAGGCCTTCGATGACGGCGGCGGTGTAGATCGACTGCTGCCAGTACGGCGTCGCGTGCTGCGGATGATCCTTGGGCAAGGCCAGTGTCTTGCCCAGCGCCAGACCCAGGGCCAGGTTGATCACCAGGTCGAAGCCCAGCACGCGCACGATGGCGTCTTCAACCGAGCGAATCTTGCCGGCGGAGCCGTAATACGGCGATGCCGCCCAGCTGACCACCTGCGCGGCCAGCGCCGGATCGGTTTCCACGACACCGGTAATGTCGTCGATGGTCGCGTCCGGATCGACACGCAGTTTGATGATTTTTTGAGCAGTGTCCGCCAGCGGCGGAATTTCCACCGTCGCTTCCAGGCGTTGCTGGATGCGGCGGGCGGTGAAATTCTGGACGGCCTTGGTGATCTCCTCACGGTCGTCATCGGGACGCGTCAGGTTCGGTTGCACCAGATTGACCGGCTCGCCGAAGGTGGCGGCGCTGGCTTTGCTCAACAGGGATTTGAAGTCTTCGCTGCTGATCTCCAGCAGCAGGCCAGGCTCGCCCGAGTCGATCAGTACGGTGGGCTCCTGAAGGATGCGCTCTTCGTACAGGCACGGTGAACTGGTCAGGGCCGGAAGGGCGGGGAGGCTATGCAGGTTGTTCTTGCCGAGCATCTGATCCAGGTGCTCTTGCGACACGGCGGTCAGCTTGCGACCGGTCAATTCGGTAATCCGATTGAGGTCCAGCAACTGGCTCTGCGGGAAAAGGATCAGCAGCGCGCCAACGGAATCGTGGACCAGAACGGCCTGGACCTTCTGCGCAGTGGGCAGCGTTTCGTCGTCCATGACTTCCCGGAAGTTGATGGCCGCTTTGCCAAGCAACTGCCGAATAACAGACGGGGCGTGTTGGGTTGCGTCGATGTGGGCAACTTCTGTCATGGCCTGTATCCAGATTCCTACAATTGCTGAAGTATAACCAGCTTAGTTGTTATATAGGTGAGACACGTTCTTATTGTTGACTGCTTCACACTTGCCCGTATTGCTGCCCGTGGCGCAACCAGCGCTCCAGCAGGGGGCTGACATGTTGCGGCCAGCGCTCCAGCAATGCTTGCGCGGCATCCCGAACGGCCGGCAACAGGTCTGCGTCGCGCATCAAATCGGCGACCTTGAATTGCAGCAAGCCTGTCTGCCGCGTTCCCAGCATCTCGCCCGGCCCGCGAAGCTCCAGGTCTTTTTCGGCGATGACGAAACCGTCGTTGGTTTCGCGCATGATCCCCAGCCGCTGTTTACCGATCTGTGATAACGGCGGATGGTACAGCAGCACGCAATGACTCGCTGCGCTACCGCGTCCGACCCGGCCGCGCAACTGATGAAGCTGGGCGAGACCCAGTCGTTCAGGGTTCTCGATGATCATCAGGCTGGCGTTGGGAACGTCCACACCCACTTCAATGACCGTCGTTGCGATTAACAACTGCAGATTGCCTTGTTTGAACTCGGCCATGACCGCCGCTTTTTCCACCGGCTTCATGCGGCCATGAATCAACCCGACCTTGAGTTCGCCCAAGGCGCTCGTCAGCTCTTCGAAGGTGGTTTCGGCAGCCTGACAGGTCAGCTCTTCAGATTCTTCGATCAGCGTACAGACCCAATAGGCCTGACGGCCTTCGGCACACGCGTTGCGGACCCGCTCCACGACCTCGATGCGACGGCTGTCGGCGACCAGTACGGTGTTGACCGGCGTGCGGCCCGGCGGCAATTCGTCGAGGATCGAGGTATCGAGGTCAGCGTACGCGCTCATCGCCAGCGTGCGCGGAATGGGGGTGGCGGTCATGATCAGCTGATGCGGACACATCAGGCCGCCGACGCCCTTTTTGCGCAACGCCAGCCGCTGTTGAACGCCAAAGCGGTGCTGTTCATCGATGATCACCAGCGCGAGGTTCTTGAACTGCACTTCATCCTGAAACAGCGCGTGGGTGCCGACCACCATGGGAGCACCGTTGGCGATCTGTTCAAGCGACGCAGCCCGGGCCTTGCCCTTGAGCTTGCCGGCCAGCCAGGCGGTTTCAATGCCCAGTGGCTGCAGCCAGCGCGTGAAGTTGATGAAGTGCTGTTCGGCCAGAATCTCGGTCGGCGCCATCAGCGCGACCTGGTAACCGGCCTCCAGCGCCTGCAACGCTGCCAGTGCGGCGACCACGGTCTTGCCCGCGCCCACGTCACCCTGAATCAGCCTCAGCATGGGTTCTTGCTGACTGAGGTCGTAGGCGATTTCCTTGCCGACGCGTTGCTGTGCGCCTGTCGGTGGAAACCCCAGGTTAGCGAGGAACTGCGTTGGAAGCCGCTTGGCGACCGGCAGCGCTGGCGCCCGTTGGGAGCGCAGGCTTTCACGCAGACGTTGCTGCGACAACTGATGAGTCAGGAGTTCTTCAAAGGCCAGCCTGTGCTGCGCCCAGTGGTGGCCCAGCGCGAGTTCTTCGACATCCGCGTCGGCGGGTGGGTTATGCAGGTAATGGATCGCGTCAGCCAGTGGCGCCAGTTGATAGTCGCGCGCAAGCTCTTCCGGCAGCCAGTCAGGCAAGCTTCTTGGCCCCAGCATCCCCAGGCTTTGCTGACACAACTGGCGCAAGCGCTGCTGGGTCAGGCCTTCGGTGGTGGGGTAAATGGGCGTGAGCGTCTGTTCGACCGCGACGTGCTCTTCGTCGGTGATCGCACGGTATTCGGGATGGTAGATCTCCAGTCCCGAGGCGCCGGGACGGGCTTCGCCATAGCAGCGCACATGCGTGCCGCGCTTCAAGCCATCCTTCTGTGCGTTGCTGAAGTGGTAAAAACGCAGGCTCAGCACGCCAGTGCCATCACCCAGACGGACCAGCAGGCTGCGACGTTTGCCCATCACGACGTCGGCACCGCTGACGACGCCTTCGATCACCGCATCCTGCCCCGGGCGCAACGCGCCAATGGGCACGACGCGGGTGCGATCCTGATAACGCAGCGGCAGATGGAACAGGACGTCCTGAATGTTCTCCAGGCCGACCTTCGCCAGCTTTTCAGCCATGGCCTCGCCGACGCCCTTGAGCGCCGTTACCGAGACGTGGGACAGCTCAGTCATACCGCCTCTTAGCTCGCTTGTGCCTGGGCTTTAGGGCGAGCAACGGAGCACAGACGAATGGAGTCGGCGAGGATTTCGATGGCTTTGGGCCGCGGGAAGCTCGCACGCCAAGCGATGGCGACCGTGCGGAATGGCACAGGAGGCGACAGCGGACGCACTTCAATCACGCCCGGCGCATAGTGATGGCTGTCGACTGCGGACATGGGCAGGATCGAGACGCCCAGCCCCGAGGCCACCATGTGGCGGATGGTTTCCAGCGAGCTGGATTCGACCGTCGTGTGCTTGGCGCTGTCGCCCCCTTTGACCAGCGTCGGGCACGCTTCGAGCACCTGGTCGCGGAAACAGTGGCCTTCGCCCAGCAACAACAGACTCTTGTCGTTCAGTGCCGATGCGTCGATGGTGGTTTTCTGCGTCCACGGATGATCAGCCGGCATGAGCACGTAGAACGGCTCGTCGTACAGCGACATGGTCAGTACGTCGGCTTCGTTGAACGGCAGGGCAATGATGATCGCGTCGAGTTCACCGTTGCGCAGCTTGTCGCGCAGCACATGGGTGAAGTTCTCTTCGATATACAACGGCATTTGCGGGGCGACCCGGTGCAGTTGCGGAATCAGGTGAGGAAACAGATAAGGACCGACGGTGTAGATCGCACCGACTTTCAGCGGCGCCGTCAGTTGGTTCTTGCCCGTCTGGGCGAGCTCACGAATGCCTTGAGCCTGCTCGAGCACCTTCTGCGCCTGAGCTACGATGCCCTCGCCAACCGGCGTAAGACGTACGGCACTCTTGCTGCGCTCGAAAATCAGCACACCGAGTTCATCTTCCAGCTTCTTTACGCCGACCGACAGTGTCGGCTGGCTGACGTGGCAGCGCTCAGCCGCATGGCCGAAATGCTGCTCTTGAGCGAGGGTAACGATATAGCGCAATTCTGTGAGGGTCATAGCGTGCGTCCATGAAGTTGCGGCCCCAGCATAGCGGGTGCAATCGATAGACGCACGTTATCAGGCCCTCTGTTGTCACAAAATCAACGTTTCAACGTTTATCCAGTGAATAAACGAAGGGCGCGACCACTTCCAGCGTGCCATTGTTGAGCAATTCCGCTGGCGGCTTGGGCAGCGGCTGGGCACGGCGAATCATCTCAAGGGTTGCGCGGTCCAGCGATGCACTGCCCGACCCCCCTGCGATTTCGTACGACAGCACCCGGCCTTCGCCATCCACCACGAAACGCAAACGGTTGATGCCTTGCATGCCGCGCCGACGGGCGTCGTCCGGATAACGTTTGTACTTGCTCAGGTGGCGCAGCAGGTCACCCTGCCAGGTTGGCAGTGCGGTGCTCGGCGGTGTGGGCGGAGCGGGTTGCGGCGCAGCCGATTTTTCCGGTTTAGCGTTGGAAGGTGGCGTGTCGACCGGTTTCTCATCGGCAGGCTTTTCCTCCTTCGGCGGCTCAACCTTCTTCACCGGCTTGGGCGGCTGTGGTTTGGGCTTGGGTTTGACCGGTTTGGGAATCGCGATTTCCGGCTTTGGCGCTTCGGCAATGGGCGGAATCGGCAACTCTTCTTCCGGCGCAGGCGGCTGCGGCGGTTGCACCACTTTCGGCGGTGGCGGCGGAGCAGGCTCAGGTAAGGGAGCCAGCTCGACCATCATGGCTGCCGGGGGCAGCTCGATGGCCTGCGAGGCGGGCCAGCGCAGCGCGACGATGATCGCAACCGCGTGAACCGCCAGCACCAACAACAGACTACCGCTATAGCGCGTCAGTTTTTGGCGCGTATTGATCATTTCTTACCAACCGTCTCAAGACCCACCAGACCGACTTTCAGGTAACCGGCGCCGCGCAGGGCATTCATGACGTCCATGAGGTCCCCGTAGTCCACGCCCTTGTCGGCCTGGAAGAAGATCGTGGTGTCCTTCTTGCCTTTGGTCCTGGCATCCAGGACCGGGCCGATCTGCTCGCGCGCAACCTTTTCGTCGCCCAGGTACAGGCTCTGGTCAGCCTTGACGCTCAGAAAAATCGGCTTTTCCGGTCTGGGTGCCGGTTTCGCTGTGGAGGCGGGCAGGTCGACCTTGATGTCTACGGTTGCAAGAGGCGCTGCCACCATGAAAATGATCAGCAGCACCAGCATGACGTCGATGAACGGCGTCACGTTGATTTCGTGGTTCTCGGCGAGATCGTCGCCACCTTCGTTCAGATGCAGGCCCATGGTTTACCCCATTTTTACCCTGTGCGGCTGCTGGACACGCTCAGCGACGGGCTGGTGATCCAGATCGCGGCTGACGAGCAACAGAACTTGAGCAGAGGCGTCGGACACCTGCGCCTTGTAACCGGCAATGGAGCGTGCGAACACGTTGTAGATGACCACGGCAGGAATCGCGGCCACCAGACCGAGAGCGGTGGCCAGCAGCGCTTCGGCGATGCCCGGTGCGACGACTGCCAGGTTGGTGGTCTGGGTCTTGGCGATGCCGATGAAGCTGTTCATGATGCCCCACACGGTACCGAACAGGCCGACGAAGGGCGCGGTCGAGCCGATGGTGGCGAGTACGCCGGTGCCCATGCTCATGTTGCGGCCGCAGGCTGCTACGAGGCGCTCGAGGCGAAACGCAACGCGCTCCTTGATGCCTTCACGTTCGCGACTGTTGACCGAGAGGTGCATCTCTTCCAGCGCATCGTGAACCAGCAGGTGGGCCAGCGTGCCCTCCTTTTTGGCGCCGGCGCTGGCTTCATCGAGCGTGCGTGCGCGCTTGAGGGCGGCGATCTCGCCACGCAGACGACGCTTGGCGCCGATCAGTTCCAGGCCTTTGGCAATCCAGATGGTCCAGGTGATGATCGAGGCGATGGCAAGGCCGATCATTACGGCTTTAACGATAATGTCTGCATTCTTGTACATGCCCCAAGGCGACAGGTCGTGGGACATGCCCAGGCTGTTCTCTTCGGCGACGGGCTCGATCGAATCTGCGGGGAAGGCAGGATCCTGAACGGCAGGGGCTGTCGCGGTGTCAACCGGAGCAGCAGCAGGCGCTGCCGACTGAACCGCAGGGGTTGGCTGGGCAGGAGCGCTGGAATCGGCAAGCGCAACTGGCGTCAGCATCAGGCTGAATAGAACGGCGACAATGGCGCGCCCTGCACGAGGCAGACCTGAAAATGTGATTGACGAAGCGGCGGATTGAATAGGTGTCATGCTGGCCCGACCTGATATGAAAATAGGTGTTCGTTCTGGATGCGTCGCGCTGGCCCGAGGCGAGCGGAGGAGAACAAAGGGCCGACATTATTGCAAGTAATTCTTGTTAACAAAAGTAATAGAGTCTCTTTTTTTAACGCGAACGCGTCCCGATGGTCGCTTTTCAGGCCGGTTTTATTGGTCGAAACCTACTTTTGATGTGGAGATTGGTCATGGCGGCACCGACCGTTCTGATTGCTGGATGTGGTGACATTGGTGGGCGTCTGGCGTTGCAGCTACTGCCTCAAGGGTGGACGGTGTACGGCCTGCGCAGAAATGTGGCGAAGCTGCCGCACGGTGTGCGAGGCGTGGGCGGTGACCTTTTTGACGCGCGAATCCCGGTTCAATGGCCCGAGAGCCGAATCGATTATCTGGTCTATTGCGCGACCCCGACGGCGCGGGACGAAGCCGGTTATCGCGCAGCCTACGTACAGGGCTTGCGTCATGTGCTCGGCTGGACAGAGCGCAGCGGGCAGAAGCCCAAGCGGATTCTGTTCGTGTCGAGCAGCAGTGTTTATGGGCAGCAAGGAGGCGAGTCGGTCGATGAGACGTCGCCTGCCGAAGCCGACGGATTCTCAGGCCGCGTGATGCGAGAGGCCGAGCAGGTGGCCCTGAACAGTGGCGTGCCGGCGAGTATCGTCAGATTGACCGGAATCTATGGGCCGGGCCGTAGCGATTTGATGAACCGGGTTCGTCAGGGTTACAGCGTGGCCGTCGATCCGCCGCTGTACGGCAACCGCATTCACGCGGATGACGCTGCGGGTCTGCTGGCTTTCCTGTTGCAGGCCGATGCGAAGGGGGACGCACTGGAAGACTGCTATCTGGGCGTTGACGACGCGCCGGTGCCTTTGGCTGAAGTGGTGGACTGGATGCGTACTCGCCTCAATGTGACGCAGTGGTCCGACGAGAACAGTGTGAGACGCGCAGGCAGCAAGCGGTGCAGCAACGCGCGGGCCAAGGCGCTGGGCTGGGTGCCGCGTTATGCGAGTTACAAGGAAGGGTATGAGGCGATGTTGGCTGATAATTGATTAAGTCTTGTGACAGACCCTGTAGGAGCGCGCTTGCCCGCGATGGCATTTCTGCCGTCACCACAGAGGTGATTAGCTGATTGCAATCGCGGGCAAGCGCGCTCCTACACACTCAAACAGGCGTAGAACTCAATTTTTCTCCAACACCCAATGCCGCTCGCCCGGACGCAAGTCCGGCATTTCAGTAGCCTGGGCATTGTTTACGGCCTGGAAGATTTCCAGTTGCTTGCCTTGGCGCACAAAGACCCACGGGTTGCCGCGCTCATTTTTCTCGAGCCACATGCTGTCGTACTCGCCACTCATGGCGGCGCAATCGCCCGCCAGACAGAGCGCGTAACGGTCGTTGCCCGGCAGGCCTGTCACGCTGCCGTCCGGCTGAAACTCAACGACGCTGCCTTGTCCGTCGCCATTGACGATCGTCCATTTGCCGCCCAGGTAGGCGGTATAGAGCGCACGCTCAAAGCTGCTTCCGGGTGGTGCGCCAGCGGGAGCGGCTTGCTTGGGCATGCGGAAATGCTGTTCGGGGCCTGAATCGCTGGCGCTTTGAACCAGCTCGTCGCCTTTCAGCTTGAGGTCGTCAGAGGCGCTGCCATAAACATTCACCTTCCACGATCCGTCGGGATCTTTGGCGATCTTGCCTTCGGTGAGTTCGAATCCGTTATAGGACGTAGCCTGGCCTGCCGCTGTATTGACGTTCCATTCCAGTGTCGGCCCGTACGCCAGCAGCGACTGGCGCAAGTTGCCGCCTTCTGCCGCAGCGTCGATGGCGGCTTGATTGATCCAGGTGCCGTCCGGGGTTTTGTTGGAATGGCTGGCGCAGCCGCTCATCAGCGCGGCCAGCAGCGAGAGGGCGAACGCGACGCGCATATGCATGCGGAGTCCTTCCTTTGCTCTGAGGGTAGCGGAGCGTGAATACGCTCCGCGGGGGATTTACTCGACGACCAGCACGGCGTCCATTTCAACCATCGCGCCTTTTGGCAGGGCAGCCACGCCGATGGCGGCGCGCGCAGGGTAAGGCTGTTCGAAATACTTGCCCATGATCTCGTTGACCTTGGCGAAGTGGCTCAAATCGGTCAGGAAGATGTTCAGCTTGACGATGTCCTTGAACGATCCGCCTGCAGCTTCAGCCACGGATTTCAGGTTTTCGAAGACCTGAACGGTCTGGGCTTCGAAGCCTTCAACCAGTTCCATGGTTTTCGGGTCCAGAGGAATCTGACCCGACATGTAGACGGTATTGCCAGCTTTGATCGCCTGAGAATACGTGCCGATAGCGGCAGGGGCTTTGTCGCTGGAGATAACGGTCTTGCTCATGAAGAACTCCTGTTGGCGGTTTGGCTACGCACGCATGCGGGTGATGCGAATCACACCGGTCAAGGCGCGCAGTTTCTTGATCACACGGGCCAGGTGCACGCGGTCGTGCACGCTGACCACCAGTTGGACCACGCTGATACGACCATCGCGTTCGTCCATGCTGATTTTCTCGATGTTGCCGTCGGCGGCGTTGACGCTGCTGGCCAGCAAGGCAATAAGCCCGCGCTGGTGCTCCAGCTCGACCCGCAGCTCGACATTGAATTCGCCGGTCACGTCCTTGGCCCAGGAAAGCTGGATGCACTTTTCCGGGTTATGGCGGATTTCGCTGATATTGCGGCAGTTATCCAGGTGCACGACCATGCCTTTGCCCGCAGACAAGTGGCCTACGATCGGGTCACCCGGAATCGGCGTACAGCACTTGGCGTAGCTGAGCACCAGGCCTTCGGTGCCACGAATCGCCAGTGGGCCTTCAGCGCTAGGCAGCTCTTCACCCTCGCTGGCGAGCAGACGCCTGGCGACGACATACGCCATGCGGTTGCCCAGGCCGATGTCTTCGAGGAGGTCTTCAATGACCTCGACCCGGTACTCGGCCAGGATCAGTTGCACGCGTTCGTTTGGAATCTTTTCCAGGCTGCTGTCGAAGCTGTTCAGCACCTTGTTGAGCAGGCGCTCACCCAGGTTGATCGACTCCGAGCGCCTTTGTAGCTTCAGCGCATGGCGAATGTGCGTGCGCGCCTTGCCCGTGACGACGAAGTTGAGCCATGCCGGATTCGGGCGTGCGCCCGGCGCACTGACGATTTCAACAGTCGAACCGCTCTGCAGAGGTTCGGACAGTGGCGCCAGGCGGCGATTGATCCGGCAGGCAATGCAGCTGTTGCCGACGTCCGTGTGAACGGCGTACGCGAAGTCGACGGCCGTGGAGCCTTTGGGCAGCTCCATGATCCGGCCTTTGGGCGTGAACACGTAGACTTCGTCCGGAAACAGATCGATTTTTACGCTTTCGATGAATTCCAGCGAGTTGCCGGCACGTTGCTGCATTTCCAGCACGCCCTTGACCCACTGGCGGGCGCGGGCGTGCGTACCTTTCGGCTGTTCGTCGCCAGAAGACTTGTACAGCCAGTGTGCGGCGATGCCGTTGTTGGCCATCTCTTCCATTTCGCGCGTGCGGATCTGGATTTCGATGGGCACGCCATGCATGCCGAAGAGCGTGGTATGCAGCGACTGATAGCCGTTGGCCTTTGGAATCGCGATGTAATCCTTGAAGCGTCCAGGCAACGGTTTGTACAAATTATGTACAGCGCCGAGCACGCGATAGCAGGTGTCTACCTTGTCGACGATGATCCGGAACGCGTAGACGTCCATGATCTCGTTGAAGGCGCGACGCTTGCCGCGCATCTTCTTGTAGATGCCATACAGGTGCTTCTGCCGCCCGCTGACTTCGCCTTCGATGCCGTCGACCGCCAGACAGTGGCTCAGCGACTCTTCGATCTTGTTGACCAGTTCCTTGCGGTTGCCGCGAGCCCGTTTGACGGCCTGACCGATGCGCGAGGAGCGCATCGGATACATGGCCTTGAAACCCAGGTCTTCGAATTCGATACGCACGCTGTGCATGCCAAGGCGATTGGCGATAGGGGCGTAGATCTCGAGGGTTTCCTTGGCGATGCGTCGGCGTTTTTCGCCTGACAGCACTTCCAGCGTGCGCATGTTGTGCAGGCGGTCAGCGAGCTTGACCAGGATCACGCGGATGTCGCGTGCCATGGCCATGGCCATTTTCTGGAAGTTTTCGGCCTGTGCCTCAGCCTTGGTCTCGAAGTTCATCTGGGTCAGTTTGCTGACCCCGTCTACCAGTTCGGCCACGGTTTCGCCAAACTGCGCACAGAGCGCTTCCTTGGCGATGCCGGTGTCTTCGATCACGTCATGCAGCATCGCGGCCATCAGGCTCTGATGGTCCATGTGCATATCGGCAAGGATATTGGCCACCGCCAGCGGGTGCGTGACGTAGGCTTCACCGCTGCGACGGCGTTGGCCGTCGTGGGCTTGTTCGGCGTAGAAATACGCTCGGCGAACCAGATTGACCTGGTCGGCGCCGAGGTAGGTCGAGAGGCGATCGGCGAGGGCGTCTATGCTCGGCATGGTGCAACTCCTTGCCGAGGATGGTGACCCTGCGCCTTGCTACGTCGACCGGGCATAGGCTTAGACGGCCTCGTTGGACTCGTCCTCGAACGCTGCGAACAGTGGTTCATCTTCAACGATTTCGGCTTCTGCAATGACGGCGTAATCCATCAGGCCCGCTGCGATTTCGCGCAGGGCAACAACGGTAGGCTTGTCGTTTTCCCAGGCCAGCTTTGGCTCTTTGCCGCCGGTCGCCAGTTGACGCGAGCGCTTGGTGGCGAGCATGACCAGCTCAAAGCGGTTATCTACATGTTCCAGGCAGTCTTCAACGGTCACGCGGGCCATGGGTATTCCTCGTAGCAAATGCGGTATGCGCGGTGCCCGGATGGGCGAGCGGACTCGGTAGTTTACAAGCGGACAGCTCAAAGCTTCAAGCGGCAAGCCCCAAGCGGTCGATTTATGGCGCTGTTTCGATGCGCTTTGCACCGCACCTGTAGGAGCGCGCTTGCCTGCGATGGCGGTGTGTCTGGCAATGAATGGGTTGAATTCATCGACGCCATCAGGGGCAAGCGCTCCTGCAGTTGATTATGCAAGCAACTGCGTCAGCAGCTCGGTATGACGCTGTTGCTGGTGTTCCTGGCTCAGCAGGTTGGCGCGGAAGATGGCTTTGAGGTCTTCCAGGGCCGTCGCGAAATCGTCGTTGATGACGATGTAATCGTACTCGACGTAATGGCTCATTTCACTGACCGCTTCGCGCATCCGGCCTTCGATGATCTCGTCGCTGTCCTGCCCGCGATTGGTCAGGCGCTGACGCAAGGCCTGCTGGGTCGGCGGCAAAATAAAGATCGAGCGCGCGTGGGGCATCAGCTTGCGCACTTGCTCGGCGCCTTGCCAGTCGATTTCCAGAATCAGGTCGTGACCTTCATCCAGTGTCTGCTGCAGGCGGCTTTGCGAGGTACCGTACAGGTTGCCGAACACCTCGGCCTGCTCGAGGAAGTCGCCGTGTTCGATCATCCGCACGAACTCTTCGCGATCAACGAAGTGGTAATTAACGCCGTCCACTTCGCCCGGGCGCATGGCGCGGGTGGTGTGGGAGACGGAAACGCGAATCTGCGGCTGAGCATCGATCAGGGCTTTGACCAGGCTGGTCTTGCCCGCGCCCGAGGGGGCGGAAATGATGTACAGAGTGCCGGTGCTGTGGGTCATGTCTAGATTGGCCTTACTCAATGTTCTGCACTTGTTCGCGCATCTGCTCGATCAACACCTTGAGGTTGACTGCGGCTTGAGTGCTGCGAGGGTCGAAGGCTTTGGAGCCCAGTGTATTGGCTTCGCGGTTGAGCTCCTGCATCAGGAAGTCCAGCCGGCGTCCGGCTTGTCCGCCGGTCTTGAGCACGCGGCGAACTTCGGTGACGTGGGTGCTCAGGCGGTCGAGTTCTTCTGCGACATCGCTCTTCTGCGCCAGCAGGACCATTTCCTGTTCCAGGCGTTGTGGATCGAGCTCTGCCTTCATGTCGGCGAAGCGATCCAGCACCTTCTGGCGCTGGGTCGCGAGCATCTGCGGCACCAGGGTGCGCAGGGTAGCCACTTCGGTCTTGATCGACACAAGCCGTTCGTCGAGAAGTTTGGCCAGGTCTGCGCCTTCGCGGGCGCGACCGGCTTTGAGTTCATCCAGCGCTTCGTTGAACAAGGCCAGTGCATCGTTGTTCAGCGCCTGCGGATCGCTCGCATCGGCGACCAGCACGCCGGGCCACGCCAACACTTCCAGTGGATTAAGGGCGGCAGGCTGCTTGATCAGGCTCGCGATGACTTCAGCGGCGGCGACCAGTTGGCTGGCGCGTTCACGGTCTACCTGCAGCGGTTTGCCGGCGGTTTCCTCGGTGAACCGCAACGTGCATTCGACCTTCCCGCGCGACAGGCCCTGACGCAATGCTTCGCGTACAGCGCCTTCCAGGTCCCGGAAGGATTCAGGCAAACGCAGATGAGGTTCCAGATAACGATGATTGACCGAGCGCAATTCCCAGCTCAGCGTGCCTTGAGTGCCGGCTCTTTCAGCCCGGGCGAAAGCCGTCATGCTGTGCACCATGGGAATTACCTCTATAAAAGTCAGGAGTTAGCCTGGAAGGGACGATGTTCTGTCCAGATGAATGTGATGAAGAAGCGACAGGCTATAAAGGCGCAAGATTGTAGCTCAGTGCGAGGTGCGCGCCCAACGTTGGCGATGTCGCAAGACGTGTGCAATGTCGCCGTTTCGCTGCCTAGTAGCGCTTTTTCATAAGCCCGCGGGTGCCCAGTGGTCATTGATGCCTCATTAGATGTCCCCAGCGCGGGTCCTCGCCTCTATAATGCTGGTCAGTTTTCCGTCTCAGTACAGGTATCCCAGATGAAACGTCCAAGTGGTCGCGCTGCCGATCAGCTTCGCTCGATCCGCATCACCCGCAACTACACCAAGCACGCCGAAGGGTCTGTACTGGTCGAGTTCGGTGACACCAAGGTGATCTGCACCGTCAGCGTCGAAAACGGCGTGCCGCGTTTTCTAAAAGGTCAGGGCCAAGGCTGGCTGACTGCCGAATACGGCATGTTGCCGCGCGCGACGGGCGAGCGTAACCAGCGCGAAGCCAGCCGTGGCAAACAAGGCGGCCGTACCCTTGAGATTCAACGTTTGATCGGTCGTTCCCTGCGCGCTTCGCTGGACATGTCCAAGCTGGGCGACGTGACGCTGTATGTCGATTGCGACGTGATCCAGGCCGATGGCGGTACTCGCACGGCGTCGATTACGGGTTCGATGGTGGCGCTGATCGATGCGCTGAAAACCATCAAGAAGCGTGGCGGCCTCAAGGGTGGCGATCCGTTGAAGCAGATGATCGCGGCGGTTTCGGTCGGGATGTATCAGGGTGAGCCGGTGCTGGACCTGGACTACCTGGAAGACTCGGCCGCCGAGACCGACCTCAATGTGGTCATGACCAGCACAGGCGGTTTCATTGAAGTTCAAGGCACCGCCGAAGGCGCACCTTTCCAGCCTGCCGAGCTCAACGCAATGCTGGCGCTGGCGCAGAAAGGCATGAACGAAATCTTTGAGTTGCAGCAGGCGGCGCTGGCCGACTGATTGCCGAAGATGTGATTCGCGTTACCACCGTCAGAACAGGGAAAGCATGATGATCGACAGTCAGCCGCCGTTGCCAGTGCCGAGCAAGGAAGTCCGCCAATGGGCCATGATGTGCCACTTTGCGGCGTTCTTCGGCCTGATCTTTCCGTTCGGTAATCTGCTGGGGCCATTGATTGTCTGGCAGTTGAAGAAAGAGGCCGATCCGTTCATCGATGCTCAGGGCAAGGAAGCCCTCAACTTTCAGATTACCGTGGCCATTGCTGCGATGATCTGCTTCCTGCTGATGATCGTCGTCATTGGTTTTCCACTGCTGATGCTGGTTGGCGTTGGAGCCTTGGTGCTGACGATCATTGCCGGGGTCAAGGTCAACGACGGGATCGCCTATCGTTATCCGTTTACCTGGCGGTTGATCAAGTAAGCGAGGCGATGGTTTGCTGCTCCTACAGGGTTGGGCGGCTGTCTAAACGCCGGACAAACAAAAGCCGACTTCACGTCGGCTTTTTTTGAGCAACTGAACGTCAGATGGTCAACGTCCAGTCGTAGTCCACAATCAGCGGCGCGTGCTGTGAGAAGCGCGGCTGGCGTGGCAGGCGTGCGCTGCGTACGAAACGGCGCAGACCCGGCGTCAGCAATTGATAGTCGAACCGCCAGCCCAGATTCAGCATCTCGGCCTGTTCGTTATCCGGCCACCAGCTGTACTGATCGCCTTCGCGGCTGACTTCACGCAGGGCGTCGACATAACCCATGTTGCCGACAATCTCGTCCATCCAGGCACGCTCTGGCGCCAGGAAGCCCGGAGATTGCTGGCTGTCGCGCCAGTTCTTGATGTCCAGCTTCTGCTGCGCAACGTAGAGCGAGCCACAATAAATGTACTCGCGACGCTTGCGGCGTTGCTTGTCCAGGTACTTGCCGAAGTCGTCCATGAGCTTGAACTTCTGGTTCAAGTCCTCATCGCCGTTCATCCCGGAGGGGAGCAGCAAGGTTGCAATACTGACTTTGTCGAAATCCGCCTGCAGGTATCGCCCGTAACGGTCGGCCGTTTCAAAGCCCAGACCGTTGATTACCGCCTTTGGCTGCAGTCGCGAGTAAAGCGCCACACCACCTTGGGCAGGAACTTCGGCATCGCAGGCATACAGGAAGTAGCCGTCCAGTTGGTAGGCTGGATCGTCCAGTTCAAAGGCGGAGGCGCGGGTATCCTGAAGACAGATGACGTCGGCATTCTGGGCTTGCAGCCAACTGAGCAAACCACGCTCGACTGCAGCCTGAATACCATTAACGTTCACACTGATGATCCGCATAAATGGCCCCAAAAATCACGTGCGTGTATGATACCCGAGCTCTACCTAATTAGCTAAATCCGTGGTATTCGGGGCTTTTTTCATGCAGGCGTATCAGCGCGATTTCATTCGTTTTGCCATCGATCGCGGGGTTTTGCGCTTCGGTGAGTTCACTTTGAAGTCGGGACGCACCAGTCCTTACTTCTTCAATGCCGGTCTTTTCAACAGCGGTTCAGCGCTTGCTCAACTGGGTAAGTTCTATGCCGCCGCCGTCGTGGAAAGCAGTATTTCCTTCGATGTTCTGTTCGGGCCAGCGTACAAGGGTATTCCTCTGGCGGCCGCGACAGCCGTAGCTTTGGCCGATCACCACAACCTTGACCTGCCGTGGTGTTTCAACCGCAAAGAGGCCAAGGCGCACGGTGAAGGCGGCAGTCTGGTGGGGGCTCCACTGACCGGCGATGTCCTGATTATCGACGACGTGATCACGGCGGGTACCGCGATTCGCGAAGTCATGCAGATCATCCAGGCTCAGGGCGCGAATGCGGCGGGCGTGCTGATCGCATTGAATCGTCAGGAGCGTGGAAACGGTGAGCTTTCTGCGATCCAGGAGGTCGAACGTGACTTCGGCATCCCGGTGGTGAGCATCGTTTCGTTAAACCAGGTTCTCGAGTTCCTGGCTGACGATCCTCAGCTCAAGCAGCATTTACCTGCCGTCGAAGCGTATCGGGCTCAGTACGGAATCTGAGTCATTAGAGGATCTCGTTTTTATGCTCAAGCTGGGCACAGTAGGTCTTTGTTGGGTTCTGGGTGTGGGCTGCGTTGCAAGCGTTCAAGCCGCCGATAATCCGGGCATCCTGCTCTATCGGTATGTCGACAGTCGCGGGGTGACCGTGCTGGATCGTCAGGGTGTGCCCGCTGAGTACTCCGGTAAGGGCTACGAAG
Organism: Pseudomonas sp. S2_H01; assembly: GCF_054668305.1. Taxonomy (NCBI): domain Bacteria; kingdom Pseudomonadati; phylum Pseudomonadota; class Gammaproteobacteria; order Pseudomonadales; family Pseudomonadaceae; genus Pseudomonas; species Pseudomonas sp. S2_H01. The sequence continues at coordinate 2,327,182 of NZ_CP162756.1, read as the reverse complement.
TGCTGAATCAGCGCGGTCGCGTGATTCAGGTCGTGCCGCCCGCGCCCACAGCCGATCAGGCGCGAGAGGCGCAAGCTGCTGCGCAGGCGGCCAAGGTCCAGGCTGACGCCGATGCGCAGTTGTTGCACCTGTACAGCAGCCTGGCAGACGTTGACCGTGCGCGAACGCGAAAACTCGCGGAGCTGGACGGCCTTATCTCGGTTGCGCAAGGCAACATCCAGAACCTGTCGACCCAGCAGGCAGCCTTGCAAGGTCAGGCTGCGGATCAGGAGCGGGCAGGGCGACAGGTGCCGCAAAGTCTCATCGATCAGATGAACGATGTGCGTGATCAGCAGCAGAACCTCAAGGTCGACATCTTGCGGTATCAGACCGCGCGACAGCAGGCCGATACCGAATTCGCCCAGGATCGGGCGCGTTTGAAGCAGTTACTTGCGCAGTGAAATGCTGAAGCAAGACCCTCGACATACAAAAAGACCCCGCCGGTTTGCGCCGACGGGGTCTTTTTTTGGGCGTTGCCCGTAATCAGTGACGCTTGCGGTTACTGATCAGCGTGCCCACGCCGGTGTCGGTGAAGATTTCCAGCAGGACAGCGTTCGGCACGCGACCGTCGATGATGTGGGACGTGGTGACACCGCCCTGGACCGCTTCCAGCGCGCAACGGATTTTTGGCAGCATGCCGCCGTAAATGGTGCCGTCGGCGATCAGGCCGTTGACCTGTTCGGTGGTCAGGCCGGTCAGGACCTTGCCTTCCTTGTCCATCAGGCCGGCGATGTTGGTCAGCAGCATGAGTTTCTCGGCCTTCAGCGCTTCGGCGACTTTGCCTGCAACCAGATCGGCGTTGATGTTGTAGGACTCGCCGTCAGCGCCGACGCCAATCGGTGCGATGACCGGGATGAAATCGCCTTTGACCAGCATGTTCAGCAGGTCGGTGTTGATGCCCACGACTTCCCCGACATGGCCGATGTCGATGATTTCCGGCTTGGTCATCTCCGGGGTTTGACGGGTCACGTTCATTTTTTTCGCGCGGATCAGTTGCGCGTCTTTACCGGTCAGGCCGATGGCGCTGCCGCCATGACGGTTGATCAGGTTGACGATGTCCTTGTTGACCTGGCCGCCCAGCACCATCTCCACGACGTCCATGGTCTGGGCATCGGTAACGCGCATCCCGTCGATGAAGTGGCTTTCGATGGACAGGCGCTTGAGCAGGTCGCCGATTTGCGGGCCGCCGCCGTGAACCACGACCGGGTTGATGCCCACTGCCTTCATCAACACGATGTCGCGCGCGAAGCCGGTCTTCAGCTCTTCGCTCTCCATGGCGTTACCGCCGTACTTGATCACCAGCGTCTTGCCAACGAAGCGTCGGATGTAAGGCAAGGCTTCGGAAAGGACCTTGGCGGCATTGGCTGCGGCGTCACGTTCGAGGGTCATTTGGGCTCCACTCAAAAAGTTAGATCAAAAAGGAAGTTCTAAATCCGGTGCTACGTTTTTCAGCTGAGCATGGAACACGTCTTTGATTCGCTGCAGCTCGGCCTCTGTTTCGGCTTCGAAACGCAATACCAGCACGGGTGTGGTATTGGAAGCGCGGACCAGACCCCAGCCTTTCGGATAGTCGACGCGCACGCCGTCGATGCTCGTCAGGTTAGCGTTGCCCCACTGTGCATCCCGTTCCAGCGCTTCGATGATGCTGAACTTGCTGGTTTCGGTGACCTTGATATTGATCTCCGGTGTCGACAGGTCATTCGGGAAGGTCTGGAACAGCTCTTCGGCGCTCAGCGTCTCCTGGCTGAGAATCTCCAGCAGGCGCGCAGCACTGTAGATACCGTCGTCGAAACCGAACCAGCGTTCCTTGAAGAAGATGTGGCCGCTCATTTCGCCTGCCAGCAGCGCGCCGCTTTCTTTCATCTTCTTTTTGATCAACGAGTGACCCGTCTTCCACATGACCGGGCGACCGCCATATTCCTGGATCAACGGTATCAGGCGACGGGTGCATTTCACGTCGAAAATGATGTCAGCCCCCGGATTGCGTTTGACGACATCGCGGGCGAACAGCATCAGCAAACGATCGGGGTATATGACGCTGCCTGTGTTGGTGACGACACCTACGCGATCGCCGTCGCCATCAAACGCCAGGCCCAGATCGGCACCGGTTTCCTTGACCTTGGCGATCAGGTCTTGAAGATTTTCCAGCTTGCCCGGGTCGGGATGGTGATTCGGGAAGTTACCGTCGACCTCGCAAAACAGTGGAATAACCTCACAGTTCAGGGCCTCCAGCAGTTGAGGGGCGATGACGCCGGCTGCGCCATTGCCGCAGTCGACCACGACCTTGAGGCGGCGTGCCAGTACCACGTCATTGGTGATCTGCCCAGCATACAGGTCGAGGATGTCGACCTTGGTCACGCTGCCTTTGCCTGCGGGCAACTGGTTGCGCTTGATGCGCTCGTGCAGCGCCTGGATCTGCTCGTTCGCCAGCGTGTCGCCCGCGATCATGATCTTGAAGCCGTTGTAGTCTTTCGGGTTGTGGCTGCCGGTCAGCATCACGCCGGTACGGCCCTGGAGGACATTCGCGGCGTAATACAGCGCCGGGGTGGGAACCAGGCCGATATCGCTGACGTGACAGCCGCTGTCATGCAGGCCTTTGATCAGCGGTGCAACCAGTTGCGGGCCGGACAGGCGCCCGTCGCGGCCAACCGAAACGTTCGGCTCGCCCTGTGCCAGGCTCTGTGCACCGATGGCGCGGCCGAGCCAGTAAGCGGTTTCGCTGGTCAGGGTTTCGCCGACGATGCCGCGGATGTCATAGGCGCGGAAGATGGAGTCGGGGAATTCGGGGGCGATGGATACGGTACTGCTCATTGCGTGGGCGTGCTCCGACTTCAGAGAATCTTGTGATTCATCGAGCAGGTCGATGTCGAGAATGTCGGTGTCTTGAAACAGCGGATCGGTCAGCTCGGTGTCATCGACATCGGGTGACGAAAATACGGCGTTGCTGCTCGTTGAACCGTGGCTGGCGGCGGGCGAGGCAGCGTTGCTGGCCGCCAACGGCGATGCCGGTTGGTTGCGCAGCGAGAATCTCGCCATGCTCTGCGCCAACCCGTTGAGGGCTGGCATGCTCAAGCCGAAGGCTTTGACGGCTTTGCCCCCCGAGAGTTCTTGCAGCAGTTGTTCCAGTTGTCGGGCGTCGGCGAGGACGCGACGCTTCAGGGCGCTTTCGTTCAGATACAGCCCCAGCAGTACGCTGGCGATGGCAACCAGCGCGGCGAGCAGCAGCATCAGGGATGGCGGCGAAGCGTTCAGTGCGGGGCCGGGGGTGAACGTCAGCTTCCAGTTGGGATAGCCGGTCGGGAAATCCATGGCGCGACCATCATCGGCCTGTCCGCGGGTCAGAAAGCTTTGTGCCGTTGCGTTGCCAAACTGCTGGCTGAGCACAATCTGCCCGACATCAGCGGGGGCCTCAGGCAGTGCATTGGTCAGGCGCTGCATTTTGAACGCCAGCAACAGCGTGCCGTTGATTGGCGCGTCCGCTGCTTCACGCAGTGGCGCAACACTGTAAATCACCCAGCCGTCGCCCACTTTACGGGCCTCTGGAGGCGGAATTTCACCTTTGCCGGCTTTGGTGAGCATGTCCAGCGTCGCGAAGCTGATCGGCAACGGGCCCTGATTGTCCACGGTGTTGAAGCCGAGCGGTGAGAGCCGGGCGCCGATCACGCCGTCCCGGTAACCCAGCGGGCGTTGAGCGGCTTCGATCTGCTGCGGATTATTGCTTTGCAGGGCCTGAGCCAGCGTAGCGTCCATCGCTGCTGCCTGAGTGTCGGCAGTGATCTGACGTAACGCTTTGCCAGCGGCTCCGGCTTGCGCAGTGCCCCATGCCTGGGCGAGGAGATCTTTCTCCTGAGGCTGGCTGAGCAGGCCCAGCCAGACCAGGATGCCCGCCGCTATAAGGCCGATGAGCGCAGGGAGAAGGCCCGGACTTGCCAAGCTCAGGTTTGAGTCCTTGACCGTTGCGTCAGTGGTTTCCGGGCGGGACGTCGCCTTGGCTGTGCGCTTGATGCCTTTCAAACTTGACTCTCCCTGCTCGTACTTCCTGGGGCGATTTTTTAGTTATTGCATCGTGCCAGGCCGATTCAGGCCTTTGGCGACAGCGCTGCCAGGGCGATGTGCGCAGAATCAGTGGGTGCCGGAATGACCGAAACCACCTGCACCACGCTGGCTTTCATCGAACTCCTGAACGATTTCGAAGTGCGCCTGAACGACCGGAACCAACACCAATTGGGCGATACGCTCCCCGATAGCAATCTTGAAAGCCGTCTGACCCCGATTCCAGCAGGAAACCATCAGCTCACCTTGGTAATCGGAGTCGATCAGGCCCACCAGGTTGCCGAGCACGATGCCGTGTTTATGACCCAGGCCTGAGCGCGGCAGAATCAGCGCGGCAAGGCTTGGGTCTGCGATGTATATCGACAGGCCGGTGGGAATCAAGAGGGTCTGGCCGGGTTCGAGTACCGTTTCCTCTTTGAGCATGGCACGCAAGTCCAGCCCGGCGGAGCCAGTGGTGGCGTAGGCCGGAAGCGGAAATTCGTCGCCAATGCGAGGGTCGAGGATCTTGGCTTGTAGAGCATGCATACGTGATTAAACCTGGTTCATACGGTCGGCAATAAAAGTCATCAGCTGGCGGGCAATCTTGGCCTTGCTGGTCTGGGCGAAGAGCGTTTCTTGCAACGCTCGGTCGATCACGCTGCACGCATTCTCTTCGCTGTTGAAGCCGATGCTGGGATTGGCGACGTCGTTGGCGATGATCAGGTCAAGGTTCTTGTCCTTGAGCTTGCGGGCGGCGTAGTCGAGCAGGTGCTCGGTTTCAGCGGCGAAACCGACGCTGAACGGGCGGTCCTGACGTTGTGCGATGGTCGCGAGAATGTCCGGGTTTCGAACCATCTGCAGCAGCAGGCCATCACCGTTCGTAGGGTCTTTCTTCAATTTTTGTGGGGCAACAACTTCTGGGCGGTAGTCGGCGACCGCAGCAGATGCAATGAACAGGTCGCAGGGCATGGCGGCTTCGCACGCGGCGAGCATGTCGCGCGCGCTCACTACATCAATGCGCGACACCCGGTCCGGGGTCGTCAGGTTAACCGGCCCGGTGATCAGCGTGACGCGTGCACCGGCTTCGGCCGCAGCTTCGGCCAACGCAAAGCCCATTTTTCCGGAGCTGTGGTTGGTGATGTAGCGCACCGGGTCGATGTTTTCTTGCGTCGGCCCGGCCGTGATCAGCACATGCTTGCCGGTCAGCGTAAGGCGCTGGAAGCAGTCGGCCGCGGATTGAGCCAGATCGTTGGGTTCGAGCATGCGCCCGAAACCCACGTCGCCGCACGCCTGACTGCCGCTGGCCGGGCCAAACATACGGAAGTCTCGCGCTTCGAGGGTCTGCAGATTGGCTTGCACCGACGGGTCGCGCCACATGGCCTGGTTCATGGCCGGGGCGACAGCGACGATGGCGTCTGTCGCCAGCACGACCGTGGTCAGCAGGTCGTTGGCGATGCCCTGAGCCAGTCGTGCGATCAGGTCGGCAGTGCCGGGAGCGATCAGCACCATGTCAGCCCATTTCGCCAGCTCGATATGGCCCATCGCAGCTTCTGCAGCGGGGTCGAGCAGGTCCATGTGGACCGGGTGACCGGACAAGGCCTGCATGGTCAGAGGTGTAATGAACTCGGCCCCGCCCTTGGTCATGACCACGCGCACTTCGGCCCCGTGGTCGCGCAACCGGCGAACCAGTTCAGCGCTCTTGTAAGCCGCGATGCCGCCGCCGACGCCGAGAACGATGCGTTTCCGATACAGCCGCTGCATAGGCCTGCCTTTTTGGTCGAGTTAACACGCGGCAATCAAACGCCTCCCCAGGCCGGACTGTCGCGCAAAAAAGATGGGCTAAGATAGCACAGCGACCGCACGGGAACAGCGGCGCCCATGTCCATGGAGGTGCTATGAGTATTCGAGATTGGCCTGCGGCCGAGCGACCGCGGGAGAAGCTGCTGGAGCGAGGGGCATCGAGTCTCTCCGACGCTGAATTGCTCGCCATTTTTTTACGCACGGGCGTTTCCGGCAAAAGCGCCGTGGACCTCGCCCGACATCTTCTGGGGCAATTTGGCAGCCTGCGTGCGCTGCTCGAAGCCAACCTCGCTTCGTTCAGCAACGAGCTGGGCCTTGGACCGGCAAAGTTCGCGCAATTGCAGGCGGTCATGGAAATGGCCCGGCGGCACATGGGGGAAAATCTCAAGCGGGGTTCAGCCTTGAAAAGCCCGGCCGAGGTGCGCAGCTACCTCAAAGCGATACTCCGGCACGAGCCGCATGAAGTGTTTGGTTGCCTGTTTCTGGACAGCAAAAATCGTGTTCAGGCGTTCGAGGCGTTGTTTCACGGCTCGATCAATGTCGCTCATGTACACCCTCGGCAGGTGGTCAAGCGGGCGTTAGCCCATAACGCCGCAGCGCTTATCCTTTGCCACAATCATCCGTCCGGCATCTGCGATGCCAGCCCTCAGGACATCGAACTCACTCGGCGGCTCAAGGAGGCGCTGGCGATGATCGACGTGGTGGTGCTTGATCACGTGATCATCGGGGATGGCGATCCGCTGTCGATGGTGGAAAGCGGGTTAATGTAGTTTTCGCCAAACCTGCAGAAGCCCGCTGACTCCTGTTCGGCCCAAGTCCTGTGAGAGTGAGCTTGCTCGCGAATGCAGTGTGTCAGCCACCTTCAACAGTGACGGACACACCGCGTTCGCTGCCGTCGTAACCTCCGACGTCTCCTACAGGACCCGCGATCAGTCTTTGGTTTTAGCGTTGTACCGTGCTGATTGCTCAACCTACAAACGCTGGCGAGCCGAACGCCCGCGCTCATGCTGCAGACGCCGGATGGGCAATTACTTCACAGTCAGCTTCGAAAAGTCCTGGCGTCCGAACGGGCTGACCTCATACCCCAACACGTTCTTGCGGGTCAGGGCGAAGGCGGTCGGGTGTGCCAGTGGCAGCCACAACGCCTGTTTCTGGATCTGCTCCTGCGCCTGGTGATACAGCTTGCTGCGCTGCGCCTGATCGGTCACGGCCTTGCCGCTGCTGATCAGCTTGTCCAGGCCCTCGTCGCAGTAGCGCGCGAAGTTGGTGCCGGATTTGACCGCTGCGCAGGAGAACTGTGGCGTGAGGAAGTTATCCGGATCGCCGTTGTCGCCCGCCCAGCCCATGAACAACAGGTCGTGCTCACCGGTTTTGGCGCGCCGAATCAGTTCGCCCCATTCAATCACCTTGATTTCAGCCTTGATGCCGACAGCGGCCAAGTCGTTCTGCAGCAATTGTGCGCCTGCACTCGGGTTCGGGTTAAGCAGGCTGCCGGACGGGCGGGTCCAGATCGTGGTCTTGAAGCCGTCCTTCAGTCCGGCTTTCGCCAGCAGCTCTTTCGCCTTTGCGACGTCATATTTGTAACCGGGCAGATCGCTGGCGTAACCCCAGGTGTTAGGTGGGTACGGGCCATTGGCTGCTCGCGCCGAGCCTTCAAAGACTGCTTTCAGGTAGGTGTCCTTGTCGAACGCAAGGTTGATCGCCTGACGTACTTCGGGCTTGTCGAGTGGCGGATGTTGGCTGTTGATTGCCAGGAAGGCTGTCATGAACGCGTCGGTCTTCTCGACTTTCAGGTTCGGATCCTTCCCTGCCTCGGTGACATCCAGCGGTTTGGGTGAGAGGGCAACCTGACACTCGTTCTGCTTGATCCGCTGCAGGCGCACATTGGCATCCGGGGTGATGGCATACACCAGCGTGTCCACCGCAGGTTTGCCCGCGAAGTAGTCCGGGTTGGCTTCGTAACGCACTACGGAATCTTTCTGGAAGCGCTTGAACACGAACGGCCCGGTGCCGATCGGCTGGCTGTTGAGCTTTTCCGGTGTGCCGGCTTTCATCAGCTGCGCGGTGTACTCCGCCGAATAAATAGACGCAAAACCCATGCTCAGCGTGGCGAGGAAGGTCGCGTCAGGATGGTCGAGGGTAATGCGTACCGTATTCGCATCCGGCGCTTCGACTTTTTTGATCAGCGACGGCCACTGCATCGACTGCGCGTGAGGGAAGCCCTGTACCGCCACCTTGTTCCAGGGATTGGCCGGGTCGAGCATGCGCTGGAAGCTGAACACCACGTCCTCGGCGTTCATGTCGCGGGTCGGGGTGAAGTAATCGGTGTGATGAAATTTCACGCCGGAGCGCAATTTGAAGTCATACGTCAGGCCGTCCGGCCACACACTCCAGCTTTCTGCCAGACTGGCGACCAGCTTGCCGGTCTGGGCGTCATAATCCACCAGACGGTTCATCAGGACATCGGCCGAGGCGTTGGTGGTGGTCAGCGAGTTGTATTGCACCACGTCAAAGCCTTCGGGGCTGGCTTCGGTGCAGACGCTCAGGCTGGTGGCGGCGTGAGCCATCAATGGCGCTGACAATGACGCGAACAAAAAGGGTAAAACAGCTAGGCGCATGGCGATTTTCCTTTCAGAGAGAGCCCATCTGCCGGCGCAGTCTGGTGAGCGACTTACCCTAGACTATGGATTGGCGCAGAACAATCGCTGTGGCGCGACGAGTGGTATATTTCCCGTTGCGCCCTGCGCTGCTGGCCTTGTCGGGCGCAAAGCCCTGAGTTTCTTTCAGGTAATTCGTCGTTTCTGTTGTTGCTCCCCAGGGTTTCTGGTATAAAGCAGCGCTCTTTTCTAGGGGCCCGCTGCCTTCACCGCAGGTGTGGCCGGTAAGACCCCTGAAGAAACGCGGCGCCTGGCGCCAAATGACTGAGAGATTAAGCGGCCAACCCATGCCGGGTTGGGCATGTGGTTTTAGAGGGCTGAGGCATGTCGAGAGTCTGTCAAGTTACCGGTAAGGGTCCGGTAACCGGGAATAACATTTCCCACGCGAACAACAAAACCCGTCGTCGTTTCCTGCCAAACCTGCAGCATCACCGCTTCTGGGTTGAAGAAGAGAAACGCTTTGTACGTCTGCGCGTATCTGCCAAAGGCATGCGCATCATCGACAAGCGTGGTATCACGGTTGTTCTGGCCGAAATCCGCCGCGCTGGCGCTAAGGTTTAAGGGAGAGAATCATGCGTGAATTGATCCGTTTGGTGTCGACCGCTAACACCGGCCACTTCTACACCACCGACAAGAACAAGCGCACTACCCCGGACAAAATCGAAATTAAAAAATTCGATCCGGTTGCTCGCAAGCACGTGATCTACAAAGAAGCCAAAATCAAGTAATTGATTTTTGCCTCTTATAAAAAGCCCGCAGCGATGCGGGCTTTTTTGTGCGCGATGGGTTTGTATCGCAATTGATCATGTAGGAGCGCGCTTGCCCGCGAATGCGTCTTTTCAGCCACATCTCTGGTGCTGACCTGACTCATTCGCGGGCAAGCGCGCTCCTACAGTTGAAGATCGCATCAAGCCTTCTGCTCAAACACCACGTAAATCTTGCGGCACGCCTCCAGCACTTCCCAAGTGCCTTTGAAACCTGCCGGTATCACGAAGCGATCCCCGGCGCGCAGTGTCTTGGCGTTGCCTTCCTCGTCACGCAATACAGAGACGCCCTGCACAATCTCGCAGTATTCGTGTTCGGTGTAATTGACCTTCCACTGTCCGACTTCGCCTTCCCACACGCCTGCGCTCATCTGGCCGCAGGGGCTGTTGTAATGGTTGTAGACGGTTTGCTCCGGATCGCCTTTGAGGATCTTCTCTGCGGCAGGTTTGAAGCGCTCTGCAGCAGTGGTGGCTTCGCTGAAGTCGACGACGCTTTGGATACTCATGTCTCTGGCTCCTGAATGGCATTGGAAGAATGATTGTTTGATGAGGACGTTGGGCGATAGTGCCGGGCGCCTGATGACGCGCTGTTGAATAAAATGCACGATTTCGCGTCGTTTTGCCTCTTTTTGTCCAATATATTGGAAATTCATCGAGCGCTGGTTTAGGGTGACGTTTGCCTTTGGCCGATCCGACAGCATGTCAGGCGATGTCCTACAGCACGGTTCATGAGCGCGAGGGCGCGCACAATTCATAAGAGGAGGATGTTTCATGACCACCCTGACTCATGCTGACTGGGAAAAACGCGCCCAGGATCTGAAGATCGAAGGCCGCGCCTTCATCAATGGCGAGTACACCGCCGCCGCTTCCGGCGCAACGTTTGACTGCATCAGCCCGGTCGATGGTCGATTCCTCGCCCACGTCGCCAGCTGCGATGCCGCCGACGCCCAGCGCGCCGTCGAAAATGCACGCGCTACCTTCAACTCGGGTGCCTGGTCACGTCTGGCGCCGGTCAAGCGCAAGGCAGCAATGATTCGCTTTGCTGCGCTGATCAAAGAAAACATCGAAGAACTGGCGCTGCTTGAAACCCTGGACATGGGCAAGCCGATCAGTGATTCCTATGGCATCGACATTCCGGGTTCCGCGCAGGCGTTGAGCTGGAGCGGTGAGGCCATCGACAAGCTGTACGACGAAGTAGCGGCTACACCACACGACCAATTGGGTCTGGTGACCCGTGAGCCGATCGGTGTGGTCGCGGCGATCGTGCCGTGGAACTTCCCGTTGCTGATGGCGTGCTGGAAGCTGGGCCCTGCGCTGTCGAGCGGTAACTCGGTCATTCTCAAACCGTCGGAAAAGTCGCCGCTGACCGCCATTCGTGTCGCGCAGTTGGCGGTTCAGGCGGGTATCCCGGCCGGCGTGCTCAACGTTCTGCCGGGTTACGGTCACACCGTCGGCAAGGCGCTGGCGCTGCACATGGATGTCGACACGGCGGTATTCACCGGTTCGACCAAAATCGCCAAGCAGTTGCTGGTCTACTCGGGCGAATCGAACATGAAGCGCGTCTGGCTGGAGGCGGGCGGCAAGAGCCCGAACATCGTCTTCGCGGATGCGCCGGACCTGCAGGCGGCCGCTGAGTCGGCTGCCAGCGCCATTGCCTTCAACCAGGGCGAAGTGTGCACCGCGGGCTCGCGCCTGCTGGTCGAGCGGTCGATCAAGGATAAATTCCTGCCGATGGTGATTGAGGCGCTGAAAGCCTGGAAGCCGGGCAACCCGCTGGACCCTGCAACCAACGTCGGGGCGCTGGTGGACACTCAGCAGATGAACACGGTTCTGTCCTACATCGAAGCGGGCCATACCGACGGCGCCAAGCTGGTTGCCGGCGGCAAGCGCATCCTGCAAGAGACAGGGGGCACCTACGTCGAACCGACGATTTTCGACGGCGTGACCAATGCCATGAAGATCGCCCAGGAAGAAATCTTCGGCCCGGTGCTGTCGGTGCTGACGTTCGATACCGCGGAAGAGGCGATCCAGATCGCCAACGACACGCCGTATGGTCTGGCTGCCGCCGTATGGACCGCCGACCTGTCCAAGGCGCATCTGACGGCACGTGCGTTGCGTGCGGGCAGCGTCTGGGTCAACCAGTACGACGGTGGCGACATGACCGCGCCGTTCGGGGGCTTCAAGCAATCGGGTAACGGTCGCGACAAGTCGCTGCATGCGTTCGACAAGTACACCGAGCTGAAAGCGACCTGGATCAAGTTGTAAAAGCCAGACGTTACACACTCTGTGGGAGCAAATTCATTCGCGATTGGCCGGTACACCCGATAAATCTGTGTCGGAAGTGCTGCCGCATCGCGAATGAATTCGCTCCCACAGGGGGAATGCGGTGGGTTCAAGCTTTACAACCGAACAGCTTTCCTACACAGCCGGGTCCTCAAAGAACCCGGCTGTTCTGTCTCATCCCTTTGAGCCACAGGAGCGTGGTGATGCGTTGGGGTACTTATTTCGCGGTGCTGTCGTCCGTCTTGAGCGTCGGTCTGGCGTTGGGCGTGAGCATGCCGCTGGTGTCGTTGCGCCTTGAAGCGTGGGGTTACGGCGCGTTTGCCATCGGCGTCATGGCGGCGATGCCGGCCATTGGCGTATTGCTGGGCGCGAGCCTTGCCAGCCGCCTGGCTTCGATTCTGGGCACCGCGAACCTGATGCGTCTGTGCCTTTGGGGCGGTTCGATTTCCGTGGGTTTGCTGGCGCTATTGCCCAATTACTGGATCTGGCTGGCGCTGCGGCTGATGCTCGGCGTGATCCTGACGATGGTGTTCATCCTTGGTGAGAGCTGGATCAACCAACTGGTCACCGAAAACCTGCGGGGCAAGCTGGTCGCGCTGTATGGCAGCTGCTATGCGCTCAGTCAGTTGGGCGGACCGTTGTTGCTCGGCGTCATCGGCACCGGACACGACTTCGGCTTTTGGGTCGGTACTGCGCTGCTGGCGACGTCACCTCTACTGCTGCTGGGAAGGTCCGGTGCGCCAAGCGCCGAAGCCAGCCATGTCAGCCTCGGTGATCTTGCCGGGTTCTGTCGGCAGTTGCCTGCAATCGCGTGGGCAATTGCGTTGTTTGCAGGTTTCGAGGCGATGATTCTGACGCTGTTGCCGGTGTATTGCCTGCAACAGGGGTTCACGCCAGAGATCGCGCTGGCGATGGTGAGCACGGTGGTCGTTGGCGATGCGCTGCTCCAGCTGCCGATCGGTGCGTTGGCGGACAAGATTTCCCGGCGTCGACTGTTCTCCGGCTGCGCGGTGGCGTTGATGGCGTCGAGCCTGGCGATTCCGCTGCTGGTCGATACGGTTGCCATCTGGCCATTGTGGGTCGTGTTTGGCGCCAGTGCAGGCGGGCTGTTCACGCTGTCGCTGATTCTGATCGGCGAGCGCTATCGCGACGACGCGTTGGTACGCGCCAACGCTCATGTCGCGCAGCTGTGGGGTATCGGTTGCTTGTTGGGACCCTTGGCCGCGGGTGCGGGCAGCCAATGGATCAGTGGACAGGCGCTGCCGCTGTTGATGGCCGCGGGGGCATTGGGTCTTGTGATTCTGTCCCAGCGCCCACGAGCGTTCGGCACCGTCCAGCCGGTGGCAGCCTAGAGCATCCTTTCAAGGCCGACGGCGCTGCTGAACCAGGCGTTCAGTCGGCGCCACCAGTCGCCGGGTTCTTTGTACAGCGTGTGAATCTTGCCGTTGTCTTCGGTCACCCAGACCACGCGATCATTCTCAAGCTTGGCCTGGTAACTAATGGCGGGCGCCATGCCTTGCAGCGCCAGATCGCGCAGGTATTCCGTCAGTTCGGGGCTGTCGACGAGCACGCCGACTTCGGTGTTCCACAGCACCGAGCGCGGGTCGAAATTGAAGGAGCCGACGAACATCTTCTGTCGGTCAAAAATCATTGCCTTGCTGTGCAGGCTGGACTCGGAACCGCCCTTCAGGGTTTTGGTGCGCAGAAATCTGGGTCCGCTGCCCCCTCGGTTGCTGGGGTCTCCCGGCTGGCGTCGCAGCTCGAACAACTTCACGCCGTGCGCCAGCAATGCTTTGCGGTACGGGGCGTAACCGCCATGGACGGCTGGCACGTCCGTGGCTTCCAGCGAGTTGGTTAGCAGGCTCACTGAAACGCCTTTGTCCGAGAGCCCGGTGAGGTAGACCAGCCCCTCCTGTCCCGGCACGAAATACGCCGAAATCATCATCAATTCCTGATGCACGTTCAGCAGATCGGGGCTCAGTTGCGTGGTCAGCAACAAATGCGGGTCGGGCTCGCCCCGTGACAGCACTTTGGTCGGTGCGTCCCACAGGGCCTGGTTGTGCGCCCAGATCAGTTCGTTGAGCCAGGTCTTCATGCGGGGCTGGGTCTTGTAAGCCATCAGCCGTTCGTACAGGGCTTTTTTCTCGACATGCGCCTGGTCCAGCGAGGCCGCCAGACGCGTGCGCGCTTCGGCCAGGTCCTTGGTGTCGGGAGGCCAGTAGAGGAAGTCGTCAATCGGCTTGCTCAGGGTGCTGTTCCAGTACTGGTCGAAGCTATGACTGAGTTGCTCGGCCACCGGGCCGACGCTGAGCATGTCGATGTCGGTGAAGTTCAGGTTCGGTTCGGCGTCGAAGTATTCGTCACCCAGATTGCGGCCGCCCACGATGGCCACTGCGCTGTCGGCCAGCCACAGCTTGTTGTGCATGCGTCGATGTTGCTGCGACAGATTGAACAGCCGCCCCATGTTGCGCGTGGCGCCGGTGCTGCGGCCCAGATTGAGCGGGTTGAACAGGCGAATCTGAATGTTGGGATGCGCGGCGAGGGTGGCAATGACTTCATCCAGACCGTCGCTGGTGGTGTCGTCCAGCAGGATGCGAACGCGCACGCCGCGGTCTGCGGCCTTCAGCAGTTCATCGATCAACGCCCGGGTGCTGAGCCCGTCGTGAACGATGTAGTACTGCAGGTCCAGGCTGGTTTTGGCGTTGCGGATCAGTTCGGCCCGCGCCATGAAGGCTTCCGTGCTGTTGGGCAGCAGGCGAAAACCGGAGCGGCCTTCGTACGGCGCGGCCTGGGCCATGATCGAGCGTCCGAAGGAAGACGCCGACGCGGGCAATGCCTGACTCGGACCGTCATCCGCCACCGGCGTATGCGCGCATCCGCTGATGCCCAGGGCACAGGCCAAAAGGAGGGGCAACGCCCATGTGTTGGTCAACGCAATCATCCAGAAGTCACATCATGGCGATATGACCGCGTTTTCGGCAAAAGGTTAAGTCGCGGCGTCGGTTTGGGCCATGAGCCGCGCCGCCATTGCACCGACCTTGCGCACCGCCTCCTCGATTTTCGGCGTCGGCTTGGCCGCGAAATTCATGCGCAGGCAATTTCTGTACTTGCCTGAGGCCGAAAAAATATTGCCGACGGCGATCTGTACGCCTTGGCCTTCCAGCGCGCGATTCAGGCGAAGCGAGTCAAAGTCCTCAGGCAACTCGACCCAAAGCATGAAGCCGCCTTGCGGACGGCTGACCCGAGTGCCCTCCGGGAAATAACGCGTCACCCAGTCGGTCATCAAGTCTCGGCTGCGCTGATACTGGCCACGCATCCGGCGCATGTGCGGTTCGTAATGCCCGGCCTGCAGAAATTCGGCAATCGCCAGTTGCGGTTGGGTCGCGGTGGAACCGGTGCTGATGTATTTCATGTGCAGCACACGGTCGAGGTAGCGCCCCGGCGCAACCCAGCCGACGCGCAGGCCGGGCGCCAGGGTTTTTGAGAAGGAGCTACAGAGCAGGACGCGTCCGTCCACGTCGAAGGATTTGATCGTGCGCGGGCGAGGGTAGGTGTAGGCAAGGTCGCCATACACATCGTCCTCGATGATCGCCACGTCAAAGCGCTGGGCGAGGGTCAGCAGGGCGCGTTTGCGGTCCTCCGGCATGATGTAACCCAGCGGGTTATTGCAGTTGGGCGTCAACTGTATGGCCTTGATCGGCCATTGTTCGAGGGCCAGCTCGAGTGCGTCCAGGCTGATACCGGTGATGGGGTCGGTCGGTATCTCCAGCGCCTTCATGCCAAGGCCTTTGAGCGCCTGCATGGCGCCGTGAAAGCTGGGTGAGTCCACGGCCACGATGTCACCGGGTTCGCAGATGGAGCGAATGCTGACCGCCAGCGCTTCCTGAGCGCCGGTAGTGATCACCAGATCATCCGGGGCAATGCTGGTGCCCGAGTTCAGCAACAGGCGGGCAACCTGATCACGCAGGCATTGCGTGCCATGAATGTTGTCGTAATACAGCCCCGGCATGTCCTGACGGCGGCTGATCTTGCCCAGCGCCTGGGTCAACGGGCGCAAGGTCGGGCTGCTGATGTCGGGCATGCCCCGCGCCAATTGAACGACGTCGGGGCTGGGAATGGCTTTGGCCAGCTCCAGCACTTGATCCCATTGCGAGATATCGACCGGACGCTGTGCGGGGCGTCCTACAACGGGCAATGCAGGTGTCTTGCGCCCTGCAGGAACAAAGTAACCCGATTTGGGCCGAGGAGACGCCAGACCATTATCTTCGAGCAACCGATAGGCCTGTTGCACGGTACTGAGGCTGACACCGTGTTCAAGGCTTAGCGCGCGGACCGAGGGCAGGCGATCACCGGGTCGGTAGAAGCCGTTTTCGATGCGCGTGCCGAGCAGCTCGGCAAGATTGACATAGAGGGTCATGGCGTACTCCCGCACAGTGTCGCGTCGGTTGACCGATACAGATGGGTCGAAAATACAGCATTCAGGCGTTGATGTATTGAATCTGTATGCAAAAAATTAGAATTCTTTGGATCTGTAATGGTTTTCCATACAGACGCATCATGGAATCACTTGAAACCCATGATGAGGTGTCTGGAAATGAACGGAATGAGCGATGTTCGGCTGACGCTGTATGCACAGGAGTTGGTGAGAGAGCAGGAGGTGCTGGTGCGCGTCAATGCGCCAAAGGGCCTGGGTATGTGGGGCTTGTTTCAACACCGGCGAGTTACGCGGCGAGCGCTCTTGAACTTGACTGACGATCAACTGCGCGACATTGGCCTGAGTTATGAGCAGGCACGCCAAGAAGCGCTCAAGCCGTTCTGGAGAGAGTGATGCGGGCTAACGCAAGCTTGCTTTCGGAAGGCTCAAGGCAAACCGACGTCTTCAAGCACACTGAATTCTTTGTGGGAGACGTCGGAGGTTACGGCGGCAGCGAATGCGGTCTATCAGGTGAATGTGTATGGCTTGGCAGGCCCCATTCGCCAGCGAGCCGGCTCCTACAAGGCTGCGCCATCTGATCCGGACCAGCTCTTGAGCCGATGCCAAAGCATCCCCAGCGCCAGCAAAGGCGAGCGCAGATGTTTGCCGCCCGGGAAGGTCATGTGTGGAACCTTGGCGAACACGTCGAAGCCGCTACTGTGCTGACCACTGATGGCTTCACCCAGTAACTTGCCCGCCAGATGCGTGGCATTGAGCCCATGACCCGCATACGCCTGGGCATAGAACACATTCGGATGCTCATCCAGACGCCCTATCTGCGGCAGGCGATTGGCGCCGATGCCGATCATCCCGCCCCACTGGAAATCAATCTTCACGTCCTTGAGCTGTGGAAAGACCTTGAGCATTTTCGGCTGCATGTACGCACCGATGTCCTGCGGATCGCGCCCGGAATAGTGGCAGGCGCCGCCAAACAGCAGGCGCTTGTCGGCCGAGAGCCGGAAGTAATCCACCGCCACTCGCTGGTCACACATGGCGGTATTGCGCGGAAGCAGTTGCTGCGCCAGGTCGTCGCCCAAAGGCTCGGTGGCAATGATGTAACTGCCAGCTGGCAGGACCTTGCCGCTCAGGGTCGGGTCCAGATCGTTCAAATAAGCGTTGCAGCCCAGCACCAGCGTGTCGGCGCGAACCAGGCCCTGCGCGGTATGCACCTTGACCTGTGCGCCGTACTCGAGGCGGATCACGGGCGAATGTTCGAACAGTTGAACGCCCAGTGATTTCGCAACGGCGGCCTCACCCAGCGCCAGGTTCAGCGGATGCAAATGGCCCGAGCCCATGTCCAGCATGCCGCCCGCGTAATTGCCTGAACCGATGACGCTGCGCAGGTTGTCGGGCGCTATCAGCTGCAACTCATGGCGATAGCCCAGTCCGCGCAGTTCCTCTGCCTCCTCGGCGAAACCGTCGAATTCCCTGGGTTTATTGGCCAGGTCGCAATAGCCCCACGTAAGGTCGCAGTCGATCCGGTATTTCTCCACGCGCTGACGGACAATCTCGACGGCTTCCAGCCCCATCCGTTTGAGCTCACGCACGCCGCTGTCGCCGATCACGTCGCGAAAGCGCTCGACATGATGTCCCACGCCGCGAATCAACTGCCCGCCGTTGCGGCCGCTGGCGCCCCATCCGATTTTGTGCGCTTCAAGCAATGCGACACTCAGTCCACGCTCGGCCAGTTCGATCGCCGTGTTCAGTCCTGTAAAGCCGCCGCCGACCACGCAGACGTCCACGTTCATTTCCCCGCTCAAGGCAGGTTCATCAGGCTGTGCGTGAGAGCTGGCCGCGTAATAAGAGGCGGCGTGACTAGAGGCGTGGTTCGGTCGAGCGCGGGCGTCCATGGCGATTCTCGGGAGGCTGTTTGGAAAATTTTACGGAGGGTAGCCTGCGGGTTGTCGCTCGGGCAAGGAAGGGCGGGCGGCTGTCCCCTGTCCAGAGGGTGGGGCACAATGTCGGCTTTCACAGGGAAATTTCACGCGATGAGCTGCAACAGCCAGAAAATCCGCGATTTGCGGCGGCAGATCCCGTCCTTCGAATGCGTGCCCGGCTGCCACGATTGCTGTGGGCCGGTGACGACGTCGTCCGAGGAGATGGCGCGCTTGCCACGCAAGACGGCCGCGGAGCAGGAAGCGGCGCTTAATGAGTTGAACTGTGTGCACCTGGGGCCCGACGGCTGCACGGTGTATGACGAGCGCCCGCTCATCTGCCGGTTGTTCGGCACCACCCAAACCCTGCCATGCCCCAACGGCCGCCGCCCTGCGGAGCTGATTCACCCGCGGGTGGAGAAACAGGTGCATGAGTACATTGCGTCGACGCGGCAGGTGTTGGTTTAGCTGCACAAACGGTGTGGTGTCTGATCTGACCTTGTTGGCGACTCGATCAATTGTAGGAGCGCGCTTGCCCGCGAAAGCGCAAGGTCAGTCAACATAGATGTCACCGATAGACCGCAATCGCGGGCAAGCGCGCTCCTACAGGTAAAGCTACGGCCGATCACTCCGGAATCGGCAGGTTCAGACTCTCCTTCACCTCTTCCATCACGATGTAGCTCTTGGACTCGCGCACATGCGGCAGCTTGAGCAGGATGTCGCCCAGCAGCTTGCGGTAGGAGGCCATCTCCGAGATGCGCGCTTTTACCAAGTAGTCGAAGTCACCCGAGACGAGGTGACACTCCAGCACATGAGGCAGTTTGAGGACCGCTCGGCGGAATTCCTCAAATGTGTCGCCCGATTTGTAATCCAGACTGATCTCGACGAACACCAGCAGACTAGCCTTCAGGTTTTGCGGATTGAGCCGGGCGTTGTAGCCCATGATGATGCCTTCGCGCTCGAGGCGACGGACCCGTTCTGTACAGGGCGTGGTAGAGAGGCCCACGCGTTCGCCCAGCTCCGTGAAGGAAATTCTGCCGTCGCTCTGCAGGATGCGCAGGATGTTGCGATCGATCTTGTCCAGCTCACGTTTTGACTGGTGTTGGGTGCGCATGGCTTACCCCCTCTGCTAAAGCCTTGGTTGTCGAGAATTAACGCCGAATATAGGCGCTTATATAGTGAAAAGCACTGCTCGATGCTTTTTATACTACCCACATCCTTGCTTAAAACTTCAAAACGTCAGCGGATATCCGCGATGAGGAAATCAACATGCGCGTCCTGGTCCTTGGAAGTGGCGTAATCGGTGTCACCAGTGCTTATTACCTGGCCCGTGCGGGCTTCGAGGTGACGGTGGTAGACCGTCAGCCTGCCGCTGCCATGGAAACCAGCTTTGCCAACGCCGGGCAGGTGTCGCCGGGCTATGCATCGCCGTGGGCCGCACCGGGCGTACCGCTCAAAGCCATCAAATGGTTGTTGCAGCGCCACGCGCCGCTGGCGATCAAGGCAACCGCCGACATCGATCAATACCTGTGGATGGCGCAAATGCTGCGCAACTGCACGCAGAACCGCTATGCGGTGAACAAGGAACGCATGGTGCGTCTGTCCGAGTACAGCCGCGACTGCCTTGACGAACTGCGCGCAGAAACCGGCATTGCCTACGAAGGCCGTAGCCTGGGCACCACGCAACTGTTCCGTACGCAAGAGCAACTGGATAACGCCGCCAAGGACATCGCCGTCCTCGAGCAGGCGGGTGTGCCGTACGAGGTCCTGGACCGCGAAGGCATTGCCCGCGTCGAGCCCGCGCTGGCCAGCGTCAGCAACATCCTCAGCGGCGCCCTGCGTTTGCCAAACGACCAGACGGGCGATTGCCAGCTGTTCACTACGCGTCTGGCCCAGATGTGTGTGAAGTTAGGCGTTGAATTCCGATTCGGCCAGTCGATCGAGTCGATCGACTTCGCGGGCGACCGGATCAACGGCGTGCGCGTCAACGGCAAACTGGAGACGGCTGATCGCTATGTGCTGGCGTTGGGCAGCTACTCGCCGCAATTGCTCAAGCCGCTGGGCATCAAGGCGCCGGTATACCCGCTTAAGGGTTACTCGCTGACCGTGCCGATCACCAACCCTGACATGGCGCCAACCTCGACCATTCTCGACGAGACCTACAAGGTTGCGATCACCCGTTTCGACAACCGGATCCGAGTGGGCGGCATGGCGGAGATCGCCGGTTTTGACCTGTCGCTCAATCCTCGCCGGCGTGAAACGCTGGAGATGATCGTCAACGATCTCTATCCTCAGGGCGGCGACCTGACCGAGGCCAGTTTCTGGACCGGTCTGCGTCCAACCACCCCGGATGGCACGCCCATCGTCGGTGCTACACCGTATCGCAACCTGTTCCTCAATACCGGCCACGGAACACTTGGCTGGACCATGGCCTGCGGTTCCGGTCGTTTGCTGGCCGATCTGATCGCCCGCAAAACGCCACAGATCAGCGCCGAAGGCCTCGATATTTCCCGCTACGGAAGCTCCAAGGAGATCGCAAAACATGTCAATCCAGCGCCAGCTCACCAATGAGCGCATGAGCCAGATCGTCGTCCACAACGGCACCGTTTACCTTGCCGGGCAAGTGGGTGACGACATGGCGGCGGGTATCGAACAGCAAACCCGCGAGACGCTCAATACCATCGAGCGCCTGCTGGACCTGGCCGGTACCGACAAGAGCCGCATTCTGTCGGTGACGATTTACCTGAAAGACATCGACGCGCATTTCGCCGGGATGAACAGCGTATGGGACAAATGGCTGCCCAAGGGCGTCGCGCCAGCCCGTGCTACCGTTGAAGCCAAGCTGTGTGAACCGGAAATTCTGGTTGAATTGTCGGTGACGGCAGCGTTGCCGTAAAAAACGCCCAACCCTTGTAGGAGCGCGCTTGCCCGCGAAGGCGCTGTGTCAGTCAGCCTGGATGTCACAGATAAATTGCAATCGCGGGCAAGCGCGCTCCTACAGTTCGAATATCTCCTAGACCAGAAGCCTTGCCATGCGTCCAGCCCGCGCCCTCATCGATCTCTCCGCCCTGCGGCACAACTATCAACTGGCCCGTGAAACGACAGGCGCGAAGGCGCTGGCCGTGATCAAGGCCGATGCCTATGGGCACGGTGCCGTACGCGTTGCCCAGGCGCTCGAAGCCCAGGCCGATGGTTTTGCGGTGGCCTGCATCGAAGAAGCCCTGGAGCTACGCCAGGCCGGTATTCGCGCGCCGATTCTGTTGCTGGAAGGGTTTTTTGAGGCCGACGAACTGCCGCTGATCGTCGAGCACGATTTCTGGTGCGTGGTGCATTCGCTGTGGCAACTCGACGCCATCGAGCAGACTACCGTCGGCAAGCCGCTGAACATCTGGCTGAAGATGGACTCGGGTATGCACCGCGTGGGTGTTCACCCGGCGGACTATGAGTCGGCCTACAAACGCCTGCTGGCCAGCGAGAAAGTCGCCAAGGTCGTGCTGATGACTCACTTTGCACGGGCCGACGAGCTGGGAAGTGCTCGCACGGACGAGCAAGTGGCGGTCTTTCAGTCGGCTCGCGAAGGGCTGTCGGCCGAGGTCAGCTTGCGCAACTCGCCCGGCGTGATGGGCTGGCCCAACGTGCCGAGCGACTGGGTGCGGCCCGGCATCATGTTGTATGGCGCGACGCCCTTTGATCAGCCGCAATCGGTAGCCGATCGCCTGCAGCCCGTTATGACGCTGGAATCCAAAGTGATCTGCGTGCGTGAGCTGCCAGCCGGCGAGCCGGTGGGTTACGGCGGGGCTTTCGTGACCGACCGCAACATGCGCATCGGCGTGGTCGCGATGGGTTATGCCGACGGGTACCCGCGTCAGGCGCCGACCGGTACACCGGTGATGATCGACGGGCATCGCAGCCAGCTGTTGGGGCGCGTGTCGATGGACATGCTGTGTGTCGACCTGACCCACGTGCCGGCCGCAGGTGTAGGCAGCCGAGTCGAGCTCTGGGGCAAAAACGTGCTGGCCAGCGACGTCGCCACCCACGCAGGGACCATTCCTTATCAGATCTTCTGCAACCTCAAGCGCGTGCCAAGGCTCTATTCCGGGGATTGAACGCGCTGGTCGCTTCATTCGTCCGAACCCTTTGCGGCCCATGGCGGCCGCGGGTCCCTTTGCTAATCGGGTCAAGTGTTGTAAATACTGAACGCGGTCGCCATCATGGCGGCCACTTGACCGTATTTGATTATCAGGAGGACTCCAGCATTGGACGTCGGTGAACGACTGCAATCCATTCGTAAACTCAAAGGTCTGTCCCAGCGCGAACTCGCCAAGCGAGCGGGCGTGACCAACAGCACCATTTCCATGATCGAGAAAAACAGCGTGAGTCCCTCGATCAGTTCCCTGCGCAAGGTGCTGGGCGGCATACCGATGTCCATGGTGGAGTTCTTTTCGGAAGAGCTTGAGCCAGAAAACCCGACTCAAGTGGTCTACAAGGCCAGCGAGCTGATCGATATCTCGGACGGCGCTGTCACCATGAAACTGGTCGGCAAGTCTCATCCAGACAGGGCCATCGCGTTCCTGACCGAGGTGTATCCGCCAGGCGCCGACACCGGCGAAGAAATGCTCGTTCACGAGGGCGAAGAGACCGGCATTCTGGTCGAGGGACGACTGGAGCTTGTCGTTGGCCTCGATACTTATGTGCTTGAGGCAGGCGACAGCTACTATTTCGAAAGCACCCGACCTCATCGCTTCCGTAATCCGTTCGACGTTCCGGCGCGGCTCATCAGCGCTGCCACGCCGGCGAATTTCTGATCCGCGAAACCCTTCCCCCGTTGAGCCATCACGCGGGGAATTGGGCGGGCCCGAAGCAACAGGCCGACGCACGAATAACCCTGCGGTGCTCAGGGATGTAACGACCAACGGGCTACCCGCTATACTTTCGCCGTCTGCGGCTTACCGTGACCGCAGGGGCGTTATAGCCACCATGAGGGTGAAAGCGTGAACCTTACTAATAAGATCCTGGCTGCTGTTGCACTCCTCGCGTTTTGGGCTTTTGCGGCCCAAGCCTCCACCAGCGATGACCTCGCCAAACGACTCGAGCCTGTCGGACAAGTCTGCATCCAGGGCAAAGAATGTCCCGGCATGGACGTCGCCGCCACGGCCGGTGGCGCGGGTGGCGCAAAATCCCCTGACGACGTGATCGCCAAACACTGCAACGCCTGCCATGGCACCGGGCTGCTGGGCTCGCCGAAAATCGGCGACAGCGCCGATTGGGGCAAGCGCGCCAAAGAACAGGGCGGCCTTGACGGTCTGCTGGCCAAGGCGATCAGCGGCATCAATTCCATGCCACCTAAAGGCACCTGCGCCGATTGCTCGGATGAAGAGCTCAAAGGCGCGATCAAGAAGATGTCCGGGCTGCAGTAATCCGTTGCTAGCCTCTACACAGAACCGCTCGGGATGACCGGACTCCGCGCGGTTTTTTTGTATGTGCGCGAACGGTTGGTCTATCCACACCTTGTGATGCGTAAGCGGTCGCTTGCAGGGGCTCGATGCAGCAAATCCCGTCGATCCCCGGTCCAACCTCCATCGAATAACAATCAGGAGAGGCCGGATGCCGCATTCCTGCTCCATCGAGCAAGCTGTCGATCATGTACTGGCCGAGTTGCCTGCCCACATTCGCATGGGCATGCCGTTGGGGCTGGGCAAGCCCAACCGGTTTGCCAACGCGCTGTATGCCCGCATCAAATCGCTGCCTGATCGGCAACTGACGATCTATACCGCGCTGTGCCTGGGTCGGCCTGCGTCGGGTGATGGGTTGCAGGGGCGCTTTCTCGAGCCTTTTCTTGAGCGTGTTTTCGGCGACTACCCCGAGCTGGATTTTCTGGCTGATCTGCACAAGGACAACCTGCCGCCGAACGTGCAGGTCGAGCAGTTCTTCATGCAGCCCGGCAGCCTGCTGAACAGCACTCAGGCGCAGCAGGACTACGTCAGCAGCAATTACAGCCATGCGGCGCGGGACATCAACGCCAGCGGCCTGAACTTGATCGCTCAACTGGTGGCCCGTGATCCGCAACACAGCGACCGGTTAAGTCTGAGCTGCAACCCCGACATCACCCTCGACCTTTTGCCCATGGTGGAAAAGCGCAGGTCTCAGGGTGAAACCATTCTGGTGCTGGGGCATGTTCACGCCGACCTCCCGTACATGCCGGGTGATGCCGAGGTAAGCCTCGACACTTTTGATCTGCTGATCGAACACGAAGAGCGCAGCACGCTGTTTTCCACGCCAAACATGCCGGTCGGTGTCCAGGATCATTTCATTGGCGTGTATGCCAGTACGCTGGTTCGCGACGGCGGCACGTTGCAGATCGGCATCGGCTCGATGGGCGACGCACTGACGGCAGCCCTGCTGGCGCGGCAGGCAGACAACGAAGCCTATCGCGCCTGCCTCACGGAGCTGGAGGGTATCTCTACCTGGAGGCCGCTGATCGAAGCAGAAGGCGGCGTGATGCCGTTCGCCGCCGGGCTGTACGGTTGCAGCGAAATGCTGGTTAACGGGCTGTTGGTGCTGCTGGACGCCGGCATCATCCGGCGTAAGGTCTACCCCGACGCCGCGTTGCAGAAGCTGGCCGATGCCGGGATGCTGGATGAGTCCATTCACGGCAACGGCGTGTTGATCCATGGTGGCTTTTTTCTGGGGCCGCGCAGCTTCTATGAGCGCCTGCGGGAGTTGACGCCCACGCAGATGGCCCAGATCAACATGACCGCCATCAGCTACATCAACGAGTTGTATGGCGACGAAACGCTCAAGCGGCTGCAGCGACGCGATGCGCGGTTCATCAACAGCGCATTCACCGTCACGCTGCTCGGCGCAGCCGTTTCCGACCAATTGGCCGATGGGCGTGTGGTCAGCGGTGTCGGCGGGCAATACAACTTCGTTGCCCAGGCCCATGCACTGGAAGGCGCGCGTTCGATTTTGATTCTGCGCAGTTGGCGGGAGTCGGGTGGAGACGTCAGCTCCAATATCGTCTGGGAATACGGACACACGACGATTCCACGGCATTTGCGGGACATCGTCATCACCGAGTACGGCATTGCCGATCTGCGCGGCAAAACCGATGCCGCCGTGATCGAAGCCCTGCTCAACATTACCGACTCACGCTTTCAGCCGGGCTTGATTGAGCAGGCGCAGAAGGCGGGCAAGCTGCCCAAGGGCTTCCGTCTCGACCCTTTGTTCAGTCAGAACACCCCGCAACGGCTGAAAGCGATTCGCGACCGCTTTCCCTCGCTGTTTACCGAATACCCGTTGGGCACCGATTTCACGCCACCTGAGCGGGATCTGTTGCGCGCACTGAACTGGCTCAAGAGTAAGTTCAAGCTCACTGAACTGATCGACCTTGGCAAGGCGACGCTGGAAGCCCCGGAACCGGATGCATTTCCCGAACACCTGCAGCGGATGGGACTGGATCAGCCGCAAGGGTTGCGCGAGGAGCTGTATCAGCGACTGTTGCTGGCGGGGTTGCAGGCAACCAGCGGGTCATGATGATCGTGTCAGAGCAGCGTCTTCGCGACCAACAACACCGCTGCAATCATCCCGGTTACGGCAAACAGCTGCTGCAGCCTTGGCCCGGCCAGAAACCTTGCGGCCTGCCGCCCGATGATCAGGCCGACCACCGCACCTGCCGCAAACGGCACGCCCACGGCCCAATGCATCACACCGCTGACGCTGGCGGTGATGACGCTGGCAGTCGAGACCAGTGCAATCACGGCCAGTGACGTGGCGACAATGCTCTTCATGTCCAGGTCGGTGTAACGGGTCAGCGCCGGAATGATCACGAAACCGCCGCCCACGCCGAGCAGTCCCGACAGCACACCCGACATCACGCCCGTGATCGCCAGCGAACGGGCGCAAGGCAGCGTCCAGCGCAGGCGACCTTCCAGCGGGTTGAGAACGCAAGGCAGGAATTCGGCGCGTGCTGCGGGCTGACCATGGTGCAGCTCGTGAGCGGCCTTGCGATAAATCCGCCCGCACGCATAGACCAGCACCACGGCGAACCCCAGCGCCAACGGTGCGTTGGGCAGTTGATGAGCAAGCCATAAGCCCAGCGGGGCGAAGCAGACACCGATCACCGCGATGAACAAGGCGGCGCGATACCGCACGATGCCTTGGCGCAAGCCCAGCAACGCACCGACGGCGGCCGCAAGCCCAACCGCCAGCAAGCCGACAGGCGCGGCTTCAACCATCGTTAAACCCAGTCCGAACACCAACAGCGGCACCGCGAGAATGCCGCCGCCCGCGCCGGTGAGTGCCAATACCGCGCCAATGATTGTGCCGAGGCCGGCTCCGATCAGTTCGTGTTCAGGCATTGTGGGTGGCGTCCACCGTCGGTGTCGGTCGGGCCATCCATTCGCGTCCCTTGAGCATCGCGTGCCAGTAAATATGCGGCAGTGCGGCGGCTTTCAACCACCAGGCCAGTCGCGTCGGGCGTCGCCCGTCGAGCAGCCAGCTCGGGAAGCTCGGGGCGACTTTGCCGCCGTAGGTGAACTCGGCGAGGACGATTTTGCCCCGTTCCACCGTCAGCGGGCAGGAGCCGTAGCCGTCGTAATGGGCCAAATGTGCCCGCCGATTTAGTGCCACCAACACGTTGTTGGCGACCACGGGCGCCTGTTTTCTCGCCGCTGCTGCGGTCTTGGCGTTGCTGGTGTTGGTCACGTCACCCAATCCGTGGACGTTGGTGAACTGGCGATGGCGCAAGGTCGCGGGATCGACGTCAACCCAGCCAGCCGCATCAGCCAGCGGGCTCTGCCGAATGAAATCCGGTGCAATCTGCGGCGGCACCACGTGAAGCATGTCGAAGGCCTGCTCGACGGTTTCGCTGGAACCATCGGCCAGCGTTCGAACGAACGTGGCGAGTTGCCGTGGACCATCGACCGCGACCAGTTTCGAACCGAACGTCAGGTCGATGCTGTACTTACGCACGTACTCCATCAACGCAGGCACGTACTCGGCAACCCCGAACAGTACGCCGCCCGCGTTGTGAAACTCCGTGTTGATGTGGGCAAGGCGATCGGTTTTGAGCCAATGATCACAGGACAGGTACATGGCCTTTTGCGGCGCACCGGCGCATTTGATGGGCATCGGCGGCTGCGTGAACAATGCGCGGCCCTGTTTGAGTTGCTGAGCCAGTTGCCATGTGTAGGGCGCCAGATCGTAGCGATAGTTGGATGTCACGCCATGGCGGCCCAGGGTTTCGCGAAGGCCGTCGATGGCGTCCCAGTCCAGTTTCAGGCCCGGGCACACCACCAGTTGCTCGTAGCCGACGCCCCGGCCGTCGTTGAGTACGACTTGATTGTGGGTGGGATCGAAGCGCTCGACCGCCGCCTTGATCCAGCGTGCTTTGGCGGGGACTACCGTCGCCATGCTGCGGGCCGTGGATTCGGGCTGGAAGATGCCCGCGCCGACCATGGTCCAGCCAGGCTGGTAGTAATGCGTATCGGCGGGGTCGATCAGCGCGACGTCCAGCGACGCATCGCGCGCCAGCAGGCTGGAAGCGGTGGCGATGCCCGCAGCGCCTGCGCCGATGATCAGGATTTGATGATGAGTCTTGTTGCCAGGCATGGAGTTGTTTCCAAAAAAATCTGAAGTCGGGCACCGACCGCAATCGGCGCCGGCGGCTTGCGTCACAGGGCGTTGATCGGGATCTTCAGATACCGCACACCGTTGTCTTCCGGCTCCGGAAGGTGGCCGCCGCGCATGTTGATCTGCACCGAAGGAAGGATCAGCACGGGCATGTCCAGCGTCGCATCGCGCTTTTCGCGCATCTCGACGAATGCGTCTTCGTCGATGCCTTCGCGAATGTGGATGTTGTGGGCACGCTGTTCGGCCACGGTAGTCATGTACATCAGCTCACGGCCGTTGGGCAGGTAGTCGTGGCACATGAAAAGACGTGTTTGCGGCGGCAGGCTGAGAATCCGGCCAATCGAGCGATACAGCGTGCGCGCATCGGCGCCTGGGAAGTCGCAGCGCGCCGTGCCGTAATCGGGCATGAACAGCGTGTCGCCGACAAAACCCACTGTCTGGCCATAGGCTTCGATGAGGTAGGTCATGCAGGCGGGCGTATGGCCGGGTGTATGCATTGCGCGGGCCTGCAAGGAACCGATCTGAAAGTGCGCGTCATCTTCCAGCAACCGGTCGAACTGGCTGCCATCGCGCGCGAACTCCCCTTTGGCGTTGAACAGTGTGCCGAAAACCTTCTGCACGCGGGTGATGTGGCTGCCAATGGCGACAGCACCGCCGAGTTGCTCTTTCAAGTATGCAGCGGCCGAGACATGGTCGGCATGCACGTGGGTTTCCAGAATCCACTCGACCGAGACGCCCAGTTCGCGAACCCTGGCGATCAGCTTGTCCGCCGACTCGGTGTGTGTCCTTCCCGATTTGGGGTCGTAGTCCAGCACGCTGTCGATCAACGCGGCCTTGAGGGTTGAGCGGTCGATGACCAGATAACTGATGGTCCAGGTCTGCGGATCGAAAAACGCCTCCACGCACAATGTTTCGCCGATGTTCATGGGTTCTCTCCAGAAGATGCCTGATGCCAGACCGGTTGGCAGTCGCTGGCTGGAGAGATCAATATCCATGCCAGCGTATTTTCAGGGTCTGATCTGGATACCGAGGCCTGTTTATAAGGGATTGTGCTGTCGGGGCAGCGAGACGCAAACGCGTTCTCTGCCATAACTGGCAGTCAATTGGCAGCAAGTGGCAGTTGATGGCAGTGGCTGGGGCAAAGGAGTACCCTTGCGCTACGCGCAGGAGATCCACATGGCAAACGCTTCAAATGCTCTTTCCAGCCCGCAGATGCAGGCGCTGGTGTCCTATCTTGAGCACGACACCCATCCCACCATCGTGTTGGACATTGACTACAACATAGTCGCCGCCAACACGGCTTACCAACGGCAATTTGGTGTGGAGGGGCGGCCCCATGTGGGCGCCAAGTGCTATCGCGTGTCCCATCAGTTCGCCGTGCCCTGCGATCAGGCCGGGGAGCATTGCCCAATGCGCAAAGCGTCGGAAACCAAGGTGCCGGAACGCGTACTGCACATTCATCACACGCCCCGTGGTCCTGAGCATGTGGACGTGGAGCTGCGTCCGATTCTGGATGCCCGGGGCGAGGTGTTCGCGTATGTCGAGCGGCTGAACAGCGTGGCCGTGGCGTCCGTTCAACCGCAACAAAGCGGCTTGGTCGGGCGTTCGGCTGCTTTCAACGAAGCGCTGACAGCGCTGCAGCGCGCCGCGCCGTCGCAGATTCCCGTGCTATTGCAAGGCGAGTCCGGGACCGGCAAGGAGCTGTTCGCTCGCGCGCTGCACGCCGCCAGCCCCAGAGCCAGTGGGCCGCTGGTGGTGGTCGATTGCACAGGATTGACCGAGACGTTGCTGGAAAGCGAACTGTTCGGCTACGAAAAAGGCGCGTTCACCGGCGCTCTGCAGCGCAAGATCGGCCTGGCGGAAAGCGCCCATGGCGGGACGTTGTTTCTCGACGAAATCGGGGAAGTGCCCTTGGCGATGCAGGTGAAACTGCTGCGCCTGATCGAGTCAGGGAGCTTTCGTCCCGTCGGCAGCCTGCGCACGGTTCATTCGGATTTCCGTCTGGTCGCGGCCACGCACAAGCCGCTCAAGGAAATGGTCGCAGCGGGGAGTTTCCGTCAGGACCTGTTCTATCGCATCAGCGCGTTCCCGATTCGTCTGCCTTCCTTGCGAGAGCGCAGTGAAGACTTGCCGCTGCTGATCGAAAGCCTGTTACGTCGGCTGGCGCCGGGCGCTGCGCCGAGGGTCGATGACGACGCGATGAAGCTGCTGCGTTTGTACCCATTCCCCGGCAACATTCGCGAACTGCGCAACATCATGGAGCGGGCGCGGCTGTTCACGGACGACGGCGTGATTCGCGCGCAGGACTTGCCCCCGGAAGTGCGTACCCAGCAATCTTCGCCCTTGGCCATTCGCTCTGCGGGGCGCAATGACCTGGAGTCGCTGGCCCATGCGCTGCAAGCCTTCGACGGCTCGCGCAGTGAATTGGCGAAGCATCTGGGGTTGAGCGAGCGCACGTTGTATCGGCGGCTGAAAGCGTTGGGAATCAATAGCTGACTCAACGCGAGTCGATGTAGGAGCGCGCTTGTCTGGCCCGCGCTCCTGCTTCGGACTGGATCAGTCCACGAACGTCACCACGCCGCCATTCAGCGACTTGACGCGGGCCAGCGATTCGACGCGATAACCCTGCGTGTCCAGCTCTGCACGGCCGCCTTGGAACGACTTCTCGATCACAATACCCAGCCCGGCCACGGTCGCGCCGGCCTGCTTGATGATCGAAATCAGCGCCTGGGACGCCTTACCGTTGGCCAGGAAGTCATCGATGATCAGCACGCGGTCGCTGCTGGTCAGGTGCCGCGTACTGATGGCGATGGTGCTTTCGGTCTGCTTGGTGAAGGAATACACCGAGGCCGAGAACAGGTTTTCAGTCAGGGTCAGCGACTGATGCTTGCGGGCGAAGATCACCGGGATGCCCAGTTTCAGGCCGGTCATCACCGCAGGCGCGATGCCCGAGGCCTCGATGGTGACGATCTTGGTGATCCCCGAGTTGGCGAACAACGTGGCGAACTCGTCACCGATCTGCTGCATCAGGACCGGGTCGATCTGATGGTTCAGAAACGCGTCGACCTTCAATACCTGGTCGGAAAGTACGATGCCTTCCTCGCGAATTTTCTTGTGCAGTGCTTCCACGTCGGTGTTCCTCAGGGCGCAAAACGCGCGAAATTGATGTTTATCTTTTCAGCATGGCGCGAATGTCCGCCAATGCCGTATTGCCGCGAACGGCCTTCACTTCGGTGGGGGTGTCGTCGTTGCCTTCCCAGGCCAGATCGTCCGGCGGCAGCTCATCGAGAAAACGGCTGGGCAGGCAGTCGATGATCTCGCCGTATTGCTTACGCTTGGCCGCAAACGTGAACGCCAGCGTCTGACGGGCGCGGGTGATGCCCACGTAGGCCAGACGGCGTTCTTCCTCAATGGTGTCGGCCTCGATACTCGAACGGTGCGGGAGGATTTCCTCTTCCATGCCCATGATGAACACGTAAGGAAACTCCAGGCCCTTGGAGGCGTGCAGGGTCATCATCTGCACACCCTCAGCGCCGTCTTCTTCTTCCTGCTGACGTTCAAGCATGTCACGCAGCACCAGTTTGCCGATCGCCTCCTCGATGGTCATGCCGCCTTCTTCGTCCTTCTCCAGCGTATTTTTCAGCGCTTCGATCAGGAACCACACGTTGCCCATGCGGTAATCGGCGGCTTTGTCGCTGGAACTGTTCTGACGAATCCAGTTCTCGTAATCGATGTCCATGACCATGCTGCGCAGGGCCGCGATCGGGTCCTGTGTCGCGCACTGCTGACGCACGCCGTCCATCCAGTGCTTGAAGCGCTTGAGGCGGTCGGTGAACCGACTGTCCAGATGCTCGCCCAAGCCGATTTCGTCGGTGGCCGCGTACATCGACACCTTGCGTTCGGTGGCGTAATTGCCGAGTTTTTCCAGCGTAGTCGAGCCGATCTCCCGGCGCGGCACGTTGATCACCCGCAGAAAGGCGTTGTCGTCATCCGGGTTCACCAGCAGGCGGAAGTAGGCCATCAGGTCTTTCACTTCCTGGCGGCCGAAGAAACTGTTCCCGCCGGACAACCGATAAGGAATCTGGTGGTGCTGAAGCTTCAGCTCGATCAGCTTGGCCTGATAGTTACCGCGATACAGGATCGCGAAGTCGCTGTACGGCCGGTCGGTACGCAGGTGCAGGCTGAGGATCTCCACGGCCACGCGCTCGGCTTCGGCGTCCTCGTTCTTGCAGCGAATCACCCGGACCTCATCGCCGTGGCCCATCTCGCTCCACAACTGCTTCTCGAACGCGTGCGGGTTGTTGGCGATCAGCACGTTGGCGCAGCGCAGGATACGGCTGGTGGAACGGTAGTTCTGCTCCAGCATCACCACTTTCAGCGAAGGGTAGTCATCCTTGAGCAGCATCAGGTTTTCTGGCCGCGCACCACGCCAGGCGTAGATCGACTGGTCGTCGTCGCCTACCACGGTGAACTGGCAACGCGTGCCGATGAGCATTTTCACCAGCAGGTACTGGCTGGCGTTGGTGTCCTGGTATTCGTCCACCAGCAGGTAGCGGACCTTGTGCTGCCACTTTTCCAGAATGTCGGCGTGCTCTTCGAACAGCTTCACCGGCAGCAGGATCAAGTCGTCGAAGTCCACCGCGTTATACGCCTTGAGCGTGCGCTGGTAGTGGGTGTAGACGATGGCGGCGGTCTGTTCCTTCGGGTTTCGGGCGTTTTCCAGGGCCTGAGCCGGCAGAATCAGGTCGTTCTTCCAGGCGCCAATCATGTTCTTGATCTCGTCGACGCCGTCGTCGCCCGAGTATTCCTTCTGCATGATGTCGGTCATCAGGGCCTTGACGTCGGTCTCGTCGAAAATCGAGAAACCGGGTTTGTAGCCCAGCCGTACATGCTCCTTGCGAATGATGTTCAGCCCCAGATTGTGGAACGTCGAGACCGTCAGGCCGCGCCCTTCGCCGCTGCGCAGCAG
Organism: Pseudomonas sp. S2_H01; assembly: GCF_054668305.1. Classification (NCBI taxonomy): domain Bacteria; kingdom Pseudomonadati; phylum Pseudomonadota; class Gammaproteobacteria; order Pseudomonadales; family Pseudomonadaceae; genus Pseudomonas; species Pseudomonas sp. S2_H01. Next base: position 2,294,660 of record NZ_CP162756.1, on the reverse strand, counting down.
GGTACCGACCCGCTCCTTCATCTCCCGCGCCGCCTTGTTGGTAAAGGTCATGGCGACGATGTACTGCGCGCGAATGCCGCAGTTCTGAATAAGGTGGGCAATCTTGCGTGTGATCACGCTGGTCTTGCCGGAGCCAGCACCGGCGAGCACCAAAAGAGGGCCGCCGACGTAGTTCACGGCTTCTTGTTGCCGGGGATTGAGTCGGGACATGAGGAAATAGAGGGATCGTTTGAAAAATGGGCGGGCATTTTAACAGGGTCGACGGATTGTGGAGCGACCGTCCGACACTGTGATGCGCCACGCTATCTATATTTCCCCGTTTTGTTACATTTGCGCATCACGCGGATGAGTGTCGCGTTTGATGGCCCTCATTTGAGTGGGCATCAATGTCTTTGGATTGGTTGGGGAACTAGCTTGGCTACGCCTGTCGAACCCTTGCGTTTGCTGCTTCTGGCGGATTCGCCGGAATGGTCAGCGTTATTACGCGAGTGCCTGGCGCCCCTCGGGGATGCCGTGTTTCTCGACTGTGCGTCGAGCTGGGACGCTATTGGCGATGCCGCCGATCCCTCGCACGCGTTCATTCTCTTCACCACGCCCGCGCTGCAACCGACGGCGGGGCAGTGCAGCTGGCCAACGGTGCTGCTGTTCGACGCCGAGCCTGACGTGGAGCCGGTGGGCGTCGCTGACTGGCTGGTGCGCGAATGCCTCACCCCTCAAAGCGTGCGCCGTTGCCTGCGTCACGTGCGCGAGCGCGGTCTGCTGGAAAACACCCTGCAACGCCTGGCCGAACAGGATCCGCTGACCGGCATTGCCAACCGCCAGGGTTTTCAGACCTTGCTGGCGGCTCGCCTGGTCGAATTCGACGGACGCGGGTTGGCGCTGGGGCATCTGGATCTGGATAACTTTCGCCGTGCCAACGATGCACTTGGCCATCAAGCGGGTGATCGGCTGATCCTTCAGGTTGTCGCGCGGTTGAAAAGTCAGCTTGAGGCGTGCGATCAACTTGCACGCTTGGGCAGCGACGAGTTCGCCCTGCTGATCGACACGCGCCGCGCGCCGGAGCGGGCGGAATGGATGGCCGAACGCATCACCGAGGCCTTGTCCGAGCCGTATTGGGTCGACGGCGAAAGCCTACTGATCGGTTGCAGCCTGGGCATTGCTCACGCCCGTGCCGACGCGGGCGCCGATCCCTTGATGTGGCATGCCCACATTGCCATGCAGCAGGCAAAAAGCACGCAGGGCTGCACCTTTCATGTTTTCAACGAACGCATCAACCGCAATGCCCGTAGCCTCGCGGACCTGGAAAGCGAACTACGCCGGGCGCTGCGTCGCGACGAGCTGGAACTGCATTACCAGCCGCGACTGTGCCTGAACAGCGGAAAGATCCTGGGGCTGGAGGCGCTGGTGCGTTGGCGTCATGCCGAACGTGGGTTACTGCCGCCCAGCGAGTTCGTGCCGCTGGCCGAGCAAAGCGGACTGATTGTGCCGCTGGGATACTGGGTGATTTCCCGGGCGTTACGTGACATGCAGACGCTGCGCGAGAAAGGCCTGCCGCCGCTGCACATGGCGATCAATTTGTCGTTCCGGCAGTTTCAGGACAATCAGTTGCTGACGACCCTGAGCCGTTTGATCGAGGATCGCGGCGTGGACGCGCAGTGGCTGGAATTCGAACTCACCGAAACTGCCGTCATGCGGCGCAGTGATTTGGTCAAACAGACCATGGACGCGCTGGGCCGACTGGGCGTGCGGTTTTCATTGGATGACTTCGGTACCGGGTTCTCGTCGTTCGTGCACCTGAACAGCCTGCCAATCACCTTGCTGAAGATCGACAAGAGCTTTGTCGGCGAGATGGAACAGCGCGAAGAGAACCGCAAGCTGGTTCACGCCATGATCAACCTGGCGCACAACCTGAGCCTGGAAGTCGTCGCCGAGGGCGTTGAAACCCCGGAACAACTGGCGTTGCTGCGCAGCTTCAATTGCGATCAAGCGCAGGGCTATCTGATCAGCCATCCGTTGGCGTTGCCGGAGCTGCTGGATTATCTGATGTTCGATGAAGGCAAAGGGCGGTTGACGCAGGGCGTTTGATTCCGCGCGTTTCATGTAGGAGCGCGGCTTGTCCCGCGATCTGGCGCGAAGCGGCAGTCATGTCATCCGCCTCGGTGTGTCAGGGATAGCGCATCAGCCGGGTTTGCTGCCGGTTCCCGGCAGATCGCGGGACAAGCCTCGCTCCTACCATTGCTCTGTATCAACCCATCACCACAACGCCTGTCGCCTCTTTGCGCAGCAGCTTCGTGGTCTTGCGCTCGAAAGCGTAGGTGAGGGCAACCGCCGAGCACAGCAGGCCCAGCGCCAGGCCCCACCACACGCCCACCGCGCCTTGATGAGCCAGAAAGCCGAAGCCCCAGGCCAACGGTGCCCCCACGACCCAATAGCTCGCCAGACCGATCAGGAAGGTGGTCTTGGCGTCCTTGAACCCTCGAATCGCCCCCATCGCAATGGTCTGCGTGCCGTCGAGAATTTCAAACCAGGCGGCAATCGCCAGCAGCTTCACCGCCAATTCCACCACGCCCTGGTATTTCGGATCGTTGACGTCCACGAACAGGCCGATGACCGCGTGCGGCGCGACCCAGAACAGGATGCCGAACAACAACATCAGCAGGCCGCCGAAGCCGATGCCCATCCGTCCCGCCGTGCGGGCCAGCAACACGTTGCCCGCCCCGTAATGCAAGCCGATACGCATCGTCACCGCGTAGGAAATGCCCACCGGGATCATGAAAGCCATAGACACCGATTGCAGCGCGATCTGGTGCGCCGCCATTTCCGTGCTGCCCATTGCGCCCATGCAGAACGCCGCGAAGGTGAACAGACCGACTTCCACGGCGTACGTCCCGCCGATGGGCAGACCCAGACGCCATAGCTCTTTGAGGCAACTGCGCGACAGGTTCATCAGGTCTTTGTGAATCGGATACGCCGCGTACGCCTTGTGATAGCGAATGTGCAGCCACAGGGCCAGCGCCATTGTGTTGGTCACGACGGCGGTCACCAGTCCGATTCCCAGCAGGCCCCAGTGCGGCAGACCGTACAGGCCGTGAATGAACGCGTAGTTGAGCCCGAAATTCATCACGACGCCGACCAGGCTGATGACCATCACCGGCGTTGCACGGCCCAGTGCGCTGGTGAACCCGCGCAGCGCCATGAAGCTCAGCAGGCCGGGCAGGGCGAGCGGCAGGGTGATCAGAAACTGGCTGGCCATGTGCACGTTGGCTTCGTCCTGGCCGAAATTCAGCAGGATCGGCTCAAGGTTCCACAGAATAAGGGCTGCGATCAGCGCCATGCCCCACGCCAGCCAAAGCCCGGCTTGGGTCAGACGCGTTGCGCCGGCGTCGTCGTTTGCCCCTTTTCGAATGGCGACCAACGTGCCAACCGCCGCCATGACGCCGACGCAGAAAAACGACACGAAGTTGTAACTGGCAGCACCCAACCCGCCACCGGCCAGGGACTCGGGACCGAGTTTGCCCATCATCACGGTGTCGGTGAAGACCATCAGCATGTGCGCCATCTGGGATGCGATCAGCGGCCCGGCCAGGCGCAGGATGATCCACAGTTCTTTGAAGGCGTGCTGTTGCATAGGCGAGCGCTCGGAGGTGGAGGCATTGATGAGCGCTTCATTGTGGTGATTCGTGCACCAATGCACAAAGGGATAAATCCGATCATTGGCATGAGTAAAACTCATCCTGGCTCATTTCCGGTACAGTGCCATGAGTCGCCTTCACGTACAGAGGAACGTGTCCAATGCCTCGTAGTCTCCCGCCCCTGTATGCGCTGCGCGCATTTGAAGCTGCTGCGCGGCATGCCTCTTTCACCCGCGCCGCTGAGGAGCTTTCGATCACCCAAAGCGCGGTGAGTCGGCACATCCGAACGCTTGAGGAGCACTTCGCCTGTCGTCTGTTTCGCCGAAACGGTCGCAACCTACAGTTGACGGAGGCCGCGCGTGAACTGTTGCCGGGCGTGCGCGAAGGTTTCTCTGCACTGGAGCGGGCCTGCAGCGCGTTGATGGCCGAAGAAGGGATTCTGCGCATGAAGGCACCGTCCACGCTGACCATGCGCTGGTTGTTGGCGCGGCTCAGTCGCTTTCGTCATTTGCAGGTCGGCAATGAGGTGCAACTGACCAGCGCCTGGATGGACATCGACAATGTCGACTTCACCCAGGAACCGTTCGACTGCGCGGTGTTGTTGAGCCGCGGTCATTTCCCGCCGGACTGGGAAGCGACCTACCTGTTCCCCGAGCTGTTGATTCCCGTCGGATCGCCCAGCCTGCTCGATGATTCGCCTTGGGATGTCGAGCGACTGGCCAGCGCGGAGCTGCTGCATCCCACCCCGGACCGGCGCGACTGGCGGAGCTGGCTAGAGCGCATGGGATTGTCGGATCAGGTCTCGCTCAAGGGCGGGCAAGTGTTTGACACGCTGGAACTGGGGATGATCGCGGCGGCGCGCGGCTACGGGGTGTCCATGGGTGATCTGCTGATGGTGGCCGAGGACGTGATTCAAGGGCGACTGAGCCTGCCCTGGCGTACGGCGGTGGTCAGTGGCGAGAACTATTACCTTGTCTGGCCGAAAACCCGGCCGGGCGGCGAGCGCTTGCGCCGGCTCAGCGACTTTCTACAGGGCGAAGTGCAGGCGATGGAGTTGCCCGAAGTGACCATCCTGGAGTGACGTGCTTGCCGCACCCGCTTTTCGCGGGTGGTGGCGTTTAGGCCTGGTAAAGCCCCACCGCTGAAAAATTGAAACAACTTGTAACCAGGCCCTTCGTCCTAAGACCGGGTGTAGGACTCAAGTATTCTTCATGTCAGCCGAATGTGTAATTGCATACCGGTTTGTTCCAATCGGTTCATCGATGTCCTCTATTAGATAATGTCCGAATGGTTTTCCTGAGATCAGGACGATCCAGTCGTTCGGCAAGGAGTCTTCATGTCTCAGCCCCGTGCCCGTATTGCCTCGCAACTCGGTATTGCCCTGGCCGTCATCCTGGCCGTTGTCATCAGCGGCAGTACCCTGTTCGCCCTTCGTTCTCTGGATTCGGCGAACCTGGCCATCCGTGAGGAACATATGGGCAGCGAAGCGCGCTTGCTGGCTGACCAGTTGAACACCTTCCACAGCACCTTGCGCGACAGCACTCAACGTTTGAGTGGGCTGTTTGAGAAGCGCTTCAATGGCCTCACGCTGCAAGCGGATCAGCAGATCGCTGTCGCGGGCGTGCAGACCCCGACGTTGCTCCTCAATGGCAACGCCCTGAACAATGACTTCGCCGAAGTGGATGATTTCAAGAAGATGACCGCAGGCGTGGCGACCGTGTTCGTGCGCAGTGGCGACGACTTCATCCGGATCAGCACATCGCTGAGCAAGCAGGATGGTTCGCGCGCCATCGGCACGACGCTGGACCACAAGCATCCCGCCTACGAGCGACTGCTGGCCGGGCAGGAGTATGTCGGTCGCGCCTTGCTGTTCGATCGTTTGTACATGACCCAATACAGTCCGGTCCGTGACGCCGGTGGCAAGGTCATCGCAGTGTTGTTCGTGGGATTCGATTACACCGACGCGCAAAAGGCTCAGTTCGATAACCTCAAGAGTTTCCGGATCGGCAAGACCGGTTCGCTGGCGCTCCTTGACGAGCAGAACAAATGGCTTGTCCCGCCTGCGGGCGTGAAGGATCTGGATCAGGCGAGCAAAACCTTGACCGGCTTCGTTAAAGAACCCGGCAAAGGTCGCTTCTGGCAGGACGCGGGCAACGATTTCTACACCGTCGCGGAGCCATTTTCAGGCGGCCCGTGGTCGATTCTGGCGATCATGCCCAAGGACGAAATCAGCGCCGTGACCTGGAGCGTGGGTACGCAATTGGCGATCGGCAGCCTGCTGGCGATGTTGATCGCCGTCAGTGCAGCGATCTGGCTGCTGCGCAGCAAGCTTCAACCGCTGTCGGATCTGGTGACTCAAGCTGAGGCATTGGGTGCCGGCGATCTGAGCGCCCGCCTGAATGTCACCCGGCACGACGAGATCGGCCAGTTGGCGGCCAGCTTCAACAAGATGGGGCAAGCGCTGGAAACCATGGTGTCGCACATTCGCACCGCCGCGCAGGAGGTCAGCGGCCGGGCGCATGCGTTGTCCGGCCTGTCCGGTGGCGCTTACGAGGGCATGGAGCAACAGTCGGGCGAAATCACCAGCATGGCCGGGGCAGTCGAAGAGTTCAGCGCAACAGCACTGACCATCGCCGACAACATGGGCAGCACCGAACGTATGGCGCAGGGCAATGCCCAGCAAACGCGTATCGGTCGCGCGTCCATGGAAGAAGCCTCGGCCTCGCTGGAGCAAATTGCAGGTTCGCTGGGCAGCACGGCTGCCGTGATCGACACCCTTGGCCAGCGCTCGCAGGAGATCGGCGGCATCGTCAGCGTGATCACCTCCATTGCCGAGCAAACCAATCTGTTGGCCCTCAACGCCGCCATTGAGGCTGCGCGCGCGGGCGAGCAAGGTCGTGGTTTTGCCGTGGTCGCCGATGAGGTTCGCAATCTCGCCTCGCGCACCCGTCAGGCCACCGACGAAATCTCCGGCATGATCACCAGCATCCAGCAGGAAACCAGTAACGCGATCAACACGATGGAACAAGGCAACGCGCTGATGCAGGAAGGTTTGACGCGCAACGCCAAGGTGGCCGCAGCGCTGGCGCAGATCGACGAACAAAGCCGTTCCGCGGGCGAGCAGTTCGCGTCCATCACCACCGCGACCCAAGAGCAAAGCAGCACCGCGACCATGCTCAGTGCCAACCTGCAAAGCATTGCACTGGCGAACAGCGAACAGCGTGAAGTGGTGTCGAATCTGGCAGTCACGGCTCAAGAGCTGAACGCGCTGGCAGCGGATCTGCGCAAGGAAGTGGATCGGTTTCGGTGAGTTATTGACCGCCCTTTGCTTAGACGGCTGGCCGGTGGATGCAGGCTGGTCGGGCGTTTGGGTATCGGGTGGTCACGGCCACCGTTGAGCCGCGTGCAAGACACGAAGTACGGTGATGGCTTGTGACGTTTCTGCATAGATCACCAGATAGTTCGGCGCTACCACCATTTCTCTCGTCCCTGTCTCTCTCCCGGCCTTGTAAAGGCGAGGGTGAGTGGGCAGGTGCTCGATTCGCGAATCTATTTCCTCTTTAAGCCGCCAAGCCGCAGCAGGGTCGTCATCTGAGATGTAGTCGAGAATTGCCAGTAAATCGGCTTTGGCGTACTTGCTCCATTCAACTGTCAGCACCACGCTTCCTTCTGAGTAATGTCGCTGCTTCGTCCATGACGTCCTCATGTGAGGTCTTCGGGCCTGTGTCTTCCATGGCTTCGCGTACTTTTGCCCTGAACCATTTGTCGTAGGCCGCAGCGTCACTGGTAAACCCGGCCGGCAGGGCGCCTTCTTTCGCAACTCGGGTGAGCAGTATTCGTACTGCGTCAGAAACCGTCAGGCCGAATTTCGCCAGCGTTTCTGCGGCTTGGGTTTTGAGTTCGTCATCAATACGGACGTGCAACATCGAGGTTTGAGTGGGCATCGTTATCTCCTTCGAAAGACTCACTATGTATCTCATTTGAGATACAGGCAATGAGTCTTTCAGCTTGTAGACGGCCGATACTGCAACGCCTCTGCGATATGGCTCCTGGCGATTGCATCGACGTTCTCCAGATCCGCAAGCGTTCGTGCGACTTTCAGCAAGCGGTGTGCTGCACGCAAAGACAAATTCAAGCGTTCACAGGCGGTTTCAAGCCAGGCCTCGTCTTCGGCGAGCAGCGCGCAATGCTGTCTCAGCGCAGGTAAGTCGAGAAACGCATTGGCACAACCCTGACGCTTGTTCTGGCGCTCGCGAGCATCGGACACCCGCTGCGCGGCACTGGCGCTGCTTTCGCCGCCTTGCGCAGTGGCGGCCAGAGACGTGGTTTCGCGCGCGACCGTCAGGTGCAGGTCGATTCGATCCAGCAGCGGGCCGGAGAGTTTGTTGCGGTAGCGCTGAATCTGATCGGTCGAGCAGCGACAACGCCCGGTGGGTTCTCCGTGATAACCGCAGGGGCACGGGTTCATCGCCGCCACCAGTTGGAACCTGGCCGGGAAACGAACGCGATCCCGGGCGCGTGAAATGACGATGTGGCCGGATTCCAGCGGCTCTCGCAAAACCTCCAGCACACGCCGATCGAATTCGGGAAGCTCGTCCAGAAACAGCACGCCGTGATGGGCGAGGGTGATTTCACCGGGTTGCGGGCGGCTGCCCCTGTAGGATACTTAAATTGCTGCGACGTGTAGTATCTGGGGCCCAGACCCGCCTTGAGGGCGTTCAGAAATTGCTGCGACGCCATACCTAAATAGCTGCGACGGACCTACAAATGGTTGGAAATAGCTGCGACAAAACTAAACCGAGCCCCGTGCGCTCCATCAAACCCACCAGACGCAGTGTGTCGGGCGTTTTCCCATTCCGTGATGAAGGCGGCATTCGGTATGAATCTCTGCTTGAACGAGATTTCCTTTTGCGTACGGAGTTTTCGAAAGACGTGCTGGCGATCATCCCTCAGCCAGTGAGCCTTCCGTTTGTGACCAAGGGCAGGCAATACAGCTATACGCCTGACTTCTTGGTTTATTACCGCCTCGGAGACCGACATCCCGATGACTATCCCAAGCCCATGCTCGTTGAGGTTAAACCTGAAGCCGAATGGCGGCAGCATTGGCAAAACTGGTTACCCAAGTGGAAGGCTGCTTGGCGCTATGCGAAGGATCAGGGTTGGTCCTTTCACATCCACGACGAGTCCAGAATTCGCGACACCGCGTGGCAGAACATTAGTTTTCTGGAGCGATATGAGCGCATGACGTTTGCGGTCGAGGAAAGCGACTGGATCATCAACACTGTTCGAGAGATGGGCGTCGCTCCGGTTCACTATCTGCTGGCCAAACACTCGTGTGCTCATTACCGAGGCCAGGGGATCAGTCATCTCTGGCATCTCATTGCTACTCGGCGGCTGGTTTGCGACATCCGTCTGCCCCTCAATGACTTTCTTGAAGTGTGGGTGGCCTAGTGATGGGTGACGATACTAAGGACGTCACGACGCCCTACGAACCGAATCGGCTCGATGTGCCGATCGAGGTGGGCGCGGTGGTTGCTCACGGCGACTCTGCCTACCGTATCTCGCAGGTCTTGGATTTCCGGACTGTGGTGGGGATTGATCTTGAGTCGGGTCGGGCTGCCGCGTTGCCTATTGGCGCTTTGAAGGCAGTTAAGCGAGAGAGAGTCGAAGGTCTCTACGCGAATTACGACATGGCGGTGATTGGAAGCGAAGATTGGGCTGAAGCCAAAAGGCGTTACCAGATCATTGAGCCGCTGCTTGGCAGCGTGGTGGTTGGGCGGGCTGAGGTTAAGGCCAGGGGTGTTGAGTTTGGAGTCGATACTGCCACTGTTTACCGTTGGCTGGACCGATACAAGCAGTGGGGAGAGCTGCTGGCGCTGATTCCACGTAAGCGAGGTTGGAAGGAAGGGAATTCAAGAATTTCAGACGCTGCTGGTCAGATCGTTGAGGAAGTGATCCTGAATTATTATCTGCAACGACACCGACCGACTGTGCCGAAAACCATCGAGAGAATTAAGGAAGCCTGCGAGGCTCAGAACATCACGCCTCCCGGCAATACCGCTATCAGGGCAAGGCTTAAGGGCATCCCTGATAAAGATTACCTGCGCGGACGTGGGTTTGCTGAAAAGGCCCGGAATAAATACAACCCCACCCCGGGCTCATTCCCAGGTGCGGACTATCCGCTCGCACTCGTTCAGATCGACCACACACCCATGGACATTTTGCTGGTTGACGATGTTCATCGGAGGTCAATTGGCAGGGTGTGGATCACGTTCGCAATCGATGTCTACTCCCGGATGATCACCGGTTACTACCTTGCGCTGGATGCTCCCGCTGGCATCTCGGTAGCAATGTGTGTGGCCCACTCCATACTGCCGAAGGAGGAGTGGTTGACTGCCCATGGTGTCAATGGAGAGTGGCCGGTTTGGGGCAAACCAAAAATTCTGCATGCGGATAACGGTGCCGATTTCCAATCAGAGGATGTCGTCAAGTCTTGCTCCAACTACGGCATCGAAAACCGGTTTCGACCAGTTAAACGACCTCGCTATGGCGCGCACATTGAGCGCTTGATGGGGACGTTTGCGCAGACTCTCAAAGACATGCCGGGCAGAACGTACAGTAAAAAGGAAGACCGAGACGGCTATGACTCTGAGAAGCATGCAGCTCTAACCTTTGATGAGTTTGAGACTTGGTTGATCAGAGAAATCCTGATCTACAACGAGTCCTACCACTCCAAGATTTACATGAGTCCCAGCAGAAAATGGCACATCGGGATTTTTGGTAATGCGGATCAGGATCCATTGGTGGGCGTTCCACAAAGGCCTACCGACCCCTTCACTTTGCAAAGAGACTTTCTGCCTGCATTCGAGAGAACAGTCCAGCATTACGGGGTACAGATCGACGTATTCTATTACTCCGAAGCCTTGAGGCCCTGGATCAATGCCATAGACAACGTTTCTGGCAAGGCGCGCACGTTCGTATTCCGGCGCGACCCGCGCGACATCAGCTTTATCTGGTTTTTTGATCCAGTCTTGAAGCAGTATTTCAAGGTCCCGGTTTCTAACCAGTCGTTCCCGGCCGCCAGTGTTTGGGAGTTCAGAGCCGCCAAAAAGCGCGCGATTGATGAAGGCCATGCCAACATCAATGAACTCTTGATCAAACGCTATATTCTCGAAAACCGTGAGCTAGTGGCTAAGTCTGAGGCTCAGACAGCGAAAACCAGGCGCCAAGCTCAGCGTCACCGTGTGCATGCAAAGGGTAAGACTCCGGCTCAGCCCAATCCGCAACTTCCTAAGATCGCGCCTGCACCGGTCAACGACCTTGCCAATCTGATTGATGGCGACCTGGATGACTTTGGGGATATCGCATGACGGACTACAACCATATCCACCCTGAATTTCAACCGGTCGCGCACTTGTCGGCCCAAGAGCGCATTGATTTTCTGTATCAGAACCGCTGGGTAGGCTATCCGGTAGCCCAAAAGCTGATCGATTTGCTGCGACTTCTCATGACCCTTCCAACCCAAACTCGGATGCGTAACTTGCTGGTGGTCGGGGACTCAAATAATGGCAAGACCACGATCATCAAGCGCTTCGAATCGTTGCATGGCAAGGGCTTTGTAAACCCAGATGGGGAGGCTGTTAAGCCCGTCATCGTTGTCGAATCGCCTCCGAAGGCAGATGAGCGATCGCTTTATTGCGCCATTTTGGAGAAGTTCTGGACGCCATATCGGGCCACAGATGTCGTTGCGAGGCTGCGATACCAGGTCATTCATCAGATGCGTGATTGCCACGTCAGGTTGCTCATCATTGATGAACTTCACTCGATGCTGACGGGTACGGCCCGACAGCAGCAGGAAATGATGAATGTCATCAAGCTTCTTTGTAATGAGCTCGGTATCTCTGTGATCGGAGTCGGCACTGAGGATGCAGTTCGTGTGCTGCACACAGACGCACAGCATGCCAGCCGATTCGAGGTCTTCCCGCTGCGCAACTGGGAGAAGGGTATCGATTTTCAACGGTTCCTGAAGGGGTTCGAGTCCGTGCTTCCATTACGCGAGCCTTCAGGCATTTTTCAACCTCACCTGACTGGCTTGTTGCACGGCATCTCCGAAGGAAACACGGGAAACCTGCATACGCTTCTGGTTGAATGTGCCAAGGAAGCGATCAGTTCTGGGAAGGAGAGAATTGATGCCGACATCATTCAGAGCAAATCATGGGTGAAACCTACTCGTGGCATCCGGAATTTGATATAGCCGGCGCCCTCTGGCCTAGAGCCCGAAATGTTTTACCAGATGAGCTCCTCTCTTCTTGGTTGATCCGCAACGCTTTCGCGCATGGATGCTCGCCTATGTCACTGACTGGAAGCCTGTGGCCTAGCTGGCGGTGCTGGACGGTGGATCTGGATAGGGGCTTGTCTACTCAGCAGATGAGCCCTCTGGCTAGGCTTTCGGGCGTTTCGGATGAGCACATTAGCCTCTGCACCCTGCAGCCCATCTCGCACGTTTTGAATCCTGGTATTGGCACTACAAAGGGGGTGTGGCCTTGGATTCTCACGAGGGGATTTAGCAACCGGCGACCAATTGGTGGATTGCAATGCTGTCCGTTTTGCTTCTCTGAGGGAGTCCCGTATTACCGGATATCCTCCAGGCTGGCGTGGCACACCTGCTGTGAGAAGCATCTGTCTGCGTTAATTGACTCATGCCCCGCATGTGGAGCCTCGTTGCAACCTCACATGCTGGAGCAAGAGGGGCCGGACTGCGGTCATTGCCATCGCTGCAAGAAACGCTTGGACGCCGAAATCGGCGGGCTAGGGTTCGCTGCAGGAGCGCTGGCCTTTCAGAGGGCCGCTGACGATGCGCTACGCGGAAAGGGGAGAGAGGGGGCTTTTTCCTGCGATCCGTATGATTGGTTTTATCGGGCTCGCTTCGTCCTGGGTATTCTGAGAGTGTCCGCCACCAGCGGATCAAAGACGTTCTCGGCCTTCAGGCGAATATTCAATATCGGTGCAGTAGCTCGCCCGATTTCCGGCCTTCCGCTAGAGATGCTTCCAGTGCGGGATAGGATGGATCTGTTGGCGGCAGCATGGAAGATAATGGAGACGGGAGAGGGGCAGATAGAAGAGGCCATCCTGGCGAGCTCGATCCCTCGTAAGTCTTTGATGGTGCCTGCGGGAGAAATCACAGTACGCGTGAAGTCGCTACTTGATCGACTGCCAGTGGGGGCCACCCGAAAACGCTCATCCCCGGGCGAGCGGTCCCCCGCGTCGAAGCGCACAGTGGAAAAGCTATGGGCAAGGTTGAAAAGGAAGGTCTGGCGAGATGGTTGAGAGTCATGGGCATGGAGAGGGCAATTGTGCTTCGTGCGATAGGGTCATGCAGGTTGCGCATAAGGTCTATCTGACCAAGCGCTATTGCAACACGTGCTATGCGCGACTGTTCAAAGCGCGGCTGTGTCCGGGCTGCGGAGAGTCAGCTCGTCTCGCGACTTTTCATGCCTCGGCGGTCTGTGATTCATGCATAACTTCGGCCCCGTGTGTCAGGTGTCGGCGTGCGGGCAGACCTGTAGGAAAGCTGACTGCTTACGGTCCAGCCTGCAATTCCTGCGCGCATTACTTTACGGTCCCACGACATTGTCAGGTTTGCGATGTGCTCTCGACGCGACTGTCCGCAAAAATCATCAATGGTCAGAAACTAAAATGTTGCCCCAGGTGCGCCAACCCATCGGCCACCTGCCCTTCTTGTAGGCGACACCGGGTCTTGGTTGATGGACGCGACGGGGTTATGGAGTGCAAGCGGTGCGCTGAGACGGGGGAAATTGCATGCAAGACCTGCAGCCAGGCGATGCCGGCAGGTTACGGTCGTGAATGCGAGAACTGCTATCACCAACGCACTTTCTATAGGCGTATGGAAATGAACACTCATGGCTTGAGCAATGAGGTGTTCCGCGAGGCATTCAATGCATATGGGCGATGGCTAATCAGTAAGACTGGAAGCCAGAGGGCATCGCTGCTTATCAATCGTCACTTCAAGACGTTTCAGGAAATGAACGCTCTGTGGCGGTCGCTCCCGTCCTACGGTCAGTTGCTCGAAAGCTTTGGAGCGCGTTGGATGCGACGTGCTGAGCTGCCAATGCGATGGATGCAGGAGGAATGTGGCATGCAGGTCGATGAGGAGCTCAAAGCAGATCTCACTGAGCTGCGGCGTATCGACGCCATAATCGCTTCAATGCCCTCAGACGCAGGCCGGGAAATTCTTGCGAATTATCGGAAACACCTCGAAGCCCAACCTAATAAGCGTCCCAATTCGTTGAGGTCTGTACGAATGGCACTGCGCAGCGCGGCCAACCTTATGCTGGTCAGCGCAAGTCCCGAAGACATAACTGTTCTGCCCTCTTCGAAATCATTGAATGCCCTGCTTGCGCAGACGCCCGGCGTGGCGGCTTCGCTGTCTGGTTTTGTGAGCTTCCTGAACACTACTTACGCTGTAGAGATCAAATTCCCCAAGGATAATCGGGAAGCCATCAGGCTCAGGCGTGACCGGTTCGAGATCGAGCTCAAATTGCTAATGCGTGAGGCCGCACAAGGCGGCGACGTTTCCGACCGTTGGCCGGCTGTGGCCTTGGGGTACTTCCATGGCGTTCCGAGGGTGGCCAAAAGTCAGCTGGTCCTGACTCAGGATCTTGATCAGGAAGGTATGCAAGTCAGTTTGAAAGGGAAGGATTACTGGATACCGCTGCCGACCAAAGCTCGTTTGTTGTAGGCGGCTACTTGTCTCTTAAAAAGCCGATCCAATCAGCTTCTCGAGCTTAGTCAGCAATAGAGTCGCAAATGGGGCTGGCCCTGGTTCTCGAGGATGATGGACAAAGGTCACGTTGGGGCAATCCGACATGAAGGTTTTTCTGATTCGCGAATTGTTTCTCAGGATGTTTTTGAAGATCAGTCTGAGTTGGGTGTTGGCTGCGTCACGCTTGGCGGGCAGCTGTACAATGAGACCCCTGTAGCTGTCCTCAGTAACCGTGGTCTTGCCATCGGCTGTGCTCGGTTTATTTCGGGGCCGGCGATACATCTCAATGATGTAAATGTGCGCATGCTCCACCGTCATTCGAAAAATCATTACTGCTTTGGGGGCCCGCTTGCTTTTTGATGCCTGCGTTGCATTGGGCTACGTCGGGTCCTGAGTCGCTGCCGCTGACAAGAACTGATACTCCGGTATCCCCTCAGTTTGAAATCCTTTCTTTAACGTATACCAACCCACTTCCGATATCCGATCAGGATGGTTTTCTTCCAGTCGTAAGCAGGTCTGCCACAGCTGCGCGAGGGTTCCCTCCGCCATCCAGTCAGACGAGACGTACTCACCTTTACCGCCCCCTCTGCCACCACCATAGCCATCACCGGGCGCGTATGAGTTTCGGTCGTGGCCATCCACCGGAATGCTTGGTCGACCGGGGGTCACCCGGGTTTTTCTGATGAGCTCGCGCTTTATCCCCAAGCGTTTGAATGGAGGGGTGTAGAGGACACGTGCGGTGTTGCTGTCAGGTGCCTCATCGTCAGTCAGGTCGATTTCATCGTTGGATGGCTGAGGTGGCTGGTGCCTTTTGTTGTACTGGCCATCAGGAGGCGCTTCATCACCGCTGAAGTGCTCTCGTTCAACGATGATTGGGGGCCCCAGAGGATCACTAAGCCCGTCTATATTCAGCAAGAGAAAGGTGTGTTCATTGATCCAATAGCCCTGACCCTCAATGGATGCTGGACCCAGGAACCACGGCTTTACCAACAGGAATGTTGGCTCGCCGGGAACGAAGCCTGCCTTGAGGCGTTGGTGTAGGGAGTTGCAACGGGCCTTGGTGTAATCGTCATACATGGCATGAGCCAGAAACGGAGCTTCTCTATTGGCGACGCCGCGCTCCAGCTTCAGGATGAGCTCGTTCGGCGCCGGATCGAATTCATAGAAGTATTGCCGTCTTAACTCTTCGAGACCGTGGGTTGCGATAAGCCGGGATGTTTCTGAGCTACGACCGTAGCAGCGCGTAAAAAACTCTAGGCATGGCGTTAGGATGGATTTGCCGTCGGCGACGAACAGCTCGATGAGTTTACTGTCGAGCAGCTTTGCGGTTATGCCCAGTCGATACTGGTCCTGCAAACCAGCCGCTCTAGCGTCGATGCAGCGCCATCCGCCGCGATCAAAATCGACCTTTGTTTCGGGCAGGGTTTGCATCTTCAGATGGCCAACTAGTCTGCCTTCCCTCCAGACGGTCCCGTGTCTAAGGGACCCCAGGTGGGATATCGCAGCGGGGATGATGTGGTATGCGCCGAGCTTCCCGTCTTCGTGGAGCGTCCTGAATAGCACGTCGGTAAGAGGAACTGTGTTTGGAGTTGGGTTCTTAGTCAGCCCGCCTTGCCAGCACACCACCAGATCGCCCCGCGCAACGCTCAGCGTGCCTTTGAAACGAAGCCTGCTGGCATCAACGCTTGGTTTGAGCAACTTGAGCGGATCGGACATTGCTGGACTCTGAGAGGGGTGATCTTGTACTGCGCAGGGCTGCATCCAGTTGCCGCTATTGTAGGGATGGCAGAACCAGATGCTCTGATGCGAGGCTACGCCATTTTATCGGCTGATTTTGGAAGGCTTGAGCGCGATTGCTTAGTGATCTCGAGCCGAGCGTTCGGAGATGAGAAGGCTGCTAGGGGCTCTGTCAGGGAATCAGCACGCTTGGGGGGCACGTACGCGCGACCCAGTAATTGCAGTGTTAAACAGCAGACTCGGCCTGCTAAAATCCTTAGGAAGTATCACTTACCAATATTGAGTTTTTCATGAGTACCGACCTCACCGAGGAAGAAATGCGCCGGGCGTTATTCGGTTCGGCTGCATCCCAACCTATTGCCTCGGTTATGCCCACGACACCACCTGTGACAAGCCCAGGCCCGGTCGAGGCGCCTTTTCATCAGAAGGTAAAGGCCGCTGGAAAATCGCTTTCTCCAAGATTGCGTGTGACGTTGCGCGTCACCAAAGTATTCGAAGGTGAAGTGGAAGTATTCACTTATGACGCGAACACCCTGAGCTCCTTTGATGCCGAGCAACAGGCCAAGACTGCAGCGAAGAAACTGAAGTACAAGTATTTCGATGTTGTATCCGTAAAACCGGTCTCTGTCTGATCAGGCCAATCACCTCTTGAAGAGATGACAGTCAGAGGGAAACGGCTGACTGAGCTTCACTTTGCGTAATTGCACGGACTTGACCACCCATTTGCATTGGACTTGACCAGTCATTTGCATTCGCATTGACCAGCAAGTCCAGAGTGGTCGTGGTGCGGTAGATGAGATGTTTAGGGAGACAGCCTAAGTCATCAGCAACCGCTCAAACCGCCTGCTTCAGTCCTTATCGACGGGGCTGCGAGTGCGTCGGTTGTTTGATTGGCAGGAAAGAGCTTTTCGACAATGACGCAGTCAATCCACAGACCTTCCAGACAGGCGTGTTTCTCGTAGATGCCTACCTGGCGAAAACCACTTGCTTCGCACAAGGCAAGGCTGGCGTGGTTTGACGCGAAAATCCGCGAGAGGACTTTCCAGAACCCATGGGCCTCCGCTTCCTTGAGCAAAGCCTCAAGCAGTTGCTTCCCAAGTCCCCGACCCCGAGCATCCCTGCTCATGTAAATCGAAAAGTCAGCAATGCCGTCGTAGCAGGCCCTAGCCCGGTAGCTACTGAGGCCTGCCCATCCAACAACCTCGTTGCTCTCATCAAGCACTACAAGCACGGGGTAGCGGCCAGCGTTTTGGAGTCGTTCGATCATGTCATTCGGAATGCGAGGTGCCGTCTCAAACGTGGAGCTTCGTTCCTCGATCCCCTGATTGTAAATGGCAGCTATCAGCGGTGCGTCTTTAGGTTCTGCTTGGCGAATTTGCATGAGTGATTCCATTCTGTTGGTAGTGACAACATTTTAGCGAAATAAAGAGAGAGTTCAGTCTCGTTGCATAGCATCCGAGCAAGGCTCATTCGCCAGACCACATCGGATTTCGGTCGCTCTTGTGATTTGTCTCAGGAGGCTCACAGCACCTTGTCTGGCTTCAACTGACAGGTTTTCGATCATCGCTCGCTCTTCTGCTACCAGATCGCTTCTGATTTTTTCATAAAGTTCTTTCCCCGCTTGAGTTGCCTGGATTTTCACAGCGCGACGGTCTTCATCATCTTCAACGCGTGACACATATCCCTTGCGTTCGAGCGCATCGATTACCCGGCTCGCCGTGCTCTTGTCCAAGAACATCTCTTCAGCCAGCACTTGGAGCCGAACCGCGCCCTGCTTGACCAGGGTTTCGACCGCATAGCATTGGGTAACCGAAACGTCGTAGCAGCAGATTCGGTCTCGATCTCGGAACTGGTAGACGCGCACAAGGTGGTTTACCGCTTCGTACAAATCCTCGGCATCCTGGGTCAACTGCTCATTTTTGCGCTTTGACATAACCATCACAAATTTGTTGTTAGCTGCAACAGTAAGCGTGGCGGCGCTGAGCCGTCAACACATCTCGCGCTGGTTGACGGCAAGAATTCTCTCGCGCTAACTTGTTGTTACTACCAACCAAAAATCGAGCGTGGCGAGTGAGCCTCCCTGAGTCGTTACACCCTGCCACCCATCGCACCCGGCTCGTTTGGGCCATGGGTTTCACTCAAATTCTTGCATGGGGTTCTACCTATTATTTGCCTGCTGTTCTCGCGGCCCCCATAGCGAGGGATGCGGGCTGGTCAATCACCAGTGTTGTTGGCGGACTGTCTTGGGGAATGTTGGTTGCGGGAGCAACATCACCCGCAGTGGGGCGGCACATCGACCGCCATGGTGGCCGGGCGGCAATGGCGTGTAGCTCCCTGCTTCTATCCGTAGGCATAGCTACCATGGGGGTGGCTGAAAACCTTCCGACGTATTACTTCGCATGGACTTTGATCGGCGTGGCAATGGCCGCAGGGCTTTACGACGCTGCCTTTTCAACGCTAGGTCGGCTTCTCGGTGAGGGGGCTCGAACATCAATCACTGGGTTGACCCTGCTGGGTGGTTTCGCCAGTACGTTGGGCTGGCCAGCCATTGCGGCAATGGAGGAATGGCTCGGCTGGAGGGGAACATGCCTAACCATTGCTGCCGCGCATTTGCTCATCGGACTGCCTATCCACGCTCTCATGATTCCTGGCAGCGCTAAACAACCGTTCCGAGCGGTTGTGACTGGAAGCACTACTTCCATTACCCACAACCCAAGTCAGTCACGAGTTCTGTTCCTGCTAATCGGCATGATGCTGACTATCCTCGCGCTGGTTGTATCGGGAATCTCTGTACATCTTCTGGATGCCCTCAAGCAGTTGGGGATTGTGACCGCCGTTGCCTTGGCGATAGGCATGGTCATCGGCCCCGCCCAGGTCGCAGCACGGATCGCTGAGTTCGCAATGGGCAGAAACCTCCATCCCACATGGTCGGCACGCATCGGCGTTCTGCTCTGTCTGTTCGGGCTTGGCTTGCTGAGTTCCGGAAAGCCATGGCTCGCGTTCGTCGCCATTGCACTGTACGGAGCCGGGAACGGCATCCTAACGATTACCCGTGGCACGCTGCCCCTGACCTTGTTTGGTGCCCAGGGGTACGGATCGCGAATGGGATTGCTTGCCCGACCGGTACTGATTGCTCAGGCGTGTGGCCCTATCTTGGCGGCATTGGTGCTCGACACGTTTGGCCCGGTGCTGCTGTTGATCATGTTTTGTTGCTTACTCGCGGTTTGCGTCGCGATCAGCTTTCGCCTTCCGGTGAAAAGTCATCCGGCAGTCTGAGCGCTACAACGCCCGAGCAGGCAGGAAGGCGGCGATATCGAGCACATACGCTTTACCGAATATTCGAAATTACGTATATTCGATTTTCCGAATATGAGTGAGATCGCCATGTCCGTCCCAATCAAGGTGCTTTTTGTCTGTGTAGCGAACTCTGCACGCTCCCAGTTAGCAGAGGCGTTGCTACGGCATACCGACCCACGCTTCGCAGCGTTCAGCGCCGGTTCACAGCCATCCAGTGTTGATCCCCGGACGGTCGCAGCCTTGGAGAATGTCGAGGTGGATGCGTCTGGACTGCGCAGTAAATCCATCGATGAGTTCAGCGACGAAAAATTCGATTACGTCATCACGCTATGTGACAAGTCTGCACGGGAGTGTCAGGCAATGCCGGGGGCTGGCGAAGTCATCGCTTGGGATTTCCCAGACCCCGTCACCAGCGCTGATCCTGCTGCGTTTCGCCATACGCTTCATGACATCCATGAACGCATCAAGCTTTTCGTATTGGTCAAGACCAAACATCTGGAGGATCTATGACAGAGCCTATGACCCCCACGTCGTTGTTCAAGTGTCTGGCCGATGACACTCGAACCAAGATCACGCTCCTCATCGTCAGTGAGGGCGAGTTGTGCGTTTGCGAACTCACCGCTGCACTCGACCAGAGCCAACCCAAGATCTCTCGTCATCTGGCGCTGCTTCGCTCAGCAGGCTTGTTGATGGATCGTCGCCAGGGCCAATGGGTTTACTACCGCTTGCATCCCGAGCTGCCCGAGTGGGTTACAGCAATCCTGAAAGATGTTGTGGACGCGAACCAGCAATGGTTGGAAGCCGAGGCCAAACGTCTGTGCGACATGAATGGCCGTCCTATCAACCAGGCCGTCTGTAACTGATCTGCGCCCGAATAGAGTTTCTGAAATGCTACTTGCCGTACTGATTTTCATCGCAACCATCGTGCTGGTCATCTGGCAACCCAAGGGGCTTGGTGTGGGCTGGAGCGCAACCTTCGGCGCAGTGCTCGCCCTAGTGACCGGGGTAGTCAGTCTCGGGGACATCCCTGAGGTCTGGCATATCGTCTGGAATGCCACGGCGACTTTCATTGCCGTCATCATCATCAGCCTTCTGCTTGATGAGGCAGGTTTTTTTGAATGGGCCGCGCTGCATGTTGCTCGTTGGGGCGCCGGTAGCACGCGTAAGCTCTTCGCCTTCATCATTCTGCTGGGTGCTGCCGTTTCGGCCCTGTTCGCCAATGATGGGGCCGCTCTGATCCTTACCCCGATTGTGATTGCGATGCTGTTCGCGTTGCGGTTTTCACCCGCTGCTACCTTGGCCTTCGTCATGGCCGCCGGGTTTATCGCTGACACGGCAAGCCTGCCATTGGTGGTATCCAACCTCGTCAACATTGTCTCTGCTGACTACTTCGGCATCGGGTTCAGCGAATACGCGTCCGTCATGGTGCCTGTGAACATCGTCAGCGTGGCGGCCACATTGGCCATGCTCATGTGGTTTTTCCGCAGAGACATGCCTAAGACCTACGATCTCAACCAACTCCAGAAACCGAGCGAGGTAATTCGCGACCGCGCTACCTTTGTAGCCGGTTGGTGGGTGTTGGCTCTGCTGTTGATCGGCTTCTTTGTCATTGAACCTTTGGGTGTGCCCATCAGCGCTATTGCGGCGGTGTGCGCGCTCATTCTCTACGTGTTTGCAGCTCGTGGACATGCCATCGACACAGGCAAAGTGCTCAAAGAGGCGCCATGGCAGGTGGTGATTTTTTCTTTGGGTATGTACCTGGTTGTCTATGGCCTGAAGAACGCCGGCCTGACTGACCATATCGCGCAGATCCTGAACGTATTCGCGGGGTACGGTGTCTGGGGCGCTTCCTTGGGCACTGGGCTGCTAACAGCATTGCTGTCTTCGATCATGAACAACATGCCGACCGTTCTGGTAGGCGCCTTGTCCATTCATGCCGCCGAGGTCGATGGCGTCGTACAGCAAGCGATGGTGTACGCCAACATCATCGGCTGCGACCTGGGCCCGAAGATCACTCCAATCGGAAGCCTGGCCACCCTGTTGTGGCTGCACGTGCTGGCACGGAAGAACATAACGATCAGTTGGGGTTACTACTTCAAGACCGGCATCGTGCTGACCCTACCGATCCTTATTGCCACCTTATCCGCCTTGGCATTGCGCCTCAGTTTCTGAATCAAGGAATCGTCTAATGAAAATCTTGTTCATGTGTACCCACAACAGCTGCCGCAGCATTCTGTCCGAGGCACTCTTCAACCACCTGGCGCCTGAAGGAGTAGAGGCTGTCAGCTCTGGAAGTTTTCCCAGCGGCCGGGTGAATCAACGGGCATTACAGACGCTGGAGGCGGCAGGTATTTCGACGGTGGGCTTGAGCAGCAAGGCTTCGGAGGCTTTTGAAGGCTCGCCTCCAGACATTGTGATCACCGTCTGTGATCGGGCAGCGGGTGAAGCGTGCCCCATCTTCTTAGGGCCAGCCTTGAAGGCGCACTGGGGCTTGGCCGACCCGTCCGAGGCCACCGGATCGGAAGCCGAGATTACAGGCGCGTTTGAGTCCACGCTCGCCAAGATCCGCGAGCGTGTCAATGCATTTCTTGCCCTGCCGCTGAAGACCATGAGTACTGACCAGCTCAAAGCCGAACTGAACCGCATCGGTTCGCTTTGAGGATCAACCGAGGCAGCGCCCCGCTGGGCGCCGCCGTAGGAGTTTATATGCAAGACACATTGCCGAACGTACACGCCGAGCTGATCGATATCCCGTCGTTGGAGCAACTGACCCCGGCGTCCCTGTCGATACACAAACCTCGAATCCTCCTCCTGTACGGCTCGACACGAGAGCGCTCTTTCAGCCGATTGGTCACACAGGAGGCCGCACGTCTTCTGGAGCAGTTTGGCGCCGAAACCAGGATCTTCGATCCGTCAGGTCTGCCGCTACCGGATGATGCTCCCGACACCCACCCTAAAGTGGCCGAGCTGCGTGAGCTGATGCAGTGGTCAGAGGGACAAGTGTGGTGTTCCCCTGAGCGGCACGGCTCGATGAGCGCGGTGTTCAAGGCGCAAATCGACTGGGTTCCGCTAGCAATGGGAGCTGTACGACCTACGCAAGGGAAAACTCTTGCGGTAATGCAGGTCTGCGGAGGCTCGCAGTCTTTCAACGTGGTCAATCAGCTGCGTGTACTGGGACGATGGATGCGGATGTTCACCATCCCAAACCAATCTTCGGTGGCCAAGGCATTTACCGAGTTCGACGAGGCAGGTCGTATGAAGCCGTCCTCGTACTACGACCGACTCGTGGACGTGATGGAAGAACTGATGAAGTTCACCCTGCTGCTGCGGGATCGCCAGGATTATTTGGTTGATCGGTACTCCGAGCGTAAAGAGTCCGCCGAAGAGCTTTCCAAGCGCGTCAACCAGCGTTCCATCTAACGTCAGCACGAGGAAGCGATATGAGCCAGATCACGATCTACCACAACCCCGAATGCGGCACCTCTCGCAACACCTTGGAGTTGATCCGTAACAGCGGGGAAGAACCGACGGTTATCGAGTACCTGAAGAACCCGCCTGATCGCACCACACTTGGCAGACTCATTGAGGATATGGGTATCGGGGTGCGGGCTCTTTTGCGTATCAAAGGCACTCCGTACGAAGAGCTAGGATTGGGCGATGCATCACTGACGAACGAACAGCTCATCGATGCCATGATGGCTCACCCTATCCTGATCAATCGCCCCATCGTCGTGACGCCTTTGGGGACGCGTTTGTGTCGTCCGTCAGAAGCTGTGCTCGATTTGTTACCGCAAGAGCAGCGTGGGAGTTTCGTCAAAGAGGACGGCCAAGTGGTCATTGATGAGCACGGTCGCAGAGTCTGATACGACGACGGTGAGGTGCCGCGATTGAGCCTGGAGGATGCTGGTGAGTCAGAATTCGAAACTTGATGTTGTGGTCATTGGCGGTGGTCAATCCGCGCTGACAGTCGCCTATTTTTTGAAGCGGTCAGGCTTGTCTTACGTGCTGCTCGATGCGGAGTCGGCACCAGGAGGAGCCTGGCGGCATGGCTGGGATTCGTTGCGACTCTTCTCTCCATCGGCATGGAGCTCGATTGCAGGCTGGCCGATGCCTGCCGTATCAGAAGAAACACCTCACCGTGATGATGTTATCGACTATCTGACTCTGTACGAGCGTCGATATGACTTCCCCATCATCCGATCCACCAGGGTGACCCGTGTCGAGAAAATCGAAGAAGGATTACGGGTTGTCTCCGGGGATAGAAACTGGGATGCCAAAGCGGTTATCAGTGCAACAGGCACCTGGAGCCGCCCATTTACTCCGAGCTATCCCGGACAGGAGTTGTTCGTAGGGCAGCAGCTTCATTCCGCTCATTACGTTGGGCCGGATGAGTTTCAGGGGAAAACCGTCCTTGTCGTGGGTGGTGGCAACTCGGGAGCCCAGATTTACGCCGAGGTTTCTAAAGTGGCTCAGGCAACCTGGGTGACTCAAGAGGCTCCAAAGTTTCTACCTGATGAGGTTGATGGGCGCGCCCTGTTCGAACGAGCTACTGCTCGATTGAAGGCGCAACAGGATGGCGTGGAGCCTGAAAAACCCGTTGGAGGGCTGGGCGACATCGTAATGGTGCCATCGGTGAAGGACGCTCGTGAACGCGGTGTATTGAGCGCTGTACGGCCATTCACGCACTTCACTTCAACAGGCGTTGTCTGGTCATCAGGAGACGAAACAGCGGTGGATGTCGTCATCTGGTGCACTGGGTTTTCTCCAGCGCTCGACCACCTGAACAGCCTGGGCATTGTAGGCCAGGATGGCAAAGTGGCTGTGAACGAAAACCGGAGTGTTGCTTCACCCAATCTGTGGCTGGTGGGTTACGGCGATTGGACGGGGCTCGCCTCTGCGACATTGATCGGAGTAACCCGCACCGCTCGAGATGTAGTCAAGCAAGTGCAAAGCTATCTCGCTGAGTTGGACTGATGTCTACCGCAGCCCCGACGACAAGGCAGCATGCGACCCTGATTGGCTCAATGGGTTGTAACCAAATTCTTGCGTGGGGCTCCACGTTTTATCTGCTCATGGCCGGGATATTGGGCATCGGCGCTTTGGTCGCATTCACCAAACTACGAGCCTTCACCCCATCACTGGCTTGATTTCAACCTGGGGGAAGAGAATAGGTTCCAGTGGAGGAGTTGCCTGGCACAGCCCGAGCCGCCAATAGCCGACGTCGTGCCATTTCCCAAGCTTGAAGCCTACCTCTGGATACGTCCCTATATGGGTGAATCCTAGCGACTCGTGCAGGCCCACGCTGCCTTCATTGGGCTGCGCAATTCCAGCGTAAGCGGCGCGAAACCGCTGTTTCTCAAGTATTAGAAGTAGAGTCTCGTAGAGTTCGCGGCCAACACCCTGGCGGCGAGCTGATTCAGCTATGTACACCGTCACGTCAACAGCCCATCGGTAGGCTGCACGTGCACGATGCTGGCTTGCGTATGCATAGCCCTTGATCTCGCCACCTTCTTCAGCCACAAGGTAGGGATATGTTTGACGTGTCGTCGCTATCCGCTGAGCAATCTCCTCAACGCTTGGCGGGGTTTCTTCAAATGAGATCGCCGTGTTCGACACTATGGGGGCATAAATGCGCTGGATGGCTTCTGCATCTGCTATTGCCGCCGTACGGATTTTCAAAGCCATGTAGGTCGTCTCTGAATTGAAAATCGAACGTTAGCTGTTTTAAACCCATTTTGACCACTAGCCTATTCGAGATGCGAGGCCACCGTGCTCGAACCCCAATTGCGCCGTCGCGCTCTGGGCGTCGAGCAGAAATCCGTCAGCCGAAATCCCGCTAAGCGAGGTGCAAGACCGAAATCGGGCGAAGCCTTGGAGAGCAAACTCTGAGAAGCCCAGATCAAGTACAAAAAGAGCCTCCCAAGGGTTCTTGTTATCCCGAACATTGTCTGCGCGACGTCAGGCAGCTGGCTGGCAAGGTAATGTTGGCTTAATACTGAAACCGTTATATCGCGCGTGTTCGGCGCTTTTCGGAAAGCTGTCTTTCGGAAGCTCGAGGTATGTGCTCAATTCATTGTTAGCGCCGTTTCGGGCGGCTACACTCCATCACTATGAAACGCTACCTGCGGTTTTGCCTCATTTTCGTGATTAGCCTTGCGCTTCCCCTTAGCGGGATGGCGGGTGTTCAGGCGCCAACAGAACCTTGCCCAATGACGACGATGGGCATGGCGATGATGGACGACATGGGAATGGACTGCTGTAACGACATGAAAAGCCCGACGGAGCATGGCAAACCCTGCAAGCCGGGCCAGGAATGCAAGACGGGCGGCATGCTGCAAGTTTCGATCCTCAAGCCTCCTGTAACCGTATTCAGCCCCGTAGTGGCTTCCTTCTTCAGCGATTCCCTGCCCGTACAAACCCCATCCGGGGTATGGCGACCGCCTCGCGTTTGATTCCTGTCCAACATTGAGCCTCATTCCGCATTAGCGGGATGGACTGGCTGCGCGCATTTCTATTTGACGCGTGCAGTGGATGATCACAGGAATCGTAAACATGAAATCCAAGTGCTATTGCACAGGTTGGCCCCTCGTGGTCGGTCTGGCGGCAAGCGTACTGGCATTGCCGAGCTTCGCTGCCGCATTGACACTCGATGAAGCGTTGCGGCTGGCAGAAAACAATGCGCCGTCGCTGACCGCACAAGACGCCAAAATTCAGGCTGCCAGCAGTGCAGCCATCCCTGCTGGTGAATTACCTGATCCCAAGCTCTTGGTGGGGGTGCAGAACTACCCCATCGGCGGCCCGGATCGTTGGAGTATCGACCAGGACTTCATGACCATGCAGATGGTCGGGGTCAGGCAGGAGATGCCCAGTAGCGACAAGCGCAAAGCGCGTATCGAAGTCGCCGATGCAGCTATTGATCGTGCCTCTGCGGAGCGTCGAGTCGAACGTCTGAAGGTACGCCAGTCCACGGCGTTGGCCTGGATCAGCAGCTACTCGGTTGAGCGCAAAGATGTGTTGTTCCAGGACTTCTACAAAGAAAACCGCCTGCTGAGCGATACCGTCCGGGCCCAAATTGCCGGTGGCCGCGCTCAACCCGCCGATGCGGTGACACCCAAGCAGGAAGCAGCTCAACTGGCGGAGCAGCAGGACGATCTGATTCTCCAGAGAGCGCAGGCTCGTGCGGCCCTCAAACGCTGGATTGGCTCCGCCGCCAACGACAAGCCTGTGGGCAGCTTGCCTGAATGGCCCGTCGACACCTCAAGTTACTCTCATAAGCTGCAACACCACCCCGAGTTGGCAGCGTTTGCGCCGATGACCCGCGAAGCGCAAGCCAAAGTTCGTGAAGCTGAAGCGGAAAAGCAGTCGGACTGGAGTTGGGAGCTTGATTATCAGCATCGTGACCGTCAGTTCGGCGACATGGTCAGCGTTCAACTTTCCTGGGATTTACCGCTATTTCCCGACTCTCGCCAAAATCCTAGGATTGCGGCCAAGCAGGCTGAACTCAACCAATTGGAGGCCGAGCGCGAAGCGCTGTCACGCGAGCATACCCAGCAGCTGGAAAATGAACTGGCTGACTATGAGCGTCTGGATCGTGCCGTGCGCAGAAATCAGGACAGCCTGGTGCCGCTGGCCAAGGAAAAGGTCGAACTCAGCATGGCCAGTTACCGTGCAGGCAAGGGCGATTTAAACGCGGTGGTTGCCGCCCGACGTGAACTCATCGAAGCCCGCCTCAAACAGATCGACGTAGAAGAGCAGCGAGCGCTGACCAGTGCGCGTCTGTACTTCGCTTATGGGGAGTCCAGCCAATGATCCTTAAAAAATGGAACGGGGCATTGTTGGTAGGCGTCTCGCTGGCATTCGGTATTGCCGGTGGTTACTGGTTCGCACATCAACGCGTGAGCGGAGTACCTGGTGCCAGTTCGGAGCAGAGTCCCAACTCATCAGAGGAACGCAAGGCTCTGTATTGGTACGACCCCATGTACCCGCAGCAAAAGTTCGATAAGCCGGGTAAATCCCCTTTTATGGACATGCAACTGGTTCCTCAGTACGCCGGTGGCGCAGGAGATCGTGCGACCGTCAGTATCGATCCGAGTCTGACTCAAAATCTCGGTCTGCGTTTTGCGACAGTCACCCGTGGAGTCTTTAACTCCAGTCTCGACGTCACAGGAGTAATGGGATTCAACGAGCGTGATGTCGCTGTGATTCAGGCCCGCACCACTGGCTTTGTGGAGCGGGTCTATGCACATGCTCCCGGCGATGTACTCAAAGCCAACGCGGCGTTGGCGGATATCTTGGTTCCAGAGTGGGCGGCGGCTCAGACAGAGTTCCTTGCTCTCAAGCGCAGCGGAGATGCTGAGTTGCTAGCGGCGGCTCGTCAGCGGCTGCGACTCACAGGGATGCCGGCTACATTGATATCCCAGGTAGAGCACAGTGGGATAGTCCAGCCGAACCTGAAGCTAACCACCCCCATCAGCGGCGTTCTGCAAGAGCTAAATGTGCGAGCGGGTATGACCGTGACGACTGGCGAGACCCTGGCTCGCGTCAATGGTTTGGACACGGTCTGGCTAGCTGTAGCCGTTCCAGAGTCAGATACCGGAGCTATCACTGTTGGGCAGACAGTGGAAGCGCGTCTGCCAGCCTTCCCAGGAACAACACTCAGTGGCATGGTCAGCGCGATCTTGCCCGAGACCAATCCGGACAGCCGCACACTTCGGGTACGTGTTGAGTTACCCAATCCGGATGGGCGTCTCAGGCCGGGTTTGACGGCGCAAGTACGCCTGAATCGTTCGACCGAGCAAAGTGTATTGTGGGTGCCGAGTGAGGCGGTGATTCGCACTGGCCGACGAGCGCTGGTGATGCTCGCCGAAGACGCTGGCCGCTACCGCCCCGTGGAGGTGCTCCTTGGGCAGGAAAGCGATGGCAAAACTGCGATAGTGAAAGGTCTGGAAGCAGGCCAGAAGGTGGTTACATCTGGCCAGTTCCTGCTCGACTCGGAGGCCAGTCTTAAAGGCATTGTTGCTCGCACGGATGAAGAGTCGGCACCCAGTGAAACAGCCTCCAGTTTTCATGAGGCTGATGGTCAGATCGTTGAGATCAACGACAAAGAAGTCACGCTCGCCCACGGCCCTTTCAAGACGCTGGGTATGCCTGGCATGACGATGACTTTCCCTCTCGCTAGTCCGGCGCTGATGCAGGGCCTCAAGGCTGGTGACAAGGTTCGAGTCGCGGTGAGCCAGACCGATGATGGCTTGCGTGTTGAACGCCTGGATAAATCGGGGGGCCAGCCATGATTGCTGCCCTGATTCGTTGGTCAGTGGCCAACCGATTCCTAGTGCTACTCGCGACACTGTTTGTCACCGCTTGGGGTATCTGGTCGGTGCAAAGCACGCCCATTGATGCGTTGCCAGACCTCTCCGATGTACAGGTGATTATCCGCACCCCTTATGCAGGACAAGCGCCGCAGATCGTCGAGAACCAGGTCACCTATCCGTTGGCCACCACCATGCTCTCGGTGCCGGGGGCCAAGACCGTGCGTGGTTATTCCTTCTTTGGCGATAGTTTTGTCTACGTGCTGTTCGAAGACGGCACTGACTTGTATTGGGCTCGCTCGCGGGTGTTGGAGTACCTGAGTCAGATACAAAGCCGCTTGCCGGCCAGCGCCAAACCGGCGTTGGGGCCGGATGCGACGGGGGTGGGTTGGATCTATCAGTACGCACTGGTGGATCGCAGTGGCGGGCACGATTTGGCACAACTTCGCGCTCTTCAGGACTGGTTCCTCAAGTTTGAACTCAAGACCCTACCGAACGTTGCGGAAGTGGCAACCGTGGGAGGCATGGTTAAGCAATACCAGGTGCAGCTTGATCCGCTCAAACTGGCCAGCCTCGGCATCACTCAGTCTGAGGTGACCGATGCTATCGGCAAGGCCAATCAGGAAACCGGTGGTGCGGTGCTGGAGATGGCAGAGACCGAGTTCATCGTGCGTGCTTCCGGCTACTTAAAGACACTCAATGACTTTCGGGCGATCCCACTGAAGCTGGGCTCGGGCGGTGTGCCGGTGACCCTTGGCGATGTCGCCACGATCCAGCTGGGGCCGGAAATGCGGCGTGGCATCACCGAACTCGACGGTGAGGGCGAGACCGTCGGTGGCGTGGTGATTTTGCGCAGCGGCAAGAATGCTCGCGAGACCATTGCTTCGGTCAAGACCAAACTCGACGAGCTGAAAAAAGTTTGCCGTCTGGGGTGGAAATCGTCACCACCTACGACCGCAGTAAGCTGATCGACCGCGCTGTGGAAAATCTCAGCCACAAGCTCATCGAAGAGTTCATCGTTGTCGCGTTGGTTTGTGGGATCTTCCTCTGGCACTTACGCTCGTCGCTGGTGGCGATCATCTCCCTGCCGGTGGGAGTTTTGATTGCCTTCATCGTCATGCGCTACCAAGGCATCAACGCCAACATCATGTCCTTGGGTGGGATTGCCATCGCCATCGGCGCCATGGTGGATGCTGCCGTGGTAATGATCGAGAACGCCCACAAGAAGGTTGAGGCGTGGCATGTAGCAAACCCAGGAGAAGAACTGAATGGGGAACGTCATTGGCACGTGATGACCGAAGCGGCGGCAGAGGTCGGCCCGGCGCTGTTCTTCTGTTTGTTGATAATCACCCTTTCGTTCATTCCTGTGTTCACCCTAGAAGCTCAGGAAGGGCGTTTGTTCGGCCCACTGGCTTTCACCAAGACTTACGCCATGGCCGCAGCGGCGGGATTGTCAGTGACCTTGGTGCCAGTGCTGATGGGTTACTGGATTCGAGGACGAATCCCCAGTGAGCAACAGAACCCGTTGAACCGGTGGTTGATTCGGATCTATCAGCCAGCTCTGGACGCAGTCTTGCGTCGACCAAAGATCACGCTGCTGGTGGCGCTATTGGTTTTCGTCAGCGCGCTATGGCCAATGTCGCGCTTGGGTGGAGAATTTCTTCCGCCGTTGGATGAGGGCGACCTGCTCTATATGCCTTCTGCTCTGCCGGGATTGTCGGCGCAGAAAGCGGCGCAGTTGCTGCAACAGACCGACCGCCTGATCAAGAGCGTTCCAGAGGTTGAACACGTCTTCGGTAAAGCAGGCCGTGCCGAAACCGCTACCGACCCGGCACCGCTGGAGATGTTCGAAACTACTATCCAGTTCAAGCCACACGAGCAATGGCGCCCAGGCATGACCCAGGAGAAACTGGTGGAGGAACTGGATCGAGTGGTACGAGTTCCAGGGCTGACCAATATCTGGATACCGCCGATTCGCAACCGTATCGACATGCTGGCCACCGGGATCAAAAGCCCCATCGGAGTAAAGGTTGCCGGCACAAACCTGACTGAAATCGATGCCGCAACTCAGGCGGTCGAGCGGGTGGCCAAGGATGTGCCCGGTGTCAGCTCGGCTCTGGCCGAGCGACTGACCGGTGGCCGCTATATCGATATAGATATCGACCGCAAGGCCGCCGCCCGTTACGGACTTAATATCGCTGATGTGCAGTCCATTGTGGCTGGTGCTATCGGCGGTGAAAACGTCGGGGAGACCATTGAAGGGCTTGCACGCTTCCCGATAAACGTCCGTTACCCTCGTGAGTGGCGAGACTCGCTCGGCGCCTTGGAGCAGTTGCCAATCTACACCCCGCTAGGCACCCAGATCACCCTTGGTACGGTGGCGAAGATCAAGGTCAGCGAAGGGCCGCCGATGCTCAAGAGCGAGAACGCACGGCCTTCAGGCTGGGTGTACATCGATGTGCGTGGTCGAGACATTGCCTCGGTGGTCGCCGATCTACGCCGGGTCGTCAATGAGCAGATCAAGTTGCAGCCCGGTATGAGTCTGAGTTACTCAGGGCAGTTCGAATTTCTGGAACGGGCCAACGCACGACTCAAGTTGGTGGTGCCTGCCACCCTGTTGATCATCTTCGTGCTGCTCTACCTGACTTTCGCCCGCTTCGATGAGGCCTTACTGATCATGGCTACTCTGCCGTTCGCACTAACGGGCGGAGCATGGTTCCTCTATCTGCTGGGATTTAACCTGTCGGTCGCCACCGGAGTCGGCTTTATCGCCTTGGCCGGGGTTTCTGCCGAGTTCGGTGTGATTATGCTGCTCTACCTGAAAAACGCCTGGGCCGAGCGTGAAGACCTCGGCGACAGCACTGAGCGCGGGCTGGTGGCGGCGATTCGTGAAGGCGCTGTGCAGCGCGTTCGACCCAAGGCCATGACCGTGGCCGTGATCATTGCCGGTCTGTTACCCATCCTGCTTGGCAGCGGCACCGGCAGCGAAGTCATGAGCCGCATTGCCGCACCCATGGTCGGCGGCATGGTCACGGCACCCTTGCTGTCCCTGTTTGTCATTCCGGCAGCGTATCGCCTGATGCGTCGCCGTCACCTCCAAGATGAACCCAACCTCCCTCAAGGAAAAGTCGTATGAAACTGACCCTGATTGCAGCTGCTAGCACCGTACTTACACTGTCTTTTTCTGCCCTAGCAGAGGACATGCCGGGCATGAAAATGGAGGGTATGGAGGGTATGGAAATGAAGCAAGAAACAAAGCAAGCTCCAGTAGCCACCGCCGACGGAACGATCAAGGCTATCGATCCTACGAAGCATACCGTGACCATTGCCCATGGCGCTGTTCCATCAGTGCAATGGCCACCGATGACTATGGCTTTTTCCGCGACAGAGGATCAGTTGACAGGGCTGGCAGCCGGAGATCGCGTCTCGTTTTCCTTTCGCCTGGAGGGTGGCAAAGCCACAATTGTTTCTATAAGGAAATGAGCCTGCGGTGATAAAAAACCGGCACGGTTCATCGTGTCGGTTTTCTTCCCCTGGAACAATGGGGGCATAAATGCGCTGGATGGCTGCTGCATCTTCTGTCACCGCCGTACGGATTTTCAATGCCATGCACGTCGTCCCTGATTCAAAAACTGCACATTACTTTTTGGGTAGCTTTGAGACACTAAGGCTTTTTCGCTATGACCAGTAGCCCTGCAACGATCAGGCCTGCTCCGGCAATCATGCGGAGCGTGATGACCTCCCGAAGCACCAGGCCGGCGAGCAACATAGCAACGACCACGCTACCTTTATCGATCAGTGCCACCGTGGCGACATCCCCTACTTTCAGAGCCTTGTAGTAAAAGATCCACGACAAGGCAGTGGTGACTCCAGACAGACCAAGCCAAGACAGATTCCGGCTCGTGATGTTGGCCACTTCTTGTGTCGGAACGGCCCATGCCGCGAATACGAGTACAAAAGCACACACGAACAAGGTACGGATTGTCAGACCAAGCTCGCCTGAGATACCTGCGAGGCCCATCTTGGCGATGACGGAAGTGAATCCGGCAAAAAACATTGAGATGAACGCATAAGCCATCCATTTTTCCATGCGTGTGGTTCCCTCGACATTGGATGTTCCGAGCTGCTGAGAGACCAATCGAAAATCGCTTACTACTCAGCTACTGCACCCGACTGACGCCTTGACGCTCAAAAGCTGTACCTACTTGATCAGGAGCAGCAATCAGAGCGCGTCCCTGCAGGTTCCAACAGTGACTCAACAATCGTGCAGTCTAGAGTGTTCGACCCCAGGCAGGTTGACTCACAAGTGCCTGCCATCGAGAGCAGCTCTATCCGGATCTGCTGGAGTTTAGCTACCTTCGACTCTACTTCTGCCAAGTGCTTCTTGACCACTGACAGTGCGTCAGCACACGGACGATCAGCATCCGCTGCTAGCGCGATGAGTTCCCGTATATCGTCGAGAGGAAAGCCTAACTCACGATTCTGACGGATGAACACGAGTCTTGAACGATGCTTCTCTGTGTAGATTCGGTGCCTGCCGGACGACCGCAGGGCCGGCGGTAAAAGGCCTATTTTCTCGTAGTAGCGAATCGTCTCAATGTGGCAACCCGTTGATTTAGACAACGCCCCGATTCCTGACATGCGAATTCCCCAAGCATTTTCTTGAACCTGTAGTGGCTACAGATATTACCCTGCCCAATTGAAAATTGATTTCACGCGTTTAAGGGCATTTCGTGGACAGAGAACAGCTAGAGAAGAACCAGATTCCCGTCTACTTCGTCGCGGTCATTGTCGCGGCTATCGGAGGTCTGCTCGCACCTAATGCTTCTCAAGCGTTAGGTGCGTTGGTGACACCAGCCATCGCTGTGCTGATGTACGCCATGTTTCTACAGATCCCATTCCTGGATCTCCGTGAAGGGCTCGCAAACAAGCGTTTCATGACGGCGCTGCTCACAGCCAACTTCGTCGCCATCCCCCTGTTGGTTTGGGCGTTGACCATGGGCATAACGGATCACCCCGCGATTCTGGCGGGCGCACTGTTGGTCTTGCTGACGCCTTGTATCGACTATGTGGTGGTGTTTACCCATATCGGTAAGGGCGACTCCAAACTGACTCTGGCGGCAACGCCATTGCTACTATTGCTTCAGCTTGTGCTACTGCCCCTGTATCTGGCCTTCATGCTGGGTAATGACTCGGCGGTGGTTATATCGGTGGGCCCATTTGTTGAGGCTTTCGTAGTGCTGATTGCTTTGCCCTTGGTATTGGCGGTAGCAACAGCTGCTGGTGCAAAAAGGTCACGCGTCGTTGAGGGCTGGAACAACGCTTGGGCTTGGATGCCTGTACCGGCTATGGCGGCTGTGTTGGTCGTGGTGATCGGTTCCCAGATTTCAGCGGTGGTTAGAGACATGGACAGGCTGCTGCCCGTCATTCCTGTCTACTTGGGCTTCATGCTCTTGGCACCATTGGTTGGTGCGCTGATTGCGCGGGCATTCAAATTGCCGGCCATTACTGCAAGATCAGTGGCGTTCAGTAGCTCGACTCGGAACTCGTTGGTGGTTCTGCCCTTGGCACTTGCCTTACCCTTAGAAATCAGAGGCTTAGCTGCGGCAGCAGTCATCACCCAAACACTGGTGGAATTGATCAGCGAGCTAATTTACATCCGTATAATTCCTGCATTGATCTGGCGCAGAATGTAGATACCCTTATCGCATGAACCGAGACACCTATTGGATTTAACGGTCACCCACATTTGGGGTAGCAGCTCGACAATCTCACTCGCGAGCTGCGCTGGCAACCGTGGCAAAACAATTTGATGGATTGACTAACATTTTGAAAACAGTCGATTGCATTGCACCTGACCAGCCGTTTGCATTCGTGTTGACCACTTGCATTCGTGTTGACCAGTCTAGGTACGACCCTAACGCTCCTCAGAGCGCCGACGACTTTTGACCCTTCGCATCGATTCTCCTTTTAGCTCAATGACGTGGGCCTTGTGAACGATACGGTCAAGAATCGCGTCGGCAATCGTGGGGTCGGAAAACAAGTCGTACCATTTCTCTTTCGGGTACTGGCTTGTGATAAGCAGCGACCCGTTCTGTGACTGTTGATCGATAACGTCGAGTAAAAACGGGCCAAGCTGCGCGTCGATGCCACCGATGCCCAGGTCGTCGATGATCAGCAACTCAGCACGTATCAACTGCCGACGAAGCTTGGGCATGGAGTGATCGGCGTATGAAAGGGAAATCTCTTCAAAGAGTTTGGTGGCAGTGCGATACAGGGTCGGGCGGCCCAAACGACAGGCCTGATTCCCAAGAGCGCATGCGAGCCAGGTTTTGCCAGTGCCTGTTGCGCCGGTGATGATTACGTTCTGGCGACGCGCCAGCCAATCGCACTCGCCAAGGGTCATGACAGTGTTCCGGTCTAGGCCACGGGAGGCTTTGAATTCGATACTGTCCATCGTCGCCTCGCTCTCACGAAGTCTCGCGCCCTTCAGCAGACGTGCGATTTTTCTGCTTTCTCGCTCGCTGTTCTCGGCATCAACCATTAATCCAAGTCTTGTATCGAATGCTTCCTTCAGCAGCGCCGGGGTTTCGAGCTGCCGCTCGTAGGCCACGGCCATCCCGTGAAGGCCAAGGCTCATAAGATTCTGAACGGTGTTGAAAATCGGTTTCATAGAGGCTCATCTCCTTGCGAAGCGTAGTACTCAGCGCCACGGATATTGGCGTGTTCAACCAAGGGGGCGGATCTTTGGAAACTGGGGCGCAGATCAGATTCGTTCCGAATGATCGACCGTAATCGCTCCGAACTCAGGATGTTCAAACCGTTGGCATAGGCGCACGCAGATTCCAGCCGAGATGACGAAATCTCTCCTTTACGGACGTCACGTTTGAGGGCAATTACGGCCTTCAAGCCAGTCGCGAAATCTCTGCGCAAAACGAGGTTGTCCTTCACGAACCGCAGCGTTTCCTGCCCGATAGCCTCAGCCCACACCAGCAGTGCTTCTGGCTGGGAGTCTTGAAAATGGGTGTGATTAGGCGCCAGGTGTTCGCTCAGAGTGCTAAATCCCCGCTGTTTCTTAAGCTTGTGAGAACTGATGACACGGCGTTGATGAACAATGTCGAGCCAGTCGTCACGCACGCGTAGATCGACGAGAAGATTCGCAAAATGATAAGGCACGGAGTAACTGTGCTCTTCAAACTCTACGTGGTAGTCGCTGCCCACTCGGACTTGATAAACCCATTGGCTGTAGCTGTATCGTTGTTCCGGGAGGGGATTGAGAGCTGGATAATCTAGCTCAAGGAAGCGGGTGGTTCTGCTTTTTGGGTACGTCCGCGTGATTCGATTGTTTAGCTCATCAACCCAGTAACTGATTGTGTCGTTCAACTCATCCAGTGAGAAAAAGGTGCTTGCCCGAAGCCTTGCCAGAACGAATCTCTGTACCAGTTGCACAGCAATTTCACCAAGCGACTTGTCCTTCGGTTTGCGCGGTCTGGCAGGGAAAATTTGAAACCCGTAATGCTCTGAAAGCTCGGCGTAGGCGCGATTTAAAATCACCGTATCCTTCGTGTTTTTGGTGACCGCTGACTTCAGGTTATCAGGCACAACGAATCGGGGAACGCCGTCGAAAAACTCCAGGGCCAGCACGTTGCATCTGAGCCAGTCAGGTGTAGTTTGGCTACTCACTGCCGAGGCGAAGATGTATCCCGAAGCTCCTAGAGTTGCCACAAACACCTGAGCCTGTATGACCTCTCCCGTGTCCGGGTTTGTCACAGGCATTGTCCTGCCACAAAAATCCACGAAGCACTTGTCTCCGGGCAGATGGATCTGACGCATGCTCAGTTTTTGCTTGTTCACCCACTCACGATAAAGCCGTGTGAACTGGGCATAGGAAACACCATCAGGCTCGACTATCCGGAATTCCTGCCAGAGGAGTTCAAGGGTGACGTCAGGCAGCTTCAGCTGTTCGTGGACAGCCAGCCAAGACGGATAGACCTTTCTTTGGCTAGGGGTTCTGGGCTGGATGTGCAAGCGTTCCGCGAGTCCTTTGTCGTCCAGGTGCCTAAGCTCCTCCCAGCTCTGCCCGCATTGCGCCAACTGATCTCGAATGGCGCGAACCGTGTTGTGCGAAACTTTGACCAACCGAGCGATTGCCCTGTTGGACAGCCTGGGATCATAGGCGAGGCGTAGCACCTCGCGCTGCGTTTCTATTGGCAGCCTCATGTGTTCTCCTCGCGACAGGCGTGTTTAAGCCTCACAAGTCGCGCCGTGTGAAAATTGCAGACAAACGGAAGGTGGTCGGCTTGACGCCGAACGCGAGGGAACACAGAATGGTGGTGCATAGGGCTCAAAACCTAACACCATCAAAAAAGCCTAGGGCTCCACCCCTGGGCTTTTTTGTGCTCCAAATCCACCGGCTAACGCTTAGCCTGGTCTCATTGCGATTCTCCTCAATTGCTTAGTCACACAGCTTGCTGCCGAGCACAGCGCTGTGTTGCGATCCAGCATGCAACCTCCCTTGACAGCGCGAAGAACCCCCGACGATTAGGTACTTCGAACAGAGGCACTTCAATTGTGCCTCTTTGTTTAGCCTTCCTGAATGCGTCGTAGGACGTGTACCCAAGCTCTCTCCACAGGGCACTGCCTCCCACCATCAGGCCATACCGATCCTTTAGATCAAGCTCTAATTCGGACGCCAGGATTTGGATCTGCATGGGCTCACGCATCGCACTCAATGTCCGGTTTGGTCACAGTTAATAGTAATAAACCGCCACCTTGCGCTCCAGCCGTAAGACTTCTACATTTTTTACGGTACAAAGATCAGCGTAGGATTTCCAAGTGTCTGATTTTCAAAGAATTGTAAAAATCTATTCGGACTTCGCAGATAGCTTGCGCGAGGAAATCCCGGAAAATAGCAATCCTAGAAATAACACTGTAGAGATGCTTGCCCTGCGTTATTGGTTTGAGGGCCTGAAACAACGGACAGGACTCAAAACTGCGTACGCACTAGAGCTTCATTTCGAGAAGGAATCTTTTCGGAGGAATATCAACGGCACGATCCGACATTACCGAAGCAAGTGGTCGAGGTACGAGCAAAATTTGATCTCGCCCAAGGCCAAAACCTTGAGCAGGGTTGAGATCTTGGCACCGGGATCGACCCGGGAATTGCACCATCCGCTATGGACATTGATGAGGCTGATCATCAAGAAAAATAAATTTGATTTCGACGACTACTTTAGGACGTTAGCCACTGAGATCCAGTTGGTACTGTTCAGCGATGGAAGCGACAGTTTTTGCAACAGTCAACGACGCGAACCAACCACCCAACTCCTGCTGGAAAAGCTCGAACGCCGAGCGAGCCTTGATTCCCTGTCTGCATTGATCGCGCTATTGGTTGAAGCAGACGAGTTGGGTAGACGACCCTTCGCTATAAAAGCAGCAGGTTCGCTGCACAAAGTCATTTTAATGCTAGCGATGGAGCTACAGGGGCGAGGCGTTGCCGTTTGCCTGATCGATTGGCTTGCTATGAATGTGCTACCTCTGGGAGCGCCTGCTCACTTGCAGGTATGGATGACTAGCACTGACTACATCCACGCCTCAGCCCATCTAAACACGATGGTTTACCAGCATCCGCAACGGCGTGGCAGAAGCCTGCCTTGGAAGCAACGCACAAAAGTAATGCTCAAACTGCTTGCCGGGGATATGGGACTGGACGTTATGCATGCCATGCGCCCGCAATTTGCGCTGAGGACAGGTGTAGAAGACATCACAGCTGATCTTATTGAAGAATTCAAGAAGACGTCCGCGCTCAGGACATGGGGTTGGGAGTGCATTCTCGACGGCACGCCGCAGGTAATGCCGCCCACATCGTTGTTCTAGGAGGTATCGAACAGGTGAGCGTGTGGTCAAGTGCAATGCAAACACGTGGTCACATCGAATGCAAATGCCTGGTCAGTGCAGACGCAATTAGGTGGTCAGGTACCATGCAATTTCCCACACTTCACATCCCTGCCAGGCTGGCTAGCAAAGGCATGCATTGCCCCGCAGTTCCGGCTATCGCGTATTCATTTACGCCTAGCTGCGTTACCGGTGCTGGGTTGATGTGGATGACTGAGGCACCGTTCCTCAACGCTTCCCTAGGGATTTCGGCAGCTGGGTAAACCAAGCCAGAGGTGCCAATGGAAAGAAGCAGGTCGCAGCTCTTCGCCGCTGCTACTGCACGTTTCCATGCCCGCGATGGCAAGTCCTCGCCAAACCAGACAATGCCCGGCCTTAACTTCCCGTTACAACGCTCGCAGCGTGGGGGCTCAACCCTGACGCCTTCAGCGGCAATGTAGGTATTCCAAGATTCGTCTGTTGGAATTCGGTGGCAGGCAAAGCATTTGGGGATGTCCAAACTCCCGTGGAGGTGGATGACGTCGGATGAGCCTGCTCTTTCGTGAAGATCGTCAATGTTCTGGGTGATTACCGTCACTTCTCGCTGGGTGGTTCCTAGGGTGGCGATTGTTTTGTGTGCAGCGTTTGGAAGGGCTTGCGCGACTTTCATGCGCCGCCACAGATACCAGCCCCAGACGAGCGCCGCATCTTCACGGAAAGCCCTAGGCGTTTCCAAGGTTTCCGGGTCATATTGCGCCCAAAGGCCGGTCAAAGGGTCTCTGAATGTGGGGATTCCGCTCTCCGCAGAAATCCCAGCTCCCGTGAAAACTACGACGTGACGGGCCTTGCCCAGCAGCACGGCTGCAGCAGCCAAGCCTTCGCGTAGCTCTGTATTGGTCTCGTTCATTCCAACATCCTAGCCTCAGGCAAAGCGCATTCAGATGTACCCGCGAACCCAGATCTGGGGTCAGGCTGACCACTATATGCCACAGGAGTTTTCACCTGATTTTATTTTAGGCCTCATTTCTGATATTCGGCCTACCCGTCATCATCTTCGAAAATTGGAAGGGGTTTTTTGAAAGGGCATCAGAGAGCTTGCGGTGACCGCAGCCGCAAGGGCGTGGACGGTGTCTGAGAAGCAAATTAAATAATAGTTCTGACCAGTTGAAGCTAGGACGCAGCTAAGGCTTAATGTGATTATGGTACGTAATAGGTATAGCATCACCGGACTATAAGTTTAACTGATAGTTAGATGCGTTGGGGCTGGGTAGGTAGGAATAAAGCTGTGTAAAAATAATCTCATCCGGTATTTTTATCCAGGTTTTGGGGAGCGCAGGATGAGAACCTATCGACGGATAGACATTAGACCTATTTAAGGTTTTGGCTGAAGACGGACATACGACGTGGAGTAGAGTTTATTTTGAGTTTTCAGCACGGATCTTCTAGGACAGCTTAACTTTGATCGCAGGCAGGTGAACAGCCAGCCGATCAGTTCACTTATTCTGCAGGGGAATATACATGCTCGCAGGAAAATTCACTCCCTTAATCAACAGGTTTCCTCAGGAGGCGGAAGCTTTGCGTAGGATTGCAAGCTTCGTTGAGGGTATCGAAACGAAAGAGTTTGATCGGCTTAAAAGTGTAAGATTGAATCCCGGCAAGATGTACAGCATTGCCAATGCTGGCAGTGTTTCCAGATTGGCGCGTGTTGTGCAGATATTGTTGGATGCGAAAATTTTTGAACGCCAACTTCTCGTCAAGT
Organism: Pseudomonas sp. S2_H01; assembly: GCF_054668305.1. Classification (NCBI taxonomy): domain Bacteria; kingdom Pseudomonadati; phylum Pseudomonadota; class Gammaproteobacteria; order Pseudomonadales; family Pseudomonadaceae; genus Pseudomonas; species Pseudomonas sp. S2_H01. The sequence goes on along the minus strand of NZ_CP162756.1, from coordinate 2,254,271 downwards.
CCCCATCCGGTGGCGAAATGGTGTTTTATTCATATGCAGATCTGCCAGAAATTATCAGAGAGCCGGGGCGTGACGTTGATTTTGAAGTCGCTGAGACCAACGTTGAAATAGCTTACGTACCGGTGCTGAATGGAGGCCAATGAGGCTGTAAGGCTAACTCCTGTCTGGATCGGTCACTTTATGCTGCGAGGCTAACATCATGACGCCTGCCGTGAACCTTCTAGGATCGAGATCAGTTTGGTGAATGAGTTCGGGTTTGGTTGCGCCCCATCCCTGCTCCCAGAAAGGGTGCTCGAGTGAGTGATCGTCAAGGCTCTAAGCCGCCGCAGGTTCTTCCCCCAACATTCTTATATATCCCACCGGTCTCCCTGCTGGTAGAGGTCATTTTCGGGGCTACAGCGTTGGAGCGCGTATATGAGGACAATCCTCAGGTAACCGCACGCTGGCCCAGATACAAGAGTCTGAAAAAATGGTTTCTGGGGCAGGTTTTTAGCGCTCCCACCAGGCCGTCCAGCCTGCGTTCACTGGATGAAATGGAAAGGGATATGCGGGCAGCCGGGTTCATCGTGCCGGACGTTGTCTGGCAACCCCACTGCGAATGGACCTCGTTACTTAAACAAGGCCTGCTGAGAGATCACCGCTCCATCGCGATGTGGGCAGGACGGTTAGATCGCGACCTTGAACTGGCAGTCAGCTTCGTCAATCTTCCAGGTGTGAGCGATCGGATACAGGCGATCATCAAAACTCCATTAATCCATGAGATCGGCGCGCCTGGTAGCCGGGAGCGAATGACATCAAAACAGTGGGTGGGAGATGAGTCGGCTCTCCTGGACTGTCCATTGCTCAAACACAATCGCATTGCTGACGCGTACTGCTGCTTTGTGCGGTTCATGGCTTGGGTGGTGGTCGATACGAGCCTTCAACATTGGCAAAAAGTGGTCGACGCTGGCCAGCAAGACGAAATATTGCTGCTGGCTCTAGTGCCTCGATTGGACGCTGAAACTTGCAAGTGGACTCGACCACTTGGAACTCAGGTCCGAGAGCTGGCGATACACGCGGGCTATGATTCTCAAGGGGCTCCCAGTGTTTTTCTTGGCGGCCTCTGGTCAAGCATGACGGAGTTGGCAGAGGAAAAGGAGCGCACCTTGCGGAAATGGGAGGCAGCAGAGCCTGGAAGGCCTAGAGAGAGCAGTATTGCCAGCTTGCTCACCAGCCTTGAACCCCAGCTTCAAAAATATGGGGGGCTGTGGGCTGAAGGACGTGTGCATCGCCAACGCTTTCAGTTCGCTTGGGCGATGATCGCTATATTGCGAGACATGCAAAGGCTGGGGCTGCCGGATGTGCTTATCGACGAGGTGTTCAGTTGTTATGAGCGGGAGTACAGCTTCGCACGTAGTCACCTCTCCAAGCCCTTATCGGCAGGGCAGGCGTTTTGACGCCTGCCCTTGTCCTACTGCTTGTGTTGTCTCTGTTCTGCAATTTGCCGTCCGCGCTCACCCTGATTTTTATCCCAGGTGATGTTGGTGCCCGGCGTACCTTTGTTGTCGTTGCCCATATCTGCTTCATGGTTACCGACAGGGCGTTTGCGCTTTTGACTCATGAGCATTCCCCTTGGTCTGCAGCCTCTTCCCAATCATCTGGACGCTCATCTTCCCCACGTGATTGCCAGTAGGCGTCGTTGTTGGGGTTGAGCTGGTTCGAGTGGTTATCGTCGTCGTGCTTGCTCATTTCTGCCTTCCTGTTGAATGGTCATCGCCCCTGTGGCGACACCGACAGATTGCGTCGAACGGCGCGTGGTATAGAGGAACCAAAAAAGAAAAATCTCTCGTGGAGTCGGCTGGGCGCCCGTAATTCGGGCTGAAGGCTTGCCGGAGTGCTGTCTCGGCGAAGGCTTCCGAATGAGCAGTAGAAAACCGGGTTGGAGCGCGTATCCCCAATTTTTAAAAGGAGACCTGTTTAGCTAACTGTGTTGATGCCGAAATAATGATTACTTGGACGCTCTCTTCTTTTCTGCAGTGGCGCAGGTTGCGCATAGACATGGACAAAGCAAATGGCAGATACCCCCATCTTTGGAAACTACAAAACTTGTAATTTTCCGGGGAGTGGCCCCGTCGGCAGCGCTACCAGTGGCTGGGACGTGGTGTACTACGTTAACGCTCAGGGGGAGCATGCGGATGTGAAGGGATTCTCACAGAAGCAGCTGCGAGTGAGCGGTGGTGGGAAAATCCAGCATCGTGTGATGGTCATCAAAGATCTGATGCTCGCGCCGAGCTTGGGCGCCAGGATTGGCGTTCCTGGTCTGGACTACGACAGCGTATTCACCACCATCACCGCAGGGCTTAGAATTCTGAGCACTCGAGACTGGGATGTGGACACTGCGTTGCTGCTGAATCTAAATGATCGGGGGCGGCGGTCGATGGGCGCTAGCGCCAAAGTCAGCTATCGGTTCTGATAGGCGGCTGAGACTTTGAAACCAACTCAATCAAATCGTTGGAAGCAACATAACTCTGAGGCAGGCAATGGCATTTGTTATTGAGGCAGTGGCTCATGACCATGGATGGATTCCGCTAACGCATGAAGATATTCATGACGATGGCCAAAATGTTTTCAGTCTGGTAGTGGGGCAGAACGCGACTGGCAAAAGTCGGTTGCTTAGAAAGATTGTCAGTCATTTTATATTCGACAACCAGTTTTCAGAGCGTGACCGATATCTGCGCCAGAATCCGATGGCGCCGATGAGTCATTACAGTCATTTGTCAGGTAACGAAGAGCTAGTCGTCGGGAGGTGGTCGGCGCCATCTCCATCAAAAATTATCGCTGTTTCTACTGGTAGGCACGATAGATTCCCCACTCCGAATTCCAAAGAGCTAATCGATCCAACCGGCCGCTATCATTATATTGCTCCATCTGAAAAAGGTAACGTCTCGGCGCTTACTCGCAGCTTGATTGCAATCACAAGCGGGTTGGAAACACACCCGTGGAAATTTATGAGTCTCGCTAGCATATTCCGATATTTAGGTTTCGAGCCAATTTTGGATTTTAAGCTTTCACTCGACCCCGCGCTCAGAGTTCAGTGGACTAGGGATCACGCAAAAGCTGGTGGGCATACCATGCTTACGTTACCGGGCTGGGAGGAGGCGCCTAAGAAATATCAATATGATAAGTCTTTGGTAGACTATCATTACCAGTTACTGGATCATATCTATCGGCAAAAGCATGTAAGTTATGAAATTGACCTCGGGCTTAGCGAGCCTTCTCGAAATTATTTCAGTTTAGAGAAGGTTGCGGATGCTCTTAGATCAGGCTTGATACGTGTTTCAGATTTGACTTTGAATGTCAGAGAAAATCATTCCAGGTTAAAGCTTTCCCAAGCTAGCTCTGGCCAGCAATGCATGCTGGTTATGATTCTGGGGATCGCAGGTTCGATTGAAGACAACTCGTTGATCTGTATCGATGAGCCAGAAATCAGCCTTCATCCCAAGTGGCAAACTGACATTATCAGTCAGTTGCAATACGCGTTTCATGGTTACCGAGGATGTCATTTCATCATAGCTACTCACTCCCCGCAGATTGTCGCTGGTCTAACAGCGGATAAAGGGTTCGTGTTGAGCTTGGAAGATCGACAGTTATACAGCTCAAAAGACTACTCAAATCGATCGGCTGACTACCAGCTGGCTCAGGTGTTTAACGCGCCCGGAGTCAATAACGAATACTTAATAAGAATTACGCTTATGCTGCTCACAAAGATTTCGCGCAGAGAGGTGTTGAATCGGGAAGATTGGAAGCAGCTCGAAATGCTCGATCAACTGAAAGAGTCCTTGGCCAGTAATGATCCTGTACGTCACCTTATTGACCAAGTACAGATGTTGAGGTGATGTATGCAACCTGTAGTATTTGCGGGCGCAGACCTAGCCTATGTTGTACGATACGACGGCATTAGCCATCAGGAGTGGAACCGTACAGATGGCCCTGTGGCCGAGCTGCGAAGAACAGTTAGGGTTCATTATCTAAGGCAGCAAGGGTATCGCTGTGCTTACTGCCGTATGGAGAAAAAGGAAAATCACGGCCTTACTTGGGATGTCGAACATATAATCCCTAAGTCTGTGTATCCGAGATTTCTGTATGAGCCCCTGAATCTCGCAATGGTTTGCAAAGAGTGCAATATTGCGAAACTCGATCAAGACGTACTCCATAGAAGGGTAGGGCCAGGTGCGGTCTTTCCCAGTAGGTCTGAAGATTACAAAATCGTGCATCCTCATTTTGATAGGTATTCCGATCATTTTGAAATGATCGTCGTGGGCGGAAGAATTTCTCATCGCCCCAGAAATCCTTTAAAGGCTAAGGAAACGTTTTTGATGTGTAACTTGGTGCGGTTTTCCTACGCTTTCGGAGAGTGGGAAGATTTCAATTACGAGGTAGTCAAAAGATTTAGCGAGTTTGTGGAGAGCTGCCCGCCAGATGCTACACGCCAACAAATTACATCTTTCATGCAAACATTAAGATTCACTGTTAATGGTGATTTTTAGCTCGGCGATTGTGAACGGCCACTATTCAGCTGTCTCAGCAATAGTGGCTGTTGGTCCGCGTACCGCTCCCTATCTCGATTGTCTGGTAGGCTGTAAAGCTAAGTAAGCAAGATTACGGACCCTTGGGTTTGACCACTTTCTAGGTCCCTGTGTGCTTCGGCCGCATCACTTAGCGAGTAACGCCCACCGATGTGCACTTGAAGCTTGCCGCTCGCGACTCGATTGTAAATGTCGTCGCCCGCAGTCTGTAGATCAGGGTGCGTGCGTACGTAAGTTGAAACGCCTGGTATCGAAACCGTTATCGAACGTGCCGGGCCCAAATCAGCGATATTTACCGTCGCCAGACTGTCCGCGACCCGACCCAAATGAATCAGGTGGCCGAACGGTCTCAGGCACTTCAGAGACTGATGAAACACCTCCCCGCCCAGTCCTTCGTAGACGACATCAACACCCTTACCAGCTGTGAGGCGGCGTACACCTTCAACGAATGACTCCTCCTTGTAGAGGATCACGCTCTCACAACCGAGGTGATACGCACGCTCAGCTTTTTCCTGAGAGCCGACGCTGCCGATCACGCGAGCACCTAATGCATTGGCCCATTGGCAAATGATTGAACCAAGGCCGCCGGCGGCCGCATGTACGAGCACAGTTTGCCCCGCTGCAAGAGGAGCGACGCGTGTCATCAGCATGTGCGCGGTAAGCCCTTTCAACGTCACTGCAGCAGCTTGCTCGTATGAAACTGAATCTGGCAGTCGCAGTACCTGCCGAGCAAGGCAATTGCGCAGCTCAACATAGCTGCCAGTGGGCATGCCTCCGTAAGCCACGCGCTGTCCAACAGCGAAGCCAGTGACGTCTGGTCCCACTGCTACGACTTCGCCTGCGTCCTCCACGCCGGGAATGCCAGGCCAGGTCCCAATCGGGATTAGTCCGCGACGGTGATAAGTGTCGAGGAAATTGACTCCGATAGCGTGCTGACGGATTTGAATTTCGCCTGCACTCGGTGGAGCAATTGGCGTCGAACCTGCCAATGCCAGCTCGTTATGTCATCGGTCAAGATGGCGTGATCGCTTTTGCCGAGGTCAATCCGGACTACACCATCCGTCCAGAGCCAACCGAGCTGCTGCCAACGCTGGATCGTCTGACCAAGTAATTTGCCGTGCAACGCGGCGCTAGGACAGTCGTCTGATCTGTCCTAGCCAGTGGGCGAAGCAGGATTTCTGCTTCGCCCTTTTTTGTTTTTGTCCCACACGACATGGCTGGAATTAGGATGCCGAATCTGCGGGCGCAAATGTGATTGTTCGTGTGCCCAAGGAGTGATCTTAATGGTTTTGGAAGGGCGCAACATGACGAGCCTTTTATAGTAGAAAGGGAATTGACTGCCCGGCGCAGCCCCCCCTCCGTTGAGCTCTCACTTTGCTTTCTCGCGTTGTCGCTGCCGTAGACGTTTTACGTAAGGCCCATCCACCATGTCATCGTCGCTTAAATCCAACGAGCAATTGGCCAGCGCCGCTAAGCCATTGTCCGAGATTTTCAGATTGCTCGGCAGGCGACCACCTCGTCGTGTGCTGTTTTCTGCTATTGCAGCAAATAAGGCTTTGAAGAAATCGGCAAGGGACGGCCGTATGGCTTCTGTTGCCGCAGCAGTCAGAGGGCTCGACGCCGTTGACACCGCCTGGGCGGCATTTTCAGAAATCTCTTCCAGGCAATCACCCAACGATGGCCAATATTTCAGATCGTATTCATAGCGAAGCCGTACGAGATCGTCGCGAACGTAAGATTGGAAATGACCATTATGTTCCGAGGCCTCTTCGATGACGTCTAAAACATGGTAGTGAGTGTCGCTCGTGAATCCGGAGAAGTCGTGTAGCTCCGATCGTTGGCTCAACAGCCCCGCCAGCTCCAATGCCCGGATTGAGATCTGGCGGTTGATTTCAGAGAGTTTTCTACGCCCGTCACGTGCCTGGTTGTTTTTTTCAGGGTTCCAAAAAGCTGCTGTGGTAAGGACCACGCCCAAAAAGGTTTCGAGCGCATACGGAAGCGAGTGCAGCACGTCGTGGAGCTCTGCATAGGTTTCGTTCAGCTCCAGATGTCGAGTCAACATCCGATCGATGATGGCTGTTTCGCTAGGCAATATTTTGCGATCCGTGTTCGTCTGCTTTTCTTTGTTCAAGAAGGCTTCACAGATCTGTTGAGGTGTTTGGTACAACGGTTTGTTCATGTTTGGAACTCTAGTAAGTAGCTGCGCTCAAGTTATGTGACTTGCACCGATGTGTCGGTACCCCAGCAAAATTTTTTCAGAGTTGTTCAGGTACGTGCTGCGATCTCTCAACTTGGCGCCTAGAAGTACCCGCGTCCGCCAGTAGAGAAGCGGTGTACAGCCGGGAGAGGTTTCAGGGAGGAAGCGCTTCCTGCTACGTGGAGATAGAGCTTGCCAGCAGCGATTGCGCCGGCAAGCTTTCAAGCGCGGATTCAGTCAGAGGTTGGTGCGGCATCGGTAATCACAGGCTGCCCAACTACCTGTTGTGCGACCCATGCGTCTAAAGCATCAACTCGCACAAACGCGGTCGGGACTGTGTAGGGCGGATGAACCATCCAGTAGTAGACCGCTCGACTGACATAGATCTCCAGGTTGCGCGGTTGCGTGCCCTCGTGCGCCTTCCATCCAAGAAGCTCCAGCAATCGGGATCTGTTTTGTAGAAGGAATTGCCTTCGGCGCAGTATCCGACTGAATTGGCCGTTCCGGTCATCCTCGCTCTTGCCAAAGATTTTATCTCTGAGTCGTCGGGTGTCCTTCATCGAATGTGGCGGCTGGTTGTATTTGCATTCCGCAACCAGGAGCGTATCCGTGTCTGGCCAGTACGCAAAAACGTCAAAGTCGCCTACGTCCTCAAATCGCTCGCTGCGGAATCTGCGATAAAAATCCAGATTACAAACCACGTAAGGCGTATGCCTGAGAATCACCTCTCCTGCCCGTGCCTCGAGTCGTTTCTCGATTCCTTCCTTGATGTTTCTGATTAAGGGGTCGACATTCGGCCATGCAAAATCGGCGGGAAGGTATCCATCTCTGACGGAGGAGCTCCAGATATTCAGGGCACGACTGGCGGTCTCTGCGCCCCATCGAAGAGAGTTCCCTTCAACTATCAATGGGCGAATCGTGTATCGGTGAACCCTTTTATTGTGCTCCCAATAGGGCACCTCTGCCTCGTCCACATCCCGCCCCGCGAGGCGAAGAATATTAGGGCCAGATAACGTCAAAAACTCTAGGATCGCGACGCTTTCTGAGCTTCCTAGGCCTTCGATACGTTCGATCAGAAGCTGCGCTATCGTTTCGACAGTTGCTGAGTACGAAAGCGCGAGGGCGTCCGCCAAACCAAGTTGTACCGGCTGCGAGAAGATCGCCAGCGCACTGAGCAGGTGCTGCAGTTCGAACCCCAAGTCCTGTTTGAACGCCTCACGGAGTTTTTCGCCAGCAAGTAGCTCTTCAAAAGGGCCGACCACCTCGTCTTGACCTTTCAGGTCGATACCCAGTCGAGACTTGGCATACTCCCGCGCGAATTTTTCTCCTCTCTCACCTGAGTCAGTTGAATAGAAAACTTCTGGAATATAGAAGTCGTCGATCTCAATGCCACCAACGTCGACACCGGTGTGCAACACGTCGCCGGCGTCAGCCAGGACCTTGTACCAATCGACCAGTCCTACCAGCTCACGTAGGGTCTCATTTGAAACCTGCCCCGAGCCTTGGCGATTCGAGCTTAGAGCTTTTTCCAGCAGGTATCGGTAATGGCGGGCGGCAGACCCAAGGTCTTTACGCGCTTTTTCCACGGCCTCAAAGCGGTCGTACTCGACATCGTGCGTAAGACTTTGCTGGGCTCTCTGAATTGTAAATCTCTCAGCGGCGATGAGGGCATCATGCTGCTCGATGCAGTGCTGTACGAGCTGGCGCTGGTCTAGCGAAGCAAGTAGCCCCTCGATACGGCCACGGAGAAAATCTCGTCCAGCATCAATCTTGGACTTGGCTTCTTTGAGCTCATATCGGCCAGGGTTGAAGCCCAACTTTTGCATCGCGACTGCCAAGTGTTTGCGAGCTAGCTTGTAGTCCATCGGGGATGGAATGACGGGATCTGCATAGTCAGGCACATCCACAAGACGCTTCGCATGCTGTAAATGGAACCGTGCTGCGGCAGATGCTCTGGCTCGGAGCGCTTCGACTAACCCTTCCGGAAGCGACAAACCAAACTCACGGTGACAGAGTTGGAGCAATTCAATGAGGCATCTGACCTCAAAAGTCGCGTCCGTGGCGCCGTTCAGGCCCGCCAATATCGCACGGGTGCTTACTTTCAACAGCACATTGTGGGGGCGGGCTTCAATTCGCGACGCTGACAGGACAACAGCGGGGAACGCTGCGAGGGGCTCTGGCGATTGGTCAGGCGGGACTGTGTCATGAGAATGGACTCCAAAACTAAACACCAGATGCGGCTGTTCGAGCAATGGAAGCTCTGAAAGCAGGTCGCTGTGCCTAAAGAATTGATCTGTTAGGAGGTGCGCAAACATCTCAAGCATCCGCCCATCCAAAATCTGCAGATGCGGGGAGATATGAACCACGGTCTGGACTGTGCAAGACCCAGCTTGGGATGAAAATCCGAACAACGGCAAGCTTCGCGAATTCATTCTCGTGACGCCAGCGGTTGCGGGCGACAATCGCCAGGCTGCAGAGTCCGTCGGAAATTTGCTTGGCGCAACCTCCCAAAATGAACAGAGTTCTTTGAAGCGTCTTGAAGACCCCCAACTGGTGTCCAGCATTATCATGGTGGGCGCCATAGCGCCGTCTACCAAAACTCCATGACTGTCCTTGTACGAGGCGAAAAGATCGGCCATCCCACTGGACAACGGGCCGAACATTCCCTTTTGGCCGTCTATAAATTGCCAAAATGGCTCGAGATCATCTGGCCCATCCAATTCATCAACGATGGTAATGAAGTCTGCTAGTGGAATAAGCCTCGCGGGTAGCTTGGCGGGTTCTATCATCCCCAATGCCGTATCTGACTGGGTAAGCACGATCAGAATTCGAACATCGTCAGCCGTGAGAGTGTGATCCTCATCGGGCCCTATGGTGAATTCGCGTCCGTCAGTCGTCACAAAGTAAACGCGCCTGCTCCGGTTCAGCGCCGCATATACCCGCCGTGAGGCCTCAGAGGCTTGTGGATACGAGCGATGGTCGCAAGCGCACACCAGATAAACGCCTGATTCGGTTGAGATGAGGCAGCTAATCGGAAGCTCGCTTATGTGGTTCTCGTCAATTACCAACGTAAATGGGCCGGTACGGGTATGGCTAAACCGTGCTGCAACAAAGCGGCCAAGCATTTTGTGAACTGACTCCCCCAAGGGGGCGGCATCCCGTGAAGCCCAATGATCGATCACGACGCCTGGCATACTTCGTACAGAAATGGGGACCCAATGCTCGCCGTCGGTCACGCCGATGAATGGGAGAATGGTTCCCTCCATCACTGCATTGCCAAACCCATCGCTCGTGAGGGGATCCCCTAACGGTCCAAAGTCCGTACTAAGCTCTTTGCTGGCGTGGATGCGCCGCTCGACCAAGCCTCGGTCAAGCTGAAGGATCGCTGGCCGAACGCTGAGCCAGAATTCTTCCGATGGGATTTCCACGTATCCACTTCGAGGCTTTGGCAGTGGCGCGGATGCTAAATGTGGTATCGACTGAATGATATGAGCCTGTGCTGCGATGGCAAGGTCCATGTCGACCTGAGCGTTGTCGACGCCCGCATAAGAGATGCGGAACGCTTCTACAAAGTCCGGAATTCGCTCAATGGAGCTTCCGTAGAATATGGGTACGAAATCAGAATCCAGTTTTACTCTGGTCTGACCCCAGTCCGCTTCTGGAGAGAAATCCTCAAGCATTGGAAACTCCGGCCAAACTGCATAAAGCGCCTTGGCGAAGTTCTCGAACTCTTCGTAGGTTCCGATGGGCAATGCTTCAGGAACCGAGTCCTCGGTTCTTAGCAGAACCGCCCACGCGAACATATGTTTGACGGGGCTCGCTACATTTGCAGGCCACAGATCAGATGCACAAAGGGCCAGCGCTGTATCCATGCGTCTGTAACGCAAGAAAACCTGGCGAGTCTGTTCAACACGTTGCTGAAATTTTACATCGATCTCTGGAGCGGGTGCGCCCTGCCCGAACAACGACTCAAAACCCTCGGGCCATAGTAGCGGACCCAGAGTTGCTTTCGCGGCTTTACGCTCGCGTTTTTCCCGAGATTTCTTTCCCATCTAACACTTCCTTTTGTATGGCTCTTTATCGGTTTCATTTTATGGTTGTGTAAGCAGGTCCGCCTTGTGCACGAAAAGTGCAAAGCAGCTCAGCAACAGCAGCGAGGCTCATCCTCTGGCAGTATCAAGGATGTTGTGAAGCGAGGCCCAGGGATGCTCGAATCGCTCTTGGCGGTGTTTGCAATCTGGCAAATGTGGAAAGGGTATTGGGTCGTCGGCGAGCATTTGGGATTGCTCGCAGCCACGGCACACAACTTTCCCATCTGTCAGTAGAAAGACTGCACTCCATGCTGCCAACTTCTGGGCACTTTTCATTTAATTTCCTCCTGGATAGGCACGGCCCGAATGATCAAGATACCTGTTTGAATGCCTGTGTATACGCCCAAACAAGGGGCTTCATTTGAGGGGGGAGTCGGCAAAAAATAGAGCACTGCTCAGCCTTCTGATTTGAGAAAACCACTGGCGGCAATCTTGCTGACTGCATCCCAAGAAAGTAGCTTCATCACGTCACATAGGGCTGGGTGGCTGAAGTGTTCCTCCATTGTCGGGCCTGATTCCCACAGCCCGGTCACGATCCACAGATTGGGCTGGGAGTGGCTGCGAACAGCGCTATAGGAAACACATCCCGGGTTTTTTCTAAGGGTGTCTACCAGCGAGGAAAGCGGCCCCTCCACTTTGATCAGCGAGGACAGCGGTACCATTTCACCTTTGTCGTTACGGGTCTTCAGCAAGCCGATGTTTTCAGCCGTTGCACGGAACGAAGCGTCCGCTTGAGCACGCACCTGATAGACACGACCAAATTTGTTGAAGTCGTTGACGTACAGGGACCCAAGGTAGATCTGCATGGTGTCGAAGACATCGGTCACATACACACCCAGCTGTTTGGCTTTCACACGATCGAGCTCGACGTTCAACTGTGGAACATTGACCTGATACATCGAGAACGATGGGCCCAGCTCTGGGGCTTTCGCCGCCTTGGCGAGGAATGCTTGTGTAGCAGCGTTTAACGCGTCATAGCCAAGCGAGCCACGATCCTCGATCTGCATCTTGAAACCACCCAAGGTGCCAAGGCCCAGAACCGGTGGTGGGGGGAAGACGCCTATCAGATGATCGACGTCAATATCCGTGCGCCTTATTACGCGTCTGTTGAGGCTGCCCGGAACATGCCTGCAAATGGACGAATCATCGTCATCGTCATCGGTTCGGTTAATGGTGATCGCGTGCCGTTCCCCGGCGGCTCCGCTTATGCCATGACCAAATCCGCGCTTCTGGGAATGGTGCGCGGGCTCGCGCGAGACTTCGGATCACGGGGTATTACTGTGAACCTGGTGCAGCCGGGTCCCACCAACACAGACATGAATTCTGCCGATGGCCCCATGAGTGGACTCATGCACGGGGTCATGGCCATCGGGCGGCATGCCACCGCTGATGAAGTCGCTGGCCTGGTCTCATACCTCGCTTCTCCAGACGCGGCAATCGTGACCGGAGCAGTGCATACCATCGACGGCGGATTCGCCGCCTGATCCGTCGAGGTCGACATGCAAATTCTCGACTGAGGCCACCCAGAAATGGACTCCGCTATCGTCAGGCTTCGCGCTGAGATGGTTGCGTTCTAAAGGGGAGCCTCATCGATTCTCTTTCGAGAATTTCGCACTCGAAGCCCTGAGTAAGTTGATTACAGCCCCCAGTGAATGTGCATTGCATGCGCTACGAAACTGCGGGGCTGTGCTACACCTATTGCTGACTTCGCGGCGGCTGTATTCCAGTAGTAGCCGAGAGGTCTGGTTCAGCACCTAACTCGAACGCAACCGATGCATGGGCCGTCACACGACGTGGCTCTGTTGGACCGTGCAAACCGTCATCGGATGCTTGTGGCTGCCTTGCCACGATCTGCATGTCAGCGGCGACAATCGATCCTGCACTAGGTAGAACTTCGAGTTTTGGCTAACTCTAACGAGTCTGGAGAGATAGGCCGATCGTGTCACCCGATGTGACCGCTCACCTGAAGTGCCCTTGCGACTTTTGAAATGATGCGTTCAAGAGGGACCTATTATGAGCAATCAGGGCAAACCGCTAAGGGCTGGTGCGAAGGGGAAAACAACTCCAGAACCTAGCGACATTGATCAACGCACGCTTAAATTTCTGGTGGGTCTCATAGCCATCGGGCTCGCTTCCCTATGCGCTACTCTTTCCAAAAAAGACATCGATTCGATTAGCGCTGCTTATTTCGAAGGGGGGCGGGCACGGGACTTTTTTGTCGGATCGCTGTTCGCGGTTTCCGCATTCTTGATTGCCTACAACGGGGCGAGTCGGTGGGAAAAGTACCTGAGCAAGATCGGTGCTATCGCTGCAATGGGGGTGGCTTTGCATCCGTGTCACTGTGCGCAGACGACTTCGAGCGATCCAGTAGTCCTTTGGAGACTTCTTAGTGTTCAGGCTGATGCACTGGGCCGGATGTCACACGTCCATTACGTCGCAGCCGCCGTTCTATTTTTGGTTTTGGCCGAGTTTTGCCGCATTTTCCACGGCCGTGCCAAGGAAAAATATCAGAAGGACAAAACTCATAAAGAAGCGAGACGCCGAATGAAGGTCTATACGGGGTGCGGATGGCTGATGATCGCATCTCTGGTTGTTCTAGTCCTGGGTGAGTGGATACCCATTGTTCGCTCCATTCCTCACCGTGTGTTCTACGGCGAACAGGCCGGGCTGTTTGCATTCGGGTTGTCATGGTTGACCGCAAGTAAAGTGATACCGGGACTTGCGAGTCCTCAGGAGGAGCTGACGTCGGGCGTGTCTTGGCCAAAGCTAAGCCGCAAAAAGAAGCAGGCATCTTCAGGGCCGGGAGCTTCAGGGCGTGCGAGTCCGTAGACAGTTAGCCAAGCTCTAAGGCTCAAGCTCCAGCGGTTTGCCATTTTTATCGTATGGCCAGTTGGTACCTTTCACCGCTGCGTTCTATACATATCGTGCTGCTGAGCATAAGCAGCAACTGCCGCTCCGCTGGCGCGGTTCACGAGCTACAGCAGAAAGGGACGTCCGGATGTACAACCTGATCATGCAATACGTGGGTTACCAGGAAGGACTGGAGTCAATCTCTGAGTCTCGCGTCTTCGAGCACACAGATGCAGATATTCAACAGACATTCACGACCAACGGCGGGGCAGATCTCGAAGCGTTGAGCAGACTGCCGACGCTTTTTTCGCCTGAGCTCCAAGGTGTAGAACCCCAATTTGCCAGAGTCGGTCGAGTTTTGAATCCAAGAAGACGGGGACGTGATGTTGAGTTCGAGGTGGTATTCGAACGAGGCGTACCCCCTATCGCTATGGAGGAAATCACCAGACTCGCACGCCATCTGCACATCTCCACCAGTGGGAAATCGTTGACTGAAATGAATAGGAATCACTGGGCGGTTAAAGACGTGGATCTCTTCAGAGTGCTTTACACCGAAGTGCAGCCTCCAACCCGCACGCCCAATGTTTTCAGAATGCCGGCTCACCCCCAGATACAACGAAATCTGGTGTCCGTGATGATGCCTTTCGCTCCTGCATACACTCCCGTGTTTCATGCGATTCAGAACGCCTGTATCGCAAATCAACTCGCGTGCACACGGGCGGACAATACCTGGATCAATCCCGCTGTCATCGACGATGTAGCCAATCTCATCGATCGGTCGGCTGTCGTGATATTCGACTGCTCGGGCAAAAATCCCAACGTCTTCTACGAACTGGGGCTCGCGCATGCATGGGGTAAGGAAGTAATCATAGTGACCAGCGATCCGGCTGATATCCCTTTTGATCTGAGGCACATCCGATTCATTCATTACGACATGAACAACCTGGCTCTGCTTTCTACTCAGCTCTCCGTGAAACTAAGAAAATGACAGCGTAGGTTCGAGGGATGCCTACTGGCGGTTGTAAGGCGTGTGCGTGACCTGGGTGCTTGATCGGAGATCGCTTGGTGGAATGGGTTCATGTTTGTCGCTTGGCGAGAGACACAGAAACGCCCGTGAGATGGTTTATCCAGTGAGGCTAAGCCGCTAGCGTGGTGCGAAGGAGTGCCCGTCATCCCGAACCCGTTTAGCCAAGGAAGAAACATGAACGTTACCACGACGTCGTCCGCTGCTTCGTCATCTGTCAGCACGTCTAACGTGAAGCAAAAAACAGTCGCTGACACGACCCAAGTACCACAAGACGACGATCTTGCAACCGAACATACCCGCTCTGCCGACACGGTTAGCCTTTCAAAAACGTCTACTGACTACAGCAATTCAATCTCCAATTACGCACCTTATTTTCCATCACGACCGGGAATGAGTTCGGACGCACTGGCCCTGAGTGTCACCAAACCAGGGAGCGTTTCCAGCTCCAAGGATAGGTCCTTTGCTGAGGTCGCCGATGATGCCCGCAAGCGTCTTGATAAGAAATACGCTCTCATGGACGACAGCGGTAAACCCTACGACGGGACAGATACTGACCGTAACTCGGTGATGGGTGATCTGGACCGCCGCTCTCTCAATGCAATCGCGACTAATGAAGGGGGCCAGTTCAGTAAGGAGGAACAGGCCGCAGCGAGTGCGTTGATGCGCCAGCAAGAGTGCCTTGCTTCGGGTTACTACAGCGGCCCGGCGGATCAGCAGAAAAACTGGAAAGACCCCTATGCCAATGATCCCGTTGGACGAGCACAAGCAGCGCTGGCTTTCTTGGAAGGGATGAGTCCTGAGGAGAGATCGACAACGGAATGGCTGGTACAGCATTTGACGCTAGAGGCGGCATTGCAGCAAACAGGTGGCGTAGATGTCGATCCGGCCAAGAAGAAGACTGGGCATTTTCACAACCTCTCTGAGATTCTGGCAGGGATCGTCACTGACGGTTCTGACAAAAAGGAGGAGAGTAAGACGAATAAGTCCGGTGGATACGTTTTCGAAAACGTTCAGGCACTGTTGCGTTCGATGATGACCAGCCCCTAGACGACCGTCTTTCTCCAGGGTAGTGCAGCCGTTTCGAGCTCTTCGTTCTGGATGCGCTCTTCTGATAACCATATCGTTGAAGCCGCTTCTGAACGATGCGTGACGCTCGGCTTTTCCTGCCCTTTGTCAACGAGAATCGCTCTTGCACCGGGCGCGTCACCAATTTGGCGGTTTAGAACCATTTGAGATATTTACGCCGCGACAACTTGTAATGCTTGGTGCTAGATTTACTGCGAGAGCCTAGTAAGCAAGTGAACGGCTATTAAAAGATGACATGTAAAGGAGTACTGCGTTGACTTTTCCGGAAAAAATGAGCGCCATGATGGAGCTCCTGAAGATTGTTGATACCGCAGAATTGGTCAAGGAGGAGTCTTACAAATCTTGGACGTCGTTCGACGGCACTTCAGTCGTGACAACGAACAGTAGTGAATATTTTATAATTCTTGAACTTTTGGCAATCGATAACCCTACGATAGCCAGTCGCTTTAGCCGTAAAACCATTTACAAATTTATTGAAGATCGTCTGCCAAAAATTAAACGAACCGGAGACGCTCCCGCTTCCGCGGAGGCATTCTTCGCTGAGCTTTTGGAGCAAAAGTCGACGTCGATGACTGTCACGGTTCCGATTTCTGGGATTCGCCTAGACCACGACGTACGAGAATTTGAGCTGGCGTGCTTTAAGTTCGGATATTTGCAAAATCTAGAGGTACCACTGGCAAACCAAAACGGCATGTACATCAGCACGGTCATAAGCGATGTTTACGACAAGGAGATTGCTTATGAAAAGGCAGAGAATGCTTTCCTCAACTTTGGGAAGCTGATCGTGTTTCTGGCTGGTAAGCAAGACAAGAGCATACTGATTGAGACCGGACTTCCGTTGAAGCCGGATATGTCCCATGAACTGATGTATGTGAGCACCAACTCGTACCAGGTTCGCGATGGCAATGGATTCATGTCGACTGCGGATATCCGGACCAAGACGATAGAGAAAATTCCAGTCAACGATCCTTTCTTCATATCACGTGAGCAACTAGGAAAGGTCTGGGGGCTATATGAACGCAAGCATGCAGGTGCAAAGCTGCAGGATTTGGAAGCGCGGATTTTGAATACAGCCTTGGCGCTTGGTGAGTCGGCTTCTACCAAGGACATGCGAAATTCGATCCTCTACACTTGCATAGCACTGGAAGTTTTGTTTTCGCATAATGACGGCGCTCTTTTCCAGAAGAGTATTGGCCAAAACGTTGCCGACCTCTTTGCATTTATCGTCGCTAAAGATGTTAATAGCAGGAAGTCCATTGCGAAGCTGACAAAAAAGGTCTACGGAATGCGGTCTGCGATTGTTCATGGCGGGGACAAGGAAATGTCCAATGAAAACGTTACTGTTAACTATTTTCTGCGTGGTGCTCTGACAGAGCTTTTGACTGCCGAACGTTTCAAGGACACCAAACGCATGTCAACTATTTACGACATGATGCAAGACGCGCAGTATTCTTACTAGGACAAGCTTAAAGTGAGCGCGACGACCATGTGCTCACTTTTTAAATAACCATACAAAAGCCAGTACCTTCAACGAATGAAATCATTTCGGAGGCGTGCTTGACCTTGACGAAATGGGTCGGCAACTGTGGTATGTATTTACAGCCACTGGCCGATGCGCTGCATGATGCTGTTCTCGAACATGGTGTAACTCATACTGATGAAGGAAACGCCGGTGCAGATGCTTGCGCTCGCCGCAAAAACCATCGCGCTTATGTCTATGATTCAGATTTTTTAGTGTGCTTCGCGGCAATTATCTAGTGGTTTATCTCTGACGAAAATATTAATAGCCCTCTGGCTCGTATCCATCGAGCCACCCTTAGCCACGCTTATTTCTCGTGTGTAGCAGTCGTGCCGTCAAGCCGGTGGCTTTGCTCCGCTGTTTGCGGTTGAGAAGGCCACCAAGCCATATGGGCTTGGTGGCTCATCTTCAGTGAGTCAGCATGATTGCGAGTGAGACGATCTGAGCGGTTGCCTCGTTGATTGCCGGAGGTAGGAGGTGGTTGAGGCTGACAATGATGATCGCCTCAATGGTTGCGCCAATGATTTTTGTTTTGTAAGTGGATAGGAAGTTTTTAAGTTTGGTCATTTGGGGTTTATGAAGGGTGAACATCATTTTTAATTATGTTAAGAGCACCTCGTCAAGCGGTCGTCGGCACAAATACTTTGCAGGTGAGGACTGGTAGGGACGCCACAGGCAGCGATGATCGATGGGACGGTTGCGTCCAGCTGGGGATTTATGCAAATCTCAGGGATACGCAGGTGTCAGATGGCCAGCCTCGCTTTCAATTTGAAATAAGGCGTCGGAGCGTTTCCGGGTAATAGCAAAGGATGCTTCATGAGTTTTCATGTCCCCGAAAAACACGAGTCGTTGTTCTCTGAGGTGCAGCAGCGGTTTCGAATGCTGCTGAAGCGGAGAATCGTCACAGGGATCGACGAAGAGACGCTGGACTGCTGGCTGGCCAACTTCAGGACAGATGAAGAGCGCTATTTTGCTGCGTGCGTGCTGGGCAGGCTCACCTTCAGATCGAAGAGCATGATCGACAGCTCAATCGATCAATTGCTCAACTGCGTCCTGCCCACCTATCTGCGCCAAAAAGGCCTGTTTCCATACGACGACATTGAGAGCTTCCTGGAGTCCATCCAAAAGGATGATCCGGCGCACTTCATCCGATTCGTGGGTGTGGATGGCAGCAGGCAGCACGACACCGGCAAAAGTGGTGTTGTGGTCATCCGGCATTACAAACGTCGAGCGAGAATCCCCAAAAGCATCACTACGAGGCCCGATGCCTTGGGCGATCTGCCGGCGCACGTGAAGTGTGTCGTATTCCTTGATGACATGCTTGGTACGGGCAAGCAATTTGACACCTTTGCCAAGACGCATGTACTTGCGGAGAAGTCAGAGGTCCACCTCGTCTATTGTCCTCTGGTTGCGTTCGAGAAGGGACTGGGGAAGCTTGGCGAAAGCTGTCCCTGGTTAACCGTTCTGCCTATCGAAATCCTGACCGAGCGCCACCAGTTCTTTTGTGAATCAAGCCAGAAGGTCGGCCTCTGGGCGGTGGATGAAATCAATACCGTAGCCGATGCTCGTGGGTTTTATGACCGGCTCGCCGGCAAGCGCGGCATCCCAAAAACCACCAGACATGGTCTTGATCTGCTCCTGGGATTTGAAGACTCAACGCCCAACAACTCATTGTCGGTGCTCTGGGCTAGCTCAGAGAACTGGCAAAATCTGCTGACGAGATAACCTCGATGCCGGCCATTGCAGACGCGTTTTTGAAGAACCGAGCGGACAATCTGCCTCCTGACGTTTCTCAGGAGTTCATTGTCCCACCTTTTTTTCAGCACATAAGCATATTCAAAGACAGCAAGTCTGTACGCGTGCTAGGTGGTCGGGGATGCGGGAAAACCATGTTTTTGCGGTACTTCTGCCATGGTTCGTCCTTCAGCTCGCACAGGGCTGAAATCGGTGATGACGAGTTTTCGCATGTCGGTCTCTACTTCCGACCTGATACTGGCTTTTGCTCCCTCATCACGCCCGAGTGGCTTGGGAATAAGCAGGACGGCGTGGCCTTCTCGCACTACCTGACGCTTTGCCTGCTGGCAGAGGTCTGTCAGGCATTAAAGAACATCAGCGGCGCCGGTAATCTGAGTCAAGGCCCTCTACCGCTTATCGACATCAAGCTAGGCTCGAAGCTCGTGAAGTTCTTGCAACTCGCGGAGCCTACAGTTGACGCCTTGGCCGAGTTTGTTGATGAGCGCTTGGCGGAGCTCGACCTTTGGGTGCGGAACCCAGGACGCTGCCAAACGCCAGTGTTTGTGCACTTTACTACGATCATCACTGCGCTCGCGGATGATCTTGCAAAGCACTCGCCTCGTCTAAAGGCATTGGCATTCCGGGTGTTCATCGACGAGTTCGAAAACTTGCTACCTCGGCATCGTGAAATTGTTTGTGACGCCATCAAGCATCCAGGCCCCAGGATGGCGGTGCATATTGCCCACAAGCGCGAGGCCGTAGCAGATTTCAAAACCAGCGGGGAAGAGCGGGTTGTTGAAATGCACGACATCCGCACCATCGACATTGAAGCATTGATGGTGAATGACAACGATTTTGAGGTGTTGGCAGCAGAGCTATTCTTGTTTCGGCTGCGCCAAGCGGATGTGACAGTTTCCTGCCCGGCGTTCAAGCCTGAACTGTTACATGACATCGCTCATTTGCAGTACCGAAGCACGCAGTCTTACCGACAGGATGTGCTGGGTTACACCAAGCAGATCTTCCCGGAGAAGCGGGCACCGGAAATCGCGCGTCTAGCACTGGAGGATTCGGCGCTGCGACGACGCGTGGTTGAGATGATCAAAAAAGGCCTCGAGTTTCAAGGCTTGGAAGGTACAGTGAGCGCTGAGGATCTGGTCAGTGAGCTCGTGCCCGAAGCGAGCGTTGTGCTAGGTGCAATCCTCAATCGTAAGAGTCAATCCGGGAAGGAAACGGTAAGGCTCTTCCTGGACGTTGTTGAGAAGGGCAAATCCAAGACCGACTCTTTCTATAAGACCGGCGGGTGGGTCGATAACAATTTGTATGGCTGTCTCTTTCACTTGTACGCCGGGCTGCCGAAGCGGCCAAATATCCTTTACGCCGGCTTCTCACGGTTTTGCAAGATCGCAGCCCCCAACCTCAGGTTCTTCCAAGAGCTCTGCCACAATGCCCTGCTGCAGGCGTACCAGCGTCGCTCAGCAGAAGAGATCAGTGGTCCGCTCTGCATCGACCTGAATACCCAGGCCAATGCGGCGGTGCATGTCTCCGACGCCATGTTCGAGGACGTGCTTCAGTTAGGCCCTCACGGGGACCGGCTCTTGGACTTTGCACGTCGTTTAGGCAGCCTGTTTGAGGCTTACAACAAGCGACGGAGCCAAAGCGAGCCGGAGATCAATCATTTCTCGATCAACCGCGCGGATACCACCCAGTTGTCTGACGCCGCTCAGAAAATTCTCCGTGAGGCAAAAATCTGGTCGGTGCTTGCAGAGTCGAAGGGGACAAAGGACAAAGCTGAATACGATGTTACCCAGTATGAGCTGGTGCTGAATCCCATCTATGCCCCTCATTTTAAGATCAGTTACCGCAAGCGGCGCAAAATCACGCTCACTGCGCCCCAGCTGGACGCGATGCTCACCCATTCCGACAGCCAGTTCGAATCGCTTGTACGGCAGTTGGTTGATTCGCAAGATGACGAAGAAACCGCTAAAAAAACCGGTTCCCTGTTCTGAGGTTATGGTGCGATTTATTAGACAGGATTTGATCAGCGAGCAAGAACTGGGGCAACTGCCGCTCGTGGATATCGCGTTCACGGGAGCTGATGACCTGGATGATAGGAGCGCTTATTCGGTGGAGCGCTCTACTCGTCTGGGCGAGCAAAGCTTTCGCGTGCGCTACAACCCGGATACGTTTTGTCTTGAGGTTGGTGATAAGAGATACCGGGCGAACGATGCCGAGCTCGAGGACTTGTCACGAGATTTCAGTGCCACGTCGATTGTGATCGATGCGACCACTCTGGACTTCTCGGAAATCGCGCTACTGCTCCACGCGTACTCGTTTTGCGCGAAGAGCCCTCGGGTTGGTTTCTTATATGTAGAGCCCAAGGAATATGTTCGCCGTGCATATGAAGAGCCGGCGGTAAATGGCACTGCGTTCGATCTGAGCAGTGGATTTGTTCAACACCCAATCCCGCCGTTCGTAGGCATGCTAGGTAATAACGACCGCGTTCACCTGGTGGCATTCCTTGGATTTGAGGGAGGGCGGCTTACACGTGCTTTGAGCGAGGATGATGGGCAGTTTATCCGCAAGGTCACAATCGTCTTCGGAATCCCTCCGTTTCAGGCTTCCTGGGACCTGGAGGCGCTTATGGCCAATAGTCGATTGCTTGAAACGTCCGAAGCCGGTGTTAAATTCTGTGGCGCGAACAATCCCAAGGCCGCTTACGAAGTGCTCGTGAAGGCACACGCCGCGTTGACGGGTAGCAGTGAATGTAATCGCCTGACTGTGTCGCCTTTTGGTACCAAGCCGATGGCTATTGGTGCCGCTCTTTTTTGTGCGACGCAGAAGCGACCCCGTGTCGTGTTCGATCATCCTCGCCGAAAGAAGGGACGCACCACTGGCGTTCACTGCGTTCATTGGTATGAGGTCGATATCAACTAAAGGATGTCGTCTAGCCTCTGCTTTCGCGCAAGGCTGCTAGGGCTGCTCTGGGAATTTCAACGTGCTTTGCCTGGGCCCATTTCGTGCCCGCCACCTGGCTAAGCTGATCGAGTTTTTTGATGCCCAATCGAAGCGGAGCGGGATGGGGAGATGGAGCGGATGTTGTGCAATCCGCCTCTCGATCTCATCTGCGACCGCCAAATAACATTCAGTCCAAGTCGGGGCGCTCACGGGAATAATCTCGACGTTAAATGAGCGTAGCAAGGATGTTATCGGTGTCTCGGCGGGCTGATTGCCGGCTTCGAGGTGGTAGAAAAATACCTTGCCCGTTTGGTGGAGACGTCGCCGCTTATGCAGTAACAGCCACCACAGATCGATCTCGGTAAAATCCATACCCAGGCCCACGATATGGATATGGTCTCTGAGGAAGTAATCCACCCACGAATAAATCTCTCGAGAGGCCGTGAAGTCGAAAATCCCGTTCTTTACCGGGGAGGAGACCTTGTGGCGAGCTTTTTTGACCTCGATTCCATCGGTCAAGTAATTGCGAATTTTCTGCAGTGATCCAGCGTAGTGATCGAATCCCAGCACCATTGATGTAGGTCTTCCCACGTCGCCGTGGACATGCCAAACGTCCACTCCCGCCGCGCGATGTCGACGGAAAAGACTGTATCTGAATTCGGGTGCGAGGAAAGCTGAGTGGTGTAATGGGCCTGCAAGCGCTTCTTCGATCGTGAAGTCATAGTTGGTGGTCATGATCACTTTGAAGAGGCTGCAGATGCGCTCGTGAGCCTCGACCGGCGAGATCTGCTCAAGGAGGGCAGCGAACGCTGCCTTGACTGTGTGTTCGGTGTCCCTGAAGAGCCCGTCCGAGCGAGCACACAACTCCTCGATGAACATAGAGAGCGGCTTCTTGTCGAGGTGGAGTGTTAGATCTTCGGCGTTAAACTGGCGAGCCAATTCTCGAAGTATCTGCGTCCAGTCCTTCTGCAGCGCCGCGCGGTTAATGCCGTTCCCAAGCAATAGACAGTGCATGATTCCCTTCATAGTCACAGTGGGGGAGGCGTTCCACCCGGGGTACTGACTTCCTGCGGCCTGTCAGTGAGGCACCGGCATACTCAGTAATGTAGATACGGTCAGATGCTTGGCGCACGCACCCCGGGCTGCCCCGCGACGCCATGCCGAACATTCCGAACTGGTGATCCAGCGTACAACCCGTTCCTGATGCTTAGCCGGCATGCGCACGCGGAAAACAGCATCAGAATATGGCGCCTGTCCACTCACCACCACAGCTTTGTGCTCTAAACAGCGAGTGCCAACCCTTGGCAGCAGGATGTCTCCTACGGTTGCCTGCTGGAAGTCTGGAGATGAGGCGGTTTCAAACGAGATCTCCATTCCAGATCGGGGGAAATCCGATGTGTGGAAATGGGCGACGCCCAATTGGGAGAATTGTGAACGTGTCCGGCTGCCTCGTACGATCGACACTTCCATGTCTTTCATGGTCATGCCATGGCTAGACTGGCGTAGCGCGGCGTCGATCTCGGCAAACTCATGGCTGCCCAGATCCATACTCACCATTGCCTGAGCACGGCTCACGCGCCGCCGTGCTGTCACTTCGAATTGCTCATTCAGGCGCCCTAGCGAAACATGCCTAGCCCGGCTTTTCCCGTAGCGCGCGATCAACGCGTACGCCTGAACCTCGGTATAGCCGCCGAATGCTGTTGTAGGAAGCTCATAGCACTCAACGTCAGATGCTTTCTCCAGGAGCATTTCCCGAAAGCGCTGACTTTGGATGCCGCAGGGTATATCCGCTCCCACGATGAAAGCGGCCGATCCGCTTGGTTTGAGTCTGGAGAGAGACTCAAGAACAAAGTACAGGTCGATCGGGGCCCAGTTGCCTTGCACCTCTAGCTCAGGACAAAGCTTTTGAAGTCGTGAGGTCGCTTCGGCAGAAAAACCGTGGATGCCATAAGGTGGGTTGCCGATGACGTGATCGAACTGCGGCACCTGCAGGACTTGTGCAAGACCATCAACCGCCAGTACGTCTTGCTGCACGAAGCTGAATCCTGGAAAGGCAGGGCTAAGTGCGACCATGTCAGGCTCGATCTCGATACCGAGATAGCTTGCGGGTGAAGCTCCTGTGTTGACAGCTTCAGCCAGGCGGCCGGAGCCTGAACCGAGCTCCAGCCAACGCCCGCCCCGCGCTCCCATCAACGACACTACGGCATCCGCCAGCGGTTGAGGCGTCATGACCTGGCCAAGGCGCGCGCGCGTGTTCGCCACTGCTCGGTAGCGCTTACCCGCATCATGAATCTTCATCTCTCTTCCACCTCCCAGTGAGTGAGAGCTTGTTGGGATCTTGCGTAGTTGTTATCGTACCTACCTATGCCAAGAATCGCAACGAAACCATCAGTCGAACTGCTTGCTGCCCGCAATGAGTTACGACGCCACATTTCTGGACTTGGAATCTCAGTCAACGAGTATTCCAGGCGTTCTGGTGTTCCTCAGTACACCTTGTCAAAATTCCTGAGTGGGCACATAAAGACCATCACTCCGGCGGTAGAAAACGCTTTGAGCTATGCCAATATTGGCATAATACGCGACATCACAGAGCTCACGGAGTACCCCGCCATCCGACGCGCGCTTGGACATGCATGGGATGGTACGGAGCAAGGGGCACAGGCGTTGGCGTTGATGATTGATGCGATGGTCCCCGTCATTCGGTCTGCCCAGCTTGGCGTGGCTCAATAGTCTCTTGGCTAACGACCCTGCGTTCAATCGTGGGTGAGTTGAGACAGATTGCTGCGATAGGCGAACGCAGTCTGCCACCAGTCGATGGGGTTGGAACTCACTTGCCAATGCGACAAAACTGGTCTTGTCTTACCTTCGATGATCCTGCATTGGCAGGGCCCTGGTGTTTTGGCTCGATAAATCGAGTTACGTATTTCGCGCTCGCTGGTGAAGGTCATGCTCTGCCATAGATATTCACCAATAACGGAATGCCAGGGAGCGCAACATGCTTAATAAAAACAAGGCTGTTATAGGTTCTGTAATACTAGTGTCTCTTGTGGGGTGCGCCAACAAAGATCCCGTGAAGTCCTTTGCCGAGTCCGCAAAGGTTCTTACCTCCTCCTTCGACTCTTATGCCTCCAATCTGAGAAGTGTCTGCCAGAGAAAATACATATACATGAATATGGATAGCGACGGCTGGTACGATGCCCAAAAAGATAATTCTGCTAAGGAAGCGGATTGTACGTCTTTTGAAAAGTCGGTTAAAACACTAAATACTCTATCTGATGCTGTAGGTTTATACGCTGCATCTCTCGGGAAACTGGCAGGTATAAAGAGCGACACGTTTGACTCTGATCTCGATACAGTCTCAAAACAGGTTAGTCTCTTGAATAAGGGAGGGGGCGAAAAGGTTAGCGATAAGAGCATCGTTGCGACTACAAACCTGTTGAAAAGTGCCGCAGAGGTAGCGGTGGATTATTTCGTTGAAAGGGAAATTAAGCAACAGTTGCGGGCGAATAATGAGTCTCTGAAAGATGTTCTGAGCGAGATGAAGACGTTTTCCGATCGTATATATCGCAAGCAGCTAGAAGATGTGAAAGAGCAGAACGATGTTTTGGTTAAGCAGCTATATAACCTGTCTTATGTTCCAGCTTACGCCCATGATAGTTATGCCCCCCTTCTAGAAAAAAGCCTAATCAAAGAAAATCCGGATCTTGCCCATGGTTCGACTAAAGAAGGTGCTTTGTCCGCTGGTGCTCGCCTGCCATACCGACTGGCTCAAATTCAGCTGGTCAACGAACAGAAAGCTATAGATGTAGAGCTTTCTACGTTGGCAAAGTTTTCTGAAGCGTGTGATGCCATGAGCGCCGCACATGAGTCCCTCAAAGATAACTTCGGAAAGCTTAGCCGAGAAGAGATGCTCAAGCAGGTTAAAGATTTCTATGAAAAGTCTAAAGATGTTCGGGAAAATATAAGAAATTTAAAATCTTAATATTTTGATGAGGATATGGACATGCCAAGCAAAGATGAAACTTCAGAAGTTGTAATATCTCTGGCTGATTCCTACCGGGCTATGGCTGAAAGAGTTAGGAAGCTCAGGAAGGACCTACCGCATGGGGGCGAACGGAAAGAGGCGCTCAACACTGAGCGCAGATATTTACAGAAGTCTGAAGAGCTTTATGCCAGTGCAATTGAAATATTAGGTGATAATGCAGTCCAGGCGATAGCCGCGTTGAAGGGGGCTGCGGCGAGTATTAGCGATTTTTCTGATAAGATCGACGATATCAAAAAATGTTTAAAGGTCACGGGGACGGTGCTCGGGGTAGGTGTGGCGGTACTTAGCGGATCTTCTGGGGCTATTTTGAGCTCGATTTGGGTACTGCTTAAACTACTTAATGAAGACGACGATGATACCAAAGATATTGTCGCTGAAATTAAATCGGCCACCAAGACGCTGAAGGCGCGGCTTCAGGTTAGGCCGGCCAAGCTAGTCGATTGATATAATCTAAACTTGTTGTTGGAGTGCTTAGCTTTTATACGTGAGTTGGTGCGAGTGGGAGTTACAAAATGTTTGCAAAGGATGCCACCGGTGTTCGGCTAATTCTGGCTGTTTAGAGTAGCGTTGAGTGCTCATGAGCTGCGGTGGTGTATCCGTCATCACTCATAAAATCGCATACTTGAAGAGGGTTACGCTCGCTCAGCCCGAGCCCGAAACAGTAGGGTGCCATGGGGCATCTATTAGTAGCAGGGGGGCTTGGCTGTTTCGCTAGGGCTAGTGATACCTATCGAATTGGCGAAAGCGCGCCAGTATAGCGCAATGAGTATCTGCTTGGCCTGTTCTGAGCCTGATATATTCATATACATAATTGATAGTGAATAGCCGACTTCGACTCTTTGAGGGGTGCGCCTTCAACCACGATTTGATAGGCGCTTGGCGAGGTAGATGCCACGGCGGATACGCTTCCCCACTCTGCGTAGATCTTGAATGGGAGCTGTACCTAGCCGGATGGACCAATATGCCCAGGCTTGGGTTTTACGAAGCAAAAGGGGTTCTCCTTGGTCATGGAGCTCCAGGAGCTGTGATATGAACCGATAAAACCCTGCCTGGCTTAGATACTGATCGTTTAGCCGCTCAAGTAACGCAACCCAAATTTCTTTTAATGAGGTCAGGATTACTGCAGCGGGAAGGATGCATAGCGAAACAGGCAGGACGACGACTATGGTAAGCAAGCGAATATTTGCCCAGATGTCGCTAAGCAGCGTTGCCACTGAGCCAAATAGCGCTTCCGGGGTTAGGGTAGTGATTATGATGGCAGCGAGGACTGCGATAAGGCCTGTCATGTACGCCGCAAAATTTGATGGGTTAGGTAGCGTAAAGAAACCGATAGCGCGAACCCACAGTGGGTCTTTTGAGCGTAGTTTTATCTCCTGCCGCCACTCCCATTCTTCTACCAAGCGTTTTGCAAGAGCCTGCAGGTCTTCCTGATGGTTGAACACTTTTCTAATGCATGCAATTTTCTCTCGCTTTACGAAAGTTTGAGGCGTACGAATGTTGATACGGCTGACGGTGGGGTTGAGACGGCGAAACCGCTTTTCAGTGCCAAGTAGATGGGTCTGCAACATCCCTCCGATCATTACAGTTTCTGATAGCAAGAGTAGGGCCTGATCGCCAGAGTTTAGAAATTCACCATGGCCTGCTATTCGTACGTATAAATCAAAAAATAACAAGCCAACAATTATGCTGGCTAGAAGCACCGATAACCATAGCGCTGATGAAGTCAGCGCGTACAGAACTGGTGGTCGAAAAGTTTTGCGATAATGACGAATTTTGTCAGCTATACCCTGCATTATTATTCCAGTGCATTGATGGATGAACGGTCAGAAGTATTCTTGATTCAGGTGCAGTGGCCTTTCTTCGGTTCGAGAGTTCGCGAGAACACCGAAATAATATAATCAGTTGATCTCAACAGCCAAGACGAGATTTTTATCTCCGCAAGCCTTGCCTTATAGCGATTTCGCTGCCGTGAAGATTTCAGCCGTTTCTGGTGATCTAAGTGCGAGCTTCCGTTCGGCCGAGGCTGGAGTAGCATAGAGGCTAATGTACGTCCTGAATTCACCGGCTGGAGGTGGTTTCAATGAGCGGAGCTCAAATTTTCGAGAAACGGGTTTGGCCTTCGGACAAGTGCTGGAGTAATGAACATCGTTGCTTCATAACGAGAAGAGAGGTCGTCTTGGCGACGGCTCAGCGTGTGCTAGGCGCGCGTGCTGATGCTGAAGAGTGGGTTATGCATCCAGCTCGAGGGCTTGATTATCAATCCCCATGTGGCCTGCTATCAACTCAGTCAGGATATCGCCGTGTCCTGGGTTTCTTGATGCAGATTGAATACGGCGTCTACGTATAATGCTCGGTCCCAAGACGTTTGGGCTTGCTCTCTAACCTCGATGGCGAGAGATCCGGCTCTCATGATTTCGACGCCAAGCGGCGCATTGCTGTCGCATTTATTTAGGAAATGTCGCATTTAATTCAGAATCCTACAGCCCCCGCCCACCAGCGCCGGCCCCGAAGCCGAGTGGTGCGGTTGGCGGAAGGGTCTCTGCGGCCAACTGGTCAAGGGCGCATGGCTGGCGACCGACTGGATCGCTGCGACTTCCAGCGCCTCGAACTCATCCAGCGGCGGCAGCAGGCCGGGCAGGCGGCTGGCGAGCAGGGTTTTGCCGGTGCCGGGCGGGCCGCTGAACAAAAGGTTGTGAGCGCCGGCCGCAGCGACCAACAGCGCGCGCTTGGCTGCAGTCTGGCCTTGGACTTCGCTCAGATCAGGATACGGTTGGGTTTGCAGAATCAGTCCGTTGGACTTATACGGCGCGATGACGGTGTGGCCGTTCAGATGAGCGACCAGTTCCAGCAGATGACTCACCGCGATCACTTTCAGCCCGGAGGCCAGGCAGGCTTCCTCGGCGTTCACCGCCGGTACGATCAACGTGTGCCCGGCGGCACGCGCGGCCAGCGCCGCGGGCAGCACGCCCTGCACAGGCCGTATCGCGCCGGACAGCGCAAGTTCGCCCAGGCATTCCACGCCATCGAGCGCCAGCGTAGGGACTTGCGCGCTGGCAGCCAGCAAACCCAGCGCGATGGCCAAATCAAAACGGCCACCGTCCTTGGGCAAGTCAGCAGGGGCAAGATTCAAGGTGATGCGCCGCGCAGGAAACTCCAGCCGACAGTTCAGAATCGCACTGCGCACCCGGTCCTTGCTTTCTTTCACGGCGCCTTCGGGCAACCCCACCAACGTGAGTGAGGGCAAGCCATTGGCCAGGTGGGTTTCGACGGTAACGGCAGGGGCTTCGACACCGACTTGAGCGCGGCTGAGGACAATGGCGAGGGACATGATCTTTCCTTGATGAGGCACCGCGTCCTGCGGCGTGCTCAAGGATAGTCAGCGAAGAGGTGGAAGGGGCCTAGCAAGTTCTACTGCATGTGTCCTGGCCGGATCCGAGGAAGCGCTCACAACCCGGCGCCGAGCTTTTTTCGCTCTCAGTGTGGCGAAACGTGGGCGGAAAATAGAATTGGCGTCGTGGCGTGCATGGATAGACTGGACCAATCATTCAAGCGCACCTACACTCGCCACTTAACGAATAACGTTAAGCGTTAATAATGATCGTAAGTTTCAAATGTACGGATACAGAATCGCTCTTCAGGCAGGGCAAAACACGTGTGTGGTCTTCAATCCTGTCGGTCGTGGAGCGCAAGCTGACGATGCTCGATGCTGCTTCGTCAATCATCGATCTCAAGTCTCCTCCAGGCAATCGTCTTGAATCGCTTGGAGGTGATCGCAAAGGACAGCACAGCATACGTATCAACGCTCAATGGCGTATTTGCTTTATCTGGGGGATACATGGCCCGGAGAATGTCGAAATCGTCGATTACCACTGAGGTAAATCAAATGACCAAGAACGGAATGCGCCCCGTGCACCCAGGGGAAGTTCTCAAGGAAGAGTACCTGGAGCCGCTGGGCTTGACGTCAGCAGCACTCGCTCGAGCTTTGAGCGTTTCCACGCCAACGATCAATGACATTGTGCTTCAGCGAAGGGGTGTGAGCGCTGACGTGGCGTTGCGCCTCGCGGCGTGTTTTGAAACGACCCCGGAGTTCTGGCTGAACCTGCAATTGACCTACGACCTGCGCAAAACGGAAATCGAACGCGGGTCGGCCATAAAAGCGCAAGTCCAACGCCTCTCGCACTGCGCTTGAGCACATCCAACATGTCTGGGGTGTGCCAGGCATGTCGTAATGTCACTCTTTTGGTTGTGCCGCCAGTTGCGCTTCCATCTCGGTCATTTTCGCTTCCAGTGCCTCAAGACGGGCACGGGTGCGGGCCAGGACGAGCATCTGGCTGTCGAACTCTTCGCGGCTGACCAGATCCAGTTTGCTGAAGCCGCTTTGCAGCAGCGCTTTGAACTGAGTTTCGAATTCGTTGCGTGGTAGCGGGGTCTCGCCGTTGAACAACCGCGAGGCAT
Source organism: Pseudomonas sp. S2_H01 (assembly GCF_054668305.1). Lineage (NCBI taxonomy): Bacteria > Pseudomonadati > Pseudomonadota > Gammaproteobacteria > Pseudomonadales > Pseudomonadaceae > Pseudomonas > Pseudomonas sp. S2_H01. The sequence continues at coordinate 2,223,747 of NZ_CP162756.1, read as the reverse complement.
GGCCACTCAGGGCGTCTAGAAAAGCTTTGGGCGCGAGCATGATCAACTTCCGGAATCAGATGGGCGGGAGTGTAGCACGCAGCGTCTATAGTCTTTTCACGGGCGCAGGGTTGCACGGTTTTCGCGCATGAGGGCGTGCACGTGCGCACTGTTGTTGTGCGGACGGGTTGGATGATGGCGATCTGGATACTCGGAAAAGGCATCAACGCGCCGTAATTCCTGGGATTGAACGAGATGGCAAGCTTTCTGCTTAGTGGCATATGACCCATGCACTGATGCAGTCGCTGTGACGAATGCAGTGCGGCAGGCGGAGCGGGGAAGTGTTTCGTCAGAAGCGGTTTTCTGGAGTCGGTCTGGTCTGTTTCGGGCCATCGACGCGTTACAAAGCCAGACACTGCGCTTAGACTTGAGTCGGGTTTGTTTTCCTGGGGCAAGTCCACCAATTCGGGAGAAAGTTTCATGAAGCTAGTCACTGCCATCATCAAGCCGTTCAAGCTGGACGACGTACGCGAGTCGTTGTCCGAAATCGGCGTGCAGGGCATCACGGTAACTGAAGTCAAAGGCTTCGGACGTCAGAAAGGCCACACCGAGCTGTATCGCGGTGCGGAATACGTAGTCGACTTCCTTCCCAAGGTGAAGATCGATGTTGCGATCGACGACAAGGATCTGGACCGCGTTATCGAAGCGATAACCAAAGCGGCCAACACCGGCAAGATCGGTGACGGAAAGATCTTCGTGGTCAATCTGGAACAGGCTATTCGCATACGTACCGGCGAAACCGATACCGACGCAATCTAAGCCGCCAAACCCAACGCCCCAGGAGAAAACAATATGACTCTGCGTCAATTCGCAGGGCTAGGAGCCCTGTTGTCCCTCGTAACCCCTGGCTTGGCCATGGCGGCAGACGAAGTGGCAGCCCCAGTACTGAACTCAGGCGACACCGCCTGGATGCTGACTTCGACAGCCCTGGTGCTGTTCATGACCGTTCCCGGTCTTGCACTGTTCTACGGCGGCATGGTCCGTTCGAAGAACGTTCTTTCCGTGATGATGCAGTGCTTCGCCATCACCGGTCTGATCAGCATTCTGTGGTGCATCTACGGCTACAGCATGGCGTTCGATACCACCGGTATGGAAGCCAACGTCATTAACTTCAACTCCTTCGTCGGCGGCCTGTCGAAGGCGTTCCTGGCAGGCATCACGCCTTCCAGCATCACAGGTGCAACAGCGCTGTTCCCAGAAGCTGTGTTCGTCACCTTCCAGATGACTTTTGCCATCATTACTCCAGCCCTGATCGTCGGTGCCTTCGCAGAACGCATGAAGTTCTCCGCGATGCTGATCTTCATGGCCATCTGGTTCACCCTGGTCTATGCGCCTATCGCGCACATGGTCTGGAGTGGTGTCGGTGGTCTGCTGTGGGACTGGGGCGTTCTGGACTTCGCAGGCGGCACCGTCGTTCACATCAACGCCGGTGTGGCGGGTTTGGTAGCGTGCCTGGTACTGGGCAAGCGTAAAGGTTTCCCGACCACCCCGATGGCTCCGCACAACCTGGGTTATACCCTGGTCGGCGCAGCGATGCTGTGGGTAGGCTGGTTCGGCTTCAACGCCGGTTCCGCTGCTGCGGCGAACGGCACTGCCGGTATGGCGATGCTGGTCACTCAGATCGCAACCGCTGCCGCTGCGCTGGGCTGGATGTTCGCCGAATGGCTGACCCACGGTAAGCCAAGCGCGCTGGGTATCGCTTCGGGCGTGGTTGCCGGTCTGGTTGCCATCACCCCTGCGGCCGGTACTGTCGGCCCAATGGGCGGCCTGATCATCGGTCTGGCGGCGGGCGTAGTCTGCTTCTTCTGCGCCACCAGCCTGAAACGCAAGCTGGGCTACGACGACTCCCTGGATGCCTTCGGCGTTCACGGTATCGGCGGTATCCTGGGCGCGATCCTGACCGGTGTCTTCGCAGCACCGTCGCTGGGCGGCTTCGGCACTGTGACCGACATCGCTGCTCAAGTCTGGATCCAGTGCAAAGGCGTAGGCTTCACGATCATCTACACCGCGATCGTGACCTTCATCATCCTCAAGGTGCTGGACGCGGTCATGGGCCTGCGTGTCACCGAGGAAGAAGAAGCGGTTGGCCTGGACCTTGCGCAACACAACGAGCGTGGCTACAACTTGTAATCACGGCTGTAAAAAAATGCCCGGGTTGCCGGGCATTTTTTTGTCTGGCGTTTGTCGATAGGCAAGACCGCCAGCGAGTGACGCACGAACGGCATTCAGGCCCTGTCGCAGGGCATCCCCGAGGGTTTTTGCAACGGCATACCCACTTGGGTTTTCGGCTTACAAAAAACGTCACTCATTGCGTGCTTTGCTTTTTTTTTTACCGCGTTAGAATGCGCGCCGAAGGGCGGAGAACTGTATGTGGCAACAGACCAGAATCACGCTGCGTGCAAGGCCTCGCGGCTTTCATCTGGTGACCGACGAGATCGTCGCAGGGCTTCCCGGACTGCGAGATTGCCGAGTGGGTCTGTTGCATTTGTGGCTGCAGCATACCTCGGCCTCGTTGACCATCAACGAGAATGCCGACCCGGCTGTGCGTCGTGACTTCGAACGTTTTTTCAACCGATTGGTGCCGCAAGGGCGTGACGGGTATGAACATGACGACGAGGGTCCCGACGACCTGCCTGCGCACTTCAAAGCCAGTTTGCTAGGCTGCCAGCTTGTTCTTCCGGTGACTGACGGGAGGTTGGCGATGGGTACCTGGCAAGGTGTTTATTTAGGCGAGCACCGTGATGCCGGCGGTGCACGTAAAGTCCTCGCCACCCTGCAGGGTGAGGGGCACGACCGCTGATTGTCGGCGGTAGTTGAATTTTTTCCGGCTGTCTTAGAAATTAGGCGCAGCTGGGCTATAACTAATCTGCTTTCGCAAGTCATGAGGTAGAACATGAGCGACGACGACATCGATAACGAAGGTCTGGAAGACGATCTGGAAGGTGAGGACGACGGTGAGGAGCTTGCGGCTGCTCCCGAAGACGACGGCGCGGATGTCGAAGACAGCCCCGAAGCGTCGGTCACCCCAACCAAAGGCAAGGCCAAGGCTGCGGTCTCGGTTGATGAGCTGCCCAGCGTAGAGGCCAAGAATAAAGAGCGTGACGCTCTGGCTCGCGCGATGGAAGAGTTCCTCGCCCGTGGCGGCAAAGTGCAGGAAGTGGAGGCCAATGTGGTCGCCGATCCGCCCAAGAAGCCTGACAACAAGTACGGTAGCCGCCCTATTTAAGGGTGTCTGATACCTGCTGGAAAAAGCCCGCTGTCGCTGCGGGCTTTTTTTTGGGTTTGTTTCATGCTTTTGGTGTCTGGCCCAACCCAGCCCTCAACCCCATCCCGCCAACACCCCCGGCAACTCCGTCAAACGCCTGATCTGCGCATCCGGCGCCCTATCCGACTCCCACGGCTTGCCCGCCGGGTTGTACCAGATCGCCCGCAAGCCCGCCTGCTGAGCCCCTGCGATATCGTCGCCGGGATGATCGCCCACGTGCACGGCGTGACGCGCATCGGCGTTGCCGCGTTTGAGCGCCTCCAGGAACGGTGCCGGATCGGGCTTGCCGATGCCCAGGTCTTCCGCGCACAGCGCAAACGAAAAATAGTCGGCCAGACCCAAGCGGCGCACGTCGGCATTGCCGTTGGTGACCACGCCCAGGGTGTACTGCTTGGTGAGCAGTTCCAGCGTCGGTACGACCTCGGGGAAGATATCCAGCTGATGCCGTCCTTGCAGGAAGACCTCAAAGCTACGGTCCGCCAGATCCTGTGCCTCAGGGTGGGCATAACCCGCATCCTCAAGCGCCAGAAACAGTACCCGACGGCGCAGGGCGCTGATTCGGTGCTTGAAGGTCGGGTCGGCTTCGACCAGACGCGAGCGAATTTCCCACAAATGTTCCACCGGCACCGGGCCCAGCTTCGGTGCGTGTTCCGCCAGCCAGTCGCGCAGCATGGCTTCTGCGCTGACGATGGCCGGTGCGGTGTCCCACAGCGTGTCGTCCAGATCGAAGGTGATCAGCTTGATGCTCATGGTTCTGAAGAATCCTTGCGTTTGGCCCGTGGGTGGGCGCTGTCATACACCGTCGCCAGGTGTTGGAAATCCAGGTGGGTGTAGATCTGAGTCGTTGTGATGTCGGCGTGCCCCAGCAATTCCTGCACGGCGCGCAGGTCCTGGGAGGATTCGAGCAAGTGGCTGGCGAAGGAGTGCCGGAGCATGTGCGGGTGCAGGTTTTGCCCCAGCTCGCGCTCACCTGCTGCCTTGACCCGAAGCTGGATCGACCTTGGACCCAGCCGTCGACCTTGCTGGCTGACGAACACCGCGTCGTCCTGAGGGTTGGCCAGCGCGCGCTGTTTCAACCATTCCTCCAGCGCCTCGCGGGCTTTTCGGCCGACAGGGAGCACGCGGGTCTTGCTGCCTTTGCCGAGCACCTGAACGAGCCCATCCGCCAGGTCCAGCTGCTCGCAATTCAGGCCTGTCAGTTCGGATAAACGCAGGCCGGACGAGTAAAACAATTCGAGAATCGCGTGATCGCGGCGGGCGAGGAATTCGTCTTCGACGCCGCCTTCCAGCAACTGCAGCGTGCGATCGGCATCCAGTGTCTTGGGCAGGCGGCGCTCGCCTTTGGGAGGCGCCAGGCCGTTGGCGGGGTCGTGATCGCAGATGCCTTCGCGGTTCAGGTAATGATAAAAGCCCCGCACTGCGGAGAGCAGGCGGGCGATGCTGCGCGATGACTGACCCTGTTGGTGCAAGCGGGCGACCAGGCCGCGCATGGACTGAATGTCCAGGGCCTTCCAGCTGCCGATGTTCTGCTTCTCGCAGAACCCCAGCACTCTGCTCAAATCTCGGCGATAGGCAGCCAGCGTGTGAGGCGACACCTGACGCTCACTGCGCAGGTGTGTGCAGTAAGCGTCCAGCTGCCGTTCCATGACTAGCGCACCGAACGCAGGGCGTTGGTGAAGCGCGGCAGCAGGCGGCTCAACACATCGGCGATGTAGGTGAGGAACAGCGTGCCCACCGAGCTTTTGTAGTGCTGCGGGTCGCGGCTGCCGATGGCCAGTACGCCGTGCAGGCCTTGATGATTGAGCGCGACGATGGCGGTGGAGCCGACTTCCTTGCTCTGGTCAGCACCGAACAGGAACTCCAGCTCGTGCTCGCGCAAGGCGCCGCAGACTGTCTTGCCGCCCGAGATCAATCCACCGAGGGCTTTCTGCGCCTCGGCGCTGGTGACCCAGCGGCCCACGGTCATCGGGTTGTCGCTGAACAGGATCAGGCTCACGAACGGCACCTGAAACTCCTGACGCAGGCTGTCTTCCACCGCGATCACGATGTCTTCCAGGCTGTTGGCGTCCATCAGCGCGAGGATCAGGCGACGGGTTTTTTCGAAGAGACGGTCGTTGTCGCGCGCGACGTCCATCAGCTGTGAAAGCCGATGGCGCATTTCGATGTTGCGTTCGCGCAGTAACTTCAGCTGGCGCTCAACCAGCGAGACGGTGTCGCCACGCTGGTGAGGAATGCGCATCGCGGTGAGCAGGTCGTCATGCTCGGCGAAAAAGTCCGGGTGTTGCTGTAGCCAGGCGGCGACTGCCTCGGCTTCAAGGGCGGGCACTGCGTTATCGGCAGGCGATTCGCTGGGCGTGTCGGTTGAAGTCTGAGGCTGGTCGGTCATTGGATACTCTCACTCATAGACGTACTTGGCCTTCGTAGACCCTGACGGCCGGGCCGGTCATCAGCACAGGATGTCCCGGGCCGGCCCACTCGATGGACAAGCGTCCGCCGGGCAGATCGATCAACAGTGGCGACTCCATCCAGCCCTGGCTGATGGCGGCAACGGCCGCGGCGCAAGCGCCGGTGCCGCAGGCCTGGGTTTCGCCCGCCCCGCGCTCCCAGACGCGCAATTGTGCGCGCTGACGGTCGACGACGTGGAGGAAACCGACGTTTACCCTGGCCGGAAAGCGCGGGTGATTCTCGATTTTCGGGCCCAGCGTATGAACAGGTGCGTTGTTGATGTCGTAGACGCGCAGCACCGCATGGGGATTGCCCATGGACACGGCAGCCAGTTCGACCGTTTCGTCGTCGACTTCAAGCGTGTAGCTGATCGCCTGTTGCGGCGCATCGAAAGGGATATCAGCAGGCACCAGACGCGGCGCGCCCATGTCGACGCTGATCTGGCCGTCGTTACGGATATCCAGCTCGATGATGCCGCTTTTGGTTTCGACGCGGATCTGCTTTTTGGCCGTCAGGCGCTTGTCCAGCACGAAGCGGGCGAAGCAGCGCGCGCCGTTGCCGCACTGTTCGACTTCGGAGCCGTCAGAATTGAAAATCCGGTAGCGAAAATCCACATCCGGATTGCTCGGCGCTTCGACCAGCAGCAGCTGATCGAAACCGATGCCGGTGTGTCGATCGCCCCATTGCTTGGCGTGCTTGGGCAGGATGTGCGCGTGCTGGCTCACAAGGTCCAGCACCATGAAATCGTTGCCCAGGCCATGCATCTTGGTAAAACGCAGCAGCATGGGATTACTCCGGCAGCAGGCTTTCGCCGGCAAACAGCTCAGTCACGGTTTCACGACGACGCACTTCGAACGCCTGATCCCCATCGACCAACACTTCGGCAGCACGGCCGCGGGTGTTGTAGTTGGAGCTCATCACGAAGCCATAGGCGCCAGCGGAGTGAACCGCCAGCAGGTCGCCTTCGGCCAGCGCCAACTCGCGTTCCTTGGCCAGGAAGTCGCCGGTTTCGCAGATGGGGCCGACGATGTCGTACGGGCGCGCAGCACCGTCACGGGGCTTGACGGCCGTGACGTCCATCCAGGCCTGATACAGCGCCGGGCGGATAAGGTCGTTCATGGCCGCGTCAACGATGGCGAAATCTTTGTGCTCGGTGTGCTTGAGGTATTCGATACGGGTCAGCAGGACGCCAGCGTTTGCCACGATGAAACGGCCTGGTTCGAACATCAATGCCAGGTCGCGACCATCAAGGCGTTCGCGCACGGCCTTGATGTACTCGCCGGCCAAGGGCGGCTCTTCATCGCGATAACGCACGCCCAGACCGCCACCCAGATCCAGGTGACGCAGCTGAATGCCGCAGTCGCCAAGACGGTCGACCAGGTCCAGCAGGCGATCCAGCGCATCGACGAAAGGCGACAGCGTGGTCAGTTGCGAACCGATGTGGCAATCGACGCCAATGACATCAAGGTTCGGCAACTGCGCGGCACGGATGTAGACGTCTTCGGCGTCAGCGATGGCGATGCCGAACTTGTTTTCTTTAAGGCCGGTGGAAATGTACGGGTGAGTGCCCGCGTCGACGTCCGGGTTCACGCGCAGGGAAACCGGGGCGCGTACGCCCATTTCGGCGGCCACGACCTGCAGGCGTTCCAGTTCGTCGGTGGATTCGACGTTGAAGCAATGAACGCCCACTTCAAGCGCACGACGCATGTCGTCACGGGTCTTGCCGACGCCGGAGAACACGATCTTGTCGGCCTGACCGCCTGCGGCCAGCACGCGCTCCAGTTCGCCACGGGAAACGATGTCGAAACCGGCGCCCAGACGGGCCAGGACATTGAGCACGCCCAGGTTGGAGTTGGCTTTGACCGCGAAGCAGACCAGGTGCGGCGTGCCACTCAGAGCGTCGGCGTAGGCGCGGTATTGCGCTTCGATGTGCGCGCGGGAGTAGACATACGTCGGCGTGCCGAAGCGCTCGGCGATGGCAGACAATGCAACTCCCTCCGCGAACAGCTCACCGTCGCGGTAGTTGAAGGCGTCCATGGTCAGTCCCTAGTAGGTCGAGTGCTTGTGCGTGTGCGATTGGTTCTGAGCGCCCGGTGCGTTGGATTGTTCATCATCGGGCAGGTACAGCGGACCTTTTTGACCGCAGGCAGAGACCAGGCACGCTACAGCGAGGAGCGCGGCCAGGGAGGAAATCAGGCGCTTCATGGCGAAATCCTTTGTATAAGCATTAATTGCGCCCGAGTATACCGACCAGCCTACAGATTGCCTATGCGCTGGAGTTCCCGTCCGGCGGGGCTTTGACGCATTTGCCAGATAACCGGGTAAACGCCGTGCGGTTTTTTGGCGCGGCGAATGGCAATTGGGCGGGTATGCTTTGCAATTGCCGGAGAGCGACCGTATCTTGCGTCGCTGCGCCATCCGTAGACACTTTCGAGGTTCCTGCAATGAGTTTGACCGAAGCCCGCTTTCACGACCTGGTGGATGCCACCCAAGAAAAGCTCGAGGACATCTTTGACGAGAGCGGTCTGGACCTGGACCTTGAGAGTTCGGCCGGTGTGCTCACGGTAAAGTTTGAAAACGGCACTCAGTTCATCTTCAGTCGTCAGGATCCACTGCGTCAGTTGTGGCTGGCGGCGGTCGACGGTGGTTTCCACTTCGACTACGACGAAGAAGAGAAGCGCTGGGTGTGCGACAAAAGCGAAGAGCTGCTGGGCGAAATGCTCCATCGTCTGGCATTGAAGCAGGCGGGTGCAGAGCTTGAGTTCGACGCGATCGATGGTCACTCCGACGGCAACCGTGAATGACCGCCAGTGCCGCGCCTGTAAAACCGCCAAAACCGCTGTTCAGCAACGTCAGCCCGGCTGTTCCATCGCCTTGCATCAGCGTATGTCGGCTGGATGAGGGCAAAGTGTGTACGGGATGTTTCCGGCACGTCGAAGACATCCGCGAATGGCGCGCGGCGACGGACGAGCGCAGGCGAGAGATTGTGCGGCAAGCATCAGAGCGGCGTGCGCAACGCTGACTGATGGATGTCTCTTGGCATCTGTGGGAGCGAATTCATTCGCGATACGGCGGTACAGCCGATACAAATCCTTCGCCTGCACTCGCTTTCGCGAATGAATTCGCTCCTACAGGGCTTCGTCCACTCCGCACGATCTGGGGGTTCCTCAAGCCTCATCCATCGCTTCATTCAGCGACTTCTCCAGCTCGGCCTTGTAGCGCAGGAACAGGATGGTCTGTCCTCGGGTATCCCCCAGTATTCCCGAGAGATCCAGGTCGGTGATGTAGCAGCGGTAGCGTTGAGGCTCGCTGCGCTGGTCGAGAATCTGCCGGGCGACGACGCTGTACAACTGTTCGCCGAATTCCAGCTCGGAAAACTCCATGCCGTCGCAGTACAGCGTCACGCTGACCTGGCCGGGAGAGGCTTCCTCGACGATGGCCTGAACGTCGTAGAACGGTTTGTCGGTGGGCATGACCGGTGCCAGTCGTTGCTCGATGCGCCGCGCGCGTCCGGCGCCGTCCGGGGTGATTCGGTAATACAACGTGTCCAGCGACGAAGGCTCCAGGGGGTTGTCCAGCGGCAAGAGGGCACCACGTCGGTACATCAATGACTGCAGGAAACGCTGCAACGGCATCATCAGGCTGGATTCGTCGTGATACGGCAAACGCTGATGCCAGAGCGCATTGTGTTCATCCAGCACGTACAGATCCGCCTGCGGCTCGTTGATCCGGTAGAACACCTGAATGCACTCAGGCTGGCCGTGAGGAATGATCAGCGACAGGTCGTTGTCATCGAGCGCTTGCGGGTCGAGGTGGATCGGGCTGTAGGTCGGCAACTCTTCGCCAAGATATTGGTAAAGCGCTGTCAGGTTGTCGATCGCAACATGGCTGACTTGCCCTGGCGTCATTTCCAGCACGTGATAGTGGTGCTGGACCTGAATCAGATAACGATGATTGAGGTTCCGGGCCAGCAGCAGCTGCGCCGTGTTGATCAGCTCCTCGACCCTTTGCGCAATCGCAGGCGCGCGATTGTGGCAGAAGCAGCGCACGCGGATGACCGGCTTGGGTGGTGTTTCAGGCACGTTGTTGAGCAGCTCGGTGAGGCAGTCGAGCAGCGCATGCGGGCCGTCGAAGCGGCTGACCAGCACCTCGTTCCAGCTGTTGAGCGTGATCTGGTCGAAGGTCAGCACCAGGTTTTCCCGCACCCCGGCATAGCTCAGCGAGTCAGTGCGCTCGGTGGTCATCAGGATGTTCAGGTCTTTGTGATGCTTGAGCGGGTCAACGCCCACGTTGACCAGCAGCAGGATTTCGCTGGGCACGCTCGGCTTGAGCAGAACGTCTTCGTGGACCATGCCCAGCGGCGTCGGAATGCTGTGTTGCAAGGCGCCCTGAAGATTGAACAGCTCGAACTCGGTCAAATCGCTGGTGCCGGGGTGCAGCGCGAGCCGGGTGCTGCTGTCGATCACATTATTGCGATGACACCAGGCCAGAAGCTCCAGCAACTCGCGGCTGCGTTTGATCGGCGCGAAGGTTTCCCACTCATGGGCGCCAAGGTTGCCGTTGTACAAACCCCACTGGTATTTACCGGGTTCACGTTTGTTCGGCGATTGCACCAGCGTCAGCGTGTCTTCGGCGAGGTCCGGAGAGATGCCCGGATTGACGAATTCGACCTTGCCCGCCTTGCGCTCGAACGCGGCATACAGCCGACGGCCGAGCACATTCAGGTCGCGCTTGTTGATGGAGCTGATCGCGTTTTGTGTGCGAGCGAATTGCGTCAGGAAGCGGTAGCTGTAATTGAGCTCGCTGACCAGCGCACGGCGTTCGCTGGACACCTGACGCACCTTCCACTGGCTGCGGCTGTCGAGCAGGGCAAGCTGACGTTCGTCCCATTTCCATTCTTTCGCCAGACGCTCCAGCAACAGACGTTGCCAGCTTGTGGTGCGCTGGCGCGGTAAGCCGGTGAGCTTCTTGTTCACTTTCAGGTAAAGGCTGCGTCTGACCAGCTCCAGACGTTCCGGCTCGCCCCGGTCGCGCAGGTATTCCTCGATCCGGCGGTACACCATCATGTAAGGATCGAGTTCGTCCAGGTCGACATTGTTGGCGAACACCTGCTGTTTGAAGCGCATGCTCAGGCACTGCACCTGCGGGTGTTCGCTGGCGTAGACCTCGGTCAGCAACAGCTTGAGCACGGACTTGTAGGGTGACTCTATGCCCTTGAACAGCTGCCAGAGCCCGGCTCCAATGAACTCGCCGGGCGGAATGCGCGACATATTGCCCAGATCGAGCACTTCGTCTTCTCGAATGAAGCGCTTGGACAGAAGCGTATGGGTGTACTCGGCGTAACGTGTCTCTTCGTAGACGGGCACCAGCCACCAGATGGGCGTGCGGCCTGCCAGCCAGATGGCTGTGCGGTAGAACTCGTCGAGCAGCAGATAGTGCTGCGTCGTTCCGCAATCCTCGCCGCTCAGCTGTGCATCGCGCTCGCCCACTACAAACCGCTCAGGGTCGATCAGGAAAAAGTGCGCCTCGGCGCCCATGGTCGCTGCCCAGGTTTCCAGTGCCTGGCATTTTTTGCGCAGCTCCAGGACGTCTTCGGGCGACAGGTGGGTGTCGTGGCAGATCCAGACATCCATATCGCTCTGATCGGCTTGGGCCAGCGTGCCAAGGCTGCCCATCAGGAAGATGCCGTGGATGGGCTGTGGAGGATTGCCGCGACGCGGTTTGTACGAAAAAGAGCGCGTCAGGCGCTGCGCTTCGGCCAGCGCCTGCGCGTCGGGTTCGTAGTGGGACACGCCAGCAGGCGTAGCCCCCGAGACATAGCCGGGCAGCAAGGGATGGTTAACGTGGAAAAACAGCGGCAACAGCGCCAGCACGGACTGTTGGCGTGTGGACAAACCTTCATTGGCACGCGCCAGCCGCCCTTCATTGAGGGTCAGGAAGCGGTTGCGCAACTGGCTGAGGACCTTGCGGTCGATGCCCTCATCCAGATCGGGGCGAATTTCGAAACTACGCGTCATCGCGACTCAAAGCCGGCGAACGGCACTGCTGGGGTGGCGAGCAAGGCGACAGGCAAGAAAGGTCAGGGGCAGATAGCTGCTTGTAACGCGATGGCTTGTCTTTTTTCTGGCGCCAGAATTTTATCGGCGCAGCATCTTATAAATGAAGGGCTCGCGAAACCTTTATTTCATGCGTCCTGGCAAAGGTTTCGCGACGCGACGATTTCAGGCCGCTTCCTGGGCGGTGGTCAGAATGATCAGCAGCGATTGAGCATGCTCGGCGGCATCCAGTCCCAGACTGGTCAGATAGCCTCCGTCGACCTGAGTCGTCAGGCCTTTTTCAAAGAGTCGTTTGGCAGCGGCAACGGCGGTAGGAGCAGCCACGTGGTGGACTTTAAGGCCCTCCTGGGTATTGCGCAGGTTGAACAGTGACAGGATTTCCAGTTCGGCAACCAATTCAGGGGTAAACGACATAGGTGCTCCAGACTTTTCTAATTGAAAACGCGGCGAACGAATCGCAGACGTGACAGCCCCGTCGGTCAAGCGGCAGCGAGGCATCTGGAGTGTAGTTAGCGTCTGGAGATTTTGCAGAAAGTATCTGGCCGGTCGTCAGGTAGTGCGTTGCGATCCCGCTCCTACGACTTGGCAGGCATCCGTCGGATGCAGGCCTGGCTCTGGATCTGTGGGAGCGAACTTGTTCGCGATTGGTGGGTACAGTCGACGTGTCTCGATCGCCTGGACGATTTTTCGCGAATGAATTCGCTCCCACAGCGGTGCCGCTTAGCTCCAGTTAAGAAGCGCTTTACTCGTCTTCCAGCTTCACACCCGGTGGCAGCTCCGGCAGCGCGCGCAGGGCTTTTTCGTACCATTCGGTGTTGAACGGGCGGTCGTCTTCCAGAATCCCGTCGATCTCCACGGCGAGCACGTGCGCCATCATTTCCAGAATGTCGTCACGCCCGTAACCGACCAGGGTCAGCTTGTTGAACGTGGCTTTGGCGGCAGGCGGTTTGTCACTTTCGATCTGGTTCTCGATGGCCTGGATCAGGGTCGATTCAGCGAACTCTTCTTCGTCGTTGTCGATGTGGTCGCTCATGGCGGACTCCTCAGGAAAGGCCCGCAGTTTAACTGCAATCGGGGGCGGTGTGATCCGGCGCATGCATGACGCACGTCAACGCACGTACGTCGCGCCGCTGATAGGGTGTGGCCCGCTCTGGATCGGCCCTCACGGGTCGAGGTGAGTTGCAATGACCGCTCAAGGGGCCAAGGAGGCCTGTCAATGTTCAAGCTTTACGGATTCGCCGCAAGTAACTATTTCAACATGGTCAAACTGGCTTTGCTGGAGAAGCAGATCCCGTTTGACGTCGTTTCGATGCATGGCTGCCAGAACCCGGAAACCCTCGCTGTCAGCGCGCGAGGCAAAGTCCCGGTGCTGGAGACCGAAGACGGGTTCATCAGCGAAACCGACGTGATTCTCCGCTATCTCGAAGATACCCATCCGCAGACGCCGCTTTTACCCGCCCACCCATTCGCCCGGGCGCAGGTGTGGACCATGGCCAAGGAGATCGAGTTGTACATCGAGCTGCCAGCGCGCTTGTGCTACGTCGAAGTGTTGTTTGGTGGTCGAGCGACGCCCCAGGCACTGAAAGCCAAGGCTCTGCGGGATCTGATCAAGGGTTTTGCCGCACTGGCGCGGCGTGGCCAGTTTGCCCCCTATGTCGCGGGCGCAGAGTTTACGCTGGCGGACATCTACTTCCTGTACAGCGTGGACCTGGCGCAACAGGTGGCGCAGCAGTTGTTCGGCCTGAACCTGCTGGACGAAGTCGCGGGGGCCAGGGATTTGCTGGAAAGGCTCAATGACCGACGTTGTGCACAACGTGTCGCGGCAGACAGAGAGGCTGATTTCCCGATTTTTCTGGAGCGTGTGCGTCCCGTCTCGGTCCATTGAGGGTAAAAAGGGCGATGGCTGCTGCTGCCATCGCCCTTCCGTGTCGACTTAACGGCTGGCCAGCAACTGCTTGCCACGCACGACAGCTGCCTTTACCTGAGCCGGCGCGGTCCCGCCGATGTGGTCACGGGCGTTGACCGAGCCTTCCAGCGTCAGCACCGCAAACACGTCCTGGTCGATCTGGTCGCTGAACTGGCGCAGTTCATCGAGTGTCATTTCGGCCAGGTCCTTGCCGGTTTCCACGCCGTATTTCACGGCATGACCCACGATCTCGTGGCAGTCACGGAACGGCAGGCCACGGCGAACCAGGTAATCGGCCAGATCGGTCGCGGTCGAGAAGCCGCGCAGCGCAGCTTCACGCATGATCGCGTGCTTGGGCTTGATGGCCGGAATCATGTCGGCAAAGGCGCGCAACGAATCGCGCAGCGTGTCGGCGGCGTCGAACAGCGGCTCTTTGTCTTCCTGGTTGTCCTTGTTGTAGGCCAGCGGTTGGCCCTTCATCAAGGTCAGCAGGCCCATCAGGGCGCCGAACACGCGGCCGCTCTTGCCACGCACCAGCTCGGGAACGTCCGGGTTTTTCTTTTGCGGCATGATCGAGCTGCCGGTGCAGAAGCGGTCCGGCAAGTCGATGAACTGGAATTGCGCACTGGTCCACAGCACCAGCTCTTCGGAGAAGCGCGACAAGTGCATCATCGCGACGCTGGCGGCTGCGCAGAATTCGATGGCGAAGTCGCGATCCGACACGCTGTCCAGCGAGTTGCCGCCGACGGCTTCGAAGCCCAGCAACTGGCAAGTCAGCTCGCGGTCGATCGGGTACGTGGTGCCCGCCAGCGCAGCACTGCCCAATGGCATGCGGTTGGTGCGTTTACGGCAGTCGACCAGACGCTCGAAATCGCGGCTGAGCATTTCGAACCAGGCGAGCATGTGGTGCCCGAACGTCACCGGCTGTGCGGTCTGCAGGTGAGTGAACCCCGGCATGATGGTGTCGGCTTCGCGCTCCGCCAGGCCCAGCAGGCCTTCTTGTAGGCGGATGATCTCGGCCAGGATCAGATCGATTTCGTCACGCAGCCACAAACGAATGTCGGTCGCGACCTGGTCGTTTCGGCTGCGACCGGTGTGCAGCTTCTTGCCGGTGATACCGATGCGGTCGGTCAGACGCGCCTCGATGTTCATGTGAACGTCTTCCAGATCCACGCGCCAGTCGAAGGTGCCGGCCTCGATTTCGCCTTGAATGGTCTTCAGGCCATCGACGATGGTGTCGCGCTCGGCATCGGTCAGCACGCCGACCTTGGCCAGCATCGTGGCGTGGGCAACGGAGCCCATGATGTCGTGGCGATAAAGGCGCTGATCGAAGGTGACGGAGGCGGTGAAGCGTGCGACGAAGGCGTCGACGGGTTCACTGAAGCGGCCGCCCCAGGACTGATTGGTCTTGTCGGTGCTCATGGATTCGCTCGCTGCTCTGCTGATTACTGTACTGATGACGGTTTGGGTGAAGACGTGGCGCGGCCCATTTTAAAAGGCGCGGGCGATGATAACAGTATTGCCGGTTTTTTATTCCCGACAGCTTGCCGGACGGGGTACGAGCGCAGAGACTGGACCTATGCAAAACGAGCGCAATAATCCGGGCCAGAGCGTTTCGCCCGGCAAAGAGTTCTTCCTTCCGGAACTGTGCCTGCCGCAGGCGCTGCTGGTGCTCGTCGTGCTCGCGGAGCTGCTGGTGTTGGTGCTGGTGCTCGTCGAGCCCATGCACCCTGGGTTCGACTGGGTCAGGCTCGCGCTGATCTCGCTGTTCGTGCAGTGGATCGTGTTGCTGTCGGCCGCGCTGCTGTGCGGCTTGCGTCCCTGGTTGGCACGCCTGAATGCAGGTCTGGCAGGCATCCTGGGCTGTTTGCTGGTGGTGGCCGTGACGTTGGTGTGCACGGCGGTCACGGATTATTGCCAACTGGTGGGCACTACATCCGATGGCGATGTCGAACGTTATCTGCGCTATTCGATGATTGCTCTGATCATGTCGGCGCTGATGTTGCGCTACTTTTATCTGCAGAGTCAGTGGCGCAAACAACAGCAGGCAGAGCTGCGAGCCAGAATCGAATCCTTGCAGGCCAGGATTCGGCCACACTTTCTGTTCAACACGCTCAACAGTATTGCGAGCCTGGTCACCAGCGACCCGGGCAAGGCCGAGCAGGCGGTGCTGGACCTGTCGGACCTGTTTCGCGCCAGTCTGGGCAAGCCCGGCAGTCTGACAACGTGGCGTGATGAGCTGGCGTTGGCCAAACGTTATCTATCGATTGAGCAATATCGACTTGGCGAGCGTCTACAGTTGGACTGGGACGTCAGTGCAATTCCCGACGACTTGCCGATTCCCCAGCTAACCTTGCAGCCATTACTTGAGAACGCGTTGATCTATGGGATCGCGCCCCGCGTCGAAGGCGGGGTGGTCAGGGTCGAGGCGGACTATGAACGGGGAGTATTCATATTGCGTGTCAGTAATCCCTATGAAGAAGTCGCCCATCGGCAGGCTTCAAGCGGCACTCAGCAGGCCTTGGCAAATATCGGCGCCCGCATTACGGCACTTTTTGGCCCTCTCGCGAGTCTGAGCGTGGAGCGCCGTGACGGTCGTCACTTCACCTGTCTACGCTATCCTTGTGCGAGACTCACGCAGGAAGCCAGAGCAATATGAATGTCCTGATCGTTGATGACGAACCCCTAGCCCGCGATCGCCTGAGCCGTCTGGTCGGTGATCTTGAGGGTTATCGGGTCCTTGAACCCAGCGCCACCAATGGCGAAGAAGCCTTGACGCTGATCGATAGCCTGAAACCCGATGTGGTGTTACTCGATATCCGCATGCCGGGTCTTGATGGGCTGCAGGTTGCAGCCAAATTATGCGAACGCGATACGCCACCTGCCGTGGTGTTCTGCACCGCTCACGATGAGTTTGCCCTGGAGGCTTTTCAAGTCAGCGCCGTGGGTTATCTGGTGAAACCGGTACGTCCGGAGAATCTGCTCGAAGCCTTGCGCAAAGCCGAACGGCCCAACCGCGTGCAGTTGGCGGCCATGACGCGGCCCGCCGCCGAAAGTGGCAATGGTCCACGTAGTCATATCAGCGCGCGAACTCGTAAAGGTATCGAGTTGATTCCGCTGGATCATGTGATCTATTTCATCGCCGACCACAAATACGTGACCCTGCGCCACGAGGACGGCGAAGTGCTGCTCGACGAGCCGCTCAAGGCGCTGGAAGACGAGTTCGGTGATCGCTTTGTGCGTATTCACCGAAATGCGTTGGTGGCCCGTGACCGCATCGAGCGCTTGCAGCGTACGCCGTTGGGGCATTTCCAGTTGTTCCTCAAAGGGCTCAATGGCGATGCGCTGATCGTCAGCCGCAGGCATGTGGCCGGTGTGCGCAAGATGATGCAGCAGCTATAGAGCGAGGCGCGCGAGTGTCTCCGCTGTACGGATGAACTGTGGGAGCGAATTCATTCGCGATGCGGCGGTACAGCCAAAGCATCTCCGTCGCCTGCACTATTTCTCGCGAATAAACTCGCTCCCACAGGTTTTGTCAGCACGACGACGAGCCTGTAGGCGACACGCCGTCGCATGGTGTCCGTGGGTCGATTGAGGCCATGATGCGCGCAGATTGAATACAGCCTTCGGCCCGATTGGGCCGAGCTGTTATTATCCGCCGCATTCACTCAGTACGGATTGATCCATGTCCTCTCGCGAAATCCGCATCGCTACGCGCAAAAGTGCACTGGCCCTCTGGCAGGCCGAGTACGTCAAGGCTCGCCTGCAAGACGCTCATCCAGGCCTGCTCGTGACCTTGGTTCCGATGGTCAGTCGTGGCGACAAGCTGCTGGACTCGCCGCTCTCGAAAATCGGTGGCAAGGGCTTGTTCGTCAAAGAGCTGGAAACCGCGCTGCTGGAAAACGAAGCGGACATCGCCGTGCACTCGATGAAAGACGTGCCGATGGATTTCCCGCAGGGCCTCGGGCTGTTCTGCATCTGCGAGCGCGAAGACCCGCGCGATGCGTTCGTCTCCAACACATTCGCCAGCCTGGACGAACTGCCTGCCGGTAGCGTCGTCGGCACCTCGAGCCTGCGTCGTCAGACTCAACTGCTGGCGCGTCGGCCGGATCTGAAAATCAACTTTCTGCGCGGCAACGTCAACACGCGTCTGGCCAAGCTGGACGCGGGCGAATACGACGCGATCATCCTGGCGGCTGCGGGCCTGATCCGCTTGGGTTTCGAGGACCGCATCACGTCCGCCATCAGCATTGAACACAGCTTGCCCGCAGGTGGCCAAGGCGCTGTCGGCATCGAGTGCCGCAGTGTCGACACCGACCTGCATGCGCTGCTGACTCCGCTTCATCACGCGGACACCGCCATGCGTGTGACCGCGGAGCGCGCGCTGAACAAGCACCTTAACGGTGGCTGCCAGGTGCCGATTGCCTGTTATGCCGTGTTGGAAAACGATGAGCTGTGGTTGCGTGGCCTGGTGGGCGATCCGGCGGGCAGTCTGTTGCTTCGTGCCGAGGCCCGCGCGCCGCAGGCCGATGCCCAAGCGTTGGGCGTTCAGGTTGCCGAGGCGCTGCTCGAACAGGGCGCAGCGAAGATTCTCAAGGCGGTGTACGGCGAGGCGGGCGAGGAGTGACGGGTTGGCGTTTGCTGCTGACGCGCCCGGCTGAAGAGTCGCAAGCGCTCGGGCAGGTGCTGGCAAATGAAGGTGTGTTCAGCGCCAGTTTGCCGCTGCTGGAGATCGAGCCGCTGCCCGTCTCGGAAGAAAACCGGTCGATCATTTACAACCTCGCGGCTTACTGCGCCGTGATTGTCGTCAGCAAGCCCGCCGCACGGTTGGGGCTGGAAATGGTCGACGAGGTCTGGCCGCAACCGCCGATTCAGGACTGGTTTACCGTCGGGGCGGCCACCGCGCAGATTCTGGACGACTATGGTCTGCGCGTGTTTTTCCCCGAGCAGGGCGACGACAGCGAAGCGTTGCTCGATCTTGCGCAGCTTCAGAACGCCATTTCCGGTCACGACCCCAAAGTGCTGATCATGCGCGGCGAAGACGGCCGCGAATTGTTGGCTGAGCGCTTGCGCGAGCGGGGTGTTACTGTCGATTATCTGCCGTTGTACCGCCGTCATCTGCCGATTTATCCCGCTTTCGCCCTGCCGCAGCGAGTCGAGGCGGAACGCTTGAACGGGCTGGTGGTCAGCAGTGGACAGGGTTTTCAACATCTGCGCGAATTGGCAGGCAATGCCTGGCCTGATCTTGCGCGGCTGCCTTTATTCGTACCGAGCCCCCGGGTCGCTGAATTGGCGCGCAATGCCGGGGCTCTGACCGTAGTGGACTGCCGTGGCGCCAGCGCTTCGGCCTTGCTGGCAGCGTTGCGGGAACACCCCGAACCTGCCTCCCAGGCGTAATAATCGACGGGTCGGATTACGCGATTACGCCCAAATGCAAAGGATGGATACGTGAGCGAAACAGTCTTGCCAAAAGATGACGTTGAACCGGTACTGGTGAAACCTGAGCCCTTGCCGGATCCAGCGCAAAAAGAACCTCCGAGCCGTCGTGGCGGTAATGGTCTGGCCATCCTGGCACTGCTGCTGGGCGCCGCTGGCGTAGCGGTCGGCGGCTGGAGCGTGTGGCAGTTGAGGGCGATCCAGTCAGGCCATCAGCAACAATCCGGTCAGCTTGAGGACGTCGCTTCGCAGACTCGGAGCCTGCAGCAGAGTGAGCAGCAACTGGCGGCTCGGCTGGCGCAACTGCCCCCCGCTCAGGAGCTGGAAGATCGCCGTCGGCTGGTCACTCAACTGCAAGGCGATCAGCAGCGTTTGAGTCAGCGCGTGGAAACCGTTTTGGGTGCCAGCCGTAAAGACTGGCGTCTTGCCGAGGCCGAGCATCTGTTGCGTCTGGCGAGTCTGCGATTATCCGCGCTGCAAGACATTAACAGCGCGCAGGCGCTGGTTCAGGGCGCCGACGAGATCCTCCGTGAGCAGGACGATCCGGGCGCATTTGGCGCACGCGAGCAACTGGCCAAGAGTCTGGCGGCGCTGCAGAGTGTTGATCAGCCCGACCGCACGGGGCTGTTCCTGCAACTGGCGGCCCTGCGCGATCAGGCCACCCAGTTGAATGCGCTGGCGCCGGAATACAAGGACAAGGGTGAATCCCTGTTTGGGCTGACTGACGGCACCGAGGACAGCTACTGGGCGACCTGGTGGCAAAAGATATCCCAATACATCCGTATCGATTTCCATGCCGACAAGAACATTCGTCCATTGTTGGCCGGACAGAGCCTGACTCAGGTCCGTCTGGCATTAAGCCTGGCGCTTGAACAGGCGCAGTGGGCTGCGCTCAACGGCGAGTCCGAGGTCTATGCCAAGGCAATGACCGAGGCGCGAAGCGTGCTGGATGCCAACTTCAACCAGGACAATCCGCAGAGCAAGATGCTGGGCGAGCGTCTGGATGAACTGGCGAAGATGCCGGTGTCGGTGGTGACGCCGGACCTGACTCCGAGTCTGAGCGCGGTGCAGGCTTACCTTGAGCAACGGCACAAGCCGGTGGGCGGCGCGTTGGACAAGCAGGCTGACGGGGCGCCGTCGGGGAGTCAGCCATGAAACGCGCCTATGTCATTGTCTTTTTCGTGATCGTCATCGCGGCGCTGGTGGGCCTCGCCATCTCCCGGCATGCCGGTTATGTGCTGATCGCCTATGACAGCTTCCGTTACGAGTCCAGTATCTGGGCTGCGCTGGGGCTCTTGGTCGCGGTCGTCTTGGTGGTTTGGCTCGTTCGCGCACTGGTGAGGCTGCTGACTACTTCTGGCGGTGTGGTGAATCCGTGGTCGCGTCGCAACCGCAGTCGTCGCGTTCAAGTGGCCATCGAACAGGGCCAGATGGACCTTGCCGAAGGCCGCTGGGCGAGCGCTCAACGTCATCTGCACCGCGCCGCCGAAGCGGAGCCTCAGCCGCTGCTGTATTACCTCGGCGCCGCGCGTGCCGCCAATGAGCAAGGTCGTTACGAAGAAAGCGATAACTTGCTGGAGCGTGCGCTCGAGCGACAGCCGCATGCAGAGTTGGCCATCGCGCTGAACCACGCGCAGTTGCAACTCGACCGTGGCGACAGCGAGGGTGCGTTGACGACTTTGCAGGCCATGCAGGAGCGTCATCCGCACAACCCGCAGGTGCTGCGTCAGTTGCAGCGCCTCTATCGTCAGCGTGGCGAATGGTCCGAACTGATTCGCCTGATGCCCGAGTTGCGCAAGGACAAGGTCCTGCCCGCCCAAGAGCTGGCGGAACTCGAAAAGCGTGCGTGGGGAGAAAACCTGTCGCTTGCGGCCTATCGCGGCGTGGAAGGCGAGGGTGCCCCGGCCGGTTTGCCTGCGCTTGAAAAGGCCTGGCAGCAACTGACATCGGCGCAGCGCCAGGAACCGGCGTTGATCCTGGCGTATGCCGAGCAGCTGCGTCGGCATGGCGCCGATGTTCAAGCGGAGGAGGTTCTGCGTACGGCCATGAAGCGTGATTACAACGCGCATCTGGCACGGCTGTACGGTCTGGTGCGCGGCAGCGATTCCGGTAAACAGCTGCAGACCGCAGAAGGCTGGTTGAAAAATCATCCTGACGATCCCGGCCTGCTGTTGACGCTCGGTCGCCTTTGCCTGCAGAGCAGTTTGTGGGGCAAGGCCCGTGATTATCTGGAAGCGAGTCTGCGTTTGCAGCGCAACCCGGAAGCGTGCGCCGAGCTGGCTCGTTTGCTGGGGCAATTGGGTGAAACCGAGCGCAGCAACCAGCTTTTTCAGGAAGGATTGGGCTTGCTCGACGAGCGTTTATTGGCTCGCCCGCTTCCGGCGTTAGCGCGTGCATGACGTGCAACATTCGCGAGACACAAAAGGCCCTTGAAAGGGCCTTTTTGTTAACGTGTTCTCCAATACCTGTGGGATCCTTCCCGCACTCTCAGGGCTTTTATCTCTGTCCTGCGATTATCGGTATATTTTCCTATGGCTGTGGTCGGTAAATCCCTACACAAACTAAGAAATATCCTCCCCCGGTTACCTTGAAAGCGAGTCTCGCTTTCCTCTACCGTACCGCCTTCGTCTTTTGTTACGGATTTTCCATGCATCTGGCCCGCACGCGCTCCTTGTTCTTTCTGGCGTTTTTCGCCTGCGTATCGATTGTGGGAGCTGCCATCTATCTAGAGCGCGTGGTCGTCTTTGCGCCGTGCCCGTTATGCCTGGTGCAACGCGTTCTTTTCGGACTTTTTGCGGCCATCTCCCTGGTGGCTGCAACGCACTCTCCACAGCGCAGAGGCTGGCGTCTTTATTCCGCCGCGCTGGTGCTGGTGTCGCTGGCTGGCGTGGCAACAGCGGCTCGACAGGTGTGGTTACAGGCCTCGCCCCCTGAAGACATCGCCTCGTGTCTGGGCAACCTGCAAACCATGCTCGACACCATGCCCTTCCTGACCGTCATTGGTGAGATTCTGGCTGGCCACGCTGACTGCTCCGAAATCACCTGGTCACTTTTCGGTATCAGCATCCCGGAGTGGAGTCTGCTGGCGTTTTTTGGTCTGAGCCTGTTCGCGTTGTACTACCTGCTCATCGAATTCCGTCGATCCCGATCAATGGAAAGCGGCGCGGCGGATTAAACACTTGTATGAACTTTATCTCCTGCGTACCTTGAAGGCCTGGTCGCGCGGGCATAATCTGGGCCGCACGCATCATCGGAATAATGCTGCTGTCGACGTTTTTCAGAGCCGGCTTTCATAAGCATCGGGCCGGATCGTGAAGCGATTCAAGGCAGCATACCCCTGAAGGGAAGAGAGAACATCATGCTGGAAAGTTGTCAGAACGCTCAGGAACGCTGGGGTGGGGTTCACAAGCTGATCGATCGTTGGCTGCTGGAGCGCAACGAGCTGATCAAGGCTTACGATGATCTGGGTGCGGAGCCGGACGCTTTGTCTGAAACGCGCAAGCAGTTGCAGGAATTCTGCGGCACCTTGGTCGACTACGTGTCGGCAGGTCATTTCGAAATCTACGAACAGCTCACCGGCGAGGCGAAGGCCTTCAATGACCAGCGTGGTCTTGAACTCGCCGACACGATCTACCCACGTATCGATGTCATCACCGAAAAGCTGTTGGCGTTCAACGATCTCTGTGATGAAGGCAAATGCGTCGCCGAGAAGTTCAAGGAGCTGGGCGGATTGCTACACGAGCGCTTCGAACTCGAAGACTGCCTGATCGAAGTGCTGCACAACGCGCACAAGGCACAGGATGCGGTTCAGGCCTGACCTGTCGGGTGATGCAAAAAAGGGTGCCTTGGGCACCCTTTTTTATTGGCTGTGAAACGGCCTTCGTTATTGCGATACGGAGAGCAGCTCGATTTCGAACACCAGTGGCGTGTACGGGTCGATCAGATCGCCAGCGCCTTCAGCGCCATAGGCCTGGGCCGATGGAATGACCAGCCTCCATTTCGCACCGACCGGCATGTCGACCAGCGCGGTGGTCCAGCCCGCGATCACACTGTCCAGACGAAACCACTGAGGCTGCTGGCTCTGATCGAAGATCGTGCCGTCAGGCAGACGTCCGACGTATTTCACCTGAACGCGACCGTTGATGTCTGGTTTGGGGCCGGTGCCTGGCGTCAGTTCGGTCATCAGGATGCCGTCGGCGAGTTGGCGCACGCCGGGTTTGGCTTTTTCAGCATCCATGAAGCGGCGCTCTTCCTTCAGCGCGGCTTCGGTCTGGGGTTCGGACTGGCCGGAGTTTTCGGCCTGGGCCAGGGCGGCGTCATGATCACTGAGGATCTGCTCCATGCGCTCCTGCTTTATTGCCAGGGGCTTGTTTTGGTAGGCCTGCTGCAAACCTTCAATCAACGCCGGCAGTTGCAGGTCCGGAGCCTCTTGGCGCAAGCGCTCACCCAGGCTTGCCCCCAGGCTGTAAGACAGGTCATGAGCGTTGTCGGAAGGTGGAGCGTCGGCCGCGTGAGCAAGGGGTACCAAGAGGAACAACGACATTAACAAGTAGCGCGACATGAATGCTCTCCGGCCTGGGAAGTGAGCGATTATGCCAGCGCCGAGTGCTTAATGTGATGATGATGTGAGGGGATTTTACCCAAGTTGCAACAGACCGTAATTTGTAGTGTCAAGATGGCCTAGCGGCGGTGCGGGCAGAGGTCTAGTATGAGCCGCATTCAAATCAGCCAGGAGGTAAGTCATGTCGGCCACCAAGAAGCCAGTAAACACTCCGTTGCATTTGCTCCAACAACTCTCGAGCAGCTTGCTCGAACATCTTGAAGATGCCTGCTCTCAAGCGCTGGCCGATGCGGAAAAGCTGCTCGCCAAGCTTGAAAAACAACGCGGTAAAGCCCAAGAAAAACTGCACAAGTCCCGCACCAAGCTCCAGGACGCCGCCACTGCCGGTAAAGCCAAGGCACAAGCCAAAGCCAAAGGCAGCGTGGGCGAACTCGAAGCACTGCTCGATGCGCTGAAAGATCGTCAGACCGAAACCCGCACCTACATTCTCAACCTCAAGCGCGATGCTCAGGAAAGTCTGAAGCTGGCGCAAGGCGTGGGTCGTGTGAAAGAAGCCGTGGGCAAAGCGCTGAGCGATCGCGCTGCCAAAGCCAAGGCGACGGCAAAACCTGCTGCCAAAACTGCTGCTGCCAAGGCCCCTGCGAAAGCACCTGTCAAAGCCGCTGCCAAGCCAGCTGCTAAAGCGCCTGCTAAAACCGCAGCGGCAAAACCTGCTGCCAAACCCGCAGCCAAAGCGCCGGTTAAAGCCGTAGCTGCCAAGCCTGCCGCCAAACCTGCTACCAAGACCGCAGCCGCCAAACCTGCTGCCAAAGCCGCGAGCAAACCTGCCGCCAAACCGGCCGCGAAAGCACCGGTTGCTGCCAAGGCCCCTGCGAAAACTGCCGCTGCAAAACCTGCAGTTGCCAAGCCTGCCGCAAAACCAGCCGCTAAAGCACCCGCGGCCAAACCCGCGGCAAGCGCAGCGGCCAAACCTGCTGCTGCCAAGGCCCCGGCTAAACCTGCTGCCGCCAAACCGGTTGCCAAAGCAACCGCTGCAGCGAAACCTGCGACTGCCAAGCCCGCTGCTAAACCTGCCGCTGCCAAGCCAGCCGCTAAGCCAGCGGCCGCCAAGCCTGCCGCAAAACCCGCCGCCAAGCCGGCCACTCCAGCAGCTGCTACCGCTGCCAAGCCAGCGACGCCTGCTCCGGCAGCCTCGACGTCGACCGCCACGCCAACCGCTCCAGCCGCGCCTGCTACGCCAGCCGCCGCTCCAGTGACCGGCTCGACGTCGAACAGCGCTTCCTAAGCAAGGTCTTCCCCGGCGCGCCGCACGACGTGCAGCGCGTCGGGGGCTTTGTTGGCGGCATCGCCTGCGAGTGCTTCCAGCCAGGCGCCAGGCGTCAGGGCCGCTTGCTCGGTCCAGTCCTGAGTCAAACGTTGCAACCTCACCAGCAGCTCACGTTCTGCATCCAGTTCCAGCCCCTTCAGCCGTTCACGCAATGCCCCGAGTTCGACGTCAGTGGCCGTTGCGGCTTTCCATTGCGTGCGCAGCGCTCTTAGCGGGCCGACCACCTGGTCGTGCCACGGGGTCGCCAATTGTCCGATTTCCTGCGCCCGTTGCGGGTTGAAAGGAACGCCCAGCTGATCCAGCCAGGCCCCGCACAACAGCGCACACACGTTGCCGCCGTGGGCTTGCAGCGTGAGACACGCCTGCTCAACGCCTGGACGTGCATAAAAATCCAGCGTGAAACTCCATAGGTCCGAAGGCATCGTCATCTACCTGTTTTGGGCGAAGCTGGTAGACTCCGCCGCCATTATGATCAGACTTCAAAGCCTTACCTTACAGCGTGGTCCGCAACGTCTGCTAGAAGACGCCGAGCTGACCCTGCACGCCGGCCAGAAAGCCGGCCTCATCGGCGCGAATGGCGCCGGCAAATCCAGCCTGTTCGCGTTGCTGCGGGGTGAACTGTCCCCTGACAACGGCGATTGCTCGCTGCCGGCCGACTGGCGTATCGCGCACATGCGTCAGGAGGTCGACACGCTCGATCGCCTGGCCGTGGCTTACGTCCTCGATGGCGACCTGCGTCTGCGCCAGGTGCAGCGTGATCTGGCCGCTGCCGAAGCCGCTCACGACGGTGCCGCTCAGGCGCGTCTGCACTCGGAGCTCGACGGCGCCGATGGCTACACGGCTGATGCTCGTGCACGCAAGCTATTGGCGGGTCTGGGCTTCACCAATGAGCAGATGGACCGACAAGTCGGCGACTTCTCCGGCGGCTGGCGCATGCGCCTGAACCTGGCGCAGGCCCTGATGTGCCCATCGGACCTGTTGTTGCTCGACGAACCGACCAACCACTTGGACCTCGACGCCATTCTCTGGCTTGAAGACCATCTGAAGAGCTACCCGGGCACGTTGCTGCTGATCTCCCACGACCGGGATTTCCTCGACGCGGTGGTCGATCACGTCGCCCACGTCGAGCAGAAAAAAATCACGCTTTATCGCGGCGGGTACAGCGCCTTCGAGCGTGCGCGTGCCGAACGTCTCGCCCAGCAACAGCAGGCGTACGAGAAGCAGCAGGCGCAGCGCGCGCACATGGAGAAATTCATCACGCGCTTCAAGGCCCAAGCCACCAAGGCCAAGCAGGCCCAAAGCCGGATCAAGGCCCTTGAGCGAATGGAAGAACTGTCGGCGGCCCATGTCGACTCGCCGTTCGATTTCACCTTCCGCGAATCCAGCAAGATCTCCAGCCCGTTGCTGGATCTGTCCGAAGCCAGCCTGGGCTACGGCGACAAGACGATCCTGCAGAAGGTCAAGCTTCAGCTCACGCCCGGTGCGCGGATCGGTTTGCTCGGCCCGAACGGTGCCGGTAAGTCCACGCTGATCAAAAACCTGGCGGGCGAACTCGAGCCGTTGAGCGGCCGCATGGTGCGTGGCGAAAACACCGTCGTCGGTTACTTCGCTCAGCACCAGTTGGATTCGCTCGATGCCAAGGCCAGTCCGTTACTGCATTTGCAGCGGATCGCTCCGACAGAGCGCGAGCAAACCCTGCGCGACTTCCTCGGCGGCTTCGACTTCCGCGGCGCGCGACTGGACGAACCGGTGCTGAATTTCTCGGGCGGCGAGAAAGCCCGTCTGGCGCTGGCGTTGATCGCATGGGAAAGGCCAAACCTGTTGCTGCTCGACGAACCGACCAACCACCTGGACCTGGAAATGCGTCTTGCGTTGACCATGGCGCTGCAAGAGTTCAGCGGTGCGGTGTTGGTGGTTTCCCACGATCGTCATCTGCTCAAGAGCACCACCGACAACTTCATGTTGGTCGCCGATGGCGTCGTGCAGGAGTTCGATGGCGACCTTGATGACTACGCGCGCTGGCTGGTGGATTACCGCCTTCGCAACGCGCCGGTCAGCAACGCGCCGGTCAGCAACGCGCCGGTGAATGCTGACAAGACCGACAAGAAAGCCCAGCGTCAGCAGGCCGCTGCGTTGCGCCAGCAGTTGGCGCCGCACAAGCGCGAAGCCGAGAAGCTGGAGAAAGAACTCGGCACCTTGCACGAGAAACTGGCGAAAATCGAAGCAGCCTTGGGCGACAGCGCGATTTATGAGGCGGCCAACAAGGACAAGCTTCGTGACTTGCTGGCGGATCAGGCCAAGCTGAAAACTCGCGAATCGGAGCTTGAAGAGGCCTGGATGGAAG
Organism: Pseudomonas sp. S2_H01; assembly: GCF_054668305.1. Lineage (NCBI taxonomy): Bacteria > Pseudomonadati > Pseudomonadota > Gammaproteobacteria > Pseudomonadales > Pseudomonadaceae > Pseudomonas > Pseudomonas sp. S2_H01. Next base: position 2,196,368 of record NZ_CP162756.1, on the reverse strand, counting down.
CGCTCGAACTGCTGGAGTCGATGCAGGCCGAGCTGGAAGCGCTTTCCTGATCTGAGGTCGGCGTTGCCTGGTAACAGGCGCGCCTGCAGTGCTGTGCGGGACAGCCAGCGTTCGCCATGGACCCGCACAGCTATCTGCCAACTCGCCACAACAGTTAGAAATCATTGGTCTTTGAGTGGCGGAAACACTAGGTTAGAGCGAGTTTTCGCTTTTGCTTGAGGTGTGTGATGTCGCTCGAAACGTGGCTGGCGTTTTTCGCCGCTTGCTGGGTCATCAGTCTTTCTCCGGGCGCAGGTGCCATCGCCTCGATGTCCAGTGGTCTGCAGTACGGGTTCTGGCGCGGTTACTGGAACGCGCTTGGGCTGCAATTGGCGCTGATTGTTCAGATCGCGATCATCGCTGCCGGCCTGGGTGCCGTGCTCGCTACCTCGGCGCTGGCGTTCACGCTGATCAAATGGTTCGGCGTTGCCTACCTGGTGTATCTGGGGGTGAAGCAATGGCGGGCTTTGCCGAGCGACCTGTCCGACGACTCGAGCATTCGTCCGATCGGCAAACCACTGGCGTTGGTCGCGCGGGGTTTTCTGGTGAACATCAGCAACCCCAAGGCGCTGGTGTTCATGCTGGCGATCCTGCCGCAGTTCATCGATACCCATCTGCCTTTAGTGCCGCAGTACCTGACCATTGCCGTCACCATGGTGAGCGTCGATCTGATCGTGATGGCGGGTTATACCGGACTGGCGTCCAAGGTGCTGCGTTTGCTCAAGACGCCGAAGCAGCAACGGCGCATGAACCGCACGTTTGCGGGGCTGTTCGTCAGTGCAGCGGCATTTCTGGCGACCTTGCATCGCGCGTGATTAAGGCGTGGCGCAGAAGCCCGTGGGAGCGAATTCATTCGCGAGAGGCCATTAGATCCGACGCATGTGTGTCGGCTGATCAATAGCTTCGCGAATGAATTCGCTCCCACAGTGGTCCTTCATGCTTCATGCTTCATGCTTCATGCTTCATGCTTCGAGGTTCAACGCAAAATCTTCGGCGCCTCGTCACGTGGCAGGCTGTTGCGTGGCGCGGGCTGCTCCTGCGAATACTCGACCTCACCGCGCAACTGCTCCCTTAACTGACGCGCGACGTCCATCCCGATCGATTTCGACACTTCACGCACCACGCGGCCACGGTTAGGCGAGACGCGGACATCGTTGCCGTTGACCAGCCTGGTGTCCTGACCTTCGCCCATGGCGGTGAAGGCTGAGGTGATTTCGTAGGTCCGCGTATTGATCAAACTGAAATCCCCTACCAGCGTCAGGCCCAATACGGCGGAGTGACTGTTGGTGTTGGCGATCTCGTTGACGTCCTGGCGGAAGTCGATATCTGACACGGTGCCGAACAGCACGTAATCGGCCCCCTTGAAGTTGCCGTTCTTGATTCGCTTGATGACGTCGTACACGTCTTCTTTGGCGTTGGCCGTGTAAGGCGTGCCTTGCACCAGTTGAAACATCCCGGACTTGAGAATCTCGCCCTTGATGTCGCCGCTGAATTGACGCAGCTCGCTCTGCTCGATGTAACTCGTGCGCGCTTCGTATTCGTTGTAACTGGCCGATCCGCTGGCGCTGTAGGCATTGGCCTGAAAGCTGCTCTGCGCAGAGACCGTGTGGATGTACTGCTCGACTCGCTGTTCGAACGCCATGTCCGTTACCGCGACTTTGGGGGAGGCCTGGACGCCGAAAGCAGTGAGCAGGCCAAGAATGCCGATCCATGCACGCATTACTTAGCGCTCCGTGGTCTTGCGGATTTCTTTTTCATCCATCCATTCGGCGATGCCGCTTTCCACGTCGATCAGCTGCAGGCTGAACTTGTAGAAGACGTCCTTATAGTCGCTGCTGCGCTTGACGATCGAACTGATCGAGCCCTCAAGGCGGTATTTGGCGGCGACCATGTTGCCAGTCTTGCTGACGGTGGATGGCTTGTACAGGCCGCTCTGATTTTGCAGCTTGAGCTGGTCGACCTGGCTCTGCATGTCGGTGTTATCGCTGGCGAAACGGGCCGTGCCGGACTTCATCAGCTGGGTCTTGATCGAGGTGGTGATTTCGCGCGTGTCGATGTATTCGCTGGTCTTGTTCTTCACGTCGTAGACCTGAACCACCGGGCGGCCTTGCAGCGTGCCGGACTGCGCGAGCGAGCGGGTCATGCTTTCGGCGATCATCTGCAAGTCGGTAGAACCGAACTCGTTGGTCACGGTTTCGACGGCCTTGGTGTGGCCGTAACGGATGTTCTTGCCGCCCAGCGTGGGCGAGGTGTTGGCGCAGCCGGTGATCAGCAGGGCGACGGCAGTGATAAGCGAAAGACGAAAGGTGGACAGCATGTATGGGGTCTCGTTGGCTGAGCAAATCTTGGGTGATTAGGGGGTTTTGACTTCGAGGCGGAAGTCAGAGGCCTTGGGCACCGGTGCGATGGCAGGCAGGAAACTGCTCTGCGAGCCATACAGCGTCAGGCTTTTCCAGGTTTCGGGCTCGGCGACAGGGAACCCGTCGCTGCCAAGCCAGGCGAAGCGGTAATACAGGGTCTTGTTGTAACTGCTGGTATTGTGCAGCGACACGTTGACGGTCATGAAGCCGTTTTCGCGGGCGACACGCATTGGCCCGATATCAATGTTTTTCAGATCACCCATGGCCACCACCTTGCTGGCGGCACTGCCGGGTGCTGGAGGAGGTGGTGTGGCACAGCCGGCCAGCAACACCAGTGCACTCAGGCCAAAAATCATGTGACGCATGAACTGTCTCCGTTCAGGGTGTGTTGATGGCCACGGCCTGGGGCAGGCCCGAAGGCATCACGTGAGCCGCGAGGCCGCTGGTGTACACCTGATTGCCAATGGCGCGCAGCGTGATCACCTGGTACGGGCGGTCGATCTTGAGCTGCACATGCGTGCCGCCGACCGACGACGGCAGAACGACCTGATGCTCGCCTGGCTTGAGACGCATACGGGCGACGAGTGTGTTGTCCGGCAGCGTGCGCCAGGTGCGGGTGTCTGCGCCTTCGGTGACCGCCGACGCAATGCCGACGGCCAGGCCCGCCAGCGGGTTCGTTTCGTTGAGTTTCTTCTGTGTCACGCCACGGGTGATCGCGCGTACTGTGGTGCGCACGATGATGCCGGGCATGTCATCACGCAGTGCGCGACGGGACATTGCGGTGGTGCTGTTAAGAGCGGTCAGATTGACCGGTTGCCCATCGACGCCGATTTGATTGAAAAACGGTGTGGATGTGTCGGCCTTGATGACCGGGAACGACAGCGGCGTGATCACCAGATTGTTGTTGATCGGCAACGGCAGCGGGATGCGAACCGAGTCACGGGCCGGCGCGAAGCCGGTCTGCACGACGATCAGCACCTCACTGCCTTCGGTCCCGGTGTTCTTGCTGCCGGCAGCATCCAGGTTCAGCAGTGCCTGATCCAGAAACGGTGTGTTCGGGCGCAGTTCGGCAGCCTGACGGTAGCCTGGAGCCGCGAGGTCTTTTTCGCCCAATGCTTCATAAACGAAGCCGGACAGGTAGTGGCTGAACGCGCTCTGATAGCTGTTCTTCAGGCCCACCACTTCGGGGGCGTCCAGGGTTTCGACGGGGTAACCCCTCAGGTCCTTGTACTGAGTCGTCACGCCCTGGCTCCTGGCCTCGTCCTCACTCTTGAGGTACTGCTTGTCGCGCAGCTCGGCAATGACGGCTTCGCGCTCGTGGGTTTTCTTGATCTCGGTGCGGGCGCCGTCGAAGTCGTTCTGCGCCAGCAGGTTCAGCGCCATCTGCGTGGTCAGCATGACCTTCTCGTAGTCATAGCCTTCGTAGCGACGCACCTTGTCGTTGACCAGGAAGCTTCCAAACTGGGCCAGGTATTTGCCGCTGTCGAGCTTTACAGAGTCTTCCCAGGCCAGGACGGTCTGGTCGGCGTGGCGCCAGGCGGTCTGGCTGCCGGTGATGTCGCCCCCGGAGCGCAGCAGTTCACCTTTCTCGAAGTAATAGAGCAGGTCTTTGTCGTCGCCGGTGTTGTTCTTTTCCAGGATCAACAGCGCCGCGTCCACGTTGCCGGTGCTCAGCTGCTGGTTGGTCTGCTGCAGTTCGGTATCGTAATTGCGGAAAGCCGCACAACCGGCCAGTTGCACAGTCGCGATCAGCGCGAGTGCAGTCAATGCGCGAGAAGACATCGAGATCAATCCTTGAATGGGCCAGGCTGGCTTTATAGGTGCCTGACGATGCGATTCCGTGTGTGCGAGGCACGGCGCCTCGGCGTGATGCGATCAGCAAGGGTGGGGTGCTTGCCAGATAGCGGCGGGATTATAGAGAGCATGGCGCTCAAAACAATGGCTTTTTGATATCTCACGGCAGTTTCAGAAGCGTCTGACGCGAGCTGTCGACTTTTGCGGGGCGGCGGTGCCTCGTCAACAGCAGCGCCTCATGGGTGAGATAAACGACGATAAAACCGCCTTTCAGCGAGACGAGGCTTGAGTGCGCAGCGTTGTACATGAACAATGACAACCCTTCGCATTTGAATCTGAGATGTACTCATGCTTTCCCCCCCTCGCTTCATGGCCCGGCTGGTTCTGACCTTGCTCAGCCTGCTCGGCACCCACGCCTGGGCAGACACTGTGGACGGTGCCGCTCAGGCATTGCACCTGCTGGACTACGTCAGTGCGGACTATCCGCCCACCGTCTCCGACGGGAGGGTCGTCGATGACGCCGAGTACAGGGAGCAGGTCGAGTTTCTCGGCGCGCTGGAAGGGCTGATCGTCGCGCTGCCGGCACGGGCAGAGCGTGCAGCGCTGGAGCAGGGCGTCAAGGCGTTGCAAAGCGCGGTCGACCAAAAGCAGGACGGTGCGCAGGTTGCGCGTCAGGCCCGGCAACTGGGCGCCAGGCTGGCCGTCGCCTATGAGGTGAGTCAGGCGCCGGTGATCACGCCGGACGCAGCACGTGGTGCGCCGCTGTACGCGCAGCATTGCTCGGTCTGTCATGGCGATGCGGGGGCGGGCGACGGCCCTGCCGGGATCGGCCTGACACCGCCTCCGGCCAATCTGCGTGATGCGACGCGGCTGGACCGGCTAAGTCTCTACGACATCTACAACACCCTCGGCCTGGGCATCGAAGGCACGGACATGCCTTCGTTTGCCGATCAGCTCGATGATCGCCAGCGTTGGGACGTGGCCACCTACATCGCCAGCTTCAGTGCCGATGCCGCTGCCGTTCAGGGGCAGACATTCAATCTCGCCGATCTGGCGCGGCAAACGCCCGCGGAAATCAATGCCGCTGAAGGCCCGCAAGCCGCCGCGACGTTTCGCGCTCAACGTGCTCAGCCGCCGCAGGTTCAGCGTGGTCCAGCGCAGTTGCTCGATTACACCAGCATGACCCTGGACAAGAGCCTGGCGGCTTATCAGTCCGGTGACCGTGAGCAGGCGTATGACTTGTCCGTCGCGGCGTATCTGGAAGGCTTCGAGCTGGTGGAAAGCTCGCTGGATAACGTCGACGCCAACGTGCGCAAGGACACCGAGAAGGCATTGATGGCTTATCGGCAATCGTTGCAGGACGGCTTGCCCGTCGCTCAGGCTGCGCAAAAGCTTGAGGCGGCGAAGGTCAAACTCAAGGCGTCGGCGAGTCTTTTGGGCAATGACGGCCTGAGCACTTCGTTGAGCTTTATTTCCGGCCTGTTGATCCTGCTGCGAGAAGGCCTGGAAGCGATTCTGGTGCTGGCGGCGATCCTGGCGTTCCTGCGCAATACCGGGCAGCAATCGGCGGTGCGCAGCGTCAACGTGGGTTGGGGCCTGGCGTTGCTGGCAGGTCTGGGCACCTGGGCGTTGGCCGCGTACGTGATTGATGTCAGTGGTTCCCAGCGCGAGTTGCTGGAGGGTGCGACTGCGTTGTTCGCCAGCGTCATGGTGCTGTGGCTCGGCGTGTGGATGCATGACCGGCGTCATGCCGCCGCTTGGCAGGATTACATCAAAAGCAGCCTGGTTGGCGGTGGCGGACGGTTTGGCTTCGCGGTGCTGGCGTTTTTCTCGGTCTACCGCGAGCTGTTCGAGGTGATCCTGTTCTACGAGACCTTGTGGTTACAGGCAGGTCCCGCCGGGCATAACGTTGTACTGGCAGGCGGTGCGACAGCCCTGGTGCTGCTGATCGGGCTGGCGTGGGTGATTCTGCGTGGCTCGGCTAAATTGCCGCTGGCGCTGTTCTTCGGCATCAATGCGGCGCTGTTGTGTGCCTTGTCGGTGGTGTTCGCCGGTCATGGCGTCAAGGCGCTGCAAGAGGCCGGGATTTTCGGAACCCGTCCGGTGCCGTTCTTCGAGTTCGATTGGCTGGGCATCCATGCCGATGCCTACTCATTGGCGGCGCAGGCTGTGGCGCTGGTCGCGATTGCGGTGCTGTATGGCAGAAGCCGATGGGCGGAGAAGCGTCGGACCGAAACCGCGTGAAGGCCACTTACCCTGTAGGAGCGCGCTTGGTCTGGGCCGCATTCGGACGATTGCGTCGAATCAGACCCCGCCGGGTTGTCTGACACACTGCAATCGTACGATGCGGCCCAGACCAAGCGCGCTCCTACACAAGCTAGTTGTGGAGTGACGAATATGCGTGTCTGGATCGACGCCGATGCCTGTCCGAAAGCGGCCAGGGATCAGGTGGTCAAGTTCGCCCTCAAGCGTCAGTTCGAGGTCGTGCTGGTGGCGGGTCAAGCCGTACCCCGGCCTACGTACGCGCTGGTCAAGCTGATCGTGGTGCCCAGCGGGCCGGATGCGGCCGATGATTATCTGGTCGAGCACGCGGTCCTGGGCGAACTGGTGATTTGCAGCGACGTGCCGCTGGCGGACCGTCTGGTGAAAAAGGGTGTCGCCGCGCTGGACCCGCGAGGCAGGGAGTTCGATGCCCAGAACATGGGCGAGCGGCTGGCGGTGCGCAACCTGTTCACCGACCTGCGCGAACAAGGGCAGGCGGGAGGCGGGCAGGGCACCTATGGCGATCGTGAAAAGCAGGCGTTCGCCAATTCGCTGGACCGCATTTTGACGCGATTGGCCAGAGGCTAACGTCTGTCAGGTCGAGGGCTGTTCCTCGTTTTCCATCACCAACTCCAGTACCCGATCCACGAGCTTATTGATGCCCGCCGCTGCTTCGCTTATGGAGTTGGCGACCATGTACCCCGGTGTGCTGACCAGTTTGCGGTCCTTGTCTTCAACAATGTCGGCGACGTCGCATTCTTCATGGTTACCGCCCATTTTGATGATCTTGGCGGCGGTGTCGGGGTCATTGCCGATGGTGCAGGTGACGCCGGGGCCGTAGATCTTCGCGGCAAGCGCTGGTGACACGCAGATCAGGCCAATGGGTTTGCCCGCTTCGGCAAACGCTTCAGCCATGGCGAGAACCTCCGCCTGAACCTTGCAACTGGAGCCTTCTGCGGCGAAATTCGAGAGGTTCTTCGCGGCGCCGAAGCCGCCAGGAATAATCAGTGCGTCGAATTCGGTGATGTCGGCTTCGCGGATGTCTTCGATGGCGCCACGGGCGATGCGTGCCGATTCCACCAGCACGTTGCGTGTTTCGGGCATCTCTTCGCCGGTCAGGTGATTGATGACGTGGTGTTGTGCAATGTTGGGCGCAAAGCATTTCACCTCGGCGCCACGCTGGTTCAGGCGCAGCAGGGTAAGCACGCTCTCATGGATTTCCGCGCCGTCCTGGACGCCGCAACCTGAAAGAATGACGGCCACTTTCTTGCTCATGCAGGTGCTCCCTTTCGTGGGCGACCCAGTACGCTCCTGGGTCGCCGGTGCTGTCGTTTTCCATGGCATCCGGCAAGTCGCTCGCCGGGCCAACGATGTCGTCAAATGTCTACTAATTTGTCATTCGTTGCCATAGGGTTTTCCCGTGGCCGCGCCTAATCTTCGAGGTTTCGTCGCTGGGTGGCGTTGATGAATTTCATTCTGTACGCAGTGCCGTTTTTCTTTGTGCTGATCGCGGTCGAACTCCTCGCCGATCGCTGGCGCAAGGTCAACAACTACCGGGTCGCGGACGCGATCAACAGCCTCAGCACCGGTGTGTTGTCGACCACCACAGGTTTGTTGACCAAGGGCGTGGGGCTGGTGACCTATGCCTTCGCGCTGGATCATCTGGCACTCTGGCGGCTGTCCGCCGAAAGCGTCTGGGTCTGGGTGTTCGCCTTCATTCTCTACGACCTCTGCTATTACTGGCTGCACCGCATGGGCCATGAGCGAAACATCCTCTGGGCGGCGCATTCTGTGCATCACCAGAGCGAGGACTACAACCTGTCGACCGCGCTACGTCAGACCAGCACCGGGTTTCTTCTGAGCTGGATTTTCTACCTACCGCTGGCGGTCATCGGGGTGCCGTTGGTGGTGTTCGTCGCGGTGGCTTCGCTCAATCTGCTGTATCAGTTCTGGGTTCACACCCGGCACATTCCGAAGCTCGGAGGGTTTGAATGGATCTTCGTCACGCCGTCCAATCATCGTGCACACCATGCACAGAACCTTATCTACATGGATCGCAACTACGGCGGGGTGTTCATTGTTTGGGACCGGCTCTTCGGAACATTTCAGGAGGAGCTGGACGAAGAACCGCCGATCTTCGGTGTGACGACGCCGTTAAGAAGCTGGAACCCGCTGTGGGCGAACGTTCAGTTCTACGCCCAACTGGCGGCGGATGCCCGGCGCACGACGTCGTGGCGGGACAAGCTGAAGATCTGGTTCATGCCCACCGGATGGCGGCCCGCCGATGTGGCAGCTCGATACCCTCTGAGCAAGCCGGATTTGAGTCAGTTCCGCAAATTCGACGTGCCGTTGAGCCTGGCGCAGCAGCTGTACGTCGGCAGTCAATTCGGGTTGTACACCTTGCTTGGCAGCTATCTGCTGTCCAATGGCGACGTGCTGCCGTGGCCGGCACTGATCGTCGGTTGGGCATGGGTGGCATTGGGATTGTTCGTGTTTGGCGCGGCGCTGGAGAACAGGCCCGCGGCGCTGAAGCTTGAGGGGTTGAGGCTGGCGGCGAACCTGCCACTGATGGCGTTGGCGCCCGTGGTGGGTCTGTGGCCGGTCACTTCAACGGGATGGGCCGTCTTGCTGACTTACACCGCGTTGAGCGCAATCGCAGTGTATTGCGCCCGGGGGCGTTTCACTCGTCTGGCCGGTTCTTGACGTCGACCGTGGCCGGTATGGCGGCCAGCTTGGCTTCACGGGCAATACGCGCGTTCTTGATGCGACGGCGTATCCACAACAGACCGCCGATCACCAGCAGAGCACCGAGCACCCAGAGCTCGTATTTCTTGACGTTGCCCAACAGGCCTTCCAGCACGGCGCCAAACTTGTAGGCTGCTACGCCCAGCGCTGCCGCCCAGACTGCCGCCCCAATACCGTTGAGTAACAGATAGCGGCCTGGTGGATAGCCCGACAAGCCAATCGCCACCGGCATGACCGTGCGCAGGCCATACACGAAGCGGAAGCTCAGCACCCAGATGTCCGGGTGTTTGCGGATATGCTCCAGCGCGCGGTCGCCAAGCATCTGCCAGCGCGGTTTCCGGGCCAGAAGCTTGCGACCGTGCTTACGCCCCATGAAATACCAGAGCTGGTCACCGGCGTAGCTGCCGAAGAAGGCAACCACCACGACCAAATTGATGTCCATGTACCCACGAAACGCAAGAAATCCGGCAAGAACCAGAATGGTCTCGCCTTCGAAAAAGGTGCCGAGGAAAAGGGCGAAGTAGCCAAATTCTTGTAAAAAATGCTGGAGCATCATTTGGGTGCTGGCGAAATGAACGCGCAGCCTAACTCGCCAAAGACATTCAGGAAAGTGTGCAAATGTGTCACCGCGTTAAACTTTCTTACAGGTCATACGGATTCGTCGTCTAGAAAGCGGGTTTACGTCCTGCACTATTTGTCGAAATTGATACTGTCACGTAAGCGTCATAATGCAGGCTTATAAATGTCACGCTTGCCCGTTTGCATGGGCTTGGGAGCATTACGTGCGCGTTGCCCTCACTTCTCGATCTCGACCATTTCTCCAGTCTGGTCGTGCTGATCTTTCCGGCCCAGCGGTCCGAAGCGACCTGCTGTCGGCACCCGCTTCACATTTTCTTACGTCGCCCTCAATGCCTGAAATCACGCCGATGCAGACTTGCGTCATCACCGGACGCTGCTATTTGGGCTTGCAGGACGCTGAGAAATGCGTAGCGTGGGGAGTCAACGCGCGTCAAGCGTCGCCCTTCGGGTCTGTCAGATCATTCTCTTGCCCGGGACAGGGCCATCGTCACCACAACCCCCTCGTGGGCGTGACTGGCTCTAAACGCTGGACGTCACCACTGTTGTGGCGCAGACGGCATGTCGACCTCACTCGCCGTTCGCGCGGCCCAACTGCTACAAGGGCGTTTGCCTTACAGGATTATTCATGAGCACCGAAGGAACTACCGAAGCCGCCGTTGAAATTGAACCCCAGGTCCTGAGTCAGGAAATCACCTCCATGGTCGAGCCGACCATCGAGGTGGTGCCAGCGCTGGAGCCCGCGCCGCCGGCCATGCCCGCCCTGGTGATTCCCAACCTGGATGACAGCAGTCTCTACATCCATCGCGAGTTGTCGCAGCTGCAGTTCAACATTCGCGTCCTGGAACAGGCGCTGGACGAGTCCTATCCACTGCTTGAGCGGCTCAAGTTCCTGCTGATTTTTTCAAGCAACCTGGATGAATTCTTCGAAATTCGTGTCGCGGGCCTTAAAAAGCAAATCACCTTTGCCCGTGAACAAGCGGGTGCCGACGGTCTTCAGCCGCACCAGGCGCTGGCGCGCATCAGCGAGCTGGTGCACGGCCACGTTGACCGCCAGTACGCCATTCTCAACGACATCCTGTTGCCCGAGCTTGAAAAACATCAGGTGCGCTTCATCCGTCGTCGTAACTGGACCACCAAGCTGAAGACGTGGGTCCGCCGCTATTTCCGCGATGAGATCGCCCCGATCATCACCCCGATTGGCCTGGACCCTACGCACCCGTTCCCGCTCTTGGTGAACAAGTCGCTGAACTTCATCGTCGAGCTCGAAGGTGTCGATGCCTTTGGCCGCGACTCGGGTTTGGCGATCATTCCTGCGCCGCGCCTGTTGCCGCGCATCATCAAGGTGCCGGAAGACGTGGGCGGGCCGGGCGACAACTATGTCTTCCTGTCGTCGATGATTCACGCCCACGCTGACGACCTGTTCCAGGGCATGAAGGTCAAGGGCTGCTACCAGTTCCGTCTGACCCGTAACGCTGACCTGGCGCTGGACTCCGAAGACGTCGAAGACCTGGCTCGCGCGCTGCGTGGCGAACTGTTCTCGCGCCGTTACGGTGATGCCGTGCGCCTTGAGGTGGCCGACACCTGCCCGAAACAGCTATCTGACTACCTGCTCAAGCAGTTCAACCTGAGCGAGACCGAGCTGTACCAGGTCAACGGTCCGGTGAACCTGACGCGTCTGTTCAGCATCACCGGTCTGGACAGTCATCCAGAGTTGCAATACGCGCCGTTCACGCCAGCCATTCCGAAGCTGCTGCAGAACAGCGAAAACATCTTCAACGTGATCAGCAAGCAGGACATTCTGCTGCTGCATCCCTTCGAGTCGTTCACCCCGGTCGTTGATTTGCTGCGTCAGGCAGCGAAAGACCCTCACGTGCTGGCCGTGCGTCAGACGCTGTATCGCAGCGGCGCGAACTCGGAAATCGTCGATGCGTTGGTAGACGCCGCGCGTAATGGCAAGGAAGTGACAGCCGTCATCGAACTGCGTGCGCGGTTCGATGAAGAGTCCAACCTTCAACTCGCCAGCCGGCTGCAAGCGGCGGGCGCGGTGGTGATCTACGGCGTGGTCGGCTTCAAGACGCACGCCAAGATGATGCTCATCCTGCGCCGCGAGGCGGGCGAGATCGTTCGTTATGCGCATCTGGGTACAGGTAACTACCACGCCGGTAACGCGCGTCTTTACACCGACTACAGCCTGCTGACGTCCGACGATGCCTTGTGCGAAGACGTCGGCAAACTGTTCAGTCAGTTGATCGGCATGGGCAAGACGCTGCGCATGAAGAAGCTGCTGCATGCGCCGTTCACCCTCAAGAAAGGCATGCTCGACATGATTGCCCGCGAAACCCAGTTCGCGGCCGAGGGCAAGCCTGCGCACATCATCGCCAAGTTCAACTCGTTGACCGATCCGAAGATCATCCGCGCGTTGTACAAGGCCAGCCAGACGGGCGTGAAGATCGACCTGGTGGTGCGCGGCATGTGCTGCCTGCGTCCAGGCGTGCCGGGCGTGTCGCACAACATTCAGGTGCGTTCGATCATCGGACGGTTCCTGGAGCACACCCGCGTCTTCTACTTCCTCAATGGCGGCGACGAGCAGATGTTCCTGTCCAGTGCCGACTGGATGGAGCGCAACCTCGACAAGCGTGTCGAGACTTGCTTCCCGGTGGAAGGCAAGAAGCTGATTCTGCGCGTGAAGAAGGAATTGGAAGGGTATCTGACGGACAACACCCACAGCTGGCTGCTGCAGCCGGACGGGCGCTACATCCGCAGCACGCCGACCGGCAACCAGAACGCCCGCAATGTGCAGGCCTCGCTTCTGGAAAAGCTGAGCAACCCGGTCCTCAGCGTACGCTGAGGACGATGCCGACTCGGGTCAGCCACTCGGCTTCCAGGCCGAAGTCGGCCTGAGTCAACTGGTTGTTTTCCAGCCAGCCATCCGGGAACAGGATGTCGAGGTTGTTCCCGTCGGCGGTCAACACAGGCTGCGGCATCTCTTGGGTGCCGCGAATGTGGTGAAACAGGATCGCGAAGCGCAGCAGCACGCACAGACGAATCAGCTTTACGCCTTCATCGCCAAACTCGGCGAACTTGTCCTTGGGAATGTTACGACGATGACCGCGCACCAGCAGCGCGAGCATCTGTTGGTCTTCGCGTGAGAAACCGGCCAGATCGGAGTGCTCGATCAGGTACGCTCCGTGCTTGTGGTAGTGATAGTGGGCGATGTCCAGACCCACTTCATGCACCTTGGCCGCCCAGCTCAGCAGCTCGCGATAAAGGTCGTCCTCGAGATCCCAAGCCTTTGCCACCTGCTCCAGCGCAGACAGCGCTTTGCGCTCGACGCGCGCAGCCTGTTCCAGATCGACGTGATAACGGTCCATCAGCGAGCTCAGGGTGCGTTCACGTACGTCTTCGTGGTGATGGCGACCGAGCAGGTCATACAGCACGCCTTCACGCAGCGCGCCTTCGCAGTGGTCCATCCGCTGCAGTTCAAGGGCGTCGAAGATGGCTTCGAGAATTGCAAGGCCAGCCGGGAAGATCGCGCGACGGTCGGGTTTGAGGCCTTCGAAGTCGATCTTGTCGACGTCGCCGAGCTTCATCAGTTTGCGCTTGAGCCAGGCAAGGCCTTCTGCGTTGACTTCACCGTTGCCGTGGCCGCCTGCTTTCAACGCCAGGCCGATGGCGCGGATCGTACCGGACGAGCCGATGGCTTCATCCCACTTCAAGCGATGCAGGGCGTGCTCGATGCTCATGATCTCCAACCGCGCTGCTGTGTACGCCTGGGCGTAGCGGGCCGGGGTGATCTTGCCGTCCTTGAAATAGCGCTGAGTGAAGCTGACGCAGCCCATCTGCAGGCTCTCACGCAGCAGCGGCTCGAAACGCTGGCCGATGATGAATTCGGTACTGCCGCCGCCAATGTCGGCGACCAGACGCTTGCCCGGTGTGTCCGCCAGCGTATGGGAAACACCCAGATAGATCAGGCGCGCTTCTTCACGACCGGAAATCACTTCAACCGGATGGCCGAGGATCTCTTCGGCGCGGTGAATGAATTCGTTGCGGTTGCGCGCTTCGCGCAGGGCGTTGGTGCCTACGATTCGTACGGCGCCGCTGGGCATACCGTTGATCAGTTGGGCAAAACGCTTGAGGCAATCGAGCCCCCGCTGCATGGATTCTTCGCTGAGCTGGCGCTCGTCGTCGATTCCGGCGGCCAGCTGCACTTTCTCGCCGAGCCGCTCAAGGATGCGGATTTCGCCCTGATTAGCTTTGGCAACAACCATATGGAAGCTGTTGGAGCCCAAGTCGATCGCGGCGATCAGCGAGAGATTTTTGGCGGTGGATGGCGGCATGGTGAAAGGTCTCGGTCGATAACCCCGACATCGTGCCACGATCCATCACTGCCGCCAAACGGGGAAACTGATATCCATGCCTGGCACAGATCACCTGTAGGAGCTGCAGGAGGTTACGACGGTGGCGAACGCGGATTGTCATCCACCGCAGATGTCGCCCTGCGACCGAGTTCGCCAGCAAGCCGGCTCACCATTCTGATGGCTGCCTCAACTTCCGGGAACGTCGCAATCCCTGTAGGAGACGTCCGAGGTTACGAGGGCAGCGAATGCTGAGTATCAGCTACTGTGGAAGGCGCTGACCCACCGCATTCGCCAGCAAGCCGGCTCCTACAGTGTCCGCATCGTTCTTCAGTCTTCGGAACGACGCAGATGCTGTGGGAGACGTCCGAGGTTACGAGGGCCGCGAATGCTGAGTATCGGCTACTGTGGATGGCGCTGACCCACCGCATTCGCCAAGCCGTCACGAGGTTGCGGTGTCCTCAAGCCTGTTCGACGGACCCGATGAAGTTCGCCAGCTCAGGCGTTTTCGGGTTGGCCATCAATTCTCGCGGGTCGCCCACCTCGTGCACTTTGCCCTGATGCATGAACACCAGCTTGTCGCCGACTTCACGGGCAAAGCGCATTTCGTGGGTGACCATGATCAACGTCATGCCGTCTTTGGCCAGCTCGCGCACCACGCTCAGTACTTCATTGACCAGCTCAGGGTCCAGTGCCGAAGTGATTTCGTCGCACAGCAGCACTTTAGGCGACATCGCCAGGGCACGGGCGATGGCGACGCGTTGCTGCTGGCCGCCCGACAGGCGATCCGGAAATGCATCGAATTTTTCACCGAGCCCCACGCGGTTGAGCATCTCCTTGGCCAGCTTGGTCGCCTCTGCCTTGGAGACCTTCTTGACCACCTGTGGCGCGAGCATCACGTTCTCGCCCACGGTCAGGTGTGGGAACAGGTTGAACTGCTGAAAGACCATGCCGACCTTCTGCCGAAGGCTGCGCAAATCCGCGCGGGCCGCGTCCAGGTATTCGCCATCGACTTCGATCACACCGTCGTTGATCGACTCAAGGCCGTTGAGCGTGCGCAGCAACGTGCTTTTGCCCGAACCGCTGCGACCGATGATCGCCACGACCTGACCTTCTTCGACGGTGAGGTCGATGCCTTTGAGGACGTGGTGGTCGCCGTAATATTTGTGCAGGGCGGAAATTCTAAGCAGAGGCATGAAGTCTCCTTTCCAGGTAGCGCGCGCTGAGCGACAACGGATAGCAAAGCAGGAAGTAGCCCAAGGCGACGAAGCCGTAGACCATGAAAGGCTGGAACGTGGCATTGGCGAGCATGCCGCCGGTTTTGGTCAGCTCGGTAAACCCGATGATCGAGGTCACGGCGGTGCCCTTGACCACTTGCACCGAGAAACCCACCGTGGGCGCCACCGCAATGCGCAACGCTTGCGGCAGGATCACGTAGCGCAGTTGCTCGAATGGCGTGAGCGCCAGGCTGGCCGAAGCTTCCCATTGACCATTGGAAATCGACTCGACGCAGCCCCGCCAGATTTCGGCCAGATAGGCGCTGGTAAACAGCGTCAACGCCAGCGCTGCCGCGAGCCATGGCGAAATGTCGATGCCCATCAAAGCCACACCGAAGAACACCAGAAACAGCTGCATCAGCAGCGGTGTGCCCTGAAACAGCTCGATGTAGCAGCGGGCGAGGGTGCGAACGGCCGAGGTGTCGGAGATGCGCATCGTCATGACCAGCAAGCCGATCACGCCTCCGCCGATGAAGGCCACCAGCGACAGCGCCAGCGTCCATTGCAGGCCCGTGAGCAGGTTGCGCACGATGTCCCAAAGCGTGAAATCCATCAGCTATTCCTCGCGATGTAGCGACGCCCGATCCATGCCAGCAACTGACGAATCAGCAGGGCCATGCACAGGTAAATCAGCGTGGTGATGATGTACGTCTCGAAGGCGCGGAAGTTGCGCGACTGAATGAAGTTGGCGGCGAAACTCAGCTCCTCGGTGGCAATCTGCGAACAGACGGCCGAGCCGAGCATGACGATGATGATCTGGCTGCTCAGTGCCGGCCAGACCTTGCCCAGCGCGGGCACCAGCACCACGTGGCGAAAGGTCTCGAAACGCGTCATCGCCAGCGCGGCGGAGGCCTCCAGTTGTCCGCGAGGTATCGCCTGGATGCCCGCGCGGATGATCTCGGTGGAGTAAGCCCCCAGGTTGATCACCATCGCCAGCACCGCCGCCTGCCACTCGGAAATCTGCACGCCCAATGAGGGCAGGCCAAAGAAAATGAAGAAGAGCTGCACAAGGAACGGCGTGTTGCGTATCAGCTCGACGTAGACCCCGAAGATCACCGAGAAGGGCTGGATCTTCCAGGCTCTGACGATCGCGCCAACGATGCCCACGCTGACGCCGAGCAAGGTGCCGATGGCCGTCAGCTCCAGCGTGAACAGGGCCCCGCGAAGCAGCAAGTCAGCGTTTTGCAGGACCGGAATGAAGTCGAACTGATAAGCCATCTAAAAGCCTCGGGTCAGCAATCGAAAATCAAAGATCGGCCGGCAGAGGCTGCTTGAGCCAGGTCTGCGAGTTCTTTTCCAGCGCACCGTCTTTCTTCGCCGCTTCGAGGATTTCGTTGACCTTGGCCAGCAGCTCAGGTTGACCCTTGTTGACGCCGACATACACCGGCGAGTCCTTGAGCTTTACTTTCAGCGCGGGGATGCGCTTAGGGTTCTTCTCGCTGATCGCGACCATCACCACGTTACCGCTGGCGATCAGGTCGGTCTGGTTGGCCAGGTAGGCGGCGATGGTCGAGTTGTTGTCTTCGAAGCGCTTGATGGTCGCTTCTTTAGGGGCGACGGCGGTCAGTTCGATGTCTTCGATGGCGCCACGGGTGACACTGATGGTCTTGCCCTTGAGGTCGTCCACGCCGGCGATGGCGGCGTCAGGCGGGCCAAACACCGCGAGGTAGAACGGCGCGTAGGCGTGGGAGAAGTCGATGACTTTCTCACGGTCCGGGTTTTTGCCGAGGCTGGAAATCACCAGGTCGACCTTGCCGGTGGTCAGGAACGGGATGCGGTTGGTGCTGTTGACCGGGGTCAACTCGAGTTTGACCTTCAATTGATCGGCGATCAGCTGCGCGGTGTCGATGTCCAGGCCGCGAGGTTTCATGTCCGGGCCGACCGAGCCAAAGGGCGGGAAGTCTTGCGGTACGGCGACTTTCAGGACACCGCGTGCGGTCACGTCATCCAGGCCGTTGGCATGGGCAGGGGCCTGGCCGAGCATGAGGCTGGCAAACAGGGCGGCAAGCAGAGCGCTGTAACGCTTGGTCATGTGACGTCTCCGAAATCAGGGCGAGTCGTGGGTGATGACGAATCTCCAGTGCACAGCCCATGCCAGCCGCGAATTCGCGACCATTAAATGCGGGCTGCAAGCCTCTTGCGGTCTAACTGGTCTGAACAGTTGGCGATTCGCTCGCCCTGCTTTGGCGCGCCTCAAAGCCGCGGCGCCCCTTGCTTGGGCGTCACTTGCTGAATCTTCGCGATGGCGATACAAGAGGTTTTTTCCACGGTTATTGCGTTTGAATCGCCATGCACCCGAGCCCAATTGCAGTACCTGAAGCCGCCTTTCAAGCGATCCGCAAACTGATCGCCGAGCAGGGCTATGGCCCCGGCGACAGCTTGCCTTCGCAGCGGGATCTGGCGGTTCGCCTGGGTGTCAGTCGCGCTTCGTTGCGCGAAGCGCTGTCTTCGTTAAGCGCGCTGGGTGTGGTCAGTGTGCAGCCGGGGAAAGGCGTATTCGTTCAGGCGATTTCTGAACCACAACAGAGCACGAGTGGTTTTTCCTGGCCTTATGCTGCCCAGGCGTCGCCTTCGGAGACGTTTCAACTGCGTTATGCGCTGGAAGGTTTTGCGGCGGGGCTGGCGGCAGTCACGCTGACGGCCGATGAGCGCGATGTGCTGGAAGACAACGTCGAAGCCATGCGCCTGGAGTTGAAGGCCGGGGATTTCGACTGTGCGGCAAAACTGGATTTCGATTTCCACCGGCGCATTCTGGTCGCCAGCGGCAATCAGGCCATTCTCGGGATCATCACCGCCAGCGCCGACATTTTTCTGGAAAGCCAGAAACTGCCTTTCATTCGAGCGGGCAGGGCGATGGAGACGTGGCAGGAACACCGCAAGATCCTGCGCGCGCTAGCCCGCAACGCCTCGGGCCCGGCGCAAAAAGCCATGCAGGAGCACATCAGAGGCGCTGCATTGCGGACCGGAATCGTCTTCGTCGCGCCTTCTGCCTAGGTGCACAAACAGCCAAGCGCATGATCCTGTGGGAGCGAATTCAGTCGCATTGGCCGTGACATCCAACGCATCTTCATTGAACTCACCATCGAATCGCGAATGAATTCGCTCCCACAGGGCGTCTCGCGCTCGGTATCTGGCACTCCGTACATTGTAGGAGCGCGCTTGCCCGCGATCTGGCGCGCAGCGGCAGCAAACCATTCGATCTCGTGGTGTCAGGGCCAACCACGCAGCTGGCGCCTTGGGCAGAAGCGAACTCAGGTTGGTCCGCCAGTCACTTCGATAAAGCTAGTCATAAATGTTCATAGCAAGAGACAATCGCCCGCGCCTTCCTGTCACGGCGTGACACAGTTATGATGGTCCACGTTTTTTTGCCTATGACCTCGGAGACATCTCATGAGTAGCGACCTTATCAAACACGTCAGCGACGCGAGCTTCGACGCCGATGTCCTGAAGGCTAGCGCTAGCGTTCCTGTGCTGGTTGATTACTGGGCTGAGTGGTGTGGCCCATGCAAAATGATCGCTCCGGTTCTGGACGACATTGCTGGCACCTACGAAGGCAAGCTGACCATTGCCAAGCTGAACATCGACGAAAACCAGGAAACGCCAGCCAAGCACGGCGTTCGTGGGATTCCGACCCTGATGCTGTTCAAGGACGGTGAAGTGTCAGCGACCAAGGTCGGCGCACTTTCCAAGTCCCAGCTGCAAGCATTCCTCGACGCCAACATCTGATGGCGCAAAGGCCCCGCAAATAGCGGGGCTTTTTTTCTGGTGTTGCACTAGACGCTCGGAAAATCAAGTGGTACATTCGGCCCCGCAACGGCTTCTCCGTTGCCCCCTGCTAGCCGTCGCCGACGCTCTCCTTTCGATTTGTACGCGATCCTGTCGCCTTCTCTGCGGCGCGGCCTCATTAAGCCAAAAGCTTAATTTCCCCCTCCATACATGATTACGTCATTCCTATATGAACCTGACTGAACTCAAGCAAAAGCCTATTACCGATCTGCTCGAAATGGCCGAACAGATGGGCATAGAAAATATGGCCCGTTCGCGCAAGCAGGATGTGATCTTCTCCCTGCTGAAGAAGCACGCTAAAAGCGGCGAGGAAATCTCGGGTGATGGCGTGCTGGAGATCCTCCAGGATGGCTTCGGCTTCCTTCGTTCTGCAGACGCCTCCTACCTTGCCGGCCCAGACGACATCTACGTCTCGCCGAGCCAGATCCGCCGTTTCAACCTTCGCACGGGCGACACCATCGTCGGCAAGATCCGTCCACCGAAGGAAGGCGAGCGTTACTTCGCACTGCTCAAGGTCGACACGATCAACTTCGACCGTCCAGAAAACGCGAAGAACAAGATTCTGTTCGAAAACCTGACGCCGCTGTTCCCGACCGTGCGCATGAAGATGGAAGCCGGTAACGGTTCCACCGAAGACCTCACCGGTCGCGTCATCGACCTGTGTGCACCGATCGGCAAAGGTCAACGTGGTCTGATCGTTGCACCGCCGAAGGCGGGCAAGACCATCATGTTGCAGAACATCGCGTCGAACATCACCCGCAACAACCCTGAAGTTCACCTGATCGTTCTGCTGATCGACGAGCGTCCGGAAGAAGTGACCGAGATGCAGCGCACCGTGCGCGGCGAAGTGGTTGCCTCCACCTTCGACGAGCCACCTACCCGTCACGTGCAAGTCGCCGAAATGGTGATCGAGAAGGCCAAGCGCCTGGTCGAGCACAAGAAGGACGTGGTCATTCTGCTCGACTCCATCACCCGCCTGGCTCGCGCCTACAACACCGTCATCCCGAGCTCCGGCAAGGTACTGACCGGTGGTGTCGACGCTCACGCTCTGGAAAAACCAAAGCGTTTCTTCGGTGCGGCTCGTAACATCGAAGAAGGCGGCTCGCTGACTATCATCGCCACCGCGCTGGTTGAAACCGGCTCGAAGATGGACGAAGTGATCTACGAGGAATTCAAAGGCACCGGCAACATGGAACTGCCTCTGGACCGCAAGATCGCCGAGAAGCGCGTTTTCCCGGCCATCAACATCAACCGTTCCGGCACGCGCCGCGAAGAGTTGCTGACCGCCGACGACGAGCTGCAGCGTATGTGGATTCTGCGCAAGCTGCTGCATCCGATGGATGAAGTCGCTGCCATCGAGTTCCTGGTCGACAAGCTGAAACAGACCAAGACCAACGATGAGTTCTTCCTGTCGATGAAGCGCAAATAACGCGCTGAACGGCGGTAGAAAAATGGTGTCCTTTTGGGGCACCATTTTTTTTGCCTTTTTTTCAGTCACAGCGCCAGACAAGGAGCGTCATGCACACCTTTGGAAATCGTCGTGACATCGACGGGCTGCGGGCCCTGGCCGTCATTCCCGTGGTGCTCTACCACTTCGGCTTCGGTGCCTTCAGTGGCGGGTTCGTGGGTGTCGATGTGTTCTTCGTCATCTCCGGCTTTCTGATCACCTCGATTATCGTTCGGGAAATCAGCGCCGGACGCTTCAGCTTTGTCGATTTCTGGGCGCGGCGTGCGCGCCGTATCATTCCTGCCCTGAGCGTCATGATGCTCGCCGCGCTGGTGGTGGGCTGGATCATCATGCCCGCCAATGATTACTCGCAGCTTGGCCGAGCCGTGCGCTATCAGGCGATGTTCGCGTCCAACATCCTGTTCATGCGCCAGGACGGCTACTTCAACCCGGCTTCGGACTTCAAGCCGTTGCTGCACACCTGGTCGCTGTCGGTCGAAGAGCAGTACTACATTCTGTTTCCTCTCTTGATGGTGCTGTTGACCCGCTTCCTGCGGCACTGGCGCTGGATGTTATTCGGGCTGTTGGTCGTGTCATTTGCGGTCAACGTATGGGCCATCAAACGTGAGCCCGACGCCGCGTTCTTTCTGTTGCCCATGCGGGCGTGGGAGCTGCTGTGCGGCGCGATGCTGGCAGTGATTCCGGCAGCCAGTCGCGAGCGGCCGGCGTGGGTGTATCAACTGGTCAGCACGCTGGGCCTTTGCGCGGTGCTGTACGCCATTTTCGGATTTGATAAATACACACGATTCCCAGGCTGGGCGGCACTGTTTCCAGTGCTGGGCGCTACGGCGATGATTTGGGCCAACGGTCATGCGCCCACGCTGGTTGGGCGCCTGTTGAGCGTGAGGGCAATGGTCGGCGTCGGCCTGATTTCGTATTCGTGGTACCTGTGGCACTGGCCGGTTTTTGTCTACGCCAACGCCGTTTCCGTGGACGGCATGCAGGCGTTGGAGGCCGCTGGATGGGTCGTGTTCACGCTGCTTCTCGCGTGGATGAGCTGGTGTTTCGTCGAGCTGCCCTTCCGCGAAAAGCGTTTGCTGGCCGGGCGTAAGCCCGTACTGGCAGCCGGACTGGCTGCGTTGCTGGTCATTGGCGTCGCCGGGCAACTCGTGCGCGACGCTGATGGCGTGCCGGCACGCCTTTCCGGCCAGGCGATGCAATATGCCAAGGCCCGCGATTGGCAGCAGGGGCAGATGGAGTGCCTGCTGCAGCGTAAAAGTGAGGATCTGACGAAGGTCTGTCGCTTCGGCGGTGACGAGCACACGCCGCCTGTGCAACTGGTATGGGGCGACAGTCATGCCGCCGCGTTGAAGCCTGCAATCGAGGCAGACGCCGAGCGTTACGGGATTCCCGTCTGGCTCGCCAGTCTCTCCGGTTGCTTGCCGATCCTGGGTCACGAAACCCGTCAGCAATGTCAGGATTTCAATCAGGCTACGCTGCAATCCATTCGCGAGTACAAGATCCGCGACGTCGTCCTGGCTGCGCGCTGGAGCCTGTATCTGTACGGCGAAGAAGACGGTGACATGCAGCACGTGCTGTATCGCGACGACAGCCGCCCGGTCGCCGAGCAGCAAGTGGCGAAGGACCTCACCGCCATGGTTCACAGTCTGCGAGCAACAGGCGCACGCGTATGGATTTTCAAGGAGGTGCCGCTGCAACGGCAGGGCACTGTGGCGCGCCTGGCGAGTCTGGCCATGATCGGGCGGTCTGCCGAACGGTTGGGGCGCCCGATCGCCGAGCATCTTGCCCGTCAGCAGTTCCTGAGTTCGCTGTTCAGTCAGTTAAGCAATGAAGACCCGCAAGTACGCGTCCTCGACCCGACGGCATTAATGTGCCCCGGCGGTATTTGTCGCGCTGAGTTCGACGGCTATTCGCAATACATGGATGAAAATCATCTGTCTGATAAAGGTGGCGAGCGCATGAAGCCTTTGCTGGCGCCGATCTTCCTCAGCGAAAACGCCGTCCAAGGCGGGTGATTACGCTTCAGGCTGCTGCCGTCGGCCGTCAGAGCAGGTAGGATGTGCATCTATTTGTTAAGTGGCCGGGTTAATGAAATTCAAGGATCTACGGGATTTCGTGCAGCAGCTTGAGCAGCGCGGAGAGTTGAAACGCATTCAGGTACCCATTTCTCCCGTGTTGGAGATGACCGAAGTCTGCGACCGGACCCTGCGCAACAAAGGGCCGGCCTTGCTGTTCGAGAACCCGACCGGCTTCGATATCCCGGTGCTCGGCAACCTGTTCGGCACGCCCGAGCGCGTGGCGATGGGCATGGGCGCCGAATCGACCGAAGAGCTGCGTGAAATCGGCAAACTCTTGGCGTTCCTCAAAGAGCCCGAGCCACCCAAGGGGCTGAAAGACGCCTGGTCCAAGCTGCCCATCTTCAGAAAAGTCATCGCCATGGCGCCGAAAGTCGTCAAGGACGCGCCTTGCCAGGAAATCGTGATCGAGGGCGACGACGTCGACCTCGGCGTGCTGCCCGTGCAAACCTGCTGGCCCGGCGACGTCGGCCCGCTGATCACGTGGGGGCTGACGATCACCCGAGGCCCGAACAAAGAGCGGCAGAACCTTGGCATCTATCGCCAGCAGGTGATTGGTCGCAACAAGGTCATCATGCGCTGGCTCAGCCATCGTGGCGGCGCGCTGGACTTCAAGGAGTGGTGCAATAAGCATCCTGGTCAGCCATTCCCGGTGTCCGTGGCCTTGGGTGCAGACCCGGCAACCATTCTCGGTGCCGTGACTCCCGTGCCAGACAGCCTCTCCGAATACGCGTTCGCCGGCCTGCTGCGTGGCAACCGGACCGAGCTGATCAAATGCCGTGGCAACGATCTGCAGGTGCCGGCTAGTGCTGAAATTGTGCTGGAAGGCGTTATTCATCCGGGTGAAATGGCCGATGAGGGCCCTTACGGCGACCACACCGGTTATTACAACGAAGTCGACAGCTTCCCGGTGTTCACCGTCGAGCGCATTACCCACCGCATCAAGCCGATCTACCACAGCACCTACACCGGCCGCCCGCCGGATGAACCGGCGATTCTCGGTGTGGCGTTGAACGAAGTGTTCGTGCCGATCCTCCAAAAGCAGTTCCCGGAAATCACCGACTTCTATCTGCCACCCGAAGGTTGCTCGTACCGCATGGCGGTGGTGACCATGAAGAAGCAGTACCCCGGCCACGCCAAGCGCGTGATGTTGGGTGTGTGGTCGTTTTTGCGACAGTTCATGTACACCAAGTTCGTTATCGTCACGGATGACGACATCAATGCCCGTGACTGGAATGACGTTATCTGGGCAATCACCACGCGCATGGACCCCAAGCGCGATACGGTGATGATCGACAACACGCCGATCGACTACCTCGACTTCGCCTCGCCCGTGTCCGGGCTGGGGTCGAAAATGGGGCTCGATGCGACGCACAAATGGCCGGGCGAGACGACCCGTGAATGGGGTCGCGCCATCGTCAAGGACGAAGCCGTCACTCGCCGGATCGACGACATCTGGAATCAGCTGGGAATAGATTGATGCGCGTAACCTTGCAGCCATCGGGCGCCGTACTTGAGACATTGCCCGGCGAGCGGATCCTCGATGCCGCCCAGCGCCTGGGCTACGAATGCCCGCAGAGCTGTCGCAACGGCAACTGCCATATCTGCTCGGCGCTGTTGGTCGAAGGCAGCGTCGTGCAAAACGGTGAGTTGCAGAGCCACGGCGAAATCTATACCTGCCTGGCTGTGCCGCAGGAAGATTGCGTGGTGCTCTGGGACAGCGTATTGCCGCTGGGAGAGTTGCCTGTGCGCACGTTCGCCTGTCAGGTGACTGAGTGCGTGGAAGTCGGCGGGGATGTGTGGCGCGTAATGTTGCGCGCCCCTGCGGGCAAGCCGCCGCGTTATCACGCCGGTCAGTACCTGATGATCGCCCGGGACGACGGCGAGAAGTCCGCTTTCTCCATGGCTTCAGCGCCTGAAAGCGGCCGTGATCTGGAGTTTCATGTGCTGGCTCGCGAAGCCAGTGCGCAGAATCTGATCAAGCAGTTGCAGCGTGAGGGGATGGCGCGCGTTGAGTTGCCCTTTGGCGACACGCACTTGGGCGAACTGCCCGACGGTCCGTTGGTGTTGATCGCGGCAGGGACCGGCATGGGGCAGATGCACAGCTTGATCGAGCATTGCCGTTCCAAGGGGTTCCCGTACCCGGTTCATGTCTACTGGGGCGTGCGGCGGCCTGAAGATTTCTACGAACTCAAACATTGGGACGAGTGGAAAACACTGCCAAACCTGCATTTGCACAAGGTCGTCAGTGACCTGTGTGGCTGGGAAGGTCGTTGCGGCATGTTGCACGAGGCGGTGTGCGAAGACTTCGCCGACCTCAAATCGATTCAGGTCTACGCCAGCGGCTCGCCCAACATGGTCTATTCCACCCTCGATGCCCTCGTGGTCGCCGGCATGGACGCGCATCAGATGCGTGCCGACGTCTTCGCTTACGCGCCACGCTCCTGACCGTCCGCCCGATGGCAGGCGCCGTGGAGAGTTAATTGCATCAGAATAGGTGCAGGGTCGGTTTTAAGGCGTGACGGCCTGCACATTGCTCGCAACGGTGTCTGCCTGTGGATTCGCTGTTGCGTGAGCCGCTTTAGACGTGTTCAGCACTACATTGGCATTACGTTGGCCAATGGGGGAGCCAGATGGGGAATCAAATCAATAGCTTGGTGGAAGCCGTACACGACGGCCTCGGGCTGTCTTACCCACCCGTTATCGACCTTGGGCCGAAGCTGACCCGCGACCAACTCCTCGCTTCCATGCATGCCACTATGTCCCGTCACGAAGGTGGTCCTGTTTGGCTGTTCGCCTACGGATCACTGATATGGCGCCCTGAGTGCTCCGCCGTGGAGCGTCAGCGCGGCCGGGTTCATGGCTACCATCGCGGCCTCTACCTCTGGTCTCACGAACATCGTGGCACCCCCGAGCAGCCGGGACTGGTCTTCGGGCTGGACCGTGGCGGCTCGTGCAGCGGTTTCGCCTATCGCCTGCCGGAAGAAAACATCGAAGAGTCATTGCTTGCGCTGTGGCAGCGGGAAATGCCTTTTCCGTCCTATCGCCCGCACTGGCTCAGTTGCCGACTCGAAGATGGCACCAAAGTACAGGCCTTGGGTTTTGTGCTTGAACGCCACCTGCCCAGCTACGCCGGCAACCTGCCTGACAGCGTGCTGACCCAAGTCTTGGCCAGTGCCAGCGGTCGTTACGGCACCACGTGGGAATACGTCGAGCAAACCATTCACGCCCTGCGCAGCCACGCCATGCCGGATTTGAGCCTGGAAGAGCGGTTCAAGCGCTGCAAGCCGATTTTGCTGGCGGTTTGAATACGGCACGAACTGCTCCCACTCTAGCCGCGCTCACAGGATTCGCGCGATCTTCCAGGCCCTTGGCGTCGACGCGGTCCCTGTAGGAGACGTCCGAGGTTACGAGGGCGGCGAACGCGGTGGGTCATTCAGCGCTAATGCTGCTGATCCAGCGTGTTCGTCGGAACGCCGCCCAGACCAAACTCGCTCCCACAGGTTTCGCGTGATGTTCCAGGCCCATGCATCGACGCAGTCCCTGTAGGAGACGTCCGAGGTTACGAGGGCAGCGAACGCGGTGGGTCATTCAGCACTGATGTCGCTGATCCAGCGTATTCGTCGGAATACCGCCCAGACCAAGCTCGCACCCCCTCCGGGCAGACGCACAGAGCGGCGCGCTTGCTCCCTGCGTTCGTTCCCTCAGCGATGGCGCTTGTTAGGCGCCATCGCCAGAGCACCCACGAACGTTTAAGCCGTCGCCTCACGCGACTGACTCGCCACCCGCGTATGCCGCAACGTAGGGATCAGGAAAGCGATCGCCAGTAGGCATGACGCCACGAGAATCACGAAGCCGCCGTCCCAGCCGAAATGGTCAACGGTGTAGCCCATCAGCGCACTGGCCGCGACCGAGCCGCCCAGATACCCGAACAAGCCTGTGAAGCCTGCGGCTGTTCCGGCTGCTTTCTTCGGCGCCAACTCCAGCGCCTGCAAGCCGACCAGCATCACCGGGCCGTAGATCAGGAAGCCGATAGAGACCAGTGCGATCATGTCGACCGTCGGGTTACCCGGCGGGTTGAGCCAGTACACCAGCGTTGCGACCGTCACCAGCGCCATGAACACGATGCCTGTCAGGCCGCGATTGCCCCGGAAGATTTTGTCCGACATCCAGCCGCACAGCAGCGTCCCCGGAATGCCCGCCCACTCATAGAAGAAATACGCCCACGAGGTCTTGTCCACGTCGAAGTGTTTGGCTTCTTTCAGGTAGGTGGGCGCCCAGTCCAGCACGCCATAGCGCAGCAGATAGACGAACACGTTCGCCAGCGCGATGTACCACAGCATTTTGTTGCGCAGCACGTATTTGACGAAGATTTCCTTGGCGCTGAATTCTTCTTCGTGGCTCGCGTCGTAGCCTTCCGGGTAGTCGTTCTTGTACTCCTCGACCGGTGGCAAACCCACAGATTGAGGGGTGTCACGCATGGTGATGAAGGCAAACAGTGCCACGAACAATGCCACCGCAGCCGGCACATAGAATGCCGCGTGCCAGTCGTTGGTCCAGCCCAGGCCGAGCAGGAACAGCGGACCAATCAGGCCGCCACCGACGTTGTGCGCTACGTTCCACACCGACACCACGCCGCCGCGTTCTTTCTGCGACCACCAATGCACCATGGTACGTCCGCTCGGTGGCCAGCCCATGCCCTGCGCCCAACCGTTGATAAACAGCAGGATAAACATGATGGTCACGCTCGATGTTGCCCACGGCGCGAAACCGAACACGAACATCACCGCCGCCGACACCAGCAGGCCGAACGCCAGGAAATAACGCGGGTTCGAGCGATCCGAAACCAGCCCCATCAAGAACTTCGACAGACCGTAGGCAATCGCGATCGCCGAGATCGCCACGCCCAGTTCACCTCGGGTGTAACCCTCATCGATCAAGTACGGCATCGCCAGCGAGAAGTTCTTGCGCAGCAGGTAGTAGCCCGCGTAACCGAAGAAAATACCCGCGAAAATCTGCCAGCGAAGGCGGCGGTAGGTGCTGTCGACGCGCTCTGCAGGCAGCGGGGCCTGATGCGCGGCAGGTCGGAAGAAGGAAAACATCGAAACACTCCAAGGGTTTTTATTTTCTTATGCGAAATCGAATATTACATTTTCGTTACAGAAAATAGGAAGGCTTCTCATCGGAAAATATCCCGAATTCAGGCGCATTGGCGTGTTGGATTTCGAACATGGCTTGAGTGTGTAGGCGGACGCTTGATCTTTAGGATCAGTCCTACTCGAGAAACGGACTCGATAACCTTATCCGCGCTGCCTCGCGCACCTACCATCGCGCCCTTCAGTCGTAGTGGCGTTTTGGGGCGAGGTGAATGTGAGCGGGTGGCGAAAGTATGTGAGCGTTCTCGGGCTTTGCCTGATCGCACTAAGCGGCACTGCCGCAGGCAGAGAGATTCATCCGCTGTTTGATCGGTACATCTCGCCGGCTTACCCGTCCGCGCTACGCGGTGGCCGAATGTTCGCGAGCGTGCGGGTGAATTACGACATTCACAACGACGGGTCTGTCAGCGGAATCAGGGTCACCGAGCAAACTGATCAAAAATCAGCCAATGCCGTGCTTTCGGCAATCAAGCGCTGGCGGTTCAAGCCATGGGACGTGACCGAAGACATGCCTGCGTCCATCGGCGAATCCGTGCAATTCGTTTTTGATCAGGAGCGACGTGAGCGTCGGTTGAGAATGGTGATTTCGTGGGCGCGGAGGGAAGTGCCGTGACACGGATGCTGAAATGGCTGATGTTCGCCTCGTCGCTGATTTCTGGGTCGCTGCTGGCTCATGCGGTCGAGCTGAAATATGCGCACCAGCCCGCACCTGCCTACCCGCGCTCATTGTATGAGCAGGCCGTGTCAGGGTTGGTGCTCGTCGAGTTTCGAGGGCACAGCGATGGTTCGATTACAGATGTGAACGTTATCGACAGTTCACATCACAACTTCGCCAAGTCAGTTCTGCGCGCAGTCCCGGGATGGCGGCTCAAGCCTTGGCAGGTCGTCTCTGAAACGCCTGAGACGATCAGCTTCAGGCAGGAGCTCTACTTCACCCACTCAAGTGAGAGGCAAGAGCCACACAGGTGGATACGCCGTCACGTTCGCGTGCTGTCCTGCAACACATTCAACAAAGCACTCAAGACCTTTCGCGCCAATTCGCCCGACCATGATGTGAGGGACATGCATCACATCACCTACACCTTCAGGGTGCTGGGGAGGTCAGCGACGAGGCTGAAAATGACAGACGATCAGAGAGCGGAGCTGGGTGATGATTTTGTTCGGGCAATTCCTGAGGTCATCCAACGATGCAGAGCTCAACCGGGGCTGCGCTACAAAGAAGCGCTGCCGGAAAGTGTGCGTAAGCTGATTTAATTCTGGAGGGGCTTACTTCTTTCGTTAGCGGGCGAAACGCAGAGCGGGTCTGCGTTTCGCCTTTAGTAGGACTTCGTTAGGACTTCATTTACCGGAGCGCGTTAGATGCTGTCCTTGGCCAATGACGGCACGGGGCCGCAGCAGACGTGGCAGACCGTCAGGCGATTCACCTCACCCCAACCACCACCTTCCCAACCGCCTTCCTCTGCCCCAACGAATCAATCGCTTTCCCCGCCTGTTCCAGCGGGTAAACCTTCGACACCAGAGGCTTCAACTTCCCTTCGCCGTACCAGGTGAACAGCTGTTGAAAGTTCGCTGCATTGTCCTGTGGCTGGCGCTGGGCAAATGAACCCCAGAACACACCGACGACCGATGCGCCTTTGAGCAGCGCGAGGTTCACGGGCAGTTCGGGGATGCGGCCGCTGGCGAAGCCGACGACGAGGAGGCGGCCGTTCCAGGCGATGGCGCGGACGGCCTGGTCGAAGAGGTCGCCGCCGACGGGGTCGTAGATGACGTCGACGCCGTTGCCGTTGGTGAGGCGTTTGAGTTCGTCCTTGAGGCTGGTTTCGCTGTAGTTGATGAGTTCATCGGCGCCGGCGTTTCTGGCGACTTCGAGTTTGTCGGCGCTGCTCGCGGCGGCGATGACGCGGGCGCCCATGGCTTTGCCGATTTCTACGGCGGCCAGGCCCACGCCGCCTGAGGCGCCGAGCACAAGAAGGGTTTCGCCAGGTTGCAGATTGGCGCGTTGTTTGAGGGCGTGCATGGAGGTGCCGTACGTCATGCTGAAGGCGGCGGCGGTGGTGAAGTCCATGGCCTCGGGAATCGGCAGGACGTTGTAGCCCGCGACGGCGATTTGTTCGGCGAAGCTGCCCCAGCCGGTAAGGGCCATCACGCGGTCGCCGACCTTGAGGTGGCTGACTTTTTCGCCCACGGCGGCCACGACGCCAGAGGCCTCTCCCCCCGGGGAGAACGGGAAGGGTGGTTTGAACTGGTACTTACCCTCGATGATCAGGGTGTCGGGGAAGTTGACCCCGGCGGCGTGCACGTCCAGCAGGATTTCATTTTTCTTGGGTTCGGGGGCTGGGATGTCTTCCAGCACCAGATTTTCGGCGGGGCCGAAGGCTTTGCAGAGCACGGCTTTCATCGGGGACTATTCCTTTTCCAGTGATGGCCGATAAGTGTAGGTAGAGGGGGTGTGGGGTCAATGAGCATGCCCCGGCCTGATAGGCGTGCATAAGCTGAAGTAAGCTATGCCGCGAACCGGATTGAGGAGTGGAATGTGAAAGCGTGGATTCTGATGCTGTTGGCGTTGTCGATGCCTGTTGTGGCCCTGGCCGAAGAGGGTGGTGGCGAGAAGGATGACCCGAACAAGGTGTCTTACGTGGCGCTGACCCCACCCTTCGTGGGTAACTACGCGCTGGACGGCGGCCCTAAGCTGCACGTCTATAAGGCTGACGTGGCGCTGCGGGTCAAAGGGGCCGAGGCGCAGAAGCTGGTTAAACAGAACGAGCCGCTGATCCGTAACCAGTTGGTCGCGCTGTTCACGCAACAGACGATCGACAGCATGGGTAACGTCGACGCCAAGGAAAAGCTTCGTCAGGAAGCCTTGAAGCAGACCCAGCAGGTGCTCACCCAAGAGACCGGCCAGCCTGTGGTTGAGGACTTGCTGTTCAATAACTTTATTGCGCAGTAAGACGGCTCCCTTTCCGGCGTGAGCGTGCTCGCGATTGCGGTGTGTCAGATTGATGCAATCTGATCAGACAAAAAGCAACCGCGGGCAAGCGCGCTCCTACAGGGATGTGCACCGCCCGCTCAGCGCAACGCCAGTACCGCCGCCCACTGTTCGGCGGTCACCGGCATGACTGACAACCGGCTGCCTTTTTGCACCAATGGCATCTGCTCCAGTGCGGTTTGCTGTTTCAGGTAGCCCAGGTTCAGCACCTTGGGAAAGGTTTCGACAAAGGCGACGTCGATGGCGCTCCATGGGTTCTTTTCCTGGGTGGCTTTGGCGTCGAAGTAGTGGCTCTTGTTGTCCAGAGCGGTAGGATCCGGGTAGGCGGCCTGGATGATCTTGCCGATGCCGGCGATTCCGGGCTCCGGACAACTTGAGTGATAGAAAAAGAATTCGTCGCCGACCGCCATCGCGCGCACAAAATTGCGGGCCTGGTAATTGCGAACGCCGTCCCAACGGGCTTGGCCGAGTTTTTGCAAATCCGTAATCGAGAGCTCATCGGGCTCGGATTTCATCAGCCAATAGGCCATATGTTGTGTCTCCCGGAGGGTAACTGGACAGGTTGTCCTACGTTTTCATGACAAACCGACAGTCGGCTGGCGCCAGTATTTGCGTGTTGGTTCACGTTATCGCAGAATGCCGGGATTTTAAGGGTTACACCGTTACGCGGCCTACAGAAAGACGCTGCGGACGTCAGTTTTTGATTCGCCAAAGGGGGGCAGTCAATGCAACGCAAGCCGGATTTACTATGGATTTTGGTCATTTTGTTCGGCTTGGGCATTGTCACCACCGGGTATGCGCAGGGTCTGTGGTCCGCCAAGGCCGACGCGCCGGTTGAGATCACTCAGCAGCAACAGCAGCAACCGACCCGCCGTTAGTTTTATTTAGCTTTTCTTTTTTGTAGGAGCGCGCTTGCCCGCGATGAGACCCGCGCGGTCGATGCAGGTGTGTTGCCTGGAAGATTTTCGCGGGCAAGCGCGCTCCTACAAAGTCAAAGCCCCGATCAGACTAAATACCATCGCTTGTCCGACACCGTTCCCTGCAACGGCACATCCCAACTGGCGACCGCCAGCTTTCCGACTTTCTGACACTCATGGGCCAGACCGAGCAGCACCGGTTTCTGCCAGGCTTTGCGACGCGCCTGATACGCCAGACTGCGGTCGTAGAATCCACCGCCCATGCCCAGTCGACCGCCTTGGTCATCGAAACCCACCAGCGGCATCAGAATGAGGTCCAGCGCCCAGATCTTGCGTTGTTTTCTCGCGTCGATCCGTGGCTCGGGAATGCGGAATCGGTTCGGTCGAAACCTTTCTCCCGGCTTCACCCGCTGAAACACCATTTTGGTTCGGGGCCAGGCACTCAGCACCGGCAGATAGGTTTTCTTGCCCCGTCGCTGTGCTTCGCGAAGCAGCAGGCGCGGATCGATTTCACCGTCCATCGGAAGGTAGAGCGAAACGTGTCTGGCACGACGAAAAAGCGGATCTTGCGCCAACTGGCGGTACAAACCCTGCGCCGCCTGTCGCTGTTCTGCGCGGTTGAGCGAGCGACGGGCCGTGCGCAGGAGACGACGCAATTGTGGGCGGGAAAGGGCAGAGGAATCGTTCAGGGAAGCGGCGCCAGAAGAAGTCATGCAGGCGGGTCCGTGCGATTTGGATGGGGGCTCGAGAGATCAGGCTGATTCACGATAGCTGTCCCCAGTTCCACCGCCAGGCGGGGCGCTTGGCAATGGCTTGAGATGTGAGACTCCCCGACGAACCGCTGTCGGTGTAGCCCTTGAACCCGAAAGTTCAAGGTGGAGATTGCAGGAGGTTTTAAGGCTTTCCGTCGAGCGGACATGCACACCAACCCCAACGTGCAACCCCCGTGGTTGTGCGTATCGGCTCAGGGACATGACCGACTGGCAAGCACTCCAGGGAGCGGTCGCAAGTATACCGAATCATGTCGGAACAATCAGCCTTGTGCTTTTGGTTCATCCGTGGCAAGGACCAGGTCCACCCGGTCCAGAAGGTCGCGCACTTGCTCGCGGGTCGAGCCACTTGCCTGGTTCGTTTCAGGCAACTCCTGCTTATGCAGCAGGTCATGGGTAATGTTCAGTGCGGCCATCACCGCGATACGGTCGGC
This sequence comes from Pseudomonas sp. S2_H01, assembly GCF_054668305.1. Taxonomy (NCBI): domain Bacteria; kingdom Pseudomonadati; phylum Pseudomonadota; class Gammaproteobacteria; order Pseudomonadales; family Pseudomonadaceae; genus Pseudomonas; species Pseudomonas sp. S2_H01. Next base: position 2,163,365 of record NZ_CP162756.1, on the reverse strand, counting down.
GCCGATGACTTTGCCGCTGCTGCGAATCTCGCGCATCTTGCCGTCCAGGTAACGCGCTGCGCTGACCAGATTGGTGCGCTCCTCTTGAGGGCAGATGATCGAATACTCTTTGTCGAGGATTTGCACGGTGATGCTGTTGCCATTACTCATGAGTCTTGCTCCAGGGCCTTGAGGCGCGAAATCATGGACTCGACCTTTTGCCGGGCGATTTCGTTTTTTTCAATGAGGTGAGCGCGTTCCTCGCGCCAGGTTTTTTCCTGAGCTAATAAGAGTCCGTTTTGACTTTTTAGTTGCTCGACACGATTGATCAATAACTCCAGTCGAGCCATCAGCGCTTGCAGGTCGTTGTCTTCCATTGTTTTCCACTGATTACTTTCAGATGAGTGGTGCAGGAGCTGGCGTCTGGATTCGCCTTGAATATCGCCTGATAGCTTGGGCGCGTCTGCCGGTGCTAGGATACAAGGCCTTCATTCTAGACATTGCGCCGCTTGGCGCCTAGTTACCCATGCCCAATCAGAATTCCCCGTATAACGCATTCGTTACCCTCCTCAAAGACAGTGGTCACTCTGTCTCTCCTGCAGAACTGCAGGGGATGTTGCTCGGCCGCAGTTGCTCGGGCGCCGGTTTCGACGCCGATGAATGGATCGCCGACGCACTTGAACTGCTGGTGAAAGAGCCTGAGGACAAAGTCCGCCAGGCGTTGATTGGCTTGCAGGAGATGGTGAAACACGAACTGACCGGTGACGACATGGCGGTTGTCCTGCTGCTGCCCGGTGACGATGAACCCCTGACCGCCCGTACCGCTGCAATGGGCCAGTGGTGCCAAGGTTTCCTCATTGGCTTCGCCCGCGTCGGTGGTCAGTCGCTGAGCGAGGACGCCCGGGACGTGTTGCAGGATCTGGCTGCCATCGCGCAGATTCAGGACACGCTGGAAGAGTCCGAAGACGGCGAAAGCGACTACATGGAAGTCATGGAATACCTGCGCGTCGCGCCGCTTCTGCTGTTCACCGAGTTCAACAAGAAAGCGGAACCTGAAGCGAAACCGTCTTTGCACTGATTGCTCATCGTCGCCGACCCGGTCGTTGTCTCCCCGCAGGCGTCGATGACCGGTGCGCTCATCCGGAGGACCGCAGTTGCCCATGATCCATATCCCGAAAGCCGAATACGCCCGTCGCCGCAAAGCGTTGATGGAGCAGATGGAGCCTAACAGCATCGCCATTTTGCCGGCGGCTGCCGTGGCCATTCGGAATCGAGATGTGGAACATGTGTACCGTCAGGACAGTGATTTCCAGTACCTGAGCGGCTTCCCCGAGCCTGAGGCCGTTATCGTGCTGATCCCCGGTCGGGAGTACGGCGAGTACGTCTTGTTCTGCCGCGAGCGCAACCCTGAGCGCGAGCTGTGGGACGGGCTGCGTGCCGGTCAGGACGGAGCGATCAGCGATTTCGGCGCCGACGATGCGTTCCCCATTACCGATATCGACGACATCTTGCCCGGCCTCATCGAGGGCCGTGACCGTGTGTATTCGTCGATGGGCAGCAATCCGGAATTCGACCGTCATGTGATGGAGTGGATCAACGTCATCCGTTCCAAGGCACACCTGGGCGCTCAGCCGCCGAAAGAGTTCGTTGCGCTGGATCACCTGCTGCATGACATGCGCCTGTATAAGTCGGCCGCCGAAGTGAAAGTCATGCGCGAGGCTGCGCAGATCTCGGCGCGCGCTCATGTGCGTGCGATGCAGGCCAGCCGTGCTGGCCTGTATGAGTTCAGTCTGGAAGCCGAGCTGGATTACGAGTTTCGTAAAGGCGGTGCGAAGATGCCGGCTTACGGCTCGATCGTGGCCTCGGGTCGCAATGCTTGCATCCTGCACTATCAGGAAAACGATGCGGCGCTCAAGGACGGTGACCTGGTGCTGATCGACGCCGGTTGCGAGATTGACTGCTACGCCAGCGACATCACACGCACCTTCCCGGTCAGTGGGAAATTCTCCGCCGAGCAGAAAGCGATCTACGAACTGGTGCTCAAATCCCAGGAAGCGGCGTTCGCGGTCATCAAACCAGGCAACCACTGGAACCAGGCGCATGAGGCGACCGTTCGGGTGATCACGGCCGGATTGGTAGAGCTGGGCCTGTTGCAGGGCGAGGTCAATGAACTGATCGCCGCTGAAGCGTACAAAGCTTTTTATATGCACCGCGCCGGTCACTGGCTGGGTATGGATGTGCATGATGTCGGCGAGTACAAGGTGGGCGGCGAATGGCGCGTGCTTGAGGCTGGCATGGCGCTGACGGTCGAGCCCGGTATTTATATTTCGCCGGACAATCAGAACGTCGCGAAGAAATGGCGCGGGATCGGCGTACGAATCGAGGACGATGTCGTGGTGACCAAAAAAGGCTGTGAAATTCTCACTGGCGGCGTGCCCAAATCCGTCGCAGACATCGAGGCCTTGATGGCCGCTGCAAGAGCTGATGCCGCATGAGCCGTTTCAATCTGGCCATCGTCGGTGGCGGGCTGGTGGGCGCGAGCCTGGCGCTGGCATTGCAAGCGGGCGCCAAGGCGCGCGGCTGGAAGATCGTTCTGATCGAGCCTTTTGCGCCGGGCGACACGTATCAGCCGAGCTACGATGCGCGTTCTTCCGCGCTGTCTTTCGGCGCGCGGCAGATCTACGAGCGTTTAGGGCTGTGGCAGCAGATCAGCCGCCGCGCCGAACCCATCCTGCAGATTCAGGTGTCCGACAAAGGCCGCTTCGGCGCAGCGAGACTGTCCTCGATGCAGGAAGGCGTGCCCGCGTTGGGTTACGTCGTCGAGAACGCCTGGCTCGGCCAATGCCTGTGGCAGGGGTTGGATAAAGACGTGATCAGCTGGCGCGTGCCGGCTGAAGTCAAACACATGCAGGCGTTGCCCGAGGGCTATCGCCTGACTTTGAGCGACGAAACACAACTGGACTGCGATCTGGCGGTACTCGCCGATGGCGGTCGCTCCACCCTCCGCGAGCAGTTGGGCATTGGCGTGCGCACGACGCCTTACGACCAGAGCGCGCTGATCGCCAACATCACGCCTGGCGAGGCCCATTGCGGTCAGGCGTTCGAGCGATTCACCGATGAAGGTCCGATGGCGCTGCTGCCGCTGCCGGAAAATCGCTGCGCGCTGGTGTGGACTCGCAAGCCCGAAGAGATAAAGCGCCTGATGGCGCTGGACGACCGCAGTTTCCTCGCCGAGCTGCAAGGCGTGTTCGGCTATCGCCTCGGCGCGTTAAAGCAGGTGGGTGTGCGTCATACCTATCCGCTGTCGCTGATTGAGGCCGAGGAGCAAGTGCGTGCTCACCTGGTCGTTTTGGGCAACGCGGCACACAGCCTGCACCCGATTGCCGGTCAAGGTTTCAACCTGTCGCTGCGCGATGCGGCGTCACTGGCCGAAGCACTGCTCGCCAGCGATGCGAATCCTGGCGATCTGGCGACGCTGCAGGTGTATCGGGATCGGCAGCGCATGGATCAGAAACTCACGGTCGGCTTCTCCGATCAGGTCACCCGCCTGTTTGGCAGCCAGCAACCCGTGATTACGGCAGGCCGCAATATCGGCTTGCTCGGCCTGGACCTGTTGCCTTCGGCCAAGAGCTGGTTCGCCCGCCAGGCCATGGGGCTGGGAACGCGGGCCGATGTTTAACCCCTCTTTTCATTCGTGGCCGTTGCCACACGCGAGAACGATTTAAAGCATGGAAACGCGCGCAGATCTGCTGATTGTCGGGGCCGGAATGGTCGGTAGCGCACTGGCGCTGGCGCTGCAAAACAGCGGGCTGGATATTCTGGTGGTGGACGGAAGCCCGATGAGCGTCAAACCGTTCGACCAGGCCTCGCCGTTCGAGCCGAGGGTCAGTGCACTGTCTGCGGCCAGTCAACGCATTCTCGAACGTTTGAATGTCTGGGACGGTATCGTTTCGCGTCGCGTCAGCCCGTATGGCGAGATGCACGTGTGGGACGGCAGCGGAACCGGCAAGGTGCATTTCTCGGCGTCGAGCGTGCACGCTCAGGTGCTGGGCCATATCGTTGAAAACCGCGTGGTCCAGGACGCATTGATCGAGCGGCTGCATGACTGCGACATCGGCCTGCTGGCCAATGCGCGTCTGGAGCAGATGCGTCGTTCCGGTGATGACTGGCTGCTGACGCTGGCCGACGGCCGCACCTTGCGCGCGCCGCTGGTGGTGGCAGCCGACGGCGCCAACTCCACCGTGCGGCGCATGACTGGCACTGCGACGCGGGAGTGGGACTACCTCCACCACGCCATCGTGACCAGTGTGCGCACGGCGGAATCCCACCGCAAAACGGCCTGGCAGCGCTTCACCGATGACGGCCCGCTGGCCTTCTTGCCGCTTGAGCGTGAAGGCGAGCACTGGTGTTCGATCGTCTGGTCCGTCACGCCGACGGAATCCGAGCGCTTGATGAAGCTGGAAGACGACGGGTTCTGTCGCGAGTTGGAAAAGGCGTTCGAGGGTTGTCTTGGGCAGGTCGTTTCGACGGATGCGCGCTTGTGCGTGCCGCTGCGTCAGCGTCATGCCAAACGTTACGTGGCTGAAGGTCTGGCGCTCATTGGCGATGCTGCGCACACCATCCACCCTTTGGCCGGGCAGGGCGTGAATCTGGGTTTCCTCGATGCGGCCGTGTTGGCTGAGGTGCTGCACAGCGCCGTCGAGCGAGGCGAGCGTCTGGCCGATCCAAAAGTGCTGAGCCGCTACGAGCGTCGGCGCATGCCGCACAACCTGGCGCTGATGGCGGCGATGGAAGGCTTCGAGCGGCTGTTTCAGGCCGACCCGCTGCCGGTCCGCTGGCTGCGCAATACCGGCTTGAAGATGGTCGATCAGTCTGCCGAAGCCAAGGCCATGTTTGTGCGTCAGGCGCTGGGGCTGAGCGGGGATTTGCCGGAGCTGGCCCGTATTTGATTGCACCGTAGCGTCTGCGGGACAAACCGGATCCTTGTAGAAGCGCGCTTGCCCGCGAAGCCGTCAGTACATCCACCGCACCTTCAGCGTTAGTTACTCAGCCTTCGCGGGCAAGCGCGCTCCTACAGAAGAGAACGCTTGGGCGTACTCCGCAACATCTCGTAACGGCTCTGCTCAGACTTCGTTGATGCGATTCACTACCATTTCGCCTCATTTTTCAAACGAGGTCTCAGCATGCAGGCGAGCAAGCGTCTTCTGGCTGTCCTGGCATTGGCCGTGCTCGGCAGCACTGCCCAGGCGGCTGATGAAGTGGTGGTGTATTCCTCCCGGATCGACGAGCTGATCAAACCGGTTTTCGATGCCTACACCGCCAAGACCGGCGTGAAGGTAAAGTTCATCACCGACAAGGAAGCGCCGTTGATGCAGCGCATCAAGGCCGAAGGGCAGAACGCGACGGCCGACCTGCTGCTGACTGTGGACGCCGGCAACCTCTGGCAAGCCGAGCAGATGGGCATCCTGCAGCCGTTCACATCTGCGGTGATCGACGCGAATATCCCGTCGCAATACCGATCCTCTGCTCATGCCTGGACAGGCCTGAGCCTGCGCGCACGAACCATTGCCTACTCGACCGACCGGGTCAAACCCGAAGAGCTGACCACCTATGAAGCCCTGGCCGATAAGCAGTGGGAAGGGCGTCTGTGTCTGCGCACCGCGAAGAAGGTCTATAACCAGTCGCTGACCGCAACGCTCATCGAGACCCATGGTGCAGAGGCGTCGGAAAAGATCCTCAAGGGCTGGGTCAACAACCTGTCCACCGATGTGTTCTCCGATGACATTGCGGTGCTGGAGGCGATCAATGCCGGGCAATGCGACGTCGGCATCGTCAACACCTACTACTACGGTCGGTTGCACCAGCAAAACCCGAATCTGGCCGTACGGCTGTTCTGGCCGAACCAGTCGGACCGTGGCGTTCACGTCAATCTGTCGGGCATCGGTTTGACCAAGTACGCGCCGCATCCCGAGGCCGCCAAAGCGCTGGTCGAGTGGATGACCGGGCCTGAAGCGCAGACGATTTTCTCCGGCACCAATCAGGAGTTCCCGGCCAACCCGAAGGTTGCGCCGTCGGCAGAAGTCGCGAGCTGGGGCGCGTTCAAGGCGGACACCATCCCCGTCGAGGTGGCCGGACGACGCCAGGCCGAAGCGATTCGCATGATGGATCGCGCTGGCTGGAATTGATCTTTCGCGACCTTGATTATTTGATTGATCGCGGATACGGCGGAAGAAACTGGGCCCTGTGGGAGCGAATTCATTCGCGATGGGCCGGTGCATCCGCCACATTTCCATCGGCTGTGCCAACGCATCGAGAATGAATTCGCTCCCACCGGACGCATCCGCTAACTCCGACGCCTCACGAGACCTCCCCGTGGCCCATCCCGCCCAGCGTCGCTGGTATCCCCTGGTTTTCGCCATCGCCGCGCTGGTGTTGCTGCCGCTGAGCGTGCTGCTGCTCTCTTGGCAAACCATCGATTACGAGATCTGGTCCCACCTGTGGGAAACCCAGATGCTCCGGCTGCTCGGCAACACGCTGACGCTGGTGGTGGGCGTAGGGCTGGGCGTGACGCTGTTGGGCGTGAGCCTTGCCTGGCTGACCGCGCTCTGTGAGTTTCCGGGCCGGCGCTGGCTGGACTGGGCGCTCATGTTGCCGTTCGCCATTCCGGCGTACGTGCTCGCATTCGTCTTCGTGGGTCTGCTCGATTTTGCAGGCCCCGTCCAGACGCTGATGCGTGAGTGGTTCGGCACGGGCCTTCGCTTGCCACGTGTACGTTCCACGGGCGGCGTGATCACCGTGCTCGTGCTGGTGTTTTACCCGTACGTCTACCTGTTGGCCCGCACCGCGTTCCTTGCGCAAGGTAAAGGCCTGATGGAAGCAGCACGGATTCTTGGGCAGTCGCCCTGGCAGGCGTTCTGGCGAGTGGCATTGCCGATGGCCCGGCCAGCCATCGGCGCGGGCGTCGCGTTGGCGTTGATGGAAACCCTGGCCGATTTCGGTGCGGTGTCGGTGTTCAACTTCGACACGTTCACCACCGCGATCTACAAGACCTGGTACGGCTTCTTCAGCCTGTCGAGCGCGGCGCAACTGGCGAGCCTGCTGCTGTTGGTGGTGATGGTGCTGCTCTACGGCGAGCGCCGCGCACGAGGCGCCAGCCGGGCGAGCAACGAGCGGCCTCGTGTAAGCGCGCTGTACCACTTGCACGGTTTTAAAGCTGCCGCGGCGAGCACATGGTGTGGGTTGGTATTCGCCTGCGCGTTCGTGGTGCCGCTGATGCAACTGATCGTCTGGGTCTGGCAGCGGGGCCGTTTCGATCTGGACGAGCGCTACACCGGCCTGATCCTGCACACCTTGTACCTGGGGGGCATTGCGGCCTTGGTCACGGTAAGCGTGGCGATGATTCTGGTGTTCGCGCGTCGTTTGGCGCCCACCCGTGCGATCCGCTCAGGCGTGAGTCTGGCGAACATCGGCTATGCGTTGCCGGGCTCGGTGCTCGCGGTGTCGATCATGCTGGCCTTCAGTTATCTGGACCGAGAGCTGGTCGTGCCGCTGTCCGGTTGGCTCGGTGGCGCAGGCAAGCCATTGCTGCTCGGGAGTCTGGCGGCGTTGGTGATGGCGTATCTGGTGCGCTTCATCGCCGTGGCTTACGGTCCTCTGGAAAACAGCCTGTCGCGGATTCGCCCGTCTTTGCCCGAAGCGGCGCGCAGTCTCGGAGTCGGGGGACCGCGTTTGTTTTTCAAGATTTATCTGCCGTTGCTCATTCCGGGCACGTTGAGCGCTGCCTTGCTGGTGTTCGTCGATGTGCTCAAGGAAATGCCCGCCACCCTGCTGATGCGCCCGTTTGGCTGGGACACGCTGGCGGTGCGTATCTTCGAAATGACCAGTGAAGGCGAGTGGGCGCGCGCGGCTTTGCCCGCACTGACATTGGTCATGGTCGGTTTACTACCGGTAATTGGCTTAATCAGACGTTCGGCCAGACCGATCGGCTAGGTGCGGGGTCACAACCTTGCGGCTACAATGCGCCGCAATCGACACGGTCTGTCAGACAATTCCGCAAATTACCAAGGGTTCCAGACCCCGAGTCATGGGGGATTTGCCGTTATTGTGAGCGACCGTGTCTTCGCCAAGCCCGGAAGGAGACACCCATGGGACAGCGCACGCCCCTCTTTGACCTGCACCTCGCGCTTGGCGCGAAGCTGGTCGATTTTGGTGGTTGGGATATGCCGTTGCACTACGGTTCACAAGTCGAAGAACACCATCAGGTGCGCCGCGACTGTGGGATTTTCGATGTGTCGCACATGCACGTCATTGACGTTTCAGGCAGCCAGGCCAAGCCATGGTTGCAACACCTGCTGGCCAACGACGTCGGCCGACTGCAGCACACCGGACGAGCGCTCTACAGCGCCATGCTCGACACCCAGGGCGGGATCGTCGACGACATGATCGTCTACCTGACCGAACAGGGTTACCGATTGGTGGTCAACGCGGCCACCGGCGCCAAGGATCTGGCCTGGATGAATGCCCATCTTTCCGGTTTCGACGTGCACCTGACTCACCGCGCCGAGTTGGCCATGCTGGCCATTCAGGGTCCGCACGCCCGGCAGAAGATCGGCGAGCTGGTAACACAGGCCCGCGCTGAACTTATCCACACCCTGCGACCGTTCGAAGGCCAGCAGGAAGGCGACTGGTTCATTGCCCGTACGGGTTACACCGGCGAGGACGGGCTGGAAATCATCCTGCCGGCCGAGCAAGCCTGCAGCTTCTTCAACGACATGGTCGGAGCGGGCATTTCCCCGATCGGGCTGGGTGCGCGCGATACCTTGCGTCTGGAAGCCGGCATGAACCTGTACGGTCAGGAAATCGACGAGCAGGTGTCACCCTTGATCTCCAACATGGGCTGGACGGTGGCCTGGAAACCGGAGGACCGCGATTTTATCGGCCGTGCTGCGCTGGAAGCCGAGCGCACCAAAGGAATTGCCTCCAAGCTTGTCGGGCTGGTGCTCGAGGAACGGGGTGTTCTGCGCGCGCATCAGGTCGTCCGAATAGCGGAAGTTGGCGAAGGAGAGATCACCAGTGGTAGTTTCTCTCCTACGCTAAGCAAGTCGATTGCCTTGGCGCGTGTTCCGATGGCGACCGCTGATCGTGCCGAGGTGGAAATCCGTGGCAAGTGGTACCCGGTTCGCGTGGTCCAGCCGACGTTCGTGCGCCATGGAAAGGCCCTGATTTAACAACTCCCTGGCGGGTTTCTCCGCTGACCTGATGATGTAGAGAGGATAAAAAATGAGCACTATTCCCGCCGAACTGCGTTTTGCCGAAAGCCATGAGTGGGCCAAGCAAGAGGGTGATCTGATCGTGGTCGGTATCTCCGATCATGCGCAAGAAGCGCTGGGCGACGTGGTGTTCGTCGAGCTGCCGGAAATCGGCAAGGTATTCGCCGCTGGCGATGCAGCCGGTGTGGTGGAGTCTGTAAAAGCCGCTTCCGACATCTACTCGCCGGTGGCTGGCGAAGTGGTCGAAGTCAACGAAAGCCTGGGCGACGCACCGGAAGAGCTAAACAATTCGCCTTACAGCTCGTGGATCTTCAAGGTCAAACCAAGCAACGCCGACGGTGATCTGGCCAAACTGCTGGATGCGGATGCTTACAAGGCTGCGATCGGCGAGTAATTGCGTAGATCTAACACTGTAGGAGCGTGGCTTGTCCCGCGATCTGCTGCGCAGCAGCAGCAAAATCAGACGCAATCTCTGCGTCAGGCAAACCGCGTTTACCGGGTTTGCTGCCGGTGCCCGGCAGATCGCGGGACAAGCCACGCTCCTAAAACGATTGCATTGCTGGCCACGCTCCTGCAGTGACTGCATTGCACTCATCTATAGACTTTCTCCACACAACCGCCAATCCCTTTCTAGACTCTAAAGCTCCGCCCATCGCGGCTTAGTCGTCCAGTAAAGAGAGAGGCCGTTATGTCCACGTCGCCATCCCTGAGCCAGTTGCACGACCCCAATGCGTTTCTGCGTCGCCACCTCGGCCCCGATGCCGCCGAGCAGCAGGCGATGCTTGAATCCCTCGGCCTTGCCAGCCGCACCGAGCTGATTGAACAAACCGTCCCGCCTGCCATCCGGCTGAACCGTGCGCTGGACTTGCCCGCAGCACTGAGCGAAGAAGCCGCGTTGAGCAAGCTGAAAGCTTATGCCGTTCGCAATCAGGTGTGGACCAGTGTCATCGGCATGGGCTATCACGGCACAATCACGCCCAACGTTATCCTGCGCAACGTGCTGGAAAATCCCGGCTGGTACACGGCCTACACGCCTTATCAACCCGAAATCGCCCAAGGTCGACTCGAAGCGCTGCTCAACTTTCAGCAGATGACCATCGACCTCACCGGTCTTGCCATGGCCAACGCTTCGCTGCTCGATGAGGCCACGGCGGCAGCCGAAGCGATGGCGTTGGCCAAGCGCATCGCCAAATCCAAAAGCAACGCCTTCTTCGTCGACGAAAACTGTCACCCGCAGACACTGTCGGTGGTGCAAACCCGTGCCGAAGGTTTCGGGTTTGAGCTGATCGTGGGGCCTGTGGATAACCTCGCCAGCCATCAGGTGTTCGGCGCGCTGCTGCAATACCCAGACACCCATGGAGAAATACGTGACCTGCGGCCGCTGATCGAACACCTGCACGCACAGCAGGCGCTGGCCTGTGTGGCTGCCGACTTGCTGAGTCTGCTGATGCTTACACCGCCAGGGGAAATGGGCGCCGATGTCGTGTTCGGTTCGTCTCAGCGCTTTGGCGTACCGATGGGGTATGGCGGCCCACACGCGGCTTATTTCGCGTGCCGTGAAGAATTCAAGCGCGGTATTCCGGGCCGCATCATCGGCGTGTCCAAAGACGCACGCGGCAACGTCGCGTTGAGGATGGCGCTGCAAACCCGCGAACAACATATTCGTCGCGAGAAGGCCAATTCCAACATCTGCACCGCCCAAGTGCTGCTCGCCAATATCGCCAGCCTCTACGCGGTGTATCACGGGCCCGAAGGCCTCAAACGCATCGCCCAGCGCGTGCACCGGCTGACCACAATTCTGGCAACCGGGCTTGAGCGCAAAGGCATTCGGCGCGTCAATCAGCACTTTTTCGATACGCTGACCCTGGATGTCGGCGGCGCGCAGACAGCGATTCTGGAAAGCGCCAGCGCTGCGCAGTTCAACCTGCGAATACTGGGCAGCGGCAAGCTGGGCCTGAGTCTGGATGAAAGCTGTGATGAGCAGACCGTCGACACGCTGCTGGATATTTTCTGCGGTGCCGATCATGGCTTGAAGGTCGCGGACCTCGATGCCGAAATGTTGGCATCGGGCATTCCTGACAGCCTGGCGCGCGGTTCGCCTTATCTCACGCACCCGGTGTTCAACGCTCATCACAGCGAAACCGAAATGCTGCGTTACCTCAAGCAACTGGAAAACAAGGATCTGGCGCTGAACCAGTCCATGATTCCGCTCGGCTCCTGCACCATGAAACTCAACGCGACCAGCGAGATGATCCCGATCACCTGGCCGGAGTTCGCCAACGTGCATCCCTTTGCGCCCGTCGAGCAGGCCAGGGGTTACAAGGCAATGATCGATGAGCTGGAGGCCTGGCTGTGCGCGATCACCGGGTTCGATGCGATTTGCATGCAGCCCAACTCCGGCGCCCAGGGCGAGTACGCGGGTTTGCTGGCCATCCACAAGTACCACGAGAGTCGCCAGCAGGGGCGCCGTGATATCTGTCTGATTCCGTCCTCGGCCCACGGCACCAACCCGGCTTCGGCGCAGATGGCCGGGATGCGCGTGGTGATCGTCGAATGCGACGCCGCGGGCAACGTCGACCTTGAGGATTTGAAAGCCAAGGCCCAGGCCGCTGGCGAAGACTTGTCGTGTCTGATGGCGACCTATCCTTCGACCCATGGCGTATACGAGGAGGGTATCCGGGACATTTGCGAGGTGATCCACCAGCACGGCGGTCAGGTGTACATGGACGGCGCCAACCTCAATGCACAGGTCGGCCTGGCGCGTCCGGCCGACATCGGCGCAGACGTGTCCCACATGAACCTGCACAAGACGTTCTGTATTCCCCATGGCGGCGGCGGACCGGGCATGGGGCCCATTGGCGTGAGGGCGCACCTGGCGCCGTTCGTGGCCAACCATCCGGTGATCTCGCTGGAAGGCCCGAATGCCGAGAACACCGCTGTCAGCGCAGCCCCGTGGGGCAGTGCGAGCATCTTGCCGATCAGCTGGATGTACATAGCGATGATGGGGCCGCAACTGGCAGACGCCAGCGAGGTGGCGATTCTGTCGGCCAACTACCTGGCTCAGCAACTCACAGGCGCGTTTGCGGTGCTGTACACCGGGCGCAACGACCGCGTCGCTCACGAGTGCATTATTGATCTGCGCCCGCTCAAAGCGGAAACCGGAATAAGCGAGGAGGACGTTGCGAAACGCTTGATGGATTACGGTTTCCACGCACCGACCATGTCATTCCCGGTACCCGGAACGCTGATGATCGAGCCCACCGAGAGCGAGCCCAAGGCGGAACTGGATCGCTTCATCGAAGCGATGCTGAGTATTCGCGCCGAGATCACTCAGGTTCAGAACGGCACGTGGCCGGCAGAAGACAACCCGCTCAAGCGCGCGCCGCACACCTTGGCGGACATCACGGGTGTCTGGGACCGTCCCTACAGCATTGCCGAGGCGGTAACGCCGACGGCGCACACGCGTCAGCACAAATACTGGCCGACCGTGAACCGGGTCGACAATGTCTACGGCGACCGCAACCTGTTCTGCGCCTGCGTGCCGGTGGACGATTACCGTTGACACAAAAATGCCGCTCCGAAGAGCGGCATTTTTGTGTGCAGCATGTTTACTGTTCGGCGACGAGGTTCTTCGCCAGAATCGCGTTGGCCAAGTCCATGTCCGAGGCGTTCAGGCCAGGGTTGTCCTTGCGAACCTGATCCATGGCCGCTTCCAGGTAAGGACCGCGGATCGCGCCGTTGCTGGCGACGAAGCTGCCGGCGTCATCCTGCGCCGCGACGATCAGCTTGTGGTGCCGGAAGGTCAGGTAGGTAGAGCCTGTGGTTGCGCCGGACGAAATGACGTCGCGCAAGAAGCCGTCAGCCATTGCTGAACCGACTGGCAGGGAAAGCAGAGCTAACGTGGCTACAGCAAGTTTGAGACGCATGGCGGGTTACTCCGACTTGGTTTGTTCTGAAATGATTTGATACGCCCGGCCCCGATCTAGTTCCGTGGGGGCAGTGAAAACCGGGCGGCTCTGGCCAGATCAGGCATTCCATGTTGACGAGCGCGAATCACACCGCCTCAACCTTCAGAATCGCGCCGTCTTGAGCGATGACCCTCACCTGATTGCCCACCGGTGTATCGGGGCCAACCACCATCCACACGCCGTCACCGACCTTGATCTTGCCGCGCCCTCCGACAATGGCGTCGTGCACCACGAAGGTTCTGCCGATCAGCTCTGAGCCGCGCATGTTCAGGCCCGGTTGATCGGATTGACGCAACACGCTGCGCTGGCGCCGCCACCAATACAACGCGGTCAGCACCGACAGCACCGCGAACAGCAGAAACTGCACCTCCCAGCTCATCGCCGGAATCACGTACGTGAGGATGCCGACCCCCGCTGCCGCCACGCCAATCCACAGCAGATACCCGCCAGCGCCGAACACTTCCAGGATCAGCAGTACCGTGCCTAGCCCCAGCCAGTCCCAGAACGACAGATTTTGCAGGTAATCCCACATGGCTCAGACTCGCCGGCCGGCATCGGGGCGGTTTTTGTCGGGACCGCCTTTGTCGAATGTGGCTTTGACGATCTCGCCAATGCCGCCAATGGCACCGATCATCTGGCTCGCTTCCAGCGGCATGAGGATCACCTTGCTGTTGTTGGCCGATGACAACTTGCCCAGGGCATCGATGTACTTTTGCGCAACGAAATAGTTGATGGCCTGCACGTCACCGGCGGCAATCGCCTCGGACACCACTTGTGTGGCGCGAGCTTCCGCTTCGGCCTGACGTTCACGGGCCTCGGACTCCAGAAAGGCGGCCTGACGCTCGCCTTCGGCTTCCAGAATCTGCGCCTGCTTTTTACCTTCAGCGGTCAGAATCGCCGACGCGCGCGAGCCTTCTGCTTCCAGGATCTGAGCACGTTTGATCCGCTCGGCTTTCATCTGCCCGGACATCGCCGCCATCAGGTCGGCGGGCGGGCTGATGTCCTTGATTTCGATCCGGGTGATCTTGATGCCCCATGGCGCGGTGGCTTCATCAATGATGCGCAGCAGGCGTTCGTTGATACCGTCACGCTGGCTGAGCATGGCGTCCAGTTCCATGGAGCCGAGTACGGTACGGATGTTGGTCTGCAGCAGATTGCGAATGGCATGCTGCAGGTTGTTGACCTCGTACGCGGCCTGGGCGCAGTTCACGACCTGGTAGAAGCACACGGCGTCGATCTGCACGGTGGCGTTATCCGAGGTGATGACTTCCTGCGGCGGAATGTCCAGAACGGTTTCCATCATGTTGATCTTGTGCCCGATGCGATCCATCACCGGCACGATGATGTTCAGGCCGGGCTTGAGGGTGTTGGTGTAGCGACCGAAGCGCTCGACGGTCCACTGATAACCCTGCGGCACGACCTTGAAGCCCATGAACACGATGGCGATGGCCAGCGCGACGAACAGTAAAACCACACTACCGATTTGCATAACGTATCCCTGTTGGCTGCTGATGAATTAAAGATCCGGCAGAGAGTACGGGGATCGGAATCCGCTCTGCGACTTTTTCTGTATCAATTGAAGAATAGCTCGCGCATCAGATTGAAGGCTGTGGTCTTCACGGCGGTGTCCAGCGACGTCCAGCCCAGGCCGGTGACGGCACGGAAATCACCGAGGTTCAGCGGGCGCGACACCACGTTGGGCGGCAGCGCGCGTCCCGCATGTTGAGGTAACAGGCCGATGCCAAGACCTGCCGACACCAGCGCGAGCATCGTCGTGAATTCACCAAGCTCGTCGGCGATGTCCAGTTTGCCGCCGTGTTCGGAAATCGCGCGCATAAGCCCGTCATGAAAGCCGGCGGCGTAACGCCGGGCGAGCACCAGAACGGGCTGTTGTGCGAGTTCAGTGACCTCGATGATCGAATGCGCGGCAAGCGGATGATCGGCCGGCAGCGCGACGATGATCGACTCGTGCAGCACGACCTGCGTTTGCACGCCGGAGTACGGAGCGGGCAGGCGCATCAGGCCGAAGTCGAGTTGACCGCTCTTGAGGGCCTGCACCTGATCGGGGCCGGGCATGTCCTTGAGCTCCAGCTTGATGCCGGGGTAACGCTGGTGGGCGTGTCGAATCAGCGTCGGTAGCAGCTCTGGCAACACCGAGGACACGAAACCGAGACGGATTCGACCGGTTTCCCCGCGGCCCAGCCCTCGCGCCACGTCGGCCGAGCGTTGCGCCTGGTGCAACGTGGCACGGGCTTCTTCGAGAAACAGCCGGCCCACCTCGGTGAGCGTCACTGAGTGTCGATTGCGATCGAGCAGACGAACACCCAGCCACTCCTCAAGTGCCTTATCTGCATGCTCAGCGCCGGCTGCACGATGGCGAGCCGCTGTGCCGCACGACCGAAATGCAGCTCCTCGGCCAACGTGACAAAGGCTCGCAGGTGTTTGAGTTCCATCAACGGATCCGCGGGTTATCAAAAAACATGATCAGGACATCACCAATCACCATTGGACGAAGGGCTGCAGGTGAGCTGAAGTGCTGTCATGAAGGGATGATGGGCCCTGCAGCCCCTCATCACAACGCATGATCGACTGTCGGCCGCATAAGAGGAGAAAGACTAATGGCTGTTCTGGAAAGTTTTCGTCTCGACGAAAGAGTCGCGCTGGTAACCGGCTCCAGTGCCGGCATCGGGCTGGCCATTGCACGAGGATTGGCCGAGGCGGGGGCCACCGTTGTCCTCAACGGCAGAAACGCCGACACCCTGAACGCCGCAGCCGCCACATTGGCTGCGGACGGGCACGAGGTTCACACTCAATGCTTCGATGTCACCGACAGCGCAGCGGTCAGTGCTGCCGTTCAGGCGATCGAAAGCCGGGTCGGACCGCTGGATATTTTGGTCAACAACGCCGGAATCCAGCGACGCGGGCCGCTGGCGGATTTCACCGAAGCGAACTGGCACGAGTTGATGCGCACCAATCTGGACAGCGCTTTTTTCGTCGGTCAGGCAGTGGCGCGTTGCATGATTCCTCGCGGGCGCGGGAGGATCATCAATATCTGTTCAGTGCAAAGTGAGCTGGGCCGCCCCGGCATTGCGCCCTACACCGCCAGCAAAGGCGCGCTGAAAATGCTGACCAAAGGCATGGCGATCGACTGGGGTCCTTATGGCATCAACGTCAACGGCATCGGGCCGGGTTACTTCAAGACCGAGCTGAACGCTGCGTTGGTCGCCAATCCTGAGTTCAGCGACTGGCTGGTGCAGCGTACGCCGAGCCGTCGCTGGGGTGAGGTGTCTGAACTGAAAGGCGCGGCGGTGTTCCTCGCGTCCGACGCCGCCAGCTTCGTCAACGGCCACATCCTTTACGTCGACGGCGCCATCACAGCGTCGTTGTAATCCGGAGAACCTTCATGCAAGCCATTGTCTGCCACGCCCCGAAAGACCTTCGCGTAGAAGCCGAAGACCAAGCTGCTGCGCTGACGTCCGGCCAGCTTCGCGTGCGCGTTGCCCGGGGCGGGATCTGCGGCTCGGATCTGCATTACTACCAGCACGGCGGTTTCGGTGCGGTGCGTCTGAAAGAGCCGATGGTGCTCGGCCATGAAATCTCGGCCGTTATCGCGGAAGTGGGTGATGCGCAGAGCGGGTTCAGTGTCGGCCAGCGTATTTCTGTTTCACCTTCCCGGCCGTGTGGCGGCTGCACGTACTGCCACGAGGGCATGCTCAATCACTGCCTGAACATGCGTTTTTACGGCAGTGCGATGCCGTTCCCCCATATTCAGGGGGCGTTTCGGGAAACGCTGGTGATCGAGAGCAGCCAGGCGCATGTGCTGGCGCCGACGACAACCTTGGCTGAAGGGGCGCTGGCCGAACCGTTGTCAGTCGGCCTGCATGCGATTCAGCGCGCGGGCGGTGTGTTCGGCAAGCGTGTTCTGGTGACTGGCTGTGGGCCGATTGGCAATCTGTTGATCGGCAGCCTGAAAGCGGCAGGAGCGCTGCAGATCGTTGCCGCAGACTTGAGCGACAGTGCGCTGGCGTGCGCGCGGCGGATGGGCGCCAGCGACATCCACAACCTCAAGCACGAGCCCGAAGCCCTGGCGCGATACACCGCCGAAAAAGGCCATTTCGATGTCATGTTCGAAGCGTCGGGTAGCGCCCAGGCACTGCGTGATGGGCTGGCCTGTATGAGGCCACGTGGTGTGGTGGTCACGGTTGGGCTGGGCGGGGATGTGTCTATCCCGCTGAACCTGATCGTCGGCAAGGAAATTGACCTGCGCGGCACGTTTCGCTTTCATCCCGAATTCGCCCAGGCAGTGGACCTGCTCAATCGGAAAGTGATCGATGTAACGCCTGTCATCTCGCACACCCTACCGTTTCACGAGGCAGTGCAGGCGTTCGAGCTGGCGGGTGACAAGCAGCAGGCGATGAAAGTCGTGCTGGATTTCGGGGTGAAGGATGTGTGAGTAACCCCTGTAGGAGCGCGCTTGCCCGCGATAGATATATCAGGCGACACGGGTGCGTCGGATGTACCGGCATTTCGCGGGCAAGCGCGCTCCTACAGTTGATTGAGGTACGACGCAAAATCGCTGACACCGCATGATTTGTAGGAGCGCGCTTGCCCGCGATAGATGTATCAGGCGACACAGGTGCATCGGATGGACCGGCATTTCGCGGGCAAGCGCGCTCCTACAGTTGATTGAGGTACGACGCAAAATCGCTGACACCGCATGATTTGTAGGAGCGCGCTTGCCCGCGATAGATGTATCAGGCGACACAGGTGCATCGGATGTACCGGCATTTCGCGGGCAAGCGCGCTCCTACAGTGGATTGAGGTAAGACGCGAGGTTGCTGGCACCACATAACCTGTAGGAACGCGCCTGCCCGCGATGGATGTATCAGGCGACACAGGTGCATCGGATGGACCGGCATTTCGCGGGCAAGCGCGCTCCTACAGTTGATTGAGGTACGACGCAAAATCGCTGACACCGCATGATTTGTAGGAGCGCGCTTGCCCGCGATGGATGTATCAGGCGACACAGGTGCATCGGATGTACCGGCATTTCGCGGGCAAGCGCGCTCCCACAGGCGTTTCGGGGCAGCCAGAGCTAGCGCTGTTCGCTCTGCGGTGTCACGCGCAGCACTTCCTCGACAGTCGTCAACCCGGCCGCGACTTTCTGTGCGCCGGACAACCGCAAACTGCGCATCCCGTCTTTAAAGCCTTGCCGGCGCAGCGCCGTGAGGTCGAGGTCCGCCGTGATCAGCGATTTCACGGCGTCGGACATCAGCATGATTTCGTACACCCCGGCGCGTCCGCGATAGCCGGTGTCACGGCACTCCGCGCACCCGACGGCGCGGTGGGCACCGGTGGGCACAGCCGCTTGCCACGGACGCGTCAGGGTTTGCCAATCCACCTCATCGATCTCCACCGGCGCCTTGCAGTGCGGGCAAAGTGTGCGCACCAGACGCTGGGCCATAACGCCGAGAATCGTTGCCTTGAGCAGGTAATGCGGCACGCCGAGTTCCAGCAGACGACTGATCGCACTCGGCGCATCGTTGGTGTGCAGGGTCGACAGCACCAAGTGACCGGTCAACGCCGCCTGGATCGCCATTTCGGCCGTCTCCAGGTCGCGAATCTCGCCGATCATGATGATGTCAGGGTCTTGCCGCATCAACGCACGCACGCCGCTGGCGAAGGTGAGGTCAATGTTGTGCTGCACCTGCATCTGGTTGAACGAGGGCTCGACCATTTCGATCGGGTCCTCGATGGTGCAGAGGTTCACTTCCGAGGTCGCCAGCTTCTTCAGCGTGGTGTACAGCGTGGTGGTCTTGCCGGAACCGGTGGGTCCGGTCACCAGGATGATGCCGTTGGGTTGATGCGTCATGCCTTCCCAGCGACGCAGGTCGTCTCCCGAGAAACCCAGTTGGTCGAAGTCCTTGAGCAGCACTTCAGGGTCGAAAATCCGCATCACCATTTTTTCGCCGAACGCCGTCGGCAGCGTCGACAAGCGCAATTCCACCTCGCCGCCGTCCGGAGTCTTGGTCTTGACCCGCCCGTCCTGCGGCTTGCGTTTCTCGGCGACGTTCATGCGCCCCAGGCTCTTGAGTCGGCTGGTGACCGCCATCGTCACTTGAGGTGGAAATTGATAAACGGTGTGCAGCACACCGTCGATACGGAAGCGCACGGTGCCTGCTTCCCGGCGAGGTTCGATGTGAATGTCGCTGGCGCGCTGCTGATACGCGTACTGGAACAGCCAGTCGACGATGTTGACGATGTGCGCGTCGTTGGCATCGGGTTCCTGATCGCTGGCGCCGAGCTTGAGCAGCTGTTCGAAGTTGCCCAGGTTGCTCATTTTTTGATCGGTCGCGCTGGCGCCGCTGACCGACTTGGCCAGTCGATAAAACTCCACCGCCAGCTTCTGCACATCGACCGGATTGGCGACCACGCGCTTGATCGGCATCTTCAGCACGTGCGTCAGGTCGGCTTCCCACGCTTTCACAAAAGGCTGCGCGCTGGCAATGGTTACAGCGTCCCGGTCCACGGCGACCGCCAGAATCTTGTGGCGTTGGGCAAAGGCATAGGACATCACCGGAGTGACGGCCGCCACGTTGATCTTCAGCGGGTCGATGCGCATGTACGGCTGGCCGGCCTGTTCGGCCAGCCACGCGGTGAGGGTTTCCAGATCGAGCTTTTTGCCGGGGCGTTTAAGGTTGTCGAACTGCTGGGCGGAAATGAACTCAAGGGGATGAATTTGCAGATTTTGCGCGGTTCGGCGCAGGGTCAATGCGTATTCAGCATTGTCCTGATCGATGTATTCCTGTGCGACGAGATCACGCAGGACTTCATTCAGATCCAGCCAGCGGTCCTGGGATGATGAGGCGAGGACGGACATGCGGGCTCCTTCGGACGAGACGACTTACTTCGTGAGTAAGCAAGAGTAGTCCCAAGCGTGCCAGTTGTTGCGTCCTGCAGGTAGTGAAGCGTTGCCAATATTTTCGGCCACTCAACCGACAGCGAGTGAGACGGGCTCGGATAGGACGTGCAAATCGCCGATCGGTTCCAGATCCACTGAGCAAACATTGATCAGATTGCGCATTTTTTCGCCAATGACCTGAGCGCGATGCCAGGTCATGCCATCCACTTCGGCCTCGATCATCAGCATGCCTTCCTGCTGCAGCACGCTGACTTGCTGAGGAATCAGGTATTGCATGGCGAACAGGTTCAACACCCGGCAAATCAGGTCAGGCTCGGCTTCAGCGAGGATCTGGAAGCGCGACCGACAGTGGGCGTTGCTAACAGACCAGGCGTCGGGGCGAAGCGGGGCGCAGGGCACTGATTCGAGGTGAGGCATGTTGAACGCTCCTGTTTTCGTCGTCGGTCAGCGGGACCGCGATGAGCTGTGTGAGTGAGAGAAATTTTTACATGCTGAAAAAGAAATTTCTGATCCAAGATCGGCTGGTTTACGCTTGTTTAGACTTGTTAATGCGCAGCTTGATGATTTAGGAGATAACTTATGCAAATCGAGCTGGATGCCTACGATCGCAAGATACTGGCGCTTCTTCAGGAAGATGCCTCGCTGTCGAGCGCGCAGATCGCTGAAGAGGTTGGTCTGTCCCAATCGCCATGCTGGCGAAGGATCCAGCGATTGAAGGACGAAGGCGTGATTCGGCGGCAGGTGACCTTGCTGGATCGCAAGAAGATTGGTCTGAACACCCAGATCTTCGCGGAGGTGAAACTCAACGCCCACGGGCGTTCCAACTTCACGGAATTCACCGAAGCCATTCGCGGATTTCCGGAGGTGCTGGAATGTTATGTGCTGATGGGGTCGGTGGACTTTCTGCTGCGCATCGTGACACCGGACATCGAAGCGTATGAGCGGTTTTTCTTTGAGAAGCTGTCGCTGGTGCCAGGGATTCAGGAGGTGAACTCGACCGTTGCGCTGTCGGAGATCAAATCGACGACGAGTTTGCCGATCGTGAAGTGATCGTGGCCCGGATCTTTTGCATGCGGCTGAACATGGCGTTATCCCTTGCAGGAGCGCGCTTGCCCGCGATTAAGGGGGTGTCAGCCGCCATCCATGTGACTGATCCACCGCCTTCGCGGGCAAGCGCGCTGCTACAGGTATTGGGACCGGGCCTTAAAGCTTCAGCAACGTCTTCCACGCCCGGCTTTGCAGCACAGTAATGGTTTGCTGCACGCGGGCTTCGAGGATTTCGTCGCTGATGTCCAGATGCGCCAGCTGCTCTAGCTTGTTCATCTCGCCGTACAAGCGATCCAGTTCCGGCAGCTCCAGCGTGTGACGTGCGTAATGCAGCCACACCTGAATGCGCTCGATGCGTGGCAGTTGCTCGGCCAGATCTTCGGGCTGTTGCTGGTAGCGCGCCAGATTGAGCGCCGTTGCCTCGTCACCGAGGAAGCGCGGGACCCAGCTGCTGAGCATCGCGTTGCCCTGACGATTGCCACGGTTGTTGCGCTCGGCGGTCCAGCTGCGCTCCATCAACCAGCGCGAGGTGGTGAGCGAGAACAGGCCCCAACGCGGGTCTTCCAGCTCTTCGATGAACTGCTCATGCGCAGCAGCGCGCACATCGGCATCATCCCGACCGGCCAGCACCAGCGTGCGCCAGTCTTCCAGCAACGCATCAAGCGCAGCACGCAGATCGTGGGTGGTGGCGCGTGGAGCAGCCTGACCCAGGCTGCCGGTCAGTGCGCGCAGCTCGGCGAGCACCTCGACCCATTCCTGCAACAGGTTCCAGTGACCGTTGAAGCGATACTGCTCAGCCAGGCGCTGGCTGCTGCCCAACAGGTACCAGGCCACCGCATTGTAGGCGTCGTCAACGCAGGTTTCGGCGTGCAGCTCAGGCGCCGGCAGCTTGACCGAGTAACTGCCAGCGTCGAACAGGCGATAACCACGCTCGGCCTTGCTGATGTCACACGGCATCAATGCCAGCTTCTCGGCCAGCTCGGCGGCCAGCTCCAGCAGGGCAGCGGGTTCGCCTTCGCGCAGTTCCAGCTCCAGCTCGCAGATTTCCTCCTTCTGCTTGCCGACGATGACGTTGCCCAAGTCCAGCGCCGCTTCGATCACGACCTTGGATTTGCCGCGGCCCCAGGCAATCTCGGCCTTTTCGCGGACGAAATCGGTGGTGAACAGCGGCTTGATGGTTTTCTTGTCCAGATCCGCCAGTTGCTCGGGCCAGCACTCGCCGTCGAGCTTCTTGAGGTCCAGCTTGGCCTTGGGCACGTCCCAGTTGTATTCGTTACGCTCGGACAGACCGGCGACGCTCTGGCCGCGGGTCTTGAGGGTCTGGATGATCGCGTCGCCGTCACGGCGCAAACGCAGCGCAACCTTGGCCTGAGCGAGTTCGCGCTCAGGTGTGTCGAAGTACTGATTGAACAGCTCCAGACGCTCCCAGCCGCTTTTGTTGCGTTTTTTCAGCAACGGGTGCTCGCGCAGGGCAATAAGGGTTTCGCGGCTGACGCGGAGTTTGATTTCGGTTTCTTTCTGCATGGCCGGGAATCCAGGCGCTCTATCGCTGATAAACAGGGGGCGCAGCCGGAATCGACACAGCTGCGTGGGTCGTGCAGTGTACAGGACATCACCCGTGACGGTTTATTCCTGCTGTCCAATCACCCTATGATGACCATCACGTCGCACTGCATTTCAGGAGTCGTCCATGCCGTTGCCGTCCATGAAAGACCAGTTCGCGGCCCTGATCGCCGCGCCTTCGGTGAGTTGTACGCAGCCCTCGCTGGACCAGTCCAACCGCGCGGTCATCGATCTGCTCGCCGGTTGGCTCGGCGATCTGGGTTTTGCCTGCGATATCCAGCACGTCAGCCCCGGCAAATTCAATCTGGTGGCGACCTATGGCACCGGCCCCGGCGGCCTGGTGTTGTCCGGCCACAGCGACACCGTTCCCTACGACGACGCACTCTGGAAGACCGACCCGCTGAAGCTGACAGAAGTCGACGGCCGTTGGGTGGGGTTGGGCAGCTGCGACATGAAGGGGTTCTTCGCACTGGCCATCGAGGCGTTGCAGCCCTTGCTGGACAAGCCGTTCAAGCAGCCGCTGATCATTCTGGCGACGTGCGATGAAGAGAGCTCGATGTCCGGCGCGAAGGCGTTGGCCGCCGCAGGCGGCGTGCTGGGACGCGCTGCGGTGATCGGCGAACCGACGGGCCTCAAGCCGATTCGCCTGCACAAAGGCGTGATGATGGAGCGCATCGAGATTCTTGGGCGAAGCGGTCACTCGTCGGATCCCAGTCTGGGACACAGCGCGCTGGAGGCGATGTATGACGCGATTGGCGCGCTCAAGGGCCTGCGTCAGCAGTGGCAGGAGAAATACCGGAACCCGCAATTCAGCGTCCCGGCACCGACCATGAACTTCGGCTGCATCCACGGGGGCGATAATCCGAACCGGATCTGCGGGCAGTGCTCGCTGGAATTTGACCTGCGTCCGCTGCCAGGCATGGACCCGGAAATGCTCCGTGCGGCGATTCGGCAAAAGCTGCAACCGCTCGCTGAACTGCACCAGGTAAAGATCGATTACGCGCCGCTGTTTTCGGAAGTGGCGCCATTCGAACAGAGCGCCGATGCGGAACTGGTTCGCGTTGCCGAACGTCTGACAGGTCATACGGCCGAAGCAGTGGCATTTGGAACCGAAGCGCCTTATCTTCAGCGCCTTGGTTGCGAAACGATCGTGTTGGGCCCCGGCGACATCGCCTGTGCGCACCAGCCGGGCGAATATCTCGAAATGTCACGTTTGCAGCCTACAGTGCGTCTATTGCGTCAGTTGATTGAACATTACTGCCTTTCTCCTGTGTGAGTAGGCCTCAGCCCAGAGGAGATAACGCGTGTTGCGATGCCTGTTCCGACGATAAAGCCCATGCCGTTGTGAGTGCTTTCACCCTTCGTCCATTTTTTACAGGCTCTTTCGGATATGCCCGATTACGTCAATTGGCTCCGCCACGCGTCTCCCTATATCAATGCCCACCGGGATTGCACCTTCATCGTCATGCTTCCGGGCGACGGCGTTGAGCACCCGAACTTCGGCAATATCGTCCATGACCTGGTGTTGCTGCACAGCCTGGGCGTTCGCCTGGTGCTGGTCCACGGTTCCCGTCCGCAAATCGAAAGTCGCCTCGAAGCGCGCGGCCTGACGCCGCATTTTCATCGCGACATGCGCGTGACTGACTTCGCCACCCTTGAGTGCGTGATCGACGCGGTGGGTGCGCTGCGCATCGCCATCGAAGCGCGCCTGTCGATGGACATGGCGGCGTCTCCGATGCAGGGTTCGCGGTTGCGAGTCACCAGCGGCAACTTTGTGACCGCCCGCCCGATTGGCGTGCTCGAAGGCGTGGACTATCAGCACACCGGTGAAGTCCGTCGGATTGACCGCAAGGGTATCAACCGCCTGCTCGACGAGCGCTCCATCGTTCTGCTGTCGCCGCTGGGTTATTCGCCGACGGGCGAGATCTTCAACCTCGCCTGTGAAGACGTCGCCACCCGCGCGGCCATCGACCTGGGCGCGGAGAAACTGCTGCTGTTCGGCGCTGAGTCGGGCCTGCTCGACGAACAAGGCCGTCTGGTGCGTGAACTGCGTCCGCAGCAGGTTCCGGCGCATCTGCAGAGGCTGGGCAACAACTATCAGGCCGAGCTGCTGGATGCCGCCGCACAGGCCTGCCGTGGCGGCGTGGCGCGCAGTCATATCGTGAGCTATGCCGAAGACGGCGCCTTGCTGTCGGAACTGTTCACCCGCGCAGGCGGCGGCACGCTGGTCGCCCAGGAGCAGTTCGAACTGGTTCGCGAGGCTTCGATTGGTGACGTCGGTGGGTTGATCGACCTGATCACGCCGCTCGAAGAGCAAGGCATTCTGGTGCGCCGTTCTCGTGAGGTGCTGGAGCGTGAGATCGAACAGTTCAGCGTGGTTGAGCGCGAGGGATTGATCATCGCCTGCGCTGCGCTCTACCCGATTGCTGATTCAGAAACGGGCGAGTTGGCGTGTCTGGCCGTGAACCCGGAATACCGCCACGGTGGGCGAGGGGATGAGTTGCTGGAGCGCATCGAAGAAAGGGCACGGGCACAGGGTTTGAAGACCCTGTTCGTGCTCACCACCCGCACGGCCCACTGGTTCCGCGAGCGTGGTTTCGAACCAAGCAGCGTAGACCGCCTGCCCAGCGCGCGAGCGTCGCTGTACAACTATCAGCGTAATTCGAAGATTTTCGAGAAGGCGATTTGAGCGAAGTGCGTCGGGCCTGGAACGAGGCCTGACGCATGCTTGGGTCCTGATGGGAATGTCTGTGGGAGCGAGCTTGCTCGCGAAGCTCCCTCCCACAGTGCTTATCGGCGTCTTGTCAGTTACTGATCGCCAGAATGCTCGCCTGATACGCGCCGACAAAGGTGTCGAAATCCACAGGCTCTTCGCTTTGTTCCATTTCGGACTGCTGCGCCAGAGACTCGCGGGCTTTGGTTTCAAAGTGCGTCTGGTCCTCGACGCTCAACGGCCGGCCGCGGAAGTACTCGGCATGCGTGCGCGATTGACGCAGCGAAAACGCAGTGAAGCCTTCCTTATGCTCGGTCATGGCAGCCAGCACTTGTGCCGACGGCGTCAGGGACGTGTCTGCAACTTTGGCGCGCTGCACTTCCAGCGACTTGGCGTGCTCGTCGATACCCTGGCTCTGGTCCAGCAATCTGCTGATCGGCTCGATCGTGTCCAGCAGCTCGTTGGCCCAGTCTTTCAGGTCAACGGTTGAGGTGTTCCGGCTCAGTTGCAGCCCAGGACGACGGCCTTCTTTCACCACTGTCAGGAAGTTGCTGCTGGCATTACCGCACTCGCAGTCCGCCAGCTGGGCGCTTTCCTGCAGGGCGCAGAACAGGATAAAGGCGTCGATGAAGCGTGACTGCTGCAGATCGATGCCGACCGGCAGGAACGGGTTGATGTCCAGGCAACGCACTTCAACGTACTGCACGCCTCGGGCCATCAGGGCCTGAATCGGACGCTCGCCCGAATAGGTGACGCGCTTCGGACGAATCGTCGAGTAGTACTCGTTCTCGATCTGCAACACGTTGGTGTTGAGCTGAATCCACTCGCCATCCTTGTGCGTGCCGATTTCGACGTAAGGCGCGTAAGGCGTTGCCACGGCTTTGCGCAGGCTGTCGGTATAGGTCAGCAAATCGTTGTAGCACGGCGTCAGGTCGGCCTGGGCGTTGCTCTGGTAACCCAGATCGCTCATGCGCAGACTGGTGGCGTACGGCAGATACAGCGTGTCGGCGTCGAACTGCTCCAGTTGGTGCGAGCGGCCGCGCAGGAAGCTGGCGTCCAGTGCCGGCGACGCGCCGAACAGGTACATCAACAGCCAACTGTAACGACGGAAATTGCGGATCAGGCCAATGTAGCTTTCGGACTGGAAATCACGGTCGCTGCCTTCGAAGGCTTCGGTCTGCTTGAGCACCGGCCAGATGGCTTCTGGCAGCGAGAAGTTGTAGTGAATTCCGGCAATGCATTGCATCGTCTTGCCGTAGCGCAAAGCAAGGCCCTGGCGGTAGACATACTTGAGCTTGCCGATGTTCGAGGTGCCGTAATACGCGATCGGAATGTCTTCTTCGGCCGGCAGCGGGCACGGCATCGAAGGGCTCCAGATGTACTCGCCGCCCAGCTTGCTGTAGGCGAAACGATGAATCTTTTCCAGGCTGTCCAGCGTATCGGCCGGGTTGGTCAGCGCCGGCGTGATGAACTCCAGCAGCGACTCGGAGTAGTCGGTGGTGATCTGTTCGTTGGTCAGCGCGGAGCCCAGGGCTTCCGGGTGCGGAGTCTGGGCCAGCCGGCCCTCGTCAGTAACGCGCAGGCATTCACGTTCGATACCGTGCAGGCACTTCTCCAGAAGGGAGAGGTGAGAGTGCTCGCCAAGCAAAGCCAGGCGGCGGTTGAGAAGTTCGCTCAAGTTGGATTCCTTCACGCGTCAGTCGGCCCTATATGGGGGCGATATGGCGGTCTACAAGGGTGAAGAAAGGAACTGGCGTTTTCGCCTCGTTTTTGGCCCGAACGCCGATGCCCGTCGCTGATCAATCTTAAAAGGCGATCAGAAAATTTCGACACTGTTACACAGTGTCGAAATTAACTCATATCGCTATCAGACAGCTAGACGATCGCGAACGTGCCCTGCGCTTTCGCGACGAGCTTGTCGTCCTGGCGCACTTCGGCTTCCACGACCAGCGTGCGCCGGCCTGCGTGCAGCACCGTGCCGATGCAGGTGACTTCGCCATCCGGGACGCCGCGCACGTAGTTGATCTTGCACTCGACGGTGACGCTTTGCTTGTCGAAGCCGTGGGAGCTGGAACAGGCCAGTCCCATGGCGATGTCCACGAGGCTGAACAACGCGCCGCCATGCATGACATTGCCGCGATTGCGCAGATGAGGCTCCAGCGCCAGCGTGACCTCGGCCACACCGTCGCCGAGTCTTACCAGCGTGCAGCCCAGGGTCTTGAAGTAAGCGCTCTCGGTCAGGCCTTCCGGAATTTCCATCAGCGTTTCTTCAGTTGCTTGGCGTTGGCGAACAGCGATGCCATGGCGTTGTTGGCCGGGGCAGCTGTTGCGGTTTCTTTGCGTGGCGCGCTGCTCTGCTGCTGACGCGGTGCCGCGCCTGGACGCGCGCCCCGTGCGCCGTCGATCTTCTCGCCGGGCGTGTCGCTCATGCGCATCGACAAGCCGACACGTTTGCGCGGGATGTCGACTTCCATGACCTTGACCTTCACCACGTCACCGGCCTTGACCGCCTCGCGCGGATCTTTGATGAATTTCTCCGAAAGTGCGGAGATGTGCACCAAACCGTCCTGATGCACGCCGATGTCAACGAACGCGCCGAAGTTGGTCACGTTGGTCACCACGCCTTCGAGGATCATGCCCAGTTGCAAATCCTTCAAATCCTCGACGCCGTCCTGGAATTCAGCCGTCTTGAATTCGGGGCGCGGGTCGCGGCCTGGCTTTTCCAGTTCCTGAAGAATGTCGGTCACAGTCGGCAGGCCGAAGGTCTCGTCGGTGAATTTCTTCGGGTCCAGGCGCTTGAGGAAGCTGGCATCGCCGATCAGCGAACGGATGTCGCGGTCGGTTTCAGCAGCGATGCGCTGCACCAGCGGATAGGCCTCAGGGTGAACGGCGGACGAATCCAGCGGGTTGTCGCCGTTCATGACGCGCAGGAAGCCTGCAGCCTGTTCAAAGGTTTTCTCACCCAGGCGTGCGACTTTCTTCAGCGCTGCGCGAGTCTTGAAGGCGCCGTTCTCGTCACGGTGTGTGACGATGTTCTGCGCCAGAGTGGTGTTCAGGCCGGAAATCCGCGCCAGCAGCGCGACCGATGCGGTATTCACGTCGACGCCCACGGCGTTCACGCAGTCTTCGACGACGGCGTCCAGGCCACGCGCCAGCTTGAGCTGAGACACGTCGTGCTGGTATTGGCCGACACCGATGGATTTCGGGTCGATCTTCACCAGTTCAGCCAATGGGTCCTGCAGGCGGCGAGCGATGGACACCGCGCCGCGAATCGACACGTCCAGGTCCGGGAATTCCTTGGCGGCGAGTTCCGACGCGGAATACACCGACGCACCCGCTTCGGACACCATGACCTTGGTCATTTTCAGGCCTGGGTATTTTTTGATCAGGTCGGCGGCCAGCTTGTCGGTCTCACGGCTGGCGGTGCCGTTGCCGATCGCGATCAGGTCAACCGAGTGCTTGGCGCACAGGGCCGCGAGCACTGCGATGGTCTGATCCCACTGGTTCTTCGGCACGTGCGGGTAAACCGTGGCGTAATCCAGCAGCTTGCCGGTCGCATCGACCACCGCGACCTTACAGCCGGTGCGCAGGCCGGGGTCCAGGCCCAAGGTGGCGCGTGGGCCGGCTGGAGCGGCGAGCAGCAGGTCGTGCAGGTTGTGAGCGAACACGTTGATCGCCTCAGTCTCTGCACCCTCGCGAAGCTCACCCAGCAGGTCGGTTTCCAGGTGCGAATACAGCTTGACCTTCCAGGTCCAGCGCACGACTTCGGCCAGCCATTTGTCGGCCGGGCGATTCTGGTTCTGCAGGCCAAAACGCTCGCTGATCATCATTTCGCACGGATGCAGCGTGCCGGGGAGTTCTTCGCCGACTTTCAGCGCCGAACTCAGAATCCCCTCGTTGCGGCCGCGGAAGATCGCCAGCGCGCGGTGGGACGGCATGCTTTTGAGCGGCTCGTCATGCTCGAAGTAATCGCGGAACTTGGCGCCTTCTTCTTCCTTGCCAGCCACCACGCGGGCGCTGATCACGGCTTCTTGCTTGAGGAAGCTGCGCAGCTTTTCCAGCAGCGTGGCGTCTTCGGCGAAGCGTTCCATCAGGATGTACTTCGCGCCTTCGAGTACGGCCTTGACGTCAGCGAAGCCTTTTTCGGCATCGACGAAACGGGCGGCTTCGGTCTCGGGATTTTGCGTAGGGTCGTTGAACAGACCGTCTGCCAGCTCGCCCAGACCGGCTTCCAGCGCGATCTGGCCTTTGGTGCGACGCTTCTGTTTATAGGGCAGGTACAAGTCTTCGAGGCGGGTCTTGGTGTCGGCCAGCTTGATGTCGCGCGCCAGCTCCGGTGTCAGCTTGCCTTGCTCTTCGATGCTGGCAAGGATGCTGATGCGACGCTCGTCGAGCTCGCGCAGATAGCGCAGGCGCTCTTCCAGATGACGCAGTTGCGTGTCATCGAGGCTGCCAGTCACTTCTTTACGGTAGCGAGCGATGAAAGGCACCGTTGAGCCTTCATCCAGTAGCGCGACGGCCGCTTCGACCTGTTGCGGGCGGACGCCGAGTTCCTCGGCGATGCGGCTGTTGATACTGTCCATAAAACCACCTGGCAAATGTGTGTGCAAAGAATCAGCTGCTGGCGAACCGCCGCAAGCGCGTGTTGCCTGACCTTGAGGGCGGCGCATTATACCCAGTGAGCCCCGATTAGGGGATCGCCCTGTCAGTTGCCGGAAATCCTGCCGCCGGACTGCGCCGTGCGCGGCTAAATAGGGCAGGGAAGAGCGCCAGTGGCGGCTCAGGAAAAATCTGCTAACAATGCACACGGTGCGCATCACAGCAGCTACGCCATAATGCGCGCCGAGATCAAAGGAGCTTCCAATGAACAGCACTGCACAAACGGCTGAAGGCGAGAAAATCCTCATCGTTGATGATGACCCGGGTCTGAGCAGCCTGTTAGAACGCTTTTTCACCAGCAAAGGCTATCGTGCCCGTGCTGTTGCCAACGTTGAGCAAATGGACCGGCTGTTGGCTCGCGAAGTCTTCCACCTCGTGGTGCTGGATCTGATGCTGCCGGGCGAAGACGGCCTGTCTGCTTGCCGCAGACTGCGGGCCGCCAACAATCAGGTCCCGATCATCATGCTGACCGCCAAGGGCGATGAGCTGAGTCGTATCAAGGGGCTGGAGCTGGGTGCGGACGACTATCTCGCCAAACCTTTCAACCCCGATGAACTGATGGCGCGTGTCAAAGCGGTTCTGCGTCGCCAGGCAGTACCGGTTCCCGGTGCGCCTGCCAGTGAAGACGAAACGGTCACGTTTGGTGATTACGAACTGTCGCTGGCGACCCGTGAGCTCAAGC
This sequence comes from Pseudomonas sp. S2_H01, assembly GCF_054668305.1. NCBI lineage: Bacteria > Pseudomonadati > Pseudomonadota > Gammaproteobacteria > Pseudomonadales > Pseudomonadaceae > Pseudomonas > Pseudomonas sp. S2_H01. The sequence goes on along the minus strand of NZ_CP162756.1, from coordinate 2,132,563 downwards.
GCGGTGAGGAAGTCCACATGCTCACCACGGGCGAGTTCGCGGTGCTCAAGGCACTCGTCATGCACGCCCGTGAGCCGCTCACGCGCGACAAGCTGATGAATCTGGCGCGGGGTCGTGAGTGGGACGCGCTGGAGCGATCCATCGACGTCCAGATATCCCGTCTGCGTCGTCTGATCGAAGTCGATGCCGCCAAGCCGCGTTACATCCAGACGGTATGGGGCGTGGGATACGTGTTTGTTCCAGACGGCGCCAACAAGCAGTAACAGCAACAGACAGATTGCCTGTCAGGCGCACTGCACGCCTGCATTGCGAGCCAGTCACCCCGATGCTCTTGAAAGGAGCGAGGGGGTGACTGGTTTTTGCTGTCTCTTGTGATCCGCGAAATTTCGCGAGCCTGGCTCGCTCCTGCATAGTGTGTAGCTGCTGTTATGAAAACACCGCTCTGGTTCCCGCAAAGCTTTTTCTCCCGCACCTTGTGGCTGGTGCTCATCGTCGTGCTGTTTTCCAAGGCGCTGACCCTGGTTTATCTGTTGATGAACGAGGACGTGCTGGTTGACCGTCAGTACAGTCACGGCGTGGCCTTGACCTTGCGCGCGTATTGGGCGGCAGACGAAAGCGACCGGCAGACCATCGCCGATGCGGCCGGTCTGATCCGCGTGGTGGGCGGCGGGGTTCCGGAGGGTGAGCAGCATTGGCCTTATTCGGAGATCTATCAGCGGCAGATGCAGGACGAACTGGGCGCGGACACCGAAGTTCGCCTGCGCGTGCATGCGCCACCCGCGCTGTGGGTGCGAGCTCCCAGCCTGGGCGATGGCTGGTTAAAAGTCCCGCTGTACCCGCATCCACTGCGTGGCCAGAAGATCTGGAGCGTTCTGGGCTGGTTCCTGGCGATCGGCCTGTTGTCCACAGCGTCGGCCTGGATTTTTGTCAGTCAGCTCAACCAGCCTCTCAAGCGTCTGGTCTTCGCCGCGCGGCAGCTGGGGCAGGGCCGCAGCGTGCGATTGCCTGTCAGTGACACGCCCAGCGAAATGACCGAGGTGTACCGTGCGTTCAACCAGATGGCTGAAGACGTCGAGCAGGCAGGGCAGGAGCGGGAGTTGATGCTGGCGGGCGTGTCTCACGACCTGCGTACGCCGTTGACGCGGCTGCGGTTGTCGCTGGAGCTGATGCCCAAAGACAACGAGTTCATGGACGGCATGGTTCGCGACATTGAGGACATGGACGCCATCCTCGATCAGTTCCTGGCCTTCATTCGTGACGGTCGCGATGAAGAGGTCGAGGAGGTCAACCTCGTCGAGTTGGTTCACGAAGTCGTGGCACCCTATAACAGCCCGGTCGAGCAGGTGCGCTTGTGCCTGGAGTCGATCCCGCCATTTCCGCTGCGCCGGGTTTCGATGAAGCGTCTGCTCAACAACCTCATCGGCAACGCGATGCACCATGCCGGTGACGGCGTTGAGGTGGCCGCTTATGTGTCTGGAGACAGCGGCGCGCCGTACGTCGTGTTGAGCGTGCTGGACCGTGGCATGGGCATCGACCCGTCGGAGCTCGAAGGCATTTTCAACCCGTTCATCCGTGGCGACCGCGCCCGCAGCGGCAAGGGCACCGGACTTGGGCTGGCAATCGTCAAGCGCATTGCCGCGATGCACGGGGGCAATGTCGAATTGCGAAATCGATCGGGTGGCGGACTTGAAGCACGCGTGCGCCTGCCGCTTGGTTTGATGCTGCCGCGGGATGCCGTTTGACCGCACGGGCGGTGACGGTCCATGTGTAAGCGCTGGCCTGCTGGCGAATGCGTGAGCGCCTGCCCCAGCGCTTCGTCAGCAAGCCGGCTCCTATAGAGCGTTTTTACGAATCAGCCCTTACCCTTCGTCCGCGTCATGTGCGGCCCACCGTTTTTCTCGATGTACTGAATGATCATCCCGGCCACGTCCTTGCCGGTGGTGGTTTCGATGCCTTCCAGGCCCGGCGATGAGTTCACCTCCATCACCAGCGGCCCGTGGTTGGAGCGCAGGATGTCCACGCCTGCGACGCTCAGTCCCATCACCTTGGCGGCACGAATGGCGGTCATGCGTTCTTCCGGCGTGATTTTGATCAGGCTGGCCGTGCCGCCCCGGTGCAGGTTGGAGCGGAACTCGCCGGGTTTGGCCTGGCGCATCATCGACGCGATGACCTTGTCCCCCACTACGAAGCAGCGGATATCCGCACCACCGGCTTCCTTGATGTACTCCTGAACCATGATGTCCTGCTTGAGGCCCATGAAGGCTTCGATCACGGATTCCGCTGCGGTTGCGGTTTCGCACAGCACCACGCCGATGCCCTGAGTGCCTTCCAGCACTTTGATCACCAGCGGCGCACCGTTGACCATCTGGATAAGGTCCGGGATGTCGTCGGGAGAGTGCGCGAAACCGGTTACGGGCAGGCCGATGCCGCGCCGCGACAGCAACTGCAGCGAGCGCAGCTTGTCCCGGGAGCGGGCGATGGCAACGGATTCGTTCAGCGGAAACACGCCCATCATTTCGAACTGACGCAACACGGCGCAGCCGTAGAAGGTCACGGAAGCGCCGATCCGCGGGATGACCGCATCAAAGCCTTCCAGGGGTTTGCCTCGGTAGTGAATCTGCGGCTTATGACTGGCAATGTTCATATAGGCGCGCAGGGTATCGATCACCACGACCTCGTGGCCACGCTGAATACCAGCTTCGACCAGGCGACGAGTTGAATACAGACGCGGGTTTCGCGAAAGCACAGCGATCTTCATGCAACACCTGTGGGAGAGGAATTAGAGGCCGGAAACACCGGCTTGTCCTGAACATAAGTAATCCCCGGATTGACCACCAGTTGGCCGTCAATCAGGGCTTTGGAACCCAATAACAAGCGATAACGCATGGCTTTGCGGCACGCCAGCGTGAACTCCACCGGCCAGACTCGATCACCCAGCGCCAGCGTTGTGCGAATCACATAACGCACTTGTGCGTGCCCGTTGGAGCTTTTGATGGTTTTCATCGCCACCAACTGGGCCTCGCAACGTCGATGGCGCAGCTGCACCACCGTGCCCAGATGCGCGTTGAAGCGCACCCATTTCTCGCCGTCGCGTTCGAAGGGCTCGATTTCCGTGGCGTGCAGACTGGACGTGCTGGCCCCGGTGTCGATCTTCGCGCGCAGACCGGCAACCCCCAAGTTGGGCAGCGCCACCCATTCGCGAAGGCCGATGACTGTGAGATGGTCGAATGTTTTCAAAGCGATTCCGTACGTTGCGCGTTCTGCCTGACGCCAGATTCAAGCTGGGCCAATGCCTTGGATACAGTGCGTATAACCCGTGCCCTGCATCAGAAAAATCCGCGTCGACGAAAAAGTCCCATTCCCAGGCGTGCATGACGCCTGATGGGTGACTCTAACGCTCAACTCGGTCCACATTGTGACAATCCCGGGAACGATAGCCTGACGAACACCAGAACGCATTCCCTTGCTTGCATGCGGGGGATTCTAACCAAGGCTTGAGATTACTGCGTGCTCGACGTTGCGTAGTACAGTTCTGACTATCACCAGATTGAGGAATTCAGATGACACAAAAGTCAGATGAGGATGACAAGGTTCGTTTGGACAAATGGCTGTGGGCTGCGCGCTTCTTCAAGACGCGTGCGCTGGCCAAAGCTGCAATCGAAAGCGGCAAGGTGCACTGCCGGGGCGAGCGGTGCAAACCGGGCAAGGAACCTCGCGTGGGCGACGAGTTTCAGATCCGTGCCGGGTTCGATGAACGCACGGTGGTGGTCAAGGCGTTGTCTATCGTGCGTCGTGGTGCTCCGGAGGCTCAACTGCTTTACAGCGAAACCCCAGAAAGCCTGGCCAAGCGTGAGCAGGCGGCCGAGATGCGCAAGGCCGGCAGCCTGGGCGTCACGACCGATGGCAAACCCACGAAGAAGCAGCGCCGCCAGTTGTTTCAGTTTCATTCCGGGGATGATTGAGCCAGTCGCTCATTCATTCCTCTGATTTGGCGGGCGGTGGGCGCGAACTCGCTCCCACCGCAAAAGCGCTGACTGAGCGCTGTACGCTCAGGCGCGTGCTCCGGGCTTCATGATGCTCAGGCAACGAATCAATGGCAGGCGGCCGAACAGATTGAAGAGCGGTGCCGTGACGCGCAGCAGGAACCCGGTCGCCACCGCCGCAAAGGGCGTGTAGCAGCTCCAGCCCAAAGCCAGCAGTGCGATCATGACGCCGCCGATGTAGTCGTCCTGCCCCCAATGCGCACCGGCCACCAGACGCGGCATCATGAACAGCAACGCGAGTGCCCAGATAATCAGGCGTTGGCCGACGGTGCGGCTGTAGACGGTCATGAACATCGCCCAGATCAGCAACACCGAGGCGTGGTCACCGGGGAAGCTCTGGCTGGATCGATCTTTGAGCTGCCATTTGTCTTCGAGGGTCGGAAAAATATCGCTGAGCTTGATGGCGTCAGGGATCACCATCGACGCGCTGTCATGCTGCAGCGAGGTGTGATCGATGATTTTGGAGAACACCGTGCGAATGATCAGCAGCAGGATCAGCGTCAGCACGAAGCCAATCAGCGCCGCGCGGGTCTGAACCTGCTTGAACACCCAGTCGCCTTTGATCAGCAGCATCAGCAGGATCAGGCCAACCACGACATCGAAGGGGCGCATACTGGCAACTGTCCAGGTCCAGAGCCACACTTTGTTTTCCAGCAATGGCCGATTCAGCAAATGGAAAAACCATTCGTCGAATCGGGTGAAAAGGGCATGACCTGTAGGCCAGATCCACACCAGCAGAAGCGCCAGCGCCACGAGATGACACAGCAAGAATTTTTTGGCGTTCCACTTGGGTTGGAAGAGCGCGGGATAGTCCATAAAATGCCCCCATCGGCATGACAATGCACCAAGCGGTGCTAAATCGCGTTTTATAGGCGTTTGTCATCAATTTGTCATTACTTCAGATACCTATTTTCTATGCATGATTTCCCGGATATCGATTACACCCAGCGTTTCATCTTCGACGAGAGCGACGTTCGCGGTGAGCTCGTGGCATTGGAGCGCAGCTACGCCGAAGTGCTCGCCAAGCATCCCTACCCTGAGCCGGTCGCACAATTGCTGGGCGAAATGCTCGCTGCGGCGGCCTTGCTGGTCGGTACGCTGAAGTTTGATGGCTTGCTGGTTCTTCAGGCGCGGTCACTTGGACCGGTTTCGCTGTTGATGGTCGAATGCTCCAGCGAGCGTGAGATTCGAGGCATCGCCCGGTACGACGAAAGCCTGATCACCCCGGATGCCACGCTCCAAGAGCTGATGCCTGACGGCGACCTGACGATGACCATCGACCCACGTCAGGGCAAACGCTATCAGGGGATCGTCGGCCTGGACGGCGTCGATCTGTCAGCTTGCCTCTCCAGCTACTTCGTGATGTCCGAGCAATTGCCGACACGGTTCTGGATCAAGGCCGACGGCAAGCGCGCGCGTGGCTTGCTGCTCCAACAGTTGCCAGCCGCTCGCCTGACTGACCCGGAAGAGCGCGAAGCCAGCTGGCAACACGTCAATACGCTGGTCGACACCCTGACTGCCGAAGAGCTGTTAAGCCTGAACAACGAAACCGTGCTGCACCGTCTGTTCCACGAAGATGCCGTGCGCATGTTCGATATCCAGCCATTGGTGTTCCGTTGCAGCTGCTCGCGCGAACGTTCAGCCAACGCTCTGGTCAGTCTTGGTCTGGAAGACGCACAGCAGTTGGTGATCGAGCACAACGGCACCGTTGAGATCGATTGCCAGTTCTGCAACCAGCGCTACCTTTTCGACGCAACCGATGTAGCGCAGCTGTTCGCAGGCGGTGGAGTCGATACGCCATCTGACACCCGTCATTGATGTAGTTTTTATGTAGTGCCGGGACCGGGCTGAATGGTTTCCGCCCAGCGGGCCGCGTTCTTCATTATGTAGTTCTGACAGGAGGGCCCTACCTTTTTTGGGCTTTTCTGGCATAATCCGGCCCACTTTTCAGCTGTAGTAGTTTGGGTTTTTCTACTACAAAACGTTTGGAGCACTCGGCCAGCGGGCCGACGGGGAATCTCATGACGCAAGCCAATAACGCCGTTCACACCGATCTCAGTGTCGACGATCTGGTTAAAGAAGCCCTCAAACGCGAAGAAGGCGTCCTGTCCGATACTGGCGCATTCGTCGTGAAAACTGGCCATCGCACCGGTCGTTCGCCAGTTGATCGCTTCATCGTTGAAGAACCAACCACCCAGGACGCTATCGCCTGGGGCCCGATCAACCGCAAGTTTCCTGCCGACAAGTTCGATGCCCTGTGGGCGCGTGTCGAGGCGTTCAACAACGCTCAGGAACACTTCGTCTCCCACGTTCACGTAGGCGCTGCCGAGGATCACTACCTCGCCGTCAAGATGACCACCCAGACCGCCTGGCAAAACCTGTTCGGTCGTTGCCTGTTCATCAATCCGGCCCAGTACAACCCTGCTGGTCGCGAAGAGTGGCAGGTTCTGAACGTTGCGAACTTCGAGTGCGTTCCAGAGCGTGACGGCACCAACTCCGACGGTTGCGTCATCCTCAACTTCAAACAGAAAAAAGTACTGATCGCGGGCATGCGTTACGCCGGCGAGATGAAAAAAGCGATGTTCTCGGTGCAGAACTTCCTGCTCCCTGCCGCCGACGTGCTGCCGATGCACTGCGCTGCCAACATCGGTGAAGAGGGCGATGTGACCCTGTTCTTCGGCCTGTCCGGCACGGGTAAAACCACCCTGTCTGCAGACGAGAGCCGTTACCTGATCGGTGACGACGAGCACGGCTGGGGCGAAGGCGTTGTGTTCAACATCGAAGGCGGTTGCTATGCCAAGTGCATCGACCTCTCCGAGAAGAACGAGCCCGTCATCTGGAAAGCCATCAAGCACGGCGCCGTGCTGGAAAACGTAGTCCTGGACGCCAACGGCCACGCCGACTACGCCGACGGCAGCCTGACCCAGAACAGCCGCGCCGCCTACCCGCTGGAGCACGTTGAAAAACGCTCCGAGAAGAACCTGGGCGGCGAGCCTAACGCTGTGATCTTCCTGACTTGCGACCTGACTGGCGTTCTGCCGCCCGTCTCGATCCTCAGCGAAGAACAAGCGGCCTATCACTTCCTGTCGGGTTACACCGCACTGGTGGGTTCGACCGAAATGGGCTCGGGCGCTGGCATCAAGTCGACGTTCTCCACCTGCTTCGGCGCGCCGTTCTTCCCGCGTCCTGCTGGCGAATACGCCGAGCTGCTGATCAAACGTATCCGTGGCTTCGGCTCCAAGGTCTACCTGGTCAACACCGGCTGGACCGGCGGCGGCTACGGCGTCGGCAAGCGCTTCAACATCCCGACTACCCGTGGCGTTATCGCAGCCATCCAGAGCGGCGCACTGATCGGTGCAGATACAGAGCACCTGGACACCGTCAACCTGGACGTACCGAAGTCGGTTCCAGGCGTCGACACCGCGTTGCTCAACCCGCGCAACACTTGGGCTGACAAAGCGGCGTACGACGAAGCCGCCAAAGCGCTGGCCGGTCTGTTCATCGAGAACTTCAAGAAGTTCGACGTGAGCGATGCGATCAAGGCAGCCGGTCCTAAGCTGTAAGCTTGGGCTCTGCTGAATAAAAACCGCCCTTCGGGGCGGTTTTTTTATGTTCGCGTTTTGATGTTTGATGTTTGATGTTTGATGGCGTGGTGCAGATTAGCGCTTCTGCCCCGAGGGCGTGGGAGCTTTTGGAGGCTACGAGGGTATGGGCCGCACTTCGGACGAACGCGGTGTGTCATTCACCATTGATGCTGCTGACCCACCGTATTCGCCAGCAAGCCGGCTCCTACAGTATTCGTGTCATGTTCAAGTCTTTGGAACGCCGCGAACCCTGTAGGAGACGTCCGAGGTTACGAGGGCAGCGAACGCGGTGTGTCATTCACCGTTGATGCTGCTGACCCACCGCATTCACCGAGCAAGCTCGCACATTCCTCCCACGCCTTCCATTAAGAAACAAAAACGCCTACCCGCCAGCGTTGGCTTTGCTTTGGGTCAATGTCACCCCGCCTTATCCGTCACCGGAAAATCCTGGGTGATGTCAAAGCTACCTTTGGCGACGACGCTCTTGGCGTCGCACAGTTTTGCGTCGAAGCCGGGGTGGCGCTCGCCGTGTTCGGCGGCGTACGTTGCGGCTTCCCGGGTGCATTCGTCGGTGGGCTGTTCCGGGGACAGAGCTGCATTGAACTGGAAGGTGCCAACGAGGCGATAGCGGTCGAGCAACTTGTTGGTGGAGGTCAGCTTTTCGATCTTGCTGAAGTCGAGTTTGACGTTGCTGTTGGCGCCGCCTTTATCGGTGTCGAAGTATTGGTAGTACGAGCCGGTATCGTAGGAAGCGCTGTTTTCATCATGAGCGACTTCCACGCGACCGCCCTGGAACAGGATGGCCTGCTTTTCCTGATCAGGATTGTCGAACGAGAAACCCAGGATCGGCCCGATACTGACTTCGTTGCGATCGCCTTCTGCCTCCTGATCCGCGCTCAGGGTCAGCCAGTTGGCGCCGGGCAGCTTGCCGGGCAGGAAGCCCACGCCGACCGCATCGCCCTTGGCTTCGTAATGCAGGTTCAACGCCCCGCTGACATCCACCGTCATCGACTTCGACAAGCCCCGGGCGTCGGCCGAGGCGCTGCTGGTCTTCTCGGGTTCCTTCTCGCCGCAGCCAGCGAGTGCGGCCATGAATGCAGTCAGCAGTAGCGGTAGGTAATGGTTGCGGGTCATGACGATTTCCTGAAGTGATCGGCGTGCAGGCCTCTGCTTGGCGGAAGGTATGACCGCGGAATCGGCCAGTGGGTCAATGGCCGCAGGGTAATCAATGAAAAAACCGCCCGGTGACTGGGCGGTTTTTTTGAAACAGGGGCGCGGCGGAACATGTTCGATGGCTTGAACAGACCGACCTCAACGCATGACTCGTTAAACGTTTATGTACAGTCGTTAACGGTGAAACGTGTTACTTCAGAATAACTTTGTAGGCGTCGTTGCCTTTCGCAAGTGTGGCGGCCAATCCCTCTTTCGGATTAAGAGGTAGGCCGGTGACTTTTCCAAATGCAACGGTTTTACCGTTATGGATGACAGAGCGTTCATTCGCCGTGTGTTCCGTCAGCCCTGTATAAGATTGACTGCGCATTTTCACAAAGTCGCTGTCGTGCATGACCATGCTCTGGTGAAGATTGCTGACATCCACTGCTGACAGATTCATCGTCTTCGTCAGTTTTGTGCCCCATCGAGTGAGGCAAACTTCTGCATAGTGCCTGACCAGCTTGCCAGGCTCGTTCAGCGCACCAGGGCCCGACGCGCCGCTCAACGACGCATTGCCCACCAGCGTGGCGTGCCTTCCCGCCATGGGGAAGATACTCACTTGAGTGGAGGCGGCCGTTTTCGGAATGACGCAGGCAAATCCCTTGGAGCGTTCATCGCGCGCATAAAAGGCGACGTACTGTTTCACATTGCTGCTCAACGAAATCTTTTCAAGCTGCGTGTTCAAGGGACCCGGAACAGGATCTACCACGAAAATGTTGACAGGAATCTTCCGCAGCACGGGATCGGCCAGTAGTGCATTCGCCAGCATGTGGCAGCTCACACCACCCCGGCTCCAGCCCACCAGGTTGATCTGAGTCGGGATGATCCCTCCCTTGCGGTGGGTCTTGATGATCTGCTCTTGCAGTTGCTGCTGGCTGACTTTGCGGTTGCCAAAATCATAGTGTCGCCACAGCCAAGAATCAGTCTCTTCGACCTTATGGATCGGCAAGCCCGCATTTTTCAACCGAACATATTCCGTTTCAGTGAGTTTCGTCCGCTGCCAGTCAAATTTGCCCTTCACGATATTGACCGCATGTTGCACGTTTTCATGCCAGCCTTTGCCGAATGCTGTTCCTGTCCAGCCGTAGCTCTTGGATTCGGTGAACAGTTCGTCAGCCTGCAAGTTGCCACTGCCAGGGCCGTTCACCACGATCCAGTCAGCGAATTCGCGGCTGCCCATGTTATTGGAAAGTGTGGAAATCAGTTCACCGTTCCAGTAGTTGTCGTGAAGCGAGTCATATTTTGTGGAGCCAGTTCCACAAAAGAAAATAGTAAATACCGTCATGTTTCTAACCTCATGGGTGTGTAGGAGCCATGAGGTTAGATTAATTAATAAAACGTTTGTGGCTGGACTGTGTTACCTGATGTTGAGCCGTATTGAGCGGTACGCTTACACGATTAATTAGTTTGCCTGATATGTCCGCGCCGCCTCGCAATATTGCGCCTGCGCCAACTTATTCTTCTCGTCCTTGTCCTTTGCAACGCGTTTGGTCCAGTCACTGCACATGTCTTTGAAGAACGGAGTCGCCGCACGCCGGCATTCGCGGTATTCGACGCTGTCGCTTTTGAAGTTCATGCACACGCTGCTGTTGTCGATGTGGTTGTTATAGATGCGATACCGCGCTTCGTAGCGGTTGCGGCCGTCGATTTCGCGGATGAATACGCCCGCGACTTCGTAATGGCGGCCGGTATCGGCTTTGGGTTGGGTGGCTGCGGACTTGTACTGCGCCATGTAGCGGTCAGAGACCATGCCTTGAGGACGCGGAGCGTTATAGTCCGTCGGCTGCGCTTCACCGAAGCGGCAGTTGATGACGTCGCGATCAATCACATTGCCGTCTTTCAGGCAGTTATCCAGTGGCTGAGTGGTTGCGGGTTGCGCCGTTTCAAGCTTGGGCGCGACATAGACGACCTGTTCGGTTGTGCGTAAGTCCGCTGCTGGCGCGACCGATGCGGGCGCTTCCTGGAGGTCGGCAGAGGGCGTAGGTGCAATCGCGACGTGCGGTGGTTTCTGCGTGTGAAACATCTGGGTGACGAGATAGATAATCGCCGCCAGCAATGCCAGGCAAATGACAACGCTGCTGAGAGGCCAACTGGTCTTCGCAGGTGCGACTTTTCGTTTGGCGGGGTGGGATCCGAGCACGACATCGAACTGATCCGGTGTCAGACGCTGTATGACGGTGAGCCCGTCGTCTTTCGGCGGTGGGGTGGGCTGCATTGCCTCTCCTTGGCATGTCGCGGGTTGCGGGCGGTTCTCTGGGCCTGTGCGAACGCGCGACATAAAACGTAACGTGTGTGGCGGCGAGGTTAAACCCCGCAATGTTGTTTTGCTAGTACAACGTATCGATGCCGTACCGGGTCTGTATCCTGGTTGGCATTTCTGTAACGGTTTCGGTGTACTGCGCCCAAACCCACCGCGTTAAGGTGGCTCACCTTTGCGACGGTCCATGGAGTGGCAGCTATGCATCAAACCCTTGAACAGGTGTTCGGTTATCGGCAGTTTCGCACCGGACAAGAGGCCGCGATCAGTGCGGTGTTGGCCGGGCGTTCTGCTGCAGCAATCTTTCCCACAGGCTCGGGCAAGTCGCTGTGTTATCAATTGCCCGCGTTGCTGCTGCCGCACCTGACCCTCGTGGTGTCGCCATTGCTGGCGCTGATTCAGGATCAGTTGGCTTTTTTGCAGCGTCATGGCATCGCGGCCGCGAGTATCGATTCGGCGCAGAGTCGCGAGGAGGTCGCGGACGTCATGTCGCGCGCGCGTTCAGGCGAGCTGAAAATTCTCATGATCTCGGTCGAACGCCTGAAGAATGAACGCTTCAGGCACTTCATCGCGCAAGTGCCTATCTCGTTGCTGGTGATCGATGAAGCGCACTGCATTTCGGAGTGGGGGCATAACTTCAGGCCCGACTACCTCAAGCTTCCGGACTACCAGCGCGAGTTCAAGATCCCACAGGTGTTGCTGCTGACGGCTACCGCTACGCCAAACGTCATCGACGACATGCAGAGCAAATTCGCCATTGCCCCCGACGACGTGGTGACGACAGGCTTCTATCGAGCCAACCTGACATTACACGTGGAGCCTACACCTGGCCGTGACAAGCGCCGTCGGCTGGTGCAATGGCTTGGCGAACGCGCGGGGCAGCCGAGCATCGTCTACGTCACGCTGCAAAAAACAGCGGAGTTCGTCGCGGCTCATCTGGCGCAAAACGGCATTCCGGCGCACGCCTATCACGCGGGACTGCCTCACGATAAGCGTGAGTCCATTCAACGGCAGTTCATGGACGGGCGACTGAATTGCATCGTTGCCACCATCGCTTTCGGGATGGGCATCGACAAGAGCGATATCCGCAATGTGGTGCACTTCGACCTGCCGAAATCCATTGAAAACTACAGTCAGGAAATCGGTCGGGCGGGGCGCGATGGGGCCGTCTCGGAATGCCTGGTTCTGGCCAATCGCGACAGCCTGAATGTGCTGGAGAACTTTGTGTACGGCGACACGCCTGAGCGCGAAGGCATTGCTCGGGTGCTGGATGACCTGCTCAATGCACGTAACGACGGGCAGTGGGAGTTTTTGCTGTTGCCGCTCTGTGAGATGAGCAACATTCGTCAGTTGCCGCTCAAGACCCTGCTGGTGCAGCTGGAGCTGCGAGGCATCATCGCGCCGCGTTATGCCTACTTCGCCGAATACCGGTTCAAGTACCTGATCGAGCCGCACGAACTCGTGGCGCGTTTTCAGGGCGAGCGGCAGCAGTTTGTGCAAGCGCTCGTCGAGACTTCCAGCCGTGCGCGCACGTGGGCTACCGTCAATTTCGACGCCATGTATCAGCAGTATCAAGCGGAGCGCTCACGGGTCGTCACGGCGCTGGATTTCTTTCAGGAGAAGGGCTGGATCGAGCTTGAAAGCAAGCAGATGACGGAGGTGTACAGCCTGTTGGTCACCGATTTCGACGCACAGGCGCTGAGCGAGGAACTGCATGATTATTTCGCGCACCACGAAACGACCGAAGTGGCGCGCATTCACGCCATGCTGGATCTGTTTGCCAGTGAGCAGTGTTTGAGCCATCGTCTGGCGCAGTATTTCGGCGACGCCCAGGCGCCCGAGCGTTGCGGGCATTGTTCGGTGTGTGCAGGTCAGGTGGCTCGCTTGCCCGAGCCGCCGGCTCTCGAGCCGCTGGAGCAACAGAGCTTCGAGGCGCTCTGTGGCGATTTCATCGGCAAGCATCGCGAGGCGCGGGGCCATGATCCCAGCACTGAATGCCTGACCCGGTTTCTCTGCGGCATCAGCGTGCCGCTGTTCACCAGGCTCAAGGCAAGGAGTATCGCCGGGTTTGCCGTGCTCGAGGACTATCCCTATGCCTTGGTGCGGGACTGGGTGCTAAGTCACCAATGAGTGTTTGAGCCGTTTCCACAGGATTGATCGACAGCAGAGGAAGACTGAATGTCCCAACCGACCCCGCAACGTGCCGACTATCGCCATTTCCAGCCCATCACCACGCGCTGGCACGACAACGACATTTACGGGCACGTGAACAACGTCACCTATTACAGCTTTTTCGACAGCGCTGTGAACGGTTATCTGATCGAGCGAGGCGGGCTGGATATTCACGACGGGGAGGTTGTCGGGTTTGTGGTCAGTTCATCGTGTGACTACTTTGCATCGATCGCGTACCCGGACCTGATCGAGGTCGGTTTACGGGTGGGCAAGTTAGGCAACAGTTCGGTGCAATACGAGCTGGCGGTTTTCAAGGCCGGTGAGGAGGAGGCTTGTGCTGCTGGGCGTTTCGTTCATGTGTTCGTGGATCGCGCATCGAATCAGCCGGTGGCGATTCCTGCCGAATTGCGTGAGGCGATGGAACAGTTGGTGCTCTGAAACGACAACCGGCCGCAAGGAAGCGGCCGGTGTGTGTGCGACGTTGCGCTGACTGTCAGCGATGACGCCAGCCGCGATGACGGCCGTGGTCGTGATGACGGGGGCCATGACCGTGGCGGTAGTCACGGCGGTCGCCACGGTAGCCACGGCGATTATCGTCGTCATGGCGGCTTTGATCGCCCATGTAGTTGCCCAGTGCGCCACCGGCGCCGCCGCCCGCTGCTGCGCCGATCAGGCTGCCGGTGCTGCCGCCGACGCTACGGCCGATGACGTTACCGCCGGCTGCGCCCAGGCCGCCGCCAATGGCCGCTTCAGTACGGTTGTGGCGGTTTGCGCCGACGGCACCGCCGGCTGCGCCACCAAGGCCCGCGCCAATCGCGGATCCGGTGCTGCCGCCAATTTGCTGGCCAACAACCGAACCCAGTACCCCACCCAATGCGCCGCCCACACCAGCCGTCACGTTGTCGCCAGCGGAGGCGAAACCAGTGGCCAGGGAGAGGGACAACAACAGAATCGAGGAATACTTCATGTATGGATGCTCGTAGGGATGACGACGCGATCCTGCAATCATGAAGAAAATGTCACAATCGAAATCCGACGAATAACACGACTTGTATACAAATCGCTAAGTGATTGTTTTTAGTCGGGAACTTAAGTCGGTTTATTGAGTCATAGACTACTTCACACAGGCCCGAATCAAGCGATTCGGGCCTTTTTTGTGCGCGAATGGAAATCTGCTTGTAGGGCGTTTCACGCAATCGAGTGTGATAAAGCGCTCCTAAAAGGGATTAGATAATCCGTGCCGTTTCGCTATGCCGTTCCAGCTTGATCGCCACGAATTTCGACGTGGGTGTGTGACTGCCGTCGCCCACGCTTTCCAGCGGCACCAATGGGTTGACCTCTGGGTAGTAAGCCGCCGCCTGGCCAGCAGGAATGTCGAACGGCAGCAATGTGAAGCCTTTGACGCGACGCTCGATGTCATCGCCCCAGATCGACACGATGTCCGCTTTCTGGCCGGGTACGAAGCCCAGACGAATGATGTCGGCCTCGTTGAGGAAGATCACGTCACGCTGGCCTTTCACGCCGCGATAACGGTCGTCCAGGCCGTAAATCGTGGTGTTGTACTGATCATGGGAACGCATGGATTGCATGATCAGGTCCGGCACGATACCCGTCCCGCGGATGCTTTCGTGGACCAGGTCGCTCGGCAGCACGTTCGACTTGAAGTTGGCGCGCGCACTCGGCGTGTTCCACTTGCGCGAGCCTGCGGAGTTACCCAGATAGAAACCGCCCGGGTGCTTGATCTTCTCGTTGAAGTCTTTGAACGCCGGAATGGTGTCGGCGATCAGGTCGCGGATGCGGCTGTAATCTTCCACCAGCCACAGCCAGTCCACCGGCTGCTTGCCCAGTGTTGCATTGGCGATGCCCGCCAGAATCGCTGGCTCCGAACGCATTTGACGCGACAGTGGCTTGAGTTGGCCGTTGGAGGCGTGAACCATGCTGAAGGAGTCTTCCACGGTCACCGCTTGCGGGCCGTCGGCCTGGATGTCGATGTCGGTGCGGCCGAAGCACGGCAGGATCAGCGCTTCCTTGCCGTGGGTCAGATGGCTGCGGTTGAGCTTGGTGCTGATCTGCACGGTCAGGTCGCAGTTGCGCAGCGCCTCAAACGTGCGCGGGCTGTCCGGTGTGGCTTGTGCGAAGTTGCCGCCCAGGCCGATGAAGACTTTCGAGCGGCCTTCAAGCATGGCGTGAATCGCTTCGACCACGTTGTGGCCATTGTCGCGTGGCACTTTGAACTGGAAACGTTTTTCCAGGGCGTCGAGGAAGAACGCCGGTGGGCGCTCGTTGATGCCCATGGTGCGGTCGCCCTGCACGTTGCTGTGGCCACGCACCGGGCACAGACCCGCGCCCGGCCGGCCGATATTGCCGCGCAGCAGCATCAGGTTGGCGACTTCCTGAATGGTCGGCACCGAGTGACGATGCTGGGTGATGCCCATCGCCCAGCACATGATCACGTTCTTGCCTTTGGCGTACATGCGCGCAGAGCGTTCGATATCCACCAGCGGCAAGCCGGATTGCTCGACGATGAACTCCCAGGAGGTCTCGTCGACTTTTGCCAGGTAGTCCAGCACCCCGTTGGTGTGTTCGTTGATGAACGCGTGATCGAATACGGCTGGCTCGCCCTTGGCCTGCGCTTCGCGTTCCCATTGCAGCAGGAATTTGGCCATGCCCCGCAGCAGCGCCATGTCGCCACCCAGTGCCGGGCGGAAGTAGGCGGTGTTGGTCGGTTCGGAACCGTTGCTGAGCATTTCCAGTGGGTGTTGCGGGTGCTGGAAGCGCTCCAGCCCACGCTCTTTCAATGGGTTCACGCACACCACTTGGGCGCCGCGTTGAACGGCCTCACGCAGGGGTTCGAGCATGCGCGGGTGGTTGGTGCCGGGGTTCTGACCCAACACGAAAATCGCGTCGGCATGTTCGAAGTCATCGAAGGTCACGGTGCCTTTGCCGACGCCCACACTTTGTGACAGGGCAACGCCGCTGGCTTCGTGGCACATGTTCGAGCAGTCAGGGAAGTTGTTGGTGCCGTAGGCGCGCACGAACAATTGGTACAGGTAAGCGGCTTCGTTGCTGGCCCGACCCGAGGTATAGAACTCGGCCATGTTCGGGCTTGGCAGGTTGTTGAGGTGTTTGGCGATCAGCGCGAACGCATCGTCCCACGCGATCGGTTTGTAGCGATCGGAATCGGCGTCGTACACCATCGGTTCGGTCAGACGGCCCTGGTATTCCAGCCAGTAGTCACTTTGCTCCAGCAAGGCGCTGACGCTGTAACGGGCGAAGAACGACGGATCGACGCGGCGCTTGGTGGCTTCCCAGTTGACCGCCTTGGCACCGTTTTCGCAGAACTTGACCATGCCGCTTTCCGGCGAATCACCCCAGGCGCAACCCGGGCAGTCGAAGCCGCCGTTCTGGTTGGTCTTGAGCATCATGCGCAGGTTCTTCAGCGCGTTGTCGCTAGTCAGCCAGGCTTGTGTCACGCTGATCAGCGCGCCCCATCCACCGGCCGGGCCTTTGTAGGGCTTGTAGCGCGGGACAGGGGTCTTGTCGGCTTGTTTGTGCATGCTCACGCTTTTTTCTCCAAGGCAGGGCTGTAAACCCGCGGCGCACTGTGTTTCGGCAAATGAATGAGGTTGAGGTTGTGACGGCGTGCCCATTGCAGCGCCAGGCCCGTGGGCGAGGACAGGCTGACAAGGGTTTGAATGCCGGCACGCAGGACTTTCTGAATCAATTCGAGGCTGCAGCGGCTGGTCACGACCGCCAGACCGCCTGTGGTCGGGATGTTCTGGCGAATCAAGGCGCCGATCAGCTTGTCGAGGGCGTTGTGGCGACCGATGTCTTCGCGGCCCATCAGCAACTCGCCCTGATCGTTCATGAACATCGCCGCGTGGACGGCACCGCAGTGTTCACCCAATGGTTGAAATTCGCTCATGCGCTCACGCAGGCCTCTGAGCCATTCAGCGGGCGGCAAGGGTGCGCCGGGCAGGACGTTCAGTTCAGGCAGGGCCTGTTCGACGGCTTCCACGCCACATAGACCGCAGCCGCTGGTTCCTGCCAGTTGCCGACGCTGGGTCTTGAGGTTCCAGAAGGCGCGACTGGCAATTTCGACCTCTGCAGTTTGCGCAGAGCCGCAGCCGCCGAGCTTGATGTCGTAAATCTCGTCAGGGGATTCGATGATGCCGCTGCCGATGCTGAACCCGACGATGAAGTCTTCCAGATCGGTCGGCGTCACCAGCATCACGGCCTGGCTGATGCCGTTGTAGGCAATGGCCAACGCCACCTCTTCGGCGAGCACGTTAGGTTCGCAGGTGTCGTGTTCCAGATTTGAGTAGCTGTAAGACTGGCTTGCGGCAGGCGCGGGCAGTTGTTTTGCGGGCGCCGTGCTCTCCGTGTGCTTGGAATGCATCGGGAAGTACCGGCAGAGTATTCAGACCGTAAGCCTAGGCCTCTGGTCGGATAACGTCTAATTGCTAGTACTGATGCCGTGATAGATGACGTCGATCAAGAAGGCTCGATCATTTTCTGATACAGGCCAAAACAGGCTTCTGCCAGCGCCGAACGCGGTGCGGCGCGGCGCATGATCAGTCCAAGGCGAGCCAGTGTCTGGGCCTGCTCGATTGGTTGCAGGCGAAGATGTTCGGTCAGCGTTTCCAGGCCGCCGTCCAGCGGCATAATCGCGCAACAGAAGCCTCCGTGAACCGCTTGCAGCAGTTGATGCACGGCATCGGTCTGGATCAGCGGCTGAGGCTGCAGGCCTCGGCTGTGGAAGTTGTGATCGATGGACTGACGAAAGTGCATGCCGCTGGTCAGCATGCCCAGCGGCAGTTCGATCAGGCTCTCCCAACTCAACGGTTCGTCACCAAAACTGAAATGACGCTGGTCGTACATCAGGCCCATGCGGGTTTCACCCAGCTCGAGTGAATCAAAGCGATCGGTGTCGAGACGGTCCAGGTACGAGACGCCCAGGTCCAGCCGATTGCTCGCCAGTTGATCGAGGATCTGCTCGGAGCTGAGTGAGGACAATTCAAAGCGCATGTTCGGGTGAACCGTGTGCAGACGCTGCAGCAATGGCAGCGGGTCGAAGTTCGACAGCGGAACAACCCCCAGACGCAACGTACCGACCAGGTGCCCGCGACAGGCAGCGGCTTCGGCCTGCAAGCCGTCATACGCCGCCAATACCGTGCGTGCCCACGCCAGGACCCGCTCGCCCGGCGCGGTGAATCCTTCAAACCGCTGGCCGCGGTTGACCAAGGGCAAGTCCAGCTCTTCTTCGAGGCTGCGCAAGCGCATGGACAGCGTGGGTTGAGTGATATGGCAACGTGCAGCCGCCTGCCCGAAGTGACGGGTCTCGTCGAGGGCGATCAGGAATTTCAGCTGTTTGATGTCCATTGTCACTCCGCAAGGCACAGGGCTGGCCGGGCGATTCTAGCGCGGCAGGATGTCGCACGGGGCGTTGATTGCCGATGGGGTCATTGGTCGGATGCACGGAGCGGTTTGCGCGACCCGGCTATGGTTGAGATTCGGACATCACAAAAACGCAGGGAGAAAGAGTTATGGGCCTTTTCAGTTTCGTCAAAGAAGCCGGTGAAAAACTCATCGACCTTCTTACGCCAGGTAACGCGAATGCCGGCGAGCAGTTGAAGGAGCACATCGCAAAAGTGGGGCTGGGCAATCCTAATGTTCAAGCGACAGTGGAAGGCGACAAAGTCACGTTGACGGGCGAGGTTGCCAGTCAGGAAGAGAAGGAAAAGATCATTCTCGCCGCAGGCAACATCGAAGGTGTGGGCAGTGTGGATGATCAATTGACGGTCGCAGCAGGCGCACCGGCAGTCGCTGCTGCGAAATTCGTCACGGTCGAAAAAGGTGACACCCTGAGCGCGATCTCGAAACGGGTCTATGGCGACCCGAACAAGTACCAGAAGATCTTCGACGCCAACAAGCCGATGCTCAAGGATGTGAACAAGATCTATCCGGGGCAGGTGTTGCGGATTCCGGAGTGAGCATCATCGTCGCCTGAACGTACGTCTTCGCGGGCAAGCGCGCTCCTACAGGGACCGCGATCGCTGTAGGCACGCCTTTGCCCGCGACGGCGTTGGTTCATCTGATAAAAATCTACAGCCCTTCAATCAACTCCCGATAATCCTCCAGCGCCGCGAACTCTTCCGTATCCTTGGGTCCCTTCTTGCTGTCCGGTTCACGCACCGCGAGCAAATGTCTAACCCCGTACCGCCCTGCGCTGCGCAGGATCGGCAACGTGTCGTCGATAAACAGACTGCGCGCGGGATCGAAGCCGATGTCGGCGTGCAGCGCGTCCCAGAACTGCGGGTTTTCCTTGGGGTAACCGTAGTCGTGTGAGCTGATCAATCGCTCGAAATACGGCGCCAGCTCCAGCCGTTCCATCTTCAGTGACAGTGAGTCGCGGTGAGCGTTGGTGATCATGATCACGCGCTTGCCGGCCTGTTTGATGGCAGCGAGAAACGTCTCGGCGTCCGGACGCAGGGCGATCAAGTGCGCGATCTCCACCTTCAGGTCTTTCACCGAGAGCTTCAGCTCTGCGCTCCAGAAGTCCGTGCAGTACCAGTTCAGCGTGCCTGCGTTTTTCTCGAACAGCGGCATCAGTTCCAGCAGTGCCATGGCGCGGCTGACACCGTGCAGTTCGGCGTAGCGCTGAGGCAGATACTCCAGCCAGAAATGGTTGTCGAAGTGCAGGTCGAGCAGCGTTCCGTCCATATCCAGCAGAACGGTGTCGATGTCGCGCCAGGGCAAAGAAGGCATACAGGTCTCTCGGCGATGAATAGTCACTGGGCTTTCCGACAAAGACATTCGGAAAAGCCACGGTATAGTACCCCGTCTACGCCAAGGAGCTCGTCATGCGCCAGAAACCCACCGTACTCGCCCGCGAAATCGTCGCGAGCAGCCGTCTTTTCCGCGTCGAAGAAGTGCAGTTACGCTTTTCCAACGGCGTGGAGCGTGTGTATGAGCGTCTGGTCGGGCGCGGCAATGGTTACGGCGCGGTGATGATCGTGGCGATGCTCGATGCCGAGCACGCGGTGTTGGTGGAAGAGTACTGCGGCGGCACGGACGAGTATGAATTGTCACTGCCCAAAGGCCTGGTCGAGCCGGGCGAAGACGTGCTGGCCGCCGCCGACCGTGAACTCAAGGAGGAGGCCGGTTACGGCGCCCGCCAGCTTGAACACCTGACCGAGTTGTCACTCTCGCCCGGCTACATGAGCCAGAAGATCCAGGTGGTGTTGGCGACCGATCTCTATGAAGAGCGCCTGCCAGGCGACGAGCCTGAGCCGATGCGTGTGGACAAGATCAATTTGCGCGAGCTTTCCAGCCTCGTTCAACACCCTCAATTTTCCGAAGGACGTGCCTTGGCCGCGCTGTATCTGGCACGTGACCTGTTGATTCAGCGCGGAGTATTCCAGCCATGACCCACATGTTTTCAGACCTCCCGCACCCGTTGCTCGCACCCGTGATCGACCTGTGCCGCCGCGCCGGCGAAGTGATTCTGCCGTTCTGGCGCTCGGGCGTGGAAGTCACCGCCAAGTCCGACGACTCTCCGGTCACGGCGGCTGACATTGCGGCTCATGAGGTACTGGTCGCAGGCTTGAAGGCGCTGGACCCAAGCATCCAGATCCTGTCTGAGGAGGACGCCAACATTCCGCTGAGCGAGCGCAGTCAGTGGCAGCGCTGGTGGCTGGTCGATCCTCTGGATGGCACCAAGGAGTTCATTTCCGGCAGCGAAGAGTTCACCGTCAACGTCGCGCTGATCGAGAATGGTCGTGTGGTGTTTGGCGTGGTGTCGATGCCGACCAACAATCGCTGTTACTTCGGCGGGGCGAGTCTGGGTGCGTGGCGCAGCGACGATACCGCTCATATCGAGCCGATCAGCGTGCGTGACAAACCGGCAGCCGGGGAGTCGTTCACGGTTGTGGCCAGCCGTCGTCATTCAAGCCCGGAGCAGGAAAAACTGCTCGCCGGATTGTCCGCGGTGGTGGGCGACTTGCAGCTGACCACGATCGGCAGCTCGTTGAAGTTTTGCCTGGTGGCCGAAGGCGCCGCCGATTGCTATCCGCGCCTGGCGCCGACCTCGCAATGGGACACGGCCGCTGCTCAAGGTGTACTGGAAGGCGCGGGCGGCGTGGTGCTGAACCTGGCGGGCGAGACGTTCGATTATCCGGCGAGAGAATCGCTGCTGAACGGGTTCTTTCTGGCGCTGCCGGGTGAGGCGGCCTGGCGGGATGCGTTGATTGAGTTGGCGACGTCCGAGAATTGAACGCGAGCGGTATACCTTCAGATCGCAATGCTGGGGCTGTAGCGACTCTGCTTCTGCCCGGAGGGCGTGGGAGCGTGGCTTGTCCCGCGATCTGCCGCGAAGCGGCAGTAAAATCGGCAGTCGCGATCATTTAGGAATACCGCAATTGCCGGATTGGCGACTACTTCGCAGCCGATCGCGGGACAAGCCACGCTCCTACAGAGACAGAGACAGAGACAGAGACAGATATCAAATTCCGGTTTTAGCGATGCAGCACGTATTGCCCCACGAATTCCACTGCTGAATCCTCGGAGCCCTCGGCCACAATCCGGGTGTTCAACGCCAACCGCGCACGGCCACGGCGTTGGTACATTTTCACGAACTTGTCCCAGGTCGCGTCATCCGGTGCATCGCAGATGGCCACGCCGTCGCGTTTGACGGGCAGCGGATAGCTGATCTGGCCCTCGTGAATCACGATGTGCCCGTCTTCGATCCCGGCTTCCTTCAAGCGCAAGTACAACCAGCCCCAACCCGCCAATACCGCGCCGCAATACAAGCTGCCGCCAAACAGCGTGCTCTTGTGGTTGATGTTGGGCTCAAGCGGCAAGTGCAGGCGCAACGAGTGGTTCTGCCAACTAATGACCTTGACGCCCATGTCGCGGGTCAGGGGAATGTCCTGATGCAGAACGTCTTCCAGCATTTGCGATGTTGGGTCATTCGTTGTCATCGGAACCACCGCCGCTGAAATTCAGCCCATGTTTGCGCAGCTTGTCGTGCAGGGTTTTGCGGGGCACACCGAGCGCTTCAGCGAGGCTGCGTACCGAACTGTGAGGGCGGGTGAGTTCGGCGGCGATCAAGGCGCGCTCGAAGGCTTCGACCTGTTCGCTGAGGCCGCCGCTCGACGACGGCATGTTCGCGTGGGCGGCACCTTCCAGTTCCAGCTCCAGGCCCAGCGCGAAACGTTCGGCGGCGTTCTGAAGCTCACGCACGTTGCCTGGCCAGGTGTGGCGCAGCAACATCGCCCGATGGCCCGGTTGCAGCTCATGGCGAGGCAACCCATGGCGCAGGCTCGCGGCATCGGCAAAGTGCTGGAAC
Source organism: Pseudomonas sp. S2_H01 (assembly GCF_054668305.1). Taxonomy (NCBI): domain Bacteria; kingdom Pseudomonadati; phylum Pseudomonadota; class Gammaproteobacteria; order Pseudomonadales; family Pseudomonadaceae; genus Pseudomonas; species Pseudomonas sp. S2_H01. Next base: position 2,109,946 of record NZ_CP162756.1, on the reverse strand, counting down.
AGCACCAGCGCATCTTCGCCACGCTCGCGCAGCGGGGGAATGCGCAGCGGCGCCACGTTCAACCGGTAATACAAGTCGGCGCGGAAGCGGCCCTGATCGGCTGCGTGACGCAGATCCTCCTTGGTCGCCGCGATGACCCGGATATCCAGCGGAATCTGCTGGTTTCCGCCAAGTCGCTCGACGACGCGTTCCTGCAAAAGGCGCAGCAGTTTCACCTGCACGTCCATGCTCATGCTCTCGATCTCATCGAGAAACAGCGTGCCGCCGTTGGCGAATTCGAACTTGCCGATGCGCCGTTTCTGCGCGCCCGTGAACGCGCCGGGTTCGTGCCCGAACAGCTCGCTTTCCACCACCGATTCCGCCAGCGCACCGGCATTGATGGCCACGAACGGCCCGGCCCGGCGATTGGACAGATCATGCAGCGCGCGGGCAACGACCTCTTTGCCCGCGCCGGTTTCACCCAGAATCAGCACATCGGCTTTGGTCGCGGCGAGTGCGCCAATCTGATCGCGCAGGCGCTGAATCGGCGTCGAGAGCCCGACCAATCGCGTGCTTAATTGCTGACGATCACTGAGTTCCAGGCGCAGGCTTCGGTTGTCCAGCACCAGTCGTCGCAGCGCCAGCGCGCGTCGCACACTGTCGAGCAACGCATCGCTGGCGAACGGCTTTTCAAGGAAGTCGTAAGCGCCCGCGCGCATCGCCTGGACCGCCAGCGGCACATCCCCGTGCCCGGTAATTAGCAGCACCGGCAACTCCGGGTCTTGAGCGTGCAGCTGGTTCAGCAGTTCAAGCCCGTCGATGCCCGGCATGCGGATATCGCTGACGATCACGCCCGGCCAGTCACGTTCGATGCGTGCCTGCAGGCCTGTGGCGTCGCTCAATGGAAGGATTTTCAGTCCGGCCAGATCCAGTGTCTGGCTCAGCGCCTGACGCAGATGCGGGTCGTCGTCGATCAGCACAACCTGAATCCGGCTGTCGATGGCGGTGTCCGTGGTCATGCAGATAGATCCTCTGGCGGTTGAAGGCTGACCCCTGAAGCGCCGGTGCGCATACGCAGCGTCAACAGTGCGCCGCCTTCGGGGTGATTGGCGAACAACAATTCGCCGCCCAGGGCGCGCATCAGGGTATCGCAGATCGCCAGGCCAAGGCCCAACCCCTGCGTGCGGGTCTTGGTGGTGAAGAACGGCTCGCGGGCATGTTCCAGCGCCTCACGAGAGAAGCCCGGACCGTTGTCGCGAATGTACAGATTCACGCCTTCGGCGTTGTGTTCGGCACTGATCCACAGTTTGCGCGGCGGGCCTTTTTCGGTGAGGGCATCCAGTGCGTTCGCCAGCAGATTACCCAGGACCTGACGTAAACGCGTTTCGCCGGCCTGAACCCACAGCGTGGCGTCCGGCAGGTCGCGGATCAGCTCGACGTCCATCGCCCTGCGCCGCTTGGCGAGCAGGGCCAGGGCATCGTCCAGCGCCGGTTGCAGCGCTACGCTTTCCGGCGCATGGCGGTCGCGCCGGGCAAATGCCCGCAGGTGCGCAATGATCGAGGCCATGCGCCCGGTCAATTCGCTGATCAGTTTGAGGTTGCCCCGCGCATCTTCGGTGCGCTGATGATCCAGCAAGACTTCAGCGTTCTCGGCGTAACTGCGAATGGCCGCGAGCGGCTGATTGAGTTCGTGGCTGATGCTGGCCGACATGGTGCCCAGCGCCGACAGTTTTCCGGCCTGAACAAGTTCGTCCTGCGCGCGGAACAGCTCCTGCTGCGCGTGCTCGCGCTCCAGCACTTCCTGGCGCAGCCGTCGGTTCAAACCCTCCAGATCGGCCGTGCGCTCGACGACCCGCACTTCCAGGTCTCGCCGTGCCTTGCCCTCGAAATTGATACGGTCCAGATAATGACGACGGCGCTGCATCATGATGCCCAGCAACAGCATCACCACCAGCAATGTGGCACCGCCGATGGCAACGACCGTGCGCACCGGGCGCGACACCAGCACCTTCGGCGCCAGGATGCTCACGCTCCAGCCGGTTTCGTCGATGTGCTGGGTCTGGGTGAGCCAGCCATTGTCATCCAGCTGCAAAGGGCGTGGATCTCGGGTCGGGTAGGGCTGGATGGCCACGATTGCCTGCTTCTCTTCCTCGCTGAGCGGGCGCGTCGCACGGAATCGCCAGTTGGGGTTGGAGGTCAGGATCACCACGCCATTATGGTCAGTGACCAACAGCTGCTCCGGCGTCTTGCCCCACAGGGTTTCGGTCAGGTCCAAGTCGACCTTGACCACCAATACGCCAATGACGGTATTGCCCTCGCGCACGGCGGCCGCAAAGAAGTAGCCCCGTTTGGCTGAGGTCGTGCCCAGGCCGAAGAAGCGCCCGAGATTGCCGGCCATGGCGTTGCTGAAATAGGGCCGAAACGCGAAATTGCGGCCTACGAAGCTGTCGCGTTTGTCCCAGTTCGAGGCCGCCAGCGTGTCGCCATTGGGCGCCATCAGGTAAATGACTTCGGCGCCGGTCTGTTGCGCAATATTCTTCAACAGTTGGTTGGCGTTGTTCTGGGCTGCGGAGTCCTGAGGGTTGGCCAGTGTCGCCCGAAGGCCGGGCAGATCACCGAGGATCTGCGGCAGCGTTTCGTAGCGGTGCAACGTACCCAGCAGGTTGGCGACGTACAGGTCCAGCGTCTGGCGATTCTGGCTCAGCAGCTCGTTGCGGTAGTAATGCTCCGCCAGGCGTTCGAGCGGCCACAGCAACGGCGCCAGGATCAGCGCCAGCAACGCGAGGCTGCGCCAGCGAGGGCGGCGTGGGAGAGAGGAGGTGCTGGTCATTAAATCGCCCGGTGGGTCCGTTGCGATGCCGGCGTGAAGTCTGCGGATCAGTGTCGTCTGAGCCGGCCTCTTCGCGAGCAAGCTCGCTCCCACAGAGGCAGATGTAACGCCATGTAGGACTGAGCTTGCTCGCGATAGCGCCAGTTCAGACGATGCAGTGATTCGGACGGGGCCGCTCAGCATCGAGTTGGCCCATTATGCCTACCGCTGCCGAGCTAAGCACTCCAGCATTGCGTCATGCCAATCTGGCGGGATGGCGCAATGCTTGGCCCGGCACACGGGCTTATGGAAACAGATCCACCTCTTTAAGCAGCTTGCCGACCTGATCCTTGGCGGACAGCGTGGGTGCCTCGCTCAAACGCCAGTCGATGGCCAGGTCCGGATCGTCCCAGCGGATGCAGCGCTCGGCCGAGGGGGTGTAGTAGTCAGTGGTCTTGTAGAGGAAATCGGCGTTGTCACTGAGTACGACGAACCCGTGAGCGAAGCCCGGTGGAATCCACAGCTGTTTGGCGTTTTCCGCTGACAGCTCAAGGCCGAACCATTTGCCGAAACGCGGCGAGCTGCGGCGGATATCCACCGCAATGTCGAGCACCTTGCCTGCGGTCACGCGCACCAGCTTGCCCTGGGCGTTTTCGATTTGATAATGCAGGCCCCGCAATACGCCTTTTTGTGAGCGTGAGTGGTTGTCCTGCACGAACGGGGTGGTAACTCCGGTTTCTGCGGCAAACGTCTTGGCGTTGAAACTCTCGTAGAAGAAGCCACGCTCATCACCGAATACTTTCGGCTCGATGATGAGGACTTCAGGCAACTTGCTCACGGTCACTTTCACTGGCTTTCCCCTGCAATTTTGAACAGGTACTGACCGTAGCCGGTCTTGCCGAAATAGTCAGCACGGCTGAGCAGATGAGCCTTGTCGATCCAGCCGTTCTGATACGCGATCTCTTCCAGACACGCGACTTTCAGGCCTTGGCGATGCTCGATGGTCTGCACGTATTGCGAGGCGTCCAGCAGGCTGTCATGCGTGCCGGTGTCCAGCCAGGCGAAGCCACGGCCGAAGCGCTCGACGCGCAGGTCGCCGCGCTTGAGATAAGCGTTGTTGACGTCAGTGATTTCAAGCTCGCCCCGGGGCGACGGCTTGACGTCCTTGGCGATCTGGACCACTTCGTTGTCGTAGAAGTAAAGGCCGGTCACCGCGTAGCTGGATTTCGGCGACTTGGGTTTCTCCTCGATGGACAGCGCCTGACCGTTCTCGTCGAAGTCGACTACACCAAAACGTTCGGGGTCCTTGACCCAATACCCGAACACCGTTGCACCGGCCGGATGGCTCGCGGCACGCTTGAGCTGATCGCTGAAATGCTGACCGTGGAAGATGTTGTCGCCCAGAATCAGGCACACGGAGTCGTCGCCGATGAATTCCTCGCCAATCAGGAAAGCCTGCGCCAGGCCATCAGGTTTGGGCTGTTCTGCGTAATGGAAATTCACACCGAACTGGCTGCCATCGCCGAGCAGGGCTCGGTACTGCGGCAGGTCCAGCGGGGTGGAAATGACCAGAATGTCCTTGATGCCCGCCAGCATCAGCACCGAGATCGGGTAGTAGATCATCGGTTTGTCATAGATCGGCAGCAGTTGCTTGGAGACGCCGAGGGTGATGGGGTGCAGGCGCGTGCCCGAACCGCCCGCCAGTACAATTCCTTTGGTCATGCGATCAGATCCTTCACGTGGGTGCCCAAGCGTTCGCCCTGGTAGCTGCCGTCCTTCACGTGACGACACCACTCCAGATTGTCCAGATACCACTGCACGGTTTTGCGCAGCCCTGATTCAAATGTTTCTTCTGGCGTCCAGCCCAACTCGCGTTCGATCTTGCTGGCGTCGATGGCGTAGCGCATGTCATGGCCCGGGCGATCAGTCACGTAGGTGATCAGATCCGCGTAGTGGGCCACGCCTTTGCGCTGCTCCGGTGCCAGCTCTTCGAGCAGCGCGCAGATGCCGCGTACCACGTCGATGTTCTTCTGCTCGTTGTGGCCACCGATGTTGTACGTCTCACCGACCTTGCCCTCGGTCACGACTTTGAGCAGCGCGCGGGCGTGATCTTCCACGAACAGCCAGTCACGCACCTGCAGGCCGTTGCCATAAACCGGCAGCGGTTTTCCGGCCAGTGCGTTGAGGATGACCAACGGAATGAGTTTTTCCGGAAAGTGGAACGGCCCGTAGTTGTTCGAGCAGTTGGTCACCACGATCGGCAGGCCATAGGTGCGTTGCCAGGCGCGTACCAGGTGGTCGGACGCCGCCTTGCTGGCGGAATACGGTGAGCTGGGGGCGTACGGCGTGGTTTCGGTGAACAGATCATCGACACCATGCAGGTCGCCGTACACTTCGTCGGTGGAGATATGGTGGAAGCGGAACGCGGCACGTTCGGCTTCGGGCAAGGTTTGCCAGTAGCCGCGCGTCGCCTCCAGCAGGCTGTAGGTCCCGACGATGTTGGTCTGGATGAACTCACCCGGCCCATCGATCGAGCGGTCGACGTGAGACTCGGCTGCCAGGTGCATGATCGCATCGGGCTTGAAGCGGGCGAGTACCTTGCTGACGGCGGCCTGGTCGACGATGTCCTGCTGCACGAATTCGTAGCGGGTATTGGTGACGATACTCTGCAGCGATTCGAGGTTGCCTGCGTAGGTCAATTTGTCGAAGTTCAGTACGTCGTGGTCGGTGTTGTTGATCAAATGGCGGATCAGCGCAGAACCGATAAAACCCGCGCCACCGGTGACAAGTATTCGCATAGCTAAACCTTCTTCCCTGGATGGACGTCAAGATAACGAAGCATAGCTTGTGGCTGTGCGGTGACAGGCGCAAGGCACAAACCGCCCAGAGGCCATGAAATTAATTGATGGCCGGACCCTAAAAGCGTCATAAAACCGTCGCGACTGTTTCATTCCTGTAACGGGCCCGCTATCTGTCGGCCGTTGTTGGAATTTCATGGGTTTAACGCGGTCGGGGTTGCCAATCCCGTCAGCAACTGGCGATATTGCGCGTCCAACCTCGTCCTCGGGACCCTCTGTCATGCCGCTCGCTACCTTGATTCGTCGATCCAGTCTGCCTTGCCCGGAAATCAGCATGAATGACGCTGCCGAGTTGCTGTCGACGCATTACGGTCTGGCGGGTTCGTTGAAAGAGCTGGGCAGTCATCAGGACCGCAACTTCCTGCTCGACGGCGGCGATGGCCGGCGTTACGTGTTGAAGATCTGCCACGGTGACTACGCGACGTCGGAACTGGATGCCCAGCACGCGGCGCTGCGACATTTAGGCAGCCAGTCCAACGTTCGGGTGCCGGGCGTGATGAGCGCCCTCAACGGCAAGGATCTGTTGTCCGTGGACGTTGGCGGTCATGCCGTGCACGTGCGTTTGCTGGAGTTCATCGACGGACAGTCGCTGGCCCACGTCGAGCATTTGAGTCGGCACGTCATGGTCGGGCTGGCCGAGCTCTGCGCCCAGGTCGATGTGGCGTTGGCAAACTTCGAGCATCCGGGGCTTGAGCGCATCCTGCAGTGGGACCCGCGCCACGCGAGCGCGTTGATCAAGCACTTGCTGCCGGTGATCGACAGTTCTGAGAAACGGGCCTGTATCGCTGAGGCTGCCGAGCAGGCACACGCGCATTTGCTGCCGTTGATTGCAGCGCTGCCGGTGCAGGCGATTCACATGGACATCACCGAGTACAACGTTGTCTGGGCACGCGATGGTCATGCCATGTGGCAGCTACAGGGCTTGATCGACTTTGGTGATCTGGTACGCACCTGGCGCATCGCCGATCTGTCAGTGACCTGCGCCGCGTTGCTGCATCACGCCGAGGGCGATCCTCTGTACATCCTGCCTGCGATCCAGGCCTATCACGCAATCAATCCCCTGCAGTTGGAAGAGTTGCAGGCACTGTGGCCGCTGATCGTCGCCCGCTCGGCCGTGTTGGTGCTCAGCAGTGAGCAGCAAGCCAGCATCGAGCCCGATAACGCATACATTCAGGCCAACCTTGCCAGCGAATGGAACATCTTCGACGTGGCGACCTCGGTGCCGATCGCGCTGATGAACGCAGCGGTTCTGGACGCCGTCGGTTTGCTCGAAGGGCAAGACGATGCGCAGACCTATTCCCCCTTATTGCCAAGCCTGAACGGGCAAGCCTTTACGACGGTCGACCTGGGTGTGCTCAGCGAGCATTTCAATGCGGGGAACTGGGAACAGAGTGGGATTGATGAGCAGTTGCTCAAAGAGACTGCCCACGCACAGGGCCTGGCTGCGAGCCGTTACGGGGAGTATCGGCTGTCGAGAACCCTGCCTGACAGCGCTCGCGAACCGGACACTTTTGCGCTGCATGTCGAGGTGGTGATCCCCCATGGCACCGCCGTGCATGCCCCGTTTCACGGCACGTTGCGCCACACCGCCGACGGCGCGCTGATGCTGGTGGGCGCAGAATCGAACCTGCGTGTGTGGGGCGTGCGCTCTGATTTCGACTCCGGCGTGGAATTCGGCGCCGGTGACGTGATCGGGCAGGGCGGCGGTTCGTTGATCGTGCAGTTGTGTTCGGAGCCGGACGTCAGCCCGCCGTTGTTCTGTACGCCTTCGCGCGCCGCAGCATGGCGCAGTCTGTGTCCATCGCCTCAAGGTCTGTTGGGCTTCGAGTGCGACGCGCCGCCTCTGGAGGACGCTGCACACCTGCTCGCCCGTCGCGACGCCAGCTTTGCCCGGTCGCAGAAACATTATTACCAGGCACCGCCGCAGATCGAGCGCGGCTGGCGCAACCATTTGATCGACATGCAGGGCCGTTCGTACCTGGACATGCTCAACAACGTGGCCGTGCTCGGTCACGGTCATCCGCGCATGGCGCAGGTGGCGGCCAAACAGTGGTCGCTGCTCAACACCAACTCGCGCTTCCATTACGCGGCCATTGCCGAGTTCTCCGAGCGTTTGCTCAAGCTGGCGCCTGAAGGCATGGACCGGGTGTTTCTGGTCAACAGCGGCACGGAAGCGAACGATCTGGCGATTCGTCTGGCGTGGGCCTACAGCGGCGGGCGAGATGTCCTCAGCGTGCTTGAGGCGTATCACGGCTGGTCGGTGGCCACTGACGCGATCTCGACGTCCATCGCGGACAACCCGCAAGCCCTCAGCACGCGTCCTGACTGGGTGCATCCGGTCGTTGCGCCGAACACCTACCGTGGCGAAGCACGGGGTGCGGACAGCACGCCGTTCTATCTGCAGAGCGTCGACGCGCATCTGGCTCGGCTGGCCGAGCAGGGACGTCAGCTGGCGGGTTTCATTTGCGAGCCGGTGTATGGCAACGCGGGCGGTATTTCACTGCCGCCGGGTTACTTGCAACAGGTGTATCAGAAGGTGCGCGCCCAGGGCGGCGTGTGCATCGCCGACGAAGTACAGGTCGGTTACGGCCGCCTCGGTCATTACTTCTGGGGCTTTGAAGAGCAGGGCGTGATCCCGGACATCATTACCATGGCCAAGGGCATGGGCAACGGCCATCCGCTGGGTGCGGTTATCACCCGCCGTGAGATTGCCGAAGCGCTGGAAGCCGAGGGGTATTTCTTCTCGTCCTCGGGCGGCAGCCCGGTCAGCTGCCGGATCGGCATGGCGGTGCTGGACGTCATGGAAGAAGAACGGCTCTGGGAAAACGCTCAGGTGGTGGGTGGTTACTTCAAGGAGCGACTGCTGGCGCTGATCGATAAACATCCGCTGGTCGGCGCGGTTCACGGCTCGGGGTTCTATCTGGGCCTTGAACTGGTGCGTCACCGCGAGACGCTGGCGCCCGCTACCGAAGAAACCACTTACCTGTGCGACCGCTTGCGGGAGTTGGGCATCTTCATGCAGCCGACCGGCGATTACCTGAACATCCTCAAGATCAAGCCGCCGATGGTCACCACCCGACGCAGTGTCGACTTCTTTGTCGACCATGTCTCGAAGGTGTTGAGCGAACTGGAGGGTTAGCTGACTCCGGCGCTCTTGATTCCTGTGGGAGCGAATTCATTCGCGAAAAGTCTTCAGGCGATGGAGATGTATTGACCGTCCTGGCCAATCGCGAATGAATTCGCTCCCACAGGGGAGTCTTTCGCCGATTAATATCGGTTTAAATTCCAAATATTATTCATTTACCTCTATGAATAGCTTCTAAAGCCGATTTTTATCGGCTATAAAGACGGCCAGATTGTCATCGCTCGCCTGTTAGGGTGATCAGCCTTTCGCATCTGCCGCCGGAGGATTTTCATGAGTCGCATCGTTGCTGTCGCCGCTACCCAGATGGCCTGTTCGTGGGATCTGGAAGCCAACCTCGAAACGGCCGAAAGGCTGGTGCGTGAAGCCGCCGCCAAGGGCGCGCAGATCATTTTGATTCAAGAGCTCTTCGAGGCGCCGTACTTCTGCCAGAAGCCCAACCCGGACTACCTGCAGTTGGCGACGCCGACCGAGACCAATGTCGCGATCGCTCATTTTCAAAAGGTCGCCAGAGAGCTGCAAGTGGTGCTGCCCATCAGCTTTTATGAACTGGCCGGCCGGGCACGCTTCAACAGCATCGCGATCATCGATGCGGACGGCAGCAATCTGGGCATCTACCGCAAAAGCCACATCCCCGACGGTCCCGGCTACCACGAGAAGTATTACTTCAACCCGGGGGATACCGGGTTCAAGGTCTGGAACACGCGTTACGCGAAGATCGGCGTGGGCATCTGCTGGGACCAGTGGTTTCCGGAGTGCGCGCGCAGCATGGCGTTGCTCGGGGCCGAGATTCTGTTCTACCCGACCGCCATCGGCAGCGAGCCCCACGACAAAACCATCAGCTCGCGGGATCACTGGCAACGCGTGCAACAGGGCCACGCTGGCGCTAACCTGATGCCTTTGATCGCCAGCAACCGCATTGGTCACGAAGAACAGGACGGCTACGACATCACGTTTTACGGCTCCTCGTTCATTGCCAATCAGTTCGGCGAAAAGGTCGAAGAACTCAATCAAACCGAAGAGGGCGTGCTGGTGCACAGCTTCGACCTCGACGAACTAGAACACATCCGCAGCGCCTGGGGCTCCTTCCGTGACCGTCGTCCCAACTTGTATGGCGCATTGAAAACCCTCGACGGTTCACTGGAGTCCTGATTGACATGACCACGCTTAACAGCACACCGCGCGCCGATGGCTTCTACATGCCCGCCGAATGGGCGCCGCAAACCCAGACCTGGATGGTCTGGCCAGAGCGCCCGGATAACTGGCGTCTCGGTGGCAAGCCGGTGCAGACCGCCCACGTTGCCGTCGCCAAAGCGATCGCCCGTTTCGAGCCGGTGACCGTCGCTGTCTCGGCCGCACAGTACGACAACGCCCGCGCGCGGCTGGACGTGCCGAACATCCGTGTCGTCGAGATCAGCAACGATGACGCCTGGGTGCGCGACACCGGCCCGACGTTTGTCATCAACCATGAAGGCGAAGTGCGCGGCGTGGACTGGGCGTTTAACGCCTGGGGTGGTTTCGATGGCGGCTTGTATTCCCCGTGGAACCTGGACTCGGCCCTGGCCAAAAAGGTTCTGGAAATCGAACGCTGCCCGCGCTACGTCACCGAGGGCTTCGTGCTGGAAGGCGGCTCGATCCACGTTGACGGTGAAGGCACGCTGATCACCACTGAAGAATGCCTGCTTAATCGCAACCGCAATCCGCATCTGTCGCGCGAAGAAATCGAAGCCGTGCTGCGCGATCACTTGTCCGTCGAGAAGATCATCTGGTTGCCGGACGGGCTGTACAACGACGAAACCGACGGGCATGTGGATAACTTCTGCTGCTACGTGCGCCCCGGTGAAGTGCTGCTGGCCTGGACCGACGACCCGAAAGACCCCAACTTCCCGCGCTGCCAGGCGGCAATGGCCGTCCTGGAAAATGCAAAAGACGCACAAGGCCGTCCGTTCGTCGTTCACAAGATGCCGATCCCGGGCCCATTGTTCGCCACGGAAGAAGAGTGCGCGGGCGTTGATCAGGTGCACGGCAGCCAGGAACGCAACCCATCGGTGCGTCTTGCGGGTTCCTACGTGAACTTCCTGATCGTGAACGGCGGCATCATTGCCCCGAGTTTCAACGATCCGCTCGACGAAACCGCACGGGAAATCCTCCAGCGTCTGTTCCCCGAGCATGAGGTGGTCATGGTGCCAGGGCGCGAGCTGCTGCTGGGCGGCGGCAATATTCACTGCCTGACCCAACAACAACCGGCGCCATACCGTCGCTGAGTTGGTTCGCTTCTTGCTGTCTTGAAAGCCCATCGGACGATGGGTTTTTTTGTGGGTAGCGTTTTCACGTTTACCCGGCGAAACAGCGCACAGGTCGTGCAAAACGGTGACCCGTTTCGTCCGTCTGTAACAAAAGCTGTTTAGATTTCGCAGTCCAGGACACAAGAGGTTATCCCTATGAACGCAGGTCAGCAGTCACGTGTGACTCGAGGTTTGTCTGCGAGCAGTGAAGCACGGCAGATAATGGCGGACTGGTTACGGATAACCCAAGCTCCACGCCCACAGGAACAACGGCAGGCTCCGGACTATCGGGCGATGCTGACTCAGCGTTATCCACGCGGCTTGATCAACGATGCCGAGATGGAAGCGCTGCTGGGCATCCTTCACAACTGATGTGTTCGCCTCTCCCAGGTCTGGGGAGGCGTGCCGCACGTCGTTTTGGCGTTCGTCAAATTGACACTCTTGTAGGCCGGGGATAGCATTCGCGCCTCCACCGCCTGTGGCCAAGCGCCATGTACGTGCATCAGTCGTCCACTGCGATGATTTCGTGCGGGCTTCCGGGACTGTTATCAGATTCGGAGGACGCAATTACCTGTCTGGGTATTTGCCACAGCGCGCGATTAATCTGCTCACAAGGACAACAAGATGAAACAGCGTATCGGCCTGCTCGCTCTGGGCATCATCGCCGCCACTCACGCCATGGCGGACGGCCAGGCAGACGCCAAGGGCTTCGTCGAAGACAGCAGCCTGAAGGTCAATCTGCGTAACGCCTACATCAATCGCGATTACAAGAACGGACCTGACGACCGCTCCGAGTGGGGCCAGGCGTTCATGGCCAATTACTCGTCCGGCTTCACCCAAGGCACTGTCGGCGTCGGCGTGGATGCATTCGGTCTGTACGCGGTGCGTCTGGACGGCGGCAAGGGCAAGAGCGGTGCGGGCGGTATCGACTTCTTCAAACAGGGCGACAGCGGTAACGCGGCTGACGATCTGCAGCGCTTCGGCGGTGCGGTCAAATTCCGCGTCTCCAACACGGTCCTGAAATACGGCGACATGATGCCCGAGCTGCCGGTGCTGAGTTACGACAACTCGCGTCTGCTGCCAGAGAGCTACACCGGCACCATGATCACTTCCGAAGAGATCAAGGACCTCAAGCTGGTGGCTGGCCGTTTCACCGCCCAGACCCGCAAGAGCGCCGAAGGCCGTGACAGTGGCGACCTGAAAAGCATCAACGTCTGGGGTGCTGCTTACAAATTCACCGACGCCTTCAGCGGTGCGTACTACTCCTCCGACGACGAAGACGTGCTGAAGAAGCAGTACGTGAACCTGAACTACGTCTGGGCGCTGCCACAAGACCAGTCGCTGACGTTCGACTTCAACGGCTACAAGACCAAGCTGGACAAGGATTTTGCTGCCAACGACGCGCGTGACAACAAGATCTGGAGCCTGGCGGCGACCTGGGCTGTCGGCATCCACTCCTTCACCATTGCGCATCAGCGCAGCACCGGTGAAACCGGCTACGCCTATGGCGGCTACCGTAACAACGGCGGCACTGGCGATGGCGGTAACAGCATCTACCTGGCCAACTCCTACTGGTCTGACTTCAACGGCAAGGACGAGCGCTCCTGGCAGTTGGGTTATGGCGTCAACCTCGCCACCGTTGTGACCCCAGGCCTGAGCTACAAAGTGGCCTACGTGCGCGGCGACAACATCGACGACGGCACCGACCGTGGTCGTGGCGAAGAGCGCGAACTGTTCAGCCAGCTGAGCTACGTTGTGCAGAGCGGCCCGGCCAAGGACCTGTCCCTGCGCCTGCGTAACTCGTGGCTGCGCGTGTCCAACGATGTTGATCAATACAACGTCGGCGGTAACGAAACCCGTATCTTCATCGACTACCCGATCAACGTTTTCTGATGTTGAACGGCGGTTGAGCTGACGCTGTAGAAAAACGCCCCGGTCGAGAGATCGGGGCGTTTTTGTTTCCCCGGCGGGTATTCCGTTAACATGGCCGCATTCAATTCCCGACCGGTCACCTCCATGGCCCTTGCCGCTCCGCCTGACCTCTCCGACACCGCCGTCCCGGTGCAGCCGTTGTCCCGCACGTATCCGCGTGGCTTGTACATCGAGCCGCATGAGCATGACTGGGGGCAGGTGCTGTATGCGATGTCGGGCGTGATGTGGGTCGAGACGCCTAACGAAGCGCTGGTGGTTCCGCCGCAGCGTGCGGTCTGGTTGCCGCCCGGTGTCCCTCATGGCATTCGTGTGGTGTCGGATCTGGAGATGCGCAATATCTACCTGCGCCCGGCGCTCGCCGAGACGCTGGAGGGCACGGTCCAGGTATTCGAGGTCGCCCGCCTGCTGCGCGAACTGATCGTGAATCTGGTGGCCGAGCAGGACAAGGACTCTGACTACTACAGTGCGCTGGTGAGTCTGGCGCTGCTCGAACTCAAGAAAGCCAAGCGTTCGTTGCTGAAGGTGCCGATGCCCGATGACAGCGATCGTCGCCTGATGAACGTCTGTCAGGCGGTGATGATCGAGCCGTCCATCGACGTCCCGTTCGAGCAACATGCGGAAAATGCCGGCGCCAGCGTGCGCACCCTTTCCCGCTTGTTTCAAGGCGTGCTGGGCATGGGGTTTGCGGAATGGCGGCGACAGGTGCAGCTGGCGACGGCAGTGGCCGAGATCATCCAGGGTGTGCCGGTCAGCACCATCGCCCGTTCGATGGGCTACTCGCCCAGCAGCTTCAGCGACATGTTCCGGCGCGAGCTGGGGATGGCGCCTTCGCAATACCCCCTCGGCGAGCAGGCGGGCTAAGCGCGACCGCCAGCCTGTCCGAAATTCAGAAGTACTTGGCCGGTAGCTTTTCCGGCGTCTCCTTACACTCTGGTCATCGCTTAACGCCGCCGTGCCGCAATCGTGCCGCACGCCGCAGATTTCCGGAGTTCATCATGAGCTACCTCATTTCACTCGCTATCGGCATCGCCGTCGGGCTGCTCTACGGTGCCCTCGACTTCCGTTCACCGGCACCGCCTTTGGTGGCGTTGGTCGGCTTGCTCGGCATGCAGGCTGGCGAAAAACTCTGGCCCATGGGGCGTCAGTTGTTCGCCAACCTGATGTCTTGATTCGAACGAATTTCCCCTCTATCACCTGGATTTGACGCTATGAAAGCACTGCAATTTTCCCGAACCGGCGACCTGGCTGCGCTGGAAGTCGTCGAGCTGCCAACGCCCGTGCCCGCAGAAGGTGAGGTGCTGGTGCAGATCAAAGCGGCTGGCTTGAACCCCAGCGACGTCAAAAACGTGCTAGGGCGCTTCCCGTACACCACGGTGCCCCGCGTTCCGGGTCGTGATTTCGCCGGTGTGGTGGTCGAAGGCCCGCAGGAACTGGTCGGCCAGGAAGTCTGGGGCACCGGCAATCAAATCGGTTTTTCCCGTAACGGCTCTCATGCCGGGTACATCACGCTTTCGGCCAAGGGTGTCGCGATCAAGCCTAAATCGTTGAGCTTCGTGCAGGCCGCCAGCCTGGGCGTGCCTTACACCACCGCATGGGATGCCCTGGAGCGCAGCCAGGTGGATGGCAATACGCGCTTGCTGGTGATCGGGGCTAATGGCGCGGTCGGCAGCGCGGCGATTGCACTGGCCAAGGTACGCGGCGCGCAGGTGCTGGCGGCGGTGCGTCGTCCGGAGCAGGTCGAGGCGCTGCAGGCGCAGGGTTTCAACGCAATATTGCTCGGCAAGGCTGAAGAACTGGCGGCGCAGGTCAATGCCGTGTTTGCAGGCGGCGCGGACGTTATTTTCGACACCACCGGCTTCTGGCTGCCCGCTTCGGTTCAGGCCCTCGCGCCCTTTGGACGCATCGCGATCATCGCCGCCCCGGTCGACGGCCACGTGCAATTACCCGCGCTGGCGCTCTACCGCAAAGGCGGCTCGGTGGTAGGCATCAACTCGCTGCTCTACGGCGTCGAAGCCTGCGCGCGGATGCTGGAGCAATTCGGCACGCTGTTCGACGACGGAACGCTGCCGTTGCCGACCGGCCTGATCGAATCGCCCCTCGAAGACGGCCTGGCGCGTTACGCAGAAGTGAATCAGGGCGGCGCAGATAAAGTGATTTTGTTGCCCTAAACGCGGTGTGTCAGTCACCGTTGATGTGGCTGACCCACCGCATTCGCCAGCAAGCCGGCTCCTACGGTCTGGTGTCTGGACACACATTGAGCATCAACGCGAACCCTGTAGGAGACGTCCGAGGTTACGAGGGTATGGGCCGCACTCGGACGAACGCGGTGTGTCAGTCGCAGTTGATACGGCTGACCCACCGCATTCGCGAGCAAGCTCGCTCCCACCGTATCAGCGTCATCCCCAAGGCTTCGTAACGACGCGAACCCTGTAGGAGACGTCCGAGGTTACGAGGGTATGGGCCGCACTCGGACGAATGCGGTGTGTCAGTCGCAGTTGATACGGCTGACCCACCGCATTCGCGAGCAAGCCGGCTCCGGACTGCGGCGAGAATAAAAAACCAATCGCATACCGTCACGCCTATTGCGACGTTGCTACCGCCCAGAAGGCGTGCAGGCAGACCGCGATCCTGCTTCTGCCCGGAGGGCGTGGGAGCATTCGGAGGTTACGACGGACGCGATGGAGCGCGCAGCGGTCCTGAAATCATCCGGCGCGGTGTGCCAGGCTGATCGCGTTTGCAGGATTCACTGCTGCTGCGCGCCAGATCGTCCGAGTGCGGCCCAGAGCAAGCGCGTTCCTACGCCCTGCGGGCAGAATCAAAGCCTCCAGAAGAGGCTGTACATGTAGCGTGAGGAAGACAGTTGCTACGGTCTGGTGCCTTGATACACCTCGAGCATCAACGCGAACCCTGTAGGAGACGTCCGAGGTTACGAGGGTATGGGCCGCACTCGGACGAATGCGGTTTGTCAGCCGCAGTTGATGCTGCTGACCCACCGCCTTCGCCAGCAAGCCGGCTACGGTCTGGTGCCTGGACACACCTCGAGCATCAACGCGAACCCCGTAGGAGCCGTCGCTCCTGCAGGTGGTGGGTCAGCTACAACCCTGTGTCACCACACCGGCAAACCCTTCAAATACCGGGCCTCGATCTTGTCCGCGCTGCCGTTGGCCTGGAGCGTGTCGATCGCCGTTCTCAGTCGATCCACCATGTGCGCATCGCAGTCCTTGGAACACGCCAGGTAGAGGTCGGCCGTCATCAACACGCGACTCATGACCAACGGGCGGTCGCTGATCTGCTTCCAGATGTAGCGCGTCTCAGGCACGCCGTTGAACCAGGCATCGACGCGGCCTTTGAGCAGCATCTGCGCCGGGTTCTCGCCAATCTTCAGTGGGTAGATCTGGGACGCCGGAAAGCCTTCTTCGCGCAGGCGCGTCTCTTGCGCAGTGCCGATGCCGACGGCGATCAACTTGAAGGCTTTTCTGGCCTCATCGAAGCTTTCAACGCGCTGGTCGAGGCTAAAAAACGTACGATCCATCGTCAGCAGCGGGGCTATCCAGGTGAAGTTGTCTTCCCGGCTCTGCGTGCGGCTTAGCGGTGCAATCAACATGTCCTTGCCATTGGCGACATCACGCTGCGCCCGCGGCCAGGGTGGCGACGCGAAGTTGGGAGAGTACCCGGCCGTCGCCATCGCCTTGAGCGCGATGTCGCCCACGATGCCGTGTTCGTCGCCCTGATTGGCCATGGTCAGCGGCGGGGCTTCGGGAAAGTAGAAATCGACGGGGGTTGCCGCAAACGTCATCGGCGACCCCGCGAAAAACGCGGCAGCCGCGCAACGGGTCAAGCGGGAAATCCATTTCATGGCAGCAATGCTCAAGGTCAATACAGGGCCTGTCAGGGCAGGCCTCTTGGCTGGCGCATGAATCAGTCTGGCAGCCATTCGCGATTCTGCTGGAGAAAGTACAGCATCCTGCCTCCTTCCCAGAAATCCTCAATCAACAAAACACCTGCGTCAGGTCTTGTTGTGCTCGTTGGTGTAGCGCCCGCTCAGTTCCCAGCCGCATTCGAGCAGCATGTCGATCCAGTCTTCATAGGAGTCGTCGACATCGAGCAGATTCATGAACTGATCCTCGATGTGGCAGCGAAACGTCTGCTCTTCCACGTTCCATTCCACGTCACGGATGCGCCAGGCGCGCTGATCCGGAAGCTGAATGTTCAGGCCATGAAAAGGGACGAACGGTAGCTCGACCTCATACAGAAGCTTGGACCATTCCGAGGAAATTTCAGGGGTCTGATGGGTCCAGACGTATTTGATCAATCGGACATTGTGCACGGTGGGGCCTTCTATCGTGTTTCGGTTGCGGGTCTCTGTCACCTGAGTGAGGAGGCGATGGCCCGTCGGACATGGCTATACGTTACTCGAAGGCGGCGGGATCGGGGAGGGGGCTTGCTGTTTCTCCGTGTGGACGCGGTCGGACGAGGCGATAACCGGCGTCATGCAGCCGTTGGACAACCCTGCGTACAGACGTTCAATGCTCGGTTTGCGTGTATTCTTGCCCACGCTCAGTCGCTGAGATCATTCCATGCTGCACAAAAACCTCATCCGTCGCCTTGACCTGATCACCCTCAAGCTGTTCGTCGCGGTGTATGAAGAAGGCACCCTGACCCGCGCCGCCGCCCGTGAGGCCATCGCGACGTCGGCGGCGAGCAAGCGCTTGATGGAGCTTGAGGAAGTGCTGGGCATCGGCCTGTTCGTGCGCAACGCCAAAGGCATGGTGCTGACAGCCGCGGGTGAAACGCTGTTGCATCACGCCCGGCGCATGCTGTTCGACCTGGAAAAAATGGGCCTTGAACTCGACGAGCACCTGCAAGGCATGCGCGGTTATGTGCGCATGCTCGCCAACCTCTCGGCGATCATTCAATTCCTGCCTGAAGACCTGCACGAGTTCACCACAAGCCACGAGCGAGTGAAGGTCGACCTCGAGGAGCGCCCCAGCGCAGGCGTGGTGCAAGGCCTGATCGACGGCGTCGCCGACATCGGCATCTGCTCTGAAGACACTGACGTTCAGGGCCTGCATAGAGTGCCTTATCGTCGCGATGAACTGGTCGTGGTGATGCGTCCCGACCATCCGCTGGCCAACCTTGATCGCGTGGCGTTCGAGGACACGCTGAGCAGCGACCATATCGGCCTGCACGCCGCCAGTTCCATCAACATGCGCACCCACACCGCCGCCCGATCCCACGGCATACCGCTGCGCGTGCGCATTCATGTGCCGGGCTTCGACGCCATGTGCCGGATGATTCAAGCGAACATGGGCATTGGCGTGTTGCCACGCAAAGCTTTCGAATTGCTGGGGCCGCCGTTAGGGCTCACGGCCGTTTCGTTGAGCGACTCATGGGCGCAGCGCACCTTGATTCTGGTCGTGCGCGACACAACGGTTCTGTCGCCGGTCAGCCTGTTGCTCTTCGACCACCTGCGCCGACACCTTCAATAAGAGCGTTCGCGTTTCGCGAACGCTACTTGCCAACATACGGTTGGATTTGCCAAACGCCGGTCCTCTAGTCTTGGGCACAAATTCCAAGAAACACTTGAGGTATCCGCTATGACAGGCCCCCTGAACGGTGTGCGCGTGATTGAAATCGGCACACTGATCGCAGCGCCCTTCGCCGCACGCCTGATGGGCGAGTTCGGCGCCGAGGTGATCAAGATCGAGTCGATGGGGCAGGGAGATCCTCTTCGTAAATGGCGAAAGCTGCACGAAGGCACGTCGCTGTGGTGGTACTTGCAGTCGCGCAACAAAAAATCCCTTTCGCTGAACCTCAAATCCCCTGAAGGCATCGAGATCGTCAAACGCCTGGCCGAAAGCGCCGACGTGCTGATAGAGAACCTGCGCCCCGGCGCGCTGGAAAAGCTCGGTCTGGGTTGGGACGTTCTGCACGCCCTGAACCCCAAACTCACGCTGGTGCGCATTTCCGGTTACGGCCAGTCCGGGCCTTATCGTGATCGTCCCGGGTTCGGCGCCATCGGCGAGGCCATGGGCGGCATTCGTTACACCACCGGCACGCCCGGCTCACCGCCTGCACGCGTCGGCGTCAGCCTCGGTGATTCGCTGGCCTCCATGCACGCCGTGATGGGCGCGCTGATGTCCTTGCTGCGGGTGAAAACCGGCCAGGGCGACGGGCAGATCGTCGACGTGTCGTTGGTCGAGAGCGTTTTCAACCTCATGGAAAGCCTGGTGCCCGAGTACGACATGCTCGGCCATGTACGTGAGCGCAGCGGTGGCGCCTTGCCTGGCATCGCACCGTCCAACACCTACCCGACGGCCGATGGCGCGTACGTGGTGATCGCCGGCAACAGCGACCCTATTTTCAAGCGCCTGATGCAGACCATCGGCCGACCTGATCTGGGTGACGCCCCCGAATTTGCGTATAACGACGGCCGTGCGGCGCAGAGCGAAATGCTCGACGCCGCGATCAGCGCCTGGTCGTCCAGCCTGCCGATCGACGACGTGTTGCAGGCGCTGGAACAGGCGGAAGTGCCCGCCGGCCGCATTTACAACGTCGCCGACATCGTCGCGGACCCGCATTACCAGGCGCGCGAGATGATTCTCGACGCCCAGTTGCCGGGCGGCACTCACGTCAAAATGCCCGGCATCGTGCCCAAGCTGTCCGAAACACCCGGCTCGGTGAACTGGCAAGGCCCTGCGCTGGGGCAGCACACCGACAGCGTCCTCGGCGACCTGGGCATGACCGCCGCCGATATCGCGCAACTCAAAACCGATGGGGTGGTGCAATGATTACCGATTTCTCCGAGCGCCTGATCGTTCAGGAAGTCTCGCCGCGCGACGGTCTGCAGATCGAACCGACCTGGGTCGATACGCCTGACAAGATCGCGCTGATCGACCAGCTTTCTCTCGCCGGTTTCAGCCGTATCGAAGCCGGCTCTTTTGTCTCTCCCAAGGCCATTCCGGCGCTACGCGATGGCGATGAGGTGTTCCGTGGCATTCAGCGCCATCCGGGCGTGATCTACGTCGCCCTGATCCCCAACCTGCGCGGCGCGCAACGCGCGATAGACGCTGGTGCCGATGAGCTGAATCTGGTGATGTCCGCCAGCCAGACCCACAACCTGGCGAACATGCGCATGCGCTGCGAGCAGTCACTCATCGCGTTTGCCGATGTGGTGGCCTTCGCCGCTGGCAGCCCGGTTTCCCTCAACGGCTCCATCGCCACGACGTTCGGCTGCCCGTTCGAAGGCAAGATCGATGAAGACCGAGTACTGCAGATCGTCGACGCGTACCTGGAGCTGGGCATGCAGGGCATTTCCCTTGCCGACACCACCGGCATGGCCAACCCGCGCCAAGTGCATCGACTTGTACAGCGCGTGCTGACCCGCATCCCCGCATCGGCCTTGACCCTGCACTTTCACAACACCCGTGGCCTGGGCCTGAGCAATGTGCTGGCGGCCTACGAAGCGGGCGCGCGGCGTTTCGATGCGTCGCTGGGTGGCTTGGGCGGATGCCCGTTCGCACCGGGTGCATCGGGCAACATCTGCACCGAAGACCTGGTGAACCTGTGCGAAGAAACGGGCATCGACACCGGCATCGACCTGCCGCACCTGCTCACGATGTCCCGTCGTCTGCCCGCGTTGCTCGGCCATGACATGCCGGGACAAGTCGCCAAGGCCGGACGCAACTGCGACCTGCATCCCGCGCCGGAGAACCTGCCGACCTGAACCCCGATACGCCGCAAACCCTGTGGGAGCGAGCTTGCTCGCGAAGCGTTCTGTCAGTGGCTGATTGATTGACTGACACCACGCCATCGCAACCAGGCGACGACCCACAACCCCGCACGAACACGCCGCTGCCGGATGTTCGTCCAGACAACAAAAACAATAGGGCTCCCCCAGGGAAGTCCCACTGGAGTGACCGCAATGACAATCTCTGTTCTGACCCCGAACAGCAGCCTCGCCGAGGTTGTAAGCGCTGAAAAAGCGCTGATCCGCAAAGTCGCGTGGCGCCTGATGCCGCTGATCATGGTCTGCTACCTGTTCGCGTTCTTTGACCGCATCAACATCAGCTTCGCCAAGTTCCAGCTGCAAACCGACCTGAGCCTGAGCGACACCGCGTACGGTCTGGGCGCGAGCCTGTTCGTGATCGGTTACGTGCTGTTCGAAGTGCCGAGCAACATCATGCTGTACAAGGTCGGCGCCCGCCGCTGGATCGCCCGCATCATGATTTCCTGGGGCATCGCTACCGCCCTCATGGTCTTCGTCAACGCCGAATGGCAGTTCTACGTGCTGCGCTTCATCATCGGCGCCATGGAAGCCGGTTTCGCACCGGGCGTGTTGTTCTATCTGACGCTCTGGTTCCCGCAGACCTACCGCGGCCGCATCACCTCCACGCTGTTCCTGGCCTCGGCCTTCGCCGGTCTGCTCGGCGCCCCGATCTCAGGTCTGGTGCTCGGCGGCATGGACGGCGTGATGCAAATGCGCGGCTGGCACTGGCTGTTCCTGCTCGGCGGCTTGCCCTGCATTGCACTGGGCTTTGCCGTTCTCAAGCTGCTCAAGGACCGCGTCGCCGATGCTCACTGGCTGACCGATGACGAGAAGACCTACCTGTCCAGCCGCATCGCCCAGCACGAGCCGAACAAACACGGCGGCTCGCTGCTCACTGCTCTCAAAATGCCCGGCTTCCTGATGCTCGGCCTGATCTACTTCCTGATTCAGGTCGCGTCCTACGGCCTCAACTTCTGGGCGCCGCAACTGATCCGCAGCGCAGGCGTCGAAAGCCCGGTCATCATCGGCCTGCTCACCGCCATCCCGTACATCTGCGGCGCCATCAGCATGGTCGTCGTCGGTCGCCTCTCCGACGCCAGCGGCGAACGCCGCAAATTCGTCTGCGGCCTCGTCGTGCTGGGCGCCATCGGCTTCTTCAGCGCCGGCATCTTTGCCCAACACACCAGCATGCTCATCGTCTCTCTGGCCATGCTCGGCGGCGGCATCGTCGCCTCCATCCCCGCCTTCTGGACCCTGCCACCCAAACTCCTCGCCGGTGCTGGCGCAGGCGCCGCAGGCGGCATCGCCCTGATCAACACCCTCGGCCAGTTCGGCGGCATTGTCAGCCCGGTGATGGTCGGGCACATCAAAGACATCACCGGCAGCACCACACCCGCGCTGTATGTGATTGGCGTGACGAGCGTGATTGCAGCGGGACTGTTGATGTGGGGCTTGCCGCAGAAGTTGCGGACGTTGGATAAGAGCGAGTAACAGGCCGAACTGCCCGAAAGGGTCTCTATGTCCCCCGAAACAATTCGGAGGAATGGAGACCCACGTGCCAGTTGCCTCTGTGCCCTTGATTCAGTCGGCTAAGCGCGTGCCGTAGGCGCAAGCTTCTTGCAGCTGTCCTTGCGGCTTGCGTACTGCTGGCACTTGCTGAATATCTCTTTGACCTGGGTGTCGTCCTTCAACTGCTGGTGAGCCACCAGTTTCTCGGTGATGAACAGCTCTTCGGAGCCCAGGTTGGTTTCCGCCAGGCTGATCAACGACAGTGCGGCTTTTGGATCGTTGTTCTTCAAGTGATAAGCGATCTTCAAGTCGTAAACAGGCTGGCCCGCAAGGCTCCAGTCCCTGATGGCCTCAAGGTCATTCAACGCCTCTTTACGCTGACCTCTGGCCAGGTGAACGCTGAACGCAGAGCGACGAATACCCGGCTGGTCTTTTACAGGTGAAGAAAGCGCGCGCTTGATGAAGATCTCAGCTTCGGCGGGCTGGTTCTGGGCCAGCGCGGCGGAGGCGGAGTGGGCGTCTTTGTAACCTTGCAGCGCCGCGACCACTGGAGCGGCGGTGCGCATTTTTTGCCAACTGCTTGCGTCAACCCGCGCGCGCCGGCTCTGGCGATATTCGCGTTGAACGTACTGTCGGAGCTCTTCATCACGATCCAGCGCAGACATGTGCGAGCGGTTGAAGTATTCAGCGGTTGCCTTGAGGCTCGTCTCAACGCCTTGTTTGAGGAAGACGTCCACCTCTTTGGTCATACCGTTGATGTCCATTTGCTTGGCTGACTGCTGGATTGCGTCCTTGCGCTCGTTGAGAAAGCTGGTCAGCAACGGTTTCTGTTTGCCCTGGAAATCATCCAGACGCTGCAGGCTGTTACTGGCCGCACGCGGCGCGTAGCCTGCGCGAATCATCAGGTCGGTGCCCAGAAGATCGGCCTGATCCTCCTGCGTACGGCCCCACGCGGTGCTCCACACGTTGTCTGAAAACGCATTGAACATCGCCGTATAAAGCACGGTTTTGCCGATGGTCTGCTGCGTACCCAACGGGTCCTTGCTGATGAACTTCGTTTTTCCGGAGCTGCGGTCAACGCCCGTGTCGGCCACGGTTTTACCGAAAATGACCATCGACGCGAGCGAGGTCATCATCTTTTTCTGTTGCTGGAAGGCGGCGGTGCGGTCGTGATGATGCAACAACACATGGCTCATCTCATGGCCCAGCATGGCGGCAATTTCATCTTCGCTTTCCACGTTCTCCAGCATGCCCAGCGGCACCAATACATTGCCGTAAGGATCAGCCGACGGCCCGAAACTGTAGCTGTCGGTAATCTGCACCTTCAGCGTCGGCAACTCTCCGGGCCAGCCTTTGGAGAGCTTCACCACGATGCTTTGCAAATAGGTCTGCAACATCGGGATGTCCGCAATGTTTTCCTGCCGCGCTTCGTCGGCGGGGATGGTGTGACCGTCATAGCTCAGGCGCTGCAAACTCTGACGCTGTGGGTCGAGTTTGTAGTAGGAGCGCACGTCCTCATTCGCGATGTACTGGCCAGTAAATCGGGACTGGGTAGACGGCCCTACCAAGTTCATCAGCGCATCATCGGCGCCCTTGAACGTGGTGCAGCCCGTCAGCGTGGTGCCGGTCAATACAGCCAGGGCCAGAAGAGATCCTTTCACGTGTTGCTCCTTATTTATTGCAGCCTTCACCGAAGCCCATCGTCGAGTGGTTCTTTTCCGCGCCCTTCTCGCTGCCGTTCAGCTTTTCGCAGGGCATCGTGACGATCTTCAAGGGTGGTTTGATGCGCAGATCGACCGGGTCCAGCCAGACCTTCTGACCGTTGAGATCAACTTGCACCAGTTCCGCGCCTTCGTTGTATTGCAGCACCGGCAGAGGCCGGGTCGGGGCGTCTTTGCGCGGTATCTCACGCAGAACCTTGCCCTGCTCGTCGAGCACTGACACAGGATCCGCCAGAAAGGCTTCTACCGTATTGGCAGCTGCAACACACACCTGGCTGGACAACAAGCCGATGACAAACACAGTCCGCTTGAACATTTAAATTCCTTTTTGTCGGGTGAAAGGCGCAAAGATTTTTGGCAGCGAGCTGAAGGCATCGGCGACCAGAACGAGAGAAATCAGCAGCACACCGAGGACGTTGACCGGCGTGATATGCGTGGCATTGAGCACTTGGCTAAGCAGCCATAGAAACCCCAGGACAACGATCCAGGAAGCCAAAGGTGACAACAGGCCGACACGGACGCGGGTGAGCCGGTCGCACGCCTTGAAATCCTCGGACGCACGCTGGTGCAGGCACCTGATGAGGGCGATGACCCCGACCAGAACGATGCTCAGGACGTCCAGCCAATTGAAGTTGGTGCCCCTCACGCTCTCAGGATCGCGGTCGTACTTCATGCCTTGGGTGATCAGGTTATCCAGCGCCATCGCATGCAGAAACACGCCCGGCACCAGCCCGTTGACTGGGGATTCGGTAAGGTCGCTGGCAGAGGTGATATCGGCGCCCACCAACACGAGGCGATTGGCGATCAGCCTGCCGATCAACTCGCGGTCCTGTTCGTCCGTCACTTCAAGGTCAGTGGCCGTGAGGGTCAGCGCGTAGCGGCACACGGGCTTGTCGTCGCTGTCGTCCAGCTTCCAGAACACGGCATGCATAAGCTGCTTCCAGAACTCCTCGGCAAGGCTGCCGATGGCCCGACAGTCGTCGGCTCTGGCCACACTGGACTGTTCGGGCGGCATGTTCAGCCCCCATTGCACCGCCATCGGCGGCGCAGTCACGGCACTTGCGGTGTCAGCCGGAATGTCGGCACACAACCGATCGCGACAATACTCACGATAAAGGGCCAGCGCAGGCGTTTCGAGATTTCCCATCGACGTGCTGACCGCCAACGGATAACGCTCATCGAAACCGCTCCATTGCACCAACGCCGGGCTGCTGACACTGCTCAGCGACTCAAGGGCGTTGACGTGTCCCGCCTCTTTTTGCGCGACGCCGCTGTTGGCGAGGAAGAGCGGGATGCTTCGTCTCTGATAACGCTCGAAAACATTCGCCAGCAACTGACTGTCTTTCCCGGCCTGACCGTCCGCATGATCGTGGCTATACAAAAGGTCAGCGAACACAGCCTTCGGCTTGAAGCCCAACAGATTCTTGAACAGCTTGCTCTGCTCGTCATACGGCATTGGCCAGAACGTCCCGTTGCGCTGCAAATAGGCGTCATCGATCAACACCACCGCAATCTGCTGCTGACCGAGATGCCCATAACCACTGGCGAACATACGGTTCAGCCAACGCTCAGACGCCGCGTCGCTTGAACTGGACAAACCGAACGGGTCGAGCAGGGTGATCGCAACAAAGAAGACTCCCATCACGACCTGACGAAAGGACGGAACAGGCAAAAGGTAGAGCGACATCCGTGTCTCACTTGAGTTCACATGTATCGACTTTTTAAGTGTTTCGTCTCAGCAGTGTCAAGGTTTTGATGCTGGCAATTTGACAGCCTGTTATTCAGTCAGCCTGTTTTTAGAAGCTGAGCGCGAGCGAGGACCGCTGGTTTCGTGGCTTTTAGCCACTCTCCGAGCGGGCAAGGGGATGATGAATCGAAAAATCTGAATTGAGAAAAGCCAGGCGGTTTAGGGGTGGTAGCAACGTGATGACTTCGATGCCGATCGCGGAGATTGGCAAGTGCCCTAGGGGCGAGCCTGTATGACGAGTTGACGTAAGCAACGGGACGCGCGGGTTCGGCGCACGCTCAAGGGATCTGCCGCAAAGGTCCGAAAGATAGAGGGGACGTGATCGATGCTTCAAAGCCGCCTGATGAACGACGGCTCAACTTTGCAGCTAAGGCGTAACGTCCGCGCCATTCGACAAGCCAGCAATCGACGCCTCCACCAAGGCCCTCGCCGCCTCAATCTGATGCACCACCGCCCTGGCCAATGGCCGGAACTCTGCCGAGCTGTTATCAGCGGCTTCATAAGCAGTGGCTGCTGCGCAGGACAGGTATTCGGAAGCGAGCGCGAGCGCATCATCGACCCGGACTTCAGGCTGGACGCGGAAGAGACTCAGGTTGCCGAGATTGACGCTGAAGGGCGTGGCTTTGGTGACGGGGATTTCGGGTGGGTGTGGGGTGGATCTGATCATGATGGCGCTCCTGACGTGGTGAAACCGCCACACACCGCGACTAAACGAAAGGGTGGCGGCCATACGCGGGTTAGTCGACCGGAACGTCAGGCATCCGGCGCACACGAGTGTGCCCCACGTACAGCCACCATAAACACACGAGCCGATATCGACGACAGCGGCAAGTGCGAAGAGGGCGTTACGTGCCTGACATATTCGGGCGACTAAACCCGGTCGCTGAATACAACGACAGGCGGGAAGGTAGTCGCGGTGTCAGGCGTCTACAAGTGGTCGAGGAGGATAGCGATTAAATTCAGAAGCGTCCTACAGGATCTGGTTTGTTTTGTGGGGGAATGTGTCTAGTTGGGGGATGTAGGAGGTGAATAAGTGCACAAGGCCCAGCAGGACCAATTGTCAGAAAGGAGCTGCGCTTGGTTTGGAATTACCTTACGCGGCCCTAGGAGATTTCCTGTATTTGGTAACAGATGAACGCTTCAAGCTTCTCCCGTTAAGAGGCGCGGGGTCTCTAATCAGAAATACGTCAAACCAGACTGGAGACGGGATGAAAAGGCCGCTGCTGTTTCTCGTGACCGCCGGAGTGCTATCGCTGACGGCGTGGTGCTTCTGGCATTTCCTCGGGCGGGCCGCGATGGATGTGCTCACGGTTTCCGTTATGGTGCTGCTCGCAGTGGACAACGACAGACTGCGTCGAGCGTTGGCGGAGGCCACTAAGGGCTAGCGTGCGTTCAGCGTGACTTGCCCGTTCCGCCATAACGAGCTAAACCTTGACGCACTTCGTTACGTCTTCAAAAGGAAGCTTCTGCATGGACTTGCACAACGAATTCACCAACAGTCGATTTTTTCATGCCGCCCGCATCGACCGCCGTTCTGCCGACGCCTTGGTAGGCATTGCTGCTGGACTCATTGCGGATGGAGTGGTCAACACCACCGAGGCGATTTTTCTGAAGCAGTGGCTTGAGAGCCAGGTCGCGCATCTCGACGACCCCGTGATCAACCTTCTTTATTCCCGACTTGCCTGCATGCTGCAGGACAACGTGCTGGATGAAGACGAGTCGCATGAACTGCTCAATCTGTTGCATGGCTTCGCCGGATTGCCGATCAGTCAGCCAGCCCCTTCCCAGCGCAGCGCCGTCGCCCCGAACGACTTACCCTTCAATACCCCTGAGCCTGAATTGATATGGGCAGACCGAGTGTTTGTGTTCACCGGCGTCATGGCCTACGGGCCGCGAAAGAATTGTCAGGCGTTGATCGAGGAGAGAGGCGGCTTGATCGGCGGTGGGGTGAGCAAAAAGGTCCACTATCTGGTGGTCGGGAGCATCGGCAACGAGCAGTGGCGACACAGCACCTATGGCACCAAGATCATGAAGGCCGTGGAGTTGCGAGAGGCGGGGGCGCCGATTGCTATCGTGGGTGAGGCGTATTGGCAGCGTGGGATGTTTGGTTGAGCGTCTAGATCGGATTCGCTGACGTTTGATGTCGCTGGGAAGGTTACATCAACCAGTTGCGCCCAGAAGCGATTATGGAATTGGTGATCTGTGTCTAACTTTGCTGGTGTAGCGGAGATAGGGGGCGCACAGATGAATGCGATTGCGGCGAAAGAAGCCTCACCGCGTCAACAACGAAAGCCAACGTTTGGGCGAGCCTTTTTCGATAGCTTCATGGTGCGGCACCAGACGAACGGTAGCTTTAGGCGAGCCCAGGAGTGCTGCGGGTTTAGATGTCGATGGAAAATTTGGCGTACCCCGACCAGTAACTATAAATAAAACAGCTAGTTATGGCCTTCAGTGGAGTCGGATCGGGGTTGCTCCTATAGGATAATTAACAACCTTAATGCCCGGATAGCGCTTCTAAATTAACTTAATTTCAGCCTTCCAGATTCGCGCTGAAAGCGTTGTCTTATTTTTGCTCGAGATTTCTAGGCTGGCGCAAGGCCATTTGGTATGATCGAGCCTTTGCGACTAACAAGGAAGTATGCAGATGGATTTCACGAATGTTTATCTTGGGAAAAGCGCACAGTTCTATAAAATTAAGAAAAAAATAACCAAAAAGAAAATATCTGAAGTATTTAAAGATATCTCTTCTGAGAAAATTGGTGGGTTCTTAATAAGAATTATCAAGGAAAGGCTGGTTGTTAATCAAGAAGTTATTTTGTGTTCTGCAGTTGCCTATAAAATTGTTAGTGAACCCTCATTCTTGGATCAAACCGATATCCGTGAGGAGAAGTACGCGTTTGCATTAATCATAGAGTACGATTCAGCTGTAGCTATAATAAAGAAGCATGTTTCCTCGCTGGAGAAAAAGTTTTCCGAGTTCTTAGATGAATTCGAGTATGAGAAATTTACGAATTTTCAAGGGCGAAACGACCCGGAGTATGAAAAAGTTACAATGAGTAATATGGCGATTTCGGATGCTGTCATTAGAAGCCGAGCGTATGAAGCCCGACGGCTAAATGGAATACTTTCGTCGAACTCATCAAGCCGTTCTATACCACAAAGTTTTAGAATAAAGGTGCAAGGCGATACGATTACTTTGACACCTAACGCGTCTAGAGTAACCCTTAGAGATAAACGATCTAATTTAAATGAAGTCGTGAGGTGGGCTATGGCCACGGTGCAGGAAATTAAAAATCTTGCAAATAAAAGCGAGTTCATTAATGGCTTTGCCTCACCTATTACGCTTGAGGAAATTGTCCAAAAAGGTTTCGAGCCTATCGCATTGTTTATTAATCTTGACGAATTAGATGAGATAATCAGATCCGGAAACTCCGCATCGGAAATAAAGGTTTTACGCGGTGGAGTTGAGGAGGCGATGTCCCCGCTTCAAATGAAGCGTCTATTCGATTGTTTCAAGACGCCGGCTAAGGTTGTGGCGGGAGGGACAATGGTTTTTAAAGGGAAAGAAGTTTCAGGCGCTGTAACTTTGCAAAAGCGGGTGGCTTCATTCAAATCAAAAATCACAGATAATATTTTGCTGTATATTGAAAATGAACAGTGCATATCATTGACGAAATATATCAACACCCATAAGCCGTTTTCGATCATGTTTAATACTCCTAGGTATGCCTACTTCGGAAGAGACTGTTTCGAAGATAAGAAATTATTAAATAATTTGCCTGCGATTTTATCTATATTTAATTCTAATTACGATTTTTCTGGAATTCGTAGTGAAAAGGAAAAGAATGAAGATAGAAGGTATCCACCAGGTATAGATAAATTTCCCGAGTTATCGTTGTTTCGGAAGGTTGAAGATTTAGTATGCCTGCCTGATGGTGTCACTGTATGTGACGATATGAATGACGAATGGGCTGACCACATTTTCTTTGAGCCCAATGCTAATCCTCCGGCGATATCGTTCATACATTCAAAATTTGTTAAAGGTGAAAGTTACGGTGCAAGTAGCTTTCATGAAGTGGTTGCTCAAGGCCTAAAAAATATTGGACGCACATTCGCTGATACCATTGAATTTAGAGAAAAACATGATCGTGATTGGACAGGTTTCTACGAAAACACTCAAATCACTAGAGTCAGAGGCGGAAAAAATTGGACAGATATTGAAAACGCATTAAACGCAATTACATCCAATCAAAACTCAGTGAGAAAAATAGTGCTGGCAACACCATTTTTAAAAAAGAGTGTGTTGGAAACTCAATTTAATGAGTTAGCGCAAACGGGGACGTGTCGGCCGCATTATATTCAGTTGATCTGGCTGATCAATACTTTCATTGGTGCTTGTAAGGAATATGGTGTTCAGCCTCATATTCTATGTAATCCATGAAATAAAAATATCTGGGAAGGATGCAGGTATGAAATATCAGTATAGTGAACTATCCCCGACGCAATTTGAGACTCTCGTAATTCACGTTTGTTATCGGCTGTTAGGTTTGGGCACTGAAACATTTTCTGATGGGCCAGATGGCGGGCGCGATTCCCGTTTTCACGGAGAAGCAGAATTGTTTCCAAGCAGATCAAAGCCGTGGAGTGGTTTAACTGTGATTCAAGCAAAACATACGCTAGCATACAACAAGAAATTTTCAGACCCGGACTTCTTTGGAGTCGCCTCGTCGGCTGTCAATGGTGAGATTCTAAAGATTAAGGGACTGATCGATAACGATGGTTTAAGTAATTATTTGCTTTTTTCAAATAGAAAGCTTCCAGGCAATGCGAATGAGGCCATCAAGAACTTTATCTCTTTTGAGACTGGCCTCGACAAACAGAATATTGGACTGGTTGGTATCGAGAGTTTTGAAAATTATTTGAAATTCTACCCCGACATTCCAACTGCTGTCGGTTTAAACCCATTCGAGATGCCTTTGAACATAGAGCCAGATGACCTAGCTAGCATTATAGTAGGGCTTAGTAATGGCTTAGGAGGTATAACTAAACGCGACATATCTACCCGAATATTTAGAACTGATTTTGAAAGAAAGAATGAGATAAATAGTCTTTCTGATCAGTATTCTAAGCTCATAAAAAGAAAAATTGAAGACATGTATCTCATCCAGGACTTCCTCGCGATGCCTGAAAACGATGATTTGCAGAGGCTATACTTAGGCGTATCTGAAGAACTGGCTGCGAAAATTATTGCTCTTCGAATCCCTGGTCAGAGTTTTGATGTAGTGCTAGAGAAGTTGATCGAACTGCTGTTGGAACGGGATGTTGAACTAAAAGGGAACAAGCAGTTAACCAGATCTATGATGTATTATATGTATTATCATTGCGACATTGGAGATGATGATGTTGCTAATGCCTAATAAGAACTCACATCCCGATCTCACTGTCCTGGCAGTGTCTGGTTTTTTATTGGGCTCCATTAAGAAGTCTAAATTTGAAAGCTATTCTGATTTGCTAGAAAAGCTTAATTCTTACGATGCTAGGGCAAATATTTTATTTAAGCCGAGCTTGCAGTTGCTTTTTCTTTTGGGGTTGGTTGATTACCACCGTAAGAATGATCTTATCGAGTATGTCGGACCATGAAAATTTCTAGGATATATTCAAATTTCGAAAGCGAATTTTCTACTGTTGATTTCCATGATGGTTTTAATGTCATACTTGGTAGGGTTTTTAATAAGGCCTTGAAATCGACAGATGCCCATAATTTAGGGAAAAGCAAACTGGCAGAACTTATTGATTTTTGTTTGTTGAAAGGGCGGCACAAGACTTTCTTTTTGTTTGAATTTTTTTCTGTTTTTGAAAAATATGAATTTTACATTGAGCTTAAGCTGAACTCCGGTGAGTTTTTAACTGTAAGGCGCGGAGTATCAAAAAACACTCGGATTTTTTTAAGGAAACACTCAAAAGCTAAACAATGCTTTCGAGGTTTAGAAGATGCGCTCTGGGATTATAACGACCTTGCAATCGACAAAGCACGCCTTGTTCTTGACTCCTACCTTAATCTCTTGGTTATTGATCCGTGGAGTTATCGTGATGCTATCGCTTACTGTCTAAGAGGTCAGGATGATTACACGGATGTTTTTCAATTGGATAAGCATAGAGGGCAACATGTCTACTGGAAACCATATGTTGGACACCTTCTGGGATTTGACTCGCATTCGTTGAAGAAAAATTACTTGCTAAAGAGCGAGGTTGATGCTCTGCGGGAGGAAATCGCCAAGCTGAAATCCGCTATAGGCGTGACTGCAGGCGATCAAGAAGAAACGATATTGAACCTGCTCGACGTGAAAAAAAATCAAGTTTCTGATTTGGAATGGCAGTTAGAGAATTTTAATTTTGATAGCACTGATGTGCTTTATATTGAAGAGCTCGCGGAGGGTATAAATTCACAGATAAGTGATCTTAATAATTTAAGATACTATCTTTCTGCACGGTTAAAGAAGCTCAATAAGTCTTTGGCGTCGAGCGATGTTAAAATCGAGTTGGATGGTTTGTCTCAGCTTTTCGAGGAGTCAGGTGTTATATTTGATGGTCAGCTTAAGCGAACATTTGGGGAGTTGGTAGAGTTTAATCGTAAGATAACTATTGAGCGTCAAGGGTTTGTTTTTCAGCAAATAGGGGAACTGGAAAGCGAACTTGTTGAAATAGCTAGCTCTATTTCTGAGCTTAGTGAAGAGCGCTCAAAGAAATTGGGGTATCTACGCTCGCAAGATGTATTTTTAAAATATCAAGAAGTGTCAGATCTTCTTTCTGAACAGAAGTCCTACATTTATGAGCTGAATCGAAGGTTGGAAGTGAACTCTTCTGTGAAAAGCATGGAGGCTGATTGTAGAAAGCTGATTCGAGAAAAAGATGAGATTGTAGAGAAGATTAGGATGAATCGCGATTCGGTCATCCGGTCGAATGATGGAATCTATAAAGGGATCAAAGAGCATTTTGCGAATTTTGTAACGGAAGTATTAAATAAAGACGGAGTATTAATAACTGAGCAAAATGCTGAAGGAAATTTGGAATATTCGGCCGGTCTTTTAAATGGTCTAGGACGAATAACTGGAGAGAGTGATGGGCATAGCTACAAAAAAATGCTGTGTATAGGCTTTGATATCGCTGTCGCAATGGCGTATTCAAAAATGGAATTTGTGCGGTTCTTATATCATGACGGTGGGTTGGAGACACTTGATGATAGAAAGAAAATTGAGTTTATTGAGTACGTCCGAACAGCATCGAGTCTCTCTGGGATTCAATATATTTTGACTACGATCGACTCCGACGTGCCAGATGGCGTTGTATTCTCGGAGTATGAACTAGCCCGCGTGCTTCATGACGAAGGAAGTTCTGGCAGATTGTTTAATATACCTACTTGGTAGTTTGAGTTAGCGTTTTTTTGTGTTATGTCCATTAAGGTCATTGATGCGATAATTTTTCTGTCAGGGGGTATTGTTTAAGAGCCATTTTTTTCCGAGTTGACGAACTATCAACCTCGAGGTTAGAAGGTAATATTAATGGGAGCCGGCTGTTTGTTGATTTAGAAACCAGGTGAGATGCTTGTGCTGCCACGTCCATGGAGTGTCTCGGTACCAGCGATCAGAGATCGCGGCTTGAATGGTCTTTGCTTGGCGTAGATGGCGCTGGCGTGTGGCATGCGACCCTGTCTGGATCCCCACCAGGAACAGCTCTATATCGAATGGTCTGATGATTGTCGACCACCAATGTAGGCCGATACCACGTCGCTTCGACCATGCCCCAGTTCATAACTGATTTGTGAGCGTGCCTCTCGATCGAGTTGCAGATCTAAGTGGCTGCATCTGCCGCCGTTGATAGGCGCTAGATGAAAGGTGATCTGCTTATAGCGTTCGCATGCGTAAGCTGCGCGTAGTTCGTGGAAGCGTTTGAGGTTGTTCGTATGTAGGAAGTCCCGGGCGGGTCGCACGACTCTCCGTTGGAAGTCGAAGTAGCTTTCGTTCGGTGCCAGCAGGTTGCAACTACCGTTGGGAGAGACCTGCTCGGCATAGCTGAGTGCTTCGTGGATTTGAATATTTACCTGAATCCAGCGAGGCGCAGATGCCCCCGAGCGTCCACCCTTGGTTCCATCCTGGATATTGATCTTGCCGTAATGTTTGGCTTCGCGCTTGAGGCGTGGTAGGTCGGCCAGAATCGCCTCGCGCAATCGCATGCGAGTGGCGCGTGCCGACTGCATAACGGCTGCGGCACGGGGATTCTGTTCGCAGAGCTCGTCGATGATCCGATTCACCTGTTCGCGGTCTTGGCCTTGCGGCACTGAGCGACGAACACTGGCCCGCTGCATTCCCAACGCCTTGCTTGGGCTCGGTACTTTCACGGACTGATCACCGCGAAGCGCGGCCATGGTTCGGTTCAGGCTGGACAATCGGTTTTGCGCGTTCGCGATGCCGATAGCTCCTTTTGCAACCTGCTGGCGTAAGTGTCCTGCGTAATCCAGTAAGGCCTGCCGATCAATCTGCCGCGCATCGTTAAATCCTGGTCCATCCTCCGACCGACACCACCGAACAAACGCCTGCCAGCGATCACTGTGCGCTTTGACCGTCCCGTAATGCACACCGCCAAACAGATCTTTCAGCGCTTGTGGCCCCGCATAACTCAGTTGCCGTCCATAGCCAAAATTGCGCCCATCCCGTCTACCGACCAATGCCATGATCGAACTCCTGTCGAAGCCAAATCTCTGAAGCTTTCCCCACGTCATTCCGCCAAGAATGTTGAGTGTTATCAGGGATCAAGGCCCCTGCGACCTGTGAGGTTTGTCCACTAACGCGGGACCGGCGGCTACGACCGGGAGATTGGGCATCTCATGATCTGGCCTCCTGAACGCTTCCGAAGACGTGGGCGGGTGGAGGCTGCGCTGTCTGACGAGACCAATGCTGCGAGAACCTGAGTCGGGTGAAGGCAGTGATGCTATGACCGGGGCATGCCTGACTGTCAGTCAGGTGCAGTCCATTCCCTGGGCTGCGGCACCATCATCTGCATCGCTGTTGCTGGTGACTTCGGTGTTTGTCACGCCGATTGTCGAGAGGGGAAATGCCGCAAAGCCTTTTACGAGTTGGCCTGCAGCAGCGGTAGGAGCGCCCGTCTCTTTCCGGGAGAAAGAGACGGGCTAAGGTTGGCGCAATGAAATGGCCAAGCAGATAGGTTGCCGCAGGGCAGCTATAAAGGGATATGAGTTGCCGCAGCGGGCACTCTGGTAGAAGTAGGAATCCATCACATCGCTGTGATCTTGCGAGCCACCGGAGGCTAATCGCACTTTGGGATTCAGAACGGGACAACACAAACAAAAAAGGCCCACCTTTCGGTGAGCCTTTTTCGCTAGATCTATGGTGCCGGCACCAGGAGTCGAACCCGGGACCTACTGATTACAAGTCAGTTGCTCTACCAACTGAGCTATACCGGCGTTGTGGGCGCTGATTATAGGGATTTGGTTTGTCGAGTAAAGCCTTAATTTCACTTTTTTTGCGGTGCTTATGCCGGAACCCTAGGACCGTTATTCACAATGGGTCCATCGAAAGGGCGAGAGATAGCGGTTTTGTGGAATGGTTCTCATTGGTTCGCAAGCTACTGATTTGTCGCAAATTTAACACCTGTATAAAAAGTGAACAATTTGTTAAATCGTTTGCGAGGCGCGTGGTTTGTAGGTTCGGCGGAATTTAGTCAACAGAGTTATCCACAGGGCAGTACGCTCGAAGTGGTTCATTTTCGCTCGGCGAGGATGAGCAGGTTGCGGGGTGTGATGTGGCTGTCGCAGAAGGTGCCTATGCGGACGTGGTAGTTGCGATGTTGCAGGTAGAGGGCGCGGTCGAGGATGAGCCAGAGTTCAAGGGGGCGGCGGAAGAGGTTGCGCAGGAGTTCGAGGTTGCGGACTTCGGCGAGTCGTCGCCATCCGGCGGCTTCGAGCGCTGGCCAATCCTGTGTGCCGGGTTCGGGCAGTTCTTTGAGTTCGGCGAGGTCGCGGCAGTAGTCGGGGAAGGGTTTGTCGAGCCAGGCGCTGGGGAGCGATGGGGTGGGCAGGTAGTCGTCGATGCCGCGCAGTTGGCGTTGCAGCAGGTCGAAGGCGAGGCGGCGGGCCATGGAGGTGTCGCGTTGGCGACGGACGCGGGCGCCTGCGGTGACGGTTTCGCTCAGTGGGAGGCCGAGGTCGTCGAGGGACAGATGAAGGGACGATGCCAGGCCTTCTGTCGATAACGGCTGGTAGTGGCCGCTGGCGATGCGGTTGTAGCAGCACGGGGCGATGGCCATTGTTTGGCAGTGGGCGTCGCTGGCCAGTCGCATGAGGCGCACGTGGAGGTCGCCGCAGGCGTGCAGGGCGACCGGGGTGTGGGTGGCGTTTAATCGGGCGTCGGCGTCGGCGGCCATGACGTCTTGATGCAGGTGCTGGGCGGTGATGCCGAGTTTGTGGCTGAGCTGTTCGCCTGCTTCGACCAGTTTTGCATCGTATTCAAGGCAGGTGAGGGCTTGGCCGTGGTGGGCGAGGCGGCGGCCGAGGTGGCCTTTGCCGGCGCACCAGTCGAGCCAGTGTGTCGGGGTGTGTTTGAAGCTGAGGCTACTGGCGAAGGCTTCGATCTGTTGCCATTTGCGGCCGGGGACGTCGACGCTCATGCGTGACGACACGTGTTCCAGGTCGATGCGGGGCAGGGCGTCGATGTCGCTCAGGGCTTTGGATTGCTGGGCGATGGCTGCGAACGGTTGGGGGGCGTCGAGTTGTTCGGGGTGGTTGTGGGCGGCTTCTGCTTCTTCTAGAGAGCGTTGGCGCAGCCAGGTGGATAATTCTGGGTGTTGCGTTTCCCACGGCAGATGGCGATGGGTGAAGGGTTTTGGGCGCCACAGGGCCTGATGCTCGAGCAGGAAGGTGTCGAGGGCGTGGAAGCGGGATTGTAGGTCGGCGGGGTGGATGGGCATTGGCTGGGCGGCGGTTTTTGGATGTTGGGGAAGCTTACGGGCTTTGGTGACTGGGCGTCAGTCTTCGTCCGGATGCGGCCCAGAGCAAGCTCGCTCCCACAGGGTGGATGGCGTCAGGTCGGGCGGTGCTTAGCGTCCCTGGCTCGCATCCACTCGCAGGTAACGCTCCAGCAGTTTGAAGCCTTGCACCAGCACGAAGGACATCACGAGGTAGATCAGGCCCGCCAGGAAGAAGCTCTGTTCGGGCATGTAGGTGCGGGCGTTGATGGTGCGGGCCATGCCGGTGATGTCGAGCAGGGTGACGGTGCTCGCCAGGGCGCTGGCTTTGAGCATCAGGATGACTTCGTTGCTGTAGGCGGGCAGGCCGATGCGGGCGGCGCGGGGCAGGATGATGTACAGCAGCGCCTTGCCTTTGGACATGCCGAGGGCGCGGGCGGCTTCGATTTCGCCCGGTGGAACGGCCTGGATCGCGCCACGCAGGATTTCGGCGATGTAGGCCGTGGTGTGCAGCGTCATGATCAGGGCGGCGCAGAAGAACGGCTCGCGCAGGTAAGGCCACAGCGGGCCTTGGGTCACGGCCTCGAATTGCGCCAGGCCGTAATAGACCAGGAACAGTTGCACCAGCAAGGGCGTGCCACGAAAGAAGAAGATGTAGGCGAAGGGCAGGGCGCGTACGTAGACGTTACGCGACGCGCGCGCAATGCCCATCGGGATGGCTAAGATCAGGCCGGCAACGACGGCGATGGCGACCAGCTCCAGCGTCAGCGTGGCGCCCTGCAGCAGTTTGGGCAGCCATTTGAGGGCGAATTCCCAGCTCATGATGCGCTCCTCACGAATCCGATCGATGCACGTTTCTCCAGCCACGCCAGCCCGATCATCGACACCGCCGTCATGCCCAGGTACAGGAAGGCCGCGACCATATAAAAGGTGAACGGCTGTTTGGTGGTGGTGATGGCGATCTGTGCGTGGCGCATGACTTCTTCAAGGCCGATGACCGACACCAGCGCGGTGTCTTTCATCAGAATCATGAACAGGTTGCCGAGCCCTGGCAGTGCGATCCTCCACATCTGCGGCATGACCAGCTTGATGAAGATCCGCGAGCGCGACATGCCTAATGCCAATCCCGCTTCGCGATGACCTTTTGGGATCGACAGGATGGCGCCGCGAAGCACTTCGGTGGCGTACGCGCCGAAGCACAGCCCCAGCGCGATGACGCCCGCGGCGAAGGCGCTGAGCGACAGGTTGGGAATGCCGAACAGATGGCCGATGGCGCGCATGCTGCTGATGGTGCCGAAGTAGATCAGCAGCACCCACAGCAATTCGGGGATGCCGCGCACCAGGGTCGAGTAAGTCACGCCAATCCATTGCAGGGCGCGATTGGGCGAGGTCTTGGCGAGTGCGCCCAGCAGTCCGAGGACGAGGCCCAGGCAAAGGGCGGACAGGGCGAGCTGGATCGTCATCAGCACGCCAGCCGCAAGGGCCGGGCCGAATCCTTGTAGATCGAGGTTCATGGCTTTGCTTGGTCAGAGGACGGGCAGCGCCGCGCTAGGGATACAGCGCGGCGGCGTCGGTCGGGCAGATCAGAGGATGCTGAACGGGAAGTACTTGTCGTTGATCTTCTTGTAGGTGCCGTCGGCGATGATTTCCTTCAGCGCTTCGTTCAGCTTCTCGCGCAGGGGATCGTCTTTGCGCACGGCGATGCCGATCTTGTCGTCACCCGGCAATGGCTCGCCTTTGAACTCAAAGCTCTGGCCTTCCTTGCTTTTCAGCCACTCGTAGCTCGCGTATTTGTCGCCCAGCAGCGCGTCTACACGGCCGGAAGCGAGGTCCAGAAAGGCGTTTTCCTGCGAGTCGTAGAGCTTGACGGTGACGGCATCGCCCCAGTTGTCTTCCAGCCAGGTGCCGGACAGGGTCGCGCGCTGTGCGCCGATGGTCTTGCCGTTCAGCGCTTGCTTGATGGACTCGTTGTCCGCGCCCAGGTTGGTCGCTTTGGGTGCGATGAACTGCAGCTTGTTCGAGTAGTACGGGTTGGTGAAGTCAACGGCCTGCTTGCGTTCTTCGGTGATCGACATCGAGGAGATCAGGAAGTCGAACTTCTGCGCGTTCAGGGCCGGGATGATGCCGTCCCAGTCGGAGGTCACGACTTCGCAGGTGACCTTCATCTTCGCGCACAGGGCGTTGCCGATTTCGACGTCGAAGCCCACGACCTGACCGCTGGCGTCCTTGTTGTTGAACGGCGGGTAGGCGCCTTCGATGCCCATTTTCAGGGTGTCGGCAGCAAAAGCACTGGTGACGACGGCCAGGGTAGCGGCAGCGGCCAACAGGAATGTTTTCAGGGTCTGCATCGATGTTGCTCCGTTAGCGATTGCTGGACATGAATTGTTTGCAGCGCGCCGATTGCGGGTCATCGAAGACCTGCTGCGGCGATCCTTGTTCTTCTACCAGCCCTTGATGCAGGAAAACCACTTCACTGGATACCTGCCGGGCGAAATTCATTTCGTGGGTCACCATCAACATGGTCCGGCCTTCTTCGGCCAAACCACGAATCACTCCTAGCACTTCTTGCACCATCTCCGGGTCCAGCGCTGAAGTGGGTTCGTCGAACAGGATGACTTTAGGCTGCATTGCCAGCGTGCGCGCGATGGCGGCGCGTTGTTGCTGACCGCCCGACAGTTGCGCCGGATACACGTGGCGTTTGTCCGCGATTCCGACCTTGGCCAGCAGGGCTTCAGCCATTTCAGTGGCTTCGGCCTTGCTTTGACCGAGCACACGACGCGGCGCCTCGATGATGTTATCGAGCACGCTCATGTGAGGCCAAAGGTTGAAGTTCTGAAAGACGAAGCCGATCTCGCTGCGCAGTCGATTGATCTGACGGTTGTCGGCGGCGATCAGTTCACCCTTGCGGGTGGCTTTGAGCCTGAGTTCTTCACCGGCGACCAGGATCTGACCCTGATGCGGATTTTCCAGCAGGTTGATGCAGCGCAGCAGCGTGGATTTGCCGGAGCCGGATGAGCCCAGAATCGAAATCACGTCGCCATCGCGCGCGCTCAGCGAGATGCCCTTGAGCACCTCCAGCTGACCGTAACGTTTATGCAGGTTGCGGATTTCCAGGGCGGGCGTGGCCTCAGCCATGTGGACTCCTCATGTGTCGGTGTGTCTGCCGCGCGCGGCCATTGAGCTGGCTTTGCGCAAAAAGGGCGCGATGGTGCCAGCTTTAAACGCCGTCGTGAAGGGTATTTCGGCCACTGTTACGATCAAAGGTCACTTTCGTGCGCTTATTTGGTGCTAATCGGTCGCCTCTGTGTATTTTCGGTGCAGGTAAACGTCTCTATCCTGTTGCGCTCGGTAACAATTCCTACGTGAATGGCGAAATGCTATTCCCTTCAGAGACTTACCGAATGCCTCTGCAACGGGCCTATCCACGCACGACGTCGTTTTTGAAATATTTTGGCGTACTTCTTGCGTAAAAAATAAATAACAGTGCTGTTGTGATCTTTTTACGAGTGATCGCAAACAGTCCTGATCCGTATAAAAAATCCTCAAAGGTTGCTTTCATGAGCAGTACCGCAAACGCTTCAAATCTCGATCAAGGGCTCAAACCACGGCACATCACCATGCTGTCGATTGCAGGTGTTATCGGCGCCGGTTTGTTCGTCGGTTCCGGTCACGCCATCGCCGAAGCCGGTCCAGCCGTGCTGCTGGCCTACGCCGCAGCCGGTACGCTGGTGGTGCTGGTGATGCGCATGCTGGCCGAGATGGCCGTTGCGTCGCCGGACACCGGATCGTTCTCGACCTACGCCGACCGCGCGATCGGTCACTGGGCGGGCTTCACCATCGGTTGGTTGTACTGGTGGTTCTGGGTGCTGGTGATTCCGCTGGAAGCCAACGCCGCTGCCACCATTCTTCATGCGTGGTTCCCGAACATAGCGATCTGGGCGTTTACGCTGATCATCACGCTGCTGCTCACGGCGACCAACCTGTTCAGCGTCAAGAACTACGGCGAGTTCGAGTTCTGGTTCGCGCTGATCAAGGTCCTGGCGATTATTGGTTTCGTGGTGTTGGGTGTGGCGGCCGTGTTTGGCCTGCTGCCGAACAGCCAGGTCAGCGGCGTCAGCCATCTGTATGACACGCAGGGCTTCCTGCCGAACGGCATGGGCGCCGTGCTCGCCGCCATGCTGACCACCATGTTCTCGTTCATGGGCACCGAGATCGTCACCATCGCGGCGGCGGAATCGAAGAATCCGGGCCAGCAAATCACCAAGGCCACCAACTCGGTGATCTGGCGGATCTGCCTGTTCTATCTGCTGTCGATTTTCCTGGTGGTCGCGCTGGTGCCTTGGAACGACAGCCGTCTGGCCGAAGTCGGTTCGTACCAGACCGTGCTCGACATGATGGGCATTCCGAACGCCAAACTGATCGTGGATCTGGTCGTACTGGTTGCAGTGACCAGCTGCCTGAACTCGGCGCTCTACACCGCTTCGCGCATGCTGTTCTCCCTCGGCAAACGCGGCGACGCGCCTGCCATTTCGCAGCGCACCAGCAAAGCGGGTACGCCTTACTGGGCTGTATTGCTGTCGACCGGCGCCGCGTTCGCCGCCGTGTTCGCCAACTACGTTGCACCGGCCGCTGTGTTCGACTTCCTGTTGGCCAGCTCCGGCGCCATTGCGCTGCTGGTGTACCTGGTGATCGCCGTTTCCCAACTGCGCATGCGCCGCAAGCGTGAATCTGCTGGCGAGCCGATCGACTTCCGCATGTGGCTGTTCCCGGGTCTGACCTGGGCAGTGATCGTGTTCATCGTCGCCGTGCTGACCATCATGCTGTTCCAGGAAGGCCACCGCATGGAAATCGTCGCCACCGGCCTGCTCAGCCTCCTCGTCGTCGCAGCCGGCTTGATCGTATCGAGCCGTCGCAAAGCGGTAAAAGCGGGCAAGGTTGTGCTCAATTGATAAGTGATTGAGCCGGCGTTGCTGGCGAGATAAAGGCGGCCGCCCTCAGTGATGAGGGTGGCCGTTTTTTTTGCTACTTGATCATCCTTCCCAGCACTGACTTCCCCCTCATGTGATGCATCACCACCGCCGCCAGATGCAGCGTCACCAGCCCCGCCAGAATCGCGCAGAGGACGTGATGCAGTTCATGCAGTTGCAGCAGCGCGATATTCGAGTGAATGAGCTGTGGCAGCGTTATGAGCGCCAGAAGCGTGACCGGGTGGGTCATCATCAGAACGCCTGTGATGAGAACGCCCGACACGGCGGCGTAGATGCCCATGTGGACGGTGTGGGCCAGCCTTTCCTGTGGTTTGCGTGAAGCGCGCGGTTCGGCACGCAGGGCCAGCCACAGGCGCCAGGCAAAAAACGGGATGAAGAGGCTGGTCAACTGCGGGTTGAACGACTCGACCCATTGCCGGAACGGGTGATTCTGATCGAGCAGCACCACGCCGAAGCCGCTGAAGGTCGCCCACAGGATGACGGCAGCGGACAGCCAATGCAGGACAATTCGGGGTTTGGAGTAAGCGTTCGATTCGTCCGCCGAGGCGGCCGGCGAAGAGGAGTGAAGATCTGTCAAAACGGAAGCCTTTATTGAGAAGGATTTGCATTCTCGTAATGGCGCAAAGCTACCGTCTTGACCGGTGTCATGCAAATTAAAACTGGCGGGTTAGCGGCGACCGGCGTCGCGAGCGTTTTTGCGCTGAAGGATGTCCGACGCCAGGTTGTAGGCGTCCTGGAATTCGTCGCTGCCCAGCCATTCGACAGTCACCTCTTCCTCTTCGTCGTGGAAGATGCCGCGGTAAACGATCAACAAGGCCATCAGGAAATCAGTGGCCGGGTCTTCTTCTTCCTCGGCAATCACCAGCTCCAGCACCGGGTATTGCAGGAACACGACGCACATCGCCAGCAGGCTGATCGATTCTGCAGCTTTCATTGCCTGGAACAGATCGTCGTAGTCGGCGGGCTCGAAGCCGTTCTCCATGATGTCGTTGAAGTCGAATTTGCTCAGGTCGAGGAAAACGTCATCGAACGGCTCATTCACGGAAGGGTGGTTCAGCACCGGATGCACCGGGCTCGGCTTGCCCTTGCCGGAACGGTTCTGCTTGGCCTTCGCTTTGGCCCGCTGGGCGCGTTTTTGCTGTTTGTCTGGGGAGGCCATGCGCGT
Organism: Pseudomonas sp. S2_H01; assembly: GCF_054668305.1. Lineage (NCBI taxonomy): Bacteria > Pseudomonadati > Pseudomonadota > Gammaproteobacteria > Pseudomonadales > Pseudomonadaceae > Pseudomonas > Pseudomonas sp. S2_H01. The sequence goes on along the minus strand of NZ_CP162756.1, from coordinate 2,067,066 downwards.
CGGTCCTTTTGCAGGCGAGGGTGATTTTGCGGTGGGCTATTGAATCGCAGCCGCCGGAATTTACCAAGGGTAGCCGGGCGTGATTGTCCCGAAAAATCGTAGCCAATAAAAAACCCCTGAATCTTTCGATGCAGGGGTTTTTCGGTATTTTGGTGCCCAGAGACGGAATCGAACCGCCGACACGGGGATTTTCAATCCCCTGCTCTACCGACTGAGCTATCTGGGCAACGGGGCGCATTAGACGTGTTTTTCAGGAGGTCGTCAAGCGTGTTGTTTAAAAAAATTTGAATTATTTCCTCCGCTTACGATTAACACCGTCTGCAAAGGGTTATTCGGCCGGTGGAACGTAGCCTTCGGCCTTGGCGTATTCCTCGCCCGAGAGGTACTTGTCCATCTCGGCCTGCAGGAACTTGCGGTCTTCGGCGTTCATCATGTTCAGGCGGCGCTCGTTGATCAGCAGCGTCTGGTGTTTCTGCCAGTCGGCCCAGGCCTTCTGGGAAACGTGGTTGTAGATGTCTTCGCCTTTGGCGCCTGGGTACGGTGGGCGGTCCAGGCCGGGCAATTCTTCTTTGTACTTGCGGCACATTACGGTTCGGGTCATGACGACTCTCCTGCGTTCAATACGTCGGCTGCGTTTTGCAGCAGCTTCTTCACCGGGGCAGCGAGGCCCAGGCGAGGCGGGGTGGCGAGGTTATACCAGAGCCAGTCGTCCTCGGCCACGTGATGGCCGGACTCCTCGACCCGGACCAGCCAGGGTTCGATGGTCAGTTGAAAATGGCTGAACGTGTGGACCAGCCCAGGCAGTGCCTGATGCTCGCCCATCTCCAGCGAATGCTGATCGGCCAGATGCTGCATGTCATCGAAGGCGTCCAGTTCCGGCAGGCTCCAGAGCCCGCCCCACAAACCGGTCGAGGGGCGACGGTAAAGCAGGATCTCGCCTTGATCGTTGGCGAATATCGGCATCAAGGTACGTTTTTGCGGGACGGTCTTGCGCGGCTTGGGGATCGGGTAGCGCGTTTCCTGGCCAAGCATGTGGGCTTCGCAGCCCCGTTCCAGTGGACACAGCAGGCAACTGGGTTTGCTGCGCGTGCAGAGCGTGGCGCCCAGGTCCATCATCGCCTGGGTGTAGTGATTGACCCGGCTGTGAGGCGTGAAGCGCTCTGCAGTCGCCCACATTTGTTTCGCGACCTTGGGCTCACCCGGATAACCCTCTTGCGCCGTAAAACGCGCCAGAACGCGTTTGACGTTGCCGTCGAGGATCGGCGCGCGAATGCCCATGCTGATGCTGGCAATGGCGCCTGCGGTGGACAGACCGATGCCGGGCAGCTCCGTGAGCGTTTCGACGTCGCGCGGAAACTCGCCACCGTGTTCGGCGACGACGATTTTCGCGGCCTTCTGCAGGTTACGGGCGCGGGTGTAGTAACCCAGGCCGGTCCACAGGTGCAGGACTTCGTCTTCCGGCGCCTCGGCGAGGGCCTGAACGCTGGGCAACGCTTCCATGAACCGGTCGAAATAACCCAGCACGGTGCTGACCTGGGTTTGTTGCAGCATGATTTCCGACACCCAGACGCGGTAGGGCGTGATGTCGTGTTGCCAGGGAAGATCGTGACGGCCGTGACGGTCGTACCAGTCGAGGACGGCGGAGGAAAACTGCTCGGGTTGCATCATGGTTCCGGTGTTCAGGAAAAAGGTGAGGCCAGTGGGTCTCGGGATTGTAGGAGCCGGCTTGCTGGCGAACGCAGTATGTCTGTGCCCGATCAGGAGGCTGACACACCGCGTTCGCCACCGTCGTAACCTCCGGCAGCTCCTACAGGTTTTGGTTGCTGCCGGGAGATATCGGCAGCAGAGCCGCTAGCGCTTGAACAATCCCTTGATGGCGTCCTTGAGCTCAGGACTGACCTTGTCCCCCAGCTTTTCGTCGATCTTGTCGCCGATACGATCGGTGGCGAGTTTTGCGGCCACTTTGCCCAACCCTTCGTTATCCAGACGGCAAGCCTTGGCGCCCAGCTCCAGCGGGCCACGGCAGAGGATCGGCCATTCGATGCCGACAAAGCGCGGGTTCACTTCGCAGGCCGGGTCCGGCATGTCGCTCTTGTCGCCTTCGATGATCACGCCGACGCGGTAATTCATGCCCAGCACGCGCAAGTCGATGTCGCCGTCGCCGTTGACCGTGAGGCCCGGCGTGCGGACTTTGAGGTCCGGGTTGCTCGCCACGCCGTTACGGAATGTCAGATTGCCGTTGAGCTGCTGGAAAGGCGTGTCCTTGCCGCGTGGATCGCCACTCAGTGTCTTGCGATTGAGCACCGAAATGCCGCGGCACAGCTGTTGCTCTAGGTTGGCGTTGACCAGCACGCCGTCGTTGAGCGCAAAGCTGGCGGTGCCATTGAGGCTTTCGACCAGCGCTTTCTCGCTGTTGCCCTTGGCGGTGACGTCGCTGTTCAGATTCAGCAGGCCGCGCAGCGGAGGCGTGGTGCCCTGGCTCTGGATGAAGCGCTCGACCGGCACCTTGGCGATGTGGGTCTGCACGCTGGCCAGCGGAACTTCCGGGCGCACGTCCAGATTGCCTTTGACTTCGAAGTTGCCGTTGTAGAGGTCGCCGCGCAGGCTGTCGACCGTAATGATGCCGTCCGCCGCCGAGGTCTTGAGCGCTGCGTTCTGGATCGCCAGCTTCTCGACGGTCAGCTTGCCAAAATTCAGATCGGCGTCGACGTCGAGCTTGCGCATGCGCTCCAGCGGCAACAGCTTTGTGTCGCTCCAGGCGACCTGGGTGGGCTGATTCGGCAGCGGGCTGGTGCCCGATGCGGCCATCGCCTCGGCTTCGTTACCCTGAACTTCGGTTTTGCGCGCAGCGCCTGCGGCCTTGGCCTGTTCGCTCTGTGGCGGACGATAACGGTCCGCATCAAACGTGTCGGCTTTCAGTTTCAGGCGCAGGGACTGCTTGGCGAAATCATCCACGGCGACTCGGCCGGTGAAGGTGCTGTCATCGAGTCGCAGCGTCAGATCGTCCAGCGAGACACTGTTCTGCGTTGCGGCGATGCGGCTGACCATTTCCAGTCGGGTCAGGCTGTTGTCGCCCAAGGTTGGCGCGGTCTGGCCGACGCTGTCGAGGAACTCACGCAGGTTGAACTGGGCAATGGAAATGCCGCCGCTCAGTTGTGGCGCCTTGTCCAGGTCGCGTACGTGCAGCTCGCCCAGGGCGCGTAGCTGGTTGGCGGAAAGCTTGAGGTTGGTCCACTCGGCGACGTTGGCCGACAGGTCAGCCAGAAGCTGGCCTTGCGCGGAGAACGTCAGGGTCTTGCCTTGCAGCGGATCGCCTGCCGCCTCGCCGGAGAACCGCATGTCATCGAACTGATACCGCTTGAGCGCGCGGTCGAACCGCAGTTTGCCGGTCAGTTCTGTCTTGGTGCGGATCACCGGCTGGTTGGTGCTCAGGAAGGCGGTCAGCTTCACCGGAATGTCGGTGGCGTTGTGGACCGGGCCGGTGCTCAGTTGGATGCTCTCGGCGGTGAACTGCCGGGCTTTCTGCACATCATTGAAGTCAATGCGCGCGTTGTTCACGGTCAGGCTGTCGATGTCCAGTTTGAGCGGTTGCCAGGCCTTGTCCGGCTTGGCGGCTGCTGCGTCCGGTGCGGTATCCGGCGAGGTCTGGGCGACGGGGGGCTGCGCGGGATTGGCCGCAGCGGCAGGCACCTTGCCGATGTCTTCCCAGTTGCCGTGGCCGTTTTCATCTCGGGTCAGCATCAGGTTGAGGCCTTCGACCCGCACGTCGCTCATCTGCACTTCTTTGCGCAGCAAGGGCAGGACACGGACCGAGAGGCCCAGCATCTGCAGGTCGGCAAACGGTTTTGACGGCTCGGTCAGCGTGGCGACACTGGCGTCGTGCAGCTCAAGGCCCAGCCAGGGGAACAGGCTCCAGCCGATGTCGCCATTGAGCGTCAGCTCGACGTGTGCCCGGTCGCGGACCAGTTTACGAATCTCGTCTTTGTAATCGTTGGGATCAAACAGATGGGTCAAGGCGAAGCCGAGAGCCACGATGATCAGCAACAGCCCGAGAATGAATAGTCCCAGGATTTTGCCGAACGCTTTCATGGGCGAGTCCTTGTAATCGAGTCGTTCAAAATTTAGCCCGCGAGTATAGCGTTCTCACGCAGACGACGGGCTTTGGATGGCCTTATGCACTTTAGTGAAGTTCATGCAGTGACAAACGGTAGAAAAATCGTAGTAGCAGAATGCTTCCTGTCATGCATCAGATGGTAATCTCTCGCCGTTCGCGGGTCATGCTGCGTCGAAATGTCACGTAATGAGGCTTTCTGCCGATAAAACTCCCGATGCTTGCGTGCATGAAGAGGGGTGGCGGAAGCAATGCCGTTGTTCTTGCGGGACACAACTATAAATAGGGGCAAAACTTAGATGACTACAAGCACTGCTCTGGGCGGCTCTATCGCTCAGCCTGCGTTCTTGTCCAAAGAGCGCATTATCGCCAAGCGCGGTTTCAACCGCTGGCTCGTTCCACCGGCCGCACTGGCCATTCACCTCTGTATCGGTATGGCTTACGGCTTCTCGGTGTTCTGGTTGCCGCTGTCCAAGGCGATCGGGATCAAAACCGCCGTTGCCTGCGCACCGGACATGGGGTTCTTCGAGCAAGTCTTCTCGTCCAGCTGTGACTGGCCGATCTCGATGCTCGGCTGGATCTACACCCTGTTCTTCATTTTCCTGGGTTGCTCGGCGGCCATCTGGGGCGGCTGGCTGGAACACGCCGGACCACGTAAAGCCGGTGTCGTCTCGGCCCTGTGCTGGTGTGGCGGTCTGCTGATCTCGGCGCTGGGTGTCTATACCCACCAGATCTGGCTGATGTGGATTGGTTCGGGTGTGATCGGCGGTATCGGTCTGGGCCTGGGTTACATCTCGCCTGTTTCGACCCTGATCAAGTGGTTCCCGGACAAGCGCGGCATGGCGACCGGCATGGCGATCATGGGCTTCGGCGGTGGCGCGATGGTCGGTGCTCCACTGGCGACCGCGTTGATGAGCCACTTTGCAACGCCTGACAGCGTGGGCGTATGGCAAAGCTTCGTCGCCATGGCTGCGATCTACTTCGTCTTCATGATCGGTGGCGCCCTGGCGTACCGCGTTCCGCCAACCGGCTGGAAACCTGAAGGCTGGACCGCTCCTGCGAAGAAAACCAACAGCGCGATGATCACCAACCGCCACGTGCACGTGAGCGTTGCGTGGAAAACCCCGCAATTCCGTCTGGTGTGGCTGGTGCTGTGCCTGAACGTTTCGGCGGGTATCGGCATCCTCGGAATGGCCTCGCCACTGCTGCAGGAGGTGTTCGGCGGCAAGCTGCTGGGCACCGATCAGGCGTTTGGTCAGCTGGACGCTTCGCAACTGGCCGCTATCGCCGCCATTGCAGCCGGCTTCACCGGTCTGCTGAGCCTGTTCAACATTGGCGGCCGTTTCTTCTGGGCGTCGTTCTCGGACTACATCGGCCGTAAAGCCACGTACTTCGTGTTCTTTGCGCTGGGCTTCCTGCTCTACGCATCGGTGCCGACCCTGAGCCACCTGGGCAGCGTTGCGCTGTTCGTTGCTGCGTTCTGTATCGTGCTGTCGATGTACGGCGGCGGTTTCGCGACCGTTCCGGCGTACCTGGCTGACCTGTTCGGTACGCAAATGGTTGGTGCGATCCACGGTCGTCTGCTGACTGCTTGGGCTGCCGCTGGCGTGCTGGGTCCGGTGCTGGTGAACTACCTGCGTGAATATCAGCTGAGCCACGGCGTTGCTCGTGCCGACGCTTACGACATCACGCTGTACATCCTCGCCGGCCTGCTGGTGCTGGGCTTCATCTGCAACATGCTGGTGCGCCCGGTGGCCGACAAGTACTTCATGACCGACGCGCAATTGAAGGCTGAACAAGCCATCGGTCACGACGCTGGCGCCGACCACACCACCTCCCTTGAGTGGAAAGCGGACGCAGGCACCAAGCCGCTGGCGATCCTGGCCTGGCTGGCCGTGGGCATCCCGCTGGCGTGGGGCGTGTGGATCACCCTGCAGAAGACTGCGGTGTTGTTCCACTAAGCCGCTCTCGATGTCGGCCTGATTGGGCCGACATCGAACCTGTAGGAGCGCGCTTGCCCGCGATTGCAATTTGTCTGGCATTGATTGGCTGTCTGACACACCGTAATCGCGGGCAGGCGCGCTCCTACAGGGTTTGGCGTCATCTCGTATGTGCTTGTATGCACATGTCTAACGCTCGCGGCGGCGAATTCAGCCCGTCAGCGATATCTCCCTTCGTGTTTCTGTTTCCATCCTACACGCCTATAATGTCCGCCTTTTCGCCCAATGATTTTGCGGAGCTGGTGATGGCCGAACGTAAGGCGTTCGTCGAGCGCGACACCCTGGAAACCCAGATCAAAGCCTCGATCAACCTGGATGGCACCGGAAAGGCCCGATTCGATATCGGCGTTCCTTTTCTTGAACACATGCTCGACCAGATCGCCCGTCACGGGTTGATCGATCTGGATATCGAAAGCAAAGGCGACCTGCATATCGACGACCACCACACGGTGGAAGACGTCGGTATCACCCTCGGTCAGGCCTTCAGCAAAGCCATTGGCGACAAAAAAGGCATCCGTCGCTACGGCCACGCCTATGTCCCGCTGGATGAAGCGCTGTCGCGCGTGGTCATCGACTTCTCCGGTCGTCCTGGCCTGCAGATGCATGTGCCGTACACCCGCGCCACCGTAGGCGGTTTCGATGTGGACCTGTTCCAGGAGTTCTTCCAGGGCTTCGTGAACCACGCGAACGTCACGCTGCACATCGACAACCTGCGCGGTCACAACACTCACCACCAGATCGAAACGGTGTTCAAGGCATTCGGCCGCGCGCTGCGCATGGCCGTTGAGCTGGACGACCGCATGGCTGGCCAGATGCCTTCGACCAAGGGCGTGCTGTAATGCAGACGGTTGCCGTTATCGACTACGGCATGGGCAACCTGCACTCGGTGGCCAAGGCCCTCGAGCACGTAGGCGCTGGCCGTGTGCTGATTACCAGCGACGCCGACGTGATTCGCGAAGCCGACCGGGTTGTGTTTCCCGGTGTGGGCGCGATCCGCGACTGCATGGCTGAAATCCGTCGTCTGGGCTTTGATGCCCTGGTGCGTGAAGTCAGCCAGGACCGTCCGTTTCTTGGCATCTGCGTCGGCATGCAGGCGCTGATGGACCGCAGTGAAGAGAACGATGGCGTCGACTGCATCGGTGTCTTCTCCGGTCAGGTGAGGTTTTTCGGCAAGGATCTCCACGAAGACGGCCAGCACTTGAAAGTCCCGCACATGGGCTGGAACGAAGTGACGCAGGCGGTGGATCACCCGCTGTGGCACAGCATTCCGGACCAGGCGCGGTTCTACTTCGTGCACAGCTATTACATCGAGTCGCCGAACCCTCGGCAGATCGTCGGTCGCGGTCATTACGGCCATGACTTCGCTGCCGCATTGGCGGACGGCTCGCGTTTCGCGGTGCAGTTCCACCCTGAGAAGAGCCACACCCATGGCCTGCAGTTGCTGCAGAACTTCGCTGCGTGGGACGGCCGCTGGTAATGAGCAAGAAGAACAAGCCGCCGATCCTGACCCTCACTCCTGAGCAGGAGAGCGAGGCGTGTCACACGATCAAGCGGTTCATGGAAGACCGCTTCGAACTGGACCTGGGTTCGTTCGAAGCGGCTGAAATCCTTGAATTTTTCACTCGCGAAATTGCCCCGCACTATTACAACCGGGCGATCTTCGATGTGCAGGCGCATTTGAAAGAGCGCTTCGAAAGCATCGAAAGCGACGTTTGGGCGCTCGAGAAAAACTAATTTCCGATTAAGTAGGTTTCCAGATGCTGATTATTCCCGCTATCGACCTTAAAGACGGTGCCTGCGTGCGCCTTCGTCAGGGTCGCATGGAAGATTCCACAGTGTTCTCCGACGATCCGGTGAGCATGGCTGCCAAGTGGGTTGAAGGCGGTTGCCGTCGTCTGCATCTGGTCGATCTGAACGGCGCGTTCGAAGGCCAGCCGGTCAACGGTGACGTGGTCACTGCCATCGCCAAGCGTTATCCAAACCTGCCGATCCAGATCGGTGGCGGTATTCGCTCGCTGGAAACCATCGAGCATTACGTCAAGGCGGGCGTGAGCTACGTGATCATCGGCACCAAAGCGGTCAAAGAGCCTGAATTCGTCGCTGAAGCCTGCCGCGCGTTTCCGGGCAAGGTGATCGTCGGTCTGGACGCCAAAGACGGCTTCGTCGCCACCGACGGCTGGGCTGAAGTCAGCTCGGTTCAGGTGATCGACCTGGCCAAGCGTTTTGAAGCGGACGGCGTCTCGGCCATCGTTTATACCGACATCGCCAAAGACGGCATGATGCAGGGCTGCAACGTACCGTTCACCGCTGCGTTGGCGGCGGCGACGAAGATCCCGGTCATCGCCTCTGGCGGCATCCACAACCTGGGCGACATCAAGGCGCTGCTGGACGCGAAAGCGCCGGGCATCATCGGCGCAATCACCGGTCGTGCGATCTACGAAGGCACACTGGACGTCGCTGAAGCCCAGGCTTTCTGCGATCAATACAAGGCCTGAGGGTATTGATTCTGTGGGAGCGAATTCATTCGCGAGAGTCCGGTACATTCGACGCATCTGTCAGCAGTGCCACCGCATCGCGAATGAATTCGCTCCCACAGAGATCCGGTCTCAAAGCAAAGTTTGATGATGGGTTAATACCCCTCAGTTTTTGGAGAACACCCTCATGGCTCTCGCCAAACGCATCATCCCCTGCCTCGATGTCGACAACGGTCGCGTGGTCAAGGGCGTTAAGTTCGAGAACATTCGTGACGCCGGCGATCCTGTGGAGATCGCCCGTCGCTATGACGAGCAGGGTGCCGACGAGATTACGTTTCTCGACATCACTGCCAGTGTCGATGGTCGTGACACCACGTTGCACACCGTAGAGCGCATGGCCAGTCAGGTGTTCATCCCGCTGACCGTGGGCGGCGGCGTGCGGACCGTGCAGGACATTCGTAACCTGCTCAATGCCGGTGCCGACAAGGTGTCGATCAACACCGCTGCGGTGTTCAACCCCGAGTTCGTCGGTGAGGCGGCTGCGCGTTTCGGCTCGCAGTGCATCGTCGTGGCAATCGACGCCAAGAAGGTGTCCGGGCCGGGCGAAGAACCGCGCTGGGAGATCTTCACCCACGGCGGTCGCAAGCCAACCGGTCTGGATGCCGTGCAGTGGGCCATGAAGATGGAAGGCCTGGGCGCTGGTGAGATTCTGCTGACCAGCATGGATCAGGACGGCATGAAGAACGGCTTCGATCTGGGCGTGACCCGGGCGATCAGTGATGCGCTGGGTATCCCGGTCATTGCGTCGGGTGGCGTGGGGAACCTGCAGCATCTGGCCGACGGCGTGCTCGAAGGCCACGCAAGTGCCGTTCTGGCCGCGAGTATTTTCCACTTCGGCGAATACACCGTGCCGGAAGCCAAGGCGTTCATGGCCAAACAAGGGATTGTGGTTCGCTGATCCCGTATGTGAACACTCCATCTGTGGATAATCGCTCCCACGCTCTGCGTGGGAGTGACTTGCGTCACAGGGACGCGGAGCGTCCTGCCCTGCATTCCCACGCAGAGCGTGGGAACGATCAACATTGTGTCAGTCAGTGAGCGATCAAGCCGCTGAGCGCCCCGCCCCAGACGCTTCGAGACACCTCTGTCCTGAAAGCGACTCCACCCATTCCCGAACTGGACAACGCCCTGTGTTAACGGCACTCTCTTGCCGACGTCAGGATCGGGTGCCAGGGATATGTTCAAAGGTGTTTTTCTTGCGCTGATCAGCGTGGCCACATTGCTGACAGGAACCGCCCGGGCAGAGGATGCGCCGGCGTATTCGATGGTGTTGCTCACCGAGAATTTCCCGCCCTACAACATGGCCATCGACGGCAAAAATTTTGCTCAGGAGAGCAATATCCAGGGCATTGCCGTCGAAATCGTGCGCGAAACCTTCAAGCGTGCGGGCGTCGGCTACAACATGACGCTGCGTTTTCCGTGGGACCGCATTTACAAACTTGCGCTGGAAAAGCCCGGTTACGGCGTGTTCGTGACGGCGCGTCTGCCTGAGCGCGAAAAGCTCTTCAAGTGGGTCGGCCCCATTGGCCCGGATGACTGGATCATGCTGGCCAAAGCCGACAGCCCGATTCAGTTGAATACCCTGGACGAAGCCCGTCAGTACAAGATCGGCGCCTACAAGGGCGATGCGATCGCCGAAGAGCTGGGGCGTCAGGGAATGAACCCGATTGTGGTCCTCAGCGACAAGGACAACGCCAAGAAGCTGGTCGACGGGCAAATCGACCTCTGGGCCACGGGCGACCCGGCCGGGCGTTACCTGGCGCGACAAGAGGGCGTGACCGGATTGAAAACCGTGCTGCGCTTCAACAGCGCCGAGTTGTTCCTGGCGCTGAACAAAGACACGCCGGATGAGGTGGTAAAGAAGCTGCAGACCGCGCTAGATCAGCTGCGCAAGGAAGGCACGGTGGACAGTATTTTGGGTAAATACCTGTAAACAGGGTGCGATATATCCCTGTGGGAGCGAATTCATTCGCGATGCGGTGCGACTGCTGAAAAAAATGTGCCGGGTGTACTGGCCAATCGCGAATGAATTCGCTCCCACAGAAGAAGGCTGCTTGCTCCATACATTTCTATCGGATGACAGCCCGCATTCGCGGCCCTCGTAACCTCGGACGGCTCCTACAGGGGGGGCGTGCAAGCCGGAAGATCTACCGATAAACCCCATTCTTCCCATGCCCACCCATCGCCTGATTGCCACGGATGCTGATCATATGGCGTAGTTCGATCCAGTCGATGCCTTGGGCCTTGAGCTTGGGCAACTCACGTTCCAGCACCTCCATGGTCACCGGGTACGGATGGCCGATCATCACCGCCGAACCTTGCTTGTGCGCCAGCTTGACCGCGCTCTGCAGCTGGCCGCTGATGGCCTCTGCGGTGCGCTCGTCATCGAGAAACACGTCCCGGGATAGACTGGCCAAACCGATCTTTTGCGCTTCGGCTGCGGCGACGGTTTTCGCACTGGTGCGGCTGTCGACCAGAAACAGATGGCGCCGCTGCAGTTCACCCACCAGCCAGTTCATCGCCACCGGCTCGGCGGTCATGCGGCTGCCTTCGTGGTTGTTGATCCCCGCCGCATAGGGCACTTTCAACAGCGCCGCGTTGAGTCTCGATTCGAGCTCGGTCAGCGGGAGATCGGGACGCCAGGCGTACGGCCCGGTGGCCGGGTCCATGGGCATGTGCAGCATCACGGTCTTGCCTGCCTTGTGGGCCTGGCGCGCGAAGTCGGTGGCGTGCGGGGTGTCGGGCATGATCGCCAGCGTCACGGGGCCGGGCAGAGCCAGCGCGCGGCTGTCCTTGTCGGGACTCTGTCCGAGGTCATCGATGATCAGACTGATGTAAGCGACCTTCGGCGACTTGCCGTCGGTTGTCGAGGGTTCGGCGGATGCCGCCTGTGCGGCATCCGTCAGAACAACAGCCATCACTGCAAGGGCCCTGACGAGCCCGGTCAACCAGAAGCGCATATCAATTGCCGCGTGTGACACTCAATCCCTTGAGCAGACTGAGGGCCTGGTTCAGCTGGTAATCGTCGTCCTGTGGACGCGCCTTGCCAGCCTTGGACTTGGTGGTCGGTTTGTCCGCGCCGCCGTTGCCGTTGCCCAGGTGGCCGAGCAGGTCGGCCTCTTTGTAGTTCTCGCCGTCGGCCTCTGTGGTGACCTTGGCACGTTTGACCTCGATGTCCGGGTTGATGCCCTGTGCCTGGATCGAACGGCCATTGGGCGTGTAATACAGCGCGGTGGTGATCTTCAGCGCGCGGTCGTTGGCCAGCGGCAGAACGGTTTGCACCGAGCCTTTGCCGAACGAATCGGTGCCCATCAGGATGCCGCGTTTCTGGTCCTGCAAGGCGCCGGCGACGATCTCGGAGGCCGAGGCGCTGCCGCCGTTGATCAGCACCACCAGAGGCGCGCCTTCGCTGGCGTCGGCCGGGTCTGCCGAGAAGCGCAGTTCGGAGTTGGCGATGCGGCCCTTGGTGTAGACGATCAGGCCCTTGGTCAGGAAGTGGTCAGCCACTTCGACCGCTGCCTGCAACACGCCGCCAGGGTTGTTGCGCAGGTCGAGGATCAGGCCGTTCATCTTCTTGCCGTTGTCCTTGCGCAGCTTGGCCAGCGCCTTGCCGACTTCTTCACCGGTCTTGACCTGGAACTGCGTGATGCGGATGTAGCCGTAGCCAGGCTCCAGCATCTGCGACTTCACGCTCTTGACCTGAATGGTCGCGCGGGCCAGCGTCACGTCGAACGGGTTGCCGCCGTCGCGCACCAGCGTCAGGGTGATCTTCTCGCCGATCTTGCCGCGCATCTTGTCGACGGCTTCCTGCATGGTCTGGCCCTGGGTCGGCGCGCCGTTGATCTTGACGATCAGGTCGCCGGCTTCGATGCCCGCCTTGGAAGCAGGCGTGTCGTCGATCGGCGACACGACTTTTATAAAGCCGTCTTCTACGCCAACCTCAATGCCCAGGCCGCCGAACTCGCCGCTGGTGCTTTCCTGCAGCTCCTGAAAGTCTTCAGGGCCCAGGTAGGCGGAGTGCGGGTCGAGGTTGCTGAGCATGCCCTTGATGGCGTTTTCCAGCAGGGTCTTGTCATCTACCGGCTCGACATACGCCGCTTTGATCCGGTCCATCACCTCGGCAAAGGTGCGCAGCTCGTCGAGCGGCAGCGGCGCCTTGATGTTCGCGGCATTGGCAGGTGCGGAAGCAGCAGGCGCCGCAGCGGGAGCGGCACCGGCGGCCTGCGCAAGAGGCGCGCCGATAACCACGGCGATAGTCAGGGCCAGCGAGGTGAGGCGGGACGAAAACAGCATGTCTTACGAACTCCTGAGTGAGGTGTCGACTTATCCTTGAGTGCGACACCATTGGGCCGGATCACTAGGGCGACCCTGCTGACGAATAGCGAAATACAGCGCCGGAGTGTCCTGACCGCCACCACTGTTACCAACGGTGGAGATCGCCTCTCCGGCTTTTACAACGTCCCCAGCTTCCTTCAACAGACTCTGGTTGTGACCGTACAGACTCAAATAACCGTTGCCGTGGTCGAGAATCACCAGCAGCCCGGCGCCTCGCAACCAGTCGGCGAAGACCACACGACCACCATGCACAGCGTGTACCTGACTGCCCGCGGCAGCACTGATCATCACGCCATCCCACTTGGTTCGCTCGTCATCGCCGCGGGTTTCACCGAAACGCGCCAACAATCGACCATCAACAGGCCAAGGAAGTTTTCCCTTTGCCTGGTCAAAAGGTCCGCCGTACGACTGACCGGCGCTGGAAACCAGTGCGCCGGGGGCTTTTGTGGGGCGACGCGGTGCCTCGTCGCTGTCGTCTTTTCCTCGGCTCTTGGCCAGCGCTTCTTGCTCACGCTGGCGTTTCTCGGCCTCCTGCTGAGCCAGTAGCGCTTTCTGACGCGCCTCTTCGGCTTCGCGGGCTTGCCGTGCAAGGGTTTCTTCGATTGTCTTGAGGACTTTAGTCAGGTCTGCCTGATCTTGCTGGCGTGACTGCAGTTTCTGGTCGCGAGCCTTGTAGTCCTGATTCAGCTTGGCCAAGGCGACCTGGCGTTGCTGGCGAACGGTGTCGAGCTGGGCTTTCTGGTCATCCAGCGAGCTCTTTTGCACCAAGAGCTGGGCTTGTTGCAGGTCGATGTCTTTTTCGACTTCGGCCAGTTGGCGCAGCGTTTCGTTGAAGCTGCGCAGCTGCTCCAGGCGGGCCTGGCTCAGGTAATCGTAATAGGTGAGGGTGCGCGCGAATTTCTCGGGGTTCTGCTGGTTGAGCAGCAGTTTGAGGTATTCCTGACGCCCGTTCTGATAGGCGGCGCGGGCCTGAATCGCGATCAGGCGTTGCTGTTCAACGCGTGCGCTTTGGAGTTTTTTTCTCTCCATCGAGCCGTTGAAGCTCGGTTTCACTCTTTTTTAGTTCTTTTTGCAGGGCCTCCACCTGCTTTTCCAGCTTGCCCATTTCGGTTTCGGTCGAGCGCAGATCTTTCTGAACCCCGGACTTTTCCTCCTGGAGTTGGCTCAGCGCCTTCTTCAGTTCGGTAATGTCCTGACGCGTGGCATCCAGCTGTTTTTGGGTTTGTGCGCGCTCATCGTCGGCAAAGGCCGGGTTAAGCAGACAAATCAAAGCGAGGGCGATCAGGGCGCGGAGCATGGAGTTGGGCGATACCAGGAGTGAAGACGGGCTTAGTATGCCCGGCGGTGGCTGCAAAAAAAACGCTCATAGGGCGCCGCTTTCAGACATTTCATACAAAAACCGGCGCTGTCCGCGTAAGACAGGCCGGTTTAGACGACTTACTTGGCAACCAGAATCGATTTGCCGGTCATTTCCTTCGGAATGTCCATGCCCAGCAGCGTCAGCATGGTCGGAGCGACGTCCGCCAGCACGCCGCCTTCGCGGACTTTCAGGTCACGCTTGCCGACGTAGACGAAGGGCACGGGCTCAGTGGTGTGCGCCGTGTGCGCCTGTCCTGTGGTGTCGTCGGTCATTTGCTCGACGTTGCCGTGGTCAGCGGTGATCAGTGCTTCGCCGCCGACTTTTTCCAGCGCTTCGGTGATGCGACCGACGCAGACATCGAGGCATTCAACGGCCTTGATCGCGGCTTCCATGATGCCGCTGTGACCGACCATGTCGCCGTTGGCGTAGTTGACCACGATCACGTCGAAACGCTGGTTTTCGATGGCGTCCACGATTTTGTCCGTGACTTCCGGCGCGCTCATTTCTGGCTGCAGGTCGTAGGTGGCGACTTTCGGCGAAGGGATCAGGATGCGTTCTTCGCCTTTGAAGGGTTCTTCACGGCCGCCGGAGAAGAAGAAGGTCACGTGCGCGTATTTTTCGGTTTCGGCGATGCGCAGCTGGGTTTTGCCGTTGTTCGCCAGGTACTCGCCCAGCACGTTGTGCAGGCCTTCCTTGGTGAACGCAGCCGGTGCCGGGATCGTGGCGGCGTACTGGGTCAGCATCACGAAGCCGGCGAGTTTTGGCTGACGTGCACGGGCGAAGTCCTTGAAGTCGTCTTCCACGAACACACGGGTCAGCTCACGGGCGCGGTCGGCACGGAAGTTCATGAACACGACGGCGTCGCCGTCTTCGACTGTGACTTTCTCGCCGATGCGGGTGGCTTTGACGAATTCGTCGTTCTCGTCGCGCGCGTAAGCAGCGTCCAGCGCGGCCTTTGCGGTGTCAGCCTGGAATTCAGATGTGCCGTCGACAATCAGGTTGTAGGCGGATTCGACACGGTCCCAGCGATTGTCGCGGTCCATGGCGAAGTAACGGCCGATGATCGTTGCAGTGCGACCTTTGCCCAGGCGCTTGTAGGCGGTTTCCATGGTGTCGAGGTACTTGTGCGCGCTGCGTGGCGGCGTGTCGCGGCCGTCCAGGAACGCGTGCAGGTAGATCTTCTCGGCGCCGCGTTTGACCGCCAGTTCAACCATCGCTACCAGGTGATCTTCATGGCTGTGCACGCCGCCATCGGACAGCAGGCCCATGATGTGCACGGCCTTGCCAGCGCCAACGGCCTTGTCCACCGCTGCGCAGATTGTCGGGTTTTCGAAGAACTCACCGTCGCGGATCGCTTTGGTCACGCGCGTGAAGTCCTGATACACAACACGACCGGCGCCCAGGTTCATGTGGCCGACTTCGGAGTTGCCCATCTGGCCGTCCGGCAGACCGACGTCCATCCCGGAGCCCGAAATCAGGCCGTTGGGCATGGTTTTGTAGAGGCGATCGAAGACCGGCATCTTCGCTTCATAGACCGCGTTGCCGTGATGGCTGTCGCTGTGACCGAAGCCGTCCAGGATGATCAGAACCAAAGGTTTAGGCGTGGTAGTCATGAATCCCACTCTTGGTGAAAAGATGAAGTAGAGGAAAGATCGACAGTTTAGGGACAAGTTCAGACGGCGTCACTGCCGTACGGGCTTTGGCCGACCTTGGGTGCTGTGTATACTGGCCGACATTTTAACGCCCTGGAACCTAATGATGGTTGATCACCTGATTGCATTTGCCACTAATCACTATTTGATCTCTGGCGCTTTCGTCATCCTGCTGGCACTGCTGATCGCGACAGAACTCAACAAGGGCGGCAAGAGCCTGAGCACCGGTGAACTGACCGCGCTGGTCAACCGTGACGAGGCGGTGGTCATCGATGTGCGTCCCAAGAAGGACTACGCCACCGGTCATATCGTCGGCTCCCTGAACTTCCCGCAGGACAAGGTCATGTCCCGTACTTCGGAGCTTGAGAAGTACAAACCCAAGACCCTGATCATCGTCGATGCCGCCGGTCAGCACGCAGGACACATTGCCAGCGAATTGCTCAAAGCCGGCTTCACTGCCGCCAAGCTGTCCGGTGGTGTGTCGTCGTGGCGCGGTGACAACCTGCCGCTGGTGAAGTGAAATGGCTGAAGTCATCGTCTACTCCAGCGATTATTGCCCTTACTGCTCGCGCGCCAAGTACCTGCTCGAGAGCAAGAACGTCGACTTCGAGGAGATCAAAGTCGATGGCAAGCCACAGATTCGCGCTGAAATGACTAAAAAGGCTGGCCGCACGTCGGTTCCTCAGATCTGGATCGGCTCGGTCCATGTTGGAGGTTGCGACGACCTGTTCGCCCTGGAACGCGCTGGCAAGCTCGACGCACTGTTGAGCGCCTGAATTCGAACCCTACGTACAAGACCTTAAAAGTAAGAAGGATCTGAGATGACCGATCAAACGAATAACGGCGCCACTTCCAACGAAGAAGCACCACAGTTCTCCCTGCAACGCATCTACGTTCGTGACCTGTCCTTCGAAGCGCCAAAAAGCCCGGCGATCTTCCGTCAGGAATGGACCCCAAGCGTCAGCCTGGACCTGAACACCCGTCAGAAGCAGCTGGAAAATGACTTCTACGAAGTCGTGCTGACCCTGTCGGTCGAAGTGAAGAACGGCGAAGAAATTGCCTTCATCGCTGAAGTCCAGCAAGCCGGTATCTTCCTGATCAAGGGCCTGGACGCGGCTTCGATGAGCCACACCCTCGGCGCGTTCTGCCCGAACATCCTGTTCCCGTATGCCCGTGAAACCATCGACAGCCTGGTTGTCCGCGGCTCGTTCCCTGCGCTGATGCTGGCTCCGGTGAACTTCGACGCCCTGTACGCCCAAGAGCTGCAGCGCATGCAGGAATCCGGCGAAACTCCGACCGTTCAGTAAGCCTTGCGGCCTGAATGAAAAAAAGCGCCTGTGATGGGCGCTTTTTTTGTATGAGCGGACGCTAAAAACTGTAGGAGCGTGGCTTGTCCCGCGATCGGCGGGGAACCCGTCGTAAATCCATGTGATGTGCGGCGTACCAAAAATACCGTGGGCGCTGCATTTGCTGCCGGTTCCCGGCAGATCGCGGGACAAGCCACGCTCCTACAGGTGTGGATGCGATCGGTGTAGGAGTGAGCTTGCTCGCGATCAGGCCCGAAGGGCATCCGTGTAGAGATCCCGCGCCGGAGGGGTTATTTAAACCCCAACTGTCGCCAGCCTTCGTAGACGGCCACCGCCACGGTGTTTGACAGATTAAGGCTGCGGCAGCCTTCGCGCATGGGCAGGCGCAGGCGTTGGTCGCTGGACAGCGGGTCCAGCACCTCGGGCGGCAAGCCACGGCTTTCAGGGCCGAACACAAAGGCGTCGCCTTCCTGGAACGCCACGTCATGGAAAGGCTTCGAGCCCTTTGTGGTAAAAGCGAACAGGCGCGGATGACCGATGCTTTCCAGGCAACTGGCAAGGTCGGCGTGGCGATGCAGGGTGGCGTACTCGTGGTAATCGAGGCCAGCACGGCGCAGACGCTTGTCATCCAGCTCGAAGCCCAGCGGCTCGATCAAATGCAGGCTGCAGCCGCTGTTGGCGCAGAGCCTGATGATGTTGCCGGTATTCGGCGGAATTTCTGGTTGAAAAAGGATCACGTGAAACATGCACGGCTCCGAACATAAGGACGGGATGCATTCTACCCCCGAAGAGGACCCGAGGCCGAAGCTATGGCCGCGGTTTTTGGGTTCGATCGCGATTTTCGGGGTCATGGTGGGTTTGATGATCGGCCGTGTCACCACGCCGGACCCGATCGCGCTCCAGCAGATCGAGCCGCTGCCCAATGGCGTCGCGGTGTGGTTTAACCGCGAGCCGCAGCTGCACGGCGAAATCGTCGACGGTGCCGTGGCGCTGCTGTTCAACGCCAAAGGCGAAGCGCAACGAGGCGAACTGAAGCTCAACGGTCGGGATGTGCGCTGGAGGGTGCAGAAAAGCGATAAGGGATTGTTGCTGAACCTGCTGGCGGCCCGTCCGTTGCGCGGTGAGTGGCACGGCGCAGCGCTGGACGGGCGCTGGAGACTCGAGGTGAGTCTCCGAGAGGAATAAAAGAGGGGAATCCCCGGCCTGCCTGTACCAAGGTCCCCAAAACTGGTGATGCTTAACCTATTGCAGCCTGCGTGCCAGTTTTGAGAATTCTCTGTAGGAAAGGTGAAAGTATCTCGTAGGAGCCTTATTTAAAGCCCCGATCAAGGTGCCTTGAACAAATGGGCGAGGGTCAATCGTTCGGATCAGCGTTCACATTTGGGTGTTTATTGATCAGGTTTGCACGCTATTCGCGCATTTTTGGGTGAAGGGTTACCAAAGTGATGCACGTGGCAGCCTGCGATGATCTTCGCTGATAAACCTGTGGGAATGAGCGTGCTCACAATTGCTGCGTTCCAGCCCATGAAAAAAGGACTGAATGTACGGGCCCGTTCGTGAGCAAGGTCACTCCCACAGGGGACGTTGATCGCTACATTAAAACGGCACATCCCCCAGAATTGTCGCGCGGTGCATCACCCGACGCTGCGGTCGGTAGTCGTCCACCGCACCGGGATACTGTGCGCTGATGCGCTTCAGCCGTAACAAGGCCATGGCAATGACTCCGCTTCTATATATAGACGATTCGTTTGGGCTGCACTGCGCTCGCGACGCAGCGGCTGCAAGATAACCTCGGATGGTTCACTCGAGGTCCTGTAGTCGGCTTGCTGGCGAACGCGGCGTTTCAGTCGATATCTAGTTAACTGATCCGCCGCATTCGCCAGCAAGCCGGCTCCTACAGGTTCCGTCGATACCGTTCTTACGGGGTCTTACTGAGTGACGAACTTGGCGCTGACGTAAGGCGTTTAATCAGCCAGCACGGCATCGACCTTGCCTTGTCCCTTGAGGAACGCCGCGGTCTTGCCGATGGCTTTGGAGGTCGGCGCGTCCAGCTCGACCATTGCGCGCGACCAATGCTTCAGCGGCTCTGATGTGGGTTGCGATCAGAAAGGATAGGCAACGGTGAAATCCGCCGCTTGGGCAATCAAGGCAGAGCCTGCCAGCGACAACGCCGCCAACACGCGAAGAAGGTTGAATCGTTTCATGGTGACGCTCCGATGCAAGGCAGACCGAGGGCCGAATGATGAGGAGCGTAAATGATCTAAGAAGTGCGAAATAAATAACGTTTTGGTATGAGCTTAGAGAAGATTATTTCTTGAACGGGCCTTTCTGAGGGCGTCAACCGAAAAATCATCGGAAGCCCCGTGACCGTTCATCGAATTGTCACAATCTGTAAATAGGATCGGTCCGCTTGCCAAGACTGTCTGTGCTTCGCCCCGTGTCTGTCTGGTAAAAGCCAGCAACGGAAGCATGGGTGATGAGCAGAATGGCGGCCAGACTATCGTGACAGTCGGGTTTGCCAGTTAACTGATGAGCCTGTTCGTCACCTCGGTGAAAAACTGACGGCGAACAGGGTGACAACGGTAACAATCGCGTCTACGCGTTTGGTAAGTTCATTACTTTCAAAGGGTTACAACACTAATTCTCATGCTGTTTCGCACGGGGACCGTGACTGGACAGTCAAGTTCCAGTCGTACGATGTGCCGAAACGGATCGATCTGACGAACGGAGTCGAAATATTTTTTGGGAATTAGGTTAAGACGCCGATACACTCCGCAACGGACGGCTGAAACGGCTTGTGACATATAACTGCTTGGCATAAAAGCAGGCTCACAAAGTCTTTTTGGGTTTAAAGGATTTACCTTACCTTGCAGCCAGCTGTGAACGCGGTCTAGTCAATTAGTCTTGGGGTCATTGACTCATAGAGTCGGGCCAGCGCTAATCGCGCATCCGCGGTCTTGAGCCTTAGGTCTCAGAACCAAGGAACTACAAAAATTAGATTCAAGAGGAGCGAAACACAATGAAGAAGTCCACCCTGGCCTTGGCCGTGTATGCAGGTGTAATGGCCACTCAGGCTGGTGCAGCTGGTTTCCTGGAAGACAGCAAGGCAACCCTCAGTTCCCGTACTCTTTACTTCGAACAAGACCCACGTGAGCCGTCGTCTTCTGGTGCTAAAGGCCAGGATCAGCGTCAGACCACCCAGGGCTTCCTGTTCAACTTCATCTCGGGTTACACCCCTGGCACTGTAGGCTTCGGTCTCGACGTGCAAGGCATGTACGGTATCAACCTGAGCGGCGGTATCGACAACCGCGCCGCCAACGGCAGCACTGCAAACACCGTTTCGCCGACCAGCTCCGACGGTACTCCGCAACACGACTGGGCTCGTGCCGGTGCCAACGTCAAGGCGAAGATCTCCAAGACCGAGCTGAAAATCGGTAACGCTCTGCAGCCAAACCTGCCGATCCTGGTATCGAACGACGGTCGTCTGCTGCCGCAAACCTTTGAAGGTGGCATCGTCACTTCCAAGGACATCGACAGCCTGACTCTGACCGCCGGTAAGCTGACCAAGGCTGCTGGCCGTGCCTCCACCAACTACGACAACCTGTCGGTTTCGGGTGGCACCAAGGGCTCCAACAACTTCCAGTTCGCCGGTGCTGACTACAAGCTCACCAAAGACCTGACCCTGCAGTACTACTACGCCAACCTGGAAGACTACTACAAGCAGCACTTCTTCGGTTTGCTGCACGTTCTGCCAATCGGTGAAGACCAGTCGTTCAAATCCGACCTGCGTTACTTCCACAGCACTTCCGATGGCAAGAACGGCCAGGCCAACAACGTTGGCTACCGTCTGACCGGTAACGGTTACTCGGGTACCGGTAGCGACACCGGCGAGATCGACAACGATCTGTGGACCGCAATGTTCACCTATACCCTGGGTGGCCACGCCTTCATGCTGGGTTACCAGTCTTCGAGCGACAGCGGCGCCATGCCGATCATCAACAACGGCAGCGTAGTTGACGGCCGTGGTCGTAACGAAGGTGAAGGTGGTAACTCCGTTTACCTGTTCACCGACAGTATGATCACCAACTTCACCCGCGCCGGTGAGAAGACCAAGTTCGGTCAGTACTCGTACGACTTCGCGCGCCTGGGCGTTCCAGGTCTGAAGGCTGCGGTTGCTTACCTGTACGGTGACCAGATCCGTACCAGCGCCACCGGTGGTCGTGGTACTGAGTGGGAACGCGACATGCGTATCGACTACGTCTTCCAGGACAGCTTCCTGAAAGGCTTCGGTGTGACTGTACGTCGTGCCAACCTGCGTTCGGATTCCGATC
Source organism: Pseudomonas sp. S2_H01 (assembly GCF_054668305.1). NCBI lineage: Bacteria > Pseudomonadati > Pseudomonadota > Gammaproteobacteria > Pseudomonadales > Pseudomonadaceae > Pseudomonas > Pseudomonas sp. S2_H01. The sequence continues at coordinate 2,045,436 of NZ_CP162756.1, read as the reverse complement.
TGTACCCGCTGCAGCAGAACGTCGACCAGACTCGCGTTATCCTCAACTACACCTACGCTTTCAAATAAGCACTGGCTGGTTGAAAAGAGCCCCGCTTCGGCGGGGCTTTTTTATGTCTGAAACGAAATTAAATGACCGTTTTTTATAGCGAAAAAGACGCTCGCCATTGCCATTCGGTCTTTCAGTTTCGACTTTTTCGCAGGCACAGTATCGACATAATTCTCATACCAAAGGAGCTGACTGCATGAGCCTCAAACTTGGCGACATCGCCCCCGACTTCGAACAGCAATCCAGCCTGGGACCGATCAAGTTTCACGAGTGGTTGGGGGATAAATGGGGCGTACTGTTTTCCCATCCTGCCGATTTCACGCCAGTCTGCACCACCGAATTAGGCTTCACCGCGAAGCTCAAGGATGAGTTTGAAAAGCGCAATGTGAAAGCCATCGCCCTGTCGGTGGATCCGGTCGACTCGCACATCAAGTGGATCGATGACATCAATTCCACCCAGAACACGGTCGTCAATTTCCCCATCCTGGCGGACGCGGATCGCAAGGTGTCCGAGCTGTATGACTTGATTCATCCCAACGCCAGTGAAACGCTGACCGTACGCTCGCTGTTCGTGATCGACCCGAACAAGAAAGTGCGCCTGACCATCACCTATCCCGCCAGCACCGGTCGCAACTTCCACGAGATCCTGCGGGTGATCGATTCGCTGCAACTGACCGACAACTACAAAGTCGCCACCCCTGCGAACTGGAAGGACGGTGAAGACGTTGTGATCGTGCCGTCGATCAAAGACGAAGCCGAGATCAAGGAACGCTTTCCTAAAGGCTATAAAGCCGTCACGCCGTACTTGCGACTGACGCCGCAGCCCAATCGCTGATACACCGATTTCAACCACGACATTCGGGCCGATTTATCGGCCCTTTTTTATTTCGCCCCGTAGCAAGCCGGACCCTACAGTGAGCCGTGACGTAAATAGGCTTATATTCGATTAAGTTCTAATCAAATGAATAAATATGATTTTAGTGAATAACACACCCCTGTTATGGTCTCTCCGTCCTGGCGATACGTAGCCGGTCATGAATCCCCAAACGCCTTACTCGTCCGCTATCGGGCAAGCAGGTGCCACCTGTTAGCTACACAGCAAAGGAGCGTGCCATGCGCACTGTCATTTTGCGTCGAGGCCTGGTCGCTCTGTTTGCTGCGGCGGTGTCGTTCGGCGTCCTAACACAAGCTCAAGCCGATACCTTGCGCATCGGGTATCAGAAGTACGGCACGCTGGTGCTGCTCAAAGCCAAAGGGTCGCTGGAGAAAAAACTCGCAGAGCAGGGCGTGCACGTGCAATGGACCGAATTTCCGGGTGGTCCTCAGTTGCTTGAAGGCTTGAATGTCGGCTCCATCGACTTCGGGGTCACCGGCGAGACGCCTCCCGTTTTTGCTCAGGCCGCTGGCGCTGATCTGCTCTACGTGGCGTCCGAGCCACCGGCGCCGACCAGTGAAGCGATTCTGGTGCCCAAGGACTCGGCGATCACGTCGGTCAAAGACCTGAAAGGCAAGAAGGTCGTCCTCAACAAAGGCTCTAACGTTCACTACCTGTTGGTGCGGGCGCTGGAAGACGCGGGTCTGAAATACACCGACATTCAGACCGTCTTTCTGCCGCCCGCCGACGCGCGTGCCGCTTTCGAGCGCGGCAGTGTCGATGCCTGGGTGATCTGGGACCCGTACCAGGCCGCCGCCGAACAACAGTTGCAAGCGCGCACGCTGCGTGATGGCAAAGGCATCGTCGACAACAACCAGTTCTATCTGGCGACCAAGCCCTATGCGCAGCAGCACCCCAAAGTGATTCAGACGCTGGTCGAAGAAGTCCGCGCCGTGGGTGAGTGGTCCAAGGCCAACCCCGACGAAGTCACCAAGCAAGTCGCGCCATTGTTGGGCCTGCCGGAGGACATCACCAGGATTTCGGTCAAGCGACAAGGGTACGGCGCGCTGTTCATCACGCCTGAAACCGTCGCGGCGCAACAGAAGATCGCCGACACGTTTTATCAGCTCAAGCTGATCCCCAAACCGCTCAGCATCGCCGATGTGATCTGGACGCCACCCGCTGCTGTTGCGAAAGCGCAGTAAGCCTCGGCCTTGAGAGGAGACAACTCCATGAGCGTGGAAAAAGTAACCCACAAACTGGCGCCCTGGCTGCTACCGGTTTTATTGCTCGCGATCTGGCAACTGGCGGTCAGCGCCGGTTGGCTGTCGACCCGAATCCTGCCAGCGCCGAGTGCGGTCATCGAAGCCGGCGTGACGCTGGTGCGCAGTGGCGAGATCTGGACCCATCTGGCAATCAGTGGCTGGCGTGCCGGCATCGGCTTTGCCATCGGCGGTGGCATCGGTCTGGCCCTGGGGTTCATCACAGGCTTGTCGAAATGGGGCGAACGCCTGCTCGACAGCTCCGTGCAGATGATCCGCAATGTGCCGCATCTGGCGCTGATCCCGCTGGTCATCCTGTGGTTCGGCATCGATGAAAGCGCCAAGATTTTTCTGGTGGCGTTGGGCACGCTGTTCCCGATTTATCTGAACACGTATCACGGGATTCGCAATATCGACCCGGCGCTGGTGGAGATGTCCCGCAGCTATGGTTTGTCCGGTTTTGCGTTGTTCTGGCACGTCATATTACCGGGTGCGATGCCTTCGATTCTGGTGGGTGTGCGCTTCGCACTGGGCTTCATGTGGCTGACGCTGATCGTGGCTGAAACCATCTCCGCCAGCTCCGGCATCGGCTATCTGGCAATGAATGCCAGGGAGTTTCTGCAGACTGACGTGGTGGTGCTGGCGATCGTGTTGTACGCCGTGCTCGGTAAATTGGCGGACCTCGCCGCGCGGGGTCTGGAGCGGGTCTGCCTGCGTTGGCACCCGGCGTATCAAGTGGCAAAAGGTGGCGCGCGATGAGCACTCTCCAACAACCGGCAAACCTGTTGCGCGGGATTCCCCTGCAAGTGCGCAAGCTCAAGAAAACCTTTGGCTCGCGGGAAGTCCTCAAAGACATCGACCTGCACATTCCGGCCGGGCAATTCGTGGCCGTGGTCGGTCGCAGCGGCTGTGGCAAAAGTACCTTGCTGCGCTTGCTTGCCGGCCTTGATCAACCCTCGAGCGGTCAGTTGCTCGCAGGGTCCGCTTCGCTGGCCGATGCACGAGAAGACACACGATTGATGTTCCAGGAAGCGCGTCTGCTGCCGTGGAAAAAGATCATCGACAACGTCGGGCTGGGGCTCAGCGGAGACTGGCGTGGCAAAGCGCTGGAAGCACTGGAGGCCGTCGGCTTGGCCGAGCGCGCCAACGAGTGGCCGGCGTCGTTGTCCGGCGGCCAGAAACAACGTGTGGCGCTGGCGCGTGCGTTGATTCACCAACCGCGCCTGTTGCTGCTGGACGAACCGTTGGGCGCGCTCGATGCCTTGACCCGTATCGAGATGCAGCAATTGATCGAAAACCTCTGGCAGAAGCACGGCTTCACGGTGTTGCTGGTGACGCACGACGTCAGCGAGGCCGTGGCGATTGCTGACCGTGTGTTGCTGATCGAAGAAGGCCGCATCGGGCTTGATTTACAGGTCGATCTGGCGCGACCACGTGCACGTGGCTCACACCGGCTTGCCGCGCTGGAAACCGAAGTCCTTAACCGCGTGCTGTCGCTGCCAGGCAGCCCGCCCGAACCCGAACCGTCATCACCCCTGCCCACGCAACTGCGTTGGGCCAATTGAATCCAGGTGCAATGTTGCCTCTGGAACTGATCACTCAAAGGAAGACAGACCATGACTATCAAAGCCATCAACGTTCGTAACCAGTTCAAAGGCACCATCAAGGAAATCGTCACTGGCGACGTGCTGTCCGAAATCGACGTGCAGACCGCGTCTGGCATCGTCACTTCGGTGATCACCACGCGTTCAGTGAAAGAACTTGAGCTGGTGGTCGGCAGCGAAGTGATCGCCTTCGTGAAATCCACCGAGGTGTCGATCGCCAAGTTGTGATCGATGCGTTGTGATCAACCCCGAAGGGTGCGAGCCCTTCGGGGTTTTTGCTGTGTGGGATTTGACGCGGCAGCTTGCTCGGCAGGCCGAGGCGCGTTCTTGTGGGAGCGAATTCATTCGCGATGGTATTTATCGGGCGCCAGATATGCGGGGGCTGCACGGGCGTCTCGCGAATGAATTCGCTCCCACAGGGTTATGCGTTAGGACTCAAGCACGCGCTTGGGCAAGAACGGTGGCAGGTAAATGCCAAGATACGCATCGAACACCCGCTGGCCTTCTTCTGCCATGCGCGGCGTGATCGCGTTGTGCAGTTGTACCGAGCGTGCATAAACCCGGTCGGCGAGTTCGAGGGCGAGGGCGAACACTTCGATGTCGTCTGGCAAGGCGGGCAGCTGGAAGTGTTTGGCGAACAGTGCGTGCATGAGGTTGCCCAGTTCGACGTCGTGCTGACGATCCGCCTGGGTGACTTCGGTCAAGCCGTGCTGCGCCAGGATCAACTGCCGAGCGGCAGCGTCTTCACTGTAGATCGTGAGCATGCGTGCCTCGACCAGGCGTGACAGGTCTTGCCAGTGGTTGAGTCGGGCGTGGTCGATCGGTTGTTGCAGGCTTTCGCGAAAGGCGGCGTGCACATCGGCGGTCAGCCCTTCCAGCAATGCCGGGACGCTGGCGAAGAAGTGATAGACCGAAGAAGGCGGGATTTCCGCGCGTTCGGCCACACTGTAAATCGACAGGCTCGCCACACCGTCAGACGCCAATAACGTACGCGCGGCCTCAAGGATCGAATCGATCCGGGCCTGACTGCGTGCGCGGGGTTTGCGGGGTGTGGCGGGGCGGGTCATCGAAGCGTCTCGAGGGCGAAAGTCCGGGCATTGTACGCGAGATCATTGGGCAGATTATGTTCGGTGTAGGAGTGCTTGCCCGCGATAGAGTGTCCGTTGATGCTTCATGCCTGACGCAACGCCATCGCGGGCAAGCGTGCTCCTACAATGTTTCGCAGTCCCGGCAAGCCAGACTGCTACCGAAATCGATTCAAACGCGCCGTCTAAAATAAAAAACGCCCCCAGCCTTTCGGTTGGGGGCGTTCTTTTTATTTCACACCGCTATTTCACACCGTCAAACCGTGTGCAGATACCAGTTGTATTCAAGGTCGGAGATGGAGTGTTCGAACTCTTCCAGCTCACTTTCCTTGCACGCGACGAAGATATCGATGTACTTCGGATCGATGTACTTGGCCATGACTTCGCTGTCGTCCAGCTCGCGCAATGCATCGCGCAGGTTGTTCGGCAGGCTCTGCTCGTTCTGCTCGTAGGAGTTGCCTTCAACAGGCGCGCCCGGTTCGATCTGGTTGGTCATGCCGTGGTGGATGCCTGCCAGAACCGATGCCATCAACAGATAAGGGTTGGCGTCTGCACCGGCAACCCGGTGTTCGATACGCACGGCGTCCGCGGTGCCGGTAGGGACACGGACGGCCACTGTGCGGTTGTCCAGACCCCAGGTAGGCGAGTTGGGCGTGTAAAACTGAGCACCGAACCGGCGATACGAGTTGACGTTCGGGCAAAGGAACGCCATCTGCGCCGGTAGGGTCTCGAGCACACCGCCGATCGCATGACGTAATGCGGCGTTCTGCTCGGGATCCTCACTGGTGAAGATGTTTTTGCCATCGCGATCCAGGATCGAGATGTGGACGTGCAGACCGTTGCCCGCCTGGCCTGGATACGGCTTGGCCATGAAGGTGGTGTCCATCTCATGGTCGTAGGCGATGTTCTTGATCAGTCGCTTGAGCAGAACCGCGTAGTCGCAGGCTTTCAGCGCGTCAGCGGTGTGGTGCAGGTTCACTTCGAACTGCGCCGGAGCACTTTCCTTGACGATCGCGTCGGCAGGAATGCCTTGCTCTTTCGCACCTTCCAGAATGTCCTGGAGGCAATCGACGTATTCGTCGAGGTCGTCGATCAGGTAGACCTGTGTCGAGTGCGGGCGTTTGCCGGAGATCGGCGAGCGCGGGGGCTGTGGACGGCCGTTCACGTTTTCCTGATCGATCAGGTAGAACTCAAGCTCGAATGCCGCGCAGATGGTCAGACCCATCTCGTCGAACTTGCTGACCACTTGGCGTAGCACTTCACGAGGATCGGCGAAGAACGGCTCGCCTTCCAGTTCGTGCATGGTCATCAGCAGTTGTGCGGTAGGACGCTTCTGCCACGGTTCGTTGCAGAGAGTGTCGGGGATTGGATAACAGATTCGGTCAGCGTCACCGATGTCCAGGCCAAGACCGGTGCTTTCCACCGTCGAGCCATTGATATCCAGTGCGAAAAGAGAAGCTGGGAGGTTGATGCCTTTTTCGTAAACCTTATGGAGGCTGGTGCGTTCAATGCGCTTGCCGCGCACCACTCCATTCATATCTGCAATCAGAAGGTCAACGTATAGAACCTCAGGATGTTCCTTAAGGAACGCGTTCGCTTCGTTGAGCTGAACGGCACGCGGGGGTACCGACATGATGCAACACCTTTGTTGTTGAAAATATCAATCATCGAGCATTACGGGGTTCAGTCAATCCGAAAGCCCAGATGAAGTCAAGAGAGCCCTGTTTTGCCCTAAAAAGGCGCCGTGAGGCCGTTTTTGCCGCACTTTAGGGCGGATTTCAGCCGTTGGAGGTGTTGGGAACTGCGATCTTGAGCGGGGCGTATTTTATTTTTTACGGGGCTGTTGTGTAAAAAAATGAACAACGCTAAGCTCGGTCGCAACCCATAACAGCAATAATACCGGGGGTCACATGTCTCGCCTTCCGCTGATCGGCGTCACCGCCTGCACTCAGCCAATCGGCTCGCATGCCTATCACATCAGTGGTGACAAATACGTCCGCGCAGTCGCCGTCGCTGCCAAGGGCCTGCCGCTGATTCTGCCGTCACTGGCAGAGCTGATCGATCCAGCCGACATACTCGCAGCGGTCGATGGTTTGCTCTTCACCGGTTCTCCATCCAACGTCGAACCCTATCACTATAGTGGTCCTGCCAGCGCGCCGGGAACTGCTCATGATCCTGCACGCGACCACACCACCTTACCTCTAATTCGTGCCGCTGTGGCCGCGGGCGTGCCTGTGCTGGGCATTTGCCGTGGGTTTCAGGAGCTGAATGTGGCGTTTGGCGGCAGTCTGCATCAGAAGGTTCACGAGACGGGAACCTTCATGGATCATCGTGAGCCAGACAACGAACCTGTTGAAATTCAATACGCTCCCAGCCATCCGATGCACATCGAGCCGGGCGGTGTATTGGCAGGTCTGGGTTTGCGAGAAGAAATTCGTGTCAATTCAATTCATGGCCAGGGCGTCGAGCGTCTTGCGCCCGGTCTGCGGGTCGAAGCGACCGCACCAGATGGCCTGATTGAAGCGATCTCGGTGCCGGAAGGCGCGCCTTTTGCTACAGCCAATGTGTTCGCATTGGGCGTTCAGTGGCATCCGGAGTGGCAGGTCACGCAAAACCCCGACTATCTTTCTATCTTCAAGGCATTTGGCGATGCCTGTCGAAAACGGGCAGCACAACGCGACGCACAAGCGTTAAAGAACGCCTGATCGCCATGATGGCGACCAGGAAATAACACCCCTGAGGTATTTATGAGTACCAACCTCGACCAGCTCACCGATTGGTTGAAAGAACACAGGATTACCGAAGTCGAGTGCATGATCTCCGACCTCACCGGTATCACGCGCGGCAAGATCTCTCCGACCAACAAGTTCATTGCCGAGAAGGGCATGCGCTTGCCGGAAAGCGTATTGCTCCAGACCGTGACCGGCGATTACGTCGAAGACGACATTTATTATGAGCTGCTGGACCCCGCAGACATCGACATGTTCTGCCGTCCTGACCAGAACGCGGTGTATCTGGTGCCCTGGGCCATCGAGCCCACTGCGCAGGTGATCCACGACACCTACGACAAGCAAGGCAATCCCATCGAGCTGTCGCCGCGAAACGTGTTGAAGAAAGTACTCAAGCTCTACGCCGATCAAGGCTGGCAGCCCATCGTGGCGCCGGAGATGGAGTTCTATCTCACCAAGCGCAGCGACGACCCGGATTATCCGTTGCAGCCGCCGGTCGGTCGTTCGGGCCGTCCGGAGACAGGCCGTCAGTCCTTCTCTATTGAAGCGGCCAACGAATTCGACCCGCTGTTCGAAGACGTCTATGACTGGTGCGAACTGCAGAACCTGGACCTCGACACGCTGATCCACGAAGACGGCACCGCGCAGATGGAAATCAACTTCCGTCACGGCGATGCGCTGTCGCTGGCCGATCAGATCCTGGTGTTCAAGCGCACCATGCGCGAAGCAGCGCTCAAGCACGACGTGGCCGCCACCTTCATGGCCAAGCCCATGACCGGTGAGCCTGGCAGCGCCATGCACTTGCACCAGAGCATCATCGACATCGAGACCGGCAAGAACATCTTCTCTAATGAAGACGGCACCATGAGTCAGCTGTTCCTGCAGCACATTGGTGGTCTGCAGAAACTGATTCCCGAGCTGTTGCCGCTGTTTGCGCCGAACGTCAACTCGTTCCGCCGCTTCCTGCCGGACACCTCGGCGCCGGTGAACGTGGAGTGGGGCGAAGAAAACCGCACCGTCGGCCTGCGCGTTCCGGATGCCGGCCCGCAAAACCGCCGTGTGGAAAACCGCCTGCCGGGCGCCGATGCCAACCCCTATCTGGCGATTGCCGCGAGCCTGCTGTGCGGTTTCATCGGGATGGTCGAAGGCCTCAACCCGAGCGCACCTGTCGTGGGTCGCGGTTATGAACGTCGTAACCTGCGCTTGCCGTTGACCATCGAAGACGCGCTGGAGCGGATGGAAAACAGCAAGACCATCGAGAAGTACCTGGGGCAGAAATTCATCACCGGCTACGTCGCGGTCAAGCGCGCCGAGCACGAAAACTTCAAGCGTGTGATCAGTTCGTGGGAGCGGGAATTCCTGCTCTTCGCCGTCTGAAGAAACGGGCGCCACGCGGCCTTGCAAGGTCCGTGGCGCCTGACACGCGATATCCGTCAATGGAGTGGTTTCATGAGTTCCAACAACCCGCAAACCCGCGAATGGCAAGCGCTCAGTAGCGAGCATCACTTGGCGCCGTTCAGCGACTTCAAGCAGCTCAAAGAGAAAGGCCCGCGCATCATCACCCGCGCCAAGGGCGTTTATCTGTGGGACAGCGAAGGCAACAAGATCCTCGACGGCATGGCGGGCCTGTGGTGCGTGGCCATCGGTTACGGTCGTGACGAACTGGCCGATGCCGCCAGCAAGCAGATGCGCGAACTGCCGTATTACAACCTGTTCTTCCAGACCGCTCACCCGCCAGCGTTGCAACTGGCCAAAGCCATTTCCGACGTCGCGCCTGAGGGCATGAACCACGTGTTTTTCACCGGTTCCGGCTCCGAAGGCAACGACACTGTATTGCGTATGGTTCGCCACTACTGGGCGGTCAAAGGCAAGCCGAACAAGAAAGTCATCATCAGCCGCATCAACGGCTACCACGGCTCTACCGTGGCGGGCGCCAGTCTGGGCGGCATGACGTATATGCATGAACAAGGCGATCTGCCGATTCCGGGCATCGTCCACATCCCGCAGCCTTACTGGTTCGGTGAGGGCGGTGACATGACCCCGGACGCGTTCGGCGTCTGGGCGGCCGAGCAGCTGGAAAAGAAAATCCTCGAAGTCGGCGAAGACAACGTCGGCGCGTTCATCGCCGAGCCGATCCAGGGCGCGGGCGGTGTGATCGTTCCGCCTGACACCTACTGGCCGAAGATCAAAGAGATCCTCGCCAAGTACGACATCCTGTTCGTCGCCGATGAGGTGATTTGTGGCTTTGGTCGTACCGGTGAGTGGTTCGGTAGCGATTTCTACGACCTCAAGCCTGACCTGATGACCATCGCCAAGGGCCTGACCTCGGGCTACATCCCCATGGGCGGCGTGATCGTGCGCGATGAGGTGGTGAAGGTGCTGAACGAAGGCGGCGATTTCAACCACGGCTTTACCTATTCGGGTCATCCGGTGGCGGCAGCGGTCGGTCTTGAAAACATCCGCATCCTGCGTGATGAGAAGATTGTCGAGCGTGTGAAATCGGAAACGGCACCATACTTGCAAAAGCGTTTGCGTGAGTTGAGCGATCATCCGTTGGTGGGTGAAGTTCGTGGCGTCGGCATGCTGGGCGCCATCGAGCTTGTGAAAGACAAAGCCACTCGCGAGCGTTATGTCGGTCAAGGCGCGGGCATGATTTGCCGAACGTTCTGCTTCAATAACGGACTGATCATGCGAGCGGTGGGTGACACGATGATCATTTCGCCGCCGCTGGTGATCAGCTTCGCCGAGATCGATGAGTTGGTGGAAAAAGCACGCAAATGCCTGGACCTGACCCTTGAGGCACTTCAAAGCTGAGGGCGGATGTGGGAGTGAGCTTGCTCACGAAAGCGGAGTGTCAGTCACTGTATCCGGCACAGGCAGACCGCAATCGTAAGCAAGCCCACTCCCACAGAAGGGTGAGGTTGTTGGCGTGCAGATGAAATCTTTGAAAGTTATGCAATAAGGCAGGCCGGTCTGCTTGTAAGCCCGCCCAGGAAATTGCCAGACTAACGGTTGTTTTAGTCGCCGCTAACATAAAAAACATTGGAGCTGTACGAATGAAGAAATTTGGCAAAACCCTCCTCGCGTTGTCCTTGATGGGCGTGGTGTCCGCTGCGGCACACGCCGATGACAAAGTTCTGCATGTCTACAACTGGTCCGATTACATCGCGCCGAACACCATCGCTGATTTCGAAAAGGAATCGGGCATCAAAGTGGTGTATGACGTCTTCGACAGCAACGAGACCCTGGAAGCCAAATTGCTGGCCGGCAAGTCCGGTTACGACATCGTCGTTCCGTCGAACAACTTCCTGGCCAAACAGATCAAGGCCGGCGTTTACCAGGAGCTGGACAAGTCCAAGCTGTCCAACTACAAAAACCTGAACGAGAAGCTGCTCAAGGCCGTCTCGGTCAGCGACCCGGACAACAAGCACGCCTTCCCGTACATGTGGGGCTCGATCGGTATCGGCTTCAACCCGGACAAGGTCAAGGCCGCATTGGGCGCCGATGCGCCGGTCAATTCCTGGGACCTGCTGTTCAAGCCTGAAAACATCGCCAAGCTCAAAGGCTGCGGTGTGAGTTTCCTGGATTCGCCGACCGAAATGCTGCCAGTGGCGCTGCATTACCTGGGTCTGCCAACCGACAGCCAGAAGAAAGAAGATATCAAGAAGGCTCAGGATCTTTTCCTGAAGATTCGTCCTTCGGTCACATACTTCCACTCGTCCAAATACATTTCGGACCTGGCCAACGGCAACATCTGCGTCGCCGTGGGTTATTCGGGTGACATCTACCAGGCCAAGGCCCGTGCTGAAGAAGCAGGCGGCAAGGTCAAGGTCAGCTACAACATTCCGAAAGAAGGTGCTGGCAGCTTCTACGACATGGTCGCCATTCCTAAAGACGCCGAAAACGTCGAAGGCGCCTACAAGTTCATGAACTTCCTGCTGCAGCCTAAAGTCATGGCCGAAATCACCAACGCCGTTCACTTCCCGAACGGTAACGCGGCGGCGACCGAGTTCGTCGACAAGGACATCACCTCTGACCCAGGCGTTTACCCGCCAGCCGATGTTCTGGCCAAGCTGTACGCGATCGCCGATTTGCCGGCAGCGACCCAGCGTGAAATGACTCGCGCCTGGACCAACATCAAATCGGGCAAATAAGCCTGGTCAAAGCGTGCCGCCTTATCAGCGGCACGTGCATAGCTGTGTAGGAGTGAGCTTGATCTGGGCCGCAATCGGATGCGTCATTGACACACCGCTTTCGCGGGCAAGCGCGCTCCTACAGGTCCCAAGTCGGGACAGCCATAACGAAAGTTTTTTTGCGAGCAGGGTTTATCGAAGGTAAGTTGCGCGCCGGATTTGTCACAGGCAGTCGTTACTGTCGTCGGCACGGGCAACAGGCCCACCTACTAAAAAAGGACTGCACACGTGTCTATTTCTTTATTTTCCAAAGGCTTGCTACTGGGAGCCGGCCTGACGTTCGCCGTCGGCGCTTACGCGGAGTCCACCGTCCGCATTTATAACTGGTCCGATTACATCGGCACCACGACCCTGGCGGATTTCGAATCCAGCACGGGGATCAAGACCAAATACGACGTGTTCGACTCCAACGAAACCCTGGAAGGCAAGCTGCTGGCCGGGCACACCGGCTATGACGTGGTCGTGCCGTCCAACCACTTCCTTGGCAAGCAGATCAAGGCCGGTGCGTTTCAGAAGCTGGACAAGTCGCAACTCCCCAATTATTCCAACCTAGACCCCGAGCTGATGAAGCGCCTGGAGAAGAACGATCCCGGCAATCAGTACGCCGTGCCTTATCTGTGGGGCACTAACGGCATCGGCTACAACGTCGACAAGATCAAGGAAGTGCTGGGCGTCGACACGATCGATTCCTGGGCCGTGCTGTTCGAGCCAGAGAACATCAAGAAGCTGAAAAAGTGCGGCGTTGCCTTCCTGGACTCGGCAGATGAAATGATGCCGGCCGTGCTGAATTACATGGGCCTGAACCCCAACAGCACCGACGAAAAAGACTACAAGAAAGCCGAAGACAAGCTGCTGAAAGTCCGTCCTTACGTCACCTACTTCAACTCCTCGAAATACATCACGGACCTCGCCAACGGCGACATCTGTATCGCAGCCGGTTTCTCGGGTGACGTGTTCCAGGCCAAGGCGCGTGCTGAAGAGGCGGGCAAGGGCGTGAACATCGCGTATTCGATTCCCAAAGAGGGCGGCAACCTGTGGTTCGACATGCTGGCGATTCCGGCCGATGCGCCAGACGTCAAAGCAGCCCACGCCTTCATCAACTACATCCTCAAGCCTGACGTCATTGCCAAAGTCAGCGACCAGGTGGGTTACGCCAACCCGAACCCGGCTTCGGGCGAGCTGATGGATCAGGACATTCGCAACGACGAATCGGTGTACCCCTCGAAGGAAGTGCAGCAGCGTCTGTACGTGAACTCCGAGTTGCCACCGAAAATTCAGCGTGTGATGACGCGCAGCTGGACCAAGATCAAATCCGGTAAATAAAGACCTGGCGCCCGGCCATATTGGCCGGGCGCAAAAACAGTTGGGAGTTTCACCCATGGCAGTTGCCTCCGGCGCCTACAAAAAAGCCCTTGAGGGTGGTCAGCAACCGAAACAGGTGCTGGTCAAAATCGATCGGGTCACGAAGAAGTTCGATGAGACGGTTGCTGTGGACGATGTGTCTCTGCAGATCAACAAGGGCGAGATCTTCGCCTTGCTTGGCGGTTCTGGTTCAGGGAAGTCCACGCTCCTGCGCATGCTGGCCGGTTTCGAGCGACCGACCGAGGGCCGGATCTTCCTCGACGGCGTCGACATCACCGACATGCCGCCGTACGAACGTCCGATCAACATGATGTTCCAGTCCTATGCGCTCTTTCCGCACATGACCGTGGCGCAGAACATCGCCTTCGGTCTGCAGCAGGACAAGCTGCCCAAGGCCGAGGTCGAGGCTCGTGTCGCCGAGATGCTCAAGCTGGTGCAGATGACCCAGTACGCCAAGCGCAAGCCGCACCAACTGTCCGGTGGTCAACGTCAGCGTGTGGCGCTGGCGCGGTCGCTGGCCAAGAAGCCGAAGCTGCTGTTGCTCGACGAGCCGATGGGCGCGCTGGACAAGAAGCTGCGTTCGCAGATGCAACTGGAACTGGTGGAGATCATCGAGCGCGTCGGTGTGACGTGCGTGATGGTGACCCACGACCAGGAAGAGGCCATGACCATGGCCCAGCGCATCGCGATCATGCACTTGGGCTGGATCGCCCAGATCGGCAGCCCGGTCGACATTTATGAGACCCCTACCAGCCGTCTGGTCTGTGAGTTCATCGGCAACGTCAACCTGTTCGACGGTGAAGTCATCGAGGACATGGAAGGTCACGCGCTGATTCGCAGCCCTGAGCTTGAGCGCAATATCTACGTCGGCCACGGGGTCAGCACCTCGGTGGAAGACAAGCACATTACCTACGCCATTCGCCCGGAAAAACTGCTGATCACCACCGAGCAGCCGGCGTACGAATACAACTGGTCGCGCGGCAAGGTCCACGACATCGCTTATCTGGGCGGTCACTCGGTGTTCTACGTGCAACTGGCCTGCGGCAAGCTGGTTCAGTCCTTTGTTGCCAACGCCGAGCGCCGTGGCGCGCGGCCGACCTGGGACGACGAAGTGTTCGTCTGGTGGGAAGACGACAGCGGCGTGGTACTGCGGTCATGAAAATTCGAAAAATCAAACGAGCGCTCAACCGAATAACGCCCAATGGCCGTCAGGCGGTCATCGGGGTTCCATTCCTCTGGCTGTTCCTGTTTTTCGCGCTGCCGTTTCTGATCGTTATCAAAATCAGTTTCGCCGAAGCCGACGTCGCGATTCCGCCGTATACCGAGATCTTCACGTACGCCGAGCAGAAGCTCGACATCGTGCTCAACTTCGCCAACTACGCGTTGTTGACCGGGGACGACCTGTACATTTCGGCGTACCTGGGCTCGCTGAAAATGGCCTTCTTCAGCACCTTGCTGTGCCTGTTGATCGGCTATCCGATGGCCTACGGCATCTCTATCGCCCGCAAGGAAATGCAAACGGTGCTGTTGCTGCTGATCATGATGCCGACCTGGACGGCCATCCTGATCCGCGTGTATGCCTGGATGGGCATCCTCAGCAACAACGGCCTGCTCAATGCGTTCCTGATGTGGCTCGGCGTGATCCACGAGCCGTTGCAGATTCTCAACACCAACCTGGCGGTCTACATCGGCGTGGTGTACTCGTACCTGCCGTTCATGATTCTGCCGCTGTACGCCAACCTGGTGAAGCACGATCAAAGCCTGCTGGAAGCCGCGTCGGACCTCGGTTCGAGCACCTTCAACAGCTTCTGGAAGATCACCGTGCCGCTGTCGAAAAACGGCATCATCGCTGGCTGCATGCTGGTGTTCATCCCGGTGGTGGGTGAGTTCGTTATCCCTGAATTGCTGGGCGGCCCCGAGACGCTGATGATCGGTAAAGTCCTGTGGCAAGAGTTCTTCAACAACCGCGACTGGCCGGTGGCGTCTGCGCTGGCGGTGGTGATGCTGTTGATCCTCATCGTGCCGATCATTCTGTTCAACCGTAGCCAGGCCAAAGAACTGGAGGGCAAAGCATGAGAGGCTTCCGATTCTCGAACCTGATGTTGGTACTGGGCCTGGTCTTCATCTACGCCCCCATGGTCATCCTGGTGATTTACTCGTTCAACGCCTCCAAGCTGGTGACGGTCTGGGGTGGCTGGTCGGTGAAGTGGTACGTCGGCCTGCTCGACAACACCCAACTGATGAGCGCAGTGGCCCGTTCGCTGGAAATCGCCTGCTACACCTCGGTCGCGGCGGTTGCCCTCGGCACCATGGCGGCGTTCGTGCTGACCCGCGTGACGCGCTTCAAGGGGCGCACGTTCTTCGGCGGTCTGGTGACCGCGCCGTTGGTCATGCCTGAGGTCATCACCGGTCTGTCGCTGTTGCTGCTGTTCGTGGCGATGGCGCAGTTGATCGGCTGGCCGCAGGAGCGTGGCGTCGTCACGATCTGGATCGCCCACACGACGTTCTGTGCGGCGTATGTGGCGGTAGTGGTGTCGGCCCGTCTGCGTGAGCTCGACATGTCCATCGAGGAAGCGGCGATGGATCTGGGCGCGCGACCGTGGAAGGTGTTCTTCCTGATCACCATCCCGATGATCGCACCGTCGCTGGCCGCAGGCGCCATGATGTCCTTCGCGCTGTCGCTGGATGACCTGGTGTTGGCGAGCTTCGTGTCGGGCCCTGGTTCGACGACCTTGCCGATGGAAGTGTTCTCGGCCGTGCGCCTGGGTGTGAAGCCTGAGATCAACGCCATTGCCAGCCTGATTCTGCTGGCCGTGTCGATCGCGACGTTCCTGGTGTGGTTCTTCAGCCGTCGTGCAGAAGAGAAACGCAGAAAGGCGATCCAGCAAGCCATCGAAGAAGCAGCGGCGGATGGCTGGAAACAGCCGGATGTGCGCCGTGCTCAGGTGGTTGAGTCGGTTTGAGCGGGTCCAGCAGCAAGTCATGATCATTCCCCCGCCCCGCGTGGGAATGCATCCGCTGACGCTCTGCGTCGTTGATGATGGACGCGGAGCGTCCTAAGCGGCGTGACCACGCAGAGCGTGAGAACGATTAATATCGGGACTGATGTTGACCCTGTAGGAGCGTGGCTTGTCCCGCGATCTGCCGGGCACCGGCAGCAAACCCTGTGAATGCGTTCTGCCAGATGGGCCGTGTGTACCGGGTTTGCGACGGGTTCCCCGCCGATCGTGGGACACGCCACACTCCTACAGGGGATCGATGTCGTCAGTGACTCGGCACCAACCGCAACTCCTCTTTGCTGTTCCCCGCCACATCTCTCTCACTGAACTGCTCCGGCACGTACTGGCCGGCGATGTAGCGCTGTGCCTGATCGGCGTAGTGCTTATCGAACAGCACGCCGCTTTGCCCAACCGGGTTGATGCCCAGCGCATGGGCGGGGTCGGCGAAGTCGATCAGGCGGCGAGTCGACGGGCCGTAGGTCACAGGCCAAGGGGCAGTGGTGATACTCGCCGACAGGTTATTCGGTACTTCATGGGTCCCGGGCGCGGCAAACGGGCCGACGTTGAACAGCATGTCCAGTGGCGGCTGCCGGCCCAGCGGATGTTCGTGTGTCAATGTGTGCGCCTTGCCCCAGGTCCACTCGTCTGCGTTCAGCCCGTAGAGCGACTTCAAATGAGACACCGTCGCATGCCACGCCACTTTTACGGTGTTGTCGCGGCTTTCCGGTTCGGGCGAGTTGCGGTTGTTCCACCAGGGGGAATTGGCATCGGCGGCAAGTTTCGGCAGCGCCATGTCGATCACGCGCGTCGAGAGCAGGGTTGCGAACAGCCCGTCTCCCAGTTCATCGCGAAAGGTCTGGTCGCTGAGGTTGTAGAGGAACTGGTTGAACAGCGTCGCGCCTACCGAATCGACTGGATAATCGCCTTTCCAGGCAACCAGGCGTTCGATCAGATCGTGCTCTTCAGGATCGGTGATGACCCGACGCAGCACGGGAATCAAGGGTTTGAGAATCTGCGCGGCATAGTCGGTGCGGGTGCCCAATTGCAGCGCCTGGCTGTTTTCCAGGTTCCACTTCACCGACGGATCACTCAGTTGCCTGTTCAACTGACGACCGCGTTCGGCGAGGTTGTAATAGCCCGGAATTTCCATTCCCGTTGGCGACACGGGCTGGAAGTTGGCCGACACGATATAACCCCGCGCCGGGTTTTCTTCCTGAGGGTTGGCACTGAAAGGATAGAACCCGTCCTTGTCGGCCTGGCTGGTGCTGCCGTCGAGAAGAAAGGCCGGGTTTACGCCTGCCGGACGCTTGGGCAACTGAGCGGCTGCCCACCAGCCGATATCGCCTTTGGCGTTGGCGTAGACCACGTTCAGGCCCGGTGACTGGATCTTCTCGGCGGCGCTGCGCATCTTGTCCAGCGTGTCGGCGCGGTTGGCTTCGTAGAAGCCTTGCAGGATCGGGTTCTCGGACTCCAGGAACGACCACCACATGGCAACCGGCGTATCGGCGTGCTCTTGAATACCGCTGGCGTTCAGTACGTCGTTGACGATCGGGCCGTGGGGCGACTGGCGCAGCGTGAAGGTAATCGGCGATTCGCCTTTGACCTTGATCTGCTCGGGCCGCGAGGTCATCTCTGCCCACGCGCCGTGGTACCAGACCTGATTGGGGTTCTCGGGGTTGACCTTCTCGGCGATCAGGTCGACGTCGTCGTTCTGGAACATGGTCAGGCTCCAGCCGAAATCCATGTTGTGGCCGAGGAGGGCGAACGGATTGAGCGCCTGAAAGTGGCCGTATAACTCGAAGCCGGGAGCGGACAGCTGCGCTTCGTACCACACTGCGGGCACCGAGAAGCGAATATGCGGATCACCCGCCAGCAACGGCTTGCCGCTCTGCGTGCGACTGCCTGACACCGCCCAGGCATTGCTGCCCTCGAATTGCGGCAGGCCTGCATCCTCCAGCGCTTGCTGGCTGAGCAGCGCCAGGTCGCTCAGGCCTCTCCAGTCCTTGCTGCTCAGCGCAGGCCCCTGGCCCAACGCGCCTTGGGGTTGCCAGTCGAGATCGAAGACCTTCAAGTACTGCGGCCCGAGCTGATCGCGCACATAAGTCAGCAGCGGTTCGGTACGAAACGCGGCGGCAAAGCTGTACGCCAGATAGCCGCCAATGCTCAGGGTGTCTTCTGCGGTAAAAGGACGCTTGTCGATGCCCAGCACGTCGAATTCGACGGGTTTGGGGTGAGTCGCCTGAAACTGGTTCACGCCGTCCAGATAGGCTTGCAGCGCCTTCCAGGCAGGCGTGTTCTTGTCTTGGCGGGCCACGTATTCGTCGGCATGTTCACGAATGCGCAGGCTGCGGAACAGTTTGTCGGTGTTGACCAGCTTCGGTCCGAGGATTTCGGCCAGTTCGCCACGGGCCAGCCTGCGCAGGATTTCCATCTGGAACAGGCGATCCTGCGCGTGCACATAACCCAGCGCGCGGTACAGGTCGTCCTGATTTTCGGCCTTGATGTGCGGCACGCCGCGTTCGTCGTAACGCACACTGACCGGCGCCTTGAGACTGTTCAGCGCCAGCTCGCCGTTGCGCACCGGTTGTTTGCTGTGGATATACCAGGCACCGCCGCCAGCGATAAGGAGGATCAACAAAGCGATGACGGAAAGGCTGCGTTTCATCCAGAAGGCTCAAAAGGTGATTGAGAAGGTTTCGCAGGCTACAGAATCGGCGCGACGCTGGGTAGGCGGCGATGACACCCGATTGTGTAGGAGCGCCCGCGATGAACGATAACGTGGGTTTCCTGATAGGCCGTGTCGCCTGATTCGCGGGCAAGCGCGCTCCTACAGGTAGGCGACTCGCATCAGATCTTATTGCGTTAAGCTTCGCCCTACGCCACCAGAGAGCTTTACCCATGCGATTTCAATCTTGCGCCCTGACGCTTTTGTTGGCGCTGCTTTCTGCTCAGGCAGTCGCCTTCACCGGCCCCAAGCCCGGCGATGTCATCGAAGTCACGCTTGACCAGGTCCACCCCACGCAGGCGGTGATCGGGTTCGATCAGGTGTATTACAAGCTTGAGCGCTTCGCCAAGGATCGCCAGAAGCTGTTCGATGAGATCTGCGAAAGCAACGGTCAGGATGAAGCGAAAACGGTCAGTGAAAGCGCCGACCCACTGAAGCCTGAAAGCTTCACCTGCAAGGACGAACCGAACGCCCATCCCGAAGAGATGAAAACCGTGGTGGTCGGTCCCGGTGGCCAGTTCTATCTCACGGATGGTCATCACACCTTCACCACGCTGTGGGAGCAGCCCGGCGCAGGGGCGCAGCTGAAGATGAAGGTACGCATCACCGACGTTTTCAGCGACAGCGCCGACATGGCGACATTCTGGAAACGCATGGAAAAGGCCCACAAAGTCTGGCTTAAGGACGGCAACGGCCAAGCGCTTTCACCCGATCAATTGCCCGCGCACGTTGGCTTGAAGTCGATGCAGAACGACCTCCTGCGCAGCATCGTCTATTTCGTTCGTGGCGCCGCCTATGACAAACCCAAGGCCGGTGATGTGTCCCCGGAATTTCTGGAGTTTTATTGGGCTGACTGGCTGCGTGACCGGCTCAAGCTGGCGGACTTCAACCTCAGCGAACGCAGCGGTTATCATCAGGCACTGCAGGCAGCGAGTGATTTGATGGTTAAGCCGCCGTTGAGCAAGACCATCGGCGGCGGTCTGACGGCGAAACAGTTGGGTGGTTTCAAGTCGGTGAAGCGCAAGGCGTTGACCAAGACTGCGAGTGAGAAGCTGCCGTACGTGATCGACTACAAGGACACCCATTGATCGATGGGTGCCTTGATGGCGGCGAGCAAGGCCCGGCGTTTATGAGACCTGAGTCAGTCAGTACTCAGCCAAGGGCAATAGCAGCCGACCGCCATGGTGTGTGTGGCGCTGACCGGGCGATCGGCTTTGAGCGCCAGAAGGATCGGCTCGATAAAGCTGTTTTGTGAATTGCAGATCAGCCCTTCGCTGTAAGGCCCGAAATACGCAAGCCTGCCCTGACGGTCCCAGATCGCGACCGCAGGGCTGGCGGTGATCCGCTCGGCACCCGGCAGGCTGCCAAGGGGTTTGATCGCGCTCAAGGTGGACGGCAGTTGTCCGTGAGTGCCCGGCTTCTGGACCGCATAGAAATCCACGCCATTGGCGCCCGCGAAATGCTCCACGAGCTGGCTCAGGTGTTCCTGATTACCGACGTTGCAGGGGCAGGCCGGGTCCCAGAAATGCACGACCCTGATACGCCCCGGTCCGGCCAGCGCTGGCGGCAGGCTCAGGACATCGCCGGCAAACAACGCCGTCTGATCACTGAACGCACGGATGTATCGGCCCTCAAACCATTCATAGCCTGCCCATAACGCCGCCGCGCAGATGACCGTAGTCAGCGCAATGAATGCAGTGCGACGTCGAGTGCGTGGGTGGACAGTCATGGGGCGGGCTTCGATTTGGGTGACGTAGCTTGCCACGCCTGAGTGGACAGAAGAAACTCACGGGCAGTCGTCACTTTTTATTTCCTGTTTGGCTGATGGATTACCGATGTCCAACACGTTCGACCCCGATCACCTGCGGGCCAGTCTGCAACCGTTGAGCGCCCGGCAGCCGATGTCCGATGAAGGCCTGGCTTACCAGCGTTTCTACACCCTGGCCGGGCTCGGTCGTGATGGTCTGGTCAACAGCCGTCTCGGTCGCTTCGAGGTCGGCGGCTACGAGATCGTCACCCAACTCTGGATGCCTGAGAACCCGGTCGCGACGCTGGTTTTGGTGCATGGCTTCTACGATCACATGGGGTTGTACCGGCACGTCATCGAGTGGGCGCTGGAGCTGGGCTTTGCAGTGGTGTCCTGTGATCTGCCAGGGCATGGACTGTCCAGCGGGAGCCGGGCGAGCATTACCGACTTTGCCGAATATCAGCTGGTGCTCGACCGGTTGTTCGTCGAGGCCGAGACTCTCCAACTGCCCAAACCCTGGCACCTGTGTGGACAGAGCACGGGCGGCGCCATCGTGATTGACCACCTGCTTAATCACGGCGATGAAAGCCCGGCACAAGGGCAGTCGATCCTGCTCGCGCCGTTGGTACGACCGAGGGGA
Organism: Pseudomonas sp. S2_H01; assembly: GCF_054668305.1. Lineage (NCBI taxonomy): Bacteria > Pseudomonadati > Pseudomonadota > Gammaproteobacteria > Pseudomonadales > Pseudomonadaceae > Pseudomonas > Pseudomonas sp. S2_H01. The sequence continues at coordinate 2,024,168 of NZ_CP162756.1, read as the reverse complement.
TGGACCTGGTCGAAAGTCAGTTATTACCTGTTGCGGGCGTTCGTCAAAGGCATCGACCGACGCTTCAGCGAGAACTCCAATGCGCCTGCGTTTCTGCCGTTTCTGATGGCCGACCCTTTGCAGCCCCGGCGCTTGCCGACGGCGTGGGTCGGGGCGCTGGCCAAATGGATCGAGCGCATAGAAAACGCGCCCCGCAGCCGCCGCAGCCCGCTCATCGTTCAGGGCGAGTCCGACATGACGGTGGACTGGAGCCACAACCTTGCGGTGCTCAACGACAAATTCGATCACCCGCAGATTTTCATGCTGCACGAGGCACGGCATCACCTGGCCAATGAACTGCCGGAGTTACGGGAGCGGTTCTTTGAGTTTTTGACTCAGCGGATGGTGCAGAGCCAGATATCCTGAGGCCTTTACCTGTAGGAGCTGGCTTGCTGGCGAATGCGGTGGATCAGCTACATTGATGCTGGATGACGCACCGCATTCGCTGCCCTCGTAACCTCGGACGTCTCCTACAGGGATCGGGTTGATGCGCAAACTTGTGCTCAGGCCTGTGGGCCGGCTTGCTGGCGAATGCGTCCGTTCAGACACACCAAGGTTGAATGACACACCGCGTTCGCCAGCAAGCAGGCTCCTACAGTAAAGTCGCTAGCCTCAGAGTTGACTACTTCACGTTCTGCCCAACCGCCAACCCCGCGCGAATCGCGGCCAGGGCGGCCTGATAATAGGCCTTGCCTTCGTTGGACTCGGCAAAGGTCGAGAACTCGTCCAGCTCCGAGTCTGACAAGTCGCGGTAGACGTACAGCAGCGTGTTGCTCATGTCGTTGCTGATCTGCGCCATCAGCCGCTCGCGCTGACCGTCGAGCATGGCCTGTGTCGTTCCTCCGCCCATCAGTCCCGGAATCATCGAGCTCAGGCTGTCGGCTGCCACGCCGGCGATGGCCAGACTCACTTCTGCGCCCGCCTCTTTGGCAGGCAGCGCGCTGACCAAGTGGCCGATGATGAGCAGGCGGTTGTCGCTGGCCTGCATCTTAGGCAACCCCTGCGCGTTCTTTGCCAGTTGGTCGGGGCGCGTGGCAGTCAGTTCGGCGTTGACGATCTTGCGGCCCAGAGGTGACTGGAAGAACTGCAGGGCGGGGTTGGGGTCCGTCAGGGTCTGACGCAGTCTCTGTTCGGCACGCTGGTCCATGGCCTGTGGGGCGAAGCGTTGGTTGCTGTTGTTCACCAGCGCGTCGAACACGGCAGGCGGCAGGCTGTTCTTGTAGCGCTGTTGTGCGGCTTTGAGGGCGTCGTTGAAATGCGCGCGCTGTTCTGGCCAGCCGGCGACCTTGTACAACTGGTCGTGGCCGTCTGCCCAAACGGGCATGGTGCAGAACATCAACATCAGGAAAAACAGACGGCGCATTAGAGACTCCTGTCGGCAGGCCGCTATTCTCGGCGGGGCGGCGGGGATTTGTCGAGTTAACAGTTGCCAGACCCCAAGAAAACCGATGCGTTCGGCCCGTTTACGTGTAAATCGGCCATGGGTTTTTAAACCTGAAAAAATATTCCTCGGCTGGCGGACCACGGGCTCTGTTGGATTGATCGGCGTATGGATACTATGCGCGCCATGCGCATATCCCCTGATCACCCCCTGCTGTTACGAATCGTCGACGACCTGGCCGAGCGTGGCTGGTCGCAGCAGAATATTTTCCTGCCGGACAGCCTCACCCGTGAGCTGGCGCTTGAGTGTCGCCAGCGGGCAGCCGAGGGTGAACTTGCGCCCGCAGCGGTCGGGCGCGGCCCTGCGCAGGAAGTGCGTGAAGGGATTCGGGGTGATCACATTCAGTGGCTAGAACCGGGACAGGCCGAGCCTTGCGACCGTTACCTGGAGCTGATGGACAGCTTGCGTCAGGCGCTCAATCGCGGGCTGTTCCTGGGGCTTGAGGATTACGAGAGCCATTTCGCGCTGTACCCGCCGGGCGCCTTCTATCGCAAGCACGTCGACCGTTTCCGCGACGACGACAAGCGCATGGTGTCGGCGGTGATCTACCTCAATGACGCGTGGCTGCCGGAGCATGGCGGTCAACTGCGCATGTTCCTCAAGGACGGCGCCGAGTATGACGTGCAACCCACCGGTGGATGTCTGGTGGTGTTTCTCTCCGGCGACATGCCGCATGAAGTCCTGCCTTCTACCCGCGAGCGCCTGTCGCTGACCGGCTGGTTCCGCCGACGGGGCAATGAGCCGTTTGAGCTTTGATCGGGCCTGCGGCTGGCGACTCATGCTCACGGCTGAGATCCGATCTGCTGTGGGAGCGAATTCATTCGCGAACAATCTGATCGACGACCGAGAGGCGTCGAGTGTATCGGCCTCTCGCGAATGAATTCGCTCCCACAGAGGGCAGTCGTCATTCAGCCAGGGCTGTCGGGGCCGCGAAAACATGAAATCTTCTACATAAATCCGGTTAGCTGCACACGTCGGTCTCAAGCGGGGCTAAGGTACAGGCCATGCTTGAGCGTTTATCAGTGGGTCGTGAACCGGCCTTTTGCGCTCACGGTCCGACGCCAAGCGTTCACAAGATCAAGAACCGGAGAGATCATGAAGACCCTATTCGCAAGAACTGCCCTGGCTGGCCTGCTCCTTGGCTCGACCTTTCTGGCTCAGGCTGCCGATGTGCCACGGACCCCTTCGCCCGCTGGCGCCGAGGTTTACATCATCTCGCCCAAGGACGGCGCTGTCGTCAGCGGCGCGTTCAAAGTTCAGTTCGGCCTCAAGGGTATGGGCGTCGCACCTGCGGGCGTTGACGTGCCAGACACGGGTCACCATCACCTGCTGATCGACGTGAAGGATCAACCGGACATGAACGCGCCCCTGCCGACCACCGACAACATTCGTCACTTCGGCAAAGGCCAGACCGAAACCGAACTGAACCTTACCCCGGGTAAACACACCTTGCAGCTGCTGGTGGGTGACAAGAGCCACGTGCCGCTGAACCCGGTGGTTGAGTCGCAGAAGATCACGATTACAGTGAAGTGACGCATTTGTAGGCGTGGGTGACGCCTTTCCCTGTGGGAGCGAATTTATTCGCGATGCTGAGTTTCAGGCGATAAATCTGTATCGGATGCACCGCCCTCATCGCGAATGAATTCGCTCCCACAGAAGGTGTGCCGACCGTGTAGGGCATTACTGGCAGGCACAAAAAAAGGAGACCCGAAGGTCTCCTTTTTTATGGCCCTGAAAAAGCGGCTTAGAACAGAACGCGGCTACGGATGGTGCCTTTGATGTGCTGCAGCTTCTCTTGCGCCAGGTCCGAGTATTCGGCGTCGACGTCGATGACCACATAACCGACTTTCTCGTTGGTCTGCAGGAACTGACCGGAGATGTTGATGCCGTTTTCTGCGAACACCTTGTTAATCTCGCTGAGCACGCCCGGGATGTTTTCGTGAATGTGCAGCAGACGGTGCTTGCCCGGGTGAGCCGGCAGGGCCACTTCAGGGAAGTTGACCGAGGACACCGACGTACCGTTGTCGCTGTACTTGACCAGCTTCTCGGCCACTTCCAGACCGATGTTGGCCTGGGCTTCGGCAGTGGAGCCACCGATGTGCGGGGTCAGGATCACGTTGTCCAGGCCACGCAGCGGGCTTTCGAAGATGTCATCGTTGGAGCGAGGCTCGACCGGGAACACGTCGATGGCCGCGCCGATCAGGTGCTGGTCCTTGATCGCGCTGGCCAGGGCGTCGAGATCCACCACAGTGCCGCGCGCGGCGTTGATCAGGATCGCGCCTTTCTTCATGGCGCGGATTTCTTTCTCGCCAATCATCATTTGCGTGGACGGCAGCTCAGGCACGTGCAGCGAGACGATGTCGGCCAGGCCCAGCAACTCGGTCAGGCTAGGGACCTGGGTCGCGTTGCCCAGCGGCAGCTTGGTCAGCGGGTCGAAGAAGAACACCTGCATGCCCAGGCTTTCAGCCAGAACCGACAGCTGAGTACCGATAGAGCCGTAGCCGATGATGCCCAGTTTCTTGCCACGGATTTCGAACGAGTTGGCAGCGCTTTTGATCCAGCCACCACGGTGGCAGGACGCGTTCTTTTCCGGGATGCCGCGCAGCAGCAGAATCGCCTCGGCCAGCACCAGTTCCGCCACCGAACGGGTGTTGGAGTACGGGGCGTTGAAGACGGCGATACCACGCTCGCGAGCGGCGTTCAGGTCGACCTGGTTGGTACCGATGCAGAAGCAGCCCACCGCGACCAGTTTCTTGGCGCAGTCGAACATTTCTTCGGTCAGTTGAGTGCGAGAACGGATACCGATGAAGTGAGCGTCGGCAATCTTTTCCTTCAGCTCGGCTTCCGGCAGAGACTTGGTGTGGTACTCGATGCTGGTGTAACCGGCGGCCTTGAGGACGTCGACTGCGGATTGGTGGACGCCTTCGAGAAGAAGGAACTTGATCTTGCTCTTGTCGAGGGAAGTCTTGCTCATCTGCGTAAACCTGTGTCCCGGAAAAAAATGGCAGGGAATGGACAGCTTGAGCTGGCCTCACGGCGCAACGGCGCCATCGCAGGTCGGCCTCAGGCACGTCTCTGCGGGGGCGGTATGCTAGCATATGTGCCCCGCTAAATACCCGCTCCTGCGACGTGAAGCGTTCTCAGGATGACCATGAATAGTTCGAGAGTTCGCCCATGATCGACGTTGCCGTAATCGAAGCGCTGAAGACCTTGGTTGAGCCCGGAAAAGTCCTCACGGACGCGGCCTCCCTTGAAGCTTATGGCAAGGACTGGACCCGTCAGTACACCCCAGCGCCCAGCGCCATTGTCTTCCCCAAAACCACCGAACAGGTTCAAGCCATTGTGCTGTGGGCCAACGAGCACAGCGTCGCACTGGTGCCTTCCGGCGGCCGCACCGGGCTGTCCGGCGCGGCGGTGGCGATGAAGGGCGAGGTGGTGGTTTCGTTCGATTACATGAACCAGATCCTCGAACTCAACGTCACCGATCGCACCGTGCGCTGCCAGCCGGGCGTGGTCACTAAACAGCTGCAGAACTTCGCGGAAGAAAACGGCCTTTATTACCCGGTGGACTTCGCCTCGTCCGGCTCCAGTCAGATCGGCGGCAACATCGGCACCAATGCGGGCGGGATCAAGGTCATTCGCTACGGCATGACCCGTAACTGGGTGTCCGGGTTGAAGGTGGTCACCGGAAAAGGCGACATCCTCGAGCTGAACAAGGATCTGATCAAGAACGCCACCGGCTACGACCTGCGTCAGTTGTTCATCGGCGCCGAAGGCACGTTGGGCTTTGTCGTCGAGGCGACGATGCGTCTGGACCGCTCGCCGAAGAACCTGACCTGCATGGTTTTGGGTACACCGGATTTCGACGCGATCATGCCGGTGCTGCACGCGTTTCACGGCAAGCTCGACCTGACAGCGTTCGAGTTTTTCTCCGACAAGGGGCTGGCACGCATCATGGCGCGGGGCGATGTGCCCGAGCCGTTTGAGACCAAGACCCCGTTCTATGCCCTGCTGGAATTCGAGGCGAGCAACGACGAGATCGCCAACGAGGCGCTGGCAACATTCGAACACTGCGTGGAACAAGGCTGGGTCATCGATGGCGTGATGAGCCAGAGCCAGCAGCAGTTGCAGAATCTGTGGAAGCTGCGCGAATACCTGTCCGAAACCATCTCCCACTGGACGCCGTACAAAAACGACATCTCGGTCACCGTGTCGAAAGTCCCGGCGTTCCTGAACGAGATCGACGCAATCGTCAGCGAGCATTACCCCGACTTCGAGGTCGTCTGGTACGGCCACATCGGTGACGGCAACCTGCACTTGAACATTCTCAAGCCGGAAGACTTGCCCAAGGAAGAGTTCTTCGCCAAGTGCGCCACCGTCAACAAGTGGGTGTTCGAGATCGTCGAGAAGTACAACGGCTCGATCTCGGCCGAGCATGGCGTTGGCCTGGTCAAACGCGACTACCTCGAGTACAGCCGCTCGCCCGTGGAAATCGACTACATGAAAGCGGTCAAGGCGGTGTTCGACCCCAATGGCATCATGAACCCCGGAAAGATTTTCACGGTGTAAGCTTCGCTCTGCCCGCTGGCCGTTTCACACGATAAAGACAAGCAGCAAGACCCGTATTCAGGAGCGCTCATGAGCTATCAGCACAAGTATGTCGACGGTACCAAGGTCCATTTTCCCTTGGGTAAAGTGGTCTGCATCGGCCGTAACTACGCCGAACACGCCAAGGAACTGGATAACCCGGTGCCAACCGAGCCCCTTCTGTTCATCAAACCCGGCAGCTGCGTGGTCGGGATCGAAGGCGGCTTCACCATCCCGCAGGACCGTGGCTCGGTGCACTACGAAGCTGAAATCGTGGTACTGATCGGCAAACCGCTGAGCAAGAACCCGAGCCGGGAAGAAGTGCTGGATGCGATCTCCGGTTTCGCGCCGGGCCTTGATCTGACGCTGCGCGACGTGCAGTCCAAATTGAAGGAGAAAGGCCTGCCTTGGGAGATCGCCAAATCGTTCGACGGCGCGGCGGTGATTGCGCCGTTCGTGTCGGCCGACGCGTACCCGGACCTGGCCGACATCGCCATTCGCCTGACCGTCAACGGCGAAGTGCGCCAGGACGGCAACAGCAGCCAGATGCTCAACCCCATCGTGCCGATGATTCAGCACATGGCCTCGCAATTCTCGCTGCAGGCAGGCGACCTGATCATGACCGGCACGCCTGCGGGCGTCGGGCCGTTTCAGATCGGCGACGACATCGTGTTGGAGCTACCGGGCCAAAGCCGTTTCGAAAGCGACGTTCGCTGATTCATGAAGGGGTCGGCTATTGAAGGCCGCTTGTGAGGGTTCACAAGCGGCCTTTTTTTGTTTCACGGACACACCGGTTTGCCAGGTTGCCGTTTTTTTCACAACCGATCTGGATAATCCGTCGCCGACCGCAGCGCCTTGCCGCTGTGCCAATGAAAACTTTCAGGATCGTTTCGATGGCCGTTGATGCACAACAACTGAGCAAGCCCCCGCGTCGCACGCGTTTTCAATGGTCCTGGTTGTTGATTGCCCTGGTGGTGATCCTCGTCGGCCTGTCGTACGCATGGCATTGGGACGATCGGGGCTTGTTGTGGTTGCGCGAGCAAAGTGCTTCCGCCGAGCAGCGTGCGGCCAGCGTCTGGCTGCCGGACTACAAAGTCGATATCGACGGCAAGTCGATGGTAGGACTGGAAAAGGACGAGGCGTCGGATCTGTCCTATGACCCGGTCAGCAAAACCCTGTACTCGGTGATGGGCAAGAACGCATTCCTGGCTGAGCTGAGCCTGACCGGAGACGTTTTGCGCAAAATCCCGTTGGTGGGCTGGAGCAACCCGGAAGGGGTGATGGTGTTGGGCAATGGCTTGATTGCCATTGTCGACGAGCGTCAGCACTTGATGACGATGGTCACGGTGACGCCTGACACCAAGACCCTGGACATCAAGGACTTCCCGAAATACGACCTGGGCCCGTCGGTCGATCAGAACAAAGCGTTCGAAGGCGTGACCTGGGACGCCAGGAACCAGCAGATCTTGCTGGGCGAAGAGCGCCCGCCCGCGCTGTTCAGCTGGAAGTCCGATGGCAGCGCCATTTTGAAGGGCGACAAGCGCAAGCTGGTGAACGACAACCTGATCATGCGCAACCTGTCTGCGCTGTACGCTGACCAGAAAACCGGGCATCTGCTGGTGTTGTCGGCTGAGTCTCACCTGTTGCTGGAGCTGGACGAAAAGGGCAACAAGGTGAGTTTCATGGCGCTGGTCACGGGTCTGAATGGTCTGGCTCACACCATTCCTCGCGCCGAAGGCGTCACCATGGACGAGAATCGCACTATTTATATGGTCAGCGAGCCGAACCTGTTTTATTCGTTCAAGAAGAAGTAAAAGGAAGCGATTCCGGCATTCCGGATTGACTGGACGTTTTTGATTCTGGTCGCAGATCGCGGGACAAGCGCCGCTCCTACGCCCTCCGGGCAGAAGCCAGATCAGCGCGCGCTTTAAGGCTGGTTTCAGAATAGGGTGATATTAAAGCGCCTCCTGTTTGTCGCCGAGCTCACTGCATGCGTCGTCTCTCCCCTCTGAAAAGCGTCCTGCTCACGCTGCTGGTTCTGTGCGTGCTCGCGGGTTCCTACCTTGTCGCCCGCGAATACCGCGTCGTCGAGCGTCTCTGGTTCAACTGGCATGTGTTCTGGCAGGCCAGCGATGCACAAGCGCTGGGGCTCGATGATTATGAGGTGGTGATCGAGGCTCGCGTCATTGATGGGTTGCCCGACAATGTCTCGGCGCTGAGCTACGATCCGCACCGAAAAACCCTGTTCACGGTCACCAATAAAAACCCGGAGCTGGTTGAGCTGAGCCTCGACGGGCGCATCGTGCGACGAATTCCCCTCACCGGCTTCGGTGACGCCGAGGCCGTCGAATACATCAGCCCCGGCACCTATGTGATCAGCGACGAGTACAACCAGCGACTGATCAAGGTGCACATCGACGACAGCACGCTGTTTCTGGATTCAGCCGATGCCGAGCAACTGACGTTGGGTATCGACGCCGGCGGCAACAGCGGTTTCGAGGGCCTGGCGTATGACAACCAGGGCCAGCGCCTGTTTGTGGCCAAAGAGCGCAAGCCGGTTCAGATCATCGAAGTGCGCGGTTTTCCCAATCTCGCCCCGGGCTCGCCCAATGTCCTTGAGGTGACCTCCAGTAAACGGCGTGATGCCGGATTGTTCGTGCGGGACCTTTCCAGCTTGCAGTTCGATGAGCTCAGCGGGCACTTGCTGGCGCTGTCGGATGAGTCTCGACAAATACTGGAGCTTGATACGCAGGGCAGGCCCGTCGGCAATGTGTCGCTGAGCAAAGGCAGCATGGGCTTGAGCAAAAGCGTGCCGCAGGCGGAGGGAATCGCGATGGGGGATGACGGGACGTTGTACGTGGTGAGCGAGCCGAACCTGTTTTATGTGTTCAGGAAGAAGTAACCGACACTCACGTTTCATGGCTGCGCTGTACCTGTGGGAGCGCATTCATTCGCGATGCGATGGCACATCCGATGGAGATGTAGCGGATGTCCGGGCCCATCGCGAATGAATTTGCTCCCACAGGGTTTTAGTCCAGCGCTGCGCTGCGTTGATCGAAAAGTGATCAGCGCTTCAGGGTTTTCACGCCTTCCTGAGTGCCCAACAGCAGCAGGTCAGCCGGACGTGCCGCGAACAGGCCGTTGGTGACCACGCCGACGATGGCGTTGATCTGGGCTTCGAGCTCCACCGGGTGGGTGATGCTCATGTTGTGAACGTCGAGGATGATGTTGCCGTTGTCGGTCAGCACGCCTTCGCGGTACACCGGGTCGCCGCCCAGCTTCACCAGTTGGCGTGCAACGTGGCTGCGGGCCATCGGGATGACTTCGACCGGCAGCGGGAATGCGCCCAGTACAGGCACCAGCTTGCTGCCGTCTGCGATGCAGATGAACGTCTTGGCCACAGCGGCCACGATCTTCTCGCGGGTCAGGGCTGCGCCGCCGCCCTTGATCAGGTTCAGGTGCTCGTCGCTTTCGTCCGCGCCGTCCACGTAGAACTCCAGGTCACTGACAGTGTTGAGCTCATACACCGGAATGCCGTGGCCTTTAAGGCGAGCGGCGGTGGCTTCGGAGCTGGCGACGGCGCCGTCGAATGCGCCCTTGTGTTGAGCCAGCGCGTCAATGAAGCAGTTGGCGGTGGAGCCTGTGCCGACACCCACGATGCTTTTGTCGTCGAGTTTCGGAAGGATGAAGTCGACAGCGGCCTGGGCGACGGCCTGTTTGAGTTGATCCTGGGTCATGCGGGTGGGCTCCACGAGGGCCTGAGGTTAAGGGCAACTGTAAGAGCGCGCTTGCCCGCGAAGAGGTCTGTACAGCCGACACATCCATGTCGCCTGTTACTGCTCATCGCGGGCAAGCGCGCTCCTACAGGGGATAGCGATATGCCGAGGGCCGGCATTATAACGACATGCCGTGGTTAAAGCCTGACTCTTGGTGTGGTCGTGCGTCGGGTCGCGGGGTAGACTTCTCGGCCTTGCCCCTTTCGCCAGTGATGCTTTCCCGATGCTCGAACAGTACGTCAAGAAAATCCTCACCTCTCGCGTCTACGACGTGGCCGTGGAAACCCCGCTTCACGGCGCTCGTCAGCTGTCCGAGCGGCTGGGCAACCAAGTGCTGCTCAAGCGCGAAGACCTGCAGCCGGTGTTCTCGTTCAAGATTCGTGGCGCCTACAACAAGCTGGCGCAGCTGAGCCCGGAAGAGCTGGCGCGGGGCGTGGTCACGGCGTCGGCGGGCAACCACGCGCAAGGCCTGGCGCTGGCGGCGAAGACCTTGGGTGTCTCGGCCACCATCGTGATGCCCAAGACCACCCCGGAGATCAAGGTCGAAGGCGTACGTTCCCGTGGCGGCAAGGTCGTGTTGCACGGGGACTCGTTCCCTGAGGCGCTGGCGTTTTCGCTGAAGCTGGTCGAGGAAAAAGGCTACGTCTACATCCACCCTTACGACGATCCAGACACCATCGCGGGGCAAGGCACGGTGGCCATGGAAATCCTGCGTCAGCACCCGGGCCAGCTCGACGCGATCTTCGTGCCGGTGGGCGGCGGTGGTTTGATCGCCGGCATCGCGGCGTACGTGAAATACCTGCGCCCGGAGATCAAGGTGATCGGCGTCGAGCCGGATGATTCCAACTGCCTGCAGCAGGCCATGGCCTATGGCGAGCGGGTCGTGCTGCAGCAAGTCGGGCTGTTCGCCGACGGCGTGGCCGTTGCACAGATTGGCCAGCACACCTTCGACCTCTGCAAGGATTACGTCGACGAAGTGATCACGGTCAGCACCGACGAGATCTGCGCGGCGATCAAGGACATCTACGACGACACCCGCTCGATCACCGAGCCCGCGGGCGCGCTGGGCGTGGCCGGGATCAAACGCTACACCGAGCAGTATGGCGTCAGCGGCCAGACCTTCGTCGCCATCGACTCGGGCGCCAACGTCAACTTCGACCGCCTGCGCCATGTCGCCGAGCGCGCGGAACTGGGCGAAGGCCGCGAAGCGATCATTGCCGTGACCATCCCCGAGCAGCCGGGCAGTTTCAAGGCGTTCTGCGAAGCCATCGGCAAGCGCCAGATCACCGAATTCAACTACCGCTACCACACTGACCGCGAGGCGCACATCTTCGTCGGCGTGCAGACACACCCCGAGAACGATCCGCGCAAGGCCCTGATCGCCAGCCTGACCGCGCAAGGCTTCCCGGTGCTGGACCTCACCGACAACGAGCTGGCCAAGCTGCACCTGCGGCACATGGTGGGCGGGCATTCGGAACGGGTCAGCGATGAAGTGGTGTTTCGCTTCGAATTCCCCGAGCGGCCGGGCGCGCTGTTCAACTTCCTCAACAAGCTGGGCGGCAAATGGAACATCTCGATGTTCCACTACCGCAACCACGGCGCGGCGGACGGGCGTGTCGTCGCGGGGCTGGTGGTGCCGGAGGATGAACGGCATCTGGTGCCCAAGGCGCTGGCGGAGATTGGTTATCCGTACTGGGATGAGACGAACAACCCGGCGTACAGGCTGTTTCTGGGCTGATTGAGTAGCGCCCACTGTAGGAGCGCGCTTGCCCGCGAATGCGGTGAGTCAGTGAACACATCCATGACTGACACACCGCATTCGCTGCCGTCGTAACCTCCGACGTCTCCCACAGGGACCGGGCACACCCAGAACCCCCGGTTGCCGCAAGACCTCTGCCTGCCGCAAGGCTTGTGACTGCCGCAGAACCTGTGGTTGCCTCAAATGTGCGGCTGGCGCAAACCTGGGGTTGCCTCAAATGTGGCTGGCGCAAACCTGTGGGAGCTGCTGGAGGTTACAGTGGCGAATGCGGTGGGCCAGTCAGCACATCCATGACTGACACACCGCATTCGCGAGCAAGCTCACTCCTACAGGTTTTGCGTTGACGCGCGATACGGGGTGAACTTACAGCACATTCGCGGGCAAGCGCGCTCCTACGCCTTCGGCAGAAGCGGATAACGCCGACGCAACTTCCCGGCCACGACTACGCTCAAAGCACGGCTTCTCGATTAAGGATCAAACCCGCATGGAACACTTCGCTGCACTGAAAATCCTGCACACGGTTACCACCGCCTTGCTGTTCATCTGCGGGCTGGCGCTTACGGTCTGGATCGTTCGCGGGCGCAGGGCAGGGGATTTGACGGTACAGAATCGCGCCATGCAGCGGCCTTGGGTGTTCGTCTGGCTGTTGATGGGGTTGTGCTTACTGACCTTGCCCATCAGTGGCTGGTGGCTGGTGCATTACGCGGGGTGGTCGCTGGGGCAGACCTGGCTCCTGGCCGCGAGCATTCTTTATACCTTCGGCGCCTTGAGCTGGGCCTGGCTTGCGGTGCGGGTCAACCGGCTGCGTCGGCCGGTGATCGTGGGCAATCCGACGTTCACCCTGGCGCTGGCGATCTTCAGTGCCGTGTGTTTCGTCGCGATCGCCGGATTGATGGGCGCCAAACCCGTCTAGAGCAACGTCGATACGACGTGCCCCAGTGCGGGCCTCTTCAGTCGCGCAGCGAAATCACTGGCCAGCCGCGACGGGTGGCCTCCGCCCGCAGTTTGTCGTCCGGATCGACCGCCACCGGATTCGCGACCTGCTCCAGCAGGGGCAGGTCGTTCATCGAGTCGCTATAGAAATAGCTGCCTTCCAGGTTGAAGCCGTTCTCTTCGATCCAGCGGTTCAGGCGAGTGACCTTGCCTTCGCGGAAGCAAGGCACGTCAGTGGTCCGACCGGTGTAGCGACCCTCGACGATCTCGCATTCGGTGGCCAGCAGCGTGTCGATGCCCAGGCGATCAACGACCGGGGCGGTCACGAAGCGGTTCGTCGCGGTGATCACCACCAGTTTGTCGCCCGCAGTACGGTGTTTCTCGATCAGCGCCAGCGCCTTGGGCAGGATCAACGGCTCGATGCAGTCGCGCATGAAGTCACGATGCCATTCGTCGAGCTGTGCCATGTCGGTGCGGCCGAGAATTTCCAGGCTGAAATTCAGGTAGTCGGTCAGGTTCAGAGTGCCGGCCAGGTAGTCCTGGTAAAAGGCATCGTTACGCGCTTTGTAGGCGGCACCGTCAAGGATGCCGCGTTCGCACAGGTAATCGCCCCAGGCGTGATCGCTGTCACCGCCGAGAAGGGTGTTGTCGAGGTCGAATAATGCCAGGCGCATGCGGTTACTCGCTGAAATAGCTGAAAAAAGAGCACAAGAATACGAGGTTTCATCAAGAGATCGCATCTATTAATGCAGTTGTCACGATAAGCTGTCGAAGCCTCGTTGCTGCCTTCACGATCTTTGTGGAACAATGCGGCGACATGCGTTTGCGAGGTTGTAGCCGTGATCGACCCCGATGGTTTCCGCCCTAATGTCGGGATAATTCTGACAAATGATGCTGGCCAGGTCTTATGGGCTCGCCGTATCAATCAAGATGCCTGGCAGTTTCCGCAAGGGGGAATCAACCCTCAGGAGACGCCGGAAGACGCGCTCTACCGTGAATTGAACGAAGAAGTCGGGCTGGAACGGCATGATGTTGAAATTCTTGCCTGCACCCGTGGTTGGTTGCGCTATCGTCTGCCGCAACGTTTGGTTCGTACCCACAGCCAGCCGCTGTGTATTGGCCAGAAGCAAAAATGGTTTCTCCTGCGCCTGATCTCCAATGAGCAGCGGGTGCGGATGGATTTGACCGGTAAACCGGAGTTCGATGGCTGGAAGTGGGTCAGCTATTGGTATCCGTTGGGCCAGGTGGTGACATTCAAGCGCGAGGTGTACCGACGCGCACTCAAAGAGCTTGCCCCGCGCCTGTTGGCGCGCGACTGACACGGAGTTCGACCCCGAGCCATGCTCAATACGCTGCGCAAGATCGTCCAGGAAGTTAACTCCGCCAAGGATCTCAAGGCGGCGTTGGGGATTATTGTGTTACGCGTCAAAGAGGCCATGAGCAGCCAGGTCTGCTCGGTCTATTTGCTCGACCCCGAAAGCAATCGTTTCGTGTTGATGGCCACAGAGGGCTTGAACAAGCGCTCTATCGGCAAGGTCAGCATGGCCCCCAATGAGGGTCTCGTCGGCCTGGTCGGTACGCGCGAAGAGCCGCTGAACCTGGAAAACGCCGCCGATCACCCTCGTTATCGCTACTTTGCCGAAACCGGCGAAGAGCGTTATGCGTCTTTCCTCGGTGCGCCGATCATCCACCATCGCCGCGTGGTTGGCGTTCTGGTGATTCAGCAAAAGGAGCGTCGTCAGTTCGACGAGGGCGAAGAAGCCTTCCTCGTGACCATGAGCGCGCAGCTTGCCGGTGTTATCGCCCACGCTGAAGCCACGGGCTCGATTCGCGGATTGGGGCGCCAAGGCAAGGGCATCCAGGAAGCCAAGTTCGTCGGCGTGCCGGGATCGCCGGGTGCGGCGGTCGGTACGGCGCTGGTCATGCTCCCGCCAGCCGACCTTGAAGTGGTGCCGGACAAGACCGTCACCGACATAAGCGCCGAGCTTAAGCTCTTTCAGAACGCCCTTGAGGGCGTTCGTAGCGATATGCGTACCCTTTCGGCGAAGTTGGCTACACAATTGCGCCCGGAAGAGCGTGCGCTGTTCGACGTCTACCTGATGATGCTCGACGATGCCTCGCTGGGCAGCGAAGTCACCAACGTGATCAAGACCGGCCAGTGGGCTCAGGGCGCATTGCGTTCGGTGGTCAACGAGCACGTCAAACGTTTCGAGCTGATGGACGACGCCTACCTGCGCGAGCGTGCATCGGACGTCAAAGACCTGGGTCGTCGTCTGCTGGCGTACCTTCAAGAAGCGCGTCAGCAAGCCCTGGTCTATCCCGACAACACCATTCTGGTCAGTGAAGAGCTGACGCCGGCGATGCTGGGCGAGGTGCCGGAGGGCAAGCTGGTCGGCCTGGTGTCGGTATTGGGTTCGGGTAACTCCCACGTCGCGATTCTGGCCCGGGCCATGGGCATTCCCACGGTCATGGGCGCGGTCGATCTGCCGTATTCGAAGGTCGATGGCATCGAGCTGATCGTCGACGGCTACCACGGCGAGGTCTACACCAACCCGAGTGAAGTGCTGCGCAAGCAGTACTCCGTGGTGGTCGAGGAAGAGCGCCAGCTGTCTCAGGGCCTGGATGCGTTGCGCGAGTTGCCCTGCGTCACGCTGGACGGTCACCGCATGCCGTTGTGGGTCAACACCGGTCTGCTGGCAGACGTGGCGCGCGCTCAACAGCGCGGCGCTGAAGGCGTTGGTCTGTACCGCACCGAAGTCCCGTTCATGATCAACCAGCGCTTCCCGAGCGAGAAGGAACAGCTGGCGATCTACCGCGAGCAACTGGCCGCGTTCCATCCCTTGCCCGTGACCATGCGGACGCTGGACATCGGCGGTGACAAGGCGCTGTCTTATTTCCCGATCAAGGAAGACAACCCGTTTCTGGGCTGGCGCGGCATTCGCGTTACCCTCGATCACCCGGAGATCTTCCTGGTGCAGACCCGCGCCATGCTCAAGGCCAGCGAAGGCTTGAACAACCTGCGGATCCTGCTGCCGATGATTTCCGGCACGCACGAAACCGAAGAAGCCCTGCACCTGATCCACCGTGCGTGGGGCGAAGTGCGCGACGAAGGCACCGATGTGCCGATGCCGCCTGTGGGTGTGATGATTGAAGTCCCTGCGGCGGTCTATCAGACCCGCGAGTTGGCGCGTCAGGTGGACTTCCTGTCGGTAGGCTCCAACGACCTGACTCAGTACCTACTGGCGGTCGACCGGAACAACCCGCGCGTGGCCGATCTGTACGACTACTTGCACCCGGCGGTGCTGCAAGCGCTGCAAAATGTGGTGCGCGACGCGCATGCCGAGGGCAAGCCGGTGAGTATCTGCGGCGAAATGGCGGGTGATCCGGCCGCTGCGGTGCTGTTGATGGCGATGGGTTTCGACAGCCTGTCGATGAACGCCACCAACTTGCCGAAAGTGAAATGGATGCTGCGTCAGATCAACCTGAGCAAGGCCAAGGAACTGTTGGCCCAACTGATGAAAAACGACAATCCGCAGGTCATCAGCAGCTCGCTGCAGCTGGCGCTGAGAAATCTAGGGTTGTCGAGGATGATCAATCCTGGGTCAGTCAAAGGGCATTGATCGGTAGTCAATCCTCTAAAATACCCTCTGTGGGAGCGAATTCATTCGCGAGGGGCCGGTACATTCCACACATGTCTGTCGGATGCACCACCGTATCGCGAATGAATTCGCTCCCACAGGAAATCTGCTTCCGTATGTTAAATCGCTAACTCCACCTCACCCAATCGCCCGCCATACGGCCCGAAACTGTGCTCGATCAATCGCCGACTGCCATCGGCGTTGACGATCAGCACCGTGCTCGCGCGCGTGCCGTAGTTGGGGCTGGCGATGAACACGCTGGACAGCAGTTTCTCGGTGGCCAGGCCCACGCCGGTGCTGGGCAAATCTGCGTCGGCGGCCGCGTCGGGGTCGGCCAGGAATCTGAACAATGCGTCAGGCTGCGGGTCGTCCAGGTGTTCGGAAAGCGCGGCCTTGGCTTTCGTCAGTTTCGGCCATGGCGTATCGAGCCCGGCGTTGGAGACACCGTAGACGCCGGCCTGCAAGCGGCGGGGCACGGGATCGGTGGCGTTGAGAAAGTGCAGCTCCTGACGATCACCCACCAGTAGATTGAAGCCGCCGTACTCTGTCGAACGCCCGGCGACTTCGCTCAGGTATTGGTCAATCGACAATGAACCGCTCAAAAAATGAGCAACGAGTTCACCCCGGGAGCGTCGGCCCAAGGGCTTTCCCGGGGCGCGAATATTGGTCAGTGCCGCAAAACGCCCCTGCGCACTGACACCCAGCCACGTGCCGCCTGCCTCCAGATCACGCCCGGCGTAAACGTGCGGCGTCTCTTCCCATTGCGCGAGGGGCAGGGTCGGACGGGCATAGAATTCGTCACGGTTGGCCGCCAGGATCAGCGGTTGTGAGTGGTCAGGTCGCCAGGCGAAGACGATCAGGCACATGCGGGGCCTCCTTTTTTCGCCACTCTACGCACAGATCCGGCGGACATCCATCGCGCGCTGCTAGAGGTCAATTGCCGGGTCCGGTAACATGCCGCACTGGTTTTCGGAGGCACCCATGGAATTTCTGCTCTATCTGGCCCTGGGCGCCTGCGCGGGCGTGCTGGCTGGCCTGTTCGGTGTGGGTGGCGGCATCATCATCGTTCCGGTGTTGGTGTTCAGCTTCACGCTGCAAGGGTTCGACGCTTCCGTTCTGACGCACCTGGCGGTGGGGACCTCGCTGGCCACCATCGTCTTCACCTCGATCCAGTCGGTCCGCGCGCATCATCGCGTGGGAGCCGTGCAGTGGCGGGTGTTCGCCTGGATGACCGTGGGGATTCTCATCGGTGCAGGGCTCGGCTCGCTGACGGCCAGCTACATTGCCGGGCCTAATTTGCAGAAAATCATCGGGGTGTTCGCCATTCTGGTGGCGATCCAGATGGCGCTGAACTTCAAACCCAAGGCCAGTCTGGGCGTCCCCGGCAAGCCGGGTTTGACCGCGGCAGGCGTGGTGATCGGTTGGGCATCGGCGATTTTCGGCATCGGCGGCGGTTCGCTCACGGTGCCGTTTCTGACGTGGCGCAGTCTGACCATGCAGCAAGCCGTCGCGACATCATCGGCCTGTGGGTTTCCCATCGCGGTGGCCAGTGCCATAAGTTTCATGATTCTTGGGTGGCACGACCCCATGTTGCCACCGCATAGTTTGGGTTTCGTGTATTTGCCCGCATTGATTGGCATTGCCGTAACCAGCATGTTTTTCGCCCGTTTCGGCGCGAAGCTGGCGCACAAACTGTCACCCAGGGTGCTGAAACGACTGTTCGCGCTGTTGCTGGTAGTGGTCGGTACAAGTTTTCTGATTTGATCTGTCGCTCCCCGAGCGTCCTATTTTTAAGGAGTCGCAATGCTGCCTTACCCGCAGATTGACCCGGTAGCCGTGGCCATCGGTCCGCTGCAAATTCACTGGTACGGCCTGATGTATCTGGTCGGCATCGGCAGTGCCTGGTTTCTGGCTTCACGTCGTCTGAATCGATTCGACCCGACGTGGACCAAGGAAAAACTCTCGGACATGATCTTCTGGGTCGCGATGGGTGTAATCGTCGGAGGGCGGCTGGGCTACGTGCTGTTCTATGACCTGCCTAACTACATCGCCAACCCGCTGCTGATCTTCGAGGTGTGGAAGGGCGGCATGGCGTTCCACGGTGGCTTCATCGGTGTGATGATCGCGACCTACTGGTTCGGCAAGCGCAACGGCAAGTCGTTCTTCCAGTTGATGGACTTCATCGCGCCGATGGTGCCGATCGGCCTGGGCGCCGGGCGCATCGGTAACTTCATCAATGGCGAATTGTGGGGCAAACCGACCGACCTACCTTGGGCCATGGTTTTCCCGCCGTACAGCGACCCTGCACAGCTGCCGCGTCATCCGTCGCAGCTCTACCAGTTCGCGCTGGAAGGTGTGGCATTGTTCGTCATTCTTTACTTCTTTTCACGCAAGCCGCGTCCGACCATGGCCGTATCCGGCATGTTCGCGCTGTTCTACGGGATTTTCCGTTTCGTCGTGGAATTCGTTCGCGTGCCGGATGCCCAGTTGGGTTACCTGGCCTGGGGTTGGGTCACCATGGGGCAGATCCTCAGCCTGCCGATGATCATCGGTGGTCTGGTGTTGATCTGGCTGGCGTACCACCGCGCGCCTGCTGCCAACAAGGCAGCCGTTTGATTTGAATGGCCGGGCCTGCACGCCCGGCGGATTCACCGATACAGAGGGCCTTTGGGCATGAAGCAATACCTTGAGCTGTTACAGGACGTCATTGCCAACGGGACGCGTAAGGGCGACCGCACCGGCACCGGCACCACCGCTGTGTTCGGTCGTCAGATTCGCCACAATCTGGCCGATGGTTTCCCGCTGCTGACCACCAAGAAGCTGCACTTCAAGAGCATCGCCAACGAGCTCATCTGGATGCTCAGTGGCAACACCAACACCAAATGGTTGAACGAAAATGGCGTGACCATCTGGGATGAGTGGGCGACCGAAGAGGGCGATCTGGGGCCTGTCTACGGCGCGCAATGGACCGGCTGGCCAACGAAGGACGGCGGGAAGATCAACCAGATCGACTACATGGTCGACTGCCTGAAAAACAACCCGAACAGCCGCCGCATCCTGTTCCACGGCTGGAACACCGAATACCTGCCCGACGAGAAACTCTCGCCGCAGGAGAACGTGAAGGCCGGGCGTCAGGCGCTGGCGGTGTGTCATCTGCTGTACCAGGCGTTCGTTGCCGACGGCAAGCTGTCCATGCAGTTGTACATTCGCAGCTCCGACGTGTTCCTCGGCCTGCCGTACAACATCGCCGCATTGGCGCTGCTGACCCATATGCTGGCCCAGCAATGCGACCTGATCCCGCACGAGATCATCGTGAGTCTGGGTGATACCCATGCGTATTCGAACCACGAAGAGCAGATTGCCACCCAACTGACCCGTACGCCCAAAAAGCTGCCTCAGTTGAAGATCAACCGTCGCCCGGAAAGCATCTACGACTACCGCTTCGAAGATTTCGAAATCGTGGGCTACGACGCCGACCCGAGCATCAAGGCGCCGGTGGCCGTTTAAGTCGAATGTTCGTAACCTCGGATTGCTCCTACAAAGATCGCGTAATGCCGTGGGTGCTGCCCGGCACAATCCTTGTGGGAGCTGCAGGAGGTTACGACGGTGGCGAATGCGGTCTGTCACCCGCCGGAAGTGCGTTGACTGTACCGGCCTCTTCGCGGCCCTCGTAACCTCGGACTGCTCCTACAGGGATCGCGTGACGCGATGGTGGCCCAACACCAATACAGGGACCGCGTGCTGCGATGGTGGTGCCCGGCACAAACCGTGTGGGAGCTGCAAGAGGTTACGACGGTGGCGAATGCGGTCTATCACCCGCCAGAAGTGCGTTGGCTGTACCGGCCTCTTCGCGGCCCTCGTAACCTCGGACTGCTCCTACAGGGACCGCGTGACGCGATGGTGGCCCACCACCAATACAGGGACCGCGTGCTGCGATGGTGGTGCCCGGCACAAATCTTGTGGGAGCTGCCGGAGGTTACGACGGTGGCGAATGCGGTCTATCACCCGCCAGAAGTGCGTTGGCTGTACCGGCCTCTTCGCGGCCCTCGTAACCTCGGACTACTCCTACAGGGACCGCGTGACGCGATGGTGGCCCAACACAAATACAGGGACCGCGTGCTGCGATGGTGGTGCCCGGCACAAACCGTGTGGTAGCTGCAGGAGGTTACGACGGTGGCGAATGCGGTCTATCACCCGCCAGAAGTGCGTTGGCTGTACCGGCCTCTTCGCGGCCCTCTAAACTCGGACTGCTTACAGGGATCGCGGCGGTTTGATGCTTGCGGTGCACTTCCCGCCGAGAAGGATTTCTGGGATTCCAGATTACGTATAAAACCGCACAAACCTTCTATGTTCTAACCGGTACGAACTTGTTTTGTTTTGGTTTATATGTCGGCATGGAAGTTCGTATTGTTGCAGTTGTGTAATAACTGTTTTGCAAGGTGGTAAACAAAATTGTCTTGATAGATATTTTCAATCTACAGATTGAAACTATCGAGTTTAAATCCGTTGAATGTTTGTTCTATAGTCGGCGTCTACCCGAAAGTCTTAGCCTGACACGCGTTTGGAAATAGCCATCCATGACCACGACGAACTTCAGCACTGACACCTTCTCCGACCACACCTCCGGTCTTTATCGCACCGCCGCAAGAATACTCAACGAAGCCGGGATCCAGATTAATGGAACGGCCCCTTCGGATATCCGTTTCAATGGTCCAGGCGTTATCGAAAGGGCGTTTGCGCAAGGGAATCTGGGGTTGGGCGAGGCGTACATGGATGGCCAGTGGGACAGCGAACATCTGGACGAGTTTTTCCACCGGTTGCTCAAGACCGGGATGACCGATGATGTGAAACCCGTCCGCCTGGTGTTGTATGCACTGATGGCGAAGTTCATGAACCGTCAGAACATCAAACGTTCCAAAACGGTCGGCGAAGTGCATTACGACCTCGGCAACGAATTCTATTCGACCATGCTCGATTCCCGAATGACCTACACCTGTGGGTATTGGGAGAACGCGAGCAATCTGGAAGAAGCGCAAGCCGCCAAGCTGGACCTGATATGCCGCAAACTTCAATTGAAGCCGGGTATGCGGGTGTTGGACATCGGCTGTGGTTGGGGAAGCTTCATGAGTTACGCCGCTGAACACTACGGTGTGGAGGCGGTGGGCGTGAGCATTTCAAAAGAGCAGATCGCCTGGGCCAAAGAGCGGTACAAGGACCTGCCACTGGAGTTCCGCTTCCAGGACTATCGCGAACTGGATGAGCCGTTCGATGCCATCGCCAGTGTCGGTATGTTTGAGCACGTAGGTCGCAAGAATCATCGCGAATACATGGAACTGGCCCACCGTTGTTTGAAACCGGGTGGATTGTTTCTGTTGCACACCATCGGCAAGAACCAGCGCAATTCTTATCCTGATCCCTGGATCGACAAATACATATTCCCCAACGGTGATCTGCCGTCGATAGGCCAGATGGGCGATGCCATGGACGGGTTGTTTGTCGTCGAAGACTTGCACAACTTCGGTTCCGATTACGACAAGACACTGATGGCCTGGCACGACAACTTCATGAAAGCCTGGCCGCAGTTCGAGGCGCAGTTGGGTGAGCGCTTCTTCCGCATGTGGCGTTATTACCTGCTGTCTTGCGCTGGGGCGTTCCGGGCACGAGACATCCAGCTGTGGCAGTGGGTCCTGTCCAAAGGCGGCGTGCCACACGGCTACCATCGCAGCCAGATCTAACCCTCTCTACCCGTAGGAGCGCGCTTGCCCGCGATGAACGATGACGAGTTCTGCCTGAGGGACCGCATTGTATTTTTCGCGGGCAAGCGCGCTCCTACATGGCGGCAGGGTCATCACTGCACGCTATCGATCAATAAATAACCGATTGAATTCCTCTATTCACCCAGTGCGGACTCACAATGAGCGTATGCGCCGGGTTTTCCTTATCGTTCTCCCCATCGGACAGACAAAGGTCGGCTTCAACAGAGGTCGCCCAAACAGTGATCATCTGTGGAGAAAAGCGCATGAGCAACAAACTGACGACCGCATTCGGCGCCCCCGTAGTCGATAACCAGAACATCCAGACCGCTGGCCCGAACGGCCCTGCGCTGCTGCAGGATGTCTGGTTCCTGGAAAAGCTGGCTCACTTTGATCGCGAAGTGATCCCGGAGCGCCGCATGCACGCCAAAGGCTCGGGCGCATTCGGCACCTTCACGGTGACCCACGACATCACCCAATACACCCGTGCAAAACTCTTCTCGCAGGTCGGCAAGCAGACTGAAATGTTCGCCCGCTTCTCTACCGTTGCCGGTGAGCGTGGCGCGGCGGACGCCGAACGCGACATCCGTGGTTTTGCGCTGAAGTTCTACACCGAAGAAGGCAACTGGGACCTGGTCGGCAACAACACACCAGTGTTCTTCCTGCGCGATCCGCTCAAATTCCCGGACCTGAACCACGCCGTGAAACGCGATCCACGCACCGGCATGCGTAGCGCCGAGAACAACTGGGACTTCTGGACTCAGCTGCCTGAGTCGTTCCACCAGGTCACTGTGGTCATGAGTGAGCGCGGTATTCCGCGCAGCTACCGTGAGATGCACGGTTTCGGCAGCCACACCTACAGCTTCCTGAACGCGCAGCATGAGCGCTTCTGGGTGAAGTTCCACTTCGTCTCGCAGCAAGGCATCGCCAACCTGAGCGACGCCGAAGCACAGGATCTGGTCGGTCGTGACCGTGAGTCGCACCACCGTGACCTGTACGAGAACATCGAGAGCGGCAACTTCCCGCGCTGGAAACTGTTCGTGCAGATCATGCCGGAGAAGGAAGCAGGCGCGTATCACATCAACCCGTTCGACCTGACCAAAGTCTGGCCGAAGGCTGATTACCCGCTGATCGAAGTGGGTGTGTTCGAGCTGAACCGCAACCCGGAAAACAACTTTGCCGACGTCGAACAGGCTGCCTTCGCGCCCTCCAGCGTCGTACCGGGCATCAGCTTCTCGCCAGACAAGATGCTGCAAGGCCGGTTGTTCTCCTACGGTGATGCGCAGCGCTACCGCTTGACCGTCAACTTTCACCAGATCCCGGTGAACTCGCCACGGGCTGCGCTGCACGTGAACAGCTACCACCGCGACGGCGTGATGCGGATCGACGGTAATCGCGGCGGCATGACCTCATACGAGCCCAACACCAAGGGCGCGTTCGTGGAACAACCTGATTTCAGAGAGCCACCGCTCTCTATCGAAGGCGCGGCGGGGCACTGGAATCACCGTGTGGATGACGACTACTTCTCGCAGGCGGGCAACCTGTTCCGCAACATGAGCCCGACAGAGAAACAGTCCCTGTTCGACAACACCGCTCGCTCACTGCGCGGTGTGTCGGCTCCGATCATTCAGCTGCACATCAAGCACTGCACCCTGGCGGATGCGGCGTACGGCGCTGGCGTGACGGAGGCGATTGAGCGCATTCACCACGCGTGATCACCGCTAAAACAACGCCCCCGACCTGAGAGCCAGGTCGGGGGCTTTTTTGTATCCACACGTTGACGCGTCCAATGTAGGAGCGCGCTTGCCCGCGATGGGGAGTCTCGTGACGAATATGTCGATTTGAGGACCCTTATCGCGGGCAAGCGCGCTCCTACAATGGATCGCATTGATCAATGCCCGTGGCTTCTGCCCACATGGGACTGCTCAACCTCAGGCGTGACCACGCTGCCGCTCACTTCCAGCCGATCCAGAATCCCGCAATGGTCCGGCGCACCTTCACTGCAACGCTGGCGCAGATCGACCAGCTGCTCCTGTAATGCCTGCAAGCTGGCGATGCGCGCGCTGACGT
Source organism: Pseudomonas sp. S2_H01 (assembly GCF_054668305.1). Taxonomy (NCBI): domain Bacteria; kingdom Pseudomonadati; phylum Pseudomonadota; class Gammaproteobacteria; order Pseudomonadales; family Pseudomonadaceae; genus Pseudomonas; species Pseudomonas sp. S2_H01. The sequence continues at coordinate 2,000,172 of NZ_CP162756.1, read as the reverse complement.
GCCGGATATGCTCGTCGATCAGGGCGTTCACGTTCTCGCACTGATCCTGCGGGCTGTCGCGCAGGGTCAGCAGGCTGCGGATTTCATCCAGGGTCATGTCCAGGCTGCGGCAGTTGCGAATGAACGTCAGGCGCTCGACGTGCTCTTGGGTGTACAGCCGATAATTGCCTTCGCTACGTGCGGGTTCAGCCAGCAGCCCCTCACGCTCGTAATAACGGATGGTTTCCACCGGGCAGTCGGTGAGTTTGGCCAGTTCGCCGATCTTGAAAGACGCGTTCATGGTCATCGCTCTCAAATGGTGTCTTGACCCTATAGTGGCTACAGGGTGTTCACTTGGCAACACGCACCTTTAGAGACTCAACCCATGAGTGACTCTGTACACAAACATTCGCCTCAACGTCCGCTTGATCATGCGCATTCAGATCATGACCATGCCGGGCACGATCACTCGGCCCATGGGCATGACCACGATCACGATCACGCTGCCGACAATCATTCGGCTCCAGTGAAATTCACCCCCGTGGTTAAGCACGAGCACCACGCGCATTCCTGCTGCTCCCACGAAAGCGCCCCGGCCGTCGTGAGCGTTGGCAATGGCTCCACGGAAAACGCGCAGCTGAGCAGTTTCCGCATCGAAGCCATGGACTGCCCGACCGAGCAGACGTTGATCCAGAACAAGCTGGGCAAGATGTCTGGCATCCAGAAGCTGGAATTCAACCTGATCAACCGCGTGCTCGGCGTCTGGCATGAGTTGCCATCGACCGACCCCATCCGCGAGGCCATCGGGTCGTTGGGCATGCAGGCTGATTTGATCGAGCAGGGCGCCGACAGTGAAACGGCGTCGTTGCCGGCGCCTAAAAAGCCTTGGTGGCCGCTGGCGCTGTCGGGCGTCATGGCCGTGGCGGCCGAGGTCATTCACTTCACCGATGCCGCCCCCAATTGGGTGGTGGCGATCGTTGCTCTGGTCGCCATTCTCAGCGGCGGCTTGACCACCTATAAGAAGGGCTGGATTGCGCTCAAGAACTTCAACCTGAACATCAATGCGCTGATGAGCATTGCCGTCACCGGTGCCGTGCTGATCGGGCAATGGCCGGAAGCAGCGATGGTGATGTTCCTGTTCACCGTGGCTGAACTGATCGAGGCCAAATCCCTTGATCGCGCGCGCAATGCCATTGGCGGTCTGATGCAGCTCACGCCTGAAACCGCGACCGTGCAGCAGGACGGTCAGTGGGTGGAGGTCGAGGTCAAGCAGATCGCGCTGGGCAGCGTTGTGCGGGTCAAACCGGGTGAGCGTATCGGTCTGGACGGTGAGGTGGTTTCAGGTCAGTCGACGATTGACCAGGCGCCGATCACGGGTGAGAGCCTGCCGGTGGAAAAAACCGTGGGCGACAAGGTGTTCGCGGGCACCATCAATCAGGCCGGCTCGCTGGAATACGCGGTGACGGCGGCTGCGAACAACTCGACGCTGGCGCGGATCATTCATGCGGTCGAAGCGGCTCAAGGCGCGCGTGCGCCGACGCAGCGTTTCGTCGACAGTTTCTCGAAAATATATACGCCTGCGGTGTTCCTCCTGGCGTTGGCCGTGGCCGTCATCCCTCCGCTGTTCATGGACGCGGCCTGGTTTGACTGGATTTATCGCGCGCTGGTGTTGCTGGTGGTGGCGTGTCCGTGTGCGCTGGTGATTTCTACACCGGTGAGCATTGTCAGCGGCCTGGCGGCTGCGGCGCGCAAAGGGATTCTGGTGAAGGGCGGCGTCTACCTGGAAATGGGCCATAAGCTCGATTACCTGGCGCTGGACAAGACGGGGACCATTACCCATGGCAAGCCGGTCCAGACCGACTACGTGGTGCTCGATGAGGCGTTCGGCGAGAAAGCCGTGGCGATTTCGGCAAGCCTGGCGGGGCGTTCCGATCACCCGGTTTCTCAGGCGATTGCCACGTCGGCCCGGTTGGACGTGCATCTGCAGGTTGAATCGTTCGAAGCGCTCAGCGGACGCGGCGTGAAAGGTGAAGTCGAAGGGCGGCTGTACCACTTGGGCAACCACCGTCTGGTGCACGAGGCTGGGCTGTGTTCGCCTGAGCTTGAGGCGCGACTTGAGGCGCTTGAAAGCCAGGGCAAAACGGTGGTGTTGCTGTTTGATGAGACAGGTCCGCTGGCGCTGTTCGCAGTCGCCGATACCGTCAAGGACAGCAGCCGGGAGGCCATCGCGCAACTGCATGCGCTGGGCGTGAAAACCGTGATGCTCACGGGCGATAACCCGCACACGGCCAAGGCGATTGCGGCCCAGGTGGGTATCGATCAGGCGCAGGGCAACCTGTTGCCGACCGACAAGCTGCAAGCTATCGAGGATCTTTATGCGAAGAATCACCGTGTCGGCATGGTCGGCGACGGGATCAACGACGCACCGGCGCTGGCGCGCGCAGAGATCGGTTTTGCCATGGCGGCGGCCGGGACCGACACGGCGATAGAGACTGCCGATGTCGCCTTGATGGACGATGATTTGCGCAAGATCCCGGCGTTCATCCGGCTGTCGCGAGACACCTCGGCAGTGCTCAAGCAAAACATCGCGCTGGCGCTGGTGATCAAAGTGATCTTCCTGGCCGTGACCTTTGCGGGTGTCGCGACCATGTGGATGGCGGTGTTCGCCGACATGGGCGTGAGCCTGCTGGTGGTGTTCAACGGGTTGCGGTTGTTGAGGAAGTAAGCAGTCCCGCGCCTATGTGGGTACATCGCACTGTATGCCGGCTTGCTGGCGAATGCGGTGGGTCAGCTCCCTCCACAGTGACTGACACTCCGCTTTCGCTGCCCTCGTAACCTCGGACGTCTCCCACAGGGTCCGGGTTGACGCACGAACGTGTGTTCACCTCAGACCTGTGGGAGCGAGCCTGCTCGCGAATGCATCTGACCCGTCACCGCTGCGGTGCCTGAACGGACGTCTTCGCGAGCAAGCTACAACCTTGATCGTGCCCTCGCTTGGCGTGGGCACGCCCGGCCCGGACACTCCGCGTCCCGTGACGCGGAGCGTCACAGAATTCATGCCCACGCGTAGCGTGGGTACGATCATCACAGAGGGCGTTTTACTTTCTGTACTTCTCGCGTCCCCAGGCGATCATGCCTTCCAGCAACGCCTTCAACACCTCGCGGGTCGGCTCTGCCAGGTCCGCGCGGTAATGAAAGGGTACGAACTCCTCCATGTACGTGCTTTGCACCAGTTCCAGTTGCACGGCGTGGATGTGTTCGGCCGGGTTGCCGTAATGACGCGTTATGTGGCCGCCCTTGAAGCGCCCGTTGAGCACGTGGCTGTAGAGCTTGGCGGCGGCGCAGGTGGCTTCCAGACGACGGGCCAGCGACTCGTCGCAGCTGGCGCCGTTGAATGTGCCGAGGTTGAAGTCCGGCAGGCGGCCGTCGAACAGGTGCGGGATGTGCCCGCGAATCGAATGCGCATCAAACAGCAGGGCATAGCCGAACTCGTCGCGCAGACGCTCCAGCTCGTTGCGCAACGTGTCGTGGTACGGCGTCCAGATCTGCTCCAGGTACGTCGCGCGCTCTTCCTTGCTCGGCGTTTTGCCTTCTTTGAAGAGCGGATCGCCCTCGAACAGTGTCGACGGGAACAGCCCGGTGGTGGCGCCGGCGTACAGCGGCGTGTCGTCGGACGGGCGATTGAGGTCGATCACGAAGCGCGAATATTCGGCGCTCAACACGCTTGCGCCCAGGTCATGTGCGAAGTCGTAGAGGCGCGGGATGTGCCAGTCGGTGTCCGGCAGGCTCACGGCCTCGTCGACCAGGCCCTCACGCACGGTCGGCGTCAGGTTCAGGCCAGGGTGCGGCATGCTGATCAGCAGCGGTACGCGACCGCGAGTGAAACTCAGAACCTTGTCCACAGTAGTCTCCCGATTAAAAGGTACTCTCGACGCCGTGACGCACGACGCGTTTTTCAAGATCGCCGCCGAGCCAGTACGCCAGGTCAGCCGGCCGTTCAATGTTCCAGGCGACAAAGTCCGCGACCTTGCCGGCTTCCAGCGAACCGTGGGTGTCGGCCATGCCCAATGCCTTGGCCGCGTGAATCGTGGCGCCTGCCAGTGCCTCTTCCGGCGTCATGCGGAACAGCGTGCACGCCATGTTCAGCATCAGTCGCAGCGACAGGCCCGGCGAGGTGCCGGGGTTGAGGTCGGTGGCGATGGCGATCTTCACGCCGTGCTTGCGCAAGGCGTCCATCGGCGGTAGCTGGGTTTCGCGCAGGAAATAGAAAGCGCCCGGCAACAGCACGGCCACCGTGTCAGAGGCGGCCATGGCGATGGCATCTTCTTCGGTCATGAACTCCAGGTGATCAGCGGACAGCGCTTGATAGCGCGCGGCCAGACTCGACCCGTGCAGCGACGACAATTGTTCGGCATGCAGTTTCACGGGCAGGCCGAGTTGCCCTGCCGTGATGAAGACCTGCTCGACCTGTTCGGTCGAAAAGGCCAGGTATTCGCAGAAGGCATCGACCGCATCCACCAGATTTTCCGCTGCCAGTGCGGGCAGCATTTCACTGCAGATGTGGGCGATGTAATCGTCGGCGCGATCTTTGTATTCCGGCGGCAGGGCGTGAGCCGCAAGGCAGGTATTGCGCACCGTGACGGGCAGTTGTTCGCCGAGTTGGCGCGCAACGCGCAGCATCTTGCGTTCGCTGGCGAGGTCCAGGCCATAGCCTGATTTGATTTCCACCGTGGTCACGCCGTCCTTGAGCAATTGCTGCAAACGGCGCTTGGCGCTGGCGAACAGCTCTTCTTCGCTGGCGGCTCGGGTGGCGCGCACGGTACTGGCGATGCCGCCACCCGCCGCTGCGATTTCCGCATAGCTGACGCCCTGCAGGCGCTGCTCGAATTCGCCGCTGCGATTGCCACCGAATACGGTGTGGGTGTGGCAGTCGATCAGGCCGGGCGTGACCCAGGCGCCCTTCAAGTCTACGGTTTTGATGTCGCCCTGATCCGGCAGCTCGGCGTGCGGGCCGATCCAGACGATGTGCGCGCCTTCGGTCACGATGGCGGCATCCTCGATGATCGAGTAAGTGCCGTTCGCCATGCTTGCTGCGTGACAGTTTTGCCAGAGCGTTTTCATCATTGCCTCCCAGAGTCTTGAATGGTGTCTTGCGCGCCATGCGCAGAACCCTGTGGGAGCGAATTCATTCGCGAGAGGCCCTTACATTCGATAGATATCTACTGGATGTAATCCCGCATCGCGAATGAATTCGCTCCCACAGGCTGTATGTCAGTCAACGAATCGGCGTTTCGCCTCGGGGTTGCTCCTCTGCTGACCTGGCTTTACCCACACCGAATAAGCGATCACCAGCAACACGATCCAGACGGCGCCGACCACCAGGGCGGCCTGGGTGTCGGGGAAATACCCCAACACGCCGAACACGAACACCATGAAAGCTGTTGCCACGATCGGTGCCACCGGCCAGAACGGCACCGGGAACTTGAGCTGCGCGACTTCATCGGCGCTCATCGAGCGGCGCATTGCGATTTGGGTAACCAGAATCATCAGCCACACCCAAACCGTGGCAAAGGTCGCGATGGACGCAATCAGCAGGAACACGTTTTCCGGAATCAGGTAGTTCAGCACCACGCCGCAGAGCAGGGCAGCGCCCATCACCAGCACGGTCATCCACGGCACGCCGTTGGCCGACAATTGCGCAAAGCCTGCGGGGGCCTGGCCCTGTTTCGCCAGGCCGTACATCATGCGTCCGGCACCGAAGATGTCGCTGTTGATCGCCGACACGGCGGCGGAGATCACTACGATGTTGAGGATGATGGCCGCAGAGGAAATCCCCAGATGGTCGAAAATCTGGACGAACGGGCTGCCTTGATCGCCGATCTGGTGCCACGGATACAGTGACATCAATACGAACAGCGTCAGCACGTAAAACAACAGAATGCGCAGCGGCACCGCGTTGATCGCACGGGGAATCACGCGCTCCGGGTTGCGCGCTTCGCCGGCTGCAACGCCAATGATTTCGATGCCGCCGAAGGCGAACATCACCACCGCCAGCGACGCGACGAGGCCACCAATGCCGTTGGGCATGAAGCCGCCCTGTGTCCAGAGATTGCTCACGTGGCTCACGGATTCGCCAGACGCCGAACCGATGCCGAACAGCATGATGCCGAAGCCCGCCAGGATCATCGCAATGATGGCGCCGACCTTGAGCAGCGACAGCCAGAATTCCAGCTCGCCGAAGACTTTGACGCTGCACAGGTTAAGCGCGCCGATCAGGAAGACAATGCCCAGCACCCAGATCCAGCGCGGGACGTCCGGAAACCAGAAGCCCATGTAAATGCCGAAGGCGGTGACATCCGCCAGGCAGACGATGATCATCTCGAAGGCGTAGGTCCAGCCCAGGACGAAGCCTGCCAGCGGACCCAGATACGTCGTGGCGTACTGGCCGAAAGAGCCTGACACCGGGTTGCGCACGGCCATTTCGCCGAGCGCACGCATGACCATGTACACCATGGCCCCCGCGATGAGGTAGACCAGCAGGACCGCGGGCCCCGCAAGCTTGATGGCAGAGGCCGAGCCGTAGAACAGCCCGGTGCCGATGGCCGAACCCAGCGCCATGAAGCGAATGTGACGAGCGCTGAGCCCGCGTTTCAGATCTGTTGCGTTTTGCGGTTTCATTTCACACTTTCCTAGTCTTTCTTTGCTGTGAAACGAAGGTGAGTACACAAGTCCCCGTAGGAGCGCGCTTGCCCGCGATTGCAGTGTGTCAGCCAATGCATTCATGTCTGATCCACCGCCATCGCGGGCAGGCGCGCTCCTACAAAAGAACAGCGTCATGCCTTCACCCTCATTCCAACGACAGGCCCTCCTGGCCTGTCACCGATCAGAAACTCGGTAGCAGATCAGCAGAAACCAGCTCGCTCAGGCAGTTCGAAGCCAGCAGATCAGTGGCGGCTTCGATGTCTGGCGCGAAGAAGCGGTCTTTTTCGTAGAACGGTACTTTGCCGCGCAGGGTGGTGCGGGCCGTTTCCAGTTTTTGAGAGGTCTTCAGGCCGTTACGCAGGTCCAGGCCCTGACACGCAGCCAGCCATTCTACAGCCAGCACGCCTCGGGTGTTCTCTGCCATTTCCCAGAGGCGCTTGCCGGCCGCCGGGGCCATCGACACGTGGTCTTCCTGGTTGGCGGATGTTGGCAGGCTGTCGACGCTGTGCGGATGCGCCAGTGCCTTGTTTTCACTGGCCAGGGCCGCTGCCGTCACCTGCGCGATCATGAAGCCGGAGTTCACGCCGCCATTGGCCACCAGGAACGGCGGCAGTTGCGACATGTGCTTGTCCATCATCAGCGAGATGCGCCGCTCGCTCAGCGAGCCGATTTCAGCGATGGCCAGTGCGATGTTGTCAGCGGCCATGGCCACAGGCTCGGCATGGAAGTTACCGCCCGAGATCACTTCGCCTTCCGCCGCGAACACCAACGGGTTGTCCGACACAGCGTTGGATTCGATCGCCAGCACTTCAGCGGCCTGACGCAGTTGAGTCAGGCAGGCGCCCATGACTTGCGGCTGGCAACGCAGCGAGTACGGGTCCTGCACCTTGTCGCAGTCGCGATGGGACTCGGAAACCTCGCTGCCGTCACCCAGCAGGTCACGGTAGGCGGCAGCGGCGTCGATCTGACCGCGCTGGCCACGGGCAGCATGAATGCGCGGGTCGAACGGTGCACGTGAGCCGAGCACCGCTTCAACCGTGAGGGCGCCGCAGCTCAAGGCGCCCGCGAACAGGTCTTCACCTTCGAACAGGCCACGCAGCGCATACGCGGTCGACACCTGGGTGCCGTTGAGCAGCGCCAGACCTTCCTTGGCCGCCAGCGTCAGCGGCGTGAGACCGGCGACGGCCAGCGCTTCGACCGCATTCAGCCATTGGCCTTTGTAACGCGCCTTGCCTTCGCCCAGCAGCACCAGCGACATGTGGGCCAGTGGCGCCAAGTCGCCGGATGCACCGACCGAACCCTTGAGCGGGATATGCGGATACACCTGGGCGTTGATCAGGGCGATCAGTGCGTCGATGACCTGACGACGAATGCCGGAGAAACCACGGCTCAGGCTGTTGACCTTGAGGACCATGATCAAACGCACCAGATCATCGCTGAGCGGCGCACCGACGCCCGCTGCGTGCGAGAGCACCAGGGAACGCTGAAGGTTTTCCAGGTCGGCGCTGGCGATGCGGGTCGAGGCCAGCAGGCCGAAGCCGGTGTTGATGCCGTAGGCCGTGCGGTTCTCGGCCAGGATCTGCTCGACGCACGCCACGCTGTTGTCGATCTGCTGATCGGCGCTGGCGTCCAGTGTGAGGGTCACGGGTTGCTGATAGATCGCGCGCAGTTGCGCCAGGGTCAACTGGCCGGGGATCAGGTTCAGCGGGTTCGCCTGTTGGGTATTCGTCACGATGCTGCTACTCCTTCGTTGATGTCGGTCGTGAGCCTTGAACTGGCTCCTGCCTGTTCTGCGCTTGTGGCGCCTGGGCTGCGACTGTGGCGGGTGTTGTGGTCGTTGTGCGTCTGCGCATAATCGCGGCAGACCTGAAATACGGTTTCCAATGACTCCTCGTTCTTGAGCAGCGTCACGCTGCTGGCGATGTCCGGCGCCAGCCAGCGGTCCTCGTCGTAGGCCGGAACGCGCTCACGCAGCAGACGCCAGGCCACTTCGGTGCCCACGCCGAAGCGCGGGCCTTTGAAGAACTCGAACGCCTGAGCCGCCAGGAGGTACTCGATGGCGAGGATCTGCGTGACGTTCTCCAGCACCTTGTGCAGCTTCAAGGCGGCGCTGGTGCCCATGCTCAGATGATCTTCCTGCAGGCCGGAGGTGACGTAGTTGTCGATGACCGCCGGTTGCGCCAATTGGCGGTTTTCGGCGCACAGCGAGGCCGCGACGTACTGCACGATCATCATCCCGGAGTTGACGCCCGGCTGGCTCACCAGAAACGCGGGCAGTCCGCTGACGGTCGGGTTGATCAGGCGATCCAGACGCCGCTCGGCGATCGAGCCCAGTTCGGCCATGGCGATGGCAAGCAGGTCGGCCGCCATCGCGACGGACTGGCCGTGCGGATTCGCCTGAGACACCACGCGGTAGGCGTCCGGCGTCCCGAGCAATAACGGGTTGTCGGTGGCTGAGTTAAGCTCGGTTTCGATCTGTCGCGTGGCATGCGTGAGCTGATCGCGGGTCGCGCCGTGGACCTGCGGAATCGAGCGGATGCTCAATGCGTCCTGCGTGCGAATGCCCTTGCTGTTGGCGAGCACTTCACTGCCCGCCAGCAGACCACGCAGGTTCTTGCCGACTTGCTGCATGCCGGGGTGCGGCTTGAGCGCGATGATTTCTTCATCGAAGGCGTCAAGTTGACCGCGCAGGCCCTCGAAGGTCATGGCGCTGATCACGTCCGCCCATTGCATCAGGCGGTTCACGTCGGCGATGGCCAGGCAACTGAGGCCGGTCATGCACGGCGTGCCGTTGACCAGGCACAGACCGTCCTTGGCCCCCAGCTCAACCGGTGACAGGCCTTCTTCGCTCAAGGCTTGCAGCGCGGAGATGATCTGGCCGCGATAACTCACCTGGCCGACGCCCAGCAGCGCGATGCCGATGTGCGCCATGTGGGTGAGGTAACCGACCGAACCCTGAGAGGGCACTTGTGGGGTGATGCGGTGGTTGAGCAGGGCGATCAGCGCTTCGACCACCTGACGGTGAATCCCCGATTTGCCCTGGCTGTAATTGATAATCGCGGCGCAGATGATCGCGCGGGTCTGCTCATCGGGCAGCGCTGCACCCACACCGCACGCATGGCTGAGCAGCGTGTTGCGTGACAGGCGGCTCAGCTGCTCGCCTTCCAGCGACACGTTGCACAGCGCGCCCAGACCGGTGTTGACGCCGTACGCGCGCTCACCGCTGGTGACGATGCGCTGCACGATGGCCTGAGCATTGTCGATGCGCGCCCAGGCGTTTTCCGAGAGGGTCAACGTGGCGCCGTGACGGGCCACGGCGGTAACGTCCTGCCAGGTGACCAGGCGATCGCCGATGATGATCTGTTCCGCTCGCGACATGACTGCAACCGTCCTTAAAGGGTCGCCACGCGCCGCTGGACGAAACGATCAACGTAGTCGTCTGCAGGCGAGTAGAGGATTTCTTTCGGGGTTCCGACCTGAATCAACCGGCCGTCCTTGAGGATGGCGATGCGGTTGCCGATGCGCACGGCTTCGTCGAGGTCGTGGGTGATGAACACAATGGTTTTCTTCAGTGTCGATTGCAGTTCCAGCAACTGGTCCTGCATTTCGGCACGGATCAACGGGTCGAGCGCGCTGAAGGCTTCGTCCATGAGGAGGATGTCGGTGTCGGCTGCAAGTGCCCGGGCCAGACCCACCCGCTGGCGCATGCCGCCTGACAGTTGATGCGGGTACTTCTTCTCATAGCCCTTCAGGCCCACGGTGGTGATCCAGTGTTGGGCGCGCTCGGCGCATTGCGCCTTGCTCTCCCCGCGCACGGTCAGGCCGTAGGCGACGTTGTCCATGACGGTCTTGTGCGGCAGCAGGCCGAAGCTCTGGAACACCATGCTGATCTTGTGCCTACGGAAGTTGCGCAGCGCGTCCATGTCGTAGGTCAGGATGTTCTCGCCGTCGACCAGAATTTCGCCACTGGTGGGGTCGATCAGACGATTGATGTGACGCACCAGCGTGGATTTGCCGGAGCCGGACAGGCCCATGATGACGAAGATCTCGCCACTGTCGATGGACAGCGACAGGTCGTTCACGCCGACCACGCAGCCGGTCTGCGCCAGCACCTCATCCTTGCTTAGATTTTGACGGACCATCGCCAGCGCATCCTTGGCTCGGTTGCCGAAGATCTTGTAGACGTTCTTGACCACGATCTTGTTGGGCTCAGCACTCATCATTTGCTCGCCTCATGCCGTGGACGGCCGTAGGCCTGCGTGATCCGGTCAATCACGACCGCCAGAATGACGATGGCCAGACCCGCTTCCAGGCCACGACCAACGTTGAGGGTCTGAATCCCTATCAGCACGTCTTCGCCCAGACCGCGTGCGCCGATCATCGAGGCGATCACCACCATCGACAGGGCCATCATGGTGGTCTGGTTGATCCCCGCCATGATGCTCGGCAGGGCCAGCGGCAGTTGCACGCCGAACAGTTGCTGCCAGCGGTTGGCGCCGAACGCGTTGATCGCTTCCATGACTTCGCCGTCCACCTGACGGATGCCCAGGTCGGTCAGACGAATCAGCGGCGGTGCGGCGTAGATCACGGTGGCGAAGATCGCCGGAACCTTGCCCAGTCCAAACAGCATCAGCACCGGAATCAGGTACACGAAGCTGGGCATGGTCTGCATGATGTCGAGCAGCGGCATCAGCACCGAGCGCAGGCGGTTGCTGCGGGCGGAAAGAATACCCAACGGCACACCGATCAGCACCGATATGAACGTGGCGACCAGCATCAGCGCCAGGGTCTGCATCAGCTTGTCCCACAGCCCGACCGCGCCGACCAGGAACAGCAGGCCGATGATGATGACGGTCGTGGTGAGCTTGCGGGTCGCGTGCCAGGCGATGAGGCCGACGATTGCCAGCAACACCCACCACGGCGCCACGCGCAGCAGGCCTTCGAGTTTGACGATCGCCCACAGCAACGTGTCGGAGATGTGCCGGAACACGTCGCCGTACTGGGTGACCAGCTTGTCGACCCAGTCGTTGACCCAGTCGGCGATGGAGAACGTGAAGCTTTCGGGGAACATAAGCATGTCTCTATCTGTTAGGTGGTGCGGGCCCGTTGTCGGGTGCAGCGCTGTTCGTGTAGGGGCGCGCTTGCCCGCGAACGCAGTGTGTCAGGCGAAAAATTCATGTTTGACACACCGCCTTCGCGGGCAAGCGCGCTCCTACCGTAAGTTAGCCCTCAGCCTTGCAACGACGCATCGACCTTGTTCCAGGGTCTTCGCTGACCCACGGGTGCCAGACTTCAGGATGTTCCATGAGGAAGATCTCCGCCAGTTCTGGTGACCCGACAGCCGCGTGGACAGTGGGATTTCTGGTCATTCGTCGCGTTTCTAACAGATGTTCAGGTCAGTCGGTCAGTTCACCGCCGCGCGGGCCGGTGCAGCGTTATGGCTCGCCTGAGGCGTGTCCTGCTCGGTCGGCAGGATCAAACGGTCGGCGATCTTGCCGGGCCACTTCTTCGCCACGACGTAATACAGCGCAGCAGGCACCACCAGGCCGATGATCCACGAGATATCGGTATCGTCCAGGCTCGCCACCAGCGGGCCGGTGTAGAAATGGGTGGAGATGAACGGCATTTGAATCAACACGCCGAGCACGTAGATGCCAATGCCGATCCAGTTCCAGCGACCGTAACGGCCATCCGGGTTGGAAAGCGCCGGGATGTCGTAACGTTCTTTGGTGATGCAATAGAAATCGACGAGGTTGATCGCGCTCCACGGTGTGAAGAACGCCAGCAGGAACAGGATGAACGCCGAGAAATCCTTGAGGAACGAGTCCTTGCCCAACAGCGCCAGCGCGGTGGCGATGCCGACCATCGCAAAGATGTAGGTCAGGCGCAGTGCGCTGGAGATGTGGCGATTGCCACGGAAGCCGCTGACGATGGTGGCGATCGACATGAAACTGCCGTAAGCGTTGAGCGTGGTGATGGTCACTTTGCCGAAGGCGATGCTGAAATACAGCGCCGCCGCGACAGCGCCTGTGCCGCCCAGGCCGACGATGTACGAGACCTCATGGTGGGCGAAGTTCTTGCCGGCCAGCGCCGCGGCGAACACGCCGAACACCATGGACGCCTGCGCACCGATCACAGCCCCCAGGCCAACAGCCCAGAACGTTTTGCTCGCCGAGGTGCTGCGCGGCAGGTAGCGCGAATAGTCAGCGACGTACGGGCCGAACGCGATCTGCCAGGAGGCCGAGAGGGAAATCGCCAGCAGGAAGCTGCTCAGCGAAAAGTGTTTGTTGCCCAGCAGCGCGCCGACGTCGTTACCGGCCAGCAGGGCGCCGAACAGGTAGATGAACGCGATCACGCCGATGACGCTGGCGACCCGGCCGATCATGTGGATGACCCGGTAGCCGAAGATGGTCAGGACGACGATGGCGGCGGCGAAGATCACGATGCCTTGCCAGTCGGGAACCTGAATCAGTTGAGCGACGGCTTGCCCGGCCAGCAACGAGCCGCTGGCGGAAAAACCGATGTACATGAGGCACACCAGCACCAACGGGATCACGGCCCCGTAGACGCCGAATTGCACCCGACTGGAAATCATTTGTGGCAGGCCCAGTTTCGGACCTTGCGCCGCGTGCAGCGCCATGACGCCACCGCCCAGCAACTGACCGACGAACAGCCCGATCAGCGACCAGAACACATCGCCGCCCAGCACCACGGCCAGAGCCCCGGTAACAATCGCGGTGATCTGCAGGTTGGCGCCCAGCCACAGGGTGAATTGACTGAACAGACGGCCATGTCTTTCCGCGTCAGGGATGTAGTCGATCGAACGCTTTTCGATCACGGAAGAGGGTGCAGCACGATCATCTGGAACAGCCATCTAAAACATCCTCAAAAGTCTGGGCAGGACATCAAGTAAAACTGTGCGAACCACGTAGGACTCATTGCTGAACCCGGTTCCTGTGGGAGCGAATTCATTCGCGATTGGCCGGTACAGCCGAAAGGTTTCCATCGGCTGTACGATTTTTCGCGAATGAATTCGCTCCCACAGGGGTTGCGTACACCCGTGGGGCTTTATCAGTTATTGATCATCGGCAGGTTCAGGCCCTGCTCTTTGGCGCAGTCGATCGCGATCTGGTAGCCCGCGTCGGCGTGGCGCATGACGCCGGTCGCCGGGTCGTTGTGCAGCACGCGGGCAATGCGCTCGGCCGCTTCGTCGGTGCCGTCACAGACGATGACCATGCCGGAGTGTTGCGAGAAGCCCATGCCGACGCCGCCACCGTGGTGCAGCGATACCCAGGTCGCGCCGCTCGCGGTATTGAGCAGGGCGTTGAGCAGTGGCCAGTCGGACACCGCGTCCGAGCCGTCCTGCATGGATTCGGTTTCACGGTTCGGGCTGGCGACCGAGCCGGAGTCCAGGTGGTCACGCCCGATCACGACCGGTGCCGACAGCTCACCGCGACGCACCATTTCGTTGAACGCCAGGCCCAGCTTGGCGCGCTGGCCCAGACCGACCCAGCAAATACGGGCCGGCAGACCCTGGAAGCTGATGCGCTCGCGCGCCATGTCCAGCCAGTTGTGCAGGTGCGCGTCGTCCGGGATCAGCTCCTTGACCTTCGCGTCGGTCTTGTAGATGTCTTCCGGATTGCCCGACAGTGCGGCCCAGCGGAACGGACCGATGCCACGGCAGAACAGCGGGCGGATGTACGCAGGGACGAAACCCGGGAAGTCGAACGCGTTGCTTACGCCTTCTTCTTTGGCCATCTGGCGGATGTTGTTGCCGTAGTCGAAGGTCGGGATGCCTTGTTTCTGGAACGCCAGCATCGCTTCAACGTGTTTGGCCATCGACTGTTTGGCGGCTTTGACCACAGCGGCCGGTTCGGTCGCGGCGCGGTCGCGGTACTGCTCCCAGGTCCAGCCAGCTGGCAGGTAGCCATTGAGCGGGTCGTGGGCGCTGGTCTGGTCGGTGACCATGTCCGGGCGCACGCCACGCTTGACCAGCTCGGGAAGGATTTCAGCCGCATTGCCCAGCAGCGCGATGGAGATCGCCTTGCCTTCGGCGGTGTACTTGGCGATGCGTGCCAGCGCGTCGTCGAGGTCGTTGGCCTGTTCGTCGACGTAACGGCTTTTCAGACGGAAATCGATGCGGCTCTGCTGGCACTCGATGTTCAGCGAGCACGCGCCGGCCAATGTCGCGGCCAGGGGCTGTGCGCCGCCCATGCCGCCCAGGCCTGCGGTCAGTACCCACTTGCCTTTCAGGCTGCCGTTGTAATGCTGGCGACCGGCTTCTACGAACGTTTCGTAAGTGCCCTGAACGATGCCCTGGCTGCCGATGTAGATCCAGCTGCCGGCAGTCATCTGGCCGTACATGGCCAGGCCTTTAGCGTCCAGTTCGTTGAAGTGTTCCCAGCTCGCCCAGTGCGGAACCAGGTTAGAGTTGGCGATCAGCACACGAGGGGCGTTGCTGTGGGTCTTGAACACGCCGACCGGCTTGCCGGATTGCACCAACAGGGTCTCGTCGTCGTTCAGGTGGGTCAGGCTTTCGACGATTTTGTCGTAGCACTCCCAGTTACGCGCTGCGCGACCGATACCGCCGTAGACCACCAGTTCGTTCGGGTTCTCGGCGACTTCCGGATCGAGGTTGTTCATCAACATCCGCAACGGCGCTTCGGTCAGCCAGCTCTTGGCGGTCAGTTGGGTACCACGGGCGGCGCGGATTTCCACGTCGCGGCGTTTGGTCCATTGCTGAGCTGGGGTTTTGTTGTCAGTAGTCACGTCACAATCCTCGATGATCAATCCGGCCCAGGCACTGGGCTGACGGTGCCTGTGTCGAACAGGCGGAATATGGGTTTAGCAGATCGGGTGCCGCAGTCGGTGTCTCGAAGCGGGGCACTGCCGGTACTCTTGCATACTCATATTTACTTGTACATACAAGCATATGCAACCAAGGGGCCAACTCGTCGATTGCTTGAGTTAAAACACGGCAAAGCTGCGTCTGCTCTGGCCTGAGCTAGATTGAGAGGCTGCAGAAGTTGCAGGCCGCAGCGTTACTCGCCGGGCACAATTGTTACTTTTGGGGGCGCGTGCCCTGCGACAGTGCAATCGGTAACAGAAAGTTGAATTGTTTCTGGCGGCTATTCGGCATCTACTGCGCCAGCTTTCATAAAAATATTTCACCGCAGGTGTAACCAGGGCGAGCGATGGACCGAACTACTGATCACGCTGCGCACAATGCGGCTTTGCGCAACCGGGAGATGCACCTGAAATCGCTGTTCGTGGCGGGGCAGGACGGGGATGGGCGTGCGTACCGAACATTCCTCTCGGAGTTGAGTACCCATTTGCGCGGGTATTTGAGAGGACGGCTGCAGCGGCAGCCAGGTGAAATCGAGGATCTGCTTCAGGAAGTGTTGCTGGCCGTCCACAATGGCCGCCACACGTACCGCTCGGATCAGCCTCTGACCGCCTGGGTATTCGCCATTGCCCGTTATAAACTCACCGACTTTTTTCGCGCCCGATCACGGGGCGATGTGTTCAACGACTCGCTGGACGACACGGCCGAACTGTTCGCCGAACCCGAGCTTGAGCCTGCTCAGGCCAGTCGCGATCTGGGCAAGCTGCTCAGTGAGCTGCCTGATCGTCAGCGTTTGCCGATCATGCACGTGAAGCTGGAAGGGCTGTCGGTGACCGAAACAGCGAAAATGACGGGGCTTTCCGAATCCGCCGTCAAGATTGGCGTGCATCGCGGCCTCAAGGCGCTGGCGGCGCGCATACGAGGTACACGATGAAAACAGATGACCTGATTTCGATGCTCGCAGGCGGTGTCGCCCCGGTGGATCGTGGGCTGCTTGCCAAGCGTTTCAGCCTGGCCGTGGTCCTTGCTGCGCTGGGTTCGCTGCTGCTGATGCTGGCTGTTTTTGGCGTTCGGCCTGATTTGCCGGTCATGACCCGAACCCCGTTGTTCTGGGGCAAGGTCGCGTTGCCGCTGTGTCTGGCCATCGGTTCGCTGTGGATGGTTACGCGTCTGGCCAGGCCAGGCATGAGCGCAGGCTCGGGCCGCTGGGTGGTCAGTGCCGGTGTGCTGGTTGTCTGGCTGGCGGGGCTGTATGCCTTGCTTCAGGCTGAGCCGGACACGCGAGTGGCCATGATCTTCGGCAAAACCTGGCGCACCTGTGCGTTCAACATCACGCTTCTGGCGATCCCCGGTTTTATCTCGATCTTCTGGGCGTTGCGCGGCATGGCCCCGACCCGACTGGGCCTGGCGGGCGCATGCGGCGGGTTGCTTGCCGGGTCTCTGGCGACCATCGCCTATTGCCTTCATTGCCCGGAGATGGAAATTCCGTTCTGGGGCGTGTGGTATCTGCTGGGATTGTTGCTGTCCACCGCAATCGGCGCGTTGATCGGGCCACGCGTGTTGAGGTGGTAGTCAGGCCGGTATCCAGCCTGTGAGCGCCCATTCAACGGTTACTTGCCCAAGGGATTGTCTTAACCCGCCTTGACCGTCCGCCCCGCGAACTGGATAGGCCCGCTCGGCTTGTTGGTCGGCGAGCCTCCGGCTTTCTCCAGCGACAGTTCGAACAGTTGATTGGATTGCAGCGGCGGCAGCCGGTCGGTCGGCACTTTCAGCGTTTGCCCGGGCGCGACGAGCCCCAGCGAGATCGGGCCTTCCCAATCATCGGCCTGGGTCCAGAACTGCAGCACCTTGCCCGGCGGCGGCACATCGGAGGTGTCGACAGGCACAAGCTCTATTCCGCGCAGGTTGCTGGCCTGAACCACCCAGCCGGGGTGGTTGCTGTCCGGCGTGGACAGCACCGACAGGTACGCCGATGCGGGCGGAGTCGGAACTTGCCCAAGCAGTTGCGTGGTCAATATCACCGAAACCGCCAGACCGAGGCCGGCCAGCATGCGCCACAGGCCGGCGTTGTCCCAGGTATTGGTGCGGCGTCTCTTGCGCGGGGATTTCCCCGCCTTCGTGGCAAACGGCAGCCCACCCAGGTTACGTTCGATGCGCTGCCACAGGCGAGGAGAGGGCATGGGCGGTTCGGGCGGTTCGGCCATTTCGGTCAGCGTCAGCAGCCGCGACCGCCAGCCGTCTATGGCTTTGCGCAGCGCCGCGTCGTGCAGCAGGCGCTGTTGTACTTGCGCCCGCTGCTGGGCGCTCAGGGTTCCCAGTACGTACTCACCGGCGAGGGTCTGTACGTCCATTTCAGGAATCTTGTCTTGTTTTTCACTCATCCAAGCCACTCCCGCAGCGCAGCAGGCCCGCGCTCAATGCAGGCTTTGACCGTGCCCGACGGCGCACCGAAGACGCGTGCGATTGCTGATGAGAATAACCGCCGGCGCATTCCTGAAACACACTGTTACGACGCACGGGGACGATTTTTCAGCATCTGCCCGCTGATGTCAGCGGCTTCATGCGAGCACCTTCAGATGACCTTGACCGCGCGCCCGATGAACTGAATCGGCCCTGTTGGTTTATTGATCGGCGAGCCCGTGGATTTTTCGAGGGTCAGCTCAAACAACTGGTTGGGTTGCAGGGGTGGCAAGGCGTCCAGCGGCACACTCAGCACTTCGCCGGGTTTGACCAGACCGAGAGAGACGGGACCTTGCCAGTCGTCGGCCTTGGTCCAGAACTGCAGCGCCTTGTCATCGGGTATGGATGTTTCACTCAATGGAATCAGCTGAATATCACGGCTATTGTTGGCCTGAATCACCCAGCCAGGCGCCTTGTCCTGAGGGGCGACGAGCACCACCAGATAAGAAGGCAGCGGTTTGACGGGCTGCTGGGTCACCAGCACTGCCGCCAAGACGACCGAAGCGGCGATGCCGAACCCAGCCACGCTGCGCCACAGATTGAGGCTGTCCCACCAGCGTGTGACTCGGCCGCGTTGTGCGGTTGCCTGCCTCTCGGGTGCTGCTGACAGCGCGTCGAGGGACTGCTCGATCCGGTTCCAGAGTGAGGCGTGCGGAGTAACAGGCTCTGCCAGGTCAGTGAGCGACAGCAGGCGGATTTCCCAATCGTCCACCGCCTTGCGCAAGTCGGCCTCCCGTTCCAGGCGCTTCTGAACCTGTGCGCGCTGCTGTGCGTCAAGGGTGCCCAGTACGTACTCACCGGCCAGAGAGTCGATGTCGTGATCGGGCGGGGTGCCTGGTTTTTCGTTCATCCGATGCACTCCCGCAACGAGGCCAGGCTGCGTTTGATCCAGGCTTTCACCGTGCCCAGCGGCGCCCCTAGTTTCTGTGCAATCTGCTGATGAGAGTAGCCGTCCACGTAGGCATGAAAAATACAGTTGCGGCGCACCGGCTCCAATTGTTCAAGGCAGGTGTAGACCCGCCCCGGGTTCACTCGCCAATCGAATGCGTCGCCCATCTCCTGCCAACCTTCAAGCGTTGTCTGAACGTGACTGTCGCTATCGCTGTCATCGTCCATCGACACTTCCCGCGCGCGGTTGCGCACGCTGTTGAGCGCCAGGTGCCGCGCCACGGTGAACATCCAGCCTCGAGCGCTGCCACGTGTGGCGTCAAAGCTGGCAGCGCCGCTCCAGATCTTGATGAACGCGTCGTGCACGATGTCTTCCGCGCGTGCACGATCGTTCACGATCCGTTGCACCACGCCGAGCAAGCGAGGGCTTTCCTGTTCGTAAAGTCGTTGCAGCGCCGACCGCTCACCGCGGGCGCAGGCATGCAACGCTGCTTCGTAGTCAAAGGGTGTCTGAAGTGCGGACAAATTGATCAGCCATGAAAAAATACGCCGTCCACGAACCTGATTCGGGGCTCCTGCGCAGGAGCATAGACCACTTCCTGCGCAGGATACGGAATCGCCAGCGATCAGTTACTGGCCCAGAAAATGTAGTCAGCCTGGTACTTCACCACTTCCTTGGCGCCTTTGTTGGCTTGCGTGCAACCGCTGGAAGGCGCAACGCCACCTTTGAGCGCGACGCGCTGGATGTAGGTGACGCCGGTCATGGCGCCTTTGCCTTCTGCAGGATTGGCTTTGACCAACTGGTAAGGAAGGTTGCCTGCGCCGGAGGGTGCAACGGCCAATTGGGTGCCGGTTACTTTCGAGCCGTCTCTGGCTTCCCAGGTCGCTGGCGGACCGAAGTAGCTGCCGACCTGCTTGCCACTGCGGTCATTGAGGACCGCTTTGGGGCCTACGAATACCCATTCCGTTTCCGTGGCACTGTTGGCTTTGGCTTTGCACTCGTAGGTGATTTCGCCGACGCCTGTCGTTTGCATGCTGACTTTATGGCCGTCAGGGACTTTGATGCTGTCGGGCAGGTCGGCTTGGGCAAACACAGAGGTGACACAGGCCAGGGTGAGGGTGCTGGTGGCCAGTCGCAGGCAGTTTTTAGCATTCATCGCAGTTTCTCCTGGAGGGTATTCCGTTTGGCAGCAGGTGCTGCTGTCTGTACTACCCGCCAGAAGAACGACTGGATGCAGCGGATTAAAAATATTCTTCCGCTAACCGAATGTCCGGTTGCTCAAGGTCGACACAGGCGGCTGCGCAGCAACAGCACGCCCACCACCGCCGACAGAATCGAACCTATCAGAACGCCCACTTTCACCTCATCGATCAAATGCGGTGCGCCAGGGAACGCCAGGTTGCCGATGAACAGGCTCATGGTGAAGCCGATGCCGCACAGCAACGCCACGCCGTACATCTGCATCCAGTTGCTGCCTTCAGGCAGCGTGGCGAGCCCTGAGCGAATCGCCAGCGCTGCGGCGACGAACACACCGATCTGCTTGCCGACGAACAGCCCAAGCGCGACGCCGAGCGGTACCGGATCGACCAGATTGGCCAAGGTCATACCGGACAACGACACGCCAGCATTGGCGAACCCGAACACGGGCACCACGGCGAACGCGACCCAGTAGTGCATCTTTTCTTCGAGGAACAGCAGCGGTGAGCGCGCTTCTTCCTGACGCGTCCCCAGCGGTATGCACAGTGCCAGCGCGACGCCGGCCAGCGTCGCGTGTACGCCTGACTGCAAAACGAAGAACCACAGGAGCAGACCCAGCAGCAGATACGGCAGCAGGCGCTGCACGCCCATGCGGTTCATGATGATGAGGACCGCCAGTGTGGTGAAGGAGGCGCCGAGCATCGGCAGGTTCAGGCCGGTGCTGTAGAACAGCGCGATGATGGTGACGGCGCCGAGATCATCAAGAATGGCCAGCGCAGCCAGAAAGACCTTCAGCGACGTGGGAACACGTTTACCCAGCAGCGACAAAACGCCCAGCGCGAACGCAATGTCAGTGGCCGCTGGAATGGCCCAGCCACTCAGCGTCTCGGCGTTTCCCCTGTTGATAGCGACGTAGATCAGCGCGGGTATCAGCATGCCGCCTACCGCCGCGAACCCGGGCAGGGCGCGCTGCCCCCAACTGGCCAGGCCGCCGGCCAGCACTTCGCGCTTGATTTCCATCCCGACCATCAGAAAGAAGATCGCCATCAGGCCATCGTTGATCCACAACTCGATCGACAACCCGCCCCACACGCTGTGCAGCGCGGCGAAGTAGAGAGAGGCCATGGGCGAGTTTGCGACGATGATCGCCGCGAGCGCCGCACCCATCAACACGATGCCGCCAGCGGATTCCGACGCGAGGAAGCTGGCTAGAATGGCGAGGGCTCGCGGGCTTTCTTTCTGGTTGTTGAGCGTCGTCATTGGCGTCCCTGTGCAGGTGAAAAAGAACGCAAATTAACACAGGTAGCCGGGTTTCTTTATGTAGGTGCGCGCTTGCCCGCGATTCAGCCGACACGGATATTCATCTGCACCGCGTCATCGTTCACCGCGGGCAAGCGCGCGCCTACAATCAGATCGCAGTCAGTTCGATCACGCAGCAGCGGCTTGCGCGCGGTGCGTAGAGCACGACTTCCAGCAAGGAGCCCTCGGCGTTATCCAGTTGCAGGCAGTCATGGCGTTCGAGCAGTTGCGGCGGGTGTTCGCCGACGTTGGCTGCCATCTGTTCGGCAGCGCTGAACACCAGGAACACGTTGGCCGAACTGAAGAAGCGTTGAGGCTGCAGCACGTCGATCCATTGCAGGCGCGCACGGTAGCGGGTGGGCGAGTAGATCAGGTTGAAATCGCGAATTGGCCCGTCCAGCAAGGTGCAGGACACTTGGCTGTCGCCGCTGAAGGCAAATGGATCGGACACCAGCAATGGCTCGCTGTCCTTGCCGTCGATGTTCAGCGTCATACCGGCGCCTTGCAGCACCGTGATGATGCGCAAGTAACCGGCAAACACCGAAAACCCACCGGATTCACCAATGTCGGCAATCGACAGCCGCCAGCCGAAGCCGTCCAGCCCTTCACCGGCATCGCGGGTGATTTCCTCGGTGCTGCCGCCGCCGTTTTTCCAGGGCATGCGCGGGTAATCGACGGCGCGCAGAACAGTCAGTCGGGTCATTTGCTGAAGCGTCCTTCGAGGCGGTGGCGGGAGCCGGGGTGAATCAGGCGCGCGGCGGTCACCGGCTGACGACCCGACCAGGTGCGACGACGCACCAGCAGGCACGGTTCGCCTTTCTCGATTTGCAGCAGCTTGCACTCGTCAGGCTCGGCGAGGATGGCTTCAACCACATGCTCGCCTTCCGTCAGCGGAGCCACCTGATTGAGGTACGCGTACGGCGTCTGCAGGGTGAAGTCCTGTTGAAGATAATCCGGCGCGACCAGTGCATTGACGAAACGGTCTTCGATCTGCACGGGAATGTCATTTTCGAAATGCACGATCAACGAATGAAACACGCGCTGACCTTCGCGCATGTCCAGCGCCAATGCGCGCTCGGAGCCCGCCGCTTCTTCGCAGAGGATGATCACCTGGCAGGTGTGCGTGTGGCCGCGCGCCGCGATTTCATCGGCGATGTTGTGGACCTCGAACAGCGCAGACTGTGTCTTGGGTTCGGCGACGAACGTACCGACGCCTTGCATGCGCACGAGCATCCCCTCGGCGGTCATCTCGCGCAGGGCGCGGTTGATGGTCATGCGGCTGAAGCCCAGTTGCGTCACCAGCTCGCTTTCGGACGGCACGCGATGGTGCGGCGGCCAGGTTCCGTTTTGAATCTGCTGGGTGATCATTTGCTTCACCCTGGCGTACAACGGCGCCGGACTGTCACCCATCTGGGCGGCCAGCGGCGAATTGGCAGGCGGAGTCGGCACAGAAAAATCCTTGTTATGGCGTAAAAGTCGGAGGCAAATGGCGTGGTATGGCGCTCACGCTAACCATTTACTCGTTTAACGACAAGCTTGCCGCAGTTTACCGGGCAGGCAAACGTCTGTATATGTATAGACAATTTCACGCAAGGGGTGCGAAGCCATGTCCGTTTTCTTTGCCGAACGAGCGTTATTGCCCGCAGGCTGGGCCAATAATGTGCGTTTTGAGGTCAGCGCCGAGGGTGTTTTGACTCACGTCCAGGCCGATGCCGAGTGTCATGGCGCTGAACGGATCAACGGTCCTGTGGTGCCGGGCATGCCTAATCTGCATTCCCATGCCTTTCAGCGCGCGATGGCCGGTCTTGCGGAAGTGGCGGGCAACCCGAACGACAGCTTCTGGACCTGGCGTGACCTGATGTATCGCCTCGTCGGGCAGATCAGTCCGGAGCAACTGGGCGTCATCGCGCGTCAGTTGTACATCGAGATGCTCAAGGGCGGTTTTACCTCGGTGGCGGAGTTTCATTACGTTCACCAGGATACCAGCGGCAAGCCGTACGCGAACCCGGCGGAGTTGGCGTTGCAGGTCAGTCAGGCCGCCGCTTCTGTCGGCATTGGCATGACGCTCTTGCCCGTGCTGTACACGCATTCCGGGTTTGGCGGGCTGGCCCCCAACGAAGGCCAGCGTCGCTTCATCAACAGCACGGACCGCTACCTCGATCTGCAATCACGCTTGAAACCTCTCATCGATGCACAACCGGCGCAGGCGCTGGGTCTGTGTTTCCACTCGCTGCGCGCGGTCACGCCGCAACAGATCAGCGATGTGCTGGCGGCCAGCAACACGCAGTGCCCGGTTCATATCCATATTGCCGAACAGCAAAAAGAAGTCGACGACTGCCTGGCCTGGAGCGGGCGTCGCCCGTTGCAATGGCTGTACGACAATGTGGCGGTCGATGAGCGCTGGTGCCTGGTGCACGCGACCCATGCCGAAGCCGATGAAGTCGCCTCGATGGCCAAAAGCGGTGCAGTGGCCGGCTTGTGCCTGACGACTGAAGCCAACCTGGGCGACGGTATCTTCCCGGCTGTCGATTACATCGCTCAGGGCGGACGCTGGGGCATTGGATCGGACAGCCATGTTTCGTTGAGTGTGGTTGAGGAGCTGCGTTGGCTGGAATATGGCCAGCGTTTGCGCGATCAACGTCGTAACCGTCTGTATCGACCGGATCAGCCAATGGTAGGTCGCACGCTGTATGACGCTGCGCTGGTGGGCGGGGCTCAGGCGATGGGGCAGCCGACGGGGGCGCTGGAAGTGGGCAAGCGCGCGGATTGGTTGGTCCTCGATGGCAACGATCCATACCTGGCCACTGCTTCGGGTGACGCGATCCTCAACCGCTGGCTGTTCGCGGGCAGTGCCCGGCAGATACAGGACGTGATGGTCAATGGTCGCTGGGTAATCCGCGAAGGTCGGCACGCCGATGAAGCCGAGAGCAGCCGAGCGTTTGCGCAGGTATTGCGGGAGTTGTTGGGCTGAGTCGCTGGCTTGCGGAAGGTGAATGCCTGTAGGAGCGCGCTTGGTCTGGGCCGCATCCGGACGCTTGCGGTGGGTCATCTGACATTTTCGCCACTGACCCACCGCGTTCGCTGACCTCGTAACCTCGGACGTCTCCTACAGGGATGAGGGCGTCAGAGGCAAGTGCGTCAGGCATCGTATGGGTGGCTGGCTTGCTGGCGAAAACGTCAAATCAGGCACATGGATCCTGACTGACACACCGCAATCGCGCTCCTACACGGAAGCGACGCTATTCAGCCACCTTGGCGATCTTCGAATCCTCCACCCGCCAGATCAACCGGGTGGTGTCATAGCCCTGCTGTTGGGCCTTCATCAGCAGGTCATTGCGGGTCTTGTCATCGACATGCGCCGTACGCGACAGCAGCCACAGGTACTTGCGGTTCGGGTTGCCGACAATTGCCAGCTTGTAATCGTCGCTGACGTCGAGCACCCAGTAATTGCCTTTCGCGACGCCGGGCAGCAGCCTTGAGAACCAGTTATCGAACACGACCCAGAGCTTGTCGGTCTTGCCCTCGACCTGAGGCGACGCGGTGCCCGTGGCTTCCTCCCACTTGCCTTCCATCGTTCGGCAGCGGTTGGTCACGGCAATGTTGCCGTCAGGTTTGAGCGCGTAGTGCGCCTCGGATTGCGCGCAGTTGCGCTGAAAAAACATCGGCAGGCGCGCCAGTTCGTACCACGTGCCCTGATAACGTTTGAGGTCAACATGGCCTTCAGTTCTTGGCGCCATCGACTCTCCGGGTGTCGACGCGCACGCTGTCAGCCACAACGTTGCCATCGCCAATGCACCTGCGCGGATCATGCGTGAGATAGTCATTTGAGCCCCTGACCCGAATACAGTACGACTTTGTCAGCGGCGTATTGAACGCTGATGAACGTCTTTTGATCGCCCCAGGTGCAGCTCGCCATCCCCAATGCGCCCGAGCACTCGGTCGGGCTGCCGAGCAACTGCTCGATTTCGGCCTTGGACATGCCCGCCGATATTTTCGAATAGTTTTCCTGATTGATCTTGCTGCAGGCGGCCAGCAGCACGCAGAACGACAGCAACATGAGAGAGCGCAAAGACATGGGTGAAGCTCCTGAACCGAGAGGGGGCGACGTCGCAGTGGTACGCCTTGGGCGCACTCACTGGCGTGATGCCGAAAGCTTAGAAGAGAAAAGGGTGGATCTGGTTCCGTGAGAGGAATAACAAGGTTTGGAACGCATGCATTCCCTCTGTGGGAGCGAATTCATTCGCGATGCGGTAGGGCATTCAACACAGGTGCATCGGCTGTAGCGGCCAATCGCGAATGAATTCGCTCCCACGGTGGGTTTGTGTCGTCATCAAAACCGCGACCCACGCTCCTTCAGAAACGCCACTTCTTCAGCCGTGGGCTCACGCCCCAGCACCTCATTGCGATGCGGAAAGCGGCCAAACCGTTCGATCACCCCGCGGTGCTTCTTCGCGTAATTCAGCGTCTGGGTGAAGTAGTCGCGGTCGGTCGCGGGCAGTAACAGGAGAAGGTCGGCGAAGCGGCGGATGGCTTCGTCCTGAGCGTCCAGTTGCTCGGTGTGTTCGAGCACCAGATAGATAAAGGTGCGTTGTATCGGCGTCAGCGCCAGATCGCGCTCGAGCTTCAGACCATGTTTGACCAGCGCCTGAGCACGGCTGTCGCCTGCATAAGACTTGGGTGTATCGCGATAAATCATGCGCGGCAGTTGATCGAACAACAACACCAGCGCCAGCCAGCCCTGCGGGGTTTCCGTCCATGCGGACAGCTCACCCTTGAGTGCCAGCTCGACCAGTCCACCGAAGCGGTGCAACGCGTCGGTGTCCTGGGACTTCTTCTTGCCGAACCAGAGCTTGTTTTTTGCCTTGGCGATGTCGGCGGGTGATTCGGCAGAACCGAACCACCAGTCCAACAGCGGCAGCCAAGGCGCGCTCATGATGGCTTACTCTTTGTGGTACGAGGTCGCGCGTTCAACTTCTTCTTTCGAACCCAGGAACACCGCTACGCGCTGGTGCAGGCCTTCGGGCTGAATGTCGAGAATGCGTTGATGGCCGTCGGTGGACGCGCCGCCCGCCTGTTCCACCAGGAACGACATCGGGTTGGCTTCGTACATCAGACGCAGTTTGCCCGGCTTGGACGGCTCGCGAGCGTCGCGCGGGTACATGAACAGGCCGCCACGGGTCAGGATGCGGTGTACGTCGGCAACCATCGCCGCGACCCAGCGCATGTTGTAGTTCTTTTTCAGCGGGCCTTCTTCGCCAGCCAGCAGTTCTTCGACGTAGCGCTTGACCGGAGCTTCCCAGTGGCGCTGGTTGGACATGTTGACGGCAAATTCCTGAGTGGACTCTGGAATCTTGATGTCTTCATGGCTCAGCACGAAGCTGCCCATCTCGCGGTCCAGGGTGAAGCCTTTGACGCCGTCGCCCAGTGTCAGTACCAGCATGGTCTGCGGGCCGTAGATCGCGTAACCGGCGGCCACCTGTTGGGTGCCCGGCTGCAGGAAGGCTTTTTCGTTCAGGGCTTCGTTTTGGCTCAGGTATTCGTTAGGGCAACGCAATACCGAGAAGATGGTGCCGACCGGGGCGTTGATGTCGATGTTCGACGAACCGTCGAGCGGGTCGAACACCAGCAGGTAGGCGCCCTTCGGGTATTTGCCCGGAATCTGGTAGGCGTTGTCCATTTCTTCCGACGCCATGCCAGCCAGGTGACCGCCCCATTCGTTGGCTTCGAGCAGGATTTCGTTGGACATCACGTCCAGCTTCTTCTGCACTTCACCTTGAACGTTTTCAGTACCCATGCTGCCCAGCACGCCACCCAGGGCGCCTTTGGATACTGCGTGGCTGATTTCCTTGCACGCACGCGCCACCACTTCGATAAGGAAGCGCAGATCGGCAGGAGTGTTGTTGCTGCGGGTCTGCTCAATCAGATAGCGACTCAGGGTAACGCGGGACATGGAGAGCTCCGAAGAAGGGGATAAAAAACGCGCACAGTTTAACGCGTGTAACGACTTAATACTGCCTGTCAGACCGACTTGGTAGTGATTGAGTTCACGGGCTACAGAATCGTAAACGCTCCACAGTGACAAGACGGTGTACATCTTCTGCGTTTTTCGAGGTGCGGGATCGGTTCAGCCAGCGGGACAACACCGATCATTATTTAAGCCGGGATGCGCGGAGCGTGCCAATCGCCATCCAGCCCAGAAAAATCACACCGAGCACCAGTACACCCCACAGCCCTATGCGTTTCCAGTCAGGCCCCGCCGCCAGCGGCGCCGCAGCCGTGGGGACCGAGACGGGCGTTACCGAAAGCTTTGCGCTGCCCAGCGCCGCAAGCTTCTCGGGCGTCACCCCCGGCACCAGGGTCGACAAGGGCAAGTTGGCGCCCTTTAGCGTCGCGTTGCCAATGGCGAGGCTGTAAGGCGGGGCGCCACGGGCGAGGAACACCAACTGCGTGGCGCGTACCGCGAAGCTTAGCGTGGGTGCGTCGTTGCCCAGACCGCCGCCTCGATCGTCGACCTCCACCTTCAATTGCTGCACGACATTGCCCGGCAGCTCCATCTCGTCCTGCACCACGTCCTGACCATTCTGGGTCAGCCGATAGAGCAGGCCGCTGTCGATCAGTTGCCACGGCGCGGTGTTGTCGCGGCGTCCATACAGGGTCGCAGGCGCAAGACTGTTGGGCTGCGCGATGGCGACTTTCATGCGCTCGAGCGGCAGGGCGACCGGCAATTGCCAGACATACACGCCCGGCTTCTCGACGCTGCCGTTGATGCTCGGCGACCAACTGAGCGGCATGACACCGGGGCGCGTGCTGATCAGTTGCGCGGACGTGAGCGTCGGGGCGGTTTGTGGCGTGGTCCACAACAGACGCAGGTAACGGGCATTACGCCCCGGCAACGTCACGACGCGCTGCTCGACCAACTCGTCGGCAAACGACAGCCGCGCCACTTGGCCTTCGCCCCAGCGCCTCCAGTGCTGAAGGTCGTCGCTGGCCTCGATGCTGAACCGCTGGAAGCCTTCGCGTTCGGTGCTCCAGTCGAGCACGAGTCGGTCCAGCGGCCCGTGGATGGCGCTGGTGTCGAGTAACCAGCCCCGAAGGATTTCTTCACCGGCCTCGATTTCGCCCTGAGGCAGCACCTCCACCAGCGTGCCCGTGGTCGTGCGCTCGACCCGAATCTTTGGCTCGGCGTCCTTGGCGTCATCGCTGTTGTAGAGCGCAAACCACTTCACCGCGACCGGCGTCTGGTCTTCTTCACGCGCAGGCTGACTGAACGTCAGCGCGTAGGGTTGGGCCTGGCCATCAGCATTGAATACCCGCACATCATTGAGGTTGCTTTGACGTGCATTCAGCTGCAGCGCCAACGGCAGTTCGAGCCGATACCACGGGCCGTCGCCGCTGAGGGTGAGCGGCGTATGGTGAGTGAAGTCGTCGGGGAGATCTTCAGCCTGAACCTGGGCGTGTGCCAGCGGCGCCGCGGACAGCAATACACTGAGCACGGCGCTCGTGATGAAGGACAGACGAATCAACGGCGGGCTCCTGGGCATCATTGCGGTGCCGAATCCGGAGGTGCAGCGTCGGTTGAAGACGGACTGCGTGCAGGGCTTTTCGGCGGTAATGGTGCGAAATATCCCACTACGAGCAACAGAATGCCAACGCCGATAAACGACACGATGCGCTCAAGCCCGCCCCGGTTGCTCAGCTCGACGAAGAATAATTTGGCGACCACGACGCCGATCAACACCGCGCCGACGATCCACATGTCGCGGCGTGCGCGCAGGTGACCGCCGATCATCAGCGTCAGCGCCATCAAGGTCCAGACGATGGAAAGGCCCGCCTGTACGCGCATGGATTCAAGCAGCGCGTCGGTGTGCCAGGCAACGCCCGCCCAGTGATGGGCGCCGCGCATGACCATGGCGGTGACCAACGCGAAGATCGACGCGCCTGCAATGATCAGTGCGACCTTGCGCGCATGCGCTGCGCTGACCCCCAACTTCGGGAGTTGCGTGCGGGTCCAGTTGAAAATGGCGGCGAGGGAGATGAGCAACCCAAGCTCAAGCGGGTTGATCAACGGGATGTACGGCAGTGGGTCGGCGTTGCCATCGCTGAACACGTTGGCCAGCCAGAACCACACCAGCATCAGCAGTGCGAGCGGCGCGGCGGCCCAGACCCGGTATTCGCGGGGGTATGCACCGACCGGCCAAGGCCAGTTGCGTGGAGCGGTCATGGCCAACAGGTACAGGCTTGGCAGCAGTGCCCAGCCTAGCCAGCGCCAAGCGTTGTACGACTCCGACAGCACCAGCAATCCATAACGCAGTTCAAGGGAGAGCACGCTGATCATCAACCAGCAGCCCACGACATGCGCGGCGCTGCGCAGGCGCGGGAGCAACAGGCGGTCGAGACGTTTCAGAGACAGGAAATGGGCGACGAACACTGCGAGCCAGCCCAGCCACCCGCCATCGTCCGCCGGGTTGAAATACGGATTGAACAGCATCAAGCCCAGAAGCACAGCACTGGCCGGGGTCAGTAAAACGCAGAGCTGAGCCAGTCCGGCCCATTTCAGACGCAGCGAGACGACAGTCCACATACCCACGCTGACAGCGCCGAGCAGTAGCAGCGTTGGCACTTCCCGCTCGCCGGTAACGTAATAGGTGCTGACGCACAGCGCAATCGCCCACCACAACGCGCCCCAGATCAGCAATGACGGCTGCAGAAACCGCTCGCTGAACGCCAGGCGCAGGGTGCCAATCCGCTCGACCGTAAAGGCGCTGATCAACGCCGCCAGAGAAATGATCAAGGGCGTCCAGAAGTCTCCATGGTTGAAGCTCGGTGAGTACCAGCGCCCGACAACCCCCAGGAACGCAAACCCGGCCCCAAGCTGCAGCAGCACGCCAAAGAAACGCGCCAACAACCGGTTCTGTCGCATGCCGAGCCAGAACACAGCAGCGCCTTCGACGGCCCAGGCCACCGTGGTCCATTGCGCGCTCAGGCCCAGGGGAATCGCCAACGTGGCGAACACGACGCCCAGCGCCAGGCAGGTTTCCACCAACAGCAGCGCGCGCCCTGGCGCACGGCCCGCGAGCACCCGCGCGATACCCATATATAAGAGGCCCATGACCAGCGCGCTGAAAGCGGCGCCGAACTCAATGTGCTGGATGATTGCGTATTGCAGGCCAAACCCTGCGATGGGCGTGCCGAACAGCAGGCTGCCATCGACGTATTGGCTCTGCTTCGCCGACCCGCGCAACATCGCTTCCCGGCTGTCGCCTTCAGGGCCGGTACTGTGTGCCTGCAACGTGCGCCGGGCGAACAACAGCCCGATCGCCAGGTACATCAGGAAGAACAGAATCAGGAACGGTTCGGTGCTCCAGAAAAGCGCTGGCGTGTAGGCCTTCAAACCCCACGCGAAACCGATGCCGAAGGTGCCGACGAAGCCTATCAGGTTCAGCGGACGCCAGGCCTTGAACCACGCAATGGCAAAGATGCCCGCGTTGAGCAGTGCGAAATAACTGAACAGCGCAACATGGCTGCCTTCCCCGGTGGACGTCAGCAACGGCGCCGCGAAGCCGCCGAGCGCCGCCACGCAGGCCAGGGCCAGGGAGTTCTGCGTCAGCGCCAGGATCGCCGAGAACACGGTCACCGCGACCAGCAGTCCAAAGGCCATGCCGGGGGCCAGCAACGTGTGGACTTTCATGGCGGCGAACACCGTCAGGTACATCACCGCCACGCCCGTGCCTTGCAGCATCAATGCAAAAGACGCATTTCTCTGTCGCAGCCACCAGCCCAGACCCAGCAACACCAGTGCGGCACACGCGACGCCGGCGTAACGCGCTTCGATCGGCACAACCATTCCTTCGGTGGCGTAGCGCAACAGGAACGCCAGGCCGAGAAACAGCAACACCACGCCGACACGCAACACCGTATTGCCGCCCAATAGCCAGTCTTTGGCGCGCAGCAGCGTGCTGTCGAACACAGTGGGTTCGGCGCGAACGGGCGGTTTGGCGGCCGGGCGAACGGGTTGCGCGGCGTCGGGCGGTTTGCGCCATTCGGAGTCGCCGGGGAGGTCGGGCGCTGCCGGTTCCAGGTCCGGCAGGTCCCAGAGCAGTTCAGGTCCGGCGTCAGCGATGGGCTGAATGTCCAGCGGAGCGGGGGCGGGCGCATCCGGCATCTGCGCGGCGGCTGAATCGAGCTGATTCAGGCGTTGCTGGATCGCTTGCAAGTCTGATCGGGTTTTCGCCAGTTCAACCTTCTGCTCGGCCGCTTCGCGGGACACCGAGGACAGACGGAAGCTCAAGCCAAGTGCCAGGCCGATCGCTGCACCCACGGCGCCGCCTGTCAGCGACTCATCGAGCACCGCGCCGATAAACAGGCCAGCCAGCAAAAGAATCCATTGCACGCGACGACATCCCTTCTCGGCCGGCGACCGGCGATGGCGAGAAGTATATCGGGCGCAGGGGAAGAGGAAACAATTTGTGTCGGGTACTGGGGCTCCTACAGGTTATCTTTTGCGTTCGCGAACGTGGTGATCGACAGAGATTCTGTAGGAGCGAGGCTTGTCTCTGGGCCGCATCCCGCGATCGGCCGCGAAGCGGTCGTCAAATCGGTGAACGCGATATGTCAGGCGTACCGCATTCACCCAATGTGCTGTTGCTGCGCAACAGATCGTCCGGATGCGGCCCAGAGACAAGCCACGCTCCTACAGGTATCTGCGTCGTTCGCCGATGCAGGAATCGGCACCAGTCAATGTAGGAGCGCTTGCAGGCTATTAATCCAGCGCCTTCCAGATCTCGTTGGCGTACTCGCGAATGGTCCGGTCCGAGGAGAACCAGCCCATGCGCGCGGTGTTGAGCACCGCCGAGCGCCACCATTCTTTCGCGTCGTGCCAGCGTGCCTCCACTCTCGCTTGTGCCGCCCAGTACGACTCGAAGTCCGCACAGACGAAGAAGCGGTCGTAGTTGATCAACTGCTCGATCAGACCGACATAACGATACGGATCATCCGGCGAGAACACGCCGCCACGAATCGCCTGCAACACGTCGTTCAGGCGCGCGGACGATGCAATGTCGTTGTGGGCATTGAATTCACCGGCATGTTTGCGCGCTTCGACTTCTTGCGCAGTCATGCCGAAAATGAACATGTGCTCCAGCCCGACCTGCTCACTCATCTCCACGTTGGCGCCATCCAGGGTGCCGATGGTCAACGCGCCGTTAAGGCCGAACTTCATGTTACTGGTGCCCGAGGCCTCCAGGCCCGCTGTGGAAATCTGCTCCGACAGGTCGGCCGCCGGGATGATGCTTTCCGCCAGACTCACGTTGTAGTTGGGGATGAACACCACTTTCAGCCGACCGCGCAAGGTCGGGTCGTTGTTGACCGTCCGTGCGATGTCGTTGGCCAGCTTGATGATCAGTTTGGCCGAGTGATAACTGGCCGCGGCCTTGCCCGCGAAGATCTTCACGCGGGGCACCCAGTTGGTGCTCGGGTCGGCGCGCATGGCCTGATACAGCGCCACCGTGTGGAACAGGTTGAGCAACTGGCGTTTGTACTCGTGAATCCGTTTGACCTGCACGTCGAACATCGCTTCAGGGTTGAGGGTGATCCCCATGCGGTCCTGAATGATCGCCGCCAAAGCCTGCTTACTGTGCAACCGCTGCGCCGCGAACTCCTTCTGGAAGGAAGGCTTGTCGGCCAGCGGTTCCAGTTTCAGCAGCGCGGTTTCGTGATTGTCGAGCACCTGCTCGCCCAACTCCTTGACCAACATCGCCGTCAGCTTCGGGTTGGACTGGAACAACCAGCGGCGGAAGGTGATGCCGTTGGTTTTGTTGTTGATGCGCTCGGGATAGAGCTTGTGCAGTTGCGCGAAAACGGTCTTGCGCATCAGTTGAGTGTGCAGTGCCGATACGCCGTTGATGCTGTGTGAACCGATGAACGCCAGGTTACCCATGCGCACGCGGCGACCGTTCTCTTCCTCAATCAGAGAAACGGCGCGCAGCAGGCCGAACAAATCAGGGTCGTCTTTGTGCTTGACCCGCACGTCATCGATATGCTGCGCGTTGATCATGTAGATGATCTGCATGTGGCGCGGCAGCATCCGCTCCATCAGACCGACCGACCAGGTTTCCAGCGCTTCGGGCAGCAGGGTGTGGTTGGTGTAGGCCAGGGTGCCAACGGTGATGCGCCAGGCCTCGTCCCACTCCACGTCGTACAGGTCGATGAGGATGCGCATCAGCTCCGCCACGGCGATCGACGGGTGCGTGTCATTCATCTGGATGGCGGCGTGTTCCGGCAGGCTGTTGATGGTGTAACCCATGTTCTTGTGGCGGCGCAGCAGGTCTTGCAGCGAGGCCGACACAAAGAAGTATTCCTGGCGCAGACGCAGTTCCTGGCCGGCTTCGGTGCTGTCGTTCGGGTAAAGGACGCGCGAGATACTTTCGGCGCGGACAACCTCGGCCACGGCGCCGACGTGGTCACCGGCGTTGAAGCGTTCAAGGTGAAGGTCTTCCACGGCACGTGCACGCCACAAACGAAGGGTGTTCACGGCTTTGCCACGCCAGCCCACGACCGGCGTGTCATAGGCAATCGCCCGCACGGTTTCGCCTGCATGCCACACCTGACGGGTTTCACCCGAGGCGTCCAGCACGGGGTTTCCGGTCACATCAAGCACAGGCTGTACGCTGCCGCCGAAACCGATCTGGTAGATCACTTCGGGGCGTTCGAACTCCCACGGGTTACCGAAATCCAGCCAGTTTTCGGTCTGTTCCTGTTGCCAGCCGTCGACGATCGCCTGACGGAACAGGCCGTGCTCATAACGAATGCCATAGCCATGGCCGGCGATGCCCAGGGTCGACATGCTCTCCATGAAGCAGGCCGCCAGCCGGCCCAGACCGCCGTTGCCCAGTGCAGCATCGGGTTCCAGCGTGCGTATGTTGTCCAGATCGACATTCAAGCCCTTGAGGGCTTCGCGGGCAATTTCCATGATGCCCAGGTTGCTCAGGCTGTCGAACATCAGACGCCCGATCAGGAACTCGAGCGAGAGGTAATACACACGCTTCCTTTCCTGCTTATAGATGTAGCGCGTGTGGTTCATCCAGCGCTCTGCCATCTTGTCGCGAGTCGCCAGGGCGATGGCCATGAACCAGTCATGGTCGAATGCATGGGCGGCGTCCTTGCCTACGGCATACTCGAGTTTGTTCAGCACAGCTTCACGAAAGGCTGCCACTTCAGCGTCACGAACGTTGGGTTCCGGAGACATCGGGTACGACCTCAAGTTGGTTGGACGATTAAATGGGGTTGATTGACTGTAGGGCGTGTCATGGGTTATTTCCTGCCGACTGGATGAAATATCCCGTTGCACGACCCTCGGTTCGACTCAGACATCCCGCTCTGGTTCGCGACCATTTTTATCGCATGAATCGCTTGCATTGATCGTTCCAGTTCTTTTGAAGGCAGCGATGGCATTTGCAGGCGCGTGCCTGCCCACGATACAGACGGCGCATTCTTTCAGGGACACCACGTCAGGACTCCTTGCGGGCAAGCGCGCTCCGACGGCGATTTATCCTCGATATTGCTCAAGGGTGAATCGCAAAATCAGGGGTGACAGCCGTGCAGAAACAGGCAAGCATGATCATTCCTCGATTCGGGTTTATGATGCCCAACGGCAGATAAATAGAAGCCCCTGAATTGGACTTATGGAGCACCTATGCAGACTTTGTACCCGCAGATCAAACCTTATGCCCGGCACGATCTGGCAGTGGAAGAGCCTCATGTGCTGTATGTCGATGAAAGCGGCTCGCCAGAAGGCTTGCCGGTGGTGTTCATCCACGGTGGGCCGGGTGCGGGATGCGACGCGCAGAGCCGTCGCTTCTTCGATCCGAACCTGTACCGCATCATCACCTTCGACCAGCGCGGCTGTGGCCGTTCTACGCCCCACGCCAACCTCGAAAACAACACCACCTGGCATCTGGTCGAAGACCTTGAGCGCATTCGCAAACACCTGGGCATCGACAAGTGGGTGTTGTTCGGCGGCTCGTGGGGTTCGACGCTGTCGCTGGCCTACGCCCAAACTCACCCGGACCGTGTGCATGCACTGATTTTGCGCGGCGTCTTTTTGTGCCGTCCGCAGGAGATCAAGTGGTTCTACCAGGAAGGCGCGAGCCGCCTGTTCCCGGATTACTGGCAGGATTACCTGGCGCCCATTCCGCTGGATGAGCGTGGCGACCTGCTCACCGCCTTCCACAAACGCCTGGTCGGCAGCGACCAGATCGCCCAGATGCACGCCGCCAAAGCCTGGTCCACGTGGGAAGGCCGCACCGCGACGCTGCGTCCCAACCCGCTGGTGGTCGACCGTTTCTCCGAACCGCAGCGTGCCTTGTCCATCGCCCGGATCGAATGCCACTACTTCACCAACAATGCCTTCCTTGAAGAGAACCAACTGATCCGCGACATGCCCAAGATCGCGCACCTGCCGGGCATCATCGTGCACGGCCGTTATGACGTGATCTGTCCGCTGGACAACGCCTGGGAGCTGCATCAGGCCTGGCCGAACAGCGAGCTGCAGGTGATTCGCGATGCGGGCCACGCCGCTTCCGAACCGGGTATCACCGATGCGCTGGTGCGCGCAGCGTCACAAGTGGCTCGGCGTTTGCTGGATTTACCGCCGGAAGAGGCTTAATTGTCTTACTTGGATTAAAACCGTGGGAGCGAATTCATTCGCGATTGGCCGGTACATCCGACACCTTTGTGTCGGATGTACCAACGCCTCGCGAATGAATTCGCTCCCACAGGGTTTGGGTGAACTCGAGAGAATCGCAGGAAGGCTTAAATGAAAGGTTTGCTTCAACGCGTGCGCGGTGCACGCGTCGATGTCGATGGCGCGACAGTGGGCGCCATCGATCAGGGGCTG
Organism: Pseudomonas sp. S2_H01; assembly: GCF_054668305.1. Classification (NCBI taxonomy): domain Bacteria; kingdom Pseudomonadati; phylum Pseudomonadota; class Gammaproteobacteria; order Pseudomonadales; family Pseudomonadaceae; genus Pseudomonas; species Pseudomonas sp. S2_H01. The sequence continues at coordinate 1,963,908 of NZ_CP162756.1, read as the reverse complement.
CTGGTGCTGGTCGGCATTGAGCCTCAGGACACCCGCGCCAGCGCCGACAAATTGCTGCACAAGCTGCTTAACTATCGTGTGTTCAGCGACGCCGACGGCAAGATGAATCTTTCATTGAGTGACGTAGGCGGCGGATTGTTACTGGTTTCCCAGTTCACGCTGGCAGCCGATACGCGCAGCGGCATGCGCCCCAGCTTCTCGAAGGCAGCGCCGCCGGCATTAGGCGCCGAATTGTTTGACTATTTACTGGAAAAGGCTAAAACCTCGCACAGGACAGTCGCTTCGGGCCAATTTGGTGCGGATATGCAGGTTCATTTGATCAATGATGGCCCTGTGACATTTTTGCTTGAGACCTAAAGCGCCGTTTTGCCTGTCGTACCCGAATTTATTAGGCAAAAAGCCATAAATACTTTGTTTCCCCTGATGCGTTGTAACGCGAGCTACTAGATAATCGCGCGCTACAAAGACGGGCGATTGCCCGTCCAATCGGTAAAAACGCAGACTGGTCCGAAGTCGTTTGGGGAATCATTGGCCCCTTTCGGAGTCGGAACAATGCTCGCCAACCCGGCATTTGATAGCTGGCCGTTGGTTTCTTCATCTGTTTTCGGCGAGGGTTGCTCGTGATTGTTAGTCCATGTAATGCACCAAAGACCCCTGGCAAGCGCCTGCGCAGCGCCTTGTTAGCCGGGTCGGCTTTGTTTTGTCTGTTCGGCGCCGGTCAGCTGTGGGCGTTCGATCTCGACGACGTGGCGACAAAGGCCAAAGAACTGGCCGGACAGAAGTTCGCAGCACCCAAAAGCAACCTTCCAGCGGAATTCCGCGACATGAAGTTTGCGGATTATCAGAAGATTCGCTTCCTGCAGGACAAGGCTGAATGGGCCAATGACAAAACCCCGTTCAAGATCTCGTTCTACCACCAGGGCATGCACTTCGACACCCCGGTCAAGATCAACGAAGTGACGGCCACCTCCGTCAACGAGATCAAGTACGACCCGAGTCGTTTTGATTTTGGCGACGTGAAGTTCGATCCCAAGTCGACCGAGAACCTGGGCTATGCCGGTTTCCGCGTCATGTACCCGATCAACAAAGACGACAAACAAGACGAAATCATGACCATGCTGGGCGCGAGCTATTTCCGCGTCATCGGCAAAGGTCAGGTTTACGGCCTGTCGGCACGCGGCATGGCCATCGACACCGCGATGCCGTCCGGCGAAGAATTCCCGCGTTTCACCGAGTTCTGGATCGAGAAGCCGAACCCGGATGACAACCACCTGGTGATTTTCGCGCTGTTGGACTCCCCGCGTGCCACCGGTGCTTACAAATTGACCCTGCGTCCGGGCACCAACACCCTGGTCGACGTCCAATCGCGCATGTACCTGCGTGAAAAGGTCGGCAAACTAGGCGTTGCACCGCTGACCAGCATGTTCCTGTTCGGCGCGAACCAGCCTTCGAAGGTCCTTAACTACCGTCGCGAACTGCACGATTCCAGCGGTCTGTCGATTCAGGCGGCCAATGGCGAGTGGATCTGGCGTCCTCTGAACAACCCGAAACACCTGGCCGTCAGCAGCTTCTCGGTTGAGAACCCGCGCGGCTTCGGTCTGCTGCAACGTGGCCGCAACTTCAGCCACTACGAAGACCTGGACGACCGTTACGACAAGCGCCCAAGCGCCTGGATCGAGCCTAAGGGCGACTGGGGCAAAGGCACCGTCGACCTGGTAGAAATCCCGACAGCCGATGAAACCAACGACAACATCGTTGCCTTCTGGAAGCCGGAAACCCAACCTGAGCCAGGTCAACCGATCGACTTCAACTATCGCCTGCACTGGACCATGGACGAAGATTCCATTCACTCGCCTGATCTGGGCTGGGTCAAGCAGACCCTGCGTTCGACCGGTGACGTGAAGCAGTCCAACCTGATCCGCCAGCCAGACGGCAGCGTCGCCTACCTGGTCGATTTCGTCGGCCCGACCCTGGCCAAACTGGGTGAAGACCCGGCGATCCGTAGCCAGGTCACCACCGACGACAACACCGATCTGGTCGAGAACAACCTGCGCTACAACCCGGTAACCAAAGGCTGGCGCCTGACGCTGCGCCTGAAGGTCAAAGACACCAACAAGTCCGTCGAGATGCGCGCTTACTTGCTGCGTGAGACCCCGGTTGAGCCTGGCAAGGAGCCTGCGATTATCACCGCGGACAAATCAGACAAGAAGCCTGAGAAGAAAGCAGACGCCAAGGCCGTTGCCGCAGCGGCGGCGCCAAAGGATGACAAAGCCGAAATCGTCAAGACCGACGCTGTGAAAGCCGGTGATGCGAAAGACGCCAAAGTGGCTAAAGCCGACGCGAAAGCCGATGGCAAAGACGCTTCTGCTAAAGACGCCGCCAAAGGCGACAAGGCCGAAGCCGCTAAATCCGCTGACGCCGCCAAGGTTGCAGAAGCCAAGTCCGACGAGGCTTCGCGTCCTGAAGCCGCTCTAGCCGACGCCGCCAAAGCGAACAAAGGCAGTAAAGACACCTCGCAGCCAGCGGTAGAGGCTGCATCCACCCAACAGGGCCCGGCCATGAATCAACAAGTTCTGACCGAGACCTGGAGCTACCAGTTGCCAGCCGATGAGTAATTCACAAGCCGTGCCAGAGTCTCTGAACGAGTACCTGGCACACCTGCCGATGAGCGACGAGCAGCGGGCCGAACTGGCCAGCTGCACCTCGTTCGCTGAGCTGCATGAACGCCTTTCGGCGCAGACCGTCACTGATTCTGCCGAGGCCGCTCAGGCCTCGGTGGGTCGTCGGTTGACGCTGACGACCGCCGACGAACTGCAGGAAGCAGAAATGCTGAGTGTGGACGCCAGCGGTCGGGTTCGCCTGAAGGCTACGCCACCGATTCGCCGTACCAAGGTGGTCCCCGAGCCTTGGCGTACTAACGTTCTGCACCGTGCCTGGCGCCGGATGACCGGCAAGAAAAACCCGCCCAAGCCGAGCAAGGACGACCTGCCGCGCGACTTGCCCAAGTCTCGCTGGCGCACCGTCGGGTCGATTCGTCGTTATATCCTGCTGATCCTCATGCTGGGCCAGACCATCGTGGCTGGCTTCTACATGAAAGGCATCCTGCCGTATCAAGGCTGGTCACTGGTTTCGTTTGATGAAATCAGTCACCAGACCCTCTGGCAGACCGCCGTTCAAGTGATGCCGTACGCACTGCAGACCAGCATTCTGCTGCTGTTCGGGATTCTGTTCTGCTGGGTGTCGGCCGGTTTCTGGACTGCACTGATGGGCTTCCTCGAGTTGCTCACCGGTCGCGACAAATACCGTATCTCCGGCGCAAGCGCTGGCAACGAGCCGATTGAAGTCGGTGCGCGTACTGCCCTGGTGATGCCGATCTGTAACGAAGACGTACCGCGCGTGTTCGCCGGTCTGCGTGCAACGTTCGAGTCGGTTGCCGCCACGGGCGATCTGGACCGCTTCGACTTCTTCGTGCTCAGCGACACCAACGAAACCGACATCGCCGTTGCCGAGCAGCAGGCCTGGCTGGACGTCTGCCGCGAAACCGGCGGGTTCGGCAAGATCTTCTATCGTCGTCGTCGCCGTCGCGTAAAACGCAAAAGCGGCAACCTCGACGACTTCTGCCGTCGTTGGGGCGGTGACTATCGTTACATGGTCGTCCTCGACGCCGACTCCGTAATGAGCGGTGAGTGCCTGACCAGTCTGGTGCGCTTGATGGAAGCCACGCCGGACGCCGGTATCATTCAGACCGCGCCACGCGCCTCGGGCATGGACACGCTCTATGCTCGTATGCAGCAGTTCGCGACCCGCGTGTATGGCCCGCTGTTTACGGCCGGTCTGCACTTCTGGCAGCTGGGTGAATCCCACTACTGGGGTCACAACGCGATCATCCGCATGAAACCGTTTATCGAGCACTGCGCCTTGGCGCCGCTGCCGGGTAAAGGTGCGTTCGCGGGTGCGATCCTGTCTCACGACTTCGTTGAAGCCGCATTGATGCGCCGTGCTGGCTGGGGCGTGTGGATTGCCTACGACTTGCCGGGCAGCTACGAAGAGCTTCCGCCGAACCTGCTGGACGAACTCAAGCGTGACCGTCGCTGGTGCCACGGTAACCTGATGAACTTCCGCCTATTCCTGGTAAAAGGCATGCACCCGGTTCACCGCGCGGTGTTCCTGACGGGCGTGATGTCTTACCTGTCGGCGCCGTTGTGGTTCTTCTTCCTGGTGTTGTCCACGGCGCTGCTGGCGGTGAACACGCTCATGGAGCCGACCTACTTCATGGAGCCACGTCAGCTCTATCCGCTGTGGCCACAATGGCACCCGGAAAAAGCCGTCGCGCTGTTCTCTACCACCATCGTGTTGCTGTTCCTGCCGAAGCTGCTGAGTATCGTGCTTATCTGGGCCAAGGGCGCGGTCGGTTACGGTGGTCGCATCAAGGTGACGCTGTCGATGCTGCTGGAGATGCTGTTCTCCATGCTGCTGGCGCCTGTGCGCATGATCTTCCATACCCGTTTCGTACTGGCCGCATTCCTGGGCTGGGCCGCGACCTGGAACTCGCCGCAGCGTGACGACGACTCGACGCCGTGGAGCGAAGCGGTCAAGCGTCACGGTCCGCAGACCTTGCTGGGCTTTGGCTGGGCGTTGCTGGTCGCTTGGTTGAACCCGAGCTTCCTGTGGTGGCTGGTGCCTATCGTAGGTTCGTTGATCCTGTCGATTCCGGTTTCCGTGATTTCGAGCCGGACCAATCTGGGCCTGAAGGCGCGCGACGAAAGTCTGTTCCTGATCCCGGAAGAGCACACGCCGCCTCAGGAACTGGTCTCCACCGATCAGTACACCCATGAGAACCGCTGGCATGCGCTCAACGACGGCTTTGTTCGCGCCGTGGTCGATCCACGGCAGAACGCTCTGGCGTGTGCGTTGGCGACCTCTCGCCACCGTCATGCCGAGCCTATCGAGTGGATGCGCGTCGAGCGCGTGCGCCACGCGATCAAAGGCGGTCCCGAGCACTTGAACAACAACGAACGCCTGCAACTGCTGAGCGACCCTGTTGCGCTGGCTCGTCTGCATGAGCTGGTCTGGGCCGAAGGCAATGAAGCGTGGCTGGAGGCGTGGAGAGCTTCGGTGAAAGCCGACCCTCATGCGCCGCTGCTGCCGTTGCAACCTGCGACTCACGTCAATGAGCACACGCTCGCTAACGCTTGAGTGAACCGCTGAACGACAACGCCGCCGAAGCGTCATCTTCGGCGGCGTTTTTGTGTGCGTTTGCCTCTGTAGCGCTCGGCTTGTTACCTCACCCGAAACTTGCCCACCATCGCCTGCAACTGCGCGCCCAGCCGCGCGAGTTCGACGCTGGAGGCGGCGGTTTCTTCGCTGGCGGCGGCGGTCTGTTCTGAAACATCCCTGACGTTGATCACGCTGCGGTTAATTTGATCGGCGACCACGGTCTGCTCCTCGCCGGCCGTAGCGATCTGCTGATTCATGTTCTGAATCGTCGAAACTGTGCGTGTGATGTGCTCGAGCGCGGTGCCAGCACGGCGGCTCAGCTCCACGCTGCTGTCGGACAGGCTACGGCTGGCGTCTAGTGTACCGACGACCTGCTGTGTTCCATTCTGCAAGGCGGCGATCAGGACTTCGATTTCTTCCGTGGACTCTTGGGTCCGCTGAGCCAGGCTGCGCACCTCGTCGGCGACCACCGCAAACCCGCGTCCGGCTTCGCCTGCCCGGGCCGCTTCGATGGCGGCGTTCAGCGCCAGCAGATTGGTCTGCTGGGAGACGGATTTGATCACGTCGAGAACGCCGCCGATCTTGTCGCTTTCGAGCTTCAGTTGCCCCATTGCCAAGGTTGAATTGTTGACTTCCGTGGCGAGACGCTCGATCTGAGTAATCGCATCACTTACTACTTTGTCGCCTTCGCGGGCCTGTTGGTCCGCCTGTTGGGCGGCTTCGCTGGCTTCTTCGGCGTTGCGCGCGACCTCCAGCACGGTGGAGGTCATCTGGTTCATCGCCGTGGCGACCTGATCGGTTTCGTCCTTTTGATTGTTCACGCCTGCGCTGGTCTGTTCGGTCACGGCAGACAACTGGGTCGCCGCGCTGGCGATCTGTGCGACCCCGTCGCTGATGCCGCTGATCAATGTGCGCAGGCTCTGCGTCATGTCCTGGATGCTGTGCTGCAGATCGCCCATTTCATCGCGGCGCTGAACATCGAGGTCGACGCTGAGATCGCCTTGGGCGATGCGTTTGGCGGCGCTCAGCGTATCGCGTAGCGGCGCGATGATCTGTTGGGTGATCATCCAGGCTGCCATCAATCCCAGCATCATGGCCAGCGCAGCCACGCTGATCAGTGCTTTACGCGATTGCGTGGCCTCGTCGTCACGTCGCTGGCTTTGCAATGTGCTGATTTCATGGGTGGAGGACAGCAGGGTGTCGCCCATCGCCTCCATCGATTCATGTGCCGCCTCCACCTGAGTCTGTACCTCCTTGAACCGGATCAGCTGTTCGCGGTATCGCTGTAACGCCTGTTTAGCGGTGAGCAACCCGCTGATGTCCCCGTCAGACTGGCCAGCGGTTACCTTTTCGAGGTCCTTGAATGCCTCATCAATGGCCGCCAACGAGGATGCTTCATATGACGCAAGTCCGCTAAAGACGTACGCCTGAACCTCATAACGTGCGCTCTGGATCTGTCGGCGCAGTTGCAGAAGGTTGGTGAGTTCACCCAGTTGCTCGCTGCTGTCCGGTTCTTCACTGACGGCTTTCAAGACCTCGCGTTCAACCTCATCCATGACCTTGATCGCGGCGTCGGACAGCGCCGTTAGCTGGACCTTGGCGGCTTCTTTGTTGAGGAGTGACTGACCCAGTTGGGTGAACGTTTTCTCAAGCGAGCGTGCGGTGTCGCTCTGGCTGTCGATCAGTTTTAGGATGTCTGCGGGCGGGCTGTCGTCGCGAAGTGTCGTCAACTGCGCCTCGATCTGATCGAGGCGCGCGGTCACGCGCTTCGCGTCCTCGGCTGTGTTATCCACCCGAAAGACAATGCGCTCGGCGCGCAGGTCCTTGGTCAGCTCGTTGAGCCGGGCGATCTCGGTCAGCGACTCTGAACGCTCGATCATCGTGTCCAGCCCGTGCCACCCCGTCAGCGTGATGGCCAGCGTCAATACCAGCACCAGGCCAAAGCCCAGCGACAGCTTGAGTTTGACGCTGGTGTTGGCCAGTGCCCTGTTGATGCCTTGCAACATGATGCGTCTCCTGCGAATGAGCGATAAACGCGCATCGGCAGGGGAGCGTGAGGCGTGACCTGAAGAGGGTGTAGGAGATTTCTGAGCGCAGGCATTGGGTGATGCAGGTCACAGTTTGGTCAGTAGAACCCTGTCCTCTGGCAGAACACTACTCTGGCCTGTGGGAGCGAATTCATTCGCGATGCGGCATTCCTGACGAGGAAGGTATGTCGGATGGACCAACCTCTCGCGAATGAATTCGCTCCCACAGTGTTTTCAGTTGCCTTGAGATCCATCAAACCCTGAACCGGCCGACCAGCCCTTGCAGATGCGTGCCGAGCCGCGCCAGTTCCACGCTCGACGCCGCTGTCTCTTCGCTGGCCGCCGAGGTCTGCTCCGAGACATCGCGCACGTTGAGTACGCTGCGGTTGATCTCTTCGGCCGTTGCGCTTTGCTGCTCGGCGGCGGCCGCGATCTGCTGGTTCATGGCCTGAATCGCGGAGACCGTCCGGGTGATGCTTTCCAGCGATCCACCCGCCCGACGCGTCAGCTCGACACTGCTGACCGTCAACTCGCGACTGTTGTCCATGATCGTCGCCACCCGCTGGGTGCCGCTCTGCAAGCCTGCGATGAGGTCTTCGATCTCCTCGGTGGATTTCTGCGTGCGTTGCGCCAGGCTGCGCACCTCGTCCGCGACCACGGCAAAACCACGGCCGGCCTCGCCTGCGCGTGCGGCTTCGATCGCTGCGTTCAAGGCCAGCAGGTTGGTCTGTTGAGCGACCGACTTGATGACGTCCAGCACACTGCCGATTTTGTCGCTCTCGCGCTTGAGTTCGCCCATGGCTGTCGTGGAATGTCCCACTTCGCTGGCCAGACGCTCGATCTGTGCAATGGCTTCGTTGACGACCTTGTCACCCTCGCGGGCTTGCTGATCGGCGGCGAGAGCGGCCTCTGAGGCTTCCTCGGCGTTGCGCGCCACTTCCTGCACCGTCGCTGTCATCTGGTGCATGGCGGTGGCCACCTGATCGGTTTCGACCTTCTGGCTGTTGACGCCCGCGCTGGTCTGCTCGGTGACCGCGGAGAGTTCTTCGGCGGCGCTGGCGATCTGGGTCACGCTGTCGCTGATGCCGCCGATCAGTGCCCGCAGGCTCAAGGTCATGCGCTGGATACCGCCTTGCAACTGGCCCAGCTCGTCGCGACGTTCGATATTCAGGTTATGGGTCAAATCGCCGGATGCCACGCGATCCACGGCAAGCAGGGTCTGCTTTAACGGGAGGGTGATCTGGCGCGTGATCGCCCAGGCCGCGAGGATGCCGAAGAACAGGGCGAGCACCGTGGCAAGGCCGAGCATGGACTGTGCCTGGCTGCTGTCAGCATCACGCTTGGCGTTTTGCGAAGCGGTCAGTTTGTCGCTGACATCTAGCAGTTGCTGGCCCAGGTTGGTCATCTTTTCCAGCGCTTGTCGGCTGACCTGTTGAGCGTCGCGGTATTGACCCACGGCAGCGCGATAGCCCTTGAGCGCGAGATTGGCCTTTTGCAGCTGTGGGATGTACTGAGACGAGACGTCGCCGGCCAGCGTGTTCACACCGATGATGGCTTCGTCGATGGCCGCGTTGGCGTTCTTCTCGAAATCGGGGTTGCCGCTGAAGGTGTAACCGCGCACCTGAAACCGCGCCTGCTGGATCAACTTGCTGACGCCCACTGCGCTGTTGAATTGCAGAATGTTGTCGTGCTGGATCAGGGCTTCTTCGATCTTGTTGACCTCGTCCACGGCCGCATCGGCCGTGGCGCCCAGGTTCACACGGCTGGTTTCGCGGACCTGAATGGCCTTGGTCATGTCGTCAAACGCGCGACGGTAATCGGCAGCGGCCTGAATCTGCGCGTCCAGCAGCTTGAGGTCATCAGCGCCGGCGATTTTGCTGCGGGCGTTCTTGAGGTCGATGTCGAGCGTGTCCAGCGCGGTCATGACACCCGTCGCCGCCTCGGCACTGGATTGCGTTTCATAGCGCATGCGGGCGGTGCGCAGTTCCATGGTCTGTTCGCTGATCTGCGAGATGGCCGCCAGCTTGTCACCGCGCTCGATCAGCGACGAAACGCTCGACCAGCCTGTGCCGGTGATGATCAGGGTCAACAACAGCACCAGCCCGAAACCGATACTCAGTTTGCGACTGACGCTCACGTTTCCGAGGCGTTGGGCAGACCAGCGATACATGGTGTGATTCCTTGCACATTGTTTTTATGGACGTCTGTAGATCGGCCATCATGCCCCAAACTGAAGCACCGTATGGCGGGTGATTCGGCCAACTGCTGTAGGGATTGCCGCGGCCTCGAGCGCTGTGATGCAGGCAGGTGAAATACCCTCCCTGCGGGGAATGATCGGAGGCTTAAAACAACCGGGCGAGGAGGGCGGTGACGGCGGTTTCGACGCGCAGGATGCGCTCACCGAGCTGGACAGGGTTCAAACCCGATGCGCGCAGCAGCTCGACTTCATAGGGAATCCAGCCACCTTCAGGGCCGATCGCCAGCGTCACCGGCTGCTCGACGGCACGGGGGCACGCAGGGAAGTCCCCAGGGTGCCCGACCAGTCCCAGTTTGCCGTCGACAATGGCGGGTAACCGGTCTTCAACGAACGGCTTGAAGCGTTTCTCGATGACGATCTCAGGCAGCACGCTGTCGCGGGCTTGTTCCAGGCCCAGAATCAACTGCTCGCGAATGGCCGCTGGCTCCAGAAACGGGGTTTGCCAGAAGCTTTTTTCTACGCGGTAGCTGTTGACCAGAATGACCTTGGGCACGCCCATCGTAGCGATGGTCTGGAACACCCGGCGCAGCATCTTCGGGCGTGGCAGCGCGAGGACCAGCGTCAGCGGCAGCTTGGCGGGAGGTTCGCGGTCGAAGGCCACCGACAGCTCAGCCTCGCGAGGTTCCAGGCGCAGCAATTCAGCGCTGCCCAGCAGGCCACCCACGCGACCGACGCGCAGGCTGTCACCGACTTCCGAGCGATGCACCTCCTGCATATGCTTGAGGCGCCGGTCACGCAGGACCACGCGATCCGCCGCAATGAAGTCGGCGTCTTCAAGAAGCAGCAGGTTCACGGCTGGGTCGCTGGCGGTTGGTCTTGTTCGTCTTCGGCCTTTTCGTCGTCTTCGTGGTCACCCCGTTTGGTGACCATCGAGCTGCACAGCACACCGATCTCAAACAGCAGCCACATCGGCACGGCGAGGAGTGTCTGCGAGAAGATGTCCGGCGGGGTGAGGATCATGCCGACCACGAAACAGCCGATGACCACGTACGGACGAATCTTCTTCAGGTATTTGACGTCGACGATGCCGATCCACACCAGCAACACGACGGCCACGGGAATCTCGAAGGCCACGCCAAAGGCCAGGAACAGCGTCATGACGAAATCCAGATAACTGGCGATGTCCGTCATCATCGACACGCCTTCCGGGGTCACGCTGGCGAAGAAGTGGAAAATCAGCGGGAAGACCAGGAAGTACGCGAACGCCATCCCGGCATAAAACAGAATGATGCTGGAAACCAACAGCGGCACGGCCACGCGTTTTTCGTGCTTGTACAGGCCCGGCGCAATAAATCCCCAGATCTGATAGAGGATGACCGGCATGGCCAGAAACAGCGCGACCATCATGGTCAGCTTGAAAGGCGTGATGAACGGCGAGGCCACGTCGGTGGCGATCATCGTCGCGCCTTCCGGCAAGAACTTGCGCAATGGCGCCGAAACGAAGGTGTAGATCTTCTGCGTGAAGTAGAACAGCGCGCCGAAAATCACAAAGATCGCCAGCACACAACGCAGCAGGCGCGAGCGCAGTTCAGTGAGGTGCGAGACCAACGGCATTTGCTGGTCGTTTTCCGGAATTTCGCTCATGGGGCTCGTGGTGGCTGTGACGAATCGTTAGCGGAAGGTGCGCTCTGCACCGCAGTGGCCGGCGTGGTCACCGGTGCTGGCGCAGGTGTCGATGCTGGCTGTGCCGGCTCGGCGTGAGTCTGAGCGGGCGGCGGGCTGACCGACGCACTTTCAGCCGGTGCGGCAGGGCCTATATCGGCAGCAGGGCCGGGAGAGGGCGCTGCGCCCATGACCGGTTCACTGGCAGGCGGCGTTTCGGTCTGCGCACTCGGCTGCACGACAGGCGGAGCCGGTGGCTGCTGCGGCTGCATGATTTTGCGCGCTTCTTCTTCCAGCGACAGAATGTGCTCGTTGTGCAACTGACGGCGAATTTCATCGGCGCCGATTTCGCGCTCAACTTCCTGTTTGATCGCATTGAAGCTGCGTTTCAGACGCCCGACCCAAAGCCCGGCGGTACGCGCTGCGCCCGGCAGGCGCTCGGGACCCAGCACCAGCAGGGCAACGAGACCGACCAGCAGCAGTTCAGAGAAGCTGATACCAAACATGCGTCACGACCTAGTCTTTGCGGATGGGCTCTTCGACTTTCTGTGCCTGCGCATCGATGGTGTGTGGCTGATGCAACGGCTGGGTCGGCGGAACGGGCTGCGCAGTCGGTTGCGGCTGAACCGGAGGCTGCTCGGAAGGCTTCTCGTCGTCGTTCATGGCTTTGCGAAAGCCTTTGATCGATTCGCCGACGTCAGTACCCAGATTCTTGAGTTTCTTGGTGCCGAAGACCAGCACGACGACCACAAGAATGACGATCCAGTGTTTCCAGTCAAAAATGCCCATGTCACGTTCCTCACAAGAAATTCAGAGCCCGCAGGCCCACTGTTTATTCCGCCGAACGAGCCGCTTTTTCGGCGTGGCCGGACAGCCCGAAACGGCGATCCAGTTCATCCAGTACGGCTTGTGGATGCTGGCCCAGTGCTGCAAGCATGACCAGGCTATGGAACCACAAGTCAGCGGTTTCGTAGATGACATCGCTGCAGTCACCGCTGATGGCGGCGTCTTTGGCGGCGATGATGGTTTCGACCGACTCTTCGCCGACCTTCTCCAGAATCTTGTTCAGTCCCTTGTGGTAGAGACTGGCGACATAGGAAGAGTCGGCAGCCGCGCCCTTGCGTTCTTCGAGCACTTGCGCAAGGCGAGACAAGGTATCAGTCATGTTCAGTGTCCTGCTTGATAAATGGCTTCTGGGTCTTTGAGCACCGGGTCCACGGTCTTCCAGCCAGCGTCGTCGTAGACGCGGTAGAAGCAGCTTTCGCGGCCGGTATGGCAGGCGATGCCGCCGATTTGCTCGACCATCAGAATGATCACGTCGGCGTCACAATCCAGACGCAGTTCGTGCAGTTTCTGCACATGGCCCGATTCTTCACCTTTGCGCCACAACTTGCCACGCGAACGCGACCAGTAGATGGCGCGGTTCTCAGCGGCGGTCAGGCTCAGTGCTTCACGGTTCATCCAGGCCATCATCAGGACGCGCCCGGTTTTATGGTCCTGCGCAATCGCAGGCACCAGACCGTCGCTGTCCCACTTAATCTCGTCCAGCCAGTCTTTCATCCTCGGCTCCGGCCGCTCTATCGAAGGGTTAGTGTGCCAGCGGCGCCCGCCGATGGCTATCGGCGCACGACCAGATAAAGGCCGGCGACCAGCATCAACACGGCGGGCCAGGCACTAAAGGCCATCAGTTCGTCACCCGACTGAGTATGGGCGGTGGCCAGAACCACGCCACCGGCCAACAGCCCGGCCCCGATCAGGCGCAAGGCCCAATGATCGCCCCGATTCGAGTAAGGCGGTGGTGGATCAGCGGCGTGGGGTTGTGACAGACGCTCCAGCAGGTCGCGTGTCATGTTGGCCAGGTGCGGAATCTGCTCGACCTGGGATTGCAGGTTGCCGATCAGCGTCTTGGGGCTGACGCGCTCGCGCATCCAGCGCTCCAGGAACGGTTGTGCGGTGCTCCACAGGTCCAGTTCCGGATACAGCTGACGGCCCAGCCCTTCGATGTTGAGCAGGGTTTTCTGCAGCAATACCAATTGGGGCTGGACTTCCATGTTGAAGCGGCGCGCGGTCTGGAACAGGCGCATCAACACCTGACCGAAGGAAATGTCCTTCAGGGGCTTCTCAAAGATGGGCTCGCACACCGTGCGGATGGCGGCTTCGAATTCGTTGAGTTTGGTTTCCGCAGGCACCCAGCCGGAGTCGATGTGCAGTTGGGCGACGCGGCGGTAATCGCGCTTGAAGAAGGCGAACAGGTTGCGTGCCAGGTAGTCCTGGTCTTCCGGTGTCAGGCTGCCCACGATGCCGCAGTCGATGGCGATGTACTGCGGATCCCACGGCGCAACGGTGCTGACGAAGATGTTGCCGGGATGCATGTCGGCGTGGAAAAAGCTGTCGCGGAACACTTGGGTGAAGAACAGCTCCACGCCACGTTCGGCGAGTTTCTTCATGTCAGTGCGCTGATCGGCCAGCGTCGCCAGATCGGTGACCTGAACCCCGTAGATGCGCTCCATCACCAGCACTTTCGGCCGGCACCAGTCCCAGTAGACCTGCGGGACGTAGAGCATGGTAGAGCCTTCGAAGTTACGGCGTAGCTGGCTGGAGTTCGCCGCCTCGCGCAACAGGTCGAGTTCGTCGTAGATGGTCTTTTCGTAGTCGGCGACCACGTCCACCGGGTGCAGCAGACGGGCGTCGGCAGACAGCCGTTCAGCGATTTTGGCGAGAATGAACAACCAGGCCAGATCCGACCCGATGATCGGTTTCAAACCAGGACGCACCACCTTGACCACCACCTCTTCGCCGGTTTTCAGTTGCGCGGCGTGGACCTGTGCCACCGAAGCGGACGCCAGCGGGGCGACGTCGAAGCGGGTGAAGACCTGGCTGATCTTCGCGCCCAGCTGAGACTCGATCAGCGCGATGGCTTTCTCGGATTCGAACGGCGGTACACGGTCCTGCAAGAGCATCAGCTCGTCGGCGATGTCTTCAGGCAGCAGGTCGCGCCGGGTCGAAAGCAGCTGGCCGAACTTGATGAAGATTGGCCCCAGGTCCTGCAACGCCAGGCGCAACCGTGCGCCGCGCGTCAGCTCATTCTTGCGTCGCGGAATCCAGCGCCACGGCAGCACGAAGCGTACGGCCAGCAGCCACCAAGGCAGCGGCAGGGCAAACAGCAGGTCATCGAGGCGGTAACGAATTACGACACGCTGGATGCGAAACAGGCGGCGGACGGCAAGCAGGCTCATGCGTTATCGCTGGATTTGAGGGATTGGGCCAGACGCTCGAAGCGGGCTTCGAGGCGTTCCAGGTCTTGTTTGGTCTGATCCAGTTCGGCGAAGCGGGCTTCTGCCTCGCGTTTGCCGACCAGGGTGCGTGATTCTTCGGCCAGATACTCGGCCAGGTTCAGGCTCAGGCTGGCAACGCTGTCACTGGTCCAGCGTGCACTGTTGCGCAAGTGGCCACCGATCAGCGTCGTGGCCACAGGCCCCAGCCAGCGTTGCAACTCATATTCCCAGTCCAGATCGAGATCCTGCAGCACGCCGGTCAGTTCCAGCAGCACGGCACTCTCGCCATCCAGCTCGACTTCCGGGCTGTGCAGGACCGCAGTCTTGTCCTTGCTCAACGCCAGACGCATCAGGCTCGCCGCAGGTGCGCGCAGGGTCACGTCGGCACCGCCTTCCCAATTCGCGGCCAGCATCAGGCCTTCGTCGCTGGGCAGGATGTACAGATGAAACGCAGGGCTGCTGCACTCGACCGCGATCACCTTGCCACTGAGCCGGTCAAGGCGTGGCAAGGCAGTGCTGTCCATCTGCAGCACGCGATTGATGCCGTGCTCGACGCCGGCGAGCAAGCCGCTGATCAACATCAGGGCTTGATACCACGGTGCAACGCGACGATGCCGGAGGTCATGTTGTGGTAAGTCACGCGGTCGAAACCGGCGTCCACCATCATCGACTTCAGGGTTTCCTGATCCGGGTGCATGCGGATCGATTCGGCCAGATAGCGATAGCTTTCCGAATCATTGGTGATCAGCTTGCCGGCCAGCGGCATGAAGGCGAACGAGTAGGCGTCGTAGACCTTGGACATCACTTTGTTGGTCGGTTTGGAGAATTCCAGCACCAGCAGGCGGCCACCCGGTTTGAGCACGCGCAGCATGGAGCGGATGGCGTCGTCCTTATTAGTGACGTTGCGCAGCCCGAAGGCGATGGTTACGCAATCGAAGTAGTTGTCCGGGAACGGCAGCTTTTCAGCGTCGGCCTGGACGAACTTGATGTTGCCGGCCACGCCGCGATCAAGCAGACGGTCACGACCGACCTTGAGCATCGAGGCGTTGATGTCGGCCAGCACGACTTCGCCGGTCGGGCCGACCAAGTGGGAAAACTTCTTCGCCAGATCGCCCGTTCCGCCTGCGATGTCCAGCACGCGGTTGCCGGTGCGCACGCCCGATAGCTCGATGGTGAAGCGCTTCCACAGGCGGTGCATGCCGCCGGACAGCACGTCGTTCATCAGGTCGTACTTGGCTGCAACGGAGTGGAAAACCTCGGCGACTTTCTCGGCCTTCTGGCTTTGCGCTACGGTTTTGTAACCGAAGTGGGTGGTGGGTTCGGCATCGCTGCCTTTGCGCGGATCGTTCATATCGCTGTCACCGGAATAAAGTGCCGCCATTCTAATCGTCGGGGCTGGCTTTGTCTTGACAAGGCTTACCGTGAACAGTTTCTTCGTTGAGCACCGCTGGTATAGTGCGCCGACGATTTACCTCGACGAAGGAGCCCGCCAATGGCGCGAATTACCGTAGAACGCCCGCATGCGCTGGGTAAGGACAAGGCCCGCGAGAAGGCCGAGCTGCTCGCTGAAAAGCTGGGCGACAAATATGGCATCGAGCACACCTGGAATGGCGACACCGTGTCGCTGGAAGGCAAAGGCGCAAAAGGGACCGTTCAGGTCGAAGACGCGCTGGTGCGGGTCAACATCGAACTCAATTTCTTCCTCTCGGCCATGAGCAGCACGATTCAGTCCGAAATCGAGAAGCAGCTGGACAAAGCGCTGACGGCGTAACGCCTACATCACCCGACCGCAACCTAGGGTGAGCTTTCTAATTTTTCTCTCTACTTTGTGCCCATGCCCCGACTTCAGCGGGCGGTTCCTCCTATCCCTTTCGAGCGTGAGGTGCGACATGGTCAAAGTTACCTTGAAGAAGAAAATCGAAGCCGAAGAAACGAAGGCCGTTTCCGAGGTTCGTCTTTATGCGCGCAAGATCTGGCTCGCGGGCCTGGGCGCTTATGTGAAGGCCGGGCAGGAAGGCGCCGACTACGTCAAAGAGCTGATCAAAACGGGCGAACAGACCGAGAAAAAGGCCAAGAAGGTCATCGATGAAAAGGTCGAGGCGGCCAACAGTGAAATCGATTCGGCCAAGGGCGAATTCAAGGGCGAAATCACCAAGGTCAAAGGTCGTGTCGAAGTGCAGCTCGACAAAATCGAAAGCGCATTCGACCGTCGTGTGGCCAGCGCCTTGAATCGCATTGGCATTCCGTCTAAACATGATGTTGAGACACTCTCTGCTAAGCTCGATGAGCTGACGGCATTGCTCGAACGTGTCGCGCGTAAACAATAAGGAGAGCAGGATGGCTGGCAAGAAGAAAACTGAAAAAGAAGGCAGCTCCTGGATTGGCGAGGTTGAAAAATACTCCCGCCAAATCTGGCTGGCTGGTTTAGGCGCTTACTCGAAGATCAGCAATGACGGCAGTAAGCTTTTCGAAACGCTGGTGAAAGACGGCGAAAAAGCCGAGAAGGAAACCAAGGCGACCGTTGGCAAGACGGTAGACACCGCCAAGGCTTCCACCAAATCCCGTGTCGGCGATGTGAAAGACCTGGCACTGGGCAAATGGGGCGAGCTGGAAGGGGCTTTCGACAAGCGCCTGAACAGCGCGATTTCCCGTCTGGGTGTTCCGAGCCGCAACGAAGTCAAAGCCCTGCACAGCAAGGTCGATCTGTTGACCAGGCAAATCGAGAAGCTGACCGGTGCATCGGTCACCCCCATCTCGAAAACCGCAGCGGCCAAACCTGCAGCCAAACCGGCGGCAAAAACCACCGCCAAGCCGCTGGCTAAAGCAGCCGCCAAGCCGTTAGCGAAAGCGGCGAGCACTGTGGCGAAGAAAACCGCAGCGGCCAAACCCGCAGTGGCCAAGGCGGCGGCCAAGCCGGTAGCGGCAGCGTCGAAAGCGGCGGCCTCCACCGCAGCCAAGGCGAAAACGGTCGCCGCGAAACCGGCTGCCAAGCCAGCACCGAAGGCCGCAGCGAAACCGGCGGCCAAGCCTGCGGCGAAACCGGTAGCTGCGGCGAAACCTGCAGCCAAGCCAGCGGCAAAACCCGCCGCCGCGAAGAAGCCGGCCGCAGCCAAAAAGCCTGCCGCTGCCAAACCCGCCGCAGCGCCGACTCCGGCTCCTGCTGCCAGCGCTACACCCACCGCGTCAGCACCGTCGGCCCCGGCCGCTACCCCGTCGCCAGCCTCCACGGCGTCGACACCGTCCAGCCAATCCTGATTCCCGGCTGGCGACACCGAAGCCCGATCTGTGAAAGCAGGTCGGGTTTTTTGTAGGTGACCTCTTGCCTGTGTAGGCGCGCGCTTGCCCGCGATTGCGGTATGTCAGGCAATCAATCAATGCCTGACGCATTGCAATCGCGGACAAGCGCGCTCCTACAGGGGGGGCGCCAAACCCAACGTGGTTCAATCTTCCAGATAATGCCGTGCCAGCTGCTCGGCCGCATGCCGTGCGCCGGGTTTAAGGTGCGGCGCGACCAGCATCATGATCTGGTAAACCACCACGCGTGTTTCACCTTCGCGATCCAGAATGCGCTGGTAATCCAGCGAGAACAGCAGCGTCATGGTGATCTGTTCCACCAATTGCCCCAGCGCCTGCGTGTCGCTGGTGACCTGGCCTTCGGCTTTGAGGCGAGCCAGTAACGAGGCGAGGGTGCGTTTGATCGAGTTGAGCAGATTCCGGATACCGCGAGCGAGTTTGGGCAGGCGGCTGGCGAGGTTCGACAGGTCCTGGAACAGAAAGCGATAGTGCGACAGGCGCTCGACGATCAGGTGCAGGAACAGCCAGTAATCTTCGGCGTCCAGACGTGCATCGGCCGGTGGATCGAGCAGCGGCGCCAGTTCATGCTGAAAGCGCTCAAACAGCTCCATCACCAACGGCTCCTTGCCGTGAAAGTGGTAGTAGAGGTTGCCCGGGCTGATCTCCAGTTCGTTGGCAATTTCCAGGGTTGAAACGTTGGGTTCGCCCTGCTGATTGAACAGCAGCAGGGCGCATTCGAGTATGCGGTCGCGGGTTTTCATCCAGTCTTCTTAATCAGTGTTCATGGCGAACTGTAGGAGCGTGGCTTGTCTCTGGGCCGCATCCGGACGATCTGCCGGGCACCGGCAGCAAATCCGGCGACCGCCATGTTCCGACGTTGCGCAGCGTCTGAGTTTGCGGGTGCTGCGCACCCGATCGCGGGACAAGCCGCGCTCCTACAGGTTTTGCAAATATTCAACGGACACGCACATACGTCCCCGGCGCAGCTTCCATCGGCGGGTAATTCTGGTTACCCAGCGCCGTCAGGGTTTCACGCTGCGCCCCGGACCGCTCCTGAACCCAGCTCAGCCAGCTTGGCCACCAACTGCCATCGGTGCGTTGGGCGTCGTAATACCAGGCGCGTGGGTCGCTGCTCAGTTTGCCGTTCTCGACAAAATTGGCCTTCGGGTGACCCGGTGGATTGAGAATGCTTTGGACGTGCCCGCTGTTGGAGAGCAGAAAACGGCGATCGCCACCCAGCAGCAACGTCGAGCGATAGACCACGTCCCAGGGCGTGATGTGATCGTTGATGCCCGCCACGCTGAAGCTCTCCACGGTGACCTTCTGCAGGTCGATGGGCGTGCCGCAGACCTCAAGGCCGCCAGGGTGTGTCAGCGGGTTGTGCTTGAAGAAGTCCAGCAGGTCGCCGTGCAACGCGGCGGGCAGACGCGTGCTGTCGTTGTTCCAGTAGAGAATGTCGAACGGCGGCGGCGCCTTGCCCAGCAGGTAATTGTTGACCCAGTAAGACCAGATCAGATCGTTGGGACGCATCCAGGCGAACACCTTGGCCATGTCACGCCCGTCCAGTACCCCGCGCTGATAGGAGCGACGCTTGGCTGCTTCCAGCGTCTGCTCATCAATGAACAGCGTCGCCGGGCTCTCGATCTGGCTGTCCAGCAAACTCACCAGATACGTCGCGCTCGACACCCGACGCATCTGCCGTTTGGCCTGCAAATGCCCCTGCAACGCAGCGATGGTCAGACCGCCCGCGCAGGCACCCATCAGGTTGACCTCGCGCGCACCGGTGATGGCGCGGCACACGTTCATCGCTTCTTCGGCGGCTTCAACGTAACTGGACAGCCCCCATTCACGGTGTCGCACATCCGGGTTGCGCCAACTGATGATGAAGGTCTGCAACCCGTTTTTCAGCGCGTACTGGACGAAGCTGTTGGTCGGGCTCAAGTCGAAAATGTAGTACTTGTTGATTTGCGGCGGCACGATCAGCAGCGGGCGCGCGTACTGCTTTTCGCTCATGGGCTTGTACTGGATCAACTCCAGCAGCTCGTTGCGAAACACCACGGCACCGGGCGTTACCGCCAGCGTGCGGCCAATCTCGAACGCGTCCTTGGTGGTCTGGCTGGGCAGGCCATTGTTGTGCATGAAGTCGTCGAGCATATGGCTCAGGCCTTTCACCACGCTGGTGCCGCCTGAGTTGAACAGCTCTTTTACCGCCAGGGGGTTGAGCAGGCTGTTGGTCGGCGCGAGGGCGTCGTTGAGCAGGGCAAAGATGAACTGCGCCCGGGAGCGATCATCGTCGGACAGTTCACTGTCGTCGATCCAGTGACGCACCTGGTGCTGCCAGCTCAAATAGGCCTGCAGCCCACGGCGGTAGAGTGGATTGTGGGTCCATGTCGGGTCGCTGAAGCGTGTGTCGTTAGGGTGCGGCTGATGCGGCGTGTCGCCCAGCATCACACGCCCCAGCTGCCCACCGAGCGCCAGCGCATGACGCGCTGTATAGACCGGGTGCTTGAGGCCTTGCAGCGCCACGTTGCGCAAGGTCGAAAACAGGTCCCTGCCCCGCAGGCCGGTGATCGCACTCTGCGCGTTGATGTAGGTCGCAGGCGTTGTATAAGGACTCTTCGCCGGTTTATCTCGCATGGATCAACACTCCTTCGTCAGACCATCAGCACATACACCTGCGCAGGCGACGAAGTGATCCGTTGCCCGCGCCACCCTGCACCTTGGCAATCCCGCTGACAGTGCAGTCAATGAAGCGATTTCTTTTTTTAAAGCACGAACGCCAGCCAGTCCCGACAAATCCTTTGGGGTTATCGCACGATAGGTGCGGGTTGAGGATGCATGACGGCACGTTGCCGTTCTTGCTGTAGGAACTTCATGATGATGGGCGCCACGGCCTCGGCGCGAGTGATCAAAAACAAATGACCATCATCGATTATGTGTAGCTGGGCATTGGGTATCCGCCAGGCCAGCAGTCGCATGTTGATCAGCGGAATCAATGGGTCATCGTCACCGGCGAGCACCAGCGTGGGCTGCCGGATCTTGTGCAACCAGTGAATGCTGGTCCAGCCCATGCCGGCGAAGAGCTGCCAGTAATAACCCAGCTTTCCGGACGAGCGGACCTTGGCCGCGTGGTTCGCGGCCAGGTGTGGATCGCGACGGAACGCGCCTCCGTAGATTTCCGGTGCGATGCGAATCACGTGAGACGGCTGGATGTAGCGGCGCGGGCTGGCCATCAACCACAGCACCTTCGGCTTGCCCGGCACCATCACGGCGCCTGCTGCGGTGGCGGCAAGCACGAGCTTTTTACAGCGCTCGGGGTAGTCGTGCGCGAACTGCTGAGCCAGCGCACCGCCCCAGGACACGCCAATCGCATTGACCTGACCATAGTCCAGATAATCGAGCATGCGCGCCGCCAGTCTGGCCAGACCGGGAAAGCGGTAAGGGCGACTGGGCGTCGACGAGCCGCCTACGCCGGGTACATCGAAAGCGATGACCTCAAGGTCCGGGTCCAGTGCGTCGACGAAGGGAAACACCAGCTCCAGGTTGGCGCCGATGCCGTTGAAAATCAGGAGCGGCGTGAGATGACTCTTGCCGGGGCGCACCGCGGTGCGGATGTTGTGGCCATCCAGATCGATGGTGCGAAATACAAACGGTTGCGGCATGCGCGAAGCCCTGTGGGTTAAACGCCGGTAATGCTGTCCTGCGCGTTTTCCGGTCCTGAAACCGCCTGGGCGGCTCCTGTGTGTTCGATGCTTGCCGTTCCATCTACAACGCATGCCCCTGTAGGAGCGCGCTTGCCCGCGATGGCTTAAGGTCTGACACCACAACTGTGCCTGACACACCGTAATCGCGGGCGAGCGCGCTCCTACGCCCTGCGGGCAGAATCAAAAGCGCATCGCCGCTTTGAAATCTATCGCTCGTGAACATACGTGCCCGGCGACGCCTCGCCCGCCGGATACGCCTTGTTACCCAGTGTAGCGGGGGATTTTTTCAGTTTGCCGGAGCGCTCGGCCTGCCAGGCCTGCCAGTGCAGCCACCAGGAATCCGTGTGCTTGGTCGCGTCTTCCTGCCAGCGGTTGGCATCGTCCGGCATCTCAGGGTTGGTCATGAACCGCGCCTTCGGGTTGCCCGGCGGGTTCAGGATGCTCTGGATATGCCCGCTGTTGGACAGCACGAACTCGGTCTTGCCGCCAAACAACCTGGCCGACTTGTAGCACGACACCCACGGTGTGATGTGATCATTGGTGCCGGCCAGACAGAAGACGTCACTTTTGACCTGCTTCAGATCGATCGGCGTGCCGCAGACTTCCAGCGCGTTGGGGCGAACCAGCGGATTGTTCTTGAACATCTCGATCAAGTCACCATGAAACGCGGCGGGCAGACGGGTGGTGTCGTTGTTCCAGAACAGGATGTCGAACACGGGCGGCTCGTTGCCCAGCAGATAATTGTTCACCCAATAGTTCCAGATCAAGTCGTTGGGGCGCATCCAGGCGAACACCTTCGCCATGTCTTTGCCCTCCAGCACGCCTGCCTGATACGAATGGCGCTTGGCCGATTCCAGCGTCTGTTCGTCAACGAACAGAGCGACCTGCGTGTCCAGGGTGGTGTCGAGCACGCTCACCAGCAGGGTCAGCGCGTTGACTTTTTGCTCGCCGAGGGCTGCGTAATGGCCCAGCAATGCGGTGCAGGTGATGCCGCCGGAACACGCGCCCAGCATGTTCACGTCTTTGCTGCCGGTGATCTTGCAGACCACGTCCACGGCTTCTTTCACGGCGTCGATGTAGGTCGACAGGCCCCATTCACGCTGGGCCTTGGTCGGGTTTCGCCAACTGATGATGAACGTCTGCACGTTGTTGCGCAGGCAGAAGCGGGCCAGGCTTTTGTCCGGGCTCAGGTCGAACACGTAGAACTTGTTGATCTGCGGTGGCACCACCAACAGCGGTCGCTCAAACACCTGCTCGGTGATCGGCTTGTACTGGATCAGCTCCAGCACGTCGTTGCGAAACACCACCACGCCATCGGTGGTCCCCAGGTTCTTGCCGACTTCGAACGCGTCCATGTTGACCTGGCTCGGCATGCCGCCGTTGTTCACCAGGTCTTTGGCCAAATGTGACAAGCCGTCGAGAATGCTTTTGCCGCCGGTTTCGAAAAAGCGTTTGACCGCGGCCGGGTTGGCCGCGCCATTGGTGGGCGACATCGCTTCGGTCATCAGGGTAATCACGAAGTGGCCCCGGCTGATGTCTTGAGCGGACAGGCTGCTGTCGTCGATCCAGTCGTGCAGTTCCTTGCGCCAGGCGAGGTAGGTCTGCAGGTAGCGACGGTAGAGCGGGTTCTGGCTCCAGGCCGGGTCGACAAAGCGACGGTCGTCGCTGTCAGGCGTGAGCGTGGATTTGCCGAGCAGGACGTTTTTGAGTTCGAGTCCGAAGTGGGCCACGTGCTTGGCGCTGTGGAACGGTTGCCTGATGGCCTGAGTCAATACCATGCGTGCCGTGGTGAGCAAATCCTTGCGCCTCAGGCCTACCACAGGGTTCAGCCCCAAGGTGTGTTCAGAGGCTTGACGCGGCAGATCATCATTACTCTTGTTACTCATCTACGACGCTCCATTGTCCTGAGACGAGCACTGACGTCCCTGTGAAAACACGTCACGGGCAAACGCCAGCACTGCTCTCGGGTGACCGATGATTAACACAACAGGTGTGAACGCTTACGCCAGGCACCGATTTTTTGGGGGTGCTGCAAGCGACGGCTACGAACATCACCGACAGGCTTCTGCAACGACTCCGATGCAGATGGCTTGCCAGAATCATTGGTTACGCGAGATTTCAAAAAATCGCAAGCAGGGCCAGTCATTGACCGCTGCGCGGGACATTGAAGCAAATGGAATTAGAAAGTGCGTCCTAAAACGCCAGTCGGTCGTCCAGCACCCGGGCTAGAGCGCTGGCTTAAAGCATCAGTCGAATGACTTGCTCGGAAGGGTCGCGGGATTTGCCTGCAGCTTTGAGCTCGGCCAGATAGTCGTCCCACAGTTGCGCCTGACGTTGCGCCAGTTGCTCAAGGTACTCCCACGTGAACAGTCCGCTGTCATGACCGTCGTCGAAGGTCAGTTTTAGTGCGTACTGACCGGCCGGTTCTATCTTGCTCAGGCCGACACCCAGCTTGCCGAATTGCAGAATCGGATTGCCATGGCCCTGAACCTCGGCGGAAGGCGAATGCACCCGCAAAAATTCGGCAGGGAGGTGGTATTCCTCATCCGGGCCGTATTTCAGGCTGAGGATCTTCGAGGCTTTGTGAAGCTGGATTGCGGTGGGGATGCGGGTCATAGACATTCGCGCCTTGCGCAGGAGTTGTAGGAGCCGGCTTGCTGGCGCACGCCACAGCACAGCCGATATCGTAGGCAGACTCATCTGCAGCATTCGCCAGCAAGCCGGCTCCTACAGGAGATCTGCGTTCAGCCCGAATAGTAGCGGCTGGACAGACCTCGTGGTGGCGTGCGGTTAGAGAATGTAACGCGACAAGTCTTCGTCTTCTGCCAGCTCGCCCAGATGGCTGTTGACGTATTCGGCGTCGATCTGGATCGTTCCGGTGTCCTGCGAAGTCGCCAGGTCGCCCGCGCTGAAAGAGACTTCTTCCAGCAGACGCTCCAGCAAGGTGTGCAGACGACGGGCACCGATGTTTTCGGTCTTCTCGTTGACCTGCCAGGCGATTTCCGCCAGACGCTTGATGCCTTCGGGCATGAACTCGATGTTCAGGCCTTCGGTTTTCAGCAGCTCGCGGTATTGCTCGGTCAGGGACGCGTGTGGCTCGCTCAGAATGCGTTCGAAATCCTGCGGGCTCAGTGCCTTGAGCTCTACGCGGATCGGCAGACGACCTTGCAGTTCAGGCACCAGATCGCTCGGCTTGCTCAAGTGGAACGCGCCGGAAGCGATGAAAAGGATGTGGTCAGTCTTGACCATGCCCAGCTTGGTGTTGACGGTGCAGCCTTCGATCAGGGGCAGCAGGTCACGCTGTACACCTTCGCGAGACACGTCGGCGCCGCCGACGTTGCCGCGCTTGGCCACCTTGTCGATCTCGTCGATGAACACGATGCCGTGCTGTTCGACCGCTTCCAGCGCCTTGCCCTTGAGCTCTTCGTCATTGACCAGACGGCTCGCTTCTTCGTCGCGGACCATCTTCAGCGCGTCCTTGACCTTCAGCTTGCGGCTCTTCTTCTTGCCCTTGCCCATGTTGGCGAACAGGCTTTGCAGCTGGTTGGTCATCTCTTCCATGCCGGGCGGCGCAGAAATGTCGACGCCGCCCATTTCGGCGACTTCGATTTCGATTTCCTTGTCGTCCAGCTGGCCTTCTCGCAGGCGCTTGCGGAACAGCTGGCGCGTGTTGGAGTCGGTGCTCGAGGACGCGTCCTCGTTGAAGCCTACGCGTGCCGGCGGCAGCAGAGCGTCGAGAATGCGGTCTTCGGCAGCGTCTTCGGCGCGATGACGCACCTTGGTCATTTCCTGTTCGCGCAGCAGTTTCATGGCGGCGTCGGCCAGATCACGAATGATCGACTCGACATCACGGCCCACATAACCGACTTCGGTGAACTTGGTCGCTTCGACCTTGATGAACGGCGCGTTGGCGAGCTTCGCCAGGCGACGGGCGATTTCGGTTTTACCGACACCGGTCGGGCCGATCATCAGAATGTTTTTCGGGGTCACTTCGACACGCAGCTCTTCTGGCAGCTGCATCCGGCGCCAGCGGTTGCGCAGCGCGATGGCGACGGCGCGTTTTGCATCGTCCTGGCCGATGATATGGCGATTGAGTTCGTGGACGATTTCGCGGGGAGTCATGGACATGGTTTTCAACGGTCCTCGGTCGTGGATGAGTTCAGCGGGCCGCGATGAATTGCGGCCTGCGGCAGGACTCATTCAGCGAGGTCCTGCTCCTCAATGGTGATGTGGTGGTTGGTGAATACGCAGATGTCGCCCGCGATGTGCAGGGCCGTCTCGGCGATTTCACGCGCCGACAGTTCGGTTTTCAGCAGCAGGGCGCGCGCGGCGGCCTGGGCGAACGCACCGCCGGAACCCATGGCGATCAGGCCATCCTCGGGTTCTACGACGTCACCGTTACCGGTGATGATCAGCGAGGCATCTTTGTTGGCAACGGCCAACATGGCTTCCAGGCGGCTGAGGGAACGGTCGGTCCGCCAGTCTTTCGCCAGCTCGACGGCCGCGCGGACAAGGTGGCCCTGGTGTTTTTCCAGCTGCGCTTCGAAGCGTTCGAACAGGGTGAAGGCGTCGGCAGTGGCGCCTGCGAAACCGGCGATGACCTGACCGTGATAAAGACGGCGGACTTTTTTGGCGTTGCCTTTCATGACGGTGTTGCCGAGGGAAACCTGGCCGTCACCCGCCATAACGACTTTGCCTTGGCGGCGCACTGAAACGATGGTGGTCAAGGGGAGAGTCTCCACGCTGCGGGGCGAAAATGCCCTGATGGAAACTCATATGGGGGTGGGGGCGGGTATTTCAACTGCTGGAGGGGTTGGGGGATGAATGGCAGCTGTTGATAAGCGCAGGATGCCGCATCTCCCTGTAGGAGCGCGCTTGCCCGCGAAGGCGTCGTGTCAGACGGCGTATTCGTTTATGACACACCGCATTCGCGGGCAAGCGCGCTCCTACATCGGAATGCGCAGGTTCTTAACGGCTCTGACGCTGTTGCAACAAAAGGTTACTGAACCCACCACCGGCCAACTGCTTCTGCGCCGTGGTCAGTTGCTCGCGGTTGCTGAACGGTCCCACCAGCACGCGGTACCAGGTTTCATCCTTGACCGTGCCCGACTCAACCGTCGCGGCCTGGCCCAGCAGAATGATCTGCGCACGTACCTTGTCGGCGTCGGCCTGCTTGCGGAACGAACCCGCCTGCAGGAAGAACGTCGTCACGGGCGCTGGCTTTGTGACCGGTGGCGCCGGTGGAGGCGTCAGGCCACTGAGCGCCGCCTGAGCGCGCGCCGTGTCGATCTTCGCCGCCTGTTCAGGCGTAACCGGTGTCGTTGGTGCGACCACAGGAGGCGGTGTTTTTTCAGGCACCGCTTCGTTCGGGACAATGACTTCCGACTCAGGCAGCAAGGTATAGAAATCGTACTTCGGCTTGACCGGTGCGGTCGGGCTCGGCGGCGTTTTGTTCGCCTCGGCAATCTTCGCGGCCTTGGCCTCAGCCTTGTTGCGCTTGATGTCGTCGCCGCTGCCGGGCTCCAGTTTCATCAGGAAAACGATGAAGGCACCAACGGAAAGGCCGATCGCCAGCCACAGCCATCCCGGAATCGGCTTCTTTGCGGGTGCCTCGTACCGGCTGGCGCCGCGCTTGGGAGCAGGTTTCTTTTTGACTGCCAACTTACATACGCTCCAGAGTTTCCAGACCCAGCAATTGCAGGCCTTGCTTGAGGGTGCGGCCGGTCAGGTGCGCGAGGCGCAGACGGCTTTGCTGCTGCTCGGGGGTTTCCGCGTTCAGGATCGGGCAGTTCTCGTAGAAGCTGGAGAACAGACCGGCCAGGTCGTACAGGTAAGCGCACAGCACGTGCGGCGTACCTTTGTCGGCGACGTTGTTTACGGTTTCGCCGAACTGGGCCAGTCGCGCCGCCAGGTCCTGCTCCTGAGGTGCGTCGAGGATGATCTGGCCGTTGTTTTCGTCGTACGCCTCGCCTTTCTCTTCCAGCTTGCGGAACACGCCGACCACGCGGGTGTAGGCGTACAGCAGGTAAGGCGCGGTGTTGCCCTCGAAGCTCAACATCTGATCGAAGTTGAAGCTGTAATCGCTGGCGCGGTGTTTCGACAAGTCGGCGTATTTGACGGCGCTGATGCCCACGGCCTTGGCGATGGTGCGCAGTTCGTCTTCGGCGACTTCCGGGTTTTTCTCTTTCACCAGCACGTAGGCGCGTTCTTCGGCTTCGTCCAGCAGGTCGACCAGTTTGACGGTGCCGCCATCGCGGGTCTTGAACGGACGGCCGTCGGCGCCGTTCATGGTGCCGAAGCCCATGTGCTCCATCTGCATGCCGTTGGTCACGAAGCCTGCGCGACGCGCGACTTCGAACACCTGCTGGAAGTGCAAGGCCTGACGCTGGTCGACGAAGTACAGCGCGCGGTCGGCTTTCAGGACGTTGCTGCGGTAGCGAACGGCCGCCAGGTCAGTGGTCGCATACAGATACCCGCCGCCGGCTTTCTGCACGATCACGGGCAGCGGTGTGCCTTCAGCGGTTTTGAATTCTTCAAGGAATACGCACTGAGCGCCATTGCTCTCGACCAGCAGCCCGGCTTTCTTCAGGTCGGCGACGACATTGGCCAGGTCGTCGTTGTAGGCGCTTTCGCCCATCACGTCCTTCGGCGTCAGTTTGACGTTCAGGCGTTCGTACACTTCCTGACAGTGCGACAGCGAGATGTCCTTGAAGCGGGTCCACAGCTTCAGGCATTCAGGATCGCCCGCTTGCAGCTTGACCACCAGGCCACGCGCGCGCTCGGCGAAGTCTTCGGATTCGTCGAAACGGCCTTTGGCGGCGCGGTAGAAGTTTTCCAGGTCCGACAGTTCGTCGCTGGTGGCCGGGGTTTCTTGCAGGTAGGCCAGCAGCATGCCGAACTGAGTACCCCAGTCGCCGACGTGGTTCTGACGAATGACGGTGTCACCGAGGAACTCGAGAACACTGGCCACGCCGTCGCCAATGATGGTCGAACGCAGGTGGCCGACGTGCATCTCTTTGGCCAGGTTCGGCGCCGACAGATCAACCACGACGCGCTGCGCAGGACCGTTCTTGCGCACCGACAGTGTGGCGTCGGCCAGCGCGGCATCGAGGCGCGAGGCCAGGGCCTGGGTGTTCTGGAAGAAATTGAGGAAGCCTGGACCTGCGATATCGACCTTGCTGATCTGCTCGTCGGCAGGCAGCGCCGCAACGATTTTCTCAGCCAGATCGCGAGGCTTCATGCCTGCAGGCTTGGCCAGCATCATGGCGATATTGCTGGCGAAATCGCCGTTTTTCTTGTCCTTGGCGTTTTCCACCTGAATCGCCGGCGTCAGCCCTTCCGGCAAGACGCCTTCGGTGACGAGTTGGCTCAGAGCTTGTTGGATCAGCTGGCGAATGGTGTCTTTCATGGTGCTCTCTTTCGACCGCAAGCGCGGCAGCGCTCGATGCGCGGGTGGAAAAACTGGGCATTATCCGTTGCCGGAGCCACCTTGCCAACCGCGATGGATGCACGGTTGTGATTTTGGTCGCGACCGTAATCACGTGTAGGAGCGTGGCTTGTCCCGCGATCGGCTGCGTAGCAGTCGTCAACCTGCGCACCTCGGCTTATTCTGACGGACTGCATTCACAGGGTTTGCTGCCGCTGCGCGCCAGATCGCGGGACAAGCCGCGCTCCTACAGGAACCGTGATCAATATAGATCCACCGGATCGACATCCAGCGACCACCGGACCTGTCGCCCGCTCGGCATGTTTTCAAGGGCCAGCAGCCAGGTCGCCAACAGCTTGTGCAATGGCGCGCGGGCGCTGGCCTGGACCAGCAATTGCGCGCGGTATCGACCGGCACGGCGTTCCATGGGAGCCGGAACCGGGCCCAACAGTTCAATTCCACCCAGTGCCATTTCCTTCAACAGGTGCTCCGCTTCCGTGCAGGCTTCGTCGAGAAATCCCTCAGCCTGACCCGGCTTGTGCGCTTCAGCGCGCAACAACGCCAGGTGCGAAAACGGCGGCAATCCGGCAGCACGGCGCTCACTCAAGGCTTGTTCGGCAAAGGCGAAATAACCCTGCTCGGTGAGCTGAATCAACAGGGGATGCTCGGCCAGGTGCGTCTGAATAATCACCTTGCCCGGTTCTTCCGCGCGCCCGGCTCGGCCCGCCACCTGCACGATCAGTTGCGCCATCCGTTCGCTGGCCCGGAAGTCGCCGGAGAACAAGCCGCCGTCGGCGTCCAGAATCGACACCAGCGTCACGCGCGGGAAGTGATGCCCTTTGGCAAGCATCTGCGTGCCGACCAGAATGCACGGCTGGCCCTTTTGAATCGTCGCGAACAGCTGATTCATCGCGTCTTTGCGCGACGTGCTGTCGCGGTCGACGCGCAGCACGGGATAGTCGGGGAACAGAATCGCCAGCCGCTCTTCGGCGCGCTCGGTGCCCGCGCCCACCGGCCGCAGATCGACTTTGCCGCAGGCGGGGCAATTGCGAGGCACGCGCTCGACATGGCCGCAATGGTGGCAGCGCAGCTCGCCGGAGCGCTGATGAACGGTCATGCGCGCGTCGCAACGGTTGCATTCCGACAGCCAGCCACAGTCATGGCACAGCAATGTTGGCGCAAACCCTCGGCGGTTGAGGAAGACCAGCACCTGTTGGCCTGCCGCGAGTGTCTGGCCGATCGCTTGCTGCATCGGGCCGGAAATGCCGCTGTCCAGCGGACGGCTCTTCACGTCCAACCGCAGGAAGCGGGGCTGTTGGGCGCCACCGGCACGCTGGTTCAGGCGCAGGAGGGCGTACCTGCCGGTGTAGGCGTTGTGCAGGCTTTCCAGCGAAGGCGTGGCGGAGCCCAGCACAATCGGGATGTCTTCCTGCCGCGCGCGCACCAGCGCCAGGTCGCGGGCGTGATACCGCAGGCCTTCTTGCTGTTTATAAGAGCCGTCGTGTTCTTCGTCGATGATGATCAGGCCGGGGTTTTTCATCGGCGTGAACAACGCAGAGCGGGTTCCGATAATGATGTCGGCCTCGCCATCACGCGCCGCCAGCCAGGCATCCAGACGGTCGCGGTCGTTCACGGCCGAATGCAGCAGGGCGATGCGCGCGTTGAAGCGCTGCTCGAAACGGGCGAGTGTCTGCGGGCCGAGATTGATCTCGGGGATCAATACCAGCGCCTGCTTTCCGGCTTCCAGCGTCTCGCGGATCAGTTGCAGGTAGACCTCGGTCTTGCCGCTGCCGGTCACGCCGGCCAGCAGCGAGGCGTGAAAGCTGCCAAAGCCCGAACGTATTGCCTCGTAGGCCGCGCGCTGTTCCGTGTTCAGTGCCAGTTCCGGCTGCGCCAGCCAGTGCTCGTGTCGCGCCACAGGTGCGTGGCCGCGCACTTCAACCGTCACCAACTCCTTGGCCAGCAGCAGGTTCAGGCTGTCCCGGTTCAGCATCAGCTTGCTCAACAATTGATGAGCAACGCCGTGAGGATGTTGCGCCAGCGTCCTGAGCGCTTCTTTCTGTTTGGGCGCACGGGCGATGCGCGGGTCATCCACGCTGGCACCTTCTGCGGCCTGCCAGAAGCGTTCCTGACGCGCCTCGGCCGGTTCGCCCTGACGCAGCAGCACGGGCAGCGCCCAGCTCAACGTGTCGCCGAGGCTGTGCTGGTAGTACTGAGCCGTCCAGAGGCAGAGCTTGAAGAGCGAGGGCGGCAGCGGGGCTTCCTGGTCCAGGAGGGCGATCGCGGGTTTTAATTTGTCAGCGGGTACTTCACTGTGATCGGTGACCTCCACGAGAATCCCGATCATTTCCCGGCGGCCAAACGGGACCCTCAGGCGCATGCCAGGCTGCAGAGCGCTGGGAGCGACTCCGGCGGGAGCGCGGTAATCGAACAGACGACGCAGGGGCGAGGGCAGGGCGAGGCGCAGAATGGCGTCGGGCACGCGTGGGATTTCCTGTTACGGAGTATGACCAAGGGCGCGATCTTAGCAGACGACCGGCATTAACGTTCCCTTGCGTCATTTGCACGCTCTGTTAATATGCGCGGCCTAATTCCGTGCGGTATTCAACAATAGTGTTGGGTGGCGGCACGCTAGCCTGAGGAAATACCGATGAAAGCTGATATCCATCCAGTTTACGAAGACGTCGTTGCGACCTGCAGCTGCGGCAACGTCATCCACACCCGTTCGAACCTGGCCAAGCCGCTGAGCCTGGACGTGTGCAACGAGTGCCACCCGTTCTACACCGGTAAGCAAAAGACTCTGGACGTTGGCGGCCGCGTCGACAAGTTCAAGTCGCGTTTCGGTGCGTTCGGCGCAACCAAAGCGAAGTAAGAGTGGTCATTCTGGATCGCTCCCCGAGCTACTCCAGGCTGCTCAAAAAGGCGTCCCTTGCGGGCGCCTTTTTTATGTCTGCGATTTGGCTTTCTGCGGCTCAGGCGCTGTGCCCGATGCCGGATTCCTTGCCCGTGGCACAGGTGCAGCGCGTGGTCGACGGCGACACGCTACGCCTGAGCGATGGGCGCAGCGTGCGCATGATCGGCCTCAATGCGCCAGAAACTGGCAAAAAAGGTCAGTCTGCCCAGCCGTTCGCTGAAGCGGCCAAGCGTCGGCTGCAAACCTTGGTCGATGACAGCGGCGGTCAGGTCAGTCTGCGTGTCGGTGAACAGGCCACCGATCATTACGGACGCACCCTGGCCAATGTCTATGGCCGCAATGGCGCCAATCTCGAAGCACAATTGCTGGCCGAAGGGCTCGGTTATCTGGTCGCGGTGTCGCCCAACGTCGCGCTGGTCAATTGCCAGCAGGCGGCGGAGAAAACGGCTCGTCAGACGGGGCTCGGCGTGTGGCGCAACTCACCGGTGCAATCGCCGGATCAGATCAATACCGGTGGCTTTGCCGTGGTGTCCGGGCAGGTCACGAACGTGCAGCGCAACGGCGGCGGGATCTGGATCGAGTTCTCGGACGCGCTGGTGCTGCGCATCGCCCCGGACCTGGTGAAGCAGTTCGACACGGCTGCGCTTTTACGCCTAAAAGGGCAGAGCATTGAAGCGCGGGGCTGGATTGTGGATCGCTCTCGTCGCGGCGGGCTGAAAGCAGGTCAGGCGAGATGGATGATGCCAATCACGCATCCTGCCATGTTGAATACAAGTATTAATTAAATTTGTAGACAATATGCAGATCGTATTGTCTTCACTGCAGGCCTTGTATTTCGCGGCTCTACGCTGAAAGTCGTAGATGCGACCTCTTGACACAGCTGACTCGCCAGTCTTGTTAGGACTTTGTGACTTGCGTATGCTCGTTCGTCCGTCTGTCCAACAGCAAAAAAAGCGGAATGCCCACATGTCAGATTTGAAAACTGCCGCTCTCGACTATCACGCCAATCCTCGTCCAGGGAAACTGAGCGTCGAACTCACCAAAGCCACCGCGACAGCTCGCGATCTGTCACTGGCGTACAGCCCGGGCGTCGCTGAGCCGGTGCGTGAAATCGCACGCGATCCTGAACTCGCTTACAAGTACACCGGCAAAGGCAACCTGGTCGCGGTCATCTCCGATGGTACTGCGATCCTCGGCCTGGGCAACCTCGGTCCACTGGCTTCCAAGCCAGTCATGGAAGGTAAAGGTGTACTGTTCAAGCGCTTCGCTGGCATCGACGTGTTCGACATCGAAGTCGATTCGGAAAGCCCGCAGGCCTTCATCGACACGGTCAAACGCATTTCCATCACCTTCGGCGGCATCAACCTGGAAGACATCAAGGCACCTGAGTGCTTCGAGATCGAAAAGGCGCTGATCGAGCAGTGCGACATTCCTGTGTTCCACGATGACCAGCACGGCACCGCGATCGTGACCGCAGCCGGCATGATCAACGCACTGGAAATCGCCGGCAAAACCCTCGAGCAGGCAAAGATTGTCTGCCTGGGCGCCGGTGCTGCAGCCATCTCCTGCATGAAGCTGCTGGTGAGCATGGGTGCGAGGATCGAAAACATCTTCATGATCGACCGTAACGGCGTGGTTCATTCCGGCCGTACCGACCTGAACCAGTACAAAGCGCAGTTCGCTCATGCGACTGACAAGCGCACCCTGGCGGATGCCCTTGATGGTGCTGACGTGTTCGTAGGGCTGTCCGGTCCTAACCTGCTGAGCGCTGAAGGCCTGAAGTCCATGGCCGCCAACCCGATCGTGTTCGCGTGCTCGAACCCTGATCCGGAAATCTCGCCGGAGCTGGCTCACGCCACTCGCGACGACGTGATCATGGCAACCGGTCGTTCGGATTACCCGAACCAGGTCAACAACGTGCTGGGCTTCCCGTTCATCTTCCGCGGTGCACTGGACGTTCGCGCCAAGCGCATCAACGAAGAAATGAAGATCGCTGCAGCCAACGCTCTGCGTGAACTGGCCAAGCTGCCGGTGCCTCAGGAAGTCTGTGACGCCTACGGTGGCATCAAGCTGGAATTCGGCCGTGAATACATCATTCCGAAGCCAATGGATGCACGCCTGCTGGGTCTGATCTCCGATGCGGTTGCCAAGGCCGCTATCGCGACCGGCGTAGCCACTCAGCCGTACCCGAAACATTACCCGCTGAAAAGCGTGGATGAAGTGTTTAACGGCTGATAGCTGAGCAACAAACAAAAAGCCCTGCACAGATGCAGGGCTTTTTTGTGGGTCTTGGGTTTTGCTTCGACTGTAGGAGTGAGCTTGCTCGCGATTGCGATAAGCCAGTCACCTCGCAGGTGTCTGGCATGCCTTCATCGCGAGCAAGCTACCTTCTACAGCGATCAGAACAGATCGATCGGCGCTGACTCATCGGCAGGCAGCGGGCTGCCAGGTGCCGGGCTGCCGTTCAACTCGTTCACGCTCGGCGGGGTGTCTTCGCTCTTGAACAGCTCGAAGAACGCGCCTGCCGTGCTTGGCGTGGCCGAGCGACCGCTGACCGGGTCGATGCGCAGACTGAGGATGCCGTCAGGCTCGGCCTGCACATGCGGTGGCTTGTCCTTGAGCGCGGCGCTCATGTAGCTCATCCAGATAGGCAGCGCAACGGTGCCGCCGAACTCATGGCGACCGAGGCTTTCGGGCTGATCGAAGCCCGTCCAGACCGTGGTCACG
This sequence comes from Pseudomonas sp. S2_H01, assembly GCF_054668305.1. Lineage (NCBI taxonomy): Bacteria > Pseudomonadati > Pseudomonadota > Gammaproteobacteria > Pseudomonadales > Pseudomonadaceae > Pseudomonas > Pseudomonas sp. S2_H01. The sequence goes on along the minus strand of NZ_CP162756.1, from coordinate 1,929,465 downwards.
TAATCGGCGTTATAGCCCGAGAACCACGCATCCTTCGAGTCGTTGGTCGTACCGGTCTTGCCCGCGATGTCCGGACGGTTCATCGACAGCGCGCGTCGGCCAGTCCCGCGCTTGATCACATCCTGCAGCATGCTGTTGAGGATGTAAGTCGTGCGACCGTCCACGATGCGTGGTGCAACGGCAGGCGCAGGTGGTGCGCCGCTGGCGTCCAGCGCATTCGGGGCTGTATTGGCAGTCAGGGCGGGTGTTTCCGGTGCGGCGAAGGTCGAGGCATCGCTGACTGCCGCCTCGCTGACCTCTTTCGGGTTGGGATCGTTGGCCGGCACGGTGGGCGGGTTGGCGACGAACAGCGTCTTGCCTTCGCGGTCCTCGATCTTGTCGATCAGGTAGGGGCTGATCTTGTAACCGCCGTTGGCGAAGGTGCTCCAGCCGCTGACGATTTCCATGGGCGTCAGCGTCGCGGTGCCCAGTGCCAGCGAGAGGTTAGGCGGCAGGTCGGCCTTGTTGAAGCCGAAACGGGTGATGTAGTTGATCGCGGTGTTGACGCCCAGGCTCTGCAGCAGGCGGATCGACACCAGGTTACGCGACTTGTACAACGCCTCACGCAGACGAATCGGCCCCAGGAACGTGCCGTTGTCGTTCTTCGGACGCCAGACCTTGTCGACGGCTTCGTCGACGAACACGATCGGTGCATCGTTCACCAGGCTCGCGGCGGTGTAGCCGTTGTCCAGGGCGGCCGAATAAAGGAACGGCTTGAAGCTCGACCCCGGCTGACGCTTGGCCTGCATGGCGCGGTTGTAGTTGCTCTGTTCGAAGGCAAAGCCACCGACCAGCGCGCGAATCGCACCGTTGCGCGGATCCAGCGACACCAGTGCGCTCTGAGCGAGCGGAATCTGGCTGAACTTGAGCGAGTTGTCCGGCTGACGCTGGAGGCGAACCAGGTCGCCGACGTGAGCGACATCTGACGGCTGCTTCGGATTCGGGCCAACGCTGTTGGTGTTCAGGAAGGCCTTCGCCCACTTCATGCTGTCCCAGGCAACGGTTTCTTCTTTCTCGCCATTGCGTGTCAGCACGTGGATGCCGTTCTTGTCGACCTGGCTGACGATGGCCGGCTCAAGACCGCTGATCGGACGCTGCTTGGTCAGTTCTTGTGCCCAGCCATCGCGGGTCAGGCCCGGAAAGCGGCTTTCAGGCCCGCGATAGCCATGGCGCTGGTCGTATTCGATCAGTCCATCCTGCACGGCCTTGTTGGCGTCTTCCTGAAGATTGCTTGGCACGGTAGTGGTGACGCGGAAGCCTTCTGTGTAGGCTTCGCTGCCGTAACGGCCGACCATTTCGGCGCGGGCCATTTCGGCGATGTACGGCGCGTTCACTTCAGGGCTCTGAACGTGGTAGCTGGCGTTGATCGGCTCGGCCAGTGCTGTCTGGTAGGTGTTCTGGTCGATCTTGCCCAGCTTGAACATGCGCCCCAGAATCCAGTCGCGACGCTCCTTTGCGCGCACCGGGTTGGCCAGTGGGTTGAATCGTGACGGTGCTTTGGGCAGGCCTGCGATCATCGCCATCTGCGCAACGCTCAGGTCGCGAATGGATTTACCGTAATAAACCTGTGCGGCGGCCTCGATACCATAAGCCCTGTTGCCCAGGTAGATCTTGTTGACGTAGAGCTCGAGAATCTCGTCCTTCGTAAGTTGGCGCTCGATTTGCAAGGCCAGAAGAATCTCGGTGGTTTTCCGTGAGAAGCTGCGCTCGCTGGTCAGGAAGTAGTTTTTGGCGACCTGCATGGTGATGGTCGAGCCGCCGGACTGAATATGACCGCTCTTGATCAGCTGGGTAGCGGCGCGCATCAGGCTGCTGGGGTCTACGCCGTAGTGGTTGGCGAAGTTGTCGTCTTCGGCGGACAGCAGGGCGTGAATGAAATTAGGTGGAATATCGGCGAAACGGATGGGAGAACGGCGCATTTCACCGAACTCCGCAATCAGCTTGCCATCGCTGCTGAACACGCGCAGCGGGATTTGCAGCTGAATATTGCGCAGCGCATCGACCGAAGGCAGGTTCGGCGACAGGTAAAGGAAGGCGCCGCTCAAACCGAGCAGTAGCCCGCAGACGATAGCGACAAAGGACCACCAGAAAAACTTCAGCAGGCGTATCAAGGCTTTTGGATTTCCAGAAAAAGAATGGGTTAAGCGCAGGCATTTACAAATGAACACGCCTTGAAGCTTTGCTACACGAAAAAAACGCTGGGCATTATAAGCATTTTTCGTCGCCAAGCGTTATTTGCGCTACTGTCAAGGCTGCCGACAGTGGCGTTGGACATAAAAATATCCGTAAGTGACGGAAACGCATAGGGAATCGGTTGTGTTCGAACTCTTCAGTAAGAAGGCCAATACCCTTCTAGGGATCGATATTAGCTCCACCTCGGTAAAACTCCTTGAATTGAGTCGTTCCGGTACCCGCTACAAGGTCGAGTCTTACGCGGTAGAACCGCTCCCCGCCAATGCGGTGGTCGAAAAGAACATTGCCGAGCTTGAAGGGGTCGGCAATGCGTTGACGCGCGTGCTGGTCAAGGCCAAGAGCAACGTCAAAATCGCGGCGGTCGCCGTCGCGGGTTCGGCAGTGATTACCAAGACTATCGAGATGGACGCCGGCCTTTCCGACGACGAGATGGAGAACCAGCTCAAGATCGAGGCCGACCAGTACATTCCCTATCCGCTGGAAGAAGTCGCCATCGACTTCGAGGTGCAAGGATACTCGGCGCGCAACCCAGAGCGCGTTGAAGTCCTGCTGGCCGCCTGCCGCAAGGAAAACGTCGAAGTGCGCGAAGCAGCCCTGGCGCTGGCCGGTCTGACGGCGCGCGTGGTCGATGTCGAAGCCTATGCGCTGGAGCGCTCCTTTGGCCTGCTCTCGGCTCAGCTTGGGCAGGATCACGAACAATTGACCGTGGCCGTCATCGACATCGGCGCGACCATGACCACCCTCAGCGTGCTGCACAACGGCCGCATCATCTATACCCGCGAGCAACTGTTCGGCGGGCGGCAGCTGACCGAGGAAATCCAGCGTCGCTACGGCTTGTCGGTGGGCGAAGCGGGGCTTGCGAAGAAGCAGGGCGGCCTGCCGGATGACTATGTGCGTGAAGTCCTGCAACCCTTCAAGGACGCCGTGGTTCAGCAGGTTTCCCGCTCGCTGCAATTCTTCTTCGCGGCCGGCCAGTACAACCGTGTCGACTACATCATGCTGGCGGGCGGGACGGCGTCCATTGCCGGTCTTGATCGCTTGATCCAGGAGCGCCTGGGCACGCCAACCATGGTGGCTAACCCCTTTGCCGACATGGCATTGAGCGCCAAGGTCAACGCCGGTGCGCTGGCCAGTGATGCGCCAGCATTGATGATCGCGTGCGGTCTGGCTTTGAGGAGCTTCGACTGATGGCACGGATCAACTTACTCCCTTGGCGTGAACAGCAGCGCGAAGAGCGCAAAAAACGCTTTTTGATAGCGCTCGTCGGCGTATTGGTGGCCGGTATCGGCGCTATTTTGCTGGCTGATCAATATTTGAGCAGCGCTATCAGTCATCAGAATGCTCGCAACCAGTTCATCAAGACTGAAATCGTTCAGCTCGATGCGCGCATCAAAGAGATCGGTGAGCTGAAGGCGCGTCGCAAGCAACTGCTGGAGCGGATGAAGATCATTCAAGACCTTCAAGGCAATCGGCCGATCATTGGCCGTATCTTCGATCAACTGGCCCGTACACTTCCGGACGGCGTGTATTTCAGCCAAGTGAAGATGACCGACAAGTTGATCAGCATCGCTGGTGCTGCCGAATCGAACAACCGTGTATCGGACCTGCTGCGTAATCTGGACGCGTCCGATTGGCTTGAAGCGCCCAGTCTGACGGAGGTGAAGGCCAATACCGCAGGGGCGGTCGATCAGTCCAACACCTTCCAGTTGACCGTGCGTCAGACGCAGCCGGCTGTCGATGGAGTCAAGCCATGAATGTGAATGAATGGCTGGACGGCCTGCGCAAGGTCGACGTCAACGACCTGGATTTCAACAACGTCGGTTCTTGGCCCGCAGCGCTGAAAACCATTGCTGGCGCGTTGCTGTTGGTCCTGGTGCTGGCCGGTGGTTACTTTTTCTACATTCAGGACATGCAGGCGCAACTGGATCAGGCGCGTACCGATGAAGTCACGCTGAAGGAGCAGTTCTCCAACAAGGCTTTTCAAGCGGCGAACCTGACGGCTTACAAGACCCAGATGGTGGAGATGGAAAACACCTTCGGCGCCTTGTTACGGCAGTTGCCCAGCGACACCGAAGTGCCGGGTTTGCTCGAAGACATCACGCGTACGGGGCTTGGAAGCGGTCTGGAGTTTGAAGAGATCAAGCTGCTGCCTGAAGCGGCTCAGCAGTTCTACATCGAATTGCCGATCCAGATCACCGTCACGGGCGCTTACCACGACCTGGCGACCTTCGTCAGTGGTGTGGCGAGCCTGCCACGCATCGTTACCCTGCATGATTTCGAGATCAAGCCGGTGGACGCCAAGTCTCCCGGGAAACTGCGTATGAGTATTCTCGCCAAAACCTATCGCTACAACGACAAGGGACTTCAGAGCACTGACAACAAGGGACCGGCGAAATGAGGACCGTGCATTGGTTGTGCATCGGCGTCACGTTGATGGCGTTGGCGGGTTGTGACGGTTCTGGTGATTTCGACGATCTGAAGCAGTTCATGGCCGAGGTACGCGCCCGTCCGGTCGGCAACATCGAGCCCATGCCCAAGTTTCGTCCCTATGAAGCGTTCACGTATGCCGCGTCGAGTCTGCGCAGTCCGTTTCAGCCGCCGATCAAGGTCGATCTGGTGAACCGGCAGAAAGGCTCGCGTCTGGTTCAGCCGGATCCAACACGGGTCAAGCAGTTCCTGGAAGGCTTCAACATCGATGGTTTCGAAATGGTCGGCACATTGAGCAATGAAACCGGTATGTTCGCGTTGCTGCGCGGCGCCGGTGGTGTGCACCGGGTCAAGGTCGGTGACTATCTGGGTCGCAATGACGGCCGGATCGTCAGCATCACCGAGTCGGCGGTGCAGGTGATAGAAATCGTGCCTGATGGAGAGGGGGCGTGGCTGGAGCGGCCGCGAAGCATTTCCCTTAAAGAACGCTCATGAAGACGACAAGCAAGCGAAACACCTTCGGATCTGCACAGTGGTGGAATGTAAACATGACTAGGATTCTTTCAATGATCGGCGTGTCGCTATGGATGGCGATGCTTTCACCGATTCTCCAGGCGGCCAACCTCAAGACGCTGGATGTCGCTGCATTGCCGGGGGATCGGGTCGAGTTGAAACTGTCCTTCGACGGTCCGGTGGCCGCGCCGCGTGGTTACACCACGGAGCAACCGGCGCGTATCGCGCTGGACCTGCCCGGCGTGACCAATCAGTTGGCAATCAAGAGTCGCGACCTGGGTTCAGGTAATGCGCACAGTGTCGTGGTGGTCGAGGCCAAGGATCGCACCCGCGTGATCATCAACCTCACCACTCTGGCGCCTTACAGTTCACGGGTCGAAGGGAACAACCTGTTTGTGGTGGTCGGTCAGGGTGCCGCTGCCGCACAAGGTTCGCAGCCGAGCACGGCTTTGGGCGCTCCTCGGGTTGGCGTGCCGCCAGCGCCGACTCAGGCGGCCCAGCCCAAGCCAGCCCCACGCGCTTACGCACCGGGCCCGCGCTCGGTGAAAAATGTCGATTTTCAGCGCGGTGAGCTGGGCGAGGGTAACGTCGTCATCGAGCTGAGCGATCCGGGCATTGCGCCGGACATTCAGGAGCAGGGCGGCAAGATCCGTGTCGACTTCGCCAAGACGCAGCTGCCTGATCCGCTGCGCGTACGTCTGGATGTGAAGGACTTTGCTACCCCGGTTCAGTTCGTCAACTCCAGTGTCACGGGCGACAAGACCAGTATTTCCATCGAGCCTTCCGGTGCGTTCGACTATTCGGCGTACCAGACCGATAACAAGCTGACCATCAGCGTACGTCCGCTCACCAACGAGGACGTGCAGCGTCGTAACGCCGAAAAGCTGGTGTACACCGGCGAGAAGCTGTCCCTGAACTTCCAGGACATCGATGTTCGCTCTGTATTGCAGCTGATCGCTGACTTCACCAACCTCAACCTGGTCGCAAGCGACACTGTTCAGGGCGGCATTACCTTACGTCTGCAGAACGTGCCGTGGGATCAGGCGCTGGATCTGGTGCTCAAGACCAAAGGTCTGGACAAGCGCAAAGTCGGCAATGTGTTGCTGGTGGCGCCTGCGGACGAAATCGCTGCCCGCGAGCGTCAGGAACTGGAGTCGCTGAAGCAGATTTCTGAGCTGGCGCCTCTGCGTCGGGAGCTGCTGCAGGTCAACTACGCCAAGGCTGCTGACATTGCCAAGCTGTTCCAGTCCGTGACCAGCGGCGATTCCAAGACCGACGAACGGGGTTCGATCACGGTCGACGATCGCACTAACAACATCATTGCCTATCAGACCCAGGATCGCCTGGACGAACTGCGCCGTATCGTCTCCCAGCTGGACATTCCGGTGCGTCAGGTGATGATCGAAGCGCGCATCGTCGAAGCCAACGTCGATTACGACAAGGCGTTGGGCGTGCGTTGGGGTGGTTCGAGTACCCACGGCAACTTCACCTCCGGTGGTGCGGGCACGGTGACTGGCGTGGGCAACACCAACGGGCCGTATGTCGACATGGGCGTGGCCGATCCGACGTCGTCGATTGGTCTGGGCTTCCTGACCAACAACACGATTCTGGATCTCGAGTTGTCGGCCATGGAAAAAACCGGCAACGGTGAGGTGGTGTCGCAGCCCAAAGTCGTGACCTCGGACAAGGAAACCGCGAAGATCCTGAAAGGTACGGAAGTGCCGTATCAGGAAGCCAGCTCCAGTGGCGCGACGTCGGTGTCGTTCAAAGAAGCCTCGCTGTCGCTTGAAGTAACGCCGCAGATCACGCCGGACAACCGCATCATCATGGAGGTGAAAGTCACCAAGGATGAGCCTGACTATGTGAACACGGTGCTCGGCGTGCCGCCGATCAAGAAGAACGAGGTCAACGCCAAGGTCCTGGTTGCAGATGGCGAAACCATCGTAATTGGTGGTGTGTTCTCGAATACGCAGAGTAAAGTCGTCGACAAGGTGCCATTTTTGGGCGATGTGCCGTATGTTGGCCGCCTTTTCCGGCGGGATGTGGTCTCGGAGAAAAAATCCGAGCTGTTGGTGTTCCTCACTCCGCGTATCATGAACAACCAGGCGATTGCTGTGAGTCGTTGATTCTGTGCGAAATTTAATACTTGTGGGACCGATGGGGGCTGGCAAGAGCACCATCGGTCGTCTGCTGGCCAAAGAGCTTCGACTGCCGTTCAAGGATTCCGACAAGGAAATCGAACTGCGAACGGGCGCCAATATCCCGTGGATCTTCGACAAGGAAGGTGAAGCGGGCTTTCGTGATCGCGAACAAGCCATGATTGCCGAGCTCTGCGCCTTTGACGGCGTGGTGCTGGCGACCGGCGGTGGCGCAGTCATGCGTGAAGAGAACCGTCGTGCGCTGCATGCCGGCGGGCGCGTGGTGTATCTCCACGCCTCAGTGGCGCAGCAAGTGGGGCGCACTTCCCGTGATCGCAACCGGCCTCTGTTGCGTACCGCCGATCCGGCGCGGGTGCTGCGTGAGCTGCTGGCCATTCGCGATCCGCTGTATCGGGAAATCGCCGATGTCATCATCGAAACCGATGAGCGGCCGCCACGCATGGTCGTTCTTGACATCCTTGCGCTGTTGGCCGAGCTTCCTCCCCGTTAAAGCGCAGGCAGAAATGCGCTATCCTCGGCGACCATAAAAAGCGGGGCCGCCAAATGGCCTTGCGCCGTGGTCCGTATCGACGCCCATGCGTCGAACAGGCATCCAATTGTTAGAACAGTGTGGGGACACATGCAGACACTCAAGGTCGAGCTCGGCGAGCGCAGCTACCCGATTCACATTGGCGAAGGCTTGTTGGATCGGCCCGAACTGCTCAAGCCCTACATTGCCGGCAAGCAAGTGGCGATCGTTTCCAATGCCACCGTTGCGCCGCTGTACATGGAGCGCCTGACTCAAGCGCTCGCCGGTTACAACGTCCTGCCAATCGTCCTGCCCGACGGCGAAGCCTTCAAGAACTGGGAAACCCTGCAGCTGATCTTCGACGCCCTGCTGACCGCGCGCCACGACCGTCGCACGACCGTGATTGCGCTGGGTGGCGGTGTGATCGGCGACATGGCGGGTTTTGCCGCCGCCTGTTATCAGCGCGGCGTAGATTTCATTCAGGTTCCGACCACACTGCTGTCTCAAGTCGACTCCTCCGTGGGCGGCAAGACCGGGATCAACCATCCGCTGGGCAAGAACATGGTGGGCGCGTTCTATCAGCCGAACGCTGTGCTCATCGACACCGCGTCGCTGAACACCCTGCCTGAACGCGAGCTGTCGGCCGGGCTTGCCGAGGTCATCAAATACGGTCTGATTTGTGACGAACCGTTCCTGACGTGGCTCGAAGAGAATGTGGACAGGCTGCGCGGTCTGGATCAAGTCGCGCTGACCACTGCCATCGAGCGCTCCTGTGCGGCCAAGGCTGCGGTCGTGGGCGCGGATGAACGCGAGTCGGGCGTGCGCGCCACCTTGAATCTGGGGCATACGTTCGGCCACGCCATCGAAACCCACATGGGTTACGGGGTCTGGCTGCATGGCGAAGCCGTTGCTGCGGGTACGGTCATGGCGCTGGAGATGTCGGCGCGGCTTGGCTGGATCAGCGAGCAGGAACGAGACCGTGGTATCCGTCTGTTTCAGCGTGCCGGGTTGCCGGTGGTTCCGCCTGAAGACATGACGCCTGAGCATTTCCTCGAGCACATGGCGGTGGACAAGAAGGTGATCGATGGTCGTCTGCGCCTGGTGCTGCTGCGCCGGATGGGTGAAGCAGTGGTGACTGACGAATATCCAAAAGAAGTACTACAGGCCACACTGGTCGCGGACTACCGCGCCTTGGTGGATCAGCTTAGAGGTTAATGAAAAATCCATGACTAGTTTGCACGCCGATGAGGCCTTCCTCGGTCATTACCAATTGAGTCATGACCCCTTTGCCACGCGGGTCCCCGGCTTCAAGTTTTTCCCTGCCCAGCGCAAACCGGTGCTGGGGCAGCTGCACCACCTCGCCCGCTACAGCCAGTTGCTGTTGCTGGTCACCGGGCCTCACGGCAGCGGCAAGACCTTGCTGCGCCAGGCGTTGGTCGCGAGCACGAACAAGCAGTCTGTGCAGAGCGTGGTGGTTTCCGCCCGTGGTGCCGGTGACGCATCGGGTGTGCTGCGCCAGGTGGCTCAGGCCCTGAATGTCGCTCAGCCCGAAATGAAAGCCATTCTGTCGCAGGTCGTGCAACTGGCCCTGACCGGCCAGGAAGTCTACATCCTCGTGGACGATGCCGAACAACTGGGCGAATCCGCACTCGAAGCGTTGTTGGGATTGGCAGCGGGCACTCCGGAAGGGCGTCCGCACGTCTTCCTGTTCGGCGAGGCATCGATCATCGATCGTCTGGATCAGCTGTGCGCCGAGAGCGGCACTGAAGAAGAACGCTTCCACGTTATCGAGCTTGCACCGTATACCGAAGAAGAAACCCGTGAGTATCTGGCACAGCGGCTGGATGGCGCTGGCCAAGGCATTGAAGTGTTCAGTGCCGAGCAGATTGCCGATATTCACGAGCAGTCCAATGGATGGCCGGGCGCGATCAACCAGGTCGCGCGCGATTCGATGATCGAAGCCATGATCGCCAGCCGCTCTGCGGTCAAGCGTCCAAGTATGGGGTTCAAAATGCCTAAGAAACACGTGTTGGCTTTGGGTGGGGTTGTTGTTGCAGCGGTTTTGGCTGCCTGGTTGATTCCGGGTCGCAACAACGCGCCCGCGACAGCGCCCGCCAATTCCCAGGCACAACTGCCGCTGGGCCAGGGTCAGGCGCCTGCTCAGCAGTCGAACAACGGGGGGCCGGCCATCGAGTTCGCCGGGAACTCGCAGCCAATGCCGCTACCGTTGGTCGGCAACTCTCAGCCGGTCATGCGCGGCCCTCTGGCCGAAGCCGCAGGCTCGGGTGAGGGCGATGGCGAGGACGGTGGCCCAGCCGCCAACCAGTCGTTGCAGCCGCCGACCGTGACCACGACCGCGCCACCGGCCGGCGCTGCAGCGGGTCCTGCTCCAGCGATGGCGCAAACGCCAGTCCCGACGCCGCGTCCTGCACCGGCCGCCAAGCCTGCGCCAGCACCGGCACCTGCCGCAAAACCGGCACCGACTCAGGTCGCGACCGCCAAGCCAGCACCAGCACCTGCCGCCAAGCCGTCTGCCGCCGCTCCCGCTTCGGCCGGCGGCACGTGGTACGCAGGTCAGGCGCCGACTCACTACGTGGTGCAGATCCTCGGCACCAGCTCCGAAGCCACTGCTCAGAGCTACGTGAAAGAACAGGGCGCCGAGTACCGTTACTTCAAGAAAACCCTGCAGGGCAAGCCGCTGTACGTAGTGACTTACGGCAGTTTTGCAGACCGCAATGCGGCACTCGCCGCGATCAAAGTCTTGCCAGCGAAGGTTCAGGCTGGTAAACCTTGGCCTCGTACTGTCGGCAGTATCCAACAGGAACTCGCCGCAGCTCGCTAAGAACGCAGCGACCCTACCCGGGTCGCTCGGTTAGCTCCCCCGAATTTCCCGCATGAGCGTGCTGCCAACGAGCAGCGCGCCTTGTGGTGTCTGCGTCTCAGACACACATTGAATTTTGGGTTCTGTTTGGTCAGACTCGCAAAAAAGCTCTGGCTAGCACGAGAATCGCTTTAAAACCTTTCATGAATGCGACATAAATTTGCGACGTTTCGTCGCTAAATTTGTGAGGTTTTGTGTCGGTGTGTACAATGACCTCCCTTTTGCTCCCGCAAAGCTGGCGTACGTTCAGCGTGGACGGTAAATGGTTGAATTGAAAAGAAATTTGTCTCGTTAAGAGGCAGCCTGGTGAGAATGTGTCTATGAAAGCAGGTCTGTACCATCCAGAAGAATTCAAGGATAACTGTGGTTTCGGCCTGATCGCCCATATGCAAGGCGAGCCCAGTCATCACCTGTTGCAGACGGCTATCGAAGCCCTGACCTGCATGACCCACCGTGGTGGGATCAACGCCGACGGCAAGACCGGTGACGGTTGCGGGCTGTTGATTCAAAAACCCGACATGTTTCTGCGCGCTGTGGCCAAAGAGCAATTCAGCGTCGAACTGCCGCGTCAGTATTGCGTGGGCATGGTGTTCCTCAACCAGGACGATGCCAAGGCGCAGGCTGCTCGCGAGAACATGAATCGCGAAATCCTGGCCGAGGGCCTGACCCTCATCGGCTGGCGCGAAGTGCCGATCGACACCAGCGTGCTGGGCCGTCTGGCGCTGGAGCGTCTGCCCAAGATCGAGCAAGTGTTTATCGGTGGCGAAGGCCTGAGCGATCAGGAATTCGCGATCAAGCTGTTCTGCGCCCGTCGCCGTTCGTCGGTGTCCAACGCCGCCGACACCGACCACTACATCTGCAGCTTTTCGCACAAGACCATCATCTACAAAGGCCTGATGATGCCGCGTGACCTCACGGCATTCTATCCAGACCTCAACGACGAGCGCCTGCAGACCGCGATCTGCGTGTTCCACCAGCGCTTCTCGACCAACACCCTGCCGAAATGGCCGCTGGCTCAGCCGTTCCGCTTCCTCGCCCACAACGGCGAGATCAACACCATCACCGGTAACCGCAACTGGGCGCAGGCGCGTCGCACCAAGTTCACCAACGAACTGATGGACCTCGACGAGCTGGGCCCGTTGGTCAACCGTGTCGGTTCGGACTCCTCGAGCATGGACAACATGCTGGAACTGATGGTGACCGGCGGCATCGACCTGTTCCGCGGCGTGCGCATGCTCGTGCCACCTGCATGGCAGAACGTTGAAACCATGGACCCGGATCTGCGGGCGTTCTATGAATTCAACTCCATGCACATGGAGCCGTGGGACGGCCCGGCCGGTATCGTGATGACCGAAGGTCGCCACGCCGTCTGCCTGCTCGACCGTAACGGTCTGCGTCCGGCGCGCTGGGTCACCACCAAGAACGGCTACATCACGCTGGCGTCCGAAATCGGCGTGTGGAACTACACCCCGGAAGACGTCATTGCCAAGGGCCGTGTGGGCCCGGGCCAGATCTTCGCCGTGGACACCGAGACCGGCCAGATCCTCGACACCGACGCCATCGACAGCCGTCTGAAGTCGCGCCACCCTTACAAGCAGTGGCTGCGCAAGAACGCGCTGCGTATCCAGGCCACCCTGGAAGATCACGATCACGGCTCGGCGTTCTACAACCCGGATCAGCTCAAGCAGTACATGAAGATGTTCCAGGTCACGTTCGAAGAGCGTGATCAGGTGCTGCGTCCGCTGGGCGAGCAAGGTCAGGAAGCGGTCGGCTCCATGGGCGATGACACGCCTATGGCCGTGCTGTCGCGCCGTGTGCGCACGCCGTATGACTACTTCCGTCAGCAGTTCGCGCAGGTGACTAACCCGCCGATCGACCCGCTGCGTGAAGCCATCGTCATGTCGCTGGAAGTCTGCCTCGGTGCCGAGCGCAACATCTTCCAGGAGTCGCCAGAGCACGCCTCGCGCGTGATCCTGAGCTCGCCGGTCATTTCTCCGGCCAAATGGCGCTCGCTGATGAACCTGGATCGTCCAGGCTTCGACCGCGCGATCATCGACCTGAACTACGACGAGAGCATCGGCCTGGAAGCCGCCGTGCGTAACGTTGCTGATCAGGCTGAAGAGGCCGTGCGTTCCGGTCGTACCCAGATTGTGCTGAGCGACCGTCATATCGCGCCGGGCAAACTGCCTATTCACGCGTCGTTGGCCACCGGCGCGGTGCACCACCGCCTGACCGAAAAAGGCCTGCGTTGCGACAGCAACATTCTGGTCGAAACCGCGACGGCGCGTGACCCGCACCACTTCGCGGTACTGGTCGGCTTCGGTGCGTCAGCGGTGTATCCGTTCCTGGCCTATGAAGTGCTGGGTGACCTGATCCGCACCGGTGAAGTGCTGGGCGATCTGTACGAAGTCTTCAAGAACTACCGCAAAGGCATCACCAAGGGCCTGCTCAAGATTCTGTCGAAGATGGGCATCTCGACCATCGCGTCGTATCGCGGTGCGCAGCTTTTCGAGGCCATCGGGCTGTCCGAAGAAGTCTGCGACCTCAGCTTCCGTGGTGTGCCAAGCCGCATCAAGGGCGCACGGTTTGTCGACATCGAAGACGAGCAGAAGGCACTGGCCGGCGAAGCCTGGAGCCCGCGCAAGCCGATCCAGCAAGGCGGCCTGCTGAAGTTTGTCTACGGCGGCGAATACCATGCTTACAACCCTGACGTGGTGGCGACGTTGCAAGCGGCCGTGCAGCAGGGCGACTACAGCAAATTCAAGGAATACACCGCGCTGGTGGACAATCGTCCGGTGTCGATGATCCGCGACCTGTTCAAGGTCAAGGAGCTGGAGACGCCGTTGTCGATTGACGACATCGAGCCGCTGGAAGCGATCCTCAAGCGATTCGACTCGGCGGGTATCTCGCTGGGTGCGCTGTCGCCTGAAGCTCACGAAGCGCTGGCCGAAGCGATGAACCGTCTGGGGGCGCGCTCCAACTCCGGTGAGGGCGGCGAAGATCCGGCGCGCTACGGCACGATCCGCAGCTCCAAGATCAAGCAGATCGCAACCGGCCGCTTCGGTGTGACACCTGAATACCTGGTCAACGCCGATGTGCTGCAGATCAAGGTCGCTCAAGGCGCCAAGCCGGGCGAGGGCGGTCAATTGCCAGGCGGCAAGGTCAACGGCCTGATCGCCAAGCTGCGTTATGCAGTGCCGGGCGTGACCCTGATTTCGCCTCCGCCGCACCACGACATCTATTCCATCGAAGATTTGTCGCAGCTGATTTTTGACCTGAAACAGGTCAATCCGTCGGCGCTGGTCTCGGTCAAACTGGTGGCAGAAGCGGGCGTCGGCACCATCGCTGCCGGTGTTGCCAAGGCTTATGCCGACCTGATCACCATCTCCGGTTACGACGGCGGTACAGGTGCATCGCCGCTGTCGTCGATCAAGTACGCGGGCGCTCCGTGGGAAATCGGCCTGGCCGAAACCCACCAGACTCTGCGCGGCAACGACTTGCGCGGCAAGGTCCGGGTACAGACCGACGGTGGTCTGAAAACCGGTCTGGACGTGATCAAGGCAGCCATCCTCGGCGCTGAAAGCTTCGGCTTCGGCACGGCGCCAATGATCGCGCTGGGTTGCAAATATCTGCGTATCTGCCACCTGAACAACTGCGCGACCGGCGTGGCGACCCAGAACGACAAGCTGCGCAAGGATCACTACATCGGCACCGTCGACATGGTGATCAACTTCTTCACCTACGTGGCTGAAGAAACCCGCGAGTGGCTGGCCAAGCTGGGCGTGCGTTCGCTGGAACAACTGATCGGCCGTACCGACTTGCTGGACATCCTGCCGGGCGAGACCGCCAAGCAACAGCATCTGGACCTGACGCCTTTGCTGGGCAGCGATCACATTCCTGCCGACAAGCCTCAGTTCAGCCTGGTCGACCGCAACCCGCCGTTCGACAAGGGCCTGCTGGCCGAGAAGATGGTCGAGATGGCCAAGTCGGCCATCGAGTCCAAGTCCGGCGGCGACTACGCACTGGATATCTGCAACTGCGACCGTTCCATCGGCGCGCGGATTTCCGGCGAAATCGCCAAGCTGCACGGCAACCAGGGCATGAAAGACGCTCCGGTGACCTTCCGCTTCAAAGGCACCGCGGGTCAGAGCTTCGGTGTGTGGAACGCCGGTGGTCTGAACATGTACCTGGAAGGCGACGCCAACGACTACGTCGGTAAAGGCATGACCGCTGGCAAGCTGGTGATCGTGCCGCCAAAAGGCAGCCCGTTCAAAACCCAGGACAGCGCCATCATCGGCAACACCTGTCTGTACGGCGCCACGGGCGGCAAGCTTTTTGCTGCCGGAACCGCAGGCGAGCGTTTCGCGGTGCGTAACTCTGGCGCCCACACCGTGGTGGAAGGCACTGGCGATCACTGCTGCGAATACATGACGGGCGGCTTCGTCTGCGTACTGGGCAAGACCGGCTACAACTTCGGCTCAGGCATGACCGGTGGTTTCGCCTACGTGCTGGATCAGGACAACACCTTCGTTGACCGGGTCAACCACGAACTGGTTGAAATTCAGCGCATCAGCGGCGAAGCGATGGAAGCCTATCGCAGCCATCTGGAGCGCGTGCTGGCCGAGTACGTGGCGGAAACCGACAGTGAGTGGGGCCGTAATCTCTGGGAAAACCTGGACGACTACCTGCGTCGCTTCTGGCTGGTGAAGCCTAAGGCTGCAAACCTGAAATCCTTGTTGTCCAGCACCCGCGCAAATCCGCAATAAGGGCAGCTGTCAGCGGCACGCTTCAAGCCGCAAGCTAACGGCAGCGCGCGAGTGCCTGCGAACATGATTTTCTTGCTGCTTCAAGCTTGGCGCTTGAAGCAGCAGTCAGGAGTTTTAACACCATGGCTGAACGTCTGAGTAACGACTTCCAGTTCATCGATGTCGGGCGCAAAGATCCGAAGAAGAAACTGTTGCGTCAACGCAAGAAAGAGTTCGTTGAAATCTACGAGCCCTTCAAGCCCCAGCAATCGGCTGATCAAGCCCACCGCTGCCTGGGTTGCGGTAACCCGTATTGCGAATGGAAGTGCCCGGTGCACAACTTCAT
Organism: Pseudomonas sp. S2_H01; assembly: GCF_054668305.1. NCBI lineage: Bacteria > Pseudomonadati > Pseudomonadota > Gammaproteobacteria > Pseudomonadales > Pseudomonadaceae > Pseudomonas > Pseudomonas sp. S2_H01. The sequence goes on along the minus strand of NZ_CP162756.1, from coordinate 1,913,654 downwards.
TCCCAACTGGCTCAAGCTGGTGTCCGAGGGCAACATCCTCGCGGCGGCCGAGCTGTCGCACCAGACCAACACCCTGCCGGAAGTCTGCGGCCGCGTGTGCCCGCAGGACCGTCTGTGCGAAGGTGCGTGCACCCTCAACGACGGCTTCGGCGCGGTGACCATCGGTTCGGTGGAGAAATACATCACCGACACCGCGTTCGCCATGGGCTGGCGTCCGGACATGTCCCGGGTCGTGCCGACCGGCAAGCGTGTGGCCATCATTGGTGCAGGCCCTGCAGGTCTGGGCTGTGCCGACGTGCTGGTACGGGGTGGCGTGACCCCGGTCGTCTTCGACAAGAACCCGGAAATCGGCGGCCTGCTGACCTTCGGTATTCCGGAGTTCAAGCTCGAGAAGAGCGTGCTGAGCAACCGTCGCGAAGTCTTCACCGGCATGGGTATCGAGTTCCGTCTCAATACCGAAGTCGGCAAAGACATCACCGTCGAGCAGTTGCTGGAAGAGTACGACGCCGTGTTCATGGGCATGGGAACGTACACGTACATGAAGGGTGGCTTCCCGGGTGAAGACTTGCCGGGTGTACACGACGCGCTGGATTTCCTGATCGCCAACGTCAACCGCAATCTGGGCTTTGAAAAGTCGCCGGAAGACTTCGTCGATATGAAGGGCAAGAAAGTGGTCGTGCTGGGCGGTGGTGACACCGCGATGGACTGCAACCGCACGTCGATCCGTCAAGGCGCCAAGTCGGTCACCTGCGCTTATCGTCGTGACGAAGAAAACATGCCGGGCTCGCGCAAGGAAGTGAAAAACGCCAAGGAAGAAGGCGTGAAGTTCCTCTACAACCGTCAGCCGATCGCCATCGTGGGCGAGGACAAGGTTGAAGGCGTCAAGGTCGTCGAGACCCGCCTGGGCGAGCCTGATGCCCGTGGCCGTCGCAGCCCTGAGCCGATTCCGGGTTCCGAAGAGATCATCCCGGCCGACGCCGTGGTCATCGCGTTCGGTTTCCGTCCGAGCCCGGCGCCATGGTTCGAGCAGTTCAGCATCGACACTGACAGCCAAGGCCGCGTTGTTGCGCCAGAGCAAGGCAAGTTCAAGCACCAGACCAGCAACCCGAAGATCTTCGCCGGCGGCGACATGGTCCGGGGTTCCGACCTGGTGGTCACGGCAATCTTCGAAGGGCGCAATGCCGCTGAAGGTATCCTGGACTACCTGGGCGTCTGACGCGTGTGTCATCGGGGTGCGCTGCTTGACGGCGCGCCCCGTGCAAGCCTTCAGCTAATTCCTGCGCAGTACGCTTATTCCTCTGACATGCCGTTTCGTCTACCTGGCCTAAGCTCGCAAACGTCGCTCACATTCGAGCGCTTTCGACCAAGGACGGTAGATAATGAACGTATTCAAAACAGGGATATTCCTTTCCCTTTTCAGTGCCCCCTGGGCATTCGCGGATGATCAGATTGCCGCCATCTTCGATGGCCCGGTATTTGGCTCGGTCATAGAAAGCCAGCCTGTCGACTTTCAGTCCAGCGTGGCGCTCCAGGCATTGATGAGCTCAGGCAGCCTGACCTCTGTAGAGCTGGTGACACATCTGCTTCGGCGCATCGATGCCCTCAACAACAAGGGCCCGCAGCTCAATGCAGTGATTGAAATCAATCCTGATGCCCTTGGCATCGCCGAGCAGTTGGATCGAGAACGCGCTGCGAACGCAACGCGCGGTCCGTTGCACGGCATTCCGGTATTGGTTAAGGACAACTTCGATACCGCAGACAAGATGCAAACGACCGCGGGCTCACCGGCGCTAGTGGGCCCGGCACCGCAGTACGATGCGTTCGTGGTGAACAAACTTCGAGAGGCCGGCGCGATCATTCTGGGCAAAGCCAACCTCAGCGAGTGGTCCGCTTTCCGGGGCGACAATATTCCCAACGGTTGGAGCGGCCGTGGCGGACAGACCCGTAATCCCCATGATCTGGCCAGTGAGGTTTGCGGTTCCAGTTCGGGTTCAGCAGTCGGCGTTGCCGCAGGATTTGCTCCAGTTTCAATCGGGACGGAAACCCATGGCTCGATCATCTGCCCGGCCAGCAAGAACGGTGTTGTGGGCGTGCGGCCCACCACCGGCTTGCTCAGCCGAGCAGGTGTGATCCCTATTTCCAGCCGCCAGGACACGCCCGGCCCGATGGCGCGGACCGTCACCGATGCTGCCCTTATGCTGACCGCCATGAGCGGCAAGGATGCGCGAGACAAGGCTACCTATGGTGTGCCCAATAATCCTGTGGACTATCTTCCCTACCTTAGAGCGGACGCCCTGCAAGGTAAGCGTCTGGGCTATCCGGTGAAGACGGTGGACGGTCAATTCATGGACGATGATCCTGCATTTGAAACGATCAAAAAGCACTTGCGCCGGATCGGCGCGATACTGGTCCCGATTGATGTCCCTGCCAGTAATAGATACACAGAGTGGGAGTTGCTTCAGGCGGATTTTGCCGCTGAACTCAACACTTACCTGCAAACCCGTCCCGGGCTGGATGTGCGCTCTATGAATGACATTGTCGCGTTCAATACCCGGCACCTCGGGGCTGAGAACTATGACCAGAACAACCTGATCAATTCATCGTCGATGGATATCGAGCAGCAGTTGTACTTCGAGGCGGCAACACAACTTCAGCGTACTCACCGCGAATTGATCGATGGGCTAATGGGAAAGTACGGGTTGGATGCGCTCATCGATTGGTCTGACAGGTCCTTCAACGGTTCAGGTGCCCTCGCGGGATATCCAGGCTTAACCTTGCCTGTAGGGGCCAACGAAAAAGGAATGCCGCTGGGCCTGTATTGGCTGTCCACCGCTTGGGACGAGGCGAGGTTGTTGAGCTTTGCTTATGCACTGGAGCAGGGATTGCCCGCGGGCAGGCAGGACTTGTAGGCAGGTAGGCGGGTGGCAGCATTGCAGGGGAAACGCCGGCTTTCACGTATCGCACAGCGGGTACTTACGCATCTGACATCCGTTGCTGAACGCGCCGCTATCCGACGCCTCGCATCTTTCTAAACTCCCTGGTTTTCGCTCACTAACGAGCGTTTTCAACGAAAGGGATTTGATGGATGAAAACCACTGCACTGCTGTTCGCCCTGGTGATGGGTGGCCTGAATTGTGTTCATGCCGATGAGGAGCCGGAGCTGGAGCCGGAGCTGGACGGGCCGGTCTTCGCATCGCTGATTGCCCCCGACCCCAGCGATTTCGCATCAACGGTTCAATTGCAACAGCGCTTGTCCTCAGGCGAGTTGACGTCTGTCGCGCTGGTCCGGCAACTGTTGGCACGCATAGAAGCGTTGAACAAAAAAGGCCCGCGACTCAACGCTGTCATTGAAGTTAATCCGGATGCGCTGGCGATCGCCGCGCACATGGACAAGGAGCGCGCCGAAGGCCGTGACCTCGGACCTCTTCACGGCGTGCCGGTATTGGTTAAAGATGTCTTCGACACGGCGGACAAGATGCAAACGTCTGCGGGTTCACTGGCAATGGTTGGCCAGCCTGCATCAAAGGATGCATTCGTGGTGCAACGTTTACGGGCGTCCGGCGCGATCATTCTCGGCAAATCGAATTTGAGCGAATGGTCTAACTTTCGCGGCCGAACCATTCCCCATGGCTGGAGTGGTCGCGGCGGGCAGACGCGCAATCCCCATAACCCCGACGCCACTACCTGCGGCTCAAGCTCGGGCTCGGCTGCGGCTGTAGCAGCGGGTTTCGTGCCTGTTTCTGTGGGCACGGAAACCAACGGTTCGATCATCTGCCCTGCCTTCAGAAATGGCGTCGTGGGGATTCGACCGACCGTGGGCCTTTTGAGCCGGGCGGGCGTCATTCCTATCTCCAGCCGTCAGGACACACCCGGACCGATGGCGCGCACGGTCACCGATGCCGCGCTCCTGCTCTCGGCGATGAGCGGTACGGACGCTCGGGACACCGCCACGTATCAGGTACCGAACGGGCCTGTCGACTATCACGCCTTGCTGGATCGGGATTCACTCAGAGGTGCGCGTCTGGGTTACCCCCTTTACGGTTTCGGGGGTGTTCCGATGCTGACCGATCCCGAGTTCATCCGGGTCGGCAAGATCCTCAAGGCAGCGGGCGCCACGCTGGTGCCCGTCCTGCTGGCCAATCCGGCCGAGGGCGCCTTTACCTGGCCGCTGCTGCAACTGGATTTCAAGCGCGAACTGGCGGTCTACCTTCAGACCCGATCCGGCCTGCCGGTCAGCACGCTGTCGGACATCATCGCGTTCAACGCCAGCAATCCGGGCGAGGAGAATTACGGTCAGGGCAACCTGGAACAGGCTCAACAGCAAAGCTTTTCACAGACCAGTTATTTCAGAATGACCAGTGCGCTCAAAAACAATAATCGGATGGCCATCGACAATGCGTTGCGCAACCACTCGCTGGACGCGCTGCTGGACCTGTCGAGTGGCGTGCTCAAATCCTACGGCGCGCGCGCGGGCTACCCAGGAATTACCGTGCCATCAGGTTTTGACGAAGATGGCGATCCTACGGGCCTGTACTTCTTCGGCACCGCCTGGAGTGAGGCGTCTCTGCTGTCCTTTGCCTATGCGTTTGAACAGGCACTGAAGGACAGTTCGCCAGCTCAGCCGGCGTCTGAAGCCGCTGCGGGTTGATGCGACAAATCGCCCCCATAGACAAAAGGCGCGGTACTTACCGTGCCTTTTACGTCTGTGTCTGAGAAAATGCCCGCACTTTTTTTGCGGATGCCGCCATGACTGCCCTCAAGAACGACCGTTTCCTTCGCGCCCTGCTCAAGCAACCCGTTGACGTCACGCCGGTTTGGATGATGCGTCAGGCGGGTCGTTATCTGCCGGAATACCGCGCCAGCCGCGCCAAGGCCGGCGATTTCATGAGCCTGTGCATGAATCCGGCGTTCGCTTGCGAAGTCACGTTGCAGCCGCTGGAACGCTATCCGCTGGATGCGGCGATCCTGTTCTCCGACATCCTCACCGTGCCTGACGCCATGGGCCTGGGCCTGTATTTCGAAACCGGCGAAGGCCCGCGTTTCAAGAAAACCGTCAGCACCCTGGCCGACATCGAAGCGTTGCCAATCCCGGATGCCCAGAAAGACCTGGGCTATGTGATGGACGCCGTCAGCACGATTCGTCGCGAGCTTAACGGGCGCGTGCCGCTGATCGGCTTCTCCGGCAGCCCATGGACCCTGGCGACGTACATGGTCGAAGGTGGCTCGTCCAAGGATTTCCGCAAATCCAAAGCGATGCTCTACGACAACCCTCAAGCCATGCACCTGCTGCTGGACAAGCTGGCGCAGTCGGTGACCGCGTACCTCAATGGTCAGATCCTGGCGGGCGCGCAAGCCGTGCAGATCTTCGACAGCTGGGGCGGTAGCCTCTCTGCTGCTGCGTATCAGGAGTTTTCTCTGGCCTACATGCGCAAGATTGTCAGCGGCCTGATTCGCGAACATGACGGTCGTAAAGTGCCGGTCATCCTGTTCACCAAAGGCGGCGGCCTGTGGCTGGAGAGCATCGCCGACGCAGGTGCCGACGCGCTGGGCCTGGACTGGACCTGCGACATCGGCGAAGCCCGCCGTCGTGTCGGCAGCAAGGTGGCGCTGCAAGGCAACATGGACCCGACCGTCCTTTACGCAAATCCGCAGGCCATCCGCCAGGAAGTGTCGAACATCCTCGCCAGCTACGGCAGCGGCACCGGCCACGTCTTCAACCTTGGCCATGGCATCACGCCGGAAGTCGACCCGGCCAATGCGGGGGCTTTCATCGAAGCGGTGCACGAGATGTCAGCGAAGTACCACCAGTAAGCGCGGATACGCCTATACGAAAACGCCCGGTCGATGCCGGGCGTTTTTTTTGCTCATGCGATTATGAAGATAACGCTGAGGTTTGAATGACTTCCATCTGTAACAAATAAGAGAGGTTTCTTCATGTATCTGAGGCGGTTTCCTACATCTAAATATTTTATAGTCCGTAGAATTTTTGATCTCGCTTATTGGTTTACCGAAGACGCTAATTTCAATTCGAATGAGTATAACTAAGCTCAAGCGGTGTTTTGATTCGTCGCGAACTACGTTTTTGGTCGATCTGCGGAGTATCAGCGAGGCTGTCGTTACATGGAAGAATAGTTTAAAAATTACACGGGATGAGAAAATGATGTCGACACTGACCGCCGTATCACCACGGGTATCCTCCCTCGCCCTACTTGCGGTGCTACTGTCTCCGCAATTTGCAGCCGCCCATGGCTACCTTAATGATCCACCTTCTCGGGCATTTGCTTGTCAGAAGGGTTTGAATACAGAGTGCGGCGCCGCTCAATACGAACCACAAAGTGTGGGGGAGACCGCAAAGGGGTTCCCGGAAGCCGGTGTTCCGGATGGCAAGATCGCCAGTGGGGCCCTGTCTCAATTTTCTGCGCTCGATATCCAGTCCGCCAACCGCTGGCACAAAACCGAAATCAAAGACAGGACCGTTAACTTCGACTGGTACTACAAGGCAACGCATCCCGCGACGAAGTATCAATATTTCATTACCCGCAGCGGGTGGAATCCCAACGCGCCGTTGACCCGTGAGTCCTTTGATCTCACCCCGTTCTGCGTGGTCGACGCCGGCGGAAAGTTGCCGACCGACCAGCCCCAGGGCAGCGAAGGACCTGCACGGGAGAAGCATGCCTGCCAGATTCCAGGCGACCGCGAAGGGCACCATGTCCTGCTAGGGATCTGGACCGTCGATGATACGCCGGGTGCTTTCCATGATGTGGTGGATGTGAACATCGTTGCCGAAGCCGAGGCGCCGGATGGCTGGAGGCCTGTGGGTAACATCACGCCGCGCAATGGGCTGCTGACCGGCGACAAGGTGACTGCGAGAGCGCTGACCAATGATGGAGAAAGTTCGGAATTCAGCGCTCAATTGATTATCGCCACTGCTGAGGAAGGTAAACCGGAAAACTGGTCGTTCATGCTCGCTGAGCAACTTAACGCCGCCAATACGCTCGTGCGTGCCGGCGTACGTGGCGAAGATGGCACGATTCAACCCGTCAGGGGCACTAACAATCTGTATGCCAAGCAGGAAAGCGGGGTCAATCGCTACGAACTGCAAATGGAATTGGTGGAAGATGCTCAAGCCGAATTGAACATTCAGTCTTTCGACAAAAACCTTGAACTAGTAAAGGGGCGGGCGACACTGCCGGTGACCGTGACCAGCAACCGCACGATGAATATCCAGGCCACGGTATTCGATTCAGCCAACAAGGCTGTGGGATCGAGCACATCCCTCGTCCAGGCGGGCAACGCAACTCTGGACATTGCACTCCTGAGCAATCCGGGCAGCCATCAATTGAAATTGATCGGCGTGACGCCGGACGGTCGTACGACGCGCCAGGCGCTGGAAGTTCTGGAGCTCAAAGGCGAGGGCGGCGGTCAGGACTACGATGCGGTCTATCCGGAAGGCATTGAAACCTACGTGGCCGGAACAACCGTGCTTCAGCCTGCTGACGGCAACGTTTACGAGTGTAAACCGTTCCCGGCCGCTGGCTGGTGCACGCAGAATGTTCATCATTACACGCCGGGTACCGGTTCTGACTGGCAAGACGCCTGGATACTCAAGTAAGTAACCTTCAAGCTTTGAGCGGCTCCATTGCGCTGCTCAAAGCTCTTAACGACTGGATTTGATATGCACTTGCCTGGATCTTATTCGCGCGTGCAGATAGGTCTTCACTGGCTCTCTGCAGTTGTTATTTTGTGGGCGTTGGTGACGGGGAGCTTGTTGAGTTTTTTAGAACTTCCCGCTGAAATAAAAGACGGTATGGCAAGTTTCAATGTGTCGCTGACAACCGTGTTCATTCCGTTTTTCATGTTGCGTCTTTATGTGGCCGCTTCGCGTTCTGCGACAAGTATTAATGCTTCATGGACACTTCAGCAGGTGGCTGCCCGTCTCACGCATCGCGCCATTTATACCTTGACCACGGTGGTGTTGATCAGCGGCGTCTTGATGATGCAACACGGTGCCGACGTGTTCGGCTTTGCTCAATTCGGCCCTGTTTTGACACACGTCTGGCTGCGCGAATGGTTCACTCAGATCCATACCTGGAGTTGTGTCGCGCTCGCGGCTTTGATCACGTTGCACGTAGCGGCGGTCATCAAACATCAGCTTTCAGGCCATTCGATCATTAAGCGAATGTGGCATTGATCAGCAGGCATCACGGATTCGCCGTCCTCGTTATGGCCGCAGTGCTGGGCTATGGCGCCCATTTGCTTTGGGCCGAGCGGAGCTATCGCCAGAGGCTGCACGCCGTCACGGCATTCCCTCCTGTCGCTCGTCCCCTCGAGGCATTACCCACGCCAGACAACAGCGCGTTGCTCACGGTGCTTGGTTTCAAGACTCAGGAGGCAGCCCCGCGCAGTCAGGAACCGGCCGTATTGCGTGGCACCGTGGTTTCTTCGGGCAAGCAGTCCAGAGCGCTGCTGACGGTGGGCGGTAGCCAAAGGAGTTATAGGGAAGGGGAGCGCCTGCCAAGTGGCAGCGTGGTGCTACGCATCGACGCCGGTCGGGTTTTCTTATGGCGTAACGGTCGTGAGGAGGTTCTGCCTCTGGTGGTGTCGGCTCAGCCGGTACTGCGCACTGCGACTGCTGTCACGCCTATGGTGCACTCTCATCTGCGGCCCAATGCCGCCAAGCTTCAGGATTGAACATGAACATGGTTGCCATGGTGGGTGGGTGCAAACAGGCTGTCTGCATCGTTTTGCTGGTTCTGACTTTCTACAGCGCTACGGGAGCTGCAGACGACGAGCCTCGATGGCAGTTGGCAATGAACGACGCCGACGTGCGGGACGTGGTCCGTGAAATGTCCTCGATCCTGGGCGCAACCGTTGTTCTTGACCCTCGCGTTCAAGGGCGGATCACGGTCATGTCGGATCAGTCTATGGATCGCGAAGGCGTGCGCCGGCTTTTCTATTCGGTACTCGACTCCCATAACTTCACGGTGATCGATGAGGGCGAACGTATCCTGATCGCGCCGGTGGCAGAGGCGAAGACGCGGGCCGGCCAGACCGACAGCCGCACTGCCCGCAGTGGCCAGTTCGTCACTGAAGTCATCGCGTTGAGCAACAGCACCGCGGCCGATCTTTCCACTCTGCTGCGCCCCCTGGTCTCGGCGAACGGCTATATAGGGCCGTCAGCATCGAGCAACGCGCTGGTGCTCACTGATACGGCGAACAATGTGCATCGGATCGGCGGCATCGTCGCTCAACTGGATTCCGGACAGAAGAGCGGTCATTCGGTCGTTCCCTTACGACACGGGCTGGCCGAGCAACTGGCCAAGGTGCTTGAACAGTCTCTGGGCAAGCAGGGCATCGACGCCGGAGGACTTGTGATTGCCGACACTCGCAATAATCGTCTGGTGCTGGTTGGTAATCCATTGACACGCCGGCGCCTTGCCGCGCTGGCAAAGGATCTGGACACGCCGGCTTCGACCCGCGCAGAGCACTCACGCGTCATTCGACTGCGTCACAGTGATGCCCGTCAACTGGCGGAGGTACTCGATGCCATGGGGGCAGGGCTTGGCGAGAATGCCGAGAAAGGAGCCGCGTCGGCACAGAAGGCGATGGTCAAGTCCGACGATAGCCAGAATGCCTTGGTCCTTATTGCTGAGCCGGCGCAGTTGCGAACGCTGGAGCACGTGGTACAGCAGCTAGACCAGCCGCGCTCCCAAGTGTTGATTCACGCCGCCATCGTTGAGGTTTCCGGCGACATTGCCAATGCGCTTGGCGTGCAATGGGGGGCTCAGACGGGCGGTGTCCTGGGTGCTATCAACTTTCCCGGAGCCGGTATCAGTTTTCCCGCAATGGCGGCGGGCGACGTCAAATTGCCCGACGGTGCGGTACTGCGCGTAGGCAATGATCGCTTCGGTGTGCTGATCAACGCTTTGGCTAGCGACACGCGTAACAATGTGCTTTCTACCCCGAGCCTGTTGACGCTCGACAACCAGGAGGCGGAAATCCTCGTGGGGCAGAATGTACCGTTCAAGAGCGGTTCGTATCAGACCCCCGGCAGCGGCTCGGAAAACCCTTACACCACGGTCACCCGTCAGGATATCGGCATCAAGCTGAAGATCCGTCCGCACATCAATGACGGGGAGACACTGCGTCTGGAAGTCGAACAGGAAAACTCCGAGATCGCCAGCTCGGTAGAGGGACTGAACGATCTGATCACCAACAAGCGAGCGCTCAAAAGCACGATTCTCGCGGACGACGGCCAGATCATCGTGATTGGGGGGCTGATCAAGGACAGCGTTCGAACTCGCCAGAGCGGCGTCCCGCTGCTCAAGAACATCCCCTGGCTGGGCGCCTTGTTTCGCTGGAGCAGCGACACTCGCGAAAAGACCAATCTGATGATCTTTTTGCGCCCGACCATTGTGCGTGGCAAAGACGAGCTGGCTGAGGTGACGGCAGATCGCTACCGGTCGTTGCGAAACCTCAGCGGGCCGGGAAACGGCAATTCGTTGCTGCTACCTGGCGAAGCCCGACAGCTGTTCGACAGGGAAACGGAGGCAGCCGAAACCGATCTGCATCAGAGCCGTGGGCGCAAGCCATGACCCAGTTGCTGCCCTTCGGTTTCGCCCGGCGTTTTGGCGTGATGTGTGAAAAACTCGAAAGCGGTCCCAGGGTGTTGTTGCGTGCCGACACACCGTTTACCGCACTCTCGGAGGTTCAGCGGCGGTTCGGCGGCAGTGATATTGCCTGGCAAATGCTCGATGAACCGCACTTCGCTGCGCAGCTGGCGAGTGCCTACAGCGATGGGCAACGCGCGGCTGAGGACGTTGCGCAAGGGCTGGATGACGAGCTCGATTTGCTGGAAGTCGCCGAGCAATTGCCGCAAACCGCCGACCTGCTGGAGCAGGAGGGGGATGCTCCGATTATTCGGCTGATCAATGCGTTGCTCAGCCAGGCTGTGCGTGAAAAAGCCTCGGATGTGCACCTTGAAACGTTCGAACACAGTGTTTCCGTTCGCATTCGCGTCGACGGCCAGTTGCGCGAAGTGCTCAAACCCCGTCGGGAACTGGCGAATCTACTGGTTTCTCGGATCAAGGTGATGTCGCGACTGGATATCGCTGAAAAGCGCGTCCCTCAGGATGGTCGGATGGCGTTGCGCCTGGCTGGGCATGAAGTCGACGTGCGCGTTTCCACGTTGCCCTCTGCCCACGGAGAACGGGTGGTGCTGCGCTTGCTGGACAAGCGAAAGGGCGCACTGGACCTGCGGCAACTGGGCATGCCTGACGATACGCTGGAGCAGTTTGAACATTTGCTGGGCAGGCCCCACGGAATTTTTCTGGTCACCGGGCCAACCGGTTCCGGCAAGACCACCAGTCTGTATGCCGCGCTGACCTACCTCAATGATCAGACGCGGAACATTTTGACGGTCGAGGACCCTATCGAATACCACCTGCCGGGCATCGGCCAGACGCCGGTCAATCCCAAGGTCCAGATGACGTTTGCCCGTGGCCTGCGGGCCATCCTGCGACAGGATCCGGACGTTGTGATGGTTGGCGAGATCCGTGATCGCGAAACCTCGGATATTGCGGTGCAGGCGTCGTTGACCGGGCATCTGGTGCTATCAACCTTGCACACCAATAGCGCCGTGGGCGCGGTTACCCGTTTGCTGGATATGGGCGTGGATGCCTATCTGCTCGCGTCTTCACTTTTGGGTGTGTTGGCGCAACGTCTGGTACGAATGTTGTGTGAGCACTGCAAGACGCCCTGGATTGCTGACGAAAAGGCGGTCGAGCGGCTGGGTCTGGACGTCGGCAAACGCCATGAGCTGTTCAGGGCGACGGGGTGTGAGCATTGCCAGCGGGGTTACCGTGGACGCATCGGCATCTACGAGTTGATTACGGTCACGCCTCGGCTGGCAGAGCTGATTCACAACGCGGCAAGTGAGCCTGAACTGACCCAGGAAGCCCGAACCTGTTCCCGCAGTCTGTTTCACGACGGTCGTCGACTGGTTATGGAGGGGCGGACCAGCCTCGACGAATTGCTGCGTGTGAGCCAGGAGAACTAGGAAATGGCATGGTTCGATTATCAGGCTCAGGATGCCTCCGGTCGCCGCCATCGTGGTCAGGAACAGGCTCAAAGCGCGCGTCATGCTCGTCAGCGGCTTCGCGAGCGAGGGCTGTTACCGATCGACGTCAAACCGTCGATCAGTCTGTCCATCGGTTGGGCGGGAGGGCAGAGAGGACGCTGGTTAAGATCGGGCGAGTTGACCCTGCTAACCCTGCAGCTGTCGACTCTGATTCAGGCGGGGCTGCCACTGGAGGAGGCATTACAGGTCGTCGCAGCACAAAGTGAAAAGCCTCGTGTCAGCCATTTGGTAACGGCGGTCGCGACCCGAATCAGTGAAGGTCACGATCTGGCGTCGGCGCTGTCCGCATTCCCTCGCGCCTTTCCGGCACTGTTCTGCGCAACCATTGCTGCAGGTGAGCGCTCCGGCCACCTGGGGGTCGTTCTTGAGCAACTGGCGGAGTACACCGAAGGGCGGCAGCAGTCGAGGCAGAAAATTCAGCTTGCCCTCGTTTATCCGATGATCCTGTTTTGCGCGTCGCTGGCCATTGTCAGCTTTCTGTTGGGGTTTGTGGTGCCGGATGTAGTCAAGGTGTTCATCGACAGCGGTCAGCCCCTGCCTGCGTTGACTGAGGGGCTGATTGCGCTGAGTTCCGGGCTGCGTCGCTACGGTCTGCTGCTTTTGGTCATTCTCATGGCATTGATGGGCGTGGGTTATTGGGCTCTACGGCGCCCTGCTCTGCGCGGGCGCTTTCATGATGGATTGTTGTGCATCCCGGTTCTGGGAAAGGTGCTTCGAGCCACGGATGCGGCGCGTTTCGCGAGCACCCTGGCCATTCTTGGCAAAAGTGCCGTGCCGCTGGTGGATGCGCTGCACATCTCGGCGGCAGTCATCGGCAATCAGTCGATTCGCAAACGAATGCAGGATGTCGCGCGCCGTGTACGCGAAGGACAGACCTTGACCCGTAGCCTTGAGCACGGCGGAGACATTCCCCCCTTGATGCTGCACATGATCGCGAGCGGCGAGCGTGCGGGTGAGCTCGACCGCATGCTTGAACGTGCCGCGCAACAGCAGGAAAAGACTCTGGCCGCCAGCATTGCGCTAATGGTCAGCCTGTTCGAACCGGCGATGCTGGTACTGATGGGCGGCGTGGTACTCCTGATCGTCATGGCCATTCTGATGCCGATCCTAAACCTCAACCAACTGGTGAATTGAGCTTATGGCAATCCCGCAACAACGTCGGCAATACGGATTTACCCTCATCGAAATCATGGTCGTGGTCGTGATCATCGGGGTCTTGGGCGCGCTGGTGATTCCGCAATTCATGAGTCGCCCGGACCAGGCCAAGGTCACTGCGGCGCACACAGATATTCAGGCATTGAGCACGGCACTGGAGATGTACCGGCTCGACAATTTCAGCTACCCGTCAACCCAACAGGGACTTGAGGCTCTGGTTATACGCCCTTCGGGTACGCCTGCCGCGAAGCACTGGAATCCTCGGGGGTATCTGAAGAGCCTTCCTTCCGATCCATGGGGCACGCCTTACCAGTATCTGAGTCCGGGCGCTGCTGGCGCAGCGTTTGATTTGTACTCCTACGGCGCAGATGGCGTGGCGGGTGGTGACGACTTTGCCGCCGACATCGGTGACAGGACTGCCGAGTGATGCCTGGACGTTGTCGTGGTTTCACCCTGTTGGAAATCTTGACGGTCATGGTGCTGATCGGTGTGCTGCTGGGTCTGGCGACCGTCGGATTGCGCGCAGGCCCCGCTCAGAAAGCGCGCCAGTATGCCCATGAGCTGGTGACGATGATTACGCAACTGCGCGTCAAGGCCGTGTCTGACGGAGCGGAATATGGCGTGCGTTTCGATGATGACGGCTACCGACTGATGGAGTGGAAAGAGGGCCAGTGGTTTCAACGCAGCGCTCATCCAGTGGGGGAGGGCATGTCGTTTCGTCTGGAGTTGGAAGGGCAGGCTTTGCAGCTGTCTCATCGTGCCGATGAGCCACAGTTGTTGATTCTGAGCAGCGATGAAACAAGCGCGTTTGCGCTCTACTTTGAAACTGCAGAAGGCCCCTTGCTAGCCGTATCCAGTGACGGTGTGAACGATCCGGTGATCGATGGGCACTGAGCGCGGGTTCACGCTGCTGGAGGTGATGGTCGCGTTGGCAGTGTTCGCTCTGCTATCCGCTGCCGTGCTTTCGGCTTGTCAGTTTGTACTGAGTCAGCATGCCGGATTGCGCGAGCGCCTGTTTGCCAGCTGGCTGGCCGACAATCATTTGACCGAGCTTCGTTTGCGGTTGCCAAGCCCGGGCCAACAACGCATTACGCGGAGCTTTGCGGGCGAATCCTGGGCGCTGGAGCAGCACGTCAAGCGTGGTCGCGATGACCGTTGGCTCAGTATCGAGATCGAGGTGAGCCACGGCGCCAATAGCCCAGTCGTTTATCGAACGGTGGGCTGGATCGCTCCAATGCCTGAGGCTGCGCTTCCATGATCCGACAGCGTGGTTTCACCCTGTTGGAGCTGATTGTCAGCCTGGCGATTTTTTCACTGATCGGGCTCGCCAGCTGGCACCTGTTCGAGAGTGTTTTCCGGGTGCAGGATCAACTGCGCCAAGAGGAGCAAAGCCTGCGTGCATTGCGTCGCGCGGTCGCGGTGATCGAACGCGATGTATTGCAGATTGTTCCGGCCTCTGCAGGTCAGGCGGTGTTGATACGCCAAGGTGTGTTGAATCTGAGCCGCGGTAACTGGCGCAATCCGTTGGGGCATGCGCGCGGCGAGCGACAGGAAGTCAGTTACGTGATTGAGCAGGGGCGTCTCTGGCGCTACAGCCGCAGTCCGGATCTGCCCTTAGTCCAAAAGCAGCGGTTATTGGAGGATGTTCGCGGCCTTGACTGGCGTCTGTATGACGACAGGCACGGCTGGCGTAGTGATGAGGGCAGTGCGCGGGAATCAGGCCGACCGCGCGCGCTGGAAATGACCCTGTCCTGCGGTGCATTCGGGCAAATCCGTCGTGTCATTGCGCTGGCGGAGGGGGCATGACCCATTCTTGCCAGCGCGGAGTCGCACTCATCAGTGTCCTGCTGGTCACCAGCCTGGCATTGTTTGTGGTTGCAGGTTTGATGCGTAGCCACCGGATGACGGTGCAAGGAACCGCCCAGCAGCTTCATCAGCAGCAATTACGTCAGGCCGCGCTGACAGCAGAAAGCTACGCATCGCAGCTCTTGCTTGCATCCGATATCAGAGAGGCTACGACCATTCACCTCGGGCAGGACTGGGCACTCAAGGCACAGGCTTTTCAACTACCGGATCTGGATGTCCGATTGGAGATCGAGGACCTGGCAGGACGCTTCAATCTGACGCGACTGGTCGGGACCGGTGGTGTAGACGACGTCACGCTGCAGCGCTGGGTTCGTCTATTGAGCGCGCTGGATATTCCAGCTTTCGATCTGCGGCGGCTGAACGACTTCACGCTCACCGATGCGGCGCAGCTTCAGCGAATGCCTCAGCTGAAAAAAGACGATCTGCAACGACTGCTGCCGTGGGTTGTTGTGCTGCCGCGCGACGCGATGCTTAACGTCAATACTGTATCGGCGCCCGTTATGGCCAGCCTGGAAGGTATGACGCTTTCCGCTGCCAGAGGGCTGGTCAGCCAGCGCGCGCCGCGAGGTTATGCTGATATCGAGTCATTCACCCGCGCCCCTGGAGTGCTAGGGCTGGGGGTGTCGACTCATGGTCTGAGCGTGAGTAGCCGATGGTTTCGCGTTTCAGTGCATGTGCGCATCGCCGACACCCAGTTGCGGTTGATCAGCGATGTTGAGCGGGTGCGCAACACGAATCGAACGCGCGTCATTCGACGTCGTTTAGTAGCGTCTGCCGAGCATTTTCAACCATGAGTACCTGGCTTTACCTCACTCCTGAAGGCTTCAATGACCTCGATGGGATTTGCCCTGTAAGGTACTGGAGCGATGATGGCTCTGAGCGTTCCTGCCCTTTGTCCGAAGCCGGAAACGCGCTTTCAGGGGTTGGCGTTCAATTGATCCTGCCCATGGAGCTCTGCAGCTGGCTGCGAAGCGAGCCCTGGCCTGGACGGCGCACGCCCCGCGCTCAGGTGCTCGCCTATGCCGTGGAGGAACAGCTCAGCGAGGACCTGGACCAACTGCATCTTGCCATTGGAAAGCCGGATCGGGAGCGTCGGTTTCCACTGTTGATCATCAGCAAGACGACGCTGCTCGGCATTCTGGATGCGTTTCAGCGCGCTGGCATTCAGGTGATTGACGTTTGGGTCGATGCCGACAGGCTGCCCACGGATCGGCCCTATGGGGTCTGGTGGGGCGGTCGGTGGATGTTGGGCGGATCAATCGAGGGTCGACTCGCGTTGTCGGAGCAGGCGCTCGACGTCATGCGTCATCGCCTGCCCATTGATATCCGTTGGAGGGATGAGCGCTCTGACGATTGTCCGGGGTTAAGCGCATTGCTCAGCGCCAGCAACCGAGATTCGATCAATCTGATGCAGGGTGAATTTCGTCCCACGCGTCAGGGTTGGCTCTGGGGCCCATTGCTGCTGACGATGATGGGGGTATTTCTGCTGTCGTGGGGCTTCAGTCTTGCGCGTGCTCAGCATCTTGAGTCATTGGCCGGGCAACTGTATGAGCAAAGCCTACAGCGTTTTCACAGTCTTTATCCAGACCAGACCCGCGTCGTCGATCTGTCGGCGCAGCTCAAAGCGTTGCAGGGTAATGCCGCAGAAGAGCGGGGGCCGATGAGCGCGCTTTTGCAGGTGGCGGAGCAGGTTGTGGGGGGCAGCGGTGTGCAGGTGCAGCGAGCGGAATTCAGCGCGACTGAGGGTTGGACGTTATCGCTGAATGCCGGCAGTTTCGACGCGTTGGAGCGGCTACAGGAGCGCGGCGTGCAGAGCGGGCTACCGGTCCGGTTGGAAGGCGCCAGCAAGAGCCGTGATGGTGTGAAAGCATTATTGACCCTGCAGGGCGGAGCCAAATGAAACCTCGATCGCAATGGTTCGCGGCGTTCACGGGACGCTGGCAGCAATTTGGGCGGCGCGACCAACTGACGCTCATCGTGCTTGCAATGTTTCTGCTATCGGTCGGTATGATCAGCGGCGTCTGGCAGCCAACCAAACAACGCCTTGAACGCGCAGAGCGCAGCTATCAGCAGCGTCTGTCGTTAGTGTCGGAAATGCGGCACGCCAAACCCACGCGCCGATCCAGCGTGGGTCAGCCCTGGGCCAGCCGGATAAGCGACAGCGCAACAGCCGCGGGTCTTGAGTTATTGGAGCTGAACAGGGATTCGGCAAGCCTGCGCGTGGTCGTCAGTGGCGAAGCAGGCGCGCTACTCAGCTGGCTGATTCAGGGCGAGCGTGAGGGCGCACACATGCAAAGCCTCACATTGGACAGGCAGGAAAATCAGCTGCACGCTCGGGTGGCCTGGGGCGTTAATTGAGTAACGAGGACGTGCCTAGACCTGCACATTCACCGCCAAGGGCTGCACCTTGGCAAGTTTCAGCGCCACGCCCAACGCCGCGAGCAAGACCAAACCGATGAACACGCCGATGCCGTTCCAGCCGGCGTAATGCCAGAACACGCCACCGCCGGTGCCCGCGACGCTTGAGCCGGCGTAGTAGCTGAACAGGTACAGCGAGGACGCCTGCCCCTTGGCTTTGATCGCGCGGCGGCCGATCCAGCTGCTGGCGACCGAGTGAGCACCGAAGAAGCCAAAGGTGAACATCAGCACGCCAATGACCACGACGGCCAGCGGGGTGAACAGGGTCAGGGCCAGACCCACCAGCATGAGCACGATCACGGCCCACAGCACGTTTCGGCGTCCGAGCCTGTCCGCCAGTGCGCCGATTTTTGCCGAGCTGTAGATCCCCGACAGATACACGACCGAGAACAGGCCGACCACCGCCTGGCTCAGGTTGTAAGGATCGGCCAGCAGGCGATAGCCGATGTAGTTGAACAGGGTGACGAAGGCGCCCATCAGCAGGAAGCCTTCGAGGAACAGCAGCGGCAACCCTGCATCGCGGAACTGCAGGACGAAGCCTTCCAGCAGGTTACGGGCGTTCAGCGCATTGGGCCGGAAGTTGCGCGAGGGCGGTAGAAACTTCCAGAACAGACCGGCAGCGCCGAGGGCGATCAATCCCATGATCAACAGCGAGGTGTGCCAACTGACGAAGTCGCTCAGCACGCCTGTGATCAGCCGCCCGCTCATGCCGCCAATGGCGTTGCCGCCAATGTACAGCCCCATGGCCAAGCCAATGTTCTGCGGATGAATCTCTTCACTGAGGTATGTCATGCCTACCGCTGCCAGGCCGCTCAACGAAAGCCCGACCAGCGCGCGAGTCACCAGCACGCCTTCCCACGTCGGCATCAGGGCGCTTGCGATGGTGAAAAAGGCGGCTGAGAACAGCGCGAAGACCATCACCGGTTTACGGCCCAGACGGTCAGAAATCGGCCCCGTGATCAACAGGCCGATGGCGAGCATGGCGGTGGACACCGACAAAATCAGGCTGCTCTGGGCCGCGTTGATCGAAAACTCCCGGGACAGCACCGGCATCATCGGTTGCACGCAATAGAGCAGGGCAAACGTGGCGAAGCCGCCGGAGAACAGAGCGAGGACGGTGCGAATGAACGCAGGCGTGTCTTTTTCGATGTAGGTATCGCCCAGCGGGATAGCGGCTTCGATCATTTCAGACTCGGACGCGGCGGGGGGTGCAGCAGTATTCACGATGGACCTCTGGGAGAAGCGGGCGGCGATGTAAAAAAGAATATCGCTGGCTAACCATTCTTTCCAATATATTGTTCGACCTGTTTGATAGGTTTGACGACCTAATAGGATTGTCATGGAACTACGTCACCTGCGTTACTTCATCGCCGTTGCCGAAGAGCTGCATTTTGGACGCGCCGCCGAGGTGCTCGGCATCTCGCAACCGCCGCTGAGCCAGCAGATTCAAGCGCTGGAGCAGGAGCTGGGCGCGCGCCTGTTCGAGCGAACCAACCGACGAGTGGAACTCAGTGAGGCGGGCAGACTGTTCCTCGACGAAGCGCGCCTGGTACTGGCGCAGGTCGAAAAGGCCTCTGATGTGGCGCGACGTGCGCAGTTGGGGGAATTGGGGGAATTGAAGATCGGGTTCACCGCGTCCGCCCCATTCACCTCCAGCATCCCTCAGGCGATCTTTGCCTTTCGGCAACGTTACCCTGCAGTCCATTTGGCGTTGCAGGAAATGAGCAGCAAAGAAGTTGCCGAGCGGCTTGAGGAAGAGTCGATGCAGGTCGGCATCATGCGACCCTTGCCGTTACCGGATTCTTTGGTGGCGGTGGAGCTGTTGCGCGAACCGCTGGTGGCGGTCTTCCGTTCCGATCACCCTCTGGCGGCGGGCAGCGAACAGGGCATGTACCTCAAAGACCTGGCGACGGAGCCTTTCGTGTTCTTTCCCCGGACCTATGGCAGCGGGTTATACGCGCAACTGTTGGATCTGGCCCGGGAGGCGGGATTCAGCCCGATGTTCACTCAGGAGGCAGGCGAGGCCATAACCATCATCGGCCTGGTGGCGGCGGGATTGGGTGTGACAGTGCTGCCCGCGTCGTACCAACGGATGCGGATCGATGGTGTGGTGTATCGAACGTTGCTTGATCCCGAAGCGACGTCGGCGGTGTGGCTGGTGCAGCGCAAGGACCAGAAATCGCCGATGGCGAAGGCGTTTGTCGAATTGGTGACGCGCAAGGCGGGATGATGACGCAACCTTCTGCATGAGCACGCTTGCCCACGATTGCGTTGTGTCAGACATCCACGAGGTTGGATGTGAGGACTCAATCGCAGGCAAGCGTGTGCTTATAGGGTAATCAGGATCGGAAAATCACTGAACCTTCGCCAGATCGCCCTTCAGCGCGACGCCGGCCATCAACGCGCCCGCATGGCACTCGTAAGTGGCCGGGTCCTTGCGCTCGATCTTTTTGTAGTAGCTGGCGATGTTGACCACTGCGTTGGCACCCGCACCTTTGGCAGCCTCATTCAACTGCAGGATCGCCGACTGCAGTACCCACTCGCACGCTTCGGTATCGGTCTTGTTGAAGGCGTTGGTTTTCTTGTTGGTCGCAGCGTTCGGCGACAGCACGGTCACCTTGCCCTTGGGCTGTACGCCCGCCAGGTAGAACTTCACCGAGCCATCGAGCTTCTTCTCCTGAAGCATCTGCGCAACGACCTTGTCGAACGGCAAATACAGCGCGGTATCACGCGCCTGGCTGATGCCCGGCAGGGTGCCCAAAACGATTGCGGCCGTGGCGGCCAACATTTTCAGCTTCATGGTTTCGCTCCTTGAGGTGGACAACAATTACTGCGCGGCTTGGGTAATGCCTTGGGGCGTTACGCCGTTTGCCATGTTCTTCGCGGTGGTTTCAGCCTGATCGTCGCGCAACTCGCGCAGGATGCCCTTGTCCAGCAGTCGCACCCAGCGGTTGTAGTTCTTGTGGATCTTGCCGTCTTTGTAGCTGAGCTCTCGGCTGTCGCGGTATTTGATCTGGTAGTGATCGGCGGTGTACGGGATATCGATTTCTGCGTGGTACTGCCCGCGCACGGTGATCTCTGCCTGAACGAGGTCCGGACCGACCCGCTGCACGCTCCATTTGCGTTTGACCAGTGTGGTCAGGATCGCCTGTTTCATTTGTTCATGATCGGCATGCAGTGTCGTTGGAAGGGTGCGGTCAGGGGTAACCAGCGGTTTACTGGTACAAGCTGCGACGGATAACAGGGTCAGCACGATCAGTGACGCGCGAAGCAGGGAGGGCATTCCATTTCTCCAAAGGGTGGGTAAAGCGATCACGGCCAGCGACGGAAAATCAACGACGTGTTGACCCCGCCAAAAGCGAAATTGTTGTTCATCACGAACTCGTGACTCATGCGCCGGGGTTCGCCGCGCAGGTAATCCAGCTCGCCGCAGCGGCTGTCGACGTCGTCCAGGTTGAGGGTGTGGATGTAGCGGTCGCGGTTCATCATCTCGATGCTGAACCAGGACTCGAGGGCGCCGCAGGCTCCCAGCGTGTGGCCGAGAAAACTTTTCTGCGAGCTGATGGGCATGCGCGAACCGAACAGGCTCTGGGTGGCGAGCGTTTCGGCAATGTCGCCCTGCTCGGTGGCGGTGCCGTGTCCGTTGACGTAGCCGATGGCGTCCGGTGAAAGATTCGCGTCTTCCAGGGCCAGCTCCATCGCCCGGCGCATGGTCAGTTGCTCGGGGCGCGTGGTGTGTACGCCGTCGGCGTTGCTGCCGAAACCGACGATCTCTGCATGGATGTTCGCGCCACGGGCGAGCGCGTGTTCCAGCTCCTCGAGCACCAGCATGCCGCCACCTTCGCCGATCACCAGGCCGTCGCGGCCACTGTCATAAGGGCGCGGGCTGGTGTGCGGCGCGTCGTTTTTCAGGCTGGTGGCGTACAGCGCGTCGAACACCATCGCTTCAGTCGGGCACAGCTCTTCCGCGCCTCCGGCGAGCATCAATGGCAGGCGCCCGAACTTGATGGCCTCGTAAGCGTAACCCACGCCCTGACTGCCACTGGTGCAGGCGCTGGACGTTGGAATCAGGCGTCCGGTGAGGTTGAAGAAGATGCTGATATTCGCCGCCGTGGTGTGCGGCATCATGCGCACGTACGAGTTGGCGTTGAGGCCTTCGGCCACCGAGTTCAGCAGCATGTTGCCGAACGCTTTGATCTCGTCCGTACTGCCGGTGGACGAGCCGCAGGCCACGCCCATGCGCCCGTCACGAATGATGGGGTCGCCGAGCAATCCAGCGTCCTGAAGCGCCTGTTCCGAGGCGCCGACCGCCAGACGGGAGACACGGCCCATGCTGCGCAGTTGTTTGCGGGTCCAGTGCGACGGAACGGCAAAGTCATCGATGGGGCCTGCCAGACGCGTGTTCAGTTCGCTGAAACGGTCCCATTCGTCCATGCGCCGAATGCCGCTGCGGTTGCGGCTGAAATGGGCTTCGATGCTGGCCCAGTCGCTGCCCAGCGAAGTGATACCGGCCATGCCGGTGACGACGACGCGCTTCATCAGCACAAGCCTCCGTTGACCGCCAGGACCTGGCGGGTGATGTACGAAGCTTCCGCCGACATCAGAAAATTCACGGCACCGGCGACTTCTTCCGGGGTGCCCATGCGTTGCGCGGGGATCATCTTCATCAGTTCATCCACCGGCACGTTTTCGTCGAGCATCGCGGTGTCGATCAGGCCCGGCGCGACGCAGTTGACGGTGATCTTGCGTTTGCCCAGCTCGATTGCCAGCGCCTTGGCCGCTCCGATCACCCCGGCCTTGGACGCGCTGTAGTTGACCTGGCCACGGTTGCCGATCAGGCCGGAAACCGACGTGATGCAGACAATCCGGCCCGCGGCGCGGCGGCGAATCATCGGCATCATGATCGGGTGCAGAACGTTATAGAAACCGTCCAGGTTGGTGCGCATGACCATGTCCCAATCCTCATCGGTCAGCGCTGGAAATGCGCCATCGCGGGTCAGACCTGCGTTGCACACCACGCCGTAATACGCGCCGTGTGTTTCCACGTCAGTCTCGAGGATGGACTTGCAGGCAGCGCGATCGGCCACGTCGAACTGCAACACGCGAGCCTGTTGGCCCAGTGCCTGAATGTCGTGTTGAACGGCTTCGGCTTCGGTGCGACCGCTGCGACAGTGCAGCACGATATCGTAACCGGCCTGCGCCAGACGCAAGGCGATGGCGCGGCCGATGCCACGGCTGGAACCGGTGACCAGGATTGAGTCAGTCATGTACGGCTCCTTCGGCCAGATAGTCCGCCGATTGTGGCGGACGATAAACGTTGAGGCGGGCAGTGGCCTGAATGCCGGGGCCGCTCAGATTGCACTCGAACACACCCATGCCGCTGTCATCCTGCAGTGAGCGTTGCGCGTGGATGATCAGTTCGCTGCCCGCCGGAAAATGCTCGACGTTGCACTCGAATTTGCGCGTGCCCAAGAGAAAACCCAGCGCCACCGGCTCCCCCTTCACGCGCGCCTGACAGCCCGCGTAGGCCGCGACGCTCTGGGCCATCAGCTCGATGGCGACCCAGGCTGGAAGGCTGCCGTCCGGGCGATTGAAAAGGCCGCCGGGCCGCACGTTGATGCGGGTGCGGATCTGTTCTTCGTCGAACCCCAGCACGTCGTCGATGAGGATCATGTCGCCCGCGTGAGGCAGCAGGGCGGCGGGGGGCCACGGAGATGGGGTCATTGAGTTCACGCTCCTTCTCCGATGATCAGGCTGACGTTGTTGCCACCGAAGGCAAACGAGTTGCTCATCAGGCGACGCGGTGAATGGGATTGCAGCGTATCGCCCGGTTTTACCCAGGCCATGGCAGGCAGGTTTGTATCGGCCTGAGCGTCCCACACATGAGGCGGTAACTGCCGGTCGGGGTTTGCAGGCGACAGGGTCAGCCAGCAGAACGCCGCTTCCAGTGCGCCTGCCGCGCCGAGGGTATGGCCGCTCAGGGGTTTGGTGGACGAGCACGGCACGCCGTTGGGGAACACTGCATTGACCGCCAGGCTTTCCATCGAGTCGTTGTGCTGGGTCGCCGTGCCGTGCAGGTTCAGATAATCGATCTCATCAGCGTGCACGCCCGCGTTGTTCAGCGCCTTTTGCATGGCCTGTTGTGCGCCGCGTCCATGGGGTTCTGGCGCGGAAATATGATGGGCGTCGGAGCTGGCGCCGGCACCCAGCAAGGCAATGCGGTGGTCGCGGCTGGCTTCTCGCGTCATCAGAAACAGCACGGCCGCCTCGCCGATATTGATGCCGCTGCGGTTGACCGAAAACGGGTTGCAGCGCTCGCTGGAAACCGCCTCCAGCGATGAAAAACCGTTCAGCGTCAACCGGCACAAACTGTCCACGCCGCCACACAGCACGGCGTCGCACAGGTTCATGTCCAGCAGGCGTCGAGCACTCTGCAGTGCGCGGGCGCTAGAGGTGCAGGCGGTGGAAATCACATACGCCGGACCGCTCAATTCAAGCCACGCGCTCAGGAAATTGGCGGGGGCGCTGAGCTCCTGCTGACGGTAGTCATAGTCTTCGGGAAACGCATCGTCGCGCAGGTACGTGGCAATGCCCCGACTGGCCTCGTCGATACCCGAGGTGCTGGTGCCGAGGATCACGCCGATGCGGTCACGGCCGTAGCGGGCGATGGCTTGCTTGATGTCGGGCTCAATCTGCAGGGCGGCCGCCAACAGCAGCTGGTTGTTGCGACTGGTTTGCTGAACAAGCGCGACCGGGATGTCCGGCAGCGGGCTTCTCACGGCGGCGACCGGCAACGAACGTTCCGGCACCCAACCGCTTTCGGCTTGTATGCACGAGGTGTCGCCGGCGAACAGCGTGCGCGCAACACTTGCGCGGTCGTCGCCCAGCGAGCAGATCAGCCCCAGTGCATTAAGGTAGGCATTCATTTCGAAGCCTTGCCTTCGAGCGGGCTGACGACGTATTTCAGTTCGCCACTTTCCAGGGTGATCCGGAAGATGCCTTCCGACGCGTAATCGACTCGCCAGCGATCTTCCATCATGCGCCCGTGGGGCAGCAGCTGGACGCCGGGGTAGTCGAAGCGGACCTCTTGCTCCGAGGTCAGGGCGAACAAAACGGCCGCGAACAACTCCCGCGCTTCGGGGTTTGGCGGTAACAGGCCGTCAGCCTTCCAGGTGTATTCGCGCAATTGCTGACGTGCCACCGGAATGCCCAGCGGGTCCATCAACGACCAGCGCAGGCCATGGCGTTCTTTCTGAACCACCAAGAGCCAGTCCTGACGTTGACCGGCCTGCTCGCGTTGCACGTGCAATTGCTGCGGGAACTTGATGTGCGGGATTTGCGCGGGCAGAGGGGCATGGCTGGTGCAAGCGCTCAGCAACAGCACGCAAACCAGCAGTCGGGCGCGAATCATGGTGTGTCACCTTCAAGTGATGCCTGTGGCGGTTTGCGTGCGACGACATTGACCAATGTCTCTTCACGCTCACCAAAGGGCTTGGGTTTAACCAGTTTCAGACGTTCCAGCACGCCAAAGTCCTTGGCGCGGCTCCACCACAAATAGGGGTAGGAAACGTTCTGTGCGACAAATTGAAAACCTTCTGTGCGCAGCATGTCCAGATATTGCGCCGCGCTCTTCTGCACGTGCATCGGATGGCGGAAGAACCAGCGAATTACCCAGGTGTCGATGTAGGCTTCGGTGGACTCGGCGAACAGCAGATAACCCCCCGGCTTGAGCACGCGATAGAACTCGGCGAGGGCCTTTTCCTGTTCGACCAGGTGATGGAAGGTCTGGTGGCAGAACACCATATCGACGCTGGCATCAGCAAGCTTCAGGGCGGCGCAGTCACTGCCGATCAGCTCGACGTTCAAACCACGGCGTTGGGCTTCTTCGGCGCTGAGTTTCAGGCTGAGCGGGTCGGCATCGACACCGAGAATCTGCGCCGGGTTGAACACCTTATGCAGGTACTGAAAGGACTTCCCCTGACCGCAACCGGCGTCGAGTATCACGGGATGGTGTGGCGGCTGCTCGGTGAACAGGCTGCGCAGGTCGTTGGTCGCGACACGCAGCACGTGATGCTGCCAGGTGTGGCTGCGCAGGAACAGGAACCCCAGCCGGGTTTCTTCGACGTAACTGTCGCTGAAGAACTGTTCGCTCATCGGTCGGTCCTCGCACAGATCTCGGCCAGCATACGCAGGCGGCGCTTGGGTTCGGCAACGAACGGATTGCGCTCATCCCACGCATAACCGGCCAGGATCGAACAGATCATGCGGCGAATGTCGTCGGTGCTATCGGGGTAGAAAATGACGTCCTGGAAACCACCTTCGTACCAGCCCTCGACATACGCGCGGAAGGTGTCCACGCCGCGCTTCAAAGGGGCAGCGAACTCGTTTTCCCAGTCCACGGCCTCGCCTTGCAGCTGACGGTGCAGCACGCCAGCGGCCATGCTGGCCGAGCGCATGGCGATGGTTACGCCTGACGAAAACACCGGGTCGAGGAACTCCGCTGCGTTTCCCAGCAGCGCGAAGCCCTTGCCGTGCAAGGTTTTGACGTTGGCCGCGTAGCCCCCGATGGTGCGCGCGGGGGTGTCCCAGACAGCGTTTTGCAGTACGCGGCTCAGGCTCGGTGTTTCGTCGATGAACGCGCGCAGACAGGCGTCCAGATCGGCAGGCTTGTCTTTAAAGCGCTCTGCGGAGGCGACGACGCCCACCGAGCAGCGACCATCGCTGAACGGGATCGACCAGAACCACACATCGCGCATCGTGGGGTGAACCGTGACCAGAATTTTCTCGCGATCAAAGCCCTGATCATCGATGCGGTCTTCGACGTGGGTGAACACCGCCTGACGTAGCGGGAAGTTCGACGGCGCTTCCAGATCCAGCAAGCGGGGCAATACGCGGCCGTAACCGCTGGCGTCCAGTACGAAGCCTGCCTGCACGCGGTAGGCGGTGCCATCGGCGCGCTGTACGTCGAGCACCGGTTGCTCGCCTGCAAAGTCAGCCGCCGTGATGGTTTGCTGGTAACGGATTTCCACGCCCTGTCGCGCCGCTTCATCTGCCAACAGTTTGTCGAAATGGGCGCGCTGTACCTGGAAGGTTGTCGGCTTGCCGTTGCTGAACGTTTCACCAAAATCGAATGCGCTGTAATCCTCACCGCACGCGAATGCCGCGCCGTTCTTGAGCTGGAATCCTGCGGCCTTTACGGCGTCGAGCATGCCGGCTTCCTCGACGAAGTCCAGGCAGTGTGACAGCAGGCTTTCGCCGATCGAGAAACGCGGGAATTGCTGGCGCTCGATGATCAGAACGTCGTGGCCCTGACGTTTGAGCAGTGCAGCGGCGATGGCTCCGGCTGGGCCGGCACCCACCACGACGATCGGGCGACATTCCATTTCAGCTATTAGCACAAGGTTTCCTTTTCGAGTGTTTGACGGTATTGGCGTCGTGCGAGGGTAGAGGCCGGTCATCGCCAGCCCATGGCGCAAGCAGGAAGCTGAACGCCAGGCCCAGGCTCACCGACAGGCCGAAGTTGCTGACTGCCGGTGTGCTGGAAATCGCCAGCAAGCCGAACGACAGCCACGTGGTGGCTGCCGCGAGCAAGGTGCCCAGCAGGCTGACGGCGGCGCCGCCGACCTGCTCGCGCATGAGAATCGCGTAATCGACGCTGATGGCCGTGACCAGCAACAGACCGAACAGGCTGAACAGCGTCAGCGGCTGACCCAGCCAGCCCAGGCTCGCCAAGCTGCACACGGCAGCCAGCAACGGTAGCGCGATCACCCGCAGCGCGCCGCCCAGGCCGAACGGTACGATCAGCAACAGGACGATCAGCACGCAGGACAGCAGTTTGAGCTCGGCGGCGCTGATCTGCGTGGCGGCGAACACCTTGTTCAGGTCGCCCAGGCGATCAACCAGTTGCACCCCGGGTAAGTCCTGCGCCTGGCTGCGAAGCAGATTGGCATCGTTCAGACCCTGAAGGCTGACGATGCCGGCGACGCCACCGTCAGCGTTGCCCATCCACAGCAGGCGCCAAGGCTCGCCCAACGGGCCGGCCAATACCTGATTGATGTCCTGCGGCGGCAGGGCCCGCAGCGTTGCCAGCTCTTTGTTTAGCGCTTCCACCGGTACGCCCAGTTCCAGCAGCGGTTGCCAATGATCGGGCAACGTATCGAGTGCCTTGCGCGTGGCTTGTTGTTCGGTTGGCGTGGCCACCTGCTGGTTGAGCGACAGATACCCTTGCAGCTTGCCGAGCGCGACCAGTTGATCCAGCCGCTGACTGAGTGCGGCTTGCCGCTCCAGCAACTGCTGCTGATCCGCGCCGCGCACCAGAAAGAACTGGCTGGTGGGCTGATAGCCGGTGATGCGCGCCACCGCGCGCGCTTCATCGGTGAGGCTTTGGGGCGCGGCGATCCACTGGCGGATGTCGTTTTTCGTGGTCAGTTGCCACAAGCCGGTCGCGCAAAAAATCAGCAGTAAACCCAGCAGGACCGGCGTGCTGACGCGGCTCAGCAGTCGGGCGCGAAGGCCCATCAGGCGTTCAGCGACCTTGAGCGGCCATTGTGCCGGGCGCAGCTCGACGCCTTGGAGCAGAGCAGGTAACAGACACACGGCCGTCAGGTATGCGCCGATCAGGCCGGCGGCGGAGAACACGGCAATCTGCGTCAGGGCAGGGAACGGTGTCCAGGCCAGCGCAAGGTAGCCGATGCAACTGGTGGCCAGACTCAGGCTCAGGCCCGACACGGTCAGGCGCAATGCCGGCCAGCTGCGCCACGGTTGCAGGCTCCAGCCCTTGGACAGGTAATGCAGTGGGTAGTCAACGGCAACGCCGATCAGACTCGAGCCCAACACCAGTGTCATGACGTGCATCTTGCCGAACAGCGCAATGCAGGCGGTGGCACCGAACAGCATGCCGACCACGACCGGCAAGAACGCCAGCAAAACCCGCCAGCGTTTGAAGGCCAGCAGCAACAGAAGAAGGATGCCCAGGGTGGCACCGCCGCCGACCCAGGTGATTTCCCGCGTGGCTTGCTGCTGACCATGGGCCGCGTACAGCAGGCCGCTGGCTGCCAGTAATTGAGCGTCGGTCTGGCTGGCCTGGGCGCGCGCCTCATCGAGCAGCGCCGAAACCTTCAGCGGCAGGCTCATGTCGAACGCGTCCGCCTTGGTTCGCGCCCTCAATAGCACCCAGTGCTTGCCGTCGGCGTGGGCGATCAGCGCGCCGCTGCCGATGTCCAGTTGCACCGAACCCTGGGTGGGCTGGCTGTTCTGGATGCGGCCGGTCAGCCCCAGCCAGTCATCCTGGCTGGGCACCAGGCTGAAACCGCCGAACGGGTCGAACAGGCTTTGGACACGTTTCTGAATGAACGCCTGGGGCTGTTCGATCAATTGCGTTCGGTCGCTGTCCGACAGCATCGCCAGTCGGCCTTGCAGCAGTTGCTCACGCAACGCCGGAAGGTCGGCCTGCAGGTTCCACTGAACCTTTTCGAACAGATCGCTCGCCTGCCATTGATCACTGATCTTATGGGCCAGTTCTACTGCTTTCTGTTGATCGGCATGCCCGACCAGCACCAGCATTTCGCGGTTCAACGGCTCTTGAATACGTTGCTCGGCGCGCAGCTCCAGGGCGTCAGGGCTGCTGCCGGGGACCAGTTCCATCAAGTTCGCCGACAGGGGCGCGCCGGCGTGCCATTGCCAGCCCGCCAGTGCGAGCACGGCCAGCAGGACGATCAGGAACAGGCGCGGCAACAGACGTTCAAGGCGCAAAATCAGCGCGCTCCGAATCGCTCAGCGGCGTGGCGCTGGTGCTGTCGATCATCTTCAGCAGGGTGCTGTCGCCCTGGGTTTCCAACAGCTCGATACGTTCAACCAGCGCGCCGCCGTCAATGTTGATCTGCTTGAACACCTGTTGCAGCAGCAGAGAGCGTGGCACCAGTGTCAGTTGCCATGCCTGGGCGTCGCCGGTCACGTGCAAGTCGAAATCACGCTGCAAGCCGCTGCTGTCACCTTGCAGTACCGCCAGGAACAACCGGTTCTGCTCGGCACCGGCGCTTTTGCCGGGAAGCATTTGCCAGCGGCCGTCTTCATCCATCGCGCGCCGGGCGATGCCTGCGGAGGTGATGCGGTAATCCTGTTTGAGCGGCGTATTCAACAGCCACAACAAGCCGAAGTCTTTCGCCAGCACGAAGTCGCCCTTGCTGGTCAGCGGTTGCGGCAGCGAACGCAAGTGTTTTTCCTGAACGAAACGCCCATGGATCACACTCGGTTTTGCCAGTTGCTCACTGAGTTGCTGCAGGTCGAAGGCGTGGGCCAGCGTCGTCAGGCTCAGCAGCAGCAACGTGCAAAATGCTTTGCCAGTGCGCTTCATGACAACGCCCTCTCGACGGCGGCGACGAACACCTTGGGCGAGGCCAGCTGCATTTCGCGACTGTTGACGTCGACCGCGACCTGAACAGTACTGGCGCGGGTCAGACGTTCACCCGTCACCTTGTCTGTGATCAGGTAATCGATCTTCAGACGGTTTTCCCATTCCACGAGGCTGGCGCGCACGTTGATGCGTTGGCCGAACACTGCGCCGCGCACGTAGCGCAGTTGCAGGTCGATCACCGGCCACGCGTAACCCGATTCGAGCATGTGGGTGTAGTTGTGCCCGAGTTTGTCGAGCAGTGCGCAGCGCGCGACTTCCAGGTATTTCACGTAATGCCCGTGCCAGACCACGTGCATGGTGTCGACGTCGAAAAACGGCACCAGCACTTCGGTGTCTTCGTGGATAACGCCTTTGCTACGCATGCAGCCTCCAGTGCTGGTCGGCGATGCGCTTCAGACACAGGCGCAGTTCACCCTCCAGCGCGCGGTCTTCGATGACGGGCGGGAAGTCTTCACGCAGTTGCGCGTGCATGGCGGCCAGCACCGGCGGAAGGGGTCGCGCTTCGGCGTCGCGGCTGCGCAGCCACACGCCCTGATTGGCCGCGATCAATGCCGCTGCCGCGACCTGTTCGGTCAACTCCAGCACGCGAATGGCGTCGCGAGCGGCGATGGTGCCCATGCTCACCTTGTCCTGGTTGTGGCACTCGGTGGAGCGGGAGAACACGCTGGCGGGCATGGTGTTTTTCAGCGCTTCGGCGGTCCAGGCACTGGTGCCGATCTGCACGGCCTTGAAGCCGTGGTTGATCATTGCGCGATCCGCCGCAGCGCCGGACAGATTGCTCGGCAGTCCATGGTTGTAACGCTCGTCCACCAGCAGCGCCAGTTGGCGATCCAGCAGGTCGGCGACGTTGGCGACCAGGTTCTTCAGGCTGTCCATGGCGAAAGCAATGTGACCGCCGTAGAAGTGGCCGCCGTGAAGCACGCGCTCGGCTTCGGCGTCGATGATCGGGTTGTCGTTGGCGCTGTTGAGCTCGATCTCGATGAAGCCGCGCAGCCAGTTCAGGCTGTCGGCCAGCACGCCCAGTACGTGGGGCGCGCAACGCAGGGAGTAACGATCCTGCAAGCGATGCAGCGGCGCGGTGGGTGCGTCGATGGCTAGGTCCTTGCGCAGCCAGGCGGCAACTTGCATCTGACCCGGATGCGGTTTGGCGGCGAACAGACGCTCGTCGAAGTGTTCCGGATTGCCTTGCAGGGCCACCACGTTCAGCGCCGTGATGCGGGTCGCGAGTTTCAACAGGTAGTCAGCGCGGGCAAACGCCAGACACGCCAGGCCGGTCATGACCGCGGTGCCGTTCATCAGCGCCAGCGCTTCCTTCGGGCGCAGCACCAGCGGGTCCCAGCCGAGCTGACGGTGCACATCCGCAGACGGGCGACGCTCGCCGTTGAACATCACGTCGCGCTCGCCGGACAGCGTGGCCGCGACATACGAAAGCGGGGTCAGGTCGCCGCTGGCGCCGACCGACCCTTCTTCCGGAATCAGTGGCAGGATGTCGTGATCAAGAAACGCCTGCAGACGCTCCAGCAGTTCGACGCGAACGCCCGACACGCCATGGCACAGGGAGCGCAGGCGGGCGGCCAATACCGCACGGGTCGCCTGAGCGTCGAGCAGTTTGCCCAGGCCGCAGCCGTGGAAGGTGTACAGATGACGTGGCAGCGCCTCGACGTGTTGCAGCGGCACAGCGACGACGCAAGAGTCGCCATAGCCGGTGGTGACGCCGTAGATGACGCCTTCCTTGTCGAGCAGGGAATCGAGGAACTGCGCCCCCTTGGCGATGCGCTGGCGATAGTCCTTGTCGCTTTGCAGCGCGGTCGGGCGCTGCCGGTTGGAGAGGGCCAGGACTTCCTCAATGCTCAGAGGACGCTCGCCGAAGATGATCGGCTCAGGTGCTTGGTTCGTCATCGGATTTCCAGAACGGGTAGAAGTTGAACCACTGCTGCGGCGCTTGCAGGCAGTAGTGCGCCAGACGGTCGGCGTAACGTTGAGTCCATTGCGCGATCACCTGCTGGCGATCACTGCGCCGCCATTCGATGGCGGCGGCAAACGGCTCGAGCACCACGCGATAACCGGCAGAGCCTTTGAGACAGAAAATCAGGTTGATCGGGCACTTCAACAGGCCGGCCAGCAGCCATGGGCCTTGAGGGAACGCTGCCGAGTGGCCGAGAAAGTCCACCCGAACGTTGCGTCCGCCGTGCAGCGGGACGCGGTCGCCGGCAATCGCCAGCCACTCACCGCGGTCCAGGCGCTGGCTCAGTTGCAGCATGATTGCCGGGTCCAGTTCGCTGACTTGAATCAGCCGCAAGTTGGTGGCGCCGGCTTCGCCCAGCAGGCGATTGAAGCGCTCGGCGTGCTTGGTGTGGACCAGCACGTTCATCGTGACTTTTTCGCCCAGTTCGGCGAGTGCGCGACAGACTTCGAGGTTGCCCAAATGTGCGCCCACCAGCATCTGCCCACGCTCGCCGCGCAATTGATCGCGCAGGTTGGCGGAGTCGATGATTTCGATCTGCTCAAGGCCAAGCTTGCCGTTCCAGACGTCGAGCTTGTCCAGCAACGCCTCGGCGAAGGCCATGAACTGCTTGAAGACACGCCAGGTGGTGGGGCGCAGTTCATGTCGCTGAGTCGAGTCGGCCAGGCGTTGCTGGTATTGCCAGGCACTGCGACGAGCGCTACGACCGAACAGGAAAAAGTACAACACGATGCCGTGCAGTATCGGGCTCAACACGCGGCGTCCGAGGACCTTGACGCCCCAGGCGGTGAGTTTCATCAAAAGGAAACTGCCGCGCTCTTCGTGTTCGGCCCAATGCTGTTTGTTCTCGCCCTCGCTCACGGCAGCCACCGCCGCCAGAGAATCAGCGGAAAACGCGCCAACATGCCGAAGAACAGCTTGGCGTGCATCTTCGAAATCAGCGCGTTGTCATGAAACAGCCGGAAATGCGAGAGCCCGTCCTGCGGGTAATGCACCTTGGTCGGCAGCCACTGCATCGGCTGATTGCGCCACGACAGGCGCACGAGAATTTCCGGGTCGAAGTCCATGCGCTTGCCCAGATTCACGGTGTCGATCAGGTGCAGAACCGGTTTGAGCGGGTAGACGCGAAACCCGCACATGGAGTCGGGAATCTGCAACGACAGGCTGTTGATCCAGACCCAGACGTGCGTCAGGTAGCGGGCGTACAGGCGACCTTTCGGCACGCTGGCGTCGTATTGGGGATAGCCACAGATCAGCGACTTCGGGTGCTGGCGGGAGCTGTCGAGGAACACGGCGATGTCGTTCAGGTCGTGCTGACCGTCCGCATCGACCTGCAGCGCGTGGCTGAAGCCCAGCTTCGCCGCCTCACGCAACCCGGCCATGACCGCACCGCCCTTGCCCTGATTGACGGGCAGTTGCACGAGAAACACGTTGTCCTGCCCGGCCAGTGTCTGGAGCACGGCGGCGCAAGCGGGGCTGCTGGCGTCATCGACCAGAACGCACGGCAAACCCGCGTCCAGCAGCTCCTGAACCACGGCAGGTACGGCCAGTTCGTGGTTGTAAACCGGGATAACGGCGCAGGGGTTATGCATTGAAAAATCCTTTTCGAACACGACGCTGCGCTCCCACAGGTCTGGCGCTCATCCCGCAAATCAGTGACTCAAACATCCGCGTTCACCCACAAAATCCGTCCACTGGAACAGGCCGCGTCGCCATTGCGGTAAGCGAAATGCAGTTTGCCGCGCTCCTGATCGAAGCGAAGCGTGAGGCTGAGGCGATCGCCGGGGCGCACCAGTTGCTGAAACTTGAGCACTTCCATGCCCGCGAAACGGGGCGGCAGGCTCATCAAGTGTTGCCCCAGCGTGATCGCCCAATCCACCTGCACCACGCCCGGCAGAATCGGCGTGCCGGGGAAGTGCCCGGTGAAATGCGCCAGATCCAGGGGCACGACCAGCTCAAGTTGCAGTTCGTCACCGACCTGCTGCTGGCTGACCCGTTCAGGCCCTTGAATGCGGGGCGCCACCAACAGGGCCTCCACCTGCGCTTGAGGCAGCTTGCCCTGGGGGTTGAGCGGCAGCTGGGTCAACAGACGCCAACGCCTTGGCAGCGCAAGCGCCTCGCAGTGAGGCACCAGATGCTGGCGCAAGGCGTTGGTCAGCGCGCGCCGGCCCTGATTGCGCAAGGCGTGAACACCGCTGGCGCTCAGCACCACCAGCGCGCCCAGCGATGCCCGGTTTTCCCGCACCACGCCAAAGCGGGCTTCGCTGACCCAATCATGAGTGGCGAGCGCTTGTTCGAGCAGCGGCAGAGAAATGCGCTTTTCTTCCAGTTTGACGATGCGGTCCAGCCGACCCAGCAGTTCGAAGCGACCCTCTTCGGTAAACCGTGCAGCGTCTGCCGTCTGCTCGACGTGCCCGGCAGGCAGATAAGGGGATTCGATGCGAAGCGCGCCATCGTCGTCCTGGCTCAGCTTCACGTCGTCAAATGCGCGCCACAACGGGTCGCCCTGACGCCAGGCAATCCCGCCGGTTTCCGAGCTGCCGAGAATTTCTGTCGGCCACTGACCCAGGCGGTCATGCAGGCTCTGTGCGGCGTCTGTCGGCAAAGCGCCCCCGGACGAAAACACCCGGCGCACAGCGCTCATGCTGCTCCAGTCGAGGTTATCGCCCATGCGCTTGAGCAGGGCAGGGCTTGCGACCCAGGCGAACGATTCATGCTCACGACTCGCCCGCTGCAGGTCTTCGGGGAAGGGCAATTGCTTGCGCACGAAACGACGACCGGCGCACAGCGGCCACAAAACCCGGAACAGCAGTCCGTAGATATGTTGCGCAGCCACGCTGCCGATGATGCAGGCGTGGCCCAGGTCCGCGCCCCACAACCGCTCCAGGGCCGTGACTTCATTGGCCAGTTGCCGAAGCTTTTTCTCGATCAGCTTGGGCTCGCCGCTTGAGCCGGAGGTGCACAGGCTCAACACGCACGTGTCGAGGTCCAGGGATGCCGGTTCGAGTGGGTCAGCGCTCAGGGTGTCCAGTTGAATATCGCCGGGGAGATCGGTGAGCCACAGGTCAACGCGGTGCGTCCAGCGCTCACGGGTTTGCGCCTGCAGGTCGGACGGCAGCAGGACACTGACGCCCGCGCGCCATGCGGCGAACAGGGCCACGGCGAGATCGCCGGCGTCTTCCAGGTGAATGGCGACGCTGGATACCCCTCGCGCTTGCAGCGCGCTGGCGACACCCAACGTTCGTTCACGCCACTGCGCATGGCTCAAGGCGGGCGAGTGAGCAACCTCACGGGTGGGATCAGCGTCCAGCAACA
Organism: Pseudomonas sp. S2_H01; assembly: GCF_054668305.1. Taxonomy (NCBI): domain Bacteria; kingdom Pseudomonadati; phylum Pseudomonadota; class Gammaproteobacteria; order Pseudomonadales; family Pseudomonadaceae; genus Pseudomonas; species Pseudomonas sp. S2_H01. Next base: position 1,878,386 of record NZ_CP162756.1, on the reverse strand, counting down.
GCCGTTCAAGGTTCATCCAGCTCATGCACGGCCTCGAACACGCTGGCGAACGATCCATTCGGCGGCAAACAGCGTCGCCATCAAACCGTAGGCAATGAGGCCGGTGTACAGCGTCCACCAACTCAGCGGCGCCCATAGCGTAAGCGCGGCAGCCACCAGGCCATTGAACAGGAAAAACAGGCACCAGACCTGCGTGACGTGGCGCGTATAGCGGATGGCGATGTCTGGCAGGTCGGGGTCTGTCAGGCGAGCCAGCCGCTCCACCATCGGCATACCCCGCAACAGGCTAAGTCCGAACAGCGTCAGCATGAAACCGCTGATCAGCACGGGATACCAGCGCAACAGTCGCGAGCTGTCAAAGACGACCAGCAGCAGACAAAAGCCGATGGCGACCAGTGCCATGCCCAGGTTATCCGGACGTCGCTCACCGGTCAGTACCCGGGCCGCCCACAGAGAGCCGAGCAACAGCGCGAATTGCCAGGGCGAGAAGTGCTCCATGCCGAAATACACGGCGAACGGGTACAGCACACCCGCGAGCACCAGCAACAGGCCGGTCAGGCGACTCATGCGGCGGCGTTGACCAAGCGGTAAACCGCTTCGACCACATCGCCGACGGTGCGTACGGACTTGAACTCTTCGGCGGCGATTTTCTTGCCGGTCTTGCGTTTGATGTGGTCGATCAGGTCGACGGCATCGATGCTGTCGATTTCGAGGTCCTGATACAGATTGGCTTCGAGGGTAACGCGCTCAGGTTCAAGTTCGAACAGCTCAACCATTGCAGTGCGCAGGGTTTCGAAGATGTCTTCACGGGATTGCATGTTCAGTCCTCAGGCCACTTGGCGTGCGTTGACGAAGGCCGCGAGGCTGTCGACGCTGGTGAAGTGGGTGCGTGTGTCTTTGGCGTCGGCGTCGATCTTGATGCCGTAGCGTTTCTGAATGGCCAGGCCCAGCTCCAGGGCGTCGACCGAGTCCAGGCCCAGACCTTCGCCAAACAGCGTCTGGTCGTTGCCGATGTCATGGGTGCTGATGTCTTCGAGGCCCAAGGCATCGATGATCAGCTGTTTAATTTCCAGGTGCAGATCGCTCATCTGTGGCGAGCTCCTTGATGAAGTGGTGGTGCAGATGGTCATTGAGCTTGCGCGACGCCACAGGGGCCGGGCCAAGCGCGGCAAACGCCGCTGGGTCGATATCGTTGCCCACACGCAGGTGAAAATGCGGGCGGCGCAGGGGAATGCGGTACCAGGGTTCGGCCTTGGTCAGGGTGGTCGGCGACACATGGATCGTGACCGGGGTGATGACGTTCGCGCCGCGCAGCGCGATGGCCGCCGCACCGCGATGGAACGCAGGCGCCTTGCCCGGTTGGGTGCGCGTGCCTTCGGGGAAAATGATGAGGGTCTGGCCGATCTGCAGCAGATGGGCGGCGTTCTCCAGCATGTCCGCGCTGCCGTCATTGCTCACATAACCGGTGGAGCGGACCGGGCCCCGGGTGAACGGGTTCTGCCACAGGCTCTGCTTGACCACGCAGTTGGCGTCACGCACCAGGCCGATCAGAAACACCACATCGATCAGTGAGGGATGGTTGGCAATGATCATCTGGCCCGGGCGTCCCAGGCACTCGGCGCCTTCGACTTCGTAGGTCAGCACGCCGACCCTGGCCATAAAGCGGATGAACATCCAGAACAAACGGCTGATGGTCCGGCGGGCGCGGCGTTGGTGGGCACAGGCGTTGCCCGGCAGTAATGCCAGCAACGGAAATATCGCCAAACGCAGGCACAACCCGCCCAGCCCGAAAAGGGCGAAACTCAGGGCTGTTGTCAGCAGTCGCCAGTAGTAGGCGTCACGACTTTTGCTCAGCGGTTGTGTTGCCAGTTCCATTGCCGGTTTTTCCAGGGATGCTGCAGAGCGCACTGTTGTGTCGACAGCGCGCGTAAAAGGTTGAGGGCGTGTGGCCATTTGCTGGAGACATTCGCGCCGTCGTTAGACTGACAAGTGCTCAACGCCAGCTGCCATTCGTCGCCTGGCGTCAACAAAAGCCCGAGTGCATAGGGGAACGGCACGTCGTCGATCCAGGGGGCATAGGCGGCAGGGGGCTGCTCTTCGGTCACGATCAGCAATACGGCGGGTGCCCCTTCGTTCAGCAACGTCGCGGCTTCCAGCACACCATGCTCAAGCCCGTCACCCGCTGCCGCCAAGGCTGTCATTTCACTGGTTTCATTGCGCAGGATGGACCACAGGCCAATCACGGCGTTGTGCACAGAAAGGCTGAATTGGGTCGGCGACAATGGCTGATCGGCCGCCAGATCACTTAGGATCTCGAAGGTGCGGGGCGTCTCGCCGTGTCGTGAGACAAACACCAGCGGCAGTTGTGCGTGCCCTTCAGCCAGCGGCCAACCCACACTGAACGCCATCCGCGCCAAGCGGCTCAGGCGTCGCCGTTGCATGGCGGGCAGAAAAGACACGTCTGGCGCTTCGCCCTGATCGCTCAGGCGTGTCGGGTTCTCGCCCCATTGGCGCCAGTCCTCGACCGTCGTCAGCCCGGGAGCCCACGCGCGCCACTGTGCAATGTTGAAGTTGATCACGAATTATCATCCCGCCCCTATGCGGGCTTACTTCCTGGCTTCGAGTATCCGAAGTGACACCAACCATGGCGCGGCGCTATCACCGAGTGGCGGGCATTATCCCGATGCATGCGATCTGTAGCAATTTGTAAGTAGGTAATTTCACGTATTCACGTAGGATTCGTCCGTTTCTGTTGTCTCTTTTGCCTGAAGCGCTCGCCCTAGTAGCAGGGTTTGCCTAGACTCGGCCCATTCATCGGGTCGCCGGGCGATCCTCCACTGCAACACAGCAACAGGGAGTTTTCACATGCGGCGTGTGGTGTTCAATCAGAAAGGTGGCGTTGGCAAGTCGAGCATTGCCTGCAATCTGGCGGCCGTGAGTGCCCATGAGGGCCACCGGACGCTCTTGATCGACCTCGATGCTCAGGCCAACTCGACGCAATATTTGACGGGTCTGACCGGCGAGGACATCCCCATGGGCATCGCCGACTTTTTCAAGCACACGCTTTCCGCCGGCCCGTTCTCGAAGAAAAACCAGGTCGATATCTACGAGACGCCCTTCGAGAATCTGCACGTGGTGACGGCGACCGCCGAACTGGCCGACCTGCAGCCCAAGCTCGAGGCCAAGCACAAGATCAACAAGCTGCGTAAATTGCTGGAAGAGCTCGACGAGGATTACGACCGTATCTATCTGGATACACCGCCCGCGTTGAATTTCTATGCCGTGTCGGCATTGATTGCCGCAGACCGCGTGTTGATACCCTTCGATTGCGACAGCTTCTCGCGCCAGGCCCTTTATGGCTTGCTCAAGGAAATCGACGAGTTGAAGGAGGACCACAACGAAGAGCTGGAAGTGGAAGGGATCATCGTCAACCAGTTCCAGTCACGCGCCAGCCTGCCGCAACAGATCCTCGACGAACTGATCGCCGAGGGATTGCCGGTGCTGCCGGTCTACCTCAACAGCTCGGTGAAGATGCGCGAATCGCATCAGGCCAACATGCCGCTGATCCATCTGGACCCTCGGCACAAGCTGAGCCAGCAGTTCGTGGAGTTGCATCGGTTGTTGGAGAGCAATGCGGCTGACTGAGGGGGCGCAGGCGCTAGCGGTAGCCACACCTCAGGATGTAATGGTCATAAGCAATACGTCGTCCATCCCAGCAATAGGCCTGCACGACGCTAGTTATCTGGTGGCAGGCGAGGGGCTGGTGTGGGTGATTTGCTGCACAGCTTGATAATCACGCGATACGCGACTGTGGCGGCGATGAGGTCAATCACCCACATGGTGGGAAAATAGAGGTCCTCCGGGTTGGCTATACCTAAACAACTTGCCGCATGGAACCAGTATTCACGTTGTTCCGCGGGCATGGGATATGGGTACGTGTGCAGGAATAACACCGCGAGTATCAGCAGAGTCAAAAACAGTAAAACCTTACACGCCTTATGGGCAAGTGCTTGCATGTGCGATGACCTCTATCCACCCATAAGCGTGCAACCCCGTGGACTTCACGGGTATTTTGCTGGCGCCGGTCAACGCGTGCCCCGATTCCGGTAAACGCTGTTGCCAGAGAAGGCCATGAACTTGCCGATGCCGAAAATGGTCAAGGGCGAAAATTCTGAGTTATTGATTACGAATCGTCCGTGAAAAGCCATAGAAACTCCCGTCGATAGCTTGCTTCTGCCGTACGCGCAGCACTCGCCGAACAACGAAAAAATTAAAGTCGTCCACGGTACGCAACGCCATGCCTAGGTGCTGTCAGGGCCTTCGCGGTGTCTTGTATGAAAAATCCGTAGAGCCCTCTCTGTTAATGATGTGCAACAGAGCGTCTAAACCACTCTCGGTGGATGTTCTATCTGGATGGATTTCGTCAGGCGTTTCGCCCGCTTACGCGCCTGCTCTGCCTCATCCTTCGGAATGGCAATGGCCGCGTCCATATCCGCCACCAGATGATCCTGGCTGGCGATCAGTCGATTGCTGCCTTCTGCGCAGCCGCATTTCACGGTCTGCGTGTGCGTGGCCACCGCGATCAACTGATCGATGAAGGTCGGGTTGCCCTGGGCAATGAACCCGACTTGCTCGCATTCGGGACACCATACCGGGTCGCCCATGCGGGCCAGGCGGCGGTCCTCCCATGTCAGTGATCCCGAGGCCTTCAAAACGGTGCCGCCTGTCGTCGTCGCGTCGCCTTCTCTGATCGCACGTGTCATCGCTTACTGCTCCAGGGTTGCGGTGGGAATGGCAAACCCTAGACGCTGATGTCGGCGACCGTCGTGCTGAAAAGCGCTTTCAGAAATGACCTACATCGTTGGCTGTCGTGCGCTTCAAGCTTTGGCGAAACAGCTGTCAAATTCCGTGGCTGGCGAGCCAGGCGATCAGTTGCTGAAGCGGCATGGCGCCGCTCTGGCGCGCGACTTCGCGGCCGTTCTTGAACAGAATCAGGCTGGGAATCGAACGAATGCCCAACTGGGCCGAAAGTTGCTGATTGGCTTCACTGTCCAGCTTCGCCAGACGCACGCGACCGCTCAACTGCACGGCCGCCTGCTCGAAGGTGGGCGCAAAGGATTTGCACGGCCCGCACCAGTCCGCCCAGACATCCACCAACAACGGCAGATCGCCCTTGATCTGACTGGCGTAGTCGCCTTGGGTGAGGTTGAACGGCTTCGTCAGCAGAACAGGCTGCTTGCAGCGACCGCATTTGGGCTGATCAGCGACCCGGTCCGCAGGGATGCGATTGAGGCCGTTGCAGTGAGGGCAGGGGATCAACAGAGCGTCGGACATGGTGGCTACCTGAGAGAAGGGCTGATAACCGGTAAGTGGAGGCTGGGGCGAGTTTTATCAAGTTGATTGCTCACCTTGTGTTCTGAGTGTTCGGCAACGCTCAGGATGTCTTGATTAATACGCTCGCGACCTTGGACGCGCGGGTGTACAGGCGATTTTGTTTCTGTGGTTTATCCCAAAGAACCCCCCGTTCGCCCAGCTATCCGCCCTGCATCTCCATCGATAGCCTCCCATCAAGGGGCTATCAATCCACCTTCCGGACATCCGCCCCTGACCCTTCATTGCCAGGGAAACGCCGATGATCAGTCAGTTGCAAAACGCTCTTTCCGCCATCATGCCGAACAAGGTGGCCGCGTCGACCTCTTCCGAAAAACCGAGTGATCCGGCCGTTGTGGATAAAACCACGAAGACGCCTGCCGACAAGGCGACCTTCTCAACCCTCGCCAGCCAACTGAGCGAAAGCACGGCGCGTGCGGCCGCGCGGGATGCGGTCATGACCCATGCCGAGTTAGGCAAGTATGGCCTCAATCGCATCAACGAATTTCTGGTCGAATCGCCCAAGGCCAACAACTACACCCGGGCGATGGAAGTGCCCGATACGCGTGACCCCGAGCTATTGGACCGGGCGCGAAGAGCCAGTGAGTTTGTCACCCTGACGCTGGCTGGTCACTCGAATGCGAAGAGCCCGTTTGAGAAGCTGTCTCGCGAACAGCTCAACGTGATTGCCTACGATGACAGCGGCGCGTTCACCCTGAACGAACGACGCGCGGCGTACCAGGGCGTGCAGAAAATCGACGATGCCTGGCGCAAGACCGCTATTCCCGCCGGTATCCTCGAGCAAGCCCGCACAGGCAACGCGACAAAGTTCTACAACGAAGCCCTCAGCTACTACAAATCGCTGCCTGCCATCGAAAAAGCAGTGGACTACCCAAAGGACACCGAGGCCCTGCTTAAAGCAAGGATCAAGTCCGATCCCGCACTGCCGAGTTTCCCGGGCGCCGTGACCCGTCAGGGCGGCGATCGCAAACTGACGCTTTACGACATCCTCGCCGGGATCGTCGATACCCAGAAAAGCAAGGCCGACCCGGGCAGTCCGCTGCTCAGAAAGAAATTCACCCCCAGGACTTCGGCGACGCCAGTGTCGTGGAATGAACGATGGGCCAAGCAAGAGGCCTCTGCGGCCAAGGCGGTCAAACCCGTACAGGCAGCGTCCCTCTCAACGTCCCTCCCTGGTGGATCGAGCGCCACCGCGTCAATGGGTAAGGGAGAGGCGGTGAGCAGTTCGACGCCGACTGCAGAATAGTCGGCGGTATCACTTCAAGACTGAACGCTTATGGGAGTTGCAAAGAGGGTAATAGTGTTGTGCTCCAAAAGGACTATCCGTTCGAGTCGTTGTGGTGATGGTGGGTATCTGATTAGCTTTTTTCAGATCTAACAAAAAGGATGATCAAAATGAAAAATGCCAAGACGATTAAATCTGCCATCTCGGTGGTTGCAATGCTTAGTGCGGGATCGGCTATTGCGACGCCGCAGGTTACCGTAAGCTTTACTAACAATACGACGGAGGTTGCGACTTACCAGTCCGGTGGTAGCAGGAACGAATTGACGACGTATTCGAACGCCTCTCCTAAACCTTCCAATGTGGAGAGCAGAAGTACTCGAAGTTATATCGTAAGTGCGACGGGCTCTTCACCCATTACCTATGCGATGGTGACGTAAAAATCCGGGGGTTAGTCGTGCCAGTTCACGACCAGTTATCTGATGAACTCTACGCCGGGTGGTGTCAGAACACCCAAGTGGAATAAAAACGCTGTCGCCAGTGGTGGTGCAAGATGTGACATCAGTATCACTGCTGTGAACTATTCCAATCACGATTGGAGCGTAAATCTCATAATGCGTTAATAGGTTCAGCTTAAGGGTGGCCGCTAAATAAGTGGCCATCTTTAATATGACAATACTGGAGGGCGATATGATCCAAGGCATAGGCGTCGCGATAACGGCACCTGTCAGTGTGAAAGTGGACAAAGAAACCACCGCTGGCAGTGAGGTTGTGAAAGAGCCAGATTCTTCGAGGGTGCAGACGGATAACGCAAATGTGTCTCTGCTGGCCCGGCAATTAAGTGAAAGCGCGCTTCGATCCAGCAAACGAGAACAGGAACTGTCTCGTGATGAACTGGCTGCTTATGCAAAGAAGCAGATAAACAATTTTGCGTTGGACGGGTACACGTTCGGGAAATCCCGGCACGATGTGGAGCAGCCCGACACAGATGATGCCGAACACCTGGCTCGTGCGAAACAGGCCACCGAATACGTCAACCAAACCATCAACGGTAGCCGTTACGCAAAAAATCCGTTTGCAGGCTTGTCTCGAGATCAGTTGTCACTCATTGCTTACGATGACAGTGGCGGTTACACCATCAATGAGCGGCGGGCGGCGTGGTCTGAAAGTGAGCGTATCAAGTCTGAATGGGAGAAAGGAGCGGTCACTCGCTGCCAATTGGAAAGCGCGCAAACTGGGAGGGTTCCGGTGTTCCTCACGGAGGTCCTGAACTTCTACAGAGGGCTGCCAAAGATTGAGCAAGTTCAGGATTGCTACCCAGGAGATTACGAAGCTGAGTTACTGGAGAAGATTCGTGTGGAGTTGGCCAGCCGCGGTGGGGAGCCAAATGAGCTGGCGGAGCGAGGACTCAATTTGTACGACATTCTGGCGAGTATCGCGGTGGCAGAGAAAAAAGAGGCAGAGGCCATAAGTGACCTCTCTGTACAAAAGCACTCTGCGCAGGCGCCCACCTCGGCCTCTGTTTTCGATAAGCCTTCTCCGTCTTGTGATGCCGAACCCTCGTCGATCACTACGACGAACAACTGATCTCCAGATGCTTGCCCCAATCCGGCGGACGCTGTGCATAACTGTCCATGCCGGGCTGTTCCTCGAATGGCGTGCACAGCACTTGATGCAGTCGGCGGACTTCGCTGTAGTCGCCTTGCTCGGCGGCTTCGATGGCGCGTTGGGCGAGGTAGTTGCGCAGGATGTAGAGCGGGTTGACGGCGTGCATCCGGGCGCGACGGTCTTCCTGATTTGTGGCCGGTTCGCGGGCGATGCGGGTTATGTACATCTGGGCCCAAGCGTCGAAGCCGAGCATGTCGACGAAGTCGTCGCGCAGGCGACTGACGGTGATGTCGGCGGACTCTTCGCCCAGGCGGCGGAAGAACAGGCTGTAGTCGACGGCGCTGCTCTGCATCAGTTGCAGCAAGCGGGCGATGAGCTCGGCATCGTCATCTTCGGCCGTGGTCAGGCCAAGGCGGCGACGCATCAGATCCAGGTAGTGCGCCTGGTACAGCGGCAAGAACATGCCCAGTGCTTCACGCAGCGCTTCGACGCTGATGAACGGCGTCAGGGCTTGAGCGAGTGCGCTGAGGTTCCACTGGCCAATCGGCACTTGATTGCTGAAGGAGTAACGCCCTTCGTGATCCGAGTGGTTGCAGATGAAGTTCTGATCGAAGTCGTCCAGAAAGGCAAACGGACCGAAGTCAAATGTGATGCCCAGAATCGACATGTTGTCGGTGTTCATCACGCCGTGGCAGAAACCGTAGGCCTGCCACTTGGCGATCAGTTCGGCCTGACGTTCAACGATCGTGCGGAACATCGCCAGATAGGGTTCCGGCTGTTCCAGACATTCGGCGTAGTGCAGCGACAGGACGTGGTCGGCCAGTTCTTTCAACTGATCGTTCTGCTTGGTGTAGAAGAAATATTCGAGGCTGCCGAAGCGCACGTGGCTTTGCGCAAGCCGCAACACCATCGCTGCGCGTTCCTGCTTTTCCCGCCAGACCGGCGTACTCGAGCCGATCACGCAACCCGCGCGACTGGTCGGGATGCCCAGCGCGTGTAGCGCTTCGGACGCGAGAAATTCGCGGATGGAGGAGCGCAACACGGCGCGACCGTCGCCCATGCGCGAGTAGGGCGTCTGGCCTGCGCCCTTGAGGTGCAGGTCCCAATGTTCGCCTGCGTCGTTGTACACCTCGCCGAGCAGCAGGCCACGGCCATCGCCCAGGCGTGGGTTGTAGGAACCGAATTGGTGGCCGGAATAGACCATGGCGCGCGGGTCGGCTTCGGCCCATAGCTTGTGGCCGCTGAACAGCTCGGCGAACACCGGCTCTTCGGCTTGCGCAGCGTCCAGGTCCAGTAGCGCCAAGGCCGCATCGCTTGCGACCACCAGGCGTGGCTCGGCAATGGGTTCGGGCAGTACGGACGTGGAAAACGCGTCGCCCAGGCGGGCGAAGCGATTATCGAAGGTCAGCTCGTCGAGGGCTTTCAAGGGATGCCTCCAGCAGAATGTCCGACCATTCTGCTGGGATTCTTCGGGTCAGTCGAGCTTGACGTCCGGCGGCTCAGGCACATCCTTCGGGGCGGAGGGCATGGCAGTCGGCGAGGCGGGCGTCGGTGCGATGGTTTTCGGCTCTGGCTCGATCGGCACCATTTTGTACTCCTGTCCCTGCATGTTCTTGAGGTAAACCTCCATCTGCCGGAACGAAATATTGATGTGCTGTTTCTTGAATTCCTTGTTAATGAACCGGTTGATCTCGTCGAGCACCGGGTTGCGGTCCCCAAGGTCGCGCACGTGCATGCGCAGTTCATGGTCGAGCGTGCTCTCCCCGAAATTCAGGAAATAGACGATCGGCTCAGGTTCCTTCAGAACCCGAGGGTTTTCACGTGCGGCCTTGAGCAGAAGGTTGCGAACAAGGTCCAGATCGGAGCCGTAGTCCACGCCAAGCTTGAGCGTGACGCGGGTGATGGTGTCGGTCAGCGACCAGTTGATCAGTTGCCCGGTAATGAACGTCTTGTTCGGGACAATGATGTCTTTGCGGTCGAAGTCGGTGATGGTCGTTGCACGAATGCGGATCTTGCTCACCGTCCCCGACAGGTTGCCGATGGTGATGGTATCGCCGATCCGCACCGGGCGTTCGAACAGGATCATGATGCCGGAGATGAAGTTCGCGAAGATCTCCTGCATGCCGAAACCCAGGCCAACCGAGAGTGCGGCGACCAGCCATTGCAGCTTGTCCCAGCTGACGCCCAGTGCCGACAGCGTGGAGACGAAACCGACGCCCGCGATGATGTAGGACAGCAGCGTTGTGGTGGCGTACGAGCTGCCCTGCTTGAGGTTCAGCTTGGACAGCACCAGCACTTCCAGCAGACCGGGCAGGTTACCCGCCAGCACGAAGGTGATGCCGATGATCACCAGTGCGCCGATGAGGTCGCCCAGGCTGATCGGAACCATGCTCATGTTGGCGCCGGTGCCACTCGTGTATTCGTACAGGGTGATGTTGTCCAGGTACGAGAACACCGTGATCAGGTCGGCCCAGACGAAGTACAGGGCCCCGACGAAACCGGCCAGCAAGGCCAGACGAATCAGTCGCAGCGACTGCTGGTTGACCTGTTCGATGTCCAGTGTCGGCTCTTCCACCGGTATCTCGCCGTCGCCCGCCTCTTTGGCAGCCTGACGTTTGGCCAGCGCTCGCTGATAGGCCAGACGCCGCGCCGCGACGCCAAGGCCGCGAACGAAGGCGGCTTCGATGACCAGCCACAGCATGAGGACGTAGAGGGTATCGATCAGTCGGTCGCTGAGTTTCAGCGCGGTGTAGTAGTAGCCGAAGCACACGGCAACGAACAGCGCGACCGGCAGCGCGGTGAAGGCGAGGCCCACTGCACGACGGAACAGTGAGGCGTTCTGGTGGGTCGGGCTGGTGAGCAGCAAACGGCCGAGCAACCACGTCATCAGGGCGTAGCAGGTCAGCACCACGGCGATGCCGATGACATCGTCCGCCAGCGCCGACGGTTCATGCTCCGCGACGGCAACCACGGTGACCAGCGCCAGCACCACCAGACCCAAACGACGAATCCAGCCGCGCAAAAATTCCACCTGAGGCTTTTCCCAGCGGAAGTGCAGCTGCGCCACGCCACCCGGCGCCAGAATGCGGTACGCGGTGTAGAACACCAGCCAGGCCAGCGAAATTTGCAACAGTGCCGCGCCCAGATTGACGTTCTGTTCCCGCGCGTCGATCTGCAGCGCCAGCGCACACGACGCCAGCGCGAGTGACAGCGGCATGGCCAGCAGGATGTTGATGAAAATCGCCAGCGGCGTTTGCCATTGCCGATCACGCTTGAAGTGTCCGATGTCCCCGTGCAGCCGGTTGAGCTTGTCGTAGAGCGCCTTGCGCTTCCACATCAAGGCGCCGATCACCAGCAGCAGCGGCAGGAAAATCAGGGGGCGCTGGGTCAGGCCGTCGGCCAGTTCACTGAGGCTGGAGGTCCAGGGCAGGGTGGTGATCTGTTTCATCAAGCGCGGCTGAACGCGCTCGAACCATTCCAGATCCAGCGGTTTGTTGCTCGGGATCCAGAACATCTGCTCGTCGAGGGTCTGACGCAGGCTAAGCGCCGTGCTGACCAGTTGCTTCTGGTTCAGCTGCAACGTGATGGACTCGTTGAGCAGCGCGCTCAGTTCGCGGTTGAGGCGTTCCAGCAGGTCGGTTCGGGTGGTTGCCAGGTCCAGCAGCGTCTTGCGCAGCGCCGGGGTGACGTCTTCCGGCTTCTGCGTTGCCAGCAAGCTGTCGACGTAGTTGCTCGGGTTGCTCATCTGTTCGCGCTGCTGATTGACCTCGAACTGATACAGGCGGATGTCGGCGATTTCGTCGGCCAGGCCGCTGTCCAGTTTCAGCTTGGGCAGAGACTGCTTCTGTTTGTAGAGAATCTTGGAGAGCAGCAGGCTGCCGCTCAACACGTTGATCTGTTCGTCCAGCGCCTGATCGGTCTGGGTGATGGCGTCCAGCTGGGTCTTGGTCTTGAGGTTCTGTTGCGTCAGTTCGTTAAGGCGGTCGGTGCCGCGCAACAGGTAGTCGGAGAGTTTGAGGTTCGCCGCACTTTCAGTCGCCAACAGGCTGCTTCCGCCGGCCTTCTGCGCTTCGATCGACAGCTGCGTCACGGTTTCCTGGGACTGCGCGCGGCGTTTGTCGTTGATCAGGGTCTGCAGGTCCTGGATTTCCTGATCCTGACGGGCGACCTTCTCGGTGAGCAAGTCACGTTGGCTGCCGCCTAGATCCTGCAACTGGCTGTTGCCCGCCAGTTCCTGACGACGCAGCGCGATCAAGGCGTTGATCGAGGCCAGTTCGGCGTTCAGCTGATTGCGCTGGTCGGCATTGATCGCCTTGCCGGCGTCTTTGCCGCTCTTGAGGATGCCGTTGATGGTCTGGATGCGCGTCTGGCTGCTGCTGATTTCCGCTTGCGCACGCTCGGGGCGGGTCTGCGCGGTAATCGTCATGCTGTTGGCATCGTTCAGGGCTTTCTGCAGGTCGGCCTGCTGGGTGCTGCGGTCGCTGAGCATCTGCTCAAGTTGCGGAACGCTCATGTTGGCGTAACGCTGGGCGACAGGCACCTGACGAATGCCTTTGAGGCGCGTCAGCTCTTTCTGGTTCTCGGTGGTCTGCCTGGGCGCGTCGGCCAGCTGTTTCTTCAGGTCATCGAGCTTCTTCTGGTTGTCCTTCTGGCTGGCGAGGAAACCGAGCGTCTGCTCCAGCACTTGCTGCATTGCCTTTTGATCGTCAGGCGACAGTTTCCGGTCGGCGATCTTGTCCAGGCTCTGCTGAACGGCTTCGCTGGAAGGTGGAGGCGTGTCGGCGGCAAGCGCCGGGAGTGACGACAGGCATAGCCCAAGCAGGGCCGAGGCAAAAAAAGTACGCAGCGTGAACATAGACACCGGGTCGAACAATCAGGAAAGGAGAGCAGTTTAGAGGAAGAGCCCGGGACCCGGGCGGCTTCCTTCGGGGAATCTGACGCCCACTTTGAGGATCTTGTTCCCGTCCATAACCGCAACTGTCCAAATAGTTCCGTTCCATTCGACCTGGTCGCCGACAATCGGGGCGCCGCGATTCTTCTGAATGATGAACTGGCTGAGCGGCATATTCGAATCCAGGCCGTCGAGCTTCAAACCGTACAACGCCGCGACAGCCCCGAGCTGAGCGTCTCCCTCGAGCACGAAGTCGCCGAAGAAGCGCAAATCCAGACCCCTTTGTGGTGCCTGGCTGAACAGCTTTCCGAGCGCCGGAAGGTTGTGTTCATGGCCAATGACGCAGAGCAGGTCACCGGTCTCCAGAACCGTACTACCCGACGGATGGAGCAGTTGCTGACCCCGAAAAAGGGCGGCGATGCGTGTGCCTTCCGGCATTTTCAGCTCGCGAAGGGCGGCGCCGATGCACCATTTTTCCGCGCCGAGTCGGTAAACGAACAACTCCCACTCGCTGGTCACGTGGACTTCCAGCGCCGCTCGTGAGATCGGCGCAGGATCCGGCGGAACCGTCACCTTCAGCCATTTGGCGACCCACGGCAGGCTCGTGCCCTGAACCAGCAGCGAGACGAGCACGATAAAGAACGCCAGGTTGAAGTACAGCTGAGCGTGCGGCAGGCCCGCCATCAACGGAAACACCGCCAGAATGATCGGCACCGCTCCGCGCAGGCCGACCCAGGCAATGAACGCCTTTTCGCGACCGTGAAACACCCGGAACGGAAGCAGGCCGGCGAGCACCGACAGCGGGCGCGCCACCAGAATCATCCACAGCGCCAGGCCCAGAGCGGGCAGGGCGATGGGCAGAAGGTCATGGGGCGTGACCAGCAGGCCCAGCACCAGGAACATGCCGATCTGCGCCAGCCAGGCCATGCCGTCGAGCATGTGCAAAATGCCGTGACGGCTGCGGATCGGTTTGTTGCCGAGCACCAGGCCACACAGGTACACCGCCAGAAAGCCGCTGCCGTGGATGGCGTTGGTCAACGCGAACACCGCCAGGCCGCCTGCGACCACGAGGATCGGATAGAGGCCGTTGGCCAGATTGATTCGGTTGACCAATTGCAGCATCAACCAGCCGCCGCCCAGACCGATGATGCCGCCGATGCCGAACTCCTGAATCAGATGCCCCAGCAGGCTCCAGTGCAGCCCGGTCTGGCCGCTGGACAGCATGTCGATCAAGGTGACGGTGAGGAACACCGCCATCGGGTCGTTGCTGCCGGATTCGATCTCAAGGCTGGCGGTTACCCGCTCGTTCAGGCCCTTGCCGCCGAGCAACGAGAAGACGGCTGCAGCGTCCGTGGAACCGACGATAGCGCCGATCAGCAAGCCTTGAATGATGTTCAGGTCAAACAGCCAGGCCGCAACCATGCCGGTCAGCCCGGTGGTGATGAGCACCCCGACCGTGGCCAGCGACAGTGCGGGCCAGAGCGCTACGCGGAAGCTCGCGACCCGCGTTCGCAAGCCGCCGTCGAGCAGGATCACCGCGAGTGCGAGGTTGCCGACCAGATAAGCGGTGGGGTAGTTGTCGAAGATGATGCCGCCGCCGTCGACGCCCGCGACCATACCGACCGCCAGGATGATCACCAGAATCGGAATGCCAAGGCGCGAGGACAGCGAGCTGACCAGAATACTTGCACCCACCAGCAACGCGCCGATCAGGAACAGGCTGTTGATGGTCGTGGCATCCAAGGGCGGTACTCCAGACATAAGCAGAAATTGAAAGCACGGGCGGACTGACCATGCAGTCGGCGTGCCAAGGGATTTAACCTGTTGAATTGGCAGGCTGTCAAAGCTTTGCCAATTAATACATGGCGCGCCCGAAGGCTGATCGCAATCGGGGTGACCGCGTTCGCGCATGTCATAACTATCTATCGCAGCAGACTGGACGGCCTGTGATCACGTACGGCTTCCCTCCTTCAAGGACTCAGGAAGCCATGACTTCTGCAACGCATCAGTTCAATCCCAATGACCAACAGGTAGTGCGGGAAACCGCTCGCCAGTATGTCGCCGACTATCCGGATCTGCATGACATGGCCCGTCGTGCCGCACAGCGCATCATCTTAAAACGCACCGGTAAGCGGCTAGAGCCGGAGACTGTCTACTGGCATCGATTCAGCGGTGCCGTCAGCAGTCCTCGGACGTTTTCCGGTTGGGAGCATGCGGGCAAGCCGGTCGAGTCGATGACCCTGATCGAGTTGCTCATGCGCCGTTTTACTCCACAGGATCAGGTGTCAACTGACGAGCTTTCGATGTACGGAGGCTTTTACACCGACCGGGCGGATCACGGCATTTTCAACGAGAACAACGAGGTGCCGCTGCTCGCCCGAGACGTTCTTGCGGATTTTTGGGCGCTGGATTTCAGTGCGGGCTATCAGCAGAAACGCGAACGGTTCTGGCGCGATCATGATCAGACCTTCTGCGTGCTCGCCAAGGCTGAGTACCTTGCGGCAGCAGGGCGCTCATTGCGTGATGGGCAGATCTCCATTGCGGATTTCGATGCGTTGATCGACGGGATGTTGGGCGAGGGGATCGCCAGCCCGACGCGCGCCTTGCTGCAAGCACCCGTCCGGTCGACGACCAAAAACACGTTCCACTGGCTGGATATCGGCGGCTTCAAGGCGCGCGACATCTTGCGAATGGTCGACGAGCACGGTGCCCAAACGCTGTATGTCCCTGGGGAACTCACGCCGTTTCATCGTTTTGCCGGGGCGCGTGAGGTGTTTGATTGGGTCAAGGCACGCTTTGCGTCAACGGCCACCCGTGAAGCGGCACGCAATCACTTTCTGCGTTCATCCGTTGATCTGCCGACGCGCATCGCAGCGTTCGATCAGCTTATCGACAGGTTACTCGTCCACGAATGGGAAGAGGGCCGGGTCTTGGTCAATCAGATCAAAGAACCGATCCCGGGTGATCCCTTCGAGTATTTGCGTAATAACGCCAAAGAGGACATGGCGGCCGATGCTCGCGTGCTGTTGACCAGCAACACCGAACTGCACAAGAAAATCTGGATGGGGTATCTCGATGCCTTCGTTCGGGTCTCGGGCAACCTTGCGTTGTTGGGCTGGCCGATCGCATTGGCGGTGATCGGCGCCAGTGCCGTCAATATCGGGCTGAACATTGATCAGGCCTTCTCGGGCAAGACGGCCGCTCAGCGCAAGGCCGGCGTATTGGGCGCGATCGTCAATGCCATATACCTGGCCTTCAATTTACCCCTTTTGACCGGCAGCGCCCGTGCCGCAGTGCGCGGGGCGGACGAGGCAGTGTCGTCGCCAATACCCGTCAGCCAAGAGCCCGCGGTCGACGCACTGGCCAACCTGAACGGTAACCATCTGACCCTCGACGGGGTGACGCCGCAGGCGACCACGGGAAGATGGCGGGGCATTCAACAGCTCGCAAACGGCGAAACATGGATCACGCTGGGCGGACTGCCCTACCGGGTGCTGTTCGATGAATCGTTGCCCGGTTGGAAGGTGGTGGACCCGCAGAACCCGTTCGCTTTTTCTTCGGGGCCGCCTGTTTTCCTGAACCCTCACGGCGAGTGGGAGCAGGTCGCCAGAACCGGCCTGGCGGGCGGTGCTCCTTTTGACATTCCCTTGGGTACATCCGTGCAGCCAACCTCCACGGCCTACGGTGTCACGGGTTCCACCTTCTGGGATCACTACATGCTGATCAACGTTTACGAGGAAAAGCATCTGGCGGAGGCGGCGATTGCGCGTCAGGAAGCCGTCATGGATATCTACCGGATGGAGCCGGAAGAAGAGGTGGTGACCGACTCCGAAGGCGAGGAGGTGCACATTGATCCGTGGGACGCCACGCCCCGGGTGTTCAGAACCCCCGATGCGACATTTCATGCCCCTAATATTCGTCGCTACACCGATGATGGCGGGGTCTATAACCAGTACCTGCGCACCGGCACGGTCTACGAAGACGCAGAGCACCCCGGATTGGCGACGACGGCCGAACAGGTCGAGGACATCCGGCGGTTCGTCGATGACATCGGCACATTGGGCTTTAACAATGACGTCACGCTATATCGTGGCGGCAGCGGTGAGCGAAGCACCTCGGGACAGTTCTTTCGCAGTGGCCGCGTTCAGGTGGGTGATGTGCTCACCAACACCGACATAGCCTCCTTCAGCGAAAACCCTTATCAGGCGCGCACGTTCGCCAGCAATCAAGCGGGCGCCAACGCTGTTTCCATTACGGCACCGGTTACCTTTGACGACAGTTCGGTGGTGTTCGAACTGCCGGCAAAGCAGTACCTGAATGCAACGCCGATTGCGCCGTTCTCGACCAGCCCCGGAGAGGCTGAGTCGGTGTTTCTGCCTGGGCGCTATTTCCAGATCGAGCAGCTCGATGAGGTGCGCGGCGCCTTCTACCGGTTCATGAGGGTGCGAATCAAAGAAGTGTCAGCACCGGTTGCGGGTCGACAGCTGTTGAATATGCGCACTGGCGAGCCGTTCAGTCGCGCGGCCTATGCAGCGTTGCTGGGGCCTGAGGGCACATCGCTGGTGGATCGTTTCTTTCCTCAAATGCTGACTTCGCAGGTGTGACCGCTAAAGCACTGCCCCATAAATAGTTACCGCCTCCGGCTTTTTTCAAGCTGATTACGTGCATGACTTTCCTACAGACAAGGACAGGAAGTCATGCAGTCAACCACGCTCGGAATGACCACCATCAACGCGCCCCGCGCGTTATCTGACGGCGAGACGCTTCAACGACGCGCCGCCGCGCTCATGGGGACATACCCCGACCTTTACGCCATGGCGTTTCAGGCTGCCCGTGCGATTGTCATCAGGCACACGGGCAAACCCTTGGATCCGGCTAAGGTGTATTGGCATCGCTTTAACCGGGCGAACAACAGCGGCGCCACCTTCACCGGTTGGGAACACGTAGGGCCGCCGTCCGAATCCATGACGCTGATCGAACTGGTCATGCACCGCTTCAGTGCCAGTGACACGGTGTCCGCTGATGAGCTGAACACCTACAGCGGCTTTTACACGGTGGGTGCCGATCAACGCTTTTACAACGAACACAATGAAGTCCCGATGCTGCCCAGCGACGTGCTGCAGGATTTCTGGAAGCTGGATTTCGCCACGGATTGCAAACACAAGGTCGAGGCGTTCTGGCGTGCTCATGAGCAGGATTTCTGCACGCTCGCCAAGATCAACCTGCTGTCGTCGGCAGGCTTGGCGTTGAGCAAAAAGCGGTTATCGATGGACGATTTTCAGACCGTGCTGATGGCGATCACCGGTGCTACCGACCCCCACGTGACGTGGGACATGCTGCAGGAGAACCCGGGCTTTTCGGCGGGTGTGACGATGCAGGTGTTTCAGCTTGCAGGGCACGAAGCCAGAGACATGCTGCTCATCAAGAACGGGCAGGGACGCCGGATCGTGTTCAAGCCCGATGTGCAACCGATGTTCCAGTGTTTTGCCGATGAACCCGCGCTGTATCAATGGGTGCAATCGCAACTGCGCGAGCCTGAAACGAAGGCGGCGCTGGTGTCGCATTTCGCACGAGGGGCCGAGCAGCTGGCATTTGCAGACGCCAGACTGTCCGCGCGGGCTGATCAGCCATGGTCGGCCGAGCAGACGCTCATCGGCGATTCCCCGGCCGCGAGCCCGCAGTCTGTTTTCGAGCGCTTGCGCGACACAGCGCAGCGTGAAATGAACGAGGACCTCAACGCCCAATTGACCAGCAATGCCAGCCTGCGCAAACAGATGTGGATCGGCTATCTGGGCGCGTTCATCCGTATGGCCGGCGGTGTGGCGCCGCTGGCGTGGCCGGTTGCGCTGAGCCTGGTGGGCGCCGGCATCGCCAGTGTGGGTTTGAATATCGACCAAGCCATCCATGGGCGTACCAAAACGCTGCGCAAGGCGGGCGTGATCGGCGCGATCATCAACGCGGTGTACCTGTTTCTCAACCTGCCGCTATTGGCCAGTATCGGTCGTGCGGGAGAAGCTGCGCCGTTACCTGAGCGTGCATCCGGAGCGGACACTGAGTCACTGGCGGGCCTTGAGGGCAATGAGGTATTGGACGACATCCCCGCAGACACGGGGAACGTAAATACCCGCGGCGTCCATGTGCTGGAAAACGGCGAAACCTGGATCACCCTGGGTGATCTGCCCTACCGCGTGCGGTACCTGAACGACCTCAATACCTGGGCCATCGTGGATCCCCACAATCCGTTCGCGTTCAGCGGCGCTCGTCCGGTCCGCCTCAATGCGCTGGATCAATGGGAGTTGCTTCAGCCGCCGAAACTGGTGGGCGGCAAGCCGCCGGTGGAGACGCCAGGTGAATCGCCCAAGGCATCCGGTTCCCAAGCGGCGAAACCGTATGCCACGACCTCGTCGCCCTTCTGGGACACCCACATGCAATTCAATCTGGACGAAGAGCGGCGCCTGTCAGCGTTGGGTAATCAGCGTCAGGCGTCGGCGGTCAATGTGTACGAACTGGACTCCGACGAGGAAGTGGTTTCCGACTCAGAGGGCGAAGACGTGGTTATCGACGCCTGGAATGAAAAGCACCGGGTATTCAAAACCACAGACAATGCTTACTTCGGAGGTGCGATCACCCGCTATACCGAGGACGACGATGCCTACAACGTTTTCTTGCGCACGGGAGAGCAGCGGGGTACGGATCAAATCGAGGCGCTCGAGCGTCTGGTCGAGGACATCTCGGAGGTAGAGCCCAACAATGACGTCGCGTTGTATCGAGGCGGCAGTGGTGAGCGAGGCACTTCGGGGAGGGTATTTCGTGAGGGCAAGCTCAAGGCAGGCGACGTGCTGGTCAATACGGACGTTACTTCGTTCAGTGAAAACCCTTACATCGCCAGGGTGTTCGCCAGCAGCCAGGGCGGGGCCTCGTCGGCCAGCCACAAAGGTGCGATCACGTTTGACGACACCTCGGTCGTATTCGAATTACCGGCGGGCGAATACTTGAACGCGACTCCCATCAGCCCGTTCTCGGAGAGCCCGAATGAGGTCGAATCCGTGTTTCTGCCGGGCCACTACTTCCAGATTCAGCGCATCGAAGAAGTGGCGGGCAGCAACTACCGGTTCATGAATGTCCAGCTCAGACAGATCCCGGTCGAGCAGGTGTCGGGCCCCGCGTATGACTTGCGCACCGGTGAGGCGTTCAGCCGAGACCAGTACGCCGCCAAACTGGGCGAGGACGCAAAGGCGCTGGTGGACGCGTTCTTCCCCCCGAGATCCTGATGCGCTGAGTCAGAACCAGTCGTTCTGCATCGACAGGCACACGTCATCGCGGGCTTGCAGAATGGCCAGTTCGTGATGGCAGGCCGGTACTTCCCACGTCAGGAAGTACCGGGCCGCCTGAAGCTTGCCTTTGTAGAAATCCGCGTCGGCCGTGTTGCCGGTATTCAGCCCTTCCTGCGCGCGGATGGCTTGTTCCAGCCAGCGCCAGCCGATGACCGTGTGACCAAATGCCTTGAGGTACAGCGCGGAGTTGGCCAGCGTGGCCGTGACCTTCCCTTGAGCGAGATCGGTGAGCAACTCCAGGGTGACCGATTGCAGCCGAGCGACGAGTTGCTCCAGCGGCTGGCGCAGTGTGGAGAGCGATTCGTGCGCGTGTGCACGCTCACAGGTATCGGCAATCAACCTGACCAACTGCTTGAGGCCCGCGCCACCGTTCTGCGCCAGCTTGCGGCCCAGCAGATCCAGCGACTGAATGCCGTGGGTGCCTTCATGAATCGGATTGAGGCGGTTGTCGCGGTAGTACTGCTCGACCGGGTATTCACGCGTGTAGCCATGCCCGCCGAGAATCTGGATCGCCAGTTCGTTGGCCTTGAGGCAAAACTCCGAGGGCCAGGATTTGACGATTGGCGTCAGCAGGTCGAGCAGTTCATGGGCGAGCTTGCGCTGATCTTCGGTTTCGCCTGTCTGCGTGTCGTCGAACAGGCGGGCCGCGTAAAGCCCCAAGTCGAACGAGCCTTCCACGTAGGCTTTCTGGGTCAGCAGCATGCGTTTGACATCCGCGTGCTGAATGATCGAGACCGGTGCGCTTTCCGGGTTCTTGCTGTCTGGCAGCCGACCTTGCGGCCGCTCGCGGGCGTACTCCAGCGAGTAAAGATAACCGGCGTAACCCAGCATGACCGCGCCCATGCCCACGCCTATCCGCGCTTCGTTCATCATCTGGAACATATAGCTCAGGCCGTGGTGCGGCTTGCCGACCAGATAGCCGACACACTCGGCGTTGTCGCCAAAATTCAGCGCCGTGGACGTCGTCCCGCGCCAGCCCATTTTGTGAAACAGTCCGGCCAGCAGCACATCGTTGCGCGCGCCAAGACTGCCGTCGTCGTTGACCAGAAACTTCGGCACGATGAACAGCGAAATGCCCTTCACGCCCGGCGGTGCGTCAGGCAGTTTGGCCAGCACCAGATGCACGATGTTTTCCGACAGCGGATGGTCGCCGCCAGAAATAAAGATCTTGTTGCCGCGCAGCCGGTAGGTGCCGTCTTCGGCGGGCTCGGCACGGGTACGAATGTCCGACAGCGACGAGCCCGCATGCGGCTCGGTCAAGGCCATCGTGCCGAAGAAGCGCCCCTCGATCATCGGTTGCAGGAAACGCTGCTTCTGCTCGTCGCTGCCGAAGTTTTCGATGAGGTTCGCCGCGCCCATGGTCAGAAACGGGTACGACGTCGACGCCGCGTTGGCCGACTGAAAATGCGCGAAACAGGCTTGAGACAGCAGCGTCGGTAATTGCATGCCGCCCGCTTCAAAGCTGCGCGCCGCGTTCAGAAAGCCGGCCTCCAGAAACGCGTCCACGGCGGGCTTCACCTCAGGAATCAAAACGGCCTCGCCGTTCTCATAACGGGGCTCGTTCTCATCGTTCTTGCGGTTGTGCGGCGCGAAGTACTTCTCGGCGATGGTCCGGGCGGTGGTGATCGCTGCGTCGAACGTCTCGCGGCTGTGCTCGGCAAAACGCTCACGTTGCGTCAGCGCTTCGGCATCCAGCACTTCATACAGCTCGAAAGCCAGATTGCGTGAACTGAGCAGCGTCTCGGACATGGCGGCGTACCTTTTGTTGGAGTGCCGTGAGTCTAGGTGTGCCAGAAAGGGGTGAACAGCAAGATTGATCTGGGTGATGGAGGGGTAGAACGGGGGTCGAATTCAGTCGCGACGAGCATCGCGAAACGGCAGGAGCGCGCTTGCCCGCGATTGCGATCGATCAGACACCGTTGTGGTGTCTGCGTTGACGCATCGCGGGCAAGCGCGCTCCTACACGAGGATTGCGTGCCGTCTGTTACATGAAGCAGGCACCTGAAGCTACCCGATCGTCATCAAGCTCGCATTACCACCTGCCGCAGCCGTGTTAACGCTCAATGCACGTTCAATCACCAGACGTTCCAGCGCGATACCGGTTTCGCCTTTGGACAGGCCGTGAACGCCGACGATGGCGCCGCTGCGTAGGGCAACCTGCTCGCAGATGGCACGCAACTGGTCGGAGTCGCCGTGGTGCAGGACGGCTTCGATGACGACGTCGTCCTTGTTCCAGTCGCTCACCAGCTTGACGCGCGCTTGCACGTCTTTCGGCAGGCGTTTGTACAGCGGCTTGCTCAGCTCGTTGTCCGGCACGATGGCCGTGCTGCCGACGGCCATCACGGCTGCCAGCTGGGTCAGCAGGTCGGTTTCGTCTTCGGCCAGGCACAGCACATGCTCGCGCGGCAGGATGCTGTAGCTGTTGCGCTCGCCGGTTGGGCCCGCCAACAGGCGGGTGACGCCGCTTTGCGATTGCTCGGCGAACTGCGTGCACAGGGTGTCGAGCTCTGTCAGCTGTTGGCTGGCAGCCCAGGCCTTCAGTGCGGTCAGCGGCTTGAGCAGGGTTTCACGCATGCGTGTGTCCGGCGCAGTTTCGGCATCACGGCTGGCGAACGACTTCTGCACGGCATCGACGGGTCGGGTCGACAGCAAGCGGTACAGGTACAGCGGGCCACCGGCTTTCGGGCCCGTCCCCGACAGGCCTTCGCCACCAAACGGCTGTACACCCACCACGGCACCGACGATGTTGCGGTTCACGTACATGTTGCCGGCGTTGACCGAGTCGATCACCTTGGCGATGGTTTCGTCGATGCGCGTGTGCACGCCCAGCGTCAGGCCGTAACCGGAGGCGTTGATCTGTGCGATCAGTTGGTCCAGTTCTTTGCGCTTGTAGCGCACGACGTGCAGGACCGGGCCGAAGATTTCACGTTGCAGTTCGTCGAAGCTTTCCAGCTCGATCAGGGTCGGCATGACGTAGGTGCCACGCTTGATCTCGTCGCTGTCGGCGATGGCAACCTGATACACGTTGCGGCCTTTGTCACGCATGGCCTGGATGTGTTTCTCGATGCCGGCTTTGGCGTCGGCGTCGATCACCGGACCAATGTCGACCGACAAGCGTTCCGGGTTGCCGAGGCGGTTTTCAGCCATGGCACCTTTGAGCATTTCGATGACGCGGTCGGCGGAATCTTCCTGCAGGCAGAGTACCCGCAGCGCCGAGCAACGCTGACCGGCGCTGTCGAAAGCGGACGACACCACGTCGATGACCACTTGCTCGGTCAGGGCGGAGGAGTCGACGATCATCGCGTTCTGGCCACCGGTTTCGGCGATCAGCGGAATCGGACGACCTTGCGCATCAAGACGACCGGCGATGTTGCGTTGCAGCAGACGCGCGACTTCGGTGGAACCGGTGAACATCACGCCTTTGACGCGCTCATCACCCACCAGTCGCGCGCCGACGGTTTCACCACGGCCCGGCAGCAGTTGCACCACGCCTTCCGGAATGCCGGCTTCGAGCAGGATACGCACGGCCTGTGCGGCCACCAGCGGCGTTTGCTCGGCAGGCTTGGCCAGCACGGGGTTACCGGCGGCCAGAGCAGCGGCGACCTGACCGCTGAAAATTGCCAGCGGGAAGTTCCACGGGCTGATGCACACCACCGGGCCCAGCGGGCGGTGCGCGTCGTTGCTGAAGTCGTTGCGTGCCTGAACGGCGTAATAGCGCAGGAAATCCACGGCCTCGCGGACTTCGGCGATGGCGTTGGCGTAGGTTTTGCCGGCTTCACGGGCCAGCAGGCCCATCAGCGGCTGGATGTCGGCTTCCATCAGGTCGGCGGCGCGCTCAAGGATGGCGGCGCGTTCGGCGGGCGGCGTGGCTTGCCAGATCGGGCCTGCGCTGAGGGCGCTGAGCAGCGCATTGTCGACGTCTTCCAGGCTCGCTTCCTGAACATGGCCGACGACGTCACGCAGGTCAGACGGGTTCAGAACAGGCGCTTCGGCGCCCGCGCTGACCGGGCTGCCCAGCATCGGGCCGGCTTTCCAGTCGTTGTGCGCAGTGGCCAGCAGTGCCGAGGACAGCGAGGCCAGGCGATGTTCGTTGGCCATGTCGATACCGGCCGAGTTGGCGCGTTCGCGACCATACAGGTCACGCGGCAATGGAATGCGTGGGTGCGGCAGACCAAAACCCCCTTCTTGCGTGGCCATGCGTTCGATGCTCGATACCGGGTCGGCGACCAGTTCCTGAATGGAGATCGACTGGTCGGCAATGCGGTTGACGAACGAGGTGTTGGCGCCGTTTTCCAGGAGGCGACGAACCAGATACGCCAACAGGGTTTCGTGAGTCCCTACCGGGGCGTACACACGGCACGGCCGGTTCAGCTTGCCATCGGCGACCTTGCCGACAACCTGCTCGTACAGCGGCTCGCCCATGCCGTGGAGGCACTGGAACTCGTACTGACCGGGGTAATAGTTCTGACCGGCAATGTGGTAGATCGCCGACAGGGTATGGGCGTTGTGAGTCGCGAACTGCGGGTAGATGACTTCCGGTACCGACAGCAGTTTGCGCGCGCACGCAATGTAGGAGACGTCGGTGTACACCTTGCGGGTGTAGACCGGATAGCCTTCCAGGCCTTCGACCTGGGCGCGCTTGATTTCGCTGTCCCAGTAAGCGCCTTTCACCAGACGGATCATCAGGCGATGACGGCTGCGACGGGCCAGATCGATGACGTAGTCAATCACGTACGGGCAGCGTTTCTGGTAAGCCTGAATCACGAAGCCGATGCCGTTCCAGCCGGTCAGCTGCGGTTCGAAACAGAGGCGTTCGAGCAGGTCCAGCGACAGCTCCAGGCGGTCGGCTTCTTCGGCATCGATGTTCAGACCGATGTCGTATTGCTTGGCCAGCAGGGTGAGGGACAGCAGGCGCGGGTACAGCTCTTCCATCACACGCTCGTACTGCGCGCGGCTGTAGCGCGGGTGCAGCGCCGAGAGCTTGATGGAGATGCCCGGGCCTTCGTAAATGCCGCGGCCGTGCGACGCCTTGCCGATGGAATGGATCGCCTGCTCGTACGAGGCGAGGTACTTCTGCGCGTCGTGTTCGGTCAGCGCTGCTTCACCGAGCATGTCGTAGGAATAACGGAAGCCTTTGGCTTCGAACTTGCTGGCGTTGGCCAAGGCTTCGCCGATGGTTTCGCCGGTGACGAACTGCTCGCCCATCAGGCGCATGGCCATGTCGACGCCCTTGCGGATCATCGGTTCGCCGGACTTGCCAATGATGCGGCTCAGCGAGGACGTCAGGCCGGCTTCGTTGTGGGTGCTGACCAGTTTGCCGGTCAGCAGCAGACCCCACGTGGCGGCATTGACGAACAGCGACGGGCTGTTGCCCAGATGCGGATGCCAGTTACCGGTGCTGATCTTGTCGCGGATCAGCGCATCGCGAGTGCCTTTGTCCGGGATGCGCAACAGCGCTTCGGCCAGACACATCAGGGCCACGCCTTCCTGGGACGACAGCGAGAACTCTTGCAACAGGCCCTGCACGATACCGGCGCGACCGCCTGCGCTCTTCTGGTTGCGCAGCTTTTCGGCAATCGAAGCGGCCAGCTTGTGCGTTGCGTCAGCCATCGGAGCAGGCAGCCGTGCCTGTTCCAGCAACATCGGCACGACCTCAGGCTCCGGGCGGCGATAGGCCGAGGTGATGGCTGCGCGCAGTACGGACTGGGGCAGGATGCTTTCGGCGAACTCGAGGAACGCCTGATGGGCGTTATCCACCGGCAGTTCGCCTTGGTCATCGGCGTCCTTGTTGCCTTGGCCGTTGAGTTCGCTAAGGGTTGCACCACCCTCGAGTTTTTCCAGGTAATTGAAAATCGCCTGCTTGATGAGCCAGTGCGGGGTCCGGTCAATGGACTGCGCAGCCGCTTTCAATCGCTCGCGGGTCGGGTCGTCGAGTTTGACACCCAGGGTGGTGGTCGCCATGTTTTGTCCTCATAAGAGCCACCATGTGTGTGGCTATAGCTGCCGCCAAGAGTAGCTGCGTGAAAGTAAGGGTGCAACCGGGTGCAACCGGTTTTTTCCAGATATTTCCGATGAACCGTCCACGGGCGGACGAAGGCGGGAAATCCGGCGCACAGCCTTGGTGCCAGCGGCCTGCAAGAGGCATCGCAGCGCGCAAAAAAAGAGCAGGAATTCCAGTTGGTTACAATTTATGAAGGAAAAGTTGAAACTAATTCTCATCTCTGGGTTGCGCCCGGCTTGCGATGTTGACTAGCATGCGCGCCCTTGGTGCAACCCGTTGCTCCTGCCATAAAAACAACGCACGG
Organism: Pseudomonas sp. S2_H01; assembly: GCF_054668305.1. Lineage (NCBI taxonomy): Bacteria > Pseudomonadati > Pseudomonadota > Gammaproteobacteria > Pseudomonadales > Pseudomonadaceae > Pseudomonas > Pseudomonas sp. S2_H01. The sequence continues at coordinate 1,851,635 of NZ_CP162756.1, read as the reverse complement.
ACACACAATGAGCGTCAGCAATCCTACTCTGATCACGTTTGTGATCTACATCGCGGCCATGGTTCTGATCGGACTCATGGCTTATCGCTCCACCAACAACCTGTCGGATTACATTCTGGGCGGACGTAGCCTCGGGAGCGTCGTCACTGCGCTTTCAGCGGGTGCTTCCGACATGAGCGGCTGGCTGCTCATGGGCTTGCCGGGTGCCATCTACCTGTCGGGTCTGTCTGAAAGCTGGATCGCCATCGGGCTGATCGTGGGCGCTTATCTGAACTGGCTGTTCGTCGCCGGTCGTTTGCGCGTCCAGACCGAGCACAACGGCGATGCGTTGACCCTGCCGGATTACTTCGCCAGCCGGTTCGAAGACACCAGTGGCTTGCTGCGGGTGATTTCGGCCATCGTGATTCTGGTGTTCTTCACCATCTACTGCGCCTCGGGCATCGTTGCAGGTGCGCGCCTGTTCGAAAGTACCTTTGGCATGTCGTACGAAACGGCACTCTGGGCTGGCGCTGCAGCCACCATCGCCTACACCTTCATCGGTGGCTTCCTGGCCGTGAGCTGGACCGATACGGTGCAAGCCACGCTGATGATTTTCGCCCTGATCCTCACGCCAATCATCGTTCTGCTGGCCACCGGTGGCGTCGACACCACGTTCCTGGCCATCGAGGCGAAAGATCCGACCAGCTTCGACATGCTCAAGAACACCACCTTCATCGGTGTGATTTCCTTGATGGGTTGGGGGCTGGGTTACTTCGGCCAGCCGCATATCCTGGCCCGCTTCATGGCGGCGGATTCGGTCAAGTCGATCGCCAAGGCTCGCCGTATCTCCATGACCTGGATGATCCTGTGCCTGGGTGGCACGGTCGCGGTGGGCTTCTTCGGCATCGCCTACTTCTCGGCGCATCCGGAGGTTGCAGGCCCTGTCACAGAAAACCACGAGCGTGTGTTCATCGAACTGGCCAAGATCCTGTTCAATCCATGGATCGCGGGCGTGTTGCTGTCGGCGATTCTGGCGGCGGTCATGAGCACCTTGAGCTGTCAGTTGCTGGTGTGTTCTAGCGCGCTGACCGAAGACTTCTACAAAGCGTTCCTGCGCAAGCAGGCTTCGCAGCGTGAACTGGTGTGGGTCGGTCGTGTGATGGTGCTGCTGGTGGCGTTGATCGCCATTGCCCTGGCCGCCAACCCTGAGAACCGGGTGCTGGGATTGGTCAGCTACGCATGGGCAGGCTTCGGTGCTGCGTTCGGTCCTGTCGTGCTCATCTCCGTGATGTGGAAAGGCATGACCCGCAATGGCGCGCTGGCCGGCATTCTGGTGGGCGCTGTGACGGTCGTGGTCTGGAAGCATTTCGAGCTGCTGGGCCTGTACGAAATCATTCCGGGCTTCATCTTCGCCAGCCTCGCCATTGTGGTATTCAGCCTGCTGGGCAAAGGCCCTTCAGCCGGCATGCAGGCGCGATTCGACGCGGCTGAAAAAGAGTACCGCGCAGCGTAAATCGTCTGGCCTTACTAAAAGCCCGCACTTCCTGGAAGCGCGGGCTTTTTCATTTGGGGCAGACGCTCGGTCAGGACTTGTTGTGATCGACATCCAGATTGAAGAACATCGCCTTGCCGCCTTCGCTGGTATACCCGGTGTTGTCCTGGGTATAGACCCCGGCCTTGAAGTACAGCTGCTGCTTGCTCCAGGTCGCGCTGATGCGGTCGTTCCACACCATATTGTGCGCCTTCACACTGAGCAGCCCGGCCTTGTTGAGGTGGATGACGTAATTGAAGGTTTCGTTGAGATGGATGCCTTCAGCAATGGTGAAGATGCGCGGCTTCTTGTCGTTGGGATGGAATCGCACTTTGGCGACGATGATCCCGTCCTTGGTGGCATCCTGGTATTGATATTCGAGCTTCAACAGTGGTTGAGTGCTCTCGTACACGTGGATCTGACCGATCACCACGCGCCCGGAAGACGGGACCTGAATGACCTTGAGCTTGGCGTTCAGAAAGTTGTCGGCTTCGGTGTAGGTCCAGTTATGCAGCGTGCCGTTGGACCAGGTTTCGCGCAACTCGGTGCGTGGGTAGATCGCGTTGGCGGTCCTTGCGCCGGTCACTGGCGCCCAGAAGCTGATATTCGATGACCCTGAGGTGAAGTACTTGTCGTCGTAACCCTGGAGTAGCTGCTTTGTTTCAATGGTGGTGGGGGGCGAGCCCACTGGAATGCTCAGATTCCAGGTTCCCAAATCAATCATGTTGTCTTTCGTCCGATATGTCTCATTGCCAGCAAACGTGTCTGGCGCAAGGGTTTGAGGGGGTCCCCTTATACGTTTCGCCTCGCCGTTTGTTAACGTGAATCCGTCGAGTGGCTGAGGTCAATGTGCCGCTATATTTGATGCGCGGCAGGGTGGGGCGACCGCTCAGGGCGATGACCGTTAGTCGGGTTGGATCCCGATTTTGGATGGCAAAACGGTGGCTCTGCTTCTTTTTTTTCCATTCGGGTCTAGAGTAAGCGCCAATCGGATCATGGGCGGAGCCCCTTCACAAGGCAGTAGAAGTGAATGAGTAGCAGCATGGAATGCGCGCAATCCCAACCTCCCAACGGCAAGTCAGTCTTGTTGGTCGTCGACGACTATCCAGAAAACCTGGTCACGATGCGTGCTGTCCTGCAGCGTCAGGACTGGGAAATCGTCACCGCCAGTTCTGGCATGGAGGCGCTGGGGCTGCTGCTTGATGTAGACGTCGACCTCGTCCTGCTCGATGTGCAGATGCCCGAAATGGACGGTTTTGAAGTTGCCCGCCTGATGCGCGGCAGTCAGCGAACGCGCCTGACGCCGATCATTTTCCTGACCGCCAACGAACAATCCCGCGACGCCGTGCATAAAGGCTATGCCAGCGGTGCGGTGGACTACCTGTTCAAACCGTTCGACCCCAACATCCTCAAGCCCAAGGTTCAGGCCCTGCTGGAGCATCAGCACAATCGGCGCGCCTTGCAGAAACTCAGCCGCGAGCTGGAGTCGGCACGAGCGTTCAACGCCTCGGTATTGGCCAACGTTGCTGAAGGGATTCTGGTGGTCAACGAGGACGGCATCATCAGCTTTGCCAATCCGGCGATCTGTCGATTGCTGGGCATGACCGACGGCGAGCTGCGTGGCACCGGGTTGTGCTGTTATCTGGAGGAGCCGGCGGTCACTGAGTGGACCGACTCGGGGTTCTATCATCACTACCGACGCGCCGACACCTATCGGGTTCACGATGCCGTCATGCGCACGCCTGAGGGGCGCCAGTTGCCGGTGGCGTTGTCTTGCGCGCCCTTGCCGGAAGAACAGAAAGCGATGGTGTTGAGCGTGCTCGACATGTCGGTAGTGCGAGATCTCTACAGTCAGCTTGAGCAACAGGCCGTGACCGACTCACTGACTGGCCTGCTCAACCGTCGTGGTTTCTACCAGACCGTCGAAGGCATGTTGTTGCGTAACGAGCACGCCGGTAAGTACCTGGTGGTCCTGTACCTCGATCTGGACGGCTTCAAGCACGTGAACGACTCGCTGGGTCATGATGCCGGGGATCAGGTGCTGGTCTGGGTTGCCGAGCAGTTGAAGGAGTGCCTGCGCCCGTATGACGTGCTGGCGCGCATGGGCGGCGACGAGTTCGTGGTCGTGATCGACGGGCTGGACTTTCCCGAGCATGCCGCCAAAGTCGCGGAAAAACTGATTGATCGCGTGTCTGCCCGGCGTCATGTCGACGGGATCGAAGCAACGTTGGGCGCCAGCATCGGGATCGCGGTGTACCCGGACTGCGGCACCCACCTGGACGGCTTGTTGCGCGCGGCGGACATTGCCATGTACGAGGCCAAGCGCGCAGGCCGTCAGCAGTATCGCTTCTACGATCAGTACATGAACGGTCGCGCCCGTTCTCGGTTAATGCTCGAAGAAAGCGTGCGCACGGCAATCGAAGGCAAGGACTTCTCTATCGTCTACCAGCCGCAGATCAACGTGATCACGGGGCGAACCCGTGGCTTCGAGGCGCTCTTGCGCTGGAATCACCCGGACGCTGGCGATGTGCCTTCGAGCTTGTTCATCCCGTTGCTGGAAGAAACCCGGCTGATCAACAAACTGGGTGGGTGGATCTTCGAGCAGGGCGCAGCACAGCTGCAGCGGTGGGACGGGGTCTTTCCGGCTGATCTGGTGATGAGCGTCAGCGTCAGCCCGGCGCAATTCAGCATGCCCAATCTGGCGGCCGAGTTGCAGCGCGCCATGCACAATCACGGCCTGCAACCACGCCAGCTGGAAGTTGAAATCACCGAGCCCTCGCTGGTTCACAACCTGGTGCACAGTCGCAAGCAACTGCAAAGCCTGCACGACATCGGCGTGCGAGTTTCACTGGATGACTTTGGCGCAGGTGACAGCTCGCTGGCCCACCTGCGAAACCTCGACCTGGATACGCTGAAGATCGACCGGCACTTCATCAGCGGCATGATGAGTTCGCCGCGTGATCTTGCCGTGGCGCGCACCATTATGGATTTGTGCCGGATGCTGAACATTGAGGTCATCGCCGAGGGCGTGGAAACGCTGGAGCAGTATCAATGGCTGGTGGCCAACGGCTGCGAGATCATTCAGGGCTTCCTGCTGGCGCACCCGATGACGCCGGACGAGGCCGTGCGTTTTGTCGAGCCGATTGTTCTGCCCACGACGCATCCGCTGCTTGTACAGCACTGACGCGGTAGACTGCCGCCCTTTCACTCCTTCGATCTGAACATGACCCTCACTGCGACAACGCCGCTCAAATACCTGCAGGCCTATCCGGCTTCATTGCAGGATCAGGTCCGGCAACTGATTGCTCAGGACAAACTGGGCGCCTACCTGGAGCAACGCTATCCGGGACGTCATGACGTGCAGAGCGATAAGGCGCTGTACGCGTATGCGCTCTCGCTCAAGCAGGAATACCTGCGCAACGCGCCCGGCATCGACAAAGTGCTCTTCGACAACCGTCTGGACCTGACGCACCGTGCGCTGGGTTTGCACACCACGGTGTCCCGTGTGCAGGGCGGCAAGCTCAAGGCGAAGAAGGAAATCCGCGTGGCGTCGTTGTTCAAGGACGCCGCCCCCGAGTTCCTCAAGATGATCGTGGTTCACGAACTCGCGCACTTCAAAGAGACCGAGCACAACAAGGCGTTCTACCAGTTGTGCGAACACATGCAGCCGGGTTACCACCAGTTGGAATTCGATCTGCGCATCTACCTGACGTGGCGGGACACGCAGCAGGGTTAGCGATCACCTTTATCTTCGACAAGGACCTGACGATGGACGTCAGCAAGACCAAAAGCAGCTTCTATCGCCGTCTGTACGTGGCGTACCTGATCGACAGCGGGATCGCCAGCAGCGTCCCGGCCTTGACCGACGTCACGGGCATGCCGCGCCGCACCGCGCAGGACACCATCGCGGCGCTGGCCGATCTGGACATCGTCTGTGAGTTCGAGCAACTGGACGGCGGGCGTAACCACGCAGGCGGTTACCGGATTCGCGATTGGGGCGCGATCGACAGGCAGTGGATTGTGCAGAACCTGCAGCAGGTCAAAGCGGTGTTGGGGTATCCCTGAGGGGATGGCCAGAGATAGAGACTGTGGGAGCGAATTCATTCGCGAGAAGTGGTTACATCCGATACACCTGTATCGACTCTACTCCCGTATCGCGAATGAATTCGCTCCCACAGGTCCTGCGCACAACGCCGGTTGAGGAGACTTACAATCTCAATCCAGATCCCGGCGCATGCCGAGGTGCGGGATGCCATCTTCGACATACACCTCGCCCACCGGATTAAAACCATAACGGCTGTAGTAACCCTGCAGATGCGCCTGCGCGGACAGATAGATCGGCTGGTCCGGCCAGTTGCGCTCCGCGTGTTCCAGCGCCTGCACCATCAGTTCGTGGCCCATGCCCTTGTTGCGCATTGATGGAGCAGTCACCACACGGCCGATGGTCACGTCACCGTTCTGCTGGATCGGGTCCAGCAGGCGCAGGTACGCCACCAGTTCGTTGTCTTGCCACGCCATCAAATGCCGGGTGTCGCCCAGTAAATCCTGACCGTCGACGTCCTGATACCAGCATTTCTGCTCCACCACGAACACCTGCGCGCGCAGTTGCAGGATGGCGTACAGCTGCTCTTTGCTCAGGGCGGTATGGTGTTTGCAAATCCAGTTGATCGACATGTCGCCAGCTCACGAAAAGAAGTCCATGACGGATACTAAACGCATATTGCTGTCAGCCCAAAGTCACCGTGTGGTGACCCTTCACAGGTGGGCGGCGCATGCCATTGTTTTCTTGTGCGACTTTTTTGAACGACCGCACAAACATCGTCCTCTTAACAGTTGTGGAAAACGTGGAACAGGTCTTCAATGAAGGCCACTTGCTATCGCTATACATCGCCATATCGGGGCCATGCAAATTGCCCGTTGCTCGTACCAGGGACGTCACAGTGTCGCTTTATTGCCGCTGAAACCATTGCAGACTGGCCGTCTGCCTAAGGATTTTGAGCATGTCGCGTTTGCTTCGAGCCGTGGGTCTGTTGGGGTTGCTGCTGATCGCTCAGGACGCCCTGGCGCAGAAGCTGCGGCTGGCAGGAGACGCTTGGGCGCCTTATGCGGATGTTTCGCTGCTTAACGGCGGGCTTTCCACCGACTTGATTCGCACCGCGCTGGGCCGTGCCGGTTACACCACCGAATACGAGCAAGTGCCTTGGGCGCGAGCCATTCATGGTGCCAGCGAGGGGCGCTACGACATCCTGATCAATGCCTGGTACAGCGAAGACCGTACGCGCATCGGCCAGTTTTCCGGCGAGTACCTGATCAACCGCTTACGCTTTCTCAAGCGCAAGACTTCAACCATCGACTACCAGAACCTCACCCAACTGCACCCGTACTCAATCGCCGTGGTGCGCAGTTACGCGTACTCGCCCGCGTTCGACAGCGATGCCGATTTGAAAAAGGTGCTGGTCGCGAGCTTCTCGACCGCCGTGCGGATGTTGGCGGCGGGGCGAGTGGAATTAACCGTTGAAGATGAGTACGCCGCTCGTTTTGCGCTCAGTCGCGAGCCTGATGAGGTGCGCGACAGCGTTGAATTCCTGCCCAAATCACTGAGTGAAAACAGCCTGCATATTCTGGTCAGCCTGAAGAATCCCGATCACGAAAAAATCGTCGCGGACTTCGACAAGGCCATCGCGGCCATGAAAGCCGACGGCACTTACGACAAGCTGTTCAAGCTGCACGGTCTGTAATGTCCGACACTTTCTCCGGCGCCTTGATCAAGTGCGCGGCGAGTGTGCGCAACGGCCCGAGCTGGCGGCAGATCAATGCCAATTGGGTCTGCACCAGCCGCTGAGCCTCGTCGAGCTCTTCCGGCATCTGCTCCAGATCCGCGGCCAGCGCCTCCTCGGCATCGCTGTGCACCGCGACAGGTTGACGTGTTGCCAGGCTCTGGGCGATCTCATCGATGCTCGCGGCCAGGCTGGCGCCGGCGCCCTCGATCAATTGCTCCCGCGCATCACCCGGCAGCTGGGTGTCCCGGTGCGCGCCCAGGCCCGACAAATAACTGAGCAGCGTGTGCGACAGCACCAGGAAGCGGAAGCCCACGTCGGCTTCCTTGCGGAAATGCCCAGGCTCCATAAGCATGTTCGCCAGCGTGGTCGAGAGGGCAGCATCGGCGTTGTGGGCGTTACGGCGGGCAAGCCGATAGGCCAGGTCGTCACTTTTGCCTTGCGCGTATTGCTGCATGATCTGACGCAGATAAATGCTGTTGCAGGACAAGGTGTTGGCCAGCACTTTGTTCAGGCGACGACCTTGCCAGTCAGGCAGGAACAACAGCACGGCCAGGCCTGCGATGAGGCTGCCCAGCAAGGTGTCCATCAGGCGTGGCAGGAACAACCCGTAACCGTTTCCGACCTGATTGAAGCAGAACAGGATCATGACGGTGATTGCAGCCGTCGAAAGCGTGTAGCGCGTGGTGCGGTTGACGAAGAACACCACGCCGGCCAGCACCGCGCACATCGATTGCAGAACCGGTGTGGTGATCAGGTCGAACAGAATCCAGCCGGCGGTCAGGCCGATGGCGGTGCCGATGATTCTCTGGCCGAGTTTGCGTCGTGTGGCGCCGTAGCTTGGCTGACAGACAAAGACCGTGGTCAGGATGATCCAGTAGCCCTGCGACGGGTGAATCAGGTGAAGCATGATGTAGCCGATCACCAACGCCAGCGGCAGGCGCAGGGCGTGCCGGAATAAAAGTGACGTGGGCGTCAGCTGCAGACGGATGCGGGTGACGACGTCTTTGAGGGTGCGGGGAGAGCGGTCCAGCAGGCTGCTGTCGGTGGCATCGGCGAGCGCGTCTGGGTTGCTTGCATCGCTGAGCAGGCGATCCAGCGTCCCCAGATTGTTCGCCAGTGCGCGCAGAGAGCGCAGCAATCCACGCCACGCGGGATTGCTCTGAATCCTCAAGTGTTCGAGGGAGGCGCGCAGGTCGTCCAGGGCATGGGCGAAGCTGTCGTCGTAGATAAACGGTTGGCGCAACTGGATCGACACCGACAAGTCGCGGCAGGCGTTGCCTTGTTGGCGCAGCAGGCGCTGACAGCGGAACAGCACGTCGCTGTGGAAGAACGCCTCGGCCAGCGAGTTGTAAGGATAATGCGAGGAACTGGCACGCTCGTGGATGTCCTGGGCGAGGAAATACAGCTTCAGGTAGCGGCTGACTTTGGAGCCAGGACGCCCGCTGCCGACCCGGTTGAGGATGATTTCCTTGGTCACGTTGAGCGCGGCCACGACCTTGCCGTTCTGTTTGGCCAGCTCCAGGCGCCGGGCTTCGACGTCCAGGGTACGAATCGGCTCGAAGAGCTCCGATTTCAGCTTCAGGTACAGGCCCAGTTCGCGAAACAACCGCGCCAGTGCTTGCTGCACGGGCTGATTAGAGAACAGCATCTGCCACAGCACCGATAGCAGGCCATACCACGCCGCTCCTGCCACCAGCAGCATCGGCTCGTGCCAGAAGTCGGTGACTTCGCCGCCGCGCTGATCCACGCCGATCATGGTGTAGACCGACAGAATCAGCGTCGCGTAGGCGATGGCGCCATAACGCTCGCCCAGGGCGCCGAGCATCGTCAAGCAGAACGCCGCCAGGGCGAACGCGCAAATGAACAGGACGGGGTAGGGGAAAAGTAACTCGACGGACAGCGCCGCGATGCTGAAGCACACCAGCGTCACCGCCAGGGCATTGAGGCGGCCTTGCCAGCTGTCATCGGTTTCGGACAGGGCGCTGGCGATAATCCCGAGGAACAGGGGGATGACCAGCGACATTTCATTTTGGTACCAGCACAGCGCCATGCTGCCGGTCAGCGCGATGAAAACCCGCACGCTGTAGGAAAACTTGTCCAGCGCCCAGAGGCGGCGGAAGGTGTTGCGCAACGATTTCGATGCCATGAACGCTGACGGCCTTGTTCGCGATTAATTCTGCTGTGGGATATGTACAGCGCCCGGTGCGCGCTGTACATCCGCTTGGCAAAATTTATTCCAAATTCGCCATAGACGCCCAGCCCTTTGGGCGCTGCCCGGCACAAACCCCGTGGGAGCATCCGACACCAACCTGCGGGGGTATCCGGCAATACCCTTGCAGGAGCTGCCGGAGGTTACGACGGTGGCGAATGCGGTCTTTCAGCTGCCAGAGGTGTGTCGACTGCCCCGGCCTCTTCGCGACCCTCGTAACCTCGGATTGCTCCCACAGGGACCGCGTGATGCGACGGATACTGCCCGGCACAAACCCTGTGGGTGTTGCCCGACAAAAATCCTGTGGGGGCTTGCCCGGTATACGTTGTGGGAGCTGCCGGAGGTTACGACGGTGGCGAATGCGGTCTTTCAGCCGCCAGAGATGTGTTGACTGTACTGGCCTCTTCGCGACCCTCGTAACCTCGGATTGCCCCTACAGAGACCGCGTGGTGCCATCTGCCCGGCTCAGACGTACTGCGCCGCCGCATACGCGGAAGCCCAAGCCCACTGAAAGTTGAAGCCGCCCAGATGCCCGCTGACGTCCAGCACTTCTCCGATGAAGTACAGCTTCGGCGATTTAAGCGACTCCATGGTTTTGGACGACACCTCCCGCGTGTCGATCCCGCCCAGCGTCACTTCGGCCGTGCGATAGCCTTCGGTCCCGGCCGGAACCACCTGCCAGCTCGACAGTTTATGGGCGATGTCGGCCAGTTCGGCGTGGGTGTATTGCTTCATCGGTCTGGACACGAACCACTGGTCTGCAATCAGGTTGGCCATCTTCTTGGTGAAGATCTCGCCGAGCAGGGTTTTCAGCTCGCTGTTGGGGCGTTCGGCTTGTTGCTCGGTCAACCAGCTGTGGACGTCGTGATCGGGCATCAGGTTGATTTCCACGGCATCGCCCGGATGCCAGAACGAAGAAATCTGCAAGATTGCCGGACCGCTGAGGCCGCGATGGGTGAACAGGATGTTCTCGCGGAAGGTGACGTCGTTGCAGCTCACGAGGCAGTCCACCGAAGTGCCGGTCAGCTCGGTGCACAGCGCTTTAAGCTGATCGGTGATGGTGAACGGCACCAGGCCTGCGCGCGTCGGCAGCAGGGTGTGACCGAACTGCTTGCCGACCTGATAGCCGAAGCCTGTGGCGCCCAGTGTCGGAATCGACAGGCCACCCGTGGCGATCACCAGCGACTCGCAGCTGATGTCGCCCAGAGTCGTGCTCAGCAGGTAGCCAGTCTCGGTGTTCTCGATGGTCTGCACCGATGTGTCCATGTGCAAGCTGACGCCTGCGGCCTCGCACTCGCTGAGCAACAGGCCAAGAATGTCGCTGGACTTGTTGTCGCAGAACAGCTGGCCGAGTTTCTTCTCGTGGTACGGCACGCCGTGTTTACCGACCAGCTCAATGAAATCCCACTGGGTGTAGCGGGCCAGCGCGGATTTGCAGAAGTGCGGATTTTGCGAGAGGAAGTTGGCGGGCTCGGTGTACATATTGGTGAAGTTGCAGCGGCCACCGCCCGACATGAGGATTTTCTTGCCCGGCTTGTTCGCGTGATCGATCAGCATGACCTTGCGGCCACGATTGGCCGCGGTAAACGCACACATCAAACCTGCGGCGCCAGCGCCGATGATCACAACGTCAGTAACGGGCAAAGCGGTGTCCTCAGGAGAATCGGTGGTGTGTCAGAAGGCTTGATCGTTCCCACGCTCTGCGTGGGAACGCATGTTGCGACGCTCCGCGTCGCCGGGACGCGGAGCGTCCAGCACGGCATTCCCACGCAGAGCGTGGGAACGATCAAATGCGGCGTTTCGGATGCTTACAAAATCCGCACCCGCAACGACTTGCCCTTGATCTTGCCGTTGTTCAGACGCTCCAGCGCCTGCTTGGCGATGCTGCGCTCGACCGCCACATAAGCCTGGAAATCGAAAATCGCGATCTTGCCGACCTGAGTGCCCGGAACACCCGCTTCGCCCGTCAGCGCGCCAAGGATGTCGCCCGGACGAAGTTTGTCCTTGCGGCCCGAGCCGATGCAGAGGGTCGTCATTGGGGGCAGCAGCTTGCCGCCTTCTTTGCGCGTCAGCTGGTCGTACTGTTGCCAGTTAAGAGACGCTTTCTGCAGTTCTTCCACGGCGCGTGCACGCTGGCTTTCGCCCGGCGCAACGAGACTGACGGCGATGCCGGTCTCGCCCGCGCGACCGGTCCGGCCAACGCGGTGAATGTGGATTTCCGAGTCACGGGCCAGCTCGACGTTGATCACCATGTCCAGGGCATCGATGTCCAGACCGCGGGCCGCCACGTCAGTTGCAACCAGCACCGAGGTGCTGCGGTTGGCGAACATCGCCAGCACCTGATCGCGATCACGCTGCTCCAGGTCACCGTGCAGGCCCACGGCCGACATGCCTTTGGCGGTCAGGTGATCGACCACTTCCTGAACCTGCTGCTTGGTGAAACAGAACGCCACGCAGGACTGCGGACGGAAATGGTCGAGGACCTTCACCACCGCTTCCAGGCGTTGCTCAGGGGAAATTTCGTAGAAGATCTGCTCGATCTGGCTGTCGGCGTGCAGCGCTTCGACCTTCACGGTCTGCGGATCGCGCATGAACTTGGAGGCCAGTTGCTTGATGCCGACCGGGTAGGTGGCGGAGAACAGCAACGTCTGACGGCGCTCCGGGGTCTGCTCGATGATGTCCGCGATCGAGTCATAGAAACCCATGTCGAGCATGCGGTCGGCTTCGTCGAGGACCAGCGTGTTCAGGCCGTCCAGCACCAACGAGCCTTTGCGCAAGTGCTGCTGGATGCGGCCCGGCGTGCCGACGATGATGTGCGCGCCGTGCTCCAGCGAGCCGATCTGCGGGCCGAAGGACACGCCGCCGCACAGGGTCAGGACCTTGATGTTGTCTTCGGCGCGGGCCAGACGACGGATTTCCTTGGCGACCTGATCCGCCAGCTCACGGGTCGGGCACAGGATCAGTGCCTGGCAGCCGAAGTAGCGCGGATTGATCGGGTTCAGCAGGCCGATACCGAAGGCCGCCGTCTTGCCGGAGCCGGTTTTGGCCTGGGCAATCAGGTCCATGCCCTTGAGCATCACCGGCAGGCTCTGCGCCTGAATCGGCGTCATCTCGGCATAACCAAGGGATTCCAGGTTAGCCAGCATGGCAGCGGAAAGGGGCAGTGAATTGAACGCGGTGTTAGTCACAAGGGTGGCCTGCAAAACAAAATGTCGCGCAGTGTATCAGGTCGCGGGCCCTGCCTTGGGGGCGCGGGCGATAAATGGTGGGGGAATTGGGCGGTTCATTTTTCGCGTTTGTCCTGTAACCATCGGTTCCCTGTGGGAGCGAATTCATTCGCGAAAAGTTCTAAGGCCGACAGACATGTGTCGGATGCACCGGCCTCTCGCGAATGAATTCGCTCCCACAATAGATCCGCGTTTAGCCAGCGGATCGCATCACGCCTCGATTTCCGGCTCGGTCTGTGGCTTGCGTGGCGGAATTTCCGGTGGCATGCGCGGTGAAAGCTGCAGGAAAATCGACGCCGCCAGCATGGCCAGCACGCCCACGCACAGGAACGTCAGCTGGAAGGCACCCAGCACGCTGCTGACCTCGCCGGTCGACACGTCGTCCGTAAACCCGCCCAGCAACGCGGCCGCGCAGGCGACGCCCAGGCTCAGGGACAACTGAGCCACCACGGAAAGCAGGCTGTTGCCGCTGGCTGCGCTGGCGTCATCGAGATCGATCAGCGTGACCGCATTCATCGCCGAGAACTGCAGCGAGTTCACACCGCCCAAAAACGCCAGATGAATCAGCAATACCCAGTACGGCGTGTCCGCATCGACCAGCGCCATGCTCGCCAGCAGGATCCCGAGCAGCAGCGTGTTGCCGGTCAGGACAATACGATACCCCAGGCGCTCGATGGCCCGGGTGGCCAGCGGTTTGGCGAACATTGCCGCCAGCGCCAGCGGGATCATGCTCATCCCGGCGTGGGAGGGCGAGTAACCCAGCGCCACTTGCAGCATCAATGGCACAAGAAAAGGCAGCGCACCGCTGCCCAATCGTGCAAACAGATTGCCCATGATGCCGACGGCGAAACTTCGGGTGCGAAACAGCGAGGCCGAAAACAGCGGCGACTCCACGTGCCCGGCGCGCAACCAGTACGCGGCCAGGCACGCCATCCCGCCGAACAGCAGCATCACCACGCGCAGGTGCGGCAGACGCAGTTCGCCCAAGCCTTCCAGGGCGATGGTGATCAGCACCATCGATGCGCCGAACAGCGCAAACCCCACTAGGTCGAAACGTGTTCGACCGCCACCCTGTAGGTCCGGGATGAACTTGCGCACGGCGAAGCACCCCAGGATGCCGACCGGAATGTTGATCAGAAAGATCCAGTGCCAGCTCAAGTATTCCACCAGCCAACCGCCCACCGTCGGACCCATCAGCGGGCCGAGCAGGGCGGGCATGGTGATGAAGCTCAGGATGCGCACCAGCTCGGTTCGCGGGTAAGCGCGCAACACGATCAACCGGCCCACCGGCATCATCAGAGCGCCGCCCAGACCCTGCACCACCCGCGCGGCAACCAGCATGCCGAGGGAGTTGGCGGCCGCACACAGCAGCGAGCCAAAGCTGAACAGCAAGATGGCGCTGAAGAAAATGCGCTTGATCCCGAACCGGTCGGAAATCCACCCCGACGCGGGAATCAGCAAGGCGATCGTCAGCATGTACGCGATGATCACCGACTGCATGCGCAGCGGGTCTTCGGACAGCGAACGGGCCATGGACGGCAGGGCCGTGTTGAGAATCGTGCCGTCCAGGCTTTGCATGAAAAACGCAATGGCGATGACCCAAGGCATCCAGCGCAGGGTTCGGGCGTCCAGTGGCGGCGTCGAGGTCGGCATGTGAAGTTCGAGGTCCTTACGGGTTGTGTATAACTTGGGGAAGTCTCGCAGTTCCTGTAGAGGAGCGCGCTTGGTCTGGGCCGCACTCGGACGATTGCGGTGTGTCAGGCGACATCTACATCACAGGCCCACCGCAATCGCGGGCAAGCGCGCTCCTACATGGATTGCGTCTGGCTAGAGGGTCAACGTCAGCCTGTTCACCAATGCGCCCGGCAGCAGATTCGAGGCTGTCTGACGTTGACTGTAGGTACTCGCCGACAGGATGAGTTCCCTTTCACTCGTCAATTGTTCGAGTGCGCTGCCCAGCAGACTGAAAAGACTGTCGTCGAAGCGCATGGTGCTCACGGGCGCCTTGATCTTGCCGTTCTCCACCCAGAACGTCGCAAAGCGGGTCATCCCGGTGATTCGTCCGGCGGTGCGGTCGGAGAAGTTCAGGTACCACAGGTTGCTGATGTACAGCCCGGTGCCCAGCGCCTTGAGCACATCGTCCAGGGCCAACGAGCCGCCGTTCATGCTCAGCGCGCTGGGCGATTCGCCCCAGCCGGCGCCGTTGGCGGTCAGGTTGTACTCGGCCGCGCTGCGTGAGTCGATCAGGCGATCCTTCGCAACACCGTCGACCACCAGCGACAGGTCGGCGCGTGGATAACCTTCACCCGAGAACGCTGGCGACAATGAGCCCGTGACCTGCTCACCCAGGCTCACCAACGGATTCAGCGTCGCATGGCCGTCATAAAGACGCTGCAGCGGACTGGTCTTGTCCGCCAGCGATTGCGCCGAGAAACCGCCCCAGCACAGCATGCTCATGACTTCTTCCAGTGCCGCAGGCGCCAGATACGCCCGGTATTGACCTGGCGGCAGCGGGTGCGAAGGATGCCCCAGAAACTCCAGCTGCTCGCGGGCAAGGGCGAAGCGTCGGGCGAATGCCTCGTCGTCCCACGCATGACCCGCGTAATTGGCCTTCACGGCCTGACCGTTTTCGTGGAACAGGCTCCAGTCAACGTTAAAGCTGTTTGCCTGATGCCAACCCAGCGCGCCGCTGGAGCTGGCGAATCCGCGATAGATCGGCCCGGCGGCGTAGATGCCGACCAGGTCCAGGCCTTCGCCCAGTTGCGCGATCTGTTCGACCACACGGGCACTGTCGGGCAACGGCGCGTCCTGGACATTGCTGCTTTGCCAGGCGTCGTCGTTGAGCAGCAGATAAGGGTCGACCGGCAGCAGCGTCAGGGTTTCGCGAAGTTGGTGCAGTGCTTCGTTCAGGCGCTGACGGTCCACGGTTTCGTCGCCGGACAGTGTCAGGTTCAGGTCGGCGTGCCGACCGTCTTCGATCAATTTGAACTGCAGGCTGGCCTGCTGCACGTGACCGGCCTGGCGCACTTTGGCGTGGTTGAACCGAATGAAATCCGACGCCTCGGCGTTGTAGCTCAGGGTGAAGCGTTCCTGGGGCGTGACAGCGCCGCGCAGCCAGTCGGCCAGGGCATTGAATCGGGCTCGATGGGACATCAGGCGTCACCTCCAAAAACATCGACGTTGGCAAATACGCAGGCAGGCGAGGCATGGCCGACGCGCACCACCTGATTGGGCTCGCCTTTGCCGCAGTTCGGCGTGCCGAGGACCTTGAAGGTGCTCGCGTCGCCAACGGCGCTGAGGTTGCGCCAGAACTGCGCGGAAATGGCGCGGTAGTTCGGGTTTTTCACCACACCCTTGAGCTCGCCATTCTCGATCAACTGACCCCATTCACAGCCGAACTGGAATTTATTGCGCGCATCGTCGATCGACCACGAGCGGTTGGTGCTCATCAAGATGCCGTGCTCGATACCGCTGATCAGTTGCGCCATCGATTGATCGCCCGGCTCGATGTTGAGGTTGGCCATGCGGTCGATGGGCGCGCGGTTCCAGCTACAGGCGCGACTGTTGGCAACGCCTTCCATGCCAGAACGGTATTGCGACAGCGCGCCGCCCAGAGGGCGTTCGAGGATGCCGTCCTTGATCAGGAACTGTTTGCTGGCGGGTGTGCCGTCGTCGTCATAGCCATAGCTCGCCAGTTGCTCGGGAATCTCCGGGTCGAAGGTCACGTTGAGCAGGTTCGAGCCGTATTGCAGGGTGCCGAAGTCGCTGGCTTTGACGAAGCTGGTGCCGGCGTAATTGCGCTCGTCACCGAGGATGCGGTCCAACTCCAGCGGATGGCCGATGGACTCATGGATTTGCAGGATCATCTGGTCCGGCGTCAGCAACAGGTCGCGAGGGCCGGTCGGGGTGTTGGGTGCCAGGATCAACTGCAGCGCCTGATCGGCGACGTTGGCCGCCGCCCCAATGATGCCGCAGGAGGTGATGACTTCCGCACCGCCTTGCTGGCCAAAGTTCTCGCGGCCCAGGCTGCGGGTCTGGCTGTCTTTGCCGTCGTAGGCCGTGACGCTGAGACCGGGGAATACAAAGCGCTGAGCCTGACGGATCTCGGCGCCGGCACTGTTGAGGTAGATCTGTTCGACGTTTTCGAGCCCCAGGCTGACTTGCCAGTTGACCAGGCGATCGTCCTTGGGCACGGACGCGGATTCGCTGCCGAGCAGGGCATAACACTCACTGAGCGACGGGAAGGCGCTGGTCAGGTTGGGTGAGAGGTAGTCGGCGCGGCTGGTCGCGACCGCCTGCTCGCGCAGGTCGAGCAGTGAGTACGGGGCGAGCATGCGGGCCTGAGCTTCGGCCCGTTCGAGCGCGGCCTGTAAACCCTGTTGCGAGAGGTCGTTGGTGGCCGCATACGCTTCGACGCCACGGATGCGCACGGTGAGCATCGCGCCTTCATCGGTGCTCAGTTGCGGCGGCTCGGCGACGTTCTTGCGCACGGACAGGTGCTGACTGGTCTGTTTGACGTAGCGCAGGGAGAAAAACTGGGCGCTGCTCTGCAGGGCGGCGAACCGCTGCTTGAGTTGAGCGGAGAAGTCGAACATGCAGGAAGGCTCCTTGGCGATTCGGACAGGCAATGGTCCGAATCATAGCGCGCTTGAGCCTTCGGGCGGAGAGCTAAGAAGGGTATGCATCGGCTGTACCGACCTCTTCGCCACCGTCGTAACCTCCGGCAGCTCCCACAGGATAATGCTCAGCAACCAGAAATTCGCCGCTGAGCGAGTCTCGCGTCAGAGGAAATCCAGTGTGTCACACACTCTCTGTAGGAGCTCCCACAGGATAATGCTCAGCACACAGAAATTCGCCGCTGAGCGAGTCTTGCGTCAGACGAATCCAGTGTGTGACGCACTCTCTGTAGGAGCTGCCGGAGGTTACGACGGTGGCGAATGCGTAGTGTCAGCCACCCTCAATGCTGCAGTGCTGATGCATTCGCGAGCAAGCTCGCTCCCACAGGGTTGGGGTTCTGTCCCGGGAAGCGAGCGGTTGGCTCAGCGCGCAGTTTGGGCAGCTTCACGCATCGGCTTGCCACGCGCCGGTGCATCGCCTGCGACGAAGTACTTCGCGGTGCTGCGCGGCAACGGCGCGCGACCACGGATCTTGTCGGCGATTTTTTCGGCGATCATGATCGTGGGCGCATTCAGGTTGCCGGTGGTGATGATCGGCATGATCGAGGCATCGACCACGCGCAGGTTCTGCATCCCGTGCACACGGCCTTCGCTGTCGACCACGGCCATTTCATCCGTGCCCATCTTGCACGAGCAGGACGGGTGATACGCCGTCTCTGCGTGTTCACGGACGAACTGGTCAAGCTGCTCGTCGGTCTGCACCTCGATGCCCGGGCTGATCTCGCGACCCCGGTACTTGTCCAGCGCAGGCTGCTGCATGATTTCGCGGGTCAGGCGGATGCCGTCGCGGAACTCCTGCCAGTCCTGCTCGGTGGCCATGTAGTTGAACAGAATGCTCGGGTAGTCGCGCGGGTTCTTGGACTTCAACTGCACGCAGCCGCGACTCGGCGAGCGCATCGAGCCCACGTGGGCCTGGAAGCCATGTTCCTGAACGCCTTTGCTGCCGTTGTAGTTAATCGCCACCGGCAGGAAGTGGTACTGAATGTTCGGCCACTCGAACTCTTCGCGCGAACGAATGAAGCCGCCGGCCTCGAACTGGTTGCTGGCGCCGATGCCTTTGCCCAGGAACATCCACTCGGCACCGATGGCCGGCTGGTTCCACCACAGCAGCGAAGGGTACAGCGAGACCGGCTCTTTGCAGGCGTATTGCAGGTACATCTCCAAGTGGTCCTGAAGGTTTTCGCCCACGCCAGGCAGGTCGTGAACCACCGGAATATCCAGCTTTTTCAGCAGCGCGGCAGGGCCTACACCGGATCGCTGAAGGACCTGAGGCGAGGCAATCGCGCCGCTGCACAGCAAGACTTCCTTGCGCGCACGGGCTTCGACGCGGGCGTCGCTGTCGCCAACCAGGTACGCCACGCCCACGGCGCGCTTGCCCTCGAATAGGATGCGATCAGTCAGCGCGTGGGTGACGATGGTCAGGGTCGAGCGCTTCTTGGCTTCGTCCAGATAACCGCGTGCGGTGCTGGCGCGACGACCGAACGGGGTGACCGTGCGATCCATCGGGCCGAAGCCTTCCTGCTGGTAGCCGTTGAGGTCTTCGGTGCGCGGATAACCCGCCTGAACACCGGCTTCCACCATCGCGGCAAACAGCGGGTTGTTGCCCGCTTTAGGTGTGGTCACGCTGACCGGGCCTTCGCCGCCATGGTAGTCATTCGGGCCGATGTCGCGGGTTTCAGCCTTGCGGAAGTACGGCAGGCAGTCGAGGTAGGTCCACTCTTCCAGCCCTGGCAATTTCGCCCAGCCGTCATAGTCCATCGCGTTGCCACGGATGTAGCACATGCCGTTGATCAGCGATGAGCCGCCCAGGCCCTTGCCACGACCGCATTCCATCCGGCGGTTGTTCATGTGCGGCTCGGGCTCGGTTTCGTAGGCCCAGTTGTAGCGACGGCCCTGAAGCGGGAACGCCAGCGCGGCAGGCATTTGGGTGCGGAAGTCGGCGCGGTAATCCGGGCCGCCGGCTTCGAGCAGCAGGACGGTGACGCCCGCGTCTTCGGTGAGACGGGCTGCCAGGGTGTTACCGGCAGAGCCGGCGCCAATGATGATGTAATCGAATTCCTGAGGCATGAAATCCTCCGTTCAGAAAGTTGTGGCGGGGGGGAGATGCGATCTGGAACCTGTAGGAGCCGGCTTGCTGGCGAATGCGTCACGTCATTCGACATCGGTGACTGACTCACCGCGTTCGCCAGCAAGCCGGCTCCTACACGTATATCGGCGCTGCCTCAGCGGCACCGATGATGCGTCGGTCAGAACACCGACGCGTAATCACCGAGCTCGACCTGTACCGATTTGATGCGGGTGTACTGCGCCAGCGAGCTGATCCCGTTCTCACGACCCACGCCCGATTGCTTGTAGCCGCCGACCGGCATCTTCGCGTCGGATTCGCCCCAGGCGTTGATCCAGCAGATACCGGCTTCCAGTTGGTGAATCACGCGGTGGGCGCGGTTCAGGTCTTTGGTCACGATGCCGGCGGCCAGACCCATTTCGGTATCGTTGGCGCGGCGGATCACTTCGTCCTCGGATTCATAACTGAGGATGCTCATGACCGGGCCGAAGATCTCTTCTTTGACGATGGTCATGTCGTCTTTGCAGTCGGTGAAAACGGTCGGCGCAACAAATGCGCCTTTGGCGAATTCGCCCTCGGTCAAACGATCGCCACCGACCAACAGGCGTGCGCCTTCATCCTTGCCCTTGGCGATGTAGCCCAACACGCTTTCCATGTGCGCGAAGCTCACCAGCGGGCCGAAGTTGGTGTTGTCATCTTCCGGGTTGCCGACGCGGATGCGATTGACGCGTTCCAGAATCTTGGCTTCGAATGCCGACTTGAGTGCGCCCGGTACGAACACCCGCGTGCCGTTGGTGCAGACCTGGCCGGAGCTGTAGAAGTTGGCCATCATGGCGATGTCGGCGGCGCGATCCAGGTCGGCGTCGTCGAAAATGATCAGCGGCGACTTGCCGCCCAGCTCCATGGTCACTTCCTTGAGCGACGAACTGGAGGCGCTGGCCATGACTTTCTTGCCCGTGTCGGTGCCGCCGGTGAACGAGATTTTCTCGATACGCGGGTGCTCGGTCAGCCAGGTGCCGACTTCGCGGCCGCTGCCGGTCAGGACGTTGAACACGCCGTCGGGCAAGCCGGCTTCGGTGTAGATCTCCGCCAGTTTCAGCGTGGTCAGCGAGGTGACTTCGCTCGGCTTGAAGATCATCGCGTTGCCCGCAGCCAGTGCTGGCGCGGATTTCCACAGGGCGATCTGGATCGGGTAGTTCCAGGCGCCGATGCCGACCGTCACGCCCAGCGGCTCGCGGCGGGTGTAGACGAAAGAAGAGCTGCGCAGCGGGATCTGTTCGCCTTCGATCGCCGGGACCAGACCGGCGTAGTACTCCAGCACATCCGCGCCGGTCACGATGTCGACGTATTTGGTTTCGGAGATCGCTTTGCCGGTGTCCAGGGTTTCGAGCGCGGCCAGCTCATCGTTGCGCTCACGCAGGATGTCGACAGCGCGACGCAGAACGCGCGAGCGCTCCATGGCGGTCATGGCAGCCCAGATTTTCTGGCCCTTCTCGGCGCTGGCGACAGCGCGCTCCACGTCGGCCTGACTGGCCCGTTGGACCTGGGCAAGCACTTCGCCGTTGGCCGGGTTGATGGCTTCGAAGGTCGCGTCGCTGCTGGCGTCGACGTAACCACCGTCAATGTAGAGTTTTTGCAGTTCGAAACGGGCCATAAAGTCCTCGCAGTTGTCTGTGAATGACGGTGACCGAGTGCGCTGAGCGCAGTGCCGGTCGATGTCGGGCGGCTGTGTCAGCGTGCCGCTTTTGCCAATTGGAAATCCATGTATTCGTAGGCGAGTTGTTGCGCCTGTTCGGTGTCGAAGGCATCGCCGGAAAGCGCGCCGCGCAACCACAGTCCATCGATCAGTGCCGCCAGGCCGCGGGCTGCGGTGCGTGCGTCATCCAATGGCAGCACGCGGCGAAACTGGCAGCACAGGTTGGAATACAGGCGGTGATCGTTGATGCGCTGTAACCGGTGCAGCGACGGTGAATGCATGCTGGTGGCCCAGAACGCGAGCCAGGTTTTCATGGCCGGTCCGTTGACCTGACTGGCGTCGAAGTTGCCCTCGATGATGACTTTCAGATGCGCCCGGGGGCTGTCATCGGTCAGTGCCTGTCTGCGTGCTGCAACGTTGATGATCAGTGCATTCATCAGGTGGCGCATGGTCGCTGCGATCAGGCCGTTCTTGTCCTGGAAGTAGTGACTGATGATGCCGTTGGAGACGCCCGCCAGTTTGGCGATCAACGCGATGCTCGCATCGCCCATCCCGACCTGATCGACGGCCGAAAGCGTGGCCTGAATCAGCTGCTGACGACGAATGGGTTGCATACCGACCTTGGGCATCTGTGAGTCTCCGTGGCTCGCCGGGTGATCGTGAAAGACTGAAAAACGGCCCCCAGTCTAGTGCTTTTTGATTGAACGTTCAATCAACAAAAAATGATGGGCGTGCGGAAAGGCCCTGCAAGCCTCTGATTCCGTGCCTTAAGCCAATCACCTGTAGGAGCGTGGCTTGTCCCGCGATCTGGTGCGCAGCGGCAGTAAATCCATCCACCTTGAGGGTGTCAGGCACACCGCATTCGCTGGGCTTTGCTGCCGGTTCCCGGCAGATCGCGGGACAAGCCTCGCTCCTACAGTTTCCGACGTCGCGCTTACCGGATTGCTGATCGTTCCCCTGTAGGAGCGCGCTTGCCCGCGATGAGGTCGGCACATTTAACATCGTTGGCGCCTGACACTACGCAATCGTCCGAATGCGGCCCAGACTAAGCGCGCCCCTACAGTCGGGTGGTGCGTTTAGCCGTGATTTTTACCGAGCAGCGCGTGGTACAGCTCGCTGTCACCCAGGATGCCGACCAGTTTGTTGTTCTCTTGCAGCACCAGCTTGTTGCCGGTGTGGTAACGAATCTGCAGCGCTTCACGCATGCCGATGTCCGAGTGCACGACGGTCGGTCGACGGCCCAGGTTCTCAACCGCCTGACCGGGTTCCCAGCTCTGCAGGTCAACCGCCGCGCCGTGCTGGCGCAGGCCTGTGATCGTGTTGCCGTCTGCCAGATCGATCCAGGAATCGTCGCCTGGGTCCAGGCACACTTGCGACCCGTTGATGCGGGTGCAATCGGTGATCGGACGCATCAGGCTGCGGCCACACAGAACGTTGAGCGGGTTGGTATGGGCGACGAAGGTGCGCACGTATTCGTCCGCAGGGTTCAGCACGATCTCTTCCGGCACGCTGTACTGGATGATCCGGCCGTCCTTCATGATCGCGATCCGGGTGCCCAGCTTCAGGGCTTCGTCCAGGTCGTGGCTCACGAACACGATGGTCTTGTTCAGCTTCTTCTGCAGGGCCAACAGTTCATCCTGCAGGCCTTGGCGGATCAGCGGGTCGAGCGCGGAGAACGGTTCGTCCATCAGCAGGATGTCGGCGTCCATTGCCAGCGCGCGGGCCAGGCCCACACGCTGCTGCATGCCGCCGGACAGCTCGTCAGGCTTCTTGTTACGCCATTGGGTCAGGCCCACCAGCTCGAGTTTCTCGTCCACCAACTGGCGACGTTCCTTCTCGGGGCGACCCTGCATTTCCAGACCGAAGCTGATGTTCTCGCGAACGGTCAGCCACGGCATCAGGGCAAACTTCTGGAACACCATCGCGATGCGCTTGGTGCGCATCATTTTCAGTTCAGCCGGGGTGCAGTTGGCGATGTTGATCTGCTTGCCTTCGTGCTCGACGAACAGCGAACCACGGCTGACCGTGTTCAGGCCGTTGATGCAGCGCAGCAGGCTGGATTTGCCCGAGCCGGACAAGCCCATCAGCACGCAGATTTCGCCTTTGTTGATTTCCAGGCTGGCTTTTTCCACGCCAACGATCTGGCCGGTTTTCTTCAGGATTTCTGGCCGCGCCAGGCCCTGATCCAGCAGCTTGAGAGCCTCGCGCGGGTCTTTGGAGAAGACGACGTCTACCTGGTCGAATTTGATGATGCTCATGCGTCCGCCCTCACTTTAGCGTCGGGTTGTTTGCAGATACGGTCGAGCATGATCGCCAGCAATACGATCGCAAGGCCTGCTTCGAAGCCCAGTGCGATATCAGCAGTGTTCAGTGCGTTGACCACAGGTTTGCCCAGACCGTCGGCACCCACCAGCGCTGCGATCACCACCATCGACAGCGACAGCATGATGCACTGGGTGATACCGGCCGCGATGCTAGGCATGGCGTGGGGCAGTTCGATTCGGGACAGCAGTTGACGGCGGGAGCAGCCGAAGGCCTTGCCGGCGTCGAGTAGTTCTTGCGGGACATCGCAGATGCCCAGGTAGGTCAGTCGGATGGGTGCGGCAATCGCGAACACCACCGTCGAAATCAGACCCGGTACCACGCCCAGCCCGAAGAGGGTCAGGGTTGGAATCAGGTAAACGAACGTCGGCACCGTCTGCATCAAGTCGAGGACGGGACGCATGCAGGTGTAAAACATCGGTTTGTGCGCGGCAACAATGCCCAGCGGCACGCCTATCACCACGCAGACCAGGGTGGCGAACAGCACCTGGGCGAGGGTTTCCATGGTTTCCTGCCAATACCCCAGGTTCAGGATCAGCAGAAACGAAATGACGACAAAGGCGGTCAGGCCCCACTTGCGCTGAATGAAGTGTGCAAGCAGAGCAATCAGGCCGATCAGGACAAAAGGATTGAACCAGGTCAGACCGGCGGTCAGTCCGTGGATCATGGTTTCCAGTGACGAGGCGATGGCGTCGAAGGTGCTGGCGCCGTGTTGGGTCAGCCATTCGACAAAGCCTGCGATGTACTGGCCTAGGGGGATTTTATGATCAGTCAGCATGATATCGATTGTCCGCGTGCGGGATGAAAAGAGGACAACAGGCGGGCGAACCCGCCTGCGTGTCGAGTTACTTCGTCAGCTCGGCTTTTGCGGCTTCCAGGCCAGGCTTACCGTCCACTGTGGTGACACCCGCCAGCCAGGTGTCGAGTACTTGAGGGTTTTTCTTCAGCCACGCCTTGGCGGCGGCTTCAGGCTTCATCTTGTCGTCCAGAATGTTGCCCATCAGTTCGCTTTCCATGTCGACGGTGAACTGCAGGTTCTTCAGCAACTGGCCGACGTTGCTGCACTCCTGGGTGTAGCCCTTGCGCGTGTTGGTGGCCACGGTCGCGGCACCGAAGTCGGGACCGAAGAAGTCGTCACCGCCGGTCAGGTACTGGATCTTGAAGCGCTTGTTCATCGGGTGCGGCGCCCAGCCCAGGAACACCACGGCGGTGTCGCGCTTGGCGGCGCGGTCCACTTGGGAGAGCATGCCGGCTTCGCTCGATTCGACGACTTTGAAACCCGCGGTTTTCAGGCCGAATGCGTCTTTGTCGATCATGCTCTGGATCAGGCGGTTGCCGTCGTTGCCAGGCTCGATGCCGTAGATCTTGCCGTCGAGCTCTTTCTTGAATTTGGCGATGTCGGCGAAATCATGCAGGCCTTTGTCGTACAGCGCTTGCGGTACGGCCAGTGTGTATTTGGCGCCTGTGAGGTTGGTGCGCACCACTTCGACGGTGCCGGCGTCGCGGTAAGCCTTGATGTCGTTTTCCATGGTCGGCATCCAGTTGCCGAGGAACACGTCCATGTTTTTGCCATCGGCCAGCGACTTGTAGGTCACCGGTACGGAAATCATAGTGGTCTTGGTTTTGTAGCCCAGAGACTGAAGGACGACGCTGGTGGTGGCGGTGGTTGCGGTAATGTCGGTCCAGCCTACATCAGAAAAATTGACTGTCTTGCACGCCTCGGGCTCTGCGGCCTGGGCCAGCAAGGGCAGACTCAGCGCAACGCCCAGCAATAGCTTGTGTGAACCTTTCATGGTTGGACTCCTTAGGTGTTTTCTTCTCGTCATCAGTCAGGGCTGACGCGTTTTTGGGTGTCGGCGAGTCAAGTGGGAAAACAGCTCTATCACTGCGTCTGGCGATTGAGTCGACAACGATCATGTAACAGGGAAAAACAAACGCCTACAGGGTGCGTCGTAACCAGTACAGAGGGGGTCGTATCCAGTGTCAGTGACGTCGCTTACAGATTTTTTCCCCGGTCGCCGAATGGTTTTCGAGTGTCGATGCGGCAAAAAGTGTCGAAAACAGTGGCTCTTCTTCTGGGGGATGTGCTCCTGGAGGCTTCTGCGTAGCCGCGACGTTCGTGGACAAGAGTGGGTCGGTGTGAGACGCCGCCCTTCGAGATAAAAGGCTGATGATGCCGCCATCTCGACGGATAGCAGCTTGAGCGTAGCAGTTCCGTCGCCGGCCGCTTGGCGCGCCGGGAACCCTGTTTTGCGGAGGTTTGCGGTTAATGGCTATCAGCGTGTTCGACCTGTTCAAGATCGGTATCGGCCCTTCCAGTTCTCACACCGTGGGGCCGATGCGCGCAGCGGCGTTATTCGTTCAAGGCTTGCGTGAACGCGACCAGTTGGCGTCGGTTTCGCGCATTGAAGTGCGCCTGTACGGATCACTGTCAGCCACCGGCGTCGGGCACGGCAGCGACAATGCCGTGATCATGGGCTTGATGGGTGAATGGCCTGACGCAATCGACCCGACGCTGATCGGTCAGCACATTGCCGAACTGCGTGAAACCGACACCCTGAAGCTCAACGGCGATCACCCGATCGCTTTCGTCTGGCAGCGCGACATGCAGCTGATCGACGAAAACCTGCCCTTTCATCCCAACGCCATGACCTTGATCGCCTTCGATGTGAGCGGCGAGTTGCACCGCGACACCTACTATTCGGTGGGCGGCGGGTTTGTGGTCGATGAAGCGCAAGCCGCCAGCGGCGTGCTGGACATGGACAACACTGCGCTGCCTTACGATTTCTCCAGTGCCGATGAGCTGTTGATGCTGTGCGAAAAACACGGCCTGCGCGTCTCGGAACTGATGATGGCGAACGAGAAAGTCTGGCGCAGCGAAGAGGAGATTCGCTCCGGCCTGATGCGCTTGTGGCGCGCCATGCAGGACTGCGTGGAGCATGGCCTCAAACATGAAGGTATTTTGCCGGGCGGCCTGAACGTGCGTCGGCGTGCAGCGCGCCTGCACCGCAGCCTGCAAGAGCTCAACAAACCAAACGTGATCGGATCGACATTGAGCGCCATGGAATGGGTCAACCTGTTCGCCCTGGCGGTCAATGAAGAGAACGCGGCGGGCGGGCGCATGGTGACGGCGCCTACCAACGGCGCGGCGGGGATCATTCCGGCGGTGCTGCATTACTTCGTCAAATTCAGCGATGAAGTCAGCGAAGCCAACGTGGTGGATTATTTCCTGGGTGCCGCATCGATCGGCATCCTGTGTAAGAAAAATGCCTCGATCTCAGGCGCCGAGGTGGGGTGTCAGGGTGAAGTGGGTTCGGCGTGTGCCATGGCGGCGGCCGGACTGGCGGACATCCTCGGTGCGACCCCGGCGCAATTGTGCAACGCCGCCGAAATCGGCCTGGAACACAACCTGGGTCTGACCTGCGATCCGGTCGGCGGCCTGGTTCAAGTGCCTTGCATCGAGCGCAATGCCATTGCCGCCGTAAAGGCGATCAATGCCGCACAGATGGCGCTGCGTGGCGACGGCAATCACTTCATCTCGCTGGACCGGGTGATTCGCACCATGCGCGACACCGGCGCTGATATGCATGACAAATACAAAGAGACCTCGCGCGGCGGGTTGGCGGTCAGTGCGGTTGAGTGCTGACCTGTGACTCGGCGGCGCTTGTTCCGACGCTTTCGTGAGCTTGCCCACGAAAGCGTAAGGCGGGGGCGCGCTGGATACTGAGCGGCCACCTCAAACGGTTCTGCTCGCTTTTGAATCACGTTTCAAACCCGCCGCTGCCTTTTGGCGCGTGAGCCTTGTGGACATGGCGCAAAGCCATGCTGCACACGCGTTCACAGGCCTGCCGTCGGTCACCCGTGCTTGGGGTGACACTCGTCAGCGTCAGAGATTTCGGCAATTCACACAAGTGCTACCGAATTGCTCATCCCTCCCTTTGTTTCCGTGGCTTCGGGATCGATAGGTCGCTATCGGAACAGCCATGTCGCTCCCGAATAGACGCATCGCGACGTCGCAATCAGGGTTTATTGAATGCCCATTCAACTTTAGGCATGGCATTTGCGTTGCAATAGCAAAGCTCTCCACTGACGAGAGCCAAACAACAAGAGCCTCTAACTGGGGCCATCAACCGCTTTATGTGTGAGGAGATACCGTGATGACTTCGTTCAACTCCGGGGCTCAACCCCAGAACCGTGCGCCTCAATCCATCGGCTTTCTGCTGCTGGACAATTTCACACTCATCTCGCTCGCATCTGCGGTTGAGCCACTGCGCATGGCGAACCAGTTGTCCGGTCGTGAGCTGTATCGCTGGACCACCCTGAGCGTTGACGGCGGCCAGGTCTGGGCCAGCGACGGTCTGCAAATCACCCCTGATGCTTCGATGCACAAGGCGCCGGTGCTGGACACCGTGATCGTTTGTGGCGGCGTCGGTATTCAACGCACTGTGACCCGTGAACACGTGAGCTGGCTGCAGAGCCAAGCGCGTCAGTCCCGTCGCCTCGGCGCCGTGTGCACCGGCAGCTGGGCGCTGGCCTGCGCCGGTCTTCTGGACGGCTTCGATTGCAGCGTGCACTGGGAATGTCTGGCGGCGATGCAGGAAGCTTTCCCGCGTGTTGCCATGAGCACGCGCCTGTTCACCCTCGACCGTAACCGCTTCACCAGCTCCGGCGGCACCGCCCCGCTGGACATGATGCTGCACCTTATCAGTCGCGATCACGGGCGTGAGCTGTCCGCCGCGATCTCGGAGATGTTCGTTTATGAGCGCATTCGTAACGAACAGGATCACCAGCGTGTGCCGCTTAAACACATGCTCGGCACCAACCAGCCGAAGCTGCAGGAAATCGTGGCGCTGATGGAAGCCAACCTCGAGGAGCCCATCGACCTTGACGAACTGGCGGTCTACGTTTCGGTTTCCCGGCGTCAGCTTGAAAGGCTGTTCCAGAAATACCTGCACTGCTCGCCATCGCGTTATTACCTGAAACTGCGCCTGATCCGTGCGCGTCAGTTGCTCAAGCAGACGCCGATGTCGATCATCGAAGTCGCCTCGGTCTGCGGCTTCGTGTCCACGCCACACTTCTCCAAGTGCTATCGCGAATACTTCGGCATACCTCCACGCGACGAACGCGTAGGCTCCAACACCGCGCAACAAGTGGCGATGATGCCGATTCCTCAGGCCATGGTCCTGGCACCGCTCTCCGGCCCGCTGTCGGCACTGAGCCAGGCGCGCAACGAATCGACGTTTGCGAGTGTGAGGTTGTAAAAAGCGGCGCTTCAAACGGTAGGAGCCGGCTTGCTGGCGAATGCGGGAGGCCAGTGACGGATGGCGTCGCTGACAAGACCCGGTTCGCCAGCAAGCCGGCTCCTACAATGTTTAATGTCGCAGCAGATCGCGATGTTATGCCTGCGTACGAGCTTTGTTATACGTCGCCAACGCCGGCAATAACTGCTGATCAATCGCCTGACGCACCGCTGGCAAGATGGTTGCGCTGCTGGTGAGCATCTTTTCCACCAATTGGCGCAATGCCCGAGCGCGGTCGTCGTTCAAGCCACACACGACCTGTGCGCAGGCTTGCTCAGCGGTGGCGCCGGAAGGCATTTCAAAGCCGATCGCTCTGAGTTGACCCAGTAGATCGTCCTGGTCGATCAGGTCCGCATGCATCATGACGCTCGCTCCTTTTATTGGGATTGAGCCGATTCTGGTAGCGCCGCGCACGCTCGGCAATACCTGTCGTCGGCAATGTCTGGGATACGCAACAGCACGTCGGTTTTGGCTATGTAACCATTTAGTTCATTCGGCATAATCGCCACATTCAAATTGCGCGGGCCACGGTTTGGTCACCCTCTGGGCCGCGCATGTCCCTCAACCCCGGTTTTGTAACGGCTTAACCGGGGCTTTTTTTGCCTGTGATTTGGTTTCCCGTGCGCGGTGGGGCACGAGCGGTCTGCGCAATGGCGGCTGTTTTGTTAAACTCCGCAGCCTTCCAGGAGCCGCCATGAACTACCGTCACGCCTTCCACGCCGGCAACCACGCCGACGTCTTCAAACACATCGTCCTGACTCGCTTGATCGCGCTGATGTCGCGCAAGGAGCAGCCGCTCGCCTACCTCGACACCCACGCGGGTCTGGGTCTGTACGACCTGCAAGGTGATCAGGCCACGCGTACCGGCGAGTGGATCGAAGGCATCGGCCGTTTGTGGGACGCGCACGATGTGCCGCCGATGGCTGCGGGCTATCTGGACGTGATTCGCCAGATGAACCGCAAGACCGGCGAATTGCGCTACTACCCCGGTTCGCCTGAGCTGGCGCGACGTCTGACCCGTGAGCAGGACCGCGTGTTGCTCAACGAGAAACACCCTGAAGACGGCGCGCTGCTCAAGGACAATATGAAATACGACCGCCGCGTGGCGGTGCACCTGGGTGAGGGCTGGCATGTGCCTCGGGCCTTGCTGCCGGTGCAGGAAAAACGCGCGGTGATGCTGATCGACCCGCCGTTCGAGCAACTGGACGAGATGAAGCGCTGCTCGGTCGCGCTCAAGGAAGCCATCGGCCGCATGCGTCAGACCGTTGCGGCCATCTGGTATCCGGTCAAGGACCAGCGTGCGCTCAAGCGTTTCTATCAAGAACTGGCTGAAACCGGCGCGCCGAAGCTGTTGCGTGTGGAATTGCTGGTGCATCCGCTGGACACGCCGAACAGCCTGAACGGCTCAGGCATGGCCATCGCCAACCCGCCGTGGGGGCTGGAGGAGGAGCTGCGTGAGCTGCTGCCTTGGCTGGCCGAGAAGCTGGGCCAGACTCAGGGTGACTGGACGATGGATTGGCTGATCGCAGAGAGCTGATTGCCTGAGGTGCTCGTGTGGCGAACACCGCCGCTGTAGGAGCCGGCTTGCTGGCGAACCGGTGGATCAGTAAACAATATGTTGTCTGACCTGACGCATTCGCCAGCAAGCCGGCTCCTACAGTGTATCGGTGTTGATCCTTAAGCCCGTTTGGCTCAAGCCAGGTTCAGGCTCGGCGGCATGCAAACGCCCGTGCCGCCAATCCCGCAATAGCCTTGCGGGTTCTTGGCCAGGTATTGCTGGTGATACGCCTCAGCGAAGTACACGGTCGGCGCCTGGTCGATCTCCGTGGTGATGTCCCCCAGACCGGCCTTGGTCAGTTCCGCCTGAAACACCTCGGCGCTGGCTTGGGCTGCTTCCAGCTGTTCAGGCGTGGTGGCGTAAATTACCGATCGGTACTGGGTGCCGATGTCGTTGCCCTGGCGCATGCCCTGAGTCGGGTTGTGCAGTTCCCAGAACATCGCCAGCAGCTCTTGATAGCTGACCTTCTCCGGCTCATACACCACCAGCACCACCTCACTGTGACCGGTCAGGCCGGAACACACTTCTTCGTAGGTCGGGTTCGGCGTAAAGCCGCCCGCGTAGCCCACGACTGTGCTTACAACGCCATCACGTTGCCAGAAACGACGCTCGGCGCCCCAGAAGCAACCCAGGCCGAAGATGGCGAATTCGACGTGCTCAAAGAACGGCCCCAGCAGCGGAGTGTCATTGACGAAGTGCTTTTCCGGCAGGGTCATCGGGGTTTCGCGGCCCGGCAGCGCTTGCTGGGCAGTAGGGAGTTCGTTTTTGTTCACAAGGATTTCCGAGCGCAGGGCCATGAGGTAGACCTCTCAGGGACAGGACAACCGACAGGGTTTGTCAGTGAAGGACGTATATGGGGTCAGATTGTGTTGTTACAAATGAAAGGCGACAAGTGTGCCGTACATGGAACGAGCGGGGAAGGGGAGCGAACCTTGGGCGTCAGAGCTGCGGCCCGCGTGGATAGCGCCGCAAGGCGTTGATCAGGTCTTCGCCCGGGATGGGTTTGTCGAACAGATAACCCTGGCCTACGTCGCAGCGGTGGCGACGCAGAAACGCCAGTTGCTCGGCGGTCTCGATGCCTTCCGCGACCACCGTCAGTTTGAGGTTGTGCGCCATGGCGATGACCGCCGAGGTGATTTCCATGTCGTCCTGATCGTCCGGAATGTCGCGGATGAAGCTGCGGTCGATCTTGATCACGTCGATCGGGAATTTCTTCAGGTAACTGAAGGATGAGTAACCGGTGCCAAAGTCGTCCATCGCCAGCGTCAGGCCGAGGGTTTTCAGGGATTCCAGTTGCAGGCGCGTATCCTCGGTCGCTTCCAGCAGCAGGCCTTCGGTGAGCTCCAGCTCCAGCAGCGACGGGTCGAGCTGTTCTTCGCGCAAGATGTTGGCGAGCGAGGTCACCAGTTCCGGGTCGGAGAACTGTTTGGGCGAGACGTTGATCGCCACGTGCAGCTTGCCGTAACCGGCAGCGGTGAGTTGCTTGCTCATGCGGCAGGACTGGCGCGCGACCCATTTGCCGATCGGAATGATCAGGCCGGTCTCCTCGGCGACGCTGATGAACTGGTCCGGTCGGATCATGCCCTTTTCCGGATGGTTCCAGCGCAACAACGCTTCCATGCCCAACAAGCGCCCGGTGCGCAGGCACAGTTTGGGCTGATAGAAGACTTCCAGCTCGTTTTGCGTCAGGGCGCGCCGCAAGTTGTTCTCGACGAACAGCTTGTAGCTGGCCTCGGCGTTGAGCGCTTCGGTGAACACCTGGACCTGATGCTTGCCGTTGGCCTTGGCCTTGTGCAGCGCCAGACCGGCGTTCTTCATCAGGGTTTGCGGGTCACGACCGTGCAGGGGCGCGCAGGCCAGGCCGACGGAGCCCGTCACGCTGATCAGCTGGTTATCGACGAACATGGGCTTGTCCAGCGTGGTCAGCACCTGACTGGCGATACGTTGACCGTCCTCGGGACCGGTGTCGTCGAGCAGCACTGCGAACTCGTTACTGGCAAAGCGCGCGAGAATCCCGGTCGGGCTCAGGCTGTTGCGCAGACGCCGCGCGAGGCTGATCAGCAACTTGTCACCGGTCTGGTGACCGAGGCTGTCGTTGATGCGCTTGAAGTTGTCGATGTCCACCAGCAGCAGGCTGATCGGCGTTTCGATGTCCCGGGCGAAGTGCTCGTCGAGGGTGCGAATGAACGCCGGACGGTTGCCCAGATTGGTCAGGTTGTCGGTGTACGCCAGGCGCTCGATCCGCTGCTGGGAGAGCTTGGCCTGGGTGATGTCTTCGTAGATGCCGATGTAATGGGTCAGCTCGCGGTTGTCGCCATAGACTTTGGAAATCGACAATTGGCCCCAGTACGGTTCGAGGTTCTTGCGACGGCTCTTGAATTCGCCCTGCCAGCTGTTGCCGCTGACCAGGCTTGAATTGGCGTCCAGCAACAGCGAGTTGAGATTTTCCAGCGCGGGGAGTTCCGACAGGCGATGGCCATGGACTTCATCCGCGGTGTACTGGGTGATCTCGGTGAAACTTGGGTTGACGTACTCGACCACGCCATCGCAATTGACCAGCAAAAACGCATTGGCGCTCTGCTCCACGGCACGCTGGAACAGGTGCAGTGCGTTGGTGGCGGTGCGACGATTGTGGTTGTTGATCGCCTGCGCAAACTGGTCGGCCAGCTCGCCCGCAAAGGCGATCTCGTCGGACTGCCAGTCGCGCGCCGTGCCGGTCTGTTCCAGGCACAACACGCCCACGACGTGGCCGTCGATGCGTATGCTGGCGTCGAGAATCGCGTTGATGTCACGCGGCCCGAGGCTTTCGGCCAGTTCACGGGTGCGCGGGTCGAGCTGCACGTCATTGGCGTCGATGGCACGACTGGTGTGCAGCGCTTCCAAATAACTGGGGTAGCGACTGATGTCGATGGCGGCGGGTTTGAAGTAACCGTCGATGTCCCGGCGATACTCGGCGATGGGCTCGAGTGTCTGGCCGTTGAGGTTCCAGATGGCCGCGCGATCAATGTCGTAGATCTCGCAAGCGCTCTTGGTGATCAGCTCGGCGGCTTCCTGCAAGGAGTTGCTGGAGCTGTAGCGATGGCGCGCCAGGCGCAGGATCAGGCTCTGCTGCGCACGAACCCGTTCAAGGTGCTGCAGCTGTTCGTGTTGAGCGCGCTGATTCAGCTCCAGTGCGATCTGCAGGCGCGAGTTCTGAACTTCCAGGTCCGGGCTGAACGCCAGCTCACTGGCGTCGAACACCTCATCCACCACCATCAGATAGCCACGCAGCAGGTGACGGTTGTGCTGCTTGTAGCCTTCTCCGATCTCAAGCAGGCCCAGCGGGCCGCGAGTCGTGTGAAGGGTGTAGCGGATGACGTAATGCGAGTTGCTGGCCAGTTGCATCTGTACGGCATCGTGCAAATGGTAGCGAGCCTCCGGTTCCATCAGGCTGGCATAAGGTGCGCCGATGAGGGCGCACAGCTCCATAGCCGGCATGTCGAACTGCTTTTCGCAGTTGGGATCCAGGTACAGCATCGCCCAGTTGGGTTCATTCAGCCGCTCGAAACGCAGCATGCCGAGCCGCGAGGGCACCGGCAATTGCGTCACGACCTCGGCTGCCGATCGGGCGGCAGCATCAGGTTGGCTTTTCATGAAGGAACTCGCTTTAAGAGTACTGTCGCGGATGGGCAAGGAGCCCATCGTTAAATCGCGTGTCGCAAGGTTGCATCATGGCGAACGGGCTGACAAGTGAGCGCGATGGCTTAGTGCTATAAATCTGTCGGCAAATCGGGGATTAACTAAAGGTTGTTGGTCGGATTTGTCGGGAAAGGCCGGTAAGTGGCTGATGTTGGTGCGTTGGGGTCGCCTTTTCGTCGTGTATGTCTGGTTTTTCGGTGGTGATGTTAAGAGGGGCTCTGGCTAACGCCAGACCTGTTTCGCCTTCGGCGAGTTACTTGATGACCCCAAGTAACCAAGGCGGAACAGTTCTGCCGTTAGGCAGAGCCACAACACAAGCGGCACCACCGAACTCGGCTATACCCCAACCCCAACCCCAACCCCCAAAAACCTGCGCCCAAAAAAAGCCCCGCCAAATGGGCGGGGTTGAGGTACGAGCGTGGCAGCTCGAAAAACAGCGAAGGCCCGTTTCATGGGAAACGGGCCTTGTACGGCTTACAGCAGAATCGTACGGATATCCGCCAGCAAATCGCTCAGACGCTTGGTGAAGCGAGCCGCTGCAGCGCCGTTGATCACACGGTGATCGTAGGAGAGTGACAACGGCAGCATCAGGCGTGGCTGGAAAGCCTTGCCGTCCCAGACCGGTTGCATGGTGGCCTTGGACACACCCAGGATCGCCACTTCAGGCGCGTTGACGATCGGCGTGAAGCCGGTGCCGCCAATGTGACCCAGGCTGGAGATCGTGAAGCAGGCACCTTGCATGTCGTTGGCCGACAGCTTTTTGCTGCGTGCTTTCTCAGCCAGCTCGGCGGCTTCGGCAGCCAGTTGCAGCAGGCTCTTCTGGTCGACGTTCTTGATCACTGGGACCAACAGGCCGTCCGGCGTGTCCACGGCGAAACCGATGTTGACGTATTTCTTGCGGATGATTGCCTTGCCGCTGGGTGCCAGCGAGCTGTTGAAGTCCGGCAGCTCCTTGAGCAGGTGCGCGCAGGACTTGAGCAGCAGAGGCAATACGGTCAGCTTCACGCCCGCTTTTTCGGCGACGGCTTTCTGCGCAACGCGGAAAGCTTCCAGGTCGGTGATGTCGGCCTGATCGAACTGAGTGACGTGCGGGATATTCAGCCAGCTGCGGTGCAGACCGGTTGCGCCCAGTTGCATCAGGCGAGTCATCGGCACTTCTTCGATTTCGCCGAAGCGGCTGAAATCGACTTCCGGAATCGGAGGAATGCCCATGCCGCCGGCAGCGCCGCCAGCAGCCGGTGCATCTTTGGCTTTGGTCATGATGGATTTGACGTAAACCTGCACGTCTTCCTTCAGGACGCGGCCATGTGGGCCGGTCGCCGTCACAGCGCTCAGCTCGACGCCGAATTCACGAGCCAGCTGACGAACAGCCGGGCCTGCGTGAACCTTGGCACCGTCTCTGGCAGGAGCGGCTGCAGGCGCAGGGGCCGCTTCGGCTTTCGGCGCAGGTGCAGCGGCTGGCGCTGCTGCAGGCGCGTCAGCCTTGGCCGGAGCCGGGGCCGCTGCCTGAGCAGGCGCGGCGGCAGGTGCAGCACCGGCCACTTTCAGTTTCAGGATCAGGTCGCCAGTGCCGACTTCGTCTTCGACCTTGACGCTGATGCTCTCGACAACGCCAGCGGCTGGAGACGGAATCTCCATCGAGGCCTTGTCGGATTCCAGCGTGATCAGGGACTGGTCAGCTTCGATACTGTCGCCCACCTTGACCAGCAGTTCGATGATGCGAGCTTTGCCCGACGAACCGATGTCAGGCACATGGATGTCCTGAACGGCGGCTTCGGCAGCAGGGGCTGGCGCGGCGGCAGGTGCAGGCGCTGCCTCAGCCGGTTTTTCAGCAGCAGGTGCTGGGGCCGCTGCGGCGGGCTCGGCAGCAGCTTCGGCAGCAGGAGCAGCGGCAGATTCACCTTCCACTTCCAGCTCGAGCAGCTCGTCGCCTTCTTTCAAGCGGTCGCCGATTTTCACTTTCAGACTTTTGACGACACCGGCCTTTGGCGCAGGGATTTCCATGCTCGCCTTGTCCGACTCAAGGGTCAGCAGGCTCTGATCGGCTTCGATGCGATCGCCAACCTTGACGAACAACTCAATGACTTCACCGTCACCGCTGCCGATGTCGGGTACACGAATTAACTCACTCACAATGTCTCTCCTTAGGAGAACCTGTTCACTCGACTGCGCTGCCGGGAGTGCGACAAAACAGCCTCGGATGCTCATTTACCGGAGTAAATTCCGCATCCTCGGCTGTCGTGCGCAATGTTGCAGCGCGCTTTGCGATCGTTAACGCAGGCCTTAGCAGTCCAGCGGGTTGCGTTTATCCGGGTCGATGCCGAACTTGGTGATGGCTTCCGCCACGACTTTCGGTTCGATGTCGCCACGGTCGGCCAGGGCTTCCAGAGCTGCCAGCACCACGAAGTGACGGTCGACTTCAAAGAAGTGACGCAGCTTCTTGCGGCTGTCGCTGCGGCCGTAGCCGTCAGTGCCCAGGACTTTGTATTCCTTGGTCGGAACCCACTGACGGATCTGGTCAGCGAACAGTTTCATGTAGTCGGTCGAAGCGATCACCGGACCTTTACGGCCGTTGAGGCATTCTTCAACGTAGCTCACCTGTGGCTTTTGGCCCGGCTTCAAACGGTTGGCACGCTCGACGGCCAGGCCGTTGCGACGCAGTTCGTTGAAGCTGGTAACGCTCCAGACATCGGCGCCGATGTTGAACTGCTCACGCAGGATCTTCGCCGCTTCGCGCACTTCGTTGAGGATGGTGCCCGAACCCATCAGTTGAACGTGATGAGCCGCTTCGCGCTTGTCTTCCTCAAGCAGGTACATGCCCTTGATGATGCCGTCTTCGACACCGGCCGGCATGGCTGGCTGGTGGTAGTTCTCGTTCATCACGGTGATGTAGTAATAGACGTTTTCCTGCAACGTCATCATCCGGTGCGTGCCTTCGTGCATGATCACCGCCAGCTCGTAGGCATAGGCAGGGTCATAGCTGCGCACGTTCGGGATGGTCGAGGCCAGGATGTGGCTGTGACCGTCTTCGTGTTGCAGGCCTTCACCGTTGAGCGTGGTACGCCCGGAGGTGCCGCCCAGCAGGAAGCCGCGAGTCTGTGCATCGCCAGCAGCCCAGGCCAGGTCGCCGATACGCTGGAAGCCGAACATCGAGTAGAAGATGTAGACCGGCAGCATCGGGGTGTTGTAGTTGCTGTAGGCGGTACCGGCAGCGATGAACGAGGAGAACGCGCCTGCCTCGTTGAGGCCTTCCTGCAGGATCTGGCCGTCTTTCTCTTCGCGGTAGTACATCACCTGATCGCGGTCGACTGGCTCGTAAAGCTGGCCGACTGGCGAGTAGATACCCAACTGACGGAACATGCCTTCCATACCGAAGGTACGCGCTTCGTCGGCGAGGATCGGAACGATGCGCTTGCCCAGTTCCTTGTCTTTCACCATCGAGGCGAGGATACGACCGAACGCCATGGTGGTGGAGATTTCACGGTCGCCCGAACCGTCCAGAATGGACTTGAGGGTGTCCAGTGGCGGAGTCGGGATGCTGGTGTTACCACGGTTGCGCTGCGGCAGGGAGCCACCGAGCTTCTCACGGCATTTGCGCAGGTATTTCATTTCCGCGCTGTCTTCGGCCGGACGATAGAACGGCAGCGATTCGAGCTCGGAATCGTTCAGCGGAATGTCGAAGCGGTCACGGAATTTCTTCAGCGACTCGATATCGACCTTCTTGGTGTTGTGCGCGGTGTTTTTCGCTTCGCCTGCACCGGTACCGTAACCTTTGATGGTCTTGGCCAGGATGACGGTTGGCTGGCCTTTGTGGTTGACCGCCTGGTGGTACGCCGCGTAGACCTTGTACGGGTCGTGGCCGCCACGGTTGAGTTTCCAGATCTCGTCGTCGGACAGGTTCT
The DNA here is from genome assembly GCF_054668305.1 of Pseudomonas sp. S2_H01. Lineage (NCBI taxonomy): Bacteria > Pseudomonadati > Pseudomonadota > Gammaproteobacteria > Pseudomonadales > Pseudomonadaceae > Pseudomonas > Pseudomonas sp. S2_H01. The sequence goes on along the minus strand of NZ_CP162756.1, from coordinate 1,813,712 downwards.
CGACGCGCTTGAGCAGCTCTGGATCGTCGCCGAAGAAGTGCTTACGGACGTAGGCGCCGTCTTTGGCCTTGTAGTTCTGGTACTCGCCGTCGATGGCTTTGTCCATGCGACGCTGCATGAGGCCGTCTTCGTCCTGAGCGAACAGTGGGTCCCACATGCGGCCCCAGATGACCTTGTTGACGTTCCAGGCAGCGCCGCGGAATACGCCTTCGAGTTCCTGGATGATCTTGGCGTTACCGCGAACCGGGCCGTCGAGGCGCTGCAGGTTGCAGTTGATGACAAAGATCAGGTTGTCGAGGTTTTCACGACCGGCCAGGGAAATGGCGCCCAGGGTTTCCGGCTCGTCGCACTCACCGTCACCGATGAAGCACCAGACTTTCTGCTTGCCAGCCGGGATGAAACCACGGTTTTCCAGGTACTTCATGAAGCGCGCCTGGTAGATCGCAGTAATCGGGCCCAGGCCCATGGAAACGGTAGGGAACTGCCAGAAGTCCGGCATCAGGTGAGGGTGCGGGTACGACGACAGACCGCCGCCATCCACTTCCTGACGGAACTTGAGCATCTGCTCTTCGCTCAAGCGACCTTCAAGGAAGGCGCGAGCGTAGATGCCGGGAGAAGCGTGACCTTGATAGTAGATCAGGTCGCCGCCGTGTTCTTCGGTCGGGGCCTGGAAGAAGTAGTTGAAGCCGATGTCATACAGCGTGGCGCTGGACGCGAACGTGGAGATGTGGCCGCCCAGATCAGGGTCTTGCATGTTGGCGCGCATGACCATCGCCAGTGCGTTCCAGCGAACGATCGAACGGATGCGGCGTTCCATGAACAGGTCGCCGGGCATGCGTGCTTCGCGGGTAACAGGGATGGTGTTGCGGTAAGGCGTGGTGATGGAGTACGGCAGCTGGGTACCACTTCGTGTGGCCAGCTCGCCCATACGGGTCATCAGGTAATGAGCACGGTCTTCGCCTTCTTTGTCGAGAACCGATTCCAGGGCGTCCAGCCATTCCTGGGTTTCGACGGGATCGAGGTCTTGCATGGCTTGCTCCAGGGCGGAAAGGCTTCCAGAATCGGTTGCCTGAGTTTGTTGCGACTGGCCTTGTGGGCAGACGACGTAAAAATTCTTGGATGGCCGGAGTTGTACCCGGCGTTGTGTAGTTTTACTACAAATCTTTGGCCGTTTCAGCTTTTTGACTTGTATATACAGTAGTAAAACTACAGGTGAACGATGTTTTCGCTCGGGTCATGCGGTGAAACAAATCGCTAATGTTGGTTGAAATAACAAGCAGATCAAGTGAAAGCTGATCCCGGCAACCAAAAATAATGAAGCGCTAGCAATTTTTAACCTTTGTTCGACAGTCCTGTCCGTATCGTGTGTACAACCTCCACGGCGGGTAGTCTTTTGAACGCCGACCAAGGATAGACCATGAGCCTCCCTTTGCTGGCTGATCTGCCGGCCGTCCTGCTGCCGTTGGTCACTCGTGCGCAACAGTCGTTCCGCGCTGCGCTTGTCTCTCTGACGGAGGCCGGTCAGGCGACTTTCGATGCCTGGCCCGCTGAACGTCTGGCGGCTTTTGATCGCGTTTGCGCGGCCAGCGACTTTGTCGCTGATCAGGTGAGTCGCGACCCTCAGATGCTGCTCGACCTCGCCGAATCCGGTGAGCTTGAGCGTGGCTTTAAAGCCGGTGAGCTGCGCCAGCAGATGGCCGTCGCAGTGCAGGAAGCTGCCAGTGACGATGAGCTGGGGCGTAATCTACGTCGGCAGAGGACGCGGCAGCAAGTCCGAATTATCTGGCGTGACCTGACCCGGCAAGCTGATCTGGTCGAAACCTGTCGCGACCTTTCCGACATGGCCGATGGCAGTATCGACCTCGCGTACCAGTGGCTGTATGAGCGGCATTGCCAGCAATTCGGAACGCCCACCGGTCGTCGCAGCGGCGAGCCACAGCACATGGTCATCCTCGGCATGGGCAAGCTTGGCGCCGTCGAATTGAACCTGTCGTCCGACATCGACCTGATCTTCGCCTACCCCGAGGGCGGCGAAACCCAGGGGGTTAAACGTCCGCTGGATAATCAGGAGTTTTTCATCCGTCTCGGCCAGCGCCTGATCAAGGCACTGGATCCGGTGACGGTCGACGGTTTTGTCTTTCGCGTTGACATGCGCTTGCGGCCCTATGGTTCATCCGGCGCGCTGGTGCTCAGCTTCAACGCGCTGGAGCAGTACTACCAGGATCAAGGGCGCGACTGGGAACGCTACGCCATGATCAAGGCCCGGGTGGTCGGTGGTGATCAGGCCAAGGGTGACGAGCTGCTGGAAATGCTGCGACCGTTCGTTTATCGGCGCTACCTGGATTTCTCGGCCATCGAAGCGCTTCGCACCATGAAACAGCTGATACAGCAGGAGGTCCGGCGCAAGGGCATGGCGGCGAACATCAAGCTGGGTTCGGGCGGCATTCGCGAGGTGGAATTCATCGCTCAGGCGTTCCAGTTGATTCACGGCGGCCGCGACCTGAGCCTGCAGCAGCGTCCTTTGCTCAAGGTGTTGCGCACGCTCGACGGTCAAGGCTACCTGCCTTCGGCTGTCATTGACGAGCTGCGCCAAGGGTATGAATTCCTGCGCTACACCGAGCACGCCATTCAGGCCATTGCGGATCGTCAGACCCAGATGCTGCCCGAGGACGATCGGGACCAGGCGCGCATCGCGTTCATCATGGGCTTTGCCGACTGGAACAGCTTCCACGAGAAGCTTATGTATTGGCGAGGTCGGGTTGACTGGCATTTCCGGCAAGTCATCGCTGACCCGGATGAAGAAGAGGGTCAGGAGGACGGCGGCGAAGAGATCGTCGGCGGCGAGTGGTTGCCACTGTGGGAAGAGTCTCAGAATGAAGAAAGCGCCTCCCTTCAATTGCAGGAAGGCGGATTCTCGGATGCGCAGAAAGCGCTGAAGCACCTGAGCAATTTGCGCAACAGTTCGCAGCTGCGCTCGATGCAGCGTCTGGGGCGTGAGCGGCTCGATGCGTTCATTCCACGCCTGTTGGCCCAAGCGGTCGAACACAGCAACCCTGATCTGGTCCTGGAGCGTGTGCTGCCATTGGTTGAGGCCGTGGCGCGGCGGTCGGCCTATCTGGTGCTTCTCACCGAAAACCCTGGGGCGCTGCGCCGGCTGCTGACCTTGTGCGCGGCCAGCCCGTGGATCGCCGAGCAGATAGCCCGCTTCCCGCTGCTGCTGGACGAATTGCTCAATGAAGGCCGGCTATTCAGCCCGCCACAGGCGCTGGAGTTGGGCGCCGAGTTGCGCGAGCGCCTGACGCGCATTCCTGAAGACGATCTTGAACAACAGATGGAAGCGCTTCGGCACTTCAAGCTGGCGCACAGCCTGCGTGTCGCGGCGTCGGAGATCACCGGCAGCCTGCCATTGATGAAAGTCAGTGATTACCTGACCTGGCTGGCAGAGGCCATTCTGGAACAGGTGTTGGCGTTGGCGTGGCGGCACACGGTCGCCCGCCATGGTGCGCCACGGCGCCCGGACGGCACGGTGTGCGACCCCGGCTTTGTGATTGTCGGTTATGGAAAAGTCGGCGGGATCGAACTGGGGCATGGTTCCGATCTGGACTTGGTGTTCATCCACGATGGCGATCCGCAAGCCGAAACCGACGGCGCCAAACCAATCGATGGTGCGCAGTTCTTTACGCGACTGGGCCAGCGGATCATCCATTTGATTACCACGCAAACCAACTCCGGTCAGTTGTACGAAGTGGACATGCGCCTGCGACCTTCGGGGGCGTCGGGTTTGCTGGTAAGTTCGCTGGGGGCGTTTTCCCGGTATCAGGAGAACGAAGCCTGGACCTGGGAGCATCAGGCATTGGTGCGTGCCCGGGTGCTGGTGGGCAGCACGGATGTGGGCCAGGGATTTGAAGCGGTTCGCGCAGCGGTGCTGGGCCGCGAGCGGGATCTGGGCACGCTGCGTCAGGAGGTCAGCGAGATGCGCGCCAAGATGCGCGACAACCTCGGCACCAAGGGCACAACCGCCGGCAAGGGGGCGAATGCCTTCGAAGCCACGGCGTCGTTCGATCTCAAGCAGGACGCCGGTGGTATCGTCGATATCGAATTTATGGTGCAATACGCGGCCTTGGCGTGGTCCAGAGAGCATCCTGCGCTGCTTCGATACACCGATAACATCCGCATTCTTGAAGGTCTGGAGCAGGCGGGTCTGATGCCCGCTGCTGACGCCAGTCTGCTGCGCGAGGTGTACAAGGCGTATCGTTCGGCCGCTCACCGACAGGCCTTGCAGAAAGATGCGGGGGTGGTCAACGGCGATCAGTTTGTGGCCGAGCGGCGTGAAGTGATGCGGATCTGGGCGCAGTTGGGGTTGAGTTGATGTTGGCGCAGGAAACATAACCCCCTGTGGGAGCGAATTCATTTCGCGAAAGATGTGTCAGGCCACGTAGATGTGTCGATGGGTCTGGCTCATCGCGAATGAATTCGCTCCCACAGGGGTGAGCCAGGCAGTGACAGCACTGCAACGCCCCAATTGAAGGGCATATATAAAGCTATGACAGGGAGGCGTCAGGCTGTGTGGAAGCGTCACGCAGTCTGATGGGCCTCCCTGCTCGTTTCTGGTCGTTTTTGGATTGAGCATGAGAATTCTGATCGTAGGGCCCAGCTGGGTCGGTGACATGGTGATGGCGCAAACGCTGTTCCAGTGCCTGAAACAGCGTCACCCGCAATGCGAAATCGATGTGCTGGCGCCTGAGTGGAGCCGGCCGATCCTTGAGCGCATGCCCGAGGTGCGCAAGGCCTTGAGCTTCCCGCTCGGCCACGGCGCGCTGGAACTGGCGACCCGTCGTCGCATCGGTAAATCCCTGAAGGGCCAGTACGATCAGGCGATCCTGCTGCCGAACTCCTTGAAGTCGGCGCTGGTGCCGTTCTTTGCAGGCATCCCGAAACGCACGGGCTGGCGCGGCGAGTTTCGTTACGGCCTGCTCAACGACGTGCGCACCCTCGATAAACAGCAATACCCGCTGATGATCGAGCGTTTCATGGCGCTGGCCTATGAAAAAGGCGCCGAGATCCCGCGCCCGTACCCCAAGCCAAGCCTTCAGATCGAAACCGCCAGCCGCGATGCCGCGTTGGCCAAATTCGGCCTGAGCCTGGATCGTCCCGTATTGGCCCTCTGCCCAGGCGCGGAGTTTGGCGAGTCCAAGCGCTGGCCTTCCGAGCATTACGCCAAAGTCGCCGAGGCGAAGATCCGCGAGGGCTGGCAGGTCTGGCTGTTCGGCTCCAAGAACGATCATCCGGTGGGTGAAAGCATTCGTGAGCGGCTGATTCCCGGCCTGCGCGAAGAGTCGGTCAACCTCAGTGGCGGCACCTCGCTGGCTGAAGCCATTGACCTGCTGTCCTGTGCCGACTCGGTTGTCTCCAACGATTCCGGCCTGATGCACGTGGCCGCTGCGTTGAACCGCCCGCTGGTGGCGGTCTACGGCTCGACCTCGCCGGGCTTCACGCCGCCGCTGGCCGATCAGGTGGAGATCGTTCAACTGGGCATCGAATGCAGCCCCTGTTTCGAGCGCACGTGTCGTTTCGGTCACTACAACTGCCTGCGCCTGCTGGAACCGGATTCGGTCATCCAGGCCCTGAGCCAGCTGGGCGGCACCCCGGTAGAGGTTGCCTGACTTGCGGGTATTGCTGATCAAGACCTCGTCGCTGGGTGACGTCATTCATACCCTGCCTGCGCTGACTGACGCCATGCGTGCGCTGCCGGGTATCCAGTTCGACTGGGTCGTCGAAGAAGGCTTCGCCGAGATACCGACCTGGCACCCGGCGGTTGCCGGCGTGATACCGGTCGCGATCCGCCGCTGGCGCAAGAACCTCTGGCAGACCTTCAAGAATGGCCAGTGGCGTCAGTTCAAGCAGCGTTTGCGTGACACCCCTTACGACCTGGTGATCGACGCTCAGGGCCTGCTGAAAAGCGCCTGGCTGACCCGCTACGTCAAAGCGCCCATCGCCGGCCTGGACAAGCACTCAGCGCGCGAGCCACTGGCCGCACGGTTTTACGATCGGGCGTACCCTGTGGCTCGCGGTCAACATGCGGTCGAGCGGTTGCGGCAGTTGTTCGCCCAGGCGTTGGGCTACGAAGTGCCCGCCGGCCTTGGAGATTACGGGCTGGACCGCAGTCGTTTGCTGCAGGCCGGCACCGGCGCGCCGTTTGTCTTGTTCCTGCACGGCACGACCTGGGTCACCAAGCACTGGCCTGAGCTGTACTGGCGGCAACTGGCCGAACGCATGATCGATCAAGGGCTTGAAGTTCATTTGCCTTGGGGCAACCCGGCTGAGAAAGCCCGGGCCGAGCGAATTGCCTCAGGCCTTGATAAAGCCGTGGTGCTCCCCAAACTCAATCTCGCGGGCGTCGCCAAGGTGCTGGCCAGCGCACAAGGGTGCGTTGCCGTCGACACCGGCCTTGGGCATCTGGCGGCGGCGCTCGACGTGCCGACCCTCTCGTTGTTCGGCCCGACCAATCCGGGCCTGACCGGCGCGTACGGCAAGTCCCAGGTTCATCTGGCAGGCGATTACCCGGCCTGCGCGCCGTGCCTGCAAAAGAAATGCACCTATCAACCGACGGCGCAAGACAAGCGCCGGGTTGATACCGAACGCGAGTGGCCCATGTGCTTCACTCGCCTGAATCCCGAGCGAGTGGCGAGCCAGTTGAGCGCGCTGTTGCCGGCAAAGGAACATCCGTAATGCAATTGGCATTCGTGCTTTATAAGTACTTCCCGTTCGGCGGCCTGCAGCGCGACTTCATGCGCATCGCCCTGGAGTGTCAGCAACGTGGCCACACGATCCGTGTCTACACGCTGATCTGGGAAGGCGACGTGCCACCGGGCTTTGAAGTGCTGGTCGCGCCGGTCAAGGCGATCTTCAACCATCGGCGCAATGAAAAACTCACCGACTGGATGAACGCCGACCTGGCCAAACGGCCTGTCGACCGGCTGATCGGTTTCAACAAAATGCCCGGGCTGGACGTGTATTACGCCGCCGACGGCTGCTACGAAGACAAAGCGCAGAACCTGCGCCATGGCCTCTACAAGTACTGGGGCCGCTATCGCCACTTCGCCGACTACGAGCGTGCAGTGTTCGCCAAGGATGCGAAGACGGAAGTGCTGATGATTTCCGAAGTGCAGCAGCCGCTGTTCATCAAGCATTACGACACGCCGCTGAAGCGTTTTCACTTGTTGCCGCCCGGCATCTCTCAGGATCGCCGCGCCCCGGAAAACGCTGCCGAGATTCGTGCCGATTTCCGTCGTGAGTTCCAGCTGAACGATGACGATTTGCTGCTGGTGCAGATCGGCTCCGGGTTCAAGACCAAGGGCGTGGATCGCAGTCTGAAAGCGCTAGCGGCTTTGCCGTCGGAGCTGAGAAAACGCACGCGGCTGTTTGTCATCGGTCAGGACGATCCCAAGGTGTTTCAGTTGCAAAGCACCGCCCTGGGGTTGAGCGACAACGTGACCTTCATGAAAGGGCGCAGCGACATCCCGCGCTTCCTGTTGGGCGCCGACCTGCTGATCCACCCGGCCTACAACGAAAACACCGGCACGGTGCTGCTGGAGGCGCTGGTCGCCGGATTGCCGGTGCTGGTCAGCGCGGTGTGCGGCTATGCCCACTACATCGCCGAGGCAGACAGTGGCCTGGTGCTCGATGAACCGTTCGAGCAGAACCAGCTCAACCAATACCTGGCCCGCATGCTCAAGGACGATGCCGCGCGCGTCACCTGGGCGCGAAACGGCCTGGCATTCGCCGACACGGCTGACCTTTACAGCATGCCGCAGCACGCTGCGGATGTGATTCTGGCGGAGCACCACGGATGAAACTGATCCTTGCTGAACCCTTCAAGACCCTCTGGGCCGGGCGTGATGCGTTCGAGGCCGTCGAGGCGCTGGACGGTCAGGTTTATCGCGAACTGGAAAACCGCCGCACGCTGCGCACCGAAGTCGAGGGGCGTGGTTACTTCGTCAAGATTCATCGCGGCATCGGTTGGGGCGAAGTCGCCAAAAACCTGCTGACCGCCAAGCTGCCGGTACTCGGTGCCGGCCAGGAATGGGAGGCGATCAACCGCTTGCATGAAGCCGGTGTGCCGACCATGACCGCCGTGGCGTATGGCGAGCGGGGCAGCAACCCGGCCGCACAGCACTCGTTCATCGTGACGGAAGAACTGGCGCCGACCGAAAGCCTGGAAGACGTCAGTATCAACTGGGTGAAAGCGCCGCCTGAGCCCCGCATGAAGCGTGCATACATCGCTGAAGTGGCGCGGCTGGTCGGCATGATGCACCGCGCGGGTGTGAATCACCGCGACTGCTACATCTGCCATTTCCTGCTGCACACCGACAAGCCGGTCACCCCCGAGGACTTCAAGCTGTCGGTCATCGACCTGCACCGTGCCCAGACCCGCCCGGCGATTACCATGCGCTGGCGCAACAAGGATCTGGCGGCGTTGTACTTTTCGGCGATGGACATCGGCCTGACGCGCCGCGACAAGCTGCGTTTCCTCAAGGGCTATTTCCAGCAACCGCTGCGCCAGATCCTGGCTGAAGAAGCGGCACTGCTGAGCTGGCTGGAAGGCAAGGCCGAGAAGCTCTATCAGCGCAAACTGCGTTACGGGGATGCGCTCTGATGGCAGGTTGGATCCTTGAGCCTGAGTACGCTGCGCTGGCCGATGATTTCGGCTCGCTCGATGCCGTGTTTGCCTTGAAGGGCGAGCGTCTGACCCGTGACCCATTGTCCGAGGTGATCCGGGTCGAGCGCGGCGGCGTGAACTACTACGTCAAGCGTTATGTGGCCGCCGGCAAAGGTCTGCGCCGGTATCTGGGGCGACCTCGCGTCAAGTCCGAATGGCAGAACCTCAAGCGTTTCGCCAAGTGGGGCATTCCCACGGCAGAAGTCGTGGCGTGGGGCCTTGAACGCAATGGCACGGCCTATGATCGTGGTGCATTGATCACGCGCGAGCTGCCGCGTACCGAGGATTTGTCCGAGTTGGCGCGGACCCATGACACGCGATTGGCAGACCGCTCCTGGGTCAACACGATCAGCCAGCAGGTCGCACGTTACACCCGGACCATGCACGATCATCACTTCACGCATAACGACCTGAAGTGGCGCAACTTGCTGGTGGACGATCATTCGACCGTGTTCCTGATCGACTGCCCCAACGGCGCGTTCTGGGTCAGCTTCATGCTGCGCTATCGCATCACCAAGGACTTGGCGTGTCTGGACAAGGTCGCCAAATATCACCTGTCCGCCACCCAGCGCCTGCGTTTTTATCTGCAATACCGTGGGCGCGAACGCCTGAATGATTCGGACAAAAAACGCATTCGACACATCGTCAGCTTTTTCGAGGGGCGCGAATGAGTGATTTCATTGCCGATGCCGACCGCGCCTTGCTTGAGCGCCATGGTCTGGCCGATTTCGACTCGCTGTGGGAGGTCGAACTCGACGCCGTCGACGAGCCCAACACCGGGCGTGGTGGCTGGAGCAGCGTGTTTCGCCTGGAGCTGGAAGGCTCTGGCTTCTACCTCAAGCGCCAGAGCAATTACCTGACCCGCACCTTGCATCATCCGCTGGGCGAACCTTCTTTCTCCCGGGAATTTCGCAACATCAGCCTGTACCAGACGCTCGGGATCCCGGCGTTGCATGCGGTGTTCTACGGTGAAAAGAAGGTCGAGGGTGAACGCCGGGCAATCCTGATGACCCGTGCGCTTGATGGCTGGACCGATCTGGACACGTTGCTGACGCAATGGGGTGAGTTGTCCGCAACCCAGCGTCTTGCGATTCTGCAGGCCTGTGGAGAACTGGCGCGCACGCTGCACAAGGCGGGTCAGGTGCACGGCTGTTTTTACCCGAAACACATCTTTCTCAAGGCACGCGGTGGTGCCTATCTGGCGCAGCTGATCGACCTCGAGAAAACCCGCAAGTCGATCTTTGGCCAGCGTGACCGGGTCAAGGACCTGGAACCGCTGCTGCGCCGCGCGCCGGTCTGGAACGAAGCTGAAATCCGCGAGATGCTCGCCGCGTATCTGCACGCACCCGGGAACAGCGGACTGGTCGAGGCCTGGTGGCAACGGCTGGCCAAGCGCGGTAGCCATAAACGTAGCAATCGATAGGCCGGGTCTCAGTGAATGCAAACCTCCCACAGGTCATCACTGGTTGTTGAATTCATGATGGGTCGAAGAGGGCGCCGATGCGTTTGTCTGAACTGAAAAACGCCGGTCGCACGCCAGCGCTGCCGATGAGCATCACGCTGGCCGATGCTGCCGGTCCTGCTCAATTGCAACTGCTCAGCCTGCTGCGGGTTTTGCCGGGGCATCGGTATGTGGGCGCGGGTATCTGGCGCGGGCGTCCGGTGCTGGCCAAGCTGCTGGTCGGGCAAAAGGCCCCTCGACACTTTCAGCGTGAGCGCGCCGGTGTCCAGTTGCTCGCCGAGCAAGGACTGACCACACCGCTGTTGCTGGCCGAGGGTCTGCAAGAGGGCGAAGGCGGCTGGTTGCTGTTCGAGTTTCTGGACAAGGCGCAGAGCCTCGGCGATGCCTGGAAAACGGTGGAAACCTTGCCGCCCCTTGCCGATGAACAACAGGCCGTACTCGGCGAGGCGCTGGCTGCAATCGGTCAAATGCACGGCAAAGGTCTCTGGCAGGAAGACCTGCACCTGGACAACCTGCTGCGTCACGACGGCAAGCTGTACCTGATCGATGGCGCGGGTATTCGCGTGGAGAACGCCGGGCAACCGTTGTCCCGGCAAAAGGTCCTGGAAAACCTGGGCGTGTTCTTTGCGCAACTGCCCAAGTCGCTCGAACCGTTTACCGAAGAGTTGTTGGTCCATTATCTCCTGAGCAATGGCGAACACGGCTTGCCGGTCGAGGCGCTGCAAAAACAGATCGACAAGGTCAGCAGCTGGCGCCTGAAGGATTATCTGATCAAGGTCGGGCGCGAGTGCAGCCTGTTCAGCGTCAAGGACGGACCGTTCGGCCTGCGCGCGATTCGTCGTGAAGAAGAGGCGGCGATGTTGCCGGTGCTGGACAGCGCAGATGCATTGATCGACAGCGGCCATCTGTACAAGACCGGTGGCGCAGCGAGTGTCGCGAAGGCAGACGTCGGGGGCCGGGCGCTGGTGATCAAACGTTACAACATCAAGAGTTTCGCCCATTGGCTCAAGCGATTCTGGCGACCGAGCCGTGCCTGGCATTCGTGGCGTGAAGGCAATCGTCTGATGTTCCTGGGCATTGCCACACCCAAGCCGTTGGCGTTGCTGGAGCAGCGGTTCTTCTGGCTGCGCCGCAAAGCGTACCTGGTCACCGAATACCTGCCTGGACCGGACATCATCGAACGTTTCGCGCCCTACGTGGCGTCGGGCGATGCACCGGAAAGTGAGTTGCAGGCGCTGGATACCCTGTTTGCGCAGTTGCGGCGTGAGCGCATCAGTCATGGCGATCTGAAAGGGCATAACGTGTTCTGGCAGCAGGACCGCTGGGCGCTGATCGACCTCGATGCCATGTGTCAGCACACCTCGGCAGGCACGTTTGCCGCGGCGTATGCCAAGGACCGCGCACGGTTCATGCGCAACTGGCCCGCCGACAGCGCGCTGCACCGGTTGCTGGAGCAGCGTCTGCCAAAGACGCCTTGAATCGGTTCCGTGTGAAGAAGGCCGTCTGCGATGACGGCCTTCCCGCGAAGTGGTGCCTCAACCCACCCGGGTCAGGTTGATCTCCTCCAGCGCCAGCACCAGCGCGTCCATGTCTTCATAGGGCCGCTGATGTATGGCGGTCCAGCTTGGGCGCTCCACAAACACATTGCCCACCGCGTTAAGCCGAACAGGCGTGTGATGGATTTCGTTATCCCGTGACCTGTGAACGATGACGTACTCGCCACTTTCGTTCTGCTCGGTCAGGAACATCCCGGGGCGCGAGAGGCGGTCCTCGAGCGTCAGCGGTTGAGGTGGCCTGATTGCCACGGGGCTTGTGCGAACGTCCAGCTCTACCCTGAAATCACCTTTCAAGAACTCCTCCCGATTACGCAGCGGGATTCGCACACTCTCACCGGGGTCCAGCGTGATACCGCGTGAGCTGCCTGGCGATACATCGAGCACGCGCAACCCGATCCCGCCTTCAAGTTCGGCAAGCCCGGGCACGATGTCGGCGTAAGTGTTGGAGTGGCTGTTGCCCACCAGCGCAACCCAGCGATGGCTCCCCATCACCGCTTGGTGACGGCGGATGGTGCGCGAGGCGAAGTAATTCATCATCCGCTGGCGTGTGGTGAACGTGGCTTGCGAGAGCCCTTTGAGGTGGTAGCTCGCGGCACAGTCGATGGCCCGGATTTCAAGCCCGTGCTGCTGCGCCTTGATCACCAGCGTTTCAAAGGAGTAGACCCCGCTGGGGTCGGTCACATGGCCTTGGTCCAGCACTTTGAGGTCGTGCAGCAACCGTTTGCTCATCTGACCGCTGTCCATGAATCGGTCGAGATCGGCTTGATGCAGATCGGTCAACAGATGCTCCATGTACAGCGTTTTCACCTGCTGCTCTGCAAGCAGCGGCAGGTTATCGATGATGAGTTTCTTGCTGGCAATGGAGGCGTGAAACTCCCCAATGACCATCCCGTCGGTGTGCGCGTATAGCTGCGGGATGAATGTCTGCAGGTCCCATTGCGGTTCTGGCACCGGCATTGTCGGACGGGGAGGAAGCTGAGCCGCTACGATGTTTCGGGCGTCCTTTTCAAGCTGGTCACGTCGCGCGAAGAAATCGCATCTCGCCGATTCCAGGTCAGAATCTCCAAGCTGATATTCCTGATTCAGCCCCTTGCGTTCGAAATGGGCGAGTTCATGCACCGTTGTCCTGGCATCGGTTGGCACCTCATACGCGGGATCGACGAAGGATTGCTGAAGCGCAGTGGGCGGGCTGTCGGGCAGCCAGTCTTCGGCATCGATCCGCTGCCAGCCCGCCTCGGGGTCCCAACGGAATCCGTGGTCGCCGGTGTGCGTGCCGCCCATGGACGCGCTGTCCATTTTTTGCAGCAAAGCATCATCCAGCCGGGTTGGCTTGGCGGGGATGACCGGTGGTTCGGCCAGGTGTGGATTCGCACATTCGATCTTGAAGTCGCAGACGCTCAGTTGAGTGTCTGCGCTTGTGGATTCAGGCTTGGGACGGATTCGTGTGACACGCCCGGATGGCACGTCCTTGACTTCCACGCTGATCGCACCCTGAAGTTCGGCAATGCCGGGGACGTCGCCGTGGGTGGTCGCCAGCGTGTGGTCGAGCAATGCTACCCAGCGACGGGACGGATGAGCGGCCACGTCTGCACTGATGAGTGTATGGCCGAAAAACTTGCTCATTTTTTGAGCAGCGGCGCTGTCTCCAGCGGCGATTGCCACGGGATGCTCAAGCATTGGATAGCTCACTGACGAGCTGAAAGGGCGCACTTCGATGTTGTGCCGATGGGCCTGTTTGATCAGGTGGTAATAATCGTACTCGCGGCTGTGATTACTCAACGCGCCATCGTTCAGGTACTCGAGATGGTCCTTTATTTCGTGGGACCCGGCGCGGATTCTGGAGCCTTGCGCCTTGTACTTGGCCAGCTTGTTCAGGTGCTTGTCGGTGAACAGGTGCTCGATGTAAATCACTTCGACGCGTTGCTGCGCCAGCAGCGGCATGTTGAGCAGCAGCAGGCGTTTGCTGGCCACCGACTGGATCGATTCGCTCATTACCAGGCCATTGCTGTGAGCAAACACATTTTCGACGAAGGTGCTCATCGGCGTTGAAGGCTTTACCGCGGGCAGTGTCGGTCTGGGCGGCAGTGCAGGTTGGACGAAGAATGCCTGAGCGTCCCTGTAGAGCTTTTCTCTCAAGGTGGCGTAGGTTTGGCGAGCCTGGCCGAAGACCAGTTCGAAGTATTCCTCCATGCCAAGGTGGGTAGGATCCTGGGGACTGGCTCCCAGGATGCGCGTCATCACGGGCTGGAGATGGGCCGGGAGTTCATACTCGAGCACGTCAGTGGTCATCGCGGTCGCGCCGGACGGCGTTTCCTGCAAAGGGGTGAAGCCGGCACGGCTGTCCAGGCCGCCTCCGCGAAGGTTTGTGCGGTTCAGCAACGTCCATTTCCCGTTTTCATCGAGTCGAACCGGCTGCTTGCCGAAGAAAGCGAACGGATTGGCGGGGTCAACGATGTTCCAGCACCGCAGTTGGGCATCGTATTGCACCTGATACGTCTGACCATCCATCGTGATGCAGTGCCTTCCGTTTTCCAGGGTGACACCGTCGGCATGGTTGCCCAGACGGGTCGTGGCCTCGGGCAGCGCCGGCGTCACAACCCGATCAGGGATGACCTCGTCGAGAGCGTGCGTAACGGCGTGGTCCATTGACTGGGTGTCGGGTGTCAGCGGCGTCCATCCGGACCGGGTGGCGGGGTGTTTTTCCAGCTTGCGCACGAAGCCGCCAAAGCCTTTCAAGCCCGACGCGGCGTCACCTGCAGCGCCCAGTGCATTAAAGACCGAGGCGAGGATGAGTGCGTTGGCGTCTTCCGGGTGCTCGCCAGTGAGTGCCTTGACCGCGAGGAGGCTGTCACGCAGCGAAAGGGCTGCGCCGACCGCGAAGCTGGCCGGTGGGAAGGGCAAGGTCAGGGCCGTCGCGATGGTCTCGACGCTGCTCCAGACCAATTGCGTGATCATGTCGCTGCGGCTTGTCGTCGTGTCATCGACATCGCGCAGCTTGCGCTCGATGACCCGGTTGAAACAGACATCGCCGACGTTGGCGATCGGTTCGCGCGTCAGAAACGGGGCTTTGTTTGCGTTGCCTTCTTTCATGTCGTTGAGGAAGAACGACAGCGTCCGGCGCGCAGCGAAACGGCAACGATCCTTATAGTAGTCGATCATTGCGCTGTTTTTCAGTGAGTCGGCAAAGTGGCGGAACGGTCGGAATTCGATGCCGTCCGGCGCCTGCGGGGTGTACAGCAGCGCCGCCAGTCTGACCTCGGTCGGCATCAACGCAAAGCAACCCTGTACCGTCTCGACGTGGATCAGTGCGGTGTCGGGAATGACGATCTGGTCAATGCCGGTCAGTCCCGAACCAATGAAGGGTTTGTCCACATGAAGCTGCAACGGGTAGACCGGGTAACGCTCGCGAGTGGCGGTGTCGTCACGATTCAGGAAGGCGATCGACCGGTTGAGCCATGAGTACTGAGTCGCGCTGATGTGCCCTTGCAGCAGGCTTCTCAGTGCGGCGGCTTTCATCTGCAATTGAATGATCAGCGTGCTGGCGTTGCGGCGGTACTCGTAGCCCGGCGATTGAGGGTCAAGCAAGGTACGTTTGACCAATGCGCTGTATTCGTCCGCCAGCCATGTGCCGCGCACCGATCCCGTCACGATGGCAGGCGTAAGCGCGCTCAGGTCGACGCCATCCGGCCCGCTGAAGCTGGCCATGGAGTCGGTGCCCTCGTTGATGAAGTCGAGGCTGTCGTCGTAACCGTCGCGCACCATCTGGGTGTACGTCTGCGTCTGGCGCGGCGAGGTGATAACGATGCTGTCGGGGTCGACCGTGCCAGCGCTGACGCCCAGCAGTAGATTGATTTTCTGGCGCGCGCGCTCATGGACATAGGCTTCGAACGGCTGAACATGGGTATGCGGATGCGCTGCGTAGTTGTGCACAGCACCCGCTGCGTCGCTTTCGAGCTTCGCCAGTTGCTGGCGTTGGTCTGCACTGGCCTGGGTGTACCAGTCCGGGGTATGGATTTTCTGATCGGCAAGCGTCACTCGGACGTGCTCGCTGGCCATGACGCGCAGCGCCTTGTCGTAGGCGATCGGGTCCGACAACTGAATGAAGTGCGTGTCGCGGGCGGGAAGGCGGGCCTGCGCGTTGAGCGTTTCCCTGAACGCGGGTCGTTCGGACGCGTCCATTTGCCGGGGCAGATAGTCGCTCATCGACGCATCGGCGCTCCATGTGATCAGCTCGTCGCGCAGTTGGCTTTCGTTGTTGAAGGCCTGAAACGCCTGATTGCGAGGGGCGTCGGCGGTGAACAGGATCAGTCGCTCGAGCTGACCCTTCGCGTCTTCTTGTCTGAACACCAGAAGATTGCCCAGCGTTCCGTGCGGGTTGAGCTTGATAAGGTGTACACAGTTGACGCCGCCATCCTGCGTCGAGTCGGTAATGGACTCGAGCAGGCTGAAATCTTCGCCCGTCAGGTGGCCCTGCATTTTCGCCGCATACCCCAACGCAGAGACCTGGTGGCGGATGGCCTCTGCCATCAACGCCTGGTTGGCTGCCTTGCTGTAAAGGGTGCGCTGGTATTCGCCGAAACCTGAACGTGCGTTCAACGCTTCGATCACGTCGGCCACATAGTTGGGCGTGAGCTGCGGATAGCGGGTCGCTGCCGCGACGCCCTCAATCGAAAGGGCGGTTTGGGTCAGGAAATCAGAACCCGCCAGGCGATCTCCCGAATGCAGGCCGTAGAGGGCCAGCAAGGTCAGAGACTGGCGCGCGGTGTAGGTTTCGTCGGTCACCGGTAAACGGCGTTGGGTGCTCACTGTAATGGCAGACGGGTCCAGGTCGTAGCCGTGATCGTTCGCCAGCCTGGCCTGCAGGCACAGTCGGGCGTAGGTCTCGGGTGACGTTGCGCCGTTCAGAGCGGTATGAAGTCGCTGGCGCGCCTCCTCGTAACGGGTAATCCGGGTGTGGTATTCCTGACGATCATGGGTATCGGCCAGCTTCATCCAGTAGGGCCAGCTCGCCCGAAGTTGAAACTCGAGGTTGGCCTGCTTGCGTCGTTCGATCATGGCGGCAGTGCCAAATAGACCGGGCATCTGGAGGGCGTTTTCAAGCGCAAGCGCGCGCACCTCCGGTTGCCAGTTGTGGCCCTCAATGCAGACGTGTCTAACATCGCGGCGCTGCTTGTCCAGCTGACGGCCGATTGCGTAGGCGTAGGGATTGCCTGAGACCGGCGCCAGCCTGACGTCGGTCGCGGTAAACGTTTCCAGCATCAGGTCAGGATCATCAACGATGGCGCGCACGGCATCTCGATACAGGCGATCGGCGTTGATGAGCAGCGCATCTCGTAATCCGTCGTCGTTGAGCCACTGAACGACCGTCGCAATCAGCGCCTTCTGATTGGCGTATTGAGTCAGCCCCATACCCGGCAAGGCCAGCAGGCCAGGGCCGGTCGCCGCTCTTAGAAACAGCGCCCCTTTGATTTCCACCCATGTTCGTTCGCTCAGTTTGACGTGCAGCGAGCAGGACCGGACGGCAGAAGGCTGCTCTGTCGCGCAGAGCATCGCAACGTCTGGCCAGAGGTCGCGATCGTGGATTTTGAGAGCGATTTCCTGTTGCAAGGCCTGTTGGAGTCCAGTCGAAAACAGTGCCTGTCGACTGTTTCCTTGTGCAGAGGGGGCGATCCAGAACGCGTCGACACGTTCGAGGAGCGCGGTGATTTCTCGCTCCCGTTCAATGTTGTCGTTGCCTTGTATCGCGTCCAGCAATGCGGTCGAAGCGTGGGGCAGGGCGCGGAGCTCTTCGGCCAGCGTCGTATTCAATCGGCCGAGTTGTTCCAGCGCGGCCAGCGCGATGTCCTGTTCAGGGGTGGCAACAGCTGAGGCGGGGTTTCGTGCGTCCATGTGGGGTTCCTGATCCGTCCTTTTGGGACGGACACGAGTGGTGCGGGTGGTCCGCGTGATTGATGACCCCAATCAATCAGCACTCGACGGGCGTTGAGCGGTACATATCTATTGCCCTGCGCCATATGGCGCTTCATTACGCTATAATCCCGCCCTTTAGCTGCCCGCCGCCCAAGCGCCAGGCACACCTTATTGATCAGGCGCACGCCGCCTGCACGCAGACTTAAGAGGCTAGACCCTAGTGGCATTGACGATCCTTGGCCTGTCCGGCGCCCTTAGCCATGATCCTTCCGCGGCCCTGTACATCGACGGCAAGCTGGTGGCGGCCGCCGAAGAAGAGCGCTTCGTTCGCGACAAGCACGCGAAGAACCGCATGCCTTACGAATCGGCGAAGTTCTGTCTGGAACAGGCCGGCATCAAGCCTTCCGACGTCGACGTGGTCGCCATTCCGTTTGCCCCGATCAGCCTGTTCGGCGAGGCGCGCTGGCATTACGCCAAGCGCTACTGGTATGCCCCGGACCGCGCGCTCGACGCCATCCTGATGGGCAACCGTCGCTACAAGCGCTACCGCAACAAGATCGTCTGGTGCCTGGAGCAACTGGGTTTCGACCCGAAAAAGGTCAAGATCGAGCCGGTCGAGCACCACTTGGCTCACGCCTCCAGCGCCTATCACTGTTCCGGTTTCAAAGAGAAAACCGCGATCCTGGGTATCGATGGCAAGGGCGAGTACGCCACCACGTTCTTCGGCTACGGCGAAAACGGCAAGATTCACAAGATCAAGGAATTCTTCGACCCGGATTCCCTGGGCGGTCTGTACGGCGCGATCACCGAGTTCCTCGGGTTTGAAATGCTCGACGGCGAGTTCAAGGTCATGGGCATGGCGCCGTACGGCGACGCCAGCAAGTACGACTTCTCGCGTCTGGCCAGCTTTGAGAACGGCGAACTGGTGATCAACACCGAATACGCCAACGTCATCGGCCTGCGTCGCTATAAAGAGAAGGGCAAGGGTTTCTACTTCTCGCCAAAACTGATCGAGTGGCTGGGTCCCAAGCGCGAAGGCGATATCGCCGACGAGCCGTACATCCACTACGCCGCCAGCATGCAAGCGCTGTTCGAGAAGCTGGCGCTGCAGATGATGGATCACTATCTGGGCGACATCCTCAAGGAAACCGGCAAGATCGCGTTCGCGGGCGGTTGCGCGCTGAACGTCAAGCTGAACCAGAAAATCATCGCCCGTCCGGAAGTCAAAGAGCTGTTCGTTCAGCCCGCTTCCGGTGACGCCGGCACTGCGGTCGGTGCGGCTGCCTACGTTTCCCACGCCCGCGGTGTGCCGGTCGAGAAGATGGAACACGTCTACCTCGGCCCGTCGTACAGCAACGAAGACGTGATCGCGGCCTGTGCCCGTCACCCGAGCGCGCCCGCATGGCGCAAGCTCGACAACATGCCGGAGCAGATCGCCAAAATCATGGTCGACGGCAACCCGGTCGCCTGGTTCCAGGGGCGCATGGAGTTCGGTCCGCGTGCATTGGGCGGTCGTTCGATCATCGGTTGCCCAAGCGTGGCCGGCGTTGCGGACCGCATCAACCACCAGATCAAGTTCCGCGAGCGCTGGAGGCCTTTCTGCCCGTCGATGCTCGACACCGTCGCGCCGCAGATGATCAAGATCGATCACCCGGCGCCGTTCATGACGTTCACCTTTGAAGTCGCCGAAGAGTGGAAGACCCGCGTGCCGGAAGTCGTTCACGAGGACGGCACGTCCCGGGCCCAGGTGCTCAAGCGCGAATACAACCCGCGCTACTACGACATGATGAAGGCGCTGGAAAACCTGACCGGCAACGGCGTGTCGCTGAACACCTCGCTCAACCGTCGTGGCGAACCGATGATCTGCTCGCCGACCGATGCGCTGAACATGTTTTTCGGCTCGGACCTGCAGTACCTGATCATGGAAGACATCCTGGTGGTCAAAGACGGCGCGGACACCTATGACACGCTCGGCTGAGCGGCATGTGTTGCAGTTCTGCCACGGCTATGACGGGCCGTTTCTCGACTGCGCCCGTCAATACGCCAGCCTCTTTGCGGGCAAGGGATACCGGGTAACCACGGTATTCCTGACCGGCACGGCGGACGCCGAGGTGGCCGAAAACTGCGCCTCGGACGAAGTGCTGTTCATGGAGTACAGCTCCAAGGCCATTCGTGGCTTGAAGCTGGGCGCGATTCGCGATTTGCGCAAAATCGCTGCCTCCCGAAATTTCTCGTTCTGCATCGCTCATCGCTTCAAACCGATCTATATCGCGTTGCTGGCAACGCGCTTGCCGGTGATCGGTGTGCATCACGCGTTTGGCGATTACCAGCGCCGCAGCCGCAAGCTGTTCGCCCATCTGTTTCGCATGCGCCTGAGCTTGCTCGGGGTGTCGGATGCCGTGCGCGACGACATGCGCCAATGCCTGCCGAAATGGCCGACCGGACGTATCCAGACGCTCTACAACCGCATCGACGTCGAAGCCCTCGCGGCCACGCAGTTGTCCCGTGAAGAGTCCCGCGAAGCGCTGGGTCTGCCGCAGGACGCCTGGATTGTGGGTAACGTCGGGCGTCTGCACCCGGACAAGGACCAGGCCACGCTGTTGCGCGGATTCACTCAGGCACTGCCCAGGCTTCCCGCCAACAGCCAGTTGGTGATTGTCGGCAAGGGCCGCCTGGAGCAGGACCTCAGAGAGCAGGCGATGGAGTTGGGCGTTGGTCGCGAGGTCATGCTGCTAGGTCAAGTACCTCAGGCCAGTCGTTACTTCAAGGCGTTCGACGCCTTTGCCCTGAGCTCCGATCACGAACCGTTCGGCATGGTGTTGCTGGAGGCGATGGTCGCCGGCGTGCCGCTGATCGCCACCTCGTGCGGCGGCGCCAAGGAAGTGGTCGAGGGCGTCGGTATTCTGTTTCCGTTGAAAGATGCCGAGCACCTGGCTCAAGGTCTCGTTCATCTGTCTCGGCTGGATGCCGGTCAGCGCGAGTCCTGCGCCGAGATGATGCTGGACCGCCTGCGTGATCGCTTCTCCGACGAAGCTGTGCGCTCGGTGTTCTGGCGTCTACCGCAAGTCACCGACCTGACTGCGGAGTCCTGATGCTCAATCGTTTTCAAGCCTGGCGTGAACGTGGCTGGACGCAGATCGATGCGGCCGCCTATCAACACGCCTGGCAACGTTTTGGTGGCAGTGTCGCCACGCATCCGTTGGTGGTAGAGCGTCTGGCGGGCCTGGCGCAAATCCCGGTGCGATACCTGGGATGGCATCAGGACGGCGAGCTGAAAGCTGCGATCCCGACCTGGGGGCGTTCGCTGGCGTTGTCCAAGGACGTGCTCAAGCGTCATGGCAAGAAGGGTCTTTACGATCTGGGCAACGCAGAATTGATCCTGCCGATTGCTGCTGATGCTCAGGTTCCGCTGCGCCATCATGGTCGCTATCTGTCGGAGTTGAGCCAGGGGCGCATCGCAACACTCAAGCCGCAGGCCGAGTCATTGGCCATGGCCCGTACGCCCGAAGACCTGTCGAAGAAATTCCGCTACAACCAGCGTCGCGAACTGCGTCTGCTTGAAGAGGCCGGTGGCGTCATTCGTCCCGTCGCTGACTTCACCAGCGCTGAACTGGCAGACATGTACTGCGACCTGTTCCAGCGTCGCTGGGGTTTCGCGGCCACCGGCGCCGAGCGGATGGGCGAGGTGATCGAGCTGCTGCGCGAGTTGCTGATCGGTTCAGTGATCTTCCTTAACGATGCGCCGATTGCCATTCAACTGGTGTACCGCGTCGAGGCGGCTGAGTGGATCAGCGTCGAATACATCAACGGTGGCGTCGACCCCCAGACCCGTGATTTCAGCCCCGGTAGCGTGCTGAGCTTTCTTAATACGCAAAGTGCCTGGGAGCATGCACGGGCGCTGGGCAAGCCGCTGCGTTTTTCTTTTGGTCGCGCCGATCGTGAATACAAGGATCGTTGGTGCAACCCCGTTCCGGTGTTTCAGGTGTGAGCCGCAAGCAGGCATTGCTCAAGCGTCACCGCCGTAACAAGCGCGTGGCACTGCTGGTGGCGCTGATAGTGCTGATTGCGCTCGGCGTCCTGTTGGCCTGGTGGTTGCCGCTGGTTCTGGCGGTGCTCGGTTGGGTCGCCCACGAGGCGTGGTTCTCCGACCATCTGTTTTATTCGCCAAGCGATGACTATCAGTACCGGTTCCCTGCGCCAAACGAGGTGCCAGGCGCTGCCCTGCGTGGCGATCTGCTGCATGTCGATCCGCCATTGACGCTCGACGGTTCCGAGACGCTGGTCCTGGCGCTGCCGATCAAAAGCACTTGGCTGGGGCGTTTTTTCGATCCGTCTGTCGAGCTGAGCAGCGGTGAGATGAACGACAGCCAGGCGTTCGAGCGTGGCGTGAACGGTTTGCGCTACCTGAATCTCACCGGTTTTTACGACGCGTTGAACGCAGGCACGCTGCGCATTCGCGGGCGTCGCTGCGGTATTCACGGGGCGCTGCGGTTGTGGTCGTTCCGCCATGACGATGCCCGGCGTCAGCGGGTCATGGTCATCGCGCCGCATGCCGATGATGCCGAGCTGGCGGCGTTTGGCTTGTACGCCGAGGCCGAGGAAAGCTGGATCGTGACACTCACCGCCGGCGAGATCGAAGCGGAGCATTACCAGCAGATGGGGATGAATCGCGCCGATGCCGCGCGGATCAAGGGTCGGCTGCGTGCCTGGGACAGCATCGCGGTGCCGCGTTGGGCTGGTGTGCCGGAATCCCGTTGTGTGCAGCTGGGTTATTTCTGCTTGCAATTGCCTGCCATGCAGGCCGCTCCCGATCAGCCTGTCGCCTCCCGCGAAGCCGATCTGAGCGACACGCGGCTGTTTCGACAATTCAACGCCATGGCGCTGCCCGGCGATGCCGACGGTGCGCCCACCTGGAACAACCTGATCGCTGACCTGCGGGCTTTGTTGCTGCAGGCGCGACCTCAGGTGGTGGTGATGCCGCACGCGACGATTGACCCTCATCCCGATCACATCTGTTCTCAAGCCGCAGTTCTGGAAGCATTGGCGGGGCTGGAATGGCAGCCGAGTGTGATTCTCGGGTACGCCAATCACTTGCACGACAACGACCGCTGGCCAATGGGCAATGCCTACAGTGGCGTGGCGCTGCCCCCGGTATTCGATGCTTCGCAAGCGTTGGTACCCTACAGTATCCAGCTCAATACCGAACAACAGCGAGACAAGGCCATGGCCTTGGGTATGATGCATGACCTGCAGCCGCCTGCTCCGCTCAAACGTCGGATCCGGCGATGGTTGCAGAAGGTGTTGGCTGGCCGGCGATGGCCTGCGGAAGGTGAGAACGAGTTTTTCAGGAAGGCCGTGCGTCGTCACGAGCTGTTCTGGCGCAGGGAGCTCTGATAGCCCTCGACGCCTTCAGGGTGTTGAGCGGCCGGGCAGGCATGATCAGGTTTTATAAGGATGTCCATGAAGGTTTTATTTCTGGTCCAGAAAGAGCAGCGCGCGATTCTGGATCGCCTCTATGAAGGCGTCGCTGCCAGTTGCGATTGCGACCTGCGCTGGTTGACCTCGGACGACCAGCGCCATTTGCGTCGTTACTTTCGCCAGCACGTCGACGTCACGAAATACGACCGTATCGTGTTCTTCCTGAGGTTCAAGCAGGAGATCCGTCAGGCGAGCTTCATTCGCACCGTCCCTAATCTGGTGATCCTCGAGCACGACGCCTACCAGAACTACATTCCGTGCAAGTACACCGGCAAGTTCAGCGCTCACTACCGCAAGCTGCCCTGGGTGCGCGTCATCAGCTCCGGGTTCATGGTCAGCGAACGTCTGCGCCAAGAAGGCTTCGACGCTGTTTTCGTCCCCAAGGGCTACGATCAGACGCTCCTGAGTGACCAGGGGCGCGAGCGTGACATCGAGCTGGCGTTCGTCGGCAGCACCAACAGCGTGGCTTACAGCGGGCGCAAGGCGTTGCTCGATGAGCTTGGCCAGGTGGAAAAACTGGTGGTGACCCGTACCAAGTCCGGCGAGGAATACTGTGACACGTTGAACCGGATCCGGTTTTTCGTCAGTGCCGATGTGGGCATGGGCGAATACATGATCAAGAATTTCGAGGCTATGGCGTGCGGCTGCGTGCTGTTTGCCTATGATCAGGGAGAGGCGGAAAACCGCGCGCTGGGTTTGCTGGACATGCACAACGTGGTTTTTTACAGCGACATCCCCCAGCTACAGGCGAAACTTGCGGCGCTGCGCAGTGATCCAAATCTGGCGCAGCGTATTGCGGTGAATGGTCGCGATCTGGCAGTGTCTCAGTTCGGCTTCGGCGCAATCGGTGCGCGGATTGTGCGCGAGCTTGAACCTGCGTTGCGCGAACAGGCCCCGCTGAGCTGGGTTGAGAGGCTGCGTGCAGCAATAGGGGTTTGACCGATTCAGTTAGTGATGGAAAAGAAGTACATTTCCCGGGCGTAATAGCCGTCGTTACGGCAGTATTCTGTTGGCGGGTTGTGTTGCATACAAACATTCGGATTCACCGTGCTCTGGTCGATCTGCCATACGGTTCGCCGCTGTGAACGCTGACTTACGCTGCTCTCCTGGGGGGCGCATTGGCTTTATCATTGATTGATTCTATCTGCAGGGATGTAGTGACCTTCCCGTCAAGGCGCGGTGCAAAATGAGCCTCGTGAACGTGATGTGGTCGAGCGGCGCGCCATTTTCGTCGGTGCACAAGGTGCATCATCAAATCGTTTCGCAGCTGGACCCGGGAATCGAAGTCAAAACCTGGTTTCTCAAGGGGCGGCAGGGTGCGGCTGCCACGCCAGGTGCGGCTATTCGTGAATGGGGGTTTTCCTCTCACCAATTGAAGGCGAGGCATTTTTGGCGCTTTCTCAAGCCGGTCCTCTACGTGCGCCTGCGCAAGGCCCTGATCGACTGTGACGCTCGGGTCGTGTTGCTCGACGGTCTGGGGGCTTCACGCGTGCTGCTTCCGGTCTTGAAAACCATGCCTCATATCAGGGCTGTGGTGGTGTTTCATGGCGCCACTCGCCTGAGCGAAGAGCAAAAGACACTCTTTCAGGATTTTCCTGCCGAGCGGCTGACATTGGCGGCCGTCTCCATGACCCTTGCCTCGTCACTCAAGCAGTCACTCGGGTTGCCCGTTCAGGCGCTTCGCAGCGCGCTCGATCCCGAGCTGTTTTGTCTGGAGCTGCAAGAACGTGAGCAGGCCCGTCGTCTGATGGACCTGCCCAGCAGCGGAGTGCGGGTCATGGGGGCCGTTGGACGGCTGGTCGCCGATAAAGGCTTCGATTATTTGCTCGACGCGTTTTCCCAAACGCTGACTCGCCATCCTGATCTGAAACTGGTCATCGTCGGAGAAGGGCCGGATCGTCGAGTCCTGGAAGGCAAGATTCGGCAGTTGAATCTGGCGGATAAAGTCTTTCTGCCGGGTCACAAGCCAGGCCTGGCGAAGCTGTATCGCGGATTCGATTGGGTCGTGATTCCATCGCGCGAAGAAGGCCTCGGGCTGGTTCTGCAGGAAGCGGTCATAGCCGGCGTTCCTGTGCTGTCCAGCGATCTCGAGGTTTTTCGTGAGCAACTGGGCGAGGCCGGGCGCTACGTCCCTGTCGCGGATGTGCCGGCGTGGGTCGCCGCCATCGATCAGTTTGCTGCACAGGAAAGCGAGAGCATATCGGCCTCTCAGTACCGCGCCCTGGCCCCGGAGCGGGTGTGGTTGCAATTCTGCAATGATTCCCGCGCCCTGCTTGCCCCGGATCGTCCCTAGCCTCATCAGGTGTTCAGCAGGGCGTGCTCCAGGTCCTGCAAGGGAAACTCGTCACCGAGGTTTTCTCGTTCGATGTAGCGGGCGAAATGCTGAACGTTGCGCTTCTTCAGGCTTTCCGAAAGGGGCGCCTTGAAAAAACGCATGTCGGCAACGTCGATCAGTCCCAGAGTCTTGTCTGGCGTGACCACGATATTGCCCAGATGCAACGAGCGGAAATAGACGCCTGAGCGGTGCAGTTCGCGGATCAACCCGATCAGCGCGGGAAGCGCCTGTGCCCAGCTGAATCCCGGGGCTTTTGCCAGTTGGCGAAGTGTTTCGCCTGGCAAGGGCTGGTACAGCACGGCGGTCATGCCCGGTTGCTCGAGTGCGTAGAAGTGAACGACCTTCAACGTCGGCACACCCAGTTTTTCAAGCTGTACAGCATTGTCGATAAAGCGTCTGGAGTACGGTCGTAGCAAGGCAGACGAAAACCAGCGTTTACGCCTGAAGAGTTTAAGGATATTGCCCCCCTGCAACCTGTACACTTTCGCGCCATAGCTGTCGGCTTCCAGCACTGAGGCGCCGACGATCATTTGGTCTAAAGCGGCTTTTGAGAGCCGAGAGCATTGCATCAGTAAAAAGCCTTATGGAAGTTGCGAACCGTTGAAGAGGCAATGATGCCCAAAAGCGAGCGCTTTAACCATGGTGGTCGGCTGGTCGAAATTGTTAGGGAGAAAAGATGCATTCAAGTCTCTGGGCGCGAACGTTGCTGTCCGTCGGATTTCTGTGGTTTGTGCTGGCCATTGGTTTCGCACCCGCCAATAAGGTGTACCAACAGGGTTTAGTGGTGTTTCTCTGGCTACCTACGATTATCCTGGCGTGGTCGGCTCGCAGTAACTTTCAAGCGTTTTTCCGCGCGCAGCGATTGCTATGCCTGCTTCTGGTTCTGTTCGCGATATGGGCAACCATCACCCTGTCCTGGAGTGCGACGAGCGAGCCGGACCGGGAGCTGAAGCGCGTTCTCTATATCGCCATTTTCATTCTGTTCTTTCCCGTTCTCGCCGTCGTTGGCCAGGAAAGGGTTGTTCGCTTGCTGCAGTGGAGCGGCGCAGGAATGGCGGTGGCGGCCCTGGTTTCGATCCTCAGGTTCTTTGTCTATCAACACAACCCGTGGATCGCCCGACTGGAAGGGATCGGTGAGTTAAGTCATCCGATCCTCGGTGCTTACGTGATTGGCGTCGGCGCAGTCTGGACGCTGCTTCTGCCGCCCCAAAAAAAGATCTTGCAGGCTTTCTGGCTGCTCGGGCTGTTGTTCTCGCTAGCCTTTGTGGTCATGTCTCAGAGCCGGGGTGCGGTGCTGGCGCTTTTCCTGACCGTCATCGTATTGCCCATCTGGTGGCGTGACCCTCGGGCCTGGACAGTCTCGGCTGCGGCGATTGTGGTGGGCATCGTCGGTTTCTGGTTGCTGGAACCTTTGATGGTCGCGCGCGGATCTTCTTACCGTCCCGAAATTTTTGCTTCAGCTGTCACAATGATCGGCGATCATCCGTGGACAGGCCTCGGCCTGGGCTCCGATTACAAGGTGCTGGCGAGCGGTATACGGTTCGATCATTCCCACAACCTGTTTACCCATGTCGCGATCGAGCTCGGGTTGCCGGGCATGTTGCTCTGGGCGGCCGTGTGGTTGACCGTGCTGTGGGAATGCTGGCGTGCCCGGGATACCGCCCTTGGTCGTTGCCTGATGGGCATCTGGGTGTTTTCCACGCTGGCGATGCAGTTTGACGCCGCAAGCCTGACCGGAACGCCAAGGGCCGAGTGGTTCATCAGTTGGCTGCCCATCGGTCTGGCCAGCGTTCTGGTATGGGCACGGGACGCGCGCCCGGCTGTGGTAAAATCCCGCGTTCAATTCAACCAGTGAGCTTTACGATGAGTGACAAAGGGTCCGATAGCGGACAGAGCTCCAGCCTGAAAATCTATCTTCGACTGTTGAACTACGTGAAGCCTTACGTGGGCATCTTTCTGCTCAGCATTGTGGGTTTCGTGATCTTTGCCTCCACCCAGCCCATGCTGGCGGGCATTCTCAAATATTTTGTCGACGGCCTGACCAACCCTGAAGCGGCCTTGTTCCCCAATGTGCCCTATCTCAGGGATCTGCAGCTACTGCAGGCCGTGCCGCTGCTGATCGTACTGATCGCGGCCTGGCAGGGTCTGGGGTCGTATCTGGGTAACTACTTCCTGGCCAAGGTCTCTCTGGGCCTGGTGCATGATTTGCGCGTCGAACTCTTCAACAAGCTGTTGGTTCTGCCGAACCGGTATTTCGATACGCACAACTCCGGGCATCTGATTTCCCGCATCACCTTCAACGTGACCATGGTCACGGGGGCTGCGACCGATGCGATCAAGGTCGTGATCCGCGAAGGCCTGACCATCGTGTTCCTGTTCCTGTATCTGGTGTGGATGAACTGGAAACTGACCATCGTCATGCTGGCGATCCTGCCCTTGATCGCGTTCATGGTCGGCAGCTCCAGCAAGAAGTTTCGCAAGCAGAGCAAGAAAATCCAGGTGGCGATGGGTGACGTGACCCACGTCGCGTCGGAAACCATTCAAGGCTATCGCGTCGTTCGCAGCTTTGGTGGCGAGAAGTACGAAGAAGAGCGCTTCGCCAAGGCCAGCACCAGCAACACCGACAAGCAACTGCGCATGACCAAGACCGGGGCGGTCTACACCCCCATGCTGCAACTGGTGATCTACACCGCCATGGCCGTGCTGATGTTCCTTGTTCTGTGGCTGAGGGGCGACGCATCCGCCGGTGATCTGGTGGCCTACATCACCGCAGCCGGTCTGCTGCCCAAACCGATTCGTCAGCTATCTGAAGTCAGCTCGACGATCCAGAAAGGCGTCGCGGGCGCCGAGAGCATTTTCGAACAGCTTGATGTCGAGCCGGAAGTCGATACCGGCACCATTGAGAGGGATCGGGTCGAGGGGCGTCTGGAAGTTCGCAACCTGAACTTCACTTACCCTGAAACCGAACGTCAGGTGCTGCACGACATCAGCTTCTCGGCGGCGCCGGGTCAGATGATCGCCCTGGTGGGGCGGTCCGGCAGTGGCAAGTCAACCCTGGCGAACCTGATTCCTCGCTTCTATCACCACACATCGGGGCAGATCCTGCTCGATGGTGTCGAGATCGAAGATTATCGCCTGCGTAATCTGCGCAGGCATGTTGCCCAGGTAAACCAGAACGTGACCCTGTTCAACGACAGCGTTGCCAACAACATCGCTTACGGCGATCTGGCCGGCGCGCCGCGTGCCGACATCGAGGCCGCTGCAGCCGACGCCTACGCGAAAGAGTTCGTCGAGCAGTTGCCAGAAGGCTTCGACACTCAGGTGGGCGAAAACGGTGTATTGCTTTCCGGTGGCCAACGTCAGCGTCTGGCCATTGCCCGCGCACTGCTGAAAAACGCGCCGTTGCTCATTCTGGACGAGGCGACGTCGGCGCTGGACACCGAGTCCGAGCGTCACATTCAGGCAGCGCTCGATCAGGTGATGAAAGGCCGTACCACGCTGGTGATCGCTCACCGGCTGTCGACCATCGAGCGTGCCGACATGATTCTGGTCATGGATCAGGGACGCATCGTCGAGCGTGGCACCCATTCTGAGTTGCTGGCACAGAACGGCTACTATGCTCGCCTTCACGCGATGGGACTGGACGAGCCGGCGCCGGTGGGCGCCGTTTAACGCGCGAGTTCAGCGACAGGCGCTATGAATGTGTGCCGGCTTGATTGTGAATGCGGTGGGTCAGCGGCGTCCATGGTGATTGAGCCACCGCCTTCGCTGCCCTCGTAACCTCGGACGTCTCCTACATAGACCGGGTTGATGCAGGAGCCCATGTCCAGACCTCGGGCCTGTGGGAGCTGTCTTGCCTCAAGCGGCTCTCACTGTGTTTTCTGCGCTTGCCGTTACATCGACTTTTCCCCAAGGCGTCAAGCCTTTGCAAACCCTGTGCTAAGATTCCGCCCCTGTTCATTCTTAGTTACGGGTTGTTCGATGAAGTTGTCCATGCCGCGTTTCGATCAGGCACCAGTTCTGGTAGTGGGCGATGTCATGCTCGACCGCTACTGGCATGGCGGTACCTCCAGGATTTCGCCTGAGGCCCCGGTGCCGGTGGTCAAGGTCGATCAGATCGAAGACCGCCCGGGCGGCGCCGCCAACGTTGCGTTGAACATCGCCGCACTGGGCGCGAAAGCGTCCCTCGTGGGCGTCACCGGCCAGGACGAGGCCGCCGAGAGCCTGAGCAACAGCCTTCAGGCCGCGGGCGTAACGGCGCGCTTTCAACGCATTGCCCACCAACCCACCATCGTCAAATTGCGGGTCATGAGCCGCCACCAGCAACTGCTGCGTATCGACTTCGAAGAACCGTTTGCCACCGACGCGCTGTCGTTGAGCCAAGAGGTGGATTCGCTGCTCGATGGCGTCAAGGTGCTGGTGCTGTCCGACTACGGCAAAGGCGCGTTGAAGAACCATCAGGTGTTGATCAAAGCGGCGCGCGACCGTGGTATTCCTGTGCTGGCCGATCCGAAAGGCAAGGATTTTGCGATCTATCGTGGCGCCAGCGTCATCACGCCAAACCTCAGCGAATTTGAAGCCATCGTCGGGCATTGTGTCGATGAAGCCGAACTGGTCGCCAAAGGCGCACAACTGATGGCCGAGCTCGAACTGGGTGCCTTGTTGGTGACCCGTGGCGAGCACGGCATGACGCTGTTGCGTCCCGACCAGCCAGCGCTGCATTTGCCTGCGCGCGCTCGCGAAGTGTTCGACGTCACCGGTGCCGGTGACACGGTGATTTCCACCCTGGCGGCGGCCATTGCAGCGGGCGAAGAGTTGCCGCATGCCGTGGCGTTGGCCAACCTGGCGGCGGGTATCGTTGTCGGCAAGCTGGGTACGGCAGCCATCAGCGCTCCGGAACTGCGTCGCGCCATTCAACGCGCCGAAGGGTCTGAACGTGGCGTGCTGAGCCTGGATCAGTTGCTGCTGGCCATCGACGATGCGCGGGCGCACAACGAGAAGATCGTCTTCACCAACGGTTGCTTCGACATCCTGCATGCGGGCCATGTCACCTACCTCGAGCAGGCGCGGGCCCAAGGCGATCGTCTGATCGTCGCGGTCAACGACGATGCGTCCGTCAGTCGCCTCAAGGGCCCGGGCCGCCCGATCAACAGCGTGGACCGGCGAATGGCCGTTCTGGCGGGTCTGGGTGCGGTGGATTGGGTCATCAGCTTCCCTGAAGGCACGCCGGAGAATCTGCTCACTCACGTCAAGCCAGACGTGCTGGTCAAGGGCGGCGATTACGGTGTCGATCAGGTGGTTGGTGCCGAGATCGTCAAGGCGTATGGCGGGGAAGTGCGCGTACTGGGTCTGGTGGCAAACAGCTCAACCACGGCCATCGTCGAGAAAATCCGCGGGCAGTAATCAGGTCGCTTTGTTGTAGTAGCGCGCTTGCCCACGATTGAGCCAGGTCAGCCGACAAATGTATCCGGCCAAATAGCAATCGCGGGCAGGCGCGCTCCTACAGCTGAGCAAGGCCCGCGACGCTGGATCAAGTTTTATGCAGCTTCTGCCGCGCAATGCGCAGCAGCTGCTTGGCACCCACTTTCAGGCGACGCTTGATGCCGGTCTTCTTCGGCTTCGGCGGTGTCATTCCCTGTTGTAACAACCAGTCCTTCCAGCGAATGCGCTCGTCCCTCACCACCCAACCGTCCTGAGCTGCAAAGCTTTCGGCCAGATACAGGCCCCGAGTGCCCGCAGGGGAGAGCTTGTCGTTCTTGAGGGTGTAAAGCTCCGGCAGCGGCGAGCCGTTTTCCAGCGGCATCAGGTACAGATCCGGTTTGCTTCGGTTGAGCCGCGCCACCAGTTGGTCGTTTTCCAGCGCTTCGTCCACATGGAAGAGGCTCAGCGGGCGCGCCTCCTTCGGGACTTCCAGACGCATGTCGTAGATCAGTTGCAACGACGCGGTCGGCAAGTGAACGTAAGCGCGTGGGCGCTCGATCAACGTCATGCTGCCGCACCGTACAGGTCGTGCGGCGCCCGACAGCGGGCTCAAACGAAAGGGCATGGCTTCGCGATAATGAAGCGCTGCGGCATACGGCGCAGGCAGCCATGTATCGTTGAAACGCCCGCCGAGCCAGCCTTGCGGTGTTTCGATCAGGCATTCCTCGGCCACCTCCTGAATGGCCGTGTGCAGCGGCAGGTTCAGTTCATGCGCCGGGACGTACCCGGAGATCAATTTCAACACGACGTCGCCACGGTCCTGGCGACGCTGACGCACCAACACCCAGTAATCGCGATTCTGCCAGTTGAGGGTCAGCCGTACCGACACTCCGAGGTTGGCCAGTTCGGTGGAAAAACGCTCGCTGTTCTCCACCTCGATCTTGCGCCGACGCAGCAGGGTCTGGGAGAAATTCAGCGGCATCCCGACGCTCTGGTAGCTCAGGCTCTCGGGAGTGGCTTCGACGAATAACGGCAGGGTTTTGAAGTTGCTGGGGTTTTTCCGAATCAGGGTTCTCGGCATATCGGCTCCTTCTTGCGTTGGGGTCGGCCGCCCGGATCAGGCTCGACGGCGAATCACTTCAGCGGCAGTTGCCACGTTATGGGCCAGATGCAGTGGATTGATGGTCCCGACGATAGCACCGGTGACGCCAGGATGCTCAAACAGCAGCTCGAAACTGGCCTGCACTGGATCGACACCGGGACT
The DNA here is from genome assembly GCF_054668305.1 of Pseudomonas sp. S2_H01. Lineage (NCBI taxonomy): Bacteria > Pseudomonadati > Pseudomonadota > Gammaproteobacteria > Pseudomonadales > Pseudomonadaceae > Pseudomonas > Pseudomonas sp. S2_H01. Next base: position 1,781,567 of record NZ_CP162756.1, on the reverse strand, counting down.
GAGGCAAACGTGCCCGCTGGCCAACGCTTTTTTGATCAAAATCCCTTTATGGTGTGCAGCAGCGTAGTCGAGGACCGGTTTTTCGGCGTGTTCATTGAGGTTGTAGGTGACCATTGCGCAATCGCCGTCCTGCAACGCCAGCAGACCGCCCTCGACGGTTTTGCCTGAAAAACCGAAGCCACGAATTTTGCCTTCGCGTTTCAAGTCCGCCAGCGTTAGATAGACATCGCATTGATTCAGGACATGCAGGTCGTTGCCGTCGGAATGCACCAGCACCAGATCGATGAAGTCAGTCTCCAGGCGCTTGAGGCTGCGTTCCACCGAGAGGCGCGTGTGGGCGGCGGTGAAGTCGTGGCGCGACTGCCCCGCTTCGAACTCCTCGCCGACTTTGCTGACAATGACCCAGTCCTGACGCTGGCCGCGCAACAGCGGACCGAGGCGCTCTTCGCTGCGGCCGTAGGCGGGCGCGGTGTCGATCAGGTTGATGCCCAGATCCCGCGCCAGCTTGAGCAGCATCTGCGCTTCATGGTCGTCCGGGATCGTGAAGCCGTTGGGGTATTTGACGCCCTGATCGCGACCCAGCTTGACCGTCCCCAGCCCGATGGGGGAGACGTTGATGCCGAGGCTGCCCAACGGTCGATGCAGATCGTGCAAAGTTTTCATGGCAGCAGGACATCCCACACAGGTTTGGCGAGCGGCGGTCTTGGCAGATCCTTGTAAGGCGGTTGCGGGATCGGATGAATGTCGTCCCGCGACAGCGAGGCCAGCACACGATCAGCAAAGTCGGGCGCCAGCGCCAGCTTGGTCGGCCATCCCACCATCAGCCGACCCTGAGCATCCAGAAACGCATTGTCCGGGCGCACCAGGCCGGTTTGTTGAGGCTCGGCACGGTCCACGCGCAGCGTGGCGAACTGCGCCTGGCTGAGGTCGACCCAAGGCAGCAGATGGGCGAGTTCTTTTCTGGCCGCGGCGATTTGTTCGGCTGGATTTCGGGCAACGCCTTCCGCTTCGGAAATATCGCCGCCCAGGTACCAGACCCACTCGCCATTGGCCGCCGGGTGCGTGGTCACCGTGATCCTCGGCTTCGGGCCACCGCCCAGGCAGTGCGCGTACAGCGGTTTGAGCGTCGGGCCTTTGACCATGACCATGTGCAGCGGACGACGCTGCATGGCGGGATGATTAATGTTCAGCGCTTTGAGCAGGTCGGCGGTGCCTTCCCCTGCGCTCAGCACCACACGCTGCGCATGAATGTCGCGACCGTCGACGCGCAGGCCGACCAGTTCACCTTCGTGCAGCAGCGGCTCGATCTTTTCGCCAGCCAGCAAGCTGTCTCCGGCCAGTTCTGCAAGTCGTTCGATCAGGCTCGGGACATCGATCACCAGCTCCGCAAGGCGATAGACCTTGCCCTTGAAACGTGGGTCCTGAAGGGCGGGAGGCAAGTCGGTGCCTTTGACCTGATCGACACGGCCACGCACCGCCTTGCTGGCGAAGAAGCTGGTGAGGTTGCCGGCGATGGTGCCTGGCGACCAGAGATAGTGGGCTTCGGAAAGCAGTCGTACACCCGATAGGTTCAACTCACCCTTGCCGGACAAGGCTTCACGCCAGCGACGCGGCATGTCGGCGATGGCTTCGGAAGCGCCCGACAATGCCCCATGCAGTGCATATTTGGCGCCGCCGTGAATGATCCCCTGGGATTTGACCGTCTGCCCGCCGCCGAGGCTGGCGCTTTCCACCACGACGGTCGAGAAACCCTGACGACGCAGGCGGGCATTGAGCCAGAGACCGGCTACGCCTGCGCCGACAATCAGAACGTCAGTGGAAATGGCGGATGGCATGAGCACCTCAAATGGCGAAACGAATCGCGCCATTATAGGGGAAGCCGCTTTTCAATGACCTCCCTTTAATGGCCTGCTGTTTTTGAGAACAGCTGAATGACCACAACTCCCGCCACGATCAGCCCCATGCCGGCGATGGCGGGCAGGTCGAGTTTCTGGCCATAAATGAACAGTGCAGCGATGCTCACCATGACGATGCCCATGCCGGCCCAGACCGCGTAGGCCACGCCCACCGGAATGCTGCGCACCACTAGCGTGAGCATCCAGAACGCCACTGCGTAGCCGAGGATCACCAGCAGCAGCGGCAGCGGCGTGCTCAGACCTTTGACGGCTTTCATGGAAACGGTGGCGATGACTTCGGCGCAGATGGCGATGGCGAGCAGGTAGTAGGCGGACATGATGAAACTCCTCTTCAATGCTGCGGATTCTAGCGATTGCCCAGATGGGGTAAAGTCATTACCCATCTCTCTGGAAGATAGGTTGCGTGGCCATGCAATGGAACCTCGAACAGATCAGGCTATTTGTCAGTGTCGCCGATCAGCGCTCGTTTTCAGCGGTGGCGCGGGACTCCCGGCGTGCGCAATCCGCCGTGAGCAATGCGATTGCCCTGCTCGAGACCGACCTCGGGGTGAGCCTGTTCGATCGCAGCAGCGGGCGTCAGCCGCGTCTGACGGAAGCGGGCGGTGCGTTGCTCGAAGAGGCGCGAGAGCTGTTGCGCCAGTGCGAGCGCCTCGACGGCCGGGCGCTGGCGTTGATGCGCGGGCAGGAGGCGCGGCTGCGGCTCGCACACGACGAGGCCATGCCTTACCAGCCTGTACTCGACAGTCTGGAGGCTCTCGATGAGCGCTTCCCCAGTGTCGAAGTGCAACTGGCCAGCGGCGCTCAGGGTGATGTTGCGCGCAAGCTGCTGGAGCGGCGTGCCGACCTTGGTCTGCTTTTTCATCACGAACAGATGCCTGAAGCCCTCGAACGGCGGGTGCTGGGCAGTGTGGAGATGGTGACTGTTTGCGCAGTCGATCATCCGCTGGCCAGCGAACCGCTGATTACCCGTCAGCAACTGGCGCGGCATCGGCAATTGCTTATCGCACCGCAGCAAAGTGGTTATCCCGGCGGCGAACAGTTGAGCCCGCAGGTGTGGCGGGCCGACAGCTTCTACGTCATGGCCGAGCTGTTGATGCGAGGTCTGGGCTGGGCCTGGCTGCCTCGGCACGTGGTGCAATACCCGACCTACCAGAACCAGATGATCGAGTTGAGCAGCGAGTGGACGCCCCCGGCGCTGGTGGTTGAAATGGTCTGGCGCCGTGACGAACCATTGGGGCCGGCAGCACGTTGGTTGGCCGAGTGTTTCACTCATCATTTGAAGGCCATTGGCTGATAAACTCCGCGCCCATGAATAGAACCCTCTATACCGTCCTGTTTCACCTTGGCCTGCCTCTGATTGCACTGCGTCTGTGGCTTCGCGCTCGTAAGGCGCCTGCTTACGCGCAACGTATCGGTGAGCGTTTTGCCCGTGGACTGCCGCCGATGCAGCGTGGCGGCATCTGGGTTCACGCGGTTTCGGTGGGGGAGAGCATCGCCGCCGCGCCGATGATTCGGGCCTTGCTGGCACGCTATCCACAGCTGCCGATCACCATCACTTGCATGACGCCCACCGGTTCGGAGCGCATCCAGTCGATGTTCGCCAACGAGCCGCGCGTTCAGCACTGCTATCTGCCGTATGACTTTCCGTGGGCAGCCGGGCGTTTTCTCGATCACATCCAGCCCAAAATCGGAGTGATCATGGAAACGGAGCTGTGGCCCAATCACATTCATCAGTGTGCGAAACGTGGCATCGCGACGGTTCTTGCGAATGCGCGACTGTCAGAGCGTTCCGCACGGGGTTACGGACGCTTCGCCGGGCTCACCCGACCGATGCTGGCTGAAATGAGCCTGATCGCGGTGCAAACCGAAACCGAAGCACAGCGTTTTCGTGACTTGGGCGCCCGCCCGGCGTGCGTGACCGTGACGGGTTCGATCAAGTTTGACCTCACCATTGACCCGCAATTGCTGGCGCGCGCAGCGCAGCAACGCGAAGCGTGGCAGACCGCGCAACGTCCGGTGTGGATTGCTGCGAGCACTCACGCGGGCGAAGACGAGGTCGTGTTGTCTGCTCACCGCGAGCTGTTGACCAGCCATCCTGATGCGCTGTTGATTCTGGTGCCGCGTCATCCCGAACGCTTCGACAGCGTGTTCGAATTGAGCCGGCAGCAAGGATTCAACAGCGTTCGCCGTTCGAGGGCGGAACCCGTGGTCAGCGAAACGTCCGTCCTGGTCGGCGACACCATGGGTGAGCTGCTGTACCTCTACGCTCTGGCCGATATCGCGTTCGTCGGCGGCAGCCTGGTGCCCAACGGCGGGCACAACCTGCTGGAGCCGGCCGCGCTGGACAAGCCGGTGCTGAGCGGCCCGCACCTGTTTAACTTTCTGGAAATCGCCGCGATGCTGCGCAGTGCCGGGGCGTTGGAAGAGGTCAGTGATTCGGCAGGATTGGCGGCTGCGGTGCAGCGGCTTATCGAGCAGCCAGAGCAAGCGCAGGCCATGGCTGATGCTGGGCTGGCGGTCATGAAGGCCAATCAGGGCGCGTTGCAGAAGTTGCTGGACGGGATTGGTCGGTTGATTGATGCCTGACCCGGTCGTCCGAATGTAGGAATAACCTGTGGGAGCGAATTTATTCGCGATGCGGTTGTACAGCCAATAGACATCTATCGCCTGTACGGCCCCCTCGCGAATGAATTCGCTCCCACAGGGCGCTGCGTGTTTTCCAGCAGTATCGTCTTACCGCTCAGTCGGCCGCTCGAAATTCTTCGCCGCTTCCTTCGCCAAGTCCGGCGGCAAGAAATCTTTGTCCGGGTTGTAGTCGGGTTTGAGGTAACGCGAAAGGTCCTGCAGATCCCCAGGACTCAACGTCCCGGCGGCTTGCTTCAAGCGCAGGTTGTCGAGGATGTAGTCGTACCGGGTGTTGTTGTAATCACGCACCGACGCATACAGCTGGCGCTGAGCATCCAGTACATCGACGATGTTGCGAGTCCCCACCTGGTAACCGATTTCCGTGGCTTCCAGCGCACTCTGGTTCGAGATGATCGACTGTTTGCGCGCCTGGACCTGTTCGACGTCGGTGTTCACCGCGCGATGCAGGTTTCGCGTGTTTTCCACCACCTGGCGACGCAGGCCTTCGCGCTGTTGCTCGGTCTGGCCCAGGCGGGCGTAGGCTTCGCGCACTTGCGAGCTGGTCAGGCCGCCGCTGTAGATCGGAATGTTCACCTGCAAGCCAATGGTGCGTTGCTCGACGCTGCCGTGGAAACTCTGCCCGGTGTAGTTCGGGTTGGTGAAGCCCAACGGGTCGTTGTCGCCTTTTTCGTATTGAGCCACCGCATCGACCGTGGGCGCATGCCCGGCCTTGCGCTGGCGCAGGGTTTCTTCGGCGGCGCTGACGGCGTAATTGCTGGCCAGCAGATTCAGGTTCTGCTGAGCGGCCGTGTCGACCCACGACTTGGCGTCATTGGGCGAGGGCGCGAGTACGGGCAGCGTGTGCACGATGCCTTCAATGGAGTTGTACTCGCGGTTGGTCAGGGTCACCAGGGCCTGAAAGGCGTCGTCAACCTGACGCTTGGCGACAATCCGCGCGGCGCGCGCCGTGTCGTAGCTGGCCTGCGCCTGAAGCACGTCGGTCTTGTCCGAGAGGCCGACGTCGAAGCGTTCGTTGGCCTGATCCAGCTGACGCTTGAACGCGGCTTCTTCGGCTTTGGTCGAGGCCAGGTTGTCCTGCGCGCGCAGGACCGAAAAGTAATCCTCGGCACTCTGCAAAATCAGATTCTGTTCCGTGGCCGAGAGCTGCAGCATGGCCTGCTCGTTCACGTCCTTGGCGGCCTTGAGCTGGAACCAGCGGTCGGCGCGGAAGATCGGCTGGCTCAACGTTGCGCGATACACCGTGCCACTGCGATTGATGACCGCAGACGGCTCGTCGATTTTGGTGCGCGTATTGTTCACATCAGCGCCGCCAGAGATGTTCGGCAGCAGGCCGGCGCGGGCCTGGGGAACGATTTCCTTCTGGGCGTCATAGCTGGCGCGGGCCGCGGCCAGATCTGCGTTGTTGTTTACCGCTTCCTGATAGACGCTGACCAGCCCGGTTTTGGTCGGCAGCGGCATGTCGGCTGCTCCGGCCATTGCACTCGAAGCACACGATACGGCAATGGCCAGTGAAAGTTTGCGCAGCATAGACATTCCCTAGTAATAGTTGTCGCCAGAACAAGTCCAGACGCCTTTGGCGCCGCGTAGCGAGTGTAGTTCCAGAAGATTGCCGCAACAATCGGGTAAAGCGGCCATTTAACGCGCGTTTGAATTCCGCGCTTGGCGTTTGCCCTGCCGCGCGACTAGACTGACGCCGTTCTTGTCGGGGTGCCTTGATATGAGGCTGAGATCGGATAATCCGGATCCCGTTGAACCTGATCAGGTTAGCGCCTGCGTAGGGAACAAGATTTCTCGTCTCCCGGCGAGTCCTCTTGAGTGTCGTCCGGGGTCGTCATTGTTCATTTTCTGAACAGCCCTCGTTATTCGATTCTCAGCATCCGTGTCGTCTCAGGGTGCCTCCGTCCGTTCGAATCAGGCTCAAGCTCCGACAATCCATTGCGCCGCAATATGATGTCTGGAGAGCCCGTGATGAGCACAAGACTAAAAAACGCCAATCTGAGTGAGTCCGCCCAGGTCGATTCGGGGTCGGTTCAGCCGTTCACCCGCTCGCAGAAAATCTACGTTCAGGGCTCCCGTCCTGACATCCGCGTGCCCATGCGAGAGATCAGTCTGGACGTCACGCCTACCGGTTTCTCAGGAGCAAATAGCGACGGCGAGATTAATGCGCCGGTTTGCGTGTACGACACCTCAGGGCCCTACACCGATCCCAACGTCGTCATCGATGTGCGCAAAGGCTTGGGCGATGTCCGCTCGGCATGGATCGAATCTCGTGGCGATACCGAGCGTCTCGACGGTCTGAGTTCCAACTTTGGTCAGCAGCGCCTGGCCGATGCCGAACTGACCAAGCTGCGTTTCGCCCATGTGCGCAACCCGCGTCGGGCCAAGGCCGGTGCGAACGTCAGCCAGATGCACTATGCGCGTCAGGGCATCATCACCGCCGAGATGGAATACGTCGCCATCCGCGAGAACATGAAGCTGCAAGAGGCCCGCGCCGCCGGCCTGTTGACGCAGCAGCACGGCGGTCACAGCTTCGGCGCGAGCATTCCGAAAGAGATCACCCCTGAGTTCGTGCGCGAGGAAATTGCCCGCGGCCGCGCGATCATTCCAGCCAACATCAACCACGTTGAGCTGGAGCCGATGATCATCGGCCGTAACTTCCTGGTGAAGATCAATGGCAACATCGGCAACAGTGCGCTGGGTTCGTCCATCGAAGAAGAAGTGGCCAAGCTGACGTGGGGCATTCGCTGGGGTTCTGACACCGTGATGGACTTGTCCACCGGCAAACACATTCACGAAACCCGCGAGTGGATCATCCGCAACTCGCCGGTGCCGATCGGCACCGTGCCGATTTATCAGGCGCTGGAGAAGGTCGGCGGTGTGGCCGAGGACCTGACGTGGGAGCTGTTCCGCGACACGCTGATCGAGCAAGCGGAGCAGGGCGTCGACTACTTCACCATTCACGCTGGCGTGCTGCTGCGCTACGTGCCGCTGACCGCCAAGCGCGTCACCGGGATCGTCAGCCGGGGCGGCTCGATCATGGCCAAGTGGTGCCTGGCGCACCACAAGGAAAACTTCCTCTACACGCACTTCGACGAAATCTGCGAAATCATGAAGGCCTACGACGTCAGTTTCTCGCTGGGTGACGGCTTGCGTCCGGGCTCGATTGCCGACGCCAACGACGAAGCGCAATTCGGCGAGCTGGAAACCCTTGGCGAACTGACCAAGATCGCCTGGAAGCACGACGTGCAATGCATGATCGAAGGCCCCGGCCATGTGCCGATGCAGTTGATCAAAGAGAATATGGACAAGCAGCTGGAGTGCTGTGACGAGGCGCCGTTCTACACCCTCGGCCCGCTGACCACCGACATCGCACCGGGTTACGACCACATCACCTCGGGCATCGGGGCGGCCATGATCGGCTGGTTCGGGTGCGCGATGCTGTGCTACGTGACGCCGAAGGAACACTTGGGTCTGCCCAATAAGGATGACGTGAAGACCGGGATCATTACGTACAAGATCGCGGCCCACGCCGCTGACCTGGCGAAAGGGCATCCGGGCGCGCAGATTCGCGACAATGCCTTGAGCAAGGCGCGCTTCGAGTTCCGCTGGGAAGACCAGTTCAACCTTGGTCTGGACCCGGACACGGCACGTGCCTACCACGACGAAACCCTGCCGAAGGACTCGGCCAAGGTCGCGCATTTCTGCTCGATGTGCGGGCCGAAATTCTGCTCGATGAAGATTACCCAGGAAGTCCGCGACTACGCGGCCAACCAGAAGATCGAGGCGGTGGACCTGTCTGTGGCCGAGGGCATGCGTGAGCAGGCCGAGCGGTTCAAGCAGGAAGGCAGTCAGCTTTACAAGAAGGTTTAAGGCCTGACGATTGATCGTTCCCACGCTCTGCGGGGTAATGCCTTTGGTGACGCTCCGCGTCACAGGGGACGCGGAGCGTCCGGGCATGCATTCCAACGCGGAGCGTGGGAACGATCATCAGGCGGATTCCCCGTAAATAACTAAAAATGTTCCTCCGAGATAACAACGTGAACACACCCGGCACTTACTCACCTGATATCCCCGTCCCCGCCAGCAAGCGGGTCTTTGGCGGGCGCGATCTGTTTTCCCTGTGGTTCTCCCTCGGCATCGGCCTGATGGTCCTGCAGACCGGCGCGCTGCTGGCGCAGGGGCTGGGCATGTCCGGCTCGATGCTGGCGATCTTCCTCGGCACGCTGGTGGGCGTTCTGCTGCTCGCGGCGGTTGGCGTGATCGGCAGCGACACGGGCCTTTCGTCCATGGCCGCGCTCAAACTCAGCCTGGGCAGCAAGGGCGCGGCGCTGCCTGCGATTCTCAACCTGCTGCAACTGGTGGGCTGGGGTTCATTCGAAATCATCGTCATGCGTGACGCGGCCAGTCTGCTCGGCGCGGGTGCGTTTTCAGCCTCCAGCCTATGGGCCAACCCGCTGCTCTGGACGTTGATCTTCGGCGCGCTCGCCACCCTGCTCGCCGTCAGCGGACCGCTCACCTTCGTGCGGCAGATTTTGCGCAAGTGGGGCATCTGGTTGTTGCTCGCCGCGTGCGTCTGGCTGACCTGGAACCTGTTCGCCAAAGCCGACCTGTCGGCGTTGTGGGCGCGCGCCGGAGACGGTTCGCTGCCGTTCGCCGTCGGTTTCGACATCGCCATCGCCATGCCGCTCTCCTGGTTGCCGCTGATTGCCGACTATTCCCGATTCGGCAAGCGCGCAACCGGCGTCTTCGGTGGCACCGTGCTGGGCTTTTTCCTGGGCAACTTCTGGTTGATGACACTGGGCGTCGCCTACACCCTGGCGTTCGCGCCAAGCGGTGAGGCGAATGCGTTGTTGCTGGCGCTGGCCGGCGCGGGCATGGGCATTCCGTTGCTATTGATCCTGCTCGACGAATCGGAAAACGCATTCGCCGACATTCACTCGGCAGCGGTCTCCAGCGGGATTCTGTTGAAAGCCAAGGTCGAGCATCTGGCGTTGGCCATCGGCATTCTCTGCACGCTGATCGCCTGTTTCGCGCCATTGGCGCAATACCAGAATTTCCTGCTGCTGATCGGTTCGGTGTTTGCGCCGCTGTTCGGCGTGGTGCTGGTGGATCACTTCATCCTGCGTCGTCGCAGCCATGGCGCCGCGACAGTGGGATTACGCTGGATGACCTTGCTGGCCTGGGTGGGCGGCATCGCCACCTACCACGTGCTTGCGAATCTGTACCCGAACGTCGGTGCAACACTGCCGGCCCTCATCGTGGCCGGCGTGTTGCAACTGGTGTTGAGTAAAGCGATCAGCTCCGGCCGGGGAACAGTTCCGGCTTGATGATGCCGTTGAGCTGAGGGTAAGGAATCTTCAGCTCGATGTGGCCCATGGCGTAGGGGGCGATCGTGGTGACCGGGTATTTCAGGATCACTGCACCGTACGTCAGGGCGACGTTGGAAGTTCGCTTGAATGGCCACATCTTCTGAAACTCGGTGTCCTTGTCCAGCTTGGTGCTGATCTGCCAGGCCTGATGCGCGAGTTCGGCTTTGTCCCAGAACGCCGCTTCCTGGCCCGGCACCAGCATGTCGCTCAGTGTCAGGACGCGTTGTTGCTGGCGGGAGTAGTTGATGAAGGCGCGGCCCGGATTGCCGTGGGCACCGCCGGTGTCCAGATAGCTCGACAGCTCGACCACCACGATACCGTCATGCTGCTCGCGTACTTTTGCCTGCAGATAGCTGCTGTTGCGTGGCTGGGCGCGGCTCAGGAATTGCTCTTGATAATCCTTGAGCGTCGGCGGTACCGGGCCGTCGGTATCGCTGCGCGTCAGTTGCAGCAGGGTCCGCTGGGTGATGGCGTCCAGTTTCGGCTCGTCCGGGAAGTGCACGGTGTCGATGTTCACCAGCGGGCAGTCGTCGGTGCTGCAGCCGGGTTTGACCAATTCGGATGCGTCGCGCTGAACGGTCAGCGGACTGCGATAATTGGGCTGGAAAAGGCTCTGGCAGGCGCCCAGTATCAGGGCCAGGCAGGCCAGTGAAATGATCTTCAGAAACGACATGTTGATCCTTGGCGTTGGCATAAAGGGCCATCACTGAGCAGTAACGGCAACCAGCTTCGACTACGTGTGGCGCAATCAGTTCGCCACTGGACGGATTAGAGTGCCTTTCGCTTGCCCTCGTCTACCCTGAGTGCCTGTTTTGCCCGAACGAGGGGCTGCATCCCGCGTGTTGGCACGTTAGGATGGCGCGAAGACTCAAGTGCTCAGCAGTGAGAAATGTATGACCGACACGACTAAATCGACGCCGACGAAGCACGAGATCACCCACCGTGAAACCTGCTTCAAGGGGTTCTATCAGCTGGACCGTCTGCACCTGCGCCACGAGCTGTTCGACGGCGGCATGAGCCCGGAAATCAAGCGCGAACTGTTCGTGCGTCACGACGCTGTCTGCGTTCTGCCCTACGACGCCCGGCGAGACGAAGTGGTGTTGATCGAGCAGTTCCGTGTTGGCGTGATCGGCAAGCATTCCAACCCGTGGCTGATCGAAATGGTCGCCGGCCTGATCGACAAAAAAGAGGAGCCTGAAGAGGTTGCTCACCGCGAAGGAGAGGAGGAAGCTGGGCTTGTCTTCAGCGCGTTGTGGCCGATTACCAAATACTTTCCGTCGCCCGGTGGCAGTAACGAATTCGTTCATTTGTACCTGGGTAAATGTGAAAGCGAGGGGGCTGGTGGGTTGCACGGGCTGGAGGAAGAGGCCGAGGACATCCGTGTGTCGGTCTGGTCATTCGATGACGCGATGCAAGCCGTGAAAGACGGACGCATTGTCAACGCGGCAGCTATCATCGCAATACAGTGGCTGGCGCTTAATCGCGCCGAAATCAGGGGGCTGTGGTCGTGAATCTTCTGCGCGAGCGCTACCGTGTCGACCTTGCCGGGCTGCAAGCAGCCTGTGAGGCGAACTACGCGCGCTTGATGCGTTTGTTGCCTGACATGCGCAATGAACAACGTTCCCGCCGGGTGGCCGTCACCCAAGGCGATCAGATGCTGGGCGTGCTGGCGGTCGAAGTGATTCTCGACTGTCCGTACACCACCACGCTGCAAGTGCGCCAGGAACACAGCCTGCCATGGCTGCCGGTGCCCGTGCTGGAAGTACAGGTTTATCATGACGCTCGCATGGCGGAAGTCATCGGCGCCGAACACGCTCGGCGTTTCCGCGGCATCTACCCGTACCCCAATGCCGATATGCATCAACCGGATGAAAAGGCCCAGCTCAATCTCTTCCTGGGGGAATGGTTGAGTCACTGCCTGGCGTGCGGGCATGAGTTTGAGTCGGTGCGCTGAAGTTGTAGGGCTTTTCCAGTTAGCTTGACTCTCAAGTCTTCCCGCCTTGTAGGCTGTTTCTGAAAGTTGTGTTGCGATGTTTTTTGGCTTTATTTTTTAGCTTTCCTAAAGCTAGGTTTGCACGATCTTTTCTTTGAGGTCGTGCTCATGGCTTATCTTGGAACTCATCTTTATTCCTGTCATGCAATTCCGTTTGACTGGAATGACACTTGGCTAGTGGTTGTGAGTGGTGACGGGATGAATTTTTGTGGCCATGCTTTACTAAAGGCTGGTTATCACTACTTTCATGTTCATGGTTGGAATCGGCCCTTTCACCTCACTGAAGCGGGTTACCAACGATATTCGAAAGAGGGAGGGAAGACTGAACTTTTCAGGCGCAGGGTCCACATTCCCAATCCCGAAGGTGCTCAAAGAAAAATTGAATCGCTAAGTGCCAATATATGGTATTGGCTTGCTATTCCCAGTAATTGCGTGAGTTATGTAGAAGATATTTTCCTGGCGGGTGGGGCGGAGGATTCGATCTTTAGTAACTGCCCCGCGAGGTGGGAATGAAACTAATAAAACTAATCGTCTATGGTGTCGTTATAGGCGCGGTCGTCAATTTTTTCTTCGAGATTTTCTTTGTTCCGCCCGGTGAGCCAGCGTCGGCGCTCGCTACCGGATCTGTATTCTTGACGGGCTTTCTTTTGGGCGCATCAATATCGCGTTACGTCTCATGGGGCTGGTCATTGGGAGGCGTAGGCGGGATGTCGGCAGGGTTGATTGGTCCTACACCCCTGATGTTCTTTTTTCCTGATACCAGCTATGAAAAAGTCTTACCTTGGCTTTTTCTAAGTGGAGCAATCGGCTTTCCCCTTGGTGGTTACTACGCCGACAAAATGTTCCGGAGGATAAGCAATTATTGGCGTGCTCGAAGTCCCGGGCGTGATAACTGAGAGCTGCCGCTCACTTCGGCATTTGCCCGTCGGCGCTCCAGCCACCATAATCCGGCCAGACCTGCTCAAGGAGATGGCCATTGCCGAGCACACCTCTGAATTCGTCCTCCGTCCTGGTGGTGCAACTGTCGGACAGTCACCTGTTTGCTGAAGCGGACGGCAAGCTCTTGGGCATGGCCACGCGCGACAGCCTGAACGCCGTCGTTGATCGGGTGCTGGCCGAGCAGCCGGACATCGACCTGGTGCTCGCCACCGGCGATTTGTCCCAGGATGGCTCCATCGAGTCGTATCAGGCGTTTCGTGAGTCGAGTGAACGCCTGTCCGCGCCCAAACGCTGGCTGCCTGGCAACCATGACGAACTTCGGGAAATGGCGATTGCCGCTCAGCAGAGTGACTTTCTTGAGCCTGTCGTGGACGTCGGAAACTGGCGTATCACGATGCTGGACTCTGCCGTTTCAGGCTCGGTGCCGGGTTATCTCGAAGACAAACAACTGCAACTGCTTGCCCAGGCATTGAGCGAAGCCCCGCAACGTCATCATTTGGTTTGCCTGCATCATCATCCGGTCCCCATTGGCGCGGCATGGATGGAGCCGATCGGGCTGCGTAACCCCGAGGCGCTGTTCTCGGTGCTGGAACGTTTTCCACACGCCCGGGCGCTGCTCTGGGGCCATGTGCATCAGGAATACGACCAGCAACGTGACGGCTTGAGGTTGATGGCGTCGCCGTCCACCTGCATTCAGTTCGCGCCCAATAGTGAGGATTTCAGGCTCGACGCGCTGGCGCCGGGTTATCGCTGGTTGCGGCTGCACGATGACGGCCGTGTCGAAACGGGCGTCTCGCGGATTGACCCCAGTCTGTTCGAGGTCGACCTCAGCGGTGCCGGTTATTAATGGAAATGCTTCGAGCCCCCAGCGGTTGATCAACAAACGAGTTTTCCCCCGGTTGTCCCTGTAAACTGCGTGGCTTTGCGTGTTGATGCGCTGCTTCTGGAGATAACCGCGTGAACCAGGATCACCCGACGCTTCTTTATATACACGGTTTGAACAGCTCGGCGATGTCGAAAAAAGCCACACAGCTGGCTGAACTGATGAAAACCCTGGGGTTGAGCGAGCAGTTGCGAGTGCCAGAGCTGCACCATCATCCGCGTCAGGCGTTGGCGCAACTGGAGAGCGCCATCGAGGAACTGGGCGGTCGGCCACTGCTGGTCGGCAGCTCGCTCGGCGGCTACTATGCGACTCACCTGGCTGAGCGGCATGGCCTGAAGGCGGTGCTGATCAATCCTGCAGTCAATCCGCATCAGTTGTTCGACGGTTTTCTGGGCACCCAACAAAACCTGTATACCGGCGAACGCTGGGAGCTGACGCATGATCACGTAGACGCGCTGGCTGAGCTTGAAGTGCCCGCCCCACAGGATCCGCAGCGCATCCAGGTGTGGTTGCAGACCGGTGACGAGACGCTGGATTACCGGCGCGCCCAAGCGTTTTACCGGGCCTGCGCCCTGCGCATCGAAGGTGGCGGTGATCACAGCTTTCAGGGTTTTATCTCGAAGCTGCCTGCCTTGCTGAGCTTTGCCGGTTTCGCCCCGGCGCTTTTGCAGGCGATCGACGTGTCGGCGCTGTGAATAACGCGTCCGGACCGAGCTTTTGCTGAAACAAACATGTAGAACAGTGTCACTCCGAAATTTCATGAACGACTTGATGACGAGACCCCATGGCCAATCCCAGCGCTAGCTCTTATAACGCAGACGCCATCGAAGTCCTCTCGGGCCTCGACCCGGTCCGCAAGCGGCCGGGCATGTACACCGACACCACGCGGCCGAACCACCTCGCCCAGGAAGTCATCGACAACAGCGTCGACGAAGCCCTGGCCGGCCACGCCAGATCGGTTCAGGTAATCCTCCACGCCGACAACTCCCTGGAAGTGGCCGATGACGGCCGCGGCATGCCGGTGGACATTCACCCGGAAGAGGGCGTGTCGGGCGTCGAGCTGATCCTCACCAAGCTTCACGCGGGCGGTAAGTTTTCCAACAAGAACTACCAGTTTTCCGGCGGTCTGCACGGCGTGGGGATTTCCGTGGTCAACGCGCTCTCGACCCAGGTGCGGGTGCGGGTCAAGCGTGATGGCAACGAATACGAAATGACCTTTGCCGACGGCTTCAAGGCCAGCGAACTGGCGGTCGTCGGCACGGTAGGCAAGCGCAACACCGGCACCAGCGTGTATTTCGCGCCGGACCCCAAGTACTTCGACAGCCCGAAGTTTTCCGTCAGTCGCCTCAAGCACGTCCTGAAAGCCAAAGCCGTTTTGTGTCCCGGGTTGCTGGTCAGCTTCGAAGACAAAAGCACCGGCGAGAAAGTCGAGTGGCATTACGAAGACGGCCTGCGCTCGTACCTGCAGGATTCGGTCACTGACTTCCTTCGCCTGCCGGACGAGCCCTTCTGTGGCGCATTCGCGGGCAACAAAGAAGCGGTTGACTGGGCGTTGCTATGGCTGCCGGAAGGCGGCGACAGCGTTCAGGAAAGCTACGTCAACCTGATCCCGACCGCGCAGGGCGGCACGCACGTCAACGGCTTGCGTCAGGGCCTGCTCGATGCAATGCGCGAATTCTGCGAGTTCCGCAACCTGCTGCCGCGCGGCGTCAAGCTGGCGCCGGAAGACGTCTGGGAGCGCATCGCGTTCGTGCTGTCGATGAAGATGCAGGAGCCGCAGTTCTCCGGCCAGACCAAGGAGCGACTGTCATCCCGCGAAGCGGCGGCGTTCGTCTCCGGCGTGGTCAAAGACGCTTTCAGCCTGTGGCTCAACGCGCACCCGGAAATGGGCATGCAGCTGGCCGAACTGGCAATCAACAACGCCGGTCGTCGTCTCAAGGCGAGCAAGAAGGTCGAACGCAAGCGCATCACCCAGGGCCCTGCATTGCCGGGCAAACTGGCGGATTGCGCGGGGCAGGACCCGATGCGCGCCGAACTGTTTCTGGTCGAGGGTGATTCCGCAGGCGGTTCCGCCAAACAGGCGCGAGACAAAGAATTCCAGGCCATCCTGCCGCTGCGCGGGAAGATTCTGAACACCTGGGAAGTCGACGGCGGCGAAGTGCTCGCCAGTCAGGAAGTGCACAACATCGCGGTCGCAATCGGTGTCGATCCGGGCGCAGCGGATATGAGCCAGCTGCGTTACGGCAAGATCTGCATCCTCGCCGACGCCGACTCCGACGGCCTGCACATCGCGACGCTGTTGTGCGCTTTGTTCGTCCAGCATTTCCGCCCTCTGGTCGATGCTGGCCACGTTTACGTCGCAATGCCGCCGCTGTATCGCATCGACTTGGGCAAAGAGATCTATTACGCCCTCGACGAGGCCGAGCGTGATGGCATTCTTGATCGCCTGGTCGCCGAGAAGAAGCGCGGCAAGCCACAGGTCACCCGATTCAAAGGCCTGGGTGAAATGAACCCGCCGCAGTTGCGTGAAACCACCATGGACCCGAACACCCGTCGTCTGGTCCAGCTGACGCTGGATGATTTCGAAGCGACCTCGGAGATGATGGACATGCTGCTGGCCAAAAAGCGCGCGGGCGACCGCAAGACCTGGCTTGAGTCCAAGGGCAACCTCGCCGAGGTGCTGGTTTGATGCGAGGCGGATTGGCCGCGTTGTTGCTGGTCGCCACTCCCGTCTTCGCTGCGCCGCTGCCGGAGCTCAAGCTGCTTTCCGAGCACCCGGTCGACGACATGATTGGCGGAAACCTGTCCGGTCTGGCGTCGTGTAACGGTGTGCTGTGGACGGTGTCGGACCGCGACGACACGTTGCTGTACAGCCTCGATACCTCAGCGACCGTCTGGAAGGCCCGGGCGCAGGTCCTCGATATTCCGCCGATTCCCGACAGCGGCTTATCACCGACGCTGCGCGCCATGGCCAAGGCGTCCGCACTGGTTCGTGGTGGCGATCTGGATTTCGAAGGGGTGAGCTGTGATGCGGCCGGTAATCGCTATCTGGTGAGCGAGGCCTACGCGACGGTGCTGAAGGTCCCGGTCAATGGCGCGCCAAGCTGGCTGGAGCTGCCGAAAAAGGTGGTTCAGGAGGCGCAATCCGCCGGCATGCTGCAGCACTTCAATGCGATTTTCGAAGGCATTGCCGTCAGTCCTGTAGGGGACCGGTTGTGGCTGGCCGCAGAGCGTGAGAAACGCGGGCTGTTGACCGCGCATCTGGGCAAGGACGGTTGGGCCTGCGATGCCAGTTGCATTCTGCGGGTGGAGTCGGGCACTGACGTCTTGCCTCCGCAGTTGGGGGGCAAGTCGGTCGCCAAGGATTTTTCCGACATCTCGCTGTACAAGGGCAAGCTGTTCACCCTTGAACGCGCGGCGTATCGCATCTGTCGGCGCACCCTGGAAACCGGTCAGTTGGAAACCTGCTGGTCGTTTGCCAAGGAAGCACTGCAACCCAACCGGCTTTACGATCAGAAATACGGCCTGACCGAAGCCCTGATCGTGGACGACAAGGGCGCCTGGGTCGGAACCGACAACAATTTCGGTGTCCGCGCCGATGGTGAAAAGCGGCCCATTGTGTGGCGCTTTGCCGCGCCTGAAGGTGGCTGGAGTGCGAAGCCTTGACTCAGGCGCTTCCCGGCAAGCGCGCCGGGCGTCTGATGCTGATCATTGCCTGGGCCGCGGCGCTGTTTCTGGCGACGCGGTTTTTTGGTGAGTGGGAGCAACGTCAGGAAAATCCGAACACCCACGTCACCTCTGAACACGGTGACGGATACGTCGAAGTGCAACTGGCGAGCAATCGCCAAGGGCATTTCGTCATGACGGGGCAGATCAATGCGCGTCCCGTGCAGTTCATGCTCGATACGGGCGCGACCAACGTCGCGATTCCGGAGGCCGTTGCAGACACACTGCGGCTTGAGCGCGGTGTCAGGGTCGAGGTCAGCACGGCCAACGGTCGTACGGAAGCCTTTCGGACCACGCTGCAGCGATTGCAGATCGGCGATATCGTCCTGAATAACGTGCGCGCCCTGGTGGTGCCCGGTCTGGACGGAGACGAGGTGCTGCTGGGTATGAGCGCCGTTAAACAACTCGAATTCACACAGCGCGGTGGCAAATTGCTGCTGCGTCAGACGACAAAATGATGAGGCCCGCATGAGCGACTCCCTTGACCTCAGCCTGGACGGCGTAGAACGCCGGTCACTGGCTGACTTCACCGAACAGGCCTATCTCAACTACTCGATGTACGTGATCATGGACCGCGCCCTGCCGCACATCGGCGACGGCTTGAAGCCCGTACAGCGGCGCATTATCTACGCCATGAGCGAGTTGGGTCTGGACGCCGACGCCAAGCATAAGAAATCGGCGCGTACCGTCGGTGATGTGCTCGGTAAGTTTCACCCGCACGGCGATTCGGCCTGCTACGAAGCCATGGTGCTGATGGCGCAGTCTTTCAGCTATCGCTACACGCTGGTGGACGGCCAGGGCAACTGGGGTGCGCCGGATGATCCCAAGTCCTTCGCGGCCATGCGTTACACCGAAGCCCGTCTGTCGCGCTACTCCGAAGTGCTGCTCACCGAGCTGGGCCAAGGCACGGCGGACTGGGTGCCGAACTTCGACGGCACGCTGGATGAACCTGCCGTTTTGCCGGCGCGTTTGCCGAACATCCTGCTCAACGGCACCACCGGCATCGCCGTGGGCATGGCGACCGACGTTCCGCCGCACAACCTGCGCGAGGTCGCTTCCGCTTGCGTGCGCCTGCTGGACGAGCCAAAAGCCACCATCGAGGAGCTGTGCGAGCACGTTCAAGGCCCGGATTATCCGACCGAAGCGGAAATCATCACGCCGCGCGCTGACCTGCTGAAAATTTACGAAACCGGCCGTGGCTCGGTGCGCATGCGCGCCGTGTATCGCGTCGAAGATGGCGACATCGTGGTCACGGCGCTGCCGCACCAGGTGTCCGGCGCCAAGGTGCTGGAGCAGATCGCCGGGCAGATGCAGGCCAAGAAACTGCCGATGGTCGCCGACCTGCGTGACGAATCCGACCACGAGCATCCGTGCCGGATCGTGATCATTCCGCGTTCCAACCGCGTCGATCCTGAAGAGTTGATGCAGCACCTGTTCGCGACCACGGAGCTTGAATCCAGCTACCGCGTGAACATCAACATCATCGGTCTGGACGGCAAGCCGCAGCTCAAGAACCTGAAAGCGCTGCTGTCTGAGTGGTTGCAGTTCCGGATCACCACGGTGCGTCGTCGTCTGCAGTTCCGTCTGGACAAGGTCGAACGCCGCCTGCACCTGTTGGAAGGTTTGCTCACCGCCTACCTGAATCTGGACGAAGTGATCCACATCATCCGGACCGCCGAGCACCCGAAAGCCGAGCTGATCGCGCGTTTCGACCTGTCGGAAATCCAGGCGGACTACATCCTCGACACCCGTCTGCGTCAATTGGCGCGTCTGGAAGAGATGAAGCTGCGCAGCGAGCAGGATGAACTGCTCAAGGAGCAAGCCAAGCTGCTGGCCCTGCTGGGCAGCGAGACCAAGCTGCGCAAGCTGGTCCGTACCGAATTGCTCGCCGATGCCCAAACCTATGGCGACGACCGCCGCTCGCCGATTGTCGCGCGCGCTGAAGCCAAAGCGCTGTCTGAAAACGAACTGATGCCGACTGAGCCTGTGACTGTCGTTCTGTCGGAAAAAGGCTGGGTGCGTTGCGCCAAGGGCCACGACATCGACGCAACAGGGCTTTCATACAAAGCGGGGGATGGCTTCAAAGCGGCGGCGGCTGGACGTTCCAACCAGTTCGCCGTGTTCATCGACTCCACCGGGCGCAGCTACTCGCTGGCGGCGCACACGCTGCCATCGGCACGGGGCCAGGGTGACCCGTTGACCGGCCGTCTGACACCGCCACCTGCGGCGACCTTCGAGTGCGTGTTACTGCCGGATGATGAGGCGCTGTACGTCATCGCCTCCGATGCGGGCTACGGCTTCGTGGTCAAAGGCGAAGACTTGCAGGCCAAGAACAAGGCGGGCAAGGCGTTGTTGAGCCTCCCGAACGGCGCAAAAGTCATCCTGCCGCGGCCTGTTCCTGATCGTGAGCAGAACTGGCTGGCCGCTGTCACGACGGAAGGTCGTCTGCTGGTGTTCAAGATCAGCGACCTGCCGCAACTGGGCAAAGGCAAGGGCAACAAGATCATCGGGATTCCGGGCGAGCGCGTGGCGAGCCGTGAGGAATACGTGACCGATCTGGCCGTCATTCCCGAGGGCGCGACCCTGGTGCTGCAAGCGGGCAAGCGTACGCTGTCTCTGAAGCCGGACGACCTCGAGCACTACAAAGGTGAGCGTGGGCGACGTGGCAATAAGCTACCGCGAGGCTTCCAGCGTGTAGACGCGTTGTTGGTGGAAAGCGCTACGTAAACAGCAGATTTCAGTGCTCGATCTTCGTTTCGTCACGAAGATCGACGCAGAATCGCTGGAGTCATCGCGCATATTCACGGATGATATGTCGTCTTGAGGTGCGGGCGTGGCTGTGTGCCTTCATGTTTTCTTGAGTCTTTGACAGTGTGGCGCGCCGTGCGGCGTCCACTTGGACGGAATGATGAATTTTCTACGCGTTCCATTTGTTCTGTTGTTGACCGGCGTTCTGGGTTTGGCCGGGTGCAGCGTTCATCAACCTACATCGCTCTACCAACTGGACAGTGGCGATCCCGGGCAACCTAAACAAAGTGCCGGGGTTGCGGTTTTGCTGGGCCCGGTCTCCGTTGCTGACTATCTGCAACGTGAAACATTACTGCAGCGTCAAGCTGACGGTAGCCTGACCGCCTCGACAGACGGTCGTTGGGCGGGCAGTTTGTCTGCTGATATCGATCAACTGCTCCTGCGCCAATTGGCGTGGAAGCTCGACAGCCAGCGTGTGGTTATGGCGCCAGCGGCCGCCAACTTCACACCAGACGTTCAAGTCGTGCTGTCGATCACGCGTCTGGATTCGGGTGAGAATCAGCCAGCGGTCCTGGACGCACAATGGCGCCTGTTGGACCGTCGTGGCACTGTCCGCGACAGCAAGCTGATTCATTTGGAAGAGCCGCATGCCGGTACTTCTGCAGCACAGGTCAAGGCTCAGGGCGTGTTGCTGCAACGTCTGGCCGAACAACTGAGCGCTGCCGTCAAACCGGTCGCGAGTCAGCCATTGGTCGCTGAAGAGCCAAAGAAAGCCGCTCAGCCTGCCAAGACCCGTACCGATCAGGACAAGCCAAAGATTCCGATGGCTTCTCCGATCCGCACTGATCTGGAAGTGTTCCGCTTCTAAATCAAGCGCAAACAAAAAGCCCGCAGCGATGCGGGCTTTTTTGTGGGTGTTGCCTGGGTTGGGATCGCTACCTTGATGGCCCGCAGGCCATCAAGGTAGGTATTCAAGCCACGCCCTGTCCTTCCAGACAATCAGGCCTTACGCGCCTCGTGCATGCGTGCAAGCTGGCGTTCGAGCATCGACGGGTAGGGCTCCATCAGGCGCTCTACGCAGCTGGCGCCTTCCGGACTTGCGATCGGGCGGATGCGGGCACGCTGACGGATAGTGTGGTCTTCGCTGATCTTGCGCTCGACCAGCAGCAGGTTGCGGCTATGCTGCGACAAGGCCAGTGCGTCCTGTGCGGTTTCGGTCAGCAGCAGGTCGATCTGGTTCATGCCGTGCAGGCCTTCACCGAGGGTCAGGCCCAGCTGCAATTGCAGCGTGATGCCGCTGTCCGCGACTTCGATCTGCAGCGCGTGGCTGAGGGCGCGCAACAACTCGCCGCAGCAAATCGCGTTGGTCAGGTAGTCGTCACCGCTGTCCTGCGTACTGAAGACCATCAGAGAGCTGCCGTCGTTCAGGGTGTGCAGTTCGCTGTCGTAGAGCGAGGCGGCCTGATCGATGCAGTCGCGATAACGTTCCAGCAACTCGGTCAGCCGGGCGCGGGGCAGGCGACGGAGTTGCTCTTGCGAGCCCAGCTGGACGGCCAGCACGGCGCTGTATTGCGGCTGGGACGGCACGACAGGCAGCACAGGGCGTGGAGCAGGCTTCTGGACGGCAGGCGAGTGGTCACGCAGGTCGGCGAACGGATCTTCTTCGTCGTCCTCGTCTTCCTCGGCCACGATACGGCGGGCAGGGATAGCGGTGGCGCGCGGCTTGGGCGCGTCGTCGAATTCCGGGTCGTTCAGGTCGCTGGTATCGAACTCGGGCGAAGCGTCTTCCTCCTCGTCGACGTGCTCAGGCTCCGGAACAGGGGCGGGTTCCGGCTCAGGCGGCGCATAGGACGCCTTGAGCTGGCGCGCCAGGTCGCCGATCTCGTCCTGACGGTCAGTCGCCGGGGTGTACGGGTCGATGTAGCGCAACCACATGCGCAGTTGCAGCATGGGGGTCGAAATATGCCGCCCCAGTCGCAGGCTCAAGGCGAGTGCGAGCGCGAGCAGAATCCCGGCAAGAATGCCCATGCTTTGAAGGCTGATGGTCAAGGGTTGCTGGAACTGGCTCATGTCCAGGCTGATGCGAAGCGTGCCTGCGACGACGTCCTGGAACGTGACCTTGATCTCGTAAAGGCCTTCGGCCTCACCCAGAAGCCCGTTTTTCGGACGCTGGCCGGCCTCCGCGAGAATGCGGTTGTCGACGCTGTAGATGGCGGCGTGAGCGACCAGCGGATTCTTCACCAGGTTACCCAGCAACACGTTGAGGCTGAGGATGTCGTTGGACACCAGCAGCTCCGTGGCGGAGGTCGCGGTTTGCGTGGTCAGGGCCTGCCCCAGTGCGTCGGCCTGTTCGTGCATGGCTTGCTTGAACTGCAAACCCATGACGCAGGCGTAAATCACCAGCGCCAGCGCGACGAGGATCACGTTGTGGCTGGCGATACGCAAAGCAATCGGAACACGTCGGTGACGCAATGCCCGGAAGATCAGCAAGAAGAAGTTATCGGTTTTTACTGGCGTGGGCCGGTTCACTGAGCACGGCTCTCTTGGAAGAAGTTGGGGCGCAGTATAGCGAGCGACCCAGTAGCGGCAAAGCGCTCACTGTGCCCGGCGGTCACTGAAAGTGAGTAGAATGCGGTTTTTTTCCACTGCGGGGGTGCGCCTTGCGCGAAATTGTCCTGATAAACATCACCGGTGAAGACCGCCCGGGTCTCACGGCTGCCATTACAGGTGTGCTGGCCGACGGTGGCGTCGATGTTCTGGATATTGGTCAGGCCGTGATCCACGACACGCTGTCGTTCGGCATTCTGGTCGAGATTCCGGACACCGAAAGCGGTGCGACTGTGCTGGATCGGGTCCAGGTAAAGGCAGACGAGCTGGGGCAGCAGGTGTTGTTTACCCACGTCAGCGAAGACGACTACCAGCATTGGGTCGACGATCAGGGCAAGGACCGGCACATCGTCACGCTGCTGACCCGCAAGGTCACGGCCGAACAATTGCAGACGGTCAGCGCGATCACCGCCAAATACGGGCTGAACATCGACCGTATCGATCGTCTCTCCGGGCGTATGCCGCTGGATATGCCGAGCGGCAAGGGCAAGGGTTGCATCGAGTTTTCCGTGCGCGGCGAGCCTGCCGACGCTCAGCAGATGCGCGCCGAATTTCTGCACGTGGCTCAGGAATTGAACGTCGATATCGCGTTTCAGCAGGACTCACTGTTTCGTCGAAATCGCCGCCTGGCGGTGTTCGACATGGACTCGACGCTGATCGAGGCCGAGGTGATCGACGAACTGGCCAAGGCCCATGGGGTTGGCGACCGTGTGTCGGAGATCACCGAGCGCGCCATGCGCGGTGAGCTGGATTTCCGCGCCAGCTTCAAAGAGCGGCTGGCGTTGCTCAAGGGCCTGGACATCAAGGTTCTGGACGAAATCGGCGCGTCGTTGCGGCTGACTGAAGGTGCCGAGACCCTGTTTGCCGAGCTCAAGCGTCTGGGTTACAAAACCGCGATTCTGTCTGGCGGCTTTACCTACTTCGCACGTCAGCTGCAGGCCAAGCTGGGTATCGACTACATCTTCGCTAACGAGCTGGAAGTGGTCGATGGCAAATGCACGGGCGTCGCGGTCGAGCCCATCGTCGATGCACAGCGCAAAGCCGATCTGCTGCGCGAACTGGCCAGCAAGGAAGGTTTGAGCCTGGAGCAGACGATTGCAGTCGGCGACGGCGCGAACGACCTGCCGATGCTGGCGATAGCCGGACTGGGCGTCGCGTTTCGTGCCAAGCCGCTGGTCAAGCAGTCAGCCAAGCAGGCGATTTCGACGCTGGGGCTGGATGGCGTGCTGTATCTGCTGGGGTTTCGGGATCGGGAAGGGCGTGACCGTTAAGTAGACGGATGACGTGTAAGCCGGCTTGCTGGCGAACGGGATGTGCCAGACACAGAAAGTGGCGCTGACGTGCCGCTTTCGCCAGTAAGCCGGCTTCTACCCGGTGTTCCACGTCATTGGTTCGGGCGGCAGGACTACAGCACCGTCCACAACGAATCGAATTCCTGCTCCGGACCCGCTTGCGGCGCGTTCTTCTTCGGCCCTTCCAACACTTCATACTCGAATTGGTTGTAGCTGCCTGTCGTCGCCCGGCGATTGCTCAGGCTGGCGCGACGCTCATCGCCACTGGTGTTGATCATCACCTTGCTGCCGTCTTCGAACGGCAGGCGAGGGGCGATCACGGTGGCCGGCACGTCAATTGCGCGGACCTCGGGCAGCAACAGCGCACGCAAGTATTGACTGCTTTGCTCGGCGCGCAGCAATTGCAGGCCGCAGGCCTGTGCAAACGGGGCAATCAATTCGACGCCCATCTGTGTTCCGCCGCTTCGCACCTGACGCACCCAGCGCACCACGGCAATACTCCAGCCGTGGCCGTGGTCCTGAATTCCGATCATTTCTCCGGCCTGCAACTGGTCCGGTACGTCTTTCGGCCAGGCCAGGCAGTAGCCGCCGGGGCTGTGATTGACGATGTGCAGTGCGTAAGTGGGAAAGCTGTTCTGGGCGTCAGACGCCGCCGTTGCCTCGGACTCGCTGCCCTGATACTCGATTTCTTCGAACGGCAGCATGTTGCTGGAGCTGCCGCTGCGTTGAACGTCCATGGCTTGCGCCCATGGGTCATGACGCGTCGGTTCCAGGGGCTGCAGCGTGTATTCGGCGACCTTGCTCACCGTCACAGCGGGCACCAGCAGCAAATCACTGAAGCATTTCTGTCCGCCGACAAAATAGTGCAGGGCGCTCATGCCGACGCAGACGGTCAGCGTGCCCTGGCCGGGCGTGCGTTGAAAGGCGCGCTCCGACACGTCACCCCACGCCGCCGCGAGGTGTTGCAGCACATCAATCGACAGCCCGGGCGGCACATGCAGGTAGGACTGTGAGCGCTGTTCGATTGGCAGTTCGATATAGCGATGCAGCGCGGCAGACAGCGCGCGCGGGTTGATGCCGAGCAGGTTGGCGCGTTGGTCCTCGGCATACAGCGAGGTGTAGCGCGGCGCGGTGTCAGTGCTGGGGGCTATGGCGTACAGGCTGGTGTCGTCGAGCGGTTGCTGCAACGTCACCATCGCGCTCCAGGCGTCCAGCGCATCGGCCAGTTTGCCGATGTTGTGCTGGCGCATCTGATTGCAGCGTGAGCAACCCATCAGCAGCGCAACGAGGTATGTCTGTTCTACCGTCAAGGTGCGCGTGTGATGCGCCTGGCTATCGGCCACCGGGATGTTATGCAGCTGATGTTGGCGGGCGATCTGGTAGATCTGGTGAAGCTCCAGCCACAAACCGTCCTGCACCGGGCAATAAAGCTGGTTGGCGCGAATCAACGGGCCGTTGAGGCAATGCAGCGCCCGTTGCAGGGCAGTGGTCAACAGGGTCGTGCGATCCCTGGTGAGCCGTGGCGCCACCCGAGCGATGATTTGCTTGTAGCCAATGGCAAGATGGTTTTGCAGGGCCTGGCACAGGTTGGCGACTTTGCGCGGGCGCTCTTCCAGTACCACCGACTGATTGAGGAAATGCCGCTCCAGGTGCTTGCACACGAAAGACACTTCCGGGCGCAGCAGCTCTAGCAGTTGCAGCCGGTTTTCACTGGGCGTGAGCAGTTGATTCAGTTCACCCAGGCCCTGATAAAGCTGGCGGGCCATTTCACCGAGGTTGGCTTTGGGAAGGGTAGAGATCCAGCGCTTGAGGTCTTTTGGCGTCGCGTCACAGAACGACAGGCTCGACTGCGTCGGCACAGGTGCGCGCAACAACAGTGGGAGACTTAAATTACTCATGTGACAGGCAAACCCCAACAACTACTGGCTCGTACGGCTTCGTGAAAACTGCGGTGCATTGGCACGCGGTCAAGCGAAACGAGCGAGTGTACGTCAATTGAAAGCGAAGTTTCCTACAACACCGATGGACGACTTTAGCAGCATCAGTTCTTGATCGCAGCCTTTAATATCAAAGTGACACCGTATCAGTCTTGATACATCAGGGATGAGGCGACCCATGGCGGCCTGCAAGGGCATTGCAGGCGCGCCAGAAAACCGTTTCAGAAATTAACAGGCAATAATCAGGCCTGAGCAGGTGCTGCCAGCAATTGGCCCATTTGCACGGGCGACCCTGCCGCCAGATGCTCTGCCCATTTCACCTGATGGGGGCCGAACAGCACGATGGCAGTCGAGCCCAGCTTGAAGCGACCCAGCTCTGCGCCTTTTTCCAGATGGATCGGAGCACGCGCGGCTTCGTCGTAGCTGAAGGTTTTCAGCTCGCGTTTGGGTGGTGTAACAAGGCCGGCCCACACGGTTTCGATGGACGCAACGATCATCGCGCCGACCAGAACCACCGCCATCGGGCCACGCTCGGTGTCGAACAGGCAGACCACGCGCTCATTGCGGGCGAACAGTTCAGGAACGTTTTCGGCGGTCGTCTGGTTCACCGAG
Organism: Pseudomonas sp. S2_H01; assembly: GCF_054668305.1. Taxonomy (NCBI): domain Bacteria; kingdom Pseudomonadati; phylum Pseudomonadota; class Gammaproteobacteria; order Pseudomonadales; family Pseudomonadaceae; genus Pseudomonas; species Pseudomonas sp. S2_H01. The sequence continues at coordinate 1,754,899 of NZ_CP162756.1, read as the reverse complement.
AACAGGCGACCCGGGACGTACACCATCTCGCGCAGCGTCCCTGCCAGCGGCATGTGAACGCGGTGGTAATCCTTCGGTGATAGATAAACCGTCGCGAATTCGCCACCCATGAACGGGGCTGACAGGCGGGCGTCGCCACCCAGCAGTTCCAGCGCGCTGTAACTGTGGCCTTTGGCCTGGAAGATACGGCCGTGATCAATCGGGCCCAACTGGCTGACCGCGCCGTCGGCAGGGCAGAGGATGGCGCCCGGCGTTTCGTCCAGCGGACGCGCACCCGGTTTCAAGGCGCGGGTGAAGAAGTCGTTGAAATGAGGGTAGGCGGTAAAGTCTTCGACCAATGCCTGGGACATGTCGACCTGATAACGGCGCACGAACCACTGCGTGAACGCGTTCTTGAACCAGCGCACGCGGCATTCGGCAACGCAGCCGGCCAGGCGTGACAGCAGATGGTGGGGAAGCAGGTATTGGAAAAGAATAAACAGACGCTGTTTCATCAAGATTCCTAAAACGTTTCAAAAAGGGCTTTTGACAGGTGAAGCCAGTGCGGGCAGCAGGGGCGCCCGGTTATTTCTCGATCGGTGTGTCCGGGTGGTTGCCCCATTCGCCCCACGAGCCGGCATAACCTTTGACTCGCGGGTAACCCAGGGCCTTGGCCACCAGATAGGTGAAGCCGGAACGGTGGTGGGTCTGGCAATGGGTGATGACTTCTTTGTCCGGCGTGATGCCCAGGCTTTCCAGAATCTGTGGCATGTCTTTGCGGATGCGCAGATGGCGCCCCGGATCCATGCCCGCGGTCCATTCAAAGTTGACGGCGCCGGGAATGTGTCCACCTTTGGCGGCTACCACTTTCTCCCCTGAATACTCCGTTGGACCGCGCGCATCCCAGATCGCCAGATCAGCGGCGCCCAGGCGGCTTTGCAGGTATTCACGGGTGGCGGTGGGTTCGTCATGGAGCGTCAGCGGGACAGGACCGCCAACCGGTGCCGGCACGTCAGTGGACAATGGCAGGCCTTCGGCTTGCCAGGACAGCAGGCCGCCGTCCAGATAGTGATATTTCGAATGCCCGATTACGTCCAGTAGCCAGATGAAGCGGCCCGCCCAACCGCCGCCTTCGTCGTCGTAGACCACGTAGACCGCATCAGGGTTGTGGCCCAGCTCACCGAACAGGGCTTCCAGCTGTGTCTTCGTCGGCAGCAGGCCGGGAGCAGGAGGTTGACCCAGTTGTGTACGCTTGGGGTCAACGAACCGTGCGCCCGGGATGTGACCGGCCTCATAACGAGGTGCGCTGGTCAGATCCACCAGGATCAGGTCTGAAGCGCCGAGGCGTGCCTGCAGTTCTGCGGGCTCGATCACCAGCGGCAAGCTTGAGAAGGCAGACATGTGGGTCTCCAGATCACGAAAAAGAGGCGAATTGTAGCTCAGCCGTCAGGCATTGCGATGGCTAAAGGTCGTCAGCGCTTTCTCGATGCACTGTCCTGTTTTACCAAAGGCCTGGACCGTGACTTCCGAGAACGGACCGCCGCCCTGGTCGGCAACGATCAGCATCACCACGCGGCCATTGCTCGCCAGTGAGCGAATCAGCAGGTTTTCCCCCGTGAACAGGTTGCGCAGTTGAGGTGGCAGCAGCGCCGAGAATTGAGCGTTGTTGGCAGGTGTCAGGCGCAATTGCGTGGCTTGGGCGAGTAATCGCTGCAGCACGGTGCTGTCTTTATAAGGAATCATCAGGGCCGCTGCGGATTTATCCACACCCGCGATCTGGTGCACGCGCAAGCTGTCGCTTTTGCGGTCGATCATCAGCAGCAGTGCGCGCTGCATCCCGGACGCCAGCAAGGCATCCCGTGCGCAGGTGGTCAGGTGCATCGCGTTGGTGAACGCGCTGGGCTCCCTGAGCAGGTCGCCGCAGTGCTTACGCCAGACCTGCAAGGCCTCGGCGGAAGGGGGCGGCGCCGGTAGCAATCCTTTATGCACGCGCCGCGCGTCCCATGGCCAGAGCAAGGCTTCGGCCGGATGCCAGACGCCCGGTGCGGCATGTTGCCGAGCACTGGCGGCGGCGTTCTGGTGCACCTGCTGCTGCAGCTCCATCAAGGGTTGTTGCCGGTACAGGCTCGTCAGCAATTGCCAGCGCAGGTTGTGCGGCGTGTCCCAGGCCTGTTGTGCCGATAACGCCAGACCGTTGGCCAGCAGGATGGTGTTGGCAGGCTGATTGAGCCAGCGCTGCAACGGCAAGTCGGCATCCAGGCTCTGTTGCTGTTTGAGGGGGTCTTCGTTTTCGTGAGCGATGCGCAACACGTTCACCAGGTTGCGCTGTTCGTGGATCAGCAACTGATAGCCCTGCGTCACCCAGATCGGCAGCCGCCAGTGCTCGGCCAGCGCCTGGCACAGGCACAGCAACCGAACGCCAAACAAAGACTTCTCGACAGTCCGCGCCGACTCTCCTTTATGAATGACCCGCAGCTCCCACTCTTCCAGCAGCTTGGGGTGGGCCAGCGCCATCGGCCACAACGGCGCGAGAAACAGCAGGCTGCCCAGGTGAATGTCCTGCCAGAGGCGCGCCAACTGGTTGGCGAACAAGCCATGAGCCTGTTGCGTGGCGTGCTGGCTGATCATTTGAAGCTGGCGCAGTGCGACAGGGATGTCCTGTAATTCGACGCTGGGCAGACGAGTGAGCAGGGTGGCCGTTCTGGCCAGTCCCAGTCGGTTCAGTGCGACCTCAAGGCTTTCGGCCGGCTCAGCCAGGCCGCTGCCGTGGACATTGGCCTCGCGCAGCACGCTCAGCACCAGCGCAGGGCTGTCTTGCATCAATTCGGCGATGTCCCGAAGCGAGCGGCGGCTGTCATTCAGCGCTGCGTTGACCTTCGCATGCGCGATCGCCGGGACAGGCAAAGCAATGCTGTCCAGTTGTTTGACCCAGGTGTCGAGTGTCTGCGGAACGGGGAGCGATGAGGCTTTATCTGATTGCATTCACAAGGCCCATACGGCTGGGAGGTTTTGATCGGCGTCGAATGATGGCATCATGCTGGCCTTCGAGCGGGTATGCCCGAGCCAGACGCCAGACAGGTTTTTCACGTGATTTGACTATAGTCTGGCGCACTCATGCCGATAAGTAGAACAAGAGTTTTGAACGCTTCTCGCACAATGACCATGAACCCGACTCAGTAAGTATTTTTTATCTATGGCAAAAATTATCGGCATCATCGTCGTTTTCGCGAGCGTCCTCGGCGGCTACGTACTTTCCCACGGTCAGATCGCTGCGTTGATCCAGCCTTTCGAGGTCCTGATCATCGGCGGTGCTGCGTTCGGCGCATTTTTGCAGGCGAACCCGGGCTACATGACCATGCACGTCATCAAGAAATCCTTGAAGATGTTCAGCTCGCGTTTCACCCACGCCTTCTACCTTGAGGTGCTGGGCCTGATCTACGAGATCCTCAACAAGAGCCGTCGTGAAGGCATGATGGCGATTGAAGGCGATATCGAAGAGCCGGAGAACAGCCCGATCTTCGCCAAGTACCCGAGCATCCTCAAAGACACCAGGATGATCGCCTTCATTTGCGACTACTTGCGCATCATGTCGTCCGGCAACATGGCCCCTCACGAGCTCGAAGGCCTGTTCGACATGGAACTGTTGAGCATGAAGGAAGAGCTGGAGCACCCGTCCCACGCGGTGACCGGCGTGGCAGACGGTATGCCCGGTTTCGGTATCGTCGCGGCAGTACTCGGTATCGTGGTGACCATGGCCTCCCTGGGCTCCGGCGACAAGGCTGCAATCGGTATGCACGTCGGTGCAGCGCTCGTGGGTACCTTCTTCGGTATTCTCGCGGCGTACGGTTTCTTCGGCCCGCTGGCCACCTCCCTGGCGCACGACGCCAAGGAAGAAATGAACGTGTTCGAAGCTATCAAGGCCTCCCTCGTGGCGTCGGCTTCGGGCGTGCCGCCTTCACTGGCGGTCGAGTTCGGTCGCAAGGTTCTGTATCCGGCGCACCGCCCCAGCTTCAGCGAGCTGGAACAAGCTGTCCGCGGTCGTTGATCCATGGAAAATAATCAGCCAATCATAGTCAAGCGCGTCAAGCGCTTTGGCGGAGGGCACCACGGCGGCGCCTGGAAAATCGCTTTTGCCGACTTCGCGACGGCAATGATGGCGTTCTTCCTGGTGCTGTGGCTGATGTCCTCGGCCACGCCCGAACAATTGATCGCCATCGCCGGTTACTTCAAGGACCCGGTCGGTTTCTCCGACAGTGGCTCGCCTTACGTGATCGACCTCGGCGGTTCGCCCGAGATGTCGCCTGACCAGACGCTCAACCCTGAAGTGAAGAGCACGCCTGCGCCGGACAAAGTGCCTGTCGATGCCGACAAGCAGGATGCCGCCGCCGAGCAGGTCGAGCAGGAGCGCCTGGAAATGCTGTTGCAGGAGCTTCAGACCAAGATCAACGAGAACCCGCAACTGGCCAAGTTCAAGGACCAGATCCTGTTCGAGATCACTCAGGACGGCCTGCGTATTCAGATCATGGACGCCGAGAACCGCCCAATGTTCGACATCGGAAGCGCGCGTCTGAAGCCTTATTTCGAAGACATCCTGCTGGCCATGGCTGACACCATCAAGGCCGTGCCGAACAAAGTCAGCATCAGCGGTCATACCGACGCGACACCGTATGTAGGCAACAACGGATTCGGTAACTGGGAGCTGTCGGCCAGCCGCGCCAACGCCGCTCGCCGGGCGCTGATTGCCGGTGGGTATCCCGATCCGCAGGTTGCTCGTGTCGTGGGTTATGCCTCGTCTTCGCTGTACGACAAGGAACACCCTGAAAACCCGATCAACCGCCGTATCGACATCGTCGTGCTGACCAAAAAGGCTCAGGCGCGCATCGAAGGCGATCAGAACGCTGGCGAGGCGCCCAAGACCGACGCTGCCCCGGCTCCGACCTCGCCAACTGCGCCGGGCGGCAAGCCAGGCGCATCGACCGCCGCACCAGCGGTCGATCCCCAGGCTTATGCCCAGCCCCACGAGATCCGACAGAAGCTGAACATCTTCGATCAAGGGCAACTGAAGATCGATGAGACCAAGAACTGACGGTTAGATCGTGGTCGTCCGGGCGGGCCTCTCGCGAATGAATCTCCCACAGCAGGCATGCATTTTTCATATGGGAGGAATTCATTCGCGATGGCCGCACTTCGGCGATAACCCTCGCACACAAAAACGCCGCGATCATCGCGGCGTTTTTTTGTCTCTGAACGTCCAGCTGTCGCTGTCAGGCTTGCCGGCGGTGGCGATATTGAAGGTATCGCCACCTACGAGCCACCCTCCCGTAGGAGCGCGCTTGCCCGCGATTGAGGTGTGTCAGGCACCATCAATGTTGAATATGCGAACGCCATCGCGGGCAAGCGCGCTCCTACTATGTGGTGGCGATCAGTAACTGCTACCCGTCAAGCTCGCAATGATCGAGCGGTAGCTGTTCATTCGTTCGAACTTGCCGAGGTCCCATACCGAAAAAACAACCGGTCAACCCCTGCGCGGGCGGCGAGAGCAAAAACGCTGATACCTGCGTTAAAGCAGCTATATCCCAAGGCTCGAATGGGGTAGTGGGGGAGCAGAATCCAAAGCAAAAGTGCTGTCATCACCGCCATGGCTAATAGTTTGGCATACAGCCTAGGTAGCGAAAACATTAAGATATTCATAACGATCAATACGTACGCGGCTAGGTGCTTGGCACCCCCGGATACCGCATCCTTCGCTGTGATTTCGCCAAAGTACGTTTGATAAAGATCGACACTATAGTCATGGATCTTTACGGAGGCTAGGGCGACCAGAAGATAGATCGCGACGCCTGCTAGATATCTCAACATTACGGTGTCCAAGCTTTATACTTTTCGAGACTGTCTTCCGTTATCCAGCTTTTAAGGTGGAGCGGTGAGGTCGGTTGATAAAAGGTGTCAACTTTCTGTTTGCTGCTCAATCCCCTCAGTCCACCATATATTTCAGAAGTTGAGAATTCTCTAATGAAGTTTTTTGAGGCCCATAATGCAGCTCTGATGATAATAAAGTTATCGTAAACGTTTTGACTGCCTTGTTCTTTTTCCAATCTGCCCGTCGCCCAGGCAAGTCCAACCTCTCCGGTTTTTCTAATGGCCATGTCGGTACTGTCTGTCCTTTGCCACTGCAATCGGAATGTGTCTACGGCAAACGGAATCTGACCTAATCCATCGGTCCAGTAGGGTTCACCCTCCACCAGGCATAACAAATATCCATCGCCACCAGACGTTTGATTTTTCCAGTCTCCAGGAAGTCCGGCGTAATACATCAATGCCCCACGGTCAATGATGGCGAACTCAATGATCGATTGCCACGTATGATGCTTGAATGCGTCATGTGCTGCTGAACCTTCAATGCTGTTGATGGGGTTTGTCCATAGAATTTTTCGGTAATCGTCCGCCAATGGTTCAAACCACTGAATCTTCTCTCCATACAGTTGGTTTGCCGTCATTATGCGAAAAGGCCTATCGCAGAGAACCGGTTCGAGAGCAAACAATGGAACGCCATTTGAGCGAGTGATCACCCATATCTCTGGGATAACCAACGTTTCGATAGCTGTGTCTTCGCTGGCTGTAGTCTGGCTATCGAGGCGCAAGCGAGTGTCGCCGTTCTCTGTGACGAAAGTGTAGGGCACGCCGGAGATCTCAATGATCGTCTCCATGGGCTACTCCGACGCTAGAAAGATGGTGACAATTTCCGGTTTCTGGCGCGTCGAAAAGCATTTCGCCCTGCCATGGGTCACCGTGCCAGCCTCTTCAATTCCGCTCTCCGAGATGACTTTATACGGGAGCCCTTCCACCAGTTTTCCGCTGGTTGTCTTGAACGCAAAGAGCCGATTGAACGTGCCGGGAATGACGGGTGGAGATGGCGGCTCGAAAGGGGCAGGTGTATATGTGTTCCCGATAATTACGGTCCCCGACCCTCCGATGATCACATTACCGTGGCTCGCCACCGAACCTACGATGGCAGCAGGTTTCCCATTAATCAGAACAGAACTGGAGAGTCCATTGATTAATCTTCCACCGCACTCCGTGGTATCACCCTCACGAGCGGCAGGTAGACCGTCAAAGAAAACATTGCTTGAACCTGAAGTTATAGGGCTGGTGCCATGACCTGGGAGTGAACACTCGGTGGGGTCTGTAACACGGGCTGCGGGTTTTCCGGGCATGATAGGCATCCTTGATGCTTCGGGCGTAGCGTTAAGACTTGCTCCAACCGAGACCCGGTCCTCGGCTTAGGTTACCGAGTCGAAGAAATACACCGGCATGAAATGCCATCAGTTGAAGAAAAGGCGGTGCGCAGGATTTACTCACCCGTCGTTGCGTTCAGAAATAAGAAATTTCAGAAGGGGAAGTAGGACGCTTCCGAAGTGCTCAATGTCGCTGTCCCAGCGCCTCTGCCCAGCCCCACGAGATCCGACAGAAGCTGAACATCTTCGATCAAGGGCAACTGAAGATCGATGAGACCAAGAACTGACGGTTAGATCGTGGTCGTCCGGGCGGGCCTCTCGCGAATGAATCTCCCACAGCAGGCATGCATTTTTCATATGGGAGGAATTCATTCGCGATGGCCGCACTTCGGCGATAACCCTCGCACACAAAAACGCCGCGATCATCGCGGCGTTTTTTTCTCTGAACATCCAGCTGTCGCTGCCAGGCTTGCCGGCGGTGGCGATATTGAAGGTATCACCGCCTACGAGCCATCCTCCTGTAGGAGCGCGCTTGCCCGCGATTGAGGTGCGTCAGGCACCATCAATGTTGGATATGCGAACGCCATCGCGGGCAAGCGCGCTCCTACTATGTGGTGGCGATCAGTAACTGTTACCCGTCAAGCTCGCAATGATCGACCGGTAGCTGTTCATCCGTTGCTGCTGCACGCGGCCGTCTTCAAGGCCCTGGAGCAACGCACAACCCGGTTCGCGGTCATGTTTGCAGTCGCGGAAGCGGCATCGGCCGAGCAGGTCGTTGAATTCGATGAAGCCCGCTTCGACGTCGGCGCGGCTCACGTGGCCAAGGCCGAATTCGCGAATCCCCGGTGAGTCGATCAGATCGCCGCCGCGCGGGAAGTGGAACAGACGTGCGGTGGTCGTGGTGTGCGTGCCCTGACCGGAATACTCCGACAGCGGTCCGACACGGGTGCCGACTTCGGGCAGCAGACTGTTCACCAGCGAGGATTTACCCACGCCCGATTGCCCGACGAACACGCTGATGTGGCCGTCCAGCTGGTCCTGCAGGTTTTGCATGCCGTTGCCGTGATGGGCCGAGACTTCCAGCACCGGATAACCAAGCGTGCGATAGACCTCCAGCAAAGCGTTCAGCGCCGGGGCGTTCTGATCGTCGATGAGGTCGAACTTGTTCAGCAGCAACAGCGGACGAATGCCGGCGTGTTCAGCGGCCACCAGATAACGGTCGATCAGGTTGGCGTGAGGCTCGGGCATGGGCGCGAACACGATGACGATCAGGTCCACGTTCGACGCGACCGGCTTGAGCTGGCCACGGGAGTCTGGACGGCACAGTTCGGTCGTGCGGGGCAGTTGCGCGACGATCACGCCGATGCCTTGGTTGCCCGCTCGCCAGACGACCTTGTCGCCTGTCACCAGTGCGGGCAGGTTGGCGCGCAAATGGCAACGGAACACCTGGCCGCTCAGTTCTCCTTCCTGCGCCTCGACTTCCACCTGTACGCCGAAATGCGCGATCACCAGCCCCGTTTGCTCCGGGCCCAGATCGCCGCCTTCCAGGGTTTCCAAGGCTTGCGATTCTCGTTTGGCGGCACGCGCTGCGCGCTCGCCCTGAATCTTTTCGATGCGCCAGTTCTGGCGGCGGTTGAGTTGGCGTTTGGCCATGGGTGCTCAGTGTTCCATTGGATAAAGCAGCTGAAGGTTAAAGCGGGGGGAGTCTAGCATGCCCGCCTGAGCTAAACTGCGCGCCTACGCTGAGGAGCCGACATATGCAGAGCAAGCAGAACCTGATCTGGATCGACCTGGAAATGACCGGTCTGGATCCCGATAACGACGTCATCATCGAAATGGCGACCATCATCACCGACAGCGAGCTCAATACGCTGGCCGAGGGACCGGTCATCGCCGTGCATCAGAGCGATGAGCTGTTGGCCGGGATGGACGAGTGGAACACCCGTCAACACGGCGGTTCGGGCCTGACCCAGCGCGTGCGCGAGAGCAAGATCTCCACGGCTGAAGCCGAAGCTATGACCCTGGAGTTCATCAAGCAGTGGGTGCCGGAGCGCAGCTCGCCCATCTGTGGCAACAGCATCTGCCAGGATCGCCGCTTCCTGTACAAGCGCATGCCGACGCTGGAAAACTACTTCCACTACCGCAATCTGGACGTTTCGACGCTCAAGGAACTGGCCGCGCGCTGGTCACCTGAGCTGAAATTCAAGAAAGGCAGCACGCACCTGGCGCTGGACGACATTCGCGAATCCATCGCCGAGCTGCGTTTCTACCGCGAGCATTTCATCAAGGTCTAAATCGTTAAGCGAAGAGGGCTTGATGATGCGCCCTCTTTTGGTGCTTCGGCACAGTGGTTAGACTGCGCCCCTTTCTCGCAGGGACTGCCGCCATGTTGTTGATGCTCTATCTGATCGCCATCACCGCCGAGGCCATGACAGGCGCGTTGTCGGCTGGTCGCCGGGGCATGGACTGGTTTGGCGTGGTGCTGATTGCCTGCATCACGGCGCTCGGTGGCGGCTCGGTACGCGACGTCCTGCTGGGGCATTACCCGCTGACGTGGGTCAAACACCCTGAATACCTGATCCTCACCAGCGTCGCGGCGTTGGTGACGATCTTTATCGCCCCGCTGATGCGGCACTTGCGCTCGCTGTTTCTGGTGCTCGACGCACTCGGGCTGGTCGCTTTCACGGTCATTGGCTGCATGACGGCGCTGGACATGGGCCTGAGCATGACGGTCGCAGCCGTCAGCGGCGTGATCACGGGGGTGTTCGGCGGGATCTTGCGGGACATCTTCTGCAACGACATCCCGCTGATTTTCCGGCGCGAGCTTTACGCCAGCGTGTCATTTGCCGCGGCGTGGTGTTTTCTGCTCTGTCAGTGGGCGGGATTGCCCATCGAGCAGGGCACATTGATCACGCTGTTTGGAGGGTTGCTGCTGCGCTTGCTGGCGATCAAATATCGCTGGGAAATGCCCAAGTTCGTTTACAAGGATGGGCATTGAGGCTCGCTGGTTTTTTAAATGGTTGGCGCTAATCAGATAATCGCGCCTCTCCTCTCATGCTGGAGCAACGCCCATTCCACATGCTCGCGCACCATCTCCGAGGGATGATCGAGTCGCGCCTTCAAGGCCTCGATCACCGGAATGCTCGACGGCGCATTGCCCAGACCCACCGCCAGATTCCTCAACCAGCGCTCATACCCGGCACGTCGCAGCGGTGAGCCTTCGGTGTTGCTCAAGAAGGTCGTTTCATCCCACAAAAACAACGTCGCCAGCTCGGCGTTATCAAGGCCGTGACGGGGCTTGAAGTCGTTCTGGTCAGTCGGGCGAGCGAATCGGTTCCAGGGGCAGACGATCTGACAATCGTCGCAGCCGAACACCCGATTGCCGATCATCGAACGCAGCGCTTCGGGAATGGATGTCTTCAGTTCGATGGTCAGGTAAGAGATGCATTTGCGCGCATCCAGCACATAGGGGCCTGCGAACGCGTTGGTCGGACAGATCTCCAGGCACGCGGTGCAGCGCCCGCAATGCTCGGTCGCGTGAGGTTCGTCTACCGGCAAGGGCAGGTCGACGAACAGTTCGCTGAGGAAAAAGTAGCTGCCTGCCTTGCGGTTGAGCACCAGCGTGTTCTTGCCGATCCAGCCCAATCCGGCTTGCTCGGCAATGGCTTTCTCCAGGACCGGCGCGCTGTCGACAAAGGCTCGGAAACCGAACGGCCCGATGGCTTGCTGGATGCGCTCTGCCAATTGCTGCACGCGTTTGCGGATCAGCTTGTGATAGTCGCGGCCCAGCGCATAACGCGACACGTAGGCTTTCTCTGGTTCTGCCAGACGTTGGGCCATGTGCGTGTCGCCGGGAAGATAGTCCATGCGCAGCGACACAACCCGTAACGTTCCCGGCACCAATTCGTCCGGATGCGAACGTTTGCTGCCATGGGCTGCCATATAGTCCATCTCGCCGTGATAACCGGCTTCGAGCCAGCGCTCCAGATGCTGCTCATGCTCCGCCAGATCCAGCCCCGAGATGCCGACCTGCTGGAACCCGAGCTCACGCCCCCAGTCCTTGATCGATTGGGCAAGTTCGTTCAACCCCGCAGCCGTCATGGGCACAGAGTGTTGGGATGGATCTACTGTAATCGCGGACATTGCAAAGAGGACACCGGGGCGCAGGTGCGTATAATTCTGCCAGACATCGGAGCTCAAAGACGCATGTTGCACAGCAAACCCCCATTACCCGACGCGCTGTATAGCGCCGCGCAAGTGCGTGACCTCGACGCACGCCTGATTGCTGCGGGCACGCCTGGCTTCGATTTGATGCAGCGCGCGGCTCATGCTGCGTGGCGAGCGTTGCGTCGGCGCTGGCCTGAAGCACGGCAACTGACCGTGCTGGCGGGGCGCGGCAATAACGCAGGCGACGGTTATTTGATCGCTGCGTTGGCGCAGCGTGCGGGGTGGCAAGTCTCGGCACTTGCGGTGGGCGACGTTTCTGCCCTGGCCGGCGATGCGGCGTCTGCCTATCAAGAAGCACTCGGGGCGGGCGTGAATGTGCTGCCTTGGGGGCAGCAACCGCTGGTCGGCATTCTCGTCGATGCGTTGCTCGGCACAGGCCTCAACGGCGATGTCCGTGAGCCGTATGCCAGCGCGATTGAGTGCATCAACGACAGCGGCCTGCCGGTGATGGCCGTCGATATCCCTTCGGGCCTGTGCGCGAACACCGGACGCACCCTGGGTATGGCCGTTCACGCCGACCTCACCGTGACTTTCATCGGCCTCAAAATCGGCCTGTTCACGGGCGATGCTCCCGAGCTTGTGGGCGAACTGGTTTTCGACGACCTGCAAGCCGATGCCGCGATCGTGGCGCAGACGCCGGTCAGCATTAAACGTCTGGATACATTCAACCTGCCCAGGCTGGCACCTCGCTCACGCACGACCCACAAAGGCATGTTTGGCCGAGTGCTGGTCGTCGGCGGCGATCTGGGGTTTGGGGGCGCAGCGCTTTTGGCCACCGAGAGCACGCTGCGCTGCGGCGCGGGTATGGTGACGCTGGCGACACGTCCCGAGCACGTTTCAGCGGCGCTCACGCGTTTTCCCGAAGTCATGACCGCAGGCATTCAATCGGCTAACCAGTTGATGGCGTTAATCGAACCCGCCAGCGTTCTGGTGGTGGGACCGGGTCTCGGGCAGCACAGTTGGGGGCGCAGTTTGCTGTCCGCGGTCGCCAGCGCTCCTCGCCCGCAAGTCTGGGACGCCGATGCATTGAATCAACTGGCGGCCGGGTCGGTCAGTTTGCCGAGCGGTTGCGTGATCACGCCGCATCCCGGTGAGGCTGCCCGTTTGCTGGGTGTCGGCACGCAGGCGATTCAGGCCGACCGTCCGGCGTCTGCCATGGCTCTCGCTAAAAAATACAACGCCGTCTGTGTACTCAAGGGCAGCGGCAGTCTGATTGCCAGTCCCGAAGGTGATCTGGCGTTAGCCGACCATGGCCATCCAGCGATGGCGACTGGCGGGTTGGGCGATGTGCTGTCCGGTGTGATCGGTGCCTTGATGGCGCAAAAGATGCCTGCGTTCGACGCAGCCTGCCTTGCGGTGTGGTTGCACGCGCTGGCCGGAGAAAAATGTGGAGCAAGCGGGCGGGGGATGGCTGCCGCTGATCTGATTCCTGTTATTCGTGAGCTTCTGGAGGAGCAACAACCGTGTCTGAGTTAACCCTGCATCTGGTGGGTGAAGAAGCCATGACGAGCTTTGGCGCACGGATTGCCCAAGTCACTGAAAGCAATGGGATTATTTTTCTCGAGGGCGATCTGGGCGCGGGCAAGACGACGCTGTCACGCGGGATCATCCGTGGCCTGGGTCACGTCGGCGCGGTCAAAAGCCCGACATTTACCCTCGTAGAACCTTACGAAATCGGGAGGAATCGCGCGTATCACTTTGATCTCTACCGACTTGTTGATCCAGAAGAGCTAGAATTCCTCGGCATACGCGATTACTTCGAAGGGGACGCGCTTTGCCTGATCGAGTGGCCCAATCTTGGTGCAGGCTTTTTGCCAAAGCCTGACCTGATCATTACCATTAGGCCCCACGCGGAAGGTCGAGTGCTGACTTTGAGCCCGAAAAGCTCGCGCGGCGAGCAGTGGTGTGCCGCTTTGGCTTTGGAATTCAAATAGATATGGGGTTAGGTATGCGCATGCGCGCGCTGGTTACTGTGGTAGGACTTCTGCTGGCGACATTGGCTGTCGACGCGTTGGCCGCTACACAGGTACGAAGTGTCCGCTTATGGCGTGCTCCGGATAACACCCGACTGGTCTTCGACCTGTCCGGCCCGGTACAGCACAGCGTCTTCACCCTGCAGTCTCCGGATCGTCTGGTCATCGACATCAACGGTGCGACGCTGGGCGGTTCGTTGAACATTCCCACGGCCAATACGCCGATCACCAGCATGCGTTCTGCACAGCGCACGCCGGATGACCTGCGGGTGGTCATCGACCTGAAAAAAGCGGTTACGCCGAAAAGTTTTACCCTGGCGCCGAACCAGCAATACGGCAACCGCTTGGTGGTTGACCTTTACGACAACGCTGCCGACGCCAATCCACCTCCGAGCGTCGCTGATACGCCTGCAACCGTTGCACCGGCCACGCCTGCAGTCCCGGTGAGCCCGTCGAAGCCTGAAATCAAACTGCCTCCTGTGCCTAACGGCAAACGAGACATCGTCGTCGTGGTCGATGCCGGGCACGGCGGTGAGGACCCGGGCGCCTCGGGCGGTCGCGGGCAGAAAGAAAAGAACGTGGTGCTGTCGATCGCAAAAGAACTGCAGCGTCAGATCAACGCCGAAAAGGGCTACCGCGCCGAGCTGACACGTACTGGCGACTACTTCATTCCATTGCGTAAACGTACCGAGATTGCCCGCGCCAAAGGTGCGGACCTCTTCGTGTCCATTCACGCTGACGCTGCGCCTTCGTCGGCAGCCTTTGGTGCTTCGGTGTTTGCCCTGTCGGATCGAGGCGCCACCTCGGAAACCGCCCGTTGGCTGGCAGACAGTGAAAACCGTTCCGACTTGATTGGTGGTGCGGGCGCTGTGAGCCTGGATGACAAGGACCGCATGCTGGCCGGTGTGCTGCTCGATCTGTCGATGACTGCCTCGCTGACCTCGAGTCTCAACGTGGGCCAGAAGGTGCTGACCAACATCGGGCGGGTGACTTCGCTGCACAAGTCGCGCGTCGAGCAGGCGGGCTTCATGGTGCTCAAGTCGCCGGATATTCCGTCGATTCTGGTTGAAACCGGCTTTATCTCTAATGCCGCCGAAGCCAACAAGCTAGAAGGCTCGAGCCATCAGCAGGCGTTGGCGCGTTCCATCACTGCAGGTGTGAAACAGTTCTTCCAGCAAAACCCGCCACAGGGCACTTACATTGCCTGGCTGCGTGACAACGGCAAGCTGGCCATGGGTGCTCGCGAGCACACGGTTCGCCCTGGCGAGTCCCTGAGCATGATTGCCGTGCGTTACGACATGAGCATGGAGGCACTGCGCTCGGCCAACAGGCTCAGCTCCGATGAGCTGAAGATTGGCCAGCAACTCAAGATCCCGAGCGCGGAACTGGCGGGTGAGCCATGACCGATCTGCTGCTTGATGAGCAGGGCTTTGACGCAGGTATAAACGCCGACAGTCCGGCCGCTCAAGCGGCGCGCATCCAGTTGCTCAGCCCGCGCCTGGCCAACCAGATTGCAGCAGGCGAGGTGGTTGAGCGTCCTGCGTCGGTGATCAAGGAACTGCTGGAAAACAGCCTCGACTCCGGTGCGCGCCGCATCGATGTGGATGTCGAACAGGCGGGCATCAAGCTTTTGCGGGTCCGCGACGACGGCGGTGGCATCTCCCCCGATGATCTGCCGCTGGCGTTGGCGCGACACGCCACCAGCAAGATTCGTGAGCTCGAAGATCTTGAGCGGGTCATGAGCCTGGGCTTCCGTGGCGAAGCGCTGGCGTCGATCAGCTCGGTCGCACGCCTGACGCTGACGTCTCGCACCCGTGATGCCGACCAGGCCTGGCAGGTTGAAACCGAGGGCCGCGACATGGCGTCCCGCGTTCAGCCTGCTGCGCATCCGGTCGGCACCTCGGTGGAAGTGCGCGATCTGTTTTTCAACACGCCTGCACGGCGCAAGTTTCTCAAGGCCGAAAAAACCGAATTCGATCATCTGCAGGAAGTGATCAAGCGCATGGCGCTGGCGCGTTTCGACGTTGCTTTCCACCTGCGGCATAACGGCAAGACGATCCTCAGCCTGCACGAGGCTCGCGATGACGTCGCGCGCGCGCGTCGGGTGTCCGCGGTCTGCGGCCCGGGCTTCCTTGAGCAGGCGCTGCCCATCGAGGTAGAGCGCAACGGCCTGAAACTGTGGGGCTGGGTGGGCTTGCCGACGTTCTCGCGCAGTCAGGCCGATCTTCAGTATTTCTTCGTCAACGGCCGCGCCGTTCGCGACAAGCTGGTCGCGCACGCCGTGCGTCAGGCCTATCGCGATGTGCTGTTCAATGGGCGTCATCCGACGTTCGTGCTGTTTTTTGAAGTGGATCCGGCCGTCGTCGACGTCAACGTGCACCCCACCAAGCACGAAGTGCGCTTTCGTGACGGGCGCATGGTCCACGACTTCCTGTATGGCACGCTGCACCGCGCGCTGGGTGACGTGCGCCCCGAAGATCAACTGGCCGGCACAACATCGGTTACGGCGCTGGTGCGTCCCACCGGGCCGGAAGCGGGCGAGTTCGGGCCGCAGGGCGAGATGCGTCTGGCGAACAATCTGCTGGAAACCCCGCAAGGTTCGGCCTGGAATCCGTCGTCCGAGGCGGGCGCCGGAACCGGGAGCGGGGCAGGATATCAGTATCAGTACACGCCCCGTCCTAGCGCGATGCTGCCAATCGCCGAGGCGCAGGCTGCGTATCGTGAGTTCTTCGCACCACTGCCCGGCGCCCAGGCGAATCCGGTCGCGACGGGTGTTGCCCTGCCCGAGTCTCAGGGCGATGTCCCGCCGTTGGGCTACGCGCTGGCGCAACTCAAAGGCATTTATATCCTTGCGGAAAACGCACACGGCTTGGTGCTGGTGGACATGCACGCCGCTCACGAGCGAATCATGTACGAGCGCCTGAAGGTCGCCATGGCCAGCGAAGGCCTCAGCGGTCAGCCGTTGTTGGTGCCTGAGTCGATCGCGGTCAGTCAGCGTGAAGCTGATTGCGCTGAAGAGCATATGGCAACGTTCCAGCAGTTGGGTTTCGAGCTGCAGCGCCTTGGCCCGGAGAGCTTGGCGATCCGACAGATTCCCGCGTTGCTCAAACAGGCTGAAGCCAACCGCCTGGTACACGACGTGCTGGCCGATTTGATGGAGTACGGCACCAGCGACCGCGTGCAGGCGCACATGAACGAACTGCTTGGCACGATGGCCTGTCATGGGGCGATCCGCGCGAACCGGCGTCTGGCAATCCCGGAAATGAATGGCCTTCTGCGCGATATGGAAAACACCGAGCGCAGCGGTCAATGCAACCACGGAAGGCCGACCTGGACCCAGCTGGGCCTGGACGATCTCGACAAACTATTCCTGCGCGGTCGCTGATGAGTGCTCTTCCTCCGGCCATCTTCCTGATGGGGCCGACCGCCGCTGGCAAGACCGATCTGGCTATCGAGCTGACCAAAGTCTTGCCTTGCGAACTGATCAGCGTCGATTCGGCGCTGGTTTATCGGGGCATGGACATCGGCACCGCCAAGCCTTCAAAGGCGCTTTTGGACACCTATCCGCACCGCCTGATCGATATCCTCGATCCCTCGCAGAGCTATTCCGCTGCTGATTTTCGTACCGACGCGTTGCAGGCCATGGCTGAAATCACCGCCCGGGGAAAAATTCCCCTGCTGGTGGGCGGCACCATGTTGTATTTCAAGGCTCTATTGGAAGGCCTGGCAGACATGCCGGCCGCTGATGCCGAGGTTCGTGCGCAACTGGAGGCTGAAGCGGCCAGTCGTGGCTGGCAGGCGTTGCACGATGAGTTGGCGAGTATCGACCCGGTGTCGGCGGCCAGGATTCATCCCAATGATCCTCAGCGGCTGGTTCGTGCGCTGGAAGTCTATCGGGTCAGCGGGATGAGCATGACCGCACATCGCGAGCAACAAAGTGCGCAAAGTGCTCAAGCTGGCGGTTCGGGGCGGCATCAATTGCCCTATACTGTCGCAAATCTCGCGATCGCACCGACGGATCGCAAGGTACTGCATGACCGGATCGCACTGCGTTTCAGGCAAATGCTTGATGAAGGATTCGTTGAAGAAGTTGTGGCGTTACGTTCGAGGGGTGACCTGCACTCGAATTTACCGTCTATAAGAGCTGTAGGGTATCGCCAGGTCTGGGACTATCTGGATGGCAAACTGACTCGGGACGAGATGCAGGAACGCGGCATCATTGCCACGCGTCAATTGGCCAAGAGACAGTTCACCTGGTTGCGAAGCTGGGAAGATTTACACTGGTTGGACAGCCTGGCTTGCGACAATCTGCCACGCACCTTGAAATACCTGGGATCGGCCTCCATATTGAGCTGAGTCCTTGCAATAGCCGTCTATCCTTGGGGGGTAACGGCCCAAGCCAATGTTTTCGAATTTATTCTATTGATCCTTAAAGGAGTGCGGCACATGTCAAAAGGGCATTCGCTACAAGACCCTTACCTGAACACTTTGCGTAAAGAAAAGGTTGGGGTTTCGATCTATCTGGTAAACGGTATCAAGCTGCAAGGCACGATCGAGTCCTTTGACCAGTTCGTTATTTTGCTGAAGAACACTGTCAGCCAAATGGTTTACAAGCACGCCATCTCCACCGTCGTTCCGGTTCGTCCTATTCGTCTGCCTAGCGCAACCGAATCCGACCAGGCTGACGCAGAGCCAGGTAACGCTTGATAGGAGTCTGCTTTGTTCTTTGAGCGCCACGGTGGTGGTGAGCGGGCAATCCTCGTTCATTTGGATGGTCAGGACCCTGAGGCGCGCGAAGATCCGCAGGAGTTCCGGGAGCTGGCTCTTTCGGCTGGTGCCGATATCGTCGCGTTTATCAACGTGCCACGGCATCGGCCAACGGCCAAATATCTGGTAGGCAGCGGCAAGGTCGAAGAGCTACGGGACCTGGTCAAAGCCGAGAAATCGGATATCGTCATTTTCAATCACGTCCTTACACCCAGTCAGGAACGCAACCTTGAAAGAGTTTTCGAGTGTCGCGTGCTTGACCGTACGGGCTTGATTCTCGACATTTTCGCCCAGCGGGCGCGCACTCATGAAGGCAAGTTGCAGGTCGAGCTGGCCCAGCTCGAGCACATGAGCACGCGTCTGGTTCGTGGCTGGACTCACCTTGAGCGTCAGGGCGGTGGTATCGGCCTGCGTGGTCCGGGTGAAACCCAGCTGGAAACGGACCGTCGTCTGTTGCGGGTCCGCCTGCGCCAGATCAAGGGCCGTCTCGAAAAAGTCCGCAGTCAGCGCGACCAGGCTCGTCGCGGTCGTTCACGCGCCGACATCCCCACGGTGTCCATCGTGGGCTACACCAACGCCGGTAAATCGACACTCTTCAATGCGGTGACCGATTCCGACGTCTACGCTGCTGACCAGTTGTTCGCAACGCTCGACCCGACGTTGCGCCGTCTTGAGCTCAACGACCTGGGGCCGATCGTCCTGGCCGACACCGTGGGCTTCATTCGTCACCTTCCGCACAAGCTGGTCGAGGCCTTTCGGGCTACGCTCGAAGAATCGAGCAACTCGGACCTGCTGCTGCATGTCATCGACGCTCACGAGCCCGATCGCATGGAGCAGATCGAGCAAGTGATGGTGGTGCTGGGCGAGATCGGTGCCCAGGACTTGCCGATGCTGGAGGTCTATAACAAACTCGATTTGCTCGAGGGGGTTGAGCCTCAGATTCAACGCGATGCCGATGGCAAGCCGCAGCGGGTCTGGGTATCTGCTCGTGATGGTCGCGGTCTGGACTTGCTCAAGCAAGCCATTGCCGAGCTGTTGGGGAATGATCTGTTTGTTGGCACTTTGTGTCTGTCACAACGCTTCGCCCGGCTGCGCGCCCAGTTTTTCCAATTGGGTGCGGTGCAGAGCGAAGAGCATGACGACGAAGGTCAAAGCCTGTTGGCTGTACGTTTACCCCGAGTTGAATTCAATCGCCTGGTGAGTCGCGAAGGACTGCAGCCGCTGGAATTCATCGAGCAACACACTTTGCAATAAAAGCCTGAAAAAGCGGTTGTGCTGCTTTGACAGGCATTCTGTAGCATTGGTCGGCGCGCCGCGGGCGCGTCTTTGCTTTATCAGATGGAGAGCGCTATGGCTTGGAATGAGCCGGGTGGCAACTCGAATAATCAGGATCCTTGGGGTGGTAAGCGCAAGGGCGGCGACCGCAAGGGGCCACCAGATCTCGACGAGGCCTTCCGAAAGCTGCAGGAAAGCCTGAATGGGTTGTTCGGTGGTGGTAAGAAACGCAGTGGTGATGGCGGCGGCAGTGGCGGCGGTTCGGGCAAGGGCGGCGGTCTTGGCCTGCTCGGCATCGGCCTGGTCGTGCTGCTCGCAATCTGGCTCTACAACGCGATCTACGTGGTAGACGAGCAAGAGCAAGCCGTGGTGCTGCGTTTTGGTAAGTACTATGAAACGGTCGGGCCGGGTCTGAATATCTATTTCCCGCCCTTTGACCGCAAGTACCTCGAGAACGTGACGCGTGAACGTGCGTACAGCAAGCAAGGGCAAATGCTCACCGAAGACGAAAACATCGTCGAGGTGCCGTTGACCGTGCAGTACAAGATCACCAACCTGCAGGATTTCGTGCTCAGCGTCGATCAGCCTGAAGTCAGTCTGCAACACGCTACCGAAAGCGCATTGCGCCATGTGGTCGGTTCGACTGCCATGGACCAGGTGCTGACCGAAGGTCGCGAGTTGATGGCGAGCGAGATCAAGGAGCGCCTTCAGCGTTTCCTCGACACCTATCGCACCGGCATCACCGTGACCCAGGTGAACGTACAGAGCGCTGCTGCGCCGCGTGAAGTTCAGGAAGCGTTTGATGACGTGATCCGTGCCCGTGAAGACGAGCAGCGTTCGCGCAACCAGGCCGAAACCTATGCTAACGGTGTGATTCCGGAAGCCCGTGGTCAGGCCCAGCGTATCGTCGAAGATGCCAACGGTTACCGTGACGAAGTGGTTTCTCGTGCCAAGGGTGAGGCGGATCGCTTTACCAAGCTGGTCGCCGAGTACCGCAAGGCACCCGAGGTTACCCGCGAGCGTCTGTACCTGGACACCATGCAAGAAGTCTTCAGCAACACCAGCAAGGTACTCGTGACCGGCGACAAGGGTCAGAACAACTTGCTCTATCTACCATTGGACAAAATGATCGAAGGCAGCCGTAGCGGTTCGGCATCGTCTGCAAGCGGCGCGGCGACCACTGTCGTCGATCCGGGCTCTCGGGCTGCGGACATGCAACAGCAACGCGACACGCGCACTAGGGAGACTCGCTGATGAGCAATAAATCTCTGGTTGCCCTGATTGTCTGTGTCGTTCTGGCTGTTGTGGCGTGGAACAGCTTCTACATCGTTGCTCAGACCGAGCGTGCCGTGCTCTTGCAATTCGGTCGCGTGGTTCAGGCTGATGTTCCACCGGGTCTGCACGTCAAGGTTCCGTACGTGAACCAGGTGCGCAAGTTCGACGGTCGCCTGTTGACCCTGGATGCGCCGACTCAGCGTTTCCTGACGCTGGAAAAGAAAGCCGTCATGGTCGATGCCTACGCCAAGTGGCGCGTGAAGGACGCTGAGCGTTTCTACACCGCGACATCGGGTCTGAAGCAGATCGCCGACGAACGTCTGTCGCGTCGTCTTGAATCGGGTCTGCGTGACCAGTTCGGTAAGCGCACCCTGCACGAAGCCGTGTCGGGTGAGCGTGATGCGCTGATGGCTGACATCACGGCGTCGCTGAACAAGATGGCCGAGAAAGAACTGGGCATCGAAGTCATCGACGTTCGCGTCAAGGCGATCGACCTGCCGAAGGAAGTGAACCGCAGCGTGTTCGAGCGTATGAGCACCGAGCGTGAACGTGAGGCACGCGAGCATCGCGCCAAGGGTAACGAGCTGGCAGAAGGCATTCGTGCCGATGCTGATCGTCAACGCCGCGTGCTGCTGGCTGAGGCGTATCGTGAGTCCGAGGAAGCGCGTGGTGACGGTGATGCACAAGCCGCCGCGATCTATTCCAAGGCCTACGGCCAGGACCAGGAGTTCTATGCGTTCTATCGCAGCCTGCGCGCCTACCGTGAAAGCTTCGCCAACAAAAGTGACGTGATGGTGCTGGATCCAGGCAGCGAATTCTTCCGCTATCTGAATAAAGCCAAACCGTGATCGTCAACCGCAATTGAGACCTCCGCCGGGCGGCAAAACTGTCCGGCGGGGTGATCGCACGCGAAAACGTGTGTATGATGCGGCAGCCGGGAAATTCCCGGCTTTTTTGCGTCTACACGATTGATTGGCCGTGGCGTGTTTCGTGCGCGGCAGTTTTTTCGAGGACAGTGTTGGCAAATCTGCGGCGCGTCTCGTTCTGGAATTAACGTTCCTGGACACGTTCGTCGGGCTCAACGCTGTCTGCTTCACTCAAGGCTTGCCCAAGGGTTGGCCGCCCGGATCATAGGGGAAAGGCGTAATGGCAACGGTTGACCGCTGGCTGCTGCCGGATGGCATCGAAGAAGTACTGCCGCCGGAAGCTGCGCGCATAGAAGTGGCGCGTCGTCAGGTGTTGGATCTGTTTCAGAGCTGGGGCTATGAGTTCGTCGTCACCCCACACATCGAATACCTTGAATCACTGCTCACAGGCGCTGGCCAGGATCTGGATCTGCGCACCTTCAAAGTGGTCGATCCGCAATCAGGTCGGCAGATGGGTTTCCGCGCGGACATCACGCCGCAGGTCGCCCGCATCGACGCGCATACCCTGCGCCGCGAAGGCCCGAGCCGTCTGTGCTACGCCGGCAGCGTCCTGCACGCTCAGCCACGCGCACTGTCCTCCTCGCGCAGCCCGATTCAGCTCGGTGCCGAGTTGTACGGCGATGCCAGTCCAAGCAGCGATGTCGAAGTCATCAGCCTGATGCTGGCTATGCTGAAACTGGCAGATGTGCCTGACGTCCATATGGATCTGGGGCATGTCGGCATTTACCGTGGCCTGGCCCGTGCGGCCGGTTTGTCCGGTGAGGTCGAGCAACAACTGTTTGATGCATTGCAGCGCAAGGCAATCGACGAAGTCATCGCTTTGACCGAAAACCTGCCGGCGGACCTGGCAGCCATGCTGCGTGCGCTGGTCGATCTGTGTGGTGGCCGCGAAGTATTGACCGCGGCCCGTGATCGTCTCGCCAAGGCGCCAGCACCGGTTATCGAGGCGCTGGATGACTTGCTGGAAATCGCCGAGCGGCTGTCGGCGCGTTTCCCTGATCTACCGTTGTATTTCGACCTCGGTGAGTTGCGCGGCTATCACTACCATACGGGTGTGGTGTTCGCGGTGTTCGTGCCGGGTGTCGGCCAATCGATCGCCCAGGGTGGTCGCTACGATGACATCGGTGCTGACTTTGGTCGCGCACGTCCGGCAACGGGCTTCTCCACCGATTTGAAAACCCTGGTCACGCTGGGGCAGGCGCAGATCGAGCTACCGTCTGGCGGTATCTGGATGCCTGACAGCACCGATGCGGCACTCTGGCAGAAAGTCTGCCAGCTGCGCAGCGAAGGTGAGCGCGTGGTTCAGGCGTTGCCAGGCCAGTCGGTCTCGGCGGCGAAAGAAGCCGATTGCGATCGGCAATTGATTCAGCATGGCGAGCTTTGGCAGGTACTGCCGCTGGCCTCTTGAGTTTTCCAGTCGGCTGCAGCCGGCACCCAGTTTGCGTGAATGAGGACAAGTGTTATGGGTAAGAATGTCGTAGTCCTGGGCACCCAGTGGGGTGATGAGGGCAAAGGCAAGATCGTTGATCTGCTGACCGAACATGCTACCGCGGTAGTTCGCTATCAAGGCGGCCACAACGCCGGTCACACCCTGGTGATCGATGGCGAGAAAACCGTTCTGCACCTGATTCCGTCCGGCGTACTGCGCGAAGGCGTTCAGTGCCTGATCGGCAACGGCGTGGTCGTGGCGCCTGACGCACTCATGCGTGAAATCACCAAGCTGGAAGAGAAGGGTATTCCGGTGCGCGAGCGTCTGCGCATCAGCCCGTCCTGCCCGCTGATCCTGTCGTACCACGTTGCGCTGGACCAGGCGCGTGAAAAAGCCCGTGGCGAGCACAAGATCGGTACAACCGGTCGTGGCATCGGCCCGGCTTACGAAGACAAGGTTGCGCGTCGTGGCCTGCGCATCGGTGACCTGTTCCACCGTGAGCGTTTCGCCGCCAAGCTGGGCGAGTTGCTGGATTACCACAACTTCGTTCTGGTGAATTACTACAAAGAGCCGGCAATCGACTTCCAGAAAACACTCGACGAGTGCATGGAATACGCTGAGCTGCTCAAGCCAATGATGCTCGACGTCACCGCTGCGCTGCACGAAATGCGTCGCGCTGGCAAAGACATCATGTTCGAAGGCGCACAGGGTTCGCTGCTGGACATCGACCACGGGACCTACCCTTACGTCACCAGCTCCAACACGACCGCTGGCGGCATTGCCACCGGTTCGGGTGTCGGCCCGATGTTCCTGGACTACATCCTGGGTATCACCAAGGCCTACACCACGCGTGTGGGTTCGGGTCCGTTCCCGACCGAGCTGTTCGACGACGTGGGTGCATTCCTGGCCAAGCGCGGTCATGAGTTCGGCGCGACGACCGGCCGTGCCCGTCGTTGCGGCTGGTTCGATGCTGTCATCCTGCGTCGCGCCATCGACGTCAACAGCATCTCGGGCATTTGCCTGACCAAGCTGGACGTGCTTGACGGTCTTGAAACCATCAACATCTGCGTAGGCTACAAGAACGCAGACGGCGCAGTCATCGACGCGCCGACCGATGCTGACAGCTACATCGGCCTTGAGCCTGTTTACGAGCAAATGCCTGGCTGGACCGAGTCGACCTTGGGCGCCAAGACCCTTGAAGAGCTGCCAGCAAACGCGCGCGCATATATCGCTCGTCTGGAAAAGCTGGTCGGTGCGCCGATCGACATTATTTCGACGGGCCCTGATCGCAACGAGACCATCGTTCTGCGTCACCCGTTCGCTTGATAAGTCGTTGAAATAAAAACAAAGGGTCGCTCAGGCGGCCCTTTGTTTTGCCTGCTTGATCGTCCTCGCAATGTCGGCACAACACTTGCTGTAAATACCGCCAGAAAAGATGCCATCATTTTAATGGCGTTTGTTGTGGGGGAATCTCCTGTGTCAGCCGTCCTTTCGCTTCTTCGCAGCCGCTTGCTGCGCCCCGTATTCATTGCGCTTGGCATTGCCCTTTTGGTGCAGGTCCTGGTGGCGGTCGCCCTTACCCGGAGCACCGTGACTGCGCTGGAAGCTGACCTCGCCGCACGGCTGGGTGTAGATTCGCAACACTTGTCGGGAGAACTGGAGCAGGCGAGCCGTGACGTAACGTCCAGCCTCGACAGCCTTTCTCAACATACCCGTCAACGTCTGAGCGCCGGTTTGTCCGCCCGTCTGAAGGATGAACAAAAGCAACTGCGCGCCACGCTGGAAAAAGACCTGAAGGACTCGGCTACCGATATGGCTGAGCTTCTCGCGGCAGTTGCCCCGCGCGCCATGTGGGACGGCGACACCCCGACGCTGTCGGAATTCGCGCGCCGTGCGCAGCGCAATCCCAATGTGTTGTTCGTGGTTTACGACGATGCGCAGGGTGAGCATCTGACCCGTTATCTGAATCGTGACAACGAGTCGATTAAGTCGCTGCTCGCCAAGGGCGAGGGTGAGCGGGCAATGGACAAGGTCCTCAATGCCGCGCAGAAAGACCCTTCGGTTTATTACGTCGAAGCGTCGATCAGCCCTAACGGTGTGGAAATCGGCAAGGTGCGCATGGGCGTGTCGACCGCCACCGTCGAAGAAAATCTGATGGCGCTGGACAAGCGTTTCACTGCACTGATTGGCAGCGGCGAGCAGCTTGTCTCAGAGAGTCTGGGCGGCGCGGCCGCTGAGAGTTCCAGTGCTCTGCGTTCCCGTCTGACGACGGCGCAGACAGCAGCGTCGGCGATGGCCACCAATACCAGCACCACTGTTCAGGATGCTGCGGCCACGCTGCGTTGGAGAATCGGCGTAGGCCTGGCGTTGGTGGGTCTTGCCGTATTGCTGGTGCTGGCCGTGGTGCTGGGTCGTCGCGTGGTTCTGCGCTTGCAATTGCTCAATCGCGCGCTGGACGATCTGGCAGCGGGCGAGGGTGACCTGACCAAGCGCGTCAAACTCAACAGTAACGACGAAATCGGCGATATGGCCGCGGCGGTGAACCGGTTCGTGGACAAGCTGCAGCCGATCGTTCGTGAGGCGGGAGACGTTGCGCAGCAGACCGGTGTCGAGATCGGCGCCATGAGCAAGCGCAATGCCGGTGCCGATGCGGCCGCAGAATTGCAGCGCGATGAGGTGGCCGCCAGTCTTCAGGCGTTGGCGCAAATGGCTGACGAAGCGCAGGCCGAGAGCCATGCTATGCAAGCAGCGCTGCAGCAGGTGGTCGATATTCGTCAGGCGACCGATGAAAACACCCGTACTTCGAATCAGGTCGGTGGTTTGATCGAGGCGTTGGCCGGACAGGTTGAGGCCGGCTCGCAGGTTATCGAGCGTTTGGCGCAGCAGAGCCAGCAGATTGAGGTGGTGCTGGAGGTGATTCACGGCATCGCCGAGCAGACCAACCTCTTGGCGCTCAACGCCGCCATTGAGGCGGCGCGCGCAGGCGAGACCGGCCGTGGTTTTGCGGTGGTCGCTGATGAGGTGCGGGCGCTGGCGAGCAAGACGCAAAGTTCCACAGGTGATATTCAGGAGCACATCGCCAAGTTGCAGTCCGGGGCGAAGGAGGCAGTCGCGACGATCGGTCTGGCAGGGCGTCAGGCCAAGGAGGGGCTTGCGGTCTTGCGTGACAGCGCGCGCCTTCAGCAAACCGTGCAGGTGTCGGTTGAGCAGGTTCATGCAGCCATTGGATTGGCGACACGCGCGGCTGAGCATCAAGCCAAGGGTGCGCAGGCTGTGAGAGGGCGTGTGGAGAATATCCATGCACAAGCCGAAAAGGCTGCGCAGGCGGTCGTTGAAACGACGGCAAGTGGCAAGACACTGGACAAGCTTGCGGCGCAGTTGAAGGCAAGCCTGGGGCAGTTCCGGGCTTGATACGCTTTGATTGACCCTTTGCAGGGGTGAGCTTGCTCGCGATCACAACGCATCAGGCAATGCTGCGCGCACTGATGTAGGGCTGTCGCGAGCAAGCCTGCTCTGCAGGTGAGGCGGGCTTCGGGTCCGAAAATTCCAATCCCCGAAAAGCACAAAACCGAGCACTTGGCTCGGTTTTGTTTTGTTTGGTGCCCAGGAGAAGACTCGAACTTCCACGACCGTAAGGTCACCAGCACCTGAAGCTGGCGTGTCTACCAATTTCACCACCTGGGCATGGCGCTGATTTAATTAGATTTTTCATTTCAATGCAACACAAATTTGCGATTTTGTGAGGGGCGTGAGAAATCTTCAGCGGGATGCAGACGCAGTGGGCGTTCGATAGGGAGAAGGAAGTGATCTACGCTCAGATCTGTTTTGTGGGGTGGTTGATTTTCAAACCCCAGAAAGCACAAAACCGAGCACGTGGCTCGGTTTCGTTGAATTGGTGCCCAGAAGAAGACTCGAACTTCCACGACCGTAAGGTCACCAGCACCTGAAGCTGGCGTGTCTACCAATTTCACCATCTGGGCAATTCGTTGATTTCGTTGGACTAATTTTTCAAAAAGCCGTTTGATTTCAACTACAACGTGGCAGTGCCGTCGTTGTGGGGCGCATCTTACGGATGACATTCGAGGCTGTAAACCCCTGTTGAGAAATTTTTTTTGAAATAGCGAAAAGCGACAGCAAACGCTGTCTTCGCGTTTCAATCTGGTATATGCCAAACTAATTGCATACAGATAAGGTGAACTCATTCCAATGGCCGATTGGCAGTCCCTCGATCCCGAGGCCGCTCGTGAAGCGGAAAAATACGAAAACCCCATCCCTAGCCGTGAGCTGATTCTGGCGCACCTCTCCGACCGTGGCTCGCCCGCTGCCCGCGAGGAGCTGGTGGAAGAGTTCGGTCTGACGACTGAAGATCAGATCGAAGCCCTTCGCCGCCGCTTGCGCGCGATGGAGCGTGATGCTCAGCTGATCTACACCCGCCGGGGCACCTATGCGCCGGTGGACAAGCTCGATCTGATCCTCGGGCGCATCAGCGGCCATCGCGACGGTTTTGGCTTTCTGGTGCCGGACGACGGCTCGGACGACTTGTTCATGAGCCCTGCGCAGATGCGTCTGGTGTTCGATGGCGACCGCGCACTGGCTCGTGTTTCCGGTCTGGACCGTCGCGGTCGTCGTGAAGGAGTCATCGTCGAAGTCGTTTCCCGCGCCCATGAAACGGTCGTCGGACGCTATTTCGAAGAAAGTGGCATCGGCTTCGTAGTGCCGGACAATCCAAAGATCCAGCAGGAAGTGCTGGTCACGCCAGGTCGCAACGCGAGCGCCAAGGTCGGCCAGTTCGTCGAGGTGAAAATCACCCACTGGCCGACGCCGCGCTTCCAGCCGCAAGGTGACGTGGTCGAGGTCGTAGGCAACTACATGGCGCCGGGCATGGAAATCGATGTCGCGCTGCGCACCTACGATATTCCTCACGTCTGGCCTGAGGCAGTGCTCAAAGAAGCCGCCAAGCTCAAGCCGGAAGTGGAAGAGAAAGACAAGGAGCATCGCGTCGATTTACGCCATCTGCCGTTCGTCACGATCGACGGCGAAGATGCGCGCGACTTCGATGACGCGGTTTTCTGCGAAGCCAAGCCCGGTAAGCTGCGCTTGTTCTCCGGTGGCTGGAAGCTTTACGTGGCCATTGCCGACGTCTCCAGCTATGTGAAGATCGGTTCGGCGCTGGACGCCGAGTCTCAGGTGCGAGGCAACTCGGTGTATTTCCCTGAGCGTGTCGTGCCGATGCTGCCTGAGCAGTTGTCCAACGGCCTGTGTTCGCTGAATCCGCTCGTCGACCGTCTGGCGATGGTGTGCGAGATGACCATCTCCAAAACCGGCGAGATGACCGACTACGTATTCTACGAAGCCGTCATCCATTCCCACGCCCGCTTGACCTACAACAAGGTCAGCTCGATTCTGGAGCACCCGAAAACCGCAGAAGCCAAACAGCTTCGCGGCGAATATGGCGATGTGGTCCCGCACCTCAAGCAGCTGTACGCGCTGTACAAGGTATTGCTGGGCGCCCGTCATGTGCGCGGTGCGATCGATTTCGAAACCCAGGAAACGCGGATCATCTTCGGCTCTGAGCGCAAAATCGCGGAAATCCGCCCGACGACGCGTAACGATGCTCACAAATTGATCGAAGAGTGCATGCTGGCTGCCAACGTGGCCACCGCTGAATTCCTCAAGAAACACGAGATTCCTGCGCTGTACCGTGTTCACGACGGTCCGCCGCCGGAGCGTCTGGAAAAGCTGCGCGCCTTCCTGGGTGAGTTGGGGCTTTCCCTGCACAAGGGTAAAGACGGTCCGACGCCGAAGGATTATCAGGCGCTGCTGGAAACCATCAAGGATCGTCCGGATTACCACCTGATCCAGACCGTCATGCTGCGTTCTCTGAGCCAGGCGGTATACAGCTCTGACAACAACGGCCACTTCGGTCTGAACTACGAGGCGTATACGCATTTCACCTCGCCGATCCGCCGTTACCCGGACTTGCTGACCCACCGCGCCATTCGCAGCGTGATCCGCTCCAAGCAGGACACGCCGCATGTTCGCCGTGCTGGCGCTGCGTCGATTCCGAAGGCGCGTATTTATCCGTACGACGAAGCCGTGCTGGAGCAACTGGGCGAGCAGTGCTCCATGAGCGAGCGCCGTGCCGATGAGGCAACCCGCGACGTCACGAACTGGCTCAAGTGCGAGTTCATGAAAGACCGCGTAGGCGAATCGTTCCCTGGTGTGATTACCGCCGTGACCGGTTTTGGCCTGTTCGTCGAGCTGACCGATATTTACGTCGAAGGTCTGGTTCACGTCACCGCGCTGCCGGGCGATTACTACCATTTCGATCCGGTCCATCACCGTCTGGCGGGCGAGCGCACCGGGCGCAGCTTCCGTCTGGGTGACACCGTGGAAGTGCGGGTCATGCGCGTCGATCTGGACGAGCGCAAGATCGACTTCGAGATGTCTGAAAAAACCACCAGCGCGCCGATCGGTCGTAAGCGCAAGGCCGCCGAGCCTGCTCCTGCCGGGAAAGAGAAAGAGAAAGAGAAAGAAAAGGCGTCGGCCGCACGACCAAGCCGTCGCAGCGCGTCGAAAGAGCCTGTCGTGGAGGCGTATC
Source organism: Pseudomonas sp. S2_H01 (assembly GCF_054668305.1). NCBI lineage: Bacteria > Pseudomonadati > Pseudomonadota > Gammaproteobacteria > Pseudomonadales > Pseudomonadaceae > Pseudomonas > Pseudomonas sp. S2_H01. The sequence goes on along the minus strand of NZ_CP162756.1, from coordinate 1,725,212 downwards.
GCCCAAGCGACGCGGCCGCCAAGAACGCCGAAGTCCGCAAAAGTCGCGAGATGAAGAAAGCCTTGTTGGCGGAAGCGAAGGGCGGTAGCAAGGCGACGTCGGGAACGTCGTCTCGCAGTGATACGGCGCCTGAAAGCAAATCCGGCAAAACAAGTAAACACCGTAAGGGCCCGTCGAAGTCGGGCTCGGCTCCAGCTGCCAAGAGCGGCGGAGTGCGTAAACCTAAGGCGAAGTCATGAGTTCGTTGGAAAAAATCTACGGCGTTCACGCCGTAGAAGCGCTGTTGCGGCATCACCCGAAACGGGTCAAGCAGATCTGGTTGGCAGAAGGGCGTAGCGATCCGCGCGTTCAGGTGTTGATCGATCTGGCTGCACAGAATCGCGTATCGGTCGGTCAGGCCGAGCGTCGTGAAATGGACGCGTGGGTAGAGGGCGTGCATCAGGGCGTGGTGGCGGACGTCAGTCCGAGCCAGGTCTGGGGCGAGGCGATGCTCGACGAGTTGCTCGACCGTACCGAAGGCGCGCCCTTGATTCTCGTGCTCGACGGTGTGACGGATCCGCATAACCTTGGTGCCTGCCTGCGTACCGCCGATGCAGCGGGTGCGCTCGCCGTGATTGTGCCGAAGGACAAATCCGCAACGCTGACCCCTACCGTTCGGAAGGTGGCGTGTGGCGCTGCCGAAGTGATCCCGTTGGTGGCGGTGACCAACCTTGCGCGCACACTGGAAAAACTCCAGCAGCGTGGCCTTTGGGTGGTTGGCACGGCTGGCGAGGCGGAGCAAGAGCTGTATCAGCAGGACTTGACCGGACCGACCATCCTGATCATGGGCGCGGAAGGCAAGGGTATGCGTCGCCTGACCCGTGAGCACTGCGATTACCTGGTCCGCCTGCCGATGGCGGGCAGCGTCAGCAGCCTCAATGTTTCGGTCGCTACCGGTGTGTGCCTGTTCGAAGCCATGCGCCAGCGCAGCGTGAAAGCAGCCGCCAAAAAGTAAGCCGGACTCAGTCCCCGTGGGAACAAATTCATTCGTGATGCGGTATTTCAGTCGATGAGGTGTGTGTCGTCTGTGCAACGGTCTCGCGGATGAATTCGCGCCCACAGGCCCGTATTCCCTCCGGATTGCGTGTTACAACTGCGCTGCTCAAATAATCACCAATTTCCTTGCGCCGACTCTGGCCCTTCTCTACAATTGCGCCCCTTGCTGTCATGGCAGGCGCGCATGTGCCTGTCCCTGTGCAAGATAAACCAGTGTTATTCACTCCTTGTCTGACCGCTTTGGCGGCAGGCTACAACCCGTAAGGAGCATTCATGCGTCATTACGAAATCATCTTTCTGGTTCACCCGGACCAGAGCGAGCAAGTCGGCGGCATGGTTGAGCGTTACACCAAGCTGATCGAAGAAGACGGCGGCAAGATCCACCGTCTGGAAGATTGGGGCCGTCGTCAACTGGCCTACGCAATCAACAATGTTCACAAGGCTCACTACGTGATGCTGAACGTTGAGTGCACTGGCAAGGCCCTGGCCGAGCTGGAAGACAACTTCCGTTACAACGATGCCGTGATCCGTAACCTTGTCATCCGTCGCGACGAAGCCGTTACCGGCCAGTCCGAAATGCTCAAGGCTGAAGAGAACCGCAGTGAGCGCCGTGAGCGTCGCGACCGTCCTGAGCACTCCGACGCTGAAGGCGTTGACAGTGATGACAGCGACAACAGCGATAACGCTGACGAGTAATCCACGGACCTTTTGAGGAGCCTATTACATGGCACGTTTCTTCCGTCGTCGTAAATTCTGCCGCTTCACAGCTGAAAATGTGAAGGAGATCGATTACAAAGATCTCAACACCCTGAAAGCCTACGTATCCGAAACCGGCAAGATCGTTCCTAGCCGCATTACCGGTACCAAAGCTCGTTATCAGCGTCAGCTGGCTACCGCTATCAAGCGCGCCCGCTTCCTGGCCCTGCTGGCCTACACCGACAGCCACGGCCGCTGAGACCAGGTTTAGTCGACAAAAACGCAGTAAGGGATAGATCGCATGCGCGCCATGGCTGAATTCATCATGCGCGGCCGCGTGCAGGCCACTCTCGTAGTGGTGGGATGTGCGGCGTTGCCGCTGTTGTTCTGGTTGAGTGCTGCCGCAGGTTGCCTTGTGCTCCTGCGACGCGGGTTGAGTGGCGCTTCGGGCGTACTCGCCTGGGCTCTGCTGCCGGCTTTGGTCTGGTGGTATTTCGGTGATCCTCGCACCCTGATGGTGTTGCTGGGGTCATGGGGATTGGCCGCTTTATTGCGCGCCAGCGAGTCCTGGGTCCGTGTGCTGCTGGTCAGCGTAGCGGCTGGATTGTTGTACTCGGTAATTCTGGGGGCGGTTTTCCGCGAGCCCATCGAAGCCATGGCGGGGGAGTTGCAGAAACTCCTTCCTCACGTCTTCGGTGATGTCTACCAACAGATGTCGGTAGAAGAGCGAGCGCGTCTGGGAGCATTGATTACGCCGGTCCTCAACGGCCTGATAGCAGCGGTGTTGCAGATCGTCAGCGTGGTCTGCCTGATTCTTGGGCGGTACTGGCAGGCGCTGTTGTATAACCCGGGTGGTTTCGGGCGCGAATTTCGCAGCTTGAGGCTCCCGCGGGCACCGATGCTGGTGCTGCTGGTGTGCATGTTGGTTGCGCCGAATTTCGGTCCGCAACTGGCGATGTTGACACCGTTGTGCAGCGTACCGCTCATGTTCGCGGGGCTGGCCCTGATTCACGGTCTGGTGGCTGCAAAGCGCCTGACACGGTTCTGGCTGGTGGGGTTGTACGTCACGTTGTTGCTGTTCATGCAGCTGATTTATCCGTTGCTGGTGGTGTTTGCCATTGTCGACAGCCTGATTGATTTTCGCGGCCGTCTGGCGTCGAAAGATGCCGATAACGGTTCTGCGAACGGTGAAGGTTAAAGTTAAGAGGTTATTACCAAATGGAACTCATCCTGCTGGAAAAAATCGCCAACCTGGGCAACCTGGGCGATAAAGTAAACGTTAAGGCTGGTTACGGCCGTAACTACCTGCTGCCTTTCGGCAAAGCCACCGCTGCAACCGCTGCCAACCTGGCTGCGTTTGAAGAGCGTCGCGCTGAGCTGGAAAAAGCCGCTGCCGAGAAGAAAGCTTCTGCTGAAACTCGCGCTGCTCAACTGGCTGAGCTGGAAGTGACTATCACTGCCACTGCTGGTGACGAAGGCAAGCTGTTTGGTTCGATCGGTACTCACGACATCGCTGACGCACTGACCGCCTCTGGCGTTGAAGTGGCCAAAGCTGAAGTTCGTCTGCCGAACGGCACCATCCGTAACGTTGGCGAATACGATGTTGCCGTGCACCTGCACAGCGATGTTGAAGCTACCGTTCGCGTAGTTGTGGTGGCTGCTTAAGCTGCTTGATTCCGGTGCTTCGGCGCTGGAGTCCGACCGGTTGACGACGTGTTCGTCAGCAGGTCAACGAGGGGCGCGTTCCTGTTTATCGGGTCGTGCCCTTTGTCATTTCTGAGTATCCTGTTTCAAACCCCTTATTCCGTGTGGCCATGAACGACATTTCCGCTCCCGAGCAATACGACCTGCAAACCGCTGCCCTGAAGGTGCCGCCGCATTCCATCGAGGCCGAGCAGGCCGTACTCGGTGGTCTGATGCTGGACAACCAGGCCTGGGAGCGTGTGCTGGATCAGGTCTCGGACGGCGATTTCTATCGTCACGACCACCGTCTGATCTTCCGCGCCATCGCCAAGCTGGCTGATCAGAACATGCCGATTGACGTCGTGACCCTGTCCGAGCAACTGGACAAAGAGGGTCAGACTTCTCAAGTAGGCGGTCTGGGCTATCTGTCGGAGCTGGCGAAAAACATTCCGTCGGTCGCCAACATCAAGGCCTACGCCCAGATCGTGCGTCAGCGCGCGACCCTGCGGCAGTTGATCGGTATCAGTAACGAAATCGCCGACAGCGCGTTCAATCCTGAAGGACGAACCGCCGAAGAGATCCTCGACGAAGCCGAACGGCAGATCTTCCAGATCGCAGAAGCGCGCCCGAAGACCGGTGGGCCGGTGGGCGTCAACGACCTGTTGACGAAGGCCATCGACCGCATCGACACGCTCTTCAATCTCGGTGAGGGGATCACCGGTCTCTCCACCGGTTATACCGACCTGGACGAAAAGACCAGCGGTCTGCAGCCCTCCGACTTGATCATCGTCGCGGGCCGTCCGTCGATGGGTAAGACCACTTTCGCGATGAACCTGGTCGAAAACGCGGTTCTGCGCAGCGAGAAGGCGGTACTGGTGTTCTCGCTGGAGATGCCAGGTGAATCGCTGATCATGCGTATGTTGTCGTCGCTCGGTCGTATCGATCAGACCAAGGTCCGTTCAGGTCAGCTGGACGATGATGACTGGCCGCGCCTGACCTCGGCGGTCAACCTGCTCAACGACCGCAAACTGTTCATCGATGACACGGCCGGCATCAGCCCTTCCGAAATGCGCGCGCGTACCCGTCGTCTGGTGCGTGAGCACGGTGACGTCGGCTTGATCATGATCGACTACCTGCAGTTGATGCAGATTCCGGGCTCAAGCGGTGACAACCGGACCAACGAAATTTCCGAGATCTCCCGATCCCTGAAAGCGCTGGCCAAGGAATTCAACTGCCCTGTGGTTGCGTTGTCGCAGCTCAACCGTTCCCTGGAACAACGCCCCAACAAACGCCCGGTCAACTCCGACTTGCGGGAATCCGGAGCGATCGAGCAGGACGCCGACGTCATCATGTTCGTGTACCGGGACGAGGTGTACCACCCGGAAACCGAGCACAAGGGCATCGCGGAAATCATCATCGGCAAGCAGCGTAACGGCCCGATCGGCTTCATTCGTCTGGCGTTCATCGGTAAATACACCCGCTTCGAGAACCTCGCGCCGGGGAGCTACAACTTCGACGACGACGAGTAAGGCCGACTGAGTATCGGGGAGCATCAGGCGCCGGTGTCGGCGTGCGTCAGGGTCTCCCACAGGTAATGAAAATAGCCTTTGGCCGGACGCCGCTGGATCAGCCAAAGCTGGGTCTCGGGCAATTTAAAGCTCTGTCGGTTGACGTAATGGTTGTAGGCCACCTCAAATGTTCCGTTCAGATCCCCGACCAGCTTGCCGCCGCATAACCATGGTGGCGTGGCACCTTCATTTTTTGCTCGGGCATGAAACTCCATGCTGTCACGTAGGCGTTTTGATTCGGCGCCGTATAAGTCCAGGCCTTGAACATAAGCGGTTTCGGCCACGTTGATAAATGCTGCCAACCCATAGGCGGTGTGCTCAAGGTCCCTGCAGGTTTCCTGCGCGTGGCCGTCGACGAACGTTTTTTGGCCTTCCCAGTACGCAATCAGTTGCTCATCGGTCTTGGCGCAATCCGGCGGTACGACAGGCAGTGGGCCATCGGCTTCTTGATAAACAAACGCTGGCAACCGCTTCCGCCACTGGGCCACCGCTTTGTCATACATCGCACGGTCATCCAGAAAGATGCCAATGTTGATCTGCGCCTCGATTCCGCTGGCCTGCCAGTTGCCGTAGTGACAAACCCCAATACGTTGCGCTTCACCGCGCTGGATGTCGGGCAGATATTGCGTGCGCAGCATGTGCGAGAAGCGCTCAACATCTGCCTGCGCCCACTTTTGACTGCGGTGGCGGATGATTTCTGCCGCCCGCGTCCATAGTTGAGCCGACCACGCGGCCTGTAAGGGGGCGTTTGAGTTTGTGTGGCCGTGTTGCAGTGTGGCCGCCCAAGCGTTCATGATCGTGATCGCGTTTTCGGCATACCGATCTTCACCACTGTAAGACCACGCCAAGGCTTGGGTGTACGCCGCTTGAGCGTCTCGCACTTCCTCTTCGCAGCCTTTGTCAGGTTTTGAAAACGGGCCACATTCCACGGTTGACCAAGGACTTGGCTGATAATCAAGCGCTGCCAGCGGATCGGTCATCATCGCAAGATAGGCTTCCTTCCAGGGCGAGCGCTGTTCATGAATGGCGTTTCGCACGAAGTCCAATCTCTTTGCGTCGAGCAATATTCCGGGATGCACGAAACCTTCGGCAGAGGCATTGAGGGCGATGCCCCAGGCCAGTGCTGTGAAACCAAGGGTGATAGGGCGTCTGATCATCGTTCGTTCTCTTGTTGTTTTCAGGGATGCGGCCGTCGACACGCATAAAAGGTGCTTATTTGCGGTTAATCAGAGATGCCTTTGACGGGCAAGAGAAATATTGAGCAAGGCCTGCTGGCGGCTGCCCGACGCAGATAGGGGCTTGGCAGGTACGGCGATGGATGGCTTCAATTAAGCTGAGCGTTACAGTCGGATTTGATCAAAATTTGTGCTATATTCCGCGCCCGCGATTTTTCCAACGTGCAAACACGTAGGTCCTGACATGCAAGCAGCCAAGCCGTTATTTGACTATCCGAAGTACTGGGCCGAATGTTTCGGGCCAGCGCCTTTCCTGCCAATGAGCCGGGAAGAAATGGATCAGCTTGGCTGGGATTCCTGCGACATCATCATCGTGACCGGTGATGCGTACGTCGATCACCCGTCGTTTGGCATGGCGATCATTGGCCGGCTGCTGGAGTCGCAAGGCTTCCGCGTCGGGATCATTGCCCAGCCAGACTGGAGATCCAAAGACGACTTCATGAAGCTCGGCGAGCCGAATCTGTTTTTCGGCGTCGCGGCCGGCAACATGGACTCGATGATCAACCGCTACACCGCGGACAAGAAAATCCGTTCCGATGACGCGTATACACCAGGCGGCATGGCGGGTAAGCGTCCGGATCGCGCGAGCCTGGTTTACAGCCAGCGCTGCAAGGAAGCCTACAAGAACGTGCCGATCGTTTTGGGGGGCATCGAAGCTTCGCTGCGCCGCATTGCGCACTACGACTACTGGCAGGACAAGGTTCGCAACTCGATTCTGATCGACGCCAGCGCCGATATCCTGCTGTACGGCAACGCCGAGCGCGCGATCGTCGAAGTGGCCAACCGCCTGTCCTGTGGCGAAACCATCGAAAGCATCACCGATGTGCGCGGCACGGCGTTCATTCGTCGTGACACACCGCAAGGTTGGTACGAAGTCGATTCCACGCGTATCGACCGTCCGGGCAAGGTCGACAAGATCATCAACCCGTACGTCAACACTCAGGACACCGAAGCCTGTGCCATCGAGCAGGAAAAAGGCCCGGTAGAAGACCCGAACGAAGCCAAGGTCGTGCAGATCCTGGCGAGCCCGCGCATGACCCGCGACAAGACGGTCATCCGTCTGCCGTCCATGGAAAAGGTGCGCAACGACCCTGTGCTGTATGCCCACGCCAACCGCGTGCTGCATTTGGAAACCAACCCGGGCAACGCCCGTGCGCTGGTCCAGAAGCATGGTGAAGTCGATGTCTGGTTTAACCCGCCGCCGATTCCAATGACCACCGAAGAAATGGACTACGTGTTCGGCATGCCGTACGCGCGCGTCCCGCACCCTGTGTACGGCAAGGAAAAGATTCCCGCCTACGACATGATCCGTTTCTCGGTGAACATCATGCGTGGCTGCTTCGGCGGCTGTACGTTCTGCTCCATCACCGAGCACGAAGGCCGGATCATCCAGAACCGTTCCCACGACTCGATCATCCGTGAAATCGAAGAAATCCGTGACAAGGTTCCGGGCTTCACCGGCGTGATTTCCGACCTCGGCGGGCCGACCGCGAACATGTACCGCATCGCCTGCAAAAGCCCGGAAATCGAATCCGCGTGCCGCAAGCCGTCGTGTGTGTTCCCGGGCATCTGCCCGAACCTGAACACCGATCACTCGGCGCTGATTCAGCTGTACCGCAGCGCTCGCGAACTGCCGGGTGTGAAGAAAATCCTGATTGCTTCCGGCCTGCGTTATGACCTCGCAGTCGAATCGCCGGAGTACGTGAAAGAGCTGGTGACGCACCACGTCGGTGGTTACCTGAAGATCGCCCCGGAACACACCGAGGAAGGTCCGCTCAACCAAATGATGAAGCCGGGCATTGGCAGCTATGACAAGTTCAAGCGCATGTTCGAGAAGTATTCGAAAGAGGCCGGTAAAGAGCAGTACCTGATCCCTTACTTCATCGCCGCTCACCCCGGCACCACCGATGAAGACATGATGAATCTGGCGCTGTGGCTCAAGGGCAACGGTTTCCGGGCCGACCAAGTGCAGGCGTTCTACCCGTCACCGATGGCCAGCGCGACCGCCATGTATCACTCCGGCAAGAACCCGCTGCGCAAGGTCACGTACAAGAGCGACTCGGTGACCATCGTCAAGAGCGAAGAGCAACGCCGTCTGCACAAGGCGTTCCTGCGTTATCACGATCCGAAAGGCTGGCCGATGCTGCGTGAGGCGCTGGAGCGTATGGGCCGTGCCGATCTGATCGGTCCGGGTAAAAACCAGCTGATCCCGCTGCATCAACCGGAAACCGACAGCTACCAGAGCGCCCGTCGCAAGAATTCGACGCCGGCTGGCAGTCATAAGGTGGCCAAAACCACGAAGATCCTGACCCAGCATACCGGCCTGCCGCAACGTGGCAGCGACGGCAGCAAGCCGTGGGACAAACGCGAAGAGGCTAAGGCTGCCGCAGCGGCTCGCAACAAACAGGCCGCCAAGGAGCGTGCCGATGCAGCCAAAGGCGGTAAAGGCGGCAAGAAGCCATCGCGTCAGCCGGTGTTCCCGCGCTAAGCGATACCGCCCCAAAAAACGCCAGCTTTCGAGCTGGCGTTTTTGTTTTTACATCTTTACGTTTTCGCGGATGTTCCAGCCGAACTTGACCGGGCCGCCGTCTTTGCTGCCATCGGCCTTCTGTGGCTGATAGGCGACTTCGACCTTGCCGAAGTTAAGGGTGATGTCCTCTTTGAGTGTTTCGTCACTGTTTCCCGCGTCCGTTTGATAGGACGCCACCATCACTTCCTTGAGGGTGATGATCATGTATTCGACGGGTGCGCTGCCACCGGCCTTGCGCACCGTCAGAGTGGCTTCTGGATAATGTTTTCCGCTGGAACAGGCCATCATCAAGTTAGGCGAAGCCTTGTCCAGAGACTTCCTCTAGCTCAGGTTCTGCATGCTCACCTTGCCCGCGCCACCACCGCCTCCCTGGTGCATTGAGCCCGATTGCGCCATCCCCCACTGCATCGAATGAATGTCGATTTCATCCTTGTGGACGCTGTCCATCGACTCACCCTTGACGTCGCCCAACTTCAAAAACATATCGATAGCCATGAACACTCCCTGAAAAATAGTCGTCGACGAGTTGTCGTCGCGCACCTTTTCTCACTCGGCTCCCAAGAGCAATACGCTAAGAGCAGATCAGGATCGTTCATACGAGATAAAGAAAAACTTCCTACATCGTCTGCGGTTTTGGATGCCTATTCTCGTTCGCTCTCATTCAACGAAGGAAAAAAGATGAGCAGGCTATCACTTCGGGATGGTTTTTCAGTCGCGCGCAGTCAGGCGAGGGATCGCATTGAAAACGCTATTGATCTCAAGCAGCTATTCCGCGTCATCGATGCCGATCCGGCTATCGTTGGGGCCGGTGTCGTTTACATCGATAGCGATTTCAATGTCGTGACGCTGAGGGAGTTTCAGGCGATTTGCAGTATATCGGTTAAGCGGGTCATTCTGCGTGAAGTGCCAAGGTTTATGGCGGTTCAGGAATTTGCTCGTGAGTTAGAGCATAATCCACGTGAGTCTAAGATAGTAGCTGAGGCAATCGGGGCCGCAATCGCATGTTCCGGTGCTTATTTGAGTTGGAGCGTTTTTTTTGGTGGCGGACTGGCAGCACCAGTGACGGCTGGGGCAAGTGTTTTTGTTTCGGTAGTAGCGCTGTCATCTGCAGTCGCCGGCACAGCTCAGTGCATTGTAGGCGCAGGGCGCATTGTCGGCGAGATATTCGCTCCAAGCAAGTTGGATGAGTTGGATTCACAAGCTTGGTTTGAAGACATGAACTTGATGCTTGATCGAATTACGCTCGCTGGCGCTGGGGCTTCGATATATGTGACCGTCCGATTTGTACTGGCTACACGAGCGGCAACTGGCAAGTCTCTTAATAGCGTCCTCAAGGGGCTATCACCTAGGGAAAGGCTGAATTTGACAATAGAGCTCCATCAGTACCGAATGCAAGCGACTCATCTGTCTGGGCGAATTACTAACTCCGAAATACGTCAGCAACTGCGAATCCAGCGAAAGGACTTGGCAGCTGCCATGTTGGCAGTTTGGGGAAGTTTCAGGTCTGGAAATCTACAGCCTCTGGCTATTGGGCTTTATGAGGAGTAGGTGAATGTTTGGTTGGAAGGATGGTCTAGAATTTCGCCGCAAGCATTTTGGCGTTTTTATGTGCTCGTTCTATCTAGGAGTGGCCTCATGCGCTTTTAGTTTATTTCTTGTAATGGTTACGTATTGGGCTGATTTAGCGTTTCTCGATCAAGCCAAGTTTTTTTGCGCTCTGTCTATTCTGTTTGGAACTTTTCAGACGTTGTTCTGTTTTATGATTGCACGAGGGAGGGCAGGATGGGTTACGGGTATGGTAGGAATTTTTGTGTTCTTTTTCGTCGTATCGCTCGCTGCTATAAGTTACTCGCCTCCGATTGCTTTGTCTTGTCTCGCGCTGATCTGTCCTTTGAGCGGCCTTTATTGCTTGAATTCTGGAAAATATCGTCGAATGGTCCTTTGGCTTGAGGGCAATAAAATGCGACGTCAAAAAACGCTGTAGATGTTGTGTCCTCGACTTGAGCAGAACGGAAATACGGAGTCCGGTAAGGTTGTCGATCGGTAAGTTGCAAGTGCAGGTGGGCGCCTAAGAGGGCTTGCTTTAAAAAGCGCGAAGCAGTTGATAGGAGTTGTTCATGAGGAAACAAGTTGACAACAATTCCGGTGAGGCTAAAAAGGCAGCCCGGGGAATTGAGCCACCCAAAGGTAGGCACTCAAGGAAAGACATAGCGGCAAACAATAGGCTAAGGGATCAAGCAACGGAGGCCGCAGCTCGACAAAGGCAGGCCAGGAACAAGATCACATACCCGATAGGAGCATTGGTCGTACTTCTACTTATCGGTGGGATGGGTTACCAGATCTATGACGGTTTCGCGAGCGGCTACATATTGCTCGGTGGTAGAGGCCAACCTTTTACACGTCATACCCTAAGCGAAGACCCTGCTGGATTTTGGTTGGGGATAACGATGTACACCATTTTTATCATGCTATTTATTGCAGCGCTAAGGCATATGCGTTTGATGTACAAAATGGAAGCCCGAGAGTAGCTTTCCTACCCTGCCGACGCGGAAGCAAAAAAGACTTCAGTCTCCGCCTCATTTCCGTGCGACCCTTGCACCATCCGCCGAAGCTGGCGCAATTTTGGTGCTGTGCTTAGCTGAGCGAGCACCCTCAACGCCGAAGGCGCCGGACTTGCCTGGATGGCATAAGTCTTGCGCGGTTCCGCTACCGTCCAGGCTCGCAGGAGGCACGCCGTGTCGATTCACATTGCCTTGCACCACGTCACTCATTACCGCTACGAACGCGCGGTAGAACTGGGTCCGCAGATTGTGCGCTTGCGTCCGGCGGCTCATAGCCGCACGCGTGTGTTGTCCTATTCGCTTAAAGTCCTGCCTGAGAATCACTTCATTAACTGGCAACAAGACCCGCAAGGTAATTACCTGGCGCGGTTGGTGTTTCCGGAAAAGACCGATGAGCTGCGGATCGAAGTCGATCTGGTCGCCGAGATGGCGGTGTTCAACCCGTTCGATTTCTTCCTCGAGCCCTACGCCGAGAAGATCCCCTTCACGTATGCGAAGGAAGAGCACCACGAGCTGCTGCCCTATCTGGAAAAGCTGCCGTTGACGCCCAGGTTTCAGGCGTATCTGGACAGCATTGACCGCACGCCGATCCCGGCCATCGACTTTCTGGTGAACCTCAACCAGCGTCTGGCCAGCGATATCGGTTACCTGATCCGCATGGAACCGGGCATCCAGACGCCGGAATTTACCCTTGAAAACGCCTCGGGTTCCTGTCGCGACTCGGCCTGGCTGCTGGTGCAGCTGCTGCGTCATCTGGGACTGGCGGCGCGGTTCGTGTCCGGCTATCTGATTCAGCTCAAAGCCGATGTCGAGGCCCTCGACGGTCCGTCTGGCACAGACGTTGATTTCACTGACCTGCACGCCTGGTGTGAGGTGTATCTGCCGGGCGCAGGCTGGGTGGGTCTGGACGCCACGTCCGGGCTCTTTGCCGGTGAAGGGCACATTCCGCTGGCGTGCAGCCCGGAGCCGTCTTCTGCAGCGCCGATCAGTGGCCTGGTCGAGCCGTGCGAAACCGAGTTCAGTCACGAGATGTCGGTGGAACGGATCTGGGAGGCGCCACGCGTCACCAAGCCCTATACCGAAGCCCAGTGGCTTGAGATTCAGGCCTTGGGCCGACAGATCGACACCGATCTGCTTGCGCATGACGTACGTCTGACGATGGGGGGCGAACCCACCTTCGTGTCCATCGATGACCGTGACGGTGGCGAGTGGAATACCGCTGCACTGGGGCCGAAGAAGCGTGAGCTCTCCGCCGAACTGTTCCAGCGTATGCGCACGCATTACGCGCCGCAGGGCATCGTGCATTTCGGTCAGGGCAAATGGTACCCGGGCGAGCAGTTGCCACGCTGGTCGCTGAACTGCTTCTGGCGTCGAGATGGTGAACCGGTGTGGCGCAACAATGCGCTGATCGCCGATGAGAACGAAGATTACGGCACCGACAGCGAGACGGCGGGGCGTTTTCTGCGCAGTGTTGCCGAGCGGCTGAAGCTGCCGGCGCGCTATGTATTTCCCGCTTATGAAGACAACTTCTATTACCTGTGGCGCGAAGGTGCGCTGCCCAAGAACGTCACGGCCGAAGACTCGCGCCTGGGTGACGAGCTTGAGCGGGCGCGGCTGAGCAAAGTGTTCTCGCAAGGGTTGGACAAGGTCATCGGCCATGTTCTGCCACTGGCGCGTACCGCGGCCGATGATCGCTGGCAGAGCGGTCGCTGGTACCTGCGTGACGAGCATTGCCGCCTGGTGCCGGGGGACTCCCCGCTCGGTTATCGATTGCCGCTGGCGTCGCAGCCGTGGGTCAAGGCTGCCGAATATCCGTACATCCACCCGACCGACCACAATCAGGATTTCCCTGATCTGCCGGACCGTGACGAGGTTCAGGCCAAGCTGGACGGTTTGACCGAACAGGAGAATCCGGGTGCTGAGCGGGCGCCTGCCGTCGACGAATCGGCCGATTGGCTGACGCGCACCGCGCTGGGTGCCGAAGTGCGCGGCGGCAGATTGTACCTCTTCATGCCGCCTTTGCAGTCACTTGAGGCCTACCTTGAGCTGGTCGCTGCGATCGAATCAACCGCTGAGGAACTGCACTGCCCGGTCCTCCTGGAAGGCTACGAGCCGCCCAGCGATCCCCGTCTGGCCAATTTCCGCATTACGCCGGACCCCGGCGTCATCGAAGTCAACGTGCAGCCGTCGTCCAGCTGGGACGAACTGGTCGAGCGCACCGAGTTCCTCTACGAGCAGGCGCGCCTGACCCGATTGACCACTGAAAAATTCATGATCGACGGACGCCATACCGGCACCGGAGGCGGCAACCACTTTGTGCTCGGTGGCGCCACGCCCGGCGACTCTCCGTTCCTGCGGCGGCCCGATCTGCTGCGCAGTCTGCTCAGCTATTGGCACAACCACCCATCGCTGTCGTACCTCTTTTCCGGGCTGTTCATCGGTCCGACGTCCCAGGCGCCACGCGTCGACGAAGCGCGCAACGACTCCCTGTACGAGCTGGAAATCGCCTTTTCGCAAATGCCTGCACCCGGTGAAGCGTGCGCGCCTTGGCTGGTCGACCGTCTGTTGCGTAACTTGCTGATCGACGTCACGGGCAACACCCACCGCGCCGAGTTCTGCATCGACAAGCTGTACTCGCCCGATGGCGCGACAGGCCGTCTGGGGCTGCTGGAGCTGCGTGCGTTCGAAATGCCGCCTCATGCTCGCATGAGCCTGGCGCAGCAGTTATTGCTCCGTGCGCTGGTCGCGCGATTCTGGCGTGAACCCTATGCACCGCCCAAACTCGCCCGCTGGGGCACCGAACTGCACGACCGTTTCATGTTGCCGCACTTCATTGAGCAGGACTTCGCCGACGTCATCGTCGACCTCAATGGCGCGGGTTATCCGCTGCGTGCCGAGTGGTTCGCGGCGCATCTGGAGTTTCGCTTCCCGAAGGTCGGTGATTACGCGGTCAGTGGCATCGAACTGGAACTGCGTCAGGCGCTGGAACCCTGGCATGTGCTGGGTGAAGAAGGTGCAGCGGGCGGTGCGGTTCGCTACGTGGATTCGTCGTTGGAGCGTCTGCAGCTCAAGGTCACGGGATTGCCGCCGCAACGCTATGTGCTGACGTGCAACGGCATTCCGGTGCCGTTGCAACCGACGGGGCGTGTTGGCGAGTTCGTCGCGGGCGTTCGATATCGCGCCTGGCAGCCGTTCAACGCGTTGCAACCGACGATTCCGGTTCACGCGCCGCTGGTGTTCGACATTCTGGATACCTGGATGCAGCGCTCACTGGGTGGCTGCGAGTATCATGTCGCGCATCCTGGTGGTCGCAACTACGAAACCCTGCCGGTGAACGCCAACGAAGCCGAAAGCCGGCGCCTGTCGCGGTTTTTCCGCCTCGGCCACAGCCCGGGCAAGCTAGACGTTCCTGCACTCACCATCAACGATGAAATGCCGATGACGCTGGACATGCGTCTGCATCGGTAAGGCCCGGACACATTGCCTGACGTCATGCGTCAGGCAATACGACCCCGAAAGCGGCCGCAGGGAAGCAAGCCACTGCGTGTCATGTTGTCTGCGCTAATCTAACCCCTGCGTAATCAAGCCCTATAGCTGTCTGCCGAGCCTTCCATGCCCGACCTGCTTGACCAATATCCGCTGAGTGCGGCGACTTATCACGAGATGCTCGACGCCAGTGGCGAAGTCCGGCCGCACTGGCTGCGCTTCTACGAGCATCTGCAGCGCAGCACGCCCGCGCAACTGATTCAGCGCCAAGCGCTGCTGGCCCGGCAGATTCAGGAAAACGGTGTCACCTACAACGTCTATGCCGATCCCAAGGGCGCCGATCGCCCGTGGGAGCTGGACTTGCTGCCGCATCTGATTCCGGTCGAGGAATGGCAGCAGGTTGCGGCCGGCATCGCTCAGCGCGCCCGTCTGCTCAATGCGGTGCTGGCTGACCTCTACGGTCCGCAGGACCTGATTGCCGAGGGATTGCTGCCGGCCGAACTGGTCTTTGGTCACAACAATTTTCTCTGGCCGTGCCAAGGCGTGACGCCACCGGAAGGGACTTTCCTGCATGTGTATGCAGTCGACCTTGCGCGCACGCCGGACGGTCGCTGGTGGGTCACGGCGGACCGGACCCAGGCGCCGTCAGGTGCCGGTTACGCCCTGGAAAGCCGCTTGATCGTGTCCCGGGCCTTTCCGGAGCTGTACCGCGATCTGGAAGTGCAGCACCTGTCGGGCTTTTTCCGTTCGTTGCAGGAAACCCTGACACGTCAGGCACCCAGCAGCAACGAAGTGCCACTGGTGGTATTGCTGACGCCGGGACGATTCAACGAAAGTTACTTTGAACACCTCTATCTCGCAGGCCAGTTAGGTTATCCACTGGTCGAAGGCAGTGACCTGACCGTGCGTGATGCCACGGTGTACCTGAAAACACTCAGCGGCCTGCGCCGCGTCCACGCCATCATGCGGCGTCTGGACGATGATTTCTGCGACCCGCTGGAGCTGCGTACCGATTCAGCGCTCGGTGTGCCGGGCTTGCTGGAAGCCGTGCGTCAGGGGCGCGTTCTGGTCGCCAACGCGCTGGGCAGTGGCGTACTGGAATCGCCCGGCTTGCTGGGTTTTTTGCCGAAGATCAATGAGCACCTGTTTGGTGAAGAGCTGATTCTGCCGTCTGTGGCGACCTGGTGGTGCGGCGAACCGCCTGTCCTGGCCCAGGCACTGGAGAAGATGCCTGAGCTGCTGATCAAACCGGCGTTCCCGTCCCAGAGCTTCGCGCCCGTTTTTGGACGCGACCTTAATGACGAGCAGCGCCAGGCGTTGGCCGCGCGCATGCAGGCCCGGCCCTATGCGTACGTGGCCCAAGAGCTGGCGCAACTGTCCCAAGCGCCGGTCTGGCAGGGCGAGGAAGGGCAGTTGCAGCCTCGCGCGATCGGCATGCGGGTGTATGCCGTCGCGACCGAGGACGGCTACCGCGTCCTGCCAGGTGGCCTGACCCGCGTGGCGGCCGATGCTGACGCCGACGTGGTGTCGATGCAACGCGGCGGTGCCAGCAAGGACACCTGGATTCTCGGCGAACGCACGCTGGGCAGCGAACCTTGGAAAGGCCGTCGTTCGTTGGGCGTGCACGACCTGATTCGCCGCGACCCCTACTTGCCGTCGCGGGTGGTGGAAAACCTGTTCTGGTTCGGTCGTTACTGCGAACGTTGCGACGACAGCGCGCGTTTGCTGCGGATCATGCTGGCGCGCTATGTCGACGGCGATGATCCACTGGCGCTGCAGGCCGCTATCGAGCTGGGCGAACGCTTGAATCTGGTTCCCCGCGTGGATGAAGAGGACGAGGAGGGCTCTGCGTTGCATCAACGCTTGCTCGCCGCGCTGCTCGGTGACGATTGGCCGTTCAGCCTGCGTTCCAACCTGCAACGTTTGCAGTGGGCGGCGTCGCAGGTGCGCGGCAAGTTGTCCCGCGAGAACTGGCAGGCGCTGGTGGAATTGCAGCGCGAAGCCACCAACCTTGAAACCGATGACCCTGACTTCGGCGAACTGCTGGATTTCCTCAACCGACTGGTGATGTCTCTGGCGGCGCTGTCAGGCTTCGCCCTCGACGACATGACGCGTGACGAAGGCTGGCGTTTCCTGATGATTGGTCGGCGTATCGAGCGCCTGCAGTTCCTCAGCACGAGTCTGGCAGCGTTCCTGCGCAGCGATGCGGTGTTCGATCAGGACGCGCTGGACTGGGTGCTGGAGCTGGGCAACAGCAGCATTACCTACCGTTCACGTTATCTGGCGTTGCCGCAGTTGATCCCGGTGCTCGACTTGCTGCTGCTCGATGACCAGAACCCGCACGCGGTCCTGTTCCAGCTCAAGCTGGTGACCCGTTCGGTGAAGCGTTTGAACGAAGATTTCGGCGCACCGCAGGATCGCAGTCTGGCAGCGCTGACCCAACGCTTGGCCACGTTCGATCTGGGGTGCCTGGAGGACGGTCTGTTCGGGGAAAGCAGCGTCAAGGCTGCGTTGCATGGGCTGGCGGATTTACTGCACGGCATCGGCGAGGTCAGCGGTCAGGTGTCTGACCGCCTGGCCTTGCGCCATTTTGCTCATGTCGATGATGTCAGCCAGCGCACGGTGTCCGTCTGATGAACAGCGCTCATTACCAGATCCTTCACGACACCCATTACAAGTACGACAGCCCGGTTTCGCTGGCGCAGCAACTCGCGCATTTGTGGCCGCGACGCAGTCCTTGGCAGCGTTGCCTGGAACAGCATCTTGTGATCAGCCCGACGCCCACCAGCCGCCGCGACGAACTGGACGTGTTCGGCAACCCGCTGACGCGCCTGGCGTTCGAGCGCCCGCATGACGAATTACAGGTCAATGCGCGTTTGCGCATCGAAGTGCTGGAGCGTCCCGTACTGGATTTCCAGCAGTCGGCTGCGTGGGATCACACCCGCAGCACGCTCACTTACAGCGCGTCGAAGATGTCCCCGGACATTCTCGATGCGTGCCGCTATCGCTTTGAATCGCCGTACGTGCATTTGAAGCAGTCGTTCGTCGATTTTTCGGCCAGCTGCTTCCCGGCAGGCAGGCCGATGCTGTTGTGCGCGCAGGCGTTGATGGAAAAGATTTTCGACGAGTTCACGTTCGATGGCGAAGCGACTCAAGTGGCGACGCCGTTGGTGGAGGTGCTGGAGACACGGCGTGGGGTCTGTCAGGACTTCGCGCACTTGATGCTCGCGTGTCTGCGTTCACGTGGGCTGGCAGCGCGCTATGTCAGCGGTTATCTGCTGACCCAGCCACCGCCGGGCCAACCCCGGCTGATTGGGGCGGATGCGTCGCATGCCTGGGTATCGGTGTTTTGCCCGGTGCTGGGTTGGGTGGATTTCGATCCGACCAACAATATCCAGCCGGCGCTGGAGCACATCAGTCTGGCGTGGGGGAGGGACTTTTCCGATGTTTCTCCGCTACGCGGCGTGATTCTGGGCGGCGGCAATCATGATCCCGAAGTGCGGGTGACCGTGATGCCGATTGCGGGGTAGGCGGGCGTTGTGCGCATTGCAGGCGCGCGCTTGCCCGCGATAAATGCATCCGGCTACGTAGATGTGTCGGATTTGAATACGCATCGCGGGCAAGCGCGCTCCTACAGGATGTTGCCCCTGCCCAGATTCTGCGGGTCAGGGAACCGCAATTCGGGTCATTCAGCCGGCTTTTCTTCGCTCTGCTGCTCGGCAGTCTCGCCTTCTACAGCCTCATCTTCTCCAGCCAGTGCTTCGGCCTTTTCGGCCTGTTTGCGCTGTGCTTTCTCTTCTTTCTTCTGCTCTTTAGCCAGATCGCGTTGACGTTTGGCAAAGGAATAGTTGGGTTTGGCCATGGGCAATCCTCGAGGCAGGCGATAAGTCCCGTCATTCTGCCTGAGAACGACGCTTACCCGGCGTTGTATTTTTCGCGCAGCCTTCGTCCGCGCTCGCGCAACGGCAAGAATTCAGGCGTTCAGGCCCTGCATCAGGCGCGCCGGTAATCGCTGTAGTCTTGGGCTGCGCTGCTGTAATTGCCGCTGGAACCGCAGGCATAGGCGGCAAGCAAACTGCGAAAAAGGCTATTGAGTTGCATGAAGATCGTCCTAATTGATGAGTGACAGCGCCATCTTAGGAGGGCAGTGTATTGTCCGCTGCTTGATTGTCTCGATGGGCCTGATAGAGCCGACCCAGACATGTTTCATAATAAGCTGTTGATAAATTGTTTAAAGTTAGGGCACTCTTTGTATACAAAAAAACCAAGAGCAACCCCATTCAGGAGACTCATCATGATTCGCAAGCTTGTTGCTGCATCCCTGCTGACGCTGGCCAGTGGGCATTTGTTGGCGGCTGAATGCTCGGTCGAGGTCGATTCGACCGACCAGATGACGTTCAGCACCAAAGCGATTGAGATCGACAAGAGCTGCAAGGAATTCACGGTCAACCTGAAGCACTCCGGCAACCTGCCGAAGAACGTCATGGGCCATAACCTGGTGATCAGTAAAGAAGCTGACATGCAGCCAATCGCCACCGACGGCCTGGCCGCTGGTATCGACAAGCAGTATCTGAAAGAAGGGGATGCGCGCGTCATCGC
This sequence comes from Pseudomonas sp. S2_H01, assembly GCF_054668305.1. NCBI lineage: Bacteria > Pseudomonadati > Pseudomonadota > Gammaproteobacteria > Pseudomonadales > Pseudomonadaceae > Pseudomonas > Pseudomonas sp. S2_H01. The sequence goes on along the minus strand of NZ_CP162756.1, from coordinate 1,705,819 downwards.
TCATACCAAGATCATTGGCGCCGGCGAAACCGATTCGTTGAAGATCGACGTGTCGAAGCTGGATCCGGCAGAGAAGTACGGTTTCTTCTGCTCGTTCCCGGGCCACATCAGCATGATGAAGGGCGCTATCACGCTGAAGTAACCCTCGCACGTTCTCGGGAAGACGCAATACCTGTGAGAGACGTCCGAGGTTACGAGGGTATGGGCCGCATTCGGACGAATGCGGTGTGTCATTCAGCAGCGATGCAATTGACCCACCGCTTTCGCCGCGCTTGCCCGCGATAGATGCATCCGGCTACGTAGATGTGTCGGATTTGAATACGCATCGCGGGCAAGCGCGCTCCTACACGAGGTTTCGCGTACTCAGGACGCGGTCATCTTGAAAATCCCCTGCGCGTTGCTGCTGTCGAAGTTCAGGTCGATCTTGCCGTTGTCCGGGTCGATCTTGCGCTGAATGAACTCGACAAACGATCCCGGCACCGTGTGCGTTCTGACGACACCGTCGGCATCCAGCAGGTCGCGGCTCACGGTGCAGGCTTTGTAGGCCGTCTGCATGACGCGTCCTGACCCCGATACCTCAATGCTGTCCTTCATCGGTCGCTCGCGCCGAATCTGTTCTTGAACCGTGGCTTCCAGGTGCTCGACCCGATCGGTCAGGTGGTTGAAGCTGTTGCCCTCGGTGGCGATCCAGGCCATTTCAGCGCTTTCGCTGAGCAACTGGCGGTAATCGTCTTCCCGCACGACACCGTGTTGGCGGCCGAAGGCGCGATACAGGCTCGGCAGCAGCCGAGTGGCTTCTTCGAGGCTGCAATGACGGGTCAATTGCAGGCGCTTGAGGATGCTCAGGTCTTCGTGGCTCAGCGGATCGCGGCTTGAGCCAACGACGCGGCTGACAGCGTTCTGGAACGCTTCGCTCAGGCGACCGGGGTGCAGTTCGGACACGAAAAACTGGGCGATGTCTTCCGGCAGGTCCATCTGGCGATAGCCCCAACCGGTCATGTTCAGTTTGGTCAGCGGATAAGTGCGTACATCGGTGAAACCCAAGGGCTCCAACAGACGGGAAAACGCCAGACGGCCCCGTGGCAGCTCGCCGTTCTGCACCCAGTCCACGGTGCGGATTGCGCCGTGATCGAACACCACTTTACGGCCGCTCTCGTGTTGCTCATCCACGTAACGAAGGCCGTCCGGCACCGCGTCGACCAGCTTGCGGAACAGGCACAGGTTCAGCGCCTCGGCGAGCCACACACGATGAATCGCGTCCTCGCTCCAGGAGAAGCTGTGCAGCGCCTGAGGGACTTCCACACGGTGTTCGAGCCAGTCAGCAGCGGGCTGGCCAACGGTAGAAGCGACGAGAGAGAAGAGGCCTTGGAAAGCAGTCATGGGTAGCGGCTCTGGGCGAGAAGGTCAGGACGCTATGTAAGCCTCGATGGCGAGCGCCATCAAGCGAAAAAAAACGACGGGTTCATTCCGTTTCAGAATGAACGGGGATTTCGGCTGCTGTCATGACACCCCGCCAATCCAACATAGGCGCGCGCCCAGACCAAGCGCGCGCCTACAAAAGCGAAGCGTTACGGCGCGTAAGGCAGGTCGCGCTTGTGCTGGGTTTTGCGGTAGGTGTTGACGATGATGTCGAACGCTTCCTGACGCAGCGGCTCGCCATGCAGGAAGGCATCGATCTCGGCATAGGTCACGCCGTGGGACGCTTCGTCCGGTTTGCCGGGCATCAGGTCCTCGAGGTCAGCAGTCGGAACTTTCTCGACCAGGTTCTCCGGCGCGCCGAAGTGGCGGGCGATGGCGCGCACCTGGTTTTTCACCAGACCGCTCAGCGGCGCGAGGTCGCAGGCGCCGTCACCGAACTTGGTGAAGAAGCCCATGACTGCCTCCGCCGCGTGGTCGGTGCCAATCACCAAGCCGCCGCGAACGCCAGCGATGGTGTACTGCGCGACCATGCGCGTGCGCGCTTTGACGTTACCTTTGACAAAATCCACGGCCGCATCGGACTGGCCTTCGAAGGCTTTCACCTGCTCCACCAGCGCCTTGACGGAGGGCGCGATGTCCACCGTGTGACGCTCGTCCGGGTTGATGAAATCAACCGAGGCAGTGGCTTCGTGCTCGTCGTGCTGAACGTGATACGGCAGGCGCACGGCGATGAACTGATAGGCGGTGTCACCCGTGCTTTCACGCAGTTCCTTCACGGCGCGCTGCGCCATCAGGCCCGCGGTCAACGAGTCGACGCCGCCACTGATGCCCAGCACCAGGACTTTCAGGCGGGCGTTCTGCAGGCAGTCCTTGATGAACTGAACGCGGCGCGCGACTTCGGCTTCCAGTTCACCCTGGTTGGCGAATGGGGCCTGGACCTTGAGCGCCTTGGCGATCTCGAGCTGTACGGCTTGCATGATTTACTCCTTATGCAGAAGAAGAAAAATAGGCATGAAAAAGGGTGCGATGGGTGCTCGAGTCAGGCTGGCACCTTGAATACGTGACGCAGGTAAGACACGAATTCAGGATCTTTGCACTGCGTCTTGCCCGGTTCATCGGAAATCTTCGCCACAGGCTGGCCTGCACAGGCGGTCATCTTGAGCACGATGCTCATCGGCTCGATGCCCGGTACATCGGCGGTCAGGTTGGTGCCAATGCCGAAGCTGACGTTGATCCGACCGCGCAGTGCGCGAAATATTTCCAGCGCTTTGGGCAGGTTCAGGCCGTCGGAGAACACCAGGGTTTTGGTCATCGGATCAATGCCGAGCTTCTGGTAGTGCTTGATGCATTTCTCGGCCCACTGCACGGGATCGCCCGAGTCATGGCGCAAACCGTCGAAGAGCTTGGCGAAGAACAGGTCGAAATCGCCGAGGAAGGCGTCGGTGGTAATGCAGTCGGTCAGCGCGATGCCGAGCAGGCCGCGGTATTCACGCACCCAGCAGTCGAGCGCGGCGATCTGACTGTCGATCAGGCGCGGGCCCAGTTGCTGATGCGCCATGATCCATTCGTGGGCCATGGTGCCGAGTGGCTTAAGATCGAATTTGCGGGCCAGGTGCACATTGCTGGTGCCGACGAACTGACCGGGAAAGTCTTTCTTCAGCACCGAGACCACGTCTTCCTGCACGGCGAAGGAAAAGCGCCGACGGGTACCGAAATCAGCCACCTTGAGTTCGGCCAGCTCATCGGGCGTGGCAGAGGCCGTCAGCCAGTCGAACTTGCGATACAGCTGATCGCGCGCCTGAACCAGCAGGGTGTTGGGGTTGCGGTAGCGATTGCGCACTTCGCTGACGATGGCAAGGATCGGCACTTCGAAGAGGATTACGTGCAGCCATGGGCCGGCGAGGCGGATGGTCAGCTCGTCGTTCTCGATGCTGGTTTGCACGTACCGCAGGTTGAAGCGGAACAGGCCGAGGAAGCGCAGAAAATCCGGCTTCATGAAGGTGATGCGTTCCAGAAAGCCGGTTTCTTCAACGCTCAGGGACAGATCGCAGAGCTGTTCGATCTGGTGGCGTATTTCCTTCAGATAAGGCCGCAAATCTTCGCTGTTACGGCAGCGAAACTCCCATTCAACGTCGACGTTGGGGTAGTTGTGCAGCACAGCCTGCATCATGCTCAGCTTGTAGAGGTCGGTATCGAGCAGGTTCTGCACGATGCGATCCGCGAAAGCGCTCTCACTCATTGTGTCGCTCCAGCCAGCAGCGGCCGCCAGGGTGCGGCCCATGGAATTCAAGTCGGTGTCGCATACAACCTTGTGGCAACGCCTGGTGTTGGCTCCAGGCCACTACGTCCGGTCTGTTATTGACGATGATGGACATAATGCCAGCGCAGAGCGGGTTGGGGCAGAAATGTTTCAGCGGGGCCCGATCACCTGTAGGAGCGCGCTTGCCCGCGATTGCGGAGTGTCTGCAACGCATTAGTCAACTGGAACACCGCAATCGCGGGCAAGCGCGCCTACAGGTATCAGGTGAGGGGCCTCACTGCGGCGTAGGCTGATCCAGCTGCTCCAGCATCCACTCCACGAATACACGAATCTTCGGCACTTCGGCCGCATGTTCCGGGTACGCCAGGTAGTAGGCGTCGCGGCTGGGGAGCGCGTGCGGCCAGGGAATGATCAGCTTGTCGTCTGCCAGCTCTTCCTCGACCAGAAACTTTGGCAGCAGCGCGACGCCGCAGCCGACCTGTGCCGCACGGATGCACATGTAAAAGGTCTCGAAGCGCGGGCCGTGGTAGCTGTGTTCGGTCTGATAACCCTGATCCTCGAACCATTCATGCCAGGCCTGCGGGCGATGGGCGTTCTGCAGCAGCACGAGGTCGGCCAGTTGTGTGGGGTCGGTGAAAGGCGTGTCGGGCAGGCTGCCCGGCGCGCAAACAGGGACCAGTTCCTCGCTGAACAGCTTCACGCTTTCTGCACCCGGGCGCGCGCCCTGACCGAAATAGAACGACATGTCGCAGCGGTTCTGCGCCAGATCGTCGCTTTCCTGTTCGTTGACCAGGTCCAGGTGTATGTGCGGATGACGCAGGCGCCAGCCTTTTAGGCGTGGGACCAGCCAGCGTGCGCCGAAGGTCGACGGCGTGGACACGCGCAGGACCTCGGTTTCGCCGCCGTAGGAGCGCAGGAAGTGCGTGGACATCTCCATCTGCGTGAGCACCTTGCGCACTTCGGCCAGGTACAACGCACCGGCGGGCGTCAGTTGCAGGCGTCGACGCACGCGCCTGAACAACAGGTGCTGGACGAGTTCTTCGAGTTGCGCCACTTGCTTGCTGACCGCACTTTGGGTGAGGTTCAGCTCTTCGGCGGCGCGGGTAAAACTCAGGTGCCGGGTCACCGCTTCGAAACATTGCAGTGCCGTGACGGAAGGCAGGTGGCGTTTGTTCAGCATATTCAGGCCTGTTAAGCGTCAGCATGAAAAAACGGAATGATATCTCGCTTAAACGTCGTTTGTTGGACTGACTGAGTCCAGCTATTACTAGAGCCTGACGCGATGACCCATGCCTGCACAGAATTCCACCATTGCGCATTCGTGTTTACGGCTCAACAGAATCCAGGAGAAATCATGCTTAACGACCTTCTATCCCGCCTCGGCGTCGACCCTGCCCTTTATCAGAAAGGCGACAAGCCTGTTCACACGCCGATCGATGGTAGCCAGGTCGCTTCGGTGAGTTGGGAAGGTGCCGCCGAAGTCGAGCAGCGCATCACCCGCGCCGAGCACGCGTTCGATGCCTGGCGCAAGGTGCCTGCCCCCCGTCGCGGTGAGCTGATTCGACTGTTCGGTGAAGCCCTGCGCAAGCACAAGGCCGATCTGGGTGAACTGGTGTCCTGGGAAGCCGGCAAGATCACCCAGGAAGGTTTGGGTGAAGTGCAGGAAATGATCGACATCTGCGACTTCGCGGTCGGCCTGTCCCGTCAGATGTACGGCCTGACCATCGCCTCCGAGCGTCCGGGTCATCACATGCGTGAAACCTGGCATCCGCTGGGCGTGGTCGGCGTGATCAGCGCGTTCAATTTCCCGGTCGCGGTCTGGTCATGGAACACCGCGCTGGCGCTGGTGTGCGGCAACTCCGTGATCTGGAAACCGTCCGAAAAGACCCCACTGACCGCACTGGCCTGCCAGGCGCTGTTCGATCGCGTTGCGGCTGAGTTTTCTGATGCGCCGCAGTTCCTGGCACAGTGCGTGGTCGGTGGTCGTGAAGCCGGCGAAGCGCTGGTGGACGACACCCGTGTTGCGCTCATCAGCGCCACCGGCAGCACGCGCATGGGCCGGGAAGTCGCGCCGAAGATTGCTGCCCGTTTCGCTCGCAGCATCCTGGAACTGGGCGGCAACAACGCCATGATCCTGACCCCGAGCGCGGACCTGGACCTGGCCGTGCGCGCCGTCCTGTTCAGCGCCGTCGGCACGGCGGGTCAGCGTTGCACCACGCTGCGTCGCTTGATCGCGCATTCGTCGGTCAAGGCCGAGTTCGTCGAGCGTCTGAAAGCGGCTTACGCCAAGGTCCGCATCGGTCATCCGCTGGAAGGCAATCTGGTGGGTCCGCTGATCGACAGGCAAAGCTACGAAAACATGCAGGAAGCGCTGGAACAGGCTCTGAGCGAAGGCGGCAAGGTGTTCGGCGGCAAGCGCCAGTTGGCAGACAAATTCCCGAACGCGTATTACGTCTCGCCTGCCATCGTAGAGATGCCAGAGCAAAGCGACGTCGTGCGCAGCGAAACCTTCGCGCCGATTCTGTACGTGGTCGGTTATGACGAATTCACTGATGCCGTGCGCCTGAACAATGACGTGCCACAAGGCCTGTCTTCGTGCATCTTCACCACCGACGTGCGTGAAGCCGAGCAGTTCATCTCCGCGCTGGGCAGTGACTGCGGCATCGCCAACGTCAACATTGGCCCAAGTGGTGCAGAGATCGGCGGCGCGTTCGGCGGCGAGAAGGAAACCGGTGGTGGTCGTGAATCCGGTTCGGATTCGTGGAAAGGCTACATGCGTCGCCAGACCGCAACCGTGAACTACTCCCGCGAGTTGCCGCTGGCGCAGGGTATTACCTTCGATTGATCCAGTAAGGTAAGTGCTGCCCGTTGTAGGAGCGCGCTTGCCCGCGATTGCGGAATGTCAGTAGGCGTCAACGTCTCTGAACCACCGCAATCGCGGGCAAGCGCGCTCCTACAAGTATTGCCCTGCAGCACATGGTTAATGATCGTGCCCACGCTCTGCGTGGGCATGTGTTGATGGACGCTCTGCGTCCGTTTTTGTATGACGCGCAGCGTCATGAACTGCGTTCCCACGCGGCGCATGGGAACGATCGGTAGACGTGTCTCTTTTCGAGGTTTTGCGATGCCGCTACGCGAAGAATGTCTGTGGGAAACGTTGACGCCGCAGAGGCCTGAGGCGCCAGCGTTGAAAGGGGAAGTGAGCGCCGATGTGTGCGTGATCGGCGCAGGCATCACGGGGTTGTCGGCGGCGATTCATCTGCTCGAACAGGGCAAGACAGTCGCCATCGTCGAAGCTCATCGCACCGGGCAGGGTGGCTCGGGACGTAACGTTGGGCTGGTCAACGCCGGGCTGTGGATTCCGCCTGACGAGATCGAGGCGGGTTTCGGTGAAAAAGTCGGCAGCCAGCTCAACACCATGCTCGGCAATGCGCCGTCGCTGGTGTTCAGCCTGATCGAAAAGTACGGCATCGATTGCCAGGCGACCCGCAAGGGCACGCTGCACATGGCGCACAACGCCAAGGGCGAAATTGACCTTCGCAGCCGCGAAGAACAATGGAAACGGCGCGGCGCTCCGATTGAGTTGCTCACCGGCAAGGCCTGTCAGGAAGCGACCGGCACGAAAGAAATCACCGCCGCCTTGCTCGACCATCGTGCCGGCACGATCAACCCGATGGCCTACACCAGCGGCCTCGCAGAAGCCGTGTCCCGTCTGGGCGGCCAGCGTTTCGACCACTCGCCGGTCAAGCGCCTGGAACGTCAGGGGCAGCGCTGGTGTGTGATCACCGAACACGGATCGCTCATCGCCGATCAAGTGGTGATTGCGTCCAACGCCTATACCGAAGGTGAATGGACTGACCTGCGTCGCAACTTCTTTCCCGGTTATTACTATCAGGTCGCCTCGGCACCGCTGACCGAAGACGCTGCGCAGCAAATCCTGCCCGGCGGCCAAGGCTCGTGGGACACTCGTCAGGTGCTGAGCAGCATTCGCCGCGATGCCGATGGCCGCCTGTTGCTGGGCAGTCTGGGTAACGGCAATCAAAAACCGACCTGGTTCCTGAAAGCGTGGGCCGACCGTGTTCAGCAGCACTATTTTCCGTACCTGAAAAAGGTCGACTGGGAATGCACCTGGACCGGCTGCATCGCGTTTACGCCCGATCATCTCCTGCGCATGTTCGAGCCTGCACCAGGACTGGTCGCGGTGACCGGTTACAACGGCCGTGGCAACACCACCGGCACGGTGGTCGGTAAAGCATTCGCGGATTATTTGTGCAGCGGCGATGCGTCTGTTCTGCCGATTCCCTTCGCCAGCATGCAGCCGCTCTCGGCCATCGGTTTAAGAAGCTCTTTATATGAGGCTGGCTTTTCGCTATACCATGCGGGGCAGTGCCTCAGAATTGTGATCTGAGGCGAAATATCTGTCATAAAACGACGCTTTTTCGCGCATCCACTAACCTGAAATGGTGCGTCCCGTAGCGGTCCCGCACCGACGGTGTGCAGTTCGGTGACGCAGGCTGTAACAACAGGGTTGTACAGGTCAGGTCGCTGTGGTTGCGCGGTTAACTCGGGAGGGTTGCTCTTTAAAAGTCGCAGGGTTGCACCTTGCGCGGTTTAGACGGTTGCACGCCCAGTAAAAAAGGGCCAGAAACAGTCGAATAACAACAAAACGACGACTTTTTTCAGAATAAAAAACCGATGGCACGCCACTTGCTCACAGCAACTCTGTGGTCGCAGTGCTAATTAAAAAACCTAGGAGCACCAACTCATGTCGCAGACGTTTTACAGGAAAGGCTTTCTGGCACTCGCAGTCGCTACTGCAATGGGTGCGGCTACTTTTGCGCAGGCTGACGTCAAGATCGGCGTTGCAGGCCCGATGACCGGCGCTAACGCCTCGTTCGGTTTGCAGTACATGAAAGGCGCTCAAGCAGCGGCTGACGCGATCAACGCTGCGGGCGGTGTCAACGGGGAGAAAATCGTTCTGGTTCAGGGCGACGACGCGTGCGAGCCAAAACAGGCCGTAGCGGTCGCCAACAAAATGGAGCAGGAAAAAGTTGCCGGTGTGGTCGGTCACTTCTGCTCCTCTTCGACCATTCCCGCTTCGGAAGTCTATGGCGACGCCGGCATCATCGCGATCACCCCGGGTTCGACTAACCCGCAGGTCACCGAACGCGGCCTGACCGCCATGTTCCGTATGTGTGGCCGCGACGACCAGCAGGGCATCGTCGCTGGCGATTACATCGTCGACGTGCTCAAAGGCAAGAAAGTCGCCGTCATCAACGACAAAGACACCTACGGCAAAGGCCTGGCTGACGCCACCGCCAAACAGCTGACCGCTCGCGGCGTGAAGCCTGTGCTGGAAGAAGGTCTGACCCGTGGCGAGAAGGACTTCAGCGCCCTGGTCACCAAAATCCGTTCCGTTGGCGCTGACGTCGTGTACTTCGGTGGCCTGCATCCGGAAGCCGGTCCTCTGGTTCGCCAATTGCGTGAACAGGGCCTGAAAGACGTCAAGTTCATGTCCGACGATGGCGTTGTGACCGACGAACTGGTGACCACTGCTGGCGGCGCTCAGTACGTCGACGGCGTGTACATGACCTTCGGCGCAGACCCTCGCATGCTGCCAGACAGCAAGGCCGTGGTTGAGCAGTTCCGCAAGTCCGGTTACGAGCCTGAAGGCTACACCCTGTACGCCTACGCGTCGGTTCAGGCCCTGGCCGCTGGCTTCAACGGCGCCAAGTCGAACAAAGGCGAAGACGCTGCCAAGTTCCTGAAAGCCCACCCGGTCAAAACCGTCATGGGCGAAAAAGCCTGGGACACCAAAGGCGACCTGAAGGTCTCCGACTACGTGGTTTACCAGTGGGACAAAGACGGCAAATATCACCAGCTCGAAAAGCAGAAGTGAGTTGAGCTCCTAGTCGGGAGCGGCGTGTCGCGGGCTTGGAACCTCGACACGACGCTGTCCGGTAATCGGTGCTGCCCTCGGGCAGCGCCGGATTTCTTCTGTTGCCATCGTGCCCGTCCCGCTATCTCTCACGAGGAGATTGCCGGTTCGCGCCAGGTTGGCCTTTCAAGTTCGTGAGCGTGCGTGATGGATGGTATTTTCCTGCAGCAAATGGTCAACGGCCTGACCCTCGGTTCGGTCTACGGCCTGATCGCCATCGGTTACACGATGGTTTACGGCATCATCGGCATGATCAACTTCGCCCACGGCGACGTTTACATGATCTCCGCCTACCTCGCAGCGATCGGCCTGGCCGTGCTGTCCTTCTTCGGTATCGAGTCGTTCCCTTTCCTGATTCTCGGCACGCTGATCTTCACCATCGTGGTGACCGGTGTGTACGGTTTCGTCATCGAGCGCGTGGCCTACAAACCGCTGCGTAACTCGACCCGTCTGGCACCGCTGATCAGTGCTATCGGTATTTCCCTGATCCTGCAGAACTACGCACAGATCGCCCAGGGCCCACGCCAACAAGGCGTTCCAACCCTGCTCGAAGGCGCCATGCGCTTCGAGGTCGGCAGCGGTTTCGTTCAGATCACCTACACCAAAATCTTCATCCTGATTGCCGCGTTCATCGGCATGGGCGTACTGACCTACATCATCAAGTACACCAAGCTGGGCCGCATGTGCCGCGCCACGCAACAAGACCGCAAGATGGCGTCGATCCTGGGCATCAACACTGACCGGATCATTTCCTACGTATTCGTCATCGGTGCAGCCATGGCGGCACTGGCTGGCGTGCTGATCACCCTGAACTACGGCACCTTCGACTTCTTTGCCGGGTTCGTCATCGGGATCAAAGCCTTTACCGCAGCGGTACTCGGCGGCATCGGTTCGTTGCCGGGCGCGATGCTCGGCGGGTTGATCCTGGGGGTTGCCGAGTCGCAGTTCTCCGGTCTGATCAACTCCGACTACAAAGACGTGTTCAGTTTCGGCCTGCTGGTAGTGATTCTGATCTTCCGTCCTCAAGGCCTGCTGGGTCGCCCACTCGTGGCGAAGGTGTAACCATGTCTGCTCCTGTCAAACCCATCGATATCAAACAGAGCCTGATCGACGCGGTCGTTGCCGGCCTGCTGGCGCTCATCGTGTTCGGTCCCATTGTCGGCATCGTGCTCGACGGCTACGGCTTCAACATGCAACCGGGGCGTGTTGCCGCGCTGGTTGGCGTCGTCGTCGTCGGACGCTTCTTCATGAGCCTGTTCCTGCAGACGCCAAAAGGTCAGGCTATCGCGCAGAGCTTCGAAAGCTCGGGTTCTGGTGTGCATGTGCTGCCACCGGGTTACAAGACCCGCCTTCGTTTCATCATTCCGCTGATGATCCTGATCGCCGTGATCTTTCCGGTGTTCGCCGACAAGTACGTGCTGACCGTTGTCATCCTCGGCCTGATCTACGTGTTGCTGGGCCTGGGCCTGAACATCGTGGTCGGCCTGGCCGGTCTGCTCGACCTGGGTTACGTGGCGTTTTACGCCATCGGCGCGTACGGTCTGGCGCTGGGTTACCAGTACCTGGGCCTGGGTTTCTGGTCGGCCTTGCCGCTGGCGGCCATTGCGGCGGCGTTCGCCGGTTGCATCCTCGGCTTCCCGGTCCTGCGCATGCACGGCGACTATCTGGCCATCGTGACCCTGGGTTTCGGTGAAATCATTCGCCTGGTGCTGAACAACTGGCTGTCGTTCACGGGCGGGCCGAACGGAGTGCCAGTGCCCTCGCCGACGTTCTTCGGCCTGGAGTTCGGGCGTCGGGCCAAAGATGGCGGGATTCCGATCCACGAGTACTTCGGCTTCGAATACAACCCGGACCTGAAATTCATCTTCATCTATGCCGTGCTGTTCCTGGTCGTGCTGGCCGTGCTGTACGTCAAACACCGCCTGACCCGCATGCCGGTCGGCCGCGCGTGGGAAGCCCTGCGTGAAGACGAAATCGCCTGCCGCTCCATGGGCCTGAACCACGTGCTGGTCAAGCTCTCGGCGTTCACCATCGGTGCCTCGACCGCAGGTCTGGCGGGGGTGTTCTTCGCCAGCTATCAAGGCTTCGTCAACCCGACCTCGTTCACCTTCTTCGAGTCGGCGCTGATCCTCGCCATCGTCGTGCTCGGCGGCATGGGCTCGACCGTCGGTGTGGTCATCGCCGCGTTCGTGTTGACCGTTGCGCCTGAAATGCTGCGCAGCTTCGCCGAGTACCGCGTGTTGCTGTTCGGCATCCTGATGGTGCTGATGATGATTTGGCGCCCACGCGGCCTGATCCGTATCAGCCGTACCGGCGTACAACCACGCAAAGGCGTGCTGGCTAAAGTGGAGGGCGCGTGATGAGCGACGAAATCGTTCTTTCCGTCGAGAACCTGATGATGCACTTCGGTGGCATCAAGGCCCTCAGCGACGTCAGCCTGGAGGTGCGTCGCAACTCGATCTTCGCCCTGATCGGGCCTAACGGCGCCGGCAAAACCACCGTGTTCAACTGCCTGACCGGCTTCTACAAAGCCACAGGCGGGCGTATCGAACTCAACGCCCGTGGCAAGAAGACCAACGTCATCCAGTTGCTCGGCGAGCAGTTCCGCGCCGGCGACTTCGCGTCGCCAAAACGCTTCGGCAGCCGGCTGTTTTACAAAATGTTCGGTGGCACGCACTTGGTGAACCGCGCAGGGCTGGCGCGTACCTTCCAGAACATTCGCCTGTTCAAGGAAATGTCGGTCGTCGAGAACCTGCTGGTGGCCCAGCACATGTGGGTCAACCGCAACATGATTGCCGGCATCCTCAACACCAAGAGCTATCGCAAGGCCGAAGAAGACGCCATGAACACGGCCTTCTATTGGCTGGAAGTGGTCGATCTGGTGGACTGCGCCAACCGTCTGGCCGGTGAGCTTTCCTACGGCCAGCAGCGCCGTCTGGAAATCGCCCGCGCCATGTGCACGCGTCCGCAGGTGATCTGCCTGGACGAGCCGGCCGCAGGTCTCAACCCACAGGAAACCGAAGCGCTGAGCAGCATGATTCGCCACCTGCGCGACGACCACGACATGACGATCGTGCTGATCGAGCACGACATGGGCATGGTCATGGGCATTTCCGACGATATCGTCGTGCTCGACCACGGCAACGTGATTGCCAAAGGCAAGCCGGAGCAGATCCGCAACGATCCGAAGGTGATCGCCGCGTACCTGGGTGCTGATGAAGAGGAGTTGGTATGAGTAAGCCGATCCTCGAACTGAAAGAGATCGACGTGTACTACGGGCCGATTCAGGCCCTGAAAAAAGTCTCGATGCACATTGATGAAGGCGAAACCGTCAGCCTGATCGGCTCCAACGGCGCGGGCAAGTCCACGCTGCTGATGTCGATCTTCGGTCAGCCACGTGCTGCCAGCGGCCAGATCATTTATCAGGGCACTGACATCACGCACAAGTCGTCGCACTACATTGCGTCCAACGGCATCGCGCAGTCGCCGGAAGGTCGTCGCGTGTTCCCCGACATGTCGGTGGAAGAGAACCTGATGATGGGCACGATCCCGATTGGGGATAAGCACGCGAGCGAGGACATGCAGCGTATGTTCGAGCTGTTTCCGCGCCTCAAGGAGCGTCGCAACCAGCGTGCGATGACGATGTCCGGTGGTGAGCAGCAGATGCTGGCCATCGCCCGCGCGCTGATGAGCCGCCCGAAATTGCTGTTGCTGGACGAGCCGAGCCTTGGTCTGGCGCCGATCATCGTGAAGCAGATTTTCTCGACATTGCGTGAGCTGGCGCAGTCCGGGATGACGATCTTCCTGGTCGAGCAGAACGCGAACCATGCCCTGAAGCTGTCGGACCGCGCCTATGTGATGGTGAACGGTGAGATTCGGCTGACAGGCACCGGTAAGGAGCTGCTGACCAACGAGGAAGTCAGGAACGCTTACCTCGGCGGTCACTGATTTTTCCAGCGGCTAATAAAGGCGCCCCGGGTGGATAACACTCGGGGCGTTTTTGTTTCGACGCATCACCCCCTGACTCAACACAAAATCCCCGTAGGAGACGTCGTAACCTCCGACGTCTCCCACACGGTTGTGCAACGTTCCTGAGTGAGTGGCACGTCTGGTGACCTTTTTTTAAAAAGGTGCCAATTGTGGAAAACAATTTTGAGCAGCTCTCAAAGCGCGACAGTTAGCCGCTGCAAATGGTTGTTTTGTCACGGTTTTGACTTGTTCAGTTTTACTGTGGGCCTGGCTGTGAATAAGTTGGTAGTAGCTGGCTGGAGGCCTTTGTTTACGTGGCTTGTGGCGTGCTGTTCAATATTTGATCAGCGAGTTCGGCCGGTATTTTCAGGCGATTTGTCAACGTTCTTCAGCCTGGTTTTTTATACAGTTTTTACAGTGTCCTGGCCTGTGGATAACTCTGTGTGCAACCGTTGGAAAGACCTTCGCAGATAGCGCAATCCCTAGGTTGCAGAGCGGGATCCTGTCCAACCGTGCAGGTCTCGGGCGAATTGCGTTGCAGATACGTTTCAGCGGGTCAAGTAAAAATGCCGTCCAGCATGCCCTCAGCCCCGAGTGGCGCGGGTTGTGCGTCTTGGAGTTGCCCCCAGAGATTGTGGGTCTGGCTGTGGATAAGGTGGGCAAAACTGCCTGCAGGCCAGATGGCACAAGGCCTTGCCGTTGTTGGTTGTTTTTTGTACAGCGTGTGGGTTGTCTGATGATCTTTACGGCAGGCTTGATCCCGACCCGTCTGCGCGGGCATTCTCCAGAACTTTCCTACACGCAACGCAGGTTGCGTTTACTCCACGCTTATCTGATAAGCCCGCAACCCTCAGTCAGGAGAACGACATGACATCTACCGTGTTCATTACCGGTGCCACCTCCGGGTTTGGCGAAGCCTGTGCACGACGTTTCGCGGAGGCGGGTTGGTCGCTGGTGCTGACCGGTCGCCGTGAAGACCGCCTGCAGGCGCTCAGCGCCGAATTGTCGAAGCAGACCAAGGTTCACACCCTGACGCTGGACGTACGTGATCGCGCGGCCATGGAGAAGGCGATCGACGGACTGCCGGCAGAGTTCGCCAAAATTCGCGGCCTGATCAACAACGCCGGCCTGGCGCTGGGGATCGATCCTGCACCCAAGTGCGATCTGGACGACTGGGACACCATGATCGACACCAACGTCAAAGGGCTGGTTTACACCACGCGTTTGCTGCTCTCGCGCCTGATCGCCTACGGCCGTGGCGCCAGCATCGTCAACCTGGGTTCGGTTGCGGGCAATTATCCGTACCCGGGCGGTAACGTGTATGGCGGGACAAAGGCTTTTGTCGGTCAGTTCTCGCTGAACCTGCGTAACGATCTGATCGGCACTGGCGTGCGGGTGACCAACCTTGAGCCAGGCCTGTGTGAAAGCGAGTTCTCGCTGGTGCGTTTTGGCGGTGACCAGGCCAAGTACGACGCCACCTACGCGGGTGCGGAGCCGATCCAGCCGCAGGACATTGCTGACACGATTTTCTGGATCATGAACACCCCATCGCACGTTAACGTGAACAACCTGGAGCTGATGCCGGTTAGCCAGACCTGGGCGGGTTTTGCGATTGATCGCAGCCGTGGTGAGACCCGGTAGCGTTAGCGGCTCAATACACGACTCGATACTGTAGCCGGCTTGCTGGCGAATGCGGAGCTTCAGACACGAATATGTATCTGACACGACGCATTCGCCAGCAAGCCGGCTACAGGTATCTGGCTGGTTTCAGCCTGACGATGTCCTGCGGGAGCGAATTCATTCGCGTGTAGGAGCGCGCTTGCCTGCGATGAGGTCGGTACATCCGCTGCAAACTCAGCGTCAGACAATCAGTCTTCGCGGGCAAGCGCGCTCCTACACGTCCACGTTCGATGCGGTTGATCAGGCTTTGAAATATTCGGCCAGACCGATATAGCAGGTCGCCAGGTGATAAGGCGTGGTCGACGGCATGTCACTGCGGCTGATCTTGCCTTGGCTGTCCAGGCACTCGTTCCAGCCGGTTGGGTGCAGAAAGTGCTGCTGCAACGCATTCAGCTGGCGCGCCAGTAGCGCCTCACTGCCGGGACGCAGGGTCAGCGCTCGCAGGTATTCGGCTTGCGCCCAGATGCGTTGGGTGCCGTCCTTCACCGACCCGTCCACGTCCAGCATCGCAGCGACAGCGCCGGTTGTTTGATCCACCCCTTGTGCCTGCGCGTGGGCAAAGGCAGTGGTCAGCGAGCCATGCAGCGGTGTGCCGCGCAGGTGCTCGGACGATTCCAGCAGGTAGAACCACTCGAACTGATGGCCCGGCTCGGACCAGTTATCCACAGCGTCCAGCGGTTTCTCCAGCATCACCCCGTGCTCGATATCCACAAAGCGGCGTTGCATCGCTTCGGCGAGGTTGTCCAGCGCCGCCAGCGTGTCAGCGTCTTCGCGCACGTCCAGCGTGGCGAGAAAGGCTTCCGCCAGGTGCATCAGCGGGTTTTGCAGCGGACCTGCGTCCAGCGACGACCAGTCTTCAGCCAAAACCGATTCATACAGGCCGTCGCCATCGGAGAAACGCTGCGCAACGACGTTGAGCGCAGCGTTAAGCACAGACTCCACCAACGGTTCGCGGACTTTCGCCCAATAATGTGCACAGGCGAAGACGATGAAGGCGTGGGTATAAAGGTCTTTACGGCGGTCCAGTGGGGCGCCTTGGGGATCGATGCTGTAGAACCAGCCGCCGTGTTCGGCGTCGTGGAAATGCCGTTGCAGGGAACGAAACAGCGCTGCGGCGCGGACGTCTGCATCCGGCACTTGCGGGTGACCCATGAAGCTGGAGAACAGGAACAACTGCCGCGCGCACGCCATGGCGCGATAACGCTGGGGCGCAAGCGGCTGATGCTGTGCGTCCAGCGCCTCGAAAGGCAGCGCCATCTCGGCATTCCAGCCCGGTCCCTGCCAGAGCGGGACGATCACATCCATGAAGTGTTGCTGCACGGCGCAAAACACAGCGGACAGTTCAGACTTGGCGCGAGGAAGAGAAACGTCAGGCATCGGATGGCGTCACGGCAGGGGCAAATTGCGCGACATGGTAGCAGGGGACGGGGTTTTTGAGTCAGAAGCAGATCAATTGCAGGAGCGCGCTACTACAGGTTCAGGGTTTACCGCCAATGTGAAGGACTGCCTGGCTTTGACAGAGGGGTCGGGCTGCTGACGACATCGATACTGAGGACAGCATCAATACCTGTGGGAGCGAATTCATTCGCGATGCAGTGGCGCATCCGACACTGTTACATCGGCTGTACCACCGTCTCGCGAATGAATTCGCTCCCACGGAGGTTAAAGGTCAGGCGTGAAGTCCCCCGTCGTACTTAACCCGCAAACAACCACACGCCGGTCGCCGCCGACAGCGCGCCAGCGATTCGCACGATCGGCGCGGCTGCGGTGGGCAGCAAGCGCACCACGGCGTAACCCGCCGCATGCAGCGCGGCGGTCGCGCCGACGAAGCCCATTGCATAACCCCACGGGCTGGACATTTCGGGCAGCTCAAGACCATGCGCCACGCCATGGAACATCGCGAACAGCGCCGTGGCGGCCACGGCCATGAACAGCGGCGGACGCACGGCCAGTGCCACGGCCAGGCCCAGCGCAAACACCGAGGCCGCGATGCCGCTTTCCAGCGCAGGCAGTGCCAGACCTTCGAAGCCCAGCAACCCGCCGATCAGCATGGTGCCGACGAAAGTGCAGGGCAGCGCCCAGCGAGCAGCGCCTTTCTGTTGTGCCGCCCAAAGTCCTACGGCAATCATCGCCAGCAGGTGATCGATGCCGCTCAGGGGGTGGCTGATGCCTGCGACAAGGCCGCTTTCGTCGTGGCCCGGGTGCGCGAAGGCCAATGCCGGGGCCAGTAACAGCGCGAGGGTGCTCAGGATTTTTTTGCCGTTCATCAATGATGTTCCTTAATGCGTTGAGGGAAAGAAATCACGCTGCTGTCAGCAGGCCCTGGCGCTCGATGAAGGCGATGATGTCCTCCAGGCCGTGACCGGTTTTCTGGTTGCTGAACACAAACGGTTTGTCGCCACGCATCTTTTTGGTGTCGCGGTCCATCATCTCCAGCGATGCACCCACCAGCGGCGCGAGGTCGATCTTGTTGATCACCAGCAGATCCGATTTGCAGATGCCCGGGCCGCCTTTGCGCGGCAGCTTGTCACCTGCCGACACGTCGATCACGTAGATCGTCAGGTCCGACAGTTCAGGGCTGAAGGTCGCGGACAGGTTGTCACCACCGGATTCGACGATGATCAGGTCCAGGCCTTCGAAGCGGCGGTTCAATTGATCGACGGCTTCCAGATTGATGGACGCGTCTTCGCGAATGGCGGTGTGCGGGCAACCGCCAGTCTCCACGCCGATGATGCGTTCTGGCGCCAGCGCCTCGTTGCGCACCAGAAAGTCGGCGTCCTCACGGGTGTAGATGTCGTTGGTGACCACGGCAAGGTTGTAGCGCTCGCGCAGGGCCAGGCACAGGGCCAGGGTCAGGGCCGTCTTGCCGGACCCGACCGGACCGCCGATGCCGACACGCAGGGGTTGGCTGTTCATCAAATGCTCTCCGTTCATCTTCTTGTGCGTTTCGTGGTGTGGCCACTGCCATAAAAATCAGGATCGAAACAGTCGGCTGTACTGGCGCTCATGCGCCATGCTCGCCAGTGACAGGCCGAACGCGGCGCTGCCGATGTGTTCAGGGTCGAGTTCGGTCGCGTGTTGCTGAGCGCTCTGCAGCAGCGGGAGCAATTCGCTGGTCAGCCGTTGAGCCGCCTGTTGCCCCAGCGGCAGCGTCTTCATCAATACAGCGAGCTGGTTTTCCAGCCAGCTCCAGAGCCATGCTGCCAGCGCATCCTGTGGATGGATCTGCCAGGCGCGAGCCGCAAGCGCCCAGCCGAGCGCAAGATGCGGCTCTTCAATCTGTTGAAGGACGTCCCGCGCTGGCTGATCCAGCTCAGGCAAACCGGTGAGCAGTTGTTGCAACGAGTAACCCATCTGCCGGCTTTCCAGGTGCAGTTCGCGGGTTTCCCGGCTGGCGCGATGCTGTTCGCTCAGCAGCAGCAGGGTCGCCCAGTTTTCGTCGGCGGCAGCCGTGCAATGCGCCAGTAACAGCGGTGCTTCGAAGCGCGCCAGATTGAGCAGCAACTGATCGCCGATCCAGCGACCCGCGCTGGCCGGGTCGGTGACGATGGCATGTTCCACCGCCATCTCCAGCCCCTGGGAATAGCTGTAGCCACCAATGGGCAGTTGCGGGCTGGCCAGACGCAACAGCGCCCAGGCCTTAGTCATTTGCGTACGCCGAATTGGTGGATGCGGGGCGCATAGTTGAAGTCCTCTTCACCCGCGCGGGAGTGGTGATGACCGCCACCGTACGCGCCATGCTCCGGCTGGAAGGGGGCCTCGATGGACTCGGTGGTTGCGCCAAGCTGATCGAGCATGGCCTTGAGCACGTAGTCGTCGAGCAATCGCAGCCAGCCGTCGCCCACTTGCAGCGCGACGTGGCGGTTACCCAAGTGATAGGCGGCTCGCGTCAGCTCGAAGGCGCTGCTGCAGGTCACGTGCATGAGTTGCTCGGGGCGCGCGCAGACTTTCACCACACGACCGTCTTCGGCCTTGAGGAAATCGCCGTCGCGCAACGGCGGCTGGCCGCGCTCAAGGAACAGGCCGACGTCTTCCCCTTCGGCACTGAAACAGCGCAGACGACTTTTGCTCCGGGCCTCGAAATTCAAAAGCAGCTCGGCGGCCCACTCAGTTTGGGGTTCGATTCGTTGATGAATCACCAGCATCGGAAAACTTCCAGCAATGTGCGATGCAATGTTTAGAGCAAGTGGCTTGCCAACTGACGGGGCGGTCAGAAATTGCCTACATACCGTGCGGGGTGATTGAGAATGGGGCGGCCGGATGGAGTGTATTGGTGCGTGTGACTGAATTCGGCACCAATAAAGTGCGCTAGGGGGGGCGTTCGCGGGCAAGCGCGCCATGAAGATTGACCGCAACTCATGTAAGCCGGGCGCTTGCCCGCGGATCGATGAATTATTCGACGACCGCAGCCACTGACTCGCTGCTATCGCAAGCTGGTTCATCCGTAGGGGTGATGCAGCGCGAAGTCTTACTCAGTACTGCCAAGCCCCTGCCAGCGTTTGGCGCCGATAAAGATGAAGCGCAATTGCTGGGTGATCTTCGCACGCGGGGTCAGGTGCTCGGCGAGCGTGACGGGTGGCGGGTCGATGAGTTCGGGCAGCATCGCAAACACGCTTTTGACCACAAGGTCTGCCATGACCGAGAGGTCGTCGGTGTTCAGGTGCTGGAATTTGGCCATCGACGCCAGGTCAGTCGCCAGGTCGGCGATGATCGCCTCACGCAACGCGCCCAGTGCCTGGCGGACTTTCAAGGAGCCGCCATATTGCTCGCGCGCCAGAAACAGGAACTGGGAGCGGTTGGCGGCGACCACATCGAGAAAGATGCGAACCGAGGCATCGATGATGCCGCTGTTGATGTTCTCGTTATGCCGCACCAGGCGGATGGTTTCACGAAAGGTCTGGCCGACCTCGCTGACCAGTGCCAACCCGAGGTGATCCATGTCGTCGAAATGACGATAGAAACCGGTCGGCACGATGCCGGCGGTCTTGGCCACCTCGCGCAGACTCAGGCTGCCAAATCCTCGGCCGCTCTCCATCAATCCCCGGGCTGCATCGAGCAGGGCATGGCGGGTCTGCTGTTTCTGTTCGGCGCGGGGGAGCATTGGATGACGGGTATCTGAATAAAGAATGGTCAGCACTCTATCAAATGCGTTTGCGTTGCGTCGAACCGGGTTTCGGCGCGCGTGAGCCTGGGCGTGAAAAAGCCCGGCATCAGGGCCGGGCTCGTTCGCAGTGACGGGCGATTCAGGAAACGCGCTGGTATTGCTGCACCAGCCGATCCGGGCCGTTGTCAGCAACGCGCTGATAACGGTGCGCCAGGCTGTTGCAGTTTTCTTCGGCAGCCACGCGTTGGTACTGGTTGATCAGGCGATCCGGACCGTCTTGCGCCAAGGTAGGCAGACCCACTTGCTGGGCAGCTTTCACTTCGCCGAGTACGGGCTGTTCGCTGGCAGGCATGGCGAACGCGCTCGAGGCGAGGAGGGAAAGAGTCAGTGCGATCAGTTGGCGTTTCATGGACGGTGCCTCTCGAAAGGGCGGGTAAGTGAACATGTGGCCAATTTTACGGGCGCACAGGATTTAAAGAAGTTTAAAGAGCTGATGGTGACCATCGACAGAATTGATTCAGGCGGCAAAGCCTTCAAGAACGGGGCTTTGCGCCAGGAGGCACGCCGCGCTCGCGGCCATTTTCAATCACGCGAGCAGGCTGCCAGGGAACTTTATCGCCATGGATTTCCGGATTTCATCAAACCCACGGAGCTTTTGTCAGTCGAAGGGCTAAGACGTATGAGACGCGTCCAGGACGGGGCGTCGGTATTTGGGGAGAAAACGCAATGACGCGAGGCCGCAAGATTTTCGCCTGGACGGTTGGCATTCTGCTGCTGTTACTGGCTGTTCTGATCATTGTTATCGCGACGTTCGACTGGAATCGGCTCAAGCCGACCATCAACGAGAAGGTGTCTGCCGAGCTGCACCGCCCGTTTGCCATTAACGGCAATCTGGCCGTGCTGTGGCGCCGAGAGCCGGATGAAGGCGGTTGGCGCGCCTGGATCCCTTGGCCGCACATGTCGGCCGAAGACATCGCGTTGGGCAACCCCGAATGGTCGAAGAACCCTCAAATGGTGACCCTCAAACGCGTAGAGATGCGTTTGGCGCCCCTGCCGTTGCTGGCGCAGCGCGTGGTGATCCCTCGCATTGACCTGACCGAGCCGAACGCAAGGATCGAGCGTCTGGCGGATGGTCGCGCGAACTGGGTATTTGATCTGCCAAAAAGCGACCCGAACGCCACACCTACCAGCTGGGTGGTGGACATCGGCTCCATCGGGTTCGACAAAGGCCTGGTCAGCTATAACGACCAGATGATCAACACCTCGGTCGACGTGGTCATCGACCCCTTGGGCAAGCCGATCCCGTTCAGCGACATCGTGGGCAGCGGCGAAGCGAAGAAGGTGTCGGACAAGGGCGCGTCAGCGCAGGACTACGCCTTTGGCTTCACCGCCAAAGGTCAGTACCACGGCCAGAAGCTCAACGGCAGCGGTAAGGTCGGCGGCTTGCTGGCGCTGAAGGACGCGGCCCTGCCGTTTCCGGTGCAGGCGGATGTGAGCGCCGGCAACACGCGGGTGGCGGTCGCTGGCACGGTTACGGATCCCCAAAATCTGGGCGAGCTGGACCTGCGTCTGAAACTCTCGGGCGACAGCCTCGGCAATCTGTATCCGCTGACGGGCGTGACGCTGCCCGACTCGCCGCCGTATTCCACCGACGGGCGCTTGATCGCCAAGTTGCACGACCCGGCGGGGGCTTCCTTTCAGTACAAAGGCTTCAACGGCAAGATCGGTAACAGCGATATCCATGGTGATCTTGGCTTCGTCGCCAGCCAGCCACGGCCGAAGCTGACCGGCGCGCTGGTGTCCAATCAGCTGTTGATGGCCGACCTCAAGCCGCTGATCGGCGCTGATTCCAACGCGGAGCAGAAAACCCGTGGCGGCGCGAGCAAGCAGCCGACAGACAAAGTGCTGCCGGTCGAAGAGTTCAAGACCGACCGCTGGAGCGCCATGGACGCGGACGTCGAGTTCACTGGCAAGAAGATCGTGCAAAGTGCCGAGTTGCCCTTCACTGACCTTTACACCCATATCGTTCTCAACGACGGTCAGTTGAGCCTGGAACCCCTGCGCTTTGGCGTGGCGGGCGGCAAGCTGGACGCCGACATCAAGCTCAATGGCCACAGCCAACCGCTGGAAGGTCGGGCGAAGCTCTCGGCGCGCAACTTCAAGCTCAAGCAGCTGTTCCCGACCTTCGAGCCGATGAAAACCAGTTTCGGTGAGTTGAACGGCGACGCCGACATAAGCGGTAAAGGCAATTCCGTTGCGGCGTTGCTGGGTACAGCCAATGGCGAGATGAAAATGGTCGTCAACGACGGTGCCGTCAGCCGGGGACTCATGGAGATCGCCGGGCTTAACGTTGGCAACTACGTGGTGGGCAAGCTGTTCGGAGACAAGGACGTGAAGATCAATTGCGCGGCGTCACATCTGGGCATCAAGGACGGTCTGGCGAAGACCAACCTGTTTGTCTTCGACACCGAGAACGCGATCATTTACGTGGACGGCACCGCGAATATGAAGACCGAGCAGCTGGACATGAAGATCACGCCGGAATCAAAGGGCTTCCGTGTCTTCTCGCTGCGTTCGCCGCTCTACGTACGCGGGCCTTTCATCAAGCCGAGTGCGGGTGTCGAGTCAGGCCCGTTGCTGTTGCGTGGCGCTGGCATGGTGTTGTTGGGCGCGGCGGTTGGGCCTGCTGCAGGTCTGTTAGCGTTGGTCGCCCCGAGTGGTGGTGAGCCTAACCAGTGCGCCCCGTTGCTGGAGCAGATACGCGCAGGCAAGGCGCCCAAGACGGTGAAGTAAAGCCCGGAATACTTGCGCCGATCCTGTAGGAGCGCGCCTGGTCTGAGCCGCATCCGGACGACGTCGGCGTGTCAGACACAGTTTGTTCACTGACAGATCGCAGTCGGGGACAAGCGCTCCTACAGGGATTTGTATCCAGCCCTTCACCCACAAAAAAGCCAGGACATCGGTCCTGGCTTTTGCATTGCCGTTAAGGCATCACAGCCCGTCGAGAATGTCCGCCATGTCGTCGGCGTGTTCTTCTTCCTGAGCCAGAATCTCTTCGAAGATGCGACGCGTGGTCGGATCCTTGTCGCCGATGTACTGAATGATCTCGCGATAGCTGTCGATGGCGATGCGCTCAGCGATCAGGTCTTCGGTGACCATTTCCTTCAGCGTGTTGCCCGCCACGTACTGCGCGTGGGAGTTCTTGGACAACAGGTCGGGATTGAGTTCAGGTTCGCCACCCAACTGCACGATGCGCTCGGCAAGTTTGTCGGCGTGCTCGGCTTCCTGCTCGGCGTGCTCGAGGAACTCGGCGGCAGCCACTTGAGCTTTCACGCCTTTGGCCATGTAGTAGTGGCGCTTGTAGCGGAGCACGCAGACCCATTCGGTTGCCAACGATGCATTGAGCAGGCGAATAATTTCTTCGCGGTCGCCATCGTAGCCTTCGGTCACGGCACCGTTTTCAACGTTGTGACGCGCGCGCTCGCGCAAGGTGCTGATATCGGTTAAATGCACATCGCTCATCATTTTTCTCCAAGTGCTGATCCGGTTTTAGCCGTCTCGCTCTTGATGCGTCGGTCGCATGGACCGACGCCTGGCAAGATCGGGTCTTAAGGTGTGAGTGGTGGGCGGCGAGAAAAGTTTGATTTGTTTACCGACTTACATCGCCCGCTCGTTGGCCTCACGCTGCTCGCAGGTCATGAAGCCCTTGCTGTCCACGCGGTCGTTGGCGCCGAACGTCACGTAATAGGCCTGCTGATGACCTTCTTTGTTGAGGATGTAGTTGTTGCAGGTGCCCGGGTGAACCTTGCGATGCACGCGAGTGGAAGGTTCGCCGCCGATGGTCAGCACCTGCTGCTCGGTCATGCCGTCTTCCACCTGCTTGACCAGCGGCTCGTTGCGATACGTCGCGTAGTCCACAGGGTTTTGCAGGGTTGTCGACGCACAGCCAGCCAGCGCGGCCATTGCAAACAGTACTGCCAGAGATTGCTTGTACATAACCGGTCACTCCACAGAAAGGCCCTCATTGGCCCGTTGCATGTATGAGCATCGGTCCATTGAAAGAGTTCGATTGAAAGATGGCGATGGGGCATTACTTCGGCTGTCATGATGGATGAATGGTTTGCGGCTAACGTTTATCTGTTCGGCGATCAATGTGGGTGGCCGAACGCTGTACCTGTGGGAGTGAATTTATTCGCGATTGGCCGGATTAGCCGATAGAGGTTCGTCGCCTGGCCGACCTCATCGCGAATGAATTCGCTCCCACGGGGTGATCCGTCTTCGACATAAGGACTCAAGTCGCCCATGACGCAAGAACAGGCCACGCGGTATCCGATTGTGCTGGTACCCGGTTTGCTGGGGTTCGTGAAGCTGGTGGTCTATCCGTATTGGTTTGGCATCGTCACCGCCTTGCGGCGCGGCGGGGCGACCGTCATTCCGGTAATGGTCTCTGCGGTCAATTCCACCGAGATCCGTGGCGAGCAGTTGCTGGCTCGAATCGAAGAAATCCTGCGGGAAACCGGCGCAGCCAAGGTGAACTTGATCGGCCACAGCCAGGGGGCATTGACCATTCGCTACGTCGCAGGCGTGCGTCCGGATCTGGTGGCTTCGGTGACCTCGGTTGCCGGGCCTAACCACGGCTCGGAACTGGCCGACTACCTCGAAGAGCATTTCCCTCAGAGCACCGTGCGCGGACGGTTGGTCAACGCGGCGATTCGCCTGACCACGCTGGTGCTGGGGGTGCTGGACACCGGGTATCGCGGCACCCGGCTGCCTACCGACGTCGACGCGGCTCACCACTCGCTGACCACCACCGGCGTCGCCCGATTCAACAAGCTGTTCCCGCAGGGTCTGCCTAAAACCTGGGGCGGGCAGGGTGACGAACTGGTCAACGGGGTGCGCTATTACTCCTGGTCCGGGACGCTGCAACCCGGCCGTACCGATCGCGGGAAGAACCTGTTCGATACCACTAATCTCACCTGCCGAATATTCGCTCGCACGTTCAAGAAAGAGCGAGGTCAATCTGATGGCATGGTCGGGCGGTTCAGTTCCCATCTTGGCACCGTCATCGGTGACGACTTTCCGCTCGACCATTTTGACATCGTCAACCAGCATCTCGGTCTGGTGGGCAAAGGGGCCAATCCTGTGGGGTTGTTTCTCGAGCACGCCAGCCGCTTGAAAGCTGCCGGTCTTTGACTTTATGAGACGTAGTTCGTGATCAGTAGGCCCCAACGGGTCGCTAAGGAAGTGATGCGATGAGCGATAAAGAACTGTATGAGATCGAGTACACGCTGGCCGGTGAACACCATGTCGATGTGATCGAGGACCTTGACGTGCCGATTATCGAGGTCGTCCACGAACTGGCGCTAAAGCACCACGTAGCGTTGGACGACGATCCGCTCGATGCCGGTAATCCCCACGTGGATCTGCCCCATGTCGCGGGCATCACCGACGTGTCGATTCACAGTGCCGAGGCCGCTGAAAAAGCCTGATTCAGGCCCCGCGCCGGGTTGTCTTCTGGCGCAGTGGTGTGGTCCAGCGTTCGGCCAGGATCACGCCACTCAGCGTCAGAGCACCGCCGATGAAGTGGTAAGCGGCCAGTTGCTCTCCCAGCGCCAACGCTGCAACCAGGGCCGTGAGAATCGGCACCAGGTTGAAGAACAGCGTTGTGCGGCTCGGGCCGAGAATGCCGATGGCTTTCATCCACAACAGCGGCGCGATCATCGACGTCGGGATGCACGCGTAGAGCACCAGAGGAATGTTGCTGGCACTCAGACCGGTCTTCTGTGAAATGAGGAACAGCGGAAACAGCGCTACGATGGCCACCAGAATCTGCAGATACAGCAGTTGCAACGGGGGCATGCGCAGCTGCCATTTCTTCAGCAGCGTGCTGTAAGTCGCGTAGGCCAATGTGGCCACCAGCATCATCAGGTCGCCCAGATTGACGCCATGCGCGATCAACACGGCCCAACTCCCTTGCGAGACCACCAGCAGAACTCCCGCAAACGACACCAGTGCGCCGACCAACGCGCCTGCGGTCAACGCCGTGCCGAGGCTGGCAATCGACATGCCCAGTGTCATGACCGGCACCAGTGAGAGGATGATGCCCATGTTGGTGGCCGTGGTGATGTTCGCCGCGTAATACGCCAGGCTCTGATAAATCGCCATGCCCAGGATGCCCAGCACGACCACTTTGCCCATGATCGGCTTGATCGCGGCACGGTTACGCAGCACCGGGCCGAGCAGGAAGGGCGTGAACAGCAAGCCCGCGAGCAGCCAGCGGTAAAAGCCGATCTCTGCCGGAAAGATGCGGCCTGCGGCAGCTTTGGTAATGACGTTGTTGCCCGCCCAGATCATGACGGTGAGCAGTGGATAAAGGTATTGCATGAAGGATCCGGCAGCAGAGTGAGGCGCCATTATCGGCTTGTCAGCCTCTGCGTCTACCTCATGGAGAGGATTCTCTGAAATATGGCGCAACATTCTTTGACTACACTGCTTCGAAAGCTGCGCGCGTGCGCGGCGCTCTCGGAGAATGTCGATGAAAATGCTGCGTGTTCCTCTGCTGGTCATGGGCTTGTTGATGTGCGCTCAAGGTTTCGCCGCCACCGCGCAGCAGAACAAAATGACCACCTGCAATGCCGACGCCACCGCCAAATCGTTGAAGGGCGATGAGCGTAAAGCGTTCATGAGCACCTGTCTCAAGGCGGCGCCCGCTCCGGCGGCGACTCAGCAGGAAAAGATGAAAACCTGCAACGCCACGGCCACGACGCAGGCGTTGAAAGGCGATGCGCGCAAAGCGTTCATGAGTGATTGTCTGAAGAAAAAGTAGGATATTTGTTACCTGGATTTTCAGGTAACGCGGGTCTGTGGGAGCGAATTCATTCGCGAAAAATCGGGTAGCCGACCAATATGTGTCGGCCGCGCGGGTCAATCGCGAATGAATTCGCTCCCACCGTTGTTCATGGCCCCCGATCAAGCGACTAACGACACGTTCGGCGCTGGTCCTCAACCGGGAACGCTGGCAGACTGCCCATCTTTTCAAGCCGCTCGTTTGAGGCTGTATGCCAACGTTTTCGCCGCGTCATGTGTATCTGGCCAGTTGCATCCTTGTATTCGGCGGCCTGCTGCTGGTACTCCCGCTCAATCTGTTGCCCAGTCTGCTGGCTGGCTTGCTGGTCTATGAGCTCGTGGACATGCTGACCCCGCAGTTGCAACGGCTGATTGCCGGTGAGCGCGCGCGTTGGCTGGCGGTCGCCTTGCTCGGCACGATTGTGGTCACCGTGCTGTCGCTGCTGTTTGCCGGGGCCATCAGCTTTTTGCTGCACGAGGCGGAAAACCCCGGCGCCTCGCTGGACAAGTTCATGATTCTGGTCGACCGCGCTCGCGGCCAGTTACCGCCTCTGATCGACAACTACCTGCCCGCCAGTGCGACCGAGTTTCAGGTATCGCTCAGCGCCTGGCTGACCAAGCATGTCGGCGAGTTGCAGCTGTTGGGCAAGGGCGCGGCGCATATGTTCGTGACCCTGCTGATTGGCATGGTCCTGGGTGCCATCATCGCGCTGCAACGCATTCCCGATGTCACCAAGCGCAAACCGTTGGCGGCGGCGCTGTTCGAGCGTCTGCACCTGTTGAGTCAGGCGTTTCGCAACATCGTGTTCGCGCAGATCAAGATTTCCCTGCTGAACACGGCGTTCACCTCGATTTTCCTGGCCGTTATCCTGCCGCTGTGCGGCGTACACCTGCCGCTGACCAAAACCCTGATCGTGCTGACCTTCCTGCTGGGCTTGTTGCCCGTGGTGGGTAACCTGATGTCCAACACGCTGATTTTCATTGTCGGCATGTCGCTGTCGATCTGGGTGGCGATGGCGGCGCTGGGTTATCTGATCATCATTCACAAGGTCGAGTATTTCCTCAACGCGCGGATTGTGGGCGGGCAGATCAGTGCGAAATCGTGGGAGCTGCTGCTGGCGATGCTGATTTTCGAAGCGGCGTTCGGCTTGCCGGGCGTGGTGGCAGGGCCGATTTATTACGCGTATCTGAAGAGCGAGCTGCGTCGGGCCGAGCTGGTTTAAACACGCTGTCGATGGGGCGCGGAGCGTCCCGAAGGGCATTCCCACGCAGAGCGCGGGAATGATCAATCAGGCGGGAATGGTTTTTCCTCAGCCGTACCGCTTCTTGGCCTCGATCGCCAGACCACTGCCGATACTGCCAAAGATATTCCCTTCCACATGCCGGGCCTTGGGCAGCATGGCGGCCACGCTGTTGCGCAGCGCCGGGATGCCGCTCGAACCGCCGGTGAAGAACACGGTGTCGACATCGGTTACGCCGATGCCCGCATCGTTCAACAGGCTTGTCACGCTTGCACGAACACGTTCCAGCAGCGAGTCGATGGACGATTCGAACAGCTCTCGGGTGAGGTCGACGGTCAGGCCGGACTCGACGCGGTCCATCGGTACCACACGGTTTTTGGCGTGGGTCAGCTGGATCTTGGTTTCCTCGACTTCCATCGCCAGCCAGTGCCCGGCACGTTGTTCGATCAGCTTGAACAGGCGGTCGATGCCCAGCGTGTCTTCGATGTCGTAGCGCATGCTGCCCAGCGCCAGCTGTGATTTCTGCGAGTACACCGAGTTGATGGTGTGCCAGGTGGCCAGGTTCATGTGCGTGCTGGTCGGCATGTAGGCACCGCTTTTCATGCGGCTGCCGTAGCCGAACAAAGGCATCACGCCTTGCAGGCTCAACTGCTTGTCGAAGTCGGTCCCGCCGATGTGAACGCCGCCGGTCGCCAGGATATCGCTCTGACGGTCATCGACCATGCGGCGCTGCGGCGACAGGCGCACCAGCGAGAAGTCCGACGTACCCCCGCCGATGTCGACGATCAGCACCAGTTCTTCACGCGTGAGCGTCGACTCATAGTCGAAGGCCGCCGCAATGGGTTCGAACTGGAACGAAACATCCTTGAAGCCGATCTTGCGCGCCACTTCAGCCAGCGTGTCCTCGGCTTCCTGGTCGGCGGCGGCGTCGTCATCGACGAAATGCACCGGACGGCCCAGCACCACTTGCTCGAACGAATGGCCGGCCGCGGCTTCCGCGCGTTTTTTCAGCTCGCCGATGAACAGCGCCAGCAGGTCCTTGAACGGCATGGCCGTGCCCAGCACGCTGGTGTCGTGCTTGATCAGCTTGGAGCCCAGCAAACTCTTGAGCGAGCGCATCAGGCGGCCTTCATAGCCTTCCAGGTATTCGTGCAAGGCCAGACGACCGTAAACCGGACGCCGCTCCTCCATATTGAAGAAGACCACCGATGGCAGGGTGATCTTGTCGTCCTCCAGCGCGATCAGCGTTTCCGCTCCGGGGCGCAGCCAGCCGACCGTGGAGTTGGAGGTGCCGAAGTCGATGCCAACGGCACGGGCTGGGGATGGGGTGCTCATGTTCTTAACGTTCCAGTCAAAAAACGGCCGCGCAGTGTATGCGAGTACGCGGGCGTTTCGTAGCGCTCAATGTCGGTTTTTCAATCTATATGTATCTATTTCACGTCGACGGCTTGAACTGAGGCTTCAGACCCCCAATCTTCAAGGCAACTCCTTATTGCACACGGCCGGTCTGAACGACGTTTCAAGCTCGCGAGGCCGTGTGCCGATAACCTTGCAACATTCAGCGCGGCCAACGTTCTCATCTGATAACGCGATACGGAACTGTGCTGGATAATCCGGAATGGGTGACCGTTAGATGGACTTCAAAGACTATTACAAGATTCTTGGCGTAGAGCCGACGGCGGACGAGAAGACGATCAAGACCGCCTATCGCAAGCTAGCGCGCAAGTATCATCCCGACGTCAGCAAAGAAGCGGGCGCGGAAGACAAATTCAAAGAGGCGTCCGAGGCCTATGAAGCGCTGAGCGATCCCGAGAAGCGCGCCGAGTACGACGACATCCGCAAATATGGCCAGCAAGGCCGTTTTCAGCCGCCTCCTGGTTGGCAGGGGCGTGGTGGCGCGGGCGCAGGTCCTGGATTTGGTGGCGGCAGTGGCTTCGAGGGCGGGGATTTCTCCGACTTTTTCAGCTCAATCTTCGGTAATCGTGGCGGCCAGCAAGGCGGTCGACCGCGCAGCACGGGTCGTCGAGGACAGGACGTGGAAATGGAACTGGCGATTTTCCTTGAGGAAACCCTCTCGACCGAATCCAAAAAGATCAGCTTCAAGGTGCCGCAGCACAGTGCCAACGGTCAGCGCATGGCTGACATCACCAAGACCCTGAACGTGAAGATTCCCGCGGGCGTAACCGACGGCGAGCGCATTCGCCTCAAGGGGCAGGGCGCTCCAGGCGTTGCCGGGGGTGAAAACGGTGATCTGTTTTTGACCATTCGTCTGGCGCCTCACCCCAAGTTCGACGTTGAGGGCCACGATCTGATCATCACCGTACCGCTGGCACCCTGGGAAGCCGCGTTGGGCACCAAGGTCGCCGTACCCACCCTGACCGGCAAGATCAACCTGACCATTCGTCCGGACAGTCAGAGCGGTCAGCGATTGCGGGTCAAAGGTAATGGTCTGTTGAACAAGCAGGGCGAGCGTGGCGATTTGTATGCGCAGTTGAAGATCGTCATGCCCAAGTCCACCGATGATGCCACCAAAGCGCTGTGGGAGAAGCTGGCTGAAAAGGCCGCATTCGACCCGAGGGCACAATGGAGTAGCTGATCATGAGCAATACCCTGGTCGTAGGCATGCAGGAGTTCTGTCAGGTGGTCGACATGCCGGTCGCCTATGTCATAGAAATCGTCGAGCACGGCATCGTCGAACCTCAGGGGCAGAAGCCAGACGAATGGCTGTTCGACACGTCTTCTTTGTCAGTGGCCAAGCGTGCGGCCAAATTGCACCACGATCTTGAAATGGAATGGGACGGCGTCGCCCTGGCGCTGAACCTGCTGGACGAGCTTGAGCAGGTGCGGGCTGAAAACCGCATGCTCAAGCAGCGGTTGGGTAGGTTTCTACAGGATTGACCGGGAGCCGAGGTTGGCCGTCGACGCCAATCTTTGTAGGAGCCGGCTTGCTGGCGAATGCGGAAGGGCAGACAGCCTTATGTCAGCTGATCCGACGCTTTCGCCAGCAAGCCGGCTCCTACAGGAGAGGGGCAGGGTTCGCAGCGTGTCACCCTTTCTTCGGCAACACCACGGTAAAGGTGGTCCCGTCGCCGACGTTCGACGTCACGGTGATGCTGCCTTGGTGCGCGTTGACCACTTCTTTGACGATGAACAGCCCCAGCCCCAGGCTGGTAGACGGGTTGTGCGTGCCGGCTTCTTCATTGAGTGAGCGCACCAGCGGGTCGAAGATGCTGCCAATGGCTTCCTGAGCAATCGGTTCGCCGTCGTTATGCACCGAGAGGCTGACATGGCTCTCGCTGCCCACCAGCGAAACCCGGATCTTGTGCGTCGCGGCGCCGTGCTGCAGAGCGTTGCCAATCAGGTTCTGCAGCATCTGATCGATTCGCGCACGGTCCCATTCGCCCTGTGTGTCGCCGGTCGAGGTGAATTCAGGATCGCAGTCCGGCTGTCCGGCGATCGCCTCATCGATGGCGTCGCGGCAAGCGACGGTCATTTCCATGGGGTTACGCTCGATGGGCAGCGTTACACCCAGTCGGCTGCGCACAAACTCCAGCAGGTCGCTCACCATGGTCGCCATGTGTTTGCTGCTGCTCTTGATGCGCTTGATATACGCCATTTCAGCGTCGCCTATCCCGGCTTTGCGCATCAGCACTTCGGACGACATGCTGATGGCCTGCAAGGGCGCCCGCAGGTCGTGACCCAGGATGGCGAGGAAGATATCCCGCGAGCGCGTGACGCGTTCGGCATAGGCAGCGGTGGATTCGGCCAAAGCTTCGTCGATCGCCTCGTTGAAGCGAATCATGTCGGTGAAGTGAGCGGTCTGCGGCGATGTCAGGCTTTCGGCCCAAAACCTGATTACCGTCGCACGCAAGTGACGAAACTCCGAGGTCATCTGCACCAGATCAAAACCGACGGTGTGTCGCAGCTCACCGTGGCTGGCTGCGGCCTGGTCCAGCGTCGGCGTCTTGCCCACGTCTTCGCCCTGCGCTTTGGCGATCTGCTCCGCTTTGGTCTGCGCCGTGTTCATGTCCCGCGCGGCGGCCAGCAGAATCGCTTTCGCATGATCGCGCAGCTCCAGGCTGTTCATCGACTCCGCGGCCGGGGTCAGCGTCGCGGCGAACTTCTCCCATTCATCGACGATGCGGTCCACGTTCTGCGCGATGAAATCGGAAAGACGCATGGGTTACTACCTTGCTGGCATGGCGCTGGATGAAGTGGGGCCATCTTAGCGCCATGTCGTGACAGGAAGAACAGGCGATTAAGCCTGATTGCCGTCATCCACTGTCATTTCTGACAGTAGACGAGTTGGTCAGGCAGGCATAGCGTGTCAGATACAGGCTTGACCACGGAGGAGAAGGGCCATGTATACCAGCGAGCTTACGCAATTTGTCGAGGCACAGATTAATCTGGCTGCAGGCAAACTGATCAGTCAGGACAGGTACACCAGTGACGCGCTGTCATACGGCAAGCTGAGTTTTTTCATGGCGCTGCGCAGAGTGCTCCAGGGACAGGCCGTCCCCGAGGATCTGGGCGTGCTGGATGCCGTCAACGATACATTGCAGAAGCTGGAGTTGTTGGCAAAGGGCAAGACCTTTCTCTCTGCCGTGGACATGAGCGTTATATCGGTGAGTGACCGAAATTTCGATGCCGAAGTCCTCAAGTCGACGCTGCCTGTGGTCGTCGAATTCAGCAAGCCGGGTCAAAACGAGTTCGGCGAACCTGACCAAAGCGCGAGGACCGGCGCGATCATTAATGATTTGGCTGGCGAGTTTCAGGGCCGTTTAAAGTTCGTTCGCCTTGCATTGGCCCAGAATCCGGAGACTGCTCAGAGGTATCCTGTTAAAACCGTTCCATCGCTGGGGTTGTTCCATCATGGAGCTCTGAAGGATCTGCAACCTGACTTTCATTTGAAGGTTTGGATCAGGAGCAAGTTGAACGACTGGTTGGACGAACTCAGCAAACAACGGACGTGACCAGCGGACGGCAACTGCCGAAGGGGGAAGGTTGTACAAGCCTTCCCCGTATTACAGGCTTCAGAACAGAAAGTACCGCTGCGCCATCGGCAGCACTTCTGCAGGTTCGCACCACAGCAGCACGCCGTCGGCCTTGACCTGATAAGTCTGGGGGTCGACGTCGATGTGGGGCAGGTAGTCGTTGTGGATCAGGTCAGCCTTGGTCACGCTTCGGCAGCCTTTCACGACACCGATCTGTTTCTTCAGGCCCAGCTGCTCGGGAACGCCTGCGTCCATCGCGGCCTGGCTGATGAAGGTGATGCTGCTGGCGTGCAGCGAGCTGCCGTAGCTGGCGAACATCGGGCGGTAATGCACGGGTTGCGGGGTGGGGATCGAAGCGTTGGCGTCGCCCATCAAACTGGCCGCGATGGAGCCGCCTTTGAGGATCAGTGTCGGTTTCACCCCGAAGAACGCCGGGCGCCACAACACCAAGTCGGCCCATTTACCGATTTCGACCGACCCGACTTCGTGGCTGATGCCGTGGGTGATCGCCGGGTTGATGGTGTATTTGGCGATGTAGCGTTTGGCGCGGAAGTTGTCGTTGCCTTCGCCATCGCCCGGCAATGGACCGCGCTGGCGCTTCATTTTGTCGGCGGTCTGCCAGGTGCGCATGATCACTTCGCCTACACGGCCCATGGCCTGGCTGTCGGAGCTGAGCATGGAGAACGCGCCGAGGTCGTGCAGGATGTCTTCGGCGGCGATGGTTTCGCGACGGATGCGGCTTTCGGCGAACGCGACGTCTTCGGCGATGCTTGGGTCCAGGTGATGGCAGACCATCAACATGTCCAGGTGCTCGTCGATGGTGTTGCGGGTGAACGGCCGGGTCGGGTTGGTCGAGCTCGGCAGCACGTTGGGGAAGCCGCAGGCCTTGATGATGTCTGGCGCGTGGCCGCCACCGGCACCTTCCGTGTGATAGGTGTGGATGGTGCGGTTCTTGAAGGCGCCCAGCGTGGTTTCGACGAAGCCGGACTCGTTCAGGGTGTCGGTGTGAATGGCTACCTGCACGTCGTACTGATCGGCCACGCTCAGGCAGTTGTCGATAGCGGCGGGCGTGGTGCCCCAGTCTTCGTGAAGCTTCAGGCCAATGGCGCCGGCCTTGACTTGCTCGACCAGCGGTTCAGGCAGGCTGACGTTGCCTTTGCCAGTGAAACCGATGTTCATGGGGAATGCTTCGGCCGCCTGCAGCATGCGCTTCATGTGCCAAGGGCCGGGCGTGACGGTCGTGGCGTTAGTGCCTGTTGCCGGGCCAGTGCCGCCACCGATCATGGTGGTGACGCCGCTCATCAGGGCTTCTTCGATCTGCTGCGGGCAGATGAAGTGAATGTGCGTGTCGACGCCACCGGCGGTGAGGATCATGCCTTCACCGGCAATGATTTCGGTGGCGGCGCCGATGGCGATGGTCACGTTTGGCTGGATGTCCGGGTTACCGGCTTTGCCAATGGCGGCAATGCGACCGTCCTTGATGCCGACGTCGGCCTTGACGATGCCCCAGTGGTCGACGATCAGTGCGTTGGTGATCAGCGTGTCGACGACTTCGGCCGCCAGCAACTGGCCTTGGCCCATGCCATCACGAATAACCTTACCGCCCCCGAACTTCACTTCTTCGCCATAGGTGGTGAAGTCTTTCTCGACTTCGATCCACAGCTCGGTGTCCGCCAGACGCACACGGTCGCCGACGGTGGGGCCGAACATGTCGGCGTAGGCTTGTCTGGAAATTTTCATCGAAATTCCTTATGCGTTCTGATCGTTCCCACGCTCTGCGTGGTAACGCCTCTCTGGACGCTCTGCGTCCGGTCTGTGACGCGGAGCGTCACGGGCTGCATTCCCACGCAGAGCGTGGGAACGATCAATGTCTTGATCTACAAATCGCCCATCACCCGTCCTGCGAAACCGAACACCCGGCGATGGCCTGCCAGGTCCACCAGTTCGACGTCTCGCGCCTGACCCGGCTCAAAGCGCACGGCGGTGCCGGCCGGGATGTTCAGGCGCATGCCTCGGCTGGCGGGACGGTCGAAGGTGAGGGCGTCGTTGGTCTCGAAAAAATGGAAATGCGAACCGACCTGAATCGGACGGTCGCCGCTGTTGGCGACGCTGAGGGTGATCGTCCGGCGATCGGCATTGAGCTCAATCTCACCGGGCTGGATCTGGTATTCACCAGGAATCATGCGCTCTTCCTCGACAGTAACGTGTAGTAAATGGCGGTGGCGTGGTACTCGCCGTCCGGGTTGCAGGCGTAATCCGGCAGCGTGCCGGAGAGCTGGTAGCCCAGCGAGCGATAGAAGTCTTCGGCAGGCGAGCCCGCCAGCGTGTCGAGGAACAGCAACCCGCGATTGTGCTGGTGCGCGGCCTGTTCCACGGCCTTCATCAATTGTGTCGCGAGCCCGCG
Organism: Pseudomonas sp. S2_H01; assembly: GCF_054668305.1. Taxonomy (NCBI): domain Bacteria; kingdom Pseudomonadati; phylum Pseudomonadota; class Gammaproteobacteria; order Pseudomonadales; family Pseudomonadaceae; genus Pseudomonas; species Pseudomonas sp. S2_H01. Next base: position 1,669,964 of record NZ_CP162756.1, on the reverse strand, counting down.
ACGACGGGCGTGATGCAGCACCAGCAGCTTCTGCACCTCCGCCCGATTAAGCCCGTTGGCCTTCTGGCACAGCGCCAGTTGCACGGTGGCCAACACCTGTTCCTCCTGCACAACGACCCACAGCAACACCTTGCCCTGCTCGACTTCTGTCTTGACGCTCTCCCACCAGCTGTAGGCCTCGTCGGCACTCAGGTCGGCCATGAACCCCACCGATGCGCCTCGATGCACCGCGTCCAGCAACAACGCGACCAGACCGTGGCGGTAATGCGCAAAGCTTTCGCGGGTGACACGTCGTAACTGAGCGGCATTCATGAGTCGGCTTCCTTCAAGAGAGAGCAATCAGGGCACACAGGGTGGTTAGGCGTTTTTGGCCGCTGGCGCCTGAGACGGCGGGGCGGAGGCGCCCGGTGACAGGTCCAGCTGCATGAACGTCAGGTCCAGCCAGCGGCCGAATTTGGTACCAACCTGCGGCATGTGTCCGGTGGTGATGAAACCCTGCTTTTCATGCAGGTGGATCGACGCGGCGTTTCCGCTTTCAATGGCTGCGACCATCATGTGTTTGTCGCAGGCTCTGGCGCGTTCGATCAGGGCTTTCATCAGCAATGGACCCAGGCCGTTGCCGCGCTGGTCGGCACGCACGTACACCGAGTGCTCGACGGTGTGACGGAAGCCCTCGAACGGCCGCCAGTCACCGAACGAGGAGTAGCCCAGCACCTGACCGGCGTCATCGACGACCACCAGAATCGGGTACGCCTGCGTCTGGCGCGCGGCGAACCACGCCTGGCGGTTGGCGAGGTCCACGGGTTGTTCGTTCCAGATCGCCGTGGTGTTGAGGACGGCGTCGTTGTAGATGTCCAGCACGGCAGGCATGTCAGTCAGCAGTGCGTCACGAATCGTATACGTCATGTTCGTTTTCACTTGTGCAGAGGGTGTTTCAGGCAATCGGCTGATGCACGGTCACCAGTTTCGTGCCATCCGGAAACGTGGCCTCGACCTGGATTTCCGGGATCATTTCGGCAATGCCTTCCATCACTTGCTCGCGGGTCAACAGCGTGGTGCCGTAATGCATCAGCTCGGCGACAGTCTGCCCATCGCGGGCGCCTTCCAGCAGCGCGGCCGAAATGAACGCCATCGCTTCCGGGTAGTTGAGCTTCAGACCCCGAGCCAACCGCCGCTCGGCCACCAGGCCTGCGGTGAAGATCAGCATCTTGTCTTTTTCGCGTGGAGTCAGATCCATGTTTTTTTCCGTTTCAAAACCAAATAAATGAAAGCGCCGCGACCTCTGTAGGAGCGTGGCTTGTCCCGCGATCGGTTGCGAAGCAATCGTAATTCCTACTGGCCGGGTATATCTGACACTCCGCGTTGTCTGGGTTTGCTGCCGGTCCCCGGCAGATCGTGGGACAAGCCACACTCCTACAGGGGAACGGTGTCGCTTATGTGCTCCAAATCCTCGGCGCCACCGCGTCGCGGCCCAACAGGGCAGGGCGCAGCAGCTTCCATAATTCGATCAGCCAGGCCCGCGCGTGCAGGGCTTCATCGGCCAGGCAGCGGGCGATGATCAGCCCCGGCACCTGGCTCAGGTCGCCTCGTACCGGCGAGTGTTCAGCCAGTGCGCGACAACGCTCCATTAATGCTGCGTCGATTTCCCCGGTCACGATCAGCGTCGCGAACACCGGTTTACCGCCCAGCCCGACGGGAGAGTCCAGCAGACCGTCGTTGCCCCTGATGCGCTGACGTTCGTGCCACAGCAGCTTGCCGTCACGCCGAATATCCAGATGCGCCTGGAAGTGGCCTTCATCGAAGCGCTCGCCGCTGGCCGGGCGACCTAGCGCCACCACATCCCAGTAGAACAGACGTGCATCGCCTTCAAGCGCGATACGGGTCGTGAGTTCGGCCTTGGCCTGACTGAAAACAATCGTTTCCTGTGGCAACCATTCCAGCGTGCCGCCCGCAGCAATCTTCAACTCAAGCTGCTGATACGCAGGGCCTGCCGCGCGATACCACTTGGCGGCGCCGGGGCTGGTCAGTTGCGCCCAGGCATCGGGGCCGACGCTGGCATGGATGTCCAGACGATCACCTCCGGCGATGCCGCCCGGCGGGTGAACGATGATGTGCTGGCAGACTTCGGGGCCTTCGGCGTACAGGTGTTTCTGCACCCGCAGCGGGCCTTTGTGGCGACGCTGAACAGGGCGAGTGCTGTCGCCGAAACGCCCATAGCCCAGCTCCAGCTCGGCATGCCAGCTGGGCGTGAACAGGGCGGTGTGGGCAGGAAGATTCATAGGGCTCGTTATCGTGTTTCGAAGGCGTCTACCTTAGCCGATCGGCGCGTCAAATGGTGACCAGACCACGCACGCCTTCGGCTTCCATATGCTCACCGCGACCTTGCTGAATGATCTCGCCACGGGACATGACGATGTACTGATCCGCCAGCTCGGCGGCGAAGTCGTAGAACTGCTCCACCAACAGAATCGCCATGTCGCCACGGGCGGCAAGTTTCTTGATCACCGCACCGATTTCCTTGATCACCGATGGCTGGATGCCTTCGGTCGGTTCATCAAGGATCAACAGCCGTGGCCGGCTCGCCAGTGCGCGACCAATCGCCAGCTGTTGCTGCTGACCACCGGACAGGTCGCCGCCACGGCGTTGTTTCATCTGCAACAGCACCGGGAACAGCTCGTAAATGAATGCGGGGACTTCCCTGGCTTCGGAACCGGGGAAACGGGACAGGCCCATCAGCAGGTTTTCTTCTACCGTCAGGCGCCCGAATATCTCGCGGCCCTGCGGTACGTAGGCAATGCCGGCGTGCACGCGTTGATGGGGCTTGAAGCCGGTGATCGGCTTGCCCTCCCACTGCACGACGCCTTCTTTGGCGGGCAGCAGGCCCATCAATACCTTGAGCAACGTGGTCTTGCCCACGCCGTTACGGCCCAGCAGACAGGTGACTTCGCCGATCTTCACGTCGAAGGACAGGCCGCGCAGAATGTGGCTGCCGCCGTAGTATTGGTGAAGCTTTTCTATTTGAAGCATGTTCGAACTCTCCCGGTGATCGTTCCCACGCTCCGCGTGGGAATGCCGCGATGGACGCTCTGCGTCCGCTATGTGACGCAGAGCGTCACGGGATGCATTCCCACGCAGCGCGTGGGAACGATCAAAGTCTGCATCACCGCCCTAGGTACACCTCGATTACCCGCTCATCCGCCTGCACTTGCTCAAGCGATCCCTCGGCCAGCACGCTGCCCTGGTGAAGCACGGTGACGTGGTCGGCGATGGTGCCGACGAAGCCCATGTCGTGCTCGACCACCATCAGCGAGTGCTTGCCCGCGAGGCTCTTGAAGAGCTCGGCGGTGAATTCGGTTTCGGCGTCGGTCATCCCCGCCACAGGCTCATCGAGCAGCAGCAGTTGCGGGTCTTGAACCAGCAACATGCCGATCTCCAGAAACTGCTTCTGGCCGTGGGACAGCAAACCGGCCGGGCGAGACATCGAGGATGTCAGGCGGATGGTTTCCAGCACCTCGTCGATACGATCACGCTGCTCGCCGTTGAGCTTCGCCCGCAGGCTGGCCCACACCGACTTGTCGGTCTTCTGCGCCAGTTCCAGGTTCTCGAACACGCTCAAGGCTTCGAACACCGTGGGCTTCTGAAACTTGCGGCCAATGCCGGCCTGAGCGATCTGCACTTCACTCATTTTGGTCAGGTCCAGCGTCTCACCGAACCAGGCTTTGCCGTGGCTGGGGCGGGTCTTGCCGGTGATCACGTCCATCAGCGTGGTTTTGCCCGCGCCGTTAGGGCCGATGATGCAGCGCAGTTCGCCGACGCCGATGTACAAGTTCAGATCGTTGAGCGCCTTGAAGCCATCGAAGCTGACGCTGATGTCTTCCAGGGTCAGGATGGTGCCGTGCAGGGTGTTCAGGCCTTCGCCAGCGACCTGGCCCAGGCCGATCGCGTCACGGCTGGTGCCGGCGTCGCTGTTAGGGTCCAGTACCGGGTCGAAGGCGGGAGTCGGCGTGCTTTTCATTGTTCGCCCCTTTTCTTGATCAGGCCAATCACGCCCTTGGGCAGGTACAGCGTCACCACAATGAACAGCGCGCCGAGGAAGAACAGCCAGTATTCAGGGAAGGCTACGGTGAACCAGCTCTTCATGCCGTTGACCAGACCGGCACCGAGCAGCGGGCCGATCAATGTCCCGCGACCGCCCAGAGCGACCCAGACAGCGGCTTCGATGGAGTTGGTCGGCGACATTTCGCTTGGGTTGATGATCCCGACCTGTGGCACGTACAACGCGCCTGCCAGACCGCACAACACAGCGCTCAACACCCAGACGAACAGCTTGAAGCCACGAGGATCGTAGCCGCAGAACATCAGGCGGTTTTCCGCATCCCGCACGGCGGTCAGCACGCGACCGAATTTGCTGCGCGCCAGTTTCCAGCCCACATACAGGCTGCCCACCAGCAACAGCACGGTGAGCAAAAACAGCACGGCGCGAGTGCCTTGCGAGGTGATGCTGAAGCCCAGGATGCTGCGGAAGTTGGTGAAGCCGTTGTTGCCGCCAAAACCGGTTTCGTTGCGGAAGAACAGCAGCATCCCGGCGAACGTCAGCGCTTGGGTCATGATCGAGAAATACACGCCTTTGATTCGCGAGCGGAAGGCGAAGAAGCCGAACACCAGCGCGAGCAAGCCCGGCGCCAGAACCACCAGGCACATGGCCCAGAGGAAATGCTCGGTGCCGACCCAGTACCACGGCAGCTCGGTCCACGACAGGAATGTCATGAAGGCGGGCAGGCTGTCCCCCGACGCCTCACGCATCAGGTACATGCCCATGGCATAACCCCCCAGCGCGAAAAACAGGCCGTGGCCCAGCGACAACAGGCCTGCGTATCCCCAGACCAGATCCAGCGCCAGTGCGACGATGGCGTAACAGAGAATCTTGCCGACCAGCGTCAGGGTGTAGGCCGAGACTTGCAGGCTGTTGCTCTCGGGCAACAACGACATGATCGGCAGGGCGATCAACACGGCGAGGATGACCACGCCCACGCAGATCGTGACTTTGGTGCCAGCGCGTTGCGCGGCGGTAACCATCAGTGGCTGGTTCATCAGTCGATCACCCGTCCTTTGAGCGCGAACAGACCTTGCGGACGTTTCTGGATAAACAGAATGATCAGCGCCAGGATCAGAATCTTGCCCAGCACTGCGCCGATTTGCGGTTCGAGAATCTTGTTGGCGATGCCCAGGCCGAAAGCGGCCATCACGCTGCCTGCCAACTGGCCGACGCCGCCGAGCACCACCACCAGGAATGAGTCGATGATATAGCTCTGGCCCAGGTCCGGTCCGACGTTACCGATCTGACTCAACGCCACACCGCCGAGCCCGGCGATGCCCGAACCCAGTCCGAAGGCCATCATGTCGATACGACCGGTCGGCACGCCGCAGCACGCCGCCATGTTGCGGTTCTGGGTCACGGCCCGCACGTTGAGGCCCAGGCGGGTCTTGTTCAGCAACAACCAGGTCAGCACCACGACGAACAGCGCGAAGCCAATGATGATGATCCGGTTGTACGGCAGCACCAGATTGGGCAGCACTTGAATGCCGCCGGACAGCCATTGCGGGTTGGCGACTTCGACGTTCTGCGCACCGAACACCACGCGAATCAATTGGATCAGCATCAGGCTGATGCCCCAGGTCGCCAGCAGGGTTTCCAGAGGACGGCCGTAGAGGTGACGAATCACCGAGCGTTCCAGCGCCATGCCGATACAGGCCGTGACGAAAAACGCGACCGGCAAGGCCACCAGCGGATAAAGCTCGATCGCACCCGGCGCGTACCGCTGGAACATGATCTGCACGACGTAGGTCGCGTAGGCGCCGAGCATCAGCATTTCGCCGTGGGCCATGTTGATCACGCCCAGCAACCCGAAGGTGATGGCCAGGCCGAGTGCTGCGAGTAGAAGGATCGAACCCAACGAGATGCCGCTGAACACTTGACCGATCACTTCACCGATCATCAGCTTGCGTTTGACCTGAGCCAGGCTGGTTTCGGCGGCCAGGCGCACGCTCGGGTCGGTTTCCACGTTAGGTTCGAGCAGGTTTTCCAGGCGGGTACGCGCCAGCGGATCGCCGGTTTCACCCAGCAGGCGGACGGCGGCCAGACGCACCGTCGGGCTGGTGTCGACCAGTTGCAGATTGGCCAGCGCCAGGCTCAAGGCCGAGTGCACGGCATCGTCTTTTTCGCTGGCGACCTGCTGCATCAGCAATTGCAATTGCGCAGGACGCGCGCTTTTTGCAGGGTCAGTGCCGCAGCCAGGCGTAGCTTGGGGTCGGCGGCGAGCAATTGATGGCTCGCCAGCGCAGTTTCCACCAGACCGCGCAGGCGGTTGTTCAGACTGATCGCTTGAGGCTCGTCTGGGTTGGGTGCGTCGGCCAGCGCCGGAGCACTCGGGTCGACGGCCGTGAAGGCGTCGCCAGTCTGGATGAAGGCGCGGTTGCTGCTGTCAGCGGCCACGCGGCCGTCCTGCAGGGCAATCAGCAAATCAACGCGCGCCGGATCGGGCTTGGCGGCCCAGGTTTCCAGCAGTTCAGCGCGTTCGGAAGATTCGGCCGCGACAAAGTCGCCGGCATCGCTGGCATGCGCTGCGAAGGGCAGCAACAGGCTCAGGGCGAGAATGAGGCGGTAGAAAGATCTGGGCATATCGGTGTCCTGAGAGCACCCGCATGACGTAGCGTCGTGCGAGGAACCTGTAGGAGCGCGCTTGCCCGCGATATCGGTGTGTCAGCCAGCATCTACGCCCCAGACAAACCGCAATCGCGGGCAAGCGCGCTCCTACAAGGGAATTGTGTCGGGCCGAAGATCAGTGCCGGCCCGACAACGCGTCGCTTAGTTACTCTTCACCGCATAGTCAGGCTTCTTGTCGTTGCCTGGGATGAACGGGCTCCAAGGTTGGGCGCGGATCGGCTCCTTGGTTTTCCACACGACGTTGAACTGACCGTCTGCCTTGATCTCGCCGATCATGACCGGCTTGTGCAGGTGATGGTTGGTCTTGTCCATTTCCAGGGTGAAGCCCGACGGCGCGGCGAAGGTCTGGCCGGCCATGGCTTCACGCACTTTATCCACATCGGTCGACTTGGCTTTTTCGGCCGCTTGAGCCCACATGTGGATACCGACGTAGGTGGCTTCCATTGGGTCGTTGGTCACGGCTTTGTCCGCGTTCGGCAGGTTGTGCGCCTTGGCGTAGGCTTTCCAGTCAGCGACGAACTTGGTGTTGACCGGGTTCTTCACCGACTCGAAGTAGTTCCAGGCGGCCAGGTTGCCCACCAGCGGCTTGGTGTCGACGCCGCGCAATTCTTCTTCGCCAACCGAGAACGCCACGACGGGAACGTCGGTGGCTTTCAGGCCCTGGTTACCCAGTTCCTTATAGAACGGCACGTTGGAGTCGCCGTTGACGGTGGAGATCACAGCGGTCTTGCCGCCTGCCGAGAACTTTTTGATGTTGGCCACGATGGTTTGGTAATCGCTATGGCCGAACGGGGTGTAGACCTCTTCGATGTCGCTGTCCTTCACGCCTTTGGAGTGCAGGAACGAACGCAGAATCTTGTTGGTGGTGCGTGGGTAGACGTAGTCGGTGCCCAGCAGGAAGAAGCGCTTGGCGCCGCCGCCGTCTTCGCTCATCAGGTACTCAACCGCAGGAATGGCCTGCTGGTTCGGTGCTGCGCCGGTGTAGAACACGTTCGGCGACATTTCTTCACCTTCGTACTGCACCGGGTAGAACAGCAGGCCGTTCAGTTCTTCGAACACCGGCAGTACCGACTTGCGCGACACCGAGGTCCAGCAACCGAAGACCACCGCCACTTTGTCCTGAGTGATCAGCTGACGGGCTTTTTCCGCGAACAGCGGCCAGTTGGACGCCGGGTCAACCACCACGGCCTCCAGCTTCTTGCCGTTGACGCCGCCTTTGGCGTTGATTTCATCAATGGTCATCAGCGCCATGTCTTTGAGCGAAGTCTCGGAGATGGCCATGGTGCCAGACAACGAATGCAGAATGCCGACCTTGATGGTCTCAGCGGCCTGGACGGTCCAGGTCATACCCATAGCGGCGATCGATGCGGACAAGGTGAACGCTTTAAGCAAACTACGACGCTTCATTGGCTAGCTCCATTCTTCGATTTTTTTAGTAATGACTGCTGTTGGCGGTGCAGAGGTTGAGTCTGCTTAGGCTTTAGCAAAGGCTGGGCCAAGGCGGGAAACGTCGCAAAATGGAATGAAAACGTCGCGAAGTCAGGTGAAGGTGCGCCAATGTGGGGCTGGGTCGGCGGGATGGTGCGCGGGGTGCGCTGATGTGGTGCGGGGAAGTTGTCGGGTTCGACAGGTTTTTACAGTGATCTTTAGAAGACGCGCCTGTCGATCATCAGGTGAAAACGAAGGGCGGGGCCTGAAACCGTAAATGAGGAGGAATTCATCACTAAACCACCCAAGGAGTTCCAGGCCCCGCAGGACGCAATCTAAGCTGTTGCTGCGGATTTGGCAAAGCGCGAACGTGCTATCCGATCGAGCATCCATACGGCCAGCATCGAAATCCCGACGAGCGGGAAGGCAACGCCGAGCGCGATCATCACCCCTGTTGCGATTTTCCAGCGCGGCAGATCATGGCGCAGGGGCGGAACACCGAAGCCGTTTTGCGGGCGGCGCTTCCACCAGATGACGATTCCGCTGACCGAACTGAGCAAGACCATGAGGCAGACGAACAGGATCAGCAGCTGGTTGACCCAGCCAAACATCTTGCCTTCATGCAGCATCACGCCCAGCTCCGTGGCTTTGGACACCGCGCTGTAATCGGTGTATCTCACGTCCGCCAGCACCTTGCCGTTGTACTGGTCGACATGCAGGGTCGCGTCGTTGCGCGGGTCGTCCGCAAACACGGAAACCGTGAACACGCCATCGGCGGTTTTCGGTGGCGTGATGCTGTAGCCGGGTTCGATCTTGCGCTCGCTGGCAATGTCGACGACCCGCTGCAGGGTAATCGTCGGGGAGGCCGGTGCGCTGGACATGCCGCCATGCTTCATGTGCTCGGCATGGTCGCCGCCGGAAACAGGCATCGGCGTGTTTTCCATCGCCCAGGGCACGGTCTGCACACTGGCACTGTTCAGGTCGCCGGCTTGCTTTTCAGACTTCGGTACATCGTTCCACATCGCGGCCGGGAAGGTGTTCCAGACATCGGCGTACACCTTGCCCCACATGCCGGTCCAGGTCATGCCGCTCAGCAGCATGAACAACAGCGCCACCGAACCCCAGAATCCGGTCACGGCGTGCAAATCGCGCCACAGCACCCGACCGCGCGCGGTGATGCGCGGCCAGAGTACGCCCGCTGGCGAACGACCCCGAGGCCACCACAGGTACACGCCGGACACAACGAGGACAATGCCCCAGCCTGCGGCCATTTCCACCAGCCGATCACCGACGGTGCCAATCAGCAGCTCGCCGTGTATCGCACGGGCCATCGCCTGCAAGTTGTTTTTGGCGTCTTGCGTACCGAGCACCTTGCCGCTGTATGGATCAATAAACAGGTTCACCTCCCGGCCTTCCTGCTTGATGACGAACTGCGCGCTGCTTTCGGCGTTGGCGGGTGGCAGGTATTTGCTGATCAGCACCTGAGGATAGGCCTCGAGCACGCGCTGTTGCTGCTCGTCGGCGGAAAGCATGTGATGCGCAGGTTTGGCCGTCAGCAGGTCGTGATACATCAGCGAGTCGAGCTGCGGTTTGAACAGGTAAACCATGCCGGTGAGTGACAGCATGATCATGAATGGCGCAACGAACAGGCCGGCATAGAAATGCCAGCGCCACGCCAGGTTATAGAACGACACGTTTGGTTTGGACATGGTGCAACGCTCCCGTCAGGGATGAACACGGCGCAGCTCGCGGGCGGCTTGAAGGCGGCCCACGGGTACGAAATCTTTTTTGGGGATCAGGCGACTGACGAGAGCGGCGGAGCGCGACTGCGGGCGTTGGGGAACACACTGCGATGAGCATGTCCTTGTTGCGGGGCTGCGTTGTAGAAGTCGGCGGGTTTCGGCGGAACAGGCGCGACAACAGCGAGGGTCTGGGTCAACGCCGGGCAGCTGAACAGCAGCGTGCAATAACCGCACTTGGCCCAGATCACATGATCGACGCCCGCCGCGTCACCGGTGTTTGCCTGATGCCCGCTGTGATCGTCCGCTGCCATGTTCATCGGCGCGGACATGTCCATGTCGGCCGACATCGACGCGGACATCGGCATGCCCGCGTGATGCTCCATCGGCATCGACTGCGAGATCAGCGGGCCGATGAAAATCATGAGCATGGCGAACAGGCTCAGCCATGCACCCGATGTCTTACGGGGTGCAGGCATGGAGCGGGCGCGTATCGCGGACAGGCGGCTCAATGGGATTCAGCTTCGACGGTCAGGAGTGTCAGTGGGCGTGAGCCGGAGGCGCGTCATCGGGTGCCTGTTTCTGCACCTTGACGTCAACCGTCACGTCGCCGGTTTTCTCGAAATGAAGGGTCAGCGGGAAGGCCTGGCCGTCTGTCAGCTTCGAGCGGTCTTTGAGATCCAGCAGCATGACGTGGTAAGCCATGGGCGCGAATTTCACCTCGCCACCGGCCGGAATGTCCACCGTCTGCACCTGCTGCATCTTCATCAGACCGTCTTTGTTCACATGCTCGTGCAACTGAGCGGCGCCTGCGACGGGGCTGTCGACGCCGGTCAGACGATCGGCGTCGGGGCCCGCATTGCTGATCACGAAATACGCCGCAACGGTGGGCGCATTCGGCGGCAGCTCCATCGACCACGGGTGGGCGATTGCTAGATGGCCTTTTGCATACTCATGAGCTTCAACATAGCAGGCAGGCAACAGCAGCGCTGCCAATAACAGGACTTTTTTCAGGGTGACGGTTTTCAACATGGCAACGAGCCTCCAATCATTCAGATACGCGACGTGGTGCGTGAACGAACGATCAGACGCGTGGGGAGGCGCGGGGATTGAGGCTGGGCCAGTGCAGGCGCGGTGGTGCATGGAATACCAGAATCGCCGAAGGGAAACGAACCGGCTCGAAGATCATGAACATCCCGAACGTCTGACCGCTCGGAAGGGCAACCAGCGACAAGGATCCGGAGCAGCACGGGCAATGCTGCATCGAGGAATGTTCGCCGCCGTCAGGTGCGCGCTGGTTGACTTTGCCGACCAGGCCCAAGGGAGTCGCAACCCGTTGCGTGCCATTGCCGGTGCAGAAACTGCCCCACACCACTTGCTCGCCTTGCGTGCGCGGCATGGTCGGTGTCATTGGCATGGCCAGCATGCCGAACAGCAGCGCAAAACACGCTACCCACGCAAAGGCCCGGCGCCGTTTGAGGCTGAGAAGTCGATCTTGTTGTTCTTTCATGTCGGCCATTTAGCCTGAATGGCCGTGAGATGTAAAAGCACAGCCGCGACGTTATGTCGCGGGTGGGTCACTGAGCGGGGATTGCCTGCACCTGAATGTCGACTTTCAGCCAGGAGCGCATGGCCGCGAAGATGGCCGCCAGATTGTCCATGCTCGGATTGCCATGGGCGGAGAGCATGCGGTGAAGGCTTTTGCTTGGCTTGTCAGTCTCCTTTGCCAGCGCTTCAAACCCAAGCGTCGCGTTCACCAGATCACGAAGGATGATCCGGGCGACCTCGGGCTCGCCGTTTAGAAAAAGGGTTGCGGCCTCATCCAGCAGGCCCTGCGCAAACGCGGGATCTTGCTGGACCCGCTCGTTGATCGTGAGTTTGTAGCTGCGGGTCAGAGCCATCAGGCGCCTCGTTTATTTGTTTGTTTTTTTGCAGCTTTGTAATCGGCTATCAATGTTCTGGCGCGCTTGATGTCTGCGGTTTGCCCCGACTTCGTCCCTCCACCAAACAGGATGATCAGCCGCGGACCTTCCTGGAGCAGGTAGATCCGGTAACCGGGGCCCCAGTTGATTCGATACTCGCCCAAACCATCGAACCACTTGATATTGGACGTGTTACCCGACTCCAGCCTGGCCAGCGCGGTATGCACTTTCACCGCTGCCGACGAAGGCAATCTGCTGAACCAGTCGTGAAAGGGGCTTTTCTGATCGTTGGATATATATTCTTGAACAATGATCATTGGAATTATAGTAACGCTTACGTTACTGGTTTGGCCATCAGCTTGTTGGGCCGCCTATTTTCTCGCTGATCAGATTGCTCAGTGCACTACATACATATACTTCACTGAAAATGATCCAAAGCTGCGCAAAGCTCCCCAACCCGCCAGAACTCCCTGTCCACCGCCGCCAACACCGGCCGCTTCAACACCAGCACCGGTAACCCTCGCTCCCTGGCGACCTCAAGCTTGGGCTCGGTTGCGCTGCTGCCGCTGTTTTTGCTGATCAACACGTCGATCTGGCGGCGCTCGAACAGCTCGCGCTCATCCTCAAGATGAAACGGCCCGCGTGCGCCGATCACTTGGCAGCGTTCGTTGCCGGGATACACGTCCAGCGCGCGGAGCGTCCAGAACTGGTGTTCGGGGATTTCATGGAGGTGCTGCAAGGGCTCGCGGCCGAGGGTGAACAGTGGGCGTTTGAACGGGGCGAGGGCGGTGATCAGGTCTGCCCAGTCGTCGACTTCGCGCCAGTCATCGCCCTGACCGGGCTGCCATGACGGACGACGCAGCGCCCAGCATGGAACATGGGCGAGTTGTGCAGCGACGGCAGCGTTGTGGCTGATCTGCGCGGCATAAGGGTGGGTCGCGTCGAGGATCAGGGAGATGCCTTCTTCACGCACGAACTGCGCAAGGCCCTCAGCGCCACCGTAACCGCCAACGCGCACCTGGCATTGCAGGTCGTTGGGTACGCGGCCGACGCCAGCGAGGCTGTAGACATGCTGCGGCCCCAGGGTTCGGGCAATCGCCAGCGCCTCGGTCACGCCCCCCAGCAGCAGGACGCGTTTCCCTGCGTGCGTCGTCAACGCAAAGCCCCTGCATGGCCGACGATCCCGCCTTGACGGTCAATCGCGAACACTTCCACTTGGATCTGCGCGGGCACCACGCTTCGAGCGAAATCCAGGGCGTGCTGACAGACCGCGTCACCCAGCGCAACGCCAACAGCCGACGCCATGGCCAGCGCTTGCTGACTGGTGTTGGCCGCTCGAATGTTCTGCTGCAGCTCGGCATCGGCGCCGATCGCCGCTGCCCAGAGCGCCAGTTGCTCCAGGTTGATACTGGAGTGGCGGCTGTGCAGGTCCATATGACCGGCGGCCAGTTTGCTGATCTTGCCGAAACCGCCACACAGGCTGAGTTTATCCACAGGCACTTTGCGCAGGTGTTTGAGCACGGCCCCCACAAAGTCGCCCATTTCGATCAGCGCGATGTCGGGCAGTTCGTAGACGCGGCGCATGGTGTCTTCACTGGCGTTGCCGGTGCAGGCGGCGATGTGCTGATAGCCGTTGGTCCTGGCGACGTCGATGCCTTGATGAATCGACGCAATGTACGCCGCGCAGGAAAATGGCCGGACGATGCCGCTGGTGCCGAGGATCGATAGCCCGCCCAGGATACCCAGTCGCGGGTTCATGGTTTTGAGCGCCAGTTCCCCGCCGTTTTCCACGCAGACTGTTACTTCGAAGCCACCGGTATAGCCAAACTCATCGGCCAGGCTGGTCAAGTGTTCGGTCATCATCCTGCGCGGAACCGGGTTGATGGCAGGCTCGCCGACGGCGAGGACCAGGCCCGGTCGGGTCACCGTGCCGACGCCGGGCCCTGCAACAAAACGTATGCCGGGTTCAGCGATCAGACGCACCTGCGAATACAACAGCGCGCCATGGGTTACGTCCGGATCGTCACCGGCATCCTTGATCGTGCCAGCTTCCGCGCCGGTGTCCGTCGCGCGACAGAACTCCAGGCGCATTTGCACCTGCTTGCCTTTGGGCAGCGTGATGTCGATTGCATCGTTGACCTCGCCCGCCAGCAGCAAACGCGCCGCAGCCAGTGACGTTGCCGTGGCGCAGCTGCCGGTCGTCAGGCCGCTGCGAAGGGGCGCAGGTTGTTCGGCGGTTTCGTCGCGCATCAGGGCTTGATCGCTTCAAGCAACGTGATGGGCAACGCCTGACGCCAGGTGTCGAATTCGCCGAGTGGCTTGGCGTGCGCCAGGTGAATACGGGTCAGGTCCCCGCCATGTTGCTCGCGCCAGTTCACCAGCATCGCCTCGCTTTGCAGGGTGACCGCATTGGCCACGAGCCGGCCTCCCGAGCGCAACTGTTGCCAGCAACTGTCCAGCACGCCGGCGCGCGTGACGCCGCCACCAATGAAGATCGCGTCAGGCGGCTCCAGTCCTTCGAGCGCGTCCGGCGCCCGGCCGCGCACCAATTGCAGACCCGGCACGCCCAGCGCGTCGCGGTTGAATTCTATCAATTGCTGGCGATCTTCGTTGGACTCGATCGCCACGGCCCGGCAGGTCGGGTGCGCGCGCATCCATTCGATGCTGATCGAGCCACAGCCCGCACCGACGTCCCACAGCAACTCGCCGGGAACCGGGGCAAGTCGCGCCAGCGTGATCGCACGCACATCGCGTTTGGTCAGTTGGCCGTCATGGCGAAACGCATCGTCCGGCAAGCCGCCCAACGGCGACAGGCGTAGCGTGTTCGGCTCCGCGCGACAATCGATGGCGACCAGATTCAAGGCGGCGATCTCGGGGTTCGACCATTCGCTGGCCACACCGTCGATACGCCGCTCTGAGGCGCCGCCCAGGTGCTCAAGGACCGTCATGCGGCTAGGGCCGAATCCGCGTTCTCGCAACAACGCTGCGATGGCGGCGGGGCTACTGCCGTCGTTGCTCAACACCAACAGCCGCAGCCCGTTGTGCAGTTGTGCGTTCAGCGCGGCCAGCGGACGGGCCACCACCGACAAGGTCACCACGTCCTGCAGTGCCCAGCCCAGACGCGCGGCGGCCAGTGAATAGGAGGAGGGCGCGGGAATCACGCGCATCTGTTCGATGGGCACATGACGCGACAGGCTGACGCCAACCCCAAACAGCATCGGGTCGCCACTGGCGATCACGCAGACCGCCTCGCCGTGCTGTTCCAGCACCGGTTGCAGCGAGAACGGACTCGGCCACTGACGCCGCTCGGCCTGAATGCAGGGCGGCAGCAGGTCGAGCTGACGCGAGCTGCCAAACACCTGGCGTGCGCCCAGCAGCGCGTGCCGGGCATTCTTGCCCAGCCCTTTGTAGCCGTCTTCACCGATTCCCACGACTGTCAGCCACGGTGACATGTATTGCCCTCAAACCTGATGCCTGCGACAGGCTAACTGGATCGGCCTGTGGATAAGGTCGGCATGATACAGCGCCCATGACCCGGCGTCGTGCGCAGGGCGCTCAACGCAGGGTTTCGTAAGGAATGATGAGCGCCGCTGTGGGGCTTTTCTGAAAATGCCGTAATCACGGTGTTTTCCACGCTTTGTCTAATGACAGACGTTGGACTGCCTACCTATCGTCCGGGCTTTATTCAGGTGGTCAGGACGATTCATCCATGTCGGCGCCTTACGCGTTCATCAATGCTGGAAAGCAGAGCCTCTCTTGGTATCGCGACAGCTTGGTCGGTGCAAATACCCGCGCCAAGTTCGACAGGGTGAATGCACATCTGGGCTTGGGGCTGTCCGTGATGCCGGGAGAGTTGATCCTCGTGGGCGACGACTCCACCGCGATGTGCACGATGGAGGAGCAAATGCTGATGGCCTACGCTCGGGATATCAGCCAGACAATGTTCGCCAGCAACGAAGCCAGCGCTCATCTGCAAACCGAGAACTACGACCTTTTGCAGGACGTCATGACGTACGGCTCCATCGGTGTTGGCAGCGCGACGTCGGCCTGGAGTACGCATTTGAACGGTGTGCAGGACACGTTGAGTGGCGTTAATGCGACCTATCAGCAGTGGCGCAGCGGGACGTTCACCAAGGATCAGTTCGTCGCTCAGCGGAAGATGCTGTTCCGCACCCTGGATGGCCAGCTTCGGGGTATTGGCAGATGGGGAACGGGACTCAAGAACAACTCCTCGATCAAGAAAATGCTGGGCATTTCCAGCAAGCGCTTTATGCGCACGGGTGAAATTCCCGACTACGTGAAGAACGTAAAGCGCATTAGCAACGTTGCGCGCCACCTGAGCGCGGGAACGATGGTGGGCGTTGCGCTGGATGTCGGCGCGGGCGCGTTCGAAATCCGGGAGGCCTGCTCGACAGGGCGCGAGCAGGCGTGTACGAGGGCCAAGTTCGTTGAGGCGGGGAAGATGATGGTGGGGATACCAGCGGCGATTGCTGGTGGGGAGCTTAGTGCGAGAGCTGCAACATCCCTTTGCCTACGAATGGCGGGACCAACGCGAGGGGCAAGTATTCTTGCGTGTGGAATTGCTGCCGGGGCGGCTGGAGCTTGGGCCGGCGGTCAGGGCGGGTCCTCTTTAGGGGATGCTATGGGTACCATGATTTTCGAGATCACCGGCCATGAATGAACGCACGCTGGAGTGGGTTGTTTTTGGGGCTGGAGTTTTAGTGGTCTTGAGCTTTTGGATCAACGTCTACGTGAAGTACTACATTCTTCCCGAAGTAGAAAAGCGACTTCAGAACTGCGCAATCGTGGTCGACTCAAAAGCCCGATGGGGTAACTCCGGATTCTTGGGAAGAAGTCACAGGCTTGTCATGGTCAATCTCGCGCTCACCTCTACCTCGCTGCTGCACAGGAGGGGGATGGTAAATATTGATGAGGTAAGCCGTATTTCCAAAACTCACCGGCGCTGGATATGCATTCCCATGAATTTGGCTTTGGTTGGCTTCATTGGAGGGTTTGGAGGATTGGCCCTCCTGGGCAAACTCTGGTAACCCACTCGCCCAGACGCAAAAGGCTTCTGTAGCCATCCGGTTTACCACATCCGACAGACCGTCTTTTCATGCCAGCACCCAAAGCAGGCATAATACGCGGCCTGCAGACACCCATCTCTGCTCCTTCCAGCCCGATCACGTCAGGTGAACCTTTGACCGAGCCGCTGTCCGCTCGCCCGCCCGCTGCGCCTTTGCGCCCCTCGGCCTGTCCGGGGTTGTTGCGCATCGTCCCGGCGCTGGACGGCGGAATCTGCCGGATCAAGCTGCCCGGTGGTCTGATCTCGGCGCCGCAAGCGCTGGCCGTGGCCGATGCGGCAGAGCGTTTTGCGAGCGGTGTGATCGAGGCGACCAACCGAGGCAACCTTCAGATTCGCGGGATTGGAGCAGACCACGACGGGCTGATCGCCACGCTGCTGAACGCTGGATTGGGGCCGAAGAATCCCGCGAGCGATGACGTCCGTAACCTGATGCTCAGCCCGGCGGCGGGTGTCGATCCGCAGCAGTTGTTCGACGCGCAACCGTTGGCCGAGCAGATTCTGCTCTCGCTGGAAAACCATCCGCGCTTTCACGAGCTTTCGCCCAAATTTGCGATATCGCTGGACGCCGGTGAAGGGCTGGCCATGCTCGAGCACCCCCATGACTTGTGGCTGTCGGCGTTGCCCGTGGGCGGTGAAACCCTGCTCGGGTTCGGTTTGGCGGGGTGTCCGGCGAATGATTCTCCCGTGGCCGCCGTGCCATTGGGGGCGGGGCTTGAGCTTGTGGTCGCGGTGCTTGAACTGTTCCTGGAATGCGCTCGCTCCGAGCAGACCCGCATGCGTCATCTGCTTGAAGGCCTGCCGGTGTCCGGTTTTCTGGGGCAGCTGTCTGAGCGTTTGACGGCGCCGTTAAGGACCGATCAAGCCATCACTTCCTGGCGACGAGCCCCGGCTCAGGTGAATGCCCATATCGGTCGCTATCCACAGAAGCAACCCGGTCTGATGTGTGTGGGCGGCGTCGTGCCTTTGGGGCGTCTGACGCCGTCCATGTTGCGCGCGGCGGCGACCTTGGCCGTCGAACTCGGTGACGCAACGCTGACCATGACCCCATGGCAGGGCCTGATGCTGCGCAATGTCCGCGATGATCAGGCTGTGCTTGCCCTCGACGGATTACGCGCGGCCGGTGTGCTGTGCGAGGCCGACAAGGCGCTGTCGCAAATGATTGCGTGCACCGGCGCTGCCGCCTGCGGCAAGGGGCTGGCCGACACCAAAGCAGATGCACTGCTGCTGGCTGAGCACCTGCAAGAACAGGGCGTCAGTCCGGGCGTTCATTTGTCGGGTTGCAACCGATCCTGCGCAGCCGCCCATGCCGCGCCGATCACCTTGCTGGCGGTTTCCGCCGGCCATTACGACGTATATTTTCGTCACGCAGATCAGCCGGGTTTCGGCCAGTTGCGTGGGCGTGACCTCACTATTGAAGCAGTCGGTGCGTTGTTGACCGCCGACTCACGGAGCCACACCGATGATTGATTACATCCGCGACGGCCAGGAGATTTACCGCAACTCCTTCGCGATCATTCGCGCCGAGGCCAACCTCGACAAGATCCCGGCCGACCTGGAAAAGCTGGCAGTGCGTGTGATTCACGCCTGCGGCATGGTCGACGCGGTCGACGGGCTGCGGTTCTCCCCGGGTGCCGGTACAGCGGGACGTCAGGCGCTGGCCGCTGGCGCGCCGATCCTGTGCGACGCCCACATGGTGGCCGAAGGCGTGACCCGTGCGCGTTTGCCGGCGAATAATCAGGTGATCTGCACGCTCAAACGGGACGGTGTTCCAGAGCTTGCCCGCGAGCTGGGTAATACACGGTCCGCCGCCGCGCTTGAACTGTGGCGCCCGCACCTCGAAGGCGCCGTGGTCGTGATCGGCAACGCGCCGACCGCGCTGTTCTACCTGCTGGAAATGATCGACGCCGGGGCGCCGAAACCGGCGCTGATACTCGGCTTTCCCGTGGGCTTCGTCGGCGCCGCCGAATCCAAGGACATGCTCGCTGCCGACAGCCGTGGCGTGCCTTACGTGATCATGCAGGGACGTCGCGGTGGCAGCGCCATGGCGGCGGCGGCGGTCAACGCGCTCGCCACGGAGATCGAATAATGCAGGCTCGCGGTCGTTTGATTGGCCTGGGTGTCGGCCCGGGCGATCCTGAACTCATCACCGTCAAGGCGCTTCGCCTGCTGCGCGAGTCACCGGTGGTGGCGTACTTCGTGGCCAAGGGCAAGAAAGGCAACGCATTCGGCATCATCGAAGCGCACTTGCAAGCCGCTCAAACGCTGATGCCGCTGGTGTACCCGGTGACGACCGAAGCCTTGCCTGCGCCGATGTCTTACGAGCAAATCATCAGCGACTTCTACGACACCGCCAGCCTCGACGTCGCCGCGCATCTGGACGCAGGCCGCGACGTGGCCGTGATCTGTGAAGGCGACCCGTTCTTTTACGGCTCCTACATGTACCTGCACGATCGCCTCGCCGAACGCTACGAGGCCGAAGTCGTGCCGGGGGTCTGCTCCATGCTCGGAGGCGCTTCGGTGTTGGGCGCGCCGCTGGTGTACCGCAATCAGAGTCTGTCGGTGTTGTCCGGCGTGCTCTCGGCCGACGAGCTCAAGCGCAAGCTGGTCGATGCCGATGCGGCGGTCATCATGAAGCTGGGGCGTAATTTGCCGAAAGTACGTCAAGTGCTGATCGACACGGGGCTCGCCGAGCGTGCGCTCTATGTCGAGCGCGCGACCATGAGTAACCAGAAAATCGTGCCACTGGCCGAGGTCGATCCGATGTCGTCGCCCTACTTCTCGCTGATCATTGTTCCGGGTGAAAGGTGGCAAGGCTGATGGGCGCGTCCAACAACAAGACGCCTGCCATCGTCATTCTGGGCAAAGGTGCCCTGACCACGGCACGGCGCATCCAGCAGCTGTATCCCGACGCCCTCGTTCACGGCCTGGCTGAGCGTGTGGAGGGTGCTGACCGCACGTATTCCGAGTTCGGCGCGACCCTGCGCCAGCTGTATCTGCAGGACACGCCGATCATCGCGCTGTGCGCGGCAGGTATCGTGATTCGGACACTGGCGCCGCTGTTGCTCGAGAAAGGCGCCGAGCCGCCTGTGCTGGCGGTCGCCGAGGATGGCAGTGCGGTGGTGCCGCTGCTGGGCGGACTGGGTGGCGTCAATGTCATGGCCCGGGAGATTGCTGCGGGCTTGAACACGGCAGCGGCGATCACCACCAGCGGCGAACTGCGCTTCGGCACGTGCCTGCTCAACCCTCCGTCCGGTTATGCATTGGGCGATCTGGAGCTGGGCAAGCGTTTCGTTTCCGATCTGTTGTCAGGCGAAAGCGTGCGCATTGAAGGCGCCGCGCCGTGGCTGGCTCAGGCGCAACTGCCGGAAGATGATCACGCGCAACTGGCGATTCATGTCGGGTACGCCGAGCGCGAGCCGTGCGCCAACGAGTTGTTGATCTACCCGCGCAATGTGTTGGTGGCGATCGAGGCCACGGTCCCTGATCCCGCCGAAGCGGTGCGCGGCGCATTGCACGAGTCGCGCATTGCCGTGCAGGCGCTCGCCTGCCTGCTGGCCAGCGAAACCGATATGGCAGACCCTGCGTTGCACGCGGCTGCCGATAGGTTGGGCGTGCCATTGCGCTTCACGGCGCAGGCATCGGCAACTGACATGGCGCGACAGGCACTGCCGCAATTGCTGCCACCGCTCAGCCCGGTGCACGGCATCGCTATCGCCGTGGCGACAGAACCCCTGGACATCGAACGCATCGGTCGCGGCCGCGGACGACTGGCGGTGATCGGGCTTGGGCCTGGCGCTGCCGAGTTCATGATTCCGGCCGTGAAAGCTGAACTCGCCCGCGCCAACGACGTGTTGGGTTACGAGACTTACGTGCGCATGGCAGGTCCGTTCCGGGCCGATCAGGTCCTGCATTGCACGGACAACCGTGAAGAAATGCAGCGCGCGCGTCACGCGTTTGAACTGGCCGCGCAAGGGCGTTCGGTGGTGGTGGTGTCCTCCGGGGACCCAGGTGTGTTCGCCATGGCATCCGCGGTGCTGGAGGCGCTGCATGAATCCGACGATGCGCAGTGGCACGCCGTTGACCTGGAAATCCTGCCCGGCGTTTCGGCCTCGCTGGCGACAGCGGCCCAGGCGGGCGCGCCGCTGGGGCACGACTTCTGCGTCATGTCCCTGTCCGACAACCTCAAGCCTTGGGACATCATCGAAAAGCGGCTGGACCTGGCGTGCCAGGCCGATCTGGCGCTGGCGTTCTACAACCCGATTTCGCGATCCCGTCCCTGGCAACTGGGGCGTGCACTGGAGATCGTGCGTTTGCATCGCGGGCCTGAGACACCGGTCACGCTGGGCCGCGACATCGGCCGTCCGGGCCAAACCCTGCGCGTGATCACCCTGGGCGAACTGACGCCGGAGCAGGTCGACATGCGCACGATGGTGCTAGTCGGTTCGTCGACGACCTGTGTGTTTCCACGTGCCAATGGCGATCAGTGGGTGTACACGCCGAGGTGGTACGGCGAGAAACCGGTCAAGTGATCTGACTGACTTTTCCCAACGAAGCGTGGGATGGATCTGGACGTCGGAGAGGTAATGTCCGCGCGTTCCTGATGAATCTCGCTCTCTCGCTCGCTGAAACAGAATCAACCGAGCGACGCCCTGCGTCGCTTGCTTCCCACGGCGCTCATCAATCGCTAGCAAACCCTTTACCCATGGCGTGGTGATGCCGTTGGCGCAGATGCCTTGCTCAATCCACCTTGTAGGATCTGCCTTTCTCACCGCCCGACTTCCTGTCCCGGGTCGCCTGTTTTCAATTGGCAAAAGTTGATTAATCTCGGTCGTGTCCAGTGAAGGACATGACTTATTTAAGGGATTAAAAAGATGAGCTTTGAAACAGGTATGAACAGCGACAACACGCGGGCTTTTATCGCCAACAGTGATATGGCTGACGGTGCGCTGTCGCTGATGGATCATATTGCGGCATTGAACCAACCCATGGCACTGAGTAATGCCGAGTCGGCTGAGGGCGCCGTGGTAGGCAGTAACTTGCTTGCCTTTGCCGAAGGGGTGTCGCGGCAGAACAAAGAAGACGTCATGGACTCGTTCCTGTTCGCGACACTGGTGGCCAACAGGGCGGCCAATCCAGAAGACAACAGTGCAGCGTGGTACGCCAAATTCAACGAAGTCCTCTCGGCCATAGGCTGGTTCTCGAATAGCTGGAGTTTTGCGCGCTACCGCTCGACCCACCAGCGTTTCAGCATGGATCAGGCGGCGATTGAGATTTTGGGCTCTGCTATTGCCGCGGCGACGCTGCCGGGCCCTGCGTCGGCTGCGATGTTGAAGGTTGCGGGGGATGCGGTGAAAGCGCTCAAAGCGCAGGAAAAACCGCTACGCCTTTTTGAGCGCCAGACCAAGTTCCACAACGGTGCAAGCTTCCGCATCGGTGCATGCGCCGAGTCGGCAGACGGCACGGTCAATCTGGCGATGGGGGCGGTCAACTTCCTCACCTCGTCCAACGTCACCGACGTATTGTTCTGGGAGTGGAACAGCACCCAGGTCCGGACCTTCCGTGGTGAAAACACGCTGGTCCTGAATACTCGGATGTATGCGCAGAATCGACTGCTCATCCAACAAAAGCTGGGTAATAACGCCAAGTCGGCGATTGAAGAGTTCGATATCTAGGAATAACGAAGGGGCGCCAGTCGCCCCTTTTTTTCATGCAGGGAGGTTCTCGTGAATCAAGGAACGATTGAAGGGCACATCAATGCTGGCTGTGTTGTGTTCATGTCTGCGGCCTGCAGCGAGCAGCAAAAAAAAGACGTGATGGACTGCACGCTCTACACGCAACTGGCCGCGTCCAAACGGCACTCGCGTTTTGATGCCGCAGTGGATTGGCGGCATACCTGGCTGGCCGCGTTGAACAGGTTTGGCTGGGCAGTAAGAAGTCATGACAGTCGCAGCTTGCCGGCTGCTGAAACTGGACAGGGCACCGTGTGGGACTGGCTCGAAAAACAGCTGCCCTCCTTTATGCCCAACGCACTTTTTTCGGAAGGTGCTGCATTTGCCAGGCGCGCGGCAGAGGCGCTTCCCGATCAGCCTGCTTTAGCGATGCTGAACCGCCAGGCCATGGAAATAGCTTCATCTGAAGACCCGGTGTCCGGCGTGTCTGAACGAAAAATAGCCTTGCAGATCGCAGTGTGTGGGCCGACGACCGGACTTGGCCTCGTGGTGCTCTCGTTCACAACGCGTCAGCCCCCGAATGGGGAGCTTCTGGCTGAGGTGTTCGACCCTAAGGAGGTGTCAGGCAATATCGAGATGGCGTTTTACTCCGCGCACTTGATGGAAATCGTCTACGCGCAGTTCAGGGAAAAGATAACGCAGGCGCTCGACGACCGTCGCGCGGATGGGGTGTGTGCCCTTCAGGAGGCCCGCGATGTCCAGCCGCAGTGACACCTTGTTGATGGGAAATAATCTGCTCTCGTTTGAGGCATCCATCCCCGGTAGCGTCCGTGACGACATTCTTGACTGCCTGTTGTACGCCGAGCAGTCGGCGGACAAGAAGCATGATCGCAGCGTCCAGTGGAAGCTGTGGATCGAGCAGTTCCAACGGGTGATTTATCAGAAAGGCGGTCGGTTGACCGGGTCGATCAATCCTGATCAGGTGGTCATCGAGCATATCCGGGAGCTGCGGTATGTCCCGTACATGATTGCAGGGAGCGCCACTTCCCGTGAGTTACAGGCCGTGCTTGAACGTTCTATCAGCACGCTGCTGGACAGCAGCCATGCGAAGACCTTCTTCAATTCGTGGTTTTCGTCCGGTCGCTCCGAGAGTTTCCAGGTCATCCCCTGCGTGGTCGGCCAAGGCGGCGTTAACATTCTGGTGTGCGGTCTGCAGATGACCACGCGGGCTTTCAAGCCCGGACGTGTCCCTTGGGAAGTGGTGGGCGGTGACCTGACCATTCGTTCCAACGGAGGCTCATTCTTGCTCACCGAAGACAGCTACCAACCCTACAGGGAGGGCATCAAGGCATATCTGAACCGGCGGGCCCGCCAGGCGATTCTTGAGCTCTAACCGCTTTTCGTTGAAGGGATTCAAGGCACCAGATAACCCTTGATGCCGGTGAAGATGATCTGCGCGGCCAGTGCACAGACAAACAATCCCATGAGGCGGCTGACGATTTGCAGGCCCTGATCGCCCAACACGCGTTCGATGCTGTTGGACAGGTAAAGCACCACGCCTACGGTGAAACTCGCCAGCGCAATGCTAACGATGGCGGTCAGCTTGTCGTCCCAATGGGGCTGGCTGACGCCCATCACCAGCAAGGCGCCGATGGTGCCGGGGCCGACGGTGATCGGGATGGTCAGTGGAACGATGGTGACGTCTTGCTGCACGTTGTCGGTCTGAACGCCGGATTTACCCTGCGCCATGCCCAGCGCGGAGATGAACAGCACGCTTCCGGCGCCAATTCGAAAGGCGTCGGCAGTGATGCCGAAGACACTGAAAATCACGCGCCCGAACAGGTACAGCAACACGCTCGACACCAGTGTCGCAAACGCAACTTTCCACGCCAGGTAACGGCGCTCTTTGCGCGAGTAGCCTCGGCTCAGGCTGATAAAGCAGGACAAGACGAAGAACGGGCTATAGAGCACCAGCATCTTCAGGTAAACGCTGAACAACACATGCAGCATGGTTTGAGCTCGTGGCGGCAGATTTGGACGGGGCAAGTCTATCAGGCGCCGCGCAAGCCGGAGGTTCAGTTTTGCTGATAGCGTTCCGGGTCGCCCGCGTCTATGTCTACCTGCTTGCGCGCCCGTTGCTCGACCCAGTACTCCACCAGCTCTCGCAGTTGAGACAGCTCCACGGGTTTGGACATATGCCCGTCCATGCCTGACTGGCGGGCGCGGTCCTTGTGTTCGGCCAGAATGTGGGCGGTCAGCGCGACCACGGGGGTGCGGGTGCGTTGATTACCCACCTCCCAGGCGCGCAATTGCTGGGTCGCCGAGAAACCGTCGAGAATCGGCATTTCACAATCCATCAGCACCAGGTCGTAGCGCTGGGCTTTCATCGCCCTCAGCGCTTCTTCGCCATTGCTGGCGGTGTCGGGCTGAAGATTGAGTTTGCCCAGCATGCCGCGAATCACCTTGGTAGAGATGCTGTTGTCTTCTGCAACGAGTATGCGGAAGTCGGTGGGCACGTCGACCTCGAGGTTGACGACAGGCGAGGGTGGAAACGGTGCCTGGCCTTTATTGCGCTGATTGAGTTCGTCGGCCAGCGTGGTTTTCAGGGTGTAACCGGCCACAGGTTTGGCAAGAATGCGTTTGACCCCGGCATTGCGTGCGATGACCTTGCTCGGCGCATTGCTGATGCCGGTGAGCATGATCAGCAGAATGTCGTGGTTGAGGCTTGGGTCTTCCTTGATCTTGGCGGCCAGCTGCATGCCGGTCATGCCGGGCATGTTCTGGTCGAGCAACACGATGTCGAAGTAATCGCGCAGGTGCGCTTTGGTGCGCAGCAGGGCCAGGGCTTCTTTGCCTGACGGCACTGCGCTGACGTTCAAACCCCAGGCGCTGCATTGCTGGACAAGCACCTTGCGGCACGTGTCGTTGTCGTCCACCACGAGCACGCGCGCGCCTTTGAGCGGGCTGTCGAGGTCGGCAGGGGGTTGTTCCAGTCGCTCAGCGTCCAGCGGCAGGCTCAGCCACAAGGTGCTGCCCTGATTGCTGCCACTCTGAATACCGAATTCGCCGTTCATCAACAGGATCAGCTGGCGTGCAATCACCAGCCCCAAGTGGCCGCCGACCTTGCTCGCCGCCAGGAAGTTCTTGCTGTGCAGTTCAGCATGCAGCAAGGCATCACGCTCTTTGGGCGTGAGTGGAGTACCGCTGTCCTGAACGGCGATGCGCAAACGTGGTTTTCCTCCGCGGGAATCGAGGGCGACCACCAGCAAGATCTCGCCCTCGTCGGTCTTTTTTAATGCGTTTTCCAGCAGGCTGAGCAGTGTCTGTCGCAGGCGGGTCGGGTCGCCACTGATCACCCGCGGGACCTGCGGCTGAATGAAACTGATCAGCTCGACGCTCTGCTGTTCGGCCTTCGCGCGGAAAATGCTGAGGCAATCTTCGATCATGGCGTTGAGGTCGAACTGCACGTCATCCAGTTCGATCTGCCCGGACTCGAGCTTGGTGATGTCGAGGATTTCGTTGATCAACGTCAGCAGCTCATTGCCAGCGCTGTGAATCGTCTGCACGTAGTCGCGTTGTTTGACCGACAACGGTGTGCCCAGCAATAACTCGGTCATGCCGAGCACGCCGTTCATGGGTGTACGGATCTCGTGGCTGATTTTCGCCAGGAATTCAGCTTTGGCGTTGATCTCGGCAGTGCTCGCCGCGAGCTCCCGACTGATGCTGAAGTTGTCTTCGGTGATGCTGCGATGGCGCTCGCTCAGCGCGATGCTCATCAGCAGACCACACAGGCAGAACATGCCCATTACCGCGATGATCAGGGTCTGCGCAGCGATGGTCGTCAGCCAGAGCATGGCCGGCAGGATCACCAGATTGCCCAGGTTGAACACAATCATCGCGATGACGAACGGACGTGCGGGCGCATAGCCTTTTTGCAGGTGATAGATCGACACCAGCGTGATCGTGAGCGTGGTGAGGGCCACCAGCAGGAAGGTCAGAAGATTCAGCGGCAGCGTGTCGACGAACAACACCAGCAAACCGCCGAAGCCGACGACCAACAACACGCTCATCAGCAATCGGTTCAACGCTTCAACGCCGCGCTGGACGAAGAAACAATAGGCGTACATCAGGCCCGTGGCGGCCGCGAGCAGGAGGGCAAGGTGAGCGCTGGGGGTCTGTGCCAGATGCCAGTGCGGCAACCAGGGTGCCTGCAGGTTGAGCAGCAACAGGGCGCTCAGGCCCAGAAAACCTTCGCAGGCTGCGAGCCACAAACTGCTGACCGAGCGCGATTGGGCGAAGCGTGTGATGTTCTGCACGATCAACATGATCAGCGAGCCGAAGAACAGCCCGAGTAACAGCGGCCGGCGTTCGTCAGCAGCGCTTGCCACCGCAGCTTCCAGCGAAATGTTGGGCCGTAGTTCCTGTTCGGACTTCAGACGCAGGTAGAGGTCCAGCGGCTTGTCGCTCTGTGGAACCGGCAACAGAAAGTCGATGGAGGGTAACGGTTGAGCGGAACGTGGGACTTTGTTGCCGGAGCGTGAGTGATCGATCAGGGTATCGCCGTCGAGCACATACATGTCAACGGTGGCCAGATCCGGGGCGAAGATACGCACCAGTTGTTCGTGGTCGGTGGGTGGCAGGAGGTAGTGCAGCCACAGCGCCGAGTCACGGCGGGTGGCGCGAACCTGGTCAAGTTCGACCGGGCTGAACTGGGAGTCGTAATGCGCAGAGCGGATGTCGCTGAGTTGCAGGTTGGCCTGATCGTCGACAAGGGTCGACCATCCTGCGCTGACCTCGGCGGATGCCGTTGGGACACAGAGCAGGGTCATCATGGCGATGATCAAACAAGTGGCAATCCTGAGCCAGCGCACGGCGAAATCCCTTCGTGAATGAAGCCAGTTGACTCTGGGGCGGCACTGGATCATCAGCCGGTTCTCCCAAAGGAGAACCGGCTGGCGCCAGACTTACTCCAGATGTTCGCCGCGTTCCCGGGCAATGGCGCGATAGCCAATGTCCTTGCGGTAAAAACAGCCTTTCCAGTCAATCTTTGCAGCCAGTTCGTACGCCTGCTTCTGGGCCTCGCCTACGCTGTCACCCAGCGCGGTCGCGCACAGAACGCGGCCACCGGACGTCACCACTTGGCCGTCACTGAGCGCCGTACCGGCGTGGAACACCTTGCCCGGCAATGCGGCAGCGGCATCCAGGCCGTTGATCGCGTCGCCTTTGGCGTAATCGGCAGGATAACCGCCTGCCGCCAACACGATGCCCAGGCTCGGACGTGGGTCCCATTGAGCCTCGACTTTATCCAGAGCTTGCGCCAATGCAGCCTCGACCAGCAAGACCAGACTCGATTGCAGACGCAGCATGACCGGCTGGGTTTCCGGATCGCCGAAGCGGCAGTTGAACTCGATGACCTTCGGGTTTCCGGCCTTGTCGATCATGAGACCAGCATAGAGGAAGCCGGTGTAAACGTTACCTTCGTCTGCCATGCCTCTGACAGTCGGCCAGATCACCTGATCCATCACGCGCTGGTGAACCTCGGCGGTGACCACCGGAGCAGGCGAGTAGGCGCCCATGCCGCCGGTGTTCGGACCGCTGTCGCCATCGCCCACGCGCTTGTGGTCCTGGCTGGTGGCCATTGGCAGCACGTTCTTGCCGTCGACCATGACGATAAAGCTGGCTTCTTCGCCGTCTAGGAACTCTTCGATGACGACGCGCGAACCCGCGTCGCCGAAGGTGTTGCCTGCGAGCATGTCGCGCACGGCTTCTTCGGCTTCTTCCAGGGTCATGGCGACGATGACGCCTTTACCGGCTGCCAGTCCATCGGCCTTGATCACGATCGGTGCGCCTTTTTCGCGCAGGTAAGCCAGCGCAGGTTCGATCTCGGTGAAGTTCTGGTAATCGGCGGTCGGGATCTTGTGACGCGCCAGGAAGTCCTTGGTGAAGGCTTTCGAACCTTCCAGCTGTGCAGCGCCCTTGGTCGGACCGAAGCAGTCCAGACCACGGGAGCGGAACAGATCGACCACGCCGGCGACCAGCGGAACTTCCGGGCCGACGATGGTGAGCGAAACGTTCTTCTCGGCAAAGTCAGCCAGTTGCTCAAGCGCCAGGACGTCGATGGCGACGTTCTCGCATTTGGCTTCGATGGCCGTACCCGCGTTGCCCGGCGCAACGAAAACCTTCTGGACGCGCGGATCCTGCGCAACCTTCCAGGCCAGAGCGTGTTCACGGCCACCGCTGCCGATGATGAGTACGTTCATGTTTTCAAACCTCGATGACGCTAATTCTGTGTGGGGCATACGCCGAGTTGTCGACGCAATGCCTGTCCATGTAGGAGCGCGCTTGCCCGCGATTCAGTCACCGCGGTGTTTCAATTGCACCGCGTCGTGGCCATCGCGGGCAAGCGCGCTCCTACAAGGTCTGTGTCGAATCTATCAGTGACGGAAATGGCGCATGCCCGTGAAGACCATGGCGATACCGGCTTCGTCGGCCGCTGCAATCACTTCGTTGTCGCGCATCGAGCCGCCTGGCTGGATCACTGCCGTGATACCCACCTTGGCGGCGTTGTCGATGCCGTCACGGAACGGGAAGAACGCGTCCGACGCCATGACCGCGCCCTGCACCTGCAGGCCTGCATGCTCGGCCTTGATGGCCGCGATGCGTGCGGAGTTCACGCGGCTCATCTGACCGGCGCCGACACCGATGGTCTGACGGTTCTTGGCGTAGACGATGGCGTTGGACTTAACGTATTTGGCGACTTTCCAGGCGAAGATCAGGTCATGGATTTCCTGCTCGCTCGGCGCGCGTTTGGTCACGACTTTCAGGTCGTCGGCGGTGATCATGCCGATGTCACGGCTCTGCACCAGCAGGCCGCCATTGACGCGCTTGTAATCCCATGCCGCTGCACGATCAGTCGCCCACTGGCCGCTGGTCAGCAAGCGAACGTTGGCTTTGCTGGCGACGATGGCCTGGGCTTCGGCGCTGACGCTTGGCGCAATGATCACTTCGACGAACTGGCGCTCGACGATGGCCTTGGCGGTCTCGGCGTCCAGTTCACGGTTGAAGGCAATGATGCCGCCGAAGGCCGACTCGCTGTCGGTGGCATAGGCCAGCTCGTACGCCTGACGAATGCCGCCTTCGGCATCCGGGCTGACCGCTACGCCGCACGGGTTGGCGTGCTTGACGATGACGCAGGCCGGTTTGACGAAGCTCTTCACGCATTCCAGTGCAGCGTCGGTGTCCGCGACGTTGTTGTAGGAAAGTTCTTTGCCCTGCAATTGGGTTGCGGTGGCGATGCCGACTTCGGCGGGTTTGGCTTCAACATAGAACGCCGCGCTCTGGTGCGGGTTCTCGCCGTAGCGCATTTCCTGAGCCTTGATGAACTGGGTGTTGAAGGTGCGCGGGAATTCGCTGCGGCCTTCGGTCGACAGAGTTTCGGCGCTCTGGTCGACGCTGCCCAGGTAGTTGGCGATCATGCCGTCGTAGGCGGCCGTGTGTTCAAACGCCTTGAGCATCAGGTCGAAACGCTGCGCGTAGGTCAGACCACCCGCCTTGAGGCTTTCCAGCACTTGGCTGTAGTCGCTCGCGTTGACCACGATAGCGACGTCTTTATGGTTTTTTGCGGCCGAACGGACCATGGTCGGGCCGCCGATGTCGATGTTTTCGATGGCGGTCGGCAGGTCGCAGCCCGGCTTGGAAACCGTGGCTTCGAACGGATAAAGATTCACCGCTACCAGGTCGATCGGCTTGATGCCGTGCTCGGCCATGATGGCATCGTCGGTACCACGACGGCCCAGGATGCCACCGTGGATTTTCGGGTGAAGGGTCTTGACGCGACCGTCCATCATTTCTGCAAAGCCGGTGTAATCCGCGACTTCTACCGCTGCGACGCCGTTGTCCTTGAGCAGCTTGAAGGTGCCGCCCGTGGAGAGGATCTCGACGCCCAGGGCTTCGAGTTCACGGGCGAATTCAAGGATCCCGGTCTTGTCGGAAACGCTGATCAAGGCGCGGCGGATCGGCAGGCGGGTAGTCTGGTCGGTCATCTCAACTTCCATCAAAAGCAAATGAGTTCTACAAAAAAAGCGACCGCATTGAAGTGAGGTCGCTTTTTGTGTTTTGGATGCTTACAGCAGGTCGTACTGCTTGAGTTTCTTGCGCAAGGTGCCACGGTTCAGACCGAGCAGCTCGGACGCCTTCGTCTGGTTGCCCTTGACGTAATTCATCACGCACTCGAGCAACGGCGCCTCGACTTCCGAGAGCACCAGATTGTAGACATCAGTGACGGCAGCACCCTCAAGGTGAGCGAAATAATTGTGCAGCGCCTTTTCGACGCTTCCACGAAGGGTTTGACCCTCTTCGCTTGGCGTATTGAGGTGCTGTTTCAAATTGACGTTGTCGCTCACGGGTGTTGTTCCACTCACTAAAGTCTCTGTCATCATCGTCATGCGGCCACCTCTTGTTCGTTCCCTGCTTCCGGGCTTTTATAGCGTTCGGCAAAGAATTCCCGAACGTTGGCGCACTGTGCTTCCGTATCTTCCAAACGATTGAAATGGGCGCGAAACTCCCTGGCGCCCGGCAAGGTTGCGAGATACCAGCCGACGTGTTTACGAGCGATCCGCACGCCCATAACGTCGCCATAGAACGTGTGAAGCGCGGCCAGATGCTCTAGCAGAATGCGTTCCACTTCACCCAACGCCAGCGCAGGGAGTTTTTCCCCGGTGCGCAGGTAGTGTTCTATCTCGCGAAAAATCCATGGGCGCCCTTGGGCGGCCCGGCCAATCAACAGTCCATCGGCACCGGTCGCGTGCAAGACGTGCCGGGCTTTTTCCGGTGAATCGATGTCGCCGTTGGCGAACACCGGAATCGACACCGCCTGCTTTATTGCAGCGATGGTGTCGTACTCGGCTTCACCGGTGTAGAGATCCGCGCGGGTTCGACCATGTACCGCCAAAGCCTGGATCCCGGCTTGTTCGGCAATTCTGGCGACCGTCAGACCATTTTTGTTCGCCCGGTCCCAGCCGGTGCGAATCTTCAGGGTGACCGGGACGTCGACTGCCGCGACCACCGCGTGCAGGATATCGGTCACCAGCTGTTCATCTTTCAACAGTGCGGAACCAGCAGCCTTGTTGCAGACCTTCTTTGCCGGGCAGCCCATGTTGATATCGATGATCTGTGCGCCAAGTTCGACGTTGGCGCGTGCTGCATCCGCAAGCATCTGCGGATCTCCACCGGCGATCTGTACCGAACGGGGTTCGGGATCACCTTCGTGGATCATGCGTAACCGCGATTTGCGGCTGTTCCACAGGCTCATGTCACTGGTGACCATTTCCGACACCACCAGGCCGGCGCCGAGTTGGCGACAAAGCTGCCGGAAGGGCTGGTCGGTGACGCCCGCCATGGGGGCGAGAATCAAGCCGTTTTGCAATGTGTATGGGCCGATGCGTACCGCCGACATAGGGTGACCTGTTGTGGGGCCGAATCACGAGGTCTGGTCCGAAAAGTGCCACCAATCCAAGTTGGCGCGACGGTTCAGACAGGACCCAGAGTATGAAAAAGGGTGGGCATGATACCCGCTCTCGATGACTGGATAAAGGCTGAATTGGATAAAATCTGAACAGTTGCTTTCTTATCGCGAACGGTTAGGTTCGAGATCGCGCTGTCATAAAACTGTCGTCGGTTTTTCAGCTCCGCTTCGCCGCATTCCAGTGCGGTCCCTGGCGCTCGCCATCCGTCGCGCCCGTCTCGGAGTTTACTCCGGCGAGCGAAAACTCAAACTGTAATTCACGGCCTTCGGGCCGGGGTCGAGAATGTCCAGCGCAATGTGGATAGGCGTCTGGGGCGGCATTTCGTCCTTGCCAGCCAGCTCGCCGCTCAAATATTCGCCGGGCTTGAACCGACGACTGGCAATCAACTGACCACTGGTATCGGCGAAGCGCAACTCCAGCAGCGGGAACGGTTGAGAAAACGAGGCACGGTTATAGATGATGGCATCGACCACCAGCGCGCCCTGAAACTCGGGATGACTGCGGACCACCAGGTTGCTGCTTTTGAGTAACTTGATGTCGACCTTGGACGGCACCTTGCAGCCGACCTGTGGGCAGAGCTCCTGGAACCAGGGACGGTATTGATCCTGACGGGCCAGCTCGTCGAAGTGATACCAGATGTACTGCCCCGCCAGTGCACTCAGCGCAATCAACGCCAGCAGCAGCCAGAGCACGCGGCGGCCCCAGCGCGGCTTGGGCTTTTGCCAGGCCAGTTGCAGCGGGTCGTCCGTCAGGTCCAGCAACGCCCTGTCGCGCAGGGCCGGTTCGCTGCGCTCGCGTTTGCCGTGGGCGTGCGGGCGCTCGTCCTCATCGTCGTCTTGCAGAGCGTGAGCGAGATCGCGGTCGTCATCGTCGTCCAGCGCTGAAAAGCGTTCGGAGGCGCGCGTCTCGTCGGTGTCGGCATCGGCATGGCGCCGATGAACCGGTGGCGGTTCATCGTCGATGTCGTCGGTGTTCAGTGACAGCGAGGGTTCGGTGCGGTGGTCGTCGTCCCGATCCCTTTCCTCGCCAACATGCGGTTCGTCGAGCCCGTCGTGGTCGTCGCGTTCAACAATCACCTCGGCGCGCAATTCCGGCAGGTGGTCGACGTCCTCGTGGCTCAGCCCCTCGTCCCACTGTTCGGTGCTGACGTCGGGATCGTCGCGACGGGCGCTGAAAGACTCGACTTCGTCGTGGTCTCGGGCCTGGCTGGCGCGTCCGAAGGACTCGGGCAGCTGAATCTCGCGCTGTTCAAGGCGGGCGAGCTCCACGTCGAGGTCGTCCAGGTCCAGGCTGTCCATGTCGACGTTACGGGTTTCCCGCTTGACTGGCAGCGGGGCTGGCTCCGCGACCGTTACCGATTGGCTCGCGAGGACGGCAGGTGTTTCCACCGGTCCAGACGCCGGGATCGGCGCGGTTTCGGCGGGCGCAGGCGGTTGCGCGCTGGTTTTCGCGGCCCCGATCCGTTGCTCCAACAGTTGTTTCGCGGCGTTGAACACTTGCAGGCAAGAGCCGCAACGCACCATGCCTCGGGCGACGCTCAACTGGGCGTGGCTGACGCGGAAACTGGTCTGGCAGTGCGGGCACTGGGTGACGAAACTGTCGGTCATGCGGGTATCCGGGGGTTAGCGAGCGCCTGAAGGTGTGTGGTCAGTGGATCAGCGACGACGACCGGTAATCCGCACCCAACCGTCACGGTTGGCGATCGGGTCCAGGTCGAATGTGTCGGCGTAGGCAGCGGCGACTTCATCGCCTTGTTCGGCAAGAATGCCGGACAGTGCAAGGCGCCCACCGGGTTTGACCAGGCTGGCCAGCTGTGGTGCCAGAGAAACCAGAGGCCCTGCGAGAATATTAGCCACCAATACGTCGGCCGGCTCTTTGGGCAGGTCTTCGGGCAGATAGAGCGGGAATTTTTCGGCCGGTACGTGGTTACGCCCCGCATTGTCGCGAGAGGCTTCCAGCGCCTGAACGTCGATATCGGTGCCGACTGCGTGTTTTGCGCCCAGCAGCAGGGCAGCAATGGCAAGGATGCCCGAGCCGCAGCCAAAGTCGAGGACGTTGCAGTCGCTCAAGTCCTGACCGTCCAGCCATTCCAGGCACAGGGCGGTGGTCGGATGAGTGCCGGTGCCGAAGGCCAGGCCTGGATCGAGCAGCAGGTTGACTGCATCCGGTTGCGGAGCTGCGTGCCAGCTTGGCACGATCCACAGACGCTGGCCGAAACGCATGGGCTGGAAGTTGTCCATCCAGCTGCGTTCCCAGTCCTGGTCTTCGATCACTTCGTGCATATGCTCCGGCAGGTCGGTGCCGGTCAGCAGTTTGAGGTGTGCGAGCACCAGGTCGGCGTCGGTGTCGGCCTCGAACAGGGCCAGCAGGTGAGTGTGCGACCACAGCGGCGTGGTGTTGAGTTCAGGTTCGAAGATCGGCTGGTCTTCAGCGTCCATGAATGTCACGGACACGGCGCCGACTTCAAGAAGCGCGTCTTCGTAGGTTTCGGCTTGTTCTGGGCTGATGGCGAGACGGACTTGCAGCCAAGGCATGGCGGATTACCTTCGAATTGAAAAAAGGGACAGGCGGCGTAATGCCACGAAAGACCCGCAAGTTTACGGGGTTCGGGGAGAAACAACAAAGCCGCTCGAAAGCGGCTTTGTTGGTCTGTAGCACTCTATGGGCGGATCAGTGTTTCTCACCGGCCAGTTTGTGTTCCAGGTAGTGAATGTTGACGCCGCCTTTGCAGAAGCCTTCATCGCGGGTCAGATCACGATGCAGCGGGATGTTGGTCTTGATCCCGTCAACCACGATTTCGTCCAGGGCATTGCGCATGCGAGCCATGGCTTCATCGCGGTCCTTGCCCCAGGTGATCAGCTTGCCGATCAGCGAGTCGTAGTTCGGTGGAACCGCATAACCGCTGTACAGGTGCGAATCGACGCGAACGCCGTTGCCGCCTGGTGCGTGGAAATGCTTGACCGTGCCCGGGCTCGGCATGAAGGTTTTCGGGTCTTCGGCGTTGATCCGGCACTCAAGGGCGTGACCGTGGATCTTCACGTCGTCCTGGGTGTACGACAACACATTGCCAGCGGCGATGCTCAGCATCTCCTTGACGATGTCGATGCCGGTGACCATTTCCGAAACCGGGTGCTCAACCTGAACGCGGGTGTTCATTTCGATGAAATAGAACGCGCCGTTTTCGTACAGGAATTCGAACGTACCGGCACCGCGGTAACCGATGTCGATGCAGGCCTTGACGCAACGAGCCAGCACTTCTGCGCGGGCTTTTTCGTCGATACCCGGTGCCGGCGCTTCTTCAAGCACCTTCTGGTGGCGGCGTTGCAGCGAGCAGTCACGGTCGCCCAAGTGGATAGCGTGACCCTGGCCGTCGGACAGTACCTGTACTTCCACGTGACGTGGGTTGGTCAGGAACTTCTCCAGATAGACCATCGGGTTGCCGAAGGCTGCGCCGGCTTCGCTGCGGGTCAGTTTGGCCGAGGAGATCAGATCCTCTTCCTTGTGAACCACGCGCATGCCACGACCACCACCGCCGCCAGCGGCTTTGATGATCACCGGGTAACCGACCTGGCGGCCAATACGCAGCGCTTCTTCTTCGTCTTCCGGCAGCGGGCCGTCGGAGCCTGGAACCGTCGGAACGTTCGCCTTGATCATGGCGTCCTTGGCCGACACCTTGTCGCCCATCAGGCGAATGGTGTCAGCTTTCGGGCCGATAAAAGCAAAACCGGACTTTTCGACCTGCTCGGCGAAATCGGCGTTTTCCGCCAAAAAGCCGTAGCCAGGGTGGATCGCCGTGGCGCCGGTGACTTCGGCCGCCGCGATGATCGCCGGGATGTGCAGGTAGGACTGAGCAGCCGATGCCGGACCGATGCAGACGGATTCGTCGGCCAGACCCAGGTGCATCAGGTCCTTGTCAGCCTTGGAGTAAACGGCGACGGTCTTGATGCCCAGCTCTTTGCAGGCACGCAGGATCCGCAGGGCAATTTCACCGCGGTTGGCGATCAGAACTTTTTCCAACTTCGCAGGTTTCAACATCGTTGGCTCTCCGCGGTTCAAACGATGGTGAACAGCGGCTGGTCATACTCAACCGGCTGGCCGTCTTCGACGAGGATGGACTCGATCACGCCGCTGGTTTCGGCTTCGATGTGGTTCATCATTTTCATCGCTTCGACGATGCAGAGGGTGTCGCCTTTCTTCACGGTCTGGCCGACTTCAGCGAAGGCTGGCGAGGTAGGCGAAGCTTTGCGGTAGAAGGTGCCGACCATTGGCGAACGGGCAACGGTGCCGTTCAGTTTTGCGGCGGCTGGCGCTTCGGCAACAGCAGCGACGGGCGCGGCGGCTGGAGCAGGTGCTGCAGGCGCGGCAACCGGAGCCGGCGCGTAGTACTGCTGTGCTGGAGTCTTGCTGTGACGGCTGATTCGTACGGACTCTTCGCCTTCACGGATTTCCAATTCGTCGATGCCAGACTCTTCCAGCAGTTCGATCAGTTTCTTGACTTTACGGATATCCATTAATCATCAACTCCCAAGGGACGGTCAGGGGTATTCGGTAGCCGGTTCAGGCTGTGTGGCTCAGTGCGAAACTGCGCCGCTCACGCCTTCGAACGGGTGGCCAGTTGTTCCAGGGCAGCCTCCAGGGCCAGTCGGTAACCGCTGGCGCCAAGGCCGCAGATCACGCCTACAGCAACATCTGAAAAGTAGGAGTGATGGCGGAAAGGTTCGCGCTTGTGCACGTTCGAGAGGTGCACTTCGATGAATGGGATGCTCACTCCCAGCAATGCGTCACGTATTGCGACACTTGTGTGAGTAAAAGCAGCCGGATTGATCAGGATGAAGTCCACGCCTTCATCGCGCGCAGCGTGAATGCGATCAATCAATTCGTACTCGGCGTTGCTTTGCAGGTACATCAGATGGTGGCCGGCTTCGCGCGCACGCTTTTCCAGGTCCTGGTTGATATCGGCCAACGTGATCGAGCCATAGATCCCCGGTTCGCGGGTGCCCAGCAGGTTCAGGTTAGGTCCGTGAAGAACCAGAAAAGTCGCCATCGTGTGTTCCTTGTTGTATGCGTTGTCGACGCTCGCCGCGAGTGCGAGGCAGATTGCAGGTGCAAACCGTTGAAGCGCAGCGACTATGCCGGAAACCGCAATGGACTGTCCAGTTACCGACAGTACTCAGCACGATGTCCGATGTTCGCGCAAAGTTTGTGACTCAGAGACTAAATTTGGTCATTTGCTCTAGAAAGCCGCTCTGAGAAGCCTTCAACGTCGATTTCGCCGACGACACGCGCATTTGTCAGCTCGTTCCCGTCTTTTCCGAAAAACAGTAAAGCCGGCGGACCAAACAATTTGTAACGATCCAGCAATGCACGCTGCTCGGGGCTGCTGTCGGTCATGTCGAAGCGAATCAAACGAAACCCCTTGAGCTGGCTGACAATTTTCGGATTGGGCAGTACTTCATGCTCGATGACCTTGCAACTGATGCACCAGTCCGCATACCAGTCGACCAGCACCGGTTTTTCGGCGCTTTTCGATTCCGCGAGGATGCGGTTCAACTCGTTCACCTGTGTCACGGTCTGCCATTCATCTCCCGTTCTCGCCGCGCTTTCACCGGCGATCTGCGCGACCTGTGCGCGGCCCAGCGGTCGTAACGGGTCCGTCTGTCCGCTCAGCGCGCCGTACCAGCAGGAGAGAGCGTAGACCAAGAGAAACAAGCCGAGCAGTTGGGCAAGGCGACCGCGGGTGGTCTTCTCGGTAAATTCCAGTGCGCCGAGAAACACCGCGACGCCGGCCCACAGCAGGCCGATCAGCACTAGCGTGGCCTGGCCCGGAATGACGCGGCTGAGCAATCCGATTGCCAGCGCCAGCAGCAAGACACCGATGGCGTTCTTGACCGTCACCAGCCAAGGGCCGCTTTTCGGCAGCCACGCGGCACCGCCAGTGGCCACGACGACCAGCGGCGCGCCCATGCCCAGACCCAGGGCAAACAATTTCAGGGCGCCCCCCAGTGCATCGCCGCTGGCGCTGATATAAAGCAGCGCGCCGGCCAGGGGCGCGGAAACGCAAGGCGAAACCAGCAGGCTTGAAACCACGCCCAGCACAGCGGCACCCCACAACGAGCCGCCTTGGGTATTGCCCGCGATGCGGTCGAGCCGGTCGTTGAGTGCACAGGGCAGACGCAGCTCGAAGGCGCCGAACATGGCGATGGCGAACACCACGAAGAACAGTGAAAACGGAACCAGCACCCAGGCCGATTGAAGGCGCGCCTGCAAATTGAGGCTGGCGCCGAACAGGCCCATCAGCGCACCGAGCATCGCGAAACAGATCGCCATCGGCAGCACATACGCCAGCGACAGAGAGAAGCCGCGCAACCCGCCAATCTGACCTCGCAGCACCACGCCGGAAAGGATCGGCAGCATGGGCAGCACGCAAGGTGTGAAGGTCAGTCCGACGCCTGCGAGGAAGAACAGCGCCAATTGTTTCCAGCTGAACGGTGTTTTGTTTTGGCCTGTCGTGAGGGGCGCATCTGCCTTCGAAGGCGCGGCACCGCCGATGCTCAATCGCTCGGTTTCAGGCGGATAGCACAGGCCTTTGTCCGCGCAGCCCTGATAGGTCACCACCAGCGTGAAGGGACGGGTGTCGCCGGCTTTGCGGGGAAGGCTGACATCCAGAATGCCGTGATAGACCTCCACGTCGCCGAAGTACTCGTCGTGCTTCTTTTCGCCATCGGGCAGTTGCGCTGCGCCCAGGCCGATATCGGCAGGCTCGGTCCGAAACTGGAAGCGATGGCGGTACAGGTAATAGCCTTCGGTGGCGACGAACTGCAATTTGATCGACTCGGGCGAGGTGTCGATCAGGTTCAGTTGAAAGGCCTGACGAACCGGCAGGAAATCCTTGCTGTTGTCGATGGCTGCACCGCCCAGTGTGGAAGCGGGCCGGCTGTCCAGCAGGCTCGCGCTGAAGGCGGGCAGGGCGAAGGTCAGCAGTAACAGACAAAGCAGGCGGCGCATGGCGGTCTCGCATCACAAAGGTCCGCGCATGATAGCGGAGTGTTTGCGCAGGTGCAGGGTGGCGGGGAGAAGGAAGCGTGTCAGTACGGTCTGGGCGTTGGGTCGCACGCATCGCGGGCAAGCGCGCTCCTACAGGGACGGGTAGTGATTCTGGTCAGCAGCACACGCAGTCCACTGTAGGAGCGCGCTTGCCCGCGAAAACGATCGATCAGTCACCGTCGCAGTGTCAGGTCGAGCGCAGGCCTGGACTAGCTGATGTCCATGGTCGGGTGCTTCTTCGCCTGCATCATCTCGTCTCGCAACGTATGCACCTGATTACGCCCGGCCTTCTTCGCACGGTACAGCGCATCGTCTGCCTGTGATGCCATCATGAGCGCATCGTCGTGTTCGCCCAGCTCGACCACACCGGCGCTGAACGTGCAGAACAGATCGGTCGGTTGTGCCGGGTAATGTATCTCGGCGAAGCGCCGACGGATTTCGTCGAGCACCCCGTAGGCCGATTTCAGGTCGGTGTCGGGCATGACCACCGCAAACTCTTCACCGCCGTAACGCCCGATGTAGTCGGTCTTGCGCAGGCGCTGTTTCAGAAACAACGCCAGGCTCTTGATCACCCGGTCGCCCATGGGGTGACCGTGGCCGTCGTTGACCTTCTTGAAGTGGTCGATGTCCAGCATCGCAAAGCTCAGCGGCTTGTTCTCGCGACGTGCGCGGAAACTGCAATCTTCGAGCAATTGCAGAATGTGCGTGTGGTTATAAAGCCCGGTGAGGCTGTCGCGGACCATGCGCGCCTTGAGGTTGCGCGCTCGTGCGGCACGGTTGCGCACGGTGGTGATCAGGTGCCGTGGCTTGATCGGCTTGGTGAGGAAGTCGTCGCCGCCTTCGCTCATCGCGTCCAGCTGTTTATCCAGGTCGTCTTCGGCCGAGAGGTAGATGATCGGCACGCTGACGTAACGGTCGTTGTGGCGAATCACCTTCGCCAGCTCGGTGCCGGTGCAGCCTGGCATGTACATGTCGAGAATGATCAGGTCCGGCTGAAAGTCCGCCAGCTCGGCCATGGTCTTGATCGGATCGAACAGTGTTCGCGTGACGATGCCTGCGCTGTTGAGCAAACGCTCGGTGTGCGTGGCCTGCGCGCGCGAGTCGTCGATGATCAGCACTTTATACGGTTCGTATTGTGCGACCCGCGTGAGAATCTCGATCTTCTCCAGCAGGCTGGAGGCCTCCAGCGTGCCGGTCAGGAACTCTTCGCCGCCAGCGCGCACGGCGGCCAGCCGCGTGGGCGTGTCCGTTTCCTGATGACTGAAGAACAGCAGCGGCAGCTTCTGCTCCAGGCCTTCCTGCATCTTGGCCGCCAGTTTCAGCCCCTCGCCGACGCCGCCAAAATCCACGTCCATCACTACCGCAGCCGGCAACCGCTCGGCCAGCGTCGCGTGAAACGCCTGAATGCTGTCGAGCGACTGCGCACTCAATCCGAAGAATTCCAGTTGCTTGGCCAATCGCTCCCCACGCTCATGATCCTGAAGCATCACGTAGATGGGTTTGCGCAGCGGCGGCAGTGCGGTGTGTTCCAGCCGATCGCCATGGCGCAAGCCGGTGCGCGACAGGCGCTGCATCAGGCGGTTGAGATCAGTGATCAACGCGCTGCTCAAGCGACCCCGGTTGGCTTCCACTTCCTGCAGGGACTGACTGATGCCGCGCGCCAGTTGGGCATGCTCGGCCTGTTCGAAGCGCTCGGCGAAACGCAGCAACCGCTGATTGGCCTCACTGAGTTCCTCCATATCGGCAACCGACCATTCGCTCTGCTGCAGGCGCTGCCATACCTCCAGTATCTGACGTGCCTGGTGAATGACGCGCTGAGCGAAATGGTGCTTGAGGCGGTCGCGGCTCGGATCTTCTGCTTCGGTCATGTCCTGACTACTTATAGGGGAAACCCTGATACAAATGCTGGCGCTATGCTAGCACTAGTTTCAGGAGACGAGTGCACCGCAAGTCATTTTGTTGTCATTTTTTCTGGGTTTTAGGCGTCAAATTTCCATCTTTTCAACACGATAGGTCGCATTGCTCGACAGAAATTTGATCAGGGGTTGGGTGACTGCCCAGTCAGGTAATGCCTGATGCGATGCCCTCCGTTTGGGCACGTTGCGCGGGGGCGTCTGCGCACCCCGTTGCTCCATGACGCCCACAGGCCTGTCGATTACGCAAATGGACCTTCCCCCGCGTTCCTGCCAAACGCACCTTGCTGTAAGGTTGCGGTCCTAAGCACTGAATTCCGCGATTGAAAGGACAAGGCCATGCTGGATTGGAAGAAGCGCTCGGGCACTGCGGGCGGGGGTGAGCGTGTTGATGAGAAGCCGGTAGGCAAGGCGCCTCGGGGTTATTGGGGCGGTCTGTTCTTCAGCCGCGCCGTGGGGGCCGTGGTCGGCATCTATCTGGTCGTCACCGTGGTGCTGGGCATCTGGTGGAGCAGCGAGCCTGCTCTGTTTCCTGTTCAGCAACAGGCTCAGGCCGCCGCCGAGCGTGAAGGCAAGCCGATGGTGATCGGCTACACCACCGTCGAGACGCTCAAGACCGTCGCATCGACCCTGCTCGACAAGCCGGGCGGCTACATTTCCAACGATCGTTTCCCGCCGGGTCTCTGGCTCGATAACACGCCAAGCTGGGAATACGGCGTGCTGGTCCAGGTCCGTGATTTGAGCCGCGCGCTGCGCAA
This sequence comes from Pseudomonas sp. S2_H01, assembly GCF_054668305.1. Taxonomy (NCBI): domain Bacteria; kingdom Pseudomonadati; phylum Pseudomonadota; class Gammaproteobacteria; order Pseudomonadales; family Pseudomonadaceae; genus Pseudomonas; species Pseudomonas sp. S2_H01. The sequence goes on along the minus strand of NZ_CP162756.1, from coordinate 1,628,157 downwards.
AGACTTCGCCCGTTCGCAATCGCAATCGGCCGAAGATGGCGATCTGGCGCGCGCCGAGCCGTTGTTCAACTTCGACAACAAGAGCTGGATTCTGCCTTCGAGCGAGTCCCAATACCGTGATGGTATCGCCGCGCTGAGCCGTTATCAGGCGCGCTTGTCCGATCCGAATCAGAAAGGCGCCTTGTTCTACACCCGCGCCGACAACCTGAACAACTGGCTGGGCGATGTCGGCACCCGTCTGGGTTCGCTGTCTCAGCGTCTGTCTGCCAGCGTGGGTCGCGTCAAGCTCAACAGCACGCTGAAAACCGAGGCGCAGTCCACGGTGACCGTGAAGCCGGGCGAAGTGCCGCAGGTTGACGAAGAAATCGTCGAAACCCCATGGATGCAGATCGATAACGTCTTCTATGAGGCGCGTGGTCAGGCGTGGGCGCTGTCGCATTTGCTGCGTGCCATTGAGGTCGACTTCGCTGATGTGTTGGCGAAAAAGAACGCCACCGTCAGCGTGCGTCAGATCATTCGTGAGCTGGAGGCGTCGCAGGAACCTATGTGGAGCCCGGTGATTCTCAACGGCAGCCCGTTCGGTGTGTTCGCCAACCACTCACTGGTCATGGCCAACTACCTGTCGCGCGCCAACGCTGCGGTCATCGACTTGCGCCAGCTGTTGTCCCAGGGTTGATCGATGTCCGTCTCTGAGAAAGAAGTCGCGCACCGCGCGGCTTCCGATGCCGAACTCATTGCCTGGGTCGATCGTCAGGATCAGCTGCTGGGCTCCTTGCCTCGCGCCGAATTGCGCGAGCGCGGGCTGATCGGCCGTGGCACGTACATCCTTTTGTTCAATTCGGCGGGCGAGTTGTGCGTGCACCGGCGCACGCTCAGCAAGGCGATCTATCCCGGTTACTGGGACGTCGCCGCGGGCGGCATGGTCCAGGCCGATGAGAGTTATGTCGAATCGGCCGCTCGGGAACTGGAAGAGGAACTCGGCGTTACCGGTGTCGAGTTGACTGCCCACGAGCAGTTCTTTTTCGATCAGCCTGACAACCGATTGTGGTGCGCGGTGTTTTCCGCGGTCTGGGACGGACCGTTGAAACTTCAGCCTGAAGAGGTGATTGAAGCGCGCTTCATAGCGGTCGGTCAGGTGCTGCGCGAAACCGCCGAAAAGCCTTATTGCCCGGACTCTCTGGCCGCGTTGAAGCGCTATTTGGGCAACGTCGCAAATGTCCCGTAAATTGGCGCATATTTGCACTTAGCATCTACGCTTTTTGCCGTTACACTGCGCGACCTTTTTCACGCTGGACGGCCTTGCCGTTCAGTAGCGCTGCCCCTGCCTGAGTGGGGCTTCGCGGTCGGTGTTCGCCGACCAGACTTTGGTCCTCAAGAAGAGGATTGCCGGTGGCCAAAAAAGCCGCATCCTTCGCCGCCCTCGGTGGCCTGGTATTTTCAACCGACGCTGGACGGCACTGTCCCGAATGCCGTCAGCCCGTCGATGCCTGTATCTGCAAGAAATCCGTTATCCCCGAAGGTGATGGCATTGCCCGTGTTCGCCGCGAAAGCAAAGGTCGCGGCGGCAAGACGGTGACGACCGTTACCGGCGTACCGCTGGCCGAAGATGCACTCAAGGAACTGGCGACTACGCTCAAACGTCGTTGCGGAACCGGTGGTGCACTCAAGGACGGCGTGATCGAGATTCAAGGCGATCATGTCGAGACGCTGCTCGCGGAACTGGTCAAACAGGGCTTCAAGGCGAAAAAGTCGGGCGGTTGAATCGTCCTGTTCAACCCGCCTTGGGTTTCGTTGTCGGTCTGGCACTGGTCTGTAAAAGCAAACTCTGCTGTGCGTTGCGGGTCTACTGCCCCACAGCGAGCTGGCGCCAAACCGTCATTTCCACTCTATACACTGCGCCCAGCCGGTCAGGCCGGGGCTTTATGACTTCTATATAGGGGACTTCGATGTCCGTACGACGCACACGCAAAGACGATGGCAGCCAATGGACCGTGGCAGACAGCCGCAGTGTCTATGGGATTCGTCATTGGGGGGCGGGTTATTTTGCAATCAACGAAGCCGGCCGCGTTGAAGTTCGTCCCAACGGTCCGGGCAGCTCGCCCATCGACCTTTACGAGCAGGTAGACGAGCTGCGCAAGAGCGGTTTGTCCTTGCCACTGCTGGTGCGCTTCCCTGACATCCTGCAAGACCGCGTGCGTCAGTTGACCGGTGCGTTCGACGAAAATATCGAGCGCCTGGAGTACCAGAGCAAATACACCGCGCTGTACCCGATCAAGGTCAACCAGCAAGAAGCGGTGGTGGAAAACATCATTGCCACGCAGGACGTTTCCATTGGGCTGGAAGCCGGTTCCAAGCCTGAGCTGATGGCCGTGCTGGCCTTGGCGCCCAAGGGCGGCACCATCGTCTGCAACGGCTACAAGGACCGCGAGTTCATCCGTCTGGCGCTGATGGGCCAGAAGCTGGGCCACAACGTCTTTATCGTCATCGAGAAAGAATCCGAAGTCGAACTGGTGATCGAAGAGGCCGCTGAGCTCAAGGTCGCGCCGCAAGTGGGTTTGCGCGTGCGTCTGTCGTCGCTGGCGTCGAGCAAGTGGGCTGACACCGGTGGCGAAAAATCCAAATTCGGTCTGTCCGCCGCGCAGCTGTTGTCGGTGGTCGAGCGTTTCACCAACGCGGGCCTGGATCAGGGCATCCGTCTGCTGCACTTCCACATGGGCTCGCAGATCGCAAACCTGGCGGACTACCAGCACGGTTTCAAGGAAGCGATTCGTTACTACGGCGAGTTGCGCAATCTGGGCTTGCCGGTCGATCACATCGACGTCGGTGGTGGCCTGGGTGTCGACTACGACGGTACTCACTCGCGCAACGCCAGCTCCATCAACTACGACATGGACGACTACGCCGGTGTTGTGGTCGGCATGCTCAAGGAGTTCTGTGATGCGCAGGGTCTGCCGCATCCGCACATCTTCTCCGAAAGCGGCCGTTCGCTGACGGCGCATCACGCGATGCTGGTGATCCAGGTCACCGACGTCGAGCGTCACAACGATGAAGTGCCGGAGATCACCGACAAGGAAAACCTGCCGGAAACCCTGCAGTGGCTGATCGATCTGCTGGGGCCGACCGACATCGAGATGGTCACCGAAACCTACTGGCGTGCCACGCACTACATGAGTGACATCGCCTCGCAGTACTCCGATGGCAAGATCACGCTGGCGCAGAAAGCCTTGGGTGAGCAGTGCTATTTCGCGGTCTGCCGTCGCCTGCACAACTCGCTGAAGGCGCGTCAGCGCTCGCACCGTCAGGTGCTGGACGAGCTCAACGACAAGCTGGCCGACAAGTACATCTGCAACTTCTCGGTGTTCCAGAGCCTGCCAGACACCTGGGCGATCGATCAGGTGCTGCCGATCATTCCGTTGCACCGTCTGGATGAGGAGCCGCTGCGTCGTGCCGTGCTGCAAGACCTGACCTGCGACTCCGACGGCAAGATCAACCAGTACGTCGACGAGCAGAGCATCGAAACCAGCCTGCCGGTCCACGCCCTGAACGAAGGCGAAGACTATCTGCTGGGCGTCTTCCTGGTCGGCGCGTATCAGGAAATCCTCGGCGACATGCACAACCTGTTCGGTGACACCGATTCGGTGAACATCTACCAGAATGCCGATGGCAGCGCCTATTCGGCCGGTATCGAGACACACGACACCATCGAAGACATGCTGCGTTACGTGCACTTGTCGCCGGAAGAACTCATGACCCACTACCGGGACAAGGTTGCCAGCGCCAAGATCAGTCCGCGTGAGCGTACTCAGTACCTGGACGCTCTGCGCCTGGGGCTGACGCGGTCTTCCTACCTGTCGTCCTGATCACTGCCGACGCGTAAAGAACGGGCCCCGGACGGGCCCGTTTTTTATTTCTCCTACAGATTGTCCGTGGCCTGCTGTCCGCTTGTGTAGGTCATTTCCTGTTCTGCATTTACCCCCTCTACTTGACGCGCCTTCTCCTCCAGAATCGCCGCCCCGTCTGAATCTTCTGTCGAGGTCGTCCGCCCCATGCACCCGTTCGTCAATGCCCCCCATCTGCTTCTGGAGCTCAATCGTCCCAAGCGGATGCTTGATGTACTGACCTGCAAGGGGGGCGAAACCTATAACCGGCCGTACAGCTTCCAGCTGGAGGTTGTCGTCCCTCTCGGTGCCACGCTGGATGCCCATGAGTTGTTGTTCAGTCCGGCTTTTCTGCACCTGAAAAATGCCCCGTCGGGGATTCATGGGCATATTCAGAGCATCGTGCGCAGTACGACGGAGTTTGTCTTCGGCGACTTGTCGCGGGTGCGGCCCAGGCATTACCTGATCACCCTGGGCCCACGTTTGGGGCTCATGGCGTATCGGCATAACCGACGCATCTTTCAGGACATGACTGCCCAGCAGATCATCACGCAAGTGTTGAGCGAGCACGGCATCGATGACACCGCTTACCTGTGGCAGCGCAAACAACCGTGTCAGGTTCGCGATTATTGTGCTCAGTACAGCGAGAGCGATCTGCAGCTGGTGCAACGGTTGTGCGACGAGGAAAACGTGCACTATCACTTCGAGCACACACGCAATCGGCATGTGGTGGTGTTTACCGACACGCCTGACATCGCCGCCGTCTCGCTGCCCCCGGCAGACGCGGTGGCAGACGACAGTCAGGGTGAGCAGGCACGAACGATGCCTCCGCGTTCGAGCGTGCAGCGGGCGTGTGTCGTCGGCAGGCTGTTCGAGCCGGTCATGCTCGATGCGAGGGAGCGACTCAAGGTCCGCTTTGAATGGGGTAATCAAGGCGACGGTGCACGCTTCAACGAATGCTGGATTCCCGTGGATCCGGCCCTTCGGAGCATCGATGATCCATGGTGGGGCGGGATGGAAGTCATGGTGAGTTTTCGTGACGACAACCCGGATGATCCGTTTGTCACTCACAGGCTATGGGACCCCGACATCAATCCTCTCGTGCAGGGAGCGCCCGCCAGCGCGCCTCCTGGAGGAATCACGGCACGCGTCGACCGGTGTGCGTTTCTGGGCGACTCACAGCAGTTCTCGATTGATGATGAGTTGACCGTGCAGCTGGCCGAGAACAACGAAGTGCAGTTCCAGGTGGGTTCGAGCCAGCTCACCCTCGATGCCGACACCCTGACGCTGACGGGCTCAAGGGTTGTGTTGTCCTCCGCCGCTGATGCGGAAGGTGAGGGAGCAGGAAAGGGGGCTTGAACGCGCATTCAACTATTCTGCTGGCGGGGAGTCGTATCGCTAAGCGGCCATGACTGTCCTGACCGTGGCCAAGAGGACGCGCGATGATCAGAGCAGCACTGAAATGGGTTTTTGTCGGTGGTCTGCTGGGCCTGTTGGTGGGGTGTTCGCCGTTGAAGGTGCTCAATGCCTTAACGCCGGGGAGCACCTTCAGCAGGGTGGCAGACATCAGCTACGGCAGCGATCCGCGTAACAAGCTGGACGTTTACACCCCGACCCACGCGGCAGACGATGCGCCGGTGGTGGTGTTCTTCTACGGCGGCAGCTGGAACAGCGGGTCGCGCAGCGACTACCGTTTCGTCGGCGAAGCGCTGGCGTCCCGTGGGATCGTTGCGGTGCTGGCCGATTACCGGCTTTATCCGCAGGTGCATTACCAAGGGTTTTTGGAGGACAGTGCGCGAGCGGTGGGTTGGACCCGTGAACACATAGGCCAGTATGGCGGCGATGCATCGCGGCTTTACGTGATGGGGCACAGCGCGGGCGGGTACAACGCCGCGATGCTGGCGCTCGATCCCAAGTGGCTGGCCAGTGTCGGCATGAAACCCTCGATGCTGCGTGGCTGGATCGGCCTTGCCGGCCCGTATGACTTTCTGCCCATCGAAAACCCGGACGTGAAGCCGGTGTTCTTCTTTCCGAACTCACCGCCTGATTCACAACCGATCAACCACGTCAGTGCCGCCTCGCCACCCGCGCTGTTGATCGCGGCCACGGACGACACCCTGGTCAACCCGCAACGCAACACAGGTGGCATGGCCCGACGGTTACGTGAAAAAGGCGTGTCGGTGCGTGAACTGTATTTTTCGAAACCCGGTCACGCGACGCTGGTGGCCTCGCTGTCCCGGCCAATGCGCAGCCTGGCACCGGTGCTGGATGAAGTGGTGAGCTTCATTCATGCGCAGGATCAGGCGCGGGTGGCAGCACATGACTTGTAGCGTCGGTACCAAAATGTTCCCGTGCTACGAAAACTTGAAACTGGCTTGGACACAGATTGGAGGGATGACCTCAAGCTTGTCAGCGACGCTGTCTCTGTAGGAGACGTCCGAGGTTACGAGGGCAGCGAATGCGGTGTGTCATTCAGTCTCGATATTACTGACCCGCTGAATTCATCCGAACGCGGCGCGCAGCAAGCTCGCTTGTACGGTGTGCATTTCCTCTATTTGGGGTTTGGTTTGTCCTAACGGCCAAACTGTTCCGCCTTCGGCGGGTTACTTGAAAAGACCCCAAGTAACCAAGGGTCTGCTCCTGGTTGGGCTCCTCCTTCGTCGGAGTTCCTTCTCTCCGGCGACGCTCCGTGGGCCCGCGCTGAACGGACATCCATGTCCTGGCAGCGCTCTCGCGGCATCCATGCCGCTCGGCCCACTCCACGCCGCCTGCGTTCAGCCTGCACCCAAGTCGCGTTTTGTGGTGTCTGGGCTGCTGCGGTATGAAGATCAAAAGCCAGAGCGTGCTTTGCGCTTGTCGGCTCACTAAATTCTCACTGGCCAAACATCAAACTGGTGGGAGTTAGCTTGCTGACGAATGCGGTGGGTCATTCACCCTTGATGAAACTGGCTCACTCCCATCACCAGCAAGCTGATGGTTCCCACGCTCCGCGTGGTAACCCATTCAATGACGCTCTGCGTCATCCGGGATGTGGCGCAGCCTGTCAGGCTTTGCGACCCTCAATAAACGGACAACCATAGAATCTCCCGTGGCCTCCGGCCAGAGGCAGGCCAATGCACGTTGTCACCTAATGTGGAAATGGCCGGATTGCTACTGGCTGAACCACCCACCCGTGCGATTCAACCGTCGGGCGAGGTGCCCCAGCGTTACGGCACGCAGCGCCATGAACAAGAGGAAAACCACCCAAAGCCCATGGTTGCCGAAACTGCTGGCCAGCCATGCGAAGGGTGCCGTGAGCAGGGCGGTGATCACCATGGCATTGCGCATTTCGCGGGCTCGGGTGGCGCCGATGAACAGGCCGTCGAGCAGGTAACTCCATACCGCGACCAGCGGCAGCACCGCCAGATACGGCAGATAGACAAACGCGATGTCGCGGACCGGCTGAATGTTGGTCTGCATCTCGACAAACAGATGCCCTGCGAACAGGAACAGCACGGCAAACGCCACGCTGCAGATCAATGACCAGCCACCGGCCACATTAAGCGAGCGACGCAAGGCATCGCGATCGCGTGCGCCGATCGCATGGCCACACAGCGCTTCCACGGCATGAGCTAGCCCATCGAGCGCGTTGGCCGTAAGCAACAGGCCGTTCAGCAGCAACGCGTTGGCCGCCACGGTGGCATCGCCCAGTCGCGCGCCTTGCACAGTGATCAGGAAGAACACCGATTGCAGCACCAGGCTACGTATGAAGATGTCGCGATTGACGGCCAGCAAGGGGCGCCAGCTCTGCCAGCGTTTGAGCAGTCCCACCGCCAGGTGTCCCGGATAATCGCGCAGCCCTTTGTGGGTCAGTGCCAGCCCCAGCAGAGCACCGATCCATTCGGCCAGGACAGAAGCCCGCGCACTGCCGACGACGCCCCATTCCAAACCGATCACGAACCACAGATTCAGCGCAATGTTCACCAGGTTGGTGGTCAGCAGAATGGCCAGCGGTGCGCGCGCGTTTTGCAGCCCCAGGAACCAGCCGACCAGCGCATAGCTGGCCAACGCCGCCGGAAGACCGAACAGCCGCGTGTGGAAAAAGTCGCGGGTGAGGTCGTTGAGGTCGGGCGAAGGTTGCATCATTTGCAGCGCCAGGTGCTGGAACGGCAGGCCGATCAACCCCAGCAGCACGGCGAAACCCATGGCCAGCAACAATCCCTGCAACAGCACCTGACGCAACGCCGCGCCGTCGTTGCGTCCTGCCGCCTGAGCGGCAAACCCCGTGGTACCCATGCGCAGAAAGCTCATGGCCCATGCCAGAAAGCTGTACAGCGTGCCGCCCACTGCGACCGCGCCCAACTGATGAGCGTGAGGGAGGTGACCGATGACTGTGCTGTCCACCAGGGAAACCAGCGGCACGGAAATGTTCGACAGAATCATCGGCGCCGCCAGCGCCCACACCTGTCGATGGGTGACGCGCTGACGCCAGTCAGTGAGGAAATTAGACATGAACACTCTGGGGAATGGAGGGCATGGGAAGGGCGGCATTGTAGCGGGATACCGGCTTCAGCGCAGGTCGACTGTAGGCGCCGCCTTGCTGGCGAATCCGGCAGATCAGTGACGAAACTATCGGCTGACAAACCGCGTTCGCCAGCAAGCCGGCGCCTGCCGATTCGGGTATGTCGGGGTGATTGATCGGGCCGGCTGACCTTGCGAACAAACGCACAAACCCACGGTCTATTCCCGCGCCGCGCGCCATGATCGGGATTGCGGTGCTATAACTGCTGCTCCTCATCACAACTGCCGCCAATGAGTGCCTCATGCTTAACAAAGGATTGTTCCTGGCCTGCGCGCTGGTACTGCTCAGTGCCTGCGATTCCTCCACGTCCGATAAACCTGCGCCTGCCCCGGCAACCCCGACGGCGCCCGCGACGCAGCCCGCTGCAGCAGAGGCTGCCAAGCCCAAGCCTGCTGTCGACATTCCTGCGCTGAGCAAACGCTACGCCGGACGTGAGCTGACGGTGGTCGACGTCTCGGAAATCCAGCTCGACGGCGCGAGCACGCTGTCGCTGAGTTTTTCCGTGCCGCTGAGCCCGGATCAGAAGTTCGCTGAAAAGGTGCATCTGGTCGACAGCAAGGACGGCAAGGTCGACGGTGCCTGGGAGCTTTCGGACAACCTGATGGAGCTGCGTCTTCGCCATCTGGAGCCCAAGCGCAAACTGGTCCTGACGATTGACCCTGGCTTGGCGGCCGTGAACAACAACACCCTGGCGGCTGAGTATTCCGCTCGCCTGGAAACTTCCGATCTGCAAGCGACAGTCGGCTTCGCCAGTCGCGGCAGTCTGTTGCCGACTCGCCTGGCCGAAGGCCTGCCGGTCATTGCGTTGAACGTCGACAAGGTCGATGTCGAATTTTTCCGCATCAAGCCCGATTCGCTGCCCGCATTCCTCAGTTCGTGGGAAGGCGCGTCCAGCCTGCAGAGTTACGAGTCCAAGGAACTGCTGCCCATGGCCGATCTGGTCTATGGCGGCCGTTTCGACCTGAACCCTGCGCGCAACACGCGTGAAACCGTGCTGCTGCCGATTGCCGGGCTCAAGCAACTGCAACAACCGGGCGTTTACCTGGCCGTGATGCGCGCTTCCGGCACCTACAACTACTCGCAGCCGGCCACGCTGTTCACCCTCAGTGACATCGGGCTGTCCGCGCACCGTTACAGCAACCGGTTGGACGTGTTCACCCAGGCGCTGGAAGGCGGCAAAGCGCTGAACGGCGTGGACCTGGAGCTGTATGACGACAAGGGCCGAGTGATCGGCCAAGGCAAGACCGACAATGCCGGCCACGCCGAACTGCCCTTGCCCGCGAAGGCAGAGGTGCTGCTCGCCCATCAGGGCGAACAGACCAGCCTGCTTCGCCTGAACAGCGCGGCGCTGGACCTGGCCGAGTTCGACATCACCGGCCCTCAAGCGCACCCGTTGCAGTTCTTTATTTTTGGCCCGCGCGATCTGTACCGCCCGGGTGAAACGGTGTTGCTCAACGGCTTGTTGCGCGACAACGATGGCAAGCGTGTGAAACCTCAGCCGATCACCGTGGAAGTGCGCCGACCGGATGAGCAAGTCAGTCGCAAATTCGTGTGGGACGCAGACGCAACGGGCCTGTACCAATATCAGCTGCAATTGTCGGAGGAGGCGCCGACAGGACGTTGGCAACTGGTGTTCGACCTCGGCGACGGCAAGCCGCAGTTGTACGAGTTTCAGGTCGAGGATTTCCTTCCTGAGCGCATGGCCCTCGAACTCAAAGGCAGTGACACACCGCTGGCACCCGACGCGCCGTTCGATATCTCCATCAATGGCCGTTATCTCTATGGCGCCCCGGCGTCGGGCAATCGCCTGACCGGGCAAGTGTATGTGAGGCCGTTGCGAGAAGCCGTTCCCGCGTTGCCGGGTTATCAGTTCGGCTCGGTGACCGAGGAAGACCTCAAGCAGGATCTGGAAGTCGAAGACAGCACGCTCGACGCCAACGGCGAGCTGGACCTGAGCATCGACAGTCAATGGGCCAAGGCGCGCTCGCCCCTGGAGCTGGTGTTGCAGGCCAGCTTGCAGGAATCCGGCGGTCGGCCCATCACGCGTCGTCTGACCCAGCCTGTCTGGCCCGCCGACGCGCTGCCAGGTTTGCGCGGTTTGTTCGACGGCGAGGCCACCGATGGCGACGGCCCGGTTGAATTCGAAGTGCTGAAGGCGGACGCCGAAGGCCACAAACTGGCGGCCGACAACCTTAAAGTGCGCCTGATCCGCGAGCGTCGTGACTACTACTGGAACTACTCCGACAGCGATGGCTGGAGTTATCACTACAACGAGAAATTCCTCAACCTGTCCGAAGAAACGGTCAGCGTGAAAAAGGACGCCACGGCGAAGATCAGCTTCCCGGTCGAGTGGGGCCCGTATCGCGTCGAGGTCGAAGACCCGGCCACCGGGCTGATCAGCAGCGTGCGTTTCTGGGCCGGTTATCGCTGGCAGGACAATGCCGAAGGCGGCGCGGTGCGGCCGGATCAGGTCAAGCTGGCGCTGGACAAACCCGCCTACGCCGATGGCGAGACGGCCAAAGTCACAGTGACGCCACCGAGCGCCGGCAAAGGCTATCTGTTGGTCGAGTCGAGCGACGGTCCACTGTGGTGGCAGGAGATCGACGTTCCTGCCGAAGGCAAAACCTTTGATATCCCGATGGACAAGACATGGGCGCGCCACGATTTGTACGTCAGTGCGCTGGTGATCCGTCCTGGCGAGCGCAAGGCCAACGTCACGCCTAAGCGCGCGGTTGGCGTGCTGCACTTGCCGCTGGATCGCTCGCAACGCAAGTTGGCGTTGACCGTGACGGCGCCGGAAAAGATGCGGCCCAAGCAACCGCTTACGCTCAAGGTCAACGCGAAGAACGCCGACGGGTCAATTCCCAAGGACGTTCACGTGCTGGTCGCGGCGGTCGATGTCGGCATTCTCAACATCACCGAGTACGCCACGCCTGATCCTTTCGCCAGCCTGTTCGGGCGCAAGGAGTATGGCGCTGACCAGCTCGATATTTATGGGCAGTTGATCGAGGCCGGTCGCAACCGCCTTGCCAGTCTGGCGTTCGGTGGTGATGCCGCGCTGGCCAAGGGCGGTAAACGGCCTGAAACCAGCGTCACCATCGTTGCCCTGCAGAGTGCTCCGGTGACCTTGAACGAGCAGGGCGATGCCGAAGTCAGCGTCGATATTTCTGATTTCAACGGTGAGCTGCGCATCATGGCCCAGGCCTGGACCGACGAGCGTTACGGCATGGCCGAAGCGAAAACCGTCGTCGCCGCGCCGTTGATTGCCGAGTTGTCGGCACCGCGCTTCCTGGCCGGGGGCGATCAGACCAACGTCGCGCTGGACCTCTCGAACCTGTCAGGCAAGGCGCAGAAACTCAACGTGCAGGTCACGGCCGAAGGGCAGTTGAGCCTGGCCGAAGGCGACGCAAGCAAATCCGTGAGCCTTACCCAGGGTCAGCGCACGACCTTGCAGATTCCGGTGAAAGCGCAGAGCGGATTTGGCCAGGGCGTGATCAAGGTCACGGTCAATGGCCTGGACCTGCCGGGCGAGAACCTGCCCGCCTTCAGTCGTGAATGGACGATCGGCGTGCGCCCGGCCTACCCGGCGATGTTGCGGCAATACCGCGCCGTGCTGAAGGATCAGGCGTGGCGTCTGCCGGAGGGCGCGCTGGACGCGTTCGAGCCGGCAGGGCGCGAAGCATTGCTGTCGGTGTCGAGCCGTCCGCCGCTGAACCTTGGCGAGCAGATTCGCGCGCTGAAGGCTTACCCCTACGGCTGCCTCGAGCAAACCACCAGCGGCCTGTACCCGTCGCTGTATGCCGATGCTGCAACCCTCAAGCGTCTGGGCCTGGAAGGCGAACCAGACGCGGTGCGCAAACGCAAGATCGAGCTGGGCATCGAACGTTTGATTGGAATGCAGCGCTACAACGGCAGTTTCGGCCTGTGGGGCGCCGACGGTGACGAGGAGTACTGGCTGACGGCGTACGTCACCGACTTCCTGCTGCGCGCGCGTGATCAGGGCTATGCCGTGCCACCGGATGCGCTGAAAAAAGCCAACGAGCGTCTGCTGCGTTACCTGCAGGAGCGCAACCAGATCGAGGTCAACTACAGCGAGAACGCCGACCACACGCGCTTTGCCGTCCAGGCGTACGCAGGGCTTGTGTTGTCGCGCAGCCAGCAAGCGCCGTTGGGTGCGTTGCGCAGCCTGTTCGACCGTCGCACGGACGCCCGCTCCGGATTGCCGTTGGTGCAGCTGTCCATCGCGCTGGAAAAAATGGGCGACAAACCTCGCGCCGATCAGGCCTTGATGGCCGGGCTGGCGGCGGGTCGCAAGGCCAACGACTGGCTCGCGGATTACGGCAGCCCATTGCGCGATCAGGCGTTGATTCTGTCGCTGCTGGAAGAAAACAAACTGGCGACGGACAAGGTCGAGGAGCGCTTGTTTGCGCTGTCCGATCAGGTCGCCGCCAGCCGTTATCTGTCGACGCAGGAACGTAACTCACTGTTCCTGGCGGGGCGTGATCTGCTCGGCAAGCCGGAAGCCAAATGGGCGGCGACCCTGAACAGCGGCAGCAACAACCGTGAACTGAGCAACGACCAGCCGGGCGTGAAGCTGGACAGCTCAGTGTTGGCGTCGCCGCTGACGGTGCAGAACACCGGAGGCGAGACGCTCTATCAACAGATGACGATCTCCGGGTACCCGTCGCAACCGCCTGCGGCCGGTGGCGAGAACCTGGCCATTCGTCGTGAGTACCTCGGAATGGATGGCGAGGCGTTGAACCTCAACGCTCTGAAAAGCGGCGACCTGGTGCTGGTGCATCTGGAGGTCAAAGCCAAGGAGCGGGTGCCGGATGCGCTGGTGGTGGACTTGCTGCCCGCCGGCCTTGAGATCGAAAACCAGAACCTGGCGCAAAGTGCGGCAAGCCTGGAAGACGCCAGCGAGTCAGTGAAGCAGTGGCGCGAGTCGATGGAGAACGCCGGGGTGAAACACCAGGAGTTCCGTGGCGACCGCTATGTCGCGGCCATGGATCTTCAGGGTTTCAACACCGTGCACCTGCTGTACCTCGCCCGCGCCGTGACACCGGGCACCTACCGTGTGCCGCCGCCGCAAGTGGAGTCGATGTACCGGCCGAACTGGCAGGCACTGGGCGAAGCGCCTGCGCAGTTGGTGGTGAAAGGGAAGAAGTGAAGCAGGGGGCGCGTTTCCCTGTCGGAACGCGTTCACTGACTGTAGGAGCGCGCTTGCCCGCGATTGCGGTACGTCAGCTGACATCTACGTCACAGACAACCCGAATTCGCGGGCAAGCGCGCTCCTACAGGATCGGTGTTTCGTGTACTTAATGAATAATCCAGCTCAACAACCACAACCCCAGAAACAGCCAGATGATCCCCATGATGATCGAGGCGCGCATGAAGGCGCGGATGGCCGAGTACAGCAGCATCAGGCCGATGATCAGGGCGATGATGCTGATCAGCGAGGTGTCCATGCCCAGCGTGCGTGACAAGCCGTCGACGAAATTGCCACCGGCATGAGTGAACATGTTGAATAACCAGCTTAACCCGTCGACCACGAAGCGAATCACGGCCCCGATTACCTGGCCAAGCCATTCGAAAACGCTTTCTACCTGCATGTCTGCTTCCTGATGAAAGGGATGGAACACAATAAAGACTGTTCGCTTGGGCTGTCGATGGGCGGGGCGAGTTCCCTGAAGCATAAAGGCTGTTTGGCATGACGGGCAGATTTCTTGTGAGCGTCTGCAGATCCCTGTGGGAGCGAGCTCGCTCGCGAATGGGTCTATCAGTCTCCCTTGAGCCAGCCGACACAACGGCTTCGCGAGCAAGCTCGCTCCCACAGGGCCCCGGCAAGACGCCGGGTCTTTGGCAAAAAACAGGTCGTGCGCTGCGGTGGATGGGGGCAGCGCTGCTGCTGGTGTGCCTGCTGCTCTGGCTTGCCGACCGGATCTGGCCGTTGCCGCTGCCCAAGGACGATCTGGCGCGGGTGGTGCTCGCTGAAGACGGCACGCCGCTGTGGCGTTTCGCCGATGCCAACGGCGTGTGGCGCTATCCGGTGACGGTCGATCAGGTGTCGCCGTATTACCTTCAAGCGCTGCTCACCTACGAAGACCGCTGGTTTTATCAGCACCCTGGCGTGAACCCGATGGCGCTGGTCAGAGCGACCTGGCAGAACCTCAGTGGCGGCCACGTGGTGTCAGGCGGCAGCACGTTGTCGATGCAGGTCGCGCGCCTGCTCGATCCCCACCCGCGCACCTTGCCAGGCAAGCTTCGCCAGTTGTGGCGCACGGCGCAGCTCGAATGGCATTTGTCCAAGCAGGACATCCTCGGCCTGTACCTTAATCGCGCGCCGTTCGGGGGCACCTTGCAAGGCGTCGCGGCCGCCAGCTGGGCGTACCTCGGCAAATCGCCGCAGCAACTGACACGCGCCGACGCGGCGCTGCTCGCCGTCCTGCCGCAGGCGCCCAGTCGCTTGCGCCCGGATCGCCACCCTCAGCGCGCCCAGGCCGCGCGCGACAAAGTGCTGAGGCGTCTGGCCGAGTTCGGCGTGTGGCCGCAACAATCCGTCGACGAAGCGCTGGAAGAACCGCTGTTGCTTGCGCCGCGACAGGAACCGAGTCTCGCACCGCTGCTCGCCCGACGACTCAATCGCCCGAACAGCCCGCCCTTGATCCGCACGACACTGGATGCGGGATTGCAGCGTCGTCTCGAAGACCTGCTGCTGGGTTGGCGTGCGCGGCTCCCGGAACGCACCTCGGCAGCCATTCTGGTGGTGGAAGCCGAGAACATGGCCGTGCGCGCTTATGTGGGCTCGGTGGACATCGGCGATGCCAGGCGCTTCGGTCATGTGGACATGGTCAGCGCGCTTCGATCACCGGGCTCGACGCTCAAACCGTTCCTGTACGGCAAGGCGATGGATGCCGGACTGATTCATTCCGAGTCGCTGTTGCAGGACGTGCCGCGACGTTACGGCGATTACCGGCCGGGTAACTTCTCGTCCGGTTTCAACGGCGCGGTGGCAGCCAGTTCTGCCCTCTCGATGTCGCTCAATCTGCCTGCCGTGCAACTGCTTGAAGCCTACGGCCCCAAACGTTTTGCGGCCGAGTTGCGCAACGGCGGCGTGCCGCTGACCCTGCCGCCGCTCGCCGAACCGAACCTGGCGTTGATTCTCGGCGGCGCGGGCAGCCGGCTGGAGGATCTAGTGGGCGGCTACAGTGCGTTCGCGCGGGGCGGGCGCAGCGCCGACATTCGCTTGCAACCGGACGACCGTCTGCGTGACCGGCCAATGATGTCGCCGGGGGCCGCGTGGATTATCCGGCGTATTCTCAGCGGTCAGTCACGGCCCGATCTCGACCCCCATGCCGAGCTGGTGCAGCGTCCGCAACTGGCTTGGAAAACCGGCACCAGTTATGGCTTTCGCGATGCCTGGTCAATCGGGGTCGGCCCCAGGTTTCTGATCGGTGTGTGGATCGGTCGGCCAGACGGCACACCGGTGCCCGGGCAATTCGGGCTGGCGTCGGCGGCCCCACTGATGCTGCAGGTTCACGATGTGCTGGTGAACCGCGACGCGCAGCGCAACATCGTGCCGCCGGTATTACCGGTCCCGCTCAACGTTGGCGTGGCTGCCATCTGTTGGCCGTTGGGGCAACCGATGAGCAAGAGCGATCCCAACTGTCGACGTCAGCGCTTTGCCTGGACGCTGGACGGCACCACGCCGCCAACCCTGCAGGCTACGGATCAACCGCTGGGCCTGGGACTGCTGGAGAAAATCTGGGTCAACGACAAGGGGTTGCGTGTCGGTGCGAGTTGTCCACAGGCACAGGCTCGGGACATTGCGCTGTGGCCCGCGCCGCTGGAGCCCTGGCTGGCGAAAAGCGAACGCCGGGAGGCACGCTTGCCGGCGGTCGATCCGGCCTGTCCGCCCGAAGCGCTTGGCCTGGCGGCGCCGCTGACGATTGTGGGGGTTCGCGAGGGCGATCAACTGCGTTTGCCGGCAGGGAGTCAGCTATTGCTGCGTCTCAACCTGTCGGCGCTGGGAGGCAGTGGTCGACGGTGGTGGTTCATCGACGGAGCGCCGGTGGGCGACACCGCGAATCAGGACAGCTACAACCACACCTTCACCCGGCTGGGTCGCTATCAACTGAGCGTACTGGACGAAAGCGGCCAGACCGCGCGGGTGGAGTTCAGTGTGGTGGACTGACGTCGGTTCGCCGTGACTTCAGCGCTGAGCCCTGAACGCCGATTCCCGAATACTCGACGTCGGGAAACCGAACACTGTGGGAGCGAATTCATTCGCGAATCGATATTCCTGACGACCTCTGTTCCTCGGTGTGCTCCGACAGGCGCGCTGAGCTTCGGCGCACCTCGGCACCGAGTGCGGTTTTTTTAGTCATCACACCTAGTCAATTAGGACTAATGACTTTGGTCTGCAGACCCGACTCGCGCTGTCTTTCTCTAATTTAATTCATTGATATCTATCATGATTTATTGGAAGAGACCGCGTAGTGCCGGCGTGTATATAAGTTGTTAATACCAAGTTGTGAATTGCTCGAATCCTTCCCAACGCTTGATATGACGCCAAGGACAAGCGCTTTTCGGCCCATGCCGTAAAGCCAATAAAACAATCGCGTTTTGGAAGGATTCTCCCCATGAAAACCCAAATGTTTTTCGCGACATCCGCATTGGCACTTGTTTTGGCAGTCAGCCTGGGCGGTTGCAGCAGTGGCGGTGGTGGTTCGAAAAGTCATGTCGATGGTTCGTCATCAGCGGGTACATCGGGAGGCTCCGCCAGTGACGGAAGTACCGATGGCAGCGGCACGGGAGGCGGGACAGGCGGCGTTGCCGATGGCGGCACGGGTGGAACTGGAGGCACGGGCGGTGGCACGGGCGGTGGCACCGGTGGTGGTACAGGCGGCGGTGGAACGGGTGGCGGCGGGGTGACCACCCCAGTGGTGCGCTCGACCACCGCGCAGACCAGCATCAATCTAGGGAATGTGCTCGGCCAGGTGGGCGATGCGGTGGTCGGCGTCGGTGATGCCGTGTCTTCGGTCCCAGTGGCGGGCAGTACGGATCTGACATCTGGCGCGGGTGGTTTGGTGTCCTCGGCTGGCACGGCAGTCAACAGCGTGGGTGACGGTCTGGTGAAAGGGCTGGGCACATTGGGCACCGACAGCAACTCCCTGGGCATGACGCTCGCCAGCGTCGGCACCGCGACAGGTGACCTGGGCGGCGGTGTTTCATCCCTCGGAACCGGCGTGACGAAATTTGCCAGATCCTCAGCGATTGAACAGGTGCCGCTGGTGGGTACGGTGGTCGCAGGGGCTGGTGGCCTGGTCGATGGCGTCGGGCAAAAAGTCACCATGTTGGGCGACACCCTGAGCGCCGCGACCACCAGCGGTCCACTCGGATCGGCGACGAAGGCGATTGGCGACAAACTGGTGCCGGTGGTCGCAATGCTGGAGTCCACGACGACCAAAGTGGGCGATGCCACCGGGCTGGGCAACCCGGTCAATGGCTTGCTGCAAAACGCCAAAGGTACGCTCAACAATCTCGGCAGCACGCTGCAAAGCGGCGCTGCGAACAATCCGGTCACGGCCGGTCTTGGCGGATCCCTGGGCGGGTTGGGTGATGTGGCGGGCACGGCCGCGGGTTATCTGCAGGCGGGTGCCGGAACGGGTGGTGGCGTCGGGTTGCCAGGGTTGCCGGGTGTGCCGGGGCTCGGCGGCGGACTGCTGGAAAATGTCGGTGGGGTCGTGGTCGCGGCCGGCACAGGTTTGACCGCAGGCGCGGGCGGCAACCTGGCCGGTTCACTGGGCCTGAATGCCAGTAATGGCGGCGCGACAATTGCGTCGCTTGGCCCGATCCTCGGCGGCAATGGCGTCGCTAACACCGCAATAGGCGCACCGGTCGGCGCGCTGACCGCCAACGTTTCGGCTGCCGTCGCTCCAGCGATCAACAACGTCACCAGCGTGACCCAGAACATCGGTGCATCGACGGGGCTCGGTGGGCCTGTCAGCGGTCTGCTCGGGCAGGTCGGTGGTGCGGTCAGCGGCTTGGGTAACCAGATCGCAGCCACCGGCGCCAATCCGGTCGCGGCGGCAGCGGGTGCTACGGTTTCAAGTGTGGGCAATACGGTGGTGCACACCGGTGGTGCGGTCAATGGCGGCGGCGCATCCGCCGGTGGTATCGGCGGGCTGCTCAACGGGGTAACAGGCGCTTTAGGCGGTGGTTTGGGTGGGGCGTTGGCTAACCGTAAGTAAGCAGTTCTGGGCAGTGTGAGAACGATCGCGAGTCAGTTGTCCGTGATGCAGTGTTCTTTCTCCAGCGTGCTGCGGTAGCGACTTTCCATACAACGCCTACGCTTGTTTCAGACAGGGGAGTCGGATGATCCCCTGTCTTTTTTATACCTGTGCAACGCCGCTGCCGTTGGCCAATGGAGTGTCCTTATGCGTGCTTGTGTCCCTGTCCTGGTGCTGGGTGTTTCTGTCTCTCCTTTTTTCGCAAACGCTGAACCGCTTCCCAGTTTTTTGAACAGTAATGACCGTGAACGCACCCTGCCGGTGCCCAACCTTCCCGCCGACGCCTATCGTCCCTCCACGCCTGCGTTGCAGGTGCCTGCGCCTCCCGCCGATGCCACGCCGTTGATGATGAGCACCAAGGTCGGCGTGCGCAAAATCCGCATCGAGGGCGGTACGGTTTACCCGCTTGAAGAGCTTGGCGCGATCTACGAGCCGCTGATCGGGCGTGATGCCACGCTGGCCGATTTGATCGAGGCCACCCGCCGCGTGACCAAGCGCTATCAGGATGACGGCTACTTGTCGTCCTACGCTTTTTTGCCGCCGCAAAGTTTCGATCAGGGTTTGGTGCGAGTGGTGCTCGTCGAAGGCTACGTGCGCGATTACCGGTTGGAGGGCGACATCGGCAATGTGTCGGCTTATCTGGAAAAACTCGTGGACAAGATCAAGCAAGAGCGCCCGCTGACCCGCAAGACGTTCGAGCGCTACACCTCATTGATGAGCCGTGTGCCCGGCGTGACCTTGCAGGCACAGGTGCCGCCGCCAGGCACTACCGATGGTGCGACGACGCTCATTGCCCAAGCGTCGCGCAAACCGTTCACCAGCACCTTGAGCACCACTGAAGACAACCGCGACGGCCTGCAGGCGCTGCTCGGCCTGAACAGCAATGCGCAGACCTCCATGGCCGAGCAACTGACCTTCAGCGGGCTATTCCCGCCGGGTGACGACAAGGAGCACTACTACCGGCTCGATTACAGTCAGTACCTCAATACCGAAGGCACGCAACTGAGCCTGTCGGCCTCGCATTATCGCAGTGAGCCCGGCACCAACGTCGCGCTGGATAACGGCTTGGAGCTCAAGCAACGACGCGACAATGACCGTTTTTCCATCGGCTTCACCCATCCGTTGATCGCGGCGCAAAGTGAGTGGCTCAGTGTAGGTTCGCGCCTGTACGCCGTGAACGACAAGACCCGCTACGACGTGATTGGCTTTCCGCTGAGTGTGGAGAGCAAAACCGACATTCGGGCGCTGGCGATTGAAGGGGACTGGCGCAAGTCCACGGATCGTCAGTTGCGCATCCTCAGTGCCGGTGTGTATCGGGGGATCGATGGCATGGGGGCCAAAACGGACGACAACACCTATGACCTAGACTTCTTTCGCGCGCGGTTGTCCGGCGTGCAGAGCGACACGTTTTTCGAGCACTGGCAGGGCGTGTTGTCGGCGGCGCTCTACTGGAGTGACGACACCTTGCCGGACAGCGAACGGGCACAGTTCGGCGGCCAGAATTTCGGTCGTGGTTACCCGACCGACCAGGCGTCGGGGGACAAGGGATGGGGTGTGGCGTACGAGGTCAACTACAGCTTCAAGCGCGACGGCAACTGGGTCAAAGTGCTGCAGCCGTACGTGGTGTTCGACGCCGCGAGGACCTGGTTCAACGAGTTGCCGATTAAAACGTCGAGGTTGTCTTCGGCGGCGACAGGTTTGCGCTTCGGTGATGGGCGTTATTACAACATCGCGCTGGAGGCCGCCAAGCCCCTGTCCGATATCGGCCTGGACAGCTTTAACCGCAACCCGAGATTCACCTTGAGTTTCAGTTATCAGCTTTGAAAGGGGCGCATTCGTCCGAACACGGCCCGCACCACGCCTGCTCCTGCCCTTTCAATGCCCGGCGCAAATCGTCAGGCTAACGCAATACTCTGTAGGAGACGTCGGAGGTTACGACGGCAGCGAACGCGGTGGATCATTCAACATTGATGTTGCTGATCCAGCGCATTCGCCCCAACACGGCCCGCACCACGCCTGCTCCTGCTCTTTCAATGCCCGGCGCAGATCGTCAGACCGACGAAATACTCTGTAGGAGACGTCGGAGGTTACGACGGCAGCGAACGCGGTGGATCATTCAACATTGATGTCGCTGATCCAGCGCGCTGGCCAGCAAGCCGGCTCACACAGGGAATTGAGTGCTTCGGAGTCAGTTTCCGACCTGATACACCTTGGGCTCTGGAAACAGGTTGTTGAGGGTTTCCAGCAGGCGGACGTGATAGATGGGTTTGCGGAAAAGGTCCAGCACCTGGAGGCGTAGCAAATCGCTGACATCCTCCATGTCGGCGTGGCCCGAGGTGACGATCACCGGCAGGTGCTGGCGTGACGTGTGCTCGCGAAGGCGCTTGATCAGCGAGATGCCGCTTTCTTCGGGCATGCGCAGATCAGTGATCACCAACGCGATGTCAGGGTGCTCGGTCAGCAGCTTCAAGGCGACCTTCACTGAAGGTGCGGTAAAGCAGCAGAAACCCTCGCCTTCGAGCAGTTCGGCGAGCTCTTCGTTGGCGTCCTCTTCGTCGTCAACGAGTAGTAATTGTTGGCGTGGGGGCGAAGCGGCCATAGATACCTTCCCTGATTATGCTCATGTTGTTCCCGGCCTATTCGCTGCCGACTCAAGCACCACCGCTAGTACCACCACCAGTCCCACCAGATGTTGTTGTGGAAGGCGTCAAGGCCGTCGTAATTTTACCGAAGGCATTAGTAACCGCAGTCCCAACACCAGGCGAAAGCCCCACGACGACTAGCGCGACCATCGCAACAATTATTACGTATTCAATTGCCGATGCACCGTCTTCCTGTTTAAGAAACTTCTTTATGCACCTACCGATTTTCACCAGGAACATCTGACTTCTCCTCAGCGCTTCGCGGCGCTACTGCACGCATACAGCGTTATCAATCCTTCGTGAACACAGCATTGACCCCAATTCCCGACTCCACAATCACAAGAAAGCATTAGTCAGAAAGTATTAGCTTCCCGCTGCTGGGTGGCCTTAGCCCCTCGAACGGATGCCGTGATGTGAAATTTCCCGCAAGTGATGGCGTTTTGGATGACCTCGACTACCTTCAAATGGCGAAGGGATAAATGTTCACAGCCAACTGAATCAGAGGTTGTCTCGTAACGTTTCGAAGGTGTAATCGGGCAAGGGAGGGCCGTCATGAGCAGTCGCGTCACAATGGGGCTCGCTGTGTTGTTTTTGCTGGGAGCGCTGTTTGCCGGGTACTGGGGATTGGTGCTGAGTCGCCAGCCTGCGCCGGTTGCTCAAGCACCCGTTGTGCAAACCGACACCGTCGCAGCACCGCCTCCCGTCGTTGAAAAACCGGTGGAAGATCCAACCCGTCAGCCGGTGCTGGTGCTCGCCAAAGACATTCCCGCCTATGAACCCATCAAGGCTGACGACCTGATCGTCGAGCGTTTGAAAGTCGCGCCTGCCGGAAGCTTCAGCAAGCCTGAAGACGCCATCGGCCGGATGTCCTGGCGTCCATTGGCGGCCGGCACCTGGCTGACAGACAGCAGCTTCGAAGCCGGCGGCAGCCTGGCGCGGATGATTCGCCCTGGCGAGCGGGCACTGGCCTTGTCCATCGACGAGATCATCGGCGCAGGCGGGCAGTTGAGCCCCGGTGACTACGTCGATGTGCTCCTTTATTTGCCGTCTGATCAAACCAATCCCGATCGCAGTGCGCAGACCGTGGTCCCGGCTTTGCGGGTGCTCAGTGTCGGGGCGCTCATGGGGCCGGTCAATCAGGGGCAGCAAGAGCAGGGCATCAGCCGCGACGAGCGAGCCCAACAACAGAAACTCAAGGCAAACGCGCGCAGCGTGGTCGTGGCGGTTCCGGAAAAACTGCTCAGCCGCTTGATGCTGGCCTCTCAGGCCGGACCGCTCAGGCTCGCCGTGCGCAGTGCCGAAGAAAAGAACCTGGAACGTTACTGGGCCGGCGACAGCGACATCGCCCTTGAGCAGGACACGGTAAGTCGCAATGTCACCCACTTCAATCAACTGAGCATGGGCGCTGCACGCAGCGTCCAGGTTGGCAGCGGAGAGCCTCGCAAGCCGCGGTCAATCGAGGTTATCCGTGGCAATCAGACGGCGCAGCAAACCCCCTGATCGAGCAAGGACAGCACATTCATGAGCAAGTGTTTTAGGCCGATGTTGAACCGTGTCGTATTGGCTTTTTCAGCAGGGTGTCTGTATCAGGGAGCTGTGGTCGCAGCACCGGCAGGTTGTGCCGGGTTATCCGCCATGCCGGCGGCGATGGAGATCGGCCAAGGCGTGCAGCAGGACATTCGCTCGCCGGTCGCGATCACGCGGCTTGCCGTTGGAGACCCGAAGATCGCTGACGTGCATGTCAATGACGGTGACAGCAGCGGGTATCTGTTGACCGGCGTCGGGCCTGGCACCACCAGCCTGATGGTCTGGACCGCATGCTCTTCCTCGCCTCGGCAAAGCATGGTGTTTGTGCGGGGCACGGCAAAGACAGCGATGACCGACACGCTGATTCCACCCTCTGAAGACCCGCTGTTGCCGAGTCAGGTGCAGACCGACATTCGTTTCGTCGAGGTCAGCCGCACCAAGCTGAAAGAGGCCAGCACGTCGATCTTCGGCAAAGGCTCCAACAATTTCCTGTTTGGCTCTCCCGGCACGGTCCCGGGTGTCACGGTCACGCCGGGCACGGTAGGGGGCACGCGGCCGGCGATTCCGCTGAACAACAACAATTTCAACATCGTCTGGGGCGGCGGCAGCAGCAAAGTGCTGGGCATGCTCAACGCCATGGAAAGCAGTGGCTTCGCCTACACCTTGGCGCGACCAAGCCTGGTGGCGCTGAGCGGGCAGAGTGCGAGCTTTCTGGCCGGTGGCGAATTTCCGGTGCCCGTGCCCAACGGTGAAGGCAACGGCATTTCCATCGAGTACAAGGAATACGGCGTGCGCCTGACCCTGACGCCGACGGTGGTGGGGCGCAACCGTATCGCTTTGAAGGTCGCGCCGGAGGTCAGTGAACTGGACTTCACGGCCGGCGTGACCATCGCCGGTACCACCGTGCCCGCGCTGAACGTGCGCCGCACAGACACCAGCGTCTCGCTCGCCGATGGTGAGAGCTTCGTGATCAGCGGCCTGATCAACACCAGCAACATTGCCTCGGTGGACAAGTTTCCCGGCCTGGGCGACATCCCGATTCTCGGCGCGCTGTTTCGCAGTTCACAGATCAATCGCGACGAGCGTGAGCTGTTGATGATCGTCACCCCGCACCTGGTCCAGCCGCTGGCCGCCAATGCGCCCTTGCCGGCGCTGCCGGGTGAAGGGCTGCGTAATTACGATCCGAACTTCCTGAAAATGTACTTCCTCGAGAACGGCAGTTTTGACCGCCGTAGCGGGTTATCGCAATGAGCCAGGGACCCAGCCTGAGCCAGACCTTTCTGGCCATCACCCGAAACACCACCGACCTCGAATGGCTGCAGGGCGCGCTGGCGCCGCTAGGCCAAGTGGTGAGCGCAGGAACCGGCAGCCTCGACGAACTGCTCGCTTTGGTAGACGTGACCTTCGCCAGCGTGGTGTTCGTGGGGCTTGATCGCGAGCACTTGATGAACCAGAGCGCGTTGATCGAAGGTGCGCTGGAGGCCAAACCGATGCTGGCCATCGTTGCCTTGGGCGACGGCATGGACAACCAGTTGGTGCTCAACGCGATGCGGGCCGGTGCGCGGGATTTCGTCGCCTATGGCTCACGCTCCAGTGAAGTGGCCGGGCTGGTGCGGCGCCTCAGTAAACGCCTGCCAGCCGTAGCGCCGAACCCTAATATGGGCGGCCTGACCGTGATTTACGGCGCCCAGTGCGATGGTGACGGCGCCCTGGTGTCGGCGCACCTGGCGCTCGTCGCGCAGCAGAAAGGGCAGCGCACCTTGCTGCTGGACCTCGGCATGCCGCGCGGCGACAGCCTGGCGATGCTGAGCCTTGAATCGTCGTTCAATTTCGGTGATGCCCTGCGGCACTTGCGCAGGCTCGATTCGACGCTGATCGACAGCGCGTTCACCGTTCACGCCAGTCAATTGCGCATCCTGGCTTACGCCGACGACGATATGTCGCTCGAGCACACCAGCGCAGCCGAGTTGTACATGTTGCTCAGCGCCCTGCGTCAGCATTTTCAGCACGTGGTGGTGAACCTGGTGGGGCAACCGGACAGTGAATCGCTGCGTACCTTTGTGGCGCATTGTGATCAGTTGCTCTGGTACGTCGACCAGAACGTCATCGAGTGCCGGCGCAACCTGGCGATCCTCAACCTATGGCGCGATAAGGGCCTGAAGCTCCAGCAAGCCGGCTTATTGGTGGACAAATACCTGCGACAGGTCACCCCCAATGCCGAGACGCTGGAAAAGACCTTTGGCCTGCCCGCGCTGGGCGTGCTGCCACTGAGTCCGGAGTTACGGCTGAACGCCAAAAATCAAGGCCTGTCGTTGTTCGAACTGTCGCCGCGGGAATCCCTGACCAGTGGTTTACGCGGTTTGGGAGAACGCCTGGCGAGTCAATCCGACGCACCGGGAAAGTCCCGCGACGGTTGGCTCGGCCGGCTGTTGAGGACGAATAAATGAAAGGCGAAAAGCTCTTTGGCGTTTCAGCCCGTCCTGCGGAAAGCGGCGGGGACGGGCAAGGCCTGAAACTGGTCTTGCACCGCTACATCATCGACGCCATCGAGGAGAGTGGACGCAACCTGCTGGAAGGCACACGCCCCGCGCTGGCGCAGTTCGTGACCGACAAGGTCGCCGAGTATGTGGCTCGGTTGCGTCTGGCGATTTCCCGGTACGAGATGGAGCGTCTGGCCGAAGAACTGGTCGACGAACTGACCGGGTTCGGGCCCCTTGAAGTGCTGCTGCGCGACAACTCGGTCACGGAAATCCTGGTAAACGGCCCGAACAAAGTGTTCATCGAGCGCGAAGGCGTGTTGCATCACTCGGACCTGCGCTTCATCGACGCCCATCATGTGGAGCGAGTGATTCAGCGGATCCTTGCGCCACTGGGGCGGCGTCTGGACGAGTCTTCGCCAATGGTGGATGCGCGGCTGCCCGATGGCAGCCGGGTCAACGCGATCATCCCGCCGATTGCCCTGGACGGCCCTTGCCTGTCGATCCGGAAGTTTCGCAAGGACATGCTCAAAAGTTCGGACCTGGTGGCGATGCAGACCATCGATCAGTCGATTTATGACTTCCTGGAAAACGCGGTAAGCAAACGCTGCAACATCCTGATCAGCGGCGGCACCGGCACCGGCAAGACCACCATGCTCAACGTTCTGAGCCAGATGATTCATACCCAACAGCGGTTGGTCACCATCGAAGACGTCGCTGAACTGCAACTCGGGCACCCGCACGTGGTGCGGCTGGAAACCCGACCGCCCAATGCCGAAGGCCACGGCGAAGTCCGTGCCAGCGACCTGATTCGCAACGCCCTGCGGATGCGGCCCGATCGCATCATTCTGGGTGAGATTCGGGGTGTTGAAGTGCTCGATGTCATGACCGCTATGAACACGGGCCACGACGGCTCGATGAGCACTGTCCACGCCAACAACGCGCAAGACGCGTTACTGCGCCTGGAAACGCTGGTGGGCCTGACCGGTCGGCAAATTGCCGAGAAAACGCTGCGGCAAATGATCTGCGCCGCGCTGGACGTGATCATCCAGCTGACGCGCATGCCTGACGGTCGGCGTTGTGTCAGCGAGGTGGTGGAAGTGGTAGGCACGCGCGATGACGTGTACGTCACCAACACGCTGTTCCGTCTGGATCGTCGCACCGGTTTCGGCTTTTTGCGCGAGGCGATCAATCCGGCCGGCGACAAGCTGCGCCAGCTCGATTACTAGGCCGCGGAGCGGGTCAACCCATGAAACAGGGAGATTCAAGGTGAAGGGAGCCATCGTCCTCGGACTGATTTTCATGCTGTTGATGGCGGCTTCGCTGTACCTGTTCTATCGCGGGCTGAACAAGGGTGCCAATGAACGCATCATGGCGCGGCTTGAGGTTGGGCAGCCTGATCCTGTGGCCGCCAGGCCCGGCATGGCGCGGCTTGAGCGAGCATTTCTGCGGGCGGGGCTTGGGCGTCCCACCGACCGTTTGCCGCTGGCCATGTCGATCTGGTTGATGTCGGTACTGATCGGCTACCTCGCCCACGGTTGGTTCGGGTTCGCATTGGGCGTATTGCTTCCGGTCATCTTTTTGCGCTTTTACGTGAGTTTTCGTTACCAGCGCCGCGTGCGGCGCATGATCGAACAACTGCCACAGCTGCTCGATCACACGGTGCGCAGTCTGAAGTCCGGGCGCACCTTGGGAGACGCGGTGTTGCACAGCATTGATTCGGCGGGCTCACCACTGAAAGAGGCAATGGCCCGGATAACCCGTAACGTGCACTTGGGCGTCACGCTGCCTGATGCCGTAAAAGACTTTGCCGATCTGTATGAGCGTGACGAGTTTCAGCTGTTTGCGTTGGGGCTGCGCGTCAACCATCGCTATGGCGGCAACGCCAGCGAGTTGCTGGACAACCTGATCCGGCTGATTCGCGAGCGGGAACAGGGGGCTCGGCAATTGAAAGCGATGACGGGCGAAACACGAATGACGGCAGTCGTGCTCGCACTGCTTCCCGTGAGCATGGTGGCGTACTTTTTGGCCGTGAACCCCGGCTATCTGCTGCACATGTGGAACGACGGCTCAGGTCAAAAAATGCTGATGTTTGCATTCGCCATGCAGACTCTGGGCTGTCTGGCGCTGTGGCGTATGTTGAGGAGTATCTGATGGCATTGATGCTCAGCGCGGTCTTTTTTGCAGTGGCCGGATTCTACCTGCTGCTGACGGTTGCCCGCCAACGTCGCAATGAGCGGCAAATCCTGTCGCGCCTGCAAGGCGAGATTGCCCGGGACAGTCGGGTCAGCAGCATGCTGCGTTTGCTGGGCGACAGTCGCTTCGGCCAACGCTCGGTCAGCCTGGACAGCGAGACGCAGATCCTGCTCAACCGGGTCGGTTGGCGTCGTGCAAGCCAGCGATCCTTATTCGCTGCGTTTCAGATCAGCGTTCCGGTGGTAGCGGTTTGCGTAGTGGTGGCGATCCAGTCGCTCTTTTTCAACGATGCTACTTACCCGCTGTTGCCGCCGATGTTCGCGCTGGGGCTCGGTTATCTGGCGCCCAAGCGCGTATTGGCAATGGTCGCGGCGCATCGGCAAAAACAGGTGGTGGCCGAAATTGCCACGCTCATTCCATTGCTGCGAATCCTGTTCGAGTCCGGCATGGCCGTGGAGCAGGCATTGCGCGTGCTGAGTTCCGAGGGCAGCAAACTCTTGCCGGTTCTCTCTTCGGAGCTGCGCGTGATGCTGGTGCGGATCGATTCGGGGCTTGAACTGGGTGACGAACTGACCAAGGTCGCGTCGGTGCTGGCGGTCGATGAGTTCAGTGACACCTGCGTCATTCTCAATCAATTGATTCATCAGGGCGGCGGGGCGATGAAGTCGCTGCTCGCGCTCAAGCAACTGATCGATGACCGTCGCCTGACACGCCTGCAGGAATACATCTCCAAGCTGTCGGCAAAAATGTCGGTCGTGATGATGGTGTTTTTGTTTCCGGCATTACTGATCGTGTTGGCCGGGCCGGGT
Source organism: Pseudomonas sp. S2_H01 (assembly GCF_054668305.1). Classification (NCBI taxonomy): domain Bacteria; kingdom Pseudomonadati; phylum Pseudomonadota; class Gammaproteobacteria; order Pseudomonadales; family Pseudomonadaceae; genus Pseudomonas; species Pseudomonas sp. S2_H01. The sequence continues at coordinate 1,599,775 of NZ_CP162756.1, read as the reverse complement.
TTTATCGCCATTGGCAAGGCATTGGGTTCGCATTAGGGAGATCGCATGAAAGCAGTTATTGCCGTATTGGGACTGGTCCTGCTCAGCGGGTGCGCCACGGATGGCAGCGCGCCCTGGCTGGCTCAGGCCACGAGCAGCCGTTGCGCCAAGCCAACCTCGGATCAGGAGCTGGCGTTGAACATGGCCCAGGACATGGCCGACGAAGGCCGCCTGCACGCCAGCCTGGCGAACCTGGAAAGCCTGCCGCCGACGCTGCCCGAAGTTCGGCTGCGCAAGGCGCGGGTGTTGCGCCTGCTGGGCAGCAACCAGGCGGAGCCGCTGTACAAGAGTTTGCTCGGCACCTGTCGGGCAGCCGAAGGCGAGCATGGGCTGGGTCAGTTGTCGGCGGCGCGCGGGGATAACGGCCAAGCGTTGATGCACTTGCAGGCCGCCGTGAAGCTGTCGCCCACCGACGAGAAAATCCGCAATGACCTCGGCGTGGTGTACCTCAATCAGCTGAAGCTCGACCAGGCTCGGTTCCAGTTTCTGACCGCGATCGAACTCAAGCAGTCCGACACGCTGGCCGCGCTGAACATGGTGACGTTGTTGATCTATCAGGATGACTGGACCCAGGCAGCGGAGCTGGTGTCGCGGACCGGGCTTACCCCGGATCAGGTCAACGATGCGCAAGCCCGCGCCGAAAAACTCAAGAACGCGTCGGGCGGTTCGCCGCTCAAGACCGACAAAGTCGCCGCCGTCGGTGATCCGGCCGTCATTGCAGGGAGACAACCATGACCATCCGTTTTTTGATTGGGTTCTGTGTGGTGTTCGTCACGGGGAGCGCGGCGGCCATCGAACCGGGGCCTTCCTCACCAAGCCAGAAGCAGACCGAAGCCTGGTTGCAACTGCAAGCCAGCGGCAAGGCAGCGTCGCCCGTACCGCAACCCTCAAGCCCCATCGAGCGCGACCTGAGCATGCAGCGCTGGCTCAACAGCTATCAGCACCCCATCCCGGACTTTTACGAGCAGAAGATGGGCGGCAGTGTGTCGGGGGGCGGTTCGGGGAGTAATTGAAGCGCACGCCGCACGGCTGGGTGCTCGTGGTCAGCCGCGGATATCCGAGACGATGAGATCTCTGTAGGAGCAATCGGAGGTTACGACGGTATGGGCCGCAATTCGGACGAACGCAGTGTGTCATTCACCATTGCTGCTGCTGACCCACCGCTTTCGCCAGCAAGCCGGCTCCTACAGTATTCGCGTCAGGCTCAAGCCTTTGGAACGCCGCGAACCCTGTAGGAGACGTCCGAGGTTACGAGGGTATGGGCCGCAATTCGGACGAACGCGGTGTGTCATTCACCCTTGATGCTGCTGACCCACCGTATTCGCCAGCAAGCCGGCTCATACAGTATCGGCGTCATGCTCAAGTCTTTGGAGCGCCGCGAACCCTGTAGGAGACGTCCGAGGTTACGAGGGCAGCGAATGCGGTGTGTCATTCAGCATCAATGCGGCTGACCCACCGCGTTCGCCAGCAAACTGAACCCACCCCCTTCGGCCAAAATCTGAAGCCGATGAGGCGATGGGCATCACGGCCTCAATGCGCCGTCACACGCCCCCGTGCCGCAGCATTGTTCGGTGAAAGGGCCAGCGCCAGTTGGGTGCGATTGTGCATATGGGTCAGGCGCAGGACCTGAGACACATACAGCTTCACGGTGTTTTCCGTGATGCCCAGTTCGCAGGCGATCTGATAGTTGGTCTGGCCTTTGCTCACCAGCTTGGCAACCTCCAGCTGGCGCGGGGACAGTTGTTCGAAGATGGCGGGCATCTCGAAGTCGACGTCACTGTCGCCCATGCCTGGCTGAGAGAGTTGCCGTGACTTGTCCAGGTCTTGGCAGAGGTCGTCGATGGACGCCGCCAGAAACTGCAGTTTGTCGTTGAGATGGCCCAGGTGCTGAACGTTTTTAACCCGTTCCTCGAGTGCCGCTTCCTGGCGTTGCACGCCTTCGAGCATCTCGTTGAGGTCCACGGGTTTCTGATAGTAATCGGCAATTCCGGCACGCAATGCCTTGATCACGTCCTGTTTCTCGGCGCGACCGGTGAGCATGATGGATTCGAAGATGCGCTTCTTCCCGGCCACCACCCTCATGGCTTCGACCAGTTCGATGCCGTTCATACCGGGCATGTCCAGATCACAGAGCACGATGGCGATGGCGCTGTCATCGCGGAATCTTTCCAGTGCCTCACGGCTCGAATAACAGGGCACGCAGCGGTAGCCGCTGCCTTCCAGAAATTCAGTGATCTCATCGACGATAAGGGGCTGATCGTCGACCACCAACACCTTTACGGCTGAATACTTGTTCACTCGCGACTCCCTGCGACTGCTTTTGAACGGGCCCGGCGCCATAGAGGTCCCTCACGGCATGCCACTGTAGGACGATCACTGTCCGGACGTAGGACTAAACCTAGTCGCACTTTCTGACTATGTACATAGAGTGAGATGGCAATTCGACTAGCGGATCAGGAGCGCCGTCGCCACGAAACCGATGAGCAGAAACGGCACGAAAGGCTGTTTGTTTGACGCTTGCGGTGCGAGGTGAAGGTAGCGGTTTCTAACCCGTTGACTCACATGGCGCCAGCATTTTTGACGCAGCATCAGCCACGCTGCGGCGGCCACTCCGGCCCCGATGAACGTCCCCAGCAGGTAGACGTAATCGCTGCCCAGCGCCAATGCAACCAGAAGTTTCACATCACCCGCGCCGAGCCTGTTCAAGGCATAACCCGGCAGCGTCATGACCAGGGTCAGCAGTAACGCCCACCACGCATCCGGTGCCGGGGCGCCGAGCCAACTGTTGCCGTTAATCAGCAGATACGTCAGGAAAAACAGCGTGCCGCCGAACGTCAATGCGTTGGAAACCTTTCTGCCTCGGGCGTCCTGATCGGCACAGACGGCAAACCACAGCAGCAGGAAAAGTAAATTCATGGGCTAAAAAACGTCCTGTTTTTTGGAAAGAATCTATGCTCCATGCAAGGTAGCACTGTCAGGGCAGACGTCGGCATGCGAAGGATTCCCCGCAATTTTTCCCCCCATAAACAAAAAGGCGCCGCGGCCATCGAGTTTGCCTTGGTGTTCGTCGTTTTTTTCGCCGTTTTCTATGGTCTGGTGACCTACAGCCTGCCGCTGTTGATGATGCAATCCTTCAACAATGCGGCCGCCGAAGCGGTTCGCCAGAGCGTAGCCATCAGCCCGAGCGCCGCCAACTACCAGACGCAGGTGCTCAATCAGGCCAAAGCCGCGCTGGCCACTCAACTGAGCTGGATACCGTCGTTCAACGTTGCCTCGGACACCACGGTGTCCTTCGACGGCAAGTTGCTGCAGGTGCTCATTAACTACCCGAAAACCAAGCTGACCCAAATCTTGCCGGTCCTGACGCTGCCCGGGATTGGCGACGTGCCGAATCTGCCGACCTACCTTTCTGCTGAAGCGAGCCTGCAACTTGCCCCTTTAAAAACGAAATCCTCAATCGCTGGCTCGGTCGCGCCGATGCGACTCCGGAGCGTGAAACCGTTGTGATCGAGCCCACCCAGGCCAGTGCCGACTGGCACATGCAGCTGGACGAAGAGGGTCGCGTCACGAGCATCAGCAAGTCGTTGCGCGGGGCGTTGGGGCTGTCGTCGGCGACGGCGCCGGCACAACGGTTACTCGCTTACCTGATGCCCAGCAGCGCACTGGTGGTGGAAGGTGTGCCCCGAGAGTGGCTGGGGCATATGCTTGATCTTGATTTCAAACGGCCCAACGGCAACGTGCTGCACACCCGTGGATGGGTACAGGCACAGGGCAGCAGCTGGTTGTTGCAGTTGCTTGACATCGGCGACCTCATGGAAGAGGCCAACGTCGCACAGAGCCGTCAACAGTGCCTGCGGCTTGCCGGGCATATGGCGGAGAAGGTTCGGGGTTGCCATGTTGAGCGCTTGCAATCGGTGACGGCGGATCAACTTGAAGAGCTCGCCCAGAGTTATCGGGTACCTTGCCTGGCCTTGGTGCTTCCCGAGCCTGGCGGTGTGGGATGGCGCGTTTATGCGCATTACAACGCGCACACGGCGCCGCAGCTGTGGCAGGACAGCCAGCGACTGGGCACTGACCTGGATTCGCTGAGCGGCACGGTCACCCATCAGATCGACTTTGGCGTGCCTACCCCTCTGGTTCACCTGCAAAGCGCGTTTGGCAACGCCCAAGGGTTTCTGTTGCCGCATCACAAGGAAGGCTCGGTCAAGGCATGGCTGTTGTTCGGGTTCTATGACGCGGCGCAGCAGGTGCCTGATCTGGGTGAGCGCGAGTGGATGAACCTGTGTTCTGCGCTCGCGGGGCCGATCCTGTATCGGCACGCCGATCAGGCCCATCGGCATCAACTGGAGCGGCTGGCTGTGCTGCAGGACCTGCTGGGCACCGGTTGGTGGGAATTGCTGCCCGACAGCGAAGAGGTGCAGTTGGCGCCGCAACTGGCGCGGACCCTCGGCTTGCCGGAGACGAGCGATGTATTACCGCTCGAAGAGTGGCTGCAACTGATTCACCCCGCCGACCGCCACGAGCTGGAGAGCCGGCTGAGCCTGTTGCGCGACCAGGGCGCACCGATGTTGTCGTGCGTCAGGCTGCGGCAGGACGACCCCGGCGAGGCGTCTGTCTGGTTGCGTATTCAAGGGCAAGTGCTGGTCAGCGGGCAGGCACGGCGGGTGCTGGGTTTCATGCTCGACGTGAGCGATATCAAGAATCAGGAAACACAGGCAGCCGCGGCGCATGCCCGGCTCGATAACCTGATCGCCAGTTCGCCGGCCGTGATCTACGTGCTGGAGTACGACCGAGGCGCCCTGGAGCCAACGTTCTTCAGCGCCAGCCTCGCGCCACTTCTGGGCTGGACCCTGGCCGAGTGCAGCGACGGCCAGCTCACTCAGTACATTCATCCCGAGGACCGCGATATCTGGTTTCAGCGCACCCGTCAGTTGCTGCGCGAAGGCGTGGTCAGTTGCCGTTACCGATTGCGGGACAAGAAAGGCGAATACCACTGGCTGCTGGACGAAGCCCGGCTTCTGCGCGACGACCTCGGGATGCCGGTGGAAGCGGTCGGGCTCTGGCTGGATGTCACCGAGGCGACCCAAGCCACCGAACGCGTGCGCGAAAGCGAAGAGCGTTACCGGATTCTGGTCGAAGACTCACCCGCGATGATTTGCCGTTACACACCGGATCTGAGGCTGAATTTTGGCAACCGGCCCTTGGCGGATTATCTGGAGTGCACGCCTGCCGAACTGCCCGGCATCGATCTGGGCGAATGGTTCTCGGCGGAACAGAAAGAGGCGTTCTTACGGCGCATCGATGAACTGACCCCAGAGTCGCCTACGACCACCGCGGAGATTTGCCTGGAGCTGCCGGGGCGTGAACATGCCTGGTGGATCTGGGCGGATCGCGGGGTGTTCGATGACGCCGGCAAATTGATCGAGATTCAGGCCGTCGGGCGTGACAATACGGAAATTCGTCGTACGCGAATGCAGCTCAACCAGAGCGCGAAAATGGCGACCCTTGGTGAGATGGCGACGGGGCTGGCGCATGAGATCAACCAGCCCCTCAACGTCATGCGCATGGCGGTGGTGAACGTGCTCAAGCGCCTGAGCAACGGTGATGTGGAAGTCGACTACCTGACTGACAAGCTCAACCGCATCGATACCCAGGTGCAGCGCGCCGCGAGGGTGGTCAACCACATGCGCGTGTTCGGCAGGCGTTCGGAAATCGAGCAGCAACTGTTCGACCCGATCGACGCCGTGGACGGCACCCTCAACATGCTGAGCGAAGGCATGAAGGGCAAGGGCGTGGAGCTGAAAATTGACGAGCCTGGGGCGCGCGTTCAGGTGCGCGGTCATGTGGATCAGCTTGAGCAGGTGCTAATCAATCTGATGGTCAACGCGCGCGATGCGTTGCTCTCCAAGCGTGAAAAGAATCACGATTTCGAACCCTGGATCGCCCTGCATGTGGAGCAGGATGAGCAGACGATCTGGCTCGTTGTCGAGGACAACGGCGGCGGTATTGATCCGCGTTTGCTGGAGCGTATCTTCGAACCGTTCTTCACCACCAAACCGGTGGGGGTCGGCACAGGGCTCGGTTTGTCGGTGAGCTACGGCATCGTCGAGCAGATGGGCGGGCGCTTGAGTGTCAGCAACTCAAGCGAAGGCGCGTGCTTCCGGATTGCATTGCCGATTGTGCGGGAATAGGGCTCAACACTCGCTTTTGATTCTCGCCGGAGCCCGCAGGAGCGCGCTTGCCCGCGATGGCTTCGGATCAGCCTTGTGCTTGCTGACGCTCTGCGGCGTGTACGGCATTGGCGGCCTGACGCAGACTGTGTAGGAGCAGTCGGAGGTTACGACGGCCGCGAATGCGCAGTGTCATTCACCGCTGATGTCGCTGCCCCACTGTCATCGTGAACAATCGGGCTTACCGATTCGATCTCAGATCACCAACACCGCCTGAGCAGGATGGCAGCTCAGGTTGGCGCCGACGTTGACGTTGGCGATGTTCACACCGAGATTTTTGAGTACTAGATTCAGCAGCGGATCCAGCAGCGGTCCGAGCAATGTACCGAGGAGCCCGGTAATCGTGCTCACCAAACCATTGACTATCCCCGTCACTGTGTTGAGGACCAAGCCCAGCAGGCCACCATTGCTCGCCGTATGCAAAACGACCGGATTGCTCAAGCTGTTTCCCAGTTGCGTCACAATATTGGGAGGGCCATTTAGCGGCAGCACCGGCGACGGCGTGGCATTGATTTCCGCAGGTTTGGCAAAATTCAGCGTGGCGCGATTGGCAGCAATTGAAAGGTTCACCATCAAACCCACACCGCCGCCGCCGAAGTTTACTTTCGGTGTACCGGTTCGCACGTCCAGCAGCACCAGTTCTTGAGGCGCCGGCAAATCAGTGGCCGAGGAATTCCAGGCGCTGCCATCGATCTTGCCGACTTTCAATTTCACCAAGGCTGTCTTGGTGTCTGCAGCCAAGCTCTTCGTGTCATCGGACGCGCAGGTAAAACCGGTGACGTGACTGTCCGCGCTTGCGGCTTCCAGGCTGATATCCAGTCTCAAAGGTGCGGGCGCTACCTGAACATCAGCATTGAATAGGCTCATGGCAAGGCTAATGGTACCGCTCGCCAGGTCAAGGACGGAGCTTAGAGAGCTCAGATCAACGGTCGTCAAGGTGCGTACCTGCGCCGTCCGGACATAAATCTGGTTGGGGTCGTTGCTGTTTGCAGTCGCGAGGCGCGGGTCCCCGGCGGCAGAGAGTTGCGACGGCTCGACGATTTTCACCTTGGTACTCAGTCCAACCAATCCCAAGACGTTCGCAGGGACCGTGGCGTAGACGGCGCTGTTGCTGTTGGCGACCTGTACAAACCCTTGCACCAAGCCGAACACATTGAGGTTTGTATTGAGCCCGGCCGAGGGAAGCCCGGTCTGCACGCTCAAGAGATCCTGAAGCTTGATGGTGGTACCGCTGGCGATGGTGCTCACACTGAGCAAACCACTGATGGCAGCCTGAACGGCCGAATTGTTCTGAGGCAACACAGTGGCGGCGGTCGTGAGCAGCTGTTTGATTGAAACGTTGGTCGCAAGCAACGCGGTGTAGTCGCCTGCCTTCGCGTTTATGTCGATGGCCAGCTGGTTCAGATAGCTCAGCAGATTGATGTTGGTGTTCGCCAAACCGTTATAACCGACCGCAGAGAGATTCAACGTTCCGCCCAGCAATCCACCCCACAGCGTATTCAGCAACCCGGCCTGAGTGCTGTCGACCGTGGCCAGCGTGCTGTTGATCGTCAACTGCGCCAACGGCGGCAACGGTGGCGTCGCCACGGCCACGGCGGTCAGTTGAATATCCGGCGGCGTCGGGTTGGTATCGAACATGGCCCCAATGCCCGCCGCGATGCTGCGCGCGACGGTGTGGCTGACGATGACCTGGATGGCGTCGGCTTTCGTGGCGTCCACTACAAAGCTGCGGCGGCTGTCGGCTCCGGTGGAGAGGACGCCGCAGCGTGTGGTCAGGGTGCGGGTGTCGTCCGTGACGGTGAAGCCGTTGCGCGTGGCGCTTTGGGTCGCGTAGCTGTTCGCCGTGCTGGCGCCCGCACAGTTGCCGTTGAGGCTCGCCGCTTCCAGCGCTGCCATGTCGGCGATGCGCTGCAGGGAACGTTTTTCCATGTAGAGCCGACCGCTGTCGACCACCACCAGGGTGCAAAGCAAGGCCAGGGCCATCGTCAGGGCTGCCAACAATCCTATGGCACCTCGCTGCCGATCCCGGCGGGCGCAGGGGGACATCAGGGGAGACATCAGCACTCCTTCGGCAACGCCGTCGCTACTCACCCGAGATGCAGGGGAGTGTAGTTGGCGCTTCGCGAATGTGCTGAGTGAATGATGGCGTTTGGGCAGCGATGACGGCGCAAAGGCTGAATCGCGTGCGGGCTCCCGTGGGAGCGAATTCATTCGCGAGACGTCGGTACATTCGACACCTCTGTATCGCCTGGAAGATCGTTCGCGAATAAATTCGCTCCCACAGGGGACAGGGTGGACCAGCACGCCAAGGTGGCGGTCACCCATCGATCAATGAGGCGGATACTGCTGCAGAATCTTTTGCACGGTCTGACGCAGCGCCAGCTCGCGCGCTGCCGGGTTGGCGTTGTTATCGCTCACGACCTGCTCGGTGCTGCCCCGCCACACCAGCTTGCCGTCCTTACCGTCGAGCATGTCGATCTGCAGGGTTGAGACTTTGTAATCCACATTGCGCGTCTCGGTGCCGATCGGGCCGCCCCAGTAACCGCCCCATGGGTTGCCCCAATAGCCGCCACCGCCATAGTGGGTGGTGACCATCTGTTGGCGGTTTTCAACGATCAGCCAGGCTTGCACCTGCAGGTCAGCTTTGGCGCCCGGGGCGGCCATGCGCAGACCCCGTTGATCGAGTTGCTCGCTCACCGACTGGCGAATGCGTTGTTCGGTCAAGTCACTCTTGATGCGTGGGTCGTTCGGTTGATATTGCAGGCCGGGTTCTTTCCAGGCCCAGGTTCGATACCCGCCGAAGTCGCGCTGTGCGTCGAAGTCACGACTGACCCGATCGGTCTGACAGGCGGCGAGCAACAGGGCAACACACACGACAGCGATACAGCGAAACATGTTGGTTCTCCAGCGCATGCACTTAACGTTTGCGTAGCGGGTTACGAATAGCGGGCTACGAATCAGGATCAGGAAGGTGGATAGGCGGTCAATGCGTGCTGCACGGCCTGGCGCAACGCCTTGGCGCGATCCGACTGATCGCCCCCACTGCCGGTTTCCGCACTGGCGCTCCACACCGGCTGGCCGCTGCGAGCATCGAACATGCTGATCCGCACCACCACCACTTGCTCTTGATAGGTCCGGACAATCGGCACGCTGGCGTAACCGCCGTAACCATTGCGATAGCCGTTGTAATACCCCACACCGGCGCCGCCGTAATACGGGTCGTAATAGTCGTCCCGGACTTGCCGAATACGGGTTTCCGTCCGGGTGTCGGCGGTGACGCGCAAATCGGCGGCCTGCGGGTTCTGCGAAGGGCGAAGACCGCGCTGATCCAGTCCGTTGCTCACAGCTTCCGCCACTTGTGCGGAGTCAGCCCATTGAGTGCCAGGCGGCAACTGGCCGTTGAGCCAGGTCCAGTTGCGGTAGCGACCGAAGTCACGCGGCGCGGCAGGATAGGCACTCATGTCGATCGCATTGGCCGCCTGTGGCGGCGCAGGCGGTATCGCGGCGGACACGGCGTTGTAGGGGTTGGGGCTCTGACACGCGGCGAGTCCCAGGCAGAGTGAAAGCAAAGCAAGGCGGCGTTTCATGATGGTCTCCGCAGATAGCCTCAAACAGGTCGGCACATCCAGTGCAGATAACGTCCCAGTCCGGCAAAACTTGGGTGACGTCGATGCGCGAGCTCCATTTCCAGTAAATCTGCGAGTTCGGCTTTCGCCTGAAACTCCACCGGCATGTAATCGTGGAAAACACGAACGCCACTCTGGGTTTCGACCCGCCACTGACCTTCAAGTTGCGCCGCTAATTCGCGGGGATCAAGAGGTTGTTGCGGGGTCAGGCTCTGTTTTTCACCGGCCAGGGTATTTCGGCGCATTTTCTTGAAATGGCCTTTGAGCAGATTGCGGTAGATGAGTGCGTCGCGGTTGTAAAACGCCAGCGACAACCAGCCATCGGCTTGGGTCAGTTGATGCAGCGCAGGCAGGATCGTGTGCGGCTCGGCCAGCCACTCCAGCACGGCATGGCAGAGCACCAGATCGTAGGGCTCGGTCAGCTGGCCGGGCAGGTCCTGCCACGGCGCCTGAATGAACGTGCCTGACTGGCCCGCTTCGGCGAAGCGCTGGCGAGCGCCCTCAAGCATCGGCTCGGCGGGTTCAGCCAGCGTGACGTCATGGCCACGCTCGGCCAGCCACAACGCCATGTGACCCAGGCCCGCGCCGATGTCCAGCACGCGCAAGGGGCGATCCGGCAGGCTTTCTTTCAGGTCCGCCTGCAACACCGCCAGACGAATCGCACCTTTTGCGCCGCCGTAAATCTTCTCTGCGAAGCGCGTCGCTAGCTGGTCGAAGTGCCGGTCGCTCATTTGCTGAACCGCCGTTCGCTGTCCGCCAGCTTGGCGCGCACCACTTCGTTCAAGTCCAGGCCCAGTTCGCTGCACATCAGCAGCAAGTACAGCACGATATCGCCCACTTCCTGGCCCGCATGCGCCAGCTCGTCAGCCGGCAACTGACGCGACTGGTCTTCGGTTTTCCATTGGAAGATTTCCACCAGCTCGGCCATCTCCACGCTGGCTGCCATCGCCAGGTTCTTGGGGCTGTGAAATTGACGCCAGTCGTTGGTGTCGCGGATGCGATGCAGGCGTTGGGTGAGTTCGTCGAGGTTCATGTGCGGGTCTCCTGAAGGTGCGTAGCTTCAGGGGGATGGGCGATTGAAGCAAGTGCTCGTGATGTCGACGGCAGACGCACTGTAGGCGCGCGCTTGCCCGCGATTGCGATGCATCTGCGACAGAGATGTCGACTGACCAAATGCATCGCGGGCAAGCGCGCTCCTACAGTTGCCCATGAAACCGGGACGTTTACTCCGACGCGGGCTGCCAGCTCCCCACCATGTGCACGATCCCTTCCTTGCCCTCGACCTTCAACTGCCCGTGCGAGCCTGCCGCGCTGGCGGATAACGTCAATTCGCTCGGTAAGCGCACCGGCTTTTGAAACTCCACGCGAATGTCCACGTTCGACGCGGGCAGGTGGTCTTCCAGTGCAGCCAGCGTTCGGCTTTTTATCCACAGGCCGTGGGCGATAGCCGTGGGGAAACCAAACAGTTTGGCGCTGGCATCGCTCAAGTGAATGGGGTTGTAATCGCCGCTGACCTTGGCGTACTGCCGACCGATGTCGGACGGCGCGTACCAGGTCGCCAGTTCGGTCATCGGCAACGGCGCCGGCTCATAGGCGCCTTCCACTTCGCCTTCAATCTGCACACCGCGACAGAGCATGGTGCTGTGCTCTTCCCACAGCAGCCCCAAGGCGTCCTCGATCTGGGTAATCAGGCTGAACGTCGCACCTTTGGCGTGAGGCTTCAGGTCGGCGACGCGCACGCTCACCTGGGCCTTGATCACGCTGCCCAGCGGGCGACGAATGCTGATGCGGTTTTGCAGGTGCACCAGTCCCAACAACGGGAAGGGGAAATCCTTGTCCGTCAGCAACTTCATTTGCAGCGGAAACGCGAGCACATGGGGATAAGTCGGCGGTAACAGGCTGCTGGGGACAAAACCGCAGACTTTGGCGAACGCATTGACCTTCTCGGGATCGACCGACACCCAGCAGCGCAAGCCCTGATCGGGCAGTTGCGTACCACTGACCTTGCGCCGCAGAGCGGCCTGCATGAACAAACCGGGCAGCGCGGGTGGAGCATCCAGATAACGCCAATGTGCACTCATTGAAATTCTCCCGTGTTCATTCTCTTGAGCCCCGCCCAATAAACCGGGCTCAGGCACCCATGACGCTTTGTCCACAGACCCGCAGCACCTGGCCGCTGACCGAGCCTGTGCCCGGCTGGCTCAGCCATGCCACCGCCTCGGCGACATCCTGAGGCAGGCCGCCCTGGCCCAGCGAGCTCATGCGACGGCCCGCTTCACGCAGGGCAAACGGCATATGCGCGGTCATGCTCGTTTCGATGAACCCCGGCGCGACGGCGTTAATGCTGATGCCACGTTCTTTCAGCGACGGCGCCAATGCGCGTGCCAGCCCGATCAGGCCCGCTTTGCTGGTGGTGTAGTTGGTTTGCCCGCGATTGCCTGCCAGGCCGCTGATCGATGCCATCAGGATCACGCTGCCGTTGTCGTGCAGCGCACCCGCCTCGATCAACGCCTGAGTCAGGACTTGCGGGGCATCGAGGTTGACGTTCAGCACCGAGTCCCAAAAATCCGCCGTCATGTTGGCCAGGGTTTTATCCCGCGTGATGCCCGCGTTTTGGACCACGATGTCGAGCCCGCCCGGAATACGTTCGATCAACTGTGTCGCGGCATCGGGTGCGCAGATATCCAGCACCACAGCCTGACCACCCAGCCGTGCGGCCAGTGCCTCGAGGTCGGCCTTGGCCTGTGGCACATCCAGCAACACAATATTGGCGCCGTCCCGTGCAAGGGTTTCGGCGATGGCGGCGCCGATCCCTCGGGCGGCACCGGTCACCAGCGCCTTGCGTCCGGCCAGCGGACGACTCCAGTCCTGCACCTGGGCTTCGCACGCGCTCAGACGAATCACTTGCCCGGAAATGAACGCACTTTTCGGCGAAAGGAAGAATCGCAGCGCGCCTTCCAGTTGCTCCTCGGCACCTTCCTCGACCTGCAACAGCTGAACCGTGCCGCCGTTGCGCATTTCCTTGGCCAGCGAGCGGCTGAAGCCCTCGATGGCTTGCTGCGTGCTGGCGGCCAGCGGATCGCTCAGTGAATCCGGGACGCGCCCCAGTATGACGACGTGCGCGCTAGGGGCCAGATGGCGCAGCACGGGCTGAAAGAACTCACGCAGTTGACCCAGTTGGTCGGCCTGCAACAGCGGACTGGCATCGAACACCACGGCCTTGATCTTCGAGCCTTGTTCGCTTGTCCAGGGGTGGGCGCCACTGACATCGCTGCCGAAACTGAACAACAAATCCGTCATGCGCGGAGCAAACCCGCTGACGCGCTCGGCAAGGGGGCCGCTACTCAACAACAGCGCGCCTTCAACCGGGCGCAGACGACCCGCTTGCCAGCGCTCCAGACGAGCGGGCGCAGGCAGCCCTACCGCTCCGACCAGTCGGCGGCCGATGTCCGAGTTGGCGAAGTCAATGTAGCGATCAGATGCCATGGAACACTCTCCTTGAGTCGGGGTTCAAAGCAGTGGACCACACTCGCCTGCAGAAAGTCCTACGCTCTTCAGTTGAGCAACCCACACGAGAAAGGGAGATTTCAATGAGTCAGACACGCCGCGTGGCCATCATCGGAGGGAATCGGATCCCGTTTGCCCGCTCCAACGGGTCGTACGCCACCGCCAGCAATCAGGACATGCTGACCGCAGCGCTCGAGGGCCTGATCGAGCGCTTCAACTTGCATGGCCTGCGCATGGGCGAAGTCGCGGCCGGCGCGGTACTCAAGCACTCCCGGGACTTCAACCTGACCCGCGAATGCGTGCTGGGCTCGCGGTTGTCCCCTCAAACGCCCGCGTATGACATCCAGCAAGCCTGCGGCACCGGACTTGAAGCGGCCTTGCTGGTCGCCAACAAAATTGCGCTGGGGCAAATCGAATGCGGCATCGCCGGAGGCGTGGATACCACCTCTGATGCGCCAATCGGGGTCAACGAAGACCTGCGGCAGATCCTGCTGCAGGTCAATCGCAGCAAAACCACAGCCGACAAGCTCAAGGCGCTGACACAGTTGCGCCCGCATAACCTCAAGCCGGAATTGCCGCGCAATGGCGAGCCGCGCACGGGGTTGTCGATGGGGCAGCATTGCGAGCTGATGGCGCAGACCTGGCAGATTCCCCGTGAGACGCAGGATCAACTGGCGCTGGAGAGTCATCAGAAGATGGCCGCCGCGTATGCCGAAGGCTGGCAGAGCGATCTGATCACCCCGTTTCTGGGACTGACCCGCGACAACAACCTGCGGGTCGACGCGAGCCTGGAAAAGCTCGCATCGCTCAAGCCTGCGTACGAGCGCAGCGCCAAGGGCACGTTGACGGCTGGCAACTCCACGCCGCTGACCGATGGCGCCTCACTGGTCCTGTTGGCGAGTGAAGACTGGGCGCGCGAGCGTGGCCTGCCGGTCCTGGCCTACTGGCGCGACGGCGAGGCAGCGGCAGTGGACTTCGTGCGCGGTGAAGAAGGTTTGCTGATGGCGCCGGTGTATGCGGTGCCGAGGCTTCTGGCTCGTAATGGGCTGACCTTGCAGGACTTCGATTATTACGAAATCCATGAAGCGTTCGCGGCACAAGTGCTGTGCACCTTGAAGGCGTGGGAGGATGCGGATTACTGCAAGACCCGGCTGGGACTCGACACGCCACTGGGTTCGATCGATCGCAGCAAACTCAACGTCAAAGGCAGTTCGCTTGCGGCAGGGCATCCATTTGCAGCCACCGGCGGACGCATCGTCGCCAACCTCGCGAAACTGCTGAGTGTCGCCGGGCAGGGACGAGGGCTCATCTCGATTTGCGCCGCAGGTGGGCAGGGCGTCACGGCCATCATCGAGCGGTGATGGTGTCAGGTGGTGCAGGCGATTCTGTGGGAGCGAATTCATTCGCGAGACGCCGGACAGTCAATGGATATACAGCGTCTGAAACATCCCTGTCGCCCATGAAGTGCTCCCAGGGGATTGAAGCAGCCTCGACTGGCAGGGCGTGCGCGCTGCACCGTAAACTGCCGCTTCACGACACAAGGCCTGCTCATGCCGACCAACGGACACCGCCCCGCACGCAACGCAGACACCCAGCGTCTCATCCCGGCGCTGGCGGATCTGCCCAGGCCGCTCTATGCCCGCGCCGAAAGCCTGAGTGCCGGATCCTGGACCCCGACCCATCGTCATGACTGGGTGCAGTTCTCCTACGCGATCAGCGGCGTGCTGGGCGTACATACCGAGCAAGGCAGCTTCTTCGCACCGCCGCAGTGGGGCGTGTGGATTCCGGCCGGGCTGGATCATGAGGTGGTCACCTCGACGCGCGCGGAAATGCGCAGCTTGTACGTGCGTGCGCAAGATTCCCAGTGGGCGCCGAATCGATGCCGGGTGCTGGAGGTCACGCCGCTTGCCCGTGAGCTGATCAAGACGTTCTGCCTGCTTCCTGCCGATTACCCCGAGCACGACAGCCACCAATCACGCCTCGTTCAGGTGTTGCTCGATCAGTTGGCGAGTTTGCCGGAGGTGGGCTTCTCCCTTCCGTTGCCCCGTCATGCCCGTTTGCTGACGCTGTGTAATGAACTGGTGGACGACCCGGGTCAGGCCATCACGCTGACCGAGTGGGCGTCGCGCCTGAACATGTCGGAAAAAACCTTGATGCGGCTGTTTCAGCGCGAGACCGGTTTGAGTTTCAGGGGCTGGCGACAACGAGCGAGGCTGCTGGCTTCGCTCAATGCGCTGGAGGAGGGCGATAGCGTGACAAGCACGGCGTTGAATTGCGGTTATGACTCGACGTCGGCCTTCATTGCTGCATTCAAGGGACTGTTCGGGTTCACGCCCGGCGAGCTGTTCCGGGGAGGACGCTGACAGGATGGCCGATCGCCGAGGTGGACTGCGGGCTCACCTTGGCGACGGTTGAGCGCAGATGCTAGGCGACCGTTCCGTACACCGTGACGCTGGTATCGGTCGTCGTCCCGCCATTGCTGATGTCCACGCCCTTGGAATCAGTGACACGTGTGATGGAGACCGCAGTCGCTCCAGTTTTGACCGTCAATGTTCGGATCGGGAACTGTTGCAGGGTTGCACCAGCGTCAAACGATACCTCCAACAGCAGATTCAACGACGATCCGTTGGCCAAAGACTTCAGATAGGCCAGAGGCACTTTTGCGCTTTGGGCGCCCGTTTGGATGATCGGAAATCTGTTCCAGGCGGGTAAAATCAAGTCGGCGGTGCCGTCCAGGGTCAGCGTCATTTGTTGACCCACTGCGATGAACGGCCAAGGCGCGACCTGCACATCAGCGTCGGCACTCAGCGCTGTCACGTCCAGATCGTTCCCTGCTGCCTGGACGATTTGAGGGGCGGGTAAGACTGTGGAGGAGAGTTCTTCCACCCTAAGGTTCAGGATTGCGGACTCAGCGGGATCGGTAGCGGCGTTGGTAACGGTGTAGTTGACCTGAACAGTTTTGCCAATGGTGGGGGCAATCATCGTCATTGGAACGGTGAAAGTCACCGTCTTGGTGTCGCTGCCTTCGATCACCAATGTTCGATCGTTGTTAAAGCGCAACCGAACGAAATCCGAGCCGGTCATCGAAGGGTAAGTCACCACGACAGTGATCCCACCGGGATTCGCGTCAGAAGGGTCGAGAACGCCGCCCGGTGCTTGTGTCACCGTAGGGGCTGGAAAGCCGGATTGTTGCGGTGTACCGGTGCGTGGTTGGGTGTTTGTCGGCATGGTCGTCTTCCTTGCGCTGTCATTCATTGAGTCAGGTGACCGAGTCGGTGAGGGCGTCATCACGAAGTTGTCCCACAGCGTCCAGTCTTCGTTTCGATTGGTAATTGTCATGTAGCGGATGGGTGCACCGGCGCTTGTGTATTGCGCTTGCTGGTTAAGTTGTTCGGGAAGGACTTTTGTCGACAGGACAGCCTTGTTGGCGTCCAGCCAACTGACGGTTGCGCTATTGGCTTGAACGCCGTACACGTCGCAGACGACCGCCTTGTAGTTCTGGCGTAGATCCAATTCCAGTTGCTGGTTTCCATAGCCTGTGTAAGCAACATTCAACACCGGATTTGCCACGTTCACGGAGTCGCCGGGGAGCGGGTGGTCCGGGGCAAACCCGGCCTCACCGTCTCCGGCGACGAATCTGATGGTCATGTGTTGCGTGGTGATTGAACCACCTGCTGATATTAGGTTCCTGGGTTGGGACCCGAAATCTTCTACGACGTCCGGCAAGCTGCCGTCATCACCGACGAAGGTTGTCTTCTCGCGGGACCACAGTGACCAATTGTTGACCACATCCCAGATCCCATAGTGCACAACGACGGATCCAGGGCTCGCGGCGAGCATGGCTGCCGTCACTGCGAACGTCACAGGCTTTCCGACCTCTGACGGTGACAGAGGAGGATGCTCCAGCTGTTGGTTTCCCCAAGCCAACGTCACTTCGTCACCTTGGCTCATGTTGACGTAGGCGGGCACGGTGATCGTCAAACCGGGGGTGTTATCGGGGATGTTGTCCGGGATGCCTTGCGGAGCAACCAGATTTTCATTGATGTAAGGTGTCCCGGCCTCCGGATCACGCCCACCCGGCACATTCGTTTTCACCCGCACCGTATGGACCGGAGAATCTGCGACTTGACCGCCAATCGCAGCGGTAACCCGGTAGTAAACCTCATGGTTGCCATCCTGAAATGGAATGATAGCCGTGGAGTCAACATTGAAGTTGATGACTCTGGTCGCCAGAATGGTGCCGTCGACATTCACGTTGGCCACTAAACGTTGTTGCCAATAGAGGTCGACGGTGTCGTTTAATAGGAAATCGTTGCCCAGAGGTAGAATAATTTGTACCTGCACGGTTGCTCGAGGGTTCTCATAAAGATCCGACCAGCCTAATCCACCGTTGGCATCCGCCTTAGGAACAAAGGGCGCGACCAGTGCCCGTAACAATGAAGAGTAAGGTTGCATGATTAAATCCTTTTGCTTATTCAGAAGACACTTTCTGCCTTGATAGTGCGGTCATGCATGTTGAAACTGCAGCGTTCATATTGCTCATCCTGACCGCTGCACGCTCCGCCACTGCCCTCTTTCAGGGGAGGTTGGCGCTGCAATCGCCATCGCCAACGTTCTTGACGTCTACCAGTACTCCTTTTATTGGGGAAACTGTAAACCCTTGGCTGTTAGTTATTTTCACGAATGCTTCACATCGGCCTATGCAAATGCTGAAGTGGTGTACAGCCGGCACCTTGAACTCATGAGTGCCCTTAGCGATATCCGTTGCACTGAGGAGTACGGTTTCCGAGTACTCGGAGCCGGGGGCGATGTTGCCGCCAGCGAACTCGTCATAACCGGTAAAGAAGAGTTCAAGCTTATCGCCCGTGTCGACTTTGTCATAATTGACTTTTGTAGTGATCGGGTTGTGTCGGTCATTTCCCGAACCCACGATCTGAGCAAGCCCGATATTTCCTCGGGCATTCAACACGGTAAACGTGACCGGCAGAAGGGTGCCTCCGCCCGGAAGTTCAGTTGGGTTAATGACCTGCACCTTGGTTGGAAACGCCAAGGAGACATTGTCACCGGTGCCTCCACTTATTGTGCGCGTAATGGTATAGCCGACGGGAATATCAGCGCTGGCATTTTCATCCTTGATGGTTTTGTTGGGGATGGTGATAGGCGGTATGGTCTCGTTTGTAATATCTAACGCCACTACGGTGTACGTCTCAGTCGACCCGGTTTGAGAGCCCCATGTAACGGTGATCACGTCGTTTGCCTGGTAGATGGTTTTTCCGTTCTTGTCTAGCCAGGGAATTGTAACGGTGGCGTCTGCGTCCGCGTCTTCCGCAGGGATAACGTTGTCTGTAGAACTGTTGGGGCTTCTAACCACTAATGGTGCAAGCGAATCAAGTTCGGGCGTTTCCGGGTCTGGATCCGGTCCGCCGGGTAACGTCAGATCAACCGTAACGGAATTGACGGGAGAGGTGGCTTCAGACACGTTCTCACGGAATATCTCAAACGTAACGTCCACGTTCCCTTTAACGGTTTCACCCTGAACCAGTGCATAGGGGAGGTCAATGGTGACGAACGGGTCATTCTGTAAATCAGCTGAAGTCAACTTCACATTGTTCAATGGCGTGCTGTTACCCCAGTGAACCAGAATCTCATCGCCTGGCAGCGCGTTATCGTATTTAGGAATCTCTACTTTTGTGAAGGGGCGTGCTTCGGCATCGAGCAGCACGTTGCCATCGGCAGCCGGTACATTCGGTTTGCGAAGGTTGATAGGCGCGGTGCCAAGTTTAATCCTCAGCGCTTGGACAAAACTTTCCGCAGCATTTCCAGCTTTATCGGTGACTTGGTACTGAAAGAAACGGTCGCCATTTCCTACTGATTCCAAGGCAGCTTTTGGATAGTAGACTTGGAGCCATCCGAGCGGATTTTCAATGATTTCATTCTCTAGATAAAGCTCGTACACAGGGTCATTGCCGGCGCCCACGTACAGTCTGATGGTGTCGCCCCGGGCAATGCCTTCATAATGTGGAAGCCGAACCAACAGTTTATCGTCTTTGAGGTCGTCGTCTACGATGACTCCCTGGGTAATTAGGTCAAAGATCAACGGAGGAAATCCACCACCTCCAGGGGCAGTGGTATCGATCCTGATTTTAGCGCTTGGAGACCAGTCGCTGTTGGAGCCGACTGGAGATTCAACGTAACATCTCGCCAGATAGTCGCCATGTGTTAATAAAATTTGAGGAATCAAGAATTCAAATATAGTATCGGGATTTTCTGCTTCTTGTTGGGTGATGGTATGCTTGACCCCAACAAAATCTTCTTCGTCCGGTTCGTTCGGATCCTCCAGGCTGATCACTTTGAACGCAAGTTGCAAAGTATAATCCTTCACCGAACCACTCCAGTTAACCATATGCAGAACCAGGTCATCTCCCAGAGCATCGATCGGAACAAGGCCATCGAAATCGTCAATGGCAGCGTCAACGGTTGGCAACGGAAGGGCTTTAATCGTCCCCCCTTTTTTCAGTGGTTTTTTTTACTCCACATATTCTGTACCGCGCTCTGTTTGCCACGTAACTGTTCATCTAAATCTCCCTGAGAAAAAGTGCCATTGCACATCGTGCGCAATGTGCCCGATTGACTGCTATTGCTACGGTTTGAATGGTTAAGTCGAAGGGTCGCTACCCTGGCGGTCTAGTCCCATTCTTCTCGATATTCTGTACTTCGTTTTTTAGGCTAGCAGTCTCAGGTGGGTGCAGTCGTATACGCCAATATGATATTTCGAAATCACGAGTGGAGCGTTTATTTCGTTGTGAGTAACAGCGTTATTCCTGATCGAAATAAAGAGTTTGGTATCTATCGCGAATGAATTCTGCAAAGTTGGAATTTTCCTACGTTTCATAAGGAGTGTTCCTACGCGATCTACTAATATTTTCTTGCATAATGGATTTCGTTAAATCTTCACGCAAAGGAATAGGCCGATTATGCCTTCAATATTTTCCAGATCCACTTTGGCGTACTCTGTAGGCATGGCATTAGCTATCGGCCAACAATATGCCGTGGCGGCGCCGTTAAATGGAGCGTCCGCAACAGTCAACAACGGCGACCCGGTCGAAACCTGGCAGTTGAGTAACGGGGCAGTACTTAATGTCAATGATGCCAGCACGCTGGCGATAACCGCGGTGACGGGTTCCACAGTCATCTTAAACGCCAATGCCAGCGTACTGGCGACAGGAAGGGCGCTGTCGCTCAACCAGAGTGTGGCGAACATTGTTGGCACTCGAATCGAGAGCACCGGGACCTTTGGGATGGTGCTTGCGACCGACCTGGTCGGTACGCCTGGTACAGCTGCCAATGTTTCAGACAGTACCGTTACTGGCATCGCTCGCGGAATCAGCAGTGCATATTCGTCGCTCGTCCTCTCCAATACGCAAGTTCATGGCATCGACAATGGGGCGACCGGGCTTTTGAATGGTGGTCTGGGCCTGGTGATGGTTGCGGGGTCAGCGGATGTCACCAATGGCAGCCAGATCCTTGGAGACAAGACCGGTATTTTGGTCGTGACCGATCCTGGGAGCCCGAACCAAACGGCCTCACTGACGATAGATAATTCGGCTGTGGTCGGCACCGTCGGTAGCGCCATCGCGGTAGGATCGTTAGATAGCACGATTCCCGCCTCCGCCGACATCACTGTTCGCAATGGATCATCGCTGAGTGGCGGTGACGGCGTCATCCTCAGCGTCACCAATAACTCCACGGCCAGGTTGACCGTTGATAACAGTCGCTTGACGGGGGACGTATCGATCGAGAATGGTTCCAGCGGAACGTTGGCACTGCGCAACGGTGCCTCGCTCGCTGGCAACATCAGCAATGTATCCACTGTCGACGTCACGAACAATTCGTCGACAACGGGGAACATTAATCAGGCTCAGACCCTTACTGCCAGTAATAACGCCACCGTCAGCGGCAACGTCTCCAACGTGCAAGACCTCAACGTGTCTGCAAATTCTGAGTTGAATGCAAATCTGAGCGGCGTTACCCGGTTGAGCCTGGATAATTCGCGCTGGACTACCACCGACGGCCAGGGCGTCACGGATCTGGCCATGAACGCGGGCACAGTCAAGCTCGGCTCGGCCGGCGGCACCTTTGAAACCCTGAACGTCAGCACGCTGTCGGGCAGTGGCCGGTTCATCATGGACACTGACCTGGGCGCCCATCAGAGCGACTTGGTGAATGTCTCCGGCGTTGCGACCGGCACTTACGATCTGCAGATCACCAACACCGGCGTTGACCCGGTCAAGGGTGATCAGGACCAGCAGGTTGTGCACACCGGAACCGGCAGCACGGCAGGGTTCGCGGTCGTGGGCGGGCAAGTCGACCTGGGTACGTTCGCCTATGATCTTGAGCAGCGCGGCACGGATTGGTACCTGGTGCAGAAGCTCGATGACGACGGAGGTCCGATTACCACGCCGGGCACTCAATCGGTCATCGGTCTGTTCAGCGCAGCGCCAACAGTTTGGTATGGCGAGCTAAGCACGCTGCGCAGTCGCATGGGCGAGTTGCGCTATGGCAAGGCTGAGGGCGGCGCATGGACCCGTGCCTATGGCAACAAATTCAACATGTCGGCGGGGGGCGGCACCGCTTACCAACAAAACCAGCACGGCATTTCCTTTGGTGTCGACGCGCCTTTGCCGACCTCTGACGGACAGTGGTTGATCGGCGTGCTGGCTGGTTACAGCCGATCCGATCTGGATATCGCCGCCGGCACGACCGGACAAGTCGACAGTTACTACTTGGGTGCCTATACCACCTGGCTGTCTGACAGCGGGTATTACATCGACGCCGTGGTCAAGGCGAACCGGTTCAAGAACTCGTCCGATGTACGAATGAGCGACGGTGCGAAAACCAGCGGCGATTACAACACTTCGGGCATCGGTGCTTCTGTCGAGGCCGGCAAACACATCAAGCTGCAAGACAACTGGTTCGTGGAGCCCTTCGCTCAGATTTCCACCTTGTGGGTACAAGGCGAGGATTATTCGCTGGACAACGGCATGGAGGCCAGCAGCAACAAAGCGGACTCGTTGCTTGGCAAAGTAGGAACCACCGCAGGGCGTAACTTCCCGCTGGACAAAGGTGGATACGTTCAACCCTATGTCAAAGTCGCATTGGCCCATGAGTTCGCCAACAGCAACCGGGTCAAGGTCAATGACAACCGTTTCAGCAACGACCTGTCTGGCAGTCGCGCAGAGCTGGGCGCCGGTGTCGCCGCCCAATTGACCGAGGTGTTGCAACTGCATGCCGACGTGGATTACAGCAACGGCAAAAACATTGAGCAACCGTGGGGCCTGAACGTCGGCCTGCGCTACAACTGGTAACGACAACGCGATCATTTGCTGTAATGAAAGGGGTCTTTAATGGCCCCTTTTTTTGCGTCTGCGACCGGCGATTCATGACCAGATACTGGCCGTTCGTCGATATGTCCACACACAGCTCATGCACCCTGATCCAGAGCGGTTGATCTATCCTGCGGCCCGGCATGAAAGGTGCTTGCCGGAATTCAGGGAACGTATGGATCGCAATTGAATCCATGACTGCATCACACATGCCCCTACTCGCTGGCAGAGGATTGCCGTATAACGAGCAACAATCGCGTGTTTGGCAACGAAGGACCCACAATAAAAGCTGATGAAGACTCCAAAACGCATTGAACCCCTGATCGAAGACGGTCTGGTAGACGAGGTGCTGCGTCCGCTGATGAGCGGCAAAGAGGCAGCTGTTTATGTGGTGCGCTGTGGCAAAGAGCTACGGTGCGCGAAGGTTTACAAGGAGGCGAACAAACGCAGTTTCCGTCAGGCCGCGGAGTACCAGGAAGGCCGTAAGGTCCGTAACAGTCGCCAGGCCCGCGCCATGGCGAAAGGCTCGAAGTTCGGTCGCAAGGAAACCGAGGACGCTTGGCAGAACGCCGAAGTGGCAGCCTTGTTCCGGCTGGCCAATGCGGGTGTCAGAGTGCCCAAGCCGTACGACTTCCTTGAAGGCGTATTGTTGATGGAAATGGTCTCTGACGAATACGGCGATGCGGCGCCCCGTCTAAATGACGTCACGATGGAACCTGACCAGGCCCGCGAGTATCACGCGTTCCTGATTCAGCAAATCGTGCTGATGTTGTGTACCGGTCTGGTGCACGGTGACCTTTCCGAGTTCAACGTGCTGCTGTCGCCGGATGGCCCGGTCATTATCGATTTGCCTCAGGCGGTCGACGCAGCGGGCAACAACCACGCGTTCAGCATGCTGGAGCGCGACGTTAATAACATGGCGTCCTACTTCGGTCGTTTTGCACCGGAACTGAAGCAAACTCGCTTCGCCAGGGAGATGTGGTCGTATTACGAGGCTGGCACGCTTTCGCCTGCCACCGTGCTGACCGGCGTATTTGCCGATCCGGACGACATTGCCGACGTTGGCAGCGTGCTGCGCGAGATCGAAGCAGCGCGTCTGGACGAGGACCGCCGCCAGGCTGCTCGGGCAGCGGATGATGCGCCACCAAGCAAAGCTGAAGAACCGCCTCCGCCCTGGATGCAGTGATCGGTTGAACGAAAACCCGGCTCCGGCCGGGTTTTTTGTTGTCTGCGCAGGACTTAATGGCAACACCCCCCCGACTCCAGATTCTTCAAGATGGGGCAGTCCGGTCGATCGTTGCCCTGACAGTGCTCGACCAGATCCTGCAGCGTGTCCCTCAAGCCCGCGAGTTCTTCGATCTTCTGATTCAGCTCGACAATGTGTTTGTGAGCCAGCGCTTTTACATCGGCACTGGCTCGACCTCGGTCTTGCCACAAGGTCAGCAGTTTGCCGACTTCTTCCAGTGAAAAGCCCAGATCCCGCGAGCGCTTGATGAACGCCAGGGTGTGCAGGTCGTTAGTGCTGTAGACGCGGTAGCCGCTGTCAGTGCGGGTGGCTGCCTGCAGCAAGCCGATGGACTCGTAGTACCGAATCATCTTTGCGCTCAGACCACTGCTCTTCGCGGCTTGGCCGATATTCATGGCGCCTCTCCTTCGTCCGGCTGTTGATCAGCCATTTTCCAGGTTTTCAACAGCAGGGCGTTGCTGACGACGCTTACGCTGGACAGCGCCATAGCAGCGCCTGCCAGCACCGGGTTCAACAGGCCGAACGCGGCCAGCGGAATACCGATCAGGTTGTAGACGAAGGCCCAGAACAGGTTCTGACGAATCTTCGCGTAGGTCCTGCGGCTGATATCCAGTGCGGCGGGAATCAAGCGCGGGTCGCCGCGCATCAGCGTGATGCCCGAGGCGTGCATCGCCACATCGGTGCCGCCACCCATCGCGATGCCGATGTCCGCTGCCGCCAACGCAGGCGCGTCGTTGATGCCGTCGCCGACCATCGCCACCACGCCTGTTTTCTTCAGTTCCATCACCGTTGCGGCTTTGTCGGCGGGCAAGACTTCGGCGTGAACATCTGTGATGCCCAGCGCGTTGGCCACGGCTTTGGCGCTGCCCCAGTTGTCGCCGGTCAACAAATGGCTGCTGATGTTGCGTCGGGTGAGCTGTTCGATCGCTTGAGCGGCGCCAGGCTTGAGCGTGTCGCCGAACGCGAATAACCCGAGCACCTGCCGCTGCGGGCTCAGCTCGATCAACCACGACAAGGTGCGGCCTTCGGCCTCCCACGCCTTGGCGTTATCAGCAAGCGATCCCATGTTCAGGTCGCTTTCGTCCAGCAGGCGACGGTTGCCCAGCGCCAGATCGCGACCGTTCCAGGTGCCGGCGATCCCACGCCCGGCGAGCGACCGGCTATTGCTGACGTCAGCCGGTACCAGGCCGCGCTCGCTGCACACGTCCAGCACGGCTTTGGCCAGTGGGTGTTCGCTGCCACGCTGCAACGCGCCCGCCATCTCCAGCAAAGCGTCTTCGTCGCCGTTCAAGGTCGCCATGTGCGCTATGCGGGGTGCGCCGGAGGTCAAGGTGCCGGTCTTGTCGAACACCACGGCGGTGACTTCATGCGCGCGCTCAAGCGCCTCGACGTCCTTGATCAGGATGCCGTAGCGCGCCGCGACGCCGGTGCCGGCCATGATCGCGGTGGGCGTCGCCAGGCCCAGTGCGCAAGGGCACGCGATCACCAGCACCGCCACGGCATTGATCAAGGCGGCTTCCAGGGAGGCGCCTGCCAACAGCCAGCCGATCACCGTCGCGATCGCCAGGAGCAAGACAACCGGAACAAACACCTGGCTGACCTTATCCACTAGCTTCTGGATGGGCGCCTTGGCGGACTGTGCGTCCTCAACGAGGCGGATGATGCGCGCCAGCACGGTTTCCGCACCCAAGGCCTGAGTGCTGACCAACAAGCGGCCCTCGCCGTTGATCGCGCCGCCAGTGACCTTGTCACCCGGGTGCTTGGGGATCGGCAGGCTCTCGCCGCTGATCAGGGCTTCGTCGGCGTGGCTCTGGCCTTCGACGACTTCACCGTCGACCGGAAAGCGTTCGCCGGGTTTGACCAGCACGAGGTCGCCGACTTTCAGTGCGCTGATGGCGACGTCGTGTTCCTGCCCATCAATGACCTGAATCGCGCGTTCCGGGCGCAACGCCTCAAGTGCCCGGATGGCGCTGGCGGTCTGGCGTTTGGCACTGCTTTCCAGGTATTTGCCGAGCAATACGAGCGCAATGACCACGGCCGATGCTTCGAAATACAAATGCGGCATGCTGCCCGGCGCCGCCATCAGCCACTGATACACGCTCAGGCCATAGCCGGCGCTGGTGCCCAGGGCGACGAGCAGGTCCATGTTGCCCGCACCGGCCCGTACGGCTTTCCACGCGGCGACGTAGAAGCGCGCACCGATGATGAATTGAACGGGTGTCGCCAGAACAAACTGCGCCCAGGCGGGCAGCATCCAGTGGATACCCAACGGCTGCAGCAGCATGGGCAGCACCAGCGGCACGGCCAGGATGATCGCCAGCATCAAGTGCCAGCGTTCGCTGTCATGGCGTTTTTGCTGGTCGGCCTCCTGAACGGAAGGGTCTTGGTCCAGACTCGCGCCATAACCGGCTTTGTCGACAGCGGCGATCAGACTCGCAGGGTCGATCGGCTCGGCGACTTCCACGTGAGCGCGTTCATTGGCGAGGTTAACAGTGGCGCTGGTAACGCCGGGGACTTTACGCAAGGCGCGTTCGACGCGACCCACGCAACTGGCGCAGGTCATGCCGCTGATCGGCAGGTCGAACGCAGTGGGGCTGGACATGGTGGGGTACTCCTTGAAGGCGATTGCCAGCAAGGATCAACCTTGCCACGTTGGCAAGGTCAAGTCCTGAGTTGCATCAATAATTCAGGTTGGCTTTTTTGAGGTACATGCCGTTCGGGCCGGAGGCGATCCGGTATTTCAGGACATCGCCGGCATTGATGTGCAGGCGGGTATTGTTCTGAGCTTCGATGCCGGGCGAGCAACCAGGCGTCTGGCCGGGCAGGACCCGCAGGCGCACGGACAGATCACCGGCCGGCAGGTTGAAGGAGCGTGACTCTTCCTGAAACAGTCGACCGACCAGCTGATCCTGCATGTAGATACCGATTTCGCAGGACGTGGCCACTTCCAGCCGCTCGCGGGAAATGATGAGTACCCCGTAGTCCTGATCGGCCTGAGCCCAGGATGCGGAAGCCAACAGGCCGATAAAACCTGCGATGCGAAAGGCTGACCAGCGCATTGCCGATTCTCCTGATGTTCGTTGATGAAACACTTTGGCTCAGGAAATCGCGGAATACCAGCCCGGCAGATGCACGAGAAACTTGACCTTGCCACGGTGGGAAGGTCGAACATGGCGACATCCCGCTGTTTCACCCTGTGAGCAGCCACTCAACCGAGGAGTCATCACATGCAAGTATTCAACGTTCAAGGCATGACCTGCGGGCACTGCGTCCGCGCCGTTACCAACGCAATCAAGGGTGAAGACCCGGCTGCTGACGTGCAGATCGATCTGGCCAAAGGCGAGGTCAGGGTGCAAAGCGAGCTGGCGAGCGAGCAGGTGATCGGGCTGATCGAGGAGGAGGGGTATACCGCGAAGACAGTTTGAGTGCGGATCAACGGAAAACGCCGCGTTGCTGTAGGAGTGAGCTTGCTCGCGATTGCGATTTGCCTGGTACATCATCGTCGGCTGACGTACCGCATTCGTCGGAAGGCCGCCCAGACCAAGCGCGCTCCTACAGGTTTGCATTTCTAATAGTGATACCACTTCAACTCAAGCATCACTTCGTTCACCGGCGACGTCAGTTGGCTGAATTCCCGTTGTGCGCTGAGCCGCAGGCCCAGATTACGCGAGAGCTCCCACTGCTGATTCAAGCTGATGTTGCGGCGCACTTCGCCGTTGGTGAAGTAATCGCCTTTGGTTTCCAGGCTGAAATTGCCCAGCGGATTGCGCCACAGAACGCCAGTGTTGAAACCGGCGGCGGGTGAGACGAGCGCGTCGAAGTCATTGTTGTGCTCGATCCGGACCGTGCCCAGTGCAAAGCCCAGCACGTCCTCACCCAGCTTCCAGGTCCCGCCTGCGCCGCCGTTGACGTGGCTGACCAGATTCTCGTCGCCATGCTTGCCCAGCACACGCTCCAGCCCGCCTGCCACTTGCCACGACCATGGCTGCAACAGTTCGTTGCGAGGGGTCAGTGAGCGAATGGTCGCCAGGTCCAGTTGCTGAACCTGCCAGCGACTGTCTTCGTACTGACGCAGCTTGAGCTGAAGAATCTCGATCTGTGCGCCGAGCGGGAAGCCGTAGGCGTTGTCGTTGAGGTCGTGATACGCCATGCGCAAGCCATATTCGGCGAACGCCTTGTCATCGCGCGTGCCGGCGCCCAATTGCCAGGTGCGCGATTCATGACCGTCTTCCGGCAAGCCCGGACGCTCGATGTCCAGCTCGGGCGGCGGATTGGTGCTGATTGCACGTAGCAAGTCATAGCTGCGCTGTGAACGCACCGGGTCGCGCTCCAGACCGTTGGCGCGGTAGCGCTCCAGCCGATAAGCCGCGTCCTGAATCAACGCGCGCCGCTCTTTTGGCACGGCGAGGTATTCAGGGCTCTGCATCTGCTGCTGATCAGCGCTGACTTTCAGTACCCATTGTTTTTCATCATGGTTCAGCGGCTCGGCGCGGCTGAGCAGTTCACGTTCCTTCGAAGGCCGATAATCGATCTTCTCCACCAGCCCGGCTTCCTTGACGGCGCGCACGGTGTCGGTGGGGATTGCGGTCAGGCGAAACTGCGGCGTCAGGTTCAGGCTGGGGCGCGCGACCTGTAACAGTTCGAGCAGGCGATAGGAGCAGTTTTCGTCGAAGAAGAAATAACCGAAGCGGATCTGTTTGAGTTCCCACACGTGCTCGACCATGCGCCGGGTCTCTTCCGGCGTCAGGTTCAACCGGTATTCCCACAGATCACGATTTTCCAGGCTGCGGTACTCAGAGAGTTTTTCCTGATACGGCACCAGCGCGAACAGCCCCGGATAGCCACCCATCAGGCCTTTCCAGGCGTACAGGATGCTGTTGTCGGAGCCTTCGATGTAGGCGCCGAAGTTGATCGCGTAGCTGAGCAGCGCGGTCTTGTTCGCTTCCACGCCGGCCTGATCGATACGCAGCAAGGTGTGGCCGAACATCGACGACGGGCTATTGAGGTACGCGGCCGGGAAGATCATCACTGTGCTGTCGGGCGCGACATCAGAGAACCACTTGTTGAATTCTTTGCAGTCGACGGCCGGCAGGTCAGTCAGCTTCAGCTCGTCACGCAAAAAACGGGTGCGCGAGGGGTATACGCACTGTGGATGCGCGTTTTCTTTGCCCTCAACGACGGGACGATAGATCGCCTCAAGCGTGGCAGCGAGCTCGGCTTTGGGGTCGTGGGCGCCGTTAACGGCAAGGAAAAATTTGGGGTCGTCGACATAGCTGCGCCATCCACCGAGCTTACCGGCTTCATAATGGCCTATAGCGACCCAGAATCTGGAATCGGCCAATTGCTGCAAACGATCATCTTTGACGTGTGGCGCGGCATACAGCGGGGCGCAGACACAGAGCGCCAGCCAGGCAAGGCGTTTGAGCATAGATTGGCAACTAATCAGGTAGACGGAAGCGAAACGAAAGCGGTGCAAGCCTGCCTCCCGAAGAAGGCAGGCAGATCGTATTTAAGCCTGAGTTGCGTATTTGGCCAACGTCGGATCGTTCTTCAGCACGTCGAGGGTGTTGGTGTGCACGTCTTCAGCGGTGGCGTCTGCCTTGTTGAAGATCTGCTGGTAGTGGTTGTGGGTGACTGCGGCGAAATGCGCACGGTCTTCCGGTGCAACGCCCAGTACGACCGCATAGGTCGTCAGTGCCTCGCCCTGGCCCATCGCCATGTCTTTGGAAAGCTCGTCCATCATGCCGTTCATGGCAATCCAGGATTTACCGCCGTAGGTCAGGGCGCTGTTGGTAGAACAGCCGTTGGTGCCTGAGGTCATGCCGAACGTGGCGTTACCGGAGGTGCCGTTGGTGGTGGAAGCGAGGAAGTGGGCGGGGGTACCGCGTTGACCTTCGAACAGCATGTTGCCCCAGCCGCAGTCTGGGCCGCCAGGGGCTTGAGCCATGGCGTTGATGGACACAGCGGCGAAGAGAGTACCAAGAAGAATCCGTTTCATAGCTTTAGTCTCTGTTGTTTCAACCAAGGGTCGGGTCCTGGCCAGTACCGGCGCCAGGGAGGGTCGGTTATTTAATTTGTTACCGGCCGCTCCGCTTGGAGTTTAGGCACGATCTGAACGTTCCGTTGGTTATTACACTTTGTTGTATGCAGTTCGTGTCCTTAAAGCCTGTAGGAACGCTCCTCATCCATAAAAAACATTCCGATGGTTCTTGCCTTGCCAGTCGGGTGCGGCGAGCGCCAGAATGCCCCCATCTGCCCCGCCTGATGTAAGGATGTCCGATGCCCGATCCTGTTGCTGCCAGCTTGCGACTTGCGCCTGAAGCGCTGACCCGTCCCTTTTCCGCTGAACAGTTCAGCTTCACGACAACCAACGATCTGGAACCCTTTCGCGGCGTGCTCGGCCAGGAACGAGCGGTCGAGGCTCTACAGTTCGGGGTCGCCATGCCGCGCCCCGGTTACAACGTGTTCGTCATGGGAGAGCCCGGCACCGGTCGCTTCTCCTTCGTCAAGCGCTACCTCAAGGCTGAGGGCAAGCGCATGCAGACCCCCTCCGACTGGGTCTACGTCAATAACTTCGAAGAGTCGCGCGAGCCCCGTGCAGTGGAGCTGCCGCCGGGGAGTGCCAGCGCGTTCATCGCCGACATCAACGGACTGATCGACAACCTTCTGTCGACGTTTCCGGCCGTTTTCGAGCATCCGTCCTACCAGCAGAAGAAGAGCGCCATCGACCGCGCTTTCAACCAACGTTACGACCGGGCGCTGGACGTGATCGAACGCCTTGCCCTTGAAAAAGACATTGCGCTGTACCGCGACAGCAGCAACATCGCCTTCACCCCGATGCTGGACGGCAAGGCGCTGGACGAGGCGGAGTTCTCGCAGTTGCCTGAAGCCGATCGCGACCGTTTTCACGACGATATTTCGGCCCTGGAGGAGCGTCTTAACGAGGAACTCGCCAGCCTGCCGCAGTGGAAGCGCGAGTCCAACAACCAGATGCGTCAGCTGAATGAAGAGACCATCATTCTGGCCTTGCAGCCACTGCTGGCGCCGCTGTCCGAGCAGTACGCGGAAAACGCCGCGGTCTGCGCGTATTTGCAGGCGATGCAGGTCAATCTGCTGAAAACCGTGGTCGAGCAACTGGTCGATGACAGCAAGACCGATGCACAGGCGCGCAAGCTGCTGGAAGAACAATACTGCCCGAGCCTGGTGGTCGGTCACTCGGCCAGCGGCGGAGCGCCTGTGGTCTTCGAGCCCCACCCGACGTACGACAATCTGTTTGGCCGTATCGAATACAGCACCGATCAAGGCGCGCTGTACACCACCTATCGCCAGCTGCGCCCGGGTGCGTTCCACCGGGCCAACGGCGGCTTCCTGATTCTGGAAGCTGAAAAAATGCTCAGCGAGCCGTTCGTATGGGACGCGCTCAAGCGTTCCCTGC
The DNA here is from genome assembly GCF_054668305.1 of Pseudomonas sp. S2_H01. Classification (NCBI taxonomy): domain Bacteria; kingdom Pseudomonadati; phylum Pseudomonadota; class Gammaproteobacteria; order Pseudomonadales; family Pseudomonadaceae; genus Pseudomonas; species Pseudomonas sp. S2_H01. Next base: position 1,568,309 of record NZ_CP162756.1, on the reverse strand, counting down.
AATCGCGCAAGCTGAAGATGGAGTCCCCGCTGGGCGAGCTGGGCCGTATTGCCACGGTGACCCTGACGCCGCAGACCATCCCGCTGCAGGTCAAAGTCATCATCATCGGCGCCCGTTCGCTGTACTACACGCTGCAGGACCTCGATCCGGACTTCCAGGAGATGTTCCGGGTGCTGGTGGATTTCGATGAAGACATCCCGATGGTCGACGAAAGCCTGGAGCAGTTCGCCCAGTTGCTCAAAACCCGTACCTCGGAAGAAGGCATGGCGCCGCTGACCGCCGATGCGGTGGCGCGTCTGGCGACCTACAGTGCGCGTCTGGCCGAACACCAGGGGCGTCTGTCGGCCCGCATCGGTGATCTGTTCCAGCTGGTGAGTGAGGCGGACTTCATTCGCAGCCTGGCGAACGACGAGCGGACCGACGCCGGTCACATCGAGCGCGCGCTGAAAGCCAAGGCGACGCGCACCGGTCGCGTCTCGGCCCGCATTCTGGATGACATGCTCGCCGGGATCATTCTGATCGACACCGCGGGCGCAGCGGTCGGCAAGTGCAACGGCCTGACGGTGCTGGAAGTCGGCGACTCGGCGTTCGGTGTGCCTGCGCGGATTTCCGCCACGGTGTACCCGGGTGGCAGCGGCATCGTCGACATCGAGCGTGAGGTCAACCTCGGTCAGCCGATCCACTCCAAGGGCGTGATGATCCTCACCGGTTATCTGGGCAGTCGCTATGCGCAGGAATTCCCGCTGGCGATTTCCGCAAGCATCGCGCTGGAGCAGTCCTACGGATATGTGGATGGCGACAGTGCTTCGCTCGGTGAGGTCTGCACGTTGATTTCCGCATTGTCGAAGACACCGCTCAAGCAGTGCTTCGCGATCACGGGCTCGATCAACCAGTTCGGTGAAGTCCAGGCGGTCGGCGGGGTCAACGAGAAGATTGAAGGCTTCTTCCGACTCTGTGAGGCGCGAGGTCTGACGGGCGATCAGGGCGCGATCATCCCGCAAGCCAACGTCGCCACGCTGATGCTCGATGAAAAGGTCTTGCAGGCCGTGCGTGCCGGACAGTTCCATGTCTACGCCGTGCGTCAGGTCGACGAGGCGCTGAGCCTGTTGGTGGGCGAGCCAGTGGGTGAGGCTGACGAAGAGGGTCAATTCCCTGAAGACTCGGTCAACGGTCGAGTGGTGGATCGCCTTCGCGACATCGCCGAAATGCTCAGCGAAGAGGACCTCAAAGAACTCGAAAAAGAGGCGCCACAATTACAACCGGAACTGAAAAGTTGACAGTTTGACGTCAACTAAACGGGGCGTCTGATGGCCAAATGACCATTCGGCGCCCTTTTTGTTTTCGCTCTTTTCCTACAGGGTATTTGTTCGATATTGTCGCGTTGCAGCAGTTGTCAAATGGACTGACGCATTTCCGAAGCGGTTCCAGGGAATGAATACTGCACTCAATGAGGAGCTCGCCATGCCGCGCAGCCTCTGTCTTACTCGCCAATGTTTGGGTCTGGTGACCCGTATCGAATGTGTGATTCGCCCGCTGTCCGGCGATAACGGTATGTGGACCTTGCTGTTCGCTGCCGGGATGTCCGGGGAACAACCTTCTGCGCTCAAGGCTCAAGGGCCTTTTCATGGTCCGGTCGCCGCTGAGTCGGTGCTGGATGCGATTGCCGAGAGTCTGGCGCTGCATGGCTATCAGACCGCAGAAGAAATACCGATCTGGAGCCTTCATTTGCAAGGTGAGCTACGACGGATCAATGGCGATTCATCCCACAGCCAGCGCACTTCCCCTGTTAACTGACAGGCACTAACGTCTCGACGAAAGCCGCGTCTGTTTTTCCTGGCGTCCAGGGTCGTAGCGCGGGTTCGTCGAGGTTTTTCCCTCCGGGTTAATTGTTTCAAGTCTTGTCGTAAAGGGTTGTGCCAGAACGGCTTCGCCCTATACTCGCGAGCTTTCAATTATCTGTGAGCTTCAATGGAACGTTTTATCGAAAATGCCATGTACGCGTCGCGCTGGTTACTGGCGCCGATCTACTTTGGCTTGTCTCTGGGATTGCTGGCGCTGGCGCTCAAGTTTTTCCAGGAAATCTTCCACGTCATTCCCAACGTCTTTTCGCTGGCCGAGTCGGACCTGATTCTGGTCTTGCTGTCGCTGATCGACATGGCGCTGGTTGGCGGTCTGCTGGTGATGGTCATGATCTCCGGCTACGAAAACTTCGTCTCTCAACTGGACATCGACGAAGACAAGGAAAAGCTCAACTGGCTCGGCAAAATGGACTCCTCATCGTTGAAGATGAAAGTCGCCGCGTCCATTGTCGCGATTTCCTCGATTCACCTCCTGCGGGTGTTCATGGACGCCAAGAACATCGAACCGCAGTACCTGATGTGGTACGTGATCATCCACATGACCTTTGTCGTGTCGGCGTTTGCGATGGGCTACCTGGACAAGCTGACGAAGCATTAAGCAATACCCTGTGGGAGCGAATTCATTCGCGATGAGCGAGTACTGACGATAACGAGGTATCGGATGTAATGGCGTCTCGCGCATGAGTCCGCTCCCACACTGGTTTTTGTGGCATGAACAAAAAATGACCAGCGGCACGCCCTGCACCTTGTACTCCGGCCAGAGTGGGCGAGACTTGTGATTCGCTCACTGAAGTCCGAGATCAACGAGGGTCCTCTCATGAATCTGCAGGAACTGACTGCTCACGCCAGTGCTGGTCGCATTGACGAACTCAACCTCATCTCCATGGAAGGCGGCATCTACTTGCTGGAGGCGCGCATGCATGGCGCTGCTCATCCGTTGAACGATGCGCGGGGCAAGACCTTGCACCTGCGTTCGGTCGAGCACGCACGGGATGTGCTGCACGCGATAACGCCGATGCCGTTCAACCTGGTGCATGCGGTGGTTCACGATGAGATGTGCGGCCTGCATGACACAGAAGAGCAAACGGTGCGCGTACCGCTTTCTATCCGTTCGGCCTGGTAGTTTGTTACTGGATATATCCTGTTGTGCTAGGCTGCTCGGCCATTTAGATCAGGGCGCCCGCGGGCGCTCTTCAGCGGAGCAGCGTTATGTCCGAAGTCAATCTGTCCACCGACGAAACCCGCGTCAGCTACGGCATCGGCCGTCAGTTGGGTGACCAACTGCGTGACAACCCGCCGCCGGGCGTCAATCTGGACGCCATTCTGGCCGGTCTGACCGACGCTTTCGGTGGCCAGTCAAGCCGCGTCAGCCAGGAAGAAATGGCCGCGAGCTTCAAAGTCATTCGCGAAATCATGCAGGCTGAAGCCGCTGCCAAAGCAGAAGCCGCCGCTGGCGCTGGTAAGCATTACCTGGCCGAGAACGCCAAGCGCGAAGGCGTGACCACGCTGGACTCGGGTTTGCAGTTCGAAGTCATCACCGCCGGTGAAGGCGCTCAGCCTACCCGCGAAAGCAACGTGCGCACGCATTACCACGGCATGCTGATCGACGGCACCGTGTTCGACAGTTCCTACGATCGTGGTGAGCCTGCCGAGTTTCCGGTCGGTGGTGTGATTGCAGGCTGGACCGAAGCACTGCAACTGATGAAGGCCGGCAGCAAATGGCGTCTGCACGTTCCTAGCGAGCTGGCTTACGGCGCACAAGGCGTGGGCAGCATCCCGCCGCACAGCGTTCTGGTGTTCGACGTAGAACTGCTCGACGTTCTGTAAGGCTGTAGCAGCAGCGTAAAGCTGCAAGCAGATCGTGGCCGGGTGGACATACGTGTTCACCCGGCCACGTCGTATTCAGGCAGTGGCATCAGTGCAGTTCACAGGCCGGGCGCAAGGCTCGGGCGTAGCAGAACAGAAACAGGTTTCTCACCATCTCCTTTTGAACACCGGGTTCGCACGAGCTCAGGCTGTTGACGTCCAGATCTCCCTGATCCCGCAATTCGTCCAGAGCGTCTTCTTCCAGCACTGCACAGACCTGGCCTGTCTCGCGATGCAGGATACGAAGGTAAGGGTGGGGCCGATCCAGCCAGGCGTCGATCAGATAAGTCATGTTCATTCTCCTTGAAAGTTTCCAATGAGAATAATTCTTATCTGAGGAATAGCAAGGTTCTATTTGAGATTAATTCGCATTATGTACTGCCGGCGTAGGCTGCAGCTCTACGCCCGCAGGCAACAAAAAGCCCGTCATGTGGACGGGCTTTTGGTGTAGCGAGCGGCGGATCAGTGCGTGCGTGCGACCGCGAACTCGCTCAGCTCGATCAGGGCGTCGCGGTATTCGCTGGCGGGCAGGGCGTCCAGGCAGGCGATGGCGCGTGCCACGTAGTCGCGAGCCAGTTGGGCGGTGTAGTCCAGCGATCCCGACTTCTCGACCGCATCGCGGATGCTTGCCAAATCTTCCAGGCCGCCTTTCTGAATGGCCTGACGCACCAGCGCTGCTTGTTCCGGCGTGCCTTCGCGCATCGTGTAGATCAGCGGAAGGGTAGGTTTGCCTTCTGCAAGGTCGTCACCGATGTTCTTGCCCATGGTTTCTGCGTCGCCACGGTAATCGAGCAGATCGTCGACCAGCTGGAATGCGATGCCGAGGTGGTCGCCGAAGGTGCGCAGTGCTTCGCTCTGTTCCGGGCCCGCCTTGGCCAGGGCTGCGGCGCTGTGGGTCGAGGCTTCGAACAGCATGGCTGTCTTGCCGCGAATCACTTCCATGTAGGTTTCTTCGGTGGTGCTGGCGTCACGAATCTTCGACAACTGCAGGACTTCGCCTTCGGCGATGACGCGGGTGGCCTTGGACAGGATCTGCATGACCGGCATCGAACCGAGCTCGACCATCATTTCGAACGAGCGCGAATAAAGGAAGTCGCCGACCAGCACGCTCGGGGCGTTGCCCCACATGGCGTTCGCGGTCGAGCGGCCACGGCGCATGCCGGACATGTCGACCACGTCGTCGTGCAGCAGGGTGGCGGTGTGCAGGAATTCAATGGTGGCGGCCAGCAGACGCAGGTCATCACCGCCGCTGCCCAGTGCCTTGCCGCACAGGAGCACCAGCAATGGACGCAGGCGTTTGCCGCCGGCGGAGGTAATGTAGTCGCCGATTTTCGAGACCAGCGGCACGCGCGATGTCAGCTGCTTCTTGATAATGTGGTCGACGGCTGTAAAGTCGTCCGCCACAGCGCGGTAGAAGGCTTGGGGTTGCATCAGCGAGACGTGCTCCAGAAGGGTTGCGCGGCATGCTAGGTTGCAGGCCCCACCCTGTCAAGGCGTGACGCAAGGCCGCTTGCAAGGCGTTCGCGGCTTGCGTACAATCGCGCACCCTAACTTTCCTGGGCAGCACCTGCCTTACGCAATTGCACATGGGCCTTTCCAGCCCCGTGCAGCCATGCCAGCCAATACCTCTTCCTATAAAGAGCTGGGTGAGCAGGATTTTCGGAGAAATACCATGTCTTATGCAGTAATCGTTACTGGCGGCAAGCAATACAAAGTCGCCCCAGGTGAATACCTGAAGATCGAAAAGCTGGAAGTCGCTACTGGCGAATCCGTTACTTTTGATCGCGTTCTGTTGGTCGCCAATGGCGACGACGTGAACATCGGCGCTCCAGTTGTTGCCGGCGCTACCGTTGTGGCTGAAGTGATCTCCCAAGGTCGTCACGATAAAGTCCGCATCATCAAGTTCCGTCGCCGTAAGCACCACATGAAGCGTATGGGCCACCGCCAGTGGTACACCGAGATCAAAATCACCGGTATTCAGGCTTAATTTCAGCCTAATTCCTCACTAGGAGAATTGAACTCATGGCACACAAAAAAGCTGGTGGTAGTACTCGTAACGGTCGCGACTCAGAAGCCAAACGCCTTGGCGTGAAGATGTATGGCGGCCAAGTCATCGTTCCGGGCAACATCATCGTGCGTCAGCGCGGCACCCAATTCCACGCTGGCTACGGCGTTGGCATGGGCAAAGATCACACTCTGTTCGCTAAAGTCGAAGGCGTGATCAAGTTCCAGGTGAAAGGCGCCTTCGGTCGTCGTTATGTAAGCATCGTGCCGAAAGCAGAAGTCGCGGCGTGATCTTGCGTTCAGGCGGTGTGAGGGCGTAGCGAAAGCAACGGCCTGCACATTGCCTGAGCTGAAAAGCCCTGTCGTTGACAGGGCTTTTTCGTTTGTAAAAGGTCTGGTTTCGGTGAGTCTCTTGCAAAGCTGTTTGTGTGGGCCGTTGTGGTGTGTAGTCGCTGGTTTTTGATCGGTATCGCAACGCTCATCTTTGCAAGAGCCTTATGAATTTATGTTGTTTGCTCGTCTTTGTGACGGGAGGCGTGCGTTATGAAATTTGTTGATGAAGTATCCATTCGGGTGAAGGCCGGTGACGGCGGCAACGGTTGCATGAGCTTCCGTCGCGAAAAATTCATTGAAAACGGTGGTCCCAACGGGGGTGATGGTGGTGACGGCGGCTCGATCTTCATGGTCGCTGACGAGAACCTCAACACGCTCGTCGATTATCGCTATACCCGTCACTTCGACGCCGAGCGCGGTTCCAACGGTGGCAGCACCGATTGCACCGGTCGCAAGGGTGAAGAGCTGGTGTTGCGCGTGCCGGTCGGTACCACGGTGATCGACGCCAGCACTCAGGAAATTATCGGCGACCTGACCAAAGCGGGTCAGCGCCTGCTGGTGGCTCATGGCGGTTGGCACGGTCTGGGAAACACCCGTTTCAAATCCAGTACTAACCGCGCGCCGCGCCAAACCACGCCGGGCAAGCCGGGTGAGCAGCGTGATTTGAAGCTGGAGCTGAAAGTGCTGGCTGACGTCGGTCTGCTGGGTTTGCCAAATGCTGGCAAGAGCACCTTCATTCGTTCGGTTTCCGCCGCCAAGCCGAAAGTTGCCGATTACCCGTTCACCACGCTGGTACCAAACCTGGGTGTGGTCAGTGTTGATCGCTGGAAAAGCTTCGTCATCGCCGACATTCCGGGCTTGATCGAAGGTGCGTCGGACGGTGCAGGTCTTGGTATCCGTTTCCTCAAGCACCTGGCGCGCACGCGTCTGTTGCTGCACCTCGTCGACATGGCGCCGCTGGATGAAAGCAGTGCGCCGGATGCGGCTGAAGTCATCGTCAATGAGCTGATGAAGTTCAGCCCGGCGCTGGCGGATCGTGATCGCTGGCTGGTGCTGAACAAGTGCGACCAGATCCTCGAAGAAGAGCATGAAGAGCGCAAGCAGGAGATCATTGATCGCCTGGGCTGGACCGGCCCTGTCTACGTGATCTCGGCCATTGCCAAAGAAGGCACTGAGCAGCTGAGCCGCGACATCATGCGCTATCTGGAAGACCGTGCCGATCGTCTGGCAAGTGACCCGGCGTACGCCGAAGAGCTGGCCGAACTGGATCAGCGCATCGAAGACGAAGCGCGTGCCCAGTTGCAGGCGCTGGACGATCAGCGTGCCCTGCGTCGCAGTGGTGTGAAGAGCGTGCATGACATCGGCGACGACGATGACTGGGATGAAGATGATGTGGACGATGAAGATGGTCCGGAAATCATTTACGTCCGTGAGTGATCGACTGAAGTAAACTACAACGCCGCTAAATTAGCGGCGTTTTAGTATCTTGAATGTGTACCTCTGGCTTAAGGTTGAAAGATCATGCGGAGCAAGGTGACAGGTGCCCAGCGTTGGGTTGTGAAGATCGGAAGTGCGCTGCTGACGGCGGATGGCAAGGGTCTTGATCGCAACGCAATGGGTGTTTGGGTCGAGCAGATGGTGGCGCTGCATGAGGCAGGCGTCGAACTGGTTCTGGTTTCGTCCGGCGCAGTGGCTGCCGGCATGAGTCGCCTGGGCTGGGCTGTACGACCGAGTGCCATGCATGAGCTTCAAGCGGCGGCGGCGATTGGCCAGATGGGGTTGGTGCAGGCCTGGGAATCCAGCTTTGCAGAGCATGATCGCCACACAGCGCAGATTCTGCTGACCCACGATGACCTGTCGGATCGCAAGCGCTACCTGAACGCTCGCAGTACGTTGCGTACCCTTGTTGACCTGGGTGTGGTGCCGGTCATCAACGAGAACGACACGGTCGTCACCGATGAAATCCGTTTCGGCGATAACGACACCTTGGCAGCGCTGGTCGCGAACCTCGTGGAGGCTGATCTGCTGGTCATCCTCACTGATCGCGACGGCATGTTCGACGCTGACCCGCGCAATAATCCGCAAGCCCAATTGATCTACGAAGCGCGTGCTGACGATCCGGCACTGGATGCTGTGGCGGGCGGCACCGGCGGCGCGTTGGGTCGTGGCGGCATGCAGACCAAGTTGCGTGCGGCACGCCTGGCAGCGCGCTCCGGCGCGCACACCGTCATTGTCGGTGGGCGGATCGAGCGTGTCCTGGCGCGTCTGAAAGCGGGCGAGCGGCTGGGGACGTTGCTGTCGCCTGAGCGCGGCATGCTGGCGGCTCGCAAGCAATGGCTGGCGGGGCATCTGCAGACGCGCGGCACACTCGTGCTGGATGATGGTGCAGTGAAGGCGCTGACCGAGAGCAACAAGAGCTTGTTGCCGGTGGGTGTGAAGCTGGTTCAGGGTAGCTTCCGTCGTGGTGAGATGGTGGTGTGTGTTGCTGCGAACGGTCGCGAAGTTGCCCGGGGCCTCAGTAACTACAGTGCACTTGAGGCGCAGAAGATCATTGGTCAGCCATCTGAAGCCATCGTGAAGGCGTTGGGTTACATGGCTGAGCCGGAATTGGTTCATCGTGACAACCTGATCCTGGTCTGATTTCAGGCGAGTCGGTTTTTTGATAAGGGAAGCACACATGCGCGTTCTGAAAGGCATTCTGGGTGCGGCGTTGATGCTGCCCCTGCTGGTTTCTGCTGAAGAGATTGGTCAGGTGTCGACGGTGTTCAAGTTCGTCGGCCCTAATGATCGGATTGTCGTCGAGGCGTTCGATGATCCTAAGGTTGATGGCGTTACCTGCTACCTGTCACGAGCCAAGACCGGTGGCGTGAAGGGTGGGTTGGGTCTGGCTGAGGATCGTGCCGAGGCGTCCATTGCGTGTCGTCAGGTGGGGCCAATCCGCTTCAAGGAGCAGCTCAAAGATGGTGATGAGGTCTTCAAGGAGCGAACCTCGCTGGTGTTCAAGACCATGCAGGTGGTTCGCTTCCTGGACAAGAAGCGCAACACGCTGGTGTATCTGGTCTACAGCGATCGCGTCATCGAGGGCAGCCCGCAGAACGCGGTAACGGCTATCCCGATTTTGCCGTGGGCGCCAGCACCTTCTCCTGGCCCTTGATGGGGTGTTCGCGTGGCGGGGTGTGACTGGGCGTTGTCACTCTGAAGTCCTTGAGGGCTTCTGTGTGAGGGTCGCACCGCTGCATTTGCTGCAACATGCCATGACCTGATGGATCGCAACAGCAAGAATCGCAGGCAATAAAAAACCGACCCTAGGGTCGGTTTTTTAACAAGCGGGTCGCTTAGGCTGCAGCAGCAAGGTTCAGAGCCTTGATGTGGCCATTCAGGCGGCCTTTATGGCGAGCAGCTTTGTTCTTGTGGATGATGCCTTTATCGGCCATACGGTCGATAACTGGCACAGCCAGAACATAAGCAGCTTGCGCTTTTTCAGCGTCTTTTGCGTCGATGGCTTTCACTACATTCTTGATGTAGGTACGAACCATGGAACGCAGGCTGGCGTTGTGGCTGCGACGCTTCTCAGCCTGTTTTGCACGTTTTTTGGCGGAAGGTGAGTTGGCCACCGTCGAGCTCCTCGAAAGACTTGGGAAATAGCTAACAAAATAGGCCGCGAATCATGCCGATGTGTTTGACGCTTGTCAAGGGCAGTTGATGCGTTCCGCTGAGTGGTCGCCGTGTGATGCCGTGGTTATTTCATTCCGGCGTGCGACCTGTAAACTCGCGGGTTTTGGCTCTGAGCTGTTTTGCGGCGCGGAGTATCGCATAAATGGATCGCGCTTTGGCGCTTCCTTTGGTCGGGCGCACAAACTTTAGATGAACCTACTCAAATCGCTTGCCGCCGTCAGCTCTATCACAATGCTTTCGCGGGTCCTGGGTTTTATCCGCGACACCATCATCGCCCGTGCATTCGGTGCCGGAATGGCAACAGACGCCTTCTTCATTGCATTCAAACTGCCCAACCTGTTGCGACGAATCTTCGCGGAAGGCGCGTTTTCTCAAGCGTTCGTGCCAATCCTTGCCGAGTATAAAAGCCAGCAAGGGGAGGAGGCGACCCGCACCTTTGTCGCTTATGTCACCGGTCTGCTGACCCTGGCATTGGCAGTGGTCACTGTCCTCGGCATCCTTTTCGCGCCATGGGTGATCTGGGCCACGGCCCCAGGCTTCGCCGATACGCCGGAAAAATTCCAGCTGACCTCTGACCTGCTGCGGGTGACCTTTCCTTATATATTGCTGATTTCGCTGTCCTCGCTGGCTGGCGCCATTCTCAATACCTGGAACCGTTTCTCTGTGCCGGCCTTCGTGCCGACGCTGCTCAACCTCGCGATGATCTTTTTCGCGCTGTTCCTCACGCCTTACTTCCATCCGCCGGTCATGGCGCTGGGCTGGGCCGTGCTGGCAGGCGGGCTGCTTCAATTGCTCTATCAGCTGCCGCATCTGAAGAAGATCGGCATGCTGGTGCTGCCTCGTCTGAATCTGCGGGACACCGGCGTCTGGCGTGTCATGAAGCAGATGCTCCCCGCCATGCTGGGTGTGTCGGTCAGCCAGATTTCCCTGATCATCAACACTATATTTGCTTCTTTTCTGGCGGCGGGCTCGGTGTCGTGGATGTACTACGCCGACCGTTTGATGGAGCTGCCTTCGGGTGTGCTCGGTGTCGCGCTGGGGACGATCCTGCTGCCGATCCTGTCGAAAACCTACGCGAGCAAGGATCGCCACGAGTATTCGCGCATTCTCGACTGGGGTCTGCGTCTCTGCTTTGTGCTGGTCCTGCCCTGCACATTGGCGCTCGGGCTTCTGGCGGAACCGCTGACGGTATCTCTGTTTCAGTACGGTAAATTTGATGCGACCGATGCCGCGAAGACACAAGGCGCTTTGGTCGGCTATGCGGTGGGTTTGTTGGGCATCATTGTCATCAAGGTGCTGGCGCCTGGCTTTTATGCGCAACAGAATATCCGCACCCCGGTGAAAATCGCCGTGTTCACGCTCGTTGTCACTCAGCTGTTCAACGTGCTGTTCGTTTACGTTGTGCACCTGGCGCATGTGGGCCTGGCGCTGGCGATCAGCATGGGCGCTTGTCTGAATGCACTGCTCCTGTTCTGGCAACTGCGCAAACAAGACCTTTATCAGCCGCAACCCGGCTGGCCGGTGTTTTTGATCAAGTTGCTGGTGTCTGTGGCGGTCATGTCGGGCGTGCTGCTGGGCTTGATGTACGTCATGCCCGCCTGGTCCGACGGGCAGATGCTCGAACGCTTCATCAGGCTTGGCGGTCTGGTAGCCGCCGGGGTCGTGGCGTATTTCGGCATGTTGCTGTTGCTGGGTTTCCGCCTGAAGGATTTCGCTCGCAAGGCGATCATGTAGGATCAGTCGTCGGTTTTTGCCGGTTAACGCCGATTGTTGCGCTTTGCCTCACTGTGTCGCCTGTCGTTGACGGCGGTGTGTGGTTATAATCGGCCACTTTATGAGCAAGAAGCGCGTTATGCAGCTGGTTCGAGGCCTTCAAAATCTGCGCCCCCAGCATCGGGGCTGCGTCGCCACCATTGGCAATTTCGACGGTGTTCACCGTGGTCACCAGGCTATCCTGGCGCGACTGCGTGAGCGCGCTGTCGAGCTGGGCCTGCCCAGTTGCGTGGTGATTTTCGAACCGCAACCGCGCGAGTTCTTTGCCCCGGAGACCGCACCGGCCCGGCTGGCACGTCTTCGCGACAAGCTTGATCTGCTGGCCGCCGAAGGGGTTGACCTGGTGCTCTGCCTGGCGTTTAACCAGCGTCTGAGCAAGTTGAGCGCCACCGAGTTCGTCGACACCGTATTGATCGACGGGCTGGGTGTTAAACACCTTGAGGTCGGTGACGACTTCCGATTCGGATGTGACCGGATTGGCGACTTCGACTTTCTTCAAAAGGTCGGTGCAGAAAAAGGGTTCTCGGTAGAAGCCGCACAGACCGTCGAAATCGACGGTGTACGCGTCAGCAGCACCAAAGTGCGCGATGCCTTGGCCAACGGTGACTTTGCGCTGGCCGAGCACTTGTTGGGACGGCCGTTCGCGATTTCCGGGCGTGTTCTGCATGGCCAGAAGCTGGCCCGTCAGCTGGGGACGCCCACCGCCAACGTTCAACTCAAACGTCGTCGCGTGCCGTTGACCGGTGTCTATCTGGTCAGTGCCGAAATCGATGGAAAGCTCTGGCCGGGCGTCGCCAACATTGGCGTACGACCGACCGTGGCGGGCGATGGGCGTCCGCACCTTGAAATTCATATCCTGGATTTTGCCGGCGATATCTATGGCCGGCGTTTGACGGTGGTATTCCACCAAAAGCTGCGTGATGAGCAGCGTTTCGCCTCTCTGGAGGCGCTTAAGACGGCGATCGATGCGGATGTCGCTGCCGCCCGTGCCCATTGGGGCATGGTCAACCGCTAACTTAGAGCCTGAAATGACCGACTACAAAGCCACGCTTAATCTTCCGGACACCGCCTTCCCGATGAAGGCCGGCCTGCCCCAGCGCGAGCCGCAAACTCTGCAGCGCTGGGACAGCATTGGCCTGTACCAGAAGCTGCGCGAAATTGGCAAGGATCGTCCAAAGTTCGTCCTGCACGACGGTCCTCCGTACGCCAACGGCAATATTCACATCGGTCATGCTGTCAACAAGATTCTCAAGGACATGATCGTCCGTTCGAAGACCCTGTCGGGCTTCGACGCACCTTATGTTCCGGGCTGGGACTGCCACGGTCTGCCGATCGAGCACAAGGTCGAGGTCACCCACGGCAAGAACCTGCCGGCGGACAAGACTCGCGAGCTGTGCCGTGCCTATGCGGCCGAGCAGATCGAAGGCCAGAAAGCCGAATTCATTCGTCTGGGCGTGCTGGGCGACTGGGCCAATCCTTACCGGACCATGGACTTCGCCAACGAAGCCGGGGAAATCCGTGCGCTGGCGGAAATGGTCAAGAACGGTTTCGTGTTCAAAGGCCTGAAGCCCGTCAACTGGTGTTTCGATTGCGGCTCTGCGCTGGCTGAAGCGGAAGTCGAGTACCAGGACAAGAAGTCGTCGACCATCGACGTCGCCTTCCCGGCTGCTGACACCGACAAACTGGCCGCAGCCTTTGGTCTGCCGAGCCTGAGCAAACCTGCCGCTGTCGTGATCTGGACCACCACCCCGTGGACCATCCCGGCGAACCAGGCCCTCAACGTTCACCCGGAATTCAACTACGCGCTGGTGGACACTGGCGACCGCTTGCTTGTTCTCGCAGAAGAGCTGGTGGAAGCCTGTCTCAAACGCTGGAACCTGGAAGGCTCGGTACTGGCCACTGCACCGGGTTCTGCGCTGGAACTGATCAACTTCCGCCATCCTTTCTATGATCGTCTGTCGCCGATTTATCTGGCTGACTACGTCGAGCTGGGCGCGGGCACCGGAGTTGTTCACTGCTCGCCAGCCTATGGCGTCGATGACTTCATGATCTTCAAGAGCTACGGCCTGACTAACGATGACATCATCAGTCCGGTACAGAGCAATGGCGTTTACTCGCCATCGCTCGAGTTCTTTGGTGGTCAGTTCATCTTCAAGGCCAACCAGAACATCATCGACAAGCTGACCGAAGTCGGCGCTTTGATGCACACCGAAACCATCACCCACAGTTACATGCACTGCTGGCGTCACAAGACGCCGCTGATCTACCGCGCCACGGCGCAGTGGTTCGTGGGCATGGACAAGCAGCCAACGGCTGGCGACACCCTGCGCAACCGCGCGGTCAAAGCCATCGAAGACACCAAATTCGTACCGACCTGGGGCCAGGCGCGTCTGCACTCGATGATTGCCAACCGTCCTGACTGGTGCATCTCTCGTCAGCGTAACTGGGGCGTGCCGATTCCGTTCTTCCTGAACAAGGAAAGCGGCGAGCTGCACCCACGCACCGTCGAGCTGATGGAAGAGGTTGCACTGCGCGTCGAGAAAGAAGGCATCGAAGCCTGGTTCAAGATGGACGCGGCCGAGCTGCTGGGCGACGAAGCGCCGCAGTACGACAAGATCTCCGACACACTGGACGTCTGGTTCGACTCGGGTACCACGCACTGGCACGTTTTGCGCGGCTCGCACCCTATGGGTCATGAAACCGGTCCGCGCGCCGACCTGTATCTGGAAGGCTCCGACCAGCACCGTGGCTGGTTCCACTCCTCGCTGCTCACTGGCTGCGCGATCGATAATCACGCGCCGTACCGCGAGCTGCTGACACACGGCTTCACCGTGGACGAGAACGGCCGCAAGATGTCCAAGTCGCTGGGCAACGTCATCGCGCCGCAAAAGGTCAACGACACGCTGGGCGCCGACATCATGCGTCTGTGGGTTTCGGCCACCGATTACTCGGGCGAAATGGCCGTTTCGGAAACCATCCTGCAGCGCAGCGCCGATGCGTACCGCCGTATCCGTAACACCGCGCGCTTCCTGCTTTCCAACCTGAGCGGCTTCAACCCGGCCACCGACATCCTGCCTGCAAATGAAATGCTGGCACTGGACCGTTGGGCCGTGGATCGCGCACTGCTGCTGCAGCGCGAGCTGGAAGAGCATTACGGCGAGTACCGCTTCTGGAACGTCTACTCCAAGGTGCATAACTTCTGCGTGCAGGAGCTGGGCGGCTTCTACCTGGACATCATCAAGGACCGTCAGTACACCACCGGCGCCAACAGCGAGGCCCGCCGTTCTTGCCAGACCGCGCTGTTCCACATCTCCGAAGCGCTGGTTCGCTGGATCGCGCCGATCCTGGCGTTCACCGCCGACGAGCTGTGGCAGTACATGCCGGGCGAGCGTAACGAGTCGGTCATGCTCAATACCTGGTACGAAGGGCTGAGCGAGTTGCCGGAAGGCTTCGAACTCGACCGTGCCTACTGGGATCGGATCATGGCGGTCAAGACGGCCGTCAACAAGGAACTGGAAAACCAGCGTGCGGCGAAAGCCATCGGTGGCAACCTGCAGGCCGAAGTGACGTTGTACGCCGAAGACGATCTGACCGGCGACCTGAACAAGCTCGGCGATGAGCTGCGTTTCGTGCTGATCACGTCCAAAGCAGGTCTGGCGCCGTTTGCCAGCGCACCTGCCGATGCCGTGGTCACCGAAGTCGCGGGCCTGAAGCTGAAAGTGGTCAAGTCCGGCTACACCAAGTGCGCACGTTGCTGGCACTTCCGTGAAGACGTTGGCGTGCACGCCGAGCATCCTGAAATCTGCGGTCGTTGTGTCGACAACATCAGCGGCGCGGGCGAGGTTCGTCACTATGCCTAATGCGTCGGCTGGCCGTATGGGCCGTCTAGGCTGGCTGTGGTTGAGCGTGCTGGTCGTGGTCATTGACCAGGCCAGCAAGTTCCACTTCGAGAACTCGCTGAGCCTGTATCAGCAGATCGTGGTCATCCCCAGCTACTTCAGCTGGACGCTGGCTTACAACACCGGCGCAGCGTTCAGCTTCCTGGCTGACAGCTCCGGCTGGCAGCGCTGGTTGTTTGCACTGATTGCTGTGGTGGTCAGTGCGGTGCTGGTGATCTGGCTCAAGCGCCTTGGGCGAAATGAAACCTGGCTGGCGATTGCCTTGGCACTTGTGCTGGGCGGCGCGCTGGGTAATCTCTACGACCGCATCGCGATTGGCCACGTCATCGACTTCATACTGGTGCACTGGGACACTCGCTGGTATTTCCCGGCGTTCAATTTTGCCGACAGTGCGATCACTGTAGGCGCGATCATGCTTGCGCTGGATATGTTCAAGAGCAAGAAAACCGGAGAACCCGTTCATGACTGAACAGTTGATGACCGAACACGCTACACAGGAAACACGCATCGGTCAGAACACGGAAGTCACCCTGCATTTCGCGTTGCATCTGGAAAACGGCGACACCGTCGACAGCACGTTCGATAAAGCCCCGGCGACCTTCAAGGTCGGCGATGGCAGTTTGTTGCCAGGCTTTGAAGCGCTGATTTTCGGCTTCAAGGCAGGCGACAAGCGCACTCTCCAGGTTCCACCGGAAAATGCGTTTGGTCAGCCCAACCCGCAAAACCTGCAGGTCATGCCGCGCTCGCAGTTCAAGAACATGGAGCTGGCTGAAGGCTTGCTGGTGATCTTCAACGATGCGGCCAATACTGAGCTGCCCGGTGTGGTGAAAGCGTTTGACGACGATCAGGTGACCGTCGATTTCAACCACCCGTTGTCCGGCAAGACGTTGACTTTCGAAGTCGAAATCTTCGAGGTGAAGGCGCTCTGATCGGTCAGATCGCCTGCGGCCCCGACCTGGCTCGGGGCCTTTTCGTTTTTATGTTTCATTGCGCGTAGATACGAGGCACATCATGCAAATCAAACTCGCCAACCCACGTGGCTTCTGCGCCGGGGTGGACCGTGCGATCGAAATCGTCAATCGCGCGCTGGAAGTGTTTGGCCCGCCGATCTACGTGCGCCATGAAGTGGTTCATAACAAATTTGTCGTCGAAGACCTGCGCAGTCGCGGTGCGATCTTCGTCGAAGAGCTGGATCAGGTGCCCGACGACGTCATCGTCATCTTCAGTGCTCACGGCGTTTCCCAGGCAGTACGTACCGAAGCCGCCGGTCGCGGTTTGAAGGTCTTCGACGCCACCTGCCCGCTGGTGACCAAAGTTCATATCGAGGTCGCGCGTTACAGCCGCGACGGGCGTGAATGCATCCTGATCGGCCATGAAGGCCACCCTGAAGTCGAAGGCACGATGGGCCAATACGACGGCAGCAACGGCGGTGCCATCTATCTGGTCGAAGACGAGGAAGACGTCGCTAATCTGCAGGTCCAGAACCCTGAAAAATTGGCGTTCGTGACGCAGACAACTTTGTCCATGGACGACACCAGCCGGGTCATCGATGCCTTGCGTTCGCGCTTTCCTGCCATCGGAGGCCCTCGCAAGGACGATATCTGCTATGCCACGCAAAACCGTCAGGACGCTGTCAAACAGCTGGCCGACGAGTGCGATGTGGTGCTGGTGGTAGGCAGCCCGAACAGCTCGAACTCCAATCGTCTGCGTGAGTTGGCTGAACGCATGGCGACGCCAGCCTATCTGATCGACGGCGCCGAAGACATGCAGCGCAGCTGGTTCGACGGTGCTGAACGGATTGGCATCACCGCAGGGGCTTCGGCCCCGGAAGTCCTGGTTCGGGGCGTGATTCAGCAGCTGCAGGCCTGGGGCGCTATCGGCGCCGACGAACTGGCGGGTCGGGAAGAAAACATCACCTTTTCGATGCCCAAGGAACTGCGCGTCAAGCAGGTTGAGTAAACCGTCTCACGCGCACGGTTCCGTGCCGAAGCCTTCGTTTCGAAGGCTGACGCGTCCCGTGACCGCGATGGCGATTTGAGCGTGGCTGGCGGGTGAGTCCTTGAGGCACACCGCCAGCGTCCCGTTGCCGTTATTGATCAGCCGTCCCGTGCTGTCAAACCCGACGCGGGCCGCGACTCGGGTATTGCCCACCACCTTGATGTTTCGATGACCGCTGCGTTCGGCGAGGATCAGTTCATCGTCGTCTCGAAACTGATTTCGGTTGGCATCGACGAAAACATTCCAGCCTCGACTCCATCCGCCCTCAAGGGCCTGCATGATCACCGGCTGACCTCTCAAAATGGCTTCTACGCGCGCCAGCCTCAGGCCGCTGATCAATTGCTGGGCGGTGTCCTGACGGCGCTGTGAATCAATCAAGGCGCCAAACGCCGGCACTGCCAACGCGGCGATGATCCCAATCAATACCAAACCCGCCAGCAACTCGATGAGTGTCAATCCTTGCTGCCTCACGCTGGCTCTCCCTGACCCCCAATGCCCTCTAGCAGACCCGCCAGGAGGTGAGATGACAAGGGGGCCGATTGTCAGCCGATATGTCCGCAAGGTGCGGTTACACACCGGTCAGGCAGGCTTCTGGTTATCGGCTTCAATGGTCCCTGCACACGGACTTGCACAGAGGCAGGTATGCATACGAGATCGAGACAGGCAGGGATGACGCTGATTGAAGTGTTGGTCGCTCTGGTGGTGTTTTCCATCGGCGCGCTGGGCGTAGCGATGTTGCAGCTCAACGCGCTGAAGCACACCGACAGCGCCATGCGCAGTACCCAGGCGAGCTTTATCGCGCAGGATTTACTGGAGCGCATCCGCGCCAATCCCGACGCGAACTATACGTTGTCCTCCCTGAGCCAGGCGCCCGTCTCCGGTAATCCCGATAATCCCAGAGATCAGGACCTGTTCGATTTTGCCGACCAGCTTCGGCGCATGGTCGGGGACGATGCGCAGGCCAGCGTCTCGGTCAACGGTGCTCATGTCACCTTGGCGCTGGACTGGGACGACTCACGCGCTGAGGGGGAAACCGGACACAGGCAAACGCTCACGCTGAGCAGCCTCACGCAAGCCCTTCGGCCATGAGGCGTCAGACGAAGGGCTTCGGGCTCGTGGAAATCATGCTTGCTTTGGCGCTTGGGCTGGTGATGTCCCACGCGCTCATGCAGATTTTTATCAGCAGCAAAAGCACCTACCTGAGTCAGGCATCGTCGGCGGGCCTGCAAGAAGATGCGCGTTTTGTCCTGAGCAAGGTGGTTCAGGAAATACGCCTGGCCGGCATGTTCGGCTGCCTGGCGACAGTTCGTGACGCCAGCGCGGGTGGACAGTTTTCAGCGGCCGCTCGCGCACCTGTGGAGTGGCAGGCGCAGCAACAGTCGCTGACACTGATCACGGCTGGCGTAGGGCAGGGCGGATCTTGGCACAACTGGGAGATTCATACGGACTGCCTGTCATCCGCCACCGCATGGACCCGAGGCCGCGCGCCACGTCTTACCGAGGGCGAACTGATGCTGCCGATCCACAAACAGGTGTATCGCTTCAATCCGAGCCGGGGCGAGTTGGCGCTCAACGGACAGCCACTGATCAGTAACGTCCGGGCCTTCAGCGTGCTCTTCGGCGTCGCGTCGGGGGTCGCAGAGCCCGGCATTACGCGTTACACCGATCAACCCGATCCCGCGTTGATCCGCAGTGTGCGGCTGACATTGACCCTGTTTGACCCGGCAGACCGTACTCAAGAGCAGACCTTCAATGTCGTGGCTGCCGTTCGTAACCGGCTTGGTTGAGGAGACACCCATGAACGCTCAACGCGGCGTGGTGCTGATTGTCAGCCTGGTGTTCCTGCTGATGCTGACCCTGCTCGCCACCTCATCCATGCAAAACGCCACCCTTCAGGAGAAAGTCGCGGGCAGCCTGGCGCTGCGTCATGAATCGTTTCAGAGGGCTGAAACGGTGCTCAGATCCGCAGAGGCCACGGTTCTTGCGCCCGGATTCTCCCTTCCCGAATGCTCGACCCCGGCGACGTGCCTCCCGCCGATGGAGGCGCTGACCCGTTCCGCCGCGGGCTCAGGCGGCGCGTCTGGCGTGCGCTGGGTGGCGAGCCTCGGTGGGTTCTATGGCATTCAGTACCTGGGGCAGACCGAGGATCCGGCCGGCGCAGGAGAGCGAGGCGAGTTTCGCCGGTTGTACCGTGTCACGGCCGTCGGCCTTCAGGGCTCCACGAGAACCGTGCTGGAAAGCATTCACACCGATAACGGGCGAATCATGTGGCGACAACGGTTATGAACAAGCGGTCACTGTCGAAGCGCGGCAAGGGATTTACCCTGATCGAACTGCTGATCGCCATCGCCGTCGTCACGATCCTGGCGGCGATTGCGTACCCGACGTACACCGAACACACGAAGAAAACCCGCCGCTCGGAAATCGCCGGTGTGCTGGTCGAGGAAGCGCAAAGGCTGGAGCGCTTTTTCTCCCGCGCAGGGCAGTACTCAAATACCGCCGGACCTCCCGTTCGGGAACATGAGGTTGCTGTCGGAAACGCGTTTTATGCGATCAGTGCCGAGCGTTCGGAACAGGCATTCGTCCTGACAGCGATGCCTGTCGCCGGAACGCTGATGAGCGGCGACAGATGCGGCGGGTTCGTGTCGGATAACACTGGCAGGCACGACAATGTGGGGATGTCGGGTGATGCCAGTGTGGCGGAGTGTTGGGGGCGGTGAGGTTGTTATCTCCAGCACTCCGGTGTGTTCGGTGTTTTTGTCCCTGCCTGATCGAGGGTCATGGTGCCGCACGTATCGTTGGCCTGAGTGCCCTGGGGGGCAATCTGCAGGGTGTAAGTGGTTGCACTGGACGATCCGGTGACGAAGGTCAGCTGGTACTTGCTGCTGGCCGAGTTCAGTATGGTGACCTTATCGTCGGCGACCAAGCCGATGGTTTTCAGTGTTGCCCCCGAGTAGGTGTTGTTCTGGGCATAGAAGCGCTCGGTTCTGGCCACCGCATCGTTGAGCATCGCAAGACCTTCGGCCCGATACCCTCGTTGCACGTAGCGGGTATAGGAGGGGTAGGCGATGGCAACTAGAATCGCCACGATCGCGACAGCAATCATCAACTCGATGAGGGTAAAGCCACGCTGTTTAGAGGGTCTGATAAGCATGTGCAAACTGTTCTCATGGTGAGGGGATCACCCGCCAGCTCTGGCGGCCGTTGTATTTGAGCCCGGTGAATACGCCTGTGCCGCCTAGGGTCCCGGTGCTGCTGCCTGCGCCGTCGCTGTTATACATCGTCAGCAGCCCGGAGGGGTTGTTGTTCGATGACAAGGTGAAGCCTCCGGCCACTGAGTCAAAGCCGCTGACCACAGTGCCATCGAGGCTATCGTCCCGGCTAATCACGCCGTTACGGTTGAAATCAAAGACTGAAAACGTCGTCGCGCCGCCCGTGTTCGGGTCCAGGCCCAGGCGTTTGCCCAGGATCCCGGCCTCGCAGACGTCGGCAATCGGCGTTCGGGTTGCAACGAACAGCACGCTGCCGGAAATGGTTAGCAGGTCGACCATCCTCTCGCCGACAGCCGAGACGGTGGTGATGTTGTTGACCGTGGTGCTGGTTTGCAGGTCCAGGTACCAGCCGTATTTGGTGGTCCAGTCGACGCCATTGCGGGTCACCGTGCGCAGGCCCGTGGTGCCGCCAATGCTGCCAGCGGCCGACGACAACGTCTGGCTTTGCAGGTTGCTGCGTGCAATCGACGCCAGCGTGCTGGACGCCGCTGGGTTGGTCGCTGCTTGACCCGCGGTCTGTTTGTCCCAAATGCCGTAGAGGCTTTGCACGTCCTTTGAGGTCTTGTCCGCCGATGTGAAATATCGCCCGGTGCCAAAGATCACCAGGGTGCCGGTTCCACTGGGGTGCGGATAGACGGTCGGTGGTGTGGTGATTGACTGAGGGTTGGCCGCCGCCGTCGGCGAGGAGGCGGTGAACAACGGCTTGTTGCCGAACGCCACTTTGTAGTTGGAAGCGGTGGCCTTTTCAGTCAATGAGCTGCCGATCAGGTCGAAGCGCCACAGATTGCCCAATAGATCGCCGGCGTACACATAGTCGGCAATACCGTCGGAGTTGGAGTCGAGGATAGCGGGGGTGGACAGGCCATTTTCCACTTTGGGGCTGCTGTCCGGCACCGCCATTTTCTTGATGACCGCTCCAGTCCCGACGTTGAGTACGAACAGGCTGGCATTGCCGCTATTGCCGTTATACCCGCTGCCGAATATCACGCCCCACTCGCCTGAATGCAGCTTGGCGATATAGGGTGTGGAGAACGTCGAGCCCAAGTCCACGTCGTTCTGCGAGGTGAACTCCCACAGCAGCTTGATGCCGCCGGGGTCGGTCACGTCCAGCGCGAAAATCTCACGCCCGCCCGCGCCAAGGCTACCCACCAGCACGGTGTGCCAGGCCCCGCCAAAATACGCATCGGAAACTATCGACGAGCCATCGACATAGAAGCGGTGCAGCGATGAGTCGGAGTTGTAGGTCGAGCTGCTCAGCGCCCCCAGGTTGGCGATGACGGCCGACGGTATGAAGGCAAATGTCTCGACACCGGTATTGGCGTTGAAGGCGTGGAACATGCCGTCGTTGGCGCCGACGTAGACCTGAGGAACCCGGGAACTGACAGACGCTTGAAATGCGCTGTAATCCCCTGGCTTGCCATCCAGGGCGTCGGCTGCCGACGCAATGAAAGAGGTTTTCTGCACCACCACGGGCTGGGAGTTGATGATGTCGCCCAGTACCGAAATCGGCGAGCGTCGGCGGAATGTGGTGCCTTCCAGGGTCCGTACACCGCGGATGAACGACACCTGATCCGAGTTCAGCACGCCATTGGTGTACTGCGCGGAGTACTGCCATCTGACCCCGTTGAAGACCCGACCGGCCAGGTTGCTGTAGGTGAAGTCCTGCAGGCCGCTCCCGGCCGAGTTGGCCATCTGTATGTTGCGTTTGCCGGGGTCGGGTATCAACGCCGCTGCAGACCAGTTCACCGCAGTGGTGCTGGTACCACCGGTGTAGTCATAGGTCGCGGTGGTCTTGATCAGGTCGCCGCTCCACTGATTGACGTTGAAACTGTTGGTGTAGGTGGAAGTGGTGGTGGAAGACGCCTGCGGTGGTGGCGATACTGCCGGTGGCGAGACCGAGGTGTTTTTCTGCACGATCTGGCTGAAGGCTTCCTGAAGTTGCTGTTTGAGCGTCGAGGCGCTGCTCACCAGAAAGTAATTATCCGGGGTGCCAGAAACGTTCGAGTCCCATTGTCCAGCCACCGGCAGGCTGTTGGTGGTGTTGTCCTTGGTGCCGAAGCCGCCCCATTTGGCGGCGTACCACAGCGGGTCCTGCAGGTTGGTAACCGAGCGCGCCGAGGACGGGCTGAATGTGCGGGTGTGACTATCGCTGCCGTTGACGATGGCACTGCCGGAGCGGCGACCGGGCAGCAGATCAGCCGTCCCAGTACATTGGTTCGAAGGCACGCAGGCCCCGGGCAGTTTGGTGCCTGGGGTGTCGAGTTCGTAGTGGCTGTTACCGGCCCCGCCCCCGGTGACTTCCAGATAGATACCGTCGTTGGTGGTGCCGGAAATGGTGTAGCCCATGTGCGACTCTGCGCCTGACACCGAGTAGACCGTCTGGGTGACGACGTTCAAGGTGCTGGCGGCAGTCACTGACACGGTATACAGGACGATGGCGTCCATGTCGTAGTCGCAACCCTGCCCGCAATCGTCGAACACGACGCGGAAGATCGCCTGCGGCCGGCCGCCATTGACGGTGGTGTCCACTGGCTGGCCGGGCATGTTGTACAACGAGTCGATGTAAAAACCGGTGATCTGCTCGGTGACTCCGCTGATGACCTTGCCGAATGGCAGCAGGGTGATCGTGGCGCTGCCCACTGGCATCTGAATGCGTGGCAGGGTGGAGGACAATGCAATGGAGAAGGTCTGAACCTTCTGGCTGCCCAGCGTGGTGATCGGGTTGGTGTTGGCGTAATAGGCCACGGCCCCTGCGTTGAAGGTCCCCTGTTTGGTGGGTTCTTCCGGCAGCCCGCGGATGTTGCCTAGGCTGGTGGCCGATTTGGCGGTGGGCGCCGTGTCGGTCAGGCTGGTGGTCTGGCCGATATTGATGTTGCGGCTGCCTGAGCCAACGTCATTGGTCCAGATGGTCTGGCCCTGGGTCTGCGCGCTGAATCCGCTTAGCGCCGAGGTCGCAGTGGGCGCATTGCTGGTGGTGAACGCGCTGCCGGGCAGGTCCGAGTCGTAGGTCGGGTTGACGTCGCTGAACAGCGTCTCGAATGGCTTCGAGCAGCTGGGGAAGGTCGGCGTGCTGGCGTCCGGGTTCGGCGAGCTCGAATAGGGATTGGTCCAACTGGTCAGGCCGCTCAGACCGAGGGCGGTGTCGCCTGCGCCGGAAAGGAACGCAGTGGTCGGCGTGGTTGCACCACTGAAGTAGCGCATGGTTTCGAACATCATTTCCGCCAGCGGATTGCCCCAGTCCTGACAGGTGCCGTTGGTGGTAGTGTTACCGGTGCTGCTGCAACCACTGTTGCGGATTCGCAGGCCGTCCAAGGTGCCGATGATGCCGCTTTTGACGTAGTTGCCGTACTGGTTCTTGGTGCCGAAAATCCCGGTCGAGGTCTCGATTTCGTTGGCAAAGCTGCTGATGGCTTTGCGAATCACCCCGCCCTGGATATTGTTCTGATAGGTGCCGGTCATCAGGCCGAAGTACATCTGGTTGCCTTCACCGTAGTCGTGAAGGATGCCGGTCGGTTTGTACTTACCGTTAGGGTAAAGCCGGCAGTTGCTCTCCAGGAAGCCGGTTTTGCACACTTCCACCCTGACTTGATAGTCGCTGGGGAAGACCACGACATCCTGGAAGTTGGTGTTGGTGGCGACCGATCCGCCTTGGGTCACTTCCCGCGAGACCCAGCCAAAGACGCGGATGTTCGACACGTTGGACAGCACCCGCAGCAACGGCGCCGAGTTTTGCGTGTTATTGGCGAACAGCGTGTAGTTGCTGCCGGTGGGGTTGGTCAACGGCGTGTAGTCGGAGAGGTTGTAGCCGTCGACCGCCAGGCTGCGGTATTCCTTGCCCCAAGTGTGGGCGTCGGTGGGAATGTAGGCACGTTCGAGAATGGTCTGGTTGGTGCTATCAGTGCTGCGATAGCCACCGTACAGCACTTTGCGCAGCGCATCGGCCCGAGAGGTCGTCAGGTAATTGAGGTAGTCGCCGCTCCAGCTTCCCGGACATTTCTTCAGGTTCGCAGTCGAGGTCGTCGAGGCGGCTGTGAAGTAGCCGCCGCTGTAGTTGTAGCAGGTCAATGAATCGAAATAGCCGAGATAGTCGATCGACGGTTTGTAGCGAATGTCGATCGAGCCGTCGCCGTCCAGGTCCGAGGCGTCGTTGTACGCCGGGAAAAACAATTTGTGGTCACGCCCCACGACCAGCATGTTCAGTGGTGGCACCGAGTTGTTGACGAACAGCGGTGCCTGGGCGGGCAACTGGCTCACGGCGCCGAGTGCAGCAGGCGATGCCAACGCCAGCGTGGTGGCAAACGCACCCATCTGCTTGATGGTGCTGACGGCAGGAAGAAGGCTCAGGTAACGGCTGATGTTCATTGGTTGTAATACCGGCCTATGACAGTTCGCAGAGTCACGCGAGGGGTGGTGTTATCGCTGGTGCACAGCACCGTTGAAGCGCACGCATTGACTTCGTAATAACGGAACCCGCAGCCCGTGCTCGCACAGTTGCCCAGGCTGGTACCCACCAGGTTGCCCAGGTCCACTACGTACCACTGCACCTTCACATCGTAGTTGATGGCGACGGTGGTCACGTTATTGCCGTCGGACGTGGTGAAGCGCACAGGGGTATCGATCGACGCCGGGACCGCGAGGTCCGCAAGGCTCCAGCGCAGGCAGAAGGTGCTGTTGCAGACACTGCTCGCCGAAGGCGGCGCCGCCTGGCTGATACTCGCCTCGCCGATCCGCAGTGCGCCCTCGGCGGCATTGAACAGGGTCTTCTGGTTTTTCAGGTTGCCGGTGATGCGCGATTCGAGTGAAACGCCGCGCATGCTCGACAGCGCCAGCAGCGTGATGATCAGCAGCATCATGATCGCCACGAGCAGCGTCGCGCCATTCTGATAGTGACGTGGGCGCGCGCAATGGGTCGAGGTGATGGGCCTCATTTCATCTGGTTCCTGATCATGGTCGTGCCCTGGACCAACTGATAGATCTGGTTGCTGTCAGCCAGCTTGTCGCCGAACCGGCTGTTCCACTCAGCCAGTGCGGAAGACGGGGCCGCGGTGTCGCGCACCGACGCGCTGCCCTGGCTTTGCATAAGCACCGTATAGCGCACCGCCCCGATGGTATTGGCGGCCAGCGGTTTGACGTCGAAGGTCGAAACCTCCTTATTGTCCCCACTGCCGGAACCGTACTCGAAGCGCAGCCCTGCAACGCCCGTGACCAAAGGCAGGGAGGTGCTGCCCGAGGTGCAGATAATGGATTGGCTGGCGGCATCGAACTCGATTTTTTCGACGATGACCGGATTAATCTGCCGATACGGCGAAATGATGGTGTCCTGGCTGGCGGCCGGCAAGGCCGTGCCCTGGCAATTGACGTCCGTCTTGTTGGCGGCCTGATAGCGCAAGCACAGAGCAGTGGCCGAGACCGCAACCACCGAAGCGTCATCGGCGAAGGTGCATCCCAGGCCGACGCTGGTGGAAAACGTCTTCGCGGGTTGGCTGCGATAGCCCGCCTTGGAAAGCTCCTGGCTCAGCACCGCTAGCGCGAAGCGGCTGTTCTCCTGATTACCGACCTGGCCTTGCTGAAACAAATAGCTCTTCTGATTATTAATGAAGATTTGCGTGACGCCAAGAATCAGTACTAAGCCAATCACCATCGCAACCATCAGCTCGATCAGCGACAGCCCTCGTTGTTGGTCAGCGTTCAGGGAAATGCTTGTCAGACGCTTCATTACAGTCGTGTCCTGATGCGATAAGTGCACGTCGTACTGGGGCTGGTCACTTTGGCGTCCATGCATTCTGCAGCTGTCTTGACCGTCCAGGCGACCTGAATCTCAACTTCGGTGTTGGTCTCGGTGGTGGTGCCGCAGGCGGTGGCCGTCACGTCTCCCGGTACAGCGCTACGGCAGATGTAAAAGGATTTGGCCAGCAGATCAGTGCCTCCCGGCAACGCCTTGCCTGCCTGAACCGCCCAGCATCCAATCTGTCCTGAAAGCGTTGTAGGCGTCGGATTGCAGTTGGCCGGTGCCGTCGGAAAACTGGCACCCGGTGGGGTGATGCAGCTGTTGGCTTTCGTACAGCTTCCGGCCGTGCGGATAATGTCGACCAGATCGTCCACCAGCATTATGGCGGTGTTGCGCTGTACCGAATCCTGGGTGTACGGGATGGACTTGCTTTGCAGCGCGACCATTCCCAGAACGCCGATAACTGTGATTAGCAAGCTCACTAGCACTTCGATCATGCTGAATCCGCCGCTGCGGTTACCTGTGCAGGGCTTCATCAGCAGCCACTCGGTTTGGCAGTGGACGGAGGAGTGACGCGGCCGCTGGTGGATAACGCGACGTATTGTGGGGCGACGGCGGGATCCGTGGAGTGCAGGATTTCAAAACATGCGCTCGTCGAGGCCGTTCCTGTGGCGGTAAACGTAACGCTGTTCACGGCTGAGTTAATCGCTACACCTGCCTGCAGACCGTTCGATCCGACCTGCCTGAGCCGGGTGCCGTTGCCGGTCGCGCCCAATGCCACCACGATACTGGTCGTGTTAACAGGAGCGCTGATATTGACGACAGTGCCACGTGTCACCGCCTCAGCTCGGGCGTACTGCAGCAAGCTATAAAACTCGTCCGCCGCTGATCTGACGTTCATTCGATGAATCAAACTCGAAAAACTCGGCAACGCAATCGCCGCAAAAATCCCGACGATCACCACCACCACGATCAATTCGATCAAGGTAAACCCGGCGCTGTTGCCCCTATGAGGACCCTGCCAACGGCGATGCAGATTCGGGCGTGTGTGTGGATACGGACGCCCTGCGCTGAAATCCATCAAGGAAATTCCATTTTTCGTTTGAAATATGGTGATACTACTCAGGTTCGAAGTCGCTATGTAGTGGATGTCCGGGGATATTCGCCGGACCAGTGGCATGGCGTTGATTGTTGGCCATTGTCGAGTCGGTTTTTCAGCCACCTGTGGGGCGCAACCGGCGTTTATTTTCTATTGATGATCAGGTTCTGCATGTCCAGGCAACACGTGGTAATCGTCGGCGGTGGCGTCATCGGTCTGTTGACCGCTTTTAACCTCGCGTCAAAGGTCCAGAGTGTGGTGCTGCTCGACCGTTCAGGTGTGGGGCAAGAGTCTTCCTGGGCCGGCGGTGGGATCGTTTCGCCGCTTTATCCGTGGCGCTACAACCCGGCCGTGACGGCGTTGGCGCATTGGTCGCAGGATTTTTACCCACAGCTGGCCGAGCGGTTACTCGAGGTCACGGGTATCGATCCTGAGGTGCACAAGACCGGTCTGTACTGGCTGGATCTTGATGACGAGAAGGAAGCGCTGGAGTGGGCTCAACGGTTGAACCGCCCCCTGTCCTCCGTGGACATCTCCCAGGTGCATGACGCCGTGCCGGTGATGGGTGGTGGCTATTCCCGTGCGGTGTACATGCCCGACATCGCCAACGTGCGTAATCCCCGGCTCGTCAAATCGCTCAAGGCGGCGTTGCTGGCAATGCCGAACGTGACGATTCATGAGCAGAGTGAGGTCAGTGATTTTGTGCGCGACGGCGACAGGATCATCGGGGTGAGCACCGCTGCCGGTGATGTGCTCGGCGACAGCGTTGTGTTGGCGGCCGGGGCGTGGAGCGGCGACCTGCTCGGCAAGCTCGGTCTTGAATTGCCGGTCGAGCCGGTGAAGGGACAGATGATTCTGTTCAAGTGCGCGTCGGATTTCCTGCCCAGCATGATCCTCGCCAAAGGCCGCTATGCGATCCCACGTCGTGACGGGCACATTCTGATTGGCAGCACGCTGGAATATGAAGGCTACGACAAGACACCGACCGACACGGCGCGTGAAAGCCTGAAGGCATCGGCGGTCGAGCTGATCCCGGCGCTGGCGGACGCTGAGTTGGTGGGGCACTGGGCAGGATTGCGGCCGGGCTCTCCCGAGGGGATTCCATACATCGGCTCGGTACCGAATCACGATGGGCTGTGGCTGAACTGCGGCCATTTCCGAAACGGACTGGTGCTGGCCCCCGCGTCCTGTCAGTTACTGACCGACTTGCTGGTGGGCGATGCGCCGATTATCGATCCGGTGCCGTATGGGCCAGAAGGAAGAATCCAGAGCTAAGGTGTCATTGCCTTGTGTCCCTTATTCGCTTCCAATGATCGTGATCTTGTCCTGCTCGGTCACGCGCAACACGAAGCTGTTTCCGGCTTTGAGCTTCGCCGCCCAATCAGCTGGCGAATAAAGCGTCGGGTTGATTGTTCTGCCCAGTAATTCCTCGAGCGGGATCATACGCTCCAGCACTTCGCTGTAACTGATTCCCTCGCCTATCAGCATCAAGTCAATGTCACTGGATGTGTTCGCGGTTCCTTTCGCGATTGATCCATAGATGAAGGCTTGCTGAAGACGGTCCGCAAACGGCATCAATTCCACCCGCAAGTGATCGGCGATGCCGAAGGTTTTGCGCACGATAGCCACCAATTCCTGGAAAACAGGATTATCGGGATTGGCCTGGTAGTGAATCTGATTTCCTTGGCGGGTCGCCGTGAGCAGGCCGGCGGAGTGCAGTTTCTCCAGTTCGCGGACCATGCTTCCCCTGCCAACCTGAGCCCATCGCCCAATTTCATTGGTGTAAAAGCTTCGCTCTGGATGGCCGTATAGCAGTCCAAGCAGCCGCTGTTGGGTGGTAGTGAAGAGTGCGTCGCCGATAGACATAAGCGCCCGATGCGATAAGTCCCAAAAAGGGAACGATAGGTCCCTTTTTGGGACTTATCAAGTGAGGAAGCTTTCTGACTACTCCAACCCCAGCTTCTTCAACCGATAGCGCATCGACCTGAACGTCAGGTTCAAGCGCTGCGCGGCGGCGGTTCGGTTCCAGCGGGTTTCTTCAAGCGCCTGGAGGATCAGCTTGCGCTCGATGCTTTCGAGGTAGTCTTCCAGGTTGTCGATATCGGCCAGG
Organism: Pseudomonas sp. S2_H01; assembly: GCF_054668305.1. Taxonomy (NCBI): domain Bacteria; kingdom Pseudomonadati; phylum Pseudomonadota; class Gammaproteobacteria; order Pseudomonadales; family Pseudomonadaceae; genus Pseudomonas; species Pseudomonas sp. S2_H01. The sequence goes on along the minus strand of NZ_CP162756.1, from coordinate 1,538,693 downwards.
CTCGGACCGTCTTGCTCGCTGGCGTTGACGGGCTCTGCGAGGCGCAGGTCGTCGGCGTTGATCTGGTCGTTTTCGCACAGCGTGTAGGCGCGTTCGAGCATGTTCTCCAGCTCGCGAACATTGCCGGGAAAGCGGTAGCCCTTCAGCGCGGTCAGGGCCTGGGACGTCAACCGCGCAGGCGGTTGGTCAGCACCTTCGGCAAGGCGTTGAAGCACGTTGTTGGCGATTTCCTCGATGTCTTCGCGGCGCTCGCGCAACGGTGGCACGCGCAGTTCAATCACGTTGAGGCGGTAATACAAATCCTGGCGGAAGCGTTGGGCAGCCACTTCGACGCCGAGGTCTTTGTGGGTGGCGCACAAGACGCGGACGTCCACGACCTGTTCCTGCTGGCCGCCGACGGCACGCACGGATTTTTCCTGGATGGCCCGCAGCAGCTTGACCTGCATCGCCAGCGGCAGGTCGGCCACTTCATCGAGGAAAAGCGTGCCGCCGTGCGCGGCCTGAAACAGACCGGGTTTGTCTTCGTGAGCGCCCGTGAAGCTGCCTTTACGGTGGCCGAAAAACTCGCTTTCCATCAGCTCGGTAGGAATCGCCCCGCAGTTGACTGGCACGAACGGTTTGTCGATGCGCGGGCCTTGTTCGTGAATCAGGCGCGCGACCAGTTCCTTGCCGCTTCCGGACTCGCCGCTGATATAGATCGGCGCCTGGCTGCGCGCCAGTTTGCCGATCTGCTTGCGCAGCGCCTGCATGGGCGGTGAGTTGCCGAGCAGACGATTGTCGATGCTGTTTTCATTGGAGGGCGAGGCGTGCAGGCGCAATGCGCTGCCCACCAATTCGCGCAGACGGCCTAAATCCACCGGTTTGGTGAGAAAGTCGAACGCCCCGGCTTTCAGGGCATGGATCGCCGTGTCAACGCTGCCGTGGGCCGTGATCATCGCCACGGGCACCTGCGTGTGGCGCTTCTGGATATGCTGCACGAGTTCGAGGCCGTTCCCGTCCGGCAGACGCATGTCGGTCAGGCACAGGTCGAAAGGCTCGCGCGCCAGCCAGTCCTGGGCTTCCTTGACGTTGCGCGCGCTGCGCGTGTCCAGTTTCATTCGCCCCAGAGTGATCTCCAGCAATTCGCGAATGTCCGGCTCATCGTCGACGATCAGGATCTTTTGCCGTTGGCTCATGTTCAACTCAATTTGAACGGATGGGCGAAGGTGATCCGCATGCAGCTGCCGCCACCTTCCCGTGGTGTGTAATCCAGGTTCGCCTGATTGCTTTCGCACAACTCACGCGAAAGGTACAAGCCCAGGCCGGTTCCTTTGCTTTCGGTGGTGAAAAAAGGCTCGAAAATCTTCGTCAGGTGTTCGGTCGCAACGCCGGGACCGTCGTCCAGCACTTCCAGGCTGGGCAACTCGCTGTGTGGATCATGGAACAGTTTCAGCCAGACCTGGGCTTTTTCATGCAATTGGCCGCTGTAGCGCAGGCCGTTCTGCACCAGATTGGTCAAGACTTGCTGCAACTGCTCGGCGTCCATGCGCGTGGTCAGGGTGCCGTCACCGGTTTCCAGGTGCACAGACTGTTCGGCGGACAGCCGACTGCGCAGGTCACTGACGAAGCGTTCGAGCCACTGCTTGAGGTCGAGCAGGTGAGGTTCGGTCTGACGTCGGCGAGACAGCTGCAAGACGTTCTCGATCACCAGATTCATCCGTCGCGATTGATCTTGAATGATTTCACTGAGACGCCGGTCTGGCCCGCTCAGTTCCTCTGACTCGTGAAGCAGCTGCGCCGCATGGCTGATGGCCCCCAGCGGGTTGCGGATCTCGTGGGCGATGCCGGCCGTCAGCCTGCCCAGCGCAGCGAGCTTGAGTTGTTGGGCTTGTTGGGAAATCTGCGAAAGGTCGTCGAGAAACACCAGGGTGTGGCGGTGGCTGCCGCGGGTCAGGGCAATGAAGCCCGGACGCAGCACCGGGCCGATTGCCGACGTGGTCATGCTGCGCGACGCCATGGAAGGGTTGATCAACCATTGGCGCAAGCGCTCGACCAACTGAGGTGAATACGGATCGATGACTTCACCCAGCAGGTGCTGATGGCCCAGCAAGGTCAACGCGCTCTGGTTGGCGAGCAGCACCTGGCGGTTCGAATCGAGCACCAGAATGCCTGTGCGCATGCGCTGCAGGATCAGGGCGTTGAGCTGTTCCAGGTTATCGACATCGGCTGCACGCTTCTCTGCGATGTCTTCGCTGACCTGCAGTCGACGGGCCAGCGTTTGAACCAGCAGCGCGGCCGCAAAACACAAGGCGCCGAGCGAACCCGCCTGGACGAAGTGATTGGCTGCCGCAGGCTGGTGGTAACTGATGAAGAAGGTCAGGTAGATGATGCCGATGGCTGACACGGCGGCAATCAACAGCCCGCTGCGCTGGCGCAACAGCACGTTGCTGATGGCCACCGAGGCCACAATCAGGTTGCCGATGCCGCTCGGGGCGCCACCTCCGGCATAGAACAAAGCGCACAGTGTCAGTGCGTCGGCCATGGCCAGCGTGAACAGTTGTCCCTGACGGCTGGGTCGCTCAAGCAGTACGACCACAAGGATATTGAAGACCAGGTACAGCCAGCAGCCCGTGCGGAACAGTTCGATGTCGGCCAACTGAAGCAGTTCGGCGTCCATGCTGCTGGAAATCAACAGCACCAGCAGAATGCCGATGCTCAGACGGTAGAGGTGATAGAGACGCAGAATGCGCTGGGCCTGTGGAGTCGCCAGCGACAGGGTTTCAGCGGTCACGTGCTGCAGGGCCCTGTAGGCGGTGCGCTTCGGTGCAATACCATTGGAGACCCTGGCTCAGTGCGCGGTCGCGTGGAACATGCACGCCACACTGCGCGCAACGCACCATTGGCGCGGCGTCGAGCTCCGGTGCTGCAGGTTTCGAGCGTGCGGCGGGGCCTTTGGTCGCGCGTTTGAACAACCAGACAATCGCCATGATCAAGGCGATCCACATAATCAAGCGAATCATGTCTACCAGCTTATGAAGTGAAGATGCCGCAGTGTAGCCAAGGCGTTGTCAGCCGCACAGTGACCTGCGCCGATTCAGGCTGTCGGAAAACTGACTGAAATAAAAAAGAGGCCTTAAAGGGCCTCTTTTGCTGACGTTCGAACCGCGACCGTGATCAGTCGAAGACGCCGAAGGTCATGTAGCTGAAGATCGAACGGCTTTTTGGCGTGCCGTCATCATCTTCGTTCTTCTTGTCGGCTTCGTCCGGCTGGTTCTCAGGCAACAGGTCGGCCGGGATGGCTTCCTTGGCGTCCTGATATTGCTTGATCACGTCCTGGTTGGCGCGGGTTTCTCCCGGCGGCAGAGGCGGACGGCTTTCGATCAGGCCCAGCGTCGCTTTCGACAGCCACGAGCGGTTGTCTGGATCGGGTGTGCGAGGCTCGAACTTGCCATCAGCCAGTTGGGGGAAGTCCGGGTAGTTGGTTTTCAGGACTTGCAGGCTGGTGTCGGCCAGGTCGTTCAGTTGCAGGCGCTGATACGCTTCGACCATGACCGCAAGACCGTCCGGAACCGAAGGGGTCTCCTGGAAGTTTTCAACCACGTAACGACCACGGTTCGCTGCTGCGACGTAGGCCTGGCGGGTCAGGTAGTAGTCGGCCACATGAATTTCGTACGCCGCCAGCAGGTTGCGCAGATAGATCATGCGCTGCTTGGCGTCAGGCGCGTAGCGGCTGTTCGGGTAGCGGCTGGTCAACTGGGCGAACTCGTTATACGAGTCACGCGCAGCACCCGGATCACGCTTGGTCTGATCCAGCGGCAGGAAGCGCGCGATGATGCCCACGTCCTGGTCGAACGACGTCAGGCCCTTGAGGTAGTAGGCATAGTCGACGTTCGGGTGCTGCGGATGCAGACGAATGAAGCGCTCGGCGGCGGTCTTCGCAGCCTCGGGCTCGCCATTCTTGTAGTTGGCGTAGATCAGCTCCAGCTGCGCCTGGTCGGCATAGCGACCGAACGGGTAGCGGGATTCCAGCGCTTTGAGTTTTTCGGTCGCGCTGTTGTAACTGTTGTTGTCCAGATCGGCCTGCGCCTGCTGGTACAGCTCGACTTCACTGAGGTTTTCGTCGATGACTTCTTTCTTCGAAGAACAGGCAGCGGTAAGTCCGAGGATGGCTATCAGCAGCAGGTGTTTCACTTGCATGGCGGCTTGCGTCCCTATAACGGCCTGCTGTCTTGCGCAGGACCGTCCTGTTATGATGGGCGCCCCGTGGAACCCCCGGGACAAAAGACGCCGTATTTAACCACAAGCGCACAGCCGAAACCAAAGGCCAGTGCCACCTCCTAGTTTGAGCATGTCTGAGATCATAGAACTCCGCGCAGAGGTGCCGTCCGAATTGGGCGGTCAACGCCTCGACCAAGTCGCCGCCCAACTCTTCGACGAGCACTCGCGCTCGCGCCTTTCCGCCTGGATCAAAGACGGCCGCCTGACTGTGGACGGAGGCGTTCTGCGCCCGCGTGACATCGTGCATGGCGGTGCCGTGCTGGTCCTCAAAGCCGAGCAAGAGGCTCAGGGCGAGTGGGTCGCGCAGGACATCGAGCTGGATATCGTCTACGAAGACGACCAGATTCTGGTGATCAACAAACCGGCCGGGCTGGTTGTCCACCCGGCCGCCGGTCATGCCGACGGCACGCTGCTCAATGCCTTGCTGCACCACGTGCCGGACATCATCAATGTCCCGCGTGCCGGCATCGTGCACCGTCTGGACAAGGACACCACCGGATTGATGGTGGTCGCCAAGACCCTTCAGGCGCAGACCCAACTGGTCACTCAGTTGCAAAACCGCAGCGTCAGCCGCATTTATGAGTGCATCGTGATCGGTGTCGTGACGGCCGGTGGCAAGATCAACGCGCCGATCGGCCGTCATGGCCAGCAGCGTCAACGCATGGCCGTGATGGAAGGCGGCAAGCCAGCGGTCAGCCATTACCGCGTTCTGGAGCGTTTTCGTTCCCATACGCATGTCCGGGTCAAGCTGGAAACCGGCCGTACGCACCAGATTCGTGTGCACATGGCGCACATCAACTTTCCGTTGGTCGGTGATCCGGCCTACGGCGGTCGCTTCCGCATTCCGCCAGCGGCCAGCGTCACGATGGTCGAGTCGTTGAAACATTTTCCGCGTCAGGCGCTGCATGCGCGTTTCCTGGAACTGGATCATCCGACGACCGGTCAGCGAATGAGCTGGGAATCGGCGTTGCCGGATGATTTTGTCTGGCTGCTGTCGCTGCTCAAGCAAGACCGTGAGGCATTCATCGGATGAGCGAATTCGTGGCGGACTGGCTGATTCCCGACTGGCCTGCGCCGGCGGGCATCAAGGCGTGCGTCACGACTCGCGCGGGCGGCATAAGCATTGCCCCGTTCGACAGTTTCAATCTGGGTGATCACGTCGACGACGATCCGGCAGCCGTTGCGCATAACCGTGCGCTGCTGACCTCGCGTCTGCACACCCAGCCTGCCTGGCTCAAGCAGGTTCATGGCATCGATGTCGTCGAAGCGTCACCCGCCGAGGTGCAGCAGGCCGATGCCAGCTGGAGCCAGACGCCGGGCGTTGCCTGCACCATCATGACCGCGGACTGCCTGCCCGCTCTGTTCTGCAACCGCCAAGGCACCCAGGTGGCGGCGGCGCACGCGGGTTGGCGCGGGTTGGCCGCAGGCGTGCTGGAAGCGGCGGTCGACAGCTTTGCCGATGCGCCTTCCGAGATTCTGGTCTGGCTAGGCCCTGCCATCGGCCCGCAGGCCTTCGAAGTGGGACCGGAAGTCCGCGACGCTTTTATCGCCACGCACCCTGAAACCATCGAAGCCTTCGTGCCCAGCGTCAACGTGGGCAAATTCATGGCCGATATCTACCAGCTGGCGCGTTTGCGTCTCGCGGCCCATGGCGTGACAGCGGTGTACGGCGGTGGTTTGTCGACCTATAACGACGAGCGCTTCTTCTCCTACCGCCGAGGTGCGCGCACCGGCCGGTTTGCTTCTTTGGTGTGGATCGACGCAGTCTGAAATGTCCTTTGTAGGAGCGCGCTTGCCCGCGATCGCGTTGTTTCAGGCGGCCGATCCATGTGCAGACAGATCGCGATCGCGGGCAAGCGCGCTTCTACAGATTCCGCTTTGCGAACACACCTAATCCTCGTTCGCCAGCTAATGTTGATCTGTGTCAAGCATCCACCGCTTGAATCCTGTTCAATCGGCCGCATCTAGTGGGCTATCTGGCAGGTTTTCTTTATTAAGGTGTGTTCATTGCTCCGGCCTGCCCATTTAGGAAGGTGACCAATGCGTATTGACCGTTTAACCAGCAAATTACAGCTCGCTTTATCCGATTCTCAGTCCCTGGCGGTGGGTATGGACCATCCCGCCATCGAGCCTGCGCACCTCATGCAGGCATTGCTAGAACAGCAGGGTGGGTCGATCAAACCCCTGTTGCTGCAAGTCGGCTTCGATATCAACAGCCTGCGCAAGGCGTTGAGCAAGGAGCTTGATCAACTGCCGAAAATTCAGAACCCGACCGGCGACGTGAACATGTCGCAGGACCTGGCGCGCCTGCTCAACCAGGCCGACCGGCTGGCGCAACAAAAAGGCGATCAGTTTATCTCCAGCGAACTGGTGCTGCTCGCGGCGATGGATGAAAACAGCAAGCTCGGCAAATTGCTGCTCGGGCAGGGCGTCAGCAAAAAGGCATTGGAAAACGCCATCAGCAACCTGCGAGGCGGCGATGCCGTCAACGATCCGAATGCCGAAGAATCCCGGCAGGCGCTGGACAAATACACCGTCGACCTGACCAAGCGCGCCGAAGAAGGCAAGCTCGATCCAGTGATCGGCCGTGACGACGAAATCCGTCGGACCATCCAGGTGCTGCAACGCCGGACCAAGAACAACCCGGTCCTGATCGGTGAACCCGGTGTCGGTAAGACTGCCATCGCTGAAGGCCTGGCCCAGCGCATTATCAATGGCGAAGTGCCGGACGGCCTGAAAGGCAAGCGCCTGCTGTCGCTGGACATGGGCGCGCTGATTGCGGGTGCCAAGTTCCGCGGCGAGTTCGAGGAGCGGCTGAAAGGGTTGCTGAACGAGCTGTCGAAGCAGGAAGGGCAGATCATTCTGTTCATCGACGAATTGCACACCATGGTCGGCGCAGGCAAGGCCGAAGGCTCGATGGACGCCGGCAACATGCTCAAGCCCGCCCTGGCGCGTGGAGAGCTGCACTGCGTGGGCGCCACGACCCTCAACGAGTACCGCCAATATATAGAGAAGGATGCCGCCCTTGAGCGTCGCTTTCAAAAAGTGCTGGTGGACGAGCCGAGCGAAGAGGATACCATCGCGATCCTGCGTGGCCTGAAAGAACGCTACGAAGTTCACCACAAGGTGGCGATCACGGACGGCGCAATCATCGCGGCCGCCAAGCTCAGCCATCGTTACATCACGGATCGCCAGTTGCCGGACAAGGCCATCGACCTGATCGACGAAGCGGCCAGCCGCATTCGTATGGAAATCGACTCCAAGCCCGAAGTGCTGGATCGTCTTGAGCGTCGATTGATTCAGCTGAAGGTTGAATCTCAGGCGCTGAAGAAAGAAGACGACGAGGCGGCGATCAAGCGCCTGGAGAAACTTCAGGAAGAAATCGAGCGCCTGGAGCGTGAGTACGCCGATTTGGAAGAAATCTGGACCTCGGAAAAAGCCGAAGTGACAGGGTCGGCGCAGATCCAGCAAAAAATCGAGCAGTCGCGTCAGGAACTGGAAGCCGCACGTCGTCGTGGCGATCTGAATCGCATGGCCGAATTGCAGTACGGGGTCATCCCGGACCTGGAACGCAGCCTGCAAATGGTCGATCAGCACGGCAAACCTGAGAACCAGTTGCTGCGCAGCAAGGTGACCGAGGAAGAAATCGCCGAAGTCGTTTCCAAGTGGACCGGCATTCCCGTGTCGAAAATGCTCGAGGGCGAGCGCGACAAACTGCTGAAAATGGAAAGCCTGCTGCACGAACGTGTGATCGGCCAGAACGAAGCGGTGGTGGCCGTGGCCAACGCGGTGCGCCGTTCGCGCGCCGGGCTGTCCGACCCGAATCGCCCGAGCGGTTCGTTCATGTTCCTCGGCCCGACCGGTGTGGGTAAGACCGAGTTGTGCAAGGCACTGGCCGAATTCCTGTTCGACACCGAAGAGGCCATGGTCCGCATCGACATGTCCGAGTTCATGGAGAAACATTCCGTGGCCCGTCTGATCGGTGCGCCTCCGGGATACGTCGGTTATGAAGAGGGCGGTTACCTGACCGAAGCGGTACGTCGCAAGCCGTACTCGGTGATCCTCCTGGATGAAGTCGAGAAGGCGCACCCGGATGTCTTCAATATCCTGCTGCAGGTGCTGGAGGACGGTCGCCTGACCGACAGCCACGGGCGTACGGTCGACTTCCGTAACACAGTGATCGTCATGACCTCGAACCTGGGGTCGGCACGCATTCAGGAGCTGGTGGGTGACCGCGAAGCTCAGCGTGCGGCGGTGATGGATGCCCTGACGTCGCATTTCCGTCCGGAGTTCATCAACCGGGTCGACGAGGTCGTGATCTTCGAGCCTCTGGCGCGTGAGCAGATCGCTGGCATCACGGAAATCCAGTTGGGTCGCCTGCGTCAGCGCCTGGCGGAGCGAGACCTTCGTCTGGAGCTGGCACCTGAAGCCATGGACAAGCTGATCGCCGTGGGTTACGACCCGGTGTACGGCGCACGGCCATTGAAGCGCGCGATTCAACGCTGGATCGAAAACCCGTTGGCTCAGTTGATCTTGTCCGGCAGCTTCATGCCGGGCACCAGCATCAGAGGCACGGTGGTGGACGACGAAATCGCTTTCGTCTGATCTGCTGCTTTCTATATAGAAGGTGCATGGGGGCGCTCCGGGTGAGCGCCCTTTTTAATGCGCAGGTGGTTTTGCCCTTCGACTGCCTGATTTTCGGGCTCGGGAGGCGTTCTCGAAAAAAAGTTGCAAATCATTGTCTTAAAAGCAATTTGGAGGGTTGACAGGTGTTTCTGGGAATGTAGAATAGCGCGCCTCAGAGACGTGAACGCAGCGATGCAGACAGGTCGAAGAGGCTGAAAATGCAGTAGATTCAGGGTTGTAAGTGCGGGATTCGTTTCGCAAAGAAGTACTGAATTTGTTGTGTTGAAGTGCGTCAAACGCTGCATCTGGAAATTGAAATTCCGTGATAGCTCAGTCGGTAGAGCAAATGACTGTTAATCATTGGGTCCCAGGTTCGAGTCCTGGTCACGGAGCCAATTTCAAGAGGTAGTACCGTCGGGGTATAGCGCAGTCCGGTAGCGCGCCTGCTTTGGGAGCAGGATGTCAGGAGTTCGAATCCCCTTACCCCGACCATTTTTGGGTCGTTAGCTCAGTTGGTAGAGCAGTTGGCTTTTAACCAATTGGTCGTAGGTTCGAATCCCACACGACCCACCATTTTTGACCTGGTTGTTTCGGGTTAAATCTTAGGGAGTGACGCCAGTCGCGTCACCCGCTTGAAATACGCCTCAAGGGGCGTATTTTAGTAACACCGGGGTATAGCGCAGTCCGGTAGCGCGCCTGCTTTGGGAGCAGGATGTCAGGAGTTCGAATCCCCTTACCCCGACCATTTTCGCCCCAGCAGCATCCGGGCAGAAAATCCGGCAACAGCGCCAAGCGCGTTGAAGCCTACAAAAAAGGCGTCCTTCGGGACGCCTTTTTTCGTTTTCGGGTTCCTGCGTCTCAGCGTTCTTCCCATCCCGCCGCTGATTCAGGCGCCGCCCTAGCGGCACCTAATGATGCAATTGGATGTTCAGGCTGGCGTCTACTGCGCCTTGGGTGCGTCGTCCCAGTAGGCTTCGATCTGGGTTTTCAGATCGGTCGGAATCGGGGCGAAGTCCAGTGAGCGGGCTTGTTCCTGGCCGCTTTCAAGCGTCCAGCGGAAGAAGTCTTGCACCGCCTTCTGGCGGTCGGCGCTCTTCGGTTGCCTGTACAGCACGATGAACGTGGCCGCCGTGATCGGGTAAGCGTTCTCACCCGGCGCGTTGAGCATCGACAGGTCGAAGTCCTTGGCATTTTTCCAGTCTGCGGTCGCGGCCGCCGCCTGGAACGATTCCGTGCTCGGCACCACAAAGTTGCCGGCAGCGTTCTGCAACAGGCCGAAGTTCAAGCCCTGTTGCTTGATGTACGCGTATTCAACGTAGCCGATCGAGTTCGGCATCTTCTTCACGTACGAGGCCACACCTTCACTGCCTTTGCTGCCAATGCCCACCGGCCATTTCACCGACGTGCCGGCACCCACTTTGCCTTTCCACTCGGCGCTGACTTTCGACAGGTAACTCACCCAGTTGAACGTGGTGCCCGAATCGTCGGAGCGATACACCACGTTGATTTTCTGCGCGGGCAGTTTTATGTCCGGGTTAAGCGCCACCAGCGTCGGGTCGTTCCATTGGGTGATTTTGCCCAGGTAGATATCCGCCAGCACCGGGCCGCTGAATTTGAGGCTGCCGGGCTTGATCGACGCAATGTTGATCACCGGCACCACGCCGCCGATCACCGACGGGAACTGCTGCAAGCCGGACGCCTGAAGATCGCTAGAGCTCATTGGCATGTCGGTCGCCCCGAAGTCCACGGCGCCTTCCTTGATTTGCGCGACACCGGCCCCCGAGCCGATGCTCTGGTAATTCACTTTCACACCGGTCTTGTGGTCGTAATCGGTCGCCCACTTGAAAAGCACCGGGTAAATGAAGGTAGAGCCGGCGCCGGTGACTTCTTGCGCAGCGCTGGCGCCGTTCAGCAGCGACAGGTTGAGTGCAATGCCCAGGCCTGCGGCCAGCATCATTCGGGAAAGCTGAAACATGGATGACTTCCTGTAATCGAGCGACATCGGGGTGTGATGTCTTAATGGGATCACAGTAATCAGCATGTTTTTATGACAGGAAGCGTCTGAGCGATTCATCCACCGCGAATGTGTTCGCTGTCGTCAAAAACTGTGGGAGCGAATTCATTCGCGAAAAATTTTCCGGCCGACAAAAAGATGTGTCGGAACTGCTGGCCAATCGCGAATGAATTCGCGCCCACGGGTTTGATGGCTGCGCCGTTGGAGACGAGTGATCAATACGTCCGTGAGGCCGTCACGGTTTCTTGCGGTTCGCGATAACGCGCCAGGTTTTCCTTGGCGGCCTGGCGCAGCAGGCTGATATCAATGCCCACTGCCACGAACTGGCAACCCCAACTCATGTAGCGCCTCGCGTCCTCTTCCGCTGGAGCGAGAATGCCGCAGACTTTTCCGGCTGCCAGCGTGGCGTCCACGGCGTGCCGAATCTGTTTCTGCACCTCGGGGTGCGACGGGTTGCCTATGTGTCCGAGCCCGGTGGACAGGTCCGCAGGGCCGATGAACACTGCGTCGACCCCTTCAACAGCCGCAATCGCTTCAACGTTCTCCACGCCCAGGCGCGACTCCACCTGCACGATCAGGCAAAGCGCTTCATGGGCGGTATTCAGGTAATCGGGCACGGCGTCCCAGCGTGTGGCGCGGGTCAGGCCTCCACCCACCCCGCGAACACCATGGGGCGGGTAGCGCATGGCCTGCACCAGCGCGCGGGCCTGTTCGGCGGTTTCCACCATTGGCACCATCAAGGTCTGCACGCCGATGTCCAGCAACTGCTTGATCAGTACCGTATCGCCGGTCACCGCACGGACCACCGGCGCGGTGCTGTAATGCATCACGGCCTGCAACTGCGACAGAATACTCGGCACGGTGTTGGGCGCGTGTTCGCCGTCGATCAGCATCCAGTCGTAACCCAGGCCCGCGACGATTTCCGAGGCATACCCGGTGGCAAAACCGGCCCAGATGCCGTATTGCGGCTCGCGTTTGGCCAAGGCGGCCTTGAACGCGTTGTGAGGCATTTTCATTCGTGGAGGGCTCCTTTCAGGTGCATGTCAGGTGCGTGTCAGTGCGTGTAAGGGCGGTGCAATGGGCACTCGGGATTGAGCGTCACGCCAAAGCCCGGCTTGTCCAGTCTAGACAATCGCATGCGACCGTTTTCCGGCACAGGCTCGCCCAGCAGTTGTGGATGGAACATCGGCACGACCTCATCGGCCTTTGGCGCCATCATCAGAAACTCTGCGAACGGGCTGTTGGTGCGCGTGGCGACGAAGTGGTAGCTGTAGACGGACGACCCGTGGGGCACGACCAGTGTGTTGTGGGCGTCGGCCAGTGCGGAGATCTTGATGAGCTCGGTAATACCGCCGCACCAGCCAACGTCCGGCTGGATGATGTCGCAGCAGCCCATTTCCAGCAGCATGCGGAACCCCCAACGGGTGGCTTCGTGCTCGCCCGTGGTGACCAGCATGCCTTTGGGAACGTTTTTGCGCAGGTCGGCATAGCCCCAGTAATCGTCGGGGGACAACGCTTCTTCGATCCACTTCAAGCCAAACTCCTGAGCCCCGTGGGCGAGCTTGGTGGCGTAGTTCAAATCCAGGCTCATCCAGCAGTCGAGCATCAGCCAGAAGTCCTTGCCGACCCGCTCGCGCATCACCGCGAGTTCTTCAAGGTTCTTGCGCAGGCCTTCTTCGCCCTCGGACGGGCTGTGATGAAGCGGGAGTTTGCCACCGATGAAGCCCATTTTCTGTGCCAGATCCGGACGTGCGCCCGTGGCGTAAAACTGCAATTCGTCACGAACGGCGCCGCCGAGCAATTGGTGCACCGGCTCCTGACGCACTTTGCCGAGCAGGTCCCACAGTGCCAGGTCGATGCCCGAGATCGTGTTGATCACCAACCCTTTGCGACCGTAGTACTGGGAAGACAAGTACATCTGGTCCCAGATTTTCTCGATATCGGTGACCTTCGCCCCTTCAAGAAAACGCGCCAGGTGCTTCTCGACGATATACGCCGCAGGCTCGCCACCGGTCGTCACGGCAAAGCCGACGTTGCCTGCCGAGTCTTCGATTTCCACCACCAGCGTGCCGAGCACGTTGATGCCGAAGCTGCGACGGCTCTGGCGGTATTCCGGGTATTTGCTCATCGGTGTCGCGATGTGGTCGTCGATCCAGTGGCCATCGCCCTGATCGTGATAGTCGGCACCGCCGCCCCGCAGAACGAAAGCGCGGACGTGCTTGATGGTTGGCGTGCTCATGGAGGACTCCTGTGATTGCGGTGAATGACGATCAGTGTTGAAAGGTCGGCAGCTTGTGCGCCGTGCTCGATTTGGGAGGCCGGATACCCATGATCAGTGCCGCGGCGATCAGCGTGGTCAGCGACAGCAGATAGAGGCCCGCAGCCGGTGTCTGAAACGCGCCTTCGGCCCAGTTCTTGAGGATCGGTGCGATGAAGCCGCCCAGCGCACCGAATGAGTTGATCAGCGCAATGGCGCCTGCCGCCGCGCTGCCGGCCAGGAAACTCCCAGGGAAGGTCCAGAACACCGGTTGCACGGCGATGAAACCGGACGCCGCGAAACACAGGGCGAGAATGGCCAGCAGTGGATTGGCGAACGTGACCGACGCGGCAATGCCCAGCCCGGAGACCACCAGCGTCAGCGCGGCGACCAGACGGCGTTGGCCGGTGCGGTCGGCGATCGCCGGGACGCGCCAGGCGGCAATCAGCGCGCAGACCCACGGAATCGCGCTCACGAGTCCAACCATGAAGCCAACTTTGCTGCCCATCAACCCGGCGACCTGCGAGGGCAGATAAAACACCACGCCGTAGACACTGGCCTGAATCAGCAGGTAGATCGCGCACAGGTACAGCACCGCCGGTTGGCACATGGCCTTGAGCACACTGCCGTGGCCCTGTTTCTGGCTGTCTTCGGCGTCGAGCACCGCTTGCAGCTGTTGGCGCTCTTCAGCGCTCAGCCACTTGGCGTCCGCAGGGCGGTTGTCCAGATAGAAATACGCCCACACGCCCACAGCCGTCGCCATCAGCCCTTCTACCGCGAACAGCCACTGCCAGCCATGGCTGCCGAGCACGCCGTCCAGTTCCAGCAACAAACCTGAGAGCGGGCTGCCGAAGATGAACGCCAGTGGCGCGCCGAAGTAAAAGAAGCCCATGGCCCTTCCGCGCGATGCCTGCGGAAACCAGTAGGTGAGATAGAGAATGACGCCGGGGAAGAAGCCGGCTTCGGCCACGCCCAACAAGAATCGCAACACGTAGAAGGTGGTTTCGTTGTGGGCGAAAACCATCGCCGCCGACACCAGCCCCCACGTCACCATGATTCGGCACATCCAGAGCTTGGCGCCGACTTTGTGCAGCATCAGATTGCTCGGCACTTCCAACAGCGCATAACCGGCGAAGAACACACCCGCGCCGAAGGCAAACGCGGTGTCGCTGATGCCGGTGTCCGCCTGGAACGCCTGTTTGGCGAAGCCGACGTTGGCGCGGTCGAGAAACGCCATGATGTACATCAACAGGAGGAAGGGGAGCAGGCGCCATGAAACCTTGGCCAGCAAGGACGCGGGGAGTGTGTTCACGACAGTTTCCTTTTTGGAATTATTTGACTGCGTACGACCGTGACTCTACTGCTGCGAAACGATGCGCGACCAATCGTTTTTAGCTTAGGATCGATACCCTCACGGTATCGATAACAGGACACTCATCCATGCCCGACAACAGCGCACCCCAGCATCTGTTCAGTCGTTTGCGCTACAAGCATCTGCAGATGCTCGTGGTGCTGGGTTCCAGCCTGAATCTTCATCGCGCCTCGATGAACATGCACATGTCGCAGCCGGCTGCGACCCGAATGCTGCATGAGATCGAAGACATGTTTGGCTGCGAGTTGTTCGAGCGACTGCCGCGTGGCATGCGTCCGACCGCGCTGGGCAAAGAGTTGTTGCGATTTGCCGAGTCGGCGTTGAGCGGGCTGGACCGCTGTGCGGCGGACATGCAGGCGCGGTTGCACGGTGGATACGGGTATCTGGCCATCGGCACGATCATGGGCGCAGCGCCGGACCTGGTCATGAACGCGGTGGCCGAGATCAAGACGCTCAACCCGCAGCTGCGCATCCGCATCATGGGCGACACCAGCGACCAGGTGATTCAATTGCTGGAGCAGGGACGCATTGATCTGGCGATCGCGCGGCGCAACGCAGCCACTGACCGCGAGCATTATGCCTTCGAGCCGCTGGGCAACGAGCAACTGATGGTCGTCGTGCATCAAGGCCATCCATTGGCCCGGCGGCGCAAGCTGGACTGGGCCGAGCTGGTCAGTGATTGGCCATGGATTCTGCAACCCGAGAGCAGCCCAGCGCGTATCGCGTTCGATCAGGCGCTGGAGCGACTGGCCTTGCCTGCGCCCGCAGACATCATCGAGTGCAGCTCGGTGTACTCCATGCAGCAATTGGTGCAACTGACCGATGCAATCATGGTGCTGTCAGCCTCCGCACTGCGTGATTATTTGAAGATGGGGTTGGTCAAGGCGTTGCCGGTCAGGATCGAGGAGCGGATGGCACCGTTCGGGTTGCTGACGCGTAAGGGCGAAGCGGCCAGTCGTGAGCTTGGTCAGTTCATCGAGTTACTGCGGCGCAGGGCGGCCGAGCAAGCGTTCGCAGCGGACTGACCGTCAATGCCAGTGCGCGGGTGCGCATCGGCGAGACCCGGTATAGACTCCAGACAGTCTTTTCAGGATCGGCCGGTATTATGAAAGCGCCCATTCCGCCCTATGAAAAAGAGCGCCTTCAGGCGCTGCACGAGCTTGATATCCTCGACACACCGGCCGAAGCCTCGCTCGACCGGATCACCCGGCTGGTGGCGCGCGTGCTCAATGTGCCCATCGCATTGGTGTCGCTGGTGGATGAAGACCGGCAGTGGTTCAAGTCCCGCACAGGCCTTGAGGCCAGTGAAACGCCAAGAGAAATGGCCTTCTGCGCCCATGCCATTTTGCAAACCACGCCCTTGGTTGTACCGGACGCTGCGCAAGACGAGCGCTTTTGCGACAACCCGCTCGTTACCGGCGCGCCTCATTTTCGTTTCTATGCCGGCGTGCCGATCTGTACCAGCAAGGGGTTCGCTGTCGGGACCTTGTGCGCCATCGACGAACGTCCTCGCGAGCTGACTCAGGAAGAAATGGACATCCTGCGCGATCTGGCCGATGTGGTCAGCCGAGAGGTCCAGCTGCGCGAGAACCTGATGCTGGCGCGGATGCAGAGAAACCGCTCCGACGCCTTGTTCAGGGCGAGCGAAGCGGGGTATCGGTCGATGTTCGAGCTGGCCTCGGTGGGCATCGCACTGGTGGCACCGGATGGCGGTTGGCTCAGCGTCAACACGGCGCTTTGCGACATCTTGGGTTACACACCTGACGAGCTGAAGATTCTGACCTTTCAGGACATCACCCATCCTGAGGACCTGAACACCGACATGGAGCTGCTGCGCCAACTGACCGCTAACGAGATTGATCGTTATCAGATGGAAAAGCGCTACGTGCGCAAGGACGGCAGTGCGGTGTGGGTCAGCCTCAGTGTCACCAAGAAACTGTCCGAAGAGGGTGATCTTGAATATTTCATCTCGATCATCCAGAACATTCAGGCACGCAAAGAGCTGGAGCAGGAGGCGCGGCATGATGCGCTGACGGGGCTTTATAACCGTCGGGCACTGGACGCCATGTTGCCCATCGCTCAGGCGCGCGCTGATCGTTCAATGTTGCAAATGGCGCTGATGTTCATCGATCTGGATGGCTTCAAGGGCATTAACGACACCTATGGGCATGACGCAGGTGACGACCTGCTGCGGACGATTTCTGCACGCCTGCAAAGCAGTATCCGGCGAACCGACAGCCTCGTTCGGCTGGCGGGCGACGAGTTCATCGTTGTGCTGGAAGGCATTGTGCCGGGCGTCGACGAGGCGCGCGAGGTGGCGAAAAAGCTGCTGGCGGCGGTTGCTGAGCCGATCATCATCAAGGGCGAGGTGATCCGAACCAACGCAAGCGTAGGTTTCTCCCTATATGAGCCAGGCTCCGGCAAGGCACCGGATGAACTGATGCGTGAAGCCGACCGCTGGATGTACAAGGCCAAGCACATGGGTAAAGGGCGCGTGATGCCTTAGCTGGCATATCCTGTTTGATCGTTCCGCCGCTCCGCGTCGCTAGTGTCCGGGGAGAATTTTCGATCGTTCCCATGCTCCGCGTGGGAACGCCGCCCTGGACGCTCCGCGTCCTGCTTCGATTGACGCAGAGCGTCAGGGGATGCATTCCCACGCGGAGCGGGGGAACAATCAATTAAGGCGCGGCAGGCCGTGAACTTTAGTGCAGCTTCATCCTTGGCTCTGTCCCTCGCCCAATCCGGCTGCCGAGCATCAGCATCAGCGTGCGGAACGTGCCGTACAGCGCCATCTGGTGCATGCGGTACAGCGACACGTAGAACATCCGCGCCAGCCAGCCTTCGAGCATGACGCTGCCGGTCAGGTTACCCATCAGGTTGCCCACCGCCGAGAACTTCGACAGCGAAATCAGCGAGCCGTAGTCCTTGTAGCTGTATTCCGGCAGATCACCGCCTTCGATACGCAGTTTCAGGGACTTCACCAGCAACGACGCCTGTTGATGCGCCGCTTGAGCCCGTGGCGGAACATTGCGGTCGGTGCCTTTCTGCGGGCAGGCCGCGCAATCGCCGAACGCGAAGATGTTGTCGTCACGGGTGGTCTGCAGCGTCGCACGTACCTGAAGCTGATTGATGCGGTTGGTTTCCAGTCCGGCGATGCCTTCCAGAAACGCCGGCGCGCGAATGCCCGCCGCCCAGACTTTCAGCGTCGCCGGGATCATCTGGCCTGTCGCCGTGACCAGGCCTTCAGCCGTCACTTCACTCACCGCCGAGTTGGTCAGCACGGTAACGCCCAGTTTTTCCAGCGTCTTGTGAACAGGTCCGCCAATGCGCTCCGGCAGGGCAGGCAGTACGCGCGGACCGGCTTCGATCACCGTGATGCGCAGGTTTTCGGGTTTGATCTGGCCCAAGCCATACGCCGCCAGCTCATGCGCGGCGTTATGCAGTTCAGCCGCCAGCTCGACGCCTGTAGCGCCTGCGCCGACGATGGCCACGTTGATTTCTTCCGTCGCTGCCAACTCACTGGCATGGGCGCGCAAATAGCGATTGAGCAACTGCTGATGGAAGCGCTCGGCCTGCTTGCGCGTATCGAGAAACAGGCAGTGTTCAGCCGCACCTTTGGTGCCGAAATCATTGGTGGTGCTGCCGACGGAAATCACCAGCGTGTCGTAATCCAGGCTGCGTGCCGGGACCAGTTCGTCGCCGTTTTCATCCTGCGTGGCGCCAAGGTGGATCTGCTTGTTCTCGCGATCCAGCCCGGTCATGCGACCCAACTGAAACTGGAAATGATTCCACTTGGCCTGAGCCACGTAGTTCAGCTCGTCCTCGTAGGAGTTGAGCGAACCGGCGGCCACTTCGTGCAGCAAGGGTTTCCAGATGTGAGTCAGATTGGCGTCCACCAGCGTGACGCTGGCCGTGCCTTTCTTGCCCAGGGTTTTACCCAGGCGGGTAGCCAGCTCCAGACCACCAGCGCCTCCGCCGACGATCACGATACGATGAGTCATGGGGATATCTCATAAGGCTTAAGGAATTCTCTTTTGGCTCTATCCGAGCGAGCGCCAGGCAGCTCATAGCGTCAGATAGCTCAATAAACGGCTCAGCAGACCCAGTCCGATCACCACGACCAGAACCACCACAAGGAGCAGCCAGGGCCTGAAGGGCCGGCGCTCGACTTGATGCTGCGGTGCGCGAAGGTACTCTTCGACACGCTTTTGGTCTTCGGGGTTCAGGCGGCTGGTCATATAAGCCTCGTCATGAACATTGACCGGCGTCAGGCGACGACGGAGGTTGATGCGTTAACGTCGTTGACGACAGGCTCCGGCGATTCGGTACAGCCAATGCCTGCGTGCGATGTCGCTTTGTAACATTCGACCAAGGATTGCGCCATCACAGGCTGATCCCCACATCGAACACCACGCTGCGCCCCAGGTTTGTGCGCAGAAAATCCGGCGCGTCAGGGTGCGCGAACAGCACGCGAGCGAACGTAGGACCCACCAGAGACAGCGAACGCCAACCCTGACGCAAGTATTCGGTCGGCGGGGGAAAGTGGCTGTTGAGGTCCAGCACTTCGCGTTTGAGGCTGGCGAAGGCGATGATGTCCAGCTCGCTCAGGTCCAGCCCGCGTTCCTTGTAGTTGTGGGCTTTCTTGCGCAGCGTCGGCGCCAGGCGACGCAGCAGTTCTGCGGCCGGAATACGCTTGGGCTTGGCCTCGCGCCGGACCAACTGGCTCAAGGAAAACGCGCTGCGCCTGCGCTGCAGTTCTTCACGCCATTCATCGTTGAGGCGCCGGCCTTCGTCGAGCACGAAGAACACCTCAAAACACGCATCGCGAAACAGTACGTCCGGCGGTTCTTGCCCGGCGGGCAGGAAGTCGTCGGTGCGATGAGGGATGTTCAGGCCTTGCAGCAAACGCTGGCACACCCACCGTTCGCGCTCCCATTTGCGCGCGTTGGACAGGAATGCATTGGCTTGCTCGGCCTGGATCGTCAGCAGACGTAAGTAGTCGGAGTCATCCATGAGGGCAAGCTTAGCTCTCGAATGGAGAAAAAAACAGGGTTCTTTGATAGGTGTGGGGTACGGGGACAGCTCAGGACACTTGACCTGTGGGAGCGAATTCATTCGCGATGCAGCAGTACAGACGACCGTTTGCTATCGATGGTATTGGCCTCTCGCGAATGAATTCGCTTCCACAGATCTCTCATGGGCCATTCGGACGTGGCCAAGGCGCCGTATTGACTTCGCTTACAGATCCCGCTGCTTGCGAAACTGCCCAGGCGGCATGCCATGGGCGTGGCGGAAGCGGCGGGAGAAGTAAGCTTCATCGGCGAACCCGCACAGCCTTGCGACTTCACCCACCGGTTTGGAGCCATTGAGCAGCAGCGTGCGCGCCAGGTGCATGCGGCGTTCCAGCACCAGTTCACTGAAGGTTTTTCCGACCTCTTTGCGCAACCAGTGCGTCAGGTAATTGGGCGAGAGAAACGCCGCCGATGCCGCTTTTTTCAGGCTCAAATCCGGGTCGCTGAGGTTTTTGCGCACGTATTCCGACATACGCGCCAGTGCATCGCGGCGGCTGCGTTCGGCCGCATTGTCGTCGGCCAGCAGTTTGATGGGTTCGGCATAGAGCGCGCACACCGTACCGATCAGTTGCAGCAAGCAGCCCTTCAGAATTTCCCGGGTGCCGAACTGACGGTTCTGGTCCAGAGCGCGCATGCGGTCGAGCAGGCGCTGAATTTCCGCGAAGTTCTCGACATCGAGGGTGAAGTCCAGGTGCTCCTGAAAGCGGAAAGGTGACAGTTCGGGCGCAAGGGCGATCGCGACGTCTTCCAGGTCCAGCGGATCGCACTGCAGCTGTGGGAGCAGAAAGGTCTGTGCGAAGTTGATCAGCAGGAAGTTGCCTTCCGGCGGGTGCGGAATCAGGTGCAACTTGTGCGGCAGGATGAACGCCAGCGTGTTGCGCGGGAAGGGGCGAACGACGCCGCCGATGTGCTGCACGGTATCGCCGCCCAGGTTGATCTGGATCTGGAAATACTCGTGGCGATGGGGCGCGGTTTCCGGTTTGCCTTCGGTCTTGCCACGGATATAAAAATCCGGCCGCTCGCTGCGTTGCTGCATGCCGTACGTGGGGACGCGGTTGGCAGAGTCCATCATGAGGTCCTCGCTGTTCTGCTTTTATTGTCAGTTGTCCTACGACTTCATTCAAAGCCTTTCTGCTGCGCACGGCTATTTTTTTTGTCCAAAAAAACCAGCGGTGGGTGAAAAAAACAAGCCGCTCTAGATCGGGCCTTAGGTGAATTTTCGATCTTGTTTTGACGGTATTGGCTATCCCGAAATTTCTTGGACAAATCATTAGCCCACTGCGTTGAAATCCAAAAACGTTCTAAGCAGCGCCTTGTTTAAAACCGGTCGTACGATAACTTAGGGGTGCGCTTCATCACTCGATTCCAATAAAAACAACGAGGAATTCTCATGTCGAGCAATCCTGATATTCAGGCGATCGACGCCACTGTGGCCGCTCCCGCGGCAGCAGCGCCGGCCCGCCTGTCATCCCATCGTCGCTGGTTCATGCTCTCGCTGTTGCTGATCGCCACGATCATCAACTACGTGGACCGGGTCAACATCTCCATCGCAGCGCCTTTCATGGCCAAGGATCTTGGGCTGGATAAAGTCCAGATGGGCCTGATCTTCTCCGCCTTCGCCTGGACCTACGCCTTCGCACTGGTGCCGGCCGGTTTCATCGCCGACCGTTTCGGTTCCCGACTGACCTACGGCGCGTCGTTGATCTCTTGGTCTGCTGTCACGGTATGCCAAGGGATGGCAGGTGGCTTCGCCTCGCTGTTCGGGCTGCGTCTGGCCATCGGTGCCATGGAGGCGCCTGCATTCCCGGCCAACAGCCGCGCGGTCACCGTCTGGTTCCCGGCGCGCGAGCGTGGCATGGCGAGCAGCATCTACGTCTGCGGTCAGTACCTGGGCACGGCGCTGTTCACGGGTTTGCTCCTGTGGCTGGCGACCACCTATGACTGGCGCCACGTGTTCTACAGCACGGGCATCGTCGGCATCCTGTTCGGTCTCGCCTGGCTCTATCTCTACCGCGATCCGCTGAACTGCAAGAAGGTCAGCAAGCAGGAGCTTGAGTACATCGAAGCGGGCGGCGGTCTGGTCAAAAGCAGTCAGGACAAAAACACATTCAAGTGGGCGCAAATTGCCGAGCTGCTCAAATATCGCCAAGTCTGGGCAATCTGCATCGGTAAGTTCGCGAGCACGTCGGCCCTGTATTTCTTTCTCACCTGGTTCCCGACTTACCTGATTGAAGAGCGTCACCTGACGATGGTCAAGGTCGGTATCTTCGCTGTGCTGCCGTTCATTGGCGCCACTGTCGGTGTACTGCTGGCAGGGTTCATTGCCGACTGGATGATTCGTCGCGGCGTGTCGCTGTCCTTCGCTCGCAAACTGCCGTTGGTGGTGGGTTCAGCGCTGGGCATGTCGATCATGCTGGTCAATTTCACCGACTCCAACGAAGTCTGCATCGCGCTGCTGACCATCGCCTTCTTCGCACAAGGCATCGCGTCGTCTTCCTGGGCGGCAGTGTCTGAAGTCGCACCGAAAGAGCTGATAGGTCTGACAGGCGGCATCACCAGCCTGGCCGCAAATATCGGCGGCATCGTGACGCCCATCGTCATCGGCCAGATTCTTCACCTCACGGGCAATTTCGCCTGGGCCTTCTGGTTCATCGGCGGCATGGCTTGCATCGGAACGCTGTCTTACTCGCTGTTGTTGGGCCGTATTTATCGGATCGAACTCAAGGCGAAGTAAACCTCAAGCATGTGTGTGTGACTTTCTGCCGTACTGGGCAAGGGCGTACGTGAGTACGCCTTTTTTATGCCTGAACGATTGAGTTTTTTAGTCCAGCGCGAACACGTTTTTGTCCAACTTTGGGGTGTTTTGATCCCGTAGTCTCTGGATGAAAGGCCTCGGGCCATGAGGAAATGCCATGAGCAACTTTGTATTCGAACCCACGCGTATTGCCAGTCTGCCGGTCAGCGGTAGTGATGCGCGTTTCCCCGTCGCTCGCGTGTTTTGCCTGGGGCGAAACTACCACTGGGGCGATGCGCTGAATGCCGTGCGTGAAGTGCCCGCCTATTTCATGAAGCCCGCCACCTCGGTGATCGACGCCACAGGTGAGCTGGCGTTTCCAACCCAGACCCAACAGTTCTGCCACGAAATCGAACTGGTCGTGGCCATTGGCAAAGACGGTTTTGAGATCAGCGAAGAGCAGGCACTTGACCACGTCTGGGGTTACGCCGCGGGCCTGGACCTGACGCGCCGCGATCTGCAAATGGCCGCGAAGGCCGTCGGCAATCCATGGGAGCCGGCCAAGGCGTTCGACGGTTCTGCCCCCATCACCCCGATCTTGCCTGCGAGCCGCGACGGCCATCCGAGGCAGGGCGCGATCTGGCTCAGCGTCAACGGTGTCGAGCGCCAGCGCTCGGACCTCGAAAGCCAGATCTGGTCGGTGAGCGAAACCGTCAGCCAGCTCTCTCATTCGGTCAGCCTGCGCGCGGGTGACCTGATCATGACCGGCACACCGCCGGGCGTCGCATCGCTGGAAGCGGGTGACGTGATCAACGGCGGCATCAGCGGTATTGGCGAATTTGAAGTACGAATCGGCAGCCGTCCTGCTGACTGACCCCTTTTGAACACGCAGCACTCAGACGAGCAGCACTCAGCGAGCATCAGGAGAATAACAATGACTGAACAATCCCTTTCGAAAATTGCCTTGGTGACGGGCGCAGGCAGCGGGATCGGCCGCGCCGTGGCGCTGGGTCTGCTGGAAGACGGTTACAAAGTGGTGGTGACTGGACGTCGCATCGAGCCACTGGAAGAGCTGGTTGCCTTGGCACGGGAACAAGGCCGCGAAGCGCTGGCGGTGTCCACCGACGTGCGCGATCCGGCCAGCGTCGACGCGCTGTTCGCGACCATCGAAGAGGTCTACGGCCGACTCGATGTGGTGTTCAACAACGCGGGCGTCAACGCCCCTGCCGTGCCGATGGATGAGCTGCCGGTCGAGAAGTGGCTCAGCGTGATCGACACCAACGTCACCGGCGTTTTTCTGTGCAGCCGTGGCGCCTTCGGCCTGATGCGCAAACAGTCGCCGCAGGGTGGCCGGATCATCAACAACGGTTCGATCTCCGCGCACGTTCCGCGTCCGTTCACCGGCCCTTACACCGCCAGTAAACACGCTGTCCTGGGGCTGACCAAAAGCCTGGCGCTGGACGGTCGCGAGTTCAACATCGCCTGCAGCCAGATCGACATTGGCAACGCGTTGACCGAGTTGTCGGTGCGCATGACCAAAGGCGTGCGTCAGGCCAATGGCTCGATTGCGGTCGAGCCGATGATCGACGTCAAACACATCGCCGACGCGGTGCGTTACATCTCCGCGCTGCCGCTGTCGGCCAACGTGCTGAACATGACCGTCATGGCCACCAACATGCCGTTCGTGGGCCGTGGTTGAACCCGTCTGAATCCGATATGAGCGAGAATTCGATGAAACCTGAAATCCTCCAGCTGAGCCCGATTCTGATTCCGGACGTCAACGCGAAGCTAAACGCGTTGTACACCGTACGCCCTTATTTTCAGCAGACCGACAAGGCGGCGTATCTGCGTCAGCATGGCGCCAATATCCGTGGCGTGGTCACCGGCGGCCACACCGGCATCAAGCGCGAGGTGCTGGAGCAACTGCCCAACGTGGAAGTGATCGCGGTCAATGGCGTCGGCACTGACGCGGTGGACTTGGGCTATGCCCGTGATCGCGGCATTCGTGTCACCGCCACCATCGGCGCACTCACCGAAGACGTGGCCGACCTTGCAATCGGCCTGCTCATCTCGGCTTGCCGAGGGCTCGGAACGGGCGATCGTTATGTGCGTTCCGGCGAATGGGCCAGGACCGCAACGCCGTTGGTGCCACTGCCGCTGGCGCGTCAGTTCAGCGGCATGCGCATCGGCATTGTCGGGCTCGGGCGGGTAGGGCGTGCGGTTGCCGCGCGTGCGGCGGCGTTTGGCTGCCCCATCAGCTACACCGACCTCAACGCCATGAGCGATGTGCCGTACACCTTCGTCAGTGACCTGGTGGAGCTGGCGCGTCAAAGCGACGCCTTGATCGTGGCGGCCGCCGCCGACAACGCCAAGGGCATCATCAACGCCAAGGTGCTGCAAGCCTTGGGCGCGGAGGGCTACCTGATCAACGTGGCGCGGGGCAGTCTGGTGAACGAACCGGACCTGATCGCAGCGCTGGAATCCGGATCGATTGCCGGCGCCGGGCTGGATGTGTTCGTCGACGAGCCGAACGTGCCGGACGTGTTGTTCGGCCTTGAAACCGTGGTGCTGCAGCCTCACCGTGCCAGCGCGACCGTGCAGACGCGCACGCGCATGGGCGAAATGGTGCTGGCGAGCCTCGCGGCGGTGCTTGCGGGCCAAGAGCCGGTGGGCGCCGTCGCTTGAAGGGTCGGTTGAGAGGGGGTTGATCGTGCCGGCTGCGCAGGGGCTTCAACGGTTTGCGCAGCCGGATAATCAGCTAGAATCCGCGACACGGTTTTTCCCTATCTTTGTCGCGGGAGCGCTCGCTTGAAACTCTGGACCCTGCTGTTCATCGCTTTGCTTCCTTTCGCCGCCAATGCGGTGGAAGTCGGCGACACACTTGCCCCCTGGACCTTGCTCGACCAGTACGATCAGCCCTACACCTTCGGCAACGACGCGCAGATTCTGTTGGTCGCGCGCAGCATGGACGCGGCCAAAATCGTCAACGGTGCATTGCAGGACACGCCGAAAACGTTCCTTGAGTCGCGCCATGCGGTGTTCGTCGCCGACATCCAGAAGATGCCGGCCATCATCGCGAAAATGTTCGCCGTACCTGCGATGCGCGCCTATTCCTATCGCGTGATGCTGGATCGCGAGTCACGCGTCGTGCCGCGCTATTCCGGCGATGTGGATAAGGTGCTTATGCTCAAGCTGCACAATGGCAAGGTCGTCAGCCAGGCGCAGTTCGACAGTTCAGAATCCCTGCGTGGCGCCCTCGCACAGCCCTAAGCTGCCTCAAAAGCCGGCGGTGCCCAGCGCCAGTTCCGCCACCAGAAAATCAATGAACGCCCGCGTTTTCATCGGCACCCGGCGTGCCGATGGATACACCGCATTCACCGAAATCGCGGGCGCCTCCCACTCGCACAGCACCGGTTTCAATCGCCCGTCGGCCACGGCCCGTTCGACGATGAAGTTCGGCAGCAACGCGATGCCCATTCCCGAGACAGCCGCTTGCGCCAGGATGTCCCCGTTGTTCGCGTGCAACGGCCCGCTCACGGTCACACGCTGGGTTTCCTTGCCGTTGCACAATTGCAGGCTGATACCGCTCTGCAGATAGCCGTAACTCAGGAATTTGTGGTTGCTCAGGTCCTTGGGCGACTGCGGTACGCCCTCTTTGGCGAGATACGCCGGGGAGGCGACCATGACCCGTGGCGCTGGCGCCAACGCGCGCGCGACCATTGATGAGTCCGGCAGGCTGGCGATCCGGATCGTCACGTCAAACCCGCCCTTCACCGGGTCCACCTGCTGGTCACTCAACACCACTTGCAGTTCGACGTTGGGGTGACGCTCGTTGAACAGCGGGATCAGCGGGCCCAGGCGACTAAGCCCGAAAGACATCGGCGCGTTGACACGTAACACGCCGCGTATCTCACCCATCCCGGTGCGCGCTCGCTGCTCGGCCTCGTCCAGAGAGGCGATGACATCACGACAGGCGTCGTAGTACTCGGCGCCTGCTTCTGTCAGGTGCAGGCTGCGCGTTGTCCGTTGGAGAAGCTGTACGCCAATGGCTTCCTCCAATGCCTGAATCTGTTTGCTGACTTTCGAGCGTGGTACGTCCAGCGCACGGGCGGCTGCGGCAAAGCCATTGGCGCCGACGGTGGCGACAAAAGCACGCATGCATTCGATACGGTCCATTAACGTCCCTAATATGGAAACAATGAGTCTCGATTCTATGGGATTGTTCCGAGGTCGACCAGTCCGTACATTTACTCCCAAGCCAGCAAGCAAACAGCTCAACGGGCAGAACCCACGAGCCAGAGCGGCTAACCCCTACTGACTTTTCGACATCTAAAGGAACATGCCATGTCTATCCGCGAACTGCTGAACCCAACCAACTCTGCTCTGATCCTGATCGACCACCAGCCGCAAATGGCCTTCGGCGTGCAGTCGATCGATCGTCAAACACTGAAGAACAACACGGTCGGCCTGGCCAAAGCCGCCAAGATCTTCAACGTACCGACGATCTTCACCTCGGTTGAAACCAAGAGCTTCAGCGGTTACATCTGGCCTGAACTGCTGGCGGTACACCCGGAGCAACAGCCCATCGAGCGCACCTCGATGAACTCCTGGGAAGACAAGAAGCTGGTAGAAGCGGTCAAGGCGACCGGTCGCAAGAAACTGATCATCGCAGCGCTGTGGACCGAGGTCTGCCTGAACTTCCCGACGCTGGACGCCCTGGCTGAAGGCTACGAGGTGTACATCGTCACCGACGCCTCGGGTGGCACGACCAAGGAAGCACACGACATGTCGGTGCAGCGCATGATTCAGGCGGGCGCGGTCCCCGTGACCTGGCAACAAGTCCTGCTCGAGTTCCAGCGCGACTGGGCACACAAGGAAACCTACGAAGCGGTCATGCAACTGGTCCTGGAGCACAGCGGCGCTTACGGCATGGGTGTCGACTACGCCTACACCATGGTTCACGGCGCACCGCAGCGTAAGCTCGACTGATCTGCAAAAAAGTTGATCACTGAAGCACCCGATCGGGCGAATAAATACGCTCCATCGGGTGTTTTTGGTTTGGACACGCAGACTGTTTTAGCAGGAGTAGACTGCTTCTTATCCGAACCCAGAAGAGCCCTTCATCATGATCGGAACCCAAGTTCTCACCTCGCAAACCATGATCCTCGCCTGGCTCTTCTATGTGCCCCTGCTGCTGTGGGCGGTGTGGCGCTCTCCCTGGGTTGAACTGTTCAGCGATACGCGACGCCAGCATCTGCTGTTCGGCACCGTGTTCGCGTTGTTTCTGCTGTGGTTGATGCGCCGGGACTTCGACACCGGCGTTTCGTACCACCTCCTGGGCATGACCGCCGTGACCTTGTTGCTGGACTGGCCGTTGGCGATCGTCGGCGGGTTGATTGCTCAGCTTGGGCTGTTGGCGATGGGGCGTCAGGACTTGGCGTCGCTTGGGGTCAACGGTCTGTTATTGGTCGTGATGCCGGTGTTGATCACCGAAGGCTGCTCGCTGATTGTCGAGCGGGCCCAACCGAAAAATCCGTTTACCTACATCTTCTGCTCAGGATTCTTTGCCGCGGCACTGGTTGCGCTGGCGTGCGTATTGGTCGCCATGGGGGTGCTGTGGTTCGACGGGCTGTTTGCGATGCCGGAATGGCTGGGAGATTTCATCGGCTATCTCTGGCTGATCATCTTCCCCGAGGCCTTTATCAACGGGATGATTGTCACCGCCCTGGTGGTGTTCTGCCCCGAGTGGCTGGAAACGTTCAACCGCACGCGTTACCTGTCCGAGCCGTGGAGCGATGATGGGGATACGTGAGGATAGGTCATCGCCCGAGCCGGGCCGCTGCGGCTCGTGATCGGACGCAGGCGGTATGTCAGATACATCCCTGTTAACTGACACCACCCGCTGCATGTAGGAGCCAGCTTGCTGGCGAATGCGGTATGTCTTACATATGATTGGTAACTGACCCAGCGCATTCGCTGCCCTCGTAACCTCGGACGTCTCCTACAGGGCCTGGGTCGTCAGTCAGTTTTGGGGTCGATCAATGCTGCCGCGGATCGAAATCACCCGAAAACAGCTCGCATTACGTGTAGGAGCCGGCTTGCTGCGGGCCTTGATCGGACGAATGCGGTATGTCAGATACATCACTGCTAACTGACACCACCCATCACCTGTAGGAGCCGGCTTGCTGGCGAATGCGGTATGTCTTACACATGATTGGTAACTGACACACCGCATTCGCTGCCCTCGTAACCTCGGACGTCTCCTACAGGTCCTAGGTCGTCAGTCAGTTTTGCGCTCGATCAATGCTGCCGTGGATCGAAATCCCCCGGAAACAAATCGCATTACGTGTAGGAGCCTGCTTGCTGGCGAATGCGGTACGTCTTACACATCATTGGTAACTGACCCACCGCATTCGCTGCCCTCGTAACCTCGGACGTCTCCTACAGGGTCCGAGTTGTCAGTGAGCGGGTCGTCAGTCAGTCGGGGATTCAATCAATGCTGCCGTGGATCGAAATCACCGGGAAACAACTCGCATCACCTGTAGGAGCCGGCTTGCTGGCGAATGCGGTACGTCTTACACATCATTGGTAACTGACCCACCGCATTCGCTGCCCTCGTAACCTCGGACGTCTCCTACAGGGGCCGGGTCGTCAGTCAGTCGGGGATTCGATCAATGCTGCCGTGGATCGAAATCACCCGAAAACAACTCGTCCTCAGCGTCTGGCGCAACTGGAATTGCATGTTCTTCCGACGCCCAGGCGCCCAGGTCGATCAGCTTGCAGCGGTCCGAACAGAACGGCCGGAATTTGCTTTCCGGCGTCCATTCCACCGGGGCTCCGCAGGTTGGACAATCGACGGTCATTGGTTGGCTCATCATTGGCCTCCACGCAAAGTTAGATAAAAGTGATGCAGTCGCTCGACCTCGCTTTTCAGCCAGGCCGGGTCGCGGTCATTGACGATCACATCATCGGCGCGGCTTAGACGTTCCTCGCGGCTGGCCTGTGCCTTGAGAATCGCCCGAACCTGCGCTTCGTTGGTCTTGTCACGCAGCACCGTGCGTTCGATCTGCACCGCCTCGGGCACATCGATCACGAGCACGCGCTGGACCATCTGATGCTGCGAAGTCTCCAGCAGCAGCGGCGACACCAGAATCGCATAAGGCGATTGCGCGCGAGCCAGGTACTGCTTGATCTCCTCGCGAATCAACGGGTGCAGCAAACCTTCCAGCCAGGCCCGCTGCTGCCGATCCTTGAAGATCAGTTCGCGCAACGCTGCACGGTTCAGCGTGCCGTCGGTCTGCAACACGCCCGCGCCGAAGTGCTCGGCAATTTGCGCGAGGGCAGGGCGCCCCGGCTCCACCACCCAGCGGGCCGCGTTATCGGCGTCCACCAGATGAATGCCCAGGTCGACAAAGCACTGCGCAGCCGCACTCTTGCCACTGCCAATGCCGCCAGTGAGGCCAAGAATCCAGGGTTTTGTAGCGGGTTGTGGTTCGGAAGCAATCATCTGAAACCGGCGATCTGCAAATACGAAGTCGTTATTTGATCACCCCAGAGCAGTGCGATCCACCCCGCGATGGCCAGATAAGGACCGAAGGGGATCGGCGTGCTGGTTTCGACGTTGCGCATGCGCAGCAAAATCAGGCCCAACACTGCACCGACAATCGAAGACAAAAGAATCGTCAGCGGCAAAATCTGCCAGCCGCCCCAGGCGCCAAGCATCGCCAGCAACTTGAAATCGCCGTAGCCCATGCCTTCCTTGCCGGTGATCAGCTTGAACAGCCAAAACACACACCACAACGCCAGATACCCGAAGACCGCGCCCCACAATGCATCGGTCAGCGAAGCGAACAGGCCGAAAGCATTGACGATCAGCCCCAGCCACAACAGCGGCAGCACAATCGCATCGGGTAACAACTGGTGATCGGCGTCGATCAGGCTCATCGACAGCAAGCCCCAACTCAACAGCAACACCGCCCCCGCTTGCCACCCAAACCCGAAATGCCACGCCACAAACGCTGACATCAATCCACAGGCCAACTCCACCAACGGATAACGCTTACTGATCGGCGCCTTGCAACTCGAACACTTGCCGCCGAGGACCAGATAGCTCACCACCGGCAGGTTCTCCCACGCACGGATCTTGTGGGAACAGTGGGGGCAACGCGAATGCGGGAGGACCAGGTTGAAGGTTTCGGTTTGCGGCTCGGCAGGCAGCTCAAGCACTTCCCGCGCCTGAGCTTTCCAGTCGCGCAGCATCATCTTGGGCAGGCGGTAAACGACGACGTTGAGGAAGCTGCCGACGAGCAGGCCTAAAACGAGGGTGCATAAAATGAAGGCCAGCGGAGAGCTGGCCAGGAGGTCAAGGAGGGACATGGTTAGACGACGCTGCCGAGTTTGAAGATGGGGAGGTACATGGCGATGACGAGGCCGCCCACTATGACACCAAGAACCGCCATGATCATGGGTTCCATGAGGCTGGTGAGGCTGTCGACCATATTGTCGACTTCCTCTTCGTAATAGGTTGCGACTTTATCGAGCATGGAGTCCAAAGCGCCGGATTCTTCTCCGATAGCAGTCATTTGGACGGCCAAGGTTGGAAAGACTCCCGTGCTTCGCATGGAAAAATTCAACTGCATCCCTGTCGATACGTCCTGCTTTACCTTATTGACGGCATTCTTGAAGATGATATTACCCGTCGCGCCTGATACAGAGTCCAGCGCGTCAACCAACGGTACGCCTGCCGCGAACGTCGTTGCCAACGTGCGGGCAAACCGTGCGACCGCGGATTTGTACAGCAGAGGGCCGACAACAGGCACCTTGAGCAGCGTCCGGTCAAGCCCGTTTCTAAATTTCTCTGACGTTTTATGCGCTCGCTTGAATGCAAAGATCATCACGAACAGCGCCAGCAGGACGATGAACCAATAATCCTGGAGGTATTGTGACAAGTTGATAACCATCACCGTGAAAGCAGGCAACTCGGCCCCAAAGCCTGCAAACAGCGACTGAAACTGCGGCACGACCTTGATAAGCAAAATGCCTGTCACAATAAATGCGACGATGACTACAGCGATGGGGTAAGTCATCGCTTTTTTGATTTTCGCTTTCAGCGATTCGGTTTTTTCCTTATACGTTGCCACACGGTCCAGCAGCGACTCCAAGGCCCCGGCCTGTTCACCTGCGTCCACCAAATTGCAAAATAAATCGTCGAAGTATTGCGGTTTTTGTCGCAAGGCGGTCGCAAAGCTATGGCCGGCAGCAACCTCCTGCTTGATGTCGTCTACCAGCTTGCGCATGTTGGGGTTGGCAGAGCCTTCGCTGATGATGTCGAAAGACTGCAGTAGTGGCACTCCGGCTTTCATCATGGTTGCCATTTGACGTGAGAAAAACGCGATGTCCAGCGGTTTGATTTTCTTACCTGCGCTAAAGATCGAAACCGACTTTTTACGAACTTTTAGCGGATTGACGCCCTGCTTTCGCAGTTGCGCCTTGATTAGCGCAGGGCTGTGACCTGTCAACTCGCCCGTAACTTTCGCGCCTTTTCTGTCCACCCCTTCCCACGCATAAACGACGGGTTTGGCCACCTTCGGGCTTTTTACTGCTTTGGTTGCCATGTCAGTCCTTGGTTACCCGGTTTATTTCCTCAAGGCTGGTGACGCCTTGCATGGCCTTCAGCAGGCCAGAGGTGCGCAAATCATTGAAGCCGTCCTTGCGCATTTGGGTGGAAATTTCGATGGAGTTGCCTTCTTCCATGATGATGCGCTCGAGGGCAGGGGTGTTCTTCACCACTTCATAGATGCCCACGCGACCTTTGTAACCTCCGTTGCATTGATCGCAGCCTACCGGGGAATAAAGCTTGAACGTGCCGATTCGCTCTTCTGGAAAACCTTCTGCCAGCAGCGTGTCCCTGGGGACATCTATCTCTTTCTTGCAGTGAGGGCATAATTTTCGAGCGAGGCGTTGGGCGATAATCAAGTTGATCGCAGTCGCGATGTTAAAAGCCGCAATGCCCATGTGGTGCAGGCGTGTCAGGGTTTCTGCTGCGCTGTTGGTATGAAGCGTTGACAGCACCATGTGGCCGGTTTGCGAAGCCTTGATCGCGATTTCTGCCGTCTCGAGGTCGCGGATTTCACCCACCATGATCACGTCCGGATCCTGACGCAAAAACGCTCTCAAAGCTTGGGAGAAGTCCATGCCTTGGCGGGGGTTGACGTTGACTTGGTTGATGCCCTCGAGGTTGATCTCTACAGGGTCTTCCGCTGTGGAAATGTTGATATCCACGGTATTCAGGATGTTCAGGCCGGTATAAAGAGAAACGGTTTTGCCTGAACCCGTCGGCCCTGTCACGAGAATCATGCCCTGCGGCTGGCGGAGCGCTTGCAGATACAGCTCTTTTTGCTCCGGCTCATAACCCAATGCATCGATCCCCATCTGGGCACTGGTCGGGTCAAGGATACGCATAACGATTTTTTCGCCCCACAATGTAGGGAGCGTGTTCACGCGGAAATCGATCGCGCGGTTCTTCGAAATCCGTAGCTTGATTCGGCCGTCCTGAGGCTTGCGTCGCTCAGAAATATCCAGCCCTGCCATGACCTTCAGTCGAGCCGCGATTCGTCCAGCGAGTTGCGTCGGAGGTTTGGCGACCTCGTGCAAAATGCCATCTGTCCGCAGACGCACGCGGAAGGTCTTTTCATAGGGTTCAAAGTGAAGGTCCGAGGAGCCCAGTCGGATGGCATCCATCAACATCTTGTTGACGAAGCGAACAACAGGCGCATCTTCTGCATCCACTTCGCCTAGGGTTGTCTCTTTGCTGTCTGTGGTGGACTCAATCTCGAGACTGAGATCAACGTCTGCCATTTCTCCCAGACCGCTGTGCGTGTCGAAGAATTTGTCGATGGCGACACTGAGTTTGTCGTCCTCAACCAGAATGGCTTCGGTGTTCAACCCCGTGCTGAACTGAATGTCTGTAATTGCCTGATGGTTGGTTGGGTCGGAAACACCCACAAACAGCTTGTTGCCACGTCGCCATAAAGGAAGCGCTGAGTGCTGGCGAACGAGTTTCTCGCTGACCAGACCTTTGGGTTGGCTTTCTTTATCGAGGGTGCTGAGGTCGAGGAACGGAAGTCCGAACTGATCCGAGGCGACCTCTGCCAGGGTCAAGCTGTTGACCAGCTTGTTTTGAACCAGATAGCTCACCAGAGAGAGCTTGTCGCGTCGTGCCTGCTGATAGGCCTGCTGTGCAACTTTTTCATTGAGCAGTTCGGCCACAACGAGTTGTTTGGCCAAACCGGTGAGGACAACATCAGTCATAAAACCACCGAACGCAGACAGTGTCTGGTTTATAGCGTAGTCGGGCGACGCTGCCAAATGTATGCACGTAGGGTGACAAAAATTGTCAGTTATTGCTTTGTTTGGCCGTGAGGTCGGAGGTATGGGATATGGGGTATGAGTAAATTGGATATAACTAACTGGTTGAAAGTTTCGTAAAAAAAAGCCCCGGGAAACCGGGGCCTTCCAGTTCAAAAACTTAGGACGCAGCAGCCTGAGGACAGCTCTTAGGAGCCAGGTCTGGATCTTTTGCACCAGTCGTTTTGCAGGTCCATGTGCCGTCACCGCCGCGAGTCCAAGTGACCACTGCGCCCAGAACCTGAGGAGGAGCATTTACGATGGTGCAGGTAAGGGTGCCTGCGCCACTGGCCATGTTCGCGGCCAAAGTGCAGTTTCCAGTTGAAGTGTTTGTCAGTCCGGCAGACCCAGCGTCAGTCACTGTCGTGCCGTCATTTATTTTTATTTCCACGGTTGTCTTGGCTGCTGAAACTTCTGCCAACCCTGCGGCCAGCTTGGCTTTTGCTTGATAAGTGCTGTAAGCCGGGATAGCGATAGCGGCTAGGATGCCAATGATCGCGACCACGATCATCAGTTCGATCAGGGTAAAACCTTTCTGGAGTGACTTCATATCTACGCCCTTTTTGTGCAACGGAAATTTGGCAACGGAATTGACAAAGCAACCGACGTGCCATTATGCCAACGCTTTGGCTGTTAACTGGTCATCTTTGCAGCGCTGGAATTTCTGGTTAATCTGACAACGCCGCCGAAATAGCTCAGTCGGTAGAGCAGCGCACTCGTAACGCGAAGGTCGTAGGTTCGATTCCTATTTTCGGCACCAGAAACACAAAAAGCCCGGTCTTCAAGACCGGGCTTTTTCGTTTCTGGAGGGTCGGACATCCTGTAGGAGCGCGCTTGCCCGCGATTGCGGTGTATCAGCATCATCCAGCGTAACTGACCCACCGCAATCGCGGGCAAGCGCGCTCCTACAGGTTTTGCGGTGTTCGTGAGTCGGCGCGACGGCGTCCGTCAAACGCTCAGCCGCATCGACAGATCCACGGCCTTCAAATCCTTGGTCAGCGTGCCAATCGAAATGTAATCCACGCCCGTTTCGGCAATCGTGCGCAAGGTCGCATCGGTCACCCCGCCGCTGGCTTCAAGCTTCGCTTTGCCCGCCGTGAGGCGGACGGCTACGCGCATGTCGTCCAGGCTCAGTTCGTCGAGCATGATGATGTCGGCGCCGCCGTCGAGGGCTTGTTTCAGTTCGTCGAGGCTTTCGACTTCGACTTCCACTGGTTTGCCGGGCGCAATCTTGTGTGCAGCGGTGATGGCTTCGGCGATACCGCCGCAGGCGGCGATGTGGTTTTCCTTGATCAGGAAGGCGTCAAACAGGCCGATTCGGTGGTTATGGCAACCGCCGCAGGTCACGGCGTATTTCTGCGCCAGTCGCAGGCCCGGCAGGGTTTTGCGGGTGTCGAGCAGCTTGACCTGAGTGTCGGCGACCATGTCGGCGTAATGCTGGGCGCGAGTGGCGACGCCTGAAAGCATTTGCAGGAAGTTGAGCGCGCTGCGCTCGCCCGTCAGCAGCGAGCGGGCGGGGCCTTCGAGGTGGAACAGCGGTTGATTGGGTTTGACCCGCTCACCGTCGGCGACTTGCCAATGCACCGCGACGCGCTGATCCAGCTGACGAAAAACGCTGTCGACCCAGGCTGTGCCGGCGATCACTGCAGCATCGCGGGAGATCACGGTGGCCTTGGCCAGGCGCTCGGCGGGAATCAGTTGCGCGGTGATGTCGCCACTGCCGACGTCTTCAAGCAACGCACGGCGTACGTTGGCTTCGATTTCAGCGGTCAGCGTGGCAAGACGTAGATTCGGCATATCGGGCTCCACTTACTAAGTGCCCGGAGTATAAGGCAGTCGACTGTACCAACCCACCTGCACCGCTTCACGCGTTTGAGTGTATCGGCTGCACTCTGTCGGTTTTTTCGCTTCTCGTGCGACAGAATGCGATTTTCGCGGTCTATCGCTGCACATGCTTCTTCGTCCCCTCCTATTATTTCAATCAAGGCGAAGAGTCCGCTGGCGAGCGGGCCGCATTTAAAACATAATTCGCCTTGTATTTGACGTCATAGCTTTGACGTTCCGCCTGCGTACCCCAGGGACAATACCTTTGAGCGCCGTCCATTCGGAGGTCTTCTTCCGTTTGCGATCAGGTTGTGGCTGTGCATTCGTGGTTGAGTGAAGTGGATGAAAGGAGTCCTTGATGCAGAACGACAATAAAGTGGTGCCTTTGAGCAAGATGGGGCCGGACCTTCCGGGTTCCTCGCCTGTCGCTCGGCTGCCTGTCGTTCTGTTGCAGGTGCGCGACAAAGCCGCCCAGCAGCTCAAGGAAAGCCTGCAGACCCTGTTCGATAACGCCGACGACACCTTGTTCGAAATGGCGGACCGGGCGCACAACAACGCCGAACAGAATGTGTTCTTCGAAGCCATGCGCGACCTGCGCCTGAAGCGAAAGAGCATCGAACGTAACTTCCTGGACAAATTCTTCGAGGCGTTTCTGCGCCTCGGTCAGTACGAGATCGCCGAGCCGATCCTTTCTGAACCCGTTTCTTTCGACAAGCTCGCACTGGTTCACAACGATGACCTTGAGCGCACTGTGGCCATTGATGCCATGGTCACCAAGGTCGTGAACCGCGACGGCGTGGCGCTGAGCCAGCTCACCACGCGCTTGAACGAACTGATCCCGCAGCCGTTGACCGATGAAACCAACCCGCTCGGTCCGACCCTGCTGTGCGACTTCTTCTTGCAGGCCGGTCGCAATCTCGGTGTCGAGATCAAGGTCAAGCTGATCATTCTCAAGCTGTTCGAAAAGTACGCGTTGACCAACGCCGATCAGCTGTATGAAGAGGCCAACCTGCTGCTGATCTCCGCCGGTGTGTTGCCCGACCTAAAAGTGCTGCCGTCGCGCCGTTCCACCGATCGTTCCTCGAGCACTGCGCCGGCCACTGAAGCCCAGCGCGCTGACAGCGCAGCGCTTGTGCAAGCTGCCGAGAAGCTCGACAAGAGCGTTCAGGAAGTCTTCTCGGCCTTGCAGGAGCTGCTGGTTTATGTGCGCGGCAACCTGACGCCGCGTCCGGATAACAACGCCGAGTCTCGGCCCATTTCAAGCCAGGACCTGCTGCGTCTGTTGTCGCATCTGCAGCAATACGTCCCCCGCGCGGAAAATCCGGACGACTTCGATCTGCGTGCGCAACTGGAGCAACTGATCGGGCGTGTGAGTGCGCGCAGCGGCAAATTCCGCACGGTGGGCACCATCGACGAGGACGTGATCAACCTGATCTCGATGCTCTTCGAATTCATTCTCGATGACCGCAACCTGCCCGGCTCGCTGCGCGCGTTGATTGGCCGTTTGCAGATTCCGA
Organism: Pseudomonas sp. S2_H01; assembly: GCF_054668305.1. Classification (NCBI taxonomy): domain Bacteria; kingdom Pseudomonadati; phylum Pseudomonadota; class Gammaproteobacteria; order Pseudomonadales; family Pseudomonadaceae; genus Pseudomonas; species Pseudomonas sp. S2_H01. The sequence continues at coordinate 1,501,614 of NZ_CP162756.1, read as the reverse complement.
TGCTCAAAGTGGCTGTCATCGACAAGAGTTTCTTCAGTCGCGGCAGCCATCCTGCCCGTCGTCTGTTGAATGAAATTGCCTCGGCGGCGCTGGGTTGGGGCGGGCGCGACGACAGCCAGCGGGATTCGCTGTACACGCGCATCGATCAGATCGTGCAGCGCCTGTTGCACGACTTCGTCGATGACCCTGCGATCTTCACCGAACTGCTGGTCGACTTTCTGGCGTTCACCAGTGACGAACGTCGCCGCAGTGAGCTGCTGGAACAACGCACCCGTGACGCCGAAGAAGGCCGCGCGTTGGCCGAACTGGCGCGTCAGCGGGTTCAGCAGGCGCTCAATGATCGCCTGCTGGGGCGCACGCTGCCGGAAGTTGTCGTGCGCCTGTTGCAGGAAGCCTGGAGCAAGGTGCTGTTGCTGACCTGCCTCAAGCACGGCGAGCAATCGGGTGAGTGGAAAGCCGGTCTTCAGGCGATGGACGATCTGATCTGGAGCGTGGAGCCTCATGAAGAACCAGACGCCCGTCAGCGTCTGCTTGAGTTGGTGCCGGGGCTGTTGAAGTCGTTGCGTGACGGGCTGAGCAGTGCCGCGTTCGACCCGTTCGCCACCAGCGAGTTTTTCAGCCAGCTTGAAGCGTTGCATGTGCAGGCGTTCAATCACGTGGCCCGTCCGGCCGGTGAAGCGGATGAAGTCGCGGCCGATGAGCCCGGTGACGGTCCGACGATGATGGCCGTGGTGGAAGAAATCGTGCTGGTCGCGCCGGGCGAGCAGGTCATCAGCGAGCCGTCCCTGCATTTGCCCGAGAACGATGAAGGGCTGATGCAGGTCGACAAACTGCGCTTGGGAAGCTGGGTTGAAATCCAGGAAGACGAGGACCACAAGCTGCGTTGCAAGCTGGCGGCGATCGTCGAGCCAAGCGGGCGTTATGTGTTCGTCAACCGCACGGGCATGAAGGTGCTGGAAAAGACCCGCATGGGCCTGGCGGTCGAATTCCGTCGCGGCACGATTCGCGTGCTGGACGATTCGCTGCTGTTCGACCGGGCGCTGGAGTCGGTGCTGGGGAATCTGCGCAAGCTCAAGGGCTGAGGTTCGTCCCCACAGGCTATTCGTCGCACGCATGTTGCGTGCGCCCCGCATAACCCATCGGCGAATCGAATCACGATTCGCTGCCCACATCCTTTCTCATCACGGGCATACTGGCCGCTGTCGATTCACGTCCCAAGGACCCTCCATGCAATTGGACCTTGCCACAGGCTGGTGCCACGGCGCGCACCATTGCCCTTCGCCCAATTTCAATGCTCGCCCCGAAGCCGAGATCTCGTTGCTGGTGATTCACAACATCAGCCTGCCGCCGGCTCAGTTCAAGACGGGCAAGGTGCAGGAATTCTTTCAGAACCGGCTGGACGTCACAGAGCATCCCTACTTTGAAGGCATCGCTGAGCTTCGGGTATCGGCGCACTTCCTGATCGAGCGCGACGGTGAGCTCACGCAGTTCGTCTCTTGTCTGGACCGGGCGTGGCACGCCGGTGTATCGGTGTTCGACGGGCGTGAGACGTGCAACGACTTTTCCGTGGGTATCGAGCTGGAAGGCACTGACGATCAGCCGTTTACCGATGCGCAATACGACACGCTGATCGCCCTGACCCGACAGTTGCAGTCGGCATGGCCGGCGATCACCCCATTACGAATAACCGGGCACAGCGACATTGCTCCGGGACGCAAGACCGATCCGGGGCCATGCTTTGACTGGGCCCGGTTTCGGTCGGCTTTGCAGGATTGAATCGAGGAGCGGGTCATGAGTTTTCTGGTGTTGCTGTTGGCCGTGTGGATCGAGAAATTCTCCGCCCTGCGTCAGCGTGTTCAGCGCGATGCGCCCTGGTTGAATCAGCTGGGTCGGCTTGAGTCGAATCCTCGCACGGCCAGGCGCCCGTGGTGGATTCTCACCCTGACGATCCTGTTTCCCTTGTTGCTGCTGGCGCTGGTGCTCTGGATCGTCGGCTCGGTGGCGTATGGCTGGCTGGCGCTGCCGATTCATCTGCTGGTGCTGATCTACAGCCTGGGCCGGGGCGATATCAAAGCCAACCTGGGTTCGTTTCGCGATGCCTGCCGACGTGGCGATCAAGAAGCGGCGGTGCTGGTGGCCGATCGTGATCTGGGCGTTCAAGCGGAAAATGAAGAGCAACTGCTGGGCGGCGTGCAGACGTATTTGTTGTGGCAGGTCTATCAGGGTTTCTTCGCGGTGATCTTCTGGTATTTCGTACTGGGGCCTGTGGCCGCGCTGGCGTACCGGTTGCTGGCACTGGCGTCTGAGCACGGCAAGACCCCGGCGCTGGTGGAGCGCGCGACGCAGCTGCGTCATGCATTCGATTGGGTGCCTGTGCGTTTGCTGGCCGCGAGCTTTGCATTGGTCGGCAACTTCGTCGCGGTCAGCCGCGTGATGCTCACTGAATTGCTCAACTGGAATATCAGCGCGGCCGGGTTGATCACCAAGGCCGGCTGCGTAGCGGGTGAAGTGCCCGCCCCGGTCGTGGGCGCCGAAGGCGTGAACAGCCTGGACGTGCTGTGGGAGTTGCTGATTCGTTCGGCGATTGTCTGGTATGCGGGGTTTGCGTTGTTCACGTTGTTGGTTTGAGGACGCAGCGTCAAGCACCTCGCTGCCTATCGAACGCGCATTGACCTATATCAAGCGCGTTCGACCGCCTGAGATTAATCTTTCCCCTTAACTTTCCTGCCCTGATATCGGTTTGAACCGCACGAATCTTTTCGATATTCAATGCGGTCGCTATTTATCTCGAAGTTGCTAAAAGTGGCTTTTCGCTAGCAGATAAAGGCATTTTCCATTTCTTGCTTAGTGAGAATCTTTTGCTATAGCTAAAAGCCTCTCACTTCATCCTATGAGGCAACGGAATGTCAGTCGCAAAGAAAATGAGTGTGGGACAACTGACAATGTTGACGGCCGTCAACATGTTGGGATCCGGCATCGTGTTGTTGCCTACCAAACTCGCCGAAGTCGGCGGTATCTCGATCCTCTCCTGGCTGATCACGGCCACCGGTTCACTGGCTCTGGCCTACGCCTTTGCGCGCTGCGGCATGCTCAGTCGCAAGACCGGCGGTATGGGCGGTTATGCCGAATACACCTTCGGCAAGTCCGGGAACTACATCACCAATTACACCTACGGCCTGTCGTTGTTGATCGCGAACGTCGCGATCAGTATTACGGCCGTGGGTTATATCCAGACGTTGTTCGATATCAAGCTTGGCTCACTGCAAGTTGGCCTCGCCACCATCGCCTTGTTGTGGGTTACCACGTTTGCCAACTTTGGCGGTGCGAGCATCACCGGCAAGATCGGCGCCGTCACGGTGTGGGGCGTGATTGCTCCTGTCGTGTTGGTGTCGACCATCGGCTGGTTCTGGTTCGACAGCAGCGTGTATTCGGCGGGCTGGAACCCCCACGACATGCCTTGGTATCAGGCGGCAGGCGCATCGGTAGCGATCACGCTCTGGGCGTTCCTTGGATTGGAGTCGGCGTGCGCCAACGGCGATGCGGTGGAGAACCCTGAGAAGAATGTCCCTATCGCTGTGCTCGGCGGCACCTTGGGCGCGGCGGTGATCTACATCGTCTCCACCAACGTGATCGCAGGCATCGTCGACAACGCCGAACTCGTTTCTTCCACCGCGCCGTTCGGGTTGGTGTTCGCCAAGATGTTCAACCCGATGATTGGCAATGTCGTCATGGGGCTGATGGTGCTGGCGTGTATCGGCTCGCTGCTGGGTTGGCAATTCACCGTTGCGCAAGTGTTCAAGAGCTCGGCGGACACCGGTTACTTTCTGCCGATCTTTGCCAAGGCCAACAAGCATGGTGTGCCGATCATCAGCATGCTGATCCTGCTGGCGATTCAGACCGCCATGGCGCTGCTCACGATCAGCCCGGACCTCGCCAAACAGTTCGACACGCTGGTGAACCTGGCGGTGGTTACCAACCTGGTGCCGTACATCCTGTCGATGGCGACCTTGATGACGCTGCAGAAGATTTCCAATGTCCCGCCGAACAAAGCACTCATTACCAACATCGTTGCTTACATCGCAGCCGCGTACAGCTATCTGGCGTTGTACAGCTCAGGCGCCCAGGCGCTGATGCTCGGCGGCGTCGCCACCATCGTCGGCTACACGCTGTTCGGCTTCGTCAACACACGTCTGATCAAACTGGAAGCCCTCAACAACAGCGTACCGACCCAGACCGTCGCTGCGCAGCACATCGTCGGTGAACCTGTCCCGGTCAATGACCTGCCTCTCAATAACTTGCCTCGCAACGACCTGAATCGCGCCACTCTGGAGACTCAACCATGACGGAATACAGACACCTGCTCGGCATGCTCGCCTTACTCGTCACCAAGCAGCCCGACAAACGCAGCGTGTTCGGTCGGGCACTGATTCAGCTGATCAGCGACGTGGAAGAGCGCTCTATCAGCGTACTGACCTCGGAAAGCCTGAGCGACGCGAAGTCGATTCTGAGCACCGATCCGGCGATTCAATGCGTGCTGCTCAGCTGGGAAATGGACACCAGTGAAGACCACCAGGAGTGCATTGATCTGCTCACCACCTTGCGTGAGCGCAACACCCGCGTGCCAGTGTTTCTGATCAGTGATCGCAGCACCGCGTCCAGTGTGCCGCTGATTGTCATGCAGCACGCCGATGACTTCATCTGGCTGCCCGAAGACACCAGCCGCTTCCTGAGCGGGCGGATCATGGCCGCAATCGAACGCTACCGTCAGGCGGTGCTGCCGCCGATGTTCGGTGCGTTGCTGAAGTTTGCCCGCAGCTACGAATACTCGTGGCACACGCCGGGTCATGCAGGCGGTACCGCCTTCCTGAAAAGCACGGCGGGCCGGGCGTTTTATGAATTCTTCGGCGAAAACCTGCTGCGCTCCGACCTGTCGATTTCTGTGGGTGAGCTGGGCTCATTGCTCGATCACAGCGGGCCGATCGGCCAGGGCGAGCGTTATGCGGCGAAAGTGTTCGGCGCCCACCGCACGTATTACGTGACCAACGGCTCGTCGATGTCGAACCGCGTCATTCTGATGGCCAGCGTGACGCGTGATCAGATCGCCTTGTGTGACCGCAACTGCCACAAGTCTGCCGAACATGCGATGACGCTGTCCGGCGCGATTCCGACGTATCTGGTCCCCACCCGCAACCGCTTCGGCATCATCGGTCCGATTCTGCCGCAAACCCTCAGCGCCGAGGGCGTGAAAGCGGCAATTGCCAACAACCCGCTGGTGAAAAGCCACATCGATCCGACGCCGGTGCACGCCATCGTCACCAACTCCACCTACGACGGTTTGACCTACAACGTGACGCGCGTGGAAGAACTACTGGGGCAAAGTGTTGACCGGCTGCATTTCGACGAAGCCTGGTATGGCTATGCGCGCTTCAATCCGCTGTACAAGGACCGCTTCGCGATGCACGGCAGTCCCGACGATCACGACGCCTCCAAGCCAACGGTGTTCGCCACCCAGTCGACCCACAAGCTGCTGGCGGCGCTGTCTCAGGCGTCGATGATCCATGTGCGTAACGGGCGCAACCCGATTCCCCATGGCCGCTTCAACGAGTCGTACATGATGCACGCCTCGACCTCGCCGAACTACGCGATCATGGCCTCGTGCGACGTGAGCTCGGCCATGATGGAGGCGCCGAGCGGGCAGATTCTGACCAACGAATCCATCGAAGAGGCCATCGCGTTCCGGCAGGTCATCTCGCGCATGCAGAGTGAGATGCTCTCCAACGACGACTGGTTCTTCTCGTGCTGGCAGCCACCGTCAGTGCCGATCGGCGCGACCTCCATTCCCTTTCACGAGGTCGATCCGGTCCGGCTCAAGACCGACCCGAACTGCTGGGTGCTGCACCCCAATGAGGTCTGGCACGGTTTCGGCGACATCGAAGACGGCTATTGCATGCTTGACCCGATCAAGGTGTCGATCCTCAGTCCCGGCATGGGCGACGACGGCAACCTGCTGGACTTCGGCATTCCGGCCTGTGTGTTGACCGCCTACCTCGGGCGGCAGGGCATCGTGGTCGAGAAGACCACCGATTTCACCATTCTCTTTCTGTTCTCGATCGGCATCACCAAGGGCAAATGGGGCACGCTGGTCAATGCGCTGCTGGACTTCAAGCGTGACTACGACACCAACCTGGAACTGGAGCTGTGCCTGCCCGATCTGCTGACCGCCAACCAGCAACGTTATGCCGGCATGGGGCTCAAGGACCTGGCGCAAGACATCTTTGCCGCCATGAAAAAGACCAAAACCACAGCCGCCATGTCGCAGGCGTTTGGCACGCTGCCCAAGGCCGAGTTCAGCCCGGTGGAAGCCTACGAAAAACTGGTCAGGAATGAAGTCGAACAGGTCACGCTGGAAGAGGCGGCCGGGCGCATCGCGGCCACCGGTATCGTGCCTTATCCGCCGGGGATTCCCCTGCTGATGCCGGGGGAAAACGCAGGGCCTTCCGACGGCGCCTTGCTGGCGTATCTGAAAGCACTGGAAAGCTTCGACCGATCCTTCCCCGGATTCACCCATGACACCCACGGGATCGAGAGCGAGGCGGGGGTTTACCGGATGCTGGTGTTGAAGTGATCAGCCGGACCGCTTCGACTGACGTCAAACGGTCTGACAGGATGCGGTTGTGTGGGGGATTCTATGGTTCTCAAACCATTGGTGTCAGTCCGTTTCTTGAGGGCCGCAACGCCTGATAGCATGCGCCACATCCCAGATGACGCAGAGCGTCATTGAATGCGTTACCACGCGGAGCGTGGGAACAATCAGCAGCGCAGCGCGTGCTTTGGCTTTTGATTTTCATGCCGCAGCAGGGCAGACACCACAAAACGCGACTTGGGTGCAGGCTGAACGCAGGCGGCGCGGAGTGGGACGAGCGGCATGGATGCCGCGAGAGCGCCGCAAGGACATGGATGTCCGTTCGGCGCGGGCCCACGGAGCGTCGCCGAAGTGAAGGAACCCGACGAAGTCGGCCCAACCAGGAGCATAGGACCCTTGGTTACTTGGGGTCTTTTCAAGTAACCCGCCGAAGGCGGAACAGTTTGGCCGTTAGGACAAACCATCAGCGTCACCCCGGGCAGTGGAGTCGCACACCAGAGCAAGTCCGCTTCCACAATGGATCTATTGCGTGGCGACTTGCCTCAATTGCTCTGAAGCTTCTGCAGCGCCTGCTGCGTCAAGGAAACACACTCTCTCGCGCCATCATCGTTATGCCGCGCCAAGGCTGATTCGGCACGGTGGACGGTGGTGTCGACGTCGCTTCTCACCGCATCGCTGAGGTCCGGTTTAGACGCTTTGGTGTCGCGAATCTTGCTCAGGTTTATCTGGCACAAGCTGTTGTCGTCGTTGGCCGTTGCGGTGAAGGGCAAGGCAAAGGCAGTCAGGAGCAGGCCGGTGAGCAGGGCGTGTTTCATGTTGTTTTCCGCAGAAAGGTAGGTAAGGGGTTCGTGATGTGGACGAACCTGCTGCATGAGACAGCGGATTTTGGATTTGCGCCAGATACCGGGCCTGTTTAACGTCGGATATCGCTCAGGTTTTTCAGGTCGGGCGACGGGCTGCTGCGCTACCATGGCCCGGCCACCCTGACGCCAGCCGCCGAGCCGTACCGATGGACATCGACCTCGCCCGTACCTTTCTTGAAATCGTTCGACTGGGCAGCCTGATGGCTGCTGCTGAGAAGCTGCACGTCACCCAGACCGCGATCACCGCGCGCGTGCAGAAGCTCGAAAGCCACCTCAACTGCCGGCTGTTCATCCGCAATCGCACAGGCGCGAAGCTGACGTCCGATGGCGAGGCGTTTGTAGTGTTCGCCAATCAGCTCGTCCAGACCTGGGACGCCGCGCGGCGGGAGCTGCCGTTGCCGGATGGCTATCGCCATGTGTTGCGCGTGGGCGCGGAAATGAGCCTGTGTAACCCGTTGATGCTCAGTTGGGTGCGTGAGATCCGCAATGCGATCCCGGACTACGCGTTGCATGCCGAGGTCAAGGACGGTGACGTGTTGATGAAGGAAGTCGAGCGCGGCGTGCTGGATGCCGCGTTGGTCTACCAGCCGGCCTATTGGCCCGGGCTTCAGGTCGAGGAGTTGCTGGAAGAGAAGCTGATACTGGTACGGGTGGTGGGCAAGCCCGATCCGTATGTGTACATCGATTGGGGCCCTTCGTTTCGCGAGCAGCACGACGCCGCGATGCCGGAAAAATCCAGGGCCGCCGTGGCCTTCAATCTGGGGCCCTTCGCGTTGCAGTACATCCTCGATAACGGTGGCTCGGGCTATTTCCGCACGCGCGTGGTTCAGTCCTGGCTGGACCGGGGCGTCCTTGAGCGCGTGCCGCTGGCGCCGGAGTTCAGCTACCCGACGTACCTGGTGTATGCGCGGGACAATCCCTCGGCGACCTTGCAACGGGCCTTCGAGCTGTTGCGTGAGATTGCCAAAGAGAAGGGTGACTGGTCCCAGCGTTGGGATCCGTCGGTGTAGTGCACAGCGCCCTTAAAGGGCGAGGCTCAGTCAATCCACCAGACTGATGATGCCGATCACCTTGCGGTCTGCGTCGAGCACCGGCAGGTATTTGCTGCTCTGTCCGGCCAGCATCTTCATGGCATCTGCCACCGAGTGTTCCAGCGACAAGCTGTGGGTGCTGCGCGAGATGATGTGCTCGGTGTCGATGTCCGTCCGGTTGCGATGCTGGGCGTGCGCCTCGGTCTTGTGCAGGATCGTCTCCAGGTCTTCGCGCGACACGTCGACAAACGCGCCCACGTCGTCGAGTGCCTTGTCCAGGTCCTGACTGTTGAAACCTGCCGATTCTGAAGTCGCGACTTGGGCCTGCGGCGCTGCTTTCGTCTGCGCTCTGGGATAGCGCACGAGTGTCAGGTTGTTGTAGACCAACGCGGCAACCAGCAGGCAGATGGCGTTGAGCATGACAGGGAAAAGCACCTGCAAGCCGAGCGCCGACAGCTCCTGTTTCGAGGTGATGATGCTGATCGCGACGGCAGCGCCAGGCGGGTGGAGGCAGCGGCATACGCACATGATCACGATGGCCGAACACACCGCGACACTCGCCGCGGTGATGGTGTTGCCGAACAGGCGAATGCACAACAACGCGACCAGCGTCGAGATCAGGTAACTGCCAATGATCGACCACGGCTGCGCCAGTGCGCCGGTCGACACGGCAAACAGCAACACCGCCGATGCGCCAATCGGGCCGAGCAGATGCAGCGTGATGTCAATGCCGAACAACTGTCGGCTCAGCAATGCACTGATGAAAATGCCCAGGCAGGCGCCCAGGGCCGCGCGCGTCCATTCAGCGGGATGGGTGTTGAGGGAGTGGGGGATGAAGCTGCGCAAAAGCGTTTTCAACGGGTGAGTTTCCGAGTCTGAAAAAAGGAGCTCGTCGGCAGAGACAAAGCTCCCGCACAAAGGGGCAAGTGCCAGATATTTCAAGAGGCAGAACAACGATTGGAGAGCCGTTGCGGCAGCTTTCCGTTCGGATATGAAGCACGCCGATTGTGGTCAGGAAACGGGCGGGAGGCAAATTCGAAATAATGCACTCATGATTCAATAATTTTGAATTAATCAGCTTATAAGCCGTATTTAGATTTTTAACCTCACTGCTGGTGAGCTTAATGCCTGGCTTGGTGAGATAAATGAGGGGGGCGATATGGCAAATGCTGACGATACGGTCAGGTCAGGCAAAGCGTGTCTGGGGAGGGAGGGGCGTTACCAGGCATCAGAAACAGAAGGGGGAAAAGCAACAGGCCATTGGCGAGGTTGTTGGCGAGCAGGGGGACTCGCAAAAACCGGCGTCAATGGCCTGTGATCTTACAGGCTGCGCGGCTGCGCCCACTGGCGGGTTCTCTTGGCAGGTCGCGCGCTTTCAACATCCAGCAGATGCATGGCCAATACATCAGTCAAGAAACGGAACTGATCGTTAAAGCCCACCACTTCATTGCTGAAGTGATTTTCCGCCGACGGCATCATGAAGGCATCGAAGCGTTTGTCTTCAATCAGGCTGTGACGGTTTTTACGAACGACGACATGTTGTGAGTAATAGTTATTACCAAATTTGGGAAAACTAACGTGCAGGGTGACGTCTCGGGTCATGTCGAGTGCTCCGCATCAAACAGAAAGTTGAAAGGTGAAAAGTGCTGATAAGTGTCAGCTACTGGGGCCTTAGTTGGCCCGAGCCATAACACGATGACTGTCTTCGTCCGCCGTGACGTGCACGGGTTCCAGAGCGAAGAGTTTGAGGGCGACGACGTAACTGGTGAAAGCGGTCAGCGTCAAGCAAGTCAGAAGATGAATAACCATTTTTCCTGCCCTCAGTTCGTGTTTGGGTGTGAGGTGATAGTACGCCCCTGAAATTTGAGCGGAAGGCAAACGCAGGAATGTTGGTTATCGACAGGAATGATGGTACGGGCGGAACCTGGAAACGTAGCGTTAATCCTGCGGCACTCCGTGTCAGGCTCGCCAAGGCGTCCGACACGGCGCAACCGCGGGCAGAGGCGCTGCTACAGCTGCTGCCCAGCCCTCACGCGCGAAGGGTCTCGCCGTAGCGATAGGTCGCCAGCCCTGCCAGCACCAACCCGCTGAACGCCACGAGGCCGCCCACCAGGCCGATGTTGGCGATGCCCAACTGGCTGATCACGACGCTGCCCAGCAGTGCGCCCCCACCGATGCCGATGTTGTAGATGCCCGAGTGAAGCGACATCGCGACATCGGTTGCATCCGGGGCCATCGCCAGTACCTTGGATTGCATCACCAGGCCAAAGCACATGATCGCCATGCCCCATACCACGCTCAGGGTCGCGACCCATGAGGCCTTGCCGGATAACGGCAGCAACAGAATCAGACACAATGCGATCGCGCCAATGGCGGTGATCAACAGCCCGCGCGGGTAGCGGTTGTTGTAGCGGCTGAACACGATGGAACCGAGGATGCCGGCGCCGCCGAACAGCAATAGGATAATGGTGGTCATCTCGCCGCTCATCTTGGCGACGACGTCGGCGAAGGGCTCGATGTAGCTGTAGGCGGTGAATTGCGCGGTGATGACCAGCGCCGTCAGCACATAAAGCGACACCAGTGCCGGACGCTTGAACAGGATCGGCAGGCTGCGCAGAGAACCTGAATTCTGGCTTGGCAGCAGCGGCAGCGATTTGATCAGCACCAGCACCGTGAGGCCCGACGCGATGGCGATGGCCAGGAACGTTGTGCGCCAGCCCAGCGCTTCGCCCAACACGCGACCCAGCGGAATCCCCAACACCATCGCAAGAGATGTGCCAGTGGCCAAAAGGCCCAGCGCCTGAACCTGTTTGCCAGCAGGCGCTACCCGCACCGCCAGCGACGCCGTGATCGACCAGAACACCGCGTGAGCCAGGGCAATGCCGACGCGGCTGACCAGCAACATGCCGAAGCTGGACGCCATGCTCGACATCACATGGCTGGCAATGAACAGGATGAACACGAAGGTCAACAACTTGCGCCGCTCGATGTTGCGGGTCATCAGCATCATCGGCAACGAAGTCAGGGACACGATCCACGCATACACCGTCAACATCAGGCCGACTTGCGCGGTGGTCATGTCGAAGCTGTGGCCGATGGCGCTGAGCAGCCCGACCGGCACGAATTCGGTGGTGTTGAAGATAAAAGCCGCAAGGGCCAGCGCGATAACGCTGAGCCAACTTCCAGTGCGAGCATCGGTGGTGTTCATCAAAGGACGCGTCAGCCTCAAGGTAAATGTTCTAACTGCCAGGGCCGCCGAGCTCACACATACAAAACGCCAACAAGCAAAAACGCCGCGCGAGGCTCGGAGCCTGTGCGGTGCGTGCAGTCAGCAGAATATTATGAGTATGGGAGGGTACGACCAGATGAGGCGGAGTCTACGCCGTTGTTAACGTTGTCACAACCTGCGCCCCGTGCGTCAAAGTGGCTCATGAGGCGCAGATGAAAAGTCCAAGGCAGCCGCCTCAAACGCTGGGTTGACCACCAAACCCGCGTGGCAGACGGTGTGTGCCAGGCAGCGCCGTCAAGCGCTCGGTCCAGGCGGCGCGCCAGTCGGTGGCGGTGTGAGGCGATTTTGATTTACGTGCGGCTCTGCGCGCGGCATTGCGCTTGTTGCGCTGGGCTTCTTTATAAGCATCGGTGTTACGGCAGGAGCGGCATTTAACCGTTTTAAGGTCGGTGCTCGAACTCAGGTTTGCGCCGTGATGACCGCAAGCCAGATGCCCTGACACTTTGAAGTGAGTAACCATTGGTGTCTCCTTCTTATTCATGGATGCAGGCAGCAACACTGCATGCGGAATTCGACACTTATCCACCGCCATCGTTCGCTTTTGACGGGACAGCATCTCCCGAACGGTCTGTTGATAAATTGACGTAAGCCAAAATCTGCTCTTAGCTAATGAATGAAGAGGAGCAATTATGGTGCGCGTATACAGGAACCGCACCGTTATCTAAAAGGAAGTAAAACCGCCTCGGGTTATACCCGCAGGAGCACTCCTGATGAAAAGGCCCGTTCGGGCTCGCGTCGGCAATATTCTTTATCTGTCTTGCGTATTCATGTTGTTATTGCCAGCCACGGAAGTTAAAGCCGCCTGTACCCTGACACCAGGGCCGGGTAATGACAGCTATGTCTGCGACAGCGGTACCAGTCCCGGTTTTACGGATTTACTGGGCAACAACACACTCACGTTTCCTGTCAGTGGGACGGGCACCATCGTCGGCAATATTGTGCTGGGCGGCGGGATAAATCGACTGACGATGGATTCCGGAAACCTGCAAGGCAGTATCGATCTGGGCGATGGCGCAAACATCATTCGTATCGGTGCCGGTACGATCACGGGCGCCGTGTTGCAAGGCAACGGTCCGGATAACTTTCTGATGACGGGCGGATCGATACTGTCGTTATCGCAAGGTGACACGCGGGACGTATTCTCCATGAGCGGCGGTACGATCATTGGCGCGTTCGAAGATGGCGATGTGGCGACACTGAGCGGTGGCACTATCGGCCGTGTCGACATGAAGCTCGATGACAATATCTTTGAGATGTCGGGCGGGCGGATCATCGCGAATCTGGTCACCGGGTTCGGTCGCGACACCATCAGCGTTTCTGGCGGCAGTATCGGCGGCAACATCAGCGTGAGTGGCGGGGACGACAGCATCAGCGTGACGGGCGGGATCATCTCCGGGCAGATCCGCATCAGTTTCGGCAACGACACCTTCAACTGGGACGCTGGCGGGCAGATCCAGTCCGCCGTGCTGATGGGCGATGGCAACGACGCCGCACGTATTGCGAACCTCACGGAGAGCACCCTCAGCACGACACCTTTGATCGACGGCGGTTTGGGCACAGACACGCTGACCTTCATCGGCACCTCATCGGCCACGCCGTCACGTTATATCGGTTGGGAGACAGTCAGCCTCACCCACCAGTCGCGCTTCGATCTGAACGGCGATTTCTTTCTGGGGGACAGTGCGACCGGCACTGGCAACTTCAACATCGACAGCAGCAGTACGCTGTTTCCGGTGCAGGGAGCGCTGCGGCCCTATATCGCGGGCGATCTCGCTACGCTTACTAACGCCGGCGTGATCGACATGACCTCCCGTAGCGCGGTGGCTGGGGATACGCTCAGCGTGTTCGGCAACTACGTGAGCAGCAACGGCCAGTTATTGCTGCAGACCACATTGGGTGGTGACAGCTCTGCAACTGACCGGCTGGTGGTGTCGCAGGGCACGATCAGCGGCAATACCCAGTTGGGCATTACCAATCTGGGCGGCCTGGGTGGGCTGACTCAGGCCAGCGGCATCGAAGTGGTTCAGGCCGCCAATGGTGCGACCAGCAGCAGCGATGCCTTTGCGCTGAAGGGATCCGTGTCGGCGGGCGCTTATCAGTACTACCTGTTCAAGGGTGGCGTGACAGCGGGAACCGAGAATAACTGGTACTTACGATCCTCGGTTGTGGCAATCGCCCCGTTGGCTGTTCCGACCCCTCCGGCAGCGCCTGTGATCCCCCAGGCCACTGTGCCAGTGGCCGCGCCGCCGCCGACGGTGAGCGTCGATGAGCCAGCTGTCGAACCGCCGACTGCAACGCCCGTTGCGCCGGCAGCGCCTGCGACCTCCGACTCGACCGCAGTGGCAAGCACCTCGCCGGTGCCCGCAGCGACTACTCCTTCAATACCGCAGGCCCTACCGGGAGCCGAGGCGATTCCGCTTTATCGACTGGAGGTTCCGGTCTATTCGGTTGTCGTGCCGGCGGCACACATGATGACGTTGTCCGCGCTCGGGACCTTCCACGACCGACAGGGCGATCAAAGCCTGCTCACTGAAACAGGAGGTGTTCCGGCCGGATGGGCACGCATCTATGGCAGTGATCTGAAGAAGACCTGGTCGGGCACCGTATCGCCCCGCCTCGACGGTTCGACGCAGGGTTACCAGATCGGCCACGACCTCTACGTCGCCGTCACCGATTCAGGCCAACGGCAACGTGCAGGATTCTTTGTCGGGCAGAGCCGACTGCGAGGCGATGTCGACGGATTCGCCGAAGGCTTCCAGCATCGCAAGGCGGGGCACCTGAAGATGGAGGGCGACCATTTCGGTGCCTACTGGACCCTCGTCGATCCAAAGGGTGGGTACCTCGATGCCGTAGCAATGGGCACTCGTCTTCGCGGCAACAACCGGTCTGATCGAGGCATCAAACTCGACACCGAAGGTCGCGCGGTCACACTGTCGCTGGAGAGCGGTTATCCGTTGCCGGTCTCTGAACACTGGGTCGTGGAGCCGCAAGTGCAGGTCATTCATCAGAGCATCGATCTGGACAAACAGAATGACGGCATCTCCGATGTGTCATTCGACTCCCAAGACTACTGGACCGGCCGAGTCGGCGCGCGCCTCAAGGGACGGTATCTGGTCAACAACCTCCCAGTCGAACCCTACCTGCGTGCCAATACTTGGCACACCTTCGGCGGTAAAGACACCGTGACGTACAACGGCGTCGACCGGATCAAGAGCGATCACAAGTCATCTTCCGCTGACGTTGGAGTCGGGGTTGTGGCAAAGGTATCAACAAGCGTCAGCCTGTATCTGGCGGTGGATTACGACACCCACCTCGACAGCCAGGCGCTTGAAGGTGGAAGCGGGACGTTAGGGGTGCGAGTCAGTTGGTGAATGTGCTGTGCGGGTTGGCGTTGTCGGGTGTTGGGTCCGTAAAGGGTTCGGTCTCCGGCTCTGAGAGGATCAAGCGGAATAGTGGAATTGGCGAGGATCGATCATGCGGGGCTTTAGGCGTCTCAAGTGTGGCGGGTGTTGTCTTGAGCGGTCCTGGGATGGCAATCGGGGCGGGCTGAGTGGTTTTGCCGCTTGGGCTATGCACCTGAGTCCGCGTTTATAAATTCCAGGCAAAAAAAAAGACGCCCTAGGACGTCTTTCATTTGTTTGGTGGGCCGGGGTAATCTGAAAAAAGTCTGTAGGTCTCTACTTTTATTGGTTAATAGCTGATCGGCTAAGTCTTTTGGAATACCACTTGGAATGCTGCGTGATTTGGCTTCCGATAGACGGTGTTTGTTGGGCTCAGCCGCTTCAGGATTCTAGATCGAAGTTTAGTGGATGGCTTTTGATCACCACGTTCATCACTAATTTTAAGCTATGAGCGACACCCCATCGAACTCTGGTATTAGAGCTCGGAGCGTCGGCTCAGCCGAGCGACTCGTCGAAGTAATCGCTGTCGAGCCTGGGGACCTTGTAGATCTGCGAGCTAATGCCCACATCGTGGTCGAGCATCAGATTGACCAGGAGTTTGCCATCGACCAGTACCAGCCCCTCGACCGAGCGCGCGAAGTCAACGGCCTGGGCGGTGAAGCCGGAAGTGGTGATGAATACACCGCGTTTGGCTTTCTGCCCGGCCAGGGCGCCATAAAACGCTTGCAGGTCGGGGCGGCCGACGGTGTTCTGCCAGCGTTTGGCCTGCACGTAGACTTTTTCCAGCCCCAGCGCGTCCAGAGAGATCACGCCGTCAATGCCGCCGTCGCCACTACCGCCGACTTGTTGCAGCGCCTGACGATTCGCGCCGTAGCCCAGGCTGTGCAGCACATCGAGTACGATGTGCTCGAAGCGCGTCGGGCTCGCTTGCAGCAGGCTGTCCAGCAGGTCGCCCGCGACGCTGGTACGCAACTCGAGGATGGCTTGGTTCAAGCGCTCCTGCGGGCTGCTAGTGGCGAGGTCGGTTTGGGCAATCAGCGTTGACGTGTCGTTGCTTTCATCCAGCGAGGCGGCATCCGGCGCTGTCTTCAGTTTCACGCTCATGAAGTTCACAGCTAGATGCTCGACCTGTTTTGCGCTCAACGGGGCAGGGTTGGCCTGAGCGAACGCGCGGCCGGTGTCGGTCAGTTGCCAGTAGCCACGCTTGGCGCTGCTGGAGTAGCCGGCGCGCTTGAGCCGGTCATGTGCCCAGCCTGAGCGGTTCTTGTAGGTGGCCTGGCCACTGGCGATGGTCTCCTGCCGCTGTGCCTCGCTTAGGCCAAGCGTGACGGCGGCCGCTTCGTGGGCTTCGCCCGCCGTGGCACCATCCGGGTGGAAGGCGAGAAAACGTAGGATGGGCTCGATGAACTGGTCGTAGGTTGGGACGGACATGGTTCGTTTTCTTCCTGATGTGAGGCTTAGCTCAATTTGGCAGCCTGGCGACCGCGTTTGGCCTTGGGCATGGCGGCGCGTTGAGCCTTGATGCGCTCAAGCAGCATACTGGCCGGTTCGTCGTTCGGGTCTTGCGGCACCAGTTCGCCGCGGAAGGCTTTAGCCAGAATGCTTTGGGCCAAATGGTCGACGCGGCTTTTAGCCAAGACAACTTTCGCTTCCACTTGCTCGGCAAAGGCGAAGAGTTGTGCGGTCCGGCAGACTATTTCAGCCTGCTCTTCAATTGGGGGACTTGGGATAAGACACTTTTTGATGTGCTCTGAGCCGACGTTGCCCTGACTCACTTGACCAGTTTCACCAGAGAAAAATTGCTCGCGAAACCCTGCAGTTTGTAGGCACAGCAACAAAAAACGGCCATCTACCTTGTCCCTCTGCGGCCGTAATTTACCTACCCTTTGATTTACAAGAATCCCGGCAGGAGCACTGCATGCATTGCCATAGTCTCTTTTGTATTTTGTGCCTGTCATCGATAGAAGGATGTCACCCTCTAAGGTCATAAAGCGCTGGTATTCAGAGCCGACCTCATAGGAAACAAATGCTGGGGAGTTCCCCAAGTCTACTTTTCCGTTTCTGACATTTCCAATCTTGGCGACCTGAATATCCCCAGTTTTTGAAAACCAGTCACTTTTAAAGGCGAATCCGTTTTGAAAGTCAGCGAGCAAATCTAGGGGGACCTCGGGATAGGTGCTATTACCTAGCTGATCAGCAGAAGCTTTCTTCGAGCGCCATTCTTCTGTTAATTGCCCGGAAACTGCGGCGGCGAGGACGGACTGGCGGAAGCGTTTTAGCAGTGCGGGGATGCTGTCGATGCGGGCTTTGAGGGTATCGATCTGGGCCAGTAGTTCGTCAAGCTTGGCGGCGATGCGGGTTTGTTCGGCAAGCGGTGCGATAGGAATCTTAATTTCATCAAAGTGAGATGGTTTTAAGTTGTTGATGTTCATGCCAGCAGAAAGCGTCGATACTCTCTGGCGATACTCCGCAGATTGCGTGAAGTAATAAAAGTACCGTTTGTTTATTTCACTTGACGGACGAATGGCGCCACAAAAAGCGCCGAAGCTACCGTTCCAATTCGTTACTGCTTGTGCCGCTTTCCCTACCACATTTTTGCTGCCGCTAGACATCGCGACTATTATGTCTCCGGCCCTTATAGTTTGCCGTAAAGATATGCAGTTCTCGGGAACAAAAACCAGGTTGGATGAGTTAAGTCGCCCGTCTTGAATGTTATTTGCGCGCAAAACAGGTAAGTAGCCATTCTCTTGGGAGTCACGACTCTCACTCTTGTTATAGGTGACGCCACGGATGATCTCACAAATAGTAGAAACTTCAGTTGTTACCCATTTGCTGAGTTTTTGGTGGGTAGTCATTTCAGATCCGCCTCATTCAGGTCTAACCCCATCACCTCCGCTATTAACTGCTTTTGCGCTACCACTTCGTCCCCCGCACCCAGCGCCTTCATCAGCTCTTCCAACTCACGAAGCGCCTCGGTCAGTTCAGCCATGGCCTCACCCGCCAGTACTTCCGGAGCGGGCAGGTCAACGGCATCTAGGCTGCTGTCGTCCTTTAGCCAGCTTAGATCCAGCGAGTCACCACGTTCGTTACGGATGTAATCGCGAGTAAAGCAGCGGAAGCGGCTGGATTCACCAATACCCTCGACGTTTTCCGCGCGCGGGCTTCCGCCGTTGGGATCATCACCATAGGCGTCTTCGAAGGGCTTGAGGTGCGTGGGCCCGAAGGGCGTGCGCTTGCCGAAGCTGGGCATGTTGCTGCGCAGGTCATAGATCCACACGCGCTTGGTGCAACCTTCCTCCTGCCGCGGGTTTTCCACGGTGCCCTTCTGAAAGAACAGTATGTTGGTCTTCACACCCTGTGCGTAGAAGATGCCAGTAGGCAGGCGCAGGATGGTGTGCAGGTTGCACTTGTCCATCAGGTCGCGACGCACGTCGGTGCCGACGCCGGCCTCAAACAGCACGTTGTCCGGCAACACCACGGCAGCGCGGCCACCGGGCTTGAGGCCACGGTAGATGTGTTGGAGAAAAGCCAACTGCTTGTTACTGGTGCGGTAGGTGAGGTCATCACGAGTCGGGCCACCGCCACCCTTGGCAGTGCCGAACGGTGGGTTGGAGAGGATGACGTCGACCTTGGGTAAGCTGGCCCCGGTCTGACCTAGGGCGTTGCCCAGGTGCACCACGCCTTCTTCGTCGCCTTCCATGCCATGCAGCAGTGTGTTCATCAGTGCCAGACGGCGAGTGCCGGGCACCAGCTCTACACCGACAAAAGCACGATTGCGCTGGAATGCCTGGGCTTTGGCGTCGAGGTCGTAGTAATCGTCGGTTTGACTTTTGATATAGGCGTCAGCAGCGATCAAAAAGCCCGCAGTACCGGCGGCCGGGTCTTGGACGGTCTCGCCCGGCTGCGGCTTGATGCAGCGGATGATGCTGTCGATCAGCGGGCGCGGGGTGAAGTACTGGCCGGCGCCGGACTTGGTTTCGCTGGCATTCTTTTCCAGCAGGCCTTCATAAAGATCGCCGAGGCCGTCTTGGCGGGCGCTGAACCAGTCGATGCCGTCGAGGCTCTTGATCAACTGCTCGAGGTGGCGCGGTTCCTTGAGGCGAGTCTGAGCGTCGGCGTAGATGGCGGCGATCAGCGGGTCAGGGTTTTTGCCAAGGTCCAGCAGCATCTGTCGGTAGTGATCGAGCAGGTTAACGCCGGACTTGCCAGCCAGGTCGGGCCAGCGCGCGCCTTCGGGCAGCTTGTGGCCGAAGCTGTCGTTGTTCTGCACCTGTTCGTATTCCATCTTGATGAACAGCAGAAGCACGAGCTCGGTGACGTAGTCGCTGTAGTTGATGCCATCGTCGCGCAGGACGTCGCAGAGGTTCCAGAGTTTCTGGACGATATCGGAGTTGGTCATGGGGTACCTGTGGCGAAGTGTGTAAAGCGCCAGATTCCGCTGGCGCAGAGAAGTGGTTGTCTGGGCTCAGTCGTCTGAGGAGTGTTGTTCGGCCTTTAGCGCTCGGCCGGCCGCAGTCAGGCGATAGCGTTGCTTGCTGCTGTTGGGCTTGTCTGGAATGGTCATCTCGACCACGCCAATCGTCAGTAGTGGGGTCAAAACCTGCTCGCGGAACTTGCTGCGGTTTCTGCGCCCGACGAAGGTCATTAGCTCTGGCGCAGTGTGATCGCCTGTCATTTTGCACAGCATCGTCATCTGCTCTTGCTGCAAAGACAGGCGAGTTTCGGCTTGTTCTTCTTCGACAGCGGACTCAGTCCCTACTTGGTCCCTACTTGGTCCCGACTTAGTCCCTACTTGGTCCCCACTTGGGCCCGAAAGAGGCCCTTTTTCAACGGCGCGCTGAATCACCACCTTGAACTGATTACTCTGCCGGTCGTCCTCCAGCTGGATCATTGGCCAAGCATCGATAGCCCGCGGGATGCCGGTGCCCAAACCGCGATAGGGGAGAATGTGCACAGCATGGGAGGTGAGCGTCGGGTTACGACGGTTTGACAGGCCGAATCGAATTTTCTCTGTATCGAGCACGTCAGGCAGGTGCCCGGGGCTGATCAGTTCGATGCGATCGGCGAAGATCATGATCCGGATGGAGGCGCTGACAAAGTAGTCGCGGTGGATCAGGGCATTGACCAGCAGTTCTTCAAACACCTCCTCCGGCACTTCCAGCTGGCCGAGGGTATTGAAGCCCTGCTGGCGCTGCACGTGGTGTAGGTTGCGCTTTATGAAGGCAAGGCTGCGTCGGTACTGTTCCTGCAGATTGCCGTCGATATCTTCGCTGTCTAGATAGTGGCGGTCATGCAGAACCGTGCCCGGAAACGCCACGGCCTTGATATCGAAT
Source organism: Pseudomonas sp. S2_H01 (assembly GCF_054668305.1). NCBI lineage: Bacteria > Pseudomonadati > Pseudomonadota > Gammaproteobacteria > Pseudomonadales > Pseudomonadaceae > Pseudomonas > Pseudomonas sp. S2_H01. The sequence continues at coordinate 1,481,054 of NZ_CP162756.1, read as the reverse complement.
GCCGGGCACAGACGTTGTGGCGCCTGGCCGAAGAGCAGCAAACCGGCCAAATTGGGTGTGTCGCCACTGGCGAGGCCAAGATTTTCCAGGATGCGGGTGGTTTCCAAACCTGTCTGGTCGGGGCTTTGCCGAAAGCGTCTTTGAAAGTACTCGCCGAGCGCCTTGGCATCGATATCCGCTAAGCTGCTGCCCGCGACCGGTACTGCATCGGCACACACCAGCCCGGCCTGCTGGAACAAACGCTGCAGTTCCTCACGGGCCGTGACCCGACGCTTGTCGGCGCCGTTCTTTACCCAGATGCGACCTTGGTTGTCGACATAGGGTTTATTCAGCCCTTGTTCGACTGTCACCACCATGACCAGCCCGTGTTCGGTCTGAAGGTTGCTGGACAATGGATTGATCGCCGGGCGGACATTCTGTGAGGCCGCGTTGGAGAGCAACTGATTGAGTCGCGAAATGTCGGCGCTACTCAACCCGCTCACCGCGCCGGAGTCGTCTACGCCGATCAGCAAGTAGCCACCGGACGTATTGGCGAACGCTACCAACTCGGCTGCCAAGGCATCGATATTGCTAAAATCGCGCTTGAACTGATGGCGGCTGTCCTCACCACGGTTAAGGATCTGATGAAGCTCGGCAAGGGTCATTAAGCGTCTCTAGGTGCTGCAGTCGATAACTCGTGCAATAGGAGGGCATTATCCCTCATGAACGAGTACGGTGGCCAACCCAGCGTTCAGGATCGGCTTCATCCCGTCTGTGCCCACAGGTTGTCATTCAGGGCGTCCAGTACCACGCCCAGATTGCCGCCGAGCATCTTGTCCAGCCGCGTGCTGCCGCCATCGCTCTTGAACGCCTCACCAATCTGCTTCTTGTCAATAACGACCTCGTGCACCAGTTGCTTGGCCAGGCGATCAAGCCACTTACGCTGAATTTGAGTCCAAGGCTGCAGGGTATAAATCGTCTCCATCGCCTTGGTTACGCGCTGCTCAAATGGCAGCAAAGCCTCTCCGAGGGCGGCGCGTCGGATGAAGCCGACGATACTGGCAGCGATTTCCTGGTTGGTTTGGTTGCGCCAGGCGCTTTGCAGATTCACCTCGCTATAGCCATGCCCGTCGAGCAGCAGGCGCACTTCGCGCAATTGTTCACGGGTCAGGTCTTGCGGGCGGTTGACCACTACGCCGAGTGCCACTGACTGGTTCAACTGATTCTTAATGAAGTCGTTGAAGCTCTCCAGATAGTCCCCGGGCTTTTGGTAATCGCCGTAGTTCTGCTCACGGACCATCAGTTCGTCCGTGTGAGTGGAGATCACCGGGTAGTTCAGCGATCCCAGCAGGGCATTAACCGTGGCGAGTTGATCGAGCAGTTGGGCATGCCGTTGGATGAACTGGGCAGCTTGCTGTGGGCCGAGCTGGTGCAGGTGCTGATGCAGTTTGTCCGGGGCTACGCCCCAGGTGTTCTCTAGTTCGGCGAGCTTGGCCTTTAGGGCTGGCTTTTGCTCGGCCTTATGGCTGGCCTTGCGCAGAATACGCATGATCCGCTGGCTGAGCTGGTCCAGGACGTCGTGGGCATGACTAGTGTCTGGCTGGTTACCAGGAGCATCGAGGCTGGCTGGGGTGCTTAGCTCGCTGACCAGTTGTTCGAGGCTGATACTTGGGTCTTTCACTAGCGGCTTCATTGTATCTACTGGCTCGAGGGCAGCGTACAGATCAACCGGATCGTAGATTCTGAACACCGTCTTGCCGATTTCATCGCAGCGGCGAGTCGCGCGGCCCTTCATCTGTTCGTAGAGAATGCGCGAACGCACCCGGCGCATGAACACCAAGTGGCAAATGCGTGGTACGTCGATACCGGTGGTCAACAGGTCGACCGTGATGGCAATGCTTGGGTAGCGCTCGTTCTTGTACTGGCGGATCAGTTGTTTAACCTTGTCACTTTGCCCGGTGATGATCTGTACGGCTGCCTGGTTGTAATCCTCGCCGTGGACGTCCTTGAAGGCTCCGTCGAGAAGGTTTTTGACTCGCTCGGCATGGGCTTGGTGAACGCAAAAGATCATCGTTTTTTCGTCGCCCGACGGGTCGAGCTCTTGTGCCAGTTGCTCGCAGATGACCTTGTCGAAACCGGGCGTAATCACGCGGCGATTGAAGGACTCAATTTCGAAGTCGAGCTCGTCCTCGAGCTCGGCGACATCTACCTCGCCGGTGCTCGTATCGATGACGCTGACACTCTCGCCCTTGGCAAAGTGGATGCCATTCTGGCTCAGCAGGGTCTGGTAGCGGATTGGAGGTTCGTGATCAATCAGCCAGTCGTCAGCAACGGCCTCACGATAGCTGTAGGTGTATATCGGAGCCCCGAAGACCTCGCTGGTGTGCTTGGCTGGGGTAGCGGTGAGCCCGACGCGGCAGGCGTCGAAATAGTCGAGCACGCGACGATACTGCGATAGATACTGGTTGAAGTCGCGCACTGCCAGCTCGCCTTCAGTCATTTCCTGATCGAGGGTATAACCGCGGTGGGCTTCGTCGACGATGATGCAGTCGAAGGCATCGATGGGTGGCGGAGTGTCCGACTGGAAGATGCGCTTGACCATGGCCTGCACAGTGGCGACCTGAACCCGTGTTTCAGCTTCGGCAGCCATGTCACCTAGTTCTTTGACATCGTAGATCTGCGCCAGCGTGTGGTTCTGTTCCAGCGTCGCCTCATTGAAGGCTTCGATGGCCTGTTCCCCCAAGGCGCTGCGATCGACCAGGAAAAGAATACGGCGAAAGCGCTCGGCCTTCAGCAGGCGGTACATCAAGCCAATGATAGTGCGCGTTTTGCCGGTTCCGGTCGCCATGGCCAGCAGACAGTTGCGGCGATTGGCGGCTAGGGCCTGTTCGACGGCGCGGATGGCGTTTTCTTGATAATCACGCAGCTTGAGATAGGCGAACCCTTCCTGCTGTAGTTTCGCCTCAGCGTCCTCACGGCTTCGTTTGAGCAGGTCGAGTAGGCCGCCCGGCGTGTGGAAGTCCTGTAGCGGCCGGCGCAGGTTGGCCGTACTGCGCAAGTCACGAAACCAGATGCCAGACAGCTCAGCGAGCTGCTTAATGAAGGGCCGGCCATTGCAGGCAAAGGCAAACGGGACTTTGAAGTGGCCGCCCTGGCCATCCGCCCAGCCCGTGTTCTGCCCGGCCGGCTGCAGATTGTCGGTAACGATCAGTTGGCGTGAATAGCGCTCGGCTTGGGGAATGCGGTCCGCTATGTTGACACGCTTGCGCTTGGCTTCGACGATGGCGACTGGGATTAGGCCGGCGAACAGCACGTAATCAGCGTTTTCTTTCGGCTTGCTGGTTGGCCATTCGGCGATGGCCTTGTTCTTGCCCTTTTCGGGCCGAGCGCCCTTGCTGTAGGTAAGATCGAGCGAATCGGCTTCCCAGCCGGCATCGTTCAACTGTTGATCGATGAGAATACGGGTGAGGTCTTCATTGAGGTCGAACTGGCTACTTGCCTGCTGAGTTTTACGCGTGACCTGCTGGGCAGCTTGCGGCTGATCTTCAAGCTGTTGTTGCAGCACTTTCAGCCGCGCCTCGAAATCGACTCGGGCCTTCGATAGTTCAGCCTCGCGTTCAAGGGCAATCTGCTCGTAGACGCGGGCTTCCTCGTTCATCTGCCCAACTAGACTGGCTTGCTCATGCTTTTCTTGCGCCAGTAGCTCGGCTAATTGGTGGTTGTTCTCCAATTGCTGGCGACTGTCGCCCAGCTCTGCGCGAAGTTTTTCGATCTGCCCCTGCAGCTCACGTAGAGGCTCACTCGGATCGGCCGGAACCATGAAAGGCCCAGGCTTGAAGGTGTTGCCGCCCGTGCCAAATGACTGGTGATACCAGATCGCCAAGGCGCGGGCGACCCTCAGCCCGTCCAGTGCCTCACGATGCTGGGTGCGGAATTCATGGGTAGCCTTATTGCCTTCGATGCGCAGCGTATGGAATAGGTTACGGATGTTACCGTCGAGCTGGATTTCACGACTCAGGCGGAACAGCAGATCAGCTTGGGAAGTGGTGGCGTCGAACTCAATGCCTGCTCTTACCGCCAGATCCTGGGCGAGCGCTTCGCCCAACTGGCGCAGTTTGATCAGCGTCGTGTTGGGGTCGCTGGAAAATACTCGCTCGGCCGCATTGGCAAGCTGGAAAAAAACCGGATCGTGTTCTTTGAAAAAGGCGAAGTTGCTGTTCTCTGCCATGTTCCGTCCCTTGAGTTCGTCACCAGCCATCCCGAGAGTGGTGGCGCTATAAAGGCATAATGCCAGACGAAGCGTGGTGCGTGTGTAATTGTAAGCCCCGATCCGGCGTGATCAGTTACCGGCCGAGATCGAGGTCTCACTCTCGTATCCGGCGCTACATTGCTACTTACGCAAGGCCGGGGCGGCCCTGAAAAGTCATGGTTTTATCAGCACTAAGGAAATTGCTTGTAGCTGCGTCGAGGCGGTGATTGTCCGAGGCGGAGGTGGTGATTAGCGATAATTAGGAACGGAAGTTCGGCTCAACGTTTAAAAACCCATGACCTCTCCAGGCGTCGCGCGAGCAGTCGGATAGTGAGCAAATAGTAATATCGGGTTGCCTCACTGCGACAGGTGAGGAAGTGTTCGAGAAACCATACCAAATGCTTCCGCTGCCAGGCCCAAGGATTTGCTCGCTGCCAGCGCTTTGCGATTTCAGATTGGATAATCTTCGCCTGTTGCAAATGTCGCTCCCTCGTCGCATGTGACCCAGTCAGCACGCCACCCAAAAACAACTTCATATCAAACGCGTTGGTCATACCCGCCCACCAATGTATGCCGCGACGACTTCGATGCGGCCATGTCCCAGCTCATAGCTGATCTGTATGCGAGCCTCAAGATCAAGGCACCGATCTACGGAATAGCAATTACCGCCGTTAATAGGCGCACGGTGCAGAGTGATCTGCTCGTAGCGCTCACACGCAAACGCAGCCCGCAATTCATGAAAGCCTTTGAGGCCTTGTGCTTTCAGGACCTCTCTCGCTGACCGGGCGATGTGCTGCAAGACGTTCAGATAGCTCTCGTTTGGAGCAATCAGGTTGCGTATGTCCGCGGAAGATATTTGCAATGCAAATCCAAGTGCGCCACGAATATGGTCATCCACCTTAATCCAACGTGGGGCCGAGGCTCCGGCGCGGCCGCCTTTGGTGCCATCCTGAATGTTAATCCTGCCTAGTTCGTTAGCCTCACGGCTTAGCCGTGGCAGATCAGCCAAGATGGCCTTACGCAATCGCATGCCGGTGGTTCGCGCCAACAGAACGATCGCAGCGGCTCGTAACTGGTGACGGCTGCAAAGCGCGTCAACGATCTGTTTAACCTGTTCGCGGTCTTGGCCTTGAGGCACCGAGTGTCGAACCCCGATGCGCTGCATACCCAACGCCTTGCTCGGGCTTGGTAACTTCACGTACTGATCACCGCGAAGCGCTGCCATGGTCCTGTTAACGCTGGATAGCCGATTTTGTGCGGTGCTAATGGCGAGATCACCGCGCCTAACCATGTCGCGCAGATACGCCGCATAGTCGGCCAACACCTTCCGATCAATCTGCCGCGCATCATTGATACCCGGCCCCTGTTCTGAGCGGCCCCACTTAACGAATGCCAACCAGCGATTACAGTGAGCCTTGACTGTGCCGTAGTGGCCGCCGCCGAACATGTCTTTTAGCGCCTGCGGCCCTGCGTAGCTCAATTGCCTGCCGTAACCGAAATTGCGGCCATCGCGTCTACCCACCAGTGCCATATCGCCCACCTCTTCTTCCGCTCTCCGATCCTCGCCCCACGTCATCCCGCCAAGAATGCTGAGTGTTATCAGGGATCAAGGCCCCTGCGACCTGTGGGGAATGTCCACTACGCGGGACTGGCGGCTCCTTACGACCGGGAGCAAGGGCATCTCATGATCTGGCCTCCTTAACACCGTTGCCGGTGGGCGGGTGGAGGCAGTGCTGGCTGACTAAACCAACGCCTGAAGATCCTGAGTCGGGTGAACGCAGCAATGCGATGACTGGGGCATGCCTGACTGTCAGTCAGGTGCAGTCCATTCCGTGGTCTGCGGCACCATCATCTACAGCGCTGTTGCTGGTGACATCGGCGTTTGTCACGGGGGGGGATTGCCGCAAAGCCATGTGCGATTAGGGCCGCAGCAGTGTCAGGAGAGCCCGTCTCTTAGACGGGCGCAAGTTGGCGCAAGAATCGGCCACGCGGATAGGTTGTTGCAGGGCAACGGAGTACGGTGTAGCTGGCACAGTAGGGCTATTAGGTTAGAGAGCATCCATCACGGGCGGGAGGCGGACGAGCTTCCGGATCCAATCGCCATTGGGAGAACCACCGTATGAAGCTGTCGACATCGGACCTGTTAGCCCCAATCACGTGATGTAGCAATGTCGTGCTTTTCGTTCACACAGGCGATCACCATTGCTACAGTCTTGCCTCGAATTATGGGAATAGTGAGTGTCAGCATGCCAGCGATGTGGATGATCCGAGGTGACGGCGGCCGTCTCTATGACGATTTTAGAGATCGCAATATCGCAGCAATTGGTTGGGCTCAATTGGCGCTTGAGGCCAAGCCAGGTGTTTCTCGGAAGGCATTAATTCAGGCCTATAAAGACCTCCAGCCAGGGATAAAGGACGCGAGTGCCGTATCAGGTGCGTCACAGGTATTCCGTTTCGTTAACGAAATCAGCATTGGTGATACGGTCGTTACTTACTCTCCTGCGAACCGGACCTACCTGGTCGGTCGTTTCACTGGAGCGTGCCAGCTTCGCCTCGATCTGGCAGATGATGGGATGTCTCTGACCAGATCAGTTGAGTGGTACCCGCAGGAGGTTGATCGCGACAAGCTCACCGGCGCGAGTAGGAACAGTCTGGGATCTACGTTAACCGTATTTAATGTTGCGGAGGATGCTCAGAAGGAATTGCTGGCCCTGGCTACTGGTAAAGACGTCTGCGCTGCGCCGAAAGATCTGATTGAAGATCCAGAAGCCCTAGAAGACCCTCTGAAGGGCGTTCAAGAGATCGCATTCGAGCGAATTAAGGACCAAATCAACAGTCTGGATTGGGCTGAAATGCAGGAATTGGTAGCTGGGATCTTGCGAGCAATGGGCTACAAGACTCTCGTTTCCCCAGCAGGTGCTGATCGGGGTAAAGACATAATTGCTTCCCCCGACGGTTTTGGATTTGAGCCACCACGGATTGTGGTGGAGGTTAAACATCGAAACGCTCGGATGGGGAGTAATGAAATCCGTAGCTTTTTGGGCGGTAGGCACAAGGATGATCGCGGGCTGTATGTCAGTACTGGCGGATTCACTAAAGAGGCGCTCTACGAGGGTGAGAGGGCCAATGTGCATCTCACCATGTGGACGCTAGATGAGCTGGCTCGTACCTTGATGGCGCACTATCCAGCCACTGATCCTGAGACTAAACGGTTGGTACCGTTGAGCTATTTTTACGTGCCTGCATAAGGACCTTCCTTGTTCCAAAATTGCGCGGGCTGGGTTTGAACGGTATGTCCAACCCAGCCTCGCCAAGCGCAATTGTGCGTCGCGCGTTCCGAATGAAGGGTGTTATTGATACCTCCATGGCTGAAACCGGATTCGTACTCAGCGGATCGGCAATACGTTCCTGGCTCTGATTTGGCCGTACGTGGCCAGACCGCTCACCGGGATGCTGTGAGGACAACGCTACGTCATCCGCTCAGCCCGATAGTCCAGAGGCGCCTGGTTGGAATACCCGAACGGCCGGAACTCAAAAACTCTCAAAAAACCGCAAAAGCGCTGGAAGCCGCGTATTTTCCGGATCGCAGGCACAAAAAAAGACGTCCGAGGACGTCTTTCATTTGTTTGGTGGAGCCGGGGGGATTTGAACCCCCGTCCGCCAGTACTCCGCTGTCGGGACTACATGCTTAGCCGTGTCTATTAAGTTAACCCTCAGCGACCCGACGGGCAGGGTGCTTTGGGCGAGCTGTGTAAGTTTTAGCCGATTCGTCCACAGCGTACTGCACGGCGATCCTGTTCTGTATGACAATCATTTTGGGTTTACAGGCATCCCCTGATGATTGCTGGAGCCGAAGCTACCAGAAGGAAGGCTAGCGCCGCTTACGCAGCGAGAGCTTGTTCCCCGTAGGTTTCGTCATTGGCAACTATAGAAAGTTGCAACAGTGGATTTACGACTTCTGTTACCAAGTCGGCATGCCCCTAGAGTTTCATCACCGGCGTCGAATCCTAATCGGCCCCAATTCTGCTGCTCTAGCAGTCAGGCCGCGGAGTGTACCCGAATCAACGGGATACGTCACCTTGAGCCTTTCGCAGATCGGCGGGCCGACTCACGGCCGGCCCAGCCCGAGCGTTACTTGGCTGCGCCGCCGTCCGAACCGTCGCCGCCGGTTTTCAGGTCAGTCATTTCTTTGGTGGTCAGCTCGATGCATTTTTTGTCATCGCCCGCGGCCTGAGCCTTCTTCGCTGCATCAATCGTTTTTTCCAGGTCAGCCTTGCTGTCGGCACTCAGGTTGGTGCTGGTCGACGTATGGGCGTCCTTCAGGGCCTGCAGGTTGGCACCGCACAGGTCATCAGCAGCGAATACCGGGGAACCCATCAGTGCAGCGGTCAGAAACAAACCAGTCAGTGCTGTGCGTTTCATGTGTATCTCCTTAAGCCTGGGGACTCGGTATGGCCGGTTAACAGTGGCCGATGTCCGAGATAGAGGAATAAGCGTCCCATGTTGTGGCGCTTAAAGAGATGGACTGCCCTCAAACGCAGGGGTTCTATTTATTTTTGAGGTGGTGTGAAAAAGCCATGTTGCAGGATGTTTCATTCATATGGAGCGAAAATCGCTCCATATGAATGCATCAAGCGGTTCTTGGCCGGGTCACGCGGTCAACGAGGTACACGAGCCCGTGGTAGTCGATTTCGCCGTGTTGTGTCAGGCCGATTTCACAGGTGCGGCTGGTGGAGATGCCCTCGCTGCAGTACTGCACGGCATCCTTCAAGGTGCGTAACGAGTGGGCATTGAGCTCGGGCGTGGTGAAGCCTTTGTCGCCTGCGAACCCACAGCAATGGATGCCTTCGGGAATCACGACGTTGACGCTGCACAGCCGCGCCAGTTCGATCAGCGCCTGGCTTTCGCCGAGGTGTTGAGTGCTGCACGTGACGTGAACCGCGATGGCTTCCTGCTGAGGTGTGAACACCAGTTTGTCGAGCAGATGTGTGCGGATGAAACGCACCGGATCGTAGAGGTCGAGGCGGGTGTCCTTCAGGTCCTGGACCAGTCGAAGCGTGCAGGGACTGGTGTCGCAGTAGATCGGGTCGAGGCCTCCGCGACTGGCTTTGGTCAGCGCCGCCAGCAGTTGCTGACGCTTCTCTTCGGCTTGCGCTGCGTAACCTTTGGAGGCGAAAGGCTGGCCGCAGCACAGGCTGTCCTGATCATCGGGGAACACCACTTGGTAACCGGCTTTTTCCAGCAGGCCACGGGTTTTGTCCATCAGGGACATCTGTTCGTGATCCGCGGCTGCCGGGCCCATGACCCGTGAGACACATGCGGCGAGGTAGACCACACGCGGGCGTTGATCGTCGACCGGTGGATTGAAGCGAATGGCGTTTTCCGGCTGGGGCATGGCGGGTGTCCACAGCGGGACACGACCCGAAGAGGCCTTGGTCAGCGCAGCGGAAATCTTCGCCAGTCTCGGCGCACCCAACAACATGCGGGCGCCGTTCGCGGCATGCAGGGTAAAGCGCGCGCCTTTGAGCGCCGTTGTGAAGTGATGCGCCAGCCAGTCGGCGGTCGTGCCGTGCGTGGCTTCTTGTCCCCGCAGCTTTTTCACCAGCTCCCCGGTGTTGATACCGACTGGGCACCGCTGTGCGCACAACCCGGTGGCGGCGCAGGTCTCGATGCCCTGGTAGTGATAATCACGCTCAAGGTCGGTGGTGTCGGTGCCGGCTCGTTTTTTGGCCTGGATGTCGCGCCATATCACGATGCGCTGGCGCGGGCTCAGGGTCAGCCCTTTGGACGGGCAAACCGGCTCACAGAAACCGCATTCGATGCATTTGTCGACGATGGCGTCGGCAGCCGGCATCGGCTTGAGGTGCTTGAGGTGGATCTGCGGGTCTTCACTGAGCACCACGTCAGGGTTGAGGATGCCGTTGGGGTCGAGCACGCGCTTGAGTTGCCACATCAATTGATAGGCGTCACTGCCCCACTCGAGCTCCACGAACGGCGCCATGTTGCGCCCGGTGCCGTGTTCAGCCTTGAGCGAACCGTTGAATTCCACGGCAACCAGTTGTGTTACATCGTCCATGAAGGCCGAGTAGCGGGCGATTTCTTCGGGGTCGTTGAAGCCTTGGGTGAAGACGAAGTGCAGATTGCCCTCCAGTGCGTGGCCGAACAGGATGGCTTCGTCGTAGTGATGCTTTTCGAACAGCTCGATCAGACGTCGCACGCCAATCGCCAGTTGTTCGACGGGAAAGGTGACGTCCTCGATGATTACCGTGGTGCCGGTTTCGCGCACGGCGCCGACGGCGGGGAATGTGTCTTTGCGGATGGCCCACAGCCGCGCGTTTTCAGCGGGGTCTTCAGTGAAGTCCACCTGCTTTTCCACCGGGAAGTGCGCGATCGACGCCATGATCTGCGCCAGTTGTTCGTGCAGCAGAGGCTGCGTGGCCGCCCGGGCTTCGATCAGCAGCGCGCAGGCGTTTTCCGACAGCTCTCGTACGAAGACGGGCATGCCCGGTTTGTTCTGCACCGAGCGCATGCTACGGCGGTCGAGCAGTTCGACGGCAGAGACCGGCTGGGTTTTCAGCACGGTGACGGCGTTGCAGCAGGTTTCCACATCTGGAAACACAATCAGCGCGGAGGCCTTGTTCGGGTGATCGAGCACAGTGTCGTAGGTCACTGCGCTGATGAACCCAAGGGTGCCTTCGGAACCGACCAGCAAATGGCTGAGGATATCCAGCGGCTCTTCAAAGTCGACCAGGGCGTTCAGAGACAAACCGGTGGTGTTTTTCAGGCGGTATTTGTGGCGAATCTTTGCGGCGAGTTCGGGGTTGGCGCGGGTCTCGCGACCCAGCTCACGCAGACGCTCGAGCAGCGTGCGGTGACTGGCGCGGAACGCGGCGACGCTCTGGGCGTCTTCGGTGTCGATGCGTGTGCCGTCGGCCAGCACCAGGCGAATGCCTGCCAGCGTGTGATACGTGTTTTGCGCCGTGCCGCAGCACATGCCGCTGGAGTTGTTGGCGACGATCCCGCCAATCTTCGCGGCGTTGATGGAGGCCGGGTCAGGTCCGATCTTGCGTCCGAACGGTGCCAGCCAGGCATTGGCCTGTGCGCCGATCACGCCTGGTTGCAGGCGAATCTGTTCGCCTTCGCGACGGACTTCGCGCCCGTTCCAGTTATCGCCGAGGACGATCAGCACCGAGTCGCTGATGGCCTGGCCCGAGAGGCTGGTCCCCGCCGCACGAAACGTCACGGGAACCCGGTCGACTTGCGCCAGCTTGAGCAGCGTGACCACTTCCTCTTCGGATTCGACGCGGATCACCAGTTTGGGGATCAGCCGGTAAAAGCTGGCGTCGGTGCCGAAGGCGAGCGTCGACAGCGGGTCGTCGAAACGGCGGTCGGCAGGAATCAGGCGCTTCACATCGTCCAGAAACGAGGCGGGCAGGCTCATACGGTCTTCCTCACGGGGTCATCTTCATGGCGCCGCGGCATCTGGCGTGCCGCGTGCGTTTTCTACAGCGTGCGCTCAGGCGCCGAGCTCGCGAACCAGTGAGTCGCGGGTGATTTCGCTGACGGATTTGGCGCCTGTCAGCACCATGGCTACGCGCATTTCCTTTTCGAACAGTTCGAGCAAATGCTTCACGCCTGCTTCGCCGTGGGTGGCGAGGGCGTAAATGAACGCGCGGCCGATCAGCACGGCGTCGGCGCCCATGGCAATCATGCGCACCACGTCCAGGCCGCTGCGAATGCCGGAGTCGGCGAGGATCTTGATCTCGCCTTTTACGGCGTCGGCGATGGCGGGCAAGGCACGGGCGCTGGACAGCACGCCGTCGAGCTGGCGGCCGCCGTGGTTGGAGACAACGATGCCGTCCGCGCCGAATTTCACGGCGTCGCGGGCGTCTTCGGGGTCAAGGATGCCTTTGATGATCATCGGGCCGTCCCAGAATTCGCGAATCCATTCCAGGTCTTTCCAGGAAATCGAAGGATCGAAATTGTTACCGAGCCAGGCGATGTAATCCGTCAGGCCGGTGGGGTTGCCGCGGTAGGCCGACACGTTGCCCAGATCGTGCGGGCGGCCGTTCACGCCCACATCCCAGGCCCATTGTGGATGGGTCATGGCCTGCAGGACACGGCGGATCGGGCCGTTTTTGCCGCTCATGCCGGAGTGCAGGTCGCGATAGCGGGCGCCAGGCACCGGCATGTCGACGGTGAACACCAGCGTCTTGACCCCGGCGGCTTTGGCGCGCTCCAAAGCATTGCGCATGAAGCCGCGATCCTTGAGGACGTAAAGCTGGAACCACATCGGCCGGTCGATGGCCGGGGCGACTTCTTCGATCGGGCAGAGCGAGACGGTCGACAGCGTGAAGGGAATCCCTTTGGACGCCGCAGCGCGAGCCGCCTGCACTTCGCCACGGCGAGCGTACATGCCGCACAGACCGACCGGCGCCAGTATCACGGGCATGCTCAGGGTTTCATCGAACAGCCGGGTTTCAAGGCTGAGCTCGGACATGTTCTTCAGCACGCGCTGGCGCAAGGCGATTTCGGACAGGTCCGAGACGTTGTGGCGCAGGGTGTGTTCGGCGTACGCGCCACCGTCGGCGTAATGAAAGAGAAACGGAGGCAGCTTGCGTTGCGCAGCGGCACGATAATCGGTGGAGGCAGAAATGATCATGGGGTCTCGCAACATTGAGTGAGCGGGGCAACGCCGGGTGCGCGTGAGCACACCCGGCGCTCGTCTCGTTAATGAACCAGCATGCCGGTCAGCCAGTACGCCTGGACGTAGGTGATGCAGCCCACGATGGCCGCGAAGAAGATGCTGTGCTTGAGCGTGAAGCGGAACAGGTCCGATTCCTTGCCGACCAGACCGGTCGCGGCGCAAGCCACGGCGATCGATTGCGGGGAGATCATCTTGCCGGTCACGCCGCCGCTGGAGTTGGCGGCAACCATCAGCACGTCACTGACGCCCAACTGGTGCGCGGTGGTCGCTTGCAGCGAGCCGAACAAGGCGTTGGACGAGGTGTCGGAACCGGTCAGGAACACACCGAGCCAGCCAAGGAAGGGCGAGAAGAACGGGAATGCTGAACCCGTACCGGCCAGAACCAACGCCAGTGTCGAGGACATGCCCGAGTAGTTCATGACGAAGGCGAAGGCCAGCACCATGCCGATGGACACGATGGCCCAGCGCAGTTCGAACAGGGTCTCTTTAAAAGTGGTAAGACCAGTTTTGACGCCGATTCGCAGCACGATCATCGCCAGAATCGCCGAGATCAGAATGGCGCTGCCGGAGGCTGCCAGCAGGTCGAACTTGTACACAGCAGGCATGGCCGTCGCTGTTGCAACGATCGGTGCGCCTTTCATGACCAGTTGATCCAGGTGTGGAACCGGGAAGTTCATGGTCAGCGAGGCCAGTGGACCACCTGCAGCGAAGAGGGCCTTGAACGGCTTCAAGGTCCAGATCGTTACGATGACGGTCAGAATCAGGAACGGTGACCAGGCCTTGAGGATGACGCCGGCGGAGTACGGGGATTTTTTGGTGGTGCGTGGCTGACCGAAGCCGCCAGGACCGCCGCCCATCACGACTGCACCGCCACCTGCGCTCGCCACTTGCGCGTCGGTTGCGCGGGCGGGTTGCCAGACTTTCAGGAAGAAGGTCAGGGACACGAGGCTGACCAATGCCGAGGTAATGTCAGGCAGTTCCGGGCCAATGTAGTTGGAGGTCAGGAATTGCACGACGGCGAAGCTGCCGCCAGCCACCAGCGCGGCGGGCCAGGTTTCCTTCACGCCTTTCACGCCGTCCATCATGAACATCAGCCAGAACGGCACGAAGACCGACAGCAGCGGCAGTTGACGGCCCGCCATTGCGCCGATCTTGAATGCGTCGATGCCAGAGACCTGGCCAGCGACGATGATCGGAATTCCCAGTGCGCCGAACGCGACTGGCGCGGTGTTGGCGATCAGGCACAAGCCTGCTGCGTACAGGGGGTTCAACCCCAGGCCTACCAACAAGGCTGCCGTGATCGCGACCGGCGCACCGAAGCCTGCCGCACCTTCCAGGAAGGCGCCGAAGCAGAATCCAATCAGCAAGACCTGTATGCGTTGGTCGTCAGTGATCGACATGACCGAGCTGCGGATGATCTCGAACTGGCCGCTCTTGACCGTCAGTTTGTAGAGGAACACCGCCGCAACGATGATCCACGCAATTGGCCACAAGCCGTAAAGGAATCCATAGGCCGCCGAAGCAACCGCCATGTCCGCAGGCATCTGAAACGCGAAGATCGCGATCAGGACGGCAAGCAACAGGGTGATGGCGCCTGCAACATGGCCTTTGAGCCGGAATACGGCCAGGGCGAGGAAGAAGAACACGATGGGAACGACTGCAGCGAGTGCCGATAGGCCCAGGCTGCCGAGAGGTGTGTAGAGCTGTTGCCAGGTTTGCATGTATGAGGCCCCTAATTGTTGTTGGTTAGGCCCGGTGTCCATGTCGTACGTGCGCTGCTCCTGCAGGGGACAACTGCATGTCTGTCGTCCTGCCGGTGCTGACGAACGAAGTCGCACAGCTCACCAGCTCAAGCGTTCCGCCGTCGCGAATTGCTTGCGGCGTGTCGTGGAGGATGACCACTAGTCGCCGGCATTCATAAATTGGTAATACCAATTTACAATGTCTTGTCGCTAGGTTAAAAGCCTTGGCATTGGTGTGTCAATTTAAGCCGTTAGAACTTTTGTAGCACTTATCTGGGTTTTCGCCTGAATCGGAGATTTGTCCTACATCTGCTGGGTGAATGTCTGATCACAATCAGCGAGAATAATCGCCCCCCGCAGTCGTGTCGGACGGGGCAGCTGAGGATGTGGAGAAAGGGGATGGGCTTCGATCAGGTGCGTCAGCGCCGTTTGTCAGACGATATTGTCGAACAGCTCGAGAGGATGATTCTCGAAGGCACGCTGCGGGCGGGTGAACGTCTGCCGGCGGAGCGTACGCTGGCCGAGCAGTTCGGTGTGTCGCGCCCGTCCCTGCGTGAAGCGATTCAGAAGCTCACTGCCAAAGGGTTGCTGATCAGTCGTCAGGGTGGCGGCAATTATGTGGTGGAAAGTCTGGGGTCTACCTTCAGCGATCCGTTGCTGCACCTTTTGGAAAGCAGCTCCGATGCGCAACGCGACCTGCTGGAGTTTCGGCACACCCTCGAAGCGTCCTGTGCTTACTACGCCGCGATCCGCGCGACGGACGTCGACCGTGCACGGCTGCGCGAGGCCTTTGACGCCTTGCAGGATTGCTACGCGCGGGTCGATGAGGTGAGTCGTGCGGAGGAGGGCGCGGCCGATGCGAATTTCCACCTGGCGATTGCCGAAGCCAGCCACAACGCGGTGCTGCTGCACACCATTCGCGGGCTGTTCGATCTGTTGCGGCGCAATGTCGTGACCAACATCGGCGGTATGTACAAACAACGCTCCGAGACGCGCGACATGCTGATCAGTCAGCACCGTGAGCTGTATCTGGCGATTATCGAAGGTCGGGCGGACGATGCCCGGGAAGTGTCCAGTCGACATCTGTTGTACGTGCAGGAAGTGCTGGAAGAGGTGCGTCAGCAGGTGCAGCGCACGGCGCGGGCCGAACGGCGTAACGGGATTTGACGCAAATGCCTGCGGTGAACTGAAACCTGTGGGAGCGAATTCATTCGCGAAAAATCTGCGAGGCGCTAGACAGTTGCCGCCTGTACTGGCCATTCGCGAATAAATTCGCTCCCACAGTTGATCTGTGTCCGTCAGGCGCGCATCGCCACGCCTTCGAAAGAATCAGTCTTCCTTGCCTTTGTTCCGCACAGCGCGTTGCAGCTCGCGATTGGAGTCGCGTTCGCGCTCGGTATCACGCTTGTCGTATTCCTTCTTGCCTTTACCCAGAGCGATTTCGCACTTGATCAAGTGCGCTTTCCAGTAAAGGGCAAGGGCGACCGCGGTGTACCCTTTTTGCGCAACGGCGGCGTTGAGCCTTTCCAGCTCGCGCTTGTTGAGCAGCAGTTTACGGGTGCGTGTCGGGTCAGCGATGACGTGGGTACTGGCTGTCGTCAACGGCGTGATGTGGCTACCCATCAGCCAGGCCTCACCGTCCTTGAGCAGCACGTAACTGTCCACCAGCTGCACCTTGTTGGCACGCAGGCTTTTTACTTCCCAACCGGCCAGGACCAGACCGGCCTCGAACTTGTGTTCGATGAAGTAATCGTGACGCGCCTTTTTATTTTGCGCGATGGTCCCTGTGGGATGTTTCTTGAGCTTAGCCATAGGCGACGCATTATAGGGATCAACGGTGCTCTCGGCTATGGGCTCGGCAACGTGAAGCAGTGTGCTTGAGCACGTTGAGTGAATCCCGGACAATGCCCGATCTTTTTTGCGTGTTGGACGTGTCAACGATGTCGACGGACAAGGTTTCGGTTCACGGCAGCTGGGCGAGCCGCTGGGTGTTTATCCTGGCTGCCACCGGCTCGGCCGTGGGGTTGGGAAGCATATGGAAATTCCCCTACATGGTCGGCGTCTATGGCGGCGGTGCGTTCGTGCTGGTGTTCCTGGCGTGCATCGCGTTGATCGGCATTCCGGTGATGATGGCCGAAACCCTGATCGGCCGTCGTGCCCGCCAAAGTCCGGCCAATGCCCTGAAGGTGCTGGCGCTGGAGGTGGGGCATTCGAGCAAATGGTCGTGGGGCGCATTTGCCGGAATGATCACCGCGCTGCTGATTCTTTCTTTTTATAGCGTCGTCGGTGGCTGGTCGCTCGAATACATCATCGATGTCGGGAAGGGTGATTTTCAGGCCGTCACGCCCGATGGCGTAGGGGCGTTCTTCGGCGAGTTGATCGCCGACCCGTGGCGTCTGGTGGCATGGCACACGCTGTTCATGCTGCTGTCGGCAATCACCATCGCCAAGGGCGTCAATGCCGGTCTTGAGCGCAGCCTGCGAATCCTGATGCCGCTGCTGTTCGTGCTGATGGTGATTCTGCTGGGCTACAGCCTGACCACCGGGCACTTCATGGAAGGCGTGCATTTCATGTTCGACTTCACGCCTGAGAAGCTCCTCGACGGGTTGCTGCCTGCCATGGGGCACGCGTTCTTTTCGCTGAGCGTCGGTGTCGGTTCGATCATGATTTATGGCGCCTACATGACCAAAGAGGCTTCGATTAGCGCGACGGTTGTCGGTGTGGCGCTGCTGGATACCTTTGTTTCGTTGCTGGCCGGTCTGGCATTGTTTCCGATTGTGTTTGCGGCAGGTCTGAATCCGAGTGAAGGCCCGGGCCTGATGTTTGTCACCTTGCCTTACGCGTTTGGTAACGTAGCGTTCGGCACGGTCATGGGCGTGGTCTTCTTCATCCTCGTCGCCGTGGCGGCGTGGAGTTCGGCGATCTCGCTCCTGGAGCCGATGGTTGCCTACCTGGTAGAGCGCACCAAGGTGCGTCGTGGCTGGGTGACCTTCTGGCTGTCGTTCATCTGCTGGTTTGTGGGGCTGGGAACGGTGTTCTCGTTCAACATCTGGAAGCAGGCCAAATTTTTCGTGAACGAAGGCGGCGCGTTTCATCTCTACCAGTGGGGCGCGACGGCTGGCCTGGATTTCTTCGGCGTGATCGATTTCTTCACGTCGCGGATCATGCTGCCGCTGGGTGGATTGTGCTTTGTGATTTTCGCGGGTTGGGTGATGGGCCGTGAAGCCGTGCGCGACGAGTTGTCGGTACGCAGTCCGGTTCTGTTCGCTCTAACGTTTTTTTTGATGCGCTATGTGGCGCCGATCGGCATTCTGATTGTGTTTGCCGCTCAGCTTTGGAAATGACGCTGACATGACTACGCATATTCAACGTTCGGCCCTGTTGCCGTATCCCGCTCAGGCGCTGTACGACCTGGTCAACGACGTGGCTCGTTACTCCGAGTTCCTGCCCTGGTGCTCCGGCGCCACGGTGCTGGAGCAGAGCGATACGATGATGCGCGCTCGCGTCGAGGTGGCCAAAGGTGGTCTGAGTCAGCATTTCGTGACACGCAACACGCTGACGCCTGGGCAGATGATCGAGATGAATTTGGAAGAGGGGCCGTTCAGTCAACTGCATGGCATCTGGACTTTCAAGGCGCTGGGCGAGAAGGCCTGCAAGATCAGCCTGGATCTGTCCTTCGATTATTCCGGCTCCATCGTGCGTGCCACGCTGGGCCCGTTGTTCAATCAGGCAGCCAACACCTTGGTTGATGCGTTCTGCCAGCGCGCTAAAGAGTTGCATGTCTGAGGTGATGATCAACGTCGAGGTGGTGTACGCCGCTGTTGATCGTCAGGAGCTGCTCAAGATTGAGGTGCCCGCGGGTACTACGGTGTCGGGCGCCGTGACGGCCTCCGGCATCGCTGAGCGCTTCGCGGATGTCCAGCTCGATCAATGTGCGCTTGGGATATTTGGCAAGGTGATCCCCGATCCCTCAGTGCGTCGAGTGGAAGAGGGCGATCGGGTCGAAATTTACCGCCCGCTTTTGGTGGATCCCAAAGAAGTGCGGCGATTGCGCGCGGAGAAGGCGGCCAAAGCGAAAAAAGCGCAAAAACCGATTTAACTTTTTCCTCGGCTCGATTGAGAGGCATAAAAAAGCCCGGCATTGCCGGGTTTTTTTTGCAGCTGCTTTTGGCAGCCCGCGAGGATCAGCGTGGATTGGTATCCAGCGGTTCCTGAGTCGGGACCGGAACGGTTTCGACCTTGTCGACGTCGTTCTGGATCTGCTCGAGCAGGGAGCCAGGTTTTGGCGGCTCTTCCTTCGGCTGCTGTTCCCCTTTGTTTTCGGGGGTAGTCGTCGTATCGCTGCTCTTGCCAAGGATGGCTTCGTCGCGGCTCACGCCCGGTTTGAAGTCACCGGACAGGCTCGCCAGCTGATCGTTACCATTGAAGATCAGGCTGATGCGTTCCTGTTGGCGTTCACCGCCACCGGGCTGCAGGCTGTACAGGTAGTCCCAGCGATCAGGGTGGAAGGTATCGGCCAACAGGGGATTGCCCATGATAAACCTTACTTGCCGACGGGTCATTCCGGGCCGTAACTGGTCTATCATGTCCTGCGTGACGACATTGCCCTGTTGGATGTCGATTTTATAAACCCCGGGGAATGAACAACCGGCGAGTGCGAGCAGTCCCACGAAGGTGAAACTGGTTAGCAAGAGCTTGGTGTTTTGCATCGGTGGGCGACTTCCACTATCTTGGCTGGGACAACGTAAACCCCGATCATACCTGCATTAAGAGAAGCTGCGAAGCAGCGTCTGCGAGAAAGCTGACCATGGTTGAAAATAGCGAACTACGCAAAGCTGGACTTAAAGTGACCCTGCCACGGGTCAAGATCCTTCAAATGCTCGATTCTGCAGAGCAGCGCCACATGAGCGCGGAGGACGTCTACAAGGCACTTATGGAGGCCAACGAAGACGTCGGTCTGGCAACGGTTTACCGTGTTTTGACTCAGTTCGAAGCAGCCGGGTTGGTGGTTCGCCACAACTTCGACGGCGGTCATGCCGTGTTTGAGCTTGCCGATGGAGGCCACCACGACCATATGGTCAACGTGGAGTCCGGTGAGGTGATCGAGTTCTTCGACGAAGAAATCGAGAAACTGCAAAAAGCCATTGTGACCAAGCACGGTTTCGAGCTGGTGGATCACAATCTGGTGCTTTACGTACGCAAGAAAGAGAAGCTGGACTGAGTCTTTTTCGGATACACAAAAAAGGCGACCCTCGGGTCGCCTTTTTTGGTTCAGGCACGCTGTTTTCAGGATTTGGCGGTAATCACCATCTTTTTCGCGTGGGCCAGGGACTCCTTGGTCAGGTCGATCCCTCCCAGCATCCTCGCCACTTCTTCTACGCGCTCACTCTTGCTCAGTTTGGAAACGGCGGTGCGCGTCACGTCTTCCTCGCGAACCTTGTGCACGAACAGATGCTGATGCCCCTGCGCGGCGACCTGCGGCAAATGCGTGACGGTCATGACCTGGCCACGCTCACCGAGCCTGCGCAGCAGCTGCCCGACGATTTCCGCAGTTGGGCCGCCGATGCCGACGTCGACTTCGTCAAAGACCAGTGTGGGCACGCGTGAGGTCTGCGCGGTAATGACCTGAATCGCCAGACTGATCCGGGAGAGTTCACCGCCTGAAGCCACTTTGGCCAGTGCCTTGAGCGGTTGCCCCGGGTTGGCGCTGACCAGTAGCTCCACCTGTTCAAGGCCGTGAGGTGACAGTTCCTTCTCCGCGTTTTCACGCAATTCGATATTGAAGCGACCCCCCGGCATGCCCAGTCGCTGAATTTCATGCTCCACGGCATGGGCCAGTTCAGGGGCTGCACGATGGCGAAGGTCGCTCAGTTCGCGGGCCTTTTCCTGATAGTGGCGGGCATATGAGCCAAGTTCGTGCTCAAGGCGCTCGATGGCTTCGTCATTGGCGTTCAGCGTTTCGATCTCATCCAGCAGCTTCTGATGCAATGCCGGTACGTCGGTTGGCTGAACCCGGTGTTTGCGCGCGAGCGTGTAAATGGTGTCGAGCCGCTCTTCGATCTGTTGCAGGCGTGCGGGGTCGGCTTCAAAACGATCCAGGAAGCGATTGATTTCGCCGACGGCTTCTTCCACCTGAATCTGTGCGCTGGAAAGCAGGTTGGTCGCTTCATTCAGCGCGTCTGGCGAGTTGTTTACGCTGGTCAACCGGTTGAGGCTGGCGGTCAGGGCATTCAGTGCGTTGCCTGAATCGCTCTCGCTGCACAGTTCGACGACTTGCCGGCAGATGCCCAGCAGGCTTTCTGCATTGGTCAGCGTGGTGTGTTCCTGCTCCAGATGTTCGAGCTCGTTCTCGCCCAGGCTCAGGCTTTCGAGTTCTTCCAGCTGATAGCTCAACAGTTGGTGCTTGGCGCGCTGTTCGTCCCCGGAGTTGGACAGTCGTTCAAGCTCCTGGCGAGTCTGGCGCCAGCGTTGAGCGGCCAGCTGCACTTGGCGGGCGAGGTCGGTGGCGCCCGCATATTCGTCCAGCAACCGACGATGAGTGTCGGTCTTGAGCAGCGACTGATGCTCGTGCTGGCTATGGATATCGATCAGCAATTCACCCAGCGCTTTAAGATCGCCCTGTGGGCACGGCGTGCCGTTTATATAAGAACGCGAACGGCCTTCGGCGGTGATGACCCTGCGAAGAATGCAGGGGCCGTCGGTTTCGAGGTCGCGTTCCTTGAGCCAGGCGTCTGCTTCCGGGATGTCGGACACATCGAACGTCGCCAGAATGTCAGCCTTGTCGGCGCCCGGTCGTACTACGCCGCTGTCGGCACGATCACCCAGCGTCAGGCCGAGCGCGTCGAGCATGATCGACTTGCCGGCACCGGTTTCACCGGTTATCACGCTCATGCCGCGATCCAGTTCCAGATCGAGATGTTCAACGATGGCGTAGTTATGTATGGACAGGTGCACCAGCATACGGGCGGCTCCCAAGCGATTTGTCTGGTTATTTATACAGTGTTTTGCTTTGGGCTGACAATGCCCGGCCTTAGCTCGATTTGGCAGGGTCCCGGTATTTCTTAGCACCATTGGCGAGTTTTAGTGAGCGCGATCACGAAACGCATCATGTCGGAATATTTGTAGGGTTATTCGCCCCATCCTGCATCGAAACCCCTTGAAGCCGAAAATTAAGGCCCCATATAGCCGGGCAGAAGCGTGAGTTCTGCTCACGGACGTAATTAGAAGGAGAAAACTATGGCTGACGAACAGAACCCGGATACGCAGGCTCAGGATCAGGCTGCAGGCGCGGCGAATTCCGGAGAAGATTTGGCAACGCGTGTGCAGGTGCTGGAAGAGCAACTGGCTGCGGCACAGGACCAGTCTCTGCGTGTCGCTGCGGATCTGCAAAACGTCCGCCGCCGCGCTGAGCAGGACGTGGAAAAGGCTCATAAATTCGCGCTGGAGAAGTTCGCTGGCGATCTGCTGCCGATCGTCGACAGCCTGGAGCGTGGTCTGGACCTGTCCAACCCGGATGACGAGAGCATCCGTCCGATGCGTGAAGGCATCGAGCTGACCCTGAAGATGTTTGCGGACACCCTCAAGCGTTATCACCTGGAAGCCATCGACCCGCACGGTCAGCCGTTCAACGCTGAGCATCACCAGGCAATGGCGATGCAGGAAAGCGCAGACGTCGAGCCGAACAGTGTCCTGAAGGTGTTCCAGAAGGGTTATCAGCTTAACGGCCGTCTACTGCGCCCGGCCATGGTCGTGGTCAGCAAGGCGCCGTCGCCTGTTGCACCGTCAATTGACGAGCAGGCTTGAAATCAGCTGAGTGGCCCCCATTTACAGGCCATGCGTTTAAAGAATTACCGCAATTTGTAAACGCAGTTGCGGCAACCTAATTAAAAAGTTTCGGGAGAGTCAAAGATGGGCAAGATTATCGGTATCGACCTGGGGACCACCAACTCCTGCGTCTCCATTCTGGAAAACGGTAACGTCAAGGTTATCGAGAACGCTGAAGGTGCGCGTACCACGCCTTCGATCATTGCGTACGCTAACGATGGCGAAATCCTGGTCGGTCAGTCGGCCAAACGTCAGGCGGTCACCAACCCGCACAACACTCTTTACGCGGTAAAGCGTCTGATCGGTCGCCGCTTCGAAGAAGAAGTCGTACAGAAAGACATTAAAATGGTCCCTTACAAAATCGCCAAGGCTGACAACGGTGATGCCTGGGTTGAAGTGAACGGCCAGAAAATGTCTCCGCCTCAGATTTCTGCGGAAATCCTGAAGAAGATGAAGAAAACCGCCGAAGACTACTTGGGCGAGACTGTGACTGAAGCGGTCATCACCGTTCCGGCCTACTTCAACGACAGCCAGCGTCAGGCAACCAAAGACGCCGGCCGCATTGCGGGTCTGGACGTAAAACGCATCATCAACGAACCGACCGCAGCTGCTCTGGCTTACGGTATGGACAAAGCGAAGGGCGATCACACCGTCATCGTTTACGACCTGGGTGGCGGTACTTTCGACGTGTCGGTCATCGAGATCGCTGAAGTCGACGGTGAGCACCAGTTCGAAGTGTTGGCCACCAACGGCGACACCTTCCTGGGTGGTGAGGACTTCGACATTCGTCTGATCGACTACCTCGTTGACGAATTCAAGAAAGAAAGCGGCATGAACCTCAAAGGTGACCCGCTGGCGATGCAGCGTCTGAAAGAAGCTGCTGAAAAAGCCAAGATCGAGCTGTCCTCGAGCCTGCAGACCGACGTTAACCTGCCGTACATCACTGCAGACGCCACCGGCCCTAAGCACTTGAACGTGAAGATCTCCCGCGCCAAGCTGGAATCGCTGGTGGAAGACCTGGTTCAGCGCACCATCGAGCCATGCCGTATCGCGCTGAAAGACGCCGGTATCGACATCAGCAAGATCAACGACGTGATTCTGGTCGGCGGTCAGACCCGTATGCCGCTGGTTCAGCAGCAGGTCACTGAGTTCTTCGGTAAGGAAGCTCGTAAAGACGTCAACCCGGACGAAGCGGTTGCCATGGGTGCTGCTATCCAGGGCGCGGTTCTGGCGGGCGACGTCAAAGACGTTCTGCTGCTGGACGTCAGCCCGTTGACCCTGGGTATCGAAACCATGGGCGGCGTGATGACTGCGCTCATCGAGAAAAACACCACGATTCCTACCAAGAAATCGCAGGTTTTCTCGACTGCCGATGATAACCAGAGCGCTGTGACCATTCACGTGCTGCAAGGCGAGCGTAAGCAAGCGGCTCAGAACAAGTCGCTGGGCAAGTTCGACCTGGCTGAGATTCCACCGGCTCCACGCGGTGTGCCTCAGATCGAAGTGACCTTCGACATCGACGCCAACGGCATTCTGCACGTCGGCGCGAAAGACAAGGCCACTGGCAAGACTCAGTCGATCGTGATCAAGGCCAACTCGGGTCTGTCCGAGGAAGAAATTCAGCAGATGATTCGTGATGCTGAAACAAACGCCGACGAAGACCGCAAGTTCGAAGAGCTGGCCTCTGCCCGTAACCAGGGTGATGCGCTGGTCCACTCGACTCGTAAAATGGTTGCTGACGCGGGTGACAAGG
The DNA here is from genome assembly GCF_054668305.1 of Pseudomonas sp. S2_H01. Lineage (NCBI taxonomy): Bacteria > Pseudomonadati > Pseudomonadota > Gammaproteobacteria > Pseudomonadales > Pseudomonadaceae > Pseudomonas > Pseudomonas sp. S2_H01. Next base: position 1,456,800 of record NZ_CP162756.1, on the reverse strand, counting down.
TCACTGCAGAAGAGAAGACCGCTATCGAAGCCGCTGTTGTTGCTCTGGAAGCGGCTGTCAAAGGCGACGACAAGGCTGCCATCGATGCGAAAGTCGAGGAGCTGTCGAAAGTCTCCGCGCCTGTTGCTCAGAAGATGTACGCCGAGCAGGCTGAAAAGCCTGAAGCCGGTGCTCAGGCTGCACAGGAAGAGCACAAGGCTGACGACGTTGTCGATGCCGAGTTCGAAGAAGTGAAAGAGAACAAGTGACAGGCCATTAACAGGCGCAGGCTCACTTGATCGCCGGTTGACCACTTTCGAGTGGTCGCTGGTAGGATGTCGCCGCGCGGGAGCTTGCTCCCGCGTTGGCGTGTCTGGAATACCCAAAATTTTAAGGCCTGCAAAGTTGCTTTGCGGGCTTTGTGGCAAAGCCGGGAGCTCCTGCAATCCGGCTTGTTCTGCCGCTTTTCTCGGTCGATCAAAGGCCGTTGAACCAAGACCAGGATCGTTGAATTGACGTGAGTTGGGTCCGGGCCTGAAAGGGGCTCAACGAGTTCGACAAGCTCAGGAGGGTTATGTCGGACGTCCTCAAGAGTGCAGAAAACTTATGTCAAAGCGTGATTATTACGAAGTATTGGGGGTGGAGCGCGGCTCCAGCGAGGCGGACCTGAAGAAGGCATACCGCCGTCTCGCGATGAAGTATCACCCTGACCGCAATCCGGGCGACAAAGCCTCGGAAGACGCCTTCAAGGAAGCCAACGAGGCTTACGAAGTGCTGTCCGACGCCAGCAAGCGTGCTGCGTACGATCAATACGGCCATGCCGGTGTGGATCAAGGCATGGGCGGTGGCGGTGCCGGTTTCGGCGGTGCGAACTTCTCCGACATTTTCGGCGATGTCTTCAGCGACTTCTTCGGCGGTGGTCGTGCAGGTGGCGGCGGTCGTGGCGGCGCTCAGCGTGGCAGCGACCTGCGTTACACCCTGGAACTGAACCTGGAAGAAGCCGTGCGCGGCACCACGGTCAGCATCCGCGTGCCGACGCTGGTCAATTGCAAACCGTGTGATGGCAGCGGCGCCAAGAAAGGCTCCTCGCCGGTGACGTGCCCGACGTGTGGCGGTATCGGTCAAGTGCGCATGCAGCAGGGCTTCTTCTCTGTTCAGCAGACCTGCCCGCGTTGCCACGGCAACGGCAAAATCATTTCCGACCCTTGCGACTCCTGCCATGGCGAAGGTCGCGTGGAAGAGTACAAGACGCTGTCGGTCAAGGTGCCTGCGGGTGTCGACACAGGCGACCGCATTCGTCTGTCGGGCGAAGGCGAGGCCGGTGTTCAGGGTGGCCCGACCGGCGATCTGTACGTGGTGATCAACGTGCGTGAGCACGCGATTTTCCAGCGCGATGGCAAGCACCTGTATTGCGAAGTGCCGATCAGCTTCACGGATGCAGCCTTGGGTGGCGAGCTTGAAGTGCCGACGCTGGATGGTCGCGTCAAGCTGAAGATTCCGGAAGGGACTCAGACCGGCAAGCAATTCCGTCTGCGCGGCAAGGGCGTTGCCCCCGTGCGTGGTGGCGGAGCAGGCGATTTGATGTGCCGCGTCGCGGTCGAAACCCCGGTCAATCTGGGGCGTCGTCAGCGTGAACTGCTCGAAGAATTCCGTGCATCGCTTGAAGGTGACAGCTCTCACTCGCCCAAAGCCAGTGGCTGGTTTGAAGGCGTGAAGCGTTTCTTCGGCGATCTCTAAGGAGCAGGGCATGCGACGCATTGCTGTGATGGGCGCCGCCGGGCGTATGGGCAAGAACCTGATCGAGGCGGTGCAGGATCGCGCGCCGCTCACCGGACTGACAGCGGCAATCGTGCGCCCCGGCAGCACGATGATCGGTGCCGACGCCGGCGAACTCGCGTCACTGGGGCGGATCGGCGTTCAGTTGACCGGTAATCTGGAGCAGGTCGCCGACGAGTTCGACGTGCTGATCGACTTCACCTTGCCAGACGTCATGCTGAAAAACCTGGCGTTCTGCCGCAAGGCGGGCAAGGCGATGGTCATTGGTACCACTGGCTTGAGCGTCGAACAAAAGCACCTGCTGGTGGAGGCGAGCCGGGACATCCCTGTCGTCTTTGCGTCCAATTTCAGTGTCGGTGTGAACCTGTCGTTCAAGTTGCTGGATCTGGCGGCGCGAGTGATGGGTGAGGATGCCGACATCGAGATCATCGAAGCTCATCACCGCAATAAGGTCGACGCGCCGTCGGGTACGGCGGTCAGTATGGGTGAGGTCGTTGCCAATGCCTTGGGTCGCGATCTGAGCAAAGTCGCCGTCTACGGTCGTGAGGGTTACACGGGTGTCCGCGAGCGCGAAACGATCGGCTTCGCCACTGTGCGTGGTGGTGACGTCGTAGGCGATCACACCGTGCTGTTCGCCGCCGAGGGTGAGCGTCTGGAGATTACGCACAAGGCGTCCAGCCGCATGACTTTTGCCAAGGGCGCGGTGCGTGCTGCGCTCTGGCTTGATGGCAAATCCGCGGGCCTGTACGACATGCAGGACGTGCTCGACCTTCGCTGATCGACGGTTCGTTTCACGCTGTCTGGCGCGCAACAATGCGGGCAGGAAGGGTGTTTTACCTGTATCCTGCCCGCAGTTTTAACCCGCTACGCGATGTCCTGTCGCATTCCTCTGCCTTAAAGGCGTTTTAGCGGTGGATTAAAAAAGCCTTTTTCTGTAACCTACAGCTTTAGTGTGTCCACTAAAAGCGCGCAGATAATTCGATGAAAAAAAGCGGGGTGACGTGTCTATACGTCATTCCGCTTTTTTACAACCTGCGATCGCCCTTTCAGGCTTTATTACGGGAGGTCTTCTTGACTAAGCCAGCCATACTCGCCCTTGCTGATGGCAGCATTTTTCGCGGCGAAGCCATTGGAGCCGACGGTCAAACCGTTGGTGAGGTGGTGTTCAACACCGCAATGACCGGCTATCAGGAAATCCTTACCGATCCTTCCTATGCCCAGCAAATCGTCACCCTGACTTACCCTCACATCGGCAACACTGGCACCACGCCAGAAGACGCCGAGTCCGACCGCGTGTGGTCGGCGGGCTTGGTGATTCGTGACCTGCCGCTGGTAGCGAGCAACTGGCGTAACAAGATGTCCCTGGCTGACTATCTGAAAGCCAACAACGTCGTCGCCATTGCCGGCATCGACACGCGTCGCCTGACCCGCATTCTGCGTGAGAAAGGTGCGCAAAACGGCTGCATCATGGCCGGCGACAACATTTCCGAAGAAGCCGCTATCGCAGCAGCGCGCGGCTTCCCGGGCCTGAAAGGCATGGATCTGGCGAAAGAAGTCAGCACCAAGCAAAGCTATGAGTGGCGTTCCAGCGTCTGGAGTTTGAAAACCGACAGCCATCCAGAGATCGCCGCTGCTGATCTGCCGTACAACGTGGTTGCCTACGACTACGGCGTCAAGACCAACATCCTGCGCATGCTGGTAGAGCGCGGTTGCCGCGTGACCGTGGTGCCGGCCCAGACGCCTGCCAGCGAAGTGCTCGCGCTGAATCCCGATGGTGTGTTCCTGTCAAACGGCCCTGGCGATCCGGAGCCTTGCGACTACGCGATTCAGGCGATCAAGGACGTGCTGCAGACCGAGATTCCGGTGTTCGGCATCTGCCTGGGTCACCAGTTGCTGGCGCTGGCTTCCGGTGCCAAGACCGTCAAGATGGGTCACGGTCACCACGGTGCCAACCACCCGGTTCAAGACCTGGACACTGGCGTGGTCATGATCACCAGCCAGAACCACGGTTTCGCGGTGGACGAAAGCACTTTGCCGACCAACGTACGCGCCATCCACAAGTCGCTGTTCGACGGCACCTTGCAGGGTATCGAGCGCACCGACAAGGAAGCGTTCAGCTTCCAGGGTCACCCTGAAGCGAGCCCGGGCCCGAACGATGTCGCGCCGCTGTTTGATCGCTTCATCACAGCCATGGCCAAGCGCCGCTAAGCGGCTGACTTGCGACTGTAGCGAGCAGGTGACTGCGGCGAGCCGGATCAGATCCGACAGCTCGCCCGGCCACCTCAGAGAATGTTCAAGACGGCTTGCCGACTGACACAGGATTCGAGTGACAACCCATGCCAAAACGTACAGACATTAAAAGCATCCTGATTCTTGGCGCTGGCCCGATCGTGATCGGCCAGGCCTGTGAATTCGACTACTCCGGCGCCCAGGCCTGTAAAGCCCTGCGCGAAGAGGGCTACCGCGTCATCCTGGTGAACTCCAACCCGGCCACCATCATGACCGACCCGTCCATGGCCGACGCCACCTACATCGAGCCGATCAAATGGGCGACCGTCGCCAAGATCATCGAGAAGGAGCGTCCGGACGCCTTGCTGCCAACCATGGGCGGCCAGACTGCTCTGAACTGCGCGCTGGATCTGGAGCGCGAAGGCGTTCTGGAGAAGTTCGGCGTAGAAATGATCGGTGCCAACGCTGACACCATCGACAAGGCTGAAGACCGCTCGCGTTTCGACAAGGCCATGAAAGCCATCGGTCTGGAATGCCCGCGCTCCGGCATCGCCCACAGCATGGAAGAGGCCAATGCGGTCCTCGAGAAACTGGGCTTCCCGTGCATCATTCGTCCGTCCTTCACCATGGGCGGCACAGGTGGTGGCATCGCGTACAACCGTGAAGAGTTCGAAGAAATCTGCGCCCGCGGTCTGGATCTGTCTCCAACCAAAGAGCTGCTGATCGACGAATCCCTGATCGGCTGGAAAGAGTATGAGATGGAAGTGGTCCGCGACAAAAAGGACAACTGCATCATCGTCTGCTCCATCGAGAACTTCGACCCGATGGGCGTCCACACCGGTGACTCCATCACCGTTGCTCCTGCGCAGACCCTGACCGACAAGGAATACCAGATCCTGCGTAACGCCTCGCTGGCGGTCCTGCGCGAGATCGGTGTTGAAACCGGCGGCTCCAACGTTCAGTTCGGTATTTGCCCGGACACTGGCCGTATGGTCGTGATCGAGATGAACCCGCGCGTTTCCCGTTCCTCGGCGCTGGCTTCCAAGGCCACCGGGTTCCCGATCGCCAAGGTCGCGGCCAAGCTGGCAGTGGGCTACACGTTGGACGAGCTGCAGAACGACATCACCGGCGGCAAAACGCCTGCCTCGTTCGAGCCGTCCATCGACTACGTCGTGACCAAGCTGCCACGCTTCGCGTTCGAAAAATTCTCCAAGGCCGACGCACGCCTGACCACCCAGATGAAGTCTGTCGGTGAAGTCATGGCCATCGGTCGTACCTTCCAGGAATCCCTGCAGAAAGCCCTGCGCGGCCTGGAAGTCGGTGTGAGCGGCCTCGATCCGAAACTGGATCTGAGCAATCCTGAAAGCGCGAGCATCCTCAAGCGCGAGCTGACCGTGCCGGGCGCCGAGCGTATCTGGTATGTGGCTGACGCTTTCCGTGCGGGCATGACCGTCGAGCAGATCTTCGGCATGAACATGATCGACCCTTGGTTCCTGGTTCAGATCGAAGATCTGATCAAGGAAGAAGAGAAGGTCAAGACCATGGGCATGTCGGCCATTGACCGTGACGTGATGTTCCGTCTCAAGCGCAAGGGCTTCTCCGACGCGCGTCTGGCCAAGCTGCTGGGCGTCACCGAGAAGAGCGTGCGCACGCACCGTCATAAGCTGGACGTGCTGCCGGTCTACAAGCGCGTTGATACCTGCGCGGCCGAATTCGCCACCGACACTGCGTACATGTACTCCACGTACGAAGAAGAGTGCGAAGCCAATCCGTCGACCCGCGACAAGATCATGATCCTGGGTGGCGGTCCTAACCGTATCGGTCAGGGCATCGAGTTCGACTACTGCTGCGTACATGCGGCACTGGCGCTGCGCGACGACGGTTACGAGACCATCATGGTCAACTGCAATCCGGAAACCGTATCCACCGATTACGACACCTCCGATCGCCTGTACTTCGAGCCGGTAACCCTGGAAGACGTGCTGGAAATCGTCCGCGTCGAGAAGCCGAAAGGCGTCATCGTCCAGTACGGCGGCCAGACGCCGTTGAAGCTGGCACGTGCATTGGAAGCAGCCGGCGTGCCGATCATCGGCACCAGCCCTGATGCCATTGACCGCGCTGAAGACCGCGAGCGCTTCCAGCAGATGGTTGAGCGTCTGAACCTGCGTCAGCCGCCAAACGCCACGGTGCGCAGCGAAGACGAAGCGATTCGTGCTGCGGCGAAGATTGGCTACCCGCTGGTGGTTCGTCCGTCCTACGTACTGGGCGGTCGTGCGATGGAAATCGTCTACGAAGAAGAAGAACTCAAGCGCTACCTGCGTGAAGCGGTTCAAGTGTCCAACGACAGCCCGGTGCTGCTGGACCACTTCCTCAACTGCGCCATTGAAATGGACGTGGATGCTGTGTGCGATGGCACCGATGTCGTCATCGGCGCAATCATGCAGCACATCGAGCAAGCGGGTGTTCACTCCGGTGACTCTGCGTGCTCGCTGCCGCCGTACTCGCTGCCTGCGCACATCCAGGACGAGATGCGTGAGCAGGTCAAGAAAATGGCCCTGGAGCTCGGCGTCGTCGGTCTGATGAACGTCCAGCTGGCACTGCAGGGCGAAGACATCTACGTGATCGAAGTGAACCCGCGTGCCTCGCGCACCGTACCGTTCGTTTCCAAGTGCATCGGTGTCTCCCTGGCAATGATCGCGGCTCGCGTCATGGCGGGTAAAACCCTGAAAGAGCTGGGCTTCACCAAGGAAATCATTCCGAACTTCTACAGCGTGAAAGAGGCAGTGTTCCCGTTTGCCAAATTCCCTGGTGTTGACCCGATCCTCGGGCCAGAGATGAAGTCGACCGGTGAAGTCATGGGTGTCGGTGATACCTTCGGCGAAGCCTTCGCCAAGGCCCAGATGGGCGCCAGCGAAGTATTGCCTACGGGCGGTACAGCCTTTATCAGCGTGCGCGACGACGACAAGCCATTGGTGGCAGGCGTGGCTCGCAATCTGATCGAGCTCGGTTTTGAAGTCGTCGCAACGGCCGGCACTGCCCGCATCATCGAAGCGGCGGGTCTGAAAGTTCGTCGCGTGAACAAGGTGACCGAGGGTCGCCCTCACGTGGTCGATATGATCAAGAACGACGAAGTGACGTTGATCATTAACACCACTGAAGGTCGCCAGTCGATCGCGGATTCTTATTCCATTCGTCGCAACGCCTTGCAGCACAAGATTTACTGCACCACCACCATTGCCGCGGGCGAGGCCATCTGTGAAGCGCTGAAATTCGGTCCTGAAAAAACCGTTCGCCGCTTGCAGGATCTGCATGCAGGATTGAAAGCATGAGCATTACCAAATATCCGATGACCGTTCAGGGCGCTCGCGCCCTGGAAGAAGAACTGACCCATCTGACCAAAGTGATTCGCCCAAAGCTCAGCCAGGACATCGGTACTGCGCGTGAGTTGGGTGACCTGAAGGAAAACGCCGAATACCATGCTGCCCGCGAGCAGCAGGGTATGGTCGAGGCGCGGATCCGTGATATCGAGGGTCGCATGCAGAACGCTGTGGTCATCGACGTCACGACGATCGCGCACACCGGTAAGGTGATTTTTGGTTCCACCGTGGAAATCGCCAACGTTGAGACTGATGAAAGCGTGACCTATCAGATCGTGGGTGAAGATGAGGCTGACATCAAGCTGGGCAAGATCTCCGTCGGCTCGCCCATCGCCCGTGCCTTGATCGCCAAGGAAGAGGGTGATGTGGTGGCCGTGAAAACGCCAAGCGGTGTGATCGAGTACGAGATTGTCGAGGTCAAGCACATCTGACCGGTGCGTGCGGAGGTCGTCCTAAGGGCGGCTTCCGACAGCGAGCGGGTTCGGGTGGGAAGTGGTGGAAGTGCTGCTTCTTGCTGATGATCAGGTGGTTCCGGTCAGGGCGCGCAATCCGCGCCCCTGACAGGGTTCACCCTTATTTGTAGCGGTGAATGTTCGACAGCTGTTTGTTAGGCTGTGGGTTCTTGCGGTAGATCAGCGCCATCTTGCCGATGGTCTGCACCAATTCCGCGCGACCTTGTTTGCACAGTTCTTCGATGACGGCACGGCGGTCATCGCGATCTTCCAGCTTGATCTGAACCTTGATCAGTTCATGATCGACCAAAGCGCGATCAAGCTCGGCCAGCACGCCCTCACTCAGGCCGTTGCCGGCAACCATCAGGACCGGCTTCAGGTCATGTCCAATGGATTTGTACTGTTTCTTCTGCTCGTTAGTGAGCGGCATAATCTGACCCTTTTCGTCTGATTCTGTAAAATTGGCGGCCATTTTACCCGAGGGCTCGTGGCTCCGCCCAGTTAATCACGACGCATATCATCGAGGTGCCCCGTGGCGCAGCGTTCCAAGAGCAGCCATAACTGGCTAAGAGAACATTTCGACGACAAGTACGTCAAAATGGCACAGAAAGATGGCTACCGTTCCCGTGCCAGTTACAAGCTTCTGGAGATCCAGGAGAAGGACAAGATCATTCGTCCGGGCATGACCGTCATCGACCTCGGCGCAGCGCCGGGTGGATGGTCACAGGTGACCAGTCGTCTGATTGGTGGTCAAGGCCGTTTGATTGCATCCGACATCCTTGAAATGGACAGCATCCCCGATGTGACCTTTATCCAAGGGGATTTCACTGAAGATGCGGTACTCGCGCAAATCCTGGAGGCGGTCGGTAATACTCAAGTAGACCTTGTGATTTCCGATATGGCCCCCAATATGAGTGGATTGAGCGCTGTGGATATGCCACGCGCCATGTTCCTTTGTGAATTGGCGCTCGATCTCGCAGGTCGGGTTCTGCGTCCAGGTGGTGATTTTTTGATCAAGGTCTTCCAGGGTGAAGGCTTCGATGTGTACCACAAGGATATTCGCAAGCTGTTCGAGAAGGTCCAGATGCGCAAGCCGTTGTCATCGCGCGATCGTTCCAGAGAGCAATATCTGCTGGGTCGTGGGTTCCGCGGGATCGAAGGTTCGGCGAGCGATGAGCGCCTTTGAGGTCAGGCGATAGCTTTTTTCAAATGGCTTTATTCGTGAAGCATAACGAACATCTTGTAGTCAAAGTTTCACAAAGGGTTACAGACGCCGCCTGCCACACCTGTAGGATCTGTAGTAAGTTAGGCCGGTGAATATCATGCGAGGCACGCTCCAGCGTGGAGCTTGCTTCAGAGGGTAGCTAATTGAACGATATGGCAAAGAATTTGATCCTGTGGTTGATCATCGCTGCGGTCCTTGTGACGGTGATGAACAACTTCTCCAGCCCGAACGAGCCGCAGACCCTCAACTACTCCGAGTTCATCCAGCAAGTTAAGGATGGCAAGGTCGAGAAAGTTGCCGTTGACGGTTACGTCATCACGGGTAAACGCAGCGACGGCGATACCTTCAAGACCATTCGTCCGGCGATCCAGGACAACGGCCTGATCGGTGATCTGGTCGACAACAATGTCGTGATCGAAGGCAAGCAGCCTGAGCAGCAAAGTATCTGGACTCAGTTGCTGGTCGCCAGCTTCCCGATCCTTGTGATTATTGCTGTCTTCATGTTCTTCATGCGCCAGATGCAAGGTGGTGCGGGAGGCAAGGGCGGCCCGATGAGTTTCGGCAAGAGCAAGGCGCGTCTGCTCTCCGAAGACCAGGTCAAGACCACGCTGGCTGACGTTGCAGGTTGCGACGAAGCCAAGGAAGAAGTGGGCGAGCTCGTAGAGTTTCTGCGTGATCCGGGCAAATTCCAGCGCTTGGGCGGTCGCATTCCGCGCGGCGTCTTGATGGTTGGTCCTCCGGGTACCGGTAAGACCTTGCTGGCCAAGGCGATTGCCGGTGAAGCGAAAGTGCCGTTCTTCACTATTTCCGGTTCTGACTTTGTCGAGATGTTCGTGGGCGTCGGCGCGAGCCGCGTTCGTGACATGTTCGAGCAAGCCAAGAAACATGCACCTTGCATCATCTTCATCGACGAAATCGATGCGGTCGGTCGTCACCGTGGCGCCGGTATGGGCGGCGGTCACGATGAGCGTGAACAGACCCTCAACCAGTTGCTGGTGGAGATGGACGGCTTCGAGATGAACGACGGCATCATCGTCATCGCCGCAACCAACCGTCCTGACGTTCTGGACCCTGCGTTGCTGCGTCCCGGCCGTTTCGACCGTCAGGTCGTGGTCGGTCTGCCGGACATCCGCGGTCGTGAACAGATTCTCAAAGTCCACATGCGCAAAGTGCCCATGGGCGACGACGTCAACCCGGCGGTCATCGCGCGTGGTACCCCAGGTTTCTCCGGTGCGGATCTGGCGAACTTGGTCAACGAGGCTTCGCTGTTTGCCGCCCGTGTCGGTAAGCGCATCGTTGAAATGAAGGAGTTCGAGCTGGCGAAGGACAAGATCATGATGGGCGCCGAGCGCAAATCCATGGTCATGTCCGAGAAAGAGAAGCAGAACACGGCTTATCACGAAGCGGGTCACGCGATCGTTGGTCGTGTCGTGCCCGAGCACGATCCGGTCTACAAGGTTTCGATCATTCCGCGTGGTCGCGCGCTGGGTGTGACGATGTTCCTGCCTGAGGAAGACCGTTACAGCCTTTCCAAGCGTGCGCTGATCAGTCAGATCTGTTCGCTCTACGGTGGCCGTATCGCTGAAGAGATGACGTTGGGCTTTGACGGTGTCACCACCGGCGCATCCAACGACATCATGCGGGCCAGTCAGATCGCCCGGAACATGGTCACCAAGTGGGGCCTGTCCGAGAAACTGGGTCCTCTGATGTACTCGGAGGATGAAGACGGCGGTTACCTGGGTCGGGGTGGTGGCGGTCAAAACGCCAGTCTGTCGGCAGACACCGCTCGAATGATTGACTCCGAAGTGCGCAGTATCATTGATCAGTGCTACGGCACCGCCAAGCAGATCCTGACGGACAATCGCGACAAGCTGGACGCGATGGCTGATGCGCTCATGAAGTACGAGACCATCGACGCTGAGCAGATCGATGACATCATGGCCGGTCGCACACCTCGCGAGCCGCGTGACTGGGAAGGTGGCTCAGGTGCGTCCGGTACGCCTACAGCTCCAGTGGGTCCACGCCCTGAAACTCCGATTGGCGGCCCTGCTGCTGACCACTAAGGCCTGACATGACTTCTGCGCTGTACCCAACCCGGTTGCCTTGCGGCAACCGGGTTCTTGATTTATCCCGGACGCATGTCATGGGAATCCTCAATATCACCCCTGATTCGTTCTCCGATGGCGGTCGTTTCGCACAGCGTGATCTGGCTCTGCGACACGCTGAGGCCATGGTTAATGCAGGCGCGACGCTGATCGATGTCGGAGGTGAGTCCACGCGGCCCGGTGCGCGTACGGTTTCCTCGGTCGAAGAGTTGGAGCGCGTTGCGCCGATCGTTGAAGCGATCAGTCGTGAGCTGGATGTCATTATTTCGGTGGACACTTCAACGCCCGCGGTCATCCGTGAGACGGCGCGCCTGGGTGCAGGCCTGATCAACGATGTGCGCTCGTTGCAGCGTGACGGTGCCCTGGACGCGGCAGTGGCGACCGGATTGCCGGTGTGCCTGATGCACATGCGTGGCGAACCGACGGACATGCAGAACGATCCTCGGTATGACGATCTGTTGGATGAGGTCAGTTCGTTCCTCGGTGAGCGGATGGACGCCTGTATCGCTGCGGGCATTGCGAGAGAGAGGATTATCCTCGACCCCGGTTACGGGTTCGCCAAAACGCTGGAGCACAACCTGAGTCTGTTCAAGCATATGGAGGCCCTGCACGCGTTGGGTCGGCCGCTGCTGGTTGGCGTCTCACGCAAGAGTATGATCGGCAAAGTCCTGGATAAGCCCGTTGATCAGCGGCTTTACGGCGCGCTCGCGCTGGCGGGGATGGCCATGATCAAGGGTGCGCGAATCTTGCGTGTGCACGATGTCCCTGAAACCGTCGATGTCGTCCGCATGATTTCCGCTGTTGAATCGGCAGAATAAGAATCTGGAGCACCCATGAGTACTAAGAAATATTTCGGAACCGACGGCATTCGCGGTCGTGTAGGTCAATTCCCCATCACTCCTGATTTCATGCTCAAGCTGGGCTGGGCCGCCGGGATGGCATTTCGCAAGATGGGCGCGTGCCGCATCCTGGTGGGCAAGGACACTCGCATATCGGGTTACATGTTCGAGTCTGCGCTTGAGGCTGGATTGTCCGCGGCCGGCGCAGACGTCATGTTGCTCGGTCCGATGCCGACCCCTGCGATCGCCTACCTGACCCGCACCTTTCAAGCGCAAGCGGGCATCGTGATCAGTGCGTCACACAACCCGCATTACGATAACGGCATCAAGTTCTTTTCCGGGCAAGGCACCAAGCTCCCTGATGAGGTCGAAATGATGATTGAGGAGTTGCTCGATGCGCCGATGACGGTGGCGGAGTCTGAGCATCTCGGTAAGGTGTCCCGGATCAACGATGCGGCAGGCCGCTACATTGAATTCTGCAAAAGCAGCGTGCCGACCAGCACCAGTTTTTCAGGGCTCAGGATTGTGGTCGATTGCGCCCATGGCGCGACCTACAAGGTGGCTCCAAATGTGTTCCGGGAGTTGGGTGCGCAAGTGACGGTGCTGTCGGCTGCGCCCAACGGGCTGAACATCAACGATGACTGTGGTTCGACCCATATGGGTGCTCTGCAGGCGGCTGTCGTTGCCGAGAAGGCCGATCTGGGCATTGGCTTCGATGGCGATGGTGATCGCGTCCTGATGGTCGATCACACCGGGGCTATCGTCGACGGGGATGAATTGATTTACATCATCGCCCGAGACCTGCACGAGCGTGGCCGGTTGCAGGGCGGCGTCGTGGGCACTCTGATGAGCAATCTGGGCCTTGAGCTGGCGCTCGCCGACCTGAGCATTCCATTCGTGCGGGCCAATGTGGGCGACCGCTATGTCATCGCCGAATTGCTGGAGCGTAACTGGCAGGTCGGTGGTGAAAATTCGGGCCACGTCGTCTGCTTCCAGCACACTACTACCGGCGATGCGATTATTGCTGCGCTGCAGGTGCTGCTGGCGCTCAAGCGCTCGGGACAGAGCCTGGCGGAGTCCCGTCAGGGACTGAAAAAATGCCCGCAGGTGTTGGTCAACGTGCGCTTTGAGGGTGGCGGTGTGGACCCAGTCCAGCACCCTGCGGTCAAGGAAGCGTGTGAGCGCGTGACGGCGGCCATGGGTGGTCGTGGTCGCGTGCTGCTGCGCAAGTCCGGCACCGAACCGCTGGTGCGTGTGATGGTTGAAGGTGAGGACGAAACACTGGTCGCTGGCTACGCCGACGAACTCGCAAAACTGGTTGCTGAAGTTTGCGCCTGATTTCGGCTTGCCAGTGTTGAAACTGTTGGGTAACATCTGCGCCCACTTTGACCGACGAGGTACAGCATGCGTCGCCCTATGGTAGCTGGTAACTGGAAAATGCACGGTACCTGCGCCAGCGTCGCTAAGCTGGTCGAAGGTTTGGCGAATATGGCCATTCCTGACGGTGTCGATGTCGCGGTATTCCCTACGAGCCTGCACGTCAGCTTCGTTGTCGAGTGCTTTGAAGGGCACGCGATTTCGGTAGGTGCGCAGAACTGCGCACACGAGCTGGGGGAGGGAGCGTTGACAGGTGAGGTCTCGCCGACTCAGTTGCAGGATGCAGGTTGCAAGCTGGTGCTGGTTGGGCACTCTGAGCGTCGCCAGATCATGGGCGAAAGTAACGAGGTCCTGATACGCAAGTTTGCTGCAGCCCAGGAAATTGGTTTGACACCGATCCTGTGTGTCGGTGAAACACTGGAGCAGCGCGAAGCCGGTAAAACGCTTGAGGTTGTCGGGCAGCAGCTCGACAGCATCATCGAAGCGCTGGGCATCGGTGCTTTCGTGAATGCGGTAATTGCTTACGAGCCGGTCTGGGCCATTGGTACCGGATTGACTGCCTCGCCGGAGCAGGCGCAGGAAGTGCACGCAGCCATTCGTGCGCAGTTGGCGAAAAAGAATTCTGAAGTCGCGCAAGGTGTGCGTCTTCTATATGGCGGCAGCGTGAAGGCGGCCAATGCGGTTGAGCTGTTCAGCATGCCGGATATCGATGGGGGGCTCATTGGTGGAGCGTCCCTGAAAGCAGACGAGTTCGGTGCGATCATTCGCGCCGCGGGAAACTGAAAAAATGCTGGAAACAGTCGTAGTCGTTCTTCATCTGCTGGGCGCTCTGGGCGTTGTCGCTCTCGTATTGCTGCAGCAGGGTAAAGGTGCGGACGCTGGCGCGTCGTTCGGAGCAGGTGCATCAAATACTGTCTTCGGAGGCCAAGGTTCCTCTACCTTTCTTAGTAAGTTTACTGCTATACTTGCCGCCTGTTTCTTCATGACTAGCTTAGGGTTAGGTTACTTTGCTAAGGAGAAAGCTCACCAGCTGACTCAAGTAGGTTTGCCAAATCCAGCGGTGTTGGAAGTTAAGCAAAAGCCGGCAGCAGATGATGTTCCGGTCCTGGAAGGACAACAGAAACCAGCCGCTGTACCTGCTGACGTTCCTGTCGCTCCAGAACAGAAGTAACACAGGATTCGCAGTCGATATTGGGGCTGCAAAAAGAGTTGTAATGCCGAGGTGGTGGAATTGGTAGACACGCAACCTTGAGGTGGTTGTGCCCATAGGGTGTAGGGGTTCGAGTCCCCTTCTCGGTACCAATTGAACAAGTCAGCCCGCAGTAGCGGGCTTTCTTGTAGGTGGATGTGTCGGATTGACCCAAATCGGGATCGGTCGTATACTTCCGCCCCAGCTTTGTCGCGGGGTGGAGCAGTCTGGTAGCTCGTCGGGCTCATAACCCGAAGGTCGTTGGTTCAAATCCAGCCCCCGCAACCAGTTTTAGCGGAGCCCCTTTTCAGGGGCTTTTTGTTAGCTGGACACTTTATTACGCCGCTGTTGACGGCGTTTTTCATGATGGGCGCTTTGCCCATTTTTTATTTGCACAGCATGCACGAGGGGGTTCAGGTGTCGAGCAAGCTAGAACAGTTGCAGGCCTTGTTGGCCCCGGTGGTCGTGGCCCTTGGCTATGAATGCTGGGGTATCGAGTTTTCGGCCCAGGGTCGTCACTCAATGTTGCGCGTTTATATCGATAAAGAGGGCGGCGTGCTGGTGGACGATTGTGCCATCGTCAGCCGTCAGATCAGCGGTGTTCTGGACGTAGAAGATCCGATCAGCTCCGAATACACGCTCGAAGTTTCTTCTCCTGGCATGGAACGCCCACTGTTCACGATTGAACAGTTTGCCTCGTTTGCCGGGGAACAAGTGAAGATAAAGCTGCGCTCGCCCTTCGACGGTCGACGCAACTTTCAAGGCCTTCTCCGCGGGGTGGAGGAGCAGGATGTCGTGGTGCAAGTGGAAGATCACGAATACCTGTTGCCGATCGATCTGATCGACAAAGCCAACATTATTCCCACGTTTGACTGAGACGCGGATCCCGCGGATCCAATGGCTTGCGAAAGGCGAGGCGTACGATGAGCAAAGAAGTACTGCTGGTTGTTGAGTCGGTATCGAATGAAAAAGGCGTACCGGCCGATGTGATTTTTGAAGCGCTTGAAATCGCTTTGGCCACGGCCACTAAAAAGCGTTTTGAAGACGAAGTTGACCTTCGTGTGGAAATCAATCGCCACACGGGCGCCTACGAGACGTTCCGTCGCTGGACGGTTGTCGAAGAAGACGATCTTGACGATCCTGCGATTGAAACCTGGCCGACCAAGGTTGCCGAAACGCATCCGGGCGCCAATGTCGGCGACGTTGTAGAAGAGAAAATCGAATCCATCGAGTTTGGCCGCATCGCCGCTCAGACTGCCAAGCAAGTCATTGTGCAGAAAGTCCGCGAAGCCGAGCGCGCTCAAGTCGTAGACGCTTATCGTGAGCGCCTGGGCGAAATCATTTCCGGCACTGTTAAAAAAGTTACACGTGACAATGTCATCGTCGACTTGGGTAACAATGCCGAGGCGCTGCTGGCGCGTGAAGACATCATTTCCCGGGAAACTTTCCGTGTCGGTGTCCGCGTTCGTGCATTGCTCAAAGAGATCCGCACTGAAAACCGTGGTCCTCAGCTGATCCTGTCGCGTACCGCGCCAGAGATGCTGATCGAGCTGTTCCGGATTGAAGTTCCGGAAATTGCCGAAGGTCTCATCGAGGTGATGGCTGCCTCTCGTGACCCTGGTTCGCGTGCAAAAATCGCAGTTCGCTCCAAGGACAAACGCATTGACCCGCAAGGCGCTTGCATCGGCATGCGCGGTTCGCGTGTCCAGGCAGTTTCCGGCGAGTTGGGCGGCGAGCGTGTGGATATCGTGCTGTGGGACGACAACCCGGCACAGTTCGTCATCAACGCCATGTCGCCTGCCGAAGTGGCAGCGATCATCGTTGATGAAGACGCACACGCCATGGACATCGCTGTAGGCGCAGACAATCTGGCCCAGGCGATTGGTCGCGGCGGTCAGAACGTGCGTCTGGCGAGCCAGTTGACTGGCTGGACCTTGAACGTAATGACCGAATCGGACATCCAGGCCAAGCAGCAAGCGGAAACCGGTGACATCCTGCGCAACTTCATCGACGAGCTGGAAGTCGACGAAGAACTTGCTCAGGTACTGGTAGATGAAGGCTTCACCAGCCTGGAAGAGATTGCCTACGTACCGTTGGAAGAAATGCTCAACATCGACGGCTTTGACGAAGACATCGTCAACGAGCTTCGCGCTCGTGCCAAGGATCGCTTGTTGACTAAAGCCATCGCTACTGAGGAAAAGCTGGCAGACGCCCATCCGGCCGAAGACCTGCTCTCGCTTGAGGGTATGGACAAGGATTTGGCGATGGAACTGGCGGTGCGCGGCGTAATTACCCGCGAAGACCTGGCCGAGCAGTCTATTGACGATCTGCTCGACATCGACGGCATTGACGATGATCGTGCCGGCAAGTTGATCATGGCCGCCCGAGCCCATTGGTTCGAGTAAGTAGATGCGGCCTGAGGAGAGAAGTGCATGACGCAAGTCACGGTGAAAGAACTGGCCAAAACGGTCGACACACCGGTAGAGCGCCTGTTACAGCAGATGCGTGAGGCAGGTTTGCCGCACACCGCCGCCGAGCAAGTTGTGACCGATAACGAAAAACAAGCCCTGTTGACGCACCTGAAAAGCGGTCACAAGGCGAAAGTGGAAGAACCGCGCAAGATCACTTTGCAGCGCAAAACCACCAGTACTCTGCGTGTTGCTGGCAGCAAGAGCATCAGCGTTGAAGTGCGCAAGAAAAAAGTCTTTGTACAGCGTAGCCCGGAAGAAATCGAAGCCGAGCGCAAGCGCGAGCAGGACGAGCGCCGTGCGGTAGAAAATGCCGCCCGTCAAAAGGCTGAAGAAGAAGCCCGTCAGCGTGCCGAAGAAGAAGCACGCCGCCAGCCTGCTGCTGCTCCGCAAACTGCTGAAGCTGTGGCAGCGCCTTCCCCGGCGCCTGTTGCACAACCGGTGGCCGAGCCTGTTCTGGACGTTCCCGCTGCAGCGCCTGCTCCAGTGGCTGACGTTCGCAAGAAAGACGAACAGCGTCGTCCTGACAAGCCACGTAACGACGACAGCAATCGTCGCGGCAGTGGTGGCGATGGCGAGCGCAAAAACGCTCCACATCGTGCTTCGGTCAAGGAAAAAGCGCCGGCTCCACGCGTTGCTCCGCGCACCACTGACGAAGAAAGCGATGGCTTCCGTCGCGGCGGTCGTGGCAAGGCCAAGCTGAAGAAACGCAATGCTCACGGCTTCCAGAACCCTACCGGTCCTGTGGTTCGTGAAGTGAAGATCGGCGAAACCATCACTGTGGGCGATCTCGCTCAACAGATGTCGGTCAAAGCTGCTGAAATCATCAAGTTCATGTTCAAGCTGGGCACTCCGGCCACCATCAACCAGGTTCTGGATCAGGAAACTGCCCAGCTGGTCGCTGAAGAACTGGGCCACAAAGTGACCCTGGTCAGCGATACCGCCCTGGAAGATTCCCTGGCCGAGTCGCTGAAGTTCGAAGGTGAGACGGTTCCTCGTGCGCCGGTCGTTACCGTCATGGGTCACGTTGACCATGGTAAGACCTCGCTGCTCGACTACATCCGTCGTGCCAAGGTTGCCGCTGGCGAAGCCGGTGGTATTACCCAGCACATCGGTGCGTACCACGTTGAAACCGAGCGCGGCATGGTGACGTTCCTCGACACCCCGGGTCACGCTGCGTTTACCGCAATGCGTGCTCGTGGTGCCAAGGCTACCGACATCGTGATCCTGGTCGTTGCGGCGGACGACGGCGTGATGCCGCAGACCATCGAAGCTGTTCAGCACGCTGTTGCTGCTGGCGTTCCGCTGGTCGTTGCGGTGAACAAGATCGACAAGCCTGGCGCTGACCTGGACCGTATCCGCAGTGAACTGTCGGTTCACGGCGTCACGTCCGAAGAGTGGGGTGGCGATACTCCATTCGTTCCTGTGTCGGCGAAAGTCGGTACTGGTGTCGACGAGCTGCTCGAAGCTGTTCTGCTGCAAGCCGAAGTGCTGGAACTGGTTGCCACTCCATCGGCTCCTGGCCGTGGCGTCGTGGTTGAATCGCGTCTGGACAAGGGCCGCGGTCCTGTGGCCACTGTTCTGGTTCAGGACGGTACGCTGCGTCAGGGCGACATGGTGCTGGTCGGTTCGAACTACGGTCGCGTTCGCGCCATGCTCGACGAGAACGGCAAGCCAATCAAGGAAGCCGGTCCTTCCATCCCTGTCGAGATTCTCGGCCTGGACGGTACCCCGGACGCTGGCGACGAGATGAGCGTGGTTGCCGACGAGAAGAAAGCCCGTGAAGTGGCTCTGTTCCGTCAAGGCAAGTTCCGTGAAGTCAAGCTGGCCCGTGCTCACGCCGGCAAGCTGGAAAACATCTTCGAGAACATGGGTCAGGAAGAGAAGAAGACGCTCAATATCGTCCTCAAATCCGACGTCCGCGGTTCTCTGGAAGCTTTGCAGGGCGCTTTGAACGGCCTGGGCAACGACGAAGTACAAGTGCGTGTAGTGGGCGGCGGCGTCGGTGGTATCACCGAAAGCGACGCCAACCTGGCACTGGCTTCCAACGCTGTACTGTTCGGCTTCAACGTGCGTGCCGATGCTGGCGCGCGCAAGATTGTCGAGCAGGAAGGTCTGGACATGCGTTACTACAACGTCATCTACGACATCATCGAAGACGTCAAGAAAGCCCTCACCGGCATGCTTGGCAGCGACGTCCGGGAGAACATCCTGGGCATCGCCGAAGTTCGCGACGTGTTCCGTTCGCCGAAGTTCGGTGCGATCGCCGGTTGCATGGTCATTGAAGGCGTTGTGTTCCGTAACCGTCCGATCCGCGTACTGCGTGAAGACATCGTTATCTTCGAAGGCGAGCTGGAATCCCTGCGCCGCTTCAAGGATGACGCTTCCGAAGTGCGTGCCGGCATGGAATGCGGTATCGGCGTCAAGAGCTACAACGACGTCAAGGTCGGTGACAAGATCGAAGTCTTCGAGAAGGTCCAAGTGGCTCGCAGCCTCTAAATCGCGAGCTTCAGGAGTCATGGTTGTTGTCGCATGCAAATGCCCGGCGCCAGCCATGGACTCTAAACGCAACGCCCGGTCCGGCTTCTGCCAGGCCGGGCGTTTGCCGCTTTCAGACCGTACGGCTTTTTTGCCGTAGGTGACAGGTAACAAGACATGGCAAAAGAATACAGCCGTACCCAGCGTATCGGCGATCAGATGCAGCGAGAGCTGGCTCAACTGATCCGTCGCGAAGTCAAGGACCCACGCGTGGGTCTGGTCACGATCACCGCCGTCGACGTCAGCCGTGACGTGGGCCACGCGAAGGTCTACATCACCGTGATGGGTGAAGACAGCGCTGAAGAAATCAAACAGTCGATCAAGGTGCTCAACTCCGCAGCGGGCTTTCTGCGCATGCAGCTGGCACGTGAAATGAAGCTGCGCAGCGTGCCTCAGTTGCACTTCCACTATGACGAAAGCGTCGCCCGTGGCGCGCATTTGTCCGCGCTGATCGAGCGCGCCGTGGCTGAAGACGGTCAGCACGAATCCGCTGCCAAGCAAGACGGTTCGGAGGAATAACGCCGTGGCTCAGGTCAAGCGCATTCGCCGCAATGTCAGCGGCATCATCCTGCTCGACAAGCCGCTGGGTTTCACCTCCAACGCTGCCCTGCAAAAGGTCCGCTGGTTGCTTAACGCGGAAAAGGCCGGTCATACCGGCAGTCTCGACCCACTGGCCACCGGCGTACTGCCGCTATGCTTTGGCGAGGCGACCAAGTTCTCTCAATACCTGCTCGATTCCGACAAGGGTTACGAAACCCTGATGCAGTTGGGCAAGACCACCACCACGGCAGACGCCGAGGGTGATGTTTTGCAAACGCGCCCGGTGACCGTTGGTCGCACCGATATCGAGGCTGTGCTGCCCGAATTTCGCGGCCAAATCAGTCAGATACCGCCGATGTACTCCGCGCTCAAACGTGATGGCCAGCCGTTGTACAAGTTGGCGCGGGCAGGGGAAGTGGTGGAGCGCGAAGCGCGTTCTGTTACTATTGCGCGCCTGGAATTATTGGCAAGCGAAGGCGAGACCGCACGTTTGGCCGTCGACTGCAGCAAAGGCACCTATATTCGTACCCTGGTGGAGGATATCGGTGAGAAGTTGGGCTGCGGCGCGTACGTTGCTGAATTGCGTCGCACGCAAGCCGGACCTTTCACGCTGGCCCAGACGGTCACGCTGGAAGAGCTGGAGGCGGTGCACGCCGAAGGTGGTAATGAAGCGGTTGATCGCTTCCTGATGCCTTCCGACAGTGGGTTGCTCGACTGGCCGCTGTTGAAGTTTTCCGAGCACAGTTCGTTTTACTGGTTGCACGGTCAGCCAGTCAGAGCCCCGGATGCGCCGAAGTTTGGCATGGTGCGGGTGCAGGATCATGAAGGTCGCTTCATCGGGATCGGTGAAGTGAGTGAAGACGGGCGTATTGCGCCACGTCGACTGATTCGGTCAGAGTGACCGAACCCGTCGAGTCGGGGGTTCCTGACACGGCGGTAAGAGGGTGGCTGTTAACAGGCACGGTCACTCCTCTCTTATAGATACAGGGATTTGTCCCTGGCCTGTTGAAGCTGTTTCTTTGAAACAGTTTCCTGATAAAAAGGATTGCCTCATGGCTCTCGACGTTCAAGAAAAAGCTCAAATCGTTGCTGACTACCAGCAAGCCGTTGGTGACACTGGTTCGCCAGAAGTGCAAGTTGCACTGCTGACCGCCAACATCAACAAACTGCAAGGTCACTTCAAGGCCAACGGTAAAGATCACCACTCCCGTCGTGGTCTGATCCGCATGGTTAACCAGCGTCGTAAGCTGCTGGACTACCTGAAAGGCAAAGACGTGAGCCGTTACAGCGCTCTGATCGGTCGCCTGGGTCTGCGTCGCTAATCAGCGATTGCGCTAGAGGTTGGTTGTCTGTCTTACGTCTGTGGGTCTCCCACCGGCGTAGGGCAGGCTCCCAGCCTCAAGTTTTATCTGGATACACGTTTTATCTGCACCCGTTTTATCTGGACTGACGAAGGGGCCGATTCCCCTCACTGCCCAAGAATTCGCAAGAAACCAGTTCCCCCAAGAGCCACAAAGAAGGTAGGAAACCGTGAACCCGGTAATCAAGAAATTTCAATTCGGTCAATCGACCGTAACCCTGGAGACAGGCCGCATCGCCCGTCAAGCTTCTGGTGCAGTATTGGTCACCGTTGACGACGACGTCACCGTTCTCGTGACTGTGGTCGGCGCCAAACAAGCAGACGCTGGCAAAGGCTTCTTCCCACTGTCCGTTCACTACCAGGAAAAAACCTACGCTGCCGGCAAGATTCCTGGCGGTTTCTTCAAGCGTGAAGGCCGTCCTTCCGAAAAAGAAACCCTGACCTCGCGTCTGATCGACCGTCCGATCCGCCCCCTGTTTCCTGAAGGCTTCATGAACGAAGTGCAGGTTGTCTGCACCGTCGTTTCCACCAGCAAGAAAACCGATCCGGACATCGCTGCGATGATCGGTACCTCGGCTGCCCTGGCCATCTCGGGCATTCCGTTCGACGGTCCAATCGGCGCCGCGCGCGTTGCTTTCCACGAAAGCACCGGTTACCTGTTGAACCCGACTTACGAACAACTGAAAGCATCGAGCCTGGACATGGTCGTTGCCGGTACCGAAGAAGCGGTACTGATGGTTGAGTCGGAAGCCAAAGAGCTGACTGAAGACCAGATGTTGGGCGCAGTCCTGTTCGCCCACGACGAATTCCAGTCGGTTATCAAGGCTGTCAAAGAGCTGGCCGCCGAAGCTGCCAAGCCAACCTGGACCTGGGCTCCGAAGGCTGAAGCCACCGAGCTGCTGGGCGCTATCCGCTCCGAGTTCGGCGCTGCCATCTCCGAGGCGTACACCATCACCGTCAAGGCCGATCGCTATGCGCGCCTGGGCGAGCTGAAGGATCAGGTCGTTGCCAAACTGGCTGTTGAAGAAGGCAGCCCGTCGGCTTCCGAAGTCAAAGCTGCATTCGGCGAAATCGAATACCGCACCGTTCGCGAAAACATCGTTAACGGCAAGCCACGTATCGACGGCCGCGACACTCGCACCGTACGTCCGCTGAACATCGAAGTCGGCGTTCTGCCGAAGACTCACGGTTCGGCTCTGTTCACCCGTGGTGAAACCCAGGCGCTGGTCGTTGCAACGCTGGGCACCGCCCGCGATGCACAGCTGCTGGACACCCTGGAAGGCGAGAAAAAAGACCCGTTCATGCTGCACTACAACTTCCCTCCGTTCTCGGTGGGCGAGTGTGGTCGTATGGGCGGCGCGGGTCGTCGCGAAATCGGTCACGGCCGTCTGGCTCGTCGTTCGGTTCAAGCGATGCTGCCACCGGCTGACGCGTTCCCGTACACCATTCGTGTGGTGTCGGAAATCACCGAGTCCAACGGTTCCAGCTCCATGGCTTCGGTCTGCGGCGCTTCCCTGGCCTTGATGGATGCAGGCGTGCCAATGAAGGCCCCGGTTGCCGGTATCGCCATGGGCCTGGTTAAAGAAGGCGAGAAGTTCGCTGTTCTGACCGACATCCTGGGTGACGAAGACCACCTCGGCGACATGGACTTCAAAGTAGCCGGTACCGCCAAGGGCGTGACCGCGCTGCAGATGGACATCAAGATCAAAGGCATCACCGAAGAAATCATGGAGATCGCCCTGGGCCAGGCCCTGGAAGCTCGCCTGAACATCCTCGGCCAGATGAACACGATCATTGGTCAGTCGCGCACCGAGCTGTCGGAAAACGCGCCGACCATGATCGCCATGAAGATCGACACCGACAAGATCCGCGACGTCATCGGCAAAGGCGGCGCGACCATCCGTGCCATCTGCGAAGAAACCAAAGCCTCGATCGACATCGAAGACGACGGTTCGATCAAGATCTTCGGCGAAACCAAGGAAGCGGCTGAGGCAGCACGTCAGCGCGTTCTGGGTATCACCGCAGAAGCCGAGATCGGCAAGATCTACGTCGGTAAGGTTGAGCGCATCGTCGACTTCGGCGCATTCGTCAACATCCTGCCTGGCAAAGACGGTCTGGTTCACATCTCCATGCTGAGCGATGCTCGCGTTGAGAAGGTTACCGACGTGTTGAAAGAAGGTCAGGAAGTCGAAGTGCTGGTTCTGGACGTGGACAACCGCGGCCGTATCAAGCTGTCGATCAAAGACGTCGCCGCTGCCAAGGCGTCGGGCGTTTAATCGCACGCCTTCAATGCTGCATAGAAAAGAGCCCTTCGGGGCTCTTTTTTTTCGAGTGCAATTAATGGGTTACCGCAAAAACCAGCGCCCATTGCGTGTACCGAACATGCATCTTGCAAGCGGAACTTTTTGTAAACGGGCAATCTGCACGATCAAGCGGGATCCACAAATTTATAAGTTGTTGATATTTATAGATAAAAATTGATCGGCATGTTTGGCACAGCGCTTGCGATATATACGGTAACCCTGCGACCAACGAGGTTGGCGCAGATTCTGAGAAAAACAGGAGTTACTCGTATGAAGAAGTTCGCTATTGCTGCCGCTACCGCCACTGCTCTGACCCTGACCATGGCAAACGTAGCCATGGCCCAGACCTCTGCCCAAGCTCCGATGGTGGTCGCTGCAAATGAAGTCGCAAAAACCAAAGAAGCCACTTCCGATACCTGGATCACCACCAAGGTCAAATCCGACCTGCTGACTGAGAAAGGCATTCCTGGCTCCGACATCAAGGTTGAAACCAACAAAGGCGTGGTTTCCCTGTCGTCGACTGTAGCGATCACCGAATCGCAGAAAACCACCGCTGTTGCTATCACCAAGAAAATCAAAGGCGTCAAAGCTGTTTCGGCTGACGGCCTGAAAGCTGAGTAATTCGATTCCTCGAACCAGTAGAACGGACGATTGACGGCCAGGGAGGTCGTTGGTTGATCGATTGAAGGTTCATGCGAAGGCCATATGGATGTGGCCATTACAAGCCCTGGCGCTCGCGTCGGGGCTTGTTCTATTCAGGCCCACCTGATTGAAGCAGCACATCAATAAAGCACATCTGCTCTAGACTTCCCTCGAATTAAAGCCTTAGCCTGTCTCCCCGTATAAATCCTGCGTATATTTGTGTCCCGGTCGACACGTTTGTCTTAACAACAAGCATTCACTACAAAAACGACTATTCTGGCCTCGCCTCCGTTGTCGTGACGGGCCAGGCCTTCGCGGACATTCAGCGTTCGCGAAACGTTACTTTGCGCTGCCATCCCAATGATTACAAAACAAGGCAAAACGGTCGCAATGAATACTGTCCCTGCCGCACTTGCGGCGACCACCAAGGCTGAGGTTTCGCCCAGCGTCTGGTTACTGAGACTCGGCGCAGTGGTCCTCGCGTTGATCATTTTCCTGATCGACTGGCTCAGCTCGCTCGATGTCGCCATTGCCGTGCTCTACGTCGCGGTCATTCTCATGTCCGGGGATCTGTTCTCCCGCCGCGGGGTTGCGCTCGTCTCCGTGGCCTGTGGCGTGTTGACGCTGGCCGCGTTCCTGTTTTCCCATGGGCCGGAATGGCTTGTCCCGCCTTTCGCCCGGTGTCTGGTCAGTCTGTGCGCCATTGCGATCGCGGCGTTCCTGGCGCTGAAGAACAAAGCAGCGCGTGACGCTCTGCAGGAGCAGGTGCATCTGCTCCATCGCAGCGAGGCGTTTCTGGCCGGTGCCCAACGGTTAAGCCAGACCGGCAGCATCGGGTTGAAAATGCCCAGCGCGGAGATGTACTGGTCTGACGAGGCGAGGCGCATTTTCCAGTTCGACGAACAGCTGCAGCCGACACTGGAGTACATGATCGGTCGCACGCATCCCGAAGACACTGACGATCTGAAATCCCTCATCGAGCAGGCCTATGCGCGCCACGCGAACATGGAAGCCGAATTCCGGCTGCTCATGACGGATGGTTCCTGCAAGTTCGTGCGCATGCTCGCCCAGCAGGTTCACGATGCATCGGGCGATTGCGAGTACATCGGCGCGCTGATGGATGTCACTGCGTCCAAGAATGCCGAAGAGGCGCTGCATCGCTCGCAGAGTCAGCTCGCTCATGTCACGCGCGTCACGACGTTGGGAGAGATGGCAGCGTCCATCGCCCATGAAGTGAATCAGCCGTTGTCAGCCGTCACCACCAACGCCGAGGCCGGCCTGCGCTGGTTGAATCGTAATGTCCCGGACCTGGGCGAAGTGCGCAGCGCAATCGAACGTATCAAGAGCGAAGCCCATCGCGCCAGTGAGGTCATTCGGCGTATCCGTGCGCTGTCGCGCAAAACTGACCCCAAACACATCCGGATCGACCTGCAGGACGTGTTGCTGGAGTCGATTGCGCTGGTGCGCAGGGAAGTGCTGCGC
The DNA here is from genome assembly GCF_054668305.1 of Pseudomonas sp. S2_H01. NCBI lineage: Bacteria > Pseudomonadati > Pseudomonadota > Gammaproteobacteria > Pseudomonadales > Pseudomonadaceae > Pseudomonas > Pseudomonas sp. S2_H01. The sequence continues at coordinate 1,430,919 of NZ_CP162756.1, read as the reverse complement.
CATCGCGTCAATTTCGACTTCACGCCTGCCAGCGAGCCGATGTGGGTCAGAGGCGACAAGGTGCAACTGCAGCAGGTGATCATCAATCTGTTGATGAACGCCATGCAAGCCATGTCCGGAATGCACGGCAAGGAGCGAACGCTTCTGGTGTCGTTGACCACGGCACCCAATGGTGACGTAACGTTGCGCGTGCAGGACAACGGGCCAGGCATTTCCACGCAGAACCTGCCCAGCCTGTTCAATCCGTTTTTCACCACCAAACCAGAGGGGATGGGCATGGGCCTGTCGATTTGCCGTTCGATCATTGATGCTCACGGCGGCCGCATATGGGCGGAGAGCGACCTGGGTCATGGCGCAGCGCTGAACTTCTCTCTACCCGCCTGTGAGCACGTATCGTGACGACCGCCGTTGATCAGAGTCCCGTGGTTTTCGTGGTCGATGACGACCCGTCCATTCGCGCTGGGCTGGACAGCCTGTTGCGCTCTGTCGGGATGCGCGTCTACACGTACGCCTCCGGGGCGGACTTCTTGCAGCACCCGTTCGAGGACGTTCCGGCCTGCCTGATTCTGGATGTGCGTCTGCAAGGGGAGAGCGGCCTGGACTTTCAAGTGCGCCTGGCCGAGATGAAGGTGGCGATGCCCATCGTGTTCGTCAGCGGCCACGGTGATATCGCCATGTCGGTCAAGGCGATGAAGGCCGGGGCACTGGATTTTCTGGTCAAACCCTTTCGCGAACAGGACTTGCTCGACGCTGTAACGCTGGCGCTGCAGGCCGATGGCAAGCGTCGCGAGACCGGCAAGGCGACCGCTGGTCTGCTGGCGCGCTACCAAACGCTCACTGCTCGCGAGCAGGAAGTGATGGCCTACGCAGTGACAGGCCTGATGAACAAGCAGATCGCCTCCGAAATGGGCTTGAGCGAGATCACTGTGAAGATCCATCGTGGCCACGCGATGAAGAAGATGCAGGCGCGCACCTTCGCCGATCTCGTGAAAATGTCGCAGGCCCTCTCGGCGGTCTGACATTGAAGAGCTCAGGTGCTGCCTGAGCTTGAGCCGCCATACCCGGTCCCCATCATATGTCGCTCATACTCAAGTATGACGGCAGCAACCTGATAGCTAATCGGCATCACTTCCTGCCGGTGTTAGTTTCCCCTTTCGATCCTGACAGCCAATCTGCTCAGGCTCCATCAGTTCGTCGCGCCCGCCACCAGGGCTGTGCGTAAGGGGAAATAACAACATGCTTCTCAGGGCAGTCAGCATAGGAACCCGTGCGGCGATAGGGTTTGGACTCATCACACTGATCGTCTTGTTCGTCGGCTTGTTCAGCCTGACGCAGACGGCAACGCTGGACCGGGCCACCAACCGGATCAACGATGTCTGGATGCCGGGGATCATTTCAGTGCAAAAGCTTTCACTGAGCATCCACACCATTCGCTTGGAGGGACAGCGCCTGCGCGCCTCCAGCGATCCGCAGGTGCGCGAGAAAAGTGAGGCCTTGATTAACCACGCCCGGGGGGACCTGGAGCGGTATCTGGCGGAGTATCGCAATCGGCAGGGCGGTCCCGAGGAAGTGGCGCTGCTGGACTCACTCAAGATCTCGCTCGACCGGTATATGCCAACGCTGGATAAAGTGATTTCCCTGATCCGCACCGGCCTTTCCGATGACGAGGAGATGGAACGTCTGAATGCCACGCTTGCCAGCGTTGGCACAGACCTGACACGGTCCATGGATCAATTGTCCGCACTCAACGAAGCCGGTGCAGGTGCGGCCGCTCAGGAAACCCATGCGTTGTACTCCCGGATGCAGCTGATTATCGGGGTGGTGCTGACGCTCTCCGTCGTGGTCACCGTCGCGCTGGCCTGGTTGTTGACTCGCAGCATTGTCGGTCCAGTGCGTCAGGCGTTGTCTGTAGCGCAAACCATTGCCCGGGGCGAACTCGGTGGCGCGATTGACGATCAGGGCGCAGACGAGCCCGCCGCGTTGCTTGAAGCCATGCGCGAGATGCAGACAAGCCTGCGCTCGACGATCGAAGGCATCGGTGACTCGGCAAAACAACTGGCGGCCGCCGCCGAGGAAATGAGTGTGGTCATGGGGCACAGCACCCAGGGGTTGCAGCATCAATGTGAGCAGATCGAACAGGCTGCCGAGGCTGTGACGCAGATGAGCTCTGCGGTTGACGAAGTCGCCAGCAATGCGGTGAGCACCTCCCAATTGTCGCAGGCGTCCGATCACGAATCGCAGAGGGGCCAGGAACAGGTCGGCGAAACGATCGTGTTGATTCAGGGATTGGTTCAGGAAGTGGTGGAGGCTGCCCAGCAGGCCGATCATTTATCGCGTTTTGCCGACGACATCAGCACGGTGTTAAGCGTGATTCACAGCATTTCCGATCAGACCAATCTGCTGGCGCTCAATGCGGCCATCGAGGCAGCTCGGGCGGGTGATGCCGGACGCGGCTTCGCGGTCGTCGCGGACGAGGTTCGCTCGCTTGCCAAGCGTACTCAAGCGTCGACGCTGGAAATCGCCACGATGATTGAAAGTATTCAGTCAGGCACCGGCGCTACGGTTGCCGCATTGCAAAGCAGCGCCGATAAAGCAGGCCGCACCCTCGAGCGCGCTCGCTCGGCAGGCACCGCGTTGACGCAGATTACCTTGGCAGTCTCGAAGATCAACGAGCGCAACCTGTTGATCGCCAGTGCAACCGAGCAGCAGGCTCAGGTTGCCCGTGAGGTTGATCGCAGTCTGGTTACGATTCGCGATCTGTCGACGCAGTCCGCTGCCGGTGCCAGCCAGACCCGCTCGGCCAGCACTGATTTGTCACGTCTGGCGGTTGATCTCAACGGCATGGTTGCGCGGTTCGCATGGTGAGGCGACATGACTGAGCAAGCATTGAGCGTTGGGGGCGATCGCATCACGTGTCTGCTGACCCCTGACACGGGGCGAGAGGTCGTCGCGCCTCCCGTGGTCAAGCTTCAGGTATGGTTATGGCTCGGGATGGCGCTGGCCATCGTCGCTTTGCTGGGAGTACTGCTGGGTTTGCTGTATCAGCAGGCCCAGCGTCAGGCCCGCTCGGATGTCAGCAATCTGAGCCTTGTACTGGAAGCGCGTCTGAGCAGCAGCTTTCGTGATACCCACGCTGCGCTGCACGGTATTGCAACCGGTCAGTCGCTGGAAAAGCTCCAGGACATATTCAGGCAGGTGGATGTGGGAGCGCATGGCGTTATCACACTGCGCCGTACGGAAAGCCCGCAAGTCGTATTGCGGGTACCCAAGGTCGACCATCAAATGGCTTCCTACCCGCCCGATGCGATCGATCGGCGACTGAGCGAAGGCATTCAAGAAGGGACGCTGATCTCCCGTTCCCGAGTCGACGGGGTCAAGCGGCTGTACGGCTTCAAAAAAGTCGGCGAATTCCCGCTTGTGCTGGTGATCGGTCTGGCGGCGGAGGATTACCTCCTGAGCTGGAAATACACGGTCATTGCATCATCGGCGGTGTGCAGTGTGCTTTACCTGCTGATCATTGGTCTTACGTTGCGCCTGCAGGCTAACCGAATTCGGCGTCAGCAGATCCTGGACGAGTTGCGTGACAGCGCGTTTCACGACGAACTGACAGGCCTGCCCAACCGGCGTTACCTGCTTGAGCGCGTCAACCAGGCGATCAACCAGTGTGGTCGGGGTCAGCGCCTCACGCTTTTGTATTTCGATGTGGATAACTTCAAGACCATCAACGACTCCTTGGGGCATGTCGCGGGCGATACGATCCTTCAGCGTCTGGCACAGCGTCTGGCGGCAGTGAAGCCTCTGGTGGATACGGTCGCACGGCTGAGTGGCGATGAGTTTCTGGTGCTTGTCGATGACGACGATCGGGTGCGATTGGCGCAGCGAGTCGAGCACATCCTGCAGGTCATGCAGCAGCCACTCGAACAGGCCGGGTACACCTTGTCGATCAGTGCCTCGGTCGGCATTGCTGTCCATCCCGCTCACGGTCACGATTTTGGCTCCCTGCTCAAGGCGGCGGACACCGCACTGACCCAGGCCAAGCGCAACGGTCGCAATACCTGGGTGTTCTACGAAGCCGCGATGGGCGAGCGTGAATTGCGGTTTTTGTACGTTCAGACCGAGTTACGCCAGGCGTTCGAGCAGAACGAATTGCAGGTTTTTTATCAGCCACAAATCGATCTGGGCACTGGGACAGTCATCGGCGCTGAGGCGTTGCTGCGTTGGTCGCACCCGGGCCTGGGTTCGATTGCGCCCGGCGAGTTTGTCCCGGTCGCCGAATCCAGCGGGCTGATTCTTCCGATCAGTCGCTGGCTGCTGAGCAAGGTCTGTCATCAGGCCGTGGCGTGGCAAACGGCGGGGTTTGGCGAGCTGAGTGTTGCGATGAATTGTTCGGCGGTGCAGTTTCGTCAGGGCGACCTGGTGAATGAGGTCAGGAGGGCGCTTCATGAAAGTGGACTCAAACCTCATCTGCTGGATCTGGAATTGACGGAGTCGATCCTGATCGAGGATTCCGAGGGGGTCCTTGAGACGATTCAAGGGCTTAAGGCGTTGGGTGTGCGCATGTCCATCGACGATTTCGGCACCGGCTATTCGAGCATGGCGTATTTGAAACGCTTGGCCGTGGACAAGCTGAAGATTGATCAGTCCTTCGTACGGGGGATGCTGAGTAATCCTCAGGACGCGGCCATCGTGCAGGCGGTCATCACGCTGGGACACAGCTTCGACATGAAAGTGATTGCCGAGGGCGTGGAAAGCTTCGACCTGCTCGATGCCCTGGTCGTGCGCGGGTGTGACGAGGCCCAGGGTTACTACTACGCCAAAGCCGTTTCGCCAAGCGACTTTGCGGTCTACATGGAAGACCGGATAACCTCCTCGTTTGCCGCTGAGCAGTGGGTTTGAACAGCAGGATGAGCGGCCTGGAATGTTGTCGAAGTGGTCAGGAACCCCCCGTCCGTCGCGGTCATACACCTGTATACTTCTCGGGCTGCGGCTGGGTCGGTAACGTGTGAGCTGTTGTGATGCGCAAACTTGCGCATCGCGTTAAGTCTGCAATCAAAGGTATCTCGTTTGTCCAGCCCTCCAATGATCGCCGTGGTCGATGATGACAACGCCGTCCGCGCCAGCATCGACAGTCTCGTTCGGTCTCTGGGTTTTCTCGTCTGTGTGTTCCCCTCGGCCGAGGACTTTCTGGCGTCTGTCGAATTCGGCAGCGCCGATTGCCTGATCACTGATGTGCAGATGCCCACCATGAGTGGCGTCGAGTTGCACGAGCATCTGACCGCAAAGGGTATTCAGATCCCCACCATCTTCATCACCGCATTTCCTGAAGAGTCCGTGCGCAAGCGCGCGATGACGGGCAGCGCAATATGCTTCTTGAGTAAACCCTTTCAGGCGCAAAGCCTGATCGATTGTCTGGAATCGACATTCGTTTAACGGGGTCTTGCAAGCAGGTTAATTCTATTCACAGGCGGGTGAGTGCTGCATGAAAGTGTCCGCCAACTTCTTAAAAAGCGCCGAACTTTCAGGGTGTTGCATTACGCTATATTTTTGAGTGCGCGATTATGCGCGCAGGGGAATATCGCGCCACGGTGTGGCGCAACTGTGTGCCACAACCTGAGGGTGGCTGCCGCTATATCGAGTGGCGCATCAAGGACGGGGAGGGCGGGGTTACCGGCACTGGAGGTTCGGTCGGCAAATGAATCTGGATCAGCGCAATCAACTGGCTTATTTGATAGACGCAATCGGTCATGACATGCAGGCTGTTGTAATCCCCATTAATGACGGCCTGGTCCATGAAACTTTTAGTCTGAGAAGCAAATGTTGCCAATGTGTTGGTGCGGATGCCGATCTGATGAATACAGCCGGCGAAACTGAGCATGTCCGCACTGTCCTCGTGTGCCGCGCCTGGTTCGTTCAGGGCGCTGTGCCGGTAAGGTCCGCCAAGGTCGTGAATACGCTCGCTCAGAAACGAAGCACAGTGCTCGGACGCGTCGCCGATCCTGTGAAACAACTGTCGCACGTCTACGAAGCTGACGTTACGCAGCCTCGCCTCCAGGCTGCGCACATAGTGCCGCAGCTCCAGGGTGGTCGCTCTGTACCCCTGCAGCAATTCAGTCAACGCGATGCGCTCGGACATCCCCGGTTCGGCGAAAGCACTGTATTGGCTCATGGCAAGGGGGTGAGGGCGACTGTTCTGCACTTTTTTATGGCTGTTCATGACAATCTGTCCTCGCATCCGAATTGGGCATTGATCTGAATCATCGCGGTGACAGAAACAATAAAGCAGATCGCGAGCAGGCTCACTCCTACGTCAATACACTCGGTTACTACCTGGGTACAGCCGACTAATACTTGAGTATCAAAAAGAATTAAGTTTGCAGTACGGGTTATGGCCGATGTGGCCTGTGCGATTGCTCAACGTTGAGGGGGAGCTGGAATATTGACGTCATAAAATAAACCGTTGGCGTTCATTCAAGTGGTCTGACGATCATTGAAGAGTCTTTAGCATGGATATTGCATACCACGCAGCCCAGCACTTAATGAGTGAAGATTCGACCCACTTTCCTTTTGAGTTGCAAGGCAACTAACTGTGCAGATATTCCGGGCGATGCCTGAAACTCTTTTGCCGTGAGATTGAGAGCAATGCCCATGATTCCCTTACTGATTTGCGACGACTCCAATATGGCGCGCAAACAGTTGATAAGAGCGCTGCCTTCCGATTGGGGGGTGTCGGTCACGACAGCGACCAATGGACACGAGGGGCTGGAGGCCATTCGCCAGGGTTTGGGCCATGTGGTGCTGCTCGACCTGACCATGCCGGACATGGACGGTTATCAGGCGTTGGCGGCCATGCGCGCGGAAAACATGCAGGCCAAGGTGATCGTGGTCTCTGGCGACGTTCAGGAAGAAGCGGTGCGCCGCACGCTTGAACTGGGCGCATTGGCGTTTCTCAAGAAACCGGCCGATCCCCTTGAGCTGCAACTGACGCTGCAGCGGCTCGGCCTGTTGGGCGAGCCTTCTCAACCGGTCGCGTTGGCGCCCAGGGTCGAAAGCACCGCCATCAGTTTTCAGGATGCGTTCCGTGAAACCGTCAACGTCGCCATGGGTCGTGCGGCTGCGTTGCTGGCGCGGGTGCTGGGTGTTTTTGTGCAGTTGCCGGTCCCTAACGTCAACATGCTGGAAGTGGGCGAATTGCACATGGCTTTAGCCGACGCCCAAGGCAGCGACCGTCTGACGGCGGTGTGTCAGGGATACATCGGCGGCGGCATCGCGGGCGAGGCGTTGCTGTTGTTCCATGATTCCGAAATCGCCGACATGGCGCAGTTGATGAGAATCCGGGACAGCGATTACTCCGACATGGAAATGCTCCTGGACCTGTCATCGATCCTCATTGGCGCCTGTCTGAGCGGGATTGCCGAGCAGCTCGATATCGCCTTCTCGCAAGGGCATCCACAAGTGCTTGGCGCGCACAGCGGGATCGAAGAGCTGATCCGGATCAACCAGCAACGCTGGAAGAAAACCCTCGCAGTGGAGATCAGTTACAGCCTGGAGGGGCACAACATTCATTTCGACCTGTTGATGTTGTTCACCGAGGACTCGGTAGAGCGGCTGTCGCGAAAACTCGCCTACCTGATGAGCTGATTCATGAACGATCGTATCGACATCAAAGAGCTGCATTGGCTGCTGACCATCACCCAGAGCATCGACGTCGGCGTGGTGGTACTGGATCAGGAATATCAGGTTCAGGTGTGGAACACGTTCATGGAGAACCGCTCCGGGGTGTTGCCGTACGAGGCGGCCAATCGCTCGTTTTTCGACCTGTTCCCCGAGGTCAATCAGGACTGGCTGAAAAAGAAGATCGACAGCGTGATTACCCTTGGCACCCCGGCGTTCACTATCTGGGAGCAGCGTCCCTACCTGGTGCGCTTCAAGAGCTACCAGCCGATCACCGGGCAAGAAGATTTCATGTACCAGAACACCACCATGTTTCCGCTGCGGGCGACCAGTGGCGACGTCACCCATGTGTGTCTGGTGATCTACGACGTGACGGACGTCGCCACCAACCGTTTGCAGTTGCAGGCGGCCAACCGCGAACTGCAGAAGCTGTCCAGTACGGATCGGCTGACGGGGCTTCACAACCGGGGTCATTGGGAAGAAGCCCTGCGCCTGGAGTACGCCCGGCATGTTCGCTATGGCACCTCGGCTGCGCTGGTGATGTTTGACATCGATCACTTCAAGCGCGTCAACGACACCTACGGTCACCAGTGCGGCGACAAAGTGATTCAACGGGTCGCCGATGTGATCCGCGAGCACATTCGCGATTCGGATATTGCCGGACGCTATGGCGGAGAAGAGTACGCGGTGCTGTTACCGGACACCGACAAGTATGGCGGCGGCATGTTTGCCGAGCGGCTGCGCGTGGCCATCGAGGCTTCGGAAATCATGCACGAAGGCGAGATCATTCGCTGCACCATCAGCCTGGGCGTCGCCGATCTGAACGCGCCGTTGAGCGAGCACAAAACCTTGATCGAGTGGGCGGACCAGGCGTTGTATGCGTCCAAGAAGAACGGGCGCAATCAGGTGTCGTTGCATGAGGTGGGGGTGAAGGGCGGTATTGCCGACGTATGCAGAATCTGTGGGAGTGAGCGTGCTCACGAAGGCGTCGTTTGAGCCGCTGATCAGGCCGGTCGTGCCGCCCTCTTCGTGAGCACGCTCACTCCCACAGTGAATGAAAGGTGTCTGCTGCCCTAGGACACTTCCGCAAAATCACTCAGCACGTCATCGCGCAGGGCAATGAATCGTGCATCGCTTCGGTTGCGCGGGCGAGGCAGGTTGATGTCGACGATGCGCCGAATACGACCCGGATGCGGCTGCATCACCACCACGCGATCACCGAGGTAAACCGCCTCGTCGACGTCGTGGGTGACGTGGACCATGGTGATTTTTTCCTGCTGCCAGATGTGTTGCAGTTCCCGCTGCAAGCGCGTGCGGGTCAGTGCATCCAGTGCGCCGAAGGGTTCGTCCAGCAGCAACACGCTGGGCCGGTTCACCAGGCCGCGGGCAATCGCCACCCGCTGAGCCATGCCGCCTGAGATCTGATGCGGGTAGGCGTCGGTGAAGTCCTGCAGCCCGACCAGGTGAATATGCTCGCGCACCGTCTCGCGTTTCTGTGCGGGCGTCAGCGGTGCGTTTTTCAGGCCCACGGCGACGTTTTGCTCCACGGTGAGCCAGGGAAACAACCGGTGATCCTGGAACACGATGCCGCGTTCAAGCCCCGTACCTTTGATCGGCTTGTCGTCCAGCAGGATGCGCCCGTCGAAGGCTTCATCCAGGCCCAGAATCAACCGCAGCAGCGTGGACTTTCCGCAACCGCTGGCGCCGACGATGGTGATGAATTCGCCGGGGGCGATGTCCAGTTGAACGTTGTCCAGCACGTGCAGTTGCGTGTCGGTGCTGGCGGCGGAAAACCGTTTACTGATGTTTTCAAGGCGCAGACCGTTGCCTTGGTGGGTCGGAGTATGAAGCGCTTGGCTGGCCGTCATGGGAAAGGTCCTGAATGAGCAGAGAAAGAAAATCTAGCGAGGTGTGATGCCGTAGAGCCGTTGCATGCGTCGCTCAAGCCGTCGGGCCAGGACGTTCAGCGCCCAGCCGACCAGCCCGATGATGACCATGCCGAACAGCACCAGGTCCATCATGAAATGTTCGCTGCCATCGATCAGCGTGTTGCCGATGCCATCGCCCGAGACGAGCAGGTATTCCGCGCCAATGGTGGCGAGCCACGAGTACACCAGCGCCAGGTAGATCCCGGTGAAGATAGAAGGCAACGCCGCCGGCAGCATCACGCCGACGACGGTTTGCCAGCGACTGAAGCCGTACACCTTCGCCACCTCGAGAAACGCGGGCGGGACGTTACGCAGCCCATCGCAGGTGTTGACCACCACCGGTACCAGCGCCGCCAGCGACAGGAACACCACCTTGGCGACATCGCCCAGGCCGAACCAGACCGAGATCAGTGGAATCCAGGCGAATAACGAGATCTGTTTGAAGGTATTGAAGCTGGGCCCGACCAGGCGTTCGAACAGCCGTGAGAAGCCCAACAGGCAACCGAGCAGCAGGCCGAGCGTGGTGCCGATGAAAAAGCCGCTGAGGTTGCGTGCCAGACTCGACGAAATCGCACGCCAGAACTGCCCGGAAGACACCTGCTCCCAGGCGGTCAATGCGACTTTTTGCGGCGAAACCAGCAGGCCTGAATCGCTCCATCCCTGATTCGCCGCCAGCCACCAGACCGCGACGCCCACCACCGGGACAACCCAGCCGCGATAGGCTGTAGAGCGATGGGCTTGAGTGGATGCCAATGAATTCACAGGAGCCTCCCCGGCGTCATCGCCCGGCCTTTGTTGAGGCGACGCTCGATGAGCTCGAAGCCTCGGTCAATCAACAAACCGACCGTGCCAACCACGACCACAGCTGCCATCACCAGGTCGAGCTGGAACAACTGGCGCCCGTACGCGATCAGGTAGCCAAGGCCTTCGCTGGAAGCCAGCAGCTCAACCACCACCAGCGACAGCCAGGCTTTTGTGAACCCCAGGCGCAGTCCGGTGAAGATCGGGGCGACGGCGGAAGGCAGGACAATGTCGGTGACGATCTGGCGCTGACTGAACCCATACGCCCGCCCGACTTCCAGCAAACGCTTGGGCACCTGATGAAAGGCCTGCAGCGTGCACAGCGTGACCGGGACTAAAGCGGCGTGGGCGATCAATACGTACTTCAGCGGCTCGCCGATGCCGAACAGCAGCAGCGCGAAGGGCATCCAGCCCAACACCGGAATCTGCACCAGTGCGTTGAAGGTGGGGAGCAGGTAATCCTCGACGGTTTTTGACAACCCCATCACCAGACCCAGGGTCACGCCCAGCCCCGAGCCGATCAGGAATCCGACCAGCACGCGCTGCAGACTCGCCGATGCGTTGAGCCACAGGTCGCCCGTACTGATCAGATCGACGAGCGTCTGATACACGTACGCCGGCGGCGGAAGCACCTGTTCCGACAGCCAGCCACGCTCGGTGCCCACGTACCAGAGCCCGAGCAGCGCTAACGGCAGCAACCAGGGAAGGGCGCCGTTGAGCGCGCGTGCTTGCCATGCCGAGCGAGGGCGAACGTTGACCGACTCCCGTCGGGCGGGGCGGGTCGGGAAGTGAGGCAGGCGCTCGACCGGCGCGAGGGTCTTCGCAGGCGATTGCGATCGGTCGAGTGCTGTAGCGGTAGCTCTGGCCATGGGGTCAGCCTCCGTTGTTGACGGATTTATCCGAGGACGCGGTCGCCGTGTTGGCGGCCTGCTTGCCGTCCGCGCCGTAAGCCGTCCAGTAGTGCTCAAGCCCTTTGGACTTCAGTGCGTTCTCCAGGTATTTGGTCTCGAACCAGCCATCGATGCTGACCGGACGACGAATCATCTTTTCGTCCTTGGCCTGGTCGGCGACCGCCTGATACCGCGAGCGCAGGAAGTCGTCCACCAGCGGCGACGCACTGTCGCGCAATGCCAGGTGGCCGAAGTCAGCCTTGAGGGATGCGACCGGTTCGTTGGTCTTGGCCCATTCATTGAGCACGGCATCACGGTTGCTTTCCTCGGACTCCCACTTGGCCGCGTCGACCAGCGTATCGACGACTTTTTGTACGTTGTCCGGGTGTTCTTTTTCGTAGGCGCCACGTACGACCAAGGCGCATTGGCGGGTGTAGCGCACCTCGTTTTTCGGGTTGTCGAAGAGGATGTCGATCAGGCCCTGATCGCGCAGCTTGAACAGCTCACGACCGCCGAATGCAGCATCGACGCCCTTGGACGCCAGCGCCGCCTGGCTGCTGCCGCTGTCCAGATTGATGACTTTCAGATCGCGCTCGGTCAGGCCGTGATCCGCCAGCAGATTGATCGACACCAGGTGGGCGTTGGTGCCGCGGAACACCGCGACTTTCTTGCCCTTGAGGTCTTCGACGGACTTGATGTCGGAGCCTTTGGGCACCGCCAGATACACGTTGGACCGAACGCCGATGGCCGCCAGCAGCTTGGTGTCCAGGCCATTGGCGCGGCCGACCACTTGCGGCAGATCGCCTTCGTAGGCGAAGTCGAGTTGCTGGTTGGACAGCGCTTCGTTGACCGCAGGCCCGGCGCCCTTGAAGAAGAACCACTGGATCTCGGTGCCGGTGCCCTCGAAGGCTTTTTCCAGAAGCCGTTGATTGCGCACGATGCCCAGCGACGAGCCACTGAACGTCACCGGATCGCCGCCCCCTGCGCTGGCCACGCCGATGCGCAACACGTCGGCCTCGGCCAAGGGCATCATCAGCAGCGCCGCCAGTGCGGTAGCTACGCTTTTTTTGCTGAATACAGATGTTCGCTTGGCCTTTGCCATGACGGTTTCTTCCTTAAAAAGTTGAATGACGATCGATCAGGCAGCCAGGTGTTTCTTGTCGGCTTCTGTCTTTGGCGAGAGGGTTTCAGGTGTGGGTTTGATGGCCTGGCTGGTACGGCCGTCGACGCCGACAGGGATGTCGCCCGCCACCGTGGTGCGACGCACGACACGCTCGGCATTGCCGTAGTCGTTGATCGCGATGTGTTGCGTGGCGCGGTTGTCCCAGATCACCACGTCGCCCTCGTTCCAGCGCCAGCGCACGGTGTTGTCCAGGTGGGTGATGCGGTCGTGGAACAGGCGGATCAACTGCCTGGAGTCGTTGCTGCTGACGCCCTGGATCTGCTTCACGAAGTGCCCGAGCAACAGGCTGCGTTCGCCGGTTTCCGGGTGCACGCGCACCAGCGGATGTTCGGTCTCATAGACCTCGGCGGTGAATTGCTCGCGGTAGCGCTTCACGCCAGCATCGCCGGTGTTTCGTGGGGCGGCATAGTCGTAAAGGTTGGTGTGCAGCGCGCGCAGGCTGTCGGCCAGCAGTTTCAAAGGGGTCGGCAGGTCGGCGTAAGCGGAGGCGGTGTTGGCCCAGACGGTGTCGCCACCGTAGGGTGGAATCACCACGCCGCGCAGGATGGAGATCTTCGGGTAGTTGGCGACGAACGTGACGTCGGTGTGCCAGGAGTTGGCGCGGGTTTCCTTGGCGTCCAGGTGCAGGATCGCGCTGCTTTGTTCTGCCGAGCGGACGGTGGGGTGTGGGACCTGATCGCCGAACCGGCGAGAGAAACTTTCGTGCTGTTCGTCGCTGAGGAATTGTTCGCGGAAGAACAGCACCTTGTGTTTCAGCAACGCTTGATGGATGAAGTCGAAGTCTTGCTCGGAGATATCACCTGAAAGTGTGATGCCGCTCAACTCGGCACCGATTCTTCCTGCTACGGGTTTGATCTGAATCGCCATGTCCTGAATGCCTGTTTAGGTTGTTGTGGCTCAGATCATAAAGATATAAATCAGCTCTTCGCTAATCACCTTTTGTCATAAATATAGAAGGAGAGTTTATGCGGGTTATTTATGAAGATAACCAGATTTCATAAGGATATTTCCAAAAATGGTTTCGTCCGACCTGGCTCCTTTACACAGGCTCAAGGGTCAGGTTTGAGGCACATCCTCATGCGCGGGCTGACCTTTCACGGTCGCCAGTGATTTCCTCAGCCTGCTCGCCAGCGAGCTGCTGCCGTGCACGTTGTGGTAGTGAAACACCGCCGTGGCGCGCAGTGCGTTTTCAGCCACGGGCAGGTTGGTGTGCAGCGAACGATAGCCCCAGAACAAGTACAGGTGCCCAGGTTGCATCGCGATGCGCGTGAACGTCTCGCCGTGGTTGGCGAACCTCTTTTTCAGGTAGCGCTGCACCCACGTGTTGTCCACCAGCAGCTTGTCCATCAGGTTGCGCGCATAGCTGCGTCTGAGGGGGCGGCGGTTGGGCAGCATCAGCAGATCGCCCCGTTCGCCGCCCTCAGGCATGCAGACCGGCATGATGGTGGTGAGCACAAACGAGTCATAGTGGAAGATCAGCGACTCCTTGCGACCCCCGTCGCCGGTCAGGCAGCGAAGGGTCTGGGTGAGGGTCGTGTCGCTTGAGCGTTCGCCCGTGGCGCCTTCCGTGATGCGGCGGCAGAGGTCAATGAAGTCCCGTGAGCCGCCCCAATCGTGAAGTGGCGTGCCTTTGACGGCCTGACGGCCAGAGAGGGCGACATAATCGTTGCCAGCGGCGGCCACTGCCTGGGTGACCAGACCCTGGAGGTCCTTGAGTTGCGCCGGACTGGCCCAGTCCGGCAAGACAGCGTATCCGTCACTGTCGATGGCCTTGATCAGGCTCCTTACCTGAGCCTCTGAAAAAGTCGAGTAGGGCATCGGGGTAACCTCATGACGTGGTCTCTGGAACGTTTAGAGCCCTCGGACCACTGCCTGAGATGTACCGTTTCAGCCGGGCGAATCGACAGCCTAGCAGCTAGCACAGCTTTATCTATTCGCTCGGAATAAATATTTCAAAATATGTATTTTTTCACCGAAATAACGGATTTTGTGTCCGCTTTTGAAACAGATCGCCGCACAATGGCCGTTCTACGGCGTTGAGAAAGTGTTAAGGCTTTGTGTCACTTTCTATTTCCGAACTTCAGCCTGATCGATTCGGCTCAGGCTTTGAACGAGGGTTCTTCGAGCCCCCTGACCCCGGGCTGCAAGGCGAACACACCACCTGCCAACGGCTGATCGCTGAGGTCGCCGCCAGGACGAATCGAGGTCACGAAAAGCGTCTCCAGATTCCGTCCGCCAAATGCGCACATTGAAGGTTTCTTCACCGGCACGGCCAGCGAGCGGTCGAGTTTTCCCTCAGGCGTGAAGCGATGAATCAGGCCTTCGTCGTTGCCGCAGATCCAGTAGCAGCCATCGGCATCGACGGCGGCGCCGTCCGGTCGGCCCGGGTACTGATTCATGTCGACGAAGAGGCGACGATGGTGTGGCGTGCCGGTGTCGATGTCGTAATCGAATGCCCAGATTTTCTGCACGGACGGATGCGAGTCCGAGAGGTACATGATCGTGCCGTCGGGGCTGAAGCCCAGGCCGTTGGGCACGATCATGTCGGTGACGTGAGCCTTGAGCGGCGCGGTGTGGCCGCCTTCGTAGCGGTACAGCGAACCCACGACGGACGCTTCGCCCATGTCCATGAACATCGTGCCCGCCCAGAACCGACCCTGACGGTCGCAACGGCCGTCGTTGAAGCGCATGGTGGGGCGAGGATGGGTGACGTCGATCAGCAACGTCGTCGCCAGCGTGCCATCCTCCTGAGGGCGAATGCGGTACAGGCCGTCTTCCATGCCAGCCAGCCAGCTGCCATCGCCGTAACTCGCCACGCATGCCAGCATCTGCGGCGCTTCCCAGCTCGAGGTTGTGCCGTCTTGCGGGCTCCACCGGTGAAGGCGTCGCGCCGGGATGTCCACCCAGTACAGCGCCTGTTCCTGTGTATTCCAGACCGGGCACTCACCCGTGGCGTTACGGGCATCGAGGATCAGCTCAGCCTGCATGACGTTCATTCCTTGGTGGTGAGTTCAGGAAGGTCGCCCGTATGGACGACCCTTTCAGCGCAGCGACTCACTCGTCGCCAAAAGGCCCTGAAGCGACAAACGCGCCGCCCTGGTAGACCATCGCCGGGTCGTCTGCCGCTGGCATCGGCTGGGTTTCGACCTTGGCGCGGAACTGCTCGGAGCTGTCTTTGGGCGCATAGCCCAGATGGTTGGCCAGACGGTTGTCCCACCAGACGGTTGCGTTGTCCGATGCGCCGTACACCACGGTGTGACCGACGTTGGGCGTGAACAGGCCGCGTTCGATCAATTGAGTGAGATCGTCGTAGCTCAACCAGCTGCTGAGCATGCGGCGGTTCTGCGCTTCCGGGAACGAGGAGCCGATACGGATGCTCACCGTTTCGATGCCGTGGCGATCGAAATAGAAGCTGGCCATGTCCTCACCGTAGGACTTCGACAGGCCGTAGTAACTGTCCGGACGGCGCACGACGCTGGCATCGATGGTTTCGTCCTGGCGATAGAAACCGATCACATGGTTTGAGCTGGCGAAGATCACCCGCTTCACGCCATGACGACGTGCCGCTTCGTAAATGTGGAAAATGCCGCAGATGTTCGGACCGAGGATTTCCTCGAACGAGCGCTCAACCGACACGCCACCGAAATGCACGATGGCGTCCACGCCTTCGACGAGGTCATGAACGGCCTGCTTGTCAGCGAGGTCGCAGACCTGAACTTCTTCATGAGGACCGGCGGCGGGGGCCATCTCGGCGATGTCGGAAAGGCGCAGCACCTTGGCAAACGGGCGAAGGTTCTCGCGCAGCACTTTGCCAAGCCCGCCAGCGGCACCTGTCAGCAGAATGCGATTGAGAGGAGCCTGGGCAGAAGATTGAGTCATCGTGAGAAGCCCTGATCGAAAGTTGTTGTTATTAGTGTCATCGGTTGTCGTATGACATGTCGGCGGATTATCAACAGCCGTTACAAAGTTTGTCAACGCGGTGGAATGTGCCCGGTCAGCTTGACCGCGCATTTTCAGGCGTGAGGGGCATCGACGACTTATGGGCGGCTTCGCGGAGGTTGCCAGTGATGACTTGCGAAGTTTGAAGACGCGCCGTCACTCAGCTCTGAAGCCAGTCCTCCAGTCTCAGCCCCTGGACCCGCTCGAACTCCTTGACGTTATTTGTGACGACCACCAGCCCCCGCGATCGAGCATGCCCGGCGATCATTTGGTCATACGGGCCGATCGGGGTGCCGGCACGGCTGAGTTCGGCTCTGATCATCCCTGTATGAGCGGCGGCGTCTGCATCATAGGGCAGGACGTCGAGGCGAGCTGCAAACCCTTCAACCACCGAGAGGTTCCTCTCGGGTGCGGCAGACTTTTCAGCACCGTAGATCAGCTCCATCAGCGTTATCGTGCTGATGCAGAGCTGTCCGTGATGACGGTTGAATGCCTCCCGCACATGCGTCGGCTTGTTCTTGATCGTAAAAATACAAATGTTTGTATCAAGCATGTATCTGAGCATTAAAACGACTCGCGCGTCTGGTCTGCAGGTTGTTCCCGATCATCCATAAAGTCTGCGCTGACGCTCTCGCCGTCGAACCAGCTGTCCCAGGATTCTCCCGCCGGGGTAATGATCCGGGTTCTGCCGATAGCGATCACATCGACACGCTTGACGTCGTCGGGGAGCGCAACAGCTTTAGGCAGCCGTACGGCCTGGCTTCGATTGCTTTTGAACAGTGTGGATTGCTCCATGATTTTTTACTCCATTGGGATATCCCGTAAGGATATGCAAGCTTAGAGGCGCCAAGGTATATGTCAATGGGATATACAAAAGCTGCCTGTCTGTCTCTACGACCCACGGCGGTTGCGAACCCCATCTTTCTCTGCTAATTTCGAAAATGTTAACGATGACATTTCCGCTTTAACAATAAAAACAACGGGATTTTTCGCTATGACAATTCGCCTCAAGAAGGGCTTCTCCGCCGTTTTTTGTTCGCTCGCTGTGGCTGTAGCGTGCGCCGGTTCTTTCACCGTTCAAGCTGCCGATGCTGCCAAAGCCGGTCCGCTGAAAATCGGTGCCTCGTTTCAGGAAATCAACAACCCCTACTTCGTCACCATGAAGGATGCCCTTCAGGACGCCACGGGCAGCATCGGGGCGACCTTGCTGGTGACCGACGCGCGTCACGATGTCTCCAAGCAGATCAGCGACATCGAGGACATGCTGCAAAAGGGCATCGACATTCTGATCATCAACCCGACTGACTCGGTGGGCGTGCAGTCCGCTGTGAAGCAGGCGCATGACAAAGGCGTTGTGGTGGTCGCGGTCGACGCTCAGGCCAACGGCCCGCTGGACTCTTTCGTAGGCTCCAAGAACTACGACGCGGGCGTTCAGGCCTGTGAATATCTGGCCAAGAGCATCGGCGGCAAAGGCGATGTCGGCATCCTCGACGGCATTGCTGTGGTGCCGATTCTTGAGCGCGTGCGTGGCTGCAAAGATGCATTGGCCAAGCACCCTGACATCAAGATCGTCAGCATTCAGAACGGCAAACAGGAACGTGATCAGGCGCTCACTGTGACGGAGAACATGCTTCAGGCGCAGCCCAACCTGAAAGGTCTGTTCAGCGTCAATGACAATGGGTCGCTCGGTGCGCTCGCGGCCATCGAATCCAGCGGCATGGACGTCAAGCTGACCAGCGTCGACGGTGCCCCGGAAGCCGTGAAGGAAATCCAGAAGCCAAACAGCAAGTTCATCGCCACCTCCGC
Source organism: Pseudomonas sp. S2_H01 (assembly GCF_054668305.1). NCBI lineage: Bacteria > Pseudomonadati > Pseudomonadota > Gammaproteobacteria > Pseudomonadales > Pseudomonadaceae > Pseudomonas > Pseudomonas sp. S2_H01. The sequence continues at coordinate 1,412,701 of NZ_CP162756.1, read as the reverse complement.
TCAATACCCTCGCGATCAGGTGCGTCTGGCGTTGGGCCTGGCGCTCGCCAAGAAGTGGGGCTCGCAAGTCCCGGCGACCATCCCGGTCGACATCCTGCTGGTCGATCAGGCCAAGGCAAAAACCTTTACCTGGTGATGAGTGCGTTGTCGCTCGCCTGACGTCTGTCTGGCGAGCGACACGGGTTGAGGCTCTGCTGGGACAGAGAGCCGTGCTGCGATGAGGTGCGTATGAGCTGCCTTCTGCAATTGGAAAACATCTGTAAAAGCTATCCCGGCGTGCACGCGCTCAAGTCGATCAACCTTTCGGTCGAGCGCGGTGAAATCCATGCCTTGCTTGGCGAAAACGGCGCGGGTAAGTCCACGCTGATGAAGATCCTCGCCGGGGTCGAACATCAGGATCAGGGCAGCATTCGCATCGACGGCGCGGAGCAGCATTTCGCGACCTACAACGAGGCCATCGCTGCCGGCATCGGCATCGTCTTTCAGGAATTCAGCCTGATCCCTTATCTCAATGCCGTGGAGAACATTTTCCTCGGCCACGAGCTCGTCAATGGCTTCGGGCTGCTGCGCAAACATGACATGCGCGAAAAGGCCATCGGCCTGTTCGACCGTCTGGGCGTGAAGATCAATCTCGATTGTTCTGTGGAGCACTTGAGCGTGGCCGAGCAGCAATTCGTCGAAATCGCCAAGGCGCTGGCCCTCGAAGCTCGCCTGTTGATCCTCGACGAGCCCACCGCGACGTTGACGCCTTCGGAGGCCGAATTGCTGTTTGGCATCATGCGCGAGCTGAAAAGCCAGGGCGTGGCGGTGATCTTCATTTCTCATCACCTTGAGGAGATCTTTCAGGTCTGCGACCGCATCAGCGTGCTGCGCGATGGCGCCAACGTAGGGGCGCTGACCGTGGCCGACAGCGACATCGACACGCTGGTCGAGATGATGGTCGGGCGCCGTCTGGAGGCAAGTTTTCCGCCCAAACCGACGCAAGCCCGGGGCGAGGTCGTGCTGCAGGTGCGCGATATTCAGCTGACCCGTAACGGCCCGCACAACAGCTTCAATCTGCACAAGGGCGAAATTCTCGGGTTCGCCGGGCTGGTCGGTTCCGGGCGCACCGAGCTGGCACTGGGCGTCATCGGCGCGCTGCCGGTGGTCAGCAAGGATGTGCTGTTGCGCGGCCAGTCGGTCAACCTCAGCGACCCGGCGCATGCATTGGCCAACGGCATCGGTCTGCTGCCGGAAAGCCGTAAGAGCGAAGGCCTGATCGTCGACTTCAGCATTCGCGAGAACATTTCGCTGAACAACCTGGGCAAGTACGAAGGGGCGGCCCATCTGCTGGATCGGCACAAGGAAGACACCACCACCGCCGCGCTCATGAAGCAGCTGTCGATCAAGGCGCCGACGTGCGAAAGCAGGGTGTTGAACCTCAGCGGCGGCAACCAGCAGAAAGTGGTGATCGCGCGCTGGATCAATCATCACTGCGACATTTTGATCTTCGACGAGCCGACCCGAGGCATCGACGTCGGCGCCAAGGCAGAAATCTACAACCTGATGCGCAAACTCACCGAACAAGGCTTCGCGATCATCATGATCTCTTCGGAACTGCCGGAAATCATCGGCATGTGCGACCGCGTAGCCGTCTTCAACAAGGGCGCCATCGTCAACGTGCTGCAGGCAAGCGACATCAATCCCCAAGAAGTGATGCGCCATGCCACCGGGAGTCTGAACAGTGAACACCTCCATTAAATCCATGACCGCGCAACCCAGCCGGATGAAGCTCAACTTCGCCCGATTGATCCGCTCGCCGGCGTTCTATCCGTTCGTGGGACTGGTCGTGGTGACCGTCTTCATGATCTTCGCCAGCGACAAGTTCCTGACCGGCGCGAACCTGGAAAATATCGCGCGGCAGGTTTCGATCAACGCCATCATCGCCGTCGGCATGACCTGCGTGATCCTCACCGGCGGTATCGATTTGTCGGTCGGGCCGGTGATGGCGCTCTCCGGCACCTTGACCACCGGACTGATGGTCGCAGGCGTTCCGGCGCCGATTGCGATCCTCATCGGTTTGCTGATTGGCGTGGGCTTTGGCGTCGGCAACGGGATCTTCGTCGCCTACCTGAAAATGCCGCCGATCATCGTCACGCTGGCGACCATGGGCATCGCGCGGGGCCTTGGGCTGATGTACACCGACGGGTACCCGATTTCGGGCATGCCTGACTGGTTCGCCTGGTTCGGTCGCGGCACGCTGTTCGGCATTCAAGTGCCGATCCTGATCATGCTCCTGACGTACTTCTTCGCCTGGGTGCTGCTGCAACACACGCGCATCGGTCGCTACGTCTACGCCATCGGTGGCAACGAAGAAGCGGTGCGTCTGTCCGGTGTGCGCGCTTCGCGCTTCAAGCTGCTGGTGTATTCGATCAGCGGCCTGACGGCGGCGATTGCCGGGCTGGTGCTGTCCTCGCGATTGATGAGCGGGCAGCCGAACGCCGGCGTCGGTTTCGAACTGGACGCGATTGCGGCCGTGGTCCTCGGCGGCGCATCGATTGCCGGTGGTCGTGGCGTGATCATCGGCACCCTGGTCGGTGCCATGCTGCTGGGCGTGTTGAACAACGGGTTGAACATGCTCGGCGTATCGCCTTACGTGCAGAGCGTGATCAAAGGCGGAATCATTTTGCTGGCGATTTTCATCAGTCGGCAGCGGCATAAATAAACCAGCGAGTTGATATCGCCAAGCAGGGGCGCGCCGTTCTGGCGGGTCATGATGATCGGCTTCTGGCCGAAGGCCGTAGGAGCCGGCTTGCTGGCGAATGCGGTGGAGGACCCGATAAAGGTGTCGCGTGTCGGATCCATTCGCCAGCAAGCCGGCTCCTACCGTTCGCGATTTTCATTTGCCAGTGAAATCAAAAAAACCAACAGGTAAACCGACATGGAAAACAACACAAAAACCACCATGCAGGCCGTCGTCTGTCATGCCCCGAAAGACTACCGTCTGGAGCAGATCACCAAGCCGGTTGCGCGTATCAACGAGTTGGTCATTCGCATCGGCGCGTGCGGCATCTGCGCCAGTGACTGCAAATGCCATTCGGGCGCCGCGATGTTCTGGGGCGGCGAAAGCCCGTGGGTCAAGGCGCCGGTCGTGCCGGGTCACGAGTTTTTCGGTTATGTGGATTCGGTGGGCGAGGGCGCTGAAGAGCACTTTGGCGTGAAAGTGGGTGACAAGGTCATCGCCGAGCAGATCGTGCCGTGCGAGAAGTGCAAATTCTGCAAATCCGGCAAGTACTGGATGTGCGAAGTGCACAACATCTTCGGGTTCCAGAAGGACGTCGCCGAGGGCGGCATGGCGCAGTACATGCGCATCCCGAAAACCGCCATCGTGCACAAGATCCCCGAATCGGTGTCGCTGGAAGACTCCGCGCTGATCGAGCCGATGGCCTGCTCGATTCACACCGTCAACCGTGGCGACGTGCAGCTCGATGACGTGCTGGTGATTGCCGGTGCCGGTACGCTGGGCCTGTGCATGGTGCAGGTGGCGGCCCTGAAGACGCCGAAGAAACTGGTGGTCATCGACATGGTCGACGAGCGCCTGGAACTGGCGAAGAAATTTGGCGCTGACGTGGTGATCAACCCGAGCCGCGACAACGCGAAAGAGATCATCAACGGCCTGACCGATGGCTACGGTTGCGACGTGTACATCGAAACCACGGGTGTCCCGGTCGGCGTGACGCAAGGGCTGGACCTGATCCGCAAGCTGGGTCGTTTCGTCGAGTTCAGTGTGTTCGGGGCTGAAACCAGCGCCGACTGGTCGATCATCGGCGACCGCAAGGAACTGGACGTGCGCGGCGCCCATTTGGGGCCGTATTGCTACCCGATCGCCATCGACCTGTTCGAACGCGGCCTGGTGACCTCCGAAGGCATCGTCACCCACGACTTCGGTCTGGATGACTATGCCGAAGCGTTTGCCCTGGCGGATTCGACCAAGTCGATCAAGGTGCTGCTCAAGCCGGTCAACTGACTTTCAGGTTGAAACACAATCCCTGTAGGCGCTCATGAACCCGGTGAGGAGTCTACTTCCGGTCTTGTAGGAGCTCACGAGCCCCGCGAGGCAGCGATCGGCTGCGAAGCAGTCGTAGAACCTGCGATCGAGGTGTGTCTGACAGATCTCAGTCGCAGGGTTTACTGCCGCTTCGCGCCAGATCGCTGCCTCGCGGGGCTCGTGAGCTCCTACAGTGTCCGAGGTGGATCAGCGGCTACAGTGGATCGAGGCAGAACCCAAGGATCGAGCCGTGTCAGCTGAACCCACCCAATAACAAGAGAGCGCACGAAGATGGAATACGTCATCGGGGTCGACATCGGCACCCAGAGCACCAAGGCATTGCTGGTTGATGCTCAGGGCCGCATCGTCGCGCAGCACAGTCACAGCTACAAGGTCGATACCCCTAAACCGCGCTGGGCCGAGCAATGGCCTCAGGTGTGGCTGGACGCGGTGGAACTCTGCGTCGCCGCCTGTATGAAAAAAAGCGCCGTGCCCAAAGACAGCGTCAAATCGCTGTGCGTGAGCAGCCTGTATGGCGGCTCCGGCATTGCGGTCGATGCGCAGATCAAACCGCTCTACCCGTGTCTGATCTGGATGGATCGACGCGCCGAAGAACAGGTGGAGTGGGTCAGGCAGAACGTCGATCTGGAACGCCTGCATGCCATCACCGGCAACTCGGTGGACAGCTATTACGGCTTTACCAAGATGCTCTGGCTCAAGGACAAACAACCACGCGTCTGGGCTGACACCCTATACCTGTTGCCGCCCAACAGTTACATCAATTACTGCCTGACCGGCGAAGTGGCGGTCGATCACAGCTCGGCCGGCAATATTGGCGGCGTTTACGACGTCGAGGAACGAGGCTGGTCGACAGAAATGCTCGACGCACTGGGTATCCCGCAATCGATGATGCCCGAGCGTCTGGTGCATTCAGGTGACGTGGTCGGCGGCCTGCTGAACAAGTGGGCCGAACGGCTGGGGTTGTCGGCAGGTACGCCTGTGCTGGGCGGCGGCGTTGATGCCGCAATGGCGACGTTCGCTGCGGGCGTCACGCAAGCCGGCAACCACGTCGCGATGATCGGCACCAGCATGTGCTGGGGTTACCTCAATCAACAGGTCGATGCGCGGCATGGCCTGGTCAGCTTTCCCCACGTCTTCAACGGCGCCAGAGACCTCTACATTTTTGGCGGCGCGATTACCGCTGGCGCTTCTGTCAGCTGGTTCCGCGAGCAGTTCTGTCAGGCGGAAGAGCAACAGGGGCGCGAGACGGGCGAAGACAGCCACGTCATCCTCGAACGCGCTGCGACGAAGATTCCGGCGGGCAGCGACGGCGTGCTCTTTCAGCCCTATCTGATGGGCGAGCGCAGCCCGGTCTGGGACGCGAAAGCCAGCGGCAGCTTTGTCGGCCTGAGCCTCTATCACACGCGGATTCACCTGTACCGCGCGGTGCTGGAGGGCGTGACCTACGCGCTGCGCCACAACATCGAGGCCGGGACCAAAGGCGCGCAGTCTCTGGACCCTCGGTTGATCGTGGTCGGTGGCGCGAGCCATTCAGACCTGTGGATGCAGATCATTGCCGACGTCACCCATTTCCCGGTCTACACCATCGTTCAGGAGGTCGAGGCGGCCCTCGGCGCCGCGCTGCTGGCCGCCCATGCAGTCGGGCTGGTCGATGAAGAACAGGTACACAAAGGCTGGATTCAACTGGAGCGTCGGGCAGAGCCTCAAGCGGACAACGTCGCGCTCTATTCGCGCCTGTTCGCCGATTACGTGGCGCTGTACCCGGCGCTGAAACCGATCATGCATCGTCTGCAAGGAGCGTGAATGTGAACACCGCCCGTTTTGATTTCAGCGGCCAGCGTGTGCTGGTGACCGGCGCCAGCAGCGGTATCGGTCGGGAAGTTGCCCAGCAGTTGCTCAGCGCAGGCGCCGGCGTGTATGCCATGGGGCGCGATGCGGCTGCATTGGACACACTGGCCGGTCAGGGCTGTAAGGTCTTGCGCGTGGACATGGCCGACCAGGTGCAACTGGCTTCCATACTCGCGCAGTTGCCGGTGATGCACGGCCTGGTCAATTGCGCCGGCATTTCCATTCTGGAAGCGGCGACCGAGGTCAGTGCCTCGGCGTTCGATCAGGTGATGACGGTTAACGTGCGCGCGGCCGCGATGGTGGCGGCCAGCGTGGCCAAGGCGATGATTGGCGAGGGCGTCAAGGGCAGCATCGTCAATGTGTCGAGCCAGGCGTCGCTGGTGGCTCTGGACGACCACCTGAGTTACTGCGCGTCCAAAGGTGCCATGGACGCCATGACCCGTGTGCAGTGTGGCGAATGGGGCAAACATGGAATTCGCGTGAACAGCGTCAACCCGACCGTGACCCTGACCCCGATGGCGCAGATGGCCTGGAGCGAGCCAAGCAAGCGCGATCCGGCCTTGGCGGCCATCCCGCTTGGACGCTTTGCCGAGACCTCGGAAGTCGCGGCGCCGATTCTGTTTCTGCTGAGCGACGCGGCGTCGATGATCAGTGGCGTCTCGCTACCGATTGATGGGGGGTATACCAGCAAATAACGTGCAATCTGTAGGCGCGCTTGCCCGCGATGGCGTCTTGTCAGGCAACGCGATGGTTCCAGATAGATCGCCCTCGCGGGACAAGCCCCGCGCCTACAGGTTCTGCATCAGCCACTCAGCCCGTCACCCCATTCTCAAGCTCGCCCACAATCACCACCTTCGCCTTCGGCAGGTAGCGATCCTGAATGCGCTCCAGCAACAGGGTCACGGCGCTGCTGCCTGCGCGTGACGCGTCGTGCGCGATGCAGGCGATGGGGATGCCGAAGATATCGGCGAACGGCAACCGGTCGATGCCGCAGATGGGCACGCTCTCGTGCGCGATGTTTCGGTCACGCAGTGCTTTCATCGCACCGAGCGTGATCAATTGGTTAAAGCCGAAGATCGCATCGGGCACTGACTGTTCGCTCAGGTAATCCAGTGTGCTCTGGTACGAAGGCGCCAGGGTGTAATCACCGGCAAACACATCCAGCTGAACCTGCTTGCCGCTTTCTGCGAGGGCAGCTTTCACACCCTTGAGACGCTCCTCGGAAATCCGCGAATGCGCCGGGCCCGTCAACACCAGCAGCCGCGCCATCGCCGGGTTTTGCGACAAGAGGTAGCGCGCGCCTTTCAATCCGCTGTGATAGTTGTCCAACACCACATGGCTGAACGGGCTGTCGTGCAGCGCGCGGTCCAGTTGCACGACAGGAATCTCGCCATTGCTCAGGCGACTGAGGTAAGCGGGCTGATACTCCGGTTCATCCGACACCGGAGACAGGATGATGCCTGCGACGCGATAGCTGAGCAGGGTGTCGACGGCCTTACGCTCCAGCTCTTCCGAACCATCGGTGTCCACCAGCATGATGGTGTAGCCGTGTTTTTTCGCCTCGCGGGAAATCGCCTTGATCATCTCGCTGTAAAACGGGTTGTCCACCGACGCCGTGATCACGCCGATGATCATGCTCTCGCTGCGCTTGAGGCTTCGGGCGAACGCGTTGGGCACATAGTCCAGTTCCTGCGCCACCTCCAGAATCCGCGCCAGGGTTGCGGGCTTGACCAGATCGGGTTTGTTCAACGCACGGGAAACGGTGACCGGCGTCATGTTCACACGGCGGGCGATGTCGGAAATGGTGACGGGCGTTTTTTTGCTCATTGGACTTCTGGCGACGTTGGAACGGGACAACAGGCGGGAAGGCCGCATCGTTGCAGGATTGCGCAAGGCTAGCACGATGGCGGGCGAACGCGGTGCTGTCACGGCCTCTAATGTTAACGTTTTCATCGCCATATTCCGTGGCTCTGCGCCGATACCTGAGCGTTCAGTCGAACGCAACGGTTAGCGCTGCGGTCCATTGCCCGGAGAAACTTTCCCAGCGCGTTGTACGCAATCCGCGAATAATGTGTGTCCGTTTAATTGGTCTGGAGGATTCATGACCTCGCCCGCTTCACCTTCTTCCCGCGACTTCTTCATAGCGGCCGCCGCGTTATTGATCGCGATGGTGGGTACCACGCTGCCGACACCGCTTTATGCGATCTATCAGCAACGGCTGGGCTTTGATGCCAGCTGGCTGACGATCATCTTCTCCATTTATGCGGCGGGGGTGATCGCAGCGTTGTTGGCGGTCGGGAGTTGGTCGGATCAGTTGGGGCGGCGGCCGATGTTGCTCGCCGGGTTGTCGATGGGGGCCATCAGCGCGGTGATTTTCCTGTGCACGGATTCCATAGGCGGCTTGCTGATCGGGCGCCTGTTCTCGGGGTTTTCGGCCGGCATCATGACCGGTACGGCGACGGTGGCGGTGATTGAGCTGGCACCCAGATCCTGGAAGAACGCCACGTTGATGGCGACCGCCGCGAACATGCTGGGACTGGGGCTCGGGCCCTTGTTGGCAGGCTTCACCTCGCAGTACCTGGACGATCCGTTGCACCTGATTTTCTACGTGCACCTTGCGCTGTTGCTCCTGGCCGCGCTGGGCATTGCGGTGATTCGCGAGACCGTGAAGCGTCCTGCGCAATTGAAACTCGGCATTCAGAAACCCTCGGTCCCGGCTTCGGTTCGCGGTGTTTTCATCTCGGCGTCGATTGCCGGACTGGCAGGTTTCAGTGTCGCGGGATTGTTCACCAGCATGGTGCCCTCGGTGATGATTCACATCATGGAGGAGCGGGGCGGGCTGGTGATCGGTGCAGTGATTGGCTTGTTCTTCGTGGCATCGATCGTGGGGCAGGCATCGTTGCAGTGGCTTCCTAAATCGCAACACATGAACCTGGGCTGCGTGGGCTTGATGCTGGGCATGATTTCCCTGGGACTGAGCATCGCCACCGCACAGTTACTGCTGCTCATTCTTGCCGGCCTGCTTGCGGGGATCGGGCAGGGCATGATCCTGCGCTCTGGCATGGGGGCGGTGACCGCGAGCAGTCCGCCTGATCAGAAGGCCGCAGTGACCTCCGCATTCTTTGTGGTGCTCTACGTGTCGATTTCGGTGCCGGTGGTGGCGGTCGGTTTCAGCGTGCAGGCGTTTGGCTTGCCTCATGTCGGCGAGTTTTTCGCATCGCTGGTGGCGCTGGTCGCCTTGCTGGCGATGCTCAGCATGAAGCGGGTGCAGTCCCGGCAAGCGGCTGTTTCATCGGCAGGAAACTGACCGATGACGATCAAGGTCGGCCTTATTGCAGACACCCACGGTCTGCTGCGACCGCAGGCGCTTGAGGCGTTGCGCGGCTGTGATTACCTGATCCACGGTGGCGACATCGGCAAGCCGTCGATTCTCGACGCCTTAAGGAACATCGCGCCGCTGACGGTGGTGCGGGGCAATAACGACACCGACGATGCCTGGGCGTCGCAGGTGCCGTACGAAGCAACCCTGAGGATTGGCGACTTGGCGATCTACGTCACCCATATCCTGGCGGATGTGCCAGACACTTTGCCGTCTGACGTGAGCGTGGTGGTGACCGGGCATTCCCACAAGCCGCTGCAGCAGACGCGACAGGGTGTGCTGTTCATCAACCCGGGGAGCGCCGGGCCACGGCGCTTCAAGTTGCCGATCACGGTCGGGATGCTGCACATCGACGGGCCCGATGTGCGAGGCGAGTTGATTGAGTTGGACCTGAGTTGAAACGCCCATTGTGGGCGTGAGCTTGCTCACCCCCACAGGGACCGGCGCAGAAGGAGCTATTTCGCAATCGGGTCCAGTCCGCTGGCTTTGATCGCAGGCGCTGCCGCCGACGAGCTCAGGAACTCCAGGAACTGTTTGGCTTGCTCTGGGTGTTTGCTCTTGGTCACGACACCGGCCGAATACAGGGTCATCTGCTGGGCCTGATCAGGGATCAGCCCGATGATGTCGATCCCGTCCACCGGCTTCAATTCACTCAATTGCTGAAAGCCGATCTCGGCGTCCCCGCGCGCGACCACTTCTCCCACGGGCTCGGCCGGAATCATGTGGCTTTTGCTCTGGATGCGGTCGGCGATGTGCATCTGGTTGAACAGAACGCGTGACAGGTAAACGCCGCTGGCGCTGTCGGAATACGCGATGGTCTTGGCGTCGAGCAGGGTCTGTTTGAACGCTTCCATGGTGCTGATATCAGGGTGCGGCGCGCCGTGACGGACAGCCATGGCGATGTAGGATTTGCCCAGATCGACGCGGGTTTTCGGATCGACCTTGCCGTCCTTGATCAGCTTGTCCAGCGCGGCACCCACCATCAGCACCACGTCGGCAGGTTCCTGACGCGCAAGGCGATTGGGGATGGCTTGCGGGGTTGCGCCCATGGAAGGTGCCACTTCACCCTGCAGTTTGACGCCCACGCGTTGTTCGTAATCCGGAGTGACGGCCTTGAAGGCGCCCATGATGCCGCCGGAACTCAAGACGATCAGTTGAACAGGGGCGGTGGCCGTTGCAGCGTGGGTAAAAGCCGCAGGAATAAAGGTGATGGCGGCGCTCAGCAGGTAAGGCAGAATTTTTTTCATGAAGATGAACCTGGCGTTGTTAGAGGTGAATCTGACGAATAAAAACAGCGCGGGCAGTATGTGGCAAATGTGCGCTGAGTAAATCCCTTTCTTGCGACCTCGGATTCACAGACGCCATTTGCCACACTGGGTTCAGTTAAAAAAAAGGCCGCGCCGGGTGTTGAACCCGGCGCGGCCTGTGTTCCGATTTACACCTTGAAGTGGCTGACCAGCATCTGCAACTGGTTGCCCAGACGGGCCAGTTCGACGCTGGACGCGGCGGTCTCTTCACTGGCGGCGGCCGTCTGTTCGGAGACATCTCGCACGTTGAGGATGCTGCGGCTGATTTCTTCGGCCACCGAGCTTTGCTGCTCGGCCGCGGCGGCGATCTGCTGGTTCATCGCCTGAATGTTCGAGACGGTGTTGGTAATGCTTTCCAGCGAAGTGCCGGCCTTGCGGGTCAGCGCCACGCTGCTGTCGGTGAGGTTGCGACTGCTGAGCATGATGTCCGAGACCTGACGCGTGCCGTTCTGCAGGGCGGCAACCAGGCCTTCGATTTCTTCGGTGGATTGCTGGGTACGCTGCGCCAGGCCACGGACTTCATCGGCCACGACCGCAAATCCACGGCCGGCTTCGCCTGCGCGAGCGGCTTCGATCGCGGCGTTGAGCGCCAGCAGGTTGGTCTGCTCGGCAACGGCCTTGATCACGTCCATCACCTTGCCGATCTTGTCGCTTTCCTGTTCCAGAACGCTCATGGCGTCCGTGGAGCGAACCACTTCGCTGGCCAGCTTTTCAATCTGGGCAATCGCTTCGCCGACGACTTTGTCGCCATCACGGGCCTGCTTGTCGGCATCGGAGGCGGCGACCGACGCTTGTTCGGCATTGCGCGCGACCTCGTGAACGGTGGCCGACATCTCGTGCATGGCAGTGGCGACCTGGTCGGTCTCTACTTTCTGGCTGTTGACGCCAGCGCTGGTCTGCTCGGTGACCGCAGACAGTTCTTCGGCGGCGCTGGCGATTTGCGTGACGCTGTCCCGGATGCCGCCAATCAGTTCACGCAAGGTGGTGCCCATGCGTTGAATGCCGTGCTGCAGCACGCCCAGTTCATCCTTGCGGGTAACGATCATGTCGTGTGACAGATCGCCGGATGCGATGCGGTCGACGACCTTCAGGGTTTCCTGCAACGGGCCGGTGATCTGGCGAGTAATGAGCAGCGCCGCCAAGGCACCGAAGATCAGCGCCAGCAGGGTACCGCCGATTTGCAACGTGCGCGCTTCATGAACATCGGATTCGCCCAGCGTGTTCTGAATGTCGATCAGTTGCTGGCTCAGTTTGATGATCTGGGCTTGCTCTTCGGTCATCTCGGCGCGTGCGGCGTTGATGCTGTCGGTGGCGGCTTTGAAGCCTTGAACCGAGTTGCGGTACCCGATCAGCGACGCTTCCAGCTGTTTCAACCGATCGGCATGCGTACTGCCGAACGTCGCATTCAGTTTCTCAAGGCCACTGATGGCGGCAGACAGCTGACGAGTGGCGGCTTCTTCGGTCTTGGCGTTGACGTTGCCGGTGTAACCGCGCACTTCGTAGCGCACCAGCATGACGTCTTCTTTGGCCTTGATGATGGTCTGGTACTGCTCGAAACGACGTTCGTCGGTCGGGTCCAGCTTCACCACGTCATCGTTGATCGCGGCGATCAACTCGGCCGCTTTCACGGCATCGACACCCATATCGGCGCGTACTTTGGCGCTGGTCCTATAGCCATCGCGCATCTTGTTCAGTGAGTTCTGATAGGCACTGATCTGATCGCCCAACGCTTTGATCGTGGGTACGTTCAGCGGGTTGCTGAACGTGGTCTGCAGGTATTGCTGTTGGGCCTTGTAGGCGTCCAGGGCGGTCTGCACGGTTTGGGCCACGGCCTCATCGCCGTTGCTGAGCATGTATTGCAGACGGGTCACGCGCAGGTCGGTGAGTTTGTAGCCGAGTTTGGTGATGTCGGCCACGCGATCACTGCGGTAGGTCATGTTGCCCAGACTGTTCCAGCCGATCAGTGCAAGCAGGGCAGTAAAAACGAGTACGACACCGAACCCGAGGGCCAGCTTCATATTGACGCTGATGTTGGCGAACCAGCTCTTCATCACAATTCTCCAGAATGTCCATTTTTTGAAATCGTCAGCTGGAGAGTTGTTGTTCTATGAAAGCCAGCAAAACATTCAAATGTACGAGTGCATCGGCGGGAACCGGGAAATCTGTAAGAAATGTCGGAGCAATGGCGGGAGTTTTTCTTACCGGGACGCGTGGAGAGCCCTGGCATGGGCGTTCGCGGAGCCCAAAAACAATCAAGCCCGGCAAAGGCCGGGCTGGGAGGGAGCGAAGGGTGAATCAGCTCAGGCGGCTTGCACCGACGTGATCAGCACCATCAGCAGCGATGCGGCCCAGGTGGGTGTGATCAGAACCGTTTTCAGCGACACGGTTGGCGCCTACGCGGTCCGCACCATCAGCAGCGATGCGGCCCAGCTGGGTGTGATCAGAACCGTTTTCAGCAACACGGTTGGCACCTACGCGGTCAGCACCGTCAGCAGCGACGCGACCCATGTTGGTGTGATCAGAACCGTTTTCAGCGACACGGTTCGCACCAACGCGGTCAGCGCCATCAGCCGCCACACGGTTGGCACCGACACGATCGGCGCCGTCAGCAGCGATGCGACCCAGGCCGGTGTGGTCAGAACCGTTTTCGGCAACGACCGGCGAATTCAGGTGTTGGCTGGCATCGACAGCGGGCAAAGCGAATGCGCTGCTTGCCAGTACGGAGAAGGCCAGGCCAAGGATCAGTGAGTTGGTTTTCATGAGGGTTGCTCCAGAATTCGTCAGTTGTTAACTCGGTATGGAGGCAATGTTACGCGGCGCTGGATTATTAAGAAGTCAATCGTATTGGTAGCGATCATCGCTGTGGTTGATAGTGGGAAAGTCCCCACGGGCGAATGAAGAAACACGGAGTACCCTCGATCCGGTTTGAGACGATTGCGCAAAAGCTTGAGCGGATCGGACGTAACCTGAGATCCGCGTCTCCTTAACCTTGAGTCCACTGAAATCACCAAGGGCTCAACGCCATGCTCACGCTCAATACCCTGCTGCAAAAGGCTTCCCGCCTCGACAAACTCGGCATCCACCTGATCAGGATCGGCGTCGCCATCATCTTTATCTGGATCGGTGCATTGAAGTTCGTGCCCTACGAGGCCGACAGCATTACCCCGTTCGTGGCCAACAGCCCGGTGATGTCGTTCTTTTATGAACACCCGCACGAGTACAAGGAGCACCTGACCCACGAAGGCCAACTGGACCCGGTCAAACGCGAATGGCAGGTCAGCAACCACACCTATGCGTTCTCCGACGGTCTGGGCACCGTCGAAATCCTGATCGGCTTGCTGGTGCTGTCATACGGGTTCTCTCGTCGTCTGGGCATGCTCGGTTCGATCCTCGCCTTCCTGACGCCCATCGTGACCCTTTCGTTTCTCTTCACGACACCCGAAGCCTGGGTCTCCAACCTTGGCGATGCCAACTATGGATTCCCTTACCTCTCAGGTGGCGGCCGTCTGGTGCTCAAGGATGTGCTGATGCTCGCAGGCGCGGTGGTGATGATTGCGGACTCGGCGCGTCAGTTGCTGCGGTCTGGCAAGACAATACAGTGACGGGTACCGAGACCCTGAAGACGGGCCTGATGGCGTCAGCATTTCGTCGAGCAATCTGACGAGCAGTTGACCATCAGGTCTGTGCATGACCCTTTAGTCAGACGCGTCAAACGCTGACGTCAACTTTCCCTCCCTCGTCTGTATCAGGGATGAAATATTTCAACTGTCGAGGTTGAGCCGAACAAAATACCGTGTACTGGCTTCAGTCTCCGCCGAGGGTGGCGGTCTTCTAACCAGTATGGAAGTTGCGTTATGAAACCTGTTCAGCGATTCACCACACTCGACAGTTTCAGAGGTGTTTGCGCATTGCTGGTCGTGTTCTTCCACCTGCATGTGGTCGACACGTTCATCCAGCTGCCGTTCTTCCGACGAGACGAGGTACTGCTCAATTTCTTCTTTGTCCTCAGTGGTTTTGTTCTCGCTCACACTTACGGCATGAAGCCGAATCTTTCATTCAAATCCTTCTTCATTTCCCGCGTGTTCCGACTCTATCCGCTGCACCTGGTGATGCTGGCCGTATTCATCCTGTTCGAGACGGTTCGCTGGATCGCCTACAACAAGGGTTTCTATCTGAACAACGTGCCTTTTACCGGGCTTTTCGCGCCGAAGGAAATCCTGCCCAACCTGTTCCTGGTTCAGGCCTGGACCACACTGACGGAAACCATGTCGTTCAATTACCCGTCCTGGACCATCAGCATCGAGTTCTACATCTATATGCTGTTCGGCGCCCTGTGCATGTTCTCCATGAGAAACCGCTTCCTGCTGTTCGCCGCGATATCGCTGACGGCCTTTGCCTTGATCTTTTCCGAGAACGAGCCCTTGGTCGAGCGGGCAATGCTCGGGTTGTCCTGCTTTTTCGCGGGCAACATCACCTATGTGGTGTACCTGCTCATCCGGGACAAGTTCGTGCCCCGGCCTTGGCTGATGACCGTTCTTGAGTGCGCGATGATGTACGCGACCTACTGGATCGTGATGAACGACTTCGACTATCGCTCGCCCGTTGGCAGCCTGACGTTTTGCGGATTGGTGTTGCTGTTCGCGTTCGAAGGCGGCCTGGTGTCTGCGCTGCTCAAGACCGGCGTGTTCGTCCTGCTGGGCAAACTGTCGTACTCGATCTACATGACCCATGCAGCATTCCTGTTCTGCCTCTCGACGGTGTTCATCGTGGCGCAGAAAGTCACGGGCCTGGAGCTGGCGCCGATGATCGGCGGTCAGCGCTTCATGGACACAGGATCAATGCTCGGCAACAACCTCTTCGTGGTGGCGGTTGCGGTGTTTTGTGTCGTGATTGCAGGGTTCGCGCACAAGTACGTCGAGATGAAAGGCTACGAACTGGGCAAACGCGTGCTTGGAGGTTCTGCCAACGCCAAAACGGCGGCGGACAAGCAGGGGGCACTGCCCGCCATGGAACAGCGGGTTGATCGAGTGGCATAAGCCATTGCGGGCTCAGCTCGCCTACGGGTGTGATGAGCCCTTCAGCCGCGCAACCATTGCACCATCCCCAGGCCTGCCGCGCGGCCGCTGGCAAAGCAGGCCGTGAGCAGATAGCCGCCGGTAGGGGCTTCCCAGTCGAGCATTTCTCCGGCGCAGAACACGCCCGGCAAAGGCTTGAGCATGAGGCGCTCGTCGAGGGCCTCAAAGGGAACGCCGCCCGCCGTGCTGATGGCCTCGTCCAACGGGCGGGGCCTGATCAGCGTCAATGGCAACCGCTTCACGGCCTGGGCCAGCTGCGCCGGATCCGCGAACGCCTCGACAGGCGCCAACTCACGCAGCAATCCTGCCTTCACGCCGTCGATGCCAAGCTGACTGTGCAAGTGCTTGGACATGGAACGAGCGCCACGTGGCTTGCTCAATGCTTTCTGCACATCGGTCAGGCTTTTCCCCGGCAGCAGATCAATCTCCACCGTGGCCGAGCCCTGTTGATTGATCGCCTCACGGATCTGCGCCGACAGCGCGTAGACCAGACTGCCTTCGACACCGGTCTGGGTCAGCACGCATTCGCCCAGCCGCAGAGGATGCCCTTGCAGGCCGATGGCGATGTTCTTCAGTGGCGCGCCTGCAAACTTGTCGCGCAACAGATCGCTCCAGGACGAGACCTCGAAACCGCAGTTCGCCGCTTGAAGGGGTGTGACGGGCACACCGCGTTCCTCAAGTAACGGCAACCACGCGCCGTCCGAGCCCAGGCGTGCCCAACTGGCGCCACCTAATGCGAGCAACGTCGCTGCGGGCTGGAGGGTCAGTTCGCCTTCCGGGTGGGCAATGCGCAGGCTGTGGTCGGCATTCCAGCCCAGCCAGCGGTGGCGGGTGTGGATAACGACACCCGCGTCGCGCAGACGCTTGAGCCAGGCGCGCAGCAGCGGCGCGGCTTTCATGTCCGTGGGAAATACGCGGCCCGAACTGCCGACGAACGTTTGAATGCCCAGCCCGTGAATCCATTCGCACAACGCCTCGGCACCGAAGCCGCGCAGCAGTGGCGCAATCATCGGGGCGCGTTCGGCATAGCGCGACAGAAATGCCGGGTAGGCCTCGGAGTGGGTGATGTTCATCCCGCCCACGCCGGCCAGCAGAAACTTGCGTCCCACCGACGGCATTGCGTCGTACAGATCGACCTTGAAGCCCGCCTGGCTCAACACTTCGGCCGCCATCAAACCGGCAGGGCCGCCGCCGATGATGGCAACAGTGGGGGCAGGGGAGGACGTGTCTGAGGTCATGGGCAAGCTGCGGATCGTTGACGTGGGGCGCGCATTCTAACTGAGGTGCAGGGCAAACGAACGGCCTGTGGACAACTATTGAGCAAAAAACATACAACCCGCTCTACACCTTGCACCATATGGCGTCTGTCGCGTTGCGCTCAGGTTATCCACAGGCGGTTCCACAGTGGATGTGGGTAAGCCTGTTCGGGCTCGGTTGCTATAACCCTTCCGAGCTCCATACCCGCTGCGCGCTGTGATGCAGAATCCCGTGCCGACGCGCCAAGGCTTCGCGGTCCTTGCTGTAACCGCCGCCGATCACCCCCATCACCGGAATGTCTCGCGCCAGGCAATGGCGCATCACGGCTTCGTCGCGACGTGCCACGCCGTCGTCGGTCAATTGCAGGTAGCCCAGCGCATCGTCCTTGTGCACGTCGACACCCGCGTCATAGAGCACCAGGTCGGGTCGATACAGCGGCAGCAGGTAATTGAGCGTGTCATCGACTACCTTCAGGTAATCGTCGTCGCCCATGCCCATCGGCAGCGGAATGTCCCAATCACTCTGGGCCTTGCGCGCGGGGAAGTTTTTTTCACAATGCAGCGAGACGGTGATCGCGTCGTCCGTGTGTTCGAGAATCCGCGCCGTACCATCGCCTTGATGGACGTCGCAGTCGAAGATCAACACCCGGTCGACCCGCCCGCTTTGCAGCAGGTAATGGCTGATGATCGCCAGGTCGTTGAAGATGCAGAACCCCGCGGGATAATCGTAATGCGCGTGATGGGTGCCGCCCGCCAGGTGACAGGCCAGACCGTGCTGCAGCGCCTTCTCGGCGGTCAGCAACGAACCGCCGACGGCACGCACGGTGCGTCGGGCCAGGTCTTCGCTCCAGGGCAGCCCCAGACGACGCTGATCTTCGCGCGACAAGTCGCCATCCATGTAACGCCGGATGTACGAAGGGTCATGGGCAAGCGCGAGAATATCGTCCGGGCAGACCTCTGGACGGAATAACTGAGCATCCGTGGTCAGTCCGCTGTCAACAAGGTGGTCGTGCAACAGGCGGAATTTGTCCATCGGGAAACGATGGTCGGGCGGGAACGCCGGACTGTAGTCTTCGTGATAGATAAGCGGCAGGGACATAGTGCGTACGCGTAGGGTTCGACGGGGAATCTTGCCAGTTATGACCGCGACCGCACAGCGATTTGGCTGAGTGCCGTCGTGGTTGTAACGGGTAAACACTTTGAGGCGCGGGGCAGGGGAGATGTTCAATGGAGCCGATACTTGAGCTCAACAGCGCACGCTTGTTGATGCGTCAGTGGCGAGATGATGATTTGCCAGCCTTTGCACACATGTGCGCCGATCCACAGGTGATGCGGTATTTTCCTGCGCTGCTCACACGGCTCGAAAGCGCCAAGATGATTGGTCGCGTGCGGGGGCATTTTGCTGAATACGGCTTTGGTCTGTGGGCGCTGGAACGTAAGGACACCGGGGAATTCATCGGTTTCACCGGGCTGAACGTGGTGGGTTTCGACGCGGCATTCACCCCTGCGGTGGAAATCGGCTGGCGCCTGGCCCGCGAACACTGGGGCTTGGGGTATGCCAGTGAAGCGGCCTGGACGGTCCTGGGCTGCGGGTTCGAGCATGTCGAGCTGGACGAAATCGTGTCGTTCACAGCGGTCAGTAATCTGCCGTCGCAGAAAGTCATGCAAGCCATCGGCATGCAGAACACGCCGGCCGATGATTTCGATCATCCGAATCTGCCCGAAGGCCACCCGCTGCGGCCTCACGTGCTCTATCGCATCAACCGCCAGCAGTGGCTGGCGACCTTGTGAATCGTGGGTATCGGGCTACAAACATCTGTATCATCTCGCCCACCGCCCCGTGACGGCTGTGCTTCGGCCTCCGTGGGCGGTCTGTGCAATGAATGGTGTGTGACGACTGTGTGCGAGGAGCCCCGAATGAGCCATGTGCTGGATGATCTGGTGTCGCTGTTGAGCCTGGAACCGATTGAAGAGAACCTCTTCCGTGGGCGTAGCCAGGACCTTGGTTTTCGCCAGCTGTTTGGCGGTCAAGTGCTGGGCCAATCGTTGTCGGCGGCCAGCAAAACGGTGGAGGACGAGCGCCATGTTCATTCCCTGCACGGCTATTTTCTGCGTCCCGGCGATGCGCATCTTCCGGTCGTCTATCAGGTTGATCGCGTGCGCGATGGCGGCAGTTTCAGCACCCGCCGCGTGACGGCCATCCAGAAAGGCCAGCCCATTTTCACCTGCAGTGCATCGTTCCAGTACGACGAAGAAGGGTTCGAACACCAGAGCCAGATGCCTCAGGTGGTCGGCCCGGAAAACCTGCCGTCTGAAGTCGAACTGATGCGTCAGCGCGAGCACCTGATTCCTGCGCACATGAAGGACAAGCTGCTGTGCCCGAAACCCATCGAGTTTCGCCCGATGACCGAGTCCGACCCGTACAACCCCCAGCCGACCGATCCGGTGAAGTACGTCTGGTTCCGCGCCGACGGCACGCTCCCGGACATCCCGGCGTTGCACAAGTACATGCTCGCCTACGCGTCCGACTTCAATCTGCTCACCACCTCGCTGCTGCCTCACGGCAAGACGGTTTGGCAGAAAGACATGCAGATCGCCAGCCTCGACCATTCGCTGTGGTTTCACGGGGAACTGCGAGCCGATGACTGGTTGCTGTACGCCATGGACAGCCCATGGGCGGGCAACTCGCGTGGCTTCTCGCGGGGCAGCGTCTACAACCGGGCCGGCAAGCTCGTCGCGTCGGTCAGTCAGGAAGGCCTGATTCGCCATCGCAAGGACTGGTCGTGAGCCTCTCGCAACTGCGTCACTGGGTGTTCGACATGGACGGCACCCTGACCATCGCCGTGCATGATTTTCCCGCCATCAAGCGCGCGTTGGACATCCCGCAGGAAGACGACATTCTGAGCCATCTGGCGGCATTGCCGGCGGACGTTGCCGCGCAGAAGCATGCGTGGTTGCTGGAACATGAGCGCGAGCTCGCCGTCGCGTCGAAACCGGCGCCGGGAGCGGTCGAGCTGGTCCGGGAACTGGCTGTGCGAGGCTATCGACTGGGCATCCTCACCCGCAATGCGCGAGAACTGGCGCATGTCACGCTGGAGGCGATTGGCATTGCCGACTGTTTCAACGTGGAAGACGTGCTCGGGCGCGATGAAGCGCTGCCCAAACCTGATCCCGGCGGATTGCTGAAACTGGCCCAGGCCTGGAACGTCGAGCCCTCGCAGATGGTGATGGTCGGCGATTACCAGTTCGACCTGGCCTGCGGGAAAGCGGCGGGCACCCATACGGTGCTGGTCAACCTCCCGGAAAACCCGTGGCCGGAACTGACGGACTGGCATGCGAATGATTGTGGGGTGTTACGGGAGATGCTGCAGGAAGGACGCGAGACCTGATACCTGTGCAACCGGTGGGAGCGAGCAAGCTCGCCTGTATGGTGTGCATGTCAACTATTTGGGGTGACGCTGATGGTTTGGTTTGTCCTAACGTCCAAACTGTTCCGCCTTCGGCGGGTTACTTGAAAGGACACCAAGTAACCAAGTGTCTTTGCTCCTGGCTTGGTTCCTCCTTCGTCGGAATACCTTCACTCCGGCGACGCTCCGTGGGCCCGCGCCGAACGGACATCCATGTCCTTGCGGCGCTCTCGCGGCATCCATGCCGCTCGGCCCACTCCACGCCACCTGCGTTCAGCCTGCACCCAAGTCGCGTTTTGTGGTGTCTGGGCTGCTGCGGTATGAAGTTCAAGAGCGAAGCGCGCTTTGCGCCGTTTTTGGGTAAAGAATTCCTGTCACTGGCGGAGCACAAAACCTGTGGGAGTCAGCTTGCTGTCGAATGCGGTGTGTCATTCATCCTTGATGAAACTGGCTCACTCCTATCACCAGCAAGCTGATGGTTCCCACGCTCCGCGTGGTAACCCATTCAATGACGCTCCGCGTCATCCGGGATATGGCGCATGCTGGCAGGCATTCGCCACTCAAGAAACGGACTGACACCACTGGTCTGAGAACCATAGAACCTCCCACAGGGCCGGTACTTAGCCGACATCCAGTGACCGTTTCCTCGCCCCCGCAGACGCGGTCCTTAATTCCCCTTGAACAATGCCGCCTGGCCTTCAGGCGACGTGAACATCCCTTCGCCGTTATGGCCGACGCCCTTCACCTCGATCAGGCGCTGGTTCAGGCCTTCGGGATGGCGCTTGGTCAGGTAATCGAAGTAGTTATGCCCCCGCACCAGCCGGTTAGGCCCTTGTGCTTCTGCGCCGCAATCCTTGTCCAGCGCAGGATGGTTCGGGTCGGTGTCCAGTTCGCCCAACAGATACGTGACGTCGCGCTTCACATAGCCGGCTTCAAGCCCTGCGGCGGTTTCCTTGTCCGCGTAGGCGGGCAGTTTGTTCAAGCCGTATTTCCAGGTGTCGAACGTCGGACACGTCGCCGCATCGACCGGCACGGGTCGCGTGGCGTCGAAATACGCGTACGACGACGGGTTGGCGATTACGTAACGCAGCTTGATGCCTTCCTTCTTCAGCAACGCGTCTTCCTTGCCGCCAATCAACGCATAGCGCTGCACCACCTGAGCGCCCCCGGAATGCCCGGCAATCACGATTTCTTTCAGGTTCGGGAACAGTTTGCTGTCGCTCAAACGCTTGAGGATGTGGTCGATGACCACGAACGAGCTGATCGGCTTGACGCCGGTTGACTTGGAACCGAGCGATTTATCACCGGCCATCCAGTCATTGCCATGCCAGCGCAGGATCGTTTCCGGCAAATGGTGCGCGGCGATGTCTTTCTCATCGAGAAACTGCGGCGCGATCAGCAGGGTTTTGGACCGCTGCTTGGACTGGTTCGCCGCGCGCTCGACGCTGCGCAGATAGGTCTGTGCGTTGCGCAGGCGCCCGTGAAACACAATGACCACCCGCTGAATCTGAGGGCTGGGGCGCACCCAGCTCTGACTCAGCCCCAGCGTGGCCTGGGACGTTCCATTGATCAGCAGCCGGTCGGGGCTGATGGATTTGACCGCCTGATCCGCAGCATGAGCCGTCACGCTCATCAGGGTGCCCAACAACAGGATCGAAAGCGGTTTCATCATGTGATCAGAGGCTCTTGGCGGCGAATGTATCGCATTGGTTGATTTGTCCTTGGGCAAAACCTGTCTTGAACCAGCGCACGCGCTGGGCAGACGTCCCGTGGGTGAACGAGTCCGGTACTACACGCCCTTGGCTCTGTTGCTGCAAGCGGTCATCGCCAATGGCGTTGGCGGCGTTCAGCGCCTCTTCAATATCACCGGGCTCAAGCCAGTTCAAACGCTTTTGTGCGTTCGCGGCCCAAACACCGGCCAGGCAGTCAGCTTGCAGCTCCTGACGCACCAACAGACCGTTGTCGCCCTCCATGCGCATGCCACGCTGGCGGGCGGCGTCAACTTTAGCTGAAACCCCTAGCAAGGTCTGCACATGATGGCCAACTTCATGTGCAATCACGTAAGCCTGAGCGAAATCCCCTGCTGCTTTGAACCTTTGCGTCATTTCCCGGAAGAAATCCATGTCCAGGTACACGTGCTGATCGCCGGGGCAATAAAACGGCCCGCTGGCTGACGTCGCATAGCCGCAGGCCGACTGGACCTGACCACGAAAGAGAATCAGGGTCGGATTTTTGTACTGTCGCCCGCCCTGTTGAAAGATCTGCCCCCAGGTGTCCTCGGTGTCCCCGAGGATCGCCCGCACGAAATCCGCCTGCTCGTCATTGGCCGGCGGCGCCTGCCGCGTTTGCGGATTAACCGCTGACGTCTGCTGCGTGCCCACCTGACCGGTGAGCTGCCCGAGAATCTGCATCGGGTCCTGCCCGGTCAACAGGCCGATGGCGACGATGATCACAATCCCGCCGATCCCCAGCCCCTTGCCCCCAATGCGCATGCCACCACCGCCACCACCGCCACCACCGGTGTCGTCGCGTGCGTCGACGACGTTGTCACTGCGACGTCCTTTTTTCCAGAGCATGGAGGAATCCTCTTTTTGTCGTGTAGGAAGTGTAGACGGCGGGGGAGGTGCGGCGTCTGACTGTTGGGACTAAGAGGGGGCGGAGCGGGGAATGGTTCAGAGCATGCTCCTCGAGATTGGGCATGCTTTGAACCTATCGATTATCTAGAGCTGACCGCGTAGTACAGCGCAGCCAAACAGCCGCCATTTATGAAAAGCCAAATATAAATTGCCCAAATCTTTTTCCTCAGATGACGAGGAATGTTCAAATGAGCATTTTCAGTAATGTCCCCTCGGCGATACATTATTCCGGGCATGTACATAATTGCGAAGATGATGCTGAGTCGCATCTGTCTGCCAATGACGCCCCCTTGCCAGAGATTTCTGGTAGCGGCAACTCCTTTGCAATCAGATAAATGCCACTCGATAGCGTCTATATTTTTGTAGGTGAACCGCATCATCACGATAAGGTTTACCCACATTGAAATCGCCCAGAGCAAACATAAAATACCGAGAATTGGCATCACGGCCTCCACTCATATATCAGTTCCCCGACATACTCTCCTAGCCCTTCACCTGCTGCTCCACCTGCATATCCACCTGTCGCAGCGGCGGCTATACCGCATCCGATAGCGCCAACACCTGCGGTCGTAACCCCAAAAATCACCAGGCAGAGAGGCAATAGCAATGCGGCCCCAATCGAACCTCCTCCCATCCCGCCTGCAACACCTATAACCAGCTTCGACCCCTCAACATATTTCGCCTTGCGGCACATCTCCTCCCTCCCGGTCGAACACGCTTCTTTGATTTCCAGATGCGTTGACCACGCATTCAACCCAATCCCGACCGGCGTTCCCATTCGCAACAATTTCGAAGCCTTGGCGATGTGACCAAGCCGCTGCGAGTAACCGCGAAGCTCCTGTGTGTGCAGGTAACTTTTCGTCGATATGCCGAGCATCTTTTTGATCGAGCCCTTGTTGTGCATTCCCGTGCCCCAGCGGGCAATGCCCTCGAGCTGGGTGTCGAGTTTGGTGAAGAGCACTTTGCGCTGGTTGATGAATTCCTGGCGGGCAATCGGGGTGCCGCGTTTGAGGGACAGTCGATAAAGCCGTTCGATATCCTGCAGCGTTTGTTCAACACCCTTGAGGTGCGTATTCCAGCTTCCGGAGGTTGAGCCCAGGCCCAGCGATCCGTAACCGAGCATCTGCTGCAGCAGGTCGTAGTTCTTGATGATGTCACCATCGGCCCTGGCCTGGTTCCCGAACAGGGAATGATGAGTGCCGTAGGCCAGGCGCACCATTTCGGCTTCTTCGGCCGAGATCTTCGGGGTTGATTCGTCGCCCACCACGATGAGCTGACCGGGCATGACCATGGTGTTGCGGATGTAAGCATTGAGTGCGTCGAATTTTGCGCCGCCACTCACGTTCGATTTGATAGTGGGGTAGTGCTGAAACTGATCGTTGATGAACACATAAGGCTTGCTGCCGACGGCCATTTTCCTGTTCCTGAAGAATGCGAGCGGGGCAGGATAGGGAAAAGGCCAGGGTACTTACGATGCGCTGGGACGCGCTTTCAGAAATTTCAGAACGTCCCTACTTTTGTGAGAGGAGACTTCCTACGCATCACCCTGCTCAGCCTTCACCGAACTGATGAACGCCTGCATCGCCGACGACTGGATGCGATGACGACGCGTGATCAACCCATACGGCGGCAGGCGTGCCTCGAAGCTGATCGGCAGGACTGCCAGCAGGTCGCGACCGGCGTAGTCTTCGACCACCGACACCGGGGTGATGCCGAGCATGTCGGTCTGCTGCACGAGTGAGAGCAGGGTCATGATCGAGGTGGTTTCGACGATGCTGTTGGGGATGTCGACCCGCGCGTTGTGGAACACCTGATTGACGATCGCGCGCATCGGGCTTGGGTGCTGTTGCAGCACCCAGGTTTCGTTTTGCAGCGCCGACCAGCTCAGGTCCTTGGCCTGCACCAACGGGTTTTTCGCGCCGGCAATCACACACAGTTCTTCTTCGCCCAGGCTGTCGAACAGCAGTTCTTCGGCGCGTGCGCCGCCGGGAATCCGGCCCAACACCACGTCGAGCTGATCCTGCAGCAGGGCCTGGACGAGTACGTCACTGGTGTCGACCTGAATGCTCATCGACAGGCGCGGATGGCTCTGTTTGAGGTTGGCGATGGTGCGGGTTAGCAGGCCCGACGCCAGTGCGGGAATCGCACCGACCGCCACACGGCCCAGGTTGCCCGATTCCAGCGCCACCAGCTCCTCGCGCATGCCGCTCAACTCGGCGAAGACCATGCGCGCGTAGTAGATAACCGTTTCGCCGAAGGGCGTCGGGCGCATGCCGCGTGGCAGACGCTCGAACAGTTCGACACCGAGCAGATCCTCGGCTTCGTGCAGCATCTTGGTGGCTGCCGGCTGGGTCATGCCGATGTTGTCGGCGGCGCGACGCAGCGAGCCGAATTCCTGCAAGGCCAGCATCAGCCGCAACTGGCGCAAGCGCAGGCGGCTGTGGATAACGTTGGCCTCGGGAATCTTGGTCATGGGATTGGCTCGCGTGAAAGACTGCGGCGAGCCTGACAAGAACTGCAGGGCATTTCCAGCATTGCTTGTCATCACAGTGTTTTCGGCTTGATTGCGTGACGATTACGCCAACCGAAGGCGGCTTTGATGCCACCCGAGATCAACGGCCAGAACAGCATCAACAGCGCGGCGGTGGTCAGGCTGCCGACCAACGGGTTGGACCAGAAGATGCCCAGTTGCCCGTCCGAGAACAGCATCGACTGACGGAACGCGTCTTCAGCCTTGTCGCCCAACACGGCGGCCAGCACCAGCGGTGCAATCGGATAGCCGAGCTTTTTGAACAGATACCCCAGCGCCCCGAAGCCCAGCATCAACATCACGTCGAACATCGAGTTATGCACCGAGTACGCACCGATGGCACAGACCATGATGATGATCGGGGCAATGATCGAGAACGGGATGCGCAGGATCGATGCAAACAACGGCACCGTCGCCAACACCACCAGCAGACTGACCACGTTGCCCAGGTACATGCTGGCGATCAGCCCCCAGACAAAATCATGCTGCTCGGCGAACAGGGTAGGGCCGGGGTGCAGACCCCAGATCATCAAGCCGCCCAACATGACCGCAGCGGTGGCCGATCCCGGAATGCCCAGCGTCAGCATCGGCAGCAGCGCACTGGTGCCGGCTGCATGGTCGGCGGTTTCCGGGGCGATGACGCCCTCGATTTCGCCTTTGCCAAAGTTGTCGCGGTTTTTCGAGAAACGGCGGGCGATGCTGTAGCTCATGAACGACGCAGCGGTCGGGCCACCGGGGGTGACGCCCATCCAGCAACCGACGAGGGTGCTGCGCAGGATCGTGAACCAGTAACGCGGCAGTTTCGCCCAGGTGCGCAAGATCACCATCGGCGTGATGCGTGCGTGTTCACCCCGGAAAACCAGCCCTTCCTCAACAGTGCAGAGGATCTCGCCAATCCCGAACAGGCCGATGACCGCCACTTCGAAACTGATGCCGGTCATCAACGCCGGTTGATCGAACGTCAGGCGCAGGTTGCCGGAGACCGTGTCCATGCCGACCGCCGCCATGGCAAAGCCGATCATCATCGCGACCACGGTTTTCAGCGGTGGGTTCTTGCTCATGCCGATGAAGGTGCAGAACGCCAGCAGGTACACCGCGAAGAACTCCGGCGAACTGAAAGTCATGGCGAACGCAGCGATGCGCGTCGACAGAAAGGTCAGCAGCAGCACGCCAGCCAGCGCACCGATCAGCGCGGAACTGAATGCAGCGGTCAGCGCTTCAGCGGCGCGGCCTTCGCGGGCCATCGGGTAGCCGTCGAAGGTCGTCGCGACCGATGACGGCTCACCGGGAATATTGAACAGGATCGAGGTGATCGATCCGCCGAACAGCGCCCCCCAGTACATGCACGAGAGCAGGATGATCGCCGACACCGGCGACATGGTGAAGGTGAGCGGCAGCAGCAATGCCACGCCGTTGGGTGCGCCCAGGCCCGGCAACACGCCGACCAGGATGCCCAGCAGCACACCGATGACCATCAGCCCGATATGACCGGGTGTGAGGATCAGGTTCATGCCTTGCAACAAAGAATCGAATTCGCTCATTTCAGCGATCTCCCGGCCATGGCGATCAGGTCGCCCAAAGGGCCTGCGTCCAGCGGCACCTTGAACCACAGGTCGAAGATCAAAAAGCTGGCGAGCACCGCGCCGATCGATACGGTGCCGATCATGATCAGGCCATAGGGCTTGGCGCGGACTTTGTCACGCCACATGAACCAGGCGATGAACACGGCCGAGGCCAGGTAGATGCCGGTGAAGGGCATGGCGCAGACGAACAGGGCAATCGGGATGAACACCGACAGCACCTGACGGAATTCGCCACGGCTGACGAAACTGATGCTCAGCGGTTTCCAGCGAATGAACGTCAACACGCCGTTCGCCACGCTGGCGGTGGCCAGCAGCAGGCCAATGTAAAAGGGGAAATAGCCTGGCTCGGGACCGGCGTCGCCCCAGCCGATGCCTTGCTCGATGCTGCCGAACATCACCACCGCACCGATCAACAAGGTGAACGCGGCCAGGCCGAGCTCCACCCAGCGGGTGCCGACCAGCGAGGTCGAGTGAGAAGAATGGGACATGAAACACCTCCAGCGAGTGACTGCCGCGCACCTTGATCTTCGGGCACGCGGCAGCAGGGCGGATCAGTTGCGCAGCCAGCCAGCTTCCTTGAACACCGGGGTGACGCGCGCAGTGTCCCTCTCGATGTAGGCGGTCAGTTGATCGCCCTCCAGGAAGGTCGGCACCAACGCGTTCTGCGTCACGTAGGCCTTGAACTCAGGTGTCTGCGACACCTTGCGCATCAGGTCGATGTAAAAGGTGCGCTGTTCGGCCGTCACATTGCCCGGCATGAAGATCGTGCGCGGAAAACGGTACTGGTCGATGCCCAGTCCGGCTTCGTGACAGGTGGGGACGTCAGCCCAGGATTTATCGCCTGCGACTTTCTCGGTGTAGCCCATGCGGTCCTTACTGAACACGCACAGCGGTTGCACCTGATCGCCGCGCCATTGGCTGATGCTCTCGGCGGGGTTATTTACGTTGGCGGCGATGTGTTTGCCCGCCAGTTGCGTGGCGGCCTCGCTGCCGCTCTTGAACGGTATGTAGACCAGCTTGGTGTTGTTGGTCTGGTTGAGCAGCAGGGTCAGGGTCTGGTCGACGTCCTTGGACTGACTGCCGCCCATGCGCATGCTCGACGGATCGGTCTTGACCGCTTCGTAGAAGCCTTTGGCGTCTTTCCACGGCGCGTCTTTGTAGGTCCAGAGAATGAAGTCATCTTCGGCGACGGCAGCAACGGGGGTCAGCTCCTGCCATTCGTAGCCGAGCTTGGAGACCAAAGGCAGCAGGTAAATATTGTTGGTGGCGATGACCAGTTTATCGGCGTCGCCCTTGGAGACTTTCATGTCGAGGAAGGCTTCGGCGCCATTGCCGCCGCCCTTGTTCAGGACGATGGTGTTCACATCCAGAAACTTGTGGGTGCTGATGATCGACTGAATGAGTCGGCCCAGTTGATCGGTGCCGCCGCCAGGACCACCGGCCACGACGATCTCGACGTTCTTGTCAGGTTGCCATGCGGCGAGGGCGAGGGTGGGAAGTGCTGTGGCGCACATCAGCGTGCAACCGAGCAGCAGACGGGACGCGCGTCGAAAAGATGCGGTTCGCATGGTGATCCTCTTTTTTGTAGTTGTTATGAGTGGCTGTCGTGTCGATCAGCCATGCGCCGAGTGTGTGAAAGTTGCTATGTCGCGTCTACTCAAAACATCACATACACCGATAGCCTGAGGTTATAGCGGCGCAGGGGTGAGGGTGGATGAGCCCACACCCAAGGTCAGTACGTTGGCGGTCCGGGGCATGGGCGGCAGCGATTCTCCAGAGGCGGCCGCCCACTTGCTGAGCGGCTGCAAGATGCAGAACAGGATGGGCGGCTCGCTGTGCTCGTTACATCTTGAAATTAAGGACCAGTTGATTGAGCCCGACTGCCAGTTGCGACAGTTCCGAGCTGGCCGCGGACGTCTGGTTGGCACCCGCCGAGGTCTGCAGCGACAGGTCGCGAATGCTGGTCAGGTTGCGGTCCACTTCGCGCGCGACGTGTGCCTGCTCTTCGGTCGCCGTGGCAATGCTGGTGTTGCGTTCGTTGATTTGCACGATGGCCGCTGAGATGTCCGCCAGCGCACGGCCGGCGGCTTCGGCGACTTCGAGGCTCGCTCGGGCCTTCTCGCTGCTTTGGCCCATAGCGTTGACGGCCTTGCTGGCACCGGCCTGAATGGAGCCGATCATCTTCTCGATTTCCGCGGTCGATTGCTGGGTGCGGTGGGCCAGGGCGCGCACTTCGTCGGCCACCACCGCAAAACCGCGTCCGGCTTCGCCCGCGCGGGCGGCCTCGATGGCAGCGTTGAGCGCCAGCAGGTTGGTCTGGTCGGCGATGCCGCGAATCACATCCAGCACGGCGCTGATGTTCTGTACTTCACCCGCCAGACCGTCGATCTCGACCGCCGTGGCGCCGACCGTGCTGTGCAGCTCGTGAATTACCTGCAGGGTCTCATCCACCCGACGTGTCCCGTTCTCGGCAGACTGGGTGGAGTGGCGCGCCGCCTCGCTAGCGTGCGCGGCATTGCGTGCGACCTCTTCCACGGCCGTGCTCATCTGATTGATCGCGGTGGCCGCCTGATTGATTTCGTCGTCCTGACGCTGGATACCGCGCAAGGCGTCTTCGGTGACCGCGTTCATTTCTTCGGAGGTCGAAGCCAACTGGTTCGACGAATGAGACAGCTCGGACAAGGTGGTGCGCAGGTTCTGTTGCATCACCGCCAGTGCCGCCAGCAGGCGGCCGGGTTCGTCTTTACCGTCAACGACGATCGGTTTGCCCAGATCGTTGTCGGCAATCTGCTGAGCCACGGCCAGTGCCTTCTGGATCGGCGTTGTCAGGCTGCGGGTGAAAAGGGTGGCCAATGACAGCGTTGCAACCAGTGCGATCAGGATCGCTGCGATGACCACTTGGCTCGCCTGTGCGTAGGTGTCGTCAGCAGCAGCATCAGAGGCATCCATCTTCTCGCGAGCCAACTGCGAGACGGTTGCAATGTTTTTGGCCAGGATCTCCGCTGCCCGCGTCTGCTCTCCGTCCGGTCGGGTCATCGCGGTAATGATCTCCTCACGCTTCTGTGCGACGGCCTGCAGATAACGGGCATGAACCTCAAGATAGGCTGACATGCTGCGCGTCATCTCCTCGTAAGCCTTCAGACCCTGAGCGGTGAGGAGCAGTGGCTTAAGCTCAAGGACGTCTTTTTCCAGATCCTGACGACCCTGATCGACGCGTTTTCGTGCATCTGTTCTCGCGTCTTCAGTCTGCGCGGCTCGCAGGCCGGTATTGCCCAAGCGAATGCTCAGCAGATCGCTTCTGATCTGATCGATCGTGAGCAGCGTGGGCAGCACGTTGTCCTGCAGCAGTTCTCTGGCATCCTTCAGCCGCGAGGCCTGCTGCAGGGAAAACAGCCCAACGACTGTAATCAACAGGGCGAAGAAGCCAAAACAGATCAATGATCGGGGTGCGATATTCAGACTGCGCAGATTCATTGTGAAGAGCCTATTCATATACATGTATTGCCCTATCGACCTGAAACGTTTCAGCTTTAGGGCAGATTGCCATCTGATTTGGCGGTTTTGCTCTCCGCAGAGTGGTTAACGGGGCTTGAGGCGCTGAAAAAAATAAACGCCAGGCCCTCATCGAGGAGGGCCTGGCTTCCGTTCTTTCTGGATGATTAAGGGGAGCGGTCGCCGATTTCAGAATGGATCACTTCTTCCCCGCCACACCGAGTCACTGTTCATCCGGTTGCGATAGTCAGGGATGCGCGGCGTCAGGCCTGCGAGTGGATTCAGGGATTGATGTGCGAGTTCCTGATGAGTGAACAGCGAATATCCCGGACCCGCCGCTATACCCTCCAGCTATCACCCTATCTCCACTTTTGATTAGACGGTTATCGCTGAGCCTTCGATAGTGATGGCCACGACGGGTGATCTCACAGAAGATCGCCAACAATAAAAACAACAACATTGAGGTACGCACCCATGGCTCGCAGCAGCGCCGACGTGAACCTGTCCGCGACAGGTGAACCGTATGCCCCTCCCGTTTCCAGCGTTGCCTCCGGGGCCAAAGCCAGTACGGTGCGGTGGCGGATCTTCGCAATCATCTTCGTGCTGACCATGGTCAACCTGATCGACCGGGTTTCGCTGTCCATCGCGATGCCGACCATCGCCAAGGAATTCACCCTCTCACCTGCGATGCAGGGTTTGATCCTCAGCAGTTTCTTCTGGGCCTACGCGCTGTTGCAGATCCCCGGGGGCTGGATGATCGACCGCTTTGGGCCGCGCCGTGTGATCACGTGGTCGACCGGATTGTGGGGCACGTTCCAGGTGTTGGCCGGTTTTGCCACGGGCGGCGCGTCGTTGTTGTTCGCCCGGATGTTTCTGGGGGCTGCGGAAGCGCCTCTGTTTCCGTCGGGCGGCAAGCTGATTTCGCTGTGGCTGGCGCCAAGCGAGCGCAGCCGTGGTGCGGTGATGATGGACAGTGGCAGTCCGCTGGGCGTAGCGCTGGGTGGGTTGATCATCGCTTTCCTGATCGTGTCGCTGGACTCCTGGCGCTCGGCCTTTGTGATTGCCGGGGTCGCGACGCTGTTGTTGGGCTGGGTGTCGTGGCGGTATCTGCGTGACGACCCCTCGGTTCACCCGCAGGTCAACGAAGCGGAGCTGGCGAAAATCAATGAAGGCCGTGAAACCCCGGCGGCTGAAGCGGCGCGGGCCAAGGTCAAAGGTCTGGGCATCGCCGCTCGCTCGCTGACGGGCCTGCTCATCGGCCGCTCGACCTGGGCGATGGTGTATTTCGGTTTGCTGACCTGGGGGCCGAGCTACCTGGCTCAAGCACGAGGCTTCGACATCAAGGGCATCGGTTTCGCGACGTTCGTGATTTTCATCTGCGGTTCTCTGGGCTCGCTGACCGGCGGTTTTCTTTGCGACGGCCTGATTCGCAAGGGCGTGCGCCGGGGTGTGGCGGTCAAAGGCTTGCTGACTTTCTCGGGTGTGATTGCCCTGGGTGCCTTGCTGTTGTTGCCGCAACTGAGCGATCCGATTGGCGCAGTGGCATTGCTGGCAATGACGGCGTTCTTCCTGATGTGGGGCAGCCTCTACTGGAGCTTCCCGGCATTGCTCGCGGCACCTGCCCGGGTCGGCCTGATCGGCGGCGTGATGAACCTGGCGGGCAGCATTGGCGGCATCTTCGTACCCATTTTGGTGGGCCTGATCCTGCAATACTTCGGCGGTTTCGGTGCGGTGCTCGGGTTCTTCGCGGTCTGCGCTGCGCTGTTCGTCCTTGCCACCCTGCTGATCGGCCTCGACGGCGAGCGTGAGGTGAGCAATGGCTGAGGAGGTCTATAACGGCCCGATTGTCGATGCCCATCATCATTTCTGGGACCCGCAGACCAACCACCATCCGTGGCTTGCAGAGGGGGCAAACATCCCGTTCCGCTACGGTGATTATTCGGCGATCAAGCGGCGTTACCTGCCACCCGAGTACTTCGCCGATGTGGGCGAGCACAACGTGGTGCAGACGGTCTACGTCGAGACCGAGTGGGACCCGAGCGACCCGATCGGTGAAACCCGTTTCATCGAGCAGATCGCCGCGCGGTACGGCGTCCCCAATGCGGTCGTCGCGCAGGCCTGGCTCGATCATCCGGATGCGATTGCCGTGCTCGCCGAGCAGGCGTTGTTCGCCAGCGTCCGCAGCGTGCGGCACAAACCTGGTGGCCCTGCGTCGCCAAACGAGGTGGGCTCGCAACACACATTGATGAGCAATGAACACTGGCGCCGCAGTTACGCGACCTTGCACGATCTGGGCTTGCGTTTCGACCTGCAGACGCCGTGGTGGAACCTGCCGGAAGCCGGGTTGCTGGCGCGGGACTTTCCGGACACGACGCTGATTCTCAACCACGCCGGGCTGCCGTCGGATCGCAGCACCGAAGGCCTGGCAGGGTGGCATGGGGCGATGGCGAAACTGGCCGAGCAACCCAACGTGATGGTGAAAATCTCCGGCCTCGGTTTGCCCGGCAAATGCTGGAGCGTTCAGGACAATGGCTGGATCGTGCGCGAGATCATCGCGATGTTCGGCACTGACCGGGCGATGTTCGCCAGCAACTTCCCGGTCGACAGCCTGTGCGGCTCGTTCGACGACATCTACAGCGGTTTCAAACACATCGTTCGTGATCTGCCGCGCGCCGATCAGGAGCGTCTTTTCTACAGTAACGCGCAGCGTATTTACCGTTGCGAGCCGTGCGCCGTGGACCGTCCGCGGCAAGAACACATGAGGAGTCAGGCATGAATAAAACCCGAATTGCGATGGTGCTCGGTGACCCGGCAGGCATCGGCCCGGAATTGATCGCGCGTCTGCTCAGCGATGAAAAGGTCCGCAGTCAGGCGCAGGTGGTCCTGATCGCCGATGAAGCCGAAATGCGTCGGGGCATGGACCTTGCCGGTCTTTCGTTCCCTTATCGGCAGATCGATTCACTGGACACGCTGGATTTCACTGACGACACGCCGTTGTTTTACAACTTCCGTGGGGACGCGGTGGGCGAGTTCCCGCGCAGCGAAGCCAGCGCCATTGGCGGCCGTTACTGCCTGGACACCCTGAAGATCGCGGTTGAGCTGACGGCCGCAAAAGTCACCAATGCGGTGTTGTTCGGACCGTTGAATAAAACCTCGCTGCACATGGCGGGCATGGATCACAACGACGAGTTGCACTGGTTTGCCGAGCTGTTGGGCTTCACCGGGCCGTTCTGCGAATTCAACGTGATGGATAACCTGTGGACCTCTCGCGTGACCTCCCACGTGGCGCTGTCAGCGGTGCCGGGCATGTTGAGTCAGGAGCGGGTGGTCGAGGCGATTCGGCTGATCGATACCGCGCTCAAACGCAACGGTCTGAAAGCACCGCGCATCGGTGTCTGCGGACTGAACCCGCACAACGGCGACAACGGTTCGTTCGGACGCGAGGAAATCGACATCATCGGTCCGGCAGTCAAAACCGCCCAGGCGCAGGGCATGAATGCGGACGGACCGTATCCGGGCGATACGATTTTCTTGAAAGTGCAGGGCGACGCCAACGCGTTCGATGCGGTGGTGACGATGTACCACGACCAGGGGCAGATCGCGATCAAGCTGATGGGCTTTTCTCGCGGGGTAACGGTGCAGGGCGGGTTGCCGATTCCGATCACCACGCCAGCGCACGGCACGGCGTTTGATATTGCGGGCCAGGGCAAGGCGAACGTCGGTGCCATCCGCCAGGCTTTCGAAATCGCCTGTCGGATGGGGCAGAGCAACGTTTAACGGTTCGGGCCTTCGGGCTGAGTGAAAAAAGACCACGTTTTTGCCGCAGGACGTTAGATGAGCGTCCTGCGGTTTTTTTTGTCTGGATTTCGGGTTGTCTGAGCTGACGCCATCGCGGGCAAGCGCGCTCCTACAGGTGACGGTCGTCTTTGACTGTTCCCACGCTCTGCACGTTCTACGTCCGAGGTTGCCTGTGACGCCGAGCGTCCGTCGCCGGGTTACCACGCGGAGCGCGGGAACGATCAAACAACCTTTGTCCCTCCTATAACTCCCAAACCGGTTATGTCTTGCCACCGATCACCACCGGCTATCACTGGATACGCATAAGTGATTAGCCGGCCCCCTTCGCGACTGGCTAAATTCCTTCCATCGAGCCGCGATGCAAAGCCTGCGAATCGAAGAACAATTACAAGAAGCCCTGTTCCGAACCCCGTGGAACGATTGGGCGCAACCAGCAGTGGCAAGGACTCTTCTCATGAAAATCAAAGCAATCCGTACCCGTGTCTTCGAATGGAAAGGCAAAGTCGTTCCACCTCAGGCGCACTTCTGCACCAACGCCAGCGACATCCTTTTTGAACGTGGCGATGCCATGGGCTCTTTCCGCTTTCACGGTTGGCTGGTGGTGGAAGTCGAGACCGACAACGGCATCGTCGGCATCGGTAACTGCGCGCTCGCGCCTCGTGTGGCCAAGGAAATCATCGACACCTATCTGGCCCCGATCGCGATCGGCGAAGACCCGTTCGACAACGAGTACATCTGGCAGAAAATGTACCGCCAGAGCCACGCTTGGGGCCGTAAAGGCATCGGCATGGCGGCCATTTCGGCGATCGACATCGCGATCTGGGACATCATGGGCAAAGCGGTGAACAAGCCGGTGTTCAAACTGCTCGGCGGCCGCACCAAAGAGAAGATCTGGACCTACGCCTCCAAGCTCTACGCCAATGACAACCTGGACCTGTTCCTCGAAGAAGCGCAGGGCTACCTGAGCCAGGGCTTCACTGCCATGAAAATGCGCTTTGGCTACGGTCCGAAAGACGGCCCGGCGGGCATGCGCCGCAACATCGAGCAGGTGCGTGCGCTGCGTGAACTGGCGGGTCCTGACGTCGACATCATGCTCGAGTGCTACATGGGCTGGACCCTGGAATACGCCCGTCGCATGTTGCCGAAACTGGCTGAGTTCGAGCCGCGCTGGCTCGAAGAACCCGTGATCGCCGACGACCTGGAAGGCTACATCGAGCTGAAGAAGATGGGCATCATGCCGATCTCCGGCGGCGAGCATGAATTCACCTCTTACGGCTTCAAAGACATGCTCGAACGCCGCGCGGTCGACGTGATTCAGTACGACACCAACCGCGTCGGTGGCATCACGGCCGCGCGCAAGATCAACGCCATGGCCGAAGCCTGGTCGGTGCCGGTCATTCCGCACGCCGGTCAGATGCACAACTACCACCTGACCATGTCCACCACCGCCTCGCCGATGGCCGAGTTCTTCCCGGTGTTCGACGTCGAGGTCGGCAACGAACTCTTCTACTACGTCTTCAAAGGCGAGCCAGCACCGGTCAACGGCTACATCCAGCTGGACGACAACAAGCCGGGTCTGGGCCTGGAAATCTCGGACGAGTACCTGAGCGAGTTCAACATTATCGAGTGATGTTGTAAGCGGTCGCGCGACGTCCCTGATGCCGCGCGCGCTGCTTTTGATTCGGTTCTGATGCCCCACGATCTGCTTTTGATTCTGCCCGCAGGGCGTAGGAGCAAGCTTGCTCGCGATCTGCCGGGCACCGGCAGCAAACCCTGCGAATACGGTGCAGCTGACACGGCCAATGTGCCTGATTTTGCTGCCGCTTCGCGCCAGATCGCGAGCAAGCTTGCTCCTACGCCCTCCGGGCAGAAGCGAGATCGCATTCCACATTTTCGGGAGATTCAGCCTATGCGCCTTATTCAATTCGAAAACAGCCAGGGTCAGCGCCAGGTCGGCGTTGTCGAGGGCTCGCAGGTCAACGTCGTGCGCAACACCACCAGCACCCGCGAACTGGCCCTTGCCGCCATTCGCAGCCAGCACAGCCTTCAGGCTGAAGTCGAAAGCCGTGGCACCGAATCCGGCCCGGATTACGCGGGCCTCTTGCAGAACGGTCACATCCTCCCACCGCTGGACCACGAAGACCCGGCGCATTGCCTGATCAGCGGCACGGGCCTCACGCACCTGGGCAGCGCCTCGGCGCGCGACAAGATGCACCAGCACGACGGTCAGGTTGAAGCGGGCATGACCGACACCATGAAGATCTTCAAGTGGGGCATCGAAGGCGGCAAACCGGCGCAGGGCCAGGTCGGTGCGCAGCCGGAGTGGTTCTACAAAGGCGATGGCAGCATCGTGGTGCGGCCGGGTGCAGACTTCCCGGTTCCGGCGTTTGCCGAGGACGCGGGTGAAGAGCCCGAACTGACAGGCCTCTACGTCGTTGGCGATGACGGTCAGCCGTACCGGCTGGGTTACGCGCTGGGCAATGAGTTCTCCGACCACGTCATGGAGCGTCGCAACTACCTGTACCTGGCGCACTCCAAGCTGCGTTATTGCGCCTACGGCCCGGAGTTGCGGGTCGGCGAATTGCCGCGTCACCTGGCTGGCATGAGCCGCATCAAGCGTAACGGCGACGTGATCTGGGAGAAGGAATTCCTCAGCGGCGAAGACAACATGTGCCACAGCCTGGCCAACCTCGAATATCACCACTTCAAGTACGCCCAGTTCCTGCGCCCTGGCGATGTGCACATTCACTACTTCGGCACCGCGACGCTGTCGTTCGCCGATGGCGTGAAAACCCAGCCGGGCGACCGCTTCCAGATCAGCCTCGATGCCTTCGGCGCACCGCTGGAAAACGGCATCGGCGAAGGGCCACGTCCCGTGGCGATCGGTCAGATTAAGGCGCTTTAGGGTTAACGGATTAGAGGAGTTTCTGATGTCTTCCACGCTTGGACACAACTTCATTGGCGGCCAGCGCAGCGCACAGGGTTCGGTGCAACTGAACAGCCTCGACGCGACCACCGGCGAGGCGCTGCCGCATGCGTTCGTGCAGGCGACCGAAGCGGAGGTCGACGCTGCCGCGCACGCCGCCGCAGCTGCCTTCCCGGCGTTTCGCAACCTGCCGGCTGAAAAGCGCGCGCAATTCCTCGACGCGATTGCCGATGAACTGGACGCACTGGGCGATGATTTCGTCGCCACCGTGTGCCGCGAGACGGCGCTGCCGGCCGGACGCATTCAAGGCGAGCGCGGCCGGACCAGCGGGCAAATGCGCTTGTTTGCCAAAGTGTTGCGCCGTGGCGACTTTTACGGCGCACGCATCGACCGGGCCTTGCCTGATCGTCAACCGTTGCCGCGCCCCGACCTGCGTCAGGTGCGCATGGGTGTGGGCCCGGTTGCGGTG
Organism: Pseudomonas sp. S2_H01; assembly: GCF_054668305.1. Taxonomy (NCBI): domain Bacteria; kingdom Pseudomonadati; phylum Pseudomonadota; class Gammaproteobacteria; order Pseudomonadales; family Pseudomonadaceae; genus Pseudomonas; species Pseudomonas sp. S2_H01. The sequence continues at coordinate 1,374,947 of NZ_CP162756.1, read as the reverse complement.
TTCGGCGCGAGCAACTTCCCGTTGGCGTTCTCTACGGCCGGCGGTGATACCGCCTCAGCGCTGGCAGCCGGTTGCCCGGTGATCGTCAAAGCACACAGCGGTCACATGGTCACTGCCGAGCGTGTTGCCGAGGCCGTGATCCGTGCCGCTGAGCGTACCGACATGCCGAAGGGCGTGTTCAGCATGATTTTTGGCAACGGCGTGGGCGAATGGCTGGTCAGGCATCCGCTGGTTCAGGCGGTAGGGTTTACCGGCTCGCTGCGTGGCGGCAACGCGTTGGTCAAAATGGCGTCCGAACGTCCTCAACCGATTCCGGTGTTCGCCGAGATGTCGAGCATCAACCCGGTGTTCATCTTGCCTAACGCGCTGACGGCTCGTGGCGAGAAGATTGCGTCGGAACTGGCCGCTTCGGTGACCTTGGGGGGCGGGCAGTTCTGCACCAACCCGGGCCTGGTGATGGGTTTGCGTTCCCCTGCGTTCAGCCAGTTCGTCGAGCGCCTGAGCGCCAACATGAATGACCAGGCGCCACACACGATGCTCAACGCGGGTGGCCTGGTCAGCTACAGCAAAGGTCTCGAGCATCTTCACGGTCATGCCGGTGTGACGCATCTGGCCGGGCATCCGCAGCAGGGCGAACAGGCCCAGCCGCAGCTGTTCAAGGCGGACGTCAGTCTGTTGCTGAACGGCGATGAGTTGCTGCAAGAAGAGGTGTTCGGGCCGACCACGATCATCATTGAAGTCGAGGACGAGGCCACGTTGAAGTCGGCGTTGACCGGCCTTCGCGGACAACTGACCGCGACCGTGATCGGTGAGCCCGCCGAACTCGTGAGTTACGCGTGGTTAATGGAGGCGTTGCAGGAGAAGGTCGGGCGCGTGCTGCTCAATGGCTACCCAACGGGCGTCGAAGTGTGCGATGCGATGGTTCACGGCGGGCCGTATCCCGCCACGTCCGATTCGCGTGGTACGTCAGTCGGCACATTGGCGATCGATCGTTTCCTGCGCCCGGTGTGCTTCCAGAATTACCCCGATGCGCTGTTGCCCGAAGCCTTGCAGAACGCCAACCCGCTGAAGATCCGCCGGTTGGTGGATGGGGATATCACTGATTCAGCGCTGTAGAACTGCAAACCAATAAACCTGTGGGAGCGAATTCATTCGCGAGACGGCGGTACAGGCGATGAAGATGTATCGCCTGAACTGTCGATTCGCGAATGAATTCGCTCCCACAGGTACGGTGTCAATCAATGAACCTGGATCACACCCGCGCTTTCTGCTGTTCGGTCACTTCCGAAGGCGACGCATCGGCAAAGTGATTCACCTGCCGCAAGGCCTTGAAGCCCACCATCCAGGTACCCACTACTCCTAACGTACACAATCCGCCGATGATCGCGGCAGGGACAGCGCCCCACAGCGCAGCGCTGCTGCCCGCGCGGAATTCGCCCAGTTCGTTGGAAGAACCAATGAACAGCATGTTCACCGCATTGACCCGACCGCGCATGTCGTCGGGGGTCGAGAACTGCACCAGCGTCGAGCGGATATACACGCTGACCATGTCCGCGGCCCCCGCAATCATCAACGCGAACAACGACAGCCAGAACAGCGTCGACAGCGCGAACACCAGGTTCGCGAGGCCAAACACCGCGACCGCAATGAACATCACCATGCCGACGTTGCGATCAAACGGCCGCACGCTCAGATAAAGCCCGGTGCCGACCTCTCCCAGACTCATCGCACTGCGCAGCGCGCCCAGGCCTTGAGGTCCCAAGTGCAGGACTTCGTGGGCGTAGATCGGCAGCAAGGCGACCACGCCGCCCAGCAGCACGGCGAACAGGTCCAGCGAAATGGTGCCCAGAATGATCGGGCGCGAACGAATGAACGCGATGCCCGCCGTGAAGCGTTTCCAGGCGGTGGATTCCAGAATCTGCTTTTTACCGGCATAGAGCACCGGCACGCGGGTCAGCAGCAGCACGCCGGCTATGAAACTCGCCATGCACACCGAATAGGTCAAACCGCCGCCGCCCGCCGCGTACAGGCCGCCGCCCACCAGCGGTCCGGCAATGGTGGCGATGCGCATGATCATGCTGTTGGTGGCGATGGCCGAGGCGAGTTTTTCGCGCGACACGACCTGCGGCAGCAGGCTTTGCAGCGCCGGACCGGTGAACGCCCGGGCACAGCCGAACAACGCCAGCGTGGCATAAATCAACCGGGTGTCTTGATGGTGGGTGACCGAGAACAGCATCAGCATCAGGCTGCACAGCGCCTGGACGGTCCAGCTGATGGTCAGGATCAGTTTGCGATCGTAGCGGTCGATGAGGTCGCCGGCCGGCATCAGCAACAGCAACATCGGGATGAACTGCGCAAGGCCCACATACGCCAGCGAAATCGGGCTGCGGGTCATGTCATAGACCTGCCAGGCGACTACCACCGCTTGAATCTGCATGGCAAACACGGCTGCGAGGCGGGCCGTCAGAAACTCGAAAAAGCCAGGCTGCCGAAGCACGCTGTCAGAGGCAGATCCGGAGGGCGAAGCGGGCGATTCGGAACTCAAGGCAAGGCATCCATCGAACGGAAAGACGGCCGATTGTTATACACCGGTATGCAGGTATATGCCGGTTACTGTCACAAATTTAATGATGAGCGGTGCGATGTTATTTGACTTCGCCGCAGCGCCGACTGGCATCTCGCGGACCTGTGGAAGCCGGCTTGCTGCGGGCCGCGTTCGGACGAAGGCGCCGGGTCAGACACTGATGTTTTGAATGACCCATCGCATTCGCCACTGTCGTAACCTCCAGCAGCTCCCACAGGTGAATGTGTTTCGCATTCGCTTAGCGTCTGACCAGCAACACCCCAGACTCCATATGGTGCGTGTACGGAAACTGATCGAACAGTGCGCAGCGCTCCACCCGGTGGGTGTCGTGCAGTTGCGCGATGTTGGCCGCCAGGGTTTCCGGGTTGCAGGAGATGTACAGGATGCGTTCGAAACGACGGGTCAGTTCGCAGGTGTCCGGGTCCATGCCCGCACGCGGCGGGTCGACGAAGACGCTGCCGAACTCGTAGCTCTTCAGGTCCACACCGGCCAGACGCCGGAACGGACGCACATCGTTCAGCGCTTCGGTCAGCTCCTCTGCCGACAGACGCACCAGCGACACATTATCCACCGCGTTGTCCGCCAGGTTGCTCAAGGCGGCGTTGACCGAGGTCTTGCTGATTTCGGTCGCAAGCACTTTGCGCACGCGGGTCGCAAGCGGCAGCGTGAAGTTGCCGTTGCCGCAATACAGCTCCAGCAAGTCATCCTCACGGTCGCCCAGCGCGTCATACGCCCAGCTCAGCATTTTCTGGTTCACAGTGCCGTTGGGCTGGGTGAATGCGCCTTCTGGCTGGCGATAGCTGAACGTGCGTCCAGCGACGTCCAGCTCCTCGGTCACGTAATCGCGGCCGATCACCAGACGTTGCCCCTTGGAGCGGCCGATCACGCTGACCTTCAAGTCCGCGGCCAGTTGCTCGGCTTCAAGCTTCCAGGCGTCATCGAGCGGACGGTGGTAGCACAGGGTGATCATGCCGTCGCCGGCCAGCGTGGTCAGGAAGTCGACCTGAAACAGCTTGTGGTTAAGCGTCTTGCTGGCTTCCCAGCGATCACGCAGCACCGGCATCAATGCATTGATGTGCAGGCTTGCGATCGGGAAGTCGTTGATCAGGATCGGCGTGTACTTGTCGCCCGGCGTGAACATCGCATAGTGACGTTTGCCATCGTCGCGCCACAGGCGGAACTCGGCGCGCAGGCGGTAGTGCTCACGCGGCGAGTCAAAGACCTGAGGTTCCGGCGCGTCAAACGGCTTCAGCAGCTCACGAAGACGATCGGCTTTTTCATCGAGCTGACGGCTGTAGCTCGCAGGGTCGAACGTGCTGCTCATGGATAGAAGCCCAGCTTGATGACGAACAGGATCGACAGCACGACCAGCGCTGAATTCAGTTCACGGGCGCGGCCCGACAACAGCTTGATCACTGTCCAGGAAATGAAGCCAAACGCGATGCCGTTGGCGATGGAATAGGTGAACGGCATCGCCAGCGCGGTGAGCACGACGGGCGCCGCTTCGGTGATGTCGTCCCAGTTGATTTCCGCCAGACCCGAGGTCATCAGCACGGCCACGAAGAGCAGGGCCGGGGCGGTGGCGAAGGCCGGAACGCTGCCGGCCAGGGGCGCGAAAAACAACGCCAGCAGGAACAGCACCGCGACCACGATGGCGGTCAGGCCGGTGCGGCCACCGGCACTGACGCCGGCTGCGGATTCGATGTAGCTGGTGGTGGTCGAGGTGCCCAGCAGCGAACCGGCCATCGCGGCGGTGCTGTCGGCGATCAGCGCACGGCCCATTTTCGGCATGTGGCCGTCTTTGCCCATCAGGCCTGCGCGCTTGGCGACGCCGATCAACGTCCCGGAGTTATCAAACAGATCAACAAAGAGAAACGAGAAGATCACGCTGACCAGACCGATGTTCAGCGCACCGGCGATGTCCAGTTGCAGGAAGGTCGGTGCCAGCGAAGGCGGCATCGACACCACGCCGCCGAACGGCGAAAAGCCCATCAGGATCGAGATGATGGTCACGGCCAGAATGCCGATCAGCACCGCGCCGCGCACTTTCAGGGCTTCCAGCGCCACGATCAGGGCAAAGCCCAGCGCCGCGAGCACCGGAGCCGGTTTGGCCAGGTCGCCCAGACCGACCATGGTGGCCGGGTTGCTGACCACGATTTCAGCGTTGTGCAGGGCAATCAGCGCCAGGAACAGACCGATACCGGCGGCAATCGCCGAACGCAGCGGCAGCGGGATGCTGTTGATGATCCATTCGCGGATGCGAAAGATCGATAGCAGGAAGAACATCACGGCGGAAATGAACACCGCACCCAGCGCCACTTGCCAGGTGTGGCCCATATGGAGCACCACGGTGTAGGTGAAGAAAGCGTTCAAGCCCATGCCCGGCGCCAGTGCGATCGGGTAGTTGGCGATCAGGCCCATGACCGTGGAGCCGATGGCGGCTGCCAGACAGGTCGCGACGAAGATGGCGCCTTTGTCCATGCCGGTCGCGCCGAGGATGCTCGGGTTGACGAACAGGATGTAGGCCATGGCCAGGAACGTCGTGACGCCGGCCAGGATTTCCGTGCGCACATTGGTGTTATGTGCCTTGAGTTGAAACAGCCGCTCCAGCATGTGTGGCTCCCCGGTGGCGCAATGCGCCATTAATGAAATCGACTAAAACAGCAAAGCACAGCTCGCGAAAAGAGCTTGCACAAATTCTGCCAGTCGCAAAAAGCCGCGCATCATACCAGCGTCCCCCGTGAAAGGCTGCTGACGTTGATCGGTATGGAAGGGCACGCGCGCTTGGGTTCCCAGGCCCTTGGGGTCCCAGGCACCCGGCACGCTCATCACAAACCCTGAACGTTTAGGAAAACCCGCCAGTCGTACCTCATGAGACGCAGATTGACTGCGCAGACGCGTACCTACCGTGAGGTTTGCAATGAGCGAGACAACTAACCAGGCCTTCGCAGAGCATGCCATTGCTCTGACCCTGAACGGCCAGTCCAGACAATTGAACGTGCAGCCGTGGTCGACATTGCTGGACGTATTGCGTGAACAGCTCGATCTGGTGGGCACCAAGAAAGGCTGTGACCACGGACAGTGCGGGGCGTGCACGGTGCTGCGCGATGGCAAGCGGGTCAATGCCTGCCTGACCCTGGCGGTCATGTGCGACGGCGCCGAGTTGACCACCATCGAAGGGCTGGCGGACGGCGACACGCTGCACCCGATGCAGCAGTCGTTCATAAAGCATGACGCCTTTCAGTGCGGTTACTGCACGCCGGGTCAGATTTGCTCGGCAGTCGGGCTGGCCAACGAAGGCCGGGCGCACACCGCTGACCAGATCAAAGAGTTGATGAGTGGCAACCTGTGCCGCTGCGGCGCCTACACCAACATCCTCGCAGCGGTCGAAGAGGCCTTGCCGCACTCCGCCGCCGAGGCATCGGCCGTCAGTGAAGGAGGGATCGACGCATGAATCCCTTCCATTACAGCAAGCCCGTCGACGTCAGTCAGGCAATCAGCCTGGCCGGAGCGGCCAGCCGCTTTATCGCGGGCGGCACCAACCTGCTGGATTTGATGAAAGAAAACATCGCCCGGCCGGAACACCTGATCGACATCACCGGCCTGCCGCTCAAGGACGTCCGGGAAACCGCCAGTGGCGGCCTGTTGATCGGTGCGTTGGTGAGCAATGCCGATCTGGCGTGGCATCCCTTGGTCGAGCAGCGTTACCCATTGCTGTCGCAAGCCATCCTGGCAGGCGCCTCGCCTCAGCTGCGTAACATGGCCAGCACCGGCGGCAACCTGCTTCAGCGCACCCGTTGTTACTACTTTTACGATTCCGCGGTGCCTTGCAACAAGCGCGAGCCGGGAAGCGGATGCCCGGCTAAAGACGGCCTGAACCGGATTCACGCGATCCTGGGCGCCAGCGAGGACTGCGTGGCCACCCACCCGTCGGACATGTGCGTGGCGCTGGCCGCGCTGGACGCCGTTGTGCATGTGGAAGGTCGGGGCGGCAAACGCACCATCGAATTCGCTGACTTTCACCGGTTGCCGGAAGACGCCCCACAGCGCGACAACCAGCTGGCCGATGACGAATTGATCACGGCCATCGAACTCCCACCCCAAGGGTTTGTTGCTCACAGCCATTACCTGAAGATTCGGGATCGTGCGTCCTACGCCTTCGCGCTGGTCTCGGTCGCGGCTGCCTTGGAGCTGGACGGCGACATCATTCGCGACGTGCGCCTGGCCCTGGGCGGGGTGGCGCACAAGCCGTGGCGTGACAAAGCGGTCGAGCAGTCGCTCATAGGGCAACCGGTGTCCCGGGAGAATTTCGTGGCGGCAGCCGAAGCCATCCTGCGTGACGCCAAACCGCTCGAACACAACGCCTTCAAGGTCAAGCTGGCGCAACGCGCCATCGTCCGTGCGCTCAGCGACGCGGCAACAGGAGGTAAAGCCTGATGAACGCGAAAATCAATCCACCCGGTTATGTGTCACCCGTCGGGCAACCGCTGGATCGCGTCGACGGTCACCTGAAGGTCACCGGCCAGGCACGCTATGCCGGCGAATACCCGCAAGCCGGCCTGCTGTTTGGCAGCGTGGTGTCCAGCAATATTGCGTGCGGCCGCGTGCTGCGCATTGACGCCTCGCAAGCCTTGCAGGTCAAAGGTGTCGTCGCCGTCATTGACCACACCAACCGTCCGCATGTTGCCAGTTACGACAAAGATTACGAGGATGCGGATTCGGCCGAAGGTTCGCCGTTCCGCCCTTTGTATAACGATCGCGTGCTGTACAGCGGGCAACCGCTGGCGCTGGTCGTTGCCGACACCCTCGAGCTTGCGCGTCACGCAGGCTCGCTGGTGCGCATCGAGTATGAAACCGAGGCTCACCAGACCGACCTGATGGCCGCACAAGGGAACGCGCACACGGCGCCGGCTGAAACCCCCAAGCCGCGCGGCGATTTCGAGACCGCCTTTACCCAGGCGGCGAAGACGGTGGACGCGCGTTACAGCACGCCGAACGAGCATCACAACCCGATGGAGCCCCACGCCTCGACGGTGATGTATCAGGATGACGGCAGTCTCGAGATCCACGACAAGACCCAAGGCACGCAGAACTGCCAGGATTACCTGCACAAGGTGTTCGGCCTGGAGAAGGACAAGATTCGTGTGCGGGCGGCGTTCGTCGGCGGTGCGTTCGGCTCCGGCTTGCGCCCGCAATACCAGCTGCCTCTGGCCGTCATGGCCGCGCTGCATCTCAAACGCTCGGTTCGCGTCACCCTGACGCGCCAGCAGATGTTCACGTTCGGCTATCGCCCCCACACCTTGCAACGCTTGCGGCTGGGCGCGACCGCCGACGGGCGCCTGTTGGCAGTGGGTCATGACGTGATCGGGCAGACCTCGCGATTCGAGGACTTCACTGAGCACGTGGTCGAGTGGAGCGGCATGCTCTATCAATGCGACAACGTGCAGCTGACCTACAAACTTGCGCCGCTGGACGTGTACACCCCGCTGGACATGCGTGCGCCGGGCGCGACGTCGGGCATGGTCGGTCTGGAGTGTGCGCTGGATGAACTGGCGTATGCGACCGGCGTCGATCCCGTGAAACTGCGCGCGATCAATTTCGCCGACCGTAACGGCAACGAAGACAAGCCTTACTCCAGCAAAGAGTTGCTCGCCTGCTACGAGCAGGGCGCCGACCGCTTCGGCTGGAGCCAGCGTAACTCCGAGCCACGCAGCATGCGCCAAGGTCGCCAACTGGTGGGTTGGGGCATGGCCGGTGGCGTGTGGGAAGCCATGCAGATGAAAGCCAGTGCCAAGGCGCGCATCGACGCAAGCGGCAAGCTGACCGTCAGCAGTGCGACCACCGACATCGGGACCGGCACCTACACGGTCATGACCCAGATCGCAGCCGAAGCGGCGGGCATGACACCGCAGGACGTTACGTTCATGCTCGGCGATTCCTCGCTGCCGACGGCGCCGCTGCAGGGCGGCTCCTTCACGGTGTCGTCCGTCGGCACGGCGGTGCAGCAAGCGTGCCGGGCTTTGCGCGCCAAGTTGCTGGATGCCGTGCGCATGGCCCATCCCGAGTTCGCGGTGGTGGACATGGAAGAGGTCGGCTTCGGCGACGGTTGCCTGCACATTCGTGGGCAGCGGTTTTCGTACGCCGACATCGTGCGTGCGTCGTCTCACGAGACACTGGAGGTGCAGGTAGACGCCGAACCGGATGAAAAGCGCGAAGGCTATTCGACCGCGACCCACTCGGCGGTGTTCGTCGAGGTACTGGTCGATGAGGACTTGGGCACCGTGCGTGTCAACAGGGTTGTAAGCGCCGTGGCCGCTGGCCGCGTGGTCAACCCCAAGACCGCACGCAGCCAGATCCTTGGCGGCGTCGTGTGGGGCATCAGCCAGGCCATGCAGGAAGAGACCCAGAACGATCAGCACCTGGGCCGCTTTATGAACCACAGCCTGGCCGAGTACCACATTCCGGTGAACGCAGACATCGGCGACATCGACGTGCTGTTCGTGGAAGAAAACGACGACATCGTCAACGAACTGGGCTCCAAGGGCGTGGGCGAGATCGGCATCGTCGGCGTGGCATCGGCCATCGCCAATGCTGTCTATCACGCGACCGGCAAGCGGGTGCGGGATTTCCCGATTACGCTGGATAAGGTGCTCTAAACCGCCGCGCCTCTCGTAGGAGCGCGCTTGCCCGCAATTGCGATGTGTCAGTTTCATTGGTGATGACTGACCGTTTGCAATCGCGGGCAAGCGCGCTCCTACAATGGGGGCATGCATGACCTGTGTTTCGTTAGAGCCAGCCGCTCGTGAATGAATTCGCGCTCCAGTGGATCTCCATCAGACTCAGAGTCTGGAACACTTCCAATGTCGCTCCAGTGCAACCACAGGTCGCGCTGGTGCGCTTCGTGCGAGGGGCTGCTGCGTAATTTGCTCCAACGCGGCAGCATTCGGATTGCCGTGGGTCTTGAAGCCTTAGAAAAACTGCCGAAAAGAGCTGAATAAAATAACGAGCCGACCCGAGGAGCACGCATGAAGAGATTTATTCGTCAGATCAGTTGCGGTGTGTTGATGCTGAGCAGTACCGCCTTGATGGCAGCCGAGCCGGCCAAATGTCAGAGCGTGCGGATGGGTGTGGTCAACTGGACCGACGTGATCGCGACCAGTGCGGTGGCGGAAGTGCTGCTGCAAAACATGGGCTACGAGGTCAAGCAGACCAGTGCGGCGCAGCAGATCGTTTTTGGCGGCTTGCGCGATGACCGACTCGACGTGTTCCTGGGTTACTGGAAACCGGCGATGGACAAGAACATCGCACCGTTCGTGGCTGCGAATCAGGTCAAAGTCTTCGACACACCGAGCATGAACGACGCCCAGGCGACGCTGGCCGTGCCGCAATACGTGGCCGATGGCGGGCTGAAAACCTTTGCCGATATCGCCAAGTTCAAGGACAAACTGGGCGGCAAGATCTACGGCATCGAGCCCGGCACCGGCGCCAATGCCAACATCAAGGGCATGATCGAGAAGAACCAGTTCGGCCTGGGTGACTTCCAGTTGGTGGAGTCGGGCGAGGCGGGCATGCTGGCGGCCGTGCAGCGTGCGACCAAGCGTAACGAGTGGGTGGTGTTTGTGGGCTGGACTCCGCACCCGATGAACATCAACATGAAGATCGCGTACCTGACCGGCAGCGAGGACGTGTTCGGTCCGGGCGAAGGCGCAGCCACCGTGTCGGTGGTGACCGCACCGGATTACGCAACGCGTTGCCCCAACGTGAATAAACTGATGAGCAACCTGAAGTTCACCGCCGCTCAGGAAAGCCAGATGATGGTGCCGATCATGGACCGCAAGGCGCCCACTGACGTCGCCAAACAGTGGCTTAAGGATCATCCTGAAGACATGAAGCGCTGGCTGGACGGCGTGACCACCTTCGATGGCAAGGACGCAGCGACTGCCGTGCAGGTCGCGGTCAATAAATAAGCCGCAGGTGGGATCTGTTCAAGCCCGCGTGCTTACCTTGTGGGAGCGAATTCATTCGCGAGACGTCAGTACGGTCGCCCCGTCCAAGGCGACCGAACCACCGAATCGCGGTCGCGTTCGATCTCACAGTGTTCACGTTCTGCACGCCAGGTAACTCCCTCGATCCCGGCGGTTCCGACGGGCTGGAGCCACACATGCCCACTTACGCTTCGCTGTCGCCGGCCATGGTCGGCTTCATCGAAAAGACCCTGAGTTTCAGCGTTGCATCGCTGGAGATCGCTGACCAGCGCCGCGCTTACTCGCGCATGTGCGAAGCGTTCACGCCTGCCCGTTCTCAGGATCTCGACGTCAGGGACCTCCAGCTCGCGGGTGTCCTGGTGCGCAGCTACCGCCCTCGCTACCTCTCCGCTGAATACCCGGCACCTTGCGTGATGTACCTGCACGGCGGCGGCTGGGTGGTGGGCGATCTTGATTCACACGACTTTCTTACAGCGGCGCTCGCGATCGACCTCAATGCCGTGGTGATTGCCGTGGACTACCGACTGGCGCCCGAGCATCCGTTCCCGGCAGGATTTGGTGACTGTCTGGCGGTCTGGCATGCGTTGCAGGTTCAGGCGCCGCGGATGGACATCGACCCCCGTCGAGTCGCGATTGCCGGTGACAGTGCGGGCGCAAATCTGGCAGCGGCCGTGTGCCTGGCGCTGCGCGATGCGGAGGAGCGACAGCCCGTCGGGCAGGCGTTGGTATATCCAGGCCTGGGGGGCGGCGACGATCTTCCCTCGCGTACCGAGTGTGTCGATGCGCCGCTGCTCAGCACGGCGGACCTTGGGTTTTACCGCCAGCTTTATATGAATGAGAGCGAGCGTTCGCCCTACGCGATGCCGTTGAACGCGACCGATTTTCGAGGGCTGGCGCCTGCGTTTATTGCGGTGGCCCAGTTTGATCCGCTGCGCGATGACGGCAGCTGTTATGAGCGGGCCTTGCGCGAAGCCGGCGTGGCGACCGAGTTCGATCCCGGCTTGGGGCTGGTGCACGGCAGCCTGAGAGGCAAGGGGCACGTACCTGAGGTGGATGCCCTTTACCGCCGCCTTGTTTCTGCATTGCTGGGGTTTATCCGCAGCTCATTGTGAGCAGCGTTCTTTAAACCGCAGCCTGCTCGGCTTCAGCCACGATCTCGCTCATCCGGTCGCGCTTTGCCAGGCCCGGGAACAGTTTGATCCACAACCCGGTAATCGCCAGCGTGCCGACGCCACCGAGCACCACGGCGGGCACGGTGCCTAACCAGTGCGCTGTCAGAACGGACTCGAACTCGCCCAACGGGTTCGACGCGCCGATGAGCAAGCCATTCACAGCACTTACCCGGCCGCGCATTTCGTCGGGCGTCTCCAGTTGGAGAAACAACGACATGCCCAGTGCACCCACCGCAGGCGCCGAACGCAGCAAGCCAAGGCCCCACGGGCCGGTCAGCAGAATGTCACGCTGTCCGTCAGGCCGCCGATCGTCAAGGCCAAGGCAATGCACGCCTGCAACGTCTGGCAAATCGCGGCGACCTTGCGTCGATCGTACCGATCCGCCACATGCCCGGTGTGCAGCATGAACAGCACCCGCGGTGCGAATTCGACCAGACCGACCAGCCCCAGGTCCAGCACGTTGCCGGTCAGCTGATAGAGATTCCAGCCGATGGCCACGGTGAGCATCTGAAAACCGCTGGCCGTAAAAACCCGGGCGAGCCAGAATGCGACGAACGGTCGATGGTGACGGAGCAGGGCAGGGGTTTGAGTCGGCATTGGACGACAGCCAGCAAAGGAAAAAGGAGGGTTTCACAAGGTTGCCACTTTGCATCAGCACCTCTTTTTGTAACAGGGCGTTGCCTCATATCGGCTTTGTACACGCACTCGGTGGGCGCCGAAGCCCTCTGCTCCGGTTTTCCCGAAACTGCTCTGTATCAAGGGGTGAGGCAACTCGCCACGCGACAAAAGGCCACGCAGTTCACCTGCCGAAATGGGACTACTCTTTGATCGTTGGTTGACCTGAGTCAATTGCGCGATACATGTGGATTGACCGGGCGGCTTGACAGAACTCCCGCGTCGTCTTCTGGCCTGTGGCCTGAGCGCGAACTAAAAAGAACAAACGCATTACGTCGTACTCAATACACCGTGGGGGCAGACGCTGAGGGCCCCAAGGTCCGAAGCCGGTTTCACCTGATAGAGGAAGACCTATGTTCGGTTTAGAGGCACTCGATCTCGCCCGAATCCAGTTTGCGTTCACCGTTTCATTTCACATCCTGTTCCCGGCCATCACCATTGGTCTGGCGAGTTTTCTCGCTGTGCTCGAAGGCCTGTGGCTCAAGACTCACGACAATACCTACCGGGATCTCTACCACTTCTGGTCGAAGATCTTTGCCGTGAACTTCGGTATGGGGGTGGTTTCCGGTCTGGTCATGGCGTACGAGTTCGGCACCAACTGGAGCCGGTTCTCCGACTTCGCGGGGGCGGTCACGGGGCCGTTGCTGACCTACGAAGTGCTCACCGCCTTCTTCCTCGAAGCCGGCTTCCTCGGCGTGATGCTGTTTGGCTGGAATCGTGTCGGCCGTGGCTTGCACTTCTTCGCCACCGTCATGGTCGCGGTCGGTACGCTGATTTCCACCTTCTGGATTCTCGCCTCCAACAGCTGGATGCAGACCCCGCAAGGGTATGAAATCGTCGACGGCCGCATCATTCCGGTGGACTGGCTGGCGGTGATCTTCAACCCATCGTTCCCCTACCGTCTGGCGCACATGGCGATTGCCGCGTTCGTGGCCACCGCGTTCTTTGTGGGTGCGTCGGCGGCCTGGCACTTGCTGCGCGGCCGTGATAATCCGGCCATTCGCCGCATGCTCTCGATGGCCATGTGGATGGCGCTGATCGTTGCGCCGATTCAAGCGGTGGTCGGTGACGCCCATGGTTTGAATACGCTGGAGCACCAGCCGGCCAAGATCGCGGCCATTGAAGGTCACTGGGAGAACGTGGGTGACGAACCCTCCCCGCTGATTCTGTTTGGTATTCCGGACATGAAAGAGGAGCGGACCAAATACGCGATTGAGATCCCGTATCTGGGCAGCCTGATCCTGACCCACAGCCTGGATAGACAGATTCCGGCGCTCAAGTCTTTCCCGCCTGAGGACCGCCCCAACTCTCTGATCGTGTTCTGGTCGTTCCGCATCATGGTGGCGCTGGGCATGTTGATGATTTTCGTGGGGCTTTGGAGTGCCTGGCTGCGCTGGCGCGGCGGGCTATACACCAATCGCCTGTTCCTGCGCCTGGTCATGTGTATGGGCCCCGCTGGCCTGATCGCGATGCTCGCGGGCTGGTTCACCACTGAAATCGGGCGTCAGCCTTGGGTGGTCTACGGGTTGATGCGCACAGCCAACGCGTCGTCGAACCACAGTGTGGGGCAACTGACGATCACCTTGGTGCTGTTCGTCGTGGTGTATTTCCTGCTGTTCGGCACAGGCTTCGGCTACATGATGCGCCTGGTGCGCAAAGGACCGAAAACCCATGAAGGCGATGACACGCCTCACGGCGGTCCCGGCCAGAAACGCACTCCTGCACGTCCTCTCTCCGCTGCCGATGAAGGCACCGAAGAAGGGCACAAAGACAGCCTGCGTGAGGTGAATTGAGCCATGGGTATTGATCTTCCACTGATCTGGGCCGTGATCATCATCTTCGGCATCATGATGTACGTCATCATGGACGGCTTCGACCTCGGGATCGGCATTCTCTTCCCGTTCATCAAAGGCAAATCCGACCGCGATGTGATGATGAACACCGTCGCACCGGTCTGGGACGGCAACGAAACCTGGCTGGTACTGGGTGGCGCGGCGCTGTTCGGCGCGTTCCCGCTGGCCTATTCGGTTGTCCTCGAAGCGTTGTACCTGCCGCTGATCTTCATGCTCATCGGGCTGATCTTCCGTGGTGTGGCGTTCGAGTTCCGTTTCAAGGCCACCGACGCCAAGCGTCACCTGTGGGATAAGGCGTTCATCGGCGGTTCGCTGGTGGCGACGTTCTTCCAGGGCGTTGCGCTGGGCGCGTTCATCGATGGCATCCCGGTGGTCAACCGAGCTTATGCCGGTGGCGGGCTCGACTGGCTGACACCGTTCTCGCTGTTCTGCGGCCTGGCGCTGATCGTGGCCTACGCGTTGCTCGGTTGCACCTGGCTGATCATGAAGACCGAAGGCGGTCTGCAGAAGGCCATGCATGATCTGGCTCGGCCTCTGGCGATCGCGACGCTGGTGGTGATGGGCATCGTCAGCCTGTGGACCCCGCTGGCGCATCAGGACATCGCCGATCGCTGGTTCAGCGTACCGAATCTGTTCTGGTTCATGCCGGTGCCGGCGCTGGTTCTGGTGACCATGTACGGGCTGTTCAAGGCGGTCGAGCGTAATGCGAACTACACGCCGTTTCTGCTGACGCTGGTGCTGATCTTCCTGGGCTACAGCGGTCTGGGCATCAGCTTGTGGCCAAACATCGTACCGCCGTCGATTTCGATCTGGGACGCTGCCTCGCCGCCGCAAAGCCAGGGCTTCATTCTGGTCGGGACACTGTTCATCATCCCGTTCATCCTGGGTTACACCTTCTGGAGCTACTACGTGTTCCGCGGCAAGGTCACCCACGAAGACGGTTACCACTAGTTGGCGTTCGGCCCCGGTTTAAACTCGGGGTCGTTTCCGGAAGAAGAGGGCTCAGCGATGTCCGGTAAAGAATCCTTTCACGACCAACCCGCGCACGATGAAGATCCCGCGCGCAAGTCGCCACTCTGGAAACGCATCGGCTGGCTGGTCACGATCTGGGCGGGAAGTGTGTTCGTCCTGTTCATTTTCGCCAGCCTGCTGCGCATGTTCATGACGGCGGCGGGGATGAAGTCGCATTGAGTGTTTTCTGCGCAATAAAAAACCCGCTTCGGCGGGTTTTTTCTTAGTCTGCGCCCTGACCGCGCAGGATACTTGTCGGCGCGCGCTTGCCCGCGATTACGGTCTGCCAGTCACCATTGAAGGTGGCCGGCTTCATGCATCGCTGGCAAACGCACTCCTACCCTCCAGTCATTAAAATCATTTGCGCGCTTTGAGAATGACGAACTTCGGCGTTGCCGCCACCTGCTCAACCCCTCTGAACAGCCGCGCCAGTTTGCTGTGGTAGCCCAGGTGGCGGTTACCGACGATGTACAGCGCGCCGCCCGTCACCAGCGCAGAGCGCGCTTGCTGGAACATGCGCCAGGCCAGAAAATCACCCACGACCTGTTGCTGATGAAACGGCGGATTGCACAGCACCACGTCCAGCGAATCCGGTTCCTGACCCGCAAGGCCGTCGCCGGCGCGGATCACCGCCTCACGATCACCCAGCGCCAGTTGCCAATTCTCCTGAGCGGACTGCACCGCCATGAACGACTCGTCCACCAGCGTGTAGTGCGCGTCAGGGTTGGCCAAGGCGCTGGCGATTGCCATCACACCATTACCGCACCCTAGGTCCGCGACGCGCGCTGCGCCCAGGTTTTTCGGCAGATGCGGCAAGAACGCCCGCGTACCGATGTCCAGGCCGTCACGGCAGAACACGTTGGCGTGGTTGATCAGCTCGATCTTCGGCTCGTCCAGCGTATAGCGTGTCGGGAACGGGGAGGGTTGAAACGTCTTGGACTGCGGCGTGCAGAACAGCAGACGCGCTTTCTTCACCGCCAGCGAAGCCTGCACCGGGCCAATGTACTCTTCCATCAACTCACCCGCCGAACGGGGCAGATGTTTGACCATCCCGGCGGCCACCACCTTGGCACCCGGTGCCAATTGCCCTTGCAGGCGAATCAGTTGCTCTTCAAGCAGGGCGAGGGTCTTGGGCACGCGAATCAGCACCCAGTCGAATGGGCCCGTCAGCGGCTCGCTGGCAGGAATCACGGGGACCGCATCGAACGCCTGACCGTTACGCACCAGGTTCTTCTCCAGCGCCTGAACCCCTAGAAAGGAGTCCGTGCTGCTGAAGACGGCCGCATGGGGTGCGAGACTGGTGGCTAGGGCGCCAAAGCTGTCGTTGAGGATCAGCATGCGGGTTTGTAACGTCAGGCCTTGTTCGGCGACGTGGTTGAGCAGGTACTCGTCGGCGGCGTCGAATGCCTGCAAGGGTTCATCCGACTGCTCCGGCTGGCGAATCAGGTCGAGCTCGGCGAAAGGCGTGGTAAGCAGGGGCATGTACAGGGAATGTCCATTCGTTGGCGACGCGGTCAGGCGCTCGGCGGGTGTCATGTAAGCGCCGTTGCTACCGGACTCACGAAACCCGCGATTTTACGTGTTTTTCGACCTTTCGCACCTGAGGTTTTTCGTCATCGTCTTTGAATCCCCCCATGCCCCGCGTAATCAGAACACCCCGTGCAGCGCCGCCTGCACCACGGCCGAGGTCTTGTTCGTCACCCCCATTTTGCGAATGGCGGTGCCGATGTGGAAGTTCACCGTTCGCAGCTTCAGGTCCAGAATCATCGCCACTTCAGCAGCGGTTTTCCCTTCTGCGGACCACTTGAGTATCTCTGCCTCCCGAAGTGTCAGCCCCTTGTGGGGCAGGGTAGCGCCCCCTGTCAGTTGAAGTGACGTCAATGTCTGATGTTCCATCGCAAGCCTCCATGCCTGATCGTACTGACTACTGTTTTGATTGAAGTCTAGGAAAAAAACATTTTGTGGTCGGGGATCGGCCTGGGGCTGCTGACGAGTGGAGCAACCCAGCGGTAATCAGCGTTTTTAAAAAGCGATTCAAATCAGCAGATTGCAGCCTTCAGCGCGTGATGTTGTCGTTGATCGCGATAACGATGATCGCGAAATGCTCTAAAAACACGTGTATTGCCATCCAGCCCCCTCCACCGATATCACTACAAACCTGCGGTGTTTATCGCGGCCCGTTTGCGGGAAACTGGGTGCTCTTGAATGAGTGACAGGAGCCAGGAGCGCCCAATGACCGCCAGTGCAGAGAAATTCACCCGGCAAACGCTGCTGGATGTGACGCCGTTGACACCTAGCCTGTTCACCTTTCGCACGACCCGAGATCCGGGTTTCCGCTTCACCGCAGGCCAATTCGCACGGCTGGGGGTGACCAAGGCTGACGGCAGCACCGTGTGGCGGGCCTATTCGGTCGTGTCGTCGCCGTTCGATGAATTCCTGGAGTTTTTCTCGATCGTGGTGCCCGGGGGCGAATTCACCAGCGAACTGAGCCGCCTGCGCACGGGCGATACGCTGATGGTGGAAAAACAGGCGGTGGGCTACCTGACCCTCGACCGCTTCACCGATGGGCGGGATCTGTGGATGTTGTCCACAGGCACGGGCGTGGCGCCGTTTCTCTCGATCCTGCAGGACTTTGAGGTGTGGGAGAAATTTGAACGCATCATCCTGGTCTACAGCGCCCGTGAGACCAAAGAGCTTGCGTACCAAGAGCTGATTGCCGGCCTGGCCCAGCGCGATTACCTGGCCGAATACGCGCACAAGTTTCAGTTCATTGCCACCGTGACCCGCGAAGAGCATCCGGGCGCGCTCCACGGACGGATCACCACGCTGATCGAAAATGGCGAACTGGAGAAGGCTGCCGGGGTAGCGCTGACACCTGAGCATTCGCGGGTGATGATTTGCGGCAATCCGCAAATGATCGACGACACCCGCGCACTGCTCAAAACCCGCGACATGCGCCTGGCCCTGACCCGCAAGCCGGGGCAGATAGCGGTGGAGAATTATTGGTAGAGCCAGTGTCCGCAGGCGGGCACAGTCACTGTGGGCGCAAATTCATTCGCGCGAGGTCGTTACATCCGCTAGAGAGATTGCGTCTGATAGTCCGCATCGCGAATGAATTCGCTCCCACAAGGTTTTACGCCGAGCCACTGGGGGTGTGGCAGAGGCGCTTTGCTTAAACCAACCGATCAGGATTCACAGGCAGCGGCGCAGCCGGTTTGCTGTTCTGCTCTTTCAACAGGTCCCGGATCTCGGTCAGCAGGGTTTCCTGCGGTGTTGGAACCGGTGGCACGGTAGGGGCCTTGGCTTCTTCACGCTTCAGGCGGTTGATAGCCTTCACGCCCATGAAGATGGCGAACGCAACGATGATGAAGTCGATCACGGTCTGGATGAATTTGCCGTAAGCCAGCACCACGGCCGGTGTCGTACCTTCCGCGCCCTTCAGGGTGATCGCCAGATCACTGAAATCCACGCCGCCGATCAGCAACCCCAAGGGCGGCATGATGACATCGCCGACGAACGACGAAACGATCTTGCCGAATGCCGCGCCGATGATGATACCGACGGCCATGTCGACGACGTTTCCTTTGACGGCAAAGGCTTTGAACTCGCTTAGTACGCTCATGGTGTATTCCTTTGTTACAGATGAGGGTGGTGGATGCAGTGTATGTCAGCTACACGGATCCCGCGTAATCCATGCAATCGACCGGCTCCGGCCGGGTTAGTTTTACTGAATCCCCCAAAAAGGTAGTTCGCGGTCCCTTCGCACGCAGGTGTTTGAGCCTTGGGGTATGATTGGCCCTTTTTTGCGGCGGGGGTTTCATGGCAAAGGCCAAACGCATGTATGGCTGCACCGAGTGCGGCGCGACCTTTCCCAAATGGGCCGGGCAATGCGGCGAATGCGGCGCCTGGAACACCCTGGTCGAGACCGTCATTGAAAGCGGCGGCGCAGCGGCGCCGAGCGGTCGCGCCGGATGGACTGGCCAGCAGGCGCAGATCAAGACCCTGGCGGAAGTCAGCGTCGAGGAAATTCCTCGTTTCTCCACCAACTCGGCGGAACTGGACCGCGTGCTCGGCGGTGGTCTGGTGGATGGCTCGGTGGTGTTGATCGGCGGTGATCCCGGTATCGGCAAATCAACGATTCTGTTGCAGACCCTGTGCGCCATCGCAGAGCGCATGCCGGCGCTGTACGTCACCGGCGAAGAATCCCAGCAGCAAGTGGCCATGCGCGCCCGACGCCTCGGGCTGCCTCAGGACAAACTGCGGGTCATGACCGAAACCTGCATCGAAAGCATCATCGCCACGGCGCGGGTCGAGCAGCCGAAAGTCATGGTGATCGACTCGATCCAGACCATCTTTACCGAGCAGCTGCAATCAGCGCCGGGCGGGGTATCGCAGGTGCGCGAGAGTGCTGCGTTGCTGGTGCGCTATGCGAAGCAGAGCGGCACGGCGATCTTCCTGGTCGGCCACGTGACCAAGGAAGGCGCGTTGGCAGGTCCGCGCGTCCTCGAACACATGGTCGACACCGTGCTGTATTTCGAGGGTGAGTCGGACGGGCGTCTGCGCTTGTTGCGCGCGGTGAAAAACCGCTTCGGCGCCGTCAACGAGTTGGGCGTCTTCGGCATGACCGATAAGGGCCTGAAAGAAGTCTCCAATCCCTCGGCGATCTTTCTGACCCGTGCGCAGGAAGCCGTCGCGGGTAGCGTGGTCATGGCGACGTGGGAAGGCACGCGCCCGATGCTGGTGGAAGTGCAGGCGTTGGTCGATGACAGTCACCTGTCCAACCCGCGCCGCGTCACGCTGGGTCTCGACCAGAACCGCCTGGCCATGCTGCTGGCGGTCTTGCATCGCCATGGCGGCATTCCGACCCACGATCAGGACGTGTTCCTTAACGTGGTCGGCGGCGTGAAAGTTCTGGAAACCGCGTCCGACCTCGCATTGATGGCAGCGGTCATGTCCAGCTTGCGTAACCGCGCACTGCCAGGCGATTTGCTGGTGTTTGGGGAAGTGGGCCTGTCGGGCGAAGTGCGCCCCGTGCCGAGTGGCCAGGAGCGCTTGAAGGAAGCGGCCAAGCATGGCTTCAAACGCGCCATCGTGCCCAAGGGCAACGCGCCTAAGGAATCACCGCCGGGTCTGACCGTGATTGCCGTGACGCGGCTCGATCAGGCGCTGGATGCGTTGTTTGAGGAGTAGTGGGCCGCAGACAATAAAAAACAGTGCAGGAGCGCGCTTGCCCGCGAAAACATTCGTGCATCCGCTACACATGGGGTGGCTCACAATCCAATCGCGGGCAAGCGCGCTCCTACAGGGGGTTGGGTATCGGCCTACAGTCAAACCTCAATCAACGCCGCCAATTCCCGCTCAAGCTCGTCGTGATCCGCCAGGTTCAACTCGATCAACCGGCGCAGGTGGGTCACCGATTCCAGGCCGATGTGTTCGCAGACAAACCCCAGATGATTGTGATCGTCGTGGGTCAGTCTCACCTCCATCTGCACGAAGATATCGACGTTCAAATGAATGTCGACGATAAACGGCTCGTCAGGGTTGCCCTGCCACGGTGAGGGCCGTTCGATCAGCAGGCCTTTGAGCGAAAGGTCGATCAGATGAACGGGCCAGGTCTTGTGGTTCTGAGTCAATTCAGTCTTGGCATCGAACGCGATGCGTTTAAAGCGTCGGCGGTCTTCGTGGGAATCTGTCATAAGTCGACTTCTCCTTGGCTGCTTTGACTATAGGCCAAAACCCGCGCTAGACCATTGTGGGGGTGGCCTTTCGCTTCAGCAGCGCTAAACTCTGATGGCTGCTCACACAAGTCCACTCAGCTGGAAATAAAAAAAAATGAAAAACAATAATAGTCTGCTGCGCCACGTGCCCTGGCTGATTGTTGCGATTCTCGGGGCGTGGGCCCTGGGAGTGGTTGCATTGCGTCGGGGAGAGGCAATCAACGCACTCTGGATCGTGGTCGCCGCGGTCGCTATCTATCTGGTTGCTTATCGCTACTACAGCTTGTTCATCGCCACCCGCGTTATGCAACTCGACCCGACACGGGCCACACCGGCGGTGCTGAACAACGACGGTCTGGACTACGTGCCGACCAACAAACACATTCTGTTCGGTCACCATTTCGCCGCTATTGCCGGTGCAGGTCCGCTCGTCGGTCCGGTGCTCGCTGCGCAAATGGGTTATTTGCCCGGCACGCTGTGGCTGATTGCCGGTGTCGTGCTGGCCGGTGCGGTTCAGGACTTCATGATCCTGTTCCTGTCCACTCGCCGTAACGGCCGCTCGCTGGGCGACATGGTCCGTGAGGAAATGGGCCGTATTCCCGGCACCATCGCCTTGTTCGGCTGCTTCCTGATCATGATCATCATCCTCGCGGTGCTGGCGCTGATCGTGGTTAAAGCGCTGGCCGAGAGCCCATGGGGCATGTTCACGGTCATGGCGACGATCCCGATTGCGATGTTCATGGGCGTTTACATGCGCTACATCCGTCCGGGCCGCATTGGTGAAATCTCCGTGGTCGGCGTGGTGCTGTTGCTGCTGTCGATCTGGGTGGGTGGCCAAGTGGCCGCGAGCCCTGAGTGGGCGCCGCTGTTTACGTTCACGGGTGTGCAAATCACCTGGATGCTGGTCGGTTACGGCTTTGTGGCCGCCATGCTGCCGGTCTGGCTGGTACTGGCACCGCGTGACTACCTGTCGACCTTCCTGAAAATCGGCACCATCGTCGCCCTGGCGATCGGCATTCTGATTCTGGCCCCCGAGCTGAAAATGCCGGCCCTGACCCAGTTCACCGACGGCACCGGTCCGGTCTGGAAAGGCACGCTGTTCCCATTCCTGTTCATCACCATCGCTTGCGGTGCCGTGTCGGGTTTCCATGCACTGATTTCTTCGGGCACCACGCCGAAGTTGCTGGATAACGAAGTCAACGCCCGTTACATCGGTTACGGCGGCATGTTGATGGAATCCTTCGTGGCGATCATGGCCATGGTGGCGGCTTCCGTGATCGAGCCCGGTGTTTACTTCGCCATGAACAGCCCGGCGGCGATTGTCGGTTCCGACGTGAACGCAGTGGCGCAGATGGTCAGCAGTTGGGGCTTCGTGATTACCCCGGACCAGCTGATCGCAACGGCCAAGGACATCGGTGAGAACACCGTACTGGCCCGTGCTGGCGGTGCTCCGACGCTGGCGGTCGGTATCGCGCAGATCCTGCACCAGGCCTTCCCTGGCCAGAACACCATGGCGTTCTGGTACCACTTCGCGATCCTGTTCGAAGCGCTGTTCATTCTGACGGCCGTTGACGCCGGTACCCGTGCCGGTCGCTTCATGCTGCAAGATTTGCTGGGCAGCTTCGTCCCTGCGCTCAAACGCACCGAGTCCTGGACCGCCAACGCGATCGGCACCGGTGGCTGCGTGGCGTTGTGGGGCTATCTGCTGTATCAGGGCGTGATCGACCCACTGGGTGGCATCAACACCTTGTGGCCGCTGTTCGGTATCTCCAACCAGATGCTGGCGGGTATCGCGCTGATGCTGGCAACCGTGGTCCTGATCAAGATGAAGCGTCAGCAGTACGTGTGGGTGACCATTCTGCCCGCGTCCTGGCTGCTGATCTGCACCGTGACCGCCGGCTTCATCAAGCTGTTCGACCCAAGCCCGGCGGTAGGCTTCCTGGCGCTGGCGAAGAAATACAGCACAGCGGCCGATGCCGGACAGGTGCTGGCGCCGGCCAAGACCATGGACCAGATGCAGCACGTGATCTTCAACGCGTACACCAACGCGGCGCTGACCACCCTGTTCCTGTTCGTGGTGCTGAGCATCCTGTTCTACGCAATCAAGGTAGGCCGCGCGGCCTGGACCAAGAAAGAGCGTACCGACAAGGAAGCGCCATTCCAGGCCTTCCCGAAAGCCAACTGAGTGCGCTGTGAGGCGAGGAGCTGTGTATGTTCAATGACCTGAATCGTTTGGGTAAGTATCTGGGTCAGGCAGCCCGCCTGATGGTGGGCATGCCGGACTACGATAACTACGTCGAACATATGCAGAACAAACACCCGGACAAGCCGGTGATGACGTACGAGGCGTTCTTTCGGGAACGCCAGGATGCGCGTTACGGCGGCAAGGGTGGGCCCAAGTGCTGTTGATGGCCTGATTCTGTAAAGCTTGTTTGAATAGCGCGCCACGCCTGTCGTGGCGCGTTTTCATTTGGATACTTCTATTGTTTGTGCCGATGTCTCGCGAATGAATTCGCTCACATAGAGAGAGCGTCGGCGCGCATCTGAAAGCAGGAGAACGCATGACCGTTTCGCAACCTATTCCCGTCACCGTCCTGAGTGGTTTTCTCGGCGCGGGCAAGACCACGTTGCTGCGTCACCTGCTCAAGGAAGAGCACGGCCTGAAAATCGCCGTGATCGAAAACGAATTCAGTGACGCCGGCGTCGACACGCAATTGCTCGGCGATGAGCCCGTGCAGGTGATGACGCTGTCCAATGGCTGCGTGTGCTGCACCATCCATACCGACCTGACCAAGGCGTTGTTCCTGCTGCTGGAGCGACTGGACAGCGGTGAAATCGCTTTCGACCGCCTGGTGATCGAATGCACGGGCCTCGCCGATCCCGCGCCCGTCGCGCAGACGTTCTTCATCGATGAAGAGCTGCGCGAGCGCTATATCCTCGATGGCATCATCACGCTGGTTGACGCCGCCCACGCCGACACCCATCTGGAACAGACCATCGCCCAGGCACAGATCGGTTTCGCCGACCGCCTGTTGGTGAGCAAGACTGATCTGGTGGGCGAGGCGACCTTTGAAGCCCTGAGCCAGCGACTGGCGCGCATCAATCGCCGGGCGCCGATTCGCATCGTTGAGCACGGCAAGATCGATTTGGCCGAACTGCTCGATGTGCGCGGGTTCAACCTGAACGCCGACATCGGCGGCATGACCCTGCGCCCGGCAGCGCCTGCGGGCCGGTCAATCGACCGCATCAGCAGCCTGGTCCTGCGCAGCGACAAGGCGCTGGATATCGACAAGCTCAGCGAGTTCATGAACGAACTGCTCGAAGACCACGGCAAACAACTGCTGCGCTACAAAGGCGTACTGAACATCGCCGGCGAAGAACGCAAGCTGGTGTTTCAAGGCGTGCTGAAGTTATACGGCTTCGATTTCGACGTGGAGTGGGCAGAAGGCGAAAAGCGCGAAAGCGTGATTGTGTTCATTGCCGATGAACTGCCGGAAGAGAAGATTCGAGAAGGGTTTGCGAAGGTGGCGGCGGATTGAATTTCCTGTACGGCGCCGAACAACTGTAGGAGCGCGCTTGCCCGCGATAGGGTCTATCAGTCACCACACCAGGGTCTGACCCACCGAATCACGGGCAAGCGCGCTCCTACAAGTGGAAACGAAAAAGCCCGGCTCAAGAGCCGGGCTTTTTCATGCAACCGCTACAGCGTCAGATCACGCGCCGTAAACCGGCAGCTTGGCGCAGATGGCTTGGACTTTCTCACGAACAGCGGCGATCACCGCTTCGTTGTTCAGGTCAGCCAGGATGTCGCAGATCCAGCCCGCCAGTTCCTTGCACTCTGCTTCCTTGAAGCCGCGAGTGGTCACTGCCGGGGTGCCGAAGCGCAGGCCGGAGGTGACGAACGGGGAGCGTGGGTCGTTCGGTACGGAGTTCTTGTTCACGGTGATGAAGGCCTTGCCCAGTGCGGCGTCGGCGTCTTTACCGGAGATGTCCTGCTTGATCAGCGACAGCAGGAACAGGTGGTTCTCGGTACCGCCGGAGACTACGTCGAAACCGCGCTCGATGAATACCGAAGCCATGGCCTTGGCGTTCTTCACCACTTGTTGCTGGTAGGTCTTGAACTCAGGCTGCAGTGCTTCCTTGAAGCAGATCGCTTTGGCGGCGATGACATGCTCCAGAGGACCGCCCTGGCCGCCCGGGAACACGGCGGAGTTCAGCTTCTTCTCGATCTCGGCGTTGGCGCGCGCCAGGATCAGGCCGCCGCGTGGACCGCGCAGGGTTTTGTGCGTGGTGGTGGTGACGACGTCAGCGAAGGGAACCGGGTTCGGGTAGACGCCAGCGGCAACCAGACCGGCCACGTGGGCCATGTCGACGAACAGGTAAGCGCCGACCTTGTCAGCGATGGCGCGGAAGCGCGGGAAGTCCAGGATCTGCGAGTAAGCAGAGAAGCCCGCCACGATCATCTTCGGCTTGTGTTCTACCGCCAGACGCTCGACTTCGTCGTAGTCGATCAGACCGTTGCCGTCGATGCCGTATTGAACAGCGTTGTACAGCTTGCCAGACGAGGAAACGCTGGCGCCGTGGGTCAGGTGACCGCCGTGGGCCAGGCTCATGCCCAGGATGGTGTCACCTGCGTTCAGCAGGGCTAGGTAAACGGCGCTGTTGGCCTGGGAGCCGGCGTGTGGCTGGACGTTAGCGTAGTCGGCGCCGAACAGCTCTTTGGCGCGGTCGATGGCCAGTTGCTCGACGATGTCGACGTATTCGCAGCCGCCGTAGTAACGCTTGCCCGGGTAGCCTTCAGCATATTTGTTGGTCAGCACAGAACCCTGGGCTTCCATGACAGCGGGGCTTGTGTAGTTTTCCGAGGCGATCAGCTCGATGTGCTCTTCCTGTCGCTTGGCTTCTTGTTCCATAGCGGCATACAGGTCGGAGTCGTACTTGGCGATAGTCAAATCACGGCTGAACATGGCGGTCCTCGGGGATCGGGCAGTAGAAAAGGGGGGCATTCTACAACATCGGCTTTTATCTGGCATATGAAAGCGGGTCATGTGCTGGACAAGCGGTTTTCATCCAGCCTGACGCTGCACCTGCAGGCGCGTGGCTTGTCCCGCGATGTGCCGGGAACCGGTACCCAATCCGGTATACCCGATTCATCTGAAATACCGGATTTACCGATTTTACAAAGGGTCCCCCGCCGATCGCGGGACAAGGTAGAGCGCCCCTCCGACCACTCCTGCAGGGGAGCGGCATCGATTCAGTCAATCATGAACAGCGCATCGTTACTGAATTGCGCTTCGAACCGCGAGGCCGGCATCGGTCGCCCGAACAGGTAACCCTGCACTTCGTCGCAGCCGTGTTCGCGCAGGAATTCCAGTTGCTCGTGGGTTTCCACG
The DNA here is from genome assembly GCF_054668305.1 of Pseudomonas sp. S2_H01. Classification (NCBI taxonomy): domain Bacteria; kingdom Pseudomonadati; phylum Pseudomonadota; class Gammaproteobacteria; order Pseudomonadales; family Pseudomonadaceae; genus Pseudomonas; species Pseudomonas sp. S2_H01. Next base: position 1,348,557 of record NZ_CP162756.1, on the reverse strand, counting down.
CCCTCTGCGATCACGGCCAGGTTCAGGCTGTGGGCCATGGCGATGATCGCACGGGCGATCTGTGCGTCCTGTTCGCCGGAAGGCAAGCCGTCGACGAAGGTGCGGTCGATCTTCAGCACATCGATCGGGAATTGCTTGAGGTAGTTCAGCGAGGAATAGCCGGTGCCGAAGTCGTCGACCGCAATACTCAGGCCCAGGCGCTTGAGGCCGTCCAGGATCTGCATCGCTTCGCTGACTTCGCGCATCAGGATACTTTCGGTCAGCTCCAGTTCCAGGCAGGCAGGCGGCAGGCCGGTTTCCTGAAGGATATTGGCGATGCGCATGCCTAACTGGCCATCGGAGAACTGCCGCGCGGAAATGTTGACCGAGACCTTCGGCACGCGGACCTTTGCCTTGTGCCATTCGCGCAACTGCTGGCAGGCTTCCTTGAGCACCCATTCGCCGACTTCGACCACCAGCCCAAGCTCTTCAAGCACCGGGATGAAGTCCCCCGGCGGCACCAGTCCGCGACGGGGGTGACGCCAGCGCAACAGGGCTTCCGCGCCGGTCAGGCGCTTGCCGTCACCGCTGAACTGCGGCTGGTAATACAAGGTGAACTCTTCCTGCTCGAGGGCGTGGCGCAGGTCGCTTTCCAGTTCCAGACGCTCCAGGGCGCTGGCGTTCATGTCGGCCTGATAGAACTGGAAGTTATTCTTGCCGCGCTCCTTGGCGTGATACATCGCCGTGTCAGCGTTCTTCATCAGCTGGCTCAGCTCATTGCCGTCCTGCGGGCTCAGCGCGATCCCGATACTGGCCGTCACGAAGAACTCACGGCCTTCCAGCACAAACGGTTTAACCAGGCTGGCGAGAATCTGCTCCGCCACGTGAATGGCCCGGGTCAGCGCGGCCTGTTGCGTGGCGCCGGGCTGCAACAGCAGGGTAAATTCGTCGCCGCCCATGCGCGCCACGGTATCGTCGTCGGCCACACACGCCAGCAGGCGTGCCGCCATGTCCTTGAGCATGCGGTCGCCCGCGGCGTGTCCGAGGGAGTCGTTGATCGGTTTGAAACGGTCCAGATCGAGGAACATCAAGACCACCCAGGCATGCTGACGCTCGGCATGTTGCAACGCGGTGTGCAGACGGTCCTGGAACAGCGTGCGGTTGGGCAGGTGGGTCAGGGCGTCGTAGTAGGCCAGCCGGTGAATGCGCTGTTCGCTGGCCTTGCGCTCGCTGATGTCGCTGAAGAAACACACGTAGCTGGCCAGGTCGCCTTCGTCGTCGAACACGGCCGTGATGCCGACCCACGCCGGGTAATGTTCGCCGTCGCGTCGCTTGAGCCACAGCTCACCCTCCCAACTGCCGCGCTGGTGCAGTTGCTTGAGGATGTAACCCATGTGGGCTTCCTGCTGGTCTTCGACAGTCAGCATCATCGGCAACTGGTCCAGCACTTGCGCGACGGCATAGCCGCTGACGCGACTGAACGCGTCGTTGGCCTGGACGATATAACCGGCCGGGTCGGTGATCAGGATCGCGGAGGTCGAGTGCTCGAATACGGTCGCGGCCATGCGCAGGTCTTTTTCAGCGCGGCGCTGCTGACTGATGTCACGACCGACCCCGAGGATGCCTTCGAACGTCCCGGCTTCGTCCCACACCAGCACCAGACGCAGCTCAACGGGGATCTTGCGGCCGTCCGCGCGCAGGCAGTCGAACAGGAACAGTTGCGTCGTCACTTCACGGCGCAGCGCCGCCAGGGCGTCAGGCTTGCCCAGACCTCTGCGAACGCGGTGCAGCAGGGCGTAGAGCGCCGCCAGTTGTTGCGGGTTGGCAATGATCGAGTTCCAGCCGTTTTGCAGAATCCACTCAGAGGTATAGCCCAGCACGGCATTGACCGACGGGCTGACATAGTTGGGTTGCAGTTTCTGATCGGTGGAGAAGATCACATCGCTGATGCTTTCTGCCAGCATGCGGTAACGCTGCTCGCTGTCACGCAACGACTGACTGGCCTCGACCTGCTCGGTGATGTCCTTGGCGACACCGATGATGCGCGTGACCTGACCGTTCTTGTCCGGCGCCAGTGCCTGCTCGCGAATATCGAAACGGCGCCACCGGCCTCGGCGGTCGCGAAAGCGCAATTGGCATTCGGTCATCCCGCTGTCGCTTTGGTGGGTCCAGGGCAAGCGCATGTGTTCATAGCACTCGGTGTCTTCGGGGTGCAGCAGTATTTCCCAGAAGTATTCCCCCATTTGTTGCAGATCTTCCGGGGTGTAGCCCAGGGTTTGCCCCAAATGATGGTTGCTGTAAATCATGCGCCGCGTGGTGATGTCCTGAACGTACAGATGGTCGGGGACAGTGCGCACCACGTCCGACCAGAAGCTTTCACGCTCCTGCAACGCCAGCTCGGTTTGCTTGCGGTTGGTGATGTCGTTGATGCTGAGGATGACAGCGTTGAAGTCTTCCGGCTGCTCGGGCAGGCGCACCACGAGCCACAGGTGCTGGTCGTGGCCGTCGGCATCGGGCAGCAGGATTTCCAGCTCAAGCTGCGGCAGGCCGTCGAGCACCGCGCTGATCAACTGCACACCAATGCCTGTATGCGACCGGGGGCAGCCCTCGATCAACTGTTGCCAGACCTTTTCGGCAGATTCGGCACGCAGCAGGCTTGAGGCGACCTGATTGACCTCGGTGATGTGCAACTGGTGTAACAGGCCTTTGAGCTGGACGGGATGATGGATCAGGCGCTGGCTCAATTCTTCGCTGCTGTTCAGCTGTAGCTGTCTCAGGTATTCGGGCAGGCCTGAGAGATCGAGAACACAAAGCGCGACGCCGGTGCCTTCGAAGATATCTTTGTAACGACGACGGCTTTCATGCAACTGCTGTTGGCGGCGTCTCAAGCTGCGCAACGCCAGCAGCGGCACGATGGAGCAGAGCAGGGCGATCAAGCATTTTGCTATCAACGGTGCGACCAAGGCCTGACGGGCTTTTTTCGCATCGAACAGGCCCCGCAGTTGCCAGTCACTGTTGGTCAGCGGTTCGAGCAGCACGGTCTGTGGATCGCTGCCCACTGATGCGCCGTCCGCCGCTTCGCCCCGGTAGATGAGATGCCGTGTCGTGCGGTTTTCCAGTTGCCAGCCTGGCTGATAGTCCTGATCGCTTTGTCGGGTCAGGGACTTCAGCGCTGACGTGTTCAGGCGGATCGCCCAATAGCCTTCGCTTTCGCTGCCCGGTTGACGAACGAACAGGTAAATCAGCGACCCGTCCGGGGCGTCAGCGTAATAGTAGGTGCGGCCTTGAATGCGCTGGTGCTGATCAGTCAAAAAACCGGCGTCCTGACGCCTTGGGTCGCTGTCGGCGATGACGTTGGATTGGCTGTCGAGCCAGGCGACACTGCGCAGTGCGGGGATCGATTGACGCAGGCGATCCAGTGTCGCGGTATGTTGCTCAAGGGCTTGGGGACTGCCTTTGGCGTCATCCAGAACGTTGAGCGCAACCTGAGCGCTCAGCGCCATGTTCAGGCTCAGTCGGTCGGCCAGCTGGATGCTGTAGTCAACGCTGCGCTGATGCTGACGCTCTTGCGTCTGCTGAAACTGTTCAACCAGTTGCCACAACAAAAGCACGAGCATCAGCAGCACCAGCACCGCCAGTGCGCCTTTGAGCGAGCCTCGAAAAGGCATGGCCGTCGCACTTTTCGACGAGCGCAAGGGCGGAGTGGGGGTTGATGTGGACAAACTGTGATCCTGACTGCTGGACTGAATCAGCGTGTGCGAAATGCACTATAAGCTTGACGCCCAAAGGGCGGCTAGCATGCCTTGACTTGTGGCTAAGTGCCAGCCCCATTGGGCCGCACGGTTTGCCCTGCCGACTGCATTCGGGTAGCTTTGCGCCACGCGCGGGACACCCGATTTCTGCAAGCGTGACGCAATGCCTGCAAACATTGCTCCAGCTTTATGACCGGTGCTCGGAAGTTTTGCCGCCGCTATTCTGGTCAAGCCTTAATCAATTCAAGGCCCGGATGCGCCCGACGGCAAGTTGCGAGGTCATTTAAAAGCTGTTTTTGCGACAGAGCACCGGGTTTCTCCCGAACGCTCGCGCCTTTATTCACCGTCATAACCAGGTTTTCATTCCATGGCTCAATACGTCTTCACCATGCATCGGCTGAGCAAAGTTGTTCCGCCGAAGCGGGAAATCCTGAAAAACATCTCGCTGTCGTTCTTCCCGGGCGCCAAGATCGGTGTACTCGGCCTTAATGGTTCGGGCAAATCCACGTTGCTGAAAATCATGGCCGGTGTCGACACCGAGTTTGATGGTGAAGCACGCCCGATGCCCGAGTTGAACATCGGCTACCTGCCGCAGGAACCTCAGCTGGACCCGACCAAGACTGTCCGTGAAGTGGTCGAGGAGGCGGTCAGCGTGATCAAGGACGCCCAGGCGCGTCTGGACGAGGTCTACGCTGCCTACGCAGAACCGGATGCCGACTTCGACAAGCTGGCCGCCGAACAGGCCAAGCTGGAAGCCATCCTGCAGGCCAGCGATGGCCACAACCTCGAGCGTCAACTGGAAGTCGCCGCCGATGCGCTGCGTCTGCCAGCCTGGGACGCCAAGGTCGAACACCTGTCCGGTGGTGAAAAGCGTCGCGTGGCCCTGTGCCGTCTGCTGCTGTCGGCACCTGACATGCTGCTGCTCGACGAACCGACCAACCACCTGGACGCCGATTCCGTTGCATGGCTTGAGCACTTCCTGCACGACTTCCCGGGCACCGTGGTCGCGATCACGCACGACCGTTACTTCCTGGACAACGTCGCCGGCTGGATTCTGGAACTCGACCGCGGCGCCGGTATTCCTTACGAGGGCAACTATTCGGGCTGGCTCGAGGCCAAGTCCGATCGTCTGGCCCAGGAATCCAAGCAGCAATCGGCTCACGAAAAGGCCATGAAGGAAGAGCTGGAGTGGGTGCGTAAAGGCGCCAAAGCGCGTCAGTCCAAATCCAAGGCCCGTCTGCAACGCTTCGAAGAAATGCAGTCGCAGGAATTCCAGAAGCGCAGCGAAACCAACGAAATCTACATCCCGGCTGGCCCACGTCTGGGCGACAAGGTCATCGAATTCAAGAACGTCACCAAGGGTTACGGCGATCGCGTGTTGATCGACAACCTGTCGTTCGCGATGCCTAAAGGCGCCATCGTCGGGGTGATTGGCGGTAACGGTGCCGGTAAGTCGACCCTGTTCCGCATGCTGATGGGCAAGGAACAACCCGATTCAGGCTCCATTGAAATCGGTGAAACCGTGCAACTGGCCTGCGTCGATCAGAGCCGTGACGACCTGGACGGCAGCAAGACGGTGTTCGCACAGATTTCCGATGGCTCCGATCAGATCAAGATCGGCAACTATGAAATCCCGTCGCGCACCTACGTCGGTCGTTTCAACTTCAAGGGTGGCGATCAACAGAAGTTCGTCAAAGACCTCTCCGGGGGTGAGCGCGGTCGCTTGCACCTGGCGCTGACCCTGAAAGAGGGCGGCAACGTCCTGCTGCTCGACGAACCGTCCAACGACCTCGACGTCGAAACCTTGCGTTCCCTGGAAGAAGCCCTGCTGGACTTCCCGGGCGCCGCCATTGTGATCTCCCACGATCGGTGGTTCCTGGACCGCGTGGCGACCCACATCCTGGCATACGAAGACGACTCGCAAGCCGTGTTCTTCGAAGGCAACTACACCGAGTACGAAGCCGATCGCAAGAAGCGTCTGGGCGACGCCGCTGCCCAACCGCACCGCGTGCGCCACAAGAAACTCGCCTGATTAAGGCGAGTGTCATGAAAACGGAGCCCTCGGGCTAATGCCGATCAGTTAAGCCTTCTCGCTTGACCTTTGGCCGCAAGAAATCAAAATCCGATGCCTGTACTGGCATCGGATTTTTTTATGCGTCTCGCTCGGGCACTGGAACTGACCCACAACATCGCCTCCACCCCCAACGCCATCGAGGGGTTGGGCTCGTTGCTCGATCCTTCTTTGGTCGAACAGGCGCTTGAACAGGCCGGCGTAGCCACCTTGCGCAAGCGGCGTTTGCCACTGGAAATGATGCTTTGGTGCGTGATCTCCATGGCGTTCTTCCGGCGCATGTCAGCGTGGGATGTGGTCAGCCGCATGAACATCATGCTGCCAGGTCAACGTCCGTTGGTGGCGCCTAGTGCCGTAGTCCAGGCCCGTCAGCGATTGGGCAGCGAAGCTGTACCACAGGTCTTCAATCTGACCCAGAAAAGTTGGCATGAAGCGGCCGCTCATCCGACGTGGGCTGGTTTGCGCTTATTGGGCGTCGATGGTGTCGTCTGGCGCACGCCTGACACACCGGAAAATCGGGAGCGTTACGACTCCGCCAGCAACCAGCATGGCGACACCGGTTTTCCCCAGGTGCGCATGGTCTGCCAAATGGAGTTGACCAGCCATTTGCTGATCGGCAGTGCATTTGACGGCTACCGCAGCAACGAAATGAAACTGGCCGAGCAACTGATCGAAACCACCCCCGATCATTCGTTGACGCTGTTTGACCGTGGATTTTATTCGCTAGGCTTACTGCATCAATGGCAGCAAGCAGGCGTTGAACGCCACTGGCTGATGCCGCTGAAAAAAGGCTCGCAGTACGAGGTGATCCAGCGGTTGGGGCGCCAGGATGCGATTGTTTCGCTGAGCACTTCGCCGCAGGCCCGCAAGCAATGGCCGGGGCTGCCGGAACGTCTGACCGCGCGACTGCTGAGCAAAACTGTCAAGGGTAAGGTCTGTCAGATCCTGACCTCGATGGCCGACCCGCTGCGATTCCCATCCGACGAAATCGTCGACCTGTACAGCCAGCGATGGGAGATCGAATTAGGGTTTCGGGAAATGAAGCAGACGCTGCTCAACAGCAGTTACACGCTGCGCAGCAAGACGCCAGAGATGATCGAGCAAGAGTTGTGGGGCGTGTTATTGGGCTACAACCTGTTGCGCTATCAGATGGTGGAAATGAGTCGTCATTGCCCAGGTATTTACCCATGTGAAATGAGCTTTACCGCCTGCACCTGGGCGATCCTCGGGTTTATCAACGGTGTTTCGGCCGACCGTTCCGGAAACATCCCCAAATACCTGGCCGAGCTTCATGCTTCAGCGCCGCACTACGTGCTGCCGCATCGACGTGAGGAGCGGGTTTACCCCCGGGCCATCCGGCTGAAATCACCGAAGTATCCGATTAAAAACAAAAATGCCAGTCAGCTTAACTGACTGGCATTAGCCCTCGGGCTCCGTTTTTTTTGCGCGTGTCGTCAGTGGCTGCATGAACGCAACTCACACATTGGGTGGAACCAGATCTGCGCATAGGCCCGGTACCTGTAGGAGACGTCCGAGGTTACGAGGGCAGCGAATGCGGTGGGTCAGGTGACGGAAATGTCAGATGACCTGCAAGAACGTTTTGGGGTATCTCTCAAAACCTGGAAGCTTCGGCAACGAGGGCTTGCGGGTCATCAACCATCCCCCTCGATCTGCACAATCTCAATCACCTGATCGCCGACCGGCCGTTTCCAGCTGACCTCATCCCCGACTTCCCCACCCAGTAATGCCTTGCCCAGCGGCGATGCCCAGTTGATCAACTGGCGCGTCGCATCCGCCTGATCTTCCCCCACCAACTGCACACGCTGCTGATTGTCCTGCTCATCGGCAAAGGTCACCCAACTGCCAATCTGCACCTTGTCAGTGGACACGGCAGGCGTGACCACTTGAGCACTCTGCAGGCGTTGATTGAAGTAACGCAGGTCCCGTTCGATATCGGCCAGGCGCTGCTTGTCGGCGTTCTCGCCACGCGCGGATTCATCGCTGTGTTGCGCCTGCAATAACGAGACATCGTCCTGCAACTGAGCAAGACCACGTGCCGTCACGTAATTCGGTTGTTCGCTGACCTGTCGCTCGACTGGCTGGCTTGCCTGCGCGGCAGCGTTATCTTCATTGACGAAGGCCCGACTCATGAGGTGCTCTCCTGTTCACGTTCATGAACGTTGGGCCATGATCGCATTCGATAAGTTTCGCCAAATGTCCCGCAACGACGTGAGCGTCAGTGAGAGCGATAAGCCTTGGCGGCGTCCTGGGTTTTCTGTTGCTCCCAGGCGCGGTCCCGGTCGTTCCAGATGCTGTCTCGCCCCTGATCCTGAACATTGCGGTTTTCCAGTTGGGCCTGGCACTGGCGGAATCCGTCGCTCCAGCCTTGCGCGTAAATCGTGTCGCGCAAATAGCGCGGCACGTCCTTTTTGTATTGCCCTTTCATGATATCCACGGACTGCCGACCACTCCCGCAACCATCCTGAAAACCGTCCGCAAATGCCGGCGGGTAACCTTCGGCCAGTAACTGGTCGTGGGTAGACTGACATCCGGCGACAACCAAGCAGCACCACAGCACAACCCAACGCGTATTCATTTCCGTATCCTCGACTTATGTAAAAAGTCTAGAAGCGGATCTGTGAGTTATGTGTAAAAGCGTTGTGAGAAATCCATTAACCGATGCCCGGTATACCGTGATTAGTTCCGAATTTCTGCCTGACGGCTCAGTAGCCTGAAAAAACTTTTAGTAATTTTCTTGTCGACGGCCTGCGAAGATTCAGGGTTGGTAGACTGTCCCGCTGCGCGAAACTGCTTAGGAAGATGAATGAACCTGCGAACGATCCTGATCCTTGGCGCACTCAGCGCTTTTGGCCCATTGGCCATCGACTTTTATTTGCCCGGTTTTCCGGCCATTGCATTGGCGTTCGCAACGGATGAACAACACGTTCAGTTGACGCTGGCTTCTTACTTCCTCGGCTTGAGCATCGGGCAACTGGCCTATGGGCCGATCGCCGACCGTTTTGGCCGACGCCTGCCGCTGTTGTTCGGCGTGGGTTTGTTCACGCTGGCTTCGCTGGCGTGCGCCTTCGCGCCGACTCTGGAGTGGCTGATCGCTGCCCGCTTCGTTCAGGCGTTGGGTGGGTGCGCCGGCATGGTGCTGTCGCGGGCGATCGTCAGTGATAAATGTTCCCCCGTTGAGTCGGCAAAAGTGTTTTCGCAGCTGATGCTGGTGATGGGACTGGCCCCGATCCTGGCGCCGATGCTCGGCGGTCTGCTGGTGAATGTGTACGGCTGGCAGACGATTTTCATGACGTTGACCCTGTTCAGTGCAATGACGGCAGCGGCTGTTGCGTGGGGGCTTCCGGAAAGCATGCCGGCCGGTCATCCGCGGCTGCCGTTGTCCGGCGCATTGGGTTCCTACTGGCGCCTGTTCGGGGACCGGATTTTTCTGGGCCATGCATTGACCGGCGGCATCGCGATGGCCGGAATGTTTTCCTACATCGCAGGTTCTCCATTCGTGTTCATCAAGCTGTACGGCGTCCCGGCCGAGCACTACGGCTGGCTGTTCGGTACAAACGCGGCAGGCTTCATCCTGGTCGCACAGGTCAATGCCCGCCTGGTCGGCCGTTTCGGCCCCGCATGGTTGTTGTCGCGCATGGTCTGGCTTTACCTCGCCGCGGCACTGGTTTTACTCGGGATCGCCTCGCTGCACACCGAAAAGCTCTGGCCGCTGCTGGTCCCGCTGTTCATCTACATCGCCAGTCTGGGGTGCATCATTCCCAATGCCTCGGCTTGCGCGATGGCCGGGCAGGGCAAGCGTGCCGGCAGCGCGTCGGCGCTGCTGGGATGCCTTCAATTCAGTGTGGCGGCGGGCGCAGCGGCGTTGGTCGGTGTGCTGCATGACGGCACTGCCGTGCCCATGGCGACCGTCATTACCTTGTGTGGCGTTCTGGCTGTGAGTCTGGCCATGCTCACCCGACGTGCACATTTGAAACGCGATGCCCTCAACCCGCCTGTCGATGTACGACTGTGACGCCCGTTCGGCGACGTGATGACGTTGCCGAACCCTTCTGATAGCAGGCAGATAAGCGTGGAGTTACATACACCGGATGTTTCTGATGTGCGAATGAATTGGATTTCGCCACAGTTGTTTACTACTTGAAAAATAGAATCTTCTTACATTGGCTTTGTGCAGAAACAATCAGGACAGTTTTTTCAGTGGATAAATCCGGTGTTCCTGTTTGATCAGCGGATTTTTTTCTTGAGAGTTTTTGGAATATTCGCTGTAGGCATTTGCCTCGGTATTAATCATCCACTGTTACCCAAAGAGGACTGACAAGCCCGTGCGAAGCGGTTTCTGGCTGCTTTGTGAAGCATGTCGCGGCATCGAGGGAATGCGACCCTTTGCCCGATGTTTTACCTAAGGGGCTGACAAGCTTCAACATCCGACTTGGTGAAGCCAATTCTCTGCGTAGATGCAACGCTTATACTGTGCACCCACCGTGGATCCCATTACTGGCGCAACATTGAAACTGTCCTGACGGCTTGAGCCAATCTGTACGACTGGGCGAATCAGGCCGTTCAGAGTTTCCATGAGGTGATGCAGATCAACGCCATCATGTGTGCCATGCAACGATCATGGCGGCATACCGTGCATGGCGAGCCGGTCCTCGTAGTAGACGAATGTTTCAACAGGGAGTGAAGACATGGAACACGCACCTTGCATCAGTCAGATTGCCGCGCTGCTGGCGGATCCCAAGCGCAGTGCGATGATGTGGGCATTGATGGACGGGACCTCGCGAGCGGCCGACGAGTTGGCATTGCTGGCAGGCTTGTCGACCTCCTCGGCGGGTGCGCACCTGGCGCGTTTGGCCTCCGGCGGATTGCTCCGGCAGGAAGTGCGCGGGCGAAAGCGGTTTTTCAGACTGGCCGCGCCGGAAGTCGGCGCGGCGGTACAGGCGCTGGCCAGTGCTTCGATGATCAGTGCCGAAGTGGTCAATCGCAGTGTCGCGCAGCCGTTACCTCCGTTGCCATTACGCCGCGCGAGCGTGTGCGCCGATCATCTCGGCGGGGAACTGGGGACGGAGTTGTACCAGCGCATGCTGGGGGCGGGCTGGATCGAACAGTCCGATCAGCGCCTGGAGGTGACGAACGTCGGGATTTCACGGTTTGCCGAACGCGGAATCTTCGTGCCTGCACTGGCTCACAGGCAGCGGGAAACCGTGTGTGCCTGCGCCGATTGCAACGAGGTGAGCCCGCACCTTGGCGGTGCCTTGGGCGCCGGGTTACTGCAACTGTTCATGCAGTTGGGTTGGTTGCGCACGACGGAGGAGGCTTGCACGCTTCAGGTGTCGTCGAACGGGCAGCGTGAAATCAACAAGATTGCGGCGGCCGCTTGAGGATTGCCGGCGCAATACGCGCCGCACGGTTTGGCGAGGGTGGCGATGTTGACATCCGCACCGCTGGCAAACCGCATGGCTGCTGAAGGTGTGTAGCAAGCCCTTGGTATCAGGGCTTGATCAACCGCGCATCGAGGCTGTTCTGCGCCAGACGTTTCGCCTGATCCTGGGTCATGCCCAGATGCTCGTGCAGCGCCTGGAAGTTTTCAGTCACGTACCCGCCAAAGTAGGCCGGGTCATCAGAGTTCACCGTGACCTTCACCCCACGCTCGAGCATGTCGAGGATGTTGTGCTGGCTCATGTGGTCGAACACGCAGAGCTTGGTGTTTGAGAGCGGGCATACCGTGAGCGGAATTTGCTCGTCGATGATGCGTTGCATCAAGCGTTCGTCTTCGATCGCGCGCACGCCATGGTCGATGCGCTGGATCTTCAACAAGTCCAGTGCTTCCCAGATGTACTCGGGCGGGCCTTCTTCGCCAGCGTGCGCAACGGTCAGGAAGCCTTCATTGCGGGCACGATCGAATACCCGCTGAAACTTGCTCGGCGGGTGCCCCATTTCAGAACTGTCCAGACCGACGGCGACGAACGCGTCACGGTACGGCAGGGCCATGTCGAGGGTTTTCTCGGCCTCTTCTTCGCTCAGGTGGCGCAGGAAACTGAGGATCAGGCCGCTGCCGACACCTAGTTGCTCCTTGCCGTCTTTCAATGCACCGGCGATGCCGTTCAGCACGACTTCAAACGCAATGCCGCGATCGGTGTGGGTCTGCGGATCGAAGAAGGGTTCGGTGTGGATGACGTTCTGGGCCTTGCAGCGTTGCAGATAGGCCCAGGTCAGGTCGTAGAAATCCTGCTCGGTGCGCAGGACGTCCGCGCCCTGGTAGTACAGGTCGAGAAACTCCTGCAGGTTGTTGAACGCGTACGCCTTGCGCAGGGCGTCGACGTCATTCCAGGGCAGGGCAATCTTGTTGCGTTCAGCCAGGGCGAACAGCAGTTCAGGCTCTAGCGAGCCCTCCAGATGCAGGTGTAATTCAGCCTTGGGCAGGGCATTCAACCAGTCGTACATGTGCTTTTCTCATCAGGTGCAATGATGGGCATTCTACAGAGTTGAGCGCGGCGGCTGGGTGAAAACCTGACCGGACGGTTCAGACCGTCGCGTCTTGCTCCCTTCTGTAGGCATAGGTGTCGGCGAAACGTGACAGCAGAAACTCGGCGCACGTGGTCGGTGGGTAGAGTGGAGGATGGTGCTCGTCGGTGCAGCCGGGCAGGCATTCAACACGGGTATCGGGATGCGGTTCGGCGAAGAACGGCATCGAATAGCGATCGACGCCCAGCGGACTGATGACCCGGTGCGGCGTCGACACGTACTGATCATTACTCCAGCGCGCCATCATGTCCCCCAGATTGACCACGAAGGTGCCATCGATGGGCGGCGCATCGACCCACTGGCCGCGAACATCACGCACCTGAAGACCTCCGGCGACGTCCTGGTAAAGCAAGGTGATGCAGCCGTAGTCGGTGTGAGCGCCCGCGCCTTGTTGCTGTTCGCTGGTGGCGGTGTGGCGGGGCGGGTAGTGAATCATCCGCAACACGCTGACGGGTTGCTCGAAGCGTTGATCGAAGAAGTCGCGTTCGATGCCCAACGCCGGGGTCATGGCCCTTAGCAGCGTCAGGGCCAGGGCCTGCATGTCTCGGTAATGCTGTTCCATGAGTGCCTGCCACCCCGGCAGATCAGGGTGACGGTTAGGTCCGCGCAACGGCTTGCCCGCCAGCACGTCGGGATGATCGGCAGGCAGATGCAGACCCATGTCGAAGGTTTCCTTCAGATCGCTGGGCAGATCAGGGTCCAGTTGCTCGGTGGCAATCGCCCCGTACCCGCGATGATGCTGGCTTTGGGTGATGTCGATTTTCAGCTTCTCGCTCAGGGGCTGGGCGAAAAAACGCTGAGCGCTGCCGATCACGTGCTCGATACGTTCGGCGCTGATCGGGTGGCCCTTGATGTAGAAGAAACCCCATTCACGGCACGCCGCATCGATGCGCCGGGCAACCTCGTGCCAGGCCTGATCGTCTTGAGCGTAGAGCGGGGAAATGTCGATGACGGGAAGCGGGTTCATGTGTACTCCGTTTAGGCAGCTATCACTCACTGTAGGAGCGCGCTTGCCCGCGATGCGGTGTGTCAGGTTCGCAGGTGTGGAATGACAGAAAGCAATCGCAGGCAAGCGCGCTCCCACAGATGCTGAGACCAGGGATTGCCCTACTTCGGCAACTCCGCCTTCACCCCTTCCACGTAATAGTTCATCGACGCAAGTTCTGCGTTGGTTGCGATGCTCCCCTCAGGAATCTTCACTGCCCCCGCCTGATCCTTGATCGGGCCGGTGAACGGATGGAACGCGCCGCTCTCGATGTCAGCGATGATCTTCTGCGCTTCGCTTTTTACGTCGGCGGGCACCAGGTCGCTGATCGGCAGTTCAACCGTGCCTTCTTTCAGACCACCCCAGTAATCCTGCGATTTCCAGGTGCCGTCGATGACCGATTGCGTGGCCTGAATGTAATGCGGGCCCCAATTGTTGACGATCGAGGTCAGCACGGCTTTCGGACCAAAATGCGCCATGTCCGAGGCGTACCCCACGGCGTACACGCCACGACGCTCTGCAGCCTGAATCGGGGCCGGACTGTCAGTGTGCTGGAAGATCACGTCGGCGCCCTGATCGATCAACGCGTTGGCGGCGTCCGCTTCCTTGCCCGGATCGAACCAGGAGTTGACCCACACCACTTTGATTTCGGTGCCTGGGTTGTATGTGTTCAGCGCCAGTTGAATCGCGTTGATGTCACGCAAGACCTCTGGAATCGGGAACGAGGCGACATAACCGATTTTTTTGGTTTTGGTCATCTTGGCTGCGAGGAAACCACCCACATAGCGGCCTTCGTAGGTGCGGGCCAGGTACGTGCCCATGTTCTTGTCCTGCTTGTAGCCAGTTGCGTGTTCAAAAGTCACTTTGGGGAATTGCTTGGCGACCTTCAGCGTCGGGTTCATGTAGCCGAACGAGGTGGTGAACACCAGGTCGTAGCCGCTCTTGGCCATGTTGCGGATGACACGCTCTGCGTCGGCGCCTTCCGGTACGTTCTCGACAAAACTGGTCGTCACCTTGTCGCCCAGTGCTTTGGCCATCGCCTGACGGCCCTGCTCATGCTGATAGGTCCAGCCGTGGTCGCCAATCGGCCCGATGTAAACGAATCCGACTTTCAATGGATCTGCCGCAACGGCCAACAGACTGGAGCTCAGGCCAACGACAGCGGCCATGGCGCACAACAGTTTTTTCAGCGGACGACGTAAGTGAAGGGTGGAAAGCATGCAGGTCGAGCTCCTTTGGTCTTGTGGGCCGGGCCGTCTGGGCGGGGCGTTGGACCCAATGCAAAAAGCTGACCAATAAGACAGGTCTGCGTGCGTGGCGGGATTCAACGAGATCTCGGGATCGGTGGCGGCGGGCGTGTGTTCGCGGACAGTGCGTCCAACGCGCTGGGCGCTACGAACCGGTGCAACGGGTCAACCCTCTGTGGGCGAATTCATTCACAAGGGGCCTGTACAGCAGATGCCTCTTTATCGGCTGAAATAGCGTTCGCGAAGGCATTCACTCCCACAAAAGAAGGCTGTATCAGGCCTGTCTTGAAACCTTTATTTACAACCAGCACTCTCAACCGCTTGAACAGTTAAACCTTCATGGATGTGCGGCCTGGGTCGCAGAGGCGAAAAGGCAGCGATGGGCACGATACTCAAGCAAGAAAAGTTTCTTCTGTTGGCGGTGATTGCGACCTGCTTCGCGTACCCGTTCGAGCATCAATTACTGGGGCACGGCAACACCGTCGCGCTGATCGCAGGCATCGCGCTGGTAGGGTTCATCGTCTGCGCCTCCATGCGCGTGGCGCATCACGCCGAATTGCTCGCGGAAAAAGTCGGCGACCCCTATGGCACGATGATCCTGACCCTGTCAGCGGTATTGGTAGAGGTGGTCATCCTGGCGATCATGATGAGCAACGAGCCGTCACCGACGCTGGTGCGCGACACGATTTACTCAGCCGTCATGCTCGACATCAACGGGATTCTCGGGCTGGCGGCGTTAATGGGCGGGCTCAAGCACGGCGAGCAGTCCTACAACGATGATTCGGCGCGGTCCTACAGCGTGATGATCCTGACGGCGATGGCCGTGTCGATGGTCGTGCCCGAATTCATTCCGGAGTCGAAATGGAAGGTCTATTCGGCGTTTACCATTGGCGCGATGGTCCTGCTCTACGGCTTGTTTTTACGCATGCAGGTCGGGCCCCACAGTTACTTCTTCAGTTACAGCTACCCCGACAAGAAACGCCGCAAGGATCAGCCTGAACAGCCGAGCGAACCGGTGAATCTGCCGCGGTCCATCGGCACGCTGGTGTTCGGCGTGGTGATCATCGGTGCGCTGGCGGAGGTCATGTCGAAGACGGTCGACCTGGGCCTTGAAGGCAGCGGCGCGCCGCCGGTGATGACCGCGATTCTGGTCGCAGCGATTTCCGCCGCGCCCGAGATTCTTACGGCCCTGCGAGCCGCACTGGCAAACCGCATGCAGTCGGTGGTCAACATCGCGTTGGGTGCGTCTTTGTCGACGGTGATTCTGACGGTGCCGGTGATGGAGGCAATGGCGCTGTACACCGGCCAGCCGTTCCAGATGGCGATGACGCCGGTACAGACCGTGATGATCCTCGTCACGCTGGTGGTCAGCGCCATCAACCTGAATGACGGCGAGACCAACGCCATCGAAGGCATGACTCACTTCGTGTTGTTCGCGACCTTCGTCATGCTTTCGTTGCTGGGGTTGTGACGGTCTGGCTTCTGGCCGCACGCCAGAAGCCGGATGCACCGTCAGCCGTTGATCAGCTCAGCCGCCGCCTGCCGGTGGTCTGCGATCAAGCCTTTCAGGTCCAGCCCCTCGACCTGACCGTCGATCACGCGCCACTGGCCGCCAATCATGACGCGATCGGCCCGATCCGCCCCGCAAAGCAACAGCGCGGAGAGCGGATCATGGCTGCCTGAGAAACGCAGCTCGTCCAGCTTGAACATCGCAAGGTCGGCCTGTTTTCCGACTGCCAGTTCGCCGATATCGCTGCGGCCCAGCAGCGTCGCCGAGCCTTTGCTCGCCCAGCCCAACGCCAGTTCCGGGGTGATCTTTTCTGCCCCGTAACGCAAGCGCTGCAGGTACAGCGCCTGCTTGGCTTCCAGCATCATGTTCGATGCGTCGTTGGAGGCGGAGCCGTCCACACCCAAGCCGATCCGCGCACCGGCCGCGATCAGGTCCAGTGTCGGGCAGATACCCGACGCCAGGCGCATGTTCGAACTTGGGCAGTGGCAGATCCCGGTGCCGGCTTGGCCGAGTCGCGCGATCTCCTGCTCGTTGAAATGAATGCCGTGAGCCAGCCAGGTACGCGGTCCGAGCCACCCGACGCTGTCCAGATAATCCACGGTGCGCAGGCCGAAGCGTTGCAGGCAGAAGTCCTCTTCATCCAGCGTTTCCGCCAGATGCGTGTGCAGACGAACGTCGAGCTTTTCTGCCAGCACGGCGCTCTCGGACATGATTTCAGTGGTCACCGAAAACGGCGAGCAAGGCGCCAGCGCAATCTGGATTTGCGCGCCGTCGCCGCGTTCGTGATAGGTGTCGATCAGGCGTTGGCTGTCGTCCAGAATCACCTGTCCTTGCTGCACGGTCTGTTGCGGCGGCAAACCGCCGTCGGCTTCGCCCAGACTCATCGAGCCGCGCGTCAGCATTGCGCGCATGCCCAGTTCGCGGACGCTCTGCACCTGCACATCGATTGCGTTCTCCAGACCGTCCGGGAACAGGTAGTGGTGATCGGCCGCGGTGGTGCAGCCCGACAACAGCAATTCGGTCAGTGCGACTTTCGTGGCGAGCGCCAGCTTTTCTGGAGTGAGGCGCGCCCACACCGGGTACAGCGTCTTCAGCCACGGAAACAACGGTTGATTGACGACCGGTGCCCAGGCACGGGTCAGGGTTTGATAGAAGTGGTGATGAGTATTGATCAGGCCCGGCAGCAGCACATGTTCACGGGCATCGAACGTTTGATCGCACGGCGCCGAAGGCGATTGGCCGGCCGCGAGCATTTCGACAATGACACCGTTTTCCACCACCAGCCCGTCTCGGGCATCAAGGTCGTTGGCGGTAAACACAGCAAGGGGATTTTTCAACCAGATACGGATCGCAGGCATTGGCCGGCTCCTCTGAAAGTGGGTTCAGGTCGCCAGCTCAGTGTTGCCCTGTCTGCTGATCCAGGGTCGCCGCGGCTTCGAATGAGCCACAAGGCGAGGGTGCGGAGTTTAGAGCTGAGTTGACCTTTCGATCAAGTATTGGCATTCACCTTTTGGTAAACACCAGGACGCGGTGTTGTGACCGCTACAAACCCGTGGGAGACGTCGCAGGTTACGACGGCAGCGAATACGGCAGGTCGGTCGATGTGAATACACCTGACCCAACGCATTCGCCAGCAAGCCTGCTCCTGCGATCCTATGGCGTCACCAAGGAATCGTTTCACCCTTGTAGTTCACGAAGTGATGGCCACCTTCTCCGGCAAACCGCTCAAGCTGTTCGACCAGCCCGCGCACGCTGGTGTCCACGTCGATGTCGGCGCCTTCGCCGCCCATGGCCGTGCGGACCCAGCCCGGGTGCATCGACAGCACCGTAGGTTTGTTGTCGCCCAATTGAGTGAAGAAGGTGTTGGTCATCGAGTTCAGGGCCGCTTTGCTGGCCTTGTACAACGCCATTTCCGGTGCGTCGGGCATCGTGACGCTGCCCAGCACCGAGCTCATGAACGCGATGACGCCGGTGTTCGGGCGGATCTGATTGACGAAGCGTTTGGCCAGACGAATGGGGGCAACCGCGTTGGTCAGGAACAACTGACCCAGCTCGCCGGCGGTGGCGTCGGTCGGGTTTTCATGTTTGGGGCCCATGATGCCGGCGTTGACGAACAGCACGTCGTACACCTGACCTTTGAGGTTATGGGTAAGCACTTCCAGCGACGATTGCTCGTCCATGTCCAGCGTCTGCAGGTGCACGCCAGGCACGGCTTTCAATTCTTCAGCATTGTGCGGATCGCGAACGGTCGCGGTGACCTCCCAGCCTTGCTCGGTCAGGCGTTTGACCAGGCCGAGACCCAAACCTCGGGAAGCGCCGATGATCAATGCAGTTTTGTTGGCAGGCATGATTAACTCCTTGGAAAACGAAACGAGGCAGCATCAGGAGAGTTGACCGCGGCGGGCTCCAGGAATTTGGTTTTCCGGCGCAACGGTCGTCCTCTTGCGTGAATCAGTGCCCCGACTGCCAAGGCTGTCCCAGGGACACCGGTGCGTACAGTCGGGTGCGCAGTGCATTGCGCGACAGTAACACCAGCACCACGATGGTCGCGACATACGGCAGCATCGCCAGCAGGTTCGAAGGGATCGCCAGGCCGATGCCTTGAGCGACCAGATACAGGATGCTGGCGAAGCCGAACAGGTACGCGCCCAACAACACCCGTGCGACGCGCCAACTGGCGAACACCACCAGCGCCAAGGCAATCCAGCCACGACCAGCGCTCATGTTTTCCGCCCACATCGGTGTATACGCCAGCGACAGATAAGCGCCGGCAAGCCCCGCCATTGCACCGCCGAACAGCACCGCCAGGGTGCGAACGAGCAGCACGGGAATGCCCATCGCACTCGCTGCGTCAGGGTTTTCGCCCACCGCTTGGATAATCAACCCCGCACGGCTTTTCAGCAGCGTCCAGGCCACCACCGCGAACATCGCGAAGGACAGGTAAACCAGGATGTCTTGCGCGAAAAGCATCCGCCCGATCAGCGGAATATCGCTCAAGTAAGGAATGGCCAGCGGCTCGAACCCCGACAGCGGTTTACCAACCCAGGCGGCGCCGACGAAACTGGAAAGCCCGACGCCAAAGATCGTCAGTGCCAGCCCCGTCGCGACCTGATTGGCGTTGAACACCAGCGCAACCAGCGCGAACAGCGACGAAAGGAGCATGCCCGCCAGGATCGCCAGCAAGACACCCAGCCACAGATTGCCCGTGCTGAACGCAACGATGAAACCGATCACCGCACCGAACAGCATCATGCCTTCCTGACCGAGGTTGAGAACGCCGCTCTTCTCACAGACCAGCTCCCCCAGCGCCACCAGCAACAGCGGCGTGCCGCAACGTACCGTGGCGAAAAAGATATTACTCAGCAGATCGATATCCATCACACGGCTCCCGGCACAGTGGCCATCTGGCGGCGGGCCCAGCGCAGTTTGAGGCGCGGGCGGTAGAGAATCAGCACGTCACAGGCCAGCAGGAAGAACAGCATCATGCCCTGAAACAGTTGTGTGATGGCTTGCGGCAAATTAAGGGTCATCTGCGCGCTTTCGCCGCCCAGATACAGCAACGCCATCAACAGGCTCGAAAACAGAATTCCGAGCGGATTTAGCCGGCCAAGAAAAGCCACGGTGATCGCGGCGTAGCCGTACCCAGGCGACACCTGAGGCACCAATTGACCGATCGGGCCGGTCACCTCGCAGACACCTGCCAACCCGGCCAGTGCGCCACTGATCATCAACGCCAGCCAGACGAGACGCTTTTCACGAAAGCCGACGAACCCGGCGGCGCGTTTGTCCAGGCCGAGGACCTTGATCTGGAAGCCTACAAAGCTGCGCTGCAGCAACACCCAGACCGCGACCAGCGCGAGCAGCGCGAAATAAACCCCGGCGTGTACGCGACCGTCTTCGGTCAGCAGCGGCAGACGACTGGCGTCGCCGAACATGGCGGACTCAGGGAAATTCATGCCTGCCGGATCTTTCAGCGGGCCATGTACGAAATACAGCAGCAGGTTCAGCGCAATGTAGTTGAGCATGATGCTGGTGAGGATTTCATTGGCGTTGAACTGCGTGCGCAACCAAGCCGTCAGGCCAGCCCATGCGGCACCTGCCGTGATGCCGATCAACAGAATCGGCACCAGCACCCAGCGGCTGTCGATGTCGATCACGTTGACCGCCACGGCACTGCCTGCCAGTGCGCCGATCAGCAATTGACCTTCGGCGCCGATGTTCCAGATCCGCGCCTGGTATGCCACGGCCAGACCCAGCGCGCATAGCAGGATCGGCAAGGTCTTGACCATCAGTTCGGACACGCCATAGAGGTCGCTGACCGGTGCGATCAACAAGGTGTGCAGGGTCAGCAGCGGATCGAGTCCGAGCGCGATGAACAGCAACGATCCCGACGCCAGGGTCAGCATGGCCGCCAGAACGGGCGAAAACCACAACATGGCACGCGACTCTCGGCCGCGCGATTCCAGTGAAAGCAGCATGGGAGTCTCCTTTAAATGTGCGACGCGGCGTCGGGTTGAGGTAAATGATCGGTGTCGAATTGCCCGGCCATCCAGCCGCCGATCTGCACCTGCGTGGTTTGCGCGGTCGGCAACAGCGTCGACAGGCGGCCGCCTGACAACGCCCCGACCCGATCACTGATCTGAAACAACTCGTCGAGGTCTTCGGAGATCACCACAATGGCCGCGCCGGCGTCGCGCAAGGCAATCAACGCACGATGAATGGCGGCTGCCGCGCCCACATCCACGCCCCAGGTCGGGTGCGCGGCCACCAGCAGTTTGGGGTTCTGCAGGATTTCGCGGCCCAGGATGAATTTCTGCAGGTTGCCGCCTGACAGACTTCGGGCGGCGGTTCGCGCGTCCGGTGTTTTCACCGCAAAGCGCTCGATGATGGTGTGAGCCAAGGCCTCAACCTTGCCGCGCTGGATGAGGCCCTTGCTGACAAGTCCCTGCTGAAAAGCGGTCAACAGCGCGTTATCCGCCAGGCTCATGTCCGGTACGGCGCCATGGCCCAGGCGTTCGGCGGGCACGAAGGCCAGGCCTTGTCGACGTCGGGCGTCCGGGCGCAGATGAGCAACGCCTTGCTCGCCAAACCGGATGCGCTGCGCTTGCGCCCGGCTTAATGTTTGCTCGCCGCTCAGCAGCGCAAGTAATTCATCCTGGCCATTACCGGCGACCCCGGCGATGCCGACGATCTCCGCGCTGCGCACCTGCAGATCAACCTCGATCAGCGAGCAGCCGAACGGGTCCGGGTTGTGCCAAGACAGCTTTTCCACGTGCAGAAAAGGCGCGTTGCCTACGGCTTTCGGATACTGAGCGACCAAACCTTGCGCATCACCCACCATCAAACGCGCCAGTTGCAGATCGCTGCATTCGTTGGGCACGCAATGCCCTGACACCTTGCCGCCACGCAACACCGTCGCGCTGTGGCATAGCGCGCGCACCTCGCCCAGCTTGTGGCTGATGAAGAGGATGCTGCAGCCTTCTTCGGCCAGTCGACGCAGAGTGACAAACAAGTCCTGGGCTTCTTGCGGCGTCAGCACCGACGTCGGCTCATCAAGAATCAGCAGGCGAATGTCTTGCATCAGGCAACGGATGATTTCGACTTTTTGCCGCTCACCGATAGACAGGCTATGCACCAGACGTTGAGGCTCGACGGCCATGCCGTAACGCTGCGAAACCTCGCGAATTTTCGGCTCCAGTTGTTTTGGCGTACCGGCGGCAGCCCCCATCGCCAAGGCGATGTTCTGCGCGACAGTCAGCGTTTCGAACAGCGAAAAATGCTGAAATACCATCCCGATGCCGAGCGCCCGCGCTTGAGCGGGGTTGCGCATGGAAAGCGGCTGACCTTGCCAGATGATCTGCCCGACATCGGGCTGGACCACGCCGTAGATGATTTTCATCAAGGTGCTTTTGCCCGCGCCATTTTCGCCGAGCAACGCGTGGATCTCGCCGGGCTGGATGGTCAGGTCGATGGCGTCGTTGGCAAGACATCTTGGATATTGCTTGGTGATGTGGCGCAGTTGCAGGCGCGGGTGAGTCGTTGAATGAGGCATGACGGGCTCGATGACAAAGGATCGCTACTGCACTTAGCAATTTCTTGGCCAGCTGGTCAGGTTTTTAGCGCGGTACTGATAGGTGGGTACCACGATCCGCTCTGAACCCGGTCGTGACATGGCGTGCAGGCGGCCGACCCAGGAACCTTATCCCTCGCCGGAGCGCCCTTGCGCTTTGAAAAGATAGATTCGTGGGGGCGCAGGAGCACCATGACTGGGCGCCGTATTTCAAGGGCGAGTCAATTTGGTTCAATAAATTTGTATGAAAAATGACCAGTCAGCGGCGAGCAAGATATCCCCGGCACTGTGGACAGCGTTGCACCTGTTATCCACAGGTTGATCCACAGTTAATGTGCGCAAGCTCAACTACTGGGTATAAGCCCGCGCAGAGTAGGAGCGGGTGGCGATAAGGCACTCTAACACCCTGTTTTCTGGTCTATTTATACGGTGGATAAGTGGTTTGGTTAAAAAATAACCAGAACCCGCTAACCCATGTGAATCAAGGCCTGCGGGGGTATGTGCTCAGCTTGTCCACAGGCGGATGCACAGTAGTTGTGGGCAACCGTCACATCCTCAAGAACGCGCAACGGGTCAGATCAGAGGTCGGGTTTGCGCTGGAGCACGATGCGTCCGCGACTGAGGTCAGAAAGCTGGCGCTGCAAGGTGTCGATCTGCTCAGGCCCTACCGCGATTGAGAGCGCGACGCCATTGGCGAGGAAATCTTCGTTTTCCACCACGCCATTGAGTTCGGCGAGCCGCAACTTCACCAGCGCCAGTTCGCTGAACGTGCAGTCTAAGGTCAATGAGACACGATTGATCAGTGGCAAGCGTGCGGCCTGTTGCAGGCATTTATTGGCCCCGCCACCATAGGCCCGCGCCAATCCGCCGGTGCCCAACTGGATTCCGCCGTACCAGCGAATCACCAGCACCACGACCTGGTCGAAATCCTGCGCTTCAATGGCCGCCAGAATCGGCCGACCGGCCGTGCCACCCGGCTCGCCGTCGTCCGTGCTGCGGTATTGCGCACCCAGTTTCCAGGCCCAGCAGTTATGCGTGGCATTGAGGTCACTGTTCTGCTCGATGAACGCTTGAGCGTCGGCCGGGCTGTTGATGGGCGCCGCAAGCGTTATGAAGCGGCTCTTGCGAATCTCCTCGCGAAATTCGCAAGGGCCGACGAGGGTTGAAGGCATTGACGGTTCCAGCCAGACGCTAAGGTGGTTCGTGGATCAGATCGGTGGCGTGAGCCCGCAACCCTTGAGGATGATGCGAATCAGGTTATTGCCCGCTTCTTCCATGTCTTGCTTGGTCAGGCGTGTACGGCCGGTGACCTGGCAGATCTGCGTGGCGAAGTCAGCGTAATGCTGCGTGCTGCCCCACAGCAGGAAGATCAGGTGAACCGGATCGACCGGGTCCATTTTGCCTGCGTCAATCCAGGCCTGAAACACGCCGGCCCGCCCCTGAAACCATTGGCGATAATCCTGGCTGAAGTACTCGTTCAGGCATTCGCCGCCACTGATGATTTCCATCGCGAAGATGCGCGAGGCCTGCGGCTGGCGACGGGAGAATTCCATTTTTGCGCGGATGTAATGGGCCAAGGCCTGCGCCGGATCGTCTTCAACCTTCAAATGGTTGAAGGTGCTGTCCCACAGTTGAATGATGTTACTCAGGACCGCGATGTACAGACCCAGCTTGTTGGTGAAGTAATAGTGCAGGTTGGCTTTTGGCAGGCCTGCATTCTGCGCGATCGTGTTCATGCTGGTGCCTTTGAATCCGTGACGGGCGAACTCGTCCTCGGCAGCTTTCATGATCGCTTCTTCATTCTTTTGACGAATGCGGCTCGCCGGTTTGGTGGCGCTGGCGCTGTGAGCAGGGACTTCAAGGGTCATGGGCGGTTCCAGACGGATCATTGGGTGCGACGGGGTGAACAGATAACGCACCCGTGACGATCCGACAAGCGTTGGCAGTGGAAATTAGTGCTCAAATGCCTCCATCTCCTGCTTTTTTTCTGCAAGGGTCTCTTTGCTCTCTGGCAACAACAGACACATCGCAATCGCCGTCAGACCGCCACTGGTGATCGCCGAATCAAACAGGTTTTGTACCAGCTGTGGCAAATGGTGCAGCAAGGTCGGTTGCGCGGCGATGCCCAGGCCGACGCCGAACGACGTCGCAATGATCAACATGCTGCGGCGATCCAGCGTGGATTGCGCCAGAATCCGAACGCCAGCGGCGGCCACGCTGCCGAACATCACCAGGGTCGCGCCGCCCAGCACGGGCTTCGGGATTTGCTGAAGAATCGCACCGATGACCGGGAAAAGTCCGAGTAGAAAAAGGATCGCGCCGATGTAGAGCCCTACATAACGACTGGCAACGCCCGTGAGCTGAATCACGCCATTATTCTGGGCGAACGTGGTGTTGGGAAAGGCGCTGAAGGTGGCGGCGATCATGCAACTCACGCCATCACCCAGTACGCCGCCTTTGAGACGGGCAATGTAACCAGGGCCTTTGATCGGTTCGCGAGAAAGCATGCAGTTGGCGGTCAGGTCGCCGACGGTTTCGATACTGCTGATCAGATATATCAGTGCGACCGGCAGGAATGCCGACCAGTCAAAGTTGAATCCGAACCGGAAAGGCGTAGGCATGCTGATCAACGCAACGCCGCTGATGGCGTGGGGCGTGAGTTTTCCACAGAACCATGCCGCGATGCTCCCGACCGCAAGCCCGATGATGATTGCCGACAGACGCACCCACGGGGTGCTCGAGCGGTTAAGCAGAATGATCACCAACAGCACGAAAACGCCCAGCGCAAGGTTGATCGGCTCGCCAAAATCGGGGGCGTTGAAGCCGCCGCCCAGGTCAGTCACGCCGACCTTGATCAGGCTGACGCCGATCAGCGTGATCACGATGCCGGTCACCAACGGCGTGATGATACGGCGCAACTGGCCGATAAAACGGCTGAGGACAATCTGCACGATGGCGCCGAAGAAACACACACCGAACACCATCGCCATGATGTCTTCGGGGCTGCCACCACGTTGCTTGACCATGAACCCCGCAGACAGCACCGCGCCGAGAAACGCGAAGCTGGTCCCTTGCAGGCAAATCATTCCCGCACCGATACCGAACGGACGACGCGCCTGGATGAACGTGCCAACACCTGAAACCATCAACGCCATGCTGATCAGGTAAGGCAAGTAAGCGCCCAGTCCTAATGCCGACCCGATGATCAGTGGCGGCGTGATGATGCCGACGAAGGCCGCGAGCACGTGCTGAATGGCAGCCAGGGTCGCGGGTGCCGGGCTGGGTCTGTCGTTGAGGCCGTAGATCAGGTCGTTATTGTCGGGCGCTTCAGGCTGCATGCTGGACTCTCGGTTTTTGTGTTTGGCCATGTCGGCGATGCGCGTGAGATCGTCTCGCGCTATACCGACACTGGCCGTTGTTGCAAAAACCTGTCCAGTCGATCAGGTAGCTACTGTTCTATATTGTTTATCTTTATGAAAAATAACGATTTTAAAATTTATAAACGCATTCTAGATCGCGTTTAGTTCTGTCGGTGTAGCGCTTTTCGGCCTCATCGTGTGGCAGCCAGACTTTCCAGAAAACTCTCCAGCACCAAATGGGGGCGACGCCCCTTTCGTGTCACGGTTACAAGACTCAGGTCATAAAATCGGGTCTGCGGCTTTAACGCTCTCAATCTGCCTTGCTGGACCCAGAAGCTCGCGTAGTGGTCCGGCAGATACCCCATATAGCGTCCTGTGAGAATCAGAAATGCCATGCCTTCCCGGTCCGAAGCGCTGGCGGTGCATTTGAGCGCCTGGTAGTGAGCCTGAATGTCCGCAGGCAAACGAAAGGTCGGTGCGATGGCCTCCTGATCGGCGAGACGGTCATCACCCAGTTGCGCGTCATCGACGTAAAACAATGGATGACCTACGGCGCAGTAGAGCAGGGAGCGTTCACTGTAGAGCGGCTGGTATTCAAGGCCGGACAAGGCGCTGGCCTGGGGCACAACGCCGACATGCAAACTGCCATCGAGCACGCCTTGCTCCACTTCGTTGGGCGCGATCATGCGGATGTTGATGTGCACATCCGGTCCACGCTCCTTGAGTTGTGACAGCGCGTGGGTGATTCGCATGTGGGGAAGGGTGACCAGGTTATCCGTCAGACCAATGTTCAGTTCGCCGCGCAGGTGTCGGTGAAGGCCATTTACTTCTGTGCGAAAACTTTCCAGCGCACTTAATAGCTGCAGTGACGACTGATAGACCTCACGGCCTTCTTCTGTCAGAGAAAACCCCGCGCGGCCACGTTGACACAAGCGTAAACCCAGACGCTGCTCCAGATCGCTCATCTGTTGGCTGATCGCCGAGCGACCAATGCCCAGCGCGCTTTCGGCGGCAGAGAAGCCCCCCGATTCGACTACGCTTCGAAAGATGCGCAGTAGGCGGATATCAAAGTCGCTGACTTGTGCCAGTGGATCGGAACGTCGTGTGCTCATAGTTTAGTAGTCGGCCAACTAAAGATCATAAAAGCAGGGTTTTCCAGACTTTATGCCCGTGGCAAGTTAGCTGCAACCCGGTCCTGCTCCCTGCGCTGGCTTAACTGTGCGAAGACAGGCCACCCACACCCTTGTGAGGTTAATTCCAATGAATATGCCTGAATCGTCCGATATGTCTCTGGCCAGCCAGCTGAAGCTTGATGCGCACTGGATGCCCTACACCGCCAACCGCAATTTCCAGCGCGATCCTCGACTGATCGTTGCAGCGCATGGCAGTTACCTGACAGACGATAAAGGTCGCAAGATTTACGACGGCTTGTCCGGCCTGTGGACCTGCGGCGCCGGTCATACCCGCAAGGAGATTCAGGAAGCCGTTGCCAAGCAGCTGGGCACACTCGATTACTCGCCGGCTTTCCAGTTCGGCCATCCACTGTCCTTCCAACTGGCGGAAAAGATCACCGATCTGACGCCAGGCAATCTGAATCACGTCTTCTATACCGACTCCGGCTCCGAGTGCGCTGACACCGCAGTGAAAATGGTTCGTGCGTACTGGCGCCTCAAAGGTCAGGCGACCAAGACCAAGATGATTGGCCGTGCCCGGGGTTATCACGGCGTGAACATCGCCGGCACCAGCCTGGGTGGTGTTAACGGCAACCGTAAGATGTTCGGTCAGTTGATGGACGTCGACCACCTGCCTCACACCTTGCTTGCCAGCAATGCCTACTCTCGCGGCATGCCGGAACAGGGTGGCGTCGCCTTGGCCGATGAAATGCTGAAGTTGATCGAGCTGCACGACGCCTCGAATATCGCCGCGGTCATCGTCGAGCCGATGGCGGGGTCTGCGGGCGTGATCGTTCCGCCCCAGGGCTACCTCAAACGCCTGCGCGAAATCTGCGATCAACACAACATCCTGCTGATCTTCGACGAAGTCATCACCGGCTTTGGCCGCACGGGTTCGATGTTCGGTGCTGACAGCTTCGGTGTGACCCCTGATCTAATGTGTATCGCCAAGCAAGTCACCAACGGTGCAATCCCGATGGGTGCGGTGATTGCGAGCAGCGAGATCTACCAGACGTTCATGAATCAGCCAACGCCTGAATACGCGGTCGAATTCCCTCACGGTTACACCTATTCGGCGCACCCGGTCGCGTGTGCAGCCGGCCTTGCCGCGCTGGAGATCCTCCAACGTGAAAACCTGGTGCAGCAAGTCGCGGAAACCGCGCCGCACTTCGAAAACTCGCTGCATGGTCTCAAAGGCAGCAAGAACGTGGTCGATATCCGCAACTATGGCTTGGCAGGCGCGATTCAGCTCGCGGCGCGCGACGGCGACATGATCGTTCGTCCTTTTGAGACGGCTATGAAGCTGTGGAAAGCCGGTTTCTATGTGCGCTTTGGCGGCGACACTCTGCAGTTCGGGCCAACGTTCAACAGCAAGCCGCAGGATCTGGATCGCATGTTCGATGCGGTGGGCGAAGCGCTCAATCAGATCGACTGATTCCCTCTCTTTTATCAACAGGCGCAGCGTGGGCTGCGCTTGCGGGCTACTTTTTTTCGGAGTTAAGGCATGAGCACCATTCAACACCTGATTCATGGCGAGTTTGTCAGCGACACCGGTCGTACCGCCGACGTCTTCAACCCGTCCACTGGTCAGGCGATTCACAAGGTTCCCTTGGCCAGCCGTGAAACCGTGCAGCAGGCTATCGACTCGGCCAAAGCCGCCTTTCCAGCGTGGCGCAATACGCCGCCCGCCAAGCGCGCTCAGGTGATGTTCCGTTTCAAGCAACTGCTGGAGCAGAACGAGGCTCGTATTGCTCAATTGATCAGTGAGGAGCACGGCAAGACCCTGGAAGATGCGGCGGGTGAGCTCAAGCGTGGTATTGAGAACGTCGAATACGCCAGCGCCGCGCCGGAAATCCTCAAGGGCGAGTACAGCCGCAACGTCGGTCCCAACATTGACGCATGGTCCGATTTCCAGCCACTGGGTGTCGTCGCCGGCATCACGCCGTTCAACTTCCCGGCCATGGTGCCGCTGTGGATGTACCCGCTGGCGATTGCTTGCGGCAACTGCTTCATCCTCAAGCCTTCCGAGCGTGATCCAAGCTCCACGCTGTTGATCGCTCAATTGCTGCACGAAGCAGGCTTGCCCAAGGGCGTATTGAACGTAGTGCATGGCGACAAAGCTGCGGTCGACGCGCTGATCGAGGCGCCGGAAGTCAAAGCGCTGAGTTTTGTAGGCTCAACGCCGATTGCCGAGTACATCTATAAAGAAGCGACTGCGCGCGGCAAACGCGTTCAGGCGTTGGGCGGTGCGAAGAACCATGCCGTGCTGATGCCGGATGCCGATCTGGACAACGCCGTGAGTGCATTGATGGGCGCGGCCTACGGTTCCTGCGGTGAACGCTGCATGGCCATTTCGGTGGCTGTGTGCGTAGGCGATCAGGTTGCCGACGCGTTGGTCGCCAAACTCGTGCCGCAGATCAAGGCGCTGAAAATTGGTGCAGGCACAACGTGCGGGCTGGACATGGGGCCGTTGGTGACCGGTCAGCATCGCGACAAAGTCAGTGGCTATATAGAAGACGGTGTCAGTGCCGGTGCCAAGCTGGTTGTTGATGGTCGTGGCCTGACGGTTTCAGGTCATGAAGATGGCTTCTTCCTGGGTGGTTGCCTTTTCGACCAGGTCACCCCCGAGATGCGTATCTATAAAGAAGAGATCTTCGGTCCGGTGCTGTGCATCGTACGAGTGAACAGCCTTGAGCAAGCCATGCAACTGATCAACGATCATGAGTACGGCAATGGCACCTGCATCTTTACTCGTGATGGCGAGGCGGCGCGCCTGTTCTGCGATGAGATCGAAGTCGGCATGGTGGGCGTCAACGTTCCGCTGCCAGTCCCTGTGGCGTATCACAGCTTTGGCGGATGGAAGCGTTCCTTGTTTGGCGATCTCCATGCGTATGGCCCCGATGGCGTGCGTTTTTATACCCGCCGCAAGGCGATTACGCAGCGCTGGCCTCAACGCGCAAGCCATGAGGCTTCGCAATTCGCATTCCCAAGCTTGTAATCGTGTCTGGAAAGGGGCGGGCCGAAAGGCTCGCCCCTTTGAGTTTGAGGCTATTTCTGACCGATATGACAATTTAATGAAAATAGGGGTTGACGCCCCTCTGAATGTCTCTATAATTCGCCCCACTTCCGGCGCAGACGAAACGGAAAACTTCTTGAGAATCAATGAGTTGGACGAAGTAAGCAGCGAGGAAGCGCTTCGGTTCAGATGCTTGAATCGACAGCGGTGAGAAAGGAGTTGACAGCAGGTTGTAACGCTGTAGAATTCGCCTCCCGCTGACGTGAGACGGTAAGTCGAACGAAGCGCAAGTGGTTGAAGTTGCAAAGGAAACTTTGAAAACTTCTTAAAATAACCGCTTGACAGATACAGAGGACGCTGTAGAATGCGCGCCTCGGTTGAGACGAAAAGCTCTTAACCAACCGCTCTTTAACAACTGAATCAAGCAATTCGTGTGGGTGCTTGCGCTGTAAGACTGAAGTCAACTGATTATCAGCATCGCATGTTGCTCCACGAGAAATCATGGTTTAACCAACGATTGCTGAGCCAAGTTTATAAGGTTTTCTCAAAACCTAATTGCAGTATTGAACTGAAGAGTTTGATCATGGCTCAGATTGAACGCTGGCGGCAGGCCTAACACATGCAAGTCGAGCGGATGAAGGGAGCTTGCTCCCTGATTCAGCGGCGGACGGGTGAGTAATGCCTAGGAATCTGCCTGGTAGTGGGGGACAACGTCTCGAAAGGGACGCTAATACCGCATACGTCCTACGGGAGAAAGTGGGGGATCTTCGGACCTCACGCTATCAGATGAGCCTAGGTCGGATTAGCTAGTTGGTGAGGTAATGGCTCACCAAGGCGACGATCCGTAACTGGTCTGAGAGGATGATCAGTCACACTGGAACTGAGACACGGTCCAGACTCCTACGGGAGGCAGCAGTGGGGAATATTGGACAATGGGCGAAAGCCTGATCCAGCCATGCCGCGTGTGTGAAGAAGGTCTTCGGATTGTAAAGCACTTTAAGTTGGGAGGAAGGGCATTAACCTAATACGTTAGTGTTTTGACGTTACCGACAGAATAAGCACCGGCTAACTCTGTGCCAGCAGCCGCGGTAATACAGAGGGTGCAAGCGTTAATCGGAATTACTGGGCGTAAAGCGCGCGTAGGTGGTTTGTTAAGTTGAATGTGAAATCCCCGGGCTCAACCTGGGAACTGCATCCAAAACTGGCAAGCTAGAGTAGGGCAGAGGGTGGTGGAATTTCCTGTGTAGCGGTGAAATGCGTAGATATAGGAAGGAACACCAGTGGCGAAGGCGACCACCTGGGCTCATACTGACACTGAGGTGCGAAAGCGTGGGGAGCAAACAGGATTAGATACCCTGGTAGTCCACGCCGTAAACGATGTCAACTAGCCGTTGGGAGTCTTGAACTCTTAGTGGCGCAGCTAACGCATTAAGTTGACCGCCTGGGGAGTACGGCCGCAAGGTTAAAACTCAAATGAATTGACGGGGGCCCGCACAAGCGGTGGAGCATGTGGTTTAATTCGAAGCAACGCGAAGAACCTTACCAGGCCTTGACATCCAATGAACTTTCCAGAGATGGATGGGTGCCTTCGGGAACATTGAGACAGGTGCTGCATGGCTGTCGTCAGCTCGTGTCGTGAGATGTTGGGTTAAGTCCCGTAACGAGCGCAACCCTTGTCCTTAGTTACCAGCACGTTATGGTGGGCACTCTAAGGAGACTGCCGGTGACAAACCGGAGGAAGGTGGGGATGACGTCAAGTCATCATGGCCCTTACGGCCTGGGCTACACACGTGCTACAATGGTCGGTACAGAGGGTTGCCAAGCCGCGAGGTGGAGCTAATCCCACAAAACCGATCGTAGTCCGGATCGCAGTCTGCAACTCGACTGCGTGAAGTCGGAATCGCTAGTAATCGCGAATCAGAATGTCGCGGTGAATACGTTCCCGGGCCTTGTACACACCGCCCGTCACACCATGGGAGTGGGTTGCACCAGAAGTAGCTAGTCTAACCTTCGGGGGGACGGTTACCACGGTGTGATTCATGACTGGGGTGAAGTCGTAACAAGGTAGCCGTAGGGGAACCTGCGGCTGGATCACCTCCTTAATCGAAGACTCAGCTTCTTCGCAAGTTCCCACACGAATTGCTTGATTCATTGAAGAAGACGATTGGGTCTGTAGCTCAGTTGGTTAGAGCGCACCCCTGATAAGGGTGAGGTCGGCAGTTCGAATCTGCCCAGACCCACCAATTACCGGTGCACCCTGTAGCGATACGGGGCCATAGCTCAGCTGGGAGAGCGCCTGCCTTGCACGCAGGAGGTCAGCGGTTCGATCCCGCTTGGCTCCACCATTACCGCAGTAGTTGGGTACAGGCAGTTGTCCGCGAAAGCTTAGAAATGAGCATTTCCTTCGGTTGAAGGCTAAATGTTGATTTCTGATCTTTGTCAGAATCGTTCTTTAAAAATTTGGGTATGTGATAGAAAGATAGACTGGATGGCACTTTCACTGGTGTTCATTCAGGCTAAGGTAAAGTTTGTGAAATGCAAACTTTCGGCGAATGTCGTCTTCACAGTATAACCAGATTGCTTGGGGTTATATGGTCAAGTGAAGAAGCGCATACGGTGGATGCCTTGGCAGTCAGAGGCGATGAAAGACGTGGTAGCCTGCGAAAAGCTTCGGGGAGTCGGCAAACAGACTGTGATCCGGAGATGTCTGAATGGGGGAACCCAGCTGTCATAAGACAGTTATCTTACGCTGAATACATAGGCGTAAGAGGCGAACCAGGGGAACTGAAACATCTAAGTACCCTGAGGAAAAGAAATCAACCGAGATTCCCTTAGTAGTGGCGAGCGAACGGGGACCAGCCCTTAAGTTGATTTGAGATTAGCGGAACGCTCTGGAAAGTGCGGCCATAGTGGGTGATAGCCCTGTACGCGAAAATCTCTTGTCAATGAAATCGAGTAGGACGGGGCACGAGAAACCTTGTCTGAACATGGGGGGACCATCCTCCAAGGCTAAATACTACTGACTGACCGATAGTGAACCAGTACCGTGAGGGAAAGGCGAAAAGAACCGCGGAGAGCGGAGTGAAATAGATCCTGAAACCGTATGCGTACAAGCAGTGGGAGCCCACTTTGTTGGGTGACTGCGTACCTTTTGTATAATGGGTCAGCGACTTATTTTCAGTGGCGAGCTTAACCGAATAGGGGAGGCGTAGCGAAAGCGAGTCTTAATAGGGCGTCTAGTCGCTGGGAATAGACCCGAAACCGGGCGATCTATCCATGGGCAGGTTGAAGGTTAGGTAACACTGACTGGAGGACCGAACCGACTACCGTTGAAAAGTTAGCGGATGACCTGTGGATCGGAGTGAAAGGCTAATCAAGCTCGGAGATAGCTGGTTCTCCTCGAAAGCTATTTAGGTAGCGCCTCATGTATCACTGTAGGGGGTAGAGCACTGTTTCGGCTAGGGGGTCATCCCGACTTACCAAACCGATGCAAACTCCGAATACCTACAAGTGCCGAGCATGGGAGACACACGGCGGGTGCTAACGTCCGTCGTGAAAAGGGAAACAACCCAGACCGTCAGCTAAGGTCCCAAAGTCATGGTTAAGTGGGAAACGATGTGGGAAGGCTTAGACAGCTAGGAGGTTGGCTTAGAAGCAGCCACCCTTTAAAGAAAGCGTAATAGCTCACTAGTCGAGTCGGCCTGCGCGGAAGATGTAACGGGGCTCAAACCATGCACCGAAGCTACGGGTATCATCTTTTGATGATGCGGTAGAGGAGCGTTCTGTAAGCCTGTGAAGGTGAGTTGAGAAGCTTGCTGGAGGTATCAGAAGTGCGAATGCTGACATGAGTAACGACAATGGGTGTGAAAAACACCCACGCCGAAAGACCAAGGTTTCCTGCGCAACGTTAATCGACGCAGGGTTAGTCGGTCCCTAAGGCGAGGCTGAAAAGCGTAGTCGATGGAAAACAGGTTAATATTCCTGTACTTCTGGTTATTGCGATGGAGGGACGGAGAAGGCTAGGCCAGCCTGGCGTTGGTTGTCCAGGTTTAAGGTGGTAGGCTGGAATCTTAGGTAAATCCGGGATTCTAAGGCCGAGAGCTGATGACGAGTGTTCTTTAGAACACGAAGTGGTTGATGCCATGCTTCCAAGAAAAGCTTCTAAGCTTCAGGTAACCAGGAACCGTACCCCAAACCGACACAGGTGGTTGGGTAGAGAATACCAAGGCGCTTGAGAGAACTCGGGTGAAGGAACTAGGCAAAATGGCACCGTAACTTCGGGAGAAGGTGCGCCGGTGAGGGTGAAGGACTTGCTCCGTAAGCTCATGCCGGTCGAAGATACCAGGCCGCTGCGACTGTTTATTAAAAACACAGCACTCTGCAAACACGAAAGTGGACGTATAGGGTGTGACGCCTGCCCGGTGCCGGAAGGTTAATTGATGGGGTTAGCTAACGCGAAGCTCTTGATCGAAGCCCCGGTAAACGGCGGCCGTAACTATAACGGTCCTAAGGTAGCGAAATTCCTTGTCGGGTAAGTTCCGACCTGCACGAATGGCGTAACGATGGCGGCGCTGTCTCCACCCGAGACTCAGTGAAATTGAAATCGCTGTGAAGATGCAGTGTATCCGCGGCTAGACGGAAAGACCCCGTGAACCTTTACTATAGCTTTGCACTGGACTTTGAATTTGCTTGTGTAGGATAGGTGGGAGGCTTTGAAGCGTGGACGCCAGTTCGCGTGGAGCCATCCTTGAAATACCACCCTGGCAACTTTGAGGTTCTAACTCAGGTCCGTTATCCGGATCGAGGACAGTGTATGGTGGGTAGTTTGACTGGGGCGGTCTCCTCCTAAAGAGTAACGGAGGAGTACGAAGGTGCGCTCAGACCGGTCGGAAATCGGTCGTAGAGTATAAAGGCAAAAGCGCGCTTGACTGCGAGACAGACACGTCGAGCAGGTACGAAAGTAGGTCTTAGTGATCCGGTGGTTCTGTATGGAAGGGCCATCGCTCAACGGATAAAAGGTACTCCGGGGATAACAGGCTGATACCGCCCAAGAGTTCATAT
Source organism: Pseudomonas sp. S2_H01 (assembly GCF_054668305.1). Lineage (NCBI taxonomy): Bacteria > Pseudomonadati > Pseudomonadota > Gammaproteobacteria > Pseudomonadales > Pseudomonadaceae > Pseudomonas > Pseudomonas sp. S2_H01. The sequence goes on along the minus strand of NZ_CP162756.1, from coordinate 1,313,792 downwards.
CGACGGCGGTGTTTGGCACCTCGATGTCGGCTCATCACATCCTGGGGCTGAAGCCGGTCCCAAGGGTATGGCTGTTCGCCATTTAAAGTGGTACGCGAGCTGGGTTTAGAACGTCGTGAGACAGTTCGGTCCCTATCTGCCGTGGACGTTTGAGATTTGAGAGGGGCTGCTCCTAGTACGAGAGGACCGGAGTGGACGAACCTCTGGTGTTCCGGTTGTCACGCCAGTGGCATTGCCGGGTAGCTATGTTCGGAAAAGATAACCGCTGAAAGCATCTAAGCGGGAAACTTGCCTCAAGATGAGATCTCACTGGAACCTTGAGTTCCCTGAAGGGCCGTCGAAGACTACGACGTTGATAGGTTGGGTGTGTAAGCGCTGTGAGGCGTTGAGCTAACCAATACTAATTGCCCGTGAGGCTTGACCATATAACACCCAAGCAATCTGCGACTCGATGAGCACAGATTGCGGTGACTGTGAAGACGACACGCACCGAAAGTTTGCAGGACACAGGCAAGACACCTGATCACATACCCGATTTGCTGAAGCGAGGCCTTACGGTCACGAGTCAGTACCCGAATTTCTTGACGACCATAGAGCGTTGGAACCACCTGATCCCATCCCGAACTCAGCAGTGAAACGATGCATCGCCGATGGTAGTGTGGGGTTTCCCCATGTGAGAGTAGGTCATCGTCAAGATTAAATTCCAAAACCCCATTTGCGAAAGCAGATGGGGTTTTGTTTTTGCGCCCGGAAAAGGCCGAACTGCAACAGCGCGACGCCCTCTGTTAGTCTTCTCCCTCTTCAAACGCCAAGGAAGCAGCTATGCCGGTGACATCCCATCTCAATCCCGGGTTCATGGTGGTTCATGGCAATCGCCTGGATGAGCTGCGCAGCCTTGTCGTGTCGTGGATGCGGCGCTATCCGCTTACACCGCTGGAGAATGAAGTGGCTCTGGTGCAGAGCAATGGCATCGCTCAGTGGTTAAAGCTTGCCTTGGCTGAGGATGCGCAGGAGGACGACCTGGGCGGGTGCGGTATCGCTGCTGCGATCGATGTACAGCTTCCCGGCAGTTTTATGTGGCAGCTTTATCGTGCGGTGCTGGGTAAGGATGAGATTCCGGAAACCTCGCTGCTCGATAAGGCCCCGCTGACTTGGCGCCTGATGCGGCTGCTGCCCGCGCTCATCGACCTGCCCCACTTCGAACCTCTTCAGCGCTTTCTAACGGCCGACGCGGATCTGCGCAAACGCTATCAACTGTCCGAGCGTTTGGCGGACCTGTTTGACCAATATCAGGTCTATCGCGCTGACTGGCTGGAAGACTGGGCCGCTGGCAGGCATCAACTGAGGAACGTCCGAGGGGAAATCAAACCCCTCAAGGCTGAGAACTGCTGGCAGGCCGAGTTATGGCGTGCGCTGCTGCATGACGTCGGTGCCGAAGGCATGGCCCAGAGTCGTGCCGGTGTCCATCAGCGCTATATCGAGTGTATCAACAGCCTGACCGAGGCCCCTGTCGGACTGCCGGCGCGGGTCATCGTATTCGGCATCTCCTCGCTCCCGGCGCAAGCATTGGAAGCCCTCGCAGGACTGGCTCGCTTCAGCCAGGTGCTGTTGTGTGTGCACAATCCGTGTCGCCATCACTGGGCCGACATCGTCGCGGATAAAGATTTGCTGCGCCACGAATACAAGCGTCAATCGCGCAAGGCCGGCATGCCCGTTGTGCTGAATCCGGACGCCTTGCATCAGCATGCGCACCCGCTGCTTGCCGCGTGGGGCAAGCAGGGGCGCGATTACATCAATTTGCTCGACAGCCACGACGACCCCAACAGTTATCGCGCTATTTTCCGCGACGGCCGGATCGATCTGTTCAGCGAAAGCGACCCGCACACGATCCTCAATCAATTGCAGGACGACATCCTCGAATTGCGCCCCCTCGGAGAGACCCGCGAACGATGGCCGGCGGTGGATACCAAGACAGATCGATCAATCCGCTTCCATGTCGCCCACAGCGCGCAACGCGAAGTGGAAGTGCTGCACGATCAATTGCTCGCACGATTTAGCAAGGATCCGGATCTGCGTCCGCGGGATGTCATCGTCATGGTCCCGGACATCGACAGCTACGCGCCTCACATTCGCGCCGTGTTTGGTCAACTGGATCGTGATGATCGTCGCTTCATCCCGTTCACGCTGGCCGACCAGGGTCAGCGTGGCCGCGATCCTTTATTGATCGCTGTCGAACATCTGCTGAAGATTCCAGACAGCCGTTTTCCAGTCAGTGAAATCCTCGACCTTCTGGACGTTCCGGCGTTGCGTGCCCGATTTGGGATTAATGAGCGCGACCTGCCCACCCTGCATCGCTGGATCGAAGGTGCAGGTGTGCGTTGGGGGCTCAATGCCAAGCAGCGAGAAGGGCTGGGGCTGCCGGAGGCGCTGGAGCAGAACAGCTGGCATTTCGGTTTACGCCGCATGCTCCTCGGTTACGCGGTGGGTGCAGGCATTGCCTATGAGGGCATTGAGCCCTACGACGAGATCGGTGGGCTGGATGCTGCGCTGATCGGTCCACTGGTTGCGTTGATCGATGCGCTGCAGATCGCTCACAACGAACTCTCGCAACCCGCTACGCCACCGGTATGGGGCACGCGTCTGCAGGCGCTCATGCAGTTGTTCTTTGCCGCAGAAAGCGAGCACGATGATTACCTCTTGGGTCAGCTGGAAACGCTGCGTGAAACCTGGCTGGAAACTTGCGAGAAGGTGGGCTTGCTTGACGAGCTGCCACTGACGGTTGTCCGCGAAGCCTGGCTCGCCGGACTGGACCAAGGACGTCTCTCGCAGCGATTTCTGGCGGGTTCAGTCAACTTCTGCACGCTGATGCCGATGCGTGCGATTCCCTTCAAGCTCGTCTGCTTGTTGGGCATGAATGACGGCGATTATCCGCGCGCGCAGCCGCCGCTGGATTTCGACTTGATGGGCAGCGATTACCGTCCCGGTGATCGTTCTCGTCGTGAGGACGATCGCTACCTGTTGCTCGAAGCGCTGCTTTCCGCGCGTGATCAGCTGTACATCAGTTGGGTCGGGCGCAGCATTCGTGACAACTCCGAGCGTCCCGCGTCTGTGCTGATCGGTCAGCTACGCGATCACCTGTCCAGCGGTTGGCGGCTCGCTGACGCCGTTGAGCCAGAAGACGAAAAAAAGCGCGACCCTGGCCAACAGCTGCTGCACAAGCTCACGCTCGAGCACCCGTTGCAGCCTTTCAGTGCGAAGTATTTTCAGGAGAGTCTGGAGTTCTTCAGCTTTGCTCATGAGTGGCAGGCTCTGCATGAGACGGCCCCACTCGCCGAGCTCGAAAAAGATCTGGAAGCGCACAGCAGCAGTGAAATGCTCAGCCTCAAACAGCTGCAGGATTTCCTGCGCAGTCCGGTGAAGTATTTCTTCAGCCAGCGGTTGAAAATATTCTTTGAAGCAGCAGAGCAGCCGTTGGCGCAAGAGGAGCCCTTCGTGCTGGATCAACTGCAGCTTTATCAAGCCAGCGACAGTCTTCTGCAGGCTGCGCTGACCCATTTGGATGATGTTGACGAGGCGATGCACGCACAGGCAGCTCGCTTGCAGTCAAGCGGTTTGCTACCCATGGCTGGTTTTGGCACGGCGTTACAGCGTGAGTTGATCGATCCATTGCCTGAAGTGCTTCAGCGATACATTGAGCTGCGCGAGCGCTGGCCGCAGCCCCTGAACAGTGCCTTGTCGCTGAGCTTCGTGCATGACGATTCCGGCGTCAGTGACTGGCTGGAGGGCGTGTGCCAAGACAGTGACGGGGGATTGCTGAGTGTCACGACAATTCCCAACACGATCGCCGCTGGAAGATCCCGCAAATGGCATCGGCTGGTCAAACCTTGGGTCACCCATGTGGTGGCATGCGCATGCGGTCTGCGCTTGACCAGTGCCATGGTCGCCAAGGATCAGACGCTATTGTTGCCTCCGCTGGAAACGCCTGTTGCCAGTGAGATCTTGATTACGATGCTCCAGGCATACCAACAAGGCATGCAAAAGCCGTTGCCTGTGGCATTGAGGACCGCATTCGCCGCGCTGGAAAAGGCTGATCCGGTCAAGGCGTATGAGGGTGACGATTTCACACATAAAGGTGAGCGCGAGGAGACCGCTCTCGCTCGGCAGTATCCTGATTTCAGCGCACTGACTGAAAGTGGTGAGTTTTTCCACTGGTGCGATTTGCTTTACAAACCGCTGCTGGAAGCGCCTTGGCAGTCAATAACCCGCAAGGAGGCTGAAGCATGAGCACCCTACAACAGCCTCTGGCGCTGAGTTTTCCGCTCAAGGGCAGTCAGTTGATCGAGGCCAGCGCCGGGACCGGCAAGACCTTCACCATTTCGGCGCTGTACTTGCGGCTGGTGCTGGGTCACGGCAGCGAGCTGTCAGGTTTCGGGCGGGAGCTGCTGCCCCCACAGATACTCGTGGTGACATTTACCGAGGCCGCCACCCAAGAGCTTCGCGACCGTATTCGCTCGCGCTTGGCCGAGGCTGCGCGTTTCTTCCGGGAGGAAATCGCGGCGCCTGACGGATTGATTGCAGACCTGCGCAATGAGTTTGCCCGTGAGCAGTGGCACGCATGCGCAAGTCGGTTGGACATCGCTGCTCAGTGGATGGACGAAGCCGCAGTTTCGACTATTCATGCATGGTGTCAGCGTATGTTGCGTGAACACGCGTTCGACAGCGGCAGCCTGTTCACTCAAACGCTGGAAACCGACCACGGCGACCTGCTCAGTGAGGTCTTGCGCGACTATTGGCGCAAGTTCTGCTACCCCCTCAGTGGTGACACGCTGAACTGGATTCGCGAAAACTGGCGCGGGCCTGACGCTTTGCTGCCCAAAGTGCGCAGTTTGTTCGGCACCGAAAGGCCACTGCAGACCGAGTCGCTGGACGAGTTGATTGAGCATGCTATCGAGCAGCGCCTTGAGGCGCTTGAGGCCCTGAAGTCGCCGTGGCGCAAGTGGGTGGGAGAACTGCTTGCCATTTGCCAGGATGCCACCCAGCGTAAAGCTGTTCACGGTAACAAGTTACGTGCGGCGAACTACACCGCATGGTTCGAAAAAATCACCGCTTGGGCGAATGACCCCGCACAAGAGGCGCTTGATATTGGTGCGGGTTTCACACGATTGACGCCGGACGGAGTGGCTGATGCCTGGCACGACGCTCCTCCGTCGCACCCCGCCTTCGACGCAATGCTGATCCTTAAGGACGCACTGGAAAGTTTGCCGACCCCCGATGCCGCAGCGCTCGAACATGCTGCGCAGTGGGTGAGCGTCCGCTTCGAGGAAGAAAAGCGGCGTCGCGCGGAAATGGGTTTTGATGACATGTTGTTACGCCTTGATGCGGCACTGTGCAGCGCGGGCGGTGAGCGTCTGGCAACGCTGATTCGCGAACAATTTCCGGTTGCCCTGATTGACGAATTTCAAGACACCGACCCTGTGCAGTACCGAATCTTCGACAGCATTTATCGTCTGCACGCCAATGACCCTAGCACTGGCCTCTTTTTGATTGGCGATCCCAAACAAGCCATCTACGCCTTTCGGGGGGCGGACATCTACACCTATCTGCGCGCCCGGCACGCAACCCAAGGGCGTTTGCATACGCTCGGCACCAACTTTCGCTCTAGCGAAGCGATGGTCGAGGCGGTCAATCATGTGTTTGAGCGTGCGGAAGTTCGGGCTGCTGGCCAGGGGGCCTTCCTGTTCAGGCGTGGGGGCGATAATCCTGTGCCGTTCTTGCGAGTGGCTGCGCAAGGTCGTAAGGAGCGGCTGGAGGTCGATGGGTCAGCACTGGCGGCATTAAACGTATGGCACCTGGAGACTGACGAACCGGTGTCTGCGGAGGTCTATCGCGAACAGATGGCAGCTGCGTGTGCCAGCGAGATCGTGCGGTTGCTCAATGCTGGTCAGCAGAGCCGAGCGGGCTTTGCCAAGTCGGATGAACCGCTGTTGGGCCTGTTGCCTGCGGATATAGCGGTTCTGGTCCGCGACGGTCATGAAGCTCAGGCGATTCGTAATCAACTGTCACGACGGGGCGTACGCAGCATGTACCTTTCCGACAAGGACTCGGTATTCGCTGCCCGTGAAGCTCATGATGTTCTTGCGTGGCTCAAGGCCTGTGCCGAGCCTGATTCGGAGCGCATGCTGCGTGCCGCCTTGGCCAGCATTACGTTGGCCCTGCCCTTGAGCGAGCTGGAGCGGTTGAACCTTGATGAGCTGGCCTGGGAGCAACGGGTCATGCAGTTTCGGGAGTACCGGCGAGTCTGGCGAACACAGGGTGTGCTGCCGATGCTGCGACGGCTGCTACACGACTTCAAGCTTCCCCAGCGACTCATGTGCCGCAGCGATGGCGAACGGGCGCTGACCAATTTGCTGCATCTCTCGGAACTGATGCAGCAAGCGGCCGCAGAGCTGGACGGCGAACAGGCATTGATCCGTCACTTGGGGGAGCATCTGGCGTTGTCAGGCCAGGCGGGCGATGAGCAGATCGTGCGCCTGGAAAGTGATGAACAACTGGTCAAAGTGGTGACCATCCACAAGTCTAAAGGACTGGAATATCCACTGGTTTTCTTGCCCTTCATTTGCTCGTTCAAACCTGTCGATGGCAGCAGGCTGCCGTTGCACTTTCATGACGCCGAAGGCAATGCGCAGATTAGTCTCAACGCAACGACAGCATTGATAGAGCAATCTGACGATGAGCGTCTGGCCGAAGATTTGCGTCTGTTTTACGTGGCGGTGACGCGCGCGCGACATGCTTGCTGGCTGGGCGTTGCCGACCTCAAGCGTGGCCGCAACAAAGCGTCCGTGTTGCATCGCTCGGCGCTGGGGTATCTGCTGGGCGGTGGCTTGCCGGTAGGGGCCGATGGCACTTTATCTGATTGGCTGACACAACTGGCGAACGGCGCGTCTGCGCTGGCCGTCGAGCCTTTGCCGCACGCGGGGGACGAATTGTTCACCGCACCCCGCAGCGAAGCTGCGTTGAGCAAGCCGCGCATGCCACGGCGCAGCGCCCGGGAAAACTGGTGGATCGCCTCCTACAGCGCGCTGCGCATTGGTGACACGATCACTGACAGCGGCGATCAGTCGCCCGACAGTCCGCAAGCTCAAAAGCTGTTTGACGATGAACGCCTGGACCCTGAAGCGCCTCGTGAAGTCATGGCCAGTGGCGGTGATATCCATCGGTTTCCACGTGGGCCGAATCCCGGCACCTTCCTTCACGGTTTGCTGGAATGGGCGGGAGAAAAGGGCTTCGCGCTGGCATCGGGACACCCGCAGGCGCTGGAAAAAGTCGTTGCCCAGCGCTGCAACCGACGTGACTGGAAAGGCTGGATCAACACCCTGACGGACTGGCTTCGGCATCTGCTGGTCATGCCGTTACGCCTCGGCGCTGACGTTCCACCGGTTGCCTTGAGCGCACTGGATCAACCGAACCAGTACCGCGTCGAGATGGAGTTCTGGTTCGCCTGTTCCAGAGTCGACGTGGCGCAAATGGACGCGCTGGTGCGTCGCTACACGCACAACGGCGCGCCGCGAGCCGCCGCGGAAACCGTTTCGCTCAATGGCATGTTCAAGGGTTTTATCGACCTGACGTTCGAGCATGAAGGTCGCTATTACGTGGCCGATTACAAATCCAACTGGCTGGGTGTCGACGACGATGCCTACACCGAGCAAGCGATGGAAAACGCAATTCTGGATAACCGCTACGACCTGCAATACGTGCTTTACCTGCTGGCGTTGCATCGCCAGCTCAAGGCGCGTCTGGTTGATTATGACTACGACCGGCACATGGGCGGTGCGGTATATCTGTTCGTGCGTGGCAGTCGCGCAGCGAGCCAGGGCGCGTGGTTCACCCGTCCGCCTCGCGCGCTGATCGAAAGTCTTGATTTGCTGTTCCAGGGCCGTCCGTTGATCGAGGAAGAAGCGCCGTCAGGAGAGCTCGCATGAATCGCACCTTTGCTCATTTACTCCCTACGCCGCTGGACGCCGAAAGCCTCGCCGAGCTCAAGCCCCTGAGCCGTGTGGACGATCTGCTGTTGCTGCTCGAACGTTGGGTCGAGCGCGGCTGGTTGCGTGCACTGGACAAGGCCTTCGTCGGGTTTCTGGCCGATCTTGATCCCACCGCTGACTCGCTGGTATTGCTCGCGGCCGCGCTGACCAGCCATCAGCTCGGTCACGGCCACGTGTGTCTCGACTTCTATGAGACCCTGAAAGAACCGGACTTCGCCCTGTCGCTGCCACCGGAGGGCGATCTGTTGTCGACCCCGATGTTGCTGCCCTCGGCGTTGCTCAAGGCGCTGGACGGCGCGACCTGGTGCAAGGCGCTGGCAGACAGCACGCTGGTTGCCCAGGCAGGCGACAACAGCGCTGTGGCGGCCGAGAAGCCCTTGGTGTTGTCGGACCGACGCCTGTACCTGCGTCGTTACTGGACCTACGAGCGCAGCATCGATGCCGCACTGCATCGCCGGCTGTCGCAGGTCGAGGCAGCCCCAAGTGATCTGGCAGAGCGGCTGGAGGCGCTGTTCGGTCCGGCCAGCGCCGCCCCCGATGCGTTGATCGATTGGCAAAAGCTTGCCTGTGCACTGGCAACACGCGGTGCGTTCAGCATCATCACCGGCGGACCGGGCACGGGGAAAACCACCACGGTGGTGCGCCTGTTGGCGCTGCTGCAATCACCTGCGGTCGAGCGCGGTAAACCGCTGCGTATTCGGCTGGCGGCACCCACGGGTAAAGCCGCAGCGAGGCTGACCGAATCCATCAGTCACCAAGTGCAATCGCTGCAGGTGCCTGAGGACGTGCGCCAGAAAATCCCCAGTGAAGTGACCACCGTGCACCGCCTGCTGGGCAGTCGTCCGGGCACGCGGCATTTCCGTCATCACGCGGGGAATCCGTTGCCGCTCGATGTATTGGTGGTGGACGAAGCCTCGATGATCGACCTGGAAATGATGGCCAATCTGCTGGATGCCCTGCCGCCCCATGCGCGCATGGTGCTGCTCGGCGACAAGGACCAACTGGCGTCAGTGGAAGCCGGTGCCGTGCTGGGTGATCTGTGCCGTGATGCGGAGGCGGGGATGTACAGCCCGCAGACCCAGGCCTGGCTCGAGTCGGTCAGCGGTGAGGACTTGAGCAAGAGCGGTTTGCAGCCGGGCGATAACGTCAAGCATGCGCTGGCGCAGCAGGTGGTGATGCTGCGTCATTCCCGACGCTTCGTGGCCGGCAGCGGCATTGGTCAGCTGGCGAAGTTGGTCAACCAGCAGCAGGATCGGGAAGCGCGTGAGTTGTTGGCGGCGCGTACGTATCCGGACCTGTTTGCGTTGTCGCTCAAGGGCGAGCAGGACCGTGCCTTGTCGCGCCTTGTGCTCGACGGCCACGGCAACGGGCCTCAAGGCTACCGGCATTACCTCGGCGTGATGCGGGCGCGCCGGCCGCAGGATGTGATGTCCATTGACGATCCACGGTGCGTCGAGTGGGCGCGAGAAGTGTTGAACGCGTTCGATGAATTCCAGCTGCTGTGTGCCGTGCGCAAAGGGCCGTGGGGCGTCGAAGGCCTGAACCAGCGCATGACTCAGACGCTGTTCGCCGCGCAACTGATCGAGAGCGATCAGCAATGGTACGAAGGCCGCCCGGTCTTGATGACCCGCAACGATTACGGCCTGGGGTTGATGAACGGCGACATCGGCATTGCCCTGCGGTTGCCGGAGGGTACGCCTGAGGAAAACCGCCAGGCCCTGCGTGTCGCGTTCCCGCGCAATGACGGCAGCGGCGGGGTGCGTTTTGTGTTGCCAAGCCGACTCAATGATGTGGAGACGGTGTACGCCATGACCGTGCACAAATCACAGGGCTCGGAGTTCGCGCACACGGCGTTGATCCTGCCCGAAGCGCTCAATCCGGTGTTGACCAAGGAGTTGATCTACACCGGCATCACGCGGGCCAAGCACTGGTTCAGCCTGATCGAGCCGCGTCAGGGCGTGTTCGAAGAGGCGCTGCGTCGCAAGGTCAAACGCCTGAGCGGGTTGATGCTGGAGTTGTGAGGCACGACCGTCGATGTTGCCACATGGTTTTAAACCGATGCAGTCCTGTCTGTGGGAGCGAATTCATTCGCGATAGATTTTCCTGGCGCTGAAGATGGTTTGCCTGTGCCGGCCAATCGCGAATGAATTCGCTTCCACAGGGATAAGGTGTCTGGACGTGACTCGGTCACTCACGTCGCGCAGAACGAATTCCCCAACTCCACTCGACCGAAACTGGCGCCTTCATCGAGCGGGGTGATGGCGGCCAGTTGATCCAGTCGCACGTCCTCAATGCCATCGGCGAATTGCAGGAATTCCTCTTTGCTCGGCGCGGTGCGGGTGGTGAGGGGTTTGCCTTCGAAGGTCTGGCCGTCGACCAGTTCCACCTTCAATCGATAGCCATGCATGCAGGCGATTTCGACGTAGTCGTAGAGATCGCAATTGAGCGGTTGATAACGGTCCATTTCTGACTCCCGAGCGGCGTGAAGCGACTGTGATGGTCGCTTCACGATAGCCGCTCAGGCTTCTTTGCGCACCGGCTCCTGCTGAGTGACCCCATGATCGAGCCCCATGAATTTGCGCACACGATCGCCACATTGATCGGCGAGGATGGTCTGTGGCGAAGCGTCGACCTGTACCACGCCGTTTTCCATGAAGATGACCCGGTCGGAAATCGACAGCGCGAAGTCCATTTCGTGGGTGACGATCAGCATGGTCATGCCTTCTTTCGCCAGATCGCCGATCACCTTGAGCACATCGCCGACCAGCTCCGGGTCAAGGGCCGAGGTCGGTTCGTCGAACAGCATGATCTGAGGGTCCATCGCCAATGCCCGGGCGATGGCGACGCGTTGCTGCTGGCCACCGGACAATTGATGCGGGTATTTCTGCGCGTGCGCCAGCAGGCCGACCTTGTCGAGCAGGGCATAGCCGCGCTGTTCGCTGATGGCTTTGTCGCGCCCGTGGTAGCGAGGTGCGAGCGTCACGTTGTCGAGGATGGTGCGATGGGGGAACAGGTTGAAGTTCTGGAACACCATGCCGATGCGCTGCACACCCCGACGAATCTGCGGTGCGTTCGGGCTGTCGCCAGCGTGAATAAAGCCTTCGCCGAAGAGAATGATCTCGCCCTTGTCGATGCTTTCCAGGCTGTTCACGGTGCGGATCAGCGAGGTCTTGCCCGAGCCAGACGGACCAATGATGGAAATCACCTGGCCCACGTTGACGTCCAGATTGATGCCTTTGAGCACTTCATGCTGACCGTAGCTTTTGTGGATGTTGAGCAGTTGCAGGGCGGGCGCCGAGCCAGGGCCTGACTCGGCACGCTGAGCAGTGGAAGGCTGCGCCACGAGCGTTGCGCGCAAGCGGGTCAACGCGGTGTCATCCAGGGTTTGTGGCTTGCGGTTGTTCAGTTCCAGGTGCTGCTCAAGCCAGTGAAACAGCCAGCCGAACACGGTGACGATCATCACGTAGTACACGGCCACGGCGGACAGCGTTTCCATGACCAAAAAGTTCTGCGCGTAGAGGCGCTGGCCGACTGTAAGCAGTTCGGTCAGCGAGATCACCGACACCAGCGAGGTGAGTTTGACGACGGTGATGTATTCGTTGATCAGGGTCGGGAGCGAGATACGAAACGCCTGAGGAATCACGATCAGACGCTGCATGCCAATCAGCCCGACGCCGAGCGCACGGCCCGCTTCCTTCTGCCCTTTGGCGACCGAAATCAGACCGCCACGGTGGATCTCGGCCATGTACGCCGCTTCCGTGACGACCAGCGCGAGCAGGCCGGAGTAGAAGGGGTTGGACAGCACATCACGGGTGATCGGGAACATCTGCGGCAGGTTGTAGGTGAACACCACCAGCACCAGCAGCGGGACGCTACGGAAGAACCAGATATAAATCGACGCAGGCACGCTGATCCAGCGCGCGGTCGAGAGCTTGGCCGAGGCCAGCAGGAAACCCAGCAACATGCCGATGAACCAGCCCAGCGCACTGAGCTCGATCACGGTGATGCACGATTCCCAGAAGTCCGAGACCGAAAACAGAGAAAAAAAGTAGGACCATTCGAATTGCATACACATACCTCAGCGGGGCGAAACCCTGCGGCAAACCTCTATCAACGCGGTCCCCTGTAGGAGCGTGGCTTGTCCCGCGATCGGCGACATAGTCGTCGTAAATCCGATGAACGCGGTGTGTCAGTCATACGGCGCTGGCTGATCTTACGACTGCTTCGCAGCCGATCGCGGGACAAGCCACGCTCCTACAGGAATGGGCGTCGAGTCAGAACGCCCATCATTCACTCAGTTACCCGGCTCTTCCAGGTTGTACTTTTTCAGCAGCGCTGCGTACTCACCGGATTTCTTGGTTTCGTCGAAGGCCTTGAGCAGCGCCTGATACAGCTCGTCGTTACCCTTCTTCACGTAGATGCCCAGAGTCTGCTGGTAGATCGAGTGCTCGGTACTCACCACCACACGGCCTTTGGTGCGTTCGGCGATCATGCCCGCAGCGCCGTCGATTTCCACTTGCGCCTGAACGTTGCCGGACAGCAGCGCCTGGGTCACTTCAGGGGCCGACGGGAATTCGCTGACCGAGATCGCGCCCTTGTTGTTCGGCACGCAGTACTCGGTGGACAGCTTGTTGAACTGGGCGACCCACGTGGTACCTTTTTCCAGGCCGACCTTTAGGCCGCAGAGGTCTTCTGGCACCTTGGGTTTAATCGTGCTGTCTTTGAGGACCATGATCGCCGCGCCCGTCTTGGCATATGCGATGGTCTGGGCCTGGGTCTGACGCTCAGGCGTGATGTACATGCCCGAGATAATGGCGTCGTAGTGACCGGCGTTCAGGCTCAGGATCAGGCTGGAAAACTTGGTGTCGACGAATTCGGCCTTCAGGTCCATGTGCTTGGCCAGCAGGCGCGACAGGTCCGGGTCGGAACCGACGACGTTTTTCTTCTCGTCATAGGATTCGAACGGTGGATAGGTGATTTCCATCCCGACCTTGAACTGGCCAGGCGTGACGGTGGCGGCGTGGGCAAAAGTGGCGCCGAGCACGGCGGCGGCAAGAACGGTCAAGCGGACAGCAGTGTTCACAGTGTTGCGCATCGTCGGTGACTCCACGTCAGGAAGGTAAGGCACGGTGTGTTTGGACATCTTCTCGAGCATCAGGACGCGTCCTGTGCCTGGTTCTTCAAGTGGCCGAAGCTCGATGGCTTGCGCGCCTTCTCGTACAGCTTGAGCTCGCCGCTCTCGACCTTGCGCCGCAGGTACTGATACGTCTGCAGGGCCTGGCCGAACATGTGTTCGCCGATGGTGATCGCTTCGTATTCCTTGCTGCCATTGTCAAACTGCGGAAGCGGCTTGATCTGGGTGTGGAAATCGCAGGCGAAGAACAACGGGAATGAATAACGCTCTTCGCTGACGGTGCGTACCCGGTGAGCCGTAGCAACGAACGTACCAGCGGTCATGACCTCCAGCATGTCGCCGATGTTGACCACGAATGCGCCTTCCACCGGAGGGGCATCGATCCATTGGCCCAGATCGTTCATCACCTCAAGGCCGGGTTTGTCGGCCAGCAGCATGGTGAAGCACTCGTAATCGGTGTGTGCACCAATACCGGGCGCATCCTGCGCGGCGCCATCGAAGGGGTAGTGGATCAGGCGCAGCTTGGACGGCGGACGGGTGACCATCGCCTCGAAATAGCCTTCTTCCAGGCCCAAAGCCAGTGCGAAGCCGTCGAACAGGCGACGACCCAGCGCAAATACGGCGGCGTAATACGCTTCCACCGCCGGACGAAAACCCGGCAGGTCGGGCCATTCGTTGGCACCGATCAACGGCGTTTTGGCGATCACCAGCGGGTCTTCGTCACCCACCTCGAAGCCGATGTCGAAGGCTTCCTTGTGATCCGGCTTGCCTTTGGCATAGACCTCTTCGCCCTCGGGCACGAAGCCTTTGTGGCTGCGCGAGGTGCCGATGTAATGCTGCATCTTGTACTCGAGTGACTGAGCGAACAGGTCCTTGGCGGCCTGGCGCAACCCGTCGATCAACGCTTGTTCGATGCCGTGATTCTTGACGTACAGAAAGCCCACTTCACGTGCGGCTTTGCCCAGTTCGTTGGCCACGGCCTGTCGGTGGGCGATGTCGGTGCTGAACAGACCGGCGATGTCGACCACCGGAATGCTGTTGAAGTTGGCGACCTTCGGTGTCGCCGCTTGAGACTGATCGGGCATGGCGAAACGCTCCTTATCGGCTTGTTGTATGGGTGAAGCGCTGAAAATGTTCACGTTCGGTTTTGCCCATCCACACGTTCAGCGACCACAGATCGGCCACGGGCACGTCGGTGAAGGGGAGGTGATGCAGATAGCCGTCGGCGCCGAATTCCGGGGTCAGGGTGGTGACCGGGTAACCGCGCGCCTGCTGGGATGTCCAGATGGCTTCCCAGTGCTGCTGATGGAAGGCCAGCTCCCTGGCGCGCTCGGGCCCGGCGGGGTGCGGGACTTGCGGGCCCTGGTCGTAGCCGACACGGGCCTGAATGTGGTGAACGCGCTCGACGAACGCACTGAGGTCGTCTTCGGGGTCGTTGAGCAGGCGCTCGCAGGTGACAACCCAGTGGCTGATGTCGCTGGTGAAACGCAGGTCCGGCAACTGACGGATCAGCTCCAGCGTGACCCACGGGTTGAACAGCGAACGGGCGCGGTGGGTTTCGAAGGTCACCATTTGCCCGTGCTTGCGCGCCAGCTCCAAGGCCTGGCCGAAGAAATCGACCTGTTGCGGCAACAGCCAGCGATCATTACCGGCCAGCACGTTGACGAAACGCGGGTTCAACTCAGTGGACCAGGCGAGTTTCTTTTCCAGATCGGTGAGGTGCTCGGCGGTGGTCGCCGATTGTTCGGGCAGGACGTCGTAGGCGGTGAACACCGTGGCGATGTAAGGCAGGTGGTTGGCGCGCAGGAAGGCGCCGAACTCGGCACGCTCGACGGGCGTCAGCGGCAGACGCGCTTCCATGCCGTCGAACCCGGCTTCCAGCAGCTCGTCCAGTGCCTGGGCCTTGCTGGCGGTGTAGCCCCACATCGTGCGGAAGATTTCCAGTTTCATCGAGCGTCCTCAAAGATTGCGTCTTGCGGCTGACACATGACATAGCTTCGCCACGGCGCGAGCCGAAACGGGTTACAGCGGCAGTCACATCAGAAAAAGGCAATCTTCGGGCCGGGTCTCTACTGGACGGGCTCCTTTATTGAAGCCGATCTTAGGTTCGCCCGATGAACGGAAAGAATAGGAAACCTCAAATGCATAGTTCAGAGATTTCTAAACTATGGTGGCGAGGTGCGATCTAGACCTGCTGTGATCTTGTAGGAGCGTGGCTTGTCCCGCGATCTGCCGCGCAGCGGCAGTAAAATCAGTCACCTTGGCTGTGTCGGGCAGACCGCGGGACAAGCCACGCTCCTACAGGATGATCAGTCGACAAACGTCATCACCTTGCTTTCACCCAACAAAAACGCCTGATTGGCCTCCGTCGTCTCGCGGATGTAATCCCACAACAAGGTAATCCGCTTGAGCTTGCGCAGGTCCTCCCGGCAGTACATCCAGAACTGCCGCGTAATATTCACCTCGGTTTCCAGCACCGGCAGCAACCGTGAATCCTGTGCGGCCAGAAAACACGGCAGGATCGCCAGGGCGCGACCTTGCAGGGCAGCGACGTATTGGGCGATAACGCTGGTGCTGCGCAGCGTCGCGTGGGCGCCGGGGAGCAGGTTGCTCAGGTACAAAAGCTCCGAGCTGAACGCCAGGTCGTCGACGTAGCTGATGAAGGGATGATCGACCAGATCGTCGACGTGGGTGATCGGCGCATGGTTGTCCAGGTATTCCTGCGTTGCGTACAGCCGCAGGTTGTAGTCGCACAGTTTGCAGCAGACGTACGGCCCATGTTCCGGCCGCTCGAGGGCGATGACGATATCGGCTTCGCGCTTGGACAGGCTGATGAAGTGCGGCAATGGCAGGATGTCCACCGAAATGGCCGGGTAGGTGTCGGTGAAATGGCTCAGTTGCGGGGTGATGAAGAAGCTGCCGAACCCTTCGGTGCAGCCCATTCGCACGTGACCCGACAACGCGACACCGGAGCCGGAGACCTGCTCGCAGGCGATGTGCAACGTGCTTTCGATGGACTCCGCCGAGCCCAGCAGGCGTTGACCTTCGGCGGTAAGCACAAAGCCGTTGTTGCGCGACTTTTCAAACAGCAGTGTGCCCAGTGATGCCTCCAGCGAACTGATCCGCCGCGACACGGTGGTGTAATCCACCGCCAGCCGCTTGGCCGCCAGACTGGCCTTGCGCGTGCGGGCTACTTCAAGAAAAAACTTCAGGTCATCCCAGTTCAAAGCGCTCAGGGATGTGATGTTTTTTTGCATGTTGAACCTGCTTTTATGTGCGTTCTTATTAGAAGTTTGCACATCTATACTCCGAAGCATGGCGCAATCCAACGTGTCGTACTGCAAGAATTTCGAGCGTGATGGATACCCAGTGGGAGCCGGCTTGGTGCGGGCCGCGTTCGGACGAATGCGGTGGCTCCGTCAACATCGATGTATCTGACATGAGGCTTTCGCCAGCAAGCCGGCTCCCACCGGGATCGTGAACACATTCAAGAGAGGCTAACGCGATTTAGAACCGCAGCACCCCACATCGCATAACACCCTGCACAACAATAAATAAGCGGAGGAGTTTATGAAGAACGCTATAACGGCGCACGCTGGTGCACCCGACGCCCGCGCGACCAGCAAAGTCAAATCCTACCGGCTCGCCGGTGCTGCGAGCATGGCGGGCACGACCATCGAGTGGTACGACTTTTTCCTCTACGGCACGGCTGCCGCACTGATCTTCAACAAAATCTTCTTTCCCGCGCTGGACCCGATCATCGGTGTGCTGGCGGCGTTCGCCACCTATGCCGTGGGGTTTCTCGGTCGGCCTTTGGGCGGGATCGTGTTCGGCCACTTTGGCGACCGGATCGGTCGCAAATCCATGCTCCTGTTCACCCTCATGCTCATGGGGATTCCGACCATCATCATCGGCCTGATTCCCACGTATCAGCAGATCGGCTATTGGGCGGCGGTGATCTTGGTGGCGATGCGGTTTTTGCAGGGCATGGCCGTCGGCGGCGAGTGGGGCGGGGCGGTATTGATGGCGGTCGAGCATGCGCCCGAAGGCAAGAAAGGCTTCTACGGCAGCCTGCCGCAAACCGGTGTCGGCGCAGGTTTGGTGCTGGCGTCGCTGGCGATGGCCATGGTCGCAAAATTGCCCGAAGAAGACATGCTCAGTTGGGGCTGGCGCATTCCGTTTCTGGCCAGCGTCGTGCTGCTGGGGGTGGGTTGGCTGATCCGATTGAAAGTCCCGGAATCGCCTGATTTCGAGAAGCTGAAAAAGGACAACGTCGCGGTCAAAGTCCCGCTGTTCAAGGTCTTGCGCGATCACCCCAGAGAGACCCTGACGATCATTGGCGCCCGCACGGCCGAGAACGCCTGGTTCTATATGTCGGTGACGTTCGCCCTGGCCTATGCCGCCAACCAGTTGCAGATCCCGCGCGCCGATGTGCTGGGCGCTATAACAGCGGGTGCTGCGCTGTCGCTGGTGACCATGCCGCTGTGCGGGCACATCTCCGACCGGGTTGGGCAGAAGCGCCTGTATTTCGTGGGCCTGTTGCTGCTGTGCGCGTTCGTTTACCCCTTCTTCGCCATGCTCGGCACCCGCGACCCGGTCTTGGTCTGGTGGGCGATGGTGCTCGCGGTGGGCGTGGTGTTCCCGATCCTGTATGCGCCCGAATCGCTGCTCTTCGCCCGGCAATTCCCGGCAGAAATCCGCTACAGCGGCATCTCGGTCTCGGTGCAACTGGCGGGCGTGCTGGGCGGTGGTTTCGCGCCGATGATCGCCACGCAACTGCTGGCCATGGGCGGCGGCAACCCGCACTACGTGATCGTTTACCTGATTGGCATGGCGCTGATTGCGTTGGTCTGCACGGCGCTGATGAAGCGCGATCCGGCGAGACACCACGCGGGCTGAACATTGAATCCCCGGCGCGCCCTCGCAGCCGCGCCGCTTCGAATGGAGAACATCGAAATGAACGTCTCACTGAACAAAAACACCACCACAGTGGCCCACGTCAAACTGTTGATCGATGGCGAGTGGGAGGAATCGCAGACCCGCGAGTGGCTGGACGTGATCAACCCCGCGACTCAGGAGGTGCTGGCCAAGGTCCCGTTCGCGACCACCGCCGAAGTCGACGCCGCCGTTGCCGCCGCTCAAAGGGCCTTCAAGACCTGGCGTGACACGCCGATTGGCGCGCGCATGCGCATCATGCTCAAGCTGCAGGCATTGATTCGTGAACACTCCAAACGCATCGCCGTGGTCCTCAGTGCCGAGCAGGGCAAGACCATTGCCGACGCTGAAGGCGATATTTTCCGGGGCCTGGAAGTGGTCGAGCACGCGTGCTCCATCGGCACCCTGCAAATGGGCGAGTTCGCCGAGAATGTGGCGGGTGGCGTCGACACTTACACATTGCGTCAGCCCATCGGCGTTTGCGCGGGCATCACGCCGTTCAACTTCCCGGCGATGATTCCGCTGTGGATGTTCCCGATGGCCATCGCCTGTGGCAACACCTTCGTGCTCAAACCCTCCGAGCAAGACCCGATGTCGACCATGCTGTTGGTGGAACTCGCCGTCGAGGCGGGCGTGCCGGCGGGTGTGCTGAACGTGGTGCATGGCGGCAAGGACGTGGTCGATGCCATCTGCACCCACAAGGACATCAAGGCCGTATCCTTCGTCGGTTCCACCGCAGTGGGCACCCATGTCTATGATCTCGCCGGCAAGCACGGCAAGCGCGTGCAATCGATGATGGGTGCCAAGAACCACGCGGTGGTCCTGCCCGATGCCAATCGCGAGCAGACGCTCAACGCCTTGGTTGGCGCCGGGTTTGGCGCGGCCGGTCAGCGTTGCATGGCGACCTCGGTGGTGGTGATGGTCGGCGCATCGAAGCAGTGGATTCCAGACCTGAAGGCGTTGGCGCAGAAGCTCACGGTCAACGCAGGTAACGAGCCGGGCACCGATGTCGGGCCGGTCATTTCCAAGCGCGCCAAACAGCGAATTCTCGACCTGATCGAAAGCGGCGTGAAAGAAGGGGCAACGCTCGAACTGGACGGGCGCGGGATCAAGGTGGCAGGTTACGAGGAGGGCAACTTCGTCGGCCCGACCCTGTTTACCGGCGTCACGACCCGGATGCAGATCTACACTCAGGAAATCTTTGGGCCGGTGCTGGTGGTGCTGGAGGTGGACACGCTGGATCAGGCGATCGAACTGGTCAACGCCAACCCGTTTGGTAATGGTGTGGGACTGTTTACCCAGAGCGGGGCGGCGGCGCGAAAATTCCAGAACGAAATCGACATCGGCCAGGTGGGCATCAACATCCCGATTCCGGTGCCGGTTCCGTTTTTCAGCTTCACCGGTTCGCGCGGCTCCAAGCTCGGCGACCTGGGGCCTTACGGCAAACAGGTGGTGCAGTTCTACACTCAGACCAAGACGGTCACCAGCCGCTGGTTCGATGACGACAGCGTGAATGACGGGGTGAACACGACGATCAATTTGCGTTGATGAGACTCGCGGGCGTGCAGTACGTGTAGGAGCGCGCTTGCCCGCCAATGGACATGACAGGCGATAGAGATGTAGCGGGTCTGGATACCCATCGCGGGCAAGGTGGACCGCCACCCCGGTCGCTCATACAAGGAATCGCCTGTTTCCAAGCTCCCGTGGTTTGAATCTGAAAAAGGGAAAACACCATGAAAATCGCATTCATCGGCTTGGGCAATATGGGCGCGCCCATGGCGCGGAATTTGATCCGGGCCGGTCATCAGTTGCACCTGTTCGACCTCAACACACAGGTGCTCGCCGAGCTGGCGGAGCTCGGCAGCCGGATCAGCGAATCGCCCAAACACGCCGTGGAAGGTGCGGAACTGGTAATCACCATGTTGCCCGCCGCTGCCCATGTGCGTGCGGTTTACCTGAATGAAGACGGCGTGCTGGCCGGGATAACGCCCGGCGTGCCGGCCGTGGATTGCAGCACCATCGACCCGCAAACCATTCGTGACGTGGCCGCTGCGGCGGCTCAAAAAGGGGTGGTGGTCGGCGACGCGCCGGTGTCTGGCGGAACGGGTGGCGCACAGGCCGGGACGCTGACGTTCATGGTCGGCGCGAGCCTTGAGCACTTCACGGTGCTCAGACCGATCCTCGCGCAGATGGGGCGCAACATCGTCCATTGCGGTGATGTCGGTACGGGACAGATCGCCAAGATCTGCAACAACATGCTCCTGGGGATTTCCATGATCGGTGTCGCTGAGGCCATGGCATTGGGTGACCGCCTGGGGATCGACACGGCGATTCTGGCGAACATCATCAACAGTTCGACCGGCCGTTGCTGGAGCTCGGAAATGTACAACCCGTGGCCGGGCATCGTCGAAACCGCACCCGCGTCGCGCGGGTATACCGGAGGGTTTGGCGCCGAGCTGATGCTTAAGGATCTGGGGCTGGCGACCGAGGCCGCACGGGTGGCGCATCAGCCGGTGGTCATGGGCGCCGTGGCGCAACAGCTGTATCAGGCGATGAGTTTGCGTGGTGACGGCGGCAAGGATTTCTCGGCGGTGGTTGAGGGGTATCGGAAGAAGGAATAGGCGCACGACCCAAGTGTAGGAGCGCGCTTGCCCGCGATTGCGTTCGTCCAGCCACCTAAATGTCGGCTGACACACTGCAATCGCGGGCAAGCGTGCTCCTACAAAAAAGGTCACATCGAATTGCGCTTATCCACCCCGAGGGCCGTTGTAGTCATTGGCCCACTGCTCTTGCGCCACCATCTGCTGCTTGAACCGCGCGATCTGCTCGACCACGCGAACAGGCGCGGTCCCGCCCCAACCGCTTCGGGCAGCCAGTGCGGCGTCCAGCGTCAGGCTTTCCAGCACCTCAGGCGTCAAGCGCGCGTCGGTCTGCGCCAGCATGGCCGGTGTCAACTCTTCCAGCCCGATGTCCTGCGCTTCGCACAGTTGCACCAATTGCCCGGTGATCTCGTGGGCTTCCTTGAACGGCACGCCGCGCACGGCCAGCCAGTCAGCGACCTCGGTGGCGAGGGTGAAACCCAACGGGGCCTGACGCAGCAGTTCGTCGGTGCGTACGGTCATGGTCTGGACCATGCCGGCAAAGGCGGGCAGCACCAGATTCAGCGTGTCCATCGCATCGAAAATGGCGTGTTTGTCTTCGCTCAGGTCGCGGTTATACGACAGCGGTTGCGCCTTGAGCACCGACAGAATGGCCGTCAGCGAACCGATCAAACGACCGGACTTGCCCCGCGCCAGCTCGGCGATGTCGGGGTTTTTCTTTTGCGGCATGATCGAGCTGCCGGTGGCGTAGGCGTCATCGAGTTCGACCCAGCGGAACTGGCGCGAGGTCCACAGGCAGAACTCCTCGGCCATGCGCGAAATGTTGATGCCCAGCATGCTGGCGCAGAACAGGAATTCGGCCACGTGATCGCGGCTGGCCACGGCATCGATGGAGTTCTCGCACGGACCGGCATAACCCAGTTCAGCGGCTGAGCTTTGCAGGTCCCGTGCAATGGCCGAACCGGCCATTGCCGCCGCGCCCAAGGGCGAGAGGTTGAAGCGATTGTCCCAATCCTGCAAACGCTGGATGTCACGATGAATCGCTTGTGCGTGCGCCATCAGGTGATGGGCGAAGACGATGGGCTGGGCCTGTTGCAGGTGGGTGAAACCGGGCGCGACGGTGTTGATGTGCTGCTCGGCCTGACCCACCAGGGCCTTTTGCAGATCGAGAATCGACAGCGTCAGAACACGAATCTGATCGCGCAGAAACAGGCGCATGTCGTTGGCGGTCTGGTCGTTGCGTGAACGACCGGCGCGCAGCTTGCCGCCCAACGCGCCCAGGCGTTCGGTCAACAGGCGCTCGATAAAGGTGTGAGCGTCTTCGTCCGCCGGAATGGGGTGAACCTTGCCTGCGGCAAAATCTTCGTCGATCGACTGCAGCGCTGCGATGATGCGCCGGGTTTCGTCGGCATCCAGCAGGCCGGCCCGCTCAAGCTCATGGGCGTGCGCCTTGCACCCCGCGACGTCATAAGGCGTCATGCGGAAATAGATAGCGGGCGAGCGTGACAGGTTGGCCATCGCTGGCGCAGGACCGGATTTGAAACGCGCCCCCCACAGACGCTCAGTTGCATCAGACATGTGCAGTTCCCTTCGTATACGTGGATTGCTGGCGAACCAGGCGTCGACGACGTCGAAGGATCCTAGGAAAAACCGCCCCGAGGGGAAATGTTTCAAATGGCAAGTGGACTTGGCAGAAATGGAAACCTGCGTGAAGTCGCGGCTCAGCAGAACAACTGTGTGAGCGCATTCATTCGCGAAACGGCGTCAGGCAACAAAGGTGCGTCGCATGTGCCATTGATCGCGAATGAACTCGCTCCCACAGGGTGGTCGAGGCGTCTGAAACGACGATGCTTAACCCGCCAGCAGCGCGTCCAGCTCGCCTCTCTGTTGCAGCAGGGCCATGTCGTCGAAACCGCCGATGTGGCGCTCGCCGATGAAGATCTGCGGCACGGTGCGACGACCGCTGCGCTCCATCATGATGGTGCGCTGTTCCACTGAGGTCTGGACGCTGATCTCGTTGTAGCTCACGCCCTTGGCCTTGAGCAGGCTCTTCGCGGCAGCGCAATACGGGCAGGTGTTGGTGGTGTAGAGAGTGACTTCAGACATGATCATTAAGCTCCGGGGCGGCTGGTAGACGACAGCCTTGGGCGATAAGGACAAGAGCCCGTCAATCGGTTGAGCCCTTGTGATGGTTCCCATGTTATGCCCGGCGCCCTGCTTTTCGGCGTCTGAAAGTCGCCACTATGCGACAGATCGTCTAAATAAGACGCAAAAGGCGGGATCAGAACAGGCTCTGTCTCATCAACGGTTCGCTGTGCTGCCTGTTCGAGACGAGCTGGTCGCAACTGGCATTGATGCACGCTTTGATCTTCGCGGACACCTGCGACAGGGTGTGTTTCGGAATGCGCTCGTAGTTCGCCACGGTGCTCATTTCAATGCGCGGCAGTTCAGGCAACAGCGAGCTGTCGATCACGGGCGTTTTTTTGGGAATCAGCGAGCGTTCGCTGACGCCGATGCCTGCGCCGGCATTGATCGCATTGAACACTGAAAAGTTGGAGTCAGAGGTAAAGCTCACGCGCGCCTCGATGCCCGCCATCCTCAACGCATTGACCGAGATCTCGCGACAGATGCAGCCTTCCGGGAAGTGCACCAGGGGCAAGGGCTGGCCCGGCTGCATCAACTCTTCTTCACCGATCCAGCTCAATGCTTCATAGCGAATGTGTTCCGAGTTGGCCACGAGTTGACCTTCGGGCGTGGCGATGATCGCCATGTCGAGGTTGCCGTGTTCGATGTCGGTCATCAGCAGCAGCGACGTCTTGCAGGTCACGTTGAGGTGAATGGTCGGTTCCATCGAGTTCAGCGAACGGATGATGTCGTGCAGAAAGAACAGCGAGTAGTCGTCGGGCAGGCCCAGACGCAGTTCGTAGGCATTGACCTTGTCCTTGAGCCTGAACAGGTTGTCGTTCATGGTCAGGATTTTTTCGGCGGTCATCAGCACTTCTTCGCCAATCGGCGTCAGTCTGAAACCGTGATCGCCGCGCACGAAAAGCTGCAGATCGAGCAGCTCTTCCAGCTTTTTGATTTGCATGCTGATGGCCGGTGGCGTCTTGCAAAGGGCG
The DNA here is from genome assembly GCF_054668305.1 of Pseudomonas sp. S2_H01. Lineage (NCBI taxonomy): Bacteria > Pseudomonadati > Pseudomonadota > Gammaproteobacteria > Pseudomonadales > Pseudomonadaceae > Pseudomonas > Pseudomonas sp. S2_H01. The sequence goes on along the minus strand of NZ_CP162756.1, from coordinate 1,289,962 downwards.
GCGGATGACCGAGTGATGCTGCGGGTTTCGCTGACCGATTTGAAGGTGCGCCAGAGGTTGGTATCAACATCGAAAATTCGAGACATGCTGTTTTTCCTGGAATGGCTGATCCTTGGCGGTTGAAATCAGTCCATTACCCGCGTTTTCTTGTGGTGGCTTGAATGATCGCGCCGGTCTGCGCCGTGCGTTTGGCCGTGTCTGTAAACGCGCTCATGGTGAGCCGTTTACCCGGTGATGTGCAAGTGCTAGCAAGGTGGGAAAACATGACATTCGTCGCGTAAATACCATTCAAGAACAACGCGCGCACATGCACGAACAGGCCGTATTAACCGGCCTGAACGGTGCAAATGAGAAGCAACTGAAAAGGGGTCAGCCTTGCTCTCGCAACGCGATGCCCAATGTCTGTAACAGAGGGGTGTTTTCACACGCGAGGTAGGTCGCTTCTGCCGTTTCACTGGTGTTCACGTGTTTATGCCATTGCCAGACCGGAATGTAGATCGCATCACCCGCCGTCCAGGCGACGTGGGTTTCGCCGATCAGTGAAAAACCCGATCCGGAAGTGATGTACATCAGCGTTTCGTAGTTGTGGCGCTGCAAGTCTGAACCCTGCAACGGGCGCAAGATGCCCACGCTCATGTTCATCGTCCTGGCCGGCAGGCTCACAGGGTGCACCTCGGGTTTGCGCGAATTGATCCGGGAGGCGTTCAGCTTGAGCCGTCCCGATTCGCGTACCGACTCGTGCAACAGGCGTTCATGCCGGTCCAGTGACTCAAGGCTGGACGGGATGGGGCTCGACAGAAATCTGTGTTGGGTCATGATCGTCTCTCACATGTCGTCGAGGAATTCGAGGCGTGCCTGAATCATCAGGAACGCGGCGTGCCTGACCACTTCGAACAGCGTCGGCTTTTCGATGATCAATCGCGAAAGAATAGCCAGCAGGGTGTCGGCATGGCCGTCGTCGCATTCGATGTGCAGGGTGAAGAACTTCAAGTCCTCAAGGGCGACACCCTGTTTGACCAGACCGGTGACGATGTCGCTGTAGAGCGACGGCACGATGGCTTCTGCGCCCAGGCACAGCGCGGACAGCCCATAAACGCCCTCCGGCTGCTTGCAGAAATTCATCATCGTGTTGATCAGGCGCTGCGTCGAAGGCCGCGCCGGGAAGGCGTCCAGTTGCAGGTCGAAGTTGAGCAGCATGTCGCGGTAAATCTGTGAATGAGGCGGTTCGCTGACCTCGCCAAATCCCATCTCCTCAAACAGGTTGTCGAGCAGGTGCAGAATGTCTTCGTTGGACTCCAGGTTGGCCATCAACTGACAGATGTAGCGCGTGAAATGCCGGCTGTACTTGCCCTGCTGCACCATGAAGGCTTTCAGCCGGTCGAGCGACGCCAGTCCGTTGCGGCATTCGATCAGAAACGGATGCCGCGAGATCTGGTCGATCATCTCCTCTTTCAGTTGCGCGAGTTCCTGAAGGATGAAGTCGCTGTCGTTCTGATGGGCGTACGGCATGTCGAAGCGTTGGGTCATGTTGTTCATCAAGCGATCCCTCGCAGGGCGGTGGCAGTCGGTGTAGGGACGCAGAGGACATTCAGGCAGGCCTGCTGCAGCTTTTCCAGACCCAGGGTCAGGGTGTGGGCGTCGATGGTCAGAGGTGGCATCAGCTTCAGCACCTCGCTTTGCGGACCGCAGGTTTCCACCAGCAGCCCTTGTTCGAGGCAGGCGCTGACGAGTCGGCTGGCGGTGTCGGGGTCACTGAATTTCAGGCCCATGAACAGGCCCCGTCCCACGACCTGCGCGGTGCCGGGCGAGGTCTGCGCAACCAGCGTTTCCAATGCCGTGCGGATTAGCCGCGAGTACACGCCGATGGTGTCTTGCAGCCGGGTGTCCTGCCAGTAATCCAGTGCCGCGCAGGCCGTGACGAATGCCGGGTTGCTGCCACGAAACGTGCCGTTGTGTTCGCCGGGCGCCCAACAGTCGTGCTCGGGTTTGATCAGCACCAGTGACATGGGCAGTCCGTAACCGCTGATGGATTTCGACAGGCAGACAATGTCCGGCGAGATGCCCGCGGGCTCGAAGCTGAAAAAGCTGCCGGTGCGCCCGCAACCTGCCTGAATGTCATCGATGATCAACAGCGCACCGAGGTCTTTGCACAGCTGCTCGATTCGTTTTAGCCAGTGCGTCGAGGCGCAGTTCAAACCCCCTTCGCCTTGAACGGTTTCGAGGATGATCGCCGCCGGTTTTTCATACCCGCTGCCAGCGGTGCTGTAGAGGGTTGCGATGATGTCGGCGCTGTCGATGTCCGGGCCGAAGAAACCGTCGTACGGCAGGCGCACCACGTTCGACAATTCCACGCCGCCTGCGCCGCGCTTATCGGCGTTGGCGGTCGCGGCCAGTGCGCCGAGCGAGACGCCGTGAAACGCGTGGGTAAACGCTGCGACAGTGGATCGGCCGGTGGCTTTGCGCGCCAGCTTCAACGCGGCTTCCACGGCATTTGTTCCGGTCGGGCCGGTGAATTGCAGTTTGTAGTGCAGGCCGCGCGGCTTGAGGATCACCTGCTCGAAGCGCTCGATGAACCGGGATTTTGCGTCGCTGTGAAAGTCCAGCGTGTTGGTCACGCCGTCCTGCTCGATGTACGCCAGCAGCTGTTTTTTCAGGTGCGGGTTGTTGTGCCCGTAGTTCAGGGAACCCGCGCCGGCAAAGAAGTCGACATAGCTCAGTCCATGGACATCGGTCAGGGTTGCGCCGCGGCCGGTGGCGAATATCACGTCGCAGTCCCGGCAATAGGAACGTACGTTGGATTCAAGCTGGTAGATGGAGGTCGAGGTGTTCATAGGTTCCGTCCTGTGCAGCGCGTCAGCCTGCATTGCGCATCATGATGTAGTTGCCCAGCCCGTTGTCCTGGCCATAAAAGATCGACAGCATGTCTTTGATGTCCAGGTGCAGGACCGTGCATTCCGAGGCCTCTTTGAGCTCATCGCGAAAGCGGATATTCAGGTCCTTGAAGCCCATCTGCACCAGCGCCTTGATGGGCGTGGTCCGGGTGTCGAGGAAGCAGTTGGCAAGCACGTTGTAGTTCTTCTCCTTGAGGCAATGATGCAGCGCGGCTTTCACCAGCGCGGCAAAGACGCCATGGGGATAGGCCGCGAACTTTTGATCGCGGTAGCGCGCAGGGACCATCAGCCTTGCGCACTCGACCAGCGAGCCCTGCGCGGCGTGGCGCAGGGCTGTGATGTCGATGAAGTTCTCCACCGGCAGTCCCTGCACACTGTCGATCACCATGCGCATGACGCCGACCGGTTCGCCTTCGCTGCCGGTGGCCAGCAGGTACACCGACGCGGCGTGAAAGCGATCGTTGCGTGGGTCGGTGTTGGTTTCATCCAGCCAGCCGAGTTCTTCTTTGTAGACTTCCTCCCAGATGGCCTGGACCTTGGCCAGATCCGCTTCGGTGCTGGCGATGCAGACCTGATTGATGCGCCGCGTCGGCACCGGGAAATCAAGTGGCAGAGTTGATGTGGTCATAGTGCGAACCCCAGAGTTTGTAGATGTACGAGATGGCGGCGATGGCCAGGATCATGACCGTCGCGGTGATGACGCCCACCGACGTGGCTTCCCAGTACTCGAGCAGCGTGCCCAGCAGAAACGATCCAACCGGGTTGCCGCCCATGAAGAACAGCATCAGCAGCGCCAGCACTTGCGCCTTGTTGCGCGCGGGGGCGTTTTCCTGAATCAGGGTCTGGCCCATGCTCAGCGCGATGCCGCCCAAAAACCCCCAGCCAAACAACAGCGTAAGCAGCAGCCAGCGGTTGAAGACGCAGGGCATGACGACCAGGACAAGTGAGGCCAACAGGCTGCTCACGATCAGCGTGCGTTGCTTGCTCTGCACGCCCCCGGCGAGCACCAGCGTGGCGATGGATGCGATCAGCCCGACCATGAACACGATGTTCGCGGTCGCCAGCAGAGAAGCGTCGTAGCCTGGCAGTTGAGACAGGTGCAGCGGCATGACGACGAAGTATGAACCCAGGAAAAACACCCCGATCAGCCCGTTGAGCAACAGCACCGGAAAGATCACCGGGTGATTCACCGAGAAGCGAAACGCCTCGCGGGTCTCGGTCAGCAGGTCCGACTGCGGCTTGGCCAAGGTCGTTGTGGAGATCCGCGCCACTGAAACCGAGGCGGTCAGAAACAGCACCGCGAGGAGCAGGAACATCACGCTGACGCCGACCCAGGAGACCAGTCCGCCCAGGGCATAACCCACCACCTGAATACCGAACTCGATGCCAATATTGATCGTGACGATTTTCTGCAACTGCCGCTGGCCGAGCACGTTGAGCCAGGCTTCCCGGGCCGGTGCGCAGAAGGCGGAGAGCACGCCGAACAGCAGCGAGTAGATCAGCACCATCGGATAGCTCAGCGAACCTTGAAAGCACCAGGCCGCGAACAGCAACGCAACCATCGCAGCGATCAGGTAGAGGCGCGTCAGCAGGCGACGCAGCGGGTGACGGTCCGCCAGGTAGCCGCCGTAAATCACCAGCGCCAGCACCGGGAGCATCAGGCACATCTGCGCCACGCCGAACTGAAAGGGCGAGGCATGAAGAACGCTGATCAGCACCCAGGGCAGGAAAATGCTCTGAATGCCCACGCAGATGAACCACAAGCCCGATCCTGTGAGGAACAAACCAATGTCGCGTGTTTCGTGAAGACGGGTTGTCGCGTTCAAGGCACATACCTCGGTGTGGCCCCCGCGTACGAGGGCCGTTGAGCATCAGGCGATGTTGAAGTGCTTCCGGTGTTCGTCCGGGTTGGCCCATTCGCCGTTGAACTCGTAGATCCCGTTGTCGAAGGTCGAGCCGTCGAACCAGTAGTACTTGGGCATGGCGGGCAGCGGTGTGCTGTAAGGCGCGCCTTCCAGGTCGCAGAGCATCAGGGTCGAGCGGCAGAGGATCAGGTAGTGCGAGGCGGTGGGCGCGATGGACAGGATCGGCACGTTGCCGGTGTCCTGCATCCAGCCGTAGATGTCCGGGATGCTCGGGAAACGGGGCTGATAGGACGCCTGCAGCTTGACCAGCTTGTCGACGAGGTCGGGTGTCATCTGCACGTCTTCGGGAATCCCGTAGAAGTCCTCCAGGGTCAGCCCGTCCTTTTCGAACTTGTAGATGTTCGCGCCCCAGCCGACCACCGACGACGCGAGCATGCCTTTGCACTTCTCCGATTTGCGGTAGGCGCGGTGCAGGGCATAGCGTTCGCCGATGCTGTAGAAGTCCATCTGGTCGAGCACCAGGTCGCAGTTCTCCACGAAGGCGTCGGCAGTGTGTTTCTGGATGCCTTCCGGAAAGACTTCGATGGTCACGTCGCCGGCCAGCTTGTGCACCTCTTCGGCGACCACCAGCGCTTTGTTGCGGCCGACGGTGTTCACCGAGGCGCCGAACTGGCGGTTGATGTTGCTGATCTCGAAAGAATCGGGGTCGGCGATCTTGATATGGCGCACGCCCAACCGGGCCAGCCCCAGCGCAACGGCGCCGCCAATGCCGCCTGCGCCTGCCACACCGACCACCGCGTTGGACAGCTTGGCCTGATTGGCGACCTGCTCAAGCACAGTGTTGCCCAGGAAACAGCCGCTTCGGGATACCCGTTCGTCGTAGATTTTCTCGTTGAAGACGCCTTCCAGCGTCACGATGCGTGCTTTCTTCAGCATGGTCTTGCTCCTTGATTAATTGCGGCCGCCGCAGAAATTGCAGGTCAGCGTCTGCGGGGTATAGGGTCCGTCGAGGAAAAGTTGAACTTCGCGATACAGTTCAAAACGCTTCTTTTCAAACAACATGGCATGCGTGCCTTTATCAATTAACACCGAGCGCTTACTGGGGGCGTTAGTCAGATGGCTGTATAACCAGTCGGTGTCTTCGCGCGGGGTTAAAACATGGTCGTAATCACCGCGTGTAATGAGCACGGGTACTGTCACTTTGGCCGGGTCCCAATAAGTACCGTGCCAGGCGTCGTAGATGTCTTGAGCGAATCCACCGGGTACTTTAATCGTGCCTTGTCGGGTGCCGCGCTCTGACAAAGAGTCGCTCGGCCAATGCGTGATGAAGTCGTCTTCCAGCTGCACGTCGGTGCCTTGCGGCCGATCATCGGTGAGCATGGCGAGGCGCTTGTCCATGGGGATTTCGTAGAAATTCAGGCTCGGTCGGTCAGCGCTGCCGAACAGGCCTTTGATGACGGCCGGGTCGATGGTGTCGCGGCGCACGATGGGCGAGTTGAAGACCACCTTGTCCAGCTTTTCCGGGTGTGCGGTGACGTAATAGCCCACGGGAATCGCGCCGCGCGAGGTGGCGATGATCGTGAGTTTCCGTGCGCCGCTTTGCTTGAGGATGTAGTCGACGGCCGCGTCCAGCACGGGCACCAGACTCTTGGCATTGCCCACCGGATCCGTGGTGGTGCTGGCGTCCGGCTTGCGCATCTCGGGGTAGTCGTCGGAGCGGCCATAACCGGGCAAGTCCACCACCCACGCATCACGTCCGGAGTTGGCGACATCGCCAGACCAGGAATAACCGTCAATGGGATAACCGGCGGACAACTTGCCGGAAATCGTCGCGCCGTGAACAAATAAAACCACTTGGGATTCTTTGATCATTGCGCGGTGCGGGCCACGGGCTTTGTCTTCCCATAGTGCGATATTAAGCGCAGAGTCCGGCAGTTTTAACGTATGAAGTTTCGAACTTTCCGTGGAGAGGGAAGTTGATGTTTTGACGGGTTCGACTTGTGCGGCAAACGTCAATGTACAGGCGAGTGAAAGCAATAAAGCGGTTGCAGTCCGTTTCATGGAAAGGCGTCCAGGGCGTTAGGTGGGGCAAGACTTTCACGATCCCCGGCCCCTGTCTGTTCACGTTTTTTTAAACGGATTAATTTTTTCTGAATGGGTAATAAACGGCCCGGCCCTTAATCTTGCGTTCAGGGGGAATTTATCCATGAATGCGAGCAAACGATTCAACGACTTACACCGGCCTGACAGCCCACTTTTCGTGATGCCCAACGCGTGGTGCGAGGGGAGTGCGCGTCTGATTGAGCAATTGGGTTATCCGAGTGTGGGGACGACCAGCGCGGGCATTGCCTTTATGCGAGGGTACCGCGACTCGTCGCCAGCCATGGACGACGAAATGAAGTTCGAGGCACTGGACCGCATCGTGCGCGCGGTCCAGATCCCGGTGAGCGCGGACCTTGAAAACGGTCTGGCAAGAACGCCGGAAGGGGTGGAGAGCAATTTCCGACGCATCTCGGACATCGGCTGCGGTGGGGCGTCCATCGAGGACATCGCTGATTACAGCGACCCGAAAGCGCCGGTCTTCTTCAATGTCGAGCAAGCCTGCGAACGGGTCGGCGCGGCGTGTGAAGCGGTGCGCACCCGCAACCCCAACTTCGTCGTGACCGCACGCACCGACTACCTGCTTGGGCAGCACGACTATTCACTGAGTGAAGTCATCAAGCGACTGGCGGCTTTTGAAGCGGCGGGCGCCGATTGTCTGTTCGCGCCAGGGCTGCGCAGCATGGAAGACCTGAAGACCGTGCAGAGCGAGCTGTTCAAACCGCTCAACGTCCTGCCGGCACCGCGCATGACCATTGACCGTTTGCGAGCGGCCGGTATTCAGCGGGTCAGCCTGGGCAGCTCGTTGTTCCGCGCGGCCTATAAGCAGATCTCGATGGTGTTGGCGGAACTGGATCAACTGACCGGGCTGGACTACATGCAGCGGGCGCTGCCGCTAGAGCATCTGGACAGAGTCATGCGTTGACGCGTGGTGGGTCAGTCACTGCCGATGGCACTGACCCACTGTTTTCTTCAGGATGTCGCCCAGACCAAGCTCGTTCCTACAGGCTTGATGTCATCCGCGAGGCACCGGAACGACGCGAAACCTGTAGGAGCAGTCGGAGGTTACGAGGGTCTGGGCCGCACTTCGGACGAACGCGATGGTTCAGCCACCCTGATGATTCAGCCGATCAGGCAAACACGAAATACTTGCGCACGGTTTCCACGACTTCCCACGTGCCTTTCATGCCTGGTTCGATGATGAACTTGTCACCGGCTTTCAGGTGAATCGGGTCTTTCCCTTCCGGGGTGATGATGCAATAGCCTTCCTGGAAGTCGCAGTATTCCCACTTCACGTATTCCACATACCATTTGCCCGGTGTGCAGATCCAGGTGCCCATGATCTTTTCGCCGTCGGCGCTGGTGTAGGCGTTGAGGTTGACCGTGTGCGGGTCGCCGCCGATGCGTTCCCATTTGCAGGCGTCGACGACGGGCAGTGGCGTGGTGTCGCGAAGAACGATGATCGGGTTGCTCATGACAGCTCCAGAAAAGGTGGCGAAAGTTGCGCTCGCACACCTTAGGGGTGCCGTTGTCGCGTCAGTTGTCTGAGCTCGACATCGGTGTGCCCATAAACGCAGTTTCCGGGGCCAGGTGGCGCAACAACGCGTTGATGTATTCAGGCAGTCGCCCGAAATCAGGCGCGCACAGCAACAGCGTACGGTCGGCCCAGCGGTCGCTCAGCGGCACGCTTTTCAGTTGGCCGGCTTGCTGAAAGCGTTCGATGGCGGCCTGGGGTACAACACCCAGACCGGCGCCACGCACCACCATGCGCATCACCCCATCGAAACTCTCCGCGCGCACGCGGGTTTTCAGTCGACGCCCCAGGTGCAGCGCCTGTTCTTCGAGGTAGATCGCCATGGCATTGTTGACCCCAAGCCCGACGAACTCGTGATGCAGCGTCTGACTGAAACGCAGGCTGTCGTGACCCGCCAGTGGATGATTCGACGGCATGATCAGCGTCAGCGGGTCAGTGCAGAACGGTACGGTTTGCAGGTCGCTGGCGTCGACGGCGTCGGAAATGATGCCGATGTCAGCCGTGCCATGACGCACCGCATGCAGAATGCGCAGGCTGGGGTGTTCTTCCAGATGGATGTCGATGTTGGGATGACTGGCAAGAAAGTCGGCCAGACGTTCAGGCAGGTGCTCGCTCAGGGCAGATGTGTTGCACAGCAAGCGGATCTGGCCCTTAAAGCCTTGCGCGTAGTCGGTGAGGTCAGCCTGCAGGCGTTCGACCTGCTGCAGGATCAAGCGTGCATGCTGAGTCAGGGCCTTGCCAGCGGCGGTCGGTGTGACCCCGCGTCGGCCACGTTCGAGCAGCGCGATGCCCAGTGAAGATTCCAGCCCTCGAATCCGTGCGCTGGCCGAGGCCAGAGACAGATGACTGTGCGCGGCGCCGGCCGTGATGTTGCCGGCTGCGGTCACGTTGAGGAAAAGCTTCAGGTCGATCAGGTCGAAGTGCATGGGTTTGCTGCTCAGGAAAGGCGCGCGAAATCACGGACAAACATTGAACCCGGTGGGAACGTCACTCGAAGGTGCAGCACAAGCACGAGGTTCTGTTAAAAGCGAAGGCTGACTCAATATATCGCAGATTTTCAAACCCGGCGGACCGGCGCAGGATGCGCCGATGACGACCTTTTTCTCGCTGTACCAAAACATCGGCTGGGGCCTGACTATTCTGGTGTTGGTCGCCTTCCTGCTGGCGGGCACCGTCAAGGGTGTGATCGGTATGGGCCTGCCCACGGTCGCCATGGGGCTACTGGGCATGGCTATGTTACCGACACAGGCTGCCGCGTTGCTGTTGATTCCTTCGACCTTCACCAATGTCTGGCAACTGGCGGCGGGCGGGCACTTGCGCAGTTCCCTCAAGCGGTTGTGGCCGTTGCTGGTCATGATCGCGGTGGGGACTGGGCTGGGGTCGTATGGATTGGGAATGGGCGGTGCGCATTCGATGGGGCGTGCACTCGGTGGCGCGCTGCTCGTTTATGCACTGTGCGGCCTGTTCCTGCCGCCGCTGAAAGTGCCACCTCGTGCTGAGCCCTGGCTGGGCCCGCTGTGCGGCTTGATCACCGGACTCATCACCTCGGCCACCGGCGTGTTCGTGATTCCCGCCGTGCCTTATATCCAAGGGCTGGGACTGGATCGCAATCAACTGGTGCAGGCGCTGGGCCTGTCTTTCACGGTGTCCAGCCTGGCGTTGGGCGCCGGGCTGTTCTGGAACGGCGCACTGGGCGGCGCGCAAATGAGCGCCTCGCTGTTGGCAGTGGTCCCTGCGCTGATCGGCATGATGCTCGGCCAGTGGCTACGTCAGCGCATCAGCGCCTCGCTGTTCAAGCGCGTTTTTTTCACTGGAATGGCCCTGTTGGGCCTGCATCTGTTAATCAGCGGTTAAATGCCAAGAGCGTATTAAAAGTCAACAATGCCGTATTGATTCGTGCGTTTATGGCAAATGTTTTTTGCCTCAGCCCTGCTTATTTCAGCCCCGTCGAATCGATATCCTGCTGCCCATCCCTATTCCCCCTCTCTTATTACTGACGCTCGAACGCAATCCTCTTCGGTGAGGGCTGACGGCCGGGCCACGACGAGGCTTTCAATGAAAAAAATCCTGTTCATCAACGGCGGCAAACAATTCGCTCACTCGGAAGGTCGTTACAACGCCACGTTGCATGATGCTGCGTTGGCCTTCACCGACCGCGCCGGCTTTGATGTAAAGCAGACCTTCATCGACGGTGGTTACGACGTCGCCGAAGAAGTGCAGAAATTTCTCTGGGCTGACGTCATCGTCTGGCAGATGCCGGGCTGGTGGATGGGCGCGCCGTGGACTGTGAAAAAGTACATCGACGAGGTGTTCACCGAAGGCCATGGCAGCCTGTACGCAAACGATGGCCGTACCCGCTCCGACCACTCGCAGAAGTACGGCAGCGGTGGTTTGTTGCAGGGCAAGCAGTACATGATTTCCGCGACCTGGAATGCACCGCAGCAAGCCTTCGACGACCCGACCGATTTCTTCGAAGCCAAGGGCGTGGACGCGGTCTACTTCCCGTTCCACAAGGCGAATCAGTTCCTGGGCATGACCGGTCTGCCGACCTTTCTAGCCGTGGACGTGATGAAAGTGCCGAACATCGAAGCCGACGTGAAACGCTACGAGGCGCATCTGGCCTCGGTCTTCGGGGTCTGATTCGACGCAGCGTCACCAGGTCTACGATGCCAAGTTCAGGCCTGTCCGGCCGCAGAACTGCTTCTTTGACGGTTTCGGTTTGATGGGAGTGGCGTGAATCTAGCGCGCTGAAAGGGATGTCATGCGTCGCGTGGCTTTTGCGAAAAACGAGGCTAATCTGCAGGCAGTTTTGAGCGGAGGACAACAGTGAAAGCCAGATCCGATGAGTTACAGGTGTTCGTGTCGGTTATCGAAAGCGGCTCTATTTCGGCCGCTGCCGAGCAGATTGGCCAGACGCCTTCGGCCATCAGTCGCACCTTGTCGCGACTGGAGGCCAAGCTCGACACCACGCTGATCAACCGCACGACACGCCGCATGGACCTGACCGAGGAAGGCAAGTTTTTCCTGGAACGGGCCAAGCAGATCCTGGGGCAGATGGAAGAGCTGGAAGAGCGCATGTCGCATCGGCAGCAGACGCCCTCCGGGCGGTTGCGGATAAACGCGGCGTCACCGTTCATGCTGCATTCCATCGTCCCGTACGTGGCTGAGTTCCGGTCGTTGTACCCGGACATTCAGCTGGAACTGAACAGCAACGACCTGATCATCGACCTGCTGGAACAAAGCACGGACGTGGCGATACGCATCGGCACGCTGGCGGACTCGACGCTGCACGCGCGTTCTCTGGGCACCAGCCCGTTGAACATCCTCGCCAGTCCCGATTACCTGAAGGAACACGGCACGCCCAGGACCGTTGAAGCGTTGAGCGGACATTCCTTGTTGGGGTTCACCCAGACCGAAACGTTGAACCACTGGCCGTTGCGCCATGGGGATGGCGATCGCCTGTTCATTCACCCGACCGTGTCCGCGTCCAGCGGCGAAACGTTGCGCCAGTTGGCCTTGGCAGGCGAGGGCATCGTCTGCCTGTCGCACTTCATGACCCACGAGGACATCCGCTCGGGACGCCTGAAGGTCATTCTGCCGCACGCCAACAGCGGCTATCGCCAGCCGATTCACGCGGTGTATTACCGCAACTCGCAACTGGCGCTGAGGATTCAGTGTTTTCTGGATTTCATTCAGCAGAAGCTGGCGAATTATGCGGCGTAAGGTTTCGTCGAGACAGGGCGGGGCAAACGCGATCCTGTGGGAGCGAATTCATTCGCGATTGGTCGGCATGGTCGACATGTCTCTGTCGACTTCACGGCCATCTCGCGAATGAATTCGCTCCCACAGGTCTGCATCAGAGCGACTTGAACCGGCGGTCATGCGCTTCAAATCCCACTGAACTCCGCCCTCAACATCTCCACGAACGCTTCACGTGCGGGGTGATGCTCGGCGTTTTCGTGCCAGTAGAACAGGTTGTCGATGGAGGTCAGCTCCGAGAATTCGTAACCGACCCAGCCCGAGCCTTTGTGGTATTGCTCGAACACGCCCTTGGGCACCAGCGCGACGCCCGCGCCGGCACTGACACAACCGACGATGGTGCCGTAGCTGGCGATGCTGATGATCGGCTGGGTCTGCCCGTTGTTCAGCAACCAGCGTTCGAGCGCCGCGCGATAAGGGCAACCCTCCGGCCACATGAAAATCGACTTGCCTTGCAGGTCCGCCGCGCTGCGAATCGGTCCCAGGGATTCGGCGGCAATCAACACCAGGTCCTCGCGGTACATCGACGTTCGCTTAAGCCGTGGCCGTTTGACGTCGATGGCGACAATCGCGCCGTCGAGCTTGTGGTTCACCGTGGCCTCCAGCAATTGCGGGCCTGTGCCGGTGGTCAATTCAAGTGACACGTCCGGGTAACGCGCGTGAAAGCGTGCAAGCAATCGAGGCAAGCGTGACGTGGCGGACGATTCGATGGCGCCGATGCGCAACGGCCCGGACGGCGCGGCATCCGGGTGCACCGCGCGCTTGGCTTCTTCGGCGAGGCTGAGCATGCGGCCCGCGTACGTCAGGAAGATTTCCCCCGCCGGGCTGATGCGCAGCCCGCGACCATGGCGGAAAAACAATTCGGTCCCCAGTTCGCTTTCCAGCGCTTTGATGCGCGCGGTGATGTTCGACGGTACGCAGTGCAGCACCTCGGCGGCACGCGCGATGCTGCCGGTGTCGGCGACGGTCTTGAACATACGAATCTGGGCCAGTTCCATGCATCACCTAAAGTGAATGGTTGAGTCATTATTGTTCGGTTGTGGTGAGCATAGGTTGTTTCGATACTCTCAGCCAAGCGCGGGCAAAACGCTCGCGGACGGGAGCATCGACATGAACGTGGTGAGTGAACCGGTTGCAGGCGTGAGCGGTTCTGACGGTTCGGGTGTGCGTTGGCAGGGGCTCAAAGTGGCGCTGGCGACGTTTTTCGTGGTGGCCTGCTGGGGCTTTTCGCCGACCGGAATTCGCATCGGCTTGCAGGGGTATGACCCCGGCCATCTGGCCCTGCTGCGCTTTATCATTGCTTCGGTCTTCATGGCGATCATCGCCTCTTCACTGCGCATCTCCCTGCCGCGCCTTAAAGACCTTCCGCTGCTGGGTGTGCTCGGCTTCTTCGCCGTCAGCCTGCACCACATTGCGCTGAACTTCGGCCAAGCCGGCGTCACGGCGGGCGCGTCCAGCGTGTTGATTCAATCAATGCCGCTGTTCACCGCCTTGCTCGCACACTTTGTGTTCAAGGAACGCGTCAGCGCCTGGCGCTGGACCTGCGTGGCGTGGGGGCTGGTGGGCGTCGCGATTGTCATCACCGGTGACCGTGGGTTTGGGCACATTGATGTGCGCGGGCTGCTGGTCTTGCTCGCGGCGTTTTCCTGGAGCGTGTATTTCTCGCTGCAAAAGCGTTACAGCCACCGTTATGACGGCCTGACCATGGTCTGTTACACCGTCTGGGCAGGGACGTTTTTCTTATTGATTTACCTGCCCGGGCTCATGGGCGAAATCGTCAATGCGCCGTTACGGGTGAACATCGCTGTGGGAGTTTTGGGGTTTTTCCCCAGTGCGCTGGCGTACCTGGCGTGGGCGTATGTGCTCAAACACATGGACGTCAGCCGCGCGTCGATGAGCCTGTATCTGACCCCGCCCATGGCGATCGCCATTGCCTCGGTGCTGCTGGGTGAAATGCCCTCGGCAATGGTGATCGTGGGGTCGTTGGTGGTACTGAGTAGCGTGCTGGCGCTGAACCTGCGGCGGGAGCGAGTGACACCTGTCCCGATTCTCCAGCCGGATCGATGAGCACTGTGGGCGCTGTCGGAGGTGGCGATGGTGGCGGATGCGGTGTGTCAGAAAGGCCGCTTTCGCCGCCGTCGTAACCTCCGGCAGCTCCTACAGGATTTGCAGTGCCTGCAGGATGGGCAGTGCATACCGGAAGCGAACGGCGCCCGATGGCTGAGTGTTATTCGTGATCTGCAGGCAATAGTCATTTGGCCTGACCTGCCTTTTTCGTAATGAATCACGCGCCGATACTGAGTCCATCACTTACTCAGCAGGAGTCCTCTCATGAACATCTTCATAACCGGCGCCGCAGGTTTTATCGGTGGCTCCATCGCAACCGGCCTGGTCAAGAAAGGTCATCACGTTACCGGGCTGGTGCGCAGCGCCGAGCAGGCGGACGAGCTGGACGCGCTCGGCATCGTCCCGGTGATCGGGACGCTGGATGACACCGCCCTGCTGATCGAGCAAGCCCGTAAAGCCGATGGCGTGATCAACGCCGCCAGCAGCGATCACCGGGGAGCGGTCGAGGCGCTGATCGAGGGGTTGAAGGGCTCGAACAAGCCGTTTCTGCACACCAGCGGTTCGAGCATCGTCGGTGATGCCTCCGGCGGCAAAGGCACCGACGAGGTCTACTACGAAGGCCAGTTGCCCGCTGCGACGCCGGACAAGGCCGCGCGCGTGGCCATTGACGATCTGGTGATCGCCGCAGCCAAAGAGGGCGTGCGTTCGGCGGTGCTGTGCAACACGCTGATTTACGGCCACAGCCTGGGCGTCGATCGTGACAGCGTGCAGCTGCCGCGTCTGGTCAAGCAGGCACGCAAAAGTGGCGTGGTTCGTCACGTCGGCACCGGCGGCAACATCTGGTCCAACGTGCACATCAATGACGTGGTCGAGCTGTATGCGCTGGCCCTGGAAAAGAGTCCGGCGGGCACCTTCTACTTCGTCGAAAGCGGCGAAGCCTCGTTCCTCGACATGAGCAACGCCATTGCAGAGGCTCTGCACCTGGGCAGGGCGCAAGACTGGCCGTTGAAGGATGCCGAAGCGGAGTGGGGTTACGAAATGGCCAATTACGGCCTGGGCTCCAACAGCCGGGTGCGCGGCAAGAACGCTCGCGAGTTGCTGGGCTGGTCGCCCAAGACGACGTCGGTGCTCGACTGGATCAAGCACGACATGCTCAAAGCCTGAGTCGCCAACCTGTAGGAGCGCGCTTGCCCGCGATCTGCCGCGCAGCGGCAGTAAAACCGGTTGATGCGGTGCGTCAGTGCAGCCGGATAAGACGTTTCTACGACTGCTGCGCAGCCGATCGCGGGCAAGCGCGCTCCTACCGTTACGCGCAACGGCGGCCACCTTCGGGTGGCCGTTTGCGTTTACGGGAAGTTTCATCATTAATGAGCGACTGGACCTTTAGTCTCGTCAGCGTTCAGACAGCTTCCATACAGCACGCGCGTACGAAGCTGTCGCCTCCGCTCATTAAGGAAGCCCTATGCGAGTCGTGACACTCAAGACCCTCGCCTTGTCGGTCATCTTTGCCGTCAGTTCGCCCGTGTACGCCGTTGTGCTGGAAGGTGGGGCCGTTGCAGCGCCTGACCAGTACGGCGCCGACGTCGCCGCGCAGATCCTGAAAAAAGGCGGCAACGCCGTCGATGCGGCAGTCGCCACAGCGTTCACCCTGGCCGTGACCTATCCCGAAGCCGGCAACATCGGCGGCGGCGGGTTCATGACCCTGTTCATGAAGGGTAAGCCTTACTTTCTCGACTACCGCGAAACCGCACCCAAAGCCGCCAGCCGCACCATGTACCTGGATGAGAAAGGCGACGTGATCCCCGGCATGAGCCTGGTGGGCGCGCGCGCATCCGGGGTGCCCGGCACGGTGATGGGGTTGTGGGAAGCGCATCAGAAGTTTGGCAAGCTGCCGTGGGCCGAGTTGCTGACACCCGCCATCGGCTACGCCAAAAACGGTTTCAAAGTGGCCGACAAGCAATACCTGTATGGCGAAGCCGCGATCAAACAGCTCGAGGGCAAGACCAACTTTGGCGACTACTTCGGCGGGATGAAAGCAGGCGAGACGTTTCGTCAGCCGGAACTGGCCAAGACGCTTGAGCGGATCGCCGACAAGGGCGCGAACGAGTTTTACCAAGGCGAGACAGCCGACCTGCTGGTCGCGCAGATGCAGCACGACAATGGTCTGATTACCCGGCAGGATCTCGCTGACTACAAGGCGGTATGGCGCAAGCCGCTGCGCGTCAACTTCGACGGAAACACCCTCTACACCGCGCCACTCCCCAGCTCGGGCGGTGTGGCTTTGGCGCAGTTGATCGGCATCAAGCAGCAGTTGAGTGACGACTTCAAGGGCGTGCCACTCAACTCTGCGCGTTACATTCACCTGTTGGCGGAAATCGAAAAGCGGGTGTTCGCCGACCGCGCCAACTACTTGGGCGACCCTGACTTTTCACAGGCGCCCGTGAGCCAGTTGACCGACCATGTGTACCTGGTTCAGCGCGCCCATGAAGTTAACCCGAACGCCATTTCTCCCACCGAGCACATCAAGCCCGGGCTTGAATCGCACCAGACCACGCACTTTTCCATCGTCGACTCCAAAGGTAACGCAGTCAGCAACACTTACACCCTGAACTGGGATTACGGCAGTGGTGTGGTGGTCAAAGGCGCGGGCTTTTTGATGAACGACGAGATGGACGATTTCAGCGCCAAACCGGGTGTGGCCAATGCCTTTGGCGTGGTGGGCGGCGATGCCAACGCCATCGAGCCGGGCAAGCGCATGTTGTCGTCGATGAGCCCAAGCCTGGTGACACGCGACGGTGCCGTGACGCTGGTGCTGGGAACGCCGGGCGGGTCGCGGATCTTCACCACGGTCTTTCAGGTGCTGAACAACCTTTACGATTTCCACATGCCGTTGAAGGACGCCGTGGCCGCGCAACGTGTTCATCACCAGTTGCTGCCGAAGGACACGATCTTCACCGAGAAATTTGCGCCATTGCCTACGCCGGTGGCCGAAGAGCTGAAGACCATGGGCTACACCCTCAAGGATCAGGGCTGGTCGATGGGCAACGTGCAGGCGATCAAGATCGACGGCACGAAAGTCGAAACGGCGTCGGATCCGCGAGGCAGAGGAGTGGGGAGGGTGGTGCAGTAAGCGTGTCGGGCACGATCAAGACAGGTTTCCAACAATCCCTGTAGGAGCGCGCTTGCCCGCGAATGGCCGGTACATCCGACGCACATCTGTTGTCCGTACTCAAGCATCGCGGGCAAGCGCGCTCCTACAGGGGGTGTGTCGGCGGCGAAATTACGCCGCCCTACAAACCACTGTGGGAGTGAGCTTCATGATCGTTCCCACGCTCTGCGTGGGAATGCATCCCTGGACGCTCCGCGTCCGCAGCAGGGTGACGCGGAGCGTCACGGTCGGCATTCCCACGCGGAGCGAGGGAACGTTCATGGCAGGTCTATTGCGGTGCCAGCGCTTAGTGATGCTCACGCGTCGCACGGAATTTGATGTCCGGCCAGCGCTCTTCCATC
The DNA here is from genome assembly GCF_054668305.1 of Pseudomonas sp. S2_H01. Taxonomy (NCBI): domain Bacteria; kingdom Pseudomonadati; phylum Pseudomonadota; class Gammaproteobacteria; order Pseudomonadales; family Pseudomonadaceae; genus Pseudomonas; species Pseudomonas sp. S2_H01. The sequence goes on along the minus strand of NZ_CP162756.1, from coordinate 1,272,236 downwards.
AAGGCCAGGTTGACCCGGGTAGGCGCCAGGTAGGTCAGGTGACCACCGCCGTCCACTGCCAGGTTTTCCACCGCCTTGTTCTCGAATTCCTCGAGCTTCTTCTTGTCGCTGCTGTCGATCCAGCGGGCTGACCACACGGTGATCGGCTCGTAGGCGCATTCGACCTTGTACTCTTCCTTCAAGCGACTGGCGACCACATCGAACTGCAGCACACCGACGGCGCCGAGGATGATGTCGTTGCTGCGTGTCGGGAAGAACACCTGCGTGGCGCCTTCTTCGGCCAGCTGTTGCAGACCCTGACGCAATTGCTTGGATTTCAGCGGGTCCTTCAGGCGGACGCGACGGAACAGTTCCGGCGCGAAGTGCGGGATTCCGGTGAAGCCCAGCGCTTCGCCTTCGGTGAAGGTGTCGCCGATCTGGATCGTGCCGTGGTTGTGCAGACCGATGATGTCGCCGGCGTAGGCTTCTTCCAGCTGTTCACGCTCGCTGGAGAAGAACGTCAGCGCATCGCCGATACGCACATCTTTGCCCGTACGGACGTGGCGCATTTTCATGCCCTTGTCGTACTTGCCCGAGCAGATGCGCATGAAGGCGATACGGTCGCGGTGTTTGGGGTCCATGTTCGCCTGGATCTTGAACACGAAGCCTGAGAACTTCTCTTCGACCGGCTCCACGGTGCGCTCGTTGGCAACCCGCGGCAGCGGCAGCGGTGCCCAGTCGACGACCGCGTCCAGCACGTGATCGACACCGAAGTTGCCGAGTGCCGTACCGAAGAACACCGGGGTCAGCTGACCGTCGAGGAACTCCTGCTGATCGAAGGTGTGGCAGGCGCCCTGCACCAGCTCCAGTTGCTCGACGAAACGGTCGTACTCATCGCCCAGGTGGGCGCGGGCCTCGTCGGAGTCCAGATTCTGGATGATCTTGGTTTCGGTGCGCTCATGACCGTGACCGGCGGTGTAGACGATGATGTAGTCGTCGGCCAGGTGATAAACGCCCTTGAAGTCGCGGTAGCAACCGATCGGCCAGGTGATCGGCGCGGCCTTGATCTTCAGGACCGCTTCGATCTCGTCCAGCAGCTCGATCGGGTCGCGGATGTCGCGGTCCAGCTTGTTGATGAAGCTGACAATCGGCGTGTCGCGCAGACGGCAGACGTCCATCAGTGCGATGGTCCGCGGCTCTACGCCTTTACCGCCGTCGAGCACCATCAGCGCCGAGTCCACGGCGGTCAGGGTGCGGTAGGTGTCTTCCGAGAAGTCTTCGTGACCCGGGGTGTCGAGCAGGTTGATCATGTGTTCGCGATACGGGAACTGCATGACCGACGTGGTAATGGAGATACCACGCTGCTTCTCCATTTCCATCCAGTCGGAAGTGGCATGGCGATCGGATTTACGGGATTTGACCGTACCGGCGACGGCAATGGCCTTGCCCATCAGCAGCAGCTTTTCGGTGATGGTGGTCTTACCGGCGTCCGGGTGAGAAATAATGGCGAAAGTGCGGCGTTTCGCGACTTCGGCGGCCTGTCTGGTCATGGGAAATCGCCCGAGAGGTGATTCAAAAAAGGGCCGGGATTATAGCCTAAATGAAGGCGATAACCGAACCGTTCAGTCGATAAAGGGTGGCCAAATAGCATCTCACGTGGGAACCTTTCAGACCGTGGAGACGTCCACTCCCCCGTAACGACACGTTGCAGGGGCTGCAAAATCAGCAAGTTAGCTTGACGAAGCTGCGCTCATGGCTTGTGTTTTCGCCGAGGTTCAACCCTCTCCGGCGACCCACCCGCTGCTCTTCGCGAACGTTCGCAGACTGCCTGACAAGGCCAGCTCCATGCGAGGCGTTCGCCGACTGAAATAAGGAGTCCGCCCGTGGCTAATCGCTATGGCAAGGGGCTAATGGGAGGTGTGATTGTCATCGCACTCCTGGCCCTGCTGGTCCAATGGATCGGCATCAGTACTATCAGGCAGTATCAGGACGATCTGCTGTTTTATCTGCAAGCTCACGTGATGCTGGTGCTGGCATCGATGCTGGCGGCACTGGTGGTCGGAATCCCGACCGGCATTGTTCTGAGCCGACCGAACATGGTTGGCCGGGCCGAACGCTTCATGCAGATCTTCAACATCGGTAACACCGTTCCTCCTCTCGCGGTTCTGGCCATTGCTCTGGGTGTCCTGGGTATTGGCAGCGGACCTGCCATCTTTGCGCTGTTCCTCGCCTCGCTGTTGCCCATCGTGCGCAACACCTACGAAGGCCTCAAAAACGTTCAGGGTTCCCTTAAAGAAGCCGCCACCGGCATCGGCATGACGCCGCGTCAGGTGCTGTGGCGCGTCGAGCTGCCCAATGCCGTGCCGATCATCATCGGTGGCGTTCGGGTTGCCCTGGCGATCAACGTCGGCACCGCGCCGCTCGCCTTCCTGATCGGCGCCAACAGCCTTGGCAGCCTGATCTTCCCTGGCATCGCCCTGAACAATCAGCCGCAACTCGTACTGGGTGCCGCGTGTACCGCGTTGCTGGCCCTGTTCCTCGATGGCGCCGTGACGCTGGCAAGCCGTCTTTGGCTGGAACGTGGCCTCGCTCGTTGAGCGCAGAGAAAGGAATTCGCATGAAGAAGTTATGCACATTGATACTGGGCGCCGGCCTGTTGTTGTCCGGATTTGTCCAGGCGGCCGATGCACCGGCCGAGCGACCGCTGCTGCGCATTGGCGCGCGGGTCTTCACCGAGCAGACCATCCTCGCCGAGCTCACCGCGCAATACCTGCGAGACAAGGGGTATCAGGTCCAGATCACCGGCGGCCTGGGGAGTAACCTGGCGCGCAGTGCGCAGGAAAGCGGCCAGCTCGACATGCTTTGGGAGTACACCGGGGTCTCGCTGGTGTCCTACAACCATGTAAACGAAAAGCTCGATAGTGAGCAGACCTATCAGCGGGTGAAAGAACTCGACGCGAAGAAAGGCTTGGTCTGGCTATCGCCGTCCAAGTTCAACAACACCTATGCCTTGGCGCTGCCGGACAAGATCGCCCGCCAGTACCCGCAGATCAACAACATCTCCGAACTGACCACTGTGCTCAAGGATGAGGCCGATAAGGATCATATCGTCGCCCTCGACACTGAGTTCGCCAATCGCTTCGACGGGCTGGTGGGTATGGTCAAGCACTACGACATGAACCTGAGCCGTGAAAACACGCGCCAGATGGACGCCGGTCTGGTGTATACCGCGCTGCGCAACGGTCAGGTGTTCGCCGGGCTCGTCTACACCACCGACGGCCGGCTGAATGCCTTCAAGCTCAAGGTGCTGGACGACGACAAGCACTACTTCCCGGACTACACCGCAGCGCCGGTGATCCGCAAGGAATTCCTGGACAAGCACCCACAACTGGCCGAACAACTCAAGCCGCTGGCGGCCTTGCTGGATAACCAGACGATGATTGATCTGAACGCGCGCGTGGATGTCGATCACGAAAGTCCTACCGTCGTGGCCGCCGACTTCCTGCGCGCGCATCCGATCAACCCTTCCGCTGAAAGCGTGCCGATCAAGCAAACGCCAGTAGAGCAGCAGGAGAAGAAACTATGAGCCTCCTTAGCGCTTTCTCCCATCTGGACTGGAATCAGGTCCTGCACCTGACCCTGCAACACATCACGCTGGTGGGCATCGCAGTGTCGCTGGCCATTCTGGTGGGCGTGCCGTTGGGCGTTTTCATGACGCGCTTTCCGGTGCTCGCCGGCCCCTTGCAGGCCAGCGCCACGGTGCTGCTGACCATCCCGTCGATTGCCTTGTTCGGCCTGCTGCTGCCGTTCTACTCGAAGTTCGGCCAAGGCCTGGGCCCGATGCCGGCGATCACGGCCGTGTTCCTTTATTCACTGTTGCCCATCATGCGCAACACCTACCTGGCGCTGACGGGTGTCGAGCCGGGCATTCGTGAAGCCGCGAAAGGCATCGGCATGACCTTCGGTCAGCGCCTGCGCATGGTCGAGCTACCGATTGCCGTGCCCGTGATTCTCGCCGGTGTGCGCACCGCCGTGGTCATGAACATCGGCGTCATGACCATCGCGGCCACCATCGGTGCCGGTGGCCTTGGCGTACTCATCCTCGCTTCCATCAGCCGCAGCGACATGTCGATGCTCATCGTCGGCGCCGTACTGGTCAGCATTCTGGCCATCTTCGCTGACCTGCTTCTGCAATGGCTGCAACGCTCGCTGACTCCAAAAGGATTGCTCAAATGACTGTCAAAACCATGATCGAACTTCAAAACCTCTCCAAAACCTTCCAGAGCAACGGCAAGGAAGTGAAGGCTGTCGATTCCGTGAGCCTGACCGTCAACGAAGGCGAGATCTGCGTCTTCCTCGGCCCGTCGGGCTGCGGCAAAAGTACGACGCTGAAAATGATCAACCGCCTCATCATGCCAACCTCCGGCAAGGTGCTGATCAACGGCGAAGACACCACTCAGCTCGATGAAGTGACCTTGCGTCGCAACATTGGCTACGTGATCCAGCAGATCGGCTTGTTCCCGAACATGACCATCGAAGAAAACATCGTGGTCGTACCTAAACTGCTGGGCTGGGACAAGCAGAAGTGCCACGACCGTGCCCGCGAACTGATGAGCATGATCAAGCTTGAGCCCAAGCAGTACCTGCACCGTTACCCGCGTGAACTGTCGGGTGGTCAGCAACAGCGGATCGGCGTGATTCGCGCATTGGCGGCCGATGCGCCGTTGTTGCTGATGGACGAACCGTTCGGCGCGGTCGACCCGATCAACCGCGAGATGATCCAGAACGAGTTTTTCGAGATGCAGCGCGCGCTGAACAAGACCGTGATCATGGTCAGCCACGACATCGACGAAGCCATCAAACTGGGCGACAAGATCGCGATCTTCCGCGCGGGTAAACTGCTGCAGATCGATCACCCGGACACCTTGCTGGCTCATCCTGCTGATGACTTCGTCAGCAACTTCGTCGGTCAGGACAGCACCCTCAAGCGCCTGCTGCTGGTGAAAGCTGAAGATGCGGCGGATAACGCGCCTTCCGTCAGCCCGGAAACGCCGGTCGCCGATGCGCTGGAGATCATGGACGAACAGGACCGCCGCTACGTGGTGGTCACCGACGCCGACAACAAGGCCATGGGCTACGTGCGCCGCCGCGACCTGCATCGCCAGAGCGGTACATGCGAGCAATACCTGCGTCCGTTCAACGCCACTGCGGCATACGACGAGCACCTGCGCATCCTGTTGTCGCGCATGTACGAGTTCAACCGTTCATGGCTGCCGGTGCTCGACGCCGAGAACGTGTTTCTGGGGGAAGTGACGCAGGAGTCGATTGCGGCCTATCTCAGTTCAGGCCAGTCGCGAGGCATGAAGACCAGCATCGTTTCGCCAGCGGAAGTGGCAGAGCAGGTGGCATCGGTTTGAGGTAAGGGATCAGGTGCGTTACTCGCGCCTGACCTGACGCCCTCGCGAATGAATTCGCTCCCACAGTAGGAATGTATGTTTTCTGTGGGAGCGAATTCATTCGCGAACGATGTCGCAAGGCACCTCTTTTTACCGGTCGGGTACCGAACGGGAGATAGAAGGCATCGCCTGCTTCGGCGAGCCACGGGAACATCGTCCTGTCACATCGGTCGGTTACTACAGGGTGATGAAACAAACGCGAATGCCCGTCTGGCAAAAACGGGCAGAAAAGCGACATTTTTTGTTGATCTTGAACCCCTCAGGTCCTAAAGTTCGCGCCGAACGTCCATGCTGGAAACGATCCATCCGGCTCAAGTACTGACGACGAGACAGCAAGGCCAAGGGAACCCGCGTCCCATGGCCTTTTTGCTTTCGGCGAACAGCCTTGGGAAGTAGGCGAACCAAAGTGGGGATACGGAGGACGTTCAAGAGGGCAAGGCCCTCACACCCATTGTTTTTTACCGTTTGCCAACAGGAGTCCCCCGCATGTCGATTCAGGTCGAAGACTATTTCGAGAAAAGCACCTTCGAAAAAATGAAGGCGTTTGCCGACAAGCAAGAAACCCCGTTCGTGCTCATCGACACCGCGATGATCAGCCAGGCCTATGACGACCTGCGCGCCGGTTTCGAATTTGCCAAGGTTTACTACGCGGTCAAGGCCAACCCTGCCGTCGAAATCATCGACCTTCTGAAAGAGAAAGGCTCGAGCTTCGACATCGCCTCGATCTACGAGCTGGACAAAGTGATGGACCGTGGCGTTGGCCCGGATCGCATCAGCTACGGCAACACCATCAAGAAGTCCAAGGACATTCGCTACTTCTACGAGAAGGGCGTGCGTCTGTACGCGACCGACTCCGAAGCCGACCTGCGCAACATTGCCAAGGCCGCTCCGGGCTCGAAAGTCTACGTGCGCATCCTCACCGAAGGCTCGACCACGGCCGATTGGCCTTTGTCGCGCAAATTCGGTTGCCAGACCGACATGGCCATGGACCTGCTGATCCTGGCCCGTGACCTGGGTCTGGTGCCTTACGGCATCTCGTTCCACGTGGGTTCGCAACAGCGCGACATCAGCGTGTGGGACGCCGCGATTGCTAAAGTGAAGGTCATCTTCGAACGTCTGAAAGAAGAAGACGGCATCGAGCTCAAGCTGATCAACATGGGTGGTGGCTTCCCGGCCAACTACATCACCCGTACCAACAGCCTGGAAACCTACGCTGAAGAAATCATCCGCTTCCTCAAAGAAGACTTCGGCGATGATCTGCCGGAAATCATTCTGGAGCCAGGCCGTTCGTTGATCGCCAACGCCGGTATTCTGGTCAGCGAAGTGGTGCTGGTTGCGCGCAAATCGCGTACCGCGGTCGAGCGCTGGGTGTACACCGACGTGGGCAAGTTCTCCGGCCTGATCGAAACCATGGACGAAGCCATCAAGTTCCCGATCTGGACCGAGAAGAAAGGCGAAGTCGAAGAAGTCGTGATCGCTGGTCCAACCTGCGACAGCGCCGACATCATGTACGAGAACTACAAGTACGGCCTGCCGCTCAACCTGGCCATCGGTGATCGCCTGTACTGGCTGTCGACCGGCGCGTATACCACCAGCTATAGCGCTGTGGAGTTCAACGGCTTCCCGCCATTGAAGTCCTTCTACATCTAAGTGTGATGCCGCAACGCAAAAAGCCCGCGAGTGATCGCGGGTTTTTTTGTGCCCGGAATATCAGTGCCGCGCCGTTAGCTCGGCCTCATTCAGGGAAGGGATGGCAAGTTCCACCATCAACTGGAAATCGGCCCTGGAGATTGTGGAAAACAGCGTGCTGAACTCCCTCAAAGCAGTGCTCTGCATGCTCACCAAACGCGTGAATCCTTCACTCAGTTGCTCGGTGGCTTGAATCAGACTCTGCTGCTGTTGGGCGATTAGCGTGATCTCGGCGTTAAGGGCAGCGGTATTCGTATCGCCCTGGTTCTGATCGGGTTTATTTTTGCGGATGTACGTTTCAAGGGCGCCGCGCATGAAGTCCATGAAACGCGGCAGGATTTCCCGATTGTTCTGATGCAGTTGATTGAGAGTACCTGCGGCGCTTTCGAACGTCATATAGGTCTGCGACACCCTGGTTTTCATCTGCTGAGCAAATGGCCAGGCAGGTCCTACCGTGAGGACCAACAGCTTGCCCTCCAGCAAAAAAGGCTGTTTGCGCAAGTCGAGGCTTGAAAGAGGGGCTCTACGTTCTGCGGCAGGCATGGACGCAAGCGTGGCTTCAAAGATGGCATTGAACTGACGGATATCAGTATTCAGCCGTTGCTGATCATGGAAAGCGCGAGGGTAAATTGGGGAGAGGTCGGGCCACTGTGTCAGCCGGTTACTTGCGAGCCAAAGCGTCTCGTTGAGTGCCGGTTGATAAACCGTCAAAAACCGCGGGTCAGTGGCGATCCCCAACCGCTTTATTATCCGATCCGCTTGCTGCGGCAAATTAACGAGCGTCGTACGATATTGATAGAGCACATCGAACTGTCGGAAAGAAATGAGTGCGTCCTGCATGGTGATGGTTTCCATGTGCACCGGCGACAACGACGGTCCCTTGGACCGCCATTGTCCGGGTCATGAGCTTGGCGTTTAACGCACGGTCTCAAGGTAGCTGATCAGCGCCTGCGCTGTGTTGACGAAGCGGCTTTCCTTGTCATCATGATCTGCATTTTCGTTCGAGACCAACCGGTCGAATTGTTCGACGGAGTGCTTCACTTTTACCAGTTCATGGGTGACTGAAATGTACTCGGCATACAGGTTGAGAACCGAGTCAACCAGCACGATTTTGTGTCCGCTTTCCGTTTGCTTTTCTTCTACGCGACCACGCACCTCTGTCTCGACTTTAATCTTGGCGATGACACGTTCCCGCTCCTTGTACATCTCCAGATAGTTGAGATTTCGCCCAATGCCTTCCAGCACCTTTTGCATGTGCGCAATGGCAAGCTTGACCAGCTCTGCTTCTGGCGGACTCACACCCAGGGTGTTCACGCTTTCTGCGGACAGCAATGCGTCTTTGGCGATATCGGTAAACCCGGTTTTTTCCAGCGGTAGCATGCCGTCGGTGAGCGTCTTACGCTCGATTTCAAGGGTTGCCATCCGGCTGTCGATCGCCGTGATCTCGTCATCGAAGCCTTGGGCGTCAGCTTTCAGCCCCGGTGTATAGGAGATGAGCTGTTCGGTGTTCAGCGTGAGGCCCTCTAGCTCGGACACCTGTTTTAGCAGCAGGCCGAGATAGTCCTTGTATTTTTTCTCCGCCGTACCTAGTTCGAGCTCACGGAGGTGCAGGTTATCGTCCTGATCCTCACTGTCCGTCAACTGAGGGTATTCACTGCGCAGTTTATTGAGCTGCTTCAGCGACCTGGTCAGGTGGATAATCACTGTCTCCGTGTGGCTGCGAATGTTCGTGCGGCCGAGGGAAGCCGTCTTGTACAGTTTTGCCCATTGGGTCTGAACGCCAGGAAGAAACGAGGTAACACTGAACGCATACCGGGCAGCCGCGTCCAGTTTGATCATCTGGGCCAAGCTGTTGTTCAGCTGCGAAGCATCGGGATAGGAGAATTCGATTTCACTGTGGATGTTATAAATATTCATGATGTAGTCACTGATTAATTAATAAGAATTTTTGAGGTCTTTGGCCATCTCTGCATCGGCCTCTGCGAAGACGCTCAACAGTTGATCGGCCTCTTCGGCAATCAGCTTCCAGGGGGCAACGACTTGTTCGAAGTGGTAGACAAACAGAGTGGCTCGCATGGCATCGTCAATGCGTTCCGACTCTTCCCTGGATTGCAGGGCGTAGGTGTGAAGTTTGTTCCAGAGCGTGATCAGGTTTTTGGTGGCGCAGTCTGCTTCGATGGTCAGCATTTCCAGATCTTGCAAATCGGCTTTGATATAGCCTAATCGACCGAGAATGAGGTCCATCTCGTACATGTTATTGATCTTCTGGTCGCGCTTGCTTTTGAGATCATTTCGCTCTTTGCGGATTTTCTCCGCCTCGACCCCGAAGTAGATCGCCATGCCCAGGCCTACAACATTCAGGCCTGCCGCAGACTCCAGCGATGACATGACGGTTTTCTTGTAGGCGGCACTCTTTTCGTCGATTTCCTCATTGAGGTTATCGATTTCCTTCTGAAGTTTTACAATGTTCGCCTTGAGCGGAGAGTTCTCGATGGCTACTAACTGAAGCGCAATCGCGGGACGAACCTCATTCGACAGGTCGTCGCCGTAGTTCGCCAGATCATCTTTCAACTGTCTGGTACGCGCTTCATGATCGGTAACTTTGGCAATGATCCTGTCCAGCAGGTAGCCGAAGTCGATCGCTGCGTCTGCGTCGTCTGCATCGAATTCGATGCCTGGAAACGCGTCGCCCATTTCGATCTGAACACGTTTCAGATCTTCCAGCGTCTTGATGCCCAGCTGACGTAATGTCTGGGCGCTTTTAATGTCGGCAATAATGCTCTGGAAAGAATCGCCATACGTCAGCATCTGCGCAGCAAAGACTTTGAGCTCTCCACTCACATTTTTTACGCGGTGTTGTAGAGGGTTCCAGCGCAGTGCGTGATTGCGAACGACGGTAAAGCACCGTGCAAAATCGGCAGGCGCCAATCCCGGGCCAGCGATGGTGTTGCTGCCATACCCCAGGTAAGCAATAACCTTGCTGATCTCAGTAGGCAAGTTCAGCGCTTTCTTTTCATAACGATGAAGATCAATGATCTGATCTTTTGTGAGGATCAAACCTTTGGGACGGACACTGTTTTCCAATGTTCCCAAAGACGCTTGCATCAGCGTCTCTGACGCCGTGACGGTCTCTTCTATTGCGTCGGGCTGGGTAGAAGTATTCATGTTCAGCTGTCCTGTCTGAGTCATTAACAAGCCTTCCTGGCTTGGTGTAAAGCATGCGATTTAACAACGAGTGAGTTGTTATTAAGAAGAGTAGGGCGGGGCGTTAAAGCGTGTCAAAGGTAGAGTCTGGTCCGGATATTTCAATGTTTCAATACAACACGCTTCGCCGGCGTGTGCTGGCCTGCGCAGAAGTAACAGCCTGTGTATCTATCAGGCTGTGGTCTTCAAGATTTCGTTCAGGGCCATCTGATCCTGCCTATCACCGATTATCGACGCTTGGTGGTAATACTCGATTGCCAGCGCACGGATTTCCGGTTGAGCGGCCGACATTAGCGTTTCACGGCTCACTCGCAGAAAATTAAGGTTGCCGATGCGTAACGCGGTTCGAAGCCAGGTGATGGCCTCTTCAATATGCCCTTGTTCGGCCAGGACGGCAGCGTGGCTGAACTGGCCGCGGAAATCGCCACCTTCTGCCGAGCGTCGGTACCAGTCGTGCGCTGCGGGCAAATCCCGCTCACAGCAGAGGCCTTCCTCGAGGTATCGCCCCAGCAGATTCATCGATTTCGCATGACCCATGTGCGCGGCCTTGCGGTAACAGGCGAGCGCCCGCGCTTGATCCTTGTTCACGCCGCGACCGGTCGCCAGCAGGTTTGCGTAGTTATAAAAGCCCCAGTCGAGTTCGGCTTCGGCCGCCTGTCGATAGCACTCGGCAGCCTTGACTATGTCGGGTTCGCATCCCCATCCGTGCTCATGGCAACGCCCGGCCATATTGATCGCCATGGCGTGGCCGCTGCGGGCGGCGATCTGGAACCAGGTCAGCGCCAGCGCGGCGTCCTGCTCGATGCCGCTGCCATCGAGCAGGATCTGCCCGAGCAGGGCTTGTGCGTCTGGCATGTTCTGCTGAGCGGCGATGAGGATCGCGCGCGCTGCGCTGGCAGGGTTGTCCTGCAGCATCGCGCGCAGTTGTTGGCCATCGAGTACTTCCTGACGTCGCAGATTCCAGCTCATCAATCAGACCTCGACCCACTGGCGCAGCAGGTTGTGATAGGTGCCGGTGAGTTGGATCAGCGACGGATGATCGGGCACGTCGCGGCTCAGTTGCTGAATCGCGGTGTCCATCTCGAACAACAACGTGCGATGGCCGTCGTCGCGCACCAGGCTCTGGGTCCAGAAGAACGAGGCGTAACGTGCGCCCCGCGTCACGGGATTGACCTTGTGCAGGCTGGTCGCGGGGTAGAGCAGCAGGTCACCTGCGGGCAGCTTGACCTGTCGAGTACCGAAGGTGTCCTGAATCACCAGTTCGCCGCCGTCGTAATCGTCCGGGTCGCTGAAGAACAATGTCGAGGACAGGTCGGTGCGCACGCGTTCGACACTGCCCTTGGCCTGCCGTACCGAATTGTCGATGTGAAAATCGAAACTGCCACCGCCGGTGTAACAGTTCACCAACGGCGGAAACACTTTGTGCGGCAGAGCGGCCGACATGAACAACGGGTTATGCCACAACCGTTCGAGCATCGCCGTGCCGATCTCTTTGGCCAGCGGATGACCTTCGGGCAGTTGCAGGTTGTGCTTGGCTTTTACCGACTGGTGGCCGGCGGTGATCTTGCCGTCCGCCCACTCGGTCTGCTCCAGGGCTTCGCGGATGCGCTGCACTTCCTCACGGGTAAACAGGCCAGGAATGTGTAAGAGCATGGCGTCGCCACTCAGAATCGAAAAGGTAGCGAATGGTAGTGATTCTTATTGGCTGTGTAAAACCCTGCGGGCGCGCGTAGACGGACGAGTGTGAAAAAGCCGTAAAGGGAAAATGTAAAGAATGTAAGTTTTATGCGAATACAAATGATTCCCAACTATATTCCGCGGCCTCAACATTCCTTGGGGAAGGAAAATGTCGCGCCAATCACAATCAACATCCGTATCGTCTCAGCGCTCGATCGCAGGCGCAGTGGGCGTCGCCATTGCTGCGATGTCTGCCGCGCATATGGCTCAAGCCGCAGAGGCCACCCAGGACAAAGCGCTGAGCCTCGGGGCCACCACCATCGATGGTGAGCAGGACACTGGTTACAAGACTGAAGAGTCCGCTTCGAAGAAGTACACCGCTCCGCTGCGTGAGACGCCAAAAAGCGTTACGGTGATTCCACAACAAGTGATTCGCGATACGGCTGCGACCAGTCTGGCTGATGCATTGCGCACGACCCCAGGCATCACATTTGGCGCAGGCGAGGGTGGCAACCCGAATGCAGACCGCCCGATCATTCGTGGTTTCAACGCCGAAAGCGACGTGTTCATCGATGGCATGCGCGACGTTGCCGCTCAGAGCCGCGAGATTTTCAACGTTGAGTCCGTTGAAGTAAGCAAGGGGCCGGGCTCTGCGTTCACGGGTGCCGGTTCGACCGGTGGCAGTCTGAACCTGGTCACCAAGGGCGCTCATCTGGGTGATGCCTACAATGGGGGTTATACCTTCGGCTCTGACCAGACCCAGCGCTATACGCTGGACGTCAACCAGCAGATGACCGACACCTCCGCGGTACGCCTGAACCTCATGAAGCACGACGCCAACGTGGCGGGGCGTAACGACGTAGATGTGAGCCGTTGGGGCTTTGCGCCGTCCTTCGCCTTCGGTCTGGGCACCGACACCCGAGTGAAAGTGGATTACTACCACCTCACCACCGATGACATGCCTGACTACAGTATTCCGCTGACCAACACCACTGGTCGCAGCAAATATGTCGTCGACAAACCGGCTCACGTCAATGAGAACAATTTTTACGGCCTGACCGACCGCGACTACCGCAAGAGCGTGAACGACAGCGGTACTTTTCGGATCGAACATGACCTGAACGACAGCCTGACCCTTTCAAACAGCTTCCGCATGTCGCGTTCGACGCTGGATTACATCGTCACCAACCCGGATGACAGTCGTGGCAACGTTGCTAATGGCCTGGTGTCGCGTTCGGCTAAAAGCCGTAACTCCACTTCCAGCGGCTTCGTCAACCAGACCGACCTTCAGGCTAAATTCAACACCGGCTTTGTCGAGCACAGCCTGGTCACAGGTCTCGAATTCTCCTATCAGGACACGCACAATCGAGGCTATAACGTTCTAACCGCAACGGGCGGCACCATTGGCTCAACCTGCAATGCTGCCTTGTTGAGGTCCGGTGATTGCACAAGCCTCTACGACCCTACACCAAAAGATGCCTGGAACGGCACCATAACCGATAGTCTGGCTTACACGGATACCGACACCAAGACCAGCGCGGCCTACGTGTTCGACACGCTGAAATTCAATGATCAGTGGTCGTTGAACCTTGGCTTGCGCTATGACGATTACGACGTGACGTCGAGCGGGTACAGCACGGGTGGACGTGGCTCGGTGGCCGGGACGTTCAGGCGTGAGAACACCAGCCAGCTCTGGAACTACCAGGTGGGCCTCACCTACAAACCGCTACCTAATGGCAGTATCTACGCGGCGTGGTCAACGTCGAGCAACCCGTCAGGCGAAACCAGTGGCAACGGTGGTCTGGAACTGGCGGCGAACAATACCGACCTTGATCCAGAAAAGAACCGCAACTATGAGATCGGCACCAAGTGGGACTTCTTCGACGACAACCTGTCGCTGACTGCAGCGCTGTTCCGTACCGAAAAGACCAATGCCCGGATCACGGATCCTGACAACGCGACCTTCCAGGTGCTCGATGGTGAGCAGCGCGTCGATGGTCTTGAGTTGACTTACAGTGGCAACATCACCAGCAAGTGGAAGGTGTACGGCGGTTACACGTACATGGAGAGCGAAATCGTTAAGGCCAGCAGTGCCGCCGACGAAGGCAACCATATGCCTAGCACGCCGCGTAACAACTTCAATTTCTGGTCCACCTACGAACTGATGCCCAAGCTGACGGTAGGCGGTGGCGCCACCTTCGTCGATTCACGTTTCGGTAACGAGGCCAACTCGGTGGAGGTGCCGTCCTACTGGCGTTACGACGCTATGGCGACCTACGCATTGACCAAGAATGTTGACCTGCAACTTAACGTGCAGAACCTGACTGACAAGCGTTACTACGATCAAGTGTTCACCACTCACTATGCGCATATGGCCGCTGGCCGCACTGCTCTTATGAGCGCCAGCTTCCACTTCTAACCGCACGAGGAACAACTGAGCCCCGCTTGCTTTGGTAAGTGGGGCTTTTTGTGTGAAGGGCCGTCAGGTGCCACCGCCTTCGGTGTGTCTGAATTGATACCGAATACAGAATCATATACGGATGAGAATAACTGTTGTTTGTGCGCATAATGCGCGTCGCTACGGGTTATCGAGGTGATCGAGGGTGTTGAAGAAAGTCCTGTTTCAGGTGCATTGGTTCTTCGGAATCACCGCTGGTCTGGTGTTGGCCTTGATGGGCATCACTGGCGCGCTGTATTCGTTCGAGGACGAAATTGTTGATGCGCTCAACCCCGAGACGCTGTTCGTTCAGCCGCAGGGCAATCACCTTTCGCTCGCTGAAATGGTCGCCAGGGTCGAGGCTCAGGCCCACGATAAAGTGTCCATGTTCCGCATCGAACCTGACAGTAACCGGATCGCCCAGGTCTGGTTTCAGCCTGCGCCGGGCCAGCGTCGTGGCGAGATGCATAACTTCAACCCCTACACCGGCGAGTTCACCGAAGACGCGGTGGGGCAGGACTTCTTTGGCTTCATTCTGAACCTGCACCGCTTTCTGGCGGCGGGTGAATACGGCAAGCAAGTGACGGCAGCCTGTACCCTGATTCTGGTGTTTTTCTGCCTGTCCGGTCTGTACCTGCGCTGGCCGCGTCAGGCACTGAACTGGCGCGTTTGGCTGACGCTGGATTGGGCGAAGAAGGGACGCAGTTTCAATTGGGATCTGCATTCGGTGTTCGGCACCTGGTGCCTGATCATTTATCTGCTGCTGGCCGTCACCGGTTTGATGTGGTCTTACGACTGGTTCAGCAACGGTGTGACCAAACTGATTGGCGATCCGCCTGTCGCCGGCGAACAGCGTCGGGGTGGTGGCGGTCCGCGTCCGGCTCCTGGCCCGCGGGACGCTGCACCCGTTCAAAGCGCAGCGGCGGATTACGCGGCGATCGCAGACACGGTCCAGAAAACCGCTGGCCCCGATCTCAAGGCCTACAACCTGCGCATGCCGCAGGGGCCGGGACAAATGGCGACCGTTTTTTATGTGCTCAAGGACGCGCCGCATCCACGGGCGCTGAACCAGATCACCCTCGATCCGGCCAACGGACAGCTCAAGGCCGTTTCTCGCTATGCAGATAAAAGCTACGGCGCGCAGCTGTTGGTCAGTAACTACTCGCTGCACACCGGCAGCTATTGGGGGCTCCCTGGCCGCATCGTGATCACGGTCGCGGCGCTGCTGATGCCGCTGTTTTTCATCACCGGCTGGTTGCTGTACCTGGATCGCCGTCGCAAGAAGCGTGAAGTCCGCGCTGCGCGTGGCGAAGTGTCAGCAAGCCCGAGTGGCTATGGCACTCAGGGGCCGGCGTGGCTCATCGGCTTCGCCAGCCAGAGCGGGTTTGCCGAGCAACTGGCCTGGCAGACCGCCGGGCAACTGCAATCGGCCGGACTGCCGGTGCGTGTGCAGCGCCTGTCAGACATGACCGAGCAGGATCTGAACCAGAGCCGCAATGCGCTGTTTGTCGTCAGTACCTTCGGTGACGGCGAAGCACCGGACAGCGCCCGTGGTTTCGAGCGCAAGCTGCTGGGGCGGCCGCTGTCCCTGGAAAACCTCAATTACGCCGTACTGGGACTGGGTGACCGGCAGTATCAGCATTTCTGCGGTTTCGCCCAGCGTCTGCATGTCTGGCTCGGCGAGCGTGGCGGCAGCACCTTGTTTGCGCCGGTGGAGGTGGACAGCGGCGACAGCACGGCGCTGCAACACTGGCAGCAACAGCTCGGTGAACTCACAGGTTCCAAGCCTGCGGCGGCGTGGAAAGCACCGGATTACGAGCACTGGACGCTGAGCCAGCGCGACCTGTTGAACCCGGACAGTGTGGGGTCGAAGGTGTTTATGCTGGGCCTGACGTCGGGCGCCGGGACGGGCTGGGAAGCCGGGGATCTGGTCGAGGTCCTGCCTCGCAATGCGCAGTCCGCGGTCGAGCAGTTCCTCGCGGGGCTGGGCATCGCGGCCGACACGCAGGTCAACGTCGACGGCTTGAACGAAACCCTGGGCCAGGCCTTGAGCACTCGCCAGTTGCCTGCCAATCGCAGCCACCTGGTCGGTCTGCACGCGCAAGCGCTGGTAGATGCGTTGGTCCCGCTGGCGATGCGGGAGTATTCGATTGCGTCGCTTCCTCAGGGCGGCGCGTTGCAGTTGATTGTGCGTCAAGAGCTGCATCCGGATGGCGGTCTTGGCGTGTGTTCCGGGTGGTTGACCGAGCACGCTGCAGTGGGCGCTTCGATCAGCCTGCGGGTTCGCCGCAACAGCAGTTTCCACCTGCCGAGCGACCCGGCACCGATGATCCTCATCGGTAACGGTACAGGGTTGGCGGGATTGCGCAGTTTGCTCAAAGCACGCATCGCGCAGGGCGAACAGCGGAACTGGCTGCTGTTCGGCGAGCGTAACGCCGCACACGATTTCCATTGCGCCGATGAGTTGAACGGCTGGCTGGCGCGTGGTGATCTGGCGCGGATGGACCTGGCGTTCTCTCGCGATCAGGCTGAAAAAGTATATGTGCAGGACCGGCTCCGTGAGGCCGCCGATGAGTTGCATCGTTGGCTGGCGGACGGCGCGGTCATCTATATCTGCGGCAGTCTGGAAGGGATGGCGGCGGGTGTGGATGAAACATTGAAAGCCTTGATCGGTGAAGAGGGCGTCCAAGCGCTGGTTGAGCAGGGGCGGTATCGGCGGGATGTTTACTGACTCGGGCCGGGCGGTATCGCTGTTGCTGTGGGAGCAGTCAGAGATTACGACGGCCGCGAATGCGGTGGGTCAGAGCCTTCGTTGGTGCGTGGCACAACGCATTCGCTGCCGTCGTAACCTCCGACGTCTCCCACACGTCCTTCATCAACCTGCAGCCGTGCGGCAGCCCAAGAACTGCTTTCGCTCTTCTTTCTGGCTAACGGCAGAACTGTTTCGCCTGCGTTCAGCCTGCACCCAAGTCGCGTTTGTGGTGTCTGGACTGTCGCGTACAAGAGCAACGTGGGCTGGAGCTAACACTCCTCGCATTCTTGATTCGTGTATCAATTGTCTGCACGCCCACCCAAACTGTAGGAGCGCGCTTGCCCGCGATCTGCCGGGAACCGGCAGCAAATCCGGTGCATGCGGTATGTCAGGCATAATTGAGGCGCCTGATTTTGCTACCGCTGCGCGGTAGATCGCGGGACAAGCCACGCTCCTACAGAGAAAGCGTCAAACTGATGGCCCTGCTCCTGCTCCTGCTCCTGCTCCTGCTCCTGCTCCTGCTCCTGCTCTTGCTCTTGCTGTTGATTTTGATCTTCTACATCTATGGCCCAGACACCACAAAACGCGACTTGGGTGCAGGCCAAACGTAGACGACGCGGAGTGGGTCGAGCGGCATGGATGCCGCGAGAGCGCCGTCAGGGCATGGATGCCCGTTCGGCGCGGGCCCACGGAGTGTCGTCGGAGTGCGGGAATCCGACGAAGTCGGACCAAACCAGGAGCAGGGCCTTTTTGGTTACTTTTTCGGCTCTTGGAAAAAGTGACCCGCTGTAAGAGCGGAACCGTAATCAGCCGTTACCGCAGAAACGGATATACACACAATCCCAAACCCCAAACCCCAAACCCCAAACCCCAAACCCCAAACCCCAAACCCCAAACCCCCCAGCCATAAAAAAAGACCGCTACGCTCACACGCAACGGCCTTTCTTCACTCAGCAATCAGCAGCACATCACGCCACAAACTGCTCCGCGTAATGACACGCCACCTGACGGTTATCCACCGTCCGCAGTTCGGGAACCTCCGCACTGCAGCGCTCTGTCGCATACGGGCAGCGCTTGTGGAACGCGCAACCCGATGGCGGGTTCAGCGGGTTAGGCAACTCACCCACGATCTTGATCTTCGGCTTCGAAGGATCCGGATGAATCGTCGGCGTGGCCGACAGCAATGCCTGGGTGTACGGGTGCAGAGGGCGGTTATAAATCTCCTCCTTCGGACCCATCTCGGCCGGGCGGCCCAGGTACATCACCAGCACCGTGTCCGCAACATGACGCACCACAGCCAGGTTGTGCGAGATGAACACATAACCGGTGTTGAACTCCTGCTGCAGGTCCATGAACAGGTTCAACACCTGCGCCTGGATCGACACGTCCAGCGCGGAGGTTGGTTCGTCCGCCACCAGCACTTTGGGTTGCAGCATCATGGCGCGGGCCAGCGCGATACGCTGACGCTGACCACCGGAGAACATGTGCGGGTAGCGCTGATAGTGCTCAGGACGCAGGCCGACCTGCTTCATCATGGCCTGCACTTTCTCGCGACGTTCGGCGGCCGACAGGCTGGTGTTGATCAGCAGCGGTTCGCCCAGTTGATCACCGATCTTCTGGCGAGGGTTCAGCGACGCATACGGGCTCTGGAACACCATCTGCACGTCTTTGCGCAGTTGCTTGCGTTGTGCCTTAGTGGCGCCGGTCACTTCCTGGCCGGCGATTTTCAGGGAGCCCGACGACGGCTCCTCGATCAGGGTCAAAGCGCGGGCGAGGGTGGATTTGCCGCAGCCGGATTCACCGACGACCGCCAGGGTCTTGCCGGCTTCCAGTTCGAACGACACACCGTTGAGTGCGCGCACGGTGGCGTGGGGTTTGAACAAACCACGGGATACATCGTAGTGACGGGTGAGGTCACGGGCGGTCAGTACGATTTCGCTCATTACGCCACCTCCTGATTCAGCGGATAGAAGCAGCGCACGATGCTGTGGGCTTTAGGGTCCAGAGCAGGGCGCTCCTGGCGGCATTTTTCTTGAACGTAAGGGCAGCGCGGCGACAGCAGGCAGCCGCTCGGACGGTCGTAACGACCGGGAACAATGCCCGGCAGCGTCGACAGTCGCTCAGCACCCATGCTGTGCTCGGGAATCGCCGCCAGCAGGGCTTCGCTGTACGGGTGCGCAGGCACGTCGAACAGGCCTGGGACCTGACCGACTTCCACTGCCTGACCGGCGTACATCACGCAGACACGCTGAGCGGTTTCGGCCACGACCGCGAGGTCGTGGGTAATGAGCACCAGCGCCATGTCCTGCTCTTTCTGCAGGGCCAGCAGCAGGTCCATGATCTGGGCCTGAATGGTCACGTCGAGTGCGGTGGTGGGTTCGTCGGCGATCAGCAGCTTTGGCTCGCCGGCAATCGCCATGGCGATCGCGACACGCTGGCTCATGCCGCCCGACAGTTGGTGCGGATAGGCGTCCAGACGCTGTGCGGCGCCCGGGATTTCAACCTTCTGCAACAGTTCCAGCGCGCGCTGGTGGGCGGCTTTGCCCGACAGGCCGAGGTGCTGCTTGAGGACTTCCTTGATCTGGAAGCCCACGGTGTAGCTTGGGTTCAACGCGGTCATCGGGTCCTGGAAGACCATCGACAAGTCCTTGCCGACGATCTGGCGACGCTGACGCGAGTTGAGCTTGAGCATGTCCTTGCCGTCGAAGATCAACGAATCAGCGGTGACGATGCCAGGGTGATCGATCAGGCCCATCAGCGCCATCATGGTCACGGATTTACCGGAGCCCGATTCACCGACGATTGCCAGGACTTCGCCTTTGTCCACGGCCAGGTCCAGGCCATCGACGACCGGCGTGGCGGTGGCGTCGCCGAAGCGGACGTTCAGGTTTTTGATTTCTAAAAGTGGCATTCGGACGTCCTCAGGCGGCGTTCTTGAGTTTCGGGTCGAGCGCATCGCGCAGACCGTCGCCCATCAGGTTGATTGCCAGCACGCTGAGCAAAATGGTCAGACCGGGCAGGCTCACCACCCACCAGGCGCGTTCGATGTAGTCGCGGGCCGAAGCGAGCATGGTGCCCCACTCAGGCGTTGGCGGTTGTACACCCAGACCGAGGAAGCCCAACGCCGCAGCGTCGAGGATCGCCGAGGAGAAACTCAAGGTCGCTTGAACGATCAGCGGTGCCATGCAGTTTGGCAGCACGGTGATGAACATCAGGCGCGGCAGGGTGGCGCCGGCCAGACGGGCAGCGGTCACGTAGTCGCGGTTCAGTTCGCCCATGACAGCCGCACGGGTCAGGCGCACATAAGATGGCAAGGACACGATCGCGATGGCGATCACGGTGTTGATCAGGCCAGGGCCGAGGATCGCGACAATGGCAACAGCCAGCAGCAGCGAAGGCAGGGCCAGCATGATGTCCATCAGGCGCATGATGGTCGGGCCGAGGATTTTCGGGAAGAAACCGGCCAGCAGACCCATCAGGATCCCCGGAATCAACGACATCACCACCGACGACAGACCGATCAGCAGCGACAGGCGCGAACCCTGGATCAGACGCGACAGCAGATCGCGGCCCAGTTCATCGGTGCCCAGCACGAACTGCCATTGGCCGCCTTCGAGCCAGACCGGTGGGGTCAGCAGGAAGTCGCGGTATTGTTCGCTCGGGTCATGCGGCGCGACCCACGGGGCGAAGATGGCGCAGAAAACGATCAGCAGCATGAATGCCAGACCGGCCACTGCGCCCTTGTTCTTGGCGAAATGCTGCCAGAACTCTTTGTATACGGACGGGTAGAGCAGGCTTTGATCGACTGCTACTACGGGAGTAGGTGTGCTCATAAAAAGTGATCTCAGCGCTGGTGACGAATGCGTGGGTTGGCAAAGCCGTAGAGGATGTCCACCACGAAGTTGACCAGAATCACCAGGCAGGCGATTAACAGGATGCCGTTCTGCACGACAGGGTAGTCACGTGCGCCAATGGCCTCGATGAGCCATTTGCCGATACCCGGCCAGGAGAAGATCGTTTCGGTCAGGACTGCACCGGCGAGCAGGGTGCCCACTTGCAGGCCAAAAACTGTCAGTACCGGGATCAGTGCGTTGCGCAGGCCGTGAACGAATACCACGCGAGCCGGCGACAGGCCCTTGGCGCGAGCGGTACGCACGTAGTCTTCACGCAGGACTTCGAGCATCGAGGAGCGGGTCATCCGGGCGATTACCGCCAGCGGGATGGTGCCCAGCACGATGGCCGGCAGAATCAGGTGATGCAGCGCATCGAGGAAAGCGCCCTCTTCATCGCTGAGCAAGGTGTCGATCAGCATGAAGCCGGTCTTGGGCGGAATGTCGTACAACAGGTCGATACGACCCGATACCGGGGTCCAGCCCAGCGATACCGAGAAGAACATGATCAGGATCAGGCCCCACCAGAAGATCGGCATCGAGTATCCCGCAAGCGAAATACCCATGACCCCATGGTCGAAGAGGGACCCTCGTTTTAACGCTGCGATCACACCGGCCAGAAGCCCGAGGATGCCCGCGAATATCAACGCCGCAATCGACAGTTCCAGGGTTGCCGGGAACAGCGAGGTGAATTCGGACCACACGCTCGTGCGCGTACGCAGCGATTCGCCGAGGTCGCCATGGGCGAGCTTGCCGACGTAGTCGATGTATTGCGCATAAAGGGGTTTGTTCAGGCCAAGACGTTCCATGGCTTGGGCGTGCATTTCCGGATCGACCCGGCGTTCACCCATCATGACTTCGACCGGGTCGCCCGGAATCAGGCGAATCAATGCGAAGGTCAGCAAGGTGATGCCGAAGAAGGTGGGTATTAGCAACCCCACTCGGCGAGCGATAAAACTAAACATCTTCTCGTGTACCTCATCTGCCGGTTAGGCGTGTACCGGCGGGGCCCGTTGTTGCAGGCCCGCCGGCTTCTTCTTCTACTTCACTTGGGTGGTAGCGAAGTTATTAGTGGTGAGCGGGCTAATGTAATAGCCCTCTACGTTCTTGCGCATTGCAGTGAACATCTTGGTGTGCGCCATGCTGATCCATGGCAGATCCTGATTGAAGATCGCCTGTGCCTGCTCATAGAGCGCAGCACGTTCGGCCGGGTCGGTCTTTTCCCGAGCCTGATCGATCAACGTCTGGAACTTCTGATTGCACCAGCGCGCGTAGTTTTCGCCGTTTTTGGCGGCCTCGCAACTCAGGTTCGGGGTCAGGAAGTTATCAGGGTCGCCATTGTCGCCTGCCCAGCCAGCGGACACCATGTCGTGTTCGCCGTTTTTCGCCCGTTTGAGCATTTCGCCCCATTCCATGACGCGAATATCTAACTTAATGCCGACTTTTGCCAAATCGGCCTGCATCATTTGTGCCCCCATCGTGGGGTTCGGGTTGGTCGCGCCGCCGCCATTACGGGTGAACAGGGTCAGCACGGTGCCTTCCGGTACGCCAGCTTCCTTGAGCAAAGCGCGTGCCTTGTCCAGGTCGTGAGCAGGATTTTTCAGCTCATTGTTGTAGCCCAGCAGGGTTGGCGGGTACGGGTTGACCGCAACGCTGGCATTGCCCGGGCCGAACAGTGCGTTGACATAGGCTTGCTTGTCGAACGCGATATCGATCGCTTTACGCACTCGTACATCGCTCATGTATTTGTGCGTGGTGTTCATCGCGATATAGGCGGTGGTCATCGCCTGCAGTTCGTCGATCTTCAGGGCTGGGTCTTTCTTGATGTTCGGGATGTCATCGGGCTTGGGATACAGCGCGATCTGACATTCGTTGGCCTTGAGCTTCTGCAGGCGCACGTTGCTGTCGGTGGCAATGGCCAGAATCAGTGCGTCCGCCGGCGGCTTGCCACGGAAATAATCCGGGTTGGCCTTGAAGCGTACCTGAGCATCCTTGGCGTAGCGCTGGAAGATGAACGGTCCGGTGCCGACCGGGTGGCTGTTCAGCTCATCGGTCTTGTTGGCCTTGAGCAACTGGTCGGCGTATTCGGCCGAGTAGATCGAGGCAAAGGCCATCGCGACGTCAGCCAGGAACGGAGCTTCGCGACGGGTCAGGGTGAATTTGACGGTGTTGTCGTCGACTTTCTCGACGCTTTTCAGCAGCTCTTTGAAGCCCATGCTCTCAAAGTACGGGTAACCGACCGTCGATTGCTTGTGCCATGGGTGGTTCGGGTCCAGCTGACGCTGGAAGCTCCAGACCACGTCGTCGGCGTTCATGTCGCGCGTCGGTTTGAAGTATTCGGTGGTGTGGAACTTGACGCCTTTACGCAGGTGGAACGTGTAATTGAGGCCGTCGTCACTGATGTCCCAGGACTCTGCCAGAGCCGGCTGGATGTCAGTGGTGCCGGGCTTGAAATCCACCAGACGGTTGAAAATGGTTTCCGCCGCCGCATCGGCCGTGACGGCGGTGGTGTACAGCGCCGTGTCGAACCCTTCCGGGCTGGCTTCGGTGCAGACCACCAGAGGTTTGGCCGAAACGCCGACCGCGACGCTGAACAGCGCCAGTGCGACCGCGTTGCGCAATGTTGCGAGTTTGAATGTCGATTTCAAGAAAACGCCCTCCGCAAGTGATGAAGCCATTCATGAGTGGGTGTTTCGGGCCATTAAGTTCTGCGCGAACCCAGGGCCCGAACACTCACCGGTTTCTGTGATTACAGGATGTTGAACGGGATGGTGGTGACCAGACGGAACTCGTTGATATTGCCGTCAGCCTGTTCGGCGCTCGCGCGGTGCGTGGTGTAGGTCGCACGAACGGTCGAGGCCTTCAGCGGGCCGGACTGCAGGGTGTACGAGGAGCCGATGCCGTATTCGTAATGGGTTTCGCCGTCCATTCTGGATACGTCGTAAGCGGTGCCTTTGTAGTGCGTACCGTCGATGTCGAAGCCGCGAGCCTGATAGATGTTGAATTTCAGGCCGGGTACGCCGTAGTCAGCCATGTTCAGCAGGTAGCTCAACTGAACCGACTTCTCGTTCGGTCCGTTGAAGTCAGAGAGCAGGGAGTTGGCCAGGAAGATGGCGTTGCTGTCGTGGACGTAGTCGAAATAGGTGTCACCCTCGACTTCCTGATACGCGATGCTGAAGCTGTGCGCCTTGTGGGTAGCCGTCAACGACAAGCTGTATGTGTCGTTGTCGATCTTGCCCATTTTGGCCTGACCGGAATCTTTGGTCTTGTAGTAGTTCAGGTTGGTGCTCAGACCCAGTACGTCGGTGTCGCCCATTTCATGGGTGAACGCGAAGTAGTACTGGTGCCAGAAGTCTTCGACGTTGGAGGCATACAAGCTGGTGGTCAGGCTCTTGAACGGCTTGTAGTCCACGCCTGCGATATCGACGCGATCCGCTTCGATGTTCGGGTTCGCAGTGTACTCAGAGCGGAACTTGGTCAGGCTCTGCTCGGAGCGCGGAGAAACGCGGTCGAAGCTGCCAGCGGTGAACGACAGGTTGTTGAACTCTTCGCTCAGGATGCTTACGCCTTCGAAGCTCGATGGCAGTGCACGGTTGCCGATGTACGCCAGCACCGGTGTGTTCAGCGACTGACGGCCAGCGGTCAGTGTGGTGTTGGAGATGCGTGCCTTGATGTTGCCCAGGCCCAGCTTGCTCCACTGGCCGACCGCATCACCGTTGTTTTTGGTAAGCGTGCGGTTGGCGCCGCCCATCAAGTCGTCTTTGTCACGGTCCAGCGCGACGGCGTTGTAAACCGCCAGCTCAGTGGCGAAGCCCACAGTGCCCTGAGTGAAGCCCGAGCTGTAGTCGACGATGGTGCCTTGCACCCAGTTGATACGGCGTGGGTCGCGATCAACCACGACGCCGTTTTCGCTGCGGCTGAAATTGCCACCGCGACGCAGCAGCTCGTTGGCGTACCAGTTCTTGGTCGAACCGGTGATCTTCGAGTCTTCGAGGAAACCCTTGGCTTCGCTCTGAGCGTTGGTGGTGGCCAGTGTGGTAGGAACGAACTCCTGACTGGTTGGCTCTGCCTGGGCCGCGACGCTTACTGCGATCAGGGACAAGGCGAATACAGCGGTGCTGGCTTTTTTCACGTTTTGAAGCTCCCGATTACTGCTTTTATAAAGGCCGGCTTTTATGGGTTCGCCGGCTTTGGTGGTGCGGCCTTATGGGCCTTTTTTGCTCCATTCCGCGGATTGCGGATAAAGCGCTGCCAAAGACGAGACTCGCCTCTGGCATGGGTTAACGATTAATCGGCGATGCTCACGCCTGAGAAGTTGTTGCGGTTGAACGGGCTGACCAGAAAGCCTTTCACGTTGGATCGCAGAGGCTGGATCACCGTCGAGTGGGCGATCGGCGTGATCGGAACCTGGCTCTTGAGGTAATGCTGGGCCTGCTGGTACAGGCTGATGCGCTGATCCTTGTCGGCGATGGACACCGCCGATTTGATCAGGGCGTCGTATTTCTCGTCGCACCACATCGAGTAGTTGTTGCCACCAATCGACGCGCAGCTGTAGAGCGTGCCCATCCAGTTGTCCGGGTCACCGTTGTCACCGGTCCAGCCGATCAGCGAGATATCGTGCTCGCCGTTCTTGCTGCGCTTGAGGTACTCGCCCCACTCATAGCTGACGATGGTGGCCTTGATGCCGACCTTGGCCCAGTCGGCCTGAAGCATCTGTGCCATCAGCTTGGCGTTGGGGTTGTAGGGGCGTTGGACGGGCATTGCCCAAAGGGTCAGCTCGGTGCCTTCCTTGACGCCGGCAGCCCGCAACAACTCCCTGGCTTTTTCGGGGTTGTACGGCGCGTCCTTGACGGTGTCATCGAACGACCATTGGGTCGGCGGCATGGCGTTCTGAGCCAGTTGCCCCGCGCCCTGATACACCGCATCGATGATGGCCTTTTTGTCGACCGCCATGTCCAGCGCTTGTCGCACCTGCAGGTTGTCCAATGGCGCATGACGCACGTTGTAGGCGATGTAGCCAAGGTTGAAGCCGGGCTTCTCGATCACCTTCAAGTGCTTGTCGGCCTTGATCGACTCAATGTCGGCGGGACGAGGGTTGAGGGTGACCTGGCATTCATTCTTCTTGAGTTTCTGAATGCGAACCGAGGCATCGGTATTGATGGCGAAGATCAACTGGTCAATCTTGACCCTGCTCGGGTCCCAGAACTGTTTGTTGGCGACATAGCGAATTTGCGAATCTTTCTGATAACGCTGGAAAACAAAAGGTCCGGTACCAATGGGCGATTGGTTTATATCGCGAACATTGCCTGATGCCATCAGTTTGTCAGCATATTCGGCGGAGAGAATAGACGCGAAGTTCATCGCGATATTCTGAATGAATGCCGCATCCACTTTATTCAGTGAAAACACAACGGTCATGGGACCTGTCTTCTCGACTGACTTTATATTCTTGTCCAGACCCATGCTGGTGAAGTACGGAAACTCGGTCGGATAGGCAATGCGAAACGGATGATCCTTGTGCAGCATGCGATTGAACGTGAACAGTACATCGTCGGCATTGAAATCCCGTGTCGGCGTGAATGCCTTGTTGCTATGGAACTTCACACCCTCGCGCAGGTGAAACGTGTAGCTCAAGCCGTCGGCAGAGATATCCCAGCGCGTCGCCAGGGCAGGCACGACGCTGGTCTGGCCGCGCTCGAACTCGGCCAGTCGGTTGTAGATCGGTTCGGCCGCATCGTTATCGGTGCCCGAGGTGTATTGGCCGATGTCGAAGCCTGCGGGGCTGCCTTCAGAGCAAAACACCAGACTCTTGGTCGCGGCCTGTGTAACCGAAGTGGTGGCTAATAGCCCAGCAGTTAATCCGGCCATTAATAATGACGAAGCAACAGTGTTCATACGCATGACAATCCTTATCGTCTGGAGCGTGAATAACCAGCAATAGCGGGGGGAAACTCCCAGGCAATCGTTTGCGCAAATGGAGTTTCAGCGGCTATGGGAAACCCGACCGACCGATAAACAAAAAATATCAGGTGCGGGAACTCGAGAAGGTATGTCCGTCGAGCCGCACAGTAAATAGTTTCGACTGCTTCAGTGTTTGTAGGAAAAATGCATATTGTTAGTAGGCAAATTCTTTGCGCAGCGCATTACTCATCTAACGATATTCAATTTCGTTCTGAATTGCGCACATGACGACACGGTCGCATTACCCGAAGGTAACGCGACCGTGAAGTCATATAGAGGTATTACTTACCGCTGACGCTCACACCGTAGAACGAGTTCAGACCGAATGGGCTGATCTTGAAGTCCTGAACTTCCTTACGCATCGGCTGATAAACAGTCGAGTGCGCAATCGGGGTCATAGGGACTGCGTCCTTGAGCAAGTGCTGAGCCTGTTTGTACAGCTCGGTGCGCTTGGCCTGGTCGGTGGTTTCCTTGGCCTGGTGGATCAAGGTGTCGAAAGGCTTGTCACACCACTTGGCGAAGTTGTTGCCGTTGACCGCGTCGCAACCGAACAGCGTGCCCAGCCAGTTGTCCGGGTCACCGTTGTCGCCGCTCCAGCCAATCAGCATCGCGCCGTTTTCGCCCGCTTTGGCGCGCTTGATGTACTCGCCCCACTCGTAGGAAACGATCTTGGCGTTGATGCCGATCTTCTTCCAGTCGTTCTGGAGCATTTCAGCCATCAGCTTGGCGTTCGGATTGTACGGACGCTGAACCGGCATCGCCCAAAGGGTGATTTCGGTGCCTTCAGCCACGCCTGCCTTTTTCAGCAGCTCTTTGGCCTTGGCGACGTCGTACGGAGCGTCTTTGATGGTGGTGTCATAGGACCATTGGGTCGGCGGCATGGCGTTGACGGCCAGTTGGCCTGCACCCTGATACACCGCGTCGATGATGGCTTTCTTGTCGACAGCCATGTCCAGCGCCTGACGAACTTCCAGCTTGGCCAGCGGGTTCGGCTTGGTCTCGCCCTTGATGGTCGGCATCACGTTGTAGGCGATGTAGCCCAGGTTGAAGCCTGCCTGATCAGGCATCTTCAGCGCCGGGTCGGCCTTCAGCGGAGCGAGGTCCGCAGGACGTGGGTAAGCGGTGATCTGGCATTCGCCTTTCTTCAGCTTCTGTGCGCGGACCGAAGCGTCAGTGGTGATGGCGAAAATCAGGTTGTCGACTTTGACGTCTTCAGGCTTCCAGTAGTCCTTGTTTCCGGTGAAACGGATGTTGGAGTCTTTCTGGTAGCTCTTGAACACGAACGGACCAGTGCCGACTGGCTTCTGGTTGATGTCTTCTGCCTTGCCTTCCTTGAGCAGCTGGGCGGCGTATTCAGCGGACTGAATGGACGCGAAGCTCATCGCCAGGTTCTGAATGAACGCCGCGTCAACGGTGGCCAGGGTCATCTTGACGGTGTGGTCGTCAATCTTCTCGATCTTGGTGATGTTGGTGTCCATCGCCATGTCGGTGAAGTACGGGAATTCGGTCGGGTACGCCTTACGGAACGGATCGTCCTTGTTGATCATGCGGTTGAACGTGAACAGCACGTCATCGGCATTGAAGGTACGGGTCGGTTTGAAGTACGGCGTGGTGTGGAACTTGACGCCTTCACGCAGGTGGAAGGTGTAGGTCAGGCCGTCCGGGGAAACGTCCCAGCTGGTGGCCAGGCCTGGAATAACGGCGGTGCCGCCACGTTCGAACTGGCTCAAGCGGTTGAAAATGGTCTCAGCCGAAGCATCGAAGTCGGTACCGGTGGTGTATTGACCTGGGTCGAAACCAGCGGGGCTGCCTTCGGAGCAGAACACCAGGTTCGATGCTGCTTGAGCGAAGGGAGCGCTGGCGATCAAACCTGCGCCGAGAAGAAACGGAATGACCGCTTTTTTGAGCATGGTGGCCTCAGTTGTTGTCATTTTTTGATTGAGGGATACCGGCCTTTTGAGCCGACCCCGCGGATACTTATGCAGGCGCCATACCCAAAGCAAGATACTGGCGCCAATCGAGTGTCAAAGAGTGGCACGAACGTACACGAATGTCGCAAAACTATAATTTCTGACGCTGTTGAACGTTTGCGTGTCGCATATCGACATCTTTGTTGCACTATTGGGGTGCATCGCAACGTGGCGAATGCACCCGCTTGATCCACAAGTGTTACTTCGCTGTTGTTTTTCTGTGGTGCTATTTCGCCAGGCTCACGCCGTAGAAGGGCGTCAGGCCGAACGGGCTAAGCTTGAAGTCCTGCACCTCCTTGCGCATGGGCTGAAAGACTTTCGAGTTGGCGATCGGGGTAATTGGCACGTCGTTTTTCAGGATGTTCTGCGCCTGCTGATACAGCTTGATCCGCTCGTTGCGATCGCTGGTCAGCTTGGCCTGGGTCACGAGTTTGTCGTAACCGGTGTTGCACCATTTGGCGTAGTTGCTGCCGTTGACTGCCGCACAGCTGTAGAGCACGCCGAGCCAGTTGTCGGGGTCGCCGTTGTCACCTGTCCAACCATAGATCATCACGTCGTGTTCGCCAGCCTTGGCGCGCTTGATGTACTCGCCCCATTCGTAGCTGACGATGTTGGCCTTGATGCCGATCTTGGCCCAGTCGGACTGAATCATCTGCGCCGACATTCGTGCGTTCGGGTTTGAGGCGCGCTGTACGGTCATTGCCCACAGGTTGATTTGCGTGCCGGGTGCGACGCCCGCTTCCTTGAGCAGCTGCCGGGCTTTCTCAGGGTCGTGAGGCGCATCCTTGATGTTGGGGTCATAGCTCCATTGCGCCGGCGGCAAGGCGTTCTGCGCCAGTTGTCCCGCGCTCTGGTAAACCGCCTTGATGATGGCGGGCTTGTCGATGGCCATGTCCAGTGCCTGGCGGACCTTGAGTTGGTCAAGCGGCGGATGGGTTACGTTGTACGCCAGAAAGCCCAGGTTGAAGCCGGCCTGGCTCAGGACCTTCAGGTTAGGGTCCTTCTGCGCTTCTTCAATGTCCTGCGGACGCGGATAGCCGCTGACCTGGCATTCGCCGGTCTTGAGTTTCTGCAAGCGGGTGGCGGCGTCCGTGTTGATCGAAAAGATCAGGTTGTCGAGCTTCACGTCTTCCGGCTTCCAGTAGTCCTTGTTGCCGGCATACCGGATCTGCGCGTCCTTCTGATAGCGCTTGAACACGAACGGTCCCGTGCCGATCGGCTTCTGGTTGATGTCGCCCGCTTTGCCCTCTTTCAGCAGTTGCGCGGCGTATTCGGCCGACTGAATGGACGCGAAACTCATCGCCAGGTTTTGAATGAACGCCGCATCGATGTTGTTCAGGTGAAACCGGACGGTCTGGTCGTCCACTTTTTCGACCTGCTTGATCGTCGTGTTCATGCCCATGTCGGTGAAGTAGGGCGACTCGGAAGGATACGCTTTGCGAAACGGATCATCGGCGTTGAGCAGCCGGTTGAACGTAAAGAGCACGTCGTCGGCGTTGAACTCACGCGTTGGCTTGAAATAGTCGGTGGTGTGGAACTTCACGCCTGGGCGCAGGTGAAAGGTGTAGGTCAGTCCGTCGTCGGACACTTCCCATTTCGTGGCCAGACCTGGCTCGACTTCGGTGCCTCCACGTTTGAACTGCGTCAACCGGTTGAAGACGGTTTCCGCCGACGCGTCGAACTCGGTCCCGCTGGTGTACTGGCTGGGATCGAAGCCGGCGGGGCTGGCTTCGGAGCAATAGACCAAGGTGCTGGCAGCCTGAACGGATGGCACGCAAAGCGCCATCGCAGCGGCCAGCAGCAGTGGCTTGAAGGTTTTCTCCATGTGAACCTCATACAAATGCGGCATTCGCGCCTGAATTCATCGACTGATGATAGACAGCGGAGAATGCCGCACGGTTGTACTGGCTTACAAGGTCATGCGGGCTATCACCTGAGCAGCCCCAGCATCTTCATGATCATGCGTGCAGTGGCGCCCCCGGGCTTGAAGTTCTGCATTTGCCAGATCGGCGAATTGCTGTCCAGCATCTCGCCCCGAAGGAAGTCAAGGTAAGCCACGCTGTCCTTTCTCAGCTGTTCTTTCACGTTGTCAGCGGTTTGCGCCAGGCGCTGGCTGATGGTGGCCAGCTCGGTCTTGGACTCGGCTCTGCGGATTTCATGCTGATTGTCCGCGGCCCAGCCTGAGACGATCGGGTCCTGCCAGTCACTGTCCAGCGGATGTCGGAAGTAGTCCGATGCAACCGCTGCCGGATCAACCCCGTGATTGCCATGCCAGTAGTTGTTCATGGCGAAACCTACGTAGCGCACTGCGGTGCCCGCCAGTAATGCCGAGACGATGTGCAGAGGGTGATCGGCATGATCCTTGGCCAACTGCGAATGGGTGGGATCGGTGGAGCCATTGGTATTAGGGTCTTCGCCATAACGGGTTTGCCAGTCATCGACGTGATTGCCCAGCAGCTTGAACATGTCGTGCTGGATGATGCCCACCGCATTGCCGACGACGGCATTGGCACCCTTCAGATAGTGCGCACATCGCTGCAGGTATTCAGCGAAAGGGAGACCAACCCAGGCATCACGTTCTGAGAGGAACGCCTGGTAGATTTCCAGGTAACGTGGGTTTTTATGTTCTTCAAGCAGAATCAACAGAATCTGCTCTCGCTCACTGCGATCTCCCGGCTTGAGGGGTTGATAGGCGACTGTGTCGAGGCCGAACAGGACTTTGCCCAGCGGTTCCGCGAGGCTGGCAATCACATCGGTGGGGCCGAACATGCCGGTCACCAGTGGCAGGCCGGCCCTGCAGTTCGCCGGGGACGTCCAGGGCACCACGTTGCTGTACCCATTCTTGATCAGGCTCAGCTCGACAAAGTTGGAGTGCGCGAAGAAGTCTTCAAGCACATGAAGCGCCGAGCCGAACGCGCGTTTGCCTTCGGGCGTCGGGCCCGCCTTCATCGCCATGTGCAGTTGGGACACCATGAAGCGTTCGGAGCGCTCCAGGTAGCGCTTCATTGAGGTGTCGTAATCCACCTCCAGCAGCGGGTCGCCGGGGAGCACCAACGGCTCGAAGTCGGGGTCGCGCAGCCTGGGATCGGAGGTGTCCGATCCGCTGGATTTCGGGTTGTCGATGTGCTCGGAGGGACGGTAAACCCCCAGCATTTCCGGCGTGACCCTGTAGTGTTGCGGCGCTGCTTTGCGCAAGCGGGCGAAGGGTTTGATCGACAGCACATCGACAATGCGGGTCAGCGCTTCACGCGAAAGTACATCGGGAAAGTTTTTGGGCTTGCCGACCGCACGAACCAGCTTCGGGTCCAGCAGCTGTGAATAGTCGCGCAGCCAGTTGCCGAAGTAGATTTGATCACGCTCATCCGCGTTGAACCCTGCAGACGACAGGGCTTTTTCGATCTGACGGTGCGTCATGTGGTGGTCGTGACCATGACCCGCTTCGAAGGCTTCGCGGTCGGGATTGTCGAGCTTGATCTCCTCATTGGGGCTGCCATGGACGTCCACCGCCGAATCCAGGGCTGTCTGCCAGTCGACGCCTATTGGTTCAGGCCGGGCGTTGTAAAGCAGGTCGGAGTAGAAACCCAGAAGCAGTTCATCGGGCTTGTCGGGATGGAACAGCCAGTCGTCCATGTTTTCCCGATCTTCGGGCTTGAAGATGTCCAGCATGCTCAATGCAAAACGACCCCCTTCTTCGCGTGGTGCGTCGGGCGCCAATGTGGGCAGACCGTGTTCATTCTTGTCGCACAGGTCGTGGCGCAGGACGTTGTCGATGTGGTGCCCAAACTCGTGCAGCAGGATCACCAGCAGGGAGACGTTCCGGTAAGGGTCGGGTGTCGCAGCAAACATGATGCCTTCCATGATCCCGGAGTTGATGCGAATGATGCGATCACGGTTGTCGTAGTCGGCGATCACCGGGCCACCCTGGACTGGCTCGATTTGAGGCGGATGAATGTAGCCCGCCAGTAATGCGTTCCTGAGCGCGGTGTAGGTGTGCTTGGGGATGTCCTCGCCGAACACAGGGCGCATCAGTGCGTCGAATTCGTGCTCATCTTTGAGCTTGGCGACGTTGGTCAGGTAATCCAGCGCGAACGTGCTTTTGAAATACTCGCCCGGCACCGGGGTTTGTGGGCGGTCAAACAATAACTCTTGCATTTGAACTCTTCATCCTTGAAGTAAATAGAGCACACAGACCGACGCCAGGCGTTCAGCACCGACGGCCGCTTGTGTGCATAAGCGTTTTGGGTGAGGTGTTGATTCTATGGATCTGGAAGGCAGGGAAAATCAGCAGACTCGCCGGGCTGTGTAGGCCGAGGATTCACGGCAGTGAGGAGGTGGCGACCGGCAAGGGGAAAACGGGAGCGGAGCGGGGAGGAAACGGCGGCAACCCTTGGCTGCCGCCGTTTTGCGTCAAGGCAGGGTGACTTCGATGACGCCGTCAGCCGTGACACTGACCTGGCTGGTGCCGGCTTCGACCTCAGGCGTTGGCGCAGCATCTGCGCGTTCGGCCTTCATCATCATGACCGGCGCACGCATGTAAGGCTGTGGATAGCCTGACGTGTTGAGGTTCAGGTTGACCAGTTTGTAGGCACTGCCGCCAAGGGCATCGGTGACCAATTGAGCGCGCGCCTTGAACGCAGTGACCGCGTCCTTGAGCAGCGCGTCTTCGCTGGCTTTGCGCGCCGGGTTGGAAATGGAGAAGTCCATGCCGGCCATTTTCATATCGCTG
Source organism: Pseudomonas sp. S2_H01 (assembly GCF_054668305.1). NCBI lineage: Bacteria > Pseudomonadati > Pseudomonadota > Gammaproteobacteria > Pseudomonadales > Pseudomonadaceae > Pseudomonas > Pseudomonas sp. S2_H01. Next base: position 1,238,495 of record NZ_CP162756.1, on the reverse strand, counting down.
GCCAGCAGTTCGCCGGTCAGTTTAGACAGTGCGGCGAAATCAGGGCTTTCCAGTCGCAGCTCGGCACGTTCGCGCCAGCCGGTGATCTTCTGACCCTTGTCGTCATAGATCGGGTAGCTGTTACGACTGCCTTGGCGAATGGTCACTTCCTTGACCTTGCGCGCCTCACCCAGCGCCTTGTTCAGCGTCTCTGTGATACCCGCTGCGAGTTTGGCGGGGTCGGCGTTCTGCGATTCGGTGTACACGGTGACCGTCATCAGGTCGCGCTGGACTTCCTGATTGACCTCGGCGCGCACTGAAACCTGGTTGTAATGAACGTCGTCGGCCATGGCGGGCGCGCTGGCCAGAGCGGCAGCGCCGAGAGCGAAAAGTGTCGCGGTGGGGCGAAGGCTGAACATAGAAACTCCTTGTTTGGCGAACCGTTTGCGGCGTATTGAATGTCGCGCGTCAAACGGATGCCCATGAGACTGTCATCCGGGGATCTTGTTCCGGGCCGGCCCCACAGTTCAATGCCTGCCGCAGGTTCTCGGGCGTATCCAGTATCTGTAGGAGCCGTCAGAGGTTACGAGGGCCGCGAACGCGGTGTGTCATTCAGCATTGCCGTCGACTGACATACCGCAATCGCGGGCAAGCGCGCTCCTACAGTGTCAGCGTCGTCCCCAAGTCTTCGGAACGCCGCGCTCCCTGTAGGAGCCGTCCGAGGTTACGAGGGCCGCGAATGCGGTTTGTCAGTCGCAGTTGATGCTGCTAACCCACCGCATTCGCCAGCCAGCCGGCTCCTACGGTCTGGTGCCTGGAGACACATTGAGCATCAACGCGAACCCTGTAGGAGCCGTCCGAGGTTACGAGGGCCGCGAACGCGGGCTACCATTCACCACCGTCATCACCGACCCGCCGCGCTCGCCAGCCAGCCGGCTTGTACACAGGGGGGAGCTGCACGCTGAGTGTCGCCCATAACTGTGGCGCTTTGACGCACTTCGAAGGAAAGCGCTGTCGCATTGGTTATACTCGCTCCGATTCGCCTGGAGCGCTCATCAGGAGAGCTCATGCTCGCCCCCGTACAATTGCTTTCTGCCACTCGCCAGAACCTGTGGCGACTGACCTTTATCCGCATTCTGGTGCTGGCAGCCCAAGCCGGTTCGGTCGGGTTCGCCTACCTGTTCGATCTGTTGCACCTGCCATGGTTGCAACTGGACATCACGCTTGGCTTTTCTGCCATCGTCTGCCTGCTGACGGCGATCCGTCTGCGCACGTCCTGGCCGGTGACCGAGCTTGAATACGCCGTGCAGCTGGCCTTCGACCTTTTTATCCACAGCGCGCTGCTGTATTTTTCCGGGGGTTCGACCAACCCTTTCGTTTCCTATTATCTGGTGCCGCTGACGATCGCCGCGGTGACGCTGCCTTGGCGCTACTCGCTGATCCTGTCCGGGATTGCGCTGGCGCTGTACACCTTGATGCTGGCTAATTTCTACCCGGTCGAAGCCTTCGCCATCGCCCGCGAGAAGATGCAGATCTACGGCATGTGGCTGAGCTTCGCATTGGCTGCCGGCGTCATTACCTTCTTCGCCGCACGCATGGCTGAAGAATTACGCCGTCAGGAGCAGATGCGCGCGTTGCGCCGGGAAGAGGGCGCCCGCGATCAGCAACTGTTGGCCGTGGCCACTGAAGCGGCCGGCGCCGCGCATGAGCTGGGTACGCCGCTGGCAACCATGAGCGTGCTGCTCAAAGAGATGCAGCAGGATCACAAGGACCCTGCGTTGCAGGAAGACCTGTCGGTGCTGCAGGATCAGGTCAAGCTGTGCAAGGAAACCCTGCAACAGCTGGTACGCGCGGCCGAGGCCAATCGCCGGTTGGCCGTGCAGGAACAAACCGTCACGCATTGGCTCGATCAGGCGCTCAACCGTTGGCACCTGATGCGCCCGGAAGCCAGCTATCGTTTTCAGCGTCTGGGGCAGGGCGATGTACCCATGATCGCGCCGCCGCCCGATCTGACGCAGGCCCTGCTGAACTTGCTGAACAACGCCGCCGACGCGTGCGCCGAAGGTCTGGAAGTGAACCTGGACTGGAGCGCATTAGAGATCAGCATCACGATTCGCGACCACGGCGCAGGTGTGCCACTGGCCGTGGCCGAGCAGATCGGCAAACCGTTTTTTACCACCAAGGGCAAAGGCTTCGGTCTCGGTCTTTTTTTGAGCAAGGCCAGCGTGACCCGCGCGGGCGGCTCGGTGAAACTCTATCCTCACGAGGAAGGCGGCACGCTCACCGAGCTGCGCCTGCCCCGGAACGCAACAGGAGATGAAGCATGACTGATGAAATCCAGGTCGAAGGCGAAGAACTGCCGCACCTGTTGCTGGTGGACGACGACGCCACCTTTACCCGCGTGATGGCGCGCGCGATGGCCCGCCGTGGCTTCCGCGTCAGCACGGCCAGTTCAGCCGAAGAAGGCCTGACGCTGGCCCAGCAGGACATTCCGGACTACGCCACTGTCGACCTGAAGATGGAAGGCGACTCGGGGCTGGTGCTGTTGCCCAAGCTGCTGGAACTGGACCCGGAAATGCGGGTCCTGATACTGACCGGTTATTCGAGCATCGCCACCGCGGTCGAGGCGATCAAGCGCGGCGCCTGCAATTACCTGTGCAAACCGGCCGACGCCGACGACGTGCTGGCAGCGCTGCTGTCCGAACACGCCGATCTGGACACCCTGGTGCCGGAAAATCCGATGTCGGTGGACCGTCTGCAGTGGGAACACATTCAGCGCGTGCTGACCGAGCACGAGGGCAACATTTCCGCGACAGCACGGGCGCTGGGGATGCATCGCAGAACGCTTCAACGCAAGTTACAGAAGCGACCGGTCCGCCGTTGAGCAAGGATGCCAGGTAAAGATTTCTTCATGGAAGACCGTGTGTGGCGTCTGGCACATTGGTGCCAACGCCCTTAAATGCCTGCCGCCGAGCCATCACCATGAATGTTGATATTGATGAATCCAGGGTCAATGACGCTGTGAACGGGAGCTTTTTTTCCCGGGTCTGGAAACTGGTCACGCCGTACTGGCGCAGTGAAGAAAAAGGCATGGCCTGGGTTCTGCTCATCGCCGTGATTGCACTGTCGCTGTTCAGCGTATTCATTTCGGTACTGGTCAACAGTTGGTACCGGGATTTCTACAACGCCCTGCAGAATAAAGACCTGGGCGCATTCACTCACCTGATCCTGTACTTCTGCGGTATCGCCACCATTGCCATTCTGGGCGCGGTGTACCGGCTGTACCTCACGCAGATGCTGACCATTCGCTGGCGTCGCTGGCTCACCGAAAAGCATTTCACCAAGTGGCTTGCGCACAAGAACTACTACCGGCTGGAGCAGGGCGGCTACACCGATAACCCTGACCAACGCTTGTCTGAAGACCTCAACAACTTCACCTCCGACACGTTGAGCCTGAGCCTCGGTTTGCTGCGCACGGTCGTCAGCCTGGTGTCGTTCTCGGTGATTCTGTGGGGCGTGTCCGGCAGCATTGAGCTGTTCGGGATCACCATTCCCGGCTATATGTTTTGGGCCGCGCTGCTTTACGCGGCGGTCGGTAGCTGGCTTACCCATCTGATCGGTAAACGCCTGATCGTGCTGAGCAACCAGCAACAGCGCTATGAAGCGGACATGCGTTTTGCGCTGGTGCGGGTGCGTGAGAACGCGGAAAGCATTGCCTTGTCCGAGGGCGAGGCGAACGAAAACCAGCGACTGAGTGCACGTTTTGGCATGGTCTGGAGTAACTTCTGGACCATCATGAAGGTGCAAAAGCGTCTGACGTTCTTCACTGCGGGCTACTCGCAGATCGCGATCGTGTTTGCCTTCGTGGTCGCAGCACCTCGCTACTTTGCCGGCAAGATCGAGCTGGGCGAGCTGATGCAGATCAACTCGGCATTCGGCAATGTGCAGGAGAACTTCAGCTGGTTCATCGACGCGTACACCCAGTTGGCGTCGTGGCGCGCCACCTGTGATCGTCTGCTGAGTTTCCGTCAGGCCATGGACGAAAACGAAGCGCGCGTCCCGGCCATCAATGTCACCCACGAAAGCAATGCGCTGCACCTGCAAGGTCTGGGGCTGTCGCTGGTGGGCGGGCGTCAATTGCTGAACAACGCCAATGTCGACATCGCGGCGGGCGACAAAGTCATGCTCAGCGGTCGTTCCGGCAGCGGCAAAAGCACGTTGCTGCGGGCGATGGGCGGCTTGTGGAACGAGGGGCACGGCGCTGTTCGACTGCCGGCCAAGCGTGCGTTCTTCCTGCCGCAGAAACCCTATCTGCCCATTGGCACGCTGCGCGAAGCGCTCAGTTATCCACAGGCGCCTGAGGTGTATCCGGAGGAGCGGTTCGCTCAAGTCTTGGAAACCTGTCGTCTGAGTCACCTGGTGCCGCGTCTGGATGAAAGCAATCACTGGCAACGCATGCTCTCGCCCGGCGAGCAGCAGCGGGTGGCCTTCGCCCGAGCGTTGCTGTATGCGCCGGACTGGCTCTACCTCGACGAAGCCACCTCAGCCATGGACGAAGAAGATGAAGCGGCGCTGTATCAGGCCCTGCTTGACGAGCTGCCGGGCGTGACCCTGCTCAGCATCGGCCACCGCAGCAGCCTCAAGCGCTTCCATCGTCGCCATCTGCGCATCGAGGGCGGTCAGCTTCAGGAACAGCCTCATCCGGAAGCGGTGGTGTAACCGCATCCATTTGATGCCAGCGGCGCCAAAGTGCCGCAAAAACCTACATACTCGCCGGGTTTGTGATGTGATCGTACAACCCGGTGAGCTATTATTAGCGCCTCAGCGTATTTAGAGATGCATGTTGGATATGGAAAATCAGAGTGCTCCGCCTCGCGCACGCAGAAAGCACCGCAGCCTCGCGCAGGAACTCGTCACCGAACTCTCCGAGCGCATTCGCAGCGGAGCGCTGAAGCGCGGCGATAAATTGCCCACCGAATCCGCGATCATGGAAGAACAGGGCGTCAGCCGCACGGTCGTGCGCGAAGCCATTTCACGCCTTCAGGCTTCCGGTCTGGTTGAAACCCGCCACGGCATCGGCACCTTCGTGCTGGACACCCCGAGCCCGAGCGGCTTCCGCATCGATCCGGCGACGATCGTCACCCTGCGCGATGTGCTGGCGATTCTGGAGTTGCGCATCAGCCTTGAAGTCGAGTCTGCCGGTCTGGCTGCTCAGCGCAGGTCCGCCGAGCAACTGGCCGACATGCGTGCAGCGCTCGATGCACTGAATGAAAGCGCCGCCCATGCCAGCGATGCGGTCGGCCCGGACTTCCAGTTCCACATGGCAATTGCGCTGTCCACCGGCAACCGCTATTTCACCGACATCATGAATCACCTGGGCACCAGCATCATTCCCCGCACCCGGTTGAACTCCGCTCGATTGGCGCACGACGATCATCAGCATTACATGAGCCGTCTGAGCCGCGAGCACGAAGAAATCTACGACGCCATCGCCCGTCAGGATTCCGATGCTGCACGCGCCGCCATGCGCCTGCACCTGACCAACAGCCGCGAACGCCTGCGTCATGCCCATGAAGAGGCAGAGTCTCAGCGGGCTTGAGATCGTATGACTTGATCTTTCGCGTTCGCGTGCTTTCAGGCTGTCTGTAGGAGGGCGCTTGCCCGCGATCTGCCGCGTAGTGGAAGCAGACCCGGCACACCCGATCTATCTGAAACGCCGCGTCGCCTGATTCCACTGCCGCAGCGCAGCAGATCGCGGGCAAGCGTGCTCCTACAGTCGGGACCTGTCGTCACATTCTGGCGTTCCCAGAATCACCACTCATCCCTCGTCCAAGAAATAATTCCACACCCCTATTGAGTGATCTCATTGCTAGTTGTACGATGACTTACGACATCAGCGCAGGTCTGGTGATCCATTCATACAATTAGCTTCCCAGGGTGTTCGAATAATGAATCCACAAGAACTGAAGTCCATCCTTTCCCACGGTCTGCTGTCCTTCCCGGTTACCGACTTCAATGCCCAGGGCGATTTCCACCGCGCTGGTTACATCAAACGTCTGGAGTGGCTGGCCCCGTACGGCGCCTCTGCACTGTTCGCCGCAGGCGGTACAGGTGAGTTCTTCTCCCTGACCGGCGACGAATACTCCGAAATCATCAAGACTGCCGTCGACACCTGCGAGAAGACTGTGCCTATCCTGGCCGGCGTGGGTGGTCCTACCCGTCAAGCCATCGCGATGGCTCAAGAAGCCGAGCGTCTGGGTGCCAAAGGCCTGCTGCTGCTGCCTCACTACCTGACTGAAGCCAGCCAGGACGGCGTTGCCCGTCACGTTGAAGAAGTGTGCAAGTCGGTCAAGATCGGCGTTGTCGTCTACAACCGTAACGTCTGCCGCCTGACGCCTGCGCTGCTGGAGCAACTGGCTGAGCGTTGCCCGAACCTGATCGGCTACAAAGACGGCCTGGGCGACATCGAGCTGATGGTTTCCATCCGCCGCCGCATGGGCGACCGTTTCTCCTACCTGGGTGGTCTGCCGACCGCTGAAGTCTACGCCGCTGCCTACAAGGCGCTGGGCGTGCCGGTCTACTCCTCGGCCGTGTTCAACTTCGTACCGAAGCTGGCGATGGACTTCTACCACGCGATCGCCAAAGACGACCACGCCACGGTCGGCAAGCTGATCGATGACTTCTTCCTGCCTTACCTGGACATCCGTAACCGTAAATCCGGCTACGCGGTGAGCATTGTCAAAGCGGGCGCGAAAATCGCCGGTTACGACGCAGGTCCGGTCCGCGCTCCGCTGACCGACCTGACCAAGGAAGAGTTCGAAATGCTCGCTGCACTGATGGACAAGCAGGGCCAGCAATAACAGCTGACCTGTCGCAAAACCGCTGAGCGATCTGCGGTTTTTTGCCGTCGGGGCGTTGTTTCTCGAAGGCCACTGCGACCCGGTACTTTCCGTTTCGAGCAATTCGCGCTGGCAAGGTTGCCCGCGTGTGAGTGTCCCCCAGGCATCAAAGGCTACACCGGCAGGACCCGCTTCAATCGCATCTGGATTTAGGGGCAGAGGCGAGCAGCACACACATAAAAGATCGTTTAACCCGCGCAAAAAAATAATTAGTGGGAGTTTTCGAACATGCAAAAAACCAAGCCGACACACGTCCGCTATTTGATCCTGCTCATGCTGTTCCTGGTGACCACGATCAACTACGCCGACCGTGCAACCATCGCCATCGCTGGCTCCAGTCTGCAAAAAAGCCTCGGCATTGACGCCGTCACCCTCGGTTATATCTTCTCCGCCTTCGGCTGGGCCTACGTGGCCGGTCAGATCCCAGGCGGCTGGCTGCTCGATCGCTTCGGTTCGAAGAAGATCTACGCACTGAGCATCTTTACCTGGTCGCTGTTCACCGTGCTGCAAGGCTATGTCGGTGAGTTCGGTCTCTCCACCGCGATCGTTGCGCTGTTCATGCTGCGCTTCCTCGTCGGTCTGGCTGAAGCGCCTTCATTCCCTGGCAACGCGCGCATCGTTGCGGCCTGGTTTCCGACGTCCGAGCGCGGCACGGCCTCGGCGATCTTCAACTCGGCGCAATACTTCGCCACCGTTCTGTTCGCCCCGATCATGGGCTGGATCGTCTACACCTTCGGCTGGCAGCATGTGTTCGTGGTGATGGGCGGCATCGGCATCGTGTTCTCGCTGATCTGGCTGAAAGTCATCCACAGCCCGCGCAACCACCCAAGCATCAACAAGGCAGAGCTCGATCACATCGCCAACAACGGCGGCATGGTCGATATGGACAATGACAAGGGCAAAGGCAAGAGCGGCGGCCCGAAGTGGGACTACGTGAAGCAGCTGCTGACCAACCGCATGATGCTGGGCATCTACCTGGCGCAGTACTGCATCAACGGCATCACCTACTTCTTCCTGACCTGGTTCCCGGTGTACCTGGTGCAGGAACGTGGCATGACGATCCTGAAGGCTGGTTTCATCGCCTCGCTGCCAGCGATCTGCGGCTTCATCGGTGGCGTACTGGGCGGCATCATTTCCGACTACCTGCTGCGTCGCGGCAAGTCGCTGACGTTCGCCCGCAAGGCGCCGATCATCGGCGGTCTGTTGCTGTCGACCTCCATCGTCACCTGTAACTATGTCGACATCGAATGGGTCGTCGTGGGCTTCATGGCGCTGGCCTTCTTCGGCAAGGGCGTGGGCGCACTGGGCTGGGCGGTCATGTCCGACGCTTCGCCAAAACAAATCGCCGGTTTGAGCGGCGGTCTGTTCAACATGTTCGGTAACATCGCGTCGATCACCACCCCGATCGTCATCGGTTACATCATCAGCTCCACCGGCTCGTTCAAATGGGCGCTGGTGTTCGTCGGTGCCAACGCACTGGTGGCCGTGATCAGCTACGTGTTTATCGTGGGCGAGATCAAACGTGTGGAATTGAAAGACACCCCAACGCAGGGTGATTTGCCGGCCAGCGAAGCCGGCAAGCTTTCTGAAGCGAAAATCTGAGGAAAACCGTGATGAACTTGATCCAACATGCCGACTCGCCGCGTTACATCCGCTTGCATGAGCGCGATAACGTTGTCGTCGTGGTCAATGACCAGGGCGTACCGGCGGGGACAGAATTCGACAATGGTCTGGTGACCCTCGATAACGTGCCGCAGAGCCACAAGGTCAATACGGTGGACATCCCCGAAGGCGGGGCGGTGATTCGTTACGGGCAGACCATTGGTTATGCCCTGCAAGCGATTCCCCGTGGCAGTTGGGTCAAGGAAGATCAGTTGCGCATGCCGAGCGCGCCGCCGCTGGACAGCTTGCCGCTGTCGACGGAGGTGCCGGGCAAGGGCGAGCCGCTGGAAGGCTTTACCTTCGAGGGTTACCGCAACGCCGACGGCACTGTCGGCACGCGCAACATCCTGGGCATCACCACCACGGTTCAATGCGTCACCGGCGTGCTGGATTTTGCGGTCAAGCGCATCCGTGAGGAGTTGCTGCCCAAATACCCGAACGTCGACGACGTCGTTGCCATCACTCACACCTACGGCTGCGGCGTGGCGATCACGGCCAAGGACGCTTACATCCCGATCCGTACCGTGCGTAACCTGGCGCGCAACCCGAACCTGGGGGGCGAGGCACTGGTCATCGGTCTGGGCTGCGAAAAACTGCAGGCCGATCAGGTGATGCACCAGAACGACCCTTCGGTCGATCTGAGCGATGAATGGATGTACCGCCTGCAGGATTCCAAACACGGCTTCAACGAAATGATCGAACAGATCATGGAGCTGGCCGAAGTGCGCCTGAAAAAGCTCGATCAGCGTCGCCGCGAAACCGTGCCGGCGTCCGAGCTGATCCTGGGCATGCAGTGCGGCGGCAGCGATGCGTTTTCCGGCATCACCGCCAACCCGGCGCTGGGTTACGCCTCCGACTTGCTGCTGCGCGCAGGCGCCACGGTGATGTTCTCGGAAGTGACCGAAGTCCGTGATGCGATCTACTTGCTGACCTCCCGTGCCGAAACCACTGAAGTTGCGCAAGAGCTGGTGCGTGAGATGGACTGGTACGACCGTTACCTGGCCAAAGGCGAAGCGGACCGCAGCGCCAACACCACGCCGGGTAACAAGAAGGGCGGGTTGTCGAACATTGTCGAGAAGTCCCTCGGGTCGATCGTCAAATCCGGCAACAGCGCGATCAACGGGGTGCTTGGCCCTGGTGAGCGCGTCACCCGCAAAGGCCTGATCTTCTGCGCGACACCGGCCAGTGATTTTGTCTGTGGCACGCTGCAGCTGGCGGCCGGTATGAACCTGCACGTGTTCACCACCGGTCGCGGCACGCCGTACGGTCTGGCGATGTCACCGGTGGTGAAGGTCTCGACCCGTACCGAGCTGGCCCAGCGTTGGCCAGACCTGATCGACATCGATGCCGGGCGTATCGCAACAGGCCGCGCCAGCATCGAAGACCTGGGTTGGGAGCTGTTCCATTTCTATCTCGATGTCGCCAGCGGCAAGAAGAAGACCTGGACCGAGCACTACCGTTTGCACAACGACATCACCTTGTTCAACCCGGCGCCGATTACCTAAAGGCAAATCGATGACAACTGTGGGAGCGAATTCATTCGCGATGCGGTGGTACATCCGATGGACATCTGTCGGAGTCACCGAACAATCGCGAATGAATTCGCTCCCACAGGGTCAGGTGTTCGGCAATGCTTCGCGTCATGTTTGATCCTTCACACGTCCCACGGCCCCGTGGGAATGACGCCGTCCTCGCCTCAATGCCGTCCATGCTCCTTATGGTGCGGATGTTCCCCGCAGAACCTTGCCAGTGTCAGCACGCTTCGGGTGATGGGCATCGGGATGTTCACCTTGGCCGCCAGTTCCAGCACCGCGTCGCCAATCGCCGCCAGCTCCAGCGGCAACCCTTTGTCGAAGTCCTGCAGCATGGATGTCCGCACCGGCCCCATGCTGGCGCCGAACTGCATGAACGTGGTCGGCTCCATGCTTAGCTTGGCGTCGTAAGCGCTGGCAACCTGCATCGCCTCATTGAACGTCGCCAACGCCAGCTCGCGCATGTCCGGCAGGCCGTATATCTGCTCCAGTGTTGCGCCCGTCACCACGGACACGGGGTTCGAGGTCAGGTTGGCGATGATTTTTGTCCACAGCTGATCGCGAATACGGTCGGTGCCCTGAGCCTCGATGCCAGCGCTTTCGATCAACGCACGCAGGTTTTCGAGACGCGGCGTCAGTTGGTTGTCCAGTTCGCCAAAGATAATGCGATACGGGTTGTGGGTCTTCACCACCGCGGGCGCCGAGCTTTGCGCCGTGATGAACACCACGCAGCCGATGACCTTGTGCAGGTCCAGCGTGTCAGTGATACGCCCGTCCGGGTCGACCGTCTCGACCCGGTCGCCGTCAAAACGCCCCCCTTCGCCGTGGAAATACCACCAGGGCACGCCGTTGATCACCGGCACCACGACCGTATTGGGGCCTATCAGCGGACCAATGTTCGGTAGCAGACCACTCAGTGAAGGCGCTTTGGTGCAGAGGAAGAGCAGATCCTGTTCGCCAAGGTGCTCAGCGTTGTCGCTGGCAGTGACCTGAACGTGATGGCGACCTTTGAGATCCTGCAGGTGTATGCCGTTGCGCTGAAGCGCGGCCAGCGTACGACCGCGAGCAAACACGTTGACCGGACGCCCCGTCAGTGCGAGGCGGGCCGCCAGGGTGCAGCCGATGGCGCCAGCACCCGCGATGCAGATGCGCAGGGGGAAGAACTCATGATGACTCCCGATGAGCGTAAGAAGGTTGAGGCCGTCGTCAGCAATATGACCTGAACCCGCCTGATCGCCAATGACCGCAACCTCTGTTGGAGCGGATTCATTCGCGATGCGCCAGTGCATCCGACACGGCTTGGTCGCTCGAGCCATTTTTCTTGAATGAATACGCTCCCACAGAGGACTGTGACGTTGGCGTCCGCTGGTCACCTGCGATCTACCGCTCTGAACTTCACTGCGCCCGCGCCTATCCTTATTGCATACCTTTTCAGAACCCGTCTGCCTCGGCGGCTTTGGCTGCAAGACAAGGAGATGTTCATGCGTGCATTGACGTACCACGGCGCCCACGATGTGCGTGTCGAGACCGTTGCAGACCCAATCATTCAAGAAGCCGACGATGTGCTGTTGAAGGTCACCGCGACGGCCATATGCGGTTCTGATCTGCACCTGTATCGCGGCAAGATACCCGCCACGGAGCAGGGCGATATCTTTGGCCATGAGTTCATGGGAGTCGTTGAGGAAGTCGGGCCTCAGGTCACGGCCGTCAAACCGGGCGATCGGGTGGTCATTCCGTTCGTCATCGCCTGCGGCAGTTGTTTTTTCTGTCAGATCGATGCCTTTGCAGCCTGTGAAACCACCAACACCGGCCGGGGGGCGATCCTCAACAAAAAATCCATTCCGCCGGGGGCCGCACTCTTTGGCTACAGCCATTTGTACGGCGGTGTGCCCGGCGGCCAGGCCGAGTATGTGCGGGTGCCGAAAGGCAACGTCGGCCCGTTCAAAGTGCCCGGCACACTGGCGGACGAAAAGGTGCTGTTCCTGTCCGACATCCTGCCGACGGCCTGGCAAGCCGTGCTCAATGCCGGGGTCGGGAAGGGCTCCAGCGTCGCCATTTATGGGGCGGGCCCGGTGGGATTATTGAGCGCCGCCTGCGCGAAAATGCTGGGTGCCGAGAAGATCTTCATGGTCGATCATCATGCTTATCGTCTGGCGTATGCGCAGTTCACCTATGGCGTGATCCCGATCAACTTCGATGACGACGACGACCCGGCCGACACCATCATCCGTCAGACCGCCGGCATGCGTGGCGTGGACGCTGTGATCGATGCCGTGGGCTTTGAAGCCAAGGGCAGTACCACGGAAACGATCCTTGCCACGCTCAAGCTCGAAGGCAGCAGCGGCAAGGCGTTGCGACAGTGCATCGCCGCCGTACGTCGCGGCGGGACGGTGAGCGTGCCGGGCGTGTATTCGGGGTTCATTCATGGCTTCATGTTTGGCGATGCCTTCGACAAGGGCCTGACCTTCAAGATGGGTCAGACCCACGTGCATCGTTACCTGCCGCAGTTGCTGACGTTGATCGAGGAAGGCGCGCTGGCGCCCGAAGCGATCATCACCCATCGCCTGTCGCTGGAAGAAGCCCCCGACGGGTATGCCATCTTCGACAAGAAAGAAGAAGACTGCCGCAAGATCATCCTCACGCCGGGGTTCGACAGCCGGGTGGATGCGTCGGCGAACGATGCGGATCTAATGAGTTAGTGCCGCAAGCCCAGACCAAGCGCGCTCCTACGCCCTTCGGGCAGAATCAAAGCCTCCAGAAGAGGCTGTACATGTAGCGTGAGGAAGACAGTTGCTACAGCCAGCAAACATCCGCGAAGGTATTAAGAATACGCCGCTGAATGATGCGGGTAATCCACAAGGCGCGAGCCGATGACCATTTCGCTGATCCAGTCGGTCAGCAGCGTCGTGTACGCATGCTGGCTGGTGTCGGTGGTCAAGCCGTGATCGGCCCCGTCCAGCAGGCGATAGGTCAGCGAATGCGCCAGGTCGAAGGCGGTGCGATAGCTCATTAACGTGGCATGAGGCACGTAGTCGTCCTGCTCGGATTCCACCAGCAGCACGTCGCCCTTGAAGTCTTTGCAAGCGGCCAGCGCGCGGTTGTCCGAGGCTGTCACTGCGGAGCGCCGGTAATGCGCCAGCTTGTCGCGGTCCAGCGCCTGTTTCGGCATGTCCCAGTCAGCGTCCCAGTACAGGGCCGGAACCCGCAGCGCGAGCCAGCGCACCGGGCGCATGCCGCTGAGAATGGTCGCCAGGTAACCGCCGTAACTGCTGCCGATCACCGCGATGGCGTTGTTATCCACGGCCGGATGGCTGGCGAGCCGGTCGTACGCCGCCAGCAGGTCCTCCATGCTGTGTTCGCGTGACACCGACGCGCGCATTTCATGGGTGCGCTCGTGGCCCCGAAGGTCGAACGTCAGGCACACGCAGCCCAGACCGGTGATGTTCTTCGCTCGCGCCAGATCGCGCTGCTGGCTGCCGCCCCAACCGTGAACGAAGAGGATGCCGGGCATTTTCGCGCCCGGTGTGAGGATGGTGCCGGAGATGTAATCGTCGCTTACGGTGATGTCGATGGTTTCACTGCGTACGGTCATAAGGCTGGACCTGTGTGAATTTACTGATAAGGCCGACCTCGGGGTCGTCGCCTTCGTAGAGAACATGGGCATCGGCGGGCAAGGTGGTGGGCCCGTAGATTTCGTGGCTGGAGGCGCAGATCCGTTGCAATTGAGGATCGGCAGCGAACGCCACCAGCGCCTCGACTTCGGCAGGGCTGGCACCGCCGATGCGCCATGACTGCTCGAGCACGCCAGAGCACACCTGCCCACGGGCATTGGTGCCGTGGGCGATGTCGTAATTGCGGCGCGACGCGAGGAAGTCAGGGAAGCACGCCAGCGCGGCCTTCTCGTAACGCATGGCCTGGGTGACGGACCGACGCACGTCGCCTTCAAGATCGAGGGTGAGCAGCTCGTCGTAGTCGCCGCGCACCAGCCACAGTTGTGAGCCGCCGTAGACCGTCTCGCCGTTGTTGTCCTGGGTCAGGCTCTGGGTGCCGTGGTAGCTCACCATGATGCCCGCGACCTGGACCTGCCCGACGCTGTAGGTGATGACGTCGCTCAAGTCCTCCTCCAGTACCAGCCCCCATTCTTCGACCTCGGCCATGTCCTGTTCGGCGATGGCCTTGTCCAGCTCCGCGTCCGTGGTGACGACCACTTGACCGCGACCTGCCGTCGCCAGCACGGGTTTGATGCGCACGGGCCCGTTTTCGAGCAACTGCCGTCCCGCACGCCTGGCATCGGCTTCGTTGAAGACGCTGAAGCCTGAGAGCACGGCGTCAGCGGCGTCCTCGAAGAAACGGTCCGACCAACCCGTAGGTTTGGCCGTCGCATCGTCGAGCAGCGGGTGAGAGATCGCTTTGGTGGCCATGAACGGGTAATCGATCAGGCCGCCAAAGAAGTCGTCGACGCTGTGAATGCCCAGTGCGTCGCCTGCTTTTTTGCCAATCAGCGTGTCGGACGGGATGTAGTAGAGCGCAGGATCTTTGTGCTGCGCCGGGTCGTAAGCCCCGACGAATGTGGCGCCGAGCAGTTTGGCGATGCGTTCGCCGAGCGCTTGCTGGACAACGGTTTCATGAGTGGCCAGTTTTTTGTGAGTCGCCAGTAGAACGACTTGAGACTTTGCAGCGCTGCGTGATCCGCTCATGGGCGAACTCCCTGTCGAGACCGAGGTATTTCGCAATACACCTGTTGGGTCTGACACATCTTTCGCGAATGAATTCGCTCCCACAGTTCAGAAGCGGCGCCGCTCGGCTGTCGGTGGCGCCTGCACTCTACTGTGGGAGCGAAAGCTGGCCTGCCGTTTCCCTCGCGTCATCCGCGTCACATTTCGGGAACGGCTGGGTGTGATCCGTCTCTTCCTGATCGCCCATCGCTTTATATTTCTTGCGCAGTTGTCGCAGTTCCTTCTGGTCCAGATTGTCCAGGCTCAACACCGCGTTCTGCGCATCCTTGGTGACGCGCAGCAATTCATCGATCTTGATGTGAAGCTCGTCGGTGTCGCGGTTCTGGGTGTTCTGGATCAGGAACACCATCAGAAAGGTAATGATGGTGGTCGAGGTATTGATGATCAGCTGCCAGGTGTCGTTGTAATGGAACAACGGCCCGGTCGCGGCCCACATGCAAATCATCAGCACGGCAACGAGAAAGGTCCGGGGGCTGCCGGTCCATTTCGACAACGCCTGTGCGAACTTGGAGAATTTCATTGCCGGTGTCCTTAGCGAATCGAGGGGATAACCAAGGGACCGCGGCGGGGCGTTGAAATTTCTTCTTACAAAATGAAATCAGGCGGGCGGAGTGTCAGGTCCAGCCGAACAGTTCATTACTCAGTCAGTTTCATGATCGTGTCGTAGTCGGGAAAGCCCCAGTCGGTGAGGGGGGTTAACTGGGATAGAAAGGCGAGGTGCTCGATGATTTTCACTTTCTGCAAATGCTTCAATTCAACGGGGCCTCCGAGCGCGATGGCGGGGACGAAGCCATACATTTCGTCGTATCTGAGGCGACCGAGTTTTTTTACCGCTTCTTCGAAGAGGTTGTCGAAGTCGTTGGATTCACGCCTTGTAAAGGCGAAGAAAGCCTTGATTTCCTCATCAAAGTCTTTTGCCAACACAGTTTTTTTATCTTCATGATATCGAGCGTAAACAAGAGCGATTTTCAGTACGGTACCCGTAGTTTGTTGCCATAGGTACAAGTCGCCGAACGCTCCCCTTGCGATGACATGGTATTGATCTGCGGAAGATATCCCAGATTGCTTCAGCCATTCATGAACAACGTCCTCATAGTCAGCAGGGTTAACGGTCCAGAAAACACCTTCGCCGTAGCCGCTCCAGCCATATTTCGCCCACTGCTCCAAGAGCTGTCCTGGCAGCTTGTTTTTATACTGAACCATGACTGATGAAGGAATCTTATGCGGTTCGATAGCGGGTCCCATTTTGCTTAAAAAATATTCAAAATATTCGTCCATTCGAACCTCTATTTGCAGCGTGTCAATTTGGTGTTGATTTTGGTGTCTGCTCTTTGGCTTACGTTGATTTTTTTCGCCGCCTCGTCAAGTCCGTCGATCCGTCTGCGCCATTGAGCTCCAATACTTGAGTTGACATTCCGATCTCCAAAATCCGAGATTTTGTCTTTTCCTCCAGCAACTAAATCTGGGTTGTGCAGCGCCGCGAGCATGCTCATCTTTTTTTGGGTGATCTTTATTGCAGCTTGCTCAGCCTCCCATAGGGGCATCCCTTTACTACTCAGTTCGGCACTCGTTGTCTTGATCAAAAAATCAGAAAGATCCAGTCGCGCTTTTGTAGCAACCTTTGGATCCCTTATCACATCCCCCGTCTTGAATGCCGCCCGCCCCCTCAAATACTCATCTACCGTCAAATCATTCAAACCACCTTGTTGCCCGTCCAACTGCCGATCAAACTCCGGAATCTTCTTCGTTGGTAGGTTACCAGCGTTGAAACACGGCACGTTGTGCTCCGGCATTCCCAAAGGCTTTTTAACGCGCGGCTGTTCTTGTCGCTGCCGTTCCGAGGGAGGCTTCTGAGCATCCGCTGAGTCGATCCGACCATTGCCCACCGGACCACGATGTTGCAAGTCCGAACGTCGTTTCAACGCGTCTTCGTGTTTGAGCATCCACTGAGCAAGCTTCGAGCCCTTGGCGGTCTGTTGCATCTCGCTTGCGAGCGCTTGAGCCTGGCCACGTCCTCGGGTCAGGTAGGCGCCGATGGCGCTGAGCAGCAGCGCAACCATGGCGACGTGGCCGAGGGCGATTTCGCGGGCCGCACGTGCTACGACCATTGGATCGCCGCAGCAATATCGGTCGAGGGATTGCGGAGAATCCCAGGCGATGTTGATGCCGCGCCAGTAATAACCGGCTATCTCTGGCAATCCGTTGACAAAGAACTCGGCCACCGCCGTGAGTCCCAGTGCAGCGAGGATCGAGCCGCTGGCCTTGAGCCCGATGGCGGAACCAGCGACGGCACCGGGCAGCGCGCCGATACCACCCGCGAGCGCCCCGACCCCGCCACCAATCAAGGCACCGGTAAGGAGACTAGCTACCATGATCATCGCGGCTTGGCTGACGACATCGAGCAGTTCGCTCATGACATCGTCGATGTCGAGATCGGCAAAGCGTTGTCGCATCATCTGCGCGGCAATCGACAGGGCTTGATGGAACGCCATGCGCACCTTATGGGCGCGGTTGACCGGGGAGTGTGCCGCCGGCCCGGACAAATGGGTGTGGTCGTTTGGATGTCGATGAGTTCGGCGCGCGAACGTGTCGGCGATCAGTTTCTCAAGCTCGAACCACGAAGGTACGATGTTGCGGAAGAACACGCCTGCCTCTCTGGCAACGCCTTGGTGGGAAAAGACGCTATTCAAGGCGTGGATGAGAGGGCGTGACAGCGGCGTGGAGATGCCTAAAACGTACTCACTGTCTGCTGTGGGAGTAAGGTTTTTCTTACGGAGAGGGTGGAACGGCCAACTAACGGGCGTGGACGTTCAAACCGTAGTATTACTGCCAGCCAAACACCTCTTTGGCATTCAAGGTGCTGACCTCGGCCAGCCGCTGGGCACAGACACTCATCAACGTCGCCAGCGCCATGCAAATGTCCGGCAAATGCTCGGGGCTGTTACGCACCTGTGGATGCATCGCGGGCGCCATGTCGGGTGAGTCGGTTTCCAGCACCACGCTGTCGAGCGGCAACTCGGCGATGACCCGGTGCATGCGCAGCGCTTGTGGCCAGGTCGCAGCACCGCCCAAGCCCAGTTTGAAACCCAGCTTGATGTACTCCTTCGCCTCTTCACGGCTTCCGGCAAACGCATGAACGATGCCGCCGCGTTTGAGTTTGAAGCGCTTTAGGGTGGCAATCGTGTCGGCGTGGCTGCGACGCACGTGAAGCAGGGCGGGAAGGTTGAAGTCGGCGGCCATCTGCAACTGACTGTCGAACATGGTTTGCTGGCGTTCGCGGTCCAGGGACTCGACGTAGTAATCCAGTCCGATTTCTCCCACCGCGGCGAGCTTTGGATGGCCGGCCACGGCGGCCAGCCGGTCGCGCAGGTCCTGCAGATGTTCCGGGAGATGCTCGTCGAGGTAGATCGGGTGCAGCCCCAGCGCGGCGTAGACCTGAGGTTCACTCAACGCCAGATCCCACACGCGTTGCAGATTGCGCTGATAGACACCCAATACGACCACGCGCTCGACGCCCAATTGCAGGCAGTGAGTGAGCACTGCCTGGCGATCGGCATCGAAATCGTCGAAATCCAGGTGCGTGTGGGTGTCGATCAGCCTCACGTTCAGGCCTCGTGAATCCGCTGTTTGAAGGTCCGCACGATGGCGTGGACGCCCGGCTCGTACTGGTCCTGCTCAATGGCAGACAGCGCCAGCGACAAGGCTTTCTCGGCGATCAACTGGTGTTGCTGAGCCATGGCGTTGACCGGCAAGGGCAGGAAGTCCAGCAGTTGAGTGTCGCCGAACGTACCCAGATGGAGTTGATCGGGGTTTAGGCGGCGTTGATGCAGCAGGTCGAACACGCCCTGAAGCAGCACATAGGACGTGGTGATCAGCGCATCCGGAAAATATCCGAGGCGATCCAGCATTTCACCGGCGATCTGCAGGCCACAGTCGCGACTGAAGGATTCGCCGTGTTCAACGATCACCGAGCCCTTGAAGCCATCCAGCGCATCTTCGAAACCGCTGGCGCGGGCTTTACTGACGCTAAGTTCAGGGCGGGCGCCAATCAGTGCGATGTGTTTTGGCCGGGTTTCCAGCAGGCTGCGGGTCAATTGCTGGCTGGCGTCGTGGTCGTCGCTGACCACCGAGCAGAAATGCGCCGGGTCCATCTCGCGGTCGATGGCGATCACGGGAATCCCTTGCTGTTGCAGCGCGCGATAACTGTCATCGCTGGCGGGCAGGCAACTGGCGACAAACAGCGCGTCGCAACGTCGGGCGCGGAATAATTGCAACAATTGCAATTCGCTGATGGGATCGTCGTCGGAACTGGCGATCAGCAACTGGTAGCCTCGTGCCCGGGCACCTTGTTCCAGTTGCTTGGCAATTCTGGCGTAGCTGGGGTTTTCCAGATCGGGAAGGATGAAACCCAACGTGCGGGTGTGACGGCTGCGTAAGCCGGCGGCCTGTGGATTGGGCCGGAAATCATGGGCTTCGACCACGGCACGGACGCGCTCCACCGTTGCATTGCTGATGCGCTGCTGTTCGGCCTTGCCGTTGATCACGTAGCTGGCGGTGGTCACTGAAACACCGGCCAGACGCGCAATATCACTGAGTTTCAAGCCGAACTTCCTTTTGTTATGGGCAGGTCATTGAGGTGGATCGATGCGCGGAGGATTTTCACCGATTCGCGGTCATCATTACAGCAGACCATTGGCATGAATGAAGCTCCGAGGTTTTTTAGGACCCTTCCTACAGCAATCGACCAGATGAGCTTCAATCCGCAGAGATTATCGAGTAACGTGCCCGCCCATCTAGATTAAACGATTCAGCAAGCCTGTTTATTGCTGTAATCGAGCAAAAACGCTGGTCGAAGTCTGGCGTTCGTTGCGGTAATCGACCGTAGATAAGCGGTCTTACAACAAAAATCAGGCGCAACCGTGCGCTGCACAGGAGAAAGGCATGCTCGAGCTGACTGTTGAGCAAATTTCCATGGACCAGGTGGCGGCCGACAAACCCGCCGCATTGCAGTTGCTCGCTGACTTGCTGGTGGCCGATGGCTTGGTAGCGCCGGGTTACCTGCAAGGTTTGCAGGCGCGCGAACAGCAGGGCTCGACCTTCCTGGGGCAGGGCATTGCGATTCCTCACGGCACGCCGCAGACCCGCGATCAGGTGTTCGCCACTGGCGTGCGTCTGATGCAATTCCCGCAGGGTGTGGATTGGGGCGATGGCCAGATGGTCTACCTGGCCATTGGCATCGCCGCCAAGTCCGACGAGCACCTGCGTTTGCTTCAACTGCTGACACGCGCGCTGGGTGAAACCGACCTCGGCGAAGCTTTGCGTCAGGCGAAGAATCCCGAGGCGCTGCTCAAGCTGCTGCAAGGGGCGCCGCAAGCGCTTGCGCTGGACGCGCAGATGATCAGCCTGGGCGCCTCGGTGGATGATTTTGAAGAACTGGTCTGGCGAGGCGCGCGCCTGTTGCGTCGCGCGGACTGTGTGAACAACGGCTTTGCCGCAGTGCTGCAACAGGTCGAGCCGCTGCCGCTGGGCGAGGGCCTCTGGTGGCTGCACAGCGAACAGATGGTCAACAGACCCGGCCTGGCGTTCGTCACCCCGGACAAACCGATGCGTCATCTGGGCCAGCCCCTGACCGGCTTGTTCTGCCTGGCCAGCCTGGGTGAATCCCATCAAGCGTTGCTGGAGCGGCTCTGTGCGCTGTTGATCGAAGGGCGAGGCCATGAATTGGGCCAGGCGACCAGCAGCCGTGCCGTGCTTCAGGCACTGGGCGGTGATGTGCCGCCGGACTGGCCGAGCGAGCGTGTGGCGCTGGCCAATGCTCATGGCTTGCACGCACGGCCGGCCAAGATCCTCGCGCAGTTGGCGAAGGGCTTCGAGGGCGATGTGCGGGTGCGCATTGTCGATTCCACCGAGAACCCGGTGTCGGCCAAAAGCCTGAGCAAACTGCTGAGCCTGGGCGTGCGCCGTGGACAAGTGCTTGAGTTCATCGCAGAACCCGTCGTGGCCGCTGATGCGTTGCCCGCACTGATCGCCGCCGTGCTCGAAGGCCTGGGTGAAGAGATCGAGCCGCTGCCCACCGAAACCGCGCCGACGCCTGTCGCCGCCGTGCTGGAAAAATCCCTCACGGCACCGGCTGCCGGTTCACAGATACAAGCGGTGCCCGCCGCGCCGGGGATCGCCTCCGGCCCTGCCCATGTGCACGTGTTGCCCATGTTCGATTACCCATTGCGTGGCGAGTCTCACACCGCCGAGCACGAACGCCTGCACGCGGCATTGGCGCAAGTGCGGGAAGACATCGAGGGGCTGATCCAGCGCAGTACGGCCAAGGCCATTCGCGAGATTTTCGTCACCCATCAGGAAATGCTTGCCGACCCCGAACTGGTTGACGACGTGGCGTTGCGTTTGAAGCAAGGCGAGAGCGCGGCCGCCGCGTGGATGAACGTGATTGAAGCCGCCGCCTTGCAACAGGAACAGCTCAAGGACGCGCTGCTGGCCGAACGTGCCGCCGACCTTCGCGATGTGGGCCGCCGCGTGTTGGCGCAGATCTGCGGTGTCGACAACCTGATCGAGCCAGAAGAGCCTTACATTCTGGTGATGGACGAAGTCGGTCCGTCCGATGTGGCACGTCTGGACCCGGCCCGCGTCGCTGGCATTCTGACTGCACGCGGCGGGGCGACGGCGCATAGCGCCATCGTTGCCCGAGCGCTGGGCATTCCTGCGCTGGTCGGTGCAGGCGATGGCGTGTTGCTCATCAAGCCGGGCACGCTGCTGCTGATCGATGGCCAGCGCGGCCGTCTCGACGTGGCGCCGGATGACCTGACGCTGCAACGCGCGCTGCTGGACCGCGACACCCGCGAGCAACGACTGAAAGCCGCTGCAGCCTTGCGCATGGAACCGGCCATCACCAAGGATGGCCATCCGGTCGAAGTGTTCGCCAACATTGGTGACAGCGCCGGTACACCCGCGGCGGTGGAGCAGGGCGCCGAGGGCATTGGTCTGTTGCGCACCGAGTTGCTCTTCATGGCGCACAGTGCCGCGCCCGATGAAGCGACGCAAGAAGCCGAATACCGCCGCGTGCTCGACGACCTCCAGGGGCGTCCGCTGGTGGTTCGCACCCTGGACGTCGGTGGTGACAAACCGCTGCCGTACTGGCCGATCGACAAGGAAGAAAACCCTTTTCTCGGCGTGCGCGGCATTCGCCTGACGCTGCAACGCCCCGATGTGATGGAAAGCCAGTTGCGCGCTTTGCTGCGCGCGGCCGACAACCGTCCGCTGCGCATCATGTTCCCGATGGTCGGCACCGTCGAAGAGTGGCGTCAGGCGCGGGACATGACTGAGCGGCTGCGTCTGGAGATTCCGGTGGCCGACCTGCAACTGGGGATCATGATCGAAGTGCCGTCGGCCGCCCTTCTGGCGCCGGTGCTGGCCAAGGAAGTGGACTTCTTCAGCGTCGGCACCAACGACCTGACGCAATACACCCTGGCCATCGACCGTGGCCATCCGACGTTGTCCGCTCAGGCCGACGGTTTGCACCCTGCGGTGCTGCAACTGATCGACATCACCGTGCGTGCGGCCCATGCCCATGGCAAATGGGTCGGGGTGTGCGGCGAGCTGGCGGCGGATCCGCTGGCGGTGCCGGTGCTGGTCGGTCTGGGTGTGGATGAATTGAGTGTCGCGGCACGCAGTGTTGGCGAAGTGAAAGCCTGCGTACGTGAATTGAATGTGATCGGTGCCCGACAGCTCGCGCAGGCCGCGCTGGCTGTGGGGAGTGCCGCTGAAGTGCGTGCCCTCGTGGAGGGGCTGTAATGGCGAAAATTCTGACATTGACCATGAACCCGGCGCTCGACCTGACTGTGCAGTTGGGGCCGTTGCAGGTCGGACAGGTCAACCGCAGCGAGTGCATGCTCACTCATGCGGCGGGTAAAGGCATCAACGTGGCGCAGGTCCTCGACGATCTGGGGCATGAATTGACTGTGGCGGGGTTTCTCGGGGTCGACAATCAGTTGCCGTTCGAGTCGCTGTTCGCCAAGCGAGGTTTTGTCGACGAGTTCGTGCGGGTGCCCGGCGAGACGCGCAGCAACATCAAACTGGCCGAAAGCAGCGGCCGAATCACCGACCTCAACGGCCCGGGGCCTGAGGTCAGTGTGGCGGCGCAGCAAGCGCTGGCCGCACGTGTCGAACAGATCGCTGGTGATTTCGATGCCGTGGTGGTGGCGGGCAGCCTGCCGCGCGGCGTCGATGCCCAGTGGCTGAAAACCTTGCTTCTGCGCCTGAATGCGATGGGCCTGAAAGTGGCGCTGGACACCAGTGGCGAAGCGTTGCGGGCCGGTCTTGAGGCGTCGCCCTGGATGATCAAGCCCAACACTGAGGAACTGGCCGACGCGCTCGACGCGCCGATCATCTCGATCGCGGCCCAAGCCCAGGCGGCAGCGGCGTTGCATCAACGCGGTATCGAGCACGTGGTGATTTCTCAAGGCGCGGAGGGCGTGCATTGGTTCAGTTCCACGGTTGCCTTGCAGGCGTTGCCGCCGACTGTCACGGTCGCGAGCACCGTGGGTGCAGGCGATTCGTTGCTGGCGGGCATGGTTCACGGTGTGCTCAGTGGCCACTCGCCCGAAGAAACGTTGCGCACGGCAACGGCGATTGCGGCGATGGCAGTCACCCAGATCGGTTTCGGTATTAACGACACCGCGCAACTCAAACGGCTGGCAAGCGGCGTCAGCGTACGCGCACTGACTGCATAACGCCGAATCGAACAAGAAGAGAGGAAACGGGATGAAGTTAGCCATTGTTACGGCCTGTCCGAACGGAAAAATCAGCAGTGTGCTCAGTGCCCGTCTGCTCGACGCGGCTGCGCAGCGTCAGGGCTGGAGCACGTGCGTTGAAGTGCACGACCCGCGTCATCCGGAAAAACAATTGTCGGCCGCTGACATCGAAGCGGCAGACTGGGTGCTGGTGGTCAACACCGGTCCGCTGGATTTGCAGCGTTTCTCGGGCAAGCGTTTGTATCAAGCGACGCCTTCCCGTGCGTTGCAGGATGTTGACGGCTTTGTACGTTCGGCCAGTGACCTGGCGTCGATCTACACCGCCAGCGTAAACGCTGAACCTGCGGCGCCTGCTGTCAATGCGGTGCCGCGTCTGGTGGCCGTGACCGCCTGCCCTACGGGTGTGGCGCACACGTTCATGGCCGCCGAGGCGATACAACAGGCAGCGAAAAAACTGGGCTATGACCTGCAGGTGGAAACCCAGGGTTCGGTCGGCGCGCGTAACCCGCTCAGCGCTCAGGCGATTGCCGACGCGGACGTGGTGTTGCTGGCTGCTGACATAGAGGTGGCGACCGAGCGTTTCGTGGGCAAACGTATCTATCGCTGCGGCACCGGCATTGCGCTGAAGCAGTCCGAGGCGACGTTGAAAAAAGCGCTGGCCGAGGCTGAGGTCGAGTCGGCCGCCACGACGTCGAAGGCGCCAGGCAAGAAGGATAAAACCGGCGTCTACAAGCACCTGCTGACCGGTGTGTCGTTCATGCTGCCGATGGTGGTGGCCGGTGGTTTGCTGATCGCGCTGTCGTTCGTGTTCGGCATCACTGCCTTCAAGGAACAAGGCACGCTGGCCGCTGCGCTGATGCAGATCGGCGGAGATGCCGCATTTAAGCTGATGGTGCCGCTGCTGGCGGGTTACATCGCTTACTCCATCGCGGATCGGCCGGGCCTTGCGCCGGGCATGATCGGCGGCCTGCTGGCCAGCACCCTGGGTGCGGGGTTCATTGGCGGCATTATCGCGGGCTTTCTGGCGGGCTACAGTGCGGCGGCGATCAACCGTTATGCTAGGCTGCCGGCCAGTGTCGAGGCGCTCAAGCCGATCCTGATCATTCCGCTGCTGGCGAGCCTGTTCACCGGTCTGGTGATGATCTACGTGGTCGGAAAACCCGTCGCAGGCATGCTCGAAGGCCTGACCCACTTCCTTGACAGCATGGGCACCACCAACGCGATTCTGCTGGGTGTGTTGCTGGGCGCCATGATGTGCGTCGACCTGGGCGGCCCGATCAACAAGGCGTCGTACGCGTTCTCGGTCGGTTTGTTGGCGTCGCAGAGTTATGCGCCGATGGCCGCCGCGATGGCTGCCGGCATGGTACCGCCAATCGGCATGGGCATCGCCAGCGTCATCGCCCGCAGCAAGTTCGCCCAGAGCGAGCGTGAAGCAGGGAAGGCCGCGTTTGTATTGGGTCTGTGCTTCATCTCCGAAGGCGCGATCCCATTTGCCGCGAAGGACCCGCTGCGGGTGATTCCGGCGAGCATCGTCGGCGGCGCCCTGACCGGCGCGCTGTCGATGTTCTTCGGCTGCAAACTCATGGCGCCGCACGGCGGCTTGTTCGTATTGCTGATCCCGAACGCGATCAACCATGCCTTGCTGTACCTGCTGGCGATCATCGTGGGGAGCGTGGTGACGGGCGTGTTGTACGCGGTGTTGAAGCGGCCGGAAGCGGTGGAGCTGGACGCGGTGCCTGCGGGCGCTTGATGGTCGTTCAAATCTTCCCCTCCTGAGCGCTATCCGCTGTGGGAGCGGATTCATTCGCGATGGAGCCGTACATACGCCACGTCATCTGTCGGATGTACCACCGCATCGCGAATGAATTCGCACCCACAGGTTCTGCACTGGCCTTAGGCTGCTGGCCTGTCACATTCCCCCAACAAACCATTGTTAGGTTCCTTGCTTTGGCATTCGCTTGAGGGGCAAATAATGACTCAGTTCGACCTGACACGCCGTCGCATCATTCAAGCCGCTGGCGCCGGCTTGCTTTTGCCGGGTCTGGCGCCCGCCGTCATCGCTT
Source organism: Pseudomonas sp. S2_H01 (assembly GCF_054668305.1). Lineage (NCBI taxonomy): Bacteria > Pseudomonadati > Pseudomonadota > Gammaproteobacteria > Pseudomonadales > Pseudomonadaceae > Pseudomonas > Pseudomonas sp. S2_H01. The sequence goes on along the minus strand of NZ_CP162756.1, from coordinate 1,212,862 downwards.
CGGTCAAGGACCGTCCGAAAATGACCGACGGCGTGCAGTCAGGCGACCTGCAGGGGGATCGCGCGATGGTCTGGAGCCGCAGTGATCGCCCCTCGCGCATGGTCGTCGAGTGGGACACCCGCAGCATGTTCACCAACCCGCGCCGCACGGTTTCGTTGCTGGCTGACCAGCGTACTGATTTCACCGCCCGCGTCGAACTGACCGGGCTGCCGACCGACCAGGCCATTTTCTATCGCGTGTTCTTCGAAGACGCCCAGACCGGCGTGGCCAGCGAGCCCTGGTTCGGCCATCTGCGCAGCGTGCCTCAGGCCCGCCGCGACATCCGTTTCGTCTGGAGCGGCGACACCGTCGGCCAAGGCTTCGGCATCAACCCGGACATCGGTGGCATGCGCATCTACGAAGCCATGCGCCTGCGTCTGCCGGACTTCTTCATTCACAGCGGCGACACCATTTACGCCGACGGTCCGGTGCCTGCTGAAGTCGTCACCGAGGGCGGGCGCATCTGGCGCAACATCACCACCGAGGAGAAGAGCAAGGTCGCTGAAACCCTCGATGAATACCGCGGCGCCTACCGCTACAACCTGATGGACGAAAACCTGCGTCGGTTCAACGCCGAAGTCCCGCAGATCTGGCAGTGGGACGACCACGAAGTGAGCAATAACTGGTCGCCGAGCAAGCAGCTGGATGACCGCTACAAGGTGAAGGACATCCAGCTGCTGGCCTCGCGCGGGCGTCAGGCGTTTCTGGAGTACGCGCCGATGCGTCTGCAAAGTGCCGACAACGGCGGACGGGTGTATCGCAAGCTCAGTTACGGTCCTCCGATGCTGGACGTGTTCGTGCTCGACATGCGCAGTTACCGCGACGGCAACGACGCCAACCTGGCCGACAAGCCCGGGCCGACCACGGCATTTCTTGGCCGCGAGCAACTGGACTGGCTCAAGCGCGAACTGCAGGCGTCCGGCGCGCAGTGGAAAGTGATCGCAGCCGACATGCCCATCGGTCTGGGTGTGCCGGATGGCGAAATCAGCCCCGGCGTCATGCGCTGGGAAGCGATCGCCAATACCGACAACGGCGCGCCAAAGGGGCGTGAGCTGGAAGTCGCCGAGCTGCTCGGTTTTCTGCGCCAGCAAAAAATTCGCGACACGGTGTGGTTGACTGCCGACGTGCATTACTGCGCTGCGCATCACTACCACCCAGATCAAGCGGTGTTCCAGGATTTCGACCCGTTCTGGGAATTCGTCGCCGGGCCATTGAACGCCGGCAGCTACGGCCCGAACACGCTGGACAAGACCTTCGGCCCCGAGCTGGTGTTTCAGAAAGCCCCGCCTGCGCAGAACACCTCACCGTTTGCCGGTTTCCAGTTTTTTGGCGAGGTGAATATCGACGGGCAAAGCGGCGAGATGACTGTGACCCTGCGTGATCTGGATGGGGTTTCGGTGTTTGAGAAGAAGCTGGCGCCTGCTCAGGTTTGATCAAAAACCGAATGAATGACACCGCGTAATCCTGTGGGAGCGAATTCATTCGCGATTGGCCCGTGCATGTGCCACATCTGTGTTGCGTGTACCACCGCATCGCGAATGAATTCGCTCCCACAGAGAAGCGGGTCGCCTTCAATGACTGCGGTTGTACGATCACTGCGCAATTCCCGGTAACACTCTCCGGCCCGCTGGCCTATCATTAGGCACCTAACGACGGCTCAGGGTTTGGCGTGCATGCTGGCAATCTTTCTGGAAACCCTGAACATCACGGCGCCGGTGTTCGCCATGCTGTTTCTGGGCGTGGTGCTTAAACGCGTTGGCTGGATCAACGACAGCTTCATTCACACCGCGTCCGCGCTGGTGTTCAACTGCACAATGCCGGCGCTGCTGTTCCTCGGCATCATCCACGCGGACCTGCACGCGGCCCTGCAACCGAGCGTGCTGATCTACTTCATCGTCGCGACCCTGGCGGGCTTTGCCCTCGTCTGGGGCTGGGCGATTTATCGCGTGCCGTTCGTGGAGCGCGGGATTTACGTTCAGGGCGCGTTCCGCGGCAACAACGGCGTGATCGGGCTTGCGCTTGCCGCGAGCATGTACGGCGACTACGGCATTTCCTTGGGCGCGATTCTCGCGGCGCTGGTGATCCTGTTCTACAACACGCTTTCCACGGTGGTGCTGGCGGTCTACAGCCCGGTGATCAAGTCGGACCCGTGGAGCATCTGCAAAAGCGTCTTGGCCAACCCGTTGATTATCAGCATCGTCGCGGCGACGCCGTTCGCGTACTTCGGCATCGGCTTGCCGAAATGGCTCGACACCTCCGGCAGCTACCTGGCACAAATGACATTGCCGCTGGCCCTGATGTGCATCGGCGGCACGCTGTCGTTGAAATCGCTGCGCGAAAGCGGTGGGCTGGCGGTCAGCGCGAGCTTGATGAAGATGGTCTGGCTGCCGCTGATCTGCACGATTGGCGCTTGGCTGCTGGGCTTCCGGCACGCGGAGCTGGGAATTCTGTTCCTGTACTTCGGCGCCCCGACCGCCTCGGCGAGCTTCGTCATGGCGCGCGCGGCGCAAGGCAATCACGAACTGGCGGCCTCGATCATCGTGATAACCACCCTCGCCGCAGCGGTAACCACCAATATCGGGATTTTCATTCTGCAGTGGGGCGGCTGGATTTAGCGCCCCTGCAAGGTCCTGTTCCTCAGTGCTGCCTGCGCCACGCCCTGACGGTGCCGATCAGCACGGCAATGCCCAACACCGGCAGCGCGTAATGAATCATCAAGCGCTCCAGCCGTCCCGCCAGGGGCATGCCCGTGGTGAAGGAGACGATATGCAGGCCGTACACCGCATACAGTCCCAACAGCAGCAATCCTTCCAGCCGGGTGATGCGATAACCCGAATAGAACAGCGGCAGGCATAACACCGCGACACCCAGCATCACCGGCAAGTCGAAATCCAGCGCATTGGGTGAAATCGACAGGGGCCCGGAGGCAATCAGCGACGTGATACCGAGCACGCCCAGCAGGTTAAACAGGTTGCTGCCAATGATGTTACCGACCGCAATGTCCCGCTCCCCGCGCAGCGCGGCGACCAGCGAGGTCATCAAGGCGGGCAGGGAGGTCGCGACTGCGATCACGGTCAGGCCGATCACCCGTTCCGACAAGCCAAGGTCCTGAGCGACCACCACGGCCGCGCCGACCAGCAGATGGCTGCCCAGAATCAGCAGCGCCAGACCACACGCCATCAGCGCCAGCCTGCCCAGGATCGGCCACACCTTGCGCCTTGGTACGGCGTCCGTCGCTTCGAAATGCCGTGCACCGTGGGCGAACTGGCGGATCACGACCGCCAGGTAACCGGCCATTGCAATCAGCAGAATCACGCCGTCCAGACCGCTCAGGACGCCGTTCCACGCCAGCGCGGCGACCAATGCCGTGGCGCCGATCATCAAGGGCAGGTCGACCCTGACCATCTGCCGCGCCACCCGCAGGGGAATGATCAACGCAGACAGGCCGAGCGTGACAAGGATGTTGAAGATGTTGCTGCCGATCACGCTGCCCACGGCAATGTCCGTGCTGTCGGTCAGCGCCGCTTGCAGGCCGACCGCCATTTGCGGCGCGCTGCTGCCCAGCGCGACCACGGTCAGACCGAGGAATAACGGGCGTGTTTTGAGCAGGGCGGCCAGCACCACGGCGGCACGCACCGACAGTTCGGCACCGATGATCATCATCAGCAGCCCGCCGATCAGTTCGATCAGCGTGGGCAACGGAAGGGTAGAGAAGGAAAGAATTCAGGGCACCTTTCGGTCAGGGTCAGTCGTCGAGGGCTTGCACCCGGACTTGGGCGGTTCCGCTGCGCAGCATACCCAATTGTTCGGCGGCTGCACGTGATACGTCGATGAGCCGGCCGCGAGTGTGTGGACCACGGTCGTTGATGCGGACCACGACCTTGCGGTCATTGTCCAGGTTGGTGACTTGTACGCGGGTGCCGAACGGCAGTTGGCGATGCGCAGCCGTCAGAGCGTTCTGGTCGAAGCGCTCACCGCTGGCGGTGCGCTTGCCTTGATGTCGGGCGCCGTAATAAGAAGCGCCACCTGTTGCGTTGTAGCCGTGTGGATCAATGATGCCTTCGCTGGCGCAACCGGCCAGCAGAGAGAACAGGGCGCAAGCGCCGAGAAGTCGCCACATGGGTCACAGTCCTTAGGAAATTTTGCATATGACCTGTAGGAGCGAGGCTTGTCCCGCGATCGGCTGCGAAGCCGTCGTCAAATCGGTAAATGCGGTACATCAGGACCCTATGCATTTGCTGATCTGCTGCCGCTTTGCGCCAGATCGCGGGACAAGCCACGCTCCTACAGTTCAGACCGATGCTGACTGCATCAACCTTCCAGCTTGCGCTTCAACAGTTCGTTGACCTGCCCCGGGTTGGCCTTGCCTTTGGACGCTTTCATGGCCTGCCCGACGAAGAAGCCGAACATCTTGCCGCGTTTGGCTTCATCGGCGGCGCGGTACTGTTCGACCTGCTCGGCGTTGGCCGCCAGCATGTCGTCCAGAATCGACTCGATGGCGCCGCTGTCGATCACCTGTTTCAGACCGCGTTTTTCGATGATCTCATCGGCGCTGCCTTCACCATTGGCCATCGCCTCGAAGACCATTTTGGCGATCTTGCCGGAAATGGTGTTGTCGGTGATGCGTTGCAGCATGCCGCCCAGTTGCTCGGCGCTGACCGGTGACTCGTCGATTTCCACGCCTTGCTTGTTCAGCAACGAACCCAGTTCGACCATGACCCAGTTGGCGGCCAGTTTGGCGTCGCCCGCAATGCCAACCACCTTCTCGAAGTAATCCGCCTGTTCGCGGCTGGAAGCCAGCACGCTGGCGTCGTACAGCGACAGGCCGAACTGCGACTGGAAGCGCTCGCGTTTCTGCGGTGGCAGTTCCGGCAACAGGGCGCGGGTCTTCTCCAGGAACGCGTCCTCGATGATCACCGGCAGCAGGTCAGGATCAGGGAAGTAACGGTAGTCGTTGGCTTCTTCCTTGCTGCGCATGGCGCGGGTTTCATTGGTGTTCGGGTCGTACAGGCGTGTTTGCTGGATGACCTTGCCACCGTCTTCGATCAGGTCGATCTGACGTTGAATCTCGCTGTTGATCGCTTTCTCGATGAAACGGAACGAGTTGACGTTCTTGATCTCGCAGCGGGTGCCGAACTCGACCTGGCCTTTCGGGCGAATCGAGACGTTGCAGTCACAACGCAGCGAGCCTTCGGCCATGTTGCCGTCGCAAATGCCCAGGTAACGGACCAGCGCGTGCATCGCCTTGACGTAGGCGACCGCTTCTTTGGCCGAACGCATGTCCGGTTCGGATACGATTTCCAGCAGTGGCGTGCCGGCGCGGTTCAGGTCGATACCGGTCATGCCGCTGTAGTCTTCGTGCAGGCTCTTGCCGGCGTCTTCCTCAAGGTGGGCGCGGGTGACGCCGATGCGCTTGATGGTGCCGTCTTCAAGGGTAATGTCCAGGTGACCCTTGCCGACAATCGGCAATTCCATCTGGCTGATCTGATAGCCCTTCGGCAGGTCCGGGTAGAAGTAGTTCTTGCGGGCGAACACGTTGTGCTGACCGATTTCGGCATCGATCGCCAGGCCGAACTTGACCGCCATTTGCACGGCTTCCTTGTTCAACACCGGCAGCGTGCCGGGCATGCCCAGGTCAACGAGGCTGGCCTGGGTGTTGGGCTCGGAGCCAAACGTGGTGGCGCTACCGGAGAAAATCTTCGATTGGGTGGTGAGCTGGGTGTGAATCTCCAGCCCGATGACGACTTCCCATTGCATGCGTTTTCTCCTTAGAAGCCTTCAGGCGAGCGAGTGTGCCAGTCGGTTACCAATTGATATTGGTGAGCGACGTTCAGCAAGCGACCTTCCTGGAAGTACGGCGCCAGCAATTGCACGCCCACCGGCAGACCGTCGGCAAAACCGGCCGGCATCGACAGGCCCGGCAGGCCCGCGAGGTTGGCGGTGATGGTGTAGAAGTCTTCCAGGTACTCCGCGATCGGGTCGGCGTTCTTGGCGCCGATCTTCCAGGCCGGGTTCGGCGTGGTAGGGCCCAGGATCACGTCGACTTCGGCGAAGGCGCTCATGAAGTCGTTCTTGATCAGACGGCGAATCTTCTGCGCTTGCAGGTAGTAGGCGTCGTAGTAACCGGCCGACAGCGCGTAGGCGCCGACCATGATCCGGCGCTGCACTTCAGGCCCGAAGCCTTCGCCGCGCGAACGCTTGTACAGGTCGGTCAGGTCTTTCGGGTCTTCGCAGCGATAGCCGAAGCGCACGCCGTCAAAACGCGACAGGTTGGAGGAAGCCTCTGCCGGCGCGATCACGTAATAGGCAGGGATCGCGTGCTGCAGGTTCGGCAGGCTGACTTCCTTGACCACTGCGCCGAGCTTTTTCAGCGTTTCGACGCTGGCCATGACCAGATCGGCGATGCGCGGGTCGAGACCGGCGCTGAAGTATTCCTTCGGCACACCGATGCGCAGACCCTGCAGCGAGGCATTCAGTCCGGCGCTGTAATCCGGCACGGGCTCGTCGATGCTGGTGGAGTCATTGATGTCGAAACCGGCCATGCCTTGCAGCAGCAACGCGCAGTCTTCGGCGGTGCGTGCCATCGGGCCCGCCTGATCGAGGCTCGACGCGTAGGCGATCATGCCCCAGCGCGATACGCGACCGTAGGTCGGTTTCAGGCCGGTCAGGTTGGTCAGCGCCGCCGGTTGGCGGATCGAACCGCCAGTGTCGGTGCCGGTTGCCGCCGGTAACAGACGAGCGGCAACGGCCGCCGCCGAACCCCCCGACGAACCGCCTGGCACGTGAGCCAGGTTCCAAGGGTTTTTCACCGCGCCGTAGTGGCTGGACTCGTTGGCCGACCCCATGGCGAATTCGTCCATGTTGGTCTTGCCCAACGTTACGGTGCCTGCCGCTGCCAGCTTGGCAACAACGGTCGCGTCGTAGGGCGCCTTGAAGTTGTCGAGCATCTTCGAGGCGCAGCTGGTACGGATGCCCTTGGTGCAGAACAGGTCCTTGTGCGCCAGCGGGGCGCCCAGCAGGGCACCGGTCTCGCCAGCGGCACGACGGGCGTCCGCGGCCTGGGCCTGAGTGATGGCCAGGTCTTCGGTGACGGAAATGAAGCTGTTGAGCTGCGGGTCCAGCTGGGCGATACGCGCCAGCAGGGTGCGGGTCAATTCTTCGGAAGAAAACTTTTTATCGGCAAGTCCGCGAGCGATCTCTGCCAGAGTCATTTGATGCATTGCAGGCTCATTCCCTTAGTCGATGACTTTCGGAACCAGATAAAGGCCGTCTTCGACCGCTGGTGCGATGGCTTGATAGGAATCGCGATGATTGGCTTCGCTGACCACGTCTTCACGCAGCCTTTGCGAGGCTTCAAGCGGGTGTGCGAGGGGTTCGATACCGGTGGTGTCGACCGCCTGCATCTGGTCAACCAGCCCGAGAATGCTGTTCAGTGCTTCGGTAGTACGCGGGATATCGGCGTCATTGAGCCCCAGTCGGGCCAGATGAGCGATTTTTTCCACGTCGGAGCGATCAAGCGCCATGGGGTTCTCCAGTGGAATGCGTACGGGATGGACCGTACGTCAGATTGCGGAACACTACGCCCTTTAAACGGTCACAAGGCCGCGATCGTCGAGGGTAGTGCTCGGAAAAACAGCCAATTTAGCATATTGGCTCCTTGCCCAAAATCCCTGTCGTTGTTAGAGTTTGCCGCACTTTTTTACCCACGCGTTCCCTAGGGTCCCTTTCCCATGTTCAAGAAACTGCGTGGCATGTTTTCCAGCGATCTTTCCATCGACCTGGGCACTGCCAACACCCTTATTTACGTGCGTGAGCGCGGTATTGTCCTGAACGAGCCATCGGTTGTGGCCATTCGGACCCACGGAAATCAGAAGAGCGTCGTTGCTGTCGGGATGGAAGCCAAGCGTATGCTGGGCCGTACCCCGGGCAACATCGCTGCCATTCGTCCGATGAAAGACGGCGTCATCGCCGATTTCAGCGTGTGCGAAAAGATGCTCCAGTATTTCATCAACAAAGTGCATGAAAACAGCTTCCTGCAGCCGAGCCCTCGTGTGCTGATCTGCGTACCGTGCAAATCCACTCAGGTTGAGCGTCGCGCCATTCGCGAATCGGCCCTGGGGGCTGGCGCACGTGAAGTGTTCCTGATCGAAGAGCCCATGGCAGCGGCCATCGGTGCCGGTCTGCCGGTCGAAGAAGCTCGCGGGTCGATGGTCGTCGACATCGGTGGTGGCACCACTGAAATCGCCTTGATCTCCCTGAACGGTGTGGTTTACGCCGAATCCGTGCGCGTCGGCGGCGACCGTTTCGACGAAGCGATCATCACCTACGTGCGTCGCAACTACGGCAGCCTCATCGGTGAATCCACCGCTGAGCGCATCAAGCAGGAAATCGGTACGGCCTACCCGGGCGGCGAAGTACGTGAAGTCGACGTGCGTGGCCGTAACCTGGCCGAAGGTGTCCCACGCGCCTTCACTCTGAACTCCAACGAAGTGCTGGAAGCGTTGCAGGAATCCCTGGCAACCATCGTTCAGGCGGTCAAGAGCGCGCTGGAACAGTCTCCGCCAGAGCTGGCATCGGACATCGCCGAGCGCGGTCTGGTGTTGACCGGTGGTGGCGCCTTGCTGCGTGACCTGGACAAACTGCTGGCCCAGGAAACCGGTCTGCCGGTGATCGTTGCCGAAGACCCGCTGACCTGCGTGGCACGCGGCGGTGGCCGTGCGCTGGAAATGATGGACAAGCACACCATGGACCTGCTCTCCAGCGAATAAGTCGCCGGAGCGCTACCCTGATGAGCTCGACAGGCAGCATCTCCCGGTGCTGCCTGTGCGTGTTTGATTTGTTGACGTCCTGCTGTTGTATTGAACGCCTGATGCTGCAAATCTGACGCCCCTGTATTTCCATCAATCCGCACCAGGCCGGTTTCATGTCGCATGAATAAGCACAGCCAAACACAAGCATCCCTGGAAGGAGCGGCCCATTAAACCGCTTTTCTCAAAGGGCCCGTCGCTGGGCGTTCGTCTGTTGGTGCTGGTCGTCCTGTCCGTGGCCGTCATGGTCGTGGACGCGCGCTTCACGCTGCTCAAGCCTGTTCGCAGTCAGATGTCGCTGGTCCTGATGCAGTCTTACTGGATCGCTGACCTGCCTGAGCGCCTGTATCAGGGCGTTGCCAGCCAGTTTGGCAGTCGCACCGAACTCGCCGCCGAAAACGAAAAACTCAAGACCGAAAACCTGCTGCTGCAAGGCCGCCTGCAAAAGCTGGCCGCCCTGACCGAGCAGAACGTTCGACTGCGCGAGTTGCTGAACTCCTCGGCGCTGGTCAACGAGAAGGTCGAAGTCGCCGAGCTGATCGGCATGGACCCCAACCCCTTCACGCACCGCATCATCATCAACAAAGGTGAGCGCGACGGTGTGGTGCTGGGCCAGCCAGTGCTCGATGCACGAGGCCTGATGGGCCAGGTGGTCGAGCTGATGCCGTACACCTCACGTGTCCTGCTGCTGACCGACACCACCCACAGCATTCCGGTCCAGGTGAACCGTAACGGGCTGCGCGCCATCGCCAGCGGCACCGGCAACCCGGAGCGTCTGGAGTTGCGCCACGTCGCCGACACCGCCGACATCAAGGAAGGCGACCTGCTGGTGAGTTCCGGTCTGGGGCAGCGTTTCCCGGCGGGTTATCCCGTGGCAACGGTCAAGGAAGTGATTCACGACTCCGGCCAGCCGTTTGCGATCGTTCGTGCGGTGCCGACGGCCGCCTTGAACCGCAGCCGTTATCTGTTGCTGGTGTTTTCTGACGGTCGTTCGCCTGAAGAGCGCGCCGCCGACGCCGCTCAACAACAGGAGTCGCTGGACCGTCAGGCCGCCGACCCTGCCGCCGTGCCTTCGGCCACCGTGCCGGGCGCTGCGCCAGCGGCGACACCGAACAAACCGGTCGTGCCGGCCACGGTGCCCAAACCTGCAGCGACGGGTCACAGCACATCGCCAACGCCGGCGGCGACAACGCCCGCCGCCGCCCCTGCGTCTGCCGCGACGCCCGCCAAGCCTGCCGCAAGCAAGCCAGCCGCCAAGCCGGCAGTGAAGCCCGCCGCACCTAAACCGGCCGCGCCGGCTGCCACGCCAGCGGCGCCGCGCCAGAGGGAAGAATAATGGCTCGTCACGCTCCCGCACGAAACGGCTGGGTGGTCTGGCTGACCTTTGCAATCGGTCTGCTGCTCAGCGTCTCGCCGCTCCCGCAATTCATGGAAATCTTTCGCCCGCTCTGGCTGGCGTTGCTGTTGGCATTTTGGGCGCTGGCTTTGCCACACAAGATCGGCATGGTCACCGCCTGGATGCTGGGCCTGGCCGAGGATGTGCTGTATGGCACGTTGCTGGGGCAGAACGCGCTGATCCTGACGCTGATCACCTTCCTGGTTCTGTCATTGCAGCAACGCTTGCGTATGTTCCCGATGTGGCAGCAATGCCTGGTGCTTCTGGTGATTTTCGGGCTCGCGCAACTGGTCCAGCTCTGGCTCAGCGCGCTGACCGGCAACCGCCAGCCGACCCTTGCGCTGGTCTTGCCAGCGTTGGTCAGCGCCTTGCTCTGGCCTTGGGTCAGCTACGGACTGCGCGGATTGCGCCTGCGTTTGAAGATCAATTGACTGGCTGACCGCTGATTGACCTGTGGGAGCGAATTCATTCGCGAGATGTCGGTACAGTCGATGGAGAGATATCGCCTGACACGACGTCTCGCGAATGAATTCGCTCCCACAGGATATGGCTCGGGCAATGTCTGCAGATGTCTTGTGAAACACTGGATCGATCTGAACGCCGATGTGCTCTTCGGCGGTTCTCACGCAACGCCTAAGCTGAAAGTCAAAGACACGGAGACGTCCCCATGCCACAACTGCTTCTCGCCTCCGGCTCCCCGCGCCGTCGTGAATTGCTGACGCAAATCGGCGTGCCGTTCACCACGCGCAGCGCAGACATCGACGAAACCCCGCTCCAGGACGAAACGCCTGCCGCTTATGTCGAACGTCTGGCCCGTGGCAAGGCCGATGCCGGCCTGCTGCAGCTCGCCAACGACCCTGCTTATCCCACCGCCTGTGTGCTGGGCGCCGATACCGCCGTGGTGCTCGATGGCCGCATTCTCGGCAAACCCGCCGATGAAGCCGAGGCGCTGGCCATGCTCGCAGGGCTGTCGAACCGTGAGCATGAGGTGTTGACCGCCATCGCCGTGGTCGATGAACGGCATTGCGAAACCCGCGTCGTCAGCAGTCGTGTGCGTTTTCGCTCCATCTCCACCGAACAAGCCCACGCGTACTGGGCCAGCGGCGAGCCTTGCGACAAGGCGGGCAGCTACGGCATTCAGGGACTGGGGGCGGTGTTCGTTGAGCACCTGAGCGGCAGCTATTCTGCGGTCGTCGGCTTGCCGTTGTGCGAAACCGCAGAAATCCTGCAGCGTTTCGGCATACCCTGTTGGCAATGCCTGGAAGGTGACAAGCCATGAGTGAAGAGATTCTGATCAACATCACGCCGATGGAGTCGCGCGTGGCCGTCGTTGAGAACGGGGTTTTGCAAGAGGTTCACGTCGAGCGGACCCAACGTCGCGGGATCGTCGGCAACATCTACAAGGGCAAGGTGGTACGTGTGCTGCCAGGGATGCAGGCCGCATTCATCGACATCGGCCTGGACCGCGCTGCGTTCATTCACGCGTCGGAAATCTCCATGCGTGAAGGCCCGGCGGTTGAAACCATCAGCTCGCTGGTTCATGAAGGCCAGAGCCTGGTCGTGCAGGTCACCAAAGACCCGATCGGCAGCAAAGGCGCACGCCTGACCACCCAACTGTCCATTCCGTCACGTTATCTGGTGTACATGCCGCGCACGGCGCATGTCGGCATTTCCCTGAAGATCGAGGACGAAACCGAACGCGAACGCCTGAAACAGGTGGTCAGCGATTGCGTGGCCAAGGAAGGGATCAAGGAAAAGGGCGGTTTCATCCTGCGTACGGCAGCCGAGGGCGCCGGGGCGGATGAAATCATGATGGACATCCGTTATCTGCGCAGGCTTTGGGATCAGATCGGCGAACAGATCAAAACGATCAGTCCGGCGAGCGTGATCTACGAAGACCTCGGTCTGGCGCTGCGAACCCTGCGTGACCTGGTCAGCCCCCGCATCGAAAAAATACGCATCGACTCCCGTGAAACCTTCCAGAAAACCACGCAGTTCGTCGCCGAGCTGATGCCGGAAATTGCCGATCGTCTGGAACACTACCCGGGCGAGCGGCCGATTTTCGACCTCTACGGCGTTGAGGACGAAATTCAGAGGGCGCTGGAGCGCAAGGTGCCGCTCAAGTCCGGCGGGTATCTGGTGATCGATCCGGCAGAAGCGATGACCACCATCGACGTCAACACCGGCGCGTTCGTCGGTCACCGGAATCTTGAAGAGACCATCTTCAAAACCAACCTGGAAGCGGCCACCGCGATTGCCCGCCAGCTGCGTCTGCGCAACATCGGCGGGATCATCATCATCGACTTCATCGACATGGAAGACGGCGAGCACCAGCGGCAGGTCCTGCGTACGCTGGAAAAACAGCTCGAACGCGACCATGCCAAGACCAATATCATCGGCATCACTGAGCTGGGTCTTGTGCAGATGACCCGCAAGCGTACCCGCGAGAGCCTTGAACAAGTGTTGTGCGAGCCGTGCAGCAGTTGTCAGGGCCGTGGCAAGCTGAAAACCCCCGAGACGATCTGCTACGAAATCTTTCGCGAGATTCTGCGTGAAGCGCGCGCTTATCAGGCGTTGGGTTATCGGGTGCTGGCTAACCAGAAAGTCGTGGATCGATTGCTCGATGAGGAGTCGGGTAACGTGGCCGAACTCGAGGTGTTCATCGGAAGAACCATTCGGTTCCAGGTCGAAACCATGTATTCCCAGGAACAATATGACGTTGTGCTGCTCTGACAGTGCTTGAAAGCCGTGGCGCGGGCTTCATCAAGCGCGTGCCGCTGTCGAAACCAGAACACCGAGCCCGACCGGCCGATGGCACGGATGCCCTTCAAAGAGAACGATGCGTGGCGAATGAGTTTTTTCCGGACGAACACACACCTGCAAGATTGAGCCGGATGCCCTGTGCAGGCTCTCTGCACGGAGGTTCGGCGACATGGAGCGTCTGACCCGATTTTTCGCAGCTCTGACGCGTTGGGGCCTGATCCTGTGCGCGCTGGTTCTGGTGCTGGTGGCGTTGTACGTCAGCCTCGGCCGTGGACTGGTGCCCATGGTGGCCGAATACCGGGCCGACGTTGAAAGCAAGGCGCAAGCTGCGGTCGGGATGCCCGTCAGCATCGGACGCCTGGAAGGCAGCTGGAGCGGATTTTCACCGATCTTCGTGGCCCGGGATGTGACGGTCGGCCAAGGCAACAATTCCCTGCGGCTGGACCACGTGCGTGCAGTGCCCGACCTGTGGGCGAGTGTGAAAGCGCGCCAGGTGCGCATCGCCCGGCTTGAACTCGACGGGCTGCAATTGGGGCTCAAGGAGGACAAGGACGGCCATTGGGCGCTTCAGGGGCTTCCGGTCCAGGACGACAAGCCGTTCGACCCCCAGCAGGCGTTGAAGCAAATGCAGATGATCTCGCAGCTGTCGGTGTTCGACAGTCAGATCACGCTGCAACCCTACGAGCAATCCCCGCTCACCCTGACCTACGTCAGCATGACCCTGAAGACCGGGAGCCTGCATCAGCGTCTGGATGCGCGCGTGACCTTGCCTGACGGCCAACCGCTGTCCCTTAACGTGCGTTCAAAAGTACGCGCCAGCGAATGGCGAGATGGCGAGGCCGAGGCGTACCTGAGCCTGCCGCAGAGCGACTGGGCGAAATGGTTGCCGAAGAGCCTGACCCGTGACTGGAAGATCAAGAACCTCAAGGCCGGTGGGGAGTTCTGGCTGACGTGGGGCAAAGGCACGCTGCAGACCGCCGTTGCGCGGCTTAACGCGCCGCAGTTCAAGGGCAGCTACGCCGATCACAAGACCTCAAAGATCGACAACCTGGCGCTCAATGCGTGGTTTCAGCGCAATGACAAGGGATTCGCGGCTACGGCGAATTCACTGGCCATGGACATCGCCGGCAAGCGTTGGGAAAGCCGGATTGATCTGACCCAGACCGCGGCAACGTCTGACAACGAAGAGTTGTGGCACGTTCAGGCCGACCGGTTGGACCTGACCCCGGTCACGCCGTTGCTGGATTCACTCGCGCCGCTTCCGGACAAGCTGATGGTGGTGCTCGATCACCTGAATTTCACGGGCGGCGTGCGTAATCTGCTGCTCGACTACCGCCCGCAGGCTGAAGGGCCCAAGCGCGTCAGCTTTGCGGCAAATCTGGACAAACTGGGCTTCGACGCCTATCACGGTGCACCCGCCGCCGGAAACGTCAGCGGCGCAATCAGTGGGGATCTGGGGCAGGGCGAGCTGCGCCTGAACACCGACGACTTCATGCTTCATCTGGCGCCGATCTTCAACGATGAATGGAAGTACCGGCATGCCGAAGCACGCTTGACCTACGCGCTGGACGATCAGGGTTTCACGCTGATCGCGCCGTACATCAAGGTCCTCGGCGACGAAGGCAAGATCGCCAGTGACTTCCTGATTCGTCTGCACTTCAACCACGACCAGGAAGATTACATGGACCTGCGCGTGGGCATGGTCGATGGCGACGGTAAATACACGTCCAAGTACCTGCCCGCGATGCTCAACCCTGGCGTCGATCAATGGCTGCGCACGGCGGTATTGAGCGGCAATGTCAAAGAAGGCTTCTTCCAGTATCAAGGCTCGATCAACCACGATGCGCCGGACGTGGCGCGCGTCATCACGCTGTTCTTCAATGTGAAGAACGCGAATCTGGCGTTCCAGCCGGGCTGGCCGCAGCTCACGGGCGTGGACGGCAATGTGTTCGTTGAAAACAGCGGTGTGCGGATCCGGGCCAGTAAAGGCCAGTTGCTGGGCACCCAGGTCAGCAACGTTGCTGTGGATGTTCCCCACACCCCGGCCGGCCAGCCTGGCCATCTGCTGGTGGACGGCGACTTCAACGGTAGCCTTCAGGACGGCATGAAGATTCTGCAGGAAGCGCCGATCGGCACCGGTCAGACGTTTGCCGGATGGCAGGCGGAGGGCCCGCTGCAGGGACATATCAACCTCGATGTGCCGCTGGTCAAGGGCCAGGAGCCCAAGGTTGCCGTGGACTTCAACACCGACAGCGCGCGCTTGAGGCTGGCAGACCCCGTGCTTGATCTGACGCAGCTCAAGGGCAATTTCCGCTTTGACTACGCCAAAGGCCTGAGCGGCAAGAACATCAAGGCAACGGCCTTCGACAAACCGCTCAACGCCGAAATCTTTGCCGAGGGAAAACCCGGCGCCCCGGTGACGCGTATCGTCGCCAGCAGTCAGATCGCGACCAAGCGCCTGACCGATTGGCTGAACGTCACGCAACCCCTGCCGGTGTCGGGCGACCTCCCGTACCAGTTGCAAGTCACGCTCAGCGGTGCCGACAGCCAGTTGCTGATCAACTCGAATCTCAAAGGGGTAACGGTCGATCTGCCTGCGCCGTTCGGCAAGGCCGCCGATGAAACCCGCGATACCGATTTCCGGATGAACCTGCAGGGCGCGGAACGGCGTATCGGTGTGGGATACGGCAACCTTGCCAACTTCGCGTTCGCGGCGCCTGCAGGCAAGTTCGCGGACGGGCGGGGTGAGTTGTTCCTGGGCCAGGGCGGCGCGATTGTTCCGGACGCCAAAGGCCTGCGCGTTCGGGGCTCCTTGTCCGAACTGGACATTGCGCCGTGGCAGGCGATGGTCGAGCGTTATGCCGGCAATGATCCGGGCGGCAGCGCCAAACAGCTGCTGAACAGCGTCGATCTGCAAATCGGCAAGCTCACGGCCATGGGCACCACACTCGATCAGGCCGACGTGCAGCTCAAGCGCAGTGACGCCAGTTGGGGCCTGTCGCTGGACAGTTCGAAGATCAAAGGTTCAGCCACGCTGCCGGATAACAAGGCGACGCCTGCCGACATCAATCTTCTGTACGTGAAATTGCCTGCGCCGGACCCAAATGCTGCAGTGGTCGAAAACGCGCCGGACCCGCTGGCCGATGTCGATCCCCGTAACATCCCGGCGATGAACATCAAGATCACCCAGCTGTTCCAGGGCGATCAACTGATGGGCGCCTGGTCGCTGAAGGTCAGGCCGACGCCAAACGGTATTCAACTGAGTGATCTGAACCTGGGCCTCAAAGGCATCAACCTGTTGGGCAATGGCGGCTGGGAAGGCACGCCGGGTGCGACCAGCAGTTGGTTCAAGGGTCAGGTGGCGGGCAAGAACCTGGCCGATGTGCTGAAAGCGTGGGGTTTCGCGCCGACGGTGACCAGCCAGGAGTTCGAAATGAACGCCGATGGCCGCTGGCCGGGCTCGCCTGCCTGGGTAGGGCTCAAGCGTTACTCCGGCACGCTCGATGCGACGCTCAAGAACGGACAGTTCGTCGAGGTTGAAGGTGGCGCACAGGCGCTGCGAGTGTTCGGTCTGCTTAACTTCAACTCCATCGGGCGTCGTTTGCGCCTCGACTTTTCGGACTTGCTGGGCAAGGGCCTGAGTTATGACCGGGTGAAAGGCCTGCTGGTGGCCAGCGACGGCGTCTATGTCACCCGTGACCCTATCACCATGATCGGCCCGTCGAGCAATCTGGAGCTCAATGGCACGCTGGACATGGTGCGAGACCGTGTCGACGCCAAGTTGTTGGTGACCTTGCCGGTCACCAACAACCTGCCTATCGCGGCATTGATCGTCGGGGCGCCGGCCATTGGTGGCGCATTGTTCCTGGTTGACAAGCTGCTGGGCGATCGCGTCGCCCGATTCGCCAGTGTCCAGTACAAGGTCGAAGGTCCTTGGAAAGAGCCTAAGATTACGTTCGACAAGCCGTTTGAAAAGCCGCAATAGTCAGAAGCCATTGGCGCTCGTGGGCAATCGGGGTCAATAAAGATGGTGCAGTTCTATCGATCAAGGAGCACCCATGTCCTTTGCAGTGATTCAGATGGTCAGCCAGAGCGACGTCGAGGGCAATCTGGCTCAGGCGCGCGCGCTGCTTGAGCAGGCCGCGGCGTCGGGTGCGAAGCTGGCCGTGCTGCCGGAGAACTTCGCCGCCATGGGCCGTCGTGACGTCGCTGCCCTCGGTCGTGCCGAAGCGTTGGGCGAAGGTCCTATCCTGCCATGGTTGAAACTTGCCGCGCGCGACCTCACGTTATGGATTGTCGCCGGGACAGTGCCGCTGCCGCCCGAAGGTCGGCCGCAAGGCAAAGTCACGGCGTGTTCGCTGTTGGTCGACGATCAGGGTCAACAGGTGGCGCGATACGACAAGCTGCACCTGTTTGACGTGGACGTGGCGGACAGCCGCGGTCGTTACCGCGAGTCGGACGACTATGCTCATGGCGATAACGTGGTGGTCGTCGACACGCCAGTGGGCCGGTTGGGCCTGACCGTGTGTTACGACCTGCGCTTCCCCGAGCTGTACACCGCCCTGCGTGAAGCCGGTGCCGAATTGATTACCGCGCCGTCGGCCTTTACCGCCGTGACCGGCGCGGCGCACTGGGAAATCCTGCTGCGCGCGCGAGCCATCGAGACCCAGTGCTACATGCTGGCGGCCGCGCAGGGCGGGGTTCATCCGGGGCCGAGGGAAACATTTGGGCACGCGGCGATCATCGATCCATGGGGCCGCGTGCTGGCCGAGCAGGCACAGGGTGAAGCCGTGCTGCTGGCCGAGCGAGACAGTCAAGAACAAGCGTCCATACGGGCGCGCATGCCGGTATCGAATCACCGGCGATTTTTTTCGCAGGACGCTTTGCGGCCTGCCAACACCCCGGAGTGAATATGAGCGACGTGTCCTCTGTCAGCGAACACCTACTGGCGCCAGGCGGCCTGAGTATCGACAGCCTGCAATCGGTGCTGGGAGAGCTTGCCGGTCCCGGGATCGACGCTGCCGACCTGTATTTTCAGGGGCAGATTTCCGAGTCCTGGGCTCTGGAAGACGGCATCGTCAAGGAAGGCAGTTTCAACCTCGACCAGGGTGTCGGCGTGCGGGCTCAATCGGGTGAGAAAACCGGTTTCGCCTACAGCAACGCGATCACCCCGGAGGCCCTGAGCCAGGCGGCCCGTGCCGCGCGCTCGATCTCCCGCGCAGGCCAGAACGGTCGCGTTCAGGCGTTCACCACGCAGGACGTCGCTCAGTTGTACGCGCCGGACAACCCGCTGGAAGTCATGACCCGTGCCGAGAAAGTCGAGCTGCTCAAGCGCGTCGATGTCGCCACCCGTGCCCTTGATCCGCGTATCCAGCAGGTTACGGTGAGCATGGCCGGTGTCTGGGAGCGCATCCTGGTCGCGTCGACCGATGGCGGTCTGGCTGCCGACGTGCGTCCGCTGGTGCGTTTCAACGTCAGTGTGATCGTCGAGCAGAACGGTCGTCGCGAGCGTGGCGGGCATGGTGGTGGTGGCCGTACCGATTACCGTTATTTCCTCACTGAAGACCGCGCCATGGGCTATGCCCGTGAAGCGCTGCGTCAGGCCCTGGTCAATCTGGAAGCGATGCCGGCGCCGGCCGGTACGCTGCCGGTCGTGCTGGGCTCGGGCTGGTCTGGCGTGTTGCTGCACGAAGCGGTCGGTCATGGTCTGGAAGGCGACTTCAACCGCAAGGGCAGCTCAGCCTACAGCGGTCGCATGGGTGAAATGGTCGCCTCCAAACTCTGCACCATCGTTGACGACGGCACACTGGCCGGTCGTCGTGGCTCGCTGAGTGTCGATGACGAGGGCGTCCAGACCGAATGCACCACGCTGATCGAGAACGGCGTGCTCAAGGGCTACATGCAGGACAAGCTCAACGCCCGCCTGATGGGCGTTGCGCGCACCGGTAACGGCCGTCGCGAGTCCTACGCGCACCTGCCGATGCCGCGCATGACCAACACCTATATGCTGGGCGGTCAGAGCGATCCTGAGGAAATCATCAAGTCGGTGAAGAAAGGCATTTACTGCGCCAACCTCGGCGGCGGTCAGGTCGACATCACCAGCGGCAAGTTCGTGTTCTCCACCAGCGAAGCCTATTTGATCGAAGACGGCAAAATCACCGCACCCGTCAAAGGCGCCACCTTGATCGGTAACGGTCCTGAGTGCATGAGCCGGGTGTCGATGGTCGGTAACGACCTGTCGCTGGACAGCGGTGTGGGCACCTGCGGCAAGGACGGGCAATCGGTGCCGGTCGGCGTGGGTCAGCCGACGCTGAAGATCGATGCGATCACGGTTGGCGGGACAGGGTCGTAAGAAGCAACGATGCCTTGTAGGAGCGCGCTTGCTCTGGGCCGCATTCGGACGATAGCGTCAGGCCAGACGCCTTGATGTCGACTGATACACCGCCATCGCGGGCAAGCGCGCTCCTACAGGGGCGATACGGGTTTAACGCAGTCCGCGTTTGGTTTCGTCCAGTTCGCGGATGTATTTGAAGATTTTGCGGGTCGCGGTCGGGGCCTTGTTTTGCTTGGCCTCGTGCTGGGCCTGACGGATCAGCGAACGCAGTTGCTGACGGTCGGCTTCCGGGTAGTCGTTGACGAACTGTTCAAGCACGTCGTCAGTACCGGTCACCAGACGATCGCGCCAGCGTTCCAGGTTATGAAAGCGCTCGTTGTATTGGCGCGTGGAGGCGTCGAGTTGATCGAGCAGGACCAGGATTTCATCCAGGTTCTGATCGCGCATCAGCCGGCCAATGAAGGAAATGTGGCGTTTGCGCGCGATGTGCGCGGTGTGCTTGGGAGCATCGGCCAATGCCCGACGCAACTCATCGGTCAGCGGCAGCTTGGCCAGCACATCGGGCTTGAATGTCGTCAAGCGTTCGCCCAGATCCACCAGAGCGTGCAGCTCTTTTTTGATCTGGGTTTTGCTTTTCTCTCCGTCAAAGGAGTCGTCGTAAGAATCAACCATGGGGGCCGTCCGCAAATAAACGCCGCCATGATAACCAGTCAGGGGCCAATTGTCCGGCCCAGTGGGCACTTGGTCAGTGCCGAAACCGGAATTTGATGGAGAAAGTCATGAGTGCATCAGAAAGCGTCGGCCCGCAGGCCTTGCCGGCACTGCAACAACAGGTCGAGCAGATCGTCGCCGAAGCCAAGCGTCAGGGCGCGACCGCCTGTGAGGTCGCAGTGTCGCTGGAGCAGGGACTGTCGACATCGGTTCGCCAGCGCGAAGTCGAAACCGTCGAGTTCAACCGTGACCAAGGCTTTGGCATCACCTTGTACGTTGGTCATCGCAAGGGTTCGGCCAGCACATCGGCCAGTGGGGCCGATGCGATCCGCGAAACGGTGGCTGCCGCGTTGGCCATCGCCAAGCACACCTCCGAGGACGAAAGTTCGGGGCTGGCCGATGCCGCCTTAATGGCCAAGGAGCAGCCGGATTTCGACCTGTTCCACCCCTGGAACATCAGCCCGGAAGAAGCCATCGAGCGCGCGTTGATCTGCGAAGCCGCGGCGTTCGATGCCGACAGCCGGATCAAGAACGCCGACGGCACGACGCTCAATGTGCATCAGGGCTGCCGCGTATACGGCAACAGCCACGGTTTCATTGGCGGTTACGCCTCGACCCGTCACAGCCTGAGCTGCGTAATGATCGCCGAGAAAGACGGCCAGATGCAGCGCGACTACTGGTACGACGTCAATCGTCAGGGCGAGCTGCTGATGGACGCAAAACTCATCGGCAAGAAAGCCGCCGAGCGCGCCGCTAGCCGCCTGGGCGCGCGCCCGGTGCCGACCTGTGAAGTGCCGGTGTTGTTTTCGGCCGAGCTGGCGGGCGGTCTGTTCGGCAGTTTTCTGGGCGCGATTTCCGGTGGCAACCTGTACCGCAAGTCGTCGTTCCTGGAAGGTGCCATCGGTCAGCGTCTGTTCCCTGAGTGGATGACCATCGACGAGCGTCCGCATCTGATGCGCGCGATGGGCAGTTCGGCATTCGACGGTGACGGCCTGGCCACCTACGCCAAGCCATTCGTCGAGAACGGTGATCTGGTGTCCTACATCCTGAGCACCTATTCGGGCCGCAAGTTGGGCCTGCCAAGCACCGCGAACGCGGGCGGCGTGCACAACCTGTTCGTCTCCCATGGCACGGAAGACCAGGCGGCGCTGATCCGCCGCATGGGGCGTGGCCTCTTGGTCACTGAATTGATGGGCAGCGGTTTGAACATGGTCACCGGCGACTATTCACGTGGCGCGGCGGGTTTTTGGGTCGAGAACGGCGAGATCCAGTTCCCTGTTCAGGAAGTGACCATTGCCGGCAACATGAAGGACATGTTCAAGCAGATCGTCGCCGTTGGCAGCGATCTTGAAATGCGCAGCAACATACGCACGGGTTCTGTGTTGATCGAGAAGATGATGGTGGCCGGGAGCTGATTCTCCCTTCGCCCAGCATCACCAAGGCCTGCCTCGCGCAGGCCTTTTTTATGCGCGCGCGCTCGCTATTTCCGCTGAAACCTGTGGGAGCTGCCGGAGGTTACGACGGCGGCGAAGCGGTACATCTGACACCCCGCGTTCGCCCCCGTCGCCCCTGATCCTGTGGGAGCTGCCGGAGGTTACGACGGTGGCGAAGCGGTACATCTGACACACTCCGTTCGCCCCCGTCGTAACCTCCGGCAGCTCCCACCGAGAGCAGTGTCGTTCCTTGAATGCGCGTTCTTGCACCGATGTCATGCCAATGTCGGGGTTGTTTTGATTCTTAAACTCATCTAATAATGAATATCATTCGCTTGATTGGTCCTTTGCCGCAGAGCTCGCCAATCATCGACCGCGCCCCGAAAAAGCGCTGCTTGCGGTATCTGATTTGCCGCTGGCGCCGGCCCCTGTCCTTTGGAGTCCATTGATATGCCCTACACCTTGCCTGCCTTGCCCTATGCCTACGATGCCCTTGAGCCGCACATCGATGCGCAGACCATGGAGATTCATTACACCAAGCACCACCAGACCTACATCAACAACCTCAATGCCGCCGTCGATGGCACCGAGTACGCCGAATGGCCGATCGAGCAACTGGTCGCCAGCGTCGCTCAATTGCCTGAAAAACTGCGCCCGGCCGTGATCAACCAAGGCGGCGGTCACGCCAATCACTCGTTGTTCTGGGACGTCATGAGCCCCCAGGGCGGCGGTCTGCCAAGCGGGCCGCTGGCCAAGGCCATCGATGAGCAACTGGGCGGTGTGGACGCCTTCAAGGACGCGTTCACCAAAGCCGCGCTGACCCGCTTCGGCAGTGGTTGGGCCTGGCTGAGCGTCACCCCGGAAAAGAAACTGGTCGTGGAAAGCAGCGGTAACCAGGACAGCCCGTTGATGAACGGCAACACGCCGATCCTCGGTCTGGACGTCTGGGAGCATGCCTACTACCTGCGCTACCAGAACCGTCGCCCGGAATACATCGCTGCGTTCTATAACGTCGTGAACTGGGATGAAGTCGCCGAGCGGTACGCAGCCGCGCTGGCTTAAATTCCCTGACGAGAAGTAGACGCTCTATGCCTTCTGATTTGCTCACCCTCAGCAGCGCACGCCTGTTCCGTCTGGCCATCGGTTCGATTCTGTTACTGGTCGGTACGGGGCTGCTCATCGCCCAGGGGCTTTCATGGTTGAGCCTTGAACCCCGCATGCTGAGGGCGCTGGAAGGCGGAGCGTTGTGCGCCTTGGGCACTGCCCTGGGCGCCGTTCCGGTGTTGGTGATCCGCGGGATGCCGGTGGCGGTGTCCGACGGGCTGCTCGGGTTTGGGGCGGGCATCATGCTCGCCGCCACGGCGTTCTCGCTGATCGTGCCCGGCCTGGGTGCGGCTCAAAGCCTGGGTTTTTCACCCTGGGGCGCGGGCGCGCTCATCAGCGTCGGGATGCTCGCGGGCGCTGTGGGGCTGTGTATCGTCGATCTGCTGGTGTCTCAGGGCTCGGTTGGGTCGAACGTCACGGAAAAGCCGGCGATCCCGTCGAACATCTGGCTGTTCGTCATCGCGATCATTGCCCACAACATTCCGGAAGGCATGGCGGTGGGCGTCTCGGCGGGCGGCGGTCTGGCCCATGCCGACAGCCTGGCCATGGGCATCGCGTTGCAAGACGTGCCGGAAGGCCTGGTGATCGCGCTGGTGCTGGCGGCAGCCGGCATGTCACGCCTGAATGCCTTCTTGATCGGTGCGGCGTCGGGGCTGGTCGAGCCGGTGTTCGCCGTGCTCTGCGCCTGGCTGGTTGAAATCGCCGCGCTGCTGTTACCGCTGGGCCTGGCTCTGGCTGCCGGGGCGATGCTGTTGGTCGTGACCCACGAGATCATCCCTGAATCACGCCGTAACGGGCACGACAAGATCGCCAGCTTCGGGCTGCTGGTGGGCTTCTGCCTGATGATGGTGATGGACACGGCGTTGGCGTGATTGTCAGCCGCAACGTGATCTCTCTCGATAAAAACCCTTATAATCCTGCGCCTATTCATCCTGATGCGAGATCCGCCGTGAGCTTACCGCCGTGCCCAAAATGCAGTTCCGAGTACACCTATGAAGACGGCGCCCAGCTTGTCTGCCCGGAATGCGCCCACGAGTGGTCCGCTGATGGCGCCGCCGACGCAGGCGATGACGTCAAGGTCATCAAGGACGCTGTCGGTAATACCCTGCAGGACGGCGACACCGTCACCGTGATCAAGGACCTCAAAGTCAAAGGCTCTTCGCTGGTGGTCAAGGTCGGCACCAAGGTCAAGAACATCCGCCTGGTCGATGGCGACCACGACATCGACTGCAAGATTGACGGCATCGGCGCGATGAAGCTGAAATCGGAGTTTGTGAAGAAGGGGTGAGGATAGCCCGATGACCTCTTTGCACCTGTGGATCCGATGATCGCATTCCACTTGTGTATCTGGTGACCGCATTCCCCTGTGGGAGCGAATTCATTCGCGAAAAATCCTGCAGGCGAAAGAGATGTATCGCCTGCACTGGCCCTTCGCGAATAAATTCGCTCCCACAAGGAACCGCGTCAGCCCGCTGGTTTGCCGCTCATCAACTCGGCAAATTGATCCCGAACGTATTCTCCCCGTGTTCACTGCGTGCAAACACGGTTCCGCCGTGCATCAAGGCAATCGCTTTGACGATGGCCAGCCCCAGGCCATGATTGGCGCCGCTGTTGCTGCGCGACGCATCCACCCGATAAAAACGCTCGAAGAGCTTGGGCAAGTGCTCGCCTGAAATCTGCGCGCCGGGGTTGGTCACGCTGATGCAGACGTGATCGCGTTCATCCTTGATGTCCACATGAATGACCTGCCCCGGCGAGGTGTGCTGTACCGCGTTGTGCAGCAGGTTGATCAGCGCGCGCCGCAGGTGGGCCTTCTCGAACGGGACATGCGCATCGCCGCGCACCTGAACCTGAACCTGCGCGTCTTCCAGAATGAAATCCAGATAATCCAGCGTCGTCGCCACTTCCTCGGCCAGCGACGACTGAGTCAGTTCAGTGGCTTTGCTGCCCTGATCGGCGCTGGCCAGAAACAGCATGTCATTGATGATCGAGCGCAGCCGCTCAAGTTCTTCCAGGTTCGACTGCAAGACCTCAAAGTAATGCTCGGCGGAACGTCCACGGGTCAGCGCCACCTGCGTTTGGCCGATCAGGTTGGTCAGCGGCGAGCGCAGCTCATGGGCCACGTCGGCATTGAACGACTCCAGACGGGAATAGGCCTGCTCGACGCGCTCCAGCGTGGAGTTGAACGACGTCACGAACTGATCCAGTTCAGGCGGCAGCGGCGACAACTGCAAACGCCCGGACAGCCGCGGCGGCGCCAGTTTTTGCGCCTCCAGCGAGAGGTCGAACAACGGTTTGAGGCCGATGCGCGCCACCCAGTAGCCCAGCGCCGACGCCAGCGCGATCCCGATGGCCGCCAGGCTGATCAACGCGATCAGCAACGAGTGCTGAGTCTGCCAGAACGTCTCGGTGTCGATGGCGGTCAGGAAACGCAACGGCGGTCGTTGGTCCTTGGCCGGAAACTGGCTGACCAGCACCTTGAACGGATAATCGTGATCGGTCAGGTTCAAATCGCGCATGCCCAATGGGCCGTTGGCGAACGCACGAATCTGGGCATCGGGATTGCCGAATTCATAGGTCGGGTTATCACTCACCACCCAGAACCGCAGCCGTTTGTCCTCTTCGCTGAGCAGCCTGAGCTTGGCGTTTATCTTCACCCAGTGCTCGGGCGTGCCGTAACGCTGCACGGCGGATTCAAGCACGCTGTAACGCGCGTCCACCTCGGCTTCCGGCAACAGACCCAGGCCTTTGTCCACTTGCAGGTACAAGGCCCAGCCGATCAGCAGAAACACCAACAGCGCCACGAGCGCGAACATGCCGCTCAGGCGCAGGGCGATGGAGTTACTCGACACGACGGCTCTCCAGCACATAACCCATGCCACGAATGGTGTGCAGCAGCTTCTGTTCGAACGGGCCATCGAGCTTGGCGCGCAGGCGTTTGATCGCCACCTCGACGACGTTTGCGTCGCTGTCGAAGTTGATGTCCCAGACCATCTCGGCAATCGAGGTCTTCGAGAGGATTTCACCCTGACGCCGGGCCAGTACGCTGAGCAGCGAAAACTCCTTGGCCGTCAGGTCCAGGCGAGCGCCGGAACGGGTGGCCTTGCGGCTGATCAGGTCGATCCACAGGTCGGCGACGCTGATCTGAACCGGCTCATGGCCGCCGCTGCGGCGGGTCAGTGCCTGCAAGCGGGCGACCAGCTCCAGAAACGAAAACGGTTTTCCCAGATAATCGTCGGCCCCTTCACGCAACCCACGAATACGATCGTCGACGTTTTCCCGGGCGGTGAGCATGATCACCGGCGTCTGCTTGCGCGCACGCAAGGCGCGCAGCACACCGTAGCCATCCAGGCCCGGCAGCATGACGTCGAGAATGATCACGGCGTATTCGCTTTCCAGCGCCATGTGCAGCCCTTCGATGCCCTCCCGGGCAACGTCCGTGGTGTAACCCTGTTCGGTCAGACCGCGATGCAGGTAGTCGGCGGTCTTCTCTTCGTCTTCGATAATCAGGACACGCATCGGTCCACGCTCACTTATTCGATTCTTGCTGTCGGATGCTTACTTTTCGGCCACCAGCATGGCCGTCGGTTTTTTCTCCGTCGGTGGCGGCGTCGGGGTCGAGGTCGGGTGCCTGCGGTGGAAGATTCGCTCCAGTTGCAGGTAAATCACCGGCGTGGTGAACAGCGTCAGCGCCTGACTCACCAGCAAACCACCGACAACCGCGATGCCCAATGGTTGACGCAGTTCAGCACCGACACCATAGCCGAGCATCAATGGCAGTGCGCCCAGCAGCGCCGCCAGAGTGGTCATGATGATCGGCCGGAAGCGCGTCAGGCACGCTTCATAAATGGCGTCCTGCGGGGACAGGCCGCGATGCCGCTGCCCTTCGAGGGCGAAGTCCACCAACAGAATGCCGTTCTTCTTGACGATGCCGATCAACAACACAATACCGATCAAGCCCATGATCGAGAAATCCTGTCCCATCAACCACAGCAGCAACAGGGCACCGATGCCGGCGGAGGGCAGGGTGGAGATGATGGTCAGCGGATGCACGAAGCTTTCGTACAGCACGCCGAGAATGATGTACACCGCCACCAGCGCGGCCAGAATCAACCAGGGTTGGTTGGCGAGCGAACTCTGAAACGCCTGGGCGGCGCCCTGGAAGTTGCCAATGATCGAGGCCGGCATGCCGATCTCGTTCTTCGCCTGATCGAGCAGCACCACGGCATCACCCAACGCCACGCCCGCCGACAGGTTGAACGACAGGTTGGCGGCCGGGAACATGCCGTCGT
Organism: Pseudomonas sp. S2_H01; assembly: GCF_054668305.1. NCBI lineage: Bacteria > Pseudomonadati > Pseudomonadota > Gammaproteobacteria > Pseudomonadales > Pseudomonadaceae > Pseudomonas > Pseudomonas sp. S2_H01. The sequence goes on along the minus strand of NZ_CP162756.1, from coordinate 1,185,983 downwards.
GAGCAATCGACAACGGGCCCATTTTCGGTGCGCCGACCTTGGCGAGCGCCGACAGCGGCACCATTTCGTTGGTCAGCGGTGAGCGCAGATAGAAGTAATTCAGGCTTTCGGCCTTGCCGCGTTGTTGCGGTTCGAGTTCCAGAATCACTTTGTACTGGTTGATGTCGGTCTGGTACTCGTTGATCTGACGCTGCCCGAACGCGTCGTACAGCGCCTGATCGACATCCGCCGTGGTCAGCCCGAAGCGTGCAGCGGCGCTGCGGTCGATGTCCAGATGGGTCACGCTGCCGCCCAGTTGCAGGTCGTTGGACAGGTCGCGGAAGGCGGGTATCGACCGCAGCTTTTCAGTCAGCTTCTGCGTCCATTCGTTCAGCAGCGCGCCGTTGTTGCTCTTGAGCACGTATTGGTATTGCGCGCGGCTCGGGCCGGAGCTCAGGTTGATGTCCTGGCCCGCGCGCAGGTACAGGACAATGCCCGGAATCTTCGCCAGCTTGGGCCGGATGCGGTCAATGAACTGGCTGGCGGACACGTCACGATCACCGCGATCTTTCAACGCAATCCAGACCCGGCCGTTGGCGATGGTCTGGTTGCTGCCGCTGACGCCGACCGAGTGTGAGAACGCTTTGACGGCGGGATCGGCAGCGATGATTTTCGCCAGTTGTTTGTGTTTCTCGACCATGTCGGGGTACGAGATATCCGCCGCCGCCTCGCTGGTCCCCAGCACCATGCCGGTGTCCTGAACCGGGAAGAAACCTTTGGGGATCAACACATACCCGGCCACGGCCAGAACCAGCGTCAGGCCGAAAATGCCCAGCATCGTGCGCTGATGGGCGAGAGCGAAACGCACCCCACGGGCGTACTGCGCCAACAGTTTTTCGCCGAAACCTGGGTTGGCGTGGGCATCATGTTTGGGCGCGCGCATGAACAGCGCGGCCAGCGTCGGGGCCAACGTCAGCGAGACCAGCACCGAGATCAGAATGGTGGACGTCGCGGTCAGGGCGAACTCCTTGAACAGCCGCCCGACGACACCGCCCATGAACAGCAACGGAATGAACGCGGCGATCAGCGAGAAACTGATCGACACCACCGTGAAGCCGATTTCGCCAGCACCCTTGATCGCGGCGTCACGCATGCTTTCGCCGGCTTCCAGGTGTCGATGGATGTTCTCCACCACCACAATGGCGTCGTCGACCACAAAGCCGACGGCCACCACGATCGCCACCAGCGTCAGGTTGTTGAGACTGAATCCGAGCACGTACATGAGGGCGAAGCTGGCGACCAGCGACACGCCGAGCACGGCCGTCACGATCAGTGTGGCCGAGAGCTGGCGCAGGAACAGCGCCATCACCGCGATGACCAGTATGATCGCGATCATCAAGGTCATTTCCACTTCGTGAAGGGACGCGCGAATGGTCTTGGTCCGGTCGCTGAGCACCGTGACATCGACCGAAGCCGGCAGCATTTCCTGCAACCGGGGCAGTTCACCCAGCACGCGATCCACGGTCTCGACGATGTTGGCGCCGGGCTGGCGGAACACCACGATGTTCACGCCTTGCTGCTCGCCGGACCAGGCTTTGACGTAGGCGTTTTCGGAACCGTTGATCACTCGCGCGACATCGCGCAGGTGAACGGGGGCGCCATCCTTGTAGGAAACGATCAGGTTTTCGTAATCCTTGGCTTGAAACAACTGGTCGTTGGAGGCCAGGGTCGAAATGCTGTCCTTACCGTACAGCGCACCTTTGGCCAGATTGAGGCTGGTCTGCTGCAACGTGCCCCTGAGGTCCGCCAGGGTCAGCCCGATGGAGGCGAGCTTTTCCGGCGCCGCCTGAACGCGAATCGCCGGACGTTGCTGGCCGGTGATGTTGACCTGACCGACCCCGTCGATCTGGCTCAGCTGGCGTGCCAGCAGGGACTCGGTAATGTCACTCAGTTCGGTGCCGGGCATCAGGTTGGAACTGACGCTGAGGATCAGCACCGGGCTGTCGGCCGGGTTGACCTTGCGCCAGGTCGGAGCCGTCGGCAGGTCGGCGGGCAGCCGCCCCGATGCCGTGTTGATCGCCGCCTGCACTTCCTGAGCGGCGGTGTCGATGCTCTTGTCCAAGGTGAATTGCAGGGTCAGGTTGGTCGAGCCCAGCGCACTGCTCGAGGTCATCTGGGTCATGCCGGGAATGGCACTGAATTGCACTTCAAGCGGCGTGGCCACCGAGGACGCCATGGTTTCCGGGCTGGCGCCGGGCAAGGTCGCCGAGACCTGAATGGTCGGAAATTCCGCTTGCGGCAAGGGGGCGACCGGCAGGCGAGGAAACGCGATACACCCCAACAGCACCAGCGCGAAGGTCAGCAGAACCGTGGCAATCGGATGATTCACGCACCAGGCGGAGATCGAACCGTGGCCCTTCATTTGGCCGCCCCTTTTGCGCTACCGGCAGCAGCGGCCAGCGTATCAACCGCCTGCGCTTTGACCACTTCGATGCGAGCGCCATCCTTGAGGCGTGACTGCCCGTCGCTGACCAGCACGTCGTTGACGTTGACCCCGCTGATCAGCATCAGGTCGCTGTCCTGGTACTCGACTTTCACGGGGACCACTTCAACCTTGTCGCCTTTGACGCGGTACACGTAATGCTGATCGATGCCGCGCTGCACCACTTGTGGCGGCACCTTCAGTGCATTGCGATCCAGCGCCGTCTGGATACGCACCGTCACCAACTGACCGGGCCAGAGTTTCTCGGCGGCATTGTCGAACGTGGCCTTGGCGCGAATGGTGCCGGTGGTCGCCGCGACCTGGTTGTCGATCAGCGTCAATTTGCCTTCGCCCAGCAGCGTGCCCGTCGCGCCCTCGCCGAGATAGGCGTTGACCGGGGCAGGCGTCGTGGACGCGAGCAGATCGTGCAGCGTAGGGAGCATCTGTTGTGGAAGGGAAAACTCCACCGAGACCGGGTCGATCTGAGTCACCGAGAACAGACCGGTGGCATCGCTGACCCGCAGGAAGTTGCCTTCATCGACATTGCGAATCCCGACGCGACCCGTCACCGGAGAGCGGATCTGGGTGTAGGAAAGCTGTACTTGTGACGCATTGATCGAGGCTTGATTGCCCAGCACGGTGGCCTTGAGCTGATTGACCAAGGCTTGCTGCTGGTCGTATTGCTGCTTGGAGATGCTGTTGTCGACGGTCAGTAACTTGTAGCGTTTGAGGTCCACCTGGGCCACGTCGAGTTGCGCCTGGCTCTGACTCAGTTGCGCCTTCGCTTGCTCCAGTGCTGCGCGAATGGAACGGTCGTCAATGGTCGCCAGCAGATCTCCGCTTTTGACTTGTTGCCCTTCCTTGACCAGGAGTTTGGTCAGGATGCCGTCCACTTGCGGACGAATCACCACGCTTTGCAGCGACAGCACCGACCCGATGCCGGTCACGTAGCGGGGCACGTCCTCCTCAATGACGTTGATCACCTGAACCGGCACGGCCGCAGGAGCGCTGACTTTCTTTTCGGCCGGACGCGTGGAAAACCAGACACCGACCGCAATAAGCAACGCCAGTCCGGCAACGGCAATCACAGAGTTTTTCTTCTTGTGCATACGGGGATAACGCCAGCGAAAGTGTGGAGGCAGGTAATCGAGAGCCTCCTTTATAACCCTTCGACCCGGTCAGCAAAATGACTGCTACCTGTCAATATTGTCAGCCGGAATAGGGCGGAGCATGAAGTGGCGTAAAGAAACGGCGCAACAGGGCGATAGCCAGAGAGAGGGCACGATTTTCGATCAACGGGATCTAGCTTAATAACGACAATTCCTACAGCGATGTTCGTGATTTTTCTGGCTGGCTGTCCCTGGCTCGACTTCTAAAAGCGGGCCTTCACTGCGGAGTATGGCGATGAACAGTAAAAAGACAGTCTCGGTGTTTTTTTCGATCGCGTTGGTGGGGGCCTGGGTTCTGGCCGGACCGGTCGCTTCGGCGGCAGAAAGCGCACTGAGGTTTCACGGTGGGCTTGTTAATGCGGGGTGTGAGCCGAGGGTTCTCGACGCTGCCCAGCAGGCGGATACCGTCAAGACGCTGCAGGTCAGCGACAGCCTCAAAGTGGAACTTGCCTCGCGCGACGATGCGTGTGGTGGGGCATTGACGCCGGTGTCCGCCGTCTATCTCGAACGCTCTTCGGTTATCGCGGGTGAGCGGATTGGCGTTGTGACGTTGAGTTACCAGTAAGGGCGGTGAGTCTACGCATCAATGTTGAACGACACGCCGCATTCGTCCGGATGCGGCGCACACCAAGCTGACTTGGATGGTGTGCATCTCGACTTTCTGGGGTGACGCTGATGGCTTGGTTTGTCCTAACGGCCAAACTCTTCTGCGTTCGGCGGGTTACTTGAAAGGACACCCCTCTTTGTTTCAAGAGTCAGCCAGCGTCCTGGCCCCTGGTTTGGCCTCGACTTCGTCGAGATTCCGTAACGAAGGCGACGCTCCTTAGGCCCGCGCCGAACGGACATCCATGTCCTGACGGCGCTGTCTATGTAGGAGCGACCGGGGTGGCGCTCCACCTTGCCCGCGATCTGCCGCGTAGCGGCAGCAAAACCTGTACATGCGGTGTGTCAGGCATAACTGAGGCGCCTGATTTTGCTACCGCTGCGCGGCAGATCGCGGGCAAGCGCGCTCCTACAGGATCCCGTCATCTGATGCTTTTGATTTTGCTTTTCTAGCGCGACAGTCCGGACACCACAAAATGCGACTTGGGTGCAGGCTGAACGCAGGCGGCGTGGAGTGGGTCGAGCGGCATGGATGCCGCGAGAGCGCCGTCAGGACATGGATGTCCGTTCGGCGCGGGCCCACGGAGCGTCGCCGGAGTGAAGGTACCCGACGAAGTCGGGCCCAACCGGGAGCCAACCCTTGGTTACTTGGGGTCTTTTCAAGTAACCCGCCGAAGGCGGAACAGGTCTGGCGTTAGCCAGAACCCTCCAGCGCCACCCAAACTAACCGACAGATCGCACTCCCGCGCCTGGGCTCCCAAGGCGCCATCCTCGCCCCCGCCCCACGCCAATCCTTACAAATCAGCTGCAAAGGTCGGCGCACCTTTTTTTTCGGCGATTACCCTACAGACCACGCCAGCCGCCAGGTACAGCTGAGCTCTGCCAGATCCTACGGAAACGTCTGGCACGCCGCACTGTAGATTCTGCAGGTTCAAGGTAGAAAGCCTGACATCCGCCAATCACCCGTCCGCTTATAGTTCTCGCCGTCCTCTAGGGCACACACGAATTGACACAAGGAACGTCGTTAACATGAAAAAGATTTCTCTTTCTCTGGCTATCGTGGCCGCAATGGGGTTCAGCGTATCGGGTACGGCCCACGCTGCAAACAACGGCAAGCTGGTTTTTAACGGCACCCTCACCAACATCACCTGCGACATCGGTGCTGGCACTGGCGCAAGCCCGGGCAACAACCCGGGCGAAATCAACGTCGATCTGGGCAACGTTTCTTTCTCCGATATCGGCCGCTTCGCCGACAACAAACTGGAAACCGCGTCGCCGATTCAATTGTTGGTCAACTGCACCGGCGGTGCCTCGCAGTACAACACCGTGAACATGCGTTTCATCGCACGTCAGGGCAGCGGCCTCGATAATCTGGACCAAAAACTGCTGCGCACCACTGGCGCTGCCGACGGTGTGGGCATCGGCCTGCTCAACGCCTCCAATCAGCTGATGGACCTGAGCGGTAATGAAACCATCGATACTCCGCTGATCAAGGATGGCGCTGACGGCGCCACCGCTGAAATCAACTTCGGCGCGGTGTATGTGCTGAACGGCGCCGCGACCAATCCTGGCAATGCCGACGGCTTCCTGCCGTTCGTGATGGACTATCAGTGATGCAACAGGCGGGGTGAGCGATGCTCGCTCCGCCTACCTCTGAACCTGAGACGATTCCATCATGTTTTCTACTTTTTTTCGTTGCTCCGCCTTGTGGATCTGCTCCGGGCTGGCGATGGGGCTGGCCGCGCAAGCTCACGCCGGCATCGTGCTGAACACGACACGGTTGATTTACCCGGCCAGCAACAAAGAAGTCAGTCTGATCGTGCACAACACCGGGACGAGCGACATCCTTGCGCAATCCTGGCTTGAAGGCGGCACCGACAGCGTCTCCCCGGACACGCCACCGTTCGCCGTGACCCCGCCGCTGGCGCGAATGGCGGGCGATGCCAAACAGCTGATCAGGGTGATGTATTCAGGCGAGGGTCTGGCAAGCGACCGCGAGTCCGTACTCTGGCTCAACGTTCAGGAGATCCCTCAGGCCGCCAACGAAAATGAGCTGCAGATCGCGATCCGGCAGCGCATCAAGGTGTTTTACCGGCCGCAAGGTTTGGTTGAAGACCCGCTGAAAGCGGCGCAAGCGCTGCAGTGGCGCGTGGCTGGCGGCTTCATTGAAGTGAGCAACCCCGGTCCTTATCACGTCTCGATGATCAAGCTTGAGGCCCGTAAAAACGGGCACGTCATGTTTCAAGAGGACAGCCGGATGCTCGCCCCACGGCAGCGAATCCAGTTGCCATTGGGCCCTTCGGCGCCGGGTGGACCGGTGGAATTGTCCTTCATCAGCATCAACGACTTCGGCGCTCAGGAGCCCTATCACGCCAGGGTGTCCAGTGAACGAGTGACCCAGGCCAGTAAGGCCGAGCCTCATCCCGACTAGCAGTGACACGCTGGTCGGGATTTTTTCGTTGACCCATTTTTCGGGCCGGACCTGTTTTCCGGCTTCAGCTTCGCGCGCCTGCGAGAAAGGAATCAGCGGCGCATCGAGACTCAGAACACGAGTGAAACCAGCTAATGGAACGGCGAGACAAGAACAACAAGGGATGTCCCTCGAAAGCAGTAGCGCCAGGCACTCGGACGTGCACGGCAAAACCTCCCCGGACGCTCAGACGTCACGCCCTGCCGGCCTGTATAGCCACCGCAGCCTGGATGGTCAGCAGCGGGTCGATGGCGATGACCGACGCGGGGAACCAGGGTGCCGCCCCCGTGAAATTCAACACGGCATTCATTCAAGGCACGGACCAGCCGGCAGACCTCAACACCTTTCTGCAAGGCAACAGCGTCGTGCCCGGCACGTACCGTGTGGACGTCTACGTCAACCGGGCACTGACCGGGCGACGTGACATCAGCTTTGTCGCCAACCCGGTCAGCGGTGCGGTCCAAGCCTGTCTGACGCTGGAGATGCTGCACCAGTTCGGCATGAACATCGACGACATGAAGCGCTCAGCCGACGCGTCCGGTGCGTGCTTCGATCTGCCCGCAAACGTGGCGTTCGCACACGTCGAGTACCAGCCCGCGAGTCTGCGCCTGAGTATCAGCATTCCTCAGTCAATGATGTCGCGCAGTGCGCGTGGCTACGTGCCGCCGGAATTGTGGGACGAAGGCGAAACGGTCGGTTTCGTCAATTACAGTTTCAGCGGTGCGCGGCGCACCCGGGGCAATCAGACGCAGGACCAGTATTACCTGGGGCTGCGAAACGGTTTTAACCTGGGGGCGTGGCGACTGCGCAACGAGTCCTCGCTGGTCTATGGAGATGCGCAGCCTTACCGGTTTCGCAGCAACCGGACCTTTGCGCAGCGCGACATCAGCGCACTCAAGAGCCAACTGACGTTGGGTGAAACCTTCACCGATTCCCAGGTGTTCGACAGCGTCCGGTTCATCGGCGCGACACTGGCGTCCGACGACGGGATGCTGCCTGACAGCGAGCGCGTTTATGCGCCGGTCATTCGAGGCATCGCCGAGACCAACGCAACGGTGGAGGTCCGCCAGAACGGTTTCATGCTCTACAGCGGCAATGTGTCTCCCGGCCCATTCGAGATTTCTGATATCTACCCCAGCGGTTCCAATGGCGATCTGGAAATCACCGTGGTCGAGGCGGACGGCCGCAAGCGGGTGTTCGTCCAGGCCTATGCATCGCTCCCGATCATGGTGCCCAAGGGCGCGTTGCGTTACAGCGTCGCGGCAGGGCAGTACGACAGCAACGACGGCGGTCAGGCGCCGAACTTCGCCAGTACCACATTGATTTACGGCTTGACCGAGCGAGTGACGGCGGCCGGTGGCCTTCAGGTTGCCGAGGATTATCAGGCGGGCAACGTCGGCGCCGGCGTCAACACCGGCGTGGGCGCTGTGTCGCTGGACCTCACGCAGTCACTCAGTCAGCAGCGGCGTGAACGCTACAGCGGGCAAAGCCTGCGCGTGCGGTATGCCAACACGCTGGACCTGACCAACACCACGTTGGCGGTGGCGGGTTATCGCTACTCCACCGACCGATACCGGACCCTCGATGAGCACGTCGAAGCCCTGCACGCCCGCAACGGCACGGCGTCGGCGCGGGCCAAGGATCGTGTCGAGTTCAACCTGACGCAGGCGCTGCCCGAACAGTCCGGCTCACTGAGCTTCATCGGCTCAGAACAACGTTACTGGGACAGAGCGGGCAAGACGCGACAGTTCTATCTGTCCTGGAACGCCGCGTGGCGCAGCCTGAGTTACAGCCTGTCGGTGGAGCGCAACCAGGCGTTCGAGCGTGACGGCGACAGTCAGACCGATAACCGTATTGCGCTGACGTTCAGCCTTCCTCTGGGTGACAGTCCTGGCGCGTCGCGCGCGTTCTTGAACGCAGTGCGTGACAGTGCTGGCGATTACGACATGCAGACCGGCCTCAACGGCCAGGTCTTCGATGACCGCAATACGTTCTATTCGGTGCAGGCCGGTCACGACAATCGCTCGGGCTCGGCCGGATTCGGCAAACTGAGCACCACGACGCCGTATGGTCGATTCGATACGGGATACGGTCAGGGTCGTGACTACCGCGCCCTCAGTGTTGGCGCGTCCGGGTCGGTGGTCGCTCATGCAGGCGGCGTGAACCTCGGTCAACCGCTGGGCGACACCTTTGCATTGGTCGAGGTCAAAGGGGTTGGTGGCGCGAAGCTCTCCAATTTCAGCCAGGTTGAAACGGCGGATAACGGCTACGCAATTCTGCCGTACGCCCAGCCCTATCGCGCCAACTGGGTCAGCCTCGACACCCGGGCATTGGGTGCGGATGTCGAACTGGACAATGCGGTGACGCAGGTGGTGCCGCGTCGCGGTGCGGTGCCACGGGTCAGCTTCAAGACATCGATTGGCCGGCGTGTGCAGTTCGAACTGCTGCGCGCCGACGGCAGCGTTATACCGCTCGGCGCTGTCGTGGAAGACGAGAATGGAAAACTCCTGGCTGCCGTCGATCCCGGCAGTCGGGCCTTGGTATTGAGCGAGCAGGACAGTGGCGAGTTACGCGTCAGATGGGGCGATCAGCACTGTCGGGCGCGTTTCGATCTGCCGGCCCGAAACCCGCAACGCACTTACGATCGCGTCAAAGTGGTGTGCCAATGAAGTGGGCGTGCCTGTTGTGCGCAGCATCCGCGTTTTCCAGCACCGGCGTGGAGGCTGCGGTATCGCTGGCGGGGACGCGCCTGGTGTTCGATGGCCGGTTCCGTGAATCGAGCATCGAGGTCAGCAATCCTGGAACCACCAGCACTCTGATTCAAGCCTGGCTGAGCACACCTGACGCCGAGCCGTCTGTAGCGTCCGACCTGCCGTTCGTGGTGACACCGCACCTCGCGCAACTGCCAGCGCAAGGCAAACAGACGTTGCGCCTCCTTTACGAGGGCGTCGGCATGCCGGGGGATCGTGAATCACTGCTGCACCTGTACGTGCTGGAGGTGCCGCGTCGCAGTGAAGCCCCTCAGCAATTGAGCATTGCCATACGGCAACGAATCAACGTGTTCTACCGCCCTGATTCGTTGCCGGGCGATCCCGCCGATGCAGCGAAAAACCTTGAGTGGCAGCGCTCGGCCAAAGACGACCACGCGCTCCGAGTGCGTAATCCGACGCCGTTCTACGTGGCGTTGCAAGACCTCGAATTCGAGGGCCACAAGGTCAGCGAATACCTGCTGATCGAGCCGCTGTCCGAGCGTTCGCTGACCTGGGGATCGATTGCGAGCAGCCGCTCAGCTCAGGGACGCCTGGCGTTCAAGGCACTGACCGATTACGGCGGTCAACGCGATTTCTGTGCCCGAGCCCAAGGCGATCAACCTTTCAACGCACGACTGCGCACACCCGGTGCTGAGTCACCCGCAGCCCTTACCGCACCGCCCACCGCAGTCACCACCGCAGTGCCTGCCGCCGATTCAACGATGGAGAAATGCTGACCATGACGACGTTTTCTTTTACCCGATGGTGTCCGACCTTTCTTCTGAGCCTGGCGCTGCCTGTGACCGGCATGGCCATGACCTGTAAAACACAGGGTTCGGGTGAGGCGGTAATTCGTGCTGACTTGAGCAGCAGCGTCGCGATTCCGGCGACCTTGCCCGATGCCAGTGTGGTCTGGCGTTCCGAGCGACTGAATGTTGCCGTCGAATGCGCGAGGGAGCAGCCAGGGGGCGCAGAGGAGGTGTTTCTTTACTTGAATCCGGACAACCTGCAGATCGGTCAGGGTATTCGCGCCGGGCTCACCCTCAACGGCATCGACTACCTGCAAAGCAATGGGCGAATTCCTGCACAGCAGACACTGCCCGGATGCAGTGAAGCATCCGGGCGGACTACGGCCTGTCCAACTGTCAGCTTCAACCTGCCGTTCTCGGTGTTCATCCAGAAGTACGGGCCGACGCCGCCTTCGGGCGTGGCCAGTGATGTGTTGAATTACCGTGTGTTTCAGATCGACAGTGGCAGCGGGATGAATCCGGTGCCGGACAACAACCTCAATTACGTCATCAACGACCTCAGAGGACTGCGTTTTGTCGCGTGCAACGCCGAGTTGCGGGTGATGCCGGAAACGGTCGAGTTTGGCGATGTGGCGATCAGAAATGTGCGCGTGGGCGAGGTGGCGACCTTTCAGCGATTTGCCCTGGCGACCAGCCGAATCTGCGATTCGCCGTTCAGCCTCAATGCGCGTTTTACCCCGGTGTCGGGCACGCTGTCTGGCGATGTGCTGGTGCCCACGAACAACGACAGCATTGGCATCCGCATTACGAATGCACGCAACAACAACCCGGTGCGTTACAACGAGCCGTTTCACGCCACCCATTTGCTCGGTGACGATTATTCGGCAACCGCCGACTTCAATGCCGAGCTGCTGTGGCAAACCAACACGCCGACCCCAGGCCCGTTCTCGGCGGAGGTGATGGTCGATCTGTTCTACAAATAGGCGGTAAACAGGCCGTTGCTCGGTTGTCACAGGCGGTTGCACGACGATTCAGGTATGCTGCGCGCCTTGCGGGCATTGCCTGTTCATCCTTCGACCGTTTTGCGATTCTGGAGCTTTCATGACCACCCCCGAACACACCCCAGCGCTTGACGTTGACGTCGAATCGGTCGAGGCCGGTGCCGAATCAGAGGCAAAGAAAACAGAGATCCCAGCCTTCAGTTTTCCGTTCAAGCCGGGTGAGCTGATGCAGGCCAAAAAGAATCCGGCGCACTACAAGGGGCCGGGTAAATCCAACCACGACAAACGCCCAGGCGCCGCACCGTCCGGCACCCGTCGCTCAATGGGCAAGCGCTGATTCAAATGTCGATGCCGCCCAATCGGCACCGACGATTCAACCTTCCTTGCGAAAACTGTCCCGGTACTGCGTTGGCGTCACGCCCAGACGCTGGCTGAAGATCAGGCGCATCCGCGCCGCGCTGCCGAAACCACAGTGATACGCCACGGCCTTGATCGCCATTTCGCTGCCCTCCAGCAAACGGCGGGCCGCGTCGATTCGCGCGCGCTGCACGAACTCGGCAGGCGTGACTTTCGCATCGCGGGCGAACACGCGGGCAAAGCTGCGCGGACTCATCGCCACGACTTCGGCCAGACGCTCCACCGAAAACGGCTCGCCGATGTGCTCCATGACATAGCGCTGGATCTTTGCCACCGGTGAGTCGTCGTCCACCGATGCGGTGAGGTAAGGGCTGAATTGCGACTGTCCGCCCTGACGTTGCGCAACCACCAACAAACGTTTGGCCACCGCCAGGGCAATCGCCGGCCCGTGATCTTCGCTGACCAGCGCCAGAGCCATGTCGATTCCGGCCGTCACGCCCGCTGAGGTCATCAGCGTGCCATCACGCACGTAGATGCGATCCGCCTCCACCTGCGCGTGCGGGAACAAATCGGCCAGCTGTTGCGCGTGGCTCCAGTGCGTGGCGACCTGTTTGCCATCCAGCAACCCGGCATGTCCGAGAATGAAGGCGCCTGTGCAGATCGAGCCGTAGCGGCCGGCCAGCGGCGTGGCCTCTCGCAGCCACGCGGTGATGTTGGGCATTTCGATGCCTTCGGGCAGGCGCGGCCCGCCGGGCACCAGCAAGATGTCGACGTGCTTCGGCGCAGTCTCAAGCGTGTATTCGGCACCGAGCGGCATGCCGTTCGAGGCGAGCATCGGATAGGGCGCGGCACCGATGGTGGTGATCTGATAGCCATCGTCTTCGGCGACGAAACGATTGGCTTCGGCGAACACGTCCAGCGGACCTGCGACGTCCAGAGACTGCACGTGGGGAAACAGCACGATCGCTACACGTCTCATCGAAAAGTCTCAGGCGCTCTGCAAAGGGATGAACATATAGCTCATCGACTCTGCTGTCTCCAGTCGGGCGCCGGCTCGCGCCAATGCCTGCGTGGCGGCCTCACCGGCAACGCGAAAATGCCAGCCGTCGTCGGCAGTCGGTGGCAACTCGCCGGTGATGAATTGCTCAACCGCAGCAGCAAAGGCGTTCATGTCGGGCAGGTAGGCGACGAAACCGTTGCCCTTGAGCGCGGTGGTATTGATCCCCAGCGACATGCAGATCGCCTGCTTGCGGGCGATGTCATCGCGGTCTGCCTGCCGTGAGGCTTCGATCAGTGCCATCAGTTGATGATCCACCAACTGGCCGCCGACGATCAGGTCCGGGCCTTGTTCCCAGGATTCGGGCGGGCAGTCTTTTGCCTCGGGGCGCAGGGGAATGTGAGGGTTGATCTCCATCGGGTAAATCCGGCAGACCAACGGGCGACGTTCGTAGATGCGGCAGAGGTTCTCTGCGTCAAGATTTCGGCATCGACCGGCGTTGTAGGCGGCAAAGGTGATCGCGACCATCGCCTGCGCGGTTCCACTGCTGACCGGATGCGAGCGTCGGGTGGCGTGAGTGAGCTGCTCGGCAGGCACACCGTATCCGTCCGCCAGAAACGCCTCGGTGAGGACGATCACAGAACCGCCGTCAGCCGCCCACTGCGCGGCTTCGGACAGGGTGAGCGGGACGTGGTGGTCAGTGCAGCACTTGCCGCAACCGACACAGGAAAACTGAGTGTTCATTGAAGAAAATGACCCGCCAATTCGAAAGAAAAGCGCCTGACCCGCGTTGGCAATCTGTCATCGCGGGTGTGTTTTTCACGTTGGCGGGAATTGCAGCAAGTTATGCGCCAGCGCCCATTCTTCATCGGCGCTGCACATTGGCTGAAGGCGTAAGCGCGTTACTTCTTTGGCAACGTGGTGACGTTGTCCCACTCGGTGATGAGCGCTTTCTTGTTCTTGCGGTCGTACAGGCAAAGCTCGGTGCCCGTTTTATTCTTCATGAACGCCTGTTTGTACTGACCTTTGATCAGCAGCGCGTTATAGCCGACGCTGTCATCGAACATGGCCGGCGCCCCTGCGGGTTTGGCGTTTTTCAGCGAGCTGGCGGCAACGCAGCTGTCGACCAACGTTTTGTCGAATGCCTTCCATGCGTCCGGGCTTGAGGCACTGGCCTGGCCCGCAAAAGCAGTCAGCGCCAGCAGCAACAGGGTGGTGGTCTTCATGCAAATCTCCATCGTCGTCGTTATGAGCGTGTATGACGTCGAGTTAGAGTGGCCTATCGGGGTTCCAGTTCGCTGCGCTGCACATAGTGCATGCCGACACGTTCATACAGGCGTCGGGCCGTCAGGTTACTTTCCATGACTTTCAGATCGACATGACCCTCGTTTCGCTGGGCGAAGGCTTCGAACACGCGCGCCAGCAGGGCCGAGCCCACGCCTCGCCCTTGCACGCGAGGGTGGACCACCAGATTGCGGATAAAGGCGCTGGTCCAGCATTGCGCAACGCCGACCACGCCGAGCGGGTCTTCCACGACAAAACACAGCGCCCGATCAAATTCAGGATCGCTTTCGAAAGCGTTCAACCAAGTGGTGAGTTCGGCGACCCGTCCGCCGCCGTGCTGCGTGCCCAAGGCCAACAAGCGGTGAACCGCCGGTGCGTTCTCGGCATCGAACGGCACCTCGTGCAGCGCTTCCGGCCAAATCACCGGACGCCGTGGAAGTGTCAGGTCCCGACGCATCAACCAGTAATGACCGGTGGACGCGGCGGTGGGGCCGGGCCTTAGATCCCTTGGGCTTCGACTGTGCGGGCGGCTTCGATCAAGCATCGTGTCAGCTCGGGCGAGGAAAACTTGGTCAGTACGGCATTGGCCCCAGCGGCCTTGGCCTTCTCGGCGTTCATCGCACTGTCCAGCGAGGTGTGCAACAGCACATACAGCTCCTGGAAGTCAGGCGTTTCACGCAGGGTGCGGGTGAAGGCATAGCCATCCATTTCGGACATTTCGATGTCGGACACCACCACGTTGATCTGCTGCGCCGTGCCTTGCAAATCGAGCAGATGATCGATGGCTTCCCGCGCGCTGCGGGCGGTGTGGCATTCGATCCCCAGATTGCGCAGGGTAATGACCGACTGTTGCAGCGCCACCTGGCTGTCATCGACTACCAGAATCCGCGCTTTGGTCAATACTTCAACCTCTTCAGGGCTGAGCTCGGTCGGTTCGACAGCAATCCGCGCCGGCGCGATGCCATGGATGACTTTCTCGATGTCCAGCACCTGAACCAGCGTGCCGTCCACCTGGGTGACGCCCGTGATGAACGATTTGTTGCCCGAACCGAAAGGCGGCGGGCGGATATCGGTGGTCAGGCAGTGGACGATCTTGCTCACCGCCTGCACATGCAGGCCCTGTTTGGAGCGGCTGACGTCGGTGACGATCAGGCAACCACCGTCCGGGTCGAGCAAAGGACGCTCACCAATCGCGCGACTCAAGTCGATCACCGACAGCGAGTTGCCGCGCAAGGTGGCGACACCTTTGACGTGCGGGTGCGACTCCGGCAAGCGGGTGAGGGGAGGGCAAGGAATGATTTCACTGACCTTGAGCAGGTTGATCGCCATCAGCTTTCCGCTGCGTAACGTGAACAGCAGAAGCGAGAGTGAATCTGCACGGACGTTTTTGGACATATGAACCTTCTGTCATGCGGTGTCTGATCGCCTCTCATGCGAGCAATCAGCTGTCGATGACGGTTTATCGACCCCACGCGGGCAGGCTTTAACGCTTTTGGCAAAGACCTGAGTGGTTGCTGCCGCGAAACCGTGCAGTCGAAATGACCTGTCGGATGTCGTTATGACCATCGGCGAGATCGGGTCATATTGACCACTGTTCAGTAGGTGTCTGATTTATAAGGAAATAATATCTGGCACGCTTCCTGATATACCCAAGGTAGTCCTTACTAACCGAGTCTCAGGAGTCAATCATGTTGAATGCTTCGGATCGTGCCATCGTCAAATCGACCGTGCCGCTGCTGGAAAGCGGCGGCGAAGCCCTGACCACTTACTTCTACAAGAAATTGCTCACCCGATACCCGCAGGTTCAGCCTCTTTTCAACCAGGCGCACCAGGCGAGCGGCGATCAGCCCCGCGCCTTGGCCAACGGCGTGCTGATGTACGCCCGCCACATCGATCAGCTCGAGCAACTGGGCGATCTGGTGGCCAAGATCATCAACAAGCACGTCGCCCTGCAAATCCTGCCGGAACATTACCCGCTGGTGGGCGAGTGCTTGCTGGAAGCCATCCGCGAAGTGCTGGGCGCCGAGATCGCGACCGACGAAGTCATCAATGCCTGGGGCAATGCCTACGGGCAACTGGCCGGCATTCTGATCGGCGCTGAAAAAACCATCTACGACGAGAAGGCGGCAGCGCCTGGTGGCTGGCGCGGTGCTCGTGAGTTCAAGGTCGCGGCCAAGGTGCAGGAAAGCGCCGAGATCACTTCGTTCTACTTCGAGCCTGCTGATGGGCAGCCGATCCTGGCGTTCACCGCCGGTCAGTACATCGGCATGCAGTTGTTTCTGGACGGCGAAGAGATCCGCCGCAACTACTCGCTGTCGGCATTGGCGGGCAATAACCAGTACCGCATCAGCGTCAAGCGTGAACCGGGTGGCCGTGCTTCCAACTACCTGCACGACCAATTGAACGTGGGCGACAGCATCAACCTGTTCACGCCGTCGGGCGAGTTCACCCTGGCGCACAGCGACAAGCCGCTGGTGCTCATCAGTGGGGGTGTCGGGATTACTCCGACGCTGGCCATGCTGGAAGCGGCTCTGGAAACCGAGCGTCCGATTCACTTCATCCACTGCGCGCGCAACGGTTCGGTTCACGCCTTCCGTGACTGGATCGAAGCGCTGGCGGGCAAACACCCGCAGCTCAAGCGCTTCTACTGCTACAGCGAAGACGACGGCGTCAGCCCGGCTGCCCATGCAGTTGGCTTGCTCGACCAGGCACGTCTGGAGCAGTGGCTTCCAGTGGACCGCGACGCTGATGTGTACTTCCTGGGGCCGAAGGGTTTCATGGCCGCGATGAAGCGCCAACTCAAAGCGGCAGGCGTGCCTGAAAAACAAGCGCGTTACGAGTTCTTCGGTCCGGCTTCCGCGCTGGAGTGATTTGGCGGTGCGACATAAAGCCGCATCCTTCTATATATAAGGAAGGGTGCGGCGATCGGTCCCTGCGGCAAAGCGTCGCATGCTTCTATATATAGAAGGGGTTGTGTTGGGTGTCGGTCGATTGTTACGTGTCAGGCTTAATGTTCGGGTAATTCGGGCATGGTCACCATCTGCGCCAGCGTGTGGCTGAGACGATGGTAGAATTGCTGGCTTTCCCGACTGGCCGGGCACGTAACAACGCAGATCGTTGATCTGGATGGACACCAATTCAAAGGGTATGTGAATGACTGACGAGATGTTTTACCTGCGACGCGAGAAGCAGTTCCTGGTGCTGCTGGGTATCATCTGCCTGGCGCTGATCGGCGGAGCCCTGTACATGCAGGTCGTATTGGGTGAGGCACCTTGCCCGCTGTGCATCCTGCAGCGTTACGCGTTGCTGTTCATCGCGGTCTTCGCCTTCATCGGCGCAGCCATGCCGGGCCGGTTGAGCCTGAGCATCTGCGAAGTGCTCGTTACACTGAGTGCGGTCGGCGGGATTGTTGCAGCAGGGCGTCATGTCTACATCCAGACCCATCCGACCGAGAGCTGCGGCATCGACGTCTTGCAACCGATCGTTGATGGCTTGCCACTGGCATCGCTGTTTCCGCTCGGTTTTCAGGTCGGCGGCTTTTGCGAGACGCCATATCCGCCAGTCCTCGGACTGTCGCTGGCACAGTGGGCTTTGATCGCTTTTGTTCTGACCGTAATTCTGGTACCGCTGGGCATCATTCGGAACCGATTGAAAGCGCGTTAATTACAAAGTGTTGCGTAAAAGATCGCCCCGAATTCCTTAACAAATTTGGGGCTATCAAGGCTTTTTGAGGTGCGACAAATGATCGCATTCTTACAGAATCGGAAATTAACTGTTGCGCAATAACTCATAGTCAATAAAACTTTACGTATCTACAATCGCCCCCACTTAACGCCCCCAACTCTTGTTGGACGGCGAAAAATGAGGTCAGAAAGCGTTTTTACGCCTTTGTAGACGCCGTTTGGATGGCCTCCTGCGTTACGTTCAGAATGTCTGCGCCAAAGGATTTGGTGCGCATAGGCGGTTGCCACCATTCGAATAAGAAACCACAGCTAAACCCGGATTTGTTACGAGGCCACACGCTTCCTGACAGGCCCCTGTTCAATCCAAAAATTTGCCAGCACCTGGCAGGGTGAAGTGTTGGCGGTCGAAACCCAACTGCGATGCGAAAGCTGCTTTTAGAGGTCGTGAGATGAGTAAAAAAAGGTACCCCAGGTTTTTTGGCTTCTTGGCCCTTTTCAGCATGCTCCTGCTCAGCGGGTGCGATTACACCCTGCTGGATCCCAAGGGCCATGTCGGCGTGCAAGAGCGTGATCTGATCATCACCGCTACTCTGCTCATGCTGCTGGTGGTGGTGCCGGTCATTTTCATGACCATCATCTTCGCCTGGAAGTATCGCGCCTCGAACAAGAGCGCGACCTACACGCCTGACTGGGCGCATTCGACCAAGATTGAACTGGTTGTCTGGCTGGTTCCGCTGGCCATCATCATCGTGCTCGGCTATGTGACCTACAAGTCGACCCACGCGCTGGACCCTTATCGTCCTCTTGAATCCGACGTGAAGCCGCTGACCATCGAAGTGGTCGCGCTGGACTGGAAATGGTTGTTCATCTATCCAGACCAAGGCATTGCCACCGTCAACAAGATCGTGTTCCCGGCGCACACCCCGATCAATTTCCGCATCACCTCTGATTCGGTCATGAACTCGTTCTTCATCCCTGCACTGGGCGGCCAGATCTACGCCATGGCCGGCATGCAGACCAAGTTGCACTTGATCGCCAACGAAAACGGCGAGTTCGATGGTATCTCCGCCAACTACAGCGGCGCAGGTTTCACCGGCATGAAATTCAAGGCAACCGCAACCGATCAGGCTGGTTTCGACGCCTGGGTTGCCGAGGTCAAGAATTCACCTAAACAGCTGGCATCGGCTGAGTACACCGCTCTGGCCAAACCTAGCGAACGTAACCCCGTTGAACTCTACTCCACGGTCACTCCCAACCTGTTCCAGACCATCATCGACAAGTATGAAGGTATGAAGCCGGGCAAGATTGAGCACGAGAAGAAAGAAGTGGCCGGTATGGAAGGGATGGACATGGGTAAGCATTCAGCTGCTGAGGCAGAGGAGTAAACGATGTTTGGTAAATTAAGTCTGGACGCGATTCCGTTCCACGAACCGATAGTCATGATCACGATTGCCATGATCGCTATCGGCGGTGCGGCGGTCTTCGGTCTGATCACGTATTTCAAGAAGTGGACCTACCTGTGGACCGAGTGGTTGACCTCGGTTGACCACAAGAAGATCGGCGTGATGTACATCATCATCGCCATGGTCATGCTGCTGCGCGGTTTTGCCGACGCCATCATGATGCGTTCCCAGCTGGCCCTGGCCACTGAAGGTTCGCCCGGCTATCTGCCGCCTGAACACTATGACCAGATCTTCACCGCTCACGGTGTGATCATGATCATCTTCATGGCGATGCCGTTCTTCACCGGTCTGATGAACATCGTTCTGCCTCTGCAGATCGGCGCTCGCGACGTTGCCTTCCCGTTCCTGAACTCGCTGTCCCTGTACCTGCTGATCTCCGGTGTGGTCCTGGTCAACGTGTCCCTGGGCGTCGGCGAATTCGCACGTACCGGCTGGGTTGCCTATCCACCGCTGTCCGAGCTGGGCTACAGCCCGGGCGTGGGTGTTGACTACTACATCTGGGCACTGCAGCTATCGGGTCTGGGTACAACGCTAACGGGCGTGAACTTCCTGGTCACCGTCCTGAAGATGCGTACACCTGGCATGAAGCTGATGGACATGCCGATTTTCACCTGGACCTGCACCTGGGCCAACGTCCTGATCGTGGCTTCGTTCCCGATCCTGACCGGCACCCTGGCGTTCCTGACCCTCGACCGTTACCTGGACTTCCACATCTTCACGAACGAATTGGGTGGTAACCCGATGATGTACGTGAACCTGTTCTGGGCATGGGGTCACCCTGAGGTTTACATCCTGATTCTGCCGGCGTTCGGTGTCTTCTCCGAAGTCATCTCCACGTTCACTGGCAAGCGCCTGTTCGGCCACCACTCGATGATCTACGCTTCCGGCGCGATCTCGGTGCTGGGCTTCATGGTCTGGCTGCACCACTTCTTCACCATGGGTTCGGGTGCAAGCGTCAACGCCTTCTTCGGTCTGGCGACGATGCTGATTTCCATCCCGACGGGTGTGAAGCTGTTCAACTGGCTGTTCACGATTTATCAGGGCCGTCTGCGCTTCACCGCGCCGGTACTCTGGACCCTGGGCTTCATGATTACCTTCTCCATCGGCGGTATGACTGGCGTTCTGCTGGCTATCCCGGGTGCTGACTTCGTGCTGCACAACAGCCTGTTCGTGATCGCGCACTTCCACAACGTGATCATCGGTGGTGCGGTATTCGGTTACATCGCAGGTTTCGCGTTCTGGTTCCCGAAAGCGTTCGGCTTCAAGCTGAACGAGAAGTGGGGCAAGGCAGCGTTCTGGTTCTGGATCTCGGGCTTCTACGTGGCATTCATGCCGCTGTACGCTCTGGGCTTCATGGGCATGACCCGTCGTCTGAACACCACTGATAACCCGGACTGGACGCCGTATCTGCACGTTGCCTTCTGGGGCGCCGCGCTGATCATGGTCGGTATCGCCTGCCAGCTGATCCAGATCTACGTGAGTATCCGTGACCGTGAGCAGAACCGCGATCTGACCGGTGACCCATGGAATGGCCACACCCTGGAATGGTCCACTTCGTCGCCACCTCCGTTCTACAACTTCGCAGAACTGCCGAAGGCGAACGAGATCGACCCGTTCTATGCGGCCAAGCGTGATGGCGAAGCGTATTCGGTTCCGGCCAAGTACACCGACATCCACATGCCTAACAACACCGCGACCGGCCTGGTAATGGGCGCACTGCTCACCGTCTTCGGCTTCGCGATGATCTGGCACATCTTCTGGCTGGCGGGCGTGAGCCTGGTAGGTACCATCGTCTACTTCGTCATCCACGCTGCACGTGACGATCAGGGCTACATGGTTCCTGCTTCGGAAGTGGCACGTATCGAAGGCGAGCAACACAAGATCCTGGCCTCGGTGCGTAACGCCCAGGCGAACACTCCTGTCAACAAGCTGGAGCAGGCATAAACAATGTCGAACTTAGTATTTGAAGGTGCGAAGGGTCACGACCACGGTCATGACCATGAGCATGACCACGGTCACCATGACGCCGGCGAGATGAAGATCTACGGCTTCTGGATCTACCTGATGACCGACTGCATCCTGTTTGCGTCGATCTTCGCAATCTATGCAGTGCTGGTAAACAACGTTGCCGGTGGTCCTTCGGGCCACGACATCTTCGAACTGCCGTATGTGTTGGGCGAGACCGCCTGCCTGTTGCTCAGCTCGATCACCTACGGTTTCGCCATGCTGGCGATGCACAAAGGTAACAAGGCTGGCGTTCTGGGCTGGTTGTTCGTGACCTTCCTGTTCGGCCTGGGCTTCATCGGCATGGAAGTCAACGAGTTCCACATGCTGATCTCCGAAGGCTACGGCCCGAACCGCAGCGGCTTCCTGTCGGCGTTCTTCACGCTGGTCGGTACCCACGGTCTGCACGTGACCAGCGGTCTGATCTGGATGGCGATCATGATGTATCAGGTCAGCAAGAACGGCCTGACGTCGACCAACCAAACCCGTCTGAGCATGCTCAGCCTGTTCTGGCACTTCCTGGACGTGGTCTGGATCTGTGTGTTCACCGTTGTCTACCTGATGGGGACCATTTAAATGGCTAATTCACATCATTCTCATGACGATGCCAGTCACGGCAGCTTCAAGTCGTACATGGTCGGTTTCGTCCTGTCGATTATCCTGACCGCGATCCCTTTCGGTCTGGTGATGTTCCCGACGATCTCGAAGGTTGCGACCCTGTGGGTCGTCCTGATCTTCGCAGTCGTGCAGGTTCTGGTTCACCTGGTGTACTTCCTGCACCTGGATCGTTCCGCGGCCCAGCGCAACAACGTGATTGCGTTTGCATTCGCCACGTTGGTGATCTTGCTGCTGGTGGGTCTGAGTGTCTGGATCATGTTCAGCATTCACACCTTCATGATGGCGAAGTGAGGAAAACCTGATGTCACTGAAGCACTTTATCCAAATCACCAAACCGGGGATCATTTTCGGTAACGTGCTTTCGGTGGCTGGTGGCTTTTTCCTCGCATCCAAGGGACATGTCGATTTCGGCCTGTTCCTGATCGCGATGATCGGTACTTCGCTGGTGGTGGCCTCCGGTTGTGTGTTCAACAACTGCATCGACCGCGATATCGACCTGAAGATGGAACGCACCAAGAACCGTGTTCTGGTTCAGGGCCTGGTTTCGGTGAAACTGGCCCTGGCTTACGCCACGGTCCTGGGTGTTGTCGGTGTTGGCCTTCTGTACTTCAAGGCCAATCCACTGGCGGCCCTGTTCGCAGTGATCGGTTTTGTGATTTACGTCGGCTTCTACAGCCTGTACCTGAAGCGCAAATCCGTTCACGGCACGCTGGTCGGCAGTCTGTCGGGCGCGATGCCTCCGGTCATCGGCTACGTTGCCGTCAGCAACAGCTTTGACCTCGCAGCGCTGACCTTGCTCGTCATGTTCAGCCTGTGGCAGATGCCCCACTCGTATGCCATCGCGATCTTCCGTTTCAATGACTACCTGGCTGCTTCGATTCCGGTTCTTCCGGTCAAGCGCGGCATCCGGGTGGCCAAGCGGCATATCCTGATCTACATCCTGGCGTTCTTGCTGGCGACCTTGATGCTGACCTTCGGCGGTTACGCCGGGCTCAACTATCTGGCCGTCGCGGCTGCTATGGGCATGTACTGGTTGTACATGGCCTGGACAGGGTACAAAGCCAAAGATGACACCGTTTGGGCACGCAAGCTGTTTGTGTTCTCCATCTTCACCATCACGGCCTTGAGCGTGGCGATGTCGCTGGACTTTCAGGTAACCAAAGAGCTGCTGGTGACATACGCAGCCCCTTGATCGCCTGAACTGAAACACAGAAAACCCCGTGACGCTTACGAGCCACGGGGTTTTTTGTTGGGTGCGAGTTAACGGCTCGTAGGAATATTCGCTTGGTGGAGGCGGGAAAATCCGCAATTTGGGCTTTTCAGGCTCTAATCAGCCCATGACAAAGCCCACTGCTTTGCCGCATCATGTCTTTGTTTTGTACAAGGATCGTATCGAAATGCATCCGATCCAGTCGTAGAGATACAACAAACAGAATTATGACTGAGCACATCACTCCAGACATTCGGCCCAAAGATGATTCGATGCCGCTCGTATCGATCATTGCGCCCTGCTACAACGCAGAAAAGTATCTGGACGTTGCTCTGGCGAGCATCTTCGCCCAAGACTATCCGAACGTCGAAGTCATCATCGTCGATGACGGGTCCACCGATAACAGCGTGCCGATGCTCCGGGCGCTGCAAGGTCAATACGATTTCCAGCTTTACTCCCAGGCCAATCAGGGCGTCAGTGCGGCGCTCAATCACGGGTTGCGGTATGCCCGCGGTGAGTATGTGTGCACACCTGATCTGGACGACATCATGCTGCCGTCGTCCGTGCGCCTGCGTGCCGATTACCTGAATCAACACCCGGAAGTGGGCTGTGTCGGCGCGCTGATCATTTACATGGACTCCGAGGGAAACGACACCAAGTCGCAGAAGCTGGCCGGCATTCAGAAACTCAGCTTCGACGAGATCCTGGGTGATGCGCTCGTCGTGGGCGCACCCGTTTCGCTGTACCGGATGGACGCGTTGAAGACCGTGGACTTCTACGATCCCGAAATCAGGGTGCAGGATTTTCAGATGACCCTGAAAATCGCCAGCAAGGGTTATGAGGTACACGTGCTGCCGGTGAGCGTCACGCGGTATCGACGCCACCCGAACAACCTGTCGCGCCGCTACAAAGTCCTGTTTGACGCCGACATGCGCACCATTGCGCCTTATCGCTCGCACCCGGCCTACAACCGCGGGCTGACCGCGATCATCAACAAGGCATTGAAATATGCCGTGGTCAGCGACAAGAAGTACGCCTGGACGCTGCTCCGCTCGATTCCGTTGAGGCAGTTCAACCGAACCACTTTTCGCCGCTTCAAGCGTCTTCTGTTGCATCGCCAGAGCAGTTGATCCGCCCTTGTCGTGCCCGCTTCAGCTCACGGACCCCGCATGAAATTCTTCGAACTTCTGAAAACCCGTAAAACTCGAAAGCACTTGCGCAGCCTCGACAAACTCGAGCGCGCTCCGGAAAAGATTCGCCTTCGTTATCCGCACTATGTCGTGGGCACGGGCACCTACGGGATACCGGAAGTCTTCGAGTTCGGCGACGACACAATCCTGCGCATCGGCTCCTACACCTCGATCGCGGCGGGCGTGAAGATCCTGCTCGGCGGTGAACACCGCACCGACTGGCTGACCACCTATCCATTCCCGGCGATGATGAAGGGGCTGGAGGACATCAAGGATTACGCACCCAGCAAAGGTGACGTCGTCATCGGCAGCGATTGCTGGATCTGCGCCGACGCCACCATCCTGTCCGGTGTGACCATCGGCCACGGCGCGATCGTTGCCGCAGGCGCAGTGGTCACCCGCGACGTGCCGCCCTTCGCCGTCGTGGGCGGTAACCCCTGCAAGTTCATTCGCTGGCGTTTCGAAGAAGACGTGCGTGAACAACTGCTCAAAGCCGCCTGGTGGGACTGGCCGATGGAAGAAGTGAAGTCGGTTGCCCGACACCTGTGCGGACCTGATCTGGATGCCTTCCTCTCATACGCCAAGGCGCGCAAGGCCGCGTGAAGGGTTGAAAGACGAAGACCTTTTCTCCCCGGGAGGGTGCAGGTGTTCCGGGTTTAAAGCTTCGGCACCGCGTCGCCCGTAGAACCGGTGTCATCCTTGTTCGGGGTCGCTTCCTTGGCGGGCCCCAGCACGATGGCCAGATGCCTCAAGTCGTCGATTTCCACGCTGACGCTTCTGCCCGACGGGCTGGCTGCCAGCGTGCCCAAGGCGAACACGGTAAAAAATCGCACCTCGTCCGCGTGGCTGAGCAACTCGCTGATGTAGCGACTGGAGCGGTAAGCCTGCATCTGGGCGGGCGAAACATACAACGTCACCTGCTTGCCCTGCAGCCGATCGAAGAACTTGAACTTGAACCCCGTGCCATAGCGCTCCACCAGACCCCCGCCGTACAGCACGCGTCGCTCATCCTCCAGCTTGGCAAACTTGATGTGGCGGAACCAGGAACGCAGTGTCACCTCGCCCTGTCCCGGAATGCGCAACGTCAGCAAGGCGAACTCTTCCTTGCTGAGTGTGGCCTGGGCCTGTCGGAAACTGTCGACCAGACGTTCCAGGTTGTTGGTACGGGTTTCGGTGGGCTGTTTGGTGATCGAGGTGGTTGAAGAGGGCGTCGCGCTCGTGGGCTTTTCTTCAGGCGATGGTTCGGGTGTGTCCGGGGAGGAGGCCGGCCGGGTTCTTTCCTTTAGCGCTGGGTCGAAAACGTCGATGTAATCGTCCAGCTTGCGCTTGACCTTGCGCAGCGCGGTTTGCGCCTCGGTTTCCTCCGGGGCGGGCTTGTCCTCGGGCAAGTCAGCCTCGTCGACCCACTCGCAATCGGCATGGTGCTCGTAATTGGGGTTGGCCCGGAAGTGCGCCGCCACAAAAGTCGGATGCTCCTGTGGCTTCACGTCATAGCGCACACCCGTGATCTTCACGCCCTGCGCCCGACATGGCTCTGACGAACACAGGAAGTTGAACCGCGCGCGCGGTGGCTCCTGAGAGAAGTATTCTCGACGCGCCGCCACGATCGACAGCTCCTGCTGCAACTCGACACAGAACGCGCGGGTGATGCTTTTGCGGGTCTTCATGAAAGTGGCCGGGTCCTGTGCCGAGGGTTCATGCCGGGATGATGCTGAATCGCCAGTGGTTAGCACAACCCCAACACAACATTACTGTCCCGGAACCGCCAGCCATTCGCCCACCACCTTTTGATACGCCCCGGTTGCCTTGCTCAGATGCAACCACTGATCGACGTAGCTTTTCCAGGTGACATCGTCACGCGGCAGCAAATACGCCTTTTCCCCATATTGCATGTAACGGGAGGGGTTGACCGTGCACAGCCCCGGCATGCGCTTCTGCTGGTAGAGCGCTTCCGACGCATCGGTGATCATCACGTCGGCCTTCTTGTTCAGCAACTGCTGGAAGATCGTCTTGTTGTCGTGAAAAGACAGCGAAGCCTTGGGCAAGTAGGCCTTGGCAAATGCCTCGTTCGTGCCGCCCTGAGGTTCGATCAAACGCACGTCGGGCTGGTTGATCTGCTCGACGGTCTGGTACTTCGACTCATCTTCACACCGCACCAGCGGCACTTTGCCGTCGATGTCCAGCGTGCTGCTGAAGAACGCCTTCTTCTGACGTTCCAGCGTCACCGAAATACCACCAACCGCGATGTCACACTTGCCCGCCGTGAAGTCCGGCATCAGGTTTTTCCAGGTCGTCGGCACCCACTGCACCTTTACGCCAAGACTCTGAGCCAGCGATTGCGCCAGCTCGATATCGATGCCCTCGTATTGGCCATCCGGCTTGAGGAACGAATACGGCTTGTAATCGCCCGTGGTACAGACCGCGAGCTCACCTTTCTGCTGTACCGCGTCCAAGTGCGACGCCGTCTCGGCGGCCTGAGCGTGAGTGACGCTGGCCAATCCCAACAACAGGCTGGCGGTTAAGCATGTCTTCATCGTGTTGATCCCTGTGAGTTCGCTCCGCGAGCGGCTTTGACTTTAGCCCGATGATGGCGATACAACGCCACCACCGCCGCCAATACAACCACACCGATGAAAATCGGCAAGCGGTAAGGCTTCAGGTTCCCCAGCAGATGTTGCAACGCCTCGCCGGCCCAATAACCCGCCATCACGAACAGCGTTGCCCACACAGCGGCGCCCAATAGATTGATCAACGCGAAGCGGATGGGGGAGAGGCGACTCGCACCGATCACCAGCGGGCCAATGAGGCGCATGCCGTAGAGAAACCGCACCGAGAAGACCGAAGCGGTGGGGTAGCGCTTGATCAAGTCGGAAACCCGGTCGATGGCCGATTGCTGTCGGTGCAGCTGAGGCAAGATCCGAGGGCCAAAGTAACGCCCGGTCCAGAACAGAATCTGATCGCCCAGCATGCCGCCCAGCGTTGCGATGAGGATGACGTGCGGCAATTGAAGGGCCGTCTGGTGAGCCGCCAACCCTCCCAGGATCAGCATGGTTTCGCCTTCCAGCAGGCAGCCGATAAATACAGCCCAATAGCCGTAGTTCGCCAGCAGATAATTGATGTCGACGTGTTCGAACATGAGCTCCAGCGGCCTCAAAAGGGGATTAGCCGCAGGGTCATCCGGCGGAAGGCATGCCGTTCGACCAAAGCTGTACGCCAACAGTTCTATCGCGCTTCAACGTCGCGCAGGGTCACTCGCTGTACTCGGCCTCCAGGGCCGCCAGGTCTTTCTCGATCACCTTCATCAGCATTTCCCACTCACCCTGAGTGCGTTTCAGCGCCTCCCCTTCGCGGGAGTAGAGGAAGTCGATAATGTTGGCGGTTTCCTTGGCCTTGGTGGTCGGGCGGAAGGCGTCCATGCTCAGCACGCGCGCCAGCATGTCCAGTTCCGTGGCGTGGTTGACCCACTGCCAGTCGTCCTTGATCACCACCTTGTCGATGAGGATGCACTGCTTCTTGAAGCTGCGCAGGCTCGCGCCAAACAGGCTGGCCGCCAGCAACGAGGTAATGCGCGACCCTTCGCTGTTGGCCTTGTCCACCGCATTGGGGCCGAAGAACCACTCGTTGAAACTCAACTCGATTTCGCGAAAGGCGACATTGGCATCCCAGATGATGCCCAGCGCCTTGTTGTGAATGATCTCGTTCTTCCACGCTCGGTAGGCCTTGAACGCCAGGCCCACCAGGCCTATCGCCGCGAGCGCCTGCACCAGCGCGGAACACGAATTGATGACGTCATACGCTCGTGCCGACCCTGAAAAGCCGGCGCCCGTGTAGGACTCGTAGAACACCGCGCCGGTCATCGCTGCAAGAGCGAACAAGGCGCAATAAAACCCGAACGCATAGGGATCTTTCATTGTTGTTTTTATCCGATCAGCGAGGTTAAACGTTTGGTCCATTCGCTCTGGATCAGTCAATTTTCAGGCTAGTTGAGAACTGGGGTTTTGCAGGGGCGAGTGGACGAAAAAGGGCGGGTGGTCGAATCCGGGCTCAGAGCAAAACCGGACACGCCAACCCTATCCGTTACCCTTCGACGGCTTGGGAAACATCGCATCGTCCGAAAGGCAGGCAATCAGATGGTCATACACCAATCGGACTCTGGGCGGCACCGGCCCTGACTGTGTGCGGTACACAATCAAGTCCACCGTCGGCGGCGCGCATTCGGCGAGCACCTCGACCAGCAAGCCATCACTCAGATGGGGTTCCGCCAGATAGTCCGGCATCTGCCCGAACGCCAGCCCGGCCAGAACAAACTCCAGCTCCGTTTCCGGGTCATCGCAGCTGAACGCAGGGGAGGGCGGCAAGTAACTCTCACCGTCCGAAAAAACCATGGCCACGGCCTGCCGTTGTTCCGGTCGATCAGCACCGACAGCGGCAACGGCTTGAGCGCCTCCACGCTGGACGGCGCGCCTACCGCCGCAATCAACGCGGGGGCTGCCACGACTTTCAAAGGCACCTGAGCCACCGCCCGCGCAATGAATCGCCGATCACGCACCGCCCCGATACGGATCCCGATGTCGATCCGCGACAGCACCGCATCCGTCAGTTGATCATCCAGGTTCAGCTCGATTCGCAACCCGGGGTGCTGTTGCATCAGTGGCTTCAGAAATTCCGCCATGTACAACTTGCCGATGGCATGGGGCGCGGTGATCCCGACACGGCCAGCGATATCGGCGCTCTGCGGTTTTGAGTGCGACACGAACAGCCGGTCAAACTGATTCAGCGTCTCCCGCGCCTGCTGCGCGATTTCTGCTCCGAACGCCGTCAGCGTCGCCTGTCGTGTGCTGCGATGAAAGAGCGGCTCGGCAAAGGTGCGCTCCAACTCCTTGATCGCCCGCGTCACCTTCTGCGGCGATGTCCCCAGCCGATGCGCAGCCTCGCGAAAGCTCGGCGCTTCTACCGCGACCAGAAAGACACGGAGCATTTCCATGCGATTGAGCATTGTCCAGGATCCTTGTTGCGACGGTGAGATGAACAGCGTGTTCCGGAAAGTGGAATTCTCAAAGCCAAACTCTTCCATTTTCTGAGCAGAAGATCCACTGCAAACTCCTGCTCAACCACTTCCCACCCTCTGCAGGAGATTCACCATGAGCAACGGCATCCAAGGCAAAGTCGTCGTCATCACCGGCGCGAGCAGCGGTCTGGGCGAAGCAACCGCCCGCCACCTGGCCAAACTCGGCGCCAAAGTCGTCCTCGGCGCACGTCGTCAGGAACGCATGGACGTCATCGTCCACGACATCAAAGCCACAGGCGGCGAAGCATCGGCCTACACCGTCGACGTCACGCGCCGGGAAGACCTGACCGCGCTGGTGGAAAATGCAATCAACGACTTTGGCAAAGTCGACGTCATGATCAACAACGCCGGCTTCATGGCCATCTCGCCCATCGCCGAACTGCGTATCGACGAGTGGGACCGCATGATCGACATCAACGTCAAAGGCGTGCTGTACGGCATCGCCGCCGCACTGCCGAAATTCGAAGCCCAAGGCTTTGGCCACTTCATCAACATCTCGTCCGTGGCCGGCATCAAAGTCTTCAGCCCGGGCGGCTCCGTCTACAGCGGCACCAAATACGCCGTCCGCGCCATCTCCGACGGCCTGCGCCACGAAGTCGGCGGAAAAATCCGCACCACCACCATCGAACCCGGTGCCGTGGACTCCGAACTCAAATTCGGCAGCGGCCACCAGCCAAGCGCCGACGTCGTGAACGAGTTCTACAAACAAGCCATCCCCGCCGAATCCGTCGCCCGCGCAATTGCCTACGCGATCGAACAACCGGGCGATGTGGACATCAACGAAATCGTCCTGCGCCCGACCTCGCAGGATTTCTAAGCGTTGAGCGGCGTTGCGACAGGTCCCTACCTGTCGCATCCCGCACAATGCTCGCGCCCCCTGCAACAGGATGTCTAGAGAGTCACCCCTGTGGGAGCGAATTCATTCGCGAAAGGGAGGTACGGCCGACACTGCCCTGTCGGCTGAACCTGCCCCTCGCGAATAAATTCGCTCCCACAGTTTTCGGTTGCGTTCTGCTGATCAACTCAGCTCTTGATTCTGGCCGAAGGCCGTAGCAACTGTCTTCCTCACGCTGCATGTACAGCTTCTTCTGGAGGCTTTGATTCTGCCCGCAGGGCGTAGGAGCGCGCTTGCTCTGGGCCGCAGTCGGACGATCTGCCGGGAACCGGCAGCAAAACCTGTGCATGCGGAATACCAGGCACAACTGAGTCGCCTGGTTCTGCCCGGAGGGCGTAGGAGCGCCCTTGTCCCGCGATCTGCCGGAAACCGGCAGCAAAACCTGTGCATGCGGGGTACCAGGCACAACTGAGTCGCCTGCTTCTGCCCAGAGGGCGTAGGAGCGCGCTTGCCCGCGATCTGCCGGAAACCGGCAGCAAAACCTGTGCACGCGGACTGCCAGCCACAACTGAGTAGCCTGGTTCTGCCCGGAGGGCGTAGGAGCGCGCTTGCCCGCGATCTGCCGGGAACCGGCAGCAAAACCTGTGCATGCGGAATACCAGGCACAACTGAGTCGCCTGGTTCTGCCCGCAGGACGTAGGAGCGCGCTTGCCCGCGATCTGCCGGAAACCGGCAGCAAAACCTGTGCACGCGGAGTGCCAAGCACAATCGAGTCGCCGTTTCTGCCCGGAGGGCGTAGGAGCGCGCTTGCCCGCGATCTGCCGGAAACCGGCAGCAAAACCTGTGCACTCGGAGTACCAGGCACAATCAAGTCGCCTGGTTCTGCCCGCAGGGCGTAGGAGCGCGCTTGCCCGCGATCTGCCGGAAACCGGCAGCAAAACCTATGCATTCGGGGTGTCAGGCACAACTGAGTCGCCTGGTTCTGCCCGGAAGGCGTACGAGCGCGCTTGCCCGCGATCTGCCGGGAACCGGCAGCAAAACCTGTGCATTCGGGGTACCAGGCACAACTGAGTCGCCCGGTTCTGCCCGCAGGGCGTAGGAGCGCGCTTGCCCGCGATCTGCCGGGAACCGGCAGCAAAACCATTCAACTTGTTCCTTCCAGGCAGACCTAGATCCAAAGGTATTTGTAGGACCGTTCTGAATTTCCACCGTCGGGTTGTCGACGAACAATGCCCACGTTAGCCTCCCCGCCGTCGTTGTGTTCAGCGACCGGATTTAGCGATCCGAACCAAAGCGCACTGGCGCTCCTATCGTGGCTTAAGCTCAATGCTTGAAGCGCGCGTTATGGCGGCTGTGCGTTGGAGACCTTCGGGGTCTACCGGTAGCTTTGGACCGGTTCGCTAACCTTCGCACAGCTGCCACCCTCAGGCGTTTAGCGACGTCAGGGTGACGGCTCTAATCCAAAGGAGCTTCACCCATGCAGGTATCGCATCAACCCAAATCCCCACCCCCATCGCTAACCCCGGAAAGGGAAACTAGGCGATGACCGACTGCTTCCAACCCCAAATCTTCATCCGCCACCACCGCCAACTCCGCGCCCTCCAACTCGAAAACCAAGCCTGGTTCTGCCTCCAGGACACCGCCCGCCTCATGGGCAAACCCCTCGACGAACGCGCCACCTACAAACTCGATCCGGACCAGCGCCGCACTGCCTGGCTAAACAGCAACGGCCAATGGAGCAAACAACTCCTCATCAGCGAATCCGGCCTCTTCGCCATGCTCGTCCACCACTACGTCCCCGAAAACCGTGCATTAAGGCACTGGCTGACCCACGAGGTGTTGCCGACATTGCGCGACAAGGCCGAGCCGCATTCGCCAAATATGAACGCCATGAAATGGGCAGGATGTTCGGTGGGGTTTCTGCAATGGCAAAGCGATTATTGGGTGCGCCTCAGGGATATGCCCGAACTCATGGTCGAGCGGAGTCTGAATCGCGGCGTCGTCCGCAATGACTGGAAAGGCATTTTGACCAGATGGCGAGACAAGTTGATCGGCAGATGATGGTGGGGGCGAGGGGAATTTGACGGTGTAACGCATGCGCCGATACGGGCATTGGTGTCAGGAGAATGTACCCCTAACGACCTGGACTCTGGTCTGGAGGATTTCATACACTCGCGTCATCCCCAAATCCCGCCCACAAAAAAACCGGCTCAAATCTGGCCGGTTTCTCTGTGCCTCAAGCCACGTAACCGCTTGAAGGTGTTGCTGTTTGGTGCCCCGAGGGAGACTCGAACTCCCACTCCTTTCGAAAACGGATTTTGAATCCGCCGCGTCTACCAATTCCGCCATCAGGGCTCAATGGCGGCGAAGTATAGAGACGCTCCTACCGTTGGTCAATCATGTTTCATGGTCAATTTTCACTTATTCGGCTAAACTTCCCGGCCCTGCTAGACGAACCCCATCATGCGTGTCGCTGACTTTACCTTCGAGCTCCCTGATTCATTGATCGCTCGCCATCCTTTGGCGGAGCGACGCAGCAGCCGTTTGCTGACCCTCGACGGGCCAAGCGGCGCGCTGGCACACCGCCAATTCACTGATTTGCTGGAGCATTTGCGCCCTGGCGATCTGATGGTTTTCAACAATACCCGGGTGATTCCGGCGCGTTTGTTCGGGCAGAAAGCCTCGGGCGGCAAGCTGGAAATTCTAGTGGAGCGGGTGCTCGATCAGCACCGCGTGCTGGCTCACGTGCGCTCCAGCAAGTCGCCTAAAGCGGGTTCGACGATCCTCATCGATGGCGGTGGCGAGGCCGAGATGGTCGCGCGCCACGATGCGTTGTTCGAGCTGCGTTTTGCCGAACCGGTGCTGCCGTTGCTGGAGCGCGTGGGGCACATGCCGCTGCCTCCTTATATAGACCGCCCGGACGACGACGCGGACCGCGAGCGTTATCAGACCGTGTACGCGCAGCGTGCCGGTGCGGTGGCGGCGCCGACGGCGGGGCTGCATTTCGATCAGACGATGATGGACGCGATTGCCGAGAAGGGCGTCGAGACGGCGTTCGTGACGTTGCACGTGGGCGCGGGGACGTTCCAGCCGGTGCGCGTGGACCGTATCGAAGATCACCACATGCACAGCGAATGGCTGGAGGTCACGCAGGACGTGGTCGATGCTGTTGCGGCGTGTCGCGCCCGTGGCGGTCGGGTGATCGCGGTCGGTACGACGAGTGTGCGTTCGCTGGAAAGCGCCGCGCGCGATGGCGTGCTCAAGCCGTTCAGTGGTGACACCGACATCTTCATCTATCCTGGGCGGCCGTTTCACGTGGTCGATGCCCTGGTCACCAACTTCCATTTGCCTGAATCCACGCTGTTGATGCTGGTTTCGGCCTTCGCCGGTTACCCGGAAACCATGGCGGCCTATGCGGCGGCGGTGGAGCACGGTTACCGCTTCTTCAGTTACGGTGATGCCATGTTCATCACCCGCAATCCCGCGCCGACTGCCCCTGAGGGTTCTGACCCAGCGGACTCGGCCTCAGAGGATCAAGCATGAGTCGCACCTGTCGTATGTCGTTCGAGCTGTTGGCCACTGATGGCAAGGCTCGTCGTGGTCGTCTGACCTTTCCCCGTGGCGTGGTCGAAACCCCGGCGTTCATGCCGGTCGGTACCTACGGTACGGTCAAGGGCATGCTGCCTCGGGATATCGAAGCCACGGGTGCGCAGATCATCCTCGGTAACACCTTCCACCTGTGGCTGCGTCCGGGCACCGAGGTGATCAAGGGCCACGGCGACCTGCACGACTTCATGCAATGGAAAGGGCCGATTCTGACCGACTCCGGCGGTTTTCAGGTGTTCAGCCTGGGCGCCATGCGCAAGATCAAAGAGGAGGGCGTGACCTTCGCCTCCCCGGTGGATGGCGCCAAAGTGTTCATGGGGCCGGAAGAGTCGATGCAGGTCCAGCGTGATCTGGGCTCGGACATCGTGATGATTTTCGACGAATGCACGCCGTACCCGGCGGACGAAGACGTCGCGCGCACCTCTATGGAGCTGTCGCTGCGTTGGGCCAAGCGGTCGAAAGTCGCCCACGGCGAAAACACCGCGGCACTGTTCGGCATCGTTCAGGGCGGCATGCATGAAAACCTGCGCATGCGCTCGTTGGAAGGCTTGAACGAGCTCGACTTCGACGGCCTGGCCATTGGCGGCCTGTCGGTGGGCGAGCCCAAGCACGAAATGATCAAGGTGCTGGACTATCTCCCAGGCCGCATGCCGGCTGAAAAACCTCGTTACCTTATGGGTGTAGGCAAGCCGGAAGACCTGGTTGAAGGTGTGCGCCGCGGAGTCGACATGTTCGACTGCGTGATGCCTACGCGCAATGCTCGCAACGGTCATCTGTTCATCGACACCGGTGTCCTGAAGATTCGTAACGCGTTTCATCGCCACGATGAATCGCCGCTGGATCCGACCTGCGATTGCTACACCTGCAAGAACTTCTCCCGCGCTTATCTGCATCACCTGGACAAGTGCGGCGAAATGCTGGGGAGCATGCTCAATACGATCCACAATTTGCGGCATTACCAGCTGCTTATGGCTGGTTTGCGCGAGGCTATTCAACAGGGTACATTGGCCGCCTTTGTCGACACGTTCTATGCCAAACGCGGGCTTCCCGTGCCGCCGCTGGACTGAATGACATCCGGTCTTACCGCTTCTTATTATTAAAATTATGCAACTGGAGTGTTAAATGAGCTTTTTCATTTCCAATGCCATGGCAGACGCCGCGGCACCTGCGGCCGCTGGCCCGGCAGGTTCGGGTTTTGAGTGGATCTTCCTGGTCGGCTTCCTGGTCATCTTTTATCTGATGATCTGGCGTCCACAGGCCAAGCGCGCCAAAGAGCAGAAGAACCTGCTGGGCAACTTGCAGAAGGGCGACGAAGTTGTCACTTCCGGCGGTATCGCGGGCAAGATCAACAAAGTGACTGACGATTTCGTGGTAATCGAAGTGTCCGACACCGTTGAGCTGAAGATCCAGAAGGGCGCCATCGCTGCCACCCTGCCTAAGGGCACTCTGAAAGCCATCTGATTCCAGTCTTTTACCAATCGACGGGGCGCGCAAGGCGCCCCGCGTTATAAGCAGGCGGCGTGATGTTGAACAAATACCCTCTGTGGAAATACATCCTGATCCTGGCAGTGCTAGTGGTCGGCTTTATTTATTCCGCACCCAATCTCTACCCTGATGACCCGGCCGTTCAGGTCAGCGGCGCAAGCACCGCGTTGCAAGTCACTCAGGCTGATCTGGATCGCGTAAGCAAGGCGCTTACCGATGCTGGCATCGCGGTCAAGGGCGCGTCTCTGGCCGAGAATGGCAAGGGCGGTTTGTTGCGTCTGACCAAACAGGAAGACCAGCTGCCCGCCAAGGATGTCGCGCGCAAGGCGCTGGGTGACGACTACGTCGTTGCACTGAACCTGGCACAAACCACGCCCAAGTGGCTGCGCAGCATTGGCGCCAGCCCGATGAAACTGGGTCTGGACCTTTCCGGCGGCGTGCACTTCCTGCTCGAAGTGGACATGGACAAGGCGCTCAGCGCTCGTCTGAATGTCTATGAAGGCGAAGTGAAGAGCCTTCTGCGCAAGGAAAAAGTGCGCTATCGCAGCTTGCCGCAAGACGGCACTGCCATTCAGCTGGGTTTCAGTGACACCGATTCCCGCGAACAGGCCCGTGCCCTGATCCGCAAGGATTACACCGATTTCGATATCACCATGAGCGATCGTGGTGAGATGCCGATCCTGCGTCTGGCGATGACCCAGGCCAAGGTCGCCGAGATTCGCGAATACTCGATCAAGCAGAACTTGACCACTGTGCGTAACCGGGTCAACGAACTGGGTGTGGCCGAGCCACTGGTTCAGCGTCAGGGTGCCAACCGCATCGTCGTTGAACTGCCAGGCGTGCAGGACACTGCCGAAGCCAAGCGTATTCTCGGCAAGACCGCCAACCTTGAGTTCCGTCTGGGCGCAGGTCCCGATGACACCAAGGCCACCACTGAAATGTTCGAGTTCCGCGAAGGCGGTCGTCCGGCAGCTGCGGTTGAGCGGGGTCTGATCATCACCGGTGACCAGGTGACCGACGCCAAGGCTGGCTTCGACGAACACGGCCGTCCACAGGTGAACATCAAGCTTGATGGCCACGGTGGCGACCTGATGAGCCGCGCCACCCGCGCCAACGTCGGTCGCAGCATGGCGGTGATCTTCATCGAGCAGAAACCGACCACCACCTACACCAAGCAGATGGTGAACGGCGTCGAAAAAGACGTGCCGGTTCAGACCTTCAAAGAAGAGAAGAAGATCATCAGCCTGGCGACCATCCAGTCGCCGCTGGGTGCTCAGTTCCGCATCACCGGCCTGAACGGTCAGGGTGAGTCTTCCGAGCTCGCGCTGCTGCTGCGTGCCGGCGGTCTGGCCGCGCCGATGTACTTCGCTGAAGAGCGCACCATTGGCCCGAGCCTGGGTGCCGACAACATCACCAAGGGCGTTCACGCATCGCTCTGGGGCATGCTGTTCGTTTCGCTGTTCATCCTCGCCATCTACCGCTTCTTCGGTTTGATCGCGACCGTCGCGCTGGCCTTCAACATGGTCATGCTGCTGGCGCTGATGTCGCTGCTGGGTGCAACGCTGACCCTGCCGGGTATCGCCGGTATCGTGTTGACCATGGGCATGGCGGTGGACGCCAACGTGCTGATCTTCTCGCGTATTCGTGAAGAGATCGCCAATGGCATGACCGTGCAGCGTGCGATCAACGAAGGTTTCGACCGCGCCTACACCGCGATCCTCGACGCCAACCTGACGACGCTGCTGGTCGGCGGCATTCTCTTCGCGATGGGCACAGGCCCCGTGAAGGGCTTTGCGGTGACCATGTCGCTCGGGATCTTTACCTCGATGTTCACAGCCATCATGGTGACCCGCGCAATGGTCAACCTGATTTTCGGTGGTCGTGACTTCAAGAAGTTGTGGATTTAAGGGGCTGCCATGAAACGTACCATCAACTTCATGGGCGTTCGCAACGTTGCGTTCGCCATCACCATGCTCCTTACCGTACTGGCGTTGTTCAGCTGGTTTCATAAAGGGCTCAACTTCGGTCTGGACTTCACCGGCGGTACGCTGATCGAACTGACTTACGAGCGTCCTGCCGATCTGGGCAAGGTGCGTGAGGAGCTGGTTTCTTCGGGCTACCACGAGGCCATCGTGCAGAGCTTCGGTGCGACCACCGACCTGCTCGTGCGGATGCCGGGCGAAGATCCACAACTGGGTGCCCAGGTGGCCGAAGCGCTGCGCAAGACCGGCGCTGACAACCCTGTGACCGTCAAGCGTGTCGAGTTCGTCGGCCCGCAGGTCGGTGAGGAGCTGCGCGACCAGGGCGGTATCGGCATGCTGCTCGCGTTGGGCGGTGTACTGATCTACCTGGCGTTCCGCTTTCAGTGGAAGTTCGCGGTCGGTGCGATTGTCTCGCTGATCCACGACGTGGTCGTGACCATGGGTATCCTGTCGTTCTTCCAGGTGACGTTTGACCTGACGGTACTGGCAGCGGTGCTTGCGATCATCGGCTATTCGCTCAACGACACCATCGTGGTATTCGACCGGGTTCGTGAGAACTTCCGTCTGCTGCGCAAGGCCTCGCTGATCGAGAACATCAACATCTCGACCACGCAGACCCTGCTGCGCACCATGGCGACGTCGATTTCCACCTTGCTGGCCATCGTCGCGCTGTGGATCTTCGGTGGCGACAGCCTGCACGGGTTCTCCGTTGCGCTGTTCATCGGTGTTCTGGCCGGTACGTACTCCTCGATCTACATCGCAAACGTAGTGTTGATCTGGCTGAACCTGCGCGTCGAAGACCTGCTTCCACCCGTGACCACCGACAAGGTGGACGATCGCCCGTAACGATATTTTTCGGACCGGTCATCATGTAAAAAGGCGCGAGTGTGAACTCGCGCCTTTTTTTGTGCTCCAAGGCTGGGAGTAGCGCGAGCAATTGCGCTGAATATCGCCAGGAGGTTCACGTGAACAAGTCGTTGCTAGTTGGTGCAGTATTGGGTGCTGTCGGTGTCACCGCCGGTGGCGCTTTAGCCACCTATAGCCTCGTAAAATCAAACGGCCCAGAGTACGCAGAAGTGCTCGCCGTCGAGCCTGTAAAAGAACAGATCAAGACGCCACGCCAAGTGTGCAAAGACGTCGCGGTCACCCACCGCGCGCCGGTCAAGGACGAGCACCAGATCGTCGGCAGTGTCATCGGTGCCGTCGCCGGTGGTCTGCTCGGCAACCAGGTCGGTGGTGGTAACGGTAAGAAGATCGCGACCGTTGCCGGTGCGGTCGGTGGTGGTTATGCCGGTAACAAGGTTCAGGAAGGCATGCAGAACCGCGACACCTACACGACCACTGAAAGTCGTTGCAACACGGTCAACGACATCAGCGACAAAGTCGTGGGCTACAACGTGAAGTACAAGTTGAACGACAAGGTTGGCCAGGTGCGCATGGATCGTGATCCGGGCAGCCAGATTCCGGTCAACAAGGACGGCCAGCTGGAGTTGAGCCAAGCTCAGTAAGCTGCTGCCTCGCTTCAAAAAACGCCCCACTGGTTGGGGCGTTTTTTTGCCCTAATTTTCTTCATATCCATAAAGTATTGAATGGGTAGTAACTATATATTTTTAATCGCCAATCTCGCCGCGTAAGCTTTTCTCCGTGGCCCCGCGACGGACGCGTCGTCGGGCTCGCACGATAAATCTAATAAAAATCAGCGATGACACACGGGAATAAAAATGCATAAAAGCCCTGTTGCTCTTGGCCTCACGTCGGCTGCCTTCGGGCTGACCCTGGCGTTTCCTGGCTTCGCCGAAGCCGGTTTTCTCGAGGACAGCAAAGCTGATCTCGAACTTCGCAATTTCTACTTCAACAGTGACTACCGACAGGACGGCGCCAGCCAGTCCAAGCGTGACGAATGGGCCCAGGGCCTGATCCTCAACTATGAGTCGGGGTTTACCGACGGCACGGTCGGCTTCGGTGTCGATGCCATCGGCCTGTTCGGTCTGAAGCTGGATTCCGGTCCCGATCGTCGCAACAGCGGACTGCTGCCGGTCGGGGATGAAAAGGCCCCGGATGACTACGGCCGCGCAGGCGTGACCGCCAAGGCGCGAATCTCCAAGAGTGTGTTGCGGGTCGGCACCTTGCTGCCGAGATTGCCGACGGTACTCCCTAACGACGGCCGTCTGTTGCCGCAGACCTTTCGGGGTGCGCAGGTGACGTCCAGAGACATCGCCGACATGACCCTCAACGTCGGCCGCCTGACCAGCAACACCGAGCGCAACGACAGCGGGCACGAAGACATCGAGGCCGATGGCAAGGGCCTCAAGGGCGGTCGTCCCAGCGACAAGTTCGACTTCGCCAGCGCAAGCTACAACTGGAGCAAGGGGCTGACCACGTCTTACAACTACGGTGGGCTTGAAAACAACTACAAGCAGCACATCGTGACGCTGGTTCACAGCTTTGCGCTGAGCGAGTCGCAGTCATTCAAGAGTGACCTGCGTTACGCGCGCTCGCTCAAGGATGGTAATACCAACGTCGACAATACCGCCGTGGGCGCGAAGTTCACCTACAGCGTCGCAGGCCATGGTTTTGGCGTGGCGTATCAACGCATGAACGGCGAAACCGGGTTTCCGCACCTGGCGGGCACCGACTCCTTCCTCGTCAATTACGTGATGATTTCTCCAGATTTCGCCAACCCGGAGGAGCGCTCATGGCAGGCCCGTTACGACTACGACTTTGCAGCGGTGGGCTTGCCCGGCTTGAGCTTCATGACTCGCTACCTGCAGGGCGACAACTTCGCTCGCGGCAACAAGGAAGGCACCGAGTGGGAACGCAACAGCGACATTGCCTACGTGTTCCAGAGCGGCGCGCTGAAGAACCTCGAACTGAAGTGGCGCAACGGCACCTACCGCAGTAACGGCGGCAACAACATCGACCAGAACCGCGTCATCGTCAGCTACACGCTGCCGCTGCTCTGAGTGCCGAAGCTTTTATCACCTTCCCAATAACGCTCATCTTCGGCACTCGCCGCAACGGAGCTTGATATGCCCACAAGAAAGTCCCTCATCCATCTGGCCATCGCCTTCGCGCTGTTCAACAGCTATGGCGCTTATGCGGCCAACACGGCCGAGTTGCCGTGTGCGACGACCGAGCAATGCGCTGCCCAGGCGGCGAAAATCGGCGCCACGGTCGATAAATCGAGCGCCAAAGGCAACAAAGGCGAAAGCCAGTTTTCCTGGCTGAACCGCATCAACAAAGCCTCGATCGTCATGCTGACCGAAGAGGGCATTGTGAAACCCGAGATGGGCCAGAAGATCGCGACCGGCGTGCGCTACGCCATCGATCAGGCCGACCAGCCCAATGGCAAGCGCCCGTCCGATGTGCTGCAACTTGAGCAGATCATGACCGACAAGATCGGCCCGGAAGCGTCGCTGATTCACTCCGGTCGCAGTCGCCAGGACATGCTCGCCACCTACCGTCTGGCCAAACTGCGTTCGGACGTGCTGGCCTACAGCGAAGCCATGAACGCGACCCGTAAACGCCTGCTGGACCTGGCCGACAAGAATATCGACACGCTGATTCCGGCCTACACCAACGGCGTTCAGGCGATGCCGATCACTTACGCGCACTATTTGCTGGCGTTCGAGGCCTCGTTTGATCGCGATGGGCAGCGGATCCGCGAGCTGTATCAACGCCTGAACCAAAGCCCGATGGGCACTGCCGTGTTGGCCAACTCCGCTTACCCGCTGAACCGCGAGCGCATGGCCGAGTTGCTGGGCTTCGACGGCGTGCGTGAGAACTCCCTGGATTCCAGTCAGATTTCCACCTACGACATCCCGATCGAGGCAGCGAATATCGCGTCGTCCTCGGCGATTCGGGTGGGCGCGATGATTGGCGACATCCACACCCAATACCACCAGATTCGGCCGTGGTTGTTACTGGACGAGGCGAAGACCTACACCAGCAGCGCGATGCCGCAGAAACGGAATCCGGGGTTGCTGATGCGTGCGCGGGAAAGCGCGTCCGACGTGGTGGGCCTGGCGCAAAGCGTGACCCTGCGCGCGCACAACGTCACGCCTGGCATGACCGACTACAAGTTCGCCTTCGACTCGCTGGGTGTGTTCGATTCGACCAAAGCCATGTTCGGCGTCATGGATGCCGTGCTTGATGCGTTACAGGTCAATCCGCAGCGCGCCCGCGAAGAACTGGAAAACGAGTGGACCACCTCGATGGAGCTGGCGGACACGCTTGAGCGTACGCAGAAAGTGCCATTTCGCATTGGCCACAGCTTCGCGTCACTCATCGTCGAGCAGGCCCGCGATCAAGGCCTGACGCCAAAAACCTTCCCGTATGCCGACGCGCAAAAGCTCTACACCCAGGCGGCGGACAAGTATCAGTGGAAGCCGAATACCCTGCCGCTGGATGAGTCGACGTTCCGCGCGTCGCTGTCGCCGGAAAACATGGTCAAGACCCGCAAAGGCACCGGTGGACCTCAGCCCGAAGAGGTCAAACGCATGCTGGCCGAGGCGCACAAGACGCTGGATGCCGATCAGGCGTGGCTGCGTGAACGTCGAGAGAAGTTGACCCAGGCGGAAGGTAACCTGGATCGGGCGTTCGAGAAGTTGCTGTCGTCCAAAGGCTGATGTCAGTCGGTTTCTGCCCGGTGGGTTACGTCCTTCGGGCAGAAACAAAAGCAACGGCATTCTGCCAGCGCGCAATCGCCAGGCACGCCACGCAATTGCCCAGCACGTTGGTCAACACCCTGCACTTCATCAGGCGTTCCACGCCCAACAGCAAGCCGACACCTTCCAGCGGTACGAGGTGAAACAGGTTCAGCGTCGCGATCAATGTGAAGAAGGCCGAACCCGCCATGCTGGTAGAGCCCAAGGACGTCACCAGTGATATCAGCAGCAGCGTCAGCAGTTCGCTGCCGGTCAGTTCGATCCCCGCCATTTGCGCCAGAAACAGTGCCGCCGTGATCAGGTAGATATTTGAACCGCTGAGGTTGAAGGTGTAGCCGGTGGTCAGCACCAGGCGCGTCAGCTGGCGGTCGCAGCCCAGGGTCTGCATCTTCTCGATCAGGCCAGGCAGTGCGGCCACGGAGGAACCGGTGAACGTTACCAGCAGCAACTCGTCCTTCAGATGCGCGATCAACCGCCATAGCGACACCCCGGAGGTTTGGGCTACGGGGGCCAATACCAGCAGCACGAAGGCGGCCGATGCCAGGTACATCACGGCGACGAACTTGAGCAGCGGTAATGCCGACGCCGGGCCGAAACGCCCGATGGTGAAGGCGATGGCGCCAAAAGCGGCAAGCGGTGCGAAACGCAGAATGACCTTCAGAACCCTGAAGAGCAGGCCCACGGCCTTTTCCAGCAACGTGCGCAAGGCATCGGCATGACGATGCCCCTCTGCGCGGGCGAGCAGGGCACCTGCCAATAACCCGGCGAGCATGATCGGCAGTATCGGGTTTTGCACGAGTGCATGGCTGACGACAGCCCCTGCGGCTGACCACGAAA
Organism: Pseudomonas sp. S2_H01; assembly: GCF_054668305.1. NCBI lineage: Bacteria > Pseudomonadati > Pseudomonadota > Gammaproteobacteria > Pseudomonadales > Pseudomonadaceae > Pseudomonas > Pseudomonas sp. S2_H01. The sequence goes on along the minus strand of NZ_CP162756.1, from coordinate 1,143,494 downwards.
ATTCGCCTGGGGTGTTGGCCGCATCGATCACGGGCAGGGACAGATTTGACGCGCTGGATGCGACGCCGTTACCCGGGTGCAGGGCTTCAGCGATCAGGCACCCCATCGACAACGACAGCAGCGCCATCGTCTGGAAATAGATCAGGACCCTGCACCCCAAGCCGCGTTGCCTGACCTGCAAACCGGCGACGCCCGACGCGATCAGGAGGAACATCATGAAAGGCATCAGCCAGCCGATGATGCGAATGAAACCATCGCTCAGTGGTTTCATGGCAACGGCAAGTCGCGGGTCAGAAGCGCCCAGCAGCATGCCGCAGGCGATGGCCATGAGCAGTTGGAGCGTGGGATTGCGCAGAAGCCTGAGTGGCATCGGTGTTCCGGGTTTCGGCGTATTTATTGTTATGAACGTGCCTTGTCAGCGCTGGATGGATTGGGCACGCTTGCCGGTCAATGTCGCGTTGATCGGGCGGCCATCATAAAACCTTGAGGCGGGATAGACCACCATGGAGCTTCGTCATCTGCGCTATTTCGTCATGGTGGCCGAGGAGCGGCATTTCACACGCGCCGCCGCTCGCCTGCACATGCAGCAACCGCCACTCAGCCAGCAAATTCGAGCGCTGGAAGACGAACTCGGGTTCGACCTGTTCAAGCGTCATCCCAAGGGCGTAGATCTCACGGCGGGTGGTCTGGTATTCCTACAGGAAGCGCAGGGCATTCTGGCGCGTGTCAAAGAGGGTTCGCTCAAGGCGTCTCGTGCCGCTCACGGTATCGAAGGCCAGTTGAGCATCGGCTTCACCAGTTCGGCCGCCGCCCATCCGCTGATCCCGCGCATCATTCGTGCTTATCGTGAGCGTTATCCCGGCGTGGCGGTTTCACTCAAGGAGGGGAGTGCGAAAAAGCTCACTGACATGAGCATCGAGGGCGGTGTCGACGTCGGCATCCTGCGAGCGCCGGTCAGTCGTCATCAGAGCATTGAGTTTCATCGCCTGCTCAACGAGGAAATGCTGCTCACCTTGCCGGTGGGGCATAGGTTGCTGGCGGAGCATGATCCGTCTGCCAAGCCTCCGTCGATTTCGCTCGATGACCTGCAGGATGAGCAGTTCATTCTCGTGCGACGGCCCGGCGCTCCCGGGATGTACGCCAACCTGATCAAAGCCTGTCAAAACGCAGGCTTCAATCCGAAGATTGCCTTCGAGGTGGAGCGCATGCTGACCAACGTCAGCCTGGTGGCTGCGGGCGCAGGAATCTCCATCGTCCCGGCTTCGATGAAGGACGTGCACAAAGAGAGTGTCGTCTACTGTCCGATTGCCCATGCCAGGCCTCGGCTGCATGCACCGATCACGCTGGTGTGTCGCAGCTTTAATCAGCTGCCGCCGCTGCAGAACTTCATTGATCTGTCGCGCGAGTTGAGCGGGCGAAGGGCGCTGCAGCGGGCATAAAAAAACCGGCACAGGGCCGGTTTTTTTGCAGCGTTGAAGCTTAGCGCTTCAGCGAGGCTGGCACGTACGGAGCGATCGAGGTCAGTACGGCTTTGAAGCACTTGGTGTTGCCGGCAACGATGTGGCCTTTCTCAAGGAATTCGTGGCCACCGTTGAAATCGCTGACCAGTCCGCCTGCTTCCTGAATCAGCAGGGCGCCTGCGGCCATGTCCCATTCGGACAGACCCGACTCCCAGAACGCATCAAAGCGACCGGCAGCGACGTAGGCCAGGTCCAGGCTTGCTGCGCCAGCGCGGCGGATGCCGGCGGTCTGGCCAACCAGCGAACGGAACATGTTCAGGTAGTTCTCGAGGTTGTCCAGCTGGTTTTCGCGGAACGGGAAGCCGGTGCCGAGGAGGGCGCCTTCCAGGCTCTTGCGAGGGCTGACGCGCAGGCGACGACCGTTGAGTTGCGCACCACGGCCACGGCTGGCGGTGAATTCTTCCTGACGGACCGGGTCCAGAACAACGGCGTGTTCCAGGCGACCACGGTATTTGCAGGCAATGCTGACCGCGAAGTGCGGAACGCCGCGAACGAAGTTGGTGGTGCCGTCCAGCGGGTCGATGACCCACAGGTAATCGGCGCCTTCACCGCTGCCTTCGTGCAGGCCGGTTTCTTCGCCGAGGATGCCGTGGGTTGGGTAAGCCTTTAGCAGGGCGTCAATGATGACTTTTTCTGCCGCGCGATCGACCTCGGTGACGTAGTCTTTCGCGTCTTTTTCGTCGACCTTGATGGTATCCAGGCGCTCGATGGAGCGGAAAATCAATTCGCTGGCGCTGCGGGCGGCGCGCAGCGCGATATTCAGCATGGGCTGCATGGATGTATCACCTAGGTCGTTAAAGAGAGCCGGGCATTCTATGGGTTCTTTCCGACGATTTCCAGCGCGAGTGCAGCCTTTGCCCTGCGTCCGGTCGCCTCATGACCCCTTGATCGTCACTGGCCCCGCGGGCCTTAACGGTGTATCTAGGTCGAATGGCGCACGGGTTCATAGCCTTGCGCCGGGTGCTTCTGTAAGATTCGTCCCCCTTTTCACCTGCTAGCGAGACTTCACCAGTGCTGCAAAATATTCGTGTCGTCCTGGTCGGTACCAGTCATCCGGGAAATATCGGTGGCGCTGCTCGTGCCATGAAGAACATGGGGCTTTCGCGTCTGGTGCTGGTCGATCCGGCGATGTTCCCGCACCACGAAGCGGACGCCCGTGCGTCGGGGGCGGGCGACATTCTGGAAGGTGCCCAAGTGGTCGCGACGCTTGAAGATGCGCTCGTGGGCTGCAACCTCGTGCTGGGTACCAGCGCCCGTGATCGCCGCATTCCCTGGCCGTTGCTCGACCCACGCGAAGCGGGCGTGAAAACCGTTGAGCACGCCGCACAGGGCGAAGAGATCGCCCTGGTGTTTGGCCGTGAGTACGCGGGGCTGACCAACGAAGAGCTGCAGCGCTGCCATTACCACGTGCACATCCCGTCCGACCCGGAATTCAGCTCGCTGAATCTGGCGGCTGCGGTGCAGGTCCTGAGCTACGAAACCCGCATGGCGTGGCTCGCAGCAGGCGGACAGGCGACCAAGGTCGAGAAGTTCGAGGTCAATTCCGTGCGCAGCACCGAGCTTGCGACAATGGATGAGATGGAAAAATTCTATGAGCATCTGGAGGCCACGCTGGTGAATATTGGCTTCCTCGATCCGGAAAAGCCTCGTCATCTGATGGCCAGGTTGCGCCGGCTCTACGGGCGATCCGCTGTAAACCGATCTGAAATGAGCATTTTGCGCGGCATCCTCACCGAGACCCAGAAAGCGGCCAACGGCGAGCCCTACAAGCGGAAGGATCAGTGATGTTCGAGCGTCTGCGAGAAGACATTCAAAGCGTGTTTCACCGTGACCCGGCAGCCCGAAACGCATTCGAAGTGCTGACCTGCTATCCCGGTATGCACGCCATATGGTTGCATCGTTTGTCTGGCTGGCTGTGGCGCAAGGACTTGAAGTGGCCGGCCCGTATGGTCTCCAACTTCGGTCGCTGGTTGACGGGTATCGAAATCCACCCCGGCGCCAAAGTCGGGCGGCGCTTCTTTATCGATCACGGCATGGGCATCGTCATCGGCGAAACAGCCGAGATCGGCGATGACGTGACGCTTTATCAGGGTGTGACCCTGGGCGGCACCAGTTGGAACAAAGGCAAGCGGCATCCCACGCTGGAATCCGGCGTTGTCGTGGGGGCGGGTGCGAAGGTGCTGGGCCCGTTTACGGTGGGCGCGGGCGCCAAAGTCGGTTCCAACGCCGTGGTGACCAAGCCGGTGCCGGCGGGTGCGACAGTGGTCGGTATTCCCGGGCGGATCATCGTCAAGTCCGACGACAGCGAGGCTGAAGCCAAGCGCAAGGCGATGGCCGAGAAGATCGGTTTCGATGCGTACGGTGTGAGCGAAGACATGCCAGACCCTGTCGCCAAAGCGATCGGTCAGTTGCTGGATCACCTGCAAGCGGTGGATGTGCGCATGGAAGACATGGGCAAGGCGCTCAAGAGTCTGGGGTGCGAATACCGCGAGAAGGCCCTTCCGGAGTTGCATCAGGAAGTCTTCGATTGCATCAAGGAACGCAGCGAAACCAAAGCCGTCCACGACTAAAGGAGGGGGTGGGGGCTGGAAAACGCAGAAGTGCCATTCCAGCCTGGGTTTTGCTATGATGCGGCCCGCTGTTTTGCGGGTAATCCCGACTGTTTCACTAGGTCTTATAGTTGACTTAAATACTCGGGAATAGCATACTCGCCCTCATTCCGAACCTCCGCGGTACACGTCATGCGACTGACTACAAAGGGCCGATACGCCGTCACTGCCATGCTGGATCTGGCATTGCACGCGCAGCATGGGCCAGTGTCTCTGGCCGACATCTCCGAGCGGCAGGGGATTTCCCTTTCCTACCTCGAGCAACTGTTCGCCAAGCTGCGCCGCAGCAACCTGGTGTCCAGCGTGCGTGGGCCCGGCGGTGGCTACCAGCTGTCCCGCACGATGCAAGGCATTCAAGTGGCGCAGGTGATCGATGCGGTCAACGAATCGGTCGATGCGACACGTTGTCAGGGACTCGGTGATTGCCATGCTGGCGATACCTGTCTGACCCACCATTTGTGGTGTGACCTCAGCCAGCAGATTCACGAATTTCTAAGCGGTATCAGCCTGGCCGACCTCGTCACTCGCCGTGAAGTGCAGGAAGTCGCCCAACGTCAGGATCTGCGTCGTTGCAACAACAAGACGCAGCAACTGGACAAGATTGAAACATCCGCCGTTGAGTGAACGCAGATGAACGCGCGGCGCGCCTGCCCGATAGGAGATATTCAATGAGATTGCCGATTTACCTCGATTATTCCGCGACGACCCCGGTCGACCCGCGTGTTGCGCAGAAAATGAGCGATTGCCTGCTGGTTGATGGCAACTTCGGTAACCCGGCGTCGCGCTCCCACGTCTTCGGCTGGAAAGCAGAAGAGGCGGTCGAGAATGCCCGTCGTCAGGTCGCTGATCTGGTCAACGCCGACCCGCGTGAAATCGTCTGGACCTCCGGTGCTACCGAATCCGACAACCTGGCGATCAAAGGCGCTGCGCATTTCTATGCCTCCAAAGGCAAGCACCTGATCACCAGCAAGATCGAACACAAGGCTGTCCTCGACACCATGCGCCAACTGGAGCGTGAAGGTTTCGAAGTCACGTATCTGGAGCCGACTGAAGACGGTCTCATCACTCCGGCCATGATCGAATCGGTTCTGCGTGACGACACCATCCTGGTTTCGATCATGCACGTGAACAACGAAATCGGCACCGTGAACGACATCGCTGCGATTGGCGAGCTGACCCGTTCGCGTGGCGTGCTGTTCCATGTCGACGCCGCTCAGTCCACCGGCAAGGTCGACATCGACCTGTCGAAACTGAAAGTCGACATGATGTCCTTCTCGGCCCACAAGACCTACGGTCCAAAGGGCATTGGCGCGCTGTACGTGAGCCGCAAGCCGCGTGTTCGCATCGAAGCGACCATGCACGGTGGCGGTCACGAGCGCGGCATGCGTTCGGGCACATTGGCCACTCACCAGATCGTCGGCATGGGTGAAGCGTTCCGCGTCGCCAAAGAAGACATGGCTGCCGAGAACGTGCGCATCAAGGCACTGAGCGACCGTTTCTATAAGCAGGTCGAGCACCTGGAAGAGCTGTACGTCAACGGCAGCATGACCGCTCGCGTACCGCACAACCTGAACCTGAGCTTCAACTACGTCGAAGGCGAGTCGCTGATCATGGCGCTCAAGGACCTCGCGGTGTCGTCCGGTTCTGCATGCACCTCGGCTTCCCTGGAGCCGTCCTACGTGCTGCGCGCCCTGGGTCGCAACGACGAGCTGGCGCACAGCTCGATCCGTTTCACCTTCGGCCGTTTCACCACGGAAGAAGAGATTGACTGGGCTGCGCAGAAAGTTTGCGAGGCTGTCACCAAGCTGCGCGCTCTGTCGCCGCTGTGGGACATGTTCAAAGACGGTGTCGACATCTCCAAAATCGAGTGGGCGGCGCACTAATTTAAAGTCGCCACAGATGCGGCGCTTTAAAAACGCGTTGTCCGGTTTTTGAAGTGTCGCGAGAGCGATTTACCTGATGAGAGGATTGCACCATGGCTTACAGCGAAAAGGTCATTGACCACTACGAGAACCCGCGCAACGTCGGCAAGATGAACGCGGAAGATCCTGATGTCGGCACCGGCATGGTCGGCGCTCCAGCGTGCGGCGACGTGATGCGCCTGCAGATCAAGGTTAACGAGCAAGGCATCATCGAAGACGCCAAGTTCAAGACCTACGGCTGCGGTTCTGCCATCGCTTCCAGCTCCCTCGCCACCGAGTGGATGAAGGGCAAGACCCTGGACGAAGCAGAAACCATCAAGAACACCCAACTGGCGGAAGAGCTGGCGTTGCCGCCGGTGAAAATTCACTGCTCCGTACTCGCTGAAGATGCCATCAAGGCCGCTGTTCGCGATTACAAGCAGAAGAAAGGCCTGCTCTAAGCAGTCTTCATCCCGCTTGCAAGAGGTAAGGAGTTCCGATGGCTATCAGCATGACCGAAGCTGCCGCAAACCACGTGCGTCGCTCCCTTGAAGGGCGTGGCAAAGGTGATGGCATTCGTCTGGGTGTTCGTACGACCGGGTGTTCTGGCCTGGCGTACGTCCTCGAGTTCGTCGACGAGCCGGAAAGCGAAGACTCGGTGTTCGAATATCATGGCGTCAAGGTGATCATCGATCCCAAGAGCCTGGTTTACCTCGACGGCACCGAGCTCGATTTCGTCAAGGAAGGGTTGAACGAAGGCTTCAAGTTCAACAACCCCAACTCGCGCGGTGAATGTGGCTGCGGCGAAAGCTTCAACGTTTGAGGCTGACTGTGGGCACTCCTTGTCATTTCGCTTTATTCGATCTGCAGCCGGGCTTCCGTCTGGATCTAGACCTGCTGGCGACGCGTTACCGCGAGCTTGCCCGTAGCGTGCACCCCGACCGCTTTGCTGACGCCCCCGAGCGTGAGCAGCGCGTTGCGCTGGAGCGCTCGGCGAGCTTGAACGATGCCTATCAGACGCTGAAGAACGCGCCTAAACGGGCGCGCTATCTGTTGGCGCTCAAGGGCGAGGTTCCGCTTGAAGTCACCGTGCAGGACCCCGAGTTTCTGATGCAGCAGATGCAATGGCGCGAAGAACTCGAGGACTTGCAGGACGAAGCGGACCTGAACGGTGTCGCGACGTTCAAGCGTCGGCTCAAGGTTGCGCAGGAAGAACTGAACGAAAGCTTCGCGGCCTGTTGGGATGATGCTGCACAGCGTGAGCAGGCCGAAAGGCTGATGCGCCGTATGCAGTTCCTCGACAAGCTCTCTTACGAAGTGCGCCAGCTGGAAGAGCGCCTCGACGATTAACCCCGCGCCGCCCTTGGGCGGCGCGCCAGTGATATCAGAAAAGCAATGGCTCTACTGCAGATCGCCGAACCCGGCCAAAGTCCAAAACCTCATCAGCGCCGTCTGGCCGTCGGGATTGATCTCGGCACCACCAACTCGCTGGTGGCTGCGTTGCGCAGCGGCATCAGTGAACCGCTTCCCGATCAGAACGGGCAGGTCATCCTGCCGTCAGCGGTGCGTTACCACGCCGATCGCGTCGAAGTGGGCCAGTCGGCCAAAGACGCTGCCGCCGCCGACCCCTTGAACACGATCATTTCGGTCAAGCGCCTGATGGGGCGCGGCATCTCCGACGTCAAGCATCTGGGCGAGCAACTGCCTTACCGCTTCATTGGCGGTGAGTCGCACATGCCGTTCATCGAGACGGTTCAGGGCGCCAAAAGCCCCGTTGAAGTCTCTGCCGATATCCTGAAAGTACTGCGTCAGCGTGCCGAAGCGACGTTGGGTGGCGATCTGGTCGGTGCGGTGATTACCGTGCCTGCCTATTTCGACGATGCTCAGCGTCAGGCGACCAAAGACGCCGCCAAGCTGGCGGGGCTGACGGTCCTGCGTTTGCTCAACGAGCCTACCGCGGCGGCCGTGGCTTATGGTCTGGACCAGAACGCCGAAGGGGTCGTGGCCATCTATGATCTGGGCGGCGGCACCTTTGACATCTCGATTCTTCGCCTGACCGGCGGTGTGTTCGAAGTCATGGCCACCGGCGGCGACAGCGCGCTGGGCGGCGACGATTTCGACCACGCCATCGCGAGCTGGATCATCACTGAGGCTGGTCTTTCCGATGACCTCGATCCTTCGGCGCAGCGCAGTCTGATGCAGACCGCCTGTGCCGCCAAGGAAGCGCTGACGGACACTGACTCGGTCGATGTCGTACACGGTGCGTGGACGGGCGTGCTGACCCGTGCAGCGTTCGAAGCGCTGATTGAACCGATGATCGCCCGCAGCCTCAAGGCCTGCCGTCGCGCGGTGCGTGACAGCGGGATCGAACTGGATGAAGTGGAAGCGGTGGTCATGGTCGGCGGTTCGACCCGTGTGCCTCGTGTTCGCGCAGCCGTTGCCGAGCTGTTTGGTCGTCAGCCGTTGACCGAAATCGACCCTGATCAAGTGGTGGCCATCGGTGCCGCGATCCAGGCCGACACACTGGCGGGTAACAAGCGTGACGGCGGCGAGCTGTTGCTGCTGGACGTGATTCCACTGTCCCTGGGGCTTGAAACCATGGGCGGTCTGATGGAGAAAGTGATCCCGCGTAACACCACGATTCCGGTGGCGCGTGCTCAAGAGTTCACCACCTACAAAGACGGCCAGTCGGCCATGATGATTCACGTGCTGCAAGGCGAGCGTGAATTGATCAGCGACTGCCGTTCGCTGGCGCGTTTTGACCTGCGCGGCATCCCCGCCATGGTCGCCGGCGCCGCCAAGATTCGTGTCACTTTCCAGGTCGACGCCGACGGTCTGCTCAGCGTGTCCGCTCGGGAACTGGCGTCCGGCGTGGAGTCCAGCATCCAGGTCAAGCCGTCTTACGGTCTGACCGACGGCGAAATCGCTCGCATGCTCAAGGATTCGTTCCAGTATGCCGGCGATGACAAGGTCGCTCGTGTCCTGCGTGAACAGCAGGTCGACGCCCAGCGTCTGATCGAAGCCGTCGAAGGTGCGCTGCAGGCCGATGGCGAGCGCTTGCTCGATGCCGAAGAGCGCATGGTTATCGACATGCAGGTGGACGAACTCCGTGAATTGATGAAGGGCACCGACGGTGCGGCCATCGAGCAGCAGACCAAGCGTCTGTCGCAGGTGACCGATGCCTTCGCAGCCCGCCGCCTGGACTCGACGGTGAAAGCCGCGTTGGCAGGGCGCAACCTGAATGAGATTGAGGAATAACTGATGCCGCAGGTCATTTTTCTGCCACACGCCGAGCATTGCCCGGACGGTATGGTTGTCGAGGCCGAAACCGGCAAGTCGATTCTTGAAGTGGCGCATGACAACCACATCGAAATCGAGAGCGCTTGCGGCGGCGTCTGTGCCTGCACCACCTGTCACTGCATCATTCGCGAGGGTTTTAATTCCCTGGAAGAGGCTGACGAGCTGGAAGAGGACTATCTTGATCGTGCCTGGGGTCTTGAGGCGCAGTCGCGTCTGTCCTGTCAGGCGAAGGTCGGCACTGAAGACCTGACCGTCGAGATCCCGAAATATTCGCTTAACCATGCAGCCGAAGCGCCGCACTGACCGAGGGATTGTCATGAGCTACGGTTGGAATGATGTACAGCGTATCGCTGAGGAGCTTGCCGAGGCCTACCCGGGCGTTAACCCGTACTCGGTCAGCTTCGTCAAACTGCAGGAGATGATTACAGGGTTGCCTGGTTTCGATAAGAATTCGGGGCGGGTCGGTGAGAAGGTGCTGGAAGCGATCCAGCCCCTCTGGGCCGATGAAATAGACTGATCATCTTTGCACGTTAGGCAATACACCAGAACCCGCGTATAATTCGCGGGTTTAATTTTTCGCAACAATCACTGTTTCTGGAGTTACACCATGGCTGTTCAACGTACTTTCTCGATCATCAAGCCTGACGCCGTTGCTAAAAACGTAATCGGCGAAATCACCACCCGCTTCGAAAAAGCCGGTCTGCGTGTTGTGGCGTCGAAACTGAAGCAACTGTCCAAGGCCGAAGCAGAAGGTTTCTACGCTGAGCACAGCGCTCGTGGTTTCTTCGGCGATCTGGTTGCTTTCATGATCTCCGGTCCGGTTGTCGTTCAGGTTCTGGAAGGCGAAAACGCCATCGCTCTGAACCGCGAGCTGATGGGCGCTACCAACCCTAAAGAAGCAGCTGCTGGCACTATCCGTGCTGACTTCGCTGATTCCATCGACGCCAACGCTGTTCACGGCTCGGACTCCGAAGCTGCTGCTGCTCGCGAAATCGCTTACTTCTTCGCTGCTACCGAGGTAACCGCTCGCTAAGCTGCTGCTGCGAGTGAGGGTGAATCCATGACTGATACAACTGGCAAAATCAACCTGTTGGGTCTGACCCAGCCGGAAATGGAAAAATTCTTCGAGTCGATCGGGGAGAAACGCTTCCGCGCCGGTCAGGTCATGAAGTGGATTCACCATTTTGGCGTCGATAATTTCGAAGCCATGACGAACGTTGGCAAGGCGCTGCGCGAAAAGCTCGAGTGTCGTGCCGAAATTCGGGGTCCTGAAGTCGTCAGCGAGGACATTTCCACCGACGGTACCCGTAAATGGGTCGTTCGCGTGGCGTCCGGCAGCTGCGTCGAGACCGTCTACATTCCGCAAGGCAAACGCGGCACCCTGTGTGTCTCGTCCCAGGCGGGCTGCGCGCTGGATTGCAGCTTCTGCTCTACCGGCAAGCAAGGCTTCAACAGCAACCTCACCGCCGCCGAAGTGATCGGTCAGGTGTGGATTGCCAACAAATCTTTCGGCAGTGTCCCGGCTACCGTCGACCGTGCCATCACCAACGTGGTGATGATGGGCATGGGTGAGCCATTGCTGAACTTCGACAATGTCATCTCCGCCATGCATCTGATGATGGATGACTTCGGCTATGGCATCTCCAAACGCCGGGTGACCTTGTCCACCTCGGGCGTGGTCCCCATGATCGATGAGCTGGCCAAGCACATTGACGTTTCGCTGGCCCTTTCGCTGCACGCGCCGAACGACGCGTTGCGCAACCAGCTGGTGCCGATCAACAAGAAGTATCCCTTGAAGATGCTGCTCGAGTCCTGCCGCAACTACATGTCGGCATTGGGCGAGAAGCGCGTGCTGACCATCGAATACACGCTGCTCAAGGACATCAACGATCGTCCTGAGCACGCGGTCGAGATGATCGAGCTGCTCAAGGACACGCCTTGCAAGATCAACCTGATCCCGTTCAACCCGTTCCCGCATTCGGGTTACGAGCGTCCCAGCAACAACGCGATCCGCCGTTTCCAGGATCTGCTGCATCAAGCCGGGTATAACGTCACCGTGCGTACCACGCGCGGTGAGGACATCGATGCTGCCTGTGGCCAGTTGGTCGGGCAGGTCATGGACCGCACGCGTCGCAGCGAACGTTACATCGCTGTGCGTGAGCTCAGTGCCGAGACCGACGGGGCTCAGGTCACCGCGGCCCGTACCTGACTGCGAATTTGACTGAGAGGATCTCTATGTCCCTGCGCGTTGCGCTGCTCCTGTGTTTTGCCACGTTGCTGGTAGGTTGTGTGTCCACTGGCAACGTCGATCCGCTGAGTACCGGCAAGGGACGTGAAGAAGCTCGTCATGCCTATGTGCAATTGGGCCTCGGCTATCTGCAGCAGGGTCAGATGGAGCGGGCGAAAGCGCCGCTGAAAAAGGCGCTTGAGCTGGACAGCTCGGACGCCGACGCGAACGCTGCCCTGGGACTCGTCTTTCAAGCCGAGCTCGAACCCGAGCTGGCCAATGAGTATTACACCAAGGCACTGTCCTCACGTCCCAAGGATGCCCGCATTCTCAACAACTACGGTGGCTTTCTTTACGAGCAGAAGCGCTACAAGGAAGCTTATGAGCGCTTTCAGCAGGCCGCCGATGATAATCTCTACGCCGAGCGTGCCAGGGTGTTCGAGAACCTGGGCATGACGTCCCTGATGCTGGGGAATCGTGACGCAGCACTGGAAGAATTCAACAAAGCCTTGAGGCTTGATCGCCAACAACCACGCGCATTGCTCGAAATGGCTGAGATGTCTTACGAAGACAGGCATTATGTGCCGGCGCGTGACTATTACGACCGTTTCAGCCAGCTTAGCGAGCAGAATGCACGTAGTCTGTTGCTGGGTACGCGGTTAGCGAAGGTTTATGACGATCGCAACAAGGCAGCCAGTTATGGCCTGCAACTAAAAAGACTCTATCCCGGTACGCCGGAATATCAGCAATACCTGTCGGAGCAATGATGAAAGCGGCGCATCCCGAAGTTGTAGCAGCCACTCGCAGGAACCCTGGTGAAACGTTGCGCCAGGCTCGCGAGAGCAGAAACTGGTCGCTGCCAGATGTGGCTTTGAGGCTGAACCTCACCGCGACGTCCCTGGGTTATGTGGAGGCGGGCGATTTCGACAAGCTCCCCGGCCATACCTTTGCCCGGGGTTACATTCGTGCCTACGCGAAACTGATGGACCTTGACCAGGCAGCCCTGGTCAACGAGTTCGATCAGTACACCGGCACCGACGGCAAGGGCAGCAACGTACATGCCCTGGGTCGAATCGAAGAGCCTGTGCGCCTGTCCCACAATATCCTGCGCATTGTCAGCCTGTTGCTGCTGATTGCGCTGATCGGTGGGGGGTTTGTCTGGTGGCAGGATCAGGCGACTCTGCGCGGCAAGGAACCAACCAGTCTCGGAATGGAGCATGTCGAAGTCGAAAGTGCTGACGGCACCACCCAGATTCATCCGCTGGACGAGCCGGAAGATCAGGCGGTTACTGAAGCCCAGGGCAGCACGCCAGCGCCGCTGCCGTTGAATAACGCCGAGCCGGCCGCAGCCGTACCGACCGCGCCGACCACCACCGCACCGACCACCACCGAGCCAGCCACAGGTGCAACAGCGGCTGCGCCTGCGCACGGCACGGCTGCCACGCCTGCTGCTCCCGCGCACACCGCGCCGACGACGCCAGCCACGGCTGCCGTGCCTGCGCCAGCGCCTGCACAAGCACCAGCGACCACTGAGGCAGCGCCGGCGCCTGCCGGTTTCGGTCAGGTGCACATCGCATTCAACGCCGATTGCTGGTTTCAGATCACCGACGGTAACGGCAAGGTGCTGACCAGTGGCCTCAAGCGCTCTGGCGACACCGTCGATGTCAGCGGCAAGCCACCTCTGGCGGTGCGACTGGGCGTGGCCCGTGCTGCACAGGTCAGCTACAACGGTCAGCCGGTCGACGTCGCACCTTTCACTTCGGGCCAGACGGCTCGCATGAAGTTGGGGCAATAAGTCATGCACGGCGAATCTCCGATCAAACGTCGCGAATCTCGTAAAATCTGGGTCGGCTCGGTGCCGGTCGGCGGTGATGCCCCGATCGCGGTACAGAGCATGACCAACAGCGACACGAACGACGTCGCTGCAACCGTCGCTCAGATCAACCGTCTGGAGGCCGCAGGCGTGGACATCGTCCGCATTTCGGTCCCGGACATGGACGCCGCCGAGGCGTTCGGTCGTATCAAACAGCTGGTCAAGGTGCCGCTGGTTGCCGACATCCACTTCGACTACAAGATCGCCCTGCGTGTGGCCGAGCTTGGCGTCGATTGCCTGCGGATCAACCCGGGCAACATTGGCCGTGAAGACCGTGTTCGCGCGGTGGTCGATGCTGCGCGTGATCGCGGCATTCCCATTCGTATCGGCGTCAACGCCGGTTCGCTGGAAAAAGACCTGCAGAAGAAATACGGCGAGCCGACCCCGGCGGCGTTGGTCGAGTCCGCGCTGCGCCATGTCGAGCACCTTGATCGCCTTGATTTCCAGGACTTCAAGGTCAGCGTCAAAGCGTCCGATGTGTTCATGGCCGTCGAAGCCTACCGCCTGTTGGCCAAGCAAATTGTCCAGCCATTGCACCTTGGCATCACCGAAGCCGGTGGATTACGTTCAGGCACAGTGAAATCGGCCGTCGGCCTAGGTATGCTGCTGGCCGAAGGAATCGGCGATACCATTCGTATCTCGCTGGCCGCTGATCCCGTCGAGGAAGTGAAAGTCGGTTACGACATCCTCAAGTCGCTGCACCTGCGTTCCCGTGGCATCAACTTCATCGCCTGTCCGAGCTGCTCGCGGCAGAACTTCGATGTGGTCAAGACCATGAACGAGCTGGAAGGGCGCCTTGAAGATCTGCTGGTCCCGCTCGATGTCGCGGTGATCGGTTGTGTGGTGAACGGTCCGGGCGAAGCCAAGGAAGCCCATATCGGCCTCACTGGCGGTACGCCGAACCTGATCTACATCGATGGCAAGCCGTCGCAAAAGCTGACCAATGACAATCTGGTGGACGAGCTTGAACGCTTGATCCGCGAGAAAGCGGCCGAGAAGGTCCAGGCCGACGCAGCGCTGATCGTTCGCGGCTAACCCAGTTTCCAAGGAATTTTTGTGAGTAAGTCCCTGCAAGCCATTCGTGGCATGAACGACATCCTGCCGGACCAGACGCCACTGTGGCGCTACTTCGAAGGCACCGTATCGCGTCTGCTGGATAACTACGGTTATCGCCAGATTCGCATGCCGATCGTCGAGTTCACCGAGCTGTTCAAGCGCTCTATCGGCGAAGTCACCGACATCGTCGAGAAAGAGATGTACACCTTCGCCGACCGTAACGGCGACTCGCTGACCCTGCGCCCTGAAGGCACGGCGGCGTGCGTCCGTGCGGTGCTCGAGCACGGCATCACCGGCGGCGGCCAGGTGCAGAAGCTCTGGTACATCGGCCCGATGTTCCGCCACGAGCGTCCACAGAAAGGCCGTTATCGCCAGTTCCACCAGATTGGCTGTGAAGTGTTCAACCTTGACGGTCCGGACATCGACGCCGAGCTGATCGTGCTGACCTGGCGCCTGTGGGGCCTGCTGGGCATCCGCAACGCGGTCAAGCTCGAACTCAACAGCCTTGGCACCAGCGAAGCGCGTGGACGCTACCGCGAAGCGCTGGTCGAGTACCTCTCGGCCCGCCTCGAACAGCTGGACGAAGACAGCCAGCGCCGTCTGAAAACCAACCCGCTGCGCGTGCTCGACACCAAACACCCTGAAACCCAGGCTGTGCTGGTCGATGCGCCGAAGTTGGCGGACTATCTGGACGAAGAGTCGCGGGTTCACTTCGAAGGCCTCAAGGCGCGTCTCGACGCGGCAGGCATTCCTTATGTGATCAACCCGAAACTGGTCCGTGGCCTGGATTACTACAGCAAGACCGTTTTCGAATGGGTCACCGATCAACTGGGTGCTCAGGGCACCGTCTGCGCGGGCGGTCGTTACGACGGCCTGGTCGAGCAGATGGGCGGCAAGCCGACCACCGGCGTTGGCTTCGCTATGGGCATCGAACGCCTGGTGCTGCTGCTGGAAACCCTGGAGCAGATCCCGGAAGAGATTTCGCGCACGATCGACGTGTACGTCTGTGCCTTTGGCGAAGCCGCAGAGTTGGCCGCGCTGGCATTGTCGGAGCGTCTGCGTGATCAGGCGCCGAACCTGCGTCTGCAGGTCAACGCCGGAGCTGGCAGCTTCAAGAGCCAGTTCAAGAAAGCCGACAAGAGCGGCGCGCTGTATGCGCTGATCCTGGGCGATGAAGAGCTGGCCCGCAAGGAAGTGGGCGTCAAGCCTCTGCGCGGTCAGGGCGAACAACAAAATATTGCCTGGGATGCTCTTTCCGAGCACCTGGCCACCTGCATCGTGCAGGGTTGAAGCTGATAAACAGCCGAATTAGATAGGAGTATTGGGGTGTCGAGTACCGATGATGAACAGCTGGCGGCGGTAAAAGACTGGTGGCAGCGTAACGGCAAGCCCCTGGTCACCGGCGGTCTGCTCGCGGTGATCGTTGTGTTGGGCTGGCAAGCCTGGCACCGCTATCAGAACAACCAGGCACAAGGTGCTTCGGCCCTGTATCAACAGTTGCTGGAAACAGCCTTGACCCCAAGTGGTCAGGCCGATGCCGGTCGTGTCGCGGAGATTGCCGGCAAGCTGAAAAGCGAATTCGGTGGCACCCCGTACGCACAGTACGGCAGCCTGTTCGTGGCCAAGGTCGCGGTCGAAACCGGCAAGCTGGACGATGCTGCAAGCGAATTGAAAGCGGTGAATGACAAGCCAGCCAACCCGACACTGGGCGAAATCGCCCGTCAGCGTCTGGCTCGCGTGCTCGCCGCACAGAACAAGGCAGAAGACGCGCTGAAGCTGCTCGACGCTCAGGTCGACAAGGCATTCGCGGCCAGTCGTGAAGAGCTGCGCGGTGATCTGCTGGTTCAGCTGGGTCGTACCGACGATGCTTATGCTGCATACAAAAAGGCCAAGGCTGCGCTGTCCGAGGAAGCGGCAGTGGGTGGCTTGCAAATGAAGCTCGACGATCTGGCGAAAGGGGATGCGTGACGTGATTCGTTGGAAACATGCAGCATTGCTGGCTCTGGCCGTTTTGGCCGCGGGTTGCAGCAGCAACACCAAAAAGGAATTGCCTCCGGCCGAGCTGACCGACTTCAAAGAAGAAGTGGTCCTGCAAAAGTTGTGGAGCCGTTCGGTCGGTGACGGCCAGGGCGACATCTACAACATGCTGGTTCCGGCCATCGACGGCGAGAACATCTACGCAGCTGATGCCAACGGTCTGGTCATGGCGATCAACCGTAGCAACGGCGACGTGGTCTGGAAGAAAGAGCTCGAGCAGCCTGTTTCCGGCGCGGTCGGCGTGGGTTCTGGCATGGTCATGCTCGGCACCCTGCGCGGTGAGGTGATCGTCCTCGACGAAGCCACCGGCGAGCAGAAGTGGAAAGCCAAGGCGACCAGCGAAGTGTTGTCTTCGCCGGCCACCAACGGTGACGTAGTGGTCGCTCAGACCCAGGACGACAAGGTCATCGGTTACGATGCCGTGACCGGTGATCAGCGCTGGATCTACGAAAGCAGTCCTGCGGTTCTGACTCTGCGCGGCACCGGTGCTCCGATTGTCACCAACCAGCTGGCGATTGCAGGCCTGTCGACCGGTAAGGTCGTGGCACTGGACATCAGCAATGGCGTGCCGGTCTGGGAGCAGCGCGTAGCGATTCCGCAAGGTCGTTCCGAACTGGACCGCGTGGTCGACATCGATGGCGGCCTGCTGTTGTCCGGCTCGACCCTTTACGTCGCGACCTATCAAGGCCGTGTCGCGGGTCTGGAGCTGCAGAGCGGCCGTGTGCTGTGGCAGCGTGATGCATCGAGCTACTCGGGCGTTGCCCAGGGCTTTGGCAGCGTCTACGTTTCCCTGGCCAACGGCACGGTTGAAGGCGTCGATGAGCGTTCTTCCACCGCGCTGTGGAGCAACGACTCGCTGGCTCGCCGCCAGTTGGGTTCGCCGGAAGTGTTCTCCAGCTACGTAGCGGTGGGCGACATGGAAGGTTACCTGCACCTGCTGAGTCAGGTTGACGGTCACTTCGTCGGCCGTGAAAAGATCGACAGCGACGGCCTGCGTGCACGCCCGCTGGTGTCGGGCAACACCATTTACGTCTTCGGCAACAGCGGCAAGCTGGAAGCCCTGACGATCAAGTAGTGGCTGTCTATGCTTGAGGAGGCCAGCCAACCGGCTTTCCTCGGGCAGCCCCGCTCTGACGGGGCTTGCGGCACTTCGGGTGCCGCTCCGAACTCCGGCCGCTGCCTTGCAGCGGCTTTTGTATTTTCTGAAATAACGAAGTGGAGAGCCGCATGGTTCCCGTAATCGCCCTGGTGGGTCGACCGAACGTCGGCAAGTCCACCTTGTTCAACCGCCTGACCAGGACTCGCGACGCCATCGTCGGCGACTTGTCCGGTCTGACCCGTGATCGCCAATACGGTGAGGCCAAGTGGCAAGGGCGTACCTACATCCTGATCGACACCGGCGGTATTTCCGGTGATGAGCACGGCATGGACGAAAAGATGGCCGAGCAGTCGCTGCTGGCCATCGAAGAAGCCGATGTCGTGTTGTTCCTGGTGGACGCCAAGGCTGGCTTCACCGCCGCCGACCAGATGATTGGCGAGCACCTGCGCAAGCGCAACAAGACCTCGTACGTGGTCGCCAACAAGGTCGACAACATCGACCCTGACATGGCCCGCGCCGAGTTCGCGCCACTGGGCATGGGCGACGCGATTCCGGTTGCCGGTGCACACGGTCGCGGCATCACGCAGATGCTGGAAATCGCCTTGAGCGAATTCCCGAAAGACGCGGACGAAGTGGAAGAGGGTGAAGAAGAGGACGTTGCTGAAGGCGAAGAAGCCAAGCGCATCCCGGGCCCGAGCGAGAAAGACGGTATCAAGATCGCGATCATCGGCCGTCCGAACGTGGGCAAGTCGACGCTCGTCAACCGCATGCTCGGCGAAGACCGCGTCATCGTCTACGACCAGCCCGGCACCACGCGTGACAGCATCTACATCCCGTTCGAGCGCAACGACGAGAAGTACACGCTGATCGACACCGCCGGTGTGCGCAAGCGCGGCAAGATCCACGAGGAAGTCGAAAAGTTTTCGGTGGTGAAAACCCTGCAGGCGATCAAAGACGCCAACGTGGTGATCTTCGTCATGGACGCCCGCGAAGGCGTGGTGGACCACGACCTGAACCTGCTGGGCTTCGCCCTTGAAGCGGGCCGTGCACTGGTCATCGCGTTGAACAAATGGGACGGCATGGTCCCGAGCGAACGCGACTACGTGAAGACCGAGCTGGAACGCCGGTTGTTCTTCGTCGACTTCGCCGACATCCACTTCATCTCGGCGCTGCACGGCACGGGCGTGGGTAACCTCTACCAGTCGGTTCAGAACTCGTTCAAATCTGCCGTGACCCGCTGGCCGACCAGCCGCCTGACGCAGATTCTCGAAGATGCCGTCAGCGAGCACGCGCCACCGATGGTTGCCAGCCGTCGAATCAAACTGCGTTATGCCCACTTGGGCGGCGCCAACCCCCCGATCATCGTGATCCACGGTAACCAGGTCGACAAGGTACCGAAGTCTTACGTTCGCTACCTCGAAAACACCTACCGTCGGGTGCTCAAGCTGGTGGGTACGCCGATTCGCATCGAGTTCAAAGGTGGCGAGAACCCGTACGAAGGCAACAAGAACACGCTGACCGACCGTCAGGTCAACAAGAAGCGTCGCTTGATGTCGCACCACAAGAAGGCCGACAAGAAGCGCAAGGACAAGCGCTGATTTTGTAATGGTCTTTCTTCGAAAAAGGCGCCTTTGGCGCCTTTTTTTGTGTTCGCCGTATGGGCTATCCTGCGAGTCCCCGTGCCGTTCTGGAGCCGGGTGTGGAGCAGGAAAACCCTATGATCACCAGCAAATTGCCGAACGTTGGCACCACCATCTTTACCGTGATGTCCCAGCTTGCAGCCGAAACCGGGGCGATCAATCTTTCTCAGGGTTTTCCCGATTTCGATGGGCCCGACGCACTGCGTGAGGCCCTCTGCCGTCACACCATGGACGGTCACAACCAATACGCACCGATGACCGGCCTGCCGGCATTGCGGGAGCAGGTGGCCGCCAAGATCGCCCGATCCTATGGGCGTCAGGTCGACATGAATACCGAGGTCACGATCACCCCGGGCGCGACCCACGCGATTTTCTGCGCGATTCAGACCGTGGTACGCGCAGGCGATGAAGTGATCGTTTTCGATCCGAGTTACGACAGTTACGAGCCCTCGGTGGAGCTTGCGGGCGGTCGTTGTGTGCACGTGCAACTCAAGGACGGTGATTTCTCCATCGACTGGGAAAAGCTCAATGCCGCGCTGAGCCCTCGTACCCGCATGATCATTATCAACACGCCACACAACCCCAGTGGTGCGTTGATTACCCGTGACGAGCTTGACCAGTTGGCGGCCCTGATCCGGGATCGCGACATCTATCTGGTCAGCGATGAAGTCTATGAGCACCTGGTGTTCGACGGCGTGAAGCATGCCAGCGTGCTTGCCCATGAAGAGCTGTATCAGCGCGCCTTCGTGGTCAGCTCCTTCGGCAAGACCTACCACGTCACGGGCTGGAAAACCGGCTATCTGGTCGCGCCACCTGCGCTGACCGCCGAAATGCGCAAGGTCCACCAGTTTGTCGGGTTCTGCGGTGTGACGCCTCTGCAGTGGGCCTTGGCTGACTACATGGCGCAATGTCCTGAACATGTAGAAGAGCTTCCCGCGTTCTATCAAGCCAAACGGGACTTCTTCTGTGATCAACTGGAGTCGTCGCGTTTCACCTTCACGCGAGCCGCAGGGACTTACTTCCAACTGGTCGATTACTCGCAGATCCGTCCGGACCTGAACGACGTCGAGATGTCTTTGTGGATGACCCGAGAGCATGGCGTCGCGAGTATTCCTATCTCCGTGTTCTATCAGAGTCCGCCTGAAGGCCAGCGCATCATCCGGCTGTGCTTTCCCAAGCGAGAGGAGACGTTGCGTCAGGCAGCGGAAAAACTATGCGCGATCTGAGCGATCTGCCGAACCTGAACATCGCCCTGGTACAGACCACGTTGGTCTGGCACGACTGCAAAGCCAACCACGCGCATTTCGAGGATTTGCTGGATCAGGCGCAGGGTGCCGATCTGGTGATTCTGCCGGAGATGTTTACCACCGGCTTCTCGATGGAGTCCGAAGCACTCGCCGAGCCCGAAAACGGCGTGACGTCCAAGTGGCTGCTGGCGCAGGCCAAGCGCATCAATGCTGTCGTGACCGGAAGCGTCATTGTGCGGTCGGCCGATGGCAGTCATCGCAATCGCCTGTTATGGGCGCGGCCTGACGGCGAGCTCCTGCACTACGACAAGCGCCACCTCTTCCGCATGGCGGGTGAGCATGAGCATTACAGTCCGGGTGAGCGCCAGGTGCAGTTCGAACTCAAAGGCTGGCGGATTCGTCCGCTGATTTGCTACGACCTGCGGTTCCCGGTCTGGAGCAGAGACGCGCGCGACACCGACTTGCTGTTGTACACCGCCAACTGGCCGGGGGCCCGCCGTCAACACTGGAACCGTCTGTTGCCCGCTCGGGCCATCGAGAACCTGTGTTACGTGGCGGCAGTGAACCGCATCGGCACCGACGGCAAAGGCTTTGCCTACACCGGCGACAGTCAGGTGCTGGATTTTCAGGGCGAGAGTCTGTTGAACATCGGCGAGGCCGACGGTGTTTTCCACGTCAGCCTGTCTGCCGAAAGCCTGGCGGCGTACCGGCAGAAATTCCCGGCATATCTCGACGCTGATACATTCGAGATACACTAAGTTCATAGAGTTTGAGGGGGGCTCGGTCGATAGCGTTGTACCAAAACAGGAGATCGGTATGACCACCATCAACGCGTCCTCACTCACTTCGTACTCCAGCACCTTCACCGTCGCCGTCAAGAAAGACACCACGACCGCGACGGCCGACAGCGACGACACGTCGACCACGGCTGCTGCGGCTTCGACCTCAGCCTCGGGCGCTGCAGGCGGCGCACCGGCTGCAGGCGGCGCCAGCGGCAGCTCGGACTCTTCCAGCGAAAGCGAGCAGGCGATCGAGAAGCTTGAGCAGCAGATCAAGGAAACCGAGAAGCGCTTGCAGGAGCAAGAACAGCAATTGGCCGCGGCTCAGGCGAGCAAAGGCTCCGACGAAGAAAAATCCCAGCGCGTGATGGCCATTCAAGGCCAAATTTCGACGACCACCGCCAGCCTGGCCACTCAAGAAGCGGCGCTGGTGCAACTGCAGAAGTCCGGCAGCATCAACACCACCGCCTAACACGTCGACGAGAAGCGCTCCACGGTTGACGCCGTGGGGCGCTTCTGCGCGCGCATGAAAGACGACCTTCAGTTCTGTGTAAGCCGGCCGATACAAAGTGCACTAAACAGGAGTTTGATCATGACCACTATCAACACCAGTTCGTTGAGTGCTTACTCCAGCGTATTCACGGCTGGCTTCAAGAATGATGAGTCCACCAAAAGCGATGCGACGACCGCCAGCGTGAACCTGCGCGGCAATGTGTATCAATCGCCAGGCGCTTCCAAGTCCGGCGAGGCGGAGAGCGGCGGTTCGCCGCAAGAGCAGGCCATCAAGCAGTTGCAGGAGCAGATCAAGCAGACCCAGAAGATCCTCCAGCAACAGCAGCAGCAATTGGCCGTTGCTCAGAACAGCAAGGCGCCTGATCAAGAGAAGGCCACGCAGGTGCTGGCCATCCAACAGCAGATTTCCGGCACGATGGCGCAACTGAGCGCGCAGCAGGCCGCGCTGCTGGAATTGATGAAAGGCACAGTCAAAACCACCGCGTGATCTAATCCACGCGAACAAAAAAAGGCCCTGAAGTCTTCACTTCAGGGCCTTTTTTGTAGCGCGTATATAACGGTTATCTGAGCGGTTGTTTCGGCTCTGCGGGAGCGAACTCATTCGCGAGAGGCCAGTCCAGTCGACGAATCTGTATCGTCTTGAACACCGCATCGCGAATGAATTCGCTCCCACAAGGGGCAAAATCAGGCTTCAGATCACGCGGCTTTCGCAGCGTCCTCCGCTTGGGACAATGCACGGTTCAGTGCGCTGAACAGGGCTTTGAAGCTGGCGGTGGTGATGTTTTCATCGATGCCCACGCCGTGTACCGCACGCTCGCCGTTCACACGCAGTTCGATGTAGGCAGCGGCCTTGGCCGTGGTGCCTGCGCCGATGGCGTGCTCGTTGTAGTCCATGATCTCTGCGCTGACTGGCAAGCCGGCCACAAGTGCTTCCAGCGCACCGTTGCCCTTGCCGCGCCAGTGCAGGTTGGTCTCGCTGTCGCTTTTGCCGGTGACTTCGACTTCCACTGCGCTGTGGCCGTTTTCTTCCTGCAGACGATGGCTCACCAATGCATAAGGTTTGTTGGCTTGCAGGTATTCGCGCTTGAACAGCGAGTAGATCTGCTCAGCGCTCATTTCCAGGCCCAGACGGTCGGTTTCGCCTTGTACCACCTGGCTGAATTCGATCTGCATGCGACGTGGCAGGGAGATGCCGTATTCCTGTTCCAACAGGTAGGTAATACCGCCTTTGCCGGACTGGCTGTTGACCCGAATCACCGCCTCGTAGCTGCGGCCAATGTCGGCCGGGTCGATGGGCAGGTAAGGGACTTCCCACAGTGTGCCTTCCTTCTGCTGGGCAAAACCTTTGCGGATGGCGTCCTGGTGGGAGCCGGAGAACGCGGTGTGGACCAGGTCGCCGACATACGGATGACGCGGGTGAACCGGAATCTGGTTGCACTCCTCCACGACCTTGCGCACGCCGTCGATGTCGGAGAAGTCCAGCTGCGGGTTCAGGCCTTGGGTGTACATGTTCAGGGCGACCGTTACCAGGTCGACGTTACCGGTACGTTCGCCGTTGCCGAACAGGCAGCCTTCGACGCGATCTGCACCGGCCATCAGGCCCAGTTCGGTCGCTGCCACGCCAGTGCCACGATCGTTGTGGGTGTGCAGGCTGATGATCACGCTGTCACGACGGCTGATGTTGCGGCAGAACCACTCGATCTGGTCGGCATAGATATTCGGGGTGGCGACTTCCACGGTGGCCGGCAGGTTGAGGATCACCTTGTTCTGTGGCGTGGCGTTCCACACTTCGATCACCGCGTCACAGACTTCCTTGGCGAAATCCAGCTCGGTGGCGCTGAAGGTTTCAGGCGAGTACTCGAACTGCCACTGGGTTTCCGGCTGCTGTGCGGCGTATTTGACGAACAGCTTGGCGGCGTTGACCGCAATGGCCTTGATCCCGTCCTTATCCTGATTGAAGACGATACGACGGAAGGACGGGGAGGTGGCGTTGTAAAGGTGGACGATGGCTTTCTTGGCGCCGCGCAGGGATTCGAAGGTGCGCGCGATCAGGTCCTCACGACCCTGGGTCAGCACCTGAATGGTGGTGTCATCCGGGATGTGGCCGTCTTCGATCAGGGTACGCACGAAGTCGAAGTCAGTCTGGGAGGCCGCCGGGAACGAGGCTTCGATTTCTTTCACACCGACTTGTACCAGGGTCTTCCAGAAGCGCAGCTTCTTGACCGAATCCATGGGCTCGATCAGCGACTGGTTACCATCACGCAGGTCGGAACTGCACCAGATCGGCACCTCGGTGATGGTCTTGGAAGGCCAAGTGCGGTCAGGCAGGTCGATGACTGGAAACGCGCGATACTTCTGCGAGGGATCTTTGAGCATGGTCATGGGAGCAGTCCTTTATTTGTACTCAGGGCCGAGAGAAGTCGGCCAGCCGATAAATCCGAGGTGTAGCGTCGAGGCACCGCGATTTAGCCTGGCAGTCGTGCACTGACGAGACTGAGGCAGCGATGTTGACGCAGCAGAATGAGGGTTTGAGAGGCTTTCATGTGATCAACCGTAACCAATGGGGTGAAAGGTGGCAAGCAGTTGAAAAAAATTGGGAGAAGTTTTCGATAGCCCGAACCTCATGAGATTTATCGGCTGGATATCTTGGTTTTTCGCGATTTTATTGCCGGGCTGTTTCGGTCTGCGCAACTCGGCCATTCGTAGGAGCGCGCTCGCCCGCGATTGCGTTGTGTCAGGCAACACTTAGCTGACTTGACGGATCGCAATCGCCGGCAAGCGCGCCCCTACAGAATTCAGACCCGCGAGTCTCTGGGCTACGGCTGAAACGCATTGATAAAAATCGCCGGGTCCACGCGTGCATCGTTCAGGCTGACGTTCCAGTGCATGTGCGGGCCCGTTGCGCGACCGGTCGAACCGACGCGCCCCACCACGCCGCCCCGAGGTACGGCATCGCCGACTTTCACGTCGATTTTCGACATGTGGCAGAACATGCTGATGAAGCCCTGCCCGTGATCGACGAACACCGTGTTGCCGTTGAAGAAGTAATTGCCGATCAGGATGACCTTGCCCGCAGCGGGTGACTTGATCGGTGTACCGGCGGGGACGGCGAAATCCAGACCCGCATGCGGGTTGCGCTCCTCACCGTTGAAGAAACGGCGCACGCCGAACTTGCTCGACAACGGGCCATCGACCGGTTTGTCCAGCAACAGGTTGCTCGGCGTGCCCGGCGAGAAGCTTCGGTAGGCGCGCACTTGCACGTCCAGTTCCTGTTCGATGCGTTTCAGGTCATCCGGGTTTGGATTGACCTGACGCTTGTTTTTCAGGGTGATGTGCTGCTCGGGGTATTTCTTGCTGGCCACGACAAACGGCAAAGAGCGACCCCCGCTGTTCACCTGCTGGGACGTGCCGGGCTTGATCGTCAGGGGGATGCCGACAATGGCCAGCCAGCGGGCGTCCTGATCCTTGACCACGAGCACCGGCTTGCCCTGCCAGGTTGCTTTTGGCGCCTGAGCGGCCGGACCGAGATCAACCACCGCCACGCCACCGGGCACGGGCTTGTTCAGCAGGCGAGAAATGTAGCTGTCGGCGTGAGCGGGCAGCGTCACGCAGAGGGCCAGCGCGACGCCAGCCAGGGAACGGGAGATCGAGGGCAGCATCGGTCAATCCAGAAGAGAAAGGGTGACGGGCGTCAGGTGGTTGTCTTCAACGCGCACGTGCAGTTCGCCTTCGGCCAGTTTCGCGGTGAGGCGCTGGCCTGTGTGAGTCTGTTCGGCGGTCCGGATCGCCTTGCCGCGCTCGTCCAGCAGAATGCTGTAACCGCGTCCCAGCGTCGCCAATGGGCTCACCACGTTGAGTGTCTGCACCTGCGTTTGCAGCTGCAGGTGGCGGGTCTTGAGGTTTTCTCTGATCGCACGCGGCAGCCGTTCGGCCAGTACCGCCAGTCGCTGGCGCAGGAACGCCAGCGTGCGTCCTGGATGTTGCGCCGCCAGACGGCTTTCCAGGTGGCTCATGCGCACCTGACGTTTGTGCATCTGCTGCTCGAAGGCACGACGCATGCGCATGTCCAGATCGTCCAGGCGTTGAGCGCGCTGGCGCAGACGTTCACCCGGATGACGCAAGCGCCGTGAGATGCCGTCCAGGCGCAATCGCTCTCGCATCAGGCGATCCTGCATACGGCTGATCAACCGCCGTTGCAGGCTGTCGACGCGACGGTGCAGGTCGCTGGAATCGGGTGCCAAGAGTTCTGCCGCAGCGGAGGGCGTGGGCGCGCGAACGTCGGCGACGAAGTCACTGATGGACACGTCGGTTTCGTGACCGACCGCGCTGACGATCGGCGTCACGCACGCGTCGATGGCGCGGGCGACGGCTTCCTCGTTGAAGCACCACAAGTCTTCAAGCGAGCCGCCGCCGCGGGCGAGGATCAAGGCGTCGAAGCCGCGAGCGTCGGCCAGTTTCAGCGCACGAACGATCTGGTTGATGGCTTCGCGGCCCTGGACGGCGGTGGGAATCAGTGTCAGTTCCACCTGCGGCGCGCGACGGCGAAACACGCTAATGATGTCGCGAATCACGGCGCCGGTCGGCGAGCTGATGATGCCGATCCGTTGAGGGTGCAAGGGCAGGGCGACTTTGCGCTCGGCGCTGAACAGTCCTTCGGCGCTGAGTTTTTCTTTCAGTGCATCAAACGCCAGCCTCAGGGCACCGTCACCTGCGGGTTCGACAGTGTCGAGGATCAACTGATAGTCGCCGCGACCTTCAAACAGCGAAACCTTGCCCCGCACCTTTACCGCCAGCCCGTCTTTCAGCGCCTGGCGCACGCGCGCAGCGTTGCTGCGGAACAACGCGCAACGCACTTGGGCGCCTGTGTCCTTGAGCGTGAAGTACACGTGACCGGACGCCGGGCGCGACAGGTTGGAAATCTCCCCCTCGACCCAGATGCTGGCGAAAACATCCTCCAGCAGCACGCGCGCGCGGCCGTTGAGCTGGCTGACAGTGAGGACTTCCCGGTCAAGGCCGAGTCTTGCGAAGGGGTCTTTGATCATGCCGGGCATGATAAAGGCATTGGGGCCAGGGTCACCAGACTAATAGATGACGCAGAAAGCCCTGTGGGAGCGAATTCATTCGCGATTGATCGGTACATTCAATAGATATCTCTCGCCTGATACGTCTTTCGCGAATGAATTCGCTCCTACAGATGGATCTGTATTCAACCCTGAATATCCGCTGACCCATCCTGCGTCCCGGGATATTCTGTGGGCCGCCGTTCATCCATGGAAGACATGATGCTCACCACCCTCACCGAGTTGTCGGGTGCTTTCACTCAGTTGGGGTTGAGCCCGACCGACTGGCTGTTTATAGAGACCGGTGTTATCGCCGCCTATCTGGTGTTCGCCATCGCCGGTTTCGGAACTGCACTGGTGGCGGGCCCCGTCCTGATTCACTTCATGCCGTTGTCGCGAATCATCCCGCTGCTGGTGATGCTGGATTTCCTTGCCGCATTCAGTCATTTACTGCCGTCCCGGCAATCGGTGGTGCGCGCCGAGCTGCTGCGCATGGTGCCGTGCATGGCGGTGGGTTGTACGCTCGGTGTGCTGTTCTTGCTCAACCTCAAGTCTGACGTGCTGCTGCTACTAATGGGCTTGTTTCTGATCGGTTATTCGGTTTACAGCCTTGCCGTGAAGGTGCGCCCAACCCAGCTGTCGGCAGGCTGGTCAATTCCGATGGGCACCGTGGGCGGGTTGTTCGGGGCGCTGTTTGGTAGTGGCGGCTTTTTATATGCGATCTACCTCAACGGCCGCCTGACCGACAAGACACAGGCCCGCGCCACGCAAAACGCGCTGATCAGTTGCAGCACCGTCGTGCGCCTGAGCCTGTTCGTCGTCACAGGCGTGTACGCGCAAGTCTCCCTGCTCTTGCTTGCAGTGTGCCTGCTGCCAGCGATGATCATCGGCTCGTGGATCGGTCGGCGTCTGGTCATGCGCATTTCGCGGGAGATGTTCGTGCGCCTGGTCACCTGGATGGTGCTGCTCAGCGGGATGACGCTCATCGGTCGTTATCTTGCCGGTTGAGGCAGCCATACTTGACGTCATCACCGGTGGTATTAAGCTGCCGCCCCCGATCAAACGTCAGACAGGCCCGTCATGAACACCCAAAGCATCATCGTCCCGCAAATCTCCAGCTTTCCTGCGCATGAAGCGAAGGCGCGGGCGATCCTGCGCTGGCTGGTGAAGCTGGACGTGGTGGAAGAGTCGTTGACCACCTGCGGGCGCAGTTTCAACCGCATGGCGTACGCCATCGCGCCCGGTGCGCGGCGTTTTGTCGAACACCCGGACGCATTGCCCTACGGTCAGGCGGTCAATGGCCTGGAAATCGTGCTCAAGCGCTGCATCTATACCCCGCAGCAGGGTTTCAAGGAGGAGGCCGGTTGCCCTGAGTGTCGGCGGGAGATCGGTGAAGCGCTGTTCGACAGTCTGGAGGAATGGATGCCGGGCCACACCGACAACTTCATCTGCCCGGAATGTCGACATGAAGACGACATCAACGGCTTTCTGTTCTTGGACCCGTGCGGCTTTTCCAACCTGGGCTTCATTTTCAATGACTGGCTGGACGCCGGCTTCAAGGCGAGCTTTCTGGAAGAATTCGCCGAACGTCTGGATCGTCCGGTTTCCTTCGTCAAAGTCCGCATTATAAATGCAGAAATCGGTGATAGAGCGGGTCGATCATTCTGATTATTAAATAGACTGATCTTTACATTGAGCAAGAGCAGGTGTCTGGGTATAATGGCGCGCTTCCATTTTCCCGCTCGGGAGCCCAGCGATGCTGCGTATCAGCCAAGAAGCCCTTACATTCGACGACATTCTCCTTGTGCCCGGTTATTCCGAGGTGCTTCCCAACGAAGTCAGTCTGAAAACCCGATTGACCCGTGGCATCGAACTGAACATCCCCCTTGTTTCCGCCGCTATGGACACCGTCACTGAAGCCCGTCTGGCGATCGCCATGGCTCAGGAAGGCGGCATCGGCATCATCCACAAGAACATGACCGTCGAGCAGCAAGCTGCCGAAGTGCGCAAGGTCAAGAAGTTCGAAGCGGGTGTGGTCAAGGACCCGATCACCATCGAGGCGGATGCCACCGTTCGTGATCTGTTCGAACTGACCCGTCAACACAACATTTCCGGTGTACCGGTCCTGCACGACGGCGAGCTCGTCGGCATCGTGACCTCTCGTGACGTACGCTTTGAAAACCGGATGGACATCCCTGTTCGTGAAGTGATGACGCCCAAAGAGCGTCTGGTCACTGTTCGCGAAGGCGCCGACAAATACGAAGTCCGCGACCTGCTGCACAAGCACCGCCTGGAAAAAGTCCTGATCGTCGACGACAAGTTCGCGCTCAAGGGCATGATGACCGTCAAGGATATCGAGAAATCCAAAGCCTACCCACTGGCCAGCAAGGACGATCAAGGTCGTCTGCGCGTTGGCGCTGCGGTTGGTACCGGTAAAGACACCGGCGAGCGCGTCAGCGCCCTGGTCGCCGCCGGCGTTGACGTTATCGTCGTCGACACCGCCCACGGTCACTCCAAAGGCGTGATCGACCGCGTTCGCTGGGTCAAGCAGAACTTCCCGGACGTCCAGGTCATCGGCGGCAATATCGCCACCGGCGCTGCTGCACGTGCACTGGTCGAAGCGGGCGCTGACGGCGTCAAGGTCGGCATCGGTCCTGGCTCCATCTGCACCACGCGTATCGTGGCCGGCGTTGGCGTTCCGCAAATCAGCGCCATCGCCAACGTTGCATCGGCCCTTGAAGGCACCGACGTTCCCCTGATCGCCGACGGCGGCATCCGCTTCTCCGGTGACCTGTCCAAGGCCATCGTGGCCGGTGCCTACTGCGTGATGATGGGTTCGATGTTCGCCGGTACCGAAGAGGCGCCGGGCGAAATCGAACTGTTCCAGGGTCGTTCCTACAAGGCGTACCGTGGCATGGGTTCGCTGGGTGCAATGTCCCAGGCGCAAGGCTCTTCGGACCGCTACTTCCAGGACTCATCGGAAGGTGCAGAGAAGCTGGTGCCGGAAGGTATCGAAGGTCGCGTGGCCTACAAGGGTTCGCTGACTGCCATCGTTCACCAACTGATGGGCGGCCTGCGTTCTTCCATGGGGTACACCGGCAGCGCCGACATTCAGGAAATGCGCACCAAGCCTGAATTCGTCCGCATCACCGGCGCTGGCATGGCCGAGTCTCACGTTCACGACGTGCAGATCACCAAGGAAGCGCCGAACTATCGCGTAGGTTGATCTGAAATGCGCCTGATAAACCGGGCGCGTTTCAAGAATTGTGTAGCGGGGCTGTTCATTACAGCCCCGTCTTGTTTCTGATTTTCGACGAGAATGACTCATGGCCCTCGACATTCACGCCCACCGTATCCTGATCCTCGACTTCGGTTCCCAGTACACCCAGCTGATCGCCCGCCGCGTGCGTGAGATCGGTGTGTATTGCGAACTGCACCCGTTCGACATGGACGACGAAGCGATTCGCGAATTCGCTCCAAAAGGCGTCATCCTCGCCGGTGGCCCCGAGTCCGTGCACGAAGCCAACAGCCCGCGCTGCCCGCAAGCCGTGTTTGACCTGGGCGTTCCGGTCTTTGGTATCTGCTACGGCATGCAGACCATGGCTGAACAACTGGGTGGCAAGGTCGAAGGTTCCGAACTGCGTGAATTCGGTTACGCCCGTGTCGACGTCGTCGGCAAGAGCCGTCTGCTCGACGGCATCGAAGATCACATCGACGCTGACGGCCTGTTCGGTCTAGACGTATGGATGAGCCACGGTGACAAGGTCACCAAGATGCCGTCCGAATTCCACATCCTGGCCAGCACCCCGAGCTGCCCGATCGCCGGCATGGCCGACGACGCCCGTGGCTACTACGGCGTGCAGTTCCACCCGGAAGTGACCCACACCAAGCAGGGTGGTCGCATCCTGTCGCGCTTCATCCTCGACATCTGCGGCTGCGAAGCGCTGTGGACCCCTTCCAAGATCGCTGAAGACGCCATCGCTCAGGTCCGCGCGCAAGTCGGCACCGACAACGTCCTGCTGGGTCTGTCCGGCGGTGTTGACTCGTCCGTCGTAGCAGCGCTGCTGCACAAGGCGATTGGCGATCAACTGACCTGCGTCTTCGTCGACAACGGTTTGCTGCGCCTGCACGAAGGTGAGCAAGTGATGGCCATGTTTGCCGAGAACATGGGCGTCAAGGTGATCCGCGCCAACGCTGAAGAGCAGTTCCTCAACAACCTGGAAGGCGAAGCCGACCCAGAGAAGAAGCGCAAGATCATCGGCCGTACCTTCATCGACGTGTTCGATGCCGAATCGAGCAAGCTGGATAACATCAAGTACCTGGCTCAGGGCACCATCTACCCTGACGTGATCGAGTCCGCTGGCGCCAAGAGCGGCAAGGCTCACGTGATCAAGTCGCACCACAACGTGGGCGGCCTGCCGGAAGAAATGAACCTGAAACTGGTCGAGCCACTGCGCGAACTGTTCAAGGACGAAGTCCGTCGTCTGGGCCTGGAACTCGGCCTGCCGTACGACATGGTCTACCGCCACCCGTTCCCGGGCCCGGGCCTGGGCGTGCGCATCCTCGGCGAAGTGAAGAAGGAATACGCCGACCTGCTGCGTCGCGCTGACCACATCTTCATCGAAGAACTGCGCAAAGCCGACTGGTACCACAAAGTCAGCCAGGCCTTCGTCGTCTTCCAGCCGGTCAAATCGGTCGGCGTGGTCGGTGACGGCCGTCGTTACGCCTGGGTCGTCGCCCTGCGTGCCGTAGAAACCATCGACTTCATGACCGCACGTTGGGCACACCTGCCTTACGAACTGCTGGAAACCGTCAGCGGCCGCATCATCAACGAAATCGAAGGCATCTCCCGCGTCACCTACGACGTGTCGAGCAAGCCGCCAGCGACGATTGAGTGGGAGTAGGCTGATTCGCAACTATTTGATTTTTATCTAAAAAATAAGAATAGATAGTGATGTTTGCTACGTTATCAATGGCGTTTTTAATGGCGCACATCGTAAGTATTTGAGAGCGCTAGATCGATACCATGTCCCGGATAAGGAATGCCGACATGGTATCGAGAACGCTTCGCCGAGCAGATGTCAGCAGTAACTGTTTGCCAGTCTCCACTTCGAGTAACTCTCCGCCCGGAAGCCTTGGCCATCGATCTGTTTGGTCACGATATTGCCGTGGCTGACCACGGCGAGCACCTTTTGATTGCCGTCCCCATGTTCACCCCAGGCTCGCCGTTGATAGCGGTCTAGGTGGTGCAACCACTCGGCGCTGATGCCGCCAATACAAGTGTAGTGCCGTACAGTCCGTTGCGTAGATCGTTCATTCCTTGCTTTCTTTTGCTGATGGGTTACCGGCGGCCTTCGCACACCGGCGATTCGCCGATGCGGCCTTCCTTGCACAGGTCAATGTTATCTGTGCGCTTGAAACCGGAGTCTTTCATGCAATAAAACTGCGTGAGTACCTCGTCAATAGGCGTCGTGTCCCCCGTCCCTGTAAGGTTGGTATAGCCGCATGCGGTCATAGCGCTCTTGACACCCTCTTGCGAGACCCCGCTTTTTTTCCAATTGGTAAATTCCGGCGGCGGCGGTTGAAAGCCCCTACCTGTGCAGCCGATCATTAACAACGCGCAAAAACTCAACAGCAGGTTCCTGGTAAACATGGCGTCTTCCCTGATGGTATGACTCGGAAAGCATGTGATACGCCGTCGTCTGACTCTTTCTAGACGGGCCTGCGCATTCCCACGCGGAGTGTGCGAACAATCGTTACCGGCGGCCTTCGCACACCGGCGACTCGCCAATGCGGCCTAGCTTGCACAGGTCGAGATTATCCCTGCGCTTGAACCCTGCGTCCTTCATACAGTAGAACCGCGTCAGCACAACATCAATCGGCGAGGTGTCTCCCGCGCCATCAAGATTGGTATACCCGCAAGCACGCATGGCGTTGTCGACGCCCGATTGGGTTACCCCCTTTTTCTACCACAGTGTGTAGTCCTCGGGTGGCGGTTGAAAAGGGGTACAGCCCCCAACTACTGCCAGAAGGCTCAGGCCCAACAACTGATTTCGAGTCAGCAACATCACATTCTCCATGTCCATGAGCGCCCCGGACTGTGCCCTGTTGACCCCATATTAGCGCTGCAGAGCGCTAACGTAGCGAGGAAAAATACTGTGTAGGCGGTTTACCCAGGGCTTTCTTGAACATCGTGATGAAGGCACTAACAGAGTCATATCCCAGAATACCCGCCACACGCTGCACGGATACCCCCTCCGCCAAATGGCTCAGTGCGATCATCAAATACAACTGTTGGCGCCAGCGTCCGAAGCTCAGCCCGGTCGTGCTTTCTACAAGCCTGGCCAGCGTTCGTTCACTGGTTGCAAGACGAGTGGCCCACTCGCGCAACGTGGTTCGGTCGCCTGGATCGGAGAAGAGCGTATCCGCGATTTGTTTGATCTTGGGGTGGTCTGATATCGGCAAATGCAGCTCTTTCAGCGGAGCATCGGAAAGCTGCTCAAGCAGCACTGCAACCAGCCGCGCTGTCTTGCCCTCGGAATGGTAAGCGGGTTCCTGTTCAGCGAGATGCAAGATCATCTCCCGAACAAGGCGCGTAATGGCAACCGTGCAGCATTCTTCAGGCATGGCTGCCGCACCGGGCTCAACGAACAGAAAGCAGGTCCGGGCGTTTTCGGTCACTCGGCAACTGTGCGGCGTGCCGCCCGGGATCCATACGGCGTGCTGGGGAGGGACAAGCCATAGTGCATTTTGCACCTCACAGCTCACTGCGCCATGCAAAGACAGGATCAGCTGGCCTTTGCGATGATCATGCGGGCGGGCACCCGAATCATTGAGGTCAGGCGCAACCTTGAGGGCAATCGCTGCCTGGGCGAAAAGGTCTGAATCGAAATCTTCCGGCGAGGAAACGACATTTTTTGAGCTTGGCATAATTTAGGTATCAGGTGTCTTGATATCTATATTAGACAGTTCTGAAGTTCTCTACAGTTGTCTTCTTTTAAGAGGACAGATAAAGAATATGTCACATACAAAAAACAAGTGGCATGCCATCGCGCTCGTCGCAGGCATTCTGCTTATCGCCGTGAACCTGCGCGTTCCCTTTACCAGCATCGCGCCCGTTTTGCCGCTGATCCAGAATGCTTTTGGCTTGAGCGCCTCAGCTCTAGGCCTGCTTACTTCACTGCCATTACTTGCCTTTGCCGCCTTCTCCCCGCTCAGCGCATCGGTCGCCCGCAGGTTCGGCATCGAGCGCACGCTTTTCGGTGCACTGTTGGTCATTTCAGCGGGCATCCTGCTCCGCTCCACAGGCAGCGCGTGGGCGTTGTACGCCGGTACGATATTGATAGGCACTGGGATCGCCCTGGGCAACGTGCTGCTGCCCGGCCTGATCAAACGCGACTTCTCGACAAAAATGGCGTCCATGACCGGCGCTTATTCCATCACGATGGGCGCAGCAGGCGCTGTCGGTTCAGCCGTAATAATTCCGCTGACCCAATCATGGGGATGGCCGATTGCCCTGAGTTTGTTGGTCGCAGCCCCATTGTTGGCGCTGGTGGTGTGGCTGCCGCAGTTGAAAAAACACGAACACGTAAATCTGTCAGGTCCGAAACAAGCGCCAACCGTGGCCGTCTGGCGTTCGCCGCTGGCATGGCAGGTCACACTGTTCATGGGGCTGAACGCGATGCCTTTTTATGTCGCCGTCGGCTGGCTGCCGACCATTCTGATGGACCATGGCATATCCCCGGAGCAAGCAGGCACGGTACACGGCACGCTTCAACTGACCACGGCCATTCCCGGCTTGATTCTGGCGGCCACGCTTCGCCGTCTCAAAGACCAGAAACTGGCAGCCGCTACCGTCAGCCTGTTAACCGCCTCATCCCTGATCGGGCTCATTTACGCGCCAGACTACGCCATGTTGTGGGCCGCGGTCCTGGGCTTCGGCTCTGGTGCCAGCATGATGCTCGGCCTGACCTTCATCGGCTTGCGCACAAAAAATGCCGGTGACACGGCGGCACTTTCAGGAATGGCGCAGTGCGTCGGCTACCTGATGGCAGCCGCAGGCCCATTGCTGCTGGGCCAACTGCACGACTGGACCGGTGGCTGGACAGCACCGCTGCTGATCACAGCCGCAATCTCCGTAGCCGGCGCATTCACCGGCATGCTGGCCGGGCGCAACGTTCAACTTGAATCTGCTGAGTCATCGTCGCGAACAAGCCCAGCAATCCAGTCAGCGAATGCGCTCACAGCTGGCGATAAAAAGCGCTGATGCGGGTATAGCAGGTGCACAGGAACCGATGCGGGCTGCCAGTCAGCAAGCACTTCGACCAGCCGCCCTTCTCGCAGATGCTCGCTGACCACGTTTTCAGCGAGCTGCACCAGCCCGAAGCCTTCCAGGCACATTTTGATGTAAAGCCCGGTCTCGTTGACTGCCGCAGTGCCGTTCACCGGGACTGAGATTTTCTCGGTGCCACGGGCGAAGCGCATTTCGCCTGCTTGCCTTGCGCGGCCCGAGAAGTAATGGATGGCCCGGTGGTGAGACAAATCTTGCGGAGTTTGCGGAATACCGTTTTCTTCGAGATAGGCGACAGAAGCACACGTAACCCAGCGAAACCGGCCGAGTGGGCGCGCAACGAGCGTTGAGTCATTGAGCTCGCCTGTACGAATAACGCAATCGACACCCTCTTGAACCAGATCAACCTGCCGATCGTTGACGCCTATCATCAGGTAGATATCCGGGTAGCGCCTGTAAAAGTCTTGCAGGTTTGGCATGACGATGAAGTGTGCAATGCCACCCGGCATATCGACACGCAAACGTCCCTGTGGCCGTTTTACGGAATCCGTCAGGCTGGTCTCTGTGTGTTCGATCAGCTCCAATATTTCCCGGCATTGCGCCAGATATTGAGCGCCCTCATGCGTCAGGCTGACCCGCCGCGTTGTTCTGTTCAGCAGGCGCACCTGCAAGTACTTCTCAAGATTTTTAACGCTGCTGGTAACTGTCGAGGCCGGCAAAGAAAGCGTCTCCGCCGCCTGGATAAAGCTTCCTGCTTCAGCCACACGTACGAAAACCTGCATCGCTTGAATACGGTCCATGACTGTTAGCAGCCTCAAAGCAGTGATCGGGGGAAGTCGTTATTGTTCGTAAATATTGAATAATAAAAACAGTTTAACCATCTTTTTCCCGCAGTATCGCATTGCGTACATTGCTTCCAACGAACTTTGAAGAGATGTACAGAAAATGGCTGAATATAACCGCAGCATCGTCCAGGCCCCGGCCGCTCCGGCCGCCCGCACCCTTATCCGCGGCGCCACTGTGCTGAGCATGGATGGTGATATCGGCAATCTGGCGCGCGGCGATATCCTTATCGAAGGCAGCACCATCACGGCCATAGGTGAAAACATTGAGGCCGGCGACGCTGTTGTTATCGAGGCATCCGGCATGATTGCCATGCCCGGCATGGTCGATACGCATCGTCACTCCTGGGAGGGCCAACTGCGTCGAATCAATCCGAATGCCGAAACCCTGGAAGACTACTGCAACGCCACGCACTTCTCGTTCGCCAAATACTATCGCCCGGCTGACATGTATATCGGCAATCTACTGACTGCATTGGGCTGCATCGATGCGGGCATCACGACCGTGGTCGATAACTCGCACAACAGCCGTACCGGCGCGCACTCCGATGCTGCGGTAGAGGCGCTGCTTGATGCTGGTATCCGATCTGTACACGCCTCCGGTGCGCCAGTTTCCGGTGAGTGGGACAAAGCCCACTGGCCGGGCAACCTGGAGCGTCTCCAGGGAAAATACGTCAATAACGGTGACAACCCGCTGCTCTCGCTGGCGGTGATGGCGCAGCTGGAGCCTGAGCTGTGGGCTGAGGCCCGGCGTCTGGGGCTGCCGATCATCACCGAATTTTTTGGCGGGGACATGGCAGCTGAGTTGGAGGGTTTGCATCGCGAGGGCCTGCTGCGCCCCGATAACATCTTCAACCACTGCACCTCGCTGCCGGACGCCGGCTGGAAAATCCTTCGCGAGGCTGGCGTGCGGGTCAACGTATGCCCGCGTTCAGATGCCCACTACGGCATTGAAGATGGAATGTTCGCCATGCAGTCGGCCCAGCGTCACGGCATCAGTCCGGGGCTGAGTGTCGATAACGAAACCTCCTACAGCGGTGACATGTTCATGGAGATGCGGGTGGCGTTCTACCTGCAGCGCGTCATGGGCATGCACCAGCAGCGCTGCTGCGGCGCAGAACATCATCCGGTGACCCTGCCTGCTCATGGCCTGCTCAAAGCCGCCACTCTCGACGGCGCTACCTGTGCCGGATTGCAGGACAAAGTCGGCAGCCTGGCCCCCGGCAAACAGGCCGACCTGATCCTTATAAACGCGCAGGACATCAACCTTTACCCGTCAGGCAACGCATTCGGCACCGTTGTACACGCGGCCGAACGCAGCAATGTCGACACGGTCATCATTGGCGGTCGCATCGTCAAGCGCGGCGGCAAGGTGCTGGGCGTTGACAGCGAAAGGCTGCGTGCAGCAATCGACGAATCCCGTGAGCATCTGTTTGCTGTCGCAGGCTACCAGCCGGATATTTTTGCCGAGACATTCATGCCGCTTGAGTCAGCCAAGTAAGGAGACGCTAGATGAACGCAGCCTACTACCTGCTGGCCATCGCCGCAGGGCTTGGCATAACCCTGCAGACCACGCTGAATGGTCAACTCGCTAAAGGTGTGGGTGGAGATTCCGTAGCGGCGTCGCTGTTCTCATTTACTGCCGGTGCGGTATGCCTGGGCGTCTTTTCATTGATGCGCGGCGGGATAGTGGCCTCACTGGCGGCTATACCTGCCCAGCCCTTGTGGAGCCTGCTGGGCGGTCTGCTGGGTGCCGGTGCCTTGCTTAGTTATGTGGTGCTTGCGCCAAAAATCGGTCTGTCAGCCCTGCTGGGCCTCGCTATCGCAGGGCAGATTGTCTCGTCACTGGTTATCGATCATTTCGGATTGATGGGGGCATCGGAAAGGCCGGTGTCTCTCGTCAAGTTGGCCGGGTCGATGGTGATGCTCGCAGGCCTGGCCATCGCCCTGTTCGGTGACAGGTGGTCAGCGCTTTTCTCCAACTGACTGCCTTGTTTACCCCATCCTGTTTCGTAGGACGCAACCATGTTTAAAGCCTTAACCGACACCATTAGTCTTCTTGGCGAGTGTCCTGTCTGGTGTGAAAGAACCGAACGCCTGCTCTGGACCGACATCCCCGGCTGCGAGTTGCGTGCTCTGGACCCCGAAAGCGGCGAAGTGCGGCGTTGGTCCCTGCCAGAGCCGCTAGGATCATTTGCCCTCACGGCAGACGAAGACGTATTGCTGATGGGACTGGCATCCTGCCTGGGCTACTACAACCTGAGCACCGGTCGTTTCAGCAAAATCACAGCCACCCCTGGCGTGCCCGGAACCCGGATCAATGATGGCCGCTGCGACCGCATGGGCAACTTTGTATTCAGCACGATGGACGCCGCTGAGCAGGTGCAAACCATAGGCAGATTTCATCGGCTCAATGCCGCGACGCTCGAGACAGAAACGCTGGACCTTCCCGCAGTGGCGATCCCGAACAGTATCTGTTTCAGCCCGGACGGCTCCACTCTGTACTACGCGGACTCCCTGCAAGGATGCATTTCCTGCTGCGATTACCCATCGTTGGAAAACCAGCGTGTGTTCACCAAAAAAGTCGACGGTCAGGGCGCACCAGACGGTTCTTGCATTGATGCGCAGGGGTTTCTCTGGAATGCGGAATGGGGCGGTAGCAGGGTGGTGCGTTATTCGCCCGACGGCAAAGTTGACCGCGTGATCGAGTCCCCGTGCGTACAGACCACTTGCCCAGTGTTAGCGGGCTCCGGTTATGCAACGCTGTACAGCACCAGCGCAAGGATAGGGCTGGATAAGCCGACAGATTTCGATGGCACGCTGATAAAAGCCGAAGCGATTGTCGCTGCGGGACTTCCAGAAGAACGATTTACAGGGCTACTGAACTGAGTAGCTAAGCGTCAGCTCTCGGCAGCCTTTGCCACGAGAGAGGCTAATCCGACTTCTTGAACGTTTTACTGTGCATGGCTTTTTTCATGGTTGTTCAATTATCCAATGTCTGAAAACTCTGTTTTATAAGAGTTTTTTTGGTCAATTGATAATAGAGTGGGAATGATTGGATGTCCGGCACTGACCGGTACCAACTAGCAGGAAATGCGCTGAAGCCCGTGTGATTGCGGGCTTTTGGCTTTTTGGGTCTGGCAAATTTTGGCAGGTTTGTGCCTTGAGTCCTCGCGTGCGATGCGTGCATTTCGGAAAATAATGCTCACCATCATCGACCTTATGAAATTTAAAATTAACGCTAGCGAGCGTTATCGTTATTCAAGGATGGAATAACAGGTGATATCGTTGACGTTAAGTTACTTAATGCTCAGTTGAGTGAGTCTTATGAAGGACTTTTTCCCCGTCGCCTGTGCTGATAAGCTCAGTAAAATCGGGCTTCTCGTTAAAGCCAGACGCCTTGCATTAGGCGTGCGCCAATCCGACATCAAGGTCGCCCTCGGTGTGTCAGCGCACACGCTCCGCAAGATTGAGGGGGGCTCTGAGCTCGTTGATCTTCGATCGTTCATGTTGGTGTTGTGGAAATTGGGAATCACGGACACGGTTTTCGCTTCCCTGGAAGGCGTGGAAAAGACGTCCGAAATCACCCGCTTCACCGACGAAGGTGAACCACACCACAGCATTGCAAAAAAGAGGGTGCGACTGCCTAAGCCCAAGCCCGAGGATTTCTGATGTCGCGCGCTTACATCTATATGGAGCATCCCGACATTGACCACGCGGCACGAGTGATGCAGCACCTCAATGATTGACTGAAGGCTCGCCCGAGTCTTCAGCCCTTTCTGAAACCACAAAGCCGGATGCAACCTCGTTGAGGGTCATCCGGCTTTGTCGTTCTGATCAACCAAAAATATGCCTGGAAATCAGCTGTGAGATTTCGATGATCGATGTCTTGCCGGTGAATTCGAATTTCACTTTGCCCAGGGCGGAGAAGTAAATCTCCAGCTCTGAGTCGAGGTCAAACGTGCCAGAGGTCTCGACCGAGTAGGCCACGATGTTTTTGTAGGGGAGGGAGGTGAAGTCTTTCTTGCTTCCGGTGATGCCCTGCACGTTCACCGCGATGATGCGCTTGTTGGTGAAGACCACGCCGTCGCGCATGGATTTGTAAGCGTCAACGACGGTTTCGCCTTCCAGCAGTAACGCCGTGACGCGCTCGGCGTATTCGTTGTTTTGCTTGAGTTTGAAAAAGCCTTTGTTGTTGAAGTCGATCATCCTTGGAACATCCTGTGAGGTGGGCATCCATCCAGCGCTGCGCTGAGCGGGTCAGGGCGATTCTGGCGCAGCCGGGTTTCTGCGACAAGCGAACGGCGGTTTCATCAGGCGGGCTTTCGGTGTTCATCCGGGCTCGATTGCTACGAAATATGTACCTCGTCACGCCTTCTCTTAATTTTCTGCAAATGCGGGTGTATCTTATCCGCCCTTCGCAAAGTCTCTCATTCAGCGCTTTGTTTCGTTTCAGGCTTTATACAGGTGCCGTGGCTGATGTCTTTCACCCGTCGACAAATTCTTGGAGTTCTGGCCGGTCTTGCTGTGGTCGGGCTCGGCGCGGGCGGGGCTTCGCGGTACTGGCTTGGGCGCACGGGGCCGGGGGAAGGGCATGACTACGAGTTGATCGCTGCGCCACTGGACGTTGAGCTGGTTTCCGGTTTCAAGACGCCCGCCTGGGCGTTTGGCGCGACGGCGCCGGGCACGGAGTTGCGGGTTCGGCAAGGTGACTGGCTGCGGGTGCGTTTCATCAATCAGTTGCCTGTGGAGACGACCATTCACTGGCATGGCATCCGGCTGCCGCTGGAGATGGACGGCGTGCCTTATGTGTCGCAGCTGCCGGTCAAGCCGGGCGAGTACTTCGACTACACATTCCGCGTACCTGACGCGGGCAGCTACTGGTATCACCCCCACGTCAGCAGCAGCGAAGAACTGGGGCGCGGGCTGGTCGGGCCGTTGATCGTTGAGGAGCGCGAGCCGACCGGATTTGCTCATGAGCGGGTCGTCAGTCTGAAGAGCTGGCACGTGGACGAGCAGGGCGCGTTCACCGATTTCAGTGTCACGCGCGAAGCGGCTCGTGAAGGCACGGCAGGGCGGTTGTCGACGATCAATGGCGTGCCGCAGGGCGTGATCGAGCTGCCTGCCGGGCAGATCACCCGCGTGCGCATTCTCAATCTCGACAACACGGTGACCTATCGCCTGAACCTGCCGGACGCCGAGGCGATGATTTATGCGCTGGACGGCAACCCGGTGAAGCCACGTCCATTGGGCAAGGATTACTGGCTCGGGCCGGGGATGCGCATCTGTCTGGCGATCAGGGCACCCGCAGCCGGTGAGGAGTTGTCGTTGCGTAACGGTCCGGTACGGTTGGGGACCTTCCGCTCGGTGGCCAGTAATGGCACGCTCGGCGAGTGGCCCCCCGAGTTGCCTGCCAATCCGGTCGCCGAGCCCGACCTGGCCAACGCCGAGAAGCTTAACTTCAACTTCGAATGGGTCGGCTCGATGTCGGTGAGTGCCGAAGGCAAGCCGCCGAGCTTGTGGCAGATCAACGGCAAAGCCTGGGACATCACGGACAAGACCTGCGCCGATCGGCCAATCGCGAGGCTGGAAAAGGGTAAGAGCTACATTTTCGAGCTGAAGAACATGACCCAGTATCAGCACCCGATTCACCTGCACGGGATGAGTTTCAAAGTGATCGCGTCCAACCGCAAGGACGTGATCCCGTATTTCACCGACACCTACCTGTTAGGTCGAAACGAGCGCGCGCGCGTCGCGCTGGTAGCGGATAATCCCGGCGTGTGGATGTTCCACTGCCATGTGATCGATCACATGGAAACCGGTCTTATGGCAGCTATTGAGGTTTCGTAATGCGGCAGCCGCACATCATTGATCGCAGCCGCGATCAGCATTTCATGCGAGAAGCACTGGCGTTGGCCGCTGAGGGAGCGCTGCTGGGCGAGGTCCCGGTGGGCGCGGTGGTGGTTCAGGACGGCGTGATCATCGGGCGCGGTTTCAACTGCCCGATCAGTGGCAGCGACCCGAGCGCGCACGCTGAAATGGTTGCAATCCGCGCCGCGGCTCAGTCGGTCAGCAACTACCGTCTGCCGGGCAGTACGCTGTATGTCACCCTCGAACCCTGCAGCATGTGCGCAGGCCTGATCGTGCATTCGCGGATCACGCGTGTGGTGTTCGGTGCCACCGAACCCAAAGCGGGCGTGGTGCAGAGCCAGGGGCAGTTCTTTGCTCAGCCGTTTCTCAACCATCGGGTACTGTTCGAAGGTGGCGTGCTGGGGGAGGAGTGCGGGGCGATGTTGAGCGAGTTTTTCAGGATGAGGCGGGCGAAGGGATGATGAGTTTTTAGCGTCTGTTGAGGTCCTGACAAATCCCCGGAGTGATCACGCAGATCCCGCTTAAAGCGGGGCCTTTTCTTCTGGCGGTTTGGTCTTGTCCACGCCCGGCACGTGCAGGTTGCCTTCAGCAACCTGACTGCCTTCCAGCTGCGGTTGGGTGACCCACGTCAGAATGTCGTAATAACGGCGGATGTTCGCGACGAAGCTGACAGGCTCGCCCCCGCGGGCGTAACCGTAGCGCGTCTTGCTGTACCACTTCTTCTGCGAGAGACGCGGCAGCATCTTTTTCACGTCCAGCCATTTGTTCGGGTTCAGGCCTTCGCTCTCCGCCATCTTGCGCGCATCGTCGAGGTGTCCCGTGCCGATGTTGTAGGACGCGAGCGCCATCCAGGTACGATCCGGTTCCTGGATGGTGTCCTCAAGCTGATCCTTCACGTAGGCGAAATACTTGGCGCCACCTTGAATGCTTTGCTTGGCATCCAGCCGGTTGGAAACGCCCATCGCTTGCGCGGTGCTCTGGGTCAGCATCATCAGCCCGCGAACACCGGTCTTGGACGTCACGGCCGGCTGCCACAGCGATTCCTGATAGCCAATCGCGGCGAGCAAGCGCCAGTCGACCTGTTCTTGCTTGGCGGCAGCCTGAAAATGCTTCTCGTATTTGGGGAGACGTTCCTGCAGGTGCTGGGCGAAGGTGTAGGCGCCGACGTAACCCAGCACGTCGACATGCCCGTAATAGCGGTCTTTGAGCCGCTGCAGCATGCCGTTCTTCTGCATCTTGTCGAGGAAGGTGTTGA
Source organism: Pseudomonas sp. S2_H01 (assembly GCF_054668305.1). NCBI lineage: Bacteria > Pseudomonadati > Pseudomonadota > Gammaproteobacteria > Pseudomonadales > Pseudomonadaceae > Pseudomonas > Pseudomonas sp. S2_H01. The sequence continues at coordinate 1,100,375 of NZ_CP162756.1, read as the reverse complement.
TTTCGTTCATCAGGCTGTTGTCGGCGCCCAACGCGACGGCCCAGCGCTGGTCGCGACCGTCGCCCAGATCGAACGCCACGCGCACGTTGGGGAAGTAGACCTGGTTCATCGCCAGTTCGTTCGAGTCCACCAGTGTCAGGTCGATCTGGCCTTCATCGACCATGCGCAGCAGATCGACGACTTCGACCTGATCGGATTCTTCGTAGTTGATGCCGGGATACTTGACCTTCAATGCCGCCAGTTGCTCGGCGTGACTGCTGCCTTTGAGCACCAGGATGCGTTTGCCGACCAGGTCGCCCGGGTCGGTAGGGCGCGACTGACCGTTGCGGTAGATGACCTGAGGCGTGACCTCCAGATAAGAGTGCGAGAAACGCACCTGTTTCGCGCGGTTTTCGGTGCTGACCAAACCGGCGGCTGCAAGCACGGGGCCGCCGGGCTTGTTCATCTGGTCGAACAGGTCGTCAAGGTTGTCAGCGGTTTCGATCTTCAGTTCCACGCCCAGATCGTCGGCGAAACGCTTGACCAGTTCATACTCGAAACCGGTTTCACCGTTGCGATCCTGGAAGTAGGTCGCCGGGCTGTTGCGGGTGACGACGCGCAGAACGCCATCCTCCTTGACTCGTTCCAGCGTGTTGGGTTTCTCAACACAGGCACCGAGCAGCAGGAAGATTCCGGTTGCGATGAGCCACTTGGCACAGCGTGGGCGGAAATCAGATGGGGAAAACATCGGTGCAGTATACGCAAAGCGCACTGACCGCCATATCTCGACAGCGATGATCGCGTCTGATAGAGCAGTCAGATTTTTTACTCATCTCAGTAGGAGATCCGCAAACACCGACATTCGGATGCGCAGAAGCCTTTGTTTCGGGTGCCGAAAGCCCCCGGTTTAGGCTAGAATGCACGGCCTCAAAGCACACCCCCTTCCCCGAGGCTGTCCCGACGATGTTGATCTTGCGTGGTGCTCCCGCCCTTTCCGCCTTCCGCCACAAGAAATTACTTGAGCAGTTGAACGATAAAGTTCCAGCTGTGAGTGGCCTGTACGCTGAATTCGCTCACTTCGCTGAGGTTACCGGCGTCCTGACAGAGGATGAGCAGCAAGTCCTTGCCCGTCTGTTGAAATACGGCCCGAGCGTGCCGGTTCAAGAGCCTCGTGGTCGTTTGTTCCTGGTACTGCCGCGTTTCGGCACCATTTCGCCGTGGTCGAGCAAGGCCACCGACATCGCCCGCAATTGCAGCCTGACCAAGATCCAGCGTCTTGAGCGTGGCATTGCCTTTTATGTAGAAGGTCAGTTCAGCGAAGCCGAAGCACAGATCGTCGCCGACATCCTGCACGACCGCATGACCCAACTGGTCCTGAGCGCGCTGGAACAGGCAGCGGGCTTGTTCAGCCACGCAGAGCCCAAGCCGCTGACCGCAGTCGATGTGCTGGGTGGCGGCCGCGCCGCGCTGGAAAAAGCCAACGTCGAGCTGGGCCTGGCCCTGGCCGAAGACGAAATCGATTATCTGGTCACCGCTTTCACCGGCCTGAAACGCAATCCGCACGATATCGAACTGATGATGTTCGCCCAGGCGAACTCCGAGCACTGCCGCCACAAGATCTTCAACGCCAGTTGGGACATCGACGGTCAGAGCCAGGAAAAAAGCCTGTTCGGCATGATCAAGAACACCTACCAGATGCACAACGAAGGCGTGCTGTCCGCTTACAAGGACAACGCATCGGTCATCGTCGGCAGCGTGGCGGGTCGTTTCTTCCCGAACCCTGAAACCCGCCAGTACGGTGCGGTGCAGGAGCCGGTGCACATCCTGATGAAGGTCGAGACGCATAACCACCCGACCGCGATCGCGCCGTTCCCGGGCGCATCCACCGGTTCGGGCGGCGAGATCCGCGACGAAGGCGCAACCGGCCGTGGCGCCAAGCCGAAGGCCGGCCTGACCGGTTTCACCGTTTCCAATCTGAACATTCCGGGTTTCGAGCAGCCTTGGGAAAAGCCTTACGGCAAGCCTGAGCGCATCGTCACCCCGCTGGACATCATGATTGAAGGCCCGCTGGGCGGCGCTGCGTTCAACAACGAATTCGGTCGTCCGGCGCTGACCGGTTACTTCCGTACGTTCGAGCAGTCGATCAACACCCCGCACGGTGAAGAAGTCCGTGGTTACCACAAGCCGATCATGCTGGCGGGCGGCATGGGCAACATCCGTGCAGAGCACGTGCAGAAGGGCGAAATCACGGTCGGCGCCAAGCTGATCGTGCTGGGCGGCCCGGCGATGCTGATCGGTCTGGGTGGTGGCGCGGCGTCTTCCATGGCGACCGGCACCAGCTCGGCTGATCTGGACTTCGCGTCGGTTCAGCGGGAAAACCCTGAAATGGAGCGTCGTTGTCAGGAAGTGATCGACCGCTGCTGGCAGCTGGGCGACAAGAACCCGATCGCGTTCATTCACGACGTCGGTGCAGGCGGTCTGTCCAACGCCTTCCCTGAGCTGGTCAACGATGGTGGTCGTGGCGGCCGCTTCGAATTGCGCAACGTGCCGAACGACGAGCCAGGCATGGCCCCGCTGGAAATCTGGAGCAACGAGTCTCAGGAGCGTTATGTCCTGGCCGTGAGCGCCCCTGATTTCGAACGCTTCAAAGCCATTTGCGAACGCGAGCGTTGCCCGTTTGCAGTCGTCGGTGAAGCCACCGAAGAACCACAACTGACCGTGACCGATAGCCATTTCGGCAACAGTCCTGTGGACATGCCGCTGGAAGTCCTGCTCGGCAAGGCGCCGCGCATGCACCGTTCGGCCAACCGCGAAGCCGAGCTGGGTGACGATTTCGACCCAAGCACCCTCGACCTCGAAGAAAGCGTTCAGCGCGTTCTGCATCACCCGGCCGTGGCGAGCAAGAACTTCCTGATCACCATTGGCGATCGCAGCATTACCGGCCTGGTCAATCGCGACCAGATGGTCGGCCCTTGGCAGGTGCCTGTGGCTGACGTCGCTGTCACCGCGACCAGCTTTGACGTTTACACCGGTGAAGCCATGGCCATGGGCGAGCGCACGCCGCTGGCACTGCTGGATGCGCCAGCGTCCGGTCGCATGGCGATCGGCGAGACTCTGACCAACATTGCGGCCTCGCGCATCGGCAAGATTTCCGACATCAAACTGTCGGCCAACTGGATGTCTGCGGCCGGTCACCCGGGCGAAGACGCCCGTTTGTACGACACCGTCAAAGCGGTCGGCATGGAGTTGTGCCCTGAGCTGGGCATCACCATTCCGGTGGGCAAGGACTCCATGTCCATGAAAACCCGCTGGAGCGATGAAGGTGCGGAAAAAACCGTCACCTCGCCGATGTCGCTGATCGTCACCGGCTTTGCGCCGGTCACGGACATTCGTGGCACCCTGACCCCGCAACTGCGCATGGACAAGGGTTTGACCGACCTGATCCTGATTGATCTGGGCCGCGGCCAGAACCGTATGGGTGCATCGATTCTCGCGCAGACCCACGGCAAGCTTGGCAGCGCGGCACCGGACGTCGATGACGCTGAAGACCTGAAGGCGTTCTTCGCCGTGATCCAGGGCCTGAACGCCGACGGCCACCTGCTGGCTTACCACGACCGTTCCGACGGCGGTCTGATGACCACCGTGCTGGAAATGGCGTTCGCCGGTCACTGCGGTCTGAACCTGCAACTGGACACCCTGACCGGCAAGCGTGAAAAAGTCGCGGCCATTCTCTTCAACGAAGAGCTGGGTGCGGTCATTCAGGTCCGTCACGACGCTACCCCACTGGTGCTCGCACAGTTCAGCGCTGCCGGCCTGGGCGACGACTGCGTTGCGGTCATCGGTCAGCCGCTGAACAACAGTGAAGTGACCATCAGGCTCAATGCCGAAGAGCTGTTCAAGGGTGATCGTCGTCTGCTGCAACGTCAGTGGAGCGAGACCAGCTACCAGATCCAGCGTCTGCGTGATAACGCTGACTGCGCTGATCAGGAATTCGACGCATTGCTGGAAGAAGACAACCCGGGCCTGAGCGTCAAGCTGGGCTACGACGTCAACGACGACATCGCTGCGCCTTACATCAAGAAAGGCGTGCGCCCACAAGTGGCGGTCCTGCGTGAGCAAGGTGTGAACGGTCAGGTCGAGATGGCGGCTGCGTTCGACCGCGCCGGCTTCGCTTCGGTTGACGTGCACATGAGCGACATCCTCGCGGGCCGCGTCGACCTGAACGAGTTCAAAGGTCTGGTCGCCTGCGGCGGTTTCTCCTACGGCGACGTGCTGGGTGCCGGTGAAGGCTGGGCCAAGTCGGCCCTGTTCAACAGCCGCGCCCGTGATGCCTTCCAGGGCTTCTTCGCGCGTACCGACAGCTTCGCGCTGGGCGTGTGCAACGGTTGCCAGATGATGTCCAACCTGCACGAGCTGATTCCGGGCAGCGAGTTCTGGCCACACTTCGTTCGTAACCGTTCCGAGCAGTTCGAAGCGCGCGTGGCAATGGTTGAAATCCAGAAGTCGGCGTCGATCTTCCTGCAAGGCATGGCCGGTTCGCGCATGCCGATCGCCATCGCTCACGGTGAAGGTCATGCGGAGTTCAAGTCGCCTGAGGCTCTGCTCGAAAGCGATGCGTCCGGCACCGTCGCGATGCGTTTCGTCGACAATCACGGCAAGGTTACCGAAAACTATCCGGCCAACCCGAACGGCTCGCCGCGCGGTATCACCGGCCTGACCACCCGCGACGGTCGCGTCACCATCATGATGCCGCACCCTGAGCGCGTGTTCCGTGCGGTGAACAACTCGTGGCGTCCGGACGAGTGGGCCGAAGATGGCGCGTGGATGCGCATGTTCCGCAACGCACGTGTGTGGGTGAATTAAGCGCTGATGCACAAGCTCGCTTTCTTTGTTCCATCGAGCCATGTAGAGCAGGTCAAGCGCGCAGTGTTCGCCGCCGGCGCGGGGCGAATCGGCGCGTATGACAGTTGCTCATGGCAGGTGCTCGGCCAAGGTCAGTTTCGCCCGCTGGACGGCAGTCAGCCGTTCATTGGGCAGACCGGTGAGATCGAGCACGTGGAGGAGTGGAAAGTCGAGCTTGTGGTCGACGATGCGCTGATTCAACAGGCGGTGGCTGCGCTCAAGCACAGCCACCCCTATGAAACACCCGCTTATGAAGTGTGGAAGCTGGCGGATTTTTGAGTGTGATGGATCGCCACGGATGTCTCCGTGGAAACGAATTCATTGGCAAAAATTCGTACAGTCACCACGATCCTGTGACGACACCACCCAATCAATCATGATTTCGCGCCCACAGGGATCTGCTTCGTCCTTGTGCGAGCCCGGCTGCCTGCCAGGCGGTAGTGAGCTTACGGCCGAATCTCGATCATCGTGCCGTCTTTGACCAGATCCCAGACTTCGCGGATGTCGCTGTTCTTCATCGCGATGCAGCCATTGGTCCAGTCCAGCGTGTGGAAGTACCACTCCGGGTAGTCTTCGCTGACCGGCGTGCCGTGGATCATGATCATGCTGCCCGGGTTTACACCCTCGCGTCGGGCACGGGCGGAGTCGGAGATGTTGGGGTAGGAGATGTGCAGCGACAGGTTGTAGGCGTCGCTGGTCTTGCGGTAGTCCAGCCAGTAAAAGCCTTCAGGGGTACGTTGGTCGCCTTCCTGCAGTTTCGGTCCCTTGGGCGCCTTGCCCAGTGAGATGCGGTAGGTCTTCAGCGCCTCTCCGTTGCTCATCAACTGCAACTGATGCGCGGACTTGATCACCAGAATCTTGTCGATGTTGCGCTTGGAAATGTCTTGCGTGTCCACGACCTTTCCGCCGATGAACTTCTGCTCGCTCCCTTTCGGGACGATGGTCTGAGTAAACGCCGCCTGCGACAGCGGAGCGAACGACAGACATAGAACGGCAAGCAACAAACGCATTTACACGGTATCCCTGAAGCTCGCGCGGCAATCGCGCGTCGTCATCTGATCAAGTGGTTTTAAGTGGGGGTGACACAGAAAGGCAATCGGTATGCACCGGGAATTCTTGATGCCGCCGGTCGATAAAGAAGCATTCTAGGGTACGTCGAACCGTGTGGAAAGCCAACTCTGACCACGGAATGTCGGCCTCATCGAACAACTTCACCTCAAGGCTTTCAACGCCTGCGGCAAACTCCGCACCGGCCATGCTGGCCCGGTAGAAAATGTGCACCTGATTGATGTGCGGCACGTCGATCATTGCGTACAGGTGCAGGTCTTCCAGAAGGGCGCAGGCCTCCTCGACAGTTTCTCGTCGGGCGGCCTGTTCGACGCTTTCGCCGTTCTCCATGAAGCCTGCCGGCAGCGTCCAGTAACCCAGGCGCGGCTCGATGGCGCGACGGCACAGCAACACCTTGTCGTCCCATATCGGCAGTACACCGGCGACAATGTTCGGGTTCTGGTAATGAATCGTATGGCAGTGTTCGCACACGTAACGCGGGCGGCTATCGCCCTCGGGAATGCGCTGGATAACCTGTTCGCCGCATTGGCTGCAGAATTTCATGATCGAATCGGGTTCCTGTCGTCAGCGGCTATCTTGGCGTGCGGCGCGGGTGGTCGGCAAGTGGCGTCTTGTTAACGGCTGCCCGGATGTACTGCAAGGGGTTGGGCGCATTCGCGCTTTGGTGCATGATGCCGGGTAGGCAACAGGACGAGAATTCCCATGCTGGACGAGCTACTTAGTCGTATAAGCAGCCATACGCCGGGCACTCTGGAAACGGACAAACGCTTTCCCGAGGCGGCGGTGTTACTGCCCATCACCCGCAGCGACGAACCTGAACTGGTCTTGACCTTGCGTGCCAGCGGTCTATCGACGCACGGTGGCGAAGTGGCGTTTCCGGGTGGCCGGCGTGATCCGGAAGACCCGGACCTGATCTTCACGGCGCTGCGCGAGGCCGAAGAAGAAATCGGCCTGCCGCCTGGACTGGTCGAGATCGTCGGCCCCCTCAGTCCGCTGATCTCCAAGCACGGAATCAAAGTCACACCGTACGTGGGCGTGATTCCCGACTTCGTCGAATACCGTCCCAATGACGGCGAGATCGCTGCCGTATTTAGCGTTCCTCTGGCGTTTTTTCGAGAGGACGCCCGCGAGCACACTCACCGCATCGACTATCAGGGCCGCAGTTGGTACGTGCCGAGCTATCGTTTTGGCGAGTACAAGATCTGGGGGCTAACGGCCATCATGATTGTCGAACTCATGAACGTAATGTTCGATAGCAATATCAGCCTCAACCATCCGCCCAAGCGCTCGATCATTCACACCTTGAAGTCCTGACCGCACTTCTTCATTCAACCGTGAGCCATGCGCTCGACCCACGGCCGCAGAGCCTTGAGGACAACAATATGAAATACCGTCTGGGGACGTCCCGTGTCCAAGCCCACCCGCAAAGCTGGATCGCGCCGACCGCCACCCTGATCGGCAACGTCAGGCTTCAGGCCAATGCCAGCGTCTGGTTCGGCGCGGTGCTGCGCGGGGATAACGAACTGATCGATATCGGCGAGAACAGCAACGTGCAAGATGGCACGGTCATGCACACCGACATGGGGTCGCCGCTGACCATCGGCAGGAACGTGACCATCGGCCACAACGTCATGCTGCATGGCTGCACCGTGGACGACAACACGCTCATCGGCATCAACTCGGTGATCCTCAACGGCGCCAAAATCGGCAAATACTGCATCATCGGCGCCAACTCGCTGATCGGCGAAGGCAAGGTGATTCCGGATGGCTCGCTGGTGATGGGATCGCCCGGCAAGATCGTGCGTGAGCTGACCGACGCGCAGAAGAAAATGCTTGAGGCCAGCGCCGCGCATTACGTTCACAATGCGCAGCGTTACGCGCGCGATCTGGCGCCACAGGAAGACTGATGTCCACCGACCCTACACAACACGAGAAACCCGTTCGTTCGCCCTGCGTGAGCATCTGTGCGCTGGACGAGGCCGATATCTGCGTCGGCTGCCAGCGCACCGTTGCGGAAATCACCGGCTGGAGTCGCATGAGCAACGAGGCGCGGCGCGCAGTGCTGGTGCTCTGTGATGATCGCGCCAGGGCCAGCGGGATGATGTTCTCGGTGCCCGCTCGCTGAGGCGCCCGTCCGCGGTCGCACCCCAATCCCCGGCCTTCGTGGTAAATTGCGCGCCTTTCTCCCCTGCGGTTGCTCGTCCATGGCGGGCTGCCCTCGATATCTGCTCCACGAGGACCTGTGATGACTCAAATCGGAACTCCACTGTCGCCGACCGCGACCCGCGTATTGCTCTGCGGTTGCGGTGAGCTGGGCAAGGAAGTGGTGATCGAACTGCAACGCCTGGGCGTTGAAGTGATTGCCGTCGACCGTTACGCCAATGCTCCGGCCATGCAAGTCGCGCACCGCAGTCATGTGATTAACATGCTCGACGGCGCCGCGCTGCGTGCCGTGATCGAGGCCGAGAAGCCGCATTACATCGTCCCGGAAATCGAAGCGATCGCCACCGCGACGCTGGTGGAGCTGGAGTCCGAAGGTTTCACCGTGATCCCGACGGCGCGTGCCGCACAGCTGACCATGAACCGCGAAGGCATTCGCCGTCTGGCGGCTGAAGAGCTGGATCTGCCGACCTCGCCGTATCACTTTGCCGACACTTTCGAAGACTACAAGAAAGCCGTCGAAGACCTGGGCTTCCCGTGCGTCGTCAAGCCGGTCATGAGCTCGTCGGGCAAGGGGCAGAGCCTGTTGAAAACCGACGCTGATATCCAGAAGGCGTGGGATTACGCGCAGGAAGGCGGTCGTGCCGGCAAAGGCCGCGTGATCATCGAAGGCTTCATCGACTTCGACTACGAAATCACCCTGCTGACCGTGCGTCACGTCGGCGGCACTACGTTCTGCGCGCCGGTCGGCCACCGTCAGGAGAAGGGCGACTATCAGGAATCCTGGCAGCCACAAGCCATGAGTCCGATTGCACTGGCGGAGTCCGAGCGCGTTGCCAAGGCTGTGACCGAAGCACTGGGCGGCCGCGGCCTGTTTGGCGTCGAGCTGTTCATCAAGGGCGATCAAGTCTGGTTCAGCGAAGTGTCGCCGCGTCCTCACGACACCGGTCTTGTCACCCTGATTTCCCAGGACCTATCGCAGTTCGCGCTGCACGCTCGCGCGATTCTGGGCCTGCCGATTCCGTTGATCCGCCAGTTCGGCCCATCGGCCTCGGCGGTGATTCTGGTGGAAGGCACATCGACCCAGACCGCCTTCGCCAACCTGGAACAAGCCCTGAGCGAGCCAGACACCGCGCTGCGTCTGTTCGGCAAGCCTGAAGTCAACGGCCAGCGCCGCATGGGTGTGGCCCTGGCGCGTGACGTGTCGATCGAAGCCGCGCGCGGCAAGGCGACCCGCTCGTCGATGGCCGTCAAGGTTCAGCTGTAAGCGTTCCCGCAACAAAAAAACGGCGCCCTCAGTGGCGCCGTTTTTGTGTGTGGCTTACGCGGTGCCGTGTAGGAGCGCGCTTGCCCGCGATTGCGGTGGGTCAACACCCCATTTTTACCTGACACACCGCAATCGCGGGCAAGCGCGCTCCTACAGATCAGGCATTACCTGATCGTATCCAGATCCGCATGACGGGTTTCTTTCAGGCACAGCACCGCGATCACGCTGATCAGTGCCGCGGCTGATACATAGCCGCCGACCCAGCTCAATCCACCCATCTCTACCAGTTTCTGTGCGAAGAACGGTGCAACCGACGCGCCGACGATGCCACCGATGTTGTAGGCCGCCGACGCGCCGGTATAGCGCACGCGAGTGGGAAACAGTTCAGGCAACATCGCGCCCATCGGTGCGAACGTCACGCCCATCAGGAACAACTCGATCGACAGGAACAGTGTCACGGCCCAGGTCGCGCCATGTGTCAGCAGCGGTTCCATCAGAAAACCCGACAGAATTGCCAGTACACCACCAATGATCAGTACCGGCTTGCGCCCGAAACGGTCACTGGCCCATGCGGAAAGCGGGGTGGCCAGTGCCATGAACAGCACGGCAAAACACAGCATGGCCAAGAACGACTCACGGCTGTAGCCCAGCGTCTTGACCCCGTAGCTCAGGGAGAACACGGTCGAGATATAGAACAGCGCGTAACACACCACCATCGACGCCGCGCCCAGCAGCATCGGCGCCCAGTATTGCGAAAACAGCTCGGCAATCGGCATTTTCAGGCGTTCATTGCGCGCGATGGCTTTGGCGAAGACCGGTGTTTCTTCCAGCTTCAGGCGCACGTACAAACCAATTACGACCAGCACCGCGCTGAGCAGGAACGGAACGCGCCAGCCCCACGAGCGGAATTGTTCGTCGGTCAGGGTCATGGCCAGCGTCAGAAACAGGCCATTGGCCGCGAGGAAACCGATCGAAGGGCCGAGTTGCGGGAACATGCCGAACCAGGCGCGTTTGCCTTTGGGTGCATTCTCGGTGGCGAGCAATGCGGCACCGCCCCATTCACCACCCAGTCCGAGCCCTTGGCCAAAACGCAGGACGCACAGCAGGATTGGCGCCCACGACCCTATGGCTTCATAACCCGGCAGCACGCCGATCAGGGTGGTGCAGATGCCCATCAGCAGCAAAGAAGCGACCAGTGTCGATTTACGGCCGATGCGGTCGCCAAAGTGGCCGAACAGCGCGGAGCCCAGCGGGCGGGCCAGAAACGCGATACCGAAGGTCAGAAATGCCGACAGCATCTGTGCGGTGCTGGAAGTCTGCGGGAAGAACACCGGTCCGATCACCAGCGCCGCGGCGGTGGCGTAGACGTAGAAGTCATAGAACTCGATGGCGGTGCCGATGAAGCTGGCGGTGGCCACGCGGGCGGCGGAGTTGGCAGGACGTGCCTCGCGCTCGTCGCTTGGCTGATAGGTGGAAGTGCTGGTCATGCGGGTATCCCTGGCAGTCATCTTGCCTGTCAGCGAGGAACGAAAGATCGTACGCGCGCTGGGGCAATCGTTAATTATTTTTGGGTACAGCGCTGAACAGACTAGCCCGGATGCGGGCGAAGGCGACTGGCGACGCTCGGGATATGAGCTGGCCAGGGTGTTGCGTGAAGACGTCAGGCTGAGTGACTGGCCGGATCGCGCTTTGTGCGGGTAGCACGCGGATCGGCGGGGCTGGGTAAGCGGCTCGATTATAGGAAGGGCGTCAGCGCGGAAACAAGTGTTTCAAACGCGCTTTAGATCACGTCTTTGGTGCGGGTGTTCTGCCACATGAGCACACGAGTGACGCGGTTGTCCTCGGTTTCGAGGGTTTCCAGCCGATACGGGCCGATTTTCAAACACACGGAGCTGTCGGGAATGGTTTCCAGCGCTTCGGTGATCAGCCCGTTGAGGGTTTTCGGGCCGTCGGCAGGAAGGTGCCAACTGAGGGTCTTGTTCAGGTCGCGAATCGACGCCGCGCCATCCACTACCAGACGCCCGTCGGGCTGTGGGTGGATGTGCGGATTGTCGAGGGATTGCTCGCTTTCGAACTCGCCGACGATCTCCTCGAGAATGTCTTCCAGGCTGACGATGCCCAGCACTTCCCCGTATTCGTCGACCACGACGCCCATGCGTCGCTGCTGCTTGTGGAAGTTGAGCAGTTGCAGCTGCAGCGGGGTGCTTTCCGGCACGAAGTAAGGTTCATAGCAGGCGGCTTTCAGCGCCTCTTTGGTCAATTCCCCGCGCGGCAGCAGATGGCTGATCATGCGGGTATTGAGCACGCCTTCAACCTGGTTGATGTCGTTGTGGTAGACCGGCAGACGGGTGTGGCGCGAAATGATCAGCTTGTCGGCGATCTCTTCAATGGTGTCATCCAGATTGATGCCGTCCACTTCACTGCGCGGCACGAGAATGTCGTTGACGCTCATGCTGTCCAGCGCATGAATCCCTGAAATGATGTGCGCGCGACCGAACTGGCTTTCGTTGTCCTGGTAGATCGTGGGGCCCATGTCGTCGTCATCGTCGGTGTCGTCTGGCCGGCGTTTCGACAGGAACGGGCGCAACAGCAGCTTGGCGATGTTCTTGTAAATCCAGGTCAGCGGACGCAGCAGGCGAACGGGAATGCGCAGGACATTGTTGCCCAGCAGCAGGATCGCCTCGGGACGACGTGCGGCCAGTTTGCGTGGAATGAATTCGGTGACGATGACCAGCACGCTGGCGACCGCGAGCCAGGCAATCAGTGGGCCATGGAAATACCACTGACTGATGGCCAGCAGCGTAGCCAGCACGGTGATCAACACCTTTAGCAGCGTGTTGCCCAGAATCAGACTGTTGAGGTTGAACGCCAGCGTCGGTTTGGGCGGCTCGGACGAGCGCGGATTGACCGGCACGGCGCGCAGGTTGTGGTGAGCCGCTTCGACTGCCGTGAACAGCGCTGACCACAAGGTGAGCAGGGCGAGCAGCGCAAGCATCGTGCCGGTGGGCAGGTTATCCATGGTCGGCGCCCGTCAGATGTGCAGGATGTATTCGCGGACGAGCTTGCTGCCGAAATAGGCCAGCATCAACAGCAGAAAGCCGCCCAGGGTCCAGCGAATGGCTTTGTGGCCGCGCCAGCCCAGACGCGTGCGCCCCCACAACAGCACACTGAACACGATCCACGCCAGGATCGACAGCAAGGTCTTGTGCACCAGGTGCTGTGCAAACAGGTTCTCGACGAACAGCCAGCCGGAAATAAGCGACATCGAAAGCAGGGTCCAGCCGGCCCACAGGAAACCGAACAGCAAGCTTTCCATGGTTTGCAGCGGCGGGAAGTTCCGGATCAGGCCGGAAGGGTGTTTGTTCTTCAATTGATGGTTCTGCAGCAGGAGCAGCAGCGCCTGGAACACGGCGATGGTGAACATGCCATACGCCAGGATCGACAGCAGGATGTGCCCGATCAGGCCTTGCTCCGCGACGATCGGCTGCAGCGTGCCGGGCGGTGCGAACTGCGCCATCAGCGTGGTCAGGATACCCAGCGGGAATAGCAGGATCAGCAGGATTTCCACGGGAATGCGGATGCACGCCAACATGGTCACGATGATCACCGCCACGGCAATCAGGCTGGCGGCGCTGAAAAAGTCCAGGCCCAGGCCGATCGGGCGCACCAACTGGCCGAAAAGCGCACTGGTCTGACAGGCAACAGCCAGGGTGCCGATCAGGCACAGCAGCCATTTATCGGCCTTTTTGCCCTGACGCAGGCGAGTACCTTGATAGAGGGTCGCAGCGGCGTAGAGAACGGCGGCGGCGAGGCTGAATAGCAAACTCGGTGACAAGGGGAACATAGATCCTGATGGGCGTGCCCGAAAGCCGCTGAGTTTGGCATAGAACCGACAGTCCACGAAAGACCACAGAAGCAGACGTCGTGGTGTCCGTGCGCCAGACTCTTCGCTATAATCCGCGACCTGCTCAAGCCACAGGCTCGTCGAGCGCTGCTCCTTCTCTATAAATGCATCGCGTTTTGACGCTGCATCGGGGGGCAGAGCCGCATCAACTGGGGTTCATGACGAACTCAAAGGATCACGCATGTTTGAAAATCTGACAGATCGTCTCTCGCAGACGCTGCGCCAGGTCACCGGCAAGGCCAAGCTGACCGAGGACAACATCAAGGACACTCTGCGTGAAGTGCGTATGGCGCTGCTCGAAGCCGACGTCGCCTTGCCGGTGGTCAAAGACTTCGTCAACCGCATCAAGGAACGCGCCGTCGGCACCGAGGTGTCGCGCAGCCTGACGCCGGGCCAGGCGTTCGTGAAGATCGTCCAGGCCGAACTGGAAGAGATGATGGGGGCCGCCAACGAAGAGCTGACCCTCAACGTCACGCCGCCAGCGGTCATCCTGATGGCGGGTTTGCAGGGTGCGGGTAAGACCACCACTGCGGGCAAGCTGGCGAAATTCCTCAAAGAGCGCAAAAAGAAAACCGTGATGGTGGTGTCGGCGGACGTGTATCGTCCTGCGGCCATCAAGCAGCTGGAAACCCTGGCCAACGACATCGGCGTGACGTTCTTCCCGTCCGACATCAGCCAGAAGCCGGTGGCGATCGCCGAAGCTGCCATTAAAGAAGCCAAACTCAAATTCATCGATGTCGTGATCCTCGACACCGCCGGCCGTCTGCACATTGACGCCGAGATGATGGGCGAGATCCAGGCGCTGCACGCGGCGGTGAAGCCGGCTGAAACACTGTTCGTGGTTGATGCCATGACCGGCCAGGACGCCGCCAACACGGCCAAGGCCTTCGGCGACGCGCTGCCGCTGACCGGTGTGATCCTGACCAAGGTCGATGGTGACGCACGAGGCGGTGCTGCGCTGTCGGTTCGCGCCATTACCGGCAAGCCGATCAAGTTCATCGGTATGGGCGAGAAGAGCGACGCTCTGGAGCCTTTCCACCCTGACCGTATTGCCTCGCGCATCCTCGGCATGGGTGACGTGCTCAGCCTGATCGAACAGGCCGAGCAGACCCTCGACAAGGACAAGGCCGACAAACTGGCCAAAAAGCTGAAGAAGGGCAAAGGCTTCGACCTCGAAGACTTCCGCGATCAGCTGCAACAGATGAAAAACATGGGCGGCCTCGGCGGCCTCATGGACAAGCTGCCGACCATGGGCGGCGTCAATCTTTCGCAAATGGGCAACGCCCAGAGCGCGGCAGAGAAGCAGTTCAAGCAGATGGAAGCCATCATCAACTCCATGACCCCGGCCGAGCGCCGCGACCCTGAGCTGATCAGCGGTTCGCGCAAACGCCGTATCGCCATGGGCTCCGGCACTCAGGTGCAGGACATCGGGCGTCTGATCAAGCAACACAAGCAGATGCAGAAGATGATGAAAAAGTTTTCCACCAAAGGCGGCATGGCCAAAATGATGCGTGGCATGGGCGGAATGCTGCCCGGCGGTGGCATGCCCAAGATGTGATTTGCACCGCGCGGGAGTCTCTTTCGCGCGTCCTTCTTTGGGGCAACCGTCCCACTGGCCTGCTTGCGCAGGCGCTAAATGGCCGTTGTTGATGACGGCTCCATTGCAAATCTTGATGGCCCGACGGCGTGCGCCGGAAAAAGTCATTTGCAAAAGTCCGGATATTCCTTAGAATATGCGGCCTTTCGGGCACCCATGCCCGCTGTGCATCTTAGATTTGCAGCACCGACTACAGGAACTTTGTTCAATGCTAACAATCCGTCTTGCCCTTGGCGGCTCCAAAAAGCGCCCGTTTTACCACCTGACTGTGACCGACAGCCGTAACCCACGCGACGGTTCGCACAAGGAACAAGTAGGTTTCTTCAACCCGGTTGCCCGTGGTCAGGAAATCCGTCTGTCCGTGAACCAAGAGCGCGTTGCCTACTGGCTGAGCGTTGGTGCACAACCTTCTGAGCGCGTTGCTCAGTTGTTGAAGGAATCTGCCAAGGCTGCGGCCTGAGCAATATGAACGCGACGCCAGTTGTTGCTGATGACCTGATCGTTGTTGGCAAAATTTATTCTGTTCATGGCGTTCGCGGCGAAGTGAAGGTGTATTCCTTTACTGATCCGACTGAAAACCTGTTGCAGTACAAAACCTGGACGCTCAAGCGCGAAGGCAATGTGAAGCAGGTTGAGCTGGTCAGTGGACGCGGGAGCGACAAGTTCCTGGTCGCGAAGCTCAAAGGTCTTGATGATCGTGAAGAAGCTCGTCTTCTCGCGGGTTATGAGATCTGCGTGCCGCGCAACCTGTTCCCTGAACTGACCGACGGCGAGTACTACTGGTACCAGCTTGTGGGTTTGAAGGTCATCGACCACCTTGGGCAATTGCTCGGGAAGATCGATCATCTTCTGGAAACCGGCTCGAACGATGTAATGGTGGTCAAGCCCTGCGCAGGCAGTCTGGATGATCGCGAACGCTTGTTGCCCTACACAGAGCAATGCGTGTTGGCCGTCGATCTGGTTGCAGGCGAGATGAAGGTGGATTGGGACGCGGATTTCTAAGCAATGGCTAGCCTGCGCATAGAAGTCATCAGTTTGTTTCCCGAGATGTTTTCCGCCATCAGCGAATACGGCATTACCAGCCGTGCGGTGAAACAAGGGCTATTGCAGCTCACTTGTTGGAATCCGCGGGACTACACCACGGATCGGCATCACACTGTGGACGATCGCCCGTTTGGCGGCGGCCCTGGCATGGTGATGAAGATCAAGCCTCTGGAAGATGCACTGGTTCAGGCCAGGCAAGCTGCCGGGGACGCGGCGAAGGTTATTTACCTGTCGCCACAAGGCCGCAAGCTGGATCAGTCTGCGGTGCGCGAGTTGGCGCAGGAAGAAGCACTTATCCTGATTGCCGGTCGTTATGAAGGCATTGACGAGCGTTTTATTGATGCTCATGTCGATGAAGAGTGGTCGATTGGAGACTATGTGTTGTCTGGCGGTGAGCTGCCGGCCATGGTCCTGATAGATGCGGTTACGCGACTGCTGCCTGGAGCTTTAGGGCATGTGGATTCCGCGGAGGAAGATTCCTTCACGGATGGTCTGCTGGATTGCCCGCACTACACCCGACCGGAGGTGTATGCGGATCAGCGTGTTCCCGACGTATTGCTAAGTGGCAATCACGCACACATCCGGCGTTGGCGTTTACAGCAGTCCCTTGGGCGGACCTATGAACGACGCGCCGATCTTCTGGAAAGCCGCTCGCTTTCTGGAGAAGAGAAGAAGCTGCTGGCGGAATACCTCCGCGAGCGGGACGATAGTTAACGTATCGATGGTAAATCCGATTGATTTACCTTAGGAGCACAGCATGACTAACAAAATCATTCTTGCACTCGAAGCAGAGCAGATGACCAAAGAAATCCCTCCCTTTGCCCCGGGCGACACCATTGTCGTTCAGGTGAAAGTGAAGGAAGGCGACCGTTCGCGTCTGCAAGCGTTCGAAGGCGTTGTTATCGCCAAGCGTAACCGTGGTGTGAACAGTGCTTTCACTGTTCGTAAAATCTCCAACGGTGTTGGCGTTGAGCGTACTTTCCAGACCTACAGCCCGCAAATCGACAGCATGGCTGTGAAACGTCGCGGTGACGTTCGCAAGGCCAAACTGTACTACCTGCGTGACCTGTCCGGTAAAGCAGCTCGCATCAAGGAAAAACTGGTTTAATCCCAGTCTCCGATGCAGAAAAAAGCAGCCTACGGGCTGCTTTTTTGTTGCCTGAAGAAAAGCCAATCCCGGTTCTCACAAAATCGTGGGAGCGAAGTTAATCGCGAGAGGCCGTTATAAACACTGCATTCACATCGCTCACACCCTCGCATCGCGGATAAATCCGCTCCCACGGTTGCTGTGCATGCCTGATGGTTTTTGTACCGCGCTTGCTTATATGAAAGACTGCCCCTCGTTTTCCTCCGCTCAAGCCGAAACCATGCCCGCCTTAGACCATCCCATGATCGACCGCTTCCTCGACGCCCTGTGGCTGGAAAAAGGACTCTCGGACAACACCCGCGATGCCTACCGTAGCGATCTGACGTTGTTCAACGGCTGGTTGCAGGAAAGGGGTATTGACCTGATGGCGGTCGGGCGGGGCGCGATCTTCGATCACTTGGCCTGGCGCGTCGATAACGGTTACAAAGCGCGTTCGAGTGCACGATTCCTCTCCGGCGTGCGGGGTTTCTATCGTTACCTGCTGCGGGAAAAACTGATCTCGGTCGACCCCACCTTGCAGGTGGACATGCCGCAACTGGGCAAACCCTTGCCCAAATCGCTGTCCGAGGCTGACGTGGAGGCGCTGCTCGCCGCGCCGGACTTGAGCGAGGCCATTGGTCAGCGGGACCGGGCCATGCTGGAAGTGCTTTACGCCTGCGGTCTGCGGGTGACCGAACTGGTCAGCCTGACGCTGGAACAGGTCAACCTTCGGCAAGGTGTGCTGCGAGTCATGGGCAAGGGCAGCAAGGAGCGATTGGTGCCGATGGGCGAGGAAGCCATCGTTTGGGTCGAGCGTTATATGCGGGACGCGCGGCAGGAAATACTCGGCGGCCGCCCCAGCGATGTGCTGTTTCCCAGCTTGCGTGGCGAACAGATGACCCGACAGACGTTCTGGCACCGAATCAAGCTTCAGGCCAAGGTGGCGGGCATCGGCAAATCACTGTCGCCGCACACGTTGCGTCATGCGTTCGCCACTCACCTGCTTAACCATGGCGCCGATCTTCGCGTGGTGCAGATGCTTCTCGGGCACAGCGATCTGTCCACCACGCAGATCTACACCCATGTGGCGCGCGCGAGGCTGCAGGACCTGCACGCCAAACACCACCCCCGAGGGTAGGGGCGACCGTAATTTACGACGTGTCTTACATCAGTCGGCGTCGGTGTTGCGGGCCTTATGTGATAGGCTTTGCCGGTTTCGCAGATTGGAGCTCCGAAAACTTGCCGGTGCGTCCGCGTCCGCCGTTTTCATTCCCGCCCGTCTGCCCACCGCCCGAGGAGTTTTCATGCGCGTGACTCGTATTATCGGTGCTGCCGTTGTAGCGCTGGCCAGCACTTTCAGCCTGTTTGCCCACGCCGATGAGGCGTCTGACAAGGCGATTCGCAAGACCCTGGAAACCCTGAACCTGGAGATTCCTGTCGAAAGCATTTCCAGCAGTCCGCTCAATGGCCTGTACGAAGTCAACCTGAAGGGCGGCCGCGTGCTCTACGCCAGCGCCGACGGTCAGTTCGTGATGCAAGGCAACCTGTACCAGATTCAGGGCGGCAAGCCGGTCAACCTGACCGAAAAAGTCGAACGCCAGGCGATTTCCAAGACGATCAATGGCATTCCGGCCGCAGAAATGGTCGTGTACCCGGCCGTTGGCGAGACCAAGTCGCACATCACCGTGTTCACCGACACGACCTGCCCGTACTGCCACAAACTGCATGGCGAAGTGCCGGAGCTGAACAAGCGTGGCATCGAAGTGCGTTACGTCGCGTTCCCGCGTCAGGGCTTGGGCTCGCCGGGTGACGAACAACTGCAGGCCGTGTGGTGCTCCAAGGATCGTCGCGCCGCCATGGACCGCATGGTCGATGGCAAGAACATCGAGGCACCGAAGTGCGCCAACCCGGTGACCAAGCAATTCGAGATCGGTCAGTCGATTGGCGTGAACGGCACGCCAGCCATTGTTCTGGCTGACGGTCAGGTGATTCCGGGCTACCAGCCAGCGCCGCAAGTCGCCAAACTGGCACTCAGCGCCAAGTAATCCTGTTCGTCGCGGGCTGCCTGCGACGAACATTGAAGCGGCGAATCTGCCGGTGCTTCATCAATAGCGAGCCGCAATTCACTGCGGCTGTTTTCACGGCCGGCCTCGCGTCGGCCGTTTTATGGGGAGTTCATAGTGAAACCGGTCAAAGTAGGCATCTGTGGGCTGGGTACTGTCGGTGGCGGTACCTTCAATGTGCTAAAGCGTAACGCCGAGGAGATTGCCCGCCGTGCCGGGCGTGGAATCGAAGTGGCGCAGATCGCTGTGCGTACACCCAACCCCAATTGCCAGATTACCGGTACACCGACCACGACCGACGTATTTGACGTGGCCAGCAACCCTGAAATCGACATCGTCATCGAACTGATCGGTGGCTATACCGTCGCCCGCGAACTGGTGCTCAAAGCCATCGAGAATGGCAAGCACGTGGTCACCGCCAACAAGGCGCTGATCGCTGTTCACGGTAACGAAATCTTCGCCAAGGCCCGTGAGAAGGGCGTCATTGTTGCGTTCGAAGCGGCAGTGGCGGGCGGCATCCCGGTGATCAAGGCGATTCGTGAAGGCCTGTCGGCCAACCGTATCAACTGGGTCGCGGGCATCATCAACGGCACCGGTAACTTCATCCTGACCGAGATGCGCGAGAAGGGTCGCACCTTCCCCGACGTCCTGGCCGAAGCCCAGGCGCTGGGTTACGCCGAAGCCGATCCGACCTTCGACGTCGAAGGCATCGATGCCGCGCACAAGCTGACCATTCTGGCGTCGATTGCCTTCGGTATTCCGTTGCAGTTCGACAAGGCGTACACCGAAGGCATCACCAAGCTCACCACCGCTGACGTCAACTACGCCGAGGCGCTGGGCTATCGCATCAAGCACCTGGGCGTGGCTCGCAGCACCGCCGCCGGCATCGAACTGCGCGTGCACCCGACCCTGATCCCGGCTGACCGTCTGATCGCCAACGTCAACGGCGTGATGAACGCTGTGATGGTCAATGGCGACGCGGCCGGCTCGACCTTGTTCTACGGCGCTGGCGCCGGCATGGAGCCGACTGCATCGTCCGTGGTCGCTGACCTGGTCGACGTCGTTCGTGCGCTGACCACTGACCCGGAAAACCGTGTTCCGCATCTGGCGTTTCAGCCTGACTCGCTGTCGGCTCATCCGATTCTCCCAATCGAAGCCTGCGAGAGTGCGTACTACCTGCGCATTCAGGCCAAAGACCATCCAGGCGTTCTGGCCCAGGTGGCGAGCATCCTGTCCGAGCGTGGCATCAACATCGAGTCGATCATGCAGAAGGAAGTCGAAGAGCATGACGGCCTGGTGCCGATGATTCTGTTGACCCACCGTGTGGTCGAGCAGCGCATGAACGATGCGATCCAGGCGCTGGAAGCCTTGCAGGACGTGGCTGGACCGGTTGTTCGTATCCGCGTCGAGCATCTCAACTAAGCAGCGAAGAGCCCCAAGCGGCTTGCTGCAAGTCAGAGCACAATCACATCGCGGTGAGCTTCGAGCCGCGAGCTGCAGGTAAAAAGGCGGACCGCTTTGACTTGCAGCTTGGCACTTGAAGCTTGCGGCCCAAACCGAAGGTTTGACTTATGCGCTACATCAGTACCCGTGGCCAGGCACCGGCCCTGAATTTCGAAGACGTGCTGCTCGCCGGCCTCGCCAGCGATGGCGGTTTGTATGTTCCGGAAAACCTGCCGCGTTTCACTCAGGAAGAGATCGCTTCCTGGGCTGGCCTGCCTTACCACGAGCTCGCATTCCGCGTGATGCGCCCGTTCGTCACCGGCAGCATTCCGGATGCGGACTTCAAGAAAATCCTCGAAGAGACCTATGGCGTGTTTGCGCACAGCGCGGTCGCGCCGCTGCGTCAGTTGAACGGCAACGAATGGGTGATGGAGTTGTTTCACGGCCCAACGCTGGCGTTCAAGGACTTCGCCCTGCAACTGCTGGGTCGTCTGCTGGACTATGTGCTGGAAAAACGCGGTGAACGCGTCGTGATCATCGGCGCCACCTCCGGCGACACCGGTTCTGCCGCCATCGAAGGTTGCCGTCGCTGCGACAACGTCGACATCTTCATCCTGCACCCGAACAATCGTGTGTCGGACGTTCAGCGCCGCCAGATGACCACGATCTTCGGCGACAACATCCACAACATCGCCATCGAAGGCAACTTCGACGACTGCCAGGAGATGGTCAAGAACAGTTTCGCTGACCAGAGCTTCCTCAAAGGCACGCGTCTGGTCGCGGTGAACTCGATCAACTGGGCGCGGATCATGGCCCAGATCGTCTACTACTTCCACGCATCCCTGCAGTTGGGCGGCCCGGCGCGTTCGGTGGCATTCTCGGTACCAACCGGCAACTTCGGCGACATCTTCGCGGGTTATCTGGCACGCAACATGGGCCTGCCCATCAGCCAGTTGATCGTCGCCACTAATCGCAACGACATCCTGCACCGCTTCATGAGCGGCAATCAGTACGTCAAGGAAACCCTGCACGCCACGCTGTCGCCGTCGATGGACATCATGGTGTCGTCGAACTTCGAACGTCTGCTGTTCGACATGCACGGCCGCAACGGTTCGGCGATTGCCGCGCTGATGGACAGCTTCAAGCAAGGCGGCGGTTTCAGTGTTGAAGAGGACCGCTGGACCGAAACCCGCAAGCTGTTCGATTCGCTGGCCGTCAGTGACGAACAAACCTGCGAAACCATCGCCGAAGTCTTTGCCAGCACCGGTGAGTTGCTGGATCCACACACGGCGATCGGTGTGAAAGCCGCGCGCGATTGCCGTCGCAGCCTGGACACGCCGATGGTGATTCTGGGAACCGCCCACCCGGTTAAATTCCCGGAAGCCGTGCAGAAAGCGGGCGTAGGAAAAGCGCTAGAGCTGCCTGCACATTTGTCTGATTTGTTCGAGCGCGACGAGCGCTGCACAGTGCTGCCGAATGACCTCAAAGCCATGCAGGCGTTCGTAAGCCAGCACGGTAACCGGGGTAAACCGCTCTAACGGTTTCTCCCTGTAACAACTTCAGGCCCGCTCTCCAGCGGGCCTTCTCATTTCTGCGTGCCACACTTGCAAGGTATTTCTGAATTTCACGGACAATCCAGTGGCGGTAGAACCCATGAACATGAGCACTTCAGTGGTGCTCATCAAGACCCGATTCCTTCGATATGCGCTGTGCGTCTTGTTGTCGCTGGCGTGTGTCTGGAGTGTGAAGGGCCAGGCGGCACAGAACCTGCCGTTTGTGCTCGGCACCCCCTTTTTGAGCCAGCCAGCGCTGGCACTCGATCCTGCTGACCGGCAATGGCTGCACGAGCACAAGGTATTGAGGGTCGGCATTGCGATCGCCGACTACGAACCCATCGACATCACGAGTGATCGCAATCGTTATCAAGGGGTGAGCGCGGATTATCTGAGCCTGGTCAGCGCCAAGCTCGGGATACCGGTCCGGGTTTCGGGATTCGCCAAGCGCGAGCAGGCGGTTGCTGCCTTGCTGGCCGGTGACATTGATCTGCTGACCAGTGGCAACGGGTACGAGCGCGGGGTCGAGGGGCTGGCATTTACCCACGACTACCTGCCGGACCGGGCCGTGGTGGTAGGGCGGGGCAACGACGCCAGCCTGACGGTTTCGTTGAAGGGAAAACGGCTGGCCTTGCTGGATGGATACGCCGATGCGCAGGTGCTGCACCGTGTGTATCCGGACAGCGACATCGTGCTGGCACCCACGCTGTACAGCGCGATGGAGGCGTTGTCACATGGCGACGTTGACGCATTCATTGGCAACGAAGTGATCGTTCGAGCGTACAACGCGCAGCGGCCTTACCAAGGGCTGCAGATCAAGTTCGAGAGCCTGCTGCCGCCCACCGGTTTCGCGTTCGCCATGCGGCAGGATGAGTCAAGGCTGCTCGCCCTGTTCAATCGCTCGCTCGCCGAGCTGGGAGAGTCGGTCGACCGTGAGATTCAAGGTCGATGGACAACCGGACTGGGTGCTGACGTTGCCCAGCAACGGATTCACCTCAGTACTGCCGAGCAGTTGTGGGTGCGCAATCACCCGCAGGTCATCATCGCCTCCACGCAACACCCGCCCTATATCTACACGGACAACCGCGGCGATTGGGTCGGTTTGAATATCGACGTGCTCAATCGCATCGCCCGCATGACCGGGCTCAAGTTCGTCCATCAGGTCATGCCGTCGACCCAGGCGGCGCTGGAGGCGCTGACTGCAGGGACGGCGGACATGAACACCACGCTCGCTGAAAGCCCCAGCCGCCGCGCCTTTCTCGATTTCACTTACGCGTTTGGCGGCAACAATTGGGTCTACGTGGTCCGTTCGGATCGCTCGTCAGAGATCAACCTTGCGCAGATGGCTGGCAAGGTCCTGGCGCTGCCGGCGCGTCACGCGTTGCTGGAGTTTATTCAATCCCACTACCCCGATATTCAATTGCGTCTGGTGCCGACCTACGACGATGCCCGCAGGCTGGTGGAAACCGGGCAGGCCGATGCGACCATTCAGAATGAGGCAGGGGCCTGGTTGTACCCGCCGGGCCGTTTGAAGGTCGGACGCAGTGTCGAAGGCAAATGGTCCCCGGACCGCTTCTCGGTCATCAAGACCCAACCGGAGTTGTTGAGCATTCTGAACAAGGCGCTCGACGAGTTTCCGGTCCCGGAAATGCGCGCCATCCGGTTGAAATGGCTCGGCGCGGTGATTTCTCAACCCTCGCTGTGGCAACGTATTCCGGGGTGGGTGTACTGGACGCTGGCCGTTGCATTGTTGCTGGGCCTGGTGTCGCTGACCTGGAGCAGCCGTCTCAAATTTCAGATTCGCCAGCGTCTGCGCGCGGAAGAGCAACTCAGCGACCAGCTGGCATTCAAGCGGGCGTTGCTCGACGGCATTCCCAACCCTATTTACGTCCGTGACCTCACGGGGCGTCTGATCTCCTGCAACCGCAGCTATGAGGAAAGCTTCGGTATCAGCTACGAACAAATGAATGGCCGTCGGTTGATCGACGTAGACCTGATTCCCCGCGACAGCGCCGAACGCATGCACGCTGACTACATGACGCTGCTGCAGACCCAGACCCCTGTGTTCGCTGATCGCAGCATGCTGCTGGCTGGCAAGCACATTGAGGCGTGGCAGTGGACGGTGCCGTTTTACAGCGCCGATGGTCAGCTTCAGGGACTGCTCGGCGGCTGGATCGACATCACCGAACGCAAGCGACTGGAGCGCGAGTTGACCCTGGCGCAGCAACAAGCCGAGCAGGCAAACCGCGCGAAAAGTGCGTTTCTGGCGACGATGAGCCATGACATTCGCACGCCCATGGGCGCCATCATCGGCCTGCTGGAGCTGGAACGTGAACACCGCAAGCTGCGCGGTGAGCCACCTGCCGAGGGACTGGACGTCGCGCACCGTGCAGCCGTTGAGTTGGTTGAGTTGATCGGCGAAAGCCTTGATCTGGCAAAGATTGAATCAGGTCGGCTGCAGCTGTCGACGGTCGCAACGATACTGCGGCCATTTCTGGAGGACGTCTATCAGCTGTTCAGGGTTCGTGCGCAGGAAAATAACCTGTCGCTTACCCTCAAGATTGCGCCTGATGTCGAACCCGCTTACTTCATCGACCCGCTGCGCGTGCGACAGATCCTGCACAACCTGATTGGCAACGCGCTGAAGTTCACTGCCCAAGGGTCAGTCTCGGTCACGGTGACGCGCGGTTGCGAGACTGATCAACCAGGGCTGCATATCGAAATTGCCGACACCGGTTCAGGGATGAGCCGGGAGCAGCAAGCGCAGTTGTTCCAGCCATTCAGTCAGGGCGATGATCAGGCCGCCGGCTTGTTGGGTGGCAGTGGGCTGGGGCTGAGTATTTGCAAACAACTGGTCGACCTGATGGGCGGCCGGATCACGGTCATCAGCGCGGTGGGAGAGGGGACGCGGGTCAACGTTGATCTTCCGGTCAAACCGGCGGATGTGCTGGCCCTGCCGGAGCAACCGCCCGTGCACTCGCAACGCTCGGAAACGAGTCTGAACATTCTGGTGGCTGATGACCTTTCTGCCAATCGCCTGGTGCTGACAGGGCAACTGGAGCTGCTCGGGCATCGGGTGACGGCCGTCGACAGCGGCGAAGCGGCTTTTGCGGCGTGGCGCGACGGAAGCTTCGATGTACTGATCACCGATTGCAACATGCCAGGCATGGACGGTTATGAGCTGACTCGCGCCATTCGAAGCCTTGAGCAACGGGATCGTCTACGCGAGCGCCCGATCATTGGCTGCACCGCCAACGCGATGCACGAGGAACGCGACCGGTGTGAAACGGCAGGCATGGATGCGCTGCTGGTCAAGCCGGTCTCGTTGGCGCAATTGGCGCAAAAGCTCGAAGACGTCGTGATGCCCGCAGAGAAAGAAGAGCGAGCATTCGACATTCAGGTATTGCATCACATGACGCAGGCCAACGAGGTGCAGATCCAGCGCATGCTGGCTGAACTCTGGAAAAACCTGCGACAGGAACACGATCTGCTGGTGCCAGCGGTGGCGGCGCATGACTGGCAGGCCCTCAGCGCGAGCCTGCATCGCCTCAAGGGCGTGGCCTGTCTCATCGATGCGGTGCCGCTTGCCAAGGCGTGTGCGCAGATGGACAGCGACGTGCGTGAGCAGCGCGGCGCCAGAATCGAGGTTACCTGGCAGACCCTGAACGCCTGCATGGACGCATTGCTCGACGAACTTCAGGACCATCTGGTCGAGGTGCCTGCACTTTAGGACGTGTCCTATGGGGGGCAGATGGCGGGCTCTTTAGAGTGCAGATACCGGGGCCGAAAAGGGCCTCGACTGCAAGAGGGTCCAGCGTGTGCATTCGCTCAAGGTTCTGATACTCGAAGACAATCCTTTCCAGATGATGGCGTTGCACCAGATGCTCAATGCCAATCAGGTGTTCGACGTGCTCACGGCGGACTGCGTCGAAGCCGCGCAGCGTTCGCTCCAGCTGCGCGGGCCGGTGGACATCGCCATCTGTGACTTGCAAATGGAGGGGCAGGACGGCCTCTCGCTGATCGGGCACCTTGCAACGTCCGGTATGGCGCGCGCGGTCATCATTCTCAGCAGTGCTGAAGACACAGTGCTCGACAGCGCGGCACAGCTTGCACGGCAGCAAGGTATCAACGTGCTTGGGATCATGCGCAAGCCGGCATCGGTGGCCGCCATTGGCGGGTTGCTCAGCAAATGGCTGCTGGGGCAGTCGGGTGCGGCGCAGGTGGTGACACCCTTGGCTCCGTCCGAGGCGCCCGCCTTGAGTGCGCTCGATCCCGCCCACGATTACGCCTCGCAATGGATCGCCCATTTTCAGCCCAAGGTGAGTCTCGACGGGGCATTGGCGGGGGTTGAGCTGCTGGCCCGCTGGGATCATCCAGAGCACGGGTTGTTGATGCCGGGCCGTTTTCTCCCGATGGTTGAAAGCGCCGGGCTGATGGGTGCGCTGACGTGGCACATGCTTGAGCTGGCGCTCAGCCTGTCTCATCAGCGATTGCTTTCCCATGGTCGGGCGCTGCCGGTGGCGGTGAACATTCCGCCCGCGCTGCTGGATCAGCCGGATTTCGTCCCGCGCTTGCTGGTGCTGCTGGAGCGGTTTCCCGTCAGGCCCCAGATGTTGACGCTGGAGGTGATCGAGCAATCGGCGCGGCAATTGGCGGTGGTTCAGTTCGAAAACCTGCTCAGACTGCGCATGGCGGGCTGCCGTCTTTCCATCGACGATTTCGGAACGGGCGCGTCGAACATCCAGCGTTTGCTTGAGTTGCCGTTCAGCGAGTTGAAGATTCCGGCGGAGTTCGTGCGCGGCCTTGCCGACGACCGACGTAAAGCGGCGATCGTCGGCGGGGCGTTGTTCATGGCTCAGAAGATGGCGCTGGATGTGGTGGTCGAGGGCGTAGAAACCGCCGACGACTATGAGGCGCTGTTGATGCTCGGTCACCCCGTTATACAGGGCTATTTCATTGCCAGACCGATGCCGGAGGCCGACTTTCTAAACTGGCTTCAGGTGCTTGAGCGCAATCCTGAGCGGGTCCTGCCGTTCGACACGGTCAGACCAGACCGTGCTCCTGCACGTAAATGAACAAGGCCGCATCGTTGGCCAACCCCAACTTGCGCATGGCGCTGACTTTCTGGGCGCTGACGGTCTGTTTGCTGCGGTTGAGCTGCGCGGCAATGGCCCCGACCGATTTACCGGCGGCGAGCAAGCGGATGACCTCCAGCTCTCGAGGCGAGAGGTCCTGCAGGGCGACCAGCGTGTCGGGACCGTAATCCGCTGCTTCCAGCAGGCTGCGCTGGACGGAATCGGCAACGAACGATTTGCCATGGCTGACACTGTTGATCGCCGCAGGCAGCTCGTCGGCCATGCTTGCCTTGCTGAGCAGCCCTTGGATCTTCAGCGAGAGCATCGAGCGAAACAGCCCTGCATGGTTGAGCATGGTCACCACGATGATCGGCAGCGCCGGGTACTCGCGTCGAATCCGCTCAAGCAACCGCAATCCGTCATTTTGATCCTGAACCGGCATCATGAAGTCGGTCACCAGCAGGTCGCAGGGGTGCTCGCGGAGTTTGTCCAGCAGTTCGTCCGGGGCACTGGCTTGAGCGATCACCCTGGCGCGCTCGTTCTGCTCGATCACCACCTTCAGACCAATGAGGAATATCGGGTGATCGTCCGCCAGGATGATGCGCAACGGTCGATTGTCGGTAGCCATCGTGGCTTTTCCTCTGAGTCCGGCCTGATTGATTTTCGGACGCGTCCTAAATGCCTGTAGACGGTTCCGGCCGAGAATCAAGGCCAGTCGTCTTGTTGCAGGAGTTGTCGATGCGCATGTGCAAGGAACACCCGATATGTCGGGAAGAGCAAGTCTCTTCTACAGCGCTGATCACCGATTATGTGGCGCGTATCACGCCTTGCCGGTATTCGGTTCGTCAGGCCATTGGTCGTTATCGCCACATCCAGAACGACGAAGTTAATCAGCCGTTATCGGTATTCGTCGCGGTCTTGGGATGAGCTGAAGGCTCTGCCCCGGGCGTCAGGATACTGAATTCTTTCTGTCACATCCGGCAGGCATGCTCCAGTGACCAGGTTGCAGCAATCACCCAACTCACGGCACAAAAGAACTTTCCGGTTCCGCCGATGGTCATTGATAAGCACCTTTGCATTCAAACTGTTGAGTGGTGATCCGGATGGAAAATATCAGCTTACTGCTAAGCGAAGCACTGGCACCGTATCAGGCAAGCCTGGGCGCTGCGGGTGTAAATGGCGAGCGTCTGGTGACGCTGAGAAATGCAGCCGGTGCGATTGTGATCGAACGCATGTATTCCGCTGCGCAGTTGTGTGACAAGCGCCAACTGACGGATGTGGTCGACGGGCTTCACCGTGATCTGATGGTTGCCGAAGGGCGAATTGAACCGTGTGTCATCGCGGCCATGCGAAATGCGACACAGGTCAACAATTTCACTGCAGGTCGGGCTTTTGTCTGAGCCGCGGGGAACCTTATCGATTCAGTAGGCTCCTATCAGTTACGGCAGGCGCAGGCATTGTGCTCCGGTGTTTATGTTGCCTGCCGTACGGGTCCAAGAAGGACCACGGTTGACCCCGAGCAGTCTCCCCGCTGCTCGGGGTTTCTTTTTGCCTGACCGCCAGACAGCCACTCGGTCGCCGGCTGACGTTTCACTTCGGCGGTTCGTCGAAAAACGTCTGGGCATCGCGCAGGTACTCTTCTTTCTTGACCATCCACTCCGCGTAGAAACCAATCAGCCTGGTGCTGCGCAGCACGCGCATTTCCCGGTTGATGATCTCCATGGCTGCGCGCCCCTTGTCAGTCTTTGAACAGCCGATGTGCGCGAACTGGTATTTGGGGGCGCCCTTGACCGGGAAAAACTCAAGTTCTGTCAGAGGGATGCCCTGCTGCTGGGCGTGATAGCGCGCCTCTGGCCAGTAACTGATGATGGCCTGGAAACGGTTCATGCGTTCCATTTGCAGCATGCTGCCCACGGCGGCGTTGCCGTAGTGAAGGATCAGGATGTCGGGCTGCGGGGTAGCGCGAAGGATCTTGTCCACCACCGGCCCATAGCTGCGTTCGGCGACGATGCCGACCTTGACCGTGTTGCTCGCCAGCAGGGCGGCGAGATCGAGATGGCCGTCTTCGTCCAGGAACGGCGTGAACAGCGCCTCTTTGCTGCGTTCGATGGTGACGCCATTGCCGGGCGTGGCATAGGCGGGAATCGAGAACAGGATGGTTTTTTCGCGCTCCGGGGTCCACAGCAGGGTCGGGTCACAGGCGAAAACGTCAGGGTCCTGAAGCATCTGCGTCCCGCGTGCCCGGTTGACGTGCATGATCTGGTGATTGTATTCGGGCATTCGCGCAATCAGTTCGGGCATCAGCTTGTCGATCGCGCCCTGACCGCTTTGCGGGCCGGTGAAGATCGTCAGTGGCGGAAAATCACGTAACAGCCAGGTCAGCGTCTCCTTGGCGTGTGCGGTTCCCGGTGTCGCGCCCAATACCGAGGTGGCAAGCAGGAGCACAAGCCCGGCTTTGTGGAAAAGCGGGTAACGATTGACCATCCGTCGATGTAATTCCCGAAAAAACTGACTGAGTCCGAGGACAACGCACCCTCGATCGCCTTGGGCGGATCGACAGCAGACGTCGGCAACGGGCCGCTCTGAATACTTCATGCTAGAGGGTCTCGCAGTAAGGTATCGGCGTTGTGGATCATTTGTTTAACACTCGTCACCTTCGGATCAGTAAAGCACTGCACGGAGCCTGCGGCAGAGTGAATTTGCGGGCAGGGTCGAGGCGACCGTCGAGTTCGTTCGTTCAACGGTCCCGCATCGGGTAGACTTGGCGCCTTTCCTGTCTTTAGAAGCCCGTTCATGGCCCAGCCGTCCACGACCTACAAATTCGAACTGAACCTCACCGACCTCGATCGTGGGGTTTACGAAAACGTCAAACAGACCATCGCGCGCCACCCTTCTGAAACGGAAGAGCGCATGACCGTGCGCCTGTTGGCTTACGCGTTCTGGTACAACGAGCATCTGTCGTTCGGACGTGGCCTGTCGGACGTGGATGAGCCTGCGTTGTGGGAAAAGAGCCTGGACGATCGCGTGCTGCACTGGATCGAAGTCGGCCAGCCCGACGCTGACCGCCTGACCTGGTGCTCGCGTCGTACCGAGCGCACCAGTCTGCTGGCTTACGGCAGTCTGCGCGTGTGGGAAGGCAAGGTCGTACCGGCTGTGAAGAATCTGAAGAACGTCAACATCGCCGCCGTTCCCCAGGACGTGCTGGAGACGCTGGCCAAGGACATGCCACGGGTGATCAAGTGGGATGTGATGATCAGCGAAGGCACGATTTTCGTGACCGACGATCGCGGTCAGCATGAAGTGCAGTTGCAGTGGTTGGCGGGCGAGCGCGGCTGATCGCCGACCTCCCGACGCGACACCCCATCAGCTCCAACAAAAGAACATCAGCGGAACCCGCATGCGCATCGAACCACGCCAGTTGCCCGACACCCTGCCTTTTCTGGGCGACCTGCCGCCCTTGTTGACCCGCCTTTATGCGGCTCGCGGCGTGCAGTCGCAGGATGAGCTGGATAAGGGGCTGGCGCGGCTGATTCCGTATCAGCAGCTCAAGGGGATTGATGCGGCCGTGGACCTGCTGGTGACGGCCTTGCAGCAGCGCCAGCGCATTCTCATCGTCGGCGACTTCGATGCGGACGGCGCCACGGCCAGCACGGTCGGTGTGCTGGGCCTGAGATTGCTGGGCGCGGCCCATGTGGATTATCTGGTGCCGAACCGCTTCGAGTACGGCTACGGCCTGACGCCGGAGATCGTTCAGGTGGCGCTGGAACGTCAGCCTGATCTGTTGATGACCGTGGACAATGGCATCTCCAGCGTCGAGGGCGTCGCTGCCGCCAAGGCCGCGGGTTTGCAGGTGCTGGTCACCGATCACCACTTGCCGGGCAACGAGTTGCCGGCTGCCGACGCCATCGTCAATCCCAACCAGCCCGGTTGTACCTTCCCGAGCAAAGCGCTGGCTGGCGTGGGCGTGATGTTCTACGTGTTGATGGCCCTGCGCGCGCGTTTGCGTGACATGGGCTGGTTCGAGGCCAATGGCCGTGCCCAGCCCAACCTCGGTGAGTTGCTGGACCTGGTCGCCCTGGGCAGTGTGGCCGACGTGGTCCCGCTGGACGCCAACAATCGAATCCTCGTGCATCAGGGCCTGATGCGTATCCGCGCCGGTCGTGCGCGTCCCGGTTTGCGGGCGATTCTCGAAGTCGCTCGCCGCGAGCCGTCGCGCATTACGTCGACCGATCTGGGTTTCATCCTTGGGCCCAGGCTGAACGCCGCCGGCCGGCTGGATGACATGAGCCTGGGCATCGAATGCCTGCTCTGCGACGACGAGACGCAGGCGCGGGAAATGGCGGTGCAACTGGATGAGCTCAATCAGGACCGCAAATCCATCGAGCAGGGCATGCAGCGTGAGGCGTTGGCCCAGCTCAAGGATTTGCCCCTGGAATCGATGCCGTTTGGCCTGTGCCTGTTCGAGGCTGAATGGCATCAGGGCGTGATCGGCATCCTCGCTTCGCGGCTGAAAGAGCGTTATCACCGGCCGACCATCGCGTTTGCCAGTGCGGGCGAGGGCGTATTGAAAGGCTCGGCGCGTTCGGTGCCGGGTTTTCACATTCGTGACGCACTGGATGCCGTGGCCGCGAAGCATCCCGAATTGATCAGCAAGTTTGGTGGCCACGCGATGGCAGCCGGCCTCTCCTTGCCGGAAGCGAACTTTCCGGCATTCGCCGAGGCGTTCGATGCCGAAGTGCGCCGTCAGTTGAACGAAGAGGACCTGACCGGACGCCTGCTGTCGGACGGCACGCTGGCGGTTGAAGAGTTTCACCTGGAGCTGGCGCGCGCCTTGCGCAATGCCGGGCCCTGGGGCCAGCACTTTCCGGAGCCGCTGTTCCACGGCGTGTTCCAGTTGGTGGAGCAGCGCGTGGTGGGCGAGCGGCACCTGAAGATGGTGCTCAAGACCGAATGTGGCACGGTGAAGCTCGACGGCATCGCGTTCGGCGTCGACCGCGACGTGTGGCCCAACCCGACGGTTCGCTGGGTCGAGCTGGCCTACAAGCTGGACCTGAACGAATTCCGTGGCAACGAAACCGTGCAACTGATGGTGGCGCACATTTCGCCGCGCTGAGGCTCCCGATGCACGGCAGCAGGAACCTGAACTTCTCTCGGGTTGTCGACTAGGCTCTAGGTTCATAACAAAGGAACCTTTACGTCGACTTGAGAGGTGCCCATGAGCCTGCTGCTTGAACCTTACACCCTTCGCCAACTGACCTTTCTGAATCGCATCGCGGTATCACCGATGTGCCAGTACTGCTGCGTCGACGGTCTTGCCAATGACTGGCATCTGGTCCACCTCGGCAGCCGTGCCGTTGGCGGTGCGGGGCTGATCTTCACCGAGGCAGCGGCGGTGACCCGCGACGGTCGCATCACCCCGGAAGACCTCGGCATCTGGAACGATGATCAGATCGAACCGCTGCAACGCATTACCCGATTCATCACCGCCCAGGGCGCCGTCGCCGGTATTCAACTCGCCCATGCCGGGCGCAAGGCCAGCACCTGGCGTCCGTGGCTGGGCAAGCACGGCAGCATCAAACCGGAGGATGGCGGGTGGATTCCGTGGGGTCCGTCGAAGATTGCCTTCGACCCGCAGCACACGCCACCGACGCCACTGGAAGAGGACCAGATCCAGACCGTGATCCAGGCCTTCGTCGACGCCGCCAAACGTGCCCTGACCGCCGGGTTCAAAGTAGTGGAGATACACGCGGCGCACGGCTATCTGCTGCATCAGTTCCTGTCGCCATTGAGCAACCAGCGACGTGATCAATACGGTGGATCGTTTGAAAATCGCATCCGGCTGACGCTGGAAGTGACCAAGGCCGTGCGCGAGGTGTGGCCGCAAGAGCTGCCGCTGTTCGTGCGCGTGTCGGCAACGGACTGGGTGGAAGACGGCTGGAATCCGGACGAGACGGTCGAACTCGCCAAGCGTTTGAAGACGCTGGGCGTCGACTTGATCGACGTGTCGTCTGGCGGCACGGCGGCCAATGCCGAGATCCCGGTCGGGCCGGGGTATCAGACGGAATTTGCGGGCCGTGTGCGCCGTGAGTCAGGGATTGCGACGGGGACGGTCGGGATGATCACCGAGCCGTTCCAGGCGGATACGATTCTGCGCACAGGACAGGCGGACCTGATTCTGCTGGCGCGTGAACTGTTGCGCGATCCGTATTGGCCGCTGCATGCCGACGACGATCTGGGAGGGCGCAAAGCGGTATGGCCGGCGCAATACCAGCGCGCAACGCACCGTGACCAGCCCATTCACGAGTCGGATTTGCGCGACTGATCAACGTCCAGGCACCTGCTTGTTCCCGAGGCGTGGGAGTCGGCCAGCCGGCTTCCACGGGCTTCATCCGTCAGCCAAGGCCGGGCCTTATTCTTCCAGCAGTCCCTTCACCCGCTCACTCAGAGAGGGAATCGAAAACGGTTTGGTCAGCACATGCATGCCGGGCTCCAGTTGACCGTTGCCCAGTGCGGCGTTTTCCGCGTAGCCGGTGACAAACAGGACTTTCAGGCCGGGTCGCAGCGAGCGCGCGGCATCGGCCAGTTGTCGGCCGTTCATGCCGCCGGGTAATCCGACGTCTGAAACCAGCAAATCAATCGTCTGCCGTGTTCGCAGGATGTCCAGCGCCACGGCGCCGCGGTCAGCCTCCAGTACGCGATAACCCTGATCCGTCAGGGCCTCGGCCACGAGTGCCCGTACGGCAGGTTCGTCATCGACCACCAACACCGTTTCGCCGCCCGCTGTGCGATCGGGCAACTCCCGGTGATCCGGTGGATCGTTGGCGATGGGGGCTGACTCGTTGCACGCCGGCACATAAATGCACACGCGCGTGCCTCGTCCTGGCGTGGAGTCGATGTGGACGCCGCCACCGGACTGTCGCGCAAAACCGTAAATCATCGACAGGCCAAGACCGGTGCCCATACCGATGGGCTTGGTCGTGAAGAACGGGTCGAACGCACGCTTGAGGACTTCATCGGTCATGCCGCTGCCGTTGTCGCTGACGCACAGTGCCACGTAGTCACCGGCAGACAGATCAAGGGCTCGTGCTTCGTCCGCATCAAGATGCCTGTTGCTGGTTTCGATCAACAATTGCCCGCCATCGGGCATCGCATCGCGGGCGTTGAGGCACAGGTTGAGCAGCGCGTTTTCCAACTGAGGAGGGTCCACCAAAGTCGACCACAACCCCCGGGTTGCGAGCACATCCATGGCAATGGACGGCCCAACCGTACGGCGAATCAACTCGGCCATGCCGTCGACCAGGTGATCGACGTCAGTGAGTTTCGGATCAAGGGTTTGCCGACGCGAAAAGGCCAGCAAGCGGTGGGTCAACGCCGCTGCCCGACGCGATCCCTCAAGCGCCGCGTCGATGTAGCGATCCAGATGCTCGGTGCGGCCTTTGGCGACACGGTTCTTCAGCAGCTCCAGGTTGCCGCTGACCCCCATCAGCAAGTTGTTGAAGTCGTGGGCCAAGCCGCCAGTGAGTTGCCCCACGGCGTCCATTTTGTGTGACTGGCGCAGGGCTTCTTCGGCGGTGCGCAGTGCCTGGGCCTGTTGTTTTTCGGTGGTGATGTCCCTGGCGCTGCAATACAGCTTGCCGCTTTCTGGCACCGCGACCCAGGACAGCCAGCGATAGCGGCCATCTTTGTGGCGGTAGCGGATTTCCAGATTGAGCACCGGGTGGTTGCTCGACAGCGTGTTGAGTGCTACCTGGCTTCGCGCAACGTCGTCGGGATGGAGGAGATCAATGAACGTGAATCCGGACAGTTCATCCTCAGACCAGCCGAGGGTCTGTCGCCAGGCAGGGTTTGTGGTTTCGAAATGCCCCTGCGACGTCATCACTGACAACAGGTCCGGGCTGACTTGCCACGTGAGGCCGCGTTGATGGGCGCGTTCGATCACCTTGCGCTCCAGGTCGGCAATCAGGTCGAGACGGCTTTGCTCGCTGGCCTTCAGCGCCCGCTGATCGAGCACGCGACGGGTGGTTTCGTTAGTGACGCACAACAGCCCGACCACCTCGTTGTTTTCGTCGATCAGCGGCGAAAACGTAAATGACCACCACGTGTGCTCGGTCTCACCGTAGCGGGCCATCGTCAATGGCAGATCTTCACATTCGTAGGGAATGCCGCGCAGGGCGTCCTCCGCATAAGGCTTGACCTGACTCCACACGTCCGACCACAGCTCGTCCACGCGTGCGCCCATTGCCTGGTTGAGGCGTGGCCCGAGAATCGGTGCGTAGGCGTCATTGTGGAAAAACAGCAGATCGGGGCCCCAGAGCAGATACATCGACTCCGGTGAATTGAGGATCAGGTTCAAGTGGATCTTCAACGCGGCAGGCCAGGCTTGCATCGGGCCCAACGTCGTCGTGCTCCAGTCGATTGCCGTCAGGGCACGACCCGCTTCACTGTCGCCTGCGGGGAAGCGCGGGTATCTGGTCAACGAGGCAAGCTCCAGTCAGGGGGAAATCAGTGTACGGAGCCGGACGGAGAAAATCCCCACCTTTCATATCCAGTTGAAGGGTGAAAGGAACGTATTGAGGACTTTTTGTTACTCATACGAATAGCAAAAAAGCCTCGACCGATCCAGAGCAGCGTCTGATCTGTTGACCATTGGGAAGCGCAGGGGTTGCGTAGTGATATCAAATTCTAATCATTTCTCTGAGAGGCGCGATTGAACGTGTTTTGAGTCCGGGGAGCGGCTGTTCGACCTGTCGACGGCGGCGATTTCAAAACCTCCACCGTCGGTTGTCGTACTGCTACGGCGGCTCTGTCAGGTCAGGTACCACGCGTTCATGGGTTGCGCTTCCACGCATCACCCGCAGGTGCAGTCCCGTGGTCATACGGTTTGCCGATCCACATGTACACCAGGCCCAGGCCGATGACGATCACAGTCGTCAGAACCATAGAGTAGTTGATGTACCAGGCCGCGTCCGGTGTGCGTGGCCAGGCCATGTTGATGATGGCGAGCACGCCGTAGATCAGCGCGCCGAGGTTCACCGGCCAGCCCCATTTACCGAGGCTGAACTGGCCGCTTGGAATCCACCCACGCATCCGTGCGAACAGGGCGGCAAGTACGATCATCTGGAAGGCCAGGTAGATGCCGATGGCCGCGAAGCTGACGATGGTGGCGACGGCGTCCTGCAGGACAAAGCCCAGGCAGATGATGATGGCGGGCACCACGCCGGAAACGAACAGCGCGGCGACCGGGACTTGCGTAGTGGGTGAGATGCGTTTGAGCAGGTCGCTGCCGACGATCATTTCGTCCCGCGCATAGGCGTAGAGCAACCGGCTGGCGGCGGCTTGCAGGCTGATGACGCAGGAGATGAACGACACCATGACGATGCCCATCACCACTTTCGAGCCGGTGACGCCGAAGGCCATGCTCAGGATGGTGGTGACCGGGTCCTTGTCGGTGCCATTGATCACGGCGTTCATGTCCGGCACGGCGAGGATCAGTGCCAGGCACGCGAACATCGCAGCGGCGCCACCGATCCAGATGGTCATGCGCATGGCACGGGGAATCTGCTTGCTTGGGTTCGGTGTCTCTTCGGCCACGTCACCGCAGGCTTCGAAACCGTAGTACAGGAACATCCCGGCCAGCGATGCGGTGAGGAACGCCGGCAGGTAAGAGCCGTCTATGCGGATGTCGAAGGTGTTGAAGAACACGCTCAGCGGCTGATGACGCTCGAAGATCAGCAGATACCCGCCCACCAGCACGGCGCCGATCAGTTCGCAGAGGAAGCCGAACATCGCGATGCGTGACAGCACCTTGGTGCCGCTGAGGTTGACGACGGTGGCGAACAGCGTCAGCACCAGCGCGATGACGATGTTGGTGTTGGCGCTCGGTTCAAAACCCAGCATCGCGGCCAGATAAGGACCGGCACCGACCGCTACGGCGGCGATGGTTACGCACAGGGCGATGGCGTAGACCCAGCCGACCATCCACGCCCAGCGTTTGCCGACCAGGCGGCGCGCCCATGGATAGACACCACCGGAAATCGGGAACTGCGAAACCACTTCGCCGAACACCAGGCACACCAGCATCTGGCCGATTCCCACCAGCAGATAGGCCCAGAACATCGGTGGTCCGCCCGCCGCGAGACACAGGCCGAACAGCGTGTACACGCCCACCACGGGCGAGAGGTAAGTGAAGCCCAGCGCAAAGTTTTCCCACAGGCTCATGCTGCGATTGAAGTTGGAGGTGTAGCCCAACTTTCTCAGTTGTTCGGCATCGCTGTCGGCGGCCGGTGGAACGGGGATGCTGCTCATCGTGTTTCTCCAGGAAATCGGCAGATTTCGGATGGCCGAGGCCGTGGCGGTGCACTTGGGCACAACCCGGTCGGTGGTTATTGTTTTAAAAGCAGTTGCGGTTAAAGCGTTCTTGAGTGCAAAGCTCTTGATCGTTCCCACGCTCCGAGGGGTAACGCCTCCCTGGACGCTCTGCGTCCCTTGTGTGACGCAGAGCGTCACCGGCTGCATGCCCACGTGGAACGTGGGAACGATCATGCGTTGACTGACGCAAAGCTTTCGCGGGCAAGCGCGCTCCTACGGTGGTTCTGCGTCAGTGCTTGAACATCACATGCCGCACGGTGGTGTAATCCTCCAGCCCGTACATGGACATGTCCTTGCCATAGCCGGACAGCTTCTGCCCGCCGTGCGGCATTTCGCTGACCAGCATGAAGTGCGTGTTCACCCAGGTGCAGCCGTATTGCAGGCGGGCAGACAGGCGATGGGCACGGCCTACATCCTGTGTCCAGACCGACGACGCCAGGCCGTAATCCGAATCGTTGGCCCAACCCAGTACCTGCGCCTCGTCGTCAAACCGAGTCACGGAAACCACAGGGCCGAACACTTCACGGCGTACGATTTCATCGTCCTGCTGGGCGTCGGCGATGACCGTCGGCTGGAAGAAGAAACCGTTGCCTTCGATGGCCTTGCCACCGGTGATCAGGCGGATGTGCGACTGCGCGACCGCACGCTCCACAAAGCCCGTCACCCGGTCGCGATGCTGCGCGGTGATCAATGGCCCCAACTCGGTTTCCGGGTCGTCCTGCTGACCCACTTTGATGCTGCTGACCGCTTCGCCGAGCTTCTGCACGAACTGCTCGTAGATGCCTTTCTGCGCGTAGATACGGCACGCGGCGGTGCAGTCTTGCCCGGCGTTGTAGAAGCCGAACGTGCGAATGCCTTCCACCGCAGCATCGATGTCGGCGTCGTCAAAAATGATCACGGGCGCCTTGCCGCCCAGCTCCATGTGCATGCGTTTGACGCTGTCGGCGGTGCTGGAAATGATGTGCGAGCCGGTGGCGATGGACCCGGTCAGCGACACCATGCGCACCTTCGGATGGGTCACCAGCGGGTTGCCCACGGTCTGGCCGCGACCGAAGACTAGGTTCAGTACACCGGCCGGGAAAATATCGTTGGCCAGTTCCACCAGACGCAGCGCGGTCAACGGTGTTTGTTCGGACGGTTTGAGCACGACAGTGTTGCCGGCGGCCAGCGCTGGCGCGATTTTCCAGGCGACCATCATCAGCGGGTAGTTCCACGGGGCGATGGACGCGATCACGCCGACCGGGTCGCGGCGAATCATCGAGGTGTGACCGGGCAGGTATTCACCGGCGGCCGAGCCGCTCATGCAGCGGCTGGCACCGGCGAAAAAGCGGAACACATCGGCGATGGCCGGAAGCTCATCGTTCAACGCGGCGTGGTACGGCTTGCCACAGTTGTCCGATTCCAGCTTCGCCAGTTCCTCGGCGTTTTCATCGATGGCGTCGGCCAGTTTCAACAGCAGCAGCGAGCGGTCTTTGGGCGCGGTCTGCGACCAGCTTTCAAACGCGGCATCGGCGGCGCGCACGGCGGTGTCGACCTGACCTTCGGTGGCCTCGTTGATTTCCACCAGCACCCGGCCCAACGCAGGGTTGAACACCGGCTGGGCGGGACCGTCGCCGGCGACCAGTTGGCCATTGATCAGCAGTTTGGTTTGCATTGTTTTCTCCTGAATGACTCAGTCTATGTAGGAGCGTGGCTTGTCCCGCGATCGGCTGCGCAGCAGTCGCAAAATCACGCGCCGCGGTTTTGCTGACACACCGCATTAGCAGGTTTTACGACCGGTTCCCGGCCGATCGTCCGAATGCGGCCCAGACACAAGCCACGCTCCTACAGTTGTATGTATTCCAGGCCGGGAGCGGGATCTGCCACGCGGCCTCACTTTGGTTATTTCCCGCCACTTCCGGCCACGCTTTCCCCGCCTCGGGTGAGGTAATAGGCGCCGAAAATCGGCAGCATGGTCACGATCATCACCAGCATCGCGACCACATTGGTCACGGGCACATCCCGTGGGCGGCTGAGTTGGTTGAGCAGCCAGATCGGCAGCGTGCGTTCGTGGCCTGCGGTGAAAGTGGTGACGATGATTTCGTCGAACGACAGCGCGAACGCCAGCATGCCGCCGGCCAGCAACGCCGAGCCGAGGTTGGGCATGATGATGTAGCGAAAGGTCTGCCAGCCGTCGGCACCCAGGTCCATCGAGGCTTCGATAAGGCTGTGAGAGGTGCGGCGCAGACGTGCGATGACGTTGTTGTAGACGATCACCACACAGAAGGTCGCGTGACCGACGATGATCGTGAACATCCCCGGCTCGATGCCCAGCGTCTTGAACGCCGACAGCAACGCCAGGCCGGTGATGATGCCGGGCAGGGCGATCGGCAGGATCAGCATCAGGGAGATGCCGTCCTTGCCGAAGAAGTCGCGTCGATACAGCGCCGCCGAGGCCAGCGTGCCGAGCACGATGGCAATCAGCGTGGCGACGCAGGCGATCTGCAGCGACAGCTTGATCGACTCCAGCACGTCAGGCCGTGAGAACGCCACGCTGAACCACTTCAGGGTGAAGCCCTGCGGCGGAAAGCTGAACGCGGCGTCTTCGGTGTTGAAGGCGTACAGGAAGATGATCAGGATCGGGAAATGCAGAAACACCAGCCCGCCCCACGCCGCGATCTTCAGACCCCAGGAGGCCTGGTCGCCCTGCTTCACGAAAGGTTTAGAGCGCATCGAAAGCCCCCAGTCGTTTGACGATGGACAGGTAGATGGCGATCAGCACGATCGGCACCAGGGTGAAGGCCGCCGCCATGGGCATGTTGCCGATGGCGCCTTGCTGGGCGTAGACCATGCTGCCGATGAAGTAGCCGGGTGGGCCGATCAGTTGCGGCACGATGAAGTCACCCAGGGTCAGCGAGAAGGTGAAGATCGAGCCCGCAGCGATGCCTGGCACCGACAGCGGCAGGATCACGTGCATGAACGTCTGCCGAGGCTTGGCGCCCAGGTCGGCCGAGGCTTGCAGCAGCGACGGTGGCAGGCGCTCCAGCGAGGCCTGGATCGGCAGGATCATGAAGGGCAGCCAGATGTAGACGAACACCAGGAAGCGCCCTAGGTGCGAGGTCGACAAGGTGCTTCCGCCGACACCGGGAATCCCCAGAATCACCTGTAACACCGGCTCAAGGCCCAGGTGCTGAACGAACCACTGAGCGACGCCACCTTTGGCCAGCAGCAGCGTCCAGGCATAGGCCTTGACGATGTAACTGGCCCACATCGGCATCATCACCGCGATGTAGAAAAACGCCTTGGTCTTGCCCGTGGTGTAGCGCGCCATGTAATAGGCGATGGGGAACGCGACGATGGCGCTGGCGATGGACACGGCAATCGCCATGCTCAACGTGCGCTGGATCACGTCGAAGTTGGCCGGGTTGAACAGCGCGCCGAAGTTGGTCAGGGTCAGGTCCGGCGTGACCGTCATGCTGAAGTCGTCGAAGGTGTAGAACCCTTGCCACAACAGCGTCAGCAGCGAGCCGAGGTAGATCGCGCCGAACCACAGCAGCGGCGGGATCAGCAGCAGCGACAGGTACAGGTTCGGCCGTCGGTACAGCAGATTGGAAAAGCGCCGCAGAAGGGTTTGCCCTGACATCGGCGCCGAATGGGCGAGTGTCTGGCTCATCTCAATGGGCCTCTGTAACGGTGTCGGCCAGCGGGATCATCGCCTCGCGTGCCCAGCGAGCGCAGATACGCTGACCGGTCTGGTGCTGCGCGCTGGTGTCCAGCCATTGGGTATTGGCCTGGCTGACGCTGAGGGTCTGGCCGTTGTCCAGTTTCAGCTCGTAGCGCGTGGCGCTGCCCTGATATTGAATGTCGTGCAGCAGGCCGCTGATCTCGATTTCATGACTCGCCAGCGGGCCTTCTGCAAAGCGGATGTGTTCCGGGCGAATGGAAAAGGCGTTCGGTGTGCCGCTCAGCTGTTGCGCCAGTTCGCCGCGCAACACGTTGGAGGTGCCGACGAATTCGGCGACGAACGTGGTCGCCGGTTTCATGTACAGATTGCGCGGGGTGTCGACCTGCTCGATGCGGCCCTTGTTGAACACGGCGACACGGTCCGACATCGACAGCGCTTCGGTCTGGTCGTGGGTCACGAAGATAAAGGTGATGCCAAGCTGGCGTTGCAGCTTCTTCAGCTCGCTCTGCATCTGCTCGCGTAACTTCAGGTCGAGGGCACCGAGGGGCTCGTCGAGCAACAGAACACGAGGCCGATTGACCAACGCACGGGCCAGTGCCACGCGCTGGCGCTGACCGCCCGACAGTTGCACAGGCTTGCGATCGCCGTAGCCGCCCAGGGCGACCATGCTCAAGGCCTCTTCGGCACGCGCCAGGCGCTCGCTTTTGCCGACGCCTTTAACCTTCAAGCCATACGCCACGTTGTCGCGCACGTTCATGTGGGGGAACAGCGCGTAATCCTGAAACACGGTGTTGACGTCGCGCTGGTAGGGCGGCAATCCGGCGGCTTCTTCGCCGTGGATGCGGATCGAACCGGCGCTGGGTTGTTCAAAGCCTGCGATCAGGCGCAGGCAAGTGGTTTTGCCCGAGCCCGACGGGCCCAGCATGGAAAAGAACTCGCCGTCCTTGATGTCGATGGAAACCCGGTCAACGGCTTTCACTTCGCCGAACTGACGGGAAACGTGGGTGAACTGGACTGCAAGGGTCATGGTGAAACCTCAAGTGAACGCGAACGCCGTCGCAGCGGGTTCGCCGGGTGCATCAAAATGCAGACATCTGAAAGAACGCCGTCACTGGGATGATCGTTCCCACGCGGAGCGTGGAGCGATCAAAAGTAGGAGCGCGCTTGCCCGCGATGGCGGTGTGTCAGGCACCCTCCATGTCACAGACAGATCGCATTCGCGGGCCAGCGCGCTCCTACAGGTTTTGCGGTGTGCCGGAGACCGGAGTCAGCCGACACCTCCCTGCCTTATCGCCCGCCCATGATCGCGATGTAGTCCTGGGTCCAGCGGCTGTACGGCACGTACTTGCCACCCTCGGCTTGCGGGGTTTTCCAGAAGGCGATCTTGTCGAACAGGTCGAAGCCGTTGGTGGCGCAGCCTTCGGCACCTAATAGCTCGCTGGCCTTGCACGCTTCAGGCACCACCGGCAGTGAACCGAACCACGCGGCGACGTCGCCCTGGACTTTCGGTTGCAGCGACCAGTTCATCCACTTGTAGGCGCAGTTCGGGTGCTTGGCGTCGGCGTGCAACATGGTGGTGTCGGCCCAACCGGTCGCGCCTTCCTGCGGGATGGTCGAGGCGACTGGCTGCTTGTCGGCGACCAGGCCGTTGACCATGTAGCCCCAGGAGCTGGAGGCCGCGACGCCTTCGTTCTTCACGTCGCTCATCTGCACGGTTGCGTCATGCCAGTAGCGGTGCACCAACGGGTGCTGGGCGCGCAGCAGGTCGAGCACGGCCTTGTACTGGGTTTCGGTCAGCTGGTACGGGTCTTCGATTTTCAATTCCGGCTTGGCGGTTTTCAGATACAGCGCTGCGTCGGCGATGTAGATCGGGCCGTCATAGGCCTGGACGCGGCCTTTGTTGGGCTTGCCGTCCGGCAGGTCCTGCGCCTCGAACACCACGCTCCAGCTCACCGGCGGCGTCTTGAACACGTTGGTGTTGTACATCAGCACGTTCGGGCCCCATTGGTAGGGCGTGCCGTAAGTCTGCTTGTTGACGGTGTACCACGGGCCGTCTTTCAGGCGCGGGTCGAGGG
Source organism: Pseudomonas sp. S2_H01 (assembly GCF_054668305.1). Lineage (NCBI taxonomy): Bacteria > Pseudomonadati > Pseudomonadota > Gammaproteobacteria > Pseudomonadales > Pseudomonadaceae > Pseudomonas > Pseudomonas sp. S2_H01. The sequence continues at coordinate 1,057,087 of NZ_CP162756.1, read as the reverse complement.
TTTTCCAGTTGGGAATCAGGTCGGTGTTGATTGGCTGAACACGCTTGCCGGCCACCAGACGCAGCGACGCATCCCCCGATGCCGTCACCAGGTCATAACCGCCCTTGGTCATCAGGCTGACCATCTCGTCAGAGGTCGCCGCCGTCTTGACGTTGACCTTGCACCCGGTCTCCTGTTCGAAGCCGGTGACCCAGTCATAGGCCTTGTCGCTTTCGCCCCGTTCGATGTAGCCCGGCCACGCCACGATATCCAGCTGGCCTTCGCCGTTGCCGACAGCCTTGAGCGTTTCAGCCGCCTGCAAGGTGCCGCTGGCGAACAACGCGGTGATCACAGCGCTCAGGAGCGCGGTCTTTTGCACTGACATGGGGGTTCCCTCTTTTTCAAATTATGGTCGGGGCAGTTTTGAACGGTGACTCGGTGCGGCGTGCTTGTTTCAAGCTCTTATTAGCGTAGCGGTGTTAGTTGTAGCCGATGTGGCATCTGCTGTTCACGGCAGATCGCTGCCGTGGCGGGCCATGATGTGTCTGACAACGCTGTAGTCCTGAAGCGAATCGCTCGACAGGTCTTTCCCGTAGCCCGAACGTTTCAGGCCGCCATGGGGCATTTCGCTGACCAGCATGAAATGGCTGTTGATCCAGGTGCAGCCGTACTGCAAACGCGCGGCGACTTGCATGGCCTTGTCGAGGTTTTGCGTCCAGATCGACGAGGCCAGGCCGTATTCCGAGTCGTTGGCCCATTCCACGGCCTGGGACAATTCGTCGAAGCGGGTGACGGTTACCACCGGGCCGAACACTTCTCGCTGGACGATCTCATCGCCTTGCTTGCACCCGGCGAGCAAGGTCGGCTGATAAAAGAAGCCAGGGCCTGAGTGCACCGCGGCGCCAGTGATGCGTTCGATATGGGGCTGGCTCAGCGCACGCTCAACGAAGCTGGCGACCCGATCACGCTGACGCACACTGATCAGCGGGCCGATCTCGTTGTCGGCATCGCGCTTGCCGGCGAATCGCAGGCTGCTGACCGCAGCACCCAGCTCGGCGACCAATTTGTCGTGAATACCGGCCTGAGCGTAGATGCGACACGCGGCCGTGCAGTCCTGGCCGGCGTTGTAATAGCCGTAGGTGCGCACACCCTCGACGACCGCCGCAATGTCGGCATCGTTGCAGACGATCACCGGCGCCTTGCCGCCCAGTTCGAGGTGCGTTCGTTTCAGGGTTTTGGCCGCAGCCTGGAGGATTTTCTGGCCGGTGACGATATCGCCGGTCAGCGAGACCATGCGCACTTTCGGGTGGCTGACCAGGTGACTGCCGACCCCTTCACCGCCGCCGCAGAGAATGTTGATCACACCGTTGGGCAGCAGGCGGGCGAAAACCGGCGCCAACGCCAATATGGACAGTGGTGTGTGTTCCGAGGGTTTGAACACCAGCGTATTGCCCGCCGCCAGCGCCGGAGCGATCTTCCAGGCAGCCATCATGATCGGGTAGTTCCACGGCGCAATCGATGCAACGACGCCAATCGGGTCGCGGCGGACCATGCTGGTGTAGCCCGGTACGTATTCGCCGGACAATTGGCCGGTCTGGCAACGGACGGCGCCGGCGAAGAAGCGGAACACGTCGACAGCGGCGGTCAGGTCATCTTGACGCGCAAGGTGCAGGGGTTTGCCGCAGTTCAGCGATTCCAGTTGCGCCAGATGGTCAGCGTTTTTTTCGATGGCATCGGCAATGCTCAACAGAATATTCGAGCGTTGTTGTGGCGTGGTGCGCGACCAGCCGGTGAAAGCGCGGTTGGCCGCCAGAATGGCAGTCTCGACCTGCTCGGTGCTGGCTTCGGCAATGTGGGTCAATACCTCGCCGGTGGCGGGGTTAAGGATCGGTTCGACAAACCCCTGACCCGCGACCAGTTCACCGTCGATCAGCAAAGAGGTGAACAGTTGAGCGGTTGTGGTGTGTGGGGTTGCTGCGCCAGCCATTGTTCGAGCTTCCTTGTGTCGATGCTTTGTTATTTATGGCGCGTAGCCAACGTGTCGCCGTTGTCGGGCGCAGCGCTGGATAACTGTGGGAGCGAATGTATTCGCGATAGATGCACACGGCGACCTGTCTCTACCGGCTGTACGGGCGTCTCGCGAATAAATTCGCTCCCACAGATCCGGCGCTGCGGCGCTCCGCAAAATCCGGAAACAACTCAGTTCCCAAGCCTCAGAGCCTAGTGCGGCTTCCAGGGCTCGACAAATTCTAAATACTGAATGCAGCGTTCGATTAAATAGATGGCCTGCGCCCTGGATGCGGTTGCTCGCGGGCCACGCTGAGAAATGGGTCGACCAACGAGGGACGCGCAGTGCCCCGCCGCCACGCAAGGCCGACGTCCAGGGTCTGGGTCAGGTCCGCGATCGGGCGTGCTTCGATGATGTCGCCCTCCAGCGACCACGGGCGATAGGTCATGTCCGGCTGGATCGACACGCCCAGGCCGGCGGCCACCAGGCTGCGGACCGCCTCGGTCGAGGCCGTGCGCAGCGTGACCTTGGGTTGCAGCCCGGCGCGTGACCAGACGCGCTGGGCATTGGTGCCCATTTCATCGACGTTGAGCTGGATCAGCGGCTCACGCGCGACGTCGGCCAGGTTGATGCTGTCGTGCTCCAGCAACGGGTGTTGCGCCGGCAGCCACAGGCGGTGGGGTGAGTGAGTCAGGACCTCGGTCTGCAGTGCGTGGCGATCTTCCAGGTTCGACAGAATCAATACCCCGACGTCGATTTCGCCGCTGACCAGCAGATGTTCGATATAAGGCCGCTCATCCTCCATCACGCGGATGTCCACGTTGGGGTACGCGCGCTGAAAACGGGTCAGCAGGTCTGCGAGGTAGTAACCGGCGACCAGGCTCGTCACGCCGATGATCAACTGCCCGGCCACCTGATCGGCGCCTTGCTGCAGGCTGCGCTTGGCGTTTTCGACGGTGGCAAGAATCAGGTGGGCCTGACGCAGGAACTGGTGGCCTTGGTGGGTCAGGGTCATGCCCTTGGCGTGACGGCTGAACAGGCTGACCCCGATCTCTTCTTCCAGTTGCTGAATGGCCAGGGTCAGCGTCGATTGAGAGATGAACACCGCTTGGGCGGCCGCCGAGATCGATCCGGTTTCCGCGACCGCAATGAAGTGACGGATCTGGCGTAGCGTCATCATGAGGGCACCGGCTCGCTTGGCTTTTTAGAATTGAACGACTGTATATCGTTTTTCCTGAGGGGCCGCCAGCGACGTCTATGGAGGCGGCAACATTCAGAAGCACACCTGAAAGCCCGGTTTGCCGACTTCGTCTTACCCTGCGAGTCGAATGATTTCTTCCGTTTTCAGGAGCTTTCTTATGAACACCCGTGGCTTGCTCGATCAATTGTTGAAATCCGGCCAGGACCTGCTGAAGAACGCCTCAGGCGGGCCGGCGCCCTCCGGTTCTCACGGTAAAAGCGTGCAGGGGAAGGGCGCGCAAGGCGGCCTCAACGATTTGCTGGGCAAAGTAGGCGGCGGCAACCTTGGCGGGTTTCTTTCGGGCGCGGGAGGCGGCGCGCTGGCAGCCGGGGCAATGGGATTGCTGCTGGGCAACAAAAGCGCGCGCAAGATCGGAGGCAAGGCGCTGACCTACGGCGGTCTGGCCGCGTTAGGCGTCCTGGCGTACAAGGCCTATGGCAACTGGCAGGCCAATCAAGGTCAAGGCGCCTCGCAACAGATCGAGCTGCAGACCGTTGACCGGGTGCCTCCTGCACAGGTCGAGCAACACAGCGAGGCCATCCTGCGAGCGCTGGTGGCGGCGGCCAAGGCCGACGGGCACGTCGATGCAAACGAACGACAGTTGATCGAAGGCGAATTTACTCGCCTGACTGGCGACAGTGATTTGCAGCAATGGCTGCACGTCGAGCTGAACAAGCCGCTGGACCCGACCGACGTCGCCCGTTCCGCGCGCACCCCGGAAATCGCCGCCGAGATGTACCTGGCCAGCGTGATGATGGTCGATGAAGAGCACTTCATGGAGCGCGCGTATCTGGATGAACTCGCCAAGCAGTTGAAGATTGAGCCAGGGCTCAAGCAGGAACTGGAAAACCAGGTGCGGCAATCTCAGCAGTAACAGACACCCGATTCCCTGTAGGAGACGTCGGAGGTTACGACGGCAGCGAACGAATGGCTTCAGTGGTAGATGGGTTGCCTGACACTACGCTTTCGCTGCCGTCGTAACCTCCGACGTCTCCTACAGGTTCGAAGGTGATTCAGTGCTCCCGATAACGCCTGGGCGCCTGCCATCAAGCAATCCTCCCACATGCCGATAGCGTGTCAGATATTTCTGATATATCTGTGCGTTATCGCGTTATCTATGTCGGAAACAGCCCGGTTAATTGGTAAGGCACTAGGCTATACTCCGCTCGCTTCGGGCCGTCTGTGGTCCGCTTCTTGAACCCGGTATCTGCCGGTGTTGAACTCTTGAGGGCTGACTGTGAAGAACTGGACGTTGCGTCAACGTATTTTGGCGAGCTTTGCGGTAATCATCACCATCATGCTGTTGATGGTCGTTGTGGCGTTCAATCGGCTGTGGGTCATTGAAAACAGCGGCGATGAAGTTCGACTGGATGCGCTGCCTGGCGTCTATTACAGCGGCACTGTGCGAGGCGCTTGGGCGGAAAGTTACGTGCGCACCCAACAGTTGCTGGTCGAGGGCACTGGGCGCAGCCTCAGCAGTACTGAAGAAGATGAATACAAAGATTTCGAAGACCGTCTGCAAACGCAAATTGCGAACTATCAGAAGAGCATTTTTGAAGAAGACGATCGCAGTGACTTTGCCCATTTCCTGCAATTGCGCGAGCGTTATGGGTTGGTGCTCAATAGCGTTCTTGCCGCCTATCAAAGTGACAACTTCCCGCTGGCGCAACGTATTTTCGCCGAGCAACTGACGCCGGTGTGGTCTGAAGGTCGCAAGGTGCTCAATACGTTGGGCGCCAAGAACAAGCTCAACGCTGATCGGTCGTCCGACAATATTCAGGCCGCTGTTTCCAGTGCAAAGATCACCCTGGGGATTTCGCTGATCGTTGCCGTGCTGGTGGCAGCCGGTTGCGGCTTGCTGCTGATGCGCGCGATTCTGGCGCCGATGAACCGCATCGTGCGGATTCTCGACACCATGCGCACGGGTGATCTGAGCAGCCGTCTGAAGCTGGACCGCAACGATGAGTTCGGTTCCGTGCAGACCGGTTTCAACGACATGGTCACCGAACTGGCCGCACTGGTGTCCCAGGCGCAGCGCTCGTCCGTGCAGGTCACCACGTCGGTCACCGAAATTGCGGCCACCTCCAAACAGCAGCAGGCGACCGCCACGGAAACCGCCGCGACCACCACCGAGATCGGTGCAACCTCCCGTGAAATCGCCGCCACGTCGCGCGATTTGGTCCGGACCATGACAGAAGTCACCTCCGCTGCGGACCAGGCCTCGATTCTTGCCGGTTCCGGACAGCAAGGGCTGGCGCGCATGGAAGACACCATGCATTCGGTGATGGGCGCGGCCGACCTGGTCAACTCCAAGCTGGCGATCCTCAATGAGAAAGCCGGCAACATCAATCAGGTGGTGGTGACCATCGTCAAGGTGGCCGACCAGACCAACCTGCTGTCCCTCAACGCCGCCATCGAAGCCGAGAAAGCCGGCGAGTACGGCCGTGGTTTTTCCGTGGTCGCGACCGAAGTGCGACGTCTTGCCGACCAGACCGCCGTGGCGACCTACGACATCGAACAGATGGTGCGTGAGATCCAGTCGGCGGTGTCGGCGGGCGTCATGGGCATGGACAAATTCTCCGAAGAAGTGCGGCGGGGGATGTTCGAAGTGACGCAGGTCGGCGAGCAGCTTTCGCAGATCATCCACCAGGTGCAGGCGCTGGCGCCCCGGGTGTTGATGGTCAACGAAGGCATGCAGGCGCAAGCCACCGGTGCCGAGCAGATCAATCAGGCCCTGGTGCAGCTGGGCGATGCCAGCAGCCAGACCGTGGAGTCCCTGCGCCAGGCCAGTTTCGCCATCGACGAGCTGAGCCAGGTCGCGGTGGGACTGCGCAGCGGCGTTTCGCGCTTCAAGGTCTGAGTCGGGACCATGATCGAGCATTCAGCCAAGCGCAGCACGGTCGTGTTGCCGAAGAACAAGCTGTTCCTGTTGTTTCGCATCGGGACGGAACGGTATGCGCTGGAAGCGACGGAAGTCGCCGAAGTGCTGCCTCGGCTGGTGCTTAAACCCATTGCTCAGGCGCCGCATTGGGTGGCGGGGGTGTTTGCTCATCGTGGTGCGGTGGTGCCGGTCATCGACCTGAGCGCTTTGACCTTCGGTGAACCTGCCCAGTCACGCACCAGCACTCGTCTGGTGCTGGTGAACTACCGCGTCAGCGCCGAGCGCGCGCCGCAGTGGCTGGGGCTGATTCTTGAGCAGGCCACCGAAACCCTGCGCTGCGCCCCGGATGAGTTCAAAGCGTACGGCCTGGACAACCGGCAGGCGCCGTACCTTGGCCCGGTGCGTGAAGACGCCCTGGGTTTACTGCAGTGGATTCGCGTGCAGGATTTGCTGACCGATGCTGTGCGTGAATTGCTGTTTCCGGCCCAGCCGTTGAGCCTTGAATCGTTCGAGGCGACGTCATGAGCGAAGACGCGCGTTTCTTCGCGTTCCTCAAGCACCGCATCGGGCTGGACGTGGCGTCCGTTGGCGAGGCCATCATCGAACGCGCGGTGCGCCAGCGCTGCACGAGCGCTAGGGCCGTGGACCATGACGCCTACTGGCAACTGCTGCAGAGCTCGGCAGAAGAACAGCAAGCGCTGATCGAAGCGGTGATCGTGCCCGAAACCTGGTTTTTCCGTTACCCGGAGTCTTTCGGCACGCTGGGCAAGCTGGCCGCTGCGCGTCTGGCGCAGCTCAACGGCGTGCGACCGCTGCGCATCCTCAGCCTGCCCTGCTCGACGGGTGAAGAGCCTTACTCGATTGCCATGGCGTTGTTCGATGCCGGTCTGCAACCGCAGCAGTTCAAGGTCGAGGCGGTGGACATCAGCCCGCTGTCCTTGCAGCGCGCGCGCCAGGGCGTATACGGCAAAAACTCGTTTCGCGGCTCTGACCTCGGTTTTCGCGAGCGTTACTTCAGTCAGGTCAATGAGGGCTATCGCGTCGAGGATCGGGTTCGCGAGCGCGTCAGTTTTCAAGCCGGGAACCTGCTTGATCCGACCTTGCTCGTCGCGCAGTCGGCCTACGATTTTGTGTTCTGTCGCAACCTGCTGATCTATTTCGACGTCGACACCCAGAAGCGTGGCTTCGAGGCGCTCAAGCGCATGACGCGCGATGACGGCGTGTTGTTCATCGGACCTGCTGAGGGCAGCCTGCTCGGTCGCATGGGGATGGCGTCGATCGGCATCGCCCAGTCGTTCGCCTTTCGCCATCGTGCCGACCCGCTGCCCGATCCGCTCACTGTGGTGACCGCGACGCCGGTCGCTCCGCCGCTGCCCGTTGAATCGTCACGTCTGGTCAAGCCGATACCGCCGACCACTGCGCGGATCAGAAGCAGCGTAAGCCCGTTTGCACCGGCTCCACCCGTGCCCCGCGCGACGATGCCACCGTCGGCTGCCGCAGGCGAAGCCGCCACCTTGCTCGACGACATCAGGCGTCTTGCCAACGAAGGCAAGAGTGCCGAGGCAAAAGCGGCGTGCGATCAATACCTCAAGCGCTACGAGCCGGTGGCGCGAGTGTTCTATTGGCTGGGGCTGCTCAGCGAAGTCGGAGGTGACGTGTCGGGCGCACAAGGGTTTTACCGCAAGGCGTTGTACCTCGAGCCTCAGCACCCCGAAGCATTGGCGCAGTTGGCGGCGTTGCTGGCGGCTCAGGGCGACGCGGCGGGCGCTCGCCGTTTGCAGGAACGTGCAGCGCGTGGCGTGAACAAAGAAGGACGTAATCGATGACCGGCGTACACAGTGAACTGGTGAGCCACGACGCTCAGGCCATCGACGATTGCTGGAACCGGATCGGCATTCATGGCGACCGCTCATGCCCATTGCTGGTGGAGCACATCCATTGCCGCAACTGTTCGGTGTATTCGGCGGCGGCCACACGATTGCTCGACCGCTATGCGTTGGCTCAGGAGCACCGCGTGTCGATGCAGGGCGAGGACCTGGCCAGTGACGTCCAGACCCGCTCCCTGGTGGTGTTTCGTCTGGGGGAAGAGTGGCTGGGCCTGCCGACGCGCTGCCTGGTCGAGGTCTCGCCGGTGCAGACCATTCACTCGCTTCCGCATCAACGCTCGCGCGCGCTGCTGGGCGTTGCCAACGTGCGAGGCGCGCTGGTCGCGTGCCTGTCGTTCGTCGAGCTGCTCGGACTGGACACCTCGCTGCCCCCATCGACGTCGGCGCGCATCATGCCGCGCATGTTGATCGTCTCGGCCGAGGGCGGGCCGGTGGTGGTGCCGGTCGATGAAGTGGACGGAATTCACGCCATCGAGGCGCGGCTGCTGGATTCGGCCTCGGCGCCCGCGCAGAACAGCAACGCCCGGTTCACCCGAGGCGTGGTGCAGTGGAAAAATCGCAGCCTGCGGTTGCTGGATGAAGAACACCTGTTGTCGGCAGTGAACCGGAGCCTGACATGACGCCCGATCAGATGCGCGACGCTTCGTTGTTCGAACTGTTTACCCTGGAAGCCGAAGCCCAGACCCAGGTCCTGAGCGCAGGCTTGCTGGCGCTTGAGCGCAACCCCACGCAGGCGGATCAGCTGGAAGCCTGCATGCGCGCAGCGCATTCGCTCAAGGGCGCGGCGCGGATCGTCGGGGTCAATGCCGGCGTCAGTGTTTCCCACGTCATGGAAGATTGTCTGGTGGAGGCGCAGGAAGGGCGTCTGCACCTCAAGCCCGAGCACATCGACGCGCTGTTGATGGGCACCGACATGCTCATGCGCATTGCCACGCCAGGCGAAAGCAGCGTTGGACAAAGCGATGTCGACGGTTATGTCGCGCTGATGACCGACCTGATCAAGCCCGGTGTGCGCCACGCGGTCATTGCGCCAAGCGCCACACCCTCAATGGACGATCTTTTGCTCGCCAACGCTCAGTCGCTGGTGGCGTCCGTTCAGTCTGCGTTGGGGCCTGCGGCGTTGAGCGCACCGCTGTCGGCGCAACCGCTGCCCGCCGATCTGTTATTGCCGGTGCCCTCAACGTCTTCCACGCCGACTGAAAGCGAAGACGATTCCGCGCCGTCGAAGCCCGGGCGCCGCAGTGAGCGCCGTGTTGCCGAGGGTGGCGAGCGCGTGCTGCGAGTGACCGCCGAGCGCTTGAATAACCTGCTCGACCTGTCGAGCAAGTCGCTGGTTGAAACGCAGCGGCTGAAGCCGTACCTGACCGCCATGCAGCGGGTCAAACGGTCGCAAAGCGGTGCCAGCCGTGCGCTCGACAGCCTGGAAGCCTTGCTCGATGCCAGTGTCGATCCCGATGCGCAAAAGATGCTCGAAGAAGCCCGGCGTCTGTTGAGCGAGGCGCAGCACCTGTTGATTCAGCAGACCTCCGATCTGGACGAGTTCGGCTGGCAGGCGACCCAGCGTGCCCAGTTGCTGTACGACACCGCGTTGGCCTGCCGCATGCGTCCGTTTGCGGACGTCCTGGTCGGGCAGGCGCGCATGGTTCGCGACCTTGGACGCTCTCTGGGCAAACAGGTGCGTTTGGAGATTGAAGGCGAGAAGACCCAGGTCGATCGCGATGTACTGGAAAAACTCGAGGCCCCGCTGACGCATTTGCTGCGCAACGCGGTCGATCACGGCATCGAATCACCCGAGCAGCGACTTGCCAGCGGCAAGTCCGCGGAGGGATTGATAACGCTCAGGGCGTCGCATCAGGCGGGGCTGCTGGTGGTCGAACTGATCGATGACGGCGCCGGGGTCGATCTTGAACGCCTGCGTCGCAGCATCATCGACCGCAAGTTGTCGCCCGAGGAAACGGCGGCGCAGTTGAGCGAGGAAGAGTTGTTGAGCTTCCTGTTCCTGCCCGGTTTCAGCATGCGCGACAAGGTTACCGAAGTCTCGGGCCGGGGTGTCGGGCTGGATGCCGTGCAGCACATGGTTCGGCAGCTGCGGGGAGGTGTCGAACTGGTCCAGCAGGCGGGGCAGGGCAGCTGCTTCCATCTCGAAGTCCCCCTGACGCTGTCGGTGGTGCGCAGCCTGGTGGTGGAGGTCGGTGGTGAGGCCTATGCTTTCCCGTTGGCGCACATCGAACGCATGCGTGACGTGCAGGCCGATGACATCGTGCAGCTCGAAGGCCGTCAGCACTTCTGGCACGAGGAGCGTCATGTCGGGCTGGTCGCGGCCAGTCAGTTGCTCAATCGCCCGGCCAGTCAGCACAACGAAGACGTGCTCACGGTGGTCGTCATCCGAGAGCGCGACGCGGTGTACGGCGTGGCGGTGGAGCGATTTATCGGCGAGCGTACGCTGGTGGTGCTGCCACTGGATCCCCGCCTGGGCAAGGTTCAGGACATCTCGGCGGGCGCGTTGCTTGACGATGGTTCTGCGGTGCTGATCATCGACGTCGAGGACATGCTGCGTTCGGTTGAAAAATTGCTGAATACCGGACGCCTGGAACGTATCGATCGGCGCAATCGTCAGGCGGATAATCAAGCCCGCAAACGCGTGCTGGTGGTCGACGATTCGCTGACCGTGCGCGAGCTTGAACGCAAATTGTTGCTGGGGCGCGGCTATGACGTAGCGGTGGCGGTGGACGGCATGGACGGGTGGAACGCGTTGCGCGCCGAGGATTTTGACTTGCTGATCACCGACATCGACATGCCGCGCATGGACGGTATCGAACTGGTGACATTGCTGCGTCGCGACAGTCGCCTGCAGTCATTGCCGGTGATGGTGGTGTCATACAAGGATCGTGAGGAAGACCGCCGTCGAGGACTCGACGCCGGTGCCGACTATTATCTGGCCAAGGCCAGTTTCCATGACGACGCGTTGCTCGACGCGGTCGTTGAGTTGATAGGAGATGCGCAAGGATGAAGATCGCCATCGTCAATGACATGCCCATGGCGGTCGAAGCGCTGCGCCGTGCGCTGGCGTTCGAGCCCGCGCATCAGGTGGTGTGGGTCGCCAGCAATGGGGCCGAGGCGGTGGAACGGTGTGCCGAACTGACCCCGGATCTGATCCTGATGGACTTGATCATGCCGGTGATGGATGGCGTGGAGGCCACCCGCCGCATCATGGCCGAGACGCCGTGCGCCATCGTGATTGTGACGGTGGACCGTGAACAGAACGTCCACCGGGTATTCGAGGCCATGGGCCACGGTGCGCTGGACGTCGTGGACACCCCGGCGATCGGTGCGGGCAACCCCAAGGATGCTGCCGCGCCTTTGTTACGCAAGATTCTTAATATAGGCTGGCTCATTGGTCAGCGTGACAGCCGCGTGCGTCCTACACCGGCTCCGTTGCGCGAAGCCTCGCAGCGTCAGGGTCTGGTCGCTATTGGTTCGTCCGCAGGTGGGCCGGCGGCGCTGGAAGTGCTGCTCAAGGCGCTGCCTCAGGACTTTCCGGCCGCCATCGTGTTGGTGCAGCACGTGGATCAAGTGTTTGCCGCCGGGATGGCACAGTGGTTGAGCAGCTCTTCGGGGTTGCAGGTGCGGCTGGCCCGTGACGGTGAGCCGCCACAAAGCGGCGCCGTGCTGCTGGCGGGCACCAACCACCATATTCGTCTGTTGAAGAACGGCACGCTGGCTTATACGGCAGAGCCGGTGAATGAGATTTACAGGCCTTCGATCGATGTGTTTTTCGAAAGCGTGGCCAGTTATTGGAACGGTGATGCAGTCGGTGTTCTGTTGACGGGGATGGGGCGCGATGGCGCACAGGGGCTCAAGCTGATGCGTCAGCGCGGGTTCCTCACCATCGCCCAGGACCAGCGAAGCTGTGCGGTGTACGGCATGCCCAAAGCGGCAGCCGCAATTGACGCCGCCAAGGAGATTCGCCCGCTGGACACGATAGCGCCTCGCTTGACCGAGGTATTCACCCAATGAATTTCCAGGTGATTTCACAGCCCGCCTGTGACCAGGAGACCTTGAATGCATGATTTGCAGCTGGACGATGTAAACGCCACGGACGAAAACGCTGCCATGGTGTTACTGGTCGACGATCAGGCGATGATTGGCGAGGCAGTCCGGCGTGGGCTGGCGAACGAAGAAAACATCGATTTTCACTTTTGCGCCGACCCGCATCAGGCCATCGCTCAGGCGATCCAGATCAAACCGACGGTGATCCTTCAGGATCTGGTCATGCCGGGTCTGGACGGTCTCACGCTGGTGCGCGAATACCGCAACAACCCGGCCACCCGGGATATTCCGATCATCGTGCTCTCCACCAAGGAAGACCCGCTGATCAAGAGCGCGGCGTTCGCGGCCGGTGCCAACGATTACCTGGTCAAACTGCCGGATAACATCGAGCTGGTCGCGCGTATCCGCTATCACTCGCGCTCCTACATGACCCTGCTCCAGCGTGACGAAGCCTACCGCGCGCTGCGGGTCAGTCAGCAGCAGTTGCTGGACACTAATCTGGTGCTGCAACGCCTGATGAACTCCGACGGCCTGACCGGGCTGTCCAATCGCCGCCACTTCGACGAATACCTGGAACTGGAGTGGCGCCGGGCGATTCGTGAGCAGACGCAGTTGTCGTTGATGATGATCGATGTCGACTATTTCAAAGCCTATAACGACAATTTCGGTCACCTGGAGGGGGACGAAGCGTTGCGTCAGGTCGCCAAGGCGATCCGTGCCAGCTGCAGCCGTCCTTCCGATTTGCCCGCCCGTTACGGCGGTGAAGAGTTCGCGCTGGTGCTGCCCAATACCTCACCAGGCGGCGCACGCCTGCTGGCCGAGAAACTGCGCCAGACCGTGGCCGGCATGAACATCCCTCATATCGCACCCAGCGACGGTGCCAGCCTGACCGTCAGCATCGGCCTGTCGACCGTGGTGCCGCAGGTCGGCAGCCACAGCCGCCAAGTGATCCAGAGCGCTGATCAGGGGCTTTATGCGGCCAAGCACAATGGGCGCAATCAGGTGGTGGTGGGCTGATCCGATACCGATCAATGGACGTGCGCAGCACTGTGGGAGCTGCTGGAGGTTACGACAGTGGCGAATGCGGTCTGCAGCTGACCTCGATAGAGACCGCCCCGCCGCCTTCGCTGCCGTCGTAACCTCCGACGTCTCCTACAGAATGGACTGCACCTGGAAGCTGGGCACCCAACCCATTTTTTGAGATGTCCAGAGAATGCATTGATCCTCTCTGACCCTGCCCAACGGACTGCCATCAGGGCGGGAGCTGGGGTATACTCGTCGGCTTTGAAAATTTCGCCTGCGAGTGCTGCCTACCATGGAAATCAACCCGATCCTAAACAGCATCAAGGACCTGTCCGAGCGCTCCGAATCCATTCGGGGGTATCTTTGACTACGATCACAAACATGATCGTCTGACCGAAGTAAACCGCGAGCTCGAAGATCCGGCTGTCTGGAACAACCCGTCGTACGCCCAGGAACTGGGTCGTGAGCGTTCTCTGCTCGCACAGATCGTCGAAACCCTCGATGAAATGAGTTCCGGTCTGACAGACGCCAAAGACTTGCTGGACATGGCCGTCGAAGAAGATGACGAAGGGGCTGTCGCCGACGTCGTTGCTGAAATCGATCGCCTGCGCGAGTCGCTGGAGAAGCTCGAATTCCGTCGCATGTTCAGCGGCGAAATGGACCCCAACAACGCCTACCTCGATATCCAGGCCGGCTCCGGCGGTACCGAAGCTCAGGACTGGGCCAACATTCTGCTGCGCATGTACCTGCGCTGGGCCGACAAGCGCGGCTTCGACGCGACCATCATGGAGCTGTCCGAAGGCGAAGTCGCCGGCATCAAGGGGGCCACGGTTCACATCAAGGGCGAGTACGCCTTTGGCTGGCTGCGCACCGAGATCGGCGTGCACCGCCTGGTCCGCAAGAGCCCGTTCGACTCCGGCGCCCGCCGCCACACCTCGTTCTCGGCGGTGTTCGTGTCCCCTGAGATCGACGACCGCATCGAGATCGACATCAACCCGTCTGACCTGCGAATCGATACCTATCGCTCGTCCGGTGCGGGTGGTCAGCACGTCAACACCACTGACTCGGCGGTGCGTATCACCCACGTCCCGACCAACACCGTGGTCAGCTGCCAGAACGAGCGCTCCCAGCACGCGAACAAGGACACCGCCATGAAAATGCTGCGGGCCAAGTTGTATGAGCTGGAAATGCAGAAGCGCAACGCGGCGTCCCAGGCGCTGGAAGACACCAAGTCGGACATCGGCTGGGGTCACCAGATTCGTTCGTACGTCCTCGATGACTCGCGCATCAAGGACTTGCGTACCGGCGTTGAGCGCAGCGATTGCAACAAGGTGCTGGACGGCGACCTCGACGGCTACCTCGAAGCAAGCCTCAAACAGGGGCTGTAAACGCGACACCACTGTTACGGGTACGGCGCATCCTTCTACCGCGACCGGCCCGTGATCCCTTGCCTGTGGCAAGAAGCAACGAACCTGTGATGGAAAATCAAAAGACATGAGCGACCAACAACTCGACCCGCAAGCCCTGCAACAGGAAGAAAACACCCTGATCGCCCTGCGCAAGGAAAAGCTTGCTGCCGAGCGCGCCAAGGGCAATGCCTTCCCGAATGACTTCCGCCGCGAAAACTACTGCAACGACCTGCAGAAACAGTACGCGGACGAGACCAAGGAAGCGCTGGCCGAGGCGGCGATTCCGGTCAAGGTTGCCGGTCGCATCATGCTCAACCGTGGTTCGTTCATGGTGATTCAGGACATGACCGGTCGCATTCAGGTCTACGTCAACCGCAAGACACTGTCCGAAGACACCCTGGCCGCCGTCAAGACCTGGGACATGGGCGATATCATTGCCGCCGAAGGCACCCTGGCCCGTTCCGGCAAGGGCGACCTGTACGTCGAAATGACCAGCGTCCGTCTGCTGACCAAGTCGCTGCGTCCGCTGCCGGACAAGCACCACGGCCTGACCGACACCGAGCAACGCTACCGTCAGCGCTACGTCGATCTGATCGTCAACGAAGACGTGCGTCAGACCTTCCGCGTGCGTTCGCAGGTCATTGCGCACATTCGCAGCTTCCTGATGAAGCGCGACTTCCTGGAAGTCGAAACGCCGATGCTGCAGACCATTCCTGGCGGCGCGGCGGCCAAGCCGTTCGAAACCCACCACAACGCCCTGGACATGGAAATGTTCCTGCGCATCGCGCCTGAGCTGTACCTCAAGCGGCTGGTTGTCGGTGGGTTCGAGAAAGTGTTCGAGATCAACCGCAACTTCCGTAACGAAGGCGTTTCGACCCGTCACAACCCTGAATTCACCATGTTGGAGTTCTACCAGGCGTACGCCGACTACGAAGACAACATGGACCTGACCGAAGAGCTGTTCCGTGAACTGGCTCAACTGGTTCTGGGCAGCACCGACGTGCCGTACGGCGACAAGGTGTTCCACTTCGGCGAACCGTTCGCGCGTCTGTCGGTGTTCGACTCGATCCTCAAGTACAACCCCGACCTGACCGCCGAAGACCTGAACGACATCGACAAGGCTCGCGCCATCGCCAAGAAAGCCGGCGCCAAGGTGCTGGGCTTCGAAGGTCTGGGCAAGCTGCAGGTGATGATTTTTGAAGAGCTGGTCGAGCACAAGCTGGAGCAGCCGCACTTCATCACCCAGTACCCGTTCGAAGTGTCGCCGCTGGCCCGTCGTAACGACGACAACCCGAACGTCACTGACCGTTTCGAACTGTTCATCGGTGGCCGTGAAATCGCCAACGCCTACTCCGAGTTGAACGACGCGGAAGACCAGGCCGAGCGTTTCATGGCACAGGTGGCCGACAAGGACGCAGGTGACGACGAAGCCATGCATTACGACGCCGACTTTGTTCGCGCCCTTGAATATGGCATGCCGCCGACAGCGGGTGAGGGCATCGGTATCGACCGTCTGGTGATGCTGCTGACCAACTCGCCGTCGATCCGCGACGTCATCCTGTTCCCGCACATGCGGCCGCAAGCATAAGCGCTTTAAAACAAGCCGCCTGAGCAGGGCGGCTTTTTTTTGTCCATTACAGTCACGCAGGCCAACGGTAGGAGCGTGGCTTGTCCCGCGATCGGCGACGCAGTCGTCGCAAAACCGGCGAATGCGGTGTAACAGGAAAACCGTGTGCTCAGGATTTACGACGGGTTCCCCGCCGATCGCGGGACAAGCCACGCTCCTACAGGCTCCGCGCCTGCCAGTCATTCAAAGAGGAAAACCTGTCGTGAATCGTACGATCGCTCAAAAGGGAGCCGCTGGCCTTGCCACGGCCGTCGCACAGAGTGTTCAGTATCAAGGCCGCAAGGCGAGCCGACAGGGAAGCGAACAGCGCCGACAGCAGATTCTCGATGCGGCCATGCGCATTCTCATCCGTGATGGCGTGCGGGCCGTCCGGCACCGCGCCGTGGCCGCCGAAGCGCAAGTGCCGCTGTCGGCCACCACTTATTACTTCAAGGACATCGACGACCTGCTCACCGATGCCTTCGCCCAATACGTCGAACGCAGCGCGGCCTACATGGCCAAGCTGTGGACCAACACCGAAACCCTGCTGCGCGAAATGGTCGCGCGCAACGACGGCAGCGCCGATGCCCGCGCGCGGCTGGCGGACGAGATTGCGCGCATGACCCTGGACTACGTGCGCCATCAGTTGCTGACGCGCCGCGATCAATTGATCGCCGAGCACGCCTTCCGCCTCGAAGCGTTGATCAACCCGCGACTGGCGCCTCTGGTCAGCGCGCACCAGCAGATTCTGTTGCAGGGAAGCGCCCAGTTTCTCGAGGTCATGGGCTCGGCCCAACCGCAAGTGGATGCGCAAGTGTTGACGGGGATTATCGGGCGGATGGAATATCAGGGCTTGCTCGAGGGACCACGTCCCCACGCAGACGAAGAAATGCTCGCTATTCTTACCCGCCAGATGCATCTGGTGCTGGGCACCGCCAAGCCCATGACGGGCTGCAACGCATAATTTCAGGGCTCGGTGTCGAGGGCTCACTTTCAGGAGAAGCGATGAAAGTCTGGAGCGTTTTGCTCGCCTTGTCGTTCGCGCTGTTGAGCGGATGCCTGGTGACTTTCAAGGACCCGATTCCCACGCGCGACACCGCGCCGCCGAAACTGCTCGGCACCTGGACCAGCAAAAACGCCTGGGGCGAGCCGCTGGAGCTGGAAATCAGCCGCGCCGGGGCCAATCAGTACAAGGCTGTCAGCTACCGCAAGGGGGATCGCAAGAACCGCGACGAGTACACCTTCACGGTGTCGCGCCATGGCAGCCGCTGGTACGTGTCGGCGGCGTTGCCTGAAAAGTACGGGGCCAATTACGTCATCGCCGGCTTCGACCTGGTCGACAACGATAACGCGGCCGACGAACTGGACGTCTATGACCTGGACCTGGAACGGATGCAGCAACTGATCGAGCAAAAGACCTTCGAAGGCCAGGCGATTGAAACCGAGAAGGGTGACGGCGTGTTGATCACCACCTCCATGGACAAGGTGTTCGCCTATCTGGACGACACCGCCAATTCCGACGTCTTTCTCAAAGCAGCTCAATATCAGCGCATGACCAAATAGCGCTAAAGGTCAATCAAAGGGGTACTGGGTGGACGATTACCAGCAGACCATTCGCACGCTGTCCGATCGTATCGTGTTCGCGCAAACGCCGATCCGGGTACTGGATGCGGTGAAGTGGGACGACAGCATCCGCAAGAATTTTCTTTCCGCCAAGGGCAAGCAAATGCCCGAGATCGATCGGGCCTACTACGAGAATCGCCCGTTGGGTTTTGACTCCGGCGCATTGAAACTGGAATTCCAGAACATCGAGCGCGACATTACCCGGCAACTGGGGCAGTTCAACCCGGTCGGGCAGATCATGCGGCGCATGTGCAAGGAGTACCGGATGGTCATCCGGATGCTCGAGGCCCGTGGCACACCGGATTTTGGCCTCATTTCCCAAGAGCTGTATGGCGCGGCGTCCGATGCGTTTCATGCCGGTGATCCGACGCTGGCCGACCTTGGCCTGATGCTGTCCGATTACCTGAACAACATCGCCGGGCGCGGCGACCTCAAGGACGAACCGAAGATTCTGACGGCGAAAGACGCGGTGGCCATGCTCCAAAGCCGGCTGAATCGCACCTTTGGCGAGGCTGAAGAAACCATCCGTGTGTTTGAGTCCGACGGTATCGTCGCGGACGCGGCGGCGGGCGCCGATTACATCAAGATCCGCAGCGACGCGATGTTCAACGAGCGTGACGTGCGGGCGCTGGAGGTCCACGAAGGCCTGGTGCACGTGGGCACCACGCTGAACGGTCAGAACCAGCCGATCTGCACCTTTCTTGCGAAAGGGCCGCCGTCGTCGACCGTGACCCAGGAGGGCCTGGCGATTCTGATGGAAGTCATCGGCTTCGCCTCCTACCCCAGCCGTCTGCGCAAACTGACCAACCGCACCCGTGCGATTCACATGGCCGAAGAGGGCGCGGATTTCCTGCAGGTGTTCGAGTTCTACCGTGAGCAGGGCTTCGGCATGCCTGAAAGCTACGGCAACGCCAGCCGTGTTTTCCGGGGCTCTGTGCCCAACGGTCTGCCGTTCACCAAGGACCTGTCCTACCTCAAGGGCTTCATCATGGTTTACAACTACATCCAGTTGGCCGTGAGAAAGGGCAAGCTGGAGCAGGTGCCGCTGCTGTTTTGCGGCAAGACCACGCTCGAAGACATGCGCACGTTGCGCCAGTTGGTGGACGAAGGGCTGGTGGTGCCGCCCAAATACCTGCCGGAGCAGTTCCGCGACATGAACGCGTTGTCGGCATGGATGTGCTTCTCCAACTTCCTGAACCATTTGAGCCTGGACCGGATCGAAGCGGATTACTCGAATATCCTTTGAGCGCCGAGCGTTTTCAAAAAACCGGCTTGGTGGCGAAGGTGCAAGAACAGCAAGATCAGTGCTGACCGATCTGGCACCCGCCCGGTAGGCGCTGGCTTGCTGGCGAACGCGTCAGTTCAACACCATCAGATTTGAATGACACACCGCATTTGCCAGCAAGCCGGCTCCTACAAAGGGTACAGCGATAAAAAGGCCTCCTCACACGGCGAAAAAACAAGGATGAAACCCGTTTGAAGCTCATCGTCACTCTCATCACGATCCTCTTTCTCGCCGGCTGCAGCGAACTGCTGTTCTACCCGGAGCGTGACGTCCCCCTCACCCCGGAAAAGGCCCACCTGCCGTACCGTGACCTGACGCTGACCACCGCCGACGGCACAAAACTCAATGCCTGGTTTCTGCCCGCGAAAGCCGGCGTTCCGGTCAAGGGCACGGTGCTGCACCTGCATGGCAACGGCGGGAACATGGCCTGGCACCTGAGCGGCAGCTATTGGCTTCCGGAGCAGGGCTATCAAGTGCTGTTGCTGGATTATCGCGGCTATGGCCATTCCGAAGGCGACCCCAGTCTGCCAGCGGTGTACCAGGACATCGACGCGGCGTTCGACTGGCTGAACAAGGCGCCGGAGGTGCAGGGCAAACCGCTGGTGGTGTTGGGGCAAAGCATTGGTGGCGCGCTGGGTGTGCATTACCTGTCCGAGCACCCGCAACAGCGTTCTCGGGTGAAAGCCTTGGTGCTCGACGGCGTGCCGGCCAGCTATCGCGAAGTGGCGCGCTACACGTTGAGCACGTCGTGGCTCACGTGGCCGTTCAAGCGGCCGTTGTCGTGGGTGATCCCCGACAGCGACAGCGCCATCAATGGTATTACGCAGCTCAAAGGCACACCGATGCTGCTGTTCCAGAGCCTCGACGATTCGCAGGTTCCGTTGCACAACGGCATCAGCCTGTATCAGTCCGCACCGTTGCCACGGGTCCTGCAACTGACGCGGGGGCCTCATGTGCAAACCTTCGAAGACCCGACCTGGCGTGAAGTCATGGTCCGGTATCTGGACGACCCGCAACACTTTAACGGCCTGCGGCGTCTGGCCGAGATCCCCAATTACCCTGATCCTGATGCGAGCAAGAAGACTTCCTCTGCGCCATCGGAAACGCAACCGGCAGAGAGTTCGAAATGAGTGACGAGCGTAATGTGATCCCGCAGATTCTGACTGGGATTGGCTGTATTTTTTTGACCGTCGGGACGCTGTGGTACTACGGGTATCTGCACTTCGCAAAGCCTGAGGATGCGTTGCAGTTGAGCGAATTCACGATGCTCAAGACGGTGCCGGGGGAGGACTACAAAGTCGCGCTGGAGCCGGCGCCGCAGGTGGCTCAGTGTATCGATGGGGTGATGGTGTTGTTCGATACCGCGCAGAAGGGGCTGACCGGAGTGTTGGTGAATGATCGCAAGCAGGCGGTGAGGTGCATGGGGCAGGAAACGCCGCAGAAGGTGCAGTGATTTTCTGATCGTACCCATGCTCCGCGTGGTAACGCATCGATTGACGCTCCGCGTCGACTTGGACGCAGAGCGTCTTGGACCGCGTCAACCTGATGCTTCTGCGTTGATTTTGCTTTTCCGTTTCCTTTTCCTGCCACAAAAAAAGGCCCCATCTGCATCCACAGACGGGGCCTTCTGACTCGCAGCGGCAATCAGATCACCGCATCAGCCCTATCACTGCATCGAAGAACGCGGTGCGACCGGCTGGTTATCGTTGGAAATGGTCACTTCCACACGACGGTTCATCGCACGGCCCGACGCGCTGGCGTTATCCGCCACCGGGTACTCCTTGCCATAACCCTGCGCAACGACACGGTCCATGGCCACGCCCATCTTCACCAGTGCCATGCGCACCGAGTTCGCGCGGCGCTCGGACAGCGACTGGTTGTAGGTCGCCGAACCGGTGCTGTCGGTGTAGCCCTCGACGATCACCTTGCGATCAGGGTTTTCCGACAGGAACTGCGCCAGCTTGTTCACGTTCACCAGGCCCGTCGATTTCAGCTCGGCCTTGTTCAGGTCAAACAATACGTCGCCAAAGGTCACCAGCGTACCGCGTTCGGTTTGCTTGGCGTTCAAGCTGTTCTGCAGTTGCTTGATCTGAGCATCGCGAGCATCCAGACGCGCCTGAGCACGTTGGGCCGATGCGTTTTTCAGATCGTTCTCAGCGGTCTTCAGGTTGATCGTCTGCTTGGCCAGTTCGACGCGCTGATTGGTCAGGTACGCCAGCTGATCAACTTTCTTTTCGTCGTCATGATTGCGATACGCGGCGTCTGCCTTGTCCAGCCATTCGCTGGCGTCCTTGGTTTCCAGCGCCGCCAATTGACTGGCTTTCGGATTGCTTTGCAGCGCCGAGTAGTTGGTCCGGGCTTGTTCCAGGTTCACGTTAGGTTGCGAGGAGCAGGCAGCCAGACCAACGCTCAGGGCCAGCAGGGCAGGGATCAGTACTTGTTTACGCATGATGGTTTCTTCCTTTAAATCAATGGCCAATGCATGAAAGGCGAAGGGTTACTGGCTGACCGGCTGAACCTGGCGCATGCCTTCTTCACGCAGTTCATTGACGCCCTGACGAGCATCCTGCACCGCTTTCTGAGCCTTGGCGGCCTGGGCCTTACGCTCAGCTACTCGAGCGTCCCATTCGGCTTGCTCGGCGTATTTGCGGGCTTCGTCGTATTTCTTTTCCTGCATGGCCAGTTCGGCTTGCTTGAACTTGTCCTGGGCAGATTTCATTTCCACCGCTGCGTACTCAGTACCGCCGGCGGTAACGGCTGCGTTCACCGCGGATTGGGTGACGGCGTATTGCTCGCTGGGCGGGTTGCCTGCGCAACCGGCGAGCAGGAAGCTGGTGCCCAGAGCCAGCGCGGCCAGTTTCAGCCCGCGCAGGCCGTTGAACGTGGTTTTGGCAGTGCTGATATTCATGGTGGTCAACTCCATTTTGAAACTCCTGAAAACACGATGTTTTCCATTTCAGTCAAGAGCCTGGCGGCTGGATGACAGGGTCATGTATCCGCTGCCATCTGTCGGCTTTTTCTGTAATGGCTAAATGCTCGGACCTGAGCAGTTTTTGAATAGTTCAGCGTTTTTTAGCCATCTGACTGAGTGGATTTCTACAAAGTGAGAAATTGACGTTGAAAAACTGGCACAAAAAAAGACGCGCCAGGCCCGTGCTGACGGGGTGGCGCGACTCTTTTCAAAGCGCTGAAAGCGACGTCGTAATCAGTGCTGCGGGTTGTCCTGCTGATCGGACAAATCCTGCAGAAAACGACGAGACAGGGCGAGGAAACGCGGTGTTGGGCCGACATCTTCGTAGAGCGGATCGCCTTCTTCATCGGTGGCGACCACGTGCGAACCCTTGATGTACGGAAAACTGGCTTCCAGCTCTTCCAGGGCGGCACCGATCAGCTCACCCATTAATTCTTCCGGGGTGCGCTTGGGGTACATTTCCGCCAGCGCGGCCAGCCGTGCAGCGGCTTCGACATCCAGATGAACCGCATAGCCGGTCTTGGTCAGACGACCCTTGGCGGTCTGTTCCCATTGTTTTGCGAGCTCACGGATTTTCATAAAGACCTCTTCGTACACCCGCGTGGTGGCGGGTTCAGGCGAATGTTCGAACCCTCGTGGGGTTCGCTGATGAGACTAGCTTGCTCCCGGCAGATGTGCGGCAAAGGGTTGCGCGCATGTATGAATTTGTCGCTCTATACACAGAGATAGAGGCAAAACTTACGCGGGCGTTCAGTTTCGAGTGATCGAACTGACTCAAGGCAGAACAAAAAAACGCTGAAGGAGAAGGCTGGATGGCTGATATCGATGCACGATTGCGCGAGGACGTTCACCTGCTGGGTGAGCTGTTGGGCAACACCATTCGTGATCAGCATGGGGCTGATTTTCTCGAGAAGATCGAGCGTATCCGCAAGAGCGCCAAGGCCGGTCGCCACGGCTCGACGCAAAGCACCGAGCAACTGAGCTCCAACCTTGAAAGCCTCGGTGAAGACGAACTGCTGCCAGTGGCACGGGCCTTTAACCAGTTCTTGAACCTGGCCAACATCGCCGAGCAGTACCAGCTCATTCATCGCCGCGATGACAGCAAGCCGCAACCCTTCGAGTCGCGCGTGCTGCCGGAATTGCTGGAGCGTCTCAAGCAGTCCGGACAATCCTCCGAAGCCCTGGCCCGCCAGCTTGGGAAGCTGGAAATCGAGCTGGTACTGACCGCTCACCCCACCGAAGTCGCCCGCCGGACCTTGATCCAGAAATACGACGCCATCGCCGCGCAGCTCGCCGCCCTCGACCATCGCGACCTGAATCGCCTTGAGCGCGAACAGATCACCGAAAGGCTGCAACGCTTGATCGCTGAAGCCTGGCACACCGAAGAGATCCGCCGCATTCGACCCACGCCGGTGGACGAAGCGAAGTGGGGCTTTGCCGTTATCGAAAACTCGCTGTGGCAGGCCATTCCCAACTACCTGCGTAAAGCCGATCACGCCTTGCATGCCGCGACGGGCCTGCATTTGCCACTGGAAGCCGCGCCGATTCGCTTCGCCTCATGGATGGGCGGTGACCGGGATGGCAACCCGAATGTCACGGCTGCCGTCACCCGCGAAGTGCTGTTGCTCGCGCGCTGGATGGCGGCGGATCTCTACCTGCGAGACGTCGATCAACTCGCGGCTGAGCTGTCGATGCAGCAGGCCAGCCCGGCGCTGATGGCGGCGTCGGGAGACAGTGCCGAACCCTACCGCAGCGTGCTGAAACAACTCCGCGAACGGCTGCGCGCCACCCGTAACTGGGCGCATGCCTCGTTGAGCGTGACGCAGCCAGCGCCTGAAGGTGTGCTGCACAACAATCGCGACCTGCTGGATCCGTTGCAGCTGTGTTTTCAGTCGCTGCACGCGTGCGGCATGGGCGTGATCGCGGACGGCCCGCTGCTGGACTGCCTGCGCCGCGCGGTGACGTTCGGCCTGTTTCTGGTCAAGCTCGATGTGCGTCAGGACTCCACGCGGCACAGCTCGGCGATGACCGAAATCACTGATTATCTGGGGCTCGGGCGCTATAACGAGTGGGACGAAAACGCGCGTATCGAGTTTCTGTTGCGTGAGCTGAGCAACAAGCGCCCGCTGCTGCCCGCGCATTTCAAACCCGCCGCCGAAACCGCCGAGGTACTGGCGACCTGTCGGGAGGTGGCCGCTGCGCCTGCGGCATCGCTGGGGTCATACGTCATCTCCATGGCCGGTGCGGCGTCCGATGTGCTGGCCGTACAACTGCTGTTGAAAGAAGCCGGACTGCAGCGCCCGATGCGCGTGGTGCCGTTGTTCGAAACCTTGGCCGACCTGGATAACGCCGGGCCGGTGATCGAGCACCTGCTCAGCCTGCCGGGCTATCGCCTGCGCTTGCACGGCCCGCAGGAAGTCATGATCGGTTACTCCGATTCGGCCAAGGATGCGGGCACAACAGCCGCCGCCTGGGCACAGTACCGGGCGCAGGAAAAACTGGTGGAGATCTGCCGTGCGCAGCAGGTTGAATTGCTGCTGTTCCATGGCCGCGGTGGCACGGTCGGACGGGGTGGTGGTCCCGCTCACGCGGCGATTCTGTCCCAGCCGCCAGGCTCGGTTGCCGGGCGTTTCCGCACCACCGAGCAGGGCGAGATGATCCGCTTCAAGTTCGGCCTGCCGGACATCGCCGAACAGAACCTCAACCTCTACCTCGCGGCCGTGCTTGAAGCAACGCTGCAACCGCCGCCGATGCCCGAACCCGCCTGGCGCACGATGATGGATGAGCTGGCGGCGGATGGTGTCAACGCGTACCGCGCCGTGGTGCGTGAAAACCCTGAGTTCGTCGAGTATTTTCGCCAAGCAACGCCTGAACAGGAGCTCGGTCGCCTGCCGTTGGGCAGTCGACCGGCCAAGCGTCGGGAGGGTGGCGTCGAGAGCTTGCGGGCAATTCCGTGGATCTTCGCCTGGACCCAGACACGCTTGATGCTCCCTGCATGGTTGGGCTGGGAAGACGCGCTGAGCAAGGCGCTCGAACGTGGCGAAGGCGCGCTTCTGGCGCAGATGCGTGAGCAGTGGCCTTTTTTCCGCACGCGGATCGACATGCTGGAGATGGTACTCGCCAAGGCCGACAGTGATATCGCGCAACTCTACGACGAACGTCTGGTAGAACCGGGGCTGCAGCATTTAGGTGCACATTTGCGCGACCTATTGTCGCAGGCGTGCAGCGTGGTGTTGGGGTTGACCGGCCAGTCGCAGTTGCTGGCGCACAGTCCTGAAACCCTGGAATTCATCAGCCTGCGCAACACCTACCTCGATCCGCTTCATCTATTACAAGCCGAGTTGCTGGCGCGGTCCCGTGTTCAGGACGCGAGTCTGGACAGTCCTTTGGTACAGGCTCTGTTGGTGTCTGTCGCAGGCATTGCCGCCGGTTTGCGCAACACCGGCTAAGGTGAGATTGCCCCCGCGGATGAAGGTGCAAGCCTTCATCTCGCGGCGTGCGGGTGATCGGCGAGGGCGCATTGCTTTAAAGTTGCGCCAGGTCATACCCGCCTGCCAATCGTTGCCAAGCTACTGGTTTATCGCCGGTTACTGCGACTTTTGGCGTCTTGTGCGGTATGAATCGGCTGTGTATCTTGATCAGCCTTTGGCCGTTGGGTCAGTTAATTTTTTTGTGATTGGCCCCATTTAGGCGAATCCGACGAAATCTCTATAAAAATTGAGGAGCACAACAATGCGCGTGATTCTGCTGGGAGCTCCCGGGGCCGGTAAAGGTACTCAGGCAACGTTCATTACCAAGCAATTCGACATCCCGCAAATCTCCACCGGTGACATGCTGCGCGCAGCCGTCAAGGCGGGGACTGAACTGGGTCTGAAGGCCAAAAGCGTGATGGACAGCGGCGGTCTGGTTTCCGACGACCTGATCATCGGTCTGATCAAGGATCGCCTGTCGCAGCCTGACTGCACCAACGGCTGCCTGTTCGACGGTTTCCCGCGCACCATTCCTCAGGCTGAAGCGCTGAAAAACGCGGGCCTGGCGATCGACCACGTCGTAGAGATCAAGGTCGACGACGAAGAAATCGTCCAGCGCATTTCCGGCCGTCGCGTGCACGAAGGTTCGGGCCGCGTTTACCACACCATCCACAACCCGCCGAAAGTCGAAGGCCTGGATGATGTGACGGGCGAGCCGCTGGTTCAGCGCAAAGACGACGTCGAAGAAACCGTGCGTCATCGCCTGTCGGTCTACCACGCGCAGACCGAGCCTCTGGTCGAGTTCTACAAGAAGCTCGAAGAGAAGGACGGCACGCCGAAGTTCAGCAGCATCCCGGGTGTCGGTTCGGTCGAGCAGATCACCTCGAAAGTGAAGGAAGCACTGGCCTGATTCTTTGATCGGTGCAGTGAACAACGGCCCGCTTGCGGGCCGTTGTTGTTTATAATGCGGCACGTTTTTGTCTAACCCTCTTTTGCACAACCGTGGAAAACCCGATGACGACCCTGCTGGCCCTGGACACCGCCACTGAAGCCTGCTCAGTTGCTTTGCTGCACGACGGCAAAGTGCTGACTCACTACGAGGTGATCCCGCGCCTGCACGCGCAGAAACTGTTGCCGATGATCAAGGACTTGCTGGCCGAAGCGGGTATCGGCCTGTCGGCGCTGGACGCCATTGCGTTCGGTCGCGGGCCGGGTGCCTTCACCGGCGTGCGTATCGCCATCGGCGTGGTGCAGGGGCTGGCGTTTGGACTCGATCGTCCGGTGCTCCCCGTGTCCAACCTGGCCGTACTGGCACAGCGAGCGTTTCGTGAGCATGGCGTCCGCCAGGTCGCGTCGGCCATCGATGCGCGGATGGATGAGGTGTATTGGGGTTGCTATCGCGAAACCGACGGTGAAATGAGGCTGGTCGGCGAAGAGGCGGTGATGCCGCCGGAGCAGGCCGCCTTGCCTGCCGATGCGTCGGGAGACTGGTTCGGAGCGGGCACGGGCTGGGGTTATGCCGAGCGCCTCCCGGTGGCGGTGTCCGCTCAGGATGCCGGCATGTTGCCGCACGCTCAGGACTTGCTGACGCTTGCGACGTACTCCTGGCAGCGAGGCGAGGCCATCGTTGCTGACGACGCACAGCCGGTTTACTTGCGTGACAAAGTGGCGACGCCCAAGGCGCGTTGAACACGAGTGCGTGCATCAACTCGGACTCTGTAGGAGACGTCCGAGGTTACGAGGGTATGGGCCGCACTTCGGACGAACGCGGCCCGCAACACGCCGCTTCCCGCAACTCTTCTGTTCTTGCGCTAATAATGCGCGCTGTTCGAACGGCAAACACGCTCGATCTGCGACCCAAGTCACAGCGTTCGCTACCGTTCGGCGACAAATGTTCATTTTCTGCTCGGTGGATTTAAACGTTTTGTAATAACTGTGGTCTAGTTATCGTTCGCGAGTTTGCTTAAGTGCGTTCCGTGAGATTAAATTGCCACTACAAGACGCCGAGTAAGCATCGATGCGGATTAATGGTCCTTCACAACGTTCGTACCCGATAAAACGCAAGCCGCGCAAAGGCTCGGCGACGATCGACAACGCCTCTGAAGAAGTGATCGACGATGCTGAAGTCATTCCTCAATCGTCGCGTCGTCAGACCGGCAGCACCGCCAACGTGCCTGCTCGCCAGCAAGACATCATTTTCCCTCGTGCCATGAGCACCCGTGTTGCCCACGCGCTGAGCAGCTACCTGACGACGTCCACCTTCGTCGATTGGGATCTTGAGGTCTCGGGGCTCGACCTTCACGTTTGAACGTCGTCAACCCGCCTTACTACATCGGTTGCCCGTCCTGGAGCGAGAACGCCTGGCGTCAGTCGTTGTACCCGGACGATGCGCGCAGCACTGATTTTCTCGAGCTTTACGCTCAAGTCTTCAACGCCGTTGAAGGCAACACCACGTTCTATGCGCGCCCGGCGGCCACCACCGTGCTGCGCTGGGCGCAGGTCCTCCCTGAGCATTTTCGTTTCACCGCCAAATTTCCCGGCGACATCAGCCATGCGGGTGATCTGCGCGAGCACCTCACCTCGGCCGCGGATTTCCTGACGCTGCTGGCGCCGCTCGGCGAGCGCGTTCAACCGTTGTGGTTGCAGCTTCCCGCGAGCTTCACCCCGAACCGGCTGGGTGAACTGGCGACGTTCATCGAAGCGCTCGAGGGTCGGTCGCTGGCGGTGGAAGTGCGAAACATGGCGTTCTTCAATAAAGGCGAAGAAGAGCGGATGCTCAATCGCCTGCTGCTCGACCGTGGCGTGGAGCGTATTTGCCTGGATTCGCGGCCGCTGTTCAGCTGTATCTCCAACGATCCGGCCGTCCTGCATGCGCAATCGAAAAAGCCGAAAGTCCCGCCACGTCCTGCTGCGTTGACGCAATTTCCCCAAGTGCGGTTTATCGGGCGTCCGGAGCTGGAGGCTAACGACAGTTTTGTCGAGCAGTGGGCGCAGAAAGTCGCCGGATGGATCGAGGAAGGGCGCACGCCGTATGTCTTCCTGCACACCCCGGACAACATTCAGGCCCCAGACCTTGCACGACGTTTCCATCGGCAATTGATGACATTGCTGCCGGGCTTGCCTGAATTGCCGGAACTGGATCGTGGGCCGCACGTGGAGCAACTCGGCCTGCTGTGAGGTCGATAGGGTGGACGCTCTCACTCTCTGGACACGTTGCCCATGCGCGGTTCGACTGTTTTCCTCGCTTTGTTGCTGATCTGCGCCGGGACCGTTTTTTCGGTCTGGCGGGGTTGGCTGGACGTGCCCGGGCGCTGGAACCCTTGGGCCCCGCTCGATGTACGTGAGCCGCCAAACCTTCTGACCTCTTTCAAGCTTTGGCGATTGCAGGAGGACCCCTCGCTCTGCGATCAGGCATTACAGACCTCGACACTGCGTTACGCCCATCAGGCCGACAGCGCCCCGGATGCCAAATGCCCGTTGAACGATAGCTTGCGTATCCAGGGCGGTGACGTCGCGCTAAGCAGCAGTTTCCTCTCCAGTTGTCGGCTGGCCGTGGCCTACGCGCTGTTTGATGTTCACGCGCTGCAACCGGCGGCGCAGACGGTGTTCGGGCAGAAGGTCGTCCAGATCGATCACCTGGGAAGCTTCGCCTGTCGCAATGTTTATAACCGTAGCGAGGGCAGACTCAGCCAGCACGCGTCGGCGAATGCGCTGGACATCGCAGGGTTTCGCCTGGCGGACGGGAGGCGGATTTCAGTGCTGAAGGACTGGAAAGACGACGGCGCCAACGGGCAGTTTCTGAGGCTTGTAAGGGATGAAGCCTGCAAGCAGTTCAACACCGTCCTCGGCCCGGACTACAACGCGGCGCATCGGAATCACTTTCACGTGGACATGGGGCGCTGGCAGGTTTGTCGTTGAATGGCACCGGAGCGCGAAGATTCGTCAGGCGGCGATACGCAGGTTCTGCAACACAATCGGGCGCGCCCAGCCATTGTCGAACGCCAGATTGCGCTGTTGTTCGGTCATTTCTTCGGGGCTGAACGGCGTGGCGGGTTTGTCGGCCAGGTCCCATTCGAACTCGGCGATGGGCAGGAACAGCGGGCGTGGCTGAGGGCCGGGACCGGGTTCGACGCTGTCGTCGTACGGGTTGAGTACGGTTGGACGCACCCAACTGCTGTCGAATTCCAGATTGCGCTGTTGCTCGATCAGTTCGCTGGCGCTGAACGGCACAGCGGGCTTGTCGGCCAGGTCCCACTCGAATTCGGCGATGGGGAGAAACAAAGGCTCCGGCGGGGCGATTTCCTTGTCCTCGACCGGGCAGGCGCGCTGTTCGACAATTTTGCTCAGGGTCTTGGCACCGGCAATCGGTTCGCCAGTCATGCTGTCCGTTGCCGCGACGACGCTGTAGGCCGGGGCAGTGCCGGCGTTATCGTCCACCTGCTGAGCCATGGCACGGGCAAACGCATCCTGCCAGAGCTGCGTGACGCCGCTCAGGGTCTCGGTATTGCGTACGCTGTAGTCGCCTGCGTACGTCAAATAACCTATGGAGGATGTTTGCTGAATGTCTGACATAAGCGCTCAGTACATGCCGTGGCTCTGGCAAAATGCCGGATACATTCGTTATCGGCAGATGTTGCCAATCATTAAGAAAATTTGAGCGTGTGGAAACGATGAACGAGCAACAGGCGGGCAGCCGCATCCGGGTTGAAGCCCTGACCCCTGACTCTCAGGAAAAGGCTGCGCAGTGGGCCAGACGTCTTGGCTTGCCGCACGAGGATGCCGAGGCCGATTTCGCGTTGCAGGTCAGCGACGACGGCCTGCAATTGCAGCAGTTGGGTGACGACGCGCCGGGGCCGGTCCGCGTGGACTTCGTCGAAGGCAAGGCGGCCCATCGGCGTCTGTTCGGCGGCGGCAGCGGGCAGATGATCGCCAAGGCCGTCGGCATCCAGCCAGGCGTTCGCCCTCGTGTGCTGGATGCGACGGCGGGAATGGGCAAGGATGCGTTCGTGCTGGCGAGCCTGGGGTGTGAAATGAGTCTGATCGAACGTCAGCCGATCATTGCCGCGTTGCTCGAAGACGGGCTGGCGCGGGGATCTCAGGACCTGGAAGTGGGCGGCATCATTGGCCAGATGCGTCTGCTGACGGGCAATTCCATCGAGCTGATGCGCAACTGGCAAGGTGAGCCACCGCAGGTGATCTATGTCGACCCGATGTTCCCTCACCGTGAGAAAACGGCGCTAGTGAAGAAGGAAATGCGACTGTTCCGGCCGCTGGTGGGCGATGACATGGACGCTCCGGCCTTGCTGGAAGCCGCTCTGGCGCTGGCCACCCACCGTGTGGTCGTCAAACGCCCGCGCAAGGCGCCGTGCATTGAGGGCCTAAAGCCCAGCTATGCACTGGACGGGAAGTCCAGCCGGTACGACATCTATCCGAAGAAGGCGTTGAAGCCGTAATCCGCACTTCCAGTGATCTGTAGGAGCGCGCTTGCCCGCGACTGCGGTACGTCAGAGCCAGAAGTGGAGACTGACACACTGCTTCGCGGGCAAGCGCGCTCCTACAACGGTCAGTGCCTATTCGGCCCGATACGCCTTCAAAAACAACGCCACCACTTCCCGGACATGCTGTTCACCGGTCTGTTCATCCGGCACGCCGCCGTTGCCAATCAGCAGGCGGAAATTGCACACGCCTTTGATCAAGCTCAGGAAATGCCCGGCGGCGCTGACCGGTGAATCGAAGTGCAATCCCTCCGTGTCGTTCACCCGCGTCAGAAAACGCTCCATCTCATGCAGGATGCGCTGGGGGCCTGCCTCGAAGAAAACCTGCGAAAGCGCGGTGTCCTGAGTGCCCAAGGCGATCATCAACCGGTGCAACTCAATCGACTCGGGGCTGTTGATCAGCGTCTGAAATCCCCTCGCAATACCCAGCAATACTTTTTCCAAGGGTTCCGCGGTGCCCACGTCGACGAACAGCTCGGGAAGCTGCTCCTCACACCGTGCCACCACGGCGGCGGAAAACAGCGTCTCCTTGTCATTGAAATGGCTATAGACGGTGAGCTTGGAGACCCCGGCTTCAGCGGCCACCGCGTCCATGCTTGTGCTCGCATAACCATTGCGCACGAACAGGTCTTTCGCGGCGTCGAGGATCGCCTTGCGCTTGGTCAGATCCTTCGGGCGACCGGGGCCGGTGGTGGATGTCGCGTCGGTCATTCGTTCTTCAGGCATAGGTGTTTTATTAGTGGACTGTTCAGTTCGGTAATTTTTAATATACTCGCCAGTACAATTATTCCAAGCCCTCACTTGCCAAGGTGCCACACCATGTTTCGCGATGCTTTGCTCCTCGTCGTGCCCATCAGCCTGGTGTCATTGCTGGCAGGTTGCGGTCAGGAAGTATCCGTCCCCGCCACCGTGCGTCCGGCCATGGTAGTGCAACCTGTCCCCTCATCCCAATCGATGGACAGCTATCCCGGTGAAGTCCGCGCCCGCTTCGAGCCGGAACTTGCGTTTCGTATTCCCGGCAAAGTCAGCAAACGGTGGGTCGAAGAGGGCGAACGCGTGAAAGCCAATCAGCCGCTGGCAGAGCTGGACGCTCAGGACGTGCGCCTCCAGCTGGACGCCACCCGCGCGCAAGTCGCCGCCGCCGAAGCGAATCTGCAGATGGTCCGCTCCGAGCGTGACCGTTACAAGACGCTGATGGAACGGCAGATGGTCAGCAAATCCCAGTACGACAACGCCGAAAACCTGTATCGCGCCGGCGATGCTCGCCTGCGCCAGCTCAAGGCCGAGTTCACGGTCGCCGACAATCAGACCGGTTATGCCGTGCTGCGTGCGTCGCAGGACGGGGTCATTGCCAAGCGCCTGGTGGAAGTCGGGCAGGTCGTGGCGGCCGGGCAAACGGTGTTCACCCTGGCGGCCGATGGCGAGCGGGAAGTGTCGATCAGCTTGCCCGAACAGAACTACGGACGTTTCAAGATCGGCGATCCGGTCTCGGTGGAGTTGTGGACGCAGCGTGAGCAACGGTTTCCGGGGCGCATTCGTGAACTGTCCCCCGCGGCCGATCCCCGTTCGCGAACCTTTGCGGCGCGCATCGCCTTCGCCGGTGGCAAGGTGCCTGCCGAGCTTGGCCAGAGCGCACGGGTGTTCATTGCCTCCGAGCACAACGTGCCACTGTCGGTGCCGCTGTCTGCGCTGACCGCCGAGAATGGCGTGACCTACGTCTGGCGGCTGCAAGGTGACAACACCCTCAAGCGCACCCCTGTACAGGTGGGCGCATACGGTGAGGAGTCGGTGCCGGTGTTGAGTGGCCTGCAAGCCAGTGACTGGGTGGTGGCCGCCGGTGTTCATGTGCTGCACGACGGGGAGCAGGTTCGTCCGGTCGATCGCAGCAATCGAGCGGTGAAGCTGGCGGCGAAGGAGTAAGCACGGATGCGTTTCAATCTTTCCGAATGGGCGCTGCGCAACCGCCAGATGGTCTTGTACCTGATGATTCTTCTGGCTGTGGTCGGTGCGTTGTCTTACACCAAGCTGGGGCAGAGCGAAGATCCGCCGTTCACCTTCAAAGCCATGGTCATTCGCACGCTCTGGCCCGGCGCCAGTGCCGAGGAAGTGGCGCGTCAGGTCACGGACCGCGTCGAAAAGAAGCTGATGGAAACGGGCGACTACGAGCGCATCGTCTCGTTCTCGCGGCCCGGCGAGTCTCAGGTCACGTTCATGGCGCGCGACTCGCTGGTGTCGGCCAAGTTGCCAGAGCTCTGGTATCAGATCCGCAAGAAGATCGGGGACATTCGCCAGACCCTGCCCGCCGGTGTCCAAGGCCCGTTTTTCAACGATGAGTTCGGCACCACCTTCGGCAATATCTATGCGCTGACAGGCGAAGGGTTCGATTACGCGGTGCTCAAGGATTACGCCGACCGCATCCAGATCCAGCTTCAGCGGGTCAAGGACGTTGGCAAGGTCGAGTTGGTCGGCCTGCAGGACGAGAAGATCTGGATCGAGCTGTCCAACGTCAAGCTCGCGACCCTCGGCTTGCCGCTGCAAGCCGTGCAGCAAGCCCTGGAAGCGCAGAACGCGGTGGTGGCCGCGAGCTTTTTCGAGACGCCAAGCGAACGCGTTCAGCTGCGTGTAACCGGGCGCTTCCAGACCGTCGATGAGATTCGCGATTTCCCGATCCGCGTCGGCGATCGGACGTTGCGCATCAGCGATCTGGCCGATGTGCGCCGGGGCTTCAACGACCCGCCCGCGCCACGCATGCGCTTCATGGGGCAGGACGCCATTGGCCTCGCGGTCGCCATGAAAGACGGCGGCGACATCCTCGTGCTGGGCAAGGCCCTGGAAGGTGAGTTCGCCCGTTTGCAACGCAACCTGCCGGCCGGCATGGAACTGCGCAAGGTGTCTGACCAGCCCGCCGCTGTGAAGACCGGCGTCGGTGAGTTCGTTCAGGTGCTCGCCGAAGCGCTGGGCATCGTGTTGCTGGTGAGCTTCTTCTCCCTCGGCGTGCGCACCGGCATGGTCGTGGCGTTGGCGATCCCGGTGGTGCTGGCGATCACGTTCGCCTGCATGTATTACCTGGGAATCGGCCTGCACAAGATTTCCCTCGGCGCGTTGGTCCTGGCGCTGGGGTTGCTGGTGGACGACGCGATCATTGCCGTGGAAATGATGGCGATCAAGATGGAGCAGGGCTACGACAGGCTCAAGGCCGCGAGCTTTGCCTGGACCAGCACGGCCTTTCCGATGCTCACCGGCACGCTGATCACGGCGGCAGGCTTTCTGCCGATCGCCACAGCGCAGTCGAGCACGGGGGAGTACACCCGCTCGATCTTTCAGGTGGTGACCATCGCCTTGATCGCGTCGTGGGTGGCGGCCGTGGTGTTCGTGCCTTATCTGGGTGACCGGCTGTTGCCGGACCTGGCCAAGCGTCATGCGTCCCGACATGGCGCCGGTTCAGCAGCGCCGGACCCTTACGGCACGCCGTTCTATAAGCGGGTCCGCGCGTTGGTGGGCTGGTGTGTACGCCGTCGCAAGACCGTGATCGTGCTGACCATCAGCCTGTTCGTGCTGTCGATTGTCATGTTCCGTTTCGTGCCTCAGCAGTTCTTCCCGGCCTCGGGTCGGCTGGAGCTGATGGTCGACCTGAAACTTGCCGAAGGGGCTTCGTTGAGCAACACCACCGAGCAGGTGAAGCGTCTGGAAGCCATGATCAAGGACCACGCGGGCATCGAGAATTATGTGGCGTATGTGGGCACCGGTTCGCCGCGCTTTTACCTGCCGCTGGATCAGCAACTGCCTGCGGCCAGCTTTGCGCAGTTCGTGGTATTGGCCAAAACCATCGAAGACCGTGAGGCCCTGCGCACCTGGCTTATCCAGACGATGAACGAGCAATTCCCGATGCTGCGTCCTCGGGTGACGCGACTGGAGAACGGCCCGCCCGTGGGGTATCCGGTGCAGTTCCGGATCACCGGCGAGCACATCGACGAAGTCCGCGCACTGGCGCGCAAAGTGGCGGCCAAGGTTCGGGAAAACCCGCACGTGGTCAACGTGCACCTGGATTGGGAAGAGCCGAGCAAAGTCGTCTATCTCAATGTCGATCAGGACCGGGCGCGGGCGCTCGGCGTGACCACGGCCGATCTTTCGCGATTCCTGCAAAGTCAACTGACCGGCTCCAGCGTCAGCCAGTACCGCGAGGATGACGAGCTGATCGAGATTCTGCTGCGTGGCACCGAGCAGGAACGCCATGAGCTCGGCGGGCTGGCCAGCCTGGCAATCCCGACGGCAAACGGCAGCAGTGTCGCGTTGTCCCAGGTGGCGACGCTGGAGTACGGCTTCGAGGAAGGCATCATCTGGCACCGCAACCGCCTGCCGAACGTGAACATTCGCGCCGACATCTACGGCAAGGAGCAGCCGGCCACGCTGGTCAAACAGATCCTGCCGACACTCGACGAAGTCCGCGCGCAACTCCCCGACGGCTACCTGCTCGAGGTCGGCGGAACCGTGGAAGATTCGACCCGTGGCCAGAACTCGGTGAATGCCGGTGTGCCGCTGTTCATCGTCGTGGTCCTGACCTTGCTGATGATTCAGCTGCGCAGTTTCTCCCGCACCTTCATGGTGTTCCTGACGGCGCCGTTGGGCCTGATCGGCGTGACCTTGTTCCTGCTGATTTTCCGTCAGCCGTTCGGCTTCGTGGCCATGCTCGGCACCATCGCGCTGTCGGGCATGATCATGCGTAACTCGGTGATCCTGGTTGACCAGATCGAACAGGACATCGCTGCTGGTCTTGATCGCTGGCAAGCAATCATCGAAGCGACCGTGCGACGTTTCCGCCCGATCGTACTCACGGCGTTGGCGGCCGTGCTGGCGATGATCCCCTTGTCACGCAGCGTGTTCTTCGGCCCGATGGCGGTCGCGATCATGGGCGGCCTGATCGTCGCGACCGCCCTGACGCTGCTGTTTTTGCCGGCGTTGTACGCGGCCTGGTTCAGGGTGAGGAAGGGCGAGGGCGATTCCGCGGGCTGATAACTTTCTAATTGCTGAACAGAATCACTGCGCGGCTTCTCTGGCCTGGGGATATCCCCTATATTCGCCCCGGCCAGCTCCGGCTGCTCAAGCACTATCGGTTTCAACGTCTTTTCAGGCGCAAGAACGTCCATGTCCGAATCCTTCGAAGTCCCCAGCCCTAACGAACATCATGTCGAGCACGCGCACCGTTCTGGCGATCGTTTTGCCGGGAAGATTGCCGTCATGACGGCGATCATGGCCACGGTCGGCGCAATGCTCAGTTATCAGGCCGGCTCGACCGAGAGCGAGGCGGCGATGGACAAGAACAACGCGGCGATCAAAAAGACCGAGGCCTCTAATCAGTGGAATTACTACCAGGCGAAGTCGAGCCGGGAAAACCTTGCAGACCTGGCGAGCCACATTCCGGGTCTGGACGCGGCGCACTACACGGCAGAAGTGCAACGTTACAAAGCCGACAAGGAAGCCGCGCGCGCCAAGGCCGAGGCGCTTGAGGCTCAGGCGCAAGAGTGGGATGAGAAGTCCGAGCGTGTACTGCATTCTCACCATCGCTGGGCGCAGGCAATGATGACGATCCAGATGGCCATTTCGCTGGCGGCGATTACGTTGCTCACTCGCAAGGAGTGGTTGCAGAAGGTGTCGTACGGCGCGGGCGGGGTGAGCGTGGTGTTGGGGGTGATGGCCTGGCTGCACCTTTGATCTGGCTGTAGGTGCTGATGTTTTAGGTGCTGATGTTGGGTGTGTTTCTGTTGGCGCCAGTTGGGCTCTGGCTGACGCCAGATCTGTTTCGCCTTCGGCGAGTTACTTGATAACCCCAAGTAACCAAGGGTTGGCTCTTGGTTAGGCCCGACTTCGTCGGGTACCCGCACTCCGACGACGCTCCGTGGGCCCGCGCCGAACGGACATCCATGTCCTTGCGGCGCTCTCGCGGCATCCGTGCCGCTCGACCCACTCCGCGCCGTCTGCGTTTGGCCTGCACCCAAGTCGCGCTTTGCGGTGTCTGGACTATCGCGTACAAGAGCAACTCGGGCTGGAGCTCACGCTCTTCGCAATTTTGAATAGTGCATCAATCATCCGCACGCCACCCCAAACTGTAGGAGCGCGCTTGCCCGCGATCTGCCGGGAACCGGCAGCAAGACCTGTGCGTGCGGAGTGCCAGACATGATTGAGTCGCCTGATTTTGCTACCGCTGCGCGGTAGATCGCGGGCAAGCGCGCTCCTACAGGGACTGCGTCAGCCTGATATTTCAGCTACCGCTGCTGCTGTTGATTTTGCTCTTCGACATCAATGGTCCAGACACCACAAAACGCGACTTGGGTGCAGGCTGAACGCAGGCGACGCGCAGTGGGCCGAGCGGCATGGATGCCGCGAGAGCGCTGCCAGGACATGGATGTCCGTTCAGCGCGGGCCCACGGAGCGTCGTCGAAGTGAAGGAACCCGACGAAGTCGGGCCCAACCAGGAGCAGGGCCTTTTGGTTACTTTTTGGCTCTTGAAAAAGTAACTCGCCGAAGGCGAAACAGGTCTGGCGTTAGCCAGAACGTACCAGCGCCACCCGAAATAACGGATATACACCCGACCTAACAGCCGTCAAACAGAAGAACGCAAAGCGCTTAAAGCGCCCCAAACACCTTCTTCGCCAGACTCGTCGCCGCAGCCGCCGGATTCGCGCGGATGCTTTCTTCCTGCTTGGCGATCATCTCGAACAACCCGTCCAGCGCCTTCTCGGTGACATAACCTTCGACGTTCGCATCCTTGGCATCAACCACGCCCAGACTGGCCGCCTGACCGGCAAAGGCGTTGTATTTCTGCGCCAGACCCACTTTGTCGGTGGCCTGCTTCACGATCGGCAGGAACTTGGCGCGGATCTGCTCGCGGCTTGACTTGTTCAGGTACTGAGTAGCCGAATCCTTGCCGCCGCTCAGAATCCCCTTGGCATCCGACACGCTCATCTTCTTCACGGCATCGACCAACAGCGCCTGAGCCTGTGGCACGGCCGCTTCGGCCGCCTGGTTCATGCTGGTTTCCAACTGTTCCACCTGAGTGCCCATGCCCAGCATCTTCATCTTGCTTGCGACCTTGCCCAGCTTGCCCGGCAGTTCGATGCGCACGTCCTTGTTGTTGCTGAAACCGCCCGGCACGCCCAGTTGCTTGACGGCGATCTGTGCACCTTGGGTCAGCGCATCCTTCAGGCCGCCGGTAGCGTCCGATTGCGACAGGTCACTGAGCGACAGCGCAAAGGCACTGGCTGAAAGCATCAGGCCGGCGCAGAGGCCAGTGAGTGAAAGCGTGCGAAGCAGCATGGGTAACGTCCTTTTCAAAAAGAGAGAAAGCAGTGTGCGGCCGGCTTATCGGGCCGGGTTCAGGCGGATCTTCACCGGCGGTTTTTCTTCCAGTGTCAGGTCCACGGTGTAGCGCTCGGTACTGATCATCAGCAGCTTGCCGTCGACTTCGATGCGCGCGCTGACGGCGTAGGTGTGGCCCTGCTGAATCTGCTTCTGATCGTAGGTCAGGTGGAACGGCAACGGTACTTGCCCTTTGATCGGGCCTTTCTGGCTGGCCAGTGTCTGGGCCGGCGCATCGGCCAGCGACACGTCTTGAAGGGTGACCTGCAAGGTGGCGGTCGGCGGCAATGCCATCCGGTGCACGTAGAACACTTCGCCATCGACCGTGCCGGGCAGGTTGTCCGGGGCATGGGCGCACGCGGCGAGGACGGTGGTCATCAAGGTCAGCAGAAGGTGTTTCATCGGGTGAATCTCCTTGTCGTGCGCCGGCGTGCCTTTACGCTGTGCGCCGTGTTTTGTGCGGACGGACTTCTTCATGAGGAAGCTTACGCCCACGGAGGATGCGTCAGACGCTCGGGTCTGTGTCTACGACCTCTTCATTGCGATGCAGTGCCACCTGGCGAATCGATAAGCGTATTTCGGCGGGCAGTACGCGCTTGGCCGCGCCTTCGGCCAGTTCGCCCAACAGCTCGTGATAACCCAGTTTGCCGCCTTCGTCCTTGCGCAACACGTCTTGGTCGAGCAGCGTCTGGATGAAGTGGCGGAACAGGCTCTTGTCGAAGAATTCCGGCGCATTCAGGCCGTGCAGGATCGACAGGCGCTGGGCCATGATCGTGCACAGGTCCTCCAGTTCTTCTGCCGTCAGCGTGTGCTGGCCGCTGTTGAGCAGCAGCGAAATCGACATGTAGAAGCGTTGCAGGGTTTGGGCAATGGCGCGCGACAGCACGGTCAACAACACGAAATGACGCGAGCTCGGGGCCGGGCGCAGGTAGACGTCGTTCTCGAAACGCAGCAGGCCCTGTTCAACGAACGCCGCCAGCCATTGATCGATCACGGCATCCAGTTCGTCCAGCGACCAGCGAATGAACAGCTCGGCTTGCAGGTACGGATAGAGCGCGCGCGCGTAGCGCAGGACCTGTTCCCGGCTCATGCGCGACGAGCTCTGGAAGAAACTCGCGAGCAACGCCGGCAGCGCGAAGATGTGCAACACGTTGTTGCGGTAGTACGTCATCAGGACGGCGTTCTGCTCGTCCAGGTACAGAATCTTGCCCAGCGCGTCTTTCTGCTCGGACAGCAGGTCCATGCCCTTCACGTGCTCGATCAACGCACCGCCGTCACCGTCGGGCAGCGTGGTGTGGGGGGAGTAGGGCACCGCGCGCAGCAGCGTCAGGTAAAGGTCGAGCACGCGCACCAGGGCCTGATCGTCCAGCGCGTGTTTGGGCGTCGACAGCAGGGCCAGCGCGACCAGATTCACCGGGTTGATCGCGGCGGCTTCGTTCAAGTGCCGGGCCACGCGTTCGCCCAAGCGGTGAGTGGTTTCGTTGAGCCATACGGGTTTGAAGACCGGCCCCAGTTCCTGAGCCCGCCAGTCCGGTTGCTCGTGGTCGAGGAAATCGGCCAGTTTGATCGGCTCGCCGAAGTTGACCGACACCTGCCCGAAGCGCTGTTTGAGCGCGCCGATGACTTTGAAAATGTCGAAGATCGACTCTTTCTTCTTCGCGGCGCCGCGCAATTCGCCCAAGTACGTACGGCCCTCGAGCACACGCTCGTAACCGATGTACACGGGGACGAACACGATCGGCGTGCGGGAATTGCGCAGAAAGCTGCGCATCGTGATCGCGAGCATGCCGGTCTTGGGTTGCAGCATGCGACCGGTGCGCGAGCGTCCACCTTCCACGAAGTACTCCACCGGGAAACCCTTGGTGAACAACGTGTGCAGGTACTCGTTGAAGACTGCGGTGTACAGCGGGTTGCCCTTGAACGTGCGGCGCATGAAGAACGCGCCGCCACGCCGCAGCAGGCCGCCGATGACCGGCATGTTCAGGTTGATGCCGGCGGCGATGTGCGGCGGCGTCAGCCCGTTGCGGAACAGCAGGTACGAAA
The DNA here is from genome assembly GCF_054668305.1 of Pseudomonas sp. S2_H01. Lineage (NCBI taxonomy): Bacteria > Pseudomonadati > Pseudomonadota > Gammaproteobacteria > Pseudomonadales > Pseudomonadaceae > Pseudomonas > Pseudomonas sp. S2_H01. The sequence goes on along the minus strand of NZ_CP162756.1, from coordinate 1,016,765 downwards.
GCAGAAGGTAGTCGATGTGGCTGCGGTGGCAGGGCACATAGATGATCTCGTTGCCTTGGGCGACGTTCTGCACGCCTTCCAGGTGACTGACCTTGATGCCATCGTAAATCTTGTTCCAGAACCAGCTCAGCACCACTTCCAGAAAGCGGATGGCGGTGTAGGTGTAATCCGAGGCGATTTCGTTTCCGTAGTGCAGGGCTTTTTCGCGGGCCTTGGCTTCGGGGATCTTCTCCCGCGCGGCTTCGTCGAGAATGGCCTGTTTAACCAAAGGATCGGTCACCAGCCCTTTCACCAGATTGCGACGGTGCGAAAGGTCGGGGCCGATGGTGGCGGTCTTGAGGTTACGGAAATGCACGCGCAACAGGCGCTGGGCCATGCGCACGGTACGTTCGTAGCCTTTGTTCTCGTCGACCAGTTCGCGCAGGTGGACGGGAGCGGAGAACTGCACACGGGTCTTGCGGCCCAGAATCAGGATCGTGACGAAACGGCGCAAACGCCCGGTGACGGCCCAGCTGTCGGCGAACAGCAGTTTCCAGGGGCTGTCTTCCTTGTCCGGCGATTGGCCCCAGAACACGCTGACGGGAATGATCTGCGCGTCTTCGGTGGCGTTTTGCGAGACGGCGCCCACCAGACGTTCGAGTGCCGGCGGTGCCCCGCGCTTGTCCTGACGGCCCAGCCAGTCAGGCGCGGGCGTGAGGTAGAAGAATGCGGCCGGCTCCGTCAGATTGCCCACCGCAACCGAAAGCACGGGGCGCGGCAGACCGGCTTTGCGGCACTCGGTATCGAGGACGGCAAGGTCGCTCAGCGATGGGTTCTGCAGGGCATAAAACACCGGACGGCTGCGGTCCAGATTGAGCGTGAACGACGATTGATTGATGGTCTCCGAACGCACCCACAGGTACAGCAAGCGACGCAGGGTGCCAAACACAAGACGGCGGAACGGGGAACGGGTCATACGAATTCTGCGCTAAGGGGACGACGCCCACGAAGCGGCCAGTTTGCCGCATATGGCGGGGATGGGCAAAGCTGCCCGCAAGAACGCGGGCACACGCACTGTGTGAGAATTCATTCGCGCTGCAACCGGACAGGCGAAATATTCAGGCCGGATGTACCGACGTCTCGCGAATGAATTCGCTCCCACAGGGATTGAGGTGTGTCACCGATCCAAGGCATGACGAGCAACCCGGTGGGAGACGTCGGAGGTTACGACGGCAGCGAATACGATCTGTCAATCAATCTCTGTGGGAGCTGCAGCGTGCAGTCTTACGACGTACGCCAGGTGATCTCTTCTTCACCGTCGGCACTGATGCGAATCCAGCGGTCGGCGTCTTCGTCGTTCTCTTCTTCGACCCACGTGCCCGGCGCACAGCGGACTTCGACGTTGAGGGCGGCGAACGCGGCGCGGGCGCAGGCGATGTCGTCTTCCCACGGGGTCTGGTCGCTGTCCAGACACAGGCTGTTCCATTTGCCCACGGCCTTGGGAATCCAGGTGACGGGGATGTTCCCGGCGGTGCACTTCCAGGTCTGGCCTTTCTGGGCCCATTCGCTGCACGGGCCGATGTCTGCCGTCAGCCAGGTGGTAATGGCCTTGTGGTCGACGTCAGCGTCTTTGAGGTAAATCTCGATATCGGGTTGGCGCATGGAGGCCTCGTGAGTGTTCTGGAAAATCCATTCGCGGATTCATTCGGTGTACGTGTTCGATGCCGGTCGCCGGGTGCTTATTGCAGAACGAAATAATCGTAACGCATCGACACCGTGGTCTCGAACGGCTCGGCCTGCTCGATCACGCTTGCCCGGCGTTCAGCACTGGCGCGCCACCCGTGGGGCGTCATCGCCAGCAGATTCGCGCGGGCCTGACCGTCGACCAGCGTCAGCTTGAACGTCAGGGTTTCGCTGTGCTGCAAGGTCATGCCCTCGGGCACCAGCGCCAGGTGCTTGTCGTCCGCGTAGTCACGGACTTCGTCATACAGGCGCTGACGCAATTCCATCAGGTGCTCGTTGGTGGGTCCCACCCGCATCAACCCACCGCCGGGCGAGAGCAGGCGCCTGGCTTCTGCCCAGTCCAGCGGGCTGAACACGCTGGCGATGAACTGGACGCTGGCGTCGGGCAGCGGCACGCGGGCCATGCTGGCAATCAACCACGTCAGGTCAGGATTACGCTTGCAGGCGCGCTTGACCGCTTCCCGTGAGATATCCAGTGCATAACCGTCGGCATCGGGCAGGGCCGTCGCGATCTGCGCAGTGTAATAACCCTCACCGCAGCCGATGTCGAGCCAATGCGCAGGGTGACGCTCGGCGGCAAGCTCGGCCAGTCGCTTGGCCACCGGGGCGTAATGCCCGGCGTTGAGAAAGTCGCGGCGTGCCTCGACCATCGCCTGATTGTCGCCGGGGTCGCGGCTGTTCTTGTGCTGGACGGGCAGCAGGTTCAGGTAACCCTGGCGGGCGCGGTCGAAGCGGTGGCCCACCGGGCACACCACGCCGTTGTCCGCTGCGTCGAGCGGCGCTGAACAGATCGGGCAGGTCAGCATCAGGCGAGCAACTTGACCAGAGTCTGGTAGTAGATCTCGGTGAGCACATCGAGATCGCTGGCCAGAATGCGTTCATTGACCTGGTGAATGGTCGCGTTGACCGGGCCCAGTTCTACCACCTGCGTGCCCAGGGTTGCGATGAAGCGCCCATCCGAGGTGCCGCCGCTGGTGGACGGCTGGGTGTCACGACCGGTGACGGTCTTGATGCTGGCTGCCACCGCGTCAAGCAGCGCACCCGGCTCGGTCAGAAACGGCAGCCCCGACAACGCCCACTCCACGTGCCAGTCCAGGTCGTGTTTGTCGAGGATGTCGGCGACGCGCTTCTGCAGGCCTTCAACCGTCGACTCGGTGGAGAAACGGAAGTTGAACACCGCCGTCAGGTCACCCGGAATCACGTTGGTCGCGCCGGTCCCCGAGTTCAGGTTGGAGATCTGGAAACTGGTCGGCGGGAAGAATGCGTTGCCTTCGTCCCAATGTTCGGCCGCCAGTTCCGCCAGGGCCGGGGACGCCAGATGAATCGGGTTCTTCGCCAGATGCGGATAAGCGACATGGCCCTGGATGCCTTTGACGGTCAAGGTGGCACCAAGCGAGCCACGACGGCCGTTCTTGACCACGTCGCCGACGAGCGTGGTGCTCGAGGGTTCGCCGACGATGCACCAGTCCAGACGCTCTTTACGGGCGGCCAGGCGTTCGATCACGGCTTTGGTGCCGTGGTGCGCCGGACCCTCTTCGTCGCTGGTGATCAGGTACGCGACCTTGCCCTTGTGATTCGGGTAATCGGCAACGAAGCGCTCGGTGGCGATGATCATCGACGCCAGGCTGCCTTTCATGTCCGCAGCGCCACGGCCGCACAGCATGCCGTTTTCGTCGATCAGCGCGTCGAACGGGTCGTTCTGCCAGGCCTTGACCGGGCCGGTTGGCACCACGTCGGTGTGACCGGCGAAGCACAGCACCGGACCGTCCTGCGTGCCGTGGGTGGCCCAGAAATTATCCACCTCTTCGATGCGCATCGGCTCCAGCATGAAACCCGCATCGCCCAGGCGTTTCATCATCACGGCCTGACAATCGGCGTCGAGCGGCGTGACCGATGGGCGACGGATCAGGTCGCAGGCGAGTTGCAGAGTGGGCGAAAGGTCGGCTGGGGCTGTCATGAAAGGTCCGCAGAAGTAGGAGTGTTAACCCTGTAGGAGCGCGTTTGCCCGCGAATGCGTTCTGTCTGGCACATCATAGGTATCTGACACAAAGCATTCGCGGGCAAGCGCGCTCCTACAAAACGGCAGATATCTTAAAGCAAAACGGCGACCCGAAGGCCGCCGTTTAGTACAGCGCACAATTGTTTCAGGCCGTGGCGGGCTCGGTCGCTGTCTTGGGTTTGGGCAGCGAGGACAGGAAGGCCATGATCAGCGCGGCCAGATACGGCAGCGATTGCACCAGCAACATGGTCACCCAGAAACGCATGTCATTGCTTGGCAGACCCTGCACCAGGCAGATGCCCAGTGCCGCGCCCCACAGCAGCAACATGATGAACAGCTCCTCCCGCGCTTCGGAAATCGCGACCAACAGACCGTGGCTGTCCGCATTTTTAGGCGTGCGGAAGAACGGGATACTGGTGGTGAAGAAGCCATACAGCACCGCCTTCGCAATGGTGTGCGACAACGCCAGCCCGGCCAGCGCGGCATAGAACGCATCCTTGAGGTTCACGCCGACGGCGCGACGGTACAGGAAGATGATCTTGCCGACCTTGAAGAAGAACAGCGCCAGCGGCGGAATCGCAAAAATCAGCAGGGGCGGATCGACCCGATTGGGCACGATGATCATCGCCGACGACCACAACAGCGCTCCGACCGTGAAGAAGATGTTCATGCCATCGGCGACCCACGGCAGCCAGCCCGCGAGGAAGTGATAGCGCTGGCCACGGGTCAGCTCAGTGTCCTTGCCACGCAGCAGGCTGGCGGCGTGACGCTTGATGATCTGAATAGCGCCATAGGCCCAGCGGAAACGCTGCTTCTTGAAGTCGATGAAGGTGTCCGGCATCAGGCCTTTGCCGTAGCTGTTGTGGGCGTACGCCGCCGAATAACCTTTTTCGAACACGCGCAGGCCCAGCTCGGCGTCTTCACAAATGCACCAGTCGGCCCAGCCCAATTCTTCCAGCACCGATCGACGGGTCATGGTCATCGTGCCGTGCTGGATGATTGCGTCGCGGTCGTTGCGGGTGACCATGCCGATGTAGAAGAAACCTTTGTATTCCGAATAGCACAGTTTCTTGAACGCGCTTTCATGCTGGTCGCGGTAATCCTGTGGCGACTGCACAACGGCAATTTTCGGGTCGGCGAAGTGCGGGACCATGTGCTTGAGCCAGTTGCGGTCGACGCAGTAGTCCGAGTCGATCACTGCGATCACTTCGGCGTCCGGCGCGGTGTGCGGGATCAGGTAGTTCAGCGCACCGCCCTTGAAGCCGGCCAGTGGCGCGACGTGAAAGAACTTGAAGCGCTCGCCGAGCATCTCGCAATGGGCCTTCACCGGCTCCCAGACGGCCGGGTCTTTGGTGTTGTTGTCGATCAGCAACACTTCGAAATCCGGGTAATCCAGCGCGGCCAGGGCGTTGAGGGTCTGTTTGACCATCTCCGGCGGCTCGTTGTAGCAGGGCACATGCACCGAGACTTTCGGTCTGTAGGCGGTGTCCGTTTCAACCGGCAGGAATTCACGACGCCGCTTGTGGGTCCAGACCGCTTCGGCCAATTCGTGCGCCTCGGTCAACAGCACGATGAAGACCCCGAAAGCACCGAGCGCCAGGAGGAACCCGACCAGCAGGCTGAACCAGGTGCTGTATTGCTGGCTGTAGTCGTAGCCGATCCACACCAACACCGAACCACAAAGGAATGCGATGAACGTCAGGAAGGTCCGACCACGCTGGCGAAGGGCCGAGCCATCGATCAGCATCAAGGCCAGTGCCAGCATCGCCAGCACTGCGGAGCCAATCGCCAGCACGCGCCACTGCGGGATCGCGACCACAGGGCCTTCGAAGTTGAATTTCTGCTGGCGCGCGGCGTTGAACACGCCCCAGTACGCGCCGACCGACCCTTCGTCGCTGGCCTTCCACGGCTGGTCGAAGGCCTCGATCACGAAGTAATTGAAGCCTTGGCGGTTGAGTTTGTTGACCAGCGTACGCAGGTAAATCGCCTGATCGGCCTGCGTTGCATCGGCGCCGCCGCGCATGTGGCCGTTACTCGGCCAGCCGACTTCCGACAGCAGCAGCGGCTTTTTCGGGAACATGTGCTTCAGTTCCCGCGCCCGGTCGAATACGAACTGGCCGGCTTTCTCCATCGGGATGTGTTCCCAGTACGGCAAGATGTGCGCAGCGATCAGATCGACATGCTTGCCGAGCTCCGGGTATTTCTCCCAGATATGCCACTGTTCGGAGGTGGTGACCGGCACTTTTACCGCCGCGCGCACACGGTCGAGGATCGCAATCAGGTCCTTGGGGGTGATCTCTTCGCGAAACAGCGCCTCGTTACCCACGACGACCCGAACCACGCTGCGGGTGGTGTTGGCCAGTTCGATGGCGGTGTTTATTTCTCGCTCGTTACGCTCCAGATCCGGGCTGATCCAGATGCCCAGCGTGACACGCAGGCCAAACTCTTCGGCCAGCTTGGGGATGTCCTTGAGGCTGCCATCCACGGAATAAATGCGGATGTTGTCAGTCTCTTTGCTCATCAGCTCCAGGTCTTGACGCATTTCCTCGTCGGACGGGTACACGCCTTTCTGTGGGTTTTGCCCCAGTCGGAACGGGGAGTAGGAGAATCCAGAGATCTGTTCCGGCCAGTTGGGGGCGGTGACCGGGCGGTTGATCAACGCCCAGAAACCGGTAAACAGCGCGGCGATCGCCACGACGACAACCAGGTTGAGTCCAAATTTACGCGATGGCATAGGTACTTCAGGTTCCAAGCGGGGAACGGGGAAAAGCTGACGAACGTCAGCTGGCAAGAGCTTTGGCAGTCGACAAGGGTTGAAGTTCTATTCCGAAAAAAATGTAGTCCGTTTCTCTCTGATAGGTTGGCGCTTGCCGATTTGTAGGCGCGGAAAACACTGCCTGTGAGAGCGAATTCATTTGCGAAAGATTTTCCAGTCGATGCATGGATGTCGGTTGTGCGGTCCTCTCGCGAATGAATTCGCTCCCACAGGGAACAGCTTCAAAGAGAAGATCCTGTTTTTCAGACCAAACACTTGTAACAGACAGCTGTCCCAAATTCAGGCACGGCCTATAATGCGCGCCGGTTTTTTGGGGTATTGGTCATGAGCACAGAAGATCCGCGGTTTGCTGGCGTCGCCCGTTTGTACGGTATCGAAGGCCTGGAGCGTTTGCGCGCGGCCCATGTCGCGGTGGTCGGTATCGGCGGCGTCGGTTCGTGGGCGGCGGAAGCCATGGCCCGTTGCGGCGTGGGCGAGATCTCGCTGTTCGACATGGACGACGTCTGCGTCAGCAACAGCAACCGCCAACTGCATGCCCTGACCAGCACCGTCGGTCGGCCCAAGGTCGAGGTCATGGCCGACCGTCTGCGTGAAATCAACCCGGATTGCACCGTGCACGCCGTGGCCGACTTCGTCACCCGCGAGACCATGGCTGAGTACATCACGCCGAATATCGACTGCGTGCTCGACTGCATCGACAGCGTCAATGCCAAAGCGGCGCTGATCGCCTGGTGCAAGCGTCGCAAGATCCAGATCATCACCACGGGCGGTGCGGGCGGGCAGATCGACCCGACGCTGATTCAGGTCTGTGACCTCAATCGCACTTACAACGACCCGCTGGCTTCAAAGGTGCGCTCGACCCTGCGCCGTGATTATGGCTTCTCGCGCACCGTCACTCGTCATTACAGCGTGCCGTGCGTGTTTTCGACCGAACAACTGCGTTACCCGAAGCCGGACGGCAGCATCTGCCTGCAGAAGAGCTTCGTGGGCGACGGCGTGAAGCTGGATTGCGCCGGTGGATTTGGCGCCGTGATGATGGTGACCGCCACCTTCGGCATGGTGGCCGCGACCAAAGCGGTGGACAAGATCGTCGCGGGCGTAAGACGCCCGGCTGATCGGGCTAAGGCGAAGGAAACTGCTCAGTCCTGAATGGCTGGTGGTCTTTACCGGTGTTGGAGATTCGATGGTTCTCAAACCAGTGGTGTCAATCCGCTTATCGAGCGTCGCAACGCCTGACAGCATGCGTCACCTCCTGGATGACGCAGAGCGCCATTGCATCTGTTACCACGCGGAGCGTGGGAACAATCACCCAAATGGCGCAAAGCGCGCTCTGGCTTTTGATCTTCATACCGCAGCAGGCCAGACACCACAAAACGCGACTTGGGTGCAGGCTGAACGCAGGTGGCGCGGAGTGGGTCGAGCGGCATGGATGCCGCGAGAGCGCTGCTAGGACATGGATGTCCGTTCAGCGCGGACCCACGGAGCGTCGCCGGAGTGAAGGAACTCCGACGAAGGAGGAGCCCAACCAGGAGCCGGAGACCCTTGGTTACTTGGGGATGGTCCGGCATTCCGGTTTTCAAGTAACCCGCCGAAGGCGGAACAGTTTGGACGTTAGGACAAACCAAACCATCAGCGTCACCCCAGATGGTGGAAATGCACACCCTACAAGCGAGCTTGCTCCCACAGGGTGAAACCGTCGTCAGCGTCCGTGGCTCAACCCGCCAGCTGCCGCATCCTCTGCAACACCGCATTCAGGCCGTTGCTGCGTGACGGTGACAAGTGGCGGCTCAAGCCCAACTGATTGAACCAGTCCGGCAGGTCGACCTGTTCCAGGTCCTGTGCCGACAGACCGTTGACCCGTGCCAGCAGCAGCGCCACCAGCCCGCGAATCAACCGCGCATCGCTCGCGGCACGAAATTGCCAGTGACCGTCGATGACGTCGGCGAGCAGCCAGACTTTGCTCTCGCAACCGTCCACGAGATGCTCGTCGGTCTTCTCGTCGTCCGCCATGGCCGGCAACCGGTCGCCCCATTGCATGAGCAAACGGGCACGCTGCTCCCAGCTCAGCGAGGTGCCGAACGTTTCAACCGCTGTGCGGGCCGGTTCGGGCAGATTCATCGCAGCAACTCCAATGCCTGATCCAGCGCGTTGAAAAACCGCTCCAGGTCGTCGGAATCGTTGTAAATCCCCAGCGATACACGGATGGCACCGGACAGGCCCAGTGTGTTGATCAGCGGAATTGCGCAATGGTGACCCGCACGCATGGCGATGCCTTGCTCGGTGAGTAAATGCGCCAGATCAGCGTTGTGCACACCGTCGATCACGAAGCTCACCAACGCCACCTCGGGCTCACCCACCAGTTGCACGCCCTCGCGCAGCACCAGCCCGGCACGCAGAAGCGCGTGCAGATTCGCCTCATGCTCGGCAGCTGCGAGGTGGTTGACATCGTTCAGGTAGTCCAGCGTCGCGCCCAGCCCGATCACGCCGGAAACAGGTGGCGTACCGGCCTCGAAACCCAATGGGGCAGGGCGAAAGGTCGCGTGGTGATAATCGGTCTGCAACACCATCTCGCCACCGAATTGCCAGGGCCGCAGCTGCGCCAGGGCCTGATGCCGACCGAACAACACACCGACGCCGTCAGGACCGTAGAGTTTGTGGCTGGAAAACACGTAAAAATCGCAGTCCAGCGCCTGTACGTCGTGGCGACCGTGGACCACACCTTGAGCCCCGTCGATCACGGTGAAAGCCCCATGAGCCTTCGCCAGCGCAATCAACGGGGCCACCGGCTGCCAGGTGCCCAGCACGTTGGACAACTGGCTGACGGCAAGCAGACGCGTCCGCGAACCGATCAGGTTGCGCGCAGCGTCCAGATCGATCACGCCCTGTGCGGTCAGCGGCAGCACCACCAGCTTCAGGTCGCGGCGTTTAGCCAGTTGCTGCCAGGGCAGCAGGTTGGCGTGGTGTTCCAGTGCACTGATAACGATCTCGTCGCCGGCCTGAAACAGATGTTCCAGCCCGCAGGCCAGCAGGTTGAAGGCGGAAGTTGCGCCATGGGTAAACACGACCTGCCCGCAAGCACCTGCATGCAACCATTCGGCTACTTTGTGGCGAGTGTCCTCGAACGCCTGAGTCGCCAGGGCACCCGGCAAATGCTGGGCACGGTGCACATTGGCGGCGCCATTGCCGTAGTAATGCGCCAGCGCGTCGATCAGGGCTTGAGGCTTTTGTGCGGTGGCGGCGCTGTCCAGGTAGGTCTGGCCTTGCCGTTCAAGGGCGTCGAGGGCAGGAAAGTCAGCGCGCCAGGGAGAAATAAGGGACATGAGGATCGTGCTCTCTCCACTGTGGGAGCGAATTCATTCGCAATGCGGCGGTGCTGCCGACAGGGACGTCACGAAGGTAACGTCCCTTGTCCAGACACTGTCCGGAATGAATTCGCCTCACATGTCGATCAGTTGTGAGCGTGCAGCGCTTCGTTCAGCTCGATGGCCGACTTGTGGGATTTGCATTCCACGGCGCCGGTTTGCGAGTTGCGACGGAACAGCAGGTCCGGTTGACCGGCCAGATCACGGGCTTTGAGCGCCTTGACCAGTTCGTTCTTGTCATCCAGCAGGGCGACCTTGGTGCCTGCGGTGATGTACAGACCGGCTTCCACGGTGTTGCGGTCGCCCAACGGGATACCGATGCCTGCGTTCGCGCCGATCAGGCAGCCTTCGCCCACCTTGATCACGATGTTGCCACCGCCAGACAGGGTGCCCATGGTCGAGCAACCGCCGCCCAGGTCCGAACCCTTGCCGACGAATACGCCAGCCGATACACGGCCTTCGATCATGCCCGGGCCTTCGGTGCCGCCGTTGAAGTTGACGAAACCCTCGTGCATCACGGTGGTGCCTTCGCCGATGTAGGCGCCCAGACGGACGCGTGCCGTGTCAGCGATGCGCACGCCAGCCGGCACGACGTAGTCGGTCATTTTCGGGAACTTGTCGACGGAGAAGACTTCCAGCAGCTCGCCTTTCAGACGGGCTTCCAGCTGACGCTGGGCCAGCTCGCCCAGGTCGATGGCACCCTGGCTGGTCCACGCCACGTTTGGCAGCAACGGGAACACGCCCGCCAGGCTCAGGCCATGAGGCTTGACCAGGCGGTGAGACAACAGATGCAGCTTGAGGTAAGCCTCAGGCGTGGACGTCAGCGCGGCATCTTCGGCCAGCAGCGTGGCGACCAGCGGCTTGTGGCTTTCCGCCAGGCGGGTCAGCAGCGCAGCCTGTGCTGCGTCGACCGATTTCAACGCGTCAGCCAGCTTCGAGGCGAGGTCAGTGTTGAAGGTGATGGCCTGGTTGCCACCGGTGTAACCCAGGACTGGCGCAACGGCGGCGACGATTTCAGCCGACGGGTTGAGCAGCGGCAGGGCGTAGAAAACTTCCAGCCAGGTGCCTTGACGGTTTTGAGTGCCAACGCCGAAGGCCAGGCTGAACAGGGAAGTGGACATGGAAATACCTCGTTATTTAGGGCTATCTCAATCAGGCGATAGCCGCTGCGTACAGTTCGGGTTTGAAACCAATCAGGGTTTTGTCGCCAAGATCCAGCACCGGGCGCTTGATCATCGACGGCTGGGCGAGCATCAGTTCGATCGCCTTGTCCTGGTCGAGATCGTCTTTCTGCGCCTCGTCCAGTTTGCGAAAGGTCGTACCGGCGCGATTCAGCACCGTCTGCCAGCCGTGCTCATTGCACCACTGGGTCAGGTGTTCGCGGTCGATGCCCTGCGTTTTGTAGTCGTGGAAATCGTAGCTCACCGGTTTTTCATCGAGCCAGGTGCGAGCCTTCTTCATCGTGTCGCACGCTTTGATCCCGTAAAGGTGCAATTTTTTATCGGCCATGAGCTTGCCCCCTTTGGGATGTTGAAAAAAACGGTGACGGATTATGCCACGTACAAACCGCTTGGGCGCGGACTGCCGATGCGTTGAAAGGGTTTACAGAGGATTTTGGTACGCGGTCATACCTATGTATCAAGACGTGGCACGAGCTTAAACGGCTAATATGGCACTTCGACGCTGCGCTCGGGTCTGCTCGGGGTGTCAGTCAAAAAGTCGCTCGCTCGGGGAAACACGCAATGCAGACAGCCTATACCGTCCTTATCTTGTTGACGCTGGTAGGTGTCTCGCGATTGCTGGCCCGGGTCATTCCGCTGCCGCTGCCTCTGGTGCAGATCGCAGCGGGCGCGTTGCTGGCGTGGCCCACCCTCGGGTTGCACGTCGCGCTGGATCCCGAGCTGTTTCTTTTCCTGTTTCTGCCGCCGCTGTTGTTCTCCGATGGCTGGCGCATGCCGAAGCGCGATTTCTGGCGCTATCGCGGCCCGATCCTGACCATGGCGGTCGGGCTTGTGATCTTCACCGTGATCGGCGCGGGGTATTTCATCCACTGGCTGTTGCCGACCATTGCGTTGCCGGTGGCATTCGCACTGGGCGCTGTACTGTCGCCGACAGATGCTGTGGCGGTGTCGGCGATTGCTCAGGACCGTCTGCCCGCGCCGATCATGCGGCTGTTGCAAGGCGAAGCGTTGATGAACGACGCCACGGGCCTGGTGACCTTCAAATTCGCTTTGGCGGCCGCCATCACCGGCGTCTTCTCACTCACCGATGCGAGCCTCACGTTCGTGCTGGTCGCGTGCGGCGGCCTGGCAGTCGGCGTGGTCCTGAGCTGGCTGGTGGGGCGTTTTCGCAGTTGGATGATCACCCGAGGCTGGGACGATCCGGCGACCCACGTGGTGTTCATGTTGCTGCTGCCGTTTGCCGCGTATGTGCTGGCAGAACGACTGGAACTGTCGGGTATCCTCTCGGCGGTGGCCGCGGGCATGATGCAAAGCTGGGTCGACCTCCTGCCGCGTCAGACCAGCACCCGGTTGCTCAATCGCAGTGTCTGGACCTTGCTGGAGTTCGCGTTCAATGGCCTGATTTTTCTGCTGCTGGGTTTGCAACTGCCGGACATCGTCAGCGCGGTTACCCACGACGAGCCCACGCTCTGGCCGACCTTGCTCTGGCGCTGCCTTGATGTGCTGGCGATTTTTGTCGTCCTGGCGGTGCTTCGCTATGTCTGGGTGCGCAGCGTCTGGCGTCTGATGGTGCTGGTCGGGCGTTGGCGCGGGCATAACGAAGGCATGGTCGAATTGTCGGCGCGTTCCTCGTTGCTGCTGACGGTGGGCGGTGTGCGGGGAGCGGTGACACTCGCCGGTACGTTGTCGGTGCCCATGCTGATCGCCGCAGGCGTCGCGTTTCCCGAGCGGGATCTGCTGATTTTCATCGCGGCGGGTGTGATCCTGCTGTCGCTGGTGGTGGCGAGCATCTGTTTGCCACTGCTGTTGCGCGGGCTGGTTTCCGAACCGGACCTGCGCCTCAAGCGGGAAGTGCGTGACGCCTGGAAGCGCACCGCCGAGGCGGCCATCCAGACACTGGAAAACCAGGAGATTCCCGGCGCCACCAGCACCTCGCCCGATGCCGCCCAGGCCGTGCTGGCCACCGAAGTGAAGTCGCGGATCATGTCCGAATACCGGCATCGCCTGGAGATCTTCAACGACACCGCCGAGGCCCAGGCCCTGGCGTTTCAGATGGATCAGCTGGAGAAGCGGATGCGCGTCAATGCGCTGCGGGCCCAGCGACTGGAGCTGTACAGCCTGCACCGTCATCACCAGATCGGTGATGACGTGCTGCGTGTCGTGCTGGCAGAGCTGGACCTGAACGAGGCCAACCTTGGCGTGGTGAAATAGCCCCGCCGAACCGCGATCAACGGTTTCTGATGAACTCGCGAATCCGCTCCGCCGCTTCGACGCACTCGGCCAGTGGTGCTACCAGCGCCATGCGCACGCGGCCGGCACCCGGGTTGAAACCGTCGACATCACGGGACAGGTAGGAGCCTGGCACCACGGTCACGTGTTCGTTGACGAACAGGTCGCGGCAGAATTGTGCATCGTCGCCACCGACGCTCGGCCACAAGTAAAAGCCGCCATCGGGGCGCTGTACGTCCATGACCGGCGAGAGGATGGCCAATACGGCGTCAAACTTCTCGCGATACAGCGTGCGGTTGGCGCGTACGTGTTCTTCGTCGTTCCAGGCCGCAATGCTCGCGAGCTGGGTTTGAACGGGCATCGCGCAACCGTGATAGGTGCGGTACAGCAGAAAGGCTTTGAGGATATCGGCATCGCCAGCCACGAAACCCGAACGCAGCCCCGGCAGGTTCGAGCGCTTTGACAGACTGTGAAACACCACACAACGTTTGAAGTCTTTGCGGCCCAGTTCAACGCAAGCGCTGAGCAGGCCTGGCGGCGGGGTGCCTTCGTCGAAATACAGCTCGCTGTAGCACTCGTCGGCGGCGATCACGAAATCATGTTCGTCGGCCAGTGCGATGAGTTTTTTCAGTGTGTCGACGGGGATCAATGCGCCCGTCGGGTTGCCCGGGGAGCACAGGAACAGGATCTGGCAACGCTTCCAGATATCGGCAGGCACTGCGTCGAAATCCGGATTGAAGCCGTGTTCGGCCAGGCTAGGCAGGTAATGCGGCTTGGCGCCAGCCAGGAACGCTGCGCCCTCATAGATCTGGTAGAACGGGTTAGGGCTCACCACCAGTGCGTCGTCACTGCGGTTGACCACCGTCTGGGTGAAGGCAAACAGCGCTTCACGCGTGCCGTTGACCGGCAGCACGTGCTTGCCTGCGTCCAGCCAGCCTTGCGGGACGCTGAAACGACGTTCGCACCATTGGGCGATGGCTTCACGCAATGCAGGAATGCCCGCAGTGGTGGGATAGACCGCCATCTGGGTGAGGTTGTCGGCCAATGCTTTGGCGACGAACGCCGGTGACGTGTGCTTGGGTTCGCCAATAGAGAGCGCAATGGGGTTCTTGTCCGGGTTCGGCGTGACACTGCCGAGCAGGGCGCGAAGCTTTTCGAACGGGTAAGGCTGAAGCTGTTGCAGTGCGTTATTCATGGGCGATCGGTCTCAAGAAGCGGGGCGCCTTCCCTCGGGAGGGCGCCTTGAATCGAATGTTCGGGTCGTTGAATCGAGTGTCAGATGCTGATCCGCAGTTCGCTGCTCGGCTCCGGGTTGACGCTCAACTGCTGGACGATCGCGTCCCGCAGGCGGCTGCACAATTGCGGATCGGACAGCGGCTGGTTGTTTTCGTCGGTCAGGAAGAACACGTCTTCCACGCGCTCGCCGAGCGTTGCGATCTTGGCGTTCTGCAGTGACAGATCGAACTCCAGGAAAATCTTGCCGACACGGGCCAGCAGGCCTGGACGATCAGGCGCGCTCAGTTCGAGCACGGTGACCGGACGCTGCGCATCGTTCGAAATGGTCACCACCGGCGCGAAGGCGAAATGCTTGAGCTGGCGCGGCACGCGACGTTTGATGATGGTCGGGTAATCGTCCGGGTTGCGCAGCGCTTCGGTGAGACCGTCGCGAATGGCCTTGATCCGCTCAGGGTTTTCGCCGATCGAGCCGCCCTCACTGTCCAGCACGATGTAGGTGTCGAGGGTGAACTGGCTGGTCGAGGTGATAACCCGTGCGTCGTGAATGTTCAGGTTCAGCTGATCCATTGCCGCCACGGTTACCGCAAAGAAATCGTGCTGGTCCGGCGCGTAGATGAAGATCTGTGTGCCGCCTTCGAATTCGCGCTGCGTGGTCTCTTTGATCAGGACCAGTGGTCCGCCGTCGGCAGGTTGCTGCAGGATGGCGTCACTGTGCCATGCGACGTCGCCTGCGGTATGACGCAGGAAGTAGTCATCCCCCAGCTGCGACCACAGTTGCTCGACGTCGTCCGGGTCGGTGCCGTTGCGCACCAGGATATCCAGCGCGGCGCTTTGCGTGCGGCGGATCTGTTCCTCGCGGTCCACCGGGTTTTCCAGGCCGCGTTTGAGTGCGCGCTTGGTTTCGGTGTACAGCTGGCGCAACAGGCTGGCACGCCACGAGTTCCAGAGCGTCGGGTTGGTCGCGTTGATATCGGCGACGGTCAGCACATAGAGGTAATCAAGGTGCACTTCGTCACCCACGAACTGGGCAAAATCGTGGATCACCTGAGGGTCGGACAAGTCTTTGCGCTGCGCGGTGGTGGACATCACCAAGTGATTCTGTACCAGCCAGACAATCAGTTGGGTGTCCCAGTGCGGCAAATGATGGCGAATGGCAAAAGCCTCTGCATCCACCGCGCCCAGTTCCGAGTGATCGCCGCCACGGCCTTTGCCGATGTCGTGGTAGAGGCCCGCCAGGTAGATCAGCTCCGGTTTGGGCAGTTTGCCCATGAGCTTGCTGGCAAGCGGGAATTTCTCTGACACCTGCGTGTACTGAAGCTTACGCAGGTGTTTGATCAGATTAAGGGTGTGGGCATCGACCGTATAGATATGGAACAGGTCATGCTGCATCTGCCCGACGATGTGTCCGAACTCCGGCAGATACAAACCCAGGATCCCGTAACGGTTCATACGCCGCAGATTGCGGTGAATACCGATCTCGCACTTGAACAGCTCGATAAACAGGCTGGTATTGCGGATATCGTTGCGGAAATCATCATTGATCAAGTGCCGATGTTCGCGCAGCAGGCGAATGGTGTCCGCGCGCACACCCTTGATTTCCGGGTGCTGCGCCATCAACACGAAAATTTCCAGCATGGCGAACGGGGTACGCTTGAAGACGTTCGGGTTGGTCGCTTCGATGTAACCGTCGTGCAGCTGGAACCGTGAATTGATCGATTCGGTGACGGTGTTCTCGTCGTCCGACAGAATCACTTCCTCGAAGTGCTGGATGATCAGGTCGCTCAGTTGGGCGATGCTCATGACCACGCGGTAGTACTTCTGCATGAAGCGCTCGATGGCGAGCTTCGCGTCGCTGTCCTGATAACCGAGCAGGCGCGCAATGTTGGTCTGGTAATCGAACAGCAGCCGGTCCTCGGATCGGCCGGCCAGCATGTGCAGTGCGTAGCGGACCTTCCAGAGAAATTCCTGCGAAGACGCCAGCAGCGCGTTCTCGCTCTCGAGCAGAAAACCCTGGTCGGCGAGCGCGTGCAGATTCAGGGTGCCGTACTGACGCCGTGCCACCCACAGGATGGTCTGAATATCACGCAGGCCACCTGGCGAGCCTTTGACGTTGGGCTCCAGGTTGTATTCGGTGTCGAAATACTTGTGGTGGCGCGTCTTCTGCTCGGCCCGTTTGGCGAGGAAGAATTCCTTGCTCGGCCACATTTCACGGGTGCTGGTGACTTCCAGCATGCGCTGGCGCAGATGCTCCGGGCCCGCAATGGTGCGGCTTTCCATCAGGTTGGTGATCACCGTCAGGTCAGCGCGGCCTTCCGAGGCACACTCATCGACAGAGCGCACGCTCTGACCGACTTCCAGACCAATGTCCCACAGCAATGTCAGAAAGCGCTCGATGGAGTCGCGAAAAATCTCGTGATCAGCGCTGTCGAGCAGGATCAGCAGGTCGATGTCGGAGTAGGGGTGCAGCTCGCCACGGCCGTAGCCGCCGACCGCCAGCAGGGCGATGTCGGCGTCTTCGCTCCAGTCAAACTGTTCCCAGGCCTGTTGCAGGATGTTGTCCACAAACCAGGCGCGATCCTCGATCAGCCGGCGAATCTCCCGGCCAGACTTGAAACGCTCGTCCAGCACCTCGCGGGCCTGACGGATGGCTTTTTTAAAGGCGGCGATCGGGCTCGCCTTCAACGCCAGTTCGGCCTGGAACTGGCCGCGATCGAACAAATCTGGGTCCACCTGCGGCATCGAACTGCTTTCCTTCTATCTATACCGGCTGTGTAAGTAGCACGTGGTGATCACGCCGACGTGCGTGCAATGGTGTCGTCGCTGCGCAGGGTGAAGATTTCATAGCCGGTGGCGGTGACCAGAATGGTGTGTTCCCACTGCGCCGACAGCTTGCGATCCTTGGTGATGGCTGTCCAGCCGTCGCCGAGCAGGCGCGTGTCGGCCTTGCCTTGGTTGATCATCGGCTCGATGGTGAACGTCATGCCTTCCTTGAGCTCCATGCCGGTGCCCGCTTTGCCGTAATGCAGGACCTGTGGTTCCTCATGAAACACCTTGCCGATGCCATGGCCACAGTACTCGCGCACCACGGAGAAGCCGTTTTTCTCGGCGTGCTTCTGGATGACTTCACCGATATCGCCCAGGTGAGCCCCCGGCTTGACGATTTCGATGCCTTTATACATGCACTCCTGGGTGATCTTCGACAGGCGTTCTGCCCACTCGGGCACTTTGCCGACATGGAACATCTTGCTGGTGTCGCCGTGGTAGCCGTCCTTGATGACGGTCACGTCGATGTTCAGCACGTCGCCGTCCTTCAGCGGTTTCTCGTTGGGAATACCGTGGCAGACCACATGGTTGATCGAAGTGCAGATGGATTTCGGGAAACCCTTGTAGTTCAGCGGAGCCGGAATGGCCTTCTGCTCGTTGACGATGTAGTCATGGCAGATGCGGTCCAGTTCATCGGTGGTGACGCCAGGCTTGACGTACGACCCGATCATTTCCAGGACGTCTGCGGCCAGACGACCGGCAATTCGCATCTTTTCGATGTCTTCAGGGGTTTTGAGGGTAACGGACATACAAGGCTCTCTCGGCGCGGCAGGGCCGCAGCTAAACACGGAAAAACGCGATTCTACCAGACCGCCGCCGGGCGGGTTATCATCGCTTCCTTATATAGCGGCTGGCGGGCTCATCGTCCGTTGGCGCAACGCAGACAAAAAGCCCCTGAAAACAGGATGTTATTTCGGGTTCCGTTATCAGAGCTTTTGTGATATAAAATGCGCCGCTTTACGGGGTAAGCCCCGAAAGCCCAAACCCACACACGTGTCGACACGATGACCTGGGTGCCCTCGGTTCAAGCCGTTGGTTGGTCATTGGGATACGTGGAGGCCTAACCCGACTTATCAAGGAACTATCATGTCCCAAGTCAATATGCGCGATATGCTGAAGGCCGGTGTGCACTTCGGTCACCAAACCCGTTACTGGAATCCGAAAATGGGTAAGTACATTTTCGGCGCGCGTAACAAGATTCACATCATCAACCTTGAAAAAACCCTGCCTATGTTCAACGAAGCGCTGACTTTCGTTGAGCGCCTGGCTCAGGGCAAAAACAAGATTCTGTTCGTCGGCACCAAGCGTTCCGCTGGCAAGATCGTTGCTGAAGAAGCAGCACGTTGCGGTTCGCCGTACGTCGATCACCGCTGGTTGGGCGGCATGCTGACCAACTTCAAAACCATCCGTGCTTCCATCAAGCGTCTGCGTGAGCTTGAAGTTCAGGCTGAAGACGGTACGTTCGCCAAGCTGACCAAGAAAGAGGCGCTGATGCGTACTCGCGATCTGGAAAAGCTGGATCGTAGCCTGGGTGGTATCAAGGACATGGGCGGTCTGCCAGACGCACTGTTCGTTATCGACGTTGATCACGAGCGCATCGCGATCACCGAAGCCAACAAGCTGGGTATCCCGGTTATCGGCGTAGTCGATACCAACAGCAGCCCGGAAGGCGTTGACTACATCATCCCAGGTAACGATGACGCCATTCGCGCCATCCAGCTGTACATGGGTTCGATGGCTGACGCTGTTATCCGTGGTCGCAACAACGTTGCTGGCGGCACCGACGTTTACGTTGAAGAAGCTCCAGCGGCAACTGTTGAAGGCTGAGTAGCAAACGCCTAGCGTTTACTCAGTACGCAAAAAGGGGGCTTGGCCCCCTTTTTGCCACCTCGAAAACCATCTGGCGTTGCCATCGATCTTATTGTCATGCGCAGCTGTCACCATGGATTTTCAAGAATTTGAACGCCCGCCCGGCGGGTGGAATGGTTGAAGACCTATCCAAGAGGATTTTGAAATGGCAGAGATTACTGCAGCGTTGGTCAAAGAACTGCGCGAGCGTACTGGCGAAGGCATGATGGACTGCAAAAAGGCCTTGACCAAGGCTGGCGGCGACATCGAAAAAGCCATCGACGATATGCGTGCATCCGGCGCAATCAAGGCCGCTAAAAAGGCAGGCAACATCGCTGCCGAAGGCGCCATCGCAATCAAGGACAACGGCAAGCGTGCTGTCCTGATCGAAGTCAACTCGCAGACCGACTTCCTGGCTCTGCAGGACGACTTCAAGAACTTCGTCGCTTCCAGCGTCGAAAAAGCGTTCGATCAGCAAGACGTTACCGTTGAGCAACTGATCGAAGCTCAGGAAACCGAGCGTACCGCTCTGGTTGCCAAAGTCGGCGAAAACGTCAACATCCGTCGTCTGGCGCGTGTTGAAGGCGACGTACTGGGTTCGTACCTGCACGGCAACAAGATTGGTGTCGTTGTGGCTCTCAAAGGCGGCGACGCTGAACTGGCCAAAGACATCGCCATGCACGTGGCTGCCAGCAACCCTGAATTCCTGCTGCCTACCGACGTTTCCGCTGAAGCGATCGAGCGCGAGAAGAATGTCTTCCTGCAGCTGAACGAAGACAAGCTGAAAGGCAAGCCTGCCGATATCGCCGAGAAGATGGTTGCCGGCCGTATCTCCAAGTTCCTGGCTGAAGCCAGCCTGGTCGAGCAAGCGTTCGTCAAGAACCCGGAAATCAAGGTCGGTGAGCTGGCCAAGAAAGCCGGTGCTGAAATCGTTTCGTTCACCTACTTCAAAGTAGGCGAAGGCATCGAGAAGCCAGTCGACAACTTCGCTGAAGAAGTCGCTGCTCAAGTAGCTGCCAGCAAGCAATAAGACGGTTTTACCACTGTCGCCCCAAAGAGGCTGCCCGCTCACGCGCGCAGCCTCTTTGTCAAAGCGGCGGGGAATTTGTTTTTTCAGGGAGAGTGGCTTACGAGGCTGCACATCCCTGACGCAGTAGCCTAGAGTTAGCAGGCTCGCAAGCCGCAGGCTGAAACGGCCCGCAGCTCTGAAGATTTTTTTTAAAACGCCGCAGGAGAGATTCGCAATGGCTCAGCAGGGCAGTGGTTATCAAGCTCGCTATAAACGCATTCTACTCAAGCTTAGCGGCGAGGCCCTGATGGGGTCCGAAGAGTTCGGTATCGACCCTAAAGTGCTGGATCGCATGGCGCTTGAAGTGGGTCAACTGGTTGGAATCGGTGTCCAGGTCGGTCTGGTCATCGGCGGTGGCAACCTGTTCCGTGGTGCGGCGCTGAGTGCTGCCGGTATGGATCGGGTGACAGGCGACCACATGGGCATGCTGGCCACTGTGATGAACGCGTTGGCAATGCGTGACGCGCTCGAGCGTGCCAATATCTCCGCCATCGTAATGTCGGCCATTTCCATGGTAGGCGTGACCGATCACTACGATCGCCGCAAAGCCATGCGTCACCTGAACGCAAAAGAAGTCGTCATTTTCGCGGCGGGGACCGGCAATCCGTTCTTCACCACGGATTCGGCAGCCTGTTTGCGTGCCATCGAAATCGACGCCGACGTCGTGTTGAAGGCAACCAAGGTCGATGGTGTGTACACTGCCGATCCATTCAAAGACCCGCATGCCGAGAAGTTCGATCATCTGACTTACGATGAAGTGCTGGATCGCAAGCTGGGCGTTATGGATCTCACGGCCATCTGCCTGTGCCGTGACCACAAGATGCCACTGCGTGTCTTTAATATGAACAAGCCCGGCGCATTGCTGAATATCGTGCATGGCGGGGCGGAAGGAACCTTGATCGAGGAAGGCGAACAATGATCAACGACATCAAAAAAGACGCTCAAGAGCGCATGCAGAAATCCATCGAATCCCTGCACCATGCATTTGGTCAGATTCGTACCGGCAAGGCACACCCCAGCATCCTGGGCAGCGTCATGGTGCCTTACTACGGCGCCGATACGCCGTTGAGCGGTGTGGCCAACGTCACGGTAAAAGACTCCCGGACCCTTCAAGTCGTCGCGTTTGAGCGCAATATGCTTTCGGCGGTGGACAAGGCGATCCAGAGCGCCGGTTTGAACCTCAACCCCACCAACCTCGGCGAGATGCTGTTGATCTCGATGCCGGCCCTGACCGAAGAAACCCGCAAGGGGTTCACCAAGCAGGCGCGCAGTGCGGCTGAAGATGCGCGTGTTGCAGTGCGAAATATTCGTCGCGATGCGTTGGGCGATCTGAAAAAGCTGGTCAAGGACAAGGAAATCAGCGAAGACGAAGAGCGTCGTGGTACTGCTGAAATCGACAAGCTGATCAAAGACTTCGAGGCCCAGATCACCAAGGCCACGGAAGAAAAAGAAAAGGACCTGATGGCCGTATAAGGGGTCAGGAAGCTTTCATGGAAAAGACGAAGCTGGCTGTGCCGTCATCGGTACCGCGTCATGTCGCGATCATCATGGATGGGAACAACCGCTGGGCTAAAAAGCGTCTGTTGCCGGGTGTGGCGGGTCACAAGGCTGGCGTGGATGCGGTCCGAGCGGTGATCGAGGTGTGTGCCGAGGCGAAAGTCGAGGTGCTGACGCTGTTCGCGTTCTCCAGTGAAAACTGGCAGCGCCCGGCCGAGGAGGTCGGGGCATTGATGGAGCTGTTCTTTACAGCCTTGCGTCGCGAGACCAAGCGCTTGAACGAGAACGGCATCAGCCTGCGCATCATCGGGGACCGTTCACGGTTTCACCCCGAGTTGCAGGCGGCCATCCGCGAGGCAGAAGCCAGTACCGCGGGCAACAGCCGCTTTGTCCTGCAGATCGCCGCCAATTACGGCGGTCAGTGGGATATCGCTCAGGCTGCGCAGCGTCTGGCGCGTGAGGTTCAGGCCGGACACCTGCGTCCGGAAGACATCACGCCGGAACTGCTGCAGACCTGTCTCGCGACGGGTGATTTGCCGTTGCCCGACCTGTGCATTCGCACGGGTGGCGAGCATCGCATCAGCAATTTCCTGCTGTGGCAGCTGGCGTATGCCGAGCTGTATTTCTCCGACCTGTTCTGGCCGGACTTCAAACACGATGCCATGCGCCACGCGCTGGCCGATTTCGCTTCGCGCCAACGCCGCTTCGGGAAAACCAGCGAGCAGGTAGAAGCTGGAGCCCGTGCTTAATGCTCAAACAACGAATCATTACAGCGCTGATCCTTGCGCCACTCGCCCTGTGCGGCTTCTTTCTGCTCGAGGGCGGCAGCTTTGCGCTGTTCATCGGTGCAGTGGTTGCGCTCGGTGCCTGGGAATGGGCGC
This sequence comes from Pseudomonas sp. S2_H01, assembly GCF_054668305.1. Lineage (NCBI taxonomy): Bacteria > Pseudomonadati > Pseudomonadota > Gammaproteobacteria > Pseudomonadales > Pseudomonadaceae > Pseudomonas > Pseudomonas sp. S2_H01. The sequence goes on along the minus strand of NZ_CP162756.1, from coordinate 994,142 downwards.
GACTGGCGGGGTTCGAAACCCAGTCGATTCGTGTGCTTTACGCGACCGTCGTGGCGGTCCTGCTGTTTGTGCTCTACCTGCTTCCGGGCCTTGCGCCCTGGATTCTGGTGGCTGCGCTGATCTGGTGGCTGGCAGCGACCTGGCTGGTGCTCACGTATCCTGAGTCCAGTGACCACTGGTCCAGCGTGATCTGCAAGCTGTTCATCGGCCTGCTGATTTTGCTGCCGGCGTGGCAAGGGCTGGTTCTGATCAAACAGGAACCGATGGGTAACTGGCTGATCCTGGCGGTCATGGTGTTGGTGTGGGGTGCCGACATCGGTGCTTACTTCTCCGGCAAGGCATTCGGCAAGCGCAAGCTTGCGCCGAAGGTCAGTCCTGGAAAAAGCTGGGAAGGGCTGTATGGCGGCCTTGCAGCCTGCCTGGTCATCACCGCCGTCGTGGGGATCTCCCGTGGCTGGTCGTTTCCCGAGATTCTGTTTGCGCTGGTGTGCGCGGCGATCGTGGTGCTCATTTCCGTGGTCGGCGACCTGACCGAAAGCATGTTCAAGCGTAAATCCGGGGTCAAGGACAGCAGCAACCTGTTGCCGGGTCATGGGGGCGTGCTTGATCGCATCGACAGCCTGACCGCTGCCATTCCGGTTTTCGCGTTGCTGCTGTGGGCAGCGAAAGATTGGGGCGTGATGTGAGCGGCCCTCAACAGATTACCGTGCTGGGCGCTACCGGCTCGGTGGGCCTCAGCACCCTTGACGTGATTGCTCGTCATCCGTCGCGCTATCAGGTCTTTGCGCTGACCGGCTTCACGCGTCTGGCCGAGCTGCTGGCATTGTGCGTTCGCCATACGCCTCGCTTCGCGGTGGTCCCGACCGCACTGGCGGCGCGTCAGTTGCAGGACGATTTGCGCGCTGCTGGCCTCGATACCCGCGTGTTGGTGGGGGAGGGCGGACTGTGCGAAGTCTCGGCCCATCCACAGGTCGACACCGTGCTGGCGGCGATCGTCGGTGCCGCCGGCTTGCGCCCGACCCTGGCCGCCGTCGAAGCGGGCAAGAAGGTGCTGCTGGCCAACAAGGAAGCGCTGGTCATGTCGGGCGCTCTCTTCATGCAGGCGGTGCGCCGCAGCGGCACGGTTTTGCTGCCGCTGGACAGCGAACACAACGCCATCTTTCAGTGCTTGCCGGGCAACTACGCCAGCGGTCTTGGTGCAGTCGGCGTGCGGCGGATCCTGCTCACGGCTTCGGGCGGTCCATTCCGCGAGACGCCGCTGGCGGATCTCGAGCACGTCTCCCCCGAGCAGGCGTGTGCGCATCCGAACTGGTCAATGGGGCGCAAAATCTCCGTGGACTCGGCGAGCATGATGAACAAAGGTCTCGAGTTGATCGAAGCCTGCTGGCTGTTCGATACCGCTCCGGCGCGTATCGAAGTGGTCATTCATCCGCAGAGCGTCATCCATTCGATGGTGGACTACGTCGACGGTTCGGTGCTGGCCCAGTTGGGTAATCCGGACATGCGAACCCCGATCGCCCATGCGCTGGCTTGGCCGGAGCGTATTGATTCGGGTGTTGCGCCGCTGGACCTGTTCAGTATTGCGCGGCTGGATTTCCAGGCGCCAGACGAATTGCGCTTCCCTTGCCTGCGTCTGGCACGGCAAGCTGCGGAAACCGGCAACAGTGCTCCGGCGGTCTTGAATGCCGCCAATGAAGTGGCTGTTGCAGCGTTTCTGGAACAGCGTATTCGTTATCCGGAAATCGCGAGTATGATCGACGAGGTCTTGAATCTTGAGCCTGTCGTTGCGGTGAACGAGCTTGAGACGGTTTTTGAAGTCGACGCAAAGGCTCGTGTGCTGGCTGAGCAATGGCTCAGCCGCCATGGGCGGTAAACGGCAAATGCCAGAAGGCACAGGTCCATCACTGTGGGCAGCGATGCATTTCAGATGCGCCCGCAGCGCTAAACCGGTACCCGGAGAACAGCGATGAGCGCGCTATACATGATTGTCGGCACCCTGGTTGCGTTGGGTGTGCTGGTAACCTTTCACGAGTTCGGTCACTTTTGGGTGGCCCGGCGTTGTGGCGTCAAGGTTTTGCGTTTCTCGGTCGGGTTCGGCATGCCACTGTTGCGCTGGCATGACCGCAAGGGCACTGAGTATGTCCTGGCGGCCATACCGCTGGGCGGTTACGTGAAGATGCTCGATGAGCGCGAGGGGGATGTGCCGCCCGAGCTGGTCGATCAATCCTTCAATCGCAAGTCGGTTTACCAGCGAATCGCCATTGTCATCGCGGGACCGGTCGCCAACTTTTTGCTGGCCATTGTATTTTTCTGGGTGCTCGCCATGTTGGGCAGCCAGCAGGTGCGTCCAGTCATTGGGGGTGTCGAGGCCGGCAGTATCGCGGAAAAGGCGGGTCTGGCCTCGGGACAGGAAATCGTTTCAGTAGATGGCGAGGCCACCACCGGCTGGTCCTCTGTCAACCTGCAGCTGGTGCGCCGTCTGGGTGAGACCGGCAGCATTGCATTGAAGGTGCGTGAGCAAGGGTCCGACGTCGACACGCCGCACGCGCTGGTACTGGATAACTGGCTTAAAGGTGCCGATGAGCCGGATCCGATCCGCTCGCTGGGTATTCGTCCGTGGCGCCCGGCGCTGGCGCCAGTACTGGCTGAGCTCGACCCCAAAGGGCCTGCGCAAGCCGCTGGCCTCAAAACAGGTGATCGCCTGCTGGCTCTGGATGGGCAGCCGCTCAACGAATGGCAGCAGGTCGTTGACTGGGTTCGTGTCCGTCCTGATACCCGAATTTCGCTGACCGTCGAGCGCGACGGTGCGAAAATCGACGTGCCGGTCACGCTGGTGGCTCATGGCGAAGGGAAGGCCGCGACGGGGTATCTGGGCGCAGGCGTGAAAGGTGTCGACTGGCCACCGGAAATGCTCCGTGAAGTCAGTTACGGCCCGCTCGCCGCCGTGGCAGAGGGCGCGAGACGCACCTGGACCATGAGCGTACTGACCCTCGATTCGCTGAAGAAAATGTTGTTCGGCGAGCTGTCGGTAAAAAACTTGAGCGGACCGATAACCATTGCTAAAGTGGCGGGCGCTTCGGCCCAGTCAGGTGTAGGTGACTTCTTGAATTTCCTTGCTTATCTGAGCATAAGCCTGGGGGTTCTCAATTTGCTGCCCATTCCGGTGTTGGACGGGGGGCACTTGCTGTTTTATCTGGTCGAGTGGGTGCGTGGTCGTCCACTGTCAGAAAAAGTACAGGGCTGGGGGGTTCAGATCGGGATAAGTCTGGTGGTTGGAGTCATGTTGCTCGCACTGGTCAACGATCTGGGACGACTGTAAAAGCTACGCCGAATTGTGAATCTGCCGCATTTTGCGGCAGTTTGTTTATTGCCAGTTGGAATAAGAAAGGACTTCATGAAACGTCTGCTGCTAACTGCGGTTCTTGCCGTACTGATGATCGCCGAAGTTCACGCCGAGTCCTTCACTATCTCCGATATCCGTGTCAACGGCCTGCAGCGGGTTTCCGCCGGCAGCGTCTTTGGTGCGTTGCCGTTGAATGTGGGTGAACAGGCCGATGACGCGCGTCTTGTCGACGCCACGCGTGCGCTGTTCAAAACCGGATTCTTCCAGGACATCCAGCTGGGCCGTGACGGCAACGTTCTGGTCATCACAGTGGTCGAGCGTCCGTCGGTGGCGAGCATCGAGATCGAAGGTAACAAGGCGATCACGACCGAAGACCTCATGAAAGGCCTGAAACAGTCCGGTCTGGCGGAAGGCGAGATCTTTCAGCGCGCGACCCTGGAAGGCGTTCGTAACGAGCTGCAGCGTCAGTACGTGGCCCAGGGCCGCTACTCGGCAGAAGTTGCCACCGAAGTCGTGCCTCAGCCGCGCAACCGCGTTGGCCTGAAGATCAACATCAACGAAGGTGCGGTCGCTGCGATCCAGCACATCAATGTCGTGGGCAACTCGGTCTTCAAAGAAGAAGACCTGACCGACCTGTTCGAGCTGAAAACCACCAACTGGCTTTCCTTCTTCAAGAACGACGACAAGTACGCCCGGGAAAAACTGTCCGGCGACCTGGAACGTCTGCGTTCGTACTACCTTGACCGCGGCTATATCAACATGGATATCGCCTCGACTCAGGTGTCCATCACGCCCGACAAGAAGAGCGTGTACATCACCGTCAACATCCATGAAGGCGAGAAGTACAGCGTCAAGTCGGTCAAGCTGAGCGGCGACCTCAAGGTGCCTGAAGATCAGGTCAAATCGCTGCTGCTGGTCAAGCCGGGTCAGGTCTTCTCGCGTAAGGTCATGACCACCACGTCCGAACTGATCACCCGTCGTCTGGGTAACGAGGGTTACACCTTCGCCAACGTCAACGGCGTTCCGACCCCGAACGATGCTGACCACACCGTAGACATCCTGTTTGCCGTCGATCCGGGCAAACGTGCCTACGTCAACCGCATCAACTTCCGCGGCAACACCAAGACTGCGGACGAAGTGCTGCGTCGTGAAATGCGTCAAATGGAAGGCGGTTGGGCTTCTACTTACCTGATCGACCAGTCCAAGACCCGTCTCGACCGACTGGGCTTCTTCAAGGAAGTGAACGTTGAAACCCCTGCGGTGCCGGGCACTGATGACCAGGTTGACGTGAACTACGCCGTGGAAGAGCAGGCGTCCGGTTCGATCACTGCCAGCGTTGGTTTTGCACAGAGCGCCGGTCTGATCCTGGGTGGTTCCATCAGCCAGAACAACTTCCTGGGTACGGGTAACAAGGTCAGCATCGGTCTGACCAAAAGTGAATACCAGACCCGCTACAACTTCAGCTACGTCGATCCGTACTTTACGCCGGACGGTGTGAGCCTGGGTTACAGCGCCTTCTACCGTAAGACCAACTACGACGACCTCGATGTTGACGTGGCGAGCTACTCGGTGGACAGCCTGGGTGCCGGTATCAACATGGGTTACCCGATCAGCGAGACATCGCGTTTGAACTTCGGTCTGTCTGTGCAGCGCGACGAGCTGAGTACCGGTACCTATACCGTTGACGAAATCTTCGACTTCATCGACAAGGAAGGCGACAGCTTCACCAACTTCAAGGCGTCCGTCGGCTGGTCCGAATCGACCCTGAACAAAGGCACCTTGCCAACCCGCGGGTCTTCGCAAAGCCTGACGCTGGAAACCACGATTCCGGGCAGCGATCTGTCGTTCTACAAACTTGACTACCGTGGCCAGCTGTTCCACCCGATCACCACCAACACCACGCTGCGTCTGCACTCCGAGCTGGGGTATGGCGACGGTTACGGCTCGACCTCCGGTCTGCCGTTCTATGAAAACTACTACGCGGGTGGCTTCAACTCGGTGCGTGGTTTCAAGGACAGCACCCTGGGTCCTCGCAGTACGCCAAGCAGTGGTACGAAGCGCGGTACGCTTGCGGACCCGGACCAGGATCCTCTGCCGTTCGGTGGTAACGTCCTGATCACGGGCGGCGCGGAGATTCTGTTCCCGCTGCCGTTCATCAAGGATCAACGTTCCCTGCGCACCTCGCTGTTCTGGGACGTGGGTAACGTTTTCGACACCAACTGCACCGGCAACAAAACCACCACGACTGGCGAAAAAATCGAGTGTAACGGTCCTGACCTCTCCGGTCTGGCCAGCTCCGTCGGCGTCGGCGTGACATGGGTAACCGCTTTGGGTCCGTTGAGTTTTGCACTGGCGATGCCGGTCAAGAAGCCGGACAACAGCACCGAAACCCAAGTGTTCCAATTCTCTCTCGGTCAGACCTTCTAAGGGTCTGATCACTGATAACGACAACGGATTTGCAGGAGTTACATTGTGCGTAAGTTGACCCAATTGGCATTGCTGGCAACGGTTCTGATCGCAGGCCCGGCATTCGCTGACATGAAAATCGCTGTCCTGAACTATCAGATGGCTCTGCTGGAATCGGACGCGGCCAAGAAATACGCCGTTGACGCGGAAAAGAAATTCGGTCCTCAACTGACCAAGTTGAAGGCTCTGGAAAGCAGCGCCAAGGGTATCCAGGATCGTCTGGTCGCCGGTGGCGACAAAATGGCTCAGCCTGAGCGCGAGAAGCTGGAACTGGACTTCAAACAGAAAGCCCGTGACTTCCAGTTCCAGTCCAAAGAGCTGAACGAAGCCAAAGCCGTCGCCGACCGTGAAATGCTCAAGCAGCTGAAGCCAAAGCTGGATTCGGCGGTTGAGGAAGTGATCAAGAAAGGCGGTTACGACCTGGTGTTCGAGCGCGGTGCCGTGATTGACGTCAAGCCACAGTATGACGTCACTCGCCAAGTCATCGAGCGCATGAACCAGCTGAAGTAACTTCATGACCGCGACTATCCAGCTCGGCCAGTTGGCCGAGTTCCTCGGTGCCACGCTTCGTGGCTCGGCGGAAAAAGAAATCACCGGGCTTGCCACTTTGCAGGAGGCAGGGCCCGGTCAGGTCAGTTTTCTGGCCAACCCTCAGTACCGTAAATTCCTCGCGACCACTCATGCTGCTGCCGTGCTGCTCAAGCCGGCGGATGCCGAAGGTTACGCGGGCGACGCGCTGTTGATTGCCGATCCGTACCTGGCGTATGCACGCATTTCCCACCTGTTCGATCCCAAGCCGAAAGCGGCAGCCGGTATTCACCCGACTGCGGTGGTCGCTGAAGACGCGTTCGTTGATGCGGCCGCAAGCGTGGGTGCCTACGCGGTGATCGAAAGCGGGGCGCGCATCGCTGCTGGCGTCACCATCGGCGCTCATTGCTTCATTGGTGCACGCAGCACGATCGGTGAAGGCGGCTGGCTGGCGCCTCGCGTGACGCTTTATCACGATGTACGCATCGGTCAACGTGTGGTGATCCAGTCCGGCGCAGTGCTCGGTGGCGAGGGCTTCGGCTTCGCCAACGAGAAAGGCGTGTGGCAGAAAATCGCTCAGATCGGCGGCGTCACCATCGGCGACGACGTCGAGATTGGCGTGAATACTGCCATCGATCGCGGCGCCATGGACGATACCCGTATCGGCAATGGCGTGAAGCTGGATAACCAGATTCAGATCGCACACAACGTACAAGTGGGTGATCACACGGCCATGGCCGCGTGTGTCGGTATCTCGGGCAGCGCCAAAATCGGCAAGCATTGCATGCTGGCCGGTGGCGTGGGTCTGGTGGGCCACATTGAAATTTGCGACGGTGTTTTCATTACCGGGATGACCATGGTGACCCGGTCGATTACCGAGCCTGGCTCTTATTCTTCGGGGACGGCGATGCAGCCGGCCGCGGAATGGCGCAAGAGTGCAGCACGTATTCGCCAGCTCGACGACATGGCGCGACGGCTGCAACAGCTGGAAAAGATTGTCGAGGCAGTGACCTCAGGCGGTAAAGCATCATCTGATGGCTGATACCTTTTTCTTATCAAGTGTGCAAAGCCGATAAACTGCCTCCTTGATTTGCTAGAGGAGTGCCGCGCTTTCGTCGCGCACTCCCAATCTTTACTACAGGCTTCCTCTCGAAATGATGGACATCAACGAAATTCGCGAATATCTGCCCCACCGTTACCCGTTCCTGCTCGTGGACCGGGTCGTGGAGCTGGATGTTGAGAATAAGAGCATTCGTGCCTACAAGAATGTCAGCATCAATGAGCCCTTCTTCAACGGGCACTTTCCCCAGCATCCAATCATGCCGGGTGTGCTGATCATTGAAGCGATGGCGCAAGCTGCGGGCATCCTGGGCTTCAAGATGCTTGACGTAAAGCCTGCCGACGGCACCCTGTATTACTTCGTGGGCTCCGACAAACTGCGTTTCCGTCAGCCGGTGTTGCCGGGCGACCAATTGATCCTTGAAGCGAAGTTCCTCAGCTGCAAGCGTCAGATCTGGAAGTTCGAATGCCAGGCGTCGGTGGACGGCAAGCCGGTCTGCTCCGCAGAAATCATCTGTGCGGAACGTAAACTATGAGTTTGATTGACTCTCGCGCAATCATCGATCCGACAGCCATTCTGGCTGACAATGTGGAGGTCGGCCCTTGGTCGATCGTCGGGCCCGGTGTGGAAATCGGCGAGGGTACGGTCATTGGTCCGCATGTGATCCTGCGCGGTCCGACCAAAATCGGCAAACATAACCACATCTACCAGTTTTCATCGGTGGGTGAGGACACGCCTGACCTCAAGTACAAAGGTGAAGCGACGCGCCTGGTCATTGGTGACCACAATGTGATTCGTGAAGGCGTCACGATCCATCGCGGTACCATTCAGGACCGTGCGGAAACCACGATCGGTGATCACAACCTGATCATGGCCTACGCCCACATCGGTCACGACAGTGTCATTGGTAATCACTGCATCCTGGTCAACAACACGGCGTTGGCCGGTCACGTGCATGTGGATGACTGGGCGATCCTGTCCGGCTTTACCCTGGTGCATCAGTATTGCCATATCGGTGCCCACAGCTTTTCCGGGATGGGCACCGCCATCGGCAAAGACGTCCCGGCATTCGTCACGGTCTTTGGTAATCCGGCCGAGGCGCGCAGTATGAACTTTGAGGGCATGCGCCGTCGTGGCTTCTCGGAGGATGCGATCCACGCCCTGCGTCGCGCCTACAAGACGGTCTACCGTCAAGGGCTGACCGTGGAGCAGGCGATCATCGATCTGGCCGAGCCCGCTGCACAGTTCCCGGAAGTCGCGCTGTTTCTTGATTCGATCCAGAAATCGACCCGCGGCATCACCCGTTAATCATGAGTGCCCTGCGTATAGCGCTGGTCGCCGGAGAAGCCTCCGGCGACATCCTGGGCTCCGGTTTGATGCGCGCCATCAAAGCCCGTCATCCTGACGCCCAGTTCATCGGGGTAGGCGGTCCGCTCATGGAAGCGGAGGGCATGCGCTCCTACTTCCCGATGGAGCGGCTGTCGGTCATGGGGCTGGTGGAAGTGCTCGGGCGGCTCAAAGAGTTGCTGGCTCGTCGCAAGCTGTTGATCCAGACCCTCATCGCCGAGAAGCCCGATGTGTTCATCGGCATCGACGCGCCGGATTTCACCCTCAATATCGAACTCAAACTGCGCCAGGCCGGGATCAAGACGGTTCACTACGTGAGCCCGTCGGTCTGGGCGTGGCGTCAGAAGCGTGTGCTGAAGATTCGCGAAGGTTGCGATCTGATGCTGACTTTGCTGCCGTTCGAGGCTCGCTTTTACGAAGAGAAAGGCGTGCCGGTGCGTTTTGTCGGTCATCCGTTGGCTGACACCATCCCCCTTGAGGCCGACCGCGATGCGGCGCGCGCCGAGTTGGGCCTGGGCGATGGCCCTGTCGTGGCGTTGATGCCGGGCAGCCGTGGTGGAGAAGTGGGTCGTCTGTGCGCGCTGTTCTTCGATGCCGCCGAGCGTCTGCTGGCTCAGCGTCCGGGCATCCGTTTTGTGTTGCCCTGTGCCAGCCCGCAACGCCGTGCGCAGATCGAGCTGCTGCTGCAAGGTCGTGCTCTCCCGCTCACGCTGCTTGACGGTCGCTCCCACGTGGCCCTGGCCGCCTGTGATGCGGTCCTGATCGCGTCGGGGACTGCCACTCTGGAAGCGCTGCTGTACAAACGACCGATGGTGGTTGCCTATCGTCTGGCGCCGCTGACCTACTGGATACTCAAGCGGATGGTGAAGAGTCCGTACGTGTCGCTGCCGAACCTGTTGGCCCAGCGCTTGCTGGTCCCTGAGCTTCTGCAGGACGCGGCGACCGCCGAGGCCCTGGCGCAGACGCTGCTGCCGTTGCTGGACAACGGCGCGGAGCAGACGGCCGGCTTCGATGCGCTTCACCGAACCTTGCGTCGCGATGCGTCCAATCAGGCTGCCGATGCGGTGTTGAACCTGATTGGCGCGTCGCCTTCACGATGAGTGTGCAATCAATGCAAATGGGTCTGGACTTCAACCTGGTCGAGGATCTGGTCGCCGGTGTCGACGAGGTGGGCCGTGGCCCACTGTGCGGCGCTGTCGTGACGGCCGCTGTGATCCTGGACCCCAATCGCCCGATTCTGGGTCTGAACGATTCGAAAAAGCTCACCGAAGCCAAACGCGAAAAGCTGTTTGACGAAATCTGCGAGAAAGCCCTGTGCTGGCACATTGCGCGGGCTGAAGTCGAAGAAATCGACGAGCTGAACATCCTGCACGCCACCATGCTGGCCATGAAACGTGCCGTCGAAGGGTTGCTCATTACGCCGAAGCTGGCATTGATCGACGGCAATCGTTGCCCTCAGCTGTCGGTGCCGTCCGCCCCTGTCATTCAGGGCGACGCTCAGGTGCCCGCTATCGCTGCGGCATCGATTCTGGCGAAGGTCAGTCGTGATCGGGAAATGGCGGCCATGGAGCTTCTCTATCCGGGGTACGGCATCGGCGGGCACAAAGGTTATCCCACGCCGGTTCACCTGGAGGCGCTGGCCAGACTGGGCCCGACGCCCATCCATCGGCGTTCTTTCGCCCCGGTGCGCGCAGCTTACGAGGCGCGCGAGATGATGATATCCACCGGTTTTACCTCGTTGCCGCTCAGTTGATCGCGGGCTGATGTTTTCATGAGAGGCCGGTACAATCCGGCCTTCGTTTTCTGTGCGCTATAGGATCACCCATGCCGGCTTCTTTCGTTCATCTACGCCTGCACACCGAATACTCTCTGGTTGATGGTCTGGTCCGGGTCAAGCCGTTGGTCAAAGCGCTGACCGCCATGAACATGCCGGCGGTGGCGGTGACCGACCAGAACAACCTGTGTTCGTTGGTCAAATTCTATAAAACCGCCATGGGCGCCGGAATCAAGCCGATCTGCGGCGCCGACATCTGGCTGGCGGGGCGCGATCGCGACGCGCCGCTCAGTCGCATGAGCCTGTTGGTGATGAACCCCAAAGGCTATTTGAACCTCACCGAGCTGATTTCCCGCGGCTTCATGCACGGCCAGCGTAACGGCTTGGTGGTCATCGAGCGCGAGTGGGTCGCCGAGGCCAGCGAGGGCTTGATTGCCCTGTCCGCCGCCAAAGAAGGCGAGATCGGTATGGCGTTGCTGGGCGGTAACCCGTCTGAAGCGGACGCGTTGCTTAAAGAGTGGATGTCCGTGTTTCCGGACCGCTTCTATGTCGAAGTCCAGCGCACCCATCGCATCAATGACGAAGAGCACCTGCACGCGGCCGTGGCCCTGGCCGAGCGCCATGGCGCGCCGCTGGTGGCGACCAACGATGTGCGTTTCATCAAGCAGGAAGACTTCGAGGCCCATGAAACGCGCGTCTGCATCGGTGAAGGCCGTGCGCTGGACGATCCCCGCCGTTCGCACAATTACAGCGATCAGCAGTACCTGAAAAGCGCCGAGGAGATGGCCGAGCTGTTCAGTGACCTGCCGGATGCACTGGCGAACACGGTCGAAATCGCCAAACGCTGCAACATCGAAGTGAAGCTAGGCACGCACTTTCTGCCCAACTTCCCGATTCCCGATGGGCTCACCATCGACGAGTACTTCCGCAAGGTGTCCTTCGAAGGGCTGGAAGAGCGCCTGGCGGTGCTGTGGCCGAAAGAGACCACGCCCAATTACGAAGAGAAGCGTCAGGTCTATGTTGATCGCCTGAATTTCGAGCTGGATATCATCATCCAGATGGGCTTCCCCGGTTACTTCCTGATCGTTATGGACTTCATCCAGTGGGCCAAGAGCAACGGCGTTCCGGTGGGCCCGGGTCGTGGATCGGGTGCCGGTTCACTTGTGGCCTACGTGCAGAAGATCACCGACCTCGATCCGCTGCAGTATGACCTGCTCTTCGAACGTTTCCTGAACCCGGAACGGGTGTCGATGCCCGACTTCGACGTCGACTTCTGCATGGACGGTCGTGACCGCGTTATCGATTATGTGGCCGAGAAGTACGGCCGCAACGCAGTCAGCCAGATCATCACGTTCGGTTCCATGGCGGCAAAGGCCGTGGTGCGCGACGTGGCGCGGGTGCAGGGCAAGTCGTACGGCCTGGCGGATCGTCTGTCGAAGATGATTCCGTTCGAAGTCGGCATGACCCTGGAAAAAGCCTACGAGCAGGAAGAAATCCTGCGTGACTTCCTCAAGACCGATGAGGAAGGGGCGGAAATCTGGGAGATGGCGCGCAAGCTCGAAGGCGTTGTGCGTAACGTCGGCAAGCACGCCGGGGGTGTGGTCATCGCGCCGACCAAGCTGACCGACTTTGCCGCCATCTATTGCGACGAGGAAGGCGGCGGTCTGGTGACCCAGTTCGACAAGGACGACGTTGAGGCCGCGGGTCTTGTGAAGTTCGACTTCCTGGGTCTGCGTACGCTGACGATCATCGATTGGGCAATGAAGACGATCAACCGCGACCGCGCCAAGGTCGGCGAGGAACCGCTGGACATCGCGTTCATTCCGCTGGATGACGCCCCGACTTACGATTTGCTGCAGAAAGCTGAAACCACAGCGGTGTTCCAGCTTGAATCGCGCGGTATGAAAGAGCTGATCAAGAAGCTCAAGCCCGACTGCCTGGAAGACTTGATCGCACTCGTGGCACTGTTCCGTCCGGGGCCGCTGCAATCGGGCATGGTGGACGACTTCATCAACCGTAAGCACGGTCGCGCCGAGCTGTCGTACCCGCACGTCGACTATCAGTACGAAGGCCTCAAGCCCGTACTCGCGCCGACCTACGGCATCATCCTGTATCAGGAACAGGTGATGCAGATTGCCCAGGTGATGGCGGGCTACACCCTCGGCGGCGCTGACATGCTGCGTCGTGCGATGGGTAAAAAGAAGCCCGAGGAGATGGCCAAGCAGCGCGGCGGTTTCATTGAAGGTTGCAAGACCAACAATATTGACCCTGACCTAGCCGGTAACATCTTCGACCTGGTGGAAAAGTTCGCCGGTTACGGTTTCAACAAATCCCACTCCGCCGCCTACGGACTCGTCTCGTACCAGACGGCATGGCTCAAGAAACACTACCCGGCGCCGTTCATGGCGGCGGTGCTCTCGGCGGACATGCACAACACCGACAAGGTCGTGACCTTGATCGAAGAAGTGCGGACCATGAAGCTGCGCCTGGATGCGCCGGATGTGAACAACTCCGAGTTCAAGTTCACGGTGAACGACGAAGGTCGCATCGTTTACGGGCTGGGCGCCATCAAGGGCGTCGGCGAAGGCCCGGTGGAAGCGATCACCGAGGCGCGTCAGGCGGGTCCGTTCAAGGACCTGTTCGACTTCTGCGCACGCATCGACCTCAAGCGGGTCAACAAGCGTACTCTCGATGGTTTGATTCGCAGTGGCGCGCTGGACCGCCTCGGTCCGTTTTTCTTCGATGAACCAAAACAGTATCAAGCCAATATCGACCGTAACCGTGGTGTGTTGCTGGCCTCTCTGGAAGGCGCCATTCAGGCTGCCGAGCAGACCGCGCGCAGTCATGACAGTGGTCACGCCGACCTGTTTGGCGGGCTGTTCGTCGAAGCGGACGCGGACGTTTATGCGAACCATCGCAATGCCAAGGAGGTCACTCTCAAAGAGCGGCTTCGTGGCGAGAAGGAAACACTGGGGCTGTACCTGACCGGTCACCCGATCGATGAATACGAAGGCGAGATTCGCCGGTTCGCCCGTCAGCGAATCGTGGACCTGAAGCCTGCGCGCGACACTCAGACCGTTGCCGGGCTGATCATCGCGCTACGTGTAATGAAGAACAAAAAGGGCGACAAGATGGGCTTCATCACCCTCGACGACCGTTCCGGACGTATCGAGGCTTCTTTGTTTGCCGACTCGTTCCAGGCGGCTCAATCGCTGCTGCAAACGGACGCGATGGTCGTCGTGGAGGGTGAGGTCAGTTCCGACGATTTCTCCGGTGGCCTGCGTTTGCGCGCCAAACGGGTCATGAGTCTGGAAGAAGCGCGCACCGGCCTTGCCGAAAGTTTACGCCTGACCGTGCATAGCGAGGCCCTCAAGGGCGATCGTCTACGCTGGCTGGGTGACCTGTGCAGGAAGCACCGGGGAGCGTGTCCGATCACGCTCGACTACACCGGGCAGGAAGCCAAGGCGTTGCTGCAGTTCGGCGAAGCGTGGCGAATCGATCCCGCAGACAGCCTGATTCAGGCGTTGCGTGACCAGTTCGGACGAGAGAACGTCTTCCTGCAGTATCGCTAAAAGCTGATCTCGAATTTTAAACTCGACACTTTTAAGCTCGACCTTTTTAATCTCGACCGCAAGACGCCAGATCCTTTATGGTATGGCGCTTACGGATCAACCGGCCGGCCTCTTGGCCGTCGACCCAAGACGGATGCCTATGAACCCGAATTTTCTGGATTTCGAACAGCCGATTGCTGACCTGCAAGCCAAAATTGAAGAGCTGCGTCTGGTAGGCAATGACAACTCGCTGAACATCGGCGACGAGATCTCTCGACTGCAAGAGAAGAGCAATACGCTCACCGAAAGCATTTTCGGCAACCTGACCAGTTGGCAGATCGCGCGCATGGCGCGCCATCCGCGTCGTCCGTACACCCTGGACTACATCGAACACATCTTCACCGAATTTGACGAGCTGCATGGCGATCGTCACTTCTCCGACGACGCGGCCATCGTAGGTGGTATCGCTCGCCTGGACGATCAGCCAGTCATGGTGATCGGTCACCAGAAAGGCCGTGAAGTGCGCGAGAAGGTTCGTCGCAACTTCGGCATGCCGCGCCCGGAGGGCTACCGCAAGGCGTGCCGTCTGATGGAAATGGCAGAGCGCTTCAAGATGCCGATCCTGACGTTCATCGACACGCCGGGTGCCTATCCGGGTATCGACGCTGAAGAGCGTAACCAGAGCGAGGCCATTGCCTGGAACCTGCGCGTCATGGCACGCCTGAAGACTCCAATCATTGCCACCGTGATCGGTGAAGGTGGTTCGGGCGGTGCGTTGGCCATCGGCGTCTGCGACCAGCTCAACATGCTGCAATACTCCACCTACGCGGTGATCTCGCCGGAAGGCTGCGCATCGATTCTGTGGAAAACCGCCGAGAAGGCGCCGGACGCCGCTGAAGCGATGGGCATCACCGCCGATCGTCTCAAGGGGCTGGGCATCGTCGATAAAGTGATCAGCGAGCCATTGGGCGGTGCACACCGTGACCCAGCGGCCGCCGCCGCATCGATTCGCGCGGAACTGAGCAGCCAGTTGGCGATGCTCAAGAAGTTCAACAACGACGAACTGCTGGCTCGCCGTTACGAGCGCCTCATGAGCTACGGCGTTTAATCGAAGCGAGCCTCTCATCGAGGCCTGCATCGAGGTCCGGCCAGCGTAACGCAGGGTTAAACCAGCATGACCAGGCCGGACACCATCAGGAAAGAGTTATCCAAACGGCTGTTGTCACGCCTTTCCACCTGGCGTGACGCAGCCGGTTGGCGCATTGCCTTCTCGGGTGGGCTTGATTCCACCGTTCTGTTGCACCTGCTGGCCGATCTGGCGCAGCACCATCGTCTTCCTCCTCTGAGCGCCGTCCATGTTCACCATGGTTTGCAAGCCGTTGCCGCGTCGTGGCCAGGGCATTGCCGCCAGATGTGTCAGATTCTGGGGGTGCCGTTTCAGGTCATCGAGGTGCAGGTGCGTCCGGGCGCGAGCCTTGAGCAGGCTGCGCGCGACGCCCGTTATGCGGCGTTCGATGAGGTGCTTCTCCCGGGTGAGGTGCTGTTGGCTGCGCAACACCGTGATGATCAAGCCGAAACCCTCATGTTTCGGCTGCTGCGAGGCGCGGGCGTCAAGGGGCTGGCTGCCATGCCCGCCCAACGGGTATTGGGCAGGGGGCATCTGTTTCGGCCGCTGCTGGATGAACCGCGTGCGCTGCTTGAAGCCTATGCCAAGGAGCAAGGGCTGAGCTGGATCGAAGACCCCAGCAACAAAGACACCCGGTTTTCTCGCAACTACCTGCGCAACCATGTGCTGCCGATGCTCACGGCGCGCTGGCCGCAAGCGATCGCAAGCTTCAATCGCAGCGCCGCGCATCTGGCTGAAGCGCAAGGTCTGCTCGATGAGCTGGCGTTGCAGGACCTGACGCAAGCGGACATACCCTGCCCGTGGCCTTGGCTGAACGTGCCTTCACTGGAGCTGGCGCCGCTGGAGGCCCTGTCCGACGCACGGCAGCGCAATGCGCTGCGTCACTGGCTCGGGCCGCTGACGCGCTTGCCGGACAGCGACCACTGGGCCGGCTGGAATTCGTTGCGCGATGCCGGGCCGGACGGCCGTCCGATCTGGCGCCTGGCGGATGGGCAATTGCACCGCGCCGAAGGACGCATCTGGTGGTTGTCGGGCATCTGGCTCAAGGACGTTGCCGGTTCGCAGCATTGGTCCATGGCGTCGCAGCCTTTGCATCTGCCTGGAAACGGCATGCTGGAAATTCTCGGTGAAATCCCTCGAGGCGGCTTGCATGTCCACTACCGGCAGGGGGGGAAGTCCTCGATGTGCCCGACCGCGGACGCAGGGATCTCAAACGGCTGCTCAACGAAAAGGGCGTACCGGTCTTTCTGCGCGGCCGATTGCCGCTGTTGTATCGCGGCGAGCAGTTGCTGGCCGTTGCCAACCTGCCGGGACTGGACGCCGACCCCCGTGGTGACTGGCGATTGCATTGGCAGCCACCGACGAATGACCACAGTTTGAGATGAGAGCCCGTTTCCGGTAGACTACGCTCCCTTCTTGATACAGCTTCTGTCGATCCTTTCGGAACGACGCAAGTTGCCGATTACCAGCCAGTCTTTACTGGGCGATTCTCAAAATGTGGCGAGCAATGGACAGGTCCGATTTCGACCAGTCGTTTTTAGCGCGGCAATTTCAGAACTGCATCGTGAGATTTGCAGGTCATCGGGGGCTTCGGCCTTCCTTCGCTTTCCCCGGCGGCTCTGACCGCTTTAACGCAGACTTCTAGGGTTTTTCATGACGCGCTACATCTTCGTCACGGGCGGTGTTGTTTCTTCATTGGGGAAAGGCATTGCCTCGGCTTCATTGGCGGCCATCCTGGAGGCGAGGGGACTTAAGGTCACCATGCTCAAGCTGGACCCCTACATCAACGTCGACCCCGGCACCATGAGCCCGTTCCAGCACGGCGAGGTGTTCGTCACGCACGACGGCGCCGAGACCGACCTGGACCTGGGGCACTACGAGCGTTTCATTCGCACCACCATGACCCAGAACAACAACTTCACCACCGGCCGTGTGTACGAACACGTCCTGCGCAAAGAGCGCCGTGGTGATTATCTGGGCGCCACCATTCAGGTGATTCCGCACATCACCGACGAAATCAAGCGTCGCATCATCAAGGGTGCCGGCGATGCCGACGTGGCCCTGGTGGAAATCGGCGGCACCGTGGGTGACATCGAGTCGCAACCGTTCCTGGAAGCCATCCGCCAGCTGCGTTTCGAAGTGGGTGCCAAGCGCGCCATGCTGATGCACCTCACGCTGGTGCCGTACATTGCAACCGCGGGCGAAACCAAGACCAAGCCGACTCAGCACTCGGTCAAGGAATTGCGCTCCATCGGCCTGCAGCCTGACGTGCTGATCTGCCGCTCCGATCACGCCATCGACGTGTCGTCGCGCCGCAAGATCGCTCAGTTCACCAACGTTGAAGAGCGCGCGGTGATTGCGCTGGAAGACGCGGACACCATCTACAAAATCCCGGGCATCCTGCACTCGCAGGGTCTGGACGATTTCGTTGTCGAGCGCTTCGGTCTGCAATGTGCAGGCGCCGACCTGTCCGAGTGGGAAAAGGTCGTGGACGCCAAGCTCAACCCTGAGCACGAAGTCACCATCGCCATGGTCGGTAAATACATGGAGCTGCTGGACGCTTACAAGTCGCTGATCG
Source organism: Pseudomonas sp. S2_H01 (assembly GCF_054668305.1). NCBI lineage: Bacteria > Pseudomonadati > Pseudomonadota > Gammaproteobacteria > Pseudomonadales > Pseudomonadaceae > Pseudomonas > Pseudomonas sp. S2_H01. The sequence continues at coordinate 976,369 of NZ_CP162756.1, read as the reverse complement.
AAGCGATGAGTCACGCCGGTATCACCAACCGCACCAAGGTCAACCTGCGTTACATCGACTCCGAAGACATCGAGAATCAGGGCACCGGCCTGCTGGAAGGCGTGGACGCGATTCTGGTGCCTGGCGGCTTCGGTCTGCGTGGCGTGGAAGGCAAGATCACGGCCGTCCAGTTCGCCCGCGAAAACAAGGTGCCTTACCTGGGCATCTGCCTGGGCATGCAGGTGGCAGTCATCGAGTTCGCACGTAACGTGCTGGGCTGGAAAGACGCCAACTCCACCGAATTTGACCGCACCAGCCCGCACCCTGTAGTCGGTCTGATCACCGAGTGGGAAGACGCCACCGGCGCGGTTGAAACCCGTACTGAGACGTCCGATCTGGGCGGCACCATGCGTCTGGGTGCTCAGGAGTGCCAGCTGGAACCAGGTTCTCTGGTGCACGACTGCTACGCCAACGATGTGATCGTCGAGCGTCACCGTCATCGCTATGAAGTGAACAACAAGCTGCTGCCGCAACTGATCGAGGCCGGTCTGAAAGTGTCGGGTCGCTCCGGTGACGGCGCGTTGGTTGAAGTGGTCGAGTCCAAGGACCATCCGTGGTTCGTGGCCTGCCAGTTCCACCCTGAGTTCACCTCGACTCCGCGCGACGGCCACCCGCTGTTCAGCGGCTTCGTGAAGGCTGCGCTCGCTCAACACCAGAAGAACAACTGATAGGGAATTCCATTACATGGCACAGAAAATCATCCGCGTCGGCTCCATCGACATTGCCAACGACAAGCCGATGGTCTTGTTCGGTGGCATGAATGTCCTGGAATCGCGGGACATGGCCATGCAGGTCTGCGAAGAATACGTACGAGTGACCGAGAAGCTCGGCATCCCTTACGTGTTCAAGGCCAGCTTCGACAAAGCCAACCGTTCTTCCGTGACCTCCTATCGCGGCCCGGGCCTGGAAGCGGGCATGCGCATCTTCGAAGAGATCAAGCGCACTTTCAACGTGCCCGTGATCACTGACGTGCATGAGCCGCATCAGGCGGCCGCCGTTGCCGAAGTCTGCGACATCATCCAGTTGCCGGCTTTCCTGTCGCGTCAGACCGATCTGGTGGTTGCGATGGCGAAAACCGGTGCCGTGATCAACATCAAGAAAGCCCAGTTCCTCGCGCCACAGGAAATGAAACACATCCTGAACAAGTGCGAAGAAGCCGGTAACGACCAGTTGATCCTCTGTGAGCGTGGTTCGAGCTTTGGCTACAACAACCTTGTGGTGGACATGCTCGGTTTCGGCATCATGAAAGCGTTCGAGTACCCGGTGTTCTTCGACGTGACCCATGCGCTGCAGATGCCTGGCGGTCGTTCGGACTCTGCTGGCGGTCGCCGTGCCCAGGTCACCGATCTGGCCAAGGCCGGCATCAGCCAGGGGCTGGCGGGCCTGTTCCTTGAGGCGCATCCTGATCCGGATAACGCCAAATGCGACGGTCCTTGCGCGCTGCGCCTGAACAAGCTGGAGCCGTTCCTGACCCAGCTCAAGGCGCTTGACGATCTGGTCAAGAACTTCCCGACCATCGAAACGGCTTAAAACCCGCTTCTCCGGCACTGAAGCCTCCGGTACAGTGCCGCTCGTTTCTTTCCCGACCAATGGGTCGGGAATTTTTGTCGTCTCGGGCCTGCCCGCTGTCTAGTGCCTCGAGATGCCAGTCGTTTTTCCCAGCTGCGTCGTTTTCGTCAATCTTGGAGTGTTAACAACAATGGCAAAAATCGTCGACATCAAAGGTCGTGAAGTTCTCGACTCCCGTGGCAATCCCACCGTGGAAGCAGATGTGCTCCTCGACAACGGCATCATCGGCAGTGCGTGCGCGCCGTCCGGTGCTTCCACCGGCTCGCGTGAAGCGCTTGAGCTGCGTGATGGCGACAAGAGCCGTTACATGGGCAAGGGCGTTCTGAAGGCAGTGGCCAATATCAATGGCCCGATCCGCGATCTGCTGCTGGGCAAGGACCCGGTTGATCAGAAAGCGCTGGATCGCGCGATGATCAAGCTGGACGGCACCGAAAACAAAGCCAGCCTGGGTGCGAACGCAATCCTGGCGGTGTCCCTGGCGGCTGCCAAGGCTGCGGCGCAGGATCAAGACCTGCCGTTGTATGCGCACATTGCCAACCTGAACGGCACACCAGGTGTTTACTCGATGCCGGTCCCGATGATGAACATCATCAACGGTGGCGAGCACGCCGATAACAACATCGACATCCAGGAGTTCATGATTCAGCCAGTAGGCGCCAAGACCTTCTCCGAAGGCCTGCGCTGGGGCACCGAGATTTTCCATCACCTGAAAGCTGTTCTGAAGGCCCGTGGCCTGAACACCGCCGTAGGTGACGAAGGCGGTTTTGCACCGAACCTGAACTCCAACGCCGATGCACTCGACGCGATCGCCGAAGCGGTGGCCAAGGCCGGTTACAAGCTGGGCACCGACGTGACCCTGGCGCTGGACTGCGCAGCCAGCGAGTTCTACAAAAATGGCAAGTACACCCTGAGCGAAGAAGGCGAGTACGACTCCGCCGGTTTCGCCGATTACCTGGCTGATCTGGTCAGCAAGCACCCGATCATCTCCATCGAAGACGGCCTTGACGAGTCTGACTGGGACGGCTGGAAAGTCCTGACTGACAAGATCGGTGACAAGATTCAGCTGGTGGGCGACGACCTGTTCGTGACCAACACCAAGATCCTGAAAGAAGGCATCGACAAGAAAATCGGTAACTCGATCCTGATCAAGTTCAACCAGATCGGCACCCTGACCGAAACCCTGGAAGCCATCCAGATGGCCAAGGCCGCCGGTTACACCGCGGTGATCTCCCATCGTTCCGGTGAAACCGAGGATTCGACCATTGCTGACCTGGCAGTGGGCACGGCCGCCGGTCAGATCAAGACCGGTTCTCTGAGCCGCTCCGACCGTATCGCCAAGTACAACCAACTGCTGCGTATCGAAGAGCAATTGGGTGCCAAAGCGGTTTACCGTGGTCGCGGTGAGTTTCGCGGCTGATTGCAAGATGGTAAAAAGGCAGCAGGCGCGGTAGGGCATTTCGCTGAATGCGATTTTCCTGACGCCCTGATCCATGAGCCCGGTGACCACCGGGCTCTTGGTCATTTGAAATGGTCGGTTTTGCTGTCTTTCTCCACCGGGTAACAGATATTCACAATGCGCAGTCCTAACTGGTTGTTCCTCGTTCTGCTCTTGCTGCTCGCCGGCTTGCAATACCGCCTATGGGTGGGCAATGGCAGCCTTGCGCAGGTGGCCAGTCTGACCCAGCAAATCGCCGATCAACATGCCGAGAACGACGCTTTGCTCGAGCGTAACCGGGTTCTGGACGCAGAGGTGCTGGAGCTGAAGAAAGGTCTGGAAACCGTTGAAGAGCGTGCCCGTCATGAACTGGGCATGGTCAAGGACGGCGAGACCCTTTATCAGTTGGCACAGTGATGTTGGTGTAATGACTCAATCCCTTCCTGCCTTCTGGGCAGTGATTCCCGCAGCGGGTGTCGGTGCCCGTATGGCGGCAGACCGTCCCAAGCAATACTTGCTACTGGGCGGCCTCACCATTCTTGAACACAGCCTGCTTTGTTTTCTCGATCACCCCCGACTCAAGGGATTGGTGATCAGTCTGGCTGTGGACGATCCTTATTGGCCGACCTTGCCCTGTGCCCTGGATTCACGAATCCAGCAGGTCGCGGGTGGCAAGGAGCGTGCGGATTCGGTCCTCAACGCGTTGCTTCATTTGCACGCCAATGGCGCGGACGACAATGACTGGGTGCTGGTGCACGATGCCGCGCGGCCGAATCTTGCGCGCTCGGACCTGGACAACCTGCTCAGCGAGCTGAAGGACGACCCGGTTGGCGGCTTGCTCGCAGTGCCTGCCAAAGACACCCTGAAACGCGCGGACGCCAACGGCCGGGTCACGGAAACCGTGGATCGCAGTCTGATCTGGCAAGCCTACACGCCGCAGATGTTTCGCCTTGGCGCGTTGCACCGGGCGCTGGCGGACAGTCTGGTGTCGAATGTCTCGATCACCGACGAAGCGTCGGCAATCGAATGGGCCGGCCAGTCGCCGCGCTTGATCGAGGGGCGGGCGGATAACATCAAGGTCACCCGGCCGGAAGACCTCGAGTGGCTGCGTCAGCGGCGTGGCGAGTTCAATCGCTGATCAGACCTGACCCGTCACGTAGTTCCATTGTAGGAGCGCGCTTTCCCGCGATTGCGGTGTGTCTGCTACCGGAACTGTTGAGCTTGCCTACGTCATCGCGGGCAAGCGCGCTCCTACAATGTAACGCTTTACTGCCGGTACTCCTCACGCATGGCCAACCCCGCTTTCAGATAATCCACCAGCTTCCGGACCTTGGGCGATAAGTGCCTTTGTTGCGGGTACAGCGCCCACACCGCCGTATTCGGCGGCTGATGGGCATCGAGCAGCGACACCAGCGCGCCGCTTTTAAGGTGCTCAAGCACGTAGTAATCCGGCAACTGACACAACCCTACGCCGAGCAGCGCCGCATCCAGCACCGCCTGTCCACTGTTACAGCGCCAGTTCCCGTGGACGCGCTGGGAAAACTCCTTGCCGTTCTGCTGCAGCAACCAACTGTCGGAACTGCCTATCAAGCAGTTATGGCGGCTCAACTCCGACACGCTGTGCGGTCGGCCGTACCGTTCCAGGTAAGAAGGCGATGCGCACAGGTACATGCGGCGGGGGGCAAGGCGCGTGGCGACCAGTCTGGATTCCTGCAAGCGACCAAGGCGGATCGCCAGGTCCATGCCTTCATGCAGCAGGTCCAAGGTGTTGTTGGTCAATTCGATGTCGACCCGCAGCTGTGGGTATTCATCCATGAAGCGCGTCACCAATGGCGCAATGAATCGTTCCCCGTAAGCGACCGCGCAGGTCATGCGCAGCAGGCCCTTGGGCTCGCTGGTCAGATCGCCCACTGCCCGTAACGCTTCTTCACGTCCATCCTGTAAACGCTGGCAATGATGCAAGAACGTCTGACCCGCTTCGGTCAGTGCGACCTTGCGCGTACTTCGGTACAGCAGGCGGGTCTGCAACCGTTCTTCCAGGCGAGCGATCTGTCGGCTGATGTGGGACGAAGAGACACCCAGCCGCTCGGCGGCGGCCGTGAACTGACCGCACTCTGCCACGGCGACGAACTCATCCAGGCCTTCCCAGCGATTGGCGTGCATCGATTATCCCTGTCCAGCATTAATGTTTTGCTTTTGCATGGATTATTAATCAAACGGCACTGCTTTACACTCGGGGTTCGTTTTTACTTCGCTGGAGATCATGATGATCAAGTCACGTGCCGCCGTCGCCTTCGCGCCCAACCAACCGCTGCAGATCGTCGAAGTGGACGTTGAGGCGCCGAAAGCGGGTGAAGTGCTCATCCGCACCGTGGCGTCAGGTGTCTGCCACACCGATGCCTACACCCTGTCCGGTGCTGACTCCGAAGGTGTATTCCCGTGCATTCTCGGCCATGAAGGCGGCGGTATCGTCGAAGCCATCGGCGAAGGCGTGACCTCACTGGCCGTCGGCGACCACGTGATCCCGCTGTACACCGCCGAATGCCGCGAGTGCAAATTCTGCAAATCCGGCAAGACCAACCTCTGCCAGAAAGTCCGCGCCACTCAGGGCAAAGGCCTGATGCCGGACGGCACCACCCGCTTCAGCTACAACGGTGAGCCGGTCTATCACTACATGGGCTGCTCGACGTTCTCCGAGTACACCGTGGTCCCGGAAATTTCCTTGGCCAAGATTCCCAAAGAAGCGCCGCTTGAGAAGGTCTGCCTGTTGGGTTGCGGTGTGACCACTGGCATCGGTGCGGTGTTGAACACCGCCAAGGTGGAAGAGGGCGCTACGGTCGCAATCTTCGGCCTGGGCGGCATCGGTCTGGCGGCGATCATCGGTGCGAAAATGGCCAAGGCCTCGCGGATCATTGCGATCGACATCAACCCCGCCAAATTCGATGTTGCCCGTGAATTGGGTGCGACCGACTTCATCAACCCGAAAGAGCACACCAAGCCGATTCAGGACGTCATCGTCGAATTGACCGATGGCGGCGTCGATTACAGCTTCGAATGCATCGGCAACGTGCAGCTAATGCGCGCAGCGTTGGAGTGCTGCCACAAGGGCTGGGGCGAGTCGGTCATCATCGGCGTCGCACCGTCGGGTCAGGAAATCGCCACGCGTCCCTTCCAACTGGTGACCGGTCGCGTCTGGCGCGGGTCGGCGTTCGGCGGCGTCAAAGGCCGTACCGAGCTGCCAAGCTACGTCGAGAAGTCTCAGACGGGCGAAATCCCGCTGGACACCTTCATCACCCACACCATGGGCCTGGACAAGATCAACGAAGCGTTCGACCTGATGCATGAAGGCAAGAGCATCCGTTCGGTCATTCACTTCTAACAGCAGGCCCAGGCTGCAAGCCGTAACGTGCAAGCAAGAGCGCCTCGCGCTTTTGCCGGTTGAGGCTTGCAGCTTAAGGCGGGGAGTTCACGACGTTGAACCTTGAAAATCTTTCGTGCCAGAAAAGCTTCGGCGGCTGGCATAAACGCTATAAACATCACTCCGATGTGCTGGGCTGCGACATGGTGTTTGCAGTCTATCTGCCGCCTCAGGCAGAACAGGGCGTCAAGCTGCCGGTGGTTTACTGGCTCTCGGGCCTGACCTGCACCGACGAAAACTTCATGCAGAAGGCGGGTGCTCAACGCATGGCGGCCGAACTCGGGCTGATCATCGTTGCGCCGGACACCAGCCCGCGTGGCGCCGATGTACCGGGCGATCCCGACAACGCCTACGACTTCGGTCTGGGCGCAGGCTTCTACCTCAACGCCACGCAGCAGCCGTGGGCTCGCCACTACCGCATGTACGATTACGTGGTCAGTGAGCTTCCGGCGTTGATCGAAGCGCATTTCCCGGCCTCGGACAAGCGCAGCATCAGCGGCCATTCGATGGGTGGGCATGGCGCGCTGGTCTGTGCGTTGCGCAATCCGGGGCGCTACCAGTCGGTGTCTGCGTTCTCGCCGATCAGCAACCCGATGGATTGCCCGTGGGGCCAGAAAGCCTTCTCGCGCTATCTGGGTGAAGACCGCTCACGCTGGCGCGAATGGGACGCCAGTGTGCTGATCGCTGAAGCGCAGGAGCGTCTGCCGTTGCTGGTGGATCAGGGGGATCGTGACGATTTCCTCGCCCATCAACTCAAGCCCGAATCGCTGGTTCAAGCGGCGAAAGCCACGGGTCATCCGCTGGAGTTGCGCATGCAGCCTGGCTATGACCACAGCTATTACTTCATCGCAAGCTTCATCGAAGACCATCTGCGCCATCACGCAGCGGCCTTGGCGGGCTGACGCCAGGGCACTCAATCGCAACCCGGTATCGTGCAATTGAGTGCCATCAGGCCCTAATGTCCGACAAAGTAGGTAGAATCACGCCCTGACTTTTTCAGGGCGTTTTTTTATGCGTATTGGCCACGGCTACGATGTGCACCGTTTCGCTGAGGGCGACTTCATTACCTTGGGTGGGGTGCGTATCGCGCACACGTTTGGGCTGCTCGCCCATTCTGATGGCGATGTCCTGCTGCACGCGTTGAGCGATGCCTTGCTGGGCGCTGCAGCGCTCGGTGACATCGGCAAGCATTTTCCCGACACCGACCCGCAATTCAAGGGCGCGGACAGTCGCGTCCTGCTGCGTCATGTTCTGAAACAGGTGCAGGCCAAAGGCTGGAAGGTCGGTAACGTCGACGCCACCATCGTTGCCCAGGCCCCTAAAATGGCACCCCACATCGACACCATGCGCGCATTGATTGCCCAAGACCTGCAAGTCGACCTCGATCAGGTCAACGTCAAAGCCACCACCACCGAGAAGCTGGGGTTTACCGGTCGTGAAGAAGGCATCGCGGTTCATGCCGTTGCGCTGTTGATCGCCGCATGACCGAATTCGAACTTCTGGGCCCCCGAGCCTATGGCGATGCGTTGGGCACCGCAGTGCTCAAAGCGACGGCCGAGGACTTCCAGGTGGATGAGGTGCTAGACATTCCGCTGTCTGGCGACGGCGAGCACCTGTGGCTGTGGGTTGAAAAACGCGGTTTGAACACAGAAGAAGCGGCGCGCCGGCTGGCCAAGGCGGCCGGCGTTCCCCTGCGCACGGTCAGTTACGCCGGTTTGAAGGACCGTCAGGCGCTTACCCGGCAGTGGTTCAGCATTCAATTGCCGGGCAAGGCTGATCCGCAGATGTCGGCAGCCGAGAACGACACCCTCAGAATTCTCGACAGCAAGCGGCACAAGCGCAAACTGCAGCGCGGCGCCCATGCTGCCAACGGCTTTACGTTGCGTCTGACCCAGTTGCAGGCTGAAAAGGCTGAACTGGATACGCGCCTTGAAGCCATAAAGCTCGGCGGGATTCCCAATTATTTCGGCGCCCAGCGTTTCGGTCATGAGGGTGGGAACGTCGGCGAGGCGCGGCATTACGCTGAGCGCCAGGCTCTGCCGGAACAGCGCAATGTGCGTTCGCGCCTGCTTTCTACGGCGCGCAGCTATCTGTTCAATCGTGTATTGGCCGAGCGGGTTGCCAACGGCAGCTGGGACACGGCGCAAGTAGGCGATTTGCTGGCATTCACCGACAGCCGCAGCTTTTTCCCGGCGGGCGAGGCCGAGTGCAGTGATCCGCGTCTGGCGATTCTCGATCTGCACCCGACCGGGCCGCAGTGGGGCGAGGGCGATTCGCCTGCGGGCGGTGCCACGGCAGCGCTCGAAAACAAGGTCGCTCAAAACGAGTCGTCGCTCTGTAACTGGTTGATAAAAGCGGGAATGGAACACGAACGTCGCATCCTGCGACTGCCCATCGGGCGGTTGACGTGGCATTATCCCGAGCCTGACATTCTGCAACTGGAATTCGTCCTGCCGGCCGGATGCTTCGCCACCGCATTGGTGCGCGAACTCGTCGATCTGGCGCCTGCGGGACAGACGGACAGCTCATGCGTATTCTGATTTCAAATGATGATGGGGTCTCGGCACCCGGCCTGGCTGCGCTCTATGGAGCGCTGGCGGGCTATGCCGAGTGCGCAGTCATCGCGCCCGATCAAGACAAGAGCGGCGCCAGCAGTTCCTTGACGCTAGACCGGCCATTGCACCCCCATCTGCTCGACAACGGCTTTATCAGCCTGAACGGCACGCCCACCGATTGCGTTCACCTGGGGCTGAACGGCCTGCTGGAGCAGGAACCCGACATGGTGGTCTCCGGTATCAATCTGGGCGCCAACCTGGGCGATGACGTGCTGTATTCCGGCACCGTCGCTGCAGCGCTGGAAGGGCGGTTCCTGCAACGCCCGTCGTTCGCTTTTTCATTTCTGTCCCGTCAGGTCGATAACCTGGCAACGGCCGCGCATTTCGCCCGGCTTCTGGTCGAGGCCCACGAGCGACTCGATCTTCCACCGCGTACCGTATTGAATGTGAACATTCCGAATTTGCCGCTGGAACACGTCCGCGGCATCCAGCTGACCCGCCTGGGGCACAGAACACGCGCTGCTGCGCCTGTTCGGGTGGTCGATCCCCGTGGCAAGGCCGGCTACTGGATTGCTGCGGCCGGCGATGCCGAAGACGGTGGTCCGGGCACGGATTTTCACGCCGTGATGCAGGGGTACGTGTCGATTACGCCGTTACAGCTGGATCGGACCTATCAGGACGGTTTCAACAGCCTGAACGCATGGCTGGAGGGAATGGCCTGATGTCGCGTGAGCAAGATGATCTGTTACGTCGTGGCGTGGGAATGACTTCCCAGCGCACGCGTGAGCGGCTGATTCAGCGGTTGTACGAGGAAGGCATCAGCAACACGCACGTGCTGGACGTCATCCGCAAGACGCCTCGGCACCTGTTCGTCGACGAGGCACTGGCCCATCGTGCGTACGAAGACACCGCGTTGCCGATTGGCAACAACCAGACCATTTCCCAGCCTTACATGGTCGCTCGCATGAGCGAGTTGTTGCTGGCGGCCGGGCCGCTGGACAAAGTGCTGGAGATCGGCACCGGGTCGGGTTATCAGACGGCCGTGCTGGCGCAACTGGTGGAGCGGGTGTTTTCCGTCGAGCGGATCAAGGTACTCCAGGACCGAGCCAAGGAACGCCTGGTGGAGCTCAACCTGCGCAACATGGTGTTTCGCTGGGGTGACGGCTGGGAGGGCTGGCCGGCGCTGGCACCTTACAACGGCATCATTGTCACGGCGGTCGCGACTGACGTGCCGCAGGCGCTGCTGGACCAGTTGGCCCCGGGAGGGCGTCTGGTGATTCCGGTGGGGGCGGGTGAGGTGCAGCAGTTGATGCTGATCATCCGTGAAGAACACGGCTTCTCGCGTCACGTGCTTGGAGCGGTGCGGTTCGTGCCTTTGCTCAATGGGCCGCTGGCGTAACCACTGTTTTGCAACTGCAATGAATTCCGTGAGGCGCAGCCTGTCTACAGGCTGGCGATTTGCGATGAGGGCCTTACCCACTCGCTGAGTGTCGTCATGAACACATTTGTAACTACTTTTTTCATGGCTGTCCGTCATCACCGCGACACAATGGGCAGCTTTAATTCAGTCACCAGTAAAGGGAGTGGCGGGTGAGTCTCACAGTCATTCGGCAGCGTACGTCTTCAACAAGCTTTCCACGTCTGGTGATTGGCATTGCCCTTAGTGTCCTTCTGGTTGGCTGCTCCAGCGCGCCGTCGGGCGGGGTGCGCGTTGTTGATCGCAACAATGGCAAGCCTGCAGCACCGACCCGTCAACCGGTGACCACGGGCCAGTACGTCGTCAAGCGTGGCGACACGCTTTTCTCGATCGCATTCCGTTACGGTTGGGACTGGAAGGCGCTCGCCGCCCGTAACAATATCCCGGAGCCCTACACGATCCACGTCGGTCAGGCGATTCGCTTCGACGGGCGTTCAAATTCAACATCCTCGGTCGTGGCGGTTGCACCTGTCGTTGTTCCTCAAACGGGGAGCGGTGGCGCCACCAGTAGCACGACAACCAATTCCAGTTCGCCTTCCGGCTCGCTAAAAACCACCGTTATTACACGGCCTGTCGGCTCAACTTCAGGTAGTGCGACAACCCCTGGCACTACCCCGATAACAACGCCGGTCAACACGCCTGTTGTGACAGGGGCGCGTTCAGCCAGCGGTTGGGGATGGCCAACGAGCGGTGTTTTAATCAGTAAATTTTCTTCAAACGGTAGTTTGAATAAAGGAATTGATATCGCCGGAGATTTGGGACAGCCTGTTTTGGCCGCGTCTGATGGTTCAGTGGTCTACGCCGGGAGTGGTTTAAGGGGCTACGGCGAGTTAGTCATCATCAAACACAGCGATACCTACGTCAGTGCTTACGGTCACAACCGTAGGCTGCTGGTTCGGGAGGGGCAACAGGTCAAGGCAGGGCAGACAATTGCCGAGATGGGTTCCACGGGGACTGACCGGGTGAAACTGCATTTTGAGATTCGCCGTCAGGGTAAGCCTGTTGATCCGCTGGAATTTTTGCCACGTCGTTGATCAGTTACCAGCCTGTTCCTGCCGTAGAGGGGACAGGCTCAAGTGTTGCCAAGGAAGAAGGCGTCACTGGAGCTTGAGGTCGAACTCACCAAAGGACTATAACAATGGCTCTCAACAAAGAAGTGCCGGAGTTTGACATAGACGACGAAGTTCTCCTTATGGAGCACGGGATCGTCCTGGATTCTGCAGCGGATGAGAAGCCAGCTACACCTTCTGTTCGTGCGAAGACCAAAAACTCCACAGCACTCAAGCAGCACAAGTACATCGACTACACGCGGGCGCTGGACGCCACGCAGCTGTATCTCAATGAAATCGGTTTTTCTCCTTTGTTGTCCCCGGAAGAAGAGGTCCACTTTGCGCGTCTGTCGCAGAGCGGTGATCCGGCCGGACGCAAACGCATGATTGAGAGCAATCTTCGTCTGGTAGTGAAAATCGCCCGACGCTACGTCAATCGTGGTCTGTCATTGCTGGACCTGATCGAAGAGGGCAACCTTGGCCTCATTCGAGCGGTCGAAAAATTCGATCCGGAGCGCGGTTTCCGGTTCTCTACCTATGCGACATGGTGGATTCGTCAGACCATTGAACGCGCGATCATGAATCAGACGCGGACCATCCGCCTGCCCATTCATGTGGTCAAGGAGCTCAACGTCTACCTGCGCGCCGCACGTGAGTTGACTCAAAAGCTCGATCACGAGCCTTCCCCTGAAGAGATCGCCAACCTGCTCGAGAAGCCGGTCGGTGAGGTCAAGCGCATGCTCGGTCTCAACGAACGTGTGTCTTCGGTGGATGTTTCTTTGGGGCCTGATTCCGACAAAACCCTTCTCGACACGCTGACGGACGATCGCCCGACTGACCCGTGCGAACTGCTGCAGGACGACGACCTGTCGCAGAGTATCGATCAGTGGCTTTCGGAACTTACCGACAAGCAACGCGAGGTGGTGGTACGCCGCTTCGGCTTGCGCGGGCACGAGAGCAGCACGCTGGAAGATGTAGGGCTCGAAATTGGTCTGACCCGCGAGCGAGTGAGGCAGATTCAGGTCGAAGGCCTCAAACGTCTGCGCGAGATCCTGGAGAAGAACGGCCTTTCAAGTGAGTCATTGTTCCAGTAACGGTGCTCTCTGATTGCGCTGTTAGATAGCACATTAGCATCAACTAAAAACCCCGACGTGTCGGGGTTTTTTTATGCGACCGGTTCGAGTCCTCCCCATGAATAAACGATGAACTTCGCCTCCGATATGTCAGGCTTAATATGAGTGATGCTCGTCGGCTGATATAACTTCCGTTGTAAGAAGCTTCGTACACGAGATGTCAGTTATTTCGCCAAATATCGGAGGCATAACTCCCGGTTGACAGAGCGAATATAGTCATGTTGTTGATTTTACAAGGGTTAATATTTTTAATTCGAACAGCCGTGTAGTGTTTTGAAAACTCAGGGGTGTTGCTCTCGCCGCTCAAATCACTAAGATCAGAACTGTGCCGAGGGATTGGCACAGGCGGTCAAGGAAGACAGCCGAAAGGACATCGCAGGATGCGATTCATCAGGATGATGAAAAAGGATTAAAGGGATTACGGAAAAAATGTGGGCGGGTCAAACCGCCCCTTTTTTTGCCTGCTGAAAAGTGGGGCGATGGCGTTGCTATCCCGGCAATGCAAAAAGGCCCCGAGGGGCCTTTTGCAGAGTCCGGCTTGAGCTTAACGCTCCAGGTCGGCGATCTTGCCAGTCTTGCCGTCCCACTCTTCAGCATCCGGCAGCGCTTCTTTGCGCTCGGTGATGTTGGGCCAGACGTCTGCCAGCTCGGCGTTCAGCTCGATGAAGTTCTCCATGCCGGACGGAACCTCGTCTTCCGAGAAAATCGCGTTGGCGGGGCATTCAGGCTCGCACAGTGCGCAGTCGATGCACTCATCCGGGTGAATCACCAGGAAGTTCGGGCCTTCGTAGAAGCAGTCCACCGGACAGACTTCTACACAGTCGGTGTACTTGCACTTGATGCAGTTGTCGGTGACGACGAAGGTCATTTCTAATTCTCTCCTCAGGCGGCGGCAGCAGAGCCCTTCACGGCAGGGTTGCTCGGTTGGGAACGTTCCCGGGCCATTCAGAACGCAGTCAGCTCGCCTCATGCCGACAGGCGTGAGCGCGAAGCTTTGGTTCGCTGTGTTCGAACGCGGCTCGGATCTCTTACGGCCCGGCTACAAGCCGTACCATTCCCAAACCGCGCGGGATTCTAACAGCTTGTTGCAAATACCGTTAGATCCGGTTTTGCAGTCCATATAACCATTCGATAGCTTGGCGCGGCGTCATGTCGTCGATTTTCAGCTTCGACAGTTCATCGAGCACCGGGTGCGGCAATGTCGCGAACATGTCGGCCTGCTGCGGCGCTGGCGCCTTGCCGGGCTTTGGCTTGGGCTGTTCATGGGGCAGGCTGGTGGTTTCCAGGCGCTGCAAGTGCTCCTTGGCACGACTGATCACCTTGCCTGGAACGCCCGCCAGTTGGGCCACGGCCAGACCGTAGCTCTGACTGGCAGGGCCGGGCAGCACGCGGTGCAGGAACACGATACGTTCGTTGTGCTCCGTGGCATTGAGGTGAACGTTGGCCACCAGCGGTTCGCTTTCCGGTAGCACCGTCAGTTCGAAATAGTGGGTGGCAAACAGCGTGTAGGCGCGCAGCTGGGCGAGACATTCTGCCGCAGCCCAGGCCAGCGAAAGTCCGTCAAACGTGCTGGTGCCGCGGCCAACTTCATCCATCAGCACCAGGCTTTTGTCTGTGGCGTTGTGCAGGATGTTCGCGGTTTCGCTCATCTCGACCATGAACGTGGACCGTCCTCCCGCCAGATCGTCGCTGGAGCCGATACGGGTAAAGATGCGGTCAACCAACGAAAGCTCGCAACTGGCCGCGGGAACAAAGCTGCCAATGTGAGCCAGCAAGACGATCAACGCGGTCTGGCGCATGTAGGTGGATTTACCGCCCATGTTAGGACCGGTGATGACCAGCATGCGGGTGTTGTCGTTCAGGTCCAGATCGTTGGCCACGAAGGGCGATGACAAGACTTGCTCGACCACCGGGTGACGACCTTGCTCGATGCGCATGCACGGCTCATCGGTGAAACGCGGTCGGTTCAAGTCAAGGTTCAGCGCGCGCTCGGCGAGGTTGCTCAGCACGTCCAGTTCGGCAAGCGCTGCTGCGGTGTCCTGCAGCGGTGCCAGATGACCGATCAGGTCTTCAAGCAACCTTTCGTAGAGCATTTTTTCGCGAGCCAGTGCGCGGCTCTTGGCCGACAGCGCCTTGTCTTCGAATTCCTTCAGCTCCGGGGTGATGAAGCGCTCAGCACCCTTGAGCGTCTGGCGACGGATATAGTCGGCAGGCGCCTGTTCGGCCTGTTTGCTCGGCAGCTCGATGAAGTAGCCATGCACGCGGTTGTAACCGACCTTGAGGTTGGCAAGTCCGGTGCGCGCCTTTTCACGTGCTTCCAGATCGATCAGGAACTGGCCAGCGTTCTCGCTCAGTGACAGCAGCTCGTCGAGCTCGGCGTCATAGCCGGTTTTCAACACGCCGCCATCGCGGATCACGGCGGGCGGGTTATCGATAATGGCCCGTTGCAGCAGATTGGCCAGCTCTGGGTAAGTGCTGGTGGTCTGGGCCAGTTGCTGAATGTGCGGTGCTTCAAGGTCGGCCAGAGCCTGTTGCAGTTCCGGCAGCGCGCCAAGGGCGTCACGCAGACGCGCGAGGTCGCGAGGACGCGCATTACGCAGGCCGATGCGCGCGAGAATCCGTTCGATATCGCCAATTTCTTTCAACTGCGGCTGCAGGTTCTCGAAGCGATAGCGCTCAAGGAAGCAACCGATCGATTCCTGACGCGCCTGCAACACCTTCAAATCGCGCAACGGCCGATTCAGCCAACGCGTCAGCAGGCGCGTGGCCATAGCGGTCTGGCAGCGGTCCATGACCGATTGCAGCGTATTGTCGCGACCGCCAGCCAAGTTGGTGTCCAGCTCCAGGTTGCGGCGGCTGGCACCGTCCAGAATGACCGTGTCATCCATGCGTTCGTGACGCAGGCTACGCAAGTGTGGCAACGCCGTGCGCTGGGTTTCCTTGGCATAACCCAGCAGGCAACCCGCCGCGCCGATGGCGAGGGTCAGCGTCTCGCAGCCAAAGCCTTTCAGGTCTTGAGTCGAGAATTGCTGGCAGAGGCTCTTGTGCGCCGAGTCGCGCTCGAAATCCCAAGGGGCACGGCGACGCGCGCCTCGGCGTTTCTCAGCGGGCAGCCCTTGTGGCCAGTCGTCGGGAATCAACAGCTCAACCGGGTTGATGCGTTCAAGCTCGGCGAGCAGGTTTTCCCAGCCCTTGATTTCCTGAACGGTGAAGTTACCGCTGGTGATGTCCAGAACCGCAAGCCCGAATAGGCGCTCATCACCCAGCACCGCAGCAATCAGGTTGTCGCGACGTTCGTCGAGCAACGCCTCGTCACTCACGGTGCCCGGCGTGATGATGCGCACGACCTGGCGGTCGACGGGGCCTTTGCTGGTCGCCGGATCGCCGATCTGTTCGCAGATCACCACGGACTCGCCCAGCTTCACCAGTTTGGCGAGATACCCTTCTGCCGCGTGATACGGGATGCCGCACATGGGAATGCTTTGCCCGGCCGACTGCCCACGGGCGGTCAGCGTGATGTCGAGCAGCTTGGCTGCCTTTTTGGCGTCTTCGTAGAAGATCTCGTAGAAGTCACCCATGCGATAGAACATCAACTGGTCTGGATGCTGATTTTTCAGCTTCCAGTACTGCTGCATCATCGGGGTGTGCGAAGAGAGGTCGGAAATTGCTTTATTCATCAGTTATTTAGGCAAATTCGTTGGGAGATTGAGGCAAATGAGGAGCGTCGCGTGGAACTCCACCTACGTGGGCCGACGTCAGATCCGATTGCTTTTTCGATGGGCGCAAGGTTACCACGCACGTTCGCAGGCCGCAGGTTCGGGTTATTCGTTGCCTCACGTTTCCGAAGCGACACGAGGGGCTCCGGGCTGTCTAGGCTGTCGAGGCTGCTGTCCGATTCCGGGCAGGCATTTCGAAAAAGGACTTTGTGTATGCGACGTAAACGCGGAAGGGATTCCACCAATGGACGTTTTATCACCCTTGAGGAAGCGCGTCGGCGGCCTCGGGAAACCATCATCGAAACCGTGAGGAAGCGATGCCCCGAAAAACAGGAGCGCACTTAGGTGACGGGAGCACGCGTGGCCGGGTTTTCAGTCACGCGTCTTCTTGCGCATGAGCAGCGCTCGTGTAGCGTGTGCCCATGGTGTGATCGATAGAGGAGCGTTTCGTGGACGACATCACTCAACTGGCTGCCACACTGGGCCATCGCCTGCTGGAGTCAGGTGCCCGGGTCAGCACCGCTGAATCCTGTACCGGTGGCGGGATCGCTGAAGCGATCACGCGTATCCCCGGCAGTTCGGCCTGGTTCGAGGCGGGATACGTCACGTATTCCAACCGCCAGAAGACGCAACAACTGAACGTGCCTGAAGCGTTGTTCAGTCAGGTGGGCGCGGTCAGCCGGGAAGTGGTCGAGGCCATGGCCCAAGGTGCTCGACTCAACAGCGCCGCGCAATTTTCGGTTGCGGTCAGCGGTGTTGCGGGCCCGGACGGAGGTTCTGCGGACAAGCCGGTGGGCACCGTCTGGATTTGCTGGGGCGCTGCGCAAGGGTTGATTGCGCACCGCTTTCAGTTTGCCGGCGACCGTGATGCCGTGCGCCGACAAACGGTGAAGGCCGCGCTAGAGGGGCTGATTCAGCTCAGTCGCGGAGAAATACCAAATCAGGGGTAGGCGCGCGCCTAGCCCTGTGGAATAATACTGTCTACTTATACAGTTATATCGGCCATCAGGCCTAACCGATTACGAGAGGACTTCAATGGACGACAACAAGAAGAAAGCCTTGGCTGCGGCCTTGGGTCAGATCGAGCGTCAATTCGGCAAAGGCGCCGTGATGCGCATGGGTGACCATGACCGCCAGGCTATTCCTGCTATCTCCACCGGCTCGCTCGGTCTCGATATCGCGCTGGGTATCGGCGGCCTGCCAAAAGGCCGGATCGTTGAAATCTACGGTCCTGAGTCTTCCGGTAAAACCACGATGACCCTGTCGGTCATCGCTGAAGCACAAAAGATGGGCGCGACCTGTGCGTTCGTTGACGCCGAGCACGCACTCGACCCAGAGTACGCTGGCAAACTGGGCGTCAATGTCGACGACCTGCTGGTTTCGCAGCCAGACACCGGTGAGCAAGCGCTGGAAATCACCGACATGCTGGTGCGTTCCAACGCGATTGACGTCATCGTTGTCGACTCCGTTGCCGCGTTGGTGCCAAAGGCTGAAATCGAAGGCGAAATGGGCGACATGCACGTCGGCCTGCAAGCACGTCTGATGTCTCAGGCGCTGCGTAAGATCACCGGTAACATCAAGAACGCCAACTGCCTGGTCATCTTCATTAACCAGATCCGTATGAAAATCGGTGTGATGTTCGGCAGCCCGGAAACCACCACCGGTGGTAACGCGCTGAAGTTCTACGCCTCGGTTCGTCTGGACATCCGTCGTACCGGCGCGGTGAAAGAAGGCGACGAAGTGGTGGGCAGCGAAACCCGCGTCAAAGTCGTGAAGAACAAGGTAGCGCCTCCGTTCCGTCAGGCTGAATTCCAGATCCTGTACGGCAAGGGCATCTACCGTAATGGCGAGATCATCGACCTGGGCGTGCTTCACGGTCTGCTGGAGAAATCCGGTGCCTGGTACAGCTACCAAGGCAGCAAGATCGGCCAGGGCAAGGCCAACTCGGCCAAGTTCCTGCAGGACAACCCGGAAATCGGCGCGACCCTGGAGAAACAGATTCGCGAGAAGCTGTTGACCGCCGCTCCTGATGTCAAAGCCCAGTCGTCCCGGGTGGCCGAAGACGACATGGCTGCAGTCGAAGCTGACGCCGATCTCTGATTGTCGTCGTCATGCCGGTAGTGCTTGATACGCCCGTCGCCGTACGGCGTACCGCAATGGACCTGCTCGCACGTCGCGAGCACGGTCGAGTCGAGCTGACGCGTAAACTGCGTCAGCGCGGCGCCCCGCCTGAAATGATTGAAGCCGCCCTCGACCGGTTGACGGAAGAGGGTCTGCTTTCAGAATCCCGTTACCTCGAAAGCTTCGTGTCCTACCGTGCCCGGTCTGGCTACGGCCCTTTGCGCATTCGTGAAGAGCTGGGTCAACGAGGTCTGCAACGTTCGGATATCGAGCAGGCGCTGCGGGAATGCGGCGTCGACTGGCGAGAAAAGCTGGAAGAATCCTGGCAGCGAAAGTTCGCCGGACAGTTGCCCAGAGACGCCCGGGAGCGCGGCCAGCAGATGCGCTTTTTGAGCTATCGCGGGTATCCGCCGGAGCTCATCAGCCGCTTGTTAAGCGGGAAGGGCGGCGACGACTATTAGTCGCCGCGCCACTGTTATAACGCGTTGTGAGATGCGTCCCATGCACGGCATGGGAACACCCATCTAAAGCCTGTTTACGGCTTTCGAGTCATGTCGCCTGCATTGGCTCTCGTCCGCGCGACGGTCTTGTCTGCGCAGGGTTTGCCCAGTTCTCGCTCTGATTAATGAAATCCACCAGCATGCGCAGTCGCCCGTGGTTGCGCCCGTTGAAGGTGAACGCCAGCCGGGTGAGGTGGCTGAACTGTTCTTCGTCATGCTCTTGTTGATACCCGTGCTGATGGAAATCATCGCTCAAACGCAGGTCGGCGAACGCTTGCTGCATATGGGCCAAGGCTTTCTCGCTCAGTGCGTGGTGCATGCGAATGACGAAGGTGTTTTTCAGCCAGCGGCTTGAATGAAAGTTGCTGTAGAACTGGTTGATCTCTTCGACCGCCTCGTCGGCGCTATACACCAGTTTCAGCAGGTTCATGTCGGTGGGCAGGATATAGCGGTTGGCCTCCAGCTCGTTCTTGATAAACGTCAGTGCGCCTTCCCAGAACGTGCCGCCAGGTGCGTCCAGCAACACGATCGGTACCAGTGGGCTTTTGCCCGTCTGAATCAGGGTCAGGACCTCCAGCGCTTCGTCCAGTGTGCCGAAGCCGCCGGGGCAGAGCACCAGCGCGTCGGCTTCTTTGACGAAGAACAGCTTTCGGGTGAAGAAAAAGTGGAACGGCAGCAGATTGCCGGTGCCATCCACGGTGGCGTTCGCGTGTTGCTCGAAGGGCAGGGTAATGTTGAACCCAAGGCTGTAATCCAGTCCCGCGCCTTCGTGGGCGGCAGCCATGATGCCGCCGCCGGCCCCGGTAATGACCATCAGATCAGAAGCGGCGAGTTTCTTGCCCAGTTCCCGCGCCAACGCGTACATCGGATGCTCGACGGGGGTACGCGCGGAGCCGAACACCGTCACTTTACGACGGCCTCGGAATTGTTCGAGTACGCGAAAGGCATTATCCAGTTCGCGCAGTGCCTGGAGGGTGATCTTGGCGTTCCAGCGATTGCGGTCGTCCTGGGCCATGCGCAGGACGGTCAGTGTCATGTCCCTGTACAGCGGAAGATTAGGGCTGTTGGGAGCGACCAGGTTCAACTGTTCTTCGACCTTGGCGGTGAGGTCGACGCCGTTGCTCTGGAAGTGACGAGACAACACATCATTGGGTACGTAAGGCATTCAGACTTTCTCCTTCTGCAGAATCATCGATCCTGACTGTCTCGACAGGATCACGACGCCTCATGCGTCGCTGCTGATAGCCCACCTCTGGCGAGGGTCAAGTACGGGATGGCGTCGCGTGGCGCCACACTGATTCTGTCTATGTCCTTGGGTTGAAAAGAAAAACGTTGAGATTGGCGACAGTGGAAAGGCAACCCCCTTTTGCCTGTAAAACGTGACCGAGACAAGACTGTCCGGGTAAAACCAATGGTTTGATGATGTGCCCGAAACATTGATGCTGGCAACGACTCTTTGTGCGGAGAGCTGAATGTGTTTCCCGCTCGTCGGCGGGTGTGGTCAGCTCTTTTGCGTCTGATTTACTGAATGACAGGGCAGGTTAAATGCCTTTGCAACCTGGATAGCGCCGCCGCCTGGCATCACTTGCACATGGGTGGGCCAGAAGTCATCGAGGTTTGCCCGCGCAGGCACAGCGCGTGGACGAGCCAAGGAGGGATGAAATGGAAATCATCAGGCTGGAAGTCGATCAGGATCTGTTTCGCTCACTCAGCGAGGCGGCACGGTGTAACCATTCGACGCTGGAGCAGGAATGCGTGAAGCGCCTGAGGCAGAACGGCAGGCGTTCTTATTATCTGCAGGCCCTTGTGGCTGAACTGCGCGCCGAGGATCAGCAGCGGCGCGCGGCGCACTAGAGAGGGGAGTTACTTCTTCTTGGCAGGTGGTTTCGCGGCGCAATCGGCGGCAGTGATCTGCTGAGTCGTGATCGCGCGATTGGTTTTGTATTCCGTAAACTCGTAGCGCAGGATTGCGCCCTTGGCCATCAGCTGGCGGTAACCGGGGTTGCGACATACGCTCGTGCCCAACTGACGCCCGACCAGCTCAGGGTTCTCGCGCATCTGCTGGGCTTGACCCGCCTGGACGCTCAGATGGTCGATGAGGATGTTTCCCTGGACGGTGTAGCCTTGGTCAAGGATGTCTTCGCTGATCGCATTGGGCTTTCCGACGTTGCTTTTCGCCGCGACTTGTTCCAGCTCTTTGTTCAGTTCGTAATCCTGTTTGGACGCCGCGTTGGCGCACAGCGGAGCGATGAGCAAAAGCGTGAGAGCGGGGGCAATGAGGCGCAGCATTGGATTCTCCTGGGGCAGTGAACGAGGTTGGACCGGTGACATCCACCTGCGTTCACTCGTGACATAAGGCTTTCAAGGCCGGCCAGTATAGGTGAGTCGCATCGACGGACACCAGTGAACCGGGCGCCTCTGATAGACTGCGCCGACTTTTTTCCTGCCGGATATTCTTCGTGTCACTGTCTTCCTGCCGTCCAGCGCCGCGCTGCGGGTGCGTGAGCTCATGAGCCACGCAGTCTCGCGTTTGCGCGCCGAGCGATTGGCCCGCAGCACCAAGCCGTTCATTGCTCGCGGCTCGCGGGCGCCTCGGTGCCCTGGCTGTCGTGTCATCGAAAGTTATTGCCTGTGTGCCTGGAAGCCCTCGGTCAACGCCTCATCGGCCGTGTGCCTGTTGATGTACGACACCGAGCCCCTGAAACCCACCAACACCGGTTGGTTGATCGCCGACGTGATCAAGGACACCGAGGCATTTACCTGGTCGCGAACCGAGGTGGATGAAAAGCTGCCCGCGCTGCTGAACGATCCACAGTGGCAGCCCTATATCGTGTTTCCGGGGGAGTTCGTCGCGGCCGAGCGGGTGGTGACAGAGGTGAGCGTTGCGCCGGGTAAGCGGCCGCTGTTCATACTGCTCGATGCGACGTGGCCTGAAGCCCGCAAGATGTTTCGCAAAAGCCCATATCTGGATCATCTGCCGGTGCTGAGCCTGGCGCCGGAGCAGATGTCGCGTTACCGCTTGCGCCGTTCGAAGCGCGACGATCATTTCTGCACAGCAGAAGTGGCGGCCCTCTGCCTGGAGCTGGCGGACGACCAACAGGCGGCAGGTGTGCTGGATGCTTACCTGGATGTGTTCAGCGCTCATTACCTCGGGGCGAAGTTTCAGCGGTCCATCGATCCGGACGACGCCCCGCACAGCCACCTGAAAGCATTCATTCAAAAGGCCGTCCCGACCTGATGTCGCCCGGCGTATTCAAGGTGAACGTGGCCCCGTCGCAACCTCGGAGAAGCCGACCCGACCTGAGGAATGACTCAATGGGCGACGTCAGCTCTCCTTGGCCACAACTGTGCCAACAGCATCCCCGCCAACATCAGTGCGCAGCCCGCATAGCCGCGTAATTGCAGTGCTTCGCCCAGTAGCCAGGCACCGGCAATGGCGGCAAAGACGGCCTCAAGGGACAGGATGATCGCGGCGTGGGACGCGATGGCGTGCTTCTGCGCGACCACTTGCAACGTATAACCGATTCCCACGGCGACCACGCCGCCATACACCAGGGCGGGGCCCGCCGCGAATATGGCGTCCATTGCGATGGGTTCAAACACCAAGGCCAGGACCAGGCTGACCACCGAGCACGTCACGAACTGAAGAAACGCCAGGCGAATCGGGTCGTGGCGGCTCGCGAACACCCCGACCAGAATCACATGGCCGCCCCAGACGAACGCGCCCATCAATTGCAGCCAATCTCCGGAGGCGACATGGAAGTTGTCGCCTACGCTCAGCAAGAACATTCCGATGACGGCCAACAGGCAGCCCAGCCATGTGCCGATGCCGGTTTTATGGCCCAGGAACAGGCCCAGCAGCGGAACTACAATCACGTAAAGACCGGTGATGAAGCCTGCGTTGGTGACACTGGTGAACAGCAGGCCGACCTGTTGCAGGTTGATGCCCAGCGCCAGTGCGAGGCCCATGACAATGCCGCCTTGCAGCAGGCCGCGGGTCAGTAATGGCTCGGGAGCGGGCCCCGTCGCAGGACGGCGTAACACCCATGGCAGCAGGCAAAGGGAACCCAATGCGAAGCGCAGCCCGGAATACAGATAAGGACCAATGTGGTCCATGCCAGCTGTTTGCGCGACGAAGCCGGTGCCCCAGATCAGCGCGGTCAAGAGCATGAGCAGATCCGCTCGCAGGGCGTGTTTTTGCATGATGGCACTCGCAAGAATCGGGGGCGCAGACTGTGCCGCAAACCACCGAACTTGACCACCCTGAGTTCGCTGGGCATCCTTGGCGCCGCATGAGTGCTTGAACGCCACTCCCCGCGTGCGCTGGCGTTGTTTGCGTCGTACTGACGCGCTGTAAAAAAGTGGCATTTCCCGATGCCATCGTGAGCGCTGAATCCGTCGGCTCTCACCTATAAACAGGATCATGAAATGACCTACGAAATCCTGATCGCCGATGACCATCCCCTGTTCCGCAGTGCCTTGCACCAGGCCCTGACCCTGGGCTTGGGCCCCGACGCCCGACTGGTCGAAGCGGAAAGCATCGCCGATCTGGAGGCGCGTCTGACGGAGAAGTCCGATTGGGATCTGGTGTTACTGGACCTCAATATGCCCGGCGCGTACGGATTCTCAGGGCTTGTGCTGCTCAGGGGACAATACCCGCAGGTGCCGGTGGTCATGGTGTCGGCGCAGGAAGAAGCGGCTGTGGTGGTCAAGTCGAAGGAGTTCGGCGCCAGCGGTTTCATTCCGAAGTCCAGTTCGCTGGAAACGATTCAACAGGCGGTGCGCACGGTGCTCGACGGCGACGTCTGGTGGCCGCCACAGGTCAACGAAAACGTGAGCGTCTCGCCGGAGGCCAAGGCCGCCAGTGAAGGCCTTGCCAGCCTGACCCCGCAGCAGTTCCGCGTGCTGACCATGGTCTGTGAAGGCTTGCTGAACAAACAGATTGCTTATGAGTTGAGCGTGTCCGAAGCCACCATCAAGGCCCATGTGACCGCGATCTTTCGCAAGCTGAACGTACGAACGCGCACGCAGGCCGCTTTGCTCTTGCAACAAATGGAATCGATTTCGCCCAGCTGATGCGTCTGTTTTACCGCTTTTCGCGGCCTCCAGCGGCGGTTCTTCACACTTTTTTGACCGCCGCTGAACTAGCCTCCACCGTCTTCTTTTATCAGTAGTTTTCCTATGACGTCGCCTTTCAAAGGTCAAACCGGCCTTAAACGTATTCTCAATGCTTCCGGGTATTCACTTGACGGCCTGATTGCCGCCTTTAAAGGCGAAGCCGCGTTTCGCCAACTGGTGTTGCTCAACGTCATCCTGATCCCGGTGTCGTTTCTGTTTCATGTCAGCCGGGGCGAGCGGGCGATTCTCATCGCCGTGTGCTTGCTCGCGCTGATCGTCGAGTTGCTGAACTCGGCCATTGAAGCGGCCATTGACCGAATTTCCCTGGACCGCCACCCGTTGTCGAAGAACGCCAAGGACATGGGCAGCGCGGCGCAGTTCGTCGCGCTGAGCATGATCGCTGTGGTCTGGGCGTTGATTTTGTTGGGTTGACCGTACTGCGTTTGCCCGGCGTCGCTTCAGGCGATACTGGGCAACACGATCTCGTCACTGCGCTGCACGCCGGCCGTGAAGGCGCGGCAAAGGTCCAGAAATTCGCGGATGGCCGAGGTCTGGTATTTTTGCTTGTGCCAGATGAAGTAGAACTGGCGCACCAGATCCAGTTCCGGTGTTTCCACCGCCACCAGGCTGCCCCGGCGAAACGCGTCACGCAACGCCAGCCGGGATATGCAACCAATCCCCAGTCCGGATTCCACCGCGCGTTTGATCGCCTCGGTGTGCTCAAGCTCAAGGCGCACGTTCAGGCTGTTGAGGTGGTGACGCATCGCCTGATCAAACGTCAGGCGCGTGCCTGAACCCTGCTCCCGAAGAATCCAGGCTTCCTGCGTCAATTCTGCCAGTGTGGCGTGCCCGCGCTTGGCCAGCGGGTGCTGAGGCGCACAAAACACCACCAACTCGTCCTCCACCCAGGTTTGCACCTCGATGTCGGGATGGCTGCAATCGCCCTCGATCAAGCCCAGGTCGATTTCGTAGTGCGCGACCTGCTGCACGATATTGGCGGTGTTCTGCACATGCAGCTTCACCTGGCTTTCCGGGTGACGTTGCATGAAGCTGCCGATCAACAACGTAGCCAGATAATTGCCAATGGTGAGTGTGGCGCCGACCGCCAATGAACCGAAACCGGACTTGCCGTTGAGCAGGTCTTCGATTTCCTTGGCCTGATCCAGCAATGCAACGGCCTGAGGCAACAATTGCCGTCCGGTGGCATTCAGGCTCAGGCGTTTACCGGCGCGATCGAACAACTGGCAACTGGATTGCCTTTCGAGTTCGGTGATGGAGGTACTGGCCGCCGATTGCGACAGGGAAAGCTGCACGGCAGCGCGTGAAACGCTTTCCTGTTGGGCCACGGCGACGAAGACTTGCAGCTGACGAAGAGTAAATCGCATATCTATATAACCGATAACCCATATCTTGATAATTCAGTTAACAGATATTGTGTCTGCCACTAGAATATCGCGCAATGGCGCTTTGACCGGCGCAGGCACATTTCAGGAGTTCCCACGTACCATGAGCAACATGAATCACGAGCGTGTCCTCAGCGTTCATCACTGGAACGACACCCTCTTCAGTTTCAAGTGCACCCGTGATCCAGGCCTGCGCTTCGAGAACGGTCAGTTCGTCATGATCGGTCTGCAGCAGCCAAACGGGCGCCCGCTCATGCGTGCCTACTCCATCGCCAGCCCGAACTGGGAAGAGCATCTGGAGTTCTTCAGCATCAAGGTGCCGGACGGCCCGCTGACCTCGCAGCTGCAGCACCTCAAGGAAGGCGACGAGATCATCATCAGCAAAAAGCCTACCGGCACGCTGGTGCTCGATGACCTCAAGCCAGGCAAGCACCTGTACCTGCTCAGCACCGGCACCGGTCTTGCGCCCTTCATGAGCGTGATTCAGGACCCGGAAACCTACGAGCGTTTCGAGAAGGTCATCCTGTGCCACGGTGTGCGTTACGTGAACGAAGTCGCCTACCGCGAGTTCATCACCGAGCACCTGCCACAGAACGAATTCTTCGGCGAAGCGCTGCGCGACAAGCTGATCTACTACCCGACCGTTACCCGCGAGCCATTCGAAAACGAAGGCCGCCTGACCGACCTGATGCGCAGCGGCAAGCTGTTCAGCGATATCGGTCTGCCGCCGATCAACCCGCAGGACGACCGCGCCATGCTCTGCGGCAGCCCAAGCATGCTCGACGAAACCAGCGAAGTGCTGAACAGCTTCGGTCTGACCGTTTCGCCACGCATGCGTGAGCCGGGCGATTACCTGATCGAGCGTGCATTCGTCGAGAAGTGATACTGAACCCGCAGGTCTTAAAACTTGCGGGGCGTTTTTGACTGAAGATATTCAGCGTTTAATGCGGCCCCTTCCCGAGCACGCTCGGTCCCACAGGGTTTTGCAGCTGGCTGAATATCGGGGCTTCGTCTGGAGTCCTCTGTGGGAGCGAGTTTCCTCGCGAAGAAGTCAGTGCGGGCGCTAGAGGTTTAGTGCCTGACAAAAAAACCGCCTGGAGGTCACGGACCAGGCGGTTTTTTTGTGGGCGATCGCTGAGTGGCGAGCAGGGTTCAACAGGCAGGGACGATTTCCAGCACCCGAATCAGGCCGGCTTGCGGATAATGCCAGCGCACGTCCAGGTCCCAGAATTGCGCGCCATACACACGCTCTGGCGCTGGCACCTGATACGCCGGCCGTGGGTCTTGGGCCAGGCACTGATCGATCAGCTCCACCAGTGGCTCATCGAGGCGCAGGGCATGTTCACGCGCCTGCACGAGCGCTGCATCGTTCCATTGCACGGGAATCAGCGCCGGGGCGGCATCAGCCATGCGGTTGCTCGCACCGGTAACAACATCGGCATAGGGCACGTAAGGTTTGACGTCCAGCACCGGTGTGCCGTCCAGCAGGTCGATGCCTGACAGCCACAATCGTCCGGCTTCGACCTTCTCCAGCTTCACCACCGATTGCCCGATGCCGTTCGGCCGGTGGGTAGCACGGGTGGCGAACACGCCCATCGACTGATTACCCCCAAGACGAGGAGGGCGCACTTTCAGTCGGGGTTTGTCCTCCAGCGCTTGATGGAACACAAACAGCAGCCAGACATGGCTGACCTGTTCCAGCCCCTGTACGGCCTCACCCTGATCAAACGGCGCCACCAGTTCAAGTACGCCACGGGCGGCCGGTGCCAGTTGTGGCTGGCGCGGGATGGCGAACTTCTCCCTGAAGCAAGAGCGCACGAAACCGATGGGAGAGACGCTGTAACTCGGGTTCATTGGGTCATCGACAGCCTTCAGCCGCGTACGCGCAACGTCAGCCCGCGCAGGAAATTGCGCAGCAGCTGATCGCCGCATGGGCGGTAGTTGTTGTGCCCGGCTTTGCGAAACAGGGCGCTCAGCTCAGGCTTGGAGACGGGAAATTCGGCGGCCTTGAGGATCGCGTGCATGTCGTCTTCCTTCAGTTCGAAAGCGACGCGCAGCTTTTTCAGGACGATGTTGTTGGTCATCGGCAGTTCGATCGGCAACGGAGGGCGGGTTTCATCCTTGCCGCGCTTGAAGAAAACCAGGCCGTCGAGAAAGTAGGCCATGACTTCGTCGCTGCAAGGCTCGAAACCCTCTTCTTCGTCTTTCTTCATGTAGGCCATGATCTGGGCCTTGGTCACGTCGAAGCCGCCCAGCTTGATGATATCCACCACCTTGGCGTCGCTGATATCGAGCATGTAGCGAATGCTACGCAGTACATCGTTGTTCATCATGATGCGTGAGTCCTGATCAATCGGGTGTGAGCGCGCGCGGGTGCCGCGTTGCGCTGGAAATGCGGGTTAGAACTTTTCTTTATCGGTCATGTAGCGCCATTGGCCTTCCGGCACCTTGCCGATCGAGACGCCGCCGACGCGGATCCGCCGGATCGACACGACTTTCAAGCCAACCGCTTCGCACAGTTGCGCGATGACACCGGGCTGGGGGTTCTTCATGGCGAAGCGCAGGCGGGTTTCGTTCTGCCAGCTGGCCTTGACCTTGGGCAGTTCCTTGCCCTTGTACATCAGGCCGTGGTTCAGGCGGTTGAGGCCGTGAGCAACCATCTCGCCATCGATCTCGACCACGTACTCCTGTTCGATCTTGCTGCGGTCGTCGGTCAGCTTGCGCAGGATTTTCCAGTCCTGGCTGAACACCATCAGGCCGCTGGCATTGGCCTGCAACGTCGAGATGGCTTCCAGGCGCAGGAAATGACCCTTGAGCGGACGCTTGCTGAAGCTGTGCTCGGCCGACAACGACTCGGGCGTAATCAGTGACAGGGCTTTTTCAGGGCTCATGCCGACGGGGACGTTGAACAGGATGGTCACGGCTTCAGGGGTGACGGCCTTGGCATCGGGGCTGAGAACGACGGTCTGGTTCTCGACCTTGAATTGCGGCTCGTCGACGACAACGCCGTCCACCGTGACCCAGCCGCCTTCGATGAACAGCTCGGCTTCGCGGCGCGAGCAGCCGACCTGCTCGATAAGGCGTTTGGAAAGGCGAATGGGGTCAGTCATGAGAAAAGCCGTAACAGAAGGGAAAGGCGCCTATTGTACCCGTGCAAGCACCGTTAATCGCGGCAACATTGAAAATGCTTCTTGAATGAGACTCCATCTGAAGGATTTTTCCGGGAGTAGCGTTGGTCTGCTCTTGATTCCCACTTCATATGGAGCTTTTTCATGACCAAATGGTTACCCGCGCTGCTGATGGGCATCAGCTTGCCTTTGCTGGCGGCGCAGACGCCTTCCTATGGCCCGCAACTGGAAGGGTTTCAATACCCGTTCGCGGCGCAGAATTTCAGCTTCGAGTCGCAGGGTGCGCAGGTGCAGATGGGGTACATGGACATCAAACCCACCGGCACGCCCAATGGCAGGAGTGTGGTGATGCTGCATGGCAAAAACTTTTGTGGCGCGACCTGGGAGGGCAGCATTAAAGCGCTGACGGCTGCGGGCTATCGTGTGGTGGCGCCGGATCAGATCGGCTTTTGTCGTTCCAGCAAACCCGCTGACTACACCTACTCGTTCGAGCAACTGGCGCAGAATACGAAGGCACTGTTGACTCACTTGGGCATCGATCATGTGACTGTGGTCGGACACTCCATGGGCGGCATGCTGGCGACGCGTTTTGCCTTGATGTACCCGGATCAGGTGGATCAGTTGCTGCTGGTCAACCCGATCGGCCTTGAAGACTGGAAAGCCAAAGGCGTGCCCGATCGAAGTTTCGACGATTGGTACGCCCGTGAACTGAAAACCAGTGCCGAAAGCATTCGCAAGTATCAGCAATCGACCTATTACGCCAACGAATGGCGGCCGGAGTTCGATCATTGGGTCGACATGCAGGCCGGCATGTTCAACGGCAAGGGCAAGGAAGAGGTCGCCCGGGCGTCGGCGAAGACCTACGGGATGATCTTCAATCAGCCGGTCTTCTACGACTTTGAAAAGCTGAAGATGCCGACGGTGTTGTTCATCGGCCAGAAGGACAACACCGCCATCGCCAAGGACGCCGCGCCGCAAGCCCTGCGCAAGACGCTGGGCAACTATCCCGAGTTGGGCAAGGCGGTCGCCAAGCGGATTGCGCAGGCGACGCTGATCGAGTTCGCAGGGTTGGGGCACGCGCCACAGATTCAGGACCCGCAGCAGTTCAATAAAGTGCTGCTGGAGAGCTTGAAGCGCTGAGCGAGTCGCTGATTTGCGCCTGACACGCTGCATGAACAACCCTGTAGTGTAGGAGCCGGCTTGCTGGCGAATGCTGTAGATCAGCCAACCATCAACGTGTCTGATTCAACGCGTTCGCCAGCCAGCCAGCTCCTACAGAATCACGCGTCACGTTCAAGTTTTGGTTTCAGGCGCATCCGCAACATCGGATACGGGCGTCCCAGGCCGTCCACCTCAGAGCGGCCCACCTGCTCGAACCCCTGCTTCTCATAGAACCCCAAGGCTTGCGGGTTCTGCTCGTTCACGTCGAGTTCGGTCACCCTGTAGTGCTCGATGGCATAGTCCAGCAGCTTCTTGCCCAGCCCCAGGCCGCGATAATCCGGTGCGACGAACAGCATCTCCAGTTTGCCGGGGGTCGTTCCGCCGAAACCGGTAATGTTCAGGTGCGAGTCACGGGTGCAGAACAGGTTCACCGAGTCCAGGTACTGCGTCTCCAGCAGGTTCCTGAGCAGGGTGATGTAGTTTTCCGGCAGGAAGTCATGGGTGGCGCGAACCGAGGCCTCCCACACGCGGGTCAGTTCGGCGTAATCGTGCTGCTTGGGCAGGTAAATGACCGAGTGGTGGGTCATGTTGCCTCTTCTCCTGTTCTGTCGTTGTCCTGATGTGGAGACGATAGCCAGAAAAAACAAACCCCGCCGTTTGAAGGGCGGGGTTGTCATGAAGCTTGACCGGATCGGCGCTTAGACCGGTTCGGCCCACAGGTCATATTCGTCTGCGTCAACCACGCGGCACATGACCTTGTCGCCTGGCTTCAAATCACGATCGCTCTCGACAAAGACGTTGCCGTCGATTTCCGGCGCATCGAAGAAGGAGCGGCCCACGAAGCCTTGCTCGTCAACTTCGTCGATCAGCACTTCGATTTCCTTGCCGATCTTCATCTGCAGGCGTGCGGCGCTGATGGCCTGCTGGTGGGCCATGAAGCGGTCCCAACGGTCCTGCTTCACATCGTCCGGCACGATCGGCGCGTCCAGCAGGTTGGCGGGTGCGCCTTCGACTGGCGAGTACTGGAAGCAACCCACGCGATCAAGCTGCGCTTCGGTCAGCCAGTCCAGCAGGTACTGGAAGTCTTCCTCGGTTTCGCCCGGGAAGCCGACGATGAACGTCGAACGGATGATCAGGTCCGGGCACTGCTCGCGCCATTTTTTGATGCGCGCCAGGGTCTTGTCTTCAAAGGCCGGGCGTTTCATCAGCTTGAGGATCTTGGGGCTCGCGTGCTGGAACGGGATGTCCAGGTAGGGCAGGATCTTGCCCTCGGCCATCAACGGGATGATTTCGTCGACGTGCGGGTACGGGTAGACATAGTGCATGCGGACCCAGACGCCCAGCGAGCCGAGGGCCACGCAGAGTTCGGTCATACGGGTCTTGACCGGTTGGCCGTTCCAGAAGCCGGTGCGGTATTTGACGTCGACGCCGTAGGCGCTAGTGTCCTGGGAGATGACCAGCAGTTCCTTGACGCCGGCCTTGACCAAGCGCTGGGCTTCGTCGAGCACGTCGCCGACCGGACGGCTGACCAGCTTGCCGCGCATGGACGGGATGATGCAGAAGCTGCAGCTGTGGTTGCAGCCTTCGGAAATCTTCAGGTAGGCATAGTGGCGCGGGGTCAGCTTGATGCCTTGTGGTGGCACCAGATCGATCAGCGGGTTGTGATCGAGTTTCGGCGGCGCGGCGTCGTGGACGGCGTTGACTACTTGCTCGTACTGCTGCGGACCGGTTACGGCCAGCACGCTTGGGTGGACGTTGCGAATGACGCTTTCGTCCACGCCCATGCACCCGGTGACGATCACCTTGCCGTTTTCGGCGATCGCTTCACCGATGGTGTCCAGGGATTCGGCCTTGGCGCTGTCGATGAAACCGCAGGTATTGACCACGACCACGTCGGCGTCCTGGTAGGTCGGCACGACCTCATAGCCTTCCATGCGCAACTGAGTGAGGATGCGCTCGGAATCGACCAGGGCCTTCGGGCAACCGAGGCTGACAAAGCCGACCTTGGGGGCGGCAGACGTGGTGACGGTGGACATTGACTAACCTCGGCGTAGGTATGCCTGGGCGATTGACCGAGGCATTGATTGGGCGCTGGGTGCGCCTCTGATCAAAAAGTGCGCAATTCTAGCGATCAGTCGAACGATTGACCAGTGTTATACCGAGAATTACGACGAGTGCTGCGCTATGCTTCGCGCCTTGAGCCCGGCGGCGGTGTCTACCGGGCTCATCGGAATTTACCGGTGTGAGTCAGGTCCATGGGACAGCACCGCACCGTTGTGCTCGAGTCATGGTTTCAGGAGTGGTAAATGGGTCACGCAACTAGTCAGGCCGAGGCCGGACATCAAACGGCGAAACCACTGAGTCTGCTGGTAGGCGCGGTAGGGGTGGCGTACGGGGACATCGGCACCAGCCCGCTGTACACGATCAAGGAGGTATTCGTCGGTGGTTATGGCGTGCAGGCCGGTCACGATGCTGTGCTGGGTATCCTGTCGCTGATCTTCTGGTCGTTGGTGTGGGTGGTGTCGTTCAAGTACATGGCCTTGGTGCTGCGCGCCGATAACGACGGCGAAGGCGGCATCATGGCGCTCACGGCGCTGGCCCGCCGGGCATCGGCCAGGTTCCCGAAACTGCAGGCCACCATGATTGTGTTTGGTCTGTTCGGTGCGGCGCTGTTCTACGGCGACAGCATGATCACCCCGGCGATCTCGGTGCTGTCGGCGATCGAGGGGATGGAGCTGGCGTTCGACGGCCTCGATCACTGGGTCGTGCCGATCGCGCTGATCGTGCTGGTGGCCTTGTTCCTGATTCAGCGGCACGGCACCGCGCGGATCGGCGTGATGTTCGGTCCGATCATGGTGCTGTGGTTCGTGACCCTCGGCGCGCTCGGCATTTTCGGCATCGCGCGTCAGCCGGAAGTGCTCCACGCGGTCAATCCGGTCTGGGCTGTGCGCTTCTTTATCGACCATCCCGGTATTGGCGTGGCCGTGCTCGGCGCGGTGGTGCTGGCGCTGACCGGTGCCGAAGCCCTTTACGCGGACATGGGCCACTTCGGTCGCAAGCCGATTTCACGCGCCTGGTTCGGTCTGGTACTGCCCGCGCTGATGCTCAACTATTTCGGTCAGGGCGCGCTGGTCATCCAGGACCCTGAAGCCGTGCGTAACCCGTTCTACCTGTTGGCGCCGAGCTGGGCGCTGCTGCCACTGATCGGCCTGTCCACGCTGGCAACCATTATTGCGTCGCAAGCCGTGATCTCCGGCGCGTTCTCGATGACGCTGCAGGCGATTCAACTGGGTTACATCCCGCGCATGTACATCCAGCACACCTCGAGTGACGCACAAGGGCAGATCTATATCGGTGCCGTGAACTGGGCGCTGATGGTGGGTGTGATTCTGCTGGTGCTGGGCTTCGAATCTTCTGGCGCACTGGCCTCGGCATACGGCGTCGCGGTGACGGGCACGATGCTCTGCACCACCATTCTCGTTGCGTCCGTGATGCTGTTGGCATGGAAGTGGTCGCCCTGGATTGCAGTGCCTATCCTGGCGGGCTGTCTGTTTGTAGACGGTATGTTCTTCGCGGCCAACGTGCCGAAAATCTTTCAGGGCGGCGCTTTCCCGTTCCTGGCCGGCATCGCGCTGTTCATCTTGATGACCACCTGGAAGCGCGGCAAGCAACTGCTGGTGGACCGTATAGACGAAGGCGGCCTGCCGTTGCCGATCTTTATCAGCAGTATCCGCGTTCAGCCGCCGCATCGCGTTCAGGGGACGGCGGTGTTTCTGACTGCCCGTCCGGATGCAGTGCCGCACGCCCTGTTGCACAACCTGCTGCACAATCAGGTGCTGCATGAGCAGGTGGTGTTGCTGACGGTGGTTTATGAGGACGCGCCACGGGTGCCTGCTTCCCAGCGCTTTGAAGTCGAGGCGTACGGGGAGGGCTTCTTCCGGGTCATCCTGCACTTCGGTTTCATCGACGAGCCGGACGTGCCGGCGGCGCTGAAACTGTGCCATTTGCCTGACCTGGATTTCAGCCCGATGCGGACCACGTACTTCCTCAGCCGTGAAACCGTGGTGTCCACCAAACTGAAGGGCATGGCCCGCTGGCGTGAAGGGCTGTTTGCTTTCATGTTGAAGAATGCGAACGGCAACCTGCGCTTCTTCAAGCTGCCTTACAACCGGGTGATCGAGCTGGGGACGCAAGTGGAGATGTAGTTACCGCGGCTGCGCCTGTTTGCAGGCGCGAGCTTGCGTGCTCGCGATGCGGTGTGTCAGTCGACATACGCGTTAACGGACAGACCGCATTCGTCACCGTCGTAACCGCCGGCAGCACCTACAGTTGGCGTGTTTGGAGCCAAAAAAATCCCCGCAGTCGTGAGAGTGCGGGGATTTTTTATGCTCCGGATTTACTCGGCGCCGGCCGACTCGGGCGCTTCCTTGCCTTTCCATTTGTCGATGACAGCAATCAGGCGCTTGGCCAGCGCCGGGTAGTCCTCATCGAAGTGATGGCCACCCGGCAACTGCAGTTTCTGGCCAGGGGCGGTCGCTTCGGTGCAGCCGCTCTCATCCTTCTCTTCCACGCCATAGACGCAGAACACCTTGTCACCCGGCAGCTTGGCCATTTCCGGACCGGTAGCCGCTTCCTTGCCCGACGCGCCGAGCCAGCCTTCGACAGCGATTTCGAAGCTGCCGCTGCGCGCGAAGGCGAGGAGGATGATGCCGTCGACACGGGCTTTGTCGTCTTCCGGCAAGCGGTTGTAGATCGCCGGCAGCACGTCGGCGCCGAATGAGTAACCGGCAAGAACGAAATGCTTGGCGCCCCATTTCTGGCGATAGTGGGCCATCAGCTCGGTGAGGTCCGCTGCGGTCTGCTCAGGGGATTTGTGCTCCCAGTAGTAGCGCAGGGTGTCGATGCCGACGACCGGATAGCCGCCCGACTTCGCCATGTCGCCGGCCACGTCCTTGTCCAGATCCCGCCAGCCGCCGTCGCCGGACAGGAACAGGGTGACGGTATCCGATGGCTGGCTCGAAGGCACTTCAACCACGGGAATGTTCAGGCCGCCGCTGGCGTCATCGGCGATCAGCAGATGACGGACTTCGGTGTTCAGAATCTGTGGGTACTTGATGTCGTAGTCGCTGATTTTGGTCTCGGCGTTGGGCGTGTCACGCACGAATACAGCGGTTTCATCGTCCGGACCGTCGTTCCAGGCCACGGTCCATTTGCCGTGGGCAGCGGCTTTGGGTGGAGGGACCTTGCAGTCAGGCTGATTGAGGACAAAGTTCACGGAGATCGCTTTGGCTTTGTCATTGTTCTGGCCGGCCAGCCAGTCCCACGCCACCGAACCGCCAGCACTGATGCCAGCGACTACGTCCGGAGTGCCATCGAGCTTCTGCAACGCGGCGCTGAAGGTCTTCTCTTGCAGTTGGCAGTCGTCCTTCGGCAGGACAACCTGAATGACCTGAGCCGAGGCGTCGTAGCTGAGCGCGAGGACCTGCTTTTCGGTCAACGCATCGTCGGTGGTCACGGCCAGTGCGACCCGTGTCTTGACCTTGGTCGATGGCGTGGCGCGAATCAGCGCCGAGCCATCCTCCAGTGTCATGCGTTCCAGCGTCGGTTGTGCGGCAGGGCGGTTCCACAGCCAGAACCCCAATGCCACCACCAGAATTACCAGGGCTGCGAGTAAAAAGCGCCAGTAGCGTTGAATCATCAGCGTTTCACCAATCCAGTCAGGCCGCCCGCAATAAGGGCGGCGGTATCTGCCAGTGCCACCAGCGGATCGAGTCCTGCGGGCACAGCCATATAACGAGGTTCCCAGTCAGGCTGGAATTTGTCTTTGAAGCGGCGCAAGCCCTGGAAGTTGTAGAGCTGCTCGCCACGGCTGAACACCATCGAACCCAGACGCTGGGTCAGTGGGGCACCGCGCCGTGGCTGAAGGCCCGACAGCGGCACCATGCCGAGGCTGAAGCGCGCGTAGCCTTCCTTTTTGTAATGCAGAATCAGGCCGACCATCATGAATTCCATGGTCAGCTTCGGTGCTTCCGGGTGCGAACGCATCAGATCAAGGCTGGCCAGATCATGGCGAGAGGTTTCCAGCAGGTTGGAAAACGCCACGGGCTTGCCTTCGAAATGAACGATGGCGATGCGGAAGTGCTTGAGGTAATCCAGGCTGAAACGGCCGAGTGAGAAGCCTTTCTCGCGCACATTCTTACCGGTCAGCCAGGCATCGGAAATCACTTTCAGCTCATCCATCGGGGCTTGGCCGACTTCGTAGATTTCCAGTGACAGACCATCGCGACCACCCCGGTTCCAGGTGTAGCGCAGGTCCTTCATTTCCTTGCCCTTGGCCTCGATGTCGAACTTGTGCAGGTCGACGCGCGCCTCTTCACCCAATTTGATCGCGGTCAGGCCGATGTCCATGTAGAACGGCAGGTTTTCCGCGCGCACCTGATAGAACACGGGGCGGGCGTGGTGCACGTCACACAGGTCTCGGAACTGCCAGATCAACTCGGCGCGCT
Source organism: Pseudomonas sp. S2_H01 (assembly GCF_054668305.1). Classification (NCBI taxonomy): domain Bacteria; kingdom Pseudomonadati; phylum Pseudomonadota; class Gammaproteobacteria; order Pseudomonadales; family Pseudomonadaceae; genus Pseudomonas; species Pseudomonas sp. S2_H01. The sequence continues at coordinate 940,041 of NZ_CP162756.1, read as the reverse complement.
GTTGGGTCGGGCCGATCGGGTCGTAAAGCGCGACCAGACTGCGGCCACGATGGGCATACATCAGAAAAGCATTGCCATCGGGGTGCAGCAACACCGCTTTGTCACCGGTCAGTACCAGGCCGCCGTCAGGCTGGTTGGAGGCCTTGATGATCTCGGCGGCCTTCGCCAGCTGCGCTTCGTCCGGCAAATCGATTTGCGGACGTGCGGTACGCAGCAGCCAGGTCAGCGAAACGATGACCAGCAACACCGCGCTGCCCAGTGCCGAGCGCAGCCCGCGCGGTGCATCGGCATCAAGGGTGAACTGCCACCACAGCTGATGGCTGTAAGGCACGTCCTGATAAGCGAACAGCAGCAACCAGAACGAGGCGCCCAGCACGCAGATACTGGCGACCAGATACAGCGGCGAGAACGGCAGTTCCAGCAGCCGGCTCGGCCGATAGAAGGAGCGACGGAAGATCGCCAACAGGCAGGCAGTCAGCAACAGCAGGCTGGCTTCTTCCCAGTCGAAGCCTTTGAGGATCGACAGGATGGAGCCGACGAACAGCAGAATCGTGGTCAGCATCCAGGCGGCGGACAGGCGACGACGCAGGCCCTGAGCGAGCAGCAGGCACAGCACGCCGATCAAGCTGGCGCCGAAGTGCGAGGCATCGATCAGGCGATGAGGGATCAAAAAGCCGAGGCTTTCCAGGCGCGTATCGATTTCGGGCGTCGCGCCGGAAAACAGCAGGACCACGCCGGACAGAAACACCAGCAGCGCCAGAATCGGCGCCCCCAATCCTGAAGCGACGCGCATGGCCTGACGGGCGAACAGGAACCGTTTGGCTTCGCTGAACAGCAGCACCAGGCACGCAATCAGCAACGGCAGGAGCACATAGATCAAGCGATACAGCAGCAGGGCCGCTGCAAGTGGCGCTGCTCCCAGTTCATCGGCAAAGGCGGTCAGCAGGATGGCTTCGAATACGCCAACGCCGCCCGGGACGTGGCTCAGCACGCCGGCCGCTAGCGCCAACAGGTACACCAGCAGGAACGCGCCGAACGGCGGGGCAGAAGGAAGCAGTAGATAAAGGACAGCGGCGGCGGCGGCCACGTCCAGCGCGGTGATCACCAGTTGCATCAAGGTCAGGCGCAGGCCGGGCAGACGCAGTGTACGGCGTCCGGCGCGCACCAGCAGATTGTGCGGGATGGTCTGTTCCGGGAGGCGACGGCGGTAAATCGCGAAGGCCAGAATCAAGCTGATCGCCAACACGGCAACCGCGACAGTCGCCAATACGGGGACCGACACATGCAGCGCCAGCGACGCCGCGGGCAGGTCACTCAATGTAGCCAGCGCGGCCAGTGGTGGCAGCGCGCAACCCAGCGAAAGGCTCGCGAACAGAGTCATGTGGGCGACTTCGCCCGCCCCCAGTCCCAGTCTGGAATACAGCCGGTAGCGCACGGATCCGCCGGACAACATCGACAAACCTACGGCGTTACCGATGGCAAACGCGCAGAAGCCGCCCATGACCAATGACTTGGCGGGCAAATTAACGTTTGCATAGCGGCTGGCGGACCACTCATAACCCAGCAGGATGGTGAAGCCGATGGCGGTCGCCAGAACGGCGCCGCCCAGTGAAGGCAAAGGGACGCTGAGCAGGGAGTCCTGCAGGGCGTAAATGTCGAGTTCGGTCAGCATGTGCCGACAGGCAATCAACGCCAGGGCGAACAGGAGGATAGTGACAGCCAGACCGATAGGCTGACGGTACTTGCTCACCAGTTCGCGCACGCGCAGTCGGGCAGGGGGGACCGGAGTATTCTCCGGAACTGCTTCGTTTGTGTCGGATGGGTTGGCGCGCATCAATCACTCCTTGGATCGTGCGCGACAGGATGGGGGTATACAGCCAAGTTACCAATCCCTACGCAAAAAATAATTCAGGATGTTAGCGCTTCAACGTCTAACGGGCGAATACAGCGGATACGTCTTGGTGACCGTTCAGTCTAGGTTCAGTTACTGGCAAGCGTATCGGCTGGGGGGACAAAAACTGTCGCACCCGGCAACATAAAGTAACAAGCCATTGAAGGCGGAGCCGTACTGACAATGAATTGTGACAAGCGTTTGGTCATGCTGTTCGGGAGCTTTTCGTCAGGGCAAAAAAAAGGCCACTCTTTCGAGTAGCCTTTTTAGACGTTTGGTTGCGGGAGCCGGATTTGAACCGACGACCTTCGGGTTATGAGCCCGACGAGCTACCAGACTGCTCCATCCCGCGTCTGTGAGGCGGCATTCTACAGTCGAACGACGAGGTGTCAACCTTTAATGCTCAGGATCGACAAAATAACCACATTCGTTGTGCCGGTACGCTTAAGTGACCGATGGACAAGGCTTTTATCCCGTCAGGCACTGATTTGCAGCTGGCCATGATCGACGGGCAATGTTTCAGTTGTATGAAGCGGCTGGGGCGGCGTGAAGGGGTAGCAAAAGCAGACGCGCACAAAAAAGGCCACTCTTTCGAGTAGCCTTTTTTGATGTTTGGTTGCGGGAGCCGGATTTGAACCGACGACCTTCGGGTTATGAGCCCGACGAGCTACCAGACTGCTCCATCCCGCGTCTGTGAGGCGGCATTCTACAGAGGAACGACGGGCTGTCAAGCAAATGACAGAAAAAAGTGCTTTTTCTTCAATTGGTTAGCGCCCACCTTCAATAGAAGTGGCTTGCCGAGGCTTGCCACACGGGCCTGTCAGCGGATTCGCCGTGAGGCTGCTGGTGCATTTCTCGTCAGTGATTTGGCGTGGTGAGTGTCAGACCGATACTTGAGTGAGATACTGCCCAACCTGTTTTCCTACGACCACACGCTATGCCGCAGCGCAAAATTATCCATATCGACTGTGACTGCTTTTACGCTGCCATTGAAATGCGTGACGATCCGCGTTTGGCCGGCAAGCCGCTGGCAGTCGGTGGGTCGGCCGACCGGCGTGGCGTCATCGCAACCTGCAATTACGAGGCGCGCGCCTATGGCGTGCGTTCAGCGATGTCGTCGCGGCATGCGCTGACGTTGTGCCCGGATCTGACCATCGTGAAGCCGCGCATGGATGCATATAAAGAAGCGTCGAAGGAAATTCACACCATTTTTCGAGACTACACGGACCTCATCGAGCCACTGTCGCTGGATGAAGCCTATCTGGACGTTTCTGAATGCAGCCATTTTGCCGGGAGCGCCACGCGCATCGCTCAAGACATTCGCCGACGTGTGTCTAACCAGCTGCACATCACCGTTTCCGCAGGTGTGGCCCCCAACAAGTTTCTGGCCAAGATCGCCAGCGACTGGCGAAAGCCGAACGGGTTGTTCGTCATCACGCCGGATCAAGTCGAAGCATTCGTGGCTGACCTTCCTGTCTCCAAGCTGCATGGCGTGGGCAAGGTCACCGCCGACAAGCTGGGTCGCCTGGGCATCGTCAGTTGTGCGGATCTGCGGGGATGGGCCCGGTTGTCACTGGTGCGCGAGTTCGGGTCGTTTGGCGAACGGCTGTGGAACCTGGCGCACGGTATCGATGAGCGGCCAGTCCAGAACGATAGCCGCCGCCAGTCGGTGAGTGTCGAGAATACTTACGACACCGACTTGCCTGATCTGGCCAGTTGCCTGGAAAAGCTACCCGCGCTGCTGGAGAACCTGAATGGTCGGATCGCCCGCATCGACACGCTTTACCGGCCAGGCAAACCTTTCGTGAAGGTGAAGTTTCATGACTTCACCCAGACGACGCTGGAGCAGGCCGGGGCGGGGAAGGATCTTGAAAGTTATGAGCAACTGCTGACTCAAGCCTTCGCACGCGGTGACAAGCCGGTGCGACTGCTCGGCATCGGGGTGCGGCTGCACGATCTGCGCAGCGCCCATGAGCAGCTGCAGTTGTTCAATTGACGTAACGTTATTCGCTGCCCACCGGCACAGCCACCAGACGACCCGCATCTTTCGCCAGAGACTTCAGGAATTCATGCTGCAATTGAGGATCGTTGCGGGTCATCTCGATTAGCGACTGTTCGAGTTCGCTGGCTTCCTCTTCCAGGCCCAGCTCCGACAAGCGTTTGACCCGGTGCACCCACTGGCTCACTTCATCGTCTTCCAGATCGTCGTAAATCAGGTCGTGTGCTTCGATCAACTTGCCGCGCAACGACTTGCTCAAGGGCAAGCTGGCGCTGGCGTGCACATGGGTTTGCTCATCCTCGACCTTGAGGCTTAGCTGGGTCACACGGCTCAGGTCCTTCTCGGCGAAGGGGCTGTCCAGCAAGTTGACGCGCAGAACGCCGTTACGGTCTGTGTTCAGCTCGTCGGTGTCCTTTCCGGCTCTGACCTCAACCGGGCTCTCGCTCCACGGAAGGCTGGAGTGTTCGATTCGGTGGTCGCGCTGGACTTCGTCGATGCCGGCCAGGTTCTGTTGTGCGCGTCCATGCGAGGGGACGTTCATGAACGGGTTGATGCCAGCGACTCCGTAGTTGAGCCAGTCTTTGGTCACGCTGTCGGGCAGGCTGCCAAAGGTCAGCACGTTGACCACATTCGCGCCGACCCCTGCGACGATTGCGACGGCCCCGAGCGGGATCTCGTAGATTTCGCGCCAGGGTTGGTAGGGGGTGTAACGGTCGTAATGACGAGTGACATCGTACTCGGTGATGTCAAAGGTTTTCAGCTCGTGAATACGGACACGGCGTTGCGGCAGCTCAAGGGTCTTGGGCTCGCCGACGTCGATTTGAAAGCTGTGGTCGAGCAGTTTGCGCTCGATGCGTTCTTCGTGTTCGCTGCGTTGAGACAGATGGTTGGCGCAACCGCTGACGAGCAGACTGCCGCACAATGCGGCGCCTGCGAGGCTTGAGGAACTTCGCTTAAACATGAGATCTCTTGTTGCAGGCGGACTTGCCTGGACAAAACAGGTAAAAGCGCGCCCGCTTGAAGCGGGCGCGCCATTGACTCAGCGCTTGATCCGGTCCTTGATGAAGGACAGTACGTCGGCCACCGGCAAGGCCTGAGCTTCAGCCTCGGTGCGGCTCTTGTACTCCAGATTGCCTTCGGCCAGACCGCGGTCGCTGACCACGATACGGTGCGGAATGCCGATCAGCTCCATGTCCGCGAACTTGATGCCGGGGCTGGTTTTCTTGTCACGGTCATCCAGCAATACCTCGAAACCCGCAGCGGTCAGTTCCGCGTAGAGTTTGTCGGTGGCTTCACGAACGGCTTCTGTTTCATAGCGCAGGGGAACCAGCGCGATCTGGAACGGTGCCAGTGCGTCGCTCCAGATGATGCCGTTCTCGTCATTGTTCTGCTCGATGGCAGCAGCCACCACGCGGGAAACGCCGATGCCGTAGCAGCCCATGGTCAGTGTTACCGGTTTGCCGTTCTCGCCCAGGACCTGACACTTCATCGCGTCGCTGTACTTGGTGCCCAGCTGGAAGATGTGACCCACTTCGATGCCGCGCTTGATGATCACGGTGCCTTTGCCATCCGGGCTTGGGTCACCTTTGACGACGTTACGCAGGTCGGCAACTTCCGGAACCGGCAGATCTCGCTCCCAGTTCACGCCGAAATAGTGCTTGTCGTCGATGTTGGCGCCAATGCCGAAATCGCTCATCAGTTCGACCGAACGGTCGATGATGCAAGGCAATGGCAGGTTCAGCGGCCCAAGGGAACCGGCGCCTGCACCGATGGCGGCACGCAGTTCGGCTTCGCTGGCCATGACCAACGGGCTTGCAACCAGCGGGTGGTTGGACGCCTTGATCTCGTTGAGCTCGTGGTCGCCACGAATGATCAACGCGATCAGCTTGCCTTCTTCAGCGGCATGAACCACCAGCGTTTTGACCGTTTTTTCGATCGGCAGACCAAACTGCTCGACCAGTGCGGCGATGGTTTTCGCGTTCGGGGTGTCGACCAGGCGCAACGCTTCGGTCGCGGCACCACGGGATTTCTCGCGTGGGACGGCCTCGGCTTTCTCGATGTTGGCGGCGTAGTCGGAGGTATCGCTGAACACGATATCGTCTTCACCGGATTCGGCGAGTACGTGGAACTCGTGGGAGCCCGCGCCACCGATCGAACCGTTGTCTGCCACCACAGGGCGGAAGTTCAGGCCCAGGCGAGTAAAGACATTGCAGTACGCCTGATGCATGCGGTCGTAGGTTTCCTGAAGGGAGTCCTGAGTCGCATGAAAGGAGTAGGCGTCCTTCATGATGAATTCACGGCCGCGCATCAAACCGAAGCGTGGGCGGATTTCGTCACGGAACTTGGTTTGGATCTGGTACATGTTGATCGGCAGCTGTTTATAGCTGCTCAGTTCGTTGCGAGCCAGGTCGGTGATCACTTCCTCGTGGGTCGGGCCGGCGCAGAAATCACGGTCGTGACGGTCCTTCAGGCGCAACAGCTCAGGGCCGTACTGCTCCCAGCGACCGGATTCCTGCCACAGTTCCGCAGGCTGAATACCGGGCATCAATACTTCCAGTGCACCTGCAGCGTCCATTTCTTCACGAACGACGGCTTCGACCTTGCGCAGCACACGCAGGCCCATCGGCAGCCAGGTGTAAAGACCGGAAGCGAGTTTGCGAATCATGCCGGCGCGAAGCATCAGCTGATGGCTGATCACGACCGCATCGTTTGGCGTTTCTTTCTGTGTGGCGAGCAAATATTGACTGGTACGCATGGTCGGCCGTTGTCGGTTGCTGTGACTGGGAAATGACCTGGCATTGTACGGTGGTGATACGGTCGAGTACAGGGCGGACGGGCTTCGCAGCGCAAGGGATTGGCAGAGTTGCAGGCATGAAAAAGCCCGGCACAAGGCCGGGCTTTTCTATGACGAGTGTCAGACTGTTCGATTACAAGACCGAAATCGGGTAGTCGACGATCAGACGGAACTCGTTGATATCGCCTTCGCCCTCGTCGGTGTTGGCACGGTGCCAAGCTTGACGGATGCGGAACGACAGATCTTTGGCCGGGCCAGTTTGAACGACGTATTTGCTCTCGAAGTCGATTTCGTGGTGGCTACCGTCAGCACCGTACAGACCGGCGTAGGCGCTGTTCGCTGGAGTGTTAGTACCATCGATGTTGGTGCCGCTGACATAACGAGTCATGAAACTCAAACCAGGTACACCATACGGAGCCATGTTCAGGTCGTAACGACCTTGCCACGACCGCTCACCCGGGGCGTTAAAGTCGGAGTATTGAATCGAGTTCGCCAGGAAGATCGAGTCGCCACCGCGGTTGTTGTCGCCGATACCGATGTAGTCGAACGGTGTATCACCGTTAACCTTCTGGAATGCCAGAGTCAGGGTATGGGCGGCCAGGAACGAGTAGGCTGCAGAAAGCGAGTAGGTGTTGTTGCTGATATCGCCTGCTTTCTTGCTGCCAGTGTCCTGGGTGTTGTAGTAGTTGAAGTCGAAGGCCAGGGACTGGTCATCGGTCAACGGCAGTGCGTAGTTCACGTTGCCGTAGTACTGGTTCCACACGTCTTCCAGTTTGTTGTAGTAGAAACCAACACCCAGGTTGTCGGTGACCGAGTACTTACCGCCACCGTAGGTGGACGACTTGGAGGTCACGCCCGCGTACGTTGCCCAGATGTCACCGTTGTGGGTCATGTCGTCTTGGCTGGTGCCCGACGTGAAGCGACCCGCTTCAACGTCCAGACCTTTGATCTCGCTGCTCTGCAAGGTCACGCCAGTCGCCGTTTGTGGCAACAGGCGGGAGCCGCCGACTGCGAAGACAGGGTTCTGCGGCTGCATGTCGCCGATTTTCAGTTCGGTTTTCGAGATGCGGAACTTAACAGCGCCACCGGCTTTGCCGAAGCTGTCTTCGTTTTTGCCGTTGCTGTCAGTAACCAGGTTGCCCGAACCGGAGTACTTGTCGGAGCCGTCCAGTTTGAAGCCGGCATAGCCGAACGCATCAACGCCCACGCCGATCAGACCTTGGGTGTAACCGGAGCTGTAGTTAGCCCAGAAACCTTGCGTCCAGTCTTTGTCATCGACGTTGTGACGGAAAGGGTTGAAGGTGTCTTTCTTGTCACGGTTGAAGTAGTAGTTGCGGGCCTTGACGTCCAGCGTGCTACCTTCAACAAAACCAGTTGCTTCGGACTGATCGCTTACGAATGCCGCAGCCGATGCCAATTGGGTACTGGCCGCAGTAACTGCCAGGGCGATTGCGCTCCACTTCATCACTCTCATCGTGACTTTGCTCCTTTGGTTTTAAGAAGAGTACTGCCGTCCACCTGTTTTTTTATCTGGGCGGCTCTTTCTTTTTGGTGTCGGCGAAACTTATAGCACGCTGACATTATTGGCGATAGTTACGAACCTATCCTTTCAATTTCTTTACGGCCATGTCGCAAATCAGCTCTGTCCATGTCGCTACTGAACAGCTCCTTTTCCGTAGACGTACAACTACCACAGTACTTTTCGACAGTCAGGGTTCTTATCCGCAGTGATCTGAACCCTGTCAATCCAAACGCCCCCAGGAGCTTGCTCGCCGTTTTTGTCTTTGACCGATGCTGAGGTCAAAGACCCGCGCTGTTCGATCCTGTGTGTGACAAAGCAACAACCGTGCACAAAGTTCCCACCTGCGTGAAAAAAATGTGGTTCGGCGCCTAAATACCTTCAGTTGTCCTTCTAATCCATTGTTTTTTATGGATAAAAAAATTTCAGAAAAATGCTTTGCGATGCCTGTGGGAATGAGGTTAACCCGGAAAAATGTCACTGGCGTTACCTGTTACCGCGACGAAGTGGGTAAATCGCGGATAGGGGTTGCGGTTTATGTCCTGGGAGTGAGTCGTTTTGGTGCGCAGAGGTGCCATGTCGCCTGAATTTGGTACGACTGTGCCGCTTCCGCAGGCGCGGTTGACCTGAGAGTCAGTGAGTGGATGACCCAAGCATGCTGAATACCTTGATTCCCAAGGTCTGTAGCCAGGTTCGCAACGCAGAGATGTTGTCCGGAGTGGTTCGATCGTCTGCGTCATGACAGTGCGGGCACGATTTGCCTGAGCTGCGCTGGTGCGCCTGGAGCTTTTTATCTGGAGTGACTCCAGGCCAACAGCGTATGGGCAGAATGTTCGCAAAAAAGGAGTGGCGGGGTGATTCATCGTGTATTCCCGAGTATCCTGCTCGGTATTAAAGACAATGAGTTTCGACGGTTCAATATGTCGAAAACCTAACCCGGCGATCAGGAGTTATTGCGTGTTCGTTTTGGATCCGCGTTTGTTACAGGACACTTTACCAGTCGGCGATTTCCCGCTGTCTCGTCTTTTATTGTCGAATGACTCGCAATACCCGTGGTTCATTCTGGTGCCACGCCGGGCGGAAATAAGCGAAATATTCCAGTTGCCCGACGCTGAGCAAACGCAACTGTGGAAGGAGACAACGGCTCTGTCCAAGGCGCTTAGCCAGTTGTTTCAAGCGGACAAGATGAATGTCGGGGCTTTGGGTAACGTGGTGAGCCAGCTGCATATGCATGTCATTGTCCGTTACAGACACGACATCGCCTGGCCAGCGCCCGTCTGGGGCAAACATCCGGCAGTGCCGTATTCGTCGGAGCAAGTGGCGGACCTCCTCGCGCGTCTGAAGACGGTGCTGACAGAAGATTTCACGTTTACGGAAGCGCAGCCATGAACCTTGACGAGCGGGTAATGGAGCTGGAGAGCCGGCTGGCTTTTCAGGACGACACCATTCAGGCACTCAACGATGTCCTGGTTGCGCAGCAGCGAAGCCTGGAGCGCATGCAGTTGCAGATGGCGGCGTTGATCAAGCGTCAGGAGGAGATGGGTGGGCAGTTCGAAGCATTCGAAGAAGACGCGCCGCCACCTCATTATTAAGTGTCGGCTGGCATAAAAAAACCGCGCCCTCGAGCGCGGTTTTTTTTGAGGCAACGTTTAGCGACGTGGCAGTGCGGCGATCACGTCCTCGGCCTGCAGGCCTTTGTCACGGTTCATGACGGAGAACTCGACACGCTGACCTTCGACAAGCACACGATGGCCTTCGCCGCGAATGGCGCGGAAGTGCACAAAGATATCGTCGCCTGAGTCGCGCGAGATGAAACCGAAGCCCTTGGAGGTGTTGAACCACTTCACGGTGCCGGTATCACGGTTGCCGAGCTCATGGGGTTGCGCGGCGGGAGAAGGAGACGACTTGTAGAAGCTGACGGCGAGGTGGATTGCCACAGCGACCACGACCGCCAGCAGGCTCACCAGAACAGCCGGCTGGCCAGCGATGGTTTCAAGCGGGACGAGCAGCGTAAGAATTTGAAGAACGACGGCCAGTACCAGCAACACACTGACCAGATTCTGCAGTTGGTGACGCGGACCTTTGTTCCAGTAAGGGATCACTGGCGCAAGCACCAGATTGATAAGGCCAAAGAATGCCAGGTACAGCGCATCCGGTTGAGACAGGTAGGAAGACAGCGCTTCACTACGCAGGCTGGGTATGAATGAGAGCAGCAGGGCAGCTGCGCCCGTTAGCAGGTGGACTATTTTCAACATTTTGATAACTCACATTTAAGATGGATCACGAGGAAATAGCTGGCAGCGTTCGGTACGCTTCTGAAAAAAGGGAGGCGTGATACACGAGCGCGGGTCCAGCCTATGCGCTACAGCCTGTTGGCACGTCAGTAGCGACACATCTGTATTTAACAGCAAAGGCGAGAGCTACTCAAATCAAGCGCTTAGGGCGACTGATCACAGGGGATGCTGGCAATTTGTCCACTTTTTACGGGGTGTCGCTAAAGCCACGTTCCAGAGCCGTTATGGCGACAAACACGTATTTTCAAGGCGTGTGATGTTTACCAAGGCGTCCTTTGCCTGACGTTTAGTTGGGCAAGCCACTGCTCCGGCTCGTGTTCGCGTGCAGGTGTCATACCCTCAGATGGCTGCGCGGGCGTCCATGTCTTGATAGAGTGCTGATAGCTAATTTGAAAAAAACCATCATATAAAGAGGGCAACGCATGGCAATCGATATCGGTATCAGCGAAGAAGATCGCAAGTCCATCGTGGAGGGTCTTTCCCGTCTGCTGGCAGATACCTATGTGCTGTATCTGAAAACCCATAATTTTCACTGGAACGTCACCGGGCCGATGTTTCGTACCTTGCACCTGATGTTCGAGGAGCAATACAACGAACTGGCGCTGGCGGTGGACTCTATCGCCGAGCGGATCCGTGCACTGGGCTTCCCGGCTCCAGGCACCTACTCGACGTATGCACGCCTTTCCTCAATTAAAGAGGAGGAGGGTGTTCCCTCGGCTGAGGACATGATCCGTTCTCTGGTGCAGGGCCAGGAAGCTGTCACGCGAACTGCCCGCGGTATTTTCCCACTGCTGGACAAGGTCAGCGATGAGCCTACAGCCGACTTGCTGACGCAGCGCATGCAGGTCCACGAAAAGACTGCATGGATGCTCCGTGCGATGCTCGAAGGCAAGTAATGCCTTGGGTGAGCGGCATGCATTGCCGCTCACTGCACCGCTTGAGTTCGAGACGCGCAGGCGGATTTACAGGCGCAAGCGCAATGCTCAAAGCGCGGATACTGCAGTCCTGGGCTCGTGTTGAGCTGATACTTTTTTTGGCTGCGCCGTGTGCGTTTACTGGCAAAAATATACATATATAACGCCATTTTTTTATTTTGGATTTTTCGGGTCATGATTCTCGAAATTCCCCCTTTTACTGTGGTGATGTCCTACGCCATCTGAGTGTGGGTTCTACTGGTTAACCCCCCGTGAATAGGGCTTGATAGACGTGTTGTTGATTTGATTTCAAACATTTCTATGGCCGTATTCGTCACTGCGTCAAAGGGGGTTAAATGAGTCAAGATGCTGCACGGGAAATCAAGGAAGCTCATCGATGTTTTAAGATTCAGCACGATCCATTCATCGAAAGCTTCAACATGAACCTCGCGCAACCTCAAGCGCGTTCGGTCAGGCTTAACGGGCTGGCCACATGCCTGAGGCTGGAGGAGGTTTACTGGGGCATTCTGTCCGAGATTGCACGCTGTAACAGTTGCTCCATCAATGCCGTATTGTCTTACATCGATCGGGAAGTTCACCTGCGCTACGGCGGGGTAAAGAACTTCAGTGGTCTGATTCGCGTAGTGTGTGTCGCGCATCTGTTGAAAGCCCAAGGCTTCCAGCTGTCGCCTGTCTGAATCCGGATCAGTCCGGCAACATCTCTTTTTGCGGGTGCGCCCTCGGCGGACCCGCCTTCGGTAACGGTTACCCGGCAGCGAGACACGTTCGTGCCGGGTGACTTCTTTACGCGTATCGCCCGACGCGGCTGCACAGCCTTGATTAACCCTATATAATCCCCCGCCTTACTATGGAAGGCAGGGACTGACCGTCGGGTTGAACTGCATGCCAAGGCTCCTGCACCATTGCGCACTGGCGACGGGCGAGAGCTCCACCGAATTCGAATTACGAGAAGTGAACACACGATCATGATGCGCAGCCATTATTGCGGCCAACTGAACGAAAGCCTGGAAGGTCAGGAAATTACCCTTTGCGGATGGGTCCACCGCCGTCGCGACCACGGGGGTGTGATTTTCCTCGACATACGCGATCGTGAAGGTTTGGCTCAAGTGGTCTTCGATCCGGATCGTGCTGACACCTTTGCAATCGCCGACCGTGTTCGCAGCGAGTACGTGGTCAAGTTGACCGGCAAGGTCCGTGCGCGTCCCGCCGGTGCGGTCAACCCGAACATGGCCTCCGGTGCCATCGAAGTGCTGGGTTACGAGCTGGAAGTCCTGAACGAATCAGAGACGCCACCGTTCCCGCTCAATGAATACTCGGACGTCGGCGAAGAAACCCGCCTGCGTTATCGCTTCATTGACCTGCGTCGTCCCGAGATGGCCGAGAAGCTGCGTCTGCGCTCGCGCATCACGTCCAGCATCCGTGGCTTCCTGGACGGTAACGGGTTCCTCGACGTCGAGACCCCGATCCTGACTCGCGCCACTCCTGAGGGTGCTCGCGATTACCTGGTCCCGAGCCGTACCCACGCCGGCAGCTTCTTTGCCTTGCCGCAATCGCCTCAGCTGTTCAAGCAACTGCTGATGGTCGCGGGCTTCGACCGTTACTACCAGATCGCCAAATGCTTCCGCGACGAAGACCTGCGTGCCGACCGTCAGCCTGAGTTCACTCAGATCGACATCGAGACCAGCTTCCTCAATGAAGCCGACATCATGGGTCTCACCGAGAGCATGATTCGCAAGCTGTTCAAGGAAGTGCTGGATCTGGAATTCGGCGATTTCCCGCACATGACCTTCGAAGAAGCCATGCGCCGCTACGGCTCCGACAAGCCTGACCTGCGTAACCCGCTGGAGCTGGTGGACGTTGCCGATCAGCTCAAGGACGTCGAATTCAAGGTTTTCAGCGGCCCGGCCAATGATCCGAAATGCCGTGTGACTGCCCTGCGTGTCCCGGGCGGTGCGAACATGCCGCGTAGCAAGATCGACGATTACACCAAGTTCGTCGGCATCTACGGTGCGAAGGGTCTGGCCTACATCAAGGTCAACGAGCGCGCCAAGGGCGTCGAAGGCTTGCAGTCGCCAATCGTCAAGAACATCCCGGAAGCCAACCTGAACGTGATCCTGGATCGCGTCGGCGCGGTTGACGGCGACATCGTGTTCTTCGGTGCCGACAAGTTCAAAGTCGTCAGCGAGGCGCTGGGTGCCTTGCGTATCAAGCTGGGTCACGACCTCAACCTGCTCACCTGTGAGTGGGCGCCGATGTGGGTCGTTGACTTCCCGATGTTCGAAGAGAACGACGACGGCAGCTTCACGGCGCTGCACCACCCGTTCACTGCGCCCAAATGCTCGCCGGAAGAACTGGCAGCCAACCCTGCGACCGCACTGTCCCGTGCCTACGACATGGTATTGAACGGTACCGAGCTGGGTGGCGGTTCGATCCGTATTCATCGCAAGGAAATGCAGCAAGCGGTCTTCCGTCTGCTGGGCATTGCCGAAGACGAACAGCAAGAGAAGTTCGGCTTCCTGCTCGACGCGCTGAAATACGGTGCACCACCGCACGGTGGTCTGGCGTTCGGTCTGGACCGTCTGGTCATGCTGATGACCGGCGCTCAGTCGATTCGTGAAGTCATCGCCTTCCCGAAAACCCAGAGTGCCGCCGACGTCATGACTCAGGCGCCTGGCCTGGTCGACGCCAAGCAGCTGCGTGAATTGCACATCCGCCTGCGCGAAACGCCGAAGGCTGAGTAACGACGGAGCGGGGCGAGTCGTTTCGACGATTCGCTCCGGTTCCCGGCCCGAGAGGGCAAGATTCGAGTAAAGCGTCCTCGTTCGAGTGATCGGATCGAGGACGTGTGTGTTTCAAGGTTTGGAGCGTGTTATGGCTGGTCATTCCAAGTGGGCGAACATCAAGCACCGCAAAGAGCGTCAGGATGCCAAGAAAGGCAAGATTTTCACCAAGTGGATTCGTGAACTGACGGTTGCGGCCCGTCAGGGTGGCGGTGATCCGGCTTCTAACCCGCGCTTGCGTCTGGCTCAAGACAAGGCGCTGGGCGCCAACATGAGCCGCGACATCATCGACCGGGCTATCGCCCGGGGCGCAGGCGCCGCCGATGCCGACGATATGGTTGAGCTGGGTTATGAAGGCTATGGCCCGGGCGGTGTGGCGGTCATGGTTGAAACCATGACCGATAACCGCAACCGTACGGCGGCCGCTGTTCGTCACGCCTTCAGCAAGTGCGGCGGCAACCTGGGCACTGACGGCTCGGTGTCGTATCTGTTCGAACGTAAAGGCCAGATTTCATTTGCGCCGGGCGTCGATGAGGATGCGTTGATGGAAGCGGCAATGGAAGCCGATGCCGACGACGTTGTGACCCATGAAGACGGTTCGATTGACGTATTCACCTCGTTCGCCGGTTTCTACGCTGTGCGAAACGCGCTGGAAGCGGCGGGTTTCAAGGCCGCTGACGCGGAAATCGTGATGCAGCCGACGACCAGTGCGGTGCTGGATCTTGAAATGGCGGAAAAGGTGCTCAAGCTGATCGACATGCTCGAGGACCTGGATGACGTGCAAAACGTTTATTCCAACGCAGAAATTCCGGATGAGGTGATGGAGCAGCTTGGCTGATCACAACCCTTGTCTGGACATGAGGCCGGAGGCACGAAGCGCTGATTCGATCATCGCTATCGGCCTCCGGCTTCTGCCTTTATGCTGCGTGCAATTGTGCGCATCACTTCTCAAGCTGCAGGCGTTATGACTCTTATTCTAGGTATCGACCCCGGTTCGCGAATCACCGGCTACGGCGTGGTGCGTGACACTGGGCGCGGCTGCGAATACGTGGCTTCAGGTTGTATCCGCACCGGCAGTGGTTTGTTGCATGAGCGGTTGCAGATCGTTTATCGCGGAGTGCGTGAGGTGATTCAGACGTACGGACCGGTGACCATGGGCATTGAGAAGGTGTTCATGGCTCGCAACGCCGACTCGGCACTTAAACTCGGTCAGGCGCGGGGCGCTGCCATTGTCGCCGGGGCCGAGGAGGGGCTGGAGATTGCCGAGTACACCGCCACGCAGGTCAAACAGGCGGTTGCCGGCACGGGCGGGGCGACCAAGGATCAAGTCATGATGATGGTCATGCATTTGCTCAAACTGACGCAAAAACCGCAGATTGACGCCTCGGACGCATTGGCAATTGCGTTGTGCCATGCTCATACGCGCTCCAGCCTGATCCCTCATGGTCTGAATACCGCACGCAGTCGTGGTGGTCGCCTGCGTCTCTGATAGCATCATCCGCTTATAAATTTTCACTTGCAGCTCGTGTGAGTCCTGCAACCATGGCGACCAGGGTTCAGCCCGGTCCATCGCAGCGACGGGCTACTGGAAAGGATCTGATACGTGATTGGACGTTTACGTGGTGCGTTGGTCGAGAAGCAACCGCCGCACCTGGTGCTGGATGTGAATGGTGTGGGCTATGAGATCGAAGTCCCCATGACTACGCTGTATCGCTTGCCCCATCTGGGCGAGACGGTGACGTTGCACACCCATCTGGTGGTTCGTGAAGACGCGCACTTGCTGTTCGGCTTTTACGAGAAGCGCGATCGCGAAATGTTTCGTGAGCTGATCCGTCTCAACGGCGTCGGGCCCAAGCTTGCGCTGGCATTGATGTCCACGCTGGAGGTCGATGAGTTGGTCCGCTGTGTTCAGGCGCAAGACACCTCCGCCCTGACGCGGGTGCCCGGCGTCGGCAAGAAGACGGCCGAGCGCCTGCTGGTCGAACTGAAAGACCGCTTCAAGGCGTGGGATGCGTTACCGGGTACGTTTGCGCTGGTGTCCGAAGGGCCGGGCGCGCCTGTTCAGGTTGCAACTGCCGAGTCGGATGCCATCAGTGCCCTGGTTTCGCTTGGCTACAAGCCGCAAGAAGCGAGCAAGGCGATAACCGCCATCAAAGACAAGAATCTAAGCAGTGAAGACCTGATTCGCCGCGCACTCAAGGGGATGATGTAAGTGATCGAAGCAGACCGGCTGATCGCCGCCACTGGCCGCGACCGAGACGAACAACTGGATCGTGCCATCCGGCCATTGAGTCTCGCCGATTACATCGGTCAGCCGACGGTTCGCGAACAGATGGAGCTTTTCATTCAGGCGGCTCGCGGTCGCAACGAAGCGCTCGATCACACGCTGATCTTCGGCCCGCCAGGGCTGGGTAAAACAACGCTGGCCAACATCATTGCCCAGGAAATGTCGGTTTCGATCAAGAGCACCTCGGGACCTGTGCTCGAAAGGCCGGGGGATCTGGCGGCGATCCTGACCAACCTGGAGCCCCACGATGTGCTGTTCATCGACGAAATCCACCGTCTGTCGCCCATCGTCGAAGAGGTCCTGTACCCGGCCATGGAGGACTTCCAGCTCGACATCATGATCGGTGAAGGCCCGGCAGCGCGCTCCATCAAGCTCGATCTGCCTCCGTTTACGCTGGTGGGCGCAACCACCCGTGCCGGTATGCTCACCAACCCGCTGCGTGACCGCTTTGGTATTGTCCAGCGTCTTGAGTTCTATAGCACAGCCGACCTTGCCACGATCGTGTCGCGGTCAGCCGGCATTCTTGGCCTGCATATCGAAGACGAAGGCGCCTTCGAGATCGCTCGCCGCGCCCGAGGGACGCCTCGTATTGCCAACCGCCTGTTGCGGCGGGTCCGGGATTTCGCCGAGGTGCGAGCCCAGGGGCATATCACCAAGGCCATCGCCGACCTGGCGTTGAACCTGCTGGATGTCGATGAGCGTGGTTTCGATCATCAGGACCGGCGCTTGCTGTTGACCATGATCGAGAAGTTCGATGGCGGTCCGGTCGGCGTAGACAACCTCGCAGCGGCGATCAGCGAGGAGCGCCATACGATCGAGGACGTACTGGAACCCTATTTGATCCAGCAAGGCTATATGATGCGCACACCTCGGGGGCGCATGGTCACGCGGCACGCGTATCTGCACTTCGGTTTAAACATCCCGTCCCGGATGGGCGAGCGGTCGATTCCGGATGAACCGGTCGGCGATGCTGATGAATAAAAGCAGCAGCGACCGATTTATTCGGGCGTTTGATGGTCAGACGGGCAGTCACGGCAATGTGATGGCCGCCTGACAGTGAAATTCGATGAAAAACAGTTGCCTGGCCGGATTGGCAACCTGAGGAGTAAGCACTAGAGTATGCGCGCGCAAAACGGGGCTCAGTCGTTCGCACATCGCTGTCGCGTTTATTACGAGGACACCGATGCCGGCGGCATCGTCTACTACGTCAATTACCTGAAATTCATGGAGCGGGCTCGGACCGAGCGGCTGCGGGAGTTGGGCTTCGCTCAATCCGCAATGGCCGGTGACGAGAACCTGTTGTTTGTCGTGCATTCGAGCGAGGCGCGGTATCACTCGCCGGCGCGCCTGGACGATGAGCTGCTGGTCAGCGCCGAAGTAACCGAATTGAACCGTGCCAGCCTGCGCTTTCTGCAACAGGTCAGGCGGGCTGCGGATGATGTACTGCTCTGCGAGGGGCAGTTTTTGGTGGCGTGTGTGCGCGCCGATAGTTTGAAACCCCGGGCCATTCCCGAAACTCTGCGCGCGGCCTTTGCCGGCCAGAGCGGCGCGGGTACACATTCAGAGCAGGAGATACAGCGTGGAAGCTAACGTCGTCGACCATTCCTCCATGTGGAGTTTGGTCAGCAATGCCAGCGTGGTCGTACAGTTGGTAATGCTGATCCTGGTGGCCGCATCGGTCACTTCGTGGATCATGATTTTTCAGCGCAGCGCCATGCTGCGTGCCGGGCGCCGTGCGCTGGACAGCTTCGAAGAGCGCTTCTGGTCGGGCATCGACCTGTCCAAGCTGTACCGTCAGGCGGGCAGCAACCCAGATCCTGATTCGGGCGTGGAGCAGATTTTCCGCGCAGGCTTCAAAGAGTTCTCGCGTCTGCGTCAGCAGCCGGGCGTTGATCCGGACGCCGTGATGGAAGGCGTTGCACGTGCCATGCGCGTCGCCATCTCCCGTGAAGAAGAGAAGCTGGAGCAAAGCCTCCCGTTCCTGGCCACCGTCGGTTCCACCAGCCCGTATGTCGGCCTGTTCGGCACCGTCTGGGGGATCATGAACTCCTTCCGTGGTCTGGCCACTGCGCAACAGGCCACACTGGCCACCGTCGCACCGGGTATCGCCGAAGCACTGATCGCGACCGCCATCGGTCTGTTCGCCGCAATCCCTGCAGTAATCGCCTACAACCGTTTCGCCGCCCGTGGCGAGAACCTGATCGGCCGTTACTACACATTCGCCGACGAATTCCAGGCCATCCTGCACCGTAAAGTGCACACCAGCGAAGACTAAGCAGGTATTTCCCAATGGCTTTAATCGCTCGCGGCCGACGCAGCAAACGCAAGCCGGTCGCCGAAATGAACGTGGTGCCTTACATCGACGTGATGCTGGTGCTGCTCGTCATCTTCATGGTGACGGCTCCAATGATTAACCAGGGCGTGAAAGTCGATCTGCCCAAGGTCTCCAGCGAGGCCTTGCCGCAGGACAACAACAATCAGGTCCTGACCATTTCGATCAAGGCTGACAAGACCTACTACTGGAACCTTGGCAGCGAAGTCGATACCGACAAACAGATGGACAAGGCCATGACCTTGCCACAGCTGACCAGCGCCGTGACCAAGATCATCGCCGCAGGGCGTGAAGCCGGCAAGCAGACCCAGGTCTTCATTCGTGGCGACAAAACCGTCGATTACGGTGCTGTAATGGGCACGATGGGCGGGTTGCAGAAGGCCGGAGTCGGGAACGTTGGTCTGATTACCGAGGCGCCCTGATGCAGCCGATTCGAGAGCCGTCAGCCTCGGAAAGCTACTTCTGGCCCTCAGTCTGGGCTGTGGCACTGCACGTCCTGATTTTTGGTCTGTTGTTCGTCAGCTTTGCGATGACGCCGGAGCTGCCTGAGTCGAAGCCGATCGTTCAGGCCACGCTCTATCAGTTGAAGTCGAAAAGTCAGGCGACGACCCAGACCAACCAGAAGCTTGCTGGCGAGGCAAAGAAATCCGCTGCGCGACAGACAGAAGTCGAGCAGATGGAGCAGAAAAAAGTTGAACAAGAGGCGATAAAGGCGGCGGAACAAAAGAAAGCCGATGCCGCTCAAAAAGCCGAAGAGCAAAAGGCCGAGGAAGCGAAGAAAGCAGAAGAGGCCAAGAAGGCCGACGATGCGAAGAAAGCCGAGGCCAAAAAAGCGGACGACGCGAAGAAAGCCGCAGAAGAGAAACAATTGGCTGATATAGCCAAGAAGAAAGCCGAAGACGACGCGAAGAAGAAAGCCGAGGAAGACGCCAAACGCGCGGCCGCCGAAGAAGCCAAGAAACAGGCTGCCGAGGACGCTAAGAAGCAGGCTGCTGAAGACGCGAAGAAAAAGGCCGCTGAGGACGCGAAGAAAAAAGCGTCTGAGGATGCCAAGAAAAAGGCTGCTGACGACGCGAAGAAGAAAGCCCAGGATGCTGCCCGTAAATCGGCGGAAGAGAAGAAGGCGCAGGCATTGGCCGACTTGCTTTCCGACAAGCCGGAACGCCAACAGGCGCTGGCCGATGAAAAGGGTGACGAAGTGGCTGGCAGCTTCGATGACTTGATTCGCTCGCGGGCTGCAGAAGGTTGGGCACGCCCACCGTCCGCGCGCAAAGGCATGACAGTCGTGTTGCAGATCGGCATGTTGCCGGACGGTACGGTTTCTTCGGTGACCGTGGCCAAGTCCAGTGGCGATGGTCCTTTCGACAGTTCGGCAGTAGCAGCGGTCAAGAATATTGGTCGTTTGACAGAGATGCAGGGTATGAAACCTTCGGATTTCGCACCTTACCGTTCATTCAAGATGACATTCACACCTGAGGACCTAGCCTTGTGATTAACCTTCTTCGAGGATTGCTTGTCGTTCTTTGTTGTGCAGCGGGTTTCGCCGCTGCCGACGAAAAGAACATTCTGGTCACCAGCGGCAGTGACCGCGCCACGCCGATCGCCATCGTGCCGTTTGGCCTGCAGGGTGGCAGCGTATTGCCAGAAGACATGGCTTCGATCATCAGCAATGACATGCTGAACTCGGGCTATTACTCGCCTATTCCAAAGGAAAACATGATCAGCCAGCCTAGCCAGGCCAGCGAAGTCATCTTCCGCGACTGGAAAGCGCTGGGTGCCCAGTACGTCATGGTCGGCAGCATCTCGCCGGCGGGTGGTCGTCTGCAGGTTCAGTACGCACTGTTCAACGTGGCGACCGAGCAGCAAGTGCTGACCGGTAACGTGTCGGGTACCACCGACCAGCTGCGCGACATGGCGCACTATATTGCCGACCAGTCGTTCGAGAAACTCACCGGCATCAAGGGTGCGTTTTCCACGCGTATCCTTTATGTCACCGCTGAGCGTTTCGCGGCCAACAACACGCGTTACACCTTGCAGCGTTCGGACTACGACGGTGCGCGCGCAGTGACCCTGTTGCAGTCCCGCGAGCCGATCCTTTCGCCGCGCTTCGCGCCGGATGGCAAGCGTATCGCCTACGTGTCGTTCGAGCAGAAGCGTCCGCGCATCTTCGTTCAGCACATCGACACCGGTCGTCGCGAGCAGATCACCAACTTCGAAGGCCTGAACGGCGCACCTGCGTGGTCCCCGGACGGCAGCAAGCTGGCGATGGTTCTGTCCAAAGACGGCAACCCGGAAATTTATGTGATGAACCTGGCTTCGCGTCAGCTCTCGCGAGTCACTAATGATTCGTCCATCGATACGGAACCTTTTTTCGGTAAAGATGGCTCGACCATTTATTTCACTTCGGATCGTGGTGGTAAACCACAGATCTATAAAACGAGCATTAATGGTGGCGGCGCTGAACGAGTCACTTTCATTGGTAACTACAACGCCAACCCTAAGTTGTCGGCTGATGAAAAGACTCTGGTCATGATCCATCGTCAAGATGGCTTCACAAACTTCAAGGTAGCGGCTCAGGATTTGCAGCGCGGTAGCGTAAAAATCCTTACAGATAGCAACCTTGATGAGTCGCCTACTGTTGCGCCCAACGGCACCATGGTAATCTACGCCACCCGCCAGCAGGGCCGGGGAGTCTTGATGCTCGTGTCCATTAATGGACGCGTAAGGCTCCCGCTTCCTACCGCTCAAGGCGAAGTCAGAGAACCTTCCTGGTCCCCTTACCTGAACTGACGCGGCGCTTTACGTTTTACTTAACACACTGGGGTTCATTAGGAGTTTCACGATGGAAATGCTGAAGTTTGGTAAATTTGCTGCGCTGGCTCTGGCCATGGCTGTAGCTGTAGGTTGCTCGTCCAAAGGCGGCGACAATGCCGGTCAAGGCGCTGCTGTAGATCCAAACGCTGGTTATGGCGCAAACACTGGTGCCGTTGATGGCTCCCTGAGCGAAGAAGCTGCTCTGCGCGCAATCACCACTTTCTACTTCGAATACGACAGTTCTGACCTGAAACCAGAGGCCATGCGCGCTCTGGACGTTCACGCCAAGGACCTGAAAGCTAACGGCGCTCGCGTTGTGCTGGAAGGTAACACTGACGAACGCGGTACTCGCGAATACAACCTGGCACTGGGCGAGCGTCGTGCGAAAGCCGTTCAACGCTACCTGGTTCTGCAAGGCGTTTCGCCAGCTCAGCTGGAACTGGTTTCCTACGGTGAAGAGCGTCCAGTTGCTACCGGCAACGACGAGCAATCCTGGGCTCAAAACCGTCGCGTCGAACTGCGTAAGTAATTTGACATGCGAACGTGCCGCCGTGCTTTAACCGTTTTGGCTCTCACCCTTCCTCTTGCAGCGATGGGTGCGGTTCCTGTGGTCGATGACAACTCTGGCTCCGCTGGCAGCAGTTATCCGCCATCGGGTTATGGTACGGCGGGCGCCTACGCCGGAGGTGGGGTTACGACCCAACCTTCGGCGCAAGGTCAGCTGTTCATGCAGTTGCAACAAATGCAGGACGAAATTTCGCGCTTGCGCGGAATTGTCGAAGTCCAGCAGAACGATATCCAGCAAATGAAGCAAGAAGCGCTGGATCGTTACAAGGACCTCGATTCTCGCATCGGAGCAGGCGGCGCACCCGCTGCACCCGCTGCCAACAATTCTGCTTCCGACGGCGGCGTCAATGCCGGCGGAACACCCGTAGCACCTGCCGCCGGTCAGGCACCGCAAACCAGCAGCGAACCCGGTGATCCGGCGAAAGAGAAGCTCTATTACGACGCTGCTTTCGACTTGATCAAGGCCAAGGATTTCGACAAGGCCAGCCAGGCGTTCTCAGCGTTCTTGCGCAAGTACCCGAACAGCCAGTACGCCGGCAATGCCCAGTACTGGTTGGGCGAAGTGAATCTGGCCAAAGGCGACCTTCAAGGTGCTGGCCAGGCGTTTGCCAAAGTGAGCCAGTTGTACCCCAAGCATGCCAAGGTGCCTGACTCTCTCTATAAGCTGGCGGATGTCGAGCGTCGTCTCGGTCACACCGACAAGGTCAAAGGCATTCTGCAGCAAGTCGTCGCCCAGTACCCTGGTACGTCGGCGGCACAGCTGGCTCAGCGCGACCTTCAGCGTCTGTGATGACCCGCTAGTTTGACCACCGATTCAAGAAAGCCGCGCGTTGCGCGGCTTTTTTCGTTAGAATCTCGCACCCGAAATTCCGGTATTGATTACGCTTCTGTGGATTCTGCGAGTGCAGGGTGTACGGAAGTGCCTGACGGAGGCGGATGGCCTGTTTAGCCGTTACGCCCGTGGCCCCTATGCAAGACACATTACGCATCACCGAAGTTTTCTACTCTTTGCAGGGTGAAACGCGCACGGCAGGCCTGCCTACCGTATTTGTGCGTCTCACCGGCTGCCCTCTGCGCTGTGGTTACTGCGACAGCGAATACGCCTTCACGGGCGGCACCCTTCAGACCCTCGACTCGCTCATGGAGCAGGTTGCCAGCTATCGTCCCCGCTATGTCTGCGTGACGGGCGGAGAACCTTTGGCTCAGCCAAACGCGATCCCGCTGCTCAAGCGCCTGTGTGATGCCGGGTATGAGGTCTCGCTGGAAACCAGCGGGGCGCTGGACATCTCGAAGGTCGATCCGCGCGTCAGTCGTGTGGTGGACCTGAAGACGCCGGGCTCTAAAGAAGTCACTCGCAACCGCTATGAAAATATCGACCTGCTGACCGCTAACGACCAGGTCAAATTCGTGATCTGTTCGCGGGAAGACTACGACTGGGCGGTCTCGAAGATCATCCAGTACGGGCTTGATCGCCGCGCGGGCGAGGTGCTGTTTTCTCCCGTGCACCGCGATCTGAATGTCAGGGATCTGGCTGACTGGATCGTTGCTGACAATCTGCCGGTGCGGCTGCAGTTGCAGCTGCATAAAATTCTCTGGGACGACGAGCCGGGGCGCTGACATGAGTGAACAAACGATGACTGAGAAACGAGCGGTAATCCTGCTGTCGGGTGGTCTGGATTCCGCGACCGTGGTTGCCATGGCAAAAGCGGACGGTTTCGCCTGCTACACCATGAGTTTCGATTACGGCCAGCGCCATCGTGCCGAGCTTCAGGCTGCCGAGCGCGTGGCGAAAGATCTGGGTGTGGTCGAGCACAAGGTGATTGGCCTCAACCTGAATGGCATCGGTGGTTCGGCGTTGACCGACAGCAGTATCGCCGTGCCGGAAACACCGGGTGAGGGCATCCCCGTCACTTACGTGCCTGCGCGCAATACCGTCTTTCTGTCACTGGCGCTGGGTTGGGCTGAGGTGCTGGGCGCGCGTGACATCTTTATCGGTGTGAACGCCGTCGATTACTCCGGTTACCCGGACTGCCGCCCCGAGTTCGTCGAGTCGTTCGAGCGCATGGCGAACCTGGCGACCAAGGCCGGTGTGGAGGGGCAGGGCTTCACGATCCAGGCGCCGCTGCAGATGCTCAGCAAGGCTGACATCGTCAAGGCAGGCACGCGTCTGGGCGTCGATTACGGGCTGACGGTTTCCTGCTATCAGGCTGACGATCAAGGCCGTGCGTGCGGGAAATGTGACAGCTGCCGACTGCGTGCAGAAGGCTTCTCGGCAGCGGGCGTAACGGACCCAACGCGTTATTTTTAATTTTATTTGCAATAAGGTGTTGAATTACTGAGAGAAAGCGGTAATATACGCGCCACCACGAAGCGGGTCGTTAGCTCAGTTGGTAGAGCAGTTGGCTTTTAACCAATTGGTCGTAGGTTCGAATCCCACACGACCCACCATCTTCAAAACCCGAGAGGTCCACGAAAGTGTGAATTCTCGGGTTTTTTTTTGCCCTGGATTCAGTGAATTCACTCAGGCAATGCTGAGCCGTTCAAGGTAAGCGCAAAACATGTCGGCCATGGCGTTCGAGTAGTTCTCGATCTCGGCGGCGGTCCGAGGGTGCTCGGAAAACTCCTTACCCACGGTGCTCAGCGTTGTCTTTATCAGCTCGGCTGCCTGGATTCTCGTCGTCTGCTGTGCCTCGGGCAGGACCTCCTCCATAAAACGTTGTATGGCGCGCTCGCCGGTCGCCTTGGCTTCCTGTGCCTCGGGCGCATGCCGATACAGAGGCGCTGCATCGTCGAGTGCGATTCGCATGTCGGCTTCCTCGCACTCGGAACAGATGAAGGTGTGGACCAGGTCCCGTAGCCGCTTAAAGGGCGGCGTGGCGGTGTCACCGAGGATGCGGGTCAGCAGTTCAGTCGTTTGTTTCCATTCATCACTTTGCAGTCGGAACAGGATGGCGGCCTTGTTCGGAAAGTACTGATACAGCGAGCCAATGCTCACGCCTGCTTTTTCCGCGACTCTGGCGGTGGTGAAACGGGCAGCGCCTTCCTTTGCCAAAACCTGAATAGCCGCTTCGAGAATGATGGAAACGGACGCTTCCGAGCGCGCCTGTTTTGGCTTTTTACGCAAAGAAATCGAGGGGTTGCGGGAATCGGTCATGGCGGCTCGGCAATGCGAATATTAAATGTGAGTGATTCGTCGCATTCTAGTCCGGCGTTGAGATTGACGCATCTTCTAACCCGGAGACACCCATGAACACACTGACTACCGCCCCCGTCGCCCCGTTGCTGAACCGCCTGTTCGCCCAAGCATCCGAACGATCCCCGATGTCCATGCCGGGCGTGTCCGAGCTCTCACGCGACGAGCTGGATCGACTGATGCGCAGCAAGACCGACTACCTGGATTTCTACGGCCGTTTGAAAGATTTTCCGCTGGCCGTGTCGCGCGACACAGGCGCGCTGCTTTACATGCTGGCGTGCAGTTGCAAGGCACGCACCATCGTCGAGTTCGGCACATCGTTTGGGGTTTCCACGTTGCACTTGGCCGCAGCGCTGCGAGACAACGGCGGCGGTCTGCTGATTACCAGTGAATTCGAATCGTCAAAAGTGGCGCAGGCCCGCAGCAATCTGATCGCTGGCGGCTTGCTGGACCTTGTGGAAATCCGCGAGGGCGATGCCCTGCTGACATTGGGCAAGGACCTTCCCGACAGCATCGACCTGGTCCTGCTCGACGGCGCCAAGGCCCTCTATCCCGAGATCCTGAACTTGCTGGAAAGCCGCCTGAAGCCTGGGGCGCTGATCGTTGCTGACAACGCCGACTACGCGCCTGAGTATCTGGCGCGTGTCCGTTCTGCGGAGCAGGGCTACATGTCCATCCCGTTCGCCGATGACGTCGAGCTGTCGATGCGGCTGGGGTGAGGAGGGCGGTCGGTAAGTGATCGCTCAACAGGTTACGTGATACATTCGCCGCCGCTTTGCGCGACCTCCCGCTGCTGTCCTCAAACGACTGCAATGCGGGAGGAAAGCGCGTCGCTAATACTATTCGCCGCACGCCCAACGAGGCGTGTGCAAGGCCGGAAACTTCATGACCGTGAGGGTTTCCCGCCTTGATTTGTTGCCTGTTGTTCAGGTGTAAACTCGACGTTCGCGCTTACGCGCATTCAGGTCCTGCGAACATGACACAGATTTCCGAACGCCTTCTGGTGCAGGCGCACCTAGACGCCAAGCAGCCCAAGCCACTGACACCGGAAGAAGAAGCCGAGTACCGCCGCCTGATCGCTGCCGAGCTGAAGGCTCAAGACGCCGTGCTCGTCGCCCACTATTACTGCGACCCGGTTATCCAGGCCCTGGCGGAAGAAACGGGCGGTTGTGTAGCGGATTCACTTGAGATGGCACGTTTCGGCAAGAACCATCCGGCGAAGACCGTGCTGGTGGCCGGGGTGCGTTTCATGGGTGAAACCGCAAAGATACTGACGCCTGAAAAACGCATTCTCATGCCGACCCTGGAGGCGACCTGCTCGCTGGATCTGGGTTGCGGTGTCGACGAGTTCACCGCGTTTTGCGACCAGCATCCTGCACGCACCGTGGTCGTCTACGCGAACACCTCGGCTGCCGTGAAGGCTCGCGCGGACTGGGTGGTGACCTCCAGCTGTGCGTTGGAAATCGTCGAGAGCCTGATGGACAACGGTGAAAAAATCATCTGGGCGCCGGACAAGCACCTCGGCCGCTACATCCAGCGGGAAACCGGCGCTGACATGCTGTTGTGGGACGGTGCCTGCATCGTGCACGAAGAATTCAAGTCGCGTCAGCTCGAAGACATGAAGGCGCTGTACCCGGACGCCGCGATCCTGGTGCATCCGGAGTCGCCGGAGTCGGTGATCGATCTGGCTGACGCGGTGGGCTCCACCAGCCAGTTGATCAAGGCGGCACAGACGCTGCCAAATACGACGTTTATCGTGGCCACCGACCGCGGCATTTTCTACAAGATGCAGCAGCTGTGCCCCGACAAGGTTTTTATCGAAGCACCCACGGCGGGTAACGGTGCGGCATGCCGCAGCTGCGCGCACTGCCCGTGGATGGCGATGAACACGCTGGCGCGCACGCTGCAGTGCTTGCGTGAAGGGACGAATGAGATTTTCGTCGATCCGGCGATCATCCCGCAGGCCGTTCGACCGCTGCAGCGGATGCTGGACTTCACGCAGGCCGCTCGCTTGAAGCTTTCAGGTAACGCCTAGTCAACAACTGCAGGAGCACGCCTGCCCGCGATAGCAGAGTGTCGGCCGCCACAACGGCTCAGGCACTCTGCAATTGCGGGCAAGCGCGCTCCTGCATCAGGCTTTTGATCAATTCATCATCTCTTTCACCGCCCGCTCCTGAGCGATGATTTCCTGCTGCCGCGCATCGATCCGCGAAGCCAGCTGGAAGTTGTTGTTCGCGCGTCGCTTGGCGAACTCGAGCTGTTGAACGGCCTGCTTGAAATCCCCCATCAAGGCGAAATATTCCGCGCGCGCCTGATGCAGGCCGATGGTGTTGCCTGAGAGGCCGCGGGTGTCGGCCACCTGATTCCAGATGTCCGGGTCATCCGGGCGGCTTTTAAGCAGCGTTTCCAGCGATTTCAGTGCTTCAGGTGCCTTGGACTGCTTCAACAGGACGTCGACCTTGGCCTGATTGAGCGGGTAGTTGTCCGGGTACAGGTTCAGCATCCGGTCAACCCGCTGCTGAGCGTCGGGCAAACGGTTGTTGGCAATGTCCAGATTGACCGCCGCCAGGTTGTACGTGATGTTGTCCGGCGCCTTGTCCAGCAGCGGTTTGAGCGTTTCCCGGGACTCGTTCAGCTGACCGGCTTTGGTTTGCGCCAAGGCCAGACCATAGCGGGCTGCATCGTTTTTCGGGTTCTCTGCCAACTGCGCGCGAAAGCGCTTGGCGGCCATGCCCGGTGTTTCCTCGTAGATCAGCACGACCCGCGAGCGCATCAGCTGATACCCAAGGCTGTCTTCCTTGCCTCCCGGTTTGGCCTGCTCGGCGCGGTTGCGGGTGTCGGCAATACGGGACTCCGTGACCGGGTGGCTCATGAGAAACTCAGGTGGCTTGGCGTCGTAGCGATACTGACGGGCCAACTGCTCAAACATGTTAGGCATGTTGCGTGGGTCGTAACCCGCTTTCTCCAGATTGAGGATACCGATTCGGTCGGCTTCCGCTTCGTTCTGGCGGGAGAAGCGGGCCTGTTCCTGAATCGCAGCGGCCTGTGTGCCGGCAATGGCGGCGATACCGGCGTCACCCGCACCCGCAGCGGCCATGACAATGCCGGCGAGCATGGCCGCCATCACAGGCACCTGCATGCGTTGTTGCGCCTGAACGCCACGGGCAAAGTGGCGTTGCGACAAGTGAGCCAGTTCGTGCGCGAGCACTGCGGCGTATTCGCCTTCGGTTTCGGCGTGCAGGAAAAGACCGCCGTTGACCCCGATGATCCCGCCAGGCGCCGCGAAGGCGTTGATTTCGGGCGTGTTGATCAGAATGAATTCAAGGCGTCGGTCCTGCACCTGGCTGGTTTCGGCCAAGCGGTAAACCGACGTCTCGACGAAGTCTTTGAGTTGCGGATCGGAGAGCTGAGACACCTGCGCCCGCAGCAACCCGAGCCAGGCCCGACCCAGGTCGTGCTCCTGCTGGGGCGAAACGATGGAGGAGCTGGCATCGCCCAGCGATGGCAGGTCGTCCGCGAAAGTCGGGCTTGCCATCAGGCAGGCGAGCGTCAGCAGTGTGGGGCGCAAAAAATTCATGCACGAAACTCTGAGGCAGAAAGTCGTTACTGTAGCTGGCTCAATGGCTTGCTGACCAGAGTGGGGTATTCTTGCACGCGTGTAAGAAGGTTCTTCCTCGTTTTGTTTAGCGTTTCCGTGCAATTGGATGTGTCTACCTGGAGAGAAACGATGTCTGACGCTGTAGGGCGCCCTGCGACTTGCGATGCCGAGCTGGATGCCAGTGGCCTGAATTGTCCGCTGCCGCTGCTAAAGGCCAAGATGGAGCTCAATCGTCTGGCCAGTGGAGCGGTGCTCAAGGTCACAGCCACCGATGCGGGTTCCCAGCGTGACTTCCGCACCTTCGCCAAGCTGGCCGGCCATGCCCTGTTACACGAAGAAGCCGCCGATGGCATTTATCGGTACTGGCTGCGCAAAGCCTGACGTTTCCACACCACCGCCTTCTACCCCTTGGCCCAAAGGTTCATTGATGTTCAAAGTGCTTCGCGACTGGATGCAACGCTATTTCTCGGATGAAGAGGCGGTGGTGCTGGCGGTGCTGTTGGTGTTGGCGTTCACGATTGTCCTGACATTGGGCGGCATGCTCGCACCTGTGCTTGCGGGTCTGGTGCTGGCGTTTTTGATGCAGGGGATGGTCGTTCAGCTTGAGCGTGTGCGCATGCCTGAAGGGGCTGCAGTCGGGCTGGTGTTCGCCTTGTTCATGGGCGCGCTGGCGGTGTTTTTGCTGGTGATCGTGCCGTTGCTTTGGCATCAATTGATCACCTTGTTCAACGAACTGCCAGGCATGCTCGCCAAATGGCAGTCGCTGCTGTTGCTGCTGCCTGAGCGCTATCCGCATCTGGTGTCTGACGAGCAAGTGTTGCAGGCCATCGAGGCCGCCCGTGGCGAGATCGGCAAGTTCGGTCAGTGGGCGCTGACCTTCTCGCTGTCCAGCCTGCCGCTGCTGGTCAACATGATGATCTACCTGGTGCTGGTGCCCATCCTGGTGTTCTTCTTCCTCAAAGACCGTCGGATGATTGGCCGCTGGTTCAGAGGCTATCTGCCCCGTGAGCGTACGTTGATCACTCGCGTTGCTGAGGAAATGAACCGGCAGATCGCAAACTACATCCGTGGGAAGGTCATCGAGATTTTCATCTGTGGCGCGGTGACCTACATCGCGTTTGTGACGATGGGCCTCAATTACTCCGCGTTGCTGGCGATGCTGGTGGGGATTTCCGTCGTCGTGCCTTACGTGGGCGCGGTGGTGGTGACGGTACCGGTGGCGTTTATCGCGCTGTTTCAGTGGGGGTGGAGTGACCAGTTCATCTACCTGATGGCGGTCTACGGCATTATCCAGACGCTGGACGGCAACGTGCTGGTGCCGCTGCTGTTCTCCCAGACGGTGAGCCTGCACCCGGTCGCCATCATCTGCGCGGTGCTGCTGTTTGGCGGGCTGTGGGGATTCTGGGGGATCTTCTTCGCGATCCCGCTGGCGACCCTGTTCAAGGCCGTGCTGGACGCCTGGCCGCGTAACGAACCGACGGTGGCGCCGCTGTTGTAAATGGCGCTCCGCGGTGTGTTTTTGTAGGCGCGCTTGCCCGCGAATGATGGGTGAGCGGACAGGTTCTCTGGCGCCTGTTACATCCCTTCGCGGGCAAGCGCGCTCCTACAGAAGGACCACTCAGGCGTTATTGAGCGCCTGAGCCTGTTCCAGGACCGCAGTCACATGCCCCGGGACCTTCACGCCACGCCATTCCTTGCGCAGCACACCGTCCTTGTCGATCAGGAAGGTGCTGCGATCAACGCCCAGGTATTCCTTGCCGTACAGCTTTTTCAGCTTGATCACGTCGAACAGCTGGCAGAGGGATTCGTCCTTGTCCGAGATCAGCTCGAACGGGAATTCCTGCTTGGCCTTGAAGTTCTCGTGAGACTTCAGGCTGTCGCGCGACACACCAAACACCACGGTGTTGGCCGCCTTGAAGTCGGCGTACGCATCACGGAAGCCCTGGCCTTCGGTGGTGCAGCCAGGCGTGCTGTCCTTCGGGTAGAAATAAATCACCACTTGCTGACCCTTCAACGCAGACAGGCTTACGGCCTGATCGCTGGTGGCCTGTACCTGAAAGTCGGCAACGGGTTTGTCCAGTTCTACAGCCATTGTGGTTTCCTTACATAGGGGCTTGCGGGCGCCATGGTTCGATCAGCGCGTCGAGATTGAGTGCGTCGGCGAAGTCCAGGAACTGGTCGCGCAGCCAGCTGATCTGGGTGCCGGCAGGCAATGTCACGGTGAACGTCGCGTTGAGCATCGTGCCGCCGGTCTGCGGCGCCTGATAAGTGTCGCAGATCAGGTTTTCCAGCTCGACGTGATGGTCGATGAAGAACTGGCAGAGTTCATTGATGATGTCCGGGCGATACGCCGAGCTGACGTACGCCACGTACGGCAGGGCTTCTGGACGGCTTTCCAGCGATGCACTGCGCACGACGTTGACGGTGAACGCGTGTTTTTTCGACAGATTGGGCAGGCCGGTCTCGAGGCGCGCCAGAGCGTCCCAGCTGCCGGTGACCTGCAGGATTAACGCACTGCATTCGCCGTGGCGGGTGAGGCGCGAGCTGACCACCGAGCAACGGTTTTCATGACTGGCGCGGCACAGGACGTTGGTCAGCTCCATTGGGTTTGCGCCAAGGGCACTGATGACAAGGAATTGTTCGCGAACTGTGGGGATGGACGACATGCAGCATTCCTAAGCGATGAGCGGTCGGTACATTGTTGGCTTGTGCGGCGGATTCGATGATCGCACGACTTGCAACGTCGACCCGGCCCCTGTCGCGTGTGTCCGGGATGAACCGGTCAACCCGAGTGACAGGCGACGCTGGAGCGGGGTTTGCGACGATGAAAGCGGACAGTCGAACGAGCTGCGCAGATGACCAGTACCGATCAAAGACCGAAGGGTAGCGAAAACCGTCGCTCAGGGGAATGCTCGCCTTGTGCAAGGATCATGGCGCCAGTACCATTACCGCTCTCTTTTTCCGGCAGGAGCGGTTTGCATGATTGCGGGCAGTATGGTGGCACTGGTCACACCTATGGATGCACAGGGTCGTCTTGACTGGGACAGCCTGAGCAAACTGGTGGACTTTCACCTGCAAGAGGGCACCAACGCCATTGTTGCCGTCGGCACTACAGGTGAGTCTGCGACGCTTGACGTCAACGAGCACATTGAAGTCATTCGCCGTGTTGTCCAGCAGGTCGCTGGCCGCATCCCGGTGATTGCCGGCACGGGCGCCAACTCCACCCGCGAGGCGGTCGAACTGACCACCAACGCCAAGAATGCCGGTGCCGATGCCTGCCTGCTGGTGACCCCGTACTACAACAAGCCGACCCAGGAAGGCCTGTACCAGCACTTCAAGCACATCGCCGAAGCCGTGGACATCCCGCAGATCCTCTACAACGTGCCAGGCCGCACCGCCTGCGACATGTCGGCCGAGACCGTGATTCGCCTGTCCAAGGTCAAGAACATCATCGCCATCAAGGAAGCCACCGGTGACCTGCAGCGCGCCAAGGACATCCTGGCCGGCGTCAGCAGCGACTTCCTGGTGTATTCCGGCGACGACGCCACCGCGGTCGAGCTGATCCTGCTCGGCGGCAAAGGCAATATTTCGGTCACCGCCAACGTCGCCCCGCGCGACATGGCCGACCTGTGCAAGGCTGCCATGGCCGGTGACGCTGCCACTGCCCGTGCGCTCCACGAAAAACTGATGCCGCTGAACAAGACCCTGTTCATCGAATCGAACCCTATTCCCGTGAAATGGGCCCTGCATGAGATGGGTTTGATGCCGGACGGTATCCGTCTGCCGCTCACCTGGCTCAGCGAGTCTTGCCACGAGCCGCTGCGTCAGGCATTGCGCCAGTCCGGTGTATTGGTTTAATGAGGAAGCACTACGCAATGAAGCGACTGGCCGGACTTTCCGCACTAGCCTTGATTATCTCCAGCACCAGCGGTTGCAGCTGGCTGTTTGGTCAGGACGGTTACTTCCGTGATCGCAGCAGCGATTACCTGGAAGCGACCCAGAAACCTGCGATGCAGTTGCCTGAAGGCATCCAGGAATCCAAACGCCTGGACCCGCTGCTGCCGATCCCGCGCAACGTGGCCGACGACACCCAGAAGGGTGAGTTCACCGTGCCGCGTCCGCAGGCGCTGTCCACCGCTCAGGACTCCAGCGACTACACGCTGCAGAAGAGCGGCGACAACCGCTGGATTCTCGCTCAGCGCGCGCCCGCCGAAGTCTGGCCGGTGGCGCACCAGTATTTCGAAGACAACGGTTTCCGCATCGCCGAAGACCGTCCTGCGACCGGTGAATTCAACACCACCTGGCAGCGCATGGACGAATTGTCCGCGTCTGTTGCCAAGCGCATGGGCTCGGCCGGCGACGCTGCCAGCACCGAAACCCGCGTTCGCGTGCGGATCGAACCGGGCGTGCAGCGCAACACCAGTGAAGTCTACGTGGTCAGCGTTCAGCGTCCTGCCGGCAGCAGCGAAGAGCCTGCTTTCCCTTCACGCAGCACCAACGTTGGCTTGGACTCGGTCCTGACCGACGACATGCTGGCCAGCCTGACCCGTACCGCCGAGAAGGGTGGGTCGGTGTCCCTGCTGGCGGCGCGTGACTTCGATACCCCAAGCCGTGTCGCGCTGAGCGAAGACGGCAGCGGCAACCCGGTTCTGAACCTCGGTGCCGACCTCGACCGTGCATGGTCCAGTGTGGGTCGTGCGCTGAACCAGGGTGACTGGCGCGTAGAAGACATCAACCGCAGCCTGGGTCTTTACTACATCAACCTTGCGGAAAAAGCGGACAAGCCGGAAAACAAACCAGGCTTCTTTGGGCGCATGTTTGGCAGTGAAGAGACCAAGGAAGAGAAAGAAGCCCGCGCCGACCGTTACCAGGTTCGCCTGAGCAAGGTGGGTGACAACGTTCAGGTCACGGTCGAGAAGAACATCAACACCGTGGCGCCGACAGAAGTCGCCCGTCGCGTGTTGAGCGTCATTCAAGACAACCTCGGTTAAGTGCGTTTCGCGGTTCTGGGCAGCGGCAGCCGGGGTAACGGCACGCTGGTTGCGAGCAACGACACGTACGTGCTGGTCGACTGCGGTTTCTCCTTGCGGGAAACCGAGCGTCGGCTGGACAGGCTGGGCGTCAGCGGTCATCAGCTGAGCGCCATTCTGGTGACCCACGAACATGCCGATCATGTGCATGGCGTGGGTTTGCTGTCTCGGCGATACGATGTGCCGGTCTATCTCAGCGACGGGACCTTGCGCGGCATGCGCAAGCCGGTCGAGGCAGGCGTGAGGCTGACGGGCGGGCAGGGTGTACGGATTGGCGGTCTGAGCATCGATGTGGTTTCCGTGGCCCATGATGCGCTGGAGCCCACGCAGTTTGTCTTCAATGATGGGCGCAAGCGCTTTGGCCTGCTGACCGATCTGGGGTCTTACTGTCCATCGGTGCTCGACAGCTATCGTGGACTGGATGCCCTGATGATCGAGTCCAACCACTGTCGCGATTTACTGGCCCGAGGGGCTTACCCCTACTTTCTGAAGCAGCGGGTGGGCGGGCAATACGGACACTTGAACAATCATCAGGCCGC
The DNA here is from genome assembly GCF_054668305.1 of Pseudomonas sp. S2_H01. NCBI lineage: Bacteria > Pseudomonadati > Pseudomonadota > Gammaproteobacteria > Pseudomonadales > Pseudomonadaceae > Pseudomonas > Pseudomonas sp. S2_H01. The sequence goes on along the minus strand of NZ_CP162756.1, from coordinate 905,469 downwards.
AGGTCTGGTGAGCGAGCTGGGATGGCAAGGCCTGCAACACTTGGTATTGGCCCATCTGAGCAGCAAGAACAACCTGCCGCATCTGGCCCGGCAATGTTTCGTCGACACCCTCGGGTGCGATCCGGACTGGCTACAATTGGCCGACCAGGATTCAGGGCTCGACTGGCGCGAAATCGCCTAGCGTCCCAAACGGGGCGACAGCCCGGTTGTTGTTAACGGGCGACTCGCCCAGAACCTTTTTACTGGGCGCCTCGCCCGAACTTTTTGCAAGCGGAGCCCATCATGGAAAAACGTGAAGAACTCTACCGCGGCAAGGCCAAATCGGTTTACAAGACCGACGACGCCGACCGCTTGATCCTGCTGTTTCGCAACGACACCTCGGCGTTCGACGGCAAGCGCATCGAACAGCTCGACCGCAAAGGCATGGTGAACAACAAGTTCAATGCCTTCATCATGCAGAAGCTCGAAGCGGCCGGCATTCCGACCCAGTTCGACAAACTGCTGGCCGACAACGAAGTGCTGGTCAAGAAGCTCGACATGATCCCGGTCGAATGCGTCGTGCGTAACTACGCCGCAGGCAGCCTGGTCAAGCGCCTGGGCGTCGAAGAAGGCATGAAGCTCAATCCGTACACCTTCGAACTGTTCCTGAAGGACGACGCCAAGGGCGACCCGTTCATCAACGAATCCCACGTCGTGGCATTCGGCTGGGGCACCGCCGAGCAACTGGTGCGCATGAAGGAACTGTCCCTGAAGGTCAATGACGTGCTGACCAAGCTGTTCGACGACGCAGGCCTGCTGCTGGTCGACTTCAAGCTTGAATTCGGCGTGTTCAGCGACGGCTCCATCGTCCTGGGCGACGAATTCAGCCCGGACGGCTGCCGCCTGTGGGACAAGGACACCAAGAAGAAAATGGACAAGGACCGCTTCCGTCAGGGCCTCGGTGACGTCATCGAAGCCTACGAAGAAGTCGCCCAGCGTCTCGGCGTACCGCTCTAAACCGCGAAAACGCTGCAAGCATCTGAAAGAACGCGAAAAAATCCAAAAAAGGATTCGCGTTCTTCGCCCAAGCTGTTATGATGCGCGCCGTTGGAGAGATGCCGGAGTGGCCGAACGGGACGGATTCGAAATCCGTTGTACTGGCGACAGTACCTAGGGTTCAAATCCCTATCTCTCCGCCATTACAAATAAAGCCCCAGAAGTTATGCTTCTGGGGCTTTTTTGTTTTTGGCGGCCACAAAAGGAGCGGTCCGTGTTCGATCCAGATAGGGAAATGTTTAATGCCGCGCTGCAGATAAAAGTAGGTTCCATCTCGCGGCATGTCGAAAGGGCCAAGGAAGAGTTCGAGAAAGACTCTTCAACGTTTGCCGACGACATCAGTCGTTACGATGCGGCGATATTGAACATTATTCGCGCTTTCGAAGCTGCTGCGAGCGTCGGACAGTTGATCATCTTTCACGCAAAGCTGGGTGTCCCTCGGGATACCGACCACGTGTTCGATCTGCTGCTTTCCCGCTGCGGGTTAACGACGCTGATGCCGACCATGAGCCTGTTGGCGGATTACTGCCACAAGGCACTCCATGATGATCAGGTGTTCACGCCTCTCGAGACGTCTGCGGTCATAACAGACCATCTGGACGTTTTGATTCAATTCGCTGAGGCCATGCTGGCAAATGATCTGACATCGCCACCTTGACGCTTGGTTATTCCAGGCTGGCCAGCATTGTCTTCGGATCCTTCCCCATTCCTCGGCATATCTCGATGAATTCGATGACGTCCAATCTGCGCTCTGAATTCTCCGTTTTCGATACGAATGACTGGGGTCGGCCGAGCCTGTCGGCCAATTCTTTCTGTGTGAGTCCTTCGGCGACGCGTGTCTCCATGAGCAATCTCACGAGCGTTTGGTACCGAGCGTTGTGGATAGTCTTCACGGCGAGCTGCCTTTCATTGGGCCAGCCGTGTAAATAAACCTGATTTGGGATTAACCCAAAATAGGATATTGAGCTATGCTTCTGCCCATGGATATGTAAATGGTAGGGAGTTCTTCTTGGCTATGAATCAGAATGGGACCCGGATTAAGAACGCTCGGCATCGCGGCAGATTGGCAATCCGAGAACGCGGGCCCGCGCGGAAGATGACTGAAGATCAGGTCGTCAGCGCCATGTATGCCTACCTCATGACGAGTTGGGATGAACTGCCTCACGCGCACAAGGTGGCGCTGGGATTTGACTCGGTGGTTGGCGGTGAGCGAGAGGAGGTCGCGCTCAGGCGGCTTGCCAGGATATTCATGGACTACGCCGAGCTGTCTTGTAAGCGAGCGTTGGCAGCAAGGCGTAGACGGCTGAGCAACGCCTAGCTTGAGCCTGAAGGCGGGTTTCTCAGGCGTCTTGTTCTGTGATTGCCCGAACGCAGGTCGATAAAAACCCCACCGCTTATTGATCGTCACCTTCGCACCCAGCGCACCCAGCAATATGAGCGTCGTGTCATATCGAGGCGTTGCGCCGGGTGCGAGGGGGTTGTGAAGGTTCTCCCTGTCTCAATCGCTTGCCAATTGACCTTGCGCTTTGGCGACTTCGGCCAATGCCTTCAGAAAGACCTCAGGGTCTTCCTCCTCACGCGACGCCGTCAGAAACTCGGAAACCGTTTCAGCCTCCGTCAGGTATCTGGATATATCCAGCGGTTTGAGCTCGCTCGTGGGTTTACCTCTGTCTCCAGGGCGCTGAAGGATCTGTTTTTCTGTGTGAGGTCACGCAGTAGGGATGATTGGCCGCCGCCGATCTGCAAACGATACACGACTTCTCCCTGACAACTCTTTCACTGTCCAACCCCGTCGCCCTCAGCCATCATTTCGCAATCGTGTGCGTGACAAAATGACGCAACCACGCCGAGACGAGTAAGATAGGCACCCTGATTTTTCATCTCCCCATTTTCTTCGGACGGATCCTGCGTTGAGTGTCGTGAAACATCGACCTCCGGGGCACCGTTTCGATTACGAATTGACAGAGCAAAACAGAGAAAAGGCGATCACTGAAAATGACCAAGACCTCGCGACCTTTATATATTTCCTACGCTGGCCCTTCGTTGCTGGAGATGCCGCTGCTCAACAAGGGCAGTGCGTTCACGCCGCAGGAGCGTGTGGATTTCAACCTGATCGGCTTGTTGCCGCAGAACGTTGAGACCATCGAAGAGCAGGTGACCCGCGTTTACAACCAGTACCAACAGTGCGCGAGTGATCTCGACAAGCACATCTATCTGCGCTCGATTCAGGACAACAACGAAACGTTGTTCTTCCGCCTGCTGGATTCGCATCTGGAAGAGATGCTGCCGATCATCTACACGCCGACCGTGGGTCAGGCGTGCCAGGAATTCTCGAAGATCTACCGCACCCACCGCGGTCTGTTCATTTCCTACCCAGAGCGTGATCGCATCGACGATATCCTGCGCAGCGCAACGAAAGATCGCATCAAGATCATCGTGGTCACCGACAGCGAGCGCATCCTGGGTCTGGGCGACCAGGGCATTGGCGGCATGGGCATCCCGATCGGCAAACTGTCGCTGTACACCGCGTGTGGTGGCATCAGCCCGGCGTATACGCTGCCGATCGTGCTGGACGTGGGCACCAACAACCAGGAGTTGCTGGACGACCCGATGTACATGGGCTGGCGCCACAAGCGTGTGACGGGTAAAGAGTACGAAGACTTCATCGCGCTGTTCATCGAAGCGGTTCAGCGTCGCTGGCCAGACGTGCTGTTGCAGTTCGAGGACTTCGCCCAGACCAACGCCATGCCGTTGCTGGAGAAATACCGCGACGAGCTGTGCTGCTTCAACGACGACATTCAGGGCACCGCGTCGGTGGCCGTGGGTACGTTGCTCGCGGCCTGTAAGGCGAAGAACGAAACGCTGGGTCAGCAACGCGTAGTGTTCCTGGGCGCCGGTTCCGCTGGTTGCGGGATCGCCGAGCACATCATTGCCGCGATGGTCATCGAGGGCTTGAGCGAAGCCGAAGCACGCAAGCGCGTGATGATGGTCGACCGCTTCGGCCTGCTGACCGACAGCATGGATAACCTGTTGGACTTCCAGAAGAACCTTGCCCAGAAAGCAGGCGACGTGGCGGGCTGGTCGAGCGGCGAGGGTTATCCTGAATTGCTGGACGTGGTCAGCCACGGCAAACCGACCGTGCTGATTGGTGTATCGGGCCAACGCGGTCTGTTCACCGAGCAGATCATCCGCGAAATGCACAAACACTGTGCCAAGCCGTTGGTGATGCCGCTGTCCAACCCGACCTCGAAAGTCGAAGTCACGCCGCAGGAGGTCCTGACCTGGACCAACGGCGACGCGCTGGTGGCCACAGGCAGTCCGTTTGCGCCGGTCACTGTGGGCGACCGCACGTTCCACATCGCCCAGTGCAACAACTCCTACATCTTCCCGGGCATCGGCCTGGGCGTGATCGCGGCGAAGGCCACGCGCATCACGGACAAGATGCTGATGGCGGCTTCCAATGCACTGGCTGAATGCTCGCCGATGGTCACCGGCAAGGGCGACGCGGTACTGCCGCCGCTGAAAGAAATCCAGGACGTGAGCAAGAAGATCGCACTGGCGGTGGCCAAACAGGCTCAGGCCGAAGGCGTGGCGCTGGAAACCACCGAAGAGATGCTGGTGGAGGCCATCGAGCGTAACTTCTGGATGCCGAGCTATCGCAGCTACCGTCGTAGCGCGGTGTAACGGCCTGCGCACTTCGCTTTATGTAGGAGCGCGCTTGCCCGCGATCACAGTGGGTCAGCTAAATATTGCTTGCTGACCCACTGTGATCGCGGGCAAGCGCGCTCCTACGTAGTGATACCTGCCGCTTCACAAAGACCGCCCCATGGAAACATGCGGCGGTCTTTTGTTTTGTGACGAAAAACTTCAGGATGTCCCCTCGATAAAAACAAAAAGATCGACGAGGGACGCATGCAAACGGACAGTGTGCTCTATGACTACGTGATCGTCGGCGCTGGCCCGGCCGGGTGCTTGCTGGCGAATCGGCTGTCACTCAACCCTTCACACCGTGTTCTGTTGCTCGAAGCGGGCGGGCAGGACAATTACGCCTGGATTCACGTGCCGGTGGGTTACCTCTACTGCATTGGCAATCCGCGCACCGACTGGTGTTTCAAAACCGAAGCCGAACCCGGCCTGAACGGGCGAGCCTTGAATTATCCGCGCGGCAAGGTGCTGGGTGGCTGTTCGTCCATCAACGGCATGATCTACATGCGCGGGCAGTCCCGTGACTATGACGCGTGGGAAGCGCAGGGCAACAAAGGCTGGGGCTGGCAGGACGTATTGCCGGTTTTCAAACGCTCGGAAAGCCACTACGCCGGCGACTCCGACCTGCACGGCGGGCAAGGCGAATGGCGCGTTGAGCAGCAGCGTCTGAAGTGGACCTTGCTCGATGCCTTTCGTGAGGCCGCCGCACAGACAGGCATTCCCTCGATTCCAGACTTCAACGGTGGCGACAATGAAGGTTGCAGCTACTTTCAGGTCAATCAGCGGCGCGGCGTGCGCTGGAATGCGTCCAAGGCGTTTCTGCGTCCGGTGGCTCAGCGGCCAAACCTGACGGTGCTGACCCACGCCGAGGTCTCACGCATCGAGTTCGAAAATGGCCGGGCCAGCGCGGTGCTCGGCAAGGTCGGTCATCAGGAACGTCGCCTGAGTGCCAAGCGCGAAATCATTCTGTGCTGCGGTGCTATCGGCTCACCGATGGTGCTTCAACGGTCGGGGATCGGGCCGCGCCCGTTGCTGGAAAGGCTCGGCATCGGCGTGCGTCATGAGCTGCCGGGCGTCGGCGCCAACCTGCAGGATCACCTGCAGTTGCGGTTGATCTACAAAGTCAGCAATGGGCGGACGTTGAACCAGATGGCCGGGAGCCTGTGGGGCAAGATGAACATGGGGCTGCGTTACGCGATCAATCGCAGCGGGCCGCTGGCCATGGCACCGAGCCAATTGGGCGCATTTGCCCGCTCAGGGCCGGAGCAGGCGACTGCGAATCTGGAGTACCACGTGCAGCCGTTGTCGCTGGAACGCTTCGGGGAACCGCTTCACCGCTTCCCGGCGTTTACCGCGTCGGTGTGCGATTTGCGCCCGCAGAGTCGCGGCACCGTGGAGGTCCGCTCGGCCCTGGCGGACGCAGCGCCCCTCATTCGTCCCAACTATCTCAGCCACGAGACTGACCTGAAGGTCGCCGCGGATGCCATTCGCCTGACGCGTCGCATCGCATCAGCGCCCGCGCTCGCGCGTTTCGAGCCGGTGGAGTACCTGCCCGGCGCCAGCCTTCAAACCGATGAAGAGTTACGCCAAGCCGCAAGCAGCATCGGCACCACCATTTTTCACCCGGTCGGCACCTGCAAAATGGGGCAGGGACGCGACGCGGTCGTCGATGAAAGGTTGCGTGTGCATGGGGTGACGGGGCTGCGGGTGGTGGATGCGTCGATCATGCCGACCATCACCTCCGGCAACACATGCTCCCCTACCGTGATGATTGCCGAGAAGGCCGCGCAGATGATTATTGAGGATGCGATCGTCGACGACAAAGGGATCAGTGCTGGCACAGCGCCCCTTGCAGAACTGGCTGTCGAGCCCCTTTAAAGGCTCGGCTTTTAGGTAAAGCGTTCTCTCAGACCGTTTCGAGATGACTGAGAGAACGTACTCGCCTGCAATCGTCTCCAAATGCCGCGCGTCTTGACCAACGCTTACCCTCGGACTCTTCCTGCGGAAAAAGAAGTCAGCGCCAGACCTTTTGTTCTCATCCTTTTCACAAAAAATTGATGGCACGCTGCCTAAAGTTCGCGACGTCGAAAGAGTTTGAATTCTCTTGGTCGACGGTGTCTTTTTTCAGTCAAGCAGACCCTCATGCCGAACATAAAAGCAGTTCGTCCGGAACTCGTGACCGCGCTCGCCAGCATTTTTTTATTGCTCGGGTTTAACCTCACGCTCTGGCAGCACCTTTTCGCCATTACCGATTTCAACGGTAAGGGACTTCTGTTGCGCGGTGCTTTTGCGTTGATGGTGTTTTGTGCTTTTAATATTTTTCTGACGTTATTCGCTTTCAAGCGCGTATTGAAACCGGTATTGATTGCGCTGTTTCTGGTTAGCGCGGGCGTTGCTTACTTCATGAGCCAGTACGGCGTCATGATTGATGCCGGTATGTTTCGCAACTTTGCCGAAACCAATGCGACGGAAGTGCGCGACCTGTTGTCGTTGAAATTGGCAGCGTATGTGTTGTTCCTCGGCGTTCTGCCTTCGGTGATTCTGTGGAAGACGCCCATTATTTACCGTCGTTGGCCACGTGAAGTGTTGAGCAAGGTGGTGGTCAGTACCGTGTGTGCATGTGCGATCGGCGGTGTGGCGCTCATCAATTATCAAGGCCTGTCTTCACTGTTCCGTAATCACCATGAACTGCGTTTGATGGTGGTGCCGAGTAACTACATCGGTGCCTCGGTGGGCTACCTGAGTGAACAGGTCAAATCAGCTCAACAGCCGTTTGTGAGTATCGGGCAGGACGCGACGCTGTCCACCGAGTGGCAACAACACAAGCGCAAGTCGCTGACAGTATTGGTGGTCGGCGAGAGCGCCCGTGCCGAGAACTTCGGCATCCTGGGCTATAAGCGCGATACCACGCCTCAATTGAAGAAAGAACGAGGGCTGCTGACGTTCACCGACGTGCACTCCTGCGGGACGGAGACGGCCGTTTCGGTGCCGTGCATGTTCTCAAACATGGGCCGCAAGGATTACGACGCCAGCGCGGCCAAGAACAAGGAAGGCATGCTCGACGTGCTCAAACGCGCTGGTCTCGACGTGATCTGGCGTGACAACCAGTCCGGCTGCAAGGGCACCTGCGATCGCGTGACCCTGCAGGATGTGAGCAACCTGAAGGATCCTGTCCTGTGCGCCAACAATGAGTGCCGCGACGAGATTCTGCTGCAGGGCCTGCAGAACTTCATCGACCACCTGGACAAGGACACCGTGCTGGTACTTCACCAAATGGGCAGCCACGGCCCCGAATATTTCAAGCGTTACCCGAAAGCGTTCGAGAAGTTTACGCCGGTGTGTGAAAGCAATGCGCTGAACAATTGTTCGCGGGAAAGTATCGTCAACGGTTATGACAATACGCTGCTGTACACCGATCATGTGCTGGCATCGTTGATCGATACATTGCGCAGCAATCAGGACAAAGTCGATACCGCGATGTTGTATTTGTCCGACCATGGCGAATCATTGGGTGAATACAACCTGTTCCTGCACGGCACGCCTTATATGTTGGCGCCGGATCAACAGAAGCACGTGCCGATGATTGCCTGGTTCTCGGATAACTATCAGCAGTCTTTCGCCGTCGACACGCATTGTTTGCAAAACGAGCGTAATGCCCCGCTAAGTCAGGACAACCTGTTCCACTCGATGCTCGGCTTGTTGCAGGTTCACACCAGCGTCTACAACCCGGCGCTCGACATGTTCGCCGGCTGCCGGGGGATATATACGGACGGGGTACTGGCCAATGAGTGAGCAGGCGACCGATAAACGCCAGACCCAGCACTACGTTCAGCACCATGAACAGGGTCTGGCACGGCGTTTGAGCCTGTGGCGCGATGCGCAACTGGCGCGTCAGGCATTGCGTGATGCCGGGGAGCCCGGACTGGTGCTGGATCTGCCGTCAGGTGCCGGGCGGTTCTGGCCGGTGCTGGCCGAACACAGCAACCGCGTGATCCTCGCGGCCGACCCTTCGACTGACATGCTGGATATCGCTGAAGCGCAATCCTCCGTGGAAATCCGCAAGCGCATTCGCACGTTTCAAAGTTCGGCGTTTTCCATCGGCCTGTCGGCGAACGCCGTGGATTGCATCTTTTGCATGCGGCTTTTCCACCACGTCGCCGACAGCGAAAAGCGGATGGCGATTCTCGAAGAATTCCACCGCGTGACCCGCGACACCGCGATTGTGGCGTTGTGGGTCGATGGCAACCTCAAGGCCTGGCGACGAAAGCGCCAAGAGGGCAGCCGCCTGGACGCGAGCGGTACGCCGACCGTGCGCAATCGCTTTGTGGTCTGCCGTTCCGACATTGAGTCGGAGTTTGCACAAGCCGGTTTCCGCGTTGTCGGGTATCACGACTTCTTGCCGGGTTACGCCATGTGGCGCGTCTATGTGCTGCGTAAAGCGGGCGAGTGATCCGATGAGCGGTCGTCGGAAAGTGCCTTGTCGATAAACACGCAAGATGAAGTTGTTCAAGACTTGCAGGACGGATGCCCGGTAAACGCTTAGAGCGATATATACTGCGCGCCATTCTTCAAGGGAGAGCCGTGTGGCCATCGATATTCACTGGATTCGCGACGACGACAGCCTCGCCCAACATTGCGCACAGTGGCAGACGCTGCCGTTTGTCGCGCTCGACACCGAATTCATGCGGGTCGACACCTTCTATCCCATCGCCGCGCTTTTGCAGATTGGCGATGGCTCGCGGGCCTATCTGATCGATCCGCTGCTGATCGATGACTGGAAACCCCTGTCTGCGCTGCTGGAAAACACCGATGTCATCAAAGTGGTTCACGCCTGCAGCGAAGACCTGGAAGTCTTGCTGCGCCTGACCGGCAGCCTGCCCGCGCCTCTGTTCGACACTCAACTGGCCGCTGCCTACCTGAACCTTGGGTTCTCGATGGGCTATTCGCGGCTGGTGCAGGAAGTGTTGAACATCGAGTTGCCCAAGGGCGAGACCCGTTCGGACTGGCTGCAACGACCGCTGTCCGAGACGCAGATCAGCTACGCCGCCGAAGACGCCGTGCACCTGGCCGAGGTCTACAGCCTGCTTCGCCCGCGTCTGTCTGACGAAAAATACGCCTGGGTGCTGGAAGACGGTGCCGAACTGGTTGCCAACCTGCGTCGTGAAACTGACCCGTATGAGGTCTACCGCGAGGCCAAGCTGGCGTGGAAGCTGTCCCGCGCGCAATTGAACGTGCTGCGCGAGCTGTGTGCCTGGCGTGAGCAGCAGGCACGCCTGCGCAATCAACCGCGCAATCGGGTATTGCGCGAACACTCGCTGTGGCCGCTGGCCAAGACCCAGCCGGACAACCTCGCCGCACTGGCGAAAATCGAAGACATGCACCCCAAGACCGTGCGTCAGGACGGCGAGTTTCTGCTCGACCTGATCCAGAAAGCCGGCAGCGTGTCCCAGGACCTGTGGCCGCCGGCATTGCCGGAGCCGCTGCCCATCGAGGCGTCCAATGTGTTGAAGCGCCTGCGCGCCATTGGTCAGCAACAAGCCGAACGCCTGGACATGGCGCCGGAGCTGATGCTGCGCAAGAAGACGCTCGAAGCCCTGCTCAAGACCGGTTTTCCAGACGGTCCCTATAAACTGCCCGACTCGCTGCGTGGCTGGCGCCGCGAGTTGATGGGTCAGATGCTGCTCGACAGCCTGGCCAATGCCGGAGAACAGCCTTGAAACGTATTTGCTCCATCTACCGCAGCCCTCGCAAGAACGAAATGTACCTTTACGTGCTCAAGAGCGATGCGCTCGAACGCGTCCCGGTCGAACTGCTCACCGCATTCGGCAAGCCGCAGCACGCGTTCGACCTGGTCCTGACGCCTGAACGCGCACTGGCCCGTGAAGACATTCACACGGTGCTGGCGAACCTCGAGAAGCAGGGGTACCACCTGCAGATGCCGCCTGCCGAAGACGAGTACATCGAGCATTTGCCCGAAGAGTTGTTGCGCCGCAACGACCCGGTCTGACCGACGTTCGACCCCGTCATTCATCACGGGGGTTTACCGGACCGCTGTCAGCTTCTGCTTGCCCCGTCTTCTTTGAGTTCGGTGGGCGTCAGATGCCTTGCGGTCGCATGTCCTGTTTTTCTGAGTTTTGAATCCATGCGCGTTCTGATTGCCGAACACGATTACCCTGTTTACACCGAGTTACTTCGCAAGGCCGCTCCCGACATCGAAGTGCTGAGCAGCGGCGACTCCGCCGAGCTGTCAAAAATGGCGGCCCAGACCTCGATCTGGCTGGGTCAACCCGACCTGCTCGCCAACCTGCTGCGCCAGGGCCACACCCCACAGTGGCTGCAATCGACCTGGGCAGGCATTACGCCGCTGCTGGCGCCTGGGCTGAACCGGGACTACCGGCTGACCCGCGCGGTCGGCATTTTTGGCCAGGTCATGGCTGAGTTCGTGCTGACCTATATGTTGGTGCATGAACGTGAAGTGCTGGCCCGGCTGGTGAGCCAGGTCGAGCGCAAATGGGACGACCGGATGGGCCAGAGCCTGGCCGGGCGCAAGGCGCTGATCGTCGGCACCGGCGACATTGGTGTCCGGGTTGCCGAGTTTCTGGTGCCGTTTGGCGTTGAGCTGTATGGCATTGCATCCAGTGCGCGCACACAGGCGCCCTTCGTTGAAGTGGGTGCGCTGGAGGATTTGCCGCGTTTGGTGGGCGAGGTTGATTTCGTGATCAATCTGCTGCCCAACACGGCTCAGACCCACGATCTCTACGACGCGAAGCTGTTCGCTAAATTCAAACCCTCGGCGCTGTTCATCAACGTCGGGCGCGGCGTGGCGGTGGTCGATGCCGATCTGGTCCAGGCGTTGAAGGAGGGTCATCTGGCGGGCGCGGTGATTGACGTCTGCCGTCAGGAACCATTGCCGCAACGCCATCCGTTCTGGACGGCCTGGGGGTTGCTGCTGACCGGTCACAGTTCTGCACCGACCTCGCCACCGGCCATGACCCAGTTGTTCGTCGAGAACCTGAAAGCCTACGCCGCCGGTGAAGCGTTGCGCGGGGAAGTGGATTTCGCGAAGGGTTATTGAGCGTTAGTGGGGCGCCCTTGTAGGCGCGCGCTTGCCCGCGATCTGCCGGGAACCGGCAGCAAGACCTGTGCATGCGGGGTGTCAGGCATGATCGAGTTGCCTGATTTTGCTACCGCTGCGCGGTAGATCGCGGGCAAGCGCGCTCCTACAAAAGCTGCGTCAACCTGACGTTTCGAACCGGCAGCAAGAATGGCTCACACCGCCTTACAAACTGAAATCCCCTTCAGCCGCCAGCTCTGCCAAAGGTCGACGCGGGCTTGGCGTTTCGCGGGCTTGCAGGTAGTCGGCCAAGGTCGATTTGTCGCCCAGTTTGCCAATCGCCACCGCAGCGTGAATCGCGTAACCCTCGGGGATTTTCAGCTCCTTGCGCGTCAGCTCCTGATCGAACCCCGCCATGCCGTGGGTGTGCCAGCCGCTGAGGCTGGCTTGCAGTGCCAAATGACCCCACGCCGAACCGGTGTCGAAGGTGTGCCACAGCGCAGGTGTTTCTTCTGTGGCGCCGGGTGCGGTAAAGGTGGTCTTGGAGATCACGATCACCAGCGCCGACGCGTGCTGCGCCCAGCCTCGGTTGAATTCGTTCAGCAGCCCCAGGAAGCGTTCCCAGTTCGGCGTATCGCGTCGGGCGTACAGAAAGCGCCACGGTTGGGAGTTGTAAGCCGAAGGCGCCCAGCGTGCGGCTTCGAAGAAGCTCAGCAGGGTTTCCTGAGGAATGCTTTCGCCGGTGAAGGCCCGTGGCGACCAGCGATCGGTGAATTGGGGGTCAATGGCGTATTCGGCAACACGTGGGTTGGCGCTCATGGGTATTCTGATCCTGAAGAGTGAGTAAACCGCAGCGCGCGAACCGGCGTGCGGGATCAATCAGATGGGCCGTGGACGGCAGGCATCGTCGAACGGGCAGCTGTCGAAAGTGACAGTTGATGCGCAGGTCGCCCGCAAGGCTCTGGCGCCTGCGTGCGAGGGCATAAAGCTACTGCGCCGGCCGTTCGCTGGCAAGTCTGCGCTTACCGACAGTCGCCAGCGCTTGGCCCGGCTGCGATGTGCCACTAGACTGGCGGCCTTTTCATTGCCCGATGCTGATTTCTCGAAACCATGGCCGCCAAAGTCGAACCGTTCTGGATGCGTAAAACCCTCGATCAACTCGATTCGGTCGAGTGGGAATCGCTGTGCGACGGTTGCGGCCTGTGCTGCCTGCAGAAACTCGAGGACGAAGACGACGGCAGCGTTTATTACACGCGCATCGCCTGCAAGCTGCTGGACCTGAAGACCTGCCAGTGCACCGATTATCCGAATCGGCGCGACCAGGTTCCCGATTGCATTCAACTCACGCCGGGCCAGGCCGATGAATTCAAGTGGCTGCCACCGACGTGCGGTTACCGTCTGGTCAGCGAAGGAAAAGATCTGCCCCTTTGGCATCACCTTGTATGTGGCGACCGGGAGCAGGTCCACAAGGAACGCATTTCCCAATCGGGGCGCATGCTCAGCGAAAAGAATGTCGCCGAAGATGACTGGGAAGATTATCTGATCTTCCGCGCGGGCTGATTTGCCTGCGCCTCTACAGGCGTTCGCCACCCGATCCCTGAGCCTGTCGCAACAGGAGTGGTCTTTCCGTGCGTTACCAACTGCCGCTGTGTGCTGTTCTGCTGTTCTTTGGTCTGCCCGCGTGGGCGGCGAAAAAAGTCGATCTGGATTACCACGTCACCTTGCTCCCGCAAAGCGATCAGGCAGAAGTGCGGGTGACGCTGGAGCAGGGTACTGCGGTGCGCAGCCTGGATTTTGATCTGGGCGATCACGGCTATTTCAGCGACTTCAACGCAGACGGGCAATGGACGACCGCGCCAGGGCCGAACAGTGGCAGATTGCGTGGCGTGTGGAAGCCTGCCGCTGGCAAGGCAACGTTGACGTACCGCGTGCATGTCAGCCGCCCCGCGGCGAGCCCTTCGATGGAGAAGCCGCGCTACGACAGCCGCATGACCGCTGATTGGGCATTGTTTCGAGGCGAGGACCTGGTGCCAGGCGCACGCCTGGATCAGCAGGAGGGTGTGCGCCTGCAGGCGCGATTGACCTTCGATTTGCCGACCGGCTGGAAGCACATCGAGACGTCATGGCCGCGCATCGGCAAGAATCGTTTTCGCATCGACAACGTCTCCCGGCTGTTTGATCGCCCGACCGGCTGGATGCTGGCCGGCAACCTGATCAATCGGCGTGCGCGGCTGGGTGACACCGAGGTCACGGTGAGTTCGCCGAAAGGGCAGGGCATGCGGCGCATGGAAACGTTGACGCTGATGACCTTTGTCTGGCCGAAGCTGCAAGCGGTGTTTGCGCGTACCCCGGGCAAGTTGCTGGTCGTTGGCGTGGCTGACTCGATGGCGCGCAACGCCAGCGCCGGGCATGACTCGGTCTTTCTTAACAGCAATCGCCCGCTGATCAGCGAAAGCGGCGTGAGCCCTTTGGTGCGCGAGCTGGTGCAGGTGTTCGGTCGCGTGAAGGCCCGTGATCGCAGTGACTGGATACCCGAAGGCCTGGCCGAGTACTACGCTGTCGAGCTGCTGCGTCGGGCGGGCGGCATGAGCGAAGACCGGTATCAGGATTGGCAGTCGATACTCACGCGTATCAGCCGCAAAGTCAGCACGCTGCGCGCCGACCCTGTCGACCCCGCGATGACGGCCCGGGCGGTGCTGCTGCTGATTGCGCTGGATCAGGAAATTCGGCAACGGACCGACGACCAGAAGTCGCTGGATGACGTGGCTCAGGGTGTGATGCGGATGGGGCCGGTGAGCACGCAAGACTTCGTGCAGGTGGCCGCGGGGGTGATGGGGGAGCCGTCGAAGGTGCTGAGCAGTAGCCTGCTTGAATAACAGTCATCAAAACGGTGATCGCTTGATCGCCGGCTACAGCCTGTGGGAGCGAATTCATTCGCGAAAAATCGTTCAGCCGATACGCATGTGTCGACCGTACAGACGTCTCGCGAATGAATTCGCTCCCACAGTGATACGTTATTTCAACGTTGAAGCGCCGGTGTACGCGCGGGCTTCGCTTAAACGCCCTTCGGCCCGCTCACGGCATCGATGGTGTTGACCACCGCCTCTTCGGCTGCGACCTCGGCTTTTGTTTTGAGCTTGCTCAGTTCAGCACCGGCTTCTTCGATCCGGGAGCGGGCAATGTCCATCTCACTGCGGCTTTTTTCCAGCAGCGCCTTGGTTGAGCAATGACCGGTGATACCACGCGCCAGCACTGCGCCGCCGATCGCCAGTTGCACCAGGCCGAAGATGCCGCCACGGCGCAAGCCTTTGCCCATCATCAGTACGCCACCTGCCAGCGAGCCGATTCGCTCCCAGCCTTGCACGTTCTGCTCTGGATAATCGCGCACGGTTCGTTCGACGCGTTTGATGATCGGGGTATCGCTCATGATGCGGTCTCCATGAATAGGTAAGGTCCCTTAAGCTGACTGCCGCGAGCGAAAACTGTTCAATGCGTTTGTCGTTGCGGGTCGATCAGGTGCGATCGGTTTCACGACCGAATTGCGGGCCGGAGCGGGTGTTGTTGCCCTTGGCCATGCGGTCGTAAAGCACCACGTTCACGGTTGCGGCCAGGTTCATGCAGCCGGTGGTGGGGATGTACACCACGTCTTCGCACCAGTCGCGAATCTCTTTGTCGAGCGAGCCGTCTTCCGGGCCGAAGATGTAGATCGCGCGGTCGGGGTGGGTGTATTCCGGCAGTGCGCGGGCGCCTTCGACCAGCTCGACGGCGACGGGCACGCAGCCCAGCGGAATGATCTTTTTCAGGTCGTCGATGCCGATCAGCGGAATGTCCTGATGGATCTTTTTGGTGTCGGTGACGAAGTCCCGCGCCCGCTCATAGCGTTTGCCGGTGTAGAACACCGACGCCACGCCATAACAGCCCGCCGCACGCATCACCGAACCGACGTTTTCCGGAGACTTGGGGTTGTACAAGCCGATGCAGGCATAGCGTTTGTTGGCCACGGGAGAGGGTGCTCTTCAAAGAAAGCGCGGGATTATACGGGAAGGTGGGGCTCAGCGAACGTGTAGGAGCGCGCTTGCCCGCGATTGTTCGGATCAGGCGACAAGGATCTGTCGGCTGAACGAACGCATCGCGGGCAAGCGCGCGCCTATAGGCTTATTCGTCTTTTTTCATCAATCCCGCCAGCGCAGCAAACGGGTTGTGCGTGGCCTTGGCAGTCTTCGGGCTGCTGGTCGAGCTGTCGGAGAAGTACTGCTGGTCGGTATAACGCGAGTGTTCGTTGTCGTGGCAGTACAGGCACAGCAGTTCCCAGTTGGAGCCGTCCTGCGGGTTGTTGTCGTGGTTGTGGTCGCGGTGATGCACGGTCAGTTCGCTCAGGCGCTTGCCGGAAAACTCACGGGCGCAGCGGCCGCAGACGTGCGGGTACATGCGCAGCGCCTTGTCGCGATAACCCATCTCGCGGTCACGCTGGGCATCGGCCAGGATGCGGTCCAGCTTGGAAGTGTTGGTTGGGGTTCCCGCGCTCATGGTGTCACCTGTTTCGTGTGCTGTTGGCAATGGGGCAAGTCTAGCGCTTTGATCGGCTGTCAGGCTTTGACTTTTTCAGCAATCCAGATCGTGTGCCGCGTTCCTTTGTTGCCGTGGGCGTAAACCTTGACCTCTTCGGCCTTGAATCCGGCCTTGCGCAGTTTGTCGCTGAAGGCGGCGTCGGCGCTGGCCGACCAGACCGCCAGCACACCTTTGGGGCGCAGAGCGCTCGCGCAGGCGGCCAGACCACCGGCGGAGTAGAGCCAGCTGTTGGCTTTTTGGGTCAGGCCTTCAGGGCCGTTGTCGACATCGAGCATGATCGCATCGAACCCCTGAGGCTCGCTTTTCAGCACCTGGGCGACGTCCTGTACGACGACCCGGGCGCGAGGGTCCTGCAACGGGTTGCCGGACTTCTCACCCAGTGGTCCGCGATTCCACTCGACCACGCCAGGCACCAGTTCGGCCACGACCACTTCGCCGTTCTTGCCCAGATGCTTGAGTGCTGAGGCGAGGGTGAAGCCCATGCCCAGCCCGCCGATCAGTACGCGAGGGTTCAGCCGTGACGCGACCTTTTTGCAGGGGATCTCGGCCAACGCGTCTTCGGAGCCGTGCATGCGCGTGTTCATCAGTTGGCCGCCGTCGCCACCCTGAATCTTGATCACGAAGTCTTCGCCGTATTCGAACAGGCACAGGGCGCCGCCGTTGTCGGGGATCGGGGTGGTGTCGAGCAGAACGAAACGTTTCATGGAAAACCCGGTAGAAAGCCTGAAGGTGTGCGCATCAATTTGTCAGCGCACGAAGCGCCGCGCAGGAGTAGCCTGAGCGTCACAGCAAAAGATTGGCAGTGGAGGCCAACGATGAAGCGGTCCATTCTAGCGGCGATTGCCTTGATGATGCTCGGTGCATCGCAGGGGTTTGCCGAGAACCTGCAACCTGTCCTGAATACCCCCGAACCGATCGCCGCGACATCCGGCTCGCCGGGAACTGCCACCCCGACACCTTATCCCCAGGTCACTCCACCGAGTGTGCCGCGCGCGGGAGGCCAGGGTAATCCGCCATTACTGCCGAAGATCCCGCAACCCGGCCCGCCAAAAGAAGATGAGCCGTTGCCGGGGTTGCCGCCGCCCGCCAAGCCCAGTCCTTGATTCACACTGCTGCACTGCAAAATTGTAGGGGCCGGCCTGCTGGCGAACCCATGAGGCCAGCCGCCCTGATGTCGAGTGGCACACCGGGTTCGCCGGCAAGCCAGCTTCTACAGGGAGTGGGATGACCTATTCCTGCTGAGCCAGCACCTGTCCGTCCATCATCCGCAGGCGCTTGGACATCGCGATCGCTATCGCGCGGATGATCTTGGCTGCCACTTTCGGGGCGTCATTGAGCATCTTGTCCAGGGAGTCCTTGCCCAGGTTCAGCAGGTAGCAAGGCGACGCCGCGATGCAGCTTGCCGAACGACGTTCGCCATCCAGCACCGCCATTTCGCCGAATGCCCGACCGCTGCGCAGGATCGCCGTTTCGACCTGTTTGCCTTCGCCATTGAGCTTCTGCACCGACACCGTCCCCGAATGGATGATGCACATGAAGGTGCCTGCATCGCCTTCGTTGAAGATCGGCTGGCCTTTGTCGATGTTGCTGATGCTGAAATAACCTGCCGCCGCGGAAAAGTCGGCGGGCGTCAGGGCGAGGAACAGACCGCAGTCCATCAGCATCTCGCGGATCTCATTGTTCAGGGATGACGGTGTTGGCATGTGATGTTCTTGTTGAGTCGTGAAGAATGGAGACTGAAACAGCTGACGTGCAAAACGTCCCCGGACTACGCATCATCCGGGGATCGTCTGGTATGACACACGGAGATGAGGGAGTTCCTCAGGCCAGTTGCAATACCTTGAAGATAAAACCGTATTCGAGCGCTACGTCACGCAATCCTTGATAACGGCCACTCATCCCACCGTGCCCGGCACCCAGCTCGGTCTTGAGCAGCAACAGGTTGTCATCGGTCTTGGTGTCGCGCAATTTTGCCACCCACTTGGCCGCTTCCCAATACTGCACGCGGCTGTCGTTGTACCCGGCAATCACCAGCATGGACGGGTATGCCTGTGCGGTGACGTTCTCGTACGGGGCATAGGCCTTGATGCGAGCATATACCGCCGGTTCCTGCGGATTTCCCCACTCGTCGTATTCCGTCACGGTCAGTGGCAGCTCAGGGTCGAGCATGGTGTTCAGCACATCGACGAAAGGCACTTCGGCGATGGCGGCCTTGAACAGATCGGGCCGCTGATTGACCACGGCGCCGATCAGCAATCCGCCGGCACTCCCGCCGCTGATCACCAGCTGGTCTGGCGTGGTGAGGTTTTGTGCGATCAAGTGCTCGGCGCAGGCGATGAAGTCGCTGAAGGTGTTTTGCTTGTGCTCCTGCTTGCCGTTGAGGTACCAGGCCTCACCGAGTTCGCCACCGCCGCGCACATGGGCGATGGCGAAGGCGACGCCCCGGTTCAGCAGACTCAGCCGGGCGTGCGAGAACCACGGGTCCAGACTCTCGCCATACGCACCATAGCCGTAGAGGTACAGCGGCACCGGTTGGCCGGCCAGTTCGCGTTTGACCACCAGGCTGATCGGCACCTGAGTGCCATCGGCGGCGGTGGCCCACAGACGCTGGCTGACGTAGGCATCGGCGTCGAACACGCCCAGCACGGGCGTCTCTTTGAGCACCGCTTGCTCGCCGGTGGCCAGGGTCAACTGACGCACCTGCGGCGGGCGATTCAGCGACTGGTAACGCAGGCGAATCTTGTCGCTGTCGAACTCAAGCGTGTCCTGCACATACAGGTTGTAGGCAGCGTCCGGCAGTTGCACCCGATAGGCCGGCAAGCTCTGTGGGTGAACTTCGACGACGGGCAGGCCGCCTTCACGCAGACTCAGGGTCAGGCCTTTGGCATTGAGGCTGAAGCCGTCGAGCATCACCGATTCGCTATGCGGGATCAGCGTCTGCCAGTCCTTGCGCTCGGGCACGCCGCTGGTTTTTTCCGGCGCATGAAACAGCGCGAAGTTGATGCCGTCCTGGTTGCTGCGGATCAGCCAGCTCCAGGTGCCGTCGACCAGGCCATGGTCCACGGAGTACTCATGCCCCTCAGTGCGTGGCGCCATGCAGACAAACGCCTGCTCGGGCTTGCTCGCATCCAGCACCCAGGATTCGCCGGTGGTCTTGCTGTCGATGGCCAACACCAGTTGCCGCTCGGAGCTGGTGCGGTAGCAGTGCAGGAAGAAACGCCCGTCCGGCTCGTTGAACACGAGGTCGGCGGAGTCGTTGCCCAGGGTGTGGCGGTACAGCTTGTGAGGGCGATGGGTGTCGTCCAGCTCGCCGAAGAACAGCGTCTGGCTGTCGTTGGCCCAGGTCATGCTGCCGTCGCAGTCTTCGAAGGGCAGGTTGATGACGTTGCCGCTGCTCAGTTCTTTGACGTACAGCTGGTAGACCTCCTCACCACTGGTATCAAGGCTGTAGGCCAGACGCTGGTGGTCCGGGCTGATGCTGAATGCGCCCAGCGAAAAAAAGCCGCCGTTGGCCAACACGTTGGGGTCCAGCAGCAACTCTTCGGCGCTTTCGTCGACCGTCTGTGAGTCGTCTGCGGGGCGCGGGCAGCGATAGTGGCGGGCGTATTCATCGCCTTCGGTGGTGCGGGTGTAGTACAGGTACGGGCCCCAGGGCGAGGGCAGCGACAGGTCGGTTTCGAGGATGCGGCCCTTGATCTCCTGAAACAGGGTTTCACGCAGCGCCTGCTGATCGGCGAGCTGACGCTCCTGGTAGTCGTTTTCAGCCTTGAGGTAATCGAGCACCTCGTCGGTGTCGCGGTTCTGCAGCCAGGCATACGGGTCGGCGCCGTCGGCTTTGCGGGCCAGCGGGGCGCTAGGAGCAATGTGGGAAGAAGGCATGCTGGGCTCTCTCAATGGGCGTTCTCGAATAAACCGTCCGGCCCGGCGTTGCCCGGTCGGGGGCAGTGCAGACCGATAACTGAAGCCGGGGAAGCCGGGCTTGCGAAAAGTCGTTATCATAAGCGCCTCTTTACCTGCCTTACCACGGACGTCATGACCGACAACGACTATCTGATTGCCTGGGGCCTTTACGCATTCGCTGCGTTGGGTTGTCTGTTGGTGTGGTTCAAGCTGACCGGCTGGATGTGGCGCTACCTGCGCGAGCCGCTGCGCGTGATCGGCGCGGTCCTGCTGTTCTGCCCGACCATCATCGATCCAGTCAAAGACAAGTACGCTCCCGCGCTGGCCATCAGCGTGCTGGATCTTGCACTCAAGGTCGGCAATAACGTCTGGCGCGCGATGCTGGATCTGTCGACCTACGGCGCCGTTGCCCTGGGCCTGTATGTCATCTTCGCGCTGATCCGCCTGCCGTTTCTGCGCAAGAAAAAAGCCCGCCAGGCCCACGCCGAGGAAGCTGCGGCGCAGGCGGCTGCGGAGCAGAAGCAGGCTGAGCAGGACGACGAACCGTTCGCAAACCAGGGGCCGAGCCGCTTCGCCAACCCACCCGCTGCGCCGGCCAATGGCAGCAGTGGCCGCTACCGGGTCGAACCCAAGTTGTGATGACGCTTGTCCCTGTAGGAGCGCGCTTGCCCGCGATTGCGCGCATTCAGGCAAGGCTTTACTGCCTGGCAGGCGGCAAGCGCGCTTGGGCAGTGTGATCTGCGGTTAAGCCTACCGAGAGCCGAGCATGTGTGAACTTCTGGGCATGAGTGCCAATGTACCCACCGACATCGTGTTCAGCTTTACCGGGCTGATGCAGCGGGGTGGGCGAACCGGTCCGCACCGTGATGGCTGGGGCATCGGCTTCTACGAGGGGCGCGGCTTGCGCCTGTTTCAGGACCCTGCGGCCAGCAGCGAGTCGGAAGTCGCCCAACTGGTGCAGCGTTACCCGATCAAGAGCGAGGTGGTCATCGGTCACATTCGTCAGGCCAACGTGGGCAAGGTCTGCCTGTCCAACACCCATCCCTTTGTCCGCGAGCTGTGGGGCCGTAACTGGTGCTTCGCCCACAACGGCCAACTGGCGGATTTTCACCCCCGTGCCACGTTCTATCGGCCGGTGGGGGACACCGATAGCGAAGCCGCCTTCTGCGATGTGTTGAACCGCGTGCGTGAAGGTTTTCCAGAACCTGTCGAGATCGAACAGCTGCTGCCGACCCTGGTCGAAGCCTGTAGCGAATACCGCAGCAAGGGCGTGTTCAATGGCTTGCTCAGCGATGGCGACTGGCTATTTTGTTTCTGCTCCACCAAGCTGGTGCACATTACGCGCCGCGCTCCGTTCGGTCCGGCTCGCTTGAAAGATGTCGACGTGATCGTCGATTTTCAGGCCGAAACCACCCCGAACGACGTGGTCACGGTCATCGCCACCGAGCCGTTGACCGAGAACGAAACCTGGAATCGCTACGAACCTGGCCACTGGAGCTTGTGGCGTCGCGGCGAATGCGTGGCCGAAGGCCGAACCTGACAGAGAGGGACCTATGCTGCGAAGCTATCTGCGACTGGTGTTGTTCACGGCGGGCCTGTTGATCGGCGTGCAGATTCCCGGCTTTATCAGCGATTACAGCAAGCGTGTCGAAGCGCACCTTATCGAGGCGCAGAAGAGCCTCGGTGGCTACAACGACACGGCTCAGCGGTTCTTCAAAGGTGATGTTCAGGCGCTGATCCAGCACTACCGCAGCAGTGACGATCCTGTGTTTCGCACCGACGCCGACAACATCAACACCCTGCTGACGCGAACACAAACCCTCGACCGCGAATGGCTCGCCCTGCAAGGCCCGTGGTACATGCGGGCTTACCACGTGCTCACCGCCGCTGACCCGGACATCCGCAAGGAAACCTGGAACGGGTATTCCTGGCAGGTCTTGCTGTCGCCTGACGTCATCGGTTGGGGCTTGGTCTGCGCGCTGCTGTTTTCGCTGGTCATCGAAAGCTTCGTGCTGTTCATCGACTGGGTGTTCGTGGGACGGCATCACGTGCGACCCGTCAACCGCGACTGGCGCTAGGGAGCGAAACCGTTCAGGCACTTCGCACAGGGCCTGTGGGAGCAAATTTATTCGCGATGCATTGGTACATTCGTCACGAATGTGCCGTCTTGCTGATTTTTCGCGAATGAATTCGCTCCCACAGTGGTAAAGCACCTGTGACCGTACCGACGATGTCCCCTATTGCGGCGCTGAAGAAAGCCGTTCACTTTTTCTTATCTCCCCCTCTCGCTTTTATTCGTTGGACGCCCCAACCCCTCCCGTCCAAGAATGCGCCTGCACATGACAGGCTCGTTTCAGCGCTGCAAACGGACGCTTCCCACGCGTAGACTCAAGGCCCGTCTTCAACCTTCCTTTGCACAGGAGATACCCCTTGGGCCGCCTGTTATTGAACTGTGATATCGGCGAAAGCTACGGCGCGTGGACCATGGGTCTGGATGCCGACGTCATGCCGTACATCGATTGCGCCAACATCGCCTGTGGTTTTCATGCGGGCGATCCCAGTGTCATGCGCAAGACCGTGGCCTTGGCGTTGACCCATAACGTGACCCTCGGTGCACACCCTGCGTACCCGGACCTCGTGGGATTCGGCCGCCGCTCCATGGCCTGTTCGCCGCAAGAGATTCAGGACCTGCTGCATTACCAGATCGGCGCACTTGACGGGGTTGCCCGTGCTCAGGGCGGTCGTGTCAGCTACGTCAAACCCCATGGCGCGATGTACAACGACATGATGGCCAATCCGGCGCAACTGCGTGCGGTCATCGAAGGCATCGCCCGCTACAACGCTGAATTGCCCTTGATGCTGCTGGCCATGCGTGACAACAGCGCAGCGCAAGCGATGGCCGATGAGTTCGGCGTCACCCTGTGGTTCGAGGCGTTCGCCGACCGTGCATACGACAGCGTGGGGCGTCTGGTGTCGCGCAGCTTGCCGGGTGCGGTCCACCATGACCCGGAAACCATTATTGCCCAGGCGCTGACGCTGTCCCGTGGTGAACCCTTGATTGCGAGCGACGGCAGCGAACTGCTGCTCAACGCCGACACTCTCTGCGTGCACGGCGACAACGCCAGTTCCATCGCCGCCGTTCAACGGATCCGTCAGGCGTTGGGCAACACCCCGGCGCAGTTGTCCGCCTCATGAATGTGCGCGTCGAAGTCGTCGCGATCGATTGTTTGATGGTGCGTCTGTTCGATGCCATCGATGAAGCCAACATGCCGTGGATGCTTGCGGCCAGCCTTCGGCTGCGCGAGGGCTTCGGTGCGCATTTGATTGACCTGGTGCCGTCGTACACCACCCTGATGGTGCATTACGACCTGATGGCGCTTGATCCCCTCCAGGCGCGCGAGGTGATCGCGCAGGCCATGACCGACCTGTCCCCTGACGCCGCCAAAAGCGGGCGGCAGCATGTGTTGCCGGTCTGGTATGACCTGAGCGTTGGCCCCGAACTGACGTTGCTGTCCCGACGCAGTGGATTACCGGTGGACGAGGTGATTCGACGCCACAGCCAGCGGCAATATCAGGTGTTCGCGCTGGGCTTTGCACCCGGATTTGCGTTCATGGGACTGGTCGAAGAGGTCCTGGCGGCACCACGGATAAACACGCCGCGTAAACGCGTGGCGGCGGGCAGCGTCGGCATCGCCGAACGCCAGACAGCGGCTTACCCGCTGGAGTCGCCGGGCGGCTGGAACATCCTGGGCCGCACGCCCGCGAAGTTGTTTGATCGCCGGATGGATGGTTACAGCCTGATGCAGCCCGGCGACACCGTGCGTTTCGAGGCTGTCGATCACGCCGAATTCATTCGCCTGGGTGGCGACGACACTGCGCTGGAGGCGCTGGCATGACTGTGCTTACCGTAAAAAGCAGTACGCCGCTGTGCCTGCTTCAGGACGCCGGACGGTTTGGCGTCCGCCATCTGGGCGTGACGCAGGGCGGGGCGCTGGACTGGGTGTCGATGTCCTGGGCCAACAAACTGCTGAACAACCCGCTGGATGCCGCCGTCATCGAAATTACCCTCGGCGGCCTGACCCTGATCGCCGAAGCCGATTGCTGCCTCGCATTGGCGGGAGCGGATCTGGGCGCGATGCTCGATGACCGCTCGATGGCGCCTTGGCGCAGCTTCTTCGTCAGGAAGGGCCAGCAACTGCGCTTCACTCAGCCTGTTTCCGGCGTTCGCGCCTACATCGCCGCGCCGGGTGGCTTTGCTGCTGTTGATGTCCTCGGCAGTTGCGCCACTGTCGGGCGAGAAGGCCTGGGAGGGCTCAACGGTTCCGGAAAAGCGCTGGCTGAAGGCGATCAACTGACGTATTCAGGGGGCTCATTTGAGCTTCACGCGCTGCCCGATCACCTCATCCCCGACTTCTCCGGTCAGCGTCCACTGGATGTCGTCCTCGGCGCGCAGATCGGCCAGTTCAGTGGCCTGAGTCTGTTCGACGCCTTCAACAACGACTGGACCCTCGACAGCCGCGCCGACCGCATGGGCATGCGCCTGTTGGGGCCGGAGCTGGTGTATCAGGGCAAGCCGATGATTTCCGAAGGCATTCCGCTGGGCGCCATTCAGGTCCCGCCTGATGGTCAGCCTATCGTCCTGCTTAATGATCGCCAGACCATCGGCGGCTATCCAAGGCTTGGCGCATTGACGCCGCTTTCACTGGCGCGGCTGGCGCAGAAACTGCCGGGCACGGTGGTGCGGATGAGGGCGGTGGTGCAGGAGATGGCGCATCGGGAGCAGGTGGAGTGGTTGCAGTCGCTCGTGCATTGATTACTTCTGTAGCTTTCGTCTTACGTGTTTATCGGAAATGCTGGTCAGGATGACGAGGTCATCATTTTTTTGTGAGGGTCGTTAAGCACTTCATGCATTCATGAGATGAGGTGTCCACATGAAGCTGATTTTGACAGTTGACCAGAATTACTCGTACAAGCAGGATGCTGAGGCGATCAGCGACAAGATAAAGCCGGTGGTTTTATCCGGCATCGATACGCAGCAAGCGGGAGCCGCCGAGGGCAAGCGTCCGTCGCCAGACGTGGAATACCATGAGGTCAAGCTTGATGGGACATTGAGACCGTCAGGTGATGGTGGCGTTTTCTTTAGATCCCTTAGTCCTTGGGAGTTTTGTGAGCAGGTCAAACTGGATGCTCGCACGCGCGCAGCTGAACTGCTGGCTACGGATATGGAAGGCATGCGAGATGTATTAAAAGCCAAGCTTGAAGTTTCCAGTCCAGAGTTGGCAAAAAAACTTTCACCTTTTCCATCGATGAAACAGGTTTGATCAAACCGATGGGGTTGGGGTGCGAGTTGACGCAGCACGAAGAGAGTACGTTGTACTGCTTAATGAACGAAGATACTGCCTTTGCTGACGCGGCGAGAGAGTATATATGGATTCTGGCTGGGGTGGTTCATCGAACGCTGGAGGGGTTTGATGCTAAGTGGGCTAGGCTGTTCTCGCCCGCCAGTTGAAAGCCCAGTGGAGTTGAGTAGCTCAACTGGGCCCGGTGAAGATTATTTGACCATGTTAGATGAACAAATTTGCGTCAAAGGCGATACACTCATACTGCCGGCATCATTCCCTCTAACAGATAAATGCCAGTAGCCGGTATTGTAGGTGGCCCTCCATTTTGTTTTGGCGTCAGAAAAAACACCTGTGAAAGGTGGGGTTCTATTGTTCCCAATGCACCCGTCAAATCTCATCTTGCCGGAGATGGAGCCCGAAGCGTCGGTGATGTATTCTTTTATCGTAATCTTGTGGGGTTTGTACTCGTCGGGAAGGATGACAAAATGGGCCATTGCGCCCTCCACCGGATAGCCTTTTGAGTCAGTTACCGTCGTTCTCCAGGTCAGCTCGTTTCTGAAGAGGTGATCGTGGAAGTATACAAGAAACCAATCGGAGTCCCCTGAGACTACTGTGCGCCCTCTATCTATCTGCGGTGCTGAGCCGAACTCGACCACAAAATTATCACCCGCTTTGAAATCCATGCCGGGTGAGATTGAAACCCTCATTAGGACTTTCTGATTGGGTGACAGATCTGCCGATATAAAGCTGTGATCGGGTGGAACCTGAACCCATTCTTTGTCAATCTTATATTCGACGTTCCAGTCTGGCCCTTGCGATCTTGATCGCCTGTTGTAGATCATGACTTTTTGCCCGCGAATGGACGTAAAGCTGTAATATTTTACATCGTGCAAATTGTCGGGGAATCCGAAGATTCGAGTTAGTTTATCTGCTAATTCAATGATTGGTGGGTTTGATGCTGTTTCGCCTTGATTGGCGGTGCTCACATTGATGGTCGTGAGTGCGAGTGCCACTGCGACACATAAATTTGTCATTGCGTTCATCTGGAATCCTTTGTTTTGGGCGAGCGCATCCGTGCCGTAGATTTCGGCTAATGAGCGCGATCGTTCGATAGGTGATATGTATCCGTATTATAAAGGTGCAGTCAGGGGCATTGCCTACTGACACAATTTAAATAATCAGCGGTACAAAACTGCGTCAACAGGGAAAATGTAACCAAAGTCATCTTTGATAATGGTTAGTTGTTTTATATCGGAAGATTGCGCCAGTGAGCACGGCAGATGTAGCAGCGCGGCTTGCAGGCGCTGTCACTGGCAAGGCTGGCGCAGCAACTGCCAGGGACGGTGGTGCGTCTGAGGGCGGTGGTGCAAGAGATGGCGCACCGGGAGCAGGTGGGGTGTCTGAATCGACTCGGTCTGCCGTTGTAGGAGCGCGCTTGCCCGCGATTGCGGTGTGTCAGTCAGGGTGATGTCGTTGACACAACCCATTCGCGGGCAAGCGCGCTCCTACAGTCTCAGCATTACTTCGCCAAATACCGCATCCCTTCCTCCAACCCGCGCAACGTGAGCGGGTACATCTGATCTTCGATCAAATCCCGCACGATGTTGGTCGAGGTGGTGTAGGCCCAGGCGTCTTTGGGGTACGGGTTGATCCAGATGATCTTCTTGAACTTGGCCATGAAACGGTGCATCCAGACGTAGCCTGCTTCTTCGTTCCAATGCTCGACGCTGCCGCCAGGCTGGGTGATTTCGTAGGGCGCCATGGCGGCGTCGCCGATGAAGATCACTTTGTAGTCGGCGCCGTATTTGTGGAGCAAATCCTGGGTCGACGTGCGTTCCGAGGTGCGGCGCGAATTGTTCTTCCACACGGATTCATAAATGAAGTTGTGGAAGTAGAAATACTCCATGTGTTTGAACTCGGTCTTGCAGGCCGAGAACAGTTCTTCGCAGATTTTCACGTGGGCGTCCATCGAGCCGCCGATGTCGAACAACAGCAACAGTTTGATGGTGTTTCGGCGTTCCGGGCGCATCTGGATGTTCAGCAAACCGGCATCGCGGGCGGTGTGGTCGATGGTGCCGTCGATGTCCAGTTCGTCCGCCGCACCCTGACGCGCGAACTTGCGCAGGCGGCGCAAGGCCACCTTGATGTTGCGGGTGCCCAGTTCGACCTGGTCGTCGAGGTTCTTGTACTCGCGCTGATCCCAGACTTTCGCCGCCTTGCCCTGACGCTTGCCCGCATCGCCGACCCGAATGCCCTCCGGGTTGTAGCCGCCCGAACCAAACGGGCTGGTGCCGCCGGTGCCGATCCATTTGTTACCGCCCGCGTGGCGTTCCTTCTGTTCTTCGAGGCGTTTCTTGAACTCTTCGATGAGTTTGTCCAGCCCGCCGAGGGATTGAATCTGCGCGCGCTCTTCATCCGTCAGCGAACGCTCGAACTCCTTGCGCAACCAGTCCTCGGGAATCAGCGCCTGTAAATGGTCGTCGAGTTTTTCGAGGCCATTGAAATAGGCGCCGAAGGCCCGGTCGAACTTGTCGAAATGGCGCTCGTCCTTGACCAGAATCGCCCGCGACAAGTAGTAGAACTCGTCCAAGTCGGCGAAGATTACCCGCTGTTTCAGGGCGTTGATCAGGTCCAGCAGCTCACGCACCGAGACCGGCACCTTGGCGGCGCGCATTTCGTTGAAGAGGTTGAGCAGCATGTTGGTTGTCCCGCACTTATCCCAAAGAGCTTAGCGATTGCCACGACGGCTCATGAACGCGAGACGCTCAAGCAATTGCACGTCTTGCTCGTTCTTCACCAGTGCGCCCGCCAGCGGCGGAATGGCCTTGGTCGGATCGCGCTCGCGCAGCACCGCTTCGCCGATGTTGTCGGCCATCAGCAGTTTCAGCCAGTCCACCAGCTCCGAGGTCGAAGGCTTCTTTTTGAGGCCCGGGACCTTGCGCACGTCGAAGAACACATCGAGCGCTTCGCTGACCAGGTCTTTTTTGATGTCGGGGTAGTGCACATCGACGATCCGGTGCAGGGTGGTGCGGTCAGGGAAGGCGATGTAATGGAAGAAACAGCGGCGCAGGAACGCGTCAGGCAGCTCTTTTTCGTTGTTCGAGGTAATGATGATGATCGGGCGCTTTTTCGCCTTGATCGTTTCGTCGATCTCGTAAACGTAGAACTCCATCTTGTCGAGTTCTTGCAGCAGGTCGTTGGGGAATTCGATGTCGGCCTTGTCGATCTCGTCGATCAGCAGAATCACGCGTTCTTCCGACTCGAACGCTTCCCAGAGCTTGCCCTTCTTCAGGTAATTACGCACGTCGTGGACTTTGTCGACGCCCAGTTGAGAGTCGCGCAGACGACTGACCGCATCGTACTCATACAGGCCCTGATGGGCCTTGGTGGTCGATTTGATGTGCCAGGTGATCAGCTTGGCGCCGAAGGATTCGGCCAGTTGCTCGGCGAGCATGGTCTTGCCCGTGCCCGGCTCGCCTTTGACCAGCAGTGGACGCTCCAGGGTAATGGCAGCGTTGACCGCCAGCTTCAGGTCGTCGGTAGCGACGTAGGCAGAAGTGCCTTCGAACTTCATCGGAAAATCCTCGAACATGGCGCCTGAGCAACAACCCAGACCGCCTCAATCAGAAAAGGAGCATGCAGCGACTATAACGCGGGGCCCGCACGACTGTGAACGCAGACGCTTTATTCAGTAGCTGAATGGCGGGTCGTGTTTTGACTCGAACAAATGTGTAACGCGTGTTGAGGTATCGCCAAATTGGCTATACATTGCTGTGATGTCTACCAAACATAGATTCAGGGACAAATACAGGATTCAGCTGCGGGAAAAGGATCACCTGCCGCCCCACGTGCATCTCACCGGGGGCGGTCTGGATGTGTTGATCGGCCTGCAACCGGTTGAACCCATGCTCGGTCATGCACCGGCCGCTGTGCTCAAGGAGGCGCTTGAATGGGTACAGGCCCACCAGACAGAACTGTTGGAGGAATGGACAAGATGGCATCCATGAAGCGACCACGTCTCAAATCGGTCCAGGCGCTGAAGGGGCGCAAGCTAGACCTGACGTTCATCAATGATCAAAGGTTCGTGCTCGACATGAACGCGGACATCCAGAATTTTCCCGGTCTTCGACCACTCCGGATCGAAGATGCCTTCATGCAGGCAGAAATCGGGGACGATGGCTGGACTGTGGAGTGGGTGGATCTGGACATACAGATCGGTGCGGACACGTTGTATCTCGATGCTCAGGCTCAGACTGCCAAGGACGAGAACACCCGCATATTCATCGGTTGGCGAGCACGAACGGGGTTGCCCCTGGCGCTGGCTGCCGAAGCCTTGGGCGTCAGCACGCGAAGCATCACGCGCTACAGCAATGGGCGTGAGGCAACACCCCGAACCCTGGCACTCGCGTGTATCGGCTGGGAAGCATTACAGGGAAGAGGGTTGAGTGGACGGTTGCTCGCCGAAGACCGAGCGTCTTACGGTATTGAGCATGGACAGGATGAAGAGCAGGGCTAAGTGGTGGGTCAGCGCTTGCTCACGAAGGCTGGCTTTCATCCACTAGAGAGGCAGCGGCGCTTCCTGAGTCTTCGTGAGCAAGCGCACGCTCACAGGAGGAGGTGCAATCATCCCGCCTCTTTCTTCCCACTGTCATACCGCGTATTGAACGCCTGCACGAAGGCGTTGCGCAGGATCTGCAGAAACGCCTGGAAAGCACTGACATCCTGCTTATGCACGCTGCCACTGAGTTCGACGCGGGTGGCGAACTGGTTTTCGCGCTGGTTCTTGAGCACGGTTTCGCCACCGCCCACCATGGCCTCCCAGATGGAGCGGAAGAAT
Source organism: Pseudomonas sp. S2_H01 (assembly GCF_054668305.1). Classification (NCBI taxonomy): domain Bacteria; kingdom Pseudomonadati; phylum Pseudomonadota; class Gammaproteobacteria; order Pseudomonadales; family Pseudomonadaceae; genus Pseudomonas; species Pseudomonas sp. S2_H01. The sequence continues at coordinate 875,027 of NZ_CP162756.1, read as the reverse complement.
CCCTTGTTCTTGTTTTCGACGTCTTGTTGCCAGTTGAAAATGTCGACGTCGCGCAACAGCGGTTTGATGTAGCCACTGAGCTGGCCTTTTTTGGCCTGAGCTTCGATCACGATGTCGCCATTTCCCGCGTTGAAATCAAATTTGCCATAGGCCGAGGCGAAATCGTTCATCTGTTTGAGTTGCACGCCGGTGGCGCGCAGCTTGAAATCGAAATTCTCGAAGTTGCTCAATGGGTCGAAGGTGGCACTGCTTTCCAGTGGCGCATGGCCCAGCAGCATTGCCTTGCCTTCGAAGCGCGCGTCGCGCTGGCCTGCGATGTTGGTCAGGTTGTAGATGCTGGCATTGACCTTGTCGGCTTCGATTTTCACCTTGGGCGTGGAGCTGAAATTGTTGAACGTGATCTTGCCGTCTTCGACCCGGAGTTCGTTGAGGGTGATCGGCAGCAGTTTGTTCAATTGAGCCCGCCAGTCGGTGCCGGCACCGGTCTGTGATTGTCGTTTGTCGGGGCCGCCGTCGACGAAGTTGAGCTGCGGGCTGATAAACGCAACCTCTGCCACCACGGCGTGGTCGTACCAGAGTGAGTGCCAACTGACCGCCAGATCGATCACCGGGACTTTGAGCAGCGGAACGGGGACCTTGCCGTCGACCTTGACGATGTTCAGGCCGTTGATCTTGTAGGCGCCGCGCCACAGGGCCAGGTCGACGTCGGTGACCTGGCCCCGGTACTCGCCCATGTCGGCGAGCTTGTTGTTCAAGTAGTTGCGCACCACGTAAGGCAGCGCGATGTGAATGGCGATCAACAACACGACGAGGCCCATGACTGTCCACAGTGGCCAGCTATAGCGACGTTTCATGGCAACGCTCTCCGGTGACTTAGAGGTGTTGACTGTCGGCGTGGTCATCCGTTCGCTACGACTGGACGCATCATGTGCTCAAGGCATAGGCTTTGGGCTTTTCCCCACCTGCACAAGGACCCGGTCATGAGCCGTATTTACGCAGACAACGCCCACTCCATCGGCAATACGCCTCTGGTGCAGATCAACCGCATCGCGCCGCGCGGGGTCACCATTCTGGCCAAGATCGAAGGGCGTAATCCGGGTTATTCGGTCAAGTGCCGTATTGGCGCCAACATGATCTGGGACGCGGAAAGCCGCGGCAAACTCAAGCCGGGCATGACCATCGTCGAGCCCACGTCCGGCAACACCGGCATCGGCCTGGCATTCGTCGCTGCTGCGCGCGGCTACAAGCTGATGCTGACCATGCCGGCGTCCATGAGCATCGAGCGGCGCAAGGTGCTCAAGGCGCTGGGCGCAGAACTGGTGCTGACCGAACCTGCCAAAGGCATGAAAGGCGCCATCGCCAAGGCCGAAGAGCTGGTGGCGAGCGAACCGGACAACTACTTCATGCCTGCGCAGTTCGAGAACCCGGCCAACCCGGCGATTCATGAAAAGACCACCGGCCCGGAAATCTGGAACGACACCGATGGCGCCATCGACGTACTTGTGGCAGGCGTCGGCACAGGCGGCACGATCACCGGCGTTTCGCGTTACATCAAACACACCATGGGCAAGCCAATTATTTCGGTGGCGGTTGAGCCGATGATTTCGCCGATCATCACGCAGGCGATGGCCGGCCAGGAAATCACCCCCAGTCCGCACAAGATCCAGGGCATCGGCGCGGGCTTCATTCCGAAGAATCTCGACCTGTCCCTCGTCGACCGGGTTGAACTGGTCAGCGACGAAGAAGCCAAGGCCATGGCGCGGCGCTTGATGCAGGAGGAGGGCATTCTCTGTGGCATTTCCTGCGGCGCGGCGATGCACGCCGCCGTGCGCCTGGCCGAGAAGCCGGAAATGCAGGGCAAGACAATCGTCGTGGTGCTGCCGGATTCGGGCGAGCGGTACTTGTCCAGCATGCTCTTCAGCGACCTGTTTACTGAACAGGAGCTGGCCCAATAGTCGCATCGCGGGCTGCTTCGGCTTTTTACCGGGCCGACTAAGGCTTATGATGGCCGCCATCCAGACCCGCCGGAACTTGTCACAGGTCATCCGGCGGTACGCTGCAGTGATTCAGACTTATAAGGTTTACGACAGCAGCGTATCAACACTTGGCGATTTGCCTGCTCCAAGGAGAGTTTCATGACCCTTTCTATTGCTGCCAAAGCGGCGATTCTGCTGCTGTTTCTCGGCAGCACGCTGTACGTGCACTTGCGCGGCAAGGCGCGTTTGCCGGTGCTGCGGCAGTTCGTGAACCACTCCGCATTGTTCGCTCCGTACAACGCCTTGATGTACATGTTCTCCAGCGTGCCGTCCAAACCCTATCTGGACCGTAGCAAGTTCCCCGAGCTTGACGTGCTGCGCGACAACTGGGAAACCATCCGCGACGAAGCGATGCACTTGTTTGACGAGGGTTATATCCGCGCCGCCGCCAAGGACAACGACGCCGGCTTTGGCTCGTTCTTCAAGAAAGGCTGGAAGCGGTTTTACCTGAAGTGGTACGACAAACCCCTGCCGTCCGCCGAGGCCCTGTGCCCGAAAACCGTGGAGCTGGTCAGCCGCATTCCCAACGTAAAAGGCGCGATGTTCGCGTTGTTGCCGGGCGGCAGTCATCTGAACCCGCACCGTGATCCGTTCGCCGGTTCCCTGCGGTATCACCTTGGGCTCTCGACGCCAAACTCCGACGATTGCCGGATCTTCGTCGACGGCAAGGTCTACGCCTGGCGCGATGGCGAGGACGTGATGTTCGACGAGACCTATGTGCATTGGGTCAAGAACGAAACCGACGTCACCCGAGTGATTTTGTTCTGCGACATCGAGCGCCCGCTGAGCAACCGCTTCATGACCTCGATCAACCGCAGCGTCAGTGCATTTCTCGGTCGCGCCACGGCGCCGCAGAACACCGATGACGAGCGCGTCGGCGGGATCAACCAGGCGTATGCGTTCAGCAAGCGCTTCAGCAATGCGTTCAGCGGCAAGGTGAAACAGTTCAAACGCGCCAATCCCAAGGCCTACCGCATTCTGCGCCCAGTGCTGGCAGTGATCGTGCTGACCCTGCTGGGTTACTGGCTGTTTGGCTGATAACTAAACGTTGCGTCGTGCACCGCGCGCTGGTTATATTCAGCGCCGGTGTTTTGAAACCTCTCCAAGCACTTAACCCCCATTCCGAAGAAGATCAGCGCCATGCCTGCTCCCCACCTTCAGTTCGTGTTCGACACCGCAGCCCCGTCTGCTGTTGATCCGTGCGGGTGCATGCAAATCGCCTTCATCACGCGTTACCCCCCACCGTCTCCTGTGAGCAGCCCGGTCGTGTGCGTCGTCGCACCACCAGGCGTCGTTGTGCTCGGCTGATCGACCGCTCCACCGCGTTCGATCCACGCCTGCACACGCCAACAAAACATCCGTGAATCCGGTTCTGCGCCGGGTCCGATTTTGTCTGAATCACAGGTGACACCATGTTTGCGAATAAAGCCCTGGCCTCAATGGCCACGACCACGCTGTTTGTCCTGCTCTGGAGTAGCGGGGCGATCGTTTCCAAGTGGGGTCTGGCGCACGCATCCCCCTTTGCGTTTCTGTTTTTCCGTTTCGTGCTGGCGCTGATTGCGTTGGCGATCCTGATCCCGACCCTGGGTTACAAGCTCCCCGGCACGCGTCAATCGATGCTTTATGCGATTGCTACGGGCGCTGTGTTGTTGGGCGCTTACCAGATCTGCTACCTGCTGGCGCTGGACATGAAAGTCGCCCCAGGCGTCATGGCAACGATCATGGGGGTTCAGCCGATCCTCACCGCCGTACTGGTTGAGCGCAGCCGCTCTGGCTCAAGGATGTTCGGGCTTTGCCTGGGGCTGGCGGGCCTGGGGCTGGTGGTCTATCAAGGCATCGGCGACGGTGGCTCGCTGGCCGGCATGGCGTTCGGGGTGCTGGGCATGTTGAGCATGACCGGCGGCTCGATCATGCAGAAACGCATCACCGCCAACCCGCTGGGCACACTGCCGGTTCAGTACTTTGCCGGTGCTGTCGTGTGCGCGGTGTTCGTGCCGTTTCAGCCGTTCCATTTCGAGCACAGCGTCGGGTTTTACGTGCCGGTGCTGTACATGGGGCTGGTGGTGTCGGTGCTGGCGACCTTCCTGCTGTATCGGCTGATCGCTCAGGGCAATCTGGTGAACGTGACCAGCCTGTTCTACCTGGTGCCCGCCGTGACCGCGATCATGGATTACCTGATATTCGGCAATCGCCTGGCCTGGCTGAGCATGCTGGGGATGGTGCTGATCGTGGTGGGGTTGGTGTTTGTGTTTCGCAAGGTGAAATAGCGCGGACCTCCGTATCCCTGCGGCACGATTCTGGTCGAAGACCGTGAGCCGGCTTGCTGGCGAATGCAATATGACATTCAACAGGGTCGTTGACTGACCCTATCCATTCGCCAGCAGGACGCTTCCCATACGGAAGTGAGGTTGATTCGGACGACCGCGGCTACACCACAAACCGCGTGACCAACCCGTTCAAATCCACCGCCAGTCGCGACAGTTCCTGGCTGGCGGCGGAGGTCTGGGTGGCGCCTGCTGCGGTCTGGGTAGACAGGTCTCGGATGCTCACCAGGCTGCGATCGACTTCCCGTGCCACCAGCGATTGCTGCTCGGCTGCGCTGGCAATGATCAGGTTGCGCTGGTTGATCTGCGAAATTGCCGCCGTGATTTTTTCCAGTGCCTGACCCGCGCCGCTCGCCCGTTGCAGCGTTTGCTCCGCGCGGCTGGCGCTGTTCTGCATCGCGCCGACCGTGTCCTGCGTGCCGGTCTGGATGCCACTGATCATCTCTTCGATTTCCTGCGTCGAGTCCTGGGTGCGTTGCGCCAGCGAACGGACTTCGTCGGCGACCACGGCAAACCCGCGTCCTGCTTCGCCGGCGCGTGCGGCTTCGATGGCGGCGTTAAGCGCCAGCAGGTTGGTCTGCCCGGCGATGCCACGAATCACTTCCAGCACCTTGCTGATGTCCTGCGCTTGCGTCGCCAGCCCTTGCGCCTGCGTCGAGGCATGCATGACCTCGCTGACCAGGCCTTGAATCGACTCGATGGTTTCGGTCACCTGCTGGTGGCCGTGCTGGCTGTCGGCGTCAGAGGCTTTGGACGCCTCGGACGTGGACACCGCATTGCTCGCGACTTCGTCCACCGCCGCGCTCATCTCGGTCACCGCGGTCGCGGCCAGTTCGATTTCATCGTTCTGCGCCTGCAGGCTTCGCGTGCTTTCCTCCATCACCGAGCTCATTTCTTCGGCGGCCGACGCCAGTTGCTGTGAGGAGTCGCTGATGCCGCGAATCGTGGCGCGCAGGTTGTCCTGCATGGTCGCCAGCGCAGCAAGCAGTTGTGCCGGCTCGTCCTTGCCCTGATGGACGATGGGCGTGGTCAGGTTGCCAGAGGCGATGGTCCGGGCGACGCCCAGCGCCTGTTGAATGGGGCGAACGATGCTGCGGGTCAGTGCCATGGCAAGCACCAGCGTGAGGATCAGGGACGCGACGATGATCGCCACGACAATTAACTGAGTGCGTTCATAGAGGGCGGCTGCGTCCCTGGCCGCGGCATCGGCCCCTTGCTGGCTGTAGGCGATGAGGGCACGCAGATGCCCGTCCAGTTTGCTGCCTTCCGGTGCCAGTTGCTCGCTCAACAGGGCGTAGGCTTCTGTGGACCGCTGAGCGTCTATCTTCGCGATGACCAGATCCAGAATGTTCGAGTAGGTTGCGATCGAGCGTTCAAGGTTGTCGATCAACAGGCCTTCCTGCGGCGTGCCGGCCTGCGCCTTGTATGTCCTCAATTGCTGCAGCAACTGACTGCGGCTGTCGTTGATGACGGCCTTGCTTTTGCGCTGCACGTCCGCCTCCGGAATGGCAATCAGCCGCAAGGCTTCCATGCGAATGGCGGTGATACGGTCTGCCATCGCGTGGGTGTCTTCGATATGGGGCATCCAGGATTGTTCAATCACCTGCGCGCTTGAGCGCAGCACCGACATCTTTGCAAGGCAGAGCACGCCGACAGCTGCCAGCAACAGGGCGACCAACCCGAAACCCAGGCTGGCCCGGCTACCGATCCGCATATTTCTAATCAAGACTCATCGCTCCTAATGGCTTCTTTTCAGGTCATCCAGAGGCCATGTTGTTTTTGTCATCTATTGGCCGGGGATGGTTGTATATCAAATTGATATCACTTGAAACGGTCTGACTGTTGCCAAATGAAAGCGTTCCGGTGGCCCAGCCCATCCGCTGCTAAGCTCGGCGCTGGAACGATTACGAGATATTTCAATGTCCTCGCCTTGGCCTGCTGCCGACATCGCCCGCCTGATCCTTGAAGGCTTTGACGATTACCGCGATCACTTCAGACGCATCGCCGATGGGGCTCAACGCCGGTTTGAGCAAGCGCTGTGGCAGCAAGCGCAGGCCGCGTCGGCGGCGCGAATCAGTCTGTATGAGGAGAAGGTCGGTGAACTCACCGCTCGGTTGATCAAGACCTTCGCGGGCGATCTTTTGCTGGACGCCGACCGCTGGCCGCAGGTCAAGCGTGCCTACATCGAGCGGATCGACCCGCGTCTGGACGATGAGCTCGCGGAGACCTGGTACAACTCGATCTTCTGCAACCTCTTCAGTCATGACCTGATCAGCGACGACTGCATGTTCATTCACACCACCCGGCCTGCGTCACGCCATCATGAAAGTTCGCCGCAAACGCGTACGTACCGGCCAAAGGGCGATCTGCCAGCGATGCTGGCTGAGGTGTTCAGCGACTACCGCTTCAGCGTCGCCTACGCCGACCTGAAAGGCGATCTGCAACGCCTGGAGGCCCTGCTGCGCGAAAGCCTGCCTGAGTGGGTCTGCAAGGATCCGGCGCTGACCCTGGAGCTGTTTTCTTCTGTTTTATACCGCAACAAAGGCGCTTACCTGGTCGGCCGCATCTACACCCTCGACGAACAATGGCCACTGGTGATCGCGCTGCTGCACCGCGAAGGGCAGGGCGTGCAGATCGATACGTTGATCACCGACGAGGCCGAGGTGTCGATCATCTTCTCGTTCACGCGTTCGTATTTCATGGTCGATGTGCCGGTGCCTGCCGAGTTCGTCGGTTTTCTGAAAGGCATTCTGCCGGGCAAACACACGGCCGAGTTGTACACCTCGATCGGTTTCTACAAGCACGGCAAATCCGAGTTTTATCGCGCACTGATCAAGCACCTGGCCGACACCGATGACCGGTTCATCATGGCGCCGGGCGTGCGGGGCATGGTCATGAGCGTGTTCACGCTGCCGGGTTTCAACACCGTGTTCAAAGTCATCAAGGATCGGTTTTCGCCGTCCAAGAATGTCGACCGCGCCACGGTGATCGAGAAATACCGGCTGGTGAAAAGCGTGGACCGGGTAGGGCGCATGGCCGACACCCAGGAATTTGCTGACTTTCGCTTTCCGGTTGCCCGGTTCCAGCCGCAGTGCCTGGAGGAGTTATTGGACGTCGCCCCGTCGACGGTCGTGCTCGAAGGCGACGTGGTCTTGATTCGTCATTGCTGGACCGAGCGCCGCATGACGCCGCTCAACCTGTACCTGGAAAACGCCAGTGAGGCACAGGTGCTCGAAGCGCTGGATGATTACGGGTTGGCGATCAAACAGCTGGCGGCGGCCAATATCTTTCCCGGCGACATGCTGCTGAAAAACTTCGGCGTCACACGGCATGGGCGCGTGGTGTTTTACGACTATGACGAGATCTGTTATCTGACCGAGGCCAACTTCCGGCGCATCCCTGAGCCGCGCACACCGGAGGACGAAATGGCGTCCGAGCCCTGGTACTCGATTGGTCCGCTGGACGTGTTTCCCGAAGAGTTTCCGCCGTTTCTGTTCGCCGACCTGAGCCAGCGCCGACTGTTCAACAGCCTGCATGGCGAGCTGTACGACGCCGATTACTGGAAGGGCGTGCAGGCAGCGATTCGGGCGGGGAAGGTGATTGATGTGTTTCCGTATCGCAGGAAGCCGGACCAACCTCTGTAGGAGCGCGCTTGCCCGCGAACCCGTACTTCAGACACTACGGCGGTGACCTGAAAAACTGTGCGCGGGCAAGCGCGCTCCTACAAGAGGTCAGCAATCAATCAACGCGATCTTGACCTCACGTCAGGCTCACATGCCGACTCAACAACGCCCGCAATGCCGCAGGTTTGACCGGTTTGGCGAGGTACTCCAGCCCCGCCGCATGCACTTGTGCGATCAGCTCGGGGCGACCATCGGCGCTGATCAGCACGCCCGGCACCGGCTCGCCCAATTGGGTGCGCAGCCAGGCCATCAGCTCGGTGCCGGTCTCGCCGTGGTCCAGGTGGTAGTCGACTAGCGCGAGGTGCGGACGGATGCCGTCGTCGAGCAGTGCCTGACACTCTTCACGGTTACGCGCGGTCCACACCTGACAGCCCCAGCGACTCAACAAGCTGTTCATGCCGATCAGGATGCTGTCTTCGTTATCGATGCACAGCACCTGTGTGCCGTTGAGCGCAGTCTTTTTAGGCTCGGCGGTCGTCGGTTGCGGCAACGTTTGCGAACGTGCCAGCGGCACCGTCACGCTGAAGACGCTGCCTTTGCCCGGCCATGAACGCACCTCCAGCGTATGGCCCAACACACGACACAGGCCGTCGGCGATCGCCAGACCCAAGCCAAGCCCTTTTTCTGCGCGCGTCTGATGGCTGTCCAGGCGTTTGAATTCCTCGAAGATCACCTGGCGTTTGTCTTCCGGAATGCCCGGTCCGCGGTCCCAGACTTCCAGGCTCAGGTGGTCGCCTTTGCGTCGCACGCCCAGCAGGATCGGCCCCTTGGCGTAGCGGAAGGCGTTGGTCAGGAAGTTCTGCAGCACCCGGCGCAGCAGTTTTACGTCGCTGGCGATCCGAAGTTGACTGCCGCGCACGCGGAAGCTCAGACCTTGCTCCTGCGCCAGCGCCTTGAACTCTGCGCCCAGGGTGTCGAACAGATTATTGAGCGGGAACGGTGCGACGGTTGGGGTGAACTTGCCGTTTTCCAGGCGGGAAATGTCCAGCAGGTCGCTGATCAGGTCCTCGGCCGAACGCAGTGAACTGTCCAGATGCTGGATCAGTGTCCTGGCTTCATCGGGCACGTTGTCGTCGGTGTGCAACAAGGCGGCGGAAAACAGGCGCGCGGCGTTCATGGGCTGCATCAAGTCATGACTGACCGCCGCCAGAAAGCGCGTTTTCGACTGGTTGGCGGCTTCGGCGTGGGCCTTGGCCTCGGTGAGTGCCAGGTTCAGTTGCGACAGTTCGCGGGTGCGTTCGGCCACCCGTTGTTCAAGGCTTTCGTTGACGCCTTTAAGCGCTTGCTCGGCTTCGCGGAAGGCCGTGATGTCGGTGAAGCTCATGACGAAACCGCCGCCGGGCATCGGGTTGCCGATCAGTTCGATCACCCGGCCATTGGGGAACAGCCGCTCGGAGGTGTGCGCGCGGCCCTGACGCATCCAGTGCAGGCGTCGTGCGATGTGCACCTCGGCTTCGCCGGGGCCGAGCAAGCCGCGTTCGGCGTTGTAGCGAATGATGTCCGCGATGGGCCTGCCGACGCTGATCAGCCCGTCCGGGTAGTTGAACAGCTCCAGGTAGCGGTCGTTCCAGGCCACCAGTTTCAGCGACTGGTCCACCACGCTGATGCCTTGGGTGATGTTCTCGATGGCGCCTTGCAGCAATGCGCGGTTGAACTGCAGGACCTCGGACGCTTCGTCGGCGATGCGCACCACGTCTTCCAGCTGCATGTCCCGGCCTTCAATGGCCGCCTTGACCACCGCGCGGGTGGACGACGTGCCGAGTACACCGGCCAGCAGCCGTTCGGTGTGGGCAATCCATTCGCCGTTGGCGTTCTGGTTCGGGTTGAAGCCTTTGCCCTGGCGATAGGCAAAGCGGATGAAGCTTTGTTGCGCGCGCTCTTCGCCGACAAAGCGCGCCGAGAGCTTGAGCAAGTCCTCGATCTGCACCGCCAGCAGCGAGCGATTGTTGGGCCGTGCCTGCAACTCCTGCCCGATGAATCGGCCCGCCTGCCAGTGCTCCGACACGCGCGTGCGCGACAGCAGCGAGACCCAGGCGAACAGGATGAAATTGCCGGCCATCGACAGCACCACGCCTTGGGTCAGCGGGCTGATCGGCAGGTTGAGCGGGTTGCTGTGCAGCCAGGCCAGCAGCGGGAAACTGCTCAGTGACCAGCCCATGCTGTGCGCGGTCAAGGGCAGCACGAGGGTGTAGAACCAGATAAAGACACCGGCCGCCAGGCCCGCGAACACGCCACGGCGGTTAGCCGGTTTCCAGTAAAGGGCGCCGATCATCGCGGGCGCCAGTTGAGTGATCGCGGCGAACGCGATCTGTCCGATGGTCGCCAGGCTGGCCGTCGATCCCAGCAACCGATAGCTCACGTACGCCAGCAGCAGAATCACCACGATGCTGACCCGGCGTACCGAGAGCATCCAGTAACGGAACACTTCAAACGGACGCTCGGCGGTTTTACGGCGCAGCAGCCATGGCAGCAACATGTCGTTGGACACCATGGTCGACAGGGCCACGCTGGCCACGATCACCATGCCGGTCGCGGCCGAGGCGCCGCCGATGAACGCCAGCATCGCCAAGGCCGGGTGCGCGTGAGCAAGGGGCACGCTGATCACGAAGGAGTCCGGGAGCACCGAGCTTGGCAGCAGCATTTGCCCGGCCAGTGCGATGGGCACCACGAACAGCGCGGCGAGCAACAGGTAGGCCGGGAACACCCACTTGGCCAAGCGCAAATCCTGCGGCTCGATGTTCTCCACCACCGTCACGTGGAACTGCCGTGGCAAGCAGACGATGGCCATCATCGCAACGCCGGTTTGCACCACCATCGAGGGCCAGTTGATGGTCTCCTTCCAGTATTGCTCGAGGCGCGGCGCGAGCATGGCCTGATTGAACAGATCGTCGACCCCGTCGTACAGGCCGAAGGTCACGAAGACGCCAACCGCCATAAAGGCGAACAGCTTGACCAGCGCCTCGAACGCGATAGCCAGCACCATGCCGCGGTGGTGTTCAGTGGCGTCGAGGTTGCGCGTGCCGAAGACGATGGTGAACAGGGCCAGCACCAGCGAAACGATCAGTGCGGTGTCCTGCGCCCGCGTACCCGTGGCATCCGCCCCCGCGCCGATCAGGATGTTCACGCCCAGCACGATGCCTTTGAGTTGCAGGGCGATGTAGGGCAGGACGCCGATCAGGCAGATCAAAGCGACAACGACCGCCAGCGACTGGGATTTGCCGTAGCGCGCGGCGATGAAGTCGGCAATGGAAGTGATGTTTTCCTGCTTGCTGATCAGTACCATTTTCTGCAGCACCCAAGGCGCCAGCACCATCATCACGATGGGCCCGAGGTAGATCGGCAGGAACGACCATAGCTGCTCGGCCGCCTGACCGACCGCCCCGAAGAACGTCCAGCTAGTGCAATAGACCGCCAGGGACAGGCTGTACACCCACGCCCGCAATCGGGGCGGCAGGGCACCGCTGCGACGGTCGCCGTAGAAGGCGATGGCGAACATGATGGCCATATAGGCCAGGGCGACGGCAGCGATCAGCCCGCTGGACAGCGACATGGGAACTCCAGATTCAAACAGGTCACGATTCGACGGCGATCCTTCGCCGGTCAGACAGTCTCGCACGCTGCATCACGTTCGTCTGTTTCGACCAAGGTCTGAGCGGCGCGGTGTCGCAGGTGGCCGGGGCAAACCTCCGATTGTTTTCCCATATTGACCTGGATCGACCGCGCACATCCTGTAGGAGCGCGCTTGCCCTCGAATGTGGCGTGTCAAACAACACCCCTGTTTCTGACTGTCCGCCTTCGCGGGCAAGCGCGCTCCTACAGGGAATTGTGTATATCTGTTAAATCTATGAGGTATAGAGAAATTACCCGCTTAATAGATATCGGGTCGCGCCGTAACATGAATACCACCTCACATGAGGACAGGAGCGACCCATGCAGTACACCCTTTTTATGCCGCGCAGACCTTTCAGCCAACTGAGCCATCCGCGCGAAGTCATTCGCCAATTCACCCCCAACTGGTTCGCCGCGACCATGGGCACCGGCATTTTGTCGGCTGTTCTGACGCAGCTTCCGGTTCACATTCCCGGCATGTTCCAGCTGGCCGAAGCCCTGTGGATGTTGAACATCGTCCTGTTCCTCAGCTTCAGCGTTCTCTACGCCGCGCGCTGGGTGATGTTCTTTGATGAGGCGCGGCGGATATTCGGGCATTCAACGGTTTCGATGTTCTTCGGCACCATCCCCATGGGCATGGCGACGATCATCAACGGCCTGCTCACGTTCGGTATACCCCGGTGGGGTCAGGGCGTGTTGCCGCTGGCCGAAGCGCTGTGGTGGCTGGACGTGGCGATGTCGCTGGCGTGCGGCGTGGTAATCCCGTTCATGATGTTCACCCGTCAGGAACACCGCATCGATCAGATGACGGCGGTCTGGCTGCTGCCGGTGGTGGCGGCGGAAGTGGCGGCGGCCAGCGGAGGGTTGCTGGCGCCGCACCTGGCGGACAGCCACAGCCCGTTCAGTGTGCTGATCACCAGCTACGTGCTTTGGGCGATGTCGGTGCCGGTGGCGTTCAGCATGCTCACCATCCTGTTATTGCGCATGGCCCTGCACAAACTGCCCCACGAAAGCATGGCGGCCTCAAGCTGGCTGGCGCTGGGCCCGATCAGCACCGGGGCCTTTGGCTTGATGGTGCTGGGTGCGGACTCTCCTGCGATCTTTGCCGCCCATGGTTTGGGCAGTGTGGGTGAGATCGCCTCGGGCCTGGGCCTGATCGCCGGGATCATTCTGTGGGGCGTCGGTGTGTGGTGGCTGCTGATGGCCGTGATGATCACCGTTCGCTATTTGCGCAACGGCATCCCGTTCAACCTCGGCTGGTGGGGGTTCACGTTTCCGCTGGGCGTGTTTGCCTTGACCACGCTGAAGCTGGGGGCTGTCCTGCAGTTGGGGTTCTTCTCGGTACTGGGAAGCCTGCTGGTGGCAAGCCTGGCGATGCTATGGCTGGTGATCATGCGCCGGACCGTGGTGGGGGCTTATAAAGGAGAACTGTTTGTTTCGCCGTGTATTGCGGGTTTGAAGAAATGAACGGTTTTCCTGCTCGCGCGATATGAAGCGGTGGGAGCGAATTCATTCGCGAAAAATGTTCCGGAGTATGGAGATGTGTTGACTGTACCTGCCCTTCGCGAATGAATTCGCTCCCACAGGGTGTGCGCCTATCGACAGAAATGCCGGTTACGTCTTCAATGTGGCTCGGACTGGAATCCCGTCTTCCAATCCAAAAGCCGACCCCGGCGTCATTCAGGATGAAGTTTGATGAGTCAGTCGCAGTTCAATCTGTTGGGCAAACGGCGGTTCCTGCCGTTCTTCGTGACGCAGTCCCTCGGGGCGTTCAACGACAACATCTTCAAGCAATCGCTGATCCTCGCCATTCTCTACAAGTTGACCATCGACGGTGACCGTTCGATCTACGTGAACCTGTGCGCGCTGCTGTTCATTCTCCCTTTCTTCCTGTTCTCGGCGCTGGCCGGGCAGTTCGGTGAGAAGTACCCCAAGGACAAGCTGATCCGCATGATCAAGGTGCTGGAGATCGGGATCATGGTGGTCGGCGCCGTCGGGTTTCTCTTCGATCACCTGTCCTTGATGCTCGCCGCACTGTTCGCCATGGGCACGCACTCCGCGCTGTTCGGCCCGGTGAAATATTCGATCCTGCCGCAGCACCTGCATGAGAACGAACTGGTGGGCGGCAATGGCCTGGTGGAGATGGGCACCTTCCTGGCCATCCTTGCCGGGACCATTGGCGCAGGGATCATGATGTCGGCCGCTCATTACGCGCCGATCGTCTCCACCGCCATGGTGGTGGTCGCCTGCCTGGGCTATCTCGCCAGCCGAGGCATCCCGCCCGCGGCAGCCGCGAGCCCGGAAATGCGCCTGAACTGGAACATCTTCAGCGAGTCCTGGGCGACGCTGAAACTGGGCCTGGGCCAGACTAAAGCCGTCTCGCGCTCCATCGTCGGCAACTCCTGGTTCTGGTTCGTCGGCGCGATTTACCTGACGCAGATCCCGGCCTACGCGAAAGAATTCCTGTACGGCGATGAAACCGTCGTCACCCTGATCCTCACGGTGTTTTCCATCGGCATCGCGGCAGGCTCCATGCTGTGCGAACGACTGTCGGGGCGAAAAGTGGAGATCGGCCTCGTGCCGTTCGGCTCGATGGGCCTGACGGTGTTCGGCCTGTTGTTGTGGTGGCATTCGGGTGAGTTTCCGCAGAACGTCCAGGCCAATAACTGGCTGGCGGTGCTGGGTTACGGGCAAGCGTGGTGGGTGCTGTTCGACATCCTTGGCATCGGTGTCTTCGGCGGCTTTTATATCGTGCCGCTGTATGCGCTCATACAGTCGCGCACGCCCGAGAAAGAGCGCTCGCGGGTCATCGCCTCGAACAACATTCTCAACGCACTGTTCATGGTGGTGTCGGCGATTGTGTCGATCATCTTCCTGAGCGTGGTGAAACTCTCGATTCCACAGCTGTTCCTGGTGGTCTCGCTGATGAACATCGCGGTGAACACCTACATCTTCAAGATCGTCCCGGAATTCACCATGCGGTTCATGATCTGGCTGCTCAGCCACTCCATGTACCGCGTAGAGCACCGTGACCTGGAACAGATTCCTGACGAAGGCGCCGCGTTGCTGGTGTGCAATCACGTGTCATTCGTGGATGCCTTGTTGATCGCCGGCTCCGTGCGTCGGCCGATCCGTTTCGTCATGTACTACAAGATCTTCAACCTGCCGGTGCTCAACTTCATCTTCCGCACCGCCGGCGCGATTCCCATCGCCGGACGCAGCGAGGACCTGATGATCTACGACCAGGCCTTCAAACGGATCGCCGACTACCTGAAAGACGGGGAACTGGTGTGCATCTTCCCGGAAGGCAAACTGACCACCACCGGTGAGATCGACGAATTCAAAAGCGGCATGACCCGCGTGCTGCAAGAAACCGACGTACCGGTGATCCCCTTGGCGTTGCAAGGCTTGTGGGGCAGCTTCTTCAGCCGCGATCCCCGCAAGGGCGTGTTTCGCCGGTTGTGGTCACGGGTGACATTGGTGGCGGGGCCCGCGATGGCCGGTGATGAGTCCGAACCGGCCCTTGTGCGCGAGCGGGTGGCAGCGTTGCGCGGGGCGGTGCGCTGACCGAGGCCACTCGGTGCAGGCATTGACATGCAATGTCCTGTGGGAGCGAATTCATTCGCGAGACGCAGGTACCTCCGACGCATCTTTGTCGGAGGGCCCACCGCATCGCGAATGAATTCGCTCCCACAGTGCTGTGGCGTTTCACATAACGCGGTTGTTCTGACCCATTGCCAGCAACCCTTCAGCCCACCACAGGCCTGTCTTCCGTCACCCCTTCATCCGGCGCCATCTTCCTGAAATACGTCGACAGCAAGGCCCCCGAGATGTTGTGCCAGACGCTGAACAGCGCGCTGGGCACCGCTGCCAGTGGCGAGAAATGGGCGCTGGCCAAGGCGGCGCCGAGGCCGGAGTTCTGCATGCCGACTTCCAGCGACAGCGACTTGCGTTGGGCCAGTGGCAGTTTGAACACTTTGCCGGTGAAGTAGCCCAGCAGGAAACCGAAGCTGTTGTGCAGCATGACAACGGCCATGATGAGCAGGCCGGACTCGGCGATTTTTGCCTGGCTGGCGGCCACGACGGCGCAGACGATCATGACGATGCTTACCACCGAGATCAGCGGCAGCACGTCGACCGCGAACTGCACACGGGCGCCGAGCAGGCGTTGAGCGATGACGCCCAGCACGATCGGCAGCATCACCAGTTGCAGGATCGACCAGAACATTTCCATGAAGGACACAGGCAACCATGCCGACGCCAGCAGCCAGATCAGGGCCGGGGTCAGCAACGGGGCGAGGAGGGTGGTGACGGCCGCGATGGCGACCGACAGCGCCAGATCGCCTTTCGCCAGCCAGGTCATGACGTTGGACGACGTGCCGCTCGGACAGCACCCGACCAGAATCACGCCGACGGCGATTTCCGGCGGCAGGTGAAACGCTTGGCACAGCAACCAGGCCACGCCCGGCATGATCACGAAATGCGCGACCACGCCCAGGGCCACGCGCCAGGGATGACGCACGACCTCGGAAAAATCATCAAGCTTGAGGGTCAGGCCCATGCCGAACATGACCAGCCCCAACAGCGGCACGATCAATGTTTTCAGGCCGATGAACCAGGTGGGGAACAGGAACGCCAGCACGGCGAACAGCAGCACCCAGTACGCGAAGGTATTGCCGACAAAACGACTCAATGCAGCCAGGGCACGCATGGCTTGCTCCTTTTATTGTGGGGTGAATCAGGTACGCAAAACTGTAGGAGCCGGCTTGCTGGCGAAAGCGGTGGGTCATTCAACATCAACGTGTCTGAAATGACGCTTTCGCCAGCAAGCCGGCTCCTACAGGACCGAGAGTTGTTTAGATCCCCTGCGGAATCTCTTCGCCACCCAGTGCGTCGAACAGCTGCGGCAGGAACTCGCCGAAGGTCAGCATCATCAGGGTGAAGCTGGCGTCCTGTTGGCCCAGTGCGTCGTCGCCACCGTCCTGCTCCGCCTGATCCTGCAGCAGGTCCTCGAACTTCAGGCGTTTGACGCCCAGTTTGTCGTCGAGCACGAAAGACAGTTTGTCCTGCCAGGCCAGCGACAGTTGGGTCACGACTTTACCGGTGCTCAGGTGCAGCTGGATTTCGTCGCTGGTCAGGTCCTGACGCTTGCACTTCACAATGCCGCCGTCTTCGTGGGTGTCGCGCAGTTCGCATTCGTCGAGGACGAAGAAGCTTTCCGCGGTCTGACCGGTCTTGACCCATTCGGTCATCACGGCGGTCGGCGCGGTTTTCACGGTCACCGGACGGACCGGCAGCGAGCCGACCACTTCACGGAGCGTCGACAGCAGGTCTTCGGCGCGTTTCGGGCTCGACGCGTTGACCAGAATGACGCCTTGCTTGGGGGCAATGGCGGCAAACGTCATGGAGCGACGGATAAAGGCGCGCGGCAGGAAGGCCTGGATGATTTCATCCTTGAGCTGGTCGCGTTCCTTCTTATAGACCTTGCGCATCTGCTCGGTCTCGATCTCTTCGACTTTCTCTTTCAATGCGTCGTTGACCACGCTGCCCGGCAGGATGCGTTCTTCCTTGCGCGCCGACACCAGCATGAAATCGCCGCTGACATGCACCAGAGGTGCGTCTTCACCTTTGCCGAACGGGGCGATGAAACCGTAAGTGGTCAACTCCTGGCTGGCACAAGCGCGTGCAGGTTTGGTCGCCAATGCGGTTTCCAGCGCCTCGGCATCAAATGGCAGGTCCTGGGTCAGGCGATAGACAAGCAGGTTTTTGAACCACATGGGGTACGTCTCTCCTTTATACAAAGGGGGGCATTATTCGCTGCCGCGACCCTGCGGCCAACCCTGACGTAAGCCTTTGGCGGGAATATAAAAATTATTTAAAAAAGTGCTTGCCAGAGGTGGGATCGCTCCGTAGAATGCGCGCCACACCGAAGCGAAGGGTGATTAGCTCAGCTGGGAGAGCGTCTGCCTTACAAGCAGAATGTCGGCGGTTCGATCCCGTCATCACCCACCATTCGTTTCAAGTGTTACGCGCAGCGGTAGTTCAGTCGGTTAGAATACCGGCCTGTCACGCCGGGGGTCGCGGGTTCGAGTCCCGTCCGCTGCGCCATATTGAGTTACGAGGCCCTTGAACTCCTCGTAACGACAAAAAGAGCGACCTTAGGGTCGCTTTTTTTGTGCCTGTTATTTGGTGATCGCAACAAAAATCCTGTAGGAGTGAGCTCACTCCTACAGGGTTGGCGTATCAATTGGCGGTCTCTGATCTCTAGCCCACATCAATCTCCACCACATCGCCCGCCAACCGGGCGGGCCAAGTGCGCAATTTCAAGGCCGGATCCTCAAGGCAGGTCCCGTCCTCCAGCCGATAATGCTGCTTATACAGTGGCGAGGCGATCACCAGATCGCCCGCCAGGCTGCCGACCAAACCGCGACCGATCACGTTCACACCCGACACCGGATCGCGGTTCTCGACCGCGAACAGTTGCGGCGTACCGCTGATCGAGGCGACATGAAACAGTGCCACCTGCGTATTGCCCACCAGCGCCACAACGCCGGAGTTGAGGACCAGGTCCTGACGGGCGCACACCACGCGCCAGGCTTGGGTTTGAGGCATGTCCATCGTCAGCGCATTGGCCTGGCTCATCGTGCGATCTCCGCAACAGGAATAAGGTTGAGTTCATTAGCCCGCGCCGGGCGGCGTTGGCTGCGTTCCTTGACGAAATGAATGTCCGGGTCGGCGCCCTTGTCGTTGACGAAGGTGCGGAAGCGCTTGAGCTTTTCCGGGCTCTTCAGCGCGTTGGCCCATTCGCACTCATAACGGTCCACGACCCGTTGCATGTGCTCCTCCAGCTCGACGGCCAGCCCCAGGCTGTCATCAATGACTACGGCCTTGAGGTAATCCAGGCCGCCTTCCAGCGATTCGCGCCAGACCGACGTACGCTGCAGCTTGTCGGCGGTGCGGATGTAGAACATCAGCACGCGGTCGATGTAGCGAATCAGCGTCTCGTCATCCAGGTCGGTGGCGAACAGCTCCGCATGGCGCGGGCGCATGCCGCCGTTGCCGCAGACGTACAGGTTCCAGCCGTTCTCCGTGGCGATGACGCCGATGTCCTTGCTTTGCGCTTCGGCGCATTCGCGGGTGCAGCCGGACACCGCGAATTTCAGCTTGTGCGGCGAACGCAGCCCCTTGTAACGGTCCTCGATGGTCAGCGCCATTTGCACGCTGTCCTGCACGCCATAACGGCACCAGGTGCTGCCGACGCAGGATTTCACCGTTCGCGTCGACTTGCCGTATGCATGCCCGGTCTCGAAACCGGCCGCGATCAGCTCGGCCCAGATGTCCGGCAACTCATGCAATTGCGCGCCGAACAGGTCGATGCGCTGGCCGCCCGTGATCTTGGTGTACAGGTCGTATTTCTTCGCCACCGCGCCGATGGCGATCAGGCCGTCCGGAGTGATTTCTCCGGCAGGAATCCGTGGCACTACCGAATACGTACCGTTCTTCTGCATGTTCGCCATGAAGGTGTCGTTGGTGTCCTGCAAAGGCACCAGCGAAGGGTCCATGATCGGTTTGTTCCAGCAGGATGCAAGGATAGAGCCGACAGTGGGTTTGCAGATGTCGCAACCGACGTGGCCTTTGCCGTGGCGGGCAATCATCTGCTCGAAACTCTCGATATTTTCCACGCGGGCGAGGGCATACAGCTCCTGACGCGTAAAGGCAAAGTGCTCGCACAGGCTCTTGTCGACGGCGACACCGCGCGCCGTCAGCTCGTGTTCGAACACGCTTTTGAGCAGGGCCGAGCAGCCACCGCACCCGGTCGCCGCTTTGGTGCAGGCTTTGATTCCGGCGAGGTCGGTACAGCCGCTGTCGATGGCCGAGCAGATCGCGCCTTTGCTGACGTTGTGGCAGGAGCAGATGGTCGCGGTGGCGGGCAGCGCGTCGGCGCCCAGTGTCGGTGCGCCTTCGCTGTGAGGCAGGATCAGGCTGGACGGATCGGCCGGGAGCTTGATGCCGTTCTGCGCGTATTGCAGCAGCGTGTCGTAATAGCTGTTGTCTCCGACCAGCACCGCGCCCAGCACTTGCTTGCCGTCGGCGGACACCACCAGACGCCGATAGGTGGCAGTGGCCTCATCAATGAAGCGATAGCTGCGCGCGCCGGTCAGTGCGCCATGGGCATCGCCGATGGAACCGACGTCGACGCCGAGCAGCTTCAGTTTGGTCGACATGTCCGCGCCGTAGAACGGCTCGGCATCCTGATCGCACAGTTGCGCCGCGACGTTGCGCGCCATCTGATAACCCGGGGCGACGAGACCGAAGACGCTGCCGTTCCAGGCCGCGCACTCACCGATGGCAAAGATGTCGGCGTCGCTGGTGCGGCAGTGTTCGTCAATGGCGATCCCGCCGCGCGGACCCAGCGCCAGCTCGCACTGGCGGGCGAGGGCGTCCTGTGGCCGAATCCCGGCCGAGAACACGATCAGGTCGGTCTCAAGGCATTCGTCGCCCGCGAAATTCATGCGATAGCGGTATTCCTCACCTGCGCTGATCGACTGGGTGGCGCGAGAGAGATGCACGCCGACACCCAAGGCCTCGATGCGGGCCTTGAGGGCCGCGCCGCCAAAATCGTCCAGCTGCACGGGCATCAGGCGCGGGGCGAATTCCACCACATGCGCTTCCAGGCCAAGAGACTTCAATGCATTGGCCGCTTCCATTCCGAGCAAACCGCCACCGACCACGACACCGCGTCTGGCCTGATGGGCAGCGGCGCGAATGGTGTCCAGATCGTCCAGCGTGCGGTACACCAGCCGAGAATGGCCTTCGGCGCCTTCGATGGGCGGCACGAACGGGTAAGAGCCGGTCGCCAGGACCAGTTTGTCGTAGGCAAAACAGCCTCTGGACGTGATGACTTCGCGGCGGTTGCGGTCGATTTCCAGCACCGGTACGCCCAGGTGCAGCGTCAGGCCGGGGTGTTCATATAAAGCAGCATCGCTGAGGGCCAGTGACTCGGCATCGCGACCGCCGAAGTACTCGGACAGGTGGACACGGTCGTAGGCGCGCTGGCCTTCTTCACCGAACACATGGATGCGATAGCGCTCGAGGGCACCGGCGGCGATCAGTTGTTCGACGCAGTGGTGACCGACCATCCCGTTGCCAACGACGATCAGTGTTTGCACATCGTGAAGAGCGGCTGTGGTGTTCATATCGAGTCCCGGCCAAGGCCAATCAGGTTTTTTGAAAGCAAAAAAAAGGCGCCCGGAACCGTTCGGTTCCAGGCGCCTTTGCCTGTTCTTTTAAGGGTTGTCACTCGACCACAGTGTCGGCACAACCTGAAGAGCCCCTCGCCGTGTGGCGCGGACGATCATCGTTGACCGCCGGGGCTGCCCACCGCGCATTCGGGTTGGGCTTGAAAGGGATGAAGCAATGGGTGTGCCAATAGCGGACGCACCGCGATGAGTGTAGGAGCGTGGCTTGTCCCGCGATCTGCCGCGAAGCGGCAGTCAATCTGATGAATAGGGTGCATCGGGCTGACCGCATCCACAGGTTTTACGACGGGTTCCCCGCCGATCGCGGGACAAGCCACGCTCCTACAAGGGATAGCGCATGGCACGCAAACGGTGCGATTTCGTCCGCTTCGCCCCATTGCGAGGCTCAAATGCGAGCGTCCGTGGCCGCTTTGCGCTTCAGCCGCAGCGGGTATGAACGTGCCACCGCCAGCCAGTCGCGCTCGCTTCAAAGCCTCCCCATCAGGCTGGCCTGTCCTTTGCAATCATCCTTCTATAGGCAGTCAACGCCGATTGCCCTCTTCACGACAAAGGCGCCGTGTGCTCCCCGTTTTTCGACGGAGGAGAACAGGGCGTCTTTTTTTTGGGTTCGGGAAACGGGTTATGGCGAGCAACAGCGTACGAAGCGTGTGTCCTTATTGTGGTGTCGGTTGCGGCATCGTCATGCAGGTCGACAATAACCGTGTGATCAAGGTCAGCGGCGACAAGGCGCATCCGACCAATGCCGGGCGTCTGTGTACCAAAGGCACCACCTGTGGCCAGGCAATTGCCGACGCTGGCCGCATGACGTCCGCCTACCTGCGGCATCAGCGCAGTCAGGACCCGGTGCGCACTGATATCGACGCGGCGATCTCGGAAACGGCCAGCCGTCTGCGCGGCATTCTTGATCGTGACGGGCCCGATGCACTGGCGTTTTACGTCTCGGGCCAGATGTCCCTGGAAGCGCAGTACCTGGCCAACAAACTCGCTAAAGGGTTCGTGCGCACGAACAACATCGAATCCAACTCCCGGCTGTGCATGGCGAGCGCTGGCAGCGGCTATAAATTGTCGCTGGGTTCGGACGGCCCGCCGGGTTCCTATGACGATTTCGACAAGGCCGACCTGTTCTTTGTGATCGGCGCCAACATGGCCGACTGTCATCCGATCCTGTTCCTGCGCATGATGGATCGGGTCAAGGCGGGCGCGAAGCTGATCGTTGTCGACCCTCGGCGCAGCGCCACCGCGGACAAGGCCAGCCTGTTCCTGCCCATCAAACCCGGCACCGATCTGGCGTTGCTCAACGGCCTGCTGCATCTGCTGCTGGAAAACGGCGATGTCGACACCGACTTCATCGACGCTTTTACGCAAGGCTGGGAGGGGATGCCTGAATTTCTGGCCGATTACACGCCCGCTTACGTCGCGCAGATAACCGGTCTGCCTGAGGCAGATATTCGTCAGGCTGCCCGGATGATTGGCCAGGCGCCGCAGTGGATGAGTTGCTGGACCATGGGGCTGAACCAGAGCACCCACGGCACCTGGAACACCAACGCATTGTGCAACTTGCACTTGGCCACAGGCGCGATTTGCCGCCCGGGCAGCGGGCCGTTTTCACTGACCGGGCAACCCAACGCCATGGGCGGCCGGGAAATGGGCTACATGGGCCCTGGCCTTCCCGGCCAGCGATCGGTGTTGGTCGAGGACGACCGTCGCTTTATAGAAGACCTGTGGTCGATTCCCCGCGGCAGTCTGGGTCAGACACTCGGCGGCGGCACCGTCGACCTGTTCGAGCAGATGCGTGACGGTCATATCAAGGCCTGCTGGATCATCTGCACCAACCCGGTGGCAAGCGTCGCCAACCGCTCGACGGTGATCCAGGCCCTGCAAAATGCCGAGCTGGTGATCACTCAGGACGCGTTTCTCGACACCGAAACCAATCGCTACGCCGACATTCTCTTGCCCGGTGCGCTTTGGGCAGAAGCGGAAGGGGTGATGATCAACTCCGAACGAAACCTGACCCTGACGCAAAAAGCCGTCGATGCGCCCGGTGAGGCGTTACCCGATTGGCAGATCATTGCCCGGGTCGCCTGCGAAATGGGCTTTGCCGAAGGCTTCAGCTACGGTTCGGCCGAGGCCGTGTTCGAAGAAATCAAACGGGCCTGGAACCCGAAAACCGGTTACGACATACGCGGTGCCAGCTATGCGCGTCTGCGTGACCAATCGCTGCAATGGCCGTGCGCGCCTGACGACACCGGCACGCGTCACCCGATTCGCTACCTCGATAAAAGCGGGGCGCAGTCGGAACGCCTGGCCCTGCTTTTCGCGACGGAGCACGGCAAGGCGGTTTTTCTGCCGCGTCCGCACATGCCGCCGGCCGAGATGCCAAACGACACGTTCCCGATGGTGCTCAATACCGGTCGACTGCAACACCAGTGGCACACGCTGACCAAGACCGGAAAAATCCCGACACTCAACACGCTCAATCCCGGTCCCTTCGTCGAAATCCACCCGACCGATGCGACGGCGCTGGGCATTCGCGACAAGGACGCCGTTGAAGTCCGTTCGGTGCGCGGTCATGCGGTCCTGCCCGCTGTGGTAACCGACCGGGTGAGACCGGGCAACTGTTTTGCGCCGTTTCACTGGAACGATGCCTACGGCGAACACTTGGCGATCAACGCCGTGACCAGTGACGCCGTCGACCCGGTGTCGAAGCAGCCCGAATTCAAGTTCTGCGCGGTTGCGCTGCGCAAGGTCGAGCTGATCGGTCATCGTTTTCTTGATGTGCCACAGCCCGATGCGCACACGCTGGAAGTCTGCGAAGGTGAGCCGCTGCTCACCTTGCTCTGGGCCTCGCAAACCGGCAACGCAGAGGCGCTCGCCAAACGCTTCGGCACGCACCTGCGCTCAGCGGGCATCCCCGTGCAGGTCGCTGCGATGGACCGATTTCCGGTGGCACGTCTGAGCGATGTCAGCCATGTCGCGTTGATCAGCAGCACCTTCGGTGACGGCGATTCGCCCGACAACGGTCAGGGGTTCTGGCAGTCGCTGAGCGAACGCCAGGAGCGGCTGGAGTCGCTGCGTTACGCCGTGCTCGCTCTGGGGGATCCGAGTTACGACCGCTTCTGTCAACACGGCAAGAATCTGGATCAGCGCTTACTGACATTGGGGGCGTCGCCGTTGATGCCCCGGGTCGATTGTGACGGCGACTTTCAGGACCACGCCGACGGCTGGTTCAAGGCGCTGCAACAGGTGCTGGATATTCCCTCCATCGAAATGGCCCCGGAAACGTCGAGCAACCAACCGTCCCGTGCGCACCCGCATCACGCCAGGCTGTCGATCAATCGCCGTCTGAACGGCGAGGGCGCGAGCAAGGACACACGCCAGTTTGCGTTGACGCTGGGCGACTCGGGTCTGGCCTATGAGGCAGGCGATGCGCTGGGCGTGTGGCCGCGCAATTGTCCGGCGTTGATCGATGAAGTGCTGACGTTGACGGGCCTGCAGGGCGACCAGCCTGTGAGTGTCGGCAAGGCGGGTGAGATGCCGTTGTCGCAGGCACTGACCTCGCAATTCGAAATCGCAAGACCCACGGCACAAGCGCTGGGTTTCATTGCCGAGCGCAGCGGCAGCAGCGAGCTTAAAACGTTGCTGACCGAGCCTTTCAACAGCGAGTTGAAGGACTGGTTATGGGGGCGACAGCTGGCGGATGTGCTGCGGGAGTTTCCGCTGAGCTGTTCAGCGCAGGAGTTGCTGGAGCACCTCAAGCCGCTTCAGCCGCGGTTGTACTCCATCGCGTCCAGTGCAAAGGCGCATCCCGATGAGGTTCATCTGACGGTCTCTGCCGTGCGGTACGGCAAGCGCAAGGGCGTGTCCTCGACTTTTCTCGCCGACCGTGCGGGTGATGGCCAGGTGCCGATTTTCCTGCAACCGACCCAGCACTTTCGTGTACCGGTCGAGGGTGACGTGCCGATGATCATGATCGGTCCTGGCACCGGCGTGGCGCCGTTCAGGGCGTTTCTGCAGGAGCGGCAAATGCGCGCTGATCGCGGGCGAAACTGGCTGTTCTTTGGTGAGCAGCATGCGGCCACGGATTTCTACTACCGCGATGAACTCGAAAGCCTGCACAAAGACGGGTTGCTCACGCGCCTGAGCCTGGCGTTTTCCCGCGATCAGGCCGAGAAGGTCTACGTCCAGCATCGCATCCGCGAACAGGGCGCTGAACTGTGGCGGTGGTTGCAGGACGGCGCGCGCATTTACGTCTGCGGGGATGCAACGCACATGGCCAAGGACGTCGATCAGGCACTGCGCGAGGTCATCGTTGCCCATGGCGGGATGAGCGCAGAGCGCGCCGCCGAGCATCTGCGGGATCTGGCGGGGGAAAGGCGTTATCTGCGAGACGTCTATTAAGGACGGTCATCGGCGGGCCCGATACGCGAAAGCGGGTCGGTCAGGCGCTCAGTAGCCTTGGTGCCGTGCGATTACGCCATGCATCGCTTCCCCTCGCTGATGGCGACGAAGGTTGCCGAGCAGCACCTCGAATGCGGTGTCGGGAGAGGTGTTTGCACCGATGTGGGGTGTGAGCCAGAGGTTGGGATGGCTCCAGAACGGATGATCGGGCGAAGGCGGTTCGTCCTCAAGCACGTCGACGACGGCATCGCTCAGTTGCCCACTGTCCAGTGCATCCAGCAGGTCGCGCTCGATCAGATGCCCACCCCGTCCCAGGTTGATCAACTGCGCGCCTTTGGGCATCGCGGCGAAGGTCTGTGCGTTCAACACGCCGCGGGTGTCGTCCGTCAGAGGGAGCAGGCAGATCAGAATGTCGCACTGGGCGAGAAAGGGCTTCAGTTGCACATCGCCGGCGAAGCATTGCACACCGTCGATGTGTTTGTGTGACCTTGCCCAACCCCGCAGTTCAAAGCCGAACGGTCGCAAGGCTTGCGTGACCGCCACCCCGAGATTGCCCAGGCCCATGACGCCGACACGACGCCGTCTGGCAGGCGTCAGTTCATGGTCTTGCCAGACCCTGGCCCGTTGCTGGCGCAGATAGAGGGGAACCTGCCGATGCAGGCTCAGTACGGCAAAACAGGCGTACTCGACGATGCCTTGGGCGATGCCGGGATCGAGCATCCGGACCACCTGGATATGCCCTGGCAGTTCGCCGAGGTCGAATTG
Organism: Pseudomonas sp. S2_H01; assembly: GCF_054668305.1. Classification (NCBI taxonomy): domain Bacteria; kingdom Pseudomonadati; phylum Pseudomonadota; class Gammaproteobacteria; order Pseudomonadales; family Pseudomonadaceae; genus Pseudomonas; species Pseudomonas sp. S2_H01. The sequence goes on along the minus strand of NZ_CP162756.1, from coordinate 848,952 downwards.
ATCGACCCCGGCCGAGGTGGCGAAAATCACGTCGAGATTGGGAAAGCGGGTGTGCAAGTCGTGTGGTGGCTGCCAGGCGGCGAAGTAACGCACCTGCGAGGGGTCCCCTATGTCCGGCCACAGTCGCACGTCGATGTCCGGTGCATGCTGTTCGAACAGTGATTTCCAGACACTGCCGCGTGAATCTTCAACTTTGAACAGCAGGGCCATGGGGGACTCGCACTCGCAGGGAAGGTGTTCATACGATGGCAGAGCCCGGCGCAACAATCTCCCGAATCCGGGCGAAAGAACGGGAGATTGCGCGCTATTGGCGGGATCAGACAGCAGCGGCGATGGCTTTGCCCAGCGCTTCGGTGTTCCCGGTGCCGCCGATGTCAGCCGTCAGCGGGGCGTCCGCTGGCCCCATCGCCAGCACGGTTTCGATGGCGGTCAGCACGGCTGCCCCTGCGTCCGGATGGCCCAGGTGTTCAAGCATCATCGCCCCGCACCAGATCTGTCCGATCGGGTTGGCGATGCCTTTGCCGGCGATGTCGGGCGCCGAACCGTGCACGGGCTCGAACAGGCTCGGGAAGTTGCGCTCCGGGTTGATGTTGGCCGACGGCGCGATGCCGATCGTGCCGGTGCAGGCCGGGCCCAGGTCAGACAGGATGTCGCCGAACAGGTTGCTCGCCACCACCACGTCGAACCAGTCAGGGTGCAGGACGAAGTTCGCGGTGAGGATATCGATGTGGTACTTGTCGACGTTCACCTGCGGGTATTTTTTGCCCATCTCGGCAACGCGTTCATCCCAGTACGGCATGGTGATCGCGATGCCGTTGGACTTCGTCGCTGACGTCAGGTGCTTCTTCGGCCGGCTCTGCGCCAGGTCATAAGCGAACTTCAGAATGCGGTCGACGCCGACGCGGGTCATGACCGTTTCCTGCAACACGATCTCGCGATCGGTGTCGGGGAACATCTTGCCGCCAACGCTGGAGTATTCGCCTTCGGTGTTTTCGCGCACCACCCAGAAGTCAATGTCGCCGGGCTTGCGATTGGCGAGCGGCGCCTTGACGCCTGGCATCAGGCGGCAGGGGCGCAGGTTGACGTACTGATCGAATTCGCGGCGGAACTGGAGCAACGAGTCCCACAGGGAAATATGGTCAGGCACCACGTCAGGCCAGCCGACGGCGCCGAAATAGATGGCGTCGTACCCCTTGAGAAGGTCGAACCAGTCGTCGGGCATCATCTTGCCGTGGGCGAGGTAGTAATCGGCGCTGGCGAAGTCGAACCAGTCCCATTGCAGGTCCAGGTTGTGTCTGGTCGCCACCGCGTCCAGCACGCGAACGCCCTCGGGCATGACTTCCTTGCCGATGCCGTCGCCGGGGATCACTGCAATTTTGTACCGGGCTTTGCTCATGGGATTCGACTCCAGGGATTGTTGAGGAACGCTACGCAGTGTATGGAGTGTTGCTGGATTAATAATTAGTCTTGGTCGAAAGCCATTCTTAGTTTCAAGGAAAGAATCCGTGAGCATGATCGATGACCTGAGTTTCTTTCAGCAGGTGGCAACGCGGGGAAGCCTGACGGAGGTCGCGCGTCACTTGGGTCTGTCTTTGCCTGCGGTCAGCAAGCGGCTGAGCCAACTGGAGGCGCGTCTCGGCGTGCAGTTGCTCCAGAGAACAACGCGCCGCCTGTCGCTGACCCCGGAAGGGACGTTGTACCTGGAAGGCGGGCGTCCGATCCTGCGCCAGCTGGAGGAGCTCGAAAGTGCGCTCGACAGCCGTCAACCCACACTGAAGGGCCGATTACGGATCAACGGCACGCTGGGCTTCGGGCGGCAACATCTGGCGCCGGTGGTGTCCAGCTTCGCCCGCCTGCACCCTGAGCTTGAGATTTCCCTCGAGCTCACGAGCCAGCCGTTGAGCGTGCTGGATGACCAGTTCGACCTCGGGGTGTGCATGGGAGAGCCGCCTGACTCCCGCTTGATCGGTGTCCGCCTGCTGGAAAATCCACGCATCCTCTGCGCGTCTCCCCAATACCTTGAAGCTATGCCTGCGTTGACGCGTGTTACCGATCTGGCGGCGCACAATTGCATCGTTCTGCGGCAGTTTGGCAGTGACTACGCCATCTGGCGGTTCAGCAAGGACGGTCAGGATTACGCCCACAAGGTCAGTGGGACGCTGTCGAGTAATGATGGTGAAGTCGCTCTGAGCCTTGCGTTGGATGGGCATGGTTTGATTCTGCGTTCGCGCTGGAATGTACAGGCGTATCTTGAACACGGCCGTCTGCAGGCGGTATTGACCGATCATCGAGCGCCTTCGGCCGATATTTTTGCGGTTTACCAGCACCGTCGACACATACCGCAAAGGATCTCGGTGTTTGCCCGATACCTGGCGCAGGAGCTGGCCAGACGCTTGCCGTTCGCGGCCATTCAGTGAATAACAAGCCATCACCCGGATCGGTGTGCTTGCGTATGACTCCAGGTTATGGTTGGCCTGACTATTGGTGCATTGCCCCCGGATGTCATGCTCTTGTAACGTCGAAATGTCCCGCTCGGTCGAATAACAAAATCAAACCTGAGCAAAGCACTGCGGTGCAGGGTGTTCAGTCGAGGTTTTTAACGCTGCCGAATTAATCTACGTCCAGGATGATTTGCCATGAAAACCTTGTCTGTCGCTGCAGCTGTCGGTTCCGTCATATCCCTGTTGAGTCTGGCCGTGGCGTGCGCTACGCCGGCCATGGCCGATGAAATCACCTTCGTCTCCCAAGGGGGCAGCTACCAGGAGGCCCAGACCAAAGCCATTCTGGACCCCGCTGCGAAAAACCTGAAAATGACCATCAAGCAGGACAGCGCCCCGGATGCCTGGCCGATGGTCAAGGCTCAGGGCGAAGCGAAGAAGCCCGTCTGGGACGTGATCGATACACCGCCTTCCAACTGTGTGCGCGGCGGTAACGAAGGGCTGATCGAGGCGCTCGACTTGAGCAAGATGCCCAACGTGCAGAGCATGCCTGCGGCCTACCGCACACCTTATTCGGTCGCGTATGAGTTCTATTCGTCAGTGATCGGGTACAACAAAAAGTCCCTGAAAAAAATTCCGCAGACCTGGGCTGAGTTCTGGGACGTGAAGAACTTCCCCGGCACCCGTGCCTTGCGCAACGATCCGATGAGCACGCTGGAAGCCGCTTTGCTGTCGGACGGTGTACCTCGCGACAAGCTGTACCCGCTGGATGTCGATCGGGCCTACAAACGCCTGGAGCAGATCAAGCCCAATATCGCGGTGTGGTGGACCTCGGGTGGTCAGTCCGCGCAATTGCTTGCCGACGGCGAGGTGGACATGTTGATGATCTGGAACGGTCGCGCGAGCGCCGTGCAAAAGAGCAACCCGGACGTCGCCTTCACCTACAACGACGGCCTGCTGCAGAACACTCAGTTGTGCATCCTGAAGAATGCACCCAACTACGCGGCGGCCGTGAAGTTTGTCAACGAAGCGGTTTCGCCTGAGTTGCAGGCCAATCTGCCGCTGTACATCGATTACGGTCCGGGCAATCCAGCGGCGTTTGGCACGGGGAAAATTACCGCCGAGCGCGCCAAAGAGTTACCAAGCTCGCCGGATAACGCCGCCAAGCAGGCATTGATGTCAGAGGAATGGTGGGCCTCGGCGGCAGGCATTGCAGCCAAGGATCGCTGGCTGAAATTCGTTCAGTAACGCCAGGACGCCGACATGATCGACTACCTGATCCTGGGAGGCGGATCGGCAGGCTGCGTGCTTGCCGCCCGGCTCTCGGAGGACCCCGACAAGCAGGTGTACCTGATCGAGGCCGGCCGCGATATTTCTGCGCAGACCATGCCCTCCGCGATTCGCAGCCGCTACCCCGGCCGTGCGTATCTGGACGTCAGCAATATCTGGCAGCGGCTCACCGCGCTGATGGGCCATCGCGCCATTACACAACGGCGTTATGAGCAGGCTCGTATCCTCGGGGGAGGGTCGGCGATCAATGCGCTGATGACCAACCGTGGTTCGCCTGCCGACTATGACGAGTGGCAGGCGTTGGGCGCTGAGGGATGGCGGTGGGATACCTGTCTGCCGTACTTTCGCAAGCTGGAAACCGACACGGACTTCAGTGGCCCGCAGGACGCTGTGTTGCATGGCCACGACGGTCCGATGAGGATTCGGCGCACGCCTGCCGCGCGACTGTCGCCTTTTGTCAAAAGCGTCATGAAGGTCTTGGGGGCAAGGGGGCTGTCGCACAAGCCCGATCAGAACGGGCCTTGGGAAGAAGGCGTGTTCGTCGGCGCGATTGGTGTCAGTGAGCAAGGCGAGCGTATCCCCACCTCGGTGGGTTACCTCACCGATGAGGTGCGACGACGCAGTAATTTGAAGATCCTGACCAACTGCCTGGTTGATCGCGTGTTGATCCATAACGGCGTGGCGATTGGCGCCCGGGTCTGGCGTGAAGGGGGCGACGTCGAGTCGCTGATGGCCGGGGATGTGATTGTGTCTGCCGGGGCCATTCACAGCCCGGCGGTGTTGATGCGCAGTGGAATCGGCCCGGCGGATGATCTGGTTTCGCTGGGGATCACGCCGGTCGTTGATCGGCCGGGTGTAGGCGCCAACCTGATGGAGCATCCGTCGATTGCGGTGTCTGCGTTGCTGACACGAAGGGGGCGGACAGCGTTTCCCGAGGAGCATCACGAGCAGGCTGTCGTGCGCTTTTCATCGGGACTGCCCGGCACGGCGCCCTGCGACATGCATGGCGCGATTCTGTCCCGTTCGGGCTGGCATTCGGTCGGGTATCGCTTGGGAACGATCTTTTTCTGGGTCAACAAATCGTATTCCAGAGGTCGCCTCCGTCTGGCGTCTGCCAACCCCCGTGATGAGCCTCAGGTGAGCTTCAACATGCTGTCCGATGAACGCGATCTTGAGCGCCTGAAACAAGCGCTGCGATTCGGCGCTCAGACGTTGTCGGCAGACGCGTTGGCAGGGAAACGGAGTGTGGTGTTTCCTTCCAGCTATTCGCCGCGGGTGGCCAAGGTCGCCATGCCTGGCGTGTTCAACGGCGTGCAGCGTGGGGTGTTGAGCCTATTGCTGGACATTGCCGGGCCGTTGCGGGGATGGCTGGTTCATCGTCTGGTGACGCAAGGGGTGACCGTCAAAAAGCTCCTGGACGACGACACGGCGCTGACCGAGTTCGTGCAACGCAATGTCGGTGGTACCTGGCATCCTTCGGGCACCTGCCGCATGGGCCGCGCCGATGACCCATTGGCCGTGACCACGGGGGACGGTCGGGTCATCGGCGTTGAGCATTTGCGCGTGTGCGACGCATCGCTGATGCCCTCTATCCCGTGCGCCAATACCAACGTCCCGACCATCATGATCGCCGAGCGGATTGCGGACCTGATCAAGGGTGAGGCGGTTGATTCTGCCGAATCGGTAGAGGCCGGATGGCGCGTCACGCCGCCTTGCATTTGATCCTGGCCGAAGGCCGCAGGAGGCACGCACCGGTCATGCCGGTGCATGCCCAGAGTGACTCAGTCGGCGTTTCTCAAGCGCCCCATCCCACGACACCCTTGGTTTCCAGAAACGCCTCCAGGCCCCACTCGGCATATTCGCGGCCATTGCCCGATTGCTTGTACCCGCCAAACGGCGCACCGGCATCCCAGTCCGGGTAGTTGATGTACACGCTGCCCGCGCGCATTTGCAGCGCCACTTTTCGGGCTCGGTCCAGGTCTGCCGACTGTACGTAGGCGGCCAGGCCGAAGACGCTGTCGTTGGCCATGCTCACCGCATGGGCCGGGTCGTCGTAAGGCTGAATCACCAGCACCGGGCCGAAAATTTCTTCCCGCGAGATCGTCATTTCCTGAGTGACGTTGGCAAAGATCGTCGGCTGGACGTAATACCCTTTAGGCAAATGCGCCGGCCGACCGAGGCCGCCGCAGACCAGTTGCGCGCCTTCTTCGATGCCGATGCCGATCATTTTTTGAATGGCGTTGAACTGCCGTTCGCTGATGACCGGGCCCATGCGGGTGGACGCCTCTTCCGGCGCGCCGAGGGTATGGGCCAATGCCGCGAGGCGAGCGATTTCAACGGCTTGATCATGCAAGGCTGCCGGCACCAGCATGCGCGTGGGGGCATTACAGGACTGGCCGCTGTTGCCAAAGCAGCTGTCCACGCCGGATGTCACCGCTGACTCCAGGTCAACGTCGTCGAGGAGGATGTTTGCGGACTTGCCGCCCAGTTCCTGATGCACGCGCTTGACCGTCGGCGCGGCCAACCTTGCAATCTCGATACCTGCCCGAGTGGAACCTGTGAACGACACCATGTCCACCTGAGGATGAGCCGACAGGGCAGCGCCGACCAGGGGGCCGTCACCGTTGATCAGGTTGAACACCCCGGCCGGCACGCCAGCGTCGTGCATGACTTCGGCAAACAACAAGGCATTGATCGGTGCGATCTCGCTGGGCTTGAGCACCATGGTGCATCCGGCTGCCAGCGCAGGCGCGACTTTGCAGACGATCTGATTGATCGGCCAGTTCCAGGGTGTGATCAACGCGACGACACCCACCGGCTCCTGACGCACCAGGGTTGTGCCCCGGGTTTTCTCGAATTCGAAGGTCTCCAGGGTTCGCAGCAGTTGTTCCAGATGCCGCCTGCCGATGCCTGCCTGCCAATCGTGGGAAAGCGCCTTTGGCGCACCCACCTCTTGAAGGATGGCGTCGGCGATCTCATCGTAGCGGTCCATGAATGCGGCAAGAATACGTTGCAGCAGCTGTGTGCGCTGAGCCGGTGATGTCTCTGCGAAAGATGGGAACGCGCGACGAGCCGCGGTCACTGCGGCTTCCACGTCTTCCAGATTGCCCATCGCGATTTCGCCGAACGTCTGCTCGGTGGCAGGGTTGACTACCGGCAGGCGGGTATCGCTGCAGGGGTCTACCCAGCGGCCATCGATATAAAACTTCAGGGCGTTTCGGATCATCGGAGCAGTCTCGTGGGGGGAATGAGGAAGAGGACGCACAACGGCTGGCCGATGGGCGAAAGCTGCGGGCGGTCGCTCGCAAGAATAGCCCCGGTTTTTTTCACCGGACAATTTACTAATAGTTGTGGGAGGCATAAGCTCAGGTCATGTCTACTCTTCGTCGAAAGCTCCCCAGTTCCAGCTCCTTGTTCGTCTTTGAAGCCGCCGCCCGTTGTGGCAGCTTCACCCGGGCGGCGGATGAACTGTGCGTCAGCCAGCCAGCGGTCAGTCGCATGTTGTCGCGACTCGAAGAACACCTCGGCGTACAGCTTTTCGAGCGCGTTCGCGGCGGCGCGCGACTGACCGAGAGCGGCAGCATTTTGTACCGTCGGGTGCAGGAAGGGTTCAGCACCATCGAGTCGGCGATCAGTGAAATCGAAGCGAGAGCGACGGGCATCGAGACCGTCACGCTGTCGGTTTCAACCGCGTTCACCACCCACTGGCTGATGCCGCGCATGAGCCGGTTCAGTCAGCGATTCCCTACCGTCGACATGCGTTACCAGTTGATGTCTGGCCGGATCGGCGGCCCGTTGGTGGACGTTGATCTGGGCATGCGTTATCTCGATGTGGGCAGCCTGAAACCCACGGAAAGCCTGGTCATTCCTGAAATAACATTGCCCGTTTGCAACCCTCAATACCTGGCCGATGTGTTGCAGGGAAAGGGTAAGAAACGGACCCCGACCCTGATCAGCATGGACAACCAGGAACGCGAGTGGGCGTCCGCTTTTGAAACGGCGGGACGCACGGTCAACACCTTGGTGTTTTCCGATTACGCGGTGGTGGTTCAGGCTGCACTGCTTGGCCAGGGCATGGCGCTGGGGTGGCTGAACGTGATCTCGAACTCACTGTGCAAAGGCGAACTGGTGCCCGCAGTCGATGCGTGTCGGGTCACCTCCCGCCGATGCTGTCTGGTGGTGCCGGCCAACCGTCCGGTGCGGCCGATTGTGGAAAATGTGCGCGACTGGATCATCGAAGAAATGCGCGCAGACATGCTCGAAATCGACGCGCTTTACCCTCATCTGGGGTTGGCATCGATCCTGGAATCGCACCGTTGAGCACAGGTGCCGCACCCCAGGTAGAAAAACAGTAGGTTATGCCTCCAGGGCAGGGCAAAACAGAATATTGCGCGAGAGAGCGGGCAGATAATGAGTCCGTCCAGTCAGTTTCACCCACACGACTTTTCTTGCGGAGCGCCCTATGTCTTTCAAGCAGTTCAAAGCCCTGACGTTCGACGTCGTCGGTACCCTGATCGATTTCGAGGCCGGCATCCTCGCCCACGTGCGTGAAGTCGCGGGTGACGCGGGCAAAGCCTGCAGCGATGACGACATTCTCAAAGCCTACCGTGAGGCGCGTGCCTCGACCGACTCCGGCTGGTGGCCCGATGACCTGGAGCGTTGCTACCACGTGATCGCTTCCAAGCTCGGCCTGCCAGACAACGATGACTACGCCAAGGGCCTGGCCCAGTCGGTGAAAAACTTCCCGGCATTTCCTGACTCGGTCGAAGCGCTCAAACGCCTGCGCAAACACTTCAAGCTGGTGGCGACCACCAACTCGCAGATCTGGGCGCTGGATCACATGGCAGAAACCCTGGATCAACCGTTCGACGTGCGCGTGACCGTTGATGACGTGCGTTTCGAGAAGCCCGATCCGCAGTTCTTTGCCTACGCCCGTGGCATTCTGGCGACCCAGGGCATCCTCTTCGAAAACATCCTGCACGTTGCTCAGAGTCAATACCACGACATCGGCGTCGCCATGCGTCTCGGTTACCAGACCTGCTGGATCGAGCGCCGTTTCGCTCAGAAGGGGACAGGCGGCACGCTGGAGTCCGAGCGCACCGAACCGCATTACCACTTCACGTCGCTGGCGCAATTGGCCGACGCGGTCGAGAAAGAACTGGGTTGAACCCCTCGGCGCTCTGGGCCTGCTCACCCCTGGCCATGGGCGCCAGTCCTCCTTTAGCCGAGACGCTGGCATGACTGTTCAGAGCTTATGGGCGGCCACCGCCCAACCTGCACCTGCGCTGCAATCGCTGGAAGGCGAACGTCAGTGCGACGTGGTGATCATCGGCGCTGGTTACACCGGCCTCTCGGCGGCGCGTCATATTGCTGAAAGCGGTCGCGAGCCGTTGATTGTCGAAGCCAACACCCTGGCGTGGGGTGCAAGCGGGCGAAACGGCGGTGTGGTCTCACCGAAGTTTCGTGTCGGGTTTTCCACCCTCATGTCGCGCTTTGGCCGCGACACCGCCTTACAGATGTACCGCACCGGCTACGCGGCGGTGGACAGTCTGGTCGAAACGGTGGAAACCCTGAGACTGACCGGGGCGAACCTGCAGATGGGAGGGCATATCGCTGCGGCGCACAATGTCCATGCGCTCGGCGGCCTGGAGTCGACCGCTCAGTGGATCAAGCGCGAAACCGGCGGGGAGTCATCGGTGATGATTTCCGCCGACCAGGTCCGCGAGATGACCGGCGCCGCGATCTTTGCCGGTGGCCTGCTGACGCCTCGAGCGGGCGGTATCCATCCCCTGAACTACGCCCGCGGGATCGCACAGCATCTGGTTGACCGGGGCGTGAAACTGTTTATCAACAGCCCGGCGCAGCAGGTCCGTCGTGAAGGGGATCGCGTCATCGTGCAGACGCCACAGGGACGTATCAGCGCCAGGCACGTGATCTATGCCACCAACGGTTACTCGGATCAGACCCGTGTAACCGACACCTTGCACCGTCGCCTGATTCCGTTCCGCAGCGCGATCATCGCCACCGAAGCCCTGCCTGCGTCTGTCCTCGCCACGATCATGCCGGGCGGCCAGGTGTGCGGAGACACCAAGCGCATGCTGCGCTGGTTCAGGGTGATCGGGGACCGTTTGATTTTCGGGGGGCGAGGTGCGTTTGGCAAAGACGATTCACAGAGTGCCTTCGATGATCTGCAACGCAGCATGGGGGTGGTCTTTCCCGTCCTGCGTGACCAGAGAATCGCCTATCGCTGGTCAGGTCTGGTCGCCATGACCCTGGATTACCTGCCCCACGCGGGGCAGCTGGACGATCGCAGTTTCTACGCCATCGGTTACAACGGCGGCGGGGTGGCGATGTCGACCTGGATGGGCAAACAACTCTCTGCCATGACGGCGGGCGAGAAGGTCGAACTCGGTCTGCTGGCAGGCGATCACTTCAACCCGATTCCCCTGCATGCTTTCCGCGCACCAGGTGTTCGCCTGGCGGCGGGTTGGCAGCAATTTCTTGATGTCATCGGACGATGAGCGAGCGTTAAGCGTATGCCACCGATTTTGCATTACTCCCATCCTCATTCTGACCGGCAGCTGCCCTGCGCGGCGTTTGCATTGCCAGGCGACCCACTGGCGGCGGGGCGGGTGATCCACTTCCACGATCCGTTACAAGGGTATGCCGCGGGCAGCAGTGTCAGCGTGGGCGCCAACCTGTTGATCGAGCGGTTTCCATGGGTCGAGCTGGGGGTTGTCGAAGCGGGCGAGCTGCGGTTGCAGGGCGATGGTTTCGACCTGCAACTCAACGCCGGCGATTGCTTCGTGGTGCCGCGTGGCATTGACGTTCGCTGGCATCATCGGGGGCAGTTACGTCGACTGTTCATGGCCTTTCCGGGACTCGAAGCGTGCTCGGACATGCCCAAGGTGCCGATCAGGCTTGACCTGTCCCAACCGCTCAGCGAAGCCAGTCCACCGGCCGCCAGCGTGCTGCTGACCCCGACGCCAAACGCCTGGAGTGAAACGCTGTTCAGCGTTGCCAACCTGCGTATCGGCCTGTGGCAATGCGAGCCCTACGCACGCAAGCAGGTTGAACCGGCTTACTCCGAATTGATGTTCATCCTGGAAGGCGCGGTGACACTCGCCGCCGGGCAGGGCAAGACTCACGTGGTACGTGCGGGAGAAACCGTGGTGGTGCCCAAGGGCGCTACCAACGCCTGGACCAGCGAAGACACCGTGCGCAAGGTGTTTTGCATTCTTGGGTGATTGCAGGTGCGTGTGCCTGGCCTGACATTATCTCCGTGTCGGACGGTATCGGTATTCAAGACAGCTCGCGGCTTTTGATTCTGGCCGCAGACCGTAGGAGCGTGGCTAGTCCCGCGATCTGCCGCGGAGCGGCAGCAAAGTCAGGCGACCCGGTTGTATCACGCACTCCGCATGCACCGGTTTTGCTGCCGGTTCCCGGCAGATCGCGGGACAAGCCACGCTCCTACGCCCTGCGGGCAGAAGCGGGGCAAGCGCGCTCTTACGCCCTGCGGGAAGAAGCGGGACAAGCCACGCTCCTACGCTCTGCGGGCAGAAGCGGGGTCGCCAGAGACGCCGGATTGCGATCTGACGGTATGCCGCCTACGGTTGATTCTGGCCGGAGGCCGTGGGAGCAAGCTTGCTCTGGGCCGCACTCGGACGATCTGGCGCGAAGCGGCAGCAAAGTCAGGCGGCTCGGCAGTACCTGACCCTGCGCTTGCATCAGCCTTCAAACCGCCCTGACCAGACTCCTCAACGGCACGGTGCTCTTGACCACGGGCGACTTGATCACGATGTAGCTGAAGTATTTTTCGATGCCGATGTTCTTGTCCAGGATCGACTCCATCAGCTCCTGATAATGCTGAATGCTGCTGCACAGGAATCGCACCAGGTAGTCATAACCGCCGCTGATCAGATGGCACTCCAGCACCTCATCGATGTTACGGATGCTCGACTCGAACTTCACGAAGTCGGCGCGCTTGTGATCTGACAGGGTCATTTCAGTGAAAACCGTCACGGAGTTGGCAAACTTGGCCAGATTGACGTGGGCTTCGTAGCCACTGATATAGCCCGCAGATTCGAGACGTTTGACGCGCTGCAGGCAGGGACTGGGCGACAGGCCGACGGCCTCGGCGAGGCTGACGTTGGTCATGCGCCCGTCTTTCTGCAACTGCACCAGAATGTTGATATCGATACGATCGAGCTTGGTTGCAGCGTCCATTGATCAGTCCTCGCAATGTCAAATCCGGGCCGTCGGTCTCAGGCGTGCAATGCCATTTGATGGGCATGTGCAAGGTCAGCGAGGCTGGCGTATTCACAGCGCTTGCCATCCATTGCCTGAGGCGAATGGTTCCACGGCAGGTTATGGCCGCGGCGTAGCGTGCACACCGGAAAGTCCACCCGATCGGTCCACGGGTCGTCGGCTTCCGTACTGCGCACCGGTAACAACGCTGAACGCTCCAGGCCCAGGCGGTGCAGCTCGCTTTCAAGGCTGCGGTGCCAGTCGTCGTCGCAGGGTTCGATGATTGCATCGAATTCGACCGGCAGACGACGGCTGAGGGCTGTCACATCAATCCCGTGAGGTGGGGCGATCAGTATCAAACGGTAGAACTTGCTCAGGTACTGAAGGGCACCTGGAGCATCCTCGAAAATCGGCCACTGGGAGGAAGAGCTACTGAACGCCACACTTTCATCCCAGCCCGGGATGATTTGCAATTGTTGCGCCACCCGTTGGTAAAGCTGACCGTGAAAAGCCGTCGCGCTCACCGGCATCGCCCGTGCGCCAAGCTCCTCTGCCACCTGTCGATATGCGTTCAGCAATTGCGCGTCGCTGGTCACGGATTCACTTTGCACTGCCAGCGGTCGCAGGCCTTCGAGAATGCCCCGTTCACGATCAACCAGGGTGGCAAATGACAGGCCCAACGCCTTGTACTGCGTAACTCTCATGATCTGCTCCAGAGTAAGGCTTTCGCGCATCCATTAACCTTCAAGCCCAAGGCCCGACACTGCGTCACCAGATCGGGCCGACACCTCGCTCAGCAGGCGGCAGCCAATGCCTTCTCCAGCATCTGCAGCGCCTCGGTCACCTGCTCCGGCGTCGTCACCAGCGGTGCGAGGAAGCGCACGACGTTACGGTGCACACCGCACTTGATCACCAACAGACCGGCGTGGCGGGCTTCGTCGATGACCTTTTGCGCCAGCGCGGCATCAGGGGTCTGCGCCGCATCGTCAGCGACCATTTCGATGGCCTGCATGAAGCCCAGGCCACGGACATCGCCGATTCTCGGGTAGCGTTTTTGCAGGGCCTGCAAACCTTCTTTCAGTTGCGCCGCCAGTTTCTCGCCTTGTGCCAGCAGATCCTGCTCTTCGAACAGGTCGAGCACGGCCAGTGCCGCAGCACAAGCCACTGCGTTGCCGCCGTAGGTCCCGCCCAGACCGCCGGGCGTTGGAGCATCCATGATGTCTGCGCGACCGACCACGCCGGACAACGGCATACCGCCGGCCAGACTCTTGGCCACCGTGACCAGGTCAGGCTGGATGTCAGCATGCTGGAAGCCGAACATCGTGCCGGTACGCCCGAATCCTGCCTGGATTTCGTCGAGGATCAGCACGATGCCGTGTTGGGTGCAGCGTGCGCGCAGGGCTTGCAGGAAGGCCTTGGGAGCGGCCAGGAAACCGCCGTCGCCTTGAACAGGCTCGATGATGATGGCGGCCACACGGTCCGGTGCGACGTCCGTGGCGAACAGTTCATCGAGCTCGGCCAGGGCGTCGTCGCTGCTGATGCCGCGATAGGCATTCGGGTAAGTCGCGTGGTAGATCTCGGCGGGGAAGGGGCCGAAGTTCTGTTTGTAGGGTTGACTCATGCCGGTCAGCGTCACGCCGAGCAAGGTGCGTCCGTGGAAGCCTCCGCGAAAGGAAATCACCGCCGTCCGGTGGGTGTGGCCACGGGCGATTTTGACGGCATTTTCTACCGCCTCGGCCCCCGAGGTGAACAACACGCTTTTGTAGTGCGCGTCGCCGCCGATCATTTTGTTCAGCCGGGCGGCGACTTCAATGTAGTTCTCATAGGCAACCACCTGGAAACTGGCATGGGAGATCTCCCCGACCTGACGGCGCACCGCCTCAACGACTTTTGGATGATTATGACCAACGTTGAGTACGCCGATACCGCCGACGAAATCCAGATAGCGCTTGCCATCGACGTCCCACAACTCGGCGCCCTGCGCTTTTGCGGCAACGATCGGGTGAGCCGTGGCAATGCCGCGAGGCACGTGTTGCTCGCGCAGGGCCAGCAGGCGTTGGTTTTCAGTCAGTGCAGAATTCATCTCGATCTCCGTGATCGCCGAGGTTGGCGGTTGATGTGATCAGGATAAGGATTGGCCGGAACCACAAGCGCTGAACTTGGGGCGGGCAGCGCTGTGATCGACTGTTTTGAGGGGGCGTTACGAAATATTTCGCTGCGGTGACTGTTGCGGGTGAGGGGGGGACGATCGCTCCCTCGCGCAGGGATGGAGCGATCAGCAAGACACGATGACCAGCGTCAAACCCCGGCGCGCGGCACCACGATGGTGTCTTCCGGGTGCAGTCGCATCATCATCGGGGAACCAATCGGTGGCAGCGACAGGTTGCCTTCGTGGTGGCTCGGCTGGCGCAGGCTGACGGTCGGTCCCCCTTCCAGATCCACGAACACTTTCAGGCTCTCACCCTGGAACACAATGTCCGAAACACGACCGCGCAAGCGATTCCACTCGCGGCCGCAGCTGTCGTTATCCAGCAGCAGCTTTTCTGATTGCAGCGCCAGGAAGACATCCCCTGACGGCGGTATCGGGCGAGTCGTGCGCAGCGCCGTAGCGCCCAACGTCAGACCGTTGTCGGCGCCACGTTGCAGTGGCACCAGCGTGCTTTCACCGATGAAGCTGGCCACGAAATCGTTGGCCGGATGATCGTGCAGACGACGGGGCGTATCGACCTGCACCAGCTCACCGCCGCGCATGATCGCGATGCGGTCGCTCATGGTCAGGGCTTCGCGTTGATCGTGGGTCACGTAGATCATGGTCGCGCCCAGCCGCTTGTGCAGGGCACGCAGTTCGATCTGCATGATCTCGCGCAATTGCTTGTCCAGTGCCGACAGAGGTTCATCCATCAGGATAAGTTTGGGCTCGAAGACGATCGCACGGGCCAGGGCCACGCGCTGGCGCTGGCCGCCCGAGAGCGCCGCGATATTGCGGTCTTCGTAGCCCGACAGCTCAACGGTCGCCAAGGCGCTCTTGACCCTGTCCCGGCTCTTGCTCGCGCTTTCGCCACGCGCGCGCAGCGGGAAGGCCACGTTTTCGCCGACGGTCATGTGCGGGAACAACGCGTAGTTCTGAAACACCACGCCGATTTCGCGCTTGTGCGGCGGCATCAAGGTGACGTCGCGTTCACCGAAGAAAATGCTCCCGGAGCTGACCCGGATAAACCCGCCGAGAATACTCAACAGCGTGGTCTTGCCGGACCCCGAAGGCCCCAGCAAGGACATGAATTCCCCGGCTTCCACCTTGAGATCCACATTGTTCAGCGCCTTGAGGTTGCCGTAGTGTTTGCACACCTTGTTCACGCTGACCGATTCAAAACCTTCAGTGAAATTCATTAAGCGTCCTCCTCTGCAGAGCCGGGGGTTACCCGTACCGTCTGCTAGTCATCTGAACACAGGCCCAAGCCTGGTTCGTGCCGTTTTGGGGCGTCGGACCGACAGGATCTGCTGTCCGACATAGCCGATATCTCACGCTTGTTCCAAGCGTGCTTGTCTGGGTTACATCGCGACGATGGCAGCGTGTCAGTGAATAAAATGTGCCTGAGACACCGCAATCGCGGGCAAGCGCGCTCCTACAGGTATGCGGTGCTTAAGAGAAGGGCATCCATTAACCCAACCCGCCGATGTGCCAGGCCTTCACTTCAAGGAACTCATCCAGCCCGTACTTGGAACCTTCGCGACCGGTGCCCGATTGCTTCATGCCACCGAAGGGCGCGACTTCCATTGAAATGATCCCGGTGTTCAACCCGACCATGCCGAATTCCAGGCGTTCGCCGACGCGCCAGGCGCGGCGCATGTCCTGGGTGAAGTAGTAAGCGCCGAGCCCGTAAGGCGTGGCGTTGGCCAGGGCCAGTGCCTCGTTTTCGTCCTTGAAGCGGAACAACGGCGCGACGGGGCCGAAGGTTTCTTCGGTGGCCAGCAGCATGTCGGCGTTGGCGTCGCGCAACACGGTGGGCTGCACGTAAAGCCCTTCGCCCTGAGGGACTCCGCCAATCGCGAGGGTGGCGCCTTTTTCCAGCGCATCGTTGACGTGCCGGGCCACTTTGTCGACGGCTGCCGCGTTGATCAGCGGGCCGATGGTGACGCCGCTTTCCAGGCCGTCACCCACTTTCAACTCGGCCACTGCAGCGCTCAGGCGCTCGGCGAAACGGTCGTAAATACCGTCCTGCACCAGAATCCGGTTGGCGCAGACGCAGGTCTGTCCGGCGTTGCGGAACTTGCTCTGCATGACACCGGCGATGGCCAGATCCAGGTCGGCATCGTCGAACACGATGAAAGGGGCATTGCCGCCCAGCTCAAGGCTCAGACGCTTGATGGTCGCCGCGCACTGGCTCATCAGCAGTTGACCGATGCGGGTAGAGCCAGTGAACGACAGCTTGCGCACGACGGGGTTGGCGGTCATCTCGCCGCCGACACCTGCGGGCATGCCGGTCAGTACGTTGAACACGCCCGCTGGGATACCCGCGCGCTCGGCGAGGACGGCCAGCGCGAGGGCCGACAGCGGTGTCATGTCCGAGGGTTTGACCAGCACGGTGCAGCCTGCTGCCAGCGCCGGCGCGCATTTGCGGGTGATCATCGCGTTGGGGAAGTTCCACGGCGTGATCGCCGCGACCACACCGATCGGTTGCTTGAGCACCAGAATGCGTCGATCGGCAGCCGGCGCCGGAATGGTGTCGCCATAGATGCGTCTGGCCTCTTCGGCGAACCATTTGACGAAACTCGCGCCGTAGGCGATTTCACCGCGAGACTCGGCCAGCGGCTTTCCCTGTTCGGCGGTCATGATCAGTGCCAGGTCTTCCTGGTTTTCCATGATCAGGGCGAACCAGGTCTCCAGGTAACGCGCACGTTCTGCCGCCGGCACTTCACGCCATGACGCGAATCGCGCTTCGGCGGCTTCGATGGCGCGGCGGGTTTCGCTTGCCTGAAGCGCCGGAACGCGCGCGATGACACTGCCGTCGGCGGGGTTGGTCACGTCGAGGGTCGCGCCGTCATCGGCCTCGATCCAGGCGCCGTTGGCATAGGCGCGCTCGACAAGCAGGGAAGGGTCACGCAGTTGGCTTTTCAACATGATCGGGGGCCTTGAGGGTGCGAACGATGGCTTCATTGTAAAAACGCTCGCCCAGTGGCCGATGCCGAGATCAAGGGTTGGGCGGGTGATTGATGCTGAATTGCGAGAATTGACGGCAGGCTGTGCTGGGGCCGAAACACGACGGCCCTTGTAGGCGCGCGCGTGCCCGCGATTGCGGCGTGTCAGCGAGAAAAAGATTGACTGACACACCGCGATCGCGGGCACGCGCGCTCCTACAGTCGCGAGGGTCTCAACCCTGCTTGTTGCGCCCGGCAATCACCACCAGGATCAACGACGCCAGGATCAGGATCGAACTGATGGCCGCGATGGTCGGGTCGATCTCGTCGCGCAGGGCCGTGAACATGCGCTTGGTCAGGGTCTGGTTGTCGCCGCCGGAGATGAACAGGGCCACCACGGTTTCATCCAGGGAGGTGATGAAGGCAAACAGCGTGGCCGAGACCACGCTCGGTTTGATCTGCGGCAGGGTCACGGCCAGGAACGCCCGAAAGCGGTTCATGCCCAGGCTGCGGGCAACCATTTCCTGAGACATGTCGAAGTTACGCAACCCCGCCAGCAGCGCAATGATCACGTAAGGCAGCGCCAGCATGATGTGCGCCAGCACCAGCCCGGTCATGGTGCTGATCAGACCTACGCGTGCGTAAACGAAGAACACTCCCGCCGCGATAAGGATGATGGGGACCATCATCGGCAGCAGCAGAATAATCTGCAGCGTGCGCACGATCTTCAGGCTCGAATTGTTGATGGCGTACGCTGCGGCCATGCCGATCGGCAGGCTGATTACCATGGTGAAAAACGCGGTGATCAGACTGACGCGTGCGGCCGACATCCACTCCACACTGTTGAAGAACGCTTCGTACCAGTGGAATGACCACTGCTTGGGCGGGAACTGCAAGAAGCGCGCTTCGGAAAACGACATCGGGACGACGATCAGCACGGGGATGATCAGGTACAACAGGATCGCGGCCACCACCACCGTGAACAGCAGGTGCGAGAGTTTGAGGTGACGCAGGTTGGCAAGCAGGTTCATTTAGCGCGCTCCCAGAATGCGTTCGATGGGGATGAAGCGGTTGATGCCCCAGAAGATCAGGAACACCACGAACAGCAGCACCAGGCCGACTGCGCTGGCCGCGCCCCAGGCGTGGTAAAGCTCGACGTTGCGTTGCACCAGCATCGACACCAGGATCGTGCGACCACCGCCCAGCAGTTCAGGGGTGATGAAAAAGCCCAGGCAGATCACGAACACCAGAATGGAACCCGCCATGATCCCCGGGGCGGCCATCGGCAAAAACACCCGGCGGAAGGTATAGAAGGGTTTGGCGCCCAGACTCTCCGAAGCCTGCATCAGGTCTTGCGGAATCTTCTTCATGACCGAATACAGCGGCAGGACCATGAAAGGCAGCATCACATGCAACGTGCCGATCACGGTGCCGGTGGTGTTGTGCATCAGGTTGAGCGGCTGATCGATGATGCCCAGGTCAATCAGTGTCTGGTTGACCAGGCCGCGACGCTGCAGCAGCACCAGCCAGGCGTAAGAGCGCACCAGCACGCTGGTCCAGAACGGCAAGATCACGCAGATCAACACCAGATTGGCCCAGAAGCCATGAAGTCGCGACGCGGCGTAGGCAATGGGAAAGCCCATGAAGATGGACAGAATCGTGACCAGGAAACTGATCTTGAAGGTCAGCGCAAACGTGTCCCAGTAGATCGTCTCCTGAAAAATCCTGGCGTAGTTGGCCAGGGAAAATCCCTCTTCGGTCTGAACGGATTGAAACGCCAGCCAGCACAGCGGCATGATCAGCAGAACCACCACCATCACCAGCGCCGGCGTGAGCAGCAACAGCATCGAGGTGTTTTCCCTGCGCTCCTCACGTGCCAGCGCGTGTTCGCTGGTCAACGGCGGCGCAAGCGGATCGCTGGAGTCAGGCAGGGATTTGGCGAGATATGCATTGGACATAGGTCCTCCCATTACTTTTTCTGAACGAAGGACAGCCAGCGCTCTTCGGCTTTGACGCCCGCATCCGACGCCCACCATTGGGCGGAAAGCAGCGCCTGGCGCGACAGGTTTTCCGGAGCCGACGGCAGCTTGGCTTCACGCTCGGCCGGTATCACGCCGGTCTTGAAAGCTTCCGGATTCAGCGGGCCGTAATCGATGATCATCGGCAGCGCGGCCTGCAGCTTTGCGTCGATGGCTTCATTGACGAATTTCATCGCAGCCGCCTTGTGCGGGGTGCCTTTGAGCACGCACAGCGAGTTGGTTTCCAGTACGCCCTGATTGTAATCGAACGCCACTGGCGCGCCTGCGGCCTGTACCGCACTGATGCGACCGTTCCAGGCCTGGATCATGTCCACTTCCCCGTCGCTGATCAGTTTTGCGGACTGGCCACCCGATGTCCACCAGGTCGCGATGTCCGGTTTGATTTGCTCAAGCTTGCGGAAGGCCCGGTCGACGTCCAGCGGATAGAGTTTATCGGCGGGCACGCCGTCGGCCATCAGCGCTATCTCCAGCGTAGGGCGAGGCAGGTTACGCAGCGAGCGTTGGCCGGGGTATTTTTTCGTATCCCAGAAATCGGCCCAGGTCTTGGGCGCTTCCTTGCCTTTGAACGCATCGGTGCGATAGGCAAGCACGGTGGAATAGCTGATGTAGCCGACGCTGTAGTCATCTTTCAGATTGGCGGGCAACTGTGCGGCGTTAGGGATCAGGCTCGGGTCGAGTTTTTCGAACAGACCTTCGGCCTCACCGCGAATGCAGTCACCGGTGGGCAGGTCCACCACATCCCACGTGACCTTGCCGCTTTCGACCTGAGTTTTGATGACGGGGTATGCCTTGGGCGAGCTGTCTTGCTTGAGCGTCAGCCCCAGTCGTTTTGCCGCGGGTTCCAGGATCGCCTTGCTCTGGGCTTCTTGATAGGCGCCACCCTGGGACACGAATGTGATGTCTTCGGCAAACGCCTGAGAGGTGCCACCGATCAGCAGCGCCAGGCTCGCCAGTCTGAAAACTTTGCTACGCGTTTTATTCATGTGAAGACTCCGGATGGTTGGCAGATTTCATAAGCGAGCTGGAGGTTTTGTTATCGGTCGCTCTGCGGGACCATGCTCACTTAATGTACTGGCTTGTCCATGCGCGAAGAGGGCATAAATGCGCGGCTGAAAAGTGCTTTATTGCGAAATAGTGAACCGTGACGGCATCTCCTGCGTTTACCGCGGCCGGACGATTCCTGCGCCCGAAATGCTTTTTTCTGACAGTGGCCTGAACCAAAACTGAACGGTTTTCTCGATGGAACAAGAAAACCTTTGGTTACCTGAACTTATCTGCCTTTTCCCCCTCTCATGCCGGTAGCCATTGATCGCGGCGGCCTGATAAGCTCGCGGCTTTACTCGTTTGCCCTATTGGCGCATGAACAAGGAAACAGGATGAAACAGCATCGGTTGGCAGCGGCGATTGCCCTGGTCGGTCTGGTACTCGCGGGCTGCGATAAGCAAGCCAGCACAGTAGAGCTGAAAACCCCGGCACAAAAAGCCTCTTACGGCATCGGCTTGAACATGGGCAAAAGCCTGGCTCAAGAGGGCATGGACGATCTGGATTCCAAAGCCGTAGCGCTGGGTATCGAAGACGCCGTCGGCAAGAAAGAGCAGAAGCTCAAAGACGAAGAGCTGGTCGCAGCCTTCGGCGAGCTGCAGAAGCGTGCTGAAGAGCGCATGGCCAAAATGAGCGAAGAGTCGGCAGCTGCTGGCAAGAAATTCCTCGAAGAAAACGGCAAGCGCAAGGAAGTCACCACCACCGCTTCCGGCCTGCAATACGAAATCATCAAGAAGGCTGACGGTCCGGTACCCAAGCCTACTGACGTCGTGACCGTTCACTACGAAGGCAAGCTGACTGACGGCAAAGTGTTCGACAGTTCGGTTGAGCGCGGTAGCCCGATCGATCTGCCGGTCAGCGGTGTCATCCCGGGTTGGGTGGAAGGCCTGCAACTGATGCACGTCGGCGAGAAGATCAAGCTCTACATTCCTAGCGAACTGGCTTACGGCGCGCAAAGCCCAAGCCCGATGATTCCGGCCAACTCGGTGCTGGTATTCGATCTGGAACTGCTGGGTATCAAGGACCCGGCTGCTGCAGGTAACGACGCCGCTGGCGGCGCTGCCGGCGCGGACGAGGAAGAAGACGCTGCACCGGCTCCAGAACCTGCGAAGCCTGCAGCCAAGAAGTAATCGACACCTCGATTGCCGCTTGTACGAAATGCCCCGTCTAGACGGGGCATTTTCATTTTTGTCGAAAAGAAATCGAACCGGGCAGGGTGGCTAGAGTCCCAATACCGTTGGCGGACCGGGCAAATGTCGAGATTTTTTGTCGATACGCAGAGTCTTAAAGCAAGGCTCGATAGCCTCGACATCCACCCAAGTCAACGGTTTTTACGTTTGGTGATATGAGTAAAAAACGCGCGATTTAAGCAAAACCCCTATGGCACGGGCGCTCCAGCGCCGAATAGCGGGTCTGTTCACAAGGTTATCCACAATTTGTGTGGATAACCTTGTTTGCGTGAGGCTCCCTGTTTGGATGAGGGGTCTTCCCACCGTAGCGATTGACCGTCAGGTCGATTTTTATCGATATCGCTGGAGTGAATATGAAAGCACCCTGGAACTTCATTCGTTACCTGCCCATGGCCAAGCGGCTGATGGCGGCAGGCCGGTTGCCCGCTTTGTTGTTCGCTGTGGCGGGCAAGGCTGCCAGTGAAGGCAACCGGTTAGGAAAGCTCAAGGACGATCTGAAACTGCTTCAGGCGCTCTGTCTGGCCTACTGGCGGGGCGAGTATCGCGCCATCAGTGGCAAGGCAATCTTGTCGGTGGTAGCGGGGCTGATGTATTTCCTCAGTCCGCTGGATGCGATTCCCGACTGGATACCCGGTCTGGGCATGCTCGATGACATCGCCGTTCTGGCTTGGGTAATGAAAAACCTCGAGGCCGAGCTCAATGCGTTCCGTGCTTGGCGTGCGCGTCAGAACCCCGAGAAACTGGCGGTGGTCGAGCGGTTGCCGCCAACACCGAGGTTGCTGGAGCAAGAAAAGAAAGATTGATCCAAAAAACCTTCGGAAAAAGTCGCATCTGAGAAAGCCGTGTCGATCAGGTGCACGCAAGTTCTGCCCATCCACTGTTAAGATGCCGCCAATACAAAGAAAAAGACTACAAGAAACGGTTTTTTGTCCTACAGGGGGTGGTATGGATCTTCAGGTTATTTCTCGCGATGGAGAGCCGGAATACGCGGTGCTGCCTTGGGCGCAGTATCAGGCGTTGTTGCAGGCGGCTGGCGGCGTCCAGTCGCAGAATCCCGCTTGCGTTGCTCAGCCTGTCGATTCAGCCGCTTCTGCTTCCAACGACTATCCCTCTTTTGATCAGTTAGGCCCGCTGCGTCAGGCCAAGGGGCTTGAGCTGGCGCAACTTGCTCGCGCAGTGGGTATCAGTCCTTCGTACCTGGCGTTGATCGAGAACGGCACGCGCCAGCCGGACGCGGCTATTCGACGAAGCCTGGCCTGGGAGTTAGGCGTCCCTGGCTGGCGAGGTGAGCCGTGAGCGTGCGCATCAGCCGTCAGCATTGGGACGCGCTGTTGGCTGAGCTGGATCTGGCGCGTCGGCAACGTCATCTGGTGACTTACCGCGCGCTCCTGGAACGCCTGCAACTCCCCACTCCGGCCATGCAAACCCTGACCGCGGCCCTTGAACACTTGGCCGCCCTCGACGCGCGCGTCGAACAACCGTTGCGCAGTTCGCTGGTCATCAGCCAGGGCGCCAGCCGCCTGCCACGCACCGGCTTCTTCGAATGCGCCGAACGCCTCGGACGTTTTTCAGGCCCCTCCGACGGCGTCGCCGCAGCGTCGTGGCATGCCTCTGAAGTGGTCCGCGTGTTCGAGTTCGAGTACCCGGAAGAGGCGAAGCCGGAGTAAATCTTAAGTCGTTCACTGCCCGTAACTGCGAAATCGTGTCAGTCCAGCTGCATCGATGTTGGCTGACACACCGCGTTCGCCAGCAAGCCGGCTCCTACAGGCATCCGGCGTCAGGGACCATGAAGATACGCCGACACGATGGGTTTAACCGCCGCGATCGGGCGAGCACGGCGGGGCATTCACATCCTGAAGCAGATCGTTAACACCAGTTTGAACTCGCCGCTGTACGCTTTTTGTCTTCTCATCCGACAAAGAGCAAGCGAATGACAGAGATCTACCATGGCGCTCAACTTCGCAGCGGTCGTTACTCTCAAAACGACCAGATCTATCTGATAACCGCCGTCACTTATAACCGTGAACCGTTCTTTAATGATCTAAGAGCGGGGCGGTTGTTGGTGCATCAATTTCGTCAGGCGCAATTGGACTGCTGGGTAGAGTCATTAGCCTGGGTCGTGATGCCGGATCATTTTCACTGGCTAATTGACCTTAGACACAGCGACCTTTCTACCCTGGCATTGGCAACCAAATCCCGTGCGGCCCGCAACATCAATGCGCACCTGAAACGATCAGGCCAATTCTGGCAAAGAGGCTCATGATCGGGCTCTTAGACGAGAAGAAGATGTACTGACGGTCGCTCGCTATATCCTTGCCAATCCGTTACGCGCGGGGCTGGTCAGGCGGGTTCATGACTACTCTTTGTGGGATGCAATCTGGGTTTGAATAAGGCAGCAGTCTGTAGGAGCCGGCTTGCTGGCGAATGCGGTGGCGCTGGAACGTATAGGGTGTCTGACACCGCGCGACGATGGGGATCAACTCCCCGAAATCGCCTGATTCAACGCAGCCATCACTTCCACCGCCAGCGTGTCGATCACATGCACGCTGGCGCCGATTACGTCTTTGGCGTGGTGTTTGGCCTGTGAGGCGAGTTCGGCCAGTTGGCTGGCGTCCAGGCTGCTGCAGACCTCTGGGTGCAGGTGCACCACGCCGATCGACAACGACAGCAGCGCAAATTCCTGGCGTTGACCCTGGCGGTTGAGGGCGACGAAGCAGCCCGCTTCCAGATGCTCGGCGCGGTAGAAGCGTCGGCATTGGTTCTGAAAATCTTCCAGCAGCAGGTTCAAACGTTTGCGCCAGTCGTCTGAGCCCAGCACCATCAGGAAATCGTCGCCCCCGATATGGCCGACGAAGTCGCGGCTGGGATCGATGCGGTCGTTCAGGCATTGCGCCAGGCACAACAACACTTCATCGCCCCGGCCGTAACCGTAGATGTCGTTGAAGGGTTTGAAGCTGTCGATGTCGACGTAGCAGATCATCGACTCGCGGCCCTGTTGCAGCAGGCGCGTCAGGCACTGCTGGATCGGCACGTTGCCCGGCAGCAGGGTCAGTGGATTGGCGTAGCGGGCTTGTTGGATCTTCAGCTCGGTGATCAGCTTGAGAACGTCGATCACCCGGCCCAGCCCCAGATACACGCCGTGCTGCATGATGATGAAATCTTCTTCGATGCGTTGCCGCGCGCGGCTGGTGATCAATCGGCTGACCTGTTGCAACGACTGGCTCAATTCCACCGCAAGGAAGTCGTCGCTCATCAGCCGGCTGATGGGCTTGCGCGCGTAGATCTCGGTCGCGAACGGCTGCAGGAGAACGTCCGACAAGGTGTGCCGGTGGACGATGCCGATCGGGTGCTGTTGGTCATCCAGCACCGCCAGAGAATTAAGGTTCGCCTGCTTGCGAAAGGCTTCCAGCACTGCGGCGGTCGGCGTGGTTTGCTGCACCGCGGGCACCGAGTTGAGGAGTGCGCTCAGGTCGCTGCCTTCTTCAGTCAGCACCACCGCCGTGGGGTCGATCTTGGGCAGCAGCGCACGGGCATCGCGCGGCGGGTGTTCTTGCGGGCGGCACAGCAAATAGCCCTGGACCAGCTCGACGCCCATGTCGATCAGCACCGCCAGCTCTTCTTGCAGCTCGATGCCCTCGGCGATGACCAGTGCCCGCGAGGCTTTGGCCATCTGCAACATGGAGCCGACGAATTCGCGCTTCACGGCATCCTGATGAATGCCGTCGATGAAGTGGCGATCGATCTTGACGTAGTCCGGACGCAATTCGGACCACAGCCGCAGGCTCGAGTAGCCGGCGCCCAGGTCATCCAGCGCAATCGAAAACCCCATGTCGCGGTAGTGGTAAAGCGCGTTGTACAGCAAGCCAAAATCATCGGTGGGCGTCTGCTCAGTGAGTTCGATCACCACTTGGCTCGGCGGAATGCCATAGCGCTGTAAAAGCTGAAGCGTGCGCCCCGGTGGGTGCGAAGGCTCCAGAAGCGATTCGGGCGAGATGTTCAGGAACAGTTTGCCTTCCAGCTTCTGCTCGCTGAAGCGACGACAGGCGGACTCGCGACAGGCCAGTTCCAGTTCGCTCAGGCGACCGGCCTGGCGGGCCACGGCAAACAGACTGACAGGGGAGTGCAGCGCGCTGTTGGACGGACCTCGGGTCAAGGCTTCGTAGCCGAGAATACGACGGTCTGACAGCGACACAATCGGTTGGAACAGACTGGACAAGTCGCGGTGAGTCAGAATCGCACTCAATGCGCTCAGCTGTTCGGTCACGGTCATGGCAATCTCGGGGCAAGAAAAAGGGGCTCGACGCCTGTAGCGCCGAGCCCCCGTATTTCACGACAGATTCATGACTGTTTGATGACGATTTGCCACCATCTCGTCATCTTTCATGACGAGCCGATCACGGTTTTACTTTTTTGCGACGGAACCACTCAGGCCGAGGTAATCGATGAGGATTCGCCCAGTTTCGGCCAGGTAAGCGTCGTCTTCCGGTTTGGTCTTGTCGTCATCCACCGGCAGCGCGTCTTCGTCTTCTTTCTTCAGCTCTTTAAGCGGTTCTTCGCCCTTGGCCTTGCGACGGGTATTTTCCATCACCAGTTGCTTGCTCTCGACATCGGCGTGCTCGGAGCGACGCTCGGCTTCGTTCAGGCTGACGGTTTTTTCGCTCATCAGTTTCTTGGCCAGCGCCAGCTTCTGCTCGACGAACACGAACTCGGCGTCTTTGGCCGAACGCACGTCGTGGCGCGATTGCAGTTGGGCCAGGAACGGTTTGAACGGGTCCACCGCCGGCTTGATGGCAGGCTTGATGGTGTCGTAGGTCATCGCTTCTGGCAGCGCGCTTTCGCCGATTTCCTTGGTGTCGATGATCGACGGGTAGGCGATGTCCGGGAGAACGCCCTGATGCTGGGTGCTCTGACCGGAAACCCGGTAGAACTTGGCCAGTGTCAGTTTGAGTTCGCCGTGGTTCAGCGGCTGAATGGTCTGCACGGTGCCTTTGCCGAAGGTCTGGCCACCGATGATCAGCGCGCGGTGATAGTCCTGCATGGCGCCAGCGAAAATCTCCGAAGCCGAGGCGGACAGACGGTTGACCAGCAGCGCCATCGGGCCTTTGTAGAATGCGCCGCTGTTCTCGTCTTCCAGCACGTCGACCTTGCCGTCTGCGTTACGCACCAGCACGGTCGGACCTTTGTCGATGAACAGGCTGGTCAGCTCGGTGGCTTCCTGCAGCGAACCACCGCCGTTGTTGCGCAAGTCGATGACCACGCCGTCGACTTTCTCCGATTGCAACTCGGTCAGCAGTTTCTTCACGTCGCGGGTGGTGCTCTTGTACTCAGGATCGCCCGCGCGGTAGGCCTTGAAGTCCAGGTAGAACGCAGGGATCTCGATCACGCCGAGCTTGTAATCCTTGCCGTCCTGGTTCAGGTGCAGGATCGACTTCTTGGCAGCTTGCTCTTCGAGCTTCACGGCTTCGCGGGTGATCGACACGATCTTGGTGGTCTGATCGTTCGGCGCGTTGCTCGCCGGGATGATTTCCAGACGCACCACCGAGCCTTTCGGACCACGGATCAGCTTGACCACTTCGTCCAGACGCCAGCCGATCACGTCGACCATCTCTTTGTCGCCCTGGGCGACGCCGATGATCTTGTCAGCCGTCGCCACTTGTTTGGTCTTGGCGGCAGGGCCGGCGGGAACCAGACGCACGATCTTGACGTTGTCGTTGTCGCTTTGCAGGACGGCACCGATGCCTTCCAGCGACAAGCTCATGTTGATGTCGAAGTTTTCCGCGCTGTCAGGTGACAGGTAGTTGGTGTGCGGATCGTAGGACATCGCGAAGGTGTTCAGGTACGCCTGGAAGATGTCCTCGCTGCGGGTCTGACCCAGACGCGCCAGCTGGTTCTTGTAGCGCTTGGTCAGGGTTTCCTGAATCTTCGCCGGGTCTTTGCCCGCGATCTTCAGGCGCAGAACCTCGTCCTTGACGCGCTTGCGCCACAGGTCATCCAGTTCGGCTTCGTTCTTTGGCCAAGGGGCGTCCTTGCGATCAACCAGCAGGGTTTCCTGCGTGTTCAGGTCGATCTTGTCGACGCCTTTACTCAATTGGGCCAGCGCGAAATCCAGACGCGACTTGATGCGGTCCAGGTAGCGCTTGTAGATAGTGAATCCCGGGTTCAGGTCGCCGCTCTTGAGGAAGTCGTCGAACTGAAAACGCCATTTGTCGAACTCAGCGATGTCACTGGCCAGGAAATAGCTGCGCGCGGGGTCCAGCAGTTTCAGATAGCTCTGATAGATGATTTCCGAACGCTTGTCGTCCAGCGGCGGCTTGCTGTAATGATGGCGTTTAAGCAGCTCCACGACGTTCAGGCTGGCGATGACCTCATCGCGATCAGGCTGAAGGTTGTCCCAGCTGTTGGCTGCAAATGAGCTGGCTGACATCGGCAATGCGGCCAGGCCAATGAGTAATGCAAGGGTGGTGCTGGGCAATAATTGCTTCATGCTGATTCGACGCGGGGACAATTGATAACGCATAGTAGGCCGTCTTAGAGGTCGCCGGTTCCGTTCAGATTCGTGAAAGCTACTGCGCTCGACAATACTGCGTTAAAAACAGGCGGGAAATGCTCATTTAGAACACCTAAACTCCGCTTCCCGCCTGTTTTTGCCTTGTCTTGCCTTCGCTCGTGACGCTTTCACGATTCTGACCCGAAACTCGGTCGCATAATGCAAGAAAGCCAGAATGCTTTTCTGCACGCTGGCTCAGTCAGAACTCACTATGGAGGCACCGTGAAAGCATTGCAAGGCGTTGAAGGTCACGTGGAATGGGTTGAACAGCCATCACCGACGCTCGATGTGGGGCAAGTTCGCATTAAGGTCGCTGCGGCGGGGCTTAATCGCGCCGATCTGCTGCAACGCGCGGGGCTTTATCCGCCACCGCCGGGCGTCACGGAAATCCTTGGAATGGAGTGTTCCGGTGTGATCGCTGAAGTGGGGTCCGGCACGTCATGGAAGGTAGGAGACCGCGTCTGTGCGCTGGTTGCGGGCGGTGCGATGGCCGAAGAAGTGGTCGTCGACGCACGGCATGTTTTACCCGTACCAGCGGGTATGTCGTTGCATGAAGCCGCTGGCATTCCGGAAGTCTATGCAACGGCCTGGCTAAATCTTTTTCAGTTGGCCGGTCTCAAGCCCGGCGAAAAAGTGTTGCTGCACGCAGGAGCAAGTGGGGTTGGTTCAGCCGCCATTCAGCTGTGCAAGGCGTTTGGCAACCCTTGTTGGGTCAGTGTCGGTTCGGCTGAGCGACTGGCGTACTGCGAAGCGCTCGGCGCGCAGGGCGGCGTGATTCGCGGTGAAAGTCTGGACGGCTTGAACGATTTCGCACCGTTCAATGTGATTCTCGACCCGGTGGGCGCCAATTACGCCGCGCTCAATTTGAAAGTGCTCGGCACTGACGGACGCCTGGTGTTGATCGGTTTGATGGGCGGGCGCAAGGCTGAACTGGATTTCGCGCAGGTGCTGGGCAAGCGCATCCAGATCCTGGGCTCGACCCTGCGCAGCCGTGACGATCAGTTCAAGGCCGACCTGCTCAGCGATCTGGGTCAGCACGTCTGGCCGCTGTTCACCGAAGGCCGGCTCAAGCCGCAACTGGCCCGCAGTTTCCCGATCAGCGAAGCCGAAGCGGCGTACGCCGAACTGGCGACCAATCAGGTGTCGGGCAAAGTGGTGTTGATCATCAACGAAGGGCTGGTTTAGGCCGAACCCGCACTTAAGGTTTGTGCCCGCGAACGTGGCGGATGACGCCCGACGAACGGGGCACAAACCTATCATTTCTGACAGTACCTCGCGCTTTTAAATCGGTATCCACTAAAGGTCGACGTTGCCCCGCTGGCAGCACCGTTCGACTGACCTGATGCCGTTGTTTGTCGTTCATGCTGCTGGTTTTACCTGACCTCCACGAATGGATCGCGAGGAAGCATGACATGAAGGATACGACGCAGAAAAAAGCAGAAAAGGTCGCCAAGGGAGATGAAACCAGGCAGGCGTACAAGGCCGCCAAGGTCAAGCGAGATAGAGCGGAAGTCGCAGCCAGAAAGGCGCGCAGGGCTGCAGCACCAGGGACTTCTGCCGTCTCGGGCGGTGGGGCCAATATTATGCAGGATCCGGTTATTACCCTGGATCCGCCTGAAGTGGCTGGCATTATCGACCCGGCGGACGGAACGCTTGACTCCAATGTGCTGAACGCACCGCTGCAAGTCACCCTTGAAAAGTGGGAAAACTCGCCAGAAGCGCCCGGCGATACCAACAGAATTTTCTTGGAATGGGCTGATGGCACACCGCCGATCGCTGATGGCGAATATCGGATTGTTGAGACACTGGACATCAGCTTCCCGACTACGTTTCCGATAACCTCAATGAGTGTCCCGTTAACCGAGTTTCGAGGCGATGGTCCGTACACCCTTCGCTTCCGGGTTTTGCTAACCAACGGTGACCCGGCTGTCTCATTCCCGCTGCCCCTGATCGTCGATAGAACGGAGCCATGGCGGCCTGATGAACCCGGTATCCTCACCTTTCCCGTGACTGACGTAACCGATGCCTATCTGACCGGTGCGGGCGGCAGCCTTGTAGGTGATTTGCCTGACTACGGTGACTGGCAACTGGGGGATAAATATTATGTTTATGTCGACAACACAGTCCCTACAGACCCTCCCGGTAATGCGCCTGTGGACCAAGGCTCGACGATCCAGACGGGTCAGAAGGTCACTGTCCCAGGCGCTTCCCTGACCGCACTCGGTGACGGGCCGATCTTCATCGGCTATGTGTCCTGCCATTCGCGTGCAGGTCCCCGACCTCACGCGTTACGGCCTGAACGACGGCGACACAGTCACCGTCCACTGGCGTGCTTATCCTGACCGCGATCTCTCCTCGTCCCCCATTCCCGGTGCAGAAATGGACGTTGACATCACGCTGGGCACTGCTACTCCGGCGACCGGCTTTATCTGGAGGGTGCGGCCATACGAAGACAAAATACTGCCGACGTATGAGCCAGGCAACACCGATGGCAGGGGTGAAACCTGGTACACCTTCACCATTGGCGGTGAGACCTTTACATCCAGAATCGATAGCAAGGACGTCGGGATGTATAACGCCAACAGCAGCTGTCCAATCCCCCCCCCGTCCCTTAACAGACCGCGCTTGAGTTACAGGGCTGCTGCGTTGAACGCGCTGCGGCCCTCGGCCTGTCAATTCCGACAACAGAGACTACTGTAGGAATAGAGATACGTATTTATAGGACATGTCCTACTTATTGCGCGTGTGGATGCTTGTAATCTCCCGGCCTTTCCACCGGGCCGTAGAGTTTCATCCTACATTGGAAGAGCCGATTGCCCGTCACTCCGAGCAAGGTGTTTATGATGGACCACCGCAATTTCGCTGCACTCAAAAGCTTTCCTTTTATCTTCACGCTGGCTTCACTGGTGCCCCTGTCCACCTTTAGCCAGACAGCGCAGGCGCTGACGATTGTAGGGCCTGGTGACGCACTGGCCATCGACGCCAATACGGCGCCCGATGAATACCAGCTTGCGGCCGGTGCTCAACTGAACGCTAACGGCGCGACGACGCAGCGCATTACCACCACAACCGGCGCCACAGTTAACCTGACCGGGACGACGGTCAATGCGACGGGGACTGGCGTCCAGTTGACTGGGTCGCAGGCCACCATCACCAATAGCCAGATCGGCAGCGACGTTACCGGTCTGACCGCGGCCCGCCTGCTCGGGAACAGCCCGACCAGCCAGGCGCAAGTCAGCGACAGCACCATCACCGCCGGAAATCGGGGAATCGTGATCAGCACCGACAGCTCTGTTTCATTGCTGAACACCGAGGTGACCGCTGGCCGTTTGGGCGCAGAGGTTTTGGACGGCACGCTGTCTGCGGTCAACAGTTCGATCACGGGAGGCACCGACGGCGTTCGACTTCGCAATGACAACCCGAGAGTGGGCAGCGGTCAGCTTGATCTGGACAGCACCCGAGTGGAGGGGCTAAACGGGGCAGCCATCACAACAGTCGCCACCGGCGGAGGGGCGACCACCGCCGATATCAACGTGCGCAACGGCTCGACCCTGGTGGGCAGCAACGGTGTGATGCTCGATGTCGGCGCCAATACCACTGCCAACATGGTGGTCGATAACAGTCAGCTTGTCGGGGATGTGGTGGTCGATGCCGCAGGCACAGCCAACCTGACACTCCAAAACGCCGCGACCCTCACCGGGCGTCTGGACAATGTGCAAAACCTGGCGATCAACAGCAACGCCGAGTGGGCCTTGGTGCAAGACAGCCAGATCGGTAACCTGGCCATGAACGGTGGCGTTGTGCGTTTCGGTCAACCCGGCGATTTCTACGTGCTGTCGGTGGCCAATCTGTCCGGTAACGGCATCTTCGACATGGAAGCCAACTTCGCCGAAGGCAAGGTCGACTTTCTCGACGTGACCGGCACTGCCGAGGGCAACCATGACCTGCGCATCCGAAGCAGCGGCGCCGACCCGTTGGCTCAGACCAGCCTGCACGTGGCCCACATTGAAGCAGGCGGCGCGCAATTCTCGTTGCTGGGCGGCCCCGTGGACCTGGGGACCTACTCCTACGACCTGGCGCGTGTGGGCAATGACTGGTTCCTCGACGCCAGCACCAAAACCATCAGCCCCGGCACTCAATCGGTGCTTGCGCTGTTCAATGCCGCGCCAACCGTCTGGTATGGCGAATTGACCAGTTTGCGCACGCGGATGGGCGAGTTGCGCCTCAACGGTGGTCAGGCCGGCGGCTGGGTGCGTTCGTATGGCAACAAGTTCGACGTGTCGACCAGCAGCGGCGTGGGTTACCGTCAGACGCAGCAGGGTTTCAGCCTGGGTGCCGATGCGCCGCTGCCTTACGGTGACGGGCAATGGCTGATCGGCGTCATGGCCGGTTACAGCAAGTCCGATCTGGACCTGCGTAAAGGCTCCACGGGCACGGTCGACAGTTATTACATGGGCACGTATGCCACCTGGCTCGACGCCCAAACGGGTTACTACTTCGACGGCGTGCTCAAGTTCAACCGCTTCAATAACGAGAGCAAGGTCACGCTCAGCGACGGTCAGCGCGCCAAGGGCGATTACGACAACGATGCGCTGGGGGCCTCGCTGGAGTTCGGTCGCCACATCGCGCTGGATGACGGTTATTTCGTCGAACCCTTCACGCAACTGTCGGGTGTGGTGATTCAGGGCAAACAGTACGATCTGGATAACGGCATGCAAGCCGACGGGGACCGCACCCACTCGCTGCTGGGCAAGGTCGGCAGCACGGCCGGGCGTAATTTTGATCTGGGCGACGGCAAGGTGATTCAGCCTTATGTACGGGCCGCCTGGGCCCATGAGTTCGCCAGCAATAACAGCGTCTCGGTCAATGACAACTCGTTCAACAACGACCTTTCAGGTTCCCGTGTCGAGTTCGGCGCTGGGGTGGCGATGTCGGTCACTGAGACGATGCAGGTGCACGCCGACTTCGATTACAGCAGTGGCAGCAAGGTCGATCAGCCGTGGGGCGCAAACATCGGCGTTCGTTACAACTGGTAGAAACAGGCATCCATTAAGCCAAAGGGAAGGTTGGAAAACCTTCCCTTTTTTATTGGAAAAAGATCGCCTGACGGGGCGGTGTCAACCTATCACTTCTAAGAGTATTCACCCCGTATCAAGCCCTTTTAAATGGTCATGATGAGGCACGATTTGGCGTGTTTTCGGTGCCTGTCCACATCCTGTTCAAGAGGTGTTTACGTCATGCTCAAAGAAGAAAGCGACGATACCGTAGATCTCGATCCGCCCCGCATTCCTGCGATCCTGCCGGACATACACGGAGGGGAAGAAAACCTGCTGCCTGCCGGCGTCTGGAACGCGGATCTGCTCGTCGAGTTCATTAAATGGCAAAACTCCAACCCTTCGCCGGGAAACCCGGAACTCCTCGAGCTGTATTGGGCGACATAGGTTATTTTTTAAGGCAGATCCCGCGGAAGTAGCTTCATATCAGCAGAAAAAGATGAACTCAAGAAGGCCGTCTGATGATATCCCGGTTACAGAAAGAAAGAGCGAGTACAGGATCCGTGCTGGTAAGCCAAAAAGGGTTCTACGTGCCTTGGTCGCAAAGCAAAAGCGCAGCCGTTCATGAGCGGCTGCTCCCCTTCCTTCCAACGGTTTCCCGAACATGCGGCGATTAACCTGGAACCCAACACCTACAACTCAATCAACCCCAGTTTAATAGCCTTGAGCACTGCCGCACTGCGTGAGTACACGTTGAACTTGCGTCGAATGTTGCTGAAATGAAAGTTGATCGTGGCCTCGGTGCAGCCCAGGATCTG
Organism: Pseudomonas sp. S2_H01; assembly: GCF_054668305.1. NCBI lineage: Bacteria > Pseudomonadati > Pseudomonadota > Gammaproteobacteria > Pseudomonadales > Pseudomonadaceae > Pseudomonas > Pseudomonas sp. S2_H01. The sequence continues at coordinate 815,212 of NZ_CP162756.1, read as the reverse complement.
TGCAATTTCCCATGAGGATTTGTCCAGTGATCCCCAGTGCAGCACTTCATGTTCCTTGGGCGTGAGAGGCGTGAGTATGGAGGGCGTCGTAGAGAGGTCACCTTTGCTTGCGCTGAGGTCATGGCCGGTGGTGCGTTGACGAATCTGAGGCATGCTGAGCACTTCCTATGCAGGGCGACGCACATTCCGTGGCGCCGCGTGACGAGCCGTAGGGTCGGTCACCTCAACGTATTCGCTGGACTGCATGGACAAGACCGTGGCTCGGCCTTTTATAAACCCAAACCGTGCGTTTGAAAGCTGTCAGAAATGACAGTGCCCCTGGATTTATTGACCGGCACGGCCTCCTTTGGTCGGAAACCGTGTCGGCACGCCCCGAACCTCTCTGTTCTGATAGGTCCTCAAGGCGGCCGATCGACGTAGCCTGTGCCGACTTACGTCCAGCTGTGAATCGGCCAGCCGGCGTTCTGCGCGGTCTCACGCAGCACCGGATCGGGGTTCACCACGTGGGGGAAATCGACCTTCTGCAACAGCGGCAGGTCGTTGCGTGAGTCTGAATAGAAACTGGCGCCTTCGAGGTTTTCGCCTTCCTGATCCAGCCACTCCATCAAGCGGGTGATCTTGCCTTCGCGGTAGGTCAGCACGCCTTGGGTCTTGCCGCTGTAGACGCCGTGGGCGATGTCCAGGTCGATGGCCAGCACTTCATCGACGCCGATCCGCTCGGCAATGGGTTTGACTAGATGCACACCGGAGGCCGAGATGATCAGGATGCGGTCACCGGCGGCGCGGTGTTCGGCGATGGCTTTGGTGGCGTCGCTGAAAATGATCGGTTCGATGAAGTCCTCGACCCACGGCCCTACCAGAAAATCCACTTCTTCAGGCGTGCGACCGATCATGGGTTCGAGGCTGAACGCCATGTAGTCTTCCATCGCCAGATCGCCCTTGCCGTAGGCCTCCATCAACTCATGGTCTTTCTTGATGAAGGACTCTGGATCGACCCAGCCCAGACGGCCCATCTGCTCGCTCCACAGGCTGGCGCAGTCGCCATGAATCAGGGTTTCGTCCAGATCGAATATTGCTAGTGCCATTACCGCTGTCCTCTCTCGTGATACGTACGCAATCCCTGTAGGAGCGCGCTTGCCCGCGATTGCAATCCTTGGGTCCTGAAGATAAACCTGCCAAGCCGTAATCGCGGGCAAGCGCGCTCCTACAGGTAGGCGCTGGATTCAAGCCACTTCACACAGCGCCGAATCTTCAATGCTCAGGGTGACGCGCTGGCCGTTCGGGTGCAAGTCGTTGGCCGAACGGTTGAGCACATCGACCACCAGTTCCACACCTCGCGCTTCGACACGATAACGGATCACATTGCCCAGCAGGCTGTGGCTGCGCACTTCGCCTTCCAGCGAGCCGGTCAGACTCAGCTGTATCGCTTCAGGCCGAATCGCCACTCGGCTGTTGATCGGCCGCTGCATCAGGCGGCTGGCGGCGTCGGGTTCGAGCAGGTTGTAGTTACCGATGAAGCCGGCCGCAAACGCATCGACCGGTGCGGTGTACAGGGTTTCGGCATCGCCGCTCTGCACGATCCGGCCTTGGTTCATCAGGAAGATCCGGTCCGACATGGTCAGCGCCTCTTCCTGATCGTGGGTCACGAAAATCGTCGTCAGGCCCAGTTCCTGCTGGATCGCGCGGATCTGTTCGCGCAGGTGTTTGCGAATGCGTGCATCCAGCGCCGACAGCGGTTCGTCGAGCAGCAGCAGGCGAGGGCGGGTCACCAGCGAGCGCGCCAGGGCCACACGCTGGCACTGGCCGCCCGACATCTGGTGAGGGTAGCGTTTGGCGAACTCGGTCAGTTCCACCAGTTTCAGCACCTCGGCGACGCGCTGTTTCGTTTCGTCGGCGCTGACCTTCTGCATGCGTAAACCGAAGGCGACGTTCTGCTCCACATTCATGTTGGGGAACAGCGCGTAACTCTGGAACACCATGCCGATGCCGCGCTTCTGCGGCGACACCGGCACCAGGTCCTTGCCGTCGAGAAAGATCCGCCCGCTGGTGACCGAGGTCAGCCCGGCGATGCAACGCAGGAGGGTGGACTTACCGCAGCCGGACGGGCCGAGCAGGGTCACGAACTCGCCCTTGTTGATCACGCAGTTGATGTCGCTGAAGACCGCTGTGCTGCCGTAGTTCTTTTGCAGGTTTTCGACACTGACGAAGCTCATATCAGTCTTTGTCCTTGTTGAGTCGATTGGCCGCCCAGGTCAGCACCAACACGAAGAGGAAGTAGGAAATCACCAGCGCGCTGTTGAAGTGACCGCTGCTGTTGCGCATGTTGTTCAGGTAGACCTGCAGCGTTTCGTAGCGCGTACCGACCAGCAGGTTGGCGAACACGAACTCACCGAACAGGAAGGAGAACGACAGCAGCAGGGCGATCATCAGGCCTTTGCGCAGGTTAGGCAGCACCACCAGAAACGCCGCTTGAAAGGTACTGGCGCCGAGCAATTGAGCTGCGTCCATCAGATCGACCAGGTTGATCGCCTGCAGGTTGTTGGTGATCGCCCGGTACATGAAGGGCAGGGCGATGGTGAAGTAGCAACCGATCAGAATCCACGGCGTACCGACCATCGCCAGCGGGCCGGAACCGTAGAGCTGCAACAGCCCGACCGACGACACCACCGGCGGCACGGCAAAGGGCAGCAGGATCAGGATATTCATCAGCGCGTCGAGTTTCGGGAAGTGGTAATGCACCACGAACAACAGGGGCAGGATCAGCACCACTGACAGGATCAGCGCACCGACGCAGACCATCAGCGACTGAGCAAACGCCATCAAGAAGCGCGGGTCGCTCCATAGCGCCACGTACCATTTGTAGGTGAAGCCTGCGGGCAAAATCGTGGCCGACCAACTGGTCGCAATTGAATACACGAAGGTGCCCAGCAGAGGCGCCAGCAGGATCAGAAACAGGATGTACACCACCACGCGGTGGTAGAGCCCGGCGGGGCCGCGTTCAGCGCGAGACATGGTAGCTCCTCTTCAACAGCCACTGATGAACGATGGTCACCAGGGTCATCATGCCGACCAGAATCATCGCCAGGGCGCTGGCCATGTTCGGGTCCAGCGTGATATCGCCCGCGACCATGGCCGCGATGCGGATGGGCAGAACGTTGAAGTTGCCGGTGGTCAGCGCGTACACCGTGGCGTAGGCGCCGAGGGCGTTGGCCAGGAGGATCACGAAAGTGCCGAGCAGGGCCGGCGTCAGCACCGGAATGCCAATGTGCCGCCAGAAATCCCAGGTGCTGGCGCCCAGCAGGGAAGCCGATTCGCGCCAGTCTTCGCGCAGCGCGTCGAACGCCGGATAAAGCAGCAGCACGCCGAGCGGAATCTGGAAGTAGGTGTAGAGGATGATCAGCCCGGTTTTCGAATACAGGTTGAAGTCATCGATGATGCCCGCCTGCTTCAGAATCAACGTCAGCGCGCCGTTGAAGCCCAGCAGAATGATGAACGCGAACGCCAGCGGTACGCCGGAAAAGTTGCTGGTCATGTTGGCGAAGGCGCTGACGAAGTCACGCAGCCGTGACGGCACCTTGCGCAGCGAATAACTGCCAAGGATGGCGATGAGGATGCCGATCAGACTCGACCAGAAACTGATCTCCAGGCTGTATTGCATGGCCTGTCGGTAGAAGCGCGAGTTGAAGGCCTTGATGAAGTTGTCCACCCCCCAGCCGGCGTCCGAATACAGGCTGTTGATGGCGACCCAGGCGAGCGGGGCGATCTGGAACGCGATGAAAAAAAGGGCAAAGGGCACCAGGCACAAGAGCCCCAGCCATTTGCCGCGACGCTGTGAGCTCACTTGAGCACCTCTCTGCAGACAGGTTTGTCGTGGGGCACGCCGAGCAGCTCGCAGACTGTCCCGCAGATCTCGGTCTGTCTGGGCGAGGCCTGGGGATCGAGGCTGAACGCATCGCCGATCACGAACAGCGGGACTTCACGCTCTTCAGGCAGGATGCCGTTGTGGGAGCGGTCGTTGTTCATGCCATGGTCGGCGGTCACCAGTACCTGATACCCGGCGTCCAGCCAGCGCTGCAGGTATTCGGCGAGGATGATGTCGGCCGAGCGCGCGCTGTTGCGGTATTGCGGGGTATCGAGGCCGTGTTTGTGCCCGGCGTCATCGATGTTCATCGGGTGGATGAACAGGAAATTCGGTTGATGCGCCGTTCGCAGATGCTCGGCATCGTCGAACAGGTGGGAATCGGGGTAGTGATCGACGTAGTAGAAATGACCGTGCTGGATCGGCAGGTCAGCGTCGTCGGTGTGGCGGTCGCGGCTGGCAATGAACGGGCTGCGGTTGTACAGCTCGCTGACCCAGTGATACGCGGCGGCGGACGTGGTCAATCCCGCTGCGGTGGCATAGTGAAACACGCTGCGCTGGTTGGACAGGCGTGAAACATGGTTGTGCACGATACCGCTGTCGATGGGCGCGACGCCCGTCAGGATGCATTCGTACAACGGTCGGGAAAGCGCCGGCAGTTCGCATTCGAGCTTATACAACGCGGCGCGGCCTGCGTTTCGATACGCCAGCAAATGCCCCATTGCATGCTGCGCCACGCTGTAACTCAGGCCGTCCAGCAGGATCAGAATGACGTTGTGTTTCATGGCCTCTCCGGGAGGTTGACAGCACAACCTGTAGGAGCGCGCTTGGTCTGGGCCGCATCCGGACGATTGCGGTGTGTCAGTCAAAATGGCTGTCACAGTCATATCGAAATCGTCCGGATGCGGCCCAGACCAAGCGCGCTCCTACAAAAGGGCGCGCGGTTTGTTTATTGCATCTCGACGATGACCTGCTCGTTCCACTGCTGAGGCAGGGCTTTCGAGGTTTTTTCCCAGGCGGCAGGGTCTTTGATTGGCGTCACGTTCTTGTACTGCTCGTTAGGCAGCAGCTTGGCTTGCACTTCCGCTGGCAGCTTCAGGTGCTCGGCACGGATCGGACGGGCGTTGCCGTTGGCCAGGTTGATCTGACCGGCGTCGCTGAAGATGTACTCACGCGCCAGCTTGGCCGCGTTCGGGTGTTTGGCGTATTTGTTGATGATGGTGGTGTAGCCCGAGATCACCGAGCCGTCAGACGGGATCAGCACGACGTAGTCGTCCGGGTTGGCCATCTTGGCTTTGTAGCTCAGGCCGTTGAAGTCCCATACCACGCCGACTTCCACTTCGCCTTTTTCCATGGTCTGGATGGTCGGGTTGTTGATGCCCAGACGCTTCTGCTTGGCCAGTTCGGTGAATAGCGCAAGGCCTGGCGCGATGTTGGTTTCGTCACCTTTCATTGCGATCGATGCCGCCAGCACGCCGTTGGCCGCTTGAGCCGCGGTGCTCACGTCGCCGATGGTGACTTTGTATTTACCGGTCTTCAGGTCAGCCCAGGATTTCGGCACTTCAGAGCCGTGCAGCAGCTTCTTGTTGACGATGAAGGCGATGGTCCCGGTGTAGGCCAGTGCCCAGTGACCGTCCTTGTCTTTCGCCCAGTCTGGAACCTGATCCCAGGTGGTCGGCTTGTAAGGCTGGGTCACGCCCTTGGCCACGGCGATGGGGCCGAAAGCGGCGCCCACGTCACCGATGTCGGCGCTGGCGTTGTCTTTTTCCGCATCGAACTTGGCCACTTCCTGTGCCGAACTCATGTCGGTGTCCATGTGCACCAGACCGTACTTGGCGGTGAGGTCGGTCCAGGTGCCTTTCCAGTTCGCCCAGTCATCGGGCATGCCCACGCTGTTGACCGCGCCTTCGGTTTTCGCGGCGGCTTCCAGATCTTTGATGGAGTCGGCGGCCATGGCCGAGGTGCTCAGCGCGATGGCCGAACCCAGGAGTGATGCCAGCAAAAGGTGTTTCATTCGAAGCTCCTTTGGTGCACTTCTCGACGTTTTATAAGAAAGGGTCGGTGAAATGCTCGTTGCGGGTTGGGATGTCTGGTGCGTTGGTCTAGGTCAGCAATACCTGAGCCAAGTTAGGCCACTCTCATGACACTTTCGTGTCTGGACCGACTTTTGCTGGGGTGAATACGAGCAGACGGTACGGCTGTGGGGTAAGCGTAGACCATGGCCAACTCACTGATATAAAAAGCCTAATTTCTTTTTATTGTCTGGTTTTTCAAGCGGATCGCGCTGGCTTGTCACGTAACAGTCATCTACGCTGCCTAGGCTCTAGAGCACTGAAACGGGCCATCACGCTGCCGATCCTGCCCCCCTTTAGCACTGGTCTAGTCCAGATAGGTAACGCAATGCGCCAGGATGTGCCTCGAGCGGTGACGACCATCTGCAACGCCCTGCAGGAGCAGATCGAGCACGGTTTGTTGCTGCCCGGTAGCAAATTGCCTGCCGAACGCAAGCTTAGTGAAGTATTCGACACCACGCGCATTACCTTGCGTGAGGCGCTGGTGCAGCTGGAGGCTCAAGGGCTGATCTATCGCGAGGAGCGTCGCGGCTGGTTCATCTCGCCGCCTCGGCTGGCCTATGACCTGATGCGCCGTAGCCACTTCCACGCGATGGTGCAGGCGCAAGGCCGGGTGCCGGCGACGCAGGTGATTTCCGCCCGACTGCAACCGGCGTCGGCGGCGATCTGTAATTTGCTGCAGCTTCCGGCATTGTCCAGCGTGATCCAGATCTGCCGCGCACGGCGCATCGACGAGCGCTTGGTGCTGTACGTCGAGCATTACCTGAACCCCGAATATTTCCCGCAGATCCTGGAGTTCGACCTCAATCAGTCACTCACCGAGCTGTACGCCAGTCACTACGGCATTCGGTACGGTCAGGTGCGGTTCGAAATGGTGCCCACGGCGCTGCCGATGGAGGCGGCGGCGGCTTTGAAAGTCTCGATCGGCAGTCCCGGTTTGCGCATTGCCAGGGTCAACCACGATCAGAGTGGCCGGCTGATCGATTGCGACCTGGAGTATTGGCGGCACGATGCGATTCATGTGAGTGCGGTGGTGGGGGATGTTTGAGACGTGTCCCTGCTGACCTGAGCATCCGTTCCTGACTCGCTGCAGTCTCCTACAAAAAGGTTGTACGCCTGCGGTTACAGATCCCGCACACCAAAACCGAGTGACTGAGCGTCGTCCAAATGTACATCCGTGTACATCAAAAGACCATGAGCGTACAGTTGCTCCACTCGTTTTCAATCAAAGGCGACACGCATATGTCGGAATCAGGTAAGAGCCGGGGCAAAACCCAGGACTCCGGATGGCGGGGCTCGCCCGAGGGCTGGCTGGAGGCTGCCTACGATGCCTTGAAGGAATCAGGCGTGGACGCCGTGCGCGTCATGCCGCTGGCCAAGCGGCTGAATCTGTCGCGCACCAGTTTCTACTGGTTCTTCCAGGACCGCGAACAACTGTTGGCTGCCTTGCTGGCGCGTTGGAAAGACAAGAACACCGGCGGTATGGTCAAGCAGTCCGAAAGCTACGCGGAAAACATCACCGAGGCGATCCTTAACGTATTCGAGTGCTGGCTGAACCCTGCGGTTTTCGATTCCCAGTTCGAGTTCGCGGTGCGCAGCTGGGCGCTGCAGTCGGAGGAGGTCACTCAGGAAATCGTCGCGGCGGACGACGCGCGTATCAGCGCACTGACCGCCATGTTCAGGCGTTTCGGCTACGAGCAGGACGGCGCCGACACACGGGCCCGAACGATTTATCTGACGCAGATCGGCTACATCTCGATGAAGACCACCGAAGACATCACCGAGCGTTTCCGACGCATCCCGCACTACGTCGCGATCTTTACCGGCAAGGCGCCCAGGAAACGTGAGCTGGACCGCTTTTACGGCAAGTTCGGTTACGCCGAAAAAGAGCCGGGCGAGTTCGTTCCGCTGGCAGCTACCTTCGAGGAGACAACCGGTGCGAGCTGACTCGGTGGGCATCATCGGCGGCACGGGCTGGCTGGGCGGGGCACTTGCGCAGGCGTTGCTGGAGACGGCCTTTGTCGGCGCTGGCCGGCTGTTTCTGTCCAACCGGTCCGGCAGCCATCCGCTGGCGGACGCGGGTGCGCAGTTGATGACGAACAATCAGGCGCTGGTGGACGCCAGCGACACCGTCATCCTGTCGGTGCGTCCCGAGCAGTTCAGTGCATTGAGCGTGGACGCTTCGGGCAAACGGGTGATTTCGTTGATGGCGGGCGTCACATCACAGGCGATCAGCGCCGCGACTGGCGCATCCGTCATTGTGCGGGCGATGCCTAACGCAGCGGTGGACATCCGGCAGTCGTTTACGCCGTGGCATTGCGCGAGTGAGTTGTCGGCGTCCGACGTCGATTACGTGCAAGGTCTGTTGACGTGTGTCGGCACGGCGAGCCGGGTGCCAACGCAAGACTGCATCGACTACCTGAGTGCGTTGTCTGGCACGGGGCCGGCGTTTCCCGCGCTGTTGATGATGGCGCTGACTCGTCAGGCTGTGGACGCCGGCATTCCAGAGGAGGTTGCCCGAGACGCAGCGCGAGGCGTGGTGCTCAACGCGAGCCAGTTGCTGAGCACGACCGAGCCCCAGGCGCTGCTCGATTCGTTGGTGGCCTATAAAGGTGTAACGGCGGCGGCGTTGCAGAGCCTGATGAACGCGGGTTTCGAAGGATTGATTGGCAATGCCGTACAGGCAGGGGCTGAGGTCGCGCGCAGAGGCATGTAGGCGCGGAGCCTGGATCGATCCTCAGATCTGGATGGGAATGACATCCTGTGGGAGCGAATTCATTCGCGAAAAATCGTACAGAAGACAAAGATCCATCCCCCGTGCCGACCCATCGCGAATGAATTCGCTCCCACAGGCAATCGTGTTGTCCCGTCGCGCCTCGGTGCCTGGCCCGACGGACACAGCCTACAAATCCTTCACCAACCGCAGCGCGTCATAAATTGCGGCGTGGGTATTGCGCGCGGCCACCGCGTCCCCGATGCGGAACAGCTGGAAGCGTCCGTCCGGGTTGGTCACCAGGTTCTGCACCTTGCCCGCGATCAGGTCGTGCTGTTCCACCGCGCCGCCGTTACTGGAATGCGGACGCAGGTCGAAATACAGGTCATCCAGCGGCAACGTGCCGTGGTTGATCACCACTTGGTCGACCACACGCTCCTTGTTGACCTTGCCGTAATCGCTGCCGAAGACCGCCACCAGCTTGCCGTCGCGCCGCAGCACCGACTCCACGCGATAGGTCACGGTGAACACCACGTCCAGATCCTGCAGGCTGCGCATGTACGGCACCAGGTTCATCGCCATCACTTCCGGTGAAAAGGCACGGTCTGGGGTTACGATCTCCAGCCGTGCGCCACTCTGCGCGATCACTTCGGCGGCTTGCAGCGCGGCGTGATCCCCCGCGTCGTCGAAGATCAGCACGTTCTTGCCCGGTTTGACGTCCCCGGAAATGATGTCCCAGGCCGAGACCACCAGGTCGTTGCCTGCCTTCAGCACTTCCGTATCCGGCAATCCGCCGGTGGCAACGATGACCACGTCCGGTTCCAGATCCTGCACCGTTTGCGCTTCTGCCCACGTATTGAACTGAAACTTCACGCCCATGCGTTCGCACTGCGCCATGCGCCAGTCGATGATGCTGATCATCTCGCGGCGACGCTCGCTCAACGACGTGAGACGGATCTGCCCGCCGGGCTGGGCCGCAGCCTCCAGCACGGTGACGTCATGGCCGCGCTCAGCCGCCACACGCGCCGCTTCGAGTCCGCCAGGGCCTGCGCCGATTACCACGACCTTGCGTTGCGTCGCGGCCTTGGGAATCTCGTGCGGCATGGTGGTTTCACGACCGGTCGCCGGGTTGTGGATGCAATAGGCCGCACCGCCCTGATAAATGCGGTCCAGGCAGTAGTTCGCGCCGACACAGGGCCGGATGTCCTCTTCGCGTTTCTCGATGATCTTGCGCACGATGTGCGGATCGGTCATGTGCGCGCGGGTCATGCCGACCATGTCGACCTTGCCCGATGCAATGGCGTGGCGAGCCGTCGCCACGTCGGGAATCTTGGCGGCGTGGAAGGTCGGGAAGCCCGTCGCGGCGCGGATTTCGCCGGCAAAGTCCAGGTGCGGCGAGTTACGCATGCCCTGGATCGGGATCACGTCCGTCAGGCCGGCATCGGTGTCGATGTGCCCTTTGACGACGTTGAGAAAGTCCACCAGCCCGCTGTCCTTGAGCTTGTGGGAAATCGCGATGCCTTCCTCGGCGCCGAACCCGCCCGCCAAGTCTTCGTCGCCGGTGTAGCGCACGCCGAGCAGGAAGTCCTCACCGCATTGTTTGCGAATCCCGCGCAGGATGTCGAAGGTGAAGCGCAGGCGGTTGTCCAGCGAGCCGCCGTATTCCCCTTGAAGGTCGTTGGTCAGCGGCGACCAGAACTGGTCCATCAAATGCCCGTACGCCTGAAGCTCCAAGCCGTCCATGCCGGCGGCTTTCATGCGTTCGGCGGCGTCGACATAGTCCTTGATGATGCGCTGGATGTCCCATTCCTCCAGCTTCTTGGGGAACGACCGGTGGGAGGCCTCGCGCCGATGCGAAGGTGACACCACCGGCAGCCAGTCAGCCTTGTCCCAGCGTGTCCGACGCCCCAGGTGCGTCAGCTGAATCATCACGGCCGCGCCGTGCTCGTGGCATTCGTCTGTCAGGTCCTTGAGCCAGCCCACCACTTCATCCTTGTACGCCAGCACGTTGTTGAACACCGGCGGACTGTCACGGGACACAGCAGCCGAACCTGCGGTCATGGTCAGTGCAACACCGGCTTTGGCGCGCTCCACGTGATAGGCCCGGTACAAGTCTTTCGGCATGCCATCGACCGGATAAGCCGGTTCGTGGGAGGTGGTGATGATGCGATTTCTGAGGGTCAGGTTCTTGATCTTGTAGGGCTGCAGCAGCGGATCGCTGGACATCGTGGGGCGCTCCTGTCGGGGAACATCAGGCTTGGTTTGACGCAAAATTAGGTGGAATGTACATGAGTGTCAAGCATGGATGACGCAGGTGTACATTTCGCTTGCGCCCCCACTCGCTGTGTGGCTACTATCGGCCGAACAGCTGGCCGAGACTGGCGATTCGACACTTTCACTGCCGCACCCAGTAACACCCATACACGACAGGGGACATGCACGATGGATGCTTATTCGCCGTATAAGAAAAAACGTATTGGTTGGTTAGCAGGGATTGCCTTGACGACTGTGAGCCTGATGAGCCACGCCGCGGATCAACCGCCTGTGCGCATCGGATGGGTGAACTGGTCGGACACGGAAATCACGGTGAAGCTGGCCAACCTGGTGTTGGAAGATCAGTTGAAACAGCCGGTCAAGCTGGTGATGGCCGACATCGGCATTCAGTTCCAGGCCATGGCCAACGGTAATATCGATCTCATCCCGATGGTCTGGTTGCCGGGCACGCACAAGGCTTTCTACGACAAGTACAAGGACAAACTCGAAGACTTGGGCGTGCTGTATGAGGGACGCATCGGCATGGCGGTGCCGGACATCGTGCCTGCCAGCGAGGTGTCGAGCCTTGCTGACCTTAACAAGCCGGGCATCTCGGAGAAATTCGACGGCAAGATCCTGACGTCCGAGGTGGGCAACGGGCAGTACAAACTGACCGAGAAAGTCCTCAACGATAAGAAGATCGTCGGCTACAAAATGGTCGCGTCTTCGGAAAGCGGCATGCTCAGTGAACTGGACCGCAACCTCAAACGCGGGAAGTGGTCACTGGTCAACGCCTGGAGCCCGCACTGGATGTTCGCCAAATACCCGCTGCGTTACCTGGATGACCCGGAGCATCTGTTTGGCGGCACCGAGCAGATTCATGTCGTCGCCCGCAAAGGGTTCAGCGCGCAGTATCCGAAAGTGGCGCAGTTCTTCACCCACTTCTCCATCCCGCAGGCTGATTTGCAGTCGATGATGTCCGAAGCGCGGGAGCAGGGCAGCTCACCTGAAAAAGTCGTAGCCGCGTACTACGCCGCGAACAAACAGCGTTTTGCGGCGATGGTTGAGGGCAACAAGACGGCGGCAATCAACCCGTAACGTCATCTGCAGAGATCGGGTTGCCGCGCCTCTGATGGGCTGGCAGCCACCCTCTCTGTGGGAGCGAGCTTGCTCGCGAAGGGGCCTGTGCGGCCATGCAGCTGCGTTGGACCGGCTGACGTCTTCGCGAGCAAGCTCGCTCCCACAGGTTATGCGATGCATCAGTTGGCCGATGCATCATCCTTCTTCCCGCGCAGCTCACTCACGCTGCCGCCGCTGGTGCTGACCTGCACGTTCAAACGCGGTGTCGCCAGGTCCATCCCCGCTTCATCGAGATAGCGTTTGAGCGACAGGTTGAACGCCCGGGACACTTCCCATTGTTTGATCGGGGCCGTCTTGAAGCGCGCCCGCAGGATGGCGTTGCCCGACTCGAAACTCTCGACACCCTGAATTTCCAGCGGCGACCAGATGTTTCGGCGTTGCAAGGGGTCGGTGCGCATCTTCTGGCCGACGTCGCGGATCATCTTCAGCGCGTCGTCGATGTTCATGTTCGACGGAATGGCGATGCGGAAGATGGCGTAGCCGAACTCCCGCGAATAGTTCTGGATGCTTTTGATCTCGCTGAACGGGATCGTGTGGACGATACCGTCGATGTCCCGCAGCCGGACCGTGCGGATGGTCAGCCCTTCGACCGTGCCCAGGTGTCCGCCCACGTCCACGTAATCGTCGATCGCCAGCGAGTCCTCAATGATGATGAACAAGCCGGTGATCAGGTCCGCCACCAGCGACTGCGCGCCGAAACCGATCGCCAGGCCGATCACACCGGCGCCCGCCAGAAGCGGCGTAACGTTCATGCCCATGTTCGCCAGCGCCACAATCACGGCGATGATGAAAATGGTCACGAACAGCACGTTGCGGATCAGCGGCATCATGGTCTGCGCACGGGCGTTGGCCAGGCCTTTGCGCGAGCGGGTCAGGGCGTGATGAATCGCAGTGTCGGCCAGAATCCAGACCAGCCAGGCGAACATCAACGTCGTCGCAAGGCCTGCAAAGCGCACGCTGATGTCGTGACCGTCGCCTTCGGAAAAGCGAATCAGCGACAGGCCCCAGACCCGCAGGCCCAGCTCGATGAACACAAGCCAGACCACCAGATGCACCACGGTGTAGAAAAAGCTTTTCAATCGGTCCGAGTAGAGCGCATGGCGTTTGTGGCCGTGGGACGGTTTCTGCGAATGGCGACGCACAAGGCCGTTGAGCACCATGCACACCACCAACAACACGGTGCAGATCAGCGACTGGCGCAGCGCGGTGCTGGTGTCGCCCGCCGAGAAGAACGTGGCGAACAGCGAGACGCCCACCAGCACCATCGCAGGCAAGTACCAGAAGCTGCCGAGAATCTCGATGGTGTCGCTCAGCGCCCGGCGTTTCAGGCGCCGGGACAGCGGCTGATTGCGGATCAAGTGCGCAATCGGGCGACGGAAGCGGACGATGAACAGTCCTGTGGACACTGCCGCCATGACGTTGGCCAATGTGGCTGCTGTATGGGCCAGATGCACGCCCAGGCTGGCGACAAGGCGTGGATCACTCAAGGCTTCGCCGAACGCCGCGAAGCTGCCGATCCACCACAGTGGACGGAAGGCCTGATGGCGCAGGATATGCAGCGCCTGATGCCGGTGCGGACCGTCCAGCAGCGAAAACGCGATCACGCAGATCGCCGAAAACAACGTGCCGACCACCAACGCATAAGCCAGCACCATCGCCAGGTCGCGGCCCAACGACGGCGGCAGGGAGTAGCTCAGGTAGACGGTGATCACCAGCGCGATCAGCCAAGGGCCGAGTTTGCGCAGGGCAAAGCGCAGCATGTCAGAAGGGCGAGGGTGTTGCGGCAGTTCTTCCGACAGGCCGAAACGCACGCGAACCCGGTGGCTGAGCCAGATCAGCGCCGCCGCCAGCAGGCTCCACAGCGCAATGACCACGGCGAAGCCGAAGATGATCGGCCACCACTGGTTGGCCGGCAGCATCAGGTCCATCAGTTCCTGCTCGGCCAGCGATACCTCGTCGCCCCATCGGCTGAGCGGGCTGTCATCGCCGGTGAACTGCTTCTCGAAGCCCGACAGCGTGCTCCCGATCAGCCCCAATACACCCTGTTCGGCGGTGGGTTGGGCTTTCTTGGTGGCGTCACGGAGTTTTTTCAGGTCATCAAGCAACTTGCTGCGTTGCTGATCGTTCTCCAGCGAGGTGATCACCTCGTCGAGTGACTGACCCAGCGGCTCTTGTGCCTGGGGCTGGGCTTTCTGGCCGCTCAACAGGCTGGGCAGGCCAGCGGCCTGGGTCAGCGCGAAGGGAAACAGCGTCAGCAGACAAATCAGGAACAGGCGCGGCATGACGGACAGGCGGGCGGAAACAATCACCAGGCAATGAACCTCGAATCGACAGGCGCCTCATGCGACCAGGCGACGTCGGCCGGGCATTCAGGCAAAAAAGTGAGTTTACGAGCGGTGTCAGGTGTTGGCGAGAAGCATTTTGCGCTGCAACCCGCCAATCACTTCACGTTCGTGGGATCAGGTGAGCCTGTCCAGGATGTGAATTGCGGCAGTGCCGAGCATCAGCACCATGCCAAGGGTGATCGACGCAACGCCGCTGCGGTATTCGCGATAGCTGAAGCCCACGCACAGCATCAGCATCCCGATCACGACCGGGATCAGGATAGAGAAATAGTCGTCCATGATGGCTGGCCCTCTGTTTGTGACAGATACAGAGAGTCTAGGCCGGATTTGTCAGCGGGAGCGGCGAGGGCCGCAACACCTGCGTTGAGGTGCTCGTTGGCTGACGAAAGCGAAAGCATTCGCCAGCCTGTTCACACAGCGGTTGCGTTGCCTATGGCAGCTCTGCGCTGGCGTAAAACGCGCTGAGCACCTTCACCAGATGCGCCAGGTCCTGACTGCCCGCCAGCTCACGGATGGAGTGCATGGCGAAGGTCGGCAAGCCGATGTCGACCGTGCGCACGCCCAGATGACCGGCGGTGATCGGGCCGATGGTTGAGCCGCAGGCCATGTCGGTACGAACCACGAAGCTCTGCACCGGCACTTCCTCGGCCATGCACAGATGACGGAAGAACCCGGCGGTTTCGCTGTTGGTGGCATAACGCTGGTTGGTGTTGACCTTGATCACCGGGCCGGCGTTGAGTTTCGGGCCGTGGTTGCCGTCGTGCTTCTCGGCATAGTTCGGGTGCACGCCGTGGGCGTTGTCGGCAGAGATCAGCAGCGACTTCTGGATGGTGCGCACATAGTCGTCGCCCTCGGGCAGCAGACGTTGCAGCACTTGCTCCAGCATCGGGCCATCAGCGCCGCAGGCGGAGGTCGAGCCGACTTCTTCGTGGTCGGTGCAGATCAACAGGCATGTTTCGTCGCCATCGGCATTGAGCAACGCTTGCAGACCGGCGAAGCACGACAGCAGGTTGTCCAGGCGCGCGCCAGCGATGAAGTCGCCGTTGAGACCGATGACGGCCGCGCTTTGGGTGTCGTAGAAACTCAGCTCGTAATCGAGCACCACGTCGGCGTTCAGGCCATGCTCACGGGCGAGCTGGTCGGTGAGCAGTGCGCGAAAGTCTGCACGCTCGTCGCCAGCGACTTGCGCGAGAATCGGCGGCAGTTCGTTCTGCGGGTTGATCGGCCAGCCTTCGTTGGCGGTGCGATTGAGGTGGATCGCCAGGTTCGGGATGATCGCGATCGGCAGTTTGAAGTCGATCAGCTGGCTTTCGACCTTGCCGTCACGGCGGAAGGTGACACGGCCGGCCAGCGACAGGTCGCGGTCGAACCACGGGGCGAGCAGGGCGCCGCCGTAGACTTCGACGCCCAGTTGCCAGAAGCCCTGGCGCTGCAGTTCGGGCTGCGGCTTGACGCGCAGGCACGGGCTGTCGGTGTGTGCGCCGACCAGGCGGATACCGCCGATCAATGGCGAAAGACGGCCGAGTTTGAAGGCGACGAGGGAGGAGTCGTTACGGGTGACGTAGTAGCGGCCGCCGGCTTCGGTGTGCCATGGCTCACGTTCGTCCAGGCGCTGATAACCGGCGCCTTCGAGACGTTGCACAAGGCTTGCGGTGGCGTGAAACGGGGTGGGAGAGGCCTTGAGGAAATCGATCAGGCCTTGGTTCAACTCTTCGCGCATAAGTTACTCCAGACAGCAATGGCGGGAGTTTACAGGCCTCTGGGTGAGGTAGCGAGCTTGGTGGTTGTAGGATTTTCTGATCGTTCACACGCAGAAACGTCTGATCGTTCCCACGCTCTGCGTGGTAATGCATCGTTTGACGCTCCGCGTCGACTTGGACGCAGAGCGTCTTGCCCTGCATTCCCACGCGGAGCGTGGGAACGATCACCCAGAAACTTCCGAATGACGCAGTCCCTGTAGGAGCGCGCTTGCTCTGGGCCGCACTCGGACGATCTACCGCGCAGCGGAAGCAAAATCAAGCGACTCGATGAGGCCTGACACCCCGCGTGCACAGGTCTTGCTGCCGGTTCCCGGCAGATCGCGGGACGAGCCACGCTCCTACGCCTTCCAGGCAAAAGCAAGGCTGTGCCAGGCATAACGTGCGTTCCCTCCGGCCAGGCTCGGGATTGAGGAGGGTTCGCGGCTTTTGATTCTGGCCGGAGGCCGTAGGAGCGCGCTTGCTCTGGGCCGCACTCGGACGATCTGCCGCGCAGCGGTAGCAAAATCAGACGACTCGATGAGGCCTGACACCCCGCGTGCACAGGTGTTGCTGCCGGTTCCCGGCAGATCGCGGGACGAGCCACGCTCCTACGCCTTCGGCAGAATCAAAAGCGGGGCAGCGAACTGCTCCTGCTCTCGCTTTTGATCTTCATACCGAGAACGTTTGGACGACACAAAACGCGACTTGGGTGCAGGCTGAACGCAGGCGATGCGGAGTGGGCCGAGCGGCATGGATGCCGCGAGAGCCGCCCCCCGCCATGGATGGCGGATGGCGGCGGGCCCACGGAGCGTCGCCGGAGTGAAGGAACCTCGACGAAGTCGAGGCCAAACCGGGAGCCTGAAACCCTTGGTTACTTGGGGTTATCAAGTAACTCGCCGAAGGCGAAACAGGTCTGGCGTTAGCCAGGACTTACACCAGCACCGCAGAGCACCCGAATGAACGCAGTAATCCGAGCGGCAGAATCAAAACGGCGCAGGACACTCAAACCGCAACCGCTCTCCCGAAACAGGATGGGTAAACGCCAACATACTCGCGTGCAGACACAACCGTGGGTACGCCGCCAGCGCCTCGGGATGCGCATACAGCCCGTCCCCCAGCAACGGATGCCCAATCGACAACATATGCACCCGCAACTGATGCGAGCGTCCGGTAATCGGCGTCAGCTCGACCCGGCAATGCGTGTCAAAACGCTCCAGCACCTTCCAGAACGTCAGCGCATGCTTGCCGAACTCGTGATCCACCACATGCCGGGGCTTGGTCGGCGGGTCGTAACGCAAGGGCAAATCGATGCTGCCGCTGTCCAGCGCGGGTTGTCCCCAGGCCAGCGCGGTGTACGCTTTCTCGGTTTCCCGGTCATGAAACTGACGAGACAGTTCGCGGTGCGTGTCCGCGTCGCGGGCCAGCAGGATGATGCCGGAGGTTTCCCAGTCCAGCCGATGGACGATACGCGCCTCGGGGTAGCCGTTTTCCTGCAGGCGCGTGATCAGGCAATCCTTGTTGTCGTCGGCACGACCGGGCACCGAGAGCAGCAGGGTGGGTTTGTTCACCACCAGCACGGCGTCGTCCTGATGGAGAATGTGAACATTGGACAGCGGCATCAAACAGCCTCGTAGCTAAACGGTCTCGTCGCAAAAAACAGACCCGTTGAAAGCACCAACGGCGGCTCGCTCACCCGCACCCCGCAAAAGGGTTCAGGTGACCGAGCCGCCGTGGCGACTGCCGTTTCGATCAACGATCAGGCAGGGTGATATTGAGTTCCAGAATCGAGCAGCTGCCGTCGTTTTCCAACGCGACATGCACGTCATCGTTGCCGATATTGACGTATTTGCGGATGACCTCCACCAGCTCCTTCTGCAAGGCTGGCAGGTAATCCGGAGTGCTGCGTTGGCCGCGTTCGTGCGCCACGATGATCTGTAGACGCTCTTTCGCTACCGACGCGGTGCTTGGCTTTTTGTTGGCACGAAAGAAGTCAAAAATACTCATTAATTACCCCCGAACAGACGTTCCAAAAATCCTTTTTCTTTACGTCCAGGAAACGGTGCTCGACGGCTTTGCCCAGCAAACGATCAACGGCGTCACTGTAGGCCTGTCCGGCATCGCTCTGGTCATCGAGGATCACCGGCACGCCCGAGTTGGATGCCTTGAGCACCGCCTGGGATTCCGGGATCACGCCGAGCAAGGTGACCGAGAGGATCTCCTTGACATCTTCGACGCCCAGCATTTCGCCATCGCTCACTCGCTGCGGGTTATAGCGGGTCAGCAGCAGGTGTTCCTTGATCGGGTCTTCATTGTTTTCAGCGCGGCGGGATTTGCTCGCCAGCAGGCCCAGCATACGGTCCGAGTCACGTACGGAGGAGACTTCCGGGTTGGTCACGACGATCGCTTCGTCAGCGAAGTACATGGCCAGATGAGCGCCTTTTTCGATACCCGCCGGGGAATCGCAAACCACGAACTCAAAGTCCTGCTTGAGTTGCATAAGAACTTTTTCGACGCCTTCCTGGGTCAGCGCGTCTTTGTCACGGGTCTGGCTGGCCGCCAATACGTACAGATTCTCAAGGCGCTTGTCTTTGATCAGGGCCTGTTGCAGGTTGGCTTCGCCGTTGACCACGTTGACGAAGTCATAAACGACGCGACGCTCGCAACCCATGATCAGGTCGAGGTTACGCAGGCCGACGTCGAAGTCGACGATCACTGTTTTGTGGCCGCGCAGAGCGAGACCGGTACCGATAGCGGCGCTGGTGGTGGTCTTGCCCACACCACCCTTGCCGGATGTAACCACGAGAATCTTGGCCAAGGTGAATCACCCCTAGAGGAAAAGGATTTTTAGTCCCTGAAGAGCCCCTCGTGACACAGCGTGATGCGAGCAACGGTGAAGACACGCGCCTGATGGAGGCTCATGTTTCGAGAAAACAAATGAATTTCCCGGATTTCCTTTCCCTTTGCATCGTTTTCGCGGTGAATCAGAGTGGCTTTGAAAATGGCGCAGTATCCGTTAAAGACGGGTGATGTTCAACACGTCGCCGGACAGACTGACCTGTACCCCGGCTCCCCACAGAGGATCTCTGCGCAGGTCTTCGGAAACCTTGTATTGCCCGGCGATGGAGACCAGTTCAGCCACCATTTGCTGGCAGAAAATCCGCGCTTTGGTATCGCCTTTGATGCCTGCCAGTGCCCGACCCCGCATGGGACCATACACATGGATGTTGCCATCGGCGAGAAGTTCCGCGCCCGGGCTGACGGAGGAAATCACCACCAGGTCCGAGCCTTGGGCATAAATCTGCTGACCGCCGCGCACCGGGGCCGTGATTATCTTGGTCGGCTTGATCAGCGGCTCGGGTGGTTTCTCGATGATTTCAGGCTTTTTCCGGACTTCGCCTTCCGTCGGATCGAGCGGTCGCTCCCGCGCGCCGGACGGTGGCAACACGGGCAGGTCGATGGCGATGGCGGCGGCGATGTCTTCAATGCGGTTGGCGCGGATGGCCAATGTGCGCAGACCATGCTGGCGGCAGATGCGCATCATTGTCGGCAGGTCAATCGCGCCTTCGTTGGGCGGCAGCTTGTCCAGCGCCAGTACCAGCGGGGTATTGCTGAAGAAGTTCGGGGCCTGGGCGACTTTTGCCGCCAATTGACGATCCAGCGCTTCGAGGTTGTTGCGGGCCAGTTCCAGCACGGTGATGGCCAGCATGCTGCCCTTCAACTGGAACACGGGATCCTGGTCTTGCAATTCGATTTGGCTCATGTCGGCATACAGCGGCTTGTCGCTAAAAGTGCCGAGACTTATAACGAGAACGCCCGCGAGTCGCAAGCGAGCTGCAACCGACGAACCGCCACCGATCCCGTCGAGACGATGTAGAATGCCCGCCTTTGCCTTGACGGAAGCTGTAATGGATCGCCCGCGTTTTCGAGCTCAATTTCTTCATCCACGCTACTGGCCGCTCTGGCTGGGGCTGGGTTTGCTCTGGCTGGTCGTGCAGTTGCCATTTCGAGTGCTGGTGGCCATCGGCCGGGCGCTGGGTAGCGTCATGTATTACTTCGCCACCGATCGGCGGATCATTGCCGCGCGCAATCTGGAGCTGTGCTTCCCGCAATACGCCAAGGCCGAGCGCAAACGTCTGCTCAAGGAAAACTTCGCTTCCACCGGCATCGCCTTCTTCGAAATGGCCATGAGCTGGTGGTGGAGCCCGCAACGGTTGGCCAAGCTGGCCCATATCGAAGGGCTGCAGCACCTCAAGCAACCGCATCTTGAAGGGCAGGGCGTGATTTTGATGGCGCTGCATTTCACCACCCTTGAAATCGGTGCGGCATTGCTTGGCCAGCAACACACCATTGACGGCATGTACCGCGAGCACAAAAACGCCTTGTTCGATTATGTTCAGCGCCGCGGCCGTGAGCGTCACAACCTGGATTCGATTGCCGTTGAGCGCGAGGACGTGCGCGGGATGATCAAGCAGCTGCGCAAGGGCCGCGCCATCTGGTACGCACCGGATCAGGATTACGGCGCCAAGCAGAGCCTCTTCGTGCCGCTGTTCGGCATTCCGGCCGCCACCGTGCCGGCCACCAGCAAGTTCGCCACCCTTGGCCGGGCGCAAGTGGTGCCGTTTACCCAAGAGCGTTTGGCGGATGGCAGCGGCTACAAGCTGGTGATCCACCCGCCGCTTGAGAACTTCCCCGGTGAAAGCGATGAGGCCGACTGCCTGCGCATCAACCAATGGGTCGAGCGCGCTGTCACGGCATGTCCGGAACAATATCTGTGGGCGCATCGGCGTTTCAAAAGCCGACCGCCGGGCGAGCCGAAACTGTATAAAAAGCGTGGTTGAACCCCAGAGCTGAGCCTTCATGACGACAAGCGCAACAGAACAAAAACCAGTCAACAGCGCTTCAATGCGGTCGCAGGTCCCGGATGCCATCGAACCGGTCACCGGTCTGATCCTTTCTGGTGGTGGTGCCCGGGCGGCCTATCAGGTCGGCGTGTTGGCGGGCATCGCCGACTTGCTCCCGGTCGGTGCCAAGAACCCTTTTCCCGTCATCGTCGGCACCTCGGCGGGTGCGATCAATGCGGTGAAGCTTGCCAGCGGCGCGGCGCAGTTTCGTACCGCAATCCATGAACTGACTGACTTCTGGCAGGGCTTTCGCAGCCATCAAGTGTTGCGCAGCGACTGGGCGGGTGTGATTCGTCAGGCAGCACGATTCTTCGGTCGCAGCCTGCTGGGCATCGGCCGCAAACAAGTGCCCGTCGCCCTGCTCAACAGTTCGCCGTTAAAGGACCTGCTCACTCAGCGGCTTAATCTCGACGGGATCGACGAGGCCATTGAGGCGAAGCACCTGCACGCGGTGGCGGTCACGGCGTTTGGGTACGAGTCGGGCCAGGCCGTCACCTTTTATCAAGGTAAGGGCACCATCGACGCCTGGTTGCGGCATCGGCGGGTCGGCGTGCCGACCCGGCTGACGGTCGATCACTTGCTGGCCAGCTCGGCGATCCCTCTGTTGTTCGCGCCGGTCAGGCTGGAGCACGAATATTTCGGCGACGGTGCAGTGCGTCAGTCGGCGCCCATCAGCCCGGCCTTGCACCTGGGCGCCAATCGCGTGCTGGTGGTCGGTGTCAGTGGCAACCCACGCGGGCTGGGCGCGAATACGCCGGTGCAGCGCGCGGTGAGTGGCATGCAGCCGAGCCTCGCGCAGATTGGCGGGCACATGCTCAACAGCACGTTCATTGACAGCCTTGAGAGTGACATCGAGTTACTGGAGCGGCTGAACCTGTTGAGCCGCATGCTGCCAGCCCAGACGCTTCATGAGCCTTCACCGCACGTCTCGGAGCAGCCGACGCCCGCCCAGTCGCTGGCGCCGGTCGAAGTGTTGGTGATTTCTCCCAGCCAACCCATTGATGAGATCGCTGCACGCCATCGCCGGGAACTGCCGCCTGCACTGCGCACGTTTCTGCGCGGCCCGGGCGCGACCAAGACCAGCGGGGCGGGGGTGCTGAGTTATCTGCTGTTCGAGTCGGGGTATTGCAGTGAGCTGATCGAACTGGGCCGCGGCGATGCGATGGCCCAGAAGGAGCAGTTGATGAGGTTTTTGCGGCTGGATTGATTCAGTCCTGTGCTGGCACGCTGAATGTGTAGGAGCCGGCTTGCTGGCGAAAGCGGTGTTTCAGTCACCTGATTCAGTGCCGGGTATACCGCATTCGCCAGCAAGCCGGCTCCTACGCCTCCCACGCACGCAGCGAAAGGGGAGTCAGGTATCACGCCGTCAGCTTGTCATCCCGAAAATCGCGCAGCGCCTGTTCGATCTCTTCACGGCTGTTCATCACGAACGGGCCGTATTGCACGATAGGCTCGCCCAACGGTTTACCGGCAATCAGCAGCACCTTGCTGTCGACCGATGCGGTCAGTTGCAGCTCGCCGTTTTCCGACAGTCGGGCCAGACGGCTCTTGCCGAGTTTTTGCGTTTGACCGGCGATCTCCACCTCACCTTCGTACACATACAGCAGCACGCGGTGGCCTTCCGGGACTTTTGGGCTGATGCTCGCGCCCGCCGGCATATGGAAGTCGAAGTACTGCGGCTCGGTGTCCGGACGCTGCACTGCGCCGGCCTGTTGCGTCTGACCGTCGTCAAACTGCCCGGCGATGACCACCACCTCTACGCCGTTCTGCGTGGTGATGCGTGGGATGCGTTCCGGCTGGATGTCGTCGTAACCGGCATCGCCCATCTTCGATTTGCCTGGCAGGTTGAGCCATAGCTGGAAGCCGCGCATCACGCCTTCTTCCTGCTCCGGCATTTCGCTGTGGATCACGCCGCGCGCGGCGGTCATCCATTGCACACCGCCGCCTTGCAGCAGGCCGACGTTGCCCATGTGATCTTCGTGGCGCATACGGCCTTCGAGCATGTAAGTGACGGTCTCGAAACCACGGTGTGGATGGGGCGGGAAACCCGCGATGTAGTCGTCAGGTTTGTCGGAACCGAACTCGTCGAGCATCAGAAACGGGTCGAACACCTCGACGCCGGGACCGCCGAAGACGCGTGTCAGCTTGACGCCTGCGCCGTCCGAGGTCGGTTGACCGGCCTGGATTGACAGCACTTTGCGTAATTGAGTCATGGGGCTCACTCCGGAACAGGTGGGAATGGCGCCTATGGTATGCCTGTTGAGGCGATAGATGGTTGATGATTTTGCGAGGGATTGATCGGGGTTTTAGATGAGTTTGAAGGCGTATGCGATCACTTGTAGGAGCCGGCTTGCTGGCGAATGCGGGGTGTCAGCCGACTCATTTGCGACTGATTTAACGCGTTCGCCAGCAAGCCGGCTCCTACAGATCGCTACTGACTGGAGGCTTATTCCGAAATCTGCAACTTGCGCGCCTCGGTGTACACGTACCGCACCTTCTCGTACTCGAACGGCGAGTCCATCTGTCCATACCGGAAGCTGGTGGTATAGCGCCGGTCGATCGCGCGCAGCAGGTAGAGCTCGGGATGGTCTTCGCTGACCTGCGCAACGTTCAGGAAGTTGATCTGCGATTCGGCGGTGAAGTCGAACACCAGGCCGCCCGTATCACGGAAGTTCGACGGGCCGAGGATCGGCAGGACGAAGTACGGGCCGGCCGGCACGCCGTAGAAGCCCAAGGTCTGACCGAAGTCTTCGCTCTGCTTGGTCAGGCCCATCATGGTCGCCGGGTCCCACAGGCCGGCGATGCCGATTGTGGTGTTGATGATCAGGCGTCCTGTCGTGGACATCGAACGCTTGCCCTTGAACTGCAACAGGCTGTTCAGCAGGTTGGGGATATCGCCCAGGTTGCTGAAGAAGTTGCTGACGCCAGTGCGCACGAAACTGGGCGTGACGTATTTATAGCCGTTGACCACGGGCAGAAAGACCCATTCATCAAACCGGTAGTTGAAGTGGTAAACCCGACGGTTCCACGACTCCAGCGGGTCATAGACGTTAAGGGCGTTGAGCGAGGAACGCTCGAACTCCTGCGCATCCAGGCCGGGGTTGAATTTCAGCGACTTCAACGGCTCGGTGAAACCATCGTCGTTGTCCAGGCGCTGCACGGGCGCGGCCTTGGAGACGATCGGCGCATCGGCCGCGTGAACGGCGCCTGCACAGAGCAGAGCGGCAATAAGCAATAGACGTTTAGCCACGGAAAAACTCCAGCATGGCGTCGCTGTTGACGCGATAGTTCATGTTGCCGCAGTGACCGCCATACGGGTAAACGGTCAGGCGATCGCCAAAGGTCTTGCGCAGGAATCCGAGGTCGCCCGGGCCGAGGATCACGTCGTCGGCGTTGTGCATCACGGCAATTTTCTTGCTGGTGCTGAGGTAATCCTTCAGTGCATACAGGCTGACCTGATCGACCAGTTGCAGCAGGCTGCCACCGTCGGTGCGGGCGCGCCACATCGGGATCACCTGTTCGGTCACGTAGCAATCGAAGTCGCATTGCAGCGCGCGCTTGAGGAACGGCGTCAGGCTGGTGCCTTCGCTGATCGGCGTCTTGGGCGGCGTAATCAGGCCGCGTCGGTTGATCAGGTCTGAAGTGAACGCGATGTCGGCGGCCGAGAAGCGGAACGAGGTGCCGATCAGCATTGCCATCTGCTCGTTGGACAGATGCTGTTTGGACTGCTGGAAGTCGTAGAGCAAGGCATCGTTGAGGTCGATGTAGCCTTTCTCGCGGAAGTAACGGGTCAGCTTCTGCAGCACCAGCTCATAGAAGGTGGTGCTGTTGGTGATGCCCTTCACGTCGGTCTGGACCATTTTGTCCAGGTTGGTGATCGAGGTGTAGAGGTTCACTGGCGGGTTGATCAGCAGCACTTTCTTGAAGTTGAAGCTGCGACGGGTTTCGTCGAGCTTGCTCACAAAAGCTGCGTCCAGCGCACCGAGGCTGTAGCCGGTGAGGTAATACTCGGTAACTTGCAGCTTGCTCTGCTGGGCACGCACGGCCTGCATCACCCGGTACAGGTCTTCGGCGTCTTCGGACGTCACGCCGGGCGTCGCGAAGCGTGAGGCCGCGCTCATGAAATCGTAGCTGGTGGGCGACGAAAGCTGCACGACGTTGTAGCCCGCTCCGTAATAAAGCCGCTTCAGGTATTCATTGAGGGTGCTGTTGTACGGGGCGCCGGTGCCGGCAATAAGAAAGATCAGCGGAGCGGGTTTGTCCTGTTTCGCCAGGCGGTAACGCAGTTTCTTCACGGCCCAGAAGTTGTCCGGGAGCGTGAATTCGCGGTCGGGGCGCAGGGTCAGGCTGTAGTCATCCTGATCGATGTCGGCGTCCTCCGGCACTTTGGCGCGCAGGTCGGGCGGCGTGGTGGCGATGGTCGCTTCAAACGGGTTGGTCAGAGGGAAGCCATAGCTGGACGGGTCGATGTCGACCGCCATCACGGACGCACTCAAGAACAAGCCGCCAGAGAGGGCGGCGAGGCGCAGAAAACGAAGCATGACTAAATCCCTTGGGAAAGAAGTGCTGTTGAGATACGCAGGCTATGACACGGGTGTAGTGCCAAAGTGCCGTGCTGGCAAGCAAGCCCGGTACAGACCCTAGGCGACAATACACGTTCTGGCACATTTGGCGTGTCCGGCTGTGCTTTTTATGTGATGCGGTATCTGTCTCCAGGCGGCTGCGGCTATGCTGGGCGTCGTTTTCCAGAGCTGGGGTGTTCCGTGTCGCGTCGTCTGTCGCTGGTGGTTTTGTTCGTTGCGCTGGCCCTGTGGCTTGCCGCTGCCTATGGCGTGCGTTACGGGCTGATGGAAGATGTGCAATGGGTAGGGCTGTGTTCCGAAGGTGCCGCGAAATGGCAATGTCAGGTGCGCTCGAATCTGGGCCTGATGATCCATTTCGGGGTATTTGGCTGGGGAGCGCTGATTGCCTCGGTGATCGCGTTTTTTGTACCGCGCCGACTGGGCCGGATCCTGGCGCTGATCGGTTTGCTGCTGGGGATGCTGTCACTGGTGCTGTATAGCGCGAGCCTTGCCGTGTTCGCCGTGGTGATTGCCGGTTTGCGGCTGGTGCGCGCTGCCTGATAACCACCGGTTGAACACCGACCCTGTAGGAGACGTCGCAGGTTACGACGGCAGCGAACGCGGTGTGTCATTCACTGTGAATGTCGCTGACCCACCGCATTTGTCCGATCGCGGCCTGCAGCAAACCGGCTTCTACCGTTCAGGGGCGTGACTGAAAAGAAGTCCCAAATCCCAAACGCCAGACAGCATAAAGGGGAGCCGAGGCTCCCCTTTAAATCGTTGCACGTGCTCTTTTCTTATTGTTTTAGGGCGGTCTATTGTTGTTTTTGGCAACCAGTCCCTTTACAGCGTTCTTCAGTGATCCCCATCCGGGATACAAGAGCAAACGTATTTTTTTGAGCGCTGATCTGCTTTGATCCAATTCGCTTGTGGCGAAGATCCAACCCGTTCCGGACGCTACCTGAAGGTAGTTTTATTGTTCTCTGTCGGGCTGCGAGGCCAAGACCTCGCTAAAGCACATCTACTCCAAAAAAATCTGTTGGCTGCGTCTCTGTACCGTTGTTCTTGTTATGTCAGAGCCGATTCATCTTATTTTTATTGGGTTTTCACATTTTGTTCTTGTTATGCAGGAGATATAGCAGGTGCCGTGCCAACTTTTTAAATCTCTTGCAAATCAATGAGTTATAGAAATCAGATGATTTCAAGGCCAGCGCGCGCAAGCCATTCTGTTTCCGTGTTACCCGTATTCTGTTTTGGAATCCCGCCATCGGTAACACAATGTGTTTCGTGTGCCGTCACCCGTTCGCGCGCGCGGGTAACGGCGACGTCGAAGGCTGGACGTCCTGTGATCTCGCGCCCACATTCAGGCTGCGCCACAGCGCCAACGTCATGAGTGCGCTGACCACTGCCCACGCCCACGCCTGTGGATTGCTCAACCCTTCTCGGAACAGTTGCGGGACGATGCCCGCACCCACGATAAAGGCCAGCAAGCCGATTTCCCGGCGCGGCGCATTCACGGGCATTACTAACACGGGGCTTACTGACACGGGCCTTACTAAATAGAAGAGCGCGGGCAGCCACAGGGTCGCGGTGGCGAAGCTGCGGTAACGCGGATCGAACACCATCGCCAGCATCATGACCGCCCCGGCGAACCCTGCGGCACCCAGCCACCACGCGGCGCGGGATTCGAACCAGGTGAACGCACGGCCGCGCCAGCCGGATCGTTCGCTCAAGGTCAATGCCGCATGCGCCAGCACCAATAGATTGAGCACCGTCAAGCTCACCGCCCACAAGTATTCGCCTGCGAACCGGCTGGTCACCCGCGCCAATTCGCCCCATGTACCGATGCAGCCTGCACCAAACACCGCGAGCAGCGGCAGGATCAGGGCACTGCGTGCGCGCGTGACCTGTCCGGCCAGTGCCAGTGTCGCCAGGCTGATCACACCACTCACCGCCAGCCAGAACCCCCAGTAGGGCAGGTTCGACACCGGGCCTGCCAGTACGCCTTTCTCCTGGCGATCGGCGTCGAACAAACCCCAGTAACCGCCGACCGCGCCTTCGGCTTCGCGCTTCCAGGGTTGGTCGAAGGCCTCGATCAGGTTGTAGTGCCAGCCATTCTGTTCGGCCATCGCCACAAAACTGCGGATGAACTTCGCTTCGTTGACCCGACTCGGCAAGGCGGTCTCTCGCTGACGGCCTTCGCTGGGCCATCCGGTTTCGCCGATCAGGATGTCCTTGGGGGCGAACGTGCTGCCGAAGGTCTGACGGATCTGCGCCACATGGGCCAGCGCCTCATCGATGCCTTTCGGGTCGTCCTCCCAGTACGGCAGCAGGTGAATGGTCAGGAAGTCCACGGCAGGTGCGATTTCCGGGTACTGCAGCCAGTACTCCCAGACGTCGGCGTAGGTGACGGGCTGCTTGACCTGGGCCTTGACCTGACGAATCAGTTTCGCCAGTTGCGCGCCCGTCACTTCTTTACGTAACAACGCCTCGTTACCCACGATCACTGCGGTGACAACATCCGGGTAGGCGTTGGCGGCCGCAATCAGCGCCTTGACCTCCTTGGCGGTGTCCTCGGGGTTGGCATTCACCCAGGCGCCCAGCATGACTTTCAAGCCATGTTTGCGCGCCAGTTCAGGGATCGCCTCCAGGCCGGTCATCGAGTAGGTCCGAATGCACTCGAAGCGTGTCGCCAGCAGCGCAAGGTCAGCATCCATCCGCGCCGGGCGCAACGTGAGCGGCTGGTCGAACGGCGATTGATCCTTGTCGAACGGCGTGTAGGACGCGCATTGCAGCTTGTGAGTCGGGGTCGCCGCGTCCGGCAGCACCACCGGTTTCCCGAGCCAGTACCAGTAGCCGGACAGGGCGATCAAAGCAATCAGACAGGAGAAAAGATAGAGAACGACAGGCGAGCGGGAGGTGGCGGGCATGATCGGGCCGAGAGAGGGCAGAGGGCCGCAGTCTAGCAAGCCAGCGCCATTACATCTGTAGGCGCGTGGCTCGTCCCGCGATCTGCCGGGAACCGGCAGTAAAGCCTGAGGCGTTGGTCATCGCTGGCACACACAAGGCGTCTGGTTTACGACTGCTTCTCAGCCGATCGCGGGACAAGCCACGCGCTTACCCATGAGCGCGACACAGGATACTAAATGAGACATGCAATTTTCGGACGGACTGCCACCCGTTTTACGACCTGTTTGTCGTTGATGGCCCGGTGATGTCGTTTCCCGGTGCCTGAGTGTCGCCCAGAGGAAAGGGGCGAGGCCGGTGCCGGTCGATGATCGAACCGTCAACGCAGCGAGTGCGGCTGCGCAGGCAAGTGGTTGAGGCGTGAAAGGTGCGCGACGCGCCAAACGTGGGCGCAGGTCGCGGCCTTATAAGAACGTTAACGATTCCCGACGCCGTCGGGTTCAGGACTACCGGGGAAGTAACGATGAAGATTCGAAATATCCTGGGTGCAGGCGCCGCTCTGGCCCTTGCCATCAGTTCCACGCTGGCCGTTGCCGCTGACAAACCGGAGCTCAGCATCGGCTACGTGGATGGTTGGTCGGACAGCGTCGCGACCACCAACGTGGCTGCCGAGGTCATCAAGGAAAAACTGGGTTACCCCGTCAAGCTGCAAGCCGTCGCGGCCGGCATCATGTGGCAGGGCGTTGCGACCGGCAAGCTGGACATGATCCTGTCCGCCTGGCTGCCCGTGACCCACGGTGAGTACTGGGCCAAGAACAAGGACAAGGTCACCGACTACGGTCCGAACTTCAAGGACGCCAAAATCGGCCTGATCGTGCCGGAATACGTGAAAGCCAACTCGGTGGCGGATCTGAAAACCGACGAGTCCTTCAAGAAGAAAATTGTCGGCATCGACGCCGGTTCAGGCGTGATGATCAAGACCGACCAGGCCATCAAGGACTACGGTCTGGATGGCTACAAGCTTCAGGCGAGTTCCGGCGCCGGCATGATTGCCGAGCTGACCCGCGCTGAAAACAAGAAGGAATCCATTGCCGTGACCGGTTGGGTGCCGCACTGGATGTTCGCCAAGTGGAAACTGAAGTTCCTCGAAGATCCAAAAGGTGTTTACGGTGCTGCTGAAACCGTCGACAACATCGGCAGCCTGGAGCTGGCCAAAAAAGCGCCGGACGTGGCTGAATTCCTGAAGAAATTCCAGTGGAGCAGCAAAGATGAGATTGGCGAAGTCATGCTCGCCATCCAGGACGGCGCCAAGCCTGAAGCCGCCGCCAAGGACTGGGTCGCCAAGCACCCTGATCGCGTCAAAGAGTGGACCGGTAAATAAGTTGCCATAAAGATTTAATCTTCAAGAAACCGCCTGTTGAGTGATCGCCAGGCGGTTTTTTTCCGCCGCTACACACTCACTGTGGGAGCGAGCTCCCTCGCGAATACCGTGCATCACTCCTCATTTATTCATTCACCGACCCCTGCATTCGCCAGCAGGCCGGCACCCCACGGCCTCCGGCCAGAATCAAAGCCACTGCGTAAGGCTGTTACGCCAAACATGCCTCTGGTTTTTCTCTCGGGCCAGAAAGTGCAGGTCCGCGCACACCAACTAATGTCGTTCTAATACTAAGGTCGTCTGGAGTGCGCCTCAGAGCGGACTAAAGTGGAATACGTGACATCCATCTGTGCTGCGAGGACAAAAACAATGAACGACAGCATTTACCTCTCGATTCAGAACAGTGCCCGTTTCAAGGAACTGGTCTCGAAAAGGGAACGATTCGCCTGGATTCTCTCGGCGATCATGCTTGGGCTCTATGCCGCATTCATCCTTTTGATTGCGTATGGGCCTCAGATTCTGGGCGCCAAACTCAGCGCCACATCATCCATCACTTGGGGAATGCCAATCGGCGTCGGCCTGATTGTCTCTGCATTCGTGCTGACAGCCATCTACGTTCGCCGTGCCAACGGTGAGTTCGATGACCTGAACAACGCGATCCTGAAGGAGGCACAGCAATGATCCGCCCTCTGGTTGCGACCCTTGGCCTGTCTGCATTCGCACCGACCCTGTGGGCGGCCGATGCGTTGACGGGCGCTGTACAGAAACAGCCGCTGAACATCGCGGCGATCGTCATGTTCGTGGTCTTCGTAGCGTTTACGCTGTGCATCACTTACTGGGCTTCGAAAAAGAACAAGACGGCAGCGGATTACTACTCGGCGGGCGGCAAGATCACAGGCTTTCAGAATGGCCTGGCGATCGCGGGCGACTACATGTCGGCGGCGTCGTTCCTGGGTATTTCCGCGCTGGTTTACACCTCTGGCTACGATGGCCTGATCTACTCGATCGGCTTCCTGGTGGGCTGGCCGATCATTCTGTTCCTGATCGCCGAACGCCTGCGTAACCTGGGCAAATACACCTTCGCTGATGTGGCGTCCTATCGCCTGAAGCAGAAGGAAATCCGTACCCTCTCTGCCTGCGGTTCGCTGGTGGTGGTGGCGTTCTACCTGATCGCGCAGATGGTTGGCGCAGGCAAGCTGATCCAGCTGCTGTTCGGTCTGGATTACGCGGTTGCCGTGGTACTCGTCGGTATCCTGATGTGCCTCTACGTGCTGTTCGGCGGCATGCTGGCCACGACCTGGGTACAGATCATCAAGGCCGTGATGCTGTTGTCCGGTGCGTCGTTCATGGCGCTGATGGTCATGAAGCACGTCAACTTCGACTTCAACGTGCTGTTCTCCGAAGCTGTGAAGGTTCACCCTAAAGGTGAGGCGATCATGAGCCCGGGCGGTCTGGTCAAAGACCCGATCTCGGCATTCTCCCTGGGTCTGGCACTGATGTTCGGTACCGCTGGCCTGCCGCACATCCTCATGCGCTTCTTCACCGTGAGCGACGCGAAGGAAGCCCGTAAATCGGTTCTGTATGCGACTGGCTTCATCGGCTACTTCTACATCCTGACCTTCATCATCGGCTTCGGCGCGATTCTGCTGGTGAGCACTAACCCTGCGTTCAAGGATGCAGCGGGCGCACTGTTGGGCGGTAACAACATGGCCGCTGTCCACCTGGCCGATGCAGTGGGTGGCAGTCTGTTCCTCGGCTTCATCTCGGCGGTGGCGTTCGCCACGATTCTGGCGGTGGTTGCCGGTTTGACCCTGGCCGGTGCCTCGGCGGTGTCGCATGACCTGTACGCCAGCGTGGTCAAAGGCGGCAAGGCCAACGAGAAAGACGAGATCCGCGTATCGAAGATCACCACCATCGCTTTGGCGGTTGTGGCGATCGGTCTGGGGATTGCGTTCGAGAGCCAGAACATCGCGTTCATGGTGGGCCTGGCGTTCTCCATCGCAGCGAGCTGTAACTTCCCTGTGCTGTTGCTTTCGATGTACTGGAAGAACCTGACCACCCGTGGCGCCATGATCGGTGGCTGGATGGGGCTGATCAGTGCGGTGGTGCTGATGATTCTTGGCCCGACCATCTGGGTGCAGATCCTGCATCACGAGAAGGCGATCTTCCCGTACGAGTACCCGGCGCTGTTCTCCATCGCCATTGCGTTTGTCGGCATCTGGTTCTTCTCGGTGACAGACAAGTCGAAAGCAGCGGAAGGTGAGCGTGCGTTGTTCTTCCCGCAGTTTGTGCGTTCGCAGACCGGGCTTGGGGCAAGTGGTGCGGTGTCTCATTGATTTGAATGTTTAAAGCAATATAAAACCCCGCTTCGGCGGGGTTTTTTATGCGGTTTTGGTGGCATCAGGTCAGGGGTAGGTCAGTTATGTCGGAGGCGCTTATTTTGGTTCGGCCTAACGGCCGATCTATTCCGCCTTCGGCGGGT
The DNA here is from genome assembly GCF_054668305.1 of Pseudomonas sp. S2_H01. Classification (NCBI taxonomy): domain Bacteria; kingdom Pseudomonadati; phylum Pseudomonadota; class Gammaproteobacteria; order Pseudomonadales; family Pseudomonadaceae; genus Pseudomonas; species Pseudomonas sp. S2_H01. The sequence goes on along the minus strand of NZ_CP162756.1, from coordinate 782,861 downwards.
TACTTGAAAACCGGAATGCCGGACCATCCCCAAGTAACCAAGGGCCGGCTCCTGGTTGGGCCCGACTTCGTCGGGTACCCGCACTCCGACGACGCTCCGTGGGCCCGCGCCGAACGGACATCCATGTCCTGACGGCGCTCTCGCGGCATCCATGCCGCTCGACCCACTGCGCGTCGTCTGCGTTTGGCCTGCACCCAAGTCGCGAAGTGTGTCGTCTGCCTGCATTCTTAACTGTAGGAGCGCGCTTGCCCGCGATCTGCCGGGAACCGGCAGCAAGACCTGTGCACGCGGGGTGTCAGGCCTCATCGAGTCGCCTGATTTTGCTACCGCTGCGCGGTAGATCGCGGGCAAGCGCGCTCCTACATTTCGGGGGGGGGGGCGTGCGGACGATTGATGACCGAATGAAGAATGCGAGGAGCGTTAGCTCCAGCCCGAGTTGCTCTTGTACGCGACAGTCCAGACACCACCAAGCGCGACTTGGGTGCAGGCCAAACCAGTTCACCTTTTGGTTACTTTTTGATGGTCCGGCACTCCGGCTCTTGAAAAAGTAACCCGCCGAAGGCGGAACAGATCGGCCGTTAGGCCGAACCAAAATATCAGCATCACCCTAGAATACGGATCCATACCCATAAAAAACCCCGCTAAAAAGCGGGGTTTTCCAGATGCTGCCAGGGGGTTATATCCTGCCGAGCAACACCAAAATCAACAGAATCACCAGAATCGTACCGATGATGCCCGATGGCCCGTAACCCCAACTTCTGGAGTGCGGGAACACTGGCAAACCGCCGACCAACAGGAGAATCAGGATGATGATAAGAATTGTGCCGATGCCCATGACGAGTTCCTTCTTGTGTACCTGGAAAGTGGCTATGCCGTTCAAGCTTCTGGCCAACTTGGCAAAAAGTTGTACCGCTTGATTACTCCGACTGTGGTGATAATCAAAAGGTTCGGATCAAGAGAAATAAAAAATAACATTTTTTAAAAACACATAAAAAACAGTAGGTTGGCGATTGGTCGAGATGAGTAAAGGTGCCTTTAGTTGGTGGCATTTCATGTGAGGATTGCACGTAATGAGTCAGGAACTTACAACCCGTCCACCGGTCCCCGAAGTTGCCGGAGAGATCAAATAGGAAGCAAGCTATGTTTTATTCCCTCATGGCGGACGCGGTGGTCGTCTTCCATCTTTTATTTATTCTCTTCGTCATGTCCGGCGCACTTCTGGCGTTGCGTTGGCGCGGATGGATCCTGATTCATTTACCGGCGGTGGCCTGGGGAATGGCCGTGGAGTTTCTGCACCTGTATTGCCCGTTGACCCCGCTTGAAAACAGCCTGCGTCTCAAGGCCGGTATCGCGGGTTATGAGGGCGGTTTCATCGGCCACTATCTGATACCGCTTATCTATCCCGCCGGCCTCACACCGCAGATTCAGATCGCGCTCGGGGCATTGGTGCTCGTCGTCAATGTCACGGTGTATCTGATCCTGATCCAGCGTTGGCGTCGCCGACGCCGAGTGGCCTGAGGCGCCGGTTTGCCTCGCATATTCAGCGAGCTAATGAAGGCATTGTCCGACAATTTGTCTGTTTACACTCAGCTCACTTCTTCGCAATCGACAAGGCACTGCTATGCAAAATCGCATCATGATCACTGGCGCCGGTTCTGGTCTGGGGCGTGAAATCGCACTGCGCTGGGCACGCGAAGGCTGGCGACTGGCGCTGTCGGACGTGAGCGATGCCGGGCTTCAGGAAACCCTGAGGCTGGTGCGTGAGGCGGGTGCAGACGGTTTCGTTCAGCGTTGCGATGTACGGGACTACAGCCAGTTGACGGCCTTCGCTCAAGCCTGCGAGCAGAAGTTCGGCGGCATCGACATCATCGTCAACAATGCAGGCGTGGCATCTGGCGGGTTCTTTGGCGAGTTGTCGCTGGAAGACTGGGATTGGCAGATCGCGATCAACCTCATGGGTGTGGTCAAAGGCTGCAAAGCATTCCTGCCGTTGCTGGAGCAGAGCAAGGGCAAGATCATCAACATCGCTTCGATGGCGGCGTTGATGCAGGGCCCGGCGATGAGCAACTACAACGTCGCCAAGGCCGGTGTGGTGGCGTTGTCGGAAAGCCTGCTGATCGAATTGCGTCAGCAAGAGATCGGCGTCCATGTGGTGTGCCCGTCGTTCTTCCAGACCAACCTTCTGGACTCGTTCCGGGGGCCGACACCGGCGATGAAAGCCCAGGTCGGCAAGCTGTTGGAGAGCTCGCCGATTAGCGCGAGCGACATCGCCGAGTACATTTTCGATCAGGTCGGCAAAGGCGAGTTCATGATCCTGCCCCACGAGCAAGGGCGCATGGCCTGGCAACTCAAGCAGAAAAACCCGCAGATGCTGTACGACGAGATGGCCAACATGGCGGACAAGATGCGGGCCAAGGCGAAGTCCGGGAAGGAGTGAGTCGAGGCGTTTTCTGATAGGGTGCGCCGTATCTTTCCGGCCACCTTTGAAGAGTTTTCACCGTGCTCAATTACGTTTGGTTCTTTCTGGCCGCCCTGTTCGAAATAGCCGGTTGTTATGGTTTCTGGATGTGGTTGCGACAGGGCAAAAGCGTGCTCTGGGTGATTCCGGCATTGGTCAGTTTGACGCTGTTTGCGCTGCTGCTCACGCGGGTCGAAGCGGCTTATGCGGGACGTGCGTATGCCGCGTATGGCGGGATCTACATCATCACTTCCATTGCCTGGTTGGGCGTTATCGAACGCGTGCGTCCGTTGACGTCTGACTGGGTCGGCGTGGCGTTCTGCGTCATCGGGGCGACCATTATCTTGCTGGGTCCTCGGTGGGCGGCGACCTGACAGGGCCCGGTAAAAAGCCCAGGCTGTGCGGGCTTTTTTTCCGATCGGCGTCGCGGGTTCTGATGGTCCGTAGGATGTGTCTGTCAGCAATCGCCCTTAAGGCTTGAAGGGCAAGACTGATTTTCTCCAGGTGCATTGAAGCGCTCGGGGCCGCGCGGCAACCTGCTCTCTCGGTTACAACCAAGGGAGTAGGAAAAATGCTGGTATTGACGCGAGAAATCGGAGAAACCTTCTCCATCGGCGATGACATTACCGTGCAGATTCTGGGCATCACCGGCAATCAGGTACGTCTGGGCATTGATGCCCCGCAACATGTGAAAATCCACCGCGCAGAAGTCTACAAGCGCATCGCTGCGCGTCTGCAGCAGATGGCAGCGCAAACATCGGGCACCTAGACCCGTCGTCACACCGATCAACCCTCTGCCTTGCGGCCACCTTTGTTATTCGTCGAAGTACTCTTTGGGCACGTCATGCTTGAGCATCAGCTGACATTGCTGGCTGTCCAGATCGAAGAAAATCACCGCCTGACCTTTACTCAGCGCGTGCCGGACCCGCAGGACGCGGGTTTCCAGCGGGGTTTCGTCGCCATTGTCGGTCCCGTCCCGCGTCACGAAATCCTCGATCAAACGCGTCAAGGTGTCGGCTTCGAGTTGGTCGTAGGGGATCAGCATGGGGTTCTCGGTCAGGGCGAAGGGGGAGATGGCGGGATGCTAGCGCGGTCGAGGGTGTGAGGCTACAGCGGTAGTTAATTTTTCCTACGCTGCTGCTGATTTCTGCACTTCAACTGTGGGAGCGAATTCATTCGCGAGACGGTGGTAGAGGCTCAACATCCCTATTGCCTGCAACTTTGCATCGCAAATGAATTCGCTCCCACAGGACTTCTTTGATCATTCCCACCCAGGGTGTAGGAATGATCAGCGCGGGGCGGATAAATGCTTAACGCTGCCCCACCAACGTATCCACCGACGGCACCCGTGTGTCGGTTTCCATCTGCGCGTCGTGCTCCAGCTGATGGCTGAAATTCTCCAGCGATGCATTCGAAGGATGCGCATCGCTGGCGAATACCGGCGGGCTCATGATGTACGCCGAGAGCAAGCGACTCAGCGTACTCAGGCTGTCGATGTGCGTGCGCTCATAGCCGTGGGTCGCATCACAGCCGAAGGCCAGCAACGCGGTGCGCGTGTCATAGCCTGCGGTGATCGCCGAGTGCGCATCGCTGTAGTAATAACGGAACAGGTCGCGGCGCACCGACAGCTCTTTTTCCTGACCCAGGCGCAGCAAATGCCTCGACAGGTGATAGTCATAGGGACCGCCGGAGTCCTGCATGGCGACGCTCACCGCGTGTTCGCTGGAGTGTTGACCGGGGGCGACCGGCGCGATGTCGATACCGACGAACTCACTGACGTCCCACGGCAGGCTGCCCGCTGCGCCGCTGCCGGTTTCCTCGGTGATCGTGAACAGCGGGTGGCAGTCGATCAGGGGCTCGGCGCCGCTGTCGACAATGGCCTTGAGCGCGGCAAGCAGGGCGGCGACTCCCGCTTTGTCGTCCAGGTGCCGCGCGCTGATGTGGCCACTTTCAGTGAACTCGGGCAGCGGGTCGAAGGCGACGAAATCACCGATGTTGATCCCCAGCGACTCGCAGTCCGCGCGGGTTGCGCAGTAGGCGTCCAGGCGCAGCTCAATGTGGTCCCAACTGATCGGCATCGTATCGACGGCAGTGTTGAACGCGTGCCCCGAGGCCATCAATGGCAGCACGCTGCCGCGAATCACACCGGTGTCGGTAAACACACTGACCCGGCTGCCTTCGGCAAAACGGCTGGACCAGCAACCGACCGCCGACAGGCCCAGCCTGCCGTTGTCCTTCACTTCACGTACGCTGGCACCGATGGTGTCCAGGTGGGCGGAAACGGCGCGGTCGGGGCTGTTCTGCCTGCCTTTCAAGGTGGCCCTAATGGTCCCGCGCCGGGTTAACTCAAAAGGAATGCCCAGCTCTTCCAGACGTTCGGCGACATAGCGCACGATGGTGTCGGTAAAGCCCGTGGGACTTGGAATCGCGAGCATTTCCAGCAGGACTTTCTGCAGATAGTTCAGATCCGGGTCGAGGATTTTTTGTGCAGTGGTCATGGAGAGGCTCCTGAATGTGTGAGCGGGTCCCTTGTAGGAGCGCGCTTGCCCGCGATATCGGCGTGTCAGCGACGAAGATGCTGACCGGCGCTACGCAATCGCAGGCAAGCGCGCTCCTACAAAAGCAGGGGAGCGCGCCGATTTTCAGCCGTGCACGGGCAGGCTGTGGGGAAACAAAAGGTCGACGAAGCGTTCGGCGGTCGGCTGCGGTTCGTGGTTGGCGAGGCCGCAGCGTTCGTTGGCTTCGATGAACACGTAGTCCGGCTGGTCGGCGGCCGGGACCATCAGGTCCAGACCGACCACCGGAATATCCAGGGCGCGGGCGGCGCGGATGGCCGCATCTTTCAATACCGGATGAAGGATCGCTGTCACGTCTTCCAGGCAGCCACCGGTGTGCAGATTCGCCGTACGACGCACCGCCAAACGCTGATCGGCAGGCAGCACGCTGTCAAAGGTGAAGCCAGCGTCCTCAACGGTACGACGGGTTTCCTCATCCACCGGAATCTTGCTTTCGCCACCCGTGGCCGCCGCGCGACGGCGGCTTTGCGCTTCGATCAACTGGGCGATGGTGTGACGACCGTCACCCATGACTTCGGCGGGCCGTCGAATCGCTGCCGCCACCACATCGAAACCGATGACGACAATGCGCAGGTCCAACCCTTCGTGAAAGCTTTCCAGCAGCACGCGGCTGTCGAATTGACGGGCGCGTTCGACGGCTGCCTGGACGTCGTCGATGGTTCGCAGATCGACGGCAACGCCTTGGCCCTGTTCACCGTCAACCGGCTTGACCACGACCCGTTCGTGCTCGTCGAGAAACGCCAGGTTGTCATCGGCATTGCCCGCGAGTTGCTGCACGGGCAATTCAAGACCCGCAGCTTTAAGCACCTTGTTGGTCAGGCGTTTGTCCTGGCACAGCGTCATGCTGACCGCGGTGGTCAGATCGCTCAGCGACTCACGGCAGCGAATGCGTCGCCCGCCATGGATCAGCGTGAACAGGCCAGCTTCGGCGTCGTCCACTTGCACATCGATCCCACGGCGGTGAGCTTCTTCAACGATGATCCGCGCGTATGGATTGAAATCCGCCTGCGGGCCCGGGCCCAGGAACAGCTTTTCGTTAATGCCGTTCTTGCGCTTGATGGCGAAGGTCGGCAGGTTGCGAAAACCGAGCTTGGCGTAAAGGTTCTTTGCCTGCTGGTTGTCGTGCAGCACCGACAGGTCCAGGTAGGCGAGGCCGCGGCTCTGGAAATGCTCGATCAAGTGCCGAACCAGCACTTCGCCAACGCCGGGACGCGTGCATTGCGGATCAACCGCCAGACACCACAGGCTGCTGCCGTTTTCCGGGTCATTAAAGGCCTTCTGATGGTTCAGACCCATGACGCTGCCGATGACCGCGTTTGTGGTCTCGTCTTCAGCGATCCAGTACACCGGACCGCCCTGGTGACGCGGGGTTAGCAGCGCCGGGTCGATGGGCAGCATGCCCCGGGCGATGTACAGATTGTTGATCGCCGTCCAGTCATCCTGGCTTTGTGCGCGGCGGATGCGAAACCCGCGAAACACGCGCTGCGAAGGACGGTAGTCGCTGAACCACAAACGCAACGTGTCCGACGGGTCGAGGAACAACTGCTGCGGTGACTGAGCCAGCACCTGTTGCGGTGCGGCCACGTAGAGCGCGATGTCGCGCTCGCCAGGCTTCTCGTTCAGCAACTCATGGGCCAGCGCCGCAGGATCTGGGTACGTGTGACCGATCAGCAGTCGCCCCCAGCCGCAGTGCAGGGCCAGAGGTGCTGCGTCCGGCGTACTGCCGTCTTCGGCGAAGCGCGCCTGCAGCCGTTCATAGGACGGCGCCTGACCGCGCAACAGGCGCTGGTTGTAGATCGAAGCGTTGGCTTTCATCGGTCAAAGTCCTTGTTCGCTGAGCCACAGGTTCAGGGCCGCGAGCTGCCACAGCTTCGAGCCGCGCAGCGGGGTCAATTGACCATCGGGATCGGTCAACAACTTGTCGAGCATGGTCGGGTTGAACAGGCCACGGTCCTGGCTCGGGTCGAGCAACAGGTCGCGCACCCAATTCAGCGTATCGCCCTCAAGGTGCTTGAGGCCCGGCACGGGGAAATAACCTTTCTTGCGGTCGATGACCTCGGACGGAATCACCAGGCGCGCTGCTTCCTTGAGCACCTGCTTGCCGCCGTCCGGCAGCTTGAAGCGGGCGGGCACACGGGCCGACAGCTCGACCAGGCGGTAGTCGAGGAACGGCGTACGCGCTTCCAGGCCCCAGGCCATGGTCATGTTGTCCACACGCTTGACCGGGTCGTCCACCAGCATCACGGTGCTGTCCAGCCGCAGCGCTTTGTCCACCGCCGCGTCAGCGCCTGGCATGGCGAAGTGTTCGCGCACGAAATCGCCCGCGGCGTCATTGGCGGTCAGCCATTGCGGCGCAACGGTATCGGCGTATTCCTTGTAGCTGCGGTCGAAGAAGGCATCGCGGTACGCGGCATACGGATCGCTCGCGCCATCGACCTGCGGGTACCAGTGGTAGCCAGCGAACAGTTCGTCGGCGCCCTGGCCGCTCTGCACCACTTTGCAGTGCTTGGCGACTTCCCGGGACAGCAGGTAAAAAGCGATGCAGTCGTGGCTGACCATCGGCTCGCTCATGGCGCGGAACGCCGCCGGCAATTGCTCGATGATTTCGCTTTCCTTGATGCGCAACTGATGGTGATTCGTGCCGTAGTGCTTGGCGATCAGGTCCGAATACTGGAACTCGTCGCCGCGCTCGCCACCCGCATCCTGAAAACCGATCGAGAAGGTCGAAAGATCCTTCACGCCGACTTCGCGCAACAGGCCGACCAGCATGCTCGAGTCAACGCCACCGGAAAGCAGCACACCGACGTCCACCGCCGCACGTTGACGAATGGCCACGGCTTCGCGGGTACTGTCGAGCACGCGGTCGCGCCAGTCTTCCAGGGTCAGGTGCGCTTCATCGGCGTGAGGGCCGTAGGGCAGGGTCCACCAGGTTTTCTGCTCGACCTTGCCATCGGCGCCCACGCGCATCCACGTGGCCGGCGGAATTTTCTCGACGCCCGCCAGCAGGGTGCGCGGTGCTGGCACCACGGCATGGAAGTTCAGGTAATGGTTCAGCGCCACCGGATCCAGCATCGGGCTGATGTCACCGCCTTTGAGGAGCGCGGGCAGTGCCGAGGCGAAACGAAGGCGCTTGTCGGTCAGCGACAGGTACAGCGGTTTGACGCCCAGACGGTCGCGGGCAATGAACAGGCTGTTGTTGTCGCGCTCCCAGATGGCGAAGGCAAACATGCCGTTGAGCTTGGGCAGCATGTCGGCGCCCCAGGCGTGATAACCCTTGAGCAGCACTTCGGTGTCGCCACCGGAATGGAACTGATAACCGAGGGCTTCAAGCTCGGCACGCAGTTCCGGGAAGTTATAAATCGCACCGTTGAAGGCCAGTGACAGGCCCAGATGGCTGTCGATCATCGGCTGTGCCGAACCGTCCGACAAGTCCATGATTTTCAGGCGACGATGGCCGAGGGCAATCGGCCCCTGGCTATGAAAACCCCAGGCATCCGGGCCGCGAGGGGCCAGATGATGGGTGATGCGTTCTACCGCGGCGAGGTCCGCAGGTTGGTTGTCGAAACGTAACTCTCCAGCTAATCCGCACATATAATCCTTACCGGTTTTCCGTTGGGGAACGTAGACGGGACGTCCGGCTACCCAAAGACTGACCGGCAGGGATTGTGAGAGTTTTAGAACGATGAGTTATAAGCGGGGCGTGAGTCTGACATCGCACTGACCGGCCGATGCTCGTCTCAGGGCCGTAACACGGGACCCGACGGTTGCCTCAATTGCCCATGACGCTGCAGTACCTGTAGGAGACGTCCGAGGTTACGAGGGCAGCGAATGCGCAGGTTCAGTCACCAACGATGCCACCTGACCCACCGCCTTCGCCAGTAACGCACGTTACCTGTAGGAGACGTCCGAGGTTACGAGGGCAGCGAATGCGCAGGTTCAGTCACCGACAATGTCACCTGACCCACCGCCTTCGCCCGTAACGCACGTTACCTGTAGGAGACGTCCGAGGTTACGAGGGCAGCGAATGCGCAGGTTCAGTCACCGACAATGTCACCTGACCCACCGCCTTCATCCAAACACGGCCCGCACCCAGCCAGCTCCTGCTCATTGCGCGTCAACCGCAGCATCTCAATACCCTGTCATCTCCAGATACCCCACGCCTTTCTGACTGCCGCTTATCTGCACCGGGCCTTCCCAATAAGGGATCTGCAAATTCATCCAGGCCTGGGGGTTGAGCGCTTCCACGGTGATGTCCACGTCCTTGCCGGCGATTTTTACCGACCAGCGGGTGGGCATGTCGCGACCGTCGACCTCGGTGGTGTCTTGCGGCTCCAGCTCGATGTCCTTTGCTTCGAGCCGGTGGGTGCTGCCGTCACCGTTGATCCAGGTCCCGGTGAGGTACGGCTCGCCGTCCTTGTGCCGCATGCGATAGAGCATCACGTCGGCACCGTCGCTCAGGTGCAGGGAGAACCAGTCCCAGCCGGTCTGGTTTTCCGTCAGCGGCTGGCTGCTCCATTCGCGGTCCAGCCAGGCGGGGCCCGTGACCTGATAGGTCTTGCCATCGATCTCAAGGCTGCCTTCGGCCTCAAAGAACGGCTGACTGTAGTAGTACGACGCCTGGCCTTGCTCCGATTTCTGGCTGAATCCCTGCTGGCCTTGCAGCACCAGCGGCTTGCTCGACGTCAGGTGCAGGCGATAGCTGAACTGCGCCCCGCGGGCTTCCAGTTGCATGTCGGTCAACGGGTCTTCGACGCTGGCGTGGCTGGTCAACGCCCAGTCATCGATCCACGCCGACATGGGCGCCAGCGTGACGCCCGCCTGACCCACGCCCCCTCGGGCATACCGCTCGGCGGCGTAGTGCTCGTCCTGCGAGGTGACGGCTGCATGGCCCATCCACAGGTTGCGATTGCTCCAGCCGTGATTGTCCTGCGGCGCCGTATTGGAGCGGGGCAGTGCGTTGCGGAACAGCGTCCATTGCACGCCAAACGACTGGCCGTCGGCGTCCTTGAGGTTGGCGGTGATGTACCACCATTCGATGCGAAAGTCGTTGTGCGCGCCATGATCCAGCGGAAACAGGAACGTCTTGCCCGGCGTGACCTGCGCGTAATGGGCCGCATCATCCGCCAGCCCCGCGAAGCCTTTTTCTTCCTCGGGTTTGTCGTCGCAGGCGGCCAGTAACAGCACGACCGTCAGCAGGGCCATCGCCTTAGCTTTCATTGGCGAATGTCCTCAGCAGATCGGCAGGTCGGGTGCGGTACAGGCGGTACAACGGCCACGCCGAAGCCAGCAGGGTGGCAAGCATCGCCAGCAGCATCAGACGCAGCAGCTGCATCGGGAACACCTGCAACGGCAGACGCCAACCGAAAGCTTGCACGTTGATGACTGCATCCAGACACCAGGCCAACAACAGCCCCAGCGGGATCGCCAGCACCAAGGTCAGCACCGCCAGCAGCCAGGTCTGCGCAAGATTTAGCAGCATCAATTGCCGGCGCGTGACACCCAGTGCCCACAACGGCGCCAGTTGCCCCAAGCGGCTCTGGCTCTGGGTGAGCAGGCTGATGAACAGCGCTACCCCTGCGACCATCAACGTCAGGCTGTTCAAGGCGGCGGTCGCGGCGAAGGTGCGTTCGAACACTTGCCGCGACCACGCCTTGAGCTGGATCTGGTCGACGATGCGGTTGTCGTCGATGGTGAACTTGTTGTGCAACACGCGCAGCAACTGCGGGATGGCGCGAGGATCGATGCGCAGGTTGAAGCGATTAGGTGTCAGCTGTGGCCAGTGTTTGAGCAGGTGATCGGCGTTCACCAGTATGTGGCCCTTCGGGTTGCCATAGTCTGCGTAGATACCGACCACGCGCAGCGGCCAGTCGCCGTCGGGTGCGGGCAGACTGACTTGATCGCCGACACCGACCTTCAGGCGTCGTGCCAGTTGCTCGCTGAGCATCAGCGTGTCGTCAGACGCCAGTTGCGCCCAGGCATCGCCACTGACCGATTGCAGCAAGGGCCAGTGTTGCCGGTAATGTTCGTGGTCGATCACGCCATACAGCTCGGCCGGCCAGCCTTTGAGTTGCAACGACACTTGATAGTTGGGCAGCACGGCAGAGGTCAGCGGTTGCTCGCTCAGCCATTTTTCCAGCGGCGCGGCCTGGGCCGAATTTTGCGGGTTGATGTACAGCTCGGCGCTCAGGCGTTGTTCCAGCCAGTGGGTGAAGGTCTGGCGAAAACCCGACGTCATGCTGCCCGCGCCGATGTTGGCCGCCATCGCCAGCAGCAGGGCCATCAAGGCCAGGCTCAGTGCCGGCAACTGTTGGCGGCAGTCGGCGAGAAACCATTGCCCCAGTACCGATCGGCTTTTACCCAGCAGCAGGTTGAGCAGGGCGTTGAGCAGCACCGGCAGACCCAGCGCCGCACCGAGCAGCAGGCTCGCCATCAGCACGAAGCCCACCGCAAGGCTGTTGCCGAACAGCACCGCGAGGACCGCGATCACGACCGAAATCCCTGCGACCCAGCCCTGACGTTTCAACCAGCGTGCGTGGGTTTCATGCCAGGCTTGTGCGTTGGCCAGCGCCAGCAAAGGCAGGCGCGCCGCGCGCAACACGCTGCTCGCCCCGGCGAGAAACGCTCCGAAAAGGCTCACGCCCAATCCACTCAGCCACCACCCGATGCTCAGGTTCAGGTGCCCGGCGACTTCAGCGCCATACAGGCCCCGCAGGCTGGCGGCGACGTCAGGCAACAGCAGGCTCGCGAGCCAATAACCGCTGATCACGCCTGCGATTCCGCCCAGCAGCGCCAGCACGCCCAGTTCGATGATCAGGCTGACGATCAGTCCCCGCGCACTGACGCCGCACGCGCGCAGGTTTCTCAGCAGACCCCGACGCTGTTCCAGCGCCAGACCAATCGCCGCGTGAACGATGAACAGCCCGACCACGAACGACAGGAAACCCAGTGCATCGAGGTTCAGGTGAAAGCTTTCGGTGAGCCGCCCGAGGTCATTGTCCTCGCCGCTCTTGCGCATCACCAGTTCGCCCTTGAGGTCGTCGGGCAGGTCCGGGGCGTTTTCGGCAAAATCTCTGGGCAAAATAAGACGCGAGATCTGTCCCGGTTGATTGAGCAGTTGCTGAGCGAAGCCGATGTCCATCAGCAACAGGCCGGGTGCCATGTCGGCTTGGGCATGCAGCGGTGGAAGCGTCTGGCCTGAATCGGTTTGAGGCTGTTCGCCTTCATGCAGGCCCAGAGCCTGAAGGGTTTGCGGGGAGATCCAGGTGCTGCCCGGCGGGGTGAAAAACGACACGATCTGCGCAGTGTCCAGAGACTGCCCCGCGAGGGCGGTATTGACCGGCAATGACACCGGCTCGATGCCGAGCAAGGTCAGGCGTTGGTCGGGCAGGTCCTTGAGCGTGACGCGGCCTCGCAGCGCGGGTGAGACCGGCCAGCCGGCACGACGCAGGCTGACGAACAGCTCTTGCGGGAAATTTGCGCCGTTGGGGGTGACGAGGATTTTCTGCGGCTCGCCGCCAATCAGCTGACTGGCCTTGGCGTAGCTTTCGCGTGCCTGGCTGTTCAACGCCTGCACGCCGGTCAGCAGGCTGGTCGCCAGCCACAGGCCGGTCAGCACGCTGAAGAATTGCACCGGATGACGCCGCCAATGGCTGAGCAGCGCTTTCAGCGTCCAGAAGAAGACGGGCATCAACGTTCGCCTTCAGTGGCCAGACGTCCCAGATGCAGCACTTCCTGACGGTCCAGTCGGGCCGCGACTCTGGGGCTGTGGGTGACCATCAACAGGCTGGTCGGGCTGTCGGCGAGCAGGTCGAGCAGCAACTGCAAGACCTCATCGCTGGTGTTTTCGTCCAGGTTGCCGGTGGGCTCATCCGCCAGCAACAGGCCGGGGCGCGAGGCGAGGGCGCGGCCAATGGCGACACGCTGCTGTTGCCCGCCGGAGAGTTGTTCGGGGTAACGCTTGAGCAGAGCGCCCAGGCCCAGACGCTCGGTGAGTTCGGCTTGCCATTGAGGCTGATAGCGCCCGGCAAGGCGAGCCTGAAAGGCCAGGTTGTCTTCCACCTTGAGGCTGCCGATCAGGTTGAACTGCTGAAACACCAGGCCGATTTCCGTGCGTCGCCAGTTGGCCAGTTGCGCTTCGTTCATCTGATCAAGGCGCCGGCCGGCGATTTCGATGCTGCCTTGATCGACTTGATCGAGGCCCGCGACCAGGTGCAACAGAGTGCTTTTTCCGCTGCCCGATTCGCCCATCAACGCCAGGCTTTGCCCTTGGCCCAATTGCAAATCCACCCCGCGTAATACCGCCAGCGGGCCTTGCGCCGTGGCATAACTCTTGAACACGCCTTGGACTCGCAGCATCGACCTGCACCTGGAAGAGGAGTGAGGTGGAGAATACCGGGTTGGCCGGGGGGGATGTAAACAGCACGATCGTGCAGATGTGTAGCCGGTTGGATACGTTGAGGCAAAGGTCGCTTGAATGCCGTGGCACTGTGGGAGCGAATTCATTCGCGATTGGCCAGCAAGACCCACACAGCGCTGTCGTCAGGACTATTTTTCGCGAATGAATTCGCTCCCACAGGGGCAGTGCAGCGTGTCAGAGGCCACTGATTCACTGCCTTTGCCAGCAAGCCGGATGCAACAGAGAGGTGTGCTGAGGCCAGCTACTTCCCTCTGATCAACCCGCGCAATACAAACCGGTTCGGATGGCAGGCCTCGGCCACGGCGCGGGGCAGGGGCAGGGGTTCGTTGTCGAGCCAGGCGGCGATCAGCTCGCCGGACAGTGGCGCGGTGATCAGGCCGCGTGAGCCGTGCCCGCTGTTGACGTACAAACCGTCTACCCAAGGGCAGGCAGTGTCGGGCGTTTGCCGGGCGTCCTTGCGCAGCATGGCGTAGGCCTCGAGGAAGGCGTCCTTGTCCGCCAGCGGTCCGACGATAGGCAGGTAATCCGGACTGGTGCAGCGAAAGGCGGCGCGGCCCTCCAGTTGCTCGACAGGCAACCTATCGGCATCCAGGCGTTCGGTCAGGTCGTCGGAGATCTCCCGCAGCAGGTCCAGATTGCCCAGATGCTCCTCAGTGGTCGGCGTCAGGTCATCACGCTTGAAGTCGAAACTCGCCCCCAGCGTGTGTTCACCCAGACGCGCCGGTGCCACGTAGCCCTCGGCACAGACCACCGTGCTCAACGAAGCGCTGGCGCGGGTTTCATGCAGTCGGGTGATTTGCCCACGAATGCGTTTGAGCGGCAGGTCGGCGCTGGTCGGGAAGCGCTTGACCTCTGCGGCACCTGCGAGCACCACGACCGGTGCTGAGTCCAGCAGCCGGTCGCCGTCCCATGCCTGCCAGTGATGACCTTCGCGTCTTAATTCGACGACGTCTTGATGTGGCATAAGGCGGATGTTCGCCGCGCTCGCCTGACGACGACACAACGCAGGCGGGTGAACCCAGCCGCCTTCGGGGTAAAACAGGCCACCGCTGTTCAACGCAATACCCGCCTTCGCGTCGGCGGCGGGCGTGTCCAGAACGTGCAGCAGCTCGGGTGAAAATGCGTCGGCCAGTTGCGCCTGACGTTGCTGTTCCTTGGCGTCGAACGCCAGTTGCAGCACGCCGCAATCGTCCCAGTCCACGCCGCGTTCCAGTCGTTCCAACAGGCGGCGGGTGTGACCAAAACCACTGAGGATCAGTTGCGAAAGCGCGGTGCCGTGGGCGGACAGCTTCAAGTAAAGAACGCCTTGCGGATTGCCGGATGCCTCTTGCGCAAGGTCCGCATGACGCTCGAGCAAACTGACCTGCCAACCCCGGGCAGCCAGGCTGGAAGCGGTCGCACACCCGGCGAGTCCCGCGCCGATGACCAGCGCCTTGCGTTCTTTGCCGGGCGATGGCGGTCGCGCAAACCAGGGTTTGGGCTGCGCGGGTGCAGGCATGTCTTCTGGCCAGCCGAGAAAGCGACCCTTGAGCACTTCCCATTTGTGGCCGATGCCGGGCACGCGCTTCATCTTGAAACCTGCCGCGTTCAATGCCCGGCGGACCCAGCCGGTGCTGGTGAACGTGCCGATGGTCGAGTCTGGCGCGGCAAGGCGAGCCAGTTCGGCGAACAGCTCGGGCGTCCACATTTCCGGGTTTTTCGATGGCGCGAAACCGTCGAGAAACCAGGCATCGATCTCCCCATCCACCTGCGGCAGCATCTCCAGCGCATCGCCGATCAGCAGGGTGAGCGTGATGCGTCCGCTGTCAAACACCAGGCGCTGAAACCCCTCGTGGATGGCGACGTATTGCTCCAGCAGTTGATCAGCAAATCCTTTCAGTTCCGGCCACAGTGCGAGCGCTCGTACCAGGTCGGCGCGGCTCAACGGGAATTTTTCGACGCTGACGAATTGCAGGCGCGCGCCGAGTGGGGCGCAGGCCTCGAACAGCTGCCACGCGCAGAGAAAATTGAGGCCGGTGCCAAATCCGGTTTCACCAATCACCAGACGCCCGTTCGCCGGCAGCGCAGCGAAGCGTTCGGGGAGTTCGTTCTGGGTCAGGAACACATGACGGGTTTCGGCGAGGCCCGACTCATTGGAGAAATAGACGTCGGCGAACGCTCGAGAGATCGGGTTGCCGTTTTCGTCCCAGTCGAGCTGGGCATGCTGGAGAGTCGTCATGATTGGGCTGTGAAAGGCGCTTTGGCAGGTGCAAGGTGGGCATCTTAACGCACTGCGGGTGCGGTATCGCAGCCGGCGAATTGACCCATGGCACGGATTTGCGGTCACAACCGGCACTGACTTATTCGATCCGCTAGTCTTGAGCGATCAGGAACAGGAGCCGTACATGTTCGAATCCGCTGAAATCGGCCACACCATCGACGACGAAACCTACGACGCCGAAGTGCCGGCCTTGCGAGAAGCATTGCTTGAAGCGCAGTACGAACTGCATGAACAGGCCAAGCGTCAGATCATCATTTTGATCAACGGCATCGAAGGCGCGGGCAAGGGCGAAACCGTCAAGCTGCTCAATGACTGGATGGACCCGCGCTACATCGAAGTGCGCACTTTCGATCAGCAGACCGACGAAGAACTCGCCCATCCGCCCGTGTGGCGCTATTGGCGTCAGCTGCCGCCGAAGGGGCGTATCGGCGTGTTTTTCGGCAACTGGTACAGCCAGATGATCCAGGGTCGGGTACACAAGCAGTACAAGGACCCGGTGCTGGATCAGGCCATCAACGGTGCCGAACGCCTTGAAAAGATGCTCGTCGATGAGGGGGCGGTGATCTTCAAGTTCTGGTTCCATCTGTCAAAGCAGCAGATGAAATTGCGCCTCAAGACCCTCAAGGACGATCCGTTGCACAGCTGGCGGATCAGCCCGCTGGACTGGCAGCAGTCAAAGACCTATGACAAGTTCGTGCGCTTCGGCGAGCGCGTGCTGCGTCGCACCAGTCGCGACTATGCGCCGTGGCATGTGATCGAAGGCGTCGACCCCAACTACCGCAGCCTGACCGTGGGACGTCTGCTGCTCGAAGGTTTGCAGAATGCGCTGAAGACGCCGGAAGGCAGCACCAACCTGGTCAACCTCGGGCCGCTGCCCAGCAACACCGACGAATTGAGCCTGCTGGACAACCTGGACATGACCCTGGCGCTGGAGAAGGACGATTACGACGAGCAACTGATCACCGAGCAGGCACGTCTGTCGGGTCTGATGCGCGACAAGCGCATGCGCCGTCACGCGTTGGTGGCGGTGTTCGAAGGCAACGATGCGGCTGGCAAGGGTGGCGCCATCAAGCGCGTGGCCGGTGCGCTGGATCCTCGGCAGTACCACATCGTGCCGATCGCAGCGCCGAGTCAGGACGAGCTGGCGCAGCCGTACCTGTGGCGCTTCTGGCGGCAGATACCGGCACGGGGCAAGTTCACGGTGTTCGACCGTTCCTGGTACGGCCGGGTGTTGGTGGAGCGCGTGGAGGGTTACTGTTCCGAGGCCGACTGGTTGAGGGCGTACAGCGAGATCAACGACTTCGAAGAACAACTCACCGACGCCGGCATCGTCGTCGTGAAGTTCTGGCTGGCGATTGACGACAAGACCCAGCTGGAGCGTTTCCAGGCGCGGGAAAAGATCCCGTTCAAGCGCCACAAGATCACCGAGGATGACTGGCGCAACCGCAAGAAGTGGCCGCAATACCGCGAGGCCGTCAGCGACATGGTCGACCGCACCAGCACCGAGATTGCCCCGTGGACGCTGGTCGAAGCCAACGACAAGCGCTGGGCGCGGGTGAAGGTCCTGCGCACGATCAACGAAGCGCTGGAGGCGGCGTTTGCGAAGGACGATAAAAAGCGCAAATAGGCGGTAAAGGCTGCGCGCGGTCGAACCTGTGGGAGCGAATTCATTCGCGATGCGGTGGTGCATCCGATGAACATCTTTCGGATGCACCGGCCAATCGCGAATAAATTCGCTCCCACAGACCTATGGTATGGGCTGGCGGTCAGTCATCACCCCGTACCTATAGGAGCGCGCTTGCCCGCGATGCGTTGTATCTGGCGATGGAAATGCATCGACTGTACCGACGTCATCGCGGGCAACCGCGCTCCTACGCCCTGCGGGCAGAATCAAAGCCTCCAGAAGAGGCTGTACATGTAGCGTGAGGAAGACAGTCACTACGGCCTGCGGCCAGAATCAAAGACCCAACGTTGGGAGCACTGACTACCGCTCCCGCAATGCCTCCGTCCTGGCCTTCAGCACCGGTTTCAACAGGTAGTCCATCACGCTTTTCTCGCCGGTGATGATGTCCACGGTGGCCACCATGCCGGGGATGATCAGCAGCGGCTTGGCGTCGCTGCCCAGATGGTTTTTGTCGGTGCGCACCTGGATCAGGTAGAACGTGTTGCCCTTGTCGTCGGTGGTGGTGTCGGCGCCGATCAGCTCCAGTTTGGCGGGCAGGCCGCCATAGATGGTGTAGTCGTAGGCGCTGAATTTCACCATCGCTTTCTGACCCGGATGCAGGAACGCGACGTCCTGCGGCCGGACCTTGGCTTCGATCAGCAAGTTGTCTTCCAGCGGAACGATTTCCACCATGTCGCTGCCCGGTTGAACCACGCCACCGATGGTGTTGACCTTCAGCGTCTTGACGATGCCTTTCACCGGCGAGGTCACCGTGGTGCGCGTCACGCGGTCGTCGATGGCGATGCTGGTGGCGCTGGCCTTGGCGAGGTCAGCGCGTTTGTCGTTCAGGTCCTTGGCGGCGTCCGAGCGGAAGCTGTCCTGCGATTCCTGGATCTTGCTTTTGATCTCATTAATGGCGGCCTCCGCGCGAGGGATCGCCAGCGAGGTGGCGTCCATCTGACCACGTGCTTCAGACGCCTTGCCTTTGAGCCGAATGATCTCGACCGGCGACACCGCACCACTGTTCACCAGCGGTGCGGACATGCTCAGCTCCTGCTGAATGAACCCGAGTTGATTGCGGTACTGATCCTGTTTCGAGCGAAATTCGGCGACTTCCTGAGTCTTTTGCCGCAGCTGTTCTTGCAGCGTGCGTTGCTCGCTGGCCAGGCGACGCTGGCGTGAGTCGTACAGCGATTGCTCGTCTGCCGCGACCTGTGGCGCCTTGGCCAGCACCACGGCGGACGGTTTGAACGGACGGCCTTCAGACTCCGCCGACAGGCGATCAACCTGAGCCATCAGCGTGTATTTATCGACCTCGCTCTCACCCTTGTTTGACAGAAAACGCGTGTCGTCCAGGCGCAGCAGCGTGTCGCCCTTGTTCACGATCTGGCCTTCACGCACGAAGATCTCGGTGACGATGCCGCCTTCCAGGTTCTGTATCACCTGGACTTTACTCGACGGGATCGCCTTGCCTTCGCCCATGGTGACTTCCTGCAACACGGCGAATTTGGCCCAGGCCAGCGCGCAGATGATCAACGCGGCCGTGATCCAGACCGTGATGCGAGACCCACGGGACGAGTCTTGTGCCGCGACGCCGGCGACTTCCGGCATGAACTCGGTATCGACCTGACGACCAGGGTGAAAATAACCTTGAGCGGATGACATAGGGAACGCTCCTTAAACCGTGGCCGGGCCGACACGGCCCTTGCGCAGTGCTTCGACGACGAGCTCTTTGGGACCATCTGCGACGACTTTGCCGTTGTCCAGCACCACCAGCCGGTCGACCAGGCTCAGCATCGACATGCGGTGGGTCACCAGCAGCAGTGTCTTGCCTTGCATCAGGGTGAACAGCTTCTGACGCAGCACGTCTTCGCTGCCGTTGTCCATGTGGCTGGTGGGTTCGTCGAGCAACATGATGGGCGGGTCGAGCAGCAGTGCCCGGGCCAGCAACACGGCCTGGCGCTGACCGCCGGACAGCAACTGCCCCCGCTCACCCACCGGCCGGTCGAAGCCCAGTGGGTGATTACGCGCCAGCTCGGTCACGCCGGTCAGTTCAGCCACTTCCAGCATCCGGGCGTCGGTGACGTAACGGGCGCCCAGAGTGAGGTTGTCCCGCAGGCTGCCCGCCAGCAGCGGCAGGTCGTGGGCGACATAACCCACCTGCTGGCGCAGGTCGGCGACGTCCACCTGGCGTAGGTCCAGACCGTCGAGCAATAGCTGCCCTTCATCCGGCGTGTAAAAGCCCATGATCAGCCGCGCCAGCGTGCTCTTGCCTGAGCCGCTGCGGCCAATGATGCCGATCCGCTCACCCGGTTTGACGGTGATGCTGACCTGGTTCAAAGCCGCCGATGTGCCCGGACCGCCGTAGGCAAAACTGGCTTTGACGACCTCCATCGCCCCTTTGAGCTGAGTGTGCTGCAGCGGGTGTTTGGTCGGGTCGCGCTCTTGCGGCAGGGCCATCAACGCGTCGGTGCTTTTCATGGTGATCTGCGCCTGTTGATAGCGCGTGATCAGCCCGGCGATCTGCCCCAACGGCGCCAGCACCCGGCTGCCCAGCATATAAGTGGCGACCAGTGCGCCGACGCTGAGGTTGCCGGCGATGATGCTGTAGACGCCCGCAACGATGGTCGCCATGCCCGAAAACTGCTGAATGAACAGCGTGCCGTTGCTGGCCAGCGCCGAGAGATCGCGCGCGTGGCTGTCGAGGCGGGTGAGGGCGCCGTGGGTGTGCTCCCACTTGTGCTGACGTTCGCTCTCGGCGCCGCAGGCTTTCAAGGTTTCCAGACCGCCCAAGGTTTCCACCAACAACGCCTGACGCTCGGCACCCAGCGCGAGGCTGCGTTCGACGGTGTCGCGCAGGCGAATCTGGATGATCCAGGCAAACAAAATGGTGACCGGGAACGCCACCAGCGGAATCACCACCAGCCAGCCGCCCAGTAGCCCGATCACCGCCAGCATCAAGATGGCAAAGGGCAGGTCGATGATGCTGGTCAGGGTCACGGCGGTGAGGAATTCGCGCAGCCCCTGAAAGTCATGAATGCTCTGAGCGAAGCCGCCGATGGTGGCGGGACGTGCCTTCATCGCCATGCCGGTGATGCGCTCGAACAAGGTGGCGGACAGGATCACGTCGGTCTTCTTGCCGGCTTGATCCAGCAGCCGCGCGCGCACCAGGCGCAAGGTCAGTTCGAAGCCGGTGCCGATCAGTAACCCGATGGCGAGGACCCACAAGGTGGATGTGGCCTGGTTGGGCACGACGCGGTCGTAGGTCTGCATGACGAACAGCGGCACCATCAACCCCAGCAGGTTGATCATCAGGCTGGCGAGAATCGCGTCGCTGTACAGCCAGCGCGACAGCTTGAGCGTGTCGCGAAACCAGGCGTTGACCCTTGGCACCAGCGGCGAGCGCAGGTTTTCCAGCTCGTGGCGGGGGCGTGCGAACAGCGCCTGGCCGGTGTACAGCGTGGCCAGTTCCTCACGGGTCACGCGTTGTTCGCCGCCGTCCGCTTCGCTCGGCAAAATCAGCGCCCGACCGTCTTCTTCCCATCGTCGAAGGACCGCGCAGCGATTGCCCTTGAGCAGCAGTAATACAGGCAGGTTCAGACCGTCGATGGCGTCCAGGTTGCGGCGCAGAACACGCGCCTGCAACCCGGCGCGAGCGGCGGCGCGAGGCAGAAGGTCGACGCTCAAGGATTGTTGCGCCAGCGGCAGACCGGCGCTGAGGCTGGTCCGGCTGGCGCTGCAGTCGTGGAGGCGGCAAAGGATGAGCAAGCCATCCAGCAGCGGGTCATCGAAGTTCGAACGTGGGTCAAATGCAGGTGCTGATTCAAATACAGGCGGCATGCTGGTCACAGACTTCTCCCGCGCTAAATGCGCTACTGCTTACTTCAGTTCGCTTACTTCAGTTCGGGAAGCCGGGCTTCGCTTTTGACTTCTGTCAGCGCGACGGCGGCCGTTGGCAATACCACACGCGCCTTGCTCAGCAGCTCGCCTTCGGTGGCCAGCACCCGGTACATCGAGTACTCCTCGGTGTAGCGCAGTTCGGTGTAGCGACGGGCGGCGTTGTACAGCTCGTTTTCACTGTCCAGCAGGTCAAGCAGGGTCCGTTGACCCAGGCCAAACTGATCCTGATACGCGGCGCGAACCTTGGTCGTGGTTTCGGCGTATTCACGGGCGATCGGGGTCTGGACGCGGGCGTTGTTCATGGCGTTCCAGGCCAGCGACAGGTTTTCGTTGATCATGCGCAATGCGTTGTTGCGGATGTCCATCGCCTGGCCGGTCTTGTAGGCGTCCGAGTTCAAGCGGGCCTTGTCACGGTTGCCGTTGAACAGGTTGTAATTCATCACCACGGCGGCGCGCCATTCGTTGTCGTGGCCTTCTTCGCCTTGCAGGTTGTTGTTCGCGCCGACAGCCAGTTCACCGTCGAACCGTGGATAAAACGGCGATTTGGCGACTTCGTATTGTTTCTCGGCGGCGTTGACATCGGCCTGTGCGGACTTCAGATAAGAGTTATTGACCAACATGCTCTGCCGGGCGTCGCTCAGGCTTTTTGGCACTTCGCCTTTGATCGACGGGGGCGCCTCAAGCTCATCGGGCATCTTGCCCACGGCACTGAAGAAATTGGCTTCGGCGTCGGCCAGGTCCACCTGTGCGGTGTAGAAGTTGTTCTCGGCCAACGCGCGGCGGGCTTTGGACTGATCGCTGTCGGCATTGCTGCCGATGCCACGGTTGGTGCGCAGGCCGATCTGGTCATTGATGCGCAGGTGGGCCTGCAGGTTGTTCTTCGCAAGGTCGAGCAACTCACGGCGTTTGAGCACTTCGAGGTACACCTCGGTGGCCCTGAGCGCCAGATCTTCAGCGGTGCCGCGCAAGTAGTACGCCCGGGAATTCACCACGGCCTGCGTCCGGCCGACCTCGTTCTTGGTGTTGAAACCGTCGAACAGCATCTGGCGCAGACGCAATTCCGACTGGGTGTAATTGAGCGTTTCTTCGTTGTGATTTCCGAAGGCGCGTGTGGTGGGGCTGTCGGTGTGTTCGCGGCCGTAGGCGGCGATCACGTCCACGGTCGGGAGATAGCCCCCTTTGGCGAATTTCACATCTTCATCTGCGGACAATCGGTTGTTCACGTTGGAGTGAATTTCCGGGTGGTTGTCGACAGTGTTCTGAATCGCCTGACTCAGTGACATGGCTTGCGCCTGGGCGCAGGCGACCGCCAACACAACTGCACTGTAGAGCGGGGTCAAATCGCGCATGGAACTTCTCCCTGGATTGTTATCTTCTGCTAACGCCAAAAAACCGTCGAATGTTGCGGTTAAAACCGTATCAGGTTTGTAACATCAGAGCTAAGAACAACTTTGGGAAAAGCTCAGACGTTTTTTTCATAAGCCTTATTCCAAAAAAACTTATGCCATTTCTGGTTTTCAAGCGAAGGTTGATTTCAGGAAACGCTTATATTCAAGGTTTTACAAGCATCTTACGGTTGCGGTGGAAGTTTCAACGGAAATTTGACGGCGTTCGATCAAGTGGTTTTTCGAGCAAAAAACTTGAAAAAATTCAGCGACATAAAATTGTCGTATGAAGCTGGCTCTTAGCCATTTCTGTGCGCCGAATGAACAGTTTTTGTTGGATTCGTAACATTTTCTGATCCGGTATTTGCAGCAAAGGAGTGGATATGGCCAGGTTGATCGGTACTGTGCAGCAGGTGGTGGGCGACGTTTTCGCGGTGGCGGGCAACGGCACCAAGCGTCTGGTGATCGAAGGCGACAAGGTTTATGCCGGCGAACAGCTGCAAACCGGACCCACGGGCGCGGTCGCGATACATCTGGCCAAGGGAGGCGAACTGACGCTGGGGCGAGACAGCAGCATGCCGCTGACGCCGGAGATCCTCGCCAACCACGCGACCCACGTAGACACCCCGGATGCGGCGCCCAGTCAGGCCCAGTTGTCCGACGTGCAGCAAGTCCAGCAGGCGATTGCCGCCGGGGCTGACCCGAGTCAGGTCACCGATCCGCCCGCTGCTGGCAATGCCAACCCAGGCGGTTCGCCGACAGCGTTGGGGGGCGGGCACTCGTTCGTGCTGCTGACCGAAACCGCAGGCGTCGTGAACCCGGTGATCGGGTTTCCGACAGCCGGTCTGAGCACCACCTTCCTCCTGCCGGAGCTTGAGGTGGGTACGTTCGTAAACGGCTCGCCCGACGCGAGTCTTCCGCCGATCGTGGTGCCGCCGCCGGTGGTGACCCCGCCAGACAATCCTCCGCCTGATCAACCGCCACCGCCGCCGCCGGTGGACAACGGCGTGACCCTCGGCTCCAGCGAAGTCACGCTGAACGAAGCCAACCTCGCCGATGGCAGTAACCCCAGCCCGGATTCGCTGACTCAGAACGGGGTGATCAAAGTCTCTGCGCCTGACGGTTTGCAGACCCTGACCATCGGCGGCATCGATGTCGTGATCAACGGCGTGGCGATCACTTCGCCACAATCGATCACCCTGCCATCCGGCAATACGCTGACCATCCTGGGTTACAACCCGACCACGGGCGAGGTGACTTACACCTACACGCTCACTGGCGCGGAAACCCACAATCAGGGCGATGGCACGGTCAACAACGAACAGATCGCCGTGCATGCCGTGGACAGCGACGGCGACGTGGCCGATGGCACGATCAGCGTCCACGTGACCGACGACGTGCCGCAGGCCAATCCCGACATTGGCTACGTTAAAGAAGGTGGCGAAACCAGCGGCAACATCCTTGGCAACGACACCGCAGGCGCCGACGGTCCGGGAACCGGTGGGTTGATCATTGGCGTGCGCGCGGGCAGCGACACCTCGACCCCGGTTTCCGGGGGCGTAGGCACGGTCATTCAAGGGCTATACGGCACGTTGACGGTCGACGCCAACGGCAATGCCTCGTATCAGGCCAACCCCAACTCGGGCGGACAGGGCGACGCGCAGGATGTCTTCACTTACACCATCCGCGACGCCGACGGCGACACCAGCACCACGACGGTGACCGTCAACGTCTACCACAACGATGGCGTGATCATCGGTGGCAGCGATTGCACCCTCAGCGAAGCCAACCTGGCGGACGGCAGCAGCCCGGACGCCGCGGCGCTGACCCAGACCGGCACCGTTAAGGTCACCGCCCCGGACGGCCTGCAAACCCTGACCATCGGTGGCATCAACGTGATCGAAAACGGCGTAGCGATCACGTCGCCGCAATCGACCACGTTGCCTTCGGGCAGCACGTTTACCGTCATTTCCTATAACCCGGTCACTGGGGAAGTCACCTACAGCTACACGCTCAACGGTGCGGAAACCCACAACCAGGGCAACGGCACGGTCAACAACGAACAGATTGCCGTGCATGCGGTGGACAGCGACGGCGACGTGGCGGACGGCAACATCAATGTCCACGTGACGGACGACGTGCCGCAGGCCAATCCCGATATCGGCTACGTTAAAGAAGGTGGCGAAACCAGCGGCAATATTCTCGGCAACGACACCGCAGGCGCCGACGGTCCGGGAGCCGGTGGTTTGATTGTTGGCGTACGCGCGGGCAGCGACACCTCGAACCCGGTTTCCGGTGGAGTCGGGACTGTGATTCAGGGTCTTTACGGCAACCTGATCGTCGATGCCAACGGCAACGCTTCTTATGTGGCCAACCCGAATAATGGTGGTCATGGCGACGCGCAGGACGTCTTCACTTACACCATCCGCGACGCCGACGGCGACACCAGCACCACGACGGTGACCGTCAATGTCTACCACAACGATGGCGTGACCATCGGCGGTGGCGACTGCACGGTCGATGAAGCGAACCTGCCGGGCGGCTCGCATCCGGATCAGGATGCGCTGACGCAGACCGGCACCATCAAGATCACCGCACCGGACGGTCTGCAGACCTTGACCGTGGGCGGTATCAACGTAATCGATCACGGCGTGCCGCTATCGTCCCCACAATCGACGACCCTGCCTTCGGGCAGCACGCTGACCATCCTCACCTATAACCCGACAACGGGCGAGGTGACGTACACCTACACGCTTAACCAATCGGAAAACCATAACCAGGGCGACGGCACGTCACTCAACGATCAGATCCCCGTGCATGCGGTGGACAACGACGGTGACGTCAGCGACGGCAATGTCGTGGTCAAGATTCTCGACGACACGCCTCAGGCGCACTGCGACATTGGCAACGTTGCGGCGGGCGGTGATGTCAGCGGTAACCTGCTGCTCAACGATTCGGCGGGCGCAGACGGCGCTGGCCCTAACGGCCTGATCGTCGGCGTGCGTGCCGGTGGTGACACTTCAACCCCGGCATCGGGCGGTCTGAACAATGTGATCACCGGGTTGTACGGCACGTTGATTGTCGACGCCCAAGGCAATGCGACCTATCACAGCAACCCGGCGCTGGTCGGTCCGCATGGCGAGCAGGACGTGTTCACTTACACCATCCGCGACGCCGATGGCGACACCAGCACCACCACGGTCACGGTCAACGTCGCCCCGCCTTGCCCACCGGTTGCCTGCAACGATCATGACGTCACCGTGCAGGAAAGCGCGCTGGATACCCACAAGGACGGCCAGGACCTGGCGCCCGGGAAAGTCACCGGCAGCCATCCTGGCTCGACTGCGGAAACCGGCACCGGCACGGTTGCCGACTCGGCCCACGGCGGTTATGGCGCGTTGACCTTCAGCCTTGACGGCGCACACAACGGCACCGCTCAAGGTCAGTTTGGCGTGTTGCATCTGAACGCGGACGGCAGCTACACCTACACGCTGACGTCGGCACCGAAAACCACGCCTGCCGCCAACGACGGGCCGAACATCACCCACGACACGTTCAATTACACCGTCACCGACTCGCTGGGGCATTCATCCACCGCGCAGATTGTGGTCAACATCGTCGACGATCAACCGAAAGCGGCCTGTATCGACAAGACGGTGACCAGCGAGGGCGTCGACACCAACCTGATGCTGATCGTCGATAACTCGGCGAGCATGAACGAGGCGTCGGGTGTGAACGGGCTGTCTCGTCTGGGCCTGGAAAAACAGGCGATCATCGAGCTGCTGAACAAGTACGAAGCTCTGGGTGATGTGAAAGTGCAACTGGTGACCTTCAACAGCCAGGCGAACATTGGCAGCAACGAATGGGTGGATGTCGCCACGGCCAAGGCCATGGTCAATGCGTTGACCGCTGGCAACGGCACCAACTACGACGCCGCGCTGGCCGCTGCACAACAAGCATTCGTCGAGAAAGGCGCCATCGCGGGTGCGCAAAACCTTGCGTACTTCTTCTCGGACGGCAACCCGACGACGTCGCCGCAGCATTCTGATCCGGACCACGTGCCTAACCCTGCACGCGGTGACGGTATCGACGCGACTGAAGAACACGCCTGGACCGCGTTCCTCGACAGCCATCACATCAACGCCTTCGCCATTGGCGTCGGTACTGACGTGAGCAGCACCTACCTCAACCCGGTCGCCTACAACGGCGCGACGGGCACCAACACCAGCGCCGTGGTGGTCACAGACCTCGGTCAGCTGAATGTGGTGCTCAGTGGCACCGTGCAGGGCGGGGTGCATGGCAGCCTGCTGGAAGGCGGCAGCTTCGGTGCCGATCAGGGCTTCATCAAATCCGTCAGCGTCGACGGCACCACGTACACCTTCGATCCCAAGGCTTACAGCCATCAGGGCGGCGTGACGACCAGCGGCGGGGACAACCACGGTGTCTTCGATGCCCAGAACCACACCCTGACGGTCACCGGTGAGCACGGCACGCTGGTGGTCAACATGGGCACCGGCGAATACAGCTACACGCCGTCAGTGGGCGTCACCCAACCGGTGACCGAGAACATTCACTATGTACTCAGCGACAACGACGGTGATCTGGCCTCGGCCAACCTCAATGTTCAGGTCGTTCCGCCGCCTGTGTACGAAGTCCCGATTGCGGTGGCCGACAACGTCATCACCAACCTGGGCGGTTCGAGCATCGTCATCCCGGGCGCCGCACTGGCGGCCAACGATGTGCCGGGCAATGGCGGCTCGCTGACGGCCTCGCCGACTTCCTTCAACACCGGGTGGACCGCCAAGGGCGCTGACTTCTCTGCGGGCTCGCTGAAAACCCTTCAGTTCGCAGGGACCCAGAACAAAGACAGCAATCACCTGAAAAACCTGGACCGCAGCGACTTCTTCAACAACACGGCGACCACGGCCTTGCTGGTGATCAGCGGTTACCTGGGCGCCGTCAATGCGGCGCCGTCCAACGCACAGGACCTGTACAGCGTGCACCTCAGGGCGGGTGAAACCGTCACGGTCGACCACAGCCTGACCAACGACGTGTTGGGCATGGCGTGGAAGTTCGAGGACGGCGCGTACCACGGCCTCTCGGATGGCGGCACGTTCACGGCGACCGAAGAGGGCACGTATCGCCTGATCGTGGTCAATCAGGCCGACGCCGGGGTGAAAGAACACTACAACCTGAACCTGACCATCGATTACGCGGCGGTCAACACCACCCCGGATGTCCACAGCACCTACACCGTCACCGACCCGCACGGCGGCAGCAGCACCGCCGCGGTGAACATCGCGCATCAGGACGGGCACACGGTACTGGGCACGACGGGTGATGATGTGTTGGTCGGCGCGGCCGACAGCCACCTCCACGGTGGCGACGGCAACGACGTGCTGGTAGCAGGGCCTGGCACCAACGAACTGTTTGGCGACAACGGCAACGACATGCTCTTCAGCGGGCCGGGCAACGACCTGCTCGATGGCGGGGCCGGGAACAACACTGCCAACTACTCGCTGGCCACGGCCGGCGTGACCGTCAGCACCGCCGAGCTGGGTGCGCAACACACCGGTGGGGCCGGGACCGATACGCTGGTCAATATCCAGAACCTGATCGGTTCCAACTTCAACGATCACCTGACGGGCGATCAGGGCAACAACGTGCTCAATGGCGGTCTGGGCAACGACGTCCTCAACGGCGGCGCGGGCGATGACCTCCTGATTGGCGGGCCGGGTAACAACATGCTGACCGGTGGTCCTGGGCACGACACCTTCCAGTGGCAGGCCGGCAACACCGGGCATGACACGATCACGGATTTCAACTTCGGTCTCGACAAACTCGACCTTTCGCAGTTGTTGCAGGGTGAACACGCCGATGCCAATTCACTGGAGAACTTCCTGCACTTCAGCGTCAGCGGCAACGGCGCGTCGTTGGTGTCTTCCATCGGCGTAAGCAGTGTGGCGGGCGGGGCGACCACTCAAACCATCGACCTGGCCGGGGTCAACCTGGCACAGCAGTACGGTGTTTCTCCTGGGGCAGGCGGTGTGGTGGCGAGCGGGCACGATACCGCTTCGATCATCAACGGCATGTTGGGGGATCACTCGCTGAAGGTGGATACGGTTTGATTGAAAGGCTTGCGGTGTGCCTGGAACACCGCACCAATGGTTTCGCGTCGCGATGTGCGCTTGGGTTGGGGGCGTTTGGTGCGGCGCGGATTGTTTCTGCTTCTAAAGCCGGGTTGGCTGTGCGGTCGGGTGTTTATCTAATCGTTCGGTGGCGCTGATGGTGGGTTCTGCCTGACGGCAGAAGCGTTCCGCCTTCGGCGGGTTACTTGATAACCCCAAGTAACCAAGGGTTGGCTCCCGGTTGGGCTCCTCCTTCGTCGGAGTACCTTCACTCCGGCGACGCTCCGTGCGCCCGCCGCCATCGGCCATCCATGGCCGGGGGCGGCTCTCGCGGCATCCATGCCGCTCGGCCCACTGCGCGCCACCTGCGTTCAGCCTGCACCCAAGTCGCGTTTTGTGGTGTTTGGACTATCGCGCTATAAAAGCAAAAATCAAAAGCATTGGATCACGCGATTCCTGTAGGAGCGCGCTTGCCCGCGATCTACCGCGCAGCGGTAGCAAAATCAGGCAACTCAATTGTGACTGATACCCCGTATGCACAGGTCTTGCTGCCGGTCCCCGGCAGATCGCGGGCAAGGTGGAACGCCACCCCGGTCGCTCCTACGCCTTCGGCAGAATCAAAAGCAGAGCTGCAAGCTGATCCTGATCCTGATCCTGATCCTGCTTTTGCTTTTCCTGCCTCGTAAGTCCGGACGCCACAAAACGCGACTTGGGTGCAGGCTGAACGCAGGCGATGCGCAGTGGGCCGAGCGGCATGGATGCCGCGAGAGCCGCCCCCGGCCATGGATGGCCGATGGCGGCGGGCCCACGGAGTGTCGCCGGAGTGAAGGAACCCGACGCAGTCGGGCCCAACCAGGAGCCTAGACCCTTGGTTACTTGGGGTCTTTTCAAGTAACCCGCCGAAGGCGGAACAGTTTGGCCGTTAGGCCAAACCATGATTTAACCGCCACCCGAAATGTTGGGATATATAAACGTTGTGAGCGCCAAGCGTGCGTAAGCAGAAAAAGCCCTCACCGCCGCAACGTCTTCTGCCGCAAGATATAAACCGTCACCAAGACCGCACTCACCCCCATAAACACCCGCGCCCAGACCATCGGCACCAGCCAGCAAGAAACCCCGATACTGATCCACATCAGGCCGATCGCATACACCTTGCCTTTCAGCGGAATGCCTTCCCCGTTCAGATACCCACCGATCCACGGACCGAGCCGAGGGTGATCGACCAGCCAGTGATAAAAGCGGGGAGAACTGCGCGCGAAACAAGCGGCAGCCAGCAAAAGAAAAGGCGTGGTTGGCAACACCGGAAGAAAAATCCCGATCACACCCAACGCCACGCTCAGCCAGCCGATGCCCTGCAACAGATACCGCACGAACCGGGACCGGCTCGTGCGGGGTGTGGAATCACCGGAACTGCCGTGCGCCATAGGCGCCGACTCAGTGGTGGCGAGGTTTGAGGATCGCCGGTTTTTCATCCGGGGCGTGCAGCAGCAGATACAGCGCGGTCAGCGCCTCAGGGATCTGCACGATCATGTCGTCCATCAGATTGGCATCCGCTGCGATGTCGGCGAACTCAGGTTGCTCGTCGAACAGGCCCGAGCCGACCATGATTGGCAGCAGCATCTCGCTGACTTCCTCTTCGTCGTTCTCGAACCAGGCCGATTCGCGCAGGAAGACACCTTCCATGAAACCGATGCACCAGCCGCGCAGTTCGGAATCGTCCGGGTCATCGCCCAGGTCCAGGTCGCAAGGCAGTTCGAATTCCTCGTCCGACGCCAGCTGACGGGCGATGTGCGCCTTGAGCAGGATCAGGGTGGATTCGATCTCTTCGTGCTGAGCCTGGTCCGCGTAGTGCGGTGGCTCGGCGAACAGGGCGTCGATCCACTCACGGTCCGGCACGGTTTCGGCACAGATCGACAGCGCGGTCAGGTAGCCGTGGGCGGCTACATAGTCCAGCGCTTCGTCATGCAGCTCATCGGCGTCGAGGAAGGCTTGCAGGCGGTGTAATTGCTCAGCGAAGGACATTGAAGGACTACCTTGGAAATAAACGATGCTGAATTCTAGGCCCTGAGCGCTGCAGATGCCAGTCACGAGGCCCTTGGAATCGGCATTGCTGCTAATTTCGACCGCTCGTGTCACCGCTGTCCTATCTGTCCGGGCGCTCCGGTATACTGCCGCGCTTTGCGATTTCTACAGCGAATCTTCACCCGCTGCAGGGGCACCATCCGGGGTATTTATGCTCGACCAGGCTCAACGCGTACTTAAAGACATCTTCGGCTACGACAGTTTTCGTGGCTTTCAGGGTGCCATTATCGAGCGCGTGGCCAGTGGTGGAGATGCATTGGTACTGATGCCGACCGGCGGCGGCAAATCCCTGTGTTTCCAAGTGCCCGGCCTGTTGCGTGAAGGTCTGGCGGTCGTGGTGTCTCCGTTGATCGCCCTGATGGACGATCAGGTGGCCACCCTGGAAGAACTGGGCGTGTCGGCGGCGGCGCTGAACTCGACCCTCAGCGCCGAACAGCAACGGGACCTGGCCAACCGGATTCGCCTGGGCGAAGTGAAGATGCTGTACCTGGCGCCCGAGCGTCTGGTCCAGCCACGCATGCTGTCGTTTCTGCAAAACCTCAATATTGCACTGTTCGCCATTGATGAAGCCCACTGCGTTTCGCAATGGGGCCATGACTTCCGCCCTGAATACCTGCAACTGGGGCAACTGGCCGAGCTGTTCCCGGACGTGCCGCGCATTGCGCTGACCGCGACCGCCGACAAGCGCACGCGGGAAGAAATCGTCACCCGTCTGCATTTGCAGAATGCCGAGCGCTTCCTGTCCAGTTTCGACCGCCCCAACATTTTCTACCGCATCGTACCCAAGGAGCAGCCACGCAAGCAGTTGCTGGCCTTTCTCTCCGAGCGGCGCAGCGATGCGGGCATCGTCTATTGCCTGTCACGCAAGAAAGTCGAAGAAACCGCCGCCTTTTTGAGCGACAACGGTTATCCCGCGCTGCCGTATCACGCGGGCCTGCCCATCGAAACACGCTCGGAAAACCAGCGCCGCTTCCTGAATGAGGAAGGCCTGATCATGGTCGCCACCATCGCCTTTGGCATGGGCATCGACAAACCCAACGTGCGCTTCGTTGCGCACATGGACCTGCCCAAGTCGCTGGAGGCTTATTACCAGGAAACCGGGCGGGCAGGGCGTGATGGCCTGCCGGCTGATGCGTGGATGGCCTACGGTCTGCAAGACGTGTTGATGCTCAAGCAGATGCTGCAGAACTCCGAAGGCGACGAGCGCCACAAACGCGTCGAGCACCACAAGCTGGATGCGATGCTGGCGCTGTGTGAAGAAACGCGCTGCCGGCGTCAGGCGCTGCTGGCCTACTTCGACGAAGACATGCCCAACCCTTGCGGCCATTGCGACAACTGCGTCGACGGCGTGCAGACCTGGGACGCCACCGAGCCGGCGCGTCAGGCGCTGTCGGCGATCTACCGTACCGGCCAGCGTTATGGCGTCGGTCATCTGGTGGACGTGCTGTTGGGCAAGGAAAACGACAAGGTCCAGAGCTTCGGCCATCAGAAGCTGGCGGTGTTCGGGGTGGGCAAGGCTCGCAGCGAAGGCGAATGGCGCTCCCTGTTCCGTCAGCTGGTGGCGCGTGGTCTGGCCGACATCGATCTGGAAGGCTATGGCGGCCTGCGCCTGAGTGACACCTGTCGCCCCTTGCTGCGTGGCGAAGTGACGCTGCAGCTGCGCCGTGACCTCAAACCGCAAACCACGCCGAAAGCGTCGGGCAGCCCGGCCAGTCAACTGGTCCGTGGCGAGGAGCGCGAACAGTGGGAAGCCTTGCGCGCCTTGCGCCGTAAGCTCGCCGAAGAGCATGGCGTACCGCCGTACGTTATTTTCCCCGACTCGACGTTGCTGGAAATGCTGCGCAGCCAGCCGGGTACCATGGCCGAGATGGGACGGGTCAGCGGTGTGGGCGCGCGCAAGCTGGAGCGTTATGGCGAGGCGTTCCTGGAGGTGCTTGGCGGTTCAGCGCCTGCTCCGCGTGTCGTGACCGATCTGCGGCATGAACTGATCAGTCTGGCCCGAGCCGGGATGACCCCGATGCAGATTGCCGGTCAACTCCAGTGCTCTGAAAAGAACGTCTACACGATGCTCGCCGAGGCGATTGGCAAACAGCAGCTGTCATTGGAGCAGGCGCTGGATTTGCCCGAAGACCTGCTCAGTGAAATTCAGGATGCTTTCCTCGACGGCGAAGGCGAGCTGCCTCCCGTCGCCGCGATCGCCGAACTGTTCACCGGCCGCGTGCCCGAAGGCGTGCTGTATTGCGTGCGCGCGGCGTTGCAGTCGGAGTTTGAGGTTTAAGTCACGCCGCCGCCCACCCATATCGGAAGACTCTCTGGTTCTTGACCAAGAGTTTGCAGAACCTCCGACAGCGCCCACAGGTGTGGCGATGTCCCACGGATTTTCGGCTGACAGAGACCCTGTGGGAGTCAGCTTGCTGACGAAGGCGGGGTGCCCGTCGGTATCTGTTTTGCTGACCCACCGCATTCGCCACCGTCGTAACCTCCGACAGCTCCCACAGTTTCTGTGTTCAGCCCCCCGTCGACGTTAGGATCGTTCCAACGCTCTGCGTGGGAATGCCTGCCAGGACGCTCTGCGTCCACGCTGACGCAGAGCATCAGTCGCTGCGTTACCACGCGGAGCGTGGGAACGATCAAAGATGTCTGGCCTGCTGCGGTATGAAGATCAAAAGCCAGAGCGCGCCCAGCGCCGCATTCTCCACGCCAAACCCGCCGCTCTTGGGACTCACCCTGCCTCTGCGACGAAACACCACGTCCGGCCACTTGCCTCGCCTCAAGCTCCATGGTTAGCTGCCTATTAATTAGGAATCGTCTTTAACCATCGAGTTACCTATGCCGTTAACAGAAGAACACCGCTTTGGCATGCAGCTGGCCAGCTTGTCTCGTGGCTGGCGTGCCGAGCTTGACCGTCGTCTGGCCGATCTTGGGTTGTCCCAGGCCCGTTGGCTGGTCCTCCTGCACCTGGCGCGTTTCAAGGAAGCGCCAACTCAGCGTGAACTGGCGCAAAGCGTGGGCGTGGAAGGCCCGACACTGGCCCGCCTGCTCGACAGTCTTGAGAATCAGGGGCTGGTCCGTCGTCAGGCCGTGGTCGAAGACCGCCGCGCGAAAAAGATCCTGCTGTGCGACACCGCAAGGCCTCTGATCGAGAAAATCGAAACCATTGCCACGGCGTTGCGTCATGAGCTGTTCGAAGGCATCGACGAGGAAGATTTGCG
The DNA here is from genome assembly GCF_054668305.1 of Pseudomonas sp. S2_H01. Lineage (NCBI taxonomy): Bacteria > Pseudomonadati > Pseudomonadota > Gammaproteobacteria > Pseudomonadales > Pseudomonadaceae > Pseudomonas > Pseudomonas sp. S2_H01. The sequence continues at coordinate 748,781 of NZ_CP162756.1, read as the reverse complement.
CGTCTGCCTGCGCGTTCACTCGACAATTCTGGCGAATCTGGAAAAATCCTGAGCTCATGGCGTTGAGCCAGCGACAAATACGTTGATCGTGTCGAAACATCCTGTTCTATTTGCACCCATACTGGTTTTTCCCGGACACGGTGTCCGCATCACGAAATTGCAGGGAAGCCTGCCTTATAAGGGTTCGCATGCTGAAGAGTTTTCAGGCCGGTCGTCGGCGCGGGAGTTACGCATCACTTCGCGTTCAGTCGGGTCTTCGCACAGGGTTGCTCGCCGTGGCGGTCGCGTCGGCATTCATGCTCCACAGCTCCATGGCGGCCGCGCTGGGCCTGGGCGAGATCACCCTGCATTCGGCGCTCGGCCAGCCTTTCAACGCTGACATCGAACTGATCGAGGCGGGCGGCCTGACCCCTGAAGAAATCGTTGTTGCCCTGGCACCGGCCGAAGCCTTCACCAAGGCAGGCGTGGAGCGCGTGTTTTTCCTCAACGACCTGCGCTTTACCCCCGTGATTCGTGGCAGCCGTGCCGTCGTGCATGTCGAGTCGCGCAAGGCCGTCACTGAGCCTTACATGGATTTTGTCGTGCGCCTGGTGCGGCCTAACGGCGATCAGTTGCGCGAATACACGGTCTTGCTGGACCCCCCGAACTCGCCGACAGGGCTCGCCGCGACGCGCAGCCGTACTCAATCGCCTGCCGCTGGGACGAAAAACGATGAGTCCCGATTGCCTGTCGCACCGCCAAAGGCTGTGCAGGGCAAGCGTTATACAGTGGCCGCTGGCGACACCCTGGCGGGCATCGCGCGCCGGGTGCAGGCGCCGGGCAGCAAGACCTCTGGGAACGAGTTGATCAGCGGTATTCAGGCCCTCAATCCCCAGGCGTTCCCGAATGGGGATCGCAGCCAGTTGAAGGTGGGCCAAAGCCTTCTGTTGCCGGACAGCGCCATCGAGCCCAAGCCGTCCACACCCGCCACCGCAGCGGGTGCCCAGTCTCCGGTCACCGCTCCTGCCACCGCGCCCGTTGTGCCGGGAGCCCCTGCGCCGACTCCGGATGCGGGTCAGCAACTGACCGCCACCGCACTGGAAAACCAGCAGTTGGCCAAGACCGTGGACGACCTCAAAGGTCAGGTCCAACAGGCGAACGAGGAAGAGGCGGGCAAAGACAAACAGATCATCGAGTTGCAGACGCAACTGGCGGAAATGAAAGCGCTGGCGTCGCGACCGGCGCCTGCTGCTGCGCCTGCAACCCCTCCCGTACAGAAAACCCAGCCGGTGGCGACAACGCCTGCGCCGGTGACTGCGCCAGTGCCGGTGCAACCGGTGGATGACGACGAGCTGCCATGGACGACAATCCTGGCCGCATTGCTGGTGCTGCTGTTACTGCTTGCGTTGGCGTGGTCGGTTCGTCGTAACCGGATCAAAAACGAGTTGGCGCTGCAACCGGAGCCTGTCGAGCCGATCATCAAACCGGCGCAGGCGACGGTCACGCCGGTGTTTGAAGTGCCTGCCGTGACGCCGCGCCCGGTCGCGACCGCTGCGCCTGCTGCCAGCACCACCGCGCCCGCAGGTCAGCGGCTCGCCGGTGCAGCGACTGACGCGCTGGACGGTGCGAGCATCTACATTGCTTACGGTCGTTTTGCTGAAGCCTTGGCGATCCTGCGGGAGGCGCTGGACAAGCAGCCGCAGCGCACCGACGTGCGCATGCGCATTCTCGAGTTGCTGGGAGAGCAGGGCGATACCGCGGGCTTCGACGCCGAGGAAAAGGTCCTGCTGAGTCAGGGGATTGAGGCGCAAAAGCTCAAAGAGATCCGCGCTCGTTATCCGAAGCTCAATGTGGAGGTCGCCCCGACGGCGCCCGCTCCGGCGACGACAGAGCCGTCAGCGGCTCCGGCCGTTGTGGCGGGCGCTGCTGTTGCGGTAGCAGCGGCGGCTGCGGCAGCCAGCGACACGCAGGCAGGCCAACTGGACGAAAACGCAGCCGCCGCCTTGAATCCCGATCCGGCGGACGACTTCCAGCTCAACCTGGACGACCTGTCGATGGACGCCGACTGGGACCTGGTCGATCCATTCGACAGCGCACCCGCCCCGCGCAAGCCTGCACCCGATGCCGAGCCCGCACTGGATCCAGCGTTCGCCTCCAATCTCACGGAGTTGCCGGAAGTCTTCGAAATGCCGGAGGAGCAGTTCCTCAGCGATTTCGCCGAAGAAGACGAGACGATGGACATGGACGTGCAGTTCGAGGAAGAACCTGAGCCTGCGTTGATCGTACAGAGCAACAGTGACCTGATGGACGACGCGTTTCTCGACAGCTTCATGACCGATGACACCGAATTCGACCTGATGGACCTGGATGAAGCGCCGCTGAGCAAGATCAACGAAGCGCAGGTGCTGATCGATGAAGGCAATGTCGATGAGGCACGCCGTCTGTTGCAGCAGGTCATCGATGAGTCCGACGACGGTCCTCAACAAACGGCCCGTGATTTACTGGCTGGACTGGGCTGAGCCATGACCGCGAAACCTGAGATCGTCATCACCTATTGCACGCAATGCCAGTGGCTGTTGCGTGCGGCCTGGCTTGCTCAGGAATTGCTCAGCACCTTTGGTGACGATCTGGGCAAGGTGTCGTTGGTGCCGGGCACCGGTGGCGTGTTCCACATCACCTGCAACGCGGTGCAGATCTGGGAGCGCAAGGCCGACGGCGGCTTCCCCGAAGCCAAGGTCCTCAAACAGCGCGTGCGCGACCAGATCGACCCTGAACGTGACCTCGGCCATAACGATCGCAAAACCCCGCTCGACAGCTGACGCCCGATCACTGATCGAAACCCTCGATAGGGTCTTCATTAACAGTGATTGGACGCTGTTGATACCACCGACCTATGCTCAACCGGCTTCCTGACACTTTCGCCGAGCATAGACCGACCTCATGATCGTCCGACCGCATCCCAACCTGCTGAACGTGCTGCTTGCCCTCAAAGGGTCGATTGCTCGACGTATTGCCGTCCGCAGTCTGGCGGTGACGCTGCTTGCCGCGTTTATCGTGCTGATTGAAAACCTGCACCCGGAGTATTTTTCAAAGGTCAGCGCTGTGCCGTTCACGCTGCTGGGCCTCTCGCTGTCGATCTTCATGAGCTTTCGCAACAACGCCTGCTACGACCGCTGGTACGAAGCGCGCAAGGCGTGGGGCGACGTGATTACCGAGATCCGCTCGATCATCCGTGAAACCCAGGTGATCAAGGACGTGAGCGTACGCCGTCCGGTTCTGCGCGATTTGTGCGGGTTTGCCCACGCCCTGAGTGCGACGCTGCGCCGAGAGGACGCGCGCAAGGTCGCGCAGCCGTGGTTGAGTCGGATGCCGTCCGAAGAGGGCGCGAATTTTTGCGACAGGGTGCTGCGCGAGATTGGTCTGCAGTGTTCCAACGCCAGCGACAGCGGGCAGATCGACGAGTGGCGCTATACGCTGCTGGCCAATCATCTGAGCGTGATCAGTCGCGCGGTGACCGCGTGCGAGCGGATCAAGGGCACGCCGCTGCCGTTCCCGTACACCTTGCTGCTGCACCGGACGATTTACCTGTTTTGCATCCTCTTGCCCTTCGTGATGGCAGAACCCCTGGGCTGGGTCACACCCTTGTTCATGGCGATCGTCAGCTACACCTTCTTCGGGCTGGATGCGATTGGCAACGAACTGGAGGACCCTTTTGGCTTCGACGAAAACGACCTGCCGCTGGATGCGCTGGTGCGCGTGATTGAACGCGACATCCTCGACGCCCTGGGTGAAACGCCATTGCCGCCGCTGCTTGAACCTGTGGATTTCGTGTTGACCTGAGGCTTGACCCCGGGTCACGTTTGATCCGTCTGAGCGAGACTTTGTGGGAGCGAGCTTGGTCTGAGCGGCATTCCGACGACTACGGTCGTGCTGATCTGAGAAATGTGTCGGACACCCAACTGCGTTCGCGAGCAAGCTGCTTGTGTGGTGTGCATCTCCACTATTTGGGGTGACGCTGATGGTTTGGCTTGTCCTAACGTCCAAACTGTTCCGCCTTCGGCGGGTTACTTGAAAAGACCCCAAGTAACCAAGGGTCCTATGCTCCTGGTTGGGCTCCTCCTTCGTCGGAGTTCCCTCTCTCCGGCGACGCTCCGTGGGCCCGCCGCCATCCGCCATCCATGGCGGGGGGCGGCTCTCGCGGCATCCATGCCGCTCGGCCCACTGCGCGCCACCTGCGTTCAGCCTGCACCCAAGTCGCGCTTTGTGGTGTCTGGGCTGCTGCGGTATGAAGATCAAAAGCCAGAGCGCGCTTTGCGCTGTTTAGATTCAACACCTCGATCGTTGAATAAACATAAAACCTGTGGGAGTTAGCTTGCTGACGAATGCGGTGTGTCATTCACCCATCGCAAGCAATCTGATGGTTCCCACGCTCCGCGTGGTAACACATTCAATGACGCTCTGCGTCATCCGGGATGTGGCGCGTGCTGTCAGGCTTTGGAACCTAAAGAAACGGACTGAGACCACTGGTTTGAGAGCCATAGAATCTCCCACCGTGATCGATGTTCTGTCGTTCGGCCTCCGCAACGCTGGAACCCCGCCAGTGTGTTGCTTCGTTTGTCATGTCATCAAACCTCAACAATGCCGTCATGTTCACTTCACTGACCCGGTCCACCCTTGTGGAAACCAAAGTGGAGGTCATCCATGAGCATTGCCGAGAACGTGAAACCGAGTCGTAAGCAACGTGTCCGGACCTTATGGATCTCCGATGTACATCTGGGAACCCGGGATTGTCAGGCCGAGCACCTGTCCGGTTTTCTCAAGCAGTATCATGCCGACAGGGTTTATCTGGTCGGCGATATCATCGACGGCTGGAAGCTGCGTGGCGGCATGTACTGGCCGCAAGCGCACACCAACGTCATCCGCCGTCTGTTGACCATGAGCAAGCGCGGCACTGAAGTGATCTACGTCACCGGTAACCACGACGAATTCCTGCGTCGTTATTCCAAACTGATTCTGGGCAACATCCAGCTGGTCGACGAGGCGGAGCACGTCACCGCCGACGGCCGACGCCTGCTGGTGATTCATGGCGATCAGTTCGACGTGATTACCCGTTACCACCGCTGGCTGGCGTTCCTGGGCGATTCGGCCTACGAATTCACCCTGACCCTCAACCGCTGGCTCAACCACTGGCGCGCCAAGTACGGTTATGGCTACTGGTCACTGTCGGCGTACCTGAAACACAAGGTCAAGACGGCTGTGAACTTCATCAGCGACTTCGAAGAAGCCATCGCTCACGAGTGCGTGAAGCGTGGGCTGGACGGTGTGGTCTGTGGGCACATCCACCATGCCGAGATTCGTCAGGTGGGCGGGGTGGAATACCTCAACTGCGGCGACTGGGTCGAGTCTTGCACCGCGCTGATCGAACATTGGGACGGCACCATCGAGCTGTTTCGGCTGGCCGATGCGCACATCAAAGCCAAGAGCCTGGAGACCGAGGCGGTGGGCGAGACGGTCTGATACGCCGCACCGCCGGGGACCTGTAGGCGCTTGCTTGCCTGCGTTGCGGTGTACCCGTCAACGAACCGGGTGCAGACCTAACGCCATCGCGGGCAAGCAAGCGCCTGCATAAGGTCTTTGGTCAGGCCTGGACCTTCGCTGAGTTCTGCTCGATCGCAGCCTTGTAGATCGAGTTTTTGGGTTGAGCGAAGACCCTTTCCAGCATTGGCTCGAAAAAACTCAGCGGCAGGTTCTCGTAATCGGGATCGAACGCTGCCGCATCGTATTTGGCGCAGAACTCGATGGTCTGGCGGTACTGCGGATGGTCGGCGAAGGTGTCGCGCAGGTGCCGGTCCATGCCGAGGTGATGGAAGAAGTAATAGCCCTGAAAAATCCCGTGCTTCTCGACCATCCACAGGTTTTCGTCGCTGACGAAAGGCTTGAGGATCGCGGCGGCGATGTCCGGGTGGTTGTAACTCGCCAGTGTGTCGCCAATGTCGTGCAGCAGGGCGCAGACCACGTACTCTTCATCCCGACCGTCGCGATACGCGCGGGTCGCCGTCTGCAACGAATGGGTCAGACGGTCCACCGGGAACCCGCCGAAATCACCGTCCAGCAAACGAAGATGACTGAGAATGCGCGCGGGCAGTTGTCGCGCGTAGGCGCTGAAATCCTTGGCGATGATCGCCCAGTCTTCCTGCGTGCCGTCCTTCATGTGGGTGAAACGTGCTTGGTCTGTGTGGCTCATCGGCGGCTTCGGCTCTTCTTGTCAGTGACGCAAGAAGTGTAGGCCGGGTCGATCACCATAGTGTGACTGAGCGGGACGGCTTGATGGCTCAGCGGGCCTTGCCCTCGGCGCTATAAGCGACGTTGATAGGCCGTCATCAGGCTGCGTTGCTCATTTAAAAAGGCACTTTGCCGGTCAGCATGTCCCGGTACATCACGAAATCGCCGAGCAAACTGTAGAACGGATGCTTGAACGTGGCGGGCCGATTCTTCTCGAAAAAGAAGTGCCCCACCCACGCGAAGGTGTAACCCGCCAGCGGCAGCACCCACAGCAACACCCAGCTGGCGCTGAGCAGAGCGGTCGCCAGTATCAGGATCACCAGGCTCGTGCCGATGAAATGCAGGCGACGGCAGGTGCTGTCACGGTGCTCCTGCAGGTAATAGGGATAGAAATCGGCGAAACGATCGAAGCTTCTTGCGTCATCCACAGCGTTTTTCTCTGATGCCTGTCATGTCACTGAGTTTAGCCGAGCACGCCCGGCGGCCAGTGACAATGGGTGCCAACGTAGTATCCTTCGGCTATCCGTCGCAGGGGGCGACCGATTCTGAACAAGAAGACGTGAGCATGGAAAAAACGACTTCTTCAAGTTGGGCGATGGGGATCGTCAAGTCCCTGGAAATGGATGGGCTGGACTGCCAGGCGTTGTTCAAGGAACTGGGGTTGGTGTATGCCGATCTGGAAAACCCCGACGCCCGCTTTCCGCAGGACTCCATGACCCGACTCTGGCAACGCGCCGTCGAGCTGTCCGGCAACCCGGCGGTTGGCCTTAACATGGCCCGGGTCGTTCGACCCGCCTCGTTCAGTGTTGCCGGCTACGCCTTGATGTCCAGCCGGACCCTGAAAGAAGGGTTCGAACGGTTGGTGCGCTATCAGCGAATCATCGCTGACAGCGCGGACCTGAGTTTTCGGCTTCTTCCCGAAGGCTATGCCCTGATACTCACGGTGCATGGCGACCTTTTGCCGCCCACTCGACAAAGCGCGGAGGCTTCACTGGCCTTTGCGCTGGCGTTCTGTGGCTGGCTCACCGGTCGTCCATTGCACCCGCGTCACGTGCTGATCCAGGGCGATCAGCCCAAAAACGTCGAGCCCTACAAAAAGTTTTTCCATGCGCCCCTGACGTTCAACGCGCCTTACGACGCGCTGGTGTTTGACCGTGCAGACATGGAAGCGCCGCTGCCGACTGCCGATGAGGCAATGGCCAAGCTGCATGATCGTTTTGCCGGAGAATTTCTGGCCCGCTTTGCGAGCAACCGCGTGACGCATCAGGCGCGGCAGGTGCTCTGCCGTCTGCTGCCGCAAGGCGAACCCAAGCGCGAAGCCGTCGCCCAGAGCCTGCACCTGTCGCAGCGCACGTTGCAGCGACGGTTGCAGGAAGAGGGCACCAGCTTTCAGACCCTGCTCGACGACACGCGCCGCGAACTCGCCGAGCAATACCTGGCGCAGCCGCAGATGACGCTGTTGGAGATCGCCTACCTTCTGGGTTTTGCCGACCCGAGTAACTTCTTCCGCGCGTTCCGCCGCTGGTTCGATGAGACACCGGGGGAATACAGGGTGCGTAAGGCGATCGAGTAGTCACCACCGACTCCCGTCGGAGCGCGCTTGCCCGCGATAGCTGTTGGTCAGCCAGCCTCTGTGTAGCTGACACAACGCCACCGCGTGCAAGCGCGCTCCGACAGGGATCTGGTGTGGCTTGCAGGCCTGCGTTGAATCAATGCCGCCAGAACGCCGGGATACACAGCACCAGCACGGTGATGATTTCCAGACGACCCAGCAGCATGCCCACCGAAAGAATCCACTTGGCCGCGTCCGGCAACGTTGAAAAGTTGCCCGCCGGTCCGATGGTTTCGCCCAGCCCCGGGCCGACGCCCGATACCGTGCTGGCGGCGCCGGTCAGTGCGGTCATCCAGTCCAGACCCAGCAGCGACAGCAGCAAGGCGATCAGGCAGATGGTGATCGAGAAGAAGAACGAAAAGGTCAGAATCGACCGCACGATTTCATCGTCCAGGCGGTGGCCGTTGTACTTCTGCTTGATGACCGCGCGCGGATGAATGAGCTGATGCAGGTTGGCCTTGAGCAAGATGTAGGCGACCTGAAAGCGGAATACCTTCACGCCGCCTGCCGTGGAGCCGGAACATCCGCCAATGAAGCCCAGATAAAAGAAGAACATCAGCGCGAAGTTGCCCCACAGGCTGTAGTCCCCGAGCGCAAAGCCCGTGGTGGTCACCACCGAGGTCACGTTCAGCGCGACGTGCCGAAGCGCGTCGTACCACGGCAGGTCGGTGGTCGCCCAGTACCAGGCCGACATCACCAGCCAGGTCACCAACAGCAGGCCGATGAACCCCTGAACCTGCTCATCCTTGATCAGCGCCTTGCGATGACCGCGAAGGGTGGCGACATAGAGGGTGAACGGCAGCGCGCCGAGAATCATCACCACGATCGCCACCCAGTGCACGGCCGGTTGCGGCCATTTGGCGAGGGATTGATCAGAGGTGGAGAAACCGCCTGTGGAGATGGCCGACATCGCGTGGTTGATCGCGTCGAACAGGCTCATGCCGGCCCACCAGAACGCCAGACTCCCCAGCACGGTGATGCCGACGTACACCAGCACGATAAATTTGGCCACCATGTGCGAGCGCGGCATGACCTTCTCCGACCGGTCGGAGGATTCGGTCTGGAACAGGCGCATGCCACCGATACGCAGCAGCGGCAGGATCGCCACCGCCATGCCGATAAAACCGATGCCCCCAAGCCAGTGCAGCAGCGAGCGCCAGATCAGAATGCCCGGCGACATGCTGTCCAGCCCGCTGAGCACGGTCGAGCCCGTGGCCGTAATGCCGGACATGCTCTCGAAGAAGGAATCCGTGTAGCTGATGTGTTGCGTCAGCAGGAAGGGCAGCGCGGCAAACACGCACACCACCACCCAACTGGAGACGGTCAACAGGTACATGTCGCGGGGGCGCAGATGAATGTGCTCGGGACGCCCTTGGCCCACCAGCGCCAGCCCGGCGATCAGCGTGATCATGCTCGACCACAGGAACGACGGCATGTCGCCGGTTCGCTCGAAGATCAACAGCGTGACCATGGGCACGACCATGGCAATGGCCAGGGTGATGAGGAAGATGCCGATAATGAAACCGATGATGCGAAGAGTCGGCAACGCCATGCAGTCGCTCTGATCAGGTAGTGGAAAGGCGCACATTCTACCCGTGGGTCAAGGCAAGTAAACCGAGTCCGGCTTCGGGTGTCATGTAAGTAAATGCTTCTGTCATTCGTTATTGAAGTTCAAGAACGCATTGGCGGCACTACAATGCCCCATCATTTAAGGAGACGATTCAATGGAAGCGCTCGACGTATTACTCAATCGTGTGTCTGTTCCCCGGCTGGTCGAGCCAGCCCCGGATGCTGCCCAGCGCGAAATCCTGTTCAGCGCCGCCCTGCGTGCCCCCGATCATGGGCAACTGCGGCCTTACCGCTTCCTCACCGTGGAAGGCGATGCGCGTAACCGTATGGGCGATCTGTTGGCAGAGGCGCTGATCGAGAGCGGCAAAGGTGACGACGAGAAGGCCCTGGAGAAAGCCCGCTCGGGTCCGCTGCGTGCCCCGCTCGTGGTCGTGGTGGTCGCCCGATTGCAGGACCACTTCAAAGTGCCGAAGAAGGAACAAGCCATCACCGCAGGTTGCGCCGCTCACGGCGTGCTGCTGGCGGCCTACGCATTGGGCGTGGGGGCGGTCTGGCGCACCGGTGATCTGTCTTACGCCCCACAGGTCGCCAAAGGGTTGGGTCTGGCAGCAGATGAGGAGGTCGTAGCGTTCCTGTACCTCGGCACCCCACTGAATCCGCCACGTGAAGCGCCGAAGCTCGACGTCGCGGAGTTTGTCAGCGCCTGGCAGGGTTAACAGGCAGCGCGGACCTTGTGGGCGCCGGTTCGCACCGGGCTCACCCAAGAAGCCATGTCCGGCCGTACACCTGCTTTTAAGCCTCAGCCAACGGCCGTGCCTGTGTCGCGAGGCACGACGATACTGGCAATGAACCCGCCCTGTGGATGATTCTCCAGAACCAGACTGCCGCCGTGTTTTTCCGCCGCGCGCTTGGCGATGGCCAGACCCAGACCGTAGCCCGGCGCGGTCTGGTTTGGCGCGCGGTAGAAGGGTTCACCCAGCTGCGCCAGATGCTCTTCGCTCACCCCGGGACCGTGGTCGCGTACGCTGATGAACAGCATGGCATCCTCATTGCGCGCGCTCAGTTCGATGGGTTTTCCTGACGGATTGAACCGCACGGCGTTGCGCAGCAGGTTGTCCAGGGCGCGTTCGAGTACGTTCGGCCAGCCCTGCAACTGAATGCCTGACTGAGCGTCGACACTGACGGTCTGGTCATTACTGCTCAATTCGGTTTCAGCCTTCAAGTGATGCAGCAGCCCAGGCAGGTCAACGGGTGTCGCATCGCCCATGTCAGCGTCCAGGCGCGCGAGCGCCAGAATTTCACTGATCAGCTCTTCCAGCCGGTCACACTCTCGCGTCAGGCGCGGCCAGAGTTTTTCCCGCTCGGCAGGTCCACCGCGTTCAGCCAGCGCCAAGGCAATTCGCAGCCTCGCCAAGGGCGAACGCAGTTCGTGAGACACGTCCCGCAGTAACTGACGCTGACTGCCGATCAGGCTTTGCAGGCGAGCGCCCATGCGGTTGAAGTCATTGGCCAGCACGCCGAACTCATCGCGACGGTTAGCGAGCTGGGCCAGACTGTTCTGTTGATAAGTGGTTTGCCCCAGATCGTGAACGGCGCCCCGCAGACGGCTCAGCGGGCGGGTGATCGACAGCGTGACGAACAGGCTGAACAGCGTCAGCACGACCAGCGCGATCCCCAACGCACTGAGTGGCCAGAGCAGGCTTTCGCGGTGCCAGGCATCCAGTTCCGGGTGCGGAATGCGGTAAATCAGCAAATAGGTTTCGCTGGTTTTGGGGCTGGTGTATTCCGCGGTCAGGCGACGCCAGGGCAGGGGGCGTTCATCGTCTTTTTGCTGGCGCGCTTCGAACGCGGCTGCGCGAGGCGGAAAGGTGCCGGGAATCACGGCCTCGCCGCTGTCGTTCAGCACCTGAACGTCGATGTGATACTTGCGCTTGAGATTCTGCAGAAACGCCTGCGCCGGACCTTCGCCCTGTTCCTCGTAAAGCGTCGTCCACTTTTCCGGCAGTTTGTGCAGGCCGGGGTGGCGACTGAGGATCCAGGCATCCTGATTGAGCATGTGCCCCAGCAGGATCGACAGACCCGCCACCAACGCGATCGCGAGCCAGAAGCTCGCCAGGATTCGCCAGAACAATGAACGCACGTGAATCCCTCGGTCAAACCCCTGAACTGGAAAAGCCCGACACGCCGGGGAGAGCGTGTCGGGTTGCAAGTGTACGGCCGCGCCAGCAGCGTGTTACCGGATAATTACTGAGCCTTCTGCGCTTTTTGCGCCTTCCAGGCTTCAAACTCGGCACGGTCTGCGCGACGTTGCGCCTGGTCCTTCTGAATCTGATCGAAGGTCTTCTGCTGATCAGGTGTCAGCACGGCGCGGATGTCGGCCTGGGTTTTGGCGTGTTTGGCTGCCAGTTCGTCCTGCATTGCCTTCTGATCGGCTGGCGACAGCTTGGCCAGGTATTTCTGGGTGATTTCTGAGCGGCCGTGCCATTGATCGCCCATCAGTTTACCCACTTGCTGACGTTGTTCCGGGGTCAGGTTCAGTTTGTCGAACGGGCCTTTGCGGTGATGCATGCCGGGGCCGTCAAAACCTGGGCCGGCCATCGGGCCGCCTTCCGGAGGCATGGCCATCGCAACGGTTGGCAGAGCAGCAGCGAACATCAAAGCCATCAGAGTCTTACGCATGGTGTATCTCCTTGTCTCGAATCCGGCTCTGTGCCGGTTGTGGCCAGTTTAGGGAGATCAAGGTCAAGCGAGGTCAGGCGGGCGTAAAGCTTGGGTAAAGAGGTTTTGGCATGGGGCTTACAGATAGACCGGGCCACTGATGCCGCGCTACTTGACCGCACACAGGTGTTTCTGTGGGAGTGAGCTTGCTCACGAATGCTGAAGTTCGGTCCAGACGATGGTCTGACTGTGCCGACATCTTCGTGAGCAAGCTCACTCCCACAGGATTTGTGCAGTGCCGCGATGGCGGGACAGTCGCCTTAAACGGCGTAGTAATAGCCCCGGCTGCGCAACGCCACGATGCGCGGGCGTCCGTCAGCGTGCGGGCCGATCTTCTTGCGCAGGTTGCTGACGTGCATGTCCAGGCTGCGGTCGTAAAGCGTGAGCTTGCGACCCAGTGCCAGTTGCGCCAGCTCCTGTTTCTCCAGCGGTTCACCGGGTTGACCGAGGAGTGCTTCGAGCAGACGGGCTTCGGAGACGGTCAGGGTGAACTCCTGGTCATCGATGGTCACCACGCCTCGGGCCGGACTGAAGCACAGGTCGCCCAGTTCGATCTGGCTGGACACGGCGGCCGGATGACTGCGACGCAGGACCGCCCTCAGGCGTGCCGTCAGCTCGCGAGGGTCGCAGGGTTTGGCGAGGTAATCGTCTGCGCCCAGCTCCAGACCCAGAATGCGGTCCAGCGGCTCGCCGCGTGCCGAAAGCATCAACACGGGAAGGTCGGGGTGATCGGTGCGTAATTGCTTGAGCAGTTCCAGTCCGCTGCCGTCGGGCAGCATCACGTCCAGCACCACGGCCGCGGGAGCACTTTCGGCGAGCGCCTTGCGGGCACTCTGGCCATCGTGACACGCCCGGACCTGAAAGCCTTCCTGGCTCAACCAACTGCTCAGGAGCTCACACAGCTCCTGGTCATCATCAATAAGTAACAGCTCGCTCATGACTCACTCAATTTAGCCATTGCCGACGCTGTCTACGCCAGCCGCTGGCAAAGATACCGCACAGCAGGGCCACCATTGCAACGCCGCCCCCCGTGACGAACCATTGTTGTTGCTCGGTCAGTACGCGCGCAGGCATGACCGACTGTGCTTCTTTGAGCTGCAGTTTAAGCCTTTGGTTCTCCTGACGCAGGCGTCCGAGCTGAATACTTTCGCGTTCAGTGTCGGCATTTTGCAATTGCCGGGTCAACTCTTCGCGCTGCTTCTCGCTGTCGGCCAGACGCTGGCGAAGGTCGGTCAGCTGGCTGGCGGTGCTGGGCAACGGCAACGCGTGGCTGACGGTATCGGTTGTTTCTTCGGCCTGGACATCGAAACTCATTGCCGAAACGGCCAGCGCGGCCGCTAGCAGACACCACGGACGTGGACGCATCTGAACTCCTGACTTTTCTTGCGGCACCTGAAAGCGCGCCGGCTTTATTGGGCATTTGGCAGGGTATCGGCAGCAGAATGCGAATAATGAGCAGTCAGAAGGGGCGTGTTGCGAACCCGACCTCATGGCGAGGTCGGGCGGCCTGTCAGGCGTAAGCCGTTATGGCAGGACTTGCTTGAAAGGCTTGACCACGACGTGGTCGTAGACACCCGCCTTGACGTACGGATCAGCGTCGGCCCAGGCCTGCGCCGCGGCCAGGGATTCGAACTCGGCGACGACCAGGCTGCCGGTGAATCCCGCTGTGCCCGGGTCATTGCTGTCGACGGCCGGATTGGGGCCGGCAAGTACGATGCGGCCTTCGGCTTTCATTGCGTTCAGGCGCTCAAGGTGCGCAGGCCGCGCTTCAAGGCGTTTTTCCAGCGAGTTGGCGACGTCCGTTGCTACGATTGCGTAGAGCATTTCAGTCCTCTGTCTTTTTTGTTGAAGGCTGGGTCGATGCGTCGGCATCGTGGATGTGACGGGCCAGGAAGATGCCTTGGCCGATCAGGAAGATCAGGGTCATGCCCAGGCTGCCGAAGACTTTGAAGTCAACCCAGAAGTCTTGATACGTGAACGCCACGTACAGGTTGGCAGCGCCGCAGAACAGGAAGAACACGATCCAGGCGATGTTCAATTTGACCCAGATCGCCTGAGGCAGTGTGAGTGCGTGACCCATGATGCGCTGGATCAGCAGGCGGTCGCCGATGAAATGGCTGCCGGCGAAGATCAGCGCGAACAGCCAGTTGACCACCGGAGCTTTCCATTTAAGGAAGGTTTCGCTGTGGAACGCCAGCGTCAGGCTGCCGAACACCAGACAAGCGATCAGCGTCAGCCACTGGCTTTTTTCCAGTTTGCCCTGACGGATGAACAGGATGCCGTAGACCACGATGGAGCTGGCGATCAACATCGCGGTGGCGCTGAAAATCCCGCCTACCATGAAGGTGTGACCGAGGATGTCGACGGCCTGAGGACTGATTTTGTAGACGATGAAAAACAGGATAAGCGGGATGAAGTCGATGAATTGTTTCACAGTAAGAGCCAGAAGCTGGATGTGACGGCATAATAACAAACATCAATGACTGCGAAAGCGCCCCTATGAATGTCGATCTGCACTGCCACAGTACCGCGTCCGATGGTGCGCTTGCGCCCGCGGCACTTGTCGCGCGTGCCTACGAGAACGGCGTTCGGGTGCTGGCGCTGACCGACCACGACACCATTGAGGGCCTTGAAGAAGCCCGCGCGGCGGCGGTTGCGCTGGACATGCAACTGATCAACGGCATCGAGCTGTCCTGCGCGTGGGGCGGTGCCACCATTCATATTCTGGGGTATGGCTTTAATGTCGATGCCCGGCCTTTGCTCGACGCCATTGAGCAATTGCACACCGGACGCTGGTTGCGCGCCGAAGAAATCAGTCGCAAATTGGCGATGAAAGGTATGCCCGGCGCGCTGGAAGGTGCTCGCGCGGTCCAGCAAGCGCTCGGCGACAGTGGTAATGCGCCGGCTCGGCCGCACTTCGCGGATTTCCTGATCAATGAAGGTTTCGTGAAAGACCGCGCCGAAGCATTTCGAAAATGGCTCGGTGCGGGCAAGCTGGGCGACGTCAAGCAGCACTGGCCAACGCTGGAAGACACCGTCGCGACGCTGCGGGCCGCGGGTGCCTGGGTCAGTCTGGCGCATCCATCGCATTACGATTTCACTCGCAGCAAGCGTCGCAGGCTGGTCGCCGATTTCATTGAGGCGGGTGGCCATGCAATAGAAGTGGTCAACGGCCTGCAGCCTGCCGATCAGGTCGGCAGTCTCGCCATTCTGGCCCGTGAATTCGGTCTGCTGGTCAGCGCCGGCAGTGATTTCCATGCGCCTGGCGCCTGGTCCGAAATTGGTGTTTATCGCCCTTTGCCTGAGGATCTGCCGCCACTTTGGGGGCGATTCAAACATGACCAGCCTACTGCCGTCTGAACAGGAAGATACCGTGAGTCAATTTTTCCAGGTCCACCCGGAGAACCCGCAGTCGCGTCTGATCAAGCAGGCGGTCGAGATTATCAGGGCCGGCGGTCTGGTGGTTTATCCGACCGATTCGTCCTATGCGCTGGGTTGTCGAATGGAGGACAAGACGGCGGTCGACCGCATTCGCCGCCTGCGTCAGCTCGATGACAAGCACAACTTCACCCTGATGTGCTGCGACCTGTCGCAACTGGGCACGTTTGCCAAAGTCGACACCGCCGCGTTCCGCTTGCTCAAGGCGCACACCCCTGGCCCGTACACGTTCATTCTCGGGGCGACGCGCGATGTGCCGAGACTGGTGCTGCATCCCAAGCGCCGTACCATCGGCTTGCGGGTGCCGGAGCATCCGATCGCTCAGGCGCTGTTGCGCGAGCTCGGCGAACCGCTGATGAGCGTCAGCCTGATCATGCCGGGCGAAACCCTTCCGATGAGCGATCCCCACGAAATGCGTGATGTGCTCGAGCATCAGGTCGACCTGATCATTGACGGTGGCGAGGGCGGGATATCCGCGTCCACCGTGATCAATCTGTCCGAAGGCGATCCGCAAGTGGTCCGTGTGGGCTGTGGCGATCCGACGCCGTTCGGGGTCGAAGTCGAGTGACCGACCTCCAAACGCCTGGCGTTGCAGTGCTCGACCCGCAAGCCGATGCCCAGCAGGAACTGCCCTTTGCGATGGTCTACGGTCAGGCCGTCACGCAGATGCCGCTTGACCTGTACATTCCGCCGGATGCGCTGGAAGTCTTTCTCGAAGCGTTTGAAGGCCCCCTCGACCTTCTGCTGTATCTGATTCGCAAACAGAACATCAACATCCTGGACATCCCGGTGGCGGAAATCACTCGCCAGTACATGGGCTACGTCGAGCTGATGAAGACCGTGCGCCTGGAGCTGGCCGCCGAATACCTGGTCATGGCCGCGATGCTCGCCGAGATCAAGTCGCGCATGCTGCTGCCGCGCTCGGAGTCGGTCGAAGCGGAAGAAGACGATCCGCGCGCCGAACTGATTCGTCGCTTGCAGGAATACGAGCGCTTCAAGGCCGCGGCCGAAGGCATCGACGGGTTGTCCCGCGTCGGGCGCGATGTCGTGGTGCCGAAGCTCGACGCACCGGAAGCGCGGGCGCGCAAGTTGTTACCCGACGTCGCGCTGGAAGAATTGTTGATCTCCATGGCCGAGGTGCTGCGCCGTGGTGACATGTTCGAAAGCCATCAGGTCAGCCGGGAGGCGCTCTCGACCCGCGAGCGGATGAGCGATGTTCTGGAGCGCCTGAAAGGTGCCGGGTTTGTGCCCTTTGCCGAGCTGTTCACGGCAGAGGAAGGGCGTCTGGGCGTAGTCGTCACCTTCATGGCCGTCCTTGAGCTGGTCAAGGAGCAACTGGTCGAGCTGGTCCAGAACGAACCTTTCGCTGTCATTCATGTGCGTGCGCGAGCCGAATAAAGAGCAAGAGCTGATCGATGAACCTGACCGAACCCCGCGAACTCGCGCCGCTGCTCGAAGCCTTCCTGCTGGCCTCGGGTAAACCCCAATCGCTCGAGCGGCTGTACGAGCTGTTCGAGGAGGGCGAGCGTCCCGAACCCGCCGTCTTCAAGAAAGCCCTGACGTTGTTGAGCAAATCCTGCGACAACCGTGCGTTTGAATTGAAGGAAGTGGCGACGGGGTATCGCCTGCAGATTCGCGAAAAGTTCGCGCCGTGGGTCGGTCGCTTGTGGGAAGAGCGCCCGCAGCGCTATTCCCGCGCGCTGCTCGAGACCATGGCGTTGATCGCCTATCGGCAGCCGATTACCCGGGGCGAAATCGAAGATGTTCGGGGTGTGGCGGTCAACAGCAACATCGTCAAGACCTTGCTTGAGCGTGAATGGATCAGGATCGTCGGTTACCGCGATGTGCCGGGCAAGCCGGCGATGTTCGCCACCACCAAGGCGTTTCTCGATCACTTCAACCTGAAAAACCTCGATGAGTTGCCGCCGCTGGCCGACCTTCGCGAGATGGAAGCCGAACCGATCCTGGACTTCGACGACGCCCCGGTGCCCGCGCATTTGCAAGCGCTGGCCGACGCCAGCCTGGAAGCGGACCCCGACGCCGAGCCGGAACCACCGCGCGACGAAACCAGTTTCCGCAGCCTGCTGGCTGAGCTCGACACCATGGAGCAAGGCCTGAAAACTGATTTCGACGATTTATTGCTCGATCAGGACGATAAAGAGTCTGAATTGGAAGATGAGCCGGCGGACGACGAGGATCCGCGGTAGGCAATGAGTGACGGTCGCCACAATATTGCGATGAGGCGAGATCCTGTGGGAGCGAATTCATTCGCGAGAGGCCCATATGACCGACATATCCCTTTATGCCTGGACTTTTTTTCGCGAATGAATTCGCTCCCACAGTGTTATCGCGGTGGCTAAAGAAACCATGAGCACCAAAGACCCCTGCATCAGCGTCTGCAAATTCGACGACGACATCTGCCTTGGTTGCGGGCGCAGCAAGCGCGAGATCAAGTCGTGGAAGAAGATGGACAAGGACGAGAAACGTTCGGTCCTGGCCGAGTCGGCCATGAGGTTGGTCAAGCTCAAGGCGTCCGGTCGGCGGAAAAAGAAGTGAGCCCGCCATCGTTATCAGCGTTTTCGTCTAGTCTCTGATGCGCAACGCGTTCCATGAGCGTATGATTCTCGACCTTTTGGCGATCCACACTCGCCACAGGTTTCAGTTTTCAGCCCTTCCGGCCCAGAGAGTCACTCTTGCCGGAGAACAGGGCAACAGGCCGTGCCCACTCGCGCACGCCCTGATTCGACACACCGGGAGGTGCCCAGATGAGTGAACAAGACAAGCAGGACAAAGAGATCGGCCCAGCAGGCGAAAAACTGCAAAAGGTCCTCGCACGCATTGGCGTCGGCTCGCGCCGTGACGTCGAGGCCTGGATCGGCGAAGGCCGCATCAAGGTCAACGGCGTTCAGGCAAGCCTGGGTCAGCGCGTCGATCTGCATGACGCCATCACCGTTGACGGTCGCGTCATCCGTCGCGAAGAAGCGGCCGAAACCGTTCGCCGCGTCATCATGTACAACAAGCCAGACGGCGAAATCTGCACCCGTGACGACCCTGAAGGCCGTCCGACCGTGTTTGATCGTCTGCCGCGCCCGAAAGAAGGCCGCTGGATCAACATCGGTCGTCTGGACATCAACACCACCGGTTTGCTGATGTTCACCACCGACGGTGAGCTGGCCAACCGCCTGATGCACCCCTCGTTCGAGATGGACCGCGAGTACGCCGTGCGTGTGCGTGGCGAAGTCGACGACGACATGCTGCTGCGCCTGAAGAACGGCGTGATCCTCGAAGACGGTCCCGCGCGTTTCACCGACATCCAGCAAGCGCCGGGCGGTGAAGGTTTCAACCATTGGTACCACTGCGTGGTGATGGAAGGCCGTAACCGCGAAGTGCGTCGCTTGTGGGAATCCCAAGGTCTGGTGGTCAGCCGTCTGAAGCGCGTGCGTTTCGGTCCGGTGTTCCTCAATTCCGATCTGCCGATGGGCCGCTGGCGCGAAATGAGTCAGCAGGAAGTCGACATCCTCAGCGCTGAAGTCGGTCTGACGCCGGTTGCCATGCCACAGATGAACGCCAAGACCAAGGACAAGCTGGAACGTCTTCAGCGTCAATCTTCGCGTCCATTGGGCAAAGGCGAACGCGTGCGTCAGTTGCGTCCAGCCAAGGATGCCGTGCCTGCCGAGCGTGCACCTCGCGAGCCGCGCATGGCCGACGGCGAGCGCCCTGCGCGCAAGCCGGCCGAAGGGGGCGTCCAGCCCGTACGCCACGTCCGGCAGTTGGCGGTCGTAGCGACAGCCGTGGTGAAAACCGTGGCGACAGCAGCCGCGGCACACCCGTGGCCGAACGTCCTAGCGACATGAACAAGCGCCCGGCCAAACCGAAGACCTCACGTCCCGGCATCAAGCTGGTCGATGACAAAAGCCCGTCCGGCAAGCGCCGTGGCCCGCCAGCCGGTTCCGGTCAGCGTCCGGGCTTCGGTCGTCGCAAGCCTGAGTGATTGCGGTGTGAAATAAAAAACGCCAGTCGAGAGACTGGCGTTTTTGTTTCTGTTGCAAAGGTCAGTGAGAGTGAGCTTGCATCGCGATGCTTGCGCGCAGCCACTGGAGAAGTCGACGCCTAAACGTTCAGATGAAACGCCCCGTCAAACACCACGCGTTTATCCACAGCCAGCGTTCCGCTGTTGAAAATCAGGTCCAGGTGATGGCTGCCCTTCGCGCCGCCGCCGAGTCCCAGATGGAGGCCGCAATGGCGTTCTTCGAAGCCGGCGTTGCGTGCATACAGCCGGGTCACGCCCTCGTTGGTGCCGATGCCCAGCTCCTCCACCCGCCGGTTAGACGGGTTGGCATCCAGGTATTTGTTGAAGTCGTTTTCCAGCCCCGGTACGTCGGTTGCGACGCGGGTGATGGTGGAGTTTTCGATCCGCAGTTCCAGCGGTGATTCGATCACCCCGTATTTGCGGGCGAAGGGGATCGTGCTGAGAAAGGTGCCGACGAATTTAACGTGGCCATTGATCGAGTCGCTGTGGGTGGCGATCTCACCTGGCGCCAGGTCGTAATTGCCGACCCCATTGATGTTGGTCCATTTCTTCAACTCACGCAGCGGCGCTTCGAAGTAAGAGCCACGTTCATCGCTGAAACTCAGCGTCTCGCCTTGATTCATATGGTCGATCAGGGCTGCGTTCAGGTGGGCGATGCGTTCGGGTTTAACGCTGAAGGTGTCGTAGAAATAGCGGCCGTAATCCTTGAACAGCAGGGATTTCTTCCATTGATCCGACATCACCGTCTGCAACGAGCGAATGAAGGCCGGGCCTTCGGCGCTTGGATGGGGCAGGGTTGAGGCATCGTAGAACAGCACGTAGAGGTCGGCGTGGGTAATGGCTTGGGCCAACTCATCAATGGGGGATGCATCAAGCGCCATCGTGCTGAAGCGCAAGGCATTATGGGCGGTGGCGCTTTCGACAATGTTGCCGACGATTGCCGTGTAATCTCCGGTGTGGGCCAGCAACACGTTGGGTGAGGACATGCCGTCGATAGCCGGATGGTGTCGCAGGTAATAAAGAAAGTGCTCGATTGCGCTGCTCTGTTCCATCATGGGGGCGCTCCGTTGCAAATGCCGAAAACAAAAAAAGCGAACGCGTCAGACGCGTTCGCCCTTTGTCTGCCTTAGAACGGCCACATCGCGGTGCCAAACGCCACCACGGCGTCGGCTTGCATCATCTCCACGGCAGCGTCATGAGTCGGTGCTTCAAACCAGTCGTCCAGTTGCAGTTCTTCTTCCAGAGTATGTTCCACTGATTGCATAGGTGAATCTCCTGGGGAATGACGTACTTGCCGAATGCGACGAGGACCACTGGCTGGCGCCCGAGGCTGCCTCGTCATGGAAGCACACTGACCTTCTTGGCCAGCAGCGATGAAAAAACTAGTTCAATAGTCCGACTGTTGCAAAAGAAATTTCGGACGCGAAATACTGGCAATCTGCCTGAAAAACAAAAACTTGCTGGAAAAACAACGCCAGAGCTGAAGCGTTTCTTCTGAATTTTTTTTACGACGGAATTGTGTCGGTTTTGAAAAATTTTCCGTGCCATTCGAACGCGAAATAGTCTGACGTTTAGCCAAAAGCCTCCTGTTTTCCGGGGCAGGTCTCTGACCGAGCGCACAGGTTTTCTCGGCGAACCGCAACGTTGCCGGTGTACAATGCGCCGCGTTTTTTCTGTGAATCATCGGCGTATGGACGCCACAAAAATTCGGGGTTTACCCACCCCGTTTCATTCCGCCGCGTCATGAGCGCGTCGGGTTCGATTCCGTCACAGACAAGAACAAGAAGGTGACTATTCAATGAGTGAACACATGTCCCATTCGGGTGACTTGAAGCGTGGTCTTAAAAACCGTCACATCCAGCTGATCGCCCTCGGAGGCGCCATCGGCACAGGATTGTTCCTGGGGTCGGCGGGCGTTCTCAAATCGGCGGGGCCGTCGATGATTCTCGGCTATGCCCTGTGCGGCTTCATCGCCTTCATGATCATGCGCCAGCTGGGCGAAATGATCGTCGAAGAGCCGGTCGCCGGGTCGTTCAGCCATTTCGCACACAAGTATTGGGGCGGTTTCGCCGGTTTCCTGTCCGGCTGGAATTGCTGGGTACTGTACATCCTGGTGGGCATGTCGGAGTTGACCGCCGTCGGCAAATACGTGCAGTACTGGTGGCCGGAGATCCCGGCCTGGGCGTCTGCGGCCGTGTTCTTCGTGTTGATCAACGTCATCAACCTGGCCAACGTCAAAGTCTTCGGCGAGGCGGAATTCTGGTTCGCAATCATCAAGGTTGTGGCCATCCTGGGCATGATCGCGCTGGGCAGTTACATGCTCGTCAGTGGCAGCGGTGGCCCGCAGGCCTCCGTCAGTAACCTGTGGGACCACGGCGGCTTCTTCCCCAATGGGGTCAGCGGTCTGGTGATGGCCCTGGCGTTCATCATGTTCTCGTTCGGCGGTCTGGAAATGCTGGGGTTCACCGCAGCCGAAGCCGATCAGCCAAGAACCATCATCCCCAAAGCGATCAATCAGGTGATCTACCGCATCCTGATTTTCTACATCGGATCGCTTGTGGTCCTGCTGTCGTTGACGCCATGGGATGCCTTGCTGGTTGATCTCAACGCATCGGGCGATGCCTACAGTGGCAGCCCGTTCGTGCATGTGTTCTCGATGCTGGGCAGCACGACAGCGGCGCACATTCTCAACTTTGTGGTGCTGACGGCCGCGTTGTCGGTGTACAACAGCGGCACCTATTGCAACGCGCGGATGCTGTTCGGCATGGCCGAGCAGGGCGATGCGCCGCAAGCGCTGGCGCGGGTCGATGGTCGAGGCGTGCCGGTGCGGGCGATTCTGGTGTCGGCGGCGGTGACGTTGATTGCGGTGTTGCTCAACTACCTGATCCCGCAGAATGCGCTGGAACTGTTGATGTCACTGGTAGTTGCGACGCTGGTGATCAACTGGGCGATGATCAGCTACTCGCACCTGAAATTCCGCCAGCACATGACCCGTAAGGACCAGCAACCGCTGTTCAAGGCGCTTTGGTATCCGTTTGGCAACTACCTGTGCCTGGCGTTTGTTGTGCTGATCCTGGGCATCATGCTGATGATTCCGGGTATTCAGGTGTCGGTCTATGCGATTCCGGTGTGGCTGGTGGTCATGTGGGTGTTCTACGTGATCAAGAACAAGCGCTATGCCGACGGCGAGTCGATGGCGCAGCGCACGTCGATCATTAAGTAAGCGCTGGAACGGCGGCTTTATGTAGGAGCGCGCTTGCCCGCGATTGCCATCTGTCCATCACCTCTTCGGTGGCTGATACCCTGCAATCGCGGGCAAGCGCGCTCCTACAAGGTTTTTATTCCCTTCACGAGCTGCGATGTCCCATGCTGATCATCTCCAACAACGTGCACCTGCCGGACAACGAAGTCGAGCTGACGGCCATTCGCGCGCAAGGCGCGGGCGGTCAGAACGTCAATAAGGTGTCCAGTGCGGTGCACCTGCGGTTCGACATCAACGCGTCGGCCTTGCCCCTGTTCTATAAGGAACGGTTGCTGGCACTGCGCGACAGTCGAATCACCAGTGACGGCGTGATCATCATCAAGGCTCAGCAATACCGTACCCAGGAACAGAACCGCGCGGACGCGCTGGAGCGGCTGAGCGAATTGATTGTCAGCGCGGCGAAGGTCGAGAAAAAGCGTCGGCCAACCAAACCGACGTTGGGGTCGAAAACCCGCAGGCTGGAATCGAAATCCAAACGCGGGTCGATCAAGGCGGGGCGGGGGAAAGTGGATTTTTGACGTTGCGACAGGGCTCTCACTGCCGAACGCGTGGCAGCCCTGTCTTCGTCAGACCGGCGCTGCTTTGTCCCGCATCACCTTCCCCTGTTTGTACAGGTAAATGCTCAGCCCCAGCCCGCCGAGCGAGGCCAGTGCTGCAAACAGAAAGATCGATGAGAAGCCAAAGCCTGCGGCCACGGCGCCCGCCACCGGACCGGTAATCCCGAGCGACAAGTCGATGAACAGTGAGTACGCGCCCACCGCGGCCCCTCGACTGGCAGCGGGCACCAGATTCACGGCTTCCACACCCAGCGCCGGGAACACCAGCGAGAACCCGAAACCGGTCAGCGCGGCGCCCGCCAGCGCCAGGTTTGGATTGGGCGCCAGCCACAACAGCAGCAAGCCCAGCGCCTCGACCGACAGGCAGGCAATCGCCACGCGGAAGCCGCCAATGCGGTTGATCATGTTGCCGAACAGCAGTCGCGCGCCGATGAAGCAGGCGCCGAACAGGCTCAGGCACAGCACCGCATTCGGCCACGTGTGGCTCGCGTAATACAGCGTGATGAAGGTCGCGATGGTGCCGAAACCGATAGACCCCAGGGCCAGGCCCGTACCGTGGGGCAGGACAAGACCGAGCACATGCAGGAACGGCATGCGTTCGCCGTGCACGATGGGCGCAGGCGTCTTTTTCCACGCCAGCGAAATCCCCAGCGCCGCCAGCAGCATGATGCTCACGCCCATGCTCCACAGCCCCATGGCATTCACCAGCAAGACGCCCAGGGGCGCGCCGATGGCCAATGCGCCATAGCTGGCGATGCCGTTCCAGGAAATTACCTTGGCGGTGTTCGCAGCGCCTACTCGGCCTATCCCCCAACCGATCGAACCCGAACCCACCAGGCTCTCGGCGCTACCCAGCACCAGGCGGCCGATGAACAGGCTGATGAGGCTTGCCATCGGCCAGGCATCGAGCCATCCGGCCAGCAGCATGAACACGCCGCTCAGCCCGCAGCCGAACAGGCCGATGATCACGGCTTTCTTAGGCCCCTTGGTGTCGATGATGCGCCCGGCGTACGGCCGGCTGAGCAACGTCGCAAGGTACTGAACGCTGATCACGAGACCGGCAGCAACGGCTCCGAACCCCAGGTCGGTGTGGACGTAACCGGGCAGTACGGCCAGCGGAATGCCGATGTTCAGGTAGCCGATGAACGTGAACAGAACAATGGAAACGACCTGAAGCGTGACGGCGATAGGGCGAGGTGAAGCGGCGCTTGAAGCGTCTGGCATGGGCATCCATCCACGATTACGACAGGGGAGGTACAGAGAGGGCAGAAACAGATTGAAGCGTAGACGCTTGAAAGCCAAGCGATGCCACACATGATAACGAGGCTTGCTGGCTGATGGCAGCAGAAGGCTTCGCTCACGGCAGCAGAAGGATGAACCGAACGCGGGGTGCCGATAACGGCTTTTATGATTATTGGGCGGCGGGTGCCACGAGTTGCGTCGTGACCAAAGCAGCGAGCGCGTTTTCCTGAGTGCCGAAGCGGGCCAGCAACGCGTTCTGTTTTTCCGGGCTCAGACGTGCCCAGATTTCAATCATCTTCTCGGCGGTGCCGATCAAGGCCTGAGCCTGTGTTTCAGTAAATTCGGTCATCGAGTCATCTCAAAGCAATCAGCCCTTATGGAAGTACGCCTGAAAGACGCTCTTGCATAGGGGCTGAAATCAGCCTTCAGCGTTGGCTTTGGGCTTTCTTGCTATCACCACTTTTCCCGCTGGCTTTCATCTCGATCGGCTGACCGAGTTCCTGACGGGCTGCTGCGCTTTGCTGGTTTTGGCTTGGGAAGGGGAAGTTTGGGATTTCATGCATAGCGTCGCTCCTCACAAGTTTTGTTGCTGCTGGTTTGAACAGCGCGTCCAAAAAACGCTCAGGGAGGATACAGCACACGAGATGACAAACAGACTTTTAATGCTGGCCGTTGGTCATGTAGTGGCGATTGGTTGCTACAACCAAAATCCTGTAGAGGCGAGCTTGCCCGAGCGGCGTTCCAACGATTGCAGCGGGTCAGCGGCATTTGCGCTGAATGCCCCACCGCATTCGCTGCCCTCGTAACCTCGGACGTCCCCTACAGGAACCACGTCAATCCGCAAATCGGTGGCACGCTTTGAAACTGTAGGAGCCGGCTTGCTGGCGATGCGGTGGTTCAGCAGCGCAGAGGCTGAATAATCCACTGCCTTCGTCCGAACTGAGGGCCTTACCCTGGTAACCTCGGACGTCTCCTACAGGGACCACGTTGAAGCGCAAATCGGTGGCGTTCCTGTAGGAGTCGAAGGTCAGTCCTTACAAACCGCCGCAAACGCCGCCGCCAGTGCATCCAAACGCGTAGCGTCAATCCCTGCCACGTTCGCGCGGCCAGCGGCGACCATGTATACGCTGTGTTCCTTGCGCAGGCGGGCGACCTGGTCGTCGCTCATGCCGGTGTAGGAGAACATGCCGCGTTGTACGCCGATGTGGGCGAAGCGTTCGCCCAGGCCCAATGGGGTCAGGGCTTCAACCAGGCCTTGGCGCAACTGCGCGATGCGGCTGCGCATTTCTTCGACTTCGTCGGCCCACAGCGCTTTGAGTTCTGGATCGCCGAGGATCTCAGCAACGACAGCGGCGCCGTGATCCGGTGGGTTGGACCACAGGTTGCGCGCGGTGGCCGACAGTTGGCTGCGCACATCCATCAGTTTGTCGGTGCTGTCGGCACACACCAGCAACGCGCCGGTGCGTTCGCGGTACAGGCCGAAGTTTTTCGAGCAGGAGCTCGTGATCAGCAGTTCCGGCAGCTCGGCGGCGAACAGGCGGACGGCCCAGGCGTCTTCCTGCAGGCCATCACCGAAACCTTGGTAGGCGAAATCGATCAGCGGCAGCAGGTTGCGGCGCTTGACGATCTTCAAGACTTCAAGCCAGTCATCGTGGCCGAGGTCGAAACCGGTCGGGTTGTGGCAGCAGGCGTGCAGCAGCACGACGTCGCCTTCCGGGACGGTGTTCAGTGTCTCCAGCATGGCCGGAACATTGAGCGTGTTATCGCTGCCCACGTACGGGTAGTGGTTGACCTTCAAACCGGCCGCAGCGTAGATCGTTTCATGAATCGGCCACGTCGGATCGCTGAGCCAGATGCCCTTGCCCGGAAGGCAGTTGGCGATGAAGTCAGCCGACAATCGCAAAGCGCCAGTGCCGCCCGGCGTCTGAGTAGCGCCGACGCGTTTGGTCGTGATCAACGGCGAATCGGCGCCCATCACCAGTTCACAGATCAACGTGCCGAATCGCGGTTCGCCGTGGCCACCGATGTAGGTCTTGGTCGGTTGCGAATCCACCAGACGCTGTTCGGCCAGCTTGACCGCGCGCGGGATGGTGGTCAGGCCTTGCGCGTCCTTGTACACGCCAACGCCCAGGTCGAACTTGTTCGGGTTCGGGTCGTTGGCATAGGCCTGGATCAAGCCCAGGATCGGATCATCCGGTACACGCTGAATCTGTGAAAAATGCATTTACTTACGGCCCTCGGCGCCTTTGGCCACCTCGTCGGTGCGGGCGGCCATGATGAAGTCGTTGCGGTGCAGCCCTTTGATGGAATGGCTCCACCAGGTCACGGTCACTTTGCCCCACTCGGTCAGAAGACCGGGGTGATGACCTTCGGCTTCGGCAATTTCGCCGACCGCGTTGGTAAACGCCAGCGCAAATTTGAAATTCTTGAACAGAAAGACTTTCTCCAGCTGCATCACGCCGTCACGGACTTCGATGTTCCAGTCGGGAATCTGGCGGAGCAACTCTGGCAGTTCGGCTTCGCTGACGTGAGGCGCGTCGGCGCGGCAGGCTTCGCAGTGGGCTTGGTTGAGGGAGGTCATAAAGGGTGTCCTGTTCAGGCGGCTTTTGTTTTAGGGGGGAAGCGAGGGGTATGCAGCCCCAACTGCGTGGCAGTCTGGACCATGCCCATGATGTCTTCGTGGGCGAGGTCGAACAGACGCTTGAGCTCCGGCAGTACGAAATACAGCGGCTGCAGGATGTCGATGCGGTAGGGCGTGCGCATCGCTTCGATCGGGTCGAAGGCTTGATGCTCGGGTGTTTCGGACAAGCTATACACGGTCTCCTTCGGTGAGGAAAGAATCCCCCCGCCGTAAATCTTGCGCCCCTGCGCGGTCTCAACCAACCCGAATTCGATGGTCATCCAGTAAAGGCGGGCAAGGTACACGCGCTGCTCTTTGCTGGCTGCCAGCCCGAGCTTGCCGTAGGTGTGGGTAAATTCCGCAAACCAGGGGTTGGTCAGCAGCGGGCAGTGTCCGAAGACTTCATGAAAGATGTCGGGCTCTTGCAGGTAATCCAGTTCTTCTTCGCTGCGAATGAACGTAGCCACGGGAAACCGCTTACTGGCCAGCAGTTCGAAGAAGGTCTGGAAGGGAATCAGCGCGGGCACGCGGGCGACTTGCCAGCCCGTGGTGCTGTCCAGCACCCGATTGATTTCGCCCAGTTGAGGAATCCGGTCGTGAGGCAGGTTCAATTGCTCGATGCCGTCCAGGTATTCCTGGCAGGCGCGGCCTTCGATCACCTTCAATTGGCGGGTGATCAGCGTATTCCACACGGCATGCTCGGCGTCGGGGTAGTCGATAAACCCGACGGCATCCGGTTCACGGGCGACGTACTGCGTGCTCATGCTGCTCTCCTGAATGGCTTTTTGTTATCTGGAGCGAGGCAAGGTGCCTGACGCTATAGATAACGTTTTTCATGCCGTTTGCAGCGGTGTCAACGCCGTAGTGACTTCCAGAACTGCATCAATACCGTAAAGAAAACCTGACACCTGTATGAGTAAAGCCTGAAATCTGCAGCATTCCTGCCGCTGATCCGCTTGCGCTGTAACGTAATCTTGACGATAAACTTCGCTTCATGACAAAAACCTTCCCTGCTAGAAAGCTTTCCTGCTTAGAAGAGTCGACTGCCCATGCGCATCAAAGTGCACTGCCAAAACCGCGTCGGGATCCTGCGCGACATCCTTGAGTTGCTGGTTTCCTATGGTGTCAACGTCTCTGGCGGCGAAGTCGGCGGTGAACACGGCGATGCGATTTATCTGCGCTGTCCCAATTTGGTCAATCTTCAGTTCCAGGCGCTGGTGCCGAAGTTCGAGACCATTGCGGGTGTGTTTGGCGTAAAGCGTGTGGGACTGATGCCGAGTGAGCGTCGGCATATGGAGCTGAACGCCCTGCTCGGCGCGTTGGAATTTCCGGTGCTGTCCATCGACATGAACGGGTCGATCGTGGCGGCAAATCGCTCGGCGGCACAACTGCTTGGCGTGCGCGTGGATGAGGTGCCGGGTATTCCGCTCTCCCGCTATGCCGAAGATTTCGATTTGCCACAATTGGTGCGCGCCAATCGTTCGCGCATCAATGGCCTGCGGGTGAAGGTGAAGGGCGACGTTTTTCTTGCGGACATCGCGCCGCTGCAGTCCGAGCATGAGGACAGCGAAGCGATGGCCGGTGCCGTGCTCACCCTGCATCGCGCGGACCGCGTGGGTGAGCACATCTATAACGTGCGCAAGCAGGAGTTGCGCGGTTTCGACAGCATCTTCCAAAGCTCGAAAGTCATGGCGGCAGTGGTGCGCGAGGCGCGTCGCATGGCGCCGCTGGACGCGCCCCTGTTAATAGAGGGCGAAACGGGGACCGGCAAAGAATTGCTGGCCCGCGCCTGTCATCTGGCCAGCCCGCGCGGGCAGTCGCCGATGATGGCGCTCAATTGCGCGGGCCTGTCCGAGTCGATGGCAGAAACCGAGCTGTTCGGTTACGGGCCGGGTGCCTTCGAGGGCGCGCGGGTCGAGGGCAAACTCGGCCTGCTGGAGCTCACGGCGGGCGGCACATTGTTCCTCGACGGCGTCGCGGAAATGAGTGCGCGGTTGCAGGCGAAGCTTTTGCGTTATCTGCAAGAGGGCTGCTTTCGCCGGGTCGGCAGCGATGAAGAGGTCTATCTGGATGTACGGGTGATCTGCGCGACGCAAGTGGACCTCTCGGAGTTGTGCGCGCGCGGCGAGTTCCGGCAGGACCTTTATCACCGGCTTAACGTGCTGTCATTGCACATCCCGCCGCTGCGTGAATGCCTCGACGGTCTGGAACCCCTGGTGCAGCATTTCCTCGATCAGGCGAGTCGGCAGATCGGTTGTCCGCTGCCAAAGATCGCTCCGGGCGCGATGATCCGTCTCGGCCAATACCATTGGCCCGGCAACGTGCGGCAGTTGGAAAACGTGCTGTTTCAGGCGGTCTCGTTGTGCGAAGGCGGGGTGGTCAAGGCCGAGCACATTCGTCTGCCGGATTATGGCGCGCCACAACCGCTCGGGGACTTTTCGCTGGAGGGCGGGCTGGAGGATATTGTCGGGCGCTTTGAAAAAGCGGTACTTGAACACTTATATGCGGCGCATCCAAGCAGTCGATTATTGGGTAAACGACTGGGTGTTTCTCATACCACGATTGCCAACAAGTTAAAGCAGTATGGTGTCGATAAGAGTTAAGTCCGTGCGGGAGGGGAGTTATTGAATATTAAATACGCCCCGGCGATGACAATCGTCAGGGCGTTCATATAAAACGTTTTGATTATCCGTTGCTGCACCCGTTGCCCATGACCTGGTATTCCAGTACATGGCGCTTGCCCTGGGAGTCTTCGTACGTCATGTGCTGTGGCACGACGCTGCAGACGTTGGGCACTTCGTCCACGGAGATGACTTTGGCAATGTCCAGATGAGTCGAGTAAGTGTATTGCTCGACGGGTTGTGCTTGGCTGGAAATCTCACTCGGTCCGTCCTGCGCCATTGCCGCGGCGCTGAAACCACAAAGAGCCATTACAACCAGTGCAGCTTTCATTACATGTTTCCTCTTGGTTGCTTCATCAACGCTGCGAAACAGGAACTCCATTCGGCAGGGTGCACAGAACCCTTGTGGGGCTCTGCGTGAAGCCAGTTATTTACGTGATGGGTTGTTGATTGACAGGCCAGTGTGGGGGGCTGTTAGTTGTCAATCATTTGCCGTGTTGGCGAGATGAATTCTAAGTGGCTGTCATGGATTCATATAGAAACCATTCTGATAAAGACTATTGAGCAAATGCGCAACAATCGCTGAAGCGGTCTCGCGGGCCTTCAGTTTTATAGTGCTTTGGTCGTAGTTCATACATGAAGATTTGCCACAAATGGCGCATTTGAGCGCTTTTCGGCGTTATGCTGAGGTCCGGTAAGACCATCGTCGAATGGCTTTCGCGGCCATCGGCGGATACAACGGTTCCATACAAAAACAACATTTCCACCGAGGTAAGAAAGATGAGTGCGGCTTCCCTGTACCCCGTTCGCCCTGAAGTGGCAGCAAACACGCTGACTGACGAGGCGACCTACAAGGCCATGTACCAGCAGTCGGTGGTCAATCCCGATGGCTTCTGGCGTGAGCAGGCCAAGCGCCTGGATTGGATCAAGCCTTTCACCACCGTCAAACAGACCTCCTTCGACGATCACCGCGTCGACATCAAGTGGTTCGCCGATGGCACCCTGAACGTTTCCTACAACTGCCTGGATCGCCATCTGGCCGAACGAGGCGATCAGGTCGCAATCATCTGGGAGGGCGACGATCCTTCCGAAAGCCGCAACATCACCTACCGCGAACTGCATGAAGAAGTGTGCAAGTTCGCCAACGCCTTGCGCGGCCAGGATGTGCACCGTGGCGACGTCGTCACGATCTACATGCCCATGATCCCCGAAGCCGTGGTCGCCATGCTGGCGTGTGCCCGCATCGGTGCGATTCACTCGGTCGTGTTCGGCGGCTTCTCACCTGAGGCCCTGGCCGGTCGCATCATCGACTGCAAGTCGAAAGTGGTGATCACCGCTGACGAAGGTCTGCGTGGCGGCAAGCGCACGGCGCTCAAGTCCAACGTCGACCGTGCACTCACCAACCCGGAAACCAGCAGCGTCCAGAAAGTCATCGTCTGCAAGCGCACCGGTGGCGAGATCGAGTGGAACCGTCATCGCGACATCTGGTACCACACCCTGCTGGAAGTGGCATCGGCCACCTGCGCCCCGAAAGAAATGGGCGCCGAAGAATCCCTGTTCATCCTCTACACCTCGGGGTCTACCGGCAAACCGAAAGGCGTGCTGCACACCACCGCAGGCTATCTGCTGTACGCCGCGCTGACCCATGAACGCGTGTTCGACTACAAGCCGGGTGAAGTCTATTGGTGTACCGCCGACGTGGGCTGGGTCACCGGCCACAGCTACATCGTCTACGGCCCGCTGGCCAACGGCGCGACCACGCTGCTGTTCGAAGGCATTCCGAACTACCCGGACATCACCCGCATGTCGAAAATCATCGACAAGCACAAAGTCAACATCCTCTACACCGCGCCAACCGCCATTCGCGCCATGATGGCCGAAGGCACCAAGGCCGTTGAAGGCGCTGACGGTTCGAGCCTGCGTCTGTTGGGTTCGGTGGGCGAGCCGATCAACCCGGAAGCCTGGAACTGGTACTACAACACCGTGGGCAAGAAAAACTGCCCGATCGTCGACACTTGGTGGCAGACCGAAACCGGCGGCATCCTGATCAGCCCGTTGCCAGGCGCCACCGCGCTCAAGCCAGGCTCGGCGACCCGTCCGTTCTTCGGTGTGATTCCGGCGCTTGTGGATAACCTGGGCAACCTGATCGAAGGCGCGGCCGAAGGCAATCTGGTGATTCTCGATTCCTGGCCGGGCCAGTCGCGCACGCTGTACGGCGACCACGACCGTTTCGTCGACACCTACTTCAAGACCTTCCGTGGCATGTATTTCACGGGTGACGGTGCGCGTCGCGACGAGGACGGCTACTACTGGATCACCGGGCGCGTGGACGACGTGCTCAACGTCTCCGGCCACCGCATGGGGACTGCCGAAATCGAAAGCGCGATGGTGGCGCACCCGAAAGTCGCCGAAGCGGCCGTGGTCGGTGTGCCGCATGACCTGAAAGGGCAGGGCATTTATGTCTACGTCACCCTGAACGGCGGTGAAGTGCCGGACGAAGCGTTGCGCATTGAACTGCGTAACTGGGTGCGTAAGGAAATCGGCCCGATTGCCTCACCTGACGTGATTCAGTGGGCGCCGGGCCTGCCGAAGACCCGCTCCGGGAAGATCATGCGCCGCATCCTGCGCAAGATTGCAACGGGCGAGTACGACGCGCTGGGCGACATCTCCACGTTGGCCGACCCGGGTGTGGTGGCGCATCTGGTCGAAACCCACAAGACCATGAACGTCGCCTGACGCTCAGCGGTCGAAAACGCCCCGTTCGGTGAAAGCCGGACGGGGCGTTTTTGTGTGTACGGCCCCGGATCTGCTCATATCGGATGGAGCCTCCGAGAAATTGTGGGAGCTGCTGGAGGTTACGACAGTGGCGAACGCGATTTACCTGGCACTCCGCATTCGCCACTGTCGTAACCTCCAGCAGCTCCTACAGGGACAATAGGGGGATTGGAAACCGGGATATATATCGATTTGTTACCGTCCCCCTCAGGCTGTCACCCTGCGCACCTGGGTGGGGCATTTCACCCCGAAATTGATGCACTTCATCGCCTCAAACCGGCGTGCCTCCACGCCAGACTTGCCGGATTAGAAGGCTTTGCCAATAATGGGCGCGTTATTTGCTTCGTTGATAGGTTTGCCAAAAGAGCCTCTCGCATAAACGCCTAGGGCTGTCAATCAGGCTGATCGGCATTTCCAGTGCTTCTGTAACTAGTTGTCGCATTGAAGAAATATCGACTTTCAACCTGTCGCTAAAATGCCGATCACTCGCCGAAGGCTTGTCGAGCCCTGAGACTCGATGGCACCTCGCGTCGCAATTTCAGTTATTCCTTCTGCACATTGAGCGTTTCGCTCACTGCCATTTGTCGCGTTATACCGATGGAGTTCCAAGAATGAAAAAGCTCATGCTGCTGGGTGCGCTGGCGCTGTCCGTATTGGCACAGCCGGTGTTCGCCGATGAAAAGCCACTGAAAATCGGCATCGAAGCGGCGTACCCTCCATTCGCCTCGAAAGCGCCTGATGGCAGCATCGTCGGTTTCGACTACGACATCGGCAACGCCCTGTGCGAAGAGATGAAGGTCAAGTGCGTCTGGGTCGAGCAAGAGTTCGACGGCCTGATCCCTGCGCTGAAAGTGCGCAAGATCGACGCCATCCTGTCCTCGATGTCCATCACCGAAGACCGCAAGAAGTCCGTCGACTTCACCAACAAGTACTACAACACCCCGGCCCGCCTGGTCATGAAGCAAGGCACCGTCGTCAGCGACGGCCTGACCGAACTCAAGGGCAAGAACATCGGTGTGCAGCGTGGTTCGATCCACGAGCGTTTCGCCAAGGAAGTCCTGGCTCCACTGGGCGCTGAAATCAAGCCATACAGCTCGCAGAACGAGATCTACCTGGACATCGGCGCCGGTCGTCTTGACGGTACCGTTGCAGACGCCACCCTGTTGCAGGACGGCTTCCTGAACACTGATTCAGGCAAGGGCTATGCGTTTGTCGGCCCGGCGTTCACCGACGTCAACTACTTCGGCGACGGCGTCGGCATCGCGGTTCGCAAAGGCGACAAGGCCGATCTGGACAAGATCAACGCAGCCATCGCAGCCATCCGTGCCAACGGCAAATACAAGGCCATTCAAGACAAGTACTTCAACTTCGACATCTACGGCCAGTAAGTCGAAGCCAGCACCTGATGGCGCAAGCAGTGGGTATTCGATCCTTCTGATTGCGCCATTTTTCTATCCCGCGCTCGAGGGCCAAACAACATGTTGAAAGGCTACGGAGCCGTCATCCTCGACGGTGCATGGCTGACCCTGCAACTCGCTCTGTGCTCCATGGCACTGGCGATCGTGCTCGGTCTGATCGGCGTGTCGCTGCGCCTGTCGCCGGTGCGCTGGCTGGCCTGGCTGGGCGATCTGTACTCCACGGTCATTCGTGGCATTCCTGACCTGGTGCTGATCCTGCTGATTTTCTACGGCGGTCAGGACCTGCTCAACCGCGTCGCGCCCCTGCTGGGTCACGACGATTACATCGATCTGAACCCGCTGATGGCCGGCATCGGTACGCTGGGTTTCATTTTTGGTGCGTACCTCTCGGAAACCTTCCGTGGCGCTTTCATGGCGATTCCCAAAGGGCAGGCCGAAGCCGGTATGGCCTACGGCATGAGCAGCTCGCGGGTGTTCTTCCGCATTCTGGTGCCGCAGATGATTCGTCTGGCGATCCCGGGGTTCACCAACAACTGGCTGGTGCTGACCAAGGCCACCGCGCTGATTTCCGTGGTCGGTCTGCAAGACATGATGTTCAAGGCCAAGCAGGCGGCGGATGCCACCCGCGAACCCTTCACTTTCTTCCTCGCAGTCGCGGCCATGTACCTGGTGATCACCAGTGTCTCGCTGCTGGTACTGCGCTATATCGAAAAACGCTATTCGGCCGGCGTAAGGGTGGCAGACCTATGATCTTCGATTACAACGTCGTCTGGGAAAACCTGCCGCTGTACTTCGGCGGTCTGTTGATCACCCTCAAATTGCTCGCGCTGTCGCTGTTCTTCGGCCTGTTGGCGGCGTTGCCGCTTGGCCTGATGCGCGTGTCCAAGGTCGCCTGGGTCAACCTGCTGGCCTGGAGCTACACCTACGTGATTCGTGGCACGCCGATGCTCGTGCAGTTGTTCCTGATCTATTACGGTCTGGCGCAATTCGAAGCGGTGCGCGCGAGCATCCTCTGGCCGTGGCTGTCGAGCGCGACGTTCTGCGCGTGCCTGGCGTTCGCCATCAACACCAGCGCCTACACCGCCGAGATCATCGCCGGCAGCCTCAAGTCCACACCGCCCGGCGAGATCGAAGCCGCTCGGGCGATGGGCATGTCGAAGGCCAAGATGTACCGCCGCATTCTGCTGCCGTCGGCCTTGCGCCGGGCGCTGCCGCAATACAGCAACGAAGTGATCATGATGCTGCAGACCACGAGTCTGGCCTCCATCGTCACGCTGATCGACATCACCGGCGCGGCGCGCACCGTCAATGCGCAGTTCTATCTGCCCTTCGAGGCCTACATCACCGCTGGCGTGTTTTACCTGTGCCTGACTTTCATTCTGGTGAAACTGTTCAAGCTGGCCGAGCGCCGCTGGCTCAGTTACCTCGCACCGAGGAAGCACTGATATGCAACGCATCGATCACAGCCTGCCCTGGAGCACGTTGGGCACGGAACGCACGCTGAGCGTCTTTCGCTTCGGCGAGGGCGGGCGCAAGGCCTACATTCAGGCCAGCCTGCACGCTGACGAATTGCCCGGCATGCGCACCGCCTGGGAGCTCAAAAAGCGCCTGACTCAGCTGGAGGAGCAGGGGCTGCTCAACGGTGTCATCGAGTTGGTGCCGGTCGCCAACCCGATCGGTCTGGGTCAGTTGCTGCAAGGCAATCATCAGGGCCGATTCGAATACGGCAGCGGCAAGAATTTCAATCGCGACTTCACTGAGCTGAGTGAGCCGGTCGCCCAGCGGCTGGCGGGCAAGCTGGGCGACGATGCGCACGCGAACGTGAAGCTGATTCGTCAGGCCATGGTCGATGTGCTTGACCAGTTGCCGCCTGCGGGCAGCGAACTGGCCGGCATGCAGCGCGTGTTGCTGAGCCATGCCTGCACGGCAGACATCGTGCTGGATCTGCACTGCGACACCGACGCGTCGCTGCACATGTACGCCTTGCCGCAGCACTGGCCTCAATGGCGTTCATTGTCGGCGCACTTGGGCGTGAGTGTCGGTTTGCTGGCTGAAGACTCCGGCGGCAGCTCGTTCGACGAAGCCTGCTCGTTGCCGTGGCTGAGGCTGGCCAAGCAGTTTGCGGATGCACAGATCCCGCTGGCCTGCATGTCCACCACCCTGGAACTGGGCGGCCAGACCAACACCGGCAAGGCCGACGCCGAAGCGTACGCCGAAGGCATCCTGGCCTTCCTTGCCGAGCACGGCTTGATCAGCGGTGAGTGGCCGCAGCCGGCGTTCGAAGCCTGCGAAGGCATGCCGTTTGAAGGCACTGAAATGATCTACGCGCCGCACGCGGGCGTCCTGACGTTTTTGCGCCCGGCCGGGGCCTGGGTCGAGGCTGGCGAACCGCTGTTCGAAGTCATCGACCCCTTGAACGATCGCGCGACCACCGTGTGCGCGGGGACGGCAGGCGTGTTGTTCGCCATCGAAAAACTGCGTTATGCCCAGCCGGGCTACTGGATGGCCAAAGTGGCGGGTCGTACCCCGTTGCGCAGCGGCCGCCTGCTCAGTGACTGATTACTTGTGAGAACCGACATCATGAACAAACTGGAAGTCCAGGACCTGCACAAGTGCTACGGCAGTCACGAAGTGCTCAAAGGCGTTTCGCTCACCGCCAAGGCGGGCGATGTGATCAGCATCATCGGCTCCAGCGGCTCGGGAAAAAGTACGTTTCTGCGCTGCATCAATTTGCTGGAACAACCTAAGTCTGGCCGCATTCTGCTCAACAACGAAGAGCTGAAACTGGTCGCCAACAAGGACGGCGGGCTTAAGGCCGCCGACCCGAAACAGCTGCAGCGCATGCGGTCGCGCCTGTCGATGGTGTTCCAGCACTTCAACCTGTGGTCGCACATGACGGCCCTGGAAAACATCATCGAGGCCCCGATCCATGTGCTCGGCGTATCGAAGAAAGAAGCGCTGGAAAAGGCCGAGCATTACTTGAACAAAGTGGGCGTGGCCCATCGCAAGGATGCCTACCCGGGGCACATGTCCGGTGGCGAGCAGCAGCGGGTTGCGATTGCCCGGGCGCTGGCCATGGAGCCTGAGGTCATGCTGTTCGACGAGCCTACCTCAGCGCTGGACCCGGAGTTGGTGGGTGACGTACTGAAAGTCATGCAGGCGCTGGCGCAGGAAGGCCGCACCATGGTGGTGGTGACCCACGAAATGGGCTTTGCCCGCGAGGTGTCGAACCAGTTGATCTTCCTGCACAAGGGCCTGGTCGAAGAGAGCGGAGACCCGCGCGAAGTGCTGGTTAATCCGAAGTCGGAGCGGCTGCAGCAGTTCCTGTCCGGCAGTTTGAAGTAGGGATCGGCACCGTCTCGAACGGTGCGTTTTGTGTCAGAACAGTTCATGCTGCGCGTCACCCAAACCGCTGCCATGAACTGAGCGCAAGAGATTTACCGCACGCTCGCCGTGCGGCCCATAACAGCGACACGTTTCGGATTGCACGCCATGACTGCCCATCGAATTGGATTTCTTATCTGGCCCGGTACCAAAGCCCTGACGCTGGCACTGGCGGAGGAAGCCCTGCGTGTTGCTCAGCGCGTTCATCCCGACGTGGTCTATGAACTGACGTTCATGCAGGCCGAGCCCGCCATGGCGGTTGACGGCGCCAGCTGGCAATTGCCGGGTGAGCCGTGGGGCGGTCGTCTCGAAGGGTGTCAGAAAGTGTTCCTGCTCGCCGATGAGCCGCCAGCCCCCATGGCGTCTGCGCTGGCCGGTGCGCTCAAACAATTGGTGCGTGCGGGCTGTGTGATTGGCGGTCTGTCGGCGGGGGTTTATCCGCTGGCGCAGTTGGGGTTGCTGGATGGTTACCGGGCGGCGGTGCACTGGCGCTGGCAGGATGATTTCGCCGAGCGTTTCCCCAAGGTCATCGCCACCAGTCATCTGTTCGACTGGGACCGTGATCGCCTGACCGCGTGCGGCGGCATGTCGGTGCTGGACCTGCTGCTGGCGGTGCTGGCGCGAGATCATGGTGCAGAACTGGCCGGTGCGGTTTCCGAGGAACTGGTGGTCGAACGCATTCGTGAAGGTGGCGAGCGTCAGCGCATTCCGTTGCAGAACCGTTTGGGCTCCAGCCATCCGAAGCTGACCCAGGCTGTGCTGTTGATGGAGGCCAACATCGAAGAGCCGTTGACCACCGATGAAATCGCCCAGCACGTCTGCGTGTCGCGACGACAGCTGGAGCGGATCTTCAAGCAGTACCTCAACCGCGTGCCCAGTCAGTATTACCTTGAGTTGCGCCTGAACAAGGCGCGGCAGATGCTGATGCAGACCAGCAAATCGATCATCCAGATCGGCCTCTCCTGCGGTTTCTCCTCAGGCCCCCACTTCTCCAGCGCCTACCGCAATTTCTTCGGTGCCACCCCTCGCGAAGACCGCAACCAGCGCCGCAGCAGCAGCCCGTTCGAATTGTCCTCGGTGCCTGCCGAGCGCGGATAAGCAAGTCTTCAAGCGGATTCGAATCCCTGTGGGAGCGAATTTATTCGCGAAAAATGTTTCAGGCGACAGAGGTCGGCTGGATGTAAGGCCGTCTCGCGAATGAATTCGCTCCCACAGGATGCTAAGGCGCCGCTGAAATCCTTGTTCCTGTGCGCCCAATCCAGGCCCTGCTTCAAATCGAGCTCTACTATTTCTGCTTTAGTGCTTCAGTAAATCAAATCGACACGACGCTGCTACAACCGTCGTCCAACGTTTAAACTGCGCCTTTCCGACGCTATTTGTCGCATTGCCGAAAGCCGCGGAAAAAGCCGGTTTGGCGCTATAAGAAGTTGTCGCTTGGCGGCAAGGCCCGACCGAAATCAGTCCTTACAATCCTCCCATCGCTCGCCAGTCCCAGGCAGGCGTTCCTCTTCAGGAGACTCCGATGTCCGTTGAGCAAGTTCCGGTGCAACGTGCCGATTTTGACCAGGTGATGGTCCCCAACTACGCCCCCGCAGCGTTCATTCCGGTGCGCGGCCAGGGTTCCCGCGTCTGGGATCAATCGGGTCGTGAGCTGGTTGATTTCTCCGGCGGCATCGCAGTCAACGTGCTGGGCCACGCCCATCCGGCGCTGGTCGGCGCACTGACCGAGCAAGCCAACAAGCTGTGGCACGTCTCCAACGTATTCACCAACGAACCTGCGTTGCGCCTGGCCAAAAAGCTGGTCGATGCCACGTTCGCCGAGCGCGTGTTCTTCTGTAACTCCGGCGCCGAAGCCAACGAAGCGGCCTTCAAGCTGGCCCGTCGCGTGGCTCACGACCTGTATGGCACCGAGAAGTACGAAATCGTTGCCGCGCTGAACAGCTTCCACGGTCGCACCCTGTTTACCGTCAGCGTGGGCGGTCAGCCGAAGTACTCCGACGGTTTCGGCCCGAAGATCACCGGCATCACCCACGTGCCGTACAACGACCTCGCTGCGCTGAAAGCCGCTGTCAGCGACAAAACCTGCGCCGTCGTGCTGGAGCCGATTCAGGGCGAAGGCGGTGTGCTGCCCGCCGAGCTTGAATACCTGCAAGGCGCACGCACGCTGTGTGACGAGCACAACGCGCTGCTGGTCTTCGACGAAGTGCAGAGCGGCATGGGCCGCAGCGGCCACCTGTTTGCGTACATGCATTACGGCGTCACCCCGGACATCCTTTCCAGCGCCAAGAGCATTGGCGGTGGTTTCCCGATGGCGGCCATGCTGACCACCGAAAAACTCGCCAAGCACCTGGCCGTCGGCGTTCACGGCACCACGTACGGCGGCAACCCGCTGGCGTGCTCAGTGGGCGAAGCGGTGATCGACGTCGTCAACACGCCAGAAGTATTGGCGGGCGTTAACGCCAAGCACGACCTGTTCAAGGCGCGCCTGGAGAAAATCGGCCAGCAATACGGCGTGTTCAGCGAAGTGCGTGGCCTGGGCCTGTTGATCGGCTGCGTGCTGACCGACGCCTGGAAAGGCAAGGCCAAGGAGTTCTTCAACGCCGCCGAACACGAAGGCGTGATGATTCTGCAGGCCGGCCCTGATGTCGTGCGTTTTGCACCGAGCCTGGTGATCGACGATGCGGACATCACCGAAGGCCTGGACCGCTTTGAGCGCGCCGTGGCGAAGTTGACCAAGGCTTGATGCATCCCTTGTAGGAGCCGGCTTGCTGGCGAATGCGGTTTATCAGCAACGTGTGCATTGACTGACACTCCGCGTTCGCCAGCAAGCCGGTTCCTACGAATTGCGCTATTTCCATATTTGTTTTTTCTTTTTCACATGCCGTACAACCGGCCTGTTTTTCTCAAGGAGTGACACCATGCTGGTGATGCGCCCCGCGCAAATGGCTGATCTGAGCGAGGTTCAACGACTCGCCGCGGACAGCCCGATTGGTGTCACGTCCCTTCCGGATGACGCTGGACGTTTGAGTGACAAGATCGCCGCTTCCGAAGCGTCGTTCGCCGCCGAGGTCAGCTTCAACGGCGAGGAAACCTATTTCTTTGTGCTGGAAGACACCGACACCGGGCGTCTGGTGGGCTGTTCCGGGATTGTCGCCTCGGCGGGCTATTCCGAGCCGTTCTACAGTTTCCGCAACGAGACCTTCGTTCACGCCTCTCGCGAGCTGAAGATCCACAACAAGATCCACGTGCTCTCGCAGTGCCACGACCTGACCGGCAACAGCCTGCTGACCAGCTTCTACGTCTTGCCGGATCTGGTCGGGACCCTGTGGTCGGAGCTCAACTCCCGTGCACGTCTGCTGTTCGTCGCGGCCCATCCGGAGCGCTTCGCCGATTCGGTGGTGACCGAGATCGTCGGTTACAGCGACGAGAACGGCGACTCACCGTTCTGGGACGCCATCGGTCGCAACTTCTTCGACCTGAATTACGCCGAGGCCGAGCGTTTGTGCGGTTTGAAGAGCCGGACCTTCCTCGCCGAACTGATGCCGCACTATCCGATCTACGTGCCGTTGCTGCCCGACGAGGCTCAGGAAGCGATGGGTCAGGTGCATCCGCGTGCGCAGATCACCTTCGACATCCTGATGCGTGAAGGCTTCGAGACCGACCATTACATCGACATCTTCGACGGCGGTCCGACCTTGCATGCCCGTGTTTCCGGCATTCGTTCGATTGCCCAGAGCCGCGTTGTGCCGGTCAAGGTTGACCCTGTCAGCAGCGGCGATGCGGTCAAGGGCGGCCGTCCTTATCTGGTCGCCAACAGCCAGTTGCAGGACTACCGCGCGGTCATGCTGGAGCTCGATTGGGTGCCGGGTAAGCCGGTCACCCTGAGTCTGGCGGCTGCCGAGGCATTGGGCGTCGGCGAAGGCGCGAGTGTGCGCATCGTTGCGGTTTGACAGTTGAGTCGTCGGCGGTCAGTGCCAGAGTCAAAGCCTGACGCCGTATCGCGGGTTTGAGTTCGCCGGTTCTTCAAGCAGAGAACCGGGTTGAGGAGAAAGCATGATCGTTCGTCCCGTACGCAGCAGTGACCTTCCGGCGCTGATCGAGCTGGCGCGCAGCACAGGCGCAGGCCTGACCACGCTGCCGGCCAATGAAGAGCGTCTGGCGCACCGGGTCGGCTGGGCCGAAAAAACCTTCCGCGGCGAGGCCGAGCGGGGTGACACCGACTACCTGTTTGTCCTCGAGGACGATGACGGTCGTGTGGTGGGCATTTCCGCTATCGCGGGTGCGGTCGGTCTGCGTGAGCCTTGGTACAACTACCGCGTGGGCCTGACCGTCAGCGCGTCTCAAGAGCTGAACATCTACCGCGAAATCCCGACGCTGTTCCTGGCCAACGACCTGACCGGCAACTCCGAGTTGTGCTCATTGTTCCTGCATGCCGATTACCGCAACGGCCTCAACGGCCGCTTGCTGTCCAAGGCGCGGATGCTGTTCATTGCCGAATTCCCTGAGCTGTTCGGGTCGAAGATCATCGCCGAGATGCGCGGCATGTCCGATGAGGAAGGGCACTCGCCGTTTTGGGAAAGCCTGGGCCGTCACTTCTTCAAGATGGAGTTCAGCCAGGCGGATTATCTGACCGGCGTCGGCAATCGCGCGTTCATCGCCGAATTGATGCCGAAATTCCCGCTGTACAGCTGCTTCCTGTCGGAGGCCGCGCGCAATGTCATCGGTCGTGTACACACCAGCACCGAACCAGCGCTGACCATGCTCAAGGGCGAAGGCTTCAGTTATCAGGGCTACGTCGACATTTTCGACGCGGGCCCTGCCATCGAGTGCGAAACCAGCAAGATCCGCGCAGTGCGTGACAGCCAGGCACTGGTGCTGGCGGTCGGCACGCCGGGTGACGACGCTACGCCGTTTCTTATCCACAACCGCAAACGCGAGGACTGCCGCGTAACGGCCGCTCCGGCGCGGTTTGCCGCTGGCACGCTGGTGGTCGATCCTAAAACCGCCAAGCGCCTGCGCCTGAATGCGGGCGATCAGGTGCGTGCAGTGCCTCTGTCGCCTGCTCGGGAGGGCATTTGATGAATACGCTTTATATCGCTGGCGCCTGGCAAGCCGGGCAGGGCGAGCCGTTCGAGTCGCTGAACCCGGTTACGCAACAGGTGATCTGGTCCGGTCAGGCTGCGAACACCGAGCAAGTCGATGCGGCGGTCAACGCTGCGCGTCAGGCATTTCCGGCCTGGGCTTCGCTGACACTGGACGCGCGCATCGGGGTGCTGGAAAACTTCGCCGCCACGCTGAAAGGCCGCACGGACGAAATCGCCCGATGCATCGGTGAGGAAACCGGCAAGCCGCTGTGGGAGTCCGCCACGGAAGTGACCAGCATGGTCAACAAGGTGGCGATCTCGATCCAGAGCTACCGCGAGCGTACCGGCGAGAAGAGCGGCCCGCTGGGCGACGCCACCGCTGTGCTGCGCCACAAGCCCCATGGTGTGGTCGCCGTGTTCGGGCCTTACAACTTTCCGGGTCACCTGCCCAACGGGCATATCGTGCCCGCGTTGCTGGCGGGCAACGCGGTGGTGTTCAAGCCGAGCGAGCTGACGCCGAAAGTCGCCGAGCTGACCGTCCAGTGCTGGATCGACGCCGGGCTGCCCGCCGGTGTGTTGAACCTTGTTCAGGGCGCGCGGGAAACCGGCATCGCGCTGGCGGCCCATTCAGGCATCGATGGTCTGTTTTTCACCGGGTCCAGCCGCACCGGCAATTCCTTGCATCAGCAATTCGCCGGTCGCCCGGACAAGATTCTTGCCCTGGAAATGGGTGGTAACAATCCCCTCGTCGTCGATCAGGTGGCTGACGTGGACGCCGCGGTGTACACGGTGATCCAGTCGGCGTTCATTTCCGCCGGTCAGCGCTGCACGTGCGCCCGCCGTCTGCTGGTGCCGGAAGGCGCATGGGGCGATGCGTTCATGGCGCGCCTGGTCGAAGTGACCGCAACGATTCAGGTCGGCGCCTTCGATCAGCAGCCTGCGCCGTTCATGGGGTCGGTGATTTCCCTGCGCGCCGCTCAGGCGTTGCTCGACGCTCAGGAGCAACTGCTCGCCAATGGCGCCGTGGCGTTGCTGGAAATGACCCAGCCAGAGACGCAATCGGCGTTGCTGACCCCGGGCATTCTGGATGTCAGTGACGTGAGCGATCGTCCTGACGAAGAGCTGTTCGGCCCTTTGCTGCAAGTGATTCGCTACGCTGATTTTGACGCGGCCATCGAGGAGGCGAACGCCACCCAGTATGGTTTGGCAGCGGGGTTGCTGTCGGATTCTCAGGAACGCTATCAGCAGTTCTGGCTGCAAAGCCGGGCCGGTATCGTCAACTGGAACAAGCAGCTGACGGGCGCGGCGAGTACCGCGCCGTTCGGTGGGGTCGGTGCGTCGGGCAACCATCGCGCCAGTGCCTATTATGCTGCGGACTATTGCGCGTATCCGGTGGCGTCGCTTGAGGCTGGCACGTTGACTTTGCCTTCCAGCTTGACGCCGGGCATAAGCCTGTCCTGAACCGGTTGGAATCGGCCACTGAACTCTGTAGGAGCCGGCTTGCTGGCGAACACGGTAGGTCAGCCACCCTTGATGTAACTGAGATACCGCATTCGCCAGCAAGCCGGCTCCTACAGGAGATGGCGGTGCCAGATAAAGAATGTGCACATAAAAACAGATCCACGGAGCCTCACCGATGAAATCCTGTGAAGTCAACTTTGACGGTCTAGTGGGGCCGACCCATAACTACGGCGGGCTGTCATACGGCAACGTCGCTTCCCAGAGCAACTGCCAGCA
Organism: Pseudomonas sp. S2_H01; assembly: GCF_054668305.1. Lineage (NCBI taxonomy): Bacteria > Pseudomonadati > Pseudomonadota > Gammaproteobacteria > Pseudomonadales > Pseudomonadaceae > Pseudomonas > Pseudomonas sp. S2_H01. Next base: position 704,453 of record NZ_CP162756.1, on the reverse strand, counting down.
GTCGTCCAACCCGCGCGAGGCGGCGTTGCAGGGTCTGTCGAAAATGAAAGCGCTGATGGACATGGGGTTCACTCAAGGTGTGCTGGCGCCCCAGGAGCGCCCGGATGTCGCCGGGCTGCGCAAGCTGGGCTTCAGCGGCACCGACGCGCAGGTCATCGAGCGTGCGGCCAAAGAGTCCATGCCGTTGCTGGTGGCCAGTTGCTCCGCATCCAGCATGTGGGTCGCCAACGCCGCCACGGTCAGCCCGAGTGCCGACACGGCCGACGGTCGTGTGCATTTCACCGCCGCCAACCTCAACTGCAAGTACCACCGCAGCATTGAACACCCGACCACCAGCCGTGTGCTGGGCGCCATGTTCGCCGACCAACAGCACTTTGCGCACCATGCCGCCTTGCCTGCCGTCGCCCAGTTCGGTGATGAGGGCGCGGCCAACCATACGCGTTTCTGCCGCAGCTATGGCGAGGCTGGCGTCGAGTTCTTCGTGTTCGGACGTGCGGCGTTCGACACCCGCTTTCCGGCGCCACAGAAATACCCGGCCCGTCAGACCCTCGAAGCGTCGCAAGCCGTCGCGCGTCTGCACGGCCTGAGCGACGAGGGCGTGGTGTATGCGCAGCAGAACCCTGCGGTGATCGATCAGGGTGTGTTCCACAACGACGTCATCGCGGTCGGTAACGGCGAGGTCTTGTTCTATCACGAGGATGCGTTCCTCAACACGGAACACATGCTCAGCGAGCTGCATGACAAGCTGGGCCGTCGCGGCGGTCGTTTCCAGGCCATTTGCGTGCCGCGCACCGAGGTCGGCGTGGAAGATGCCGTGCGCTCATATCTGTTCAACAGTCAATTGCTGTCCCGTGCCGATGACTCGATGCTGCTGATCGTCCCGGAAGAGTGTCGCAGCAACGAGCGCGTGTGGAATTACCTGCAGCGTCTGATCGCCGACGAAAGCCCGATCCGCGAGGTCAAGGTGTTCGACCTCAAACAAAGCATGCAGAACGGCGGAGGCCCCGCCTGCCTGCGCTTGCGCGTTGCGCTGAATGAAACCGAACTGGCAGCCGTCAACCCAGGGGTTATCATGACGGCGCCGTTGTACGACACGCTGACGCAGTGGGTGGACAAGCACTATCGCGACCGCATGACGGAAAACGATCTGGCCGATCCGCAACTGCTGACCGAGTGCCGCACGGCGCTGGATGAACTGACGCAGCACCTGAAGCTGGGCGCGGTCTATCCTTTCCAGATCAATTGATGCACCTCGCACATCGCGCCCGTCGTCCTGCGGCGTCGGGCCGACGATGTTTTTGCTTTTACAGAGAGAATTTTTGACATGACCGACGCCCTGCGTTTGATCCTTGAAGACACCGACGGCACTCAGCTGGAAACGTCCTGCACCCGTTTTGCCGTTATCTGGCAGGGTAAAGAGGTCTGGATTCAGCAAGACGGCCGCGGCCAACTGCTGATCGGTGTCGACGTCGAAGAAGACGATGCCGAATACGCCAACTTGCTGCTGCGTCCATTGGCCACCAACCTGGTCAGCCTGCAACTGGAAATGGAACCGGCGGATATGAGTGGCGACGACGAAGACGGCCACGTTCATGGCCCGGACTGCAACCACTAAGCGGATATCGACACATGCTCGCCCTCGGCAAACTGCTTGAACTGACCCTGGCGGGTCGTGAACCCGCGGAAAAGACTCAGCTGACCGTCGAAGGCGTTCGCATGCGCTGGCTGGCCGAAGGTGCGCTGGAAGTCCGGCCACCCGAAGCGCGGGACAACGGCACTGACTTGCTGCTGTCCGCTGGCATCCATGGCAATGAAACGGCGCCGATCGAGTTGCTCGACGAGCTGATTCACGCCATCGCGCGAGGCGAACTCAAGCCTCGCGCGCGTATTCTTTTCCTGTTCGGTAACCCCGAAGCGATGCGTCGCGGCGAGCGATACGTCGAACAGGACGTCAACCGGCTGTTCAACGGCCGTCATGAACAAAGCGGCGGCAGCGAAGCCTTGCGCGCCTGTGAGCTTGAGCGACTGGCCGCCGGTTTCTTCAGCCTGCCCGATCGCTACCGCTTGCACTACGACCTGCACACGGCGATTCGCGGCTCGAAGATTGAGCAGTTTGCCCTGTACCCGTGGAAGGAGGAGCGTCAGCATTCGCGCCGTGAGCTGGTGCGTTTGCACAAAGCGGGTATGGAAGCGGTGTTGTTGCAGAACAAGTCGTCCATTGTGTTCAGCGCCTACACCTACGACAAACTGGATGCCGAGGCTTTCACGCTGGAGCTGGGCAAGGCGCGACCGTTCGGGCAAAACCAGCAGGTCAACCTCGCGCCGTTGAAAGCGACGCTGGAGCAATTGATCGAAGGCAAAGAGGCGCTTGTCGGGGATGAGCTCGACGGCCTCAAACTGTTCAGCGTGGCGCGCGAAATCATCAAGCACAGCGATGCATTCCGCCTGAACCTGCCGGCCGAGATCGAGAACTTCACGGTGCTGGATAAAGGCTTTGTGCTGGCCGAGGACCTGGCCGATTCACGCTGGGTGGTGGAAGAGGAGGGCGCCCGCATCATCTTCCCGAACCCGAAGGTCAAGAACGGGTTGCGCGCAGGTATTTTGATTGTGCCGACGACCGGGGAAGGGTTGGTGTGAGCCATGTCTCGGGTTGACGCGGTTCATTGTAGGAGCGCGCTTGCCCGCGATTGCAGTGTGTCAGCCAACTATCGGTAACTGACCCACCGCATTCGCGGGCAAGCGCGCTCCTACAAGGGAATGGCGGCGTCCCGGGGGACGCCGTCATTCCATCAACCCACCGCTTTCTGCGACTCGCTGCTGCGACGCACGGCGCGCAGCTTGGTCAGCGTGTCGGCACACGTCTTGGCCGCTTCCTGGCCTTTGTGCACGAAATGGTCGAAGAAGAACTTCTGGTGCTCTTCCCCGGCGTGGAAATGGTGCGGGGTCAGGACGACCGAGAACACCGGTACTTCGGTTTCCAGCTGGACCTGCATCAGGGCGCTGATCACCGACTGCGCAACGAACTCGTGACGGTAAATACCGCCGTCCACCACCAGACCGGCCGCCACGACGCCGCCATAACGACCTGTCTTGGCCAACAGCTTGGCGTGCAGAGGGATTTCAAAGGCGCCGCCCACTTCGAAGAAGTCGATATCGCTCTCGGCGTAGCCGTGGTTCGCCATTTCGGCGACAAAGCCTTTGCGCGCCTGATCGACGATATCTTTGTGCCAGCAAGCTTGAATGAAAGCGATGCGGTCGTGGGCGTGAATTGCGGTGGGTTGCATCTGTTCTGACTCCTGTTTAATTAAAAAACAGGGCGTGTTGGATCGAATGGGATGCCAGGGTACGGTCGACAGCCGTCCGGGCGACAAGCGCACGTGACGACACTGCGAGACGATCCTGTGGTGCCAATCCCGTTCTCTCTTCATCCGGACTATGACCGTCGGCCCTGGAATCACACCAGGTCTGCTGACCTCGCCTTCGCGAGCGCTCGCGGGCTAGACGCATTGCGCGCCATTACCGCCGGTGGGGAATCGCACCCCGCCCTGAGAACGTTGCCGACGGCATTTGTCGTCGGCGTGCAGTTTGTAACACAGATTTTCAGAATGTGCTTGGAGCCTTTTTGATGGGTTTCATCAGCTTTTCTTATAAGCACGGCTTGGCATCGTGAACCGAAGCCTTGATTATCGATCGTCCCGGCCTCAGAACTGAGGCCTGAACCATTTCTCAGGGAGCTTCATCGTGACGGTTATCGATCTGCGCAGCGACACAGTGACCCAACCCACCGCCGGCATGCGCGACGCCATGGCCTGTGCGCCATTGGGCGACGACGTTTATGGCGAAGACCCGACGGTCAACACACTGGAGTCATGGCTGGCGGAACGTCTGGGTTTTGCCGCAGCGCTGTTCGTACCGACCGGCACCATGAGCAACCTGCTTGGCCTGATGGCGCATTGCGAGCGTGGCGACGAATACATCGTGGGTCAGCAAGCGCACACCTACAAGTACGAAGGCGGAGGCGCAGCGGTGCTGGGTTCCATCCAGCCACAGCCGCTGGACAACCAGGCGGACGGTTCTCTGGATCTGAATCAGGTCGTTGCCGCGATCAAAGCGGACGATTTCCACTTCGCGCGCACCCGCCTGCTGGCGCTTGAAAACACCATGCAGGGCAAGGTTCTGTCGCTGGACTACCTCGCTGCCGCGCGCAAACTGACCCGCGACAAAGGGCTGGCGCTGCATCTGGACGGCGCTCGTCTGTACAACGCAGCGGTCAAGCTGGGCGTGGATGCACGTGAAATCACGCAGCACTTCGATTCGGTGTCGGTTTGCCTGTCCAAGGGCTTGGGCGCCCCGATCGGCTCGGTGCTGTGCGGCTCGAACGAACTGATTGCCAAGGCGCGTCGTCTGCGCAAAATGGTCGGCGGCGGCATGCGCCAGGCCGGTTTGCTGGCAGCGGCGGGGTTGTATGCGCTTGAGCATCAAGTCGAGCGTCTGGCTGACGATCACGCTAACGCGGCGTTTCTTGCCAAGGGGCTGACCGAACTGGGCTACGAGGTGGAGCCGGTGCAGACCAACATGGTCTATGTGCAGATCGGTGACCGCGCCGAGGCGCTGAAGGCTTTTTGCGCCGAGCGAGGGATTGTCCTGAGCGCGGCGTCCCGTTTGCGCATGGTCACGCACCTTGACGTGTCCGCCGCGCAAATGGAGCAGGTGGTCGCGGCATTTGCCGAATTCGCAAGCTGATAATCGACCGATAATCCAATTGGCTGCTTCTATCGTACAAAGTCACTGTACCGTGGAAGCAACGCCTATATAATGCGGCCCTTTGCCGTCGCTACGTCGAATGACGTTATGCACTTGCCTCTGGCCGCAGTTCCCGTGGAAGAACCTATGAAAAGCGCAGAAATCCGTGAAGCCTTCCTTCGCTTCTTCGAAGAGCAAGGCCACACCCGTGTAGCCTCCAGCTCCTTGATTCCGGGCAATGACCCGACCCTGCTGTTTACCAACGCAGGCATGAACCAGTTCAAGGACTGCTTCCTGGGCCAGGAAAAACGGGCGTATACCCGTGCCGTCAGCAGCCAGAAGTGCGTGCGCGCCGGTGGCAAGCACAACGACCTGGAAAACGTCGGCTACACCGCCCGTCACCACACCTTCTTCGAAATGCTGGGTAACTTCAGCTTCGGTGACTACTTCAAGCGCGATGCGATCACCTACGCCTGGACCTTCCTGACCTCCGACAAATGGCTGAACCTGCCCAAGGAAAAACTCTGGGTCACGGTTTACGCCTCGGACGACGAGGCCTATGACATCTGGACCAAGGAAATCGGCGTTCCGGCCGAGCGCATGGTCCGCATCGGCGACAACAAGGGCGCGCCTTACGCGTCGGACAATTTCTGGACCATGGGCGACACCGGTCCGTGCGGTCCTTGCACCGAGATTTTCTACGATCACGGCGCCGACATTTGGGGCGGCCCACCGGGTTCGCCGGAAGAAGACGGCGACCGTTACATCGAGATCTGGAACAACGTTTTCATGCAGTTCAACCGCACCGCCGACGGCGTGCTGCACCCGCTGCCAGCACCGTCGGTCGACACCGGCATGGGCCTGGAGCGCGTCAGCGCCGTGCTGCAGCACGTGAACTCCAACTACGAAATCGACCTGTTCCAGAGCCTGCTGTCTGCCGCTGCCAAGGCGATCGGCTGCAGCAACGACAATCAGGCTTCCTTGAAAGTGGTGGCTGACCACATTCGTTCCTGCGGTTTCCTGATCGCCGACGGTGTATTGCCCTCCAACGAAGGCCGCGGCTACGTGCTGCGCCGCATCATTCGTCGCGCCTGCCGTCACGGCAACAAACTGGGCGCCAAGGGCAGCTTCTTCTATCAGATCGTCGCCGCGCTGGTGGCCGAGATGGGCGAAGCGTTCCCTGAGCTGAAATCCCAGCAGGCGCACATCGAGCGCGTGCTGAAAGCCGAAGAAGAGCAGTTCGCCAAGACCCTGGAGCAGGGCCTGAAGATTCTCGAGCAGGATCTGGCTGAACTCAAAGGCACCGTGGTGCCCGGCGATGTGGTGTTCAAGCTGTATGACACCTACGGTTTCCCGATGGACCTGACCGGCGACATCGCCCGTGAACGTAACCTGACCCTCGACGAGGCAGGTTTCGAGCGCGAGATGGACGCCCAGCGTGAGCGCGCGCGTTCCGCCAGCGCCTTCGGCATGGATTACAACAGCCTGGTCAAGGTTGATGTGGCCACCGAGTTCACCGGCTACAGCGCCACGGCCGGCGACGCCAAAGTCGTTGCGCTTTATAAAGAAGGCGTGGCGGTCGAGCAGCTGAGCGAAGGTGAAGACGGCGTGGTCATCCTTGATCGCACCCCGTTCTACGCCGAGTCCGGCGGCCAGATCGGCGACAGCGGTTACCTCACTGCCGGCGACGTGCGTTTCGACGTCAGCGACACCACCAAGACCGGCGGTGCTTTCCTGCACCATGGCGTCCAGGTGTCGGGCAGCCTGAACGTCGGCGCGACCGTCAGCACTCAGGTCGCCGCTGAGGTACGTCAGGCCACCTCGCTGAACCACTCGGCCACTCACTTGCTGCACGCGGCCTTGCGTCAGGTGCTGGGCGATCACGTTCAGCAGAAAGGCTCGTTGGTCGACAGTCAGCGCCTGCGCTTCGACTTCAGCCACTTCGAAGCCATCAAGCCTGAGCAGATCAAGGCGCTGGAAGACATCGTCAACGCCGAAGTGCGCAAGAACACTGCGGTCGAAACCGAAGAAACCGACATCGAAACCGCCAAGAGGAAAGGCGCCATGGCGCTGTTCGGCGAGAAGTACGGCGACAGCGTTCGCGTACTGAGCATGGGCGGTGATTTCTCGGTCGAGCTGTGCGGCGGCATTCACGCCAACCGTACCGGCGACATCGCGCTGTTCAAGATCATCAGCGAAGGCGGCGTGGCGGCTGGCGTGCGTCGTATCGAAGCGGTGACGGGCGCTGTGGCGCTGGCCTACCTGAATACGGCTGAAGAACAACTGAAGGAGGCTGCGAGCCTCGTCAAGGGCAATCGCGACAACCTGCTGGACAAGCTGTCGGCTGTCCTGGAGCGCAATCGCCTGTTGGAAAAACAATTGGAACAACTGCAGGCCAAGGCGGCCAGTGCGGCGGGCGACGATCTGTCGGCCTCGGCAGTGGACGTCAAAGGCGCCAAGGTCCTCGCTGCCCGTCTCGACGGTCAGGATGGCAAGGCGTTGCTGGCGCTGGTGGATCAGTTGAAGAACAAGCTCGGTCGCGCAGTGATCCTGCTCGGCGGGGTGCATGAGGACAAGGTCGTTCTGGTGGCGGGTGTCACCAAAGACCTGACTGGCCAACTCAAAGCCGGTGATTTGATGAAGCAAGCGGCTGCCGCCGTGGGCGGTAAAGGCGGTGGTCGTCCTGATATGGCGCAGGGCGGTGGCGTGGATGCCGCTGGCCTGGACGCAGCGCTCGCGCTGGCGGTTCCGTTCGCCGAACAGGGAATGTAAGGGAAGCTAAGTCGACCCACCGAAGTCCGCTATCCAGCGGGCTTCGGCGCTTTGCGGTTTGAATGATTAACGGGCGCCCTTCACGGGCTGAGGCGGCTTTGAGATGGCTTTAATCGTACAGAAATTTGGAGGCACCTCCGTGGGCTCGGTAGAGCGCATCGAGCAGGTGGCCGACAAAGTCAAAAAATTCCGCGACGCGGGCGATGATCTGGTGGTGGTTCTGTCCGCCATGAGCGGCGAGACCAATCGCCTGATCGACCTGGCGAAGCAGATCAGCGATCAACCGGTTCCTCGCGAACTGGACGTGATCGTGTCCACCGGCGAGCAGGTGACCATTGCCTTGCTGGCCATGGCGCTGATCAAGCGCGGTGTACCGGCGGTGTCCTACACCGGTAATCAGGTTCGCATCCTGACCGACAGCGCGCACAACAAGGCGCGTATTCTGCAGATCGACGATCAGAAGATTCGCGCAGACCTGAAAGAAGGTCGCGTCGTCGTGGTCGCAGGTTTCCAGGGTGTGGACGAGAGCGGCAACATCACGACCCTGGGTCGTGGCGGTTCCGACACCACCGGTGTGGCGCTGGCCGCCGCCTTGAAAGCGGATGAATGCCAGATTTACACCGACGTCGACGGCGTTTACACCACCGATCCGCGCGTCGTGTCTCAGGCTCAGCGCCTGGACAAGATCACGTTCGAAGAGATGCTGGAAATGGCCAGCCTCGGTTCCAAGGTGTTGCAGATCCGCGCGGTGGAATTCGCCGGCAAGTACAACGTCCCGCTGCGCGTACTGCACAGCTTCAAGGAGGGTCCAGGCACCCTCATTACCATTGATGAAGAGGAATCCATGGAACAGCCGATCATTTCTGGCATCGCCTTCAATCGCGACGAAGCCAAGCTGACGATCCGTGGCGTGCCAGACACCCCGGGCGTTGCATTCAAGATTCTGGGCCCGATCAGCGGCGCGAACATCGAAGTGGACATGATCGTGCAGAACGTTGCGCACGATAACACCACCGACTTCACCTTCACCGTGCACCGCAACGACTACCAGTCGGCGCTGACCGTGCTGGAAAACACCGCCAAGGAAATCGGCGCGCGTGAAGTCGTTGGCGACACCAAGATCGCCAAGGTGTCCATCGTCGGTGTCGGCATGCGTTCGCACGCAGGTGTTGCCAGCCGTATGTTCGAAGCACTGGCCAAGGAAAGCATCAACATCCAGATGATCTCCACCTCCGAAATCAAGGTTTCGGTCGTCATCGAGGAGAAGTATTTGGAGCTGGCTGTGCGCGCCCTGCACACAGCGTTCGAGCTCGACGCCCCTCGCCAGGGCGAGTAAGGCATTGAACAAAGGGCGCGGTGGCTACCGCGCCTTTTGTGTTTCTGATGTGCGCGAGAAAACTGTTTTTTTTCCGGCGCTAGTCAATACTCAAGGCGTAGACCTGCTGCCGATGCTGGTGGGGGCCAACGCCTTTTTGGTTGTGCAGACTGTTGTCCCTGAATGCAGGTTGAGGAGATAGGTATGCTGATTTTGACCCGCCGGTGCGCGGAGAGCCTGATTATTGGTGACGGTGAAATCACCGTGACCGTGCTCGGCGTTAAAGGTAATCAAGTCCGGATTGGGGTCAACGCACCCAAGGAAGTGGCTGTTCACCGTGAAGAGATTTACCTGCGCATCAAGAAAGAGAAGGACCAGGAACCAAGCCATTAATTTTTATTGAATTTTTGGTTTGCAAACGGGGAAAAGGGTGGTTATTATACGCCCCGTGTTGCGGAGAGCTGGCCGAGTGGCCGAAGGCGCTCCCCTGCTAAGGGAGTACACCTCAAAAGGGTGTCGGGGGTTCGAATCCCCCGTTCTCCGCCATTATTTGCGTAGTACGTTGTAATCTGGCTTGATCGGTAAGTTGTTGAATTTACTAGAAAAAGTTCTTGACCAAAAGATTTAACGGCCTATAATGCGCGGCAACAAATGCACTCGTAGCTCAGCTGGATAGAGTACTCGGCTACGAACCGAGCGGTCACAGGTTCGAATCCTGTCGAGTGCACCATTTAAGCGTTGTTGGTAGTAATACGAACAACTGCTTTAAGAAAGAGCCTGGCTTTAACAGGTCTTCGGAAGTACCACTCACTTCTGGAAGTAAAACGCATTAACCAGAGGTGATCTGGTTTATCAAGCGCCACCTGCACTCGTAGCTCAGCTGGATAGAGTACTCGGCTACGAACCGAGCGGTCACAGGTTCGAATCCTGTCGAGTGCACCATAAAACGAAAAGCCCGCATGCAAATGCGGGCTTTTTGCTTTTCTAGCGTTTGCCTTTTACGCAGCCGTTTTCGTCGAACGTCACCTGCCGGCTTTTCCCTTTCTTCTCCTCGTACACGTACCGAAGCTCGGCGTTGCGCCCGACAATCTTGTCCGGCTTGCCCAGCAGGCTTTCGACGTCACGTTTTGTCATGCCCGTGGGTGTCTGCTGATTGATGATCGCCCTCCGCCGTTGTTCGGCGCTCAGCACGTTTCCACAGCCGTCGTCGCGCTGACCTACGATGACCAGTTCTTCGCTTCTCTTTCGGGTCTTGGTTTCTGAAGGGGCGCTGGGGGTTAACACGCTGCCCGGCGGGGGATTGTGTGCGTTCTGCAGTTTCAGCTCGTGGCCTGCCGGGCAGGCAAGGGTGGTGAAAGTGATCTTTCCATTCGCGTCCTCGCAACGATGCACTGTGGCTGCAGTGGCCAGAACGGGGAAAAAGAGCAGGGCAGCAAAAACTGGTTTGCGGGTGTCCAACAGCATGACAGCGTCCTCCGTGACAGGTGTCAGGGCAGACTAGCCATGTGAAATTTTTGAGGCGAGCGTGTTTTCCTCTCCGGATGTGACGTCGTAGCAATAACGACTCGGACAATAGTTAACATTGTGTTGCAACCGATTGTTCCGCGTTGAATTTTTAACATGAAGGCCCGGCAAGCGGTGTATGATTGCGCCCGTCAGCCCCGCCGGGGCTTGTGGAATACCTCCATGGACTTACCCAGTAGCAACTCAGCCTTAAGCTTTACCAATCAAGAATCGACTGATTGATCTTCCGGCGTGGTCCACTGCTGGGAGTGGAGTTCGCCTATGACCGAAATCGAAGTAAAAAAGACGCAGGAAAGCCTTCAGGACCGCCTTGCGCAGGTTGTCGACCTGTTGCAACGTCAGCGTGTCGTCGAAGACCTGACTCATCGCCAGGAAGGCCAGCACCAAGACCGTGTTGAAAACCTGGTTCACCGGCAGAATCTGGTCGAGCTGCAACGCAAGCTCGATGATCTGCACTCCGCCGACGTTGCCTACATCCTTGAAGCGCTGCCGGTCGAAGACCGTCTGACGGTCTGGCAACTGGTCAAGGCCGAGCGCGACGGCGACATTCTCCTCGAAGTATCCGACTCCGTTCGTGAAACGCTGATTGCCGACATGGACGATCACGAGTTGCTGGCGGCCGCCAAGGAAATGGACGCCGACGAGCTTGCCGACCTTGCACCTGAGCTGCCACGTGACGTCGTCCATGAGTTGATGGAAGCGCTGGACAGCCAGCAACGCGAGCGCGTGCGTTCGGCGCTGTCTTACGACGAAGACCAGGTCGGCGCGCTGATGGACTTCGAGATGGTCACCATCCGCGAAGACGTCAGTCTTGAGGTAGTGCTGCGTTACCTGCGCCGTCTCAAGGAGTTGCCGGGCCACACGGACAAATTGTTCGTGGTCGACTCTGACGGCGTGCTCAAGGGCGTATTGCCCATCAAGCGTCTGTTGGTCAACGATCCTGAAAAGCAGGTGTCGGAGGTCATGGCCAGCGATCCGGTGAGTTTCCACCCGGACGGTGATGCCTATGAAGCGGCCCAGGCGTTCGAGCGTTACGACCTTATTTCCTCGCCGGTGGTGGACAAGAACGGCAAATTGATCGGCCGTCTGACCATCGACGAAATGGTTGACCTGATCCGCGAAGAAAGTGAAACCGAAGTCCTCAACATGGCCGGTCTGCGTGAAGAGGAAGACATCTTTGCATCAGTGTGGCGCTCGTTGCGCAACCGTTGGTCATGGCTGGCAGTCAACCTCATCACTGCCTTTTTAGCCTCGCGAGTCATCGGCCTGTTCGAAGGCTCCATCGAGAAACTGGTGGCACTGGCCGCCTTGATGCCGATCGTTGCCGGCATTGGTGGTAACTCCGGTAACCAGACCATCACCATGATCGTTCGCGCCATGGCGCTGGATCAGGTCAGTACCGGCAACACCTCGCGACTGATGCGCAAGGAGCTGGGCGTTGCGCTGATTAACGGCCTTGTGTGGGGTGGGGTGATTGGTGTCGTGGCTTACCTGCTTTATCACAGCTGGTCGCTGGGCGTGGTCATGACGGCTGCGATGACGCTTAACCTGCTGCTCGCCGCCTTCATGGGTGTATTGATTCCGATGACCTTGGCGCGGTTCGGCCGCGATCCTGCCATGGGCGCCAGTGTCATGATCACGGCCATGACGGACAGTGGAGGGTTCTTCATCTTCCTTGGTCTGGCGACCCTGTTCTTGCTCTAGCCATATAAGAGCACCCACAAATACCGCCCTTGTGGCGGTTTTTTGTGCCCGGCAATCATGAAAGTCCCAAATCACAGGCACAAAAAAGCCAGCGAGAGGCTGGCTTTTGAGTTTCTGAGACGCGCCGACTTATTCGTCGTCGTTCGTCATCTTGGTGTCGTGTGCGATCAGGGACACGAGTGCGTTCTGCTGGCGATGAGCGAGCTGGCGGAAGCGCTGCAGCAATTCACGCTCGTGCAGTGACAGCTCAGGGCTGTCCAGACGCAGGCTTGGCTCGTCTCCCAAGTTGCCTTCCTGAATCAAGCTTTGCTCGAGGCGGGCAATGATTTCAGAGTTCATGCTCCGGTGATGATTCTTGGCGACATCAGCGATCCGTTCACGCATGCCTTCCGGGAGACGGACAACGAACTTGTCAGCTGTGCGACTGGAATAAGGGGCCTGTTTCATAGGGCTCATATATTTAACCGATTTAGTTCAAAGGGGGAGGCGGTTCGTGCATCAGGCCGCTTGATGTCATGGTCTGACTGTCATTTTGGCGAAATGTTCAACCGTCCAACATAAAGGTCCGTCATCATGCATCAATCCGCCGGAACCTTGGCGTCAAATCTGTGACAAATATTGAACTAGATAAAGGCGTTTAGCCAGCACCAATTATCAGAAATGCGTTCTGGTTTGCAAAGTTCCCGATCACCGTCCATCTGATCGACAGCCGCCGGGTACGCGGGTTTGCGCCATGGTGGCTATCTGTCTTCAGCGTAGAGGTGTCTGAGGAAAAATACGAGAAAGGTGCCAAGAAAGAGACGAAGGGTCTGTCAAAGAAGTGGACAGCTCGGCGGCGCGAGTGTCAGAACCGGATCAAATGGCGCTCGAAATGCCGATCACGCCATCAGGTATGAAAGTCAGGGTTTGGCTTGGCGCAGCACTGGATCAAACTTGATTCGGCGACCGACGAACAGAGCCGCCACGAAAAGGCTGGCGAATACGCCAGCTGCCGTCTTGGCAGCGGTGCTCAGCATGTCCATCGACGGTGGAAGCAACTGGTCAATGGCAACGGCCATGATGGCCAGGATCAGAAAGGACAGTGCTGCTTTTGACATGGCGGTTCTCTAAACGAAAGACTGATTGGCAAGCCCGATTTCACATTCAGCGTCAAAACACCCAGCGTTCGGAGCGATCCACAGGGATCGCTTCGTCAGTGTCATTGGCCAGCATCGCATCTGAGCGGTGTGCCGGTTGTGCGACGAAGCGAGGCGCCTGTTTCATGAGGTAATGCGGTTGAGCCTGAACAGCTACGCTTTCTGTGTTGGCAGCGTTGCCTGCCTTGCTGCCATCGTCCTGGAAGTGGAAAGCCACCAGAGCGACGAGAGCCGCTGCGTTCAACAGAGAGAGAGTCATGTTCATCTCGATTACCTTCGCTTGGAATTCGGGTTGTGAAGGGGATTGCACAGAAAGGGATAATGCAGTCTGCATGCCAAGCGTTTATTCATAATAAATGTCAATAAAATCAAATGCTTATCGATTGATTGGATGGTAGGCAGGTTGCAGTTTGCAATGATGTCACTTTGTGGCATTGCAATTTGCATGATGCCCTTGAGGCGCCGGTGTTGGGCGTTCTGGACTACACCCTAAAAAGACAATGACGACATGACAAAACAAGGGCTTGCCGTTAACATGCACGCCGTCCCGTTGGCGCCATTCAGAGCGTCGGCACAGTGTCTCAGTAGCTCAATTGGATAGAGCATCCCCCTCCTAAGGGGAAGGTTGCAGGTTCGAACCCCGCCTGGGACACCATCTTCTACTTGTCGCGCCAAAATCATCGATATTCCCTCTCCATATCGTCTGTCCGCGTCCGGAGGAACCCCAGGGTCTCAGCCCGGCGCTTCAGCCATCCCTACGACGGTCAACTCCACCCTGAATCCACCGCGCTGTTGGTGATCGACCTGCAGGAAAATTTTCTGTCCTCGACCGGTTGTTTCGCGCGAAGCGGACATGACCCGACGCCGCTGAGGGCGATTTTTCCTGCTATGAGTGCGTGGATTTGCAACGCACGGTCGGTGGGGTGCAGGTGGTTCATGCCTGGCAGCGCTAACGTGCGGATCTTGCGGATATGACGCCGTATGATCAGTGGCAGCGCCCGGGCGGGGCTTGAGGGGGCGAATGTCCTGCTGCGGTCCAGCCCGGGGCTTCAACGAGTGCCGGACCTTGATTTAAGCCCTGACGACGTCATCGTCGATATACGTGACCTGGCGATCCCGTTTTTTAAGAATTGATAGCGGGCAGTGGCAAATCCACGAGGACAAAAAAAGCCCACCGTCCGAGCGCTCAGGCAATGGGCTCATCAACGCGGGCAAGCGCGCTTTATTTCGAGGCTTCCCCGGTTTTACCGGTGTAGACAGGCAGGCGTTTTTCAACATCGGGGTTCTGTTGCAGACCCATGTCCATCAATTGTTTGATGCGGTGTTGAGTTGCTGGCCGTTGCACTGAATCAATGAATCCTTGCCATTCCGCACCGATGTCTTCGTCAGCAGGCAGGCTGGATTTGTTCACCAGATTCTTGATGTCTGCGATCGTTTCTTTGTCAAAACGGGCGATACGACGCGCCATGGCGTCAACGAAACCGTCCAGTTGTCCATCGGGGAGCGCGCGGTTGACGTAGCCGTAACGCTCGGCGAGATCACCATTGATGTCCTCTCCGGTGAGCAGTACTTCGAGCGCACGGCCGCGGCCTATCAGGCGTGGCAGCCGAGAGCTGGGTCCGCCTCCCGGCACCAGGCCGGCGGCAATTTCCCATTGCGACAGAACGGCTTTTTCACGGCTGGCGAATCGCATGTCACTTGCCAGTGCAAGCTCGCTGCCCACGCCCGTGGCGCGCCCACGTATCGAGGTGATCGACACGACCGGTGCCTTGCTCAGGCGCACCAACATGTCGGGAAGCGGCGGCAGCCCGGTCTTGCCGTTTGGCATGCTGGTCGTGTCGGTCAGGGGCGGTACGAAATCGTAGTGCGTCAGGAAAAAGTCAGGCACGTCACTGTCGAATACCACAACACGCAGCTTGGGGTCGGATTCGATGGCGGTGATGACTTCGTTCAACTGAGGCATGGTTTCCGGGCCGTAGATATTGAACGGAGGGTTGTGAAAGGTGACCCGCCAGTACTCGGGCGTCACCCGGGTCAGCTTCACTTCCTGTTTCACTGCACTGGTTTTGCCAGCCGATGCCGCAGGGGCTGTCGACGTTTCGGCGGCTTGAGTGGCCCCAGAGATCGACAGCCCACCGATGATCAGTGCAGCCGTGAGCATTTGCAGTTTCATATAGAACCTCCAGCGTAAGAAGTTTTATTTGAAGACTGCGTGCCGCAGGGCAGAGCGGGCTGGAAAGGCAGGGCCAGCGGGCGTCGACGCTACGTCAGTGCACGCAGTTCAATCAGGTGAGCGCGTCAAACCAGCGTGATTACGGCATTGATGTTGCCGCGCGTTGCCTTCGAGTAAGGACAGGCTTCGTGGGCGGCATCCACGACTTTTTGCGCCGTTTCGCGGTCCATTCCGGGCAATGCGACGTTGAGCCGTGCCTGGATCAGGTAGCCGCCGGCGTTAGTGCCCAGATCGACCTCTGCATCCACGGTGGTGTCGGGTGGCATGGTGACTTTCATCTTGGCGGTTACGACGCCGATGGCGCCAATGAAGCACGCCGACCAGCCTGCCGCGAACAGTTGCTCGGGGTTGGTGCCCTCGCCTTTGGCGCCGGGCGAGGAGAGTTTGATGTCCAGGCGTTTGTCGGAACTGACCGCTGTGCCGTCGCGGCCACCGGCCGTGTGGACCTTGGCGGTGTACAGCACTTTCTCGATGTTCTTGTCCATGGTGCGCTCCTTACGATAAATGCGGGCTACGCCGGATGGCGCAGCGTGGCGTGAGCCGTTTCCAACAGTAGCCCGCTTTTTGAAGATATCGAGTCGGCAATCAGTGACCGGCGCTCTGACCACCGTCGACGTGCAGGATTTCGCCTGTCACGAAGGCGGCGCTGTCGAGGTACAGCACGGCCCCGACGATGTCCTGGACTTCGCCCATGTGGCCCATCGGGTGCAGGCTGCCCAGCGCTGCGTGGGTTTCTTCGCCGTGCATCGGCGTCTTG
The DNA here is from genome assembly GCF_054668305.1 of Pseudomonas sp. S2_H01. Taxonomy (NCBI): domain Bacteria; kingdom Pseudomonadati; phylum Pseudomonadota; class Gammaproteobacteria; order Pseudomonadales; family Pseudomonadaceae; genus Pseudomonas; species Pseudomonas sp. S2_H01. The sequence continues at coordinate 688,269 of NZ_CP162756.1, read as the reverse complement.
ATAATGCCCGGGGAGACCGCGTTCACGCGGATGCCACGCTTGGCGTATTCGATCGCCAACGATTTGGTGGCGGCGTTCATGCCGCCCTTGGTCAGCGACGCGAGCACCGAAGGCACACCGTCAATGGCGTGGTCGACCAGCGTGGTGGTGATGCTGACGACGTGACCGCCATCGCCCTGTTTTTCCATCTGCGCAATGGCGTGCTGCGACATGTGGAAGAAGCTCCCCATGTTGGTGGCCACGGTGTTTACGTAGTCTTCTCGGGTGTATTGGGTGAACGGCTTGGCCAGGAAGATACCGGCGTTGTTGACCAGCGTGTCGATGCGGCCGAAGCGGGCCACACCTTCGCGGATGATCTTCTCGGCGGTCGCAGGGTCGGCGATGTCACCGGCCACGGTGAGGATGTCCGGGTCGGTCGATGGCTGGATCGAACGCGAGGTGGCGACGACCTGATAGCCCAGCTTGCGGAAACCCGCGACGATGCCAGCGCCAAGACCTTGGGATGCACCGGTGACCACAACGACTTTTTTCGAATTGCTCATGATGATGTTCTCGCTCATTAATGGATAGGGTGTGAATCGGTAAGTGGGTGATCAAGCGGCGGCGGGTTCTTGCGCCATCTGCCTGAGGACGGTTTCGTAGTGCTCGACCGACTGCGATCCGGCCACCAACTGGCGATCGTTCAGTACCATCGCCGGGACAGAATTGATTCCGCGGTCGGTGTAGAAACGCTCCAGCTCACGGACTTCGTCGGCAAACTCACCGGCTGCCAGCACTTCACGGGCGCGGTCGCTTGACAGTCCGGTTTCACCCGCCAGGCGCACCAGCGTTTCTTGATCGCCGGGGTTCTGGCCATCCGTGAAGTAGGCTTTCAGCAGGGCTTTCTTCAGCGGGACCTGACGACCTTCGTGGGTGGCCCACAACAGCAGGCGATGGGCGTCGAAGGTGTTGTAGAAGTGACTGCGTTTTTCCAGGTCGAAGCGAAAGCCAAGCGCCTTGCCACGGGCGATGATCATCTCGTTACGGGAAGCGACTTCTTCTAGGGTGCGGCCATATTTGCGCATCATGTGCTTGACGGCGTGCTCGCCCTCGGCCGGCATGTCCGGGTTCAGTTCGAAGGGCTTGTAGGTCAGCTCGACGGTGATTTCCCCGGCGAGGTTCGCTATGGCCTGCTCGAGTGCTGTCGCTCCCAACGCACACCAGGGGCACACGACATCCGACACGAAATCGACCTTGACGGTACGGTTCACGGCCGGGTTCACGAGGCTGACTCCGCCAGGTTCTTGCGGTACTCCGTGGTGGTAATACCGGCGTACCCCCAGTTATCGGTGTCCACTTCTTCGATGACGATGTGGGTGAGGTGAGGGTCCTTGTTCAGGACGGTCTGCATGGTCTGGGTGATTTCGGCGATGACTTGAGCTTTCTGCTCCTTGGTAACGCCATCGCGGGTGATGCGAACGCTGATGAAAGGCATGGAAAAGTCTCCAGTGTGCTTCCCACCGGGAGGGTGGAAGAGCAAGTGGAGTTGACTTTAGGAGCTTGCAGCGACGGGATAAATGCGGGGCGGGGTACTTCATTTGTGATGCGGTGTAACGAATCAAACGGGTCGCAACCCCCCGACGTGCGGACCTCAAACGATAAAGCCACGGGTTTTCAGCCCCGTGGCTTTATCTTCACTGCGTCATCAATGCCGGCAAGCGGCAGCGAGTCTTACAGTGCCATGTCGTTCGCTGGCTTGCTTTCAGCCGGCTTGGACGGCGTCGCCGGGCTGGTGCCAACGGTCTGGTCAATGACCGGAGGCTTGCCCAGTTGCAGGACTTCAGCGGTGTAGTTCCACTCCTGCTGAACAGCGGCCGGCGATTCGTTCAACTTGGTGCCGTAGCTCGGCACGATCTGATGGATCTTCGCTTGCCACTCAGGTGTTGCCACCTGGGTTTTGAAGATCTTTTCCAGCACGTTCAGCATGATCGGAGCGGCGGTCGAAGCGCCTGGCGATGCGCCCAGCAGCGCAGCGATGGTGCCGTCCTGAGACGACACGACTTCGGTGCCCAGCTTGAGCACGCCGCCTTTGTCCGCGTCACGCTTGATGATCTGCACGCGCTGACCGGCTTGCCACAGGCGCCAGTCTTCTTTCTTGGCGTGCGGGAAGTATTCCTGCAGCGCTTTGAAACGGTCGTCGTCAGACAGCATCAGTTGACCGGCGAGGTACTCGACCAGCGGGTACTGCTCGATGCCGACCTTGGTCATCGGCCAGAAGTTGTGCGTGGTCATGCTGCTGAACAGGTCCAGGTACGAACCTTCTTTCAGGAACTTGGTGGAGAAGGTCGCGAACGGGCCAAACAGGATGACACGCTTGCCGTCGAGCACACGGGTGTCCAGGTGCGGAACCGACATCGGTGGCGCGCCGGTGGAAGCGATGCCGTAGGCCTTGGCCATGTGCTGCATGGCGACGGTCGGGTTCTCGGTTACCAGGAACGAACCGCCGACCGGGAAGCCTGCGTAGTCGCGAGCCTCTGGGATGCCGGATTTCTGCAGCAGCTTCAGCGCGCCGCCGCCTGCACCGATGAACAGGAACTTGGCATCGGTACCGGAAGTGGTGCCGTCTTTCAGGTTCTTGTACTCGACGTGCCAGGAGCCGTCTTCGTTACGCGTGATGTCGTTGACTTCGCTGGACAGCTTCAAGTCGAAGTTCGGGCGAGTCTGCAGGTAGGACACGTATTGACGGGTGACTTCGCCCCAGTTGACGTCGGTGCCGATCGGCGTCCAGGTGGTCGCCAGCTTCTGGGAAGGATCGCGGCCTTCCATCATCAGCGGGACCCACTTGGCGATCTGCGCCGGGTCTTCGGAGTATTGCATCGGACGGAACAGCGGGCTGGCTTGCAGCGCGTCGTAACGCTTCTTCAGGAATTTGATGTTGTCATCGCCCCACACGAAGCTCATGTGCGGAGTGGTGTTGATGAACGAAGGCGGGTTCTTCAGGACATTCTGGCGGACCTGCCAGGAGAGGAACTGACGGGTCACCTGGAAGGCTTCGTTGATTTCGATGGCCTTGGAGATATTGACCTTGCCGTCTTTGTCTTCTGGCGTGTAGTTCAGTTCGGCCAGGCCCGAGTGGCCGGTACCGGCGTTGTTCCAGCCATTGGAGCTTTCTTCGGCGACCGCGTCCAGACGCTCGACCATTTCCATCGACCAGCCCGGCTCCAGCTCGTTGAGCCAGACACCCAGGGTCGAACTCATGATGCCGCCACCGATCAGCAGGACGTCGACTTTCTTGCTTTCAGCCGCGTGGGCTTGCAGGAAGGTCGCCGAAATCGCCAGGCCCAACAGAGCCTTGCTCGTTTTCTTGAACATTGAGTCATCCAATAGAGAGAAAGTTATCCACCTGCGGTCCTTCATCAGGCAACGTCCCGCCGTTGCTGCAACCCGGTTCGGGGTACAAACGTCAGAAGGCTTCGCTCTCAGAAGACGAGGAGGCAGGGTCAGGAAGTCTGTGAATCCGGGACTTCCCGTTCTATGTCCCTCGGTGCTGGCTTTTTATTCGATCATTGGATTCAGCAGCTTGAGTAAACATCTACACCCCCGCAGGACTCGGTCATCAGGTCCAAGCGATCTGCGGGAGGGGCGGGATTGTACCCGAAATGAGATTTACGACAAATCGTAGGACGATTTAGTCAATTGGCCAATTTGTCTCAGGTGGCTAAAGGGTGGCTGCGGTGTCTGCATCGACACGGTTTTTGTGGAGCCGGCTTGCTGGCGAAAGTGTCCTTTCAGCCACATCGGCAGTGGCCGACAGTTCTCCATTCGCCAGCAAGCCTGCTCCCACACGGCGGCCAAGAATCAAAGGGTGAACTTGCCCACCATGGCGTTGAACGACACCGCCAGACGCGACAGTTCCTGGCTGGAGGCGTTGGTCTGGTTGGCGCCTGCCGCGGTCTGGGCCGACAGGTCCTGGATGTTCACCAGGTTGCGGTCGACCTCGCGGGCGACTTGGGCCTGTTCCTCGGCGGCGCTGGCGATGACCAGGTTGCGTTCGTTGATCTGGCTGACGCCCTCGCTGATGCGTTCCAGTGCCAGTCCGGCTTCGGTGGCCAGCGTCTGGGTATTGGCCGCGATGGACTGGCTCTTGCCCATGGCCTGCACGGCTTCATCGGCGCCGTTGCGCACCTGGGTGATCATCGATTCGATTTCACCGGTCGATACCTGAGTGCGGTGGGCGAGTGCGCGGACTTCGTCGGCGACCACCGCAAAACCGCGGCCTTGCTCACCGGCGCGTGCGGCTTCAATGGCGGCGTTAAGGGCCAGCAGGTTGGTCTGTTCGGCGATGCCGCGAATCACATCCAGCACCTTGGTGATGTCGCGAATCTGGCCCGCGAGGGCTTCGACCCGTTGCGTCGAATCGTTGATTTCCACCGTCATGGTGTTCATGGCGGTGACCGCTTGCTGCACCTGACGCTGCCCTTTGAGTGCATCGTCGGCGGTCTGGGCCGAAACTTGCGAGGCGCTGGCCGCATTCCGGGCGACTTCCTCGACCGCTGCGGTCATCTGGTTCACGGCGGTGGCGGCCTGTTGAATCTCATCGTTCTGACGCTGCAATCCGCGGGTGCTGTCATCGGTCACCACCGTCAGCTCTTCTGCGGCCGACGCCAGTTGATCCGAGGCATTGGCAATCTGCTGCACGGTGTCTTTGAGGTTGCCTTGCATGTTGGACAGTGCCTTGAGCAACTGACCGGTTTCGTCCTGGCCGCCCACGGCAATGGCATGGGTCAGGTCGCCGCTGGCCACGCGCGTCGCGCTTTCCACCGACTGATAAATCGGACGGGTGATCATCCGCGTGACGATCAGGCCCAAGGCGATGGCGCAGACCACAGCGATCAGGGACCCGATGACCAGCATCCACGTCACCTGACGATCCAGGTCGACACCCGCCTGAGTGGCTTCGGCGGCCTGCCGTGCGTTGGACTCAATGATGATTTTCAGCTCGCCCATGGTTTTGCGGTAGCTCGGCGTGACGCTGCTGGCGGCCAGTTTGCTGGCTTGCTCGATGTCGCCGCTTTGCAGCACAGCGAACGCGTTTTGTGCGGCGCTCAGGTACGCGGCCCAATCACGCTCGAAATCGTCGCCAGCGGCTTTTTCGTCGGTCTCCAGAGGTGTACTGCGGTAGTAACGGAAGTCGGTGTCTGCTTGCGTCTGGTTTTCTTTGAACGACTGAAGGGCCGAGCTGATTTCGGCCGGGTCGGCCTTGAGCGCGCTCAGACCAATGATTTTGAAGAAGTCGCGATTGGTGGCGATCACGTTGGCTTTGACGGAGTCAACCTTGGCAATCGTCATCAAGTTATCGCTAACGGTGTTTTGAAACAGCGCATAGAGGCGCGAAACACCGTTCTGTCCCAACACCCCCATCGCGATGGTGATCAAGGCGCACAGGCTAAACGCAAACAGGAGTTTGGACTTGAGTTTCAGATCGGTCAGCCAGGACATGACGATTACTCGGACAGGGTAAGGGTGGGCGGTGCAAAACCGCTTTCACTCCCTATCGGCGGGGGGATGAGGGACTTTACACAATTCGAAATAACGTCGATGAACGTCGTCTTTCAGGCCATTTTGAAGGTGTTATTGGATCCATTAGTCCGTGTGGGTGAGTGCGCTCATGTTTGGTGATTCGGGACCGACACACTGCGTCACAGATCCGTCATCAGCAATCGGCGCGAGGCGCCTTGCAGTCGCTTTTTCCCACTGCCATCACCTAAGCTTTACCCTGGTGCCGCCGATAACCCGGACAAGCGGCGTCGTGCCGCACCTGAACAGGCCAAAGCTTTCGCGAAATAGCTTGATGGCAAATTGATGTTGGCTATCATTTCCCCCGCCAAAAAGTGGGAGCGGTGCAGCCGACCCGTAACGTAATTGCCCCTGGGCTGATTTTCTCTCCCGTGACAGGAATCTCGATGCTGGCGTGGAACCAAAAAAGCTTTCTGATCGTCGATGATTTCTCCGATTTCCGCAGTTCGGTCAGGTCGATGCTGCGCGAGTTGGGCGTCAAGGAAGTGGACACCGCCGATACCGGCGAACAGGCGCTGAAGATGTGTTCGCAGAAGCGCTATGACTTCATCCTGCACGATTTCAACCTGGGCGATGGCAAGAAGAACGGTCAGCAGGTGCTCGAAGACCTGATGACCGATAAGTTGATCAGCCATGAAAGCGTCTTTGTCATGGTCACCGCCGAGAACAGTCAGGCGATGGTCATGAGCGCGCTGGAGTGGGAGCCCGATGCTTACCTGACCAAACCGTTCAACCGCGCAAGTCTTGCGCAGCGTCTGGAAAAGATCGTTCAGCGCAAGAACCTGCTCAAGCCGATTCTTCAGGCACTGGATCGCGGCAAGCCGGCCGAGGTGCTGGCGGCGTGCGTGAACCTGACCAAACAAGACCCACGTTTCGCGCCGCTGTGCCTGCGTTACAAAGCCGACGCCCTGCGTGATCTGAACCAGCACGAGCCGCTGGAAGCCTTTCTCAAATCGATTCTGGCCGACCGTCCTCAGCCTTGGGCCTACGCGGCATTGGGCAAACTGCTGTTCAAGCGCGGACGTAATGCCGAGGCGCAGGCGGTCTACGAAGACGCGATCCGTGCGTTCAATGCGATGCCGGTGTTGTTTGACGGTCTGGCCGATGTGCTGATCGCCAGCGGCGACAAAAAGCGCGCGCAGAAGATGCTCGAAGAGGCTGTCCGGCTGTCCCCTTACGCCGTGCGTCGTCAACGTTTACTTGGCCAGTTGGCGCTGGAAAACCAGGACTTCGATGGCGCCTCCAAGGCCTATCGTCAGGCGGTGGCGCAGGGTCAGTTTTCGCGCTTCAAGGACCCGGAAACCAACCTCGGTCTGGCGCAGGCGTTGATCAGTCGCGGCGGTGAGCGTGGTCTGGATGCGCGCACCCGTGTGGAGATCAACACGACGTTAAGCGAAGTCGCCAAGGAGCACACCAACGATGCCGGCCTGCAAGTGCGTGCACGGTTGATGAAAGCCACTAGCGTGGCGAGCTCCGATCCGGAAATGGCCGCCAAGCTGACCGAGCAGGCCATGGCGCGCCTGGAAGGCATGGAACAGTTTTTGAGTGCCGACGCGGCGCTGGCCGTGGCCGCGCAGCTTAAACAGCTGGGTCAGGAATCTGCCGGGGCCGGCATTCTGAAAAGCTGTGCGGAAATCTACGGTGACGATCCGGTGGTCATGCAAGGCATTGCCAGGCAGACCGACGATCCGGAAATCCTCAGCGCGGGCAAAGCGGCCATCGACCTGAACCTGCAGGGCATTCGCAGCTACCGCGCGGGCAAGCTTGGCGAGGCGCAGGACCTGTTCCGTCAGGCGCTGGCGCTGCAACCGAAGAACATCAGTATTGCGTTGAACATGGCCCAGTCGCTGCTGCACGTCGGTGTGCAGAACCTGGACACGGCCAGCCTGCTGGAGTGCCAGAACAGTCTGAAAATGGTGGGCAAGATGCCCGACACCGATCCACGTTACGACCGTTATCAGAAACTGCGACTCAGGGCGTTTGGCGAATGAACGATCAGGAAACAGGGCTTGATTTCTCCATGGTGATTGCCTCCACCGTGCACGACATGAAGAACTCGCTGGCGTCGTTGATCCAGGCTCACGGGCAATGGGTAAAGGATCTGCCCGACGCACAGCGTGGTACGCCAGAGCAGGGTGTGATCGAGTACGAATTCGCGCACCTGAACGGCATGCTGGTGCAGTTGTTGGGTCTGTATAAACTGGGTGTGAATCAGCTGCCGTTGCGCCCGGATTATCACGAGCTGGACGACTTCATCGAGGCACAACTGGCGTTTCATCAAGAGGTGCTCGACAGCCGAGGCATCGTGGCGCGCTACCACGTGGACGACTTTGGATTGCCGGGCTTCTTCGACCGCGAGCTGATCGGCTCGGTTGTGTCGAACGTGGTCATCAACGCCATCCGCTTTGCCCGCCAGCACGTGCTGATCAGCGCCGGTCAGGTCGGCGAGCAACTGGTCATCCGCATCAACGACGACGGTCCCGGGTTTCCCGAGCGCATGATCGAACACCAGACCGACTACGTACTGGGCCTCAACCAGAGCAGCGGCAGCACCGGCCTCGGTCTGTACTTCGCGGCGAATATCGCCAGGCAGCATCAGCGTCAGGGCGTGACGGGCCACATCGAGATCGCCAACGGCGGCGAGCTGGGCGGCGGGTTGTTCAGTATTTATTTGCCGTAGCTAGAAAATAGGCGATCCCGCTTCTGCCTGGAGGAAGCGCACGTCATGCCAGGCACTGCCTTGTTTGTGCCCGGAGGGCTTAGGTCATGCCAGGCACGGTATTGTTTCTGCCTGGAAGGTGCAGGGAGCGATCGGGTCGACTGATTTTGCTGCCGCTTCGCGCCAGATCGCGGGCAAGGTGGAGCGCCACCCCGGTCGCTCCTACGGCCTTCGGCCAGAATCAAAAGCCGAGAGCGCTTGCAACACCGCTTCTGCCTGGAAGGCGTAGGAGCGTGGCTTGTCCCGCGATCTGCCGGGGACCGGCAGCAAAACCTGTGCATGCGGTGTGTCAGGAAGAACCGGGTCGACTGATTTTGCTGCCGCTTCGCGCCAGATCGTCCGGATGCGGCCCAGACACAAGCCGCGCTCCTACGGCCTCCGGCCAGAATCAGGAACATCCGCGATCCGAGTGTCTCATTTCGCATCCGCGACATTCAGTTTCGGGGGCGTCCATCCGCCGCCCAGTGCCTTGTACAGATCGACCTGATTGACCTCCCGTGCCAGTTCCAGATTCAGGTATTCCTGTTGGGCTGCAAACAGGGAGCGTTGTGCGTCCATGGTCGAGAAGTAGCTGTCCAGCCCGGCCTCGAAGCGCAAGCGCGACTGGCGCCAGGCTTCCTGATAATCCCCGACCAGCCGCTGTTGCGCCGCGACTTGCGCGAGCATTTCCTGACGGGCGTTCAGCGCGTCGGCGGCTTCGCGAAAAGCGTTTTGCACGGTGCCTTCGTACGCTGCGGTATTGGCGTCATAACGGGCATGACTGGCGTCCACCACGGCACGTCGCTGACCACCGTCGATCAGCGTCATCGAGCCGGCCGCCGCCAGTTGCCAGAACTGGGCCGGGCCGGTGAGGAGTTTCGAGAAATCCCCGCTCAGGCTGCCCAGCGCGCCGGTCAACGACAGGGTCGGGAAATACGCACTGCGCGCGGCACCGATGTCGGCGTTGGAGGCTCGCAGCACGGCCTCGGCGGACATGATATCGGGACGTCGCTGGATCAGGCTGGAGGGCAAGCCGGACGGAACATCGGCCGTCGCCAGCGTCTTCCCGAGATCGCCGACCGGCAACAGTTGGTCGGGCACCGGTTGGCCGACCAGCACGCGCAGTGCGTTGAGGTTCTGTGCGACCTTCATGCGGTAGGTGTTGACCTGCACGGCGGCGGTGTTGGTCATCGCGTCGCCCTGATGCACATCGATGCGTGCCGTCGAGCCGGCGTTGTAACTGCTGCGCAGCAGCTCGCCGTAATGCTGCTGGGACTGGTAGGTGGTTTCCGCAAGGTTGAGCAGCGTCTGATTGGCCTTCAGGGTCAGCCAGGTGCTGGCGACTTCGCCGATCAAACCCAGGCGCGCGGTCTGGTAATCGGCCTCGCTGGCCTCGAAGCGCGCATCGGCCGCGTTGCGCTGACTGCGCAGGCGCCCGAAGAGGTCCAGTTCATAGGAGGTGAAACCCGCAGTGGCCTGAAACGTATTGTCCAGGCTGCCCGAACTGACGCCACCGCCCTGGGTACGCACCAGGGGCGGGATCTTGCTGCGCCCTGCATAGGTGTTGATGCCGATGGACGGAAACAACGAGGCATGCGCGCCGTCGGATTCGGCGCGGGACTCTTCCACCGAGGCCGCGTATTGGCGCAGGCCACGGTTGTTCTCCAACGCCAGATCGATCACCTGTCGCAGCCGCGGGTCGGTGATGAACGTGTGCCAGTCTTCCTGAAACGCCCGCTTCGGATCAGCCACCGCGCCTTTGGTGTTGGCAGGCCATTGCTGATCGATCGGCGCGTCGGGGCGCTCATAGGTCGGCTCCAGCGAGCAGCCGCCGAGCAGGAGCAGGGTGAAGCAGGTGAAGGGTAGAGAACTGTTCATCGGCGTGCTCTCGGTAAACGTGGAACAACCAAAGATTCTTGTGAGGCAAACGTCCTCTGAGCGTTGTGGTGAACCCTTTTTCGCGAAGGAATTCGCTCCCACAGGGAGGGAGTGCGCTCCAACTCAGCCCAGACGGTTGAAACCACCTGATCACAACCGCATCCCGAACCACGCGCGTATGTGCATGAACAGCCACGACACCACGTCCCCGCGCGGGGCCGACAGTCTTGGCATAGGGCCTTCGGGCAGGCGCATGCTGACGGTCTTGAAACGCGGCAACGGTCGACGGCCGCGCACGGCCCGTTGTTGGCGCGCGGCGCGGGTGTGAAGCGGCTGAGGCGGGCGTTTTTCGCCGATCAGCGAGCGGCGCAGCAAACTGCTGAATGCGACACCCGGCATGGCCTTACCCGCGACGTTGGTGTTGGCGTCGCTGAACAATCGTCCGATCAGCCGCTGGCGCAAGGCGTCGTCCATGTCGATGAACTGCAGCCCCAGGCGGCCGTCGCCGGTCTGGCGTTTCACCTCGACGGACACGCGGCCCACCTTGTTGACCCAGACCTCGCCCCGCAACCCCGGCTTGATCAACTCGGCGTGTTCGCAGGCGAACGAGACGCCGGTGAGCGAGATGTCCGTCAGGCGTCCGGCGAACATGCGTCCGGTCAGATGCAACCCGGCGGGTTTGAGGAAGGGGAAGCGCTCTTCGCCGTGCAGGCGCGGACGGTCGACGCAGGCCACCAGCGTGGCGACGTTGTAGATCAACGCGACCACCGTCCAGCACAGGTTGAATTGCACGTTGCCGTCGAAGGTGTCCGCGGTGGCAATCGCCGTGAACGCACCGACTTGCGCGAACAGCGTGAGAAAGAAAAAGAACCCGAACAGCTTCCAGTGCACCATGGTCTTCGACCGGTCCAGCCCTTTGGCCGTGACCTTGAACGGCCGGCCAAAGGGACGAATCAACGCGCTGATGATCGTGGCCGTGACCGCCAGCGAGGCGACGATCTGCGTGACTTCGGTGAAGATCGGCAGCGTCCTGCGGTCGGTGACCCACGTGCCGTAACCCCAGAACGCAATGAGCGCCGGCATGCCGAACGCCAGAAAGTCCATCGGCTTGGCGTAGAACCCGGCGATGCCGAAATACCAGTAGAGCAACGGCGAGATCAGCATCATCAGAATGAACGGCTTGGAAAACCAGTGCAGCATCCCGTGGATGTAATGCAGTCGATCGTTGAGCGTGTAGCCGCGCCCCCGAAGTGGACCGTCCGCAAGCAGCGCGACCTGAATCGTGCCCAGGCACCAGCGGCCGCGCTGGTTGATGTACTCGGTCAGGCCTTCGGCGGACAGGCCGATCGACAGCCGCTCGTTGAGCCAGCGCGTCACGTAGCCGCGTTGCAGCAAGCGGTAGGTGGTGTAGATGTCTTCGCACACGGAGCCGGTTGGAAAGCCGCCGATCTCGTTGATCCGGTCGCGGCGCACGACGAAGGATGTGCCGACACAGAAGGCCGCGTCCCAGCCGTCCTTGGCCGGTTGAAACACGTCGAAGAACACCCGCTGTTCATCGACCCAGCAAGTGGACGAGCCAAGGTTGTGCTGAATCGGATCCGGGTTGTAATAGAACTGCGGGGTTTGCACCAGTGCGACTTTCGGGTCTTCAAACAAGCCGAGCGTGCGCATCAGGATCGGTTGCTGCGGCGCGAAGTCGGCGTCCAGCACCAGTATGTAGGGCGCGTTGGTCGAGGCTTCTGACTGGCGCAAACCGTTGTTCAGGTTGCCCGCCTTGGCGTGGCTGTTGTCGGGTCGGCGGGCGTAGTAAACGCCCATTTGCGCGCAGTAGTCGCGCAGCCAGTCGCGACGCGTGTCGTCCAGTACCCAGACGTTGAAGTTGGGATAGTCCATGGCCTTGGCGGCAATGATCGTCTTCTCGAGCACGTCCAGGCCTTCGTTGTACGTGCAGATGAACACATCGACGGCAGGCACGTGTGGACCGGCGGCGCGCAGGCGTTCCTCGCCCGCATCGGCGGCTTGCGAGTGGTCGCTGCGCACCAGCATGACCACGATCGACACCAGCGTGTAGGTGATCGCCAGCATCTCGAAAAACAGGAACGTGTACGACCACAGCGCAGCGAAGCCCGAATGAATGTCCGGCAGTGTTTCGCGCACTCGCCAGATCACGTAGTTGATCAACAGCAGCCCGGTCATGATGCCGAACACGGCGCGTGCGCCCCATTGATCGCGATGGGTCAGGCAGGCGAACAACACGACCATGGCCAGGGTGCCAAGGTTGAGCTGCCACAGTTGCAGCGAATCGAGGGCGTGCATGTCAGTTCGCCTCCTGGGCTCCGGTGAAGGGGTTCACGCCGCTGGCCGCGATGGCCGCCCACGCTGTGGCCCCCAGATGAGGCAGGTGGTAATAGAAAAAGTCGTTGCCGGTGGAATCCGGGCCGATGGCCAGTCCGGTGCTGATCTGCGGTTGCGGTGTCGCGAAGAGCCAGCCATCGGCTGCCTGCTGGTCGATCAGCAGTGACCACAGCGGCTTGGCTTTGTCGGTGGCGCCGGTCAGTTGCGCGACGGCGGCGGCCTGCGCGGTGCCTTCGGTCCACAGCCCGTCCGGGTCCCGGTTGAAGCCGTAACCGCCGCCAAAACGGTGCACCTGATCGATGAAGGTGAACACGCGGGACCAGTCGGCAGGCGGATTTCCAACGGCAATCAGCGGCCAGATCTGTGCATCCAGGCCGGAGCGTTGATGCTCGGCGGTGCGGCCGCCGGGCAGGGTGCCGATCAGGAACCGACCTTCGGTGGCGAGCCACTGGCTGTCGACGAAATGCCGGGCAATCTGCGCCTGCTTGGCGCTGTCCTGACTGGCCGTGATGCTGTTCAGCGCGGCCCAGGCCGCAGCCAGATCGACGTTGTGCTCAGTGGACTTCCATCCCTGACGCACCGGGTTGGGCGGATAACCGTAGAAGCCGCCGATGAAACCCGCCGGTGCCTGACTGTCGTAGGTGTTGCGCTGGGTCCACAGCAGGACTTTTTCCGCCGCCAGCAGATAGCGCTGTTCCTCGCTCTGGCGGAACGCTTCCAGCAACGCCAGCACCGCCCAGGCTTGATTGCCGGTAGCGCTGCCGACCTGATAGGCGTCCTGATTCCAGGCGTTGCGTTCCTGGCTCCAGTAGCCCGGCAGCAGAATCGGACCCTTTCGCTTCACCGAACCTGCGGCATAGGCGTTGCGCAGACGGCCGTCCTGGTAATCGGGATCGTTGTCGGTGGCGTAGACAAGGGCATCGGCGATGCGTTGCGCGGAGATCGGTTTGCCGCAGCCGAACAGGGCGATGCTGGCGAGCGCGTTGTCGTAGGTGAAGGCCACGCCGCGCAGGGCGACGATGGCCGGAGGACGCCCCTCGAACGCGGGATAACTGGCGAGCATCACCGGGCCGTCGGGGAGGGACTGGACGGCACGGTCGAGGGCCGCGCAGGTCAGGTGTTCGAGCTGGGGGCGGCTTTGTTCGGCCAGCGCGGGCGTAATGACAAGGGTCATCAGCAGCGACGTCAGCAAGGCTTTCAACGCCAGACCTCGGTCGTCACCCAGTTGCCCGGGTTGCAGGTGCGGGCGCGCTCGTTTTCTGACAGGCCTTCGTCGAAGGCGCCCACCACGTACACCGAGTTTTGCTCGGCGAACGGGAAGGGCACGCTGTAGTTCGCAGACTGGGTATCGCTGGGCTTGGACAGCAGCTGGACCACGTGGGCCTGCAACGGTTGGTTCAGGCCGGCGACATTGACTTTCAACACCGTATCGCGGGTGATCTTGCTTGCCATGCGCTCGGGGAAAACCGCGATGACGTTGCTTTCATTGCAATGCGTGGCGCGCACCAGCGTGGAACCGGCGCGCACCAGCGTGCCTTGCGGCGCGATCAGCTCCTGCACGGTGCCCGGTGCGTAGGCGACCACGTTATAGGCGGCCATCAACCTGACCCGGTTCTGTTCGGTCTCGATCAGCCGGTTGAGATTGTCCAGTTCCTCCTGTTGCGTCGCGCGGTTCTTCGTCTGGTTCGCCAGGCTCAGCTGCAAGGTGGTCATCTGCGCCTGAAGGTCGAACATGCGCAGTTGGTCCGGATCGAGATACACCTGTTCGCTGGCCGCTGAGACGTCGCCGCTGTTGATGCGCACCTGCGAACGAATCGATTCGGCGGCGCCTTGCAGCGACGCCAGTTGAGCTTTGGACGAGGTCACTGCCGCCTCGCTGACTGCGCCCTGACGGAACAACTCCAGGTTGCGCGTCACCGTGGCCTGAGCGTCCTGCAGACGGGCATCGGCCGCGACACTTTCGGCTTTCAGCGCGCGCTGGGCGTACAGCTGTCGGGTGCGGTACGCGCTCTGGTATTGCTGACTGGTTTTGTCCAGCGCGTCGTAAAACTGCTGGTCATGCTCGGCCTGGCTTTTCAGTGACGCGAGTTGTTGCTCCAGGGTAAGGCGACGGGTTTGCAGGGTGAGCAGGGTTTCCTGATTGGCACGGGGGTTTTCGATGGTGGCGATGGTCTGACCTTTCTCGAATGCCTCACCGGGTTTGATCCTGAGCGAGCTGACCACCCCGTCGATGGGCGTGGTCAGCAGAATCACCGGAGCGTTCAGGATCGCGCGGGTGGCGGACGATGACAGCAGGGGCATGAAGAGGGTGGAAAACAGCAGCCACACGATGAAAAACAGCACGCTGAACCCCACCAGCCTGGGCAGCAGCGACAGCGTAAAAAAGCGCGGCTTCGAAGGCTTGCCCGTCATCTCGATCGGCTCGATCGACAAATTGGTCATCATCCGGTACTCCAGGGTCGAGCGTGTAGAAATCAGTTCGCAGACGCGGGCACACAGGCGCCGTGACTGCGTCAGGTCGACGACAGCTAAACCAAGGCATACGAAAGCGTCGCCTGGTCAGAGGCGGGGTAAGGGGACTGTCTTGTTGAAAGCGCAGGACTGAAAAAGCTGGATACGTCCCGTCTTGTAGAAATGCAGCCGAAGTGATCCAGGCAGGAGAAAACGATCACTGCCGTTACGCTAGGCGGGAAGTCTTTTACTGTCAATCACCTGCGCGCGCTCAAAGATTGGCGCCGGTTTGACGGCACGCTTTTTTGACGCGATGAACGGCAGGCGGGTTTTTTCGTTGCCTGTAACCCACTGATCTGGCGATGTTTATGAAGGCACCAGATACAGCGAACCTTTGGTCGTTGCTACGGTTAAAGCCAGAGTGAAAAGCGCGATAGCGCAAAAAAATATAAGGATCCCGTTTGTCATGCCAATGCTTCAGCGCTTGGCGGGCGGCTCCGTGATCAGCCTGGAAACGGAAACGTCATTGAGCACCACTGTGTAATTGAGTGAGCCGATGGACGGTGGCAGCTCAGTGTCGATGTATTCGCGGGAGGAGTCCGTGAGTTTGGCGATCAGTTGACCCGAGCGATAAATGCGCAGCGGTTGTTTGCTGCCTTCAGTGACGCGCCAATGCAGACTGACCGAGCGCGTGGCGGTGTTCAGGGTTGCGCTGAGCTGGCGCACACCGACATGCCCGATCAGCGGCACGCCGTCGATGACATAGCGTTCCGGATCCGAGTTGATGCCCAGATGAACGAGGATCGTCGGGGCGATGTCGGCGACGCTGGCAAACCCGTAGAGGCCCTCAAGCCTGCTGTCGAACGGGTCGCCGATTGGGTGCGTCAGCTCCTCGTTGGCCGGTTTGTTAAGCCCGATGAAGGTGGTTTTTTCGCTGCGGCTCTGTTCGCCATGGTCATAACCGTCTGGCGGGCGCCGTCCATGGTCGGTGGTCAGCATGACCAGCCAGTCTTCGTCGGGGTTCTGTTGTTTGCGTTTGTCCAGCGCCCCGAGGATTTGCCCGATCTGCAGGTCCACCCGCGCGATTGCCTCCTGATAGCGGGGACCAAACCCGTTTTCGTGCCCTGCGTTGTCCGCTTGATCGAGGTGCACGAAGATAAAGTCGAAATTGCCGGTGCGCAGTTCCTGAACCGTACGGTCGGTCGTGCATTGATCATCGCCCCCACACTTCACGCCCAGTTCGATGAACCCGGCGTTGATGTCGTCGATGAAGTTGTCATTGATCGGGTTCCAACTGACGATGCTCGCGGTGTGACGCGTGGGGGAGGACAGGCTGATCAGCTTGAACAGGCTGTCGGTCTTGTTGCGCAGGCTGCTGTCGTTGCCGGCAATTCGGTGGCGGTTGACCCAGGCGCCCGTCAGCACTGTGGCCCAGCCGGGACCGCTGAACGTGGGTTGCTGAGTCGAGCTGCCGATGATGCCACCGGTGTAGCTCATGGCCGGATGAAGCTGGGTGATGAAAGGGGCTTTGCCGGCATCCATGGCGTGTTTGAGTTGTTCGTACTGCACACCGTCGATGCCGATCAGCAGGGCTTTGTGCCGATGAAAGTCGACAGCGTCGCCCAACAGCATGTTTTTCAGGAGCAGCGCTGCCAATAACCCCAGAAGCACAGCGATGCCGCAGAGCCTGGCGATTGGATACATGATGAGCCTCATTTTTTGCACTGAGGTCGCGGGCAATAAGGCATGAAAGGGCGACTAATCCGTGTCGATGGCGAATTGGGTTCTATTGGTTATAGCGGAGTTTTGGCGGGGTGCAGGCTGCAGAGACGACATAGGGCTGGGCCCGCGACGGTGGGGGGCTAGCTTGATCTCGAAGGCGGTGGGTCATCCGGTATCGATGTCTCAGAACTGACGCATTCGTCGGCATGCCGCCCAGATCAAGCTCGCACAATTGCGTGGCGGCCTACAGCTTCAATCCTTGTCCCAGCACCACATTCAGCGCGTTACGTGCGTCGTCCAACTGGACCAGCGTGGCGTGGTGAGCGCCGAGGGCATCGCGGTTTTCGATGGCGGTCAGAATCGCCTTGTGCCGGGGCAGGGCCAGTTCGTGCAGGTTCGGGCGTTTGTTGGAATGCTTCAACGCTTCGCGCAAGGCCAGCGACAGCATGTTGCACAAATGGGCCAGCAGATCGTTGTGGGTGGCGTCGGCGATACGGCTGTGGAAATCCAGGTCCGGTTGCAGCACGGCTTCCACTGTCGGCGCGGCTTCCATGCGTTGATACGCCTCGCCGATGGCGGCGATTTCATCGGTGGTGGCATGTTGCGCGGCGAGGGCAGCGGCAGCGGGTTCGATGATGCTGCGCACGCTGGTGAGCAGGGCGAAGAACTCGTTCTGCGGCGAGCTTTGCATCAGCCAGTGAAGGACGTCCGGGTCGAGGATGTGCCATTCGCGGCGAGGTTTCACCACCGTGCCGACACGCGGACGCGAATAGACCAGGCCCTTGGCGACCAGCACACGCGTGGCCTCTCGCAACACCGGGCGACTGACGGCATATTCTTCACAGAGCAAGGCTTCAGCGGGCAGCTTGTCGTCAGGTTTGAAGCGGCCTGAAACGATCTGCATGCCGATGTCCTGGACGATGCGTGAGTGCATGCTTTTGCGGTCGGAGGGCTTACGGTAATCCATGGGGGCGCGGGGCGATCCTGAGCGGTGAATGCCGCGCATCATAGCATTGGCGGGGAATGGGCGGCGCAACGCGAAATTCGATGTCACACCCAGACCTGTAGGAGCGCGCTTGCCCGCGATCAGGGTGTGTCAGGCAAATTATTTGAACCTGACACACCGCTATCGCGGGCAAGCGCGCTCCTGCAGGTTCTGCGTCGATCAGTGAGAATGCCTTGGCACTTCCGACCCGCGCATCCCCACCAGGAAGTCAAAATCGCACCCCTGATCCGCCTGCATGACGTGGTCGATGTACAGCTGGCGATAACCGCCGATCAGCAGTTGCTGAGGCGCTTGCCAGTCGGCCAGACGCGCGGCCAGTTCTGCTTCGGAAATGTCCAGATGCAAGCGTCCGGTCGAGCAGTCGAGTTCGATGTAGTCACCTTCCTGCACCACCGCCAACGGACCGCCTGCGGCCGCTTCCGGCGCAACGTGCAGCACAACCGTGCCATACGCCGTGCCGCTCATGCGCGCATCGGAAATCCGCACCATGTCCGTCACGCCCTGCGCCAGCAGCTTGGCCGGAAGGCCCATGTTGCCAACCTCTGCCATGCCCGGATAACCCTTCGGCCCGCAGTTTTTCATGACCAGAATGCTGTTGGCGTCCACGTCCAGTTCCGGATCGTTGATTCGCGCCTTGTACATGTCGAAGTTCTCGAACACCACCGCGCGACCGCGATGCTTCATCAAGGCGGGCGTCGCAGCGGATGGTTTGAGCACAGCGCCCAACGGCGCAAGGTTGCCACGCAGCACACAGATGCCGCCGTCGGCCACCAATGGATTGTCGATGGCGCGGATCACTTCGTCATCACCGTAGATCGGTGAGTTCTGCACGTTTTCCCAGAGCGTTTTGCCGTTCGCGGTCAGCGCTTCAGGGTGGGGAATCAGGTTGTTTTCGCCCAGACGACGCAGTACCGCAGGCAGGCCGCCCGCGTAGTAGAACTCTTCCATCAGGAAGCGTCCTGAAGGCTGCAGGTCGACCAGAGTCGGCGTGCCGCGACCGATGCGGGTCCAGTCGTCCAGTTCCAGGTCCACGCCGATACGACCGGCGATGGCCTTGAGGTGAATCACGGCGTTGGTCGAGCCGCCGATGGCAGCGTTGACGCGAATGGCGTTTTCGAACGCCTCTTTCGTGAGGATCTTCGACAGGCGCAGGTCTTCGTTGACCATCTGCACCGCGCGCATGCCGGACATGTGCGCCAATACGTAACGGCGTGAATCCACCGCAGGAATGGCGGCGTTGTGCGGCAACGACGTGCCCAGTGCTTCGGCCATGCAGGCCATGGTCGAGGCGGTGCCCATGGTGTTGCAGGTGCCTGCCGAGCGCGACATGCCGGCTTCGGCGGAGAGGAATTCATCCAGGCTGATCTGCCCGGCTTTATAGGACTCGTGCATCTGCCAGACGATGGTCCCGGCGCCGATGTCTTTGCCTTTGTGTTTGCCGTTCAGCATCGGCCCGCCGGTGACGACGATGGCTGGCACGTCGCAGCTCGCCGCGCCCATCAGCAGCGCCGGGGTGGTCTTGTCGCAACCGGTCAACAGCACCACGCCGTCAATCGGGTTGCCGCGAATCGCCTCTTCCACGTCCATGCTCGCCAGGTTGCGGGTCAGCATTGCAGTTGGACGCAGGTTCGATTCGCCGTTGGAGAAGACTGGGAATTCAACCGGGAAACCACCGGCTTCGATCACGCCGCGTTTGACGTGTTCGGCGATGGTGCGGAAGTGGGCATTGCACGGTGTGAGCTCGGACCAGGTGTTGCAAATGCCGATGATGGGCTTGCCCTGAAACTGGTGGTCGGCAATGCCCTGGTTCTTCATCCAGCTGCGGTACATGAAGCCGTTCTTGTCGGCGGTACCGAACCATTGGGCAGAACGCAGGGTGGGTTTCTTATTGGAATCAGACATAAATCAGCACTCTTATTGTAAGACTAAAGGCTTCGCGTGCTGACTAAAATAGGCCGAAAATCGTCTGAGTGGAAGTGTTGTAACGTCAAATAGTAATACTATATAGTCGGTTTCCATCGAGGGACGACCCTGCCAGCCCGACTCACTGCAGTAAGGCACACACGAAGGCAGAGGCGATCCCCGGAAGCTTCCATAACAAAAACAACGTGGAGACCGCATACATGAGCCAGGAACTCAGGCTTATTCGCCGCATCACCTTGAAACTCATCCCTTTTTTGATCCTGTTGTACCTGATCGCGTATGTGGACCGGTCTGCCGTCGGCTTCGCCAAGTTGCACATGGGCGCAGACGTCGGCATCGGTGACGCGGCCTATGGCATGGGCGCCGGGCTGTTCTTCATTGGCTACTTCCTGCTGGAAATCCCCAGCAACCTGATGCTTGAACGCTTCGGCGCGCGGCGCTGGTTTGCGCGGATCATGATCACCTGGGGCGCCATCACCATGGGCATGGCCTTTGTACAAGGGCCGACCAGCTTCTATGTGATGCGCTTCCTGCTCGGCGCGGCCGAAGCGGGCTTCTTTCCGGGCGTGCTGTACTACATCACTCAGTGGTTCCCGGTGCGCCATCGCGGCAAGATCCTCGGGCTCTTCATCCTGTCCCAACCCATCGCGATGATGATCACCGGCCCGATTTCCGGCGGTCTGCTGGGCATGGAAGGCGTTGGCGGCCTGCACGGTTGGCAATGGCTGTTCCTGTGCATCGGCGCCCCGGCGATCCTGCTGACCTGGCCCGTGCTGCGCTGGTTGCCGGATGGCCCGAAAGACGTGAAGTGGATGGATCCGGTCGAAAAAGACTGGCTCGCCGGTGAGCTGAAAAAAGACCTGGAAGCCTACGGCCAGACCCGTCACGGCAATCCACTGCACGCCCTGAAGGACAAGCGAGTGCTGTTGCTGGCGCTGTTCTATCTGCCCGTCACGTTGAGCATCTATGGCCTGGGCCTGTGGTTGCCGACGCTGATCAAACAGTTCGGCGGCAGCGATCTGGTCACCGGCTTCGTTTCGGCAGTGCCTTACATCTTCGGCATCGTCGGTCTGTTGATCGTGCCCCGCAGCTCCGACCGCCTGAACGATCGCTACGGTCACCTCGCCGTGCTCTACGTCATCGGCGCGCTGGGCCTTTTCCTGTCGGCTTACCTGACCGTGCCGGTGCTGCAACTGGCGGCGTTGTCTCTGGTGGCGTTTTCCCTGTTTTCCTGCACCGCGGTGTTCTGGACCTTGCCGGGCCGTTTCTTCGCCGGTGCCAGTGCAGCGGCCGGTATCGCGCTGATCAACTCGGTCGGCAACCTCGGCGGTTACATCGGCCCGTTCGTTATTGGCTGGCTGAAGGAAATCACCGGCAACCTGGCCACCGGCCTGTATTTCCTGTCGGGCGTGATGATCTGCGGATTGATCCTCACCGGCGTCGTGTACCGCGTCCTGGAACGCAAGCACGTCTTGCCGGAATCCAAATTCGCGGCCAGCGCGCGCAGCTCTCGTTAAAGACGCGGCCTGTGTAGGAGCGCGCTTGCCCGCGAAGGCGTTGTGTCAGGCATGAAGATGTCTCATGCAAAAAGCTATCGCGGGCAAGCGCGCTCCTACAGGGACCGTGCACACCATCTGGAAAGGAGACATTTCATGCATTTGGTTCAATTCGAATTGGGTAACGGCGAACGCCGTGTCGGTCTGGTGGACGGCGCGCTGGTGCGCGAAGTGCAGGGTGCGACCAGCACCCGTGAACTGGCGCTGGCGGCCATCGACAAGAAGATCTCGTTGGCCGAACAGGTCGACAGCCTGGGCCTGGGTGACAGTCATGATTACTCGCAACTGCGTGCCGACCTTATGATCCTGCCGCCGCTGGACCATCCGGATCCTGCGCACGTATTGGTCAGCGGCACCGGTCTGACCCATTTGGGCAGTGCCTCGGCCCGCGACAAGATGCA
Organism: Pseudomonas sp. S2_H01; assembly: GCF_054668305.1. Classification (NCBI taxonomy): domain Bacteria; kingdom Pseudomonadati; phylum Pseudomonadota; class Gammaproteobacteria; order Pseudomonadales; family Pseudomonadaceae; genus Pseudomonas; species Pseudomonas sp. S2_H01. Next base: position 666,723 of record NZ_CP162756.1, on the reverse strand, counting down.
CCAGCACGGCAATGACGAATCGGCCATGACCGACACCATGCGCATCTTCAAATGGGGCATCGAAGGCGGCAAACCTGCAGCCGGTCAGGCAGGTGTGCAACCGGAGTGGTTCTACAAAGGTGACGGCGGCATCGTGGTTCGTCCTGGCGCTGCGTTCCCGCAACCCCCGTTTTCCGAAGACGCGGGCGAAGAGCCCGAGCTGAGCGGCCTGTACGTGATCGGCAACGATGGCAAACCGTATCGCCTGGGCTTTGCCATCGGCAACGAGTTCTCCGACCACGTCATGGAGCGCAAAAACTACCTGTACCTGGCGCATTCCAAACTGCGTGCCTGTTCGTTCGGGCCGGAACTGCGCGTCGGTGATCTGCCGCAGAACCTGGCCGGCACCAGCCGCATCCTGCGCGACGGTCAGGTGCTGTGGGAGAAGGAATTCCTGAGCGGCGAAGCCAACATGTGCCACAGCCTCGAAAACCTCGAATACCACCACTTCAAATACAGCCAGTTCCTTCGTCCGGGCGACGTGCACGTGCATTTCTTCGGCACCGCGACGCTGTCGTTCGCCGACGGCATCAAGACCCAGCCGGGTGACACGTTCGAGATCAGCCAGCGCGAATTCGGCGCGCCATTGACCAACGGCATTGCGCCAACCGAGGGCGTGTTCCAGCCCGGCGGTATCAAGCAGCTTTGATGCAATGGCTGATCGTTCCCACGCTCAGCGTGGTGACGCCTTGGGTAACGCTCCGCGTCACGGGGACGCAGAGCGTCCGGAGGGGCATTACCACGCAGAGCGTGGGAACGATCAATCGTTGATCTGACAGGCGACAGACATTCTGTGGGAGCGAGCTTGCTCGCGAAGACGTGAATCAGGGCGATGGACATCCTTCGGATTCACCGACCCCTTCGCGAGCAAGCTCGCTCCCACAGGGCCGCAACGGCCGGAAAGTGTCGGCGCCTGTTTCGAATGTCCTAAAGGAAACGCTTTCATGACCCAGATTCTCGGCCACAACTACATCGGCGGCCAGCGCAGCGCCGCTGGCACCGTCATCGTCTATAGCGTCGACGCCAGTACCGGTGAAAACCTGCCCCACGACTTCTATCAGGCCACGGTCGAAGAGGTCGACGCTGCGGCGAAAGCGGCCGCTTCCGCATACCCGGCCTACCGGGCGTTGAGCGCAAAAAAACGCGCACAGTTCCTCGATGCCATCGCAGACGAACTGGACGCACTGGGCGACGACTTCATCGCCACAGTCTGCCGCGAGACCGCGCTGCCGACGGCGCGCATTCAAGGCGAGCGCGGTCGTGTGACCGGGCAAATGCGTCTGTTCGCCAAGGTCCTGCGTCGCGGTGATTTCTACGGCGCACGTATCGATCTGCCATTGCCGGATCGCAAGCCCGCGCCACGACCCGACTTGCGCCAGTACCGCATCGGCCTCGGCCCGGTGGCCGTGTTCGGCGCGAGCAACTTCCCGCTGGCGTTTTCCACGGCTGGCGGGGATACAGCTTCTGCGCTGGCGGCCGGTTGCCCGGTGGTGTTCAAGGCACACAGCGGTCACATGGCGACAGCCGAGTGGGTCGCCGACGCGTTGCTGCGTGCCGCCGACAAAACCGGCATGCCCAAGGGCGTGTTCAACATGATCTATGGGGGCGGCGTCGGCGAGTGGCTGGTCAAGCACCCGGCGATCCAGGCGGTAGGCTTTACCGGTTCGCTCAAAGGCGGTCGTGCGCTGTGTGACATGGCGGCTGCGCGTGCGCAACCGATTCCGGTGTTCGCGGAAATGTCGAGCATCAACCCGGTGATCATCCTGCCTCAAGCGTTGGCGCTGCGCAGCGAACGCATCGCCGCAGAACTCGCCGGTTCCATCGTTCAAGGCTGCGGGCAGTTCTGCACCAATCCGGGCCTGATCATCGGCGTCAGTTCACCGACCTTCAGCGAATTCCAGCAGCGTCTCGCGGCACAGATCAACGACCAGCCAGCACAGACCATGCTCAACGCCGGGACCCTGAGCAGTTACACCCGTGGCCTCAAGGCATTGAACGCTCATGCGGGCATCCAGCATCTGGCGGGCCAGGAGCAGAAGGGCGATCAGGCCCATCCGCAGCTGTTCAAAGCCGATGTCAGTCTGTTGCTGGAAGGGGACGAACTGCTGCAGGAAGAAGTCTTCGGCCCGACCTCAATCGTGGTTGAAGTCGCCGACCAGGCACAGCTCACCGAGGCCTTGCTCGGGCTTCATGGCCAGCTCACGGCGACGCTGTTGGTCGACGGCGACGACATGCAGCGCTTCAGCGAATTGACCGGCCTGCTGGAACAGAAGGTTGGGCGCATCCTGATCAATGGCTATCCGACCGGGGTTGAAGTGGTTGACTCGATGGTCCACGGCGGGCCGTATCCTGCGACCTCCGATGCACGCGGCACGTCGGTCGGCACCTTGGCGATCGACCGTTATCTGCGCCCGGTCTGCTTCCAGAATTACCCTGACAGTGCCTTGCCCGACGCCCTGAAAAACGTCAACCCGCTGGGGATTCAGCGGTTGGTGGATGGGGTGAATACCACCGCAGCAGTAGGTTGATACGCCTGACCTGCTCGTTCCCACGCTCCGCGTCCTGGTGACGCGGAGCGTCACGAGCTGCATGCCCACGCAGAGCGTGGGGACGATCAGGAGCCACGCTCCTACAGATTTTTACATTCCTATACGAACACCCGACACCCACATAAAAACAAACGAGGTGCGCCCCATGACCGCCAACGCCATACCGCTGGAACAGCTCGACACCGACGCGCTCGAGGACAGCATCTACCGCAAGGTAAGCTGGCGCATCGTCCCGTTGTTCATCTGCTGTTTTCTGTTCGCTTATCTGGATCGGGTCAACATCAGTTTCGCCAAGCTGCAAATGGCCAGCGACCTGGGCTTCAGCGAGACCGTTTACGGCCTCGGCGCCAGTCTGTTCTTTGTCGGCTACTTTCTCTTCGAAGTACCCAGTAACGTGCTACTGCACAAGATCGGCGCGAGAATCTGGATCGCCCGGATCATGGTGTCGTGGGGTATCGCTTCAGCTTGCATGATGTTCGTGCAGACCGAATTCTGGTTCTACACCCTGCGTTTTCTGATTGGCGTGATGGAAGCCGGCTTCGTCCCGGGCGTGCTGTATTTTTTTACCCAGTGGTACCCGAGCACGCGACGGGCTCGGGTCAATTCCTACTTCAAGAGCTCCATCTGCCTGTGCGGTATCGTGGGCGGTCCGATTGCCGGCCTGATCCTCGGCCACTTCGACGGCGTCATGGGCCTGGCCGGCTGGCGCTGGCTGTTCTTGCTGGAAGGCATTCCGTCCATCCTGCTGGGCGGCGTGGTGTTCTGGCTGGTCAAGGACCGCATCGAAGACGCCCCTTGGCTCAGCGCTGAGGAAAAACAGGTGGTGCTGTCGCGCATGGCCAAAGAGGCCAAACCCGCCACGCCGCAGAAGGTCAAGGACATCTGGAAACACCCGACCACCTACGTCATGTCGGCGATCTACCTCTGCCTGGTGATGGCGCTGACAGGTCTGCTGTTCTGGATGCCGCAACTGATCAAGAGTGCGGGCGTGACCGACACGATGAACATCGGCTGGCTGACGGTGATTCCCTACGTCGGCGCGGTGATCGGCAACCTGCTGATCGGTGCCAGCTCCGACCGTCATGGCGAACGTCGCTGGCACATGGCGGCCTGCGCAACCCTGACGGCCGCAGGCTATCTGGTCTGCGCGCTGTTCCCCGGCCAGTTGCTGCCTTTGATGATCGGCATGACCATGATCATGACCGGCATCATTGCCTGGATGCCGATCTTCTGGACCATCCCGCCACGCTTCCTGACCGGTATCGCCGCGGCAGCCGGGATCGCGCTGATCAACTCGCTGGGTCAGTTGGGCGGCATCATCGCGCCGTTCATGGTCGGGCGCATCAAGGACCTCACCGGCACGGCAACGCCTGCGTTGTTCGCCTTGTTTGCGGTAAGCGTGTTGGCCATTGCGCTGATCGTGTGGGGCATTCCGAAGCGTTACTACGCGAAGGAAGCGCTTCAGGATTGAAAAGAAACCGATGGGAGCGAGCTTGAGCGCGGCAGGGTAAATGTTGCCGAGCACCGAATCTGTGGGAGCGAATTCATTCGCGAAGAGGGCCCAGACGATGGATCTTCATTGGATGCACCGACCTCTCGCGAATAAATTCGCTCCCACAGAGGTGTATGCAGCGTTGCTTAACCTGGGCGCACGCCGCGATGGCAGCTTTTGTCCTATCATTCGCGCTTTAACCTACGCGAACGACTGCCATGACCGACACCCCCGAAACCCTGCGCACCGCGCTGCATACTGCACTGACGTCTCACAGCATGCTGCAGATCGACGGCCTTCACTCCTACGAGTTCAGGCTGGACGAAATGCTGCAAATCGAAAGCATGGACGGACGCGAACGCAAGGTCTGGCGATTCTCGCTGGCGCAAATCGATTCTGCCGAGTTCGACAGCGAACTGCAGAGTTGGGTCATCAACGACGGCAATGCCGATCACCGCATCGTTGTCTTGAGCGGCTTCTCCGCGCGTGATGAGGATGAGGAAGGCGAGCAGGGCTGATTCCTTCCTGCAGTGTTGAGGCCAGGCAACTACTGCGCTGAAACCGCTGTCATAGACCTGATTCTCGCGTTTACCACGCCAACAATTTCAAAAAGAGAATGCCCCAATGACCCCAAGACTCCTGCCGTGGCTGGTGCTTGCCAGCAGCCTCACCGCTGTTTCCGTTCAGGCGAAATCCATGACCGACTACGACGTACTGGTGGGTGCCTACACCGCTGGCGCCAGCGAAGGCATCTATCGTTATGGCTTCAACACCCAGACCGGCCAGCTCGAAGCGAAGCCACGTCAGGTGATCAAAAGCGAAAACCCGTCCTGGTTGACCCTCTCCAAAGACCAGCGCCACCTGTTTGCGGTCAACGAGAACGGTCCGGGTCAGACGGACGTCGTCGGCAAGGTCAGCAGCTTCTCCATCGACCCCAAGACCCACGCGGTGTCGTTCATCAACCAGATCGAGAGCAAGGGTGAAGAGCCGACGCATTCGAACCTGAGTCTGGATGGGCGCTTCCTGTTCGTGGCCAACTACGCCGTACACCCCGATCCGGGCGGTTCTCTGGCGGTCGTGCCGGTCGGCAAGGATGGCAAGCTGTCTGCCGTCGCGCAGACTGCGACGCACGAGGCCAGTAAGGTCAACCCGGAACGCCAGGCGTCATCCCACGTGCATGCCGCCGTGCCGACCCCCGATGGCAAGTACCTGATCGCCATGGATCTGGGCGCCGACAAGATGTTCGTCTTCAACTACGACGGCAAGAAAACCCAACCCCTGACGCCCGCCAAAGCGCCATCGGTTGACCTGCCGCCGGGCAGCGGTCCACGTCACTTGCTGTTCAGCAAGGACGGCAAGCACGCCTGGCTGACCATGGAAATGAGCGCGCAGGTGGCGGTGTTCGATTACCACGATGGCGTGTTCAAGCGCACGGCGTTGGTGGACCTGGCCAATAAAGACGGTCAGCAATACCGCGCAGCCGGTGGCTTGCACACCTCGCCGGATGGCAAGTTCCTTTACGTCGCCAATCGGGGCGAGGTCAACGAACTGCTGGTCTTCAGCATCAATTCGGGCACTGGCCAGTTGAAGGAAATCCAGCGCCGCTCGGTGGAAGGCAAGGAGCCTCGTGAGTTCAGCTTCGACCCTAGCGGTCATTTCGTGCTGATCGCGAACCAGAAGAGCAACCAGATCGTGACGGTCCGTGTGGACCCCAAAACCGGTGTGTTGGGCGACACCGTGCAGAAAGTCGACTTCGATTCCCCTTCGGATTTCCGTTTTTTGAAGCCGTGACGGCTGGCAAGTGACACGTTGACGCAGGCTCCAGCCCTTGAAAATCAAGGGCCGGAGCCATGTATTAATTCAAGTGATAAGGGCTAGTGCCAGAAAAGATTTTTTCTGAAAGCTCCTCGGGCGTACTTTTAATTCCACGGCCAAGACGGTCAAGACTTGAAACGAAACATCAACACCGAGGTACACCCCATGAACTTCAATATCTTCTCCATCATCGCCGCGTCTGCCATCTCCGCTACTGTTGCATTGCCCGCCAGTGCCAGTGTCGAAGTCACAGACAAAAAAGTCAGCTCGACCCAGAGTTACACCCCGAAGTACTTGCAACAAAGCGCTAACTTCTATGCGGCTCTGGATCATAAGACCCAGCAATGAATAGAACTCGATGTGAATCCATTCCCCGTTAACGAAGCACACGATACCGGGGAATGGATTTGTAAGAAGTGAACGGGTTCAATTGTTATACCTGCTCCGAGTGCAAGAACGCTTTCGCGAGCAAATTCGCCTTTAACAGGTTGATGCGACCCACTGACCACTGCGTGTCAGGCCATGCATCAAATGTCGGCGAGCTTGCTCGCGAAAGCGTTGAATTCCCTCCTTTGGTCCCCGTCTGCTGAATAAGCGACGGGGATTTTTTTATGCCTTTATCTTCATGTTTCTGTTGTGTAGGAGCGCGCTTGCCCGCGATTGCGGTGTGTCAGTCAGCAGAGATTTCACAGATTTACCACCATTATCCGGATGCAGCCCAGAGCAAGCGCGTGCCTACACAAGGCATTACGCTATCGGCTTAATTAAGATCTTACATAATCAACCGAATCGATCTTTTGAATCGCTGCGCATCGTTTTTCATTAATAGTCACTCCGGGCATTCTGGGCGCCAGAAACGAAACATCCTGGAGCAACTGTTATGGCCACTGCCATTCTTCATTCACTTAAACACGGCGCTTACACCGCCATCGCGTTGTATGTTGTTTTCATTGCAGTGGTCACCGTCACCAGCATGAATCCACAACTGACTGCACCGGCATCGGTGTCGGCTCAATCGTCCGTCGTCAAACTTGATCGTGCTGCTGTCAACACGCCGGAGCGTGCGTCGTGAGAGGCGTGAATTTTTGGGTGATCGTGTTTTTCGCCCTGATCAACAACGGCTGCTCGCTGCTGGGTCACGGCGAAGGGTCGGTGGGCGGTGTGGCGCGCAGCATGGAATTCAAGACCGAAGTTGCCGAAGCCATCGAAATGCAGCGGGCGCAACAGCTCAACGCCGGCAACCCGCCGCCGAAGCACGGCGAGTTGTTTTCGTTGGTTTTTCAGTTGAACACGATGGTGTGATCTCCGGATACCTCGTAGCAGTGCGGCTTTTCGGCGATAGCGATTTCAAGACACTCGCGCCGGAAAGCCATGCTGCCAGGTGGGACGTTGAGTTGCACATGTAGGGCATTTCTGAAAATCTCGAAGTCATGGCTTTTTCATCAGTTTGTTTAATGACATCGCCAAGCTCTGAACTTACTGTCCGGCCTCCATGGAAATGGAAAGGACGCTGCGCGGCGGCAGTTCTTTCACGCAAAAGGAGCCTGACGTGTCGCAACCCTACGCTTTCGTTAACGACGAAATCCGTATCTACAACCATATGCGCGATAACCTTCTGCCCGCGAGCACTCGCGCGAAACTCGATCAACTCAATCCTTTTCTTCGCAACGGCGTGGTGATGCCGGGAGAGATAGTGGTAGTGAGTGAAGGCTCCACTCATCTGTGCACTCCGGAAGAAACCCAATTGATGCAATTGGCATCGGACGTTCGAGGCGCGCTGATTGGCGTGGAACGGGACGCCAGCTACGCGATGGTGCATAACTACGACATGATCCAGAGCATCATGTCGTATGGGTCCATTGGTATCGGAGCCACCACGTCTGTGTGGAGCAAATATCTCAAGGAATTGGAGGACTTGCTAAAGCAGACCGAGGCGCTGCATCGGCGGTGGCGTGCTAGTGGTGTGACCAACGACGAGTTCTTCGCACAGCGCCGTGTCTTGTTTACCCGTATTGAAGCCAACCTCAAGGGAATTGGTCGCTTTGGGTCGGGCCTCGGCAGGGATGGCAAGATGAAGCGAATACTCGGTATCTCCAGCAAGAGTTATCTGCATACGGGCGAGATCCGGGGGTATGCGAATAATGTTAGAGGTATTTCCAGACTGGCAGGAGCATTGAGCAAAGGGGCTTATGTGGGAATTGCCCTCGACGTGGGCGCTGGAGCGCTGGAGATCAAAGAGGCGTGTTCTAAGGGACGAGAGGAGGAATGTACCAGGGCGAAATATGTGGAAACCGGGAAAACGGTAGCGGGGATAGCAGGCTCTTGGGCTGGCGGAACTGTTGGAACACTGGCGGGCGAAGCAGTTTGCGTTGGGCTGGGGGCCGCGTCCGGCGGGATGATATTAGCTGCATGCGCCGTAGTGGCAGGAGCAGTTACAGCATGGGGTGGTGGAAAAATCGGATCGATGGTGGGAGAAGACTCAACCATCCTGTTATACGAGGAAATCCATGGACGCTAAATTCCTCCTGGACTGGAGCATGGTTTTGAGCATGGTTATCTTACTTGTCGATGGGGCGGTCTCGTTGTGGGCCGCACTCTTCAGGCTGGAGCAAATAGAAGACGCGTTGGGGAATTGCCAAATCATCATCGACTCCAGGCGACAGCGTCAGAATTTAGGGTTGCAAGGGCGTCAATGGAGGTACGCAACGGCAACAGGGGCATTGTTGTTCACAAAAATGTATGCGCGCAAAGGCCTAGTAGACCCAGACGATGTTAAAAACATGCCAATCCACCTCAAACGTTGGGCCATTATTCCGAATGTGACGGGGGCCGTATTGCTCTTGGTGATGTTTGTTCAGCTGTTGCTGGCCGGAAAAATACTCTGACGGCGAACTCAAATACGCCCCCGCCGGTAAGCCGTGCGGCTACGAGAGCCGGGGCGTGCCGTATCTATTTCTTCATCGCCTGCTTGAACAACCCCGACTCCAGAAACCCCGCGAGCCACGCCTGCAAACGCGGATACGGCGCTTGCCAGAACCACTCCGGATCGACCCCGCAGAACTGGCGCACGAAAGGCGCCAGCGCAATGTCGGCCAGCGTCAGGTGATCGGTCACCAGAAAGTCGCGATCACTCAACAAACCTTCCAGCTTATTCAGGAACACTTCCCCACGTGCGCGGTACTCAGCCTGAGTGAATTCCGGATAGCGCACGGCGTATTTGTAGTGATCCAGATCGGTCTTGAAACGGCTGTCGTTCTCCGCGATCAGTTCCGCGATCTGCCGCTGCGCCTCCGGATCAGAGGCCATGGACCAATTGTCCGGGTCATTCTGGGCCAGTGCCCAGCGCATGATGTCCAGGCTCTGTTCCAGCACCTGGTCATCCAACACCAGCACCGGCACGGTGCCCTTGGGCGAGCGCTCGAGCATCTCCGGCGGCTTGGCCTTGAGGCTGACTTCAATCAGTTCAACCTGAACGCCCGAATACGCCACCGCCATGCGCGCACGCATGGCATACGGGCAACGTCGGAACGAATAGAGCAGGGCGCTCATCCACTGACCTCCACAGTGCTCAGGCCATTGCCCTGGCGGCGGACCTGGATCTGCACCGGAATCCGCTCGTGCATTTCCTGTACGTGGGAAATCACCCCCACCTTGCGCCCTTGAGCCTGCAAGCCATCCAGGGCATCCATCGCCAGCTGCAGCGATTCGGGGTCGAGGCTGCCGAAGCCTTCGTCGATGAACAGCGACTCGATTTTCAAGGTGCTGGACGCCATGGACGCCAGGCCGAGTGCGAGGGCGAGCGACACCAGGAAGGTTTCGCCGCCTGACAACGAATGCACCGAACGCAGCTCATCGCCCATTTCGGTGTCCATCACCAGCAAGCCGAGCATGCTGCCGCCGCGCTTCAGGCGATAACGCCGCACCAGTTGTTTGAGCTGCGCGTTGGCGTGATGCACCAGCAGATCAAGGTTGTACGTCTGGGCGATCTTGCGGAAGGTGTCGCCCGTGGCCGACCCGATCAAGGCATTGATCCGGCCCCAACGCTGGAACTCCGAATAGGCAGCGGCGATTCGCGCCTGCAATTCGCTGCTGGCAGTGCGACGGCGGTCGTCTTCACTGATTTGCGCGCGCAAATCGGCACACAACTGATCGTGAGTGGCCGACAGGCTCTGCGCATCCATCAACGCCGACGCCAATTGCTCGCCATCCGCGATGTCGCTGTGATGCGCCTGATGCTGTTGCAACTGAGCGTCGCGCTCTTGCACCAGCACTCTGGCTTGCTCCAGGGCTTTTTCGCTCAGCTGCAAGCGCTGGCGCAATTGCCCGACGCTGTCATCGCTCATGCCCAGCAAGGTGTCCAGTGCGGCGTCGTCCAGTTCGCTGTGCTGACCGCGCCACGCGTTGATCTGTCCGTCGAGGTCGGCCAGTTCTTGCTCCAGGCCTTGCAGTCGCTGAGTTTCGTTGTCCAGCTCTGCGCTCAGCTTGATCAGTTCGCTGCGGGCCAGTTGCAAGGCCTCGGTCGTGGTGGCCTGGGCTTGCCGCGCTTGCTCCACAGTGCGTTCGAGGTGCTGTTGCCACTGCTCGGCGCTGGCATGTTCGCCGAGGATTTCCTGCAAGCGTTGCTGAACGACCCGCTGTTGCTGCTGGCTGGCGTCGAGCTGTTTTTGCAGCTTCTGATGCTCGTGCAGGCGAGCTTCTTGAGTGATCTGCTCGCGCTCGATTTTCAGTGCCCGCGCGCTGTGTTCCTGTTGTTCGTCCTTCTGTTGCCCCAACTGTTCAATGCGGCGGGCAATGTCGTTGTCCAGCTGCAGAAAGCTTTCTGTGGCCGAATCGCGCCACGACGACAGGCTCTCGGCGGGCAACAGCGGCTCGAATTCCTGCAGTGCGGTTTCGAACGTCTGATTGTCCAGGGAGATGTTGCGCTGTTGATCGTCCAGCAGTTTCATCGCCTGCTGACTGGCCTCGCGCGCGTCCTGAACCTGCTGCTGCAAGGATTCGGCGTCGCGCTGCACCTTGAGCAGCCGGGTCTGGCGTTGCTCGGCGGTGAGAATTTCCTGCGCCAGCTGGTGCAGCCGCTCGCTCAGCCAGTCAGTACGCAGGTGCTCGGGTTGCTCCAGCAATCGCGCATACAGGGCATGGCCTTCCAGTTCCGGTGTGAGCTTGTGCAACTGCTCGCTGAGCTGATCCAGTTGCGGTTTGGAGACCTTCAACTGGTTGTTCAGCTCACCGACTTCTGCGCGCAATTCAGCGAGCTTTTCGCTGAGCTGGCTGACCTTCAGCCGTGCCTGGGTTTCTTCGCTGTCGTCATGCCCGGACAGCGCCTCGAGCAACGCTTCGGACTGGTGATACGGATGCTCTTCGCTGCCGCACACCGGGCACGGCTGTTGATCCACCAGTTGCCCGCGCAATTGCTCCACGCTTGCACTGCGCGCCAGCCGCTGGCGTTGCAGCAGTTCGACGGTGACCTTCAGCGCTTGCTCGGCGGCCTCGTGTTCACCCTTGAGCTTCAGGCCCTGAGCGATGCCTTGCGCGCGGCGCTCGGTGGCCTGTTGCTGACCGTTCTGCACGTCCTGCAGGCGCGTCGCGATGTCCTGATGACGCTGCCACAGGCGTTCGAGTGAGTCGCTGGCGGCGTGCTGCTGACGGTTTTCCTGCAACAGCGTGCCGAGGCGTTCGATCTCCTGACTGACAGCGTCGGCCTTGACCTGGGCATCGTCATACAGTGCCTGCAAGGCGCTTCGGCGTTCGCTCAGGGCCTGTTCGGCCCGCGTGGCCCCTTGCTCCAGTGCGGGCAGTTCTTCACGGCCTTTGTTCAGGCGCGAACTGACCAGCACGATCTGCTGCAGGCGGGGTCGATAGGCATCCCACGACTGGCTGAGCGAGCTGAGGGCTGCGCTGTTCTGCAGGTGTTCGGCGATGGATTGCAGACGGGCTTCGACCTGCCGTTGCTGCTCGCCCATTTCATTGAGCAGGACCTGGCCGTTGTGGCTGGATTGCTCGGCCACACGGGCCTGCTCACTGACCTGTTGCAGTTCCTGATTCAGATGGTTGAGCTGAACCTGCTGCTCGAACGCCTCGCGCAGTGTCGGCGCGCTGGCTTGCTGGTGTTCCTGTGCGTGTTGAAGCGCGGTGAGCGCGCTGGCGAGCTGGGTTTCAAGAGCGTCCAGGCGGGCCTGAGCCTCTGCCTGTTGCTGAGCATGGGCCTGAATACCCGCTGTCAGCGGGCTGAGTTGAGCGTCCAGCTTCTTGCGCTGACCGAACAGATGACGCTGTGGGGCAAGGCGTTCGAGCTGGCCCAGTTGCTGGCGGTCGCCGGCCTGGTTATCCCAGGTCTGCTGCGCATCGATGAGTTTTTCATTGGCCGCCTGATGGCTGTCGCGCAGGCGGTTCAGCTCCGTCAGCCATTGCTGTTTGAGTTCCAGCTGGCGCAGTTGAGCCTGCCCCTGTTTCAGTTGCTGCTGGGCGTCAGCGAAGCGTTGCTCGAGCTCGGCGCGCTGGTCGGGCTCCAGCGGGGTCAGGTTGCCGGCCTGCGCATTCAGGGCTTTCAGTGTTTCCTCGGCTTCCTTGCTCTTGCTGAACGCGCGACGGCCGAGCTGGCTGTAGATGGCGGTGTCCGTGAGCTTTTCCAGCAGCTCGCTGCGCTCTTTATCGTCGGCCTTGAGGAACGCGCTGAACTCGCTTTGCGCCAGCATCACGGCGCGGGTGAACTGCTCGAAATTAAGCCCCAGCCGGGCTTCGAGCAGGGTCTTGTATTCGGTCTTGTTTTGGCTGCTGAGAATCTGCTCGCTGTCCAGATCGGTCAGGGTCTGACGGCTGGCCTGAAGCTTTTTCGTGGCGTTGTCACGAGCGCGGTTGGTTTCCCAGCGCGCACGATAACGACGCTTGTCGATGCCGACGAAATCCACCTCGGCGTAACCGCTGCCGGTGCCGCGCCGCAGCAGGTTACGTGGATCGCTGGTGCTGATGTCGCCGTCGATTTCCGGGACCCTGGACTGGCCGACATCGTTCAGCCGCGGGATCGCGCCGAACAGCGCCAGGCACAGCGCATCGAGCAGTGTGCTTTTGCCTGCGCCGGTCGGACCGGTGATGGCGAACAGGCCCGCGCTGGCCAGAGGCTCGGCGGTGAAATCCAGTTCGAACGGGCCTGCAAGTGAGGCGAGGTTTTTCAAGCGAATGGCGAGAATCTTCATGGCTGTTCGCTCTCCAGTTGCACGTCCTGCAGCAGCAAGGCGAAGTCCTGCAACGTCTGTTCGTCGACCTCGTTGCCGTAATTGTCGAGCCAGGCGCGGCTGAACAATTCCTGCGGGCTGAGTTGATCCAGTTCGATCAGGTCCTGATTGCCGTCTTCGTCGCGGGCGCCTTTGCCCGCGTATTCGGCGGCGATGCGCACCAGTCGCACGGCCTTGTTTTCCAGCGAGGCCTCGATCTGGTTGCGCAAGTCAGGCTGCGGTTCGTCCAGGCGCACGCGGACTTCGAGCCAGGGTTGGCGGTCGATGTCGGCCAGCAGGTCGATGTCCGGCAGGTCCTTGAGTTGCATCAACAGGTCGGCCAGCGGTGCCGGCCCGATCCGTTGCAGGTTGACCGCGCGGGGGATCAGCAGCGGTTTGACGCTGGCGAGCGTGTCGCCCTCGCATTCGATTTCGAGGATCTGATGCTGATAGCCGATCTCCGAGAACGACAACGGGATCGGCGAGCCGCTGTAGCGAATGCGGTCTTCGCCATTGACCCGTTGTGGCTTGTGCAGGTGGCCGAGGGCAACGTAGGTGATGCTCTCGCCAAACAAGCTGGCGGGCAGGGCTTCGGCGTTGCCGATGATCAGGCTGCGCTCGGAGTCTTCCGAGACCGAGCCGCCCGCCATGTGGGCGTGACTGATAGCGATCAGCGCCTGGCCTTTTTTGCGTTTCAGATTGGCGGCGGCAATCAGCATCTCGTGGACCTGCCCGATGCCGCGCAGGTAGCTGTCGCCCAACGTCGGGCCGGTGACTTCGGCGGGACGCAGGAACGGCAGCGCCAGGCACCAGCCCAGCACTTTGCCTTTGGCGTTGGTCAGCGGGAGCAACAGGCGATCGACGTCGAGCACGCCGTCATCGAGCCACAGCACACGGCCCAGCGCGTGGGTGCGCAGGCGTCGCATCAGCGGTGCGGGAAGTTCGATGCGCGAACCGGAGTCGTGGTTGCCGGCGATCATCACGATGGTCAGTTGCGGGTTTTGTTCGTGGGCGCTGACGATGAAGTCGTACAGCCGCTCCTGGGATTTGACCGGCGGGTTGACGGTGTCGAAGATATCGCCGGCGATCAACAGCACATCGGGCTTGCGCTCGGCCAGTCGGGCCAGCAGCCAGGTCAGGAAGCTGGCGTGTTCGAAGTCCCGTTCCTGGCCATGGAGGTTTTGGCCCAGGTGCCAGTCGGAGGTGTGGAACAAACGCATGGGGGTACCTTGTGTTGAATGGTTTTCAGATGGCCGCAAGCCAACCCCGTTGATCGTTCCTCACGCTCCGCGTGGGAATGTCGGGTCGGTCGCTCTGCGGCCAATGTGACGCGGAGCGTCACGGGTTGCGTTCCCCCCGGAGCAGGGGAACGATCGATGCGCGAAGAGTACGCATCGATCCAGAGAAATTATTTCGGATACAGCGGCGGCAGGCTGTCACCGCCGTTCGGGTCTTGCGGTCGTTCGACCGCTGGCAATGCCTTGACGGCGCGCCACAAATCCTCACCCAGCCACAGCTTGCCGGTTTCGCTGTACAGCGCGCCGTTCAGGCCGTCGAGCGCATCGGACAGTGGCACGAATCGCGCGGCCATGTCAGCGAGGGTTTCCGGTTGCTGACGGGCCCAGGCATCCAGCGCCTGCCGGGTCGCGTGCGGGTCATTGGCCAGACTGGCGCGTTTCAGGTCGTCCAGCACGGTGCGTGGGCTGGGACCGGCTTGTGCAACGCGGGTCAGCGCAGGCTGCCAGCGTGCCCGCCACCACAGGCCGAAGCCCAGCAGCGTGGTAAAACTCAACAGCACCGTGCTCAACTGCCACGGCCACACCGGCGGCCCGATCACCGTGACGCCGGTGTTTTCACTGACCGGCGTGTCCACCGCCAGGGCCGGGTTGGTGCTGACTTGCAGCGTGCGAGCGGGCAGGGCGCTGTGCTCCAGATGGTCTTCCTGAGTGTTCCACCACACCAGATCCACCGCCGGGATGTCGATGGCGCCGGGTCGGTTGGGCACCAGCGCTTCACGTTCTTCACGCACGCCGACCAGACCCCGTTCGCTCGCCTGATTGCTCAGTTGCGGCTGATCCGGGTAGCGACGCAGGGCGCTCACGTCGGTGGCGGGCAAGGGGGGCAGTTGTGCGCTCGACAAGCCTTCGGCCTTGATGACCAGGGTGCGGGTCAACGAATCGCCGATCTGACTGTGGGCCGGATCCGGACTCCAGTTCTCGCTCAGGCTGATACTGCGCGCGGGCAACCACGGCGTGTTGGCGGGGTAATGCTCGGGTTGCGGCTTGACCTTCAGCCCCAGCGGCTCGGACGTCACGCGCATCAGCTTGCCCGGCTTCGGGCTGGTGGCCATCGTCGGCTGACTGGTGGCTGCCGCCTGGGTGTCGGGAATGTCCTGCACCATCGTTGCACTGAATTCCTGGGCCGGAATCGTCAGCTCGCCGCTGTGCTGTGGATACAGCGCATAACGCATTTCGATGACGCCATGACGAATGCCATTGATCTGCTTCTCGTACGTGCGTGTGTCGCCGAGTTTTTCAATGCGCGCGTCCGGGACCTGCAACGGGGTCAGGTTGCTGTCATCGAACAGCGACACCGAGTGATAGACGCGCACCGTGAGCACCGCCTGCGCCTGCACGTAAACGGTGTCCTGGTCCAGGCTCGCTTCCATGAACACCGGCGCCAGCTTCTGTTCCTGAGACTGCGCGGACGGTTCGACCTCCACGACCTGCAAGGCGATAGGCTGGCTGACCAGTTCCCCCAGTTTCAGCGAGGGAATATCGATCGAGCCGCTGTGCTTGGGCATCAACGTGATCAGCCAACGGGTGGTCGCATGAACGTTGCCCTCGAGGGTGGTCAGGCTGTTGAGCTGGCGGGTGTCGCGCACTTCGAAATCGGCGTCCAGTGGGCTCATGTCCGGCTTGCCGAACAGCGTCGCATCGTCAGACTCCAGGGTCAGTTCGACCGTTTCGCCGGTGTTGACGCGTGTGCGGTCGACGCTGGCCTGCAACGTTGCAGCACGGGTGTCGGCCTGTGCCGCGAGCGCGACCAGGCACAACAACCAGGCGATTACGATTGTGTGCACACGACTCATCGGGCTTTTTCCTGATGTTGCTGTTGCTCGTACCAGAATTTGCGTCGCAGCAGTTCGCCGGGTTCGTCGGGGATCTGTCGCAGCCATTGTTCGAGCGCCTGGCGCTGTTCGCCGTTGAGGTGAGTGTCGGCCGGACGACTGGGCGCCCGGGTCGGTTCGTCGTCATTGGACAGTGCGTCGGAGGTGCCGGCGCCACCGGACAGGTCCGCCGTGCTACGCCCGTTGGCGTCATCGTCCCCGTTCTGAATCGGCGCCTGCGGATTCGTTTGCTGTTGCTCTGCGCTGTCCGATCGTGAACTGTTCGCGGCGTCATCGCCTTCGGTTTTACCTTCACTGGCGTCTTCGGCTGCGGCCTGTTTGTTCTGTTCCTGCATCTGTTCCACCAGCGCCTTGTTCGCGGCGGCGGCCGGAAAGTCCGGCTGACGTTCGAGCGCCTGTTCATAGGCATCGATGGCCGCGTCCAGTTCACCGCTTTTGGCCAGGGCATTGCCGCGATTGTAATGGTCGGCGGCGCTGTTGCCTTGGGCAAAACGCTGAGCGGCACCGGCATAGTCGCCCGCTTCGTAGAGCGCGATGCCCTGCCATTGCACGTCTTGGAAGTGCCGCGCCGCTTCGCCGGGGCGATGGCGTTGCAGCAAGTGCTGGCCCTGTTGATCGGGACGCAGAAACAGGTCCTTGAACTCGAAGGCATAGCTGTGTTGGGGAACCAGCATCAGCATCGGCAGGCACAGTACCCAACCGCGTCGACCGGCACAGGCGGCCAGCAAGAGCAGGGGCAGTAACAGCCAGTAACCCTGGTCGGCCCAACTGTCGAGGTGCACGGTCTGACCCTGACTGCGCAGGTCTTTGGGCCCATCGAGCAAGCCGAGTTCGCGCAAGTCGTCATCGTCCAGCCGCAATGGGGTGTAACGACCGCCGAGTTCTTCAGCGAAGTCCCTGAGGCTGTTGCCATCAAGGCGCGGCACCAGGATGCCGCCTTGCGCGTCCTTCAAGAAGCCGCCTTTCTCCTGCGCAACGGGTGCGCCTTCGGCGGTGCCGACGCCGAGCATCAGCAGTTCTGGCGCATGACCGGTCATGACGGAGCGGATGCCCTGACGCTCGGCGTCGTTCAGCGACGAGCCGATCCACAGCAGCCGCCCTACGCCCAGATCCCCCTGCTTGAGCAGGGCGAGGGCCTTGATTACGCCCAGGTCCGCGCGCTGCCCGGCTTCGGGCATGATCGAGGGCTTGATGGCGTCCAACAGGTTTTTGCTGGTCGACAGGTCATCGGACAGCGGCACGAGGGTGTGTGCGCTGCCGGCGTAGACGATGATCGCGGTCTGCGAATCGCTGCGCGCCTGCAACAGGTCCAGCAGTTTGCGCCGTGCCTGCTCCAGACGGGTGGGCGGGCTGTCGGCAGCGAGCATTTCCGGGGTCAACTCCAGCAGCACCACCAACGGGTCCACAGGCTTCTGGCTGGTCTGCTCGACACGTTGCCAACTCGGCCCCAGCAAGGCCAGCAATGCCAGCAGCCAGCCAAAGCCCAGGGCGATCCACGGCAATTTGCTCTCGCGACCGTTGCCCCCGCTGAGCAACGTCGAGTGAAACGCGCTGGGCAGAATCATCTGCCAGCGACCCACACGCTTCTGCCGGTTCCACAACCGCCACAGCAGCCAGCCGAGCAACGGCAGGAGCAACAGCCACCAGAGTCGCAGCCAGTGCGGCCACAGCGCGGACAGCGAGGCGATCATCGGCGCCTCCGCAAGCGCTTGAAGCGCTGCCGCCACTGCGGACCCTGGTGCAAGACCGGCTGGCGGGCAAGGAAGCGGTACACCGGGTTTTGCGGCCAGCGTTCGTGAATCACCAGCACAATGCTCAACAGCAACGCCATTGCCAGTGGCCAGTGATAGAGGGCGAGCGCGGGACGGGCCTGAGTGGGTTGTTGTGTGACGGGTTCGAGGGTGTCGAGGGCCTTGCCGATTTTTTCCAGCTGCACGCCGTCGCGGGCGCGGAAATATTGCCCGCCTGAGATCTCGGCGATTTCGCGCAGGGCGGGCTCATCCAGATCCAGGCTCGGGTTCAGACCGAGAATGGTGGTCGCGCCCTTGTCGGGGTCGGCGCCAATACCGATCGGATAAATCTTCACGCCTTCTCCCGCTGCCAGACGCGCTGCAGTCGCGGGGTCGATCTGACCGGCGTTGTTGGCGCCGTCAGTCACCAGAATCAACACACGGCTCTGCGCGGGACGTGACCGCAGGCGTTTCAGCGCCAGGCCAATGGCGTCACCGATGGCCGTGTTTTTACCGGCGATGCCGATGCGCGCCTCGTCCAGCCAGACGCGCACGGTCTTGCGGTCGAAGGTCAACGGTGCCTGCAAATAAGCCTGGCTGCCGAACAGGATCAGGCCGACCCGATCGCCCTGACGATGCTCGAGAAAGTCGCCGAGCAACTGCTTGACCAGCGTCAGGCGGCTGACTTCTTCGTTCTGCCAGACCATGTCCGGATAATCCATCGAGCCTGAGACGTCGACCGCCACCAACAGATCGCGCCCACTGGCCGCCACGGGCAACGGGTCGCCAAGCCACTGCGGGCGCGCAGCCGCCACCAGCAGCAACAGCCAGAGGGTCACGAAGGGCAGTTGCCGACGCCATCCCGGCAGATGAGCACGGGCGCGACGACCGGCCAGGCCCTCCAGCTCATTAAGGAAACTCACCTTGAGCGCGGCCTCGCCGCTGTCGGCCACCGGCAACACGACCCTCAGCAGCCAAGGCAGCGGCAACAGGGCGAAAACCCAGGGCCAGGCGAACTCAAACATGTTTGCGAATCCAGGTGTCGACCGACTGGGTCAGGCCATTGATGGCCTTGTCGTCGAGTTTGCACTCAGGTTTGTAAGCGCCTTCGACCAGGATCATCCAGCGGGTCAGGCCCGCCGCCGGGCAGCGATTGTCGAGAAATGCCAGCCATTTGCGGCCATTGAGGGTGTGGCTCTGGCTATAGGGGTAGTCGTTGCGGCACAGGCGTTTGAGCAAGCCATTGATCTGCTGCAGCCATGCGCCGGCCGGGGCACCGTCATAGGGTTTGGGCAACTGGGCGAGTTCGATCAACGCCGCCTGGCGCAGCGGATCGAGCGGCTGCTCGACCGCCTCGCCGGCAGCCTTTTTCGGCAGGAAAACCCGCGCGCGCCACAGGCCATAACCCAATAGCGGGATCAGGGCCAGCAGCAGCCACCAGCCGGGCGCGGGTGGCCAGACACTCACCGGCTCGGGGAGAATCATCGGCTGCAACTGGTCCAGCAGGCTCATTTTGGTTTAACCGGTTGCTGGGCATTCAGGTAATCGCGCAGCTGCTCCACCATCTCGCGTTGCGTGCTCAGCGGAATCATCAACACGCGCAGCTTCTTGGCCAGCAATTCCCAGCGCGCCTGCCTCGCTTCGCCTTGCGCGCGGTAGGTCTGACGCAGGTCGGGGTTGAGGGTGTCGAGTTCCAGTTGCGCGCCTTTCTCGGCGAACCTCAGCAGTCCGGCGGCGGGCAGCGCATGGTCCAATGGATCGGACAGCGGCAGCAGCAACAGATCGCAGTGCCGCGAAAGCAGGGTCAGTTGTTGTTCGGCGGAATCGGACAGGGCGCGCTCATCGCACAGAATGAACACCAGGCTCCCCGGTCGCAGGACTTCCCGCGCGCGACGCAACGCGACACCGAAGGTGTCCCGGTCTGCCACCGCCTCGGTGTGCAGCGACTGATTGACCCGCACCAGCCGGTTGAGCAGTTGCAGCAGGCTTTGCTTGCTGCGGCGCGGTTTGATTTCGTAATGCTCGTTGTCGCCGAACACCAGCCCGCCGACCCGGTCGTTGTGGCCCAGCGCCGCCCAGCCGATCAAAGCGGCGGCCTGTGCCGCGAGCACCGATTTGAACATCAGGCCCGAGCCGAAAAACAGGCGGCGGCTTTGTTCGACCATCAGGAAAATCGGCCGCTCACGCTCTTCGTGGAACAGCTTGGTGTGCGGCTCCTGCGTCCGGGCGGTGACGCGCCAGTCGATGGTGCGCACGTCGTCGCCTGCCTGATAGACACGCACCTGATCGAAGTCGACACCGCGCCCGCGCAATTTGGAGTGATGCAGACCGATCAGCGGGCTGCGCCGGCTTGGCGACGAAAACAGCTGCACTTCCCGCACGCGATGGCGCATCTCGATCAGCTCGGCAAGGCTGATGCGGATGCCCGGTTGGGAAATCAGATAGGGTTGCATGGGATCAGGCGACGGCAACGACGTCGAGAATGCGCTGGATCACGCGGTCCTGATCAATGCCTGCGGCTTCGGCTTCGAACGACAGGATGATGCGATGGCGCAGCACGTCAAAAACCATCGCCTGAATGTCCTCGGGGCTGACGAAGTCACGGCCCGCCAGCCAGGCATGGGCCCGTGCGCAACGGTCCAGGGAAATCGAGCCACGGGGGCTGGCGCCGTAACCGATCCACTCGGCCAGCTCCGCGTCGAATTTGGCAGGCGTGCGGGTCGCCATCACCAGTTGCACCAGGTACTCCTCCACCGCGTCGGCCATGTACAGGCCCAGGATTTCCTTGCGCGCGGCGAAGATTGCCTGCTGGGTCACACGCCGCTCGGGCTTGGTCTCACCGTTCAAGGCTTCGCCACGGGCCTGCTGCAGAATCTTGCGTTCGACGTTGGCATCAGGGAAACCGATTTTGACGTGCATCAGAAAGCGGTCGAGCTGTGCTTCGGGCAGCGGGTACGTGCCTTCCTGCTCGATCGGGTTCTGCGTGGCCATGACCAGAAACAGCGGCGACAGATCATAGGTGCTTCGTCCCACGCTGACCTGACGCTCGGCCATGGCTTCAAGCAGTGCCGACTGGACCTTTGCGGGCGCGCGGTTGATTTCGTCTGCCAAGACCAGATTGTGGAAGATCGGACCCTGTTGAAAGACAAAGCTGCCGGTTTCCGGACGATAGATCTCGGTGCCGGTGATGTCGGCAGGCAACAGGTCGGGCGTGAACTGGATGCGATGGAACTCGGCCTCGATGCCTTCGGCCAGTTCCTTGATCGCTTTGGTCTTGGCCAGGCCCGGCGCGCCTTCGACCAGCATGTGGCCGTCGGCAAGCAGCGCGATCAGCAGGCGCTCGACCAGTTTCTCCTGCCCCAGAATCTGAGTGGAGAGAAAGGTTCGCAGCGCGATCAACGCTTCACGATGTTCCATCGATGACGGTTCCTGGCAGGTTCGCAGCAGCGCCAAAAGGGCGCCGAAGCTGGGGGCGTTACTTTAATCCATCCGAGGGGCTGGCGACTAACCGGGCAAGGGGTTTTTTCAGTGTTGGGCGGCGTTCGTGGGGCAAAAGTGAGAATTGTCTGACAGATTCCGGGTATTCCCACTGTTACGCGGCGTTTACGCTGTGATCTCGCTGACGTACGTCCCCACCTCCTTGAGGATGATCTTCAGCGTTTGATCCAGATCCCGCAGCTCATTGGGCGGCGTGCTGTGGGTGATCTCGTAAACGGTGTCGCCGCCGAAAGGTTTGGCGTCGGCGGCATCGATCTCCACGACCAGACGGGTCGCTGAGAGCGTCACTTTCAGATGTGAATCGACGTGAATGGTGTCGTCGCGGAAGGTGATGTCGACCTCGTCCTCATCCGGAAAGCGCGCCAGCAGGAACAGGTCGCCGTTGGTGGCGTGGCAGCAGGCCAGCGCCATGTCATCTTCTTCCTCGTCGCAAGGGTTGTGGATGAAGCTGTCGGTGATCATCTTCATGGGCGTGGTCCTGTGGCTCGGTTCGGGGCAGGGGGAGATTTTGCCAGTCCTGAACATTTTTTGCCTACTTGTCGACTGGCCCGGTTCCCATGGCTTGCGCCAACACCTGTGGGAGCGAATTCATTCGCGAAAATGTTTCAGGCGACGGAGATGTAGGGATTGTACTGGGGTCTCGCGCATGAATTCGCTCCCACAGGTGTCCGCAACCTCCCGGTTATCGAAGTGTTCAAGCCCCTCCTGCGTACCTGGGAAACATTCCGTTGCAAGCCGATGTCCGAATATGTCGCAGGACCGCAAGCAGCCGCGTGGCCGCTATCGTTAAGCTGCGTAGCAGATGAACGGACGTGTGGCCGAGCCTGCCTGGGCAGACGTCACACCGATCGTCATTCGGGTCGGATCAATGTGACGACGCACACACGACGAGCGTTAGTACTCAGGCAAGTGTGATCACGCACCGCGCCTTGTCACGTTTTGCTGACTATCATCGAACAGACGCAAAACGGGCACACGCATGCACGACCCTGAAACACGCATCTCTCCTACATAAAAAGCCCAAGCCAAGCGGAGTACCACAGATGGCGTTCTTCACCGCAGCCAGCAAGTCCGACTTCCAGCACCAACTGAGAGCGGCACTGGCCCAGCACATCAGTGAACAGGCACTGCCACAAGTGGCGCTGTTCGCCGATCAATTCTTCGGCATCATTTCCCTCGATGAACTGACTCAGCGCAGGCTTTCCGACCTTGCCGGTTGCACCTTGTCGGCTTGGCGTCTGCTCGAGCGTTTCGAACACAGCAAGCCTGAGGTTCGCGTCTACAACCCTGATTACGAACGTCACGGCTGGCAGTCGACGCACACCGCAGTCGAAGTGTTGCACCACGACCTGCCGTTCCTCGTCGACTCTGTCCGTACCGAGCTGAACCGTCGCGGTTACAGCATTCACACGTTGCAGACCACCGTGCTGAGCGTGCGTCGCGACGCAAAAGGTCAGTTGGTCGAGCTGCTGCCAAAAGGCACCACCGGCGATGGCGTGCTGCAAGAATCGCTGATGTACCTGGAAATCGATCGCTGCGCCAACGCCGCAGAATTGAACGTGCTGGCCCGCGAGCTCGAGCAAGTGCTCGGTGAAGTCCGTGTGGCCGTTGAAGACTTCGAACCGATGAAGGCCAAGCTGCACGAGCTGCTGGCAGGCATCGACGCCATCGGGTACACCGTTGACCCGGACGAGAAAGCCGAGGTCAAGGTGTTCCTCGAATGGCTGGTGAACAACCACTTCACTTTCCTGGGCTACGAGGAATTCACGGTCAGCGGTGGCGGCGAAGGCGGTCAACTGACTTACGATCCGTCCTCCTTCCTGGGCCTGACCAAATTGCTGCGTGCCGGGCTCACGGCCGAAGACCTGCACATCGAAGGCTATGCAGTGAATTACCTGCAGGAGCCCACGCTGCTGTCGTTTGCCAAAGCCGCGCACCCGAGTCGTGTGCATCGCCCGGCGTACCCGGACTACGTGTCGATCCGCCAGATAGACGCCGACGGCAACGTGATCAAGGAATGCCGCTTCATGGGCCTGTACACCTCTTCGGTGTACGGCGAGAGTGTGCGCAATATCCCTTACATTCGCCGCAAGGTCGCCGAAGTCGAACGCCGTTCCGGTTTCGATGCCAAGGCGCACCTTGGCAAAGAGCTGGCGCAAGTCGTTGAAGTGCTGCCGCGCGACGACCTGTTCCAGACCCCGGTGGACGAACTGTTCACCACGGTCATGTCGATCGTGCAGATCCAGGAACGCAACAAGATTCGCGTATTCCTGCGTAAAGACCCGTACGGCCGTTTCTGCTACTGCCTGGCCTACGTGCCGCGCGACGTCTATTCCACCGAAGTCCGTCAGAAGATCCAGCAAGTGCTCATGGAGCGCCTGAAGGCCAGCGATTGCGAGTTCTGGACCTTCTTCTCCGAATCGGTACTGGCCCGCGTGCAGTTGATTCTGCGAGTGGACCCGAAAGTTGCCCTGGACATCGACCCGATACAACTGGAAAACGAAGTCATCCAGGCCTGCCGTTCGTGGAAGGACGATTACGCGAGCCTGGTCATTGAAAGCTTCGGCGAAGCACAAGGCACCAATGTGCTGGCCGACTTCCCGAAAGGCTTCCCGGCCGGCTACCGCGAGCGTTTCGCCGCGCATTCCGCCGTGGTCGACATGCAGCACCTGCTGAACCTGTCCGAAGCCAACCCGCTGGTCATGAGCTTCTATCAGCCGCTGTCGGGCGACAAGGCGCAGCTGCACTGCAAGCTGTACCACGCCGACACCCCGCTGGCGCTGTCCGACGTCTTGCCGATTCTGGAAAACCTCGGCCTGCGCGTTCTGGGCGAGTTCCCGTATCGCCTGCGCCACACCAATGGCCGCGAGTTCTGGATTCACGACTTCGCCTTCACCTATGGCGAGGGTCTGAACCTCGACCTGCAACAGCTCAACGACACCCTGCAGGACGCCTTTGTCCACATCGTCCGTGGCGAGGCTGAAAACGATGCGTTCAACCGCCTGGTCCTGACCGCCGGTTTGCCATGGCGCGACGTAGCGCTGTTGCGCGCCTATGCCCGGTATCTGAAACAGATCCGTCTGGGCTTCGACCTGGGTTACATCGCCAGCACCCTGAACAACCACGCCGACATCGCGCGTGAGCTGACCCGACTGTTCAAAACCCGCTTCTACCTCGCGCGCAAGCTGAGCGGTGGCGATCTGGACGACATGCAGTCGCGTCTGGAGCAGGCCATTCTTTCGGCGCTGGACGACGTTCAGGTCCTCAACGAAGACCGCATCCTGCGTCGCTACCTTGATCTCATCAAGTCGACCATGCGCACCAACTTCTACCAGACCGACGCCAATGGTCAGAACAAGAGCTACTTCAGCTTCAAGTTCAACCCGCGTCTGATTCCTGAGCTGCCCAAGCCAGTGCCGAAGTTTGAAATCTTCGTGTATTCGCCGCGAGTCGAAGGCGTTCACCTGCGTTTCGGCAACGTTGCGCGCGGTGGCCTGCGCTGGTCCGACCGTGAAGAAGACTTCCGTACCGAAGTTCTGGGCCTGGTAAAAGCCCAGCAAGTGAAGAACTCGGTCATCGTGCCCGTGGGCGCGAAGGGCGGCTTCCTGCCGCGCCGTCTGCCGACCACCGGCACCCGTGACGAGATCCAGGCTGAAGCGATTGCCTGCTACCGCGTCTTCATTTCCGGTCTGCTGGACATCACCGACAACCTGAAAGAAGGCGCGCTGGTTCCGCCGGCCAACGTCGTGCGTCATGACGACGATGACCCGTACCTGGTGGTGGCGGCGGACAAAGGCACCGCGACCTTCTCCGACATCGCCAACGGGATCGCCATCGACTACGGCTTCTGGCTGGGCGACGCATTCGCCTCGGGCGGTTCGGCCGGTTACGACCACAAGAAGATGGGCATCACCGCCAAAGGCGCGTGGGTTGGCGTTCAACGCCACTTCCGCGAGCGCGGCATCAACGTTCAACAGGACAGCATCAGCGTGATCGGCGTCGGCGACATGGCCGGTGACGTGTTCGGTAACGGCCTGTTGATGTCCGACAAGCTGCAACTGGTGGCGGCGTTCAACCACCTGCACATCTTTATCGACCCCAATCCCGATCCGGCCAGCAGCTTCGCCGAGCGTCAACGTCTGTTTGACCTGCCGCGTTCGGCCTGGACCGATTACGACACCAGCATCATGTCCGAGGGCGGCGGTATTTTCCCGCGCAGCCTCAAGAGCATCACCATCACGCCGCAGATGAAGGCGCGCTTCGACATTAGCGCCGACAAACTGACCCCGACCGAACTGATGCACGCGTTGCTCAAGGCGCCGGTGGACCTGTTGTGGAACGGCGGTATCGGCACTTACGTCAAGGCCAGCTCCGAGAGCCATGCCGACGTCGGCGACAAGGCCAACGACGCCCTGCGTGTCAACGGCAATCAGTTGCGCTGCAAGGTGGTGGGCGAGGGCGGCAACCTGGGCATGACCCAGTTGGGTCGCGTCGAGTTCGGGCTGCTGGGCGGCGCCACCAACACCGACTTCATCGACAACGCCGGTGGTGTGGACTGCTCCGACCACGAAGTGAACATCAAGATCCTGCTCAACGAAGTGGTGCAGGCCGGTGACATGACCGAGAAGCAGCGCAACCTGCTGCTCGAAAGCATGACCGACGAAGTGGGCAATCTGGTGCTCGGCAACAACTACAAGCAGACCCAGGCTCTGTCGTTGGCCGCGCGTCGTGCTTACGAACGCATCGCCGAATACAAGCGTCTGATGAGCGACCTGGAATCTCGCGGCAAGCTGGACCGTGCCATCGAGTTCCTGCCGGCCGAGGATCAGTTGGCCGAGCGCATCGCCGAGAAGCAAGGCCTGACGCGTGCGGAACTGTCGGTGCTGATCTCGTACAGCAAGATCGACCTCAAGGAAGCGCTGCTGGAGTCTCGCGTACCGGACGACGATTACCTGGCCCGCGACATGGAAACCGCATTTCCGCCTTCACTGGGCGCGAAATTCTCGGAATCCATGCGCCGTCACCGCCTGAAGCGCGAAATCGTCAGCACCCAGATCGCCAACGATCTGGTGAACCACATGGGCATCACCTTCGTGCAGCGGCTCAAAGAGTCGACCGGCATGAGCGCCGCGAACGTGGCCGGTGCTTACGTGATCGTGCGGGACATCTTCCACCTCCCGCACTGGTTCCGTCAGATCGAGGCGCTGGACTACAAGGTCCCGGCTGAGATCCAGCTGGCGCTGATGGATGAACTCATGCGCCTGGGCCGTCGTGCCACGCGCTGGTTCCTGCGCAGCCGTCGCAACGAACTGGACGCCGCCCGCGACGTCGCGCACTTCGGTCCGCACATCGCCGCGCTGGGGCTGAAACTGGACGAGCTGCTGGAAGGCCCGACCCGTGAAGTCTGGCAGGCGCGTTATCAGGAATACGTCGAAGCGGGCGTGCCGGAGTTGCTGGCGCGGATGGTTGCCGGGACCACGCACCTGTACACGCTGCTGC
This sequence comes from Pseudomonas sp. S2_H01, assembly GCF_054668305.1. Taxonomy (NCBI): domain Bacteria; kingdom Pseudomonadati; phylum Pseudomonadota; class Gammaproteobacteria; order Pseudomonadales; family Pseudomonadaceae; genus Pseudomonas; species Pseudomonas sp. S2_H01. Next base: position 639,763 of record NZ_CP162756.1, on the reverse strand, counting down.
CGATCATCGAAGCCTCTGACGTGACGGGCCAGAACGCGGCCGATGTGGCGAAAGTGTACTTCGCCGTTGGCAGCTCGCTGGACGTGACCTGGTACCTGCAGCAGATCAGTGCGCTGCCGGTCGAGAACAACTGGCAGGCCCTGGCCCGCGAGGCGTTTCGCGACGATATCGACTGGCAGCAACGGGCGATCACGGTGTCCGTCCTGCAGATGCCGAACGGCCCTGTGGATGTGGAAGAGCGCCTGAACCTGTGGCTGGAGCAGCACATGCCGATGGTCGAGCGCTGGCGCGCGATGTTGGTCGAACTGCGTGCAGCGAGTGGTAATGACTACGCGATGTACGCCGTTGCCAACCGCGAACTGCTGGACCTGGCCATGAGCGGGCAGACTGTGGTGGTTTGATGATTGTTTGAGTGATAACCGGAGCCCCGTGTCGAGAGATGCGGGGCTTTTTTGTTTTGTGTTGGGATTGGGATTGGGGGTATATCCGTTTCTGCGGTAACGGCGGCTTACGGTTCCGCTCTTACAGCGGGTCACTTTTGTAAAAAGCGACAAAAGTAACCCAAACGCTTTGCTCCCGGCTTGGCCCTCCTGCGTCGGGTACCCGCACTCCGACGACGCTCCGTGGGCCCGCGCCGAACGGACATCCATGTCCTGACGGCGCTCTCGTGGCATCCATGCCGCTCGACCCACTCCGCGCCGCCTGCGTTTGGCCTGCACCCAAGTCGCGTTTGGTGGTGTCTGGGCTGGCGAGGCAGGAAGATCAAAAGCCAAAGCCAAAGCCAAAGCCAAAGCGAAAACGAAAGCTGGAGGTAGTGCGATCCCCTGAGCGGTCCGGCTATAGGGGTCCGTGCCCGCCGCCGAACCTGTAGGAGCAGTCGGAGGTTACGACGGCCGCGAAAGCGGTGGGTCAGCTGCAAATGTTTTATCTGATACACCGCCTTCGCGGCCGTCGTAACCTCCGACTGCTCCTACAAGGGGGTCGGGGCGAAGCCAAGATCAACGTTCGCTTTTGATCTTGATCTTCATACGCGATAGATCAGACGCCGCAGAACGCGACTTGGGTGCAGGCCAAACGCAGACGACGCGCAGTGGGCCGAGCGGCAGGGATGCCGCGAGAGCGCTGCCAGGACATGGATATCCGTTCAGCGCGGGCCCACGGAGCGTCGTAGGAGTGCGGGTACCCGACGAAGTCGGGCCCAACCAGGAGCAGGGCACTTTTGGTTACTTTTGGTGCCTTTTCAAAAGTGACCCGCTGTAAGAGCGGAACCCATATCCGCGCCACCCCAAATAACGGATATACACCCACCACCCAGAGCCACCCAAACCCAAACCCAAACCCAAACACCCATAAAAAAACCCCGCCGAAGCGGGGTTCTTTCAACGCTCTGTTTCGCGCTTACGCTTGAACAACCGGAATCTTGGCGTTCGCTGCGATTTCACGGAACTCGGCAATCTGGTCGAAGCTCAGGTAACGGTAAACATCGGCAGCCATGCTGTCGATCTTGCCCGCGTACTCCATGTACTCCTCAACGGTCGGCAGACGACCCAGGATCGACGCAACGGACGCCAACTCGGCCGAAGCCAGGTAAACGTTCGCACCATCACCCAGACGGTTCGGGAAGTTACGGGTCGACGTCGACACCACGGTCGAGTTCGGCTCTACGCGTGCCTGGTTACCCATGCACAACGAGCAGCCCGGCATTTCCATGCGCGCGCCAGCCTTGCCGTAGATACCGTAGTAGCCTTCCTCGGTCAGCTGGTGAGCGTCCATCTTGGTCGGCGGCGACAGCCACAGACGGGTTGGAAGCTGACCTTTGACCTGATCCAGCAACTTACCGGCAGCGCGGAAGTGACCGATGTTGGTCATGCACGAACCGATGAACACTTCGTCGATCTTCTCGCCAGCAACGCTGGACAGCAGACGGGCGTCGTCCGGGTCGTTCGGCGCGCAGAGCACGGGCTCTTTGACGTCGGCCAGGTCGATCTCGATGATCTCGGCGTATTCAGCGTCAGCGTCGGCTTCCAGCAGCTCAGGGTTGGCCACCCAGGCTTCCATCGCCTGAGCACGACGCTCCAGCGTACGTGGGTCGCCGTAGCCTTCGCCGATCATCCAGCGCAGCAGGGTGATGTTCGAGTTGAGGTACTCGGTGATCGACTCTTTCGACAGTTTGATGGTGCAACCGGCGGCAGAGCGCTCGGCCGACGCGTCAGACAGTTCGAAGGCTTGCTCGACGGTCAGGGTTTCCAGACCTTCGATCTCCAGGATGCGGCCGGAGAAGGCGTTCTTCTTGCCTTTCTTCTCGACGGTCAACAGGCCTTTCTGGATCGCGTAGTAAGGAATGGCATGAACCAGGTCACGCAGGGTGACGCCCGGTTGCAGCTTGCCTTTGAAACGAACCAGGATCGACTCCGGCATGTCCAGCGGCATGACGCCGGTGGCAGCGGCGAACGCAACCAGACCGGAACCGGCCGGGAACGAGATACCGATCGGGAAACGGGTGTGGGAGTCACCACCGGTACCGACGGTGTCCGGCAGCAGCATGCGGTTCAGCCAGCTGTGGATGATGCCGTCGCCCGGACGCAGCGAAACGCCGCCACGGGTCATGATGAAGTCAGGCAGGGTGTGGTGAGTCTTGACGTCGATCGGCTTTGGATACGCCGCGGTGTGACAGAAGGACTGCATCACCAGGTCGGTCGAGAAGCCCAGGCACGCCAGGTCTTTCAGTTCGTCACGGGTCATTGGACCGGTGGTGTCCTGAGAGCCGACGGTGGTCATTTTCGGTTCGCAGTAGGTGCCAGGACGAACGCCTTTGCCTTCCGGGAGAGCACACGCCTTGCCGACCATCTTCTGTGCCAGGGTGAAGCCTTTGGTGCTGGCAGCAGGAACTTCAGGCAGCTTGAACAGGGTCGATGGCGGCAGGCCCAGCTCTGTACGTGCCTTGCCGGTCAGACCGCGACCGATGATCAGCGGGATACGACCGCCAGCACGGACTTCGTCCAGCAGGACTGGAGTCTTCAGTTCGAAAGTGGTGATCACTTCGTCGCTGTCGTGCTTGCAGACCTTACCCGCGTAGGGGTAAACGTCGATCACGTCGCCCATGTTGATGTTGGTCACATCGAATTCGATGGGCAGTGCGCCCGCATCTTCCATGGTGTTGTAGAAGATCGGAGCGATCTTGCTGCCGAAGCAGAAGCCGCCAGCGCGCTTGTTCGGGACGTACGGAACGTCGTCACCGAAGAACCAAAGCACCGAGTTGGTCGCCGATTTACGCGAGGAGCCGGTACCGACCACGTCACCGACGTAGGCGATAGGGAAACCCTGGCCACGCATTTCTTCGATCTGCTTCATCGGGCCGATGGAGCCTTGTACGTCAGGCACGATGCCGTCGCGCGCCATTTTCAGCATGGCCAGGGCGTGCAGCGGGATGTCCGGGCGGGACCAGGCGTCAGGCGCAGGGGACAGGTCGTCGGTGTTGGTTTCGCCGGTCACTTTGAAAACGCGCAGGCTGATTTTCTCGGCCAGGGTCGGGCGCTTCTGGAACCACTCGCCGTCAGCCCAGGACTGCAACACGCCTTGAGCGTGAGCGTTGCCGTTCTTGGCTTTTTCAGCGACGTCGTGGAAGGCGTCGAACATCAGCAGGGTGTGCTTCAGTTGTTCGGCGGCAACCGGTGCCAGCTCGGCGTCGTCCAGGAGGTCGACCATCGTTACGATGTTGTAGCCGCCTTGCATGGTGCCAAGCAGTTCTACAGCGCGTTTCTTGTCCAGCAGAGGGGAGGTGACTTCGCCTTTGGCCAGAGCGGAAAGGAAACCGGCTTTGACGTAGGCAGCTTCGTCAACGCCAGGCGGAACGCGATTGGTGATCAGGTCAAGCAGGACAGCTTCTTCGCCAGCCGGTGGGTTTTTCAGCAGCTCGACCAGGCCTGCAGTTTGTTCGGCGTTAAGCGGCTGGGGCACGATACCCTGGGCGGCACGCTCTTCGATGTGTTTACGGTAGGCTTCAAGCACAGTATTACCCTCATCAGTGGTCCCAAATGGGTGTCCGGGACGCTCATCCAGAGAAAGTCCGCAGCCGTGCTCGTCAAAAACTTTTTGAGTCTTATGGCAGGCAGCTGACGATCTCCAACAGAAGCTGTTTTCAAAGTTTTACGCCTGCATGAACGGTTCCTGAGGAGGGGACGCAGGGCGAGCCTGCGTCGTAGAACCGACTGCTGGGTAGACTTGACTGTGCTCGTGACGCTTTGAAAACAGCTTCCAACGGACATTGGCGCCTTAAAAGGCCCGGTGATTCTACGGCAAAAAAAAAGTAAAGGTAAGTTAGACCCTACATCTTCGGGGGTGTACCCCGTTAGACAAAGGGCTAACATGCGGGCTTGTTTCGTCCGCCGCCGTGTTTTTCCACCATGTCCAATCACGTGATCAAGACGCCCTGCGTGGGCTTGTGTTCCACCGTCTACGGCGACCTGGTGTGCCGGGGCTGCAAGCGCTTCCACCATGAGGTGATCCACTGGAACGGCTACAACGAGGACGAAAAGCGCGCGGTCTGGTTGCGTCTGGAGCAGTTGCTGGTGCAGGTGATGGCGGCCAAGGTTGAAGTGTTCGATGCTGGCAAGCTGCGCCAACAGCTGGAGCTGCGCAAGATCCGCTTCGTGCCGCAGCAGTCTGAGTATTGCTGGGCGTACCAATTGATTGCCCGCGGTGCGCGGGTCATCAATCAGCTGGAGGCTTATGGCATGGTGCTGTTGCCCGAATTTCGTGACTGGCCGCTGCCGGATCTGCGCGATGCCATTGATCGGGAATTCTTCCTGCTGTCCGAGGCGCATTATGAGCGCTACATCGCCCCGGGATTTCTGAAGGATGCGATCGGCTGAGTCCCACGGCCTTTCGGGCAGCAGCCTTTCGCGGCAGGTCAGTCGCGAGCCAGCCCCTCTTCGCTCTTGAGCACCAGCACGTCACTTTCCAGAGAATCCAGCACCACTTCGGCGGTATTGCCGATCAGCGCGCCGGAGATGCCCGTGCGCCCCACGGTGCCAATGACCGTGACGGCCGCTTTCAGGTGGTGCGCGGTAAAAGGAATCAGCACGTCCGCCGGCCCCTCGGCAATGTGCAAATGCGCGTCGTCGATGTTGAATTCGGTCTGAAAAACCTTGCACTGCTCACGGTATTGGCCTTCCACACTCGACGACAACTGATACACAGGATCAGCAGCCGACAGCAGGGGAGACGGGTGGGCGGCAATCACGTGCAGGTCTATCCCTGTGATCTGAGCGAGGTGGTGGCCATGCTGGATGATGCTGTAATGCAGGGCGCTGTGCTCGCCGTCGGGATTCCCTACATCCACGGCCGCCAGCACCGCCGAACCTTTCCAGGGGCGATCGGTTTTAACCATCAGCACCGGGCAGGGGCAGTAGCGCAGCAACTTCCAGTCGGCGGGCGTCAGCAGGGCACGCTTGAGCGTGCTGTCGGGAAAGTGCTGTTTGATGACCAGGTCCGAGCCTTCGGCCTGCTGCACCTTGATGATGGTCTGATGAGCGCTCTCATGCCATTCCTGTTGCGCGGTGACATTGAAGTCTTCCGCCTGCAAGTCATGCTTCAGGGTTGCGAGTAGCTCGGAATGGTCGAGCTTCTTGTCGCAGATCAGCAGATGCAGGCTGGGCTCCTTAATGTCGGGGTTCGACTTCGACTTCGCTGCGTTAGCGATCAGACACGCCCGTCGCATCGCCAGGCTCTCGACCTTGTCCGTTTCCGCGCTGGGTTCGATGATGACCAGAATTCGGCGAATCGATTGCATGAGCTGATCTCCCTGGAGTATTTCCATGAAGTGTTCGACCGCCTGGGTGCCAGGACTGTTCGATGACTTAACTATAGTTGCCCGTCGTCATTCGTCGCGTTGATCGCGGTCATGCTTTTTCCGGCCAAAGACACTGGTCCTGTGCCGCAGCGCCCGTATAATGCTGCGCCTTGTCATCCATCCAGTTGTGAAACCATGCAGATTTACCCAGAAGTCGACGCTTTCCTGCTTTGCCCCACCCCTGACAGCTGGGTTCAGGCCGCGTTGCAGAATCTGGATATTTTGCTGATCGACCACGCCAACAATGAAAAGAAGGCCGCCGGCGCGGCGTTTCAGTTCATGTTTCAGTACAACGACAAATTCGATCTGCTGGCCAAGATGTCGCGCCTGGCCCGTGAAGAGTTGCGTCATTTCGAGCAAGTGATCGGCATCATCAAGAAACGTGGCATCCCGATGGCCAACATCAGCTCGGCCCGGTATGCCGGTTCGCTGCGCAAATTGGTGCGCAACCACAACCCCTATCGCCTGACCGATGCGCTGGTGGTCGGTGCTATCGTCGAGGCGCGTTCATGCGAAAGGTTTGCCGCGCTGGTGCCGCACCTGGATGCCGACCTGTCGAAGTTCTACGCCAGCCTGCTCAAGTCCGAAGCCCGGCACTTTCAGGACTACCTCAAGCTCGCCTACCTGTATGGCGATGAGAAGGACGTCGACGCCAAGATCGAAGAAATCCGCCTCGCCGAGCGCGAGCTGATCGAAAGCCCTGACGAGGACTTTCGCTTTCACAGCGGTGTGCCTGCGCTGTAACGCCGTTTTCGCCACGCTGACGCCCATAACACTGCCGAACGCCGGCTCCCATAGGCGCTGCGCCAGCCGCGAATCCAGATTACGCCGCGATAACTGTAGGAGACGTCCGAGGTTACGAGGGCAGCGAACGCGATGGGTCAGTGATGAACATGTCGGATGACCCACCGCATTCGCCAGCAAGCTCGCTCCCACAGAGGTTCTGCCAGCCGCGAATCCAGATTACGCCGCGATAACTGTAGGACGTCCGAGGTTACGAGGGCAGCGAACGCGATGGGTCAGCCAATGGTGATGTCGGCTGGCCTGATGCCTTCGTCCGAACGCGGCCCGCACCAAGCCGGCTCCTACAGGTCGCAGTCTTTCGCAACGCCTTGTCGGCAGGCCTGACACCACCCCTCCAGAGAACCGAATTCGCCACCTCCCGCCACCGATCCGGGCGACCACGTTCGTCAGGAACTCTGCATCCTAAAAATTGTTTCATTGTGTGTTAGCTGCTTAGGCAGTAATATTCGGGCCATTCACTGCCTAGGCAGATAATTGGTGACTATCAATGGTTCATTTCACCCCTGAACGTTTTAATGAAAGCTTCCTCGGCATGCTCCTCGGCCGAGCCGAACAGCTGAAAAACCGCATCCTCGACAAGCACCTGGAACCTCACGACGTCACTGCTCAGCAGTTCAAGGTGCTGGTGATCATCTCCAGGTTCAACGCCGACACCCCGGCCGAGCTGTGTCGTTCGCTGTCACTGGACAGCGGTTCCATGACCCGCATGCTCGATCGTCTTGAGCAGAAAGGGCTGTTGGTCCGCACACGCTGCGAGTCCGATCGTCGTCAGGTGCGGCTGGTGCTGACCGAGTCGGGCCAGGCGCTTTCCGACCTGTTGCCGCACGTCGGCGCGGCCGCGATGAACGAGATGGTCGGCGTGCTGGAAGACAGTGAACTGGCCACGCTGGAAAAGATCCTCACCAAGATTCTGGTGGCCTCGGCTGACTCCATCACACTCGCCCGGTTGGCAGGAAAATGAACATACGACCCAAACAGGGCTCGGCCCTGCGCACTTCATTGAGCCTGGTGTTTGTCGCGCTGGTCATGGCCGGTTGTGCGAACTCCAAAGGCCTGAACACAGAAGGCGTCGGCATCGATGCCAACAGCCTGCAGGCCGGACAGAGCCTGCAAGGCGTCAACCTGTCGCCGGCCGCCTGGCCCAAGCGCGACTGGTGGACCAGCCTCGGCGATCCACAACTCAACGGTTTGATCACCGAAGCGCTGCGCGACAGCCCGGACATGCAGATCGCGGCTGCGCGCACCCATCAGGCAACTGCCGCCGCCTATGGCGCCGATGCCGAACGCATGCCGACCGTCGACGCCAGTGGCAGCGTCAGCCGCTCGCGTCTGGCGCGGGATCAGGACCCGCTCGGGCAGGGTGGCCGTTACAGCACCCTGCGCAGTCTGGGCGCGACCTTCAATTACAACTTCGATTTGTGGGGCGGCCAGCGGGCGGCCTGGGAAGCGGCATTGGGCCAGGCTCGTGCCACCGAGATCGACCAGCGGGCGGCGCAGTTGACCCTCGCGGCCGACGTCGCCCGCGCCTACAGCGACCTTGGCCAGGCCTACGTGGTTCGCGATCTGGCCGCTGAAGACCTGAAGCGCACCCGGCAATTGCTCGAACTGGGCGCCCGTCGCTTCAAGTCCGGCATCGACAGCGAATACCAGTATCAGCAGACCGAAAGTCTGGAAGCCAGCTCCCGGGAATCCCTGGCCGACGCCGACAAGCGCCTGCGCACCGCGAAAATTTCCCTTGCCGTGTTGATGGGCAAAGGCCCGGATCGCGGTGAAGAGCTCGCTCGGCCCTCAGTCTTGAAACCGGCTGTGGTGCAATTGCCGTCAACGGTGCCAGCCGAACTGCTCGGTCGCCGACCCGATCTGGTGGCGGCACGCTGGCGGGTTGAAGCGGCAAGCAAAAACATCGACGTCAGCAAGACCAACTTCTATCCAAACCTGAACCTCAGCGCGTCAGCAGGCGTTGAATCCCTGCTCGGCGATGCGATGTTCGGCTCGGCCAGCCGTTTCTTCAATGTGGCGCCGACCGTTTCGCTGCCGATTTTCGATGGCGGCCGTCGTCGCGCCGATCTGGATGCGCGGGACGCCGATTACGACCTCGCGGTGGCGCAGTACAACAAAAGCCTGGTGCGCGCGCTGGGAGACGTGAGCGACAACATCGGTCAGCTGCGTTCGATCAGCAGCCAGATCGACGCGCGCCAAGAGGCGACCGACGTCATTCAGAAGTCCTACAACACCGTCGTTCAGCGTTACTCATCGGGCATCGGCAACTACCTCGATGTGCTGTCCGTCGAGCAGCAATTGCTGCAATCGCAACGCCAACTGGCTGATCTCAACGCGGAACGAATCGATCTTTCGATCCAGTTGATGCAGGCCCTGGGGGGAGGCTTCGAGGACAGCAAGCCCGGCGAAAACGCCGCCCCGGCCGTCCCGTCAACTGCATCGCTGACCCATTAAGGTAATCGTCATGGCCACTGCCACTACCGAAAACAACACTGCAAACGAACAAAAAGCCCCCGAAGGTCAGCAACAGGCTGGCCAGGGCCAAGCGTCCCAGAATCAGTCGGGCCAACCCGGCCAGCCGCAGAAAAACCCGCGTAAGCGCAAACTGCTGCTGATCGGTCTGGCGGTCATCGTGATCCTCGGCGGCCTGGGTGTCTGGGCCTGGTACGAAGTCTATGGGCGCTGGAGCGAAAGCACCGACGACGCCTACGTCAATGGCAACGTGGTAGAAATCACGCCGCAGGTGACGGGCACGGTCGTCAGCATCGGTGCGGACGACGGCGATCTGGTTCGCGAAGGCCAGGTGCTGGTGCAGTTCGACCCCAATGACTCGGAAGTCGCGCTGCAGAGCGCCGAGGCAAATCTGGGCAAAGTCGTGCGTCAGGTGCGCGGTCTGTACAGCAACGTAGACGGCATCAAGGCGCAGTTGGCGGCCCAGCGCGCCGAGGTGAAGAAGGCGCAGGACAACTACACCCGTCGTCGCAACCTGGCGGCGGGCGGGGCGATTTCCCAGGAAGAGCTGTCCCACGCCCAGGATGACTTGACCAGTGCGAAGAACGCCCTGAACAACATCCAGCAGCAATTGGAGACCAGCACCGCGTTGGTCGACGACACCAGTGTTGCCTCGCACCCGGACGTCAAGGCGGCGGCTGCTCAGTTGCGTCAGGCGTACTTGAGTAATGCGCGCAGCACGCTGATTGCGCCCGTTACCGGTTATGTGGCCAAGCGCACTGTGCAATTGGGTCAGCGAGTGCAGCCGGGTACTGCACTGATGGCGGTCATTCCCTTGGATCAGCTGTGGATCGACGCCAACTTCAAGGAAACCCAACTGGGCAAGATGCGCATCGGTCAGCCGGTGGACATCGAAGCGGACCTGTATGGCAGTGACGTGAAGTACAGCGGCACCGTGGACAGCGTGGGCGCCGGCACGGGCAGCGCCTTTGCGTTGTTGCCCGCGCAGAACGCCACCGGTAACTGGATCAAGATCGTGCAGCGCGTGCCGGTGCGGATTCACATCAATCCGGACGAACTGGCACAACATCCGCTACGCATCGGCCTGTCCACTGTGGTCGATGTCAACCTGCACGACCAGAGCGGTCCGGTACTGGCGCAGCAGCCACCCAAGCAGGCGTCCTTCACCACGGACGTGTACGTCAAGCAACTGGCTGAGGCCGACACCTTGATCAACCGTCTGATTCACGAAAACAGCGCCTCCGCTTCCGGCAAGACCGCCCAGCGCTGATTCGCCGATCCATCAGCTCCGGCGTGATCGCCGGAGCCATTTTCGAGTGTCAAAGGATTCGCGATGAGTAACAACGCTCCCGCTTCTTTTACGCCGCCCAGCCTGTTGTTGACGACCATCGGTCTGTCGCTGGCGACGTTCATGCAAGTGCTCGACACCACCATCGCCAACGTCGCACTGCCGACGATTTCCGGCAACCTGGGGGTGAGTTCCGAGCAAGGCACCTGGGTCATCACCTCGTTTGCCGTGAGTAACGCCATCGCCTTGCCGCTGACGGGCTGGCTGAGCCGGCGCTTTGGCGAGGTGAAGCTGTTTATCTGGGCCACGATCCTGTTCGTGATGGCGTCGTTCCTGTGTGGTATTTCCACCTCGATGCCGGAGCTGGTGGGCTTCCGTGTCCTGCAGGGCGTGGTGGCAGGGCCGCTGTACCCGATGACCCAGACGCTGCTGATTGCGGTTTATCCCCCGGCGAAAAGGGGGATGGCACTGGCACTGCTGGCGATGGTGACGGTCGTTGCGCCCATCGCCGGGCCGATTCTCGGCGGCTGGATCACCGACAGCTACACCTGGCCCTGGATCTTCTTCATCAACGTGCCGATCGGGTTGTTCGCCGCATTCGTGGTGCGTACGCAAATGGCGGCTCGCCCCGTGACCACGAGCCGTCAGCCGATGGACTACGTGGGACTCATCACCTTGATCATTGGTGTGGGTGCTCTGCAGATCGTGCTCGACAAAGGCAATGACCTGGACTGGTTTTCGTCGAACTTCATCATCATCGGCACGGTGATCTCGGTAATCGGTCTGGCGGCGTTCGTGATCTGGGAAATGACCGACGAGCACCCGGTGGTGAACCTGCGCCTGTTCGGTTTCCGAAACTTCAGGGTCGGCACGATCTGTCTGGTGTTGGGGTATGCGGGGTTCTTCGGCATCAACCTGATCCTGCCTCAGTGGTTGCAGACGCAGATGGGGTATACGCCGACTTATGCAGGCCTTGCGGTGGCGCCGATCGGGATTCTGCCGGTGTTGATGTCGCCGTTCGTGGGACGTTACGCCAACAAGTTCGACCTGCGCATATTGGCGGGTCTGGCGTTTCTCGGCATCGGCATGAGCTGTTTCATGCGCTCGGCGTTCACCAGTCAGGTGGATTTCGAGCACATCGCGCTGGTGCAGTTGTTCATGGGCGCAGGCATCGCGTTGTTCTTCATGCCGACCCTGAGCATCCTGTTGTCGGACCTGCCGCCTTCACAGATTGCCGACGGCTCGGGCCTTGCGACCTTCCTGCGTAACCTGGGTGGCAGCTTCGCGGCCTCGTTGACGACCTGGATCTGGATTCGCCGGGCCAACATGCACCATGCGTACCTGAGTGAAAACGTGAACACCTACGAGTCGACGACGCGGCACGCGCTGGACACACTGGGCGGGGCGAGCAATCAGGCGTATGCGCAGCTTGACGGGATGGTGACCAGCCAGGCCTACATGATGTCCACGGTGGACTACTTCTACATGATGGGCTGGCTGTTCATGGCGCTGATCCTGGTGATCTGGATGGCCAAACCGCCGTTTGCCGCGAAAGCCGGGCCCGGCGCAGGGCACTGATAGGGTTCCCGGGGATGCAACGGATGTGATGACGTTCGGGAATCTCCTGTGGGAGCGAATTCATTCGCGATAGGTTCCAACCGCCATGGAGATCTGTCGGCTGTGCCGCCGTCTCGCGAATAAATTCGCTCCCACAGGTTTGCACCAGACGATCAACTGCGTTCAATCCTGGCTTTGTGAATGCCCAATCGCCAAAGGCGCCTGGGGCACGAACCCGAACGAGGTCAGCTGAAAGCCCTGTTCGTCGACCTGCAACGTCCAGCCCTCGCGGTCCCAGTCGCCCAGCACAATGCGTTGAGCGGTCTGGTCGCCGATCTGCAATTTGTGCAGGGCAGGGCGGTGGGTGTGGCCGTGGATCAGCGTTTTGACGCCGAACTCGGTCATGATCCGCGGGACTTCTTCGGGGGTCACATCAACGATGTCGTTGGCTTTCATGCGGGTCTGCGCGCGGCTTTCGCTGCGCAGCTTGCGCGCCAGTTTATGGCGGCTGCTCAAGGGCAGGTGACGCAGAACCCATAAAGTCAGTGGATTGCGCAGGTAGCGGCGCATGCGCATGTAGGCTTCGTCGCGGGTGCACAGGCTGTCGCCGTGCATCAACAACACCGGTTCACCGTTGAGTTCAACCACGCTCGGGTCGCTCAACAAGGTGCAGCCAGCGGCTTTGCAAAAAGCCTTACCGATCAAAAAGTCGCGATTGCCATGCATCAGGAACACCTGCGTGCCGCTGTCGCTCAAAGCGCGCAGGGCCTCGCAGATCGAGCGCTGGAAGGGCGACATCGCGTCATCGCCGATCCAGGCTTCGAAAAAATCTCCGAGGATATATAGCGACTCGGCGCCACGGGCGCGGTCAGTCAGTAGATCCAGAAACGCCCGGGTAATGTCCGGGCGTCCTTCTTCCAGATGCAGATCGGAGATCAGCAGTATCACTCAACGATCTCTGCTTTCTCGATGATCACGTCATCAGCAGGAACGTCCTGGTGGCCAGCCTTGGACGTGGTGGCAACGGCCTTGATCTTGTCGACGATGTCCTGACCTTCGATCACTTCACCGAAGACCGCATAGCCCCAGCCCTGAACGGTCTTGGCGCTGTGGTTCAGGAAGCTGTTGTCAGCAACGTTGATGAAGAACTGCGCGGAGGCCGAATGCGGCTCCATGGTACGGGCCATGGCCACCGAGTACTTCTTGTTCGGCAGGCCGTTGTCGGCTTCGTTCTGGATGCTTGGGCGCTTGTCTTTCTTCTCTTTCATGCCTGGCTCGAAACCGCCGCCCTGGATCATGAAGTTGCCGATAACGCGGTGGAACACCGTATTGGTGTAATGACCGGCATTAACGTACTCAACGAAGTTGGCGACCGTGATCGGCGCTTTTTCGGCGTTCAGTTGCAGGACGATTTCACCGTGGTTGGTGGTCAGTTTTACTTTGGACATGTGCGAGTCGCTCTTTTGGAATTCGTGGTTGGACGTGTCGATCGCGGCCTGCAGCGTAATAAATGCCGACGATTTCACCCAGACGCGCAGTTTACAGAGGCTAGTCGCTTAACGGGTAGTCGCTGTTAAGTCGCCGCCTCAAATGACCGATGGCGTATCTCGGCAGTTTTGTCACTGCGCGCTGTCAGGGGCTTGACAGGTTCGGCTATGATAGGCGCTTTGATTTATTCGGCCTACCCTGGCCAAGACTGTCAGGTTTTCAAGGATCCTATGAGCAAGCCCACTCAAGACGCTAATGCCAACACCAAGGCAGGCCCTGCAATTCCCACCAACTTCCTGCGCCCGATCGTGCAGGCAGACCTGGATTCGGGCAAGCACACCAAGATCGTGACCCGTTTCCCGCCGGAGCCCAACGGCTACCTGCACATCGGTCATGCCAAGTCGATCTGCGTCAACTTTGGTCTGGCTCAGGAGTTCGGCGGTGTCACGCACTTGCGTTTCGATGACACCAACCCGGCCAAGGAAGACCAGGAATACATCGACGCGATCGAAAGCGACGTCAAATGGCTGGGCTTCGAATGGTCCGGTGAAGTGCGTTATGCCTCGCAGTATTTCGACCAGTTGCACGACTGGGCGGTCGAGCTGATCAAGGCTGGCAAGGCTTATGTCGACGACCTGACCCCTGAGCAGGCGCGCGAATACCGTGGAACCCTGACCGAGCCTGGCAAGAACAGCCCGTTCCGCGAGCGCAGCGTCGAGGAAAACCTGGACCTGTTCGCCCGCATGAAAGCCGGTGAGTTCGAGGACGGCGCCCGCGTGTTGCGCGCCAAGATCGACATGGCGTCGCCGAACATGAACCTGCGCGACCCAATCCTGTACCGCATTCGTCACGCCCATCACCACCAGACCGGCGACAAATGGTGCATCTACCCGATCTATGACTTCACCCACGGGCAGTCGGATGCCATCGAAGGCATCACGCACTCGATCTGCACCCTGGAGTTCGAAAGCCATCGTCCGCTGTACGACTGGTTCCTGGATAACCTGCCGGTGCCGTGCAAGCCGCGCCAGTACGAATTCTCGCGCCTGAACCTGAACTACACCATCACCAGCAAGCGCAAGCTCAAGCAACTGGTCGATGAGAAACACGTCAATGGCTGGGACGACCCGCGCATGTCGACCCTGTCGGGCTTCCGCCGTCGTGGCTACACCCCGGCGTCGATCCGCAACTTCTGCGAAATGATCGGCACCAACCGCTCAGACGGCGTGGTCGACTTCGGCATGCTCGAATTCAGCATCCGTCAGGACCTGGACCACAACGCGCCGCGCGCCATGTGCGTGCTGCGTCCCTTGAAAGTGGTGATCACCAACTACCCGGAAGACAAGGTCGATCACCTCGAACTGCCGCGTCATCCGCAGAAAGAAGAACTGGGCGTGCGCAAGCTGCCGTTCGGCCGTGAAATCTACATCGACCGCGATGACTTCATGGAAGAACCGCCAAAAGGCTACAAGCGTCTTGAGCCTAACGGTGAAGTGCGCCTGCGCGGCAGCTACGTGATCCGTGCCGACGAGGCCATCAAGGACGCCGACGGCAACATCGTCGAGCTGCGTTGCTCCTACGATCCGGACACCCTGGGCAAGAACCCTGAGGGCCGCAAGGTCAAAGGCGTGGTGCACTGGGTGCCTGCGGCGCAAAGCGTTGAGTGTGAGGTGCGTCTTTACGACCGTCTGTTCCGTTCCGCCAACCCTGAGAAAGCCGAAGATGGCGCCAGCTTCCTGGACAACATCAACCCCGACTCTCTGCAGGTACTCACCGGTTGTCGTGCCGAGCCTTCGCTGGGCGACGCACAGCCGGAAGACCGTTTCCAGTTCGAGCGCGAAGGTTACTTCGTGGCTGACATCAAGGACTCCAAACCTGGTCATCCGGTATTCAACCGTACCGTGACCCTGCGTGATTCCTGGGGTCAATAAGGAATAGCCGTGCTTTCTATCTACAACACGCTCACCAAGAGCAAAGAAGTCTTCAAGCCTCTGGATGGCAACAAGGTGCGCATGTACGTCTGCGGCATGACCGTGTACGACTACTGCCACCTGGGCCACGGCCGCAGCATGGTCGCGTTCGATCTGGTCACGCGCTGGCTGCGTTTCAGCGGGTATGACCTGACCTACGTGCGCAACATCACCGACATCGACGACAAGATCATCAATCGCGCCCGTGAAAACGGCGAAGCGTTCGATGCCCTGACGGCGCGCATGATCGATGCCATGCACGAGGACGAAGCGCGCCTGAACATTCTCAAGCCGGACATGGAGCCGCGTGCCACCGACTACATCGGCGGCATGCACGACATGATCCAGAGCCTGATCGATAAAGGTTATGCCTACGCGCCGGGCAATGGCGACGTGTACTACCGCGTCGGCAAGTTTCTGGGCTACGGCAAGCTGTCGCGCAAGAAGATCGAAGACCTGCGCATCGGCGCGCGGATCGAAGTCGATGAAGCCAAAGACGATCCGCTGGACTTCGTGCTCTGGAAAGGCGTCAAACCGGGCGAACCCAGCTGGGAATCGCCATGGGGTCCGGGCCGTCCGGGCTGGCACATCGAATGCTCCGTGATGTCCACCTGCTGCCTGGGTGAGACGTTCGACATTCATGGCGGCGGCAGCGATCTGGAATTCCCGCACCATGAAAACGAAATTGCCCAGAGCGAAGCGGCCACCGGCAAGACTTACGCCAACGCCTGGATGCACTGCGGCATGATCCGCATCAATGGCGAGAAGATGTCCAAGTCCTTGAACAACTTCTTCACCATCCGCGACGTGCTGGATAAATACTCTCCGGAAGTGGTGCGTTATCTGCTCGTGTCGAGCCACTACCGCAGCGCGATCAACTACTCCGAGGACAGCCTGAAAGAGTCGAAGGGCGCGCTGGAGCGTTTCTACCACGCGCTCAAAGGCTTGCCGGTTGCCGAGCCTGCCGGCGGCGAAGCGTTCGTGGAGCGTTTCTCGGCGGCCATGAACGACGACTTCGGCACGCCGGAAGCCTGCGCTGTGCTGTTCGAGATGGTGCGCGAGATCAACCGCCTGCGCGACAGCGATGTCAACGCCGCAGCCGGTCTGGCGGCGCGTCTGAAGCAACTTGCCAGTGTGCTCGGTGTGTTGCAGCTCGAGGCGGACGACTTCCTGCGTGCGGGGGCCGAAGGTCGTGTCGACGCGGCGGAAGTGGAGGCGCTGATTGCCGCGCGTCTGCAAGCCCGCGCCGACAAGAACTGGGCCGAATCCGACCGCATTCGCGACCAGCTCACCGCCATGGGCGTAGTGCTGGAAGACGGGAAGGGCGCAACGACGTGGCGGTTGGCGGATTGATCCTCACCGCCTGACACATCAGCGCCTGTTATACCGATTCGCGAATGAATTCGCTCCCACAGGTTGATCGCATTTCAACTGTGGGAGCGAATTCATTCGCGATGACGTCGGGCCGAACGCTGCCCCTCCCGATCAGAACCCCTGCTCACGCAACCGCTTGTACAGCGTATTGCGGCTAACCCCCAAACGCTTGGCCAGCTGCGAAATATTCCCTCCGGCCGCCTGCAACAGCTCGTTCAATTCCTCCGGCGTATCCAGCGCGGCCCTGCGGTTGAACGGGGTCTCCTGCTCGTTTTGCTCGGCGTCCATGTCCAGATCGGCGAAGAAATCCTCCGGTAAATGCTCGGTGGAGATCGGCTGATCGTCGGCCAGTGCCAGCGCGACCTGAATCACGTTGCTCAACTGCCGCAAGTTGCCCGGCCAGGGATGACGCTCGAACAACGCCAGGACCGATGGCTCGAAGCCCGCCGTCTGTTGCGGTTCGCGATGCTGCTCCCAGATCGCCTGGACCAGCGCGGCCTTGTCGGTCCGTTCCCTCAGCGGCGGGAGTTCAAGGTTAAGCCCGCTGATGCGGTAGTAGAGGTCCTGACGGAAACGGCCGCTCTGCACCTGTTCGCGCAATGAGCAGTGCGTGGCGGAGATGACCCGGATATCCACCGGAAACAACTCGCTGCTGCCCAGCGGCTGAACGCAGCGCTCCTGCAACACCCTCAAAAGGCGCGCCTGAACGGGGAGGGGCATGTCGCCGATCTCGTCCAGAAACAACGTGCCTTTGTCGGCCTTGCGAATCAGCCCGATGCTGCCTTTATGGTGGGCCCCGGTAAACGCCCCTTTTTCGTAACCGAACAACTCGGCCTCCACCAACTCGGAAGGAATGGCGGCGCAGTTCACCGCGATCAACGGTTGGTCAGCCCGCGAACTGGCGTGGTGCAGGGCTTTGACGAACACCTCTTTGCCCGCGCCGGTCTCTCCGAGGATCAGCAGCGGAACGTTTTTCTCCAAGAGACGCTGCGCCTGACGCGCTGCTCTTTCGACCTTCTCATCCCCATGGCTCAACCCGCTAAACGCCGAGGAACCAACGCTGGGTTCGGCTTTTTTCGGCGTCTGCACGGTCCTGAATTTCAGCACCGGTGCCTTCGGCCGCTTGATCAGGCAATGAAAGCGGTTATGCCCCGACGCCTGGAGGGGAAACGCTTGGCCTTCCTGCTGATCCAGCAGATGGGCAATCGGCGCCTTGAACAGGTCTTCGATATTGGCCCGCAACAGGCTGACCCCCAGCAGGTTGTCGGCGCGGCGGTTGGCGCAGAGGATGCGGCCGCTTTCATCGAACACGAGCAGGCCCGCCCACTGACTGTCGAGGTTGTTCAGGCCGGTGTTGAAGGTCAGCTGAAAGTGCGTGTGCTGGAACTGGTCGAGGATCAGGCGGTTTTCGATGGTCTGGCTCATCATCTTCACCATCCCGAGCGTGTGGGAAGGCGGCAGGAAGCTGTCGCTGGACACATCGAGCACCGCGATCATGCGCCGCGACGCATCGAAAATCGGCGCGGCCGAGCCGGTCATGAAGCGGTTGGCCTTGAGAAAGTGTTCATCGTGTTCAATGTGAACGGCCTGTTCACAGGCCAGCGCCGTACCAATGGCATTGGTGCCTACACCCTGCTCGAGCCAACTGGCGCCGGCGACGAAGCCCATTTGCTGAGCCGGTTCTACAAAGCGCTTGGTGCCCCAGGAGTTGAGCACCTGGCCTTGCTGGTCGGCCAGAAGAATCAGGCAATTGGAGTTGCTCAGGATGTTTTCGTAGAACGGCAGGACCTGCTGATGGGTGGTCTGCACCAGCGAGTGATGCCGTTCCAGCAACTGCGAAACCTGTGGTTCCGGCAAGCGGCCGAAAGCAGGGCGTGACTGATGGTCAAGGCCGAACTCGCGGCAACGGGCCCAGGAGTCCTGAATGATGGTGTCGTGAGCGATGGATGCGCCTGGTGTGGCCATGAAAAGGCTCCGTCCGAGTTCTTTTATTGTTTTTGGGATACGGCTTTGGCAGAGCATCCGTGCTCGAAACGTTCACCCATTGTTGTTCAGGATTGTTCAAAGTCAATGTTCATTTTGTTCAGGTGTTCAGTATTTTCTGTTCACTTATGTTCAGCAACGAATATGGTTTTGTTCCGCCAGACGCGCTGATGGCTCTATCTCGGGCCTCTGGCCGAAGCGCGCGATAACGAACGTGGATTGGCACGATTGTCGCTATTCAACAACCGGTCGACGAATGTCATGACCTGAACACGCTACACCCTGAGCAACACCCTAATAAGAACAGATAAAAGGGCACGCCATGTCTCTCACGCTTGAGCACGTCAGCCGCGCAGTCGACGGTCAGATCTGGATCGATGATGCTTCGCTGAGCTTCGAACCCGGCTCATTCAACGTATTGCTGGGGCGCACCTTATCAGGCAAAACCAGCCTGATGCGCTTGATGGCCGGTCTGGACAAGCCAGACAGCGGCCGAGTACTGATGAATGGCAAAGATGTCACCCAGGTTGCGGTGCGTCATCGCAACGTCTCCATGGTTTACCAGCAGTTCATCAACTACCCGAGCATGACCGTTTTCGACAACATTGCCTCGCCCCTGCGTCAGGCGAAGATGTCGAAGGACGAAATCGAAAGCCGCGTGCGGGAAACCGCCAAGATGCTGCGGATCGAAAAATTCCTCACCCGTTACCCACTTGAGCTCTCAGGCGGTCAGCAACAGCGCACGGCCATGGCTCGCGCGCTCGTCAAGGACGCCGAGCTGATCCTGTTCGACGAGCCGCTGGTCAACCTCGACTACAAGCTGCGCGAAGAGCTGCGTCAGGAAATGCGCCAGTTGTTCGAGACCCGCAACACCATCGCGGTGTATGCGACCACCGAGCCCAACGAGGCCTTGGCGCTGGGCGGGACGACGACGATCCTGCACGAAGGCCGTTTGATCCAGAGCGGCAGGACGCCTGAGGTCTACCACCAGCCGAAAACCGTGCTCGCGGCCGAGCTGTTCTCCGAGCCGCCGATCAATCTCATGCCGGGCCGCATCGATGGCAACGAAGTGAGCTTCGCCAACTTCGTGCACTTCCCGCTGAACGTCGACCTGCGCACGATCGGCGATGGCGAATACGGCTTCGGCGTGCGCCCCAGCCACCTGAGCCTGGTGCCGTCCAACGACGACGACCTCGAACTGGCGGTGACCGTGGAACTCGCTGAAATCAGCGGTTCGGAAACCTTCCTGCATGTGCGCAACGAGCATTTTTCGCTGGTGCTGCACCTGCCGGGTGTTCACGAGTACGACGTCGATACGCCGATCCGCGTGTACATCCCGACTCATAAACTGTTCGTATTCGATCAGCAGGGCGGCCTTATTCAGGCGCCGGGCCTGCGCATGGCGAGGGTTGCCTGATGGCCGAGATCCGCTTGCAACAACTCGCACACAGTTACAGCGCCACGCCGAGCGGCCCTGAAGACTATGCCATTCGCGAGATGACTCACATCTGGGAGCAGGGCGGCGCTTACGCGTTGCTCGGCCCTTCCGGCTGCGGCAAATCGACGTTGCTCAACATCATTTCCGGCCTGCTCAGCCCGTCGGAAGGCAAGGTGATGTTCGACTCCACGGTGGTGAACGACATGTCGCCCGAGCAGCGCAACATTGCTCAGGTGTTCCAGTTCCCCGTGGTCTACGACACCATGACGGTGTACGACAACCTCGCGTTCCCATTGCGCAATCAGGGCATGGCGGAAGCGAAGATTCAGACCAAGGTGCAGGAAATCGCCGATGTCCTGGACCTGCAACCGCTGCTGAAGAAAAAGGCCAAGGGCCTGACCGCTGACGAAAAGCAGAAAGTGTCGATGGGACGCGGTCTGGTGCGTGACGACGTTTCGGCGATTCTGTTCGACGAGCCATTGACCGTGATCGACCCGCACCTGAAGTGGAAGCTGCGGCGCAAACTCAAGCAGATCCACGAGCAGTTCAACATCACCATGGTCTACGTCACCCACGATCAGCTGGAGGCGTCGACCTTCGCCGACAAGATTGCGGTGATGTATGGCGGCCAGATCGTGCAGTTCGGCACGCCGCGCGAGCTGTTCGAAAAGCCGCATCACACGTTTGTCGGTTACTTCATCGGCAGCCCCGGCATGAACCTGATCGAGGTCAAGCCGCAAGCGGGAGGCGTGGGGTTTGGCGGCATTCATCTGCCGTTGTCGGACGCCTTGCAACAGCGTCTGGCGGCCACCCAGTGGAAGACGCTCAAGGTCGGGATTCGTCCGGAGTTTGTACACGTCTGGGACGGTCCGTTCGAAGACGCCATGTGCGCCGACGTGACCTACGTCGAAGACTTGGGCACCTACAAGATCCTCACCCTGAACCTGGCCGGACAATCGCTGAAAGTCCGCCTGCCGGAAGACAAGCCCGTGCCGCAAGGCCAGGCCTGGATCAGTTTCCCGTCCCAATGGCTGATGTTGTACGCCGACGAATTTCTGCTGGAAGCCGACGCGAATCAAGCCTCGGCCAGCGAGGTGCCCCATGAGTAAGGTGCAGAACAACAAAGCCTGGTGGTTGGTGCTGCCGGTGTTTCTGCTGGTGGCGTTCAGCGCCATCATTCCGATGATGACCGTGGTCAACTATTCGGTGCAGGACATTTTTGACCAGTCCAGCCGCTACTTCGTCGGCACCGACTGGTTCAGGCAAGTGCTGCAGGACCCGCGCCTGCATGACTCGCTGCTGCGTCAATTCATCTATTCGGCGTGTGTGCTGCTGATCGAAATCCCGCTGGGCATCGCCATCGCACTGACCATGCCGACCAAGGGCCGCTGGTCTTCCGTGTGCCTGATCGTCATGACCATTCCGCTGCTGATCCCTTTCAACGTGGTCGGCACCATCTGGCAGATCTTTGGCCGTGGCGACATCGGCCTGTTGGGCTGGTTTCTCAATAACGTGCTGGGCATCAGCTACAACTACGCCGCCAATGCGTCGGATGCCTGGGTGACGGTGCTGATCATCGACGTCTGGCACTGGACCTCGCTGGTGGCGTTGCTCTGCTACTCGGGTCTGCGCGCGATTCCGGATGTGTACTACCAGGCGGCCCGTATTGACCGGGCCTCGAACTGGGCGATTTTCCGGCACATCCAGCTGCCGAAAATGAAAAGCGTGCTGCTGATCGCGGTGATGTTGCGGTTCATGGACAGCTTCATGATTTACACCGAGCCGTTCGTGCTCACCGGGGGCGGTCCGGGCAACTCAACGACCTTCCTCAGCCAGACCCTGACCACCATGGCGCTGGGGCAGTTCGACCTGGGGCCGGCGGCGGCATTCTCGCTGGTGTATTTCCTGATCATTCTGTTGGTGTCGTGGGTGTTCTACACCGCGATGACCCACGGCGAAAAGAACTGAGGAGCGGCTCATGAACAAGCGCGAAAAGCTGCCGTGGAAAAAAATTGTGCCGTTGTGGATCTACCTGCTGTTTCTGCTGGTGCCGATCTACTGGCTGGTGAACATGTCGTTCAAGACCAACACCGAAATCCTTGGCGGTCTGACCCTGTTTCCGCAGGATTTCACCTGGGCGAACTACAAAGTCATCTTCACCGATGAAAGCTGGTACAGCGGCTACATCAACTCGCTGTACTACGTTTGCCTGAATACCGTGATATCGCTGAGTGTGGCTTTGCCAGCGGCTTATGCGTTTTCACGCTATCGTTTCCTCGGCGACAAGCACCTGTTCTTCTGGTTGCTGACCAACCGTATGGCGCCACCGGCGGTGTTTTTGCTGCCGTTCTTCCAGCTCTATTCGTCCATCGGCCTGTTCGACACCCACATCGCCGTCGCCTTGGCGCACTGCCTGTTCAACGTGCCGCTGGCGGTGTGGATTCTTGAAGGGTTCATGTCCGGTGTACCGAAGGAGATCGACGAAACGGCCTACATCGACGGTTACAGCTTTCCCAAGTTCTTCGGCAAGATTTTCATCCCGTTGATTGGTTCGGGCATCGGGGTGACAGCGTTCTTCTGCTTCATGTTTTCCTGGGTCGAGCTGTTGCTGGCGCGCACCCTGACATCGGTCAACGCCAAGCCGATCGCCGCCGTCATGACGCGTACGGTGTCGGCCTCGGGGATCGACTGGGGTGTGCTCGCGGCAGCGGGGGTGTTGACCATCCTGCCGGGCATGCTGGTGATCTGGTTCGTTCGTAATCACGTGGTCAAGGGTTTTGCCCTTGGTCGTGTCTGAGGAGTCGAAAAATGGAGTGGATGTCCTGGACACTGCCGACCGCCATTTTCTTTGCGTCCATCGCTGCCATCCTGGTTGCGATGACCGTCTGGGAGCTGCGCTCGGCGAGCATTGAACGTCGCGGTTTTCTGCCGATTGCCACCACCCGTGGCGACCGGTTGTTCATCGGTCTTCTCGGAAGCGCCTACCTTCATCTGCTGGTGATTGGTGCAACCGACTGGAGCATTTGGGTCGCCTCAGGGCTGTCCCTGGTTTGGTTGTTGGTGGTAATGCGTTGGGGTTGAAGGTCTGAAACGCGTTCTGGTGTAGGAGCGCGCTTGCCCGCGATTGCGGTCTGTCTGCGAACGATGCGTCAACGGGCACTCCCCATCGCGGGCAAGCGCGCTCCTACAAAGCAAAGGCAAAGCAGGAATACATAAGAATCAACACTGGAGGTGTCTATGTTCAATAAGAAAAACAAGCTGCGACATAGTGTGACGGTAGCAACGATGGTGATGCTCAGCGGATTGAGCGTTTCGGCATGGGCCGATCAGTATGAAGACGCAGCCAAGAAGTGGGCGGTCAGCGAATTCAAGCCGACGACCCTGTCCGACGCTGACCAGCTCAAGGAACTGGAGTGGTTCATCAAGGCTGCCGAACCGTTCCGCGGCATGGACATCAAGGTGGTTTCCGAAACCTTGACCACCCATGAATATGAATCGAAAACCCTGGCCAAAGCCTTCACCGAAATCACCGGCATCAAAGTGACCCACGACCTGCTGCAGGAAGGTGACGTCATTGAGAAGCTGCAGACGGCCATGCAGTCCGACAAAAGTATCTATGACGGTTGGGTCAACGACTCCGACTTGATCGGTACCCATTTCCGTTATGGCAAGGCGCTGTCCCTGACCGACCTGATGGCCAGCCCCGAAGGTGCAAAAGTCACCTCGCCTACGCTGGACATCAAGGACTTCATCGGCACCTCGTTCACCACCTCGCCTGAAGTCAAAGATGCCTCGGGCAAGGTCATCACCCCGGCCAAACTGTATCAACTGCCAGACCAGCAGTTCGCCAACCTCTACTGGTTCCGTGCCGACTGGTTCGAGCGTCCTGACCTGAAAGAAAAATTCAAAGCCAAATACGGCTATGAACTGGGCGTTCCGGTGAACTGGTCGGCGTACGAAGACATCGCCAAGTTCTTCAGCGAAGACGTCAAGGAAATCGACGGCAAGAAAGTCTATGGCCACATGGACTACGGCAAGAAAGACCCGTCGTTGGGCTGGCGCTTCACCGATGCCTGGTTCTCCATGGCAGGCAGCGGCGATAAAGGCTTGCCGAACGGCCTGCCGGTGGACGAGTGGGGCATTCGCGTAGAGGACTGCCATCCGGTCGGTTCGAGCATCACCCGCGGTGGCGACACCAACGGCCCGGCCGCTGTGTACGCCACACAGAAATACATCGACTGGCTGAAGGCCTACGCACCGCCTGAAGCGGCGGGCATGACCTTCTCCGAATCGGGTCCGGTGCCGTCTCAGGGCAACGTCGCTCAGCAGATTTTCTGGTACACCGCCTTCACGGCCGACATGACCAAGCCAGGCCTGCCGGTGATGAACGCCGACGGCACGCCGAAATGGCGGATGGCGCCTTCGCCTAAAGGCCCGTACTGGAAAGAAGGCATGAAGCTGGGCTATCAGGACGTGGGTTCGTGGACCTTCCTCAAGTCCACCGAAGAGAAGAAGCGTCTGGCGGCTTGGCTCTATGCGCAGTTCGTGACCTCGAAATCGGTGTCGCTGAAGAAAACCATCGTCGGCCTGACCCCAATTCGTGAGTCGGACATCAACTCCAAGGAGATGACCGCACTGGCGCCGAAACTCGGTGGTCTGGTGGAGTTCTACCGCAGCCCGGCCCGCGTGCAGTGGTCACCGACCGGCACCAACGTTCCGGATTATCCGAAACTGGCACAGCTGTGGTGGAGTCACGTGGCTGAAGCCGTCACCGGCGAGAAATCTGCGCAGGCAGCGCTCGACGGTCTGGCCAAGGATCAGGATGCAATCATGACCCGCATCGAGCGCTCCAAGGTCCAGGACGCCAGCGGCTGTGCGCCGAAGATGAACCCGGAGACCTCGGCTGAAGAGTGGTACACCAAGGCTGAGAAGAGCAACGGTGCATTCCTCGCGCCACAACGCAAACTGGCTAACGAGAAGCCGAAGGGCGAAACCATCGCGTACTCCGATCTCCTGAAGAGCTGGGAAGCCGCGAAGAAGTAAGCAGTAGCGGAACAAAAAACGGCACCCTCGGGTGCCGTTTTCGTTTGCGCTGTTTGTAATCAGCCGTGCAGGGTTTCTGCAGCGTACAGCGTGTTCTCAAGCAGGCAAGCGCGGGTCATCGGGCCTACACCGCCCGGAACCGGCGTGATCCAGCCGGCGCGGGGCAGGGCGGTCTCGTAAACCACGTCACCCACCAGTTTTCCATCGTCCTGACGGTTAATGCCCACGTCGATGACGATCGCGCCGTCCTTGATCCATTCGCCCTTGACCAGGCCCGGTTTGCCAGCGGCCACGACCACCAGGTCGGCACGGCCGACATGCCCGGCCAGATCCTGAGTGAAGCGATGGGTCACGGTGACGGTGCAGCCCGCCAGCAGCAACTCCATGGCCATCGGACGCCCGACAATGTTGGAGGCGCCAACCACCACCGCATCCTTGCCGTACAGGTCGACGCCGGTGCTTTCCAGCAAGGTCATGATGCCTTTGGGTGTGCACGGGCGCAGCAGCGGGATGCGCTGGGCCAGACGGCCGACGTTATACGGGTGGAAACCGTCGACGTCCTTGTCGGGACGAATGCGCTCCAGCAGGCTGGAGGATTCCAGGTGCTCAGGCAGCGGCAGCTGCAGCAGGATGCCGTCGATGGCCGGATCGTCATTGAGGCTGTCGATCAGATCGGTCAGTTCGGTCTGGGTGGTTTCGCTGGGCAGGTCGTAAGCGCGGGAGATGAAGCCGACTTCTTCGCAGTCTTTGCGTTTGTGCGAGACGTAAACCTGAGAGGCGGGGTCGCTGCCGACCAGAATCACCGCGAGGCCCGGCGTGCGCAGCCCTTGCTCGCGACGTTCGGCGACTCGTTGGGCGATCTGCTGGCGCAGGTTGGCTGCGATCGCTTTGCCGTCTATTAGTTTTGCAGTCATTACGCGTGATTAACCATCGGAAGGGAGGGAAAAAGAGCGCGCATTCTCGCATGACCTGACGCAAGGGCAAAGGCGGTTGGTCTGCTTAATAAGCTAACCCCTTTAATTAACTGAATTTTTTAGAAAAAAGTGTTGACGACCTTTCGGACCGTCTATAAGATTCGTCGCACTTGTCGGGCACAACCCTACACAGGATAAGCCGGAAGCGGTTGATCAGGTCGAAAGGTTGATTAAGTCAGGTAGAGTTCAGATCGGCTCAGCGTGATTGAAAGCTCTTAATTTGCCGTCGCAAGACGCAGATTAAATAAGCGCCCGTAGCTCAGCTGGATAGAGCATCCGCCTTCTAAGCGGATGGTCGCAGGTTCGAGTCCTGCCGGGTGCGCCATTAACGGCAGCTTTGGCACAAGTAGCATTCAAGTTGAATGCGTCGGTTACAACGCAATATGGTGGGCGTAGCTCAGTTGGTAGAGCACGGGATTGTGACTCCCGTTGTCGAGGGTTCGATCCCCTTCGTCCACCCCATATTCGAAGAAGGCGCCAGATGCATAATCTGGCGCCTTTGCTTTAAGCGCTTCAAAACGCGGATGTGGTGGAATTGGTAGACACACTGGATTTAGGTTCCAGCGCCGCAAGGTGTGAGAGTTCGAGTCTCTCCGTCCGCACCAGCTACAAACCCTGAGAAGTGCCATCAGCCTTCAACGGGATCGAAAAGCCGCCTAGTGCGGCTTTTTTTGTTTCAGCGTATTGGTTTCATGCTGGATCGAGCCTGTCATGCGGTCTTTGGCAGGCTCATCCGGAGTGTTTCCAGGGATTGGATCGACATTCGGTCGTGCTTCGCTTCCTTTATATAGGTACGCGTCAGGCGCGTTCCAGACCGCTTGTGAGGGTATAAACCTTCATCCTTTCTTCTCTGGTTGCATTCCACTGTATTTACCCTTGTTCAGTAGGGTGACTTCTTGAGTTTGACCCACTAGAATGCTTGCCCTTGATTCTGGGGTCGGAAACGGCCGGCTAACGTCTGTGCAACGAGGAATATCCATGCAAGTTTCTGTTGAAAACACTTCCGCTCTCGAGCGCCGCATGACCATTGGCGTGCCAGCTGAGCGCATCGAGACCGAAGTCAACAAGCGTCTGCAGCAGACCGCACGTAAAGCCAAGATCCCGGGCTTCCGCCCTGGCAAAGTGCCTATGAGCGTGATCCGCCAGCGTTATGAAGACGGTGCTCGTCAGGAAGCTTTGGGCGACCTGATCCAGGCGACCTTCTACGAAGCTGTCGTAGAGCAAAAGCTGAACCCGGCCGGCGCACCTTCCGTCGAGCCAAAAACCTTCGAAAAAGGCAAGGACCTCGAGTACGTCGCCACGTTCGAAGTGTTCCCTGAATTCTCTGTTGCCGGTTTCGAGTCCGTATCCGTAGAGCGTCTGTCTGCCGACGTCGCTGACTCCGATCTGGACAACATGCTGGAAATCCTGCGCAAGCAGAACGTCCGTTTTGAAGTGGCTGATCGTGCTGCCGAGAACGAAGACCAGCTGAACATCGACTTCGTGGGCAAGATCGACGGCGAAGCATTCGCTGGCGGCTCGGCGACTGGCACTCAGTTGGTACTGGGCTCGGGTCGCATGATCCCTGGTTTCGAAGAAGGCCTGGTTGGCGCCAAAGCGGGCGAAGAGCGCGTTCTGAACCTGACGTTCCCAGAGGATTATCAGAATCTGGAACTGGCTGGCAAAACCGCAGAGTTCACCGTTACCGTGAACACCGTGTCGGCACCGACCCTGCCTGAGCTGAACGAAACGTTCTTCAATCAGTTCGGCATCAAGGAAACCGGTATCGAAGGCTTCCGCACCGAAGTTCGCAAGAACATGGAGCGCGAGCTGCGTCAGGCCATCAAGTCCAAGGTCAAGAATCAGGTCATGGACGGTCTGCTGGCTGCCAACCCGATCGACGTGCCTAAAGCACTGCTGGAAAACGAAGTGAACCGTCTGCGCGTTCAGGCCGTTCAACAGTTCGGCGGCAACATCAAGCCTGATCAACTGCCGGCTGAGCTGTTCGAAGAGCAGGCCAAGCGCCGCGTAGAGCTGGGTCTGATCGTTGCTGAAGTCGTCAAGCAGTTCGACCTCAAGCCTGACGAAGCCCGCGTTCGCGAGCTGATCCAGGAAATGGCTTCCGCTTACCAGGAGCCTGAGCAGGTTGTGGCCTGGTACTACAAGAACGAACAGCAAATGAACGAAGTGCGTTCGGTTGTGCTGGAAGAGCAAGTTGTGGATACTGTTTTGCAGAAAGCGAGCGTGACCGATAAAGCGGTCTCGTACGAAGAAGCAGTCAAGCCGGTAGAAGCTCCACAAGCCGACTGATTTCTTTCTCTCGTTCGAAAACACCATAAGCCAGCCTTCGCGCTGGCTTATGCGTATTCAAGACATGACTATTTGGGAGTGAATGCGAGACATGTCCCGCAATTCTTATATTCAGCAGAACTCTGACATCCAGGCCGCTGGCGGCCTGGTCCCGATGGTTATCGAGCAGTCCGCCCGTGGCGAACGCGCCTATGACATCTACTCCCGCCTGCTCAAGGAACGCGTCATCTTCCTGGTCGGTCCGGTTGAAGACTACATGGCCAACCTGATCTCGGCGCAACTGCTGTTCCTTGAAGCGGAAAACCCGGACAAGGACATCCATCTCTACATCAACTCCCCTGGTGGTTCGGTGACTGCCGGCATGGCAATTTACGACACCATGCAGTTCATCAAGCCGGACGTGTCAACGACGGTCATGGGGCAGGCGTGCAGCATGGGCGCTTTCCTGCTGGCAGGCGGTGCCAAGGGCAAGCGTTTCGCGCTGCCTAACTCCCGCGTGATGATTCACCAGCCACTGGGCGGTTTCCAGGGGCAGGCGTCGGACATCGACATTCATGCCAAGGAAATCCTGTACATTCGCCAGCGTCTGAACGAGCTGCTGGCCTACCATACGGGCCAGTCTCTGGAAGCCATTGAGCGCGACACCAACCGCGACAATTTCATGAGCGCCGAACGCGCTGCTGAATATGGTCTGGTGGACTCGGTGCTCGACAAACGTCAAATGATCAAATGATTGCTTGATAGGCAGTAATCCCAGGCGGTCGGCACGTCCTTACCGCCTGCGGACTTGAAAAAGCCCGCAATTGCCTTCATCTTGTGTTGCAAGCCTACCGGATTGGATCGATCGAATGACTGACACCCGCAACGGCGAGGACAACGGCAAACTGCTTTATTGCTCCTTCTGCGGCAAAAGCCAGCATGAAGTACGCAAGTTGATTGCCGGCCCCTCGGTATTTATCTGTGACGAGTGCGTCGACCTGTGCAATGACATCATCCGCGAGGAGGTGCAGGAAGCACAGGCAGAAAGCAGCGCGCATAAATTACCATCGCCTAAAGAAATCAGCGGCATCCTTGACCAGTACGTCATTGGTCAAGAGCGTGCCAAAAAGGTTCTCGCAGTAGCGGTGTACAACCACTACAAGCGTCTGAACCAGCGCGACAAGAAAAATGACGACGTTGAACTGGGCAAGAGCAACATCCTGCTGATCGGCCCTACGGGCTCCGGCAAGACCCTGCTGGCGGAAACGCTGGCGCGTTTGCTCAACGTACCGTTCACCATCGCCGACGCCACCACCCTGACCGAAGCCGGTTATGTGGGTGAGGACGTGGAAAACATCATCCAGAAGCTGTTGCAGAAATGCGATTACGATGTCGAGAAGGCCCAGATGGGTATTGTCTACATCGACGAGATCGACAAGATCTCCCGCAAATCCGACAACCCTTCGATTACGCGTGACGTGTCCGGCGAGGGCGTGCAACAAGCCTTGCTGAAACTGATCGAAGGTACTGTGGCTTCCGTTCCGCCGCAGGGCGGTCGCAAGCATCCACAGCAGGAATTCCTGCAGGTTGACACGCGCAACATCCTGTTTATCTGCGGCGGTGCGTTCTCGGGTCTCGAAAAGGTCATCCAGAATCGCTCCACCAAGGGCGGCATCGGTTTCAACGCCGAAGTGCGCAGCAAGGAAGAGGGCAAGAAGGTTGGCGAATCCCTGCGTGAGGTCGAGCCTGACGATTTGGTCAAGTTCGGTCTGATCCCGGAATTCGTGGGCCGTCTGCCAGTACTGGCGACCCTGGACGAACTGGACGAAGCTGCGTTGATGCAGATTCTGACCGAGCCAAAGAACGCGCTGACCAAGCAGTACGGCAAGTTGTTCGAAATGGAAGGTGTGGACCTCGAGTTCCGCACCGATGCGCTGAAATCGGTTGCTCGTCGTGCGCTGGAGCGCAAGACCGGTGCCCGTGGTCTGCGTTCCATCCTCGAAGGCGTGTTGCTCGACACCATGTACGAAATCCCGTCGCAAACCGACGTGAGTAAAGTGGTAATCGACGAAAGCGTGATCGAAGGTACGTCCAAGCCGCTGTTGATCTACGAAAACAGCGAGCCACCCGCCAAGGCGGCTCCCGACGCGTAAGCTGGAAGGCTTCGTACCGGGCGACTGGAAAAGAAAGGGGCCCTCGGGCCCCTTTTGCATTTCACCGTCTCTTTCGCATTAACTCAAAGCGACGCTTGTTTTTTTGGGTATCTACCCCCATCTTGATTTTCAGCTTATTTCTATCTGTCCATGGCCTAAAGGCCGCCGTAGAGGCGAAATCATGAAGACGACCATTGAACTGCCTCTCTTGCCATTGCGCGATGTCGTGGTGTATCCGCACATGGTTATCCCACTGTTCGTGGGTCGCGAGAAGTCCATCGAGGCCCTTGAGGCCGCGATGACGGGCGACAAGCAGATCCTGCTGCTCGCGCAAAGAAACCCAGCAGACGATGATCCTGGTGAAGACGCTCTTTATAGCGTGGGTACGATTGCAACTGTGTTGCAGCTGCTGAAGCTACCTGACGGCACCGTCAAGGTGCTGGTGGAAGGTGAGCAGCGTGGCTCGGTAGAGCGTTTCATCGAAGTGGACGGCCATTGCCGTGCCGAAGTCGCGCTGATCGACGAAGTCGACGCGCCTGACCGCGAATCCGAAGTGTTCGTGCGCAGCCTCCTGGCGCAGTTCGAACAATATGTGCAGCTGGGCAAGAAGGTCCCGGCTGAGGTCCTGTCATCGCTCAACAGCATTGATGAGCCGGGCCGTCTGGTCGATACCATGGCAGCTCACATGGCGCTGAAAATCGAGCAGAAGCAGGAAATCCTCGAGATCATTGACCTGCCTGCGCGTGTCGAACACGTGCTGGCGTTGCTGGATGCCGAAATCGACCTGTTGCAGGTCGAGAAGCGCATTCGCGGCCGTGTGAAAAAACAAATGGAGCGCAGTCAGCGCGAGTACTACTTGAATGAGCAGATGAAGGCCATTCAGAAGGAACTCGGCGACAGCGATGAAGGCCACAACGAAATCGAAGAGCTGAAAAAGCGCATCGACGCCGCTGGCCTGCCCAAAGATGCGATGACAAAAGCCACTGCCGAGTTGAACAAGCTCAAGCAGATGTCGCCGATGTCCGCTGAAGCAACGGTCGTGCGTTCCTACATCGACTGGCTGGTGCAGGTGCCTTGGAAGGCACAAAGCAAGGTGCGTCTGGACCTGGCGCGCGCTGAAGACATCCTCGATGCCGATCACTACGGTCTGGAAGAAGTCAAAGAACGGATCCTCGAATACCTCGCCGTGCAAAAGCGCGTGAAGAAGATTCGTGGTCCGGTGCTGTGCCTGGTCGGTCCGCCTGGCGTGGGTAAAACCTCGCTGGCGGAGTCGATCGCTCACGCCACCAACCGCAAGTTCGTGCGCATGGCGTTGGGCGGTGTGCGTGACGAAGCTGAAATTCGCGGTCACCGTCGTACCTACATCGGTTCGATGCCAGGCCGTCTGATTCAGAAAATGACCAAGGTCGGCGTGCGCAACCCGCTGTTCCTGCTCGACGAAATCGACAAAATGGGCAGCGACATGCGGGGCGACCCGGCGTCAGCACTGCTCGAAGTGCTCGATCCCGAGCAGAACCACAACTTTAACGATCACTATCTGGAGGTCGATTACGACCTGTCCGATGTGATGTTCCTCTGCACCGCGAATTCGATGAACATTCCTGCGGCGCTGCTGGACCGTATGGAAGTGATCCGTCTGCCGGGCTACACCGAAGACGAGAAGATCAACATCGCCACCAAGTACCTCTCGCCGAAGCAGATCGCTGCGAATGGCCTGAAAAAAGGTGAAATCGAGTTCGAAGAAGAGGCCATACGCGACATTATCCGGTACTACACGCGCGAAGCTGGTGTGCGTAGCCTGGAGCGCCAGATCGCCAAAGTCTGCCGTAAGGCAGTCAAAGAGCATGCTCACGAGAAGCGTTTTGCGGTCGTGGTGACAGCTGCAATGCTCGAAAACTTCCTCGGTGTACGCAAATTCCGCTACGGCCTTGCCGAGCAGCAGGATCAAATCGGTCAAGTCACGGGCCTGGCGTGGACTCAGGTGGGTGGCGAATTGCTGACCATCGAAGCGGCAGTGGTCCCGGGTAAAGGTCAGCTGATCAAGACCGGCTCGTTGGGTGATGTGATGGTCGAATCGATCACCGCCGCACTGACGGTTGTGCGCAGTCGGGCGAAAAGCCTGGGCATCCCTCTGGACTTCCACGAGAAGCGCGACACCCACATCCATATGCCGGAAGGGGCGACGCCTAAAGACGGCCCTAGCGCGGGTGTAGGCATGTGCACGGCACTGGTTTCGGCACTCACCCAGATCCCGGTCCGTGCGGACGTGGCAATGACGGGTGAAATCACCCTTCGCGGTCAGGTTCTGGCGATTGGTGGCTTGAAGGAAAAACTGCTGGCGGCACACCGTGGTGGAATTAAAACGGTGATCATTCCAGAAGAAAACGTGCGTGATTTGAAAGAAATTCCTGACAATATCAAGCAGGATCTTCAAATCAAACCGGTTAAATGGATTGACGAAGTCCTGCAAATTGCGCTGCAATACGCGCCGGAGCCCTTGCCGGATGTGGCTCCGGAGATGGTTGCAAAGGATGAAAAACGCGAGTCTGACTCTAAGGAAAGAATTAGCACGCATTAGTCTGGGGGGCCTTCCTTGACAGCTTTTTAGAGCCCTTGTTATAAAGCGGCTCTTTGCAGCGTCAGAAGGCCATTCAGCGTTTGTCTGGCTTCACCAAAAAACTTAGAAAATATACTCAAAATAGATAGATATAAGGGGACTTAGAGTGAACAAGTCGGAACTGATTGATGCTATCGCCGCATCCGCTGACATCCCGAAAGCTGCTGCTGGCCGTGCGCTGGACGCAGTAATCGAATCCGTCACTGGCGCTCTTAAGGCTGGCGACTCTGTTGTACTGGTTGGCTTCGGCACGTTCTCCGTAACTGATCGTCCTGCTCGTACCGGCCGTAACCCACAGACCGGTGAAGCGCTGAAAATTGCAGCTGCCAAGAAACCAGGCTTCAAAGCCGGTAAAGCTCTGAAAGAAGCCGTCAACTAAGTTTCTTTTTTACCTTTGCCTATCCCCAGGACAGGGTTATCCCTGTTCTGGTCGTGAAGCGGCACGGGCGGTTGGTCAAGCGCTGGCCTGTCACCTCAGGGAACGCACATTCGAACCCTGTTCGTTTTGCCCGCTTCACTGGTTACACCTGTTACGACGAGAAGGCGCATCCTCGGATGCGCCTTTCTTCTATCCGGATTTCACCCACGCTCGGCGGTTTGTGAGTCGAATACAACCGTTCTGGGGGACGCATGCTGCAAAATATCAGGGACAATTCACAAGGCTGGATTGCCAAGACCATCATCGGGGTCATCGTGGCGCTGATGGCCCTGACGGGTTTCGATGCCATTTTCAGGGCCACCAGCCACAGTCAGGATGCTGCGAAGGTCAATGGCGACGAGATCACTCAGACCGATCTGGGCCAGGCGGTTGAAATGCAACGCCGTCAGCTGATGCAACAACTGGGCAAGGATTTCGATCCTGCGATGCTCAATGAGAAGATGCTGCGCGACTCGGCCCTCAAGGGCCTGATCGACCGCAAGCTGCTGCTGCAGGGCGCAGCCGACGCGAAGTTCGGTTTCTCCGAAGCTGCGCTGGATCAGCAGATCCTGATGACGCCTGAATTTCAGGTCGATGGCAAGTTCAGCGCCGACCGTTTTGATCAGGTGATTCGTCAGTTGGGCTACACCCGTATGCAATTCCGCCAGATCCTCGGTCAGGAAATGCTGATCGGCCAGATCCGTGCGGGCATCGCAGGCAGTGCGTTCATCACTGACGCACAGGTTGACGCGTTCGCTCGTCTGGAAAAGCAGACGCGTGATTTCGCGACCCTGACGCTGCCAGCCGATCCGTCGAACGTGAAGGTCACCGACGACGAAATCAAGGCGCACTACGACCAGCACGCCAAGGAATTCCTCAGCCCCGAGCAAGTTGTGCTCGACTACATCGAGCTGAAGAAATCCTCGTTCTTCGACAAGGTGTCGGTGAAGGACGAAGACCTGCAGGCGGCGTACCAGAAAGAAATCGCCAACCTGGCTGAGCAGCGTCGCGCTGCGCACATCCTGATCGAAGTCAACGACAAGACTACCGATGCGCAGGCCAAGGCGAAGATCGAAGAGATTCAGGCGCGTCTGGCCAAGGGTGAAAACTTCGCGGCACTGGCCAAGGAGTTCTCGCAGGACCCTGGCTCGTCGGCCAAGGGCGGTGACTTGGGCTACGCCGGCAAGGGTGTTTATGATCCGGCCTTCGAAGACGCACTGTATGCGTTGAACAAGGATCAGGTATCGGCACCGGTTCGCAGCCAGTTCGGCTGGCACCTGATCAAGCTGCTAGGCGTTGAGGCCCCGTCGGTCCCGACCTTCGCCAGCCTGAAAGACAAGCTGACGCATGACCTGAAGTCTCAACAGGTTGAGCAGAAGTACGTAGACGCGAGCAAGAAACTGCAAGACGCCGCGTATGAAGCGTCTGACCTGGTCCAGCCTGCTCAGGATCTGGGCGTGAAGGTGCAGACCACGGCGCCGTTTGGTCGTGAAGGCGGCGAGGGCATCGCGGCTAACCGTGCGGTGATCCAGGCAGCGTTCAGTCAGGAAGTGATGGAAGAGGGTTCCAACAGTTCTGCGCTTGAGCTCGATCCGGAAACCACGGTGGTCGTGCATGTCAAGGAACACCGTCAGCCGGAGCAGTTGCCTCTGGAAGCGGTTTCCAGCGCGATTCGTGCCCAGCTGACCAAACAGCACGCCAGCGAAGCCGTCAAAGGCAAGGGCGAGGCGCTGCTGGCCAGTCTGCGTGATGGCAAGGTTCCTTACAGTGCTACCAAGCAGGAAGGTCAGAACTGGAAGGTGGTGGAAGCCGCTTCTCGCAGTCAAGAGGGTGTTGATCCTCAGGTGCTGCAGGCGCTGTTCCGTATGCCTAAGCCGGAAGGCAAGGACAAGCCGGTCTATGGCAGCCTGACCGCGGCTGACGGCAGCTTTGTGATTGTGCGCCTCAATGGCGTGAATCAGGCGGCGCCGGCGACCGATGCCGAGAAGACGCAGTACCGTCGTTTCCTGGCATCCCGTGAGGGGCGTCAGGACTTCGAGTCGTATCAGTCTCAGCTGCAGTCGGCGGCGAAGATCGAGAAGTATTGATCGTCGCGTTGCGCTGAAAACGAAAAGCCCCGGCTCGTGAGAATTGGGGCTTTTTGGTTTTTTGGTTTTTGGTGGGATTGGCGTTGGGAGGGTGAGCTGATCCATTTTCCTGGGTGGCGCCGAATCACCTTTCCGCCCCTCCGGCGGGTCACTTTTGAAAAGGCACCAAAAGTAACCAAAAGTGCCCTGCTCCTGGTTGGGCCCGACTTCGTCGGGTACCCGCACTCCGACGACGCTCCGTGGGCCCGCGCTGAACGGACATCCATGTCCTGGCAGCGCTCTCGCGGCATCCATGCCGCTCGACCCACTGCGCGCCGTCTGCGTTTGGCCTGCACCCAAGTCGCGTTCTGCGGCGTCTGATCTATCGCGTATGAAGATCAAGATCAAAAGCGAACATTGATCTTGGCCTCGCCCCGATCCTCTTGTAGTAGCAGTGGGAGGTTACGACGGCCGCGAAGGTGGTGTATCAGATAAAACATTTGCAGCTGACCCACCGCTTTCGCGGCCGTCGTAACCTCCGACTGCTCCTACAGGTTCGGCGGCGGGCACAGACCTCTGTAGCAGTCCGGCTTGCCGGCGTTGGCGTCCGTGAGATCGCTGCCGCCGGCAAGCCGGACTGCTACAGGAGATCGCACAACCTCCAGCTTTTGTTTTCGCTTTCGCTTTTGCTTTTGATCTTCCTGCGCGATAGCCCAGACACCACAAGTCACGATTTGGGTGAAGGCCAAACGGAGACGACAGGAGGGCTTTTTAGTTTTTGACGTTGGCGGTTGGTGGGTTTGTTGGGGGTGGCGTTGGGATTGTGAGCTGATCCATTTTCCTGGGTGGCGCCGAATCACCTTTCCGCCCCTCCGGCGGGTCACTTTTGAAAAGGCACCAAAAGTAACCAAAAGTGTGAACTGACCCCCGAAAGTTGGACACCCAGTCCAACCGAGGGAACAGCCATGACGAAGTACGATCCAGCCTTCAAACTCAAACTGGTTAAACAATGCCTGGCCGGCAGCAGCACCAACGGGGTTGCAGTCAAAAATGGTATCGGTCATTCCATCCTGCAGCGCTGGGTGCGCAGCTATCAGCAACACGGTCTGCCCGGCCTTGCGAGGCAGTACAGCCGCTATGACGCCCAGTTCAAACTCAGTGTTCTACAGCGCATTGAGCAGGATGGATTGTCGGACCAGCAAGCCGCCATTCTCTTTGGCATCCGCGGGCAAAACAGCATCGGGGAATGGAAGAGGCTGTACCATGCCGGAGGTATCAATGCGCTGAAGCCGCATCGGGAGAGAGAGCCTGCCATGCCCCAAAAACCATCTGAAAAAGCTGTACAGCCTTGCCCTGGCGATGACGAGCGTACTCGCCAGGAACTGCTCGATGAGCTGGGTTACCTGCGAGCGGAGAATGCCTACTTAAAAAAGCTCGATGCCTTGATCCGGGAGCAGAATGCAGCGCGAGCCAAAAAGCGCACATAATCCAGGGATTGAGGCATGAGCATTCGATGCAATGGCTGTTGCGTGCTGCCGGCTTGGCCCACAGCACGTTCTACTATCAGGCCAAGGCCGTTGCCCGCGATAAACACGCCGGGCTCAAGGCTCACGTGCGACGCATCTATGAGCAGCACAAGGGACGTTACGGCTATCGCCGTATCACCGCGGTCCTGAGACAGATAGGCGAACATGCCAATCACAAGACGGTACAGCGGTTGATGCAGATGATGGGGCTCAAGTCGTTGGTCAGGATCAAGAAATATCGCTCCTACAAAGGCCCGGAGGGCGAGACAGCGCCTAATCGGTTGGCGCGCCAATTCAAGGCCGACCTTCCCGACCAAAAATGGGTGACCGATGTCACCGAGTTCAAGGTCAACGGGCAAAAGCTTTACCTGTCACCAGTACTGGATCTTTGTACCCGGGAGATCGTGGCTTACCAGACCAGCAGGCGGCCGGTGTTTGAGCTGGTGTCAAAAATGCTGGAGAAGGCTCTGGCACGACTGGGGCCAGAGCAGACTCCTTTGCTGCACTCGGACCAGGGGTGGCAGTATCGTCAGGTTAATTACCGGCATCGGCTGGCCCAAAAAGGCCTTCAACAAAGCATGTCGCGTAAAGGGAACTGCTATGACAACGCTGTGATGGAGCGCTTCTTCGGCACTCTGAAGAGCGAGTTTTTTTACCTTGAGCGCTTCGACACCGTTGAGCAATTAGAAGCCGGGCTCGACGAGTACATCCATTACTACAACCACGAGCGGATCAGCATGAAGCTCAACGGCCTCAGTCCGGTACAATTTCGAAGCCAGATAATGAGTCTGTAATTTGTCCAACTTTCGGGGGTCAGTTCAAGTGCCCTGCTCCTGGTTGGGCCCGACTTCGTCGGGTACCCGCACTCCGACAACGCTCCGTGGGCCCGCGCTGAACGGACATCCATGTCCTAGCAGCGCTCTCGCGGCATCCCTGCCGCTCGACCCACTGTGCGCCGTCTGCGTTTGGCCTGCACCCAAGTCGCGTTTTGCGGCGTCTGGGCTGTCGCGTCCAAGAGCAACTTGGGCTGGAGCTAACGCTCTTCGCTTTCTTGAGTCGTGCATCTATCGACCGCACGGCATCCTGTAGGAGCGCGCTTGCCCGCGATCTGCCGCGTAGCGGTAGCAAAATCAGGCGACTCGGTTCTGCCTATCACCCCGCATGCACAGGTTTTGCTGCCGGTTCCCGGCAGATCGCGGGCAAGCGCGCTCCTACAGGATTCGCACAGCCGATACTTTTGCTTTTGATTTTCTAGAGCGGAACCATAATCCGCGTCACCATAAATAACGGATATACACCCACCACCACCCCAAAAAACGCTGGCCAAAAAAAACGGCAGGCCACTCAGCAAACCGCTGACTGACCCACCGCATTCGCCAGCAAGCCGGCTACAAAGGGTGCACGAAGGTTAGAGCATCAACCTTCCAGATCACCCATCGCCGTGGTGTTGAAGCCACCGTCGACGTACATGATCTCGCCGCTGACACCGGACGCCAGGTCAGAGCACAGGAAGGCGCCGGCATTGCCGACTTCTTCAATGGTCACGTTGCGACGCAGCGGTGTCTGCGCTTCGTTGGCAGCCAGCATTTTACGGAAGTTCGAGATACCCGAAGCCGCCAGAGTACGAATCGGACCCGCCGATACCGCGTTGACGCGGGTGCCTTCTGGACCAAGGCTGCGGGCCAGATAACGAACACCGGCTTCCAGACTGGCCTTGGCCATACCCATAACGTTGTAGTTAGGCATGGTGCGCTCGGCGCCCAGGTACGACAGGGTCAGCAGGCTGCCATTGCGGCCTTTCATCATCTCGCGACCGGCTTTGGCCAGCGCCACGAAGCTGTAGGCGCTGATGTCGTGAGCAATACGGAAACCGTCACGGGTGGTGGCTTGGGTGAAGTCGCCGTCCAGTTGATCGCCCGGGGCGAAGCCCACGGAGTGCACGATGCAGTCCAGACCGTCCCACTTCTTGCTCAGTGCTTCGAAGACCTTGGCGATTTCTTCATCGCTGGCCACGTCGCACGGGAAGCACAGGTCGGCGTTCGAACCCCAGCCGGCTGCGAATTCTTCAACGCGGCCTTTGAGTTTTTCGTTCTGGTAGGTGAAGGCAAGCTCAGCGCCCTCGCGATGCATGGCGGCAGCAATGCCGGATGCGATGGACAGTTTGCTGGCGACACCGACGATCAGGACGCGCTTACCGGCGAGAAAACCCATGGTTTGTTCCTCTTCAGGTTAATCGACAGCTGCCGGCGCCAAGAAGGCGGCTTCCAGCAGCTGCTGTGTATAAGGATGTTGCGGTGCGGCGAAGATGTCTTCTGCCATACCCTGTTCGACCACTTGGCCTTGCTTGACCACCATCAGTTGGTGGCTCAGCGCTTTGACGACCGCCAGGTCATGGCTGATAAACAAATACGTCAGGTTGTACTTCGTTTGCAGGGAGCGCAAAAGCTCCACCACCTGGCGCTGAACGGTCCGGTCGAGGGCCGAGGTCGGCTCGTCCAGTAAAATCAGCGCCGGTTTTAACACTAATGCCCGGGCAATGGCGATCCTTTGCCGTTGTCCACCGGAAAACTCATGGGGGTAGCGGTGCCGGGTGTCCGGGTCCAGACCTACCTCCTTGAGCGCTTCGATCACCGCGGCTTCCTGCTCCACCGGCGTGCCGATCTTGTGGATACGCAGGCCTTCGCCGACGATGTCGCACACCGACATGCGCGGGCTAAGGCTGCCGAACGGGTCCTGAAACACCACCTGCATCTGGCGTCTTAACGGACGCACTTGATCCTGCTTGAGACACGCCAGTGAATCGCCCTGAAAGCGTATCTCGCCTTCGCTGCGAATCAACCGCAGAATCGCCAGGCCCAACGTCGACTTGCCCGAGCCGCTTTCGCCGACAATCCCCAGCGTCTGGCCCTTGGGCAGACTGAAGTGGATGCCGTCTACGGCTTTGACGTGATCGACGGTGCGCTTGAACACGCCTTTCTTGATCGGAAACCAGACTTTCAGGTCTTCGACTTCAAGCATCGGCGCGCCGGGAGCGTTGTTCGCAGGGCCGCCTTTGGGCTCGGCACTCAGCAGTTCTTTGGTGTACGGATGCTGCGGCGCACGGAACAGCTCTTCGCACGATGCCTGTTCGACGATGCAACCGCGCTGCATGACACATACTCGGTTGGCAATTTGTCGAACCACGTTCAAATCGTGGCTGATCAACAGCAAGGCCATGCCCAGACGCGCCTGCAATTCCTTGAGCAATTTGAGGATTTTCAGCTGCACCGTGACGTCCAGCGCCGTGGTCGGCTCGTCGGCGATCAACAGTTCCGGCTCGTTGGCCAGCGCCATGGCGATCATCACACGCTGGCGCTGACCGCCGGAGAGCTCGTGTGGCAGGGCTTTGAGGCGTTTCAAGGGTTCCGGGATGCCTACCAGTTCCAGCAGCTCCAGTGTGCGCCGAGTGGCGGCTTTGCCGGTCAGGCCCTTGTGCAGGCCGAGCACCTCGTTGATCTGCTTTTCGATCGACTGCAATGGATTCAGCGAGGTCATCGGCTCCTGAAAGATCATGGCGATCCGGTTGCCGCGAATGGCGCGCATACGTTTCTCGCTGACCGTCAGCAATTCGTTGCCCGCGTACTGAATCGTCCCGGTGGGATGCCGCGCGAGCGGGTAGGGCAGCAGGCGCAGGATCGAATGCGCGGTGACTGACTTGCCGGATCCGCTTTCGCCGACCAGCGCCAGGGTTTCGCCCTTGGGGATGTCAAAGCTGACGCCTTCGACCACGCGCTGGACCTTGTCGCCGGTGACGAACTCGACGGACAGGTTGCGGATTTCGATCAGATTGTCCTGATTCATCTCATTTCCTCGGGTCGAATGCGTCACGGGCGGATTCGCCGATGAACACCAGCAAACTCAACATGATCGCCAGCACGGCAAAAGCACTCATGCCCAGCCACGGCGCTTGCAGGTTGGATTTGCCCTGTGCAACCAGTTCGCCCAACGAGGGAGAGCCGGCGGGCAGTCCGAAGCCCAGGAAGTCCAGCGCGGTCAGCGTTCCGATCGCGCCGGTGAGGATGAACGGCATGAAGGTCATGGTCGAGACCATGGCGTTGGGCAGGATGTGGCGGAACATGATCGCGCCGTTCTGCATGCCCAGCGCCCGCGCGGCGCGCACGTATTCCAGGTTGCGCCCGCGCAGGAATTCGGCGCGTACCACGTCGACGAGGCTCATCCACGAGAACAGCAGCATGATGCCCAGCAGCCACCAGAAATTGGGCTGGACGAAACTGGCGAGGATGATCAACAGGTACAGCACCGGCAGGCCTGACCAGATCTCCAGAAAGCGCTGGCCGACCAGATCCACCCAGCCGCCATAGAACCCCTGCAATGCACCGGCGATGACGCCGATGATCGAACTGAGGATGGTCAGGGTCAGGGCGAACAACACAGAGACGCGGAAGCCGTAAATCACCCGCGCCAGGACGTCCCGACCCTGGTCATCGGTGCCCAGCAGGTTTTCCCACGAAGGCGGGGCGGGCGCCGGGACTTTCAGGTCGTAGTTGATGCTCTGATAGCTGAACGGGATCGGCGCCCACAGGGTCCAGCCGCCTTTGGCTGCCAGCAGTTCTTTGATGTACGGGCTTTTGTAATTGGCTTCCAGCGGGAACTCGCCGCCGAAGGTGGTTTCCGGGTAGCGCTCCAGCACCGGAAAATACCAGTGCCCGTCATAGCGCACGGCGAGCGGCTTGTCGTTGGCGATCAACTCGGCGCCCAGGCTCAGCCCGAACAGAATGAGGAACAGCCACAGCGACCACCAGCCACGTTTGTTGGCCTTGAATCGTTCGAAACGGCGTCGATTGAGAGGCGACAACGTCATATCAATGATCCCTGCGGTCGAAGTCGATACGTGGGTCAACCAGCGTGTAGGTCAGGTCGCCGATCAGTTTCACCACCAGCCCCAGCAGGGTGAAGATGAACAGCGTGCCGAACACCACCGGGTAGTCGCGGTTGATCGCGGCTTCAAAGCTCATCAGGCCCAGGCCGTCGAGGGAAAAGATCACTTCTACAAGCAGTGAGCCGGTGAAGAAGATGCCAATGAAGGCCGACGGGAAACCCGCGATCACCAACAACATGGCATTGCGGAACACGTGCCCGTACAGGACCCGACGCTGGGTCAGGCCCTTGGCCTTGGCGGTGATCACGTACTGCTTGCCGATTTCGTCGAGGAAGCTGTTTTTGGTCAGCAGGGTCATGGTGGCGAAGTTACCGATCACCAGCGCAGTGATCGGCAGGACCAGGTGCCAGAAGTAGTCGCCCACTTTGCCCAGCCAGGTCAGCTCATCGAAGTTGCTGGACGTCAGGCCGCGCAACGGAAACCAGTCGAAATAACTGCCGCCGGCAAACACCACGATCAGCAGGATGGCGAACAGGAAGGCGGGGATGGCGTAACCGACGATGATCGCCGAACTGGTCCAGACGTCGAACTGGCTGCCGTGCCGCGTGGCTTTGGCGATTCCCAGCGGGATCGACACCAGGTACATGATCAGCGTGCTCCACAGCCCCAGGGAGATCGAGACGGGCATCTTCTCGACGATCAGGTCGATCACCTTGGCGTCGCGGAAGAAACTGTCGCCGAAGTCCAGGCGGGCGTAGTTCTTGACCATGATCCACAAGCGTTCCGGCGCCGACTTGTCGAAGCCGTACATGTGCTCGATTTCCTTGATCAGGCTCGGGTCCAGGCCCTGCGCGCCACGGTAGGTCGAGCCTGCCACGGAGACTTCCGCGCCGCCGCCGGCGATCCGGCTGGTGGCGCCCTCGAAGCCTTCGAGCTTGGCGATCATCTGTTCCACCGGGCCGCCCGGCGCGGCCTGGATGATCACGAAGTTGATGAGCAGGATGCCGAACAGGGTCGGCACGATCAGCAGCAAGCGCCGCAGCATGTACGCCAGCATGTTATTGCTCCGTGCCTTTGGATGGCGCAGCTTCAGGTTCGGCGAGGTCAGGCGCGGTCTGCACCGGAATCGCAGGCGTCGCATCGGGTTTGACCCACCAGGTCATGGTGCCGATGTCGTACAGCGGCGATTTTTTCGGGTGACCGAGATGGTCCCAGTAGGCCAGACGCCAGGTCTTGATGTGCCAGTTGGGGATCACGTAATAACCCCACAGCAGCGCGCGGTCGAGGGCGCGAGCGTGGTCGATCAGGCTCTGCCTTGAATCGGCGTTGATCAGGCCGCTGACCAGGGTGTCGACGGCGGGGTCTTTGAGGCCGATCAGGTTGTAGCTGCCCGGTTTGTCCGCAGCCGACGAGTCCCAGTATTCACGTTGCTCATTACCCGGTGAGCTGGACTGCGGGAAACTGCCGACGATCATGTCGTAGTCGCGCGAGCGGCGGCGGGTGATGTATTGCGAGACATCGACCCGACGGATGTCGAGGTTGATGCCGATGTCGGCCAGGTTGCGCTTGAACGGCAGCAACACGCGCTCGAATTCGGTCTGGGCCAGCAGAAATTCAATGCTGACCGGCTTGCCTTCGGTGTCGACCATCTTGTCGCCGACGATTTTCCAGCCCGCGTCCTTGAGCAGCTGGAAGGCCTTGCGCTGTTGGTCGCGAATGATGCCGCTGCCGTCAGTTACCGGCAGCTTGAACTCATCCGTGAAGAGCGGCGCAGGCAGCTTGTCGCGCAGCGGTTCGAGGATTTTCAGTTCGGCGTCGGACGGCAGGCCGCGCGAGGCCATGTCCGAGTTGTCGAAGTAACTCTTGGTACGGGTGTACGTGCCAAAGAACAGCTGTTTGTTGGTCCACTCGAAGTCCAGCAACAGGCTCAGTGCCTGACGCACACGGATGTCCTGGAACATCGGCTTGCGCAGGTTGAAGATGAAACCCTGCATGCCCTGCGGGTTGCCGTTGGGGATTTCTTCCTTGATCAGTCGGCCTTCGCGCACGGCGGGCACGT
The DNA here is from genome assembly GCF_054668305.1 of Pseudomonas sp. S2_H01. Taxonomy (NCBI): domain Bacteria; kingdom Pseudomonadati; phylum Pseudomonadota; class Gammaproteobacteria; order Pseudomonadales; family Pseudomonadaceae; genus Pseudomonas; species Pseudomonas sp. S2_H01. The sequence goes on along the minus strand of NZ_CP162756.1, from coordinate 595,535 downwards.
CGTAGGCCGTGGCCCAGTTCTTGGCGGTCATTTCCTGCCAGAAATCGAAAGCCCCGGCCTTTAGCGCTTCGAGCGCAACGGTGTTGTCGCGGTAATAGTCGGTGGACAGCCTGTCGAAGTTGTAGAGGCCTTTGTTGACCGGCAAGTCCTTGCCCCAGTAATCCTTCACCCGCTCATAGCGCACCGAGCGCCCGGCCTTGACGTCGACCACCTTGTACGGCCCACTGCCCAGCGGGATTTCCAGGTTGCCCTTGTTGAAATCACGGGTCGCCCACCAATGCTTCGGCAGGACCGGCAACTGGCCGATGATCAACGGCAATTCGCGGTTGTCGTTGTGCTTGAACTTGAACAGCACGGTCAGCGGATCCTCCGCGACCACCTGATCGACGTCGGCGTAGTAACTGCGGTAGAGCGGCGAGCCATCCTTGATCAGGGTGTTGAAACTGAACACCACGTCTTCGGCGCGCACCGGATGGCCGTCGTTGAACTTCGCTTCGGGGCGCAGGTAGAACCGTACCCAGCTGTTGTCCGGGGCTTTTTCAATTTTGCCCGCAATCAGGCCGTATTCGGTGAACGGTTCGTCCAGGCCCTGACGCGCGAGGGTGTCGTAGATCAGGCCGATATCATCGGCAGGCACGCCTTTGCTGATGAACGGGTTGAGGCTGTCGAACCCGCCAAAACCGGCACTGCGCAGAATCCCGCCCTTGGGTGCATCCGGGTTCACGTAGTCGAAGTGTTTAAAGTCGGCCGGGTATTTCGGTGGCTCGTTGTACAGCGTGATGGCATGTTGCGGGGCCGCCTGGGATGAACAGGCCATCCCCAATAGAAGAGGGCCGAGCAGGAACAGGCCGCCGGCCCGTGTCACGGCGCGCAGTACGGTCATTGAGTTTTCTCCGAAGGCTTGAGCCACCACGCACGCAGGCCCAGGGTATAGGGCGGGGTGGTGACGAAGGCGAACCGGTTGCGGTACGCCAGGCGATGATTGTTGAGGAACCAGTTGGGAATCATGTAGTGCTGCCAGAGCAGAACGCGGTCCAGTGCCTTGGTGGCCGCGACCTGATCGTCCCGGGTTTTCGCCGCCAACAGCTGGTTGAGCAGGTTATCCACAACCGGGTTGGCGATGCCTGCGTAATTCTTGCTGCCTCTGATGCCGGCCTGGCTGGAGTGGAAATACTGCCACTGTTCCAGGCCCGGACTCAGCGTCTGGTTCAGGGTCATCAGAATCATGTCGAAATCGAACTGGTCCAGGCGCTGTTTGTATTGGGCACGATCCACCGTGCGCAGCCGGGCATCGATGCCGATCCGCGTCAGGTCTTCGATGTAGGGCTGCAGGATTCGTTCGAGATTGGGGTTGACCAGAAGTATTTCGAAACGCAACGGTTGGCCGGCATTGTTGGTCAGGCCACGGTCAGTGAATTTCCAGCCGGCTTCAGCCAGCAGACCCAGCGCTTTACGCAAGGTGTCCCGTGGCACGCCGCCGCCGTCGGTTTTTGACACCGTGAACGGCTGGGTGAACAGCTTGGGCGGCAGTTGATCGCGATAGGGCGACAGCGTCAGAAACTCGCGACCGGCGGGCAGGTCGGTCGCGGAAAACTCGCTGTTGGGGTAATAGCTGGTCGAGCGACTGTAGGCATTGTTGAACAACGTACGGTTGGTCCACTCGAAGTTGAACATCAGGCCCAAGGCTTCACGCACCTTGATGTCGGCGAAGGTGCCGCGACGGGTGTTCATGAACAGGCCTTGGGTCTGCGTCGGGATCTGATGCGCAATCTGCGCCTTGATCACGCTGCCGTTAGCCACAGCCGGGAAGTCGTAACCTGTCGACCAGTTCTTGGCCTGATGCTCAATGTAAATGTCGAACTCGCCCGCCTTGAACGCTTCGAAGGCGACGTCGGCGTCGCGGTAGAACTCGACTTCCACGCGATTGAAGTTGTACTTGCCGCGATTGACCGCCAAATCCTTGCCCCAGTAATCCTTCACCCGCTCGAACACCAGGCTGCGACCGGGACGCACTTGGGTGATGCGATAAGGACCGCTGCCCAGAGGCGGCTCGAAGGTCGTGGCCTTGAAGTCGCGGTTCTTCCAGTAATGCTGGGGCAGCACCGGCAATTCACCGAGGCGCAGAATCAATAATGGGTTGCCGGACCGCTTGAACACGAAGCGAATGCGATGCCGGTTGAGAATGTCCACCCGCTGCACTTCCTGCAACGCCGTGCGGTACTGCGGATGGCCGTCTTTGAGCAGCGTTCGGTAAGAGAACGCCACGTCATAGGCCGTGATCGGTTTGCCGTCGTGGAAGCGGGCTTCCGGGCGCAGGTTGAACACCACCCAGCTGCGGTCTTCGTTGTATTCGACCGATTTGGCAATCAGGCCGTAACTGGAGGTGGCTTCGTCGCCGGAAGGATCGTACTGACCGGTACCGACCATCAACGGTTCGTTCAGCTCGCTGACGCCGTACTGACCGAAGTTGGGCGTCGAAATCGGGCTGCTGCCCTTGAAAGTGTAGGGATTGAGGGTGTCGAACGTCCCGTTGGCCATGATTCGCAAGGTGCCAGCCTTCGGCGCCTCGGGATTGACCCAGTCGAAATGGGTGAAGCTGGCCGGATACTTGAGGACACCGAACTGTGCGTAACCATGGCTTTCGCTGATGGTCGCGGCGGCTGTCGTGCTCAAGACCAGGCTGGAAATCAGCAGCAATGGGCGTATCAAATGGGCATTCGATCCAGGCAGCGGTCGGTCACAGTAACAGCTTGTATGGGCTGGAAAAAGGGGAGTCGTGGATGCTCACCTGTAGGAGCGCGCTTGCCCGCGAATGCGGTATGTCTGTGACACATCTGTCGTTTGACACGCCGCAATCGCGGGCAAGCGCGCTCCTACAATGGGGTCGTTTTCCAGGCGGGCAATCGGTGAATACTGCCCAGTTGTGCGCCCATCAATGCGGCAGATAAACCGTCAGCGTCTGCCCCGGCTTCAGCGCCTGGCCGCTGCGAGGGTTCCAGCGCTTGAGGTGTTGCATTTCGACGTTGAAACGTTTGGCCACCAGGTACAGCGAATCGCCTTTCTGGATCTTGTACTGTGTGGCCTTGCCATCTGCGTCATCCGCTTTGCTGTCGTTTTTGGCGACGGCGCGGGAAGGGGTCCTGGCCGGCTTGCTGTTGTCCTGCATGACCAGGGTTTGACCCACTTTCAGGTTGTAGCCCGACAGTTTGTTCCAGTGCTGCAGATCCTTCACCTCAACCTTGTTGATGCGGGCGATCTGGCCCAGGTTGTCGCCTTTCTTGACCTTGTAGGTGCGCGTGCGAGCGGGCTTTTCGTCCACTTCCGCCACTTCTTCGAACACCGGCATCGCCGTCTTCATGCCCGGCTGAACCGGAATGGTCAGCGCCTGACCACGTTTCAAATGGTTGCTGGACAGCTTGTTCAGGTCTTTGATGGTGCTGGTCGACACTTTGTAGCGGCTGGCAATGCTGGCCAGGCTGTCACCTGGACGCACGCGGTATTGCTGCCAGTCGACCAGTTCTTCAGGCTTCAGGTTCGACAGGCTGGCGGTCAGTAACTGCGACTTCGAGGTCGGGACGAGCAAATGCTGCGGGCCGTCGATGGTCAGACGCTTCTTGAAGGCGGGGTTGAGCTGCATCAGCTCGTCTTCGTCGATGTTGGCCATTTGCGCGACCTTGTTCAGGTCCATGCGCTGGTTCAGCTCAACGACGTCGAAGTAGGGCTTGTTGTCGATCGGGTTCAGGTTGACGCCATAGGCTTCCGGCGACATGACCACCTGCGAGAGGGCCAGCAATTTAGGCACATAGTCGCGGGTTTCCTGCGGCAGTGGCAGGTTCCAGTAGTCGGTCGGGAGGTTGAGCTTTTCGTTGCGTTCGATGGCCCGGCTGACGGTGCCTTCGCCGGCGTTATAGGCGGCAAGGGCCAGCAGCCAGTCACCGTTGAACATGTCGTGCAGCTTGGTCAGGTAATCCAGCGCTGCCGTGGTGGACGCCGTGATGTCGCGGCGGCCATCGTAGAAATTGGTCTGCCGCAGGTTGAAATAACGGCCGGTGGACGGGATGAACTGCCAGATCCCGGCCGCATCGCTGCGTGAAAGCGCCATCGGGTTGTAGGCGCTTTCAATCACGGGCAACAGCGCCAGCTCCAGCGGCATGTTGCGTTCTTCCAGGCGCTCGACGATGTAATGCATATACAGGCTGCCACGCTCGCCAGCCGTTTCGAGGAACGACGGGTTGTTGGCGAACCAGAGACGCTGTTGATCGATGCGCGGGTTGAGGTCGTTGCCATCCTGCAGCTGGAAGCCCTGACGCATGCGCTCCCACACGTCGTGCGGCGGAGCCAGAGGCGCTGGTTTGCGTGCAACAAATACCGACTTCGGCTTGACGGTGGCGGGCGAGTGAGAGGCGATTGACGCGCCGGCAGGGTCCAGACTGCTGGTGGTCTGGCAGCCTGCCAATGTTGCGCTCGCGACCACCGCGATTGCCTGAGCTAACCGAGTCAATGCGTCGGAATTAAAGGTTCTGCGTATAGATGACGACATTGGCTGGGGGATAGTTCCAGTCGAAAATGTCGGGCGATTCTAGAAAGCGTCTTAACAACGGTCAACCTTTCAGAATTTTTGTGCTGATCCCGACGCGGATTAGAACTTATCTTTCCACGCCCTCAGGGCGGCAAAAACCGCTGTGGGCGAGGTGTTGTCTGTACCGGTCCGTTCGTCTGCTTTTTGTTTCACCGCAGGCTGTGAAACACGTAGAAACGGATTGGTCTTGTGTTCCAGCGCCAACGTGGACGGCAGGCTGATGCGGTTCTCTTCACGCCATTGCGTCACTTGCTCGAAGCGGCCGGTGACGTCGGGGTTGTCCGGTTCGACGGCCACGGCAAAGCGCAGGTTGCTCAAGGTGTATTCGTGGGTGCAGTAGACGCGGGTGTTGTCGGGCAGTGCGCCCAGTCGCGACAGGGAGTGGTGCATCTGCTCGGGCGTGCCCTCGAACAGGCGACCGCAGCCAGCCGCGAACAGGGTGTCGCCGCAAAACAGCAGCGGTGATTGTGGGTCGGCGTGATAAAAGGCGATATGGCCCAGTGTGTGGCCCGGAACCGCATGGACGGCGAACCCAAGGCCGAGTACGGTGATCTTATCGTTGTCGGACAATGCGACATCCCGGGCAGGAATCTTCTCGTTGGCTGGCCCATAGACGTTGGCGCCCGTGATGTTTTTCAGCTCGGCAACACCGCCGGTATGATCGGCATGATGGTGAGTCACAAGGATGTCACTCAGTTGCCAGCCGGGGTTGTTGCCCAGCCAGGCGAGGACCGGTGCCGCATCGCCCGGATCGACGACTGCGCAGCGCTTGCTGGCATTGTCTTGTAACAACCAGATGTAGTTGTCGGTGAAAGCGGGCAGGGCATCGATCTGTATCATGGCGCGGTTCGCTTTGTTGAGAACAAAGAAGCATCTTAGAGTCTGAACAGCGTCCAGGCGAGCCGCGCTCGCCGAGGATCACTCATGGAGACCGGAAATGACCGATGAAGCGTTCGCCCAGGCCGACCCCGAATGGCTTGAGTTGATCAGCTCTGCCCGTGAATGGTTGTCCGGGCCGTTGGGGCAATTGCTGCTGGAAGAAGAGCGCCGGGTGCTCGAGGAAGAGCTCGAGCGATTCTTCGGGGGTTATCTCGTGCACTACGGCCCGTCGGCGCAAACGCCGCCTGCCGCCAAACAGGTTCAGCGCAATGTGCGGCTGGGCGCGCCTTTGCCGGGGGTCGAGATCGTCTGTGAAGAACAGGCCTGGCCCTTGAGTGAGCATGCCGCGGACGTCGTCGTCATGCAGCACGGCCTGGACTTCTGCCTTTCCCCCCACGGCCTGCTGCGCGAAGCGGCGAGCAGCGTGCGGCCGGGTGGCCATCTGCTGATCGTGGGCATCAACCCTTGGAGCACCTGGGGCATTCGTCATTTCTTCGCCAACGACGCCTTGCGCCGAGCGCGCTGTATTTCGCCTTCCCGGGTGGGGGACTGGCTCAACCTGCTGGGCTTTGCGCTGGAGAAACGCCGGTTCGGATGCTATCGTCCGCCGCTTGCTTCGCCCAAGTGGCAGACCCGGTTATCGGGCCTGGAGCGTCTGGGCGACGGTTGGCAAAGCCCCGGTGGCGGCTTCTATTTATTAGTGGCGCGCAAACTGGTCGTCGGGCTTCGGCCTGTGCGCATGCCGCGTCGCGAGCCCATGGGCAAACTGCTTCCATTGCCGATGGCCAAGGTCAATCGGCGCAGCCCCGAGCCTTGATCTTCAGGCTGTACCCGGCCTTTCAAATTCTGGAATAAGTCGTAATGAGCGATACCGTAGAACTCTTTTCCGATGGCGCCTGCAAAGGCAACCCAGGCCCCGGCGGCTGGGGCGCGTTGCTGGTGTGTAAAGGCGTTGAAAAAGAACTGTGGGGCGGTGAGGCCAACACCACCAACAACCGCATGGAGCTGCTTGGCGCCATTCGCGGGCTGGAAGAGCTGAAGCGTCCCTGCGACGTGATTCTGGTGACCGATTCCCAGTACGTGATGAAAGGCATCACCGAGTGGATGGTCAACTGGAAGAAACGCGGCTGGAAGACCGCCGCCAAAGAGCCGGTGAAGAATGCCGACCTGTGGAAGCAGCTGGACGAGCAGGTCAGTCGCCACAACGTCACCTGGAAATGGGTACGCGGACACATTGGCCACCACGGCAACGAACGGGCCGACCAGTTGGCGAACCGTGGAGTGGATGAAGTGCGTGGGATCAAACACGGTTAATTGTTGCAACCAGAAACGCTGAACCCTTGTGGGAGCGAATTCATTCGCGAGACGTCGGTACATTCGACTTAACGAGGTCGACTGATAAACCGTATCGCGAATGAATTCGCTCCCACAGGGCGGGATCGTCGATCGTCGGTCCTGCACATCCCGAAAACACCCATGTTAGTATTCGCGCCTGAAAGTGAGGCGGTAGGCAATGACGGTACAAAACATCATCACTGAACGTAGGGTCGTACTCGACACCGAAACCACGGGCATGCCGGTAACTGATGGCCATCGGGTGATCGAGATCGGTTGTGTGGAGTTGATCGGTCGGCGCCTGACCGGGCGTCACTTTCACGTGTACCTGCAACCGGATCGCGAGAGTGACGAGGGCGCCATCGGCGTTCACGGCATCACGGATCAGTTCCTGATCGGCAAACCCCGGTTCGCTGAAGTCGCCGATGAATTCTTCGAATTCATCAAAGGCGCGCAACTGATCATCCACAACGCAGCGTTCGACGTTGGCTTCCTCAACAATGAATTTGCCCTGATCGGTCAGAACGACCGTTCGGACCTCAGCACCTATTGCACGATCCTCGATACCCTGGCCATGGCCCGGGAGCGTCACCCAGGGCAGCGCAACAGCCTCGACGCCCTGTGCAAACGCTACGATGTCGACAACTCGGGCCGCGAACTGCACGGCGCACTGCTCGACTCCGAGATTCTGGCTGACGTCTATCTGGCGATGACCGGTGGCCAGACGACCTTGTCTCTGGCGGGTAACAATGATGGCGAAGGCGGTGCTGACCGGCCGACAGAAGTTCGCCGCATCGTCAATCGCGCGCCGGGCCGGGTCATTGTCGCCAGCGATGCGGAAATGGCGGACCATGAGGCGCGGCTCGCAGTGATTGCCAAGTCAGCCGGAGCGCCGGCCTTGTGGACTCAACTGCTGGAAGCTCAGGCTCAAGCTTAAGGGCTGCAACGTAGGCGGCGGGCATCATGGATGACCGGCCGCACACGGGTGTGATCCTTTCATCGATGGTGCAGGAGGCCCATGGTGACAATGGCGAACCCCACGTTGAGCATTCGTGTCGCAGACGAGTGCTTCGAAGACTACATCCTCAACTGCGAATTCACGTTTACGGTCACCGGCTACGCTCAGGTGCAGATCGGCACACCGGTCGCGCAATGGCGCATCGACCCGGTCGAACCTTATCTCAAGAATTACGGCATCGACTCGGAAGAGTTCTGCCATTACCGGGACGCGGCGGACGGCACCGTGCTGGTGGCGTGGCTCGACGAGGATCCAGTGGGCCACATTGTCATCAGCAGGCACTGGAACGGCTTTGCACACATTGATGAACTCGCCGTGGACACGCTCGCCCGACGCAATGGCGTTGCACGCAAACTGCTGGACGTCGCGCAGTTCTGGAGCCAGAAACACAACCTGCCCGGCATCATGCTGGAAACCCAGAACAACAACCTGGCGGCGTGCAAACTGTATGAAAGCTACGGATTTGTGGTCGGCGGGGTGGATCGTCTGCGTTATCGCGCGATTGATCCGGCCACCCGCGAAGCCGCCATCTTCTGGTATCTGGTGTTTTAGCTGCAAGCCGCAAGCGCTGAGCCGAACGCGGTCGGTGGCCAGATTGCGGACAGCCGTTAACGTGCCACGTAAAGCCTGGTGCCTGTAACGGCTTTTAAACCACCCTGGTCAGTTTGATTCCCGACTGGAGCAACTCGAACTCGTCGCCGCCCAGATGAGTCACGCGGTCGCCAATGGCCAGGCGATAGGTAGACACGGGCTCCTTGCCGTCAGCCTCTTCCGGCTGTGATTCGCGGAATTCATGCACCGGGTAGATGCGGCCTTCCGCATCTCTGGCATGAAATTGCCCAACTAGAACTGAAGCCATTTGCTTTGTAACCTCTGGAAATAACTGCTCGTTTTCGTCCGCATCGTAACACTGCGCGCGAAGGGTCCGTGTCCGCTTGTAAGGGAATTCTGTAGGTTATGTACGTACCTTCCTCACTCAAGCCTCTCAGACCGCTGTTTTAAGGGGGAGTTTTCCGTGGAGGAAAAAATAGTCTCGACCAACGGTATCGCCGCAATACCCGGTATGGGCGTCACGTATCATTTTTTTCGATCAGTGATAACGAAAAAACAGGGCGGTAGACATCGCATCTTTCATCTATAACTGTCCATTCCTCCATTAGAAGAAGGTCAGCTTCATGAGCCAGGTTCATTCGATTGCGGTGATCGTCGGCAGTCTGAGAAAAGACTCACTCAACCGCAAGGTTGCCCGCGCACTGGCAGAGTTGGCGCCCTCCAGCCTGAAACTGAGCATCGTCGAGATCGGCGATCTGCCGCTCTACAACGAAGACATTGATCTGGATTCACCGCCCGCCGCTTACACCGCGTTCCGTCAGGCGCTGCAAGGCGCGGACGGTTTTCTGTTCGTCACGCCGGAATACAACCGTTCGGTGCCGGGCGTGCTGAAAAACGCCATTGACGTGGGCTCCCGGCCCTATGGCAAGAGCGCCTGGGGCAAAGCCAAGCCTGCGGCGGTGGTGAGTGTTTCTCCGGGCGCGATTGGCGGCTTCGGTGCCAACCAGCACTTGCGTCAGAGTTTCGTGTTCCTTGATGTGCTGTGCATGCAGCAGCCTGAGGCGTATCTGGGTAACGCTGGCAGCTTCTTCGATGAGAAGGGCAAGCTCAGCGAGAAAACCCGGCCGTTCCTGCAGAGCATTATCGACGGCTTCGCCGCGCACGTGGCCCGGACGGTCAAGGCCTGATCACAGCGCTTCAAACACTGCGAACCCGTGTGGGAGTGAGCGGGCTCACTCCCACACGTCAGGGATTGACGACACGACCTGCATGATCTCGCCGTTAGCCAGGCGGCCCAGGGCCGTCAGTCAATCCTGAATATCCCCTCTGCATGACAGCGTTATGTAACGCAGTTCGTACGAAATTCGACCATACGCTCCTTTGCCATTGTTGCCCCTGTCAGTTGCTGGCGGGGCGTTATTGTGCAAAAGGAACTGTTATGTCCTCGACGTCTTCTCCCTATTTCCACGCAGCTTCACTCAAGCAGCGGTTCATCGACGCGCTTGGCGAGGCGGTGATTGAGCAGCGGCTTACGGCCGAAGAGCAGCGATGGCTGCAACGCGTGACTCGCCACAGTGAAAGCGAGGCACCAGACCCTGTCCGAGTCGACCGCCTGACGCTTGATTCGAGCAGGGTGACGCCATTCGAACTGGCGGCGGCTTTGCTGCTGAGCCACGCAAATGGCAGCCAGCCGCAGGTCTATCTGTACACGCTGGCCCACGGTATCGAACGCTTCGAACATCGCATCGACCTGTTGGCCGCGCTGCAGCGCTATTTCGCCGAGGCGAGTGTGACCGCCAATTTCGAGTACGAAAAAATCGATGACGATGTGTTTCAGGCGCAAATGCTGGAAATCGTCGATTATCAGGCCGAGCGCGTCGCCAGGCTGACTGACGCGCTCTCACAGACACCCTCGCTGTTCACGGCGTTGGTGCGTTCGCTCAAACATCAACTGTCGGACACGCTGCCGCAGTTGAACATCGATGCGGAAAATCAGTTGCTTCAGGTCGTGGAGCGGGGCTCGGCGAACAATCCGGACATCGTGCTGATGACCCAAACCCTGGCTCAGGCCGCTTTTGAGGATGGCAGCGGCAGGACGTTGCTGCCCAGTGTCGAGCGACGATTCCTCGCGCCCGACGGGCAGCCATTGGGTGTTGAAAATACGCAGCTGATGGCCCAGGCGTTGGGCAAGGCGGTGAGCCATGTTGGCGACCACTATGGCGTGCTGCTCAAGGCGTTCTGGGAAGAAAAGCTGATGCACCAGCGAACCCGTCGTGACCTCGCGGTGGAGAGCTTTAGCGCCAGTGTGCGCCATGCGTTGTATCGGCAGCTCAATCAAACCGAGCTGTCGAAGCAGGCCCGGCACGTGTTGCAGTCTCTGTTACGGTCGGCCCATGGCACGTTGCCTGCTGATGGCAATGCGCGTCTGGCGCGAATGGCGATAGTGGGGAATGACGGCAGGTCGTACTCACTGGCGGGAACGTTCGTGGTGCGTCTCGGCGCGGGTTCCGACACCCCGTTGCTCTGGTTTTCACCTCAGCACCGGTTGCTGCCGTTCGACAATCTTGCAGCGTTGCAGACCTTTGCCGCGACGCCCGAAGGCTGTGAGTGGTTGCGTCGGTCGCTGGCCCTGGACGATCAGGGCATCGTGCTTGCGCCCGACACGTGGCAGCTGGGTCTGAACACCATCGAGACTGCGCTCTTCGCCGAGCGGGTCGATTCGATCATCGCCGTGCAAGCGCGAAATCTGGCGTATGGGTTGAGTGTGGTGATCAACTCCGAAAGTTTTTCGGCGATGGTCGACGACGCGCTCGATGTCCGGTTGCTGATGGACCCTCGGCAACTGCAATTCAGTGCCCGACGCTGGCGGGTGGATGCCCTGATCAATTTTGCCTCGGTCTGGGAAGGCAGCGTCTCCGACGACTTGATTCAGGTCCAGGCGCCCAGATCCCGAAGCGAGCCTGCGCCGTCGTGGGTTGAGCAGACTCAGATTTTTGAGGCCAGGGCCACCCAGCTGCGACACGTGGGCGACGGTCTTCGTCACTACTGCGCTCAATTGCTGCAGCACTATTTGTGCGTCGTGAACACGACGGACGTGGACCCAGCGCTTATTTGGGTGACGTGGCAGGCACCGGCTGCTGTCGATTCTCTGGATCCCCCGGCCAATGGCGAAGCCGCCGTCCCCGTCAGCGTGCAACCGGCGCGCGTTTCCAGAGATCTGGTGTCGCTGCTCATCGAGCGAGTCAGTGGTCATTGGAACGACGCCGTGGTTACCGATGCGCAAATCGTGCAGCGTCTGTCATCGGGCTCGGACGAGTCGATGCTCAATGACCTTGACGTCCCTCTGATCAACCATGTGCTGGACAGCGCGGCGTTCGACTTCGTCGAGCTTTATCAGCGCTACGTCAAGCAATGCCGGGAGGGCGTATGGCGTGACGGCGATGAGAAGTGGAGGCCCGAAACGGTTGCGCGGTATTTGCGTGAAGACATCTTGCGCCTGGATCTGGCGGTCAAGCGTCGCACCAATGACATTGAGCTTGATGAGCTGAACATGGCCCAGCAGGTTCTGGATCGACCGGTTCGTGGTTTGAGAACCGGGCTCCCCGGGCCTGTGACCGAAGCGTTTCTGGTGTCGGTCCTGTACGGCAACAATCGCGCGACCCCGTTGAGTGACATGCTGGTGGTGTGGCAACCACAAGCGCAAAACGGTGGGGTGATGCTCTGGAACGGGGTGAAAGGCTGGTGCAGCTTTTCCTCTGTCAAACAGATGCAGGACCATGTGCGGAACGGGTTTTACGGAGTACACCGTGACCAGATGCTGGCGCTGACCGGCGCCTACGACCGGGCGTTGCTGCAAAAACACTTGCAGCAAGACGCCGACAGTACGGTGGTGATTCGGCTCGACCGGGTCGACGATCATGCCCTCACGGCCCTTCAAACCCGCGCGCTTGACCGCCAGCAGCAAAATCTCAAGCAGGTCACTGCCAGGGCCCTTCGCTGCGGTCTGGAGGCTGAGCTGTTTGCCCGCATGATCGAGGAGGTTAATTGCGATACGTATCTGAGTCGCGCACTGGACACATTGTCACTGCGCATCGACAGTGCATTGATGCAGGCCTTGCTGCCGGACTGGCTGTTGGAGGCCTCCCCCGCAGACCAGATGCTGTATGCCGACAGGCTGCACCGCTTCGATCAGCAGACCAGTGACCAGCCGGATTTTCTGTTCGACATTCCCTCGTTGCAAAGCTACTCCCGTGAGCAATTGCTCCAGCAGTTGGGCAAGGATTTTAAGGAGCAATCCTGGGACCCTGACCACATTGTTGTGACGCTGCGCCATTATGTGCCGGGATTGCCAAATGCGGGGCAGACACCGTCGGGCATTCCTGCTTCGACCATCGTCAACAGCGAGTCGCTGACCGAATACGCGCTGAACCGCTTCGTCACCATCCAGGACGCAGCGCTGAGTGTCACTGCGCCAGACCAGCCAAGTGCGGCCGAGTTACTGACGCCGGACTACTTGCGCGGGTTGATCGACAAGCTCGACGTGGGCGGTGGTTACATGACGCTGCTGGAAAATGCGCTGAGCCCGAAAAGCCCCGATTACCCGCTGCGTCACGAGTACTTTTTCGACCAACTGCCCCCGATGATGGCCATCCGGGCACTGGAAGAAAAGCTTCAAGGGAACATCAGTGATCAGGCCTACCACTACATTCTGGCCGTGATCATGATGCCGGACGGGATTGCAAGGGAGCCGGTGGGTCAAACACCGGTCATCATCAGCCCGCTGCAATTGGTGGCTGACGCGGGCATGGCGCCCGACGGTGTTCCGGGCGTCTACTTGATCTGTGCACGCGGTGCTGCCAGCGGGCCCGTGATCCTTCACACCGTTTACAACTCGGACTTCAGTATCAAAGAATACGCCAGTCTGGATGCGCTGCTCGTAGACATTCGCAGTGACGAAGCGCTGCAGAAACTGCTGCTTGCGCGCCTTGATCCGTTCACACGCCGACGTTACGACCAGGGAGGTTTTGTCGAGCCGCATCTGCCTTTCAATGTCGATGGGCTGGGGGAAGTGCCGTTTGAAACACCGGGCCCGGTGACGCTGGCGCTGGCCGAGCAAAAGGGCAACGCTCTGGAGTTCATGTTTGGCAATGCATTGCGTGTGCTGCTGGACATCGGACGCGCAAACACGGTGACAAACGCCGAGGCAAGCGAGGCATCAACCCGGTTTCTGCTGACCCTTGGGGTTGAGCAGATCATGAGTTTGATGCCCGGCAAACTCGGTGCGCTGGTCGGTTTGTGGCAAAGCGAAACCCTGCTGCGGGCCTCGGCCGCCTCGGCACAGGGCAAGCGCTGGGGCGAGGCACTCTCGGAGTTTTCTGCGGCACTGGGTGTGATGGCCAGCGCCCGGGAGCAGGTTGACGACGACTTGGTGAGCGGGGGCGAGTCGCAACCCGATGTCATCGAGGCGCTGGAAGACGAGACCACGACGTTCTCCTGGTCTGACCCACGATTGACCCCCGAGCAATGGGTGCGATTAGGCGCACTGGAAGTCAAGGATGTGGCGCTGAACGAGCTTCAACACGATGAGCTGTTAAGCCTGTACATCGGCGCCGGCGGTACGCGCTTCTATGCGTCGGTCAGGGGGCGGGTGTATCAGGTCGCGCGAACCACGGACGAAACCCGGTGGATGATCATCGGTGCCGATGGCGCGCCAGGGCCGATGCTTGAAATGGACGCCAGTCAGCGCTGGCAACTCGATTTGAAGCTGGGCTTGAAGGGCGGTGGTCTGATCACTCGAATGCGATCAGCGCTCCTGGACCTCGATATTGACGAGATCATGGTGGTCCAGGCGACCGGCATGCCGGAAATTCGCGCACGTTATCGGGATAAAGCCCTGCAAATTGCTGAAGCGCAGCTCTACAGCAAACGGTATCTGGAGAACTGCCTGGATAACCTGCATATCCATCAGCGAGGCAAACCGCTGGATCCCCGGGTCAATAAGATTCTGACGGATTTCTATGGTGTCGTGACCCCTGACCAGCGCTTGCTGAGCGAAACCGAACGCGTGATCAAGTTGCTGTACGACGGGCTGATGGATGCGTCCATGTCGACGCATTCGTCGTCGCGGTATGTCGTCGGCACCAATCGATCGGTCAAGGACCCGACCACGGGCTTTGTGTTCAAGCGTGATCCACAAAAACGCATGTTCCTGACCGAGCGTTTTTTCGACGTTTTACCTTATTCGCTGAATGCCCGGGCGCGAACCGAAGGTTTCGAACTGGTCCCGCATTTTCAGGCGGCGACATTGATTCATGAGTTTTCGCACCTGGTCGCGGACACCCATGACATCGTCTATCTGGAAACGTCGGCGCCTTATCCTGACCTTCTGCTGGAGGACAACGCGAATAACGTTAGGCTCAAGGCCGATCTGGCACTGGTGCATAGCCAGGGCATGTCGCATCTGACGCAGAAAGCCAACCTTTTTCTGTACCAGAAGGACGGTCAGTGGCGAGATCTCGGTCGCAGCGAGGGCAGCGGCTACGATGCGGTCTTGCGGATCACCGGCACACGAAACCTTGATGCTGCACGGGATGTGTTTCTGACGGATGCGGTCAAGCGCAGTCAGCTGTTGCTGAGCAATGCCGACTCGGTGACTCTGCTGGTGTTGCTGCTCGGTCGCCACAACTACGTGGTGCCGACCCCGTGAAGCAGTCGGCACCGCGCGAGGCTATTACAGCGCGTAGTGCCGCAGCTCGCGGGCGATCAGCAGGCGCTGGATTTCGCTGGAGCCTTCGTAGATCTGGGTGATACGTGCGTCCCGGTAGTATTTTTCCACCGGGTAGTCTTCGAGGTAGCCGTAGCCGCCATGAATCTGTACCGCTTTGGAGCAGACCCACTCGGCCATCTCCGACGCAAATAGCTTGGCTTGTGAGGCTTCCGACAGACAAGGCCTGCCCGCCGTGCGCAAGCGCGCGGCGTGCAGGACCATCAAGCGTGAGGCGTTGATGCGGGTGTGCATGTCGGCCAGCAGGTTCGAGACGCTCTGGTGTTCGATGATCGGCTTGTCGAACTGCACCCGTTCACGCGCATACACCAGCGCCGCTTCAAACGCTGCACGCGCGATGCCCAAGGCTTGTGCGGCGATGCCGATGCGTCCGCCTTCAAGGTTGGAGAGGGCAATCGACAGCCCCTTGCCACGCTCGCCCAGCAGACTGGACGCGGGAATCCGACAGTCGCTCAAGGTCACCGCGCACGTGTCCGAGGCGCGGATGCCCATCTTGTGTTCCATTCGGTCGACGCGATAACCGGGGTTGTCCGTGGGCACCAGAAACGCCGAGATGCCTTTCTTGCCCAACTCTGGATCGGTCACCGCAAAGACGATTGCCAAGTGGGCGCGCTTGCCGTTGCTGACGAATTGCTTGGCGCCGTTGAGCACCCATTCACCGTCTTTGAGCTCGGCGCGGGTGCGCAGGTTGTGGGCTTCGGAACCGGCCTGCGGTTCGGTCAGGCAAAAACAGCCGATGGCTTTGCCGCTGGCGAGTTTTTCCAGCCACGCTTGCTTCTGTTCTTCGCTGCCGTAATTGAGCACGGGGCCGCAACCCACCGAGCTGTGCACGCTCATCAAGGTGCCGGTCGCAGCGTCACCGGCGGAGATCTCCTCCACCGCCAGGGCGTAGGCCACGTAGTCGATGTAGGTGCCGCCCCACTGCTCCGGGACGATCATGCCCAGCAGCCCCAGCTCGCCGAGCTTGTCGACGAGCCTGTCATCGATCCATCCGGCCTGTTCCCACGCGTGTGCATGGGGCGCGATTTCGTTGCGCGCAAATTCGCGCGCCATGTCGCGGATCATGATCTGTTCTTCGGTCAGTTCAAGGTCTTGCATAGGTCATGCCTCATGACCGCTGAAGAAGCTCGCCACGTGTTCGGCATTCAGTGCCTGCACGGTGGGCGGGTTCCATTGCGGCTTCTTGTCTTTGTCTACGATCAGGGCGCGGACGCCTTCGATCAGGTCGCCCCGTTCGAACCACTGCCGGTCCAGATGCAACTCCAGTTCGAAGCAGCCTTCCAGCGTCAGGTGTCGACCCCGGCGCAGCATCTCCAGCGTCACGGCCATGGCCAGGGGGGAACGGGTTTTCATCAGATTGGCCGTGTCGACGGCCCAGCTGTGGGTGTCGATGACGGTCACTTCCAGCAGTTGCTCGATGATGCTCGGGATGTCCGGCAGGGCAAAGAAATGATCGATGGCCGGGCGCAGTTTTTCCAGCGGCGGATCCGGCAGGCGCTGCACGGCGATTCTCGCCAGCACGCCTTGCAGGTCCTTGAGCGGGGTCAGTGTCCACTTCAGGTTGTCGAGCTGGCGGTCGAGATCATTCACGCGTGCGCTTTGCAGGTACCAGTCAGCCAGGCCGCAGTACAGCGCATCGGCCGCTTGAATCTGCACGCCGGTGACGCCCAGATAAATGCCCAGTTCCCCGGGCACGCGCGGCAGGAAATAACTGCCGCCAACGTCAGGGAAATAGCCGATCGCCACTTCAGGCATCGCCAGCCGGCTGCGCTCGGTCACCACGCGCAGGTCCACGCCCTGCGCCAGGCCCATCCCGCCGCCCAGCACGAAGCCGTCCATCAAGGCCATGACGGGTTTGCGGTAGTGATGGAGGGTGAGGTCCAGCGCATATTCTTCGACGAAGAAGTCCTGATGGTGGGGCTCACCGTGTTTGAAGCTGTCGTAGAGCGCGCGGATGTCGCCCCCCGCACAGAAAGCCTTCTCGCCGGCCCCGCGCAACACCACTGCATAGACCTTGTCGTCGGTGGCCCATTCATCCAGCTGGCGTTGCAACTGGCGGACCATGTCCAGATCGATGGCATTGAGCCCTTGTGGGCGATTGAGGGTGATGTGGCCAATATGATTGCGTACGTCGGACAGAACGGTGTCGCAGGCCGGTTCATGACCTGAGGACTTGGCCGATACTACCTGTGCCGTCATTGCAGACTCCCTGTGGCTTTTTATTCTTGCTCGTTCAGGCGGCCATTCGAGCCGCATTCCATGAGGTTCAGCAGGGATGCTAACAGCGCAATTTTGCAAATGACAATGAAGAATCGTGCTGGGTGGGTGTGCAAGTTTGCATGGGAGAACGGGTATTCACCGCTTAATCGCGACCCGGCGCCCTGCAGCAAAGGCGTTCGCTGTCGCCGCTCAGCGCAGGACGCTGGTCGCCAGAATCGTGGAGAAACTGTCCAGCGCGGCGGTGTTGCGCTGGGCCTTGGCCAGCAGAACGGCGCCTTGTACCGAGGCGATGATGAACAGGGCGACCTGGCGGCTGTTGAAGTCCCGGGGCAGGTCGTCCGCTTGAATGGCCTCGTCCAGACAACCACTAACGTGGTCGCTGAGCCAGTCATAAATCTGCGCCAGACGCGCGCGGATCGGCTCACTGTGTTCGGTGCTCTCAGCGGTGAAGTTGCCGAACAGACACCCTTTGTTTACGGCGCATTCGAGCGCGCTTTTGTGGAAGTCGACATAGGCTTGCACACGCGCGATGGGTGGCAGTGACGGGTTGAGCAAGGTCTGTCCGACCATTTGTCGGGTGCCTTCGAAGTAGAGGTCGATAATCTCCAGGCCGAAGGCTTCCTTGGACACGAAATGATTGGTGAACGACCCCTGAGGCACCCCGGCCGCCTGCACGATGTCACGCACACTGGCGCCTGCGAACCCTCGCTGGTGAACAACCTTCAATCCTTCGGTCAGTATCTTTTCACGGTGCGATGGTTTAGCCATGGAGGGGCAAGCTGCCTGTACCGGGTCGGGTCGGTTTTGAAGAGGCTGGACGTTATCAGCCGGGTACGGCTGGCGTCGATAAGCGCCAGAAGGATCGGTTGCGGTGCGCCGGTCAGCGCACCGCAACGGTTCTACGCTTGCAGGCTGAACAACGCCATCTCTGGCGCGTCGCTGATCCAGACCTGGCTGACCGACCATCCTGCACGCGCCGCCAGTTCAGTAAAAGACGCCACCGTGAACTTGTGCGAGTTCTCAGTGTGCAGCCGCTCACCGGCAGCAAAGTGAAAGCGGTGGCCCGCAACGTTTACCACCTGCTCGACCTGACTCACCAGATGCATTTCCATGCGCTCCCGATCGGCATTCCAGACTGCCAGATGATCGAATGCCCCGACGTTGAAGTCGGCACTCAGCTCGCGATTGATGCGCGTCAGCAGGTTCTTGTTGAAGCGTGCCGTGACGCCCTCGGCATCGTCATAGGCCGCAACGAGCGTGTGAGCGTCTTTGACCATGTCCACGCCGACGATGAAGTGAGCGTTCTTCCCCAGCACATCGTGTGCCGCATGAAGGAAGTCCACGGCCTGTTCGTGGGTGAAGTTACCGATGGTCGAGCCCGGAAAGAAACCGACGCGGGTGTGGCCATCGGCTTCCTTGGGCAGGGTCAGTACGCGAGTGAAGTCGTCCACCTGTGGTGCAACCACCAGCGTCGGGTACTTCTTGCGTAACGACTGCGCCGCCTTGTTCAACGCAGTGGCGCTGATGTCGATCGGCACGTAAACGGCAATGTGCGGCGCGGCGTCCAGCACCAGTCGGGTTTTCTCGCTGGCGCCGCTGCCAAATTCCACTAGCGCGGCACCGTCGGGGATCGACGCGGCGATCTGATCCGCAATGCCTTTGAGCAAGCCGGTTTCAGCGCGCGTCGGGTAATACTCGGCGGTTTCGCAGATGGCCTCGAACAGGTCCGACCCCATCGCGTCATAGAAATATTTCGGCGACAGCGTCTTGGTCGGTTCCGATAAACCTGCAACGACATCGCGGGCGAACTCGCTGTCGTTGGGATTCACCACGCCCGGTTGGCGGCTGTCACGGGCCAGGCGCAACCCGGCAACCATCCAGCGTTTTTCGGTCTGGAAGAAGTTGCGATAGGTCAGGCGGCAGTGATCGGGCGAGGTCACGCTGGCGCCACCGCGCAGGACCATCTGGTTGACCATGAATTTACCGTTGTACTCACCCACGGCACCGGCCGAAGGCTTGAAACCGGGGTAGGCGCTGTAGGCACTTTGTGTCCACTGCCAGGCCACATCATCGACCTGTTCCAGTAAACCGGCCCGGGCGGCGGCTTCCCATTCGGCCTCCGTCGGCAGGCGGGCGTCGGCCCACGTGGCGAACGCGGCGGCTTCGTAATAACTGATGTGCGTCACAGGACCTGCCGGGTCGATGGGCTCCAGTCCGCGCAGGCTCATGCGTTTCCAGCCGTTCTCGTCGTGTTGCCAGTACAGCGGCGCGTTCCAGCCATTTTCCTGAACCATCGTCCAGCCTTCGGACAACCACAGAGCAGCGGTGTGATAACCGCCGTCTGCGATGAAGCTCAGCCATTCGCCATTGGTGACCAGCCGATCGCTGATTTCGAAGGATTGCAGGTACGTGGTATGTCGCGGGCCTTCATGATCGAACGCAAAGCCGTGGCCGTCGTGACCGATTTGCGTCAACCCGGCGCTCAATGGCTTGAACTGGCCGCGCCGTCCAGAAGCATCTTTCGGCCAGTCGGGGCTATACGCGGGCTTGAGCGACGACAGGCTGAACAGGTGCAGGATGTCCATCAACAGCAGTTCCTGATGCTGCTCCTCGTGGGCGAGGCCCAGTTCGATCAGACTTGTGACCTCGTCGGACAACGGGGTCATCAGCAAGGCCGACATGTGTTCATCGACGTGTTTTCGATAGGCCATCACCTGATCGACGCCCGGACGGGTCATCAGCCCTCGTTGCGGGCGAGGATGACGTGGGCCTACGGCTTCGTAATAGGAGTTGAAGAGGTAGCCGAAGGTCGGGTCGAACGGCGCGTAATCGGGGAGGTTGGGGGCCAGCAGGAAGGTTTCGAAAAACCAGGTAGTGTGCGCCATGTGCCATTTCGCCGGGCTGGCGTCGGGCATCGACTGCACCACCATGTCCTCGGCACTGAGGGGAGCCACCAGTTGTTCAGTGCGAGTACGCACGCCCTGATAGCGCTTGCACAGAGGATACGTGGCGGATGTTTCGCGAAGCTGGCGTGAATGGCGCGTCATCGGGTGTTCTCCGGATCTTGCCGGCGCCCGGTTGGCTGAGTCGGTGCAGCCAGGCGGTACGGCTTTCCTGCGTTCTTCTCATGAGCGGGCCGCAACGGTGTTCGTTGCGGCCCGGACGTCGTGTGGCAAAAACGATGGAGCGATGCAGCGAGGCCATGACTGGGAAGGACTCAGTGAATGTCCAGGGTCACCTTGTCCGGGTAGAACGCGACGTGGCCCTCGATTTCTTTCACTGAGGGATACGCCTCTTCATAGGTCCAGACGGCGTTTTCAGCGGTTTGGCCGTTGGCGTTCAGGCTGAAGTAGCTGGCATCACCCTTGTAGGGGCAATGGGTTCGATGTTCGGTTCTTTCGTAATGTTCAATCGAAATATCCGAGCGGGGCACATAAATGACTGGCGGATAGCTGGCTTCCTTCAGTTCCAGTGCCTTGTCGCTTTGCGCGACCTGGACGCCATTGAACTGAACCGTGACCCGGCCGTTGAGTGGGGAAAGGGTAATGGGGTGATCGGGACCTGGAATTTTCATGACGATAATCCTGTGGCGATGAATTCTGTTTTACAGAAGAGACCGACAAGCCAATACCCGTCGGCACGTTGACACCGAAGAAGGAAAAGCAGTGTAGTAGGAAGCAATATGGATGAACGTATTTTTTTGCGTTGCTCTGTGCGGGGTGCCTGTGCGGAATGATTGAACGCTTGAACCTGAGGCGCTGCCGGCAGTCAGCAAGTAAACGCACCAATATGCTAGGCAGCGATGCCTTGCCGATTGAACAGTACCGTTTCAGCTCATGACTCAGTGGGGACATGCATGAATGATCTATCCAGTCTGCTCGCGGCGCTCGATCAGGCGCAGGCCGGGCAGCAGGAAACAGTGATCGCCACGGTGGTCAAGGTCGAGGGTTCGGCTTACCGACGACCCGGTGCGCGGATGGTCATCGCGCAGGTGGGTGAAGCCACGGGAACCGTCAGTGGGGGTTGCCTGGAAAGTGACGTGAGCAAGAAGGCCTGGTGGTTGACGGCCAGTGGCAAGCCGTCGATCCGTGCGTACAGCACCGGCGACGACGACGATGAACTGGAAGAAGCCGAGTTGAGTTTTGGCCTGGGTTGCAATGGCACGGTGCATATCCTTTTCGAACGCGTGCTGCCAGAAGGTGAAAGCCTGGTGGTGGACATACTGCGCGAGGTCAAGGCCAGCGGTCACGGCGCCGCGTTGGCGACGGTGATTGGTTCGCACAACGAGCGGCAGGTCGCGGTCGGTGAGCGGGTCGCATTGTCCCCGTCGAGCGGGTTGCGCACGCACATGCATGAACGCCGGCTGGCGCAGGTGATTGCCGAGGATCTTCGTGCGGTACTCAGTGCCCGTCGTTCTGCCACTCGAACGTATGAAGGGGCGGGCGGGGAGATCGAAGTGCTGCTGGAATACATTCCGGCGCCGCGTCGGCTGGTGATTTTCGGGGCCGGTCATGACGCTTCTCCGTTGGTGAGCATGGCGCGCTTGCAGGGCTGGCACATCACGGTGATCGATGCCCGCCCGCATTTCGCCCGGGCTCAGCGGTTTCCCGAAGCAGACCGGGTTCTGGCGGCGCCGCTTCAAGCCTTGCCCGATCTCACCGCGATGGTGGCGGATGCCGCTGTGGTGGTGATGACCCATAGCCTCACGCAGGATCGTCACTGGCTCGGTCAGGTCCTCGACGGTGCGCCGCGCTACATCGGGCAACTGGGGCCGCGCAGCCGCACCGAGCGGTTGCTCGATGAAATGCCTGCTCAACTGCGCGAAGGCCAGGCGTTCTCCACCCTGCATTTCCCCGTCGGCCTGGACCTGGGCGGTGACACGCCGGACAGCGTGGCGTTATCGATCCTGTCGGAGATCAATGCGGTGTTCAACGGCCGTGCGGGTGCCATGCTCAAGCACCGCGAGGCGAGCATTCATGCGGTGGACGTGAAGCTTGAGCAGGAGCCAGGATTGCGGATGATCGG
The DNA here is from genome assembly GCF_054668305.1 of Pseudomonas sp. S2_H01. Taxonomy (NCBI): domain Bacteria; kingdom Pseudomonadati; phylum Pseudomonadota; class Gammaproteobacteria; order Pseudomonadales; family Pseudomonadaceae; genus Pseudomonas; species Pseudomonas sp. S2_H01. Next base: position 573,143 of record NZ_CP162756.1, on the reverse strand, counting down.
GTGAGCCCGGCGACCGTTCGCTCGCAGGTCGCCCTCGAGCGATGTCAGCGTGCAGAACCTGTGGGGTCAGGTTGCTCACGGGTACTGAGTTTCAATCTTGGCAGGCCGGCTGGATGTTCCGGCCTCTTCGTCAGCACGCTGACTCCCACAGGTGATGTGCCTGATATCGCTTATGGGTATTGCTGACAGTCTGCTTGCTTTCGTCGTGGGCAAGCCAGGTTAGCAGCAGGGTTGCAGGTGAACTCCACGCGCTGCATATCCGTCGGTAACATCTAAACTCCCTCAAATGAATCCTCAGACACTCGACAAATAATGCCGAATCATCATCACGCGCGAGCGGCCGGTGAGTCATATCGTTCTGGTCACGGTCTCAGGACAGCATCCATCAGGTCTGCTCGATGAACGACAAGTACACGCCTCATAACTGGGCTCCCCATGAGCGGCCGACCATACCGGGTTCGCCTTCCACGCCGTTGCACTCGACGCCCAAGCGGCTGGCGTTTGCCATTGTCGGCGTGATCGTCGCGCTGACCGGCGGGTTGGGTAATGCGCTGGTGGTTGCCAACCTGCAATACCTGCAGGGCGCGCTGGGGGCCACGCAGGCAGAAATTGCCTGGCTGCCAGCCGCGTACGTCATGACCAACGTCTCGATCAATCTGTTGCTGGTGAAATTTCGCCAGCAATACGGACTCCGTGCGTTTACCGAAGGCTTTCTGGTGCTGTATGCGTTGGTGACCTTCGCCCATCTGTTCGTCAATGACATCAACTCGGCCATCGCGGTACGCGCGGCGCATGGCATGGTCGGTGCGGCCCTCAGTTCGTTGGGGCTGTATTACATGATTCAGGCGTTCCCGCAGAAGTGGCGGATGAAGGCCCTGGTGCTGGGGCTGGGAACTGCACAGTTGGCGACCCCGCTGGCACGGTTGGTCTCCGAAGACTTGCTGCAGATTGCCGAGTGGCGGGGGTTGTATCTGTTTGAGCTCGGCATGTGTTTGCTGTCGCTGGGGTGTGTGCTGGTCCTCAAACTGCCGCCGGGCGACCGCTTCAAGGCGTTCGAGAAGCTCGACTTCCTGACCTTTGCATTGCTGTCCTCAGGCTTTGCGGCCCTGTGTGCGGCGTTGTCGCTGGGACGGATCGAGTGGTGGCTGGAAGAGCCCTGGATCGGCATGGCGCTGGCGTTTTCCATCGCGACGATCTGTGCAGGGCTGGCGATCGAACACAACCGCACGCGACCGCTGCTGATCACCCGCTGGCTGGGCAGCGGGCGAATGCTGAGGTTTGCCTTGAGTGTGCTGTTGACGCGCATTGTGCTGTCCGAGCAGGCAACGGGGGCCGTGGGTTTTCTACAGGGCCTGAACCAGGGCACGGAGCAGTTGCACACTTTATATTTATTCATGTTGCTGGGCAGCGTCGCCGGGCTGCTGGTCAGCGCCATGACCATCGACCCGCAGCACCTGTTCAAACCCCTGATCATCTCGCTGGCGCTGATGGCCATCGGTTCCGGCATGGACAGCTTTTCCACCAGCCTGACCCGTCAGCCACAAATGTATTTCAGTCAGTTTTTGCTGGCGTTTGGCGGTACGTTCTTTCTGGGTCCAACCTTGGTACTGGGCATCAGCGGGGTGATCAGCAACCCGCGAAACATGGTGAGTTTCTCGGTCATGTTCGGGATCACCCAGAACGTCGGCAGCCTGATCGGATCGGCCTTGCTGGGGACGTTTCAGGTCTGGCGCGAGAAGTTTCATTCGTCCTACCTCGTCGAGAACGTGACCTTGCTCAACCCGCAGGTCCAGTCACGTTTGCAGAGTTCGAGCGGGTCGTTACTGTCAGCGATTGCTGACCCGACCTCACGCACCAGCCAGGGCATACGCACCCTGGCGACGGCCGCGACCCGCGAGGCCAATACGCTGGCCTACAACGACGTCTTCATGCTCATTGCATTGATCGCGGTCTTGACGATGATCTGGATCACCAGCCGTGCGACCTGGTTGTGGATCACCACAGAACCGGTGGCGCCGTTCACCCCGTCGGCACCTGCACCTTCCTCCGTTCCCTCTTCTGGCGCGCACTCTTCATGACAGAACCCGGCAATCCTTCGGACAAACCTTCAGGCGATGCGTCCGGCAACTCCGCAACCCAATCGACACCGACCACCGGGCCGGCGCCTGCTCCCGCGGTGATGCCCGCCACCACGCAACCGCGCTCGGCACGCATTCGTCTGGTGTCGTCGATCCTGTTTGGCGGCGTCGCGCTGGCGGGCGTGTTGATCGTGCTGTACGCCTGGCAGCTGCCGCCGTTCAGCAGCCCCATCGAAAGCACGGAAAACGCGCAGGTGAGGGGGCAGACCACGATCATTTCGCCGCAACTGAGCGGCTACGTTTATGAAGTGCCGGTGCAGGATTTTCAGTGGGTGAAGGCGGGTGACCTGCTGGTGCGCATTGACGACCGGATTTATCAACAGCATCTGGATCAGGGGCTGGCGCAACTGGGGATCCAAAAGGCCGCGCTGGAGAACAACCTGCAGCAGCGGCGCAGTGCCGAAGCCACCATCGTGCAGCGTCAGGCGACTGTTGCAAACGCCGAGGCGCAGAGCCAGAAGGCGGCGGCGGACCTGCGCCGCAGCAACGCGCTGGTGACCGATGGCTCGGTGTCTAAAAGTGAACTGGACGTGACCCGCGCGGCAGATGCGCAGGCGCGTGCGGCGCTGGCTGAAGCCAAGGCAACACTTGAAATCGCCCGGCAAGATTTGCAAACGGTGATCGTCAATCGAGGCTCGCTGGAGGCGTCGGTCAAAAACGCCGAAGCCGCCATCGAGCTGGCGCGCATCGACCTGACCAACACCCGCATCACTGCACCTCGTGACGGTCAGTTGGGGCAGATCGGTACGCGACTGGGCGCTTACGTGAACTCGGGTGCGCAGTTGATGGGGCTGGTGCCGCGTCCGCGCTGGATCATCGCCAACATGAAGGAAACGCAGATGGCCAATGTGCGTTTGGGTCAGCCGGTGTCGTTCACTGTGGATGCCTTGGAGAACCGCAAGATGCGTGGACGTGTGCAGCGGATCTCGCCGGCGGCGGGGTCGGAGTTCAGCTTGTTGCCCGCTGACAACGCGACGGGCAACTTCGTGAAGATTGCCCAGCGGATTCCAGTGCGTATCACGGTGGACGGCGGTCAGGATGATCTGGCGCGTTTGCGTCCGGGCATGTCGGTGGTGGTCAGTATCGACACCAGTCAGGACGGCCCGATTCCGCCGGATCCGGTGGATGGGTCGGTTGAGCAGCCGTAAACAGTTAGCCTGCCTCGTGCTTGGCAGTGAGAGTACGGTGCCATGCCGTCCAGGATTTGGCCTAACGGCCAAACTGTTCCGCCTTCGGCGGGTTACTTGATAACCCCAAGTAACCAAGGGTTGAACTCCCGGCTGGGCTCCTCCTTCGTCGGAGTACCTTCACTCCGGCGACGCTCCGTGGGCCCGCCGCCATCCGCCATCCATGGCGGGGGGCGGCTCTCGCGGCATCCATGCCGCTCGGCCCACTCCGCGCCACCTGCGTTCAGCCTGCACCCAAGTCGCGTTTTGTGGTGTCTGGGCTGTCGCGTAAAAGAGCAACGTGGCTGGAGCTAACGCTCTTCGCGTCTTGATTCGTGCATCAATCTCCCTCGCTCCACTCTTTAGCGTAGGAGCGCGCTTGCCCGCGATCTGGCGGGAACCGGCAGCAAAACCGGTGCATGCGGTATGTCAGGCATAACCGAGTTGTCTGATTTTGCTACCGCTGCGCGGTAGATCGCGGGACAAGCCACGCTCCTACAAGATTCGCGTCATTCGATGCTTTTGATTTTGCTGTTCTAACGCGATAGTCCGAACACCACAAATCGCGACTTGGGTGCAGGCTGAACGCAGGCGACGCGCAGTGGGCCGAGCGGCATGGATGCCGCGAGAGCGCCGCAAGGACATGGATGTCCGTTCGGCGCGGGCCCACGGAGCGTCGCCGGAGAGAGGGTATCCCGACGCAGGAGGGACCAAGCCGGGAGCCTCAAACCTGAACTGACCCCCGAAAGTTGGACACCCAGTCCAACCGAGGGAACAGCCATGACGAAGTACGATCCAGCCTTCAAACTCAAACTGGTTAAACAATGCCTGGCCGGCAGCAGCACCAACGGGGTTGCAGTCAAAAATGGTATCGGTCATTCCATCCTGCAGCGCTGGGTGCGCAGCTATCAGCAACACGGTCTGCCCGGCCTTGCGAGGCAGTACAGCCGCTATGACGCCCAGTTCAAACTCAGTGTTCTACAGCGCATTGAGCAGGATGGATTGTCGGACCAGCAAGCCGCCATTCTCTTTGGCATCCGCGGGCAAAACAGCATCGGGGAATGGAAGAGGCTGTACCATGCCGGAGGTATCAATGCGCTGAAGCCGCATCGGGAGAGAGAGCCTGCCATGCCCCAAAAACCATCTGAAAAAGCTGTACAGCCTTGCCCTGGCGATGACGAGCGTACTCGCCAGGAACTGCTCGATGAGCTGGGTTACCTGCGAGCGGAGAATGCCTACTTAAAAAAGCTCGATGCCTTGATCCGGGAGCAGAATGCAGCGCGAGCCAAAAAGCGCACATAATCCAGGGATTGAGGCATGAGCATTCGATGCAATGGCTGTTGCGTGCTGCCGGCTTGGCCCACAGCACGTTCTACTATCAGGCCAAGGCCGTTGCCCGCGATAAACACGCCGGGCTCAAGGCTCACGTGCGACGCATCTATGAGCAGCACAAGGGACGTTACGGCTATCGCCGTATCACCGCGGTCCTGAGACAGATAGGCGAACATGCCAATCACAAGACGGTACAGCGGTTGATGCAGATGATGGGGCTCAAGTCGTTGGTCAGGATCAAGAAATATCGCTCCTACAAAGGCCCGGAGGGCGAGACAGCGCCTAATCGGTTGGCGCGCCAATTCAAGGCCGACCTTCCCGACCAAAAATGGGTGACCGATGTCACCGAGTTCAAGGTCAACGGGCAAAAGCTTTACCTGTCACCAGTACTGGATCTTTGTACCCGGGAGATCGTGGCTTACCAGACCAGCAGGCGGCCGGTGTTTGAGCTGGTGTCAAAAATGCTGGAGAAGGCTCTGGCACGACTGGGGCCAGAGCAGACTCCTTTGCTGCACTCGGACCAGGGGTGGCAGTATCGTCAGGTTAATTACCGGCATCGGCTGGCCCAAAAAGGCCTTCAACAAAGCATGTCGCGTAAAGGGAACTGCTATGACAACGCTGTGATGGAGCGCTTCTTCGGCACTCTGAAGAGCGAGTTTTTTTACCTTGAGCGCTTCGACACCGTTGAGCAATTAGAAGCCGGGCTCGACGAGTACATCCATTACTACAACCACGAGCGGATCAGCATGAAGCTCAACGGCCTCAGTCCGGTACAATTTCGAAGCCAGATAATGAGTCTGTAATTTGTCCAACTTTCGGGGGTCAGTTCAAACCCTTGGTTACTTGGGGTCATCAAGTAACCCGCCGAAGGCGGAACGCTTCTGCCGCCAGGCAGAACCAATCTATCAGCGCCACCCAGATAGTGGATGTACCGAGCTCTGATAGCGCCGACCGTACGCCAGCGCAGCCCACCCATTTGTATCGCACTGTATCCACACCCCCCTGCGACACGTAGCGATGCCATTGACCGCTTTGCTGACACATCCGCGATACCTCCAGACCGTTCAATAGGCGCCATCGAGGAACAACGCCTCGGCCCACTTGAACCATCAGCCATCGCTCTGGAGATCGCCATGAACTGGAAAAATCTTTCAATCGCCACCCTGTTTGCCGCCCTCAGCCTGGGCGCTCTGTCCGCTCAAGCGCAGGACGCCGTGAAGTCTGAAACCTACACATACGGTACCCATCTGGACATCAAGAAAGTGATCTCGTCCAAAGAAGGCACCACCCCCGCCTGCAGTGTCGTGACCTCGCAACTGACCTACCTGGACTCGACGGACCAGGTCCACGTCCTCGACTACCTGAGCATGTCGGACGGCTGCCACGACAACTGAGTCGTCCCTTCAAGACGCCGGTTTCCAAGGGGCGAGGTTAACGCTCGCGCCTTTTCTGATTGCAGGTAATGCGTATGTTGCTCATCGCTTTTCTGGGCGGGATCGTCACGGTCCTCAGCCCGTGCATCCTCCCCGTCGTGCCGTTTCTGTTCGCCCGCGCCGACCGCTCGGCCTCTTCAGTGCTGCTGACGTTGCTGGGGCTGACGCTGACCTTCGCGTTGGTCTCCAGTCTGGCGGTGGTGAGCAGTGACTGGGTGGTGACGGCCAACGGCATCGGTCGCCAGGTCGCGCTGGTGGTGTTGGTGTTGTTTGCGCTGTCCTTGCTGTCGGCGAAGGTCGGGAGCTGGTTGATGTGGCCGTTGGTGACCCTCGGCAACCGGCTTGACCCGGCCACCCGACGGCTGTCAGGTCCTTCGGCTTCGCTGTTGATCGGCGTGGCGACCGGGCTGTTGTGGGCGCCGTGTGCCGGACCGATTCTGGGGATCATCCTGACCGGTGCCATGCTGCAAGGACCGAGTGCGCACACCAGCCTGTTGTTGCTGGCGTACGGGCTGGGGAGCGCAGTGTCGCTGGGCACGCTGATATTTGCCGGACGCGGTGTGCTGACCCGAATGAAACTGTCGTTACCGGTGACCGCGTGGCTCAGGCGCGGCGCTGGTTGCGCAGCGTTGCTGGTGGCTGTCGTGATCGCCAGCGGGAACCAGAATCAACTGCTGGCCGGGACATCCTCAGAAGGTGCAGCGGCCATTGAGCAGCGCGTACTGACTGGCGTGCCGGCGGTCATCGATTACCTGGTGGACAGCGTGAAGGCTGCCACGGCGCCTGATGTCAGCAACAAAGGGGACATGCCATCGCTGTCCGGCGCGGTGCAGTGGTTGAACTCGCCTGCACTGAGCAAGGCGTCATTGAAGGGCAAGGTGGTGCTGGTGGATTTCTGGACCTTCGACTGCATCAATTGCCAGCGCAGCATTCCCTACGTGAACGGTTGGGCGAAGAAATACGAGAAGGACGGTCTGGTGGTGATTGGTGTACACACCCCCGAGTACCCCTACGAGCGCGTCATCGACAACGTGCGCAAGAACGTGGAGAAGCTGGGCCTGAGCTACCCGATCGCGATCGACAATGACTACGCCATCTGGCGCGCGTTCGGCAATCAATACTGGCCCGCGCATTACATCATCGATGCGCAGGGCCAGATTCGATACACCCACTTCGGTGAGGGCAGCTACGACATCCAGGAACAGGTGATCCAGCAACTGCTCGACGAAGCCAAGGCCCAGGCCAAGCCCAAGGGCTAGTGCCGGGTGGGGTTACACCATGCGCCGCACGGTATTGTCCTTGCGCACGAAGTGATGCCAGACCGCCGCAACCACGTGCAAGCCGATGACGTAATAGAAGATCGTGCCCAGCAACACATGGAAGTGTTCCAGGGTTTGCGCGGTGTCCTTGGCGATATCGAAGGGCGCCGGAATGGTCAGCGACGTCAACGGGACCGGCAGCGCGCCGCGTTCGAGCAGCACGGTGAACAACCCCAACAGCGGTTGCGCGAAGAGGAATGCATACAACGCGTAGTGCGACAAGGTGGCGGCCAGCCGCAGGATTCCTTCCAGCGGCGGGGTAACCCCCGGCGGCGTATGACGATGACGCTCCGCCACCCGGAAAAACGCCATGATCAGTACCACGATCCCCACCCAGAAATGCGATTGCACGACAAAGGTTCGCAGGTCGGTACCCTTGGCGAACTGACTGCGGCTGAGTATCAGGGCATACGCCAGCACAATCAGGGCAGCCATCACCCAGTGGAACCAGCGAGCCCGGTAGCTGTAGCGTTCAGTGTTCAGTGGTGTCGTCACGGTCAGGTCCCTCGATTTTTTGATGTTCTCGCCTGATTTAAGCAGGTTGCCGATAAGAACACGATGCTCGCTACAGGTTTCAGCAGGCCTTCACATGAACGCCTCGACAGGAATGACGAGTGCAACTTGCAAGCGCTGTAAGAGTTATTCCAAGACGTGGATGTTCTGTGCATCAGGCCGATCTCATAATGGCGATTGAATAACTGTCCACTAAACGGCTTAATGATGTCATTAAGCCTTCAATGAAGTTTTCCCGGCTAGCCACGTTATATGGGGGATATCATTGATCCGTTTGTTAATGTCGGTTGTACGATGTTCTAATAGTATATGTCTGAATGTTTCTTATTCTTCTCCATATGAAGTTATTCAAACGAGGGGGTGAAACGTGTTTGAACGCGTTTGCTAATGGCGTCATATAAAGTTCTGTTCTTATACGTATTCGTGATTAACAAACCATCAAAACGAGTTTGACAGGTAATCCGCTTGGATCCATCTTTACCCCGGAAGGTTCAGAGCGTCTGACTATCAGTCTGATCAGACTGGCATTTTGCCCAGCTTTGCTGGGGCCCTCGTCATCATTAATGGATACCTGCATACAGGACTCTTCACATGGAAGTCCCCGGATTCGCTTGCCTTTTGAAAAAGAACACTGTGGATTCCGAACTATGGTGGGATTCGTCTCCGACGATCTATGGCGCCTTTAAAGATCGAATGATTACCCAATACCCGAGCATGTTTAACGTGATCGAGAGTTGGCTTCCCGATAACTTTTCAGCCAGTCAATCAGGTCTCAGCGGTGCAACTACCAATCCACGACTGGTTGCACGTGCGGTACTGGAAGATCCTCAACGGTGGCAGGATTTTGCCGACCGTCTTCCCTCGCAGCTGACGGATTGCGACAAAGCGCGTCAGCTCTACGACCAGGTGATCGTGGAGGGGGCGGGGAAACTTCGCGCGTTTTGGGATGCTACGCAGCAACGTCAGGGCTGGTTGTCGGCACAAATCGAAGGCGGCGAATGGATGCACGAACGCCTGCTCGTCACACGCGGGCTGCAACTGGCCAGTCTGGCCCCCAACGTGATGATCAAGGTGCCCGGCAGCGAGCAGGGGTATCGGGCGATCGAACAGCTGGTCGCCCAGGGGTGTTCGATCAATAACACCTTCTGCTTCACCGTTTCGCAGTTCGCCGCTTGCCTGAAGGCCATCCACAGCGGTCGTCTGCGCGCACGGGTGACGGGGGTGAACACGGACCGGGCGCGTTACGTCATCACATTCATGATGGGGCGGCTGGGTGCCGAACATGAATTTGAACGTCAAGCCGCGCAGCGGCGGCTGTGCCTGACCGCGACGGACCGGCGCTGGGCGGAACTGGCGGTTTATCAGGCGATTCAGGCGTTGATGCGGCGTTGGCAGACACCGGCGCGGTTGTTGCTTTGCAGCCTGAAAGTCGACACCGATGTGCGCGGGCGTGAGCATTGCTGGCACCTGCAGCGCACGGGCGCAGACACGACCTTGTACACCCTGACGCCGGACATCCTTGAGTTTCTCATCCGCCGGCAACAGCTCAATCAGCCGGTGACGCCCGCCACCGAATGGGTGCAAGTACCACGGCGGGTTCTGAATCGGCTGATGGCGATTCCTTACTTCAACCAGGCGTACTTCGAAGGTGAACTGGCGCCGTCACGGTTCGCGCTGCATCCTGCGTTCGTCACCGCCAGCCACGACGCCCGAGAAGGACAAGCGCAACTGCTGGCGTTTGTGAAAGGCCCCAGCAACACGGCGTTGTTCCCCGAGATGAGACCCCTGAGCGATCTGGCCATGCGTGATATGGCGATGGGGCGTGTGTCATGAATCGCATGATCGCGCTGTGGGCCCATCCGCGTTCGCGCTCCACAGTGCTGGAGCGCGTGTTCATCGAACGGGGGGACTTCGAGGTATTCCACGAACCCTTCGCGCACATGGCTTTCAATGAGCAGTCGGCCATTCCCCACGACGATCTGGACTGTGGCCTGCCGCGGACCTACGAGGGGATCAAGTCCTTGCTGCGCAGCACCCGTGAGCGGCGCAACGTGTTTCACAAGGACATGTGCTACCACTGCCTGGATGAACTGAAAGCAGACACCGACTTTCTGCTTGAGCAGCAACATGTGTTCATCATTCGCGAGCCAGGTCGGGCCATCGTTTCGCACTTCGCGATGTTCGCTCAGATGCCCTTGCACGCCATCGGCCACAAAGCCCTGTACGACGTGTTCTGTCGGGTCACCAAGCTCACCGGCAAGATTCCGTACGTGATCAACGGGGACGATCTGGCGAACCAGCCGGAAGAAACGCTGCGCAGGCTCTGCGATCACTTGCAGCTGGAGTTCCTCCCCGAAGCGCTCAGTTGGGCGCCGTCCTGCCCGCCCCAATGGCAGGCCTGGCGTAGCTGGCACAAAGACGCCGAACGCAGCACGCACATCGTCGCGTCGACATCGGATTTCGACGAGCGACAGCTCACTGCCCACCCGCATCTGATGGGTTACTACCACACACACCGGCCGTTCTACGAACGCATGAATCAATTTACTCAGCAGGGACGCTCATGAAAAAAATTGTCATCACCGGCGCTGCCAACGGCATAGGCAAAGCAACCGCCATTGCCTGTGTGGAAGCAGGTTATTACGTCATTGCCGCCGACAAGGACAAACAGGGTTTGCGTAACCTCCAGGACCTTTTGCCCGCCCATCGGCTGGAAGCGCATGTTGCCGACTTCTCCAGGCCAGACACTTATCAGTCCTTTATCAGTGAGCTGTACCAGCGTGACGATCGCCTCGCGCTGCAGGGACTGGTGAACAACGCGGGTCTGTACCACGGCAAAAGCGTTTACGAATACAGCGATGAGGAGATGGAAGAAATGTGGGCGGTGAACCTCAAGTCACTGGTCTACCTGTCAAGGGACTTCGCCCGTCACGAGCTGCAAGCGCCGCACGCGCGCTGCATCGTGAACATCACATCGGTGGCCGGTGAGGTCGGCAGCATGGATGCGCTCTATGGCGCCACCAAGGCTGGCGTCATTGGCCTGACCAAGGCCAATGCCTGGAATTTCGCGCCCCGTGTACGCGTCAATGCGGTCTCGCCGGCCTTGATCCGGGAGACCTCGATCCATGACCGCATCCCCGAACATCGGCGCAAAGAGTACGAGCGACAGGAAGTGCTCAAAGAGCCGATTCATCCGGAGGGGGTCGCCGATGTGATCCTGTTTCTGTTGTCCGATCAGAGCCGTCACCTGACCGGAAAAATCATACCCGTGGACAACGGTGCCTACCCGCGCTGATGCGCAGTCTGGACACTCAGGGAGATGAAATCATGCAACGCAAAAAATTGCTCATCGTGGGCGGCGGCAACCTGTGCCTGCAGGTTTTGCAAATCCTCGCGCCCCGCAATCAATTCGACTTTCATGTAGCCAGCCGCAACCTGGAACAGGCGACCCGTTTGTGCAACCTGGTCAGCCTGGGTGCGCTGCAGCTGAATGTGTCGGTCCGCATTCAGGCGTGGGAAATGGACCTGACGGAGTCCGCGATCGAACGCAACGCCGAAACGCTGTCCCGGATAAAACCGGACGTCATCCTCAATTGCGCGTCTTTGCAGTCCTGGCGGGTGATCACGCAACTGCCCAAGGCGACGTTTTACGCACTGGATCAGGCTCAGTTGGGGCCTTGGCTACCGATGCACCTTGCCCCGGCGTACGCGTTGATGCGTGCGGTGAAACAGTCCTGCCCCAAAAGCCTGGTGCTCAACGCGGCATTCCCCGACGCGGTCAACGCCGTGTTGTACAAGGTCGGGATGGCGCCGGACGTCGGCGTGGGCAACATCGCAAATCTGATTCCCGCCACGCGCTGCGCCATCGCCCGTCTTGCGCGGTGCGAGCCGTCGCGGGTCTGCGTCAAACTGATCGGCCAACACTTTTTCAGTCACTACGTGCCACGCCATGGTTTGCCACAGCAGGCGAACTTCAATCTGTCTTACTGGATCGATGGCCGGGAACGCACGGATGAATTCAGTGCCGACGTGATCTTTCGCAGTGTGGCGGACAACTTCCGTCGCCTGGGGGGCGTCGATGGGCAGTACCTGACGGCGATGTCGGCCATCAGTGTCCTGGACAACCTGTTCGCCGACGAAGAGGTGCATGTGCATGCACCCGGACCACACGGTTTGCCGGGCGGGTATCCGGTGAAGGTCGGGATGGGGCAGGTGCTGCTCGGACTGCCTTATGGCGTCCGGCGTGAGGAAGCCATTCAGGTTAATGAGGCCGGGCAACGACAGGACGGCATTCAGTCGATCATGGCCGATGGCACGGTCATGTTCGGGAGTGCGCAAATGAACGTCATGGAGCAGATGCTCGGCTACTTCGTGGCGGGCATGAAGGTCCAGGACGCCGCCGAATGCGCCAATGAGCTGGGTCAAAAATATCAAGCGTTTGCTCACAACATCAGCCAACAAGGAGTCAGCCATGTTCCCCAGCAACGCATCCTCACCCGTCAATTCGGCTGATTGCCTTGACCTGAGCGGTGTGAGGCAGGCCGTCGCGCCTGCCGCCTATACCGAACAATACAACGCTGATTTTGTCAGTCGCTGGGACGAGTTGATCGACTGGAACAAGCGCGCGGAGGGAGAGGGGCCATTCTTTTCGCAGCTGCTGTTGCAGGCCGGCGCGTGCCGGATATTCGATGCCTCCTGCGGCAGCGGTTTTCATTCGGTACAGCTGCGTCGCGCAGGGTTTGATGTGACGGCCTGCGACGGTAGCCCGACCATGGTCAGGCAAGCGAAAGCCAACTTTGCCAGCCGAGGCCTGGACATTCCCACCCTGTGCTGCGACTGGCATGACCTGGACCCTCGGCAATTGGGCACCTTCGATGCGGTGCTGTGCCTGGGCAGCTCGCTGTGCCATGTCTTCGAGGAGGCCGAGCGCATCGCGGTGTTGAAGCGGTTCCGTCGGCTGCTCAATCCGGGAGGCTTGCTGCTGGTGGATCAGCGTAATTTCCAGGCCATTCTCGCCGGGCAGTTCTCGTCATCCGGTCGCTACTACTATTGCGGCAAAACGGCGAAGGTCACGTTGGGCGAGTTGCACGAGTCGTTGTGCGAATTCGTTTACACCTTCGCCGACGGTGCCAGGTATCGCTTGCGGGTGTTCCCGATTCTGCCGGGTCGGCTTCGAGGCGAGATGAGAGCGGCCGGGTTCGTGGTGAAGCAAAGCTACGGCGATTTCAAATCGGTCTACGACCCGATGGCCGCCGATTTCATCATTCATCAGGCGCATGTTTAAGTCACACAAGGAGGTGTACTCATGGATATTCAACAGCAGCCCCAATCGTCGCGTCACAACCTGTTCGCCTACAACTTCGCCCACGGCACTGCGCCGCAGGGGCAGCCGACGCCTCATGTGATCTGGCTGACAGGGCTGTCCGCTGCCGGAAAATCCACCATTGTCGACGGGCTGAACCCGGTGTTGCAGGCGCGCGGGCTCAAGACCTGCATTCTGGATGGTGACTCGTTACGCAGCGGCCTGTGCCGGGACTTGGGGTTTACGGATCACGACCGTGACGAAAACGTTCGGCGTGTGGCCGAAGTCGCGGCATTGATGGCCGACGCCGGCCTGACGGTCATGGTGGCGCTGATTTCGCCCACCCGTGCCGCGCGGCATTACGCCCGCTCGATCATCGGCAACGAACGCTTCGTCGAAGTCTTCGTCGATGCGCCGCTGGCAGTCGCCGAAAGCCGTGATCCCAAAGGGTTATATCGCCGTGCCAGAGAGGGCGAGATACGCGGTTTTACGGGCATCGATTCGGTGTACGAGCCACCGGTCTTTCCGGAGCTGCATATCCACAGCGACCAGGTCAGTGTGGCGACAGCGGTAGAGATGATCGACGACTGGTTACGCCATTCGCGGGGATTTTAGAGGCGATTCCGCGCAATTCGAGGGGGGTTGGTCAGAAAGTCCGGTGTGTTGGCCCATCTCTGCCATTATTTAGGCTTCAGCCAATGCCGGGGTGGGCCATGTCCGTCGGTCAATTGAAGATCAACGCTATTCGTTTGGTGGGTGGCGCGAGTGTGCTCGACTATCTGAATACATGTGATGGCCGAAGGCCCGGCACATCGCTGACGGCGGTGGTGGATAAGCTTTCGAGCCTTGAGGAGATCGTGCACTGGTTTCTTCACGCCGGGCTGATCGGTGAGGCCGAGCACGCCCGGTGTGTGGAGCTGGTGCAGCAATCGTCCTGGCATTCGGTGACGGCGTTCAGGCGGTTGATCGGTTTTCGTGAGTCGCTTTACCGGCTGTTTCTGTCTGTGGCGTTGGGAGAGCCGGTTGACGCTCGCGAGCTTGAGGCGTTGAACGAGGTGCTGGTGTCGACGTCGTCGCAACGCGCGCTGATTTCGATACCTGCCGGTTTCGCCTGGACGTGGCGCCCGTGCGAGACCCTGGATGGGATGACGTCCGGTTTTACGGGGCGGATCGCAGTACAGGCGGCGGCGCTTCTCACTTCTCCGGACTTGGCGAGGCTCAGGCTGTGTGCCTTGCCGGATTGCGATTGGTTGTTCGTGGACACGTCGAAGAATGGTCGTCGGCGGTGGTGTCAGATGAACGTATGCGGGGCCAAAGAGAAAGCGCGGCGCGCGGTGGGGCAATTTTAAGCTGTTTTTTTGGTTTGGCAGTTGGCATTGGGCCGATTCATGACTGTTTCTTTAAGGGGGCGCTGGCTTCTGGTTCTGCCTAACCGGTGACGCCAGGGGTAGGGTGCTTATCCGCTTGCTCGGGTGTTGCTGAGTTTTCGGGTTGGCCTAACGGCCAACTGTTCCGCCTTCGGCGGGTTACTTGAAAAGACCCCAAGTAACCAAGGGTTGAGGCTCCCGGTTTGGCCTCGACTTCGTCGAGGTTCCTTCACTCCGGCGACGCTCCGTGTGCCCGCCGCCATCCGCCATCCATGGCGGGGGGCGGCTCTCGCGGCATCCATGCCGCTCGGCCCACTACGCGCCGCCTGCGTTCAGCCTGCACCCAAGTCGCGTTTTGTGGTGTCTGGAAGTACGTGGTATGAAGATCAAAAGCGAGAGCAGGAGCAGCTTGGTGCTCTGCTTTTGATTCTGCCGAAGGCGTAGGAGCGCGCTTGCCCGCGATCTACCGCGCAGCGGTAGCAAAATCAGGCGACTCAATCATGTCTGGCACTCCGCATGCACAGGTCTTGCTGCCGGTTCCCGGCAGATCGCGGGCAAGCGCGCTCCTACAGTTGAAAATGCAGTGCGGGAGATGGATGTACGAACCAAAAATGCGAAGAGCGTTAGCTCCAGCCCGCGTTGCTCTTTTACGCGACAGTTCAGACGATACAAATCGCGACTTGGGTGCAGGCCGAACGCAGGCGACGTGGAGTGGGCCGAGCGGCATGGATGCCGCGAGAGCGCTGCTAGGACATGGATGTCCGTTCAGCGCGGGCCCACGGAGCGTCGCCGGAGTGAGGGTACGACGACGAAGGAGTCGCCAAACCAGGCTTCAACCCTTGGTTACTTGGGGTCTTTTCAAGTAACCCGCCGAAGGCGGAACGTTTCTGCCGTTAGGCAGAACCAAACGTATAAGCGTCACCCCAAAAACGGATAAGACCCCAATCCCATCCCAATCCCAATCCCAATCCCAATCCCAATCCCAATCCCAATCCCAATCCCAATCCCAATCCCGCATGCGGACCTCTGGCCAACCCGCTCAGGTCTGACCGATAAACGGCCCCCAAAAACCCTGAACACCCACCCCCGATTATTTTCAAACACTTCATGACCCGCCCCAAAAACCGCAGACAACCCCAAGGTGCGCCATGAAAAAGAACCTGATGGACCAACCCGGCTTACAGAACCCACTCTCCCAAAACCCCGGCACCGACTACGACGAACTCCTCGATCCTGTCTTCACCGACGGTGGAAAAGTCCTTGAAGGTGACGATGTCCGCACGCCAGGGGCCGATCCCAGCCGACCTGAAACATTGCCCAATGGACCCGACGTCATCGACGACACCCACCCCGACCCGAAAAAACGGGCATCTGACGCCACAGCGACAAAAACCAGGGAACCTGCCTGTTTCCCAAGCTTCTTATCTCTTGTTCAAGGCAGTCGCGACACCGGTCGTGGCCCAGAGCACAGAGAGCACTTGCATGAGCGATATTCGTATCGGCATCTCGGGCTGGCGCTACGTGCCGTGGCGCGGTGATTTCTACCCGGAAGGTCTGGTTCAGAAAAACGAACTCAAATTCGCCTCCAGAGCGGTGAACAGCATTGAAATCAATGGCTCGTTCTACTCTCTGCAGTCGCCGGATCTCTATGCCCGCTGGTACGCCGACACGCCCAAAGGCTTTGTCTTCAGCCTGAAGGGGCCGCGCTATATCACCCACGTCAGACGCCTGAACGACATCGCTGAGCCCATCGCCAATTTCTTCGCTTCGGGCATTTTTCAGCTCCGGGACAAACTGGGCCCGATCCTCTGGCAGTTTCCGCCCAGTTTCAAATTTGATGCCGAAAAATTCGAAGCGTTTTTGCTGTCGTTGCCGTTCGACGGCAAAGCCGCCAAGGCCTGCGCCAGGCAGTGCGCCGCACGCATGGAAAAGCCGGGTTATCTGGAGATCCCCGCGAAAGCCAAACTGCGCCACGCCGTGGAAATTCGTCATGAGAGTTTTGCCGTTCCGGCGTTCATCACCCTGCTGCGCAAGTACAACGTCGCGTTGGTGATCGCTGACACGGCGGGCAAGTGGCCGTATCTGGAAGACCTGACCAGCGACTTCGTCTACCTGCGCTTGCACGGCGACAAAGCGCTGTACGCCAGCGGTTACACGCCCAAGGCGCTCAAGCGCTGGGGCGATCGCATCGATGCGTGGCAGCAGGGCTCGCAGCCGAAGGACGCCCATCTCACTGCCCCTAAGTCACCTCGCGTGCGCAAGTCGCGGGACGTTTATTGCTATTTCGACAACGACATCAAGGTCAGGGCGCCTTATGACGCCCGCGCGTTGCTGGAGCGTTTTGACCTGACCGCCGACCTGGAAGTCGCCCCCGGCGATCTGCAAGGAGTGAAGTTTTGACCAGTGCCCTGACCCCCGAAGGCATCGCCAGCCGCCGACAGAACGCGTCCACCGACGTCACGCTCAACGTGCTGACGATGAACATGCACATGGGCTTCGGCTTCCTCAATCGACGTTTCATCCTGCCGGAGCTTCGCGATGCCGTACGCAGCGTGTCGGCGGACGTCGTGTTTCTGCAAGAGGTCCACGGTGAACAGCAAAATCACGCCCAGACGGTTAAGAACTGGCCGACCACCTCGCAGTATGAGTTTCTCGCCGACAGTATGTGGAACGACTTCGCCTACGGTCGCAATGCGGTGTACCCCCACGGCCATCACGGCAATGCGTTGCTGTCGAAATACCCGATCGTGCGGCACGAAAACCTCGACATCTCGATTCTCGGTACTGAAGAGCGAGGCTTGTTGCACTGCGTGTTGCAGGTCCCGGGTTTCGGTGAAGTCCACGCCATTTGCGTGCACCTTGGCCTCAAGGAGGTGCACCGTCAGCAGCAGCTGTCGTTGATGGCGGAACTGGTGTCGCGCTTGCCGCCAGAAGCGCCGGTGATCATTGCCGGAGACTTCAACGACTGGCGACAGAAGGCCGACGCGGCGTTGATGCCGACCGGCTTGCGCGAGGTATTCGTCGAATCGTTCGGCGCCCCGGCCAAGAGTTTTCCGGCGCGCTTCCCGTTGCTGCGGCTGGACCGAATTTATGTTCGCAATGCCCGTCCCCGGGCGCCCAGGGTGTTGTCGAACCGACCCTGGTCGCATCTTTCCGATCATGCGCCATTGGCGGTAGAGGTCACACTATGAAGGCGTTCAATGATCAATGTGGCATCTGGCAAGACGGCAATTCCGTCGAGCTGCTGATCAATGGCGAGGATTTTTTCAGCAACGTTTTTGAACACATTCGCACGGCGCGGCGGGAGGTGTTGATCGAGACGTTCATCATTTTTGAAGATCGCATTGGTGAAGGCCTGCAGCAGGCGGTGATCGAGGCGGCCAGCCGTGGCGTGCGCGTGGTGATTACGGTGGATGACTACGGCACCAGCGACCTGAGTACGTCGTTCGTGCAGGAAATGGTCAGCGCCGGCGTGCAGATTCAATTGTTTGACCCGCGCCCGAAATTCATGGGCATGCGCACCAACCTGTTTCGTCGGCTGCACCGCAAGGTGGTGGTGATCGATGCCGAACTGGCGTTCATGGGTGGCATCAATTACAGCGTTGACCACATGTCCGACACGGGCGTGACCGCCAAACAGGACTACGCAGTGCTGGTGCGCGGCCCTATCGTGGCCGACATCTACCGGTCCACGCTGGGCATGCTCGGACCGGCGTTGCGCGGGTCCTTCGCGCCGCTCAAGGCGATGACACGCCAGGCAGGCAGCGCACGCATGCTGCTGGCCGAGCGAGACAATCGTCAGCACACCACCGACATCGAAGAGCAGTACCTGCTGGCGATGCGCGGCGCTACCCAGCGCATCACCATCGCCAACGCGTATTTTTTCCCGAGCTACCGGTTCTTGCGCGAGCTGCGCAATGCGGCCCGCCGCGGCGTGAAGGTCACGCTGATTCTGCAGGGTCAGCCAGACATGCCGTTCGTGCGCATGTGCTCACGCCTGACGTACACCTGGCTGCTGCGTGAGGGCGTGGTGATCCATGAATACAAGCAGCGCGCGTTGCACGGCAAAGTCGCGCTGATCGACCATGAATGGTCGACGGTGGGCTCCAGCAACCTCGACCCTCTGAGTCTGGCGTTGAACCTGGAAGCCAATCTGTTCATCCGCGATCACGCGCTGAATCAACACCTGCACGAGCATCTCACGGAACTGGCCGCTGCCCACAGCAAGCAGGCCAGCCTGAAAGGTCTGGCGAAAGGGCAGTGGTGGAGGGCGCCGATGATTTTCCTGAGCTTCCACTTCCTGCGGCATTTTCCAGCAATTGCCGGGTTGTTTCCGGTGCACGGGCCGCGTTTGAAGCCGGTGCGCTCGCCGGACGTGATTGCGCAAGCGAGCGAACTCAAGCGCGAGCTTTCGCCTGATCAGGAGAAGTCGCTATGAACGGGGTGTCGCAGGCGTCCACCGGGCAGGACAAATCCTCTGCCCCGGGCAAACACAAGGCTTGGCTGACCTGGGCCAAACGCGCTTTCACCGTGTTCTTCTTCATCGCTGTCCCGGCCTTGCTGTTCATGCTGGTGAAGAACCTCGACTGGAACGAGGTGGTGCATGCGCTGGAGTCGTACAAGGCAAGCACGCTGGCGCTCGGTTTTCTCGTTGCGGTCGGCAGCTACCTGACCTACTGCGGATTCGACGTGCTGGCGCGGCGTTACACCGAACACAAACTGTCGGTGAAGCAGATCGTGCCGGTGACCTTCGTCTGCTACGCCTTCAATCTGAACCTGAGTTCGTGGGTCGGCGGCATCGCATTGCGGTATCGGTTGTATTCGCGCCTCGGTCTCGACGTGCCAACCATCACCCGGATTCTCAGCCTGAGCCTGATCACCAACTGGCTGGGTTACATGTTGCTGGCGGGGTTCGTGTTTGCCGGCGGTTTCATCGACTTGCCCGAGGGCTGGAAGATCGGCGACACCACCCTGCAACTGATCGGCTTCGTGTTGCTCGCCGTGTGCTTCGGGTATTTCCTGGCGTGTCGGTTTTCCAAACGCAGGACCTGGACCATTCGCAAGCAAAAACTGGTACTGCCGTCGCTCAATCAAGCACTGCGTCAGGCGTTGTTGGGGGCGCTGAACTGGGGCCTGATGGCGCTGTTGATCTTCATACTGCTCCCGGAAAAAGCGTTCTACCCGGCCGTCCTGGGGATTCTGCTCATCAGCAGCATCGCAGGCGTCATCGCGCACATTCCGGCGGGGTTGGGTGTGCTGGAAACGGTCTTCATCACCCTGATGCAGCATCAATTCAGCAAGGGCCAGTTGCTCGCGGCGCTGATTGGCTACCGCGTTATCTACTTCCTGATTCCGCTGATGTTGGCGGTGGTGGTGTACCTGGTGCTGGAGAAGCGCGCCAAATCCATGCGCAGTAAGAATGAAGCGCGCAATGCAGGCTGATCCCTTGCCGGCACCGGCTGCTGGCGAAAACTCCTTGTAGGAGCCAGCAAGCCGACCCCTAGAGGAGTGGAAACCTCAATCCTTCCCCGCAAACATCCGCACCGCTTCCACTGCTTCGTTCGTGCCATTACTGATCTGCACGATCGCCGAGCCCGCCTGATCGGCGAGATCCACGCCTTTGGCCGCGTTGTTGCGGGTGTTGTCCATGCTGAGGATCGCCTGACGGGTTTCGGTCTGGATCAACTGGATCATCTCGGAAATTTCCTGCGTCGAACGACTGGTGCGGCCTGCCAGTTGCCGCACTTCATCCGCCACCACAGCAAAACCTCGGCCCTGATCACCGGCGCGCGCCGCTTCGATGGCTGCGTTAAGCGCCAGGAGGTTGGTCTGATCGGCGATGCCATGGATGGTGTTGACGATGGTGGTGATCTGCTCGGACCGCTCACCCAGCTGACCAATGATGCGCGACGAATCGTCAATGTTGCGTGAGATCTGGCGCATTTCGCTGGCCGCTTGCTGAATCACCTGAGTGCCTTGCTCGGCGACTTTCTGCGTTTGCACGGAAATGTGATACGCCTGCGCGGCGCTGTGAGAATCCTGTTCGTGCTTCTCGATGCGCGCGGTCACGTCGGAGGCAAATTTGACCACCTTGAGCAGCTTGCCGCAGGCGCCGTACACCGGGTTATAAGACGCTTCGAGCCACAGCGTTTGGCCGTGCCTGCCGATGCGTTTGAACTGGCCGCTGAAAAACTCGCCCTTGTTGAGCTGGCGCCAGAAGTCCTGGTATTCCGGGCTGCTGGCGACTTCTGCCGGGCACAGCAGCTTGTGGTGCTTGCCCAGCAACTCCTGGCGGTTGTAACCGAGCAGGCGCAGAAAGTTGTCGTTGGCGGCGATGATGCGGCCGTCCAGATCGAACTCGATCACGGCCATGGCGCGGTCGATCGCCTGCAACTTGTTGCGGGTTTCGCTTTCGGATTGAAGCTTCTGGGTGACGTCCATCGCGAATTTGACGACTTTCACCACCTTGCCGTCGATATCCCTGATGGGGTTATAGCTCGCCTCCAGCCATACCGTGCTGCCGTCGCCCGCCACGCGCTGGAAGGTGGCCGAGACGAACTCGCCATTGCGCAGCCGAGACCACAACTGTGAGTACTCGGCGCTGCGGGCGTACTCAGCGGTGCAGAACATCCGGTGCTCCTTGCCGATCACCTGTTCCGGGCGGTAGCGCAGCGTTTTGAAGAAATTGTCGTTGGCACTGAGCACGACGCCATTGAGATCGAACTCAATGCTGGCCATCGAACGGTTGATGGCTTCCAGCAGGCTTGCCTGGTGAGCGACGGTCAGTTGCAGGTCTTGGATGGTTTTGTTCTTGGACGAGTTGAAAAACATGATGGCGGCTCAGGCAAGTGGAACGGCAGGGTTTTCCGTTCCATGGCCTGAAGAGCGAATGTCAATACTCAGCTGCGATTTCCGTCTGCAGTGCAAAGATCATCACAAAAGTGATATCAAAAAGCTACAAAATAGTTGTACAGCTCGTCGGTTTTTGTACAAGTTATTGGCCGAGGGTGGATGAATTCTCGCGCACGTCGACGTTCATGGCGTCGGCGATGTGTTTTTCGATTCTGGTGGTAGGCCGTAGCAACTGTCCTCCTCACGCTACATGTACAGCCGCTTCTGGAGGCTTTGATTCTGCCCGCAGGGCGTAGGAGCGCGCTTGCTCTGGGCCGCAGTCGGACGATCTGGCGCGCAGCGGCAGTGAGTCCTGCAAACACGATCAGCCTGGCACACCGCGCTGGATGATTTCAGGACCGCTGCGCGCTCCATCGCGTCCGTCGTAACCTCCGAATGCTCCCACGCCCTCCGGGCAGAAGCGGGATTGCGGTCTGCCTGCACGCCCTCCGGGCAGAAGCGGGATTGCGGTCTGCCTGCACGCCTTCTGGGCGGTAGCAACGTCGCAATAGGCGTGACGGTATGCGATTGGTTTTTCATTCTCGCCGCAGTCCGGAGCGCGTCAACAAAAGCGCTCAGTCTTCAAACCCGACCTGCTCCGACATCTCGTCCACCTTCAACTCCAGCCGGTACGCCACGGCGATGAACAGTGCCTGGCACAGGCACAGCGTGGCGCTGAGGGAACGGAAGGCGAATGAGCTGCCTTCATTGACCAACAACACCGAGTTGGCGCGCTTGGCCAGTGGCGAGAGGTTGCTGTCGGTAATGATCAACGTCTTGGCCTGATGGTGCTGAGCGATGCGCAGGCAATGTTGGGTTTCCTTGCCGTACGGGGTGAAGCTGATGGCGATGACCAGATCGTTGGCGCGCACGCTGCGCATCTGCTCGCGATAACTGCCGCCCAGGCCCGAGATCAGGTGGATGCGTTTGTTGGTGTGTTGCAGGTTGTAGACCAGGTAATCCGCCACGGCGAACGAGCGACGCACCCCGACCACGTAGATGTTGTCGGCATTGACCACCAGATCCACGGCTTTCTCGAATGCTTCATCGTCCAGTTCCAGCGCCAGGCGTTCCAGCCCGGAAAGCGTGGCGTTCACGCATTCGCGGGCCAGATCGCCGCCGCTGGCTTTTTGCGACTTGTTGGCGATCATGCTGCGGATACGCTGCTGGTAGTTCTGCACCGGCGTGGCTTTGTGGGTGTAGGCCTCGCGGAACAGCGCCTGCATTTCACTGAAACCGCTGAAGCCGAAACGCTGGGAAAAACGCACGATGGCAGAAGGGTGGACTTCACATTCGCGGGCGATGTCGCTGATGCGGTCGACCATGATGCGGTCGCTCTGCTGGCTCATGTAGCTGGCAATGCGTTTGAGCTGGCGCGGCAGGCTTTCGTATTCCGTGGTGATCAGCTTGAGCAGAGACTCCGCGGTTTCCGGCGCGGTGACCTGGGAGGACGCCGCGTCGGCGCCGGTATCGGACAAGGAGGGCTGATCGGTGCTGGACATACGGTTGAATTCCTCAGGCTTTCTTATGACGCGAAGTTTACAGCGCTTCGCGTTTATATCCTGCCTGTTTAGCACGAACTGCCAGTCTTTGC
Source organism: Pseudomonas sp. S2_H01 (assembly GCF_054668305.1). NCBI lineage: Bacteria > Pseudomonadati > Pseudomonadota > Gammaproteobacteria > Pseudomonadales > Pseudomonadaceae > Pseudomonas > Pseudomonas sp. S2_H01. Next base: position 550,088 of record NZ_CP162756.1, on the reverse strand, counting down.
GCAAAGTGGAAAAAATATTCCACATGAAAAAAATATAGAAAAAATCATTGATCCTTGCCCTTGAGCGTTCTAGTCTGCATCCACGAACAGCGCTTCAGGCAGACGCTGCTGAAGCCAGGCTTATAAAAATAACAGGAGCCAGCATGGGCCAGACTCGTTTTGCCAGTGGACGTCAGTTAGACGTGGTGTGCCTCGGACGTCTGGGCGTCGATCTCTATGCGCAACAGGTCGGCGCGCGCCTGGAGGACGTCAGCAGTTTCGCCAAATACCTCGGCGGGTCCTCTGCCAACATCGCCTTCGGTACCGCCCGCTTGGGTGTGAAATCCGCCATGCTGACCCGCGTCGGTGACGATCACATGGGGCGGTTCCTGACCGAATCCCTGGCGCGCGAGGGCTGCGATGTCAGTGGGATCAAGGTCGATGCTGAACGCCTCACCGCCATGGTTCTGCTGGGCATCAAGGACCGTGAAACCTTCCCCCTGGTGTTCTACCGCGAAAACTGCGCCGACATGGCCCTGAACGCCGAAGACATCGGCGAAGCGCAGATTGCCTCCAGCAAGGCGTTGTTGATCACCGGCACACATTTCTCCACCGATCAGGTGTTCAAGGCCAGCAGCCAGGCGCTGGACTATGCCGAGAAGCACAACGTCAAACGCGTGCTCGATATTGATTACCGGCCGGTGCTCTGGGGCCTGACTGGCAAGGCCGACGGCGAAACCCGCTTCGTCGCCAACCAGAACGTCAGCCAGCATGTACAGCGCATTCTGCCGCGCTTCGACCTGATCGTTGGCACCGAAGAAGAATTCCTGATTGCAGGCGGCGCCACCGACTTGATCGCTGCATTGCGCAACGTGCGTCAGCTGACCGCCGCCACGCTGGTGGTCAAACTGGGCCCGCAAGGTTGCACGGTGATCCACGGGGCAATTCCCGCCCGCCTGGAAGACGGTGCGATTTACCCGGGCGTGCGGGTTGAAGTGCTTAACGTGCTGGGCGCCGGCGACGCGTTCATGTCGGGTTTCCTCAAAGGTTGGCTGAACGACGAGAGCGATGAACGCTGCTGCCAACTGGCCAATGCCTGCGGTGGTCTGGTGGTGTCGCGGCATGCCTGCGCACCGGCCATGCCGACGCCGGTCGAACTTGAGTACCTGTTCAACAGCCCGGTGCCGATCACCCGGCCTGATCAGGATCTTATGCTGCAGCGCCTGCATCAGGTCAGCGTGCCGCGCAAAGAATGGAAGCAGCTGTTCATCTTTGCCTTCGACCATCGTGGCCAGCTGGTGGAGCTGGCGCAAAAAGCCGGTCGCGATCTGGCGTGCATAGGGCAGCTCAAGCAGTTGTTCATTCAGGCCGTGGAGCGGGTTGAGGCGGACCTCAAGAAGCGCGGGATCGAAGCGGACGTCGGCCTGCTGGCCGATCAACGCTTCGGGCAGGATTCGTTGAACACCGCCACCGGTCGTGACTGGTGGGTGGCTCGGCCGGTGGAAGTGCAGGGTTCGCGCCCGTTGGCGTTCGAACACGGCCGTTCCGTTGGCAGCAATCTGCTGGCCTGGCCGAAAGAGCAGATCATCAAGTGCCTGGTGCAATACCACCCCGATGACGAGCCGATGCTGCGCCTTGAGCAGGAGGCGCAGGTGATGGGCCTGTATCAAGCCTCCCAGGCCAGCGGTCATGAATTGTTGCTGGAAGTCATCCCGCCGAAGGATCATCCCTCGACGCACCCCGACGTGATTTACCGTTCGCTGAAGCGCCTCTACAACCTGGGCATTTTCCCGGCGTGGTGGAAGATTGAAACGCAATCCGCTGAGGTCTGGGAAAAACTCGACGCGCTGATTCAGGAGCGCGATCCGTACTGCCGTGGCGTGGTCCTGCTCGGTCTTAATGCTCCGGCCGAAGCCTTGGCCGCAGGCTTTCGGGAAGCCAGCAACAGCACCTCATGCCGAGGCTTTGCCGTGGGCCGGACGATTTTCCATGAGCCGAGCCGTGCATGGCTGGAAGGTGAGATCGACGATGCGGGATTGATCAGCCGGGTGCAGAGCACCTTTGGTTTCCTGATCGAATCCTGGCGCGACGCCCGAGCGTGAGCCTGCAAACTGAATCAGCCGTATGAACCTGTTAAAGCGAAGAAAACAATAAAGGTGCAGCCATGCCCGCTTCCGCAATCCGAATTGGCATCAACCCGATTTCCTGGAGCAACGACGACCTGCCGGCCCTGGGCGGCGAAACGCCGCTGAGTACCGCGCTCAGTGAAGGCAAGGAAATCGGTTATGAAGGGTTTGAGCTCAACGGGAAATTTCCCAAGGACGCCAAAGGCGTCGCCGATGTCTTGAAGCCTTACGAACTGGCGCTGGTGTCGGGTTGGTATTCCAGCCGTCTGGCCAGCCGTTCGGTGGCGGAAGAGATCGAGGCCATCGCCGGGCACGTCGACCTGCTCAAACACAACGGCGCCAATGTGCTGGTGTACGGCGAGGTCGCCGACTCGATTCAAGGCCAGCGTATTCGTTTGGTCGAGCGCCCGCGTTTTCACAGCGACAGCACCTGGCAGGCGTACGCTGACAAACTCACGGAGCTTGCGCGCTTCACCCTGTCGCAGGGTGTGCGGCTGGCGTACCACCATCACATGGGCGCTTACGTCGAATCCCCTGAAGACATCGACCAGTTGATGGCGCGAACCGGCAGTGAAGTCGGTCTGCTGTTCGATTCGGGCCATTGCTACATGGGCGGCGGCGAACCGTTGCAGGTACTGCGCAAACACATTGCTCGCGTGTGTCACGTCCATTTCAAGGACGTGCGCAAACCGGTGGTGCAATTGGCGCGTAACAACCTGTGGAGTTTTCCGGATTGCATCGTCAACGGCACGTTCACCGTGCCGGGCGATGGCGACATCGATTTCGCGGCCTTGCTGGACGTCTTGATCGAGGCCCGTTACGAAGGTTGGCTGGTGGTCGAGGCCGAGCAGGACCCGGCGGTTGCGCCCAGCTACGTCTATGCGAAGAAAGGCTATGAAACGCTGCGCGATCTGCTGGCAGCTGCTCAAGAAAGCCACTTGGGTTTACATCAGCCTGCACAAAGGAGCCTGTGAGCATGAATCTCCTGGTCAAGAGCAAAGCCGAGGGCCGCGATGTGGTTGCGCTCGGTGAAGGCGTGCTGGAATACGTCGGTTTCGCTGCCCATCGTCTGACCGTCGGCGAACGTCTGCCGGTCACCGCTGGTGACAAGGAATTGTGCCTGGTGCTGCTCAGCGGTCGCGTCAGTGTCAGCGGCGAAGCGCCGGGGCAGGGCGCGTTCAATTGGGAAAACATCGGCGACCGGCAATCGGTGTTCGAAGACAAATCCCCGTTCGCGGTGTACCTGCCGCCCAACAGCCAGGCGCAGGTCACGGCGTTGAGCGCGGTACAGATCGCCGTGTGTGCCGCGCCGGGCGACCCGAGCAAGGACTTGCCGGCGCGGCTGATCACGCCTGACGCGATGAAACGGAGCGTGCGCGGCAAGGCCGCCAACACCCGTTACGTGTGCGACATCCTGCCCGATTCCGAGCCCGCGCATTCGTTGCTGGTGGTCGAGGTGCGCACGCCGTCCGGTCATTCCTCCAGCTACCCGCCGCACAAGCACGACAAGGATGATCTGCCGCACGAGAGCTTCCTCGAGGAGACCTATTACCATCAGGTCAATCCGCCCCAGGGTTTTGTGTTCCAGCGTGTCTATACCGATGACCGCAGCATCGACCAGGCCATGGCCGTGGAAAACAACGATCTGGTGACCGTGCCCAAGGGCTATCACCCGGTCAGCGTGCCGTATGGCTACGAATCCTACTACCTGAACGTGATGGCCGGGCCGAAACGCGCCTGGCAATTCCACAACGATCCCAAGCATCAGTGGTTGCTGGATCTTTGAGTTCACCCCTGTTTTGAAGGAGCCCGCAATGAGCAATGCCCCGATTATCGGCCACTACATCAATGGCCAGATGCACGACGCGAGCGAGCGTTTCAGCGATGTATTCAACCCGGCGACCGGCGCCGTGCAGGCCCGTGTGGCCCTGGCCGAACTGAAGACCGTCGACGAGGCCGTCGCTGCTGCCCAGGCGGCGTTTCCCGCGTGGGCCGATCAGTCATCCTTGCGCCGCGCGCGGGTGATGTTCAAGTTCAAGGAATTGCTCGATCAGCACCATGACGAACTGGCGGAAATCATCTGCCGCGAACACGGCAAGGTGTTCTCCGATGCCAAGGGCGAAGTGGTGCGCGGCATCGAAATCGTCGAGTTTGCCTGTGGCGCGCCGACGCTGCTGAAAAGCGATTACAGCGACAACATCGGCGGCGGCATCGACAACTGGAACCTGCGCCAGCCACTGGGCGTATGCGCCGGTGTCACCCCGTTCAACTTCCCGGTGATGGTGCCGCTGTGGATGATTCCCATGGCACTGGTGACAGGCAACTGTTTCATCCTCAAGCCTTCCGAGCGTGACCCATCCGCCAGCCTGTTGATGGCGCGACTGTTGAAGCAGGCCGGCCTGCCGGACGGCGTGTTCAACGTGGTGCAGGGCGACAAGGTGGCCGTGGATGCGTTGCTGCAACACAAGGGCATCGAGGCGATTTCTTTTGTTGGCTCGACGCCGATTGCCGAGTACATCCATCAGCAGGGCACCGCGCACGGCAAGCGCGTTCAAGCGTTGGGCGGTGCGAAGAACCACATGATCGTGATGCCCGATGCCGACCTGGATCAGGCCGCCGACGCGCTGATCGGCGCCGCGTACGGCTCGGCGGGTGAGCGCTGCATGGCGATTTCCGTGGCCGTGGTGGTGGGCGATGTCGGCCAGAAACTGATCGACAAACTGTTGCCGCGCATTGACGCACTCAAGGTCGGCAACGGCATGAACGCCGACTCCGACATGGGGCCGCTGGTGACGGCAGTGCACAAGGCCAAGGTCGAGGGCTACATCGATCAAGGCGTGAAAGAGGGCGCGAAACTGATCGTCGACGGGCGCAATTTCAAGGTGCCTGGCGCTGAAAACGGGTTTTTCGTCGGCGCTACGTTGTTCGATGACGTGACCCCGGAGATGACCATTTATAAGGAAGAGATTTTCGGGCCGGTGCTGGGCATCGTTCATGTGCCGGACTTCGCCGCAGCGGTCGAGTTGATCAACGCTCACGAGTTCGGCAACGGCGTGTCGTGCTTCACCAGCGACGGCGGCATTGCCCGTGCCTTTGCGCGAAACATCAAGGTGGGCATGGTCGGCATCAACGTGCCGATTCCGGTGCCGATGGCCTGGCACTCGTTCGGCGGCTGGAAGCGCTCGTTGTTCGGCGACCACCATGCCTACGGCGAAGAAGGCCTGCGATTCTACAGCCGCTACAAGAGCGTCATGCAGCGCTGGCCGGACAGCATCGCCAAAGGGGCGGAGTTCAGTATGCCGACGGCGAAATGATCGAGGTCTCCATTTGAAATGCGATTCTTTGTGGGAGCGAATTCATTCGCGAGAGGCCGGGAAATTCGACACAAAAATGGGTTGGCTGTCAGATCGCATCGCGAATGAATTCGCTCCCACAGAAGACCTCATCGCCCCGAACACCGCCTCCAATAACAACAAGGTGCAAGCATGACCACGACACGGTTGACCATGGCTCAGGCCCTGGTGAAATTTCTCGATAATCAGTACGTCGAAGTGGACGGCGTGCAGAGCAAGTTCGTTGCCGGGGTGTTCACGATATTCGGTCACGGCAACGTGCTGGGCCTGGGTCAGGCGCTGGAGCAGGACAGCGGCGAGCTGATCGTGCATCAAGGGCGCAACGAACAAGGTATGTGCCACGCGGCAATGGGTTTTGCCAAGCAGCACCTGCGGCGCAAGATCTATGCGTGCACCTCGTCGGTCGGACCGGGTGCGGCGAATATGATCACCGCGGCGGCGACTGCGTCGGCCAACCGCATTCCGCTGCTGTTGCTGCCGGGTGACGTCTACGCCAGTCGTCAGCCCGATCCGGTGTTGCAACAGATAGAACACTTCCACGACCTCAGCATCAGCACCAACGATGCGTTCAAGGCCGTCAGCAAATATTGGGACCGGATCAACCGGCCCGAGCAATTGATGAGCGCCGCGCTCAACGCCATGCGCGTACTGACAGACCCTGCCGACACCGGCGCCGTGACCCTCGCCTTGCCGCAAGACGTGCAGGGCGAGGCGTACGACTACCCCGACACCTTCCTGCAAAAGCGCGTGCACCGTATTGATCGTCGTCCGCCGACCCAGGCGATGCTCAAGGACGCAATGGAGCTGCTCACGGGCAAGCGCAAGCCGTTGCTGATTTGCGGCGGCGGGGTGCGTTATTCCGGCGCGGCAGCCGAACTTCAGGCGTTTGCCGAGCGGTTCGACATTCCGTTCACAGAGACCCAGGCGGGTAAGAGCGCGATTGTCTCGGCTCACCCGCTGAACATGGGCGGCATCGGCGAAACCGGGTCGCTGGCAGCCAACACGCTGGCACGCGAGGCGGATCTGATCATCGGCGTCGGAACGCGTTACAGCGACTTCACCACCGGCTCGAAATCGCTGTTTCAGAACCCGGACGTGCAGTTTCTCAACCTCAACGTCGGCGCATTCGATGTGCAGAAACTCGACGGTGTGCAAGTGCTGGCCGACGCGCAATTGGCACTGCAATCGTTGAGCGATGCGCTGGGTGACTACACCGCCGGTTGGGGGGATGCGCCGAAGCAGGCCAGGGCGGCGCTGGATGCCGAGGTGGATCGGCTGTACGCCGTGGAGTATCAGACTCAGGACTTCGAACCCGAAGTCAGCGGGCACCTCGACCCCCAGGTGCTGCGCGATTTCATCGAAATGACCGGCTCATGCCTTACCCAGAGCCGCGTGCTCGGGATACTCAATCAACGGTTGCCTGCCGATGCGGTGATCGTGGCGGCAGCGGGCAGTCTGCCAGGCGATCTGCAACGGGCCTGGCGCAGCACCAGTGTCGACAGTTACCACGTCGAATACGGGTATTCCTGCATGGGCTACGAAGTGAATGCAGCCCTCGGCGCGAAGATGGCTGCGCCCGAACGCGAGGTTTATGCACTGGTCGGCGATGGCTCCTACATGATGCTGCACTCGGAGCTGGCGACCTCGATTCAGGAGCGGCGCAAGATCAACGTGGTGCTGCTGGACAACATGGCGTTCGGTTGCATCAACAACCTGCAGATGGGCAATGGCATGGGCAGCTTCGGCACCGAGTTCCGCTTCCGCAATCCCGAAAGCGGGTTGCTCGATGGCGAGTTCGTGCCGGTGGATTTCGCCATGAGCGCCGCCGCGTATGGCTGCAAGACCTACACGGTGAAAACCGTCGAGGCGCTTGAGGCCGCCTTGATCGACGCGCGCAAACAAACCGTGTCGACGCTGATCGACATCAAGGTTCTGCCCAAGACCATGATCCATGGCTACCTGTCGTGGTGGCGGGTGGGCGTGGCCGAAGTGTCGACGACGGGCACCACCGCAGAGGCCTACGAACGGCAGAAAGCGATGCTGGCCAAGGCCCGTCAATACTGAATTAAGTAACCCCTGTAGGAGCGTGGCTTGTCCCGCGATCTGCCCGGGTTTGCGTCCGGCGCATCGGCAGTAAATCCATCGAGCGCAGCGTGTCAGGTTTATTCGGGTTGCAGGTTTCACGACCGGTTCCCGGCCGATCGCGGGACAAGCCACGCTCCTACAGGAAACGGAGAACACATTATGAAAATCGGACTCATCGGCTACGGCAAGGGCGGGCGCTTCTTTCATGCGCCGCTGCTGGCCAGCATGCCCGGCGCAACCTTTGCCGGTGTGGTGACGTGCTCACCCGAACGACGCCAGGCACTGAGCCAGGATTACCCCAAGGTCCCGGCCTTCGACAGCCTGGCCGACATGGTTGCGGCGGGCGTCGATGCCGTGGTGATCTCCACACCCTTGGCCTCACGGCGTGCGTTGATCCTGGAGGCAATCGAACTCGGTGTGCCCGTGGTCAGCGACAAACCTTTTGCGCCCGACGCCAAACAGGCGCAGGAACTGGTGGATGCCGCCGAACGCCGGGGCGTGTTGCTGGGCGTGTACCAGAACCGTCGTTGGGATTCGGATTACCTCACGGTGCGCAAGTTGATCGATCAAGGCGTACTGGGTGAGGTCAGCCGCTTTGAGTCCCGCGTGGAGCGCTATTCACCTTCATCGGTGGGCAAGGAAAGCGGCGGCGGGATTCTGCGGGATTTGGGCAGTCACCTGGTGGATCAGGCGTTGCAACTGTTCGGGCCCGTTAAACGGGTGTACGCCGAACTCGAATTCGCAACCCCGGAACAAAAGGTCGATCACGGCTTCTTCGTTTCACTCATTCATGCCAGCGGCGTGACCTCGCATCTGTGGGGCAACTGCCTGCAAAACGCTCAAGGCCCACGCTTTCGGGTCAATGGTTCGCAAGGCTGCTATACCGTTGATGGCCTCGACGGACAGGAGGCGGCGGCGCTGGCGGGGCTGTCCCCCAAATCCGAGGGCGAACGCTGGGGCGTCGAGGAGCATCGCCGCTGGGGCTGGTTCGAGCAGGGCGAACACCGCGAGCGCGTGCCTTCCGAGCGCGGCAGCTGGCCAGAGTTCTACCGGCAGTTGCAGGACGCGGTGATGAATCAAGGGCGTAACCCGGTGGACGCACGGGATGCCGTCGCATCGGCGAAAGTGCTGGATGCCGCCAGGGTCAGCGCGCAGGAAGGGCGGGTGGTGGCGCTGTAACGGTTGCCAAGGGGTCAAAGGGTGGGACGAATTCATTGGCGAAGCACTGTGTCAGGCGATAGGGACGTGTGGAATGTGCCTGCCTCTCGCGAATGAATTCGCCACAGTAGGTGTGCATCAGCCGTTTTTCCGCAAGGTTGCATGCAGTGAAAATCAAAATAGAAATAAATTCTAAAATCTGTTGAAGTAGAAATTATTTTCCAATAGAGTCATTTCCAGGTTGCCGACTATCGACGTCCGAACCTGCTGTCGGATGCTTGCGACGCCAGGCCGGACGAACGAACCAAAACAAGAAAGCCAAAAAGACAGGTACCGTCGATGAACATTTTCAAACATGCCGCCAGGGCTTGCCGATCAGTATCCCGCGCGCTTCTCGTTGCTCCCCGCGTCGTCCTGCACGCGAAACCCTTTGTGACCCCTGCCATTGAGCGCGTCTTGGAAACCGTTGCCCGCGTGCTGTGCGTGGAGAGCCACGGCGTGATGGTGTGCGGCACCTCGGCGGCGTCGGTCGCGCACTTCACCAATCCCCACTTCTCGAATCAAAGCACCGTTCTCAATAAACCAGCAGTCCTCTGAACACCCAGCAGTCGTTAGCCAATTCACTACAACAACAAGAATTTGGAGAAAGACCGTTCATGATTACCAAAGCCCGTTTTACCTCTCTTGCACTGGCCCTGATGCTCAGCAGCGGTGCCGTCATGGCCGCCGACCTGAAGATTGGTGTCGCCATGTCGCAGTTCGATGACAACTACCTGACCTACATGCGCGAAGACATGGGCAAGAAGGCCAAGGAAATGGGCGGCGTCGACCTGCAGTTCGTCGATGGCCGCAACGACGTGAACAAGCAGCTTGACCAGGTGCAGGAGCTGATCGGCAAGAAAGTTGACGCGCTGATCGTTAACCCCGTAGACACCGCCGCCACCGGGCGCATCACCAAAGCCGCTACTGAAGCCAAGATCCCGCTGGTTTACGTCAACCGTCGTCCAGATGATCCCAAGTTGCCCGCAGGCGTTGCCTCCGTGACCTCTGATGACAAAGAGGCCGGTCGGATGCAGATGCAATACATCGCCGACAAACTCAACGGCAAAGGCACCGTGGTGATCCTGCTGGGCGAACTGTCGAACAACTCCACCCGCGACCGCACCGAGGGCGTCAAAGAAGTCCTGAAAAAATACCCTGCCATCAAGATTACCGAAGAACAGGAAGGCGCATGGGACCGCCAGAAAGGCATGGACATCACCAACAACTGGTTGACTCAAGGTCGTGATTTCAGTGCGGTGCTATCCAACAACGATGAAATGGCCATCGGCGCGTCCATGGCCCTGAAGCAGGCGCGCAAAAAGCAGGGCGACGTGCTCGTCGCCGGTGTCGACGGCACGCCTGACGGTCTGGCGGCGGTCAAGAAAGGTCAATTGACCATCTCGGTGTTCCAGGACGCCAAAGGCCAGGGCGAAGGCTCCATCGACGCGGCCGTGAAGCTGGCGAAGAAGGAGGCCTTGCCGCAACAGGCCATCGTGATTCCGTTCAAGCTGATCACGCCGGAAAACGTCAGCACCTTCAAATAACGTTCACAACACAACAACTGACAGGACGCAGAGGTCGGCAGTGCCGCACCTCTGTCACCGATGTCACTTGAGGAGCCTGTGACCATGTTCGCTTCCGCTACTGCTTCGACCGCGGCCCCGACCGATGCAACGAGCGATGTCGCTGCAACCACCGCCGAGCATCCCTACCTGCTGGAAATCACCAACATCAGCAAGGGGTTTCCTGGCGTGGTGGCGCTGGACAACGTCGAACTGCGCGTGCGTCCGGGCAGTGTGCTGGCCTTGATGGGGGAAAACGGCGCGGGCAAGTCCACCCTGATGAAAATCATCGCCGGCATTTACCAGCCCGACACCGGTGAGATCCTGCTGCGGGGCAAGCCGGTGGTGTTTGAAACGCCGCTGGCAGCGCTGCAATCGGGCATCGCGATGATTCACCAGGAACTCAACCTGATGCCGCACATGAGCATCGCCGAGAACATCTGGATCGGCCGCGAGCAGCTCAACGGCCTGCACATGGTCGACCACCGCGCCATGCATCGCTGCACTGCCGAACTGCTGGGGCGCTTGCGCATCAATCTTGATCCCGAGGAGCAGGTGGGCAACCTGAGCATCGCCGAGCGGCAGATGGTCGAGATTGCCAAGGCCGTGTCCTACGACTCTGATGTGTTGATCATGGACGAGCCCACTTCTGCCATCACCGAAACGGAAGTGGCGCACCTGTTTTCCATCATTGCCGACCTGCGTGCCCAAGGTAAGGGCATCATCTACATCACCCACAAAATGAACGAAGTATTCGCCATTGCCGACGAAGTCGCGGTGTTTCGCGACGGCGCTTACGTCGGCTTGCAACGCGCCGACAGCATGGACGGTGACAGCCTGATCTCCATGATGGTGGGCCGGGAATTGACGCAGTTGTTCCCTGAGCGGGACCAGCCCATCGGCAAGCTCATGCTGTCGGTGCGCGATTTGTCGCTTGAGGGCGTCTTCGAGGGTGTGTCGTTCGATCTGCATGCGGGCGAAGTCTTGGGTATCGCCGGGTTGATGGGGTCAGGGCGCACCAACGTGGCGGAAACCATTTTTGGCATCACCCCCTGCACCCGTGGAGAAATCCACCTGGACGGTGCGCCCATCAAAGTCACGGACCCCCATTTCGCCATCGAGAAAGGCTTTGCGCTGCTCACTGAGGACCGCAAGCTCAGTGGCCTGTTTCCCTGCCTCTCGGTGCTGGAAAACATGGAAATGGCGGTCCTGCCGCATTTCGTTGGCAACGGTTTCGTGCACCAGAAAGCCTTGCGCGCCTTGTGCGAAGACATGTGCAAGAAGCTGCGGGTGAAAACGCCGTCGCTGGAGCAGTGCATCGACACTTTGTCCGGTGGTAATCAACAGAAAGCCCTGCTAGCGCGCTGGCTGATGACCAACCCGCGGGTGCTGATTCTCGACGAGCCCACGCGCGGTATCGACGTGGGCGCGAAGGCTGAAATCTATCGGCTGATCGCGTTGCTCACCAGTGAAGGCATGGCCGTGATCATGATTTCCTCCGAGCTGCCGGAGGTCCTCGGCATGAGCGATCGGGTGATGGTCATGCACGAAGGCGAAATGATGGGCACCCTCGACCGCGCCGACGCGACTCAGGAGCGGGTCATGCATCTGGCGTCGGGTAATTCGACTCATTGAAGGCCCGTTTGCCAATGGCCCGCTGCGGGTCTGAACAAGAATAAGAGGCACGTATGAAGATGAACGCGATACTGGAAAACAAACCGGCTCTGGCACCGACCAAGCACAAGCGCCGCCTGCCCACCGAACTGAGCATCTTTCTGGTGCTGATCGGCATCGCCCTGATCTTCGAAGTGTTCGGCTGGGTCGTGCGCGATCAGAGTTTCCTGATGAATTCTCAGCGGCTGGTGCTGATGATTCTGCAGGTGTCGATCATCGGCATGATCGCGATCGGGGTGACTCAGGTGATCATCACCACCGGGATCGACCTGTCCTCGGGCTCGGTGCTGGCGCTGACGGCCATGATCGCGGCCAGCCTCGCTCAGTCCTCCGACTACACCCGAGCGGTCTTTCCTTCGTTGACGGATTTGCCGGTGTGGATACCCGTTGTGGCCGGACTCGGGGTCGGTCTGCTGGCAGGTGCGATCAATGGCAGCATCATTGCCATCACCGGAATTCCGCCCTTCATCGCCACGCTGGGCATGATGGTGTCGGCCCGCGGCCTGGCGCGTTTCTACACCGGCGGTCAGCCTGTGAGCATGCTCAACGACTCCTACACCGCCATTGGTCAGGGCGCGATGCCGGTGATCATCTTCCTGGTGGTCGCGGTGATCTTCCATATCGCCCTGCGCTACACCAAATACGGCAAGTACACCTACGCCATCGGCGGCAACATGCAGGCGGCGCGGACTTCCGGCATCAACGTCAAGCGCCATCTGGTGATCGTCTACAGCATCGCGGGGCTGCTGGCGGGACTGGCGGGTGTCGTGGCGTCGGCGCGTGCCGCGACCGGTCAGGCGGGGATGGGCGTTTCCTATGAGCTGGACGCCATCGCCGCCGCGGTGATCGGCGGCACGAGCCTGTCGGGCGGCGTCGGCCGGATCACCGGCACCGTCATCGGCGCGCTGATTCTTGGGGTCATGGCCAGCGGATTTACCTTCGTGGGCGTCGATGCCTATGTACAAGACATCATCAAAGGGTTGATCATCGTCGTCGCGGTGGTCATCGACCAATACCGCAACAAACGCAAGCTCAAGCGCTGAGTGTTTGAGAAACGTTGAAAAGGGCCTGGTTCAGGCCCTTTTTGTTTTTAGCGAGTTTGAACGCGGACGCGCGTGACGGGTCAGACACCGTCGGCACTGTACCTGCGACGATCGGCGTGAGGGCACGCACAAACCCGGTTTCGCCCAGCACTGGCGGGGATTTGAGGGCTTGTTGAGCGAATCTTGTTCAATTATGTTGCCGAGTACGAAACCCGGCCTTAGACTGCCGCCCCTCGTAAATTGAGTGCCCGATGGCGCTTGGAGACTACGGCGCTTTTCAAACACGGGCCAAGGCGCTCCCTTGATTCGCCTTAATGCACGTTTTTTTATAGAGAAATCAATGACCAAGGAAAAGTTGCTGGCGATGCCGGCCGATGACTACATGAACGCGGAGCAACACGCTTTCTTCGTCAAGCTGTTGCAAGACATGAAAGTGGAAATCCACGAGCGCATCGAGCAGAGCCGTATCGCTATCGAAAGCCTGGACACCCCGGCTGATCCTGCTGACGCTGCTTCCGTCGAAGAAGAGCGTCACTGGCTGGTCAACGTGATCGACCGCGATCAGCGCATGCTTCCGCAGCTGGAAATGGCCCTGACCCGTATCGCCGAAGACACCTTTGGCTGGTGCGATGACAGTGGTGAGCCTATCGGCCTGAAGCGTTTGCTGATCAGCCCGACCACCAAGTACTGCATCGAAGCCCAGGAACGCCACGAACAGATCGACCGCCACCAGCGTCAGGCCTGATCCAGCCGACGTGAAGGCCAAGGCCCGACTGCCTGTATGCAGGCAGTCGGGCTTTTTGTCGTCCGCAGTTTGCTGAGTTGCACCAGACTCACCTTCATTTGTAAATCCGACCGACTACCACCATCGGCTCATGGCGCATGGCCGCCATGTGGCGTTTAATGCTTGCAAAATAATAAGCAGGTGGGTCACGGATATGGCTGCGAATGGACGTTACACAGGGACGCTTTCCCCACAACTGCAACCGGCCGTTGCACAACCCCCTGCACCGTCCTGGCGCCGGGTGGGGATCTCGATGCAGAGCGTCGCGCTGTGCGGGCTGTTCGCGGCCATGGCGTGGGGCGATGTGTCGGTGTATGCCTGCCTGCCATTGGGTCTGTTGACGCTGTGGTTGCCGCGTCTGCTGACGCCGCGTGCGGTGGCCGCGCCGCGCGCCGTTGAGGAAGACGCCATCGGCAAGCTGACCCGCGACCTTTCCCGCAGCACCAGCCACAATGCGCTGTCTGCGGCAGCGGTGGCGTTTTCGGTCAAGCAACTGGCGGGCAAGCTGCAGTCTCAGGTCGATGCGGCCGAGCAGATCGTCAGCAGCGCCGACGTGATGATCGCCACCGAACGCGCGACGTCCTCCCTCAGTCAGCAAGCCCTGAGCGCCGCCAGCGAGGCGCGGCAAAGCAGCGATGCGGGACTGACCGTCCTCAACGAATCCATCGCCCTGATGCATCAGCTCAGCGAACGCGCCGACAACAGCCGGCACTTGATCGAAGCCCTCAGCCAGCGCAGTGAGGACATCCAGCGGGTGACGGCCGTGATTCAGTCCATCGCCAGCCAGACCAACCTGCTGGCGCTCAACGCCGCTATTGAAGCCGCCCGGGCCGGTGAGCATGGTCGCGGCTTTGCCGTAGTCGCCGATGAAGTACGCGGGCTGGCGCGGCGTACCGCCACGGCCACCGGCGAAGTCGGGGACATGGTGGCCGACATTCAGCGACGCACCGCGCAGGTGGTTGAACAGATCCGCCAGTTGTCCGGCGACCTGAACGGCGGTGTCGCGCACGTGGAAATGACCGGTCAGCAGCTCGCCAGCATTGCGCGACTGGCGGCGGGTGTAGAGGGGCAGGTCAATGAGATTGCCTTGGGCGCGCAGACCAATCAGGCGCAACTGAGCAGCCTTTTCGTGGCCGTGGAACAGATGCGCAGCGACCTGGCCATCAGCGACGACCAGACGCGCCAACTGGCCAAGTCGGCGGTGCAGATGGAAGGGCAGGCGGAGACGATCAGTGAACGCCTGGCGGAGGTCGGGCTGGACGATTATCACCAGCGTGTTTATGACCTCGCGCGTGAAGGCGCCAGCCAGATTGCGCAACAGTTCGAACGGGACCTCGATCAGCGGCGGGTGAGCCTGGAAGACTTGTTCGACCGGTCTTATCAGGCCATTGCCAACACGTTCCCGACCAAATACCAGACCCGTTTCGACCGTTACACCGATCAAGTGTTGCCGGTCATTCAGGAGCCGTTGCTGTCGCGTCATGAGGGCCTTGTGTTTGCGATCGCCTGCACCCAGCAGGGGTATGTGCCGACCCACAATCAGGCGTTCAGCAAACCGTTGACAGGCGATGGCGCGGTCGACGCCGTGAGCAACAGGACCAAGCGCAAATTCGATGACCGAACGGGCATTCGCTGCGGCAGCCACCAGCAACCTGTGCTGCTGCAGACCTACACCCGGGACACCGGTGAGCTGATGCACGATCTGTCGGTGCCCATCATGGTGAAGGGCAGGCATTGGGGAGGTCTGCGCCTGGGGTACAAGCCGGAAAGTGGAACCAGCAAGATCGGTTGAGGGTGCGATAAGCGGGGGCTGACCGACAGCGAGGTCGGATGAGAGGGGTCAATAAAGAGCAGGCGGTTGTATCTAAGGGTTGTTTAAACGGGATTTGTTTGTTTAGTTTTGCAACGGGCGCTCGGAGATAATTGCTGGATAAGTGGGATAAATGAGGTTGACGGTTTTAATGGTCTGATAAACGAGTGGGACGTTTCTGAAGTTCAATTCTCCCCGTTGACGCTGTCAGGGGTGTGAGCATTCTGTGAGTGATAGGTCCGGTTACAAGAAGTCCGGATTAACGTCAACCCTCACAGGTGATTAACTTATGACAGCACTACTTGCACAAACAGGTTCAGGCTCCGCGGCGAGCGCGTTGAGCGCTACCGTGCGCATCGGCGTGTTCTTTGACGGGACGGGCAACAACCGTGTCAATAGCCAGATCGGCGCCGATTGCCAGGCAATGGCTGAAATTTATAACAATGCTCATATCAAGGAATGCGGTGGTCGACATTCCGATCCCTCCAGCAGTTACAGCAATGACCTCACTAACATTGCTCGACTGGCCGCGTTATATCGGCGTCAACCGAAAGCCATGAACGCCGGTGACGGATTGCGGGTGTATCACGCCGTGTATGTTGAAGGCGTGGGTACAACGTCTGGCGGGCGAGATTCCAGAGTGTCCGGCCAGGGATTTGGCCGAGGTAATACGGGCGTCGTTGCGAAAGTCTATCGAGGCGTCAAAAAGATTGGCGATGTACTCGATACCTTTGAAACTGACAATCCAGGGTGCGTGATTGCAGCACTCGAACTGGATCTGTTCGGCTTCAGCCGCGGTGCGGCATCTGCCCGCCATTTCGCCAATGAAGTGCTCAAAGGGCCGCGTGGTGCCCTTGTGTCGATTCTCAATCCTCGCAAGCTGCCGCTGGCTGCAGAATTCTCCTGGGACAGCGGCTGCATACGTCTGAAAGTGATCGGGCTGTTCGACACTGTGGCGGCAGTGGGTGGCATTTCCGACCTGGGTAACGTCCGCGATGGGGTCAACACCCGGGTCAATCTGTTTCTGCCTCCGGGGTGTGCGCAGCAGGTTCTGCACCTGGTGGCCGCCGACGAGCACCGACGTAATTTCTCCTTGAACAGCGTGGCGCCTGACTGGCCCCGGGAAATCGTCGTGCCGGGGAGTCATTCCGATGTTGGCGGCGGATACCACCCTCAGTCGGTGGAGAAGATTGCACTGACCCGACCGCGTCGCAGCCAGGTCAAGGCAGACACCCCATTCGATAGCACGGATGCTTGGCTGGAAACCCACGCCGAGATGGTTCGCGTGGATGCGCAGCGCTGGATCGACCCGCTGGACGATACGGCATCGATGGGGGTGGAGTGCATCGAGCGAATGATGCAGCGCGGGTCAGGGACGAAGAGCGTCGTGGCGACCGTGATGTTGGAGCGCCGGGTGTTCGGTCATCTGTCCAGAGTCTACCTGCGCGTCATGCACGCGTTGGCGTGCGACGAAGGCGTGCCGTTTCAACCTGTTCCCGAGTCGCCGGACCTGAGCCTGCCACCGGAGTTGCGGGAGGTCGCGGTTAAGCTGATTGCTCATGCGCGCGGGCAGGGCGGGTCATTGAGCGAAAGCGATCTTCAGATGCTGTACCGACGCTACATTCATTGCTCGGCGCATTGGAACAGCACGCTGGGGCGACGTGGGACGCTGGTGGACAGCTTGTTTGTGCATGCCCCCGCCCGTGGCGGACGACTGCGGTTTCCAAACGAGAGTCAGTCGGGGTATCCGCATTAGTCCGGCCTTGTGGTTGAGACGGGTATTTTGTTACCGATCATGCAAGAAACCTATTCCGCAGATAGCTTTTTCCCCAGCTGGTCGGTGATTAAGATGCAGCTATCAGACAATGCTCCTGAGATCCCCGGAGGATGCGATGCAGAGCAAGATCGATGTCGCCGTGATGATTGGCCTGGGCGTACCCCAATCGTTTCGAGACAGGGGCCAGCGTGTTTGCTGGGTCGTGTTAATCAACGGCGAACAACGTGGAACGGCTTTTTCAAGCCGGGCCGAAGCCGAAGAATGCCGCAGCGCGTGGATGCGGCAACTGACAATGGCGGCCTGAAGGGCCGCCATTGCTTTCAGGGCCGTCGCTCAGTCGGCTTTGGTCGAATGGAGCAGTTCGTTGAGCTCGTCCACGACGGGCGCCCATTCGGCGTCCACGTGTAACTCCTCTTTTAGAAAGCGTGCCTGTTGCGGTGTCCAGAAGTCCGCATCAATCAGCTTCACGTCATCGGGCAACGAATGGGCGCTGACAAACGCGTCGATGCTCGCCTGATCGGAGTCAAGGCCCAGCTGTTCGAACAGCGTCGCAAGTGTCGGTGGAGTAAGTTCCATGGTGTCTCCCTGGCGGGTCAAAGACCCGGGTTAGCGTGGGCGTGAATGAAGCATGTGCTGCATGTGAGTCCTTTGAGGGGGCAAGAGTTCTCAGTGTTCGCCTTAACGATTCAGCGGCCGCCGTTCGGGTTGTCCAGAGGATTGGACACAGCACTGTCGGGACGTTCGTGCACAAAATTGGCCACATAACGGACGAAAGGCATATATCCCGTATAGACTCTGAGCCGGTAGAATCCACAGCCATGCCAGTCCCCGGCAACCGGGGGCGTACCGTTTTTCTCGTGTTTTCCTTGCCTGGCCCCTTGGCCGGGCGAGTTCATATCAGGTTGGGAGTTTGTACATTGGCAGTAAGTAATCTGGATACCCATGCGTTATTCGTACTCGGCGATTTGCGCGCGAAGTTGGTAAAGCAGTTCCAGGCACGTTTCGTTTACGTCATCGAGCAGTCCCCTGAAGGCATCTACATGTCTGAAATCGACACCGAAACCGCATTGGTGGTCGATGACAAACCGCGTCTGGAGTTGAAAGTAGGCGACCACTTTCGCGCCGCCGTACTGCCCAGTCGTGAAGGCGGCAAGTTCGAGATCAAGTTTCGCGACATCAAGATGACCCTCTATGGTCTGGGCGAGTACGCGTTTGTCGATGTGCCGGAAGGCCACGGTATTGTCTTCAAGGAATCGCACTGCGTGTTCATGGTGTTTGCTGCCCATGAGCAGATCCAGCTGGGGTTGAGCAAAGTGCTCAAGTCCGCAACGGCCAAGGCCGCCAAATGGCGCAAGGGCGAACTGGTGTTCAAGGCCAGCGAGTAATCCACTGGCGTGAATCGTGATGACGGTTTAGAAGCGCGTTTGTACGGCGAGTTACTTGAAAACCGGAACGCGGGACCATCCCCAAGTCACCAGGGGGATTGTCCTGGTTCTGCCTAACGGCAGAAGCGTTCCGCCTTCGGCGGGTTACTTGAAAAGCCCCCCTCTTTGTTTCAAGAGGCAGCCAAGTGTCCTGGCTCCTGGTTGGGCTTCTCCTTCGTCGGAGTACCCGCACTCCGACGACACTCCGTGGGCCCGCGCTGAACGGACATCCATGTCCTGGCAGCGCTCTCGCGGCATCCATGCCGCTCGGCCCACTGCGCGTCGTCTGCGTTTGGCCTGCACCCAAGTCGCGATATGTGGTGCCTGGACTATCGCGCTAGAAAAGCAAAATCAAAAGCATCGGATCATGTGAATCCTGTAGGAGCGTGGCTTGTGTCTGGGCCGCATCCGGACGATCTACCGCGCAGCGGTAGCAAAATCAGACGACTCGGTTGTACCTGATACACCGCATGCACAGGTCTTGCTGCCGGTTCGGAACATCAGGTTGACGCAGTCATTGTAGGAGCGCGCTTGCTCTGGGCCGCACTCGGACGATCTACCGCGCAGCGGTAGCAAATTCAGGCGACTCCGTTTTACCTGACACACCGCATGCACCGGATTTGCTGCCGGTTCCCGGCAGATCGTCCGAGTGCGGCCCAGAGCAAGCGCGCTCCTACAGGGGGGACGGCAGGTTTAGGATCGTTCCCACGTCGCTGCGTTACCACGCGGAGCGTGGGAAAGAGCGCGAACGACGGATGCACGCATCAAGAATGCGATGAGCGTTAGCTCTAGCCCGGTTGCTCTTGTGCGCGTTAGTCCAGACGCCACCAAACGCGACTTGGGTGCAGGCTGAACGCAGGCGGCGTGCCCACGGAGCGTCGCCGGGGTACTTCGACGAAGGAGAAGCCAAACCTATACCCCGACCCCAACCCCCGCATCACTTCCCCTCACGGCCTCCCTCGGAAACCTCAGGCGGTACATCTCCATCCCCCGCCATACGCTTGCGAAACAACCCCGTCCGGGCCAACAGCAAGGTCGTCACCGGCACCGTGATCGCCAACAGAATCGGGATCAGCCAGGCATGCAGCACCGGTGCTTCCTTCATCGCCGAGAAATACACGATCGAGGCCAGCGCCACACACCACGCACCCAGCGTCGAGGCCAGAGCAGGCGGGTGCATGCGCTGAAAAAAATCCTTCATTCCCAGCAGCCCCACCGCACCGACCAGCGCGAACAGACTGCTCAACACCAGCAGTACCGCCGTCAGCACCTCCACCCAGAAGGGCAACACGTACAACGAATTCATTCGATCACCTCGCCGCGCAACAGGAACTTCGCCAGGGCGAATGAGCCCACGAAACCAAACAACGCAATCAACAGCGCCGCTTCGAAATACGTGTCGCTGGCGTAGCGAATCCCCAGCACCAGCATCATCAGCATGGCGAGGATGTACAGATAATCCAGCGCCAGTACCCGGTCCTGCGCAGAGGGGCCTTTGAACAGCCGAATCAGGGTCAGCACCATCGCGACCGTGAACACGGACAAGCTGAGCAGGATGGCGTGGGCGAGCAGCGGGCTCATTGGAAAATCTCCATCAGCGGACGTTCGTACGTGGTCTTGAAGTGCTCGATAAACTGCACTTCGTTGTCCAGGTCGAACACATGCAGCAGCAATACGCTGCGGTCCAGCGCCAGTTCCGACCACACCGTGCCGGGCACCACCGTGCAAATCATCGACAGCGCCGCCAGACCGTGAGCATCGTGCAAATCCAGCGGCACCTTGATGAACGCAGAGCGCGGCGGTTTCTGGCGAGCACGCAAAACGCCCCACGCCACCTGCAGGTTTGACGTGATCACATCACGTCCGACCACCCAGAACAATGTGAAGGCCACACCCGGCTTGCGAATGCGTGCAGGCAAAGGACGAAGGGGGGCGAACATGATTGGGGCGAGAAAACCCAGCAGTGCGCCGAGCAGCAGATTGCCGACACTCAGCGAGAGGTTGAGCAACAACCACAGCGCCCACAGCGCCAGTGACAACAGCGGCGCAGGCAACAGACGCTTCATGGCTGCACCCCCGTCGTGGCGGTGGTCGGGCCGGGTATCGGTTTGGCGGCCATGACCGACAGCACGTACTGCTGAGGATCGTGCAACGCCTGCGCCGTGTCCTGGGTGTAGCGCAACAGCGCCTGGGCCTTGAACGTGAGCACGATGCACGCGCAGAGCAGCAAGGCAATGGGGATGCACTCGTTACGTCGCAATGCAGGCGAAGGCCGATCCTGCGCGGTCCAGAAACGCTTGATGCCCACGCGCACGAAGGCGAACAGCGACGCGAGTCCCGACACGATCAGCAAGGCCACCAGCGTCCAGCTGTCCGCGCGAATGGCCTCGTCTTTGGCCACGTCCAGACCTAACGGGTTCAGCAGGGCGCTGATCAAGGTGAGTTTGCCGAGGAAGCCCGACAGCGGCGGCATGCCGATGATCAGCAGCGCGCAGACGATGAAGCTCAGTCCCAGGAACGCCATGGTCCATGGAATCACCTGGCCGACCACGGCTTTCTGTTCGTCATCCAGGTTGGTGCCCGGCACCGGGTGCAGCGATTCCATGGTCTTGGGCAATTGGTCGGCGTCGTCTTCCAGCGGGATTTCATTGGCCGAGCGCGAACGTTCGATCAGTTCTGCCAGCAGGAACAACGCACTCAGCGCCAGCGTCGAGCTGACCAGATAGAACAGTGCACCAGAGGTCAGGCTCGGCTGACCGAAGCCAATGGCCGACAGCAGAATACCGGCCGACACCAGGATGCTCAGGCTCGCCATGCGCTCAAGGCGCTGGGCAGCGACCACGGAAATCGCCGCCACGGCCAGCGTGGCCATGCCGCCCCAGATCAACCAGTCACCGCCGAAGAAGGCCGAGTCACCGGCTTGCCCTGAGAACAGCAGCGTCCACAGGCGCAGCAGCGTATAGGCACCGACCTTGGTCATCAGCGCGAACAACGCTGCGACCGGCGCGCTCGCGGCGGAGTAAGCGGGCACGAGCCAGAAATTCAGGGGCCACATGCCGGCCTTGGCCAGAAACGCCACGGCCAGAATCGCGGCGCCTGCGTGCAGAAGCCCGATATCGGCCTGTGAAACCTGCGGGATCTTCACGGCGAGATCAGCCAGGTTCAGCGTGCCGGTAACCCCGTAGATCAATGCCGCGCCGATCAGGAACAACGACGAGGCCAGCAAATTGATCGTGATGTAATGCAGACCCGCCGACACCCGCGCGCGTCCCGAGCCGTGCAGCATCAGACCGTAGGAGGCCGCCAGCAACACCTCGAAGAACACGAACAGGTTGAACAGGTCGGCGGTCAGAAAGGCGCCGTACAATCCCATGAGTTGAATCTGGAACAGCGCATGGAAACTCGCACCCGCCCGGTCCCAGCGCGCTAGCGCGAACAACAGGGCACAGAAGGCGACGATACCTGTCAGCACCATCATCAGCGCCGACAGGTGATCGACCACCAGCACGATGCCAAAAGGCGACTCCCAGTTGCCCGGCAGGTACACGCCAATCGAGCCGGTGGTGCCTGTCTTCTGTACCCACATCATCAGCGTGATCGAGATCGCCAGGCCGAGGGCCGTCGACAGCAGGTTGATGCGGGCTTTCAACGGCCGGTGTTTTTCACCGAGCCAGAGCATCAGCGCGGCGGTCAGCACCGGCAGCAGGATCGGTGCGACGATCAGTTGGTTCATCAGACTCATTCACTGCTCTCCCGACCGTCGACGTGGTCGTTGCCGGTCAAGCCACGGGACGCCAGCAGCACTACCAGAAACAGCGCGGTCATGGCGAAGCTGATCACGATAGCGGTCAGCACCAGCGCCTGGGGCAGGGGATCGGTGTAATTGAGCAGGTCATGGGGCACGCCGTCCTTGATGATCGGTTCCTTGCCGATGAACAGGCTGCCCATGCTGAAGATGAACAGGTTGACGCCGTAGGACAGCAGGCACAGGCCCATGACCACCTGAAAGGTCCGTGGGCGCAGGATCAGCCAGACGCCGGAGGCGGCGAGCACGCCAATGGCAATGGCAATGACTTCTTCCATCAGATGGCTCCTTGTGTCGGGGTTGGCGCTGCAGGTTCGATCGGCTGCGGCAACGAGGTCGGCCGATGGCTGCGCACCGACTGGTGCGCCAGCGCCGTCAGAATCAACAGCGTGGAGCCGACCACCACGGCGTACACGCCGATGTCGAAAAACAGCGCGCTGGCGACGTGGACATCACCCAGCAATGGCAGGTGCAGGTGTGCGGTATGCGTGGTCATGAACGGGTAGCCCAGCGCCATCGAACCGAGTCCGGTGATGAGCGCGAAGAACAGCCCGGTGCCCATCCAGCGCAGCGGTCGCAGGCTCATGTTGGCCTCGACCCACTGCGTGCCGGCGACCATGTACTGAAGAATGAACGCGACCGACATCACCAGGCCAGCGACGAAGCCACCCCCCGGCTGGTTGTGGCCGCGCATGAACAAGTACATCGACACCACGAAGGCGACCGGCAGCAGCAGGCGCACCAGCACCGCCGGGACCATCATGAAGCCCAGCGCCGTGTCCTTCGCGTGGCGCGGGTTGATCAGATCGGTGACCACATCGCGGGCCAGCAGACGTTGCTGCGCAGGCAGTGCGATGCTTTCTTTCGGCGGGCGGAAGCGTCGCAGCAGGGCGAACACGGTCAGGGCGACCACTGCCAGCACGGTGATTTCGCCAAACGTGTCGAAGCCACGGAAGTCCACCAGCATCACGTTGACGGCATTGGTGCCGCCGCCCTGGGTCAGTGCCCGACTGAGGTAAAACTCTGAAATCGTGTTCGGGGTCGGGCGCGTCAGCATCGCGTAGGACAACAGCGCCATGCCGCCACCGACCCCCACAGCGAGAATGAAGTCGCGTACCCGCCGCACCCGTGCGCGGTGGCGTGAGCGAGTCGTTGGGGCAACGTTCTCGTTACGCCGTGGCAGCCAGCGCAGGCCCAGCAGGATCAGCACGGTGGTCACCACCTCGACCGCCAGTTGCGTCAGCGCCAGGTCAGGCGCGGAGAACCAGACGAAGGTCACGCAGGTCATCAGCCCGCAGACACCGACCATGGTCACGGCGGCAAGCCGGTGATATTTGGCCTGCCAGGCCGCACCCACGGCGCAGGCAATGGCGATCAACCAGAGCATGACGAACACGCCGGAACCCGGAATCTTCGGGCGATCGCCCCAGCTCAGGCCGTTTTCGTACATCGGCACAAAGCCTGCGATCAGTGCGACAGCCACCATCAGGAACAATTGTGCCTGCAGGGGTCGGGTGGTCAGTAAGCCTTCCAGTGTGCGTGCGACACGCAGTTTGAGGATCAGCACGCGCTCGAACAGTCGCTTGCCATTCAGGCGCCAGATGATCGGCGGCCCCACGAAACGCTCGCGCCTGAGCGGTTTGCGCAGCAGCAGATACAGCAAGATGCCAGCGCCCATGGCAATCAGGCTCATGATCATCGGGGCGTTCAAGCCGTGCCAGATAGCCAGGCTGTATTCGGGCAAGGTGCCGCCCACGACAGGCTGCGCGGCGGCGGCCAGCAATGGGCCTACTGAATGGGCCGGGAAAATCCCCACGATCAGGCAGGCGAGCACCAGCAGTTCGACCGGCACGCGCATCCAGCGCGGCGGCTCGTGCGGGGTGTGCGGCAAGTTGTTGGCTTTCGGGCCGAAGAACACATCGACCGTGAAGCGCAGGGAATAGGCGACGCTGAAGGTCCCCGCCACCGTGGCAATCACCGGGAGCGCGGTCTCCACCCAGGCCGTCGAGGTGATGAATACGGTTTCGGCGAAGAACATCTCTTTGGACAGAAACCCGTTGAGCAGCGGCACGCCGGCCATCGACGCGCTCGCGACCATCGCCAGTGTCGCGGTGTATGGCATCAGCTTGATCAGGCCGCTGAGTTTGCGGATGTCACGGGTGCCGCTTTCGTGGTCGATGATGCCGGCGGCCATGAACAGCGACGCCTTGAAGGTCGCATGGTTGAGGATGTGGAACACCGCCGCGACGGCGGCCAGCGGGCTGTTCAGCCCCAGAAGCAGGGTGATCAGACCTAAGTGGCTGAGGGTGGAATAGGCGAGCAAGCCCTTGAGGTCGGTCTGAAAGATGGCCGCGTAAGCGCCGATCACCAATGTACAGGCACCCGCGCCGCTGACGATCCAGAACCATTGCTCGCTGCCGGACAATGCTGGCCAGAGCCGCGCCAACAAGAACACCCCGGCCTTGACCATGGTCGCGGAGTGCAGATACGCCGACACCGGCGTCGGCGCGGCCATGGCGTGTGGCAACCAGAAATGGAAGGGGAACTGCGCGCTCTTGCTCAGCGCGCCAATCAGGATCAGCGTCAGCAAGACCGGGTACAACGCGTGGGCACGAATCGCATCGCCTGAGGCCAGTACTCGGTCCAGGTCGTAACTGCCGACCACGTGCCCGAGCAGCATGACGCCGACCAACAGCGCCAGTCCGCCAGCGCCCGTGACCATCAACGCTATATAGGCGCCACGGCGCGCGTCGGCGCGGTGGTGCCAATAGCCAATCAAAAGGAATGAGAAGACGCTGGTCAGTTCCCAAAAAAACACGATCTGGATCAGGTTGCCGGACATGACCAGCCCCAGCATGGCGCCCATGAACGCCAGGAAAAACGAGAAGAATCGCGGTACCGGATCGTCCGGCGACATGTAGTAACGCGCGTAGAGCGACACCAGCGTGCCGATGCCCAGCACCAGCATCGAGAACAACCAGGCGAACCCGTCCAGGCGCAGCACGAAGTTCAGGCCCAGGCTGGGCACCCAGAAAAACTCTTCGCGAATGACGCCGCCGTGGGCAATTTGCGGGTACCAGAGCGCAACCTGAACGGCACCGATCAAGGCGATCACGCCTGCCAGGATGGATTCACTGTTGCGTGCGTTGTGCGGCAAAAGCGCCGCCAGACAGCTGCCAATGAACGGCAGAAGCAGTAGAACTATCAGGGACATAGGCTTCTAATCTGCGGGAAAAATGTCAAGGATCATACGTGCCGGGTCATGCATCACCAACCGTCAAGATGTCGCAGAATCCTACAAACTCTGTAGGCAGCAGCGTAGTAGAGCGGTGTGAACCCCGAAGGGTAAGGCCCAAATACAATGCCCCTGTGGGCGTTCCAAGGTTTCAAGCCTGTGGTGTCAGTCCGCTTCTTGAGAGTTGCAAAGCCTGACAGCATTCGCCACATCCCTGATGACGCAGAGCGTCATTGGATGTGTTACCACGCGGAGCGTGGGAACAATCAGCAATCTAAAGAGCGCAAAGCCCGCTCTGGCTTTTGATCTTCATACCGCAGCAGCCCAGACACCACAAAACGCGACTTGGGTGCAGGCCAAACGCAGACGACGCGCAGTGGGCCGAGCGGCATGGATGCCGCGAGAGCGCTGCCAGGACATGGATGTCCGTTCAGCGCGTGCCCACGGAGCGTCGTCGGAGTGCGGGTACCCGACGAAGTCGGGCCCAACCAGGAGCATAGGACACTTGGTTACTTGGTGTCTTTTCAAGTAACCCGCCGAAGGCGGAACAGTTTGGCCGTTAGGACAAACCCAACCATCAGCGTCACTCCAAATAGTGGAAATGCACACGATACACGTTCAGCTTGCTAACCAACGCGGCGTACCAGTCAATGACGTGTTGTCTTGCCTGACGCCTTCGTCGGAATGCCGCCCAGACCAAGCTCACTCCTACAGGTTTGTGTCCCCAAAGGCATGGCAACCTATCAGGCGGATTTGGCGCCTCGCCACATTTAGGCGACAATGCCCGCCAGTTTTTGGAGCGCCCCATGTCTGATTCCATCGAAAGCCTCGCCGTCGACGCCGTCCTCGACGCGACCGGTCTCAATTGCCCGGAACCTGTAATGATGCTGCACCAGAAGGTACGCGACCTGCCGGCGGGCGGTTTGCTGAAGGTCATCGCCACCGACCCTTCGACCGAGCGGGACATTCCCAAGTTCTGTGTTTTTCTGGACCATGAGCTGGTTGAGAAGCAGGCCGCCGATGGCGTGTACCTGTACTGGATTCGCAAGAAACAGGGCTGAGTCTTCCCGCTCCTGGCTGCGGCGTTGCACCGCGCTGGCCCGCCCGCGTGCGAGCGCCTACACTGCCGCGACTCCAGGGAGCCCATCATGCGCATAGTTGCTGACGAAAACATTCCACTGCTCGACGCCTTCTTTTCCGGCATAGGCGAGATTCGCCGATACCCCGGACGTACCCTCGACCGGGCAGCCGTGGCCGACGCCGATATCCTGCTCGTGCGGTCGGTGACCAAGGTTACCCGCGAGCTGCTGGAGGGCACACCGGTCCGTTTCGTCGGCACCTGCACCATTGGCACCGATCATCTCGATCTGGACTATTTCAACGACGCGGGTATTCAGTGGTCCAGCGCACCGGGTTGCAACGCCCGAGGCGTGGTGGACTATGTGCTCGGCAGTCTGTTGACCCTCGCGGAAATCGAAGGCGCTGACCTCACTCAACGCACCTATGGCGTTGTCGGGGCGGGGCAGGTCGGCGGCCGCCTGATCAAGGTGTTGCGCGGGCTGGGCTGGAATGTGCTGGTCTGTGACCCGCCACGACAGGCGCAGGAGGGCGGCGATTACGTCAGCCTCGACGAGATCGTCGCTCGCTGCGACGTCATCAGCCTGCACACGCCGCTGAACAAAACGGGCGACCTGCCGACCTGGCATCTGTTCGACCGCGCCCGTCTGCTGGATCTCAAGCAGGGTGCCTGGCTGATCAACGCGGCCCGTGGGCCCATCGTGGATAACTCGGCGTTGCGTGACGTGCTGCTCGAGCGCGAAGACCTGCAGGCGGTGCTGGATGTCTGGGAGCAGGAGCCGTTGGTGGACGTCGAGCTGGCCGAGTTGTGTGTCATCGGCACCCCGCACATCGCCGGTTACAGCCTTGACGGCCGCCAGCGCGGCACTGCCCAGATTTATCAGGCGTTGTGCGCGCACCTGGGGCAATCGCCGACTATCAGTCTCGACGATTTGCTGCCCAAGCCCTGGCTTGCTCACGTGACACTCGATGCCGCCACCGATCCCGCATGGGCTCTGAACATGCTTTGCCGGGGAGTCTACGATCCCCGCCGCGACGATGCGGACTTGCGTCGCAGCCTGGTCGGTGACTCCGCCAGCCAGCGGCTGGCCTTCGATGCGCTGCGCAAACACTACCCGCCGCGTCGGGAAATCGACAGTTTGAACGTAAGCATCAACGGCCAATCCGACGTCTTGCGCAGGATGGTGGCGGCGCTGGGTGCCGTGTGCGTCAGTGACTGATCACTCCGTGTATTTTTTGATGTAGGACCACAAGGTCTCGGCGAGGCGAGGAGGCGTCTGCTGCCAGAACGTTCTCATGCGGGCCAAGGCCGCGTACGCTTCCTGCCAGGCCTCTTGGCGATCCTGCTCGCCGGTGATCGGCGCGTGGACTAATGCGGTGAAGCTGGCGAAGCTGCAAGGCACAGGGTATTGCTCGCTGCGCACGATACGGTGAGTCTGTTCCTGCACGGAGACGACCGTTCCTTCGTCGTCGGTAAATGCGTGTGGCGTCAGGGTGGTGATTTGGTCGCATCGGCTGCTGCACAGCATTTTGCGGTTTCTCAGCTCGCCAAAGCCTCGTTCGTACATGCTGATCGTTGAGCCGCTGACCCTCATGCACGCTGTTTCAAAGGCATTCAGGATCACCTCCGCGTTATCGATGCTGGTTTCGATGGTCGCAATGTCGACAAAACGCTCGAGCGTACCTTTCTCCAGCGCATCGAGCGCTCGCTTGATGGTGGACAGATGCACGAAGTCCTTCTTGCAGCCGATCAGGTGAACATCAAACTGGTAATCGGCCAGTTCGTCGCCTGAAATGACGTTGGCGAAGGCGCGGGTATCCAGCGCCGTTTCCATGATGATGTTGAACTTGTTCTTGTGCGCGTGGCTGAAGATACGACTGCACAGCTCCCAGATGAAGGTTTCGGTGTGCTTGTAACGGCTGGTCACGTCCTGGTCGGCGAACTCGGCATAACGCGGGTGCAGCTCACGAAAGCTCTCCAGGTAAAGGCGCACATAGTTGCTGTAACGCGGGTCCTTGAGCAGGGTGTTGTTCAGCATGTAGGTTTTGCCGGAGCCCTGAACGCCTGCCACGACGAGGATTTTTGGGGACGGCAGACCGTCCTCTCCAATGTCTCGTTTAACGCCGAACAAGGTGGTTTCCAGCGTGTGGTAAACGGAGTCGAGTTCTGCGCAGGTGTAGCTGTAATGAGTAGCGGACATCGTGATGTTTCCTGGATTGTCTGGATTTGAAGGGCCGGACGTAATCGCAGGAAGTGAATGACCGCAATGGGGAGTCGGTGGGGCATGTGTTGCGGAATGTTTTTTCTCCCGCATAAAAAACCCGGCATCGAGGCCGGGTTTGAATTCAGTAGGCTCATCAGTCTTGTTTTTCAGGCTTGACCCAGTACTTTTCGCATTCCTGACATGCGGCCTGAACCATCTCTTCAGTAATCAGGATTTCCTGCCCGTTTTCGTCGAAGATCGCACCCCCCAGTTGTGCCTGGGGTTGGGGGCGAACGACGGGTTCGTGATTGCTGCTGTTCTGCAAGCTCATGGCCTGTCTCCTTCATCAGGTTGTGCGCTTCAATTTACCCACGCTCGATGACTGCGCCATGACATCCCTGGGCGCTTCAAGCGTTCAATCAGTCCACCAGATGACGGCGAAAACCGCCACCCTCTCGTTAGACCGATCCGCTCTAAACCCCCGCGCTTGTGTTCATAACGCAGCCCCACACCGCGTGGATACCTTTACCCAGACTGGCGTCTGTCGGTTCAGTTCAGCAAAAGTCGACGAGCGTACATCGGGGTGCCGGTGTAGGCTCTGCGCTTGAATCGTCTATCAGGTGCATCCCATGGCTTCAGTGTTTTCCGGGCGTCAGCGCCATGCCATTCGTCTGGCTTGGCGGATGATCGCGCCGTACCGCAAGCAGGCCATCGGTGCACTGGTGGCACTGATCGTGACCGCCGGGATTACCCTGTCGATGGGGCAAGGCATTCGCCTCATGGTCGATCAGGGGTTCATGACGCGCTCGCCGACCCTGCTCAACGAGACGATTGCGCTGTTCATGGTGCTGGTGCTGGCGCTGGCGGTCGGTACGTTCACCCGGTTTTATCTGGTGTCATGGATCGGGGAGCGTGTGGTGGCCGATCTGCGCAAGCAGGTGTTCGACCACTTGGTGAGCCTGCATCCCGGCTTTTACGAGAACAACCGCAGCTCGGAAATCCAGTCCCGTCTCACCGCGGACACCACCCTGCTGCAATCGGTGATCGGATCGTCGCTGTCGATGTTTCTGCGCAATGCGCTGATGGTGATCGGCGGGGTCATCCTGCTGTTTTTCACCAACCCCAAGCTGACCAGCATCGTGGTCATCGCGCTGCCGCTGGTGATCGCGCCGATCCTTATATTCGGGCGGCGCGTGCGCAGTCTGTCCCGTGAGAGTCAGGACCGGGTGGCGGATGTCGGCAGTTATGTTTCCGAAGCGCTTGGTCAGATCAAAACCGTGCAGGCGTACAACCATCAGGAACAGGATCGCCAGCGCTTCGCACAAACCGCCGAAGACGCGTTCGACACCGCTCGCAAGCGAATCTTGCAGCGCTCATGGTTGATTACCCTGGTGATCGTGCTGGTGCTCGGCGCCGTGGGGGTGATGCTGTGGGTCGGCGGGATGGATGTCATTGCCGGGCAAATTTCTGGCGGCGAGCTGGCGGCGTTCGTGTTCTACAGCCTGATCGTCGGCAGCGCATTCGGCACGCTCAGCGAGGTGATTGGCGAGATGCAACGGGCGGCGGGTGCGGCTGAACGCATCACCGAGTTGTTGCAGGCGCGAAGCGAAATCACGCCACCGGCCAGCCACCTGCTGACGTTACCGGAACGGGTCAGCGGCCGATTGGCCCTGGAACGTATCAGCTTCGCGTACCCGTCACGGCCCGAACGCAATGCGGTCGAGGGCTTGAGCCTGACGGTCGAGGCAGGGGAGACGCTGGCGCTGGTGGGGCCATCGGGCGCGGGCAAGTCAACGCTGTTCGATCTGCTGCTGCGCTTCTACGATCCGCAGCAGGGGCAAATCCTCATCGAAGGTTTGCCTGCTGAGCGCCTCGACCCTCTGGACCTGCGTCGCTGCTTTGCCTGGGTATCGCAAACCCCGGCGCTGTTCTTCGGCAGCGTCGAAGACAATATTCGCTACGGCAACCCCGTCGCCAGCGTCGAGCAGGTCGAAGCCGCTGCACGCATCGCTCACGCCCACGAGTTCATTCAATTGCTCCCTCAGGGGTATCAAACGCATTTGGGCGACGGCGGGATGGGACTGTCGGGCGGCCAGCGTCAGCGTCTGGCGATCGCTCGCGCCTTGCTGGCCGATGCGCCGATTCTGTTGCTCGACGAAGCCACCAGCGCGCTGGATGCGCAGAGTGAACATCTGATCCAGCAGGCATTACCGACCCTGATGAAGGGCCGAACCACGCTGGTGATCGCCCACAGGTTGGCGACGGTGCAGAACGCTGACCGGATCGCCGTCATGGATCAGGGGAAACTGGTGGCGGTGGGCACGCATCGGGAGCTGATCGCCAGCAATCCGCTGTACGCGCGACTGGCGGCGTTGCAGTTCAGCACGGGAACGCAGGATGTCGCGGTTGAGATGAAAACGGCGCCTTGAGCGCCGTTTTGTGAATCATCAGTGTTTGTGGTATTCGCAGAGGTAGGCGGTCTCTTCCAGGACCTGCAGTTTGAATTTGCTGTTGGCCGGCACGGGAAACTGAGCGCCGGTCTTGAAGTGTTCCCATTGCGTGCTATCGGGCAGCAGGACGCTCAGGGAGCCAGAGACGACATGCATGATTTCGCGATCAGCAGTGCTGAACTCGTATTCACCCTTTGACATGACACCAACGGTTGCTTCGCCGAGTTCTCGCTGGAAGGCGATGGACTTGACGGTGCCGTTGAAATACTCGTTGACTTTGAGCATGACTGATCTCCACGGAAGGGCTGAAAAAGGTTGGACAGTATGCCCAACGTACAAAAGGCCGTCATCCGCTTTGAGAAATGCGTCACGATCAGCCGGGAATGACCAATGGAAGCAGCCGGGCGGTGTTGCGCGCGTCGGTCAGGGCACGGTGCTGCTGCCCGTTAAAATGCATGCCTGCCAGTTGCAACGCGGTGTTGAGGCCACAGGGTTTCTGCAGTTGGCGTGCCTGGGCGAAGCGCTGCTTCAGGTTGATGTGGGCCAGACCGCTAAGCTCGCTGGTGAGCTGGTGCTGCTGCCATTGCACTTCAAATTGCTGGCGGTCGTAGTCACCCCAACTGACCCAGCCGAGCAGGCGGGTGCGGTGATGGCTCAGCCAGCGCTCGAACTGCGGCCAGACAGCGGTGAACAGTGGCGCGCTGTCGATCTGCGCCTGTTGTATGTGCGTCAGCTCACGACAGAACGAGGTGAGCATCGGCCTGCGCGCGGGCCTGACAAAGCGCTCGAAGTGGTCCACTTCGCGTCCGTCCGAGTTGACCACGCAGGCGCCGATCTCAATGATTTCCATCTCTGCCACCGGCCATCCACCCTCTTCGGTGGTGGCCTCCAGATCTATCACCAACCAATGTGGCATCTCGAACTCCAGTTTCTTAACCTGTGGCACCGTCATGGAGCGTAGTCATATTCGGTTGATCGCGTCCAACGGCTGAACACGCCCCTGACTGATGCATGGGACTCGAATGAGGGACGATGGTTTGCCCCAGCGCTGCTTTTTATCGTGCAGGCTGAGCGGAGCCTCGGAGAAGCGCTTGCCTGGCTGACGGGCTCGGCATAAATTGCGGCGCGACAATGACTCAAAGATTCGGGTTGTGAATAAAGCGGTTCTGACGTCGTTTGACCGTTGTCTAATTGTTCGCAAGCGCATAGCTTACGTACTCCGATTCGCCAGAGGTGCTTTGTCTTGATGTCTACGCCAGTGCGGATGGTTGTTAAAACGCTGCTGTTGGCAACCACGACGCTGTGGGCCTGGCAAGCGGGTGCGGCACAGGTGGTGCGCATTGGCGCGGCGCACTTTCCGCCGTACACGATTCGCCCTGAGCGCGGTGAAGACACAGGCTTGCTGCCACAGATGATCAGTGCGCTGAATGCCATGCAGAGCGACTACCGGTTTGAAATGGTCCCGACCTCGATTCCCCGTCGTTTCCGGGATTTCCAGCAGGCTCGCTTTGACATGGCAATCTTCGAGAACCCCGCTTGGGGCTGGAAGGACATTCCTCACCAGGATGTCGACATGGGGCTGGAGGACGCCGAAATTTTCGTCGCCCATCGCGCCCAGGGTCGCTCGCAACATTATTTCGATGACCTGCATGGCAAGCGCCTGGCGCTGTTCAGCGGGTATCACTACGCCTTCGCCCATTTCAATGCCGACCCCAGGTTTCTGGCAGAGAATTACAACGCCACCTTGACCTACTCCCACGACAGCAACTTGCTCATGGTGCTACGGGACCGGGCAGACATTGCGTTGGTCACTCGTTCCTATCTGAGTACGTTTCTGTCCAGCAATCCCGCCGACGCCGATCAGTTTCTGGTGTCGGACCGAGTGGACCAGGTCTACCGGCACTTCGCTTTGTTGAGGCCCAATGCGCCGATTACCGGGGAGAAGTTCGGTGAATTGCTGAAGCAACTGCGCGAGAGCGGGCAGATGTTCAAGATCTTCCAGCCCTTTCGCATTGCCGTGACGCCGCAGGCAAGCCATCACGCCATTGCGCTGGATGAAAGTGACAGTCGGGATTGAAAGCGCAAGGCGGGCGGTGAGTGACCACCGCCCGAGGGTGTCAGCGGTCGCGTGCTTCCTTGGCGTCCATTTCAGCATTGCGCTCGTGGACGCGCTTGAGTTGTTCTTCGGTCAGGGGCAGTTTTTTCGCTGAGTCCTTGAGCATCAGCAAACCACCGACGATCGAGCCGATTGCAATAACCAGAATTAACCAGGCGTACCAGGGCATGAGGCTCTCTCCTTCTTGTGATACCGCTTTGAGCAACGGCGCTGCCCAGTGGTTCAATTGTAGGAGACGCCCGGTCTGAGCGGTATAGGTCAAGGCACCTTTGCAGGCGCCGGGTTGCCGACGCCTGCACGGTGTCGTGGGTGCGTCAGACCCCGGTCAGCATCGAGTCGGCCGGCGCCGCTGAGCGTGCGTTTGCGGTCAGGCCGAAATAGATGAAGCCCACCGCCATGAACGCCAGGAAGATCAGACCGATCAGGGCATTGAACCAGGCCATGGCAATCAGGCAGACCACCGCGAGCACCAATGCGATGCCGGGCACGATCGGATAACCCGGAGCGCGGAAGGTGCGCTCCAGCAGCGGTTCGGTCTTGCGCAGCTTGAACAGGCTCAACATGCTCATGATGTACATGACGATGGCGCCGAACACCGCCATGGTGATCATCGCGGCGGTGAGGGTCATGCCGCTGAGGTTGATCAGGCCGTCGCTGTAGATCGCTGCGATGCCGATCAGCCCGCCCGCGATGATCGCGCGGTGCGGGGTCTGGAAACGCGACAGTTTGGCCAGCGATGCAGGGAGGTAGCC
Source organism: Pseudomonas sp. S2_H01 (assembly GCF_054668305.1). Taxonomy (NCBI): domain Bacteria; kingdom Pseudomonadati; phylum Pseudomonadota; class Gammaproteobacteria; order Pseudomonadales; family Pseudomonadaceae; genus Pseudomonas; species Pseudomonas sp. S2_H01. The sequence goes on along the minus strand of NZ_CP162756.1, from coordinate 515,632 downwards.
GGCGCGGGCGAGGGCGAAGAACTGCCGCGAATAGCCCAGGATGATGCCGTGGAAACTGGCCACCAGCCCGAAGAGGCCGATCCACACCAGCATGTGCAGCCAGCCCGAGCTTTCGCCGACGACGGCTTTCATCGCTTGAGGCAATGGGTCGTTGATGTTCGACAGGGCTTTCCAGTCACCGACGCCGCCTGCGAAGAACATCACGCCCATCGCCAGCAATACCAGGGTGATGATGCCGCTGATGTAGGCCTTGGGAATCGTGCGCTTGGGGTCCTTGGCTTCTTCGGCCGCCATGGCCGCACCTTCAATGGCGAGGAAGAACCAGATGGCGAACGGGATCGCGGCGAACATCCCGGCAATCGCGGGCGCGCCGAAGGTGTCTGAGCCGGCCCAGCCGTTGAGTGCGAAGTGACTGAAGCTGAACGCCGGGGCAACCACACCCATGAACACCAGCAGTTCCAGCACTGCGAGGACGCAGACCACCAACTCGAAGGTTGCGGCCAGCTTCACCCCCAGAATGTTAAGGGCCATGAACACGATGTACGCGCCCACGGCCGCATGTTTCGGGTCCAGCGCCGGGAACTGCACGTTGAGGTAAGCGCCAATCGCCAAGGCAATGGCGGGCGGGGCGAAGACGAATTCGATCAGTGTGGCGAGCCCTGCGATGAGTCCGCCTTTCTCGCCGAACGCCCGGCGACTGTAGGCGAACGGACCGCCTGCATGAGGGATCGCGGTGGTCAGCTCGGTGAAGCTGAAGATAAAGCAGGTGTACATCGCCGCGACCATCAGTGACGTCAGCAAGAAGCCCAGCGTTCCGGCCACTCCCCAGCCGTAACTCCAGCCGAAATATTCACCGGAAATCACCAGACCGACGGCGATCCCCCACAAATGCAGTGTGCCCAGCGTGGGCTTCAGTTGCGTATTCATGCGTCACTCCCTGGATTGATTGGATCATCGGGACAGAGCGCGCTGCAGTGGTCGTGCCAGCGGTTGGCAGGTAGGTCGTAATGTTTCGAATAGGGTCGTATACAGGATGCTTGTTCGGCGATTCAGAGCCGATCGTGCCTGATTGGTGCGCAGTGGCAGTTGCCGGGAGACAGAATGTGGCACGGCGCAGGCGAGCGTCCCTGTGGGAGCCAGTTCATTGGCGAACGATGTTCCAGACGACGAATCCATGGCGACCGAATTGGCCCATCGCGACTGAATTCGCTCCCACAGCTGTAATCCGTGCTCTGCCCGAGCACCATTTACCGATCGCCGGGTCCCGTCCCGCGGGATGATCAGCTACAATGCGCGCCGATTTCGACTTGCCAGAGAACCCGCTCATGTCCGCCTGCCAGACCCCTATCATCGTCGCCCTGGATTTTCCGACCCGCGAAGCCGCGTTGAAACTGGCTGATCAGCTGGACCCCAAGCTGTGTCGGGTCAAAGTGGGCAAGGAGCTGTTCACCAGCAGTGCGTCGGGCATTGTCGAAACCTTGAACAGCAAGGGTTTCGAGGTGTTTCTGGACCTCAAATTCCACGACATCCCCAACACCACGGCGATGGCGGTCAAGGCCGCTGCCGAGATGGGCGTGTGGATGGTCAACGTGCACTGCTCCGGTGGCCTGCGCATGATGGCCGCCTGTCGTGATGTGCTGGATCAGCGCAGCGGGCCGAAACCGTTGCTGATCGGTGTGACCGTGCTGACCAGCATGGAACGTGAAGACCTGGCGGCGATAGGTCTGGACATCGAGCCGCAAGAGCAGGTGTTACGTCTGGCGGCGCTGGCCGAGAAAGCAGGCATGGACGGGCTGGTGTGCTCGGCGCTGGAAGCCCAGGCCTTGAAAACCGCGCACCCGTCGTTGCAACTGGTGACGCCGGGCATTCGTCCCGCTGGCAGCGCGCAGGATGACCAGCGCCGCATTCTGACGCCGCGTCAGGCCCTGGATGCCGGTTCTGATTACCTGGTCATCGGCCGCCCGATCAGCCAGGCGGCCGATCCGGCGAAAGCGCTGGCGGCCGTGGTTGCAGAGCTGGCGTAAACGCTCCACTTGCGTCCTGTAGGAGCCGGCTTGCTGGCGAACGCCGCGGGCCAACCACCACTGATGTATGGTTTCTGACGCATTCGCCAGCAAGCCGGCTCCTACAGGTTTTTTGTTTAGCCAGTAAAAAGTGCCATAGACCTGAATAGCGTAATGCGCACTTCGCTTTGTTGATCGTTCCCACGCTCCGCGTGGTAACGCAGCGACTGACGCTCTGCGTCAACGTGGGCGCGGAGCGTCTTGGCAGGCATTCCCACGCAGAGCGTTGGAACGATCCCACAGGTTTTGTGTTCAGCCAGTGACACGTTTGTGAGATGCCTAGTACCCGATCCGCTTCAAGATTGAATCCATGCTTTCTTTCGACGGCCGTCCGTAGAACTTCAACAGTTCCGACGCCCGGTTGGTGAAGAAACCATCGACACCGCGCTGGCTGATGGCCTTGAAGTCCACCGCGTCATCCACGGTGTACGGATGAACGATCAGGCCACGATCGTGGGCCATCTTGTTCATCCACGGTTGCACCAGATCCATGTAGCTCTGGTCGCCACCGTTTTTCAAAGCGGACGCAGGGCCGGTGCCGATCGCGCCGTGTGCTTTTGCCCAGTCCATCCACGCCGCGAACTCTTCCTTGGACTTCACTTGCTGAGTCGCATAGAAGCTGGCTTTGTCTTTGGCGCCGGAGTCTTTGAAGGTCTTGTCGGATGCCGCCTGGATAGAGCCGTCGCCCAGCCACAGCAACAAGATTTTCGGCGTGTTCGGCATGGCCTTCTGCAGCAGCTCCAGGCTCGGTTTTTCGAACGTTTGCAAAATCACCCGGCCCGGCATGTGCGCCACGTTCACATGACCTTTTTCCGCCGCGGGGCGCTGACTCAGCCAGCCGCGTTGTTCCAGTTTCTTCTTCAGGTCTTCTTCGATGCCGGGAAACTGCGCCGGCACCTTCGTTTCGATGTACAGGCCGGGTTTGTTCTTGCCGCCTTCGGCAATGTCGATCACCTCGTCCAGCGTCAGAATTTTCAGCCCTGCGTAGCTTGCGCGTGCGCGGTCAGGGTGTGCCTTGTTGAACCAGGAGCCTGCATCCAGGCGCTTGATCTCCTCCAGGGTGAAGGTGCTCAAGGGGTCTTTTACCCGATTCGGATAGACCTCTGCGATGTTAGTGGTGCGCTCAAGGGTGTCGTCGTGCAGGGCGATCAGCACGCCGTCCTTGGTGCGCTGGATGTCCATTTCCAGGTAATCGGCACCCAGTTCACGGGCGAGGGTGTAGGACGGGATTGTCTCTTCCGGCGCATTGAACGAAGCACCGCGATGCGCAATGACCGCAGGCCAGGGTACGCCGATCTTGGCGGCAAGCGCCTTGCCGGGCTCGTTAGCGGCCATGGCAAACCCTGACGACAACATGGCACCGGCCAGCGCGGCGGTGCCCAACGTTCTGGAAATTCCTTTGAGCATGGTGATGACGTTCCTTTTGTGCATGATTCATTCATGAAGCGGTGCGAACCACCGCAGCGCGTACCGGCGTATTTGCCGCTACTGTTATCCAGGCGCACCACTCAGACCTTAAACAGCAATGTCGGGTGCCGGCAACCGGCGTGTCGCTGCTGGAAACGAGCGGTCGTTGTGAGGTTATGCTCATTCGGCACATAGCCGAACGCAGGGCGTTTGGGCACTATGGCGACGAGTTTCAGGATTTTTCATGACGCTAAATCGTCAGGCGCATGACCGTTTGACTCTGCAGGTGGCTTTTCTCGCATGGAAACAAACACATACGCGGCATTGACTGGATTTGTCGACCTGCTGATGGACGCCATCTGTGTGGTGGACGTACAAGGTCGGTTCGTCTACGTCAGCGCCGCCTCGGAGCAGATTTTCGGTTACCTTCCGCACGAGCTGATCGGCCTCAAGATGATCGAAATGGTCCATCCCGAGGACCGTGAGCGCACGCTCGCCGCCGCCGGTGAGATCATGTCGGGGCAGCCTAACGTGGGTTTCGAGAACCGCTACGTGCGCAAAGACGGCCGGGTGGTGCACATCATGTGGTCGGCACGCTGGTCGGAGGTCGACCAACTGCGTATCGCCGTCGCCCGGGACATCACTGAACGCAAACGCTCGGAGTCCATGCGAACGGCGCTGTTCCGCATTTCCGAAGCGGCTCATGTGGCCAGTGATCTGCCTGCGCTGTTCAAGGAGATTCACCGCGTCATCGGTGATTTGCTGCCCGCCCGCAATTTTTTCGTCGCGCTGCTCGATAAATACAGCGGATTGCTCAATTTCCCCTACCGCGTCGACGAGCTTGATCCGACCCTGGCGCATCCCATGGCCGATGCACTGGCGACTGAAATCGTCGGGACGGGGCGCACGATGCTGGTGGCCCCTGCCTGCGATCTCCTTGGCACCGGCCATGCGGTCCCTGACTACCTGAGGCGGATGCAGGGCAACGATGGCCTGTCCTGGCTCGCAGCGCCGCTGGAGACGCAACACGGCATCATTGGCGCGCTGCTGGTCAAGAGTCACCCTGACTGTCCGCAGTACGGCGAGCGTGACAAGGAACTGCTGCAATTCGTGTCAACCCAGGTCGCGGCCGCCATTGAACGCAAGCAGTTGTACGACCGACTCAAGAGCATGGCCCAGTACGATCAGTTGACTCAACTGCCCAACCGTATGTTGCTGCAAGAGCGCCTGCTTCAATCACTGGAGCGGGCGAAAAACAGTAAAGGGCGTCTGGCTTTGCTCTATCTGGATCTGGACAAATTCAAACAGGTCAACGACACCCTTGGCCACGCCGCAGGTGATCTGCTGCTGCAGGAAGTGGCCCATCGCTTGAAACAGTGCGTGCGCGAAACCGATACCGTGGCGCGCATCGGCGGGGATGAATTCGTGATACTGCTCGACCGGGTCAACAGCACCGAGGACTCCGGCAAGGTCGCGGAAAAAATCTGCAAGACCCTCAACGTGCCCATGGTCCTCAAAGGCCATGATTGGCAGATCCTGCCCAGCATCGGCATCGCCAACTACCCGGAAAACGCCATTGACCTTGCGCAACTCTTCCGCCATGCCGATGAGGCGATGTATACCGCGAAGAAGTCTGGCGGGAATCGGTCTCAGGGGTGAAAACCGCTCTAACTCGCGCTACTGTCTGTCCCATCGAATTTTCCGGGGCGCAGTGATGATGACGAAGACGGTGCTGGTGTTGGTTGAAAGCGTGAACGAGTACTTGCCGATTCTGGAGGAGAGCGGTTTTCGTTTGATTCTGGCGCCGACGCCTGCAACGCGGGCGGAGGCGGTCGCGACCCGCGGGGATGAAATCGATGCGGTGTTGACGCGCGGACCGTTGGGTTTCAAGGCTCATGAGATCGCGGCGCTGCCCAAGCTGGGCATCATTTGTGTGATCGGGGCGGGTTACGAACAGGTCGATCTGCTGGCCGCCGAAGCGCGCGGCATTACGGTGACCAATGGCGCCGGGGTGAACGCGCCGAGCGTGGCTGATCATGCGATGGCGTTGCTGCTGTCGGTGGTACGCGATATTCCTCAAGCCGATGCATCGGTACGCCGCAGCGAGTGGCGCAAGGTCACGCGGCCGTCGTTTGCGAACAAACGCCTCGGTATTTTGGGCCTGGGTGCAGTGGGGATGGCGATTGCCAAACGGGCGCTGGGCTTCGACATGCAGATCAATTACCACAGCCGTTCGCCGCGCGCGGACGTCGATTTTCACTACTGCGCCACGCCGCTGGCACTGGCCGCCGAGTCCGATTTTCTGATGGTGGCCACGCCGGGCGGCGCCGGAACGCGGCATTTGATCGACAAGGCCGCGATTGAAGCGCTGGGTGCGGACGGTTTTCTGCTGAACATCGCGCGGGCCAGTGTGGTGGACACCGAGGCGTTGATCGACGCCCTGCAGCACGGCCGTCTGGCCGGTGCGGCGCTGGACGTGTTCGACGACGAACCCCAGGTGCCGGATGCGCTGAAAACCCTGAACAACGTCGTGCTGACCCCGCATGTCGCCGGCCTGTCGCCGGAAGCCTCGCGGGGCACGGTGCAGTTAGTTGCCGATAACCTGCTGGCGTTCTATGCCGGCAAACCGGTGCTGACCCCGGTGCATAGCTGAGGCAGCCAGACCACCGGATTGATTGCGGTTACAACCGATCCCCTCTAATAAAAAAGGAAACCCACATGTCTTCATCGTCTGCCCTGAAAGTCGCGCTGGTCACCGGCGCTGGAAGTGGTATAGGTCGCGCCGTCGCGCTCCAGTTGCTCAAGGACGGCTATGCCGTAGTCCTCGCGGGGCGTCGTCTGGAGCCGTTGGTCGAGCTGGCCGAGCAAGCGAAAGCCTCAGGGCAGCAAGCCTTAGCGGTGTCGACCGACGTGCGTGATGCGGCCAGTGTCGAGGCGCTGTTCGCGCAGATTGAAAGCACGTTCGGTCGCCTGGACGTGTCGTTCAACAACGCCGGCATTGGTGCGCCTGCGGTGCCGATGGACGAGTTGACGGTCGAGCAGTGGAAAAACGTGATCGATACCAACGTTACCGGCATGTTTCTATGTGTGCGTGCAGCGTTCGGTCTGATGCGCCGGCAGGTGCCGCAAGGCGGGCGAATCATCAACAACGGCTCGATCTCGGCGCACACGCCGCGGCTGTTCAGCTCGCCGTATACCTCCAGCAAACACGCAGTGCTGGGCCTGACCAAGAGCACCTCGCTGGACGGTCGTCAGTACAACATCGCCTGCGGACAGATCGACATCGGCAACGCCCTGACTGAAATGACCGATCGCATGACCAAAGGCGTGTTGCAGGCCGATGGCGAGCTGCAGGTGGAACCCACGATGAACGTGCAGCATGTGGCGGACGCGGTCAGCTACATGGCGAGTCTGCCGTTGTCGGCGAACGTGCTGGCCATGACCGTGATGGCCAGCAGCATGCCGTTCGTTGGGCGCGGCTGACCAGTTGACGCGAACCTGTAGGAGCGCGCTTGCTCGCGATCTGCCGGGAACCGGCGGTCCACTCAGGCGCCTTGGTCGGCGGGCAAGTGCGCCTGCAGAAAGACGGCGCTGATACGACTGCGTTGTTTCGTCCAAAACCCCGTGGGATCTGTCCAACCCGGCCCGTGGTTGTTAGCACACACTGTGGTCATGTCGATCAACCTTCCATCAAGGACATGACCATGAGTGAATTCGTCATTGCACCGGTCGCTACGCCATCGCTGGCCGTGGCGGGTACTTCCAGCCGTTTTCCGATCCGCCGCGTCTTTTGCGTCGGCCGCAACTACTCTGAACACGCGCGCGAAATGGGCCATGACCCTGACCGCGAACCGCCGTTTTTCTTCATGAAGCCTGCGGACGCGGTCGTGCCGGCTGAGGGCAACATTGCTTACCCGCCGCTGACCCAGGACCTGCACCACGAGATCGAACTGGTAGTTGCGATTGGCAAGGACGGCGTGGACATCTCTGCGCAAGACGCCTTGAGTCACGTCTGGGGTTACGGCGTCGGGCTGGACCTGACCCGTCGCGACCTTCAGGCGCAGGCAAAGAAAATGGGGCGTCCATGGGAATGGGCCAAGGCGTTCGACGCCTCGGCACCCGCCACCGCGCTGCTGCCAGTCAGCAAGATCGGCCACCCGGACACCGGTTCCATCTGGCTGGACGTGAACGGCGAAAGCCGTCAGCGCGGCGATCTGGCCGATCAGATCTGGGCAGTCAGGGACGTGATTGCGTACCTCTCGCAATCGGTGGGTGTCAAAGCCGGTGACCTGATCTACACCGGCACGCCGGCAGGCGTCGGTGCGCTGCAGCGCGGCGATGTGGTGACGGCAGGCATCGAAGGCATCGCCGAGCTGACCGTGACCCTCGTTTGATCCCGACATCGATCATCGTCCGCAGGCACTGAACGCCCTGATAATCCCTTGGTTCGACGGCTGCTGTTGGCCTAACATGCGCCAGATCGAACCAAGTGATTTCAGGTGTTTCCGCGATGGCCAACCCGTCCCGCATCCAGACCTATGGCATGCAACAGCGCAGCGACCGGATGGATTTCTACATCCGTGACAAGTCCGCTCGTCCTGCCCTGACATCACCCCATCGTCACGAATATTTTCAGATCCAGATCAATCTCGGCGGCGACACCGTGCAGCATATCGGCGGCGCTATCCGGCCGTTTCCGCGCAACACCCTCGCGTTCATCCTGCCGCATCGGCTGCATGTGATTCCGCACCCTGAAGACGGCAACTTCGTGCTGATCAATTTCTCTCAGGAATTTTTGCTGCATCACCTGCAATGCGATCCGATGGACCTTGAAGATGTCTCCCTCACCGAGGCACCGGAGCTGGCGCCTTTTCGCTTCCAGGAGCATCTGGATTTCATCCTGCAGGACGCTGATTTCGCGCAAGTGACCGCATTGCTGGAGCAGATGCGCGAAGCGGACCTGTCGCGGCAGCTGGGGTCAGGCTCGATTCTGCGCGGTTACCTGCTGCAACTGATCGGCAAGGTCTGCAACCTGTTCGAGCCTCAGTTGCTCGGGTTGTCGGCCAACAAGGCCGAGCGAAGAGGGCGGCGCGATGCGATGGGCCGGGTGATGGAGTACATCCGCGCGCACATGGCCGATCCGGCCATGAGCCTGACTGACGCTGCAGCCGCAGCCTTCTTGTCGCCGAATTACCTGACCCACCTGCTGCGCAAGGAGACGGGCAGTACGTTCTCGGAACTGGTGCTGGAGCGGCGCATGCGCCTTGCGCGCACGCACCTGATGAACAGCGACAAACCCTTGAGCCACATCGCCCAGATCTGTGGATTCGCCGATGAAGCGTACTTTTCCCGGCGTTTCCGCAAGGCCCACGGCGTCCCGCCGGGGCAGTTCCGGCGGGAGCAGGCGGCCAGGCGTTAAACCAGGCCGGTCGTGTAATACACGCCAATCACGAAGAACGCCGCCAGCACTTTGAAGATCGTCATGCCGAAAATGTCCTTGTAGGCCTCGCGGTGGGTGAGGCCGGTGACGGCCAGCAACGTGATCACGGCGCCGTTGTGCGGCAGGGTGTCCATGCCGCCCGCTGCCATCGACGCGACCCGGTGCATCACTTCCATCGGGATGTGCGCGGCATTCGCAGCGGCAATAAAGGTGTCGGACATCGCCGCCAGCGCGATGCTCATCCCGCCCGAGGACGAACCGGTGATCCCCGCGAGGATGTTGATCGTGATTGCCTGATTGATCAGCGGGTTGGGAATCGCCTTCAGCCCGTCGACCACCACCAGAAACCCCGGCAACGCTGCAATCACCGCGCCGAACCCGTATTCCGAGGCGGTGTTCAGCGTCGCCAGCATCGCCCCGCCCACGGCCGTCTTGCTGCCATCGGCCAGTTTGCTGGCGACGGTGCGGAAGGAGAACACCAGCACCGTGATGATGCCCACCAGCAGCGCGGCCTGTACCGCCCAGATGGCGGTCAGCTTGGCCACGTCGGTCTGGATCGGCGCCTTTAGCCCCGGCAGGTGAATGCCGTAGGAGCCGCCGTACCAGCCCGGAATCCATTTCGTGAACAGCAGGTTCATCACCCCGACCAGCACCAGCGGCAACAGGGCGATCAACGGGTTTGGCAAGGCGATCTCTTCAGGCGTTTCCGGTTCGTTGCGCAGGTTGGTGCCGTAGCCTTCGCCTGCGCGCGCGGCTTTGCGGCGCTGATGCTCCAGGTACAGCATGCCGCACACCAAAACGAACAGCGAACCCAGCAGGCCGAGCCACGGCGCGGCCCAGGAATTAGTGCCGAAGAAGGTGGTCGGGATGATGTTCTGGATCTGCGGCGTGCCCGGCATCGCGTCCATGGTGAAGGTAAACGCGCCCAGCGCGATGGTCGCCGGCATCAGCCGTTTGGGGATGTTGCCCTGACGGAACATCTCGGCGGCAAACGGGTAGACCGCGAACACCACCACAAACAGCGAGACCCCGCCGTAGGTCAGCAATGCGCAGACCAGCACGATCACCAGAATCACCTGGCTGCTCCCCAGCAGGCCGATGACCGATTTGACGATGGCACGGGAAAACCCTGACAGCTCGATCAACTTGCCGAACACGGCACCGAGCAGGAACACCGGAAAATACAGCTTGATGAAGCCGACCATCTTGTCCATGAACAGGTCGCCGAACACCGGCGCCACGGCGGTGGGGTCGGTCAGCAATACGGCGCCCAGGGCAGCCAGTGGCGCGAAAATGATGACGCTGTAACCCCGATACGCAGCCAGCATCAGAACGCACAACGCCAGAACGGCGATGACAACACTCATGAGGACATCCTTTCGAAGCGGTACGGCGAGCCATCCCCGGAGCCGCATGGGGCTCGGCGATGGCTCGCAGTCGGTTGATTGTTTTTATTGTCGGGCGCGCGTTTTACCGCTCGCCCTGTCCCGCAAAGAACGCGATTTTTTACTGGGCGGCACCGGCGTACGGCACGTTCTTGTGGCCGTACCGACGCACGCGGATGTTGGCTTGCTCGCCATGCCCGGCGAAGCCTTCCAGGGCGCACAGGCGCGAACAGTACTCACCGATCATCGAAGAGGCTTCGTCGGTGGTGACCTTCTGGTAGGTGCAGGTCTTGATGAATTTGCCGACCCACAGCCCCCCGGTGTAGCGCGCCGCTTTTTTGGTCGGCAGGGTGTGGTTGGTGCCGATCACCTTGTCGCCGAACGAAACGTTGGTGCGTGGACCCAGGAACAGCGCGCCGAAGTTGCGCATGTGCTTCAGGAAATAGTCCGGGTCTTTGGTCATCACCTGCACGTGCTCGAAGGCCAGGTCGTTGGCGATGGCCAGCATCTCCTCATCGTCCTCGGCGACGATGACTTCACCGAAGCTTTCCCAGGCGCGGCGCGCGATGTCGGCGGTCGGCAGGATCTGCAGCAGGCGCTCGATTTCGGCCATGGTTTCGCGGGCCAGTTTTTCCGACGTGGTCAGGAGAATGGCCGGAGAGTCCGGGCCGTGTTCGGCCTGGCCCAACAGGTCGGTGGCGCACAGCTCGCCGTCAACGCTTTCATCGGCGATCACCAGTGTCTCGGTCGGCCCGGCAAACAGGTCGATGCCCACACGGCCGAACAACTGGCGCTTGGCTTCGGCGACAAAGGCGTTGCCCGGGCCGACCAGCATGTCCACCTGAGCGATGGATTTAGTGCCCAGCGCCATGGCGCCGATCGCCTGAATGCCGCCCAGACAATAGATTTCGTTGGCGCCGGCCATGTGCTGCGCGGCGACGATCGCCGGTGCCGGTTTGCCCAGGAACGGCGGGGCACAGGTGATGATGCGTGGAACGCCGGCGACCTTGGCGGTGATCACCGACATGTGCGCCGAGGCCAGCAGCGGGTATTTACCACCAGGGACGTAGCAGCCCGCGGCGTTCACCGGGATGTGCTTGTGGCCCAGGATCACGCCCGGGAGGGTTTCCACTTCGACGTCGACCATGGAGTTGCGTTGATGCTGGGCGAAGTTGCGCACCTGGGTCTGGGCGAATTCGATGTCCTTGAGGTCGCGGTCGCTGAGTTGATTCATGCACGCCTGGATCTCGGCGTCGCTGAGGCGGTAGTCCTCACGGTCCATCTTGTCGAAGCGAATCGCCAGCTCACGAACGGCAACATCGCCACGGGCTTCGATGTCGGCCAACAGGTTTTCGACGGTGTCGCGCACTTCACGGGCAGCGGTTTTGATGACTTCTGCTTCGGCGCCTTGTTTGAGCCACTTAGCCACGGTGTTCTCCTGCGAGGTTGTTGTTATTGAGTGAGGAAGGCTTGCATACGTATGCAACGTCGCCGATGGTAATGGATGATGGGCAGATTGCAAACCCCCTCGGCGCAAGTGGGGCGAATTTCATGTGCGGGCTGTGGGAGAACCGATTGGCAGGTATGATCATTTTTTTTCGGCGGTTAAGGCGATATGTCAGAGAACATGGAGCGAGGGCGGCGTCCGGTCACGGCCCACGATGTGGCTCGGCTGGCGGGGGTTTCCCAGTCGGCGGTCTCACGCACGTTTACCAAAGGCGCCAGCGTTTCCCCCGACACCCGGCGCAAGGTGGAGGAGGCTGCTGCCAGCCTGGGTTACCGACCCAATCTGGTGGCGCGCTCGCTGATCACGCGGCGCTCCAACTTGATTGGCGTGGCCATTCCTGGCATGGCCAACCCGTTTTACGCGCGAGTGCTGGAATCGCTGTCGGCGGCGTTCGAGCAGCTTGGCTACCGCATCCTGCTGTTCTCCATGGCCAACAACGAAGACTCCGACCCGGTGCTGGAAGAAATCCTGCGATATCAGGTGGACGGTCTGGTGCTGGTGTCCGCCAGCCTGTCTTCACGATTCGCCGAAGAATGCCGAACCATCGGCCTGCCGGTGGTGTTGTTCAACCGCACCAACGGCAGCACCTCGGTGTCCAGCGTGACCAGCGACAACATCACCGGCAGCCGCACCATCGCGCGTTTCCTGTTGGCAGGCGGGCATGAGCGGCTGGCGTTCGTTGCCGGCAAGCAAAGCTCGTCCACCAACCGTGACCGCGAAGCGGGTTTCAACGCGTACCTGCAAGAGCAGGGCAGGCCGCTGCCACTGCGCGAAGTCGGGGATTACACCTTCGACGGCGCCATCACGGCGGCCCGACGCTTGCTGGCACAGGATGCGCCGCCAGACGCCATCTTTTGCGCCAACGACCTGATGGCGTTGGCCGCGATCAACGTCTGCCACGAGCTGCGCATGCAGCCGGGCAGGGACGTGTCCATCGTCGGCTTCGATGACTTGCCGCAAGGGCAATGGCCGATCTTCGGTCTGACGACGTTCGAGCAGCCTTTGGCCGAGATGATTGGACGCGCGGTGAATATCATTTGTGCCCAACTGGCGGATCCCGGTACATCGGCTATCCAGGAAATCGTGCCGGGCAGAATGATCGTGCGCCAGACCGCAAGGCTGCCCGCGAGCGGGATGGTCGAGGTCGATGGCGAACGTATCTGGCAGCCTTGATTCGAGGTATCGATCCCGCGCCTGCCTTGCCGCTCAGTCGATGGAGGCCAGCGCGAGGTTTCGGCTCAATTCGCTGAACAGCGCCGACACCGAGCGCAACGCCCGGCAATCCGGACGGGTTAGCAGCCACAGCGCCGTGTCGTAGCCTGCGAGCGGCTCGCCCAGTCGCCGGAGTTCCCCTTCACGCAGCATGAAGTCAGGCAGCGCCGCGACCCCCATTCCGGCGCGTACCAGTTGTGCCACCGCCAGCATCGAACTGCAGCGATACGCCAGGTTTACCCGAGGCCATTGCTGGCGCCGCCAGGTGACGGTGGGGTGGTCCGGTAGAAAATCGTCCGGTGCAATCCAGTGCAGGTCTTCAAGTGGGACAGAGCCCGCGCGCTGCAGGTATTCCTCGCTGGCGCAGACGTGGTACGCCACGGTGCCCAGCCGCGTGCCGACCAGATGCTCAGGCGGCGTATTGGTCAGACGCAGGGCGATGTCGGCGTCGCGACGGCTCAGGTTGGCGAAGGTGCTGGAGGTGTTCAGTTCCAGTTTCAGGCCCGGATAGGCCGGCATGAAACGGCGTAACGCGGGCAGCAGCAGGCTTTGCATCACCGCTTCGGTACACGTCAGGCGCACCGTTCCGCTGACGATCTGTTGCCCCTGCTCAAGACTGATCTGCGCCAGAGCCAGCGCTTGTTCCGCGCTTTCCGCCTGTTGAGAAAGGGCGAGCGCTGCACTGGAGGGTTGATACCCGGCACGGCTTTTTCAAACAGCGCGGTGCCGACCGACGCCTCCAGCCGACGCACCGAGCGAAACACCGTCGACACATCTACGTTGAGCTGTTCGGCAGCGCGCGCCAGGGTCCTGCCGCGCACCAGCGCGAGGATCAGGGCGAGGTCGGCGTGGTTGATTCGGTATTGCACGGCTGCATTGATCATTTGCTTGGCCGCCCATATTGATTGCACAGCGACAAGCTTATAGTCCCGCCCGGACCTATCGCAAAGCGTTTTGATATCAGGGAGCAGGTATGAAGCAGAAGCACGACATCCGCATTGCCTTGGTGGGTGACTATGACGAGAGCGTACCGGCGCATCAGGCGATTCCCGTGGCGCTGGACCGAGTGGCAGGCGAGACCGGCATCGTCGTCGAGTTTCACTGGCTGCCAACGCCCGAGGTGGGTGAGGGTGCCGGGCTTCAAGCGTTTGACGGGATCTGGTGCGTCCCGGCCAGCCCCTATCGCGACATGAAGGGTGCGCTCACGGCCATACGTTACGCCCGCGAAAAACAGGTGCCGTTTCTGGGCACGTGTGGCGGTTTCCAGCACGCGTTGCTGGAGTACGCGCGCAATTACCTCGGCTGGTCGGACGCCGAGCACGCCGAGACAGCGCCGGATTCTGCGCGGGCCATCATCACACCGCTCAGTTGCTCGCTGGTCGAGGCGTTCGCGCCGATTCGGCTGCTGGCGGGTTCGCGGATTGCCGAGGCCTATGGCGCGCTGCACACCCAAGAGCGTTATCGCTGCCGTTACGGGCTGCGAAAGGCGCTGGAAGCGGAGGTTTTCGCCGGGCCGCTGAAGGTCAGTGGATACGATGACGAAGATGAAGTGCGCGCGATGGAACTGCAGGGGCATCCGTTCTTCGTCGCCACGCTGTTTCAACCCGAGCGCGCGGCGTTGCAAGGCGACACTCCGCCGCTGGTCAGGGCATTTGTGCAGGCGTGTGCCACGGCAAACTGAACAGATCCGTGGCCGTTATTCCGCCTGAGGCACCACAGCACCAGGGTTCTCGATATGACGTGGCGTCGGTGCGGTGTCGGCGCTGCGTACCAGCAACCACGCCAGCAAGGCGGCGATAAGGGCGATACCAGCACCTACCCAGAGGATGGCCTGGTAACCGCTGCCGAAACTGTGCAACGCCAATGCCTGCAGATCGATGCCGCTTGACGATGCCAGGGGGCCGCCCGACAGGTCGCCCGCTGCGATGCGGCGGGTCAACGACACTGGATCAATCGCCGAGTCGGCCGGCAAACCGCTCGCCAGCGTCGCCGACACCCGAGAAAACAGAATCGCCCCCAGCGCTGCGAAGCCCACCACAATGCCGGTGAAACGCACCGTTCCTGAAATCCCCGAGGCCATGCCGGCACGTTCTGGCGGGATCACCGACATGCTGACCTTGGCGGTTTCACCATTGAGGATGCCAGCGCCGATACCGGCGATCAGCAGGCCGGCGACCATCGAGGTGTAATCGAAACTCAACGCGTGGGCGCCCAGCCACAGCAGGCCGACGCCGATGGTTGCCAGGCCGAGGGTCAGCAACGCGCGGCCGCTGAAACGGTGGGTCAGGTAGTTGGCGACGATGCGTGGGACCACAAACAACGGCACCGCGATGGGCAGCATCAACAACCCGGCCTTTTGCGGGCTGAGCCCCAGGCCGCTCTGAAAATAAATCGGCAGATACGTGAACATCGTCAGCAACGCCGAGGCGTAGGCCAGCCCCGCGATATTGGCGCCGATGTAGGTCGGACGGCGGAAGAAGCTGAGGTCGAGCATCGGACGATGCTGCTTGAGTTCCACAATGAGAAACAGGGCGAACAGCACGGCCGCGCTGGCGAATTCGATGAGAATCTGCAGGCTGCTCCAGCCTGCGTGGTTACCGGTAATCAACGCCAGCGTGATCAGGAACAGGCTGCCACAGAACGTGATCGAGCCCGGTACATCGATCTTGCGTGCGTGGGGATCGCTGGATTCCTTCACGGCGTACAGCGTCAGGGCAATCATCACGACGCCTATCGGGCCATTGATGTAGAACACCCATTGCCAGCCGAAATGCTGCGTGATGAAACCGCCCACGACCGAGCCCCAGAACGCAAAAGCCCGCGCCCGATGCGGACCGCGAAACGTGTGCGACAGGGTCGCCAGCGCCGAGCTCAGCAAGATCGCCGCACCGACGCCTTGCAAGGCTCGGGCGCCGTTGAGCAGTGCGACACTGCCCGCTGCACCGCAGAACAGCGAGGCCAGGGTGAACACGGCCAGGCCGATCACCAGCATGCGTTTGCGACCATAGCGGTCGGCAAGCGCGCCGGCCGGCATGACGCAGGAGGCGAAGGTCAGCGTGTACGCGCTGATCACCCATTCGATGTCGGCGAAGTCGGCGTGCAGGGACTGTGCGATGGACGACAGCGAGACCGCGACAATGTTGGAGTCCAGGTTGATCATGAACGAGGGGATCGACACGCACAGCAGGATCAGAAACCGCTGTAAGCCTGCGGCAGGAGAAACGTGTTCGGCGTTCATGGCTAGCTCTCGAAGGCAAACGAACAGTGGATTAGAGGTATATGCTCCTATTTCAATTTGCGGGTATATGCCAGTATCGGTCAAGGCTTATTTTCATCAATGGACCGCAGGCGCCGGATGGGCCTGCGCGCAACGTCCTCGGAGGAGGGAAGATGAGTAACGTGCACAACAAGGCAGCGACGGTCCCGGAAGGCCTGCACATTCCGCAGAACGTGGTCTGTCACGCCACCCATCTGCGCAAGGCCACGCGCCGTATCACGCTGCTCTACGATGCGCTGCTCGCGCCTTCCGGGTTGCGCTCGACCCAACGCTCGATCCTGATGCAGATCGCCCGCAGCCAGGTCACCAGCCTGTCGGAGCTGGCGGCGATTCTGCTGATCGACCGCTCAGCGCTGGCGCAGAACCTCAAACCCCTTGAGCGTGAAGGCTGGTTGTCAGTCACCGTCGACCCTGCCGACAAGCGCAGCCGACGCGTGAGCCTGACCCAGGCCGGGATGAACAAACTGCTCGAAACCCAACCCCTGTGGGAGCAAGCCCAGGCCAGCTTCGAAAAGGGCTACGGCCTCGAACAAGCCCTGGCATTGCGCAAGGCACTGATTGACGTGGCGGCGGGGGAATATGAAGGGGTGGATAAAGCGTGAGTTCGGATCACATGCGCTTTTGTGGGCCAGCTTGTCGGCGATTGGAGTGAGGCAGCCACATCAAGGGTGAAAGCCCCACCGCATTCGTCAGCAAGCTGACTCCCACAGGTTTTGTGTTGCACCTGTGACAGGCGAACCGCCCCCCAGATCGCGGGCAAGGTGGAACGCCACCCCGGTCGCTTACATTGGCTGAAGATTTATATACAGGATCGTTCCAACGCTCTGCGTGGGAATGCCTGCCAAGACGCTCCGCGTCCCCGTTGACGCAGAGCGTCAGTGACTGCGTTACCACGCGGAGCGTGGGAACGATCAGTTACAAGTCGTCCCTACCGGCCGTGTCGTCAGGTCCAAGTCTGGTTCTATACGGTCGAGGCTGCTGCGGCCTTGACTGGAACCTCCCGCGCCGCCACCCGTCGCCCGCTTTGCAACACAAACACCCCACCCAGAATCGCCGCAATCGCCACAACATCCAGCGCATGCGCCGGCTCACCCGCGACGAAAATCCCGATCAACAGCGCAATCACCGGCGGAATGTACGTCGCAGAAGCCGCCACCACCGCACCGAGCCGTTCAACGATGAAGTAATAAAGGATGTACGCCACGCCGGTTCCCAACAGACCCAATCCAAGGGAAACCCCGATCATCGCCTTCGGGCTTTGGGTGATGTGCTGCATGCCGGTCTTGTCCGTGACCAACAACAGAATCAGCAGCGCCAGACCGATCTGGTAGGTGCACAGCGCCACCGCCGAAATGTTCAGGCCGGTCAGGAAGCGCTTGGCGTAGACGAACGAGCAACCGATGCTCAGCGAGCCAAGCATCATGTACATCACGCCCTGCACCGAAATCGCCGCGTCACCTGTAGCCCAGGGCCGTGCGATCAACAGCACGCCGAAAAAGCCCAGCAGCACACCCATCGTCATGCGCGCATTCAGCTTTTCTTCCCGCAGAAACAGAAACGCACAGCCGAAGGTGAACAACGGAATCACACCGCTCAGCAAACCGGCGACGCTGGACAGCAACAGCGTGGTGCCCTGGGCGTACAGGTAGTAGTAGATCGCCGTCGCCAACAGCGCCATGACCAGGAAATGATGGATGTACCTCACGTGGCTCCAGCTCAACGCGCGGGTCGCCAGCGCATAGATCAGGATGGGCAGAAAGCCGAAGAACGAACGAAGCAGCACGATCTGCGCGGGTGAAATCCACTCCACCGCCCACTTCATGAACATGAAGTTCGTGCCCCAGATCAGCCCGAGCAGGGCGAAGGCCAAGTAGGCGATGTTTTTCATGGTGTGTGCTCAGCCGCATGAAGGGTGGGATAGCGATTGTGCGCGGCGATGTGATCCGTTACAAATCATCATCTCTACGACATGAAGTAGAAAAACGACATCATGAAAACGTCTCCGCCGCTTAAAGCCTTGCTCTGTTTTGATGCCGCGATGCGATTGAACAGTTTTTCTCTAGCGGCCGATGAGCTGAGCGTGACGCCCGGCGCGGTGGGGCAGCAGATCCGAAATCTGGAGCAATGGCTGGGCGTGGCTTTGTTCACGCGACAGATTCGACAGATTCAACCGACGCCCGACGGTCAGGCGTACTGGTCGCAGATTCAGCCATCGCTCCTGCAGATCATCAATGCCAGTCATGCGCTGCGCGACCGTCATAACAACAACGTCTGGCTGAACATGCTTAGCCGTTGATGCCGAAACCACTATACGGGAGTTGCGATAACCCATAAGTCAGCTAGCGTACAAGCATCCGTGAAGGAGCTCATCATGACCTTCGGCCACCAGACCATTTATACCGACAGCGAGTACTTGTCGCTCGCCGGGTACGGCAAGGTTGCGATGCTGCCTTGCATCTTCGACAGCAGGCCTGGTTACCACCGGCTCGGAAGTCGATTCCTTATTGATCGTGGATTGGGATTATGGGAGCCGAAAACTCATGGCGCGATACCTAGCGTGTATCCACCGTCCGCGAAAAGTCTTAAAAATTATGCTGAACGGCTTTGCAATTTTCTCGAGTGGTGTGAAATAAGAGGCTTAGAATATTTGGCGATTGAATATTCCCAAGACCTCATAGGGAAATATCAGTCGGAAATGTTGATTGGAAGTTGGTCTCGGGATGGTAGAGCTCTTTCGGAAAGAACAATCAATACGCGTGTAAGAACAGCAATTGAGTTTTTAAGTTGGGCTGCTGATAAGGGCTATCGAGAGCCTTTGCTTATTCCTGAGTCGATAAAAAGCTACTGCCAGACAGACTTTCGTTCGTGCGCTGATAGTGTAAAAAAAGTTGTTGTTAGGAAAGGGAAATTACGGGAGAGTAAACGGCGGCTTGGGTTTCCCGACAAGACGGAGCTTTATCATTGGCTCACAAAAATCTATGAGCGGCCGGTCAGGGGGGAGGTCGATGGGCTTATCGCCGAGCTGATTTTAGAGACTGCTATCAGGCGGGAAGAGGCTGCCTGTTGGAGACTCGATACACTGCCATTAGAGGTCTCTGACTGGAAAATAGCTAATCCCAGTGCCCCAGAGGAGCATCAGGCCGTACTGGTTGATCTACGATTTGGAACTAAAGGTATTGAATATGGGCGCGATAATGGTGATAAAATAGGGCCAAGGGGCACAATACGTGTACCGTTGTCTGTCGCGCTGAAACTACATGCTTATCGCCAGTTTCTCCGGCCAAAAGCCCTCGCGCTTGCAGTAGCAAAAGGACGCACGCTCAATGCTCAAAAGAGCATTTTGTCTAAGTCTGTCCATTTGTTTTTGAATCCCATAACTGGTGTACGGTATACCGGCGATAATATTTACGATTTTTGGCGGTATGTCGACAGGCCGAAAGGATGGTCCCCCCATAAGGCTAGGGATTACTGGGCATGCACTTTGCTTTGGGAAAGAATGCAAAGGCAGATAGAACTAATTGATATTGCAAGGCAAGGTAGTATTGATGTTGTCATAGTAAAAGCCCTGCAACTTAATGTGACTTCAATAATTCAGTTGGAAATACAACCCCAGCTTAGGCATCGGTCTATAGAGACTACTGTAGTTTATCTCCAGTGGGTAGTCGATCGCTTAGGTTTTAATTTGAATTTATACGAGTCGTGGTCAAATAGTCTAGAAGTGAAGGGGGACTGGCAATGAGTCTCCGTTATTATGACAAAGATCATGCATCAAATCCGAATGTTAAAGGAGCAGGCGCTTCAGAGCTATTAGCCATTCCGAACTCAGAAAATCCGCTCCAATTTTGGGCGAAAGGGGTGGACAAGATTGTCTACGTTGATCTTCAAGAGTTTTCTGACGGCCATGGTGTAATGCCGGAGTTTGGGGCTTTTACGGGAAGGCCAAAGTTGATTCGTCAGATCGCTCCCGAGATTAACACATCTATGACTGGCCTTAGCAGCGGAGCAGTGCGTTTGAGGCTGACGATGCTGCGTGCATGGTGGAAATTGTTTGATTCATTTGACACGTTATTGAACGGCGCCGAAAGTTTTCATAAGGTTGACGAAGTGTGCGACATCACCCGATTTCATTGCGAATATGCAAAGCAGATTGGGATTCGGGTCGACTTATATACAAGGTTCCTTGGTTTAGTAAATGCAGTACTTGCACAGCTGGGTAAACCCTCTCTGGTGTCGAATATTGCTGCTCCTGCCAGACGTTATCGGTATCTGCCAACAGAAAGTCAGGTATCCATACTGCGAGTTGGTATGAAACAAGCATGGGAAGCAGTTAAGAAAAAGTGGCTGCTACACGAGCGTATCCGGTCAGTAAATTTCATGCCTCAGTCTGGTGAAGAGGAGGAGTTGCTGCGGAATTGGCTTTATTTTCATCATAAGCAAGAAGAGTGCAACTGTATGTTGCCTACATCAAACCAGCTTCGTAACCAAATTGAAAGCAAGCACTTTTCCACTATGCTGGGCCTCAATCTTCTCACGATGAGGTCTGTCGCATTTCCCACCACGTGGGATGCAAACACTGCGTTTCATATGTGTTTGTCAGGCACAGGGTGGAATCCGGCGGTACTGTATAGCTTGAGTGTTAGCGATAAAGCCCCTTTTTTACAGACCAATATGTATGATACCACCCGTTATATTCTAACTGGAAAAAAGGCTAGAGCGCAGGGGAAGGAACAAGTAGTAACAGGGCTTTGGAAAACATCATGGGGGCCTGGACCAATCATTAGAGATTATCTAGAAAAGGTTAAACCTCTTCGTGGGATTTTAGAGTCTGAGCTGTTGGTTGCGCAAGATAAGCTGAAGGAGCTGAAAGAGAACAACGCATCAGACCAAGATCTTGTTAAGCAGCACAATGTGATAAAAACATTAGAATTTGGCTGCCGAAGTGTTTGGCTCTTTGTGAATAGGAACGGGGAAATTGGATGGCTTACAGAAGGCCGTACTCGGTTTCATTACTTGGATGGAAAACAAGTGCCATACTTGCACGTTTTAATATCTAGAATAAATGATCGACGTGCACGTAGTGGTGATTCCCCAATTGAGCTTGTAACCGCGTCAGATTTTCGAGATATTTTTGCTCTGTATGTATGGCGCCAGAGTGGTGGAAATATTCTCGCGGTAATGAGAGTCTTAAACCATTTTCAGCTAAAAACGACTCAAGGTTATCTCGATAATAATATTTTGAACAACGAGCGTGACGATCAGCTTAGAAGTTTTTTAAATAATCTATTTGTAGAATTGGATAAGGGCAGACTGGATATTACGATTTTGGCGCACTTGCACCGTTACGGCAGTTTGCCTGAAGAGTTAGAAAGCAGGCTTGTGAGATACCGAGCGCTTGAGAAAAGTCGACTAGATGTAGCCTGTCTAGACCCATTTAATCCACCCCGGTATATTCAACCTCCTACATCGGGCGCAGCGCGTCGCTGTA
Source organism: Pseudomonas sp. S2_H01 (assembly GCF_054668305.1). Taxonomy (NCBI): domain Bacteria; kingdom Pseudomonadati; phylum Pseudomonadota; class Gammaproteobacteria; order Pseudomonadales; family Pseudomonadaceae; genus Pseudomonas; species Pseudomonas sp. S2_H01. The sequence goes on along the minus strand of NZ_CP162756.1, from coordinate 493,856 downwards.
GTACGCAACGGTGTTTGTTATGTGCAAAGAATGCAATAATTTTACCTGAGTCTCTCTCAGGTATTGCAATGCGAGCGGAAGAAGTTATAGCTATCCAGGCGAGAATTTCAGTTCAAGACTGGCTTGTCTCTAGTTTTTCGGAAGAGCTTGATAATTGCTTGGTCGCACTTTCTGTATTTCCAGAAGAAGAAGTTTCTAGAAGGCGAAAATACTGGGCAAATGCGATTTTGAACGGTACGCATCGGGTGCCTGGATTGTTAGGTTAAACAGGGCTTCGTAATGCCAAAAGGTAATGCTTTTATTTTTGCATCTAAGTCGGCCTCTGCTGAACAGTATAATGATGCGTCTTCGTCCCAAGATTGGGAACTTTCGGATTTTCAGAATTTCAGCAGGGGTTCAATTATTGCCTGCCAGCATGTGGCAGGGCATGGTAGCGTGTTTGGAGTTTGGGAGACCCCTGAGGAAATTACGGGGCAGCAGCTGAAAGCAAATTTACGCAGGATAGTCTATCGCCATCGGATTATCAGTTTTGTCTCCGCTCAAGCCCTAGATGATCCGAGGGTGGGCGATGTTCTCGATGAAGCCGAAATTTGGATAAGCAGATATGCGTTGCTGCTTAGGTTCGGGCCAAGCTCAATGGTCAGGCGAAATAGTAGCTTTTCTTTGGATGTCACCTCAATTGCGGGGATTTTAACCAACATAATTCCGAAGATTATCGGGTTCGCGGTCTGTAGAAAATTAGCGGATGCAGGATCATCGACTTCGGGAAATTTACTTTCATATTTAACAGATGTTGATATACATTTCCTAAAGTCTACGAGGGCAACGCGTGGTGAGATGAACCGCGTAGATCGTCTAGTTGCTCTGGGGCTCTGGAGTGACAGCTGCCATGTTCTCAAACTAGGCTCTATAACGGATCCAACGGGAGATCCGTTGCCAGTTAGTGCTGAACCGCAGGTATGCCCTTTTTTGCCGTTTTCGGACAGTTACCTTGCCGAGTTTGGTCCCAGAGTACTTTGGACTATTTTGGATCTTGGTCCTAATTTGATAGATTTAGCAAAAAGCTTGCCAAGCGTAATTGGTGGTTTGAAATCCCCTCGGGGAGAATTTCAACGTAGGATAGCGCGATATTTTTCCCAAACTCCGTGGTTGGATCGTGACGGAGAAATAATCCGGAGTCCTCCATTTAAGCTGAGAACTGGAAGCAATCATCACCCGTTTCTTGAGAAAGATGTGGCAGATTATGAGTGGCCTCCGCGGACGTGGCAGCAAGTTTATGGGCTACTCACTACTCTGCAAAGTGCTCACCTATGGATCGCGCTTTTATCTTTGGCGGGCAGGCTTCAAGAAGTGTTAATGCTGACCAAGGATTGTGTCGAACAAAATTGTGATGGTCAGTCCCATGTGAATGGGAAGACTTATAAGTTGAGCCCGTTACTTGCGGGGGAGGATCGGGAATGGCCCGCTCCCGAAATACTGGGCGTTGCTATAGCTCAGCAGGTCCAGCTAATCGAAGCCTGTGAAGACGTTAGCTGGATCAACTTGGGGGATACGTCCACAAAAAAAGGAACGCATCTTTGGTGGTCTTTTGGGACTGGGGGGGCAATCCCAGGAGGGAGGCTCGTCGAAGTAAATCATGCATTAGTTACGCTGGCAATGAGACTTGATTTACCGATTGCCCCGGATGGTCAGAATATCCACGCCCATAGATTTCGTAAGACGATTGCACGCTTGGCTGCGCTTGCAATTGTCGAGAGTCCACGGGTACTAATGCAGCTCTTTGGTCATCGTGATATTGCTATGACGCTGCATTATATTCTCACGGACAAGGCGTTGCAGACTGATATTGAGCAGATATCTAGGGAGTTGCGGATAATGCGTTGTACAGACGTTGTCGAGGATATTTATGCTTCGCTTCATAATTCCAGCTTACCACCGGATGGAGGGCACGGCGGCGGAGGCGTTCGTTATATTTCAGATGCTATTAAAAACAAGGAAGGCTATTTAAAATTAAATGATGACAAATGGAGCGCAACGTCTGCTTACGAGCTTGCTGTAGCTCTTACATTAAATGGACAGTATTTTAGAATAATTAGGCCGGGAGTACTCTGTATGAGACCGGCAAAGGACTTTGAGCCCTGCGAATGTAAGTCTGATTGCGTGAATCGAATTGAGAGCCAGACCGCAAGGCGGGATCTTGTGGAGCTTATACCCTTGCTTCTCGCAGAAGGGAATCGTGCGTTGGAAAATGGGCAGCTGTTAGTTGTTGCTAATATTGTTGGGCAGTTAGAAGATGAAATATCACGTTTTGAAGATTTTAATAAAGTTTGGAGCGATCATCCTGATGTGATGAAATTACGCAAAGCGCTGGAGGCAGAATGACTGAAAGACATGTGACTGCTGCAAGGGTCCGTGGATTGAAGCGTACGGACGAAATTTGGCGCAAAATAATCTCAATTATGTCAGTTATTTCTGAGGAGCTAAAAAATAATGACGGCATTTATCCGAACAATGGAGGAGTTTTGAGCAAGAATGAGGTTGCTAGGCGAGCAGGTATCGGAAAAACTACATTGTTTTCTGCGGCGCAGAAAGAACTAAACTGTAAAGTCGACCTCTGGCTCGATGGTTTAAAAAACTCTACCTTGCCGCCTCGATCAGTTGCGAAAGGGAAGTATCTACAACGTTTAGATGCCTGGAAAGCTAAGTATGATGCTCTTGAGAACAGTCACCGCAAGACGGAGCTAGATTTGCAAACGTTGGAGGCTGAACATGAAAAGCTGCTTTCAAAGTTGGCGGATATGCGAGTGATCATTGATGGGCTAAGATCAGCTGAAAAGCTATTGACTAGCGCTAATATTCTTTACCTTCCTTCAGATAAACATAAGTAAATTTCATTCTTGCACTCTTAGACCAGCGAACCGGGCAAGGCAGTGTGCGAGAGATCCGCTTTGTCGTCAAACTTTCTGATCTCGACCGCGCCTGGCCTCAAGCCGGCAACTGGTGAGGGCTCTGTTTGCCATGCGCTCCCATTATCGGTTAATCCGCTGCTTGCTCTGGGCCCCAATGCTCTACGAGGCACTGCTGTTCCTTGCGGTCGATATCAATCTAGTGAACTCTTTCTGGTGGAGCCAAGCGTCGCTGTACTCGAAGGTCGCCTCGCCCTAGAGGGGCCCACTCGAGTAGCTGCCGAACCTTAAACCAGAGTTTTCGGCTACATCGGGACAAAACGCTGCATCAGCCTATACAAAAGTCTAGATGAGCTATGCGCATTGATACTGGTGGGGCGCCGTGGATTGCCGGATTCTGCACCGAAATTTCTCGGGAGAAGATTAATGAACCGGTACCCGTCGTCAATTATTGCTGTTGCGTTCTCGCTGGCCGCCATTGGGCAGTCGTACGCCGCAACGCCTGAGCTCAAGATGTACCGCTTGGACTGCGGTTATATGAGACTTGGCGACAAATCGATGATGTCGGACTCCGGCCCCAATAAAGGTCAGTCTTACGATATTGTCGTGTCCTGCTACCTGATAAAACACGGCGGCGACTGGTTGCTATGGGATGCCGGACTACCCAAGAAATATCTTCCTGGCCCATTGGTCGAGGGATCGCTCACCACAGGGCTTAATCGAACGATCGTTGATCAGCTTCACGACCTTGGCCTGACCCCCGATGACATCAAGTACGTCGCTGTCTCCCACGCACACAGCGACCATGCCGGTCAGGTGAATGGCTTCCCTAATGCAACGCTGATCATCCAACGCAAGGAGCTCGAGGCGCTGGCGGACACCAAGACAGCTTCCGAGCACTTCATAGCGGCAGACCTTTTCAGCACTCATGTCGAGGGTCGAAACCTGAAGAAGGTGATGGTGATCGATGGCGATGTCGATCTTTTCGCAGACGGTACGTCTGAACACCATCCAGACGCTTGGCCACACACCGGGGAGCGATGATGTGCCGCTCTTCGGATTTGGTTGTTTGCATGTTTTTACCCTGGATTTAGACGAACCCTTGGCTGGCGCGAAATGACCGAATCACGTCCGGCCATTCGACATACAGCGCCAGATTGCGACGTTATTTACTCGGAGCGCTTTTCGAAGATACCTTTGGCGATGTCTGCCGCCGACATTGCGTTCGGCCAACCGGCGTAGACGGTTAATCCGTGTTCTTGAAGACTGGTCGCCAACTTTTCCCGGATATCACCTATATTATCCGAGCCGCAGGCAGTCCTTGCCAGCCTTTGCACTGATAGTCAATGCGCTCCGCTGCAAGAGTTAAACGACTCTGCGGTGAAATCCAGTATTGGTTGCGATTTTCTCATTGGTGACCGACAACCTCCAGCAGTTGATCAACACCTTTATCAATGTCTGCTTTTGGCTGTGGATTCAACCGGTAGACGCAGCGGTCTAAAGGTAACCCAGCAAGAGGAGTGTTCTTATGAAGCAACGGCCTCGGATCTACTCCGCCGACACGAAAAAGGCCCTGCTGGGGTTTGGAAGGTTAGTTCGCCGGACGCTTACCTTTGAGTGCCAACCGTTGAAGGCGAAGTCGCCAAGTAGTCCCGAAGCTGGAATCCGAGCGACGATCCGGCGTCAACAAGCCGATCGAGTATGTCGAGTGTTGCCCTGCGCAGGTTGATGTCTCGAATCAGGATCTCTCGATGATCATGCACTGCTATTCGGCAGATAGTCTCCGCGTGCCACAAGCTGTTTCCGTCGTCGAGTAAGTCGGCGGGAGCTCTGCCCAAGGCGTCTCGCAGTTGGGGGAGTGCAGAAGGGATCGCGGATTTACGACCGACACCCGCTATCAGTTGTAACAGGAGCTCTAAGCCTTTCCGGCTATCGCCTACAGCAATTAAGCAGCTTGAGATGAAATGTGGGCGGGACCTGAAGAGCGCTAAGTCATGCCAAGCCTTCGGCCAGGGCGTTGAGCACAGTAAAAGCGTCCTCAGTATTTTGTCGAATCGATTATAGAATCTCCGACTCTCGGTTCTGAGCGAGTCTTCCCCGAAGACCCTAGCAGTCGCGCGATCCCATACACGCCATAAGCTTGCGGCGTTTGCGAACTCCTGCTTCATGCACTCGCTAAGTACAGATTCCAGAACCCTTTCGCTGAGTTCAGGTGCTCTCTCGATACACTGGTCAAACATATCAAAGAGGGGTGAGCTCTCATTTGACTGCGCCATGAGCTCGACTGCGATCAAGTCCCCAAACTCCCACCTCGCCTCGAAGTCAATATAGTCGGGGTCATGCCGCTGAACCCTTGGCCCTTTCTCATGTTCCACCATCAGCCTAGTAAGCGTCATGAGCGTATGTACTCGCCAGGTCTCGGGCATCTCGCCACGCGCAGCATCAAGAGCTATTGCCCACTCCTTGAGGGCCGCCAGACTCTTCGGTGAAGGACGCTGGCCAGGCTCCAGCTTTTGCAGTGCAGTGTTAAGTGAATCAGCCGTAGCTGCGCGGGCTTCACTGACGAAATCATGGGGCCTTCTACGCGGATGTTGGATAGTTAGGTCCAGTGCCTCGGCATACTGAGCGAGACCGTTAGTTAGCACTTCGGCTAGCGTAGGCTGCTTCGGCCTCAGCTCGTCTGAGATTGCTTTGGCTGCAGCCCGGCGTATTTTCCACATCGGCTCAGTCACGATGTTGACTAATGCTTCAACCATCATGGGTAGAGATGGGGCGACTGCTGCAATTGAGACAACCGCTCGCGCCCGGGCTTCCCCCCTCAGGTGGTCTCGGTGCAGCCATGCATCATTATCTTCGATAACAGCAGTGCGTTCGAGGACAAGAGCCCGGGCCCACTGTAGCGCCTGTGAGGTATCGACGGGCCACTTGTATATCAGAGCGCAAGCAAGCTCATCTTCGAGGCCAGCGAGCAAACTAACTTCCTCTTCTTGGATCTCATTACAGAGGCGAAGGAATTCTTCATAGGGCTCAGACGGCAACGAAAATCGTTCTGTCGTTCCTGGCTCTGCTGTGGAAAATCTTCCCGTGATTGCTGCAGCCCAAGCACTCACGGCACTAATGCGGTTCATCCGCTGCATATCGGCCTGAGCTTTGTCACTGGCTTGCTGCAATTCGGGTTCTAGGTTGGCAATCTCCAGGGATACTCCCTTACCATCTCCAGTGAATTCTCCGAGTTTTAATCCACGGATGTCCATACGTTTCAGCGCCATACGCCAGCCGTCTGGTACCTCCTCCGCTCCATTCAGCGCTTTCGAGTGGCTGTCCAGAATCCTGTGGATAGTCTCAAGAAGGTCTGGATGGTTGAACTGCAGTTGAAGAACTAGATCTTCCAGGTACCGCCGTCTATGTGGCAACTGATTGCTTGCCAAGCGCTCCTGCTGCCTAGAAGCTTCCAGCCCATCGTGGCCTCCGTGGATGGCTAGCGCACCTGCCTCTTGTATTCTACGAACAATGTCGTCGGAGAAGAATTGCGGGCATTTGAAGATGGAAAGCATCTTCTCGGTTACGAGCTGAGGGTGGGCCATCAAGACCCCTGCCACCATTCCTGTAGTGAAACTCGACTCTCCCAGCTCCAGGATAATCTCAAGTACCTTCGAGATAGTCGTGGGCTGCCCTTTGGCTTCTATAAGCAGGCGTTCTTCCAGCGCCATCAAAGCCGCATTCAGGAGGTAGCTGGTGACGGAAAGACTGCGATAGGTTGCCCATAGACGATAGTCATGGATGTGTGGTCGATCATTGGGGCTTTGCTCCCGCGGAATAATTGAAACTTCATTCGGGCGCATCGTGGCAAACGCCTTAGCTGCGTGGTTGCATAGATCAACCACGAAGCGCACGCTCTTTGGCCAGGCGTAGAGCAATAGTGATCGGAAAGGTCCCTGTAAGGCCGACGGTGGAAAGAATTCCTGATCTGCTAACTGACTAAGTCCCATTGCGGACTCCCACCCGATCATGCCGAAGTCTCGTTCAACTTCCGGTTCGGACTTCGTATAGAGGCTCCAGAAGACCTTCCACACCAAGTCGGGAACAAAAAAGCTAACCTCGCGGCAGTTTTTGACATTGACCAGGAACTGAAGACGTTCCTCAGCATAGGAGTGGCGCATATCGGCGCCAGCCAGGAAGCGCTGCAAGAGTGCCTCAGTGAATGTCGTGAACCGGCGAGTGTCTGCACCTAGGCAGCGACACAAAAGCGCATAGAAGCGCTTGCTAATCGATTGCTCACGGTACCAATCCTCTTCATCGCGCAAGCAGAAGTGTTCAGCCATATTGAACACGTCAACCGTCCGCCGGGTGGGCTTGTGCCAGTTCTCGTCGTGAGAAGTGGCGTCTTCTGCCAGCTGGACAATCCAGGAGTGGTTTTCCGACGGCAGGTCGGGAAACGCCTTTGCAACTAACCCGATTACTACATCCCAAGCTTTGCCAACGGGGGCAGCCATACCGATCCGTAGCATGAACTCTCTGTTAGCAGGATCCTCTGCAAGGTGGGAGTAGTCGATAGAGGTTGGCCCTTTGCATGCAACGCGAAGGAGGTGGCTTAGGCGCTGTAGGAGATTTGCGCTGTTGAAGAAGATACAGTTATCCAGCTTTGCGATTAAGTCTTCCACACGTTCGGAGCGTAGTAATCCAATGGCCACCTCGTCTCGCCAAAGCTGTGGAATGGTCGAGTTTAGTTTGAGAGCGGCTTCGAGCAGCGCATAGGCATCTAGGTCATCTTCAGCTGAGCGCTGCGCTGTCCAAGTACGCAACGCCCGGCGCATGCCCGCGTGTGAGCCAAGCTTGCCGAAAAGCACACCCCATGCCCTCTCGGCACCGCGTACTTCCTGGTCGACCCGGAAGAAGAGTGACCAATCTTCCAAGACATCATGAGTGGGAGCCACTCGGAGCGCGGCGTCTTGTGTTAGCACCCCGTCTTGCACGAGAAGAGCCACTGCTTCAGCGTCCCCTGGTGCTTTTACGAACTGGGCAAAGCGCTCCGTGCGCTCGTAGCAGACCTGGTTAAATGCTATTCGACGGCGTTCAGCCATCCCTGCTAGCAATCCCCGACTGGGAGCGACCAGTTCTGTCCACAGCCGCAAGCGCAAGTCATTGCCAGCGGCCTGGGGAAGAGTTGCCCCAGTCGCAGTGTAGTTGAACGCAAGGCGCAGATAGTAAGGTGCTCGGAGAACTTCTCGTACGCCACCGTCCCTAGCCGTAATATCTTCGAGAACCGTTCCGGTCACTGCCGAAAATATCTCCGCATCTGTCAGTAAAGGGACGTCGACAACTTGGTATGGGAAATCGGCGAGGAAAATGGAGTAAAGAGCGTTGAGAGCATAGGAGCGTGTCGTCACGCACAACCTCACCCCTTTGTGCTGGCGAACAAGCGCCAGCAGCTCTTCAAGGGCACCTGGGCTCCTGGCTTCGAGCGCCTTTTCCAGCGAGTCGATGACGACAGTTGGTGTGCCGCAGCGCAATAGACTCTCCATGCTGAGCACAGCATCCGGCATGCTACTAAGTGACTGAACTGCGGCTAGGCTTGGCTGGCTGAGCTCATCGGCTCGAAAGAAGAACAGCGGGCCAGACTCAAGAAGGAGTGGTGCAAGTTCTGCGATGACCGCTGACTTACCCGCACCAGGGCCGCCTGTGATTATGACGAGCTGTCGCTCATCGAAGCTCGAGAGCACTTTGGCAACGCACTGGCCGCGGGGAATGTGTGTGCCGTTGGGAAGCTTCGTTGAGATGAGCGAGAGCTGATGTCTAGCCCGATCTCTGAATTGCTCGGCAATGCTGCCAAGGCCACCTCGACCAGTGAGGCGGCTGACAGCTTTTTGGATACCAACTTGCGCAGTCGTTTTCCAAGTTTCAGGTGTAATAGTACCGACCCTAATGCCTTGTTCTAGGACATAGGAAAACAGCCCGTTCCATACCTGCTCGCCGGAATCTCCAGGCTGGTTCGAAGCCAATAGGGCTTGAACCAGACTTAGCTCTTGCGAGCCCTCGGTTCCGAGGTCATGTATGTCGACACGTAGCCGTAGCAGTAGGTCGAAGACAAGCTCGTCGGAATATTTGTCGGCCAGCGCGTTCCTTGAAACCTCCTTGAAGGCACTCCACGTACGCTTGTGCTGTGCGTCAAAAAGCTTGGAATCGAGCTTTTGGAGGAAGTCGGCCAAGTTCAGTGAAGATCGAGATAACTCACAGAGCCGTTTGGCAGCTTGGTTGGCGGGTGTCGCTGGTGCCACGGTAGCAAGAATCAGAACATCACACACCCGATTAAAAGGGCTGCCCTCTACTCCTAGATAGTCGCGCCAAGCCCCCTGCAAACCATCAATGAAGTCTTCGTCGCTAGCTGCAGCATTAAGGCCGCGCTTGCACTGGATGAGCTGAAGTCGGGACTGCCCGCTGTCACTAACCTGACAATAGATATCGTCGGTGTGAGCGCCTGTGTAGCGTGCCTCAAAGCGAAGTGACTCTACCCGGGCGCCGTGCAGCCCAAAGGCACTCGGCGCCCCTGTTAGCATATTTGCGAGATACAGGGCGCCAACCCGCGCTTGAAATACCCCACCGCCGCCGCCAGTAGCAATGGTGCTAATTAGCTGTGTGCCTTGAAGGGGTGCACGTTTCGATTTTTTTTCTTTGCTCATCCGGAAATATCCTCGCCGCTCCTCGGCACATCTGTATTAAGCATAAAGGTTCTGTAACCGTCACTGCTGGAATGTCTACTCTGTGCGCCCGGCAGGTATTGGCGCCAGACCTTAGCAATGTCTGCTATTGGCCGATTCTGTTGAAAAAGTCGGATATGGTTTCCACGGCAGAAAAGTGCGTGAGATTGAAATCTCGAATCGCCTTAAAGGCATTCAGACTCAGATTTCACGTAGTAGTACGGGAAAAAGGAGCTTTCACCGATCAGTCTTCTGGCCGTTTGAGAAAACCGACTTTTTCAACAGAATCGGCCGATAGCTGTCAGGAGTAGCCATTCGGGCGTAGCATGGAAGCTAACCCCATCAACCCCGGGAGGGCCTTCCCTAATGAGTAAATCCTTGCGGACAATCGTAAAATGCCAAGATCCAGGTGATGGCAGCGGAGACGTCATTATCGATCTCCCACCGGATCTCCTTGCAGAAGTGAACGTCGGGTTGGGTGATTCCTTGAGCATCGAGCTGCTCGGCGGATCGATAGTGCTAAAGCCAGTCCGCGACACTGACACGCAATCTTGAGGCGACTATCGACCCAAAGCGGACGCATACGACCGATCTCCCCGTGCGCTGCTTCCGTTACCAGGCATTGAAATTCAATGCGGGTCCGCACCCCGCAAAATCCTGCAGCGCATCGTGAAAACAAACAGACCGTCAAACATTCATCTAATGTTAAGCGAGGTTGGCGAAGCAGTCGGATTCACGTCGTGCTCATCATTTTCCAGGGAGGGCTTTGATGCGAAAACGTTATTTGATCATGATTTTTGTGATATTTGCCATTGAGTGCCTGATCGTGGTCGACAAGCTGATTTCGTCTACGTGGCCCGAACCGTTGGAGGTGGCTGTCGGGACGTTTTCCGTCAAAACAGGTGGGCGAGACGAGTACTTGTCAATCGGCAATGAGCAGGGGGCTGTTGTTCTCAGTTGCTCTCTGGGTATCAGTGGCACGACGCGATGCTTTTCCGAAGAGCAGCTTCAAGCTTTGACCGGTAGGCGTGTAATAGCTCTTTGGTATCGTCAGTCATTTTATGGCGGAATCAGAAAGAACAAGCTCGTTTCACTTGTTGATGGCGAAAAACTCATACGTGATCCAGAAAGAACCAAATCTTTGGATCGATCTAATATAAAGCACTCGGCCATTGTTGGCGGTGTAGTTGTAGGTGTTATATTTATAGTGTGGGGCGTATTTGTATTACGACTGAGAAGTCGGCATGACGTCGCCCGTAGCTAAGAATGTAGTGACTGGTGCGACTTCTGGCCGGTTGCTGCCTGTCGGTAAGGGGAGCAACCCACTCATAGTGGTCGCCCCGAAAGCCTCTGAGGTCTGAGGTTCTGCGACAGTCAGTGGTATCAAGCTCGCCATTACAGCTAGCTATATTGATCGAGATTTGTGCACTTTTAGCAGGGTGTATCGAGATCGACAGCAGCTTGGGTCAGAAATCCGAAGGCGCGAGAATCATGTGATAGAACACCGTGATCTTTTCGGCTCTTCCAACGCAGATCGATAGTGAGGTACGGTGGTTTCCAGCTCAACGAAAAGTGCAGTCGTTGAGCTGGCGCCCTTTGCTATCAAATCTTAAGGGGTAGCAAACTCAGATGCAGGTTTCTTCTGCCTGATGGTCATAATTATTCCCGCAGCAAGCAAGCACAGTACACCAGCCGTAAAAAACGCCGGCAGGTAGCTAAACAGATTTACTCGGGACCACCCAGCTCCGTAAGCAGCTACCGCAGCACCAATCTGGTGGCCTGCGAATACCCACCCAAACACCAAGCCTGCACGCTCTGGCCCGAACTTATTGACGGCCAGTCGAACTGTAGGCGGGACAGTTGCGATCCAGTCGAGCCCGTAGAACATCGCGAAGGCCGATAACCCGAAGATCGTGAAGTCCGAATACGGTAGTGCGATCAGCGAAAGACCGCGCAGCGCGTAGTACCAAAACAGCAGATGCCGGCTGTCGTAACGATCCGAGAGCCATCCTGAAAGAACAGTGCCGATCAGGTCGAAAACGCCCATCGCTGCAAGCAGACCTGAAGCTTGAATCTGATTAATACCGAAGTCGCCGCACAGCGGGATCAGATGTACTTGAACCAAACCAGCGGTACTCGCGCCACAGATAAAAAAGGTGGCGAACAAAATCCAAAACACGCGCGTTTTGGATGCATCGCGCAGCGTATGTAAAGTCGCCGTGAACACTGACTTACCGCTTGCGTCCGGTTCAACGATTGGTTCAATGCTCGTATTGCCGTACGGTCGCAGCCCTAGATCGCTCGGGCGGTCGCGCATGAACATTAGAACAGCGAACGCAGCCAGGGCGAGCAGCGAAGAGAGCACAACGAGCGCCCAACGCCAGCCATATTGTTCGGTGATGCTTGCGAGCAGCGGCATGAAAACAAGCTGGCCTGTGGCGTTACTTGCGGTTAATACACCGATCACAAGACCTCTGCGCTGGTCGAACCAACGCGACGATACGACTGCCCCCAGTACCAAGGCAGTCATGCCGGCCCCTACGCCAACTCCCACTCCCCATAATGCAACCAACTGCCAAAGCTCGGTCATATTGAGCGATACAAGGAGACTTGTCATGATTAAGATAATTGCTGCGACTGTGACCTTGCGAGGCCCGTGTTTACTCATCAGTGCAGCGGCGAACGGAGCCGTCAGACCAAACAAGACAAATCGAATTGAAAGTGCTGACGAGATTTCCGACGTGTTCCAACCAAATTCCATCTGCATTGGTACGATGAAAATGCCGGGCGCCCCTACCGCTGCGGCGCTCACCAAGGCAGCCATAAATGTTACGGCGACCATCGCCCAGGCGTAGTGGGATCCTCGGCGCGTGAGTAGATTGGAGAGCCATTCTGAAAGCATAGATACCTCTAAATTTTGCCGCGTAGCGATTAGAAAAGAGCAGTCAGCTGGCCTGTCCAACCATCTGCAGCTCCGTTGCGTTTGCCATCAGGTATTCTCACTAACTTGACATGTGCATATTCAAAGTATGTTCAAAGCGAGCCCGTTAATAGTCAGAATAGTGTTGCCGAATATCATTTTTGAACGCGTGCATTCTGCTCTGGATCTTGCATACCTTTTGCGAGAGCCGCCGAAATATTCGTTCAGACGAAGGAATGGCCTCGCCTCGATCTGTCCTGAAAAATAGTCGTAACATACTTTGTGGGGGGGGGGCATCGGCTTATCTCGAAAACTGGGATTTGGCTAGGTTCAAAGATTCTCGTTTTTGATGCATTCAATTCTTACAGATTGCTACTGCTCCAGCCTAGAAAAAGTCATGCGAGCTGTCAGATAGCGTTGGTATTTACTGCGCGAAGTCAAGTAGAGTTCAATGTCGCATTTACACGTCTAGCATTAAATCAGTCGATTTTTAAGAGTGTCATGCAAATAAGTAACAATATTAATCGTTAAGGTAAATTAAGACTAGGTTGCCATTGACTCGTAGCTATGAAATAGCCCTAAGGCATATAAGTCATCTTGCTGTAGAAGAAGTGCTTAATGACACTAAGGGCCAGTTCACGATCGCCGGAATCCCATTGGCGCTTAGACCCTCGCTGAAAATCCCAAAGCCGGAAAGCAACCGCTGGTGAAGCGGCGCCTCCAAGCCATCTACTCTCTAAAGTAAATTTATGGCGACAGCATTATGTGTATTGGTCGATCTCATCCTAGATCTGGGTGAAGCCGCCATCCACGAACATTTCCGAGCCCGTTGTGAAGCTACTGTCGTCGGACAAAAGGAAAACAGCTGCTTTGGCGATCTCATCAGAACGGGCCATTCGACCTAGGGGAATGGTCGAGGCAATACGGGTCTTGATCTGAGCGGTCTGCTCGGCGGATACGCCCGGTGAATCGAATGCAGGAGTATCAGTGGGACCGGGGCTGATTGCATTAACACGGATGTTTCGGGACTTGAGGTCGTTCGCCCACGAACGTGCAAATGATCGAACTGCCGCCTTCGAGGCTCCGTAGATGCTGCGGCCTGGGTTGCCTTTTGAACCTGCAACAGATGCCATCAACAGAACGGAGGCGCCGTCCGGCAACAATGGTAGAGCGCCTTGTACGGTAAGCAAAGTGCCGCGCACGTTTACGTCAAAAACACGATTGTACTGCTCGATGTCGATCGCACCCAACGGCGCACTGGCTTGAGTGGCCGCATTGGCAAATACCATGTCGAGCCGGCCTTTCTCTTCAGTGATGAGTTTAAACAACCGATTTACGTCATCAATATTACTCATGTCGCCTTGGACACCTGTCACATTGCGACCGATCAAGCTAACTGCATCATCCAGATTAGCCTGACGACGACCCGTGATGAATACGTGCGCGCCTTCGTCCACCAACAGGCGTGCTGTCGCGAAACCAATGCCTGAACTGCCACCGGTGACGAGTGCAATTTTCCCTTCCAATTTTTTCATGCTGCATTCTCCAGTAATTTAGCAAAGCCATCCGTATGTTGCGGCGACTAGATGTTGTAACCACCATCGGCATCGATGGTCGTGCCAGTGATATAGGATGCGGCAGGGCTTGCAAGGAAGAGAATCGGTGCAACAACCTCTTCCAGTAGGCCAAATCGTGGGAAGCACAAGCGCTCGACTAATGGCGACAGAGCGTCTCGCAAATGCGCATTCAGATCCGTTTTCATGAACCCGGCATGAACAACGTTTACCGTGATGTTGCGCTCTGCAAGGTCTCGGGCAACACCCCTGGAATACCCATCGATGGCTGCACGCAGTGCCGCTAGGTCGGCAATTCCCGGCATGCCAGGTCTGTTGCCCAAGTTTGATCCGATCATCACAATTCGGCCCTGATCGCTGAGCACTTTGGATGCTGCTCGCACAGTCGCCATAAACCCTGAAAGCGTAACAGCCCAGAAGCGATCGAATGCTTTAGCGTCGCGGTCAGGATCGTCAACTCTACCCAACTGATCAATGGAGGCGTTGTTGATGAGGATGTCAATACGATCGAACTTGGCGATGACTCGATCGATGAGCGATTGCGCGGCGTCGACGTCTGCCTGATCGGCTTGGAAGGCTTCGCCTCGGACGCCCTGAGCGGTCACGTACTCGATGACGTTGAGCGCTTGCTCCTCGGAAAACACGTAACTGATGGCTACGTCTGCGCCTTGTTCCGCGAGGGCCCTGGCTGTCGCTGCGCCTAAGCCACGTGACCCGCCAGTTACCAATGCAACTTTGCCGGTGAATAATTTGGTCATGCTGAATCCCGTAATGACTGAAGACACTGGTAGGTCTTGAATCAAAGATAACCGGGACACGGACAGGGGATAATCGCTCGAGCCCCGATAACACCTATCGACATACGGAATAAATCAGCATGAATTCAACTTGGCAGTTTCGGTCAGGCCTGCATGTATTCGGCAACCTCGTCAGGCAGTTCGAACTGCGGTCATGCGCGGAACCAGGTCTTTGTAAATACTGTCATCGTGACTCAAACGATGCGGGGCTGATCGGGAGTTCTAGCGGTGACCACCGTCTCTGTGCGTATTTCAAAGCCTCAATGAAGATATGCCATGGATCCAAATAAATTACTCAACATTAACATGCTCCTTGCAGTACAACCGTCGATAGGCAGCAGGGGTCATCCCCACTTTTCTAATGAAAATGCGCCGCATGTAGGCGCTGTCCTTGAAGCCGCAAAGTTGCGCTATGACAGCGATCGTGGAGTCGTTTCTCAAGAGCATCCGTTCCGCCGCAGTAACCCGCTGACGGTGAATCGCCTCTGTAATATTGATACCAAATGCCTGTCGAAATACTCGTCCAAGGTAGTCTGCGTTGCAGCGAAGCCGTTCGGCGATCGAAGATGCGCTAAGTTCATTCCCAAAGCCGATGCCAATCTCTTGTTTGGCACGGTAGGCCAAGGCCACGCCGCGCCCGGCGGTGCCAGATTCCTCTTTGTGACGTGACAGTTTTTGAAGCATTAGCAGTACCAGCAGTCCTAACGTTTCAGGCGGTGCCCCGTCCTCTTGTTCGCCGAGGAAAAGCCTCAGCAAAGCGACGAATCGTTCAGGCTCCGTCACTGCGGTCCGGCGCCGAACCACAAAGGATTCGCTGCCCGGTGTGGTAGGTTGTGCCAGCTCGAAATGCAACCAATAAAAACGCAGCGTAGGGTCATAATCAGTGATCCCTTCATGCAACTGCCCGGGTTGCAGCACGAGGGTTTCGCCCTCACTAAGCACGAATTCCTCGTTTTGCTCGCGCAATGCACGGCTGCCCTTGTCGACGTAGATCAACTCGTAGGAGTCAATGATCCTGCGCGGATGGCGGCCAATCCCGCGGGAAATGAAGTAACCGCCGTTTTGGGCCACTACAGGGCTTGCAAAATTTAAAGCCAACATAAAATTTTCTCCAAAAGCCAAGTGACATTTCGGCTCTCCAAATCCGTTGAAAAGTCGGAATCGTCCCGCTCTTATACCGTTTAGCTCCCTTGAGGAGGGGGAGGGCAGCTGCCAACATACTGGTTAAACCGGGCACGTTTCCAAATGCAACCCGCACAAGCACCGCCGTTCAAGGCGGCGCTAATAATTACAAGAATTGGAGATAACTGCATGACTACGTCAGCCTTGACGTCTTCGGGTGTGGTTTTGACGCCAGCGCCGCTTACAAAATTATCCCGCTCAGAAAAGTTAGGTTATGGTCTTGGTGACGCAGGGGGCACGATCATCACCTGCCTGATCGCTAACTTTCTAACGTTCTTTTATACAGATGTCTTTGGTCTGACCCCCGCATTGGTTGGCACAATGTTCTTAACGCTGCGCTTCGTCGACGCCATTGCCGACCCTTTGATGGGCGCAATCGCCGACCGTACTAACAGCCGTTTTGGACGATTTCGTCCTTGGCAGCTTTGGGCGGCGCTGCCAATTGGATTGGCAGGCATTCTCACCTTCAGCACGCCGGAACTAGGCGCTACGGCTAAGATTGTCTACGCCTTTATCACCTACCTCATGTTGTCGCTCAGCTACAGCGCTATAAATGTGCCGTACTGTGCTCTGATAAGCACGATGACCAAGGAACATCAAGATGTCGTCGCCTGCCAGACTTGGCGTTTTATGCTCTGCGGCGCCGCTGGTTTTCTGGTTTCGGTGGGCTTGCCGTGGATGGTTGACCTGCTGGGCCAAGGGGACCTTGCCAAAGGCTATCACTGGGGCGTCACTGTGCTCTGCGGCGTGGCGGTCGCCATGTTTCTCTGGTGCTTCTTCAGCGTCCGCGAACGCATAACACTAACCGAGCTTGGAACCTTCAGTCTCCGCCAGCACCTGTCAGGCATGCGCCAGAACGATCAACTGATGTTGATGCTTTTGTTGTCTTTCTTGCTTATCAATGTGTTTAACCTTCGCGGCGGCGGCTACTTGTATTTCATTACCTATGTACTGCGGGGGGATACTGCTTACACGTCTTTATTCTTCGGCATGGTGGCGATTGCTACCATTCTGGGCGCCTTTCTTGTCCCATTCCTTTCGCGCATTACTGATCCGCTGAAGTTATACATAGGAGCCAACCTCTGCTTGGCGGCCTGGAGCGGTGGGCTCTATTTCGTACCTGCGTCTGCCGACCATGCAAGTCTGTGGTTAGCGCTGATCTTCATGACCTGCCTTGTTCAAGGCATGACATTGCCGCTGCATTTCTCTTTCATGGCCTTCTCAGACGACTACGGTCGCTGGAAAACCGGTATTCGTTCATCGGGCATGAACTTCGCTGCCAATCTCTTCTGCATCAAACTGGCCTGGGCGTCCAGCGCCGTCATCATCAGCATTCTGTTCACTCTGGTCGCTTACCAGCCGGGCCAGGCAGCTCAGACGAACGCATCGTTGGTTGGCATCTCCCTGTTACAAACCTTGATACCCGCCGCGTTTCATCTCATCCAAGTTGCAGTACTGGCCTACTGCAAGCTTGATCGTGCTTTTCTCAAGCGCATATCCGCAGATTTGAAAACCGCTTAATTGCCCTAGGAAATTTCTCTATGTCTGTTTACGACAGTCCCATCGGAAGCTTGTATACACGGGTCCTGGATGGCTTCTGGACGCCCTACCAGAAACTGGTTAAGGACGTCGTGATTCCCTATCAATGGGATGCCTTGAACGATCGCATCGACGAGGCTGAGCCCAGCCGTGCAATCGAGAATTTCCGCATTGCAGCGGGTCAGCAAAAAGGCGAACACCACGGAATGGTGTTTCAAGACAGTGATGTCACCAAGTGGATTGAGGCTGTGGCGTACCAGGTAGGCCAAGCGAGGGATCCGGTTTGTGAAGCCATCGTTGACGAGTTGGCCGAGCTCATCGGTGCCGCACAGCAAGAAGATGGCTACCTCAACACCTATTTTACTGTGAAGGCGCCAGGGGATCGTTGGACCAATCTGGCGGAATGCCATGAATTGTACTGCGCTGGGCACTTGATCGAAGCTGCGGTTGCCTATTACCAGGCAACCGGAAAAACAGCTCTGTTGGATATTGCAAGACGCCTTACAGATCACATTGATCAGGTCTTTGGTCCCGAGGAGGGACAAATACGAGGTTATCCCGGTCATCCAGAGATCGAACTAGCGCTGACCCGGCTATTCGAGGTTACAAACGAGGATCGCTATTTACGTTTGTGTCGCTTCTTCGTAGAAGAGCGCGGGCAGACTCCGCACTTTTATGACCAAGAATACGAACGCAGAGGACGCACCTTTTTCTGGCCTAGTCACGGGCCTGCATGGATGATCCACGACAAGGCGTACAGCCAGGCGCATGTACCCGTCGTCCAACAGGTGAAGGCAGTCGGGCATGCAGTCCGTCTGCTTTACCTATACACAGGCGTCGCCCATCTCGCGCGACTGAATGGCGATGCTGATAAGGCGGCGGCTTGCCAGCGAATTTGGGAAAACCTGACGCAGAAACAGATGTATGTGACGGGCGGCGTCGGCGCCCAGAGTCACGGTGAGTCCCTTACCAGCGATTATGATCTGCCTAGTGACACTGCTTATACCGAAACCTGCGCCTCGATCGCCCTGATAATGTTCGCCCGACGAATGCTTGAATTGGCACCAGATGGTCGCTACGCCGACGTCATGGAGCGCGCGCTTTACAACACGGTACTAGCTGGCATGGCATTGGACGGTCGGCACTTTTTCTACGTCAATCCTCTTGAAGTACAGCCGTCGGCCCTAGCGGGTAACCACATTTACGATCACGTCAAAGCGGTACGTCAACAGTGGTTTGGTTGCGCCTGCTGCCCGCCAAACATCGCGCGTATTTTGGGTTCATTGGATCAGTACATATACCTCCTGCATCAAGATGTGCTCTATGTGAATCTGTATATAGGCAGCGACTTGCGCTTCGAAGCTGCCGGCAAAAAGTGGCATCTGCAACAGCGTGGGAGCTATCCATGGCAAGGGAAAATCAGCTTCACGCTCAATGGCGGCGAAGGTGCTGTGCTGACTCTAGCGCTTCGTATGCCGAACTGGTGCATGGCTGCCGAGGTATGGGTGAATGGCGAACGATTCCAGTCCGAGGCATCAATGCTCGCGGGTTACTGTCGAGTAGAGCGTGAGTGGCACGAGGGAGATCGTATCGATGTGGTTCTGCCGATGTCACCTATGCTGCTCAAGGCTAACCCCGCCGTACGCAAGTTGGCCGGGAAGGTCGCCATCCAGCGCGGTCCGATAGTTTATTGTCTGGAACAAGCGGACAACGGTCCGGAGTTGCATCAATTGACTTTGGCGCAAACGGCTGATTTCACCGAGATCTCTGGTCAAGGAGTATTGGAAGGAATGGTGCAGCTCAAGGCTGAGGGCATGCGGCTTTCTACCGTTGATTCAGAACAAGCGCAAAGTCTCTATAGTCAAACCCCCGCCACGAAGCTAACCGCGCAGACGCTGACGTTCACACCTTATTTCGCGTGGGCTAATCGCGGCGAAGGTGAGATGCGGGTGTGGGTGGACGAGCGATAGCGGCGTGTAACACTTGGCTATATCTCTGAGAGCGCTGTGTGAGTTACGAAAGAGAGAATGTCCCCCCTGTTGTCGATCTGCTTTGATAGTCGATATCAGGGGGGGCGAGCGTGTATCACCAGCAACAGTTCCGCAAGCGGCGCGAGCTACTGCATCCTCTCGGAGATTGCAATGCGAAACGGCAGGTTGGCGCCGGACGAGGACTGACGCCATGGATATCTAACAGAGGCAGCGTCAGATGGGTCAGTTGTGTTGTGTGCTGAACGAGCCCGGAATGATAGAGACAAGATGCTGCACGAAAAGCCTTGTTTTCTTTGAGGGCTCGCGACCACCCGGAAAAACTGCGTGAACGCTAACTGAGGGCACTTCAAAGTTGGTCAAAACCGGAACTAGGCGCCCAGCGCGCACTTCATCACCTGCAGACCACCATGAGCCAATCGTTAGTCCTAGCCCAGCGAGTGCGCATCCGATGAGGGATTCGGCCGAGGCCACCTTTACCAGAGGCTCGATCTTCACCAAAAATGTCTTCCTTCCCTGCAGCAGCGTCCATTGGGGCTTGTCTGATCCACCCGGGCCCACTAAAAACTTATGATGGTCTAAATCTTCCAGAGTCGTGGGAGTGCCATTCAGAGCCAAATAGCCTGGTGAGGCCATTATCATTCTTGGAACTGTCGCTATTCTTTTTGCGCCGAAGGAGGAGTTTTCGAGATCTCCGAAGCGGATAGCAATGTCGACACCTTCTGCCACGAGGTCGTGATGTCTATCGGCGGTTAACAGTTCCACTTTGAGACCCGGGTGCTTGCTCATAAACCCCGGAAGGCTAGGTATAACCGCACTCGTCGCTAAAATTCCCGGTAGTGCGACTCTCAGTATTCCGCTAAGGCTATCCGTTGCCCTTGCCGTCTCCTCTGCATCCTCCAGCAGCCTTAATGCTTCCTTCGCTCTACTTAAAAAAGCTATCCCTGCTTCAGTCGGCACGATTCGTCGAGTGGTGCGTAGCATCAACCGTGTTCCAAGCCGCGCCTCGAGCTCGGATATTACCCGTGATACCGATGGCTGCGACAATCCCAAACTTCGTGCAGCCGCGGAAAAGCTACCTGATTCGGCAGCTCGCACGAAAATAGTCAATTCCTGAAAGCGGTCATTCATTTGTTAAGCAGATAACTGATGTTCATTGAGGATAGGTTCCGAAGGTATCACGGATGCAGGAGGATAGGTTTCAGGATTTTCCCGCTTCACTCATCCAAACCTATGTCCTTAGACCCGGAGTTGATTATGCGCTCAGTACACGGAATTCGTTTATCGGCACCCTATGTTGCGGCACCCGCAATCCTTGCCCCCGTAGGAGCGTCAGTATGAGTACTCTTCGAAATGCCTTAGTGGTCGGCAGCAGTGGAATCATCGGCAGTGCCGTCGTTAACTCGTTGGTGGCTGACGCGCGATGGACCGTCCACTCTCTGCGTCGAAATCCTGATCCACTCAATAGAGCCATTCATTGCGATCTTGCTGATGAGCAAGATACGTTAAACGCGCTTGCGCATTCCGGGCACATTTCGCACGTGTTTTACGCTGCCTTAAAGCCGGAGAAGAATGCCTTGGTCGAAGCTCAAACGAACGCGAAAATGCTACTGAACGTTTTGAATGGGCTCAAAGCTGCTGGCGCCAATCTGCAGCGAGTGGTGCTCTATCAAGGTGCAAAAGTCTACGGGGGGCATTTGGGGGGACCAGTCCCTACGCCATTCTATGAAGATGCTTCCCGACATTTACCTGCCAATTTTTACTTTGCTCAAGAAGACGTCCTACGTAAGAAACAGCAGGATGGAGAGTTTGATTGGGCAATACTTCGGCCTGATGCGGTTTTGGGCGACGTCCCGGGAGCCCCCTACAACATTGCGCTGGTCATAGGCGTTTATGCAGCGCTCTGTAAGGAGGCGGGAGTGCCGCTGAAATTTCCAGGGTCTCTTTACACGTACAGCGGCATGTACGCCCAGTTGACTGATGTTAGATGGTTGGGGCAAGCGAGTATCTGGGCCGCCACAGCTGATAATGCGCGTAACGAAGCATTCAACTTGGTGGGAGAGCCTTTCCGCTGGAATTATCTGTGGAAAAAGTTAGCGGCTGCTATGGACATGGCTATCGACGAACCGCAGCCAATGTCCTTGAGCACCCACATGCCTGATCAGGCTGAGGCGTGGCTAGGGCTGGTCAAGAAGCATGGTCTGGATACGCTTCGCTATGACCGGCTCGTGAATTGGGGCTTCGGCGATTTCGTGTTCAACATCCAGCAGGATCTACTCTCTGACATGGGGAAAATCCGTCGCGCCGGCTTCACCGAGCCCATGAACACTGAATCAGCTTTGCTCGACATGATCCAGAGTTTAAAAACTCAGCGCGTCCTGCCTTAACGCCGCGCACTGGCGTGCAAAATCCTTCGCGTAGAAAAAAAGTGTTTCCGGTTTTTCGAGGCGTGGGACGGTCCCTCAGCACGCCCAACCACTCTCCCATGCCGAACTGGGTGCGCTTCGCACTGGCACGTTTGCGCGAGAGTGGGTTTGAACGCTTCTGCGTGACGACTCTGGCATTGGTCCTCGCAGCGCCTTATCCATGTTAAAGAAAGATGTTGAGGAAGGCGGGATTCATCCGCTTTCCGAATGACTGATAGTCGGAAGCGCCGTCTACTGTCTCTGATCGAATTAATCAATGCTTTCCCTAGGCCAAGCGGTGAGGCCGCTTGTTTTGTCAAAAATTGAAAGGAAAGTGCATATGAAAGTCTTTGTTACTGGAGCAGCAGGGTATCTGGGTGGATCGATCAGCCAACGCCTTGTAGCCGCAGGCCATGAGGTAGTCGGATTAGTCAGATCCGAAGAGCAAGCGGCGTGGTTGGAAAGCCACGGAGTTACACCAAAATTTGGCAGCTTAGACGACGCCATGTTGCTGGGTGAGCTGGCTCTAGATGCCGACGCTACCATCAACGCCGCCAACTCCGACCACTATTTCTCGATTCGCGCTTTGATCAGCGCGCTCTCCGGTTCGGGTAAGACGCTTATCCACACTAGCGGTGCGAGTATTGTGTGTGACGACGCCTCTGGAGGGGGAGGGACCGATGTTGTGTATGAGGACGACAGCCCCTTCCCGGTAATGCTTCATCGAATCCCTCGCTTGGAAATTGACAGGATGGTGAGAACCGCAGGGGTACTTGATGGGATACGCGCTTTTGTTATCTGCCCGTCAACGGTCTATGGGAAAGGTCTGGGTTTGAAGACTGAAAGTGACCAGTTGCCAAAGATTGTTTCCAAATCGCGTGAGCGTGGAGCAGGGGTGTATATCGGAACCGGTGAGACATCTTGGTCCAATGTTTACATCCAAGACCTGGCTGATCTGTATGTCATCGCCTTGGAAAAAGCTCCAGCGGGAGCATTGTTCTATGCGGAAAACGGGGTCAGTACATTCAAGTCCATTGCTCAGGCTGTGAGCACCTCCTTGGGATTTGAGGGACGGGTCGTGAGCTGGGATATCGATGATGCCATTTCCGAACTCGGAGGTTTCGCACGTGTGGCGCTTGCTACGAATGCCCGAGTCAGGGCGAAAAACGCGCGCCAGCTTTTGGACTGGCGCCCGGCTGGGCCCTCGCTAGAAAAAGCGGTGATAGAAGGGCTGTAATTCGGATTCGCTCTGCTCAATCACGAAAGCTTTGTGTAGTGCAAAGCGTTGCATCCCTCGACAGAGGGATGCATTCACAACGACCTAGGGGCAGCAGCACCTAAAAATGCTCTCAAGATTTTAGGGAATGAACCTCGTAGACGACCACCTTTTCAAAATCTTGGCTGAAATTAGTGGATTAAAGAGAGGGTGGAGCTTGACTCATTAATTGTGATCGATTTTAATGGGTTCACGCCAAACCAACCCCATTTGCGGGGCTAAACAAAGGTCACATTGACGCGACGAATTTATTTTTTCTGCTCAGCTTTCAGCATGGCTGCCGCCGCTGAGGGTTCCGCAGGCAGTTTGTCTATCGGTCAGCTCAGTTCTCAGCTGCCAATCTGTCTATCCATCCGTCTAGAGATGGGACAGTTTTCGTATATTTCGTAATTAGCTTTCTAGGTTGATAGCAGTGGCTGTGCAGTTCCGCAGATTCTGAGCAGACTGTAGTAGGTTAAGACGCCTTTGTTTCTCGGCGGGAAGTTTCGTGCCCTGCTTTTTTGAAATAACTTGGTCGCTTATAAAGACCGGCTAAATGAGATTAGTTAGGGTGGCAGCTGTGGTCGGCTGGTAAACCGGACAAAGGAACCGGCAGCACGAAGCCTCCGAACCACAGTCGCCATAAAAATAAACGCAGTAGCAGATTATAGATGAGATACAACTGCTACTGCGCCTATGTTAATCGGGTTACCATGCCCGGCCTCTCGAATCAGAGACGAGCGAAGAATAGCGGTGAGTTTTATGGAGCGCAATACTTAAAGTTGGAAAATTTGAAATATCGAGTTTGGTAATAAATCGTCTTTTAGACCGTCGCCAATAGCAGCTACGAGAGTTAGTCTTGAGCTGGCGATATAGTGGTGATCTTTATTCGGGCGAAAAGTGATTCGCGAAAAAACTGCATAAAATTTCAAATGTGAGTACCCGTCAACAGCAATAATTTCAAACCCAAAGGAGCAAGGTCACCATGAGAGTGATGAAGTGGAGCGCAATCGCCCTGGCAGTTACTGCGGCCAGTACCCAATTGGCATCGGCTGCGGCATTCGTAAGCGATCAGTCCGAAGCAACTGGTTTTGTTGAAGGTAGCAAGCTGGACGTAAAGGCTCGTAACTACTACTACAACCGCGACAAGATGAACGGTGGCGTAGACGACAAAGACTGGACTCAAGGTTTCTGGGCTAATTACAGCTCCGGCTACACCCAAGGCCTGATAGGCGTGGGCGTTGATGCGTTCGGCTATGCCGGCTTCAAACTGGACGGCTCCGACAAGTACTCGGGTTCGGGCAACTTGGTGACCGACAGTAACGGCAAAAACGAAGACAGCTTCGGCAAGGCCGGTGGTGCTGTTAAGTTCCGCGTCTCTAAAACCGAACTGAAAATCGGTGACATGCAGCCACAGAACCCGGTGTTTGCAGTCGGCGGTTCCCGTTTGTTGCCACAAACGGCTACTGGCGTGACCTTGCAGAGCAGCGAAATCAAAGGTCTGGACGTTGAAGCGGGTCGCTTCACTTCCGGTACCAGCCAGGACGAAACCAACCGTAACGGCGATATCTGGGCGACCTACGGTGGCGTGACTTCCAAGTCGGCTACCTACGGTGGCGGTAAGTACTCGATCACCGACAACCTGGGTGTTGGTTTCTACTACAACAAACTGGAAGACGTGTGGAACCAGTACTACGGCAACGTGAACTACGCACTGCCGTTGACCGATGACCAGTCTCTGGCCTTCGACTTCAACTACTACAACACCCAGGACACTGGCAGCAAGAAAGCAGGCGACATCAACAACAACGCCTACTCCCTGTCTGCAGCCTACTCGTTCCTGGCCGCTCATACCCTGACCCTGGCGTTCCAGAAAGTTAACGGTGATACACCGTTCGACTACATCGGTATCGGCGACAACAACCGCGGTGGCGACTCGATCTTCCTGGCGAACTCGATTCAATACTCCGACTTTAACGCCCCGGGTGAGCGCTCGTGGCAAGGTCGTTACGACCTGAACATGGCTCCGTACGGCGTACCTGGTCTGAGCTTCATGGCTCGATATGTAAGCGGTACTAATATAGACGGCACCCACCTAGCCGCTAACTCAACTTATCGGAATTCTGACGGTACGTCGCTCTATGGTTCAAACGGCAGCCACCATGAGACCAACGTTGAAGCCAAATATGTTGTTCAGACTGGTCCGGCAAAAGATCTATCGTTCCGCATCCGTCAAGCGTTTCACCGTGCTAATGCGGATGAAGGCGAAGGTGATATTAATGAGTTCCGGTTGATCGTGGATTATCCGATCTCCGTTTTATAATCGCCTGATGTCAGCGAGTGTGGATGACCGCAGCCGCTGATGATGCAAAGTTTTGGAAAGAGTGACAAAGCCTGAGACCGCATAGGTCTCAGGCTTTTTTATGTGGGTTGGGTCTTTCTTCAACTCGCACGGTCAATCGGATATGGAGTCAGGCGTTGTAACCGCCGTCGGCGTCGATGGTCGTACCAGTGATATACGAAGCGGCGGGGCTAGCAAGGAATAGGATGGGGGCAACGATTTCTTCCAGGCGGCCAAAACGTGGGAAGCACAAGCGCGCAATCAATGGCGCCAAACCTTCGCGCAGATGTGCATTGATATCCGTTTCCATAAAACCGGCGTGAACCACGTTTACGGTGATGCTGCGTTCCGCCAGATCACGAGCGACTCCGCGGGAATACCCATCAATGGCTCCTCGTAGCGCTGCCAAATCGGAGAGGCCAGGCACACCTACACGAGTACCAAGATTCGAGCTGATCATAATAATTCGGCCTTCATCACCGAGTACTTTTGATGCCGCTTGAACGGTAGCCATGAAGCCGCTTAATCCGACTGCCCAAAATCTCTCGAATGCTGAGCTGTCGCGATTGGGGTCATCAACCCGGCCCATCTCGTCGATGGAGGCGTTGTTGATAAGAATGTCAATTCGGCCAAATTTTGCCAAGACCTGGTCGATCAAGGCGTGTGCTGCTGCAGCGTCTGCTTGGTCGGCTTGGAATGCCTCGCCGCGAACACCTTGCGCAGTGACTTGAGCAACCACCGCTTGTGCCTTCTCCGCGGAGTACACATAGCTGATGGCAACGTCTGCACCCTGTTCTGCCAGCGCTTTGGCTGTTGCGGCGCCCAGTCCGCGCGATCCGCCGGTGACGAGTGCTACTTTACCTGCCAATAGTTTTGTCATTTGAATCCGTCGTCGCTCAGTGCTTATTGATGGAGCACAGAGGCTATCTGGATGACCTTGAGCGGAGAATGACCCAGAGACCGATAACACTTATCGGAATGTGGAATGAATTCCGGCGAACGGCAGGGATGGGGGTAGATAACATTGAAAGTGACCACTATGATAACGGTGGTTCTTTGAATCCTCAATCCCTTCGTCCAGGTGAGCTACGCATGAAAGCGATCCAGATAAAAGCATATGGTGACCCTCTCGAAGGCCTCGAGGTGATCGACATCGCCGAGCCTGCTGAACCAGCGGCGGGTGAGGTTTTGATCGGTGTCGAGTTCGCCCCAGTGAACCACAACGACCTGCTACTGTTTGGCGGTAAATTTCCAGTGCATCCGCCGCTTCCAAGCGTCGTAGGTAACGAAGCCGTTGGCATAGTGCTCAAGGTTGGAGGAGGGGTAGACAACGTCAAAGTGGGAGACCGTGTTACGCCACCTCTCTACAGCTTCACCTGGCGCGAGCGCATGACCATTCCCGCCCTTGGACTGTTTGCTTTACCTGATGATGTAGACATTCAACAGTTGGCGATGCTTCGTATTAATCCCCCCCACAGCAGCTCTTTTGTTGAGTGAGTTCGTAGATCTTCAGCCGGGGGACTGGGTGGTTCAGAACTGCGCCAATTCAGGCGTGGGTCGAGCCGTGATTGCCATTGCTAAAGGACGAGGATTTCGTACGGTCAATTTCGTGCGGAGACCGGAGCAGGTTGCTGACGTCGAGGCGGCAGGCGGGAACATCGTACTGGTAGACGAAGGTAATGCAACTGAGCGAGTGCAGGACATGATAGGTGACGGAATCGTGCGCTTGGCCTTGGACGGCGTCAGTGGCGATGCAACTGCCAGATTAGTGAGCGCACTGTCATTGGGTGGCAAGCTGGTGAACTATGCGCAGATGAGTGGTGAGATGTCAGCTCCAGGCGACTTCAGGCCGCTGATGAGAAAGAGCATCACCATGCACAACTTCTATCAGAACAAGAAAGAATATGCGCCGAAAATCCCGACCATATTGCTGGAAGCGGTTGAGTTGATTCGGACTGGTAAGCTCCATGTTCCAGTGGCTAAAGTGTATCCGCTGTCGGCGGTCAAGGAGGCCATCGTCCACACGCGTAACGGCGGTAAGGTTCTGCTGGACATTGGTGGTGCTCGCTGATTCGCTAGAAACAGGAAAAGCGCTCGACCTATACGACAGGTCGAGACGCTCATGCTTTCGGTCAGAAGGTGATACCGAATGCGTTGAAGGCTGTGTCCATGCGATCGTCGAGCAATTCCTTGGTCTCTTTCCAGGCAGGAACCTCATCCAAAAGGCGTTGCTGCCATGCCAACAGGTTGGGGAACTCATCGTATGGGAGCTTGGTTCGAGCCATCTGTGAGAACGGGGCTGCAATGTCGAAGTCAGCTAGTGTCACTTGATCGCCGACGACGAACTTATGTGTCTCGAGATGCTTGTCGAGGACTGCGGCGTTGCTGCGAATGTTTTCCAGAATGAATGCAACCATTGTTGGGTCTTCGGACGCGCCCATGACCCGCTTGCCGATGCGCTCATTGAACAGATAGCCAGAGAATGTACGCCAGTGTTCCGCTGACCAGAACATCCATTTCAGCGTTTCATATCGGGCGCTGCCTTTCGGCAGAAGGGGTGAGTCGAATTTTTCGGCAAGATAAATATTGATTGCAGAGGCTTCGGTAATGACGGTTTCACCATCTACCAATACTGGCACGCGTCCGGCAGGGTTCAAGGCCAAGAACTCTTGTGCGTGGCTCTCCCCTTTGAGCAGGTCAACCGGAATATGCTCAAACTGGATACCCATTTGTTTTGCAGCGGTCAAAACTCGGCGAAAACTGCCGGAACCGATATCACCGTAAATGCTAATCGTCATAATTGCCTTCCTACTGATGGGGTGTGAATTTCTTCAGGGGGGTAAGCCTAACGGAACTGCATCCGACCGTTAATCAGGCTAAAACCGATATAATTTATCGGATTTTGGAATATATAGAATTGTTAGTGGTGAATGTGTGGATCGACTTTTAGCAATGGAAACCTACGTCCGAATTGTAGAATTGGGCAGTTTCTCTAAAACAGCGGTTGAGTTATCAGTAAGTCAGTCCACGGTAAGCAAGCAGATAACAGATTTGGAGAAGCAGCTTCAGGTTAAGCTATTGTCACGTACTACGCGCAGCCTGGTTTTGACGTCTGCGGGTGAAAAGTTTTACGAGCATGCAAAGTTGATACTTGAGCAGTACGCAGTCGCAGTCGGCGATACTGAAGAATCCCAAAGGGCAGTCTCAGGTCGCTTGAGAATTTCCACGCCAATATTATTAGGGCGTAAACAGCTCACACCGCTTTTACCAAAATTTCTTGCTAAATACCCTAATATTATTGTGGAGCATTTTCTAAATGACTCGGAAACGGATTTGATTCGCGATGGGGTCGATATATCTATTAGGGTAGGTGAGCTGAAGGACAGTTCTCATCGAGCCCGCAAGCTTGGGATGCTGCAGCCTGTTACCGTCGCATCACCTGAGTTGCTTAAGCGCGTTCCACCGATTCACCACCCCGACGATCTAGCAGCAGTCCCGTGTCTGATTTACCTTCGCCACACTAATCCATACCAATGGACCTTTACGGGAGCGCATGAAGAAACCTTCTCTGTCAGTGTCGATGGTCCTTATCGCGTTGATGTTTTCGAGGCATTGTGCGATGCCGCTATCGCTGGCGTAGGGGTGCTTCGAGCGCCACTCACGGCTTGTGGTGATGATCTCGCGGCAGGGCGTTTGGTGAGAATTTTGCCCGCCTTTGACTCAGCTTATGTCCCTGTCTATGCCGTCATGCCTTCCACATCATGGATCCCCCGAGCCACGCGGGTGATGGTAGATTTTTTAGTAGAAGAATTTCAGAAGAGTGAATGGCTTAGGTGTCCCTAACCCATCGAGGCGAAGGCTAGGTAATTACAACGGCAACGAATAATCAAAGAGGTGATCCTTGGCGCCTCGCGTTAAGCACACAGTCAGCCCTCGGTCTCGCCCTACGCTCTATTCAGCGCACCAGCGCTCCCTGTATGTATCTCTTGGGAAGCTGGTGGTCTCTGAGCGTGCAGTGTAATCACTTAATTAAGAATCACTCGCTCCAAAATTCCTTGACGTTGAGTTTTTCTAAGGGCTAGTATGGATATTGGTAGCAATCGCTCCAAAATAATCGATAGCGTCGTTGGAGATGTCATGAAAATAGGTATGCTGGGTGCCGGAACAGTTGCACTTTCAATCGCACGCCACGCTATTGAGCAGGGCCATGAAGTTCTCTTAAGCAATCAAAGTGGGCCTGACAAGCTTGCAGATGCGCTTAAAGCCTTGGGACCAAGAGCTTCGTTTGCCGGAATTAACGAAGCTGCGTCTGCGCCTGTCGTACTGCTGGCTACCCCATGGACGACGGTCAAGTCAGTGCTCCAAGGTTTGCCTGCTTGGGACAATCGCATCCTCATAGACGCAACTAATCCCTTCCTCCAAATCGTGCCGGAATGGGTGTTTGATGACTTGGGCGGCCGCGGCGCGAGTGAGGTGGTGGCCGAACTGGTACCAGGCGCTCGAGTGGTCAAAGCCTTTAACAGCCTATTGATGTCTAATTTCAATGACGGTCCAGTGTGTCAAAGCGCCCGTCGCGTCTTGTTCGTCTCTGGAGATGACGCAGAAGCGAAGAATTTTGTCCTAGATTTCATTCAAAAAATGGGGTTTCGAACGATTGATCTCGGCGGGCTAAAGGAGGGTGGAAGGTTGCAGCAGGCGGGTGGGCCGCTCGCTGGTCCAGACTTTCTCCTTCCCGATTAAAGGCATTATCCTGATGTAAGCCTGACACGGCCCTACCGCTGGTGACTGTGATGAAACACTGAATTGGAGTGGTCCCGATGAATTTTACGATTCAGGCACGACTGCGCCAGTGGCTACTTTTTTGCGAAAATTTAGACCGCTTTTTGCTTAGTGTGAAAAGTAGGATTTCTAATTAAGCTAGGCTGAGATCAAATGTCACACTATGTTAGCAGAATGTCAGTTAATTCCTGGACTAAAAGACTCATCATGGCAGTCATGTTGTTACTTTCGCCCCTGATGTGTTCCGCTGCATTGAAATCCAATACTCCAGAGGAAATATGCGGCGTTCTTAAGGATAATCAGCTTCGTGCGGGAGGTTGGGATACAATTCAAGATGATATCGAGGGGTGTTCTAGCACACGTCGCCCGCTATCAAGTAACAGTACTGGTAGCGCTCGTATCACATTTGCTGCGAAGGGTACTGCTGGCGCGGCAACTCAGGTGTCGTTAGTTATTACCGCGATCGCCGATC
Organism: Pseudomonas sp. S2_H01; assembly: GCF_054668305.1. NCBI lineage: Bacteria > Pseudomonadati > Pseudomonadota > Gammaproteobacteria > Pseudomonadales > Pseudomonadaceae > Pseudomonas > Pseudomonas sp. S2_H01. The sequence goes on along the minus strand of NZ_CP162756.1, from coordinate 463,003 downwards.
AAGATAAAGATGCCGCCAGCAGAGAGCTGATAAGAGCTGCCAAAAGGCTTTCAGTCCGTGTGCTGGGAGTCTCCATGCCCCAAAGCATGGTAGGGGCTATTACGAAGGGAATGCCGATGCATTTGCCCGCAGGCACTGGAACGATCGTGCTTATGACAAATATGGCAGGGGACAAGCTCTATGAGATGACTCTAGTGATGGAGTGATCCTTGGGGTACGTCCTGACGCAGCATTGCTTTGCATAGACGGATCGGAATTCAAGCTCTACGGCAGATTGCGGAAGAGTATTTTGACGTGGCTTCACACCGGAATCGGAACAATCCTATCAGCAAATTTTAGTGGAAGTTGGAAGCATGGCCGTTTCGCTCTCCGATAGTGACCATGCCTTCCCTGGCCGTCTCTCTAATCGCTAGAGTGCATTAACTCCGGCGGGACCAGAATTTTGTTGCCATGGCTGACCCTTCCGCCAGAAATTGATTGGTCGCTTGCTCATTCGCAGATCCATCGGCGTTGCGGGTGTAGGCATCGATAAGCGACTGGAACAGGGCCGTGGCCTTTTCGCCTCCAGCCTTGATGCCTGCGTAGTATTCGTCTAGCGAAAGCGATCCGTCTCCCGACGTATCGAAGTTCTTGAACATTGATTTGGCACGACTGGAGTCGACGCCAACGATCGCCAGTTGCTTTGAAAATTGATCAACATCAAGCTTTCCACCTCCCCCCCGGCGCGAACAAAGAGTTGTGGAGCCCATGCTTCGCTCAGAGGCATTTCACTCTTGATATGTCCTTCCGGAATGATGCCAAGCCGCAATGCCTCTACGCCCTCTTCTGGGGTCAGAGTAATTCCTTTTTCCCCTCTGGCGTAAGCAGCTAAACCAGGGAATTTTTTCTCATCGACCGCAGAAGTTTTGGCTGCACTTTCAGACGGTGCCTTCGAGGACGCCTCCGACGGCGCTGAGCTAGCTCCTTGCTCCGTCGAAATTGGATTCTGAGTTGTGCTCAACGTCACGATAGTGGACGGGCGTACCGAAGATTCAGACACCTCTAGTGGTTCTGGCGAAGTGGTAACGAGCGCTCGACTAGCTGGAGACACCGCTTCGGTAGTTACTGCTGTGGAGCCGCTTACGCTTGAAATAGGCATCACAAACCTCCGAGAAAAATGATTAGACCTGGGTCGGCATTTGCATGATTTCCGTCATGTGATCTCACGTCCTCTGCCCGCCTGAGTGGACCTAGGATCAACGCCTGAGCGTGCGTGGTAGACGATGAAATTTTGTTAGCAAATCCGTTGACAGCCTCAGTCCAAAGGCTGATAAAGAGCATATTAGTAGCGAACGCTATCAAATAGAAGCGTGAGGTGTACTCAGCGTCGTGATAGGTCTCCATTGGTGAGCTGGTAGGTTAGTCATGCGGGGCTATGCTTCACCAGGACGGAGGCTGCCGGAGGGGCGACATTCAAACCGGATGATATTTGGCCGAAAGGTAGGTGCTCATGAAAACTGATCCGAACGGCGGCGTGTCGCGTCGCCTGCTCTTGCAATCAGCCCTGCTGTTGGCGGCAGCTGGAAGATCTCGGACTTTGCTCGCGCAGTCCGCACCTGTGCCGGATCCTCGTCCCCCGTTTTCTAAAAGCGCTAAAGGCGCATATGCGGAAAAGCAGGTAGAACGGGAAGGGCACCAGATATACGTTCGCGACTATCCTGGCCGAGGCCCAACCTATGTGATGGTTCATGGGTTTCCGGACAATTGCCGCATCTATGAAGACATTGCGTCACGATTATCCGCCGATGGACATCGAGTTGTTACTTTCGATTTCCTCGGATTCGGCATGTCGGATAAACCGGAAGGTTTCGCTTATAACTTTGCTCAGCAGATGGCTGACCTCAATGCCGTGGTCGATGACCTGAAGCTGGGTAGCGTCATCCCTGTCGGACATGACGCGGGGGGACCTGCGGCAGTGAATTTTGCGCTGGATCATCCTGATCGGGTCACTTCACTAGTTTTGCTCAACTGCTATTACGCCAATTCCCCTGTACTGGCGTTCCCCGACTTCATCGAGCTGTGCTGCAATCCGAAGACCAAATTGTTGGCGCATGCGATGATGAATGATCCCAAACAAGCGGGATATCTCTTCAATTTTCAGCAAGGGTTACTCCTGCAGAATATGACCCCTGCGCTCCGGCAACGCTTTGAGCAGGAGCTTCAACCTATCATTGCTCAAAACTTCACACAGCAACCCGGCGCGATGCCTGCTTTTCTCGCTATGACTGGCGACGCATATGCGAACTTGGCAGCGAATGATTTACGTATCAAGGACATGGGCAATTTCAAAAAGCTAGTGAAGCTGATTTGGGGTGTCTGGGACAAATACCTCAGCAAGCCCGTGGCACTGGATATTGCCAGTCATTTTCCTCACGCCACTTTTGTTGGGCTTGAGGCTGAGCATTGGCCTCAGTTCGACGTACCTGACCAGGTTGTGACGCACATTTTGGCTACCACCTGAATTCTTATGAGGAAGACTTGCCGGCAACCAACATGAGGCTTTCTCTGGTGGCTGTAATGATCTCAGCTGCAAGTTTTGGGTCGGTGGATGTGGTCGCACGAGCCAAGGCGACTGTTCCTACCATGCTGCACATGAAGAACAGGGCGTTACGTCGGGCGTCCTCATCATCGAAATCTTTCGTGAGCACGTCATTCAGAACGCCGGCCATGTCTTGGAGCCCCTGAGTGAATGTGTCCTTAACCGGTGCATCCTGGCTCTTGATCTCCGATGCGTAGGCCGCCATTGGGCATCCATCCGCTGGGTCATCCACGTGCATTGGGGACACATACGAATCAACGATGGTTTTCAAATCGTTGGCTGGATTTGCCCTCATTGCCATCCATGCGCCGTGGCATGTTGAGAAAGCTTTTTGGCAGGCGGCCTGAATGAGCAATGTCTTGGATTTGAAATGCGCATAAAAAGCGCCTTGCGTAAGCCCAGCTTCCTCGCTGATCTGGGCAACGCCAGTCGCAGCAAACCCTTGGGCTTGGAAGAGTTTGGAAGCTGCGGCGATGAGTGCATTACGGTTCAGGATGTTTTGCTCTTTTGAAACCTTCACTCTGTCTCCTTCTGATTCACCGAATTTCTTCAATTAATGGGGGTATTCGTAAGCCGGTTTGCAACCGATCACTATGATAGGCCCGCTTTGGGCACAATCAACAAATTTATCCGGGGTTTTGCTGGGTGCGAAGGTAATGATCAGCCCAACTGAACCGGTCTGATTTTGGGCGTTTTACCGAATGAATCTGAGGCTTTGGGTCTGAGCACTGATGCGGGGGATATGACACTGACCCGCTCAAGCGGATTTGTTCGTAACGACCACATTCTTGGACACTTCCGGATATGGACCTTTACAGGAAGTGTATGCGAGCAGCACTCGTGCATACCGTCGTTCGAGGAGCAATACCCCAACCACGGCAGAACACTGCCGATTCTTGTTATGGCGATTTCGCCTGATGGAGTACCAATCATGATTGATGAAAACGGTCCCCACTATTTTGTCGCGTTCCAGACTCCTGGTCCAAAGTGGGTCCAAGGAGTGAAATACAATGAGCAGCCCGAGTTCATGGACCATGTCAATTACATGGTCCAGATGCAGGAGAAGGGGATGACGGTGCTAAGCGGGCCGTTCATGGAGAAGGCGGGCGGTCTGAATGGCGTGCTAGCTGACGGCGGAATGACCATATTCAAAGCGGCAAATCTTGATGAGGCTATAAAAATCGGCACCGATGACCCGACAGTTAAGTCGGGAATGCTTAATGTCGAAGTCAAGATGATGTGGGTACCGTTCCACTCCTGACATGTGTCGTTGCTGAGAGAGGTATGGCCATTTCGCTACAGAACTTTGAGGGGACGGAGTTGGCGCTTGGTGGTGTCCGCCCCTCTCATTTCACCGCGGCTTTCTTCAGGTCAGGAAAAACTGACACCGCAATATCTGCGATGGCTAACAGCTGATCTGGGGTTGCGCCGTCACGCGCGCGAACTGCCAGTCCTCGCGACAATGCATTAAAAAAGTCCGCCATAGCCTTCACGTCAGTGTCGGGCGCCAGGTCACCGTCCTCAACGCCTTTCTGAACTCTTGCCTCCATGGCTGCGCCCGATGCCGCACGATGCTCGGCCATCATGTCTCGAACTGAATGAAGTGCAGGCGGCACGTGTACGCATGCCAGAGAAATCATGCACCCAGTAGGCATGTCTCCTCTGGTGAACTCGGTAGCGGTGGCTTTCAGGAGGCGATGGAAGGCCGTACGAGTGTCGGTATTGGCGTTCAGAATCCCAAGAAACCACTCACCCGAAGCGGTCAGATAGGCGTCAGTCGCTTCGGCGTAAAGCTGTTCCTTGCTCCCAAAGGAGTTGTAAAAGCTGGATGGACTTATCCCCATCGCGGCAGTCAATGCGTCGAAAGATGTCCCCTCATAACCAGATTCCCAGAACAATTTCATCGCCTGCTTTACCGCTGTTGCCCTGTCAAAAGAAGAAGGCCGGCCGCGACTGCGTTTTTTTACCTCTGATGTTTTTGTCTCCATCGCTCCAATATTCCTTGACGAATGGTTTTTCATAGTCCTAGTATCGCATATAGGAGTGCTCACTCCAAAAATATTTAACAATGAAAACGGGCAGGGGGATATTTCAGATGAAAAGCATCATACATCGCCATTATGGCTCGCCGTTGTCTGTCCTAGCTGTTGAAGACTTACCTGAGATCACCGAGTTACCAGCGGGCTCTGTTCGAATCCGCGTACTGCTGAGCCCCATTCACCAAGGGGATCTCCAAGGTATAGCCGGTTCGCCTGCTGCCGGTTCAGTTTCGCCAATCAGTGAGTTGGGACGTGGTCCAGGCGTGGAGGGTGTAGGCGTTGTCGTTGACCTGGGTTCAGCTGTGGACCCTGCGCTGGGGCTCTCGGTGGGTGTCCGCGTCGCCTTTTTTCCGGTCAGCGGTGGGTGGAAAGATACGGTGATAATCCCCGCGACTGCGACCGTTGTCGTCCCCGAAGATGTAACTGATCAGGTCGCTGCGCAGATGCTGGTGAATACCATCACCGCACGGATGCTAATGCGTGCCGGGCATAACTCGTTGTCCGCAGACAAATTAAAGGATGTGGTCGTGCTTCAAACCGGAGCCGGATCTGCGGTGGGGAAATTACTCAGCAAGCTGCTGATCGACGCTGGAGTAACTCCGATACGACTGGTCCGCAGTGCTCAGAGCGCGCAGATCTTGAATACTGTGTTACCAGGCTCTCCGATCGTCTCTACCGATAACTCCAACTGGAAATCGCTCGTCAAGCACCACGCCGACGGGCGAAAAATCCACGTCGCCCTGGATGGTGTTGGCGGCTCGCTGCTGGCCGAGATTGCCACGCTTGTTGAACCTCAGGCGACCATCGTCAATTTCGGCACACTCGGTGGAGAAACGACAGACATCCGATGGTTCGTGCCACGAGCGCTCGTGCTTAAGGGTGTTTCCATTGCTTATTGGGCGGGTGAACCGGCTGATCTCCGTAATGCGGATATTGAAGCCGCTCTTGGACTGGCCCAATCCAGTCCTGAACTCTTCGAGCTAGGTGGCGAGTACGCCCCATCGGAGCTCGAGAGTGCAATTCAGCATGTCATTGATCGAAAACACGGTACCGCTTTTTTCTCCTTCCGTACCTGAGGCGAGCCATCGCAAATCCTCGTTCTGCAGGTCAACTCCACAACTCTTTTCGTCATAGGAAGCATTTGCCGTCAGATGAGACTGGCAAGCGGTTCATCTCCAACTGCGGTGTTTTCTACGTTTCTCAATTCATCGGCTTATTCGGCCTTCATCAGGAAAGCTTTGCATGCGTGCGATTCTAAATTTTGCATTTGGAGAACCCACTCAAACCCTGAAACTTGTCGACCTGCCTGAGCCTGAAGAACCCGAGGCTGATGAGGTATTGGTGGCAATGGAATTTGCACCCATCAATGGCAATGACCTGCTGGTTGTCAAAGGGGTCTTCGCCTTTAGGCCTCAACTGCCAGCGGTTGCTGGAAATGAAGGCGTGGCGAAGGTCCTCGCGGTCGGCCAGGGCGTGACTAACGTTCGTGTAGGCGATCGTGTGTTGCCTCCACTCTACGGATCGACCTGGGTAGAACGTCTGGTGATTCCCGCCAAGGGCCTTTTCGCATTACCCGAAGAGGTTGATCCACAACAGCTCGCCATGCTGCGGATTAATCCGCCGACTGCTGCGTTGCTGTTGAGTCAGTTCGTAGACCTGCAACCAGGCGACTGGATCATTCAGAACGCGGCAAATTCGGGTGTTGGCCGCGCAGTTATGGCCATCGCGAAGTCTCGTGGATTGAAGTCCATCAATCTTGTGCGACGCCCGGAATTGATCGAAGAATTACAGGCGAGCGGGGGAGACGTCGTGCTCTTGGATGAACCGGGTTCCGCACAGAAAGCTTCCGCGCATGTGGGTGATGGCAAGGTCCGCCTCGCCATCGACGGCATCAGTGGAATCGCAGGGGCAAGTCTCATCCACTATCTATCACCCGGCGCGACATTAGTGACCTACGCTCTGATGAGCGGGGAGTTCACTGTACCCGTCAACGTCATGGATACGATCTTCAAACGCATCACAGTGAGGGGTTTTTTCCAGAGCCATCCTCAATACGATGCGCTAATTCCCGACGCGCTCAAGGGGGCTGCGCAGCTCCTTGCTGATGGTCTCTTGCATGCGCCAGTTGCTGCCGTTTATCCGATGTCCGAGATCAAGCAAGCCGTCGCACACGCCGAACGAGGCGGAAAGGTCTTGCTCGATATTCAGGCGAGTTGAGCACTGCGTAGTTGCTTCAAAACCGAATCCATTTCATCCCTTGAGCGGCGCTGGTACAGGCCGCTTTTTTTGTCTTGCGTCCAGTTATTGAAAGGGCCTTCGCGCTCTCAAAACGTCGTCAGGCATGTTACTGCTCTCGATTAAATACCATCGCTTTCTGCCTTGACACATTGATAGTGATCACCTTCAATGTAATCGTGTGGTCGTCTTCCCAGGCTCTGCGACAGAGCTTAAGTGTGGGAACTCCTGAAGGGGTTATCAATATGCGAGCTGTTCTTCGCTACGCTTGCGCTTCAGCAGGAGCTCTCGTTCCGGCAGTTTTGCCTGAGCCACCATTACCTGGTTCCGGCGAAGTATTGATCTCCATGGAGTTTGCACCCGTCCGCATTGAGGATTTGGCTTTCCAAGCGAGCCCAGTCAATACGTCGGGCCATTTTCCTACGTTGGTAGGTGTTGACGGGGTTGGCCGAGTGATCGCAGTTGGCGGTCAAATCGAAAACGTCCGGGTGGGCGACCGTGTTTTTATTCCGCAGGGTGTGCATACGTGGCGGCAACGATTGGTCGTAGCTGCCGATGGCTTGTATGCGCTTCCCAGGACCATTGACCCACGCCATTTGGCCATGTTGTTGAGGCGCCCTAGTGCGGCTGTATCAGGCGGGGCTCGAAGCAACTCCCTAGATTTTCAACTTCGGTCCCTTCGCCGCAAAATCGCGCTGGTTGTACATGGACGATTGAAAATGCCCGCGCCCAAAGTTTTTCCGTTATGGAGGATTGCGGAGGCAGTTGAGGAGGTACGCGGCGGAGCGCGCGTTCTTCTTGATCTACAAGCTGCACCGAGATCCGTTCAAGAAAACCAAGCCCGGTGGCGTGGTTTTCAAACTCGCGATTTGAGGTAGCGCCAAGTAGCCCAGAAAGCCTTACTTAATAAGCGCACTGCGGGCTAGTTTTCTGACGAATAAAAGGATTTGAGTATGAGTCACATTGCCGGGCCGCGACTTTACGCACGCAAGGCGTGTGAGGCGGTGCTCTTTGTTTGCTAGCCCAAGGATGACATACGAGACGGATGAATCACTGCCGAAGGTCCGGCGCACGCTGGGACAGCGCATGGTGCTCATCACTCTGGTCTTCTGTGGGTTATTCACCGTAGGTGCGGTAGCCGTGCGTACGTGGTTTGCCTGGAGCAGTAATTTTCGAAACATGCAGATTGAGCTGCAGTTGATCGACCAAGTGTTTCAGGGCTCGCTGTCAAAAGCGGTCTGGGAGATGGATGACAAGTCCATTGCGGCGCAGCTCGACAGCGTGGCATTGGCATCCTCTTTAGGACGCGTACAGCTCCGGATACTTAAACCTGGACGTTCACCTGCATTGCTGGAGCATCGAGCGCCGACGTTCACCGAGTCGGATCTGGTTCCCAAACTGACTCGGGACCTGGTGGTGTCGCCATACGAAGGTGTCTCCGAAAAGGTTGGAGACCTTACAATCGAAGGGAGTGAGGAGGTGTTGTGGGCACGCCTATGGCAAGAGGTAGTCAGCATTATCCTCACGCAGATGTTGCAATCGCTTGCGTTGGCCGTGCTGATCATGGCGATCTTTAATCGCTCGGTGACGACCCACGTTCGCAAGATCGCAATCCACCTTGGCCGGATTTCCGCAAATACTCTCGACCAGAAATTGGTGCTTGATCGTCCATCGTCTGTCGAAGATGAGCTCACGCTGCTAAAAATCGGCGTGAACGATCTGCAGGACAAGCTGGCTGCCTATCTGGTACGGCAACGTGCTGACGAACAGGCGATGGCGGACAGTCATGCGCGGCTTGCCGATCTGGTAAGGGAGCGCACTTCGGAACTGGAAGAGCTCAACAGGCGGCTCGAAGATCTGACCCGTAGAGATCCATTGACGGGTCTTGCCAACAGGCGGCAGTTCGAAGAGATGAAGGTGCAGGAGTTCGACCTGGCCAAAGAGAGGAGGTCTCCTCTATCGGTGCTCATGTGTGACGTCGATTTCTTCAAGCTCTATAACGACACACTTGGACACGGGAAGGGCGATGAATGTCTGAAGATTGTGTCTCGAGTTATTCAGTCGGTGGTGAATCGAAAAACCGATGTGGCAGCTCGGTATGGTGGTGAGGAATTCGCGCTACTGTTGCCAGGTATTGGGGTTGCTGAAGCTCAACTGTTGGCGGACAGAATTCGAGACAGGCTGAAAGAGAGAAGTGTCGCGCACCCAGCGTCACCAACTTCAGAATTCGTCACACTAAGCATCGGCATAGCTGGTCTCAATCATTTCACGACAACCAGCTTCGATGAGCTGTTGAAGCAGGCAGACGATGCACTCTACCGTGCCAAAAAGCAGGGGCGCGACCGGGTTAGTTTCTAATTGGAGAGGTATGGATGAAGGCTCTGCTCCTAACGTTCGGTTTGATCTGGGTTGGTTCAGCAGGAGCTGACGCTATCGAAGTCGTCACGGAGGACTCATCCTATACCTACGTACAACAGGGAAAAGTCGTTGGCCCCGCCACCGAGGTGGTAAAGGAAACGTTGAAGCAAGCAGACATCGCTGACTACCATTTAACGCTTTACCCGTGGGCCAGGGCTTACAGTCTTGCGACACAAAGACCGAACGTGTTGATTTACCCGATCGTTAGGACGCCGGAGCGTGAGACGTTGTTCCGCTGGGTGGGAGAATTGGCGACCGTAGCAATATTTCTCTACAAGTTTCGTGATCAGACGGGCGTGCGAGTTGACAGCTTGGAGGCGGCGAAGGCGTACACCATCGGTGTGGTCAGAGATGATTCACGAGAGCAATACTTACGCGCTCAAGGCTTTCAGAAACTGGTGGTGTCTGCGGACAATGATGAGAATTTTCGACTGTTCAGTTTGCATCAGGTACAGATGATTCCGATGCCTGAGAGAGACGCCAAGTCATTCTGTGCCGAGAAGCACATTCCCTTTGGGGATCTCGAAGTCGCCTACCCGTTGCATGATTTGAAGAAGGGAATCTTCATGGCCTACAGCCTCGGTACTTCAGACGAACTGGTATCGCGGACGTCCCAAGCCTTTAGATCGGTTGTGGCAAGCGGCGCGCTGCGAAAAGCGATGGGTGAGTGACAGGAGCGTTGCAGCTATTGCAGCGCCGGCGCCCTGAGGTGACATTTGTTGCCTCAGGGCGTCATCGCTCAGAATGCTCAGGCGTTGAACAGGTCCCGGTGTAGCGTTACAAACTCCTGAACCGTCATCGGCGCCTGACCGGTTACGTCCCTGATGATCGAGTCCTCCCCCTCAAAGACGCCGTGCTGATAGTCCTTAGCGACTTCAATCAAGTGCTGGATAATAAATGGCGGCAATCCTGCGTCGGCCATTTCCTGATGATACTGCTCAAGGGTGATAGGAACGTATTGGACTGGACGCCCCAGTACCTCTGCGACTGCATCAGCCACACCTTGCTGACTGAGTTCAACAGGACCATGCAGGGTGTATGTCTTGCCATGATGCGGTTGCGGGTTTAGCAAAATATCGGCAATCAGACGCGCTTGGTCTTCTGCTGCGATCGGGGCATGACGGCCGTTACCGAATGGGAGGCGAATTTCACCGTCCTCTACGATGTGCTTGCGCCAATGCGGGTAGATCAACCACTGCGAGAAGTAGGTTGGACGCAGGTGCGTCATCGCGAGACCTGACCAGTCAAATACACGTTCAGCGGTGTAGTGATCCAAGGCTGCGTCGCTCTGCGCCACCCGGCGCGCTGAGATCTGCGACATGTTGATTACCGATTCAACGCCTGCCTCCTTTGCCGCCAGCGCAAAGCGAGCAGTGGCATCGATTAGGCCTGGAGCAATCGGAAAAATGAAGTAAGCCGATTGAATGCCTTCCAATGCTGCACGTACTGCGTCGAGGTCTAGCAGATCGCCGACCACGACCTCCGCTCCAAGACCGCGTAGTTCCTCAGCTCGGTCATCATCTGTCCGTACGAGGGCGCGCACCGCGACGCCTTTGTCGCGAAGGATTTCGACAGTTTTTCTGCCGGTAAAGCCGGTTGCACCGGTTACAAGGATGGTTGCTTTGGTCATGAGTCTGTCCTCAAAAAGCTGCTTGCGCAGCGCAGATGTTTATATGATGATTGCAATATTATTAGATGGTGGTCACCATCTAAGTCAACTTATTTTTTGATCCAGGTGGATGCGATGCGCAGAACCAGAGAAGAGGCGGCGGCCACGCGGGATAAGATTGTGGAAGCCGCAGCGGTAGAGTTTCGTCGTCACGGAATAGATGGCAGCGGTCTTACAGGGTTGATGGCCGCGGCGGGTCTTACGCAGGGTGGGTTCTACAAGCACTTTTCATCCAAGGCGCAGCTGGTAGCTGAAGCAACGAAGGTGGCGGTCGATGGACTCGTCGAAGAATTGCAAATGCTGCTGCCAAAGGTAGAGAGCAGAGAAAGGTTCGGCGTCCTGGTGGGTGGATATCTTTCGCAGTCACATCGAGATGGTGTCGCTGGTTGCCCTTATGCGGGGGTGGGCAGTGAGCTGGCGCGTGCTGAAAAACCAGTACGGGACGTCGCCTTAGAGGGGTTTGAACGCATGGTGACGCTGCTGGCTGATCAGTTGGAGGGTCAGAGCAAAACCTTAACGCGAGAGCAGAGCTTATTGGCAATGTGCGCGATGATGGGGGCGCTGACCATTTCGCGGATGGCGGAAGGTGCGCCGTTGGCCGACGAAGTGCTTGAGGCTGTGGGCAACCGATTAGTCGATGTGCGTTAGTCGGTCAACCGATCGCTTCTTCAAAAGCCTGTCGCGCAGGTCGGTCAACGCCGCGAGCAGCTTCATTACGTCCTCGAACAGTAGGTGAATGGCTTCTGGACGCAATTTGGTCCAGCGCGCGTGCTTTAAGCGCCTGCTCCTCTCCGGTCAGCTTGACCCGTACCTGACGTTCGTCGTTCATATCCCGGCTACAGGAAACCAAGCCGGTTTCCAGACGCTTGACCGGCGGGTCAGGTTGCTGGACTCCAGCATTGTCTTTGATATGTCGCTAGAGCTTCGGCTTCGGGATTTGTGAGGCGTCGGCAGCAAATCTCATTGTTGTGCTTAGCTGACTCGCGAATCGCTGTCGCCAGAATTGCCTTAAGGTCTTTAATACCTGCCCGGCACGCCAGGCAATTCCATTTCACCACGCTTGCGATGGGGCCGCGATGATCAACTTGGACTCAAGTTTTCGCAGGTTCCTCGGCCCACAGTTTGATCACGGACGACATGAATTTTTTTGCGAGTGCAGGATCGCTGGAGGCCCGAGCGATCAGAAGGGCGCCGGCCATCGAAGACATCATCTGCATGGCGCGCTCTTCCGAGGTGTGATTGGAGTCACCATCCTTCTTTTCCATGATCACAGCAAGCATCCGCCGTAAGCCCTCTGTATAGGTTTCACTGACTGCGCCACCCATGCGTGCTACATCGGCTGCAAGGGTCGGCATCGGGCAACCGTCCTGCTTATTCTGCAGATGGTCATTGCTAAGGTAACCCTTAACGATGGATTTCGCCGAACGCTTCGATGACCATAACTCGCAATACTCGTCGAATGTGCGAGCGATCGCGTCGGACACCAGTTGCTCTTTGCCCTCGGGAAACTGGCGGTAGAAGCCGCCGTGAGTGAGGCCGACGGACTTTGACAATTCGCCGATTCCGATGCCGTCGATGCCATGTTCGCGATACAGTTTGGAGGCCGCGACTAGGATTTTTTCCCTGTTTAGCGTGCTCTGTTCTTTCGTTACTTTCATGGCAGCCTCTGGCTAAATCCGTCTCTGAAGTATACCGCCCGGGTGGCAGATCACCGATGTTGCTCGTCATCATTCTGGCCATAGATATCCGACGTTTTAACGTCAGCAGACCAGTAGCCTGCGACTGTTTCGGTCAAGTCCCTGGACAGAGCGCTGTCGTTGAGGGCATTAGCCATCAGCATGGCTCCGGCCATCGAGGCGAGTAGACACATGGTCTTGGTGCGCGCTTCGGGGTCGGTGTTCTCACCCTCAAGGTGGCGTTGCAGTGAGCTGATCATGTCCTTCACGCCTTGAGTGAACGCATCGCGGATCTTTTCTCCGCATCTGGCGACATCTGAACCCAGTGTTGGAATCGGGCATCTCTCTTTAGGGTCGCGGTGCAACTGCTCCGCAAGGTAGTGCCCCACTATGCAATCAAGTGATTCAGCGGCGTCCCATTCTCGAAGCACATCGGCGAACGCCCCGCATACCGCTTCAGCTGCTAGTTGTTCCTTGCCGCCAGGGAAGTGGCCATAGAAGCCGCCATGCGTCAGCCCCGCGGCTTTGGTGAGTTCACTGATGCCGATGCCATCGATACCGCGCTCCCGATAAAGGGCGGTGGCTGCGCGCAGAATGGCTGCCTTGTTGAGTGCTGCCTGTTCTTTACTGACTTTCATTTGCCTCCTTAGGAACACCTGAAAAAGCATATTGACAAGATCGGGCTTCGTCGTAATGATGATAGTCGTAATCTTTGAAGATGAAAATCCTCCATGGCTAATTGCACTCAGCCGAAGCCTGTTTCGGCGACGAGAGGCGACTGGCAGTCACCGTGCGTGAGGTTTTTGGCAGAAGATCTGCCAGCATTAACCACGCTTTGGTGCCAAGGAAAGGTTGAGACTGACGGTCCTTTTTGCCCTATGAATGGGAGACGTTCTGTATGACAGATGGCTCCCTCAAATCTTTCGATCTGAATTTACTGATCGTATTCTCGACGTTGATGAAAGAGAAAAGTGTCACCCAGTGCGCCTGCAAGCTGAACGTAGGTCAGTCTGCGGTGAGCAATTCACTCGTTCGCCTGCGCGCAGCCTTCGACGATCCTCTGTTCATACGTGCAGGAAGAGGTGTCGAGCCCACACAGAAGGCGCTCAACATTGCTCAACTCATCGGACCAGCGTTGGACCTCATACAGTTGGCACTCGAAGAGCCTAAAGAAGTTTTTAAGCCCGAGGCCTGCCGAGAAGAGTTTTCAATAGCCGTCAGCGGCGGCGTCTGCGCGTCATTGATTCTTGGGCTGATCACGCCGATCAGGGAGCAAGCTCCCTGGGTTGCGATGACTGTTGAGCGTGCGGAGTCCAGCGCTGTTCCAGGTCTTCTGGCTCTGAGTGATTCTTCAGTGGGGATCGGCTATTTCAAGCACGATATCAAGGGCTTCGAATCCTCAACGTTGGTTCCGTGCCGAAGCGTTCTAGTCAGAGCGCAAGGAACGCCCCCAGTGACCTCTATCAGCGACTTGTGCGGTCGCCCCCACGCTGTTGTGCCTTTCGGTGACGGATTGGAAACCGATGTAGATAAGCAAATTGCCAAATTCGATATGCAGCGGCGGATCGCTGTGAAACTTTCCAGTACGGACGCCCTAGAGGATGTTATCGCTGGCACAGACATCGTTGCGGTGATGCCTGACTTCGAGGCACACCGACTAAGGGACCCTTCCCGGTTTTCCGTAGACGCGCTTCCGGATGAGCTGGAGTCGAGCTTTGATCTGCGTATGACCTGGTCGGAAGGCAAAGCCGTTTCAGCCCCCGACGTTTGGTTCAGAAAACAGGTATCTGATCTGATTCAAGCCGTATCGCATGAGTTTTCTCAGCCGGGCCGCGCTTTCAAAAGTTTGGATGAAGCGGGTGCACAGTGCATAAAGCAATGAGCCGGGGCTGTTCCTTGAAAACATTACGCAGTAGGAGACCATATGGCTCGTTACGGTCCAGATAGGGCGTCGCTAACGCGCGCTCGAGTGGTCGAATCTGCGGCCAGGCTTGTACGCGAGCATGGCGTCGATGGAGCAGGGCTTAAGCTCATCATGCATTCGGTCGGACTTACGACTGGCGGTTTCTACAAGTATTTCAATTCCAAAGATGAGTTGATGGCAGAAGCCCTCACAGCAGCTACGGCCCCGCTCGATGATCTTGATGCATCCAAGGTTTCCGTTGCCGAAGCACTTGATATCTATCTCTCCCGAGAGCATCGAGACCGGCCAGGATCAGGGTGCGCGGTCGCCGCAGTCGTCAGTGATGCCAGCCGATCCGCTGGATATGTCAAAGACGCATATACCGAGAAAGCGATTTTCAAGCTCGACTTCTTTGAGACGCTTATGGGGCAGCGACCGGATGCGCGTGAGCTAAGCATATTGATGGTCTGTGCATGCCTCGGTGCAGTGAATCTATCGCGGGCTGTTAGTAGTGAGCATCTGTCTGACGAAATCCTCGAAGCGGTCTCCAAAAAACTGAAGGCTCTTGAGGATCAGGCGTCGTAAAAACTCCTGATCGTCCGCCGCCATTTAATTTGGTTTCACCCAGCAGAACCAAACCGCGAGGGCTAAATCACCTCGCGGATTCATCAAGCACGTCACCCGTTCAACCTGTAGTCGACCTCGCTTTCCGTGAAGTCCGTTCAGCGTATCGCTCCTATTGATAGCGATCGACATCTTTACACTATTAATGGTGAGGCTTATCATCATTAAATCGCTAGGGTAGGTCGTATTTCACCCTGCGCCATTACCAATTGCGTGAAACGGGGCAGCCTGGCTTGGCCCGTTAACTTTGTGGGCCTAAGCAAAGGGGATATCCCGTGTATACAAAACCGTTCGAACCGCAGATGCGGTCGGCCAAAGGCCGCCTGCTCAGCAACAAAATGTTCGTCAAAGCCATTGGCGGAAGCCTGTTGTCGGCAGCCATCTGCGCGGGGCTTTTCATTGGCCTGGGCGAGACCGACGTATCGGCAGCCGACGCTGCACCGCCGGCCGCAGAGGTCGTTGTCAGCAAGCCTCTCGTTCAGGATCTGGATAAGCGGCTGAGCTTTCTCGGCCAGTTCTCCGCCGTCGACAAGGTGGAGCTGAGAGCGCAAGTGGGTGGCACCCTAATGGGCATTCACTTCAAAGACGGGCAGTTAGTTCAGAAAGGTGCGTTGCTGTTCACCGTCGACCCCGTCCCCTACGAGATTCGGCTGGCACAGGCAAAATCGCAGTTGCAGCGCGCAACTGCTCGTCTGGCTTACGCGAAGAGTGAATATCGCCGCGCCGACGAACTGGCCCGTAATGACGCAGGGTCAGTGCAGAGCCAGGAACAGCGCAAAGCTGAGTGGCAGGAAGCTGAAGCTGCAATCGCGGATGCCAACGCGCAAATCAGAGACGCCCAATTCGACCTGGACCATTGCCAGATCTATGCCCCTTTTGCAGGGCGCATGGGCAATCACCAAGTGTCAGTGGGTAACTTGATCGCAGGTAGCCGCGCCGCAGGCGCGCCTACCACGCTGCTGGCCACCGTTGTGTCTCTTGATCCCATCTATCTCGACTTCGACATGAGCGAATCGGATTACCAGAAATACAAGGGTTTTAAGGCGAGCAACAAAGCGGATAGCCCGGACAAAGTTCAGATCGCCTCCGGCGGCGGACATGACTATTCGAGCGAAGGCTCTCTGGACTTCATCGACAACGTCTTGAACCGTTCAAGTGGAACGATTCATGCCCGTGCCACCGTGAAGAACACGGACCGCAGGCTTACGCCCGGGGAGTTCGCGCGGGTTCGAGTGGTAGCCGTTGCGGCCGCTCCCACATTGCTTATCCCTGACAACGCAGTGCTTCCAGACCAATCGCACTTCGCCGTAATGACCGTCAACAAGGATGGTCAGGTTGCGCCGAAGACCGTAGAAGTTGGCGATATGCGCATGGGTCTGCGTGTCATCAAGTCCGGCCTGACACCTGATGATCGCGTGATCATCGGAGGGCTGCCATTCGCAGCGCCAGGTGCAACGGTAAATGCCAAGGATGGTGAAATCAAAGCTGATAGCGATGAAGCGAAGGAATAGGCCCCATCATGCGTATAGCCCATTTTTTTATTGATCGCCCGCGGTTCGCGGTAGTGGTGAGTTGTTTCCTCACCCTGATCGGCCTCGGCGCCATGTTCGTACTGCCTGTTGCGCAGTATCCGGAAATTGTTCCACCGACTGTGCAGGTGGTGACGTCATATCCCGGGGCTTCGGCAGAGACCATCGCGCGCACTGTTGCAACGCCGCTTGAGCAGCAGATCAACGGTGTCGAAAACATGATTTACATGAGCAGTCAGTCGACTGGCGACGGCAAGCTCACAATCACGGTGACATTCCGTATTGGCACTGATCTGAACGTGGCTCAGAACCTGACGCAGAACCGCGTACAAAATGCTATTCCGAGGCTGCCGGAGGACGTTCAGCGTCTTGGTGTTCAAGTAAGAAAGGCAACGCCTAGTATCTTGCTCGCTGTGCACCTTTACTCCGATGACAGCACCAAGGACACGCTATACCTCTCCAATTACGCCACTCTTCATATCAAGGATGTTCTCGCCCGAATTCCAGGTGTGGGTGATGTGCAGTTCCAGGGAGGTCGCGAATACGCGATGCGGATATGGCTCGATCCCGATAAGGTCGCGGCGTACAACCTGAGTGCGAGTGAAGTGCTCTCCGTACTGCGTGCACAAAACCTCCAGGTTTCGGCCGGCGTGCTGAACCAGCCACCTATCAAAAGTTCTTCGGCGTACCAGATCAACATTGAGGCCCTGGGACGACTCACCACGCCTGAGCAGTTCTCTGAGATCGTGGTGAAGAGCGATGCCAATGGTCGCGTTACGCGAATTGCAGACATCGGCCGGGTGGAAGTAGGGGCGGTTGATTACGGTTCAACCGCTTTCATGGACACTAAAGATTCCGCTTCACTGCTGATATACGCACAGCCAGGTGCGAACTCGCTTGACGTCGATCACGACGTACTCGCCGCTATGGAAGAGCTGCAAAAAGACTTCCCGTCGGGTGTCGCATACAAAATCATTTATGACCCGACCATCTTCATCGGCAAATCGGTGCACGAGGTAATCCAGACGATCCTTGAAGCAATCGCGTTGGTCGTCATCGTAGTGTTCTTGTTCCTGCAGAATTGGCGCGCCACGATCATTCCCGTGGTTGCAATCCCGATCTCCCTATTGGGCTCTTTTACCGTTCTGTATCTGCTTGGCATCTCGCTGAACAACCTTTCACTGTTCGGGCTGGTACTGGCGGTGGGTATCGTCGTCGACGATGCGATCGTGGTGGTGGAGAACGTTGAGCGAAACATACACGATGGTATGTCCTCTACAGAAGCTGCGCATCGGACCATGGACGAAGTAGGCGGAGCGTTGCTTTCGATCGCCCTGACGCTGTGTGCGGTCTTCGGTCCTGCAGCATTTCTGAGCGGGATCTCGGGACTGTTCTTCAAACAGTTTGCGGTCACCATCGCAGCATCCACCATCATCTCGTGTGTGGTCTCGCTGACTCTGAGTCCTGCACTATGTGCTGTGCTGTTCAAAGCCAAAAAACACGAAGATCATGGACGCCATGGGGTGCTGCGCCGGGGAATGGACGCAACGTTTGGCCGGTTCAATCGTGGGTTTGACAAGCTTTCGCATGGTTATGGTGATTTGACCCGTCGACTTGCACGTTATCTCGGCCTAGTGCTGGCGGTGTACCTTGGCTTGATATTCCTGACCGGACTTGGCTTCCAGCGCACGCCGACTGGCTTCATTCCTGAACAAGACCAAGGCTATCTGATCACTATCGTTCAGCTTCCACCGGGCTCGTCATTGGATCGCACCGAAAAAGTCGTTCGGCAGGTTATCGATATCGCGTTGGCCACTCCTGGGATCGAGCACGTAGCTCCTTTTGTTGGACTGGACGCGACATCTTCGACCGTCGCGTCTAATGCGGGCACCGTTTTCACCGGCCTGCCATCCCTCTACAACCATGAGATGCCGGGAGTCACTGCACAGTCGGTGTTGGCCGATTTACGCCAGCGACTGTCGGTCATCAAGGAAGCCTACGTGTTGACCATCCCGCCGCCGCCTGTTCAAGGGTTGGGCAGTTCGGGCGGCTTCAAGCTGATGCTCGAAGACCGCGCAGGTCTGGGCTCAAAGGCTCTGGCTGACGCTTCGAACAAGCTGGTGGCGGCGGCGCGGCAAGATCCACACTTTGTAGGAATGTTCACTCTGTTCAATGCAGGCTCGCCTTCCATCTTTACTGACATTGATCGCGTGAAGGCAGAAAAAGTCGGTCTCAAGCCTGCCGACATCTTCTCGACGCTTCAGGTTTACCTTGGCTCCCAGTACATCAACGACTTCAACTATCTGGGGCGCACCTACCAGGTCATTGCTCAGGCAGACGCTAAATTCCGGGCATCACCGGAGGACATCACCCGCCTGAAAGTCCGTAACGAAGCAGGCGATATGGTGCCTATTGGCTCGGTCGCCAGCGTCGAAACCAGCACCATTCCTTACCGAGTCCCGCGCTACAACCTATACCCAGCGGCAGAAGTGTTAGGTGCCGCCGCTCCTGGTGTCGCAACCGGCACAGCACTGAAAGCTATGGAAGAGCTAGCTCAGAAAACTCTGCCTAAGGGCATTGGTTTTGAGTGGACAGAGCTTGCATACCAACAACAGCAAAAAGGCACACCTACCTTGCTGGTGTTTGGCGCCGCAGCCCTCTTCTGCTTCCTCGTGCTGGTTGCTCAATACGAAAGCTGGAGACTACCTCTTGCGATCATCATGATTGTGCCGATGTGTATTCTCGCCGCCATTTCTGGACTGATCACACGTGGCATGCCGATCGATATCCTGGCGCAGATCGGATTTATCGTGCTGATAGGACTAGCGGCCAAAAACGCGATCCTCATCGTCGAGTTTGCCAAGCAGAATCAGGATGAAGGTGCGAGCGCTGTAGACGCAGCAGTCCACGCAGCCAAGACTCGTTTGCGCCCGATCTTAATGACGTCCTTCGCATTCATCCTGGGCGTTGCACCACTGACCCTCGCAACTGGTGCTGGGGCCGAGATGCGTCAATCGCTAGGCACCACTGTGTTCTTCGGCATGCTGGGAGTGACTTGCTTCGGCTTGCTGTTCACACCCGCGTTCTACATTTTCATCCGTAAATATTTCCATGGGAGGCGTTGATGCTAGGTAAAACTTTTCTCGACCCTCAGATGGAGGCTACCAGTATGAGGAAAAAATCGGGTGTGTTCGCATGGGCGCTATTGGCTGCCTTCGGCCTGTCCGGGTGCATGGTTGGACCGGACTACAAACAGCCAGAGGTGACACTGTCACCCTTCCATAACCAATTGGCCAAAGCCAACCAAGGTCAAAGCGACTCCGCGGAACTCGCCACTTGGTGGACGGGTTTCAACGATCCGGTTCTGGTGGATATCGTCAACCGTGTAACCGCGCAGAACCTTGATCTTGCCGCGTCGCTCGCGAGAGTTGAGCAGGCGAGGGCAGTGGCTAATGCTGCCGGTGCTGATCTTTATCCCACGTTGGACTTTGATGGTTCCGCTTCGAAGCAGCGCCAGAGCCTCCAGAGCCCCCTTGGCTCCCTCGGCAGAAATCTGCCTGGTTACGAGCGTAACCAGAAAGAGTTGACGGCCGGGCTTACTGCGAGTTGGGAAGCCGACCTTGCGGGCGGTTTAAGACGTGGTGCAGCCGCTGCACGGGCAGACGCCCAAGCGGCAGAAGCGGCACATCTCGGAACGCGAATCACCGTGGTGGCTGAAGCTGCAGATGCCTATATGCAGATTAGAGGTTACCAGGCACGCCTTGCGGTAGCGGCAGACCAGATCAGTACCGACGAGCGTCTTCTGAAAGTTGTGAACTTTCGACGCAGTGTCGGCGATGTCACCGGTCGTGACGTCGCTCAGGCTGAGGCATTGCTCAGGCAGGCCCGCTCGACGGTGCCAACTCTGCGCATAGGGCTTGAAGCCCAGATGAATCGGCTAGACGTGCTCATGGGTACTCAGCCTGGGACCTCAGCTGAACAGTTGTCAAAAAACACGCTGATTCCAGCGCTGCCATCAGTCAAGGACAGCCTTGCGCCGGCAGATGTGCTTCGTCGACGCCCGGATATCATGGCAGCCGAACGCAAACTTGCTGCTTCCAATGAACGTATTGGTGCTGCCATTTCGGACTATTACCCGAAGGTCTCGCTGTCCGGTGCTCTTGGCTATGACAGCGTCACCGGCAACCGGATGTTCAGCTCCCGCTCTTTCCAGCCATCGATTACAGGTCTCGTCCGTTGGCGCCTGTTCGATTTCGGCAAAATCGACGCAGAGGTCGCGCAAGCTAAAGGCGAGAACGCAGAGGCTTTGGCGGAGTATCGCCAGTCAGTCTTGAAAGCTGCTGAGGACGTGGAAAATGCGCTGGTTTCTCTGTCTCAAACGCAGGAGCGTACCGATGAGTTAACGGAAGAAGTCGCTGCACTGACGCGCGCGCGCGATCTCTCCGAGAAAGCCTACAAGGCCGGCGCAACGCCGCTCACTGACGTGTTGGATGCCAACAAGGATCTGCTGGTGGCCAGGGACGGTTTGAACAGCACTCAAGCTGATTCTGCCCGCGCAGCAGTCAGTCTTTTCCGTGCCATCGGCGGTGGCTGGGAAAGCCCGCGACCGACAACCACGCAACGGTAACGAGTAGGGAAGGGGAGCATCGGGCTATCGTTCGCAGCTCCCTTTTTTCCAAAAATATTCTGGCCCATTGAGACGATTTTATTTTTGATTGTTTCGCTCCATAAATACTTGACGGGTGCTCCTGCCTGCATTAAAGTCATTTAAGGAGTTATCGCTCCACAAATGAATTTCAGCGAAATGCTGCAGCTTGAAATCGCTGCTCGGGCCCAGTCCAAACGATGATTTCTTGTTGCCTTAAATTACTTTTCCGGAGTTGAAACGATGGTTGACGAAAACGGCCCACACTACTTTGTAGCTTTCCAAACCCCTGGCCCGAAATGGGTTCCTGGCGTTAAGTACAACGAGCAGCCAGAGTTCATGGTGCACGTGAACTACATGATCGAGATGCATGAGAAAGGCCAGACCGTTCTCAGCGGTCCATTTATGGAAAAAGCAGGCGGCCTTAATGGCGTGCTGGCAGACGGCGGCATGACGATTTTCAAAGCGGCGGACCTTGAGGAAGCTACCAAGATTGCGAATGATGATCCGACTGTGCAATCTGGTTTCCTGAATGTCGAAGTCAAAATGATGTGGGTACCGTTTCACGATTGATTTCGAGAACAGGCGATCCTCTTAAGTGTTGCGGCCCGGTGAGTTGCGTGCAGCCACGGGCTATTACCAGGCCGCATTTTCATCTGAGGGGATCGCTGCGAACCGCAAGCGCGGTGAAGTGCCTATGGAAATCCCGAATTCGAGTTGGGTGCGGAACGTGGCGTAGGTGACAACATCGTGAATGCACTCCGAGTTTTCGTGGTAGCCATGAGCGGGAATGTCATCAGCAACGCTGGGCACTATCTGCAAGAAGAAGCTCCGAATCTCATAGCCGCAGAGCTAATCGAATTCTTCGACTAGGCGCGGGGACTCCAAGGGTCGATTTCTTAGGGGCGGGGTTTCGTTCTCGAAGTTCCTCTAAGGTATTTGCTGTGAACCGCTGGGGCTGGATGGTGCTCAACCAGGTATCACGTCAGCGGAAAACATCATGGCTGAAGAGAAGAAAGAACTT
Organism: Pseudomonas sp. S2_H01; assembly: GCF_054668305.1. Lineage (NCBI taxonomy): Bacteria > Pseudomonadati > Pseudomonadota > Gammaproteobacteria > Pseudomonadales > Pseudomonadaceae > Pseudomonas > Pseudomonas sp. S2_H01. The sequence continues at coordinate 440,663 of NZ_CP162756.1, read as the reverse complement.
CCTAAAGAGACGTTCCAGCTCATTCAACCGAGCAAGAAAAGCAGCGATTGAAAAATTCCAATGGGAGGAATTCCGCCTGGTTCAAGCTAATGGCTGAGCCATAGGGGCGTTAGGATCTTTTGGCGCATTGCTCGGAGAGATATTGCGCCAAGGCTGACACTCGGGAATTGAGCGCATCCAGCTTAGCAAGCACGTCCTCAGCTTCTAAAGCATGCCCTTGGTTGAAGGCGGCGCCGACGGTAGCCTCGATTGTAGCTGCCATCTCGACTTGGTTCTCGATGACGTTTGTATATGCAGTTGTAAATTCGTCCTTCATTTTAAAATCCTTTTGTTATTTTAAAGCATCCCCGGAAGCTGAAGCGCGCAGGTCAGTGCTCGCTCATCTGCACGATCTTTCCCACCCCTGCATCCTTTGCATGCTGGCGAATCTTTGCCTCTGCGCCTTGAATGCTTTTTGCCAGCTCAATGAGCCGGATGGCTTCTTGATCTTGACCGGCTTCCGCCAAGCGCACTGAGGCGCTTAACAAGGAAGTGTAGGAGCTGTTCAGGGTCGAGGCGACCTCACGCATACTCCTGATGAGCTCTGCTGTTGGAGCATTTCGCTGTGCACGTTCGCTCACAAGACTATGCCTCGTCGGTGAGTGGGAAAACTCGCAATCACGAGCTTACCCTAGCTGTCTGAGCTCCATCTGCAGGTTGAACGAGCGGCCAATCTGCTATGAGGGTGTACTGCCCTTTGTGAGATCGGTAAAGCCCGAAGCGGTCGGCTCTGAGAAAAAACTCCGGCGGACTGCCTGCCTCTGGAACTGCAGACTGATAATCGCGCGACAAGGTGAGGTGAGGCCGAAATTCCTTTGCCCCCTTATCGTCCGCAAATTTCAACATTGCTTGGTCTAGCGCGTATGAGAGCCGCATCAGTTCTGGCGGAGCATCGTCTGGGGTCAGCACCAATGCCTTTGATTTACGCCATACATCCAGCCGGTCAAGAGCTAGCGTCAACGGCTTCCCTGGCACCTTAATCTTCGATGCGGCTGCGCAAATGTCTGCGATCTGGGCCTTATTGACATCGCCGAGAAAAAGTAGCGTGAGATGAAAATTAGTAGCAGGAACTGGCCTACCGACCCGAAGCGAAAGTGATGCCCTCCATTGGGAAATCATCTTTCTAAGAGCAGGTGAGCATGTGAGCGCGAAAAACAGTCGCGATTGCGGTTCATTGATCAACGTCATACCTCGCTCCACACCAAATTACTGTTCCTCTGGGCCCTCACGCTTCACTTCAACGGGCTCAATCAGATGCGGCCCCTGGTTACGGACATTGCCGACATCCTTTCCAACTTTGTACCAGTTAAAATCCGCGACGGGGCGGCAGTGCTCGATTGCGATCTCTGCCGCACGCTCAGGTGACGTTTCTGGATCTATCCACTCACGCGCATGCTCGGGAGCGAGCACCAATGGTCTGCGATCATGGATGTCGACCATCCCTTGATCGCTCGCAGCAGTGATGATGACGAAGCCGTCTCGCTCCTCCGGTTCAAGGCCTTGGTGCACTTGAGCCAACCCCGCAAAAAACATCGGAATCTGCTCTTTCAACGTGATGAAGTAAGGCTGTTTCTTCTTCGCATCGATGGGATCTTTGACCCACTCGTACCATCCGTTAGCCGGTGCCAAAATACGTCCGTTTGGCCACAGCTGTTTGAAGAACTTTCCCGTCATGACCGTCTCGACCCTGGCGTTTATCGGATCAGGGCGCTTGCCTTTGGCCCAGAATGGAGCCCATCCCCATTTCACCTTGTCGACACTCAACCCGCCCGCAGTTGGACGGATGATCTCCACGCGTGTCGTCGGCGCGACGTTGTAGCGTTCAATCGGCCAGAGATCGTATCCATTGATCACCAGCTGCTTTGGAGCGAGCTCCTTGAGGTAGTGATCCATGGATTCGTAGATCGAGTACCGTCCACACATGCTGTCACCCGTCGAAATTTCCTGCTTATGAGATTGACCGCAAGCAGCGTAAATCGTTAACTGTATATACGTACAGTTAATCAATCTCAAGGTTTGCATCATGAGCGTCACGATCATCGGCCCAGTGGCAGCGGGCGGCGATAAACTGCCCCTTTACTCGTTTCATGTCCCTGCAGGCTTTCCATCGCCGGCGGCGGATCACATCGAGAAGCATATCTCCCTGGACGAGCTATTCGACATCCGCGCGCCTCATGTGTACCTCGTGAAGATCGATGGCGACAGCATGCAAGGCGCTGGCATCTACCATGGCGACCTAGTGATTGTTGATCGCAGCCTGTATGCCGAGCACGGTGACATCGTAATTGCGGCGCTCAACACGGAACCACTCTGCAAGCGTCTGCACATGCGTGAGAACGAGGTGATCCTCATGTCCGAAAATCCCAAATATCCCGCGCGTCACGTGATGGAAGGGGACGAACTCGTCATATGGGGCGTCGTCAAATACAGCGTTCGCGATCATGACAAAACCTGAGCCGGTCTTTGCGCTGATCGACTGCAACAGCTTCTATGCGAGCTGCGAGCGCGTCTTTCGACCCGATCTTGCGAAGACTCCCATCGTAGTGCTTTCGAACAATGACGGCTGCGTGATCGCGCGCTCCTACGATGCAAAACCATTTGTGAAAATGGGCCAGCCGTTTTTCCAGATCAAAGACCATCTGCGTAGAAATGGCGTGGTCGCATTTAGCAGCAACTACGCGCTCTACGGCGATATGAGTGAGCGCGTCATGATGATCATTGAGTCCATGGTGCCAGCCCTTGAGGTGTACTCAATTGATGAAGCCTTTGCTGATCTGACCGGTGTGCCTGGCGATCTCACAGCGTTTGGCCGCAAGCTACGAGCGACCATTTTCAAGTACACCGGCATCCCGGTAGGCGTCGGGATTGCGCGTACCAAGACCTTGGCCAAGCTAGCGAATCACACAGCCAAACGGCTGCTCGATAAGACAGGTGGTGTCGTCGATCTCTGCGATCAGTTCAAGTGTGACTGGACGCTTCGCAACACCGAGGTCGGTGAAGTGTGGGGTGTCGGTAAGCGGATGAAAGCGCATTTTGAGGTCATGGGCATCAAGACTGCGATGGACTTGGCGAAGGCCGATGCCTGGACACTCCGGCAGAAATTCAGCGTCGTGATCGAGAAGACGGCTCGCGAGCTTGCCGGCACGTCATGCCTGGAGCTCGGAGAAGCTGATCCGCCCAAACAAGAGATCTGCTGCAGCCGGATGTTCGGCAGTCGCTTGACCGACATTGAGCCGATCAAAGAAGCCGTGGCCACGTACACCCAGCGCGCGGCTGAAAAGCTTCGGGCGCAGAACTCACTGTGCAAGAAGATCCGCGTCAGCATCCGTACAGGGATGTTCAATCCCGAAGAGGCCAAGTACGCCAGTGGGGCTTTGGTCGAGTTGCCGTATCCCACCAATGATGTGCGACTCATGACCAAGGCTGCCACCGAGGCGGTGAATCGCCTGTTTAGGCCAGGTTTCAAGTACAGCAAGGCCGAGGTCTTGCTGATGGATCTGCGTCAGCCTGATGAGTTCACCGATGACCTATTCGCTCATTCACAGCCAGCCATTGCCGATACATTGATGGGAGTACTGGATGACATCAATAGCAGGTGGGGAAGAGGAACGCTCCGTGTTGCCAGCGTGCCCAGAAACCCTGGATGGGCCATGCGTCGCGACTTGATGAGCCAGAGCTATACGACTCGGCTGGATCAGCTGTGGACGGTCAAAGCCATATAGGGAAGGGGCAAGAGGAAGCCGACATGAACAATCCAAACCAAAACCTACGCAGAGATTTGCAGGGTCTAGCAGCTGATCTCAAGTGGTCGGCCGTTGAGCTCATGAGGATTGCAGAGCGGCTGAGCCAAGCCGGCAATGATCCTGACGCTCAGGCTCTGCACCGTATGATTGCCATGTTCCAGCGTGAAGAGGATCGTCTTCAATGCTTGGTGAACGACGTTGCTGAAGGGCGGATCGTTCATGTGGAAGTAGTGCCGGGCTGACCCTGATCCTGTCCGAATAATTCCATACTGTCTTAGCTATCTATCATCCCTGCGGCAGGACGCTCAGGGGAAAGTCGAAATTTCGCATGCTGTGATGCGGTTTATCTCCGCACCTGGCTGAGCCGGCTGAGGGCTCGGGATTGGCATATCGCCAGTGCACTGTGCGCTCAACGCGAGGGGCGAAGCGCGGAGGCGCAATTCGCTAAGCATTACTACCGACTGCTGGGGCCAGTGGGCGACTAATACCATCCCTCCATCAATGTGATTTCTGGAAATACCATCGCAGGTGTGTCACCGATCCTGGGCTAGGACTGGAGATTGATGCGCTTGGGCGCTGACCTAATGGCAGACGTGTGTGGCATCACTGAAATTGCGTGATGCAGATAACGCCAGGCTGGTTGTTCACAAATACGAAGTCGGCGTCCAACTTGCAGCAGAGCGAGTCAATGATCTTCACCCCTAGGTCAGCGGTTCATCAGCCGAGGGTCAGTAACAGCTTTGTTAGCTGTGAACCGCGTGCCTGATGAACCTTTAGGCGAGACGATGCCTAATTATCTTGCCGCGCGCGTGCTGACTTGCCCTAGGCTTTCAACTAGGATGATACCAGCAGTGCCATCATTAGGATTAAGGAGCTTCACATGTCTCGTCTCGCCGAGTTCCGCAAACTCGAACAACAGCTTGCCGCTCAACTGGCCGAACTGGAAACGCTGAAAAACGACAGCGGCTTGAAGAAAGAAATCGAATTTGAATCAAAACTGCGAGACCTGTTAGGTGAATACAGTTTTAGCTTGCGTGACGTAGTCAACATTCTGGATCCGGAAAGTGGCAAAAGCCGGAGGAACGCTCCGGCAGTTGCCGAGAAAGCGACTCGCAAGGCACGCTCGGTAAAAGTCTACAAGAGCCCGCTTACAGGCGAAGTAGTGGAAACGAAGGGCGGAAACCATAAGTTGCTCAAGGCGTGGAAAGCCCAGTTTGGTAGCGCAGAGGTTGAGTCCTGGCTGACCAAATGATCTCCGGTGGTGAGTATAGGAGCCGTCCAAGCTACGGCTCTCTTGGGTTTGGAAATAGGCATCCATATCTAATAGTTTGCCCTGGTAAGACAAACTCGCCCTAAAGATCAAGCTCTAAATTGATTCAGGGTGGTCTTGAATGCTGACGGCGACCGTCTGTTCCGATTGGTCAGGCTTCAAAGACGACTATTCGATACGAGCCATCCGTGCATTTGTTTCCTTGAGATCTAAAGGGAATGCAGTGTGCAAGAAGAGGAAAAGGGTCCTACTGGTCTAAATGACTGCTTTTGGCCGATAGCCGACACTCCAGATTCCTCAGGTTCAATTCCGGACTTGGGTCACTGCCGTACACTCAACGCTAAATCAGCCCGCCGCACAGACGGTCAATCACTTTTTGCGCTTCTAATACGCCAAGGTGGTCCTGGACTGCACAACGCCAGCCTAGTACCGCAACGTTATATTGCTGCTTCTCTTCTTCCTTGATTTGTCGGTGCTCGCCCGGCCTACATTGTCGATGTCAGCTGATGCTAACCAATGGGCCAGATAAAATTCACGCAGTTTGCCGGTTGAGCCTTCCTTTTCGACAAGCGTGGTTGGCCAACCAAGCCTGGGGTCTTTATCGACGGCGTCGGATCTCAAACGCTGGCTGGGCCCCCGTCTACACCGTCACCTCATTGAACCCGGATCAATTTCAAGTTCTGCCACCACTTGTTCGATAAAGCTGCGCAGCTTGGGCGGCATACGCCGGTCGCTCGCATACAACAGGTGAACCGGTCGTGCTGGTGTCTGGAGCTGGGGAAAGAGGCGTACCAGGCGACCTTCACGAATATCGTCTGCGAGCATGATCTCAGCCCCCACGATAATGCCCAAACCGTCGCAGGCCGCAGCACGCTGTGCGCGTGCATCGTTGACTTGAAGCCGACTTTGCCGGGCGAGCTGTTGCAGATTTTCTCCGCCCAGCATTCTCCACTCGCCTGACACCGTCGCGGGCCAGGCGTTTGATCCCAGGCAATGATGACCGGTGAGGTCGTCGGGCGACAGTGGGGTGCCGTGCTCGGCAAGGTAACTTGGGGCGGCGCAGGCAATTAGCCGGTAGGGGGCCAATGGACGAGCGATAAGGCTGGAGTCGTCCAGCTTCCCGATCCGGATCGCGACCTCGAAGTCATCATCGACAAGATCCACGAAGCGGTCATTGAGCGACAGTTCTACCTTTACCTCCGGATACCGACGCAGGTAGCGGTTCAACAGTGGCATCAGGCAGTAGGTGCCGTAGGTCACAGGGGCGCTGATGCGCAACCGGCCACGTGGCGCTTCCGTGTAGTTCTCGGCCACGGCGTCGGCGGCTTGGGCTTCGGCCAGCACGCGCTTGCAGCGTTCGTAATACTGCTGGCCGATCTCGGTCAGGCTTTGCCGACGTGTCGTGCGATTTAGCAACTTCACGCCCAGACGCTCTTCCAGAGAGCTGACATGTTTGCCAGCCATCTGCGAAGAAATGCCCAGAGCTACTGCGGCCGCGGAGAATGAGCCGCTGTCTGCGGCCTTGATAAACACGGCCATGCTTTGCAATTGGTCCATCATTCAATACTCATGGTTTCGACTATCGCAATCTAAAGCCAATATTTAATCCGCCCGATTTCAAATAGCATCCTGACTATCGAGCTGACGGGCAAGGGCCTTTCAGCAATATCTCTCTGGAAAGCAGGAGTGGAACAATGCGAATAGGCATTATCGGAGCGGGATTCATCGGTGGGGCAATCGCTGCCCTCGCCATGAAAAATGGGTGCGAGGTCATGCTCAGCAACTCGCGCGGGCCCCATACATTAACCAGCACTGTCGCATCGCTGGGATGTCAGGTCGGAACGGTCGAGCAGGCCGCAACCTTTGGCGACCTGGTGTTACTCGCTATTCCTTTTGGCCGCTACTCAGAGCTGCCAGTACAGGCGTTTACCGGCACAATCGTGCTGGATGCTGGTAACTACTATCCCCAGCGTGACGGCCAGATCGCCGAACTGGACAACCATGAAAGCACCACCAGCGAGATATTGGCGCGGCGTCTCTGCGGTGCCAGGGTGGTCAAAGCATTCAACGCCATTCTGGAGCGCGATCTCATTGCACATTCACATCCGGACAGTTCGATGTGGCGCCGGGCATTGCCGATTGCGGGTGATGACGCGGACGCCAAGCGTAGGGTCATCGAACTGCATGAGCGGTTCGGGTTTGATGTGGTCGATGCGGGTGCCCTCGCAGAAGGTCATCGTTTCGAGCGGGCTCGTCCGGCCTACTGCCGGCCGCTGGACATCGCTGGCTTGCGCGAAGCCTTGGCCGACGATGGGCCCGATCAGCTTCAAGGTGCATGGAGAAGGTGATGAAGACTGTGGCGCGAAGGTCTGAGCGAGTTGGACAGACTGCACGTAAAGAATCTTCCAGGCCTAAGGTCGCGCCGGGTAGATTCTGGACGATAGCCAAAAAAACTTAGAGGTTTTTGATCTGGACTATGTGGGTCGCGTGAGCGTCGTCTGTTCGAGTGAAGCCGCAGCGCAGATAAAAAGCGCTCCCCTCTGAGGTGTCGGTGTACAGACGCACACTTTCAAAGTGCAACGCGGCGTGGGCAAGCAATGCGCTTACCAGTCTGCGGCCAACCTGCTGCCCACGTGATGCAGGCGCCACATACACACGTCGCAACCTTCCTGTACGGTCATGCGTGAACGGATCAACACACAAACCCGCAATGCCCACCAAGCGCTGGTTCAGATACGCCGCCATGAGGGATTCGCCGGGCGCATCGAAGCGATTGGTGCCGGAATTCCATTCTGAAATCAGTCTGGTGAGAAACCTGAAGCCTTCTGCAACTGCTTCTTTCTCAAGGGTAGCCATTTGTGGCGGCAGGTGCGTGAGCTGTTGAACCTTCAAGGGGTCAATCCTCCTTGAATTGGTGCGTAGTCTTCTTTGCCAAGAGATCTTGATGGGCGGGCAGGAAACGCGCAAATGGCCGCTTTCGACCCGTAGCGGACATTCAATCATGAACCCATGGCCGACGCAGCCTGTCGTCAGGCGCTAAGTCCGACGCAAGTCAGATCGTTGTAATGATCGCCTCGCGACCAAAGCGAACCGTATCAATACATCTGTTGCCGTTCGAGCGGCCCCTCCACACCCGATGCGGCTGGCGTATCACCGGTAACCCAGCGGCCCTATCTGAATCATGTTAAAAACGAGTAATGAGCACGAGTTTATACAAGGAGTTCACAACATGAATTACGCGTTTACCACTTCCATGCCATGCCTTGAGACTGAGCGTCTTACGCTTCGTGAATACAGGCGCGATGATTTCGATGCATTCGCGGAACATCTGGCGAATCCTGAAAGTGCGGCCCATCTCGCCTTGGCTGACCGCCAAACAGCGTGGCGGATATTCAACTCACACGCGGGACTATGGCTACTGGATGGTGCTGGTTGGTGGGCGGTAGAGGTGCGGCAGACTGGTCAACTCGTGGGGAATGTTGGAGCATTCTTTCGCGACGGGTCAATTGTGATGGAGCTTGGCTGGAACACTTATCGTGCATTCTGGGGACAAGGATTCGCGAGCGAGGCAGCGGCAGCAGCTATGCATTATGCCCTAGAGGTTCGTCGAGAGCCGAGGATCCGGGCACTCATCACTCATGGCAATGAGTCATCCCTTAGTCTCGCCAAGCGCCTTGATCTGACCTTCGAGGCAGAAATTGAAGTACATGGCAAAGCCATGGGCGTCTACACGCGTGAGCCCTAAACCAAAGCGTCCGGTTGTGAACAACAAAGGTCTGGCGATCAAAAATGGTCACTAATGGACGAATTGCGCACCGTGAAGAATGTCGTCCATTGCCATACTGCGTTCCGAAATCCTGCTAATGACACCGGAGCCCGAATGAAACGTGTTCCTCGCGGAAGCCGGTCTTGTGTAAACGTCCACTTGAGCCCGTTTTCCACCTTATTCGATGGGCCGCTTTTGGCCGATAGCGGTCTGTCGCAGCCGGCTGCTTTCGACCCAAAGCGGACGTCCAGGGCGAGCTTCTGAGAATGGTCGATAAGACGTTTTACGCGGCAAAAGTAAGCACCCTTACCTCTTGAGTATCTGCTATGAACGCATTGACTTGCTCTTGCGGATGCGGGGAAAGCTCTGGGTATTCATCTGCAAGATATTCGATGACCGTATCTTCTTCCCAAGGGCCGAGTGAAGTCATGTAGTCAGGGTACTGATTTTGAATTTCTCTCCATGATTGGTAAGGATGCTTGGAGAGCAATATGACTGTTCGGGTGTAGATAATATGAATCTGCACGAATCTATTTCCGTATGTTGACGTTTGAGAAATCGCCAGGCGAGTTTGAATCCTTTTCAAGATTGCCTTCCTGTCGGCAGCTTTTGCATGAAGAAAAGTGGTGGGCTGGACGTCCGCTCCTGGCCGATAGCTGCCACTCTATGTTTACCGCGCGACGAACCGCTCTCGTTTTTTTGGAGGCTCTTGCCAAATGCTTGCGTGTCGACGTATTCGCGGATGTGTTTCGCCCTGCCAGTGTGGACAGTCACGGCAAAGACAAAGTGGTCTTCGAACGTCTTGCCCGTGGCGTTTACTTTCCCAGTGGCAAATCCGATCACAATAACTCGATCTCCTTGGGCTACAAAGTTGGGTGGCTCCGGAAATGAGGTTTGTATTTGTGAGGCTTTCTGAAGCAGAAGGGCCAAGCCTTCGTGCCTGCGGTACGTGCCCGCCAGAGGCCAATCCTCGCCCGGAATGACCCATTCGATGTCTTCGTCAGACAACGCCAGCAAACTTGGCTTATCGACGCGGCTGACGGCGGCAAGAAAGTCTTTTACAGTCTGGACATTCTCTAGTGTGCTCATTGAAATCTCTCTATTTCCGTTACCTGGCATCGTGTCCAATTCGATCGGACACGATGTGGGCCTGAGAGTGAGGACTTGGTGTCAATCGCTCACCCGATATCGACTTTCGTTGCGATGTCCCAAGTTCCGGCGCCGTTTTTAGCGAGGCCGATCATCATCAGTCCAAGCCACTCCAGCGACTGTGCCATTTGCAAGCTGCCGACATCCAATGGACGCAGTCCGAGACTTTCCAGTAGCGTCGAGACGCGTGTCTTCGCATCGGCATCGTCCGCCGCGATGAATGCATCCAGTCGTTCACCCTTGGCGAGTACGTGGCCGAAAAGCGTATTGAACGCCTTGACGACATGCGCGCCGGACGGGGCGCCCTTGGCAATCTCCTGTGCGCCGGAACTGCCTTGGGGCGTGACGAGGCCCGAGAGGTCGGGAGCGACCGGGTTGGTGATATCGACGATCACCTTGCCGTCAAGGGCCTCTCCAAAGTCGGCCAGTACCACCAACGCACTGGTGTATGGCACGGCGAGGATGACGATGTCACCCGTAGGCCTGTCTCCGTAAGCCCGTGTGATTGTCCCGGATGCGAGCTTGTCGGCCAGTGCCTGGGCCTTGGCGGGATCGCGGTTAATGACCTCGACGGTTTTGCCGGACTTGGCGATCCGGCCGGCGATTGATGTCGCCATGCCCCCGGAACCTATGATGCTGATAGTGCTCATGAGCTGTCTCCGTTCTGAAATCAGGTATTTCTGTCTTTTCTGGATGGGTTACGCCGACGCGGTTTTACAAACACCATCCGCTGGGCGCAGTGCGTCCCAACGGTTTGACGTTGGCTCGTCAGTCGGCCGGGAAGTAATGACCGTTATCAAGATCGGCGAAGAGTCCGGGCTGGGCCGGTTCCCAGCCAAGAAGCTGGCGCGTGATAGTGTTTGATGTCGGGGTGTCCAGCGTGACCAGGTTCGCAAGGAACCCGAAATAGCCAGGTAGCATCAGCACGTCTGCGGGAATGGGCACGGCCGGCAGATTTAACCGACTGGCAATGGCTTCGGCGATTTGGCGGTAAGGGACAGCCACATCAGCGATGGCATGCCAGCTTCTGCCTGCGGCGCCTTTCTCCAACACGAGGCGAAACACGGTGGCGAGATCACGTGCGTGCACGGCTCCCCAGTGATTGGCGCCGTCTCCGGGGTAGCCGACGATCCTCTTCTCCTTTGCCAGCCCGATCAACAACGGAAGGAAACCGGCGTTATCGGTGGAGCTGTGCATGATCTCGGGGATTCGTACGATCGAAGACCGTATATCCTTTTCGGCAAGACCGATCACTGTGGTTTCGACAATGTTCCGAACCCGCAGGGTGTTCTTGTGCGGGTCGCCGCCGGGAAGGGGCAGGTCCTGTTCAGTGGCCGGCCGGCCCAGGCCCTCCCACCCTGGCGAGCCGACGCTGCCAGAGACAACCAGCGGCTTTCCGCTTCCGGCCAGTGCCTGGCCATAGGCAAGCATGATCTCAACTTCTGCCGCCGCAACTGCGTTAATCCCGCCAGTGGGCATTAGGTCCTGCCGGTGCGCAACGTGGATGACGCCGTCCGAAGCGGCGGCAGCCTCTTTAAGCCCGTCGAGATCCTCAAGACTGCCGCGACGAACGTTGGCCCCCAACGCAATAGCTGACGCTGCGGCCTTATCGGACCGAGCCAGTGCAGTGACCTCATGGCCGGCAGCGATCAGGTCGGAGATGATGTACGGGCCAGAATGGCCGGTGCCTCCGGTAACGAAAACGTGCATGTGATGGTCCTTTTTCAGCAATGTGATACGAGAGGTGCTGGCGTTTGTGCTCAGCCGTGACGCTGATGCCAACCGCAAAATGGGTGTCTGTGACCCAGTGGAAATCATGCTGGTCTTTTCACTTGTAAAAAGCAAGTGATATGCCTAGATGTTACTTGCTATGTGCAAGCGATGCTAGAATCCAGTGATGAAAACGACACCTAAAGAGGCCTTCCGGTCTCACTGTGCAGTGAATTACGGCGTGGAGATATTCGGTGACCGATGGTCGCTGCTGATCATCCGCGACATCGTCTTTACCGGGAAAAAGACCTATGGCCAGTTCCTTAAATCGGAGGAGGGAATTGCGACCAACGTCCTCGCGTCTCGTCTGGCCTTTCTTGAGGAGCAGGGAGTTCTTTCAAAAGAGCCCATCCCCGATGACCGGCGCAAGGATTTTTATGAGTTGACGGAGAAGGGCATAGACCTCGTTCCCATCCTGCTGAACATTGTGATGTGGAGTGCGAAACACGATTCGCAATCGTACGTGCGTCAGGGCTCTAAGCTCTTTGAGCAGTTGAACCAGAACCCAATACAGACGATTGAAGAGGTGAAAGCGCTAATACGTAAGGGCGGATGCATCTTCCCCACGGCTGACGGATAAGTTGCCAGCGCGGGCGCCGTGACCCCGTTCTGACGGAGAGCCAAGGTGCTCGTGAATTGCACAGTAACTTCGGCTCCTGTGGATGGCGTTCTGCGAGGGGCTGCCGCTTGTGAACGTCTGGCTCATTGGCGGCGACGCAGATGCATCCGTAAATAATGTCGACAACACCGCCGTCGACGCGCAGTGCGTCACCGGTCATTGCGGACGCCCTTTTGCCATTCATCTGGAGGTGACAACGGCAAGAAAAACCCCAATCCATGGGAAAACCTTCGCGATTTCCAACACCCACTCTGGTCGATCTTGCCCCAGGGGTGCCCACAAGAATCTCTGACTTGCTCAGAGGCTGCTTCCGACCCAGAGCGGTCGGTCCTGACAGGCGGAAATCGGTCGAGGCTGTGTAAAAACGCTTTCGAACGCAACCAGCACTCATAACTGTTTTTACGCAGCCTAGGCCAATAGCGGACCCTCAACACCAGACATGCTCCTCGCCGAAGAGGGATATTCGACTGATTTCAGTTTCAGTTAACGGCATTTACTTGATATAGATTGAGTGATCGCGCATTGTGATCACGCCCCCCCGTTCAACCGGCTTTACCTTTCGACTCACCGCCGCCTTCCGGCATATACTCTGAATGTTGATCTGAGGAGCGTGCGTGCGGCGCAGTAGGTAATCGGACAGGTGTACTCGTTATTAAGTATCGGTTGAAACGTTTTTACGATTATGATTGCCAAATAACTATCGGTCGGTTTAGCAAGGAGCCGTAATGAGCAAGGCTTTTCTGTCGCACAGCAGCAAGGATAAAGGTTTCGTAAAGGGCGTGGCCGATGCGCTTGGCAGCGCGCTTTGTCATTGTGACGAAAGAACTTTTGAGCCGACTGGTGATTCGGCTGATGAGATACTTTTGGCGTTGGGGAGTTCTGAGGTATTTGTCCTGTTCTATTCGCAGAATGCTTTAGATTCACCTTGGGTTCAAAAAGAAATCAGATATGCCAAGCATATGTTTTTTGAGGGGAAAATTACTAGCGTTGCGATTTTTCCATTAGATAAAACCCCGCGCGACATGCTAGATCCTTGGCTACGCCCGTTTGTTGTACAGACCTTAATGGTTCAAAAACTCGTGGGGCTAAGAATTCGCTCAATGCTCATTACGCAAGATGTGATCTCATCCGCTCGATTTATTGGCAGAGACAACGAGCTTTCCACTCTGAAGTCAATGTTAAGAGACCGATCGGCTGCCAGGCCATCTGCGGTAATGATTTCTGGCATAAGTGGAATTGGAAAACGTCGCTTATTAGGGCGCGCATATGAGGATCTATATCCTTTCATTCCAAAGCACTGGGTGCAGATTGAATTAGGATCATACGAGGGCGAAGCTGTACTTTACGAGCGATTGCTTGAGTATTTCGAGCCGGCACCTGATTGGAGTGCCTCTTTAAAAAAACTCGAATCTTTTCTTGAGCTCACTTCTGCAGAAAAAACATTAGAGTTGTCGCGACTGTTTGGTGAGATCGAAAAATCAAAGCAGGTCGTTGTCGTAATTTTCTCAAACGATATAGTTAACTCTGATGGTAATTTCGAGGAATGGTTGCTAAGTGCAATTAGAGCCTCAAGTCCTAGCTATCCTGTCTTGGCAGTTTCTACCGTCCGTGGCCCTGGGCCGAGGTCATTAGCGTCAATTGGTGATATTCCCTACTTAAAGCTAAACAGTATTGACGATAAAGATGCGAGGCACCTTTTTGAGCTTTTGTGCGATGATTCTAACAGTGCAGCGTCGGAAATCTTAATAGATCAGGTGGTCGCATCTGTTGGCGGACATCCGGGTCTTTTAGAACTTTCTGCGAAGTTAATGAAAGCGGCTGGTGTGGCTCGTTTTAAGATAGATTTGTCATCTAAAGATGGCAAGTCGGCATTGGAAGAGTATGTCGAGAAAGCGCTTGAGAACGTTCCTTTGTCTGATGTCGAAAAGGCTATCATTATTCTTGTTGACGAATTGGGAGGTGCTACGCCAGAGGATGTCTTATTCGGATTTACCAATGACGAGCATTACGAAGATGTTTCCGCATCGCTCGCCAAGCTTTTAGATTACGGCATGCTTGAGGATTCGGGAGAAAACCTACGAGCCGCTTCCCATCTAAGATTGGTAATGCGTCGGTGGAAAAAACATCGAGGTCTTCAAGGATTATTGGTGCCAGTTCGTAAAAATCTTGTTTCTATTTTGGATCAAGCACAAAATCTTGAAGGCGGTTCCTATTTAGCCCTTCGGGCTTCTATTGCTGCAGCAATCCGAGCGGATGGCGAATTCAGCAGTGTGCTAGTAAGTAAACCTTTACTTGCTGCTCAACAGTTACGTGTCGCTCGTAAACTATACGATGAAAGAGCGTTCATTCCGGCTGCTGAAAAAGCTAAAGCTGCGTTTGAAAACAGGATTGCGCTCAGTGACGAAGGCATCGTTGAAGTGCTAAGGATATTAGGCCTTGTGGGGGTTCGTAAGAACAACGACACTCTGAAAGAGTTTAGTTATACCGAACTTGACAGAATCGCAAGCGGTAAGACACGAAAGATTGCTGCGTTTATCCGAGGCTTCGAAAAGCGTTTGGCTGGTGATTTCCGTGGAGCGGAACAACAGCTGATGGTAGCGTTGGGTAACGGAGGAACCGGTGACTTCCATGTTCTTCGGGAGTTAGCGGCCTCACTTTTGGAGCAGGGCCGAGCGCAGGAAGCTGAACAACATGCTCGAGGAGCACTACGCATCGCTCCAACGAACCCCTTTGTTATGGATATTCTGGTTGCTTGTTTGATAGATCGCTTTCGTGATTCGATTCACGACCAAGGTCTAAAGGAAGAAATCCGAACTCTATTATCTAGGCTGGCATCTTCTGACGAGCGTGAGCAGCAATCATTTAGCCCTCGTAGAGAGATTGGGTTTGCCATGGCGAGCCGTCGTTATCCCGAAGCCAAGAGTTTGCTGGATAGCCAAAAGAAGAATAGCCATACGGTTTGGTATCGCGCATTGCTAGCGGAATGGCTACTGCGCAGTGGCGACTCCCGGGAGGCGTTAACAACTTTAGACGGATTGCACCGGCCTCCTCAGAATGATGATGCAGACGAAGGTGTTCTCGAATTTGCTCTTGTCCGAACGACGAGAATCCTCGCCCTCGCTGATTCTGGCCGATTTGACGAGGCTATAATTGACTATGATCGTAATGCTAGATTTCTCAGTTCGAAAAGTGCTGAAGAATTGCGAAAAGTCTTAGTGGAAGAGATTGCTCGAGCACCAGGAGTAAAATCTGAGGCTGTGAGGGATTTCGCGAAAAAGTAAATTTTTATCTCGTTGCTTTGGTTTTTCCGGCCATAAGCGGGCCTGATTCGAACGTCCGCTTGTGGTTGTGGATTCAACCGGTCGACGCAACAGATTGGGTAAATAGCTCCGCTGGCGTTTGGTAATTTAGTGTTTTTCGAGGCCGGCTATTCAGCTGCCTCGCCACTTCATCAAGCATGGCTTGCGAGTGTTCCGCCAAAATCGCCCCGAACTTGCTTTTATACGACTGTCTGCTCGAACCGAACGGCAATATGGCTGCTGAGGCTAATGCTTGGTACGTTGGTGCGCTTAACGATGCACGGTTCGGTCAGGATCTGGATAACGGCGGTCGCGTAATTGATCCGCTCATTGGGCTTACCGTTCAAGCACTACTTCCGCTCATTGGGCTTACCGTTCAAGCACTACTTCCGCTAGCTCCTTAGCAATTTCCTCGATCGTCATAAGCGACGAGTTGAGCGCAACCTTGTCGGCTAGGGTGGGGCTAAATTTGATAACCTCGCTTTTGGACGTTTTGTGCCATATAGGGAGGATCATCTTCCTGCCATCCATCTCCAGAGCGGTCATCCCGTCCAATTCGTACTGAGGCCACTGCTTAGCAAAAAACGCTGATGACAGGACCACAGTGCCGAAACGAGAATTCGATAGCCCTTGGTCGATCTTCTTGCGCAGGCTGTCTCCGACCCTGAGAGTGAATTTGTCGTACCACACCTTCACTTCCAGTGCTTGAAGAGCTTTTACAAGAGGCTCGACCAAGTCGTCTTTATCGTTAGAAGCATGAGAGATAAACAGGTCGTACTTAATCTTTGGTTCGTCATCTAGAGAGGCTACTGAGGAGTGGGCCTTAGTAAGCTTGCTGCTGGCAGCGCGCTCTGCATTGAGCTGACGCTGCAAAAGCAAATGAGCTGCTTGCCCTTGTCGTACGAGGTCGTTCTCCTTTCGGATTTCGCGTTCCCTGGCTGTTGAAATGCGTTTGCGTTCACGCTCCTCCTCCTTTGCTAGATCTAGCTTCGCTTTCAATAGCTGGCTGTTCTTTTCAGCCTCCTTTTTTGCAAGTGTTGCTTTTTTGCTCGCAACCGAAGCTACATCTTTTTGTTTACGCGCAATTTCACTGAGCTTGCTATTCAAGGTGCTTACTGACGTGTTCTTGGTTATTGAACGCTGGATCTGGCCAATACGACCGATCAGGTCGGCTTCTTTTTTTACCTCCTGGCTTATGCCCCTGGAAATGTCCGCCAGCTCCCGTTGTAACCGGTTGATGGTGCTTGTCAGCGAGGAAATTGACATACCTGACCTCAATATGGTGCCTCTCTCCGCAGCAAAGTGAAGGAGAAGCTGAAAATGAAAAAAATCGTGTGTAAGTTGTCGCCACGCATCATCTGCCAGCAAGCCATTTTTTCGCCAGCATCGTTCTAGCAATGAGAAGCGCAGATCGGCACCGCTGAAATGCGCTACCTGAGTTGCGCGCTAGGTTGCGATCTTTAATCCTTCTGTTTTGACCAATTGCATCAGCCCGCGCAGGATTAGCGTTATAGCTTGGTCTACGTGCGGGGTACATGCGAGCGTTGCATTCTCCTCGTCGGTCAAACCGTTATTCAGGTTCGCGGTAGTGAACGCGGCGAATTCACTGCGATGAGCCCATCCAGGATTAGATGTCGGTCGAGGCTGTATTAGGCCTAAGGTTTCAGCGATATCACGAGTACACCCTCCAAAACCGCCGACTAGGAAAATCGCCATACCTGCCCTCAATGAAAGAAGCACCTCTTCGGCAATACCCGGCATAGTCCCCTTGTAGCCTTCTACTCGACCACCCACGACGATTCTTGCGTCAGAGTTCGACATCATGGTGATACGCATGGACGTAAGTCCGTTTGCCCAGTCTTGCTCTGTAGGTACTTGAGGCGGAAGGCCGCGACGCTCTTCAATGGGTAGCCCGCTACCGTCAATTCGCAGGCAAACGAGCTCCGCTGAATCCCCAAGGTCGGTAATTTGTGTTTCAAGATCAGCCGTTTCTTGAAGGATGTGGACCGGCCATGCGAGATAGTTTGTCACTCCGCTAAGGCTATCACCTTCGTTTGCGTCTCGACGATGCCGGGCAACAAGTTCGAATAGTAGGTCGCTGAATCCATACTGTCGTAAATCCCCTCCATAGATCAGCCTCGCTCCGAGCGCGAGCAAGTGACGGGCTATTTCCGCCATGGCATCTCGCAAATGTTCGTTACCCAGACCTAAGACAGCCATGTCTGGGCTCTCCGAAATGGAGATCGCTATGGTCTTTTGTCCGAGAATCTCCTGATAGCTCATCGTACAGCCCCCGCTTTCCATTCCGTAAGGCTACGTAGCTGAACCCGAGGTGATATCTCTGCGAATAGCCGCTCTTCTTCTGCACTGAGTGGCGGATCCGGATAAACAATAACCGGATGTGGCACATCCGCCTCGGAGGGCAGGCTCGCAAGTGAAATGAGCTCTGGGGGTCTGGGTACGAAAAACACCGTGGGATTGAGCTTTTCGCCGGAAAGCTCAAGCGCAATACGGCAGCGCCATAGGAAGTTTTTCAGAACCTCGTCGAGCAGCCGGGCAATTACGAAGTCTATGCGATCGGCACCGCCTGGTTCCAGACGGACCACCGGAACGTTGCCCATATAGGGGAAGCCGCGCTCGTCGATGTCGCTAATACTATTGGCTACAACAAGAGGTACGTGCCAACGCTTCGCCTCAATAATCTCTTTGCGACACCATTCACGTGACGAGTAAGAATCAGTGTGGATGGCGACCATCGCGCTCACGCGCACTTTGTGGATCAGCACTTTCTGAAAATGAAGACCGGCTGGAATGTCATAGACATCGAAAAAGCTGTCCATCCCTGGCGTGTTGTGGAGCCTGCTTCGGACGTTTCGGGCGATATCTTCGCCATGCTGGTCGTGTTTTGAATGGCTGAGGAATATCTGTACCTTCTTTAGGTAAGCCTCAAGTGCTTCCTCCTCCACTTCGGGACGCGTGAGGTGCTCTAGGTAATGCCGTAACAGGCGGCAAAATGCGTATGTCAATGCCGCCGTCAATCGACGGCCACGTTCGGTAAGTTCTCCATCCCAGCGTGCCCATAGCAACGCTTGCTCCATAGTTCCTAGGCGCGTCAGCACATCGGTATCAATTTCGACGGGGAAGACTCTCGTTCCTAAGCCCGCCGCCTCAGTACGATGGCAGAGTTCTTGGACGTAGGCCGTCCAGGCAGTATCGCCGACGAGATTGTTGTCGGCGAGGACTACAATGGCGGCAGTGTCCGCGTCCGCGAGGTCAATAGGCAGAGGTTGAGTGGATTCCGGTGCCACAACATATCTGTATATGACGCTAAGCCCAGTACCTCCTGCGATATTTTCGTAAAGCTTTCGGCGAAAATGTTGCCGAAGGATCTCGGCGATGACAAGGCCGTCGGAAAAAGCCGGGTGCCAAACGACGTACACCACTAGGAACGGGCGGGTTGAATCAGTCATCTGCGCTTATCCGTTGCGGACACGACGTGCCCGAGTGTTATTGATTTTTAAAACACTTCGGTTTTTTGCCTCTGCAATGTGCTGACCAAGCTGCGCTGTGCTAGCTGTAATTTGGTCCCACGTAAGCCATGACGCGAAGCCGGAGTTGATATTGTCAAGGAGCCGATCAGGGACGAGGACATACTGATTATCAGGAGTTAAGCGGGCAGTTGGTAGGCGGACGCCAATGAGCGCGTGGCCTTTTTCAAGTGTCGCCGAGATTTCCCAATCGATGTACTTCCGCTTCGGACTTTCCGCACCAACAAGCACGATAGTACAAGAGGTGCCTGTAATGTGGTTTTCCCGAATACGGCGCATCACGTAATTGACGTCATCGCTATCGATGCTGCGTTCAAGGGAGTTGTCGTAGATCACGTTGTAGGTATCGTGAAATGCTTTTGAAAAAGCGTCGTAGTAAGCCTGGTCACCGTGGTGGTGATAGCTCACGAATATTTTGTGTTTCACCGGCGCCTGGGGACGGTAAGCGCCACCAAAATTCCCATAATTCATCAGCTTTCCCTTGAAATTGTCGTCGATAGTCAAGTCCTATTCCGGACGTTATTGACCCTTGCTCAGGTTGTCCAGCATGAAGGGCTCACGGCTTGGGTGCTAGGAGAATCCGCCTCAGTGACGTAATCAACCAATGACCGCTTCTGGCCGATAGCAGTCGGGTACGAGAAACTGTCATCGATCTGAAGGCATTTCAAAGAAGCTTCTCCGACTATTTCCAGTATTTTTAGGCGACAATCCAGATGTAATGGGGAAGCCAGACCAGAGGATCGAGCCACATGACTGACCGCTTGGCATCAAGCAATCCTGACTTATACCGTGCTTTCGACGCAATGGAGCCCTCCACGAAAAAGCAGGTAGCTACTCGTATTGTTCTCTGGGCGATTGATGAGGTTGGTGGTGATTCTAACGAGGTCGCTGAACTGTTGTCGCGTGAAGGTCATGCTCGACTTGCGGCTTTATGTGCTGAAATGGAGGAAAAATACTTCGATCTGCTGGAGCGCGATGAGCATCAATCTTGCGCCTGGTTTTGTAAGGCTCGCGCATACAACGCCAGCGTTCTCCTTGCGCGTGAAGAGCTTGATGACGCGGTTTACGAGTCAATTTTCGCGACTGAGAAACCGATACAGGTCAGCGATTTCTTGTGAAACGTCCTAGGGTAGGGCGCGAACGATGTCGGGCGCTTGCTGAAGCATGTGATAGTGTCACTGTCACTGATACATTGCCCTAAGACAAAGAAAAAAGTTGACTTAGCATTATTCTCCGATCAACAAAATGGACAGCTAAACTCGGAGACCTGCCAGGCTGCTGCGTGCTTGCTCGAAGGTAGCGAAATGTTTGAAACTTCGCAGGTACCCTTAAGGCAAAGGGCAGCGACTGTTGAATGCAATCGGCTGTAGGAAATAAAAGGGATTTGAAGACTTCACTCATTATGGTTTGCAAACTACATGGCTTTTCCCCTTTCAACGGCCTGACAGCGAACTGGTTTTGCTGAGAATCCAATCCTTCACGGGCTGATGCTGATAAGGAAACGATCAGTTGGTGGCGCGCGCATGACGTGCTCCTGCGAGCACCCCCAAAGGCTCTCTGGCGTCTGTACTAGCTACTGCAATAGATAAAAATTTACCAACTCTGCGCAAATGGTCTTCGGATTGTAGAATCATCCTAGCCTCTGCCAAAAACTTGGCTTTCATGCGCCATTTCGCTGTTTTAAGCTTCCGCCGTCCTTTCATCATGCTTCCTTCGCAATCACCCACTCATGCAGAATTGTATCTGGTGTTAAGTCGGTAGAGCTTTGCACTGTGACCTCATAAACCGCTTAGGCTAAGGTCACTGATAAACTCCATATTCAATCCTCTTGAGATACTCCTCCACCGCCTGTGCCCCAATCACGTTTTCAACCATGCTCAGCGGGACATTCCCATCTAAAAATTTGCATGGCTGGCCCAGCCATTCTTCGGCAAAAGTCTGGGTGCCGAACACCCTAGTCGAACGCTCGAGCACTTGTGCGTATTGATAGGCCAATGCGCTTTGCAGAGCCGTAAGACGGACATCTCCTTTGTCATTTCGGTGACGTTGGTATGCGCGGGTCGACATGCCCAGACCTCGGAGCATTGTGCGAGTGGTCGACTCAAGCACACATCCCCCCAGTAACGCTCGCATGTCTTTTGTCGAAAAGCCCTCCATGATGCGTCGATAGATCATAGCTAGGCTAAACTGATCAGCGCGGTTATGTAGCAAGCATTCCGTAGGAAGACAGGCCGAGGTTTTGGGGGCTAGCTCCTGCAGAAGAGATTTGATCATCACTGGTTCTCCATCTGTCGGATCGCATTGCAAGTGAAGACAGCGTCAAATACGCAATCATTCTCACTTACCGCGTAGGTGCTTATCTGCGTCGAAGATCACGCTCACAACCTTCGCAGTCCGCAATTCGTTCCCGCCGTTAAGGAAGTATGAGTGGCCTCCCGAGACATCCACGCGTAAGCCATATCCGCCCTCGGCACCCGGTAGCGCAAGCACTACAATTTTTGTTAACGGCTCCATCATCCAGCGGCTCAGGTCATTAACGTGTGGTGGGGAGACGAACTGGATCTCCTCAATCCAAATCAAATTTGATTGGCGGTCAGCCAGTTCTCTCAACTCATGGGCATGTTGAATCATCATCATTGACGCGGAGGATTCGGTCCGGCCCCATCTCCCAATTTGCACATAAAACCAAGAATGGATGATTTCCTGCTCAACGCAGCGCCAAATTTGAGTCGCCGGTGATTCAGGATAGCCCTCAATCACCATCTCTGAGGATCGGTAGGTGGTAAACATAGCGTCGCCTAAAATGAGCACTGTAATTTGAAGCCCTTTCAAAGCGCGCTCTGAGACTAGAGGTTGCTCAGCGGCATTCAGCACGTATATCACTTTGATGGCACCATTTCTGAATGAACTTAATCTCGCAGACGGCACCATGAGTGGGTCAACCGGTCGTTAGCTGGGATACGAAGGCTCGTCGATCAGTATGTGCTGAGGTCGGGGTAACTCTTGCGTACCTGAGGCGCTTGCGGTTGTGCGTTATTAGTGCATGTTATACCCCCACGATGTGATGCGTCAAAGCGTGGCCTTATTATCTCTTTTGTGAGTACACGGAAGAGAGATGGACTATTTGGAGGCTTTGGGGCAGATCCTGAGGGAAGTTCGAGTTGCCGCAGGGATCAGCCGAGAAGGCTGCGCACAGGTACTAAACCGAGATCATCTAGCCAAGGTCGAGCAAGGGCGTCAGCCCATTTCTGTACTCAAATTCAATTCATTATGCGAGTACCTCGGCATCTCGCAAAGCCTTGTGCTTACGGCGGTAGAAGCGCGCTTGGTTGGTATCGAGTTAAAGGCGTATCGGGACCAGCAACAGGCTGACTTCAATAGACTGGTCGAAGACGGTGTGCTTAGCAGTGTAGTCAAAAGAGGGGCGATCCGCGGAGTTCGAGGTAAGCGGGCTGACGACAACCGATTGGCTATCCAGATGCTGCAGGCTGAGGGATTACCGAAAATGGCGATCGTTCGTAGGCTAGGCCTTAGTCGAGCAACAGTGGATCGTTACTGGGTCAAGCTCTGAGCTATAAGCCACGCTCATACTGGCCGCTTGATGGAGATGAAACCGTCCAACACATCGCGAAAAAATGCCAAGAAACACCGAAAACCTAAGGCTGGGATAATCGAAAGGATATTCAAGCCTGCAGGCATAGGGATATGAATACGTAGAGTTGTTCTGAAATCAATCCTGGCCGATCAACCATTGAGTGGTGTTGGGCAAGCCCTAAGGTGCTCGAAGGTCACCGTGGTGCGAACTCCGAAACGCGGATTAGAGGTTTTCCCAATTGCTACAGCGATGTCTGGCGCTGATACGGTGCAACCTCCCAGACAGATCAGAGATGAAAGCACAGAAACCACCAATTATTCGGCTATTTTTCCAATAGCGCTATATCTAATAATTTCATTATAAATCAGCAGTTTAATTTACAAATAGCGCTAGCTAACGTCTAAACCACGCGCCCAGTCTGGCGGCCAAATGGTTTGCGCGGCGTATGGCCGGCTTTCTTGAAAGCCATCCCACTGTCGCGCTGCACCTGAGTTCATCGACCACACTGGCCGATTTCAGCAGCGAGCGGGTCGATCTGGCGATTCGGCATTTCGACGGGCATGCGCCGGAGCTGGACGTCGAGTTGTTGCATCAGGACGACGCGCGCGTCTATTGCAGCCCTGCTTATGCCGAACAGCACGTTTTGAACAGCCCGGGCGACCTGCGACGTGCGACGTTGCTGCACAACACCTTGCACCCGAACTGGCCGGAGTGGTTGCAGCGCTTTGCCGGTATAGGTGAGCAGGAAGGGCGGAACATTCCCGGCATCCACTTCGACCAGTCTTTGATGGCCATTGAAGCGGCGCGGCGGAATCAGGGCGTGGTCATCACCAGCGAATGGCTGACCCAGGAGGAGGTGGCGAGCGGGGCGCTGATTGAACCCTTCGAGCAGCGTTTGCCGCTGTCGAAGGGGTATTACCTGGTGCAGCCCAGACATTCGATACTGCGCCCGACGGTGCAGGCGCTGAAGGTCTGGCTGATGGGGGAGGCGAGGGACGCGTCAAAATGAACACGACCCACGCTCCGACAGTTTTTTACGGCATCACAGGCGGAATGTACGCCAGCGTGGTGCCCAGCGCCCACAGCAGGAACAGCACCAGCGGTGTGTGCACCAGCAACTGCACGAACGAGAAACCGATCAGGTCGCGCGCTTTCAGGCCCAGTACACCCAGCAGCGGCAGCATGTAGAACGGGTTGATCAGGTTCGGCAGCGCTTCAGCGGCGTTGTAGATCTGCACTGCCCAGCCCAGGTGGTATTTCAGGTCGTTGGCGACTTGCATTACGTATGGCGCTTCGATGATCCACTTGCCACCGCCCGACGGAATGAAGAAGCCGAGGATGGCCGAGTACACGCCCATCAGCAGTGCGTAGGTGTCGTGGGAAGCGATGCTGGTGAAGAACAGTGAGATGTGGTGCGCCACGGTTTGCGCGTCACCGCCCTTGACCGTCGTCAGCAGCGCGGCAATCGAACCGTACAGCGGGAACTGAATCAGCACGCCGGTGGTGGTCGGCACTGCGCGGGCCACGGCATCCAGGAAGCTGCGCGGACGCCAGTGCAGCAGCGCGCCGACCATGATGAACAGGAAGTTATACGTGTTCAGGCCGGAAATTGCGGTGATCGCAGGCTTGGTGCTGAACTCGTTGAACAACCAGCCGGACGCCAGCACGACCATCAGGATGATCAGCAACGGGCTGTATTCCAGCCATTCGCCTGGACGGGTGCGCGGGGGCAGCGGCGGCAGGCTGAACGCTGGATCGACGCCGCATTCCTTGGCGTCACGGGCGTTGGCCGGGCCAGGCGCGGTGGCGTAAGCGACGATGATCGAGATCACCACCAGCGCCAGCAGCATCACGCCGGATTGCCACAGGAAGATGGTCTGGGTGAACGGGATCATCCCGGTGATCGCCAGAATGGACGGGGGCAGGCTGGCCGGGTTGGCTTGCAGCTGTGCAGCCGACGACGACAGACCCAGCGCCCACACCGCGCCCAGACCCAGATAGGCGGCGGCGCCAGCAGCGCGGTAGTCCATCTTCAAATCCGTGCGACGTGCCAGAGCCCGGACCAGCAGGCCGCCGAACACCAAGGACAGGCCCCAGTTCAGCAGCGAAGCGACCATGGAGATCAGCGCGACCCAGGCCACGGCCGAGCGGCCGTTTTTCGGGATGCGTGCCAAACGGTCGATCAGTTTGACCGCAGGCGGCGAACTGGCGACGACATAGCCGCCGATGACCACGAAGGCCATTTGCATGGTGAAAGGGATCAGGCTCCAGAAACCGTCACCAAAGGCCTTGGCGGTGTCGGAGGGTTTAGCGCCGATGACTAGCGTTGCGAGGGTGACGATGACCACGGCAAGGGCGGCGAACACCCACGAGTCAGGGAACCAGCGTTCTGCCCATTTGGCGCAGCGCAGGGCAAATCGGGCGGAGCGGCTTTCTTCGATATCGGCGGCCACGTTGTTTTACCTCTTGGAGTTATTGTTCGGGTGCTATTTGAAATAGCTGTTTTTAGTGTTGGCAGTGACGCAAAAAAGGTTCGGCTCTAGATACAGCAAAGCCCCTTCATGACTGAAGAGGCAGAATGGCACAACGGTATGACGCCGGTGTATCAAGAGAGTAGAGGATGGCGCGCTCCTACAGGGGAACGCGACCCATCAGACCCTTCAGAATTTCATCTCGACCACATCGTCCGGCACGATCAGCTTGCCGGCGGTCTTGGCGACGATTTCCTCAACGGTCACGCCCGGTGCGGTTTCGCGCAGGATGAAGGCGCCGTCCTTGATTTCCAGGTACGCCAGGTCGGTCAGGACTTTCTTGATGCAGCCAGCGCCGGTCAGCGGCAGGCTGCAGCGCGACAACAATTTGGATTCCCCGTCCTTGGACGCGTGGGTCATGGTCACGATGATGTTGTCGGCACCGGCGACCAGGTCCATCGCGCCGCCCATGCCTTTCACCAGCTTGCCGGGAATCATCCACGAGGCGATGTTGCCCTCGACGTCGACTTCGAAAGCGCCCAGCACCGTCAGGTCGACATGGCCACCACGGATCATGGCGAAGGACTCGGCGGAGGAGAAGATCGACGCGCCTTTGCGCGCGGTCACGGTCTGTTTGCCGGCGTTGATCATGTCGGCGTCGATGGTCGCTTCCGTCGGGAACTCACCCATGCCGAGCAGGCCGTTTTCCGATTGCAGCATCACGTCGATGCCGTCGGGCACGTAGTTGGCGACGAGGGTCGGAATGCCGATACCCAGGTTCACGTAGAAGCCGTCTTGCAGTTCGCGCGCAACGCGCTGTGCCATTTGTTCGCGGGAGAGTGCCATGATCGTGGGTCTCTTTTATTGTGTCCGGCAGGCTCAAGAATCGTCTGCGGAAAAATCAATGGAGGGTGTCGAGTCGACTCGGCGCGTCAGGATTTCTTGATCGTGCGCTGCTCGATGCGTTTCTCGAAAGTGCCCAGGATCACGCGATCCACATAGATGCCAGGGGTGTGGATCTCGGTTGGCAGCAATACGCCCGGCTCGACAATCTCCTCGACTTCCACCACGGTGATCTTGCCCGCAGTGGCAACGACCGGGTTGAAGTTCTGCGCGGTATGGCGATAGACCACGTTGCCGAAGTGGTCGGCTTTCCAGCCTTTGACGATCGCGAAGTCGCCGGTGATGGCTTCTTCCAGGATCACATTGCGGCCGTTGAACTGGCGGGTTTCTTTGCCTTCAGCCACCGGTGTGCCGTAACCGGTAGCGGTGTAGAAAGCGGGAATGCCGGCGCCGCCAGCGCGCAGTTTTTCAGCGAGGGTGCCTTGCGGGGTGAGTTCGACTTCAAGTTCGCCGCTCAGCAACTGGCGTTCGAACAGGGCGTTTTCGCCGACATAGGAAGAGATCATCTTGCGGATCTGACGGTCTTCGAGCAGGACGCCCAGACCAAAACCGTCGACGCCGCAGTTGTTGGAAACCACCGTCAGGCCTTTCACGCCCATGCGCTTGATCTGCGCGATGAGGTTTTCCGGGATACCGCACAGACCGAAACCACCGGCCAGAACAGTCATGTTGTCAGTCAGCCCGGCAAGGGCTTCTTCGTACGTTGCCACTCGTTTGTCGAGTCCAGCCATGATGATGCGACCCCGCTTCGTTGTAGTTGTGTCTGACAATCGGGCTGTCAGAGAGCGTTGACTGCATCTTCTCTCTGCATCAATGATTTGTTAATTTTGTTTTTTTCATAGATTGATAAGAAAACCAAATATATGAACGTGAAGCAGCTTCGGGCGTTTCTGGCGGTGGCGCAATGTTTGAGTTTTGCTCAGGCCGGAGAGCGGCTGCACCTCTCCCAGCCCGCGCTGAGCCTGACCATCAAGGCGCTTGAAGACGATCTGGGTGGGCAACTGCTGGCGCGTACCACGCGCAATGTCAGCCTGACGCCGGAAGGCGAGGCGCTGTTGCCGCTGGCCCGGCAACTGCTCGCCGACTGGGACAACACCGAAGAGCTGTTGCGCCAGCGCTTCACGCTTCAAATGGGCAAGGTTTCGGTCGCGGCGATGCCGTCGTTCGCCGGCAACCTGCTGCCTATTGCGCTCAAGGTGTTTCGCGAGCGCTATCCACGGGTCAACGTGGCGGTGCACGACGTGATCAATGAGCAAGTGCTGGAAATGGTGGATCACCGTCGGGTCGAACTTGGCATCGGGTTTGAGCCCGAATCGAGCAACAACCTGACCTTTACCTCGTTCTACCTGGACCGGTTTGTCGCCGTAGTGCCGATGGATTCACCGCTGGCCGAGCGTGCGCAAGTCACTTGGGACGAACTGCTGCACCATGACTTCATCACCCTGCAACGCCCGTCGGCGGTGCGTCTGTTGTTGGAGCAGGACCTGCAGACCCAGCACGGCAAGCTCTCGGTTGCATTTGAAAGTCATCAACTGTCGACGGTGGGACGTATGGTCGCCAACGGTTTGGGCGTAAGCGCGGTGCCTTCGTTGTGCATTCAGCAGATGGAAGAGTTGGGCGCGCGCTGCATCGCCCTGGAAGGCCCGCGCATCGAACGACGGATCGGCCTGATGACCTTGGCCGATCACAAGTTGTCGGCCGCGGCGCAGGCGTTGAAGGATGTGTTGATTGAATGCGCCCAAGCGCCTGTGGTTTAAGCGACTGAACCGATTCATTTAGATGAATGGATGAATGACAGGTCTTTTCGGCCACTTTCTATGAAAAAATCGCTGCGACGTCTTGCCGCATCCGGTATCGTTTGGCCATCTGAAACAAATTGTTTCAGATCATCTTTCAATAAGAATCGAACGATAAGGGGTTCCGCTTGGATTTGTCGTCTGCTGCGTGGGTGTTCCATGACACCCGCTTGATCATCTGCTGCCTGATCGCCATCGCCACGATTATCGTGCTGATCAGCGCCACCAAACTCCCGCCGTTTCTGTCGATTCTGGTGGGCACTTTCATCGCAGGGATAGGCGCGGGGTTGCCAGCGGAGGCAGTCGCAAAAGCGTTCAGCAAGGGCGCGGGCGGGATTCTGGGCGAGGCCGGGATCATCATCGCGCTGGGTGCGATGCTGGGCGCGCTGATGGCCGAGTCGGGAGCGGCAGATCGAATTGCATCCACCTTGCTCAAGTTGGGCAAAGGCAAGACGCTGCCGTGGGTGATGGCGTTGGTGGCGATGGTCATCGGCTTGCCGCTGTTCTTCGAAGTGGGGCTGGTGATGATGGTGCCGATCATCTTCGTCATGGCGCGCCAGTCCAACCAGCCGCTGCTCAAAATTGCCATTCCGGCACTGGCGGGCATGACCACGCTGCACGCCCTGATGCCTCCGCATCCGGGGCCACTGATTGCGGTCAGCGCGTTGCACGCCGACCTGGGCCTGACCATGTTGCTGGGTTTCTGCATCGCTGTTCCTGCGGTGATTCTCGCCGGCCCGATTTATGGCAACTGGTTGTCCAAGCGTCTGCATATCGAAGCACCGGCTGAATTGGGCGAGCTGTTTTCGGCCAGGCCCGGTGTCACCCGTCAGCCGGGTTTTGGTATCTCCCTGCTGATCATCCTGCTACCGGTGATCCTGATGCTCGGCAGTACGCTGGCCAAGATCGCCCTGGAGCCGGAGAGCAACCTTGCACTGACCCTGAAATTCCTCGGCGAGCCGTTGGTGGCGTTGGGCATTGCCGTGTTGGCGGCCACGGTTTGCCTGGGTTGGGCCAATGGCATCTCCCGGGAGCACGTGGGCGGCACGCTGCGCAAAAGCCTGGCACCGATCGCTGTGCTGTTGCTGACGATTGGCGCGGGTGGCGGCCTCAAGCAGACGTTGCTGGATGCCGGCGTCAGCCAGACCATCAGCAAAGTGGCCGAAGGCGCGCACATGCCTTACCTGCTGCTGGCGTGGCTGATCGCCGTGGCACTGCGTCAGGCGACAGGCTCCGCGACCGTTGCGACCACGACGACCGCAGGCATCCTCGCGCCGATGATGGCCGGCCTTGCGCCGATTGAAGCGTCGCTGGTGGCGCTGGTGATCGGTGCAGGTTCGGTGTTCTTCTGCCATGTGAACGATGCGGGCTTCTGGATGGTTCGCGAGTACTTCGGCCTGCAACTCAAACAGACGATCTGGGTCTGGTCGGTGCTGCAGACCATCGTCTCGGTGGTCGGACTGATCGGCACGCTGCTGTTGTGGCATTGGTTGGTTTAACAGTTTCCGACCTTCACCGATCCTCTGTGGGAGCTGCCGGAGGTTACGACGGTGGCGAATGCAGTACGTCAGGAAGACCGCGTTTACCGCATTCGCCACCGTCGTAACCTCCGGCAGCTCCCACAGGTCACGCGTTTTCTGCTCCATGCCGATAAGGCAGCTCCCACAGGTCACGCGTCTTCTGCTCCATGCCGATAGGGCCGGTGAAGCAGGCAGACCGCGTCGGCACAGCCAATACCGACTATCAAGACGACTGATTTCTGCTCGAACGGGGCGGGGCGTAGCCTTGGCTCATTCCCGAAACGAGCCGAATGGAGTCTCTCATGAACCGTCTTCTTGCCCTTGCCATGCTGCTTTCAGTTGCCGTTCTTTCTGGCTGTGCCGCTGGCAATCATCCTGAACTGCGCCCTTACACCGCTGAAGAAACTCACCAACTCGCCCTTGAAGACCTGAACCGTCGCGGCTTGTCCTACGACGACTATCAGGCTCGCAAAAACCAGCTGATGGCTCAGCCACAGATGCAGCAAGCGCACGAGTTCGATAACCGTGGTGAAGTCAACGCTCAGGTCAATACACCGTCCAAAGCGCGCCAAGGCTGAGTGGGTTGCTTCGAGGTGGTAACAGTTTCCTGACGATTGCGATTTACTTGAAACTGTATGGTTAAAAGTCAGTGTGTCTGTCTATGTGTTTCCGGTCGGGCTTTCGATAGCGTGGTGGCCTGAAATCAAGACATTCCTGGACCCGCATCATGCTGACTGCCGACCTGCTGCTCGCCTTCATTCTGTTCGCTTTCGTTTCATCGATCACGCCCGGTCCGAACAACACCATGCTGTTGTCTTCAGGCGTGAACTTCGGTTTCAATCGCACCATTCCACACATGCTCGGCATCAGCTGCGGCTTCGCGCTGATGGTGCTGGCGGTCGGCTTTGGATTGGGCGCGGTGTTCAAGGCCTACCCGATTCTGTACACCGTGCTGCGATACGCAGGCGCGGCGTATTTGCTGTACCTGGCGTACAAGATCGCCACTTCCGGCCCTGCCAAGGACAGTGATCAGAGCAATGCCCGGCCCATGAGTTACCTGAGCGCGGCGGCATTTCAATGGGTGAACCCCAAGGCGTGGGTCATGGCGATCGGCGCGATCAGCACCTACACGCCCATGAATGGCTACTTCACGAATGTCGCGATCATTGCCTTGGTGTTTGGCATCGTCAATTTGCCCGCCGTGAGTCTGTGGGCGGGGTTTGGCAGCCTGTTGCGCAATGTGTTGCGCGATCCGTTGTGGTTGCGGGTGTTCAACGGGGTGATGGCGGCGTTGCTGGTGTTGTCGTTGTATCCGTTGCTGGAGCATTGATCGCATCGGCTTCTGACCGAGCGAGCGGTGGCTCAGACCGCAATCTCCTGTGGGAGCGAATTCATTCGCGATTGGCCGGCAGGATCAACACCTCTCTTTTGCATGAGCCATCTTTCGCGAATGAATTCGCTCCCACAGTTGATCTGCGTTCGGCGGGATGATTGTTGTGAAGGGCGATCACAACGCCAGCTTCAAATGCCCACCCGCTTCCTTGTGCCGCGCGTTTGTGCGGTGCTGCAGACCGAGATGAAAATGCTCCAGGCCGTCTTGCAGGCGCTGGGTCAGCAGCTCGTCCAGATCGCCGCCGAGGTCGTTGTCGCCGTAGCTGATCTGGCTGTCGATGGCGAAGACGCCGTGCAGCACTTCCTGGCATTTGAGCGCGGACAGCACCGGCTTCAAGGCGTAATCCACGGCCAGCATATGGGCGATGCTGCCGCCGGTGGCCAGCGGCAACACGACTTTGCCGTGCAGCGAGCGTTCTGGCAGCAGGTCCAGCAGGGTTTTCAGTGCGCCGGAGAACGACGCTTTGTACACCGGGGTGCCGATCAACAGCCCGTCGGCCTTGGTCACGGCATCGATGAAGGCAGTGACTTCGGGGCTGTCGAACCGGGCGTATAGCAGGTCTTCGGCATTGAAGTCCTGAATGCGTACGGCCTTCACGTCTACGCCGTGATCGGCCAGCCATTGCGCGGCGTGTCTGAGCACCACGCCGGAGCGGGAGCGGGTGGAGGGGCTGCCTGAGATTGAAACTACCAACATGTCGTAGGTCCTTGGGGTCGGTCACCCGAGGTGCTGCGTGGCACCGTGCAGGTCGCGGTTAACGCGATGGGATGGGCGGATAGACCCTTTGGAAGGTTCAAAGCAGCATGCGTGCCAGGCTCGGCGATGGTCCTGAACGGCCGTGAAACCGGGGGCTTTAGGGGGTTCAGGGGGAATGTGTTTGGAGGGAATGATTGATTCTGGAGGGGGTAACTGTTGATTGGCTGTTGCTGGGGAAACACTTGGATGTTCAGGGTTCAGGGTTCAGGGTTCACGGTCATGGCTGGTGTCAGGGTGGGCATTGGGTTCTGAGTGTATATCCATTATTGAGGGTGGCGCTGATTACGGTTCCGCTCTTACAGCGGGTCACTTTTTCCAAGAGCCGAAAAAGTAACCAAAAAGGCCCTGCTCCTGGTTTGGCCCTCCTGCGTCGGGTACCCGCACTCCGACGACGCTCCGTGGGCCCGCGCTGAACGGACATCCATGTCCTAGCAGCGCTCTCGCGGCATCCATGCCGCTCGGCCCACTGCGCATCGTCTGCGTTTGGCCTGCACCCAAGTCGCGTTTTGTGTCGTCTGAACGTTGTCGGTATGAAGATCAAAAGCGAGAGCAGCAGTTCTCTGCCCCGCTTTTGATTCTGCCGAAGGCGTAGGAGCGCGCTTGCCCGCGATCTACCGCGCAGCGGTAGCAAAATCAGGCGACTCGGTTGTATCTGATACACCGCATGCACCGGATTTGCTGCCGCTACGCGGCAGATCGCGGGCAAGCGCGCTCCTACAGGGTGGTGTGCGGCAGGCCGATGCACGGACCAAGAATGCGAAGAGCGTTAGCTCCAGCCCGCGTTGTTCATGTCCGCGCCAGTCCAGGCACCACCAAACGCGACTTGGGTGCAGGCTGAACGCAGGCGACGCGGAGTGGGCCGAGCGGCATGGATGCCGCGAGAGCCGCCCCCGGCCATGGATGGCCGATGGCGGCGGGCCCACGGAGCGTCGCCGGAGTGAAGGAACCCGACGAAGTCGGGCCCAACCAGGAGCATAGGACCCTTGGTTACTTGGGGTCTTTTCAAGTAACCCGCCGAAGGCGGAAGAGTTTGGCCGTTAGGCCAAACCTACAGGCGCCACCGAAATCAAGGATGCACCCCCCCAACCCCAGCACCCCCAGCCCCCCAACCCCAAAAAAAGCCCAAAAAAATCCCCGCAGTCGGCCTCTGCGGGGATTTTGGCTTTCGTCTTACGCTTAACCGACAACCCGAAAGTTGCCGCTCGAAACAGCCATCAGTTCCGGAACATCGCACCCGTCTGGATGATGTTGTTCGAACCCAGCAGTTGACTCACATAACGGCTCCAGCGGGTAATGTTCGCAGGCCCCACGAACACCACATCCTGCGCCGCCAGCTCAAACCCTTTGGCCAATGCATAAGCGGTCGGCTTCTTCGCGTTCAAGTGATACACCGTGGCCGAATGCGTCGCATCCTGCGCACGAATCACGTACACCGCCTCACCATCGGCCGCATCGGGGCTCAAGCCACCGGAGGTACCCAGCGCCTCAAGCAGCGTCACGCTGGTGGTGCTGAACGAGATCACCTGTGGACGCTGAACCTCGCCCAACACGTAAATCTTGTTCTTGGAGTTGCTGTTCAGGTGCAGATAGTCGCCGTCTTTCAAGTAAATCTTGCTCAGCTGCGAATCCTTGCGGTTGAGCGAATCAACGTCGATCACGTAATCCTTGCCGTCGCGACGCAGGGTCAGGCCGGCGAGGTTGGCGTCGGTCAGATCAACACCAGCCTGGCTGATGGCCTGAACCAGGCTCAGCGGAATGTTGGTGACCGGCTGTGGGCCAGGCGTTTTGAACGCACCCGACAGCAACACGCGCTGGCTGTTGTAACGCAGCACTTTGACGTCGACCTTGACCTCGGTGTACTGCGGCGCCAGGCCCATGCGCAGCTGTTCACGGATCTGGGAAACGGTCTTGCCACCGGCCTGGATACGACCGACATAGGGGAAGAACACGGTGCCGTCGTGCAGCACTTCCCGGGTGTTTGCGTCGAGCTGATCCTGGGAACCCGGAGCGGTCAGCTCAGGGTGTTCGAACACCGTGACCAGCAAGGTGTCGCCTGGGCCGACGATGTATTCAGGCGTCTTGTAACTCAGCAGCTCAGGTGGCAGTGGTTTGGTCATCGCCGCAGCCGATTTCTGCTGTTGGGCCAGGGTGGTAGGGGTGATATTGACGAGGGTGACCGCGGGACCGTCCGGGTCTTTATCGGTTACATCATCGAGGGACATGTATTGACCAGGGGCGAATGCGCAGCCTTGCAAAACCAGACTGGAAAGCAGCACTACCGCTAACGTTACTTTCATATGAATGTTCCTTCTAATCCTAAAAGGTGCGTACTGGCACCGCAGTGATTTCGTTGCATCCCTTACTTACACCGAACTTCGGATCACAATCGTTCAAACACTCAAGCACCTCCCGCCGAGCTTAGTAGCCATCGGCCATCTTTGTTGTTATTGGCAGACATTCTTTTTTTTAACGAGCGTTTAGAAGGCGTTCTTGTTGACGAAGCCTTTGAAGAGCGTCAGCAGGATGATTTTCATGTCCAGCCAGACCGACCAGTGCTCGATGTACTGCAGGTCGAATTCCACGCGTTTCTGCATTTTGTCCAGCGTGTCGGTTTCGCCGCGCCAGCCATTGATCTGTGCCCAGCCGGTGATGCCTGGCTTGACCTTGTGCCGCAACATGTAGCCCGACACCTGCTTGCGGTACTGCTCGTTGTGCGCCACCGCGTGAGGGCGCGGGCCGACGATGGACATGTCGCCGCGCAGCACGTTGAAAAATTGCGGCAGCTCATCAAGCGACGTGCGACGCAGGAACGCGCCCAGTGGCGTGATACGGCTGTCGTTGCGCGTGGCCTGGGTCACCACAACGCCGTTTTCCTGCACGCTCATGCTGCGGAATTTCCAGACCATGATCGGACGACCGTCCAGGCCATAGCGGCGCTGACGAAACAGCACCGGGCCTGGCGAGGTGAATTTGATCGCCAGGGCAATCAGCATCAAGGGCAGGGCAATCATCGTCAGGATCACACTCGACAGCACGATGTCTTCCACGCGCTTGACCATGCTCCAGGCGCCATCCATGGGCGAGTCGAAAATGCTGATGCTCGGCAACCCGTTGATGCTTTCGCTACGGGCGTGCAGCAACTCGAACATGAACACGTCAGGAATCACGTAGACCGAGGCGGTGGTGTCGCTGAGGCCTTTGATCAACTCCTGCAGACGCGCTTGCGCGCCCAGGGTCAGGGTGATGTAGACCTTGTCGATCTTGCCGTCGCGGGCGTCCTGGATCAGTGCGTCCAGATCGCCCAGTACCGGAATGCGTCGGCCAATGCGCGCCAGGTCCATCTGCTCGGGCGACTCGTCGTAAAACCCCAGCAGGTTCAGGCCCATCCAGGGTGCTCGCTCGATGGACAACGCCAGGCGTTCGCCACAGTGACCGGTGCCGACAATCGCCACGCGGCGGGTGTTGAATCCGTGGCTGCGCAGTGTGTGCAGCAGGCTGCGAATGGCCAGGCGATAGCCACACAGTGCGACCAGCACGGCGGCAAACCAGGCCATCTGGCTGTTGTCCGCCAGATTGTCGGGCTGCAACAGCATGTAGTCCACGAACAGCAGCAGGACGAAGGCCAGTCCCCAATAGTTGGCGACTTTCAGCAGTTCACGCAGGATGCGTTCGCCGCGCCAGGAGCCGTACAACTGGTGATATTCGGCCAGCCAGTGGAAGGCCACCGCGGCCAGCAGAATCTGCATCCATGTTTCGGTGCTCATCGGGGTGCCGGTGAACAGGTTGACGCTGTAACCGCCCAGGGTGATCACCGCCAGGTCCAGCAAACGGTGGGCGACGGACAACGTCGATTGATGAGCATGCAAGATGCCGCGAAGTGGTGTGCTCATATTCTGTGCTCGCTCAGACGGATTTGATCGGAACAACGCGGGCGGATACATCGTTGGCATGTAACGTGGGCGCGACCAGGGTCGGAGGAATCTGAGTCGCGCGGAACTGCATGGACAGACGGGCCTGACGCGAGGCGCTCAAGCGCAGCTCGACGAATTGCCGCATCTCTTGCTCGAAGCGCGCTTCGCTGAAACGCTCGGCGTTGGCCCGGCAGGCGTGCGCGGTAATGCGGTCACCTGACGCCTCGAACGTCTCTATCGCCGCGATCAGCGACGGGACGCTTTGCTCTTGGTAGAACACCCCGGTCGGTTGCGGGTGATCCAGGCCACAGACCGTTTCCAGCACGCCACCCTTGCCGAAGGCGATGACCGGCGTGCCGCACGCCTGGGCTTCCACCGGGCTGATGCCAAAGTCTTCTTCAGCGGCAAACACAAATGCCTTGGCGTTGCGCATGTGTTCCTGCAACACCGCGAACGGCTGGTAACCGAGCAGGGTGACATTCGGCGCGTTGGCGGCAATGGCCTTGGCCTTTTCCATTTCCGGACCGTCACCGACCATGACCAGACGCTTGTCCGGCATCGCTGCGAAGGCTTCGACGATCATCGGCATGCGCTTGTAGGGGACCATGCGCGAGGCGGTGAAGTAGTAGTCCTGCTTTTCTTCCTGGATCGTGAAACCGCGGGTGTCGACCGGCGGATAAATCACGGTCGACTCGCGGCGATACGACTTGGTGATGCGCGCGCCGATGAAGTGCGAGTTGGCGATGAAATCGTCCACGCCGGCGGCGGTGCGCTGATCCCACATGCGCATGTAATGCAGGATCATCCGCGCCACTTTGCCTTTGAAGCCAGCGCTCATGTTGGCTTCTTTCAGGTACTGGTGCTGCAGGTCCCACGCGTAGCGAATGGGCGAGTGCACGTAGCTGACGTGCAGTTGGTCCGGGCCGCACAGCACGCCTTTGGCGACGGCGTGGCTGCTGCTGATGATCAGGTCGTAGCCGGACAGGTCGAGCTGCTCGATGGCCAGCGGCATCAACGGCAGATAGCGCTGGTATTTGGTTTTGGCTTTGGGCAGGCGCTGGATGAAGGTGGTGGTGGCGACCTTGCCGCCCAATTGGGCGCGGTCCTGGTCGCTGAGAAAGTCGATGACGGAGAACAGATCCGCCTCGGGCCAGATTTTAATCAACGATGCCAAAACCCTTTCGGCACCGGCATACGTCACCAGCCAGTCGTGGACGATTGCGATTTTCATTGGAATTCTCTGCAGTAACGGCTTACAGAAATCCGGCACGTCGAGCGAAGCTCGCGAGGATTTCCCCAAAGCGTTGATATTTGCGCAGGCTCTACTTCAGACGCTTAACGGTTGCGTCTTGGCTTTGCGATTATTGAGGCGTTTTCCAAGCTGGATAAAAGGCGCTTCGATGAAGTGGAAACACAGATGAGCGGCACCCAGCGTCAATAGCGTGGCGAACAGCGCGACGATCAGCGCTGACGCCCCGGTGCGTGCCAGCACGAACTCGGCCAGCATCCCCATCGTCGGGTGCAACAGGTACAGCGAGTAGCTCACCGCGCCCAACCACACCAGGGCGGGGTGGTCCAGGCGCACGCTACGGGTCAGCAGCAGAAAACTGCTGATCGCCACGGCGTAGGTGAAGCAGTAACGGCCCCAGGTTTCCCCGGTGCCCATGTCCTGGTGATACGCCATGATCAGCGTCGGTGGCAGCAGCACCACAAACGCAATCAACAGCATCTTGAGGTTACGTGTCAGCTCCTGGCTGTGTTCGGCCAGCAACCATTGACGCCACACCGAACCGAAGAACATCAGCGAGAGCGCCAGCGGCAAGGCCACCGGCAGCTTGCGTTCGGTCAGCGCGCGAACCACACCCATCGCCAACGCCATCAGCAGAAAGGCCAGCGAGCAGCGCGCGCGAAACGTCTGGTCGTACAGCTTGCCGCCCATGAACAGCGCCAGGCACAGTCCGTAGAACACCAGCTCGATGAACAGCGTCCAGTACAGACCGATGACATCGTCAAACCCCAGTGCCGCTTGCACCATCGTCAGGTTGGCGATGACCTGTTTGAGCGGCGGCAGCGGTGCGCCGGTCAGGCCCAGCATCACCACGAACAGCAGCAGCGACACCCAGTACGCCGGATACAACCGCATGAAGCGCGAGATCAGAAAGCGCCGCGCGCCGTCGGGCACCGGCTTGAGGCTGTAAGGAATCACCACGCCGCTGATCATGAAAAACCACAGCACGCCGAGCTTGCCGGGGTCGATCAGGGCGTCGAAGACCCAGGCATGACCGATGACCGGCAAGAACAGGTGGGTGAACACCACCATCAACGCTGCGACGCCACGCAGCGCATCGAGATAGGCCAGACGTTTCATGGGCATGCCTCAAAGCTTGCTGGAGGATTCGCGACGCAGCGCGTCGTTGCCGGTGCTGGCGCGACGATCCCTGGGCTGATTCAGCAACGCGTCGATGCGTTGAGAGACACGGCGTGCCGATTCGTCCCAGGAAAAGCGCGCCACATTGTTCAGGCCGCGCCGGCGCAATGACTGGCGCAGCGGCAGATCCGTGAGAATCCGCTCCATGGCCGAGGCCATGTGCGTGATGTCCATCGGGTCGAAATACAACGCGCTGGCCTGCAGCACTTCGGGAATCGACGCGGCGTTGGCGGCCAGCACCGGGCACCCACAGGCCTGCGCTTCCAGCGGCGGGATGCCGAACCCTTCGTACAGCGAAGGAAACACAAACGCCGTGGCGCCCTGGTATTGGGCAATCAGTTCGTCATCGTTCAACCGACCGAGAAAGCGAATGCGCCGGTCGCGGCTGGCCAGGCGTTGCAGGTTGTCATCGGCGAACACGTCACTGGCGCCACCGACGATGTGCAATTCCAGATCATCGTGGTCGCGTAGCATCAGGAACGCCTGAATCATGCGGCTGAAGTTTTTGTGCGCGCTGGGCGAAGACACGGCCAGCAGGTATTCCGGTTGGTCCTTGAGCGGCGGGCCGGGCTGAAAGGCCCCGCTCACGGCGTTGGGCACCACGAAGATCTTCTTTTCCGGGTAGTTGTAGAACTGCGATATCTCGCCCTTCGAGAAATTGCTGACGGTCAGCAGGGCCTTGATCCGCGACAGCATGATCGGTGTCATGGTCCGGTACAGCAGGCGAAACATCCGGGTGTAGCTTTCCGGGTGACGCACATAGGTCACGTCGTGGTGGGTTGCGATCTGATTGCCGTAAAACAGCGGCGCCGTGCTGCACAACGAAATCAGCAGCGGGCTGCCCTGGCGTTTCAGATACAGCGGCAAGTCCAGCTGTTCCCACAGGTGGCCGCTGTTGCGACCGATGCACTGCACGTCCAGTGCCTTGGCGCTGTCGTGCATCTTGATGCCATGAGGGGCGACGAAGACCACGTCGTCGCGTTGTTGCTTGAGCGCCAGACAGGTCTGTTCGGCGAAGCGTTGAACGCCGCGCAACTCCTGAGTGAGAAAGCGTGCATTGATCACAATCATGGTGGACGACCTGTTGAAGAGGTAAATGAGTCATACGCGACGCAAAGGTCCGGGAGCGCCCTGAGTGAAGGGGCGCTCTCAATGCGGACGTGAAAAAGATGAAGAGATGAATCAGGGCAAGGCGAACAGGGCAGGGCGGGTGCCCAGGCTTATTATTTTCGGGAACTCATCGATCGGTATCTGTGCCGAGCAGCGGCCCTCGTTGCAGTTCCAGGGAATGCCACTGTCGACCTGGCCGTTCTGGGGCTCGCGGGTATCGATGTACTGCACATTGCCGCGTAACACGCTGCTGGCGTCCACCTTGATCGGTCTGGGCAAACCGGCCGTCCAGGCGACCATCACCTGATCCGAACCCCGGGCAAACCGCAACAGATACTGCGAGTCGATCTCACGACTCTTCTCGGCGTCATACCGGAACTGATGCAGCGTCGGGCTGATGGCTTTCAGCGTCAGGTAAGCCTGCTTGATGCTCAGGTCCTGGTTGAGCAGACCAAAGTTCTGCTCGGGGTCGCTGTTGTCGGGGCCATCGTTGAGCAGACCGTTCCACCACATGCCTTTGATGTTCGGCATCGTCTGGGCCAGAAAGAAGCTGCGCGCCAGAAAGGCTGCCTGCGTCTTCTCGTCGCCGCCGCAGCGTCCTGTGTTGCTGGGCCAGCCCATTTCGGTCAGGTACAGCGGCACGTCCGTTTTGTTTTTGGTCTTCTCCTTGAGGTCTTCGTTGATCCGCCTGAGCCAGGCAATCCAGTTTTCCGGGGTGTTGCGTTCATCCGAGCGGCAATGCACGTAAGGATGCAGCGACAAGCCGTCGACGTGATTGAGGATTCCCGACTCGACCAGCCGATCCGCAAAGCCCAAATCCATCCCTTGGCTGGTGACCGCACCCGCGAGGATCACCATCGGTCTCTGGTTACTGCGAATGCGCCGGGACGCTTCTTCGATCAGGACGCTGTAGTCCTTGGCAAACGCCGGGTCAACGGGGTTCTCCTTGTCCCATTCGTTCCAGATCTCATAGAAGTCCACGCTGTCGGTCAGCTGCTTGGTCACGAAGCTGACGTAGTTGCCGTAGGCCTCGCGCACATTGGGTTTTCGCGGTTTGGCGTAGTTGTCGTAGAACGGGTTGCCGTAACCGAGCACCAGCAGCGGCCGTAAATGATGCTCCTGAGCCTTGCTCAAGTACGCCTGCCAGGCCGGTTCAATTCTCATCAAGCCTCGTCGGGGCTCGGCACTGGACCAGTAAGCGTCATCACGCACTGAATCCACGCCCGCCGCTTCGAGCAATTGCAAGGCCTTGGCCGACGTTGTGTTTTTGTTCATCAGGTGGGTATCGACCCCGATGATGAAGGTATCGTCGGCAATGCTTGCGCAGCTGATGAACCACCCCAGCAGCAGAAACGCAGAATGTCGTCGTAACCTCGTCAGGCGCTTGATGGGCATGGCTTGTCTCAATGAAGAGGCACGGTCCGGAGCGCATGCTCAGGTAGGTCTCGGGCCGTCGGCAAGTGGATCGGCATCGCGCGTAGGCAAGGCCGGGCGTCTTCAAACCGTGTGAGGCAAGGCCGGGTCGCGGTGCGCAATGTTGTCCAGCAATGTCTGGGCGAAGATGCTTTCGTAACTGTCGAGCATCAGCTCCAGATTCAGCAGCGCGGCGACACTGACACGCGCCTGACTGCTCAAGCGGGCCAGCAGGTCCGGTTGTTGATGCAGTCGAAGCATCGCGTGCCCCAGCGAGTCAGGATCATTCGGGCTGCAGAGCAAACCGTTGAGCGGGTCCTGGATGATTTCCGGCAACCCGCCCATGCGGCTGGCGATTACGGGTACCGAGTGCGCGCACGCCTCGACTGCGACCATACCGAACGGTTCATTCCAGAGGGATGGCACGATGGCGACATCGATCTGGCTGTAAAACGCTTCGGGTTTCTGGTAACCGACGAAACTGATGTTCGGCGATGTCGCCAGAGCCTTGAAGGCTGCTTCGTCGCTGGCCTGACCACGGCCGGCAAGCTGCAGAGTGGCGTCAAACGGCAGACGCTGAAACTGTTCGATGAGCCAGCGTACGCCTTTCTGCTCGGACAGGGTGCCCATATATCCGAAACGCAAAGGCGCTTTTTTCATCGACGGATCGAGCTGGCGCTGCTTGCTCGGTGAGTTGCGCACCGCGGCATACGGGCTCGCGTTGTGCACCACATACCCTTTCGCCGCGCTGAAATAACCGCGCTTTTGCAGCTTGTCGAGAATGAACTGGCTGACCCCGACCACCGCCGAAACCTGTGCGGAGCGGGCGTCATGACCCTTGCGAAACGACTGGCAGCTGCTGCATTGCTGCTGGCAGCACTGACCGCGCTTGAACATGTTGCTGCTCGGGCACATCAGGTACATGTCGTGCAACACCTGCACGATCGGCAGTTCGGCAGCGGTGATCTCGTCCCACACCGACACTGACCAACCGGACAGGTTATGGCACACGACCAGTTGCGGTTGCTCGTCCTTGATCACTTGCTTTACGTACGAGCGCATCGCGCCGTTGTAGCGGTCGCGCAGGTGCCAGCCCAGGCGCGCCAGGCGTCCCGGCCGCTGTGCGCCGAAGTGCCAGTAGAAATTATGCAAACCGGCGCGGTACACCTTCACACCATTCACGGTGTCGGTGGCCAGCCCCGCGTCGGGACCGGTCACCAGCACGCTGACCTGGCAGCCGCGTTGTTGCAGGCCTTCGACGGTGCGCTGAAGAATGATCTCCGCGCCGCCGCCGACGTGAGGTGAATACAGGCTGCTGATGAACAGTATTTTCATAGTGGATACGACTGATTCAGACCCAGTACGCCGGACTCACCGTCACGGATGGCTTTTTCGATCAAACCCAGACGCTCTTCAGCGCCGCGCCGCTTGGCGATCAACCGCAACAGCCGGAAGAACACCCAGCGGTTGAGGCTGTACAGCAGCGACGAATTGGCCCAGATGTTCTTGTCGAACCAGGCCTGGTTGCGCGCGCCGTAGTAGGCCCGCAAGTCCGAACCGCCCAACAGGAAACTTTCGTAGATGTTGTTGGTGTGGGCCTTGATGTTCCAGGAGTTCTCCAAGTCATCGAGCACAGCGTCCGGAACCAGGAAAATCCGTCCGCCGCCTGCCGTGATGCGCCAGGTGTATTCGCTGTCGTCGGCGTAGAGCAGCAGCGCATCCAGCGGCAGGCCGATTCTGCGGTACAGGTTGCGGTGGGCAAGCAAGCCGCCGTAGGTCGCGAAGGGCAACTGCACCATCGGCAGTTTGCTCTGCGGGCTCTGCGGCGCGCCCCATGGCAGGCGACGCCAGACCTTGTAAGGCAGTTGCGCGATGTGGAAGCCAAAGAAGCTGGAGCGCAATTGAATCGCAAAACGCTTCGGCACACCGGCGGCAATGTCGGCCTGATGCGTGGGACGAAAGCCCAGCACGGCGGCCTTGTCATCGCCGTCGACGATTTTGCGCTCTTCAAGCACCTTGTGCAGCGTGGCGATCGCGTTGATCGTTGGTGCGTTGTCATCGTCCATCAGCCAGATGTGTTCGGCGCCCGCATCCAGTGCGGCC
The DNA here is from genome assembly GCF_054668305.1 of Pseudomonas sp. S2_H01. NCBI lineage: Bacteria > Pseudomonadati > Pseudomonadota > Gammaproteobacteria > Pseudomonadales > Pseudomonadaceae > Pseudomonas > Pseudomonas sp. S2_H01. The sequence goes on along the minus strand of NZ_CP162756.1, from coordinate 398,061 downwards.
TGAATGCCTACCGAGTAACCACGGGCCGATCCAGTGTTTTCATGCAGGTAGATGACGCTCACCTGGCCCGGCCAGGTGCGACGCAATGTTTCCAGCGGCGCGGTGGAGGCATTGCTGACGATGATCACACGGTCGATGAGCGGGCTCTCGAGCGATCGGCTGACCAGCGTGTGCAGGTAATTGAAACGATCACCATAGGTGAGCGTCACCAGCGTTGTCTTGTGGGTCATGGTGAGTTCCGGGCGAAAGGGGTTCAAGAGGCTGAAAGTGTCAGCCCCGAGGGAATCTGGAGTGCTGTTGAGGTAGTTCTGTAGGAGCGTGGCTTGTCCCGCGATCTGCCGGGCATCGGCAGTAAATCTTTGCATGCGGTGGATCAGACGAACCGCATTTACTGATTTTACGACGGGTTCCCCGCCGATCGCGGGACAAGCCTCGCTCCTACAGGTATCGCGGTGAGACGTCTGGATGCGCTCCAGGTGCCCGCAGGCATCAGATCAAGCCCGCGCTTCCATCCGCGACAGGCTGCTGACCGGCAAGGTCACTTTCTGTTCGCGTTGCAGCAGGTTGAGCAGGATCACGGCACGTTCATCACCGTCGGCCGCGAGGAAAATCGCCTCGACGTCGTTGAAGCCGTCTGCGGTGATTCGCACGGTGTCGCCGTGCTGAAAGGTCTCTTTGGGTGGCGGTGCGAGCAGGCGTTCACGGATCTGCTCGATCAGCGCGTCTTTCACCGGCACCGGCAAACCGCCGAAGGTCACGATACGCGCCACGCCCCGGGTGGAGCGGATCGGGTACCAGTTATCGTTGGTCTGGTCCATGCGGATGAACAGGTAGCCGGGGAACAGTTCCTCTTCGGACGGGGCGCGGGAGCCGCGTTTCTTTTCGCCATGCTTGACCGGTCGGTAGCATTCGAAATGCTGACGCTGCAGGTGTTCCTGAGCACGGCCTTCCTGGCGAGGTTTGGTTTGAATCAGGTACCAGCGCGCTGGGCTGCTCGGGTTACTGTCGGCATGAGACATAATTCTTCACTCCACTGCAATGCGGTTCGACAGGGTTGAAACTGGCTCAGGGTGTTGCGTCAGTCTGGCCAGCACGCCGGGTTCGGCAGCGGGCGGGTGCTTGTCCAGTCGGTATTGGGTCAGCATCTGCTGGACCTGCTCGACGCAGTTGAACATCAGCACGTCGATGATGGACAGGTTGGCGACGAAAGGTTGCCTGAACTGCCGATACTCCACCGGATTCATCCGGAAAAACCTCACCAGTAAGCGGTTGCGCGCAAAGTGATCGCGGTCATACACCACCGATCCGCCCTCGGGCGTGATAAACGTCGTCGCCTCGAACGTATGCGCGATACGGATGATGCGCTCCTGTTTGTCGACAGGGCTGCCAAGAATCAGGTCAGAACTGCGCATGATCGGCGTGACGATGTGTAGATAAGCACACATTTCACGAATTGCATGTTCGGCGTACAGCGAGATGTTCGGTTGTGGGAAGTGGATCAGGCGTTCGACCAGCGGCATGACCTGAGCGAAATAGGGCGCTTCTTTATAACTCTCGGCAATCAGGCGAATCAGCCGTTCGGCCTCATCGCTGAAGTGATCGCACAGTTGCCGTTGATTGATCTGCAACTGAAAGCGGTCTTTCTTCAGCGGGAAGGTGATCAGCCGCGCTTCATCGTTATGCAGAATGCGATTGCGGTTGACCCAGCCGGACCGCACATATTGCAGATCGTCTCCCAGGACGAAGACGTCTGCAGCGGCGATGAGCTGAAAGTAACCCAGATAAGGAAAGAGATAGGGTTGCATCACTGCAATGGTCCTGGCCATCAATACGTCTCCTTTACTTCAGTGACTCACAGCGCGGTCATTTGCGAACCGTGGTGTAGTCGTAGCCATAGGCTGCGCAGTCATAGTCGGCGGTCGAGGCCTTGCGCAGGACGCCGTTGAAGATTGCACCCTTGATCAGGATGCCGTTGTGCAGCAGGCGGCGTTTGCACGCTTCGATTTCCTTGGCGGTGCTCAGCCCGAACCGGGTGACCAGCAGGCACGTACCGGATTGACGGCCCACCAGCGTGGCGTCGGTGACGGCCAGGATTGGCGGGGTGTCGACGATCACCAGGTCGTACAGCGGTGACAGGTCGGTGATCAACTTGTTGAAGTTGTCATGCATCAACAGCTCCGACGGGTTGGGCGCCGCGAATCCACAGGAAATGAAGTCCAGGTTGCGCACTTCGGTGTGGTTGATCACTTCCTTGCTCTTCAAACGGGCGGCCAGGGTGTCGGACAGACCGTGCTTGGGCGTCAGGTTGAACAGCTTGTGCAGGTAGCCTTTGCGCATGTCGGCGTCGATCAACAGCACGCGTTTGCCGGTCTGGGCAATGATCACCGCCAGGTTGCTGGAGACGAACGACTTGCCCACGCCCGGCGTCGGGCTGGAAATCATTAGCACGTTGTTGCGGGCTTCGAGCATCGCGAAATGCAGGCTGGTGCGCAGACTGCGCAACGATTCGATCGCCAGCTCCGTTGGCGCGCTGACGCTGAGCAGGCGAGGTTCCTTGCTGCCACCGCGGCTCTGGCTTGCCTTGTCCATGCGTTCCTGCTGACGCGAATACGGCAGCGATGCGTAGACCGGCATGCCAAGGTTCTCAATGACGTCCGGGTTGTCCACACCGCGATAGAACGCCTGGCGGACGAACACGGTGGCCACGGCCAGCAGCAGACCGACGAGGGCGGCGACCAGCACGATGATTTTCTTCATCGGCTTGACCGGCTCTTCGACGTTGGCGTCGGCGTTGTCGATGATGCGCACGTTCCCGATGCTGCCGGCACGAAGAATGTCTTGCTCCTGGCTCTTGTCCAGCAACAGGGTGTAGGTCTGCGAGGTGACTTGCATGTCGCGAGTCAGGCGCAGCAGTTCCTGTTGGGTGGCGGGCAGGGTTTCGATTTTCTTCAGCAAGGCTGCTTTCTGGGCTTCCACCTGACTGATCTGAGTCATCAGGCCGCGATAGGTCGGGTGCTCAGGGGTGTACAGACGCTCGACGTCGACGCGCTTCATCTTCAGGTCAGACAGCGTGCCTTCCAGCTTGACCACCTGGTCCAGGACCGATTTGGTCTCCACGCTCAGGTCCACCGACTTGGCGCTGGTCTGGAAGTTGTTCAGGGCGATTTCCGACTGCTCCAGCTGCTTGCGCACGGCAGGCAGTTGCGAGCGCAGGAATTCCAGACGCTGGGCGGCTTCGGCCGAACTGCGCTCAACGTTCTGACGCACATACAGGCGGCTGACTTCATTGAGGATGCGTTTGGCCAACACAGGATCGGCGTCCTGAATTGACAGGTAAACGATCCCCGAGTCCTTGCCGGCTTCAATGATCTTCAGACGGTCCTGATAATCCAGGGCGGCGGTCAGGGTGCGCTGACGTATCACGGTAAACTCGGTGCCGGGACGGCCATTGAGCGCCGCGACCTGAATTTTCACGCCACTGCCTTCGACGGTTTGACCGACCGGGCCGCTGAGCAGCTTGTTGTGGTCTTCGTCATACAGACTGAAGCTGTCAGGCTTGTCCACGACCATGGTCAGCTTGTCGCCCAGCAGAGCGTCAGGCACTTCCAGCTGGAAGATGTCGATCTTCTCGCCACCCCACGCGTAGCTGTCCAGACCCAGGAGGGGCGAGGCCAGTTCACCGTCGTGATCAGGCTTGAAGTGACGGGCCATGTAGGCGCCGATGCCCGGTACGTATTTGGGTTTCTGAATGATGTTGAGCTTCAGGTCGTCAACGACCTTGCCCAGCACCGCGCGGGATTTGATCAGCTCGATCTCGGTGGTCGCCTGGGACACCGACAGCGGCTTGGCGCTGATTTCGGTGCGGCCCTCGATGCCGATTTTCTTCGGCTCGATCTGAATCATCGCGTTGGCCTGAAAGATCGGTGTCGCGAGCACGGCGTAGGTCACGCCAATCAGGACGCAGACACCGATGATCGATGCAATCATTCCCTTGTGATCGAAAAGTGTGCGCAAGATAGTCGCCAAATCGATCCGGGAGTCCTGGACCTCGTCCAGGGAAGTACGGTTCATAGCGGTCATTTATCTTGGATCTCCTGACTGAAGATAAGGAAGCCAGTCGTCGACGCAACGCGAAAGCTGCTCGTAGGTCTGTTCAAAGGCTAGTTTCGGGCGCCGGTACGGGTCGGCTATTTCCAGTTCTTGTTGCCATTTGCCAATCAGAAACGTCTTGCCGCGCACCTCGGGGGCGAGCTTGAGCACGCTTTGGGTCTGGCGGTGCTCCATGAGCAGGATCAAGTCCGCGTCGTAGAGCATTTGCCGAACCACCTGTCGGCTCTTGTGCCGGTGTGCCTCGACACCGTTGACCTGCAACACGGCCCTGGCGAGTGGGTCCATGGTGGAGCTGAGCATGGCGTGGGTGCCTGCCGACGAAATCACGATGCGGTCGTTCTGCACGCGCTGTCGGAACATGGCTTCGGCCATGGGGCTGCGACAGATATTGCCGACGCAGACCACCAATACGTTACTGAACATGGCCTTTGTTAAGCGTCGTCATCAGTCTCTTGCCGATGTTGGTGCTGAAATTTCGCCCGACTTGCAACAGGGTCTGAACCTTGCGCTGAGGGGTGATCGCGGAGAGCGAGTAGCCGACCAGTTGCATCAGGAAGTACTCGTAGAGTTCATCGTTACCCAGGCGGTTGTAGTAGTTGGCCAGCGCGCCGGACGTCTGCAGGGCCATGTGCAGCTTTCGCTTGTTGGAACGCATGGAGAACACACCGCCCGGGTGCAGGCGATACATCGCAGGCTTGATCTCACCCATGAATTTGCCCTTGCCGTAGGCACCCAGCAGCGACCACCAGACCAGATCGTTCAAAGGCGCCGCAGCGAGTTCTTTGGGCAGTGAGTCGAAGACGTTGCGAAACACGGTGGTCAGCGTCGAGATCGGGCGCGCCTTCTGCAACCCCAGGGCCGTGGCGTCAGCGCGAAGCTCGTCTTGCAGCTGAATGCCGTATTGGCCGTTGGTGTCGAAGGAAATGGCGTCGTGGTACGTCAGGGCGTAATCGGGGTGGCTTTCGAGAAAGTCCACCTGGATTTGCAGCTTGCGCGGGTCGGTCCAGTAATCGTCGGCTTCGCAGTAAGCGATGTAGCGGCCACGGGCCTCACCGAACAGGCGCGGTACCGATGGGTTGCCTTGCGAATACTGGTTCGTCTCGTGATAGAAGGCGCGGATCAACGTCGGGTAGCGCTTGACGTAGTCGGCAATGATGCGGGCTGTTCCATCCGTGGAGGCGTCGTCGTTGACAAGGATCTCGAAGTCAAACGTGGTTTGCTGCATCAGAAAGCCTTCCAGCGTCTGAGCGACGTAGGCTTCCTGGTTGTAGGCTGGGCAGACGATGCTGACCAGGGGTGCGGCAGACGGCGAAGGGCTCGTCTTTTTGCTAGTAGCATCCATGGCTTAATACTCGTTTAGAGACTCGGTTTGCTGAACAGGACGGAAATCTTCGTCACCAGTGGCTTGTAGCTTGCTGCTACCACCATCAGCGTGATCAGGCCGCTGACGGCCAGACCCAAAAACGTGTTGATGCGGCTTTCGCTGGCGATCATGCGTAACACAGGTTCGCTGATTGCCAGGCCCACGGCAGTCATCACGCTGATGCGGATGATGTCGCGCAGCCACTGGCTGTGAATGCCCGGCGCCAGGCGCTGGTGAACGATCATGGGCCAGATGGCGAACGACACCAGGCGCAAGACGAACCAGGCAATGGCAGCGCCAAAAGCGCCTTGGTAATGAATCGCCGCAAACATCGTCGGCACGGTGATCACGGCTGAAACGACGCTGTACCAGACGTGCAGCCGCATCTGCCCGTAGGCGTACTGCAAGTAGAACTGAAAGGCACTGACCGCCATGATCGCGCTGCCCAGCGAATACCACGGCAACACCGAGCGGCTCCATTCGGCGGCGGGCTCGTCGCCGGACCAGGCGTAGACCATCTCGTGAGCGTGCAAGGCAATCAGCGCCGCCAGCGGAAACAGGAACGTGCAGACAAAACGGTTGGCCGCGAGGAACAACGCGTGCATGTCATCGCGACGCCCCTCGGCCATCAGCACGGTCAGTCGCGGCAACAACGTCTGCGCCAAGGGATTGCTCAGCATCATGATGCCGGTGGTGATCAGCGCCACCAGCGAGAAGTAACCGTACTCGTTGAGCGGTAGCAGCTCCGACAGCAGCACCTTGTCGATCTGGGTCAGCACGATCCACATCACCGCCGTGCCCGACATGCTCGCTGCGAACGGGATGATAGGTTTGACCAGTTGCCAGTCGAAGCCGGTCAGCCAGGAGGGCGTCGGCATCTGTTGGTAGGCGCGGGCAGCGAAGATCACTGTTTCGACCACGCCCACCAGCACCTGAAACTCAAAAAACAGCACCGGGTCGCTGGAAATCGTGCTCACCAGAAACAACCCGCCGAAGTAGCGCAGGGTGGCGATGATGACGTTGGCGATGTTCAGCCAGGCGTGTTGTTCAAGGCCTTGAATCCCGCTTTTATAAAGCGTTGAGTACAGACGCAGCGCGATCACGATGCCCATCAGGCAGATGCATTCGATCAGCGTCTGTGTCGAGAGCTCCTTGGCATTGAGCCAGCGCACCGCGATCCAGTCGCTGCCCAGGTACATCGCGATGCAGCACAGGCTCGCCAGCGGCAGGAAGATGATTTCGAACGAACGCAGCAGGCGTCCCGAATGCCGGTCGGCGAGGTCGGCACCTTGTTGATGCGCCACCGCCCGGACCAGGCTTGGCGACAGACCCGCGTCCAGCAATTGCAGCCAGGCCTGCAGTACCGAGAAGAATCCGATCAGGCCGTACGCCTCGGCACCCATGTGGCCGAGGTAAAACGGCATGATCAGGATGCCCACCAGCAGCGTGTAGGCTTGTCCTGCATAGCTCAACGCAGTGTTGCGTATGACTGAGCGTTTGGTTTGCATGGGGTGTCCTTTCTCGCCAAAACGTATGCGTCTTCCCGGAACCGGGTACTAGATGACCTGTGCCAGGTTCGGTGTGCGATACGGCGCGCGGCCCAGACTGCATTCGGCGATCACGGTGTTGATCACGCGTTCCTGATCCTCCAACTGCAGGCCCGGGTAGATCGGCAGGCACAGCACGCGTTCGCTCAAGGAGCGCGAGGCGGTTTGCGCCGCCTGCGGTTGCAGGTATTCCAGCGTGTCCAGCGATGGGTAGAAGTAACGGCGTGGATTGATGCCGTTGGTGTTCAGGGCGCTGCGCAGGCGCAACAACTGCTGTTCGTCGCTCAGGGCGATCGGGTAGTAGCTGTTGTTGAGCTGGCTGTTGTCTTCCGGCTTTTGCAGGTCGACGTAATCGCCCAGGCGCGTGGTGTAGCGGTGAGCGATTTCCGCGCGCTGCTGAAGGATGTTCTCGATGTCGTCGAGGATGCACAGGCCCATTGCGGCCGAGAATTCGTTGAGCTTGGCGTTGATGCCGATGCCGTCGATCTTGTCGACGTCAACGATGCCGAAGTTGCACAGCAGGTGAACGCGACGTGCGAGCTCATCGTCATTGGTGATGATCGCGCCGCCTTCAATGGTGTGGAACAGCTTGGTTGCGTGAAAGCTCAACGTGCTGATGTCGCCCCAGTTCAGCACCGACTGCCCGGCGTGACGCACGGCGAAGGCATGCGCGCCGTCGTACACCACTTTAAGATTGCGACGGCGGGCGATTTCTTCGATGCGTTCTACGGCACAAGGGTTGCCGAACACGTGAGTGCCGACGATGGCCGTGGTGTCCGAGACGATGCGGCTTTCGATGTGCTCCGGCGAAATGTTCCAGGTCTGCGCGTCGATGTCAGCGAAGATCGGGCGAATGCCTTCCCACTGCAGTGAGCTGCTGGTGGCCACGAAGCTGAACGGCGTGGTCACCGCGCTGCCGCTCAGGCCCAGAGCGCGGTAGGCAACCTGAAGGGCGAGGGTGCCATTGTTGGTGAGGATGACGTGCTTGACGCCCAGATAGTCTTTGAGGCGCTGCTCCAATTCACACACCAACGGCCCATGGTTGGTCAGCCAGCCACGGGAATAGATGCCTTCGACGTAAGTCTTGAACTTGTCGATATCGCCCAGGTAGGTTTTGGTTACGTTGATCATCGAATTCTCCATTTCTGACGCAATGCTTAAGGCGTTGTGTGAGGCAGCCATGCTTTCGGGGCGTGAACGTGTGCGAACCGGGCTAGCTCTGTGTGGGAGCGGGTGGCTGGTTGCCGGCTTTGTTGCTCATCCGTCGTGCCCGACCCTGGTTGATCCTGAGGATCAGGCGAGTCGCCAGACTTCCTGTATGTGGGTCACCGAAATGGAACAGCGCCGTCGCGCGCTTGACCTCCGGGCCGCACGGCTTGTTGGCGTGCAGGGTGCGATAGCCCCAGAAGAAGTAAACGTTGCCCGGCTCCAGGCGCAGGATGTAAGGCTTGAGCCAGTTGCGCTGCATGCCCTTGATGATCCAGCCTCGGGTGAAGGTGTTCTGCAGCAGCGCCTTCTCGAAAACGTTGAACAACACCCAGGTACGTACGCGACGAATATTGGGAAACAGCATCAGATCACCGCGCTCTTCACCTTCGGTCGGGATGAACACGGGAATAAGTGCGGTCACCAGGCTGGCGTCGTAGTGAAAGCTGTTGGATTCGCGTTTGCCTTGGTTGCCCTGGACGCAGCGCAGGACCGGGAAGATTCGGTCGCTGGGGGCGTCGGTCTGTGCCGCGTGCCTATAAAGGCCGGCAAGCAGCGACTTGAAGCGCGGGTCAGCCCAGTAGCTCGCCAGCAGGCTTTCCCCCAGCATCGCTTCGCCGTGATACGCAAAGTATTCGCCCTGATGTTTCTGCGCTTGCTCGTCAGTCCAGGTGCGTAACTGTTGCAGATCGGAATCAGTGACGGCACCGCTCAGTTTTGCAAAGCCGTTGGTATCGATTTCGTCAGCCAGGCGGAGTACCAGCTGCTCATCCATGTCGAATGATAGGGGCATTGCATCGCGTCCTCTTGACACGTGGGAAGGACACGGCAGGGTGATTCAGTGCCTCAGGCACGCTACCGCCCGAATCTGCAGATCCTGCCGTTCTTTTCGGAAGTGGACGGTGCCTGTCGAACGCTTGAACAGGATTGCCTTATCAAGTCGTTGGGCAAAGCTACCGCCCTACCGAGCACTTTCAGTAATTTTGAAAATTTTCTTACAGCCAACAATTGCCCACCGGCGCAAGCAACGCACCGTTGTGTTCATTAACTTCGTTGGCAGGTACAGAGTGATGAAATCGCAATGTCTTCTGCGCGCAGCTCTGCGGCTACGCAGCTAACAACAAGAAAACAATGGACAGGCATATATATCGACGGCGGCGCAGTGTCTGTCAAATTATTTCGCCAACATTCTGTTAAATTTTTGATAAGCGGGAATTCTATCGATCTAACTCATTGATTTATATAGCAGTCAAAAAACCATCAGCGCCCTATCACGGTGCGCTGACGCTTTGTATGGCCTCCTGTGTAAGGGCCGTGAGTCACGTAAAAATGACGGATTGGCATTTTTCCAACGCCAGAAAGCGGGCGCGGGTGGGGAGGATCGGTTTTATGGCGCTCATTAATTGAACGGGTAAGTTGAAGGGTTAAAGTTGAAAAGTGCCGAGCGCCCTAATGCATGTAATAAAGAAGCTGTCTCGTTTATGTTTTACCCAGTATTGGGGGGCTTTAATAAAACAATGAAGTCCTCGCGCAACTTTTAGTGAAGGTTTATGTCGTCGATTTTCGGGCGAGTACGAACCGTGCTGCTCGTCCTTTTAGTACCTGTCATCCATGACGTTCTGTACGAGGTTGCTCCTGAACGATGCGTCCGCCATTATCTGGCCGTTGTGACGCACACATTTCGGGTCAGGAGAGTCAATGAATACGCAGTCGAAAACCAATGGAGTGGTGGCGCAACGCCTGGCGCAGGCGCGCGCCCTGATGAGTCGCGAAGGTATCGATGCCTGGCTGGTGCCGTCGGCCGACCCTCATCTTTCCGAATACCTGCCAGGCTACTGGCAAGGCCGGCAGTGGCTGTCGGGTTTTCACGGTTCGGTGGGGACGTTGATCGTCACGCAAGACTTCGCCGGCGTCTGGGCCGACAGCCGTTACTGGGAGCAGGCGACCAAAGAACTGTCAGGAAGCGGGATCGAGCTGGTCAAACTGCAGCCTGGGCAACCCGGCCCGCTTGAATGGCTGGCCGAACAGGCGAAGGCCGACTCGGTGGTGGCCGTCGACGGTGCCGTATTGGCGGTGGCGTCTTCGCGCACGCTGGCCAGCAATCTGTACGCGAAGGGCGCCAGGCTGCGCACGGACCTCGATCCGCTGACCGAACTGTGGGACGGTCGTCCGACGCTGCCGCCCCAGGCTATTTATGAGCACGTGGCCCCGCAGGCTACCCAGCTGCGCAGCGACAAGCTGACCCGGTTGCGTGGGGTATTGGCCGAGCGCGGCGCCGACTGGCATTTCCTGGCGACACTGGATGACATCGCCTGGCTGTTCAACCTGCGCGGCGAAGATGTTTCCTATAACCCGGTGTTCATTTCCTTTGCGCTGATCGGCCCTGACAGCGTCAGCCTCTTTGTGGCCTCTGAAAAGGTGAACCCTGCATTGCGTAAAACGCTGGAGAGCGAAGGCATCACCTTGCGTGAGTACACCAGCATCGGCGCGGCGTTGCGCGAGGTCCCGCGTGAGGCGCGCCTGCTGGTCGATCCGGCACGGGTGACGTGCGGTCTGCTCGATTACCTGGACAGCGAAGTGACGCTGGTCGAAGGACTGAACCCGACGACGCTGTTCAAATCGCAGAAAAGCGCGGCGGATACCGCCCACATTCGTCAGGCCATGGAGCAGGACGGCGCCGCGTTGTGCGAATTCTTCGCCTGGCTGGAATCGGCACTGGGTCACGAACCCGTCAGCGAGCTGACCATTGACGAGAAGCTCAGTGCTGCACGGGCGAAGCGTCCGGGCTATGTCTCGCAGAGCTTCGCGACCATCGCCGGTTTCAACGGCAACGGTGCGATGCCGCACTATCGCGCGACGCAAGAGGAGCACTCACAGATCGAAGGCGACGGCCTTTTGCTCATCGACTCCGGCGGCCAGTATCTGGGCGGCACCACGGACATCACCCGCATGGTGCCGGTTGGCACACCGACCGCCGAGCAGAAGCGTGATTGCACCCGTGTGCTCAAAGGCGTGATCGCGTTGTCTCGCGCGCATTTCCCGCGCGGCATTCTTTCACCGTTGCTGGATGCTATCGCTCGTGCGCCGATCTGGGCCGAGGGCGTCAACTACGGTCACGGCACCGGCCATGGTGTGGGCTATTTCCTCAATGTGCATGAAGGCCCGCAGGTCATTGCCTATCAGGCACCGGCGACGCCGCAGACGGCGATGCAACCGGGAATGATCACCTCCATCGAGCCCGGCACGTATCGACCGGGGCAGTGGGGCGTTCGTATCGAAAACCTGGTGATCAATCAGGAGGCGGGCAAGACCGAATTTGGCGAGTTCCTCAAATTCGAAACGCTGACGCTGTGCCCGATCGACACCCGTTGCATCGAGGTGAGTGTGCTGACTCAAGAAGAGCGCGACTGGTTGAACGCTTATCACGCTGAGGTCAAAGCACGTTTGAGCCCGCTGCTGGAAGGTGCTCCGCTGGCATGGCTGAACACTCGCACGGCTGCTGTCTGATTGAGTCTCACGACATCGCCGCCTTGTGCGGCGATGTCGTGCCTTCCCCGCAACCTGGTATCAGGCGGTGAGCGCTTCCCTTACAAAGTCGACGCGATCCTGACCAAAGAACAGGTCGTTCCCGACAAACATGCTCGGCGCCCCGAAAATACCCCGCGCAACGGCCGCCTCGGTCGCTGCTTTCAGCGTTTCCTTCACCTGCGTGTCGTTGACCCAGCCGAACACCTGCGCAGGGTCGAAGCCACCTTCCTTTAATGTCGTACTCAGAACGCCTGGATCGTTGAGATTGCGGGCGTCGATCCACATCGCCTTGAACGTCAGCTCGAGGAACTCAATGAACCGCTCCGGTTGCAGGCGCTGCACGGCAACGATGGCGCGCATCAGGTTCAGCGTATTGATCGGGAAATAGGGATTGAACACCAGCGGGACGCCATAGCGCCTGGCAAAGCGGTCGAGATCGATAACCGAGTAACGCGCTTTGGCGGGGACCTCATTGGGGGAAGCGTTGCCCGTGGCCTTGAACACCCCGCCAAGCAGCATCGGTCGGAAGCTCAGTGTGCTGCCGGTTTCATCACAGACCTTTTGAAGCTGCGTGTACGCGAGGTAACTGGTCGGGCTGCCCACGTCGAAGTAGAACTCCACGGTTTTGCTCATCGCCGGCTTCCTTCTTCTATAGAGAGGTGAGGTTGTTATGGGTGATAGGGCGGGGGCCTCTCACCAGCGCTCATTCCATGGCCGCAGGTCCAGTTCAAAGGTCCAGGCGTCGCGCGGCTGACGGTGCAGGTACCAATAGTTTTCGGCGATGTGTTCGGGGTCGAGAATGCCGTCCTCAGACTTGAGCGCGTAACGCTCCGGGAATTGGGTGCGGATGAAGTCCGTGTCGATCGCGCCATCGACCACGACATGCGCCACATGAATGTTCATGGGTCCGAGTTCACGCGCCATGCTCTGAGCGAGCGCGCGAATGCCATGTTTGGCGCCTGCGAAGGCTGCGAAGTGTGATGCGCCTCGAAGGCCGGCGGTGGCACCGGTGAAAAGAATCGTGCCGCGTTTTCTGCTGGCCATTCGAATGGCCACTTCGCGAGCATTCAAAAAGCCCGAGAAGCAGGCCATTTCCCAGATCTTGAAATATTTTCGTGCGGTTTCTTCCAGAATGCTGCAAGGCACATTGGCGCCGATGTTGAACACAAAGGCCTCGATGGGCCCGATGTCATTCTCGATCTCTTCGATCAGGGCGACGACATCCTCCTCTTTGCGGGCGTCCGAGGCGAACCCGTGCGCCTCGCCGCCTGCCTGCCGAATGCTGTCCACCAGCGGCTGCAGCTTGTCGGCGCTGCGCCGAGTGACACACGCCACATAGCCTTCTCGGGCGAAGCGTCTGGCAATCGCTCCTCCCGTCGCATCGCCTGCACCGATGACCAGAACCACCTTTTTCTTGTTCGTATCGACGGTCATTGCATTTCCTTGTTCAAGCGGTCGTTTGCTTGAAGGACGTTAGGCTATGGGGTCTCAGGCGTCCACGGGGTGAACCGGCTAATGCATGTGATGATTCAGCCTTGGTCTGCAGGCATCGGGAACTCGGCCGCAGACGCCGGCTGGACAAGGGAGGGGGTAAGCGGCTCTGTGTGTGCAGGAAGGGGATAGGCGATAGGCACAACAATCCAGCCGTTGTTCTGCTGTGTCGGCAGAAGCAACGGACTGAGGACGCGGGATTAAGGCTTCTGCGGTTTCTTGCAGATGATGATCATGCTGCGGCTGGTATAGCCGGCGGGATTCAGCCCCAATGGGAAATCACCGGGATCTTCTGCGGAGTCCCCTGATTTGGCAATGACCCGATACTGCTTCGACTCACAGGACTCGGTCGCCATTTCGTAGCATTTGTCCCAAGAAGACGAGAGTCCGGAGCAATTGATATGCAGGCCTCGTTTGCTCATGACTGGCTTGGCGTTGGCCGCGCACCCGGCGACGGTCAGCACTGCCATTATTATTAAAATGTACTTCATTCACTTCCTTACCTGACCGGAGTCATCCGCTCAGTCTCTAGCCTTGAATTCGCTCGCTTGCCTGAAGCCAACAGTCATGCCCGTCCGGGTGGTTCTCCGCAATGGAGGAGGGCTTGGGCGTAAACATGGCGCAACAGCGTTACAAATGCTAGTGACATCGTGTAACGAACGGAAAAAAGCAATCAGTCCGAGGGCATCAGAGCGGCGGGTTCCGGTCGCGTCGTCAGCGTAGCGCCTGCAGACGCTACGATAATCGCGCCGATGGCCAACCATTGGGTCAGCGTCAGGCTTTCGTGCAGAAACAGTAAACCTGAGACCGCCCCCACCGCGGGTTCCATGCTCATGAGTGTGCCGAACGTGCGAACCGGCATGCGAGTCAGTGCAACCATCTCCAAGGTATAGGGTAACGCTGTAGAGAGGATGGCCACCCCGATCGCCACAGGAATGAGAGAGGGGTCGAGCAAGGCGCCGCCCGCATGTGCAATGCCGATAGGCGCGATGAAGACCGCCGCGATCACTACACCGAGTGCTGCCGTCTGGACGCCGTGATCGGCCCCTGCCTTCTGTCCAAACAGGATGTACCCGGCCCAACACACTCCGGCACCTAGTGCATATAAGGCGCCGGTCAGGTCAAGGCTGTGCGCCTGACCCGTGGGGATCAGCAATGCCAACCCTGTCACTGCGAGTACGATCCAGATGAAGTCGGTGATCTTGCGTGAGTGGAACAGGGCGACGGCCAGCGGCCCGGTGAACTCCAGCGCCACGCCGACGCCGAGAGGGATGGTGCGGATCGCCATATAGAAGAGGAAGTTCATCCCGCCCAAGGCGATGCCATATATAAGCACCGTGCGCAGGGAGCTGGCCGTGAAAGTCGTACGCCAGGGGCGAAGGATCAAGAGCATGAGAAGGCTGGCGAAGATAAGGCGCAAGGTCGTGGTGCCTTGAGCGCCTACGGCCGGGAAGAGTGACTTTGCCAAGGAGGCGCCTGTCTGTACTGACGCCATGGCGATTAACAGCATGCCAACGGGAAGGAGGGCCGAAATCAGGCTGCTTTGTTTTACGTTCATTGCTTTATAAGGATCCGCAGGCGGTGAGAGTCAGGAACAAAGGCCGCCATGATGCTCAAGAACGGCTTTCTGAGCAATATATTGCTCAACGTTCCTGTTTTAAGCTGAATTTGCCGAAAGTGAAATTAAGTGTTGACGCCCCTCTGAATGTCTCTATAATTCGCCCCACTTCCGGCGCAGACGAAACGGAAAACTCCTTGATAATCAACGAGTTGGACGAAGTAAGCAGCGAGGAAGCGCTTCGGTTCAGATGCTTGAATCGACAGCGGTGAGAAAGGAGTTGACAGCAGATTGTAACGCTGTAGAATTCGCCTCCCGCTGACGTGAGACGGTAAGTCGAACGAAGCGCAAGTGGTTGAAGTTGAAAAGGAAACTTTGAAAACTTCTTAAAATAACCGCTTGACAGATACAGAGGGTGCTGTAGAATGCGCGCCTCGGTTGAGACGAAAAGGTCTTAACCAACCGCTCTTTAACAATTGAATCAAGCAATTCGTGTGGGTGCTTGCGCTGTAAGACTGAAGTCAACTGATTATCAGCATCGCATGTTGCTCCACGAGAAATCATGGTTTAACCAACGATTGCTGAGCCAAGTTTATAAGGTTTTCTCAAAACCTAATTGCAGTATTGAACTGAAGAGTTTGATCATGGCTCAGATTGAACGCTGGCGGCAGGCCTAACACATGCAAGTCGAGCGGATGAAGGGAGCTTGCTCCCTGATTCAGCGGCGGACGGGTGAGTAATGCCTAGGAATCTGCCTGGTAGTGGGGGACAACGTCTCGAAAGGGACGCTAATACCGCATACGTCCTACGGGAGAAAGTGGGGGATCTTCGGACCTCACGCTATCAGATGAGCCTAGGTCGGATTAGCTAGTTGGTGAGGTAATGGCTCACCAAGGCGACGATCCGTAACTGGTCTGAGAGGATGATCAGTCACACTGGAACTGAGACACGGTCCAGACTCCTACGGGAGGCAGCAGTGGGGAATATTGGACAATGGGCGAAAGCCTGATCCAGCCATGCCGCGTGTGTGAAGAAGGTCTTCGGATTGTAAAGCACTTTAAGTTGGGAGGAAGGGCATTAACCTAATACGTTAGTGTTTTGACGTTACCGACAGAATAAGCACCGGCTAACTCTGTGCCAGCAGCCGCGGTAATACAGAGGGTGCAAGCGTTAATCGGAATTACTGGGCGTAAAGCGCGCGTAGGTGGTTTGTTAAGTTGAATGTGAAATCCCCGGGCTCAACCTGGGAACTGCATCCAAAACTGGCAAGCTAGAGTAGGGCAGAGGGTGGTGGAATTTCCTGTGTAGCGGTGAAATGCGTAGATATAGGAAGGAACACCAGTGGCGAAGGCGACCACCTGGGCTCATACTGACACTGAGGTGCGAAAGCGTGGGGAGCAAACAGGATTAGATACCCTGGTAGTCCACGCCGTAAACGATGTCAACTAGCCGTTGGGAGTCTTGAACTCTTAGTGGCGCAGCTAACGCATTAAGTTGACCGCCTGGGGAGTACGGCCGCAAGGTTAAAACTCAAATGAATTGACGGGGGCCCGCACAAGCGGTGGAGCATGTGGTTTAATTCGAAGCAACGCGAAGAACCTTACCAGGCCTTGACATCCAATGAACTTTCCAGAGATGGATGGGTGCCTTCGGGAACATTGAGACAGGTGCTGCATGGCTGTCGTCAGCTCGTGTCGTGAGATGTTGGGTTAAGTCCCGTAACGAGCGCAACCCTTGTCCTTAGTTACCAGCACGTTATGGTGGGCACTCTAAGGAGACTGCCGGTGACAAACCGGAGGAAGGTGGGGATGACGTCAAGTCATCATGGCCCTTACGGCCTGGGCTACACACGTGCTACAATGGTCGGTACAGAGGGTTGCCAAGCCGCGAGGTGGAGCTAATCCCACAAAACCGATCGTAGTCCGGATCGCAGTCTGCAACTCGACTGCGTGAAGTCGGAATCGCTAGTAATCGCGAATCAGAATGTCGCGGTGAATACGTTCCCGGGCCTTGTACACACCGCCCGTCACACCATGGGAGTGGGTTGCACCAGAAGTAGCTAGTCTAACCTTCGGGGGGACGGTTACCACGGTGTGATTCATGACTGGGGTGAAGTCGTAACAAGGTAGCCGTAGGGGAACCTGCGGCTGGATCACCTCCTTAATCGAAGACTCAGCTTCTTCGCAAGTTCCCACACGAATTGCTTGATTCATTGAAGAAGACGATTGGGTCTGTAGCTCAGTTGGTTAGAGCGCACCCCTGATAAGGGTGAGGTCGGCAGTTCGAATCTGCCCAGACCCACCAATTACCGGTGCACCCTGTAGCGATACGGGGCCATAGCTCAGCTGGGAGAGCGCCTGCCTTGCACGCAGGAGGTCAGCGGTTCGATCCCGCTTGGCTCCACCATTACCGCAGTAGTTGGGTACAGGCAGTTGTCCGCGAAAGCTTAGAAATGAGCATTTCCTTCGGTTGAAGGCTAAATGTTGATTTCTGATCTTTGTCAGAATCGTTCTTTAAAAATTTGGGTATGTGATAGAAAGATAGACTGGATGGCACTTTCACTGGTGTTCATTCAGGCTAAGGTAAAGTTTGTGAAATGCAAACTTTCGGCGAATGTCGTCTTCACAGTATAACCAGATTGCTTGGGGTTATATGGTCAAGTGAAGAAGCGCATACGGTGGATGCCTTGGCAGTCAGAGGCGATGAAAGACGTGGTAGCCTGCGAAAAGCTTCGGGGAGTCGGCAAACAGACTGTGATCCGGAGATGTCTGAATGGGGGAACCCAGCTGTCATAAGACAGTTATCTTACGCTGAATACATAGGCGTAAGAGGCGAACCAGGGGAACTGAAACATCTAAGTACCCTGAGGAAAAGAAATCAACCGAGATTCCCTTAGTAGTGGCGAGCGAACGGGGACCAGCCCTTAAGTTGATTTGAGATTAGCGGAACGCTCTGGAAAGTGCGGCCATAGTGGGTGATAGCCCTGTACGCGAAAATCTCTTGTCAATGAAATCGAGTAGGACGGGGCACGAGAAACCTTGTCTGAACATGGGGGGACCATCCTCCAAGGCTAAATACTACTGACTGACCGATAGTGAACCAGTACCGTGAGGGAAAGGCGAAAAGAACCGCGGAGAGCGGAGTGAAATAGATCCTGAAACCGTATGCGTACAAGCAGTGGGAGCCCACTTTGTTGGGTGACTGCGTACCTTTTGTATAATGGGTCAGCGACTTATTTTCAGTGGCGAGCTTAACCGAATAGGGGAGGCGTAGCGAAAGCGAGTCTTAATAGGGCGTCTAGTCGCTGGGAATAGACCCGAAACCGGGCGATCTATCCATGGGCAGGTTGAAGGTTAGGTAACACTGACTGGAGGACCGAACCGACTACCGTTGAAAAGTTAGCGGATGACCTGTGGATCGGAGTGAAAGGCTAATCAAGCTCGGAGATAGCTGGTTCTCCTCGAAAGCTATTTAGGTAGCGCCTCATGTATCACTGTAGGGGGTAGAGCACTGTTTCGGCTAGGGGGTCATCCCGACTTACCAAACCGATGCAAACTCCGAATACCTACAAGTGCCGAGCATGGGAGACACACGGCGGGTGCTAACGTCCGTCGTGAAAAGGGAAACAACCCAGACCGTCAGCTAAGGTCCCAAAGTCATGGTTAAGTGGGAAACGATGTGGGAAGGCTTAGACAGCTAGGAGGTTGGCTTAGAAGCAGCCACCCTTTAAAGAAAGCGTAATAGCTCACTAGTCGAGTCGGCCTGCGCGGAAGATGTAACGGGGCTCAAACCATGCACCGAAGCTACGGGTATCATCTTTTGATGATGCGGTAGAGGAGCGTTCTGTAAGCCTGTGAAGGTGAGTTGAGAAGCTTGCTGGAGGTATCAGAAGTGCGAATGCTGACATGAGTAACGACAATGGGTGTGAAAAACACCCACGCCGAAAGACCAAGGTTTCCTGCGCAACGTTAATCGACGCAGGGTTAGTCGGTCCCTAAGGCGAGGCTGAAAAGCGTAGTCGATGGAAAACAGGTTAATATTCCTGTACTTCTGGTTATTGCGATGGAGGGACGGAGAAGGCTAGGCCAGCCTGGCGTTGGTTGTCCAGGTTTAAGGTGGTAGGCTGGAATCTTAGGTAAATCCGGGATTCTAAGGCCGAGAGCTGATGACGAGTGTTCTTTAGAACACGAAGTGGTTGATGCCATGCTTCCAAGAAAAGCTTCTAAGCTTCAGGTAACCAGGAACCGTACCCCAAACCGACACAGGTGGTTGGGTAGAGAATACCAAGGCGCTTGAGAGAACTCGGGTGAAGGAACTAGGCAAAATGGCACCGTAACTTCGGGAGAAGGTGCGCCGGTGAGGGTGAAGGACTTGCTCCGTAAGCTCATGCCGGTCGAAGATACCAGGCCGCTGCGACTGTTTATTAAAAACACAGCACTCTGCAAACACGAAAGTGGACGTATAGGGTGTGACGCCTGCCCGGTGCCGGAAGGTTAATTGATGGGGTTAGCTAACGCGAAGCTCTTGATCGAAGCCCCGGTAAACGGCGGCCGTAACTATAACGGTCCTAAGGTAGCGAAATTCCTTGTCGGGTAAGTTCCGACCTGCACGAATGGCGTAACGATGGCGGCGCTGTCTCCACCCGAGACTCAGTGAAATTGAAATCGCTGTGAAGATGCAGTGTATCCGCGGCTAGACGGAAAGACCCCGTGAACCTTTACTATAGCTTTGCACTGGACTTTGAATTTGCTTGTGTAGGATAGGTGGGAGGCTTTGAAGCGTGGACGCCAGTTCGCGTGGAGCCATCCTTGAAATACCACCCTGGCAACTTTGAGGTTCTAACTCAGGTCCGTTATCCGGATCGAGGACAGTGTATGGTGGGTAGTTTGACTGGGGCGGTCTCCTCCTAAAGAGTAACGGAGGAGTACGAAGGTGCGCTCAGACCGGTCGGAAATCGGTCGTAGAGTATAAAGGCAAAAGCGCGCTTGACTGCGAGACAGACACGTCGAGCAGGTACGAAAGTAGGTCTTAGTGATCCGGTGGTTCTGTATGGAAGGGCCATCGCTCAACGGATAAAAGGTACTCCGGGGATAACAGGCTGATACCGCCCAAGAGTTCATATCGACGGCGGTGTTTGGCACCTCGATGTCGGCTCATCACATCCTGGGGCTGAAGCCGGTCCCAAGGGTATGGCTGTTCGCCATTTAAAGTGGTACGCGAGCTGGGTTTAGAACGTCGTGAGACAGTTCGGTCCCTATCTGCCGTGGACGTTTGAGATTTGAGAGGGGCTGCTCCTAGTACGAGAGGACCGGAGTGGACGAACCTCTGGTGTTCCGGTTGTCACGCCAGTGGCATTGCCGGGTAGCTATGTTCGGAAAAGATAACCGCTGAAAGCATCTAAGCGGGAAACTTGCCTCAAGATGAGATCTCACTGGAACCTTGAGTTCCCTGAAGGGCCGTCGAAGACTACGACGTTGATAGGTTGGGTGTGTAAGCGCTGTGAGGCGTTGAGCTAACCAATACTAATTGCCCGTGAGGCTTGACCATATAACACCCAAGCAATCTGCGACTCGATGAGCACAGATTGCGGTGACTGTGAAGACGACACGCACCGAAAGTTTGCAGGACACAGGCAAGACACCTGATCACATACCCGATTTGCTGAAGCGAGGCCATACGGTCACGAGTCAGTACCCGAATTTCTTGACGACCATAGAGCGTTGGAACCACCTGATCCCATCCCGAACTCAGCAGTGAAACGATGCATCGCCGATGGTAGTGTGGGGTTTCCCCATGTGAGAGTAGGTCATCGTCAAGATTAAATTCCAAAACCCCATTTGCGAAAGCAGATGGGGTTTTGTTTTTGCGCCCGGGAAACTCGCGCAAAGCTTGCCGTCTTACGCCAGCGTCAGCTCATCCCAGTATCAACGCCGTGCCTCTATCCAAAGATGGCTCATTGCTTGTATGTCGACCCTCAGCCTACCCCAGCGTCTAGAGTTGCCAATCAACCGGAGTGATAGGGCTCTAATCACCATGTCGTTGCTTAACAAAAGATAACGTCATGTCGATTGTCATACGTTTCTAAAGCTGGATAGGATGGGTTCGCTTCGGTAAGGCCACGTCTGACGCAGGCTAGAGCGCTCGCTGCTCCTGCACTGGCCCCCAGGAGAACCTAATAAAAATAAAGGAAGGGGAAGCTCCATGCGTGAGCCAGTCATTCGGCGCACTCGGTCCGCGGTCATTCATGGCAATGACGGTTCCCGGACGTTTTACACGAGCAAGCCTCTGCACGTTGTGGTGGCGCTGCTCATCTCCATGACCTTGTACGGCACCGCTTTAGCGGCTGACAGTACCCCGGCCGATGCCCAAGGCAATGCCGGCGATGCAGCTGTCTTCGCGCTCGAATCTGCGAAAGCCTCCCGTAGCCTTTTGCTGGACGTCACCCATGCTGGCAAGCGCATGGTCGTCGTGGGGGATCGTGGGCACATTCTCTATTCCGACGACCAAGGTAAAACCTGGACTCAGGCCAGCGTGCCGACCCGCCAACTGCTTACTGCCGTGTACTTCGTCGACGACCAGCATGGCTGGGCGGTCGGTCACGATGCGCAGATTCTGGCCAGCGCCGACGGTGGTGCAACCTGGAAGAAACAGTTCGAGGACCTCAAGCGTGAAGCGCCGTTGCTGGATGTCTGGTTCAAGGATTCGTCCACCGGCATTGCTGTGGGGGCGTACGGAGCGATGCTGGAAACCGCCGACGGCGGTCAGCATTGGGAAGACATCGGTGAGCGTCTGGACAACGAAGATCAATTTCACCTTAACGGCATTGCTTACGTGAAAGATGCCGGCCTGTTCATCGTGGGTGAAATGGGCAGCATGTTCCGTTCGGCCGACGACGGCCAGACGTGGGAAAAGCTTGAGGGCCCTTATCAAGGCTCGCTGTTCGGCGTAATAGGTACAGCGCAGCCCAACTCGCTGCTGGCCTACGGGTTGCGCGGCAACCTGTTCCGCTCTACCGATTTCGGCAGCAACTGGGAGGCGGTTTCCTTGCAGGGGGAGCGTGGGCCGCTGGAGTTCAGTATTGCAAATGCCTCTCTGCTACCCGACAACTCCATTGTGCTAGTAGGCAACGGAGGCAGTGTCATGCGCAGCACCGATGACGGAGAAAGCTTTACGGTCTCCAATCGTTCGGACCGGCTCTCGCTCGCGGGTGTCGCGGAGGGCGACAAGGGCACTTTGATTCTGGTAGGACAGGGTGGCGTTCACGTCACCTCGCCAACGGGCGCAGATGTCACTCAGCAGTAAGAGCTGATTGCGCTCAACAATAAGAACTGACCAGGCCAGGACGCTTTCGCATGACAAACCTTCAACACCCTCACGATAAACCGACGCTGCTGGAGCGGTTGATCTTCAACAACCGTCCGACCGTGATCGGCATTTGCCTGCTCGTCAGCATCGTCCTGTTCTGGCAGGCGACGTTGGTACGTCCCTCCACCAGCTTCGAGAAGATGATCCCGCTGAGCCACCCGTTCATCCAGAACATGATGGAGCACCGCAATGATCTGGCGAACCTGGGCAACACCGTGCGAATTTCGGTCGAAGCCAAGCAGGGCGACATCTTCTCCAAGGAATACATGGAAACATTGCGTCAGATCAACGATGAGGTCTTTTATATCTCCGGTGTCGACCGCTCGGGCCTGAAGTCGTTGTGGAGTCCAAGCGTGCGCTGGACGGAGGTAACCGAAGAAGGGTTCGCCGGCGGTGAAGTCATCCCACAGAGTTACGACGGGTCGCAGGAAAGCCTCGACAAGCTGCGAAACAACGTTCTGAAGTCCGGTCAGGTCGGGCGTCTGGTCGCCAATAATTTCAAGTCCAGCATCATCGACGTACCGTTGCAGGAGTTCTACCCGGACCCCGCCGACCAGGGGAAATTGCTGCCGCTGGATTACCGGCAGTTCTCCCACCAGTTGGAAGAGAAGATCCGCGACAAATATGAGGCACAGAACCCTAACGTCGAAATCCACATCGTAGGTTTCGCCAAGAAGGTGGGCGACCTGATCGACGGCCTGATCATGGTCGTGATGTTCTTCGGTGTCGCCTTCCTGATTACCCTGGTGCTGCTGATGTGGTTCACCCGCTGTACGCGCAGCACCGTGGCGGTATTGAGCACGACGCTGATCGCGGTGATCTGGCAATTGGGCTTGATGCACGTGGTGGGTTTCGGCCTGGATCCTTACTCGATGCTGGTTCCGTTTCTGATCTTCGCGATCGGGATATCCCATGGCGTGCAGAAGATCAACGGTATCGCGTTGCAGTCCAGCGACGCAGAGAACGCATTGATGGCTGCACGCCGGACGTTCCGTCAGCTCTTTCTGCCGGGAATGATTGCAATTCTGGCGGACGCGGTCGGTTTCATCACGCTGCTGATCATCGACATCGGTGTGATCCGCGAGCTGGCGATCGGCGCTTCCATCGGCGTTGCGGTGATCGTGTTCACCAACCTGATCCTGCTGCCCGTGGCGATTTCTTACGCGGGTATCAGTAAAAGGGCAGTGGTACGCAGTAAAGAAGATGCGGTCCGCGAGCACCCGTTCTGGCGCCTGCTGTCGAACTTCGCGGCGCCAAAAGTGGCGCGCGTGTCCGTAGTGCTGGCCTTGCTCGCGCTGGCCGGAGGCCTCTGGTACGGCCACAACCTGAAAATCGGTGACCTCGACCAAGGGGCACCGGAGCTGCGGCCGGACTCTCGCTATAACCAGGACAACAACTTCATCATCAGCAACTACTCGACCAGTTCCGACGTGCTGGTGGTCATGGTCAAGACGCCGCCTGAGGGGTGCTCGGCCTATCAGACGTTGTCGGCCATCAACGAGTTGTCCTGGAAAATGGAAAACACGCCCGGCGTGCAATCGGCGATATCCCTGGTCACGGTGTCCAAGCAAGTGATCAAGGGCATGAACGAGGGCAATCTGAAGTGGGAGTCGCTGTCGCGCAACAAGGATGTGCTCAACAGCTCGATCTCTCGTGCCGATGGTCTCTATAACAACACCTGCTCGTTGGCACCGTTGCTGATCTTCCTCAACGATCACAAGGCCGAAACCCTCGATCGCGCGGTGCATGCCGTTCAGGAGTTTGCAAAGGTCAACAACAAGCAAGGCCTGGAATTCCTGCTGGCTGCGGGTAACGCCGGGATTGAGGCGGCGACCAACGAAGTCATCAAACAGGCAGAGTTGACCATTCTGATTCTGGTCTACATCTGCGTCGCGGTGATGTGCATGATCACCTTCCGCTCGTGGGCGGCCACGCTGTGTATTGTGCTGCCCTTGGTGCTGACGTCGGTACTCGGTAACGCGCTGATGGCGTTCATGGGGATTGGCGTGAAAGTCGCGACGTTGCCTGTGGTGGCCTTGGGCGTGGGCATCGGCGTCGATTACGGCATCTACATCTATAGCCGCCTGGAAAGCTTCTTACGTGCCGGGTTGCCGTTGCAGGAAGCCTATTACGAAACATTGAAATCCACGGGCAAAGCGGTACTTTTCACCGGTTTGTGCCTGGCCATCGGCGTTTGCACGTGGATCTTCTCCGCGATCAAGTTTCAGGCGGACATGGGCCTGATGCTGACGTTCATGCTGTTGTGGAACATGTTCGGTGCGTTGTGGTTGTTGCCAGCGCTCGCACGGTTCCTGATCAAGCCGGAGAAGATGGCTGGCAAGGTGGGCAATTCGCTGTTCTCACACTGATCGGCGGATGAAATAAAAAACCGCAGCCTGTTGAAGGGCTGCGGTTTTTTTATAGGTAAAACACGAGACTTGTAGGAGCGCGCCTGCCCGCGATTGCGGAGTGTCAGCTTCAAATCCGGAGACTGAAACAATGCAATCGCGGGCAAGCGCGCTCCTATAGGTTAGATGCTCGGCACTAGAGGATTGATTGCCGCAGTCCTGTGTGGGTCTTGGCAGGAGTGCCAACTGAGGCCGGGTTTATCAGTTATAGACAAAGAACCCACGCCCGGTTTTGCGTCCCAGATAACCCGCGGCAACCATCTCTTTGAGCAGTGGAGCAGGGCGGTATTTGCTGTCGTTGAAGCCATCATGAAAGGCTTCGATGATCGCCAGCAACGTGTCCAGGCCGATCAGATCCGCCAGCGCCAACGGCCCGATGGGCTGGTTGCAACCCAATCGCATGCCGTCATCGATGTCTTGCGCAGTCGCCAGCCCTTCCTGCAATACCAGGATCGCTTCGTTGATCATCGGGACGAGGATCCGGTTGACCACGAAGCCTGGACGGTTGCCGGCCGTGATAGCGGTCTTGTTCAGTCGCTCGGCCAGCTTGATCGCTACCAGATGCGTTTCATCAGCGGTTTGCAGGCCGCGAATCACTTCAATCAGGCCCATCATCGGCACCGGATTGAAGAAGTGCAGACCGATGAAACGCTCCGGGCGGTCGACACTGGCCGCCAGCTCGGTGATTGATAACGATGAGGTGTTGGACGCGATCACGCAGTCTGTACCGACGTTCTCGGCAATCTGCTTGAGCAGGCGCAGCTTGAGGTCGAGGTTCTCGGTGGCGGCTTCGATCACGACCTGTGCGTCGCTGAGCAGCGCATAGTCTGTGGTGCATCGGATGCGGCCCAAGGCATCTTCTGCCAGTTCGGCCGTCAGCGTGTGCTTGTTCACCTGGCGTTCCAGGTTTTTGCGCACGGTCGCCAAGCCTCGCTCAAGCGCGGCGTCGTTGATGTCCAGCAGCGTGACGTCGAAGCCGGCAATCGCGCACACCTGGGCGATGCCGTTGCCCATGGTGCCGGCGCCGATCACGGCAATGTGATGCATGGTCATGGAAATCTCTCCTTTCACACGCGTTCGAAGATGACGGCGATGCCCTGACCGCCGCCGATGCACATGGTCACCAGCGCATAACGGCCGCCGATACGGTGCAGCTCGTGGATGGCTTTGGTGGCGATGATCGCGCCGGTAGCGCCCACCGGGTGCCCGAGGGAGATGCCCGAGCCGTTCGGGTTGACCTTTTCCGGGTCGAAGCCGAGCTCACGGGCCACGGCGCAGGCTTGCGCGGCGAAGGCTTCGTTGGACTCGATCACGTCCAGATCGGCGACGGTCAGCCCTGCGCGTTCCAGCACTTTGCGGCTCGCCGGAATCGGACCCAATCCCATCATCGACGGCTCGACGCCGGCATGGGCGTAAGCGACCAGACGCGCCATGGGCTTAAGGCCGTGCTCACGCACCATGTCGCCGTTTGCCATGACCAGCGCCGCCGCCCCGTCGTTCAGGCCCGAGGCATTGCCTGCCGTGACGGTGCCCTCTTTTTTGAACGCGGTTTTCATTTTTTCCAGCTGCTCGGCGGTGACGTCGCCGCGTACGTGTTCGTCCTGTGCGAAGGTCACGGTACCTTTGCGGGTGGCGATTTCAATCGGGACGATCTGGCCTTCGAATCGGCCTTCGGCGATGGCGCGGGCGGCGCGTTGTTGACTGGTCAGCGCCAGCGCATCCTGATCGGCGCGCGTGATGCCGTAGTGCTCGGCGATGTTCTCCGCCGTGATGCCCATGTGGATGTTGGCGAACGGATCATGCAGCGCGCCGAGCATGTAGTCATACGCCTGCACGTTGCCCATGCGCGCGCCCCAACGGGCCTGGGGCATGATGTAGGCGCCACGGCTCATGGACTCCGCGCCACCGGCCAGTACGGCCTGGGCATCGCCGAGCATCAGCGACTGTGCGGCCGAGACAATGGCCTGCAGGCCGGAGCCGCACAGACGGTTGACGTTCATAGCCGGCGTTTCTTTGGTCAGGCCGGCTTCCAGGGCAATGACCCGAGACAGATAGGCATCGCGCACTTCGGTCGGAATCACGTGCCCCATGACCACATGCCCAATGTGCTCAGCGGCCAGGCCCGCTTTCGCCAGGGCGGCGCGGCTGACCTGGGTGCCCAGCTCGATGGGCGAGACGTCCTTGAGAGACCCGCCGAATCCACCGATGGCGGTACGCAGTGCGCTGACGACGAAAACTTCGGTATTGCTCATGTCGACTCCTGAAACCTGTTGAATTTATTGTGGGTGGCACCGACAAACGGCATTTCGGCCAGGTGCTGTTTGCGGGCAAGTCTAGATCGGCGTTCGAGGCGGGCCTATGCCAAAACTGTCCAGATCGACTGGCGTTCTTTACCATCGGTGCCTTGGCGTGTTTGGAGCGCACCACGAGAAAAGGAAAGGCGGCTCATGCGGGAAAAGGATTCGGTGTCGATCTACTTCGTCCAGTTGGTGGTTCATGCGTTACGCGACCAACCGCTGCGCCTGCAATCGGTGCTGGAAGCAGCCGGGATCGACATGGCGCTGCTCAGTGATTCTGAGTCGCGGGTTCCGGCCAGTGCATTTGCGACGCTGTGGCTGGTTCAGATCAAGGAGCTTGGCGACGAATTCTTCGACCTGGATTCCCATGGCATGCCGCCAGGCAGTTTCGCGCTCATTTGTCGGGGGTTGATTCAGGAGCCCAACCTGGAAAAAGCCCTGCGTCAGTGCCTGGCGAACTTCGGGCTGTTCCTGCGCGACTTTCGCGGCAGCCTGATCGTGCGTGGACAGCGCGCGATCATTGCGGTCGACAATCACGCCACCGATCCGGTCAAACGGCGCTTCGGTGAAGAGACCTTTCTGCTGTTGATGATCAGCCTGTTGTGCTGGTTAGGCGGGCGTCGTATCACCATTGACCGTGCGCAGTTTCGTCACAGCCGTGACCGGCTGAGCGACGACTCATTGCTGTGGGGGTTCAACCTGAGCTTTGGCGAGCCGCGCACCGAGGTCGAGTTTTCCAGCCACTACCTACGGCTGCCCGTGGTGCAGTCGTTGCCTTCGCTGAAGTCTTTTCTGCGCACCGCGCCACAGTGGCTTGTCATCCGTTTTCGCAATCAGCGAGGGCTGGCGGCGCAGGTGTACCAGCGTCTGAGAAACAGTCATTACGGCCATTGGCCGACATTGCTTGAAATGGCGGATGAACTGAAACTCAGTCCCACCACGTTCAGGCGTCGGCTTGAACGCGAGGGCTGTGCCTTTCAAGGGATCAAAGATGACGTGCGACGCGGGATCGCTCAGCAGAAGCTGCGAGAAACCGACATGAGCGTGGTCGAGATCGCGGCGCTGGTGGGTTTTCAGGAGCCCAGCGCGTTTCACCGGGCGTTCAAGAAGTGGACAGGTGAGAGTCCAGGTGCCTACCGACGAGCGCGATCCGACGAAGTGTGAAGGTACTCAACCCGGCCAGGAACTGATCAAGGCAGCCATCCCTCAAGCGATGCCTTACAACGGGATGCGTCTTGAATCCAGTCATTGAGCACGGTGCTGCGCAAGGCCTCCCCTTGTTTGATCCTGCCCCCCGTGTCGTGCAAGTGCTGAGCTATCTCTGCGAGCCATTCGTCGGCGGCATGACCCAGGCGTGTGACGGGTAGTCCTGTCCGGAATCCGCTGACGTCGCTACAGATCACAGGCACGGCACAGGCTCCGTATTCGAGCAGCAGACTGTGGTCGCGGCAATGATTGCTCAGGTTGTCGGATAGCGGGATTAACGCCAGATCCAGGTTTAATGAAGCAAGTGCATCCCGGTCATCCCTATAGTGGACGTTGCGGTGTACCTCGCGGGCAGCACCCATGAGACGTGGATGAACATGACCCAGCAACACCCAGTCGACGTTGGGCAGGCGGCTCATCAGTGTCTCGACCAACGAGAGATCGGAAACACGTTCACTGCTGACGTAACATCCGATTCGCAGACGTGAATTAAGGAGCCTTGGCGTCAGCGGTTGGGCCCAATGCTGTCCCAGGGCAGTGGACAGGATCACGACCTGAGCCGCAGATCCAGTCAATAAATCGGCCAGTTCCGGCGTCGACACGACGATACGGTCAACGAGCGATTGAACGGTTTTTACCGCCCCTTGCATCTCCAGCTCGCTCGGCAGGCAGTCCAGATCGAGCGTTTTGAAACTGTTAGAAAATGCCTTCAGATTCTTCAGCACCTCCAGACGAGGATTATTCAAACGACGCTGAAGCACAATCGCATCGGGCTGGTAGCGCTCAACATCGATCACCCCAGGCACATAGGTGGTTATCACGCCATCGATAGCACCCTGTTCGCGCAAAGCTGTGAACGGCTGGAAAATTCGCCGCTGTGCCGATGCCGATAAGTCAGCTGGGTGTGCCAGTATCGCAGGCAATGACGGCAGTTTTACTGGACGCCAGCTCCACTCGGTTCGCCCCTCCAGATCAAAACCGTTTCCAGTGTTGGAAAGATTGCGGTTGTAGGCGGGATCTTTAGCCAGCGTGGGTAGCCATTTGCGATACATCGCATGCTGCTCTGCCGTAAAACGTTTAAGTTTGGCGGCGAAGCTCGCTCGGTCTGTCTGGGTCTGACTGACACTTCCTTCATGAATCAGCACGACTCGAGGAGTCCATACCGTCAAATAACCTTGAGCGCCTACTTTCAGACAGAGATCCACATCGTTGTAAGAAACCTTGAAGTGCTCTTCGTCCATCCCGACAACATCATCGTAAACAGAGCGTCGGATCATCAGGCATGCGGCAGTCACCACATTGTAGTTTTGATCGACTATCAAACGCTGCATGTAGCCATGCGCGGCTGCGGGCAAGCCGATAAAGGGATGGCCTGCCGGGCCGCCGAGGCCGGTTATAACTCCTGCGTGCTGAATGTAACCGCTGGGGTAAAGCAGCTTGACGCCAACGATTCCGACCTCTGGTCGTTGCGCATGATTGAGCAACTCGTCAAGCCAGTCTTCCTGAATGATCGCGGTATCGTTGTTGAGCAACACGAGGTACTCGCCATGGGCATGACCTACGGCGAAGTTGTTGATGGCCGAAAAGTTGAAGGGGTGCGGGTACGACAGAACACGGATTTTCTGCCCGCCGATTGCGTTGATTTCCGCCAGCCAAGTGATTGAATCTCGCTCCTGGCTATTGTTATCGACGATGATCACTTCGTAGTTGAAGTACCGGGTTTTCTCCAGCAATGACTCGACGCATCGCCGAAGCAGAGGCAATTGATCCTTGGTTGGAATGATGATCGAGACCAGCGGTTGCGTTGAATGCCCGTAAGTGACGTGGTAGTGGCGTGTTGGATACTCGTGCACGTGATGCGCAGCGTACCCGCGATTACGCAGGTGGCTTTCCAGGGCGGCGATTTCGTCCGGGTTGCTGTCCAGGGCTGGCGCAGGGCAACTGATCAGCGGCTCGGCTATGTGTTCGATGCTGTTGATGCCCTGAGTCTCGATCAATCGCAGAATAAGATCGAACTCCATCGCCTGTGGCCACCTGGGGTCGAAGCCGCCGCATGCCAGCACCGCTTCGCGGTTGAACAGCCAGTGGCCAGCCATAATCACCGGCAGGCTGAGCAAATAGTCGAGGTTGACGCCTGGACGAAAAACCGCGCCTACATTGCAACCGTGATGATGAATTTCGTCGCAATAGACCATGCTGGCCGAGGTTGGCCCCAGATGCTGGTCGAGCATGCAGATGCCGCTCTCGATCAACTCGTCCCCGGCATCAAGCATCAGCAGCCATTGACAGTCCGAGTTTCCCAGCAGCCCGTTTATTTGCGAGGCCGGACAGGCTGCAAAGGTTTCTGCAGCGAAGTCGGATGCGTGCTGTGGAGCAGGTGATAACACGCTGAGGACATGCACGCCAACCTTCCCGGCCGATTCATTTCGCCACAGTCCTACGCTGGTCAAGGTTTTTCTCAGCGGCTCCGCCAGCCCATACTTGTCCCGCACGATGACCATCACGCCAGGCTGACACGTTGCAGCCTGACTCTGCTGTAAATGTCGCCGTTGTATCGCCGAGAGCGTGCGCGCTTTGAGCCAGTCTGAAACACGCGGGAGCATACGCCGTTGCTGGTCGCGGGCGGTCTGCTGAGTCAATTCGATCAGTTGTTGTAGCTGATCGGGGTCCGGCAGAGGCCCGGGCAGCGCGATCGTCAGAATATTTGCGTCATTGGCGCCATGGGATGCCTCATCCGAGTAGTAGAACATCAGGTCGGTATCTTCGCCGCCAACCTCCTTGATCATTTGGCCCTGTGCGGCATCGAGGATATAGCGCACGACCACGATGCTCGACATCGGGTTGCCGTCCACCGATCCGGGGTAGATCGTTATCGGAAGGCGTTTTTCGGCCTGATGCCGGTCCCTGATCTCCTGTGTCAGTGCAGGTACCTGTGGGTCATGGTCAATATGGGCCGAAGCGGAGATATACGCTTCGTAGCCGGTCAGCCTAAGCGCATGACACAAACGATGCATAATGCTGCCGGTGCCTGCAGACTGCAGACCGCTATCGGCATACACGTAGTAAGGATTACGGGTGTCTTGCTGCGGATGACCGGTGATCAAATCCTGCTCCCTTAAGTGACAAGTGATGGGGGGGCGAAACAGTCTGGGTGCTGCCATTAAACTGACTTTCCGACGGCTATTCGGGTATGACGAGCAAAAAACCGGCCAGATACATCCGGAGCTGCCGCGCTCGTGCGGCCAAAGGGAATAGGGATGCTTCAGTACTTTCTTGATATTCCGAACGGCTGATGCTTATTTTGTACGCCTTGCCGCCGTGCGGCCTGCACAACCATTAAAGGACTGAGTCATGAGTAGCGATGGCCACAATTCACTCGCGCAGCGATTGATGGGCATTGATGAAATTGAATGTGTCACCCCGGATCTGAACGGCGTGCCACGCGGGAAAGTGATGACGGCCGAGGGTTTCCTTGAAGGCCGACGCTTGCAGCTGGCGCGCGGTGTGCTGCTGCAATGCATCATGGGCGGCTATCCGCCGGCGAAATTTTACGGCAGCGACGACGGTGACCTGGCGCTGATCGCAGACCCTCGGCAGATTCATCGATTGCCCTGGAGCGAGGAACCCCGTGCGTTGGCGATCTGCGATGCCGACGAGCTGGACGGCGAGCCTTCGAACCTGTCGACGCGGGGGCAGCTCAAGTCGGTCATTGCCCGTTATGCGCGTCACGGATGGTCGCCGGTGGTGGCCACCGAGCTCGAGTTCTTCGTCTTTGCGCCCAACAGCGACCCCAATCAGCCGTTCAAGCCTCCCATTGGTCTGGACGGTCGCCGTGAAGATGGTCAGTCGGCGTTCAGTGTCAGTTCCCATAACGGCCTGCGTCCGTTCTTCAGCGAAGTCTACAAGTGCATGGCGGCGCTGGACCTGCCGCGCGATACGTTCATGCACGAGATGGGCGTCAGTCAGTTCGAGATCAATCTGCTCCACGGCGACCCGTTGTTGCTGGCCGATCAGACGTTCCTGTTCAAGCACATGCTCAAAGAAGTGGCGCTCAAGCACGGGCTGACCGTGGTGTGCATGGCCAAACCGCTGGCGCATACGCCGGGCAGCTCGATGCACATTCATCAGAGCGTGGTCGACAGCGTGACCGGGCAGAACATTTTCAGCGACGCCCAAGGCGAACCGACGTCGGCATTCCATCACTTCATTGGCGGTCAGCAGGCGGCGATGGCAGATTTCACCGCTTTGTTCGCGCCCAACGTCAATTCGTATCAGCGTTTGTGTCATCCTTTCGCCTCACCGAACAATGCGTGCTGGTCTCACGATAACCGTGCGGCAGGTTTGCGCATTCCGGCCAGCGCACCGGTCGCGCGTCGTGTCGAAAACCGTTTGCCGGGCGCAGATGCCAACCCGTATCTCGCCATTGCAGCTAGTCTTGCAGCCGGGCTTTACGGAATGGAGCAACGGCTGGAGCCGTCGGCTGCGATCCAGGGGGAATTCTCCGTGCCGGACAATCTTTCGCTGCCATGTACCTTGCATGCCGCGCTGGAACGTCTGAAACGCAGCCCTTTGGCCAAGGAACTGTTTGGTGCCGAATTCATCGAAGGGTACATCGCGTCGAAGACGCTGGAATTGACCAGTTTCTTCAACGAAATATCGCCTTGGGAGCGACGAGTGTTGGCTGCCCAAGCTTAAAAATCGTGGTTCGGAAACCCTCCATTGAAGAGGGTTTCCTCTTTTGGAAAGCCGATGCGCCAAATCTGGAAGTCCTTTCGAGCGCTGTATTTTGCCTCGCTGATGATGTTGATCGGCTCGGGCCTGCTGAGTACCTACCTTGCCTTGCGTCTCGCTGCCGATCAGGTCGATGGCCTGTGGGTCGGTGCGCTGATGGCCGCCAACTATGTGGGCCTGGCGCTGGGCGGCAAGATCGGTCACCGGCTGATTGGCCGGGTCGGGCACATCCGTGCCTACGCCACCTGCGCGGGTATCGTCGGCGCGGCGGTGCTGGGGCATGGCCTGATCAACTATCTGCCGGCCTGGATCTTCCTGCGGATGATCGTCGGTCTGGGAATGATGTGTCAGTACATGGTCATCGAGAGCTGGCTCAACGAGCAGGCATCGCCCAAACAGCGAGGTCTGGTGTTCAGCGGTTACATGATTGCGTCCTACATGGGCCTGGTGCTCGGTCAGCTGATTCTGGTCATCCATCCTCAGTTGGGGCTGGAACTGCTGATGCTGGTTGCGATGTGCTTCACCTTGTGTCTGGTGCCCGTGGCGATGACCCGCAGCATTCACCCCGCACCGATGCGTCCTGCGCCGCTTGAGCCGTTGTTCTTCATGCGCCGCGTCCCGCAATCGCTGACGACCGTACTGAGCGCCGGGTTGATCATCGGTTCGTTCTATGGCTTGGCGCCGCTGTACGCCGCTCAGCAGGGGTTGTCTACGGAACACGTCGGTATGTTCATGGCGTGCTGCATCGGCGCCGGTCTGCTGGTGCAGGGCCCATTGGGCAAGCTCTCGGACCGTTATGACCGTGCCTGGTTGATTCGTGGCGTCGCGGGGTTGCTGGTGCTGGCGGCATTGCCGCTGGCGATCTTTCCCAATGTGCCGATGGAAGTCCTGTTTGCCGTCGGGTTCGTGGCGTCGCTGCTGCAGTTTTCGTTGTACCCGCTGGCCGTGGCGTTCTCCAACGACCACGTCGAAGGCGAGCGCCGGGTTTCGCTGACGGCCATGCTGCTGATGACCTATGGCGTCGGGGCGAGTATCGGGCCGTTGGTGTCGGGCGTGCTGATGAAGCAGTTTGGCAGCAACATGCTCTATGCCTTCGTCTGTGTTACCGCGCTGGTGCTTGTGCTGCGTATTCGTCCGAAAGCTGTCACCAACCTGCACCAGGTCGAGGACGCGCCGCTGCATCACATTGCGATGCCTGACAGCATGTCCAGCTCGCCCTTGGTGGTCGCGCTCGATCCGCGTGTCGACGAACAAGTGGTTCAGGACCAGATGCAAACTGCAACGGAGCCTGCTGCGCCGCCGGAACACGAGCCCGAGGTTGAAGGTGAGGCGCCGGAGCGGGTTGTGCCGTCAGGCGAAGGCGTTGTGCGCCCAGTGGCGGTCGTCGATGAAGCCGTCAGCGCCGAACCCCAGGCGGCACGACCTGACGCTGCACACGATGCATCACGGGACGTCGGGGTGGACCGGCCGCTGTAGCGGCTCGTCTCAATGCGGCAGGCCTGTGTTGCGCATCCCCAAAAGGTACTCAGTCCAAGCCACATCCTCCGTCGGGCACGGGGCTTTGCCGGTCACCTCGACCACGGCCCCTCGGCGGCGCCTCATGAATCCTGGCTTAAGCGCCCGCCAGAGGCCGCTGGAGCAGGACAGGGGAGCGGCGTAGTTCACCAGCAGCGTGATGCTGGCGTCCTGACTCAAAGCGCGCGCTATGCGCTGGCGGTCTTGCTCGACGCTCAGATTGCCTGCTATCACCTCCACGGACTGACCTGACGCATCGGTGATACGTCTGGCCAGTGTGTGGAGCCGCTCCAGGTCCTGAGCGATCAGGATCAGGTCGTAACCGTCGACGGCCATTTGGCGGGCGTAGGCCTGGCTGCGGGCTGACGATACGCCGGTGATGACGACGGTGCCTCGGTGCTTGAACATGGTGGGTCTTCTGTCGCAGCGTTCTCAGGCATAAGGGTAAGAGGATCTCCGACCGTAGATCGGCCATAAAACCCACCTATCCAGACGTCTTTTCCGGCCTTGCAGCGAATGGCCGAAAAGGGTGGTTTTACGACAGATGCCGGGTGGTTCATCGCTCTAACATCGGTTCTCGAAATGCACGACACGGCTCGAGCTGGCACGTGTTGCGCATCACCCCTTTCCCTCGGAGAACCGACATGAACCTCACTGACAACACCATCTTCATCACCGGCGGCACTTCCGGCATCGGTCGTGCCTTGGCCGAAGCGCTGCATGCTCGTGGTAACAAAGTGATCATTGCGGGACGTCGCAAGGCGTTGCTCGAACAAGTGACCGGCGCCAACCCGGGCATGGAAGCCGTGACACTGGACGTGGGTGATGCGGCCGACATCGCCCGGGTTACCGCTGACATCATCCGTCGTTTTCCGGACTTGAACGTGCTGATCAATAACGCCGGCATCATGCAGATCGACGACGCGAGCAGCGCGATTGACGAACAACTGCTGATCGATACGCTGACCACCAACGTGTATGGCCCGATCCGTGTCACCTCCGGTTTGATCGAGCATCTTAAAACCAGGCCCCAGGCCGTTGTCATGAACGTGTCGTCGGTACTGGCGTTCGTGCCGCTGGCCGTGACGGCCGTGTACAGCGCGACCAAAGCCGCCATGCACTCGTATTCGATGTCCCAGCGCTTCATGCTGCGCAACACGTCGGTACGGGTTCTGGAAATCGCGCCGCCTTGGGTTCAGACCGACCTGCTGGGCAGCAACGACGAACCGCGCGCCATGCCGCTGGCTGAGTTCATTGAAGAAACCATGGCGGTGCTGGCAACCGACGCCGATGAAATTCTGGTCGAACGCGCCGTTCCCCTGCGCGCCGCCGTAGGGCCGAACGAAATGGGTTTCGTGACTGCCTTCAATGAGTCATTCCTGGCGGGCTGAATCGTCCAGAAAGTGCGCCGCCACATCAACCGGTGTGGCGGTCAACCGTCCGTCATCCATCGCGCAATACCGAGGCCTTGCAGGCAACGCTTGCGTGCAAGGCGCCGGGGTCTAGAATCGATATCTTTGTGGCGGACCCAGCCCTCATGCAAACCGTTGCTCTCATTGTCAGGCCTGACTTTCAGGTCATGAGCCTGGCAGCGCTGTCGGCGTTCGAGTTCGCCAACATTGCCGCCGAAAAAAAGCTGTATGACATCCATCTGCTGTCAGAGCACGGCGGCCTTGTGGCGGCCAGCTCGTTGTTCACGTCGGTGTCGACCCAGCCATTGGATCATGCGCAGTTCGACACCTTGCTGATCAGCGGCGCCATGGATCGCTCATCGGCATCGCCGGCCATCAATGCGTTCCTGATCGAGGCTTACGCCCATTCCCGCCGAGTGGGCGCTTTGTGCGTGGGGGCATTCGCGCTGGCGGAAGCCGGACTGCTCGACGGTCGTCGGGCGACGGTGCACTGGGCGCGGGCGCGTGAAATGCGCCAGAACTTTCCGGCGATCAAGGTCGAGGAAGACCGGATCTACATCGTTGACGGCAAGATCTGGACGTCGGCCGGGATGTCGGCGGCGCTGGATTTAACCATTGGCATGGTGGAAAAGGACCATGGCCCGGAGCTCGCGCGCAAGGTGTCGCAGCATCTGGTCCTCTACCACCGCCGTGCCGGCGGTCAGTCGCAGCACTCCGCAATGCTGGAAATGAGCCCGAGCTCGGACCGGATCCAGATGTCCCTGGAATACGCCCGCAAGAACCTGCGCCGCGAATTGTCGGTTGAAGAGCTGGCCGATGCCGCGTGCTTGAGTGCGCGTCAGTTCAGTCGTTCGTTTCGGGCCGAAACCGGGATTTCGCCCGCCAAGGCGGTGGAAAATCTGCGCCTGGAGGCCGCACGTCTGATGATGGAGCAAGGGCGTCACTCGCTGGAAGCGGTGGCCAGTGAAACCGGATTCGGCGATCGGGAAAGGATGCGGCGGGCGTTTCTGCGCGTCTACGGGCAGTCGCCACAGTCATTACGGCGCAGTTTCGGGCCGGTGGTGGATGCGTTTTAGCCAGGTGGGACGTTGAGGCAGCGCCCACAGGATCCCGTGCAGATGCGCTCGATGGCGTTCAGGTGAAGAGAGGGCAGGCCCACAGGATTTGCATTGGCTACAAACCCTGTGAGCGGCCTGATCAGAAGTCGTCGTCTTTATCGAAGCGACGGGCTTCGCGTTGCAGCTGGTAGACGAAACGCTCGACCTGACGCTGCACCAGTCCACTGATGTTGTGAAAGCGCACGCCGGCAAAGGTGGTGTTGATTCGTTCTTCGAAGTGCAGATACCGCAGCTCGACCGGCGTGGTCATGCTGCCGAAGGGCAGGGAAGCGATGAAGCGCTCGTAGACCTGACCCAGCTGCATGCGTTCGGACACATCGCCTTCGAAGCGCAGTTTGCAACCGGTCGCGGAAATGTCCAGCAGCTTGCCCCTGAGCGGAAACTTCAGCTTGTCGCCACCGATTTCGATATCGACCAGAGACGCCAGTTTCAGGGCGGCGCGGAAGGCATTGCGGCGCTGGTGATACACCACTTCTTCAGGCAGGGGCCCACGATAACAATGCGGGTCCTCGATGATGGTCATCTGCGCTTTGACTTCCCAGGCGATGCGCACACCGTCATGGAAACCTTCGACACG
Source organism: Pseudomonas sp. S2_H01 (assembly GCF_054668305.1). NCBI lineage: Bacteria > Pseudomonadati > Pseudomonadota > Gammaproteobacteria > Pseudomonadales > Pseudomonadaceae > Pseudomonas > Pseudomonas sp. S2_H01. Next base: position 360,629 of record NZ_CP162756.1, on the reverse strand, counting down.
GAACGCTTCACCGTTGGCCAGGAAGCGTTCACCGTCACGCGGGATCATCTCATCGAGCGAGATCTCGTTGCTGTCACGGTCGACGTCGATCACATAGCTCTGGAAGCGTTGGCTGCGTTCGTGGAAGGTGATGATCAAGGGATCATGGCTTTCCATCAGCAACCGCAGGTTGGCGGCAATTTCCAAAGGCGTAGTAAGTACCTTCGGGGGCTGCGGAACATCTTCCGCGCTTGAGGCATTCACGGTTTATCCATCTCCAGGCAAAAAACGACAGCGTGCGGCGGGCGGCATTTTGCCATCATGTCGCACGCCTTGATACAAGAACTTACGCCTGGCTGAGCGGACGTGGTCTGATCTTCCCGGACGTCGATCCCCGGCTGTCGTACAGCGCTGGAGTATCGCCACCGTTGAGGATTCTGAGCTGTTGGGCCGTGGTCAGCTGCTGGAGCTGGATCAGACTGCCATTCTGCTCGTTGGCGGCCTGACACTCGGTCATCAGCGCGCTCAGCTCATCACCCGCTTGCAACAACGCTTCACCGACCGATGAATGCTTGGCCACTTCTTCGAGTCCCGCGCGATTGGCGGGCAGGCCTAGACTGGTCATCAGTTGGCTACGTCTGCGTCCGTGCTGTTCGAGCACGATCACCAATGCCTGCTTCTGCGCCAGGATGTGTTCCATTTCGACCATATTGCGGCCGTGAAGCGCCAGTGACTCGGCCCTCAGGATGTCCAGCAGATGCCGGGTCGGCGCAATATCGTCCGTGATCAGTTGAAGCAATGTAGTGTCTTGCATCGCATGCCCTGGGATTTAAGCGTCCAGAAGCCCCTGCGCGTACCGGGGGCTAGCGCTGGGCTTCGAAATTAAGCAGTTTGTTCGCAACACGGTTGCTGTCGACCTTGTAGCTGCCGTCCGCAATAGCCTGTTTCAACTCAGCCACGCGGCTGTTGTTGACGACGGGCTGATCACGCAACGAATCAGTGATCTTCTGCAACTGTTGAGCTTCACTGCTCAAACTGACTGTCTCGCCGCTACCGCTGACGCTTCCAGAAGTGCTGACCGTCGCCGGGGCTTCGGTTTTGCTGGCTTCTTTGGTGTTGACGGTACGTGGAGTACCTCCAACGGTAGTGGAGTTATTCAAACGACTGAAGTCGATGACCATGATTGAAAACCTCTGGGTTCTAGGACGCTTGCCTTGGTTTCGGCCAAACCCGGAATAACTTTAGGGCCCGTGCGAAAACAGTCTTGAATTGACTTCGCACTGGGCATATCGGTTCCGAGTGTAGAAAAAGCGCAGGCGTAGCGCCAGAGGTCAATACCCGTCACATAGCAACCTCTACCTGGCCGGGGGCCACGATGTTGGCCTTGATCACCCGTTTGGAGTTCAGGTTTTTCACCCGTATTTGCTCGTTGAAACCGCCGTCGGACAAGGCTTCGCCCGGCATGCGCACGCTCATTGACCCACTGCGTGCGCTGATTACCACCTGATCGCCCTTGTGAACCATTTGCGGTTGTTCCAGGTGGACGGGCGTCAGCACTTGATCGATGACCGTTGGTCGGACAACTTTCTGCCCGACCGCCTGATCCAGCGAATCAAGGAAACCTTGTCCCAGCGTGCCTACGTCGCGCTCGCGCATCGCCACATCAGCCTCGGAAACGATCGCGTCCCGCTTCATGGGGCGGATGGCCGTCACCACGTTGCGAAACAAATGTACCTGGGCTGGCACGAACACCGTCCATGGAGCACTGCCTTCGCAACGCAGCTTCACGGTGACCCGGCCAATTGGCTGCGCCGGGCTTTCCAGCGACGCTGTCAAATCCCTGTCGCAATGCGGCATCCGCAAACGGGGATCGAGCTGTTTGACCTCGATTTCATAGCGGCCCTGGGTTTGACTCGTCGCCAAATAGTCTTCCACTGTGAATTCAAGAAAGCCCTGGGTGACGCCGATAAGTTGTTCAGGCAGGGTCACGTTGTCTGCTCGGCTCAGGCCGGCGGTGCCCAGCAGGCACACTGCAGCCAACACGCCCAAGAAATGGCGGGTTGCGGATGTCGGGCGTCGAGATACTGTCGTTTGTGTGTTCATGACGGGATAAATAGCAAGGCCCGTGCCGTTTGCCATCTGGCAGCGCGCAATTGGTCGTTTTGGGAAGGAGTGGGGCATGGCTGGTGTTTTGGATTCAGTGAACCAGCGCACTCAACTGGTAGGGCAGAACCGCCTTGAATTGCTGCTGTTCCGTCTGGACGGCAAGCAGTTGTACGGGATCAACGTGTTCAAGGTAAAAGAGGTGCTTCAGTGCCCAAAACTTACCCACATGCCCAAATCCAGTCCGATTGTGCGCGGAGTGGCAAATATTCGAGGCGGTACGATTCCGATCCTCGACCTGGCGATGGCCACCGGCTCGGCGAAGCTGGGCAGCATTGACAACGCGTTCGTGATCATCACGGAATACAACACCAAGATTCAGGGTTTCCTGGTGCATTCGGTCGAACGCATCGTGAACATGAACTGGGAAGACATTCATCCGCCGCCCAAGGGAACCGGTCGCGATCACTACCTGACGGCGGTGACGCGGATCGACAACCAGTTGGTGGAAATCATCGACGTGGAAAAAATCCTCGCCGAAGTGGCGCCGGTGTCGGAAAACATTTCCGCAGGTGTGGTCACCGAGGAGGTCGCGCACAAGGCATTGTCGCTGCGGGTACTGACGGTCGATGACTCGTCGGTGGCGCGCAAGCAGGTGACGCGTTGCCTGCAAACGGTGGGCGTCGAGGTCACTGCGTTGAATGACGGTCGTCAGGCACTCGAATTCCTGCGCAAACTGGTGGACGAGGGCAAGAAACCGGAAGAGGAGTTCTTGATGATGATCTCCGACATTGAAATGCCGGAGATGGACGGCTACACCCTCACTGCTGAGATTCGTAGCGATCCGCGCATGCAGAAGCTGCACATCATCTTGCACACGTCGCTGTCCGGGGTGTTCAACCAGGCGATGGTGAAGAAAGTAGGTGCCGATGATTTTCTGGCCAAGTTTCGGCCGGACGATCTAGCAGCTAGAGTGGTAGATCGTATCAGGGCGGCAGATATCAGCTGAGGAAGCACTTCCTCGGCTGTTCACATGATTTGAGAGGCGGCATGTCTACAGGTAATTTGGATTTTGAACAGTTCCGGGTCTTCCTGGAAAAAGCCTGTGGCATTTTGCTGGGTGAAAATAAGCAGTATCTGGTCTCCAGTCGCCTGAACAAGCTGTTGGAACAGCAGGGCATCAAGTCCCTTGGGGAGTTGATCCAGCGCATCCAGAGCCAGCCGCGCAGCGGGTTGCGCGAGCAGGTGGTGGACGCGATGACCACCAACGAAACCCTGTGGTTTCGCGACACCTACCCGTTCGAGGTGCTGAAGAACAAGGTCTTGCCGGAGCAGTTGAAGGCAAGTCCCGGCCTGCGTCCTCGTATCTGGTCCGCGGCGTGTTCGTCGGGGCAGGAGCCGTATTCGCTGTCGATGTCGATCGATGAGTTTGAGCGCAGCAACCCGGGGCAGTTGAAGGCCGGTGCGCAGATCGTGGCCACGGACTTGTCGGGCAGTATGTTGAATAACTGCAAGACGGGTGAATACGACAGTCTGGCGATCGGGCGCGGTTTGTCGCCTGACCGTTTGCAGCGTTATTTTGACCAGAAGACGCCTGGGCGCTGGACGGTGAAGGCGCCTATCAAGAGTCGTGTGGAGTTTCGTTCGTTCAACCTGCTGGACAGTTATGCGGCGTTGGGCAAGTTCGATATCGTGTTTTGTCGCAACGTGCTGATCTATTTTTCGGCTGAGGTGAAGAAGGACATTCTGCTGAGGATTCATTCAACGTTGAAACCAGGCGGGTATTTGTTCCTGGGGGCTTCGGAGGCGTTGAATGGTCTGCCGGATCACTACCAGATGGTTCAGTGCAGTCCCGGGATTATTTATCAGGCCAAATGATTTCGCTGGTTATCTGAAAAAACCTCGCTTTGGCGGGGTTTTTTTATTGGTAGGTTTTGATGTGTTCTAGTTTCTTGGTGGCGCTGGTTATTGTGTGCATATCCTTTTTTGAAGGCGAGGCGGATTGCGGTTCCGCTCTTACAGCGGGTCACTTTTTTCAAGAGCCAAAAAAGTAACCAAAAAGGCCCTGCTCCTGGTTGGGCCCGACTTCGTCGGGTTCCTTCTCTCCGGCGACGCTCCGTGGGCCCGCCGCCATCGGCCATCCATGGCCGGGGGCGGCTCTCGCGGCATCCATGCCGCTCGGCCCACTGCGCGCCGCCTGCGTTCAGCCTGCACCCAAGTCGCGTTTTGTGGTGTTTGACCCGTTGGTGTACAAGAACAAAATCAAAAGCAGGAGCGGAACAAAGCATCAGGATTTCGCAATCTCTGTAGGAGCGCGCTTGCCCGCGATCTACCGCGCAGCGGTAGCGAAATCAGGCGACTCGGTTGTACCTGATACACCGCATGCACCGGATGTGCTGCCGGTTCCCGGCAGATCGCGGGCAAGCGCGCTCCTACAGGTATCGCGTCATCCGATGCTTTTGATTTTGCTTTTCTAGCGCGATAGTCCAGACACCACAAATCGCGACTTGGGCGCAGGCCGAACGCAGGCGGGCCCACGGAGCGTCGCCGGAGTGAGGGTACGACGACGAAGGAGTCGCCAAACCAGGAGTTCAGACCCTTGGTTACTTGGGGATGGTCCGGCATTCCGGTTTTCAAGTAACTCGCCGGAGGCGAAATAATTTGGCCGTTAGGCCGAATCGTGGCGATTACGGATATGTCCCGGTTCTCGAAGACAAACTGGCAGTTACCGCGTCAGCGGCAAAAAAACGGCACCCACCTTGCCGCTTGCCTCCCCACCAGCGGAAATCGCTTGCCGCTTTTCTGGCATCACCCTTGCCGATCGCCTCCGAAACCCCCGGAATACGGGCGTTTCTAAAAGTGGCACGCCGCTTGCTATCTCTCTGTCACGAACATCTGGTCAACCGGTAAAGGTTTCCCGACATGAGCATCAGCTTCGACAAAGCACTGGGCATTCACGAAAAGGCGCTGAACTTCCGCGCCCAACGTGCCGAAGTGCTGGCCAACAACATCACCAACGCCGACACGCCTAACTACAAGGCGCGCGACCTGGACTTCTCCAAGGTGTTGGCCGCTGAAAGCGACAAGGCCAACAACGGCACCTTCGCCCTCAACATGACCAACAATCGTCATATCGAAGCGCAAGGCATGACCGATGGCGACGCCAGCTTGCTGTACCGCACGCCGTCGCAGCCTTCGCTGGACCAGAACACCGTCGATTCCCAGGTCGAGAACGCCAACTACGCCGAGAACGCCATTGGCTTTCAGGCCAGTTTCACGTTGCTCAACAGTAAGTTCAAAGGGCTGGTAGCAGCCCTGCGTGGAGAGTAATTCATGTCGCTATCCAGTGTTTTCAATATCGCCGGCAGTGGCATGAGTGCGCAGAACACTCGCCTGAACACCGTCGCCAGTAACATCGCCAACGCCGAGACTGTTTCGTCCAGTCTGGACAAGACCTACCGCGCCCGTCACCCGGTGTTCGCCACTGTGTTTCAAGGGCAGGAGTCCGGCGGCAGCGCGTCGCTGTTCGAAGATCAGGGGCAGGCCGGCACCGGCGTGCAGGTGTCCGGCATCGTCGAAGATTCTTCCAATCTGGAAGCACGTTACGAGCCCAACCATCCAGCAGCCGACAAGAACGGTTACGTCTATTACCCGAACGTCAACGTCGTCAATGAGATGGCTGACATGATTTCGGCGAGCCGCTCGTTCCAGACCAACGCGGAAGTCATGAACACCGCCAAAACAATGATGCAGAAGGTCCTGACTCTGGGTCAGTGATAAGGGGCGAATGCAATGAGCGTGACTAACGACACGACGACCAGCGACTACCTCAAGTCGTTGCAGACGGTGACCTCCGGCAAGACCGGCGACTCCGCCACGGGCGCCAGCACGCTGGGCAAGGACTCGTTCCTGCAGCTGCTGGTCACCCAGATGCAAAACCAGAACCCGCTCGACCCGCAAGACAACAGCGAATTCGTGGCGCAACTGGCGCAGTTCAGCAGCCTGGAAACCATGCAGAACCTGAGCACATCGGTTGATGCGATTGGCGGCATGTACCAGTCATCGCAAGCGCTGCAAGCGTCGTCGCTGGTGGGTCGCTCGGTGATCGTCGACAGCGGTTCGACCAACGTGGACACCACTAAGGGCATGACCGGTCAGGTCGTTCTGCCTTCTACCAGCACCGTGACCAGCGTCGATGTTTACGACAGCACCGGCACCATCGTGCGCACGATCGACCTCGGTGAGCAGAAAGCCGGCAATGCCAGCTTTACCTGGGATGGCAAAGACGACGCGGGCCAGACACTGGCGACCGGTAACTACAGCTTTAAAGCGTCGGGCAGCCTGGACGGTACGAAAACAGGGCTCACGACCTACCTCCCTGCGACGGTGACCAGCGTCACCATGGGCACGGCTGGCACTGCCATGACGCTTAACCTGGCCAACGGCGAAAACATCGCCTTGTCCAAAGTTCAACAAATCGGAATCTAGAGCCGACTCGACGGCGCAGGAGTGATACATGTCTTTCAATATCGGTCTGAGTGGGCTCTACGCAGCAAATAAAAGTCTCGACGTCACCGGCAACAACATTGCCAACGTCGCGACCGTCGGCTTCAAGTCGTCCCGTGCCGAGTTCGCCGACCAGTACGCGCAATCCATTCGCGGTACGTCCGGTGGCACCAGCGTCGGCAGCGGCGTGACCACCGCAGCGGTCACGCAGAACTTCACCCAAGGTGCGTTGACCACCGGTACCGGTCGTGATCTCGACCTGGCAATCAACGGCAACGGCTTCTTCATGGTCAGCAACAATGGCGAGAAGCTGTACACCCGTGCCGGTAACTTCCACACCGACACCGCCGGCAACGTCATCGACACCAACGGCAATAATCTGCAGGGTTATGGCGTTGATGCCAATGGCAACGTGAAGACGGGCGTTTTGACCAACCTCAAGGTCGACACCTCGAACATGCCGCCGAAGGCGACCAGCGAGATCACCATCAGCTCGAACCTGAATTCCGCTACAGAAATCAACACCGCTGCGGCGTTCGATCCGGCGAAGGTCGAGACCTATGACCTGACCTACAGCACCAAGATCTACGACAGTCAGGGTAACGAACACCAGCTGAACCAGTATTTCCGGAAGACGGGACTCAATACCTGGGACATGTACACACAGATCGACGGCCGCAGCATCAGTGACCCGACGCAGACCACGCCGGATGTGACCAATCTGACGTTCGATTCGGCGGGTAACATGGTCACCACGCCAGCGCCGACTTCGACTGCCAACATGGTGGTGAACGCCGACGGTACGTTCACCATCGCGAACTGGATCCCAGGCCAAAGCAAGACCGTAGGCTCCACCACCACCTGGGCAGCCAACGGCGCCGCCGCAGCAGCGGGTGGCATGAAGTTCGACATGTTGGCGACCACGCAGACCAATGCTACTGGCGGTGCGATCTCCAAGAATCAAAATGGTAACTACACCGGCCAGATCAGTGCGATGAGCGTTGACTCCTCGGGTAAGCTGTTCGCTACCTACACCAATGGTTTGTCTCAGACTATCGGCCAGGTAGCGTTGACATCTTTCGCCAACGTCCAGGGCCTGTCTCCGGCGGGCGGTACCATGTGGCGTGAAACCTACGCTTCGGGCATTCCGGTGACCGGCGCGCCGGAGTCCGGTACGTTGGGCAACATTACCGGTTCGGCGCTGGAAGAGTCCAACGTTGACCTGACCACCGAACTGGTCGAGCTGATCAAGGCGCAAAGTAACTATCAGGCGAACGCGAAGACCATTTCGACTGAAAGCACCATCATGCAGACCACGATTCAGATGACCTGATAACGGTTCTTTTTTATTGAGCCCCTCCTCGGAGGGGCTTTTTTTTTGAGTGTTAGAAACTGAATCGGGTTCGGCCCTCAGGACGAACCATCAGCGTCATTCCAAACAGGATCTTCATCCGAATCACAGCAGCACAGCCGCCCCATGCGGTGCAAAAAACATCAAGAGTCATCCCACTCTCTTCCTGGAAATTTCCTACTTCCGTTAATGCGAGACTCAAATTCGCTGACAAATAAATGCCATTGAAAGGTCGCTTTCGATCGCATTCGTTTGCCTGCGAAACCCATGCATTGACGGACGTGCCGTGCATAGCGGCTCAGGGAGAGTTCATGTCATTCAACATCGCAGTGGCCGGTCTGCACGCGGCGCATAAACGAATGGAAGTTGCCGGCAATAACATTGCCAACGTCCATACCTCAGGTTTCAAGTCTTCGCGCGCGGAATTCGCCGCGGTTTATTCTTCTGCAGGCCTGGGGAGCGGTCGATCTTCAGGTGATGGCGTACGCGTGGCGGATGTCTCGCAAAACTTCGCGCAGGGGGGCGCTAAATCGAGCGAGGGACGCCCGCTAGACATGCGGATCCAGGGCCAGGGTTTTTTCGTGATGAGCGACGGCGGCGCATTGAGCTACACGCGCTCGGGGGCCTTTCACATGGACAAGGAAAACTTCGTGGTCGATGCCCAGGGCAGTCGGTTGCAAGGGTATGGCGTCAATAACGAAGGCGAACTCATCAGCGGGGTGCGAAGTGACCTGAAAATCGACACCGCCAATCTTGCACCTGAACCCACGAGCAAGGTGGGGCAGACCGTAAACCTTGACGCCGCCACGGCTTCGCTGGCGGCTGTTCCGCGTTTCAATCCCGATGATTCACGTACGTATACACGTATGGTCAGCCGCACGATTCAGGACGCGGGCGTGCCGGAAGTGAAGGAGGTTCTGGGTATCGACGCTGCGGGGAACAGCACCGTCGTGGTCCCGGCAAAAGCCGCTGTGCCACCGCAGGATCATGAGCTCAAGCAATACTTCGTCAAGCTCGATGACAACACCTGGACCTCGTATATCCTCATCGACGGCATCAATCCGCTGGACCCTTCTAACAGGTCGCCGCTGGAAGTGGGGTTGCACACTGCGCCCAACGGCGCGCTGTCCCTGACCGGCAATTCGGCGGCGATCGACAAGACGTCCAACACTGAACTGGCCCTGCGAGACTGGCGCCCGGCGATCAAGGTCAATGGCGGCTGGGTGCCGAGTGACGCGGCCAATGCCGGTCCGATTTCCATCCCGCTCAGCGATGGCAGCGGCAGTTTGCTCAGCCCGACGGACGCCGTCATCCCGCGTCCGGTTCCGACGTTCAACCCGAACGACCTGTCCACCTACAACAAGGTGTTCACCTCAACCGTGTTCGACAGCCTTGGCAACGCGCACCCGATGGCGCAGTACTTCGTCAAGGACGGCAGCAACAGCTGGAAGATGCATGTGCTGGTCGACGGTCTGAACCCCCAGGACCCCAGCCGCAAGGATCCGGTGACGGCGAGCATGCTGTTCGACAGTCGTGGCAACTTGCAGTCGTTGGTTGGCGGTGCCGGGTTGGTGGGGGCGAGCCAGACATTGACCCTGACGGGCTGGGTGCCGGCCAAGCCGATGGAGGGCGGTCGCCCCGGCAGTTCGTGGGGCAGCAATGGCGCTTCGGCCAACGGTGACGGGATCGTCATGGACATGAGCAAGCTCAGCCAGTACCGCGCACCCACGGCCTTGACCTCGCCGGTGGTCGATGGGCATGCGCCGGGGGAAATCCGGGCGATCTCGATTGATCGCACGGGTGTCATCAGTGCCGGTTTCAGCAACGGCCTGCACCGCAAGATCGGTCAGGTCATGCTTGCCAGTTTCACCAACGAACAGGGTCTGCAGGCCATCACCGGCACGCGCTGGAAAGAAACCCATGAATCGGGCGTCGCCCAGTACGACGGGGCGGCGATCGGCAGTCTGGGCAGTATCGCCGAGCAGTCACTGGAGGGCTCCAACGTCGATTTGTCGCAGGAGTTGGTGGAGCTGATTCAGGCGCAGACGGCGTACCAGGCGAACTCGAAAACGCTGTCCACTGAGGCCGAGTTGATGCAGACGTTGATCCGGGCGACGTGATCGAGAGGATGGCGGCGTGCGCGGATGCCGGGTGCGCCGCCTTTCCAAAGGCTATCGACTAACCCTGTGGGAGCGAATTTATTCGCGATGCGGTCGAGCTGGCGATGGATCTCTATCGCCTGCCCACGCCTCTCGCGAATGAATTCGCTCCCACAGGCGTGGACTGGATGCTTGCTTAAAGGGTTAATGATTGTGCCAGCACCCGATTCAACTCAAATAGAACAATCAGCCTTCACAAACCCTCTGCTGACCTTGGTCCAGCCCTTGCCAGGGCTGGTCTGTGCGCAGACGGTTTTGTCCTTTCCTTGCCACAGGTAATACGGCGCTCGCGCGGCAACGGCCACGGTGGAGCAGGCGAGGAGGAGGGCGAGGACGAGCGGCAAGCGCATGGCAGGTTCCTGTGGCAAAAAAGGCCGGTGAGCAAATCGCTGCAATTATCGCTCCTCGGTTAAAGCGCCTCACGCGAAATTTTTTTGGCGGCGCAGACGACGGATTTCGCACAAAGCGGCGGTCCACCGTCGCGGCTGGAAATCGTCTCGGTCAGCGACAGTGATTTGGCCCCGTAAGCATTGGAAAATCAGCACTTTGTATCGCCGCTGAAAAACTGGTTCGATTATTGCTATGACCTCTGCAGTACAGCTACAGGCGGCAAACGTCTGTCGGAGGAGGAAGACTGTGGACAAGTTGCTTTACGTGGCCATGAGCGGTGCGTCGGAAAACGCCATTGCGCAAAAGGCCCATGCCAACAACCTGGCGAACGTCTCGACCAACGGATTTCAGCGCGACCTTGAACAGGCCCGCTCGATGCCGGTGTTTGGCGAGGTTAACCCGTCGCGCGCCTATGCCATGAGCGAGCGTCCGGGCACCGACTTCAGCCAGGGTTCGATGATCGACACCGGTCGTGAACTGGACGTTGCCGTCAAGGGCAATGGCTGGATGGCGGTCCAGACCCCCGACGGCGGTGAGGCCTACACCCGCACTTCCAGCATGAACATTGACGCCCTCGGCGTGCTGCGTGATGGCAATGGTTTGCCGGTCATGGGCAACAGCGGGCCGATTGCCGTGCCGCCTCAGCAGCAGATCGAGATCGGCGCCGACGGCACGATCAGCGTTCGCTCCCTGGGTGAAAGCCCGCAGGTCATGGCTGAGATTGACCGCATCAAGCTGGTCAAGCCGAACCTGGCGAACATGGAAAAAGGCCCCGACGGTCTGATGCACACCAAAGACGGCAAACCGGCGCAGGCCGATGCCGATGTGCAGGTGGAATCCGGGTTCCTGCAGTCGAGCAACGTCAACGCCGTCGAGGAAATGACCTCGGTGCTGGCGTTGTCCCGTCAATTCGAACTGCACATCAAGATGATGAAGACCGCCGAGCAGGATGACGAGTCGATGGCTCGCGTCTTGCAAATGGGCTAATGACTGACAGCTTGCGCCGATAATCAGGCGCTCGAGGAGAAACACGAATGCTTCCGGCACTCTATGTAGCGAAAACCGGCCTGGCGGCTCAGGACACCAACCTGACCACCATTTCGAACAACCTGGCCAACGTCTCGACCACGGGTTTCAAAAGTGATCGCGCCGAGTTCCAGGACCTGCTCTACCAGATCAAGCGTCAGCCAGGTGCTCAGTCCACTCAGGACAGCGAGCTGCCTTCCGGTCTGCAGTTGGGTACCGGTGTGCGCATCGTCGGCACGCAGAAAAACTTCACGGCGGGCAGCCTGCAAACCACCAACCAGCCGCTGGACATGGCGGTAAACGGCCGTGGTTTCTTCCAGATCCGTCAACCTGACGGCACCCTGGCCTACACCCGCGACGGTACGTTCCACCTCGACCAGAACGGCCAGATCGTGACCTCCAACGGTTATGCGCTGGAGCCTGCGATTGTCGTTCCACAAGACTCGCAGACCTTCACGGTCGGTGAAGACGGCACCGTGTCGATCACCACGTCGACCAACACCGCGACGCCACAGATCATCGGCAACATCCAGACCGCCGACTTCATCAACCCGGCCGGCCTGCAATCGCAAGGCGGCAACCTGTACCTGGAAACCGCTTCCAGCGGTGCGCCGCAGGTCGGTACGCCAGGTCTGAACGGTCTGGGCGTGGTCAAGCAGAACACCCTGGAAAACTCCAACGTCAGCACCGTGGAAGAGCTGGTGAACATGATCACCACTCAGCGCGCCTACGAGATGAACTCCAAAGTCATCTCGACCGCCGACTCGATGCTGCAGTACGTGACGCAGAACTTGTAATCCGGCGTTGTAAACGGAGCCTGAGACACCTGATGTTCTTCAACGAAACACCTGATCAATCCGATGGGGCGCCTGAAAACCGCCTGCTACACCGCGAGGTTTTAAGTGTCATGAAACGGCTTTCTGTATTGCGGCTTTCCCTGTTGGCAGCACCGCTGTGCGGTATCGCGCTGCTGACAGGTTGCGTTGCGCCTTCGGCCAAACCCAATGACCCTTACTACGCGCCGGTGTTGCCACGAACGCCGCTGCCTTCGGCGGCGAACAACGGTTCGATCTATCAGGCCGGTTTCGAGCAGAACCTCTATGGCGACCGCAAGGCCTACCGGGTCGGTGACATCATCACCATCACCCTGTCCGAGAGAATGGCAGCCAGCAAGGCGGCCAGTTCCGGGATCAGCAAGACCAGCAAAACCAGTGTCGGCCTGTCGTCGCTGTTTGGCGTGGGCGTGAACACCAATAATCCAGTGGGCAGCGGCGACCTGAGCCTGGACGCCGGTTACTCCGGCGACCGCGCCACCAAGGGCGACGGCAAGGCCGCGCAGAGCAACAGCCTGACCGGTTCGATCACCGTTACCGTGGCCGATGTGCTGCCTAACGGCATTCTGTCGGTGCGTGGCGAGAAATGGATGACGCTCAACACCGGCGATGAGCTGGTGCGTATCGCGGGCCTCATCCGTGCCGATGACATCGCCACCGACAACACCGTGTCGTCCACTCGCGTGGCCGATGCGCGCATCACATATTCCGGTACAGGGGCGTTTGCCGATTCCAGTCAGCCAGGCTGGTTCGACCGATTCTTCCTGAGCCCGTTGTTCCCTTTCTGATACCGGGATAGCCATGATCACGTTCAAGCAACTGATAGCGGCAGCGCTGCTGTTCACCACGGCCATCGGCGCACACGCCGAGCGCCTGAAGGACATCGCCAGCATTTCCGGCGTGCGGACCAACCAATTGATCGGTTACGGTCTGGTGGTGGGCCTGAACGGCACGGGTGACCAGACCACCCAGACGCCGTTCACCCTGCAGACCTTCAACAACATGCTCTCGCAGTTCGGCATCAAGGTGCCGGCGGGTTCGGGCACGGTGCAGCTGAAAAACGTTGCGGCCGTGGCGGTGTACGCCGACCTGCCACCGTTTGCCAAACCGGGTCAGCAGATCGACATCACCGTGTCGTCCATCGGTAACTCGAAAAGCCTGCGCGGCGGCAGCCTGTTGATGACCCCGATGAAAGGTATCGACGGCAACGTGTATGCGGTCGCTCAGGGCAACCTGGTGGTTGGCGGTTTTGATGCCGAAGGCCGTGACGGTTCCAAGATCACTGTCAACGTTCCGTCGTCGGGTCGTATCCCGGGCGGTGCATCGGTGGAGCGCGCGGTGCCGAGCGGTTTCAATCAGGGCAACTCGCTGACGCTGAACCTTAACCGCAACGACTTCACCACCGCCAAACGCATCGTCGACAAGATCAACGACATGCTTGGCCCTGGCGTTGCTCAGGCACTGGACGGCGGCTCTGTGCGCGTGACCGCGCCGCTGGACCCTAACCAGCGCGTCGATTACCTGTCGGTGCTGGAAAACCTGGAAATCGATCCGGGCCAGACCTCGGCCAAGGTCATCATCAACTCGCGTACCGGCACGATCGTGATCGGTCAGAACGTCAAGGTGTCGCCTGCTGCGGTGACCCACGGCAGCCTGACCGTGACCATTACCGAAGACCCGGTGGTCAGTCAGCCGGGTGCGTTCTCCAACGGCCAGACCGCCGTGGTCCCGCGTTCCAAGATCAACGCGCAGCAAGAGCTGCACCCGATGTTCAAGTTCGGTCCCGGCACCACGCTGGACGAAATCGTGCGTGCAGTTAACCAGGTGGGCGCAGCCCCGGGTGACTTGATGGCCATTCTCGAAGCACTCAAGCAGGCCGGCGCATTGCAAGCCGATCTGATCGTGATTTAAGGGCGCAGCGATGAGTATTCCAAGTGGCGGTCCGTCCAGTACTGCTGGCGATTCGGGGGCGTATACCGACCTCAATCGTCTGACCGCCTTGAAGACAGGCGACCGCGACAGCGATGCCAACCTGAAGAAGGTGGCGCAGGAATTCGAGTCGCTGTTCGTCAGCCAGATGCTCAAGGCCATGCGTTCGGCCAACGAAGTGCTGGCCAAGGACAACCCGATGAACACCGCAGCCACGCGGCAGTATCAGGACATGTACGACCAGCAATTGTCGGTGAGCATGTCTCGCGAGGGCGGTGGTATCGGTCTGCAGGACGTGTTGATGCGTCAACTGTCCAAGAACAAGACCACCGAAATCGCGCCTGCGACCAACGCACTTAATGCCGCTGCCAAGCCTGACGCCGCTTCGGCGCAGCCGGGGTTGGCAACTCGAATTGCCCAGCGTCCGCTGTGGGCAACACGTTCCGTTGCCGCGCCTGCCACGTCGGCCGACGGCACGCCGCACAACGACGTCGCCGCCCTGAATTCCCGTCGCCTGTCACTCCCGAGCAAGCTCAGCGACCGGATCCTGGCAGGTATCGTGCCGAACACCTCGGGCACGCAGGATGCCGCTGCCAGTGCGACCACGCTGAAGAATCGCATCGCCGTTGCCAATGCCGTCGACGCCGCCAAAAAAGCCGGCAGTCAGGGCAATGGCGACTGGACCATCGGCCCGGAATTCAACGCCCAGGCCAATGCCTATGTGCGCAGCCGGGTGCAGACCCCGTTGGCACCGGGCAAGGCGGCGTTCGCCAACGCCGACGAATTCGTCTCGACCATGCTGCCGCTGGCCAAGGACGCCGCCGCGCGTATCGGCGTCGATCCGACCGTGCTGGTGGCGCAGGCGGCGCTCGAAACCGGCTGGGGCAAATCGATCATGCGTCAGTCCGACGGCAGCAGCAGTCACAACCTGTTTGGCATCAAGGCACAGGGTAACTGGCAAGGCCCTGAAGCCCGCGCGATCACCAGCGAGTTCCGTGACGGCAAGATGGTCAAGGAGACGGCGGACTTCCGTTCCTACGACTCGTACGCCAGCAGCTTCCATGACCTGGTGAGCTTCCTGCAGAACAACAATCGCTATCAAGCGACGCTGAAATCGGCCGATAACCCGGAACAGTTTGTGAAAGAGCTGCAGAAGGCCGGTTACGCCACGGACCCGGACTATGCCAGCAAGATTTCTCAAATAGCGAAACAGATGAAGAGTTACCAGAACTACGCAGCCGCATCGGGCTCTTCCACGACTTTATAAGGTTTGAACCATGTCACTGATTTCAATTGGGCTTTCGGGACTGAACGCCAGCAGTGCAGCGATGACCACCATCGGCAACAACACTGCGAACGTTGACACGCTGGGTTACTCGCGTCAGCAGGTGATGACCACCTCCGGTGCGCAGCAGAACATCGGCGTGGGTTTCATCGGCACCGGTACCACGCTGTCCGACGTGCGCCGGATCTATAACGGCTTCCTGAATACCCAAGTGCAAACCAGTACATCGCTCAACTCCGACGCCCAGGCGTACCTGGGGCAGGCGAGCAAGCTGGACTCGATCCTGTCTGACAGCTCCACCGGGATCAGTTCGGTCTTGAGCAAGTTTTTCTCTAATTTGCAGGCACTTTCGTCCAAGCCGACGGGCTCGGCTGAGCGCACTAACTTTCTGACCAGTGCCTCAGCGCTGGCAGGGCAGTTCAACGCCATCTCTTCGCAGATGAAGGACCAGAATGCGAGCGTCAATACCCAGCTGACCTCGCTTTCAGGTCAGGTGAACTCGCTGGCGTCTTCGATTGCCAACCTGAATTCCCAGATCACCCAGGCCAAAGCCACCGGTGCCGAGCCCAACTCGCTTCTCGACTCCCGTGACGAAGCGGTGCGCCAGCTCAACGATCTGGTAGGCGCCAAGGTCGTCGACAACAACGGCAGCTACGACATCTACATCGGTACCGGTCAGCCGCTGGTCACCGGCAACAAGGCCAACACGCTGAGTGCCGGCCCAAGCGACAGCGACCCGAACGTCTACTCGCTCAAGCTCAATTACCAGAACAGCAGCGTCGACGTATCGTCGGTCGTGACCGGCGGCACCATCGGCGGTCTGCTGCGCTATCGCAGCGACGTCTTGCAGCCTGCGCAAAATGAGCTGGGCCGTCTGGCGCTGGTGGTCTCCGACCAGATGAACCAGCAGATGAATCAGGGTGTGGACGCCAACGGCGACTTCGGCTCGAACCTGTTCAACAGCATCAACGACCCGAGCCTGACCAGCCAGCGCAGCATTGCCACCAAGGGCAACAGCGCAGGCTCAGGTAATCTGGACGTGACCATCGCCAACACAGGCGCTCTCACGACCAACGATTATCAGGTGACGTTTACCAGCGCCACCGGTTACAGCGTCACCCGCCTGCCGGACGGCAAGGACATGGGCGCCTACAGCACGACCACGACGCCACCTCCGGTCATCGACGGCTTCTCGCTGAAGCTGAGCGGCGGCGCAGTGGCCGCCGGTGACAGCTTCAAGGTCAGTCCGACGAACACTGCCGCCAGCGGTATCAAGACGGTGATGACCGATCCGAAGACCCTCGCCGTGGCCGCGCCGCTGACAGGTACGACCGGCAGTAACACCGGTACCGGCACGTTCTCCCAACCGACCCTGACCACGCAGGCCGATATCTACAACCCCACGGCCACCGCGGACATGCGCAAGGCGATTGGCGGCGCGACGCCGATGCGCCTGCAGATGGGGGCGCTTCTTGCGGATGGCAGTCAGAGCTACGCATTGCTCGATTCAAAGGGAAACGCGGTTAACGACAAGAACGGCAACCCGATCACCGGCAGTATCGTCCCTGGTAAGAACAACGACATCAGCATGGAAGTGGGGTACACCGACTCTTCCGGCACCGCGCAGTCCTTCAAGATCGGCATGTCCATCTCAGGATCACCTGCATCGGGCGACACCTACAGCATCAACCTGACCGGTGCGGGCTCCTCCGACAACCGCAACGCCGAGCTCGCGATGGGCCTGCAGACCAAGCAGACGATAGACACGGCCTCGGGCAACGGCACCGGCATGAGCATGAGCGATGCCAACAGCAAGATGATCACGACGGTGGGGTCTCAGGCCGCTCAAGCCAAGGACGATGCCACGGCGACGACGGCCGTACTGGCCCAGGCAAAAAGCTCGCGGGACAGTGTCTCAGGCGTTTCGCTGGATGAAGAAGCCGCCAACCTGGTCAAGTACCAGCAGTACTACACGGCGTCATCGCAGATCATCAAAGCGGCTCAAGCCATCTTCAGCACGCTGATCAACAGTCTTTAAGGGGTCGTAATCCATGCGTATTTCTACTTCTCAGTTTTACGAAACCAGCGCTGCAAACTACTCGCGCACCTATGCCAACGTCACCAAGACCGGTGACGAAGTCGCCAGTCAGATCAAGCTGAATACGGCTGCCGATGACCCGGTGGGTGCGGCGCGTGTGCTGCAGCTGCAGCAGATGGGCACGATGCTCAATCAGTACACGTCCAACATCGACACCATCAACACCGGTGTGGTGAACACCGAAACCGCGCTGAACGCGATCACCTCGTCTATCCAGCGCGCTCAGGAGCTGGTGCTGGCGGCGGGTAACGCCACCTACACCGACAAAGACCGTCAGGCGAGCGCTGCCGAGCTCAAAGAATTGCAGACGCAGATTCTGGGCCTGATGAACAGCAAGGATGCCGACGGCTCCTACCTGTTCTCGGGCTCCAAATCCAGCACGCCGCCGTATGCGGTCAACCCGGATGGCACCTACAGCTACCAGGGCGACCAGACGCGCAACACACTGGCGATCGGCAGCGGCATCAGCATGGCCAGCAACACCACAGGCTGGGATGCGTTCGAGCAGGCGGTCAACACCACGCGCACCTCGACCACGCGCACCTCGCCGGCGACCGACGACGGCATCGTCTCGTTGTCCGGCGGCAGCGTCAGCAATTCGGCCGATTACAACAGCAAGTTCACGGGGGGGCAGCCTTACAGCATTACCTTCCTGAGCAGCACGCAGTACAAGATCACGGACGGTTCCGGGGCAGACGTCACGGCCGAAGCCACCTCCGCCGGCAAATTCAGCTCCACCAGCGCGGCCAACCAGACCATCGGCTTCCGTGGCCTGGAACTGAACCTGAACATCAACCTGACCGACGCTCAGTACGCGGATTCGTCGTTGGCCGATACGGCCCTGACCACGCCCGCGCACAGCTTCCAGTTGGCCGTGTCTCCGAGTACCGTCAGCACGGCGCGTCTGCCGGGTAACCCGTCGACCACCGTGATCACCGGATCCACGGTCACGGACCAGGCCACGTTCGACAAGACCTTCCCGTCCGGCGGCGCCATTCTTCGATTCACCAGCGCCACCAACTTCGATCTGTACGCAGCACCTTACGACCCGGCCACCAGCTCGCCGGTGTCCAGTAGCACCCTGAGCGGCACGCCGGTCGCCAACCAGGCGGTTGCAGCCGGTGTGACCTTCACGCTCAGCGGTACACCACCTGCGCCGGTCGCAGGTGATCAATTCACCGCTCAGTCGTCGAGTCAGCAGACCCAGAACGTACTGAACACGTTGTCGAACATGATCACTGCACTCAACGGCAAGGTCGATGGCGACCCCGTCGCGAAGCAGAACCTGCAAGCTACCTTGACCTCGACCATTGGCAACCTGACAAGCGCGGCCAACCAGATCAGCGACGCGGTGAGCGATGGCGGTGCCCGCTCGGCCACAGCGACCGACCAGGGTGTGACCAACCAGAATCTGCTCGACAACGGTACCACCGAGTCGAGCACGATCACGGCGTCTGACCCGGTGGATGCCATTGCGCGTCTGACCTTGCAGAAAACCATGCTGCAGGCATCGCAACTGGTGTTTACCCAACTGTCCGCGCTGAACCTGTTCAGCAAGTTGTAATCGCACCACCGGAAGGCGGCGTCCTGTGTGACAGGCGCCGCCGCCGCTGAGCATCAACCGTTATTGTCAGCGGTTAGGCCGATCCTTGGAGCAAGGGGAGGCGCCGCTCGTGAGTCCGCCCGTGAATTCAGTTCCTCTCGTCAGCATCGTCATTCCCGCCTACAACCCCCGTTTCTTTCAAGCGGCACTTGCCAGCGCACTGACCCAGACCTACAGCCGTCTGGAAGTCATCGTCTGTGACGACTCCCGTGGCAACGAGATCAGTGACGTCGTCGAGAGTCTCCGAGCGCTGAGCAGCGTGCCGTTGCGTTATGTGCGCAATCCCCAGCGTCTGGGATTTGTTGGCAACCTGAAGCAATGCTTGTCCCAGGCGCGTGGTGAATACATCAAGTTTCTGTGCGACGACGACCGTCTGTTCCCCGGGTGTGTGACGCTACAGGCCCAGGCCTTCGATCAGAACGCTGACGTGAACCTGGTGCTGGCGCAGCGTTTTCTGTGGGATGCGGACAGCATCCAGCTGCCTTCGCGCCTCGAAAACACCCCTGTGGCCCCCAAAAACTCAGTTTTTCTGGGCACTGACATGCTGGCGATTTTCGAGAATTTCCCCTCCAATTTTCTCGGCAGTTTCACCAGCGCCCTGTTTCGGCGTGCGGACGTCGAGGCGTTCTTTCCGGCGCTGACGGGGGCAGAGCAGGGCTTCGCTGCCATGCTCGATCTGGCGCTTTATACCTGTCTGCTGCGTCGCGGAAATCTGGTCGTGCTCAACCAGGTATTGAGCGTGGAGCGTCTTCATCCGGAGCGTCTGAGCCGCCAGCAAGCGATGCGCACCGCTGCCGTCAATGAACTGCAGTGGCTGGTGGACCTGCTCAAGGCACGCACCAGCGAGCCGCCCCCGGCCCAGGGTTGGGTGCGTTATGTGGAGCTGGAGAACGCGGGCAAACAGCCACGTGTCTGGGAGGAATTGGCGCTGAGCCGAACGTTGGGCAGTCAGCAGGCGGTGCTGCCACTCAAGGTCGGTGTCGACAGCCAGAGCTTCGCCGAGTTGTACGCCCAATGGCTCAGTTGCCGCACCTTCACGCCGCAGCAGTTGGCATTGCTGCCTGACCGGCTGCATCGCTTGCCGATGCAGCCGAAAATCGTCGCAGTGGTCGTCGACGACCATAACCGCAGTGCCCGTCGTACGCTGACGCTCGACAGCCTCGCTGAACAGTTTTATCCGGCAGATCTTGTACTCTTGCTGAGCGAGTCGGTCAGCGAGCCAGTGCTGGAAGACCGTGTGTTCAAGCTGCCGCTGGAGAGCGACTGGCATACACAGTTGAACGGTTTACTGGCTCAGCTTGAGGGCGCGGATTGGTTCTATCTGCTCCGTGCAGGTGACCGTTTGGTCCGCCCGGCGTTGCTCACCCTGGCCGATCGCATTGCCACGTCGCCTCAACTGGCGTGTCTGTACAGTGACGAAGGTGCGCTTCGCGAGGGCGAATCGGCGGAGCCGGTGTTCAAACCGGCGTTCAACCTCGACTTTTTGCGCAGCTATCCCTACGTTGGCCGAGCGCTGGCATTCAACCGTCAGCGTTTCCTGGACCTCGGTGGATTCGACGCCGATTTCGGCGAAATGGCACCCCATGACGCGTTGTGGCGTCTGGTTGAGGCTGACGGCGACGCGGTGGTCGGCCATGTGGCCGACCTGTTGCTGGAAAGCCAGTTCCCGTTGGGGCAATGGCTGACCTCCAGCGCTGTGATCGAGCAGAATCCGCGCGTGGTGCACGCGCATCTGCAACGTTGCGGGATCGCCCATCAGATCCGTGAGGGTCATCAGGCGCTGTTGAACCGTATCGACTACCGCCATGACGATCGGCCACGGGTGTCGATCATCGTCAGTCATCGTAATCAGCTGGCCGCGTTGCAGCGCTGTGTTGAAACCGTACTTGAGCACACTGCTTATGCTCACTACGAACTGCTGATCGTCGACAATGCCAGCGACAGCACAGACGCGCTGGCCTGGTTGAACGAGCTGGCCGGTATGGGAGGCGACAAGGTGAGGGTGTTGTTTTGCGAGCAGCAAACCAGCGTCACCCACTTGCGCAATCTGGCGGCCCTGCATGCACGCGGCGAATACCTGCTGATGCTGAACCCCTACATCGTCATCACTCAGGGGGATTGGCTGGATGAGCTGCTGATCCATGCACAACGGCCTGAGGTCGGTGTGGTCAGCGGCAAACTGTTCGATCCCAATGGTGCCATCGTTCATGCGGGCATGATCCTGGGTCTGCAGAATGCCGCAGCGACGCCGTTCTACGGCGAGTCACTGCAGGCACCGGGTTACATGCAGCGCTTGCAGGTGGTTCAGGACCTGAGTGCCGTCGGCCCGGACTGCCTGATGGTGCGCAAGTCGGTATTCGATGAGGCGGGGACGCTGGACGCTGACGCGTTCGCCGATACGTTCAGCGAAGTGGATCTGTGCTTGCGTATTCGGCAACTCGGCTATCGGGTGGTCTGGACGCCGTATGCAGTGATGGCGCTGGGCGATCAATCGGGCAGCCCGGTGGATGAAGCGGCCCAGCAAAGCCGCACCCAAGCGCTCGAAACCTTGTACCTGCGCTGGCTGCCGATCGTTGCCCGAGACCCTGCCTACAACCCGAGCCTGACCCTTGACGCCTACAGCTTCCGCCTTGACCCCGGCTTGCGCACGGGGTGGTCGCCGTTCTCCGAGCGCTCGTTACCCAGTGTGTTGGCGTTGCCGATGAACGCGACCGCAGTGGGTCATTATCGGGTGACCCAGCCGTTTACCGAGCTGGCCGCGGCGGACAGGATCATAGGGCAGATCTCGTACGATGCACCGACCACCATTGAGCTGGAGCGTCGTTCGCCCGACGTCATTGTGCTGCAGGGGCGTTATCACGAAGCGTCCATGGAAGACACGGTGCGATTGAAGACCTTCTCGAATGCGCGTCGGATCTTTGAGCTTGATGACTACGTGATCAGCGTGCCAAAGAAAAACGCCCATGGCCGACACATGCCCACTAACCTGGAGGCAGTGGTGCGCCGGGGGATCAGTCTGTGTGACCGCGTTGTCGTGTCGACCCAGGCATTGGGCAATGCGTTGTCGTCAATGCATCACGACATCCGTGTGGTGCCGAACATGCTTGCTCCCCACCTGTGGACGGGGCGTCGAGCCCAGCGTCGCACGTCGTTCAAGCCGCGAGTGGGCTGGGGTGGGGGCACCAGTCATGGCGGCGATCTGGAGATCATTGCGCAGGTCATCCGTGAACTGGCCGATGAAGTGGATTGGGTGTTCTTCGGCATGTGCCCTGAAGAACTACGGCCCTACCTCAAGGAGTTTCATGCGGCTGTAAGTCTTGAGGCCTACCCGGCCAAGTTGTCCAGTCTCAACCTCGACCTGGCACTGGCGCCGCTGGAGTACCACATTTTCAATGACTGCAAGAGCAACCTGCGTCTGCTGGAGTATGGCGCGTGCGGCTATCCGGTGATCTGCACGGACACCGAGGCGTATCGGGGTTACCTGCCGTGTACCCGCATCACCACCAACTCCACCGAGGAGTGGCTGGAAGCGATTCGCATGCACCTCGCGGATCCTGATGCGAGCTATCGCATGGGGGACGACCTGCTCGAAGCGGTGATGCGCGACTTCATGCTGCGCGGCGATAACCTTCAATATTGGGTCAACGGCTGGCTGGCGGACTAGGCATCGATGACCGGCACTGGCCGCTGATGAACCCACGCCAGCGAACCGAGCTGGCGCGTTTCCTGCAATCTCCCCTGAATAACGCCATGCACCGCAGATTTTCCGGCGCGGTGCATGGCCTGTGAGGCCGATTATCAAGGCCTCGACTTCAATTTCGGTGGGGATGGGCAATGTCCGGCGTTACGACTCAAGCGTCCAGTGTCAAAAAAACCGCAGCGTCAAGCGAGCTCAATACACTGGTCGTGCTGACGCAAGACCGGTCTGACTTTTTGCGTCGCACGCTGCAGTACTACCGTGCTTACGCCGGCCCGGTGCTGGTGCTGGACTCATCGCTTCTGGCAGAGGGCGATGATTGCATCCGAGCACCCCTGGTCACTTACCTGCACGTGCCACAGCTCGCCCAGGCCAGTGAGCAAGACAAGCGTGCCCATGTTGCCGAGCTCGTCACCACGCCTTACCTGACCTTTGCTCATGATGATGACTTCATCCTCCCTGATGCGATGGCCGAGAGCGTGAGTTTTTTGCAGGACCATCCTGACTACGGTTTTTGTCACGGTTACTCGCTCAGCTATCGCAGTACCGGCCACCAGGTCGACTACTTCCGCCGCGATAAAAAAGTCCTGGAGAATTTCAGCTCGGAGAACGTGCAGGAGCGAATTCTGCAGGCGATGGGCGCATTCATCTCGCCGTTTCACGCCGTCACGCGTACCGAATTGCTGCGTCATTGGTACCGTTCCATGCCACAAGGCATCAGTTCGCAATGGCACGAAATCGGCGTCGCCTGGTACCTGTTCGCCAGCGCCAAGGCGCGCGTGCTGCCGATGCCTTATGCGGTGCGCGAGGTGGCGGATGCGCCCGCTCGCAATAAGGCGCAACAGGTCGCCGCGTTGAGCAACGCCGATCCGGCATCCAAGGGCTCGCGAGAATCGTTCGCCGAGTTCCTGGCCTCGATGTCAAAGACGGCGCTGGGGCACGACGCGCGGGCTGCGCAAGGGTTTGTACTCAAAAGCTTCGAGACACTGCTCAAATGTGTTCGTGAGGACGCCGCCTCGGCCCATGAACTGATTGTCGAGTCGACATGGAAAAGCCCGCTGGCGGATCCGGTCCGACAGTTCGGCTCGAATCAGTACGTGGAGTTGCCTTTCTACAATCAGATGTTCTTCGACCAGTTGGCCGACATCGAATTTCTCATCGGTGCGATTCCAGCGGGCGATGCGCAACTGCTAGCGCTGGAAGGGGCTTGGGTTGTGCAGGCGCAGTTATTGGCGCGGCATGACAACGATACACCGGAGACCATTACCGACCGCCTGTGGAAAGCGCTGGACATCAATGTGTTCAACACGGCAGTGATTGCGCAACTGGCCGATCAGTTGGACACGCTCAATGAGCCGGACGAAGCACGCGGCATGCACGCATGGCTGCAACGTCTGGGCGAGGTCGCCACCGTTGATCGTCATCAGTTGCTGCAAGCCACGCCGTCAGGGCAATTGCTCCAGTGGCTGGATGCCCGTCTTCCGAGCGCCGATGAGGCCGCTCGAGCCAACGAGTCCCTGATCCGGCGCGGCGCAGCGCCTCAGTTCGGCATTTTTCTGCTGGACCTTGACGACGATCTGGAAAAACTTCAGGTCACCCTGGACAGCCTCGTCGAGGGTGCGTATCGGTCGTTCAAGATTGTCGTGTTCACCACAGGCGAGCCACCGGTGGCGACCTCGGTTCAGAACACGCTGCATTTCGTCAAAGTCAGCAAAAGCAACTACGTCGACAAACTCAATCAGATCGCACGGCAGTCGATGTCCACCTGGTTGCTGCTGGCAGAGGCGGGCGATCAATTCATCTCCAGCGGCTTGCTTCGCGCTGCACTGGAGTTGCAGGATGCGCCGCAAGTGCGTGCGGTAGCGGGGGATGAAGTCCAGCGTTCGTCCAATGGCGCGCTGAAGGACATCTTCAGGCCGGGGTTCAATCTGGACCTGCTGTTGCGAGTTCCTGCATTGATGGCTCGCCATTGGTTGGTGCGCAAGGATGTGCTGCTTGATGTCGGCGGTTACTCCCCGGATTACGCGGGCGCTCTGGAGTTCGATCTCTTGCTGCGCATCATCGAACAGGGCGGCCCTGCGTGGCTGGCACACCTGGATGAGCCCCTGCTGATCGCTGATGCGCCAAGCCTGCAAGACAATACTGACGAGCGGCTGACGCTCACCCGGCACCTCAGTGCGCTGGGTTACAAGGCTCAAGTCACCTCCTCGTTGCCGGGCACCTGGCAGATTGACTACCGCCACAGCGAGCGCCCGCTGGTCTCGCTGATCCTGCGCAGCGAGGACAATCAGGCTCAGCTGCAACGTTGCCTGACAGCCATCCTGCAGCGCACGCGCTACACCCGTTATGAGGTGCTGATCGCCGATAACGGGAGTCAGTCCGCTGAGCTGCGAGAGTGGCTCGACCGCCAACAGCAGCAGAACAAACGTATCCGTATCCTGCGCAGTGAGACGCGTCTGAGCAATGCGGCATTGGCCAACACCGCCTCGCAGCACGCCGAGGGTGAATACCTCGTCTTCTTGTCGCCGGAGAGTGAGGTGGTCAATCCAAATTGGATCGACGCGCTCCTCAATCACGCCATGCGTCCAGAAGTGGGTGTGGTGGGCGCCAAGCTGATCGATCGCGACGGTGCAGTCACCGGCGCGGGTCTGATCCTGGGCATGAACGGCGCAGTCGGGTCGGCTTTTCTGGGGCAGGCCAAGGATGCACCAGGTTACCTGCAACGTCTGATGCTGGAGCAGAACTATTCGGCGGTGAGCGGGGCCTGCCTGATGGTACGCAAGGCGCTGTTCAACGCGGTGGACGGTTTCGATGACGATCAGTTTGCCCTGGCGTACGCAGACGTCGATCTGTGCCTGAAAATCGGGCAGAACGGGTTCCTCACCGTTTGGACCCCTCAGGTGCACATCATTCACCCTGGCCACCAGCCTGATGCTCCAATCGCTCTGGCTGCCTTGCAGGAAAAATGGGCCGACGCGTTCGATCACGACCTGGCCTATAACCAGAACCTGGCATTGACCGGAACCGGCTTCACCCTTGGCGCAGCCAGCGGTGTGAACTGGCAGCAGTGGCTCGTCTGAAGTCGCCTCGTTAAAGGACGCAGTCATGTTTAACGGCAAATCAATCTTCATCTCTGGCGCGACCGGCTCGTTCGGTCGTCAGTTCATCCGCACGCTGCTGGAGCGCTATCAGCCCCGGCGCGTGGTGGTGTTCTCCCGCGACGAGCTCAAGCAGTACGAAATGCAGCAGGAATTCAATGCGCCCTGCATGCGTTATTTTCTTGGCGATGTGCGCGACGCCGACCGGTTGCAGCAGGGCATGCGCGGCATCGACTATGTCGTGCACGCGGCAGCCCTGAAGCACGTGCCCGCGGCGGAGTACAACCCGACCGAGTTCATCCGCACCAACGTCAATGGCGCGGAAAACATTATTGCGGCCGCGATTGCCAACGGCGTGAAGAAAGTCATCGCGCTGTCCACCGACAAGGCCGCCAGCCCGATCAACCTGTACGGCGCGACCAAGCTGCTGTCGGACAAACTGTTCGTGGCCGCCAACAACATCGGCGGGGAAGAGCAGACTCGTTTTGCGGTAGTGCGCTACGGCAACGTGGCGGGTTCGCGCGGTTCGATCGTGCCGTTCTTCAACAAGCTGATCGCAGGCGGTGCCAGGGAACTGCCGATCACAGACCCGCGCATGACGCGCTTCTGGATCACCCTGGACCATGGTGTCGACTTCGTGATGCAGAGTTTCGAACGCATGCACGGGGGTGAAGTCTTCGTGCCCAAGATCCCTTCGGTGCGCATCGTCGATCTGGCCCACGCCATGGCGGCCGAACTGCCGCACAAGGTGGTCGGGATTCGTCCGGGCGAAAAGCTTCACGAGCTCATGGTCCCGCAGGATGACGCCCGCATGACCCTTGAGTTCAAGGATCACTACACCATCGTGCCGTCGATCCGGTTCAACAACGTCGACACCGATTTCGCTGTCGACGCGACGGGCGAAAAAGGTCAGCCGGTGTCCGATGACTTCGAGTACCGCTCCGACACCAACCCCGACTTCATGTCGGTCCGCCAGATCGGCGATCTGCACGCTGCCATCCAGCCATGATTCCGTATGGTCGCCAGAGCCTCGATCAGGCGGACATCGATGCAGTGGTCGAAGTGCTCAAGTCCGACTGGCTGACCCAAGGCCCGACGATTGAGCGTTTCGAAGCAGCCATGGCCGAGCGCTGTGAAGCGCGCTTTGGCGTGGCGGTCAGCAATGCCACGGCGGCGCTGCACATCGCCTGTCTGGCGGCCGGCCTGGGCGAGGGCGACGCATTGTGGACCAGTCCCAACACGTTTCTGGCGTCGGCCAACTGCGGTCGTTACTGCGGCGCCGACGTCGATTTCGTCGACATCCACCCGCTGACCTGGAACCTTGATGCTCAGGCCCTCGAACGCAAACTCGAAGCCGCCGAGCGCACCGGCACACTTCCCAAAGTGCTGGTGGCCGTGGCGTTTTCGGGGCAGAGCTGCGACATGCGCGCGGTGGCTGAACTGGCCCGTCGTTACGATTTCACGGTCATCGAAGATGCGTCCCACGCCGTAGGCGCGCGCTACGCCGGACGCCCGGTGGGCTGCGGTGAATTTGCCGACATGACCGTGTTCAGCTTCCACCCGGTGAAGATCGTCACTACAGGCGAAGGCGGTCTGGTGCTGACCAATCGTCCCGAGCTGGACGAACGGCTGCGTCGGCTGCGCAGCCACGGCATGACCCGCGATCCCGCGCAGATGGACGAGCCCAGCCATGGGCCGTGGTATTACCAGCAAATCGAGTTGGGCTTCAATTACCGCATGACCGACATGCAGGCCGCGCTGGGTTTGTCGCAG
Source organism: Pseudomonas sp. S2_H01 (assembly GCF_054668305.1). Classification (NCBI taxonomy): domain Bacteria; kingdom Pseudomonadati; phylum Pseudomonadota; class Gammaproteobacteria; order Pseudomonadales; family Pseudomonadaceae; genus Pseudomonas; species Pseudomonas sp. S2_H01. The sequence goes on along the minus strand of NZ_CP162756.1, from coordinate 332,799 downwards.
TTGAACAAGCTCGAGGGATTTCTGGCCCGTCGTCGCGAACTCGTGGCGCGCTATCAACGCCTGCTTGCCAATCTGCCGCTCACCCTGCCGACGTTGCAAGCCGAGGCCGAGTCGGCGTGGCATCTTTACGTCGTGCGTCTGCAGACCGCGGGTCTGACCCTCGGCCATCGGCAGGTGTTCGAAGGCTTGCGCGCGGCGGGCATCGGCGTCAACGTGCATTACATCCCGGTGCATCTGCAGCCGTACTATCGGGACCTGGGGTTTATGGCGGGTGACTTCCCCGAGGCAGAAGCCTATTACGCGCAAGCCATCAGTCTGCCGCTTTTCCCGGCGATGACCGATGCCCAACAAGACTATGTGATTGATCAGCTAAAACAGCTGTTGATCGTTTCTGAATAGACGGACGCAAGACATGCGTGATCTGACTGAACAAGAACAATTCTGGCAAGGCGATTTCGGCGATCAGTACGTGGAACGCAATCAGGGGCACGCGCTGGTGTCGGCCAACGTCGCGCTGTTTGCCAAGGCGCTGGGGCGCGCGCACGGGCTCAAGAGCGTGCTTGAGCTGGGGACCAACACCGGCAACAACTTGCTGGCGCTGAGTCAATTACTGCCGACCTGTGAATTCCAAGGGGTCGAAATCAACGTCAAGGCGCACGCACAGGCGCAATCGCTGAACATTGGCGACATCTGGCAAGGCTCGCTGTTCGACTTCCCCCGTGAGCGCCGGTATGACCTGACCCTCACCAAGGGCGTGCTGATTCACCTGGCGCCCGAGCTGCTGAGCAAGGCGTACGACCAGCTGTATCACCTCAGTTCGCGCTATGTGTTGATCGCCGAGTACTACAACCCGGCGCCGGTGGAGGTCTCTTATCGCGGTAACAGCGGCAAGCTGTTCAAGCGGGATTTCGCGGGCGAGATGCTCGATCGTTTCGCCGATCTGCACCTGCTCGATTACGGCTTCGGTTATCACCGTGATCCGCAGTTTCCGGTGGACGATATCACCTGGTTCCTGCTGGAAAAACGTCCATGAGCGCGGTGGCGATCATTCCGGCGCGCGGCGGCAGTCAACGGATTCCTCGCAAGAATCTGAAGCTGTTCAACGGCGAACCGATGATCGTCGGGTCGATTCGCAAGGCCCTGGCCAGCGGCCTGTTCGAACGCGTCGTGGTCAGCACCGACGACGATGAAATTGCCGACGTGGCGCGTGCCCATGGCGCAGACGTGCCGTTCATGCGGCCTGCCGACCTGGCCGATGCCTACACCGGCACGGCGGCGGTGATTCAACATGCCATTCAAACGCTGGATCAACGCTACGATTTCACCTGTTGCATCTACGCGACTGCGCCGCTGCTGCAAGCCCGCTTTTTGCGTCAGGGCTTTCAAGCCTTGCAAGCGGCGCCGGATAAATCCTATGCCTTTTCCGTCTGTGGTTTTGGTTTCCCGATCCAGCGGGCGCTGCTGATCAACGACGATGGCAGCCTGGACTCCATGCACCCCGAATACCGCCACGTGCGCTCCCAGGACTTGCCCGCGGCCTATCAGGACGCGGGGCAGTTTTACTGGGGTCGCAGCGACGCGTGGTTGCGTGGCGACGTGATTTTTTCGTCGCAGAGTCTGCCGGTGGTCCTGCCACGTCATCTGGTACAGGACATCGACAACGAGGAAGACTGGGTGCGCGCTGAATACCTGTATGCGGCGCTCAAGGCGGGCGGAGAACTGGAACCGTGAGGGTACTGATTCGGGCGGACGCGTCGATGGCGATCGGCAGCGGCCATATCGCGCGCTGCCTGACGCTGGCCAATGCCTTGCGCAAGCATGGCGCGGAGGTGATATTCGCCTGTCGGCAATTGCCCGGGCACCTGCTTCAGCGTCTAAGCGATCACGGTTATTTCGCCCTTGGATTGCCGGAGCGCTACCCGCAGGAGGCGTCTGGGGCCGACATCGAAGCGTGCTTGCCGTGGCAGGCCGATATCGATGCGCTGGCGAGTGCGCTGGGCACTCAGCAACGCTACGACTGGCTGATTGTCGATCACTATGGGCTGGATGCGCGATGGGAAAGGGCCGCTCGCCGGTTCGCCGACCACCTGATGGCGATTGACGACCTCGCCAACCGTCCCCATGCGGTGGACGTGCTGCTGGATCAGAACTTCGCCGCGCAAGCGCAGAATCATCCTTACGCGCAATGGATCGAGGGCGACTGCAAGACGTTCCTCGGCCCTCGCTTTGCGCTGATGCGCGATGAGTTTCAGTGCGAGCCGATCACCGTCAAGCCGCGCGTGGAACGGGTGATGGTCAACTTTGGTGGCTTCGATGCGGCGCGTCAGGTGTATGCCACGATGTTGGCACTGCAGGGTTTCGATGACCTGTACGTAGACTTCGTCGCAGGGCTGGACAATCCCGAATGGGAAGCCATGAGCGCACTGGCCAAGGCGCATCCGAACTGGCGACTGCACACCTTGGTGAGCGATTTTTTTGGCCTGATGCAGCAGGCCGATCTGTTCATTGGCGCGGGTGGCGGCACCACGTGGGAGCGCGCGGCTTTGGGCTTGCCGACGATCTGTATTACCGTCGCCCACAACCAGCAACTCAACGCGCAATTACTGGCGCAGGCGGGTGGGCATCTTTACCTGGGCGCGCATGACACCCTCGATCCGCAACGGCTGGTCGACGCTGTCGCGGTATTGCGGCACAACCGCGATTTGCGCCAGAGTTTCGCCGAGCGTTCTCGGGCGCTGGTGGACGGCAAGGGCGCGCAACGCCTGGCGGTCGTACTGGCAGCGCCGGTCCTGGCGCTGCGTCGGGCCACCGAACGGGACGCCACGTTGCTGTTTGAAGGGCGCAATGCTGCGCATGTCCGGCAATGGGCCTTCAACCGCGAGCTGATCGACTGGGACAACCATGTCGCCTGGCTTGCGAGCAGCCTTGAGCATCCACAGCGACTGATCCTGATCGGCGATACCCCAAGAGGGCCGGTCGGCATGGTGCGTTACGACCGTGAAGGGGACAGCGTCGAGGTGTCGATCTATCTGTTCGAAGGCCATGCAGGCGTCGGTTGGGGTCAGGTTTTACTGGCCAGTGGCGAGCGCTTTCTGCGACGCCACTGGCCGGATACCCGCCTCATTCAGGCGCAGGTGCTGGCTGACAACGCCGTGTCCGTTTCTCTTTTTCAGAAGGCCGGGTACGCCCAGGCCGAGCGTCATTTTCAGCGAGTGCTCAACGATGAATAGTTTCAAGATCGGTTCCAGAACCATTGGCCCGGACGCGGCGCCGTTCGTCATCGCGGAAATGAGCGGCAACCATAACCAGTCGCTGGATCAGGCACTGCGCATTGTTGAAGCCGCCGCGAAGGCTGGCGCTCATGCGCTCAAGCTGCAGACCTACACCGCCGACACCATGACCCTGGACATCGCCGAGGGTGAGTTCTTCATCAAGGACCCGAACAGCCTGTGGGCCGGTTCGTCCTTGTACGCGCTGTATGAGCAAGCGCACACCCCTTGGGAGTGGCATGCGCCGATCTTCGCCCGCGCCAGGGAACTGGGGTTGCTGGCGTTCTCCACGCCATTCGATGAAAGCGCCGTGGACTTCCTCGAAAGCCTCGACGTTCCGGCCTACAAAATCGCCAGTTTCGAGAACACCGACATCCCGCTGATTCGCAAGGTAGCGGCCACCGGCAAGCCGATGATCATTTCTACCGGCATGGCGAGCATCGCCGAACTCGACGAAAGCGTGCGTGCCGCGCGCGAAGCCGGATGTAAGGACCTGGTATTGCTCAAATGCACCAGCACCTACCCCGCGTCACCCGAAAACAGCCACATTCGGACCATTCCGCATTTGGCGGGACTGTTCGGCTGCCAAGTGGGGTTATCCGATCACACCATGGGCGTCGGCGTGTCCGTCGCGGCGGTCGCGATGGGGGCGACGGTCATCGAAAAGCACTTCACCCTGGACCGTGCCGACGGCGGCGTCGATGCGAGCTTTTCGCTGGAGCCTGCGGAAATGGCCAGCCTGGTTGTCGAGACCGAGCGCGCCTGGCAAGGCTTGGGCCGTGTGCAATACGGCGCGACCCAGGCTGAGCAGAAATCGCTGGTGTTCCGTCGCTCACTCTACGTGGTGCGGGACATCGCAGAGGGCGAGGCCTTCAGCAAAGACAACGTGCGCGCGATCCGACCCGGTCTGGGGCTGGCACCCAAACACATCGACAGCGTCCTCGGCCGCACCGCCCGCCGAGCCCTCGCCAGGGGAACTGCCCTGAGTTGGGAGGCGATTGGCTAGGAACGCGGTGTGTCCGACACTGAGGATGTCAACCACCCATCGCATTTGTCTCTCGTCACGACGCCATACGTGTAGGAGCAGCCCGAGGTTACGAGCTGGGCCGCACTTCGGACGAATGCGGTGGTTCAAACACCGGTGATGTTGACTGACTCAACCCATGTGTCCAAACGCTGCCTGCACCAAAACCGCGTCGTTGATCGGGATCGAATCAGTGACGCCTTCATGTCTATTCCCTGTCTGAAAGGCAATCGACCCTTGCACCGGACCCATCGGTCAGCTAAAAGCTTGTAAAACTTTTGGTGACCTGTGAGTCATAACGGGCATCTTCACTGTATCGTGCTTGCAGGCGATGAAGGCATCAGGCTGATTTCAGAGACTTTCTGAAGCCGCCAGAGTCTTCCGGTTGCCTTTTTTTTCGGCTTCAAGCCCCGGATTTTCAATGCCTCGCCTTTGGGCGACGGGCGATGTTCAGCAGTTTTTGATTGGGAAGCCATGATGATTGGCATTAAAAGCATAGCGAGTTACGTGCCAGCAGCCGGCGTTGACAATTACGCGCAGGGTGCCAAATTCGGGAAGGATGAAGACTTCATCCTCGGCAAGATCGGTTCTGCTTTTTTGCCACGCAAGGACGATGCTCAGGAAACCTCCGACCTGTGCGTCGAAGCAGCCAACCAGCTGTTCGCCAACAACCCTGAGCTTTCGCGCGACGCCATCGATGTGGTGATCGTGGTCACCCAGAACGGTGACGAAGAAGGCCTGCCGCACACCGCAGCCATCGTTCAGCACAAACTCGGCCTGCCGACCCATGTGGCGGCCTTCGACATTTCGTTGGGCTGCTCGGGTTACGTTTACGGTATCTACGCGCTCAAAGGCTTCATGGAAGCCACTGGCCTGAAAAACGGCCTGCTGATCACCGCTGACCCTTATTCGAAGATCGTCGACCCGGAAGACCGCAACACCACCATGCTGTTCGGCGACGCCGCGACCGCCACCTGGATGTGCGACGGCGCGCCGTGGCAACTGGGTAAATCCAAGTTTGGCACCGACGGCGGTGGCGCAGAGTTCCTCAAGACCACCAACGGCGCCTTCTTCATGAACGGTCGTCAGGTGTTCAACTTCGCGCTGGTCAAGGTTCCGGCGCACCTGAACGAGCTGCTCACCGATTCGGGTCTGCAATCGACGGACATCGATGCGTTCTGTATCCACCAGGGCAGCGCCGCGATTGTCGACGCGGTGGCCCGCCGTTTCGAAGAAGGCAGCTCGCCTGAGAAGTTCGTCAAGGACATGCTCGAGACGGGCAATACCGTGTCGTCGAGCATTCCGCTCCTGCTAGAAAAGCACGTGCTCAACGCGACCTGGAAGCGCGTGGCACTCAGTGGTTTCGGCGTAGGCTTGTCCTGGGGTTCGGCGATCATTTATCGTCCCTGATCCTGACCTGCTTCTGATTGAGCCCACACAAACGGCGACACTGGATTTCAGGTCGCCGTTTTCATTTCTCCCGTTTTTATAAGGACAGTCGCGGTGGACGAGATTTATCAGCGCAACAGCGCCGTTGTGGCCGAACGCTGGCCCGCAGTCATGCAGCGCCTGTCCGGCGAAGATCCATCCTCTGTCCCGGCTCAAGTGCTCGAAGGACAAGGCTCGACCCTGAGCGTTGCGGGCATCCAGCTCACCAGCCGCCACGACCGTCTCGCCGAAGCGCAGATACAGGCGGACAGCCTTCCTGCAGAGAGTCCCGTGATTCACCTCTACGGCACAGGCCTGGGTGATTTGCAGCGCGTGCTCTTGGCCTGCGACCGTCTGCAGCAGCTGCATGTGCACATCCTCAATGGCGCGCTGTTCGCCCTGGTGATGCAATTGCTTGAGCAAAGTGACTGGTTCAGCGACCCCCGCGTGGTGCTGGACTACGCCGATGCACGTACGGAAATCCAGCTACCGTTCTTCGCGCTGCCCGCCGAGCTGGTGCTGGCCGACGATGCCAATGCGCGAATCCGCGATCGTCTGGTCAGTGAAGTGCATGTCGATTTCAATAATCAGGAGTTTTCGCCCGACAACCCGGAAAACGTCCGGCGACTGGAGCAGGGCAGACCGCTGTTGGAGAGCGACATCGACGTCGCGGCGCTTTTTGGTACTCAGGCCGGGCGAGACGTGTTTGTCATCGCCACGGGTCCGAGCCTGCAGCAGCACCTGCCGCGCTTGTCGAGCACCTTTGAGCGTGCTGATCGGCCGCTGTTCATCTGTGTCGACACCGCGTATGTGCCACTGCGCAAGCAAGGGATCAAGCCGGATCTGGTGGTCAGCATCGACCACCGCATCACCTCCCGTCATTTGCCTGCTGACGATACTCAAGGCATCGCATTGGTCTACCTGCCACGTCAGGACGCTGCGATGCTTCAGGCATGGCAAGGACCGCGCTACGTCGGCTATTCCTCCAGCCCGGTCTACTCGCGAATTCGTCAGCAGGTCCCGCGCGCCAACTTGCATGTGGGGGGCAGCGTGATTCACCCGGCCATCGACCTCGCGGTGAAAATGGGCGCGACGCGCATCATCCTGTTTGGCGCCGACTTCGCCTTCCCGGGCGGCAAAACCCACACCGGCTGGCAGGACGGCGATCTGGGGCCTGAAATGAGCATCGCCAGGCATTGGGTGCTTGACGGTCGCGGCAACAAGGTCAAAACGCAGCTCAACTTTCGCAGCTACCTCATTGAACTGGAGCGCTACATCGTCCAGCACCCTGAGGTGCGAGTTTTCAACACCAGCCGCGACGGTGCCCTCATCGCCGGCACCGAGTTCGACCCGGAGTGGACCGCGCCATGACCTCCAATGCTCAAATCATTGCCGACGCAGAGCACTGCGCCCGCCTGTTTCGCCTAGGGCGCGATATTGAAGCTGCGTTGAACATGGTCGAACTGATCGATATCGCCATGCCGCTCTCAACCCGGTTAGCGCCCGAGCAGACGGCTCAATGGACGCAGGTCTTGACTGAACTCTTGCGCTGCCAGGAACGGCAGGACTGGTTAGGTGTGGCGGACTGGTTGGAAGTGGAGTTTGTCGGGCTGTTAGAGGCTGCTTGATAATCCTGCCGGTCACATAATCTCCTTCTCCCCCGGACAGCCGCCAGGACAATCAGCCGTCCTCGCCCCGCTGCCCCCGCTGCCTCATCTTGAAAGTCGAAAATGGTACGAATGTTGCTCAAGGGTCAGTGGGCGGCAAAATCGTCGATGGAATCGCCGACTTATTGGCGTCGTCTCGAACCGACGTACCTCTGACGTATCGGGTGTTCCCAGTGCCGGAGCGCCATGGCGATAAGAGGCAATCAGTTGATGTCTAGGCAGTTGGATTTTTTGAGAGAAGCACATGAAGGCAGTCATTCTGGCCGGGGGACTCGGGACTCGCATCAGCGAGGAATCTCATCTCAAGCCCAAGCCCATGATCGAAATCGGCGGTAAACCGATCATTTGGCACATCATGAAGATCTACTCTCACCATGGCATCAACGATTTTGTGATTTGCCTGGGGTACAAGGGTTACCTCATCAAGGAATACTTCGCCAACTACTTCCTGCACATGTCGGACGTGACGTTCGACATGGCGGAAAATCAAATGCACATTCACCAGCGCCACGCCGAGCCTTGGCGTGTCACGCTGGTCGATACCGGAGAAAGCACCGGCACCGGTGGTCGACTCAGGCGTGTGGCCGATTATCTTGACGGCGAGAGTTTCTGCTTCACCTATGGCGACGGTGTCAGCGACGTCAATATTTCCGAGCTGATTCGCTTTCATCGTCAACACGGCAAGCTGGCCACTGTCACTGCCGTACAGCCGCCCGGGCGTTTCGGTGCCCTGGAGCTGGAGGGCGCTTGCGTGCGCGGCTTTCAAGAAAAGCCTCGTGGAGATGGCAGCTGGATCAATGGCGGCTTCTTCGTACTCGAACCTGCGGCACTGGAGTGTATCGAGGGCGATGCGATCACCTGGGAGGCCCAACCGCTGCGTCAGCTGGCGGCGCAAGGGCAGTTGATGAGCCATTTTCATGAAGGTTTCTGGCAGCCTATGGACACGATGCGCGACCGTGTTTTCCTCGAGGAGCGCTGGAACAGCGGGCAGGCGGAATGGATGCTCTGGCGTTGAAAGCGTTCTGGTCGAACAAGAGGGTCCTGCTCACCGGACATACCGGTTTCAAGGGTGGTTGGCTCGCCGTGTGGCTCCAGCAATTGGGTGCCGACGTCCGCGGCTATGCATTACCTGCCGGAGCGACACCTTCCTTCTGGAGCGTTGCCGGGCTCGGTCAGCGTGTGACAGGTGATCTTGCGGACATCACCGATGCAGAGGTACTCAACCGTGCCGTTCGGGCATTCGAGCCGCAGATCGTTTTGCACCTGGCAGCTCAGCCACTGGTCCGGGAGGCGTACCGCAACCCCGCGCAAACGTACGCCACCAACGTCATGGGCACCGTCAACCTGCTTGAAGCCGTGCGTCACTGCCCCAGTGCGCGCGCCTTGGTCGTGGTGACCACCGACAAATGTTACGAGAACCGTGAGTGGTTCTGGCCTTACCGCGAACAGGATGTGCTCGGTGGTTTCGACCCTTACAGCAACAGCAAGGCCTGCGTGGAACTGGTTTGCGCTTCCTACCGCGATTCGTTCTTCCGTGAGTCTCAGGTGGCGCTGGCCACGGCGCGCGCGGGCAATGTCATCGGCGGCGGTGACTGGTCTGCCGAGCGTCTGGTGCCGGATATCTTGCGTGCCTGGCAGAGCGGCGAGCAGGTGGTCTTGCGTTATCCCCAGGCGACGCGGCCTTGGCAACACGTGCTCGAACCCCTGATGGGCTATCTGATGCTGGCCCAGGGGCTATTTGAGGAACCCGAGAAATATGCGCAAGCCTGGAATTTCGGGCCGGACAGCTCAAGCGTCGCTACGGTGCAGACCATCGTCAGTGAATTGGCGCAACGGTGGCCAAACCCTGTGCGCTGGAGCGTCGATCCACAGGCGCACCCCCATGAGGCCGGCATTCTGGCACTGGACTCGAGCAAGGCCCGGCAGTTGCTGGGCTGGCAACCGCGCTGGTCACTGCGCGAATCACTGCAACGCACGCTGGACTGGCACATGGCCTGGCAAGACCAACGTGACATGCACACCTTCACCCGCGCACAGATCGCGGACTACCAGGGCTCAACCCATGAGTGACAGGACTTCGCAGCAACTGCGTCAACACATCATCGAGCTGGTGGGGGAATACGCACAACTGCAGTACCGCTCGCACGTGTTCGTCCCTGGCGAGACCACCGTTCCTCCGGCGGGAAAAGTCATCGGTGCAGGCGAGCTGCAGTCGATGACGGACGCTGTGCTCGACGGCTGGCTGACCACCGGGCGCTTCAACGATGCCTTTGAGAAACGCCTTGAGCAATACCTGGGCCGCCGCAGCGTACTGACGGTCAATTCGGGGTCGTCCGCCAACCTGGTGGCGTTCTCCGCATTGACCTCGCCACGTCTGGGTGATCGTGCGATCAAGCCAGGTGATGAGGTCATCGGTGTCGCCGCGGGTTTTCCGACCACGGTCAACCCGATCCTGCAATTTGGCGCAGTGCCCGTGTTCGTCGACATCACGTTGCCCACCTACAACATCGACCCGGCGAAAATCGAGGCTGCCATCACCCCCAAGACAAAAGCCATCATGTTAGCCCACACACTGGGCAACCCCTTCGATCTGAGCGTGATCCGGGCCCTGTGCGACAAGTACGAACTGTGGTTGATCGAAGACTGCTGCGACGCGCTGGGTTCGACGTACAACGGCCAGATGGTGGGAACGTTCGGTGACATCGGTACGCTGAGTTTTTACCCCGCGCATCACATCACGATGGGTGAGGGCGGAGCGGTGTTCACCAATAGCCCGCTGTTGAGCCGGATCATGGAGTCGTTCCGCGACTGGGGCCGCGATTGCTATTGCCCACCCGGCCAGGACAATACCTGCAAGCAGCGCTTCTGCCAGCAGAAGGGCGACCTGCCTGAAGGTTACGACCACAAGTACACCTATTCGCACTTGGGCTACAACCTCAAGATTACTGACATGCAGGCGGCCTGTGCATTGGCCCAGATGGATCGTCTGGACGATTTCATTGTCGCCCGTAAGCGTAATTTCGACTGGCTGAGCACACGGCTGGCAACTTGCAACGACTTTCTGATACTGCCGCAGGCGACCCCCAACAGCGAGCCTTCCTGGTTCGGTTACCCGTTGACGCTGCGAGATGGTTGCGGGATCAAGCGAGTGGAATTACTGCAGTACCTCGATGCTCAGCGCATCAATACCCGGCTGTTGTTCGCTGGCAATCTTGTGCGCCAGCCTTATATGACCGGACGCAACTACCGCATCAGCGGCGAACTGACCGTCACCGACAAAATCATGCACGACACCTTTTGGGTGGGGGTATGGCCAGGATTGGGCGAAGAGCACCTGGAACATGTGGCGCGTTGTCTTGAACACTTCTTCGGACTGAGGTCGTAATGGGTACTTATCCGGTCATTCCAGCGTCAACTGACAGCAATCAGCCGACTTACCAGCATCGGTTGACCTTGGCTCCCCTTCGCGTCAAGCCCAATGCCATGACGCTGGATAAAACAGACGCTGCGCAGGAGCATCTTTTCAAGATCGACGATTTTGTCATCGGCGCAGACCGCACGTTCATCATCGCCGAGATCGGAAATAACCATAACGGTTCACTGGAGCTCGCACGCCGGCTGGTCGATGTCTCGATCGAGGCAGGCGCCGATTGCGTGAAGTTCCAGTTGCGCAACCGTGAAGCCTTGTACCGGCGCAAGGCTGATGGTTCTCGGGCCGAAGACCTGGGCGTGGAATACATCCAGGACCTACTCGACAAGGTTGAGATGGACCTTCATGACCACGAACAGATTCGTGCGTATTGCGCGCAAAAGGGCATCAGTTACATTTGCACGCCCTGGGATGAGCCAAGTGTTGACGTTCTGGCAGGTTTTGACGTGCCGGCGTTGAAAATCGCCTCTGCGGATCTGTGTAATCCTTATCTGATCGCAAAGGCCGCGAGCCTGGGCAAACCGCTGATCGTCTCCACTGGTATGTCGCTCGACCACGAAATCATACGCGCGGTCGCTCAACTGAAAGGGCTGGGCGTGCCATTCGCCTTGCTGCATTGCAACAGCACCTATCCTGCGCCTGAAAGCGATATCCAGCTGGGGTATCTCAACCGTCTGCGCGAAATGCATGATCTGATCGGCTATTCGGGGCACGAGCGCGGTACGGCTATCAGCATCGCAGCGGTTGCGTTGGGGTCAAAGATCATCGAACGGCACATCACGCTGGACCGGGGGATGGAGGGGCCCGATCATCTGGCAAGCCTTGAGCCCGTCGAGTTCCGGCACATGGTCGATGGTATCCGCCAGGTGGAGAAAGCCCTTTCGAGCACCGGGCGCAAGCGTCACGCCAGCCAGGGCGAATTATTGAACCGGGAAAACCTCGGCAAAAGTGTCATTGCGGCGCGGGATATCGAACCGGGTGAAGTCTTTACCGAAAATATGTTGCGCGTCGCCAGTCCTGGTCAGGGACTGGCGCCTTATCGCTTGAGCGATCTGCTGGGCAGAAAGGCCGGGAGACGGATCGCTCAGAGTAATTTTCTGTTCGACAGCGACCTAATCGAGCAGGAAGAGGTGCGTCGCAACTTCGAGATGCCGATTCCGTGGGGCGTGCCGGTGCGGTATCACGATTTCCGCCAGTACGAAGAATGGATCAAGCCCGACCTGTTCGAGTTCCACCTGTCGTACCGCGATCTCAGCGTCGATCCGACTCCGTATCTGAAAAATGTGCAGTGCTCGCGTCTGGTCGTGCACGCGCCCGAACTTTTCGAGAACAGCGAACTGCTGAACCTGGTGTCCGATGACCTGGAGTACCGTCAGCGTTCCATCGCCAATATCCAGCGCATCGTCGATGTCACACATCAGATCGCCGAATATTTCCCAAATGCGGATTCTTTGCTCATCGTGGCGAATGTTGGCGGTTTTTCGGCCGATAAGCCTTTGCCGGTAGAACATCGGGCGGAGTTGTATCACCGCTTCAAGGCGTCCTGTGCGCAGGTGGATTTCGGTCGTTGCGAGTTGATTCCGCAAAACATGCCTCCATTCCCCTGGCATTTTGGCGGGCAGCGTTATCAGAACATTTTCATGGCGCCGAACGAGCTGGCCGAGCAGGCCCAGGTGCTGGGACTGCGCCTGTGCCTGGATCTGTCGCACTTGCAGATGACCTGTTTCCATTTTGGGCTGGATTTTCAACAGGAACTTGAGCGTTTGTTGCCGCACACCGCACACCTGCATGTGGCCGACGCCAAGGGCAGTAATGGCGAGGGCGTGCTGATGGGCACCGGCGACGTCGACTGGGCTGCGACCTGGACCCAGCTCAAGCGTTACCCGACCACCAGCTTCATTCCAGAGGTTTGGCAGGGTCACAAAGATCACGGTGCCGGTTTTTGGGCGGCGCTTGAATTCCTGCACTCATTGAATTGAGCCGAGCGGCTCTGCACATTGGATTTTTCGATATGAGTACCACCATGCGGGTTGCTGATTACATCATGAACAGGTTGGCGAAACTGGGCATCAAGCAGGTGTTTTTCCTGCCAGGCGGGGGCGCCATGCATTTGAATGATGCCCTGGGCCGTCATCCCGACCTGGAGCCGATCCTGTGCCTGCACGAACAAGCCTGCGGTGTCGCAGCCGAGGCTGCGAGCAAACTGTCAGGTCTGCCCAGTGCATGTATGACGACCTGCGGGCCGGGCGCCACCAACGCCGTGACTGCCACGCTGGGAGCCTGGCTCGATTCGACGCCGGTCTTTTTCATCTCGGGTCAGGTCAAGACTGCTGACCTCAAAGCCGATACAGGCCTGCGAATGCTGGGCGTGCAGGAAGCCGATATCGTTTCGATCGTTTCTTCGATCACCAAGAAAGCGGTGACGCTGACCGATCCCGAGGCGGTCGCGGAGGTTTTCGATGAACTCGAACACGCTGCATTGACAGGCCGTCGTGGTCCGGTCTGGCTTGACGTGCCGCTGGATGTCCAGGCTGTGCAGATCGATCCGTCCAGGTTACGTCGCGCAACATTGCCGCCTGTCGCCGCCGCGCCGGACCTCAGCGAACCCGTCGCGCGTACCCTGGCGTTGCTTCTGAGCGCCAAACGTCCTGGCATTATCGCGGGAAGCGGCATCCGCATGGCCGGTGCGGTTGAGGCCTTTACCCGTCTGGTCGAGCGGGCGGGTATTCCCGTCATGCCCACGTGGCTGGCGATGGACCTCATCGAAGATGATCATCCCCTGTATGGCGGCCGACCGGGTTCGATTGCGCCGCGCTGGGCGAATTTCACCCTGCAGAACTGCGATCTGCTGATCGTGCTGGGGTCGCGTCTGGACATGGCGTTGACGGCTTACAACCACGCGCATTTTGCACCGGGTGCGAAAAAGGTCGTGGTCGATATCGATCCTGCCGAAATAGCCAAACTGCAAATGCCGATCGATGTGCCAGTCGTCAGTGACGTCAAGCCCTTCATTGAGGCATTGCGCGCCACCATTGAGGTGCAACCGCTGCCTGCCTACTCGGCGTGGCAGGCCCGCATCGACAACTGGCGCGTTCGCTACCCCCTGCTGCAACCCGAGCATAGCGATGACACCGATGGTGTGAGCATGTACCACTTCACCGATCGGCTCTCCACGTTCTTGAAAGAAGGGGATGTGATTGCGCCCGGAAGCTCCGGATTCGCCGCCGAACTGTTTTTGCTCAATATCCGCCTAAAGAAAGGTCAACGCTGCTTCCACAATCGGGGCACCGGCTCCATGGGGTTTGGTATTCCTGCTGCCATCGGCGCCTGCCTGGCCTCAGGGCGCAGGCAAACCATCTGTGTGGAAGGTGACGGCGGTCTGCAGATGAACATTCAGGAGCTGGCGACCCTGGCCGGGCAAAACCTGCCGGTCAAATGCTTCGTCATCAACAACCAGGGTTACGCCTCAATTCGTACTTCTCAAAACGCGCATTTCAAGCTGCTGGTTGGCGCCGACGCGACAAGTGGTCTTGCTCTGCCGCAACTGGAACAACTGGCCGCCGCTTACGGTGTCGGTTACGCCCGTATCGACGCTCACGCCGGGTTGGATAGCACCTTGCTTGACGTGCTCGAGCGAAGTGGTCCGGTGATTTGTGAAGTCATGGTTCAGGTCGACGAAGCACGCGTGCCACGTGTAATGACCCGTATCAACGAGCAGGGCAAGCCGGTGACAGGCGCTCTGGAGGATCTGTACCCGTTCCTGCCGCGCGATGAGTTCGAGCAGCAGATGCTCAATGAAGAGATCGTTTGAGATGGCGAAAGGTTGGCTGCGCTGTCCACGAGTGCCGACTGACGACCGTCGGCCAACGCCATCGAAGCCGGGCGCGGATGCCTTCAGTTCGGGAGAGTCCCATGTTTGATGAGCAATGTTTCGATCACGTCCTGGTATACGGTGCCGGGCTGGCTGGCCAACAGGTTCAGGCCTACCTGTCGGACCGTGGCGTCGAGGTGTCCGGGTTTCTGGACCGGAACACCGCGTTGAAGCCAGGAGCAGGTCTCGCAGTCACGACTGCCGCTCAATGGGCAGAGCTTCACGATCCGGCTCACGCCTGTGTGTTCATCGGGTTGTTCAACAGCGGTGTGGATGTCGGGGAGGTGGTCGAGCAGCTCAAGCAGCTGGGCTACCGCCGTGTGGTCAGCATCGTGGAGTTCGTACGGCATTACCCTGACGATCAGCCATTTCGTTTCTGGCTGGTGGATCCGCGTTTTCTCGAACGACACAGCGACCGTGTGGCGGCGATGCGCGCTCGTCTGGCGGACGATGCCAGCCGTGATCTGCTCGACCGCATCGTTGCCTTCAGAACCCACGGCGACTATGTCCTGAATCCCCCGGTCCCACAGCAGTACTACCCGCACGACCTCCCGGCATGGCCTCAACCGTTGCGTTTCATCGATTGCGGCGCCTACACCGGTGATACAGTCCAGGCCATGCGCGCTGACGGCTTCACCTTCGAGGCCGTGGCGACGTTCGAGCCGAACTTGGTCAACTACCAGGCGCTTGTGCGTGTGCTCAGTGACGTCAATGCGATGAATTTTCCTTGCGGCGTGTCCGACGGCAACAGGCACGTCGGTTTTGACGGCTCATTAGGGCAAGGCGGACATCTGGTGGACTCTGGGGGCGAGCGGGTCACGTGCGTGCGTCTGGACGATGCTTTGCCGGGTTTCGTACCCAACCTCATCAAGATGGACATCGAAGGTGAAGAGCCTGCCGCGCTTGAGGGTGCGCTCGGACTTCTGCGGCGCTATCGACCCCATCTTGCGATCAGCGTCTATCACCGTGCCGATCATCTCTGGAGCATCTTCGAGCAGATCGACGGGTATGGGCTCGGGTATGAGTTTTATTTGCGCTGTCACGCGCACAGTTCCTTCGAGACCGTGCTGTATGCGATGGCGCCGCAACCGTAAACGTTGCACTGCATGGGGCATGCTTGCTGCGAAGGTCGCTGCGCGATTGCGTAATGATCCTGAAAAGTTCGCCAGCCTGGATGACGCACACAGCGATTAATTGTTAACAGCATTGAGGGCCATCAACAGGCCTTCATGCAGATTGAGGGCAGGCGTTATGAGTTTCAAACTGGTTTCCGGAAAAGCGGCTTTGACGAGCGAAAACGCCGATACGCTGTTACTGCCCGATGGCGTCTGCATCCCTGTGCGTCTGTCCGGCTTGCCCCTTGCCAGCGTCGAAGAGGCGGTGTTGGTGCGGTCTAATGATGACCTCGATGTGCTTTCCCGATTGCAGGAATACCCGCACGTCTACAACCTTCTGCATGGCGACGACCTGCGCGCGTTTCTGAACCAGCGCAAGGCCCAGATGCAACGTTGGCTGCAAGAAGGCATCTACATTTTCGGCGCTTACAAAGTCGGCACCTACGTTGCCCGGGAAGCGCGTCAGGTCGGCGTCACCATCAAAGGCTTCATCGACAATGATGCCGCCAAGCGAGGAACGATCTTCGACGGCGCACCGGTATTGGGTCCCGCGGATCTGGATTGCAGCGACGCCACCATCGTCATCGCCAGTGGTCGCTACAGCAACCAAATCATCGAGCAGTTGGGCACCCAATGCCGCAAAGTGCTGAACATGAGCGAGTTTCTGTACGCGGCCGACGCCTCTCATGGTCCGGAAAAGTATTTCTCCAGCGTGGTTCATGAACCCATCGATCAGACTTACCGATACATCTCGACGTTTTTGCGTCTGGTGGATGAGCCTTCGCGTCAGGTCTTCAATGGTTTGATCGGCATGCGTACGACGCTGTCCATTAGGTCGGCGCTGGAGACCAAGTCAGCCTTTCAGGATGAGTACTTCGACAAGGATTTGGTCAGCACCGAAAACGCCCGCTTTTTCGTCGATGCAGGCGCCTACACCGGTGATACGCTGGCCAGTCTCGAACAGCATTTCGGTCCTGTCGAACAGGCCTACCTGTTCGAGCCGGAGCTTGCGCCTTACTACGAGGCACTCAAACGCTTCAGTGATCGTGAGAACGTGCTGGTGTTCAACATGGGGCTGGATCAGCAGCCATCGCGCTTCAAATACGACCCGGCGCTGTCCTGCAACGTGACGAACGAGATCGACGGGCCGGTTTCGCCAAGCGTCGTTTCCTACATCCAGGGCGTGCGTCTCGACGGTCTGGTCCACGGCAAGGTCGGTTTGTTCAAACTCGACATCGAGGGCATGGAAGAGCGTGCCTTGCTGGGCGCGCGGGCGTTGATTCAACGTGAAAAGCCGGTGCTGGCGGTATGTGCCTATCACCGCGCCGACGACTACTGGAAGTTGATTGACGCAGTCGATTCCATTCGCCCGGACTACCGAATATCTATCCGCCACTACGCCGATATCCTCCACGACATTACCTTGTATTTTCATTGATGCATGAATCGCTGGTGCGAATCCCGCCGCCGGGGTCCAGGCCCTTGCCCGTCATGATCGGCCGTCTCTTCGTAATTTTTGATGTGTTCCACCGGGGTGTTGATGAAACGTTCACTGTATGCGTCTCGACCAAATCCGTATTACATCCTCGCCCCCAATTTCCGCAAAAATTCCGCGGGCATTCGGGTACTTCACATGCTGTGCGATGCTTTGATCAGGTCGGGTCAGGAAGCCTATGTGACCGCCGATGGCTTCAGCCCGGCGTTGATGACGCCACCGTTGAACAACGCGGTGCTGGGCTACCACAAGGCAGATGGAATCGAGCCGATCGTCATTTACCCTGAAGTCGTGGACGGCAACCCGTACGAATCCGAGGTGGTGGTTCGTTACCTTCTCAATACCCCGGGTCTGGTGGGCGGGCAGGGCTGTTATGACGACCGCGATATTCTGTACGCGTTTACCCAAGGCCTGCTGCTTCCGGGAATGCCTGAGCAGAACGTACTGTTCCTGCAACCTGTCGATCTCAGCGTCTTTCGACCGCCAGCGGACCCTGCCAAGCGTGTTTCGGGCAAGGTGTGCTTCTATCAGGGGCGATCGGGTTCGGGTGTTGACGAATCGCGTCTTCCCCCTGATGCGATTCGCATCACCACGGGGTTCCCGTCCACCTGGGAAGAATTGGTGGATATCTTCCAGACGTGCGAATTTTTCTATTCGGCGTCAACCACAGCGTTGTCGGCCGAAGCAGCGTTGTGTGGTTGCATCGGAGTGGTCATTCCCGGCGTTGATTCACCGTTGAATTTTTCTGCGCAGGAAACCGGCTCTCATGGCGTTGCGTGGGGCGACAGTCCACACGAAATTGACCGCGCACGCAGGACATTGCCGTTACTCAGAGAAAGTCTTGAGAAACAATCCAGAGAATTCTGGCCAGCCCTCGATCATTTCATTCGGATCACTCAAGAGGCTGCCGCTGAAGTGACTCGGCGCAAGGCCGGCGGCAGGATCAAGGAATGGCTGAGCAGGCGAACACCTTCGGCGGCTCAAGCACGGTTGATTGAGCAGCGGCTAAGGTCTGAGGCTGCCCCGTGTATTTTGGTGGTGATTATCGATACGGATGTCGATCCGACCGGCCAGCGAATGAGGGCAACCCTGCACAGCATGGCGGCCCAACATTGTCCCAGTCTCGCGCTCAAACCGGTTGTGGTGTCGTCTCGTGGTTTTTCTCATCCCGATGTCCAGGTGGTTCATTTCGAGGACGAACATCTGGTTGGCGCCATTAACCAGACCATTTCCGGATGCGTGGCGGACTGGTTTGTCATTCTGCGTGCCGGTGACGAACTGACCGATAATGGACTGACAGCGGCGGCGCTGGATCTGATCGGAGCGGACGCCTACCGTGCGGTTTACTCCGACCTCATCATGCGTCAAAGCGATGGCGAATCTGGCATGCTGCTGCGGCCGAATCTGAATATCGACCTGCTGTTGAGCTTGCCGGTGACGATGGTTTCGAACTGGCTGTTCCGACGTGAAAACTGGCTGCAAGCCGGCACCTTCGATGAGCGGTTCAACGAAGCATTCGAGTTCGATTACATCTTGCGTCTTGTCGAAGAGCAGGGGTTCTCAGGGATTGCGCATCTCAGCGAACCGCTTCTGGCGTCGGGGCTGTCCATGTTGGGCGACCGCGGCGAAGAGCGGCAAGTGGTCGAGCGACACCTGCACGCTCGCGGCTTTGAGTCTGCCCGGGTCGAGCGTTCAGCCCTTGGTAGCAATGAGCTGGATTACCGTCACTTGCAGCAGCCCAAGGTCAGTATTCTGTTAACGGTGATGGACGACCTGCTGAAAATGAAGCTCTGTCTGGCACTCTTGCTGGAAAATGCAGCGTACGAAGACTATGAGGTACTGTTCTTGGATCAAGGAGGATTCAGTCCGTCTGTCGAGCAATGGCTTTCGGACGTCGATCACGTGAGTGACGAATTGATGAGAGTCGTGCGGCTGCCGGTCAACGTCAGCCTTGAGCAGGCGCGCAATGCCGGTGCTCTGCAGGCACTGGGTGAGTTCCTCATTTTCCTGGACCCCGAGGTCAATGTGCTGGGCAGGGACTGGGTGCAACGTCTGCTCAACCATGGACTACGTCCGGAAGTCGGTGCGGTCGGCCCCAAGATCGTCAAGCCAGACGGCACTATTTACAGCGCTGGTCTGCATCTAGGACTCAAGGGACCTGCTGGCACGGCGTTCAGCAATATCGCAGCTGACGACACCGGTTATCTGCTGCGCCTGCAAGTCGATCAGAACTATTCCGCGCTCAGCGGTAAATGCCTGATGGTCCGACGTGAATCGTTCATGTCGGTCGGCGGCTTCGACGAATCTCCGCAAATGGCCATCTGGGCCGACGTCGATCTGTGTCTCAAGCTGCAGCAGGCCGGTTTTCTGAACGTGTGGACGCCGCATGCAAAAGTAATGTTCACGGACGACAAAGAAACCCGGTTCTGCGCTGAATCCAACGCAGCCGTCTACGCTAAGTGGCTGCCGGTGATCTCGAATGATCCTGTGCAGAGTCCCAACGTTTCGTTGAGAGGAAAGGGATTCGAACTGGAAATGGACCTTGCCTCGAGCTGGCAACCCACGAACGCGCGGCCTTTGCCAGTGGTCATGGTGGTCAGTCCTGTACCGGGTATGCCTAACCCCTCAAAGGCGCGCGAACGCTTCGAGGCGCTAAAGGCTGCGCAAATCGTGGACGGGATAGTGGTGATGTCGCGTCCTTCATTACCCGAGCTCTACCGCTACGCTCCGGACGTTCTGGTATTGCAATACCCGTTGTCCGACCAGGCGCTTGTGTGGCTTAAGTCGGTCAGGGAGCTGACAGACACGTTCGCAGTGCTTGAGGTCGACGCCCTGGGTCAGGTAATCAAGGGAACTCAGAATTCGGACTTGGGGCCGCATGCGCGACCCCTTCTGCAGCAGTGCTTCGATCTTGTTGACCGGGTTGTGGTTCCCAACGCGTCGATGGCTGGCGCGCTAAGCGGGTTGCATCAGGATATTCAGGTCGTACCTGCGCGGCTGTCGCCGACGGGTTGGGGCAATGAAGGTGTTTTGCGCGGTCGCGTCGACAAGCTGCGGGTCGGATACGTGTCCGAGCGGGGCCGTCAGGATACGCTTCAACTCATTGCCGACACTGTGCGTGAGCTGGCTGACAGGGTCACCTGGGTGTTTCTGGGCGAATGCCCCGATGCCTTGCGGCCTTTCGTCAATGAGGTCCACACCACCGTTGGCAGCGAGGAATATCCGCGGAAGCTGGCAGCATTGAACCTGGATTTAGCCGTTGTCCCTTCGGCGCCCGACTGGCCTCATGAACATGCCAGTGAGCTGCAGCGCCTGCTGGAGTTCGGCGCCTGCGGTGTGCCCGTAATCTGCAGCCATCGAGAATCCTGCGTTGGCGATTGGCCGGTGACCGTGGTAGGCGATGGTACGGCAGACTGGGTGTTTGCAATCGAATCCTGTATCGCAGATGTCGCTGCAAACGCACAGCGGGGCATCACGTTACGCGCGGCGGTACTGCAGGAGGGTATGTGGAATGCTGACGCTTTGCAGGTGTTGAGCAGCAGTTGGTTGCCTGACCCAAGCCGGGCGCGTACATGACTGGGCCGATCGAGGGGGTACCTGGCCTCGGTCTGCCTGCCCTTCGTGCCTGACGTGAGTGTATGACAATGAATGTAGACCTGGCATCGGCAGAGATCCGGACGCAGGTGCAGCTGGCACTTGAGCGGATCACCGTCGTCCCGCAGCTTGCAGGCAAGCATCTGCTGATAACCGGAGCAACCGGCTTTTTTGGCAAGTGGCTTCTGGCGGTCATCGCGGGCATGAACGCGCGAGGCGCAGAGATTGCAGTCACTGCAGTCTCTCGCTCGCCTGAGCGTTTTCTCGCGCAATATCCCCTTTATCGCGACGTCGCCTGGGTGACCTGGCTTGAGGGGGATGTCCGCGCGTTGGCGCCTGTCAAGCTCGTGCGCGCCCCTGATCTGATCCTGCATGCTGCGACCGACACGTCCGCGGCAGGACAGGCGGACGGTTTGCACACATTTGACACGATCGTTGAGGGGGCCCGTAGTGTGCTTGAACTGGCCGAGAGAACCGGGGCCGGGCGCGTGCTGTTCACTGGCTCAGGTGCTCAGTATGGGCCTTTGACGCCAGGGGTACCGGTGCGCGAGGACGATTTCCAGGGCTGCGACAGCGCCAGCGCCGACAGCGCATATGCCGAGGCCAAGCGAGCTCAAGAGCTGCTTGCTGCCCTCTTCGCCAAGCAACATGGCATCGACGTCATCCTGACTCGATGTTTCGCTTTTGCCGGCCCGGGATTATCACTTGATGGCCATTTTGCGATCGGCAATTTCGTCCGGGATGCGCTCACGCGCGAGGAACTGATACTGAATTCCAGCGGACAATCGGTGCGCAGCTACCTATACGCCGGGGACCTGGTCGTCTGGCTGCTGACGCTTCTCATCGTCGGTCAATCAGGGCAGGCCTACAACGTGGGCTCAGATCAGGCGCTGACAATCACAGAGCTCGCGCAAAAAGTGCTCGAAAGAATTGCACCGCACAAGCCACTCCGGATTCTGGGGAGTCCTGACAGCGGTCCAGTGCGCTCCTGGTATGTGCCAGACATCCAAAAGGCAAGGGGGCTGGGCCTCGATGTATGGACATCGCTGGACCGCTCCATCGACAGCATGGCTGCCTGGGTGCGCGAGCAACGCAGCTTCGATTGACTGCCCTTTCTTTGTCGGGTCTGGCGCGCCGATACGCAAGACGCGCACTCGAGCTCGTCCTCATCCTTAGATCGCGCATTGCCTTCGCCTTAACAGTTGCGGAATCTTCCTACTTGGAAGGCTGTTAGAGGGTAGGGA
Organism: Pseudomonas sp. S2_H01; assembly: GCF_054668305.1. Classification (NCBI taxonomy): domain Bacteria; kingdom Pseudomonadati; phylum Pseudomonadota; class Gammaproteobacteria; order Pseudomonadales; family Pseudomonadaceae; genus Pseudomonas; species Pseudomonas sp. S2_H01. The sequence goes on along the minus strand of NZ_CP162756.1, from coordinate 310,662 downwards.
GTCGATGCCGGTCTTCACATTTTTATAGTATTTTTATTTGTTAGTTATATGAATGACTTAGCAGGATAATTATCCGTCAAATGTCGTGATGGCACTGTTTTGTCTCGCGCTAAGTTGCTCAAGCCTGCTTTCTGATCGTCGATAACGAAACTGTAGGTTTTCCGGGAGAAATGGACTTCCCCGATTTTTGAAAACCTGCCGTTTCTATCAACGAGGGAATTCAAAATGGCTTTAACCGTCAATACCAATATCGCGTCGCTGTCGATTCAGACAAAGCTCAATCGTACCAGTGATGCACTGAGTACTTCCATGAGCCGCATCGCCTCCGGCCTGCGTATTAACAGTGCTAAGGATGACGCTGCCGGCCTGCAAATCGCTACCATGATGACCAACGATGTGAGAGGACAAGTGGTTGCATTGCGAAATGCGAGTAACGGAGTATCCATGGCACAGGCTGCCGAGGGCGGGCTTGATCAAGCGGCTCAGATTCTGCTCAGGATGAAGGAGTTGGCGACTCAGGCACGAGATGACACTAACGGGACCGTTCAACGCACAGCGCTGAATAATGAGTTTGCATTGATGAGCAATGAGCTTACACGGCTTTCTCAAAATACCAAGCTCAACGGCCGAGCTCTTCTTGATGGTTCAGCAGGTAATATGGAGTTACAGGTAGGTACCGGCACAACGGCGGCCGATCGAATCAGTCTTGACCTCAGTGCTAAGTTTGATGCCGCTTCATTGGGTGTCGATTCAGCTGTGATGGCGCTTTCGGGAGCCACTGTCGCGGAGGCTCACACAAATACAGACGCCGCTATGGTGGCAATCGACGCCGCACTGGCGACTGTCACATCCACGCGGGCGGGTTTGGGTGCCTCACAGAACCGGCTTTCTTCGACTGTCACTAATCTGCAGAGCATGAATGAAAACACAGAAGCCGCCCGCGGCCGCATCCAGGACGTCGATTTCGCCGCTGAAACCGCTGAGCTGACCAAACAACAAACCCTCCAACAAGCCTCAACCGCCATCTTGGCTCAGGCCAATCAACTGCCAGCCGCGGTATTGAAGCTGCTTCAGTAACCGTCTGTCCGCTACAGAACCTTGACCTCCGTGCACGTGAGAGGGCGTGTACGGAGAAATAAATCATATGAATCAGAAAGTTATCGCTCGGGTTAAAGATTGCGAAGGTCACGCCGAAACGTTGTGTAACCCCCGTCAAAAGCAGGGGTGGCGCTCTGGTGGCAAAAAATTTTCAAATTGTCCTCAAGCTCCTTCCAGATACGACGATAAACATTACGAAGGTTCTCTAGGCCACACCCGGCGCTTGCCAGGGCCGGAAAGCCGCAGTACCCAACCAACGAGGAATTCATCATGGCTTTAGGCGTAAACACTAACGTAGCTTCCTTGGCTGTTCAGAAGAACCTGGGCAAAGCTTCCGATGCACTGTCGACTTCGATGACTCGTCTGTCTTCCGGTCTGAAAATCAACAGTGCTAAAGACGACGCAGCCGGCCTGCAGATCGCTACCCGCGAAACTTCGCAAATCCGTGGTCAGACTGTAGCAATCAAGAACGCCAACGACGGCATCTCGATGGCTCAGACCGCTGAAGGCGCTCTGCAAGAGTCGACCAACATTCTGCAGCGTATGCGTGAACTGGCTGTTCAGTCGCGAAACGACACTAACGGCACTGCTGACCGTACCGCTCTGAACGCCGAATTCGGCCAGATGTCCGACGAATTGACTCGTATCTCGGCTTCCACCAACCTCAACGGCAAAAACCTGCTGGACGGTTCGGCTGGCACCATGACCCTGCAAGTCGGTTCGAGCACTGGTTCGGCCAACCGCATCGACCTGGTTCTGAGCTCCAAGTTCGACGCCACCTCTCTGTCGGTTGCCAGCGGTTCAGTTGCCATCACCGGCACCAGCGCCACTGCGTCCACCAACATCGACAACGCGATTACTGCAATTGACGCTGCTCTGGCAACGATCAACGCCACCCGTGCAAACCTTGGTGCTTCGCAAAACCGTCTGACCAGCACCATTTCCAACCTGCAAAACGTCAACGAAAACGCCACCGCTGCACTGGGCCGTATTCAAGACACCGACTTCGCCGCTGAAACCGCTAACCTGACCAAACAACAGACTCTGCAACAGGCTTCCACCTCTGTTCTGGCCCAGGCTAACCAGCTGCCATCCGCTGTACTGAAACTGCTTCAGTAATATCGGTTAGAGTTTTAGCGGGGGAGTGTGCTTGCGTGCTCTCCCGCTTTTTACTTTTAGAGGTGAGTGGACATGGACATTAGCAACCGGTTGAGCACGGTCTACCCTGCGGTGCAGTCGTTGCCAACGGTGCCTGTGGTTGCTGACAAGCAAGCCGTGGCGCCTCAAGTCGTCTCCGCGCCCGCAGCGTCTGCGAAGTCGGATACGGCGACAAGTAAAGACGCTGACCCTCAAGAGAAGTCAAAAGACTTGAAAGCAGCTGTGCAGGAAATGGAAAAATTCTTTCAGTCGGTTCGCCGCAATCTGGAGTTCTCGATCGACGAGGGATCCGGTCAGGTGGTCGTGAAGGTCATTGCCACTGAAACGGGCGAAGTCGTGCGGCAATTGCCGTCAGCCGAAGCTCTGAAAATCGCCGACAGCCTGAAGAATGCAAACAGTCTGTTGTTCGACGCAAAAGTGTAAATGGCATGAAACGTGAACGCAGTTCTTCTGAGCTGGCACGTAGTCAAAAGACTGACTCAAACTGAAAGGAGACACAAATGGCTAGTCCAATCACCCCTTCAACCGGCTTGGGATCTGGCCTGGCGATCGGGGAGATCGTCACCGCGCTGGTGAACTCCGACAAGCTCGCCAAGCAGACACAGATCACTACACAAACCAAGCTGGTCACCACCAAGCTCTCTGGGATAGGCACGCTGAAGTCGGCGATGTCGGCGTTTCAGACATTATTGAAGCCACCCACCGGCACCACCAGCACGTTGCAATTCGCAGGTTACGCGGCCAAGTCGTCTGACGAAACCAAAGCAACCGTAACGTCCGACAACAGTGCAGTTCCGGGTAACTACACCGTCAAGATCAACAAGCTGGCCACCAGCTCCAGTGTGGCGACCGCTGCATTTTCTGGCGGCTCTAACAGTGCTATTCCGAGTGGCAATCTGACCGTCACTCAAAATGGCATTTCCAAAAGCTACACGATCCCGACAGGCGCGACGTTGGCCTCGGTCGTCAAGCAGATCAACGCTGACACCAAGACCACGAACATCAGTGCCAACATCATCACCGACGCCAACGGTTCACGCATGGTGTTGGGTTCGAGCACAACGGGTGCGGGTTCGGACATCACGACAAGCAGTGATATCACCGGCTTTACCATTGCATCGGGTGTGGCGATCAACACTGCATCAGCGACCTCTGCCGGTTATATCGGTAGCCCGCCGATCAGTGCGGACGTCGATATCAATGGTTTCAACGTGATCAGCAAGAGCAATACCATTGACAAGACACTCGGCGGTATTTCTCTGCAATTGGCGGCGGTGGGAACAACGACTGTCAACGTCTCGACCAACACCGATGGTCTGAAGACGTCCTTGCAGGCGTTTATCGACTCGTACAACGCTGTGGTCAAAGCTATTTCCACGGTGACCAAGGCCACCGTCAGTGATACCCCGGACCCGACAACCGGTGCGACCGTCACCCCGGCTGCCTTGACAGGCGATGCGATGCCTCGTTCGATCCTGTCGGCGATGCGAAACGAGTTGGTGACAACCGGCGCCACGGGCAATCTTTCAGTGTTGTCGCAGTTGGGTATTACCACCACTCAGTCAGACGGCACCCTCTCGCTTGATGCCACCAAATTCACCGCGGCCATGGACAAGGGCTTGGCCGGCGACGTGCAGCAGTTGTTCAGCGGCACCGGCGACGGTTCCAACGGTCTGATTGCGCGCATGAACGCGGCCATCACGCCTTATACCCAGACGGGTGGCATTTTTGACACGCGTACCACGAGTCTGAACAAACAGCAGAATGATCTGCAGGACCAGCAAGCTGCGCTGGACCTGCGTGTCACCAACTTGACCGCAACCCTGACCGCCAAGTACAACGCCATGGACTTGCTGGTAGGGCAGCTCAAGGCCTCTGCGACCAGCATTACGTCGTTCTTCGACTCGCTGAACGCGCAGAAAAGTGGCTGATCATTGAAATGAAAACAAGGACCCGGCCCAGTGCCGGGTTTTTGGCATCTGGCCTTAAAGTTTCTCAAGGCCGTGTCGATACCCTGAATATAGAAACTTCGAGTTGTGTGAGGTAAGTACATGAACCGGATGGCAGCCCTTCGGCAGTATCAGAAGGTCAATTCACACGCACAGACCGCCGTGGCCACGCCGCACCGTCTGGTGCAGATGCTGATGGAAGCGGGACTGGACCGTATCGCCCAGGCCAAAGGTGCGATCGAGCGCAAGGACGTGGCCGCCAAGGGCACGTTGATTGGCAAGGCCATCGAGATCGTGGGTGGCCTGCGTGAAGGTCTGGACATGGAGAAGCAGGCAGAGGCCCTGGCCCATGTGGACAACCTGTATGTGTACATGATGAAGCGTCTGGCGGAAGCCAACATCAAGACCGACCCGAAAATTCTCGACGAAGTCAGCGGTTTGTTGACTACCGTGAAGGAAGGTTGGGACGCGATTGGCGATCAGCAGCAAGCGCTGTAAGGAGATAACCATGAGTGCTGCACTCAAGCGAATCGAAGAAACTCGCGAAGCCTTGGTCGGTGCCCTCGCCGAGCGAGATTGGGAGGCGATCGGCAAGCTCGATCTGGCTTGCCGTGCCTGCGTCGACGAAGTCATCCGCGAGGCGACTGACGACGAGCCTGAGGTGCGCAGCAATCTGGAAGAGTTATTGGGCGTGTATCGGCAGCTGATCGATATCGCTGCAGGGGAGCGTCAGGCAATTGTCGATGAAATGTCGCAGATCCAGCGAGCGAAAAGCGCTGCAAAGGTTTACCATCTGTTTGGTTGACGCTTGGTTGATCTGAAAAATTTGTGCGCCATAAAATTGACTGTGTACGGTTTTTTGACTTAACTAGTGATGTTCACTAATTTCTGGTTGATGTAGCGTCCTGCGGACAGTACAAATGCCAAGCTTGCCCCTGATGGGCATCGAGTTGACTAGGGAAGTTGCTATTGCATGTGGCGTGAAATCAAGATTCTGCTGATCGATGACGATAGCCAGCGCCGCCGTGACATGGCGGTGATTCTGAATTTTCTCGGCGATGAGAACCTCTCCTGCTCCAGCACTGACTGGCAGCAAGTCGTGGGTTCTTTGACCTCCACTCGAGAAGTCCTCTGCGTGCTGGTCGGCTCGGTGAATTCGCCCGGCAGTCTTCAAGGGCTGCTTAAGACCGTCGCTGCGTGGGATGAGTTCCTTCCTGTCTTGCTGATGGGCGAAAATTCTTCTTCCGAGTTGGCCGAAGACCTTCGCCGACGCGTGTTGTCCACCGTCGAGATGCCGCCCAGCTACAGCAAATTGCTGGACTCCCTGCACCGCGCCCAGGTCTATCGTGAAATGTACGATCAGGCCCGTGAGCGGGGTCGTCAGCGCGAACCCAACCTGTTCCGTAGTCTGGTCGGCACCAGCCGCGCGATTCAGCATGTGCGTCAGATGATGCAGCAAGTGGCCGACACCGACGCCAGCGTCTTGATTCTGGGCGAGTCGGGCACCGGCAAGGAAGTGGTTGCACGTAACCTTCACTACCATTCAAAGCGTCGCGATGCGCCGTTCGTGCCCGTCAATTGTGGCGCGATTCCGGCCGAGCTGCTGGAAAGCGAACTGTTCGGCCACGAGAAGGGCGCGTTCACGGGCGCGATCACCAGCCGGGCAGGGCGCTTTGAGCTGGCCAACGGCGGCACGCTGTTCCTCGATGAAATCGGTGACATGCCGTTGCCGATGCAGGTCAAGTTGCTGCGGGTCTTGCAGGAACGCACCTTTGAGCGTGTGGGCAGCAACAAGACCCAGAGCGTCGATGTGCGGATCATTGCAGCGACCCACAAAAACCTCGAAGACATGATCGAGACCGGTGGCTTCCGTGAAGACCTGTATTACCGCCTGAACGTGTTCCCGATCGAAATGGCGCCGTTGCGTGAGCGCGTGGAAGACATCCCGCTGCTGATGAACGAGCTGATTTCGCGCATGGAGCACGAAAAACGCGGTTCTATCCGTTTCAACTCGGCCGCCATCATGTCCCTGTGCCGCCACGGCTGGCCGGGCAACGTGCGTGAACTGGCCAACTTGGTGGAACGCATGGCGATCATGCACCCCTACGGCGTGATTGGCGTTGCCGAGCTGCCGAAGAAATTCCGCTACGTCGATGATGAAGACGAGCAACTGGTGGACAGCCTGCGCAGCGATCTGGAAGAGCGCGTGGCGATCAACGGTCACACGCCCAACTTCGCCAACAGTGCGATGCTGCCGCCAGAAGGCCTGGACCTGAAGGATTACCTCGGTGGTCTGGAACAGGGCTTGATTCAGCAGGCGCTGGACGATGCCAACGGTATCGTGGCGCGCGCCGCCGAGCGCTTGCGTATCCGCCGCACCACGCTGGTGGAGAAGATGCGCAAGTACGGCATGAGCCGCCGCGACGGCGATGATCAGGTCGACGACTGACACTCGTTTGACGCGCTAAAAATAAGCCGCTGATTTCTCAGCGGTTTTTTTTCGGCACGAGGATTGCTAAGTCTCTTGCAACATACCGTTTACTGACGGTTCGCCACGCGAGAGATCAACACTATGCCCCAGGCCGCTCAGATGTCTTCCGAACCTGTTTTACCGGGTTCGCAAGTGCAGCCGTCCCCGGAAGTGGAAAGTCGCCAAGGACTGGAACAGGCATTTGCCCTGTTCAACCAGATGTCGACACAACTGACTGATTCCTACAGTTTGCTGGAGGCGCGGGTCACCGAGCTCAAGGGTGAGCTGGCGGTCGTCAGTGCTCAGCGGATGCAGGAGCTGGCCGAGAAAGAGCGTCTGGCCAACCGCCTGCAGAACCTGCTCGACCTGCTGCCGGGCGGTGTGATCGTCATCGATGCTCACGGCAGGGTCCGCGAGGCCAACCCGGCAGCCCTCGATCTGCTGGGCGAGCCGCTGATCGGCATGCTCTGGCGCCATGTCATCGCGCGTTGCTTTGCGCCGCGAGAGGACGATGGTCACGAGATCTCGCTGAAGGACGGTCGTCGCCTGTCGATTGCGACCCGATCCCTCGATGCAGAACCCGGCCAACTGGTGCTGCTCAACGATTTGACTGAAACCCGTCATTTGCAAAGTCAGCTGGCGCGCCATGAGCGTCTGTCGTCGCTGGGCCGCATGGTGGCTTCGTTGGCGCATCAGATTCGCACGCCCTTGTCTGCCGCGATGATTTACGCCAGTCATTTGACCGAACAGGCGCTGAATGTGGAAACGCAGCAGCGTTTCGCCGGCCGTTTGAAAGAGCGGCTGCACGAACTCGAACATCAGGTGCGCGACATGCTGGTGTTCGCGCGCGGCGAGTTGCCGCTGACTGACCGCCTCACGCCCAGTCAACTGGTCGGTGCCCTTGAGTCTGCCGCGCAGACCCATGTGCGTGATGCGGCGGTGCGTTGGCAGTGCGATGACCTCAATGGCGAACTGCTGTGCAACCGGGACACGTTGGTCGGCGCGTTGCTCAATCTGATCGAGAACGCGGTGCAGGCGAGCGCCGGTCGGTCGCGCATCAAGGTTCATGCGTACAGCCGTGGCAATACGCTGCGTCTGTGTATCAGCGACAATGGCAGCGGCATTGATGCTGCTGCGTTGGCCCGCATCGGTGAGCCATTTTTCACCACCAAGACGACGGGCACCGGGCTGGGTCTGGCCGTGGTCACCGCCGTTGCGCGGGCTCATCAGGGACAGGTGCAATTTCGTTCGCGTCCGGGGCGCGGCACCTGTGCCATCGTTTCCTTGCCGCTGATTCCGGGTCTCAGCGCAGCGGTCGCCACGGTGGGTGATGACTCATGACGATCAACGTACTGCTGGTCGAGGACGACCCTTCACTGCGCGAAGCCTTGGGCGAAACCCTGACGCTCGCGGGGCATGACTACCACGCGGTCGGTTCGGCGGAGGAGGCCCTTCTGGCCGCTGCCCAGGCGTCGTTCAGCCTGGTGGTCAGCGACGTCAACATGCCTGGCATGGACGGGCATCAATTACTCAATCAGCTGCGAACGCGTTACCCACAGCTGCCTGTGCTGCTGATGACGGCGCATGGCGCGGTGGACCGTGCGGTCGAGGCGATGCGTCAAGGCGCCGCCGATTACCTGGTCAAGCCGTTCGAGCCCAAGGCATTACTCGCCCTGGTAGCGCGCCACGCCCTTGGGCGTCTCGGGCCGGCCGACGGCGAGGGGCCGATTGCGGTCGAGCCCGCCAGCATACAACTGTTGAACCTGGCGAGCCGCGTGGCCAAGAGCGACTCCACGGTGTTGATTTCGGGTGAGTCGGGAACCGGTAAAGAAGTGCTGGCGCGTTTTATTCACCAGCAATCGCCTCGTGCCGGGAAGCCATTCATTGCCATCAACTGCGCGGCGATCCCGGACAACATGCTCGAAGCGACCCTGTTTGGTCACGAAAAAGGCTCGTTCACCGGCGCTATCGCGGCCCAGCCCGGCAAATTTGAACAAGCCGATGGTGGCACCATTTTGCTCGACGAAATTTCCGAAATGCCCATGGGTTTGCAGGCCAAGCTGCTGCGTGTGCTGCAGGAGCGGGAAGTGGAGCGGGTCGGTGCGCGCAAGCCCATCGAGCTGGACATTCGTGTGCTGGCGACCACCAACCGCGATCTGGCGGGTGAGGTCGCCGCGGGCCGTTTCCGAGAAGACCTGTTCTATCGCCTGTCGGTATTCCCGTTGGCGTGGCAGTCGCTGCGTCAGCGTCCCGCCGATATTTTGCCGCTGGCCGAGCGTCTCCTGGCCAAACACGTCAATAAAATGAAGCACGCGCCGGTGCGCCTCTCGGCTGACGCGCAAAAGTGTCTGGTCGGATACAGCTGGCCGGGCAACGTGCGCGAACTGGACAACGCAGTGCAGCGGGCGCTGATTCTGCAGCAGGGCGGGGTGATTCAGGCGGAAGATTTTTGCCTGACCGGCCCCATCACCTTCGCATCCCTGCCGACGCCTGCGCCGGTCCTTCAGGTTCTGCCGACGGTGCCGACACCCTCCGGCGCCATGGATTCGTCGTTCGAGACGCCCAGCGGCGATCCGGGCGGTGCATTGGGTGAGGACCTGAGGCGTCGTGAGTTTCAGATGATCATCGACACCCTGCGGGCCGAGCGCGGTCGCCGTAAAGAAGCCGCCGAGCGCCTGGGTATCAGCCCGCGTACGTTGCGCTACAAGCTGGCGCAGATGCGCGATGCCGGAATGGATGTCGAGGGGTATCTGTTCGCTTCCTGAATGAACGCAAGCCTGTAGGAGCGCGCTTGCCCGCGATTGCGGTCAGTCAGCCAGGTCTTTGTTGACTGACCTGCTGCGATCGCGGGCAAGCGCGCTCCTGCAGGTTCAAAACCTGCAGCGTTGCAATCCTCCCAATACTTTCATGAAAGCTGGCACTGTGCCTCCATTGGTCTGGCACCGTTGTTGCTACTACATGGGTAATCGCTAAATCCGTGTCAAAAATTTGCGGGCCCTTTGAGAGAGAAGTCCATGAGCCAAGGTGTTGAATTTAATCGCTTGATGTTGGACATGCGCTCCATGCAAATGGACGCCATGGCCAAGCCCAAGGCTATCGAGGCGCCGGAGCAGACGGGCGCGACCAGCTTTTCCGACATGCTCGGCATGGCGGTGAACAAGGTCAACGATACCCAGCAAGCGTCAGGCCAATTGGCGACGGCCTTTGAGATGGGCAAGAGCGGGGTGGATCTCACCGACGTGATGATTTCCTCGCAGAAAGCCAGCGTGTCGTTTCAGGCGCTGACCCAGGTACGCAACAAGCTGGTTCAGGCGTACCAAGACATTATGCAAATGCCGGTTTGAGGACGATCTAAGTCATGGCTGAAGCCGTCGCCGATAACGTACCCGCCAAAACGGGTGCGACAGGAAGCAAACCGCCGATGTTCGGTTTGGCGTTCCTGCAAAATCTGTCCGAGATGACCATGCTGCGGCAGGTCGGCCTCATGGTCGGTCTGGCTGCGAGCGTGGCGATTGGTTTTGCCGTCGTGCTTTGGTCGCAACAGCCGGACTACAAGCCGCTTTACGGCAGTCTGTCCGGGATGGACACCAAGCAGGTCATGGACACGTTGGCGCAGGCCGACATTCCGTACACCGTCGAACCGAACTCCGGTGCGCTGCTGGTCAAGTCCGATGACCTGGCCCGCGCACGCATCAAGCTCGCCGGTGCCGGCATCGCGCAGACCGATGGCAACGTCGGTTTTGAGATCCTCGACAAGGACCAGGGGCTGGGCACAAGCCAGTTCATGGAAGCCACGCGTTATCGCCGTGGTCTGGAAGGCGAGCTGGCGCGTACCATCTCCAGCCTGAACAACATCAAGGCCGCTCGTGTGCACCTGGCGATTCCGAAAAGCTCAGTGTTCGTTCGCGACGATCGTAAACCCACCGCTTCGGTGCTGGTGGAGATGTACGCCGGTCGCAGCCTTGAGCCGGGTCAGGTCATGGCCATCGTCAACCTGGTGGCAACCAGTGTTCCGGAGCTGACCAAGTCCCAGGTCACCGTGGTCGACCAGAAAGGCAACCTGCTGTCCGATCAGGCGGAGAACTCCGAGCTGACCATGGCCGGCAAGCAGTTCGACTACACCCGTCGCATGGAGAGCATGCTGACTCAACGCGTGCAGAACATCCTGCAGCCGGTGCTGGGCAATGACCGTTACAAGGCTGAGGTCTCGGCAGACGTTGACTTCAGTGCAGTCGAATCCACCGCTGAGAGCTTCAACCCTGACCAACCTGCATTGCGCAGTGAGCAGACCACCAATGAACAGCGCTCCAGCAGCAGCGGTCCGCAAGGCGTTCCGGGTGCGCTGAGCAACCAGCCACCTGGCCCGGCGACTGCTCCGCAGAACGCGACCGCTGGTGCGGGTGGTGCCACAGGCCCGATCGCTCCCGGTCAGCCGCTGCTGGACGCCAACGGTCAACAGATCATGGACCCGGCCACTGGTCAGCCAATGCTGGCGCCGTACCCGTCGGACAAGCGTAACCAGTCGACCAAGAACTTCGAGCTGGACCGTTCGATCAGCCACACCAAACAACAGCAGGGCAAGATCAATCGCCTGTCGGTTGCGGTGGTCGTGGACGATCAGGTGAAAGTGAACGCGGCCAATGGTGAAACCACCATGGTGCCGTGGACCGCCGACCAGCTGGCACGCTTTACCCGTCTGGTGCAGGACGCCGTGGGCTTCGACGCCAGCCGTGGCGACAGCGTCAGCGTGATCAACGTGCCGTTCTCGGCCGATCGCGGCGAAGTGATTCCGGACATTCCGTTCTACTCGCAACCGTGGTTCTGGGACATCGTCAAACAGGCCATGGGCGTGCTGTTCATCCTGGTGCTGGTGTTCGGTGTGCTGCGTCCGGTGCTGAACAACATCACCAATCCGAAGAGCAAGCACGGTGACGGTGACGTCGAACTGGGCGGCATGGTCGGCCTGGACGGTGAGCTGGCAAACGACCGCGTAAGTCTGGGCGGTCCGCAAAGCATTCTGCTGCCTAGCCCGAGCGAGGGTTATGACGCGCAGCTCAACGCAATCAAGAGCCTGGTGGCTGAAGACCCGGCTCGTGTGGCTCAGGTCGTAAAAGAGTGGATCAACACAGATGAGTGATAGTCGCGCTGCAGCGGTCAAAATGACCCGAGTTGATAAGGCCGCCATCCTGCTGCTCACCCTGGGTGAGACAGATGCTGCGCAGGTGCTGCGTCACATGGGCCCTAAAGAGGTTCAGCGTGTCGGTGTGGCCATGGCGCAAATGCGCAATGTGCACCGCGAGCAGGTCGAGCAGGTGATGAGCGAGTTCGTCGACGTCATCGGTGACCAGACCGGCGTCGGCATCGGCTCGGACGGCTACATTCGCAAAATGCTCACCCAGGCCTTGGGCGAAGACAAGGCCAACGGCCTTATCGACCGGATCCTGCTGGGCGGCAACACCAGCGGTCTGGACAGCCTGAAGTGGATGGAGCCGCGCGCGGTGGCGGACGTCATTCGCTACGAGCACCCGCAGATCCAGGCCATCGTCGTTGCGTATCTGGATGCCGATCAGGCCGGTGAAGTGCTGAGCCATTTCGACCACAAGGTGCGCCTGGACATCATCCTGCGTGTCTCGTCGTTGAACACCGTGCAGCCAGCGGCACTGAAGGAATTGAACCAGATCCTCGAGAAGCAGTTCTCGGGCAACGCCAACACGTCGCGTACCACCCTGGGTGGTATCAAGCGTGCAGCGGACATCATGAACTTCCTCGACAGCTCGATCGAAGGCCAGCTCATGGATTCCATCCGCGAAGTGGACGAAGACCTGTCGACGCAGATCGAAGACCTGATGTTCGTCTTCAACAACCTGTCCGACGTCGACGACCGTGGCATTCAGGCCTTGCTGCGCGAAGTGTCCTCCGATGTACTGGTTCTGGCATTGAAGGGGTCGGACGACGCCATCAAAGAAAAGATTTTCAAGAACATGTCCAAGCGTGCCGCCGAGCTGCTGCGCGACGATCTGGAAGCCAAAGGCCCGGTTCGCGTCAGCGACGTGGAAGCAGCTCAGAAAGAGATCCTCACCATTGCCCGTCGTATGGCGGAGGCCGGGGAAATCGTTCTCGGCGGCAAAGGTGGCGAGGAAATGATTTAACAGTAGGTGCAGTCGATGTTCAGCTCCGATAAAGAAGCACCCAGCGAGCTTATCCGCGCCAAGGACCTGCGCGGATTGGATGTCTGGGCCTTGCCCAGCTTCGATCCTCAGGTGGCGGAGCCAGAGCCTGAACCGGTGGCTGAAGAGCCGGAGCCTGCCGAAAGCGAAGAAGTGCCGCTGGAGGAAGTCCAGCCACTGACCCTGGAAGAGTTGGAAAGCATCCGCCAGGACGCCTACAACGAAGGTTTCGCCATCGGTGAGAAAGAAGGTTTCCATAGCACGCAGCTCAAGGTGCGTCAGGAAGCGGAAGTCGCCCTGACCGCCAAGCTGGAGGGTCTGGAGACCTTGATGACGCACCTGTTCGAGCCTATCGCCGATCAGGACGCGCAGATCGAAAAATCCATGATTCAACTGGTCGAGCATCTGGCTCGCGAAGTGATCCAGCGCGAATTGAAAACCGACTCCAGCCAGATTGGCAAAGTGTTGCAGGACGCATTGCGCCTGCTGCCGATGGGCGCCAACAACGTTCGCATTCTGGTCAATTCCCAGGACTTCGCCCAGGTCAAAGCCCTGCGTGAACGTCACGAGGAAAGCTGGCGCATTCTTGAAGATGACACCTTGCAGCCAGGCGGTTGCCGGGTCGAAACCGAACACAGCCGCATCGACGCCACCGTCGAGACCCGGCTGAGCGTGGCGATCGCCAAGATGTTCGATCAGTTGCATGAACAGGCCCTGCACCCGGCTGCGCCGGACGTCAGTGTCGACCTGGAAGCGGCGATCAAAAGCGCCGAAGAAGTGATGCACAAGCACGCGGACGCTTCCGATGCGTCTTGATCGCACCAGCTTCGGCAAGCGCCTGAGCACCTACGCCGACGCGATTACACTGCCGGTACAGCCGGTGGTCGAAGGGCGCCTGCTGCGCATGGTCGGCCTGACCCTCGAGGCTGAAGGCCTGCGTGCCGCCATGGGTAGCCGCTGTGTGGTGATCAACGACGACAGCCATCACCCGGTGGAAGTCGAAGCCGAAGTCATGGGGTTTGCCGGCGGCAAGGTGTTTCTGATGCCGGTGGGCAGCGTCGCCGGGATCGCGCCGGGCGCGCGCGTGGTGCCGTTGCCGGACACCGGGCGTCTGCCGATGGGCATGACCATGCTCGGCCGCGTGCTCGATGGCGCCGGTCGTCCACTAGACGGCAAAGGCGGCATGAAGGCCGAAGACTGGGTGCCGCTGGACGGCCCGACCATCAACCCGCTCAAGCGTGACCCGATCAGTGTGCCGCTGGACGTGGGAATTCGTTGCATCAACGGTTTGTTGACGGTCGGTCGCGGCCAGCGTCTTGGTCTGTTCGCCGGTACCGGCGTGGGCAAGAGTGTGCTGCTCGGCATGATGACCCGCTTCACCGAAGCCGACATCATCGTCGTCGGGCTGATCGGCGAACGGGGCCGGGAGGTGAAGGAATTCATCGAGCACATCCTGGGCGAAGAAGGCCTCAAGCGTTCGGTGGTCGTGGCATCCCCTGCGGACGACGCGCCGCTGATGCGTCTGCGCGCGGCCATGTATTGCACGCGCATTGCCGAATATTTTCGCGACAAGGGCAAGAACGTCCTGTTGCTGATGGACTCCCTGACCCGCTTCGCCCAGGCCCAGCGGGAAATCGCGCTGGCCATCGGCGAACCCCCGGCGACCAAGGGTTATCCGCCTTCGGTGTTCGCCAAGCTGCCGAAACTGGTGGAGCGTGCGGGTAATGCCGAGAAGGGCGGTGGTTCGATCACGGCGTTCTACACCGTATTGTCTGAAGGCGACGACCAGCAGGACCCGATCGCCGACTCGGCGCGGGGCGTGCTGGACGGGCACATCGTGCTGTCCCGGCGCCTGGCCGAGGAGGGGCATTACCCGGCCATCGACATCGAAGCGTCGATCAGCCGGGTCATGCCGTCGGTGGTCGATCCCCAGCACATGGTGCAGGCGCAATACTTCAAGCAATTGTGGTCGCGTTATCAACAGAGCCGCGACTTGATCAGCGTCGGTGCGTATGTGGCCGGGGGTGATCGCGAAACCGACCTCGCCATCAACCTGCAGCCACAACTGGTGCAGTACCTGCGTCAGGGCCTGCACGATAACGAAAGCATGCAGAGCAGCGAAGCTCAGTTGGCGAAGATCTTCAATCCCCAGGGTGGGAGCTAGTAGGTCATGACGCAGAGTCGCGCGGCCCGCCTGGCTCCGGTGGTGGACATGGCTGAAAAAGCCGAAAAAACCGCGGTCCAGCGTCTGGGGCATTTTCAGGGGCAGGTCCGGCTTGCCGAGACGAAATTAGGCGATCTGGAGAAGTTTCGTTCCGATTATCAGCAGCAGTGGATCGACAAGGGCGCGCATGGTGTGTCGGGTCAGTGGCTGATGAACTATCAGCGCTTTCTCAATCAACTGGAAACGGCGGTCAGTCAGCAACGTCAGAGCCTGGCCTGGCATCAGAACAATGTGAACAAGGCGCGCGGTGAGTGGCAGAAGGCTTATGCGCGGGTCGAGGGTTTGCGCAAGCTGGTGCAGCGGTACATCGATGAGGCGCGTGCGCTGGAGGACAGGCGCGAGCAGAAGCTGCTGGATGAGTTGTCGCAGCGGTTGCCTCGGCATGAGGCGTTTTGAGGTTTTGAGGTTTTGAGTTTGTGAGTGTTTGGATCGCTGTGGATCAGTTCTTTCGGTGGTGATCTTTAGGGTCTGGCTAACGCCAGAGCTGTTCCGCCTTCGGCGGGTTACTTGAAAACCGTAATGCCGGACCATCCCCAAGTAACCAAGGGTTGGCTCCTGGTTGGGCCTCGACTTCGTCGTCGTACCCTCACTCCGGCAACGCTCCGTGGGCCCGCGCTGAACGGACATCCATGTCCTAGCAGCGCTCTCGCAGCATCCATGCCGCTCGGCCCACTCCGCGCCGCCTGCGTTCAGCCTGCACCCAAGTCCCGATTTGTGGTGTCTGGACTATCGCGCTAGAAAAGCAAAATCAAAAGCATCGGATGACGCGATACCTGTAGGAGCGCGCTTGCCCGCGATCTGCCGCGCAGCGGTAGCAAAACCATGCGACTCGATCATGCCTGACACCCCGCATGCGCAGGGTTTGCTGCCGGTTCGAAATATCAGGCTAATGCAGTCACTGTAGGAGCGTGGCTTGTCCCGCGATCTGCTGCGAAGCAGCAGTAAAACCGGACACCTTGGCAGTATCAGGTAAACCGCATCCACAGGATTAGCTGCCGGTTCCCGGCAGATCGCGGGACAAGCCACGCTCCTACAGTGACTGCATCAGCCTGATATTTTCGCTCCTGCTCCTGCTCCTGCTCCTGCTTTTGATTTTCCTGCCTCGTCAGTCCAGACACCACAACGCGCGACCTGGGTGCAGGCTGAACGCAGGTGGCGTGGAGTGGGCCGAGCGGCATGGATGGCGGCGGGCCCACGGAGCGTCGCCGGAGTGAAGGAACGACGACGAAGGAGTCGCCAAACCGGGAGCCAACCCTTGGTTACTTGGGGTTTTCAAGTAACCCGCCGAAGGCGGAACAGGTCTGGCGTTAGCCAGAATCAGGGCAAACACCTGTATGTCAGAGTGGAGCGACAACCGGACTTTTCAAGTCACTCGCCGAAGGCGAAACAATCTGGCCGTTACGCCGAACGTAAGTGCTGCAATCTTCCATTTGCCGCGCCGCACAAGCAGTGCTAAAACTTCAACCGTCTGACGTCGTTTCATATAAAGGATTTGTCCATGTCAGTAACTTCCAATCGTTCACCAGACGAGCAGCAACTGACCATCAAGATCAAGGGACGCTTCGATTTTTCGACGCATCAGGACTTTCGCGGTGCTTACGAAAAAGAGACCAAGGCCAAGCGTTACGTGGTCGATCTGAAAGAAACCAATTACCTCGACAGCTCGGCGTTGGGCATGCTGCTGCTGTTGCGCGATCACGCCGGGGGCGAGCGGGCGGATGTGCGGTTGGAAAACTGCAGTGCCGACGTCGTCAAAATCCTCGCCATCTCCAACTTCTCCAAACTCTTCACAATCGGCAAATGACGGGATCTGTGCCACCTGAGCGCCTGAAGATTCTCATCGCCGACGACAACGCCACTGACCGCATGCTGCTCTCGGCGATTATCAGTCGCCAGGGGCATGAGGTGCTGAGCGCGAGTGATGGTGCCGAAGCGGTGGCGCTGTTCGAGCGCAATCGTCCGCAACTGGTGCTGATGGACGCGTTGATGCCCGTCATGGACGGTTTCGAGGCGGCCCGGCAAATCAAGGCGCTGGCAGGCGAAGCGCTGGTGCCGATCATCTTCCTGACCTCCCTGACCGAAGGTGAAGGGTTGGCCCGTTGCCTGGATGCCGGCGGTGACGATTTCGTCGCCAAGCCTTACAACCAAGGCGTACTGGCCGCCAAGATCAATGCGATGAACCGTCTGCGACTGCTTCAGGAAACCGTCTTGCAGCAGCGTGATCTCATCGCTCGACATCACAAATACCTGCTCAACGAGCAGCGTGTGGCGAAGGCCGTGTTTGACCAGATCGCCCATTCCGGCTGCCTGAGCGCCCCGAACATTCGCTACCTGCAATCGCCTTACGCGTTGTTCAACGGCGATCTGCTGCTCGCGGCGTGGGCGCCCTCCGGCAACATGCATGTGTTGCTCGGCGACTTTACCGGCCACGGCTTGCCTGCGGCGGTGGGGGCAATGCCGTTGGCGGAAGTGTTTTACGGCATGACTGCCAAGGGCTACGGCTTGCCGGAGACCCTCCGCGAGATGAACGCCAAGCTCAAGCGCATCCTGCCGGTGGACATGTTCTGCTGCGCGGCGCTGATCAGCGTGAATTTCAAACAGCACCTGGTGGAGGTCTGGAACGGCGGTCTGCCGGACGGTTATCTGCTGCACGCCGATGGCCGGCCGCATACGCCGCTGGTGTCAGCGCACCTGCCGTTGGGTGTGTTGAGCGCCAACAGCTTTGACGACAACACCCAGGTGTATCCCTTTGGCGCGGGGGATCGTGTGTTTCTGTTGTCCGACGGGGTGGTCGACAGCACCGACGAAAGCGGCGAGATGTTTGGCACCCGGCGCCTGCAGAACGTATTCGTGTCCAACCGCAATCCCGCGATGCTGATCGAGGAAGTGCAGTGGGCGCTTGCGCGGTTCCGCGGGCAGGTGCGTGATGACGTCAGCATGGTCGAAGTCGGCTTCACCCAGCCTGAGTTGCTGGGGCCGCCTTCGGTCATCTACACCGACAGCGGCGATTCAAGCCCGCTGGACTGGTCGGCGAGTTTCGAATTCCGCGCCTCGACGCTCAAACGCTTCAATCCGTTGCCGTACCTGTTGCAACTGCTGCAAGAGGTTCACGGCTTGCGCCTGCAGAGCAGCGAGTTGTACATCGTGCTCTCCGAGCTCTACAGCAATGCGCTTGAACATGGCGTGCTGGGACTGGATTCCGCGCTCAAACGCGATGCCGAAGGTTTTGCGCTTTACTACCAGCAACGTGGCGAGCGACTGGACGCGCTGGCGCAAGGGTTCATCCGCTTTAATTTTCAGATAATCCCGGTCGGGCAGGGTGGTCGCCTCATCGTCGAGGTGCAGGACAGCGGCAGTGGCTTCGACGCTCAGCAGGTCTTGTCGCTGCCGCCGGCGATTGACCAGTTGTCCGGCCGTGGCTTGAGCCTGGTCCGTCAACTCAGCGACCGCTGCCAGTGGTCGCCGGATGGCCGTACGGCCTGTGTGGAGTTTGCGTGGGAGGGTCTGGCATAATCCCGCGATTCTTGATCAAGGAGCGAGCAAGTGTCGGAAGAGCATGTGGATATGAGCGTTCTCGGAACGTTGCGTGAAGTGATGGAGGGCGAATACCCGTCATTGCTGGACGTTTTCATCAAAGATTCGGAGAAGCGCGTCAGGGCGTTGAACCAGCTCATCCGCACACCTGGTTTCTCGGCCGAGTCGGCCGCGCAATTGCAGCCGTTGGGCATGATGGCCCATAGCTTTAAAGGCAGCAGCAGCAACATGGGCGCCACGCGACTGACCGAGTTGTGCCGTTTACTCGAAGAGCTAGCGCGCAACCAGTCCGCCGCCAATGGCGCGGCGGTCAGTCAACTGGTGCAGGCGATCACCGACGAGTTCAGCGTGGTACGTGACCTGTTCGACGTCGAGTTGCAGGCCTGCACGCTTCGGTAATGTCCCCGTCCATCATCGCTTTGCCGAACTGGCCCGCCATTTGCTAGATCTCTGTGCAATCGTGCTCTTGCGGAGATCAACATGGCCCTTGCCAACAATCCTTTACTTGCGGCTCTGACGGCTGCCAAAGCCCAGAAAGCCAGTGCCAGCACTTCGGTAAAGGCGCCCGACCCCGTCAAGGACAAGACTTCCAGCTTTTCCAGCGTCTTTGCCAAACAGGCAGCGCCCAAGCCTTCCAGTGTCGACGATACGCCGGCCAAGCCTGCGAGCGCCAAGAGTTCGGCAGTCGACAAAAAGGACAGCGTCAGTCATTCGTCTGCCGCTCCTGACAAGACCGTTGCCGATAGCGGCAATGGCTTGCCTGCCAAAACGGTCAACGGTAAAGACGACAACGGCGCCGGCAACAGTGGCAGCGACGATAACGACGATGACACCGAAGACGACACCACGAGCGCAGCGGATGCGTCCGTCGACGCGACGCTGGCGGACGCGCCGGTCACCGACCCGGCACTGGACCCCACGCTGGTCGTGACCCCGCCCGTTCAGGATCCCGCCCCGCAAGTGGTGGCATCGCAAGCCGTGGTGGATCCCGCAACGTTGCTGTCCAACAGCGGCGCACCGGTTGTTCCGCCTCCGGTCGTGCAGGCGCCGACTGACGCCACCGACGCCAAATTCGACCCGTCGGCCGACCCCTTGGAAGGGCTGACGGCCGTGCAAGTCGCGCTGGCAAACAAGGCGCAACAAAACGCCCAGGCCACGGGACACACTGCCGAGTCGGGCAAGACGTCAGGCAAGCAAGACCCGAACGCCGATCCGGCACAATTGCTGGCCGGGAATCTGGCGGCAGCCGGTGATCAGCCGGTCGACAAGAGCACCACCGAAGGCGGCGGCGACAAGGCGTTCAGCGGGTTGCTCGCTGACGGTTTGAAAGACGTGAAGGGCGCGACCAGCGATACGCGCGTGGATAATTTCGCCGAGCGTCTGGCAGCACTCTCCCAGGCCGCTCAGACCAAAACCAGTGCCGCCACCCCTGCGCCGCTGATGAACCAGCCCTTGGCGATGAATCAGAACGGCTGGACCGAGGGCGTGGTCAACCGCGTGATGTACCTGTCCAGCCAGAGCCTGAAACAGGCGGATATTCAACTGGAACCGGCCGAGCTGGGCCGCCTCGACATTCGCGTCAATATGGCGGCGGACCAGCAAACCCAGGTGACCTTCATGAGCGCCCACGTCGGCGTGCGTGAAGCGCTCGAGAGCCAGATGTCGCGTCTGCGTGACTCCTTCGCCCAGCAGGGCATGGGGCAGGTCGACGTCAACGTTTCGGATCAGTCGCGCAACATGCAGCAGCAGGCGCAGCAACAGTCCGGCGGTGACGCCCAGCGCGGCAACGGCACCGGTCGATCCGGTGGCGGCAGCGACCTGATCGCCGACGGCGCACCGGTCGATGCGGCAACTGCAGCAGCGAACGCGCCGTTGACGGTGGTCGGTTCGAGCGCGGTCGACTATTACGCCTAACCCTGCGTGTGAACAACGGTGGGAGCGAGCGTGCTCGCGAAGGCTTAAGGTCCGGCACTGGAGAATGATCCGCCGGGCCTTGGTTTTCGCGAGCAGGCTCGCTCCCACCCTTCGTTTCATGGCCGATAACCGGCGCCGTCGGTCCATCGGCTTTGAATTGAAAGCTTCAAACTCCTCCCGCGCCAACTCTGGCACAACCCTTGCTCTTCCTCTGTCACGCAACACAGAACCCCTTGGATAGTGACGGATTATTGGCATGGCGAAGAGCGACGACGCAGTTAAAGACCCCGCGAAAAAAGGCAAGCTGAAGGTCATCATTCTGATAGTGGTGGGCTTGTTGCTGGCGATCGGTCTGTCGGTCGGCGCTACGTGGTTCATCATGCACAAGGCTGAAAGCAAGCCCGACGCTGCGGTGGCCGCCGAGGAGGCGAACGTCAAGAAGGAAGCGATCTTCGAACCGCTGACGCCGCCTTTTGTCGTTAACTACAACGTCAACGGCCGTCAGCGTTACATGCAGGTCAGCATTACTTTGCTGGCTCGCGATCACGCGGACCTGGAAGCGTTGAAAGTTCACATGCCGGTCATTCGCAATAACCTGGTCATGATGTTCTCCGGTCAGCCGTTCGACACCATCGCGACTCCGGTCGGCATGGAGATGCTGCGCCAGAAAGCCGCTGCCGTGGTGCAGGAAGTCGGCCAGAAAGAGCTGAACAAAAGCGTCATCGAACAGGTACTTTTCACTAACTACGTATTGCAGTAGGACCACGACATGGCCGTGCAAGACCTGCTGTCCCAGGATGAAATCGACGCGCTGCTGCATGGCGTGGACGATGGTCTGGTGCAGACCGAAAGCGTTATCGAACCTGGCAGCGTCAAGAGTTACGACCTGACCAGCCAGGACCGCATCGTCCGTGGACGCATGCCGACCCTGGAAATGATCAACGAGCGTTTCGCCCGCTACACCCGCATCAGCATGTTCAACCTGCTGCGTCGCTCTGCCGACGTCGCCGTGGGCGGTGTGCAGGTGATGAAGTTCGGCGAATACGTGCACTCGCTCTATGTGCCGACCAGCCTGAACCTGGTGAAGATCAAACCGCTGCGCGGCACCGCGCTGTTCATTCTGGACGCCAAGCTGGTGTTCAAGCTAGTGGATAACTTCTTTGGTGGCGACGGCCGGCACGCCAAGATCGAAGGCCGTGAATTCACGCCGACCGAGCTTCGGGTGGTGCGCATCGTCCTCGATCAGGCGTTCATCGACCTCAAAGAAGCCTGGCAGGCGATCATGGAAGTCAATTTCGAGTACATCAACTCGGAAGTAAACCCGGCCATGGCCAACATCGTCGGCCCGAGCGAAGCGATCGTGGTATCGACCTTCCACATCGAACTCGATGGCGGTGGCGGCGATCTGCACGTGACCATGCCGTATTCGATGATCGAGCCGGTCCGCGAGATGCTCGACGCCGGGTTCCAGTCGGATCTGGACGACCAGGACGAGCGTTGGGTCAATGCGTTGAAGCAGGACGTGCTCGACGTGGCGGTGCCGATGAGCGCCACTGTCGCTCGTCGCCAGCTGAAATTGCGCGACGTGCTGCACATGCAGCCCGGCGATGTGATTCCGGTGGAGCTCCCAGAACATCTGATCATGCGCGCCAACGGAGTGCCCACGTTCAAGGTCAAGCTGGGTTCGCACAAGGGCAATCTGGCCCTGCAAGTGGTCGAACCGGTAGAGCGCCGCTGACGGACTGCCGTCGGTGTCAGAACGTAGTGTTTAAACGAATTGCTGTGTCAACGAATATTGCTCGCCGAGGACAACCATGGCTGATGAAAACGAAATGAACTCCACAGACGACCAGGCACTGGCCGACGAGTGGGCTGCCGCCCTGGGTGAAGCGGGTGAGGGTGGTCAGGCTGATATCGACGCGCTGCTGGCCGCCGACGCCGGCAACGCCTCCACCAACCGTCTGGCGATGGAAGAGTTCGGCAGCATGCCGAAGAACAATGCGCCGGTGACGCTGGACGGTCCGAACCTGGACGTGATCCTCGACATCCCGGTGTCGATTTCCATGGAAGTGGGCAGCACCGACATCAACATCCGCAACCTGCTGCAACTCAACCAGGGCTCGGTGATCGAGCTGGATCGTCTGGCGGGTGAGCCGCTGGATGTCTTGGTCAACGGCACGTTGATCGCCCACGGTGAGGTGGTGGTGGTGAACGAGAAGTTCGGCATTCGCCTGACCGACGTGATCAGCCCGAGCGAACGCATCAAGAAGCTGCGTTAAGTGGGCGGTTTTCTTGTGAAGGGGCTCAGGGCGCTGTCAGGCCTGTCGTTGCTGGCGCTGTCATGGGCCGTCATGGCGGCTGATTCCGCCGCCCCCGCTGCAAGTGCGCCTGCTGCACCGGCTGCGGTCGCGGCAACGGCGCCTGCCGCTGCGCCAGTGTCCGTGCCGCCCGTGTCGAGCGCGCTGAGCAGCGGAGTGGGCAGCCAGTTGCTGCAACTGGTGCTTGGCCTGTTGTTGGTGGTCGGTCTGATTTTCGTCCTGGCCTGGCTGATGCGTCGCGTGCAGCGCGCCGGCCCTGCGGGCAATCAGGTGATCGAGCTGGTGGGCTCGCGTGCACTCGGTCCGCGTGACCGGCTGGTGCTGGTTCAGGTCGGCAATGAGCAAGTGTTGCTCGGTGTTTCGCCGGGGAGCATCACGGCGCTGCACGTGATGAATGAACCGGTTGCAGTGCCCGAAACGCAGAACGCCACGCCAGAGTTCGCCCGACGCCTGATGGAAGCATTGGGCAACAAAGGCATTGCCGCGCCGCGCGCCGACAAAACGCGTCCAGGCGCAGACGGTTCCGGCAACCCGGGTCAGAAGGATAAGAACTGATGCGCATTGTTTTGACGCTGCTGTTGCTGCTGGCAGCGCCATTGGCGTTTGCCGCCGACCCTTTGTCGATCCCGGCGATCACGCTGGGCACCGGTGCCAATGGTCAGCAGGAGTATTCGGTCAGCCTGCAAATCCTGCTGATCATGACCGCGCTGAGTTTCATTCCGGCGTTCGTGATGCTCATGACCAGCTTCACGCGGATCATCATCGTGTTCTCGATTCTGCGTCAGGCCCTGGGCTTGCAGCAGACGCCGTCGAACCAGATTCTCACCGGCATGGCGCTGTTTCTGACGCTGTTTATCATGGCGCCGGTGTTCGACCGGGTGAACAACGACGCCTTACAGCCCTACCTGGCTGAAAAACTCAGCGCGCAGGATGCGGTGGCCAAGGCCGAAGTGCCGATCAAGGACTTCATGCTGGCGCAGACCCGCTCCAGCGACCTGGACCTGTTCATGCGCCTGTCCAAGCGAACCGACATCCCGACGCCTGATGCCGCGCCGCTGACGATCCTCGTTCCGGCCTTTGTGACGTCGGAATTGAAGACCGCGTTTCAGATCGGTTTCATGATTTTCATCCCGTTTCTGATCATCGACCTGGTGGTCGCCAGCGTGCTGATGGCCATGGGTATGATGATGCTGTCGCCGCTGATCATTTCGCTGCCGTTCAAGATCATGCTGTTCGTGCTGGTGGATGGCTGGGCGCTGATCATCGGTACGCTGGCCGGCAGTTTTGGTGGCGTATGAGTCTGTTTGACGAGGAGTGCGCAGCATGACCCCAGAAGTGGCCATTGACCTGTTTCGCGAAGCGTTGTGGTTGACCACCACGATGGTGGCGATCCTTGTGGTGCCGAGCCTGATCGTCGGCCTGATCGTGTCGATGTTTCAGGCGGCCACCCAGATTAACGAACAGACCTTGAGCTTCCTGCCGCGTCTGCTGGTCATGCTCGTGACCCTGATCGTTGTGGGTCCATGGCTGGTGCGGACCTTCATGGAATACATCATTTCGCTGTACACCAGCATTCCTCAAGTCATCGGCTGATTGTCGAATGGAACCTGTGCTGGCGCTGACCGACACGCAGATCAGCACGTGGGTGGCGGCCTTTATGTTGCCGCTGTTTCGCATCGCGGCGGTGCTGATGACCATGCCGATCTTCGGTACGACGCTGGTCCCGACCCGCGTGCGTCTTTATCTTGCCCTGGCGATCACGGTGGTGGTCGCGCCCAGCCTGCCGCCCATGCCGGCGGTGCACGCTCTGGACCTCAGCGCGCTGTTGCTGATCGCTGAGCAGATCATCATTGGCACGGCGCTGGGGTTGTCGCTGCAAATGTTCTTTCAGGCCTTTGTCATCGCCGGGCAGATCATTGCCGTGCAGATGGGCATGGGCTTCGCGTCCATGGTCGACCCGGTCAACGGCGTTTCGGTGGCGGTGATCGGGCAGTTCTTCACCATGTTGGTGACGCTGTTGTTCCTGTCGATGAACGGTCACCTGGTGGTCTTCGAAGTGCTCATTGAAAGCTTCACCACGCTGCCGGTGGGCGAGGGCCTGGTGGTCGCCAATTTCTGGGAGTTGGTGCTGCGTCTGGGCTGGGTGCTGGGCGCGGGGTTGATTCTGGTTTTGCCGGCGATCACCGCATTGCTGGTGGTCAACGTCGCCATGGGCGTGATGACCCGCGCAGCCCCGCAGTTGAACATCTTCTCCATCGGTTTCCCGCTGACGCTGGTGCTGGGCATGGGGATCCTGTGGATCACTCTCGGCGACATTCTCAATCAGTACCAACCGCTGGCGGTCGACGCCTTGCAGTTGCTCAAGGAAATCATCAGGGCGCGCTGACATGGCTGAAAGCGAGAGCGGTCAGGACAAAACAGAAGACCCCACGGACAAGCGAAAACGTGAGGCCAGGGAGAAGGGCGAGATCGCCCGCTCCAAAGAGCTCAATACGGTCATCATCATGATCGTCGGGGCCGCCGGTTTGCTGGCGTTCGGCGGGTCGATGGCGGAAATGATGATGCAGCTGATGCGCGACAACTTCACCATCACCCGTGAAGCGCTGATGGACGAGCGCAGCATGGGCCTGATGCTCATGACGTCCGGCAAGGCGGCGTTGTTGGCGGTTCAGCCGATTCTGGTGGCGTTGACCATCGCGGCGTTGGTTGGTCCGATCTCGCTCGGTGGCTGGCTCTTCGCGGCAGGCTCCCTGGCGCCCAAATTCAGCCGGATGAACCCGGCGGCGGGCCTTAAGCGCATGGTGTCGCCAAAGGCATTGATCGAGCTTCTCAAGTCGTTGGCCAAGTTTTTTATCGTGCTCATTGTGGCGCTGGTGGTGCTGTCCAAGGACAAGGCCGACCTGGTGTCCATCGCCCACGAACCCATGGAAATGGCGATCGTGCACAGCCTGCAACTGGTGGGTTGGAGCACGTTGTGGATGGCGTTCGGGCTGGTGATCA
The DNA here is from genome assembly GCF_054668305.1 of Pseudomonas sp. S2_H01. NCBI lineage: Bacteria > Pseudomonadati > Pseudomonadota > Gammaproteobacteria > Pseudomonadales > Pseudomonadaceae > Pseudomonas > Pseudomonas sp. S2_H01. The sequence continues at coordinate 284,830 of NZ_CP162756.1, read as the reverse complement.
TCGCCGCCGTGGACGTGCCGGTGCAGTTGTGGGAGGCGCACAACAAGCTGTTGATGACCAAGCAGGAAGTGCGTGACGAGCACAAGGACAACGAAGGGCGCCCGGAGGTCAAGCAGCGGATTCGTCAGTTGCAGCGCGAGATGTCGCAGCGGCGGATGATGTCGGCGATTCCCGAGGCCGATGTGGTCATCACCAACCCGACCCACTACGCGGTGGCGCTCAAGTACGATCAGGACAAGGGCGGGGCGCCGGTGTTGCTGGCCAAGGGCAGTGATTTCATGGCGCTGAAGATTCGCGAGATCGCCGCGCAGCATCAGATCCTATTGCTGGAGTCGCCTGCGCTGGCGCGTTCGATTTATTACAGCACTGAGCTTGAGCAGGAGATTCCGGCGGGGTTGTACCTGGCGGTGGCTCAGGTGTTGGCGTATGTGTACCAGATCCGGCAGTTCCGGCAGGGGCGTGGCAAGCGGCCTGATCCTCTGCGGGAAGACTTGCCGATTCCGCCGGATTTGAGGCGGGATTCGTAACGGGCGCTTGAGGCTTGAGGTCAAGGTCAAGGTCAAGGTCAAGGTCAAGGTCAAGGTCAACGGCGCTTCGTCCTAACGGCCGAACTGTTTCGCCTTCGGCGAGTTACTTGATAACCGCAAGTAACCAAGGGTTTCAGGCTCCCGGTTGGGCCCGACTTCGTCGGGTACCCGCACTCCGACGACGCTCCGTGGGCCCGCGCCGAACGGACATCCATGTCCTGACGGCGCTCTCGCGGCATCCATGCCGCTCGACCCACTGCGCGTCGTCTGCGTTTGGCCTGCACCCAAGTCGCGTTTTGTGGTGTTTGGACTCTCGCGCATGAAGAGCAGGATCAAAACCAGAGCAAGTGAGAGGATCGCCTCCCGCCTTTGATTCTGCCGAAGGCGTAGGAGCGACCGGGGTGGCGTTCCACCTTGCCCGCGATCTGCCGGGAACCGGCAGCAAATCCGGTGCATGCGGTTTATCAGATACAACCGGGTCGCCTGATTTTACTGCCGCTGCGCGGCAGATCGCGGGCAAGGTGGAGCGCCACCCCGGTCGCTCCTACAATTTGGGGTGCGTTCGGACGTTTGATGATCGAATCAAGAAGCGAAGAGCGTTTGTGATCGTTCCCACGCTCCGCGTGGTAACGCAGCGACCGACGCTCTGCGTCAATGTGGACGCGGAGCGTCTTGGCACGCATTCCCACGCAGAGCGTGGGAACGATCCTGACGCCATCCCAAACTGTAGGAGCGCGCTTGCCCGCGATCTGCCGGGAACCGGCAGCACATCCGGTGCGTGCGGTGTATCAGGGACAACCGAGTCGCCTGATTTTGCTACCGCTGCGCGGTAGATCGCGGGCAAGCGCGCTCCTACAGGGACTGCGTCAGCCTGATATTTCTGCCGGTGCTCATGCTTTTGCTTTTGATCTTCATACCGAGAACGTTCAGGCGCCACAAAACGCGACTTGGGTGCAGGCTGAACGCAGGCGTCGCGCAGTGTGCCGAGCGGCATGGATGCCGCGAGAGCGCCGTCAGGACATGGATGTCCGTTCGGCGCGGGCCCACGGAGCGTCGTCGAAGTGAGCAACCGACGAAGTCGGGCCCAACCAGTTCAGACCCTTGGTTACTTGGGGTTATCAAGTAACTCGCCGAAGGCGAAACATCGGCCGTTAGGCTGAGCCCTTTCGGGCAGGCACAAAATGCCAACCACCCCACAAACCCCATACTGGCACCTTGCTATTTTCAACCCATTCCAAGAGTTGGACAGGTTTTTGCAATACCTGCGTTACAACGCCTCTGGCGTCAAAAGTTTGATTTAGCGCGCAGGTACAGAATCGGTGGATCGCTCTCAGTTAATCTCTAACGCTCGCATTGGACTGGTCGGTCTGGGCCGTGGCCAGTTGGGTGTTCCGTTGCTGTTGCTGGTCATGCTGGCAATGATGATGTTGCCGATGCCGCCGTTCCTGCTGGACGTGTTCTTCACGTTCAACATCGCGCTGTCGATCGTCGTACTGCTGGTCTGCGTGTACGCCCTGCGTCCATTGGACTTCTCGGTCTTCCCGACCATCCTGCTGATCGCGACGCTGTTGCGCCTGGCGCTCAACGTCGCGTCCACCCGCGTCGTGATGCTCCACGGTCAGGACGGTCACGCCGCTGCCGGTAAGGTGATTCAGGCATTCGGTGAAGTGGTAATCGGCGGTAACTATGTCGTCGGTATCGTGGTTTTCTCGATCCTGATGATCATCAACTTCGTCGTGGTGACCAAGGGTGCCGGTCGTATCTCCGAGGTGAGCGCGCGTTTCACCCTCGATGCGATGCCTGGCAAACAAATGGCAATCGACGCTGACCTCAACGCCGGTCTGATCGATCAACCCGAAGCCAAGCGTCGCCGTCTGGAGGTCGCCCAGGAGGCCGAGTTCTACGGCTCCATGGACGGTGCCAGCAAGTTCGTGCGCGGTGACGCGATCGCTGGCCTGCTGATTCTGTTCATCAACCTCATCGGCGGCATGCTGGTGGGCATCATCCAGCACAACATGACCTTCGCCGACGCGGGCAAGGTGTATGCCTTGCTGACCATTGGTGACGGTTTGGTGGCGCAATTGCCATCGCTGCTGCTGTCCACCGCCGCCGCGATCATGGTGACCCGTGCATCCGGCTCGGAAGAAATGGGCAAGCTGGTCGGTCGCCAGATGTTCGCCTCGCACAAGGCGCTGGCCGTTTCCGCAGGCATCATGATCGTGATGGGCCTGGTGCCGGGCATGCCGCACTTTTCGTTCATCAGCCTGGGGCTGGTGGCGGCGGGCGGTGCGTACCTGCTGTGGAAAAAGCAGAACATGGTCAAGCTGGCGGCGATTCAAGAGGTCAAGCGTCAGCAGGAATTGCTGCCAGCGCCGAGCCGTGCGCAGGAGTCCAAAGAGCTGGGCTGGGATGACGTGACCCCGATCGACATGATCGGCCTGGAAGTGGGCTATCGCCTGATTCCCTTGGTGGACCGTAACCAGGGTGGTCAGTTGCTGGCGCGGATCAAGGGCGTGCGCAAGAAGCTCTCGCAAGAGCTGGGCTTCCTGATGCCGACCGTTCACATTCGCGACAACCTCGATCTGGCACCGAGTGCCTATCGCTTGACCCTGATGGGCGTGACGCTGGCTGAAGCCGAGATTTATCCGGACCGTGAGCTCGCGATCAACCCGGGCCAGGTGTTTGGCAGCCTGAACGGCATCAATGCCAAAGACCCGGCGTTTGGGCTGGAAGCGGTGTGGATTGAAATCAGTCAGCGCGCTCAGGCGCAGTCGCTGGGCTACACCGTGGTGGATGCCAGCACTGTAGTGGCAACCCACTTGAACCAGATCCTCTACAAACACTCTCATGAGTTGATTGGTCATGAGGAAGTCCAGCAATTGATGACGTTGCTGGCCAAGAGCTCGCCAAAGCTGGCCGAGGAGCTGGTGCCTGGCGTGCTGTCGCTTTCCGCGCTGCTCAAGGTGTTGCAGGCGCTGCTGGCCGAGCAGGTCCCGGTGCGCGATATTCGCAGTATTGCCGAAGCCATCGCCAACAATGCTGCGCGGAGTCAAGATACCGCCGCATTGGTGGCGGCCGTGCGCGTCGGTTTGTCCCGCGCAATCGTCCAAAGCATTGTCGGCATTGAGCCGGAGCTGCCTGTTATCACGCTTGAGCCAAGGTTGGAACAGATATTGCTCAATAGTCTGCAGAAGGCGGGTCAGGGTCAGGAAGAAGGCGTTCTGCTCGAACCGAGCATGGCTGAGAAACTTCAGCGCTCGTTGATCGAAGCGGCGCAGCGTCAGGAGATGCAGGGTCAGCCGGTTATTTTGTTGGTTGCAGGTCCGGTTCGCGCCATGTTGTCTCGCTTTGGACGCCTGGCAGTACCGAATATGCATGTTTTGGCTTACCAGGAAATTCCTGACAATAAGCAAGTCACCATCGTAGCGACTGTCGGGCCGAACGGCTGAGGTAGTGAGTCATGCAAGTTAAGCGTTTTTTCGCCGCCGATATGCGACAAGCCATGAAACTGGTTCGTGATGAGCTGGGCGCTGAAGCCGCCATCATCGGCAACCGGCGCATTGCCGGCGGCGTGGAACTGACAGCCGCGCTGGACTACAAACTGTCCGCGCTGGCGCCGCGTGTGCCGAACATCGAGCTCGAAGACGAGCTGCGCAAGACTCAGTCGCGCATCGTCACGGCTCAGGCTGAGCTGACCCATCGCAGCGAGCTGGACACGGTCGCCAACCGTCAGTTGTTCGCCGGTGTTTCGATGGACGACAGCAAGCAGATCGAACCGACGCTGGATGAACCGTTTCGCCCGTCGATCCATGCAGCCATCGCGGCGGATCGTGCCGAACGCGCAGAGCGTCAATCGGCTGCCGAGCCTGCTGTGAGCCGGCATGCGTACGACTCGATGCGTTCGGAATTGAACGGGTTGCGCGAACTGCTGGAAGTGCAGCTGGGTTCGCTGGCCTGGAATCAGTTGCAAGGCAGCCGTCCGCAGCAGGCGAACCTGTGGCGTCGTTTGCAGCGCATCGGCCTGTCCGGTCCGCTGTCTCGCGACCTGCTGGCGATGGTGCCGGACGGCGGCGATCAGGCCCACACCTGGCGCATGTTGCTGGCGCATCTGGCGCGCATGATTGCGACGCCTGACGTCGAGCCGCTGGAAGAGGGCGGTGTCATCGCCATGGTCGGGCCTGCCGGTATGGGCAAGACCACCACGCTGGCAAAACTTGCCGCGCGATATGTGTTGAAATACGGCGCGCAAAACATCGCGCTGGTGAGCATGGACAGCTTCAGGATCGGTGCTCAGGAACAACTCAAGACGCTGGGACGTATTCTCAATGTGCCGGTGACTCACGTCGATCCGGGGCAGTCCCTGGCTCAGGCACTGGAACCGTTGCTGCGCAAGCGTGTGGTGTTGATCGACACTGCCGGCCTGCAGGCGAGCGATCCGGCCCTGCGTCTGCAACTCGAAAGTCTGGCAGGTCGTGGCATCAAGGCGCGTAACTACCTGGTGCTGGCGACAACCAGCCAGAAGCAGGTGCTGACAGCGGCCTATCACAGTTACAAACGTTGCGGCCTGGCCGGGTGCATCCTGACCAAGCTGGACGAAACCGCAAGTCTCGGCGAAGTGCTGAGCCTGGCGGTGACTCACGAGTTGCCCGTGGCCTACCTGACGGATGGTCCACGGATACCGGATGATCTGCATCTCCCACGTCGGCACCAGCTCGTGAGCAGGGCTGTCAGCGTGCAGATGCAGGAGGAGCCTAGCGAGGAAGCGATGGCGGATATGTTTGCGGATCTTTATCACAGCACCGGCAAGCGCGCGGGCTAGGGTAAGGAAAATGACATTGGAAAATACCTGCATCGATGGTCTGCCAAGCATTGTTCACACAGTGAACGTGCAGCCCGAAATGTGGCTTAGGTCTAAGCAAGACAAGGTAAAAAATTAACATGGGCAGCATGCATCCCGTTCAGGTTATCGCGGTGACCGGTGGCAAAGGTGGCGTAGGCAAGACCAACGTGTCAGTGAACCTCTCGCTGGCCCTGGCCGAGCTGGGACGTCGCGTCATGTTGCTGGACGCCGATCTGGGTCTGGCCAATGTCGACGTATTGTTGGGATTGACCCCGAAACGCACCCTTGCCGATGTCATCGAAGGGCGCTGCGAGCTGCGCGATGTCCTGTTGCAGGGCCCCGGCGGCGTGCGCATCGTGCCGGCGGCGTCGGGCACCCAGAGCATGGTTCACCTGACGCCCGCGCAACACGCAGGCCTGATTCAGGCGTTCAGCGATATCGGCGACAACCTGGATGTGCTGGTGATCGACACCGCTGCCGGGATTGGCGAATCTGTGGTCAGCTTCGTGCGCGCCGCGCAGGAAGTCCTGCTGGTGGTCTGCGACGAGCCGACCTCGATCACTGACGCCTACGCGCTGATCAAGCTGCTTAACCGCGACTACGGCATGAACCGCTTCCGCGTGCTGGCCAACATGGCTCAGAGCCCGCAGGAAGGGCGCAACCTGTTCGCCAAGCTGACCAAGGTGACCGACCGCTTCCTCGACGTGGCGCTGCAGTATGTGGGCGCCGTGCCTTACGACGAGTGCGTGCGCAAGGCTGTGCAGAAGCAACGCGCGGTTTACGAGGCGTTTCCACGTTCCAAATGCGCGCTGGCGTTCAAGGCCATCGCGCAGAAGGTCGATACCTGGCCACTGCCGGCGAACCCGCGTGGCCACCTTGAATTTTTCGTTGAACGTCTGGTTCATCAGACCAGCGCAGGGCCAGTGTCATGACACCGAGCGGGTATCGCATGTACAGCAAATCTTCCAAAGATTCCCAGTATGAGCTGATCGAGCGTTATGCCCCTCTGGTCAAGCGCATCGCTTACCACCTGCTGGCGCGTCTGCCGGCGAGTGTGCAGGTCGAAGACCTGATCCAGGCGGGCATGATCGGTCTGCTTGAGGTATCGACCAAGTACGACTCCACCAAGGGTGCGAGTTTCGAGACCTACGCGGGTATCCGTATCCGCGGCGCGATGCTCGATGAAGTGCGCAAGGGTGACTGGGCACCGCGCTCGGTTCACCGCAATACGCGCATGGTCAGCGACGCAATTCGTGCAATTGAAGCAAAAACCGGCCGTGACGCTAAAGATCACGAGGTTGCTGCCGAACTTCAATTGAGTCTCGACGATTACTACGGGATTTTGAACGACACCTTGGGCAGTCGCCTGTTCAGCTTCGACGACCTGTTGCAGGACGGCGAGCATGAAGGGCTGCACGAGGACGGCGCGAGCCAGTCGCTCGAACCGTCGCGCGATCTGGAAGACGAGCGTTTCCAGAGCGCATTGGCGGACGCCATTGCCAACCTGCCCGAGCGTGAACGCCTGGTGCTGGCGCTGTACTACGACGAAGAGCTGAACCTCAAGGAAATCGGTGAGGTCCTGGGGGTCAGCGAGTCGCGCGTCAGTCAGCTGCACAGTCAGTGCGCTGCGCGGTTGCGGGGTCGGTTGGGCGAGTGGCGCGCGCGTTGACTCATCGAACGCAGGCCGTGGTGTCTGCGTGATGCATGTAAGGCCGGCTGTGCAATAACCGTTGTGTGGGTGAGAAGGGAGACAAGGCAGGAGCCGGTCGGATCAGGTCTTTCAGAGTCCGGTTCCGCTGTGCTCGTCCGTTGTCGATTCGCAAACCCCCTTAATTGTTTTCGCAGACTGGTCATTGGGTTGTGCCGGTATTGATTGAACGCGCGTCCAGGTGCTGGACGCGTTAAAGACTGCTTGGAGGTCGAATTGGACAAGAACATGAAAATCCTCATCGTTGATGACTTCTCAACGATGCGGCGGATCATAAAAAACCTGTTGCGTGACCTTGGGTTCACCAACACGGCCGAAGCAGATGACGGTACCACCGCATTGCCGATGCTGCAGAGCGGGGCTTTTGACTTCCTGGTGACTGACTGGAACATGCCTGGCATGTCCGGCATCGACTTGCTGCGTCAGGTGCGTGCCGATGAACGCCTGCGCCATCTGCCGGTGTTGATGGTGACTGCCGAAGCCAAGCGCGAGCAGATCATCGAGGCTGCTCAGGCCGGCGTGAACGGCTACGTGGTGAAGCCATTCACTGCACAAGTGCTCAAAGAAAAGATCGAGAAGATATTCGAGCGCGTCAATAGCTGATGTCCGCTGCGAGGGCGCTATGGATTCCAAAGATTCGACAATGGGTGACTTCGAGTCGACCCTGAAGAAACACGCACAGGAACTCGTCGCCAGCCTTGAAAAAGGCAAGTTCGGCGACGCCGTGCAACTTATCCATGAGCTTAATCAGACCCGGGATCGCGGCCTGTATCAGGAAGTTGGCAAGCTCACGCGTGAACTGCACAGTGCGATCGTCAATTTCCAGATTGACCCGCACATGCCGCAAGCCGAAGAAGTGTCCCAGATCACCGATGCCACCGAGCGCCTCTCGTATGTCGTCAGGCTCACGGAAGGTGCGGCCAACCGCACCATGGATCTGGTGGAGCAAAGCACGCCTTTGATGAACGGCCTCAGTGCCGACGCGAAGGCGTTGAGTGCCGACTGGGGGCGTTTCATGCGTCGCGAGATCGGCGCTGAAGAGTTTCGTGACCTGGCCCGCCGCGTCGATGGTTTTCTGACGCGCAGCGAGAAGGAAACCCACGAGGTCGCCAGCCACTTGAACGACATTCTGCTGGCTCAGGATTATCAGGACCTGACCGGTCAGGTGATCAAGCGCGTCACGCAGTTGGTGACGGAAGTGGAGAGCAATTTGCTCAAGCTGGTGCTGATGGCCAGCCAGGTCGACCGCTTTGCCGGGATCGAGCACGATCAGGAAGTGTTCCGTAAGCAAAAAGAAGAAGAAAAACTTCATTCCAAGGGTGAAGGTCCGCAGATTCATGCCGATAAACGTGAAGACGTCGTATCCGGTCAGGATGATGTAGACGATCTGCTATCCAGCCTTGGCTTCTAACTTCTAGATCCCAGGTTCTATGTGAAAGTGGTTGTGGTGCTGCGCGCGAATGCTTCGACGAAGGTAATGCGCGCCGCCCCTCGATGCAGCCTCTGGATCGGTTTGACGGTTAATTTTAGGAGCACCCCCAATGAGCTTCGGCGCCGATGAAGAAATCCTTCAGGATTTTCTGGTAGAGGCCGGCGAGATTCTGGAGCAGCTGTCTGAGCAGTTGGTCGAGCTGGAAAGCCGACCTGACGATGCGGACCTGCTCAATGCAATTTTTCGCGGTTTTCACACTGTAAAAGGGGGCGCCGGCTTCCTCCAGCTCAACGAGCTGGTTGAATGCTGTCACATCGCCGAAAACGTGTTCGACATCCTGCGCAAAGGTGAGCGCCGGGTCGACGCGGAGCTCATGGACGTCGTACTCGAAGCACTGGACACCGTTAACAGCATGTTCGGTCAGGTCCGCGAACGGTCGGACATCACACCGGCCACGCCTGAGTTGCTTGCCGCGCTGTCGCGTCTGGCAGAACCTGCGTCGGCTGACGAAGCCGCGGCCGCACCTGCTCCTGAGGTCGAAGCGGTTGCCGAAGCGCCGTCCGACGACATCACCGATCAGGAATTCGAACAACTGCTGGATTCGCTGAACGCGGTCAAGGCCCAAGCAGCCGGTGCTACGGTGTCGGCGGCAGCGCCTGCCGCTGCGGTATCGACGCCTGCTCCAGCGGCGGACGCGGCCAGCGACGAAATCACCGATGCTGAATTCGAATCACTGCTCGATCAGTTGCACGGTAAAGGCCAGTTTGCGGCCGACGCCGTGGCTCCTGCGGCGGCTGCCGCACCCGCTGCGCCACCTGCCAGCGACGAAATCACCGATGACGAATTCGAGGCGTTGCTGGACCAGTTGCATGGCAAGGGCTCGTTTTCGGCCGACGCCAGTACTGCTCCTGCTCCTGCTGCTGCTCCAGTGGCGCCTGCTGCTGCGACCGACGCCAAGGCCGCTGCGTCGGATGAAATCACGGACAACGAATTTGAAGACCTGCTGGATCAACTGCACGGCAAGGGCAAGTTCGAGCCTGCGGTAGCGGCGTCTGCGGCCACCGCGACTGCGCCAGCCAAGAAAGCCGAGCCTGCTAAAGCGGAACCACCGAAGGCCGAGCCAGCCAAGGCGGCTGCTGCTTCTGCTGCACCTGCCAAGGCTGCTCCGGCGCCTGCAGCTGCACCTGCGGCAGCACGTGCACCGGCGCCGGTCGCCGAAAAAGCACCGACCGAAGCCGAAACCACCGTGCGCGTCGACACCGCACGGCTGGACGAAATCATGAACATGGTCGGCGAACTGGTGCTGGTGCGTAACCGCCTGGTGCGCTTGGGCGCCAACAGTTCCGACGAAGCCATGTCCAAGGCCGTGTCCAACCTGGACGTGGTCACCGCTGACCTGCAGACCGCGGTGATGAAAACCCGCATGCAGCCGATCAAGAAAGTGTTCGGTCGCTTCCCGCGACTGGTTCGCGATCTGGCGCGTCAGTTGAAGAAAGAAATCAACCTTGAACTGGTGGGTGAAGAAACCGACCTGGACAAGAACCTGGTCGAGGCGCTGGCCGACCCGTTGGTGCACTTGGTGCGCAACGCGGTGGACCACGGCATCGAATCGCCGGAAGAACGTGAAGCATCGGGCAAGGCCCGGGGCGGTCGCGTGGTGCTCTCGGCGGAACAGGAAGGCGACCACATCCTGCTGTCGATTTCCGATGACGGCAAAGGCATGGACCCTGCGGTACTGCGCGCAATCGCGGTCAAGCGTGGGGTCATGGACAAGGATGCGGCGGACCGTCTGAGCGACACCGACTGCTACAACCTGATCTTCGCGCCGGGCTTCTCGACCAAGACCGAGATTTCCGATGTGTCGGGCCGTGGCGTGGGCATGGACGTGGTGAAAACCAAGATTGCCCAGCTCAACGGCTCGATCAACATCTACTCGACCAAGGGCCAGGGTTCGAAGATCGTCATCAAAGTGCCGTTGACGCTGGCGATCATGCCAACCCTGATGGTGATGCTGGGCAACCAGGCGTTCGCCTTCCCGCTGGTCAACGTCAACGAGATCTTCCACCTCGACCTGTCGACCACCAACGTCGTCGATGGCCAGGAAGTGGTGATCGTGCGCGACAAGGCACTGCCGCTGTTCTACCTCAAGCGCTGGCTGGTGAGTTCGGCCGCGCATGAAGAACAACGCGAAGGCCACGTGGTGATTCTCTCGGTCGGCACTCAGCGCATCGGCTTCGTCGTCGATCAGCTCGTGGGGCAGGAAGAAGTGGTCATCAAACCGCTGGGCAAGATGTTGCAAGGTACGCCAGGCATGTCGGGCGCCACCATCACCGGTGACGGCCGCATCGCCCTGATCCTCGACGTACCGAGCATGCTCAAGCGTTACGCCGCACGGCGTATTTGAACTCGGCGATGCGATGAACTGTGTGGGAGCGAATTCATTCGCGAAAGATGTCTCAGGCGACGTGGCTGTGTCGTTTGAGCTGGCCAGTCGCGAATGAATTCGCTCCCACAGGTTTTTTATCCACCGTGGTAATTCCGGTGGGGCAGATGTTGACGAAGCGGGCTGTGCAACTGGCCGGTTTTGTCCAATGGAGTGTTTATGGCAGTCAAGGTTCTGGTGGTAGACGACTCCGGCTTTTTTCGCCGGCGAGTCTCGGAAATTCTTTCCTCTGACACAACGATTCAAGTGGTCGGCACCGCCACCAACGGCAAGGAAGCGATCGAGCAGGCCCTGGCCCTCAAGCCCGATGTGATCACCATGGACTACGAAATGCCGATGATGGACGGCATTACTGCCGTTCGCCACATCATGCAGCGCTGTCCGACGCCGGTTCTGATGTTCTCCTCGCTGACGCACGAAGGCGCCCGCGTCACCCTGGACGCGCTGGATGCGGGTGCGGTGGATTTCCTGCCGAAGAACTTCGAAGACATCTCCCGTAATCCCGACAAGGTCAAGCAGATGCTGTGCGAGAAGGTGCACAGCATTTCTCGCAGCAACCGTCGCTCCACCGGTTTTGGTGCGGCAGCCGTTGCCGCGCCTGCTGCCCCGGCCCCGGGCGCGTTGCGCAGCCAGGCCCCGACGGCAGGGACGGCGCGTACTGCACCGGCTCGTCCTCTGGCCGGGACGTCCAGTCACGCTGCGCCCGCTCATCATGCGTCGGCGCCTGCCACGCACCACTCGCCGGCGCCCAAGCGCAAGGCCTACAAGCTGGTCGCCATCGGCACCTCGACGGGTGGCCCGGTTGCGCTGCAGCGCGTGCTGACTCAGCTGCCCGCCAATTTTCCGGCTCCGATCGTGCTGATTCAACACATGCCTGCGGCGTTCACCAAGGCCTTCGCCGAGCGCCTCGACAAGCTGTGCCGCATCAGCGTCAAGGAAGCCGAAGACGGCGACATTCTGCGTCCGGGCCTCGCGCTGCTGGCCCCTGGCGGCAAGCAGATGATGGTCGACGGCCGTGGCGCGGTGAAGATCCTCCCGGGGGATGAGCGGCTCAACTACAAGCCGTGCGTCGATATCACCTTTGGGTCGGCGGCCAAATCCTACGGCGACAAAGTGCTCGCGGTCGTACTGACCGGCATGGGCGCGGACGGTCGTGAAGGCGCACGTCTGCTCAAGCAGGGCGGCAGTCATATCTGGGCGCAGGACGAATCCAGCTGCGTGATTTACGGCATGCCGATGGCCATCGTCAAAGCCGATTTGGCGGACGCCGTTTACAGCCTGGACGATATCGGGCGTCATCTGGTCGAGGCGTGTCTGTAATGGATGTTTTGACACTTATCGGGATCATTCTGGCGTTCGTCGCCATCATCGGCGGCAACTTCCTGGAAGGCGGTCACCTGGGCGCCTTGCTCAACGGGCCTGCCGCGCTGATCGTGCTGGGCGGCACCCTTGCGGCCTGCCTGTTGCAGACGCCGATGAGCGCGTTCAAACGCGCGATTCAGATCTTCGTCTGGATTCTGTTTCCGCCGCGCATCGACCTGGCAGGCGGCATCGACCGTGTCGTGTCCTGGAGCCTGACTGCGCGCAAGGAAGGCCTGTTGGGCCTTGAGTCCGTGGCCGATGGCGAGCCCGATGCGTACTCGCGCAAAGGCCTGCAATTGCTGGTCGACGGTGCCGAGCCGGAAGCCATTCGCAGCATCCTGGAAGTGGACTTCATGACCCAGGAAAGCCGCGACATTCAGGCGGCCAAAGTGTTTGAAAGCATGGGCGGCTACGCGCCGACCGTGGGCATCATCGGTGCGGTCATGGGCCTGATCCACGTCATGGGCAACCTCGCCGATCCGAACCAGTTGGGCAGCGGCATTGCGGTGGCTTTCGTGGCGACCATCTATGGCGTGGCCTCGGCGAACCTGATCCTGCTGCCGGTGGCCAACAAGCTCAAGGCCGTGGCCATTCGTCAGTCGCGTTACCGTGAAATGCTCCTCGAAGGCTTGCTGTCGATTGCCGAAGGCGAGAACCCGCGTTCGATCGAATTGAAGCTGCAAGGCTTCATGGAGTGATGGACTGATGGCCCGTCGACGTCGCCACGAAGAGCACGAAAACCACGAACGCTGGCTGGTGTCCTACGCGGACTTCATCACGCTGCTGTTCGCGTTCTTCGTGGTCATGTACTCCATTTCTTCGCTCAACGAAGGCAAGTACAAGGTGCTGTCCGAGGCGCTGGTCGGCGTGTTCAACGAAGCCGAGCGCAGCGTGAAGCCGATCCCGATCGGCGAGCAGAAACCGCAGACCGTCCGGCCTGCCGACCCCCTGGTTCAAGACAGCGAGCAGACCGATGCCGCCTTGGGGCAGGGCGCGCAGGACCCGCTCAAATCCATCGCCGATGACGTGAATGCCGCGTTCGGCGATCTCATCGCCTCCAAGCAGATGACCGTGCGCGGCAACGAACTGTGGATCGAGATCGAACTCAACTCCAGCCTGCTGTTCGGCAGCGGCGATGCCATGCCCAGCAACCTGGCGTTCGACCTGATCGACAAAGTGGCGAAAATCATCAAGCCGTTCGACAACCCGATTCACGTCGAAGGCTTCACCGATGACCAGCCGATCAATACGGCTCAGTTCCCGAGCAACTGGGAATTGTCCTCGGCACGTTCGTCGAGCATCGTGCGCATGCTGGCCATGGACGGGATCAATCCGGCGCGCCTGGCGTCGGTCGGTTACGGTGAGTTCCAGCCGCTGACGTCCAACGCCACCGCTGATGGCCGTGCGCGCAACCGCCGTGTGGTGCTGGTGATTTCTCGTAACCTGGACGTGCGCCGCAGCCTGACAGGCTCTGGCACCGCGGCCAATGCGAAACCGGATGCTGCACTGCGCCGTGCTGGCACACAAACTGCACCTGTCCCAGCCAAGCCGTCGCAAGGCGTCAAATCTTCGTCATCTGCCCCTTAATTCTCGGTCACCGTTTGGGTCCGGGGGGAAAACGAACACATGAGAGTCTGGGCAGTAGCCAATCAGAAAGGCGGGGTCGGCAAGACCACCACCTCAATCGCTTTAGCCGGGTTGCTGGCCGAGGCGGGCAAACGCGTGGTCGTGGTCGACCTGGACCCTCACGGCTCGATGACCAGTTATTTCGGCCACAACCCTGACGCGCTGGAACACAGTTGTTTCGACCTGTTCCTGAATAAAGGCGCCGTGCCCGATGGCTTGCCCGGTCAGCTGTTGTTGCCCACCAGTGACAAACGTATTTCCCTGCTGCCTTCCAGCACCGCGCTCGCCACCCTTGAGCGCCAGTCGCCGGGTCAGAGCGGGCTGGGCCTGGTGATTGCCAGGAGCCTTGCGCAACTGTGGCAGGATTTCGATTACGCCATCATCGACAGCCCGCCGTTGCTGGGCGTGTTGATGGTCAACGCGCTGGCGGCCAGCCAGCAACTGGCGATTCCGGTGCAGACCGAGTTCCTGGCGGTCAAGGGCCTGGAGCGCATGGTCAACACGCTGGCGATGATCAACCGTTCGCGCAAGGTTCCGCTGCCGTACACCATCGTGCCGACGCTGTTCGACCGCCGCACGCAGGCGTCGATGGGCACCTTGAAGTTGCTGCGCGACAGCTTCCCAGAACATGTGTGGAACGCCTTTATTCCGGTGGACACGCGCTTGCGCGATGCCAGCCGTGCGGGCGTCACGCCGTCGCAGTTCGACAGCAAGAGCCGGGGTGTGCTGGCGTATCGGGCGCTGCTCAAGCACATGCTCACCGAACAGCTTGTGGGACAGGTGGCCTGACATGTCCGCTGATCGTTTTATCCCGGGCAATGCGCCTGCGCGCTCAAGTCGGCCTGTTGTTCAGCCGATATCGGGTATAGGCGGTAATCGCATCACTTATTTTCGGGCTCCCGTATGAACCGCCCTCTGGACATCGCATCACGACCGCAACTGGCGCTGCAGAACTACCTCGACGCGTTGCTTCAGGACGCCACCGAAGAACTGGAAGTCGTCGAAAGCATTGATGAGTTTCAAGCGGCCGTGCTCGAAGAGCAGGCCCATGATGCACGCATGCGCTCGGCCGTTGCCGAAGCCGTTGCGGCGGCCGTGCCGGTCGGCCGACCTGCGCCGGTGTCGCTGGCGTTTACGCCTGAGGCCAGGCCTGAGCCGGCTCGCGAGACAGCACCGGTGGCCAGACCGCTTGCTGAACCCGTGACGACCACATTATTGAAAGCGCCGGTTATTTTGCCGCCGGTGATCGCGCCGCCCGTTGTCGCTCCTGCCGTCGTCGAACCGGCTGCTGCGGAACCGACAGTGGCGCTGGTCGAGCCCGTGGCCGAGGTGCACTTGCCGGCGCAACGCACGCCAACGCCGCCGCCGACGTCCGATGAGCGTCCGGCCTGGGCAGACGAGCCGTTCGAATGCCTGCTGTTCGATGTCGCCGGGCTGACCCTGGCGGTGCCGCTGGTGTGTCTCGGTTCGATCTATCCCTTGGCTGGGCATGACCTGACGCCGCTGTTCGGGCAACCGGACTGGTTCCTCGGCATCCTGCCGAGTCAGGCCGGCAACCTGAAAGTGCTGGACACCGCGCGCTGGATCATGCCGGACCGCTACCGCGATGACTTCCGTCAGGGTTTGCAGTACGTCATCTCGGTTCAGGGCTACGAGTGGGGACTGGCGGTGCATCAGGTCAGCCGTTCGCTGCGCCTGGACCCGAAAGAAATCAAATGGCGCACCCATCGCGGTCAACGTCCGTGGCTCGCCGGGACCGTGATCGAACACATGTGTGCGTTGCTTGACGTTTCCGAATTGGCCGAGCTGATTGCCAGCGGTGCGGTCAAGCAGATGCAGGCGCGTAAATAAACACCATCAAATAAACACAGGCCGGTGCTGAACGCGTCGGCCGCACAGCACAATACGCAAGGGGTTAGGGGTATGAAGAAGTCGTCAGCACAGGGTTCCGAAGATCCGATTCTGCAGTGGGTCACCTTCCGCCTGGACAACGAAACGTACGGCATCAACGTGATGCAGGTTCAGGAAGTGCTGCGCTACACCGAGATCGCGCCAGTGCCGGGTGCGCCAAGCTACGTGCTGGGCATCATCAACCTGCGTGGCAATGTGGTCACCGTGATCGACACCCGCCAGCGCTTCGGCCTGTCGCCGGTTGAAGTCAGCGACAACACGCGTATTGTGATCATCGAGGCCGATAAGCAAGTGGTCGGGATCCTGGTCGACAGCGTCGCTGAAGTGGTTTACCTGCGTCAGTCGGAAGTCGAAACCGCGCCGAACGTGGGCAACGACGAATCCGCGAAATTCATCCAGGGCGTCTGCAACAAGAACGGCGAGCTGCTGATCCTCGTGGAGCTGGACAAAATGATGTCCGAGGAAGAGTGGTCCGAGCTGGAGAACATCTGATTGATTCTTGAGGTTGCGGTCATTTTTCTGGCGGTGTTGTGGGTCGCGACGGTTGCGATGTTCATGGCCCACACCAAGCGCCTACGTACACTGGCCACGCAGCAGGTCGAAGCCGACTCGCTGCGTGATCAGCGCATCCGCGAACTGGCCCGGCGCCTGGAGAACTACCAGGGCGGTACGGTGAAGATGGGCGAAGATCTGCACGAACTGCGCTCCATCGTCGCGCCGCTGCCGGACAAGATCACCGCGCTCGAACAGCGCGACCCTTCCACCCTGTCGTTTGCCCAGGCCGCACGCCTGGTCAGCATGGGCGCCAGCGTCGACGAACTCACCCAGTCCTGCGGTCTGACCCAGGCCGAGGCGCAGTTGATGAGCAAGTTGCACGGGAATAATTGATAGCGGGGTTGTTGGTTCTGCCGTTGTTGGGCACGGTGTGTATATCCGTTTCTTCGGTAACGGATGCCACTGCGCATCGCCTGCGTTCGGCCTGCACCCACGTGGCGTTCTTCGGCGCCTGACATTTCTCGCAACAAGATCAAAAGCCAACGCCTATCCAGGCTTCGCCCCGGACGTGTAGGAGCAGTCGGAGGTTACGACGGCCGCGAAAGCGGTGGATCAGATACAACGCCTTCGCATCGGGATAGCACCTATCAACGCGGCGTAATATCCCGCTCAACCGGCTGCGGATCCTGATCAAACCCCACCGGAAACTTGCCCTTCAGGTGCCAGGCAAACGCGATGATTTCGGCGATGGTCAGGTACAGCTCTTTGGGAATGCTGTCGCCCAGTTCCAGGCGCGCGAGCATTTTCACCAGTTCGGCGTTTTCGTAGATCGGGACGTTGTACTCGCGGGCGATGGCCAGGATCGCTTCGGCCAAGGCGTCGTCGCCCTTGGCCGTGAGGGTAGGGGCTTGCTGGCCGTCGTAGCTCAGGGCAATCGCCTGCCGCGGATTCTGGTCGGTGTTCATCAGGCGTTCTCGTCGATCCAACGTTGTTCCAGCACCGTGCGCGGCCCATGGGTCGGTGTACCACGGTTGCACTCCAGTTCCTTGACGTTCAGGCCGACCGCCACCAGACGGGCGCGCAGGTTGTCCAGCTCGCCGGAAATCAACGCCGCGCTGCCCTCGCGTTCCGCCCACAGCTGACTGGACAGGTTGCCCGCGATGAGCTGTGCCTGCACCTGCAACGGGCCCAGCGGTTCCAGATCGAAGGCCAGTTCGACGCGCCAGAGCTTTTCCTTTTCCCTGACGTCCTGTGCCGCCGTCTCAGGCGCGTCTTCACGCTCCGGGGTGTCTTCGCGCTGAACCCTGACCTGCAGCGGCACAATGTCGTGGGCGTTGCGCATGGGGATTTCCAGCTGCCAGGTCGTGACCTGAGTGCCATCGGCGTTGGTGCGGGTCTGTTCCAGTCCGCCCAGCTGATGGCTTTGCAGGCGCGAAATAGCGCCTGCAGCCAGTTTGAGCAGGGTTTCCAGATCGTCCTTGCTGTCCGGGCTGCCCAGCGTGCGTGCCGGTAATGGAAAGTTGATCGGCACGTTCGGCGCAGCGACCAGTCCCAGCGTGCCCAGGGCATTGCGAATCACGCTGGGCATCGCCCGGGCGAGGGTATTGGCGGCCGCGGCGCCGTCGTAACTGACGTTGCCCGGCAAACCCGGAAGGATTTGGGCAATGACCCGCAGCAGATTCGCTTTGAGGTCTGGCACCAGGGTCGGGTTTTCCCCTGCCAGCAGGCGCGACTCCATGAACAGGCCACTGGCGTTCAGCGCCTGCGCCACACCTTTGGCGGTGGTCAGTTGTTGCACATCCGGCAGGTCTGCGAGCAACTGGTCAATGCTGCTGCGCAAAGACGGTGGCAGATTGTCCTGGCTGTTCGTTGCGGCAGGCGGCAGGTTTTGCAGGGCGGTCAGCAGGCTCTGCAACGAGCCTTGCCGGCTTTGTTGGGTCGACAGTTGCTGGGCCAGCGCCAGCTCGTCCAGTCGATTGGGCATGGCGATGAAGTTCAGCGCCTGGCTGTTCTGAACCTGCGCGCTGAGCAAACTGCCCACGCGCAAAGGCTGTGGGCTATCAACGGTCAGGCTGCTGCCCGCCAGCGCGGTATTCAGCAGCATGACAATGGAGCGGTAGTTCGCGGTCGGCGTTGCGGTGCTGCCTGCGGGTTGCCCTGCCAGTTGCGCGACGTTCTGGGCCATGACTTGCGTTGTCAGCACCTTGCCTTGCAGCAGCGTGCCCGCAGGCAGTTGGCGGGTGTCGATGCTGGTCAGGCTGTTGGCGATCGCTTTCTGCAGATCCTGCACGCTGATCGTCAGGGTATCGGCCGAACCCTGGGCAACGTTGACGTTGGTGCCGGGCGTCAGCGGAAGGGTGCTGCTGACGGGCAGGGTGGTTTGCTGGCCATTGTTCATGGTCAGTTTGAGCAGCAGCTGAAAATCCTGGCCAAGTTGCTTGAGGCTGACCACTTCGGCGTTCGCGACCTGACCGGAATTCAGCAGGCCCGCGCGTGGCTCCATGAGCTTGAGCACTTCGCCCGGCGGAACGCCTGCGCGTAACAAGGCGGTGGCCGCCGCTACTGGAGAAAGATTGGGTATGTCGCCTGTCATCAGATCCCGACTCGGTAAAGGTGCGCTCTGGGCCGCCAGTCCTGGAAGCTATCGCCGTGTCAGCCTGCGCACGGCAACAGCGCCTATCTATGTATAATCCTGCGCCGACGTCATCGGCGGGCTACCGTTAAGCTGCATCAGTATAACGGCCGTCACAACGTTGACTTGAACCGCCGTGCACACCTGCTATCCGAAAAGAAGGTCCCCATGTCGATCCCTGTTCTTGAAGCCGTGTCGCTTGCTTGCGAGCGTGACTGGCGCCTGCTGTTCGAGAAGCTCGACCTGCGGCTGGCGGCGGGTGACATGGTGCAGATCAGCGGCCCGAACGGCAGCGGCAAGACCAGCTTGTTGCGCCTGTTGAGCGGCTTGATGCAGCCCACGGCCGGCGATGTATTGCTCGACGGTAAACCTCTGTCGCAGCATCGCAGCGAACTCGCCCGCAACCTGTTGTGGATCGGCCATGCCGCCGGTATCAAGGAACTGTTGACCCCGGTTGAAAACCTCACCTGGCTGTGCGCCTTGCACCACACTGTCGAATCCGATGCCATCTGGCACGCCCTTGACGCGGTTGGACTGCGCGGTTTCGAAGATGTCCCGTGCCATACGTTATCGGCTGGACAGAAACGCCGTGTCGCGTTGGCCCGCCTGTATTTGCCAGGGCCGGCGCTGTGGATGCTCGATGAGCCCTTTACCGCGCTGGACAAACAAGGCGTGGCGCAACTTGAAGCGCATCTGGCCGATCACTGCGAAAACGGCGGCACCGTGGTGCTGACCACCCACCACACGCTGAGCCGCACACCGGCCGGTTACCGCGATCTGGACCTGGGGCAGTGGGCCGTATGAGTCATGTGTTCACCTTGCTGATCGCCCGCGAAACCCGCCTGCTGTTTCGCCGTCCTGCCGAACTGCTCAACCCGTTGGTGTTCTTCGCGATCGTCATCGCGTTGTTTCCCCTGGCCGTTGGGCCAGAAGCGCAATTGTTGCAGACCCTGTCACCGGGGCTGGTCTGGGTGGCCGCCTTGTTGTCGGTGCTGTTGTCGCTGGATGGCCTGTT
This sequence comes from Pseudomonas sp. S2_H01, assembly GCF_054668305.1. Taxonomy (NCBI): domain Bacteria; kingdom Pseudomonadati; phylum Pseudomonadota; class Gammaproteobacteria; order Pseudomonadales; family Pseudomonadaceae; genus Pseudomonas; species Pseudomonas sp. S2_H01. Next base: position 264,839 of record NZ_CP162756.1, on the reverse strand, counting down.
TCGCAGCGACTTTGAAGATGGTTCACTTGAACAGTGGGTGCTTTCGTCGCACCCTCTGTCTTTGCTGGTGCTGGCCAAGGTCCTGGCGCACTGGATGTTCTCCGGTCTGGCGCTGGTGCTGCTGGCACCGCTGCTGGCACTGATGCTGGGACTGCCGACCGCGTGCCTGCCGGTGCTGCTGTTATCGCTGTTGCTGGGCACGCCGGTTCTGAGCCTGCTGGGGGCGGTGGGTGCCGCGTTGACGGTGGGCCTCAAGCGCGGCGGTTTGCTGCTGGCGTTATTGATTCTGCCGCTGTACATCCCGGTGTTGATTCTGGGCAGCGGCGCGTTGCAGGCTGCACTTCAGGGCATGCCTGCGACCGGCTATCTGCTTTGGCTTGGCAGCCTGACCGCACTGGCTATAACCCTGACACCTTTTGCAATTGCCGCTGGCCTGAAAATCAGCGTTGGCGAATAATCAGGTTCTGACCGATCGGACAAGTTTTAATCTTCAGAACCACAGGACGCTTCACTCAATAGAAGCGCCAGAACAGAACCAGACTATGAAAAGCACCGTGATGAAAAGGCAGCGTGATGAACACAAGCGCCAAGGCTAAAGGCGGTATCAGTTGGGCCTGGTTCCACAAACTGGGCTCGCCGAAATGGTTCTACGGCATCAGCGGCCGCCTGCTGCCATGGCTGAGCATTGCCGCCGCGTTGCTGATCGGCATCGGCGTGGTCTGGGGCCTGGCGTTCGCGCCGCCGGATTACCAGCAAGGCAACAGCTTTCGCATCATTTATATCCACGTGCCGTCCGCGATGCTCGCGCAATCCTGCTACGTGATGCTGGCCGTGTGTGGCGTGGTCGGTCTGGTGTGGAAGATGAAGATGGCCGATGTCGCGCTGCAGTGCGCCGCGCCCATCGGCGCCTGGATGACGGCCTTGGCGCTGGTCACCGGCGCCATCTGGGGGAAACCGACCTGGGGTTCGTGGTGGGTCTGGGATGCCCGACTGACCTCCATGCTGATTCTGCTGTTCCTGTACTTCGGTCTGATTGCGCTGGGCAACGCGATCAGTAATCGTGACAGCGCCGCCAAGGCCTGCGCGGTGCTCGCGATCGTGGGCGTGATCAACATCCCGATCATCAAGTACTCCGTGGAGTGGTGGAACACCCTGCATCAGGGGGCGACCTTCAGCCTGACCGAAAAACCGGCGATGCCGGCTGAGATGTGGCTGCCGCTGCTGTTCACCGTGCTGGGGTTTTATTGCTTCTTTGGTGCAGTGCTGCTGGCGCGGATGCGTCTGGAAGTGCTCAAGCGCGAGTCCCGCGCCACCTGGGTCAAGGAAGAAGTCTTGAAGCGCCTCGGGCAATCCCCTCGACAAGGAGCCGGGCAGTGAGTTTTGAATCGTTCGGCGATTTTCTCGCCATGGGCAAACACGGGCTGTTCGTCTGGACCGCCTATGGCATCTGCTTCACCGTACTGGCGATCAACGTCGCGTCACCGCTGTTGGCGCGTCGGCGTTACCTGCAACAAGAGGCGCGCCGTTTGCGCCGGGAGAGCAACACGTGAATCCGCTGAGAAAAAAGCGACTGTTGATCATCGTGGCGATTCTCGCCGGGGTCGGCATCGCCGTGACGCTGGCGCTCAGCGCCCTGCAAGAGAACATCAACCTGTTCTACACCCCGACCCAGATTGCCACTGGCGAAGCGCCCCATGACACCCGCATTCGCGCCGGTGGCATGGTCGAAAAGGGCTCGCTGCAACGCTCCGCCGATTCGCTGGACGTGACCTTCGTCGTGACCGATTTCAACAAGTCGGTGACCATTACCTACCGCGGCATCCTCCCGGACCTGTTCCGCGAAGGGCAGGGCATCGTTGCGTTGGGCAAGCTCAATGCCGACGGCGTGGTCGTCGCCGATGAAGTGCTTGCCAAACACGATGAAAAATACATGCCGCCTGAGGTCACCAAGGCCTTGAAGGACAGCGGCCAGTCAGCACCCGGCGCGGCGGCCCAGCCAGGCGCTCTCCCGGAAAAGCAGGGGTAAACCATGATTCCCGAACTCGGCCATCTGGCCATGATCCTGGCGTTGTGCTTTGCCGTCGTGCAGGCCATCGTCCCGTTGTTCGGCGCCTGGCGCGGTGATCGGCTGTGGATGGGCCTCGCCCAGCCAGCGGCCTGGGGCCAGTTCGCCTTCCTGCTGTTTTCGTTCGGGTGCCTCACCTACTCGTTCATGGTCGACGACTTTTCGGTGACCTACATCGCCGAGAACTCCAACAGCGCCTTGCCGTGGTACTACAAGTTCAGCGCCGTCTGGGGCGCGCACGAAGGGTCGTTGCTGCTCTGGGCCTTGATCCTGGGCGGCTGGACCTTCGCGGTGTCAGTGTTCTCGCGTCAATTGCCGCAAGTCATGCTGGCGCGGGTGCTGGCGGTCATGGGCATGATCAGCGTCGGCTTCCTGCTGTTCCTGATCCTCACCTCCAACCCGTTCAGCCGTCTTCTGCCACAGATCCCGCAGGACGGTCGCGACCTCAACCCGTTGCTGCAGGACATCGGCCTGATCGTTCACCCGCCGATGCTGTACATGGGGTACGTGGGCTTCTCGGTCGCCTTCGCCTTCGCCATCGCGGCCTTGCTCGGTGGACGTCTCGATGCGGCATGGGCACGCTGGTCGCGCCCCTGGACCATCGTCGCCTGGGCGTTCCTGGGCATTGGCATTACGTTGGGCTCGTGGTGGGCGTATTACGAGCTGGGCTGGGGCGGCTGGTGGTTCTGGGACCCGGTGGAAAACGCCTCGTTCATGCCCTGGCTGGTCGGCACGGCGCTGATTCACTCGCTGGCCGTGACGGAAAAACGCGGCGTGTTCAAAAGCTGGACCGTGCTGCTGGCCATCGCCGCCTTTTCGTTAAGCCTGCTGGGGACGTTCCTCGTGCGTTCCGGCGTGCTGACATCGGTCCACGCCTTTGCGTCCGATCCTGCACGCGGCGTGTTCATCCTGATCTTTCTGTTGATGGTCGTCGGCGGCTCGTTGACGCTGTTCGCCATCCGCGCGCCGGTGGTGAAAAGCCACGTGGGTTTCGGTCTCTGGTCGCGGGAAACCTTGCTGCTGGGCAATAACCTGGTGTTGGTGGTCGCAGCGTCGATGATCCTGCTTGGCACGCTTTATCCGCTGGCACTGGATGCATTGAGCGGGGCGAAGATGTCGGTCGGCCCGCCGTACTTCAACGCGCTGTTCGTGCCGCTGATGGGGCTGCTCATGGCGGTAATGGCCGTGGGCGTGCTGGTACGCTGGAAAGACACGCCGATCAAGTGGTTGCTGAGCATGCTCGCGCCGGTGCTGATCGGCAGTGCGGTATTGGCGGTGATCGCCGGTTTTGCCATGGCCGATTTCCACTGGGCGGTGCTCGCCACCTGCCTGCTCGCCGCCTGGGTGCTGCTGGCCGGGGTGCGTGATCTGCTGGACAAGACCCGCCACAAAGGTTTGCTCAAGGGCATGCGCTCCCTGACCCGCAGTTATTGGGGCATGCAAGTCGCACACATAGGCATCGCGGTGGTTGCACTGGGCGTGGTGCTGTCGAGCCAGAACAGCGCCGAACGCGACCTGCGTCTGGCCCCTGGCGAGTCGGTCGAACTGGGCGGCTATATGTTCGTGTTCGATGGCGCCAAACACGTTCAAGGCCCCAACTTCACCTCCGACAAAGGCACCATTCGTGTGCTGGAAAAAGGTAAGGAAGTCACCGTGCTTCACCCGGAAAAACGCTTGTACACCGTTCAGCGCTCGATGATGACCGAGGCCGGTATCGACGCCGGTTTCACCCGCGATCTGTACGTTGCGCTGGGCGAGCCGCTGGACAATGGCGCGTGGGCCGTGCGCGTTCACGTCAAACCTTTCGTGCGCTGGATCTGGTTCGGTGGCTTGATCACCGCGCTGGGCGGATTGCTGGCAGCGCTGGACAAGCGCTATCGGGTCAAGGTCAGAGCGAAAGTGCGTGATGCACTGGGGTTGTCGGGGGCGGCGGTATGAAGCGTTGGGTGTTATTGATTCCGCTGGTGCTGTTTCTGGGCATGGCAGTGTTTCTCTACAGAGGCCTCTATCTGGACCCGTCGGAGCTGCCGTCGGCGCTGATCGACAAGCCATTCCCGGCGTTTTCCCTGCCGGCCGTGCAGGATGGCAAACCGCTGACGCGGGAGAACCTGCTGGGCAAGCCGGCGCTGGTCAACGTGTGGGGCACGTGGTGCATCGCCTGCCGGGTCGAGCACCCGGTGCTGACCAAACTGGCCCAGCAAGGCGTGGTGATCTACGGCGTCAATTACAAGGACGTCAACGCCGACGCCTTGAAGTGGCTCAAGGACTTTCACGACCCGTATCAACTGAACATCAACGATGAGGCCGGCAGCCTGGGCCTTAATCTTGGGGTGTACGGTGCGCCGGAAACCTTCCTGATCGACCGCAAGGGCATCATCCGTTACAAGCATGTGGGCGTGATCGATGAGACGGTCTGGCGGGAAAAACTCGCCGGTCTGTATCAAGGGCTGGTCGACGAGGACAAGCAATGAGGCCTCTTGAAGATGCAGTGACAGCGCGGGCCTCTTCGCGAGCGAGCTCGCTCCCACAGGTTGGGCGGCGCTTGTTTGCGATGGTTTTGCTGATGCTGGCAAGTGCGAGCATTGCTCAAGCCGCCATCGACGCCTACACCTTCAAAGACGAAGCCGAACGCGCCCGTTACACCGAGTTGACGCGTGAACTGCGTTGCCCGAAATGCCAGAACCAGGACATCGCCGATTCCAACGCGCCCATTGCTGCTGACCTGCGTAAAGAGATCTATCGCATGCTTGGCGAAGGCCAGAGTAATCAGCAGATCATCGACTTCATGGTCGACCGTTACGGCGAGTTCGTACGTTACAAGCCTGAGCTGAACGCGCACACCTGGCTGCTGTGGTTCGGTCCTGCCGGGCTGTTGTTGGGCGGTGTGCTGCTGATTGGCGTGATCGTTGTGCGTCGTCGCGGCCAGCGCAGTGAAGACGCCGATGTGCTTTCCGACGAGGAGCGTCAGCGCCTCGCCCACCTGTTGGATAAAAACCACGAATGATCGATTTCTGGCTAGCGGCCGGCCTGCTGTTGCTGGTGGCCCTGAGTTTTCTGCTGATTCCCCTGGTGCGCGGCCGTCGCGCTCAAAGCGAAGAAGATCGCACCGCCCTTAACGTCGCCTTGTATCAGGAACGTCTGGCCGAACTGCAAGCACAGCAGGCTGAAGGGGTCTTGTCGCCCGCGCAACTGGACAGCGGTCGGGCTGAAGCCGCCCGTGAGTTGCTGGCCGACACCGAAGGCGCCGCGCCCGAGCGTGTCTCGCGCCTGGGCAAGCCGCTGCCGTTGCTGGTCGCGGTGCTGGTGCCCGTGCTGGGGCTGGGGCTGTACCTGCATTTTGGTGCGAGCGACAAGGTCGAGCTGTCACGTGAGTTCGCGCAGCCTCCGGGCTCGCTGGCGCAAATGACCAATCGTCTGGAGCGTGCGGTCAAGGCCCAGCCGGATTCGGCCGAGAGCATTTACTTCCTTGCCCGTACGTACATGGCGCAAGACCGGCCGGCCGACGCGGCGAGCATGTTCGAGCGCGCGGTGGGGCTGGCAGGGCGTCAACCCGAGTTGCTTGGGCAGTGGGCACAGTCCCTGTACTTCGCCAGCAACAAAACCTGGACGCCTCAGGTTCAGGCGCTGTCCGACGAGGCGTTGAAGCTTGATCCCAAAGAAGTCACCAGCCTGGGTCTGAAGGGCATCAATGCCTTCGAAGGGCAGCGGTATCAGGAGGCGGTGGATTACTGGAAGCGCCTGCTGGCTGTGCTGCCGCCCAACGATCCCTCGCGTTCGGCGCTGGAAGGTGGCATTGCGCGCGCCAGTGACAAGTTGGTGCAGAACGGCGGCACCGTAGAGGACACGCCACCGGTCGCCGCTCAAGGTGCGCGGCTCAAGGTTCACGTCACGCTGTCCGATGCGCTCAGAGGCAAGGTGGAGCCGGGCGACACGGTCTTCATCTTCGCCCGCGCCGTGTCCGGTCCGCCTGCGCCGTTGGCAGTCAAGCGCGTGACCGTGGCTGACCTGCCGGTGGACGTTGAACTGACGGATGCTGACGCGATGATGCCGCAGCTGAAACTGTCGAACTTTCCGGAAGTCCAACTCGTTGCCCGGGTATCCCGTGCAGGCCAGCCCACCGCCGGTGAGTGGATCGGTCGCAGTCAACCGTTGCCCAGTAACGTGACTGCCCGACAGGCCTTGACCATTGACAGCCCCGATCAGTAACCCTGATCCGTAGAGAGCCTTCGCTTATGTATCGCGTCGCACGATTTGCCTTGTTGAGTGTGGTGGTGGCGCTGAGCGCCGCGTGTGCGGTCCAGCGCCCTGGCCCACAGAGTTCAGAGCCGATTCCGACCATCCCGGGGCCGTCACCGACGCCTCAGCCGGGAACCCCGCGCACGACGCCACAGACGCCGCCGTCAATGCCGATTCCTTCGGGCCCCAAAACCTCCGCTCACTTCGCGCCACCGCCAGGCGGCAACAGCCATTGGGATGCCCGGCTGGGCGTGCATGTGCTGGATAACGTGCCGAACACCTTTTACCGTCAGCGCACGTACTACCGCTGGAACAACGGCTGGACGTGGTCCACCTCCCCAAGCGGCCCTTGGCAGGAGACCGATTCCAGCGGCGTGCCACCGGGGTTGAGTAAGCAATTCGGGAATTGAAGAGCGTCTGGCTGATGCCAGACGTGTCTTGCTGGTTTACGTGTAAGAGCAGTTGATCGTTCCCACGCTCCGCGTGGTCACGCGTTGATTGACGCTCTGCGTCAAAGAAAAACGGACGCAGAGCATGGGAACGATCAATCCCCATGCGGTACAAGGCCTTGCGCGAAGTGTGGACAGATGAGATTTCCAGTGGGAGACGTCGGAGGTTACGACGGCAGCGAACTCGGTGGGTCAGTGAAATGAATGTGTGCTAACCACCGCATTCCCGGCCGTCGTAACCTCCGACTGCTACAGGTTGATTTGTCGTTTCCGTGTTCTGCGGCGCCATAAAGATCGCATGGTTCGGGGGCATGCAGCTTTCGAAAGAGGCTACAGAAGCTTCAGTAACTTCCTACGCATTATCGGTTTACATAGAAGGCTTTCTGTAGAAATATCCTCGGCTGTCTGAATAATATGCGGCGGTCGAGGATATGACGGTTGAAGGATTTTTGATGAGGGCCTGGCTAGGACTTGCGTTGCTGGTATTTACCAGTGTCGCGCTAGCGAGCGATCAATGTGCTTACAAGCCACCAACGTTCGAAGCATTGCCCTACAAAGAGGGTGATTACCTGCCGGTATATTTTTCAAAGTTTCAATTGAGTTTACCTTCCAAACCAGTCGCTTTTTTGAGTACGAATGGCTTTATCGCTGTCTACCCTGATAAAAAAAATGTGGGTATGAGCCACATCGGCACGCGTGAGATGGAAGGAACTCTGGAAAGGCTGGTGCCTGAACTGACCAAGGTGTCTGAATATTATCGCCTTATCTACGGAGCTCCAACTTCGATACGCTCATGGGACAGCCAAGAACTTAAGTTGCAGCGAACGCTCGCAGAGTTGGATTGCACCTCAAAAGTTAAGTTTTTTAGGATTAATGACGTAGAGGTTATCTTTCACAGGGCGGAGGATAAAGGGGGTTTTCATAGAATAATTGTCATGGACGGCGATAGCGTAGAGTTGATCACGGTCTTTGGAGCTGATGACATGGCGTTACAGATTGTAAGTAGCATAAAACGGAGATTATAGATGCTGTTAATGGATCATTCTGATGAGCGCGTTCTAAAAGAAGTATTGGTGAAATGGTATGGTCCGCAGGCAAGAACTTGGGATATTAATGAGTCAGTAGTGAAGGTTCTGATGGAGATGCTGGAAAAAATGCATCGTTGTACCTCCATTATGCATTTTGTTCCAATGCCGACGACATTTGGCAGCCAAATAGGGCAACTGACCAAAGCTTATTTGAAGAAAGTTATCGGAATCCTGAATGACCACACAGATGTCTATTTGACGTGTTCAAGAAGTATTATTTTGGGGTATCGAACCAAAATGCAGGAAGCGTCGTTAGGATTGTGATCGTGGATACCTCGTTTTTGATCGTTCCCACGCTCCGCGTGGTCACGCGTTGATTGACGCTCTGCGTCAAAGAAAGACGGACGCAGAGCATGGGAATAATCAATCCCCATGCGGTACAAGGCCTTGCGCGATGTGTGGGCAGATGAGATTTCCAGTGGGAGACGTCGGAGGTTACGACGGCAGCGAACGCGGTGGGTCAGTGAAATGAATGTGTGCTGACCCACCGCATTCGTCCGAGTGCGGCCCAGACCCTCGTAACCTCCGACTGCTCCCACAGGGTGTCTGGCGTTTCTATGCGATCCATAAAGGCCCGTGACTACGAAAAAAAACGGCGACCTCTTCAGGTCGCCGTTTTGCATCCAACCCAGGCTTACTTGGCCGGGTAGATGTCGTCGAACACGCCACCGTCGTTGAAGTGGGTCTTCTGGACGGTGCGCCAGTCGCCGAAGGTTTTCTCGACGTTGAGGAAGTCGACTTTCGGGAAGCGGTCGGTGTATTTCGCCAGGATTGCCGGGTCACGCGGACGCAGGTAGTTGTTGGCGGCGATTTCCTGGCCTTCTGGCGACCACAGGTACTTCAGGTAGTCCTCGGCCAGGGCGCGGGTGCCTTTTTTGTCGACGACCTTGTCGACCACGCTTACCGGCGGCTCGGCCTCTGCGGAAACGCTCGGGTACACCACTTCGAACTGATCGCGGCCGAATTCGCGGGCGATCATTTCCGCTTCGTTCTCGAAGGTCACCAGCACGTCGCCGATGTGGTTGGTCATGAACGTGGTGGTGGCGCCGCGACCGCCGGTGTCCAGCACGGGCACGTGGCTGAACAGCTGGCCGACGAATGTCTTCGCGGCCGCTTCATCTCCGCCGTTTTTCAGGGTATATCCCCAGGCCGAGAGGTAGGTGTAGCGGCCGTTACCCGAGGTTTTCGGGTTCGGTACAACCACTTCAACGCCATCCTTGATCAGGTCCGGCCAGTCTTTCAGGGCTTTTGGGTTGCCTTTACGCACGATGAACACGGTGGCCGAGGTGAATGGCGCGCTGTTGTTCGGCAGGCGGGTGACCCAGTTGTCCGGCACCAGTTTGCCGTTGTCTGCCAGCGCGTTGATGTCAGTGGCCATGTTCATGGTGATCACGTCAGCCGGCAGGCCATCGATGACCGAACGCGCCTGCTTGCTCGAACCGCCGAAGGACATCGTCAGGGTCACGTCTTCCTTGTGCTCGGCTTGCCAGTGCTTCCGGAAGGCGGCGTTGTAGTCCTTGTAGAAGTCGCGCATCACGTCATAAGAGACGTTGAGCAATTCGGGCGCGGCGTGGGCGGCACTGCCAAACGCCAGTCCGGCGGCCAGCAGGGAAGCGGAGAAGAGTTGTTTCACTGCAAATTCCTTTGTCGTGTCAGAAAGTTATTCTTATATAAAAAGCGATGGCTAATCGCCGCGACTATAACGAAAACGGGCAGTCGGCCCTAGATTAAAAACGTCTGTGCTTATGCCTTGTCCGCAGGCTCTCTGGCTGAAATCGAGTCCACTTTCGGGAACAGCGCGTTCCCGCAACGCGAGCAAAACGCAGCGGCAGGTTCATGGCTGTGTTTGGCGCACACCGGGCAATCGTGCTCAATCTGATCGCCGCGCATGGCATTGGCTAGCTCAGCAGTAAATATCCCCGTGGGCACGGCGATGATTGAGTAACCGGTGATCATCACCAGCGACGACAGTATTTGCCCCACCGGCGTCTTGGGGACGATGTCGCCGAAGCCCACCGTGGTGAGCGTGACAATCGCCCAATAAATACCTTTGGGAATGCTGGTGAAGCCATGCTCCGGCCCTTCGATGACGTACATCAAGGTGCCGAACACGATGACCAGCGTCGACACCGTGACCAGAAAGACGATGATCTTCTGTTTGCTGCCGCGCAGCGCCGCCAGGAGGTAATTGGCCTGTTTCAGATAAGGGCTGAGCTTGAGCACGCGGAAGATTCGCAGCATCCGCACGATACGTACGATCAGCAGGTACTGCGCGTCGCTGTAATAGATCGCGAGGATACCGGGCACGATGGCCAGCAGGTCGATCAGGCCATAGAAGCTGAAGGCATATTTGAGTGGCTTGGGTGAGCAATACAGGCGAAGGATGTACTCGACCAGAAACACGAAGGTGAAACCCCACTCGATGTACGCCAGAACGTCGGCATAACTGCGGTGCACGGCTTCGATGCTGTCGAGCACGACGATCAGCAGACTGCTGAGAATGATCAGCAGCAGGAGTTTGTCGAAGCGTCGACCGGCCTTGGTGTCCGTTTGAAAAACGATGATGCGTAGCTGTTCGCGCCAGCCGGTGTTGCTGTCCATGGGGCATTTCCGAGTGCAAGGTCGGGAGAGCCTGTGACAAACCGCTCAGGAGCGCAACCGCAGATCGTTGGCCGATTGCTTCAACAGCCTGCTGGCGGCCTGAACCAGCCAGCACGCCAGAATGAACGGCGCGGTCAGCGTTGCCAGCCCCAGCCCCGAGAACCCCGGTTGCAGGACAATCGCCAGCACAATCGCAATGCCAGGCAGCCAGGGTTTATAGCGCACATGACTGAACGCCAGCGCCGCCAATGCCGGGTTATAACCGCAGAGCCCCAGCAATGCGAGATTGCTTTCCTGTTGCCACACTGCGAAGGCGACTCCGCTGATGCAGCCCACCGCCGCCCACAACGCGGCGGTACGGTTGGCGATGAGCAAACCGATCCCGATCAGCACGCCTGCCAGTGGGTGATCCAGCAGAAACACCTGACCCAGACCTGCGGGCAATGCCTGAATCAGCGTGGCGTCGGCGGGCGGCGCGTTCGGTAGCGGCGCGGCGAACACCAACAGCACCCAGCTGAACAGCACGAAAGGCGCTGTATACGCCTTGAGGCAGGAGGCACGAGGCGCGCGTTGCAGCCAGGCGTGCATCAGCATCGCGCTGAGCCCGCCACAGGCGATGATCAGCAATGGCAACAGCGGGGACCATTCGAATCGGTAACTGATCAGCAAGCCCAGCAGCACGCCGTTGTAGCTGTAGACGCCGGACTGACGTTCGGGTTTGGCGTAGCCGCGCCGTTGAGCCGTGAGCAAACCTGCCACCGCGCCGAGCAATGCGCCGCCGAGGGAGGAGGGCGCACTGATCAGAATCGCGAGCAGGCAAAACAGACCGCACACGGGATTGCGTTGCAGCAGCACCTGACTGAAGCCGTTAAGCAGGGCTTCGGCCCAGTCGGGGCAATGGGAGGAGGGGGCAGCGTTCAGGGTTTCCATGGATGTATTCAATAATTGTTCTTATTGTATACATAGTGGCTGAGCGCGTTGCCATGAGCAAGTCCCATGCGTGGATGACAGTTTGCTCGCGATGGGCGTGAGCCAGTTTCATCACGGGTGAATGACACACCGCATTCGTCAGCAAGCTAACTCCCACAGGTTTTGTGTTCAGCCAGTGACAGGAGTTGTTTACCCAAACACCGCAAAGCGCGCTCTTGCTTTTGATTTTCATACCGCAGCAGCCCAGACACCGCAAAAACGCGACTTGGGTGCAGGCTGAACGCAGGCGACGCGGAGTGGGTCGAGCGGCATGGATGCCGCGAGAGCGCCGTCAGGACATGGATGTCCGTTCGGCGCGGGCCCACGGAGCGTCGCCGGAGTGAGGGTACGACGACGAAGGAGTCGCCAAACCAGGAGCCAACCCTTGGTTACTTGGGGTCTTTTCAAGTAACCCGCCGAAGGCGGAACAGTTTGGACGTTAGGACAAGCCAAACCATCAGCCTCACCCCAAATAGTGGAAATGCACACCCCACGTTCGCCAGCAAGCCGGCCCGTACGGTTGATACGCTGTTTCCAGTGATGCCCCTATCGCATGCCCCCCGTCAAACCTTGAACTGCCTCAACAACCCGTTCAACTGCTCACTCAAGCCTTTGAGTTGCGCACTGGCCGCGCTGGAATGCTCGGCCGCAACGGCCGTGCTTTGCGACAGCTGCGCCGCCTGCGTGACGTTCTGGTTGATGTCCTCCACAACGTGAGACTGCTGCAGCGTCGCGCTGGCGATCGAGGCATTCAGGCCGTTGAGATTGCGCAATGCCTGGCTGATCGACGTCAGGCTCTGGCCTGCCAGATTGGCCTGCTCGATGGTCAATTGCGACGCGCGGCTGCTGTCGCCGATCACCTTCACGGCAGCGTCGGAGTGACTTTGCAGGCGTTCGATCATTGCCTGGATCTCAGCAGTGGACTTCTGCGTGCGTTGCGCCAGCAAGCGGACTTCGTCGGCCACCACCGCAAACCCTCGGCCCTGATCACCCGCCCGTGCCGCTTCGATCGCAGCGTTCAAAGCCAGCAAGTTGGTCTGCTCGGCGATGGAGCTGATGACTTCCAGTACGCCGCCGATCTGCGTGCTTTCGCTGGACAGCGTACGGATCACTTCCACCGCCTTGTCGATGGTGCCGGACAGGTGATCGATCTGCTTCAGGCTGCTGTCGATATTCGCCTGACCTTGTTGCGCCTGGGACTCGGCATTGCGCATCTCGCTGGCGGCGTGCTCGGCATTTTTCGCCACGTCCTGAACGCCATAGGTCACTTCGTTGACCGCCGTGGCGACCTGTTCCATCTGCAGCGACTGCTGCTGGCTTCGTTCCTGCGCCTGCACGGCGTTGGTGCCCAGGTCGCTGGACGCCTGACCCAGCCCGACGGCCGACAGTTGAAGCTCGCCTACGACCCGGCGCAGTTTTGCGGTGAAGGCGTTGAAATGAGTGGCCAGTTGCGTGATCTCGTCATTGCCCTGTGTTTCCAGGCTACGGGTCAGGTCACTTTCGCCGCTGGCGATATTGGCCATCGCGTCGACGGTGTTCTTCAGTGGGCCCGCAATGCTGCGGCCAATGAGCGTCAGCAGCAGGGCCATGACCAGAATGATGCCGATGCTGATCGACAGCGCCTTGATCACCTGTTGCTGGAACTCGGCCTGCACATCGTCCACATACACGCCGGAGCCGATGATCCAGCCCCATGGCGTGAACAACGAGATGTAGGAAGTTTTTTGAACGGCATCGCTGGCTCCCGGCTTCGGCCAGCGATAGTTGACCATGCCGGCACCCTTGGCCTTGGCCAGCGTGACCATCTCGTTGAAGACCTGAAAACCATCGGGGTCTTTGACGCCCGACAGGTCCTGGCCCACCAGCTTGGGGTTGGCCGGGTGCATGATCATCACCGGGCGCAGATCGTTGATCCAGAAATAGTCGGTCTGGTTGTAGCGCAAGCCGCGAATGGCATCCATCGCCTGCTGCTGGGCCTGTTCTCGGGTCAGCGTTCCGGCGCTTTCCAGGCCATGGTAGTAGTCGAGCAGGCCGCTGGCGGTTTGCACCACATGCATGGTTTTCTGCGCCTTGGCGTCGTAGAGGTCGTCGTGGATCTGTTTGAGCATGGCCACGGCCAGCGTGAACAACATCAAAACAGCGACGATAAGGATCAGCCACAAACGCCGGCTGATCGAGAGATTGCGCATAGTCATAACCGTCACTCCGTTCATTGTTCTTGTTATTACGCCAAACCGTTTCTGAGTCCGGCTTGCGTGAGGGGGAATCTTCCACGCCCGCAGCTGGCAAAAGCGTGCCCGTCATAAAGCATCTCGGCTCCGCAGAGACAAACCTGAGAGCGTTGTAGGGCATTTCTCAACTAGTCGTCGAATAAGTCTGAATCGTCGTAAGTGATGACCAAAAAGTGACGTCAGAATTTTTACAGATATGGCGAAAGGCTTACACGAAGTGGAGATTTTTGCTCTAGGTTGGATCCCATTTCAGAAGTACATTGGATCCATCAACTGCAGCAATGGACCGCTGCAGGATCAGGGACGATCGACCGTTGCCAGGCATTGGCGGCCGACAGGAAGTTGGACGGTCTTGCAAAAACCCGCTTCGGCGGGTTTTTTTATGCTTGCGAAAACGACGCTTCCGTCCCTGCGCGCGGCCTCTGTTACAACCGTTTCGACCAAATGTCATCACTTAATGGAATTTCCAGCGCTTGCGCCGTTCACAGTACGGACGACAACCCGAGTCCAGGACAGGGCCGGCCGGGCAGGCAATGGGAAGAATTATGGTGGACGCAGCGCAAATGGAAGCAAACGGGCAGCAAAAAGGACTCATTCTGGTGGTGGAGGATGAGTCGATCATTCGCGATTTTGTGTGTGAGATTCTGGGGGACGAGGGATTTTCAACCCATGCCCTGGAGAGCGCAGACGAGGCCGCGAAATTTCTCGACGATCACGCCGAGCGAGTGTCGCTGCTGTTGACCGACATTTTGATGCCGGGCACGTTGAACGGTGCTGACCTGGCAAATCTGTCGGGGAACAAATGGCCGCAGATTCCAATTCTCATCATGTCGGGTCACGAGACGCCAGAAAGCTCCGGCGTCCAGCACGCTGTGACCTTTATCCGCAAACCCTGGAGCTTTGGCCAGCTGCTCGACGGTGTCGACAAGGCGCTGCAAGGCGGCAAGGCGCTTTAGGGATCAGCGGTCGGGCTCACAGCCTTTCAGCACAAGACGGATGATGGTCTGGGCGGCGGCTTCATAGTCGGCGTCGTCCAGCTTCGGCTTGCCCGTGACCGTGGAAATCTGCCAATCGAAATCCGCGTACGTCTGGGTCGCCGCCCAGATGCTGAACATCAGGTGGTTAGGGTCGATCGGGGCGATCAAACCGTCGTCGATCCAGCCCTGGATACAGTCGATGTTGTGCTTCGCCTGGCCATTGAGCTGCTCGACCTGCTCGGGCGTCAGGTGCGGCGCGCCGTGCATGATCTCGCTCGCAAACACCTTCGAGGCGAACGGCAGTTCCTGTGAAATACGGATCTTGGAACGTATGTAGCCGCTCAGCACGTCAGCGGGCACACCCTCGCGATTAAAAGGAGTCGATGCCTGCATGATGGGCTCGATGATGCTTTCGAGCACCTCGCGGTAAAGGTTTTCCTTCGACTTGAAGTAGTAATAAACGTTGGGCTTGGGCACACCGGCCTTGGCGGCGATGTCGCTGGTCTTGCTGGCGGCGAAACCCTTGTCGGCGAATTCTTCACTGGCTGCGCGCAGGATCAGTTCTTTGTTGCGCTCGCGGATGCTGCTCATAAAGCTGAATGTCCTTGCCTGCTCGGCGGTGGCGAATGGTAGCACCGGCGTCGCGGCAGGCTCAAGATTGCTGCCGGAGCGGGCCAGCGTCCGCCCGACAGGTTATGCTCGGCACTTAAAATGCACTCCATCGGAACACCTCTGGAACAGGACAACGCACATGGCAGGAAGCAGTTTGCTGGTATTGATCGATGACATCGCGACCGTCCTCGACGACGTTGCGCTGATGACCAAGATGGCGGCCAAGAAAACCGCTGGCGTGCTGGGTGACGATCTCGCCCTCAATGCCCAGCAAGTGTCGGGCGTGCGTGCCGAGCGCGAGTTGCCGGTGGTCTGGGCCGTCGCCAAGGGTTCGTTCGTCAACAAACTCATTCTGGTGCCCGCAGCGTTGGCCATCAGCGCCTTCATTCCTTGGGCCGTCACGCCCCTGTTGATGCTCGGCGGAGCGTACCTGTGTTTCGAAGGTTTCGAAAAACTGGCGCATAAATTCCTGCACAGCCCGCAAGACGATCAAGCGGAGCACGCGCAACTGACCGACGCCGTGGCAAACCCGGCGACCGATCTGGTGGCGTTCGAGAAAGACAAGATCAAGGGCGCGGTGCGCACCGATTTCATTCTTTCGGCGGAAATCATCGCGATCACGCTGGGCACGGTGGCCGAGGCTTCGCTGACGCAGCAGGTCATCGTGCTGTCGGGTATCGCGATCGTCATGACCGTCGGTGTGTATGGCTTGGTGGGCGCCATCGTCAAACTCGATGACGGCGGCCTTTACCTCAGTGAACTGAAAGGCGAGGGCGGACTGCGGCGCATGCAGCGGGCGCTGGGTCGAGGCGTGCTGAGCGCGGCGCCGTACATGATGAAAAGCCTGTCGGTGATTGGTACGGCGGCGATGTTTCTGGTGGGTGGCGGCATCCTGACCCATGGCCTGCCGGTGCTGCATCACGGCATCGAAAGCCTGGCGTCTGCAGCCGGTGCTCTGTCGTTTGCGGTGCCCACGCTGCTCAACGCGGTGGCGGGAATAATTGCCGGTGGTATTGTGTTGGCGGTGGTCATGGGAGCAGGAAAAATCTGGCGCCTTTTCAAGGCCTGAACGGGTATTAGGTGGCGAGGTGTCGGCAGAATGAACAGCCCTTTGTTTTCCAGTGTGGTCGCTTACGCCCAGCATTGTGAGCGGCAGCTGGTGGAGATCCTCCATCGTCGACCGTCGCTCGACCGGCAACAGGTCATGACGTGGGTGGATGAGCAAAGTCATGCGATGAAAGACCGTGATCCTCTGGACCTGTTGCGCTCGCTCAACGCCCGGGTCCGTGCTGGCAAACCGTTGCCGTGGGAGAGCCATCCCTGAGGCCCTCCGTGGGCGCACGCAACGGCGGATTGCCTCAATTGGCAGTGACCTGCCCGTAGGCCTTGGCCAGTTGGCGGTTGTCAACCGTTCCCGCGCTCACCTGCAGCGCCATGAACGAAACCGTGGCCGCTGCACTGGCGGACAGTGCGCGACCCGCCGCGCAATCCACCGTGTGAGGAGGAGTACAATGCCGGTCGGCGTGTCGATAAGCGAAGCCGCTGATTGAGTGTCCAGGATTGAAATCAGGAGAGATCCCATGCATGGAAATGGAATGTCCGGAGACTTGTTGCACCTGTGTGTTTATCTGTTGACCATCGTTGCCTGGTTGTACTTGTGGCTGACGTGTGTGTTCAGCGCAAAAGTGCCGTTCAAACGAAAATTGGGAACCCATGCGTTGCTGATCTTCGCACTGGGCGTGCCCAGTCTGGCGACTGTCATGGTAGGCGGCGCTTTTCTGCTGTTCGGGCTGGAGTACATCCTCTGGAGCCTGATGGTGGTCGGGGTCGGGTTCCCACTGGCCAGCGCCCAGATGGTTCGCGCTCACCGGATCTGACGACCGTGCGTCGCCCTTGAACGCTCACTGCCGCGTTCGTGTCTAGCCTTAATCCATGGCACAGACATGGATGTCGGCACAATGAACCTTCACTCCCATACGCCTTCGCTCATGGTCATCGACGCCCGCGGGTTGTCGGTACGACACGTTCGTTTCTGCCGCGCCGAAGAGCTAGCGGCTGCCGAAATCCGGCTCGTCAGGCAGGTCTTCGACCTTCCCGGTCGGCGGGTGTCCAGCTTCGATTCCCGACTCGACATTCCCCATACCTCCACGATTACTGCCCTTTCCAGCGCCGCGTTGCTCACCGAGAGCGTCGATGCGGGCTGGCGATTGAGCCTGTGGGGCGAATCGGGACAGGTGCTGGAGACATGGGACAGCCGGGGCAGCCGATCCTCCATCAGCCACGACGCCCTGTTACGGCCGGTGGCGGTCGTTGAGCAATTGGAGGGCCAAGCGGCCGGGACGGTGGAGCGCTTCACGTATGGTGATGCTTCGAACCAATCCGCTGCTCTTAACCAATGCGGGCAACTGTTGCGAAGGGATGACCCTGCCGCAAGTACCGCATTTCTGGCATTCGGTCTGACGGGTGCGTGTTTACGTCAACGGCGGCGCTTTCTATTGGAACTCGATCAACCGGACTGGCCAGATGCGCTCTCGGAGCGTGATGCATGGCTTGAGGTTGAAGGTCATGTGTCGTCGAGTGTTGTCGGTCCATTGGGCGACGTGATTGAAAGCTGCGACGCTCAAGGGCATCGGCAATTGAGGGATTTCGGACTCAGCGGGCAGCTCAAACGCGTCAGTGTGAAACTGGCCACCGCTGAGTCGACGCAGACGCTGGTCAGTGATATTCACTACAACGCATTGGGCGCTGCGGAACAGGAAGCCGCGGGCAACGGCGTCATCAGCACGGCCGTCTACGACGAGGGAAGCGGGCGTTTGCTCAGGCTTCTGGCGCAGTCTGCCGAGCGGACATTTCAGGACCTGAATTACACCTACGATCCGGTTGGCAACGTGGTGAGCATCGAAGACGCCGCGCAATCGACCGGGCATTTCAGCCAGCAGCGCACGGACCCGATCAATCGCTATCGATACGACAGCCTGTATCAACTGATCGAAGCCACGGGGCGAGAAGTCGCTGCGTTCAGTCATGGACCGCACCTGCCTTCATTTCAGACGTTGCCCCTGGATGCCGGTTGCCTGATCAATTACACCCAGCGCTTTGACTACGACCCGGGCGGCAACCTGATTGCCCGTCATCACAGCGGGACCGACACGTGGCGCATGGCAACGTCGACGACCAGCAATCGCAGCGTGCCTCAGCGTGCGGACGGTTCGCTTCCCGGTGATGAGCAGATTGCTGCCGGATTTGATGGCAACGGCAATCTCATCGAACTCCAGCCCGGTCAAATTATGCACTGGGACGCGCGGAACCAGCTCAGCGATATCACGTCGGTGGTTCGGGACGACGGCCCGAACGATGGCGAGCTTTATCGTTACGACGGTGACGGCCAGCGTGTGCGAAAAGTGCGTTTTGCACAGACCCGCAGCCTTACCCTGACAGGTGACGTTCGTTATTTGCCAGGCCTGGAAATCCATCGTAATGACGCCACCGCAGAAGTCAGGCACGTGCTGACGGTCGAGGCAGGACGTTGCACCGTGCGCATGTTGCGCTGGGACTCGGGCAAGCCGGATGAGGTGGTTAACGACCAACTGCGCTACAACATTAGCGATCATCTTGGCTCAGCCACGCTGGAACTCGATGACGCCGCACACCTCATCAGTCATGAAGGCTATTACCCGTACGGCGGCACCGCATGGTGGGTAGGACGCAGTGCCGTGGAGGCCAAATACAAAGTCGTGCGGTATTCAGGGAAAGAGCGGGATGCGACAGGGCTTTATTATTATGGACTGCGGTATTACGCGCCGTGGTTGCAGCGGTGGGTCAGTCCGGATCCAGCGGGGAATGTGGACGGGCTGAATCTTTATCGCATGGTTGCTGACAACCCGATTAGCTGTTCTGACTTTCAGGGGTTAATCACTATTCCTGCCGACATATTCGTCAGCGACATCATGAGCATTGAAGCCCGATCAATCAGTACTGGCTGGTTTGAGGAACTGCAATGGGACACAGAGAGTAGGCAGTTTCACGCCAGGGACGAAGTCTACGGTCGAGGGATGACCGTTTACAAAGAGGAACGCCCCAGATGGGAATTGTCCGAAGACGGCAGCGCGATTGCCTTTTTCCGAGACGCTGAGCAGCGACTGCGCCTGTTTACCAATACTTACCAGCAACACATGGGAATTCAGCCAGCTATGGGGCTGCCGCTGGTTGCTGGCGTTCTTCGCATGGAAGACGGGCAGTTGAT
Source organism: Pseudomonas sp. S2_H01 (assembly GCF_054668305.1). NCBI lineage: Bacteria > Pseudomonadati > Pseudomonadota > Gammaproteobacteria > Pseudomonadales > Pseudomonadaceae > Pseudomonas > Pseudomonas sp. S2_H01. The sequence continues at coordinate 245,368 of NZ_CP162756.1, read as the reverse complement.
CGCCGACAACCATTCCGGTCATTACAAACCCCCAGCGAATATTGATGTTCAGGCGTTGTTTGAGGAGTTCGCTCCAGGCTCGACCGTGCAGTATCGACCGATTTCCGAACCGAGAGATTTCAGCTCAATCCCACGGTTGAGCGAATTACAGTCACCTGAAGACTACGCCGATGCCATTGAGCGCTTTAAAATCCCGGACAAGCAACCGCTTATCTCTTTTTTAAAAGATCAAAGGGTTTGGGAGCCATTAACGGAAGCATCAACGCTCACTTTCGGGTTGAAGATATTGAAGCGGATTGATTCAACCGGCGAAGGCCATGCCGAAGCGGCGAACGCACTGACCCGCCAAGAGATGCTTTCAGCGTCCAAGCCGCCTGCAGTTCGGGAGGGCAGAAAACCGATCGCCAGACCTGCAACGCCCGTCGCAGTGCCTTCGAACGTCAGGGCAAACGGATCGTCCCGCAGCGGTTGGCGCAGTGCGTTGTCAAGCCTGTCTGGAAAGGCGAGTTCATTCCTCAATCGAAGATGAACCTTCATCCCTGCGCCCAAGTGGAGGTGGCAGAAGCAGCGCAATGGATGATCAGCCAATCGGTCAGGCAGTGCGCACGCGACCGTGTGCGCACCGCAGCGACGTCAGAAAAACACTTTCACCAGCAAACTCGCGGTGTTCTGGTCGGTGTCGAAGTAACGGGTGTCGTTGATCCCGTACTTGTTGGTCCAGTAGTCATACTCGATACCCACGTACAACTGTCTTTCCGGCAGGTTCATCGCTTTGCCCAGGTCGTACTTGATCTGCGGGTTGAAGTGCAGGTTGGAGTGGTAGTCGCCTTTGGTGTTGGACTGCTTGTTGTCCACGACCCAGTCCATGAAACCGTCGATCAGGATGTCGGACTTGCCCACGGGAATGGTGTAGGACCAGACCGGGGTGATCTGCCAGGCGCCGTAGCCGGCACGATGACCGTCGTTATAACGCTTGTAGAAGTTCAGCTGGAAGTAGTCGAAGCCCGGGATGTTCAGGTCAAAGCCCGGACCGATGAGGTAGGACTCGACATCGCCTTCGCCGAACTCGTAAGTGCCTGCCAGCAGCACGTCCTTGATTGGACCCAGCTCGAATTTCTGATCGAAGATCTTGCCCAGGGACAGGCGAGGGGAGAACTCACCGTACAGGGTGTTATTGCCCACACCCGCATCTTTCTTGCCGTTGTAGAAGATGTTATCGACGAACAGGAAGTTGTCGCCGTATTTCCAGCCATCAGCATGTTCAAAGGTAAAGGTTTGCTGAATTTCCGGGTTCACGGCGAAGTCTTTGCCGTAAAGGTACGTCAGGCTGTTGCTCTGCCACTGCAGCAGATCGCCGGACATGGCCGGAGCGGCGGCAAGCAGGCTACCTGCGGCCATCAGGCTGGAAAGCGTACGGTTCATGCGGTTACTCCCTAAGGTTGAAAGTCGTTGTTGCCCATGGTTGACGCTCTGTCCAGGCGCCTTTTTTTTGCTGATTAAGTTGTCTAATTGGTCAGCTTTGTGTTGATAGCAAGAGCTGAGCCAACACCCTGAAAAAAGACAAAAAAGTCTCGTCGGCTGTTTAGAAAACAGTCGATTCGCGGATTTCTTCGTGCCTTTTCGAGTGTGTTGAGACTGATCGGTAATCTGTCCGACCAGTCAGGATAAAGTCAGCGGTCGTTCCGGGCTGATTTCGAGCGGCGGCGGAGGATACTGACTCGCGCAGCCGTCCTCAAGTGCTCTGCGACAGAGCACCCGAGTCGAAAACAGGGCAGTGGGTTTAGTGCGAGTGTGCCGGCCCGGCCATGGCTGCGCGTTCGGCACCGCCTAACACGTTGAACAGCAGGTTCAACAGCACTGCGCTCAGGGTCGCCATCGCGATGCCGCTGTGGGTGATCGGGCCCATCCAGTGAGGCAACTGGCTGAAAAACTCAGGCCGTACCACCGGGATCAGGCCCATGCCGATGCTCACCGCGACCAGCAACTGGTTGCGGCGATCAGAGATATCGGCTTCCTGAAGGATCTTGATACCCGTCGCCGCCACCATGCCAAACATCGCGATGGCCGCGCCGCCCAGGACTGCAGGCGGAATCGACGCCACAAGGTACGCCGCTTTGGGCAGCAGGCTGAGGAGGATCAGGAAACCACCGGCGACGATGGTCACCGAGCGGCAACGCACGCCGGTCATCTGCACCAGGCCGATGTTTTGAGCGAACGAGGAGTGGGTGAAGGTGTTGAGGAAACCGGCGAGGAACGAGGCTGCGGCATCGCATAGCAAGCCGCGACGCAGCATGCCGGGTGTGACTTCGCGATCGGTGATCTTGCCCAGCGCCAGAAACATCCCGGTGGACTCGACGAAAATGATCACCACCACCAGGCACATCGAGAGGATCGGTGCGAGGCTGAACTGCGGCATGCCGAAGTGCAGCGGCGTGACCACTTTCACCCAGTCGGCCTGGGCCAGCCCGCTGAGGTCGACCATGCCGATGAAGCCGGAAAGGATGTAGCCCAGGCCCATGCCGATCAGCACCGAAATGTTGACCCAGAAACCGCGCATGAAGCGATTGATCAGCAGGATGGTCAGCAGCACGAGAGCAGCGACGCCCAGATAAAGCGGGTCGCCGAAGCTGACCGCTTTGTTGCCGCCGCCCGCCCAGTTCACCGCGACGGGAAACAGCGACAAACCGATCGAGGTGATGACGGTGCCGGTGACGAGCGGTGGAAAGAAGCGGACGATTTTCGACATGAACGGCGCGATCAGCATGCCGAAGAACCCGGCCGCGATGGTTGCGCCGAAGATACCCGGCAAGCCCACGCCCGGCATGCCTGCCATGGCGACCATGCTGCCGACGGCGGCGAAGCTGGCGCCCATCATGATCGGCATGCGAATGCCCAGTGGGCCGATGCCCAGCGACTGCACCACGGTGGCGATGCCGGCGACGAGCAGGTCAGCGTTGATCAAAAAGGCGATTTCTTCACGGGAGAGGCCAGCGGCCTGGCCGATGATCAGCGGCACCGCCACGGCACCCCCGTACATCAACAGGACGTGTTGCAGGCCCACCAGAATCAGTTGCATCAGTGGCAGGGGCTGTCGTGGTGGCGCAGCAGGGATGCGCGCGTGAGTTGACTCGGACATGCAACACCTCATTTGTTCTTATTTTTTGAGTACGCCCGTTGCGGCTGGGCGGTGAAACGTTGGTTGAGCACATTCTCTGTAGGAGCGAGGCTTGTCCCGCGATCGGCGACGAAGTCGTCGTAACGGCAGCGATGCGGTTTTTCAGATACACCGCGTTCACCGAATTCACGACTGCTTCGCAGCCGATCGCGGGACAAGCCACGCTCCTACACTGGGCGCGTGGCTCGGCCGCTTAATTCGTCTGCGCCCCCTTATCAATCCACTGCCCAAGCAGGTCGCGTTCCTGTTGAGTCATCTGGGTGATGTTGCCCAGCGGCATGATCTGCGCGGTCACGGCCTGGGCCTGGATGCGCGGCGCCAGTTGCTGGATCTGTTGCGGGGTGTCGAACATGATCCCGGCCGGTGCGCTGCTGAACAGCGGGCTGGTCGGTTTGGCCGAGTGGCAGACCGCGCAGCGCTCCTGAATTACGCTGTGCACCTTGTCGAAATCCACACCACCGCCGTTGCTGGCCTGTGCAGGCGCTGCGGCCGGAGCAGGGGCAGGCGCGACTTCCGGTTTGGGTTCATCGGCACGGTGACCGCCAATCGCCGTGGCAGGCAGCGGCTGGTATTCGATCCTGGCGACCTCCGGACCACGCGGCATTTGCGCAGGGCCCGTCACGTAAGCCAGGCAGATCATGCCCAATGCGCCGACCGGCAAGGCCCAAGCAAATTTGTGGCTGTTGTGACGGGTGTTGAAGTAGTGACGCACCAGCACCGCACACACCGCGATCGCCGCCAGAATCAGCCAGTTGTACTGACTGCCGTAGGTGCTCGGGAAGTGGTTGCTGATCATGATGAACAGCACCGGCAAAGTGAAATAGTTGTTGTGACGCGAACGCAGCAGGCCTTTGGCTGGCAGCATCGGGTCCGGCGTGCGGTTCTCTGCAATGGCCGCGACCAGCGCGCGCTGCGCCGGCATGATGATGCGGAACACGTTGCCGACCATGATGGTGCCGATGATCGCGCCGGTGTGCAGGTACGCACCTCGACCGCTGAACACCTGGCTGAAGCCGTAGCACGCGCCGATGACCAGCACGAACAGCACCAGACCCAACAGGCCGGGACGCTTGCCCAGTGGCGAGTCGCAGAGCAGGTCATAGATGAACCAGCTGGCAATCAACGCACCGACGCCGATGGCGATGCCTTCGCCGCCGCTCAGCGTGCTGCCGGGGGCCAGCAGGTAAAGGGTAGGGTTGGAATAGAACACGATGCACAGCAGCACGATGCCCGACATCCAGGTCCAGTAGGCTTCCCATTTGAACCAGTGCAGGTTGTCCGGCATGGTCGGCGGGGCCAGCTTGTATTTTTCCAGGTGGTAGATACCGCCACCGTGGATCGCCCACAGATCCCCCGAAAGCCCGTCGCGCGGGTTGGCGCGGTTGAGGTTGTTCTCCAGCCAGACGAAGTAAAAGGACGCGCCGATCCAGGCGATCCCGACGATCATGTGAATCCAGCGCACGCCCAGATTCAGCCATTCCATCAGATGTGCAGCCACAGTCTTTACCGTTAGTCTTCCGCCACTTAACGAGCGGTCAGACCCTCATTATTTTTGGGGATCGAGAATCATCTTCTGACTCTCTTCGAAGAAATGCTCATCGCAGTTATTGCCACTGCCACTGCGATCAACCACCAGGAAGTCATCCCGCTTTTCGATCGTCAGCACCGGGTGGTGCCAGACGCCGCGATGGTAATTAACACCCTGCCTGCCATTGGAAATGAAGGCGCGGGTCAACTCTGGCTCAGGTACATCGCCAAATGGCGCGACCACGACCAGAAAAGGGTTGCCTAGCAGCGGAATGAAAGCCTGGCTGCCCAGCGGATGGCGCTCCAGCATGCTGACGGTCAATGGCATGTCCTGCGCGTCGGCGCGGAAGATGCTGATGATCGCCTGGTCGTCCGGGGTGGCCGTTTCCACGGTCGCCAGACGATGAAAGCGCATGGTCGAGCCGTTGTTGATCATGAAATGATCGCTGCCATCGGTTTCGATGACATCACCGAAAGGGGCGAAGGCTTCTTTGGTCAACGGCTCGATAGTCAGTGTGCGCATGCGGGTTCTTCTTTCTCGAAATTCGTAAATGAAAACACAGCAATTTTTGTCTTTACGCGATCTTCTGTAGGAGCGCGGCTTGTCCCGCGATCGGCGACGCAGTCGTCGTAAATCCGAGAGATGCGGTCGGTCTGATACACCGAATTTGCCGGTATCACTGCCGCTTCGCGACAGATCGCGGGACAAGCCACGCTCCTACAGACTCAGCATTACTTCGCGACCTTACCCAACACGCGCAACCGGCTCACACCGCCGTCCGGGAAAACGTTCAGGCGGATGTGGGTGATCGGGCCCAGGCTTTTGATCTGCTCGACGAAGCTATGCTCGGCGTGCATTTCCAGCTTCTGGCTCGGCAGCAGTTCGCGCCAGAACAGGCTCTGGGTCTCGATCTGGCTGTCGGTGCCACCTTTGACGTAGGCGCCCTGAATCGAGCAGCTGTCCGGGTAGTTGCCTTTGAAGTGCAGGGTGTCGACGACAATCTGCTCGACTTCACCGGCATGACCCAGGGCCACGATGACCCAGTCGTTACCAGGCGTGCGACGACGTGCCGTTTCCCAGCCGTCGCCCATGTTCACGCCACGGCCCGGGTTGAGGATGTTGCTCATGCGGCCGAAGTGCTCGTCGGAGCAGGCCAGTGCGCGACCACCATTGAGCGCCGCGGCCAGATCGACCTGTTCGTTGTCGCCCACGGCAGACCAGTCGCGGTGCGGCACGCCGTACACGCGCAGACGCGCCACGCCGCCGTCCGGGTAGATGTTGAACCGCAGGTGGCTGTAGGCCTTGGTGTCGCTGATTTCGTGGTAGTGATGGCTGTCGCCTTTGAGCTCCACGGCGGGCAGCACTTCGGTCCACTCGGTGCTTTCGTCTGGCTCGCCCGAGGCCAGGAAGCAGGCTTCCAGCGAGGCCGATGGCGGGTAGTTACCGGTGAAGTACGAGGTGTCGATGTCCACACCTTTGATCGAACCGGCCACGCCCAGGCGAATCACCGCGCTGTCATAACCTTCGAAGCGCTTGCGGCGCGATTCCCAGCCGTCCATCCACTTGCCGTTGTCATCGAACACGCCTTCTTTCCATACGGCCGGGGTCGGCTGGAACAGGCGGTTGGCATCGGCGAACCAGTCGTCGGTGACGGAAATGATTTTGGTGCCCAGACGGGCGTCGGCAAGATTGACGAATTTTTCGAAGGGTACGGCGTAAGCTTTCATTATTGTCTGCCTCTGGTAGTGGGCGTGGGGATGGTCACGGCTCAAAGGGTCTGCAAACGGAACATCGCGATCTTGTTGATTTCGGCCAGCGCGCACGCGAACTCGACGTCGGGCGAGTTGTGAATGCGCGTCTCGAACGCCGCGAGGATCTGATGCCGGTTGCTGCCTTTTACCGCCATGATGAAGGGGAACGCGAACGTGGCCTTGTAGGCGTCGTTCAGCTCGGTGAAGCGTGCGAACTCTTCAGCCGTGCATTGGTGGATACCGGCGCCAGCCTGTTCATTTGTGCTGGCTTCGGTCAGTTGGCCTTGCACGGCGGCTTTGCCGGCAAGATCCGGGTGAGCGTTGATCAGTGCCAGTTGCGTGGCGCGATCGGCGCTCAACAGGATATCGCTCATACGTGCATGCAGGACGTCGATGTCATCGATGTCGCTGTCGTGCCCCAGGTCATAGGCTTTCTCGGCGACCCAAGGGGAATGCTCGTAGATGTCGGCGAAGGCTTTTACAAAGTCTTCACGGCTCAAGGAAGAGGGTGTCAGGGTCTGGAAACGGCTCATTTTGCGTCTCCCTTGAAGGGATGGACGTCATGCCAATGGCGAGCGATTTCGACGCGACGGGCAAACCACACCTGCTCATGGCCTTTGACGTATTCAAGGAAACGCTGCAGCGAAGCGAGGCGGGCAGGGCGGCCGATCAGGCGGCAGTGCAGACCGATCGACAGCATTTTCGGCGCGTCGGCGCCTTCGGCGTACAGCACGTCGAAGGCGTCCTTCAGGTAATCGAAAAAGTCGTCACCCTTGTTGAAGCCTTGCACCTGGGTGAAGCGCATGTCGTTGGTGTCCAGCGTGTAGGGAATCACCAGGTGAGGTTTGCCGGTCGGGTTGTTGGGTTCCCAGTAGGGCAGGTCGTCGTCGTAGGTGTCGCAGTCATAAAGAAAACTGCCTTCTTCCATCACCAGCCGACGGGTGTTGGGGCCGGTGCGACCGGTGTACCAGCCCAGCGGGCGTTCGCCGGTGAGCTCGGTGAGGATGCGGATCGCTTCGAGCATGTGCTCGCGTTCCTGCGCCTCGTCCATGTTCTGATAGTCGATCCAGCGGTAACCGTGGCTGCAGATCTCGTGACCGGCTTCAACCATCGCGCGGATGACGTCCGGGTGGCGCTGCGCGGCCATGGCCACGGCGAAGATCGTCAACGGGATGTCGAATTGCTTGAACAGCTTGAGGATGCGCCACACACCGGCACGGCTGCCGTATTCGTACAGCGACTCCATGCTCATGTTGCGCTGGCCTTGCAGCGGTTGCGCCGCGACCATTTCGGACAGGAACGCTTCGGATTCCTTGTCGCCGTGCAGAATGTTGCGCTCGCCGCCTTCCTCGTAGTTGAGTACGAACGACAGCGCGATCCGGGCATTGCCTGGCCAGTGTGGGTGGGGCGGGTTACTGCCGTAACCGATCAGGTCGCGTGGATAGTCGGCGCTCACTGCAATCTTCCTTATCTACGTGTTGTCTGTGGCAGGGCCTTCGTTGAATCATCAGGCCGCCGCTGCGATGGGTAGATTGTATACAACTTTATTTCGGATTTGTAAGCCTGTTTTTTCGCTTTTTCTGTGCCGTACGTCACTGCAAGAAACTTGCCTGAGTGGTCAGGATCCGTGGAAAAACCCTAATAATTTCCGAGATGCCCGTGAATTCGGGCGTGTCGGTAGTCGAGCGGCGCTCGCGTCATAAAATCTGATTTTTATTGTGTACAATATTTTTGAAAAGTGTCTTAATCGGTCATCGGTCGCACCCGAAGGATTGCCATCACGGCACCAAATGGGTGCGGCTCCTCGACATCCAACCACCAATGAGGCACTGACACGCCATGGGACGACTGACCACACACGTACTGGACGCCGCGCACGGCTGCCCCGGCAGCGGAATCCGGATTGCCCTGTACAGGGTCGAAGGCGAGCGCCTCGAGAAAGTCGCCGAAGCGCTGACCAACAGCGACGGCCGCTGCGACGCCCCCTTGTTACAGGGCGATGATTACCGTTCAGGTGTCTACCAGCTGCAATTCAGCGCGGGGGACTACTACCGCGACAAAGGCGTCAAGCTGGGTGATCAAGCCTTTCTGGATGAAGTCGTGCTGCGCTTCGGCATCGATGCCGCTCAGGACCACTACCATGTGCCTCTGCTGATTTCGCCTTACAGCTATTCGACCTATCGCGGCAGCTAGCCATCCCGTTTCACCCGCTTCATTGCTTTGCCCCTGTTCCTCTTGCCCGCCCCACACTGCGGGCTTTTTTTCGTCTGGTGAAAACGGTGCTGACGCTTCATGACTGTAGGAGCGTGGCTTGTCCCGCGATCGGCTGCGCAGCAGTCGTAAACTCATATGCATTGGCAATATCTGATAGGCGCATTCACATGTTTTACGACGACTGCGTCGCCGATCGCGGGACAAGCCACGCTCCTACAAGGGCGAGGCGTGTGCGGCATCAATGACTGATCAACGCCGCCGTCCCCGCCGTACCAAACAGCCCGGCGCTGATACGGTTGAACCAGCTCTGACCCTTGCCGGTGCGCAGGTAACGCGCCGCGCTCTGGGCGCTGAGGCCGTAGAACAGCTTGCAGGCCAGGTCGAGCAGGGTCCAGGTGATGATCATCGTGAGCAGTTGGCCGAGGAAGGGTTGGTCGGCCTTGAGGAACTGCGGCAGAAAAGCGGCGAAGAACAGAATGTCTTTGGGGTTACTGCCGCCGAGTACGAAGGCGCGCCAGAACAGTGAGCCGAACCCTGGATGACTGATCGCGCCAGGCACGTCGGCGCCTGTTGCGGGCTGGCGTGATTGTTTCCAGCTTTGCCAGGCCAGATAGAACAGGTACAGCCCGCCGACGATCTTCAGCGCGCTGAACCCCTGTTCCGACGCCATCAGCAAGGCGCCCAAGCCCAGCGCCGACGCACTGAGCAGGCAGATCGAGGCGCAGACCCCGCCGAGAAACGCCGGGTAAGAACGCAGCAGGCCATAGTTGAGGCTGTTGCCAATCATCAGCAGCGACAGCGGTCCCGGGATCAGAATCACCACCAGCGCAGCGCCGCTGAACAGCAGCCAGGTTTCCAGGGTCATGCGGGTTTCTCCTTGTTGAACATCAGAAAAGCAAAAACGCCTTTCGGCGTTGATGTAGAACCCTTGTAGGAGCGCGCTTGCCCGCGATTGCGTTCTTTCCGTCACCAGATCCCTGGCTGAGATGACGCATCGCCGGCAAGCGCGCTCCTACATTTGGGTATTCATACGGGCTTACAAAAACACAAACTTGGCAATGAAGATCGCACACAGCGCCCAAAGGCTCACTGAAATCTCTTTGTGTCGCCCGGTGCAGGCTTTCAGCACCACGTAGGTGATGAAGCCCAGCGCAATCCCGTCAGCGACCGAGAACGTCAGCGGCATCATGATCGCGGTCACGATGGCGGGGATCGCGTCGGTCGCCTCGTCCCATTCGATGTGCGCCATGCCGCCCATCATCAACATCGCCACGTAGATCAATGCCCCTGCGGTCGCATAAGCGGGAATCATGCCAGCCAGCGGCGCGAAGAACATCGCCGCGACGAACAAGACACCGACCGTCACCGCGGTCAGGCCAGTACGACCACCGGCGGCCACACCCGAAGCACTTTCCACATAGCTGGTGACCGGCGGCACACCGACCATCGCGCCGAACACGCTTGAGGCGCTGTCGGCCTTGAGGGCGCGGGACAGGTTCTCGATGCGGCCGTCGTCATTGACCAGACCTGCGCGCTGGGCCACGCCCATCAACGTGCCTGCGGTGTCGAACATGTGCACGAAGAGGAAGGCCAGGACCACGCTGATCATGCTGACGTTGAAAACGCCTGCGACGTCCATCGCCATCCAGGTCGGCGCCAGGCTCGGCGGGGTCGAAAAGATGCCGTTGTAATGCACCAGCCCCAGGCCCCAGCCCGCCAGCGTCACGGTAATGATGCTGATCAGGATCGCACCGAACACGCGGTGATAACTGAGCACGGCAATCATCAGGAAGCAGATGGCGGCCAGCAACGGGCCAGGCTCACGCAGCGAACCCAGCTTGATCAATGTTGCAGGGCTGTCGACCACGATGCCCGCAGTCTTCAGGCCGATCAGCCCGAGGAACAGGCCGACACCGGCGCCCATGGCAAAGCGCAGGCTCACCGGGATGCTGTTGAGCAGCCATTCACGAATGCGCGACAGGGTCAGGACCATGAAGATCAGCCCCGAGATGAACACCGCGCCCAGCGCCGTTTGCCAGCTGTAGCCCATGGTGCCGACCACGGTGTAGGTAAAGAATGCGTTCAGGCCCATGCCTGGCGCCAGGCCGACGGGCCAGTTGGCGTAAAGGCCCATCAACAGGCAACCCAGCGCGGCAGCGATGCAGGTGGCCACGAAGGCAGCACCATGATCGATACCGGCGTCGGCCATGATGTTCGGGTTGACGAAGATGATGTAAGCCATGGTGATGAAGGTCGTCAGCCCCGCCAGCAGCTCGGTTTTGACCGTCGTGCCATGCAGGCTCAACTTGAAGATGCGTTCAAGCAGACCGGTGCGAGGCGGCATGCTTTTGAGATCGGTGGCTTCAAGTTGAGTGGCATCCAGCGGCGCGGCTTCGGTTTTGCGACTTTCCACAGTGAATTCCTCGGAACGTTTTTGTTGTTTTTTTCAGAGCCGGTAACTGCTCCGTGAGGCGACTTGACCTGTCAGTGTGATTTGTTGACTGAAAGGTCAGAAACGTGCACGAGCGAATTATGCTTTTGTATACAAAAATTGCAAATAATGTTTTTGGTTTTGTCGTGAGTATTTTCGGGATTGTGTGCATAACGGCTTGATGAGCAGAAGCGTGTTCAGACTTTGCACACTGTGTACAATGCGCCATTACTTTTACTGTGACTTTTGGGCGATATCTGCTATTGATTTGCTCATTACCGATCACGGTCACGGCCCCGCGCCGGATTCAGTTCTTACGAGTGCCCATGAACGATCAGCTGCAACCCCTCAAGAAACAACCGCGCGCCGCCAAGGCTGGCCGCAGCGGCACCCAGGACGACATCGTCTACGCGCACATCTTCGAGGCCATCCTCGAGCAGCGGCTGGCGCCCGGCACCAAGCTGAGCGAAGAAGCGCTGGGCGAGATCTTCGGGGTCAGCCGCACCATCATCCGTCGTGCCTTGTCGCGCCTGGCCCATGAAGGGGTGGTGTTGTTGCGTCCGAACCGTGGCGCGGTGGTTGCGAGCCCAAGCGTTGAAGAAGCGCGCCAGGTGTTCTTCGCTCGCCGCATGGTCGAGAAGGCGATCACGGAACTCGCCGTCGAGCACGCGACGGCCGAGCAGCTCACTGAACTGCGCAAGATGGTCAGTGACGAGCGCGACAGTTTTTCCAGGGGCGATCGCGGGGCGGGCATTCGTCTGTCCGGCGAGTTTCACCTGAAACTGGCAGAGGCGGCGAAGAATGCGCCGCTGATCAGCTTCCAGCGCAGCCTGGTGTCCCAGACATCGCTGATCATCGCCCAGTACGAAAGCGGCAACCGCTCGCACTGTTCCTACGATGAGCACACCCAACTGATCGACGCCATCGAAGCCCGCGACGCGGCGCTGGCGGTGAACCTGATGATGCACCACATGGACCACATCGACAGCAAGCTCAACCTCGACGAAGAAAGCGCGTCGGACGACCTGCACGCGGTGTTCTCGCACCTGATGCTGCCGAAGAAGAAAGCGGGGCGCAGCACGTCGGTTTGATGGAGTTTGATCGTTCCCACGCTCCGCGTGGGAATGCATCCCTGGACGCTCCGCGTCCAAAGTCGACGCAGAGCGCCGAGAAAGGCGCTACCACGCAGAGCGTGGGAGCGATCAGAAAGGGCGCGCTCATGACACCAGGCTTCGAGCCTCAGCGCTTATGCACCAAAACCCCCGCCGAATACGTCTCGCTGACCGTCCTGTCATCCCCCAGCGTCATCAGCACGAACAACTTCTCTTCAATACTGGTCGCCTGTTTCATGCGATAGGACAGCAGCGGCGTGGCGTTGAAGTCCAGCACCACGAAGTCGGCCTCGGTGCCTTCATGCAGGTTGCCGATCTTGTCTTCCAGACGCAGCGCTCGCGCACCGCCGAGCGTCGCCAGGTACAGCGACTTGAACGGGCTCAGCTTGGCGCCTTGCAGTTGCATCACCTTATACGCCTCGTTCAGCGTCTGCAGGATCGAGAAGCTGGTGCCGCCGCCAACGTCGGTGCCCAGGCCGACATTGACCTTGTGCCGCTCGGCCATCGGCAAGTTGAACAGCCCGCTGCCGAGGAAAAAGTTGGACGTGGGGCAGAAGGCGATGGCCGAGCCGGTTTGCGCCAGGCGCTCGCATTCCTGATCACACAGATGCACCCCATGCGCAAACACCGACCGCTCGCCCAATAGTTTGAAATGGTCGTAGACGTCCAGGTAGTTCTTGCGCTCCGGAAACAACGCTTTAACCCATTCGACTTCCTTCAGGTTTTCACTGATGTGGGTCTGCATGTACAGGTCCGGGTACTCGGTCAGCAGTTGGCCCGCAAGGGTGAGCTGCTCCGGTGTACTGGTCGGCGCAAAGCGCGGCGTGACGGCGTAATGCAAGCGACCCTTGCCGTGCCAGCGCTCGATCAGCGCCTTGCTGTCGACGTAACTGGACTCGGCGGTGTCCACCAGATAATCCGGGGCATTGCGGTCCATCATCACCTTGCCGGCGATCATGCGCAGGTTGAGCTTCTCGGCGGCGGTGAAGAATGCGTCCACCGATTCCTTGTGACGGCTGCCGAACACCAGCGCAGTGGTGGTGCCGTTGCGCAGCAGTTCCTTGATGAAAATATCGGACACTTCAGCAGCGTGGCCAGGGTCGGCAAACTGCCGCTCGACCGGGAAGACGTAGGTGTTGAGCCAGTCCAGCAACTGTTCGCCGTACGAGCCGACCATGCCGGTCTGCGGCAGATGGATGTGGGTGTCGATGAAGCCGGCGGTGATCAGCGCGTCCGTGTAGGTCACCACTTCGACGTCGCTGGCGAGGCTGCCAAGGAGGTCTCGGGTGTGGCCGACGGCCGTGATTTTGCCGTTCTCGACCACCATCAGGCCGTCTTCGAAATACTCGTAGGAGGCTTCGACGACTACCTCGGCAGGGTCGGCGATGCTGTGGACGATGGCGGCGCGGTAAGCTTTCTTTTCAATAGTCATGTTCAGGATTCGTTCGTCTTAATTCATTGAGCCTGACTGCGGCGCGAGACCGGCAGCAGCTTGGCAACAGGTTCGGCGTTTGAGCGTTGCTCACCGCTCTCCATGCCGAAGCAGGCGTTGTAGGTGGCGATCACTTCTGCGGCGACCGAGACCGCAATCTCTATCGGCAGCTTGCCCTTCACCTCGGCCAGGCCCATCGGGCAGCGCATGCGCTGAACCAGGGCCGGATCGAAGCCGCGATCACGCAAACGGTGTTCGAATTTCGCGCGTTTGGTTTTCGAGCCAATCAGGCCGAACCAAGTGAAGTCACCGCGCTTGAGAATCGCGGCGGTGAGCTCCAGGTCCAGTTGATGGTTGTGGGTCATGACGATGCAGTAACTGCCGGCGGGCAGATTGTCCACTTCATCGACGACCTCCTCGCTGACGATTTTGGTCACGCCTTCAGGCAGGTGCGCCGGAAATTCGGCGTCCCGCGAGTCGATCCAGCGCACGCGACACGGCAGGCTGGCGAGCAGCGGCACCAGCGCGCGGCCGACATGGCCTGCACCGAAGACCGCGATCTGTGCGTGCGGCTGGCCCATCGGTTCGAACAGCAAGACGTTCACGCCGCCACAGCACTGACCCAGGCTGGCGCCCAGGCTGAAGCGCTCCAGCCGCGTTTGCTGGCTGCCGCTGTCGAGCATTTCACGGGCAATCGCCATGGCCTTGTATTCCAGATGGCCGCCGCCGATGGTGTCGTAGATCCGCTCGGCGCTGACCACCATCTTCGAGCCCGCATTGCGCGGCGTTGAGCCACGCTCCTCGATGATGGTCACCAGCACGCAGGCTTCACCTTGGGTTTGCAACTCGGCGAGGGCGCTGATCCAGTTGTTCATGTGTTTCTCCTGATCACCTGTGTGGCAGATCAAAAATTCTGGTTGTCCTTTCGGGCGTCATCGCGAGCAAGCTCACGCCTACAAGGGACCGTGTTCCTACTGTAGGAGTGAGCTTGCTCGCGATAGGGCGGTGCGGACACCCCAACAATCCCGGCAAACTACGTCGGTCCTTCTGGCCAATCGCGAATGAATTCGCTCCCACAGGTTTACCGCGTACCTCCTGTGGGAGCGGATTCATCCGCGATGGCGTCGGTCCAGACGACAGTCTGTTAAACCGGCGAAACCGTCAGCTCATGGGCCACGCCTTCCGCTTCCGGCGCTGCGGCCTTCAACTGGCGCATCTGCTCACACCCCCACAGCACTCGCTCCGGTGTTGCCGGTGCGTCGATCTTCGGCTGGTGCCGGTAATCGCCCAGGCTCGCCACCGCATCCTTGATCGCACACCACGCCGCGATCCCCAGCATGAACGGCGGTTCACCCACGGCCTTGGAGTGGAACACCGTGTCTTCGGGGTTCTTGCGGTTCTCCACCAGTTTTACGCGCAAGTCGGCTGGCATGTCTGCCAC
The DNA here is from genome assembly GCF_054668305.1 of Pseudomonas sp. S2_H01. NCBI lineage: Bacteria > Pseudomonadati > Pseudomonadota > Gammaproteobacteria > Pseudomonadales > Pseudomonadaceae > Pseudomonas > Pseudomonas sp. S2_H01. The sequence continues at coordinate 230,284 of NZ_CP162756.1, read as the reverse complement.
CGCCGGGATCTTGTAGCCGGCCGGACCGTTGGTCATCAGCTTGCCTTTGGCGTTCCACACCAGTTCTTCGGTGGTCAACCAGCCCATGCCTTGAATGTAGCCGCCCTCGACCTGACCGATGTCGATCGCCGGGTTCAGCGAGGCGCCGACGTCATGCAGGATGTCGGTGCGCAGCATTTTGTACTCGCCGGTCAGTGTGTCGACGATCACCTCGGTGCACGCCGCGCCAAAAGCGAAGTAGTAGAACGGCCGGCCGCGTGCCTGACTGCGGTCGTAGTAGATCTTCGGCGTTTTGTAATAGCCGGTGCTCGACAGCGACACCTGCCCCATCCATGCCTGCTGCGCCAGGGTGTCGAAGCTGATCACCTGCTCGCCGACGCGCACGTGGCCGTTGCGGAACTCGACCTGCGACGCTTCGCACTGATAGTGTTTTGCCGCGAACTCGATCAGCCGTTGCTTGATGGTTTCGGCTGCATTCTGTGCCGCCTTGCCGTTCAGGTCCGCGCCGCTGGACGCTGCGGTGGGCGAGGTGTTCGGCACTTTGTCCGTGTTGGTCGCAGTGATCTGCACGCGGTCAATGCTGACCTGAAACACTTCCGCCACGACCTGCGCGACCTTGGTGTTCAAGCCTTGGCCCATCTCGGTACCGCCATGGTTCAGGTGAATGCTCCCATCGGTGTAAATGTGGATCAGCGCACCGGCCTGATTGAGGAAGCTGGCGGTAAAGGAAATACCGAACTTCACCGGGGTCAGCGCCAGGCCTTTCTTGAGGATCGGGCTGTTGGCGTTGTAGGCCATGATCGCCTTGCGACGCTCCGCGTACTGACTGCTTTCTTCCAGTTCGGCGGTCATCTCTTCAAGCATGTTGTGCTCGACGGTCTGATAGTAGTGCGTGACGTTGCGCTCGGTCTTGCCGTAGTAGTTGGCCTTGCGCACGGCCAGCGGATCCTTGCCCAGATGCCGGGCAATCGCGTCCATCACTTCTTCGATGGCGACCATGCCCTGCGGGCCGCCGAAGCCGCGGTAGGCCGTATTGGAAGCAGTGTTGGTCTTGCAGCGATGGCCGTTGATGGTGGCATCGCCCAGGTAGTACGAGTTGTCGGCGTGGAACATCGCCCGGTCGACGATCGAGGCCGACAGGTCAGGGGAGCAGCCGCAATTGCCCGCCAGTTCCAGCTGAATCCCGTGCAGACGGCCGTCGTTGTCGAAGCCCACGTCGTACTCGACGTAGAAGGGGTGGCGCTTGCCGGTCATCATCATGTCTTCGACGCGCGGCAGGCGCATCTTGGTCGGCTGACCGGTGAGCCGCGCCACCACGGCGCAAAGGCAGGCAGGGCTCGCCGCCTGTGTTTCTTTGCCACCGAAACCGCCGCCCATGCGACGCATGTCCACGACCACCTTGTTCATCGACACGTCGAGCACTTCGGCGACGAGCTTCTGTACTTCGGTCGGGTTTTGCGTGGAGCAGTAAACGATCATGCCGCCATCTTCGGTCGGCATCACCGAGGAGATTTGCGTCTCCAGGTAGAAGTGTTCCTGGCCGCCAATGTGCAGCGTGCCTTGAATGCGGTTCGGCGCGGTTTCCAGCGCCCCGGCTGAATCGCCGCGTTGATGGGTGTGGCTGTCGAGCACGAAATGCTTCTTGCGGTAAGCCTCGACCACGTCGAGCACCGGCTCCAGATCCTCGTATTCGATGATCGCGGCCATCGCTGCTTTGCGCGCGGTTTCGTGGTCGCGCGCCGCCACGGCAATCACCGGTTGACCGACGAACTCGACGGTGTCGATGGCCAGCAGCGGGTCGCCGGGCAGCAACGGGCCGATGTCTTTCAGGCCGGGAATGTCTTCGTGAGTAATGGCGATGCGCACGCCTTCGAAGTCGTAGCACGGCGAGACGTCAACGCTGACGATTCGCGCGTGCGCCCGGTCGGACATCCGCGCATAGACGTGCAGCTGATTGGGAAACTCCAGCCGGTCATCGATGTAGATCGCTTCGCCCGACACGTGCTTGTCGGCGCTGTCGTGCTTGACGCTGCGGCCAACGCCGGTGGTGAGGTCCTGCTGGAACAGGGCGACCAGTTCTTCTTGAGTCTTTTGGGGCGCGTGATTAGACATATGCAGTCACCCGAGTCTCGATGTGTGGCGTTTGCAGCTCGATGAAGTATTTGCGCAGCAGGTTCTGCGCGCTCAGCAGGCGGTATTCCTTGGTGGCGCGGAAATCCGAGAGCGGCGTGAAGTCTTTTTCCAGCGCAGCACAGGCGCGCTCGACGGTGGCCGACGTCCAGGGCTGACCGATCAACGCCTGTTCGCAGTTCGCGGCACGCTTGGGAATCGCCGCCATGCCGCCGAATGCCGCGCGGGCGTCGACGATGGCGCCGTTCTCGACCTGCAGGCGAAAGGCTGCGCAGACGGCCGAGATGTCGTCATCCAGACGTTTGGACACTTTATAGGCGCGGAAGGCCTGTTTGGCATTGGCCTTGGGCACGATGATCTTCTCGATGAACTCGCTTTCCTGACGTGCGGTCACGCGGTAATCGATGAAGTAATCTTCCAGCGCCAGGGTGCGAGACGTGTCGCCTTTGCGCAGGACGATCTTCGCGCCCAGTGCGATCAGCAGGGGAGGCGAGTCGCCAATTGGCGAGGCATTGCCGATATTACCGCCCAACGTGCCCTGATTGCGGATCTGCAACGATGCAAAACGGTGCAGCAGTTCGCCGAAATCCGGGTATTGGCTGCTCAGCGCTTCGTAGCAATCGGTCAGTGCGGTGGCGGCGCCGATCTCGATACGGTCGTCGAAGTGTTCGATCTTCTTCATCTCGGCGACGTTGCCGACGTAGATCATCACCGGTAATGGACGATGGAACTGCGTGACTTCCAGCGCCAGGTCGGTGCCGCCGGCCAGCAAGCGTGCCTGAGGGTACGAATCGTAGAGGTCGGCGAGGTCCGCGACGGTCAGCGGCACCAGGCAGCGTTTGTCGCCGCTGTTCAGCTCGGCGGTTTCCTGCGGTTTGATGGCTTTCAGGCGGGCGATGGTCTGCGCCTGGCGGGTGTCGAACTGGTCGGGCTGACGCTGGCTGCAGCTCTGTTCGGCGGCGGCCAGAATCGGGCGATAGCCGGTGCAGCGACAGAGGTTCCCGGCCAGGGCTTCATGGGCCTGAGCGTGTTTGGCCTGAGTCGAGTCCGCCTCATTGCTGTTCTTCTGCAAGGCAAACAGCGACATCACGAACCCCGGTGTACAGAAGCCGCATTGCGAACCGTGGCACTCGACCATGGCCTTTTGCACGCTGTGCAGTTCGCCCTGGTGCTTGAGGTCTTCGACGCTGATCAGCTGTTTGCCATGCAGCGATGCCACGAAGGTCAGGCACGAATTGAGACTGCGATAGCTCAGGTGATCCTGACCGTCGTCATCGGTGTTCAGCTCGCCCACCACCACGGTGCAGGCGCCGCAGTCGCCGCTGGCGCAGCCTTCCTTGGTGCCGGATTTGTGCAAATGCTCACGCAGATAGTTGAGCACCGTCATGTTGGGGTCCAGAGCATGCTCGGTTTTCAGCTCTTGGTTCAGCAAAAACTGGATCACGGGTCGCGCCTCGTCTTCTTGTAATGGATAGCGATCTTGGAAAGGTATAACGGAATCTGTGATTGAACCTGCCGATGAATCTATCAGTTCTGACTATTGGGTCAATTAAATTCTGACCTTTAAGTCAAGAAAACGGTTTTTCCGGTGACTGGCCGATTAACGGCAACATGCCCTTGCAATGAAACGGTGTGGAGACGCTCAAAGTTTTGCTTATTTCGTGCCAGTTTCCGTGCATATGGCCCTGCGCCACAGGTATCCAGTGCGATACACTGCGCCGCTTGTGTGCAGCTATTGGATTTAAAGGAAAGACATGACGTTCAAGGCACCGGACAGCCTCGCTGAGCAGATCGCTCACCACCTCGCCGAGCGGATCATTCGCGGCGAGCTCAAGCCAGGGGAGCGGATTCAGGAGCAGAAGGTCACTGCTGCACTCAACGTCAGCCGCGGCTCGGTGCGTGAAGCGCTGCTGATCCTCGAGCGCCGGCACCTCATCGTGATCCTGCCGCGCCGTGGCGCCCAGGTGTCGGTGCTCACGCCGCATAACGTCACCAGCCTTTGCGCACTGATGAGCGAGCTCTACATCCTGCTCGGCCTCGCGGTGGCCAGAAGCTGGACGGAAGAACTCGAACTGGCGCCTTTCCTGCAGATCCAGCAGCGTCTGATCGCCAGTTGTGAGCGCCAGGATGTGAAGAGCTTCGTCGAGGACAGTTTCAACGTGATGCGCGCGGCGTATCCGTTTGCCAACAACCCGTACCTGGAAGAGACCGTCGAGAATCTGCAGCCGTCCATGAGCCGTTTCTACTATCTCGCGCTGGAACAACGCCAGGCCGAGATGAGCGAATACCTGACCCTGTTCGGTCAGTTGCTCGAAGCGGTGGTTGCACGAGATCTGGCGCGCATTCGCGCCGTGCTGACCCGCTACGCCGAGCGCAGCTGCCAGTCGATCCTGTCTGCCTTGGCGGCCAGCTGACCCATGCGCCTTAAATGCATCAGGCTGGCGGGGTTCAAGTCGTTCGTCGACCCGACGACGGTGAACTTCCCCAGTAACATGGCGGCCGTGGTCGGCCCCAATGGATGCGGCAAATCCAACATCATCGACGCGGTGCGCTGGGTCATGGGCGAAAGCTCGGCCAAGAACCTGCGCGGCGAGTCGATGACCGACGTCATTTTCAACGGTTCCACCAGCCGTAAACCGGTCAGTCAGGCCAGCATCGAGCTGGTGTTCGACAACTCGGACAGCACCCTGGTCGGCGAATATGCCAGCTACGCGGAAATTTCCATTCGCCGCAAAGTGACCCGCGACAGCCAGAACAGCTACTACCTGAACGGCACCAAGTGCCGTCGTCGGGACATCACCGACATCTTCCTCGGCACCGGCCTTGGCCCACGCAGCTATTCGATCATCGAGCAGGGCATGATCTCCAAGCTGATCGAAGCCAAGCCTGAGGACCTGCGTAACTTCATCGAAGAAGCAGCGGGCATTTCCAAGTACAAGGAACGCCGTCGCGACACCGAAAACCGCATCCGCCGCACCCACGAAAACCTCGCGCGCCTGACCGACCTGCGCGACGAGCTGGGTCGTCAGCTGGAGCGGCTGCAGCGTCAGGCACAGGCCGCCGAAAAGTATCAGGAATATAAAGCCGAAGAACGCCAGCTCAAGGCACAGCTGTCGGCGTTGCGCTGGCAGGCCCTGAACGAACAGGTCGCCCAGCGCGAATCGGTCATCGGCACTCAGGAAATCGGTTTCGAATCCCTCGTGGCCGATCAGCGCAGCGCCGATGCCTTGATCGAGCGTCTGCGTGACGGCCATCACGACCTGTCCGAACGGTTCAACCTGGTGCAGGGCCGCTTCTATTCGGTGGGCGGTGATATCGCGCGCGTCGAGCAGAGCATTCAGCACGGTCAGCAGCGCTTGCGCCAGTTGCAGGACGACCTGCGCGAAGCCGAACGTGCGCGGCAGGAAACCGAATCGCACCTGGGCCATGACCGCACGTTGCTGGCGACCCTCGGCGAAGAGCTGGAGATGCTCGAGCCGGAACAGGAAATGACCCTCGCCGCCGCCGAGGAATCTGCCGCATCGCTGGAAGAGGCCGAAGCCTCGATGCACAGCTGGCAGGAGAAGTGGGATGCCTTCAATCTGACCTCCGCCGAGCCTCGTCGCCAAGCCGAGGTTCAGCAGTCGCGCATCCAGCAACTGGAAACCAGCATGGAGCGGCTGGCCGAGCGTCAGCGCCGTTTGGGCGAAGAACGCCAGTTGCTGGCCGCCGATCCTGAAGACGCCGCCATTCTTGAGCTCACTGAAGACCTCGCTGCACGTGAGATGGCCTTCGAGGAACTGACGGCTGAAGAAGAACAGCTGATCGAACACCTTGAGGAGCTGCGCCTGGAACTGCAACAGGCCTCGCAATCCCAGCAACAGGCGCAAGGTGATCTGCAACGCCTGAACGGGCGTATCGCCTCGCTGGAAGCGTTGCAACAGGCGGCGCTCGATCCCGGCACCGGCACCGCCGAGTGGCTGCGCGATCAACAGCTCAGCGAACGCCCGCGTCTGGCCGAGGGCCTGCGCGTCGAAGCAGGTTGGGAGCTGGCGGTGGAAACCGTGCTCGGTGCCGATTTGCACGCGGTCTTGGTGGACGACTTCTCAGGGCTTGATCTCGCCGGTTTCAGTCAGGGCGATTTACGTCTGGTGAGTCCGGCCGCAGACAAAACGCGCATTCCCGGCAGCCTGCTGGACAAAGTGGACACGCAGGTCGACCTGACCCATTGGCTGGGGCAGGTCAGGCCGGTCGAAACCCTGGACGATGCGTTGTCGCTGCGTGCACAACTGAGTGCCGGACAGAGCCTGATCAGCCGTGACGGCTACTGGGTCGGTCGGGATTTTCTACGGGTTCGTCGTGCCAGCGAAGCCGAGAGCGGTGTGTTGGCGCGTGGTCAGGAACTGCAGCGTCTGGCGCTTGAACGTGAAGAGCGCGAAGCGACCCTCGCGGCGCTGGAAGAACAACTGCTGACGCAGCGCGAGCAGCAACGGTTGCAGGAAGGCAATCGCGAGCAGTTGCGCCGGCGACTGCAGGATGAAACCCGTCAGCAAAGTGAACTCAAGGCACACCTGTCGGCGGCCAGAGCCAAGGTCGAGCAGTTGACCTTGCGCCGCACGCGGCTGGATGAAGAACTCACCGAACTGGGTGAGCAGCGCGCCATGGAGCAGGAAAGTCTCGGTGAGTCGCGGCTGCAATTGCAGGAAGCCCTGGACAGCATGGCGCTGGACACCGAGCAACGCGAGTTGCTGCTGGCCCAGCGCGACAGCCTGCGTGAACGGCTCGACCGGGTGCGTCAGGAGGCGCGTCAGCACAAGGACCACGCCAACCAGCTGGCCGTGCGGCTCAGCTCGCTACGGGCACAGCACGACTCAACGCGTCAGGCGCTGGAGCGTCTGGAAATGCAGTCAGAACGGCTGACCGAAAAACGCGAGCAGTTGAACCTCAACCTGGAGGAGGGCGAGGCGCCCCTTGAGGAGCTGCGCCTGAAGCTCGAAGAGTTGCTGGAAAAACGCATGGTCGTCGACGACGAAATGCGCACTGCGAAAAACGCGCTCGAAGACGCCGACCGTGAGCTGCGCGATGCCGAGAAACGCAGAACTCAGGCCGAGCAGCAGTCACAACTGTTGCGTGGACAGCTGGAGCAGCAGCGCCTCGAATGGCAGTCACTGACCGTGCGCCGCAAGGCCCTTCAGGAGCAACTGCACGAAGATGGCTACGATCTGAATGGTGTCCTGGCGACGCTGACGCCCGAGGCGACCGAGAAAGACGCCGAGGAAGAGCTGGGGCGTATCGACGCCCGTATTCAGCGTCTGGGTGCGATCAACCTTGCGGCCATCGACGAGTACCAGCAGCAGTCCGAGCGCAAGCGTTATCTGGATGCTCAGGACGCTGACCTGGTGGAAGCGCTGGAGACGCTGGAAAACGTGATTCGCAAGATCGACAAAGAGACCCGTAATCGCTTTAAAGAGACCTTTGATCAGATAAACAGCGGAATTCAGGCACTTTTTCCAAAAGTTTTCGGTGGTGGCAGCGCTTACTTGGAACTGACGGGCGAAGATTTACTCGATACAGGGGTGACGATCATGGCGCGTCCCCCGGGCAAGAAGAACAGCACGATCCATTTGCTGTCCGGTGGCGAAAAAGCCCTGACCGCATTGGCGCTGGTTTTTGCCATTTTCAAACTCAACCCGGCACCGTTCTGCATGCTCGACGAGGTCGACGCGCCGCTGGACGACGCCAACGTGGGTCGCTACGCCCGACTGGTCAAGGAGATGTCGCAAACCGTGCAGTTCATCTACATCACCCACAACAAGATCGCCATGGAAATGGCCGATCAGTTGATGGGCGTCACCATGCATGAGCCTGGGTGTTCGCGCCTTGTGGCCGTTGACGTAGAGGAGGCGATGGCACTGGTGGACGCGTAGCGGACTGCCACGCGGTCAAACAGATTAACGAGGGAAAAGTGGCGCTTCGAAGGCACGGCACAGGAATAACTGTCGTAGCGGTACAGATGCTCGCGACATGCAGATGTAACAGACGGTGTAAAGTTACCTTTGGTCGTGCTAGCTTAATGTCCACTTTTTCATTTTGCGTGGGTAAAAGGCCATTCAGAACATAGAGTTGGCTCCACGTTTTAAAGGGGTTTACGCCCTTAATTTTCAGAATTTTCATTAGAGGCACGGGATTACATGGAAATCGGTCTGCGAGAGTGGCTGATCGTCATCGGCATCATTGTCATTGCCGGTATTCTTTTTGACGGCTGGCGCCGGATGCGCGGCGGTAAAGGCAAGTTGAAATTCAGGCTGGACCGCAGTTTCTCGAACCTGCCGGACGACGAAGAAGGCTCGTCCGCCGAGGTATTGGGCCCTGCACGTGTCCTCGACACCCAGAAAGAACCGCAGCTCGACGAGCATGACCTGCCCGCCATGAGCGCGGCCCGCGAGCGACCGGAACGCCCCGAGCGCGAAAGCAAACGCAACAAGCGCAAGGATGAGCCGCAGCAGGGCGACCTGAATCTGGATGTCGACGGCCCGAGCCTGTTCAGCGCCCGCGACGACGATTTCCCGGACGACAAGCCGCCTCAGCGCATCACCGAAGACAAGGATCTGCCGCCGGTCGAAGAAGTGCTGGTGATCAGCGTGATCTCCCGCGACGAAAGTGGCTTCAAAGGTCCTGCGTTGCTGCAGAACATTCTGGAAAGCGGCCTGCGTTTCGGCGAAATGGACATTTTCCACCGCCACGAGAGCATGGCCGGCAACGGTGAAGTGCTGTTCTCCATGGCCAACGCGGTCAAGCCGGGCGTGTTCGATCTGGACGACATCGACCACTTCAGTACCCGTGCAGTGAGTTTCTTCCTGGGTCTGCCGGGTCCGCGCCATCCGAAGCAGGCGTTCGATGTGATGGTGGCCGCTGCTCGCAAGCTCGCTCACGAGTTGAATGGCGAGTTGAAAGACGATCAGCGCAGCGTCATGACCGCGCAGACCATCGAGCATTACCGCCAGCGCATCGTCGAATTCGAACGCCGCGCCCTGACTCAGCGTCGTTGATAGGGCTAACGGGTCCTTATGACGAATGAGGACCCACTGTGGGAGCGAATTCATTCGCGAAAAATGCTTCAGACGATATAGCTCTGTCGGCTGTACGCCCGCCTCGCGAATGAATTCGCTCCCACAGAGAGCAGTGTGGCGCCGTGATTGCGCGGCAGCACCATGAATTGAGCAGCTCCGGCTGCTCTTTTGCATTCTGAGAGAACACCGTATGAAAGCCGCCGAAACCCGAATCCTGGAACTGCGCGCAGAGCTGGACCTTCACAACTACCGCTACCACGTTCTCGACGAGCCGAGCATTCCGGACGTTGAATACGACCGTCTGTTCCACGAGCTCAAGGCGCTGGAAGCTGAAAATCCGCATCTGGTCACGCCGGATTCGCCCACGCAGCGGGTCGGCAGTGCGGCGCTGTCGGCGTTCACTCAGGTGCGTCATGAAATCCCCATGCTCAGCCTGGGCAACGCCTTCGAAGAAACCGACATGCATGAGTTCGACCGGCGTGTCACCGAAGGTCTGGACTTACCAAACGACGGGTTGTTCGCAGAAAAGGTCGAATACAGCTGCGAGCCCAAGCTCGACGGTCTGGCGGTGAGCCTGCTGTACCAGAACGGCGCATTGGTCCGGGGTGCCACGCGTGGTGATGGCACGACCGGCGAAGACATCAGCGTCAACGTGCGCACCGTGCGCAATATCCCGCTCAAGCTGCACGGCGAAGGCTGGCCGGAAACCCTCGAAGTGCGCGGCGAGGTGTTCATGTCCAAGGCGGGCTTCGACCGCCTCAACGAAAGCCAGCTGGAAGTCGGCGGCAAGACCTTCGCCAACCCGCGCAATGCCGCTGCGGGCAGCCTGCGCCAGCTGGACTCGAAGATCACCGCCAACCGGCCGCTGGAGTTCTGCTGCTACGGTATCGGCCAGGTTTCGCACGACATCTCCGACACCCATATCGGCAATCTGAAGCAACTGAAAGCGTGGGGCATGCCCATCAGCCGCGAGCTCAAGGTGGCCGCCGGCATTGAAGACTGCCTGAAGTACTACCACGACATCGGCGAGCGTCGCCTGTCGCTGCCGTATGAAATCGACGGCGTGGTGTTCAAGGTCAATAGCATCGCCGCGCAGCGTGAACTGGGTTTCCGCGCTCGCGAGCCGCGCTGGGCCATCGCCCACAAATTCCCGGCCATGGAAGAGCTGACCGAGCTGCTCGACGTGGAGTTTCAGGTCGGCCGTACCGGCGCCGTGACCCCGGTCGCGCGTTTGAAACCGGTCAAGGTCGCTGGCGTGACGGTCGCCAATGCCACGCTGCATAACATGGACGAAGTGGCGCGCCTGGGCCTGATGATCGGTGACACCGTGATCATCCGCCGTGCCGGTGACGTGATCCCGCAAGTCGTGCAAGTGGTGCTTGAACGGCGTCCTGACAACGCGCGCAAGGTCGAGATCCCGCAAACCTGCCCGGTCTGCGGCTCGCAGGTCGAGCGCACGCAACTGATCAAGCGCAGTAAAGGCAAGGAAACCGTCAGCGAGGGCGCGGTGTATCGCTGCGTCGGGCGTCTGGCGTGTGGCGCGCAACTCAAGCAGGCGATCATCCACTACGTGTCCCGTCGTGCGATGGACATCGAAGGCCTGGGCGACAAGACCATCGAGCAGTTGGTGGACGAAAAGCTCATCGGTTCGCCCGCCGATCTCTACAAGCTCGAATACGACCAGATCATCGAGCTGGAAGGCTTCGCCGATATTTCCAGCAAGAAGCTGCTGAAGGCCATCGACGACAGCAAGACGCCGACGCTGGCGCGCTTCATCTACGCACTGGGCATTCCCGATGTGGGTGAAGAAACCGCCAAGGTACTGGCCCGGTCTCTGGGGTCGCTGGAGAAGGTCAAGGTCGCGCTGCCGGAAGTATTGACCTACCTGCCGGACATCGGCCTGGAGGTCGCCCACGAGATTCACAGTTTCTTTGAAGACGACCACAACCAGAACGTCATTGGTGCGCTGCTGGGCGAATGCAAAATGCAACTGCAGGACACGGGCGATCTGGGCGCCGAGTTCGCCGCCAGCGCGACGCTGGGTGGCATGCTCGACAAACTGAACATCCCGTCCATCGGGCCGGGCGGCGCACAGAAACTGGCGGACAAGTTCGGCACGCTGGAAGGCGTGGTCAAGGCCGACTGGCTGGACATGCGCCAGACCTTGCCGGAAAAGCAGGCGCAGTCTGTCAGAGCATTTTTCGATGTTCCGGAAAACGCCGAGCGAGCGCTCAAGATCGAACAGCAGCTCAAAGACTTCGGCATGCACTGGCAGAGTGAGAAGAAGGTGGTCGAGGGCTTGCCGCTGACCGGCCAGACCTGGGTGCTGACCGGTTCGCTGGAGCTGATGAGCCGCGACGTGGCCAAGGAAAAGCTCGAAAGCCTTGGTGCGAAGGTGTCGGGCTCAGTGTCAGCCAAAACCCACACCGTGGTCGCAGGGCCGGGGGCGGGCTCCAAGTTGACCAAGGCCAATGAGCTGGGCTTGAAAGTGCTGGATGAAGAAGCGTTCGTGGCGTTTCTCAAGCAGCATGATATTTCGGTGGAGTAAGCCGCTCCTGCAGGTGGTGCGGCGCAAACAAATCATGGAACCGCCGCACCCCCCAACGATCTAGTGCTTGCAGCCCCTTCAGGAGATCGCCATGTTCCAGTTCTTCGAACAACTCAGCACACGGATCGCGGCGCCCTTCGCCGGCGAAAGCAAGCGCAACAGCAAGGTCTGGCAATGCCATTGCGGACAGTCGGTGTTCTTCCGCAACAGCCAGTGCCTGGCGTGTTCAGCCGCGTTGGGGTATTTGCCTGAACAAAGCAAAATTGCTGCCCTTGAACCGGGCCCCGACCTCCATACCTGGCGTCTGAGCGACGAGCCGCAGGCCGGTCTCTATCGTCGCTGCGCCAACCTCGACACACCGGCTGCCTGCAACTGGCTGTTTCCGGCGCACAACGCCGGGGAGTTTTGCATTGCGTGCAGCCTGAACAGGACCATCCCCGATCTGTCCGTCCCGGAAAACGCCGAGCGCTGGCGCAAGATCGAGATCGCCAAACGCCGGCTCGTCGCACAGCTCATCACGCTGGGCCTGCCCGTCATCCCGAAAAGCGTCGATGAAGAGCGCGGCCTCGCCTTCGAGTTTCTCGGCGTCGACCTGGAAGGCAACCTGCCCACCACCGGCCACGCCAATGGCCTGATCACCCTCAACGTTGATGAAGCCGACGACGCGATTCGCGAGAAAGTGCGCGTGCAGATGCACGAACCCTACCGCACGCTGCTCGGGCATTTCCGTCATGAAGTGGGGCATTACTACTGGGACAGGCTGATCGCGAACACCTACTGGCAGGACGGTTTTCGCCATCTGTTCGGAGACGACCGCGCAAGTTACGCCGACGCGCTCGATCACCATTACCAGCACGGCGCGCCAGCGGACTGGCAGCAACGTTATGTCAGCGCCTACGCCACGATGCATCCCTGGGAAGACTGGGCCGAAACCTGGGCGCATTACCTGCACATGATGGATGCCGTCGACACGGCGCTGAGTCTGGGCATGAGCGCACGCGACATGGACCTCGACTATCAGCCCTTCGAGCTGGAAACCCTCTACGATCCGCAGCATCCGGGAGGGCCTTCGTTCCTCGCCTTCGTCAATGCCTGGATCGAGCTGGCGGGCATGCTCAACGAACTGTCTCGTGCGATGGGCCAGCCGGATTTCTACCCGTTCGTGCTGCCGCCAGCGGTGATCACCAAGCTGCACTTCATTCATCTGGTGATACAGGGTGCGGGCGGCAAGGCAGATGAAGTGCTGCAGGTTCAGTGACCCACTCATCTGGAGGGTGAGGGCCCGGGCGCTGCAACATGTTGCAACTTTGTTGGAGGGGCTCGGCCATTGCCGTCGGTCTGCGAGTGCCTGCAGGCCGTTGAATCTAGTGCTACTTTGCCTAGCAATATCGTTTTGATACTACTGGCGTAGAGCAGTTGCACAGGGATTTCGCATATGGCCAATAGCGCTCCAATACCGTTGAACGAGGCCTCACGGCTGTCCCGCATCACCCACATGGGGCTTCTCGATTCAGCCGCTGACGAGGTGCTGGATCACATCGTCGACATGGTTGCTCACTACTTCGACGTACCCATCGCGCTGGTCTCCATTGTCAGTGAGCACCGGCAGTGGTTCCGCGCGGGCACCGGCCTGGACGAGCGTGAAACACCGCGTGAAATTTCTTTTTGTGCCTACTCCATTCTCAGCCACGACGTGTTTCAGGTCCCCGACGCACTGCTCGATACCCGCTTCAATGACAACCCGCTGGTCACGGGCGAGCCGCACATTCGTTTCTATGCTGGTGTGCCGCTGGTCACCGCCGACGGATTGGCGCTGGGCACGCTCTGCATCATCGACAACCAACCCCGACCGCCGCTGGCGCCGCGCGACCTCACCATGCTGGAAATGTATGGCCAGCTGGTGATGAAGCGGCTCAACAACATGCGCAAGGCCAGCTATGTCGATCAGCCAACCGGGTTGTTCAATCGTCTGCGCCTGGAAGAAGACATCATGGCCCTGGCTGAGCGCGACGATCATGCGTTGGTCGCCCTGGACATGGTCAACCCGGTGTTCCTCGATAGCATCATCAAAGCGCTGGGTTACAACTTCGCCCAGGAATTGGTGCGGTGCATGATCGATAGCTGCCGCGAGCAACTGCCGGCCGACACGGCGTTGTACAAGGTCAGCCCGACACGCATCGCGCTGCTGACCCGACACGACGGGCCTGAGCAGGCAGAGCACCTGTTTCGCCGGTTGATCAAGCATTTTCAGCGCCCGTTGATCTGCCGCAACATCCCGATCCAGATGGACGTCGGCATCGGTGTGCTGCCGTTGGGATTGGGCCGTTGTGATGAAAAAGACTGGATTCGTCTGGTGGTCAGCGCCGCCGACGAAGCCCGCGGCAAGGCGACGGGCTGGCGCTGGTACGAACCACATCTGGATTTCGCGCAGCAACGCGCCTTCCTGCTGCTGGCGTCACTGGCCGACGCCGTTCGCAGCCCGGATCAGCTGTCGCTGGTGTTTCAGCCGCGGCTCGAAGTCTCGACCGGGCGTATTGTCACCGTCGAGGCGCTGCTGCGTTGGCAGCATCCTGTCCTGGGGCCGATCAGCCCGGCCGAGTTCATTCCTCTGGCGGAGAAGACCGCACTGATTCGCTCGCTGAGTCTGTGGGTGCTGCGCAACGCCGTCGAGCAGGCGAGGAGCTGGCAGCGCCAGGGTTATGCATTCAAGGTCGCCATGAACGTGTCTGCCATCGACCTCGCGAACTCGCAGTTCAGCGACGCGCTGTTCGAGCAATTGGCGATCAGTGGCCTCGACCCAGGCCGCTTTGAGCTCGAATTCACCGAGAGCGCGCTCTGTGATAACCCTGATGTCACCCGGCAGCAACTCGAACGCCTGCGCGCGTTGAACATCGACATTGCCATCGACGACTTCGGCACCGGCTACAGCAACTGGACTTACCTGCGCCAGTTGCCCGCCACCACCGTCAAGCTCGACAAGTCGCTGGTGGAGAACGTGGACGCTAACGAAAAGGATCGGCGGCTGGTGGAAGCCATCGTCGACCTGGCACGGCGTCTGGGTTATCGCGTCGTCGCGGAAGGGGCGGAGACGGAAGACGTCTACGAGATTCTTTGCCAGCTCGGCTGTCATGAAGTGCAGGGCTACCTCATCGCCCGACCCATGACCGTCAGCGCGCTGGAACACTGGATGAATGGCGAGCGCAGCAACAAGGTCAAGCAACTGCGCGCGCTGGGGCGCTGATGGCCTGACCTCCGCGTGCTAAGGCAGTTTGAGCAGCATTCGGCGCTCGAACCCCACCAACGCCCGGTCGGCGTCGCCGTAGTCCTGCCAGCCAAGGCTCCGGTACAGCGCGTGGGCGGTCGTGTTTCCCAGATCGACCGCCAGCATCAGTTGCCGGGTCTCAGGCCACAGTTCGCGAACCAAGCCCGGTAACTGCTCAAGGCAGTTTTTCCCCAGCCCACGGCCCTGGTATCGCCGATCAATCATCAAGCCGTGCAACGTGACCGTCTGACCGTTCGCCCAGCGCGGCAACAGCGACCGGCGCTTGAGCAGGAAAAAGCCACGGGCAACGTCATCCACCAGCAGGGCGTAGCCCTGAATGTCAGACGCCGGTCGCGCTGTCAGCCCATGCACGGCGCCGTAGGCGTCCCCGACCAGGGTTTTCTGCTCACCCAGCAACTCGATCTCCAGCACCTGCTGACGCTGCAACGCCGAGAGCGTTTCGTATTTCTTCAAAATGCTTTTCATGAACGCCACCATGCCGCGTCCACAGCCACCCGTGCAAGTGGTTGAGCCCTATCAAATTTTTTATCTGAAACCAGAGGTTGTAACTTCGCGCCAGACCGGTACAATGGCGCGGCTCGCCGACTGGCGAGCGTCGTTATGGTGACCCCATCGGTCCCCCCGCAACGATTACCCGTGAACCTGGTCAGAGCCGGAAGGCAGCAGCCACAGCGGGAACATTGTGTGCCGGGGTGTGGCTGGTGGGGTTGCCTCCATAACGAATCCTCTTCGGAGTTTTCGCTCCCGCTTCAAACACCATGCTGCTGAACGACAATCCTTCAACTTTCTTCATTTCTCTGAATCAAATGCCCACTCACAGGCCTCCAGACGCCTGTATCTCATCGGCAACAGCTCTCGACCCTGCATAGATCGAACAACGTAAGACTGGCTCGGTTGATACACCCGTTTCGGTTTCGTGGCGAGCCTTCGAGGAATGTAGGAGCAATGGGGACGTTTCGGTCAGATTCTTCTGATTTCACTCGCCGTTGCATGATCTGTAATTGCCAGCATTTCGGGTTGCTACTACGCTGAGTTTTCTCAGCAAGGAGCGAGCGATGGAATTTCTAGAGCGAGTGAACGCCTTATCGGCAAAGATCCAACAGCAAAGTGCAGCGATTCAGACTGAAGAGGCGACCAAAACAGCCTTTGTGATGCCATTTATCAACTCAGTTCTTGGCTACGATGTGTTTGACCCCTCCGAGGTTACGCCCGAGTACGTTTGTGATGTCGGGACGAAGAAAGGGGAGAAAATCGATTACGCCATTATGAAAAATGGCGAAGTTCAAATTCTCATTGAGTGCAAAAAAGTCGGCGAACCCTTGCACATTAATCATGCCAGTCAGCTTTTCAGATACTTTCATGTCACCAGTGCACGCATTTCCATTTTAACCAACGGCCGGTTATATCGGTTTTATACCGATCTGGATGCGCCGAACAAAATGGACGAGAAACCGTTCCTCGAGCTCGATCTGCTGGATATTGATGAACACGCATTGCCTGAACTGCAGAAGCTGACCAAGTCCGCTTTTGACGTTGATTCGATCATCAGTGCAGCGGGAGAACTGAAGTACGTAGGTCAGATAAAGAAGGAAATTGCTGCTCAATTCACACAGCCTGACGATGACTTCGTGAAGTTTTTTGCAGCGCGGGTATACGACGGAATCATCACACAAAAGGTCCGCGAGCAGTTCGCTTCCTTGACGCGCAAGGCTGCGGCCCAGTTTCTAGGCGATCAGGTTAATGATCGTCTGAAATCGGCGATGAGTGGGCCCGTTCAACCTTCATATGCGCTAGCGTCGATCGAGTCTAATGCTACGAGTCAACCTTCAGACGAAGATGAAGATGATCGGGTTCAGACCACGCTGGAAGAGCTGGAAGGCTTCCATGTCGTCAAAGCGATTGTCCGGTCGGTGGTCGATGCCAAACGAATTGTTCATCGGGATACGCAAAGCTATTTCGGGGTACTGCTTGATGACAACAATCGGAAACCCATCTGTCGTCTTCATTTCAATCGAAGCCAGAAGTATATCGGTATCTTCGATCATGAGAAAAATGAGACACGCCACCCCATAGCTTCAGTGGATGACATCTATGGTTTTTCGGAGCAGTTGAAGGGTGTTATTTCCTATTACGGATAGATAGTCTCTTAAAGATAGTTGGCTCGCATCAGCCCACGCCCAGGGTACTGGCGATCGGTGTGCGAGCCAACGGCGCTTGAATTCGCTTACCTATTGGTCAGCGCGTTGGCCTATCTAGACGCCTTTGAATTTGCGTAAACCCAACTGTTACCTGCTCGATTTACGCGTTGGTCATTCCCCGCCACTCGACATTTGCATGATCGCCGACCCGATCTCACTCCCTCCCTGAATCAACTGCGCAAAGCGGAACATCATTTCCGGCCCCGAGTCGTTCATCAGTGCGTCATACAACAAACGGCGTACCACTTCGGCTTCAGGCAGGTTCGCAGCGTCTGTGCTTTCCTCGGGCTGCAATTCGGCGAAGCGCGCCAGAACGTCGCAACCCGGCGTGTCTTCATCGATGCCGAACAGTTCGTTGAACAGCATGCCCAGCGTGCCGGCAGGCTGGTAGTCAGGCCGGTCCCATTTGCGAACGGTGGAGCCTTCTTTCTCGATCTTTTCCAGGGTTCGGCGGATCTTTCCGGGTATCGTCGCGGTGGCCCGGATTTCGGTGTAGTACACCAGCCTTGCAAGGCTGGCGGCGTCCTTCACGTTTTTCCAGATCACAAACCAGATCTGCGAGACGCTGTGGGTTCTGAGTCCGTTTCGAAGCGTACTCCTGATCTCATTGAGCTGGTTTTCATTCAGATCGTGGTGAAACGCCCTGCATTTATCCAGCAAGTAGCAAACCGTATCGGCGCAGGCAAAGTCGAGCCACAGGTTGAATAGCGCGGCGCTGTCGCAAAATTCTCTGGCGAGCAACATTTGCATCGCTTCTTCGTTTCGCCCCAAGTGCTGGTCGGGTACCAAAGCGTAAGGAATGAAATGCGTATTCACCATCAGGTTGTCGTCGCGCAGAAAATAGGTGCCTGGGGCTGCGCTATGGGGCTCTTCACGCACTACGCCCGCGGTTTTCAGTTTGTCGATCAGTAAGGCCACGTCCATCGGCGCCAGCGCTTTGCATTCATCGATAGTGAAGGACGCGTTGATCAGTCGTGGCGAGATGGCTATATCCAGTGCCAAAAGCAACAGAACTGCATCATCGCCCAGTTGGTGGTAGTCGATTGGCCCGCGAGGCAGTCGCTCCACATAGGCATTAAGACGCAGCTCGAGCGCGGCCGCAGCCGCCGCCTGTTCCGCCCGCTTTTGCCGCACCTGCGCTTCTTCACAGACGGGACAGGGCGAAAAGGATTTTTGTGGGTTTTTCTTCACCGCCGAACGGCTTTTGACTTCCATGCAAGCGTCGCAATGCGGACAGGTGAGGTTGTTATCGAATGCGCGGCAAAGCTCGCGAACATGGCTGGCGAGTGTTCCGCTGTGCGTGATGTGGCGGAAGGGCACCAAGTCGATCACCTTCTCCAAAAACTCCCCGGTGTCACTCATCGCCCAGTAGCGAACAGCCAGTTGCCTTTCTTCGGGGTCGTCCGTCATCAGTTCAAGGTATACGGTCATTATCAGTTCAATCCAGTTTTCATGATGATCCAGAAAACAGGGAAAGACCGGCGTTATGCAGCGGCTCCCCTGCGACGGCAGAAACAACAAGTAACTACCGGCGCACAGGGTCGCTGTATGTAGGCAAAGCATCTGTAGGTCGACGATGTCCGGCTGTGTAGGTGGGGTCCGGAAAATACACCGCGACGTCTGTAGGAACTGTCGCTGCAGGAAGGCAGCAAACGGCCGAGCCTGCTGCCAAGGGATCCGATGTCTGACTTATTGCTTTATTTGAAGGGGCGGAACGCTCATCACCTCTCGTTCGCCCATGCCTCCGATGAGCGCGCCGCTCGCTCACTGGCAAACTGTTTCCCTTGAGCCGTGCGCTCTGCTACCACGCATCCATCCCTGACAGACACGGATGCATAGCCCTGATCCCTGAGGTAGAGCAGTGCGGTGAAATCCAGCGGGTTGACTCTGGACGTCGCTCCATCCGTGAGCGTTTGAAGAAGTCGAATGGCCAACGATTCAAGCCGCATGAAGCACGCCTCGGGTGGTGTGTGGGGGATAGTGGCTATTCGTCACCAGCGGGCATTGTGTAGTTCCATTTATTTGCGCTGATGACGCTTGAATGTCGGTTGCGCAGGCAAGCGGATAAGTTCATCATGCCGCCCAATATAGGTAGGGGGTATGGTATGGCGCATTTGCACGCCGAGAAAGACGATCTGCTCAAGCGCGTCAGGCGCATTGCGGGGCAGGTGCAGGCGATCGAGCGGGGTCTGGAGTCGGATACCGATTGCGCCAAGACCCTGCATCTCGTGGCCGCCACCCGCGGTGCGATCAATGGTCTGCTTGACCAGATCATCGAAGCCCATGCTCGCGAGCATGTGGCTCATCCAGATTTGAGTGATGAAGATCGGGCGCAAGGGCTTGAAGATTTGCTCGAAGCGATTCGTCGGTATTCAAAATAAGTCGCAGGCGACACATGGAGGCCGCATGGTCCTTTCGCAGAAGCACACACACGAACATGTTTTCCTCAGTCAGTCTCACGACGAAAATGCTCGCCGCACGTTATGGGTGGTGGTGCTGACCTTCGTGATGATGGTCGGGGAGATTGCCGCCGGTTACGTCACAGGCTCCATGGCGCTGCTGGCCGACGGCTTTCATATGGCAACCCATGCCGGTGCATTGGGCATCGCGGCGGCGGCCTATTCGTTTGCGCGGCGCAACGCCAATAACGGTCGCTTCAGTTTCGGCACCGGCAAGGTAGGCGATCTGGCGGGGTTCGCGTCGGCGCTCATTCTGATGATGGTCGCGCTGGGCATCGGCATCGAGTCGCTGATGCGCCTGTTCGAACCGACGCAGGTGGCGTTCGGCGAGGCCACCTTGATTGCGGTGGTCGGTCTGTTGGTCAACATCGTCAGCGCCTTCATGCTGTCCGGCGGCCATGGCCACCACGGGCATCACCACCATGGGCATCACTCGCACGATGATCACGATCACCATAGCCACGATCACCACGCCCACGAAAAGCATCATGGCCACGGCGGGGACAACAACCTGCGCTCCGCCTATGTGCACGTCCTGGCCGATGCATTGACGTCGGTATTGGCGATCGGTGCATTGCTGGCAGGACGTTACCTGGGCTGGGTCTGGCTCGATCCGTTGATGGGCGTGGTCGGCGCGGTGGTCATCGCCAAGTGGTCTGTCGGCCTGATCAAGCAGAGCGCCAACGTGTTGCTGGACGTCACCGATGAGCACGTCGCAGAAGAAATTCGTGAAGTGCTCGAAGCCGATGGCAACGTGCAGATCACCGATCTGCATGTGTGGAAGGTCGGTCCGGATGCCCGTGCGGCGATTGTCAGCGTGCTGGCGAAGGTCGAGGTGACGGCAGAGGCGATTCGTGAGCGGCTCGGTGTCGTGCACGAGGTGTCGCACCTGACCATCGAGTATCGAACGGCCTGAAGGGCGGCTTCATGCTGAATCGTATCCAGCGCTTTTCGGGGCGCTGGAACGATGCCGAATCCGCCAATAATGCGTGTCAAATCAAAGAAATCTGCCCCGTTTTTAGGGCAATACGATAGTCTTCGCACCATTGTCGATACAGACACCTGGATTGGAAGGCTATAGATGGCGCCTGATGACTATCTCGTAATGACCAGCAAGGAGTGGGCGGGGCTGCGCGCCAGTACGCCACTGACCTTGTCCGAAGAAGATCTGGCGGCGTTACGAGGCGTAAACGAAGATATTTCCCTGGAAGATGTGGTCAACATCTACCTTCCGCTGTCGCGCCTGATCAATCTGCACGTCAGCGCCGCGCGCAATCTGGCGAGCATCAAGGACACTTTCCTCGGGCGTCCGGCGAAAAAACAGACCTATGTCGTGGCGGTTGCGGGCAGTGTCGCGGTCGGCAAAAGCACGTTTGCCCGTGTCCTGCAGGCGCTGATGGCGCGCTGGCCGGATCATCCTCGGGTCGATCTGGTGACCACCGACGGTTTCCTGCACCCGAACGCCCGGCTGGATGCGGACGGCATCATGCACCGCAAGGGTTTTCCGGAGAGCTACGATCGCAAGCGCATGGTCAAGTTTCTCTCGGACCTCAAGGCGGGCATTCCCGTGATCAGCGCGCCGGTCTATTCGCACATCAGCTACGACATCGTCCCGGATAAATTCATCGAGATCAGCCAGCCGGACATCCTGATCTTTGAAGGTCTGAATGTGCTGCAGACCGAGGGCAATGACGGCCAGAAGCCTGGCAGCATCGTGTCGGATTTCTTCGACTTCTCGATCTACCTGGACGCGGCCGAAGGGGATATCGAGCGTTGGTACGTCGAGCGCTTTCTCATGCTGCAACGCACTGCATTTCGTGCCCGGGGCGCTTATTTCCGTGAACTGGCCGACTTGCCGCCCGAGAAATCCCCGGACGCCGCGCGCAAGATCTGGCGCGACATCAACCGTCCCAACCTGCTGGAAAACATTCTGCCAACTCGCGAGCGGGCAAGCCTGGTGGTGCGCAAGGCAGCGGATCATTCGGTGAAAGAGCTGTGGCTGCGCTGACGATCGGCGCTGCCGTGCGCTTTTCAGCATTGCTCGCCCTGTGCTTCAGCGCTGCCGCGATGGCAGACGGCAACAAACTGCTGCTCGAATGCCAGGACGGTATCAACAGCATGAGCGGCGGGGTGGCCAAGAACCCGGTGGGGATTGGCCATTGCGTCGGCGTTTTGCAAGCGACCATGGACACCCTCGACATTTTTCACGAAGCCGGCGGCGTGCCCAAGCTGGTGTGTGTGCCGGAAGGCGGGATTCCGATGGTGCAGTCCATGCGCGTGGTGGTCCAGTCTCTTGAAGCACATCCCCAGAGTCTGCACCTGAACGAATCGGTGCTGGTCGTCTCCGCGCTGAAAAACGCCTTTCCCTGCCGCTGATCACCTCCCAGTCTTGATGGCCGTTCGTCGTAGCCGGTGATCAATGCTGGTTTTTTTTGCTTCGAGGTCTATCCTTACCGGTCAGTACAGTTCAATTGAGAGGCGACCATGCCGACCACCCGAGACGCCAGCGTCAATCATCAACGTCTGATCGACGCGGCCTCCGCGCTGTTTTTTCGTGACGGGATCAATGCGACGGGAATTGCCGCCGTGGCGGAATTTGCGGGCGTGTCGAAGATGACGCTGTACGCCCACTTCGCGTCGAAGGACGAGTTGATCGTGGCGTTTTTGGACAAACGCAATGAGCGCTGGGAAGCCGCGGTGGAGCAGACGTTGGCGGCCAGCGAGGCGCCAGCCGAGAAACTTCTGGGGCTGTTCGACCTGCACCGGCAGTGGCTGCGCGAAGGCGGGTTGCGCGGCTGCCCTTATGTGAACTCCGCTGCAGAGTTTCCGGACCGCAGTCACCCGGTTCGCCTGGCGGTGGATCGGCATAAACAAGGGGTGAAGCAACACCTGCTGGACCTCGCTGAAAGGGCGGGGCTGACCGACCCGCAAACGTTGGTAAGACGATTGTTCCTGTTACTGGAAGGGGCGTTTCTCACAGGCGCCCTGGAAAACGACGACAGCGTATTTCTGGTGGCGCGAGAACTGGCCGCAGAGCTGATTGACGCGGCGCAACCGGCGTAATCCTGTTCTCTCCTTCACATTCAAGAAAGGAAGCTGACCATGCGTATCAATGCACTGATTGTCTCGCTGCTCACCGGGCTGGTGGCGGCGACGTTTGGTTTCGGTATCTACCTGTTCGCGCAACTGGTGCCCGACATGCGCGCCAGCCTCGGTTTTGACATTGCCTACGTTGGCACCATTACCGCGTCCGGGCAGTTCGGTTTCCTGCTGTGTGCGTTGTTGGCGGCGTGGATCACCCCACGGGTGGGCGGGGGTTGGGTGATTTTCGGTTCCGGGGTGGTGTGCGCCGTAGCGCTGCTGCTGATCCCGCTGACCCACAATATCCTGCTCATCGGCGCCTTATTGACGGTGTTGGCGGGCACGGCAGCGACCGTTTTCGTGCCCATGGTCGACGTGATCTCCCGCACGGTTGCCTATAAATCACGCGGCATGGCGATGGGTCTGGTGTCCAGCGGCACTAGCTATGGCGTGTTCATCAACAGTCTGTTGGTGCCGCTGTATGCGCCGCAGGGCGAGTGGCGCATGGTGTGGTGGATCGTCGGGCTGATCACCGTGGCGCTGGCGGTTGGCGTGATGGTGGTGTTCAAGCGGGCGCGGTTGTTCGTCCATGAAAAGGTTTCGGCACCCGAGACTGAACAGACCGCACTGGCGGGCAGAGCCGCGCTGAAGCAGCCATGGGTGCTGACGGTGTGGACGATGAACTTCCTCCTCGGTTTCTCGACCTTTCCTTTTCAGAATTACCTGTCGTCCTACCTGCGCAGCGAATTGAATTTCGACGTGACCTACACCGCGCACATCTGGGCGAGTGTCGGTTTCGTTGGCATGTTTGCCGGGCTTGCCGTCGGTGGGTTGTCGGATCGCATCGGCCTGCGTGCGGCGATGGTGCTGGTCTACGCCTGTGTAGGCGCGGCGGCGTTGATCTTCGTTGTTCATCCTGTCGGTTACTGGCCGTTGGCAGCGGGGGTTCTGTTCGCGGTGGCGTTTTACCCGATCTTCGGCTTGATCCCGGCGTATGTGTCGAAGATGGCGGGCAGTGCGACGCTGGCCGTGACGATTTTTGGCGTGGCCAACATCCTGCAAGGCGTCGGCGGCATGATCGGAAACTTCTGCGGCGGGTTGCTGGCCAGTTTCAACGGCTCGTTCGTGGGTGTTTACGTGGCCATCGGCATGGTGGCCGTGTTGCTGGCGGTGCTGACGCTGCGTTTGCCGAAGGAGGCTCGCGATCTGGAGCAGGATGACGCGCTGGCCTGCGTGAATGGCTGATTATCCGAGGCCGGGCGCGGGTGCAAGCCGCCCGGATGGGGTGTCATTCCACCGCCCCATTCAGGCAGCATCATTGTTGATCGCCGCGCCTGAAGTTCCGGCCGGGCTGATCCTTGGATCGGCGACGCAGCCCGTGGGTTACAGCGTGACATTCCCCGCGATGCAGGTCTGCACCTCACCGCCGACCCAGATTTGATCCCCGACCTGTTCGACGGAAACGCGTCCGCGGTGGCCGAGCACGGTGCCTTGGCGCGTGGTGTACTGGCGCGGCGCGAGACCGGCCGGGATCAGCCATTGTGCAAGGCTGGCGTTGAGGCTGCCGGTCACAGGGTCTTCGGCGTTGAGGTCGCCGGTCAGGGCCCGCACCTCGAAGTCGGCCTCGGCGTCCGGCCCGGTCCAGGGGGCGACGATGCCTACATTCAGGCCTTTGAGTGCCGCGTAATCGGGACGGATCGCCAAGACCTCTTCACGGCTCGACAGCATCACCGCGACCCAGCCCGGCCCGTTATCCGCCCACTGACTGCCGATGATCTGTTCGCGGCGCACGCCAAGCCCGGCTACCAGACTGGCCAACACTTCGTCTTCCACCGGGCCGCTGCGCAAAAGCGGCGGGGCGCAGAACGCCAGACGTGAGCCGTCCCGGCGAATGCGCACCAGCCCTGCGCCGCACTCCTGAACCACTTCCTGGGCTTTGGCCGCGCCGCCGTCATCCAGCCAGACGAAACAGCTGCCCAGCGTCGGATGACCGGCAAACGGCAATTCACGCGTGGTGGTGAAGATGCGCACACGGTAGTCCGCTTCCGGGTGAGTAGGGCGCAGCAGGAAAGTCGTTTCACTGAGGTTGGTCCAACGGGCGAACGCGGCCATTTGCGCGTCGGTCAGGTCATCGGCGGCACTGACCACGGCCAGCGGATTGCCTTGGGTGGCGGCGCTGGAAAACACGTCAACCTGCTGGAATTTGAGGATGTGTGCCATGACGTTATCTCCTTGGACGGTGGCGGGATCGGCCACTCTAGGGAGGCGGTACGAGGCTGTACAGAGACAGATGACCGTGATTTTTTTAGCCGTCTGAATGGTTCAGGCGGCTGTCATCCACGGTTACGCCTCACCGCCCGCCAGCACGAAGCCTGTCGGCATTTGTTGCGCGTATTCGCTCACCACCTCGCGTGTCAGGCCGACGATGTCCTCCACCAACTCCATGCCCGCGCCGGTTCGCCAACTGGCGACAATGTCCATGACCGGCGGCAGCGGCACATTGTCGATGCGCGTCAGCACGCCTTGAGTGAGTTCGCCATGCACCAATGTGGCGGGCAGGGCGCCGATGCCGAAGCCGTCGCGCACCAATCGGGTGATCGCGGACGCTGAGTTCACGCAGTTGATGCGCGGCGTGACGATGTCGGCCGTGTGCAGCATGTTGAGGATGTCCTGATGCGGCCGTGAATGACGGGAAAAGGTCACGATGCGCGCCATGGCAATCTCTTCCAGCGTCACGTCCGCGCGGTCGAATTCTGAGCCCGTCGGCACCACCCAATGCAGCGGGTATCGGGCGAGCACCGCGTTGCGAACGGTGTCGAAGCGCAGGATGTCGGTCTGGAAAATGATGTCCTGGTAACCCTTTTCCAGTTGCGAGCACAGGTTGCTGGCCGTCTCGGCGGTCAGTTCGATCTCAAGATTGGGGTAACACTTCATCAAGCGTGTTACCAAGGGACTGAGCCAGGTGTGTATCACCGTATCCATGGCGCCGATGCGAATCCGTCCACGCACCTGGCTCGGGTCCTTGATCGCTGCCTTCATGCTTTGCAGGGTGTCCATGATGTGCTCGGCGTACTCGAGCACCCGCAAGCCCTCGGGTGTCAGTGACACGCCTTTGGAGTCACGCACGAACAGCCGCACGCCCATTTCGTCTTCCAGCGCCGGGATCCGGCTGGAAATAGAGGCCTGCGTGCTGAACAGTTTTTCCGCCGTGAGCCGGAAGCTTTTCAGCCGTGCAACCCAGACGAAGGTTTCCAGAAACTTGAGGTTCACCGAATGATTTCCTTGAGCGGGGTGCGACGATGCGCGCTGGACGGGATGAACCGTCTAACGCCTTCGCCCGCGTTGGCATGCATGTCATGGAGAGACAGCAGGTTGCATGCCAGTCGATCAATGGAAATTCTTATCGGGGCGCGCGATTTTTCTTGTTTGACGTCGCTGTCACGTTCTGCCGCCCCGACCCAAGCGCTTATTTGACCAGGTACAGCGCTGGCCTCCGGGGCTGCGACTGAGGCCCTGTTGCTGGCTGATTTCGGGCCAAGGCTTGCAGCTGGATGTTCAGTTTCTCGGTGGCGATGAGGAGTTTTCTCAGGGCATCAAGGAGGATTTTTTGACCTTCAATGTCCAGGTCGCACCGTTTCTCGGCGATCTCCTGCAGCAGCGTTGTCAGGTTCATGCTCAATTCGTTGATAGGTTCCATGGCTAATCCTGGCTCAATCCTTCCTGTAGCGGTTGTCGTGCCGCGTCGCGTGTTCACCCGAAGGTGAATCCGTCCAGGCGCTGCTTGAGTGCGACGGCGATCTGCGCCAGTTCTTCACTCGCGGCTCGGGTCTGATCGGAGCGCACCGACGACTGCACCGAGAGGTCGCGAATGCGGATGATGCTGCGGTCCACATCCTTGGCGACCAGGGCCTGCTCTTCACACGCCGTGGCGATCAGGGCATTGCGCTCGTCAATGCTGTTGACCGTGGTCGTGATGCCTTGCAGCGCCTTGTTGGCGGAAGCCGCCTGTTCGCGGGTCTGCGCGGCTTGAATGGCGCTGTCGTTCAACGCGCCCACGGTGTCCTGAGTGCCGTTCTGGATATGGCCGATCATGCGTTCGATATCCATGGTCGACGTACTGGTGCGGTGCGCCAGCGATCGGACTTCGTCGGCGACGACGGCGAACCCCCGTCCTGCTTCCCCTGCGCGTGCGGCTTCGATCGCGGCGTTAAGCGCCAGCAGGTTGGTCTGGTCGGCGACCGAACGAATCACCTCAAGCACCTTGCTGATTTCCACGGTGTTGGCCGCCAGAATGCCTGCGCGCTCGGAGGCGCCGTTGACGCTGGTGTCCAGCCGGGTGATCGCATTGAGCGTCGAGGTCAGTTCCTGCTGGCCATCGCGAGCGAGATTCAGCGAGGCCCGCGACTCCTCGCATGTGCTGCTCGCGTTGCGTGCGACCTCGTCCACAGCCTGACTCATCTCGGTGATGGCGGTGGCTGCCTGTTCCAGCTCACTGTTCTGCAACTGCAGGTCTTCGTTGCTGGTGCTGACGAGCATGCTCAGCTCCTCGGCAGCGCTCGAAAGCTGGCTGGCGGCCTGGTGCACACCGGTCAGCGTCTGACTGAGGCTTTCACGCATGGTCACCACCGCTCGCAGCAATTGCGCAGCCTCGTCATTGCCACTGACGTCCAGTGCGGTTTCACGCAGATCGCCCCGCGCGATGGCGTCGGCAGCGTGCAGCGCCTGCGCGACAGGGCGTGCAATGCTTTCGGTCAGGCGATAGGCGATGACGATCGCGCCCAGCGTCGACAGCACGATCACGATCAAGGTGACACGAAGCGAGGTCTGATACGCCTGCTGCCCGGCCGCGCTTGCGGTTTGCTGCGCCTGGTCGTTGAGCAGCTCAAGCTCGCCCAGTGTTTTGGTCATGGCCTGAGCGAGGGTCGACATTTCGCCGTTGACCAGCGCGTTCGCGTCGTTGGAAGCGCCTTGCTTGAGCAAGTCATGAACGCGGACGGCAGAGGTCCGGTACTGTTCGAAAAGCGTGCCAATGGTATTGAACAGGGTCCGTTCCTGATCCCCGCTGATGATCGGCCGATAGGTGTCCTGAGCTGTCGCGAACTCCCGGGTGTCGGAGACAAACGCCGCATAGTTGCTGTCCAGCGCGCTGTCGCTGGTGGAAGTCAGCAACCGAATCACGCCGAAGCGGGTTTTGGTAAAGGCCAGCGTGATGTCGTCACCCAGAGCGATGCCGGGCAGGGCATCCTGTTCGACCACCAGACTCGCCTGACGTATTTCCCTGGCTTGATACATGGCAAAGGCGCCCACGCCCATCAGCGCCGCGATCACCAAGGCAAAACACAGTCGGATTCGCATCGCGAAATTAAAACGTCTTAGCTGCATCGTTCGATTTATCCACGTGAAGGTCAGGTCTTACTGCCAATTCTCACCTTGTTAGTAGCGTGATGAGTAAGACTGTCCTGCCGCGGATAAATGAAAACCGGATGCGGATAACAATTATGGACGGCGCGTTACTGCATGTTCCCGACTATCGGTTACGCCCGCTTTCGAATACCTCAGGCCCGTCTGCCCAGGCGATAAGTACCCGGAGACATACCGAACCATCGTTCGCATGCTTTGTTAAACGCGCTGGGGTTTTTGAAACCCACGCTGTATGAAATCTGTTTAAGGCTGAGCGACGTGTTCATCAACAAATGGTGACTGTGTTGCTTCTTAACGATGTCCACCAGCTTTTGAAAACGCTGCCCGTCTTTGTCCAGCGACCTGATCAATTGATGGTTGGAGAGCCCCAGCGTCTTTGCGATGTCTTCCATGCCAAGTGCCCGGGCTTGATTGAGGTGTTGCAGTATTGCGCCGGTGGTCCTTGCGGTGATGCTGTCGCTGTTCTGCTCGTCCTGACAGCGTTTCAGGTATTGATCGTGGATATGTTGCAGGGAAGGATCGAAGGTGGCGACGGCATGCTCTGCGTCAGCCCGCTGGAACGTCAACGCATTCACCGGGCATGAAAAGCGTAGGTCGGTACCGAACAGTTGTTCGAGTCGCCCCGTGTTCCGGGGCTGCTCGTACATGAATTCCGCTCTGACCGGCGTAATTCGCAGCGATGGGGCGAGCCAGTGGAGCAGGCCCAGCGTGATCGACGCCACCGCATCGACGAAGACCCGGGGCAATGCGTTCTGTGGGGTCGCAGACAGCCCGGCCATTCTGAGGGTGCTCGCCGTGCTGTCCATAAACATGCAGAAGCCGGTGCCGATCATGGTGTGGTGTTCCACCATCCGCGCCATGGCCTCGCTCAGTGTGGCGCTGGACATGGCCGCGTAGCCCAAGGCTCCCAAGTGAGCCGGGTGGGCCTTTTCATAGGCCAGCAGCCCAAGGTCTTCATTCCCGCTGCGCGCCTGAACGTCTTCAATGAGCCGTGAAAGTTCATGCAGGGGTATCCGCTCAGGCGTCAACGGTGCGGTCGTTTTGGTGAGCGTTACTGCAAGCGGATTAATCGGTGTATCGGCACTGCCCATTGCCTCGATAAGTGCGAGGGCGAACGCAGAAGAAATACTTTGCATATCGATTCCATTGGGAGAGTTATCGAGCTCCTGTTGTTCTTGTTGTGCGAGGTATTATTGTTGACTCATTGATCAGGAAAATAAGACGGACATTTCCAGTGTGGTGTCATGGGAAGCGTTCGAGCGCATTCAGGACACTTTTTCATACAGCGCAAGTTTGCGACTCATTAAAGGCGGGCGTTATTCCAGTCAAATACCTGAGCCCGCCGCTGAACAGAAAATGTTATCGGGCATAGTGGTTTTTTCCCGTTGGACGCAGCGCCCCGGCCTGCAGAAAGATGGCCGTCGAGAAGAGCAAGGGACGCCGCCGGAGTGGACGCAGCACGCTGGAAAACCTCGGCCTGAAGTGGCGCAATGCGACCGTGCGCTCGAACGTCGGCAATGACCTGGACGAGAACCGCTTGATCGTCAGCTTTACCGTGCCGATGGGGTAGGCGCGTTGGCATCTGCGCCGAATTGGTCGGTCCACCGTCGATGTGTCCATTCCCCGAATCAGGGCACCACAACCACGAGATCTCGATTATGCAAACCGCTATCAACCTCTGGCCGCTGCTCGGTGTGCTGGTGATCGTTCTGGGATTTGTCCTGCGCTTCAATCCGATGCTGGTGGTGGCGCTGGCGGCACTGGCCACGGGCCTGGCCGCGAGCATGCCGCTGGACACCCTCCTTGCCACCATCGGTACGGGGTTCATCAAGACCCGCACGCTGCCGCTGATCATCCTCCTGCCGCTGGCCGTCATCGGTCTGCTGGAACGGCATGGCCTGCGTCTGCACGCGCAGAACTGGATTGCGCGGTTCACTGGCGCCACCGCCGGACGCTTGCTGATCGCTTACCTGTTCGTGCGTGAAACCACGGCGGCGTTGGGGCTGACCAGCCTGGGCGGGCATCCGCAAATGGTTCGCCCTTTGCTTGCCCCGATGGCCGAAGGCGCCGCCGAATCCCGCTTCGGCACATTGCCCGAAGCGCTTCGCATCAAGCTGTTGTCGTTGTGCGCGGCGACCGACAACGTCGGGCTGTTCTTCGGTGAGGACATTTTCGTTGCGTTTGGCGCCATTGCCTTGATGCACACCTTTTTGCTGGGCTCGGGCATCGATGTCGACCCGATGCACATCGCGTTCTGGGGCATTCCGACGGCAATCTGTGCGTTCGTCATCCATGGGATCCGTCTGCACCGATTCGATCAGCGACTCAATCGTGAGCTTAATGCGTTGCCACAACCCTCCACGGTCGTCACGGAGATCGCGCCATGATCATTTCCATCCAATACCTGTACTGGCTGGCAGGTGTGATTCTGGCCATCACAGCGTTCATGACGCTGACCGACCGCAGCAATCCCAAACGCTGGAGCACCGGGGCGTTCTGGGGGTTGTTTGCCATAGCCTTTCTGGTGGGCGATCGCCTGCCGCCGGTGTGGGTCGGCGTCGGGGTCATCGTCATGGCATTGATCGCCGGGTTCGGCGGAGTGGGTTTCGGCCAGCACGACACCCTGCCAGACACAGCGCGTCGCGAGAGTGCAGGGCGCCTGAAGAACAAGCTGTTCATTCCGGCGCTGGCGATTCCACTGGTCACGGTCATCGGTGCGGTGCTGCTGAAGAACATCAAGTTTGGCGACGTGTTTTTGCTGGATCCGGCCAACAGCACCTTTGTCTCGCTCGGGATCGGCAGCCTGGTGGCGCTGGCCTTGGCCTGCTGGCTGACCCGCGACACGCCGGTGCAGGCGATGCGCGAGTCCCGACGTTTGACCGAAGCCTTGGGGTGGGCGCTGGTGTTGCCGCAGATGCTGGCGATGCTGGGCCTGGTGTTCAACGATGCGGGCGTGGGCAAGGCCGTCGCGCATCTGGCAACGGCGTACATCAATCTCGATTTCCGCCTGGTGGCGGTGATGGTGTACGTGTTGGGCATGGCGCTGTTCACCGTTGTGATGGGCAACGGTTTTGCGGCATTTCCGGTCATGACCGGCGGCATCGGTGTACCGGTGTTGGTGGGCATGTACGGCGCCAATCCTGCGGTGATGGCCGTCATTGGCATGTTCTCCGGCTACTGCGGCACGCTGATGACTCCCATGGCGGCAAACTACAACATCGTGCCAGCGGCATTGCTGGAATTGCCGGACAAGTACGCGGTGATCAAGGCGCAGATCCCGACGGCGTTGGCGATGCTGGTGGTGAATATCGTGCTGCTGTATTTCCTGATGTAGTGCGCAGGGCGTTTGGTCCTGCCCGATATACCTGACACACCGCATGCGCCTGTTTTGCTGCCGGTTCCCGGCAGATCGTCCGAATGCGGCCCAGACCAAGCGCGCTCCTACAGTGAATCGCGTTCAGCCAGATGAGCGTGGGGCGCACGGTGAAGGTGTTTAGCCGTATGGGCGTGCGGCTGGCAGCGATCTCGAGATGACGAAAAAAGGTGATCGCAAACGATTGCGACTGGCGGAGGTCTGTATAGACCAACGGCGCCAACCCCTCTAAATCCAAGGTTTTCACGGGCCAGGCAGCGATGTCCGGCCCGTTTTCGTCTGTGCAGCACGACCGCCTATAAAAAATAGGTTGAATAGTCACAACAAATGTTATTTAAATAACAAAAATAATAACGCGCTGTGGTTCGTTTTCCAGAACCTCACCGCGTGCACAAGGTAATCACACACATGAACAAGATCGCGGTCATCGGCAGCAACATGGTGGATTTGATCACCTACATCGACCGGATGCCGGCTCAGGGCGAAACCCTTGAAGCGCCGAATTTCGCCATGGGGTGCGGTGGCAAGGGGGCCAACCAGGCCGTCGCGGCTGCCAAGCTCGGCGCCGACGTGCTGATGCTGAGCAAGGTCGGCGACGACATGTTCGCCGACAACACCCTGGCCAACTTCAAGCGCTTCGGCATCGACACCCATTTCGTGCAGCGCGTGCCTGGCGTATCCAGCGGCGTCGCACCGATCTTCGTGCAGAGCGATTCGCACAACAGCATCCTCATCGTCAAAGGCGCCAACGCGCACCTCAAACCGTCCGACATCGACGCCGCGCACGCCGCATTGCGCGACTGCAAACTGATGGTGCTGCAGCTGGAAATCGAGCTGGAGACGGTTTACTACGCCATCGAATTTGCCAAGGCCAACGGCATCCCGGTGTTGCTCAACCCTGCGCCCGCCGTCAAAGGCCTGAGCCGTGAGCACCTGTCGCAACTGGACTTTTTCATCCCCAACGAGACCGAGCTGGCGCTGATTACAGGGCAAGTCGTCGACTCCCTGGAGGCTGCCCGCGCTGCCGCCTTGCAACTGGTGCAGGACGGCATTCGTCACGTCATCGTGACCCTTGGCGAGAAGGGCGCGCTGTACGTGGGCGAAGAGGGTGAATTCCGCGTCGAGGGCATTAAGGTCAACGCCCGCGACACGACAGGCGCAGGCGATGCCTTCATCGGTTGTTTCGCTCGCCACTGGAGCGAGGACGGTGACATGCGCAATGCCATGACCCAGGCGGTGGCCTACTCCGCCTGTTCGGTCACCGGCCTGGGCACTCAGAGTTCCTATCCGGACGCTGCCACGTTCGGGCAATTCCTCGAAACGCTGTAAGTCATCCACGCGCCGCCGCGCCATGACCGATTACTGCATCGGCGTGGCGCGGCAGTCCCTGCACTTCACGGAGAACAACAATGACAAAACCCGCGCTCCAACAATCACCGGACGGGTTCTACCTGAACCGCACGCCCTGGTTCGCCTTCCTGCTGCTGTGCTGCTGTTTCGCGTTGTGGGCGGCGGCGGCGAGCATGAACGATGTGCTGATCGCGCACTTCAAGAAGGCCTTTCTGCTCAGCGATTTCCAGACCGCCTTCGTGCAGTCGGCGTTCTATCTGGGTTACTTCTTCGTGGCGATTCCGGCGGCCATGGTCGTCCGGCGTTTCAGCTACAAGACCACCATTCTGATCGGCCTGTTGTTGTACATGGTGGGTTGCTCGCTGTTTTTCCCGGCAGCGTCCATGGCCAAGTACGGCATGTTCCTGATGGCGCTGTTCGTCATCGCAGCGGGGCTGTCGTTCCTGGAAACCGCCTGCAACACTTACTCCACCCTGATGGGCCCTCGCGAAACCGGTACTCGCCGCCTGAACATCTCGCAGACCTTCCACCCGTTCGGCGCCATGGCGGGCGTGTACGTCGGCAGCTTCGTGATGTTCAAGGACACCGACGCCACCCGTGAGCAGCTGACGCAGATGAGTGCCTCCGACGCGGCGATCCAGCAACTGGAAATGATCCAGTCGACCCTGCTGCCGTACAAATGGATGATCGCGGTACTGATTCTGATGTTCGTGCTGATCGCCTTCACCAAGTTCCCGGCCTGCAAAGGCATCGTCAAAGCCAGCGTCAAATCCAGCAGCATCGGCCAGAGCCTATCGCGCTTGTGGCGCAATCCGCGTTTCACCTTCGGTGTGCTGGCGCAGTTCCTGTACGTCGGGGCGCAAGTCGGTGTGTGGAGCTTCACCATTCGCCTGGCGATGCAGATGGGTGGCATGAACGAACGCAGCGCGTCGTGGTTCCTGCTGACCACCTTTGCTGCTTACTTCGTCGGCAAGATGATTGCCAACCTGCTGATGCGCAAGATGCACCCTGCAAAGGTGCTGGCGATCTACGGCGTGCTGACCATTGCGCTGCTGGCGTACACGATTCTGGTGCCGAACATCAGCGCGGTTTACGCCGCGGTGGGTGTGAGTATCTTCCTCGGCCCTTGCTGGCCGACGATTTATGGCCTGACCATTGATGGCCTGGGCGAAGACACTGGCGTGGGCGGCTCATTGCTGGTCATGAGTATTGTCGGTGGCGGCGTCATGCCGATCTTCCAGGGCCTGCTGTCCGATGCCACCCACGGCAATATGCAGATTGCCTACACCGTGCCGCTGTTGTGCTTCGTGGTGATCGTCGCCTACGCGATCAAGTGCATGCGTGATCCGCGCAGCGAAACAGCACCTGTCGGTGCGGTGACGGCATCATGACCGGTCTCGACACACGCACCACGATCTCGCTCTACCCCGAGCTGTTCGGTGGCGACGAGAAAACCCTGCTCGAATCGGCGGATTTTCGCGTGCTCGCGTGGACGTACCCAAGCGGTGTAAAGGCGCTGGCGCTGGAGAACAATCGCGGTCGCGTGGTGGTCTTGCCGTATCAGGGGCAGATGATCTGGTCGGCCGTGTTCGACGGTTGCGACCTGACCATGCGCAACATGTTCGAGCACCCGCGCCCGAGCGCGTCCGTCATAGGCACTTATGGCTGCTTTATGTTCCACAGCGGCCTTCTGCGCAACGGCTGCCCGACCCCGCAGGACGATCATCCGCTGCACGGCGAAATGCCGTGCGCGCCCATGGACAGTGCCTGGCTGGAAGTCGGCCAGGATGCGGCCGGCGCGTTTCTGCGCGTAGGCGGCGAGTATGAGTACGTGATGGGCTTTGGCGATCACTACCGCGCCCGGCCCAGCGTGACGCTGCGTGCCGGTTCGGCGCTGTTCGACATCGGCATGGACGTGCGCAACCTGGCCGGCAAGCCGATGGAACTGATGTACATGGCGCACATGAACTACGCCTACGTCGCGGACGGGCAATTCGTCGAGCCGCTGGGCGTTGAACGCACGCGGGTTCGCAGCAGCGTGCCGGCGCATGTCAAGCCGACTCCTGCATGGTCGGCGTACATGGCCGAGCTGACGGAAGATCCCTCGCGCTTGCAGACCTTGAACACGCCCGAGCTGTATGACCCGGAGATCGTCTGTTTCTTCGACGGCGTTCAGGCGGACGCCAGGGGCGATGCGCATTTTCTGCTCAAGCACCCCGACGGGCCTGCGTTTTATACCCGTTACAAACCGCAGCAGTTCGACCACGCGGCACGCTGGATTCTGCACAACGTCGATCAACAGGTGGCGGCGTTCGTATTGCCCGCCACCTGTGAGCCCGAGGGATACCTGGCCGAGAAGTCCAAGGGCAATGTGCGGATGCTGGGGGCAGGGGAGAGTGCGTCGTTCAGCGTGACGACGGGGTATCTGGCGGCGGGTGAAGTGCGGCAACTGGAAGGTGATTTGAAACGCTGATGCCATTTCTTTTGTAGGAGCGCGCTTGCCCGCGATGGCGGTGTATCAGACGCCACTATTGCAACTGACAGACCGCAATCGCGGGCAAGCGCGCTCCTACAAGGGCCAGCGTCTGTCAAGACAACATCACATCACCAACTGCGCCCCATACCCTTGAATCAGGTCGCGGTAAGGTTTGGGCAGTTTCTTGTCGGTGACCACCACATGGAAGCTCTCCAGCGCGGCGAAGTGCGCGGTGCGCACGGCGTCGAATTTGGTGTGGTCGGCCAGCAGCATGCAGTGGCGCGCCTGGCGCAGGACTTTCTGCTTGACCTCGACCTCGTTGAAGTTGAAGCAGGTCACGCCGAATTCATCGCTGACACCCGCAGCCGAGACAAAGGCCCAGGTCAGGCGAATGCCGTCCAGGATGCTGGCTTCGCTGTGATGCTCGAAGACCTGGTTCTTGCGATGAAACGTGCCGCCGCACAGCACGATGGTGCAGTTGGGTTTCTGCTGCAGCTTGAGCAACACGTTGAGCGAGTTGCACACGGCAGTGAACTCCAGCTCGTCGGGGATGAAATCGATGACGAAAGGGATCGTCGTGCCGCAGTCGAAGAACACGGTGTCACCCGGCTTGATGAAGGCGGCTGCCAGTTTGCCAATGCGGCGCTTTTCTTCGACGTGGCGCGTGCCTTGCTCGGTGACCTTGTAATCGCTGGCGTCGGACGGATCGAAGGCCAGCGTGATGTGCCCGCCCAGCAGGTGGAATTTGTCGGGATGACGGCCCAGGTCACGGCGCAACGTCATTTCCGAGACGTCCAGCAGGTCAGCCATTTCACGCAGGTGAATGGCTTTCTGATCCTGCAGGGCTTGTTGAATCAGTTTGATGCGGTCGGATTTTTTACTGTCCACAGGCATTCCGGCTGTCGATTGAATATGGTAAAAAAATAACATTTACTGTTATATATACAACACAAAATGAAGCGCACAGGCTTGCAGCTTAAAGCGTGTCGCTGGTAACTGCTTCTCTTACCCGCTCCCCGACAGGAAGAAGGACCGAAATGAAGATCGAACCCGCAGCACTCGCGCAGTATATCGACCACACCTTGCTGGCCGCCGATGCGACTCGCGAGCAGATCGCCACATTGTGCCGTGAAGCGCAGGAGCATGGATTCTATTCGGTGTGCGTGAACTCAGGCCAGGTGCCATACGCCGCCTCGCTGCTTACCGATGGGCAGGTCAAGGTCTGCGCCGTGGTCGGCTTCCCGTTGGGCGCCGGCTTGAGCGACACCAAAGCCTTCGAAGCGAAGCAGGCGATTGCGGCAGGGGCTGGCGAGATCGACATGGTGCTGAACGTAGGCGCGTTGAAAGATGGCCTGCTGGATCAGGTCGGTGACGACATCGCCGCCGTCAAACAGGCTTGCGGTGATGTGCCGCTCAAAGTGATTCTGGAAACCTGCCTGCTCGACGATGCGCAGAAAACCAAAGCCTGTGAAATCTGCCGCGAGCTGAACGTGGCGTTCGTCAAAACCTCCACTGGTTTCAGCCGCAGCGGCGCGACCCTCGAAGACGTTGCCCTGATGCGCAAGGTCGTGGGGGCCGACGTCGGCGTCAAAGCGTCGGGTGGCGTGCGCGACTACAAGACGGCCATCGCCATGATCGAAGCCGGCGCCACGCGTCTGGGCACCAGCTCCGGGATTGCCATCATCAGCGGCGCTGAGGCGTCGAGTTCGGGGTACTGAATCCTTCCGCCGTGTAAAACGATTCGCCAGCCTCCAGGTTTGCGCATCGGCACAATACCTGTGGGAGTTAGCTTGCTCACGAAAGCGGCATTCCGGCGAAGCGGTGTGTCAGTTGACGATGATGTTCAATGGTCTACCGCCTTCGCCAGCAAGCCAGCTCCTACAGTATCCGCGTCATGCTCAAGTCTTTGGTGCCCCCGATTCTTTGGTGCCCCCGATTCCTGTAGGAGCAATCGGAGGTTACGACGGTCGCGATTGCGGTGTGTCATTCACCCTTGATGCTGCTGACCCACCGCAATCGCCAGCAAGCCACAGATTCAAACCACCTCGCAGGCTTCGTCAGTCCTCTGACGTTCAAGCATGCAAGGCTGGCTTTCCTTTCAGCAGACAGACATGACCTGCCTCGGTAATGAGTGGCACACTGCCCCTGTACGTCCTCTCACACCGGAAACGCTTTATGCCGCAACTCTCCCTGGCCCACTTCAAGGCGCGCTGGTTTTTCTGGCTGTGCATGCTGTTGATCGTCGTCGGCCTGCCGGTCGGGTGCGCGGCATTGCAGCACAAGGAGCGGGAGCTGGTGTTCATGATCGAACCGGGCGTCGCCAGTTGGTATCACGGGATCCCGGAAGACGTTCAGGTCCTGGAGCTCAAGGCGCCGTCGTTTGGCGTCTCCCAGAACATCCACGCATGGTGGTGGCTGGCGGAAAAAAAGGACGCGCCCGCTGTGCTTTACCTGCATGGGTCGCGCTGGAATCTCACCGGTCAGTTCTTTCGCATCGAACAATTGCATGCCTTGGGCTTTTCCGTGCTGGCCATCGACTATCGCGGCTTTGGCGAAAGCAAAGGGCAGCTGCCCTCTGAAGCCTCGGTGTACGAGGATGCGCGGATCGCCTGGGAGCGGTTGAAGCAACTGCAGCCCGATCCGCAGAAGCGCCTGATCTACGGGCATTCGCTCGGTGGTGCGGTGGCCGTGGACCTGGCCGCCGAGCTGGGCCGCGATGCGCAAACGGGAAAGGAGCCAATACAGGCGCGCGGCCTGATTATCGAGTCGACCTTCACCAACCTCGCCGATGTGGCGGCGTCCGTTGCAAGTACGCGAACATCGCTGCCGGTGCGCTGGCTGGTGTCGCAAAAATTCGACTCCATCGACAAAATCGCCGAGGTCCACATGCCGCTCCTGATCGTTCACGGGACCGCCGATCCGTTCGTCTCGCCGCGCTTCAGCCAGGCGCTTTTCCAGGCGGCGCAAGAGCCCAAGCATCTGCTGATGGTGCCCGGTGGCAATCACAACAACAGCATGAACCTGGGACGACAGGCCTACAATCAGGCGATTCAGGCGCTGCTCAATGCCAGGATGCCTGACGCGCATGCCACCAACGACGCGGCGGTCAGCACGAAACAGTCGGGTTAGTCACTGCGCTGCGTGGTAGTCCACCGCAAATGGCTGGTTGCGCACCAGGACCTTGCCCGGGTGACTGTCCGGCACGACAAAACCTTTCAACGCGTCCAGCAGCGCCTCGGGGTCTTCAATCGGCAGTTCGGCGAGTTGATGCGGGGTCAGGTTCCACCACTGGCTGGCGAGCAATCCGTCGATGATGTGCGGCTCGAAGCGATAGCGCTGCACCTTGCCCGGCGACCCCGTCACGATGGCGTACGGCGGAACATCCTTGGTGATGAGCGACTGAGCGCCAATCACCGCGCCGGTGCCAATGGTAACGCCTTCCAGAATCAACACGTCCATGCCGATCCACACGTCATGCCCGACGACGGTCTGCTTGACCTCCTCGTGAGTCGAGGTGGCGGGGCTTTGGCGCTGACGCAGGCCGACCAGACCACTGTGGGAGCTGAGCCAGCTCAGTGGATGCGATTTCCGGTTTTGACCGATGGTCACATTGCGGGCAATGGAGCAGTAGCGGCCGATGCTGGAGACATTTTGCAGCTCTGAACCGCTGACGATATCGGTGTAGGCGCCGATGCTCAGTTTGCTGGCGTTGATCTTGATCTGGTGCAGCTTCACGCCGTATTCCAGGATCAGCTCCATATCCTTGCGCAGGCCTCGGATGCCACTGTCCAGTCGGCATTTGTTGCGGGACAGGGAGTGTTTGAGCTGTCGATCAAGCACGCTACGGCGCAGAAAATTCATAGTGAGGCAGTCCGCGTAAATAAGGAGGCATCAAGGGCTGCGTGTGCCGAATCGGTCGATGCCACGCGCCTGTTTTTATTTGAGAACGGTTCTCGATGGTGTCACATTAATGGCCATTCCGGTAAACGAGAACCCGTGGGTCACGCGTCAGTCGTCTGAAAGGTGCTGGATCAATCTGACGCAGCCCGTTGGACCGTCCATGCACCTGAACATTCCCAATAATGTTGCCAGATGGTATCTGTGTCGCGTTGCAACCTTTCGATTATGAGTCGTCACGATGGATAAATATTCAAACGGAGAAGCCCACCTCGCCCATTCCGAGCGGGACTGGGTGGTGCGTGCCAAACCGTTACCGCAGATGGAGCGGATCGAGGCGTTTTTCCATGGCCATGGTTTCGAGATGCATCGGCACGACACCTATGCCATCGGGCATACCTTGTCGGGCGTGCAAAGCTTTCAGTACGGCAAGGAGCGGGTGAACAACCTGCCAGGTCAGACCATGGTGTTGCACCCCGATGAGCCGCACGACGGGCATGCGGGCACCGAAGACGGTTTTCGCTATCGGATGTTCTACCTGGAACCGGCGATGATTCAGGATGTGCTGGGCGGCAAACCGTTGCCGTTTATCAAAGGCGGTGTGTCCAGCGATCCGCGGTTGTTCAAAGCGACGCAGGGGTTGTTGCAGGACTTGCACACAACGCTCGATCCGCTGGAGCTGGACGACGCCGTGTTCGACATTGCCATGGCGCTGCAGGACGCGGCGGGCGTGCGCAAGGGGCGGCAATCGGTTGACTATGCGGCTGCCGAGCGTGCGCGGGAGTTGCTGATGGCGAGCCTGGAGCAGGGCGTCAGCCTCGACCAACTGGAGCAGGCCAGTGACACCGACCGCTGGCGCCTGTCGCGGGATTTTCGCGTGCTGTTCGGCACCAGCCCGCATCGCTACCTGACCCTGCGAAGACTGGATCTGGTGCGGCATTCGATTTCACTGGGCGTGTCGCTGAGTGACGCGTCCGTGATGGCCGGATTTTCCGATCAAAGCCACATGACGCGGCATTTCGTGAAGACCTATGGTTATCCGCCAGGCCGGTGGCTGAAGATGCTCGGCACTCGAATGTGATCTCAAGCCTGAGAGCGGGGGAGTGCATCAGTCACCGGCGATGTCACTGACCCACCTCCTTCGTCGGAATGCCGCCCAGACCAAGCTCGCTCCCACAGGTTGAGTGTCCACCGCAAATTCTGGTAACCCCGCATTACCTGTAGGAGACGTCGGAGGTTACGAGGGTATGGGCCGCACTCGGACGAATGCGGTGTGTCATGCAGCATGGATGTCGCTGACCTACCGCATTCGCCAGCAAGCCGGCTCCTACAAATCGATGTGTGCCGCAAAATCCCCGAAACGCCGCGATACCTGTAGGAGACGTCGGAGTTTACGAGGGTATGGGCCGCACTCGGACGAACGCGGTGTGTCATGCAGCATGGATGTCGCTGACCCAACGCATTCGTCAGCAGGCCGGCTTTCAGGGCCAGCCTTCAAGCGTCGGCAAATGCCGGCTTCAATTTTGCGGCAGCGGTTTCAAATGCCGCTTTCATCGCGTCAATCACCTCGTCGGTATGCTCGAACGAAATGTAAATCCGTCCGTAAGGCGACGGCATCATCAGCAATCCCGCTTCACGCAGCGCCAGGTGAAGCGCGGTGGTGAATGCAGGGTTCGCCTTGTGCGCCGCTTGCTCATAGGTCACCGGCGCGTCCGCTGAAAGCCAAATGCCAAAGACGTTTCCATAGCCGCTGGTGACCACCGTGATGCCCTGGGATTTGAAGGCAGCTTCAATCGACTGACGCAGCGCGTCGCCGCGTTCGATCAGCGCCTCGAAGTCGCTTTCGTCCAGCTGCGCCAAGGTGCTGGTCACGGCGGCGCAGGCCAGCGGGTTGCCGCTGAACGTGCCGCCGCGTGCCACACGACCTTCCTCGAAACCCGCCAGAATCTCGGGCTTGCCGACCACCGCCGACACCGGAACGCCATTGCCGATGGCCTTGCCGACGCTGGCCAGGTCAGGGTCCAGCCCTTCACGCAAACCGGCGAGGCCTGCGTACAGGCGAAACCCCATCAACACTTCGTCGCAGATCACCAACGCGCCGTGCTGGTGGGCGATGTCCTGCACATGCTTCAGATAACCGGGCAGCGGCATGATACAGCCGGCGTTGGCGAGCATCGGT
Organism: Pseudomonas sp. S2_H01; assembly: GCF_054668305.1. NCBI lineage: Bacteria > Pseudomonadati > Pseudomonadota > Gammaproteobacteria > Pseudomonadales > Pseudomonadaceae > Pseudomonas > Pseudomonas sp. S2_H01. The sequence goes on along the minus strand of NZ_CP162756.1, from coordinate 188,840 downwards.
TCCAGAATGACCGCCGCAATGTCCTGATCTTCGGCGAACAGTCGCTCTACATCCTCGAAGTCGTTGAAGCGCAGCAGCGTGGTCCGCTCGGTCGTGGGGCGAGCGCCATTGCTGAAACTCGCTTCGTTCGAGGTCACGTTGCCGAAGCTGACGTCATCGAACCAGCCGTCGAAACCGGCCGCCATCTTGGCTATCTTCTTGCGACCGGTGTACGCCCGCGCCGCGCGGCAGGCCAGGTGCACTGCCTCGCTACCGGAGTTGGTGAACATCACTTTGCTCAGCGCACCGGTGTGCTGCGCCAGCGCCGTGGCTGCGCCGTGTTCGCGAACGTGCGCCCAGGAAGGCGCCGCACTGTCCGCCAGGGCTTGGGTCACGCCGGCGTTGACCGAGTCATTGGCGTGCCCGAGCAACACCGCGCCGAAACCCAGCGCGGTGTCGATGTACTGGCGGCCCTTGTCGTCCCAGAGATACGCGCCCTTGCCGTGACGAATGAACAGCTTCTCGCCGTTCAATTCCGGAAGGATGCGGGCAGCGCTGGATACATCGCCAACTAAGTTAGCCATTTTGAACCTCTGAATCTGGACAGTAGTTTGCCGTCCCGAAGGCGGTCCGGGAGGCGTCACGTGGTTTTCTTCAATGCGGCCGACAGGGCGGCGCGGCCTGCTTATTCTTGTTTTACCTTCAGTTTTTCGTTGCGCCGCCTCAGCACCTCCAGCGTCAACAACATCAGCACCGACAAAACGACCATGATGGTGGCGACGGCGGCGATGTTCGGGCTGATGTTCTCCCGGATCCCGGCGAACATCTGCAGCGGCAGGGTGCGTTGCGACGGGCTGGCGAGGAACAGCGTGACCACCACTTCATCGAAGGAGGTCGCAAACGCAAACAGCCCGCCGGAGATCACACCCGGCGCAATCAGCGGCAACACGACCCTGAAGAACACGGTCAACGGCGGCGCGCCGAGGCTTGCTGCGGCGCGGCTCAGGTTGGTGTTGAACCCCTGCAGCGTGGCGTTGACCGTGATCACGACGAAGGGCACGCCGAGCATGGCGTGGGCCAGCACCAGACCGATGTAGCTGTTGAGCAATTGCAGCTTGGCGAAGAAGAAGTACAGGCCGACCGCCACGATGATCAGCGGCACGATCATCGGCGAGATCAGAAACGCCATGACCACGCTTTTGAAGCGGAAGTCACCCCGGCACAGACCCACCGAGGCCATGGTGCCGAAGACCATCGCCAGCAACGTGGCGCCGGGCGCGATGATGAAGCTGTTCTTGAACGCCTGCTGCCAGTCCTGCGAAGACATCAACTCCTCGTACCACCGCAAGGAAAAACCGTCCATGGGGTACGTCAGGAACGACGACGAATTGAACGACAGCGGAATGATCACCAGGATCGGCACGATCAGGAACAGCAGGATCAGGATGGACGCCGACACCAGGGCGAACCGGGCGAGCTTTTCAGCGGGAGACGCGTAAGGCTGCAACATGTCGATTACCTCGCCTGGGTCGGTTGGGTGAGCTTGCCGTACACCACGTAGAGCAACAGCGTCGCGATCAGCAGCAGGCTGCCGAGCGCCGACGCCATGCCCCAGTTCACCGTCTTGTTGGTGTAGAACGCGACGAAGTAGCTGACCATCTGATCGGCAGCGCCGCCTACCAAAGCGGGGGTCACGTAGTAACCGATGGCAAGGATGAACGTGAGCAAACCGCCCGCCGCCAGCCCCGCGAAGGTCTGCGGAACATAGACGCGCCAGAACGCCACGAACGGGTGAGCACCCAGGGAAATGGCGGCACGCACGTAGTTCGACGGAATGCTTTTCATGACGCTGTACAGCGGCAGGATCATGAACGGCAGGAGCACATGGGTCATCGCGATGATCACCCCGGTCCTGTTGAACACCAGTTGGATCGGCGCATCCACGACGCCGAGGAACATCAAGGTCCGATTGATCAGACCGTCCGATTGCAACAGCACGATCCACGCCGCCGTGCGCACGATCAACGAGGTCCAGAACGGCAGCAGCACGCAGATCATCAGCAGGTTGCTTTTGCCTTCCGGCAGGATCGCCAGCCAGTAAGCCACGGGAAATCCGAGCAACAGGCAGAGCACCGTGACGATGGCGCCAATGTAGAACGTGCGGGCGAAGATATCGACGTAGATCGACTGATTGGGGTCGGCCTTGACGATGCTGCCCGTCGCCGAATCAAAGCGATGATCCAGCGAGGCCAGCAGGTAATACGGCGTCAGTTTCGACGAAGCTTGCTTGAGCGCTTTCCAGTAGGTGACGTCGCCCCAGGCCTTGTCGATCTCAATGAGCGCGTCGCGTTTCGATGCGGCGCTGTCGTCCGGCAACTTGCGCAAGGTCTTGGTGATGACCGTGCGGTAGTCCGGAATTTCGTAACTCAGGCGTTTGCTCAGCGCCAGAATCTGACCGTTCTCTTTGGCATCGGCCAGGTCCTTGATCAAGGCCACGTAGGTGCGTTCATCAGGCAGGGCATTGCCTTGCCAAGTGCTCAAGGCGGCAGTCGTCGCCGGCATCGCCGTGTTCACTTCAGGGTTGTCGACGCTGCGACTGAGCATCGTGCCGATGGGGAATGCAAAGCACACCAGCACGAACAGGAACAACGGGGCGATCAGCGCAAGGGACTTCAGTTTGTAGGCGCGCTGGGACTTGCGCAGCTTGGCCCTCAGGTCGAAGGTATCTTCATCGCCCGGAAGCAGTGTGGCGGTCTGGCTCATGATCGGCGCCTCAGTGCTGGATGACGTCGAGGGCGCGAATATGCTCGGGCGCCCACGAGAGGGAAATGGAGCTGCCGACGGTCCAGCTGCTGTCCATCTGCGCGGTCGGCAGCTTGATCATGAAGTCAGGCTGGCCGGCGATTTCGGTGATCATCCGCACGTGGTCACCGAGGTAGATGTACTCGCGGATGCGCGCGGTCAAAGGCGTTGTTCCGGCGGCGCTGACAATCACGCGCTCAGGGCGGATGCACAGCGCGACGGACTCGCCCGGTTGCGCGTCGGTGACCGTGATTGCCTGCACGATGCTGCCGTCCTTGAGACGAACGCTGGAGTGGGTCGCGTCTCTGGAAAGCACGGTGCCCAGCAACGTGTTGTTCTCACCGATGAACTGCGCCACGAAGCTTTTGGTCGGGGTTTCGTAAATGGCGGCCGGGCTGTCGATCTGCTGAATCACGCCGTCGTTGAACACGGCCACGCGATCCGACATCGTCAGGGCTTCGCTCTGATCATGGGTCACGTAGACGACGGTGAGCCCGAGTTGCTTGTGCAGGTGTTTGATTTCCAGCTGCATGTGTTCGCGCAGTTGCTTGTCGAGTGCGCCTAGCGGTTCGTCCATCAGCACCAGCTTGGGCTCGAACACCAGTGCGCGCGCCAGGGCGACACGTTGTTGCTGGCCGCCGGACATTTGCGCCGGGTAGCGTTTTGCGAAATCGTTGAGCCGGACCATGTCCAAGGCACGCCGGACTTTCTCGGCACGCTCGATGCGGTTCATCTTGCGCACGGACAGCGGAAACGCGAGGTTTTCCTCAATGGTCATGTGCGGGAACAGCGCGTAGTTCTGAAACACCATGCCGATGTCGCGCTTGTGCGGCGGCAGGTTATGCAGCGGCTTGTCTTTCAGGAAAATCTCGCCGTGGGTGGGCGTTTCAAAACCGGCCAGCATCATCAGACTGGTGGTTTTGCCCGAGCCGGAAGGGCCGAGCAGGGTGACGAATTCGCCTTCCTTGATGTCCAGGTTCAGGTCTTTGACGACAGGACGAAAGCCGTCGTAGGTTTTTTGTATGTTCTTGAAGCTGACCAGGTGTTTCATGTCGCAGCCCTCATCAGGGAGTAGGCAGAATCCGTTTTCGCTACTCATCTGCCTGCTCACGCAAAATGAAGAAGCAAACAGTGACCGCACCTCGCGAACAGCGCGAGGCGGGGATCGTTCATGGGTTAAACCGCCGCCCTGAAGCGGGCGGCAGGGAAGGTGAGTCTTACTTCTGCGCGATCCAGGCGTTGAAACGCTCGGTCAGCGACTCGGTGTTGTCGACCCAGAACTCGACGTCCAGCGGCAGCGCGGCGGCGAGATTGTCCGGCGTGGTCGGCAGGTCGGCCTTCAGGTCTGCCGGCACCAGGTCGTTGGCTTTCTTGTTGGGCAGGCCGTAGGCGATGAACTTCGGCAGCTTGGACAGGTTTTCCGGCTTGCTGGCGAACGCGATGAAGTCCATGGCGGCTGCTTTGTTTTCGCTGCCCTTGAGCACGGTCCAGGAGTCGATCGCCGACACGCTGCCGTTCCACAGGAACTTGAAGTGCTTGCCTTCGTTACGGTTGAAACCGGTGATGCGGCCGTTGTAGGCCGAGCTCATGACCACGTCGCCCGCGGACAGCATCTGCAGCGGCTGAGCACCGGCTTCCCACCAGACGATGCTGGATTTGATGCTGTTCAGCTTGTTGAACGCGCGGTCCACGCCTTCAGGGGTGCGCAGCACTTTGTACACGTCGGCGGGCTTCACGCCGTCGGCGATAAGGGCGAATTCCAGCGAGTATTTAGGGCCTTTGCGCAGGCCGCGTTTGCCAGGAAATTTCTGCGTGTCGAAGAAGTCGGCCCACGAGGTCGGTGCAGTTTTCAGCTTGTCACCGTCCCACGCCACACCGGTGTTCCACACGATCGCGCCGACGCCGCAGTCGTTCACGGCTTCGGGGATGAAGTCAGCCTTGTTGCCGACTTTCGCCCAGTCGATTTTTTCGTAGAGCCCCGAGTCGCAACCCAGCGCCAGGTCTTCGGCTTCCACTTCGACGACGTCCCAGTTCGGGTTGCCGACTTTCACTTTGGCGTCGAGGACACCCACGCCACCGTCCCAGCTTTGGTCGAGGACTTTCTTGCCGGTTTGCTGGGCAAACGGCGTGAAGAAAATTTCCCGTTGCGCGTCCTGAAAGTTTCCTCCCCAGGAAACGATGGTCAGGTCACGGGCGCTTGCAGTCTGTGCGGCGGCCAGACCGGCGACGGCAAACGCGAGAGCGGCTAACGCGTGGCACGGCTTGTGCTTCTTGTGCATTTGGAACCTCGACGCAGATGGTGTGTGTTGTGGTGGTAAAAATTTTTACCACTGCGAAATCTGCGACGCAAGTTTTATTTTCGTGCGCCTCTGAAAACTGAAATTGCCCGGATGACCGGTAAGCGATTGATTTTTCATGCCTGAAATTTGATATTCGGCCACACGGATTTCCGCGCCCGCTGTCGCCTGCACGCTCGCCAGGCAGCGCCTTGCCAGACCGAGCGCGATTCCCGCCTGTTACTTTTGCGCTTGTCAGGTGACGCGCGTTGGTGCGAAATACCCAACATGGTGCGCCGCGATTCCCTTGGCATCGCGCGCGCGCAAACCACAGCACGGCAGCGCCGTGATGTGTCGCGTTCATTCGAGGAATAACACCGTGACCGATACGCCGGCGATCAGCCGCAACCCCCACGCGCCGGAAGAGCCGCCTGAAGACGAGATCGCGGGCGAAGAAACCGACTCCGTCGGTGCGCGGCTCAAGGCCCTCCGACAAAGCCGGGGCTTGTCCATACGCGGCCTCGCCGAACTGGCAGGCGTGCCTCACGCCACGCTGTCGATCATCGAGCGGGACAAATCCAGCCCCTCAGTCAGTATCCTCAAGCGCTTGCTCAAGCCACTCAACGTGACCTTGAGCGTGTTTTTTTCAGACTCCGCCGTGGTCGATCGCGCGGTGTTCTACAAGGCCAACGAGCTGGTCGAACTGGCGGACGGCAAAATGCTGTCGTATCGACAGGTCGGCGCCAACCTGACCAACAGCTCGATGATGATCCTGCACGAACGCTACGAACCCGGCGCCGACACCGGCCAGGAAGGCGAAGAGCTTTACTCCCACGAAGCCGAGGAGGGCGGCATCATCATCGAAGGCCGGCTGGAAATGACCGTGGGCGATGAGGTGCGGGTCCTGTCGGTCGGAGACGCGTACTACTTCGACAGCCGCCTGCCGCACCGGATGAGAAACCCCTTCGATGAAGTGTGCGTGGTGGTCAGCGCGGTGTCGCCGCCGACGTTCTGACGTCTGTGCCTGCGCTCAGGCGCGCGGATGCAGGGCATTAATCCCAAGGCGACTCCCGCAGCCTGTTCTCCAGAAAATCGCGAAACACGCGGATTCTGGGGCTCAGGTGCTTTCTGTTCGAATAGATCAGGTACAGCGGCTCTTTGTCCGGCAGGTCGAATTCGGTCAGCAACGGGACGAGTCGCCCGGCACGAATGTCTTCGCCGATGTGAAACTGCGCCAAGCGCACGATTCCTGCGCCGCCCAGCGCTATCTCGCGTAGCAGGTCTCCTTGAGCGAACGCCGCTTTGGGCGTGATGGGCACCGTCACCACGCCTTCCGGTGTCGAGAACCGCCAGTTGTTCCAGGCGCTGGTGAAACCAAAATTGAAGCAGTCGTGGGCGAGCAAGTCCTGCGGCCGGGACGGCGTGCCTCGTCGCGCCAGGTACGCGGGCGACGCGCAGGTGATCCACGCGCTTTCGCCGATCTTTTTCGCCACTCGGGACGAGTCAGACAGCACGCCGCTGTGGATTGCGACATCCAGCCCCTGATCGAAAGTGTCCACGTACTGCGCGCCCACCTGAATGTCGACGGTCAGCCCCGGGTAAGTGGACAGGAATTCCGGCAGCCACGGCAGAATCTGATGTTTGGCGAACGTGGTCATGGTGTGGATGCGCAGCGATCCGCTGACCCGGTTCGGAAAGGCTTCGGCCAGCGAGTCCGCTTCGGCCATGGCATTAATGACTTCGCGCGCGCTGAGCAGGTACGCCGAGCCTTCTTCCGTCAGGGTGAGGCTGCGTGTGCCGCGCTGAAAAAGCCGGGCCTGCAAGCGGTTTTCAAGGCGAGTGATCAGCTTGCTCACCGCTGACGGGGTCAGCCCGTGCGCGCGCCCTGCAGCGGAAAAGCTGCCGTGTTCGGTCGCCCACATGAACGCCAGCATCTGTGAGTAGTTATCCATCCGCCTCTCGCGACCGCCAGTGATTTGCCATGCAGCCTGCCAGTATTTCGACCCTCGAACAACACACGCACCCACGGCGCGCCTGTCGTCTCTCGCGGCGCCACTCAGCGAATGAACTGCTCGATGTAATCGTCAGGCAGGCCCAGGGATTTGTAGTGTTTACGTGCGGCTTCAAGCTTGGTGAACACGTCTTCGTAGCCGACCGCGACCCCCTGAGGATCGACATAGGTGTAGCCGCCCTGAACGTGGAACCAGGTGATCATTTCCTCGACGTCTTCCGGCACGAACAAAGTATGGGTTTCACCTGGCGGCTCGTAGGCAAAAGAGCCCTCTTCGGCGACCCAGTCGTGCTCCAGGTAATACCAGCGACCTTTCAAGACGATCGCGTGAACCCCGCCGCTGTGGCGATGGCGGGACAGCACACCACTCTGGCGAACGCGCAGCAGGTTGATGTAGTAGCCCCCGGTGGTGCTGAGCAGCAGCGGCTTGAATGAAACGGAACGGGTCACTGGCACCCAGAGGTTGTCGTCGTCGAGCCAGGTCGTGAGCACGCCAGGGTGCACCATGTCTGGCGTCATATACGGCACTTGTGGCAATTGATAGGGAATGGCGAGTTCGTCTGGCTTGGCGGGTGTGCTCATCGGCGGCTGCTCACGGTAGGTGATCTGAATCCCGGGATGCTCGAAGGTCCAGGGTTGAGTTCAGCCTATGCCGTTCCTGAAAGAGGAAAAAGCCCCTTGCTGGCACACCTGCTATGAACCTGTGTCACAGGTAACAGCCATGGCGCGTGCAATAACGTACAAGACGTTCCCGGCGGGTACCCCTTAGATTCACCGCTCCACCGAACCCTTTGGAGTCGCTCACGTGTCTATCCCCGATACCGCGCATACCCGCTCAACCGTCCATACACCCATCAACTTCGCTCAGAAATACAGCCTGTTCACCGAGCAATGGCAGCCCAAGGTCGTTGCACAAATGAACGACTACCAGTTCAAGCTGGCGCGCCTGGAAGGGGACTTTTTGTGGCACAGCCACGCCGACACCGATGAAACCTTCATCGTGCTCGAAGGCTGCCTGCGCATCGATTTTCGTGACGGCTTCGTCGAGCTCAACGCCGGCGAGTTGTACGTCGTGCCAAAGGGCCTGGAGCACAAACCCTATGCCGAGAAAGAAGTGAAGCTGATGCTGATCGAGCCGGCCGGCGTGATCAATACCGGCGACGACACCAACGAGCGCACGGCGCAAAATGACGTGTGGATCTGAGTGCTGAGGCGCCTGACCCGCCGCATCCGGATGAAGACTGAATTTTTGACGCTCCAGATCAGACAGCCATACGGGCACTTTCAGTGAGTGCGGTGTTTTCGCTAACCCGGCATCAACGTCGCAATCAACGCCCTGACCACGCCTGGCAGGGCGTCCAGTTCCCGGACCAGAATGCTGCGCTCGCGTACAGCCCATGGCTCGTCCAGCTCAATGGTCACCAGCTTCATGGTTTTGCTGTGCCGCAGTGCCGCCGACTCGGGGATGATGCCGATGCCCACGCCCGCTTCCACCATCCGGCAAATCGCTTCGAAGCTCGACACCTGAATCCGCAACGAAAGATTCTGTCCCAGCCGCTCGACGTGATCGCGTAGAAAACTCAACAACGTGCTGCCTTCGTGCAGACCGATGTGCTGAAACGCCAGGGTCTGTTTGAGCGTGACTTTCTTCTGCTTCGAAAGCTCGTGTCCTTCTGGCACCGTCAGCACCAGGCGGTCGGTGCTGAAGTGGATGATCTGCAAGCCTGCGGCTTCGACGGGGCCGGCAATGATGCCCATGTCGGTGCTGCCGTCGAGCACGCCGCGCACGATGTCGCGCGATAACCGTTCCTGCAGGTCCACCGTCACGCCTGGCCGCTTGGCAAGAAACCCGGCCAGCACTTCAGGCAAAAACTCGGTCACGGCGGTGGTGTTGGCGAAGATGCGGATGTGCCCGGCCGAGTCTGTCCCGTAATGGGTGAACTCACTCTTCAAGTAATCCACCTGACTCATGATCAGCCGCGCGTGCTTGAGCAGACGTTGCCCGGCCGGGGTCAGTTCGACCCCCCGGCTGTCGCGATAGAGCAGGCGCGTATCGAGCTGACCCTCAAGTGCCTTGATGCGCGCACTGGCGGCAGCAGGAGACAGAAAAGCACGGCGAGCGCCTTGGGTCAGGCTTGGGGATTCACCGATGTGAATGAAGAGGCGCAAGTCAGCCAGGTCGAAGTGCATGGTTGTGTCCGAACATTGCAGAAGGCGTTCAGCATACATGAACGCCGGTATATGCAAATGCAAATTCACAGAATGCCGGACAGCTCCCATGATCTGCCAATAACAACAAACGCAGAAGGTTCCTTGCCATGAGTGCTTCAGATTCGCCTGTGGATTTCAGTGCCTGGATTGGTCGAACCGAGCAAGCGCAGGATCACTTGAGCCACAACCTGATCAAGCGCATTGCCGCCACCTTTGGCGAGCCCACGCCTGCCGATGGTGATGCATTACCGCCACTGTGGCAGTGGTGCTTTTTTCAGGAACCGGTGTTTGAAGCGCAGCTGGGCGGCGACGGTCACCCCGCGCGCGGCGGCTTTTTGCCTCCCGCCGACAACCGCAATCGGATGTGGGCCGGGGGGCGCGTGGAATTCATCCAGCCGCTGATCGTCGGCGCGGATGCCCATCGTCTGTCGACCATCCTGCACATCGAAGAAAAGCACGGCCGCACGGGTTCGCTGCTGTTCGTGACGGTGCGTCACGACTATTCGCAGCATGGCGAACTGTGCGTGCGCGAAGAACAGGACATCGTGTACCGCGAACCCAATCCGCCCAAGCTCACCAGCGGCGAACCGCCTGCGCAGGGTGACTGGAGCGAGACCGTCGAGCCGACGCCGACCCTGCTGTTCCGTTATTCGGCCGTGACCTTCAACGGTCATCGCATCCACTACGACTACCCCTACGTGACCGAGACCGAAGGCTACCCGGGGCTGGTGGTGCATGGTCCGATGATCGCCACGTTCAACCTGCGTGCCTTTATCCGTGGCAACCCGGGCAAGCGCGTGCGTCATTTCGCTTATCGCGGCGTCCGGCCGCTGAACGTCCCTGATGCGTTTCGCGTCGGCGGTCGCATCGTCGAACCCGGCAAAGCGCAGCTGTGGGCGGGTAATGAAGCCGGTGTCGCGCAGAGCGCTGAAGTCAGCTTCGACTGAATCCTTCTTCTTATAGATCGCCAGGCCCGGCTATACACGGGCGGCTGGCAGACGCGAGCAAGCACGATGAATCCATACGAAAACGAAGACCTGAATGCCATCCGCGAAGGCGTGCGCGCCCTCTGTGCCGAGTTCCCGGCTGAATACTGGCGCAAGATCGATGAAGAAAAGGGCTTCCCCGAAGCCTTCGTCAAGGCGCTGACCGACGCGGGCTGGCTGTCGGCGATGATCCCGGAAGAATACGGCGGTTCGGGCCTGGGCCTGGCGGAAGCCTCGGTCATTCTCGAAGAGGTGAACGCCTGCGGCGGCAACTCCGGCACCGTGCACGGCCAGATGTACAACATGTTCACCCTGTTGCGTCATGGCAGCGAGGAACAGAAGCGCTACTACCTGCCCAAGCTCGCCAGCGGCGAACTGCGCCTGCAATCGATGGGTGTCACCGAGCCCACCACCGGCACCGACACCACCAAGATCAAGACCACGGCAGTGAAGCAGGGCGACAAGTACGTGATCAACGGCCAGAAGGTCTGGATCTCGCGCATTCAGCACTCCGACCTGATGATCCTGCTGGCGCGCACCACGCCGTTGGCTGAGGTGAAAAAGAAATCCGAAGGCATGTCGATCTTCCTGGTCGATCTGCGTGAAGCCATCGGCAAAGGCCTGACCGTTCAGCCCATCGCCAATATGGTCAACCACGAAACCAACGAACTGTTCTTCGACAACCTTGAGCTTCCGGCCGACAGCCTGATTGGCGAAGAGGGCAAGGGCTTCAGGTACATCCTCGATGGCCTGAACGCCGAGCGCACCCTGATCGCCGCCGAGTGCATTGGCGACGGTCGCTGGTTCATTGAGAAATCCGCGGCCTATGCCCGCGACCGCGTGGTGTTTGGTCGCCCGATTGGGCAGAACCAGGGCGTGCAGTTCCCGATTGCCGAAGCGCACATCGAGATCGAAGCCGCCGACCTGATGCGCTGGCGTGCCTGCGAGGAATACGACAGCGGCAAAAACGCCGGCGCCAGTGCCAACATGGCCAAGTACCTCGCGGCCAAAGCTTCATGGGAAGCGGCCAACGCGTGTCTGCAGACCCACGGCGGTTTCGGCTTTGCCTGCGAATACGACGTGGAGCGCAAATTCCGCGAGACCCGTCTGTATCAGGTCGCGCCGATCTCCACCAACCTGATTCTTTCCTACGTCGCCGAGCACTTGCTCGAACTGCCACGCAGCTTCTGAGGACACCGAGATGAGTCATACCCAGGCATTGGCGGGCTTCCTCGCCGAGCTGACCTACGAACAGATCCCGGGCCATGTGCTGGACCGGACCGAAGACCTGTTTCTGGACTGGATCGGCTCCGGCCTCGCCAGTCAGGGCGCGCGGCCGATTCCGATCTTCGAACGTTATGCCGAGCGCATGGGGCCGGCAGACGGCAAGTCGAAGATTCTGGTTAACGGACGCGGCACCTCGGCTTACTTCGCGGCGCTGGTCAACGGTGCGTCCTCGCACTTGGTCGAGCAGGATGATCTGCACAACAGTTCGGTGTTGCACCCGGCGACCGTGGTGTTCTCCGCGGTGCTGGCCGCGGCGCAGGACCTGGATAAATCCGGGCAGGACCTGTTGCTCGCTTCGGTGGCCGGTTACGAAGCCGGGATCCGCATCGGCGAGTTCATGGGCCGCTCGCACTACCGCATCTTTCACACCACGGCCACGGTCGGCACCCTCGCCGCAGCGGTCGCAGTGGGCAAGCTGCTGAATTTCGACAAAGAGCAGTTCATCAACCTGCTGGGCAGCGCCGGGACCCAGGCGGCCGGTTTGTGGGAATTTTTGCGCGACGCCGCCGACTCGAAACAGCTGCACACCGCCAAAGCGGCGGCGGACGGCTTGCTCGCCGCCTATATGACCCAAGACGGTCTGACCGGCGCGCGCAACATTCTCGAAGGTGACCAGGGCATGGCGGCGGGCATGTCGACCGACAGCGACCCGGGCAAGTTATCCGACCGGCTTGGCTCGCGTTGGGCGCTGGTGGAAACCTCGTTCAAGTTCCATGCCTCGTGCCGTCATACGCATCCGGCGGCCGATGCGCTGTTGCACCTGATGCAGCGCGAGCACCTGCGTCATGACCAGATCGCCAAGGTCGTCACGCGTGTTCACCAAGGGGCGATCGATGTGCTGGGGCGGGTCGATGTGCCGCAGACCGTGCACCAGGCCAAGTTCTCGATGGGCGCCGTGCTGGGCCTGATCGCCGTACATGGCAGTGCGCAGCTGATCGAGTTCCGCGATCTGGCCCTGACCGATGCCGACGTGGCGGCCTTCCGTGAAAAAGTGACGATGGAGCTGGACCCTGAAGTCGATGGCGCCTATCCGGCGCGTTGGCTGGGACGGGTGGTCGTGACGACCACTGACGGGCGCACGCTGACGGCTGCCATTGATGATCCGAAGGGCGATCCGGGCAATACCTTGTCGCGGCGGGAGCTGGAGGACAAGGTCCAGCGCCTGCTGGCGTTCTCCGGAGCCCGCACGCCGGAACAGGGCCAAGCCTTGATCGAGCGTGTCTGGCACCTGCGCGATGCGCGGGATTTGGCTGATTTGATTTAACTGCAAGCGGATTCCCCTGTAGGAGCGTGGCTTGTCCCGCGATCTGCCGCGTAGTGGCAGCAAATTCGGAGTTCCCGGAGTGTCTGGCACACCGAGGTGTCTGGTTTTACTGCCGGTATCCGGCAGATCGCGGGACAAGCCACGCTCCTACAAGGGAGCGTATGAGAGGTTTCCACACATGAATCAACAAAATCCCCGTCCACTGGACGGCATCACCGTCGTCAGCCTGGAGCACGCGATCGCGGCGCCGTTCTGCACGCGGCAACTGGCGGATCTGGGCGCGCGCGTGATCAAGGTCGAGCGTCCGGGCGTTGGCGACTTCGCCCGTGGTTATGACCAGCGTGTCGATGGCCTGGCCTCGCATTTCGTCTGGACCAATCGCTCCAAGGAAAGCCTGACGCTGGACCTCAAGCAGGACCAGGCGGGCGACATTCTCGAGTCGTTGCTTGGTAAGGCCGACGTGCTGGTGCAAAACCTGGCACCGGGTGCGGCGGCGCGCATGGGCCTGTCATTCGAGGCGCTGCATGAGCGTTTTCCGCGGCTCATCGTGTGCGATATTTCCGGCTACGGCGAAGGCGGACCTTATGAAAAGAAGAAAGCCTACGACCTGCTGATTCAGAGCGAAGGCGGCTTTCTGTCGGTCACCGGCGGCCCGGGCGAAAACGAAATGGCCAAGGCTGGATGCTCCATTGCCGACATTGCCGCCGGCATGTACGCCTACACCGGGATCCTGTCGGCCTTGTTGCTGCGCGACAAGACCGGCGAGGGTAGCCGCATCGACGTGAGCATGCTGGAAAGCCTGGTGGAGTGGATGGGCTATCCGATGTATTACGCCTACCACGGCGCGCCTCAGCCACCAAGGGCGGGCGCTTCACACTCGACCATCTACCCGTACGGGCCGTTCCCGACGGGCGGTGGCGGCACGATCATGCTCGGCTTGCAGAACGAGCGCGAGTGGGCGCTGTTCTGCGAAAAGGTGCTGCTGGACAAGGCCTTGGCGACTGACGAGCGCTTCTCGGCCAACTTCAAACGCTCGGAGAACCGTGAGGTGTTGCGTCAGATCATCGTCGATGGCTTTGCCTCGTTGAGCGTCGACGAGGTGGTCGCACGGCTTGAAGACGCGCAGATCGCCAACGCACGCGTCAATGACATGCAAGGGGTGTGGAATCACCCTCAGCTCAAGGCTCGCGACAGCTGGCGCGAAGTGGACAGCCCGTCCGGTCCGTTGCCATCGCTGTTGCCCCCGGGACGCAACGCAGCGTTCACCCCGCGCATGGACGGCGTGCCGGGATTGGGACAGCACACAGGCAGCATCCTTGGCGAGTTGGGTTTCAGTGACGAGGACCAGGCGCGGATGGCCGCGGCCGGAGTGGTTTAGCGCCCCACACATTCTTCTGTAGGAGCGCGCGCTGACCTCGTGCGCCCGAACTTTTATTCAGGAGTTGATCCACCATGCCCCCATCCACCGTCCGCTCAGCACTGTTCGTGCCTGGCAGTCGACCCGAACGCTTCGCCAAAGCCCTGGCGGCTGGCGCCGATGCGGTGATTGTCGACTTCGAAGATGCCGTTGAGGAACCGCTCAAGCGTCAGGCCCGGGATCATCTCTCGGCGTTTCTGCACGCCAATCCGCAGGTCTCGCTCTGGGTGCGGGTCAATGCCCCCGATCACGCCGAGCACGTGGCGGATCTGGCGTTCTGCAAACAACACGCCGGGGTCACTGGCGTGTTGCTGCCCAAAGTCGAAAGCGCCGCACACGTGGCGGCCGTGTGGCAAACCGGTAAACCGGTCTGGCCGATCATCGAGAGCGCCAAAGGCCTGCTGGCGCTGGAAGCCATTGCGCATGCACCCGGGGTGCAGCGCCTGTCATTCGGTGGGCTGGACCTGGCGCTGGACCTGAACCTCAACAGCGGCACGCCTGCTGCGCAGATGTTCCTCGATCAGGCGCGGATGTCGGTGCAGTTGCATTCACGAGGCGCAGGGTTGTTGCCGCCGCTGGATGGTGTGCACCCGGCCATCGGCGACCCCGATGGCCTGCACCGCGCGATTCGCCATGCCTATGACATGGGCTATGGCGGCGCGCTGTGCATCCACCCTAAACAGGTGGCGGTCATCCATGCTGCGCTCGCGCCCAGTGCAGATGACCTGAGCTGGGCCCAGCGAGTGGTGGATGCAAGCCAGGCGGCGAAAGGCGCCGGGGCGTTTCAGCTGGACGGGCAGATGGTCGATGCACCGGTTTTGCTGCGGGCTCAACGGCTGTTGGCGCTGGCGAGTGAGTAGAAACCTCTGATCACGGCACATTTTCTCTGGGAGCGAGTTCATTCGTGATTGGCCGGTGAGCGTGATGAATCTCTATCGCCTGGCAGTTTTTTCGCGAATGAATTCGCTGCCACAGGAGGTGGCCGCGCCGTTCTCGAGGTGCATGAACAGCCGGAGAGTAGTGGCACTTTTCTCTCAGCGTGCTAGTTTCCGTGAGACACGCTGTCTAGCACGCGGGTGAGGGGGAGAGCGCCACAAGGCTCGGCGTTCAGCAATGCCGAATGCCGGCTTACAAAAAAGCTAATTCTCTAAACACCTCGTGTTCGGCATCGTTAGATGGCACAACGCTCAAGCGACACCTACTGCTCATACAAAAATAAGCTCCTACAACAATAAGAAGGTGATATCGATGTTGAAGCTGACCAAGGCGCTTTTCTGCGCCGCTGCAGTGTCCATGGCCGGCATGGCCTGCGCTGACCCAATCGTCATCAAGTTCGCCCACGTGGTGGCGGAAAACACGCCAAAAGGCCAGGGCGCCTTGATGTTCCAGAAGATGGTTGCCGCCGATCCGGCCTTGAAAGACAAGGTCAAGGTCGAGGTCTACCCGAACTCCTCGCTGTTCGGTGACGGCAAGGAAATGGAAGCGCTGTTGCTGGGGGATGTGCAGATGCTTGCCCCGTCGCTGGCCAAGTTCGAGCAATACACCAAGAAGGTGCAGATCTTCGACCTTCCGTTCCTGTTCAATGACCTCGCCGCTGTCGACCGCTTCCAGCAAGGTCCTCAAGGCAAGGCGCTGCTGACCTCCATGGACGACAAGGGCATTCACGGCCTGGCTTACTGGCACAACGGCCTGAAGCAACTGTCCGCGAACAAGAAAATGATCGAGCCCAAGGACGCTCGCGGTCTGAAATTCCGCGTACAGGCCTCCAGCGTGCTGGAAGCCCAGTTCGTGGCCCTTCACGCCAACCCGCGCAAGATGAGCTTTGCCGAGGTGTATCAGGGTCTGCAGACCGGCACCGTCAACGGCACCGAAAACACTTGGTCGAACTACGAAAGCCAGAAGGTCAACGAAGTACAGCCGTTCTTCACCGAAACCAACCATGGCCTGATCGACTACATGGTGATCACCAACTCCAAGTTCTGGAACGGTCTGCCGGCTGATGTGCGTGATGAGTTGCAGAAAATCATGGATCAGGTGACGGTCGAAGTGAACAAGCAGGCTGAAGCCCTGAACCAGACCGCCAAGCAGAAAATCGCTGATTCCAAAACCAGCGAAATCGACACGCTCACGCCCGAGCAGCGTGCCAAATGGCGCGAAGTCATGAAGCCGGTCTGGGACAAGTTCTCCGACGAAATCGGCGCGGATCTGATCAAGGCTGCGGACGACTCGAACAAGGCACCTTGATTCTCAAGGCCGCTTGATCGACACAGGCAGTGATGTCTGCGTGGCCACCCGGAGCAAGGGTGGTCACCCTCTACGTTCGAATACGTTCGGAGAATTCTTATGCAATCGCTGACGCGACTCTGGGAGCATCTGGAGGAGGGCATGATCGCCTTTCTGCTCGCTGCCATGACGCTGGTGACATTCGTCTACGTGGCGCTGAACAACATCTACACCCTGTTTTACACCCTCAGTGACCAGTGGGCGGTCAGCAGTGACTTTTTCGCAGGGATTGGCGATCACTTGATGGGCTACGCACAGGGCATGACCTGGAGCGTGGCGCTGACCAAAGCCCTCTTCGGCTGGCTGATCTTTTTCGGGATTTCCTACGGTGTGCGCACCGCCGGGCACTTGGGTGTCGATGCGTTGGTGAAGAAAACCAGCAAACCGGTCCAGCGCTACCTGGCGATGCTGGCGTGTGCCTGCTGCCTGGCGTATGCCGGGCTGTTTCTGGTGGCAAGTTACAAATGGGTCTCGGCATTGTGGGTCGCGGGCATCGGCGCTGAAGACCTGGACCGGTTCGGTATCAAGGTGTCTTACATCACGATTATTGTGCCCATCGGTTTCGCGCTGGTGATTGCCCGTTACCTGGAAATCCTTTATCGCATCTGGACCCACCGGCAGACCGGTCTGGGTCTTGCCGACGAAGCGGCCGAAGCGAGCAAACTGGCCAACCCTGGTGAGGAGCAACACTGATGACGGTTATCTGTTTGTTCCTGCTGCTGTTCGTGTTCATGTTCCTTGGCGTGCCTATCGCGATCTCGCTCGGGCTGGCCGGCGCGACCTCAATTCTGCTGTTCAGCCCCGACTCATTGAGTTCGCTGGCGATCAAGCTGTTCGAGACGTCCGACAGCTACACCTTTCTGGCGATTCCGTTCTTCCTGCTGTCCGGTGCGTTCATGACCACCGGCGGCGTGGCGCAACGTTTGATTGACTTTGCCAACGCCTGTGTCGGCCACATTCGCGGCGGCCTGGCGATCGCGGCGGTGCTGGCGTGCATGCTGTTCGCCGCGTTGTCCGGCTCATCCCCGGCGACGGTAGCGGCGGTGGGTTCGATTGCCGTGGCGGGCATGGTGCGCTCCGGTTATCCGAAAGAGTTCGGCGCCGGGATCATCTGCAACGCCGGTACGCTGGGCATTCTGATTCCTCCCTCCATTGTCATGGTGGTGTATGCGGCAGCGACGGAGACCTCGGTTGGCAAGCTGTTCATCGCCGGTGTGGTGCCAGGGATCTTGCTCGGCGTGGCGTTGATGGTGGTGATCTACATCGTCGCCCGGGTCAAAAAGCTGCCCGCCCAGCCTCGGGTGACCTTCCGTGAATGGCTGCACACCGCGCAACGGGCGTTCTGGGGCTTGCTGCTGCTGGTGATCATCCTCGGCGGTATCTACAGCGGCATGTTCACCCCGACCGAAGCCGCAGCGGTCGCGGCGGTCTATTCCGCTTTTATCGCGCTGTTTGTTTACAAAGACATGAGCCTCAAGGATTGCCCGAAGGTCTTGCTGGAGTCCGGGCGGTTGACCATCATGCTGATGTTCATCATTGCCAACGCGATGCTCTTTGCGCATGTGCTGACCACCGAACAGATTCCGCAGCAGATTACCGCCTGGGTCATTTCCGAAGGCCTGACGCCAATCGGCTTTTTGATCATGGTCAATATCGTTTTGCTGATCGCCGGCAGTTTCATGGAGCCCTCGGCGATTATCCTGATTCTTGCGCCGATCTTCTTTCCGATTGCGATGAAGCTGGGGATTGATCCGATTCACCTGGGTATCGTGATGGTGGTGAACATGGAGATTGGACTGGTGCATCCACCGGTGGGTCTCAACCTGTTCGTCACCTCCGCAGTCACCGGGCTGACGCTCGGGCAGACCATTCGTGCAGCACTGCCTTGGCTGTCGATCCTGCTTGTATTCCTGTTGTTGGTGACCTACGTACCGTTCATATCCCTTGCTCTGCCGAACTGGCTGGGGATGCCTTGAGGGCTGTTCGAGCCCTGAAATAGAACTGTGAGCGCAGTGCCTTGGCCCTCGTTGACGTTGAGTCTTCGGGGGCTTTTTTATGGTCGGGATTTGAGGTGTTCTGGATGTTTGGTGGTGCTGGTTTTTGTGTGTATATCCGTTGTTGCAGGCGACACGGATTCACCTTTTCGCCCCTCGGCGAGTCACTTTTGAAAAGGGGCCAAAAGTAACCAAAAATCGCCTTGCTCCTGGTTTGACCTCGACTGCGTCGAGGTACCTTCACTCCGGCGACACTCCGTGGGCCCGCCGCCATCCGCCATCCATGGCGGGGGGCGGCTCTCGCGGCATCCATGCCGCTCGGCCCACTCCGCGCCGCCTGCGTTCAGCCTGCCCCAAGTCGCGTTTTTTGGCGTTTGGGCTATCGCGCTAGAAAAGCAAAATCAAAGGCATCGGATGACGCGAATCCTGTAGGAGCGTGGCTTGTCCCGCGATCTACCGCGCAGCGGTAGTAAAATCAGGCGACTCGATCAGGCCTGACACCCCGCGTGGACAGGTTTTGCTGCCGGTTTCCGGCAGATCGCGGGACAAGCCACGCTCCTACAATTACCGGGGTGGCGTTCCGCCTTGCCCGCGATCTACCGCTCAGCGGTAGCAACATCAGGCGACTCGATGAGGCCTGATACACCGCATGCACCGGATTTGCTGCCGGTTCCCGGCAGATCGTCCGAGTGCGGCCCAGAGCAAGCGGGCTCCTACAGTTAAGAGTGCAGCGCAGATAAGGGTGGAAAGCGGACGAATGATGCACGCATCAAAAAAGCGAGGAGCGTTAGCTCCAGCCCGCGTTGCTCTAGTACGCGACAGTCCAGACACCACAAAACGCGACTTGGGTGCAGGCTGAACGCAGGTGGCGTGGAGTGGGCCGAGCGGCATGGATGCCGCGAGAGCGCCGCCAGGACATGGATGTCCGTTCAGCGCGGGCCCACGGAACGTCGCCGGAGTGAAGGAACCCGACGCAGGAGGGCCCAACCGGGAGTTCAGACCCTTGGTTACTTGGGGATGGTCCGGCATTCCGGTTTTCAAGTAACCCGCCGAAGGCGGAACGCTTCTGCCGTTAGGCAGAACCAGAAATGCCAGTGGCACCACAAAATTACGGATAGACACAAAAACTCAGCGCCAAAACCCCAGACTCAATCAACATAATCCGGCTCAGTCCGCGCCAGCACCCGCTTCACACTCTCCAGATGCAACCGCGCACTTTCAGCATCCTCTTCACTCATCTGCCGCGCCGTACGCAGCAGCACCTCCTGATCGATCACCTTCAATGGACGCCCGGAACTCATCGCCTTGAGCTGCACCTCAGCCGCCCGCTCCAGGTAATACACATCATCCCAGGCCTGCGCGATGCTGGGTGCCGTCACCATCACCCCATGGCTCTTCAAAAACACAATGTCCGCCTGACCCATCGAGGCCGCAATCCGGTCGCCTTCCTGATTGTCCAGCGCCAGGCCGTTGTAATCCTCATCCACCGCCACACGCCCATAAAACTTCAACGCCGTCTGACCCGCCCAGACCAAAGGCTGACCTTCCAGCATCGCCAGCGCCGTCGCATAGGGCATGTGCGTATGAAACGCCGCCACCGCGCGTGGCTTATGCAGGTGCAGCCGCGCGTGGATATAGAAGGCCGTCGCCTCAGGCTTGCCATCCCCCATGATCACGTTGCCGTCGAAATCACACACCA
This sequence comes from Pseudomonas sp. S2_H01, assembly GCF_054668305.1. Taxonomy (NCBI): domain Bacteria; kingdom Pseudomonadati; phylum Pseudomonadota; class Gammaproteobacteria; order Pseudomonadales; family Pseudomonadaceae; genus Pseudomonas; species Pseudomonas sp. S2_H01. Next base: position 168,631 of record NZ_CP162756.1, on the reverse strand, counting down.
ACAGGCTCGACGCCGTGATCTCTGCGAAGGCCAGGCCATAGGGATTCACCAGAAACAGCTCCGGATAACCCGGCACCAGCGCTGAAAAGTGATTGCAGATGCCCTCGCTCAAACCCAGCCGCGCCGCCATGCGAAAGCTGGCCGCCAGATCGATGCGGGCGGCGTGGACCTGTGGGGCGGTCAGATGCGGATAGCACCTGTCGTAACGATCATGCAGCGGGTCACCGGAAACACGCAGATCGTGCGCCATGAGTCTCTCCTTATTCGTTCACCCAGCCTTGGCTGCGGAGGTAATCCGGCACGTTCGCCAAGTCTGGCAGTGTAGCGTCAGGCGTGTAGTCCGGGAGTGGTTTGCGTTGGGTTCCCCGGTCGATCCAGACGCAACGGAACCCCATACCCTTGGCGGCTTCGAGGTCCAGGTGCGGGCTGGCGCAAATGTGCAGCACGTCATCAATGCCCACACCCAGTTGCGCGTGAGCATGCAGGAACAACCGATGGTCCGGCTTGTACGCCTGCGCCTGTTGAGCCGTGATCACCCGGTCGATGCAACCGCCCAGTTGAGCGACGTTACCCGCGATGATGTCGTCATCAGTGTTGGAGACGATGCACAGCATGAAGCCCTGCGTTTTCAACCATTGGAGCGTAGCGACCACCTCGGGAAAGGGCGGCATCTGGCCGATGCGCCGAATCAGGCGTTCGCCATCATCCGGCTCGAAAGCCATACCCAGTTCTTCAAGCGTCAGGGACATCGACGCCCTGGAAATGTCGGCGAACGAGCGGTGGGGAGGTGTTTGCTCCAGCCGGTGTTCGTGGCGGTCATAGACGGCGATAAAACGGGCAACGTCCAGGTCCGTGTTGCCCTTGCGCTGCAGCAGGTCGCGGACGCAATCGAGCAGGCCTTCGTCCCATTGAATCAAGGTGCCGTAGCAGTCGAAGGTCAGCCAGCGAGGCCGGGTAGGGGAAGTGGTCATGGTCAACTCCGTGGTCAGGGTGCGTACCCCACTCTAGGAAGCAGTGGTGTGGATCGTAAAATTAAATTAAATTGAAAAAATAATTCGATAGTCGAATGAAAGGCCCACCACCATGTTTGATCTTGAACTGCTTCACACCTTTGTCTCCGTGGTCGATGCAGGCGGCTTTACCAAGGCAGGGGAGCGGGTCAATCGCACGCAGTCCACGGTCAGCCAGCAGATTCGCAAGCTTGAGGAGCAGTTGGGTCGGCCGCTGTTGTTGCGTCAACGCGCGAGCAAGCATATTGAGCTGACCGAGGATGGTGAGCGCCTGATGGGCTATGCGCGCCGTCTGGTTGCATTATCGCTGGAAGCGCACAGCGTGCTGTGTCGCAGTGATGACACGGGCGTGGTCAAACTCGGCGTGCCCGAGGATTTTGATGTGCAGCGCCTGATGACCTTACTTTCGGGTTTCGCACAGCAACACCCGCGCATTCGTCTGGACACGGTGAATGGCCTGAGTGTCGACCTGCATGCACGGCTCGAGGCCAGGGAGATCGATCTGGCGTTGGTCAAACGAGACCTTCCTTCCCGTCAGGCCCAGCGAGACGAGCCTGCACTGGCGAGCTGGCCTGAGCAAGTGAACTGGGTCGCCGGCCGGGAGGTGAGGGTCATCGAAAACCCGGTGCCGCTGGTGGTTTATCCCCAAGGCTGTATCTATCGCAACCGCATCGTGCATGCCCTGGAGTCGTCTGGCCGGCGATGGCGCGTGGCGTTTGCCAGTCAAAGTCTGGTGGGGATTCAAGCGGCGGTGTCGGCAGGATTGGGGATCAGTCTGCTGCCAGCATCGGCGATGTTGGCGGACCACCGTCTGCTGAACGAAGAGGAAGGATTCGCGCCGGTGCCGGCCTCTGAGCTGGCGTTGATTGCGGGGAACCGTTTGTTGACTGACGTGCAACGCACGCTGGTGACCTACATGAAGCAGGCGATGGCCGCGAACTGATCGGTCACGTGCCGGATGTCAGGCAATAAAAAATCCGCGTGGGCCTGACAGAAACTCAGGGCGCCACGCGGATCGTCTACGACTCGGTCAGTGCATGAACAGGGCGATCAGGATGATCACTGGAATCGGCACACCCAGGAACCACAGCAGTAATGAGCGCATAGCGTTTCTCCTTGATACTCAGCGAATGTTGGAAGTAGTGGTGTAGGCACGGGCTTCGACGTAGGTCACGGCGTCGCGACGACGGCCACCCCAGATCGCTGCAAGGCTGGCAACGAAGGCACCGCACAGCAGGGCAACGAAGGTCCACAGCGCACTCATGGCGGCTACTTTGGCAGCGGTTTCAGCCGCCTGTTGAGCTTTCAGCTTGGCATCGGCCACCGCTTGCTTAGCCTGGCCATACACCTGATCGACGCGGGCTTGTGCATCAGCCTGACTGAGGTTGGTGCGCTGAGCGACCAGTTGAGCCAGGTAGTTACGGTCTTCAGGCGCCAGCTGACCGTCGTTGGCCAGGGTCTTGGTAAAAATCCGTACGACAACGCCGCGTGCAGCATCGTCGCTGACCGCAGCTGGACGGTCGTCGCGGAACAGGGTGTCGACGAAGTAACCATATTGATCTCCACTGGTGTTGCCTGCTGCAGTGCCTGCAGCAACAGCGGCGGTACCGGCTACCCCGGCAACTGCACTGGCACCCGCTTTGACTCCGCTGCCCACCAAACCGCTCACGGACCCAATGATCAGCACGGCGGCGACCAGGGTCGCGATAGCCCACGACAGGAAGCCGTGCGCGGTGTCGCGGAAATACACTTCATCGCCATGCATGTTCGACCACTTCACCCGCAGACGACCGGCCAGGTAGCCGCCCAAGCCGGACGCGACGATTTGCGTGAACGCCAGCCAGACCACCGTTGAAATCCCGATGGTTTTGGCACTGACCCCTTCGTTGGCCCAAGGCGACATTGCCGAGAAACCAAGACCCGAGCCCAGCAGGACGAGTATCAAGGATAAAGCGGCGGCACCCGCGGCACCGGCGAAAATAGCGCCCCAGGACACGCCCGAGACAGAGGAGGGTTCTTCTACAGCGGCAGGGTAAGCATCAGGCGAGACATTCATTGTTATGCAGCTCCATGCGAATAAGGGTGTGACGTCGCAGGGATAGGTGCAGCGCTTGTGCCAGATCGATAATTTTAAAAATACCCCTAAATATCAATAGCTTGTTTTTGTAATGAAACGTCTGGTTCATGCAAATTGCATGAATGGCCCGGTCGGCGCATGCGTTATGCCCGGTTTGTAGAAGTTCAACGTGTTCAGTGGCTTGCGACGGCCTTTTAGCGTCCGCTCAGACGAGATTGAAACACCTTGGGACTATTTTTTTAAAAAAGTTGTCCTATGCGTTCAGCACTGACACTGTGCAATCGCCGACCTGACATATAAATGTGCTTCTGAGCGGATTCGCTAATGTCCTCGTGCCAGTGTTTGACCTATAGTTTCCGCTCTGCGCCTATTTCTTCGAGAGGTAAATCGTCATGTTTCTACATCGTCCCCTGGAAGAAAAAGACATCCCGGCTGTGTGCGACATGCCACAGAGTGTCGACGAGCTGTTTTACATGTTCCCCAAAGCGGTTTTCCCGCTGACGCCCGCGCAGCTGCGCGACTCGATCGAACAACGGTCCGACAACACGGTGATCGAACTCGATGGCGAGGTCGTCGGCTTTGCCAACTTTTCGCGCTATGACTTCCGCGGACGCTGTTCGATGGGCAATGTCATCATTGCGCCCCATGCCCGCGCCAAGGGCGTCGGTCGGTACATGATCGGCTGCATGATGGAGCTCGCGTTCGGCAAGCATGAGGCGAAAGAGCTGACGGCTTCGTGTTTCAACCACAACGTGCCCGGCCTGTTGTTTTATCCCAAGCTGGGCTTCAAGCCCTTCGCGATAGAAGAGCGTCAGGACAAGAAGGGCGCTCGCGTTGCGCTCATTCACCTGCGTCTGCCTCGGGAATAAGGCCCACACACGTCATTCGTCGGTCGGCGTTACAGTCACCGACGAGTGGACGCCCCCAAAACTTCTCCTCTCGCCCCTGCCAGACGGCATCCGTGCCTCTGCATCAGAAGAAACCCCTTCTTTTATCTGCACGTTATCGCTGATGAAACGTTTTTTCTGAAATCCTGATCTTTATTTACCGCATTGAGGCACGCGTATTTGCTTGTTTGCTTCAAGTTGGGGCCAGGCGTATAAGTTGGACAGGCGTCATTCTTGTGATCGAGGCGGCGATTAACGCTCAACCTCAGTACAAGGAAGCCATTAATAACGACGTGTCAGGCGAGCGACTGTACATGTGGTGACAGGGACCGCCTCTGGAGGATATCGCTAATGATTGCATGCACACTCTCCAACCTTGAACTGCGCAGCATAATTGAAAGTGCGTTCCTGCCCCTGCGGTGCAATTGCACCGTTCTGGACGACACCATGACGGTTGAGGTCATTGATCCGGCCACCGAACACGTAGAGCTGCTGGTCACCGGGATTGCCCTGGACCGGCTGGACACCAGTCGGGCGCTGTGCGAGTTGATTTCCGAGCTGCACGCTGAGTTAAATAACAGTCGACACACTCACAGGCATGCGTTGGCCAGTTAATTTTTCGTTCACCGCTTCATTTGCTTTACTACGGTACGCCCATGATGCAGTCGTTATCATGGGCGTTGTTGTATCTGGCTCGCTTTTAACGGGGTTGGGCATACACCCTCATAAGCGTGGAAGTTTGAAAGAGTCGTTGCCAAATGAGTAGATGTTTTAAAAGATTGAGCAGTCCTTATCCCTTCTCGATAGAGGAGCCCGTGGCCAGCGAACAAGCACACTGTCCCAAAGTGATGAGCGCGTTGAGACCTTTGCTACCAGACAGGCACCCGGGCGACACCCCAAATGAATCTGGCAAACGGCGCGTTTACCTTTTATCTTAAGGTCGATTACGGCGGTTGAGCGCCGACTTTAAATCTCAAGGGGAACGCATGGCGCATCACCAGCCCAATGACCTGGGACTGCCAGACTCTGACGATTCGAGAAGAATGATTCGCCGACGCCGAGTGCTGTGGGGTGTTGGCTCACTTCTGAGTGTCGTGGTGATCTGTGTCGCCGTCATGATGACGATGTTGCAACGTCTCGAAGACAGAACCGCCAGCTTCCAGCCACCCATGACCGCGCTGGAGCGCCAGCGCCTCCTGCCCAAGGACCCTGTTCTTGAGGCTGCACCCAGGCTGGATGGGTTGCGCTACGGAGATGGGGCGGAGTCTGACGCCACGCATTACTCGGTCAGGGAGGTAGAGGCGCAGGGGCGCGATGCGCCGCTCGGGCAGACATTGATTCTTCAGCAAACCCATCTGCACGCCAACACTGAGGATGGCCTGCGGTCAGCCAGGCAAAACTGACCGGCCTTACCCTTGCCTGATCAGTGCACCCGGCGACGGTGCTCATTCTCGAACAGCACTTTAAACCGTTCCTCGCCCTCTTCGTCGGCCGCGTAATGTTCGCGAATCGGGCCTGCTTCTATCCTGCCATCCAGGGCAATGCGGATGATGGCGGACTTGGGCAGGTAATCCGGTACGTCGCCAATAATGGTCAACTCCCTCAAGGTGTGCCCGTCTTGCTCGACCGTCGCCAGCCTCACCCGGCAAGTGGCCTGCATCGGGATCGGCCCGAAAAGGGTGTCCCGGGAATAATCGATTTCGGCAATGCTGGACCGAAGGTTTTTCTCAGCATTCATGTCAGCGACCTCTATGTCAGTTTGAAAGCGGGCAGGAGCCTGATAATGGAGACGGATCCGACTGAAATAGTTCGGCTTTTTTTTCCGCGGGTGTGACCATTCATCGGTGGGCGTCCTGACGCTGGCTTATCGGCCTGCACGGGTTGAGAGAAAACCGGCGCCATAAAACAGGTCGCCGCTCTAAAATCATGCAACTAAAGAGAAGATTTCGCATTGGCAAAATGCTCCACTTTTTAGTACGACAAAAAACCGGCAACTCGTGAGAGCGGAGGTGCGGCGAAACACGCTGTCTTAGTTTGTGACTGCCAAAAAAGGAATTTTTTAATGTTAAAAATGCATGGCGCGTGGTGCAGTTTACGGAAATCCGACGTCAAAAAATAAAAAACATACAAATCAATGAGTTGGGCTGTCTGATTGTCATTTTTGATTAATTCTCGAAAATTTGACACTTGATGTGATTTTTGAAACTATCACGTTACGGATTTTCTCTTGTAATAGTTTGTAATAGATTCCCGGCGACGCTCACAGCATGGACGAGACACTTGATCCAGGGCGCCTGGTGAAAGGGCGGTAGCGTCCGTCATTGCTCCACCACGGCCGCCAGCCCGTCATCTATTCCCTCTCTTTACCGTTCGTTAAGTTCAGGCCAGACGCAGGCGTTCGTATTGCTTGTTCACGGCGTCCATTGAACATGAAGTGCATGTGTTCTTTTCGTTTAAACCCGACTGTCCTCGCTGTCAGTTGTAACGGTAGTCATGCCTGAATTTTACCCGTTGCACATGTTATATACCCAGTTCGATATAAAAAGAAGTCTCGTCAGAACGGGCGGTTGTTTGTGCCTGTTATTCAGGGCCCAGAAGATTTGGGCGCGCTCAATGCATCGACTAAGTTCGGAGTTACGATTATGTATGGAGATCATCTGGAAACCGTTTGTGGTTGCGTAGTAGGGGGAGCCGGACCCGCAGGCATGGGGTTGCTTTTCAATGCGTTGAAAAGCGGCGCCATGCCTGAGCTTGCCAAGGAAGGCTTGATCATTGTCGATGCGAGCCCCAATCCCGGCACGGGTCGGTTGGGTGACTACAGAATCACCGCCAACTCGGTGGGCGATGTCTTCCTCGATTGTCTGCGCGACCCTGCGTTGCGAGACGTGTTCGAGCCCCTTGAGCACTCGCCCGCCTACTGGCGCATTCGTCGTCAGGCGCAAAGTGCGCCACAGCTTTCGGATGTTGCGGAGCTGTTGGCCGAGGCGTCGACGCTGGTGCTGAACTTCATTGTCGAACACTACGGCGTGAAGCTGTGGACCAGCACCACCATCACCGAAGTCGTGCATGAGGATGACGAATACCAGGTCTGGGTGGAGTCGGAAGGCCGCAGCCGCCGCATCCGCTGCCGAGCCGTCGTGCTCAACCTGGGCGGCCGTCAGGATCCCCGGCATTTGCTGAACAGTCTGGCCGATCAGGGATTGGCGGTGCCACCCGCTGCCAAGGTGCAAAGTGCCGATGAGTTGCTGCGCATGAACGGCGTGCAATTGCGCAATTTCTTCGCACCGACCCTGGCACGTCAAGGCCGGGTGAGCGTGGTCGGTGGCTCCCACAGCGCATTCTCGGTGTTGGAGAATCTCGCCGATGCGCTCGAGTTTGCAGGGCTCAGTGAAGTAACACTGGTGCATCGCTCGCCCATCCGCCTGTTCTACGAAACCGCTGAGGCAGCCATCGAAGCCGGCTATTCGTTCGATCCGCTTAAAGACGTATGCCCGGTGTCAGGGCGCGTCAATCGCTCGGGCGGATTGCGTTACCGTGCGCTGGATGTAGGGCGCGAGGCACTGGCGCGCGGCCACATCGGCAAGACCGGGGTGCGCGTGCAGCTGCTGCAGACCCAGAATGGCCCTGAAGGCCAATTCGAACGTGCGCGGCAAGCCTTGGCCGAATCCGAGGTCGTGGTGCAATGCACCGGGTATCAGCCACTGTTGCCGGCGCTGACATACGCTGGCGGGGCCGCCGTCAGCCTGATGGAAGTGAAGGGCGGTCTGGATTCCGATCCGTCTGGCTGTCCGCTCGACAGCAACGGACAGCGCCTCTACGGGCTGCACCTCTTTGGTCTGGGCGCCGGGCTTGGCGTTGACCCGCGATTGGGGAGCGAGGCGTCGTTTGACGGCCGCATCTACGGCGTATGGCAATTCCACAACGACGCCAGCGGCGCCGTCATCGATGCCGTGCTTGCGCGTCTGCAACAGCCTGTGATCCAGCCCGTCAGCCTCAGTCGTCGGCTGGTCGTCAACCGCGAAGAACAGCGCCAACCGTTCCTCTGGCCTGCGCTGGCCAACGCGCAATCCTGACTCTCCTTGCAACACGTATCCCGGACCGCCTGGCGCGCTCCGGGATTTTTTTTGCCGGTGCCTCTGACCTTGATGTATCGATGCTTTGAAAAAACAATATGTTGGCCATCATTCCACGGTTGGATAGAGTGGACGCCTTCATCTATTCTGGGGTGTCCCAACCCTCTCTGGCTGACTCGACAAGGAATCAACAGATCATGCGAATTTTGATCGTGGGTGCAGGCGCGATAGGTGGCTATTTTGGCGGCCGGCTGCTGGAAGCCGGGCGCGATGTCACGTTTCTGGTTCGCCCGGGTCGCGCGGAAGAGCTGGACCGTAATGGCCTGATCGTGCGCAGTCCGCTGGGGAACATCCTGTATCCGTCACCGCCGCACGTGATGACGCCGATGCTGGACCAGACCTTCGACCTGATCCTGCTCAGTTGCAAGGCTTACGACCTTGATGCGGCCATGGATTCTTTCTCTGCGGCAGTCGGCGCACAGACGATGATTCTGCCGATGCTCAACGGGATGGCGCATCTGGATCGATTGGCCGAGCGCTTTAAGCCTGAGAACGTCCTGGGCGGGCAGTGCCTGATTTCGCTTGATCGTGATGCTTCCGGTGCGATCCTGCATTTGAACGACACCAACCAGCTGTCCTTTGGCGAACTCAGCGGTGCGTTGACGCCGCGCATTCTCAAGGTCGCCGAGGCGCTGGCAGACGCCGGCTTCGATGCCAACCTGAGCCAGCAGATCGTTCAGTAAATGTGGGAGAAATGGTGTTTCATCGCCACGGGCGCGGGGATCACAGGCTCGATGCGCGCCAGCATCGGCGATGTGATTGCCAGCGGTGGCGAGGGGATGATTCTCAAGTTGCTGGCCGAATGCGCGCAGGTGGCGGAGGGCGCCGGTTATGCGATTCGACGCGACGTCAGGCAGCGCTTTCAAACCATGCTGACCACCCAAGGCTCGAAGATGACCGCGTCCATGCTGCGTGATATCGAGCGCGGCGCCTCGATTGAGGTCGAGCACGTGATCGGCGATATGGTTGCCCGCCGTTCCAGCACCGATAAATCCCCGAAAGGGCAGCTATCGATGCTGGAGGCTGTTTACGTCAATCTCAAGTCCTACGAAGCCCGGCGGGTAAGGGAGGCGGGCTGATCGGTCGCGCGCCGGCTTTTTGAACGGGTCTGTGCATGTCGGTTTGCGACGAGGATGCAGCTCGGTCGATTGCATTGCACAAATGCCGAACCTTTGGGGTGAGCTACCCTCAATCATTCAACATCTGTCATCAGAGGAGAGGCGCACCATGCCGGTCAAGCACGATTTGTACGCGGATTTAAGTGTCAGCAAGGACGAGTTGGGCAAACTTCGCAGCAAGGATGCCAAGCTCAACCAACTGGTCGACCAATACGAAATGATCGACGCTGACATCGTCAAGGCGGAGGCCGGATCGGCCGGCGACATGTCGGACGACCAACTCAAGAAGCTTAAGGAAAAACGCCTGCTGGCCAAGGACAATATCGTTGACCACCTGCCGCCTTCGAACTGAATCTTCCTGATTCCTGAATAACAGACGGCCGGTTTTCATTGGAAAACCGGCCGTTTTTTATTGAGCGCTCACGTGAACGCGCACGGCAACGAAGCCGCGGCCTCTTCCGAAAAGTACGAGCCAGAGCGGTTCTTTGAACCTGTCAGTTAAGTAGCGAGCTAACTTGTTAGTTGACGGCAACCAATGGTTAAGCGGCGGCGGGCGCTGAGGGAGCGACGGCTGTCATGGATCCAAAAGTGTCGCCGAAAATAAACGGCGCCGGGCGTACGCCGTTTAATGTGTCTGCCGCCGGGCAGCAGCAGACGCGTGACTTAAACACTAAACCCGGGTGGCTAACATGCGCACGGGTGGGCAAGTCAGCTGCACCGGGTGGTTCATTGGGGTTCTTGGTTCGGTGCGATTTCGGCCTGAATACGTTTGTAAATTTCTTCACGGTGTACTGAAACATTCTTCGGGGCGTTGATGCCGAGCCTTACTTGAAGGCCTTGTACGCCCAGAATGGTGACAGTGATTTCGTCACCGATGTTTATGCTTTCGCCGACTTTGCGGGTGAGTATCAACATAATCTTTTCCTTGATGGCCTCTTGAAGCGCCTCTACCAGGAGGCTGGCGTTAGCCTTTTGGGTGGTGGTAATGCCGAGTGCATCCAAATGCGTCCGTCAGTATGACGCTATGGATACGGTTTTAATTCCCCAGGACCCGCTTCTTATCATTGGTATGGGTGCTCCCGAGGCGAGACGGCATGCGAATTTTGCCTGTTTTTGGCAGTACATCCCCTTAGTGATTGGCTATAACCCTGATAGCCGGATCCGGGGCGGCGCCTATTGCACACTCCTTTCGCATTTATTGCAAAGAACTCGTGCCAGACGGCGATGAAATTTTCATTAGCCTGCTTGTACGTGATCTCCTAGAGCAGTGTAGGAGAGTTCCGAATTGCGTGGCGGCAAAGTGAGATGAGTTTGAGCAAATCAGCGACAGGCTGCGTGAGTCCCGCAGCGTGCGAGCGAGCAGAGGCGGGAGGAGGGCAGAAACAACATGCCCACCGCGAGGGTGGGCATGGGTGCAGCGGTCAGGGAATCAGACCACCAGCGACAGCAGCATGATCAGGATGATACCCACCACGGAGAGGATGGTTTCCATCACGGTCCAAGTCTTCAGGGTTTCAACCACGGTCATGTTGAAGTACTGCTTCACCAGCCAGAAACCGGCATCGTTGACGTGGGACAGGATCAGCGAGCCTGCGCCGGTGGCCAGCACCAGCAGCTCGCGGTTGACGCCTGGCACCAGTGCAACGACGGGGGCCACGATCCCGGCGCCGGTGATGGTGGCAACGGTTGCAGAACCGGTCGCAACGCGGATCACCGCAGCCACCAGCCACGCCAGCAGGATCGGCGAAATCTGCGCCTGCACGGCCATGTGACCGATCAGGTTGCCGACGCCGCTGTCCACCAGCATTTGTTTGAAGCCGCCACCCGCGCCCACGATCAGCACGATTGCGGCGACCGGCGCCAGGCTCTGGTCCAGCAGTTTGATGATCTGGTCGCGGCTGAAGCCGCGTGCCGAGCCAAAGGTGTAGAACGCCAGCAGCAACGCGAAGAGCAGGGCGGCGATCGGGTGACCGATGAAGTCCATCCAGATGCGGAAGATATGGCCGTTCGGCAACGCGACGTCAGCGAAGGTTTTCAGCAGCATCAGGAAAACCGGCAGCAGGATCGTGACCAGCGTGATGCCGAAGCTCGGCAGGTTCTCGTTGGTCGATTCCTTGGCGATCTGGTCCATCAGCTCTTTGGACGGGTTGCCAGGAATGCGTTTGGCGATCCATTTACCAAAGATCGGGCCGGCGATGATTGCCGTCGGGAAAGCGACGATCAGGCCGTAGAAAATGGTCTTGCCGATGTCAGCGTTGAAGATGCCGATGGCCAGCAGCGGGCCCGGGTGCGGTGGCACCAGACCGTGTACCGCGGACAGGCCGGCAAGCAGCGGGATACCGATCTTGACGATGGAGACGCCGCTGCGACGGGCAACGATGAACACCAGCGGGATCAGCAGCACGAAGCCGATTTCGAAGAACAGCGGGATACCGACCAGAAAGGCCGAGAACATCATGGCCCAGTGAACACGATCCTTGCCGAAGCGACGAATCAACGTCTGGGCGATCTGGTCGGCACCGCCGGAGTCAGCCATCAACTTGCCAAGCATGGTGCCCAGGCCAAGAATGATACCGACGAAACCCAGAACGCCGCCAAAACCGTCCTGGAACGATTTCATGACTTTGTCTACTGGCATCCCGGAGGTCAGCCCGAGAAAACCTGCTGCGATGGTCAGTGCAATAAAAGGGTGGACTTTGAACTTGGTGATCAATAGCACGAGGCCAATGATGGTCACCAACGCATCGACGAGTAGATACGTGTCTTGAGTCATACCGAACATGGGGTGTCTCTCCGTTGTATTTTGTTTTTTTGGAGCTACTGCTCAGCGCTGTTGTTCACTGCCATGTGCACACAAGAAGACAGCGCTGTCTTTGTCGCTCACGCCGGATCCAGGATCAAGAGCCGGTGAGAGCGTTGGCAGATTGGGTTTGCGAAGCGGTCCACCAGGTCGCCGCTTCGGCACCGATGGTCTCGATGGTTTTGGTCGCATCGACGACCAGCGTCCGGTCCTCACCGTAGGGCGGCTCGAGGGTCGCGAACTGGCTGTCGACAAGACTGGCCGGCATGAAATGCCCCGGGCGGTGCGAGCAACGCTCGGTCGCCAGCTCCTTGGTCAGTTCCAGAAACACGAAACCAAGCCCTGGCACAGCTGCACGCAGACGGTCACGGTAGATGAGTTTGAGGGAGGAGCAGGTCAGGACCGGCTTTTCGCCATTCTTCAGCGCGTTGGCCACTTCTTCGCCCAAGCGGGTCAACCAGCCTGCGCGGTCTTCGTCATTGAGAGGATGGCCAGCGCTCATCTTGTCGATGTTCGCCTGAGGATGGAACGCATCGCCTTCGATAAGGCGACCGCCGCAGTTCTTGGCAATTTCAGCGCCGACGGCGCTTTTGCCGCAGCCGGAAACACCCATTACCACAACGGCGGATATTGCATGTGGAGCAGTAGTCATAAAAACCTCGTCCCGAAGACAGCGCTGTCTTTGCCGGATGGTGTGCAAAACCGGCAAGACTGTTTCCGGGTGTAGTCATTGTTATGGGTATCTCGCTGATCCATGAGATGCATCGGTTCCGTTCGTGAGTACGATCGAAGAAAGTTGCGGGCCTCCGTGAGATAGCGCTACCTTAGAGCCCATCCGAAACAATCGCAACCCCTTCAGCTTTTCCTTCCAATCAGTTGGCAACGCATGACACGCATTGGTTCCCGCTCCACCGGTCGTCCCACACTCAATGAAGTCGCGAAACTGGCCGCCGTCTCCCCGATTACCGCTTCCCGAGCACTGCGTGGCGTGGCCACGGTGGCGCCGGAACTGGTGGAGAAAGTCCGTGCCGCTGCGCAGAGTCTAGGCTATGTCGCCAACCCTGCTGCCCGTGCGCTGGCTTCCTCGCAAAGTCAGTCGGTCGTGGTGCTGGTGCCGTCCCTGTCCAACCAGTTGTTCATTGAGACACTGGAAGCCATTCAAACCGTCTTGCGCCCGCGCGGGCTGGAAGTGGTGATCGGTAACTATCACTACTCGCCTATAGAAGAAGAAAACCTGTTGCGCAGCCATCTGGCGAACCGACCGCGTGGCATTTTGCTGACCGGCTTCGATCGCAGTCAGGCTGCGCAACAGCTGCTGGCGGCGAGTGGTGTACCGTGCGTGCACATGATGGAGCTCGACCCTGCGCGCGCGGAGCCTTGCGTGGGGTTTTCCCAGCAGCAGGCGGGCGCCGAGGCGGCGCGGCATTTGTTGAGCCGTGGGCGTCGGCGTCTGGCGTATGTGTCGGCGCAACTCGACCCACGGGTGATTCAGCGCGGCACGGGGTTTCGCGGCGCACTGGAAGCGCAAGGGCTGTATGACGAAACCTTGCAGATGGCCTCGCCGCTGCCGTCCTCGATCGGCCTGGGCGGCGAGTTGTTTGCGCGTCTGCTGGCAGAGCATCCGGACGTGGACGGGGTCTTCTTCTGTAACGACGACCTGGCGCAAGGGGCTGCGCTGGAGGCATTGCGTCGCGGGATCAAGATTCCTGAGCAAGTGTCGCTGATCGGCTTCAACGACTTGCCAGGCTCGGCCCATATGGTGCCGCGTCTGACCTCCATTCGTACCCCCCGTGAAGAAGTCGGTCAGCGCGCCGCGCAATTGCTGCTCGGCTTGCTGGACGGCAATGTTCAGCAGGCGCAGGTCGATCTGGGGTTTGAGCTGGTGGTGCGGGAAAGCACCTGATCACGATGGTGTGCGTACCGGGATTTCTGGCTGACACATCTCGTTGCGGGAGCCGCAGGAGGTAACGACGGTGGCGAATGCAGTGTGTCAGGTAAACCGCTTTCGCCACCGTCGTAACCTCCTGCAGCTCCCACAGGTGCTGCAGTCTTCCTGGGACAGCTTTACTTGTCTTCTTTCTTGTACGCCAACCGGAACGCGTGCAGCAGCGGTTCGGTGTATCCGCTTGGCTGTTCACGACCTTTGAACACCAGTTCATATGCGGCCTGAAACGCGACCGATTTGTCGAAGTTTTCCGCCATCGGTTTGTAGGCCGAATCGCCGGCGTTCTGCTTGTCCACGACCTTCGCCATGCGCTTGAGAGCTTCCAGTGCGTAGTGATCGTCGATCACCTTGTGGCGCAGCCAGTTGGCGATGTGCTGACTGGAAATGCGCAGCGTGGCGCGGTCTTCCATCAAACCGACGTTGTGGATGTCCGGCACCTTGGAACAGCCGACGCCTTGCTCGACCCAACGCACGACGTAGCCCAACAGCCCTTGCGCATTGTTCTCCACCTCTTCGCGAATCTGCTCGTCAGTCCAGTTCGCTTCGGCCACAACCGGGATGCTCAACAGGTCGAGCAGAATGTCTTCGCTGACGCTGTCCAGATCAACCTGTTCCAGCTCCAGTTGCACCGCCTTCACATCGACCTTGTGATAGTGCAGGGCGTGCAGGGTGGCGGCGGTCGGTGAAGGCACCCAGGCGGTGGTCGCACCGGACTTCGGATGGCCGATCTTTTGCGCCAGCATGTCGGCCATCTGGTCCGGCATTGCCCACATGCCTTTGCCGATCTGCGCCCGACCGCGCAGACCACACGCCAGACCGACCAGCACGTTGCTGCGCTCGTAGGCCTTGATCCACGGCGTGGCCTTCATGTCGCCCTTGCGCAGCATCGCGCCTGCTTCCATCGAGGTGTGCATCTCGTCGCCAGTGCGGTCGAGGAAGCCGGTGTTGATGAACGCCACCCGTGCGGACGCGGCGTTGATGCAGGCCTTGAGGTTGACACTGGTGCGCCGCTCTTCGTCCATGATCCCCATTTTCAGGGTGTTGCGCGGGATCTTCAGAACGTCTTCGATGCGGCTGAACAGTTGATCGGCGAAGGCCACTTCGGCCGGGCCGTGCATCTTCGGTTTGACGATGTAGACACTGCCCGCACGCGAGTTGCCGCGATTGTGCAGATCGTGCAGCGCGATCAGGCTGGTGATCACGCCGTCGAGAATACCTTCCGGAATTTCCTTTTTGCCGTCGTAAAGGATCGCCGGGTTGGTCATCAGATGGCCGACGTTGCGGATGAACAGCAGCGAACGACCGTGCAGGGTGACACGGCTGCCGTCGGCGGCGGTGTATTCGCGATCGGGGTTGAGTCGGCGAGTGATGGTCTTGCCGCCCTTGACCAGCGCTTCGGTCAGGTCGCCCTTCATCAGGCCCAGCCAGTTGCGGTAGATCACCAGCTTGTCGTCGGCGTCAACGGCCGCCACGGAGTCTTCGCAGTCGATGATCGTCGACAGTGCCGCTTCTATCAGCAGGTCTTTGATGCCCGCAGGATCGCTGCTGCCGATCGGGCTGGTCGGATCAATCTGGATTTCGATGTGCAGGCCGTGGTTTTTCAGCAGGATCGCAGTGGGCTGCTGGGAGTCACCCTGATAGCCGACGTATTTTTCCGGCTGTGCGAGGCGCGACTGGCTGCCGTCGGCCAGGGTCACCCGCAGTTCGCCGCTGTCCACGGCGTAGGCCTTGGCGTCGACATGGGAGCCGGACGCCAGCGGTGCTGCTTCGTCGAGCAGCGCACGGGCGAAGGCGATGACTTTTTCGCCACGCAGCGGGTTGTAGCCGGCCTTGATCTCCGCACCGTTGGCGCTGGAAATGGCGTCGGTGCCGTACAGCGCGTCATACAGCGAGCCCCAACGGGCGTTGGCGGCGTTGAGTGCGTAACGCGCATTGGCGGCGGGCACCACGAGCTGCGGACCGGCCTGTTCGCTGACTTCAATGTCGACCTTGCTGGTGGTCGCCTGAACCTCGGCCGGCACCGGTTGCAGGTAGCCGATGGAGTCGAGGAAGGCGATGTAGGCAGGCATGTCGGTGACAGGGCCCGGATTGGACTTGTGCCATTTGTCCATCTGCACCTGAATCCGGTCGCGCTCGGCCAGCAGTTCACGGTTGATGGGCGCCAGGTCGTGGACCAGCGAGTCAAAATCGGCCCAGAAGACGTCCGGGTCCAGTCCCGTTCCGGGAAGCACGTCCTCGTCGACAAAGCGTTTCAGGTTGGCCGCGACCTTCAGGTTGTGGCTGTTGACGAATTCGGTCATCTCGGGTTCTCCGTTAAAAACATGTCTATGCACCTTCCGTCGATGGCGGATGGGCATTTCTGCATCACGCCTTATGTGTAGGAGCGCGCTTGTTCTGGGCCGCACTCGGACGATCTGGCGCGAAGCGGCAGTAAACCCTGATCGCGCGAAACCTCTGACACTCCGCGTATGGATCATTTGCTGCCGGTTCCCGGCAGATCGCGAGCAAGCTTGCTCCTACGCCCTCCGGGCAGAATCAAAAGCAGTGCAGCATTTATCCCGCGTTCACCGCTGCGACACCGACCTTGGCGACTTGCGCATCCTGGTCGGCTTTTACGCCGGACACACCCACCGCACCGATGGTTTCGCCGCCCACGATCACCGGCACGCCGCCTTCCAGCGAGGTCAGCAGCGGCGCGGTCACGAATGCGGTGCGACCGCCATTGACCATCTCCTCGTAGCCTTTGGACTCGCGACGGCCCAGCGCCGAGGTGCGGGCCTTTTCGATGGCGATATAGCCGCCAATCGGCGCGCAACCGTCCAGGCGCTCGAAGCCCAGCAGGTGGCCGCCGTCGTCGGTCACGGCGATGGACACGGCCCAGCCGTTGGCCTGAGCTTCGGCGCGGGCGGCGGCGAGGATTTGCGTGACTTCGGTCTGGGTCAGTACCGATTTGGTTTTCATGAAGTTCTCCTGATGAAGAGGGTGGCGAAAGGGAGAAGACGGTCTGCGATCAACTTGGATGCAGCGCGTCCTCGATGAGTTCGATCCAGTGCTTGACCGGTGTGCGGCCCGCGCTGGCCAGGTGGGTCTGGCAACCGATGTTGGCGGTCGCGATGACCTCAGGTCGGCCGCTTTCCAGCGCATTCATTTTGTTGTCGCGCAATTGCTTCGACAGCACCGGTTGGGTGATCGAGTACGTGCCTGCCGAGCCACAGCATAGGTGACTGTCAGGAACCGTGGTCAGGTTGAACCCCAGTCGGGTCAGCACCGCCTCCACCGCGCCGCCGAGTTTCTGCGCGTGCTGCAGGGTGCAGGGACAATGAAACGCCAGTTTTGCGCTGGTGCAGGCCCCGAGTTTTTCCAGGGGTTCGACACGCAGCACCTCCACCAGGTCTTTGGTCAGGGCGCTGACTTTGGCTGCCTTGTCGGCGTACGCCGGATCGTCGCGCAGCATTTGGCCGTAATCCTTGACGAACGCACCGCAACCGCTGGCCGTTTGCACAATGGCTTCGGCACCGGCCTGCACGCTCGGCCACCAGGCATCGATGTTGCGCCGGGCGCGGTCCAGGCCTTGTTCCTGTGCATTCAAGTGGTAATCCACCGCGCCGCAGCACCCGGCCTGCGCGATCGATTTCACGCTGATTCCCAGGCGATCCAGCACCCGCGCGGTTGCGGCGTTGGTGTTGGGTGAAAGGCCCGGCTGCACGCAGCCTTCAAGAATGAGCACCTGCCGGGCATGTTGTTGCGTGGGGCGGGCTTTGGCCGGACGAATGTTGCCGGGCAACTTGTCCTTGAGCGAGCCCGGCAGCAGGGGGCGAAACGAATTGCCCATCTGCGTGAGCGTCTTGAACAGGCCGGCGTTCGGCACCACGGCGCGCAGGCTCTCGCGCAACATGCGCTGGCTCAGGGGACGGGGCACGGCGGCGTCGACCACGGCACGACCGATGTCCAGCAGGTTGTGATAATTCACGCCGGACGGGCAGGTGGTTTCGCAGTTGCGGCAGGACAGGCAACGGTCCAGGTGCAGCTGGGTTTTCTCGGTGACTTCCTTGCCTTCCAGGACTTGCTTGATCAGGTAAATTCGCCCGCGCGGGCCGTCCAGCTCATCGCCAAGCAGTTGGTAGGTCGGGCAGGTGGCGTTGCAGAAACCGCAATGCACGCAACTGCGCAAAATGCTTTCGGCTTCTTCGCCGCGGGGCAGGCGTTTTGCCTGTTCGCTCAGGGTGGTCTGCATGGTTCAGATCTCTGCGTACATTCGGCCCGGATTGAAGATTCCGTGCGGATCGAGTTGCGCCTTGAGCTGGCGGTGATAGCGCAGGAGCGGCGCTGCCAAGGGCTGAAACGGGCTGTCGTCCAGGCCGTGGCTGTAAGAGAGCGCATGCCCGCCAACCGCGCTGACGATGGCGCGAATCTCGCTGCCGCTGGCGTCGGATTTGAGCCAGCGTTGCGCGCCACCCCAGTCGATCAATTGATCGCCCGGCAGGTCGAGCACAGCGGTATTGGTCGGCAGCGACAGCCGCCACAGCGGTCGGCCATCGGTGAAGAAGTCCAGCCGATGCTCGTTCAGCGCTCGCCAGTAAGCCGGGTCGATGGATTCACCGCCCAGGCGATCGTGGGCCGCCGCCACCGAGCCTTCGCCACCTTCCAGGCGCAGCCTCAGCACACGGCCATCGTGACTGGCCGCACTGATCGGTAACGGCTGCTGGCCCCACTCAGCCAAGCGGGCGAGGGCACGGGCGCTGTCCATCTCCAATGCGATGCTGGTGCACAGGCGTGGCTTGGGCAGCACTTTCAGTGAGACTTCGGTGATCAATCCCAGGCAACCGAAACTGCCGGCCATCAAACGCGAAAGGTCATAACCGGCGACGTTTTTCATCACCTCGCCGCCGAATTTCAGGTGTTTGCCCAAACCGGTGATGACGCGTGTGCCGAGAACAAAATCGCGCACCGAGCCTGACCAAGGCCGGCGCGGACCGGACAAGCCCGCCGCGATCATGCCGCCCACCGTTGCATCGCCTACGCCGCCGTCACTGAAGGTGGGCGGCTCGCACGGCAGCATCTGTCCGGCATCGTCCAGCGCAGCGTTGAGTTCGCTGAGCGGGGTTCCGGCGCGGGCAGTGATGACCAGTTCGGTCGGGTCGTACGTCACGATGCCGCGATGAGCCCGAGTGTCGAGCACTTCCCCGGCGACTTCCCGGCCCAGGAATGACTTGCTGTTGGCGCCCTGAATACGCAGCGGCAGGCCGCTTTCAATGGCTTGGTTAACCTGTTCCTGCAGCACGTCGCTGGCGTCGCGATCCTGCGCGGTGAAATGGGGTTGACGTTCGGCACCCATCAGAAACGCTCCAGTTCAGGGAAGGGCAGCTTGCCCATGTGCACGTGCATCGCACCGAATTCGGCGCAACGATGCAGCGTCGGGATGTTCTTGCCGGGATTGAGCATGCCGCTGGGGTCAAACGCCGCTTTTACCGCATGGAACAACGTCAGTTCGTCGCTGTTGAACTGCGCGCACATCTGATTGATCTTCTCGCGGCCGACCCCGTGCTCGCCGGTAATGCTGCCGCCGACTTTCACGCACAGCTCGAGAATTTTGCCGCCCAGCGCTTCGGCCCTGTCCAGCTCGCCCGGTTGGTTGGCATCGAACAGAATCAAAGGGTGCATGTTGCCGTCGCCGGCATGAAACACGTTGGCCACGCGCAGCCCGTATTCTTCGGACAAGGCCGAGATGCCTTTGAGCACGCCCGGCAATTCCCGGCGCGGAATGGTGCCGTCCATGCAGTAGTAATCGGGTGACAACCGACCCACCGCAGGAAACGCATTTTTACGACCGGCCCAGAAACGCACGCGCTCGGCTTCGTCTTTGGCCTGGCGCACTTCGGTGGCGCCGGCTTTTTCAAGCACGGCGCGAACCCGGTCGCAGTCGTCGTGAACGTCGGCTTCCACGCCGTCGAGTTCGCACAGCAGAATGGCTTCGGCGTCGACCGGGTAACCCGCGTGAATAAAGTCTTCGGCGGCCCGGATCGCCAGGTTGTCCATCATCTCCAGCCCGCCCGGAATGATCCCCTCGGCGATGATGTCGCCCACCGCACGCCCGGCTTTCTCCACGGAGTCGAACGCCGCCAGCAGCACCCGCGCGACTTGCGGTTTGGGCAACAGCTTGACGGTGACTTCGGTGATGATGCCCAGCATGCCCTCGGAGCCGGTGAACAGCGCCAGCAGGTCGAAGCCGGGCGTGTCCAGTGCGTCCGAGCCCAACACCATACGTTCGCCTTCGACGGTCAGGATGTCGACCTTGAGCAGGTTGTGCACGGTCAGGCCGTACTTGAGGCAGTGCACGCCACCTGCGTTTTCCGCGACGTTGCCGCCGATGGAACAGGCGATTTGCGACGACGGGTCGGGTGCGTAGTAGAGGTCGTGAGGCGCAGCAGCCTGAGAAATGGCCAGATTGCGCACGCCGGGTTGAACACGGGCGAAACGTCCGGCGGGGTCGATATGCAGGATCTTGTTAAAGCGCGCCATCACAAGCAGCACGCCTTTTTCCAAGGGCAGGGCGCCACCGGACAAGCCTGTTCCCGCGCCGCGCGCCACGACGGGCACGCCGCGCTCGTGGCAGACCTTGAGCAGCGTCTGGACCTGTTCGACCCGCTCCGGCAGCACCACCAGCATCGGGGTGGTGCGATAGGCGGAGAGGCCGTCGCATTCGTAAGGACGCAGTTCTTCTTCGCGATGGAGGATGTCCAGATCAGGCAGTCGCGCTTGCAGGGCCTGAAGCAGCTGAGCCTTGTCGATAGCAGGCAACGCGCCATCGACGCGTTCGTCGTACAGAATATTCATGATGGGTTCGCAACCCTGTTGTTTTTATATAAAGCGGTTTTATGGAGGGCCCGTTCTTTGACGGAACGTTCTACCGCTGACTTGCATCATTGGCTGTGAGCGTCTTACTGTCCATGTCTTAAAGCACTGGTCGAACCAGTTTTTTTTGTCATTTGCACAACGTCTGTTGAAAAATTGGTTGCTTATCAAGGTCTTGGTATCGGGTCGTTTCCTCGATATCTTCACGTTTATCACTGGTCATACCAGTTGGTTCGGCGTGAATGGATACTGCTCTTCCAATGCTTGATCAAAGAACGCTGTCTTGTAGGAGCCGGCTTGCTGGCGAATGCGGTCAGGCAGAAAGCTAAAGGGTAGCTGACCCTCTGCGTTCGCCAGCACGCCGACTCCTACAGGCATGCACAGGAATCACCCCTATCGCGGACGCTGGATCAATGGAAACGCCTGCAAACAAGCTCGCGCCTCAAGTCGCCGATGTGGTCAGCGAGCGTATCGAACGGCTGATCGTCGACGGTGTGCTCAAGGTCGGGCAGTTGTTGCCCTCCGAGCGGCGCCTGACCGAGAAGCTCGGCGTATCGCGCACGGCGCTGCGTGAAGGGCTCAAGCTGTTACGCGCCAGAGGTATCATCGAGACCCGACAAGGCAAGGGCTCGTTCGTCGCCCAGATGGGTGGGTTGGGGCTGACCGCCGCCTCGCCCTTGATGCACTTATTCGCCTCTCAACCTCGCACGCTGTACGACCTGTTCGAGGTGCGCAGCCTGCTGGAAGGGGAATCCGCTCGCCTGGCAGCCTTGCGTGGGACCGACGCTGATTTCGTGCTGATCAGCCGGGCCTACGACGCGCTGGTTGCCGCTCACGACCATGAACTGTCGGCCTCCGAACACGCACGCCTCGATCATGCCTTCCACCTGGCAATCTGCGAGGCCTCGCACAACCCGGTCTTGGTCCAGACCCTGCGCTCGCTGACCGACCTGTTACTCAACACGGTGTTTGCATCAGTCAACAACCTCTACCACCGCGAAGCGCAGAAGCGCCAGATCGACCGCCATCATGCGCGGCTTTACAACGCCGTCACCGGGCGGCTGCCGGAACAGGCGCGCAAGGCGGCCGTGGCGCACATTCAGAGCATCTGCGACAGCCTGCGCGAGATCGAGAACGAAGAGCAGCGACTGGTGCGGGCCACCTTGCGGCTGGAGGGGGTGGACCTGACCTTGACAGCTGACAGGTATTGCCGCAATTTACGCATTGCGTAAATCGTTTACGAATAAAACAAGAAAACAACGCGAAGGCCTGCCCGTGGATCTTTATACCTACTACCGATCAACCTCCAGCTACCGGGTGCGGATTGCCCTGGCGCTGAAAGGGCTGGAGGTCAATGCCATCCCCGTCAACCTGATCCGCGACGGCGGCGAGCATCGCAAACCTGACTACCTGGCGATCAATCCTCAGGGTCGCGTTCCCGCGCTTCGGCTCGACACGGGCGAGGTCATCATCCAGTCGATGGCGATCATCGAATACCTGGAAGAGCGTGCATCCCTCCCGGCGTTGCTGCCCGGGGATCTGATTCAGCGAGCCCGGCATCGAGCGGTGGCTGCGTTGATCGGCTGCGACATTCATCCTCTGCACAACGTCGCGGTGCTCAATCGGTTGCGCGGTCTTGGGCATGACGAAGGCAACGTGACGGCCTGGATTGGACACTGGATCGGTGAGGGCTTTGCCGCGATTGAAGCGATGATGGGCGACGAAGGCTTCTGTTTCGGCGAGGTGGGCCTGGCCGATGTTTACCTTTTACCGCAGCTGTATGCGGCACGCCGCTTCAATGTCGACCTGACCGCGTTCCCGCGCATCTGCCGGGTCGAGGCGCTGGCGTTGCAGCATCCGGCCTTTCAGGCCGCGCACCCTGATGCGCAATCCGACAAGCCGGAGTAACCTCTCTTTCATGAAAATCTTCGGTCTGCAACTGATCTTCGGCGACTTCCTCGCCCGCAGTGTACGGGGCATTCCCTGTGCGCCACCCGCTGAACTGTGACCCTCGCCGCTGTGCCTCTCACTTTTTAGCAGGAGCAAGACCGTGACTGATCTCTACGAAAACCCGATGGGCCTGATGGGCTTCGAATTCATCGAATTCGCCTCGCCGACCCCCAATACGCTGGAGCCGGTGTTCCAGATGATGGGCTTCACCAAGGTCGCCAACCACCGTTCCAAGAACGTGGCGCTGTACCGTCAGGGTGCGATCAACATCATCCTCAACAACGAGCCTCATAGCGAAGCGTCCTACTTCGCCGCCGAGCACGGTCCTTCTGTGTGCGGCATGGCGTTCCGGGTCAAGGATTCGCAGCAGGCCTACAAACGCGCGCTGGAACTCGGTGCTCAGCCGATCGAGATCGGGACAGGCCCGATGGAGTTGCGTTTGCCTGCGATCAAGGGCATTGGCGGCGCGCCGCTGTATTTGATCGACCGTTTTGGTGAAGGCACTTCGATCTATGACATCGACTTCGTGTTCATCGAAGGCGTCGACCGTCACCCTGAGGGCGCAGGCCTTAAATTCATCGACCATTTGACCCACAACGTCTATCGCGGGCGCATGGCGTATTGGGCCAACTTCTACGAGAAACTGTTCAACTTCCGCGAAATTCGCTACTTCGACATCAAGGGTGAATACACGGGGCTCACCTCCAAAGCGATGACCGCGCCGGACGGGATGATCCGCATCCCGCTCAACGAAGAGTCGTCCAAGGGCGCTGGCCAGATCGAAGAGTTTCTGATGCAGTTCAACGGCGAAGGCATTCAGCATGTCGCGTTCTTCACCGAAGACCTCATCGACACCTGGGACCGACTCAAGGCCCTGGGCATGCGGTTCATGACGGCCCCGCCTGAAACCTATTACGAAATGCTCGAAGGGCGACTGCCGAACCACGGCGAGCCGGAAAGCGAACTCAAGGCGCGCGGCATTTTGCTGGACGGCACATCAGACGGCGGCAACCAGCGCCTGCTGCTGCAGATTTTCTCGGAAACCCTGATGGGGCCGGTGTTCTTCGAATTCATCCAGCGCAAGGGCGATGACGGCTTCGGCGAGGGCAACTTCAAGGCGCTGTTTGAATCGATCGAACGCGACCAGTTGCGGCGTGGGGTGTTGACGGCGGATTGATCTGCGGCGTCTGGCGCTGTTCTGCCTGTAGGAGCGAATTCATTCGCGAAAAATGTTTCAGGCGAAAGAGATTTGTCGGTCGTACCGGCAATCGCGAATGAATCCGCTCCTACAGGGTTTATCGGTGTCCGAGCCGTATCAGGGATCAGACCTTCGGCATTTCACCGCCCATCCGCGCGCTGATCGCTTGGGCTGTGTTTAACAGCTTCTGCGCTGCCAGCGCCTGGCGTTCATCGGTGAGCACCGATGCCGAGCCCACCACGGTCACCACGCCCACCAGCGTGTGGCCCATGGCGAACACCGGTGACGACACGGCGTTGACGCCCGCCATCAGCATGCCATGAATCTGATGCACGCCGGTGCTGCGGATTTCCTCGAGGTGGCGATCGATGTCCTTCAGCTGTTTCGCGTTCAGGGACGCGGCTTCCGCTTTTCTTAGCGCTGCCGTCTCGGCGGGCGATAGGAAGGTGTCGAACACAAGCCCAGTCGATGAACTGAGCAGCGGCAGCACCGAGCCGATCTGCGTGACCAGCGTCACCGCGCCCAGCGATTGCTCGACATACACCACGGTGGGGCCTTTGTTGCCCCACACCGCGAGGAAGCAGGTTTCATTGAGGTCGTCGCGCAGCGCAATCAGTTCAGGTGCCGAGGTCTTGAGCACGTCCAGCTGACTCAGCGCCGCAAGGCCGACCTGCAGCGCCGAACGTCCCAACCGGTAATGGTTGGTGACCGGGTCCTGCTCGGCGAAGCCGCTGTCCACCAATGCCTGTAAGTAACGATGCACCTTGCTGGCAGGCATGCCCACGTATTCGGCGAGTTTCGACAACGAGGTGGCGGGGGCGAGTTCGGCCAGCGCTTTGAGAATGCCGACGCCGACTTCGGCGGACTGCACTTTCTGTTGGCGCGAGCCTGCGGGGATTGCGGATTCTTCGGTCATGAGCGGGGCGTGCGCCGGTCTGGAAAGGCTGCTTTATAGCTTGACCGACCTGCAAACTCAAATTACGTTATGCGTAATCTGTTTACGTAAAATAAAAACAAGAGGTCGAGATGTTCACAGCACCTGCATCCGAGGCTTTGAGGTATCAATCCGGCTTCGGCAATCAATTCAGCAGCGAGGCCGTACCGGGCGGTTTGCCGGTGGGACAGAACTCGCCGCAACGTCACCCCCTCGGTCTCTACGCCGAACAATTCTCAGGCACTGCCTTCACTGTCCCTCGCGCCGAAGCCCGGCGTACCTGGCTGTACCGTATCCAGCCCTCGGCGGCGCACCCTCAGTACCAACGTCTGACGCGGCAGATCACCGGCCAGCAGCAAGGACCGATCACCCCCAATCGCCTGCGCTGGAATGCGTTTGACGTGCCCACTGAGCCCACCGATTTCATTGACGGTCTGATCGCCCTGGCGAGCACGTCGGCGGCGGATCAGGCTGAAGGCGTCAGCGTGTATGTGTACGCCGCCAACCGCTCCATGCAGCGCGCATTCTTCAATGCCGATGGCGAATGGTTGATCGTTCCGCAGCAGGGGCGCCTGCGCATCGTCACTGAGCTCGGCCTGCTGGACATCGAGCCGCAGGAAATAGCGGTAATGCCCCGTGGCCTGAAATTCAGCGTTCAGCTGCTCGACGAAATGGCGCGCGGTTATATCTGCGAGAACCATGGCTGTGCCTTGCGCCTGCCAGACCTCGGGCCGATTGGCAGCAACGGGCTGGCCAATCCCCGCGACTTCCAGGCGCCGGTGGCGCACTTCGAGGACAGCGAACAACCCACCGAACTGGTGCAGAAATTCCTTGGCGAGCTGTGGAGCGCACCCCTCGACCACACGCCTTTCGACGTGGTGGCCTGGCACGGCAACAACGTGCCTTACAAATATGACCTGCGCCTGTTCAACACCCTGGGCACGGTCAGTTACGACCATCCTGATCCGTCGATCTTCACCGTGCTGACCTCGCCGGGCGCGGTTCACGGGCAAGCCAACGTCGATTTCGTGATCTTCCCGCCGCGCTGGATGGTGGCGGAAAACACCTTCCGTCCGCCGTGGTTCCACCGCAACCTGATGAACGAATTCATGGGCCTGATCGACGGCGCCTACGATGCCAAAGCCGAGGGTTTCATGCCCGGCGGCGTCTCCCTGCACAACTGCATGAGTGCCCACGGACCGGACAACGCCACGGCCGAGAAGGCCATGGCCGCGGACCTTAAACCGCACAAGATCGAACAGACCATGGCGTTCATGTTCGAGACTGGCAAGGTCCTGCGCCCCAGCCGTCATGCGCTGGAATGCCCACAATTGCAAAGCGACTACGATGCCTGCTGGAAGGGCATCGCCAGAACGTTCAAACCCTTCGATACGGACAGCCAACGATGAGCACTTCCCGACACCCCCGCAGTTGGGTGACCAGCGCCAACGATCACCCTGATTTCCCGCTGCAGAACCTGCCATTCGGCGTGTTCAGTGTTCCGGGCCTCGGCAAACGTGGCGGGGTGGCGATCGGCGACTTCATTTTCGATCTGCAGGTCGCGCTGGAGGCAGGGTTGTTCAGTGGCGCTGCGCAAGTGGCGGCAGAAGGCGCCAGTCGCAGTCAGTTCAATGAGTTTTTTGCGCTGGACGCTTCTGCTCGCCAGGCCTTGCGCTCCCGCTTGTTGCAGTTGCTGGATGAACACAGCCCGCAGCGCGAACAACTGCAGGCACTCGGCAACCTGTTGCAACCGATGAGTGACTGCCAGATGCACCTCCCGGCGCAGGTCGGCGACTACACCGACTTCTACGTTGGTATCCATCACGCGATGAATGTCGGCAGGCTGTTTCGCCCCGATAACCCGCTGCTGCCCAATTACAAATACGTTCCCATCGCCTACCACGGCCGAGCATCCACGCTCTGCGTGTCGGGGGAACCAGTCAAACGTCCCCAGGGTCAGACACTCGCACCGGGTGCAGAGGCGCCGGTATTCGGGCCGAGCAAGCGGCTTGATTACGAGCTGGAAGTGGGCGTCTGGATGGGGCAGGGCAACGAAGCGGGCGAGCCGATTCCAATCGCGCAAGCCAGCCAGCACATTGCCGGTTTCTGCCTGCTCAACGACTGGTCGGCGCGAGATCTGCAGGCCTGGGAATACCAGCCGTTGGGGCCTTTTTTGTCGAAGAGCTTCGCCACCAGTATTTCGCCGTGGGTGGTGACCGCTGAAGCCCTGGCGCCGTTCCGCAGGGCACAACCCGCGCGGCCGGACGGCGACCCGAAACCGCTGGACTATCTGTTCGATGAACATGACCAGCAACATGGCGCACTGGACATCGAGCTGGAGGTATTGCTGCTTACCGCGCACATGAAACAGCAAGGCCTTGCGCCACAACGCCTGGCGCTGAGCAACACGCTGAACATGTACTGGACCGTCGCGCAGATGGTCACCCATCACAGCGTCAACGGCTGCAAACTGCAGCCGGGCGACCTGTTCGGTACCGGCACATTGTCCGGTCCGCAAGCCGGGCAGTTCGGCAGTTTGCTGGAGATGACCGAGGGCGGGAAACAGGTGGTCGAATTGTCCAGCGGCGAGACGCGCACATTCCTGCAAGCCGGCGACGAAGTGATCCTCAAAGCGCGCTGCCGCAAGGATGGCGAGGTGAGCATCGGGTTTGGCGAATGCCGTGGGGTGGTGGTGGGGTAAGCCGCGATACGTGTAGGAGCCGTATTCGTCGGAATGCCGCCCAGCCCAAGCTCGCTCCCACAGGTTTTGCGTGATCTCACAGGGCTTTTCCAGCGACGCGGTCCTTGTAGGAGACGTCCGAGGTTACTAGGGTATGGGCCGCACTTCGGACGAACGCGGTGAGTCATTCAGCATTGACGTCGCTGACCCACCGCATTCGTCGGAATGCCGCCCAGACCAAGCTCGCCCCCACAGTTTCAGCGTGCTTGTCCAGACCTTGTTGTATCAAGTGAATCCCGAAACCAACGAACCTTCACGAGGCAGGAACCTGCCGTGTCTTTCGCCCTGCGGCTTGCCGTCGGCATAACTCAAGTGTCCATTGACCCAAACCCCATCGATCCCTTCGGCTGCGCGCTTCGGTTCTTTGAAATCGGCGACATCGCGAACCGTCTCGGCGTTGAACAGCACCAGATCGGCCCAATATCCCTCACGCACGAACCCACGCTCATGCAGGCCAAAGCGCGTGGCGGTCAGCCCCGTCATCTTGTGCACGGCGGTGTGCAGCGGGAACAGCCCCACGTCCCGACTGAAATGCCCTAACACCCTCGGGAAAGCCCCCCACAGGCGCGGGTGCGGGAACGGGTCTTCCGGCAGGCCGTCCGAACCGATCATCGACAACGGATGCTTCATGATGCGCTGCACGTCGTTCTCGTCCATGCCGTAATACACCGCGCCCGCCGGTTGAAGCTTGCGGGCGGCATCCTCCAGCGACAGGTTCCAGTGCGCGGCGATCTCGTTCAGGTCACGGCCGCCCTGATCCGGGTGAGGCGTCGACCAGGTGATGGTGATGCGGTGGGCGTCGGTGACTTGCTTCAAATCCAGCGTCGAGGAACTGGCGGCGTACGGGTAGCAGTCGCAGCCGACCGGGTGCGTTAGAGCGGCTTTTTCCAGCGAGGCCAACAGCTGCGGACTGCGACCCCAGTTGCCGGCGCCGGCGCATTTAAGGTGGGAAATCACCACCGGCGAGCGGGCATGGCGACCGATCGCGAATGCTTCGTCCATCGCTTCCAGCACCGGCTCGAACTCACTGCGCAGGTGCGTGGTGTACACCGCGCCGAAGTCGGTCAGTTCTTCGGCCAGTTGCTTGACCTCGTCGGTGTCGGCCGAATAAGCCGAGGCGTAGGCAAGTCCGGTGGAAAGCCCCAGCGCGCCGTCCTGCAGACTCTCGCGCAACTGGTCGCGCATGGCGCTGATCTCCTCGGGCGTGGCCGTGCGGAACAGGTTGTCCAGATGGTTGCTGCGCAAGGCCGTGTGGCCGACCAAGGCCGCGACGTTGACCGCTGGACGCGCCTTGTCCACGGCGTTGCGATAATCCATGAAGCGCGGGTACGCAAAGGCCTTGGCCGGACCCAGAAGGTTCATCGGGTCGGGTGGATCACCGGCCAGGGTGACCGGCGAGGCACTGATCCCGCAGTTGCCGACGATCACCGTGGTCACACCTTGAGTGATCTTCGGCAGCATGTCCGGCTGGCGAATGACCACGGTGTCATCGTGGGTGTGCACGTCGATGAAGCCCGGCGCCAGCACCCGGCCGGCAGCGTTGATGTCTTCCTTGGCCGAGACACCGTTCAGGTCGCCGATGCGCTGAATGCGGCCGTCGCGAAGGGCAACATCAGCGTGGTAGCCTGGCGTGTCGCTGCCGTCGATCACCAGCGCGTCGCGAATGATCAAATCGTAAAGCATGGTTCAGTCTCCAAGCGGCAGGCCGTCGTCGCCGCCGCGGTAATCATCGAGGGCCAGCTTGATGCGCCGCAGCCGCTCCTGATTGTCATCCGGGGCGATCAGCGCAAGCTCGGTGGCGAGCACGTCGATGGTCAGCAGCATGCCGTAACGCGCTGCCGTGGGTTTGTAGATGAAATTGGTTTCGGCGATCTGCAATGGCAACACCGCATCGGCGAGACCGGCCAGCGGAGAGTCGGGCAGGGTGATCGCCACGGTCTTCGCGCCATAGCTGCGCGCAAGCCTCACGGCATCGAGCAGTTCGGGCGTACGACCGCTCAATGAACACACAATCAGGCTGTGATCCGGGCCGAGGGTGGCGGCGATCAGGCGCATCATCACTGGATCGCGGCTGGCGGCGATCGGGTAGCCGAGGCGCACCAGACGGGTCTGTAATTCTTCGCTGCACAGACTCGAACAGCCGCCCATGCCGAAGCTGTGAATCATGCGTGCCGGGGTCAGCAGGGCAACGGCAGCCTTGAAGCGGGCGTCGTCGAACCCGGCCAGATGCTGGCGCAGCGTCGACTCGATATCGCCGACGATCTGGGTGAAAAACGCCGATTGCTCAGGCGCCTGTTCCGGATTGAGAAACCGAGTACCAACGCCGCTGGCTTGGGCCAATTGCAGGCGCAAATCGCGCAGATCCTTGCAGCCGATCGAGCGCGCAAACCGCGACAGCGTGGCGCTGCTGACCTCGGCGCGCGCGGCCAACTCGTCGAGGCTGGCGCTGGCGCAGAACGCAACGTCGCTGAGAATCAGTCGGGCGATGCGGCCTTCACCCGCGCTGAATGAATCCTGGCGAGCGCGGATCTGGTAAAGGATGTCCACTCAGATCACCTGGGCCAGGCCAAGGGTGAAGAGGAAGGCGATGACGGAAATCAGCGTTTCCAGCACCGTCCAGGTCTTGAAGGTTTGCGCCACGGTCATGTTGAAGTACTCCTTGATCAGCCAGAAGCCGCCGTCGTTGACGTGAGAAAAGATCACCGAGCCCGCACCGGTCGCCAGCACCAGCAGTTCCGGATGCGGATAGCCCAGGCCCATCGCGACCGGGGCAACGATGCCTGAGGCGGTGGTCATGGCCACGGTCGCCGAGCCGGTCGCCACGCGCATCAATGCCGCGAACAACCAGCCCATCAACAGCGGGGACAGATGAAAATCCTGCGCCAGGCTGACAATCTCGTTGGTCACGCCACTGTCGACGAGAATCCGGTTCAGGCCACCCCCCGCACCCACCAGCAAGGTGATGCTGGCCGTGGGCGCGAGGCATTCCTGGGTGAATTTCAGGATCGCGTCTCGGTTAAAGCCCTGCGCGATGCCCAGGGTCCAGAAGCTTAGCAAGGTCGCCAGCAACAGGGCGATCACGGAGTTGCCGACAAACAGCAGAAAGCTGTTGAACGCGCTGCCGGGTGTGGAAATCAAGTTGGCCCAGCCACCGAGCAGCATCAGCAAGACCGGCAGCAGAATGGTCGCCATGGTGATGGCAAAGCCCGGCAGTTGCTTGCGCGGCTCGCGGTCGAGAAACTGCTTGGCCAGCGGGTTTTCTTCCGGCAGCTGAATGTGCGGCACGATGAACTTTGCGTAGAGCGGACCGGCAATGATTGCGGTCGGGATACCGATAAGGATGGCGTAGAACAGCGTCTGACCGACTGAAGCCTGGTAGGCCTGAACCGCCAGCATCGCTGCAGGGTGCGGTGGAACCAGCGCATGCACCACCGAAAGGCCTGCGACCATCGGCAGGCCGACCATCAGGATCGAGACCCCCACACGCCGTGCGACCGTAAAGGCGATGGGCACGAGCAAGACGAAGCCGACTTCGAAGAACAGCGGCAGTCCCACCAGGAACGCGATGCAGACCATCGCCCAGTGCGCGTTGCGCTCCCCGAAGCGGTCGATCAGCGTGCGCGCCACCTGCTCGGCGCCGCCGGACTCGGCCATCATCTTGCCGAGCATGGTGCCCAGCGCCACGACCAACGCGATGTGACCCAGTGTCTTGCCAACGCCACCTTCATAGGAACTGACCACCGAGGTGGCGGGCATGCCGGCGACCAGGGCCAGGCCCACGGAAACAAGGGTGATGACGACGAAGGGGTTGAGGCGAAAACGCGCAATCAGGACGATCAGGGCGATGATCGCGATGGCTGCGTAGACCAGTAGAGAAAGGCCGGTAGACGGTGGCATGCAACGGTTCCTTGCAGAGAAAGAGGGAGGCCAGGCTGGGCGAAAGGACGTCAGTCCGGGCGCAGGCAAGCGGTGAAAACACTCTCGGCAGTGGGTGTTGCAGAAGGCGCACGCGATAAAGCGGGGGTCGAAAAACGACGATCACAGGCAGGCATTATTGTTATCTCTGATTTCGTGATGAAAATTAAATTACACGAATTCAGATACAAATATCAATTTATGAAAATTAATTTCTTAAACGATTAGCGCAGGCGTCATCCCGCGCTGAACCGCTCACGGTACGCCTGTGGCGTCACCGACACTGCGCGCAGGAAGCTTCTGCGCAATGTTTCCTCCGTGCCAAAGCCGCACCGGTCGGCGATCCGCTTGATCGGTAACGCGCTGTCGCCCAGCAAGCGCCGGGCGGCTTCAACGCGTAACTGTTCGATGGCGCGTGCGGGCGTGTTACCCGTATGGGCACGGTAATGCCGGACGAAACTGCGCTCGCTCATGCCCACTTGTGCCGCGAGGGTGGCAACGGAAAGGTCGCTCGCAAGGTTGTCGAGAATCCAGGCGTGAAGGTCGCCAAAGCGGCTGTCCTGTCCGCGTGTGGCCTGTTGCATCGACAGTGCAGTGCTGAACTGGGACTGGCCACCGGGCCGTTTGAGAAACACCACCAGGTCCCGCGCCACGGCGAGGGCGATGTGTCGGCCAAGGTCGGCTTCGACCATCGCCAGCGCCAGGTCAATACCTGCCGTGACGCCGGCCGAGGTCCACAGTGCTTCCTCATTGATGAAGATCGGTTCCGGATCGACCTGCAACGCCGGATACCGCCGGGCCAGTTCATCGCAACTGTCCCAGTGGGTCACCACTCGATGCCCGTCGAGCACACCGGCTTCGGCCAGCATGAACGCGCCCGTACAGACCGATGCCACCCGTCGCGCGCGGGCGGCCTGGGCACGCACCCAGTGCAGCAAGCCCTGATCGAGCAACGCCGTGTGTACGCCACGACCACCCGCGATGATCAGCGTGTCCGACGGTGTATCCGGCAACGGATGAGTGTGCAGACCAAGGCCTGCCGACGACACCACGCTGCCATTCTCGCTGGCGATGACCATGGGCACATAGGGCGCTGGCAGATGGTTCTCCAGCATCTGCACATTCGCCGACGCGAAGACTTGCAACGGGCCGCTGACGTCGAGCAATTGCACGTTGGGGAACGCCAGGATGTGGATGGGTCTGGGCTGATCGGGCATGGCGCACCTCATCAGAGGGTTGGCGGAAATTGTGGGTGTTATGGCGTATCCGCCAGAGCGTATCTGGCTACAGTGAATTCGTCCAATCGACCTCTCACTGGAGAACCCCATGACTCTGCATATCGGCTTGCTGGTATTTCCCAAGGTTCAACAGCTGGACCTCACCGGTCCCTACGACGTTTTCTGCACGATGCCGGGTGTCGAGGTGCATCTGGTCTGGAAAAACCGCGACCCGCTGCAGTCCAGCACCCACCTGACGTTGACGCCGACCTGCACATTCGACGATTGCCCTGACCTCGACGTGATCTGTGTGCCGGGCGGTGTAGGCGTGGACGCCCTGATGGAAGACGCCGAAACGCTGGCGTTCATTCAGCAGCAGGCCGCCAATGCCCAATACGTCACGTCGGTTTGCACCGGCGCGCTGGTCCTGGGCGCTGCGGGGTTGCTGGAGGGCAAGCGCGCGACGACTCACTGGGCCTCCCATGGCTTGCTGGAAAAGTTCGGGGCGATCCCGGTCAAGGAGCGGGTCGTTCGCGACGGCAATCTGATGACCGGCGGCGGCGTGACCGCAGGCATTGATTTCGCCTTGACGCTGATCAGCGAAATCTTCGATGCAGACACATCGCAGACTATTCAACTGCAGCTGGAATATGCACCCGCGCCACCGTTCAATGCCGGTCGTCCGGACACAGCGCCTGCCCACGTGCTGGCGATTGCCACGGAGCGGGCAACGCCTGGACTGGTCGCGCGTCAGCAGATCGTCGAACGGGTGACAGCAGGCCGTCGTTAAGCGGGCGAGCAGGAGGCGGGGACTTCGTACCAGCACAGGAACAGGTCCAGCGCCGATTCCACCACCGACACCTGCTCCTCGGGTGTCAGCAGTGGTTTATTGAGGGTGACTTGCGGCCAAAAGGCAAAGGCCTTGAGCAGGGCGTGAATCTGTGACGCGGCGAAACCGGGTTCGACGGCCTTGAGGCGGCCGTCCTGCTGGGCGCCGCGCACCCAGACCGTGAACGTTTCCTCACGCTCGTTCAAACGGTTGACCCACGCCTGAGCGCGTTCGGGGGAGTGGATGGTCGCACCGATGGCGACGCGCGCCAGGTCGATAAAATTGCTGTCGCCGAGGGTCTTCATCTTCGCGTCGAGCAAGTCGCGCAACTGATCACGCAAGGGCAGGGTGGGGCGGTAGATCGCCTCGGGCTGTGCGGTGGCGCTGGCCCACAGGCGCTGAAGCATCTCGGCGAAAAGCTCTTCCTTGCTCGGGAAGTGGTTGTACACCGTGCGCTTGGAGACTTCGGCCCGTGCCGCGATGCGGTCCATGCTCGTGACCTCGAAACCGTTGTCCCGGAATTCGGCAATCGCCGCCATCACAATGGCTTCACGTTTTCGGTCGGTCAGTCGCAGGGGAGCAGTCATGGCATCGCTTCTAAAGGGTTGGACGCAGGTCGGGCGAACTCCCGACAATAAAATTACACCGGGCAGTTTACTTCTCTTTGACGATCGTGCAAGCTTGAAACTACACTGTGTAGTGTAAAACACGGTTACAAATTGCCGCTTACTTCTTTCCGTCGTATGCAACATTCTGCAATGCGTCCGCCGTCGCAGAAACCTCCACCCGTTTCATGGAGTCAGCACCTCATGGCCTCGATCGAAAAAAACCTCGATAACGCCTCCTCGTTGCCCGTTCTATCCCGGCAAGAGGGCCGCTATCTCAATCACAAGCCGATGAAGCGCTCCGGGTTTCTCAAGACATTGCGCATCTTCTGGAACGCGATGGTCAACAAACCTCGCCACACCCGTCCTGTGGGCGAGATCCCGGTGCAGCCGCTCTCGCGTCAGCAACTGCTCGCGGCCCCGAACAACACGGTCTATCGGCTGGGCCACTCGACGGTGTTGCTCAAGCTGCGCAATCAGTACTTCCTGACGGACCCGGTCTTCGCCGAACGGGCGTCGCCGATCCAATGGGCTGGCCCGCAACGCTTCCACCAGCCGCCCATCAGCCTGGAAGACCTGCCGCCGCTCAAGGCGGTGATCCTTTCCCACAACCACTACGACCACCTTGACCACATGACGATTCAAGTGCTGAAGGACAAGGCCGAGCACTTCATCGCGCCGCTGGGTGTGGGCGATACGCTGATCAAGTGGGGCGTGGACGCAAAGAAGGTTCAGCAGTTGAACTGGTGGGAGTCGACCGAGATTCATGGCATTCGTTTTGTCGCAACGCCCGCGCAGCACTTTTCAGGACGCAGTTTCAGTGACAGCAACCAAACGCTGTGGTGTTCGTGGGTAATGATCGACGGTGACCAGCGGATTTTCTTCAGCGGCGACACCGGTTATCACAGCGGCTTCAAACTCATCGGCGAGCAATACGGCCCGTTCGACCTGACGTTGATGGAAACCGGGGCCTATAACGTGGACTGGCCGGATGTGCACATGCAACCGGAGGAGACGCTGCAGGCGCATATCGACGTACGCGGCAAGTGGCTGCTGCCGATTCACAACGGGACGTTCGACTTGGCCATGCACGCTTGGCACGAGCCATTCGACCGCATTCTGGCATTGGCGTGGGATCGAAGTATCTCGATCACCACACCGGAAATGGGCCAGCCGTTCTATGTACAGTACCCAAGCCGCGGCGAGGCCTGGTGGATGAAGGTCGAAAAGGCTGTTGAATCCGAGGCGCCGCGCCGCCGTGGTCGTCGCTGCGATCGGCAGCAGGCGACCAGTCGAGGTTAAAGGGCGGGATCAGGGTTTGTTGTGATTCTGATCCCGATCCTGTTCATCACCTTCTGGTTGGCCAGGGTGCCTGGGCTGTTCGCCTTGCTGATTGGCCTGCTTGTGCTGCTCGCCCACTTTCCCCGCATTGTCAGGTTGGTGGTCCAGGTCTTCACGGCTGGATTCTTTAGGCATCACATGTTCTCCGTTAGTTAACAGCTGAGTTCAATGCGCGCGGCGCCTGCGGCGTTCACTGGCTGAGCTGGTGGATCAACATCAAGGCTTCGTCCTTGAACAAAGGTTGTTTCATCCGTTCAGCCAGCAACGCGACTTCACGTTCGCGCTCGCATCCCACGACGCTTCTGACTACCCCTTGTTTGCAGAGCAGCGCGAGGAACGTGAATGTTTCGGGCTCGCCGAGATAGACGATGTCGTCCCAGTCTTCGGCATGCCCCAGACAGTCCAGACGTTTACCGAAGTGGAACGTCCAGAAGTAGGGCACATCGCTGTAATGCTTGTCGTCGCCGAGCATGTTGCTCGCCGCGATGCGCGCGTGTTGTTGCGCCAGACGCCAGTGCTCGATGCGTTGCGGGGTGTCGTTGATCGGGAAGGTCGCGATATCGCCCGCCGCCCACAGACCCTTGCCTGCCTGCATTCCGGCATCCACCCACAGCGATCCGTCCTCTTCGAGCTCAATGCCGTCGATGAACTGCGTCGCCGGCGCCACGCCGATGCCAACCAATGCGGCATCGACCGGCATCCGTTCACCGTTGCTCAACACCGCCACCTTCAGACGTTTTTCCTCAGTGTCCCCGTCGCCTTCGAAGCAAGTGACCTCGACATGGGTGCGGAACAACACCCCGTTCTGTTCATGCAGCGCGCGGATCGCCTTACCGATCCGCTCGCCAAGCTGTTTCGCGAACGGCACTTCGTGGCGGGCGATTACCGTCACTTTGACGCCGTGCTTACGCAGCGCGGACGCCGCCTCCAGGCCGATAAAGCTGTCGCCGACAATCAATACGTGACGCCCCGGTTGTGCCGCCGCCAGAATCTTTTTCGCATCATCTCGGCAGCGCAACGTCAGCACTTGCGGCAGATCAGCGCCGATCAAAGGCAGCGCACGGGGCTCGCCACCGGTGGCGATCAACGCGGCGTCATAAGCAAAACGTCGTCCGTCCGCCAACGTCACGCGTTTGTTGATGACGTCCAGCTTCATCACCTCGCCCTGAATGCGTTCGATGTGATTCTCGTCATAGAAGGCGTCTTCGCGCAGCGGCGGCGTTTCATCGGGACGCATCTCTGCCGCCAACACGAATTTGCTCAATGCCGTGCGGTCGTAACCCGGTGAATCTTCGCGGTCGATCAGCCGCAGCTGGCCGTTGAAGCCCTTTTCCCGCAATGCGCAGGCCGCAGCTGTGCCTGCAGCGCCTGCACCGATGATGACGAAGCAGCGGTCGTCGTCGGCGCGTATCTGCGGCGCGGTCTGAACGGGCTGATCGTCGACGTGGATCTGATCGTCGATCACCTGCGTCGCATAACGCCTCAGCGCGTTCAGCGCAGGCGGCTCACACAGGCGCCCGTCATGGACGGCGAACTCGGCCTTGTGCCAAGGGCAAATCAGATGGCCGTTGCACACGGCGCCATCGGCGAGCGGTGCACCCGCATGAGGGCACTCGCCTTGATACGCGCGCACCGCTTCACCGTCACGGACCAAAACGATTTTTGTCTCGCCAACTTCAACCTGAAAACCGCGATCTTGACGAAGATCGGCCAGGCTAGCGACCCGATGCATAGGCATGTGACTTTCCTCCCAGGCTTTCTTTTGGGAGTGGGCCGCGCATGAAGAGGTTCAGCGAATCTGCCGGGCGCATCAAATGAGTGGGTCAGCGCACCAGCCCCAGGCGCTCATGCCAGTCTGCAATGGACTCATCGGGGTACTGCTGGAACTGCTGATCCTTGGGCCCGGCCTGGACTTCGACCCACGGCGCTTTTGAATTCAGCAACAAATGCGTGTGTTCCGGCGGCGTCGGCAACGGTGTGTCAATGGCCGAGGCGAACGGATGGATCAGCTCCGGCCATTGCGGACTGAACAGCCACAACCCGCTGCCGCACTGCTTGCAGAAGTGTCGTTCTGCGCTGCTGGTGTGGACGTGATGGTGTTCGTCGCGCATCTTCGCGTGGTAGATGGCAATGCTGTTTTTGCCTTTGACCTTGAGGCTTTTTGCATCGCCGCCCAGGTTGATGGAATAGCCGCCACCGCCTTGGGTCTTGCGGCAGATCGAGCAGTAGCAACGTTGATAAGGGTAGGGGTGGGCGCTCGTCAGACTGAACTCGACCGCGCCGCAATGGCAGGAACCTTCCAGGTGCATGGCTTTTTCTCCGTGCTGGTGATCAGGGACACTTAGGTCTAGACCGCTCTGGGTCGTGGGGTTCGCAGTTTTTCTCGAACAGCCGTTCGTTTTCTTCATGTGGCGGGCCCTCAAGAAGCGACAGCGACCGTCGATAAGCGATAGTCGTACGATGAGATACGACCACTGCCACTTATAACAACGAGCCAACGGTCATGAATCTACGCAATTTGACCATCGCCCGCCGTGCGGGCCTTGGATTCACCCTGATCTCCCTGCTGGTGGCGCTGCTGGGCTGGTTTGCCCTGACCCAGATGTCCAACATTCGTCAAAGCGAAGTGGCGGTCGAGAGCAACTGGATGCCGAGCATGCGACTGGTCAACGACATCCGCGAAGCCATGCTGCGCATCCGTACCATCTCGCTGCGCATGGCGCTGGACACCGACCCCAAGAACGTCAGCGTCTACAAAGGGCAAATGGATGCCCGCGCCAAGGTGCTCGCCGACAAGCTGAGCAGCCTCGACGCCTTCATCGATACACCTGAAGAAAAGGTCCTCTACGACAAGTTTCGCGGCACGTTGGCTGACTATCAGCGCGGGCTGGCCCGCTCGTTCGTGCTGGCGGAAAGCGGCGATCTGAAAGCGTTGAACACACTGCTGCTGGTGGACATGAAAACCGCCGTCGACAACTCAGGTACGCAACTGGGCGATCTGGGCGACTTCTATTCGCATCAGGTCGAGCTCGAGGGGGTGGCTGCGCAATCGCAGTACGGGCAGTCGCGCACGGTGGTCCTGGTGTTCGTGCTGATCGCGGCGCTGGCGACGGTCATACTCGCACTGTGGCTGACCCGCAGCATCATTCTGCCGCTGGAACAGGCGGTCACTGCGGCTGAGTTCGTGGCCAAGGGCGATCTGACCCACGACATCCGCGTCGAAGGCAAAGACGAAGTGACGCGTTTGCTCAACGCCTTGCAGCAGATGCAAAACAATCTGCGCAGCACCTTGAGCCTGATCGGCAGCTCCGCCAGTCAGTTGGCGTCCGCCGCGACTGAGCTGAACTCGGTGACCGAAGACAGTCACCGTGGTCTGCATCAGCAGAACGCCGAAATTGAGCAGGCGGCGACGGCCGTCAACGAGATGACCTCGGCGGTCGAGGAAGTGGCGCGCAATGCCGTGTCCACCTCTCAGGCGTCGAGCGAGTCCAACACCGCCGCCCAGGATGGCCAGGCACGGGTCATTGAAACCGTGACCTCAATCCAGAACCTCTCCAGCAATGTGCAACACACCTCGGTGCTGGTGCAGAGCCTGGCCGATCAGTCTCAGGACATCGGTAAGGTGCTGGATGTGATTCGCTCCATTGCCGAGCAAACCAACTTGCTGGCGTTGAACGCGGCCATCGAAGCGGCCCGCGCAGGTGAGTCGGGCCGAGGCTTTGCGGTGGTCGCGGATGAGGTGCGGGCACTGGCGCATCGCACCCAACAGTCGACGCTGGAAATCGACAAGATGGTCTCGACGATGCGCAGCGGTTCCAGCGAAGCGCTGGAGTCGATGCTGATCAGTCGCTCGCGGGCGTCCGAGACGCTGGAGCTGGCGCAGGGCGCGGGCGAGTCGCTGACCCGCATCACGTCGTCGATCAACCAGATTTCCGAACGCAACCTGGTGATCGCCAGCGCGGCCGAGGAGCAGGCGCAGGTGGCGCGGGAAGTGGACCGCAACATCGTCAACATTCGTGATCTGTCGCTGCAATCTTCCTCGGGTGCCAACCAGATCAGCGCGTCGAGCAATGAGTTGTCGCGTCTGGCGGGTGAGCTGAATCAGGTCGTGACGCGTTTCCGGGTTTAATCCCGCTCACGGCGCTTTTTCCGGTGACTTAAGAAAAACCTGTGGGAGCGAATTCATTCGCGATTGGCCAGTACAGCCGACACGCAACTGTCGCTTGCCATGCCGCTTCGCGAATGAATTCGCTCCCACAGGTTTCAGGTGTTGCATGCGTCCTGCATAAACGTTTCATCTCATTCACTTGCCTGCACCGCGGTTGGCTTGCATGATTCGCCCCGACTAATAATTCCTGGCGGGCTGAACCTGCCGAGCAGATAGGTGAATGGCAATGGATAATGTGAATCGCGGTTTCAGCAGCTGGCTGCGCTCCCCCGGACACAAGGCGTGGCTGGCGCAAGAAGGCAATCGGCTGCTGGCGTTCGCCAAGGCGTCGAAGTTGCCTCAGGGCTTTGGCAATCTGGACGAGCAGGGGCGCCTCCCCGCCGACGCCATTGCCGAAACCATGAACACCGCGCGCATGACCCACAGTTTCGCCATGGCCCACATCAACGGCATTCCCGGTTGCGCCGAGCTGGTCGATCACGGCGTTGCTGCGCTGGCCGGCCCATTGCGCGACGCCGAGCATGGCGGCTGGTTCGCCAAACCGCTCGAGCACAGTGCCGATACCGGCAAAGCCGCCTACCTCCACGCCTTCGTCGCGCTCGCGGCCAGTTCTGCCGTTGTCGCACAACGACCTGGAGCCAAGGCGCTGCTGGAGCAGGCCATTCAAGTGATCAGTCAGCGTTTCTGGAGCGAGGAAGAAGGCGCCATGCGCGAGTCGTTCGCCCGCGACTGGAGCCAGGAAGAAGCCTATCGCGGCGCGAACAGCAACATGCACAGCACCGAAGCTTTTCTGGCGCTGGCGGACGTCACGGGGGATGCCCGCTGGCTGGACCGCGCGCTGCGCATCGTCGAGCGGGTGATTCATGAGCACGCCGCCGCCAACAACCATCAAGTCATCGAACACTTCACGCTGCAATGGCAGCCTGTTCCCGAGTACAACGCCGACAAGCCGGATGACGGCTTTCGCCCTTACGGCACCACGCCGGGCCATGCCTTCGAGTGGGCGCGGCTGGTGCTGCACCTTGAGGCCGCGCGGCAGAAAGCCAAACTGGAGACGCCGTCCTGGCTCGTGGAAGACGCGCGGTTGCTGTTTGAAAATGCCTGCCGGTTCGGGTGGGATGTCGACGGCGCGCCGGGCATTGTCTATACGCTCGACTGGGAGAATCGCCCGGTGGTTCGCCATCGTTTGCACTGGACCCACGCCGAAGCCGCCGCGGCCTCGGCGGCGCTGCTGCAACGCACGGGGGAGCAGCAATACGAAACCTGGTACCGCACGTTCTGGGAATTCAACGAAACCCTGTTCATCGACCGTGAGCAGGGCAGCTGGCGACATGAGCTGAACCCGCAGAATCAACCCAGCGCCGATATCTGGCCTGGTAAACCAGACCTCTATCACGCCTATCAGGCGACCCTGCTGCCGGTTCTGCCGCTGGCGCAAAGTCTGGCGACTGCGCTGGAGCATCTGCAGTGAGACGGCAATGCTTTTGATCCTGCCGCTGACCCGTCAGGCCAGGCGCTGGGTTACCCGAATCACCTGCCGCGCGATGTAGGCCCCGGTCACAATGACCCCGAACAGACGCAGGGTCTGCATCGCCAGCACGAAGCCAACGTCGGAGTGGGTGTCGATGGCGATGATCGCCATGGCGTCCAGGCCACCAGGGCTGGTCGCCAGGTACACCGAGAGGAAGTCCTTGCCCATCATTTCGGCGATCACCCAGGCGGAGATCGCGCAGAGCAGGATCAACAGCAGTGCGCC
Organism: Pseudomonas sp. S2_H01; assembly: GCF_054668305.1. NCBI lineage: Bacteria > Pseudomonadati > Pseudomonadota > Gammaproteobacteria > Pseudomonadales > Pseudomonadaceae > Pseudomonas > Pseudomonas sp. S2_H01. Next base: position 127,156 of record NZ_CP162756.1, on the reverse strand, counting down.
GAAAATCATCGCCGGCAGCCGCCGCCAGACATAACGGATGGTGGCCCGATCAAAGCGCAGCCCAATGTAACTGCCGATGGCGCCATAGGCGATTGCCAGCAGCCAGGTCGGCATGACGATCTGCAGGACGCCACTTAATTGCAGCGCGCCCCCCAGTAACAGCGGCACCAGCAAGGCGCCGGCCGGAACCTTCGATCCGAGGGTCACGCCCACCACGATCACCAGCAGGCTCAGGCCAAGATTCAGCAGGTTGGCGCCTTGCAGCAGGGCATCGCTGCTGTGTGCATCGGTGCCGCCCACGTCAGCGCCGATCAGGCGGCTGACCAACGCGCCGACCATCACCACGCACACCACCCGCACGTACTGCATTGTTGCAACCACACGCGAGTCGGCGCCGTAATCCTCGGACATCGCCACCATCGCCGACGCGGCGCCTGGCGAAGTGCCCCACGCGGCCGTGCTGCCTTGAATACCGCCCCAGCGCGCCAGGCCGATACCGACCACGGCGCTCAAGGCCACGGTCAGCAGGGTGGCGAACACCATCACGTGCCAGGAGTGCAAGGCAGTGAGCAACACGCCCATGGTCATTGAGTGCGCGACCAGCACGCCGACGCTGCCCTGGCCCAGGCGAAACACATGCTTGTGCAGCCGGATGTTCGCGCCGCAAACCCCGAAGCCGATGGCGACCAGCATCGGGCCAAGAAACAACGCCGCGGGAACGTGAAAGTATTTGAAGGCCTGACCGGCGCTGCCCGCCAGAACGATGAGCAGCGACCACTGCACAAGCGAAGGCAGGGAATCGAGGGAAAAGGGTGCAGGGCGTGACAACGAGGATCTCCAGAGCATTGGCAGGTTCCTGGTGGAAGTGTGTCCAATGCCGGGAAGTATCGACAGTTGAATTGATCAAGTCTATTTTCTAATAATCATGAATTGATAACTTTGGTTGATATATGGACCTGCGTGACCTGACCTATTTCGAAACTATCGCTGAGCTCGGTCACCTGGGGCGTGCGGCTGAAAAACTCAATCGCAGCCAGCCTGCACTGACCAAAAGCATTCAGCGCCTGGAAGAATCGTTTGGCACCAAGTTGTTTCAGCGCGACGGTCGGCGGATCAAGCTCACGCCGGTCGGCGAGCTGCTGCAAGCCCGGGGCAAAATGCTCCAGCAAAGCATTGCCCAGACCCAGCGAGAGGTTCGTGATTTCGCCAGCGGGGCGGTGGGCGAGATTCGTTTGGGGTGTGCCTCGACGATGGCTGAATACCTGCTGCCGGAGTTGACTGACGCGTTACTCAAGCGCGCGCCAGACATCACCCTGAAACTGGTGATCGGGCAGGATGACATGCTGCGCGAGCAGCTGCGCTCGGGGCATCTGGACATGATCATCTGCGCGCAACGCAGCATTGAAGACGAGTTCACGGCCCACCCTATTCTCACGGACGAGGCGGTCGTGATCGCCAGTCGCAATCATCCGATCTTCAACGCGCCGTTTCAGATGAGCGACCTGTGCAGCTACCGCTGGGTGTTGCCGCCACCCGGTGTGTCTTCGCGGATCTGGGTCGACGAGGCGTTCGCACGGCACAACCTGCCGCTGCCGGTGGTGCAGATCGAAGCCAATTCCATTTCCCTGTTGCCCCGGCTCATCGCCCAGACCCGTCTGTTGAGCTTCATCGCCAGGGAAACCCTCGAATATGGCAAGAACATGCAATACCTGCGGGAGGTGCCGCTGGAAAATACCACCATGGCGCGGACCATCTGCGTGATCCTGCGCCGCGAGGGCTACCTGTCTCCGGCCGCTCACGCCATGGCGAAAATGCTGCGCGAGGACGGCGGATCGTTTTTCAGCTGGGTGTGATCGCGCCGGGATCTGGAGTAACTTGAAATTGAACATGAAGAGCCGTTAGGAGAATCCTGCAATGCACGTACAGCCACACAAACGCGGCAAGCATCATCTGACACCGTATTTTCTGAACAACGAAGACCCGCATTTCGGCGGCGACCAGTCGCCACTCAACGACGCTGATGCCGACGAAGACAGTGACCCGGAAGGCGATCTTGACCTGGGAGACCTGCGGCTGGACGAGTTTGAAGACTCGGACAAGCTGGACATTGGGTCATCGACGCTGGGTTGAATCCGGCCGGGCACCAAAACCACGCACGGCTGCCTCCTGAGGGGGCATCTTGGTGTGGGCTGGCGCAGCTGAAATCCCTACGACGCCGCGTAAATAAAGGCTTTCAACAAGATGGCCTGCGTTTTGCTTTTGTTGGATTCAAACTTGGATACAAGATGGAATCCACATATGCAGAACGCTCAACACCCCTTGTTCGGTTGGACCGTTAACCAATGGATAGGTGCGTATCAGCGCGGTGAGGTGACCCCCAACGGGTTGCTGGCGCTGCTCGATGCTTTTCCCGCATCGGATAACGCCTGGATCTCGCGCGTCAGCCACGCACAACTCGATGTGCAACTGGCCCAGCTGGCGACTCGTCTTGAAGCCGTTGGCGGCGATATCGGGAAGCTGCCGTTGTACGGGGTGCCGTTCGCCATCAAGGACAACATCGACGCTGAGGGCTGGCTCACGACAGCGGCGTGCCCGGAGTTCGCCTACACCGCCAGTGCCGATGCGACGGTGGTCGCCAGGCTGCGCGCGGCCGGTGCGATTCTGATGGGCAAGACCAACCTCGACCAGTTCGCCACGGGGCTGGTCGGTACGCGTTCTCCCTATGGTGCAGTACCGAACAGTTTCAATCCCGAGTACGTCAGCGGCGGTTCGAGCTCAGGCTCGGCGTCTGTTGTGGCGCGGGGCCTGGTGGCGTTCTCCCTGGGTACCGACACCGCCGGTTCCGGACGGGTGCCTGCCGGGTTCAATAACATCGTGGGCCTGAAACCCACCAAGGGTCGCTTGTCGAATACCGGGTTGGTGCCGGCCTGTCGCACCGTGGACTGCATCTCGGTCTTCGCCCTGACCGTCGAGGACGCTGAGTGCGTGGCCGGGATCGCCGAAGGGTACGACGCCTCCGACGCGTATTCCCGTGCCAACCCCAACACTGCGCCAGTGGGCTTCGGTGCATCGATCAAACTGGCGGTGCCGGCCACACTGGAGTTTTTTGGCGATGCTCATAATCAGGCCGTCTACGAGCAGGCCTTGCAGACACTCGGCGACATGGGGGCCGAGATCACGCGCATCGATTTCGCTCCCTTCAAGGCGCTGGCCGAGCAGCTTTATTACGGTTCATGGGTCGCGGAGCGGACCGTGGCGCTCGAGTCGATGCTCGCCTCCAGCCCGGACGCGATCAACCCGGTGGTGCGGGGGATCGTTGAAAACGGCCTGGGGTACAGCGCCTGCGACGCCTACAAGGCCGAGTACCTGCGTGCGACGCTGAGCCGGCAGATCAACGATGCACTGGCCGGTTTCGACGCGCTGGTGGTGCCGACCTCGGCGACGATTCGCACGCTGGCCGAGATGGCGGCGGAACCGGTGCTCTATAACTCGCAATTCGGGTTCTACACCAACTTCACCAACCTGGCGGATTTGTCTGCTCTGGCGCTCCCCGCGGGGCTGCGGGCGGATGGATTACCCGCCGGCATTACGTTGATCGCACCGGCTTGGCATGACGCAGCGCTCGCGCACTTCGGCAAACAGTGGCAAGCGCATCTCAAACTGCCGATGGGGGCAACGGGGCGCCCATTGCCTGAGCCAGCTGCCGCACCTCAACCGCGTGGCAGTGTCCGCGTGGCTGTGGTCGGCGCACACCTGACCGGTATGCCGCTGAATTTTCAGCTGACCCGCCGCGACGCCGTGTTCGTCGAGCAGACCCTGACCCAGGGTGACTACCGTCTGTACGCGCTGCCCGGTACAGTGCCGCCCAAGCCTGGACTGGCGAAGGCCGAGGGCGGGCAGTCGATCATCGTCGAGCTGTGGGACATTCCGCTGGCGCGCTTCGGTGAGTTCGTCGCCGAGATTCCTGCGCCGCTGGGCATCGGCAACCTCACGCTGGCGGACGGTCGCAGCGTGAAGGGTTTCATCTGCGAACCCTGGGCATTGGCAGACGCGCAAGACATCACCGCGTTCGGTGGCTGGCGCGCTTATATCGCCAGCTTGAACAAGGCCTGACGTTCCTCAGACAAGGCGGCAAGCCTTCGTTTTAACCCCGATAACCGCTCGGACAACACCATGCAGATCCTAACGTCGCAAAAGCCCAAGGAACGCCCGGACAACATGGTCGAGCGGATCTACCAGCAGCTCAAGGACGACATCTTCGAGTTCCGATTGCTGCCGGGTGATCGCTTTAGCGAAAGCGAGGTGGCCGAGCGTGTCCAGGCCAGTCGCACGCCGGTGCGTCAGGCGTTGTACCGGCTGGAGCGCGAAGGTTATCTGCAGGTGTATTTCCGCAGCGGCTGGCAGGTCAAAGCGTTTGACTTCCAGTATTTCGAAGAGCTTTACGACGTCCGAATTGTGCTGGAAAGCGCGGCGGTGGCGCGTCTCGGGCACATGGATATCCATTCCAATCCGGTAATTGCTGAACTCAAAAACACCTGGTTGGTGACAGAAGCCGAACGCGTGCAGGACGGCGCACGGGTGTCCGCGCTGGACGAGCGATTCCACTGCGCGCTGGTCGAGGCCGCAGGCAACACAGAGATGGCGCGCATGCACTTCGAAATCACCGAGAAGATCCGCATCATCCGGCGTCTGGATTTCACCCAGGCGCCGCGCATCGATGCGACGTATGCCGAGCATGGGCAGATCCTCGACGCGATCCTGCAACGCCGTACCGAACAGGCCCAGCAACTGCTGAAACGCCACATCGACATCAGCAAGCAGGAAGTGCGCAAGATTACCCTCCACAGGCTGCATACGGCGCGGCAGCGCAACGTGCCAGGCACCTGAGTACGGCAGCTGACAAAGCGTCTGCTTGACGTTGCCGGCCATCCCTTCGGCGAGGGAGCAATTACCTGACGCTTGACGGCGGTGTGCAGGTTTGTATCGCAGCGTATCCGCAGGGCGCGCGCTTACACGTCCATGCAATACCGCGCTTCGTCGATACACCCTGGATACATCGCCTGCGTACCGTTGCGGCTTAGCCACTCACCTCACCCAGAGAGAGGACGCCGCTCATGAAGCGTGCCCGCATCGGTTTGCTCACCGCCGTTATGGCATCCGCCATTGCCGCGCCGTTTGTGTTCGCGCAAACAAGCCCGCAAAGCAGCCCCCCGCAAAGCGCCAGTGACCATGACGCGAAGGCATCGCCGATCTATGGCGTGACGATCCCGGAAGGTTACCGGCAGTGGCAACTGATCGCGCCCGCCACCGAAGGCGCACCGCTCAACGAGATCCGCGCCGTGCTGGGCAACGACATCGCCATCAAGGCTTATCAGGAAGGAACGCTGCCATTTCCCGACGGCACCGTCCTGACCAAACTGGCCTGGAAGCACGTGCAATCTCCGGAATTTGAACCGGCGGCGGTGCCGGGTGCCGCGACCACGGTGCAATTCATGGTCAAGGACTCGGTCAAGTACAAGGATTCGGGAGGCTGGGGGTTCGGGCGCTTCGTCAACGGTCAGCCCGTTGACGAGAAACAACACCAGACCTGCCTCGGCTGTCATCAGGCCAGGGTCAAGGACCACGATCTGGTATTCACCCGCTGGGCGCCTTGATCGCCGTTCATGTTCTGCGATCAAGGCCCACCATTGCTGGCGTGCAACGGGGTCAGGCGGGTTCGTACGGCGGGTAGTCCACGTAGCCTTTTGCGTCGCCACCGTAGTAGGTGTCACGCTCCGGCGTGGTCAATGGCCAGCCGTTCTTGAGACGCGCCACCAGGTCGGGGTTGGCGATGAATGGCTGGCCGAAGGCAGCGAGGTCGATCAGTCCGGCGTCCACCAGATCCTGAGCGCGCTCCAGCGTCATGTCCCCCGCAAGAATCAACGCGGTCTGACCCAGTTCGTCCTTGCAGTGCGTGAGCAGGGTGCGCAGAGCCTGCTCCTGCGCCGCCGAATCTTCACCCGCGAGGAAGAAGTGCGACTGATCCATGACATGGACGTAGGCGATGCCACGCTGGTTCATGCCTGCGCACAGCGCCGAGTAGGTCTCGTCGATTTCCGGGTAGATCGGCATGTCGAACAGCTGACCGTACGGCGAGATGCGAATGCCGACCCGATTGGCACCGATTCTGGCCCTGACCGCATCCACCACCTCGAACACGAAGCGCAAACGGTCTTGCAGGTCTTTTGCCGAGTAACGGTCCGTGCGGTCGTTGACCAACGGGTTCAGGAACTGCTCGATCAGGTAGCCGTTGGCACCGTGGATTTCCACGCCATCGAAGCCTGCGTCAATTGCGTTTTGCGCCGCCTGGGCGAAGTCTTCGACGACCCGACCGACTTCTTCGGTGGTCAGCGAACGCGGCACCGAAGTCGCCACGAAGCCGGGCTCGCCGCTTTCATCGTAGCCAAAAGCAATCGCGCCTTGCGCGGGCCTGTTTGTGGAGCTCACCGGGGCTTGTCCGTCTACCTGAATCGATGTGTGGGACACACGGCCCACATGCCACAGCTGAGCGAACATGCGACCGCCGACGCTGCGCACCGAGTCGGTCACCAGTTTCCAGCCCTTGATCTGCGCCTCGGTGAAGATACCCGGATTGAACAGGTAACCCTGGCCTTCGCGGGAAATCGGTGTGCCTTCGGAAACGATCAGTCCGGTGGTGCCGCGCTGGGTGTAATGCAGAGCAATCTCGGCAGTGGCGATGTCTTCCGGCGCGCGGGAGCGGGTCATTGGCGCCATGACGAAGCGGTTGTTCAGGGTCAGACCGTGGAGGTCGTAGGGTTCAAACAGATTGATCATGGGGTGAAGTCTCGTTTGGCAGAAGACGAGGCGTGATCGCGGTGTCTTCGTAAAAGATGCAGCCATGGTAGGAGCTTGCTAAAACAGCCACAATGCACCGCATTGGCAAAATACTATTGCGATTACAGCAATTCGATCGAGGCCTCGCATGCACCTCAAAGCCCATAGATTTTTCTCGATGGTCGCGGTCACCGGCAGCTTTTCTGCCACCGCGCGTCACTTTCAGGTTCCGGCGTCATCGGTCTCGCGCTTCATTGCTGCGCTTGAGCGTGAGGTCGGGCAACAACTGCTGTACCGCAATACGCGCGCGGTGAAGCTGACCGATGCCGGTGAGCGCTATTACCTGCAGATCCGCGAAGTGCTGGAGTTGCTGGATGCCGCCGATGAGGAAGTCACCGGCACCGGCAGTGCCGTTCGCGGACTGGTAAGGATCAACGCGCCGGTTGCGCTGGGGCATCTGCATATCGTCAAGCTGTTGAACGGCCTGTACGAGCGATACCCGCAACTGACTGTCGAATTGTCGGTCACTGACCTGTACATCGACCCGGTGCAGGAGGGCGTGGACATCGTGTTTCGGGTTGGGCATCTGGGCGATTCCGGATTGATCGGGCGCAAGTTGTGCGACCAGCAATTCGTGGTGTGCGCGAGTCCCGCTTACCTCGAAAAGTACGGCGAGCCGCAAACCCCGGAAGACCTAAAAGACCACTGCTGTCTTGTCTACAAAGGCAACATCGGGGCGCAGCGCTGGTATTTCCGTCACCCTGAAAGTCATGAACTCCAGATCATCGACGTCACCGGCCCCCTTCGCAGCAACAACGCGCAAGTGCTGGTCGAGGCCGCGCTTGCCGGTCGGGGTATCGTGTTTTTCCCGACCTGGTTGTTCAGCAAGGACAGCTTCATGGAAAAGAAACTGGTCAGGCTGTTGACCTGTTGGGGTGGGTCGGTGGAAGAAGTGCCGAGCCAGATCCACCTGATCTCCCCGGAAAACCGCCTGCGCTCGCAAAAAACCCGCGCGGTGTGGGAGTACTTCCTGGAGGCAATCGGCTCGCCGCCGTATTGGGATGATCTGGAGGGGTAGGGTGTGTGGTGGGTCATCGCCGATGAGGTTGACTGACCCATCGCATTCGCCAGCAAGCCGGCTCCCACTGGTTTAATGCGGTGGGTCAGTGACAGATGACGTCGCCTGATCCACCGCATTCGTCGGAATGCCGCACTACCCAGGGATATCGGCACACATCACGCCGGGTTACGACGCTCCGCGACCTCGGCCAGGACCGCAAGGTCCATTTCACCCTGGCCGTGGTCGACGGCATCCTGCAGGTTGGCGCGGATCATGTCGGCGGTCGGCATCTGTACCGACACCTGACTGGCCGCCGCCAGGATCAGATCCACGTCCTTGAGTCCCAGCACGGCCTTGAATGCGGCGGGCTCGTAGCGGCGTTCCCCGATCAGCGCGCCGTAGCCGGCATACACCGGGCCGGTGAAGATGGTGTTCGACACCAGGTCCACAAGGTCCGCTGATTTGAGGCCGTGGCGGGTGACGAGCACGGCGGCTTCGCTCATGGCTTCAACCGCCGACACCAGCAGGAAGTTCGTCGCCAGTTTCATCGCGTTGGCGGCCGAGGCTTTCTCGCCGAGGCGCCAGGTCTTGCGCCCGATCAGGTCGAACAGCGGTTGAACGGTGTCGATGGCCTGTTCGGGCCCGGCCGCCAGAATATTCAGCTGAGCCGCAGCGGCGACATTCGGCCGCCCCATCACCGGCGCTGCGATGTAGTCGATGCCCTGAGCCTTGTGCAGCTCGGCCAGTTCATCGGCAAACGTTACGGCAATGGTCGCCAGGTTGACGTGAATCAGCGGCGCCTTGAGTTGCTTGAGCAGGCCCGAATCCAGCAGCACCGAGCGCAGCGCCTTGTCATCGGCGAGCATGCTGAACACCACGTCGGCGTCGAACGCCTGTGCGGGTTCTGCCACCGCCTTGGCGCCGAGTTCGACCAGCGGCTGGGACGCTTGCGGCGAGCGGTTCCACACCCGCAGTTCATGTTCGCCTTTCAGCAGATTGGCGGCGATGGCCTGACCCATGTTGCCCAGGCCCAAGAAACCGATTTTCATCCGAAGTACTCCCGTGAGCGGTGTGATGAGTGTCACCTGTGTGGTGAAGGACTCTACCACCGCATGGCGTTACAGGGAGTGATACGAACGTGCTATCGGGTCATAGGTGTTCTTCCGGCCCGTCATGCAACAGATGGAAAATGTTGCGTTTCATGCGGATGAATTCCGGGTCCATGACCATGTCCAGGTTGCGCGGACGGCCAATCGGCACATCGAGCACTTCCTTGATCCGGCCGGGACGCGCGCCCATGACGAAGATGCGATCGCCCAGCAGAATGGCCTCGTCGATGTCGTGAGTCACGAACAAGACCGTCTTCTTGCTGTGCTCCCAGACCTTGAGCAGCAGTTGCTGCATCTGCAGACGCGTCTGGCTGTCGAGTGCGCCGAACGGCTCGTCCATCAGCAGGATCTGCGGGTCGTTGGCCAGGGCGCGGGCAATCGCCACGCGCTGCATCATCCCGCCGGACAGCTGCTTGGCGTAGTTGTCGGCGAAGCGCGACAGGCCCACTTCGTTCAGGTAGAACTCGACGATTTCCTTGCGTTCGGCCGCCGGCATGCCACGGCGCTTAAGGCCGAATTCGATGTTCTTGCGCACGGTCAGCCAGGGGAACAGCGTGTAGCCCTGAAACACCATGCCGCGATCCGCGCCGGGGCCGTCGACTTGTTGACCGCCGACGTAGATGTCACCCGACGTCGGTTCGGCCAGGCCGGCTGTGAGGTACAGCAGGCTGGATTTGCCGCAGCCCGACGGGCCGACCAGCACGGCGAACTGTTGATCGGGGACGTCGAAGGACACCTTGTCCAGTGCCGTGAAGGTGCTGCCCGACGGCGTCTTGTACTGCAGCGTGACATTGTCGACCCGCAGGCGTGGCGTGGCGGCCGTTGTCACGGGAGCGGGGCGTAGCTGAATCGGCGAGGTTGCGGTTACTGAGCCCATGCGGCCACCTTCAAGCGAAGAAATCGGAACAGTTGATCGGTGATCAGGCCCAACAGCCCGATGACGGCGATCGCCAGGAAAATCACGTCCACCTGAAAACCACGCATGGCCTTGAGGCTCAGGTAACCCAGGCCACTGGACGCTGCGACCAGCTCGGCGACCACCAGGTAGGTCCAGGCCCAGCCCATGGTCACGCGCAGGGTGTCCAGCACACCGGGCAGCGAAGCCGGTGCGATGACATGCAACACGGCGTCCGCGCGGCTGGAGCCCAGGGTGTAGGAGGCGTTGATCAGGTCCTTGGAAATGCCCTTGGACACGTCGGCGATCATCACCAGCTGCTGGAAGAACACGCCGAAGATGATGATCGACACACGTTGTTCCAGGCCGATGCCGATCCACAGGATGAACAGCGGAACGAACGAGGTGACCGGCAGGTAGCGGATGAAGTTGACCAGCGGCTCCAGGAAGGCTTGCACGACACGGAAGCTGCCCATCATCAAACCGATGGGCACCGCGACCACTGAAGAGATCACGAAACCGACCATCACCACTTCGACGCTGGCCCACACATGCGGGCCGAGGGTGCCGTCACGGGCCAGGCGCATCGCAGCATCGAAGACCGCACCGGGCGTTGGCAGAAACATCGCCGGCACCACGCCGCCGTAGGAAAGAAAAGCCCACAGGCCGATCAACAACGCCCAGGCCAGACCGCTGGCGCTCCAGATCACCTGGATCGGCAAGCTGGTCTTGGGCGTGAGGCAACGGTTCAGCCACGAATTGCGCTTGGACATGACGTGCTCCTGTTTATTTCGGGCTGATGAAACGGTTGTCGATCAGGTCGCTGTAGCTGACGTTGTACGGTTTGCCCTGCAACTCGCTGGCGGTTTCGTTCGCCAGTTTGATCACTGCGGCGGCGTCGCCGGTGCTGCCGTTGCTGCCGAGCAGTTTTTCGCTCATCGCCTGGTCGTAGAAACGCACCCCTTTGGCCGCGGCTTCCAGTTCAGCCGGGTCGGCCAGGTAACCACCGACGCCTTTGGCCATGATCGCGTAGGCTTCTTTCGGATGGTCCTTGGTGTACTGCACGGCTTTGTATAGGCCTGCGACCAGTGCCTTGACGTCAGCCTGTTGCTTGTCGACCACATCGCAGCTGAGGGCCACGACATCGACGATCACGCCGGGTGTCGTGCTGCTGTCGACGAGCACCTTGCCTTGCTGCTTGTTGCGCACGGTGGTCAAGTGCGGTTCCCAGGTTACGGCGGCCGGTACACGACCGGCAATGAACGCCGTGGCCGCATCGTCAGCGGTCATGTTCTGGATGGTCAGGTCGCTCATCTTCATGCCGGCGTTTTTCAGCAGGTAGTTGAGCCAGAACTGCGAAACCGAACCTTCGTTGACCGCGACAGCCTTGCCTTTGAGGTCCTGCAGGCTGTTGATGTCCTTGCTGACCAGCACGCCGTCGCCGCCGTGGCTTTCGTCGAGCGCGGCGACCGCCTTGAAGCAGAACTGCGGACGGTACTTGAGGATTTCATCCAGGGTCGAAGCGGAGCCGGACAGCTTGCCCGAGGCCTGAGCCGCCATGTACATCGAGGCTTCTTCGATGGTCGGCAATTCGACGGTCAGGCCGTTGTCCTTGAAGTAGCCCAGGTCCTTGGCCAGGTACAGGGTGCCGTAACCTACCCAGGTGGTGTGCCCGATGGACAGGGTGCCGGCCTGAGCGCCGCTGGCGATGCCGGCCGCCAGTGCAGTCAGGGCCAGCGGACGCACACAGCGCGATACGAAAGACTTGATCATGGAACACTCCCGGATGGTGGTTTTTTAATTCGACGTTGTCTCGGGGCAGTGGGGCTAGACGCCAAAACTTGAACCGCTCGTGGCCTCTGACGGACCTTTTGCCTCTGTGGGGCGAGGTTGATGTTGGCCGATGTCGCGGGATACGAAAATTAGTAAATATGTGGTCCCTGACGAGGAAAAAACTGGGGTGGGAAAAGGTGTTCGAAGCTGGGGCAGGCGCACAAAAAACGCCGCTTCCTAGTGCAGGAAAGCGGCGTTTTGGTGAGGCTGTCTAGTGGCTTCTATTCTGCCCGCAAGGCGTCGTGTCCCACGGTCCTGTGGGAGTGAGCTTGCTCACGAAGACTGAGTTTCAGCCGCCGGAGAGGTGGGGGTGGTTCCGGTCTCTTGGCGAGCAAGCTGGCTCTCATAAGGCCGGGTGTTTCTGTTGAGGATCATATCCGCCGCTTTCTCCCCGATCATGATGCAGGGCGCATTGGTGTTGCCGCTGATCAGTGTCGGCATGATCGATGCGTCGACCACCCGCAAGCCTTGCACGCCGTGTACCTTAAGGTCCGGCCCCACGACGCTCATCGGGTCGACGCCCATCTTGCAGGTGCCGACCGGGTGGAACACGGTCGCGGCGCATTCACGCACATAGGTCATCAGTTGCTCGTCGGTCTGCACCTGCTTGCCGGGAAGTATCTCAGTGCCGCGGATGCCATCGAACTGCGGATCGGCCAGGATCCTGCGCGCCAGTTTCAGGCCTTCGATCAGCACCTTGGCGTCTTGGGGATCGGCGAGGAAGTTGAAATCGATCACGGGTTTGCCGTCGCGACCCAAGCGTATTTCGCCAATGCTTTTGGGACGCAGCACGCAGGTGTGGACCGCGTAGCCATGGCCCCATTCGAACAGCCGGCCGCGATGGCTGCGATAACCCGGCACGAAGTGAAACTGCACATCGGGCAGCGTCTCTGCCAGCGGCGTGCGGGCAAAGCCACCGGCCTCGACGTAGTTGGTGGTCAGCCAGCCTTTTTTGCCGAACAGATAACGCAGCGGCGAGGTCAGGATGCTCGGCAGTGAGCCCAACGAAAAGCCCAGGGTCAGCGGGCTTTTCGAGCGCACGGTGATCAGGCCGTCGAGGTGGTCCTGCAGGTTCTTGCCGACGCCGGGCAGGTCATGCTCGACCTGGATGCCGGCGTTCGTCAGGTCGTTCGCTGGCCCGATCCCCGACGCCAGCAGCAGGCTCGGACTGCCCAGCGAACCCGCCGACAGAATCACTTCGCGACGGGCAGTCAGGGTAGTCTGCTCACCCTCGGATTCGACCCTTACACCTCGGGTCACCCGATCCTCAATCACCAGTGACTGCACCGAGCAGTCGGTGATCACGGTCAGGTTGGGGCGCTCGAGCACCGGTGCGACAAACGCGCGGTAACTCGACAGGCGTCTGGCGTCTTTCTGCGTGAGGTTGTAGAGGCCGCAGCCTTCAAGCTGGTCGCCGTTGAAATCATCGTTGCGGCGAATGCCTACCTGTTGCGCGGCCTTCACGAACAGCCGCGACACCGGGTTGGGGTCACGCGCAGCTTCCACGTTCAACTCGCCGGTGGTGCCATGCAGGCGTGGGTCCTGGCCAAGCCGGTTGTTCTCGGATTTCTTGAAGTAGGGCAGCACGCTGTTCCAGTCCCAACCGGGGCAGCCGGCCTGCGCCCAGCCGTCGTAATCGCTGGCGTGACCGCGGATGTAGATCATGCTGTTCATCGAGCTTGAGCCACCCAATGCTTTACCGCGCGGGGTGTGCAGGCTGCGACCGTTAAGGTTTTTCTGCGGGGCGGAAAAGAAGTTCCAGCTGTATCTTTTGCTCTTGTACAGCGTGATGGTCCCGGCCGGTGTCTGGATGCGCAGGCTCTTGTCATGACTGCCCGCTTCGATCAAACAGACGCTCACGGCAGGGTCGGCGCTCAGACGATTCGCCAGCACGCAGCCGGACGAACCGGCGCCGACGATGATGTAGTCGTAATCGGTTTTCATGCGTTTCTCCCGAGTGCGCCCACTGAGGGCTTGCGGCTGCGACGGCGGCTGGCGAGGTAGTAGATCGGCGAGATCACCACCAGGCCGACGATCCACGATACGTCGGCGCCGCCCATGGCTTTGGCAATGACCCCGGTGTACAGCTCGGTGGCCATGAACGGGATCTGCACCAGGATGCCCAGCACGTAGCAGCCGACCGCCGTCCAGTTGAAGTAACCGTAGATGCCGCCGTCGCGTCGGAAAAACGAAGCCACGTCGTAGCTGCCGTGGGCGACCAGGTAGTAATCCACCAGGTTGATGGCGGTCCACGGCACGAGCACGTACAGCAACAACAGAATGAAGTTGGTGTAGTTGGCCATGAAGTCGTCCTGCCCCAACAGGGCGAGCGTCAGGGAAATCGAGAACAGCACCAATGCCGTGATGGCGCGGGAGAGGGCGCCTGCCGACCATTTGGGCACCAGCGTCTGGCCGACGGTAATGGCCGAGAGCGTGCCGCAATACAGGTTCATGGCGTTGGTGGCGGCGATACCGATGGAGAACACCGCCACCACCAGCGTGGCGATGCTGCCGGTCATTTCGATCAATCCACTGATGATGTCGCCTTCCACGCACAGGCCGACGATCACGCCCAGGGCCATCGGCAGAATCGAACCCAGGCAGCAACCCCAGTAGCTGGACCAGAAGGCCGCTTTGCCGCCGGTGTCAGCGGGCATGTAACGGGAGTAATCCGACACGTAAGGCGCGTACGCCAGTTGCCACAGCGCCGCAATCGACAGGGTGCCGAGAAAGCCCGCGAGGTTCATGTCGTTGCGCTGCAGGAAGTCTGCGGGCAGGCCGTGTACCGCGATGATCCAGACAAAGCACAGCAGCAGGATGGCCCCGGACAGGTAGGACATCAGCCGGGTGTAAGCGTGAATCAGGCGATAGCCAAACACGGTCGCCACCACGCTGATCAGGCCGACCAGCACGATGCCCTGGTTGGTGCTGAACATCGCGTAGCGGCTGTGCAGTGACTGCCCGCCGAGCACCAGATTGGAGGCGAAGAAACCCAGGTACATGATCACCACCAGGGCGACCACCAACAGCGAGCCGTAGGAGCCGAACTGACCGCGGGTCTGGACCATCTGCGGTACGCCCAGTTGCGGCCCCTGGGCCGAGTGCAGGGCCATGAAGATCCCGCCGATCAGGTTGCCGAGCACCAACGCGACCATGGCGGCGATGAACGGCAGCTTGAACACCGTGACGGCCAGGGCGCCGGTGACGACGGTCAGCAGCATGATGTTGGAGCCGAACCAGATCGTGAACAGATCGCGCGCGCGGCCATGGCGCTGATCAGGTGCAATGGGCTGGATGGTGCTCAATTCGAGGGTGGCGACGCCAGGGTCGTTGTGGCTCATGGGTATTTACTCAAGTAAGGGGGCGACGACTCAGCGCAACTGAAACCAGGTGGTTTTCAGTTGGGTGTATTTGTCGAATGAGTGCAGCGACAGGTCGCGTCCGAACCCGGACTGCTTGCCACCGCCGAACGGAACGGTCACGTCCAAGGCGTCCACGGTGTTGACCGAAACGGTGCCGGCGTTCAAGCGACTGGCGACGCGGTGCGCGCGATTGAGGTCATCGCTCCACACGGAGGCAGCCAATCCATAGATATGGTCGTTGGCCATGTGCACCGCCTCGTCCTCGGTGTCGAACGGGGTGATCGCAAGAACCGGGCCGAACACCTCCTCGCGGGACAAACCCATGTCCGGGGTGACGTGGGTGAACAGCGTGGGTTGAATGAAATTGTTCGAGCCGTTGATCACGACCCGGTCGCCGCCTGCGACCAACCGGGCACCGCTGGCACTGGCCTGGTTGATGTATTCCATCACCCGCGCGGCCTGGTTCGCGTCTACGATCGCGCCCATTCGGCTCGCCGGGTTCAGCGGGTCGCCGGGCTGCCAGTGGCGTGCTTGCTCGATCAGGCGCTCGACGAACGCATCATGAATCGACCGCTGCACCAGCAACCGTGAGTTGGCCGAGCACACTTCGCCTTGATTGAAGAAGATGCCAAAGGCGGCTTTCTCGGCGGCCAAGTCGAGGTCCTGGCAGTCGGCGAACACCAGGTTCGGACTCTTGCCGCCGCACTCCAGCCACACTTGCTTGAGGTTGGACTGCGCCGCGTACTGCATGAAGTACTTGCCGACCTGCGTCGAGCCGGTGAAGGCCAGTGCATCGACGTCCGGGTGCAGCCCCAGGGCGCGCCCGGCCTGTTCACCCAGCCCGGTGACCACATTGAAAACGCCCTCGGGAACACCGGCTTCCAGGGCCAGTTCGGCCAGACGCAACGCCGAAAACGGTGATTGTTCGGCGGGCTTGAGGATCACGCTGTTACCGGCGGCGAGGGCAGGCGCGAGTTTCCAGGCGGCCATGTCCAGCGGGAAGTTCCATGGCACCACGGCGGCAATCACGCCCAACGGCACCCGGGTGATGGTCGCCAGTGTTCCGGGGCCGGTGGGTGCGACCTGGTCATACAGCTTGTCCAGGCTTTCGGCGTACCAGGCGAATACGTGGGCGGCGCCGGGCACATCAATGCTGTACGCGTCCATTACCGGTTTGCCCATGCTCAGTGAGTCAAGCAGGGCCAGTTCTTCGCGGTGAACCAGGATCAGCTCGGACAGGCGCAACAGGATCGCCTTGCGTTCCTTGGGCTGCATGCGCGGCCACGGGCCGTTTTCAAAGCTTCTCCGGGCGACGCTCACGGCCAGGTCGACCTCCGCCTCCGAGCAGGCCGTCACGTTGGCCAACACGGCGTTGGTGGCGGGGTTGATGACGGCGAAGGTTTCGCCGTTGCGGGCCTGATGAGGGCGGCCCGCGATCAGCGCCGCGTCGATGAAGCGTTGATGTCCGGCACGCTGTTGCCAGTGGTTAAAGTCCGTCACTGCACACACTCCTGGATGGCCTCTGCGGGCCATGTTCACGATCAATGGTGCCGATAGTGGGCGATGTGGAGAGGTCAGGAAATGAGTAAAAATGTGTTCGCTGTCGATAAAAAAACTCACCAATAACGCACCTTTGCGGTGCGTCTGCGCACCGTTTTAAGGTCAGTTTTTTTAGCTTCAATGGGCAGGAAATTGCTTGTTTCTCCTGCGCTGGGAACGCCGCAGAATAACGCGCAAGATCTGGTCTGACAGTTCACCGATTTCGAGGTAGCAATGGCCGCGTACAACCTGCGACAACTCAAGTATTTCGTCACCACGGTGGAGTGCGGCAGCGTGGCCGAAGCGTCGCGCAAGCTCTACATCGCACAGCCTTCGGTCTCTACCGCCATCAAACACCTGGAAGAAAGCTTTGCCGTGCAGCTGTTCATTCGGCATCACGCGCAGGGTGTGTCGTTGACGCCCAGCGGCGCGCGCTTCTACCGCAAGGCGCAAGAGTTGCTGCGGGTGGCGCACGAGTTCGAGCAGAACGCCCTGGCGGACAACGATGTCGTGGCCGGTCAGATCGACATCGGCTGTTTCGAGACGGTCGCGCCGCTGTACCTGCCACGCTTGATCGCCGGGTTTCGGGATCGCTGGCCGGGCGTGGAAATTCGCATCCGCGATGGCGAGCAGCAGGAACTGGTGCAGGCCCTGACGTCGGGCAGTATCGATCTGGCGATTCTGTATGAGCACGATCTGGACAGCACCATCGACACCGTGCCGCTGATGGCGCCGCAACAGCCCTATGCGCTATTGCCCGAGGGGCATCGCTTTGCCAGCCAGGCCAAGGTTTCGCTGAACGATCTGGTGCTCGAACCGATGGTGCTGCTGGATGTACAACCCAGCCGGACCTATTTCGTGAGCATCTTCGAGGAGCGCGGACTGACCCCGCACATCCAGTTCAGCTCGCCGTCGATCGAGATGGTCCGCGGCATGGTGGGTCGCGGGTTCGGTTTTTCGATTCTGGTGACCCGACCGAAGTCCGAATACACCTACGACGGGCAGAAGCTGGTGTGCGTGCCGCTGGCCGAGCAGGTCACCGGTTCAGGGCTGTCCGCTGCCTGGCTGCGCCGTTCGCAATTGACCAAACCGGCGCAGTTGTTCGTGGATCATTGCCGGGAAGAGTTGGCGCCGAAAGAAGGGTAATAAGGGTAATAAGGGTAATAAATAAGCCTGCCGCTGATTCGCTCCCACAGGGGAACATGCCCCCCGTTGTTATCGGTGCAGTCCCGTTCGCAAGGCTTCGATCATCCGACGCAGCATCGCGTCACAGGCCTCCAACTGCTCGACGCTGACAAACTCATCCGGCTTGTGCCCCTGATCCATGCTTCCCGGCCCACACACCACGGTGGGGATGCCGATGGCATCGAACAATCCACCTTCGGTCCCAAACGCCACGGTGGTGAATTCTTCCGATCCGCAGAACTGCGCGATCAACCGTGCGGCCTGGCTTTTCTCATCGGTCACCAGGCCCGGATAGGCTGAGAGCGCCGAGAAGCGGATATCGCTGTCCGGGTTGACCGCCTGCATGCGCGGCAGCACCTGGTCTTTGGCGTACTGCTGCAATCGCTGAGCGACTTCAAGGGGATCATGGGCAGGCAATGCGCGCACTTCAAAGTCGAAGCGGCAGTCGGCGGGCACGATGTTCAGCGCCTTGCCGCCGTTGATCACACCGGTCTGCACCGTGGTGAAGGGTGGGTCGAAGCGCGGATCGTGCAGATCCACGGCGCGCAGCGTCGTGCCGATGCGTCCCAGCTCGCCGATGAGCTCCGCGGCGTATTCGATGGCGTTCACACCCTGCGGCGCATACGCCGAATGACAGGCTGCGCCGTGCACATCGCAACGCATGGCCAGCTTGCCCTTGTGGCCCAGCACTGGCTTGAGTTCGGTGGGTTCGCCAATGATGCACAACAGCGGTTTGACCGGTCGCTGTTCAAGCTCGGCCAGCAGTGAGCGCACGCCGAGGCAGCCCACTTCCTCGTCGTAGGACAGGGCGATGTGCACCGGCATCGTCAAGGGTGCCGCCAGCAGGTCCGGCACCGCCGCCAATACGCAGGCTATGAAGCCTTTCATGTCCGCCGTGCCACGCCCGAACAGCTTGCCGTCATGTTCGCTCAGCTCAAACGGCGGCACGCTCCACGGCTGACCGTCCACCGGCACCACGTCGGTGTGGCCGGACAGCACGATGCCCGGGCGATCCGCCGGGCCCAGGGTGGCGAAGAGGTTGGCCTTGCTGCGCTCGGCGTTGTAGATCAGTTCACACGGCACGTCGAGCTGGGCGAGGTAGTCGCGAACGAACTCGATCAATTGCAGGTTCGACTCACGACTGGTGGTGTCGAATCCGACCAGTGCGGCCAGCAATTCCCGGCTTTTGCTCATACGTTGATCCTTGCGGGATTCATAAGCGGGTGATGGATTACCGTTTCACTCATCACCGGGAACGCCATAGCTCGGCGCTTTGGTCGGGTCGAGGGCGCGGGTGATGTAGTCCTGCAGTTGAGGGCGATAGTCGGTCCACAGTTGTGCGAGTTGGCCGATCGGGTCCTCATCGGCCCAGTCCACGCGCAGATCGACGATCGGCCAGGTCAGTTCGCCGACCACCACCAAGGCAGCCGAGTGTACAGGACCTGCTTCGCCGCCGGCCGCGACCGCCGCCTGCATCGCGGCGATCAGCCGATCTGCGAGTTGACCGCCGCTGTTTTCGAAGGTGTGCACCAGCGTTTCGATGACGGCACGATCGGCCAGCATGTTGCCGGCGCCCACGCACTGTTCACCCGCTAAGGCGTTGTGTGTGCCAAGGGTTTCACTGCCGCTGAAATGGGCGGTCTGGCCGAGGTGGTCGATGGCGGTCAACTGCCGAAACTGACTGTAACCGTTGCTGGTCAGGGCCTTGTCCAGCGCTTCGGCAGGGGACAGGCCTTGTTCCAGTTGATCGAGCACGTGCGGGCCCAGCGCGGGGAGGGTGATGTTCTGTGTGGCGACCGCGCCGACGCCGGGGCGCAACCAGGGGCAACGCGCGCCTACCGCAATGCTGGAAGAGCTGATGGCGATGCCCAGTTGTCCGGTTTCGGCGCAACGGCCGACGATTGAAAACGTCATGGTGTGTTCGTCCTGTTTCGTCCTGACCCGCCATCCGGCGCCCGGCGAGCGTGCTTGACGCTGCCCGGGCGTGGATGGGACATGACTGCATTCTGTCCATGGGTTGCGGTTGGCGAAACGAGGTTTTTTGTGGAGCCTGATTACGAAAAAGCGTGCCAGTGCCTCACGGCGTTTTACAGCCGGCCGTACTCGCGGGCGGTGCGGTCCACGGCAATGCGGGTCTTGTCCACCAGTTCGTCCAGCTCCAAGCGTGTGGCGACCAGCGCGGGCGCCATGATCATGCGGCCCAGCGTGGAGCGAATGATGATGCCTTCTTCAAAACCCAGGGTGCGGCAGCGCCAGGCGATGTCGTTCTCGTTGGCGAAGCGTTTGCGCGTTGCTTTGTCCTCGGCGAATTGCAACGCGGCGACCAACCCGACGCCTTGAACCTCGCCCACCAGCGGATGGTTGCCGAAGACTTCGCGCAGGCAGTTCTGCAGGTAAGGGCCCGTGTCGGTCTTCACTTGAGTGACCACGCCTTCGTCGCGCAGTGCCTTGAGGTTGGCAATCGCCACGGCAGCGGCGACCGGGTGCCCGGAGTAGGTCAGACCGTGGGCGAACACACCGCCTTTTTCCACCAGCGCTTCGGCCATGCGCCGCGACAGGATCAAGCCGCCCATGGGGATGTAACCCGAGGTCAGGCCTTTGGCGATTGACAGGGTGTCGGGCTCGAAACCGAAGGTTTGATGCGCGAACCATTCGCCGGTGCGACCGAACCCGCCGATCACCTCGTCGGCACACAGCAGCACGTCGTACTTGCGGCAAATACGCTGAATTTCCGGCCAGTAGGTCGAGGGTGGAATGATCATCCCGCCCGCACCCTGGAACGGTTCGGCAACGAAAGCAGCCACGGTGTCCGCGCCCAGTTCGAGAATCTTCTCTTCCAGTTGGCGAGCCGCGCGCAGCCCGAAGGCTTCGGGGCTTAGATCGCCTTCATGGGCAAACCAGTAAGGCTCGTCGATGTGCGCGACATCCGGAATCGTACCGCCCATTTCGTGCATGAATTTCATGCCGCCCAGCGCAGTCGCCGCCAGGGTCGAGCCGTGGTAACCGTTCCAGCGTCCGATCATGACTTTCTTCTCCGGCTTGCCCATGACCTGCCAGAACTTGCGCACGGTGCGGATCAGCACCTCGTTGGCTTCGGAGCCTGAGTTGGTGTAGATCGCGTGGCTGTAATGGTCGGGTAGCAGGCTGAACAGCAGCTCGGACAGCTCGATCACCGCCGGATGGGTCGTGTGGAAGAACATGTTGTAGTAGGGCAGCTGCTCCAGTTGCGCGCTGGCGGCAGCGGCCAGGTCTTTGCGTCCGTAACCCAGGTTGGTGCACCACAACCCTGACATGCCATCCAGATACCGCTTGCCGTCGTTGTCCCACAGCGCCAGCCGGTCGCCTTTGACCATCACCCGCGGGCCCTCCGCGTTGAGCGCCTTCTGGTCGACGAATGCATGAATGTGGTGGGCGGCATCGGCGGCCTGGTAGTCAGTGGTGGTGCGGGAGGTCTCGGGGCTGATGGACATGTCGCGTCTCCAGGGTCGATGGCGCCCAGCCCCTGCGATCACGGTTTTCCAGTGGGCGGGGCGGGGTGGCCGGGGCTTCGTTGGCAATAAGTTTTGTCACCTAAAAATATTTTTGTAAAGAAAATATTTGTTGAGAAAAACATACGCCCGTAATCTGGGCCGCACTGCACATCCACCTCAGGGGCAACATGACAGGGCTTAGAGAACGGCAGAAGGAACAACGCCGACAGCTGATCGCGGACGCGGCATTGACGTTGTTCAAGGCCAATGGCTTCGGCGCGACCACGCTGGAACACATCGCTAACGAGGCCGGGGTTTCAGCCCCCACCGTCGTGAATTACTTCGGTGGCAAGCAGGAAATCCTGCTGGCGCTGCTCAAAGCGCCGGACGAACAGGCGATGCGCGAGGCGCGGGCCAACCTGGATGAAAACACCGACCCCCTCGACGCCCTGTGCGAGCTTGAAGGGCTGATGACCCGCTACCAGTTGCGCGCCATGCCCGCGTCGTTATGGCGCGAGCTGGCGCCGTTTCTGTTTACCGGCGAACTGGCCCAGGCGTTCCATCCGTGGAATGCCGCCGTGGTCGAAGAAGCCAAGGCACTGCTCCTGCATTTTCAAATGCTGGGCAAAGTGCGCGACTCGGTCGATATCGACGTGGCCGCCACGTTGTTCAACCAGTACGCCAACCTGGCGTTTATCCGACTGGCCACCGAAGCCGTGCCGGATCGCGAGGCTCATGCCGCACATATGCGCAGCGTACTGGGCCTGATGTGCCACGGCATGTTGAGCTGAGCAGCGCAATTCACAGGCCTAGCTTTTTCCTGCTTTGCGACGACAAAAATCATAATTTCGCTATCCCCTGATCCTGCACAGAATGCGCTCACACCCGCCTTCGTGAAGGACACAGGTATGACAGCTGGAAAAACAGAAATCGATACGCTCGTGGTCGGTGCCGGTCAGGCAGGCGTGGCCATGAGTGAGCACCTGAGCAAGCTCGGAATCCCTCACCTGGTCCTTGAGCGCAACCGCATTGCGGAAGCCTGGCGCAGCGGCCGCTGGGATTCACTGGTCGCCAACGGACCCGCCTGGCACGACCGGTTTCCGGGCCTCGAGTTTGATGACCTCAGTCCGGACGGTTTTGCGCCCAAAGAGCGGGTTGCCGACTATTTCGAAGCCTACGCGCGCAAATTCAAGGCACCGATCCGCACCGGCGTCGACGTGCGCAAGGTCCAGCGTAACGTTGGACGTCCGGGCTTTACGGTGGAGACGTCCGACGGTGTCATCGAAGCCAATCGTGTGGTCGTCGCCACCGGTCCGTTTCAACACCCGGTGATTCCCGCCATCGCACCCAAAGACGAACGCCTGACGCAGATTCACTCCGCCCAGTACCGCAACCCGCAGCAGTTGCCGGAAGGCGCCGTGCTGGTCGTGGGCGCCGGGTCTTCCGGTACGCAGATCGCGGACGAACTTCAGCGAGCGGGCAGGCAGGTCTACCTGTCGGTGGGCCAGCACGATCGTCCACCGCGCGCGTATCGCAACCGGGATTTTTGCTGGTGGCTGGGCGTGCTCGGCGAATGGGACCAGGCCGCGATGAAGCCGGGTCGCGAGCACGTGACGATCGCGGTCAGCGGTGCCCATGGCGGCCGTACGGTGGACTTTCGAGAACTGGCGCAGCGCGGTATGAAGCTGGTCGGCGTGACGCGCGGGTTCAACGATGGCAGGGTGAGCTTTCAACCGGACCTGGCCGACAACCTGGCGCGTGGCGATGAGAACTACCTGGCGGTGCTGGACGCTGCAGATGCCTACATCGAACGCAATGGCCTGGACCTGCCGCTGGAGCCCGAAGCACGCCGTGTGTTTCCCGACCCTGAATGCGTGAGCACGCCCATTCTTGAGCTCGATCTGGCCAACGCCGGCATCACCACCGTCATCTGGGCGACCGGCTTTGCCACCGATTACAGCTGGCTGAACGTCGACGCCTTCGACGCCAAGGGCAAACCGCTTCATCAACGTGGGGTGTCCACCGAATCGGGGATCTACTTCCTCGGCTTGCCATGGCAATCGCGACGCGGGTCTTCGTTCATCTGGGGTGTCTGGCACGACGCCAAGTACGTGGCTGACCACATCGCGATCCAGCGCACGTACCTGGAATACCGCGACGCTGAGCAGCGCCAGGCCGTGCAAACCGTGGCGCCGGTAACGGCGACCCAAGGGCAACCCGTCGTCACCGCCTGACCGTGCATACCCGTGCCGACCCACCTGTCGGCGGCGCGACCCGTTTTGTGTTTTCGAGGAGCTTCACATGGCGCAGCCAACCCACACACGCATTCGCATGTTCAACACCAAAGAAACCTACCCGAACCAGTCGCTGGACAATGACCTGTGCCAGGCGGTTCGGGCCGGCAACACCATCTATGTGCGTGGCCAGATCGGCACCGACTTTGAAGGCAATCTGGTGGGCCTCGGCGACCCACGCGCGCAAGCCGAACAGGCCATGAAAAACGTCAAGCAACTGCTGGAAGAAGCGGGCTCCGACCTGTCGCACATCGTCAAGACCACCACGTACATCATCGACCCGCGCTATCGCGAGCCGGTGTATCAGGAGGTCGGCAAGTGGCTCAAGGGCGTGTTCCCGATTTCCACAGGGCTGGTGATTTCAGGGTTGGGGCAGCCCCAGTGGCTGATGGAAATCGACGTGATTGCGGTGGTCCCGGACGACTGGCAGGCAAACCCGGCATAAGCCACGCTGCGATGCGGTCCGCCTGAGTCGTCGCTTCAGGTGTTCGCATCGCGTTGCAGCCAGCGGATCAATAACGCTGATACTGCGAACCGAACTCGGCGCGCACGTCAGCGACGGTTTCGGCAGACTTAAGGTCGAAGCTCACCGCGCCACGCTCGGCGGTGCGGAAGGCTTTCAGGTGATCCGAGCCATCCGACGCCACGCTTTGCTGATTGACGATGTGCGAACCGGCCTGAGCTGTCTGGAACTGTTTGAGGTGTTCCGCGCCATCAGCGGCGAAGACGTTGGCGGCGAGTACGGACAGTGCGATGCTGAGAAGGATCTGGCGTTTCATGGTTGAACTCCTGCGGTCATGACCGATTGGGTTTTCAGGTTTTGATCGCGTTGCCGCTGTGAGGGGCTGCGCTGATCGACGAGCCCAGTAAACCTCTTGGGTGTATCGCGTCTGTGTCCGCTGCTGTCTGCAAATGAGGGTGGATGTATCACTGCGAAGGCTGTACACAGAGCGATACAAAAAGCCCGCTCCCTTCTGTTTTTTTGCACGCCGTCGCTGCCGAGCGGTCATGGATTCTCACAACGGCACCTCACAACGACACCTCACAAACGTCTTGGGGCTATACAGGGCGAAGTGGAAGTGGGTAATGTTTTCCACCTGACTCAAGAGGCCGCACAGACATGCAGAAAACCACCGCCCGACTGGTTTTGCGGCCACCTGTCCTCGACGATCTCGACAGCCTTTTTGCCATTTATGGCGATCCGGCGACCAACCGCTTCAATCCATCCGGACCCCTGTCCAGCATCGAACAAGCGCAGTGGCTGCTGAACGGCTGGATAGCCCACTGGAAAGCTCATGGGTATGGACAATGGGTGATCTGCACACGGGAATCCCCCGACGACATCATCGGCTTCGGCGGGATCGACGCGCGTAAATACCTCGACGTGGAACGCCTGAACCTGGGCTACCGGTTCGGCACCCAGGCGTGGGGCAAAGGCTTCGCAACGGAACTCAGTCAGGCGGCGCTTGACTATGCGTTCACCGAGCTGCACGTGCCGGAAGTCTTCGCGGTGGTCAGGCCCCACCACCAGGCGTCGATACGCGTACTGGAAAAAGTCGGCATGCTGCGTATCGACACGCTGGACGACGTGCCGGGGCAGGCGGCGAGTCTGGTGTATCGATTGAGGCGTGAGGACGCCGGCCCTGGGCGTCATTAGGCGGCATCGCTCTCCGGCAATTTGGCAATGACCTTGATCTCGAAATCAAAACCGTACAGCCAGGTCACCCCGACCGCAGTCACTGTCGGGTGCGGGGCCTGACCCCAGAATTCCGGCACCACTTCCCATATCGATTCAAACCGCGATTGCGGATCGACGATGAAGACCGTGACGTCGATCACGTCATCAAACGTGCAACCTGCCGCATCGAGGATGGCATTGAGGTTGTTGAAAGCCAGCCTGACCTGCGCCTGAAGGTCGGGCTCGGGCGAGCCGTCTTCGCGGCTGCCCACCTGTCCCGAGACGAACAGCAGACCGTTGGATTTGATGGCCGGCGAATACCGGTTGATGTCGTAAAGCGCTTGGCGTCCGGCTGGGAAAACCACGTTGCGAACTGTCATGTGCAGCCTCCATCTGTGGGTCGGGTGTGACCCGTTAGTGACGATGAAGAGACTGTAAAGCGCTTGCGTGCGGCCGATAAACGAGCAACCTTGATCAGGACTGTTTGTAAATCCCAAACAATCCCCTTCATTTTCGGGAGTGGCGATGGACCGTTTTGATGCAATGCAGGCCTTTGTTCGCGTCGTGGAAACCGGCAGTTTCACCAAGGCCGCCGGCACACTGCACATGAGCAAGACCAGCGTGACCCAACTGGTGCAACAACTGGAAGCGCGCCTGCGGGTCAAGCTGCTCAACCGCACCACACGCAAGGTTAACGTGACGGCCGATGGCGCCGCGTATTACGAGCGCGCAGTGCGGGTGCTGGCCGATCTGGACGATGCGGAAACCGGCTTGTCGAGCGCGGCGACGTTGCCCCGTGGACGGTTGCGGGTGGACGTTCCGAGTCCGTTTGCGCGCTTGATCCTGATTCCGGCGCTGCCTGCGTTTCACGCACGCTACCCCGACATCCAGCTCGATCTGGGTGTCAGTGATCGCATGGTCGACATCATCGGCGAGCACATCGATTGTGTGGTGCGCGGCGGTGAGTTGACCGATCAATCGCTGATGGCGCGGCGTATCGGCGATCTGCAGCTGGGGGTGTATGCGGCGCCCCATTATCTGGCGCGGGCAGGACGGCCAGCGCACCCCGGAGAACTGGAAGACACGCATCATCGCATCGTGGGCTATCGCTGGGCGCGTACCGGCAAGCTGTTTGCGATGGTCATGCGCAAAGGCGAAGAAACCGTCCAGGTGCAAGGCCGTTACGTGGTGTCCGTGGACGACGGCAATGCCTACATGGCGGCTGGGGTGGCCGGGATGGGCATGCTCTGGTTGCCGCATTACATGGCCAGGGCGTCACTGGCGAGCGGCGAACTCCTGCCGTTGTTCGAGGACTGGCGTCTGGACACCATGCCCATGTTCGTTGCGTTTCCGCCCAATCGGCACATCAGCATCAAGCTGCGGGTGTTCATCGACTGGATGATCGAGTTGATGGCCGAGCATGCGCCGGTCGTCGGCTGACGACACGGCGAAGGCGAGAACGCCTCGCGGTGGCGGGATTCAGCATTCGTTTTCCTGACCGTTGCGTTAAGATCGAGCGCGTTGTGATGACAGCGACCTTTATTTATTCACTCTCCAGGCGAACCGATGTCTGAAAACGATGCGTTTACCCAGGATATCGCCGCCGTCGCCAGGATCGACGCCGTCCCGATCATTCTGGACATGGTCAAGCATGTGACCGGCATGCGCTTTGCGGCGGTCGCACGGGTCACGGATGCGCACTGGGTGGCGTTGGCGGTCGATGACTCGATCAACTTCGGCCTGAAACCCGGTGGCGAGTTGCTCCTTGAATCGACGATCTGCCATGAAATCCGGCAGAGCCGTCAACCCGTGGTCTTCACCCACGCCAGTGAGCATCCGGTGTACGCGCAGCATCACACGCCCAAAACCTATCAGCTGGAAAGCTATGCCTCGATCCCGATCGTCAAGGCCAATGGCGAGTTTTTCGGCACCCTTTGCGCGATCGACACGGTGCCTGCGCATTTCGACGAGTGCGCTGTCCTCAAATCCTTGGGGTTATTTGCTCAGTTGATTGCGATGCACCTGGATTTGCGGAGCGATCTGGAAAAGTCTGAAAACGCCCTGGCCGATGCGACCCAAGCCGGTCGTCTGCGCGAGCAGTTCATTGCCGTGCTCGGCCATGACCTGCGCACGCCCCTCAGCGCCATCCGCATGAGTGCCGACCTGCTTGAGTCCAGACTCGAGGACAAACGCGAACGCGGACTGGCCAGCGCGATCCGCAAGAGCTCGCAGCGGATGGGCGCCTTGATCGAGGACGTGCTGGATTTCGCCCGTGGCCGACTCGGCGGCGGGATTCCGGTAAGGCGCACGCGGGTGGACGATCTGCAAGGCGTGTTCAGTTCGGTCATTGCAGAGATCCAGGCGTCGGAGCCGGATGTGCAGATTGAGCAGGACTTCGCGATCCCGGCGGACATTTATTGTGATCCGACGCGCATCGGGCAGTTGCTGTCCAATCTGGTGGGCAACGCAGTGACCCATGGCACCCGCGAATCGCCGGTCAGGATCGTGGCAAAAACCGAAGGCGATGATTTTGTTTTGTCGGTGACCAATCACGGGGCGTGCATTCCCGCTGCATTGATGCCGCTGCTCTTTCAGCCCTTCAAGCGCTCGGATGGAGGGCAAAGGGGAGAAGGCCTGGGCCTTGGGCTTTATATCGCTTCGCAGATTCTTGAGGGCCATGGCGGCACGCTTTCGGTCAGTTCGTCGCCGGATCAGGGCACGTGCTTCGTGGCGCGGTTTGCGGCCAGACTCTAGCGGGCTATCGGTATCGTAAAACGAAGCTAGTATGAGTCGTTGCAACCGTATTGGCTTCGCCAGCGATGCGCAGTGGGTAAGCAGTGCAAAGACCGGCATGACTTGGCGTTCACCTCGACCTTCAAAGGATGAAATGTATGAGTGTGTTACTCGGTCCTGTGCTTCAGTTTCGTGGTTGTTCCGACCCTGATTACAACGTGTCCGCCTTGGTTGTCACGCCTCTCGACAGCCCCTCGCCGAAGGTTAGGAAGGATGCGGGCCTTACGGCTGGCAAGCCGGTGCCATTGGCAGACATCCCGCTGCTGAAACCGCAATACCGGGTGTGGCGTATCGATTTGAAGGCGGCTCAAGGCGACAGTAAAAAGACCTTTAACCTGAGCATTGACGACCAGCCGGCCTCCTTTGAAGTGCCCGCCAGGGGCCAGGCGCCGCGTATGGCGTATGCCTCGTGCAACGGGTTTTCGGACCCGAAGCTGATGGACAAGGTCGACAAGAAAAACGATCGCTGGGACGACATGGCCGCAGCGCATGCGCGCAAGCCCTATCACCTCCTGTTGATGGGTGGCGATCAGGTCTACAGCGATGAAATGCGTGGCCTTGTGAAGTCCATGAAGGACTGGTTTGCCAAAAGCATGGCTGGCCGCATCGCGGCGACGTTCACCAAAGTTATCGAGTCGGACCTCGACACGTTCTTCACCATGCTCTACATGGAGCGCTGGAAGCAAACTGAGCCTGCCCGGATGTTTGCGTCCATTCCGTCGATCATGATGTGGGACGACCATGACATCGTGGATGGCTGGGGTTCTTACGATGAAGACTTGCATCTATGCCCTGTTTTTCAAGGGCTGTTTCGAACCGCCAGGCTGTACTTCCGGATTTTCCAGCAACAGTTGATCACCCAACCGGCAGCCAAACCGTCCCCTGACGTACACCCTTGCCAGATCACAGGCATCGAGGACGGTTTTCACATGGGGTTCACCGGCCTGGGCGGTCTCTCGATTCTGGTCCCGGACCTGCGAACGGAACGCCATCCCGATTTCAAACGGGGCGACTTCACGCCCACCCAGATTATTTCCGCGAAGAGTTGGGACGCCATTTTCGCCTGGCTGGACAAGGTTGAAGGGCACCGGCATCTGCTGGTGATGAGCAGCATCCCGGTGGGGTATCTCGATCTGCAGGCCGCTGAGAAGGCGCTTGACCTGCTGCCCGGCCAACAGGAACTTGAAGATGACCTGCGCGATCACTGGCGCAGCCTTCCACACCGGGACGAAAGAAAGCGTCTGATCATGCGCCTGCTTGACTATGCGAGTTCAACAAACGGCTGCAAGGTGACCTTGGTGTCGGGTGACGTTCACGTCGCCGGCGTGTGCGCGATCGAGTCGACCCTTCAGCAACATTCGGTCGGCGGAGCGGGTGTGATCAAACAGCTGATTTCGACCGGTGTCGTGCACCCGTCGCCACCCGCGCTCGCGGTCTATTTTCTGGAATCGCTTGGGGCCGGGCAGGAGCAGATCGATTACAAAATCACCGGGACGATGCTGCCGATCGGCACCCGAGGACGGTACCTGATTCCTGCGAGGAACTGGATGGCGATCGAGCCGGACGAAAACGATCCCCGCGCGCGGCTCTGGATCAATTGGCACGTGGAAGGTCTGGACCATCTGGTCACTCAGGTCATTGATCCGGTCGTGAAAGCGGGCCCCTGAGCGGTCCTTCCCTGAACTCGGGTGTGCGCTTGAGTGGCTGACAGGTTGAGGCCCCTCAAGGCGCCGGTCAGGCTTCGTCCTCCAGGCTGGTCAGAAAAGCGAACAGGTTCGCGGCTTCGGGAGACAGGCGTGCTCCCGACGCCACGCCGACGAACAGCGTGCGCGCGGCCCATGGGTCTTGCAGCGGGATCGCGGTCAGCGTGCTTTCCAGCAGGGCGGGCTGCACTGAACCCAGCGGCAGAATTCCGATACCGAGACCGGCGTCGATCATCCGGCAGATACCGTCGAAGCTGCTGACCTGGATGCGAACCTTCAGCCCTTTCCCCGCGCTGTGGGCCGCGTCGCTGATGCGCTTGAGCAGCGAACTCCCCTGATTCAATGCCACGTAGTCACAGTCCAGCGTCTCGGTAAACTGCACGGACGACCGCTGCGCCAAGGGATGATCGCGAGGCACCAGCACCACCAGCCGGTCCCGCCGGTAAGGCCGCAGGTCCAGATTAGGGGCGGGGACGTTGTCGGCGAAGATCCCGATGTCGGCCCGACCGTCTTCCACGGCCTGAATGGTCATCTCGCTCAGTGCTTCTTCCATGCCGATGCGTACGTGTGGGTTGGCTGAAAGGAAAGTATTGAGGTCCTTGGGCAAGAACTGGATGACCGCCGAGGTGTTGGCGAACAACCTTACGTGGCCGCGTACGCCGTTGGAAAAATCACTGGCGTCATGGGCCATACGCTGCGCGCTTTCCAGAATATGGCGCGCGTGTTCAGCCAGCCCCCGTCCGGCCGGCGTCAGTTGCAGGCCCCTTGGAAGCCTTACGAACAGGGTGCAGTCGGTGATGCGCTCCAGCTCTGCCAGGCGCTTGCTGGCGGCCGACACGGTGAGGTGAGCACTGTCCGCAGCCTTGGTGAGGTTTTCGCTTTCCGCCGCCAGCACCAGCAGGCGCAGGGACACCAGATCCAGTTGAAGCACGTTATGCATGGGTACACCCAGTGTTTCCGTTTCGGAAAGCATAATGGAAATCTTTGAAATTCTCATCGCTCGGGTTTGCGCCGATCATCCAGCCAAGACAAGGCCCAGGAGAGGCAGCCAGAATGAAACGTCTGTTCATGCAGGAAGTGGCGACACGCGACGGTTTCCAGAACGAAAAAACCTTTATCGAAACCGGCGACAAGATCGCCCTCATTGATGCGCTGAGCGAGTGCGGTTACGCCAAGATCGAGGTGACCTCTTTCACCTCGCCCAAGGCGATTCCCGCGCTGCGCGACGCTGAGGCCGTCATGGCCGGCATCACCCGCCGGCCAGGGGTCGAGTACACGGTGCTGGTGCCCAATGTCCGCGGTGCCGAACGCGCATTGGGGTGCGGGATCGATGAGGCGAATCTGGTGATGTCGGTCAGCGAACCGCACAACCGCTCCAATCTGCGCATGACGCGTGAGCAGTCGTTCGCCCAGCTGACCGATGTCATCGGGGTAATAGGGCAGGGGCCGGTTGCGGTCAACGTATCGCTCTCAACTGTCTTTGGTTGCCCGATGCAAGGCGAGGTGTCGGCCGATGAGGTGCTCGCCTGGATTGATCGTTTTGCCGCGCTGGGCGTACGCGGTGTGACGTTGTGCGATACGACCGGCATGGCCTATCCCTCGCAGGTTCAGGCGCTTTCACAGCAGGTCCGAGAACGTTTTCCTCACTTGCAGCTGACCCTGCATTTCCACAACACCCGCGGCATGGCGCTGGCCAACACGCTGGGCGCACTGCAGGCCGGTGTCGATCGTTTTGACGCTTCGCTCGGTGGGCTGGGCGGGTGTCCGTATGCGCCCGGCGCCAGCGGCAACGTGTGCATGGAAGATCTTGTGCACATGCTCGACCTCATGGGGTATCAGACCGGAATGGACCTTGAGCGCGTGCTGGCGGCGTCGGCGCGGTTGCCGGGGTTGATCGGCCACGACACCCCCGGTCAGGTGCTCAAAGCCGGTCGCCGACTGGACCTGCATCCCGTGCCCGAGCACGTTCACACGCTGAGCAAACAGGTCGCCAACGCTGAGCGGGGTTGACGCAGACCCGCTGCGCTTCGGAGTTCTCCGGATCGCAGCACCCACTCACAACGTCACAACGTCACAAAAGAGCACTTGCCATGAACATCGTTTTTCTCGACGGCGCAAGCCTGCCGTCTCCCTTGGCGCGTCCGCCCGAAGCCCGTGA
The DNA here is from genome assembly GCF_054668305.1 of Pseudomonas sp. S2_H01. Classification (NCBI taxonomy): domain Bacteria; kingdom Pseudomonadati; phylum Pseudomonadota; class Gammaproteobacteria; order Pseudomonadales; family Pseudomonadaceae; genus Pseudomonas; species Pseudomonas sp. S2_H01. The sequence continues at coordinate 95,243 of NZ_CP162756.1, read as the reverse complement.
ATGGACGGTGCGTGAAACAACACCCCTGGACCAGGTCCTCGATGCCCTGGCGCTGGCCGACGTCGCGATCACCAACAAAGTCCGGATCGACCGTGCAGCGCTGGCGCATCTTCCGAGGCTCAAGCTCATCTGCGTGGCGGCGACCGGTTACGACTGTGTCGACATCGCCGCGTGCCGCGATCAGGGCGTGACGGTCTGCAACGTACCGGCTTACAGCGCCGTCAGCGTCGCCGAGTCGGTCATCGCGTCACTGTTCGCGCTGCGCCGTCATCTGATGGCGTATCGCGCCGCCGCTGCAACCGAATGGCCGGCGTCTTCGCATTTCTGTGTGCATGGGGCGCCGATCCAGGACCTTCAGGGATCAACGCTGGGCATCGTGGGTCGGGGTGACATCGGCAGTCGTGTGGCACGCCTTGCCCGCGCGCTGGAGATCAATGTCCTGTTTGCAGAGCATCGCGGTGTTTCGCGCGTGCGTGAGGGCTACACCGCGTTCGATGACGTGCTCGCGAAGGCCGACGCACTGACCCTTCACTGCCCGCTGACGTCGCACACCCGATACCTGATCGGCGCGGCGCAAATCGCCCGCATGAAACCTGGCGCGCTGCTCATCAACACCGCCCGCGGTCCGTTGGTGGACGAAAACGCGGTGCTGGCCGGTCTTGCCAATGGTCGACTGGGCGGCGCGGCGCTGGACGTGCTCTATGCAGAACCCCCGCAGGCCGACCATCCGTTGCTGCACTGTACGCACCCCAACCTTATCGTCACGCCGCACGTGGCCTGGGCCAGCCAGAGCAGCGTGGCGCGTTTGAAAACAGTACTGACCGCCAACATCGCCGCCTTCGCCGCCGGTGCGCCCATCAACGTGGTGACCTGAACCGCATTCCCCTGAACAACCTCATAAGGCAGAGCCATGACAAAAACAATCAGCTCTACGATCGATACCGCCGCCGTGCACTCGCCGCGCCGCAAGCCGTTCTATCATCACCTGTACGTTCAGGTGCTCGCGGCCATTCTGCTGGGCATCGTGCTCGGGCATTTCAGTCCCGCGCTCGGCGAGCAGATGAAGCCGTTGGGCGACACCTTCATCAAACTCATCAAGATGCTCATTGCGCCGATCATCTTCTGCACCGTCGTCAGCGGCATTGCCAGCATGCAGAGCCTCAAGCGCATCGGCCGTATCGGGTTCAAATCGCTGATCTATTTCGAGGTGCTGACCACGATCGCGCTGGTCATCGGGTTGATTGGCGTCAACGTGCTCAAGCCTGGGGCAGGCATGCACATCGACCCCGCGTCGCTCGACTCATCGGCGATCGCAGGCTACGCCAAGGCCGCCCATGACCAGAGCGTGGTGGGCTTCTTGACGCACATCGTGCCGGGCACGGTGTTCGGTGCCTTCGCTGAAGGCGAGATCCTGCAGGTGCTGTTCATTTCGGTGCTCTTCGCCTTTGGCCTCCAATTGCTGGGCGAGGCAGGCAAACCGCTGTTGGCGATCATTGACCTGGTGGCCAAGGCGTTCTTCCGCATGCTGAAGATCGTGATGTATGTCGCGCCGCTCGGCGCATTCGGCGGCATGGCGTTCACGGTCGGCAAGTACGGCGTTCAGTCCTTGGGCGCCTACGCCAACCTGCTGGTGTGTTATTACCTGACTGCGTTGGTGTTCGTGTTTGTGGTGTTGAACATCGTCGCGTGGCTGGCGGGTTTCAGTCTGTGGAAATTCCTCAAGTACATTCGTGAAGAACTCGTGCTGGTACTCGGCACCTCATCATCGGAATCGGCGCTGCCGCGCTTGATGGACAAGCTTGAGAAGCTGGGCTGCGAGAAATCCACCGTCGGCCTGGTCGTGCCGTCGGGCTATTGCTTCAACCTGGACGGCAGTTGCATCAACATGACCGTGCTGGCGATGTTCATCGCCCAGGCGCTGGACATTGATGTCTCGCTGTACCACCAGGTGACGCTGTTGCTGATTCTGCTGCTGACCTCCAAGGGCGCGGCCAGCGTGACGGGCGGCGCGTTCATTACCCTGGCGGCGACACTGGCCTCCGTCGATGTGATTCCCGCTGCCGGGCTGGTGCTGGTGTTGGGGGTCTACCGTTTCATCTCGGAAGGTGGTGCGCTGATCAATGTGATCGGCAACGGTGTGGCAACCTTGTTCGTCGCGCGGTGGGACGGCGCGCTGGACCGCGAGCAACTGCAGCGTGAACTGGGCTGAGCCTGCCGGACGCGGGTGCACTGAAAGGCGATTCTCGGGCACTATGCCGGCAGCGCATCCGACCTGCGCCGCCATGCACCGATGAAAAAAGGAGAGGGGTTTGAGGGAGTCATTCAGTGTTCGCGAACTGCTCCGCACCGATATCGAAGCACTGCTGGCATTCGAAACGCAGAACCGCGCGTGGTTCGAGTCCCACATCGATGCCCGCGCGCCTTCGTTCTACTCAGTGGAGGGCGTTACCGAGCACATCGACGGGTATCTGTCCGATTTTGCGCGAGGTGTCTGGCATCCTTTCGTGATCGAGGACTCATCGGGAAGAATCGTCGGCCGCGCCAACTTGAAAGGTATCGACACGACTGCACGCCTTGCAGAAGTCGGCTATCGGATCGCGCAAAGCGCCTGCGGCCAGGGACTGGCGACCCATGCGCTGGAACACCTGATCGGGCAGGCACAGACGCGCTGGGCGCTGACGCAACTGGTGGCGTACGTGTTCCCGGAGAATGCGGGTTCAACAAAGGTCCTGGAGCGCTGCGGGTTTCTGCCAGAGCCCCCTTTGAAAAGCGACGCGGTGGCCGCTGAGCGCCGGTTCGTTCGTGCGATCTGATGCCTCGGTCAGCGCTTTATTACTCGGCCCGGTAGTTCCATACCAATTCCACCACGCGTTCCGAGATAAACACGTACAGGACGACGATCATGATCTGCCAGACGATGTGATACCGCAGACGGGCCAACCGGCGAATACCGTCGCTGAGGTTCAGCACCATCAGGATCGCGGCGATCGCGATCAGGCCCCAGCCGGTGGTGCTGGAGTCCACGGGACTCATGAACAACGAATGCCCCTTGCGTAGAGCATCCGTGCCCGCTGCAAGCAACAGGGCACACAGCACCATGTTTTTAAAGTTGTCGAATATTTTGGGGCTGAGATCCTTGTCGAGTAACACCAGATAACGTTGCCAAAGTCGGTGCATGGAGACCCCCTGAACAACAGCGTCGAGTGTGGGCGCAGCTTGGCGCTGCAACCTCGTTGCACAGTCAGGGTAGACCGATACCATGCAAAAAACCGCCGTCAGTGATGACGGCGGCCTTTTTGTCTACAGCGATTTACCAGCGACCGTCGCCACGGCCATGGTCGTAACCTCGATCGTGGCCTCGGTTATCCCAGCCCCGGCGATCATAGCCACCGTGGTAATAGCCGTGAGGCGGTGGCGGGGCGAAGCGGCGGTATTCAACCCGAGTGGCCACCGGCACATACGCTACCGGCTGGTACTGGTACTGCGGTTGATAACGCGGCTGCGGTCGGTATTGCGGGTACTGAGGGCGGTAGTGATCATGGCCCGAATTGCTGAGCGCGGTGGCCAATACGGCACCCACGGCGGCCCCGGCGATGACGGGCACTATCACGTTGCGTTCACCGGCGGATGCTGCACCCCCAGCGACCAGGCAACCGGACAGGATCAAGGCTTGGGTCATCTTCGAAAACATGGTGTCTCCTCAGGCGATGTGTTTGGGTTCGCCATGGATCTATGAAACACCCATTGCGTGTAAACGAACGTCCAGACTCGGTAAACGTTGAGTAAAGGGTCAGGATTTTCGTTTTACATCGCCCTACTTGCTGCACCTGTGAGAGACGTCCGGACTTACATCCCCTCCGGCCTAGACGTTTCGCTCTGCGGGATGCGGTCGCTTTTGGCCCAGACGATGCTGCCGGCTGGACCGGGCGATCGTTTTACCCAGACTCGATTCATAGCGCGACATGAGGGCCTGCCACTCCGACTCGCTCCAGAAAGAGTGGCGCCTGAGTTGGGGAATGTCGTGCCGCGCGGCGCCCAGGGCCGTGAGTCGCCCGTGGGATTTCTCAAGGTCCAGCAGTGCAAGGTCGAATTCATGGCCAGCGTTGCCGTTCCTGACCCTGATGAAAATATGCTTCGAACGCATGCAGCCATGTTGCCAACGGGCCAGGTGCATGCGGGATAAAAGCTGGGCCAGTTGATCCAGGATTTTCAGGTGCTCGTCTTCGGTGAGTCGAGTCCGGCCACCCTCCGAATACCATGTGTCCAGATCTTGAAAGCCGCCTAGATCCTTGGTCACCAGAATCCCGCGCCAAATGCCATCCACTTTCTGCGCGCCGTAAAAAATAGGAGAAGGCGCTGTGACGCCAAGTTGCAATAACTTCGACAGTGCCTTGCCTTCGCGCATGACCGTGGGCCGCCCGAAGGGATAGCGGATGCTGCGGGACAGGTGCCCGGTCTGGCGCTTTACATAGACCAGTTTCCCGTCATGCATGACGCGCTGTACGCCGCTGGTTCCGCTTCTGCGGACATTAGGCTCTTCAACCCACGGTCCTGAAGTATTCCACCAGTAGTCAAAGTTCTTTTCGTGTTGTGCCAGCATCGCTGCTCCTGTTCGCGAATCACTAAGCTCAACACTCAGCGATAAAGCGTGATCCTTCGCAAGTTTCACACCAGTCTGACGGGAAAGTGGGTTATCGCGCGCACCGCTGGTCGATGCGTAGTGCTGTCGTAACGATTTATCCGGCGTTATGGCGGATATGACAGGCAATCTCTTAGATCAACTAAAGGATCAATACCGTTGAACTAACGAGATTGGAGAGTGACGCGATATCTGGATTCGGGAATGACGTTGCTAGCCGAGGGGATCGTCGCTAAGGCGGTGCCGGAGGGTCGGTTGCGACAAATTCTGCCGCGGTGGCAGGCGCCGCCGGTTTGAGTGCGCGCCCTCAATGAAACGCGATTGCTTCCCGCCGAGAGCCAGCGGTACTGAGTTCGGACGCGATCAGCTGAAGGCCGGGGAGCGCACCTTGCAAACGTCCACAAGCGCTATATCGTAACTGCCTCTGGATTGGGGTGGTGATCGCGACATGAACAAATGGATCGCACAGGTGATGGGGCTTCCTGGCACGCCGGGTTCAACCGAACCTCTCCCTGGCTGGCTCATAAGCGCAGACGTCAAAAAAGAAGCCGCCCATGAGTGAGTGGACCACGGATCACACTGAGGCTGCTGCTCCCAAGAAAGTCAGCCTGCGCGAGGCCTTCTGGTTCTGGCTGAAACTGGGCTTCATCAGTTTCGGTGGCCCGGCGGGCCAGATTTCGATCATGCACCAGGAGTTGGTGGAACGCCGTCGCTGGATCTCCGAGCGGCGGTTTTTGCACGCACTCAACTACTGCATGCTGCTTCCCGGCCCGGAAGCACAGCAACTGGCGACGTACATTGGATGGCTGATGCATCGCACCCGAGGTGGCGTAATCGCAGGCGTGCTCTTCGTATTGCCCTCACTCTTCGTACTGATCGCCCTGTCCTGGATGTACATCGCGTTCGGTGAGGTTCCCTGGGTGGCCGGTATTTTCTACGGGATCAAACCCGCCGTGACCGCAATCGTCGTTCAGGCGGCCCACAGGATTGGATCGCGAACGCTCAAAAACACCGGGCTGTGGGGAATTGCTGCGGCATCGTTCGTCGCCATCTTTGCATTTAACGTCCCGTTTCCCCTGATCGTGCTGGGGGCCGCCGTGATCGGCTATCTGGGAGGACGGTTTGCGCCCGACAGGTTCGACACCGCAAACCATCACGCCGTGAATAAATCCTACGGCCCCGCCCTGATTGATGACGACACGCCTTCACCCGAGCATGCCCGTTTCAGTTGGCCGACGCTTGCCGTGATCGCCGCAGTCGGCCTGACGTTGTGGGTGCTGCCCATGGGGTTGCTGACGCTGCTGTTGGGCTGGGATGCCACGCTGACGCAGATGGGCTGGTTCTTCACCAAGGCCGCGCTGTTGACGTTCGGAGGCGCCTACGCCGTTCTGCCCTATGTGTACCAGGGTGCGGTCGGTCACTACGGATGGCTCACACCCACACAAATGATCGACGGTCTGGCCTTAGGGGAGTCAACGCCTGGACCGCTGATCATGGTGGTGGCCTTCGTCGGGTTCATCGGTGCGTACGTGCTGCAGGTATTCGGCCCGAATCACGCGTTCCTGGCAGGCGCCGTCGCGGCATCACTGGTCACCTGGTTTACGTTTCTGCCGTCGTTCCTGTTCATCCTGGCAGGCGGGCCGCTGATGGAGTCCACCCAGAACGCTGTCCGGTTTACGGCTCCACTCACCGGGATCACGGCCGCTGTTGTCGGCGTCATCCTGAACCTTGCGCTGTTCTTTGCGTATCACGTGTTCTGGCCGGCCGGCATGGCGGGAAGCGTTGACTGGGCCTGCGTGATCATCGCGTTGGCCGCCGCCATCGCGCTGTTCAAATACAAGCGTGGGGTCATTACCGTATTGATGGGCAGTGGCATGGCTGGGATGGTGGTGTTTCTGGTGAGGCAAAGTTACTGAGGATCGCGGTCATTTTGATGTCTAGCGCTATGCGCTATCCCTGCATCGATGAGACGCTTAGTCCAATTATTCTCTTAAGGAATGAATGGGGTTTCCAATTTATCGCTTTTTCTACAATGGCTGATTCCCGACCATGGTCACTCCAATAAACATAAAAAGGGGGAGAGCCATGCCTGCAATCGCCACCACGGAGACCGCCGTGCAAACGGCCAGGTCAAAATATCGCTGGGTAGTCCTGTCGGTTATCGTTCTTGTCTACATGCTGGCCGCCGCCGACCGGGCCAACATCGGTATCGCGCTGCCCTACATCCAGAAGGAGTTCGGCGCAACCAACGCCCAGGCAGGGCTGTTGGTCAGCGCGTTCTTCCTGTTCTATTCCTTGGGGCAGATTCCCGCAGGCTTTTTGCTGAGCCGCGTGGGCGTGCGTCTGGTGGCGCCGGTGTCCATTGGCCTGACGTCGGTTGTCACGCTGCTCATTGGCACGGCGCACAACTTTGGGCTGCTCAAGATCTACCGGTCAGCCCTCGGTATCGCCGAAGCGGCGCTGCCGTTGTCGATGCTCAGCACCATCAACCGCTGGTTTCCGGCCCGCGAGAAGGGGCTGGCGACCGGGGCTTTTCTGTCGGCTGCGAAGATGGGGGCGGTGATCGCCCCGCCCATTGGGGCTGCGCTGATCATGTTCGATGGCTGGCGCACGATGTTCTTCGCCTTCGCCATCCCGGGAATTCTGATGGCGCTGATCTGGTGGTGGCTGGTGCCCAACGATCCACGTTCGGGGCAGCGGGTCAACGAGGCCGAAGCCACCTACATCGAGGATCAGACCAAGAGCGAAACGGGCGTTGCACGCGTGCACAAGAACTTCGGCGCGCTGGACAAACTGCTGCGTTACAAACACACGACGCCACTGGCCACGTCGCGCTCGGTGTTTGCGTCGTGGAATATCTGGGGCTGCGGGCTGGGCTACTTGCTGATGACCGGCGTGGTCAATGTGCTGCTGGCCTGGCTGCCGAAGTACCTGGGTGAGGTGAAGCACTTTGAACTGATGCAGATCGGCTTCGTCGCCTCGCTGCCGTTTGCTGGCGGCGTGTTGGGCAACATCGTGGGGGGCTGGCTGTCCGACACCGTTCTGGACCGTCGCAGAAAACCGACCATGATGATCAGCGCCGTGGCCACGTGCCTGATGATGGTCGCGCTGGTCTACGCGCCCAACGATCTGCTGTCGGTCAGCCTGTTGCTGTTTGGCACCGGTTTCTTGCTGAACATCGGCTACTCATCGTTTTCGGTGTATTCGATGGGCGTTACCACGCGCACGACGTACCCGGTCGCTGCCTCGCTGGTCAACAGCGCAGGGCAGGCGGGCGGGGCGATGGCGCCGCTGATCACTGGCATGCTGCTCGATAGCTATAGCTGGACCGCAGTGTTCCTTTTTTGGGTGCCTGTTCACTGGCGGCGCTGGTGTTCGTGCTTACCATTCATGAACCCGTTGACCTCAGCGAGCAGCAAGCTGCCCGGTAAACTGCCTGCCATTCTCCCTATCTGCTTGATCGAACAAGGCGCACGGGCATCAGCCCGTGCGCCTTGTCAGCTCTGCAGTTGTCGCGAGAAATCGCACAGCTCCACGGCCCGAGACGCCACTTCAGTGACGAACGCTGAGGGCCGGTCATTTCGGTACATCGCCATGTACGGCACCGGCGGCAATTCGGGGTCGGTCTTGATGATCGTCAGCTTCCCTTCGTCCACCAGCGGACGAAAGCATTCCAGCGGCAGATAGGTCACGCCCAACCCGGCGGCGGTCAGGCCGAGCATCGCCGTGAGGCTGTCGGAGGACAGCGTCTTGGGCAGGTCGATGCCCAGCGCGCCCAGCCATTTGTTGACGAACAGACCGGAACCCGAGCGTTTGCCCTGCACCAGCACCGGGTATTTGGCCAGCTCTGCCAGGCCCACCACGCCTGAATGCCCGATCAGCCCCGGTGCTGCCATCCAGGCGTTTTCCACGATGGCTAGGGGCACGGCCGTCACCTCGGGCGCCGTGAAGGTGTCGGGGATGATGATGAGGTCGACCAGATCGTCCATGAGCTTTTCGTGGAGGGTGCGACTCATGTCGACCTCAGGCTCGACGGTCAGCCCCGGAAAGTCCTTTACCAGCCGCGCGATCAGCCGTGGCAGCCAGGTGAGCGCGGTGAGTTCGGTCACACCTAGCCTCAAGCGTCGGGTGATGACTTGAGTACCGTCTTTCAATGAGGTGATTCGATCGGCAAGACTGAGTATTTCACGAGCAATGATCAGGAGTTCTTCGCCAGCGGCGGTCAGCCGTGCGCCGCGCTGCGATCGGTCGAAGAGTTGCAGACCCGTTGTCGACTCCAGTTCCTGCACTCGTTTGGAGATAGCGGACTGTGTGGTATGAAGATGTTCGGCTGCACGCTCGAATGTTCCAAGACGTTCGATCCAGTGAAGCGCGGTGAGTTGTCGAAGCGTGATCACCTATATTCCTTATGGGAATGTATTTTCATACAATAATATCGCTTTTTCTATTTAGCGACGCCTTTATTCTCAGAGACATCAGCCATCTGAGGAACACCCATGAACGCTATCGCCTCAACGTTGGAAGTCAGCACCTTGTTGGCAGCCTTCACCCGCACCTCGACCTCAATCATCAGCGACTGCCTGGATCGTCTCCCCGGCGCACGGCTCAAGCCATTTCACCGCATCGAAGGCACCATGGCCGGCATTGCCCTGACCGTGAAAGTCCCTTGTGGCGATAACCGTGCGATTCATGAGGCGCTGGAAATTCTCACCCCTGGCCAGGTGCTTGTAGTCGACGGCGGGGGCGACGTCAGTCGTGCGTTGATGGGCGACATCATGGCCGCAATCGCCGAAAAACGTGGTGCGGCCGGAGTTGTGGTGGACGGCGCCATTCGTGACCTGGCGACCATCGGCCGGGGAACATTCCCGATGTTTGCCCGCGCAGGCTTCCATCGCGGCCCCTACAAAAACGGTCCCGGCGAAATCAACGTGCCGGTCAGCATTGGCGGCATGCTGGTCTCGCCGGGCGACATCGTCGTGGGCGATCATGATGGCATCGTCGCGTTTCCCGCAGCCCAGGCAGAAAGCCTGTTGCAGCGCTGCCTGGCCACCGAGCAAAAAGAAGCAGAGATGCTGGAGCAAATCGCCGCCGGCACTTACAAAGGCGCTTATGCGGCCCACTGAAGCGGAAACCAGAACAATGAAAATCGGAATTATCGGAGCGGGTGAAGTCGGTCTCACGTATGCACAGCCGTGGTCGGCCGCAGGGCATGACATCGTGCTGTGCGATTTGAAACCGTCTCCTCGCGCCCAGGCGTTTGCGGCAGAGCTGGGGCTGAACGTCTCCACGTCCATTGCCGAGGTCGTGCCAGCCTGCGATGTGGTCGTCTCCTGCGTCTTTGGGACGGTCTCCCTGGCGGTCGCCGAACAGGCCTTGGGCAGTCTGCAAAAGAGTGCGCTGTTCATCGACATGACCACCGCCGATCCGGCGCAGATCCGTGTCGCAGCGTCCCACGCGGCGCAACTGGGTGTGGCCTACGTGGATGTTGCTATCCTCGGCGCCATTGCCCTGACCCACGAGAAAACCAACTTGCTCGGTGCAGGGGTAGGGCTTGATCGAGCTATCGAGCTGTTCGCGTCGGCAGGGGCGCCGCTCAAACCCGTGGAAGACGGTGCAGCGGGTGATGCAGCAGCGCTGAAAATCCTGCGTAGCGTGTTCACCAAAGGTCTCGAAGCGCTGACCATCGAGTGCTTCATGGCCGCCGAAAAACAGGGTGTGACTGACAAGCTCCACGACGCTTTGAGCGATATCGATCAGGCCAGCCTGCGCGACTTCCTCGGCGCCCTTATTCGCACCCACGTCGTCCATGCGCCCCGTCGCCTCAAAGAGATCGAAGAAGCTGAGCGCCAACTGCGCGCCGCCGACATGCCGGTGTCGGTACTCCCCGGCGTCAGGGACCTGTTCCAGCGTACGACCGACCAGATCAGCGCTACCCCCGTGCAGGCGCCTGCGCCAACGCTGGAGCAGGCATTCGAGTGGCTTTTCAAGGCCAATGGAATAAGCCGTTAATCCGCTGGGCGGGAAAGGGCTTTTGCCCGCTGCACGTCAGGAGGGAGCACAGGCAGGCTCTCTCTCCCTTTGCACAGGCGATCACACAGGCAGAGGCACGTAAAAAAAGCAGGGGTTTTGCGCTGATATCCTGGTTGGATACGAAGAGGAATCCAGTCCGTTTCCGACCCGAATCAGCCGCTCAGCAGGGATGGAAATTGGCCACTGGCTGACGCTGGTGGGCGAGAGCCCTGGCAGCAAAGTGCACAGCTGGAAAATGCACTTCTCTGCTTGCCGATTACCGGATTATTTCTGAGACACACCCGCGAATGGGTAATCGGTGTAGCCACGCTCGTCACCCCCGTAAAATGAATTCCGGTCGTAGGCGTTCAGTGGCAAGTCCTCACGTAAGCGGCGTGGTAAGTCTGGGTTGGAGATGAAGTGCCTGCCGAACGCCACCATGTCTGCATGTCCCTCGGCAACGATAGCCTCAGCGCTTTTGCGGTCGAAGCCGCCTGCTGCAATGATCGGCCCTTTGAACAAGGTACGCAGGTACTGGACAGCTACCGGCGCAGCATGTGCATCCACCGTTTCGGTGCCTTTGATGCGTGGCTCAACCACGTGCAGATACGCAAGGCCAAGCGTATCCAGCTGCTGGGCCAAGTAACCGAAGGTCGCTTGTGGATCGCTGTCGTGCATGGAGCCATAACTGCTGGACGGGCTCAGCCTTACAGCCACTCGCCCCTTGCCCCAAACTGAAATAGCGGCCTGGGTGATCTCCAACATGAAACGTGCCCGATTTTCCACCGGGCCGCCGTATGCGTCGGTCCGCTTGTTGGTTCCGTCTTGCAGGAACTGATCGGGCAGGTAGCCGTTGGCTCCATGAATTTCGACGCCGTCGAAGCCAGCTTCGAGCGCCAGCGCGGCACCCTTGCGAAACTCTTCAATTACGCCTGGGATTTCGTCGATATCAAGGGCTCGAGGCATCCCAAATGCAACTGGGCCGCTTTCAGCGTAAGCCTCGCCTTCAGCCTGAATCGCCGAAGGCGCAACAGGGTCGATGCCACCTGGCTGCAACAGTGAGTGCGATTGACGACCCACATGCCACAACTGCAGGAAGATCAAGCCGCCCTTGTCATGTACGGCTTTGATCACTTTTCGCCAACCTTCGACTTGGGCCTGTGTGTGTATGCCAGGTGCATGGGCATAACCGTACCCATACGGTGAAACCGGGGTCGCTTCGGAGACGATCAGGCCACCCTTGGTGGTCCGTTGGGCGTAGTACTCGGCCATCATTTCGTTGGGCACGTCACCGGCGCTGGAGCGCATGCGGGTGAGGGGGGCCATCACCACACGGTGCTCCAGTTGGTAAGGACCAACTGAGGTTGAAGTAAACAGTTCTAGCGTTCTCATGGAAAAACTCCGGTTAGAAAGGGATCAGACTTGTGGAATGAGTGCGTTAACTTTCTCGATGGCACGCAACACGGCAGGGCGAGCGTTGACAGCGGCATACCACCGTTCAACGTTTGGGCTGTTGGAGAAGTCGACCCCTGCAAACTCTTTGCGCCACAACCAGCCGAAGTGGGCAATATCCGCGATCGAGAACTCACTGCCAGCAACGAACTCGTGCTGCGCTAAAACACCGTCTAATACCGCGAGCGTGCGTTTGGCCTCGCCGTGATAGCGAGCAATGGCAACTGGATTAGGTTCAGCCGCCAATTTGAGGAAGAAGCCGGACTGGCCGAAAGCCGGGCTTAAGCCCGACGCGTGGAAGAAAAGCTGTTCAAAGACCCGTGCGCGTTCCACGCCGCTGGTGGGCAGCAGTTTCTCTGCACGTTCAGCCAGGTAAACGAGTATTGCTGCAGACTCGCTGAGAACCATGGTGCCGTTGGCTGTCTGCGTATCGATCAACACCGGCACTTTGCCGTTAGGGTTCAACGCAATGAAATCCGCGTTTCTTTGCTCGCCTTGACGAATGTTTACGGGCAGCAGCTCATAAGCGAGGCCCAGTTCTTCCAGGGCAATGACAGCTTTGACGCTATTAGGGGTCGCGAACGCGTGGACGTGCAGCATGTCGAGGACCTTCATTTGAAGTAAGCCGATACAGAAAGCGCTGTCTCAAGTCATCTGAGAAGCGATGAAGCCAGTCTGCGCGCGATAGGTCAGTTCCGGCAGACAGACGCTGGAGATATGAATCATTCCGAAGCGGAATAACGCATCTATGGTGAAGAGCGTTGCGTGTCTCAGCGGCATTCGATCCGAACGTTAGTGGTCAAACCCGGGCATTTCCAAAATCCGCTGTGTATCGACGCAGGTCGATGGTCCGAGCTGTTCAAGGCGCCGCGGCCCCCGGCGTGGATCGTTCGCGTGGTTTTGAAGAGCGTTCGCGTCTGGCCGACTCCCGTCCCTCAGCATCTTCCGTGCATTGATTCGGTCTGGCAGCGTCTACGCTGTATCGCAAGCAGTACATCTGAAGGGGCGGATAATGTTCAATGATTTGAGGGGCCACGTCGCGCTGGTCAGTGGGGCGGGCAGCGAGGGGGGAATTGGTCTCGCCATCGCCAAGCGGCTTGGAGGTCTTGGCGCAAAGCTGATCATCACCGGCAGTAGTGCACGGATCCATGACCGTGTCGCGGAATTGAGCGCGGCGGGTTATGAAGTTGAAGGCCGCGCTGCCGATCTCACAGATCAGTCCCAGGTCGTTGAACTGGTCACTTGGGCTGAATCGCTGTGGGGACGCGTTGATGTGCTCGTGAACAACGCAGGCATGGCGATTCAGGGCGATCCCGAGGCGTTCTCTGAAGTGGCGAGCATGAGTCTTGATGTGTGGAACGCTTCGATTGCCCGCAACCTGACCACCGCGTTTTTGCTGACCCGCTCAGTGTTGCCGGGCATGCAGCGTCGACGATATGGCCGCATCATTAACATCAGTTCCACAACCGGCACCCGTGTCAGTAATCCTGGCGAGGCCGCGTATGCAGCAGCGAAAGCGGGCATGGTGGGAATGAACATGAGCCTGGCTCTGGAAGTTGCGCCTTATGGCGTCACGGTGAATGCGGTTGCTCCGGGATGGATCGCTACGCTGTCCAGTACACCGGAGGAACTGGCCGCAGCGAAGTATGTTCCGGTTGGGCGCGCGGGTAGACCGGATGAGGTCGCCGCAGCCGTTGCCTTCCTCGCGTCTGCTGAGTCCAGCTATATCACCGGCGAGTTGCTCGTGGTCGACGGTGGCAACTGTCTCACCGAGAACAAGAGCCCGCGTTAGCAAGTCCGCACTCGCTAGCGTTATGCAAGATCTCCAGAAGCAAATCAGGCAAAAAGCCCGATGGCAATGACCATAAACGTCTTTAACTTAATGATTTTAAAGGACTTTATTTTTATCTGAATTTGGCACAGTTGCTGCGATATCAGTTGTATTCATCAAACTGCCATGAGCATCCCACTGTGACTAATCATTTCGATCGACTGAGCTCCGCGTTTGCAGGCTTTCAGACCAGCACCCGAAATCGGCCTGATGGCGGCGTTTTATTTGAAATCAAAGATGGCAGCGGCGGCACCATCACCCGGGCCATCTCGCATATGCAACTCCACAATGCCCTGCAGATGGAGTGGTTAATCAGCTCTATCAGACGTGACATGGCAGCGTCGCCTGAACATTTGCCTGCTATTGCGGCGCTTCAGAGTCAGCAACGCTTCGATATGCCCACCTACGTATCGCGATAACCCACCCTCTTCGACACGTCTCTCCTTCAGCCACGATTGACGTCGTGGCTTTTTTATTTCATGTCATCACCCGGTTCACTGCCGTAGACCCACTACGGTGGATCGGGCGAACCGTGCTGCATCGCCGGGGCCTTGCCCTACGCGACACGACTCATCAGCCCGCCGTTTGACGCAAACCCACCTGTCATATCCCGTTTTGACGTCAGAACCACCTGTCCTGAAGAACGCGCCCGTTTAAGCGTCCGCATCATCCTTTCGAACCTGAATCTAGTCTTTAAGCGCGTAACAGAAGCGAGGCATTGCGTGATGGCAAAGTGCTTCATCGGTTGCGAGAAAGTTCAAAAGTTATACAGAAATAAATAAATGTACAACTTTCTCCAAAGCCCATAGCATCCTCGCCGGCCGCAGGTGCTGAAACCTTAAAGCTCGCTCAAGACACTCTGTTTCCAAGTGTTGGGCTGGGGCTTCTGTTCCGCCGGTCGACTTTGAAACTGACCCTGTACCTCGTCTTGGATGACGCCCCCGAACCCGTTGATGGCAACTGTCGTTGCCGAAATTCATGTTGTGCCTCACGGACTGATACGTGCTGGCGTTTGAGGCTGAAAAATGGCAAAGCAAGTGAGATTTCTAGACAATTTAAGGGTTTCCCGAAAGCTGGGGATCGGTTTTGGCACCCTGTTGCTGGCAGTGCTGGCGGTTGCTTTCGTCGGTTACACCAGTAACAACATTCTCGTTGATCGTTTGGATACCACACGCCTGATTGGTACGCTCAACGATGCCGCGCAGGACGTGCGTCTTTCAGAGAAACAGTACGAAGCGTCCGCCGACCCTGCGGCTCTTGAGGCATACCGAACCCAGCTCAGTACCCTGCAAGGGCTTACCTCAAGGGCCTTGCTCTCGCTGACACGTGCCGAGAATCAGCTAGCCCTTACACAGTTGAAAGCCAGGACGGTTGCTTACGACCAAAAGGTCAATCGCCTGGTCGAGACCGATCAATCCACCAGCGGGGCGCTTAAACCGCTAGGGGCCTTGTCTGACAAGTTTGTAAGCACCTTCGCTCAACTGCTTCAAACCACCACGGCCAGTGCTCTGGAACAACCAGGCGCCGAACGCATTATCGAACTGCGCACGGTGGCCGACCTACGCAATGGCATGACGATGTTTCGTCTTGTCTTGCGTCGCTACATCGCTGTTCCTGACGCGACCAATAAAACAGCGCTGCTCGACACAACCGACGTTTTTTTGAACGACATCGTCAAAGCCCGCGCCAGCCTGCCTGCTGCACTTTCCTCTCAGTTGGAGGAAAGTGCAGCAGGCATGCGTCAGTACCGCGACGTACTGGTTCAAGTCGCTGCGTTGTTTGATCTAAAGCAAAGCCTGCGCCAGCAGGTGGATCAGGAAAGCGATGCGATGGATAAAATCATGACCGGCTTGATGGACACCCAGCAAAGCCTGGCGCGTGCCGATCAGCAGAGCGCGTTTATCCAGGTTGCTATCTTGACCTTGGTCGCGTTGCTGGTAGGACTGGTTGCCTCGATCGTTATTTCCCGACAGATCACCTCACCGCTTGCACTCACCGTCGAGCTGGCTCGGCGTATCGCCAAAGGTGACCTCACGGTGCAGGCCAAGTCATCGCGCCGCGATGAGCTGGGGGACCTTCAAAACGCGATGCAAGACATGGCTCAAAACCTGAACACGCTGGTGCAGGGCATCGGCATGGGCGTGACTCAAATCTCGATGTCTGCTGAAAAGCTGTCGGCGATGAGCGAGCAGACCAGCGCAGGTGTTCGTCAGCAAAAAGTCGAAGTGGATCAGGTGGCCACCGCGATGCACGAGATGGCCTCTACGGTTCAGGAGGTCGCGCGCAACACCACCGATGCCTCGGCCGCGGCAACCCTGGCCGAAGAGCAGGCACGTCACGGCGGCGCGGTCGTCAAGCAAGCCACCCTCCAGATCAGTGAGCTGTCGCATGCGATCGAGGATCTGGGCGGCGCCATGAACGTATTGACTCAGGACAGCGAGCAAATTGGCAAAGTCATTGACGTGATCAAGGCAGTTGCCGAACAAACCAATCTGCTGGCGTTGAATGCGGCGATCGAAGCCGCCAGGGCAGGCGAGCAAGGTCGAGGATTTGCGGTGGTTGCCGACGAAGTGCGTTCACTGGCTCAGCGTACACAGGACTCTACCAAGGAAATCGAAACGCTGATTCTTGCGTTGCAGCAAGGTACCCAAGCCGCGGCAACCTTGATGGTCTCGAGCCGCGAGCGCACATTGGACACTGTTGAATTGGCGCACAAGGCCGAGCAGGCCATCACCCAGATCAACCACTCCATCGGCACCATTCAGGAAATGAGCCTGCAGATATCGGCTGCCGCCGAGCAACAAAGCGCCGTGGCCGATGAAATCAATCGCAGCATTCTGAGCGTCCGTGACGTGGCTGATCAGTCTGCCGTGGCGAGCGAGGAAAGTGCTGCGGCGACGATTGAGCTGGCTTCGCTTGGGCACAATCTGCAAAAAATGACATCGCACTTCAAGATCTGAACGCCATGGCCCGGGCTTGGAGAATGTGCCCGTCGACAACGCCGTGGTCGAGAGCCACCGCTGGCTTGGGCATCTGCCACCGCGATTGGATTAAAACGGCGTAAACCGTCCTCCAGGGGTCAGCGGGCCAGCGGTTTTCTCTTGTTTCCCAGAGTAGGTTTTGCAGACACATGGAGGTAGGAGAGCACGCTCTCGGTAAGTTCCGCCGACAGTCTGACCGCCTCCTTGTTACGCGTCATGACGGAGGCGACCAATCCTTCTATCAGCGCCAGCACTGCGGAATTTGAGCTGATCAGCACAGGATGGTTAGCTTCCGCGAACAATATGTGATGGGCAATATTGGCCAAAGGTGATGCGGGCGAGTCTGTGATGGCCAGAACCGAGGCGCCGCGTTCTTTGGCAAATCGCGCTAATTGCAGGGTGTCCTGAGAGTAGCGCGGCAGTGAGATGGCCAGGAGTACGTCGTCGGGGGTGATGGAGGCCAACCGATAGGCTGCGTTTTCGTTGCCGCCTTCCATGCTGATGGCCTGTGCATCAGCGATGAAAGGGATCAGGTTTGAGGCCGCCAGCCCTGCCATGTACGCGCTGTTGCCAAAGCCCAGGATGTAAATCTTGCGCGCCTGAATCAGGGCACTGACGAAGGCGTCGAACAACGCCGGTGGATTGTTTGCGTCGGTCCTGCTCAGGTTGCTCGTGGCGATTTGAATCTGTTCGGTCAAACCAAATTCGCCCGAAGGCCGCTGCGCCATCTCATTACGCAGTTTGTCCACCGGGGACACCATGTCCTGCAAGGTCGCGACCAGCTCCGCCTTTAATTGCGTATAGCCCTTCAGGCCTATGGCCCGCGCCAGCCGATTGACCGCTGCGGGTGAAGTCAGAGATTCCTGCGCCAGTTCTTCAATCGTCAGGGTCGCGGCCTTGAGTGGATGACGCAGGACAAAGTCAGCCACCTTGCGCAGCGAAGGTTGCAGGTCTGGCGCAGCCTCGGCGAGGTTGCGCATGATGGGAGCTGTATAAACGGTGGCATTGCGAGCGGAAGGTTGGAGCATAGGTTGGGCCGGCCTGTCGATCAGTTGCCACAGTGTATCTAAGTATCTGAAGCGAGCGAATTCACGGGAGTCTGGCTTCAGTCGGTCAACAGGCGCCCTTGGCGAATGGGTTCGCTGCCCGCCACCTTGGCCAGCCAGAGGCCGGGCTGCGCAAAACGCAACCGCTCGCGGGCGTAGAGCACGCCATCTGTGGTGGCGCACACACGTGAATGGCGGTCAGTGATGGGATCGAAAACATCAAACAACGCATCGCCCTTGCTGACCCTTGCGCCCAACGGTTTCAGGAACGAGACAACCCCGGCATGGGGGGCATAAGCATACTGCGCGCCTGCAAATGGTGTGGCTTCACAGTGGGAGGAGGGCGCTGTGGGCCAGTCGCCGCTGATCAACTCCAGGCCACCCAGGTACCCCAGGATGGCGTCTGCATGCGCTTCGGCCTCGACGTGACCTGTGTCTGCCATACCGCCCAGTTCCACCGTTGTCGCGATGCACGCCATTGGAATGCTCGCCTCTGGAAATTGCCTGGCCAAGTCAAGCCAGGGCGTGGAGCATGCTTCGTCAAAGGCGTCGCCGCCAGCGGCTTCAGCCAGTAACGCCACGCCGGCGCCGAGTCGGTTTGCCAATGGCTCAAGTGAGTCCCAAAGCTGAGGCAGGCTATAAAGCAGAAGAATGGACTCAAAGTCACAGTGCAAATCAATGACCACATCTGCATCACAGGCGTGAGCCAATAAACGGCGCTGCAAACCTTCAAGCGTTGAGTTCGGCTCAGGCAACTCGTTCAGCACGTCCTGCATCGTGGCTCTGATGAGCTGCACATTCTGTTTGGCATTTGCAGTAAGGCGACCGGCAACGCGGGCAGCCACCGCCTTCCCGAGTGAAGGAAAATCCCGGTTGAAATTCTTGCCGCTGGCAAAGTCGAATCGACCCTGATGCGTCGCTTGAAACATTTGGGACAGCCCGATGGGGTTGGCGACCGGAACCAGCTCAATCGTCGCGTTCAACCGACCTGCGTTTTCCAGCTCGCGCAGGCGTTTTTTCAGCTCGACCGCAACGCGCATGCCTGGCAGTTCATCCGCGTGCAGCGATGCCTGAATGTAGGCTTTTCGTGGGCCGTCACCGAACCGAAAAACTGACAAGCGTCGCTCGATACCGGGGCTGCCCCAAGGGAGCACATGCTCAATATGTTCCATGAAGAATTCCTGAGGAGGGCATGCGTCGTTGACTCACGACGCCCGCGCACGTGATCAGCCGCCGTAGATGTCGAAGCTGAAATACTTGTTCTGGATTTTTTGGTAAGTGCCGTCAGCGCGAACGGCATCGATCGCCGCGTTGAGTTTTTCAGCGGTCGCCGAATCCCCTTTGCGCACGGCAATACCCGCGCCGTTACCGAAGTATTTGCTGTCGGTGAAGTCGGGGCCTACCAGCGCGAAGCCCTTGCCAGCGTCAGTCTTGATGAAGCCTTCATCAGTGTTGACGATGTCGGCAAGGGTCGCGTCCAGGCGACCGGATGTCAGGTCCAGGAACGCTTCACTTTGAGAGCCGTAGCGCACGATCTCAATTCCCGCTGGGGCGAAGTTGTCAGTCGCGTAGCGATCGTAGGTAGAGGCGCGTTGAACGCCGACTCGCTTGCCTTTGAGGTCCACCAGCGGATCGTTGATGACGGTGCCAGCCTTCATCGCCAGTTTGCCAGGCGTGTGATAGTACTTTTTGCTGAAGTCGACCGATTTAAGGCGGTCGGCTGTGATCGACATGGAGGAGAGAATCGCGTCGATCTTGCGAACCTTCAGTGATGGAATCAATCCGTCGAACTGCTGTTCAGTCCACACGCATTTAACCTTCATTTTCTCGCACAGCGCATTCCCGATGTCGTAGTCGAAGCCGGTGATTGCACCGTCGGCTGTTTTGGACGCGAAGGGCGGATAGGCGGCTTCAATGCCGATGCGCAGGGTCTGTTCTTCTGCCACCCCATACGTGCTCATGACAGTCAGCGCCACGGCACCGAGCAGTGCGATCTTTTTCATTGGACGACTCCTATTGCGGGTTATCAGGGTAAGTGGAGCTGATCGACGAGCAGGCATGGCGCCTGGTTTGATCGGATGCCGCTGCGGCGTTATGAAACGATTATTTTCACGTTATGTAAATCAAGAAAATATTATGACCTTTTTTTCAGTGTGGAGAATCGATCTCATAAATTAAATAAATGTCTGAAATTTAAAGATAAATAATGTTTTGTTCATCGCATTTCGTGTTGTTAAAACTCGAATTTCAGGCCTTGATCAGCAAAAAAATGCGGCGTATAAGATTTCAATTAATGAAAAAAATGATGGAAATATTTTCATTTTAGGTGCTGTCGATTCCCGCGGCAGGCCGTCAATGTTCTCCCTGCAACAAGAGCCAGACGGATGAGCAAAATGAGAAAAGGCAGGGTGTTGGTCGCGCTGGCGATCGCGTGTTCTGCGACGTCGGTGTTTGCCGACGGCCATTTACTGGCGGTGGGGGGCATGCTGAGGGCTAGCAACTTGCCCGTGTATCGCAAAAAAACGGTGACCAGGGATGAATGGGTTGAAGCCGTGAATGCCATGGTTGCAAAGGGCCTGGTTACAACAGTGCCAGCTGATGCGCACACAGCCGACGCGACCGTGCGGCGTGACGAAGTGGCCGAATTCATCGCCGGGGCGTATGGACTTGCGGACAACTCCTGAGTGCGGCAAGGCGATGGCAACAGCCCATACCCACTCAATGAATCGGTTGTCGCGCATCTTCACGAAGTGCCCTTATCCCAACGCGGCACTCCGTGACACAGCCACTGATAGGGTCAGTACGCTTGAGGCATTTCACCTCGTGCAAGGCGCGCGTTGATGTGTTCGATGACGCCAGGCAGCTCGACGATGGTGTCGATCAGGTAGTGCGGGCGCGAGCCTTCGAACAGTTCGCCGATGCGCGCGCGCTCGTGTTCGAGTTTTTCGGGGGACAGGGCTTTGAAGGCGTCGTAAGAGAGACCCAGCGCGTTTCCCGAGCAGGTCAACGCGACCGTCCACATGCCTGCTTTGCGACCTTCCAGAATCCCGGGCCACGTGTCGTCGACCTTCACGCACGCCGCCACATCGTCGATGCCCAGCGCGATCACGTTGGCCAACGCTTGTGCGGGGTGAGGGCGGCCGTTAGGCACCTCATCGGTCGCGACAACGTGATCGGCAACGTAGCCGTTGGTGCGCGCCAGCTCCACGACCTTGGCCATCACGACGGCGGGATAACCGGAGCAGGAGCCGATTTTGAGTCCGTTGTCCCGCAGTGTTTTGATCACCTCAAGCGCGCCGGGAATCAGCGCGGAGTGCTCGGCGATCTTTTCAATTTGCAGCGGCATGAAGCGGTTGTAGATCGCGGTGACATCGTCATCGGTTGGCAAGTGTCCGAAGGCAGCTTGATAGCGCTTGGCGATTTCGGGCTGATTGCAGAGGGTGCGGATGTGGTCCCATTTGCCCATGCCCATCGGCCCGCGTGCTTCCTCAAGCGAAACAGCGACGCCAAATTCGGCAAACGCTTCGACGAAGATTTGCGTCGGGGCGAAGGAGCCAAAGTCGACAACCGTGCCCGCCCAGTCGAGGACAACGGCTTGCAGGCGTTCAGGGGATTGATAGTTCATGGGTGTTCTCCTTGTTTTTAGATAAAGGCGGCCCGCTTCTTCAAACAGGAAAAAGGCCGGTGAATCGGGTTTTTTTGGTAAATGTTCAGGTGTGAGATGTTTCCGGCAGCGCGCAGGAGTCGAACAAGTCCGAGATGATCGGTCGGTTGCGGCGCACCCCCAGGCAGCACAGAAAGTAGTGGATGTGCAGAGGGTCTTCGATAAATGACACGGCCTTGGTGCCGGGCTGTTCCGCGTACTCGACCGCCGAGACAAACCCGACGCCGATGCCTTGCACCACGGCATGTACGATGGCTTCGCGGCTGTTCAATTGCATGACGCAGTCCAGGTGGATACCGCGCGTGTGGCAGGCTTCCTCGACGAGTTGCCGCGTGCGCGACGCTTTTTCCCGCAGCACCACCCGCTGCGCGCTGATCTCACTGATGCTGACCTGCGCCTGCTTCGCCCAAGGGTGGTCGTCACGCACCACGCCGAGGATCGGGTAGGTGCGATACAGCTGCGTCGTGAGCCGAGGGTCGAACTCGGAGAGCGCGAGAATCGCGACGTCAATATCGAAGTTGTACAAACGCTCCAGCGTTTCGGCCTCGGTGGTGAAAGAGGTTTCCAGATCGATGTCCGGATACTGCTGCATGAGCGAGTAGGTCAGGCTCATGGCAATCGGAGGCGATACAGCGCCGATTCGCAGCATGCCGTGTTTGCGCTGACTGAAGCTCTGTAGCAATTGCAGCGCTTCATCCTCCTGGCCAAAGACCCCTTGAGTGATCTCGTACAGTTTCACGCCTGCGGCACTCAACTCCACGAACCGGCCACGGCGATGAAACAGTTCGACGGAAAACCGCTTCTCCAGCGCGCTGACCTGTTCGCTGATCGTGGGCTGACCGACGTTCAGGTAATTCGCCGCCAGGGAAAAGCTCCCGGTTTTGGCCACGGCATGAAAGGAACGTAACCACTTGTGATACTGATACATGCGTTCGTTTCCTGAATCGTCGGTGTTTTTAGGGTTGTGATTTGCGCCGCTTCAGCGCCTGACGAACAGCGCCACGAACGCGCTGCACAGGCAGCTGATCGTCACCACAATGAAAATCAGCGAGGTATTGCCTGTGGTGTCCAGCATGCGACCGATCAGTGGCTCCGCCAAGCCCGCGAACAGGTATGACGAGAAGTTCATGATGCCGGTGGCCGTGCCCGCGCGTTTCGCGCCCACCAGATCCGGGCACAAGGCCCAGAAGCTGGACGCAGGCCCATAGACGAAGAACCCGCAGAGAAACAGGGCGATCAGGCCGACCGAGCTGTGCGCCGGCAGGCTCCACATCCACAGGCTGGTCATGGCGCCCAGGCACATGTACAGCATGATCGCCAGATAACGCTTGGACCCGAACAATTTGTCCGACACCCAACCGTTGCTCAAGGCGCCCACCGCCATGCCTACCGGCAGCGCGACCGTGATCCACTTCGGATCGACCAGGCTCTGGCCTTTCTGCCAGTCGGCACCCAGAAAATGCACAGGCACCCAGACGATCAGTCCGTAGCGGGCGGCGTTCTGGAAACCCAGCGAGACGGCGGCGATCAAGAGACGAACGTTTTTCAGCACAGCCTTGTAGCGCTGGGCCGAGGTCTCTTCGTTCTCGTGATGGCCTTCGTGCTGTTTGTCGTCAGCATTGGCAACGCCGGTGTCAGTCAACGGGCTGAAGCCCAGATCCTCAGGTTTCTCGCGGGCGACCAGATAGAAAATGATCCCGCCGGCCAGCATCAGCAGGACGGGGAGCCGGAAGATCCAGCGCCATTCCAGATGAAAGACCTCCAGAACCACCACTGAAGTGACATAGGACAGCACCGACGCGCAGCCTGCCGCGAACACGTAAAAGCCATACATCTTGCCGCGCTCACCGGCACTCCACCAGTTGGAGAGCAGCCGGCTGCCCGGTGCCCAGCCCAGTGCCTGGAAGTACCCGTTAATGCCCCAGGGCAGGATCAGACTGCCGAAGCCTGCGGCAAAACTGGTGACCCAATTGGCGCCGCAGGACAGCACCGCGCCCAAGGTCATGATGCGTCGTCCGCCAAACTTGTCGGCCAGGTTGCCATTGATAGCCTGGCCGATGGCATACGCCCAGAGCATTGCGCTGGATGCCCAGCCCAGTGTTTCCTTGCTCAGACCGAACTCAGCCTGAATGCCGGGGATGGCGAAGCCGAACGTCTGGCGTCCGGTGTAGAAGAACAGATAGCAAAACATGGCCGCCAGCAGCATGCGCCACTGGGCAATACGAAAGCGTGACATCGGTACGGCAAGACCAGAGAGACTTTCGGCACGATTCATGGTGTTTTCCTTTCTTGTTTCGCTCTCGCGTGGCGGCAGCCAGCGAGTCGGCACTCTTTACGGTGCAGCAGGAAATAGAACGATGGGGCGATCGTTCCAGCGTAGTTGCGCAGGGTCCGTCAGGCGGCGCGCGCGCCGATGAAGTTCTTGCCTCGCGCGCCTTGCAGGGCGTATTCGACCATCTCTCGGGCTTCGGTATCGCTCACACCGTAGTCAGAGAACTCAGTCTTCACCTCAAGGCTTTGCAGGAAGTTCTGCAGGTGGTTCTGAGCCTTGGCCAGGTCAGGACCGAAGACCCGTTGAAGCACGCGGTCACGTTCGTGATCACGGCCCCACGCCAGGCCCAGTACGTAAGGCAGGGAGAAGGAACAGGCGATGCCGTGGGGCAAGCCATGGCGCAGGGTCATTTCATAGGAGATGGAATGCGCCAACGCGGTCTTGGTGTTTGAGAACGCCATGCCTGCCTTGAGCGCCGCCAGTGCCATGCGCGAACGCAGCTCCTGGCTGTGCAGGTTCTTGCGCAGGGCCGGCAGACACAGGAACACTTCCTCGATGGCCGAAACGGCAAAGGTGTCCGAGATCGGGTTGGCGTTCACGTTCCAGATCGACTCCAGTGCATGGGACAGCGCGTCAAGTCCGGTGGAAACCGTGACGCTGGCCGGCACTGTGAGCATCAGGTCGGGATCGACGATGGCGGCTTTCGGCCAGGTGCATTCCAGGTGCAGCGAGTATTTTTTCTTCTGCGCCGAATCCCAGATCGTCGCCCATGGCGTGACTTCGCTGCCGGTGCCTGCGGTCGTGGGCGCTGCAATGAGTGATTTACAGCGAGCAGGCGTAAAGGGATTGCCCTGCGCCAGCAGTGCCAGCAACTCATCGAAGTGACCCGATTCGGTGCCCACGATCAGCGCTTTGGCAGTGTCTATCGCACTGCCGCCGCCCAAGGCGAACACCACGTCGCAGTGCTCGGCGTGCTGCCAGAAATGCTCGTAGACCGACCGCAATTGATTGACATCGGGATTGGGCTGAACGTCTTCGAAGACGTAGACCAGGCGCTCGCCCAGCAAGTCTTCGACCTGTTTGATCAATCCCAGACCGCGGGCTTCGGGGAACGTCACCAGCGCCACTTTTTGGCCAGCGGTCAGCGCAGTGATCTGGCTGAGGCTGCCACTGCCAAAGTAAGTGGCGACAGGGTTGTGGAAATGGGCGGGCATGGTGCTTCCTCTTGTTGTTGTTGTTGTTGTTGTTGTTTTCTGGAAGTCATGATCAGGGCGTGGCGAGCAATGCTCAAATCGATTGATTCGGGGTTTGTATCGGTCCAGCCGATAGCGAAAGGTGTGGCAGATGGTTGGGCAATGGCCCACGCCTGCAGATATGAAGCAGCCGATGCGCATTGCATCGGCTGTCGATAGAGCCTACTGAGTTGAGAACTGTCTCAGCGTGTCGGTCATGAGGCCTGAGGCACTTCACCGGCTGCCAGACGTCGGTCGATGTCCGCGATAACGGCCGGAAGTTCGTTGATGGTGTCGATCAGATAGTGAGGGCGAGCGCCTTCGAAGAGGCCGTGAATACGACTGCGCTCACTGGCCAGTGCATCTGAGCTCAACGCTTTGTATTGCTCGTAGGTGAGGCCCAGTGCGTTGCCGGAGCACACCAGCGCCACGGTCCACATGCCCGCACTGCGCCCCTCGAGTATGCCAGGTGCCGTATCGTCGACTTTGACGCAGGCGGCGACATCGCTGATGCCCAAGGCAATCACATTGGCCAGCGCCTGAGCAGGGTGCGGGCGCCCGTTGGGCACTTCATCCGTTGCCACGACGTGGTCGGCGACATAGCCGTTTTGCCGAGCCAGCTCGACCACTTTTTCCATGACCACTGCCGGATAGCCGGAGCAGGATCCGATCTTCAGGCCTTGTTTGCGCAGGCCATCAATGGTCGACAGCGCGCCGGGAATGAGCGCAGAGTGAGTCGCGATTTTCTCGATCTGCAAGGGCATGAAACGGTTGTAAATGGCCGTGACGTCGTCGTCATTCGGCGCGCGTCCAAAGACTTTTCTGTACCGCTCGCTGACCGCCGGAAGGTCGCATAGCGTGCGAATGTGATCCCACTTGCCCATCCCCATAGGGCCGCGTGCCTCTTCGATAGAAACCGCTACGTCAAACTCGGCGAACGCCTCGACGAAGATCTGAGTGGGCGCAAACGATCCGAAGTCGACGACGGTGCCCGCCCAATCGAGAATCAGTGCCTGGGTTTTAGCTGGGTTGTTGTAGTTCATGATTGGATTCCGCTGAGGTGAGGGTTCAGATGGCTTGCATTTCACGCAGGGCCTGGCCGATGGCGTCCACGGCGCCCTGCATGCCGCGGCTGTCAACGCAGCCGATACAGCCGACGCGGAAGGTTTCAACCTGGGTCAGTTTGCCCGGGTACAAAATAAAGCCCTTGGCCTTGACGCGTTCATAGAAGTCCTTGAAGCGGTAGTTCGGACTGTCGGGCGCATGGAAGGTGACGATGATCGGCGCCTGAATGTCTGCGGGGATAAAACTGCTCAGCCCCATCGCGCTCATGCCGTCCAGCAGTGTTCTGCAGTTTTGCGCGTAACGCTGATGACGAGCCGGCAGTCCACCTTCTTCGGCGTATTGCAGAAGCGCTTCGTGAAGGGCTGCGACGACATGGGTTGGGGGCGTAAAGCGCCATTGACCTGTTTTGGCCATGTAGCTGTTCTGGTCGTGGAGATCCATCGCCAACGAATGCGAATTGCCTTGCGCCTGATCCAGTGTCTGCTTGTTGGCGAACACAAAGCCCATGCCCGGAACCCCCTCCAGGCATTTGCCTGACGCGGCGACCAGTGCATCGAATTGCAGCTCACGCGCATCGATGGGCAGCGCCCCGAACGAACTCATCGCATCAATGATCAGCCGCTTGCCGTGGCTTGCGACCACTTCCGAGATGGCTTGCAGCGGATTGAGTATGCCCGTGCTGGTTTCGCAGTGGATCAGTGCGACGTGGGTGATGTCGCGGTCCTCACTGAGCAGTCTGTCGACATCGTCTGCGGTGGTCGGCTGATCCTCGGCCGTTTCGAATGTGCTGTAGGCGCGGCCCAGTACGCTGCAGATCTTTGCCAGTCGCTGCCCATACGCACCGTTGACCAACACCAGTACTTTGCCGTTACGGGGCACCAATGTGCCGATGGCAGCCTCGACGGCGAACGTGCCGCTGCCTTGCAGCGGCACGCAATAGTGGGAGTCCTGGCCATTGATGATCGTGAGCAGTCGCTCACGCAGGCTGGCCGTCATTTCATTGAAGTCCCCGTCCCAAGACCCCCAATCCATCATCATCGCCTGACGGGTACGGGTTGAGGTGGTGAGGGGGCCTGGGGTCAACAGAATCGGCGCAGCAGTGCTCATAGTGATTTCTCAGGGGTGGCTTAAGGTACGGAGCACAGGTTGCAATCGCGCCGGGTATCAAGCAAATTGTTTGTTGTTATCCAAGGTATAAGTCAGGCCGATAGATATGAACCTGTTTCAACTCCGCGCATTTGACGCCGTCGCCCGCGAAGGCAGCTTTACCCGTGCTGCCGCGCGGTTGTTCATCAGTCAGCCCGCGGTCACCGGCCACGTGAAAATGCTGGAGGAGCATTACCAGATCACCTTGCTGCGACGGACGGCCAGGCGCGTAGAGCTGACCCAGGAAGGCATTCAACTGGCGGCCATTACCCGGGCGATGTTCGGACTGGTCGAGGAGGCACAGGCATTGCTGGAGTCCAATCGCCAACTGCTGACCGGACGTCTGGAAGTCGCGGCCGATGGCCCGCACCGGGTCATGCCCATGATCGCCCGCTTGCGTGCCCGATACCCCGGGGTCGTGGTCAACCTTCGGTTGGGGAATGCCCAGGAAACCCTGGCAGCGCTGTTGTCCGAGCACGCCGATGTGGCGGTGATGACTGAGGTCGAACCGCGCAAAGGTCTGCGCTTGCAGGAAATGCCGCCTTCGCAGATCTGCGCACTGGTTCCGCAAGGCCACTCGTTGGCCGGCAAGCGGATCGACATCAACCAGTTGGATCAGCAGATCATGGTGTTGCGCGAGCCGAGCTCGATCACTCGACGTACCTTCGATAAGGCATGCGAACAGGCAGGCGTTCAACCTCGGGTGTTGCTGGAGCTGGACAGTCGCGAAGCGGTGACTGAAGCCGTGGCTGCTGATCTGGGGATTGGCATTGTGTCGTCGGTCGAGCTGAGCCACGACCCGCGAGTGATCGCGGTGCCCATTGTGGGCGAGGGGCTGACCAACCGTCACATGATCGGGTGCCTGGAGCGACGCAGTGAGTCGCGCTTGATCGCGGCCTTCATGGCCCTTGATGGGCGTGTGGATTCAGCGTAAGTCATAGCGGTCACACGCGGTGTGGCCGCTATGGGGAGGCGAGTTCCGGGCTTATTTCTTCGGTTCGGATTTACCGTCGTAGCGAGCGCGCCACTTCTCCAGCACACCAGCACGCTGACTGCCGGCTTTGTCAAAATCAACCGTGATCAGACGGTCATAGTAGGCGGCCGGCATCTCCGCCAGCTTGCTGTTGAACTCCGGACGGGCAAGCGCCGCAGCGTTGGGCTGGTACAGCAGGAATGCCTGTTCGCTCACGGCGAAGTCCTCCAGCTTTTTCGCCGCCTCCAGGTTGTGGCTACCCTTGATCAACGCGACTGCGTTGATGTCCAGCCCGAGCCCTTCGGTAGGGAGCACGATGTCCAGCGGGGCACCTTGGCGTTTCAGGGTGATGGCGCGGAAGTCGAGGGAAATGCCGATCGGGTACTCGCCCATGGCGGCTTGGGTACAAGGCTTGGAGCCCGAGTGGGTGTATTGGCCGATGTTGGCGTGCAGCTTGTCCATGAAATCCCAGGCCTTTTGTTCGCCCATGATTTGTATCCAGGCATTGACCGCTGAATAACCGGTGCCGGAAGAGGCAGGGTTAGGCATCACGATTTTGCCTTGGTACACCGGCTTGGTCAGGTCTTCCCAACTCGTCGGGATGGGGAGGTTCTGCTTTTTCGCCTCCACCGTATTCACGCACACCGCCGTCGCCTCGACCCCGTTGCCGACCCACAGCGGCGGGACCTGCTTGTCCCGAAAACGAGGATCGACTTTCTCCACATCCTTGGGCGCATAAGCCTCCAGCATTCCCTCTTTGCCCAGCAGCGCCACACTTGAGGCGTAGAGTCCCCAGATGACATCGGCTCGCGGGTTGGATTTTTCTGCCAGCAGCTTGGCGGTGATGATGCCGGTGGAGTCCCGTACCCACTTGATCTGGATATCAGGGTTTTTGGCTTCAAAGGCTTTTTTGTAACCGGCCAGCTGTTCGTTTTCCATGGCCGTGTAAACGGTCAGTTCTGTACTGGCGAAGGCGCTGGCGGCAACGCCAAAACCAAGAACGGCGGCAACGGCTGTAGTCCAGGATTTAATCATGGTAGGTCTCTTTAGGTGGAAGGTTGGCAGCAGGAATGTCGGGGGTCAGGCGTGCCCGGTTCGCCAGTGCTGGGTATGCCTGAGCAGGCCGCGCGAGAGCAGGTACAGCGCAAGTGAGACGAGTGCCGAGGTCAGAAGAATCAGCGAGGACAGCGCCGCAGCGGCGCCGATGTTGCCTGCGTCATCCAGGTTGAGCACCGCGACGGCGGCGAGCACGGTGTCGGGGCTGTAGAGGAAAATCAGTGCGGACACGGACGTCATCGAAGAGACGAACAGGTAGCGGAAAACTTCGAGCAGCGCGGGCAGGCAGATGGGCAGCGTGACACGCCGATAGGTGGTGATCAGCGGGACTTTTAACGACAGCGAGGCGTATTCGATCTCTTCGTTCAGCTGACGCAGTGCGGTAGTCGCCGTCATTTGAGCCGGCGTCAGGAAGCGCATCACACAGCACACGACCATCAACGCGATGCCACCGTACATCCCGTTCAATGGGTTATCGGGATGGTTGAAGAAAAATACATACCCCAGGCCCATGACCAGACCTGGCACCGCCATCGGCAGCATGCACAGCAGTCGCAGCAGATTGTCGAGCCACCCGCTGCGGGTTTTTTCCATGAGGTAGGCGCACGTGAAAATCACCGGGGTGCCGATCAGCGCTGTCAGGCTGGCCAGCATCAAGCTGTTGCGGTAGGCCAGCCAGCCAACATCGCCATTGGTTTCAAAGTCGTAATGACGAAGTGAAACCGACAGATCATAGGGCCAGAAGTTGATCAGCGAAGCCCCGACTGCGACCACCACCAGGCTCAACAGCGCGAGGGCGACAATGCCTGCGGCCAACAGCAGAACGGAGTCCCGAAGGCCGTTGTCCGGCGCCACATAGGCGGCTGCCTGACTGCTGACCTGGCCTCCGCGCAAGCGGCGCATCCACACGTCAACCGCAAAACTGATCAGCGCAGGCACCAGCAGGATGCTGCCAATCAGTGCGCCCTCGGAAAACTTCTGCTGGCCCACCACTGATTTGTACGCCTCCATCGCCAGCACCTGATAGTCCCCGCCAATCACGACGGGAATACCAAAGTTGGTGATCGTCTGGGTGAAAACCAGGCAGCTGGCGGCAAACACCGCGTACCGGGTGCTCGGCCACGTGACATTCAGGAAGGTTTTCCAGTGAGTCGCGCCCATGCTCAGCGACGCGTCGTACAGGCGTGCGTCTGCCAGACCCAGCGCCGAGATGAGGATCATCAGGGCCATGGGGAAGTTGTAAAACGCTTGGCCCAGCACAATTCCGCTGTAGCCGTAGATGCCGTCCGGGAACCAGGATTTGAGAAGCCCCTGATTTCCGAACAAGTAAATCAGCGCGATGGCCGAGAGCATCGACGGTGCCATCAGCGGCAGCAGCGAGATGCTGCGCAGCAGCGCCTTGCCGGGTATCCAGCTGCGTTGCAGGGCATAAGCGAAGAGGTACGCGGCGGGCACCACCAACGCAACCGTGCTGAGTGAAACCTTGATGCTGTTGCCCAACAGCCATAAAAATCGGGAACTCGACAGCATCTGCCAAACGCCGGCGATTCCGTTTTGTACATCGGTGACTTTGCTCAGCATGGCGATCAGTGGCAGGGCGAGCCCGACTACGAGCACCATCACCATGACCAGCTTTAATCCGCCGCTGAACAGCAGGTCCAGCTTCGCCGCCGCGGACGAATTGGTTTTCGGCTGAGGTGGCAACTCACGCGACTGGGGCAGGCGCAGACTGGTCATTGGCCGACTCCTGGAAACGCTCGCAAGCAATGGGGCGGAAACGTCAGCCATACCCGGTCAGCGTTCAACTGCACGGCGTTGAGGTCAGCGCTGACTTCTGCAACAAGGTGCTGGCCGCGAAGTTGCTCCAGCTCAACGGTGAGCCGGTAGCGGTTGCCCAGAAACAGCTTTTCGATGACGCGGGCGGCCATGCTGTTCGAGGGTTGGGCCAAGTTATCGACGCGCAGCGCTTCGGGTCTGCAAAAAAGTCGGCCCGGCCCTCCGGCATGAGGCTTATCGAGTTGCAGCGACACCGATCCAACGTGAGCCTGGCCATCACTCAGGCTCTGATACTCAAGCCAGTTGGCATGGCCAATGAAGTTGGCAACAAAAGGCGTGGCGGGCGAGCGATAGATGTTTTCCGGGGTGTCGAACTGCTCGATCCGTCCTTGATTCATCACGGCGATGCGGTCCGCCATCACCATGGCTTCATCCTGGTCATGGGTGACCATGACGGTGGTGATGCCAAGCTTCTTTTGCAGGGCGCGGAGTTCATGGCGCAGGTGTTCGCGCACCTTGGCATCCAGGGCGGACATTGGCTCATCAAGCAGCAGCAACGAAGGGGAAGGCGCCAAAGCCCGCGCAAGGCCCACACGTTGTTGTTGCCCGCCGGACAATTGGCCCGGGTACTTACCTGCAATCGCTGTGAGGCCCACGAGCTCAAGCATTTCCTCCACGCGCTCTCGTATTTGAGCGTGCAGCAGGTTGCGTGTGCTCAGGCCGTAGCCAATGTTCTGGGCAATGGTCAGGTTGGGAAACAAGGCATAAGACTGGAACAGGATGCCGTAATCGCGCTGGTGTGGATGAGCGCGCGTTATGTCCTTGTTGCCGAGTATCAAACGGCCCGCGTCCAGCTTTTCCAGGCCCGCGATAATGCGCAGCAGGGTGGTTTTGCCGCACCCTGAAGGGCCGAGCAGGCATACGAGTTCTCCGGCCTCGACCCCGAGCGACACGTCATCGAGGACGCTCAGTTTGCCGTAGGACTTACCAACGCCTTGAACCGATAGCGGCACGGTAGATAGTTGAGTAACTGTAGGAGCCATGAGGTTTCCCTGTGCAATGCAAGCCACCCATAGCAAGGGTGGTACCGATGTAAAACAACGGAAATGAACAATTGACGGGCAGGTAGGAAAGAAGCGAAGGCCGGCAATCTGTCGTTGCCATGCGGGTGTCAGCTCGCTTGGATTTGATGTATCACGCAGAAAATTGACCCGCAAATACAAAACCGAAAAAAAACCAGGGCGGCGCAAATAACCCGGCTTGATTCACCAGAATAAACCAATAAAAGCTATGTTATTCAATGGCTTGAATTGGGTTTCTTGGATTAATTCCGTCGTTTTCTGCTGCGCAAAAATGGCTATGAATCCATAGCGTTTTTGGCAGTTTCTCAGCCGAATGGACGTTCTTCAGGCCGAGCGCTGCCGTCGGCAAATACACCCGATCATAAGTTCTACTGATGCAGGATCGTTCTAGAACCGATTGGATTGATGGTTGTCGCGTCGGCATGCTGACGGCCTTCCTACAGCGAGCCTCCTCATGTCCGATACCAATCTGGCCACACTGCTGGTCTTGATCTCTGCATTCATGCACGCCAGCTGGAACGCAGTGGTCAAGTCCAGTAATGATCGACTGTCTTCGATGGCGACAGTCGACGGTGTGGCGTTCGTCGTTGCGCTGATGGCCGTGCCCTTTGTCGAATTGCCCTCATTGCCGGTATGGGGGCTGATCGTGCTGTCTGCCGTGGTCAATGTGTTTTATCGGTATTTCCTGATTCGCGCGTACCACTTCGGGGACTTCGGCCAGGTGTACCCATTGGTTCGGGGAGTGCCCCCGTTGCTGGTGGTGGTGTTTGCCGCCTGTTGGCTGGGTGAATCGTTATCCCTGCCGGGGATGGTGGGCGTGGTGATTTTATCCTTGGGCGTCCTGAGCCTGTTACACGTGACCGAACAGTGGCACGCGCCGCGTAATGCGCTGGCGGCCGGCGTGTGTGTCGCGCTGTATACGGTGATAGATGCTCAAGGTGTGCGAAGTGCGCAGGGCGTGCTGTCGTACCTGGTGTATTTCACGTTAGTGCTGAGTGTGCCGATCCCGCTGTTCGCAGCCCGGCGGCGCCGTCAGGCTCTGTGTATTCATCTGCAGAACCATTGGCGGTTATCGGTATTCGGAGGCCTGACGTATTGCGCCGCCTATGCACTGGTGCTGTGGGCCATGACGCTGGATCACGTCGCGAAAATTGCCGCCCTGAGGGAAAGCAGCGTGATCATCGGCGCAGTGATTGCCACGCTGCTGTTCAAAGAACCCTTTGGACGGCGCCGGTTGATCGCGGCGGTCACGGTCACCGTAGGGATCCTGTTGATCAAGTCCGCGGCTTAACCGAAGCGTTTTTGCGCGACTTGCAGGAAGTCATCGATAAGGCGCGCAGCACGACGCTCTTTGAGGCAGTAGAGAAATTCGTCGAGCATGGCCGCCTGATGAATCGTCACGATGCGCAGCTCCTGACTGTCCGGAACTTCATGGCGGGCGATGATGCTGACCCCAATGTTGCGAAGCACCGCTTCACGGATGGCTTCCCGGCTGCCGATTTCAATGACGTTTTCAAGGGTGAGCCGGGCGTTGCCCAGCATCTCTTCAGTGAGCTGGCGGGTGTGGGAGCCTTGTTCCCGCATCAGCACGCAGTGACTGGCGATGGCGCTCAAGGCAATGCGGCTCTGGTTCGCAAGCGGATGGCTACGATGGACCACCAGTACCAGCGGATCCTGCCCCAGTCGCAAACAGTAAAGTCGGGCATCGGTGAGCTGTTGAGATGACGTCACCAGGTCAACGCGGTAATCATCGAGGGCTTCGATCATCTGTTGGGAGTTGCCCAACTCCAGACTGACTTGCGATCCGTGCAGCTCACGAAACGCCTTCACCAGATCGAGAATGTAATAGGGCGCGGTGGCACCGATGCGCAACTTCCCGGCTTTGCTGCTCGCGTTGTTCAGGAAAAACTCGATGTTCGAGCTCTGGGACATCATGGGTTTGACGAGCGGCAGCAAGCGGGCGCCCGTTTCACTCAAGGTCAAACGCCTGCCGCCACGGTAAAAAAGCTCGACCGCGAACTGGCTCTCCAACTGGCGAATCTGATTGGTCACCGTGGGTTGGCTCAGGCCCAGTTTCTTGGCGGCAAGGGTCACGCTGCCCAGCTGGGCAACCATGTAGAAGGCCTTGAGTTCCGATTCAAGCATTTTGCGCACTCTGGCTTGATGTCACCCCGGTCGTTGAAGCCAGGAGTCAGGCGGCCATCTTAATGGGTGAATTCAATCAATGGCGAGAAGCGGTGTGCACGGCCCTGAGCGCGTTCTGCTCAGGTCAGTCGCTGGAGCGTGTCAAACAGGTGTCGATCTTCCGGCTTCGACGAGCGGGATCGGCGCCGTATGACGTGCAGCAGGGACTCTACAAAGCACTGTGCCGCGCTTCCCAGTTGGGCATTGCGCGGGGTCACGATTCCGATGGTGTCGGTCGCACATGTCTCGGACAGCTCAAGCTTTACAATGCGCTCCTTGAACATGGGCACGGTCAGCATGGGCTCGGGGCAATAGCTGAGCATGTTCGTCTGCTCCATGAGCGACAGCATCAGTTGAAGCGAATGTGCCCGTTGGACCCGCTCTACGGCGATGCGCGCATCATGTTGCCAGAACAGTTCGGTCATGAAGCTTTCGTGGTCGGCATCCGGGTAATTGACCACCCAGTCCTGATCCAGCAGATCCTGCATTGAGCGGCAGTGCTGCTTTGGGTGTCCCCGACGCGCAACGACCGCCATCTTGTAGGAAAACAATGGCTCGCTTTTGAACTCCGGTCGGGGCAGCAACCCTGAGACCAGACCGACGGCGAACTCCATGGTGCCGTCCCTTAGCCGAGGCAGGGTGACGGCCATCAAGCCCTCGAAAATCTCCAGTCGCACCTGCGGCATTTTTTGCCGAAACAGCAGCACCACTTCTGGCAGCAGGGTCATTCCCATCCAGGGAGAAATACCCAGCCGCAGATGACCCTCCGCCTGACCACGCAGGTGCGCCAACTCCAGCTCCGCCTGTTCCAGTTGACCGAGCATTTGTCTGGCGTGCAGCAGCAGCGACCGCCCGTATTGGGTGAGCATCACGCCGCTGGCATTGCGAACCAGAAGGGGGAGCTGCAACTGGCTTTCAAGCTCTCGCAACGCCTTGGCCACGGCGGTCTGTGACACCTGCATTCGGCGGGCAGCGGCACGAATACTGCCGCAGTCTGCAATCGCGACCAATGCCTGCAACTGATGCAGTTTCATGAGTGCCTCCTGTAATGGCGCCTGCTAACCAATGGTTGTCAGGCCAACCAATTTGCGACTGCCGGCAAGACAACCAGCTCCCTATGATCGGGTTCGCAGAATGCCCGCCCATGTACATAACAACAAGGAAATATGATGACCCAATCGTCCGTGTTACCCGGCATCCAGGCAATCGAGGAAGAGATGATTTCGCTGCGTCGGCACCTGCATGCTCACCCGGAACTGAGCTTTGAGGAGTTCGCCACCAGTGACCTCATCGCCAGCAAACTGCTGGAGTGGGGCTATGAGGTGGATCGCGGGATGGGCGGCACGGGTGTGGTCGGCCGCCTGCAGGTAGGGGGCGGTCAAAAGGTCATCGGGCTTCGCGCCGATATGGATGCGCTGCCCATTGTGGAGCAGACGGGCCTGCCATACGCCAGCCGCCACGAGGGGAAAATGCATGCGTGTG
Source organism: Pseudomonas sp. S2_H01 (assembly GCF_054668305.1). Taxonomy (NCBI): domain Bacteria; kingdom Pseudomonadati; phylum Pseudomonadota; class Gammaproteobacteria; order Pseudomonadales; family Pseudomonadaceae; genus Pseudomonas; species Pseudomonas sp. S2_H01. The sequence goes on along the minus strand of NZ_CP162756.1, from coordinate 59,353 downwards.
GGCATGACGGACACACGGCGATATTGCTGGCGGCTGCCAAACACCTTGCACACAGTCGCGAGTTCGACGGGACGCTGGTGCTGATCTTTCAGCCTGCTGAAGAGGGCGATGGCGGCGCACGCAAAATGCTGGAAGACGGCCTGTTTGATCGCTTCCCGTGTGACGCCGTGTTCGCACTGCACAATATGCCGGGATTGCCCGTTGGAAAGTTCGGGTTTCGTTCGGGGCCCTTCATGGCTTCAACGGACACGGTGACCATCACCGTACAAGGCGTCGGTGGACACGGGGCGATGCCACACAAGGCCACAGATACCGTGCTGGCCGGGTCTGCAATCGTCATGGCGCTGCAAAGCATTGTGTCGCGCAACGTCGATCCTCTGGATTGCGCGGTGGTATCGGTCGGCTCGTTTCATGCGGGCATTGCCCCTAACGTGCTACCGGACAAATGCCAGTTGCAACTGAGCGTCAGGGCGCTGAAACCGGATACCCGCGACCACCTGATTGATCGGATTAACGCTGTGGCGACGGCCCAGGCAGCCAGCTTTGGCGCGATCGCCACCGTTGAAGTTGACGAAGCGCAACGCTTCCCGGCGTTGATCAATGATGAGCAGAGCACCAGGTTCGCACAGCAGGTTGCTCTGGACTGGGTCGGGAGTGACGGGCTGATAAGCGACCTCGCGCCACTGACGGGAAGCGAAGATTTTGCCGTGATGCTTGAGCAACGCCCGGGCTGCTACCTGGTGATCGGTAACGGGGACGGTGAGGGGGGCTGCATGGTCCACAACCCCGGGTACGACTTCAATGACGCGTGTCTGGGACTGGGCGCCAGTTACTGGGTTCGTCTGGTAGAAGCCTTTCTGGCTTGATCTCTCACCTTATGAAGGCCCTGGCGTAATGCGTTTGCCAGGGCAGAGGAGTCAATATGCCCACCATCGTTAACCATCACGCGATCGAGGACGGCGACGCACGCCCGGAGCTCAGTTCCCGGGCCATCGCGGCGATCACCCTGGGATCGGCGCTCGAGTTCTTCGAGTTCTCGGTTTTCAGTTTCTTTGCGACATTGATAGGTCGTCAGTATTTCCCGGCTCAGAGCGCGACAGGTCAGCTGCTACTGGCGCTGGCGACGTTTGGTCTGGGGTTTGTCATGCGTCCCCTTGGGGGGCTGATCATCGGCTCGTACGCAGACCGCGCGGGTCGCAAGCCGGCGATGTTGTTGACCTTGAGTCTGATGGCGGTGGGCTCTGCCGCGCTGGCGCTGACGCCCACCTATGCGCAGATAGGCATCGCTGCACCGATCACGATCGTGGCGGCTCGTCTGATACAGGGCTTTGCCATCGGAGGCGAGGTGGGCGCCTCGACCGCGATGCTGATGGAGTATGCCGACGATCACAATCGCGGTTTCTATGGCAGCTGGCAGTTCTTCAGTCAGGGATTGAGCTTTCTGATGGGCTCGGTCATTAGCCTCGCTTTGAGCGCGAGTCTGAGCACCGATGCGCTGGAAAGCTGGGGCTGGCGGGTGCCTTTTTTCGTCGGCTTGCTGGTGTTGCCCGTGGGCGTGTACATCCGTCGCCATCTCCGCGAAACCGCTGCACATACGCGTTCAAAAGCATCGGCGACGCCGGTACTCCGCCAGATATTCACTCACCATCGTCGGGCGTTGGTGGCTGGCGTGCTAATGGCGATCGGCGGGACCGCTACAAGCTATATCGTCCTGGACTATATGACCAACTACACCGTTGCCGTGCTGCACCTGCCCATGCAAGCGGGTATCGGCGCCTCGTGTCTGGGGGCATTGGTGCAAATTTTTCTGTCTCTGTGGGCGGGCAAGCTGAGCGACCGTATAGGACGACGTCGTACGGTTCTGTTGGGCAGTCTTCCGATGCTGTGTCTTATCTATCCCGCTTTTGTCTTGATGTCCCACTACCCGACACTCACCACGCTGATGATGGTCTCGATCAGCACAACATTTTTGATGGTGATGATCACGGTGCCGTCGGTGGTCATGCTGACGGAGTTGTTTCCTCGCGCTATCCGGGCGACGGGGTTGTCACTGGTCTACTGTCTCGGCGTATCGATCTTCGGCGGTTTCGCGCAATTTTTCGCCACCGGGCTGATCAGCGTCACGGGTGACGTACATGCTCCTGCGTTTTACGTGATGCTTTGCCTGTGCGCGACCCTCATCGGTGTGACCATGGTCAAGGAGACTGCCGGCAAACGCCTCGACTGAATGAAGGGGGACAATCGGGCGCTTCTCCGTGCTGCGAGTGATCGTCGAATGGCTCTGAGAATTCCTGTTAAAAAACACCCGCTATGATGTAAAAAAACGCGGATGTAACTGGCCTGGCGTAACGCCTGGCCAGCATGTCACGTAAAGCAATGCTCCACGCTCTTCAGCGTTTATCCAAGTGCACTGTCTGTCATTTACTGAGGAAGGCTCATGAACAACGCGATGATTTACGGTTTGGCCTTCACCTTCATTTCCTCAACCTGCTGGGCCGCCGATAAGGTGACTACTGTGCCGGTCAGCTTTGCCAAAGGGGCGAGCAGTGCGCAGCTCAAAGGAACATTCAAAGGCTATGACAGCGTTCAGTACGTCCTCTCAGCGAAGTCAGGCCAGCATCTGACGGTACGGATCACGGGCAGCCATAACGCCAACTACAACGTTTTCGCGCCCGGCGACAAACCGGGCGAAGCCACTGCGCTGGGCACCGGTGGTGTCGGCTCGGACTGGACCGCAGCGTTGCCCGCGTCGGGCAAGTACACGGTGCAGGTGTTTCAGATGCGTGCATCCGCCAGACGTGGCGAGGCTGTGCCTTATACGATCAGCTTCAGCATTGACTGATCGGCTCACCACTACCGAAGAAGATCAAGCCAGACACATTCTGTCGCGATAAGCTATCGTTTCGCCGTTCGGACAGTCAGTCCATTTCTTTATCAGCAAGGCGGGTCGATGCGGTCGTCAGTAATTTGGCAGGGCGTCATTGCGAGTGCACTCGTCACGTGTCTGGCGTTGGGTGTCATGGGCGGTATTGGATGGCTGCTGACGCTTAACAGCACCGAGCGCCAGCTAGAGGAAATGGCGGGTTTATTGTCTCAGCGTGCTCAGTCGACACTGCTTCAAGCGTCTGAGGCGTTGAAGTCGGTGGCGTCCAGCGACCTGCGCCCCTGCAGTCCGGAAAGCATCGACCAGATGCGCTTGGTGGCGGTCAATACGCTCTCAGTGAAATCGGTCGGCTACGTTCATGAGGACATCTTTGTCTGTGGCTCCTAGGGAATGATCGGTAAGAAAATCGATCCATGGCCTGCGGACTTTACGACGGAAGATGGCATAAAAATCTCGATGGGCGTGTCGCCCCTGCTCGAGTCAGCCAAGCCATTGATGGCGCTGGAATATGCCGCCTTTAACGTGCTTGTGGACTCGGAGCAACTGCTCGATGTGCTGTTCGATCATCGGGTCAGGTTGGCCGTATCAACCATCAATGGTGATCTGGTCCGTGCCAGCAATCAGGGCACTGAATCCATCGTGGCGCTGGCGCATCCGGGCCCGACCAGCGGGCTCAGGGACGGGTACCTCTACACGTCGGTTCGCCAGGGTTCCTGGATCGCGGTCGCTGCGATACCCCGTTCCGAGCTATTGCGCATCCTGTTAAGGCACGCGCTGTACATGCTTGCGCCCGGGGCCTTGCTGGCAGCATTCCCGATACTTGGCATAGTCCGGATATCAAAGCGACGTCTTTCACCGCTGGCCGAACTCGAGCGCGCGGTCAAAAATCAGGAATTCGTTGTGCATTATCAGCCGATCATTGAGCTGGAACACGGTCGATGCGTAGGAGCAGAGGCGCTGGTCCGGTGGATAAAGCCCGGTCAAGGGACAGTACCCCCCGATACTTTCATCCCGTTGGCAGAACAGAGCGGATTGATCCTGGCCATTACCGATCAGGTCATGACCCAAGTGATGCACGATCTGGGCACGCTGCTGGTGAATGACCGCTCACTGCATGTCGCCATTAATTTCTGCGCAGCCGACGTCAGCAGTGGTCGTTTCATTGCCGTTCTGGACGAGATGAGGGAGCGGGCTGGCGTCCTTCCATCACAGATCTGGTTAGAGGCTACCGAGACCGGGTTCATGGATTTGCAACCGGCCAAGGAAACGTTGAGCAAGGTCCGGGCGCTGGGTTACGTCACCGCGCTGGATGACTTCGGAACGGGGTATTCCAGCTTGCAATACCTGCAACAGCTGTCGCTGGATATCCTGAAAATCGACAAGTCTTTTGTCGAGAGCATTTCCCAACGACAGACCTCACCGGTGCTGATCGACCATTTGATCGACATGGCGAATACACTGGGTTTGGCCATTGTGGCTGAAGGCGTGGAAACAGCAGACCAATTGGCCTACTTACGTTCCCGCCAGGTTCGTTATGCTCAAGGCTGGTTCTTCGCCAAAGCCATGCCGGCCCAAGCGTTCATTTCATATCTGAGTGATCAGCCGCAGCCAACACCTTTTCCATGATGACCGTGCGCTCGGCGCCCTGAACCTCATCTCGGCGTTTCACGAACCCGAGAGAACGGTAGAAACCTTGGGCAGTGATCGAGGAGGGGACAAGCAACCGTTCGACGCCAGCCTTCGCGGCCACCGACTCGACAGTCGCCATCAAACCACGGCCTATGCCCCGTCCCTGATACGCCGGGTGGACGAACACGCTTCGCACCGCATTTTGATCAAGACTCCCCGTCGCGACGATACGACTGTCGAGGGTGGCGACATACACCTGACGCACGGTCAGAAAGCGCAGGATGCGTTCGGGTGAAAAACTCTGCACGACCTGATCAATGACTTCGGCTGAATAATCCCGGGCATTGGACTCACGCAGCGCGGCCTCGACGATCTCGCTGATTGCGGGAGCGTCCGTGGATGTTGCCTTTCGGATCACGTAATCCATTGGAAGGTTTCCAGTGTATTGGCAGCTGTACGTCAGTGTCGGGGGCTGATCATCGCTCTACGCGGATGGAGGTCGGTTAAGGAGTCTGTCCTTTGAGCAGGCGTCATGTGACTGAGTATGGCTACGCCGGCGCTAAAAAACGAAATTGCATCCCCTAATCGAGAATCGGTAAACCCACCGGAACTGTCCCTGTCAGCCAGGGTCAAGGTCTGTGCGCGGACGCCGATACCCGTGTTCGCACATGACCGATCCATTTACACCGTCATCAGATCGACACCTTCCAGGGTCAAGATGGTGAAAGCGTCGTAAAACCCCAATCGGATTTCCTAACGACGTGATGTCACTGCCAACGGGATGACCTATGGTTGCCACGCAAGCCAGTACGGCCAAACACAAGGGCTTGAAGCGCCGCGCCACGGTGATCTACCGCCGGGATGGGGAGATACTGTTCGTCCGCAAGCGTCGTTCAAAGTGGAATTTGCCCGGCGGACGCGTTGAGCGAGGGGAGACCCCGCTGCAGGCGGCGAAGCGAGAGATGGCAGAGGAAACGGGCCTCAGTTTTGATCGGCTGGCCTATGTTTCCCAGTACAGGCAAGACAACGTGGTGCACTTCCTGTTCGAGGCCCGGCGGACGTCGTCCAAGAAACCTCGCCCCCTGAATGAAATTGACGATTGCCGTTGGATTAGCCGTAAGGACATGGGCAAACGCAATGTGCGGGAGCCGATTCGTGACCTGCTTAAACGGTGCGCATCGGACCTGTAACAGACCCGTGCGCAATGCCTTTCTGGCTGTTATCCCACTTTTGAAAGCAGACTATGACGGCGCCGTTCGCGCCTTCAAACGAAGCACATAACCGGTCGTCCTTTTTTACGGCTGGACGCGCCAGCAGTGCTAGTCTGCAACCCGCTTAAACTCACCGTCGTTGAACGTTCAGGTTGTCTTCGGTGGCTAACTCTAAACTGAGGGAGGCCTGCACCCATGGTCATCACGATCGAAAAAGCGTTCTGCGGTTCCGACTGGCTGGTGAAGCTGAATGATTATCCGGTGAGCTTCCGTAACATGGCAGAAGCCGTGGCGTTTGCAGACCGGCTGAAAGCCAGGATCGAGGCGCCGCATGTGATCCCTGTCTACTGACCACCCCACTCATCGATCGCCGAGTGGAGTCGGCCGGTTTGCCTGGACGCATGCGTATGGTCGATGCGCTTATCGCGCTTGGAAACTCCAGAAAGGATAACAACATGGATGTTGAACTGGCTCATGGCATTGAGGCCGCAGAAAGCGAGTATTTACGTTCGCGCGTTGAGCGACTGTTAGCGGTCAGCGGAAATCCTTATGGCGCACGTGTTTTTTCCAACGCAGGCTTTCCGTGCTTCCAGGTGAACGCATCGCCCAGCCCGATGCTCAACCGCATCTACGGTGACATCGCGAATGAACCGCAGGCCGTATTGAAGTTGCTGAATGAGTCAGCGGCGCATTCGACCGTGACCCCTCTTATCGGAACACCGTCGGCACTGAAGCCGAGCGCTTTTGTGGGCGAATCAACGCTTGAGCGTTTGAGGGGATGGACTCACTTGCAATTGGTTTGCGCCATTGAAAACGCAGTCTTGAGTGAGCACTCCTTCGAAATTGAGGAAGTCACCTCGCAGACCCAGGCTCTGTTTGCAGATGTGCACGCTGGTGGCTTTCATACCAGGCCAGAGCATCGGTTGCTGAATCAGGCCTCCTTTACAGGGCAGACGCCTGACGCACGTCTGAAACTCTACCTACTGAAAGCGGGCGGGGCCGTGGTCGCAGGGGCTTCGGTCTACCTGGCCAGTAATGGCATTGCTTACCTTGGGACGGCTGCAACCCGAAAGGATGCCCGAGGCAGCGGCTACCACGGAGCGCTGATTTCTCATCGAATAAAGCAAGCACGGCAGCACGGCTGCCACTGGGTTGCTGCGACCGCGCTGCCTGGCTCCCAAAGCCGGCGAAACCTGGAGCGTGCCGGGTTGACGGTGTGCCATGCTCAGGCGCTGTACCGACTGGCAGACCGCTGAGAAAAGCGGTTGAGATGTCCGGTCACCTGTTCAACCAGTCTTTGCTTCCCCGAGCCCATCCCGCTAAAGTCGGCGTTCGGGCGTTTGCTGCGCCTGCGGTCCGCGCGAAGGGGTTGCCCAGGCATGCGTTTTCATCTTTCCATTCCAGCTCCCGGCTTGTCGGCGGACCGAGCCCTGTAAGGAGTTGGCATGCCCGCCATAAACGCTTCACGCCGTCACGGTCTTCTTGACCTACCCTCGCTGCGCAAGCGCGCCAAGCGTCTTTTGAAAGCACTGAACAACGCCGAAGCTGACGATGTCCGTGCGCAGTTGATCGCGATCGGTTTGTCGGGGCCTGACTATCAACTTGCCGACACGCAGTGGCTGGTGGCGCGTGAGGCGGGTTTTCCCAGTTGGCCAAAGCTGATTGCCCATGCCGACAGTATTGCGTTCGCCGCGCGCCATCCGGATTTCACTGCTACAGGCGAGGCGACGGTCCAGCATTGGCGCTGCGGTAACGATATCGAGCACAGCCTGCGGATAGCAGGTTTTTCAGGCTCGTTTCATATGTTTGATGATCCGATGGTCATGGGCCCGGTTCCCGCGTTGCCTGACGATGAGTACTGGTCAGTGCGGGCGGCTTACGTAGCGCAGGCATTTGGTTTGCCGGCACGCGATGTCCAACAGCGTCAGGCCACACAGCGCAAGGCATTAGGGCAACTGGGTGCTGACAGCGAGCTCGTGCTGTGGTGCGAAGCCGATGCGTACGATCAGCTGTTTCTGGTTCGGATTCTCGCGAGTTTGCCCGCCTTGCCGCGCAGGCTTGAATTGATCGAGATTGATCGGGTTCCAGGCGTTGAGCGATTCATCGGGATCGGGCAACTGGCCCCGGATCTGCTTGCCTGGCTCTGGCCGCAGCGGCGTTCGTTAGGCGCAGACGCTCTGGTATTAGCGCGTGAAGCATGGACGGCCTACACCTGCGCAAACCCTGGCGACTGGGCGCGGCTCGCCGCCCAGGTGCACCCGGCGTTGCCGTTGCTCGGGCCTGCTCTGGCGAGGCAACTGCAAGAGCTTCCGGGGGCGGGCGATGGGTTGAGTCTGACCCAGCGCTTGATATTGCGCGTGTTGACAGACCACGGCGAGCTGCCCTCAGGAAAAGTCTTCGGCCACCTCAGCCTGAGCTATGAGCCTCTGCCTTATCTGGGTGATTTGATGTTCCATGCGCTGCTGCGACCGATGATCGATTCGCCGCAGCCTTTGGTGCATGAGCAGCCGGAGGGCGAGTGGCAGAAACGCGCTATTCGCGTCACGGCTCTCGGTGAGCGCGTTTTGCTGGGACGCACGAACTGGCTGGACTGCGCGCCAGCAGAGCGCTGGGTGGGCGGGGTTCACATCGTCGCCGATCAACAGCCGTGGGTCGTGAGTGATCAAGGGCAGGTATGGCGCCGTTGAGTGGACCGGGATAGGGGAGCAATGCCTGCCTGGGATGAGCGCTGGTACCCGTACGGGAAGAAAGTGTTTGAGAGGCGCTATCGTTGCCCGAGTGTGCAAGGCGGCATCCCTTGACGGTGAATTCAATGAGCAATCAACAAGACCGGCGAAGCCTGCCGAACTCGCCGGTACAATTGCCTGTCACTGACCACCCGGAGCCTGCGCCTTTAATGTCGTTGTTCAATCGTTTGACTGCATTTTCAACCCAGAGCGGCAGGGCGGTCGGTCTTGTCTGGGCGACTTCCCGCCCCTTGTTCAGCGGCTTGATCGTGGCAACGCTGGTCGCCGGCCTATTGCCCGCGCTCGCCGCCTGGATCGGCCAGCGGATCGTCGATGCGGTGGTTCAGGCGATGCAGATCCATGGCAATGGCAGCCAGGCGCCGGTATGGCCTGTCCTGCGTTACGTGTTGGCCGAGGGGGGCGTATTGGCGTTGCTGGCCGCGGCGCAACGGGCGCTTTCAATGCAACAAGCGCTACTGCGGGTGCAGTTGGGGCAGAAGGTCAACCTGATGATCCTGGAAAAGGCCCAGACCTTTTCGCTGCTGCAGTTCGAGGACTCGGCCTTTTACGACAAGTTGGTGCGCGTGCGCCGCGATGCGTCGACCCGGCCACTGGGCCTCGTCACAAAAGGCCTGGGGCTCACGCAAAACCTTATCTCGCTGGTCAGCTTTGCGGTGCTGCTGGTGCATTTTTCCCCGTGGGCGCTGCTGATCCTGGTGCTCGGCGCGCTGCCGGTGTTTTTCGCCGAGACGCATTTTTCGGGTAATGCCTTCCGCCTGTTTCAGCGTCGCGCCCCGGAAACTCGCCATCAAAATTACCTGGAATCATTGCTGTCCCATGAGGCGCATACCAAGGAGGTGAAGCTTTTCGGCATGGCGCCGTTGTTGCTGCAACGCTATCGCGACAATTTCATGCGCTTGTACGCCGAAGACCGCCGGCTCACCGTGCGACGCGACGCCTGGGGCTTTGCCCTCGGGCTACTGGGCACTGCCGCGTTCTACGTGGCCTACGCCTGGGTGGTGTTGGACACCGGGCGCGGCCAGACCACACTGGGGCAGATGACGATGTACCTGGTGCTGTTCAAGCAAGGCCAAGTCGCCATCACTGCCAGCCTCAGCGCGATTGCCGGTTTGTACGAGGACGGCCTGTACCTGTCTGACCTCTACGAATACCTTGAGGTGCCGGTGGCACCGATACGCGGTACGCTGAAGGCCGGTGCACGCCCAGGTGACGGCCTGCGCTGCGAGCGCGTGGGCTTCCGCTACCCGGGTGCCGAGCACCCCACGCTCAGCGACATCAGCCTGCACCTGACGCCGGGCATGAGCTTGGCCCTGGTGGGCGAAAACGGCTCGGGTAAAACCACACTGATCAAACTGCTTACCCGACTCTATACGCCCGACGAGGGCCGAATCCTGCTGGACGGCAGCGATTTGCAGGACTGGGACGAACAGGCCTTGCACCAGCGCATCGGGGTGATCTTTCAGGACTACATCCGTTACCAGATGACGGTCGGCGAAAACCTTGGGGTGGGGGACGTCGACGCTTTCGATGACCAGGAACGTTGGCGGGATGCGGCCACTCAAGGGATCGCCGCCGACTTCATCGAGCGCTTGAGCAACGGCTACCACACGCAGTTGGGCCGCTGGTTCGTTGGTGGGCAGGAACTGTCCGGTGGGCAATGGCAAAAGGTGGCGCTGTCACGGGCCTACATGCGCCGTGAGGCCGATCTGCTGATTCTGGACGAACCGACCGCGGCCCTCGACGCTGGGGCCGAGGCTGCCGTATTCGAGCACTTCCGCGAGTACGCCGAGGGGCGCATGACGCTGCTGATTTCTCACCGATTCTCCAGCGTGCGCAACGCTGATCACATCATCGTGCTGGATCAGGGCCGGATCCTGGAACAAGGAACCCACGTGCAACTGATGGCGGGCGGCGGGCGCTATGCCAGCCTGTTCAACATCCAGGCGCGTGGGTATCGGTAACCGCCCCGGCTACCCACTGACGAGGCAACACTCGTTTAGTCATCCAGGTAGTCATGGTTGAACAAACCGGCGGCCTGCAGGCCGATCAACGGGTGGCCGGGATTGCAGATCAGATCGTGCCAACCTCAACTCTTCAGGTACGTCGATCCGCTCTTTTTTCTCTGTCCCGTTTCCCTGCTCACTCAAGGTTTCAATAGAAGGCCGGCCACAAGGTGGCGCATTCCTTCGGTGTTATGATTTGAACGTGCATTTCCTGCCAAGAGACTGTCCATGGATCGCTTGTCTACTTTGTTATCGCAGTTCGGTGTGCGCGCAAACCTGTTTTACAGTGGCAAGCTGTGCGGTTTGTCGACTTATGACGGTGCAGAAGGACGTGGTTATATCCATTTGCTACAGGCCGGCAGCGTTACATTGCTGGGACCTGATCGTAAGGACTTGCTGCTGATCCGGCCCAGCCTGATTTTTATGCCGCGTCCAAGTCGGCATCAACTGTTTGCCGGTGAGTCCGAAGGCGCTCAGTTGTTGTGTGCAACGATGGAGTTTGAGGGAGGGGTCGACAATCCGGTGTCGGCTTCATTACCCGATTGTCTGGTGCTGTCGCTGGATGAACTACCCATGCTGGCCGATACGCTGAAATGGATGTTCCGCGAGGCGGCGGACTCGCACTGTGGCAGGGAGGCAGCCCTTGAACGGTTGTTCGAGTTGCTGGTCATCCTGTTGTTTCGACATCTGCTCGATCACCACCAGTTGCATACCGGGGTCATGGCGGGTCTGGCCGATCCGAGGTTGTCACGCTCTCTTTTGCAGATTCACAACTCACCTCATCTGGCGTGGTCAATTGCGGGACTGGCGAGCGAATCGAACATGTCGCGCGCGGCCTACGCAGTGCACTTTCGGGCGGTCATCGGGCAAACGCCCGCCGATTATCTGTTGAGTTGGCGTATCAGCCTGGCGCAGAAGCGTCTTCGTGAAGGCCGATCGATTACTCTCATTGCCTCCGAAGTGGGTTATGAAAGTCCCTCGGCACTTGCCCGCGCGTTTCGACGCAAGACTGGCTACAGTCCTCGGGACTGGATGAAGGACGTGGCAGGCGGAGAAGAGGGGGCAATGACCTGAAAGCGTTGAATCGCTTCAGGCCATTGCAGTGGCAAATCATCGGCTCATCGGCGTTCCAGGGCCATCAGCGAATGGCCGGCCACAAAGATCGAGGCGGCAAGCAGCCCGATATCTTTCAGTAAAAACTGGCCTGGAGCGACGGAAATAGCGGGAAAACCGAGGCCGGGCTCGATGACGCCGGGTGTCGAGAACATGAAGCTCAAGGTGGTGAAAAACAGTCCGGCAGACAGCACGCCACCTATCAAAGAAAGCTTCGGTGACAGCAAGCGACCAGCAATGAGTGTTCCGATCGATACTTCCAGCACACCGAGCAGGCTGGAGAAGGTATCGACGCTGAAAATATTATAAACCCAGCCCAGAAATGGACTGTTGCTCACCAGCGGAACAAGCCCGGCTGCTTCGTAGTGCGTGAACTTCATTCCGCCGAACCAGAAGTAAATGACGGCGAGCGCAAAATAGGCCCCATAGATGCCAAGCGCCATGATTTTGAACCCGAGCGTAGAAGGGGTCTGTGCGGTGTTGGTTTCGTCGTTTTCGAGTCTTAAGGTTTTCATGATCAATGCTTCCAAGAGTGTGATGAGGAACGCTGATTAACGACCCTGCGCCGTGCGCAGTGGGAGTGGAAACAGTGTTGCCTTTGTGTGCACGCTCGTGGCGTTTGAACGTATTGCGTTCGGTGCAGATCGTCTTGACTCATCCAGATTGAAAACAATCGCCGTGTTGTAACGCGTCATCATTAAAACGGACTTGGCACGTTGAAAGCATGGCGGCATGCATCAATCGCCACCTGAGAGGACTATGGACTTGTTGCACATCCTCCCGGCGGCCAGCCGCCCCTTGAGTCAATACGCCGCTAAATCTCTTCTCTACTTCAGGGCCCGTTCAAGGTGTTCAAGAAGTACGCGCACGCGGTTGGGTACGTACTGACGAGTGGGAAGCACTGCCGCGATGGACAGTTGCTCAGGCACGACATCCTCCAGCTCGACGAGAGCCAGACTGCCATCCGCGAGCTCGTTGCGTACGTCCCAGTAAGTCAGCATGGCCAGGCCTAGTCCCAATTTGCTGGCCGCTCTGACGGACTCGACACTGTTGGCCGAGAACGATGCCTCAGCACGGATGGATACCGCCTTTCCCTGATGGACAAATGGCCAATAAGGCATGCCATGCAAGCCAATGCATTGATGATTCTTGAGGTCTTCAAGGTGGGTAGGCGTACCCTGCCTGGCGAGATAATCAGGACTTGCGCAGACGACGCGTGGGTTCGGAGCAAGCGCGCGGGCTACCAGCCCTGAATCGCTCAGCGTCGCGATGCGGATAGCGACGTCGATACCCAGGCCCACGATGTCGACGATGCGATCAGACAGTGTCAGGTCAACCTGCAGTGCCGGGTTTTCTGCGAGCAGCCGGGGAATCACCGGCATGATCAGTTCCTGGCCAAACACAGTGGGGGCGGTGACTCTCAGTAAACCACTGGCCGTTCCGGCATTGGCTTTCAATGTGGCGCGCGCGGCCTCGTCAGCCTCCAGCATGCTTCTGGCGAACGGTAACAGCACTTCTCCCTCGGGCGTGAGGGACGCAGAGCGGGTTGTTCTTTGGACAAGCCGCACCCCTAACTCTTTTTCCAGAGAGGCAAGCCGTCGGGACACTGTCATGGCTGACAGCCCAAGTCGTCGCGCGGCCCCTGAAAGGCTGCTGGCGGTTGCCACGGCAGCGAACACTTCAACATCCGGAATCTGCATCGATTATATCTCTTTGCGTTACGCCGCCTTATCTCCCTGGTCGGCTTCTGCCTTCACCTGATTGGGGATATCGTCTACAACCATAAGGCCTTGGAAATGAATCTCTGGCCAACGAAGGCTCAATCAAATGAACACGTCCAGCAAGAAGATTCTAGCCACATTCGATATTGGCGATCTGAAATTAAAGAACCGGCTCGCTGTTTCCCCCATGACCCGCGTCAGCGCAACTGAACAGGGCAGCGCCTCGGAGAAGATGGGTCAATACTACGAACGCTTTGCCAAGGGCGGTTTTGGGCTGGTGATTACTGAAGGGATTTACACCGATCAAAAATTCGCCCAAGGCTATCCGTTTCAACCCGGGATCACGGATGCTGAACAAGCCCTGGCCTGGCGAGCCGTTACCCGGCGGGTACACGATCATCAAGGCGTCATGTTCGCGCAACTGATGCACGCAGGCGCTTTGAATCAGGGAAACCGTTTCCTGGGTGAAACGGCCGGCCCTTCCGCTGTACGCCCTAAAGGGGAGCAGATGAAGTTCTACTATGGCGAGGGCCAATACGCCATACCCAGGGTCATGACGGATGAAGACATCGCCGATGCAATTGAAGGGTTTGCCAATGCCGCAAAATTGGCAGTCGGGAGCGCAGGGTTCGATGGCGTGGAAATTCATGGCGCCAACGGTTATTTGCTCGACCAGTTCCTCACCGACTACACAAACCAGAGAACTGACCGCTGGGGGGAAGCGTAGGGAATCGAATCGCCCTGACCCTGGAAGTCATCAAAGCCGTAAAGGCTGTCGTTGGGGGCGCTCCCGTTGGTGTTCGAATCTCGCAGGGCAAGGTCAACGATTACGCACACAAATGGGCTGAAGGCGAAGCCGCCGCTGAGACCATTTTTGGATCTCTGAAAGACGCAGGTATCCATTACATTCACGTCACAGAACACAAAGCCTGGACGCCCGCATTCAGCGAGAGCGGGCCCAGCCTGGTCAGCTTGGCGCGTCGTCATGCTCCTGGGGTCGCTATCGTCGCAAATGGCGGTCTGGACAACCCTCAGCATGCTGAACAGGTTCTCAACGACGGCGCTGACATCGTCGCACTGGGTAAAGGAGCGCTGGCTAATCCTGATTACCCGACCCGGCTGGTGATGAATCAGCCTTTGAAGGCGTTTGACTTCTCACTGCTAGGGCCTATCGCGAACATCAAGGACAGTGAGCTGGTTTAAAGTTATCAGGGCGTTGAAGAACGCCCCAACAAAAGCAGTGACCTGATTGGCAAACTCGGGTATCGATGGCCAGGCCAGGCCAGGCCTGGCTGGGCTTAGCCCCTGACGCTCGAACACCGCGTATGCAGGAGGGTTCAGGCGGTTTTTGCGACCAAGGTTTGCGCAGCCAATTGCTCCACCCGAATCATCGGCTTCCTGGTCATGCTCAGGATCACAACGGCGCCAGTGACGAGCAATCCACCTGCAATGGCAAACGCCCAGTTATAGCTCCCTGTTGCAGTGATGACGTACCCCGTCACAATCGGCGCCAACATCCCAAATATGTTCCCGCCGACCACGACGAACGCCATGGCGCGGCCTACGTCTCCCGAGCTTGGAAGCAGGTCGTTGAGCAGAGAGAAGTTGAGCGACGTAGTCGATGCGATACCTGCCAGGGTCAGCGAGAAAATCAGCACCAGCACTGCGATATCGTCAGCGAAGGGAATCAGCAGGATGCAGCTTGCAACCAGCATGGTCAGCGCGATGACGTTGCGACGTTTACCCGAGGCAGCACCACTGCCGTTCTTCAGGTACTGGTCGCTCAACTTGCCGATTACAATGCACAACACCACAGCGGCGGCGTACGGAATGGCTGTGAACAGACCGCTCTTGGCAATGGTCAGGTGCCGTACTTCCTGCAGGTAGCTTGGCAACCAGGTAAGGAATAAGTACTGGGTGTAGACGTTGCAGCCTTGAGCGATGGCCAACCCCCACAGCGTTGGAGTCTTCAGCAGTTTTTTGAGGCCATACGCCGTCGTAGCAGCGCCACCAGCCGAGCTGCTGGTGCGAGTGGCAACGATGTGTTCGCGCTCGTCTTTCGCAAGCCACTTCACCTGCTCAGGCTTGTCGTAGAAGCAATACCACGCCACCAGCCAAATAAACCCAATGGCGCCAGCGATCACGAACGACATACGCCAGCCGAATGCTGCAACCAGGGCAGCGAGCACCACTGAGCAGATCGCTGGGCCAGCGTATGAGCCACTGTTGAAAATGGCAGTGACCGTGCCGCGCTCCGTACTCGGAATCCATTCACGGATCACCTTGGCACCCACTGGATTGCTAACCGATTCGCCAGCGCCCATGACCAGCCGTGCGGTCAACAGGCTGGCGAAGCTGGACGCTGCACCCGTAAGTGCCGTCGCCAGAGACCAGATAAAAATACCTAGGCCACCGACACGTTTCACGCCGTACTTGTCGATCAGCAGGCCGACCGGAATCAGGAACAGCGCATAACCTTCGCAGACCCCTCGGTTTGCTTACGTTGGATCACGCACGACCAAAGAGCGGAACGCCCGTGGCGTTGGTATCACTGTGTACCGTTATGCGCCTGAAACTGGCGCCTGCACCCTGATTCAAACGCTCAATGATCTGGTGAACCCTTCGTTTTTGACCTTCGATCACTCACAGACTCGTCTCTATTGCGTGCATGGTGATCTCAGCGAGGTGAGTTCCTTCGCCATCGATGCCAAAACCGGTGAGCTGACCAGGCTTAATACAGTTGGCAACCAAGGCAAGAATCCTGTTCACCTCAGCGTTGATCCGACCAACACATTTTTGGCTGTCGCTAACTATGCAACCGGTGGTTTCGCTATTTTCCCTATTCAGGACGATGGGAGCCTCGGCGAGCTGGCTCATCTTGAATCGCTGCCTGGAGAGCCTGGGCCGCATAAAGTGGAGCAAATCAGCTCTCATCCACACATGATTCCATTCGATCCGTCGGGCCGATTCGTCGTCGTCCCTGATAAAGGTCTGGACAGTGTCTTTGTTTATCGCGTACAGCAAAACAACGCCAAGTATGGTGCTACACACGTCAGCATGATCAAGGCTCGCGAAGGATCAGGCCCACGCCATGTTGTATTTGCGCCGAACGGCAAAAACGCTTATGTAGTCAACGAGCTTGATAGCAGCGTGACGGGTTATGCCTATGATCCTGAGCAGGGCGCGCTCACGCCGCAGGAAATTGTTCCCACGCTGCCGTCGAGTTTCACGGGCAACAGCCGTGCAGCGGCAATCGTAATGGCGCCTTCCGGAAAGTACCTCTATGTCTCAAACCGGGGCCACGACACTGTGGCTAGCTTCTCGATCGAACAGGGAGGTGTGTTGACTGCCAAAGGGCATACATCGTCGCAAGGTCGCAAACCTCGCTTCATGAATCTGACCCCGGATGGCGCACGCCTGTTTGTGGCCAACGAGGAGAGCGACACGATCGCCAGTTTCGACGTTGAGCAGAACTCGGGAGCGCTGACCTCGAGCGGCCAGGTCATCAAAACCGGCAGTCCAGTGTGCATGATTTTTAAAACCGTCTGATGGTTCGGCCTCTGGCCAGGCTCATTTTGATCGAACTCATAAAAAGGAGCGCGTAGCTGTGGAATTTGATCTTGAAGCTGTACGTGGGGACATGGCTCCCCATGGGGAGCTGCGGGTTGCAATCAATCTCGGTAATCCAGTCTTGGCGCAGCGTGATGAAAATACCGGGACTCTCTCGGGTGTGTCGGTGGCATTGGCATACGCGCTCGCGGATGAACTCGAAATTTCCCTGTCCCTGACGTCCTATGACGCCGCCGGTAAGGTTTTCGGTGCGCTCGAAGAACAGGCTTGGGATCTTGCGTTTCTCGCCATTGAGCCGGTCAGGGCTGAGAAAATCTCCTTCACAACCCCCTACGTCTGCATTGATGGAACCTATCTGGTGAAAACCGAGAGTAAGTTCCAGTGCGCTTCTGCCCTGGACACGGGCGGCTGCCGAATTGCGGTGGGTGAGGGGGCAGCGTATGACCTGTACTTGTCGCGAACATTGAAGAATGCAGAGCTCATCAGGGCTACGACCTCTGCCGGTGCTGTCGATACCTTTCTGGAATTAGGGCTGGAAGCTGCGGCCGGGGTTCGCCAGCCGCTGGAGCGTTTCGCGAGGTCGGCCTCAGGCGTCAGAGTACTTCAGGACAACTTCACTGAAATCCGACAGGCTATGGCTGTTCCGAAAGGGAGGGCGGCTGCGGCTGATTACGTTCAGAGCTTTATCAATCGCTCTATACGGAGCGGGTTTGTCGCCAGAGCGCTGGAGGCTAGCGGTGTACAAGACGCTCGTGTTGCGCAGCCTTCTGGCGCATAACCCGATGTCGTCGGCGATAATTCACTGACGTCGCGCCGGCGGATGTACCGAATTGATTGGCCATGTCCAGGTTTTCCGTGGCGACGGAGAGCAGGGCTTTTACCCACTCGCCTTCAGGATTGCGGTACATCGGTTCGGGAATGGACAGCTCGAAAACGGGCGTAATGTGGCTTTTCCGAGTCCAGGCATCAAGCTTCCCGGCGATGTCGGACTTGAGCGTCTCCGGCGATTTGCCTTTCGGCACGCGCAGGTTGACGGCGAGCTTGAAGGCTTTATCGTCCAAGGCGACGTAAGTCAGCGAGGCGGTCAGCGGGCCCATGAATTCGTCCGGGAAACCGACGCCGAGCTTGCCACCCAGGTAGTCCAGGCCCTAGTTATCGGCGGCGTATCGCGCGGCGTCGGTGATGTGATTGCGTTTGAGAGCAATGTTGCCGTCAAGGCTGTTGATGAAGTCCAGCATTCTGGCAACCGGAGTGACGCCTGATTGCAGCTCGGAAGAGTGGGCGAAAACGCCGGTCATGGACGTGATTTGCGCGCCGGTGCGTTCAGCATTGCGCCAGGCAAACGTGGCCATGACAGCGCCGTACCCTGTTTCGGCAATCACCACCAGGTAGCTGCCGTCGAGTCGGATTGCGTTAGAAGTAGTAGGGAGCTGACGCACGGTTGGGTTCAGGACCACTGGCCAGAGTCAGGCAGGCACCTGATCTGGCCAGACATTACACCGCTGCGCGGTGCTTGACCGCCGCTTGAATCGCTATTTGGAACTTGAGCCCGCGCCCGCTGATGAGGAGTTGCCGGGGCTTGAATTGCCCCCGCTTCCTGCCTCACCACCGGAGCCAGGCAAGGCGGTGCCTTTGGTGTTGGCGCCATTTTCGCCGCTGGGTCTGGACGACTCACCCGAGCTTGAGGAATTGCTGCCGGAAGACGAGGACGGGCCGCTCATGCTGCTACCGCTCGAGCTGCTTGGCGAGGAAGAACCGGCCATCGAAGGCGCCGAGAGCACGCAGGTAAGACCGGCCACTGCCAGCGCGATGCTTAATTTCTTGTTCATTGGGTAATGCCTCTTCATCAAAAAAGTCAGAAGGTCACACAAGGTCCAAGGACGGGCGGTGTTGCCCGTCCTTGTAAGCGTGTGACTCTCCGAGGCATTGGAAAAGTTTGAATAAATCGCTAATCGGCGATGAACGGTGCTTGTTAGACGACGGTGTTCATTGGGCGCTTAGCGTTTTGTGCAGAAAACCGTCGATCAGGCTCGCGATTTCATCGGGCTTCTCATCAAGTGCGAAGTGGCCTGCCTCCAGCACGTGAATCTCAGCCTTGGGCAGATCGCGGCGATAGGCCTCGGCTTCAGCGACATCGAAAGAAGGGTCGTATTTGCCCCATACCACCAGTGCCGGCGGCTGGTGCTCGCGCATCCATGCCTGCCACTTCGGATAGCTGGCGACGTTGTTTCGGTAGTCGTAGAACAGGTCGCTCTGCAGGTCCGCCTGGCCTGGCTGGTTCAGGAAATTGAATTCGTCGACCCAAAGGTCAGGGTTGAAATGCTCGATGTTCGGGCTTGAACCGATGTGCCGCTGGCGGGTGGTGGAAAACGAAAAGAAGCTGGCCCGCAACCCGGCCTCATTGGCCGCACGATTGGCCCAGAACTCGCGCCGTTTCTGCCACAACGGTCCCAGTCCATCCTCGTGTGACACCGCGTTCTGAACGATCAACGCCTGCAGCCTTTCCGGGTGAGCCACTGCCATGCGAAACCCGACAGGGCCGCCATAGTCCTGCATCAACAGCGAATAGTGTTGCAAGCCCAACGTCTGCGTGAAGTCCTGCATGACAGCGGCCAGATGGTCGAAGGTGTAGGCGAAAGTTTTCGGGTCTGGCGAATCACTGTGGCCAAAGCCCGGATAGTCCGGCGCCACCAGATGATAACGCTCAGCCAGCCGAGCAAAGAGCGGGTCGTACATGCGCGACGAACTCGGAAAGCCGTGCAGCATCAGCAGCGTTGGAGCATCTGGACGACCGGCTTCGCGATAAAAAATATTCAAGCCGTCGACGGTGACGGTGCGATAGGCAACAGATGAGCGTTCCATTGAATGGCCTTCGGTTTCGGCTGCCTGAGCGGCCCCTACCATAGGGGCACTCAGCGCGCACATCAGTGTGACGGTGGAAAATAACTTGAGCATCGATAGCCTTCCAGTTCAGAGCGGTAATGGGCTGGGTCGATGGCGACGGCAGGCAATTTGGTCACCCGCCGACAGTCAGCTGATCGCGTTTAGCAACACGCAAAGAACAGCTGGGCCATGTCGAGATGGCCGATTTAATCATGAGGCCGCACTCGAAAAAGCGTGGGTTTGTATGCGTTTGTAGGGCGCGGTATCCGGGATACAGTCCTATACAAAAAGTGCTGTAAGCGTGGGGGACATTCACTGAAGTGGCCGTTAACCCAAGCAGTCGCCGTGTCCGCGCAGCGCCCGTCGCGCGTAGTAATTGAAGGCAGCGCCGTGGCGCTTGGGCGTTGAAATCCAGTCGTGGGCTTCTCTGCCCAACGTCTCCGGAATCGGGCGGATTTCACCCGCGCTCATGGCCAGCAACTGCATCTTGGCCGCTCGCTCGAAAAGCAGCGCCAGCACACAGGCCTCCTCGATGGAGCCCCCCGCGATTAGCAGTCCGTGATGAGCGAGTAGAATGGCGCGCTTGTCGCCGATCGCATTGGCAATGATTTCGCCTTCCTCGTTGCCCACGGGGATGCCGGGCCAGTCCTTCAGAAACGCGCAGTCCTCGAACAGTGGGCAGATGTCCATGTGCGACACCGCCAGCGGCACTTCGAGCATCGACAAGGTCGCGCTGTGCAGTGCGTGGGTGTGGATGATGCAGTTCACGTCGGGCCGGGCGCGGTAGAGCCAACTGTGAAAACGATTGGCAGGATTGGCCATACCCTGACCCTGAAGGACATTCAGGCCTTCGTCGACCACCAAAAGACTGGACGCCGTAATCTCGTCGAAACCCAGGCCCAGGCGCTGCGTATAATACGTGCCCGGTGCTTGCGCACGGGCAGTGATCTGGCCCGCGAGGCCAGAGTCGTGGCCGCCGTCAAACAGGATGCGGCAGGTGAGCGCGAGCTTTTGCCTGGCGCTGTAATCGTTGTCGATCAGGGCGGTCATCATCTGTTGCTCGGCGAGCTTTACGAGCTGGTCTTTCGGGGCGTTCAGGGTCGTGGTCACGGTCAGCACCTGTTTGAGAGCCGTTCAAAATATTGGCGGGCGCTGCAACGCCCTCAAGACACAATGTGATCCTAATGACACCTTGTGTCATTATCAAGCTGTGTGTCATGACCTTTGAGGAACAACGCGGGATGGCGGTACACCTGAGAATCTTGCGCAAGAAGATGGGCATCACGCTGGAGCAACTGGCCGGCCTGACCGGGTTGACCAAAAGTTACCTTTCCAAAGTGGAGCGGGGCGTGAGTTCCCCCTCGATTGCTGTCGCCCTGAAACTGGCCAAAGCCCTCAATGCCCAGGCCGAGGAGCTGTTCAGCACTGAGCCGTTGCCGCTGGAGGGCTATAGCCTTGTTCGGCGTCAGCCGCGCGGTGTATCCGATGGCGCATCTGCGCCTGCTCACGTGCCGTTGGCGCGTCATATCGGGCAAAGGGCGCTGTTGCCTTTTCTGGTGTATCCGCCGCGTTCATTCGGCCATTCGGCGTTCAAGGAGCACCTGGGCGAGGAGTTCATCTTCGTCGTGCGCGGACGCGTGGAGGTCGATTTCGGTGACGAGCGCCAGACCTTGGACGAAGGGGACGCGCTGCATTTCAACGCGCAGAAATCCCATCGGTTGCGCACCGTGTCCGACGAGCAGGCGGAGTTGCTGGTGGTTGTACACAGCACCGACGAGTGATTCGGGGCGGTGGGCATGGACATCACATTGGTGCCAGGCCTGGCGCTGTTGGGGCCAAAGCCGTGTCGCTCGCCGTACTGACCCTGTTTGCAGCGGAATGTAAATAATCTGCAAAGGTCGGCCGCGTCGCTTGTTCGTCCGGGCCATGCAGGGCTAAATGGCGCAACAATTCGAAACATCCCCGGCTGCTTGAACCTCTTTGGCCCGCCCGCTGTCATTGGCGGTGCCCTGTGCGCGGCTGCCTCGTGGCTGACCGATGCATGCCCGGCGCCATGCCGTCGAACGTGCCCGTTTTTCCTGTCCATTCGTTTCTTGTCCACGCAGAAGTATCCAATGACCCAGATTTCGGCAGCCCGCTCACGAAAGCGCCTTGTATTTGCGCTCCTGATAGCCGCAGCCATTGGCGCTGTTTTTGTCTACATCGAACGCACACCGTCGTCAGCGCCCGGAGCGTCCGCGAGTGGTGCAGCTGCGTCGAGTCCAGGAGGACGTCACGGCGGGCCGGGCATGACCGATCCCAATGTGGCGGTCAGCGTTGCCGTTGGCACGGCGGCCACGGCGGACGTGCCGGTGATTCAACAAGCGCTGGGCACGGTTGTTCCTAACTACTCGGTCACGGTCACCAGTCGTGTCGACGGCGAACTCATGGCCGTGTATTTCACCGAGGGACAGTACGTGAAGAAGGGTCAGTTACTGGCGCAGATCGATCCGCGCGCGTATCAGGCCACGCTGGATCAGTACCAGGGCGACATGGCGCAGAACCAGGCGTTGCTCAAGAGCGCGCAGCTGACCGAAGAGCGTTACAAGCGGCTGTTCGCCAAAGACTCGCTCGCCAAGCAGGACCTGGACACCCAGACCGCCACGGTCGGGCAGTACGCCGGTGCAGTGAAGGCGGATCAGGGCCAGATCGACGCCGCGAAACTGAATCTGCTGTACGCCAAAATCGTTTCGCCCATCGACGGCTATGTCGGCCTGCGTCTGGTCGACCCGGGCAACATCGTCTCGTCCAGCAGCACCACCGGCATCGTCACTGTCACCCAGACCAACCCCATCGCCGTTACCTTCAGCTTGCCTCAGGCGCAGCTGGCGACACTGTTGCCCAAGGTGCGCAAAGGGGAGGCGTTGAGCGTGCAGGCGCTGGACCAATTGGGCACGACGCCGTTGGCCAGCGGTACGCTGAAATTCATCAGCAACGAAATCGATACCACCACCGGCAGCATCAAGCTCAAGGCGCTGTTCGATAACCCGGACGAGAAGCTCTATCCCAACCAGTTCGTCAACGTGAAGCTGACCACGGACACGCTGCGCAACGCCGTAGTTGTGCCTTCCGCCGCAGTGCAATTGAGCAGCGACGGCGAGTTTCTGTACGTGGTCAAGGACGCCAAGGTCACCCGCCGAAGCATCAAGGTGGGTCCGGTCATGGGCGAGCAGACGGTGGTGACCCAAGGCGTGCAGCAAGGCGAACAGGTGGTCACTCGCGGCATCGACCACCTGCGTGAAGGCAGCAAGGTTGAAATCGAGAAGCCCGCTAGCTCCAACGTCATTGCAACCGCAAGCGGGAAGCCAGCCACGGGCAATGTCAATCCATGAACCCGTCACGACTGTTTATCCAGCGGCCGGTCGCGACGCTGCTGTTGATGATGGCGGTGATGTTGGCAGGCATCTTTGCTTACCGGTTGTTGTCCACCTCGGCCTTGCCTGAAGTCGACTACCCGACCATCCAGGTCAGCACGTTATACCCGGGCGCCAGTTCGAGCGTGCTGGCCTCGGCCGTTACCGCGCCGCTCGAACGCCAACTGGGGCAGATGTCGGGTCTGACGCAGATGTACTCGACCAGTTCGGCCGGGGCGTCGGTGATCACCCTGAAGTTCTCGCTGGATCTGTCGCTGGACGTCGCCGAGCAGGAGGTGCAGGCGGCCATCAACGCCGCCGACAGCCTGCTGCCCACTGACCTGCCAAACCCGCCGACCTACAAGAAGGTCAACCCCGCCGATACCGCCGTGCTGACCCTCGCCGCGACGTCCGACAGTCTGCCGCTGACCCGGGTGCAGGATCTGGTCAACACCCGCGTTGCGCTCAAACTCTCGCAGATTTCCGGCGTGGGCATGGTCAGCCTCGCGGGAGGCCAGCAGCCAGCGGTGAAGATCGAGGTCAACCCCACCAGTCTCGCTGCCCACGGTCTGACCCTCGAAGACGTGTATGACAAGGTCAACGCGGCCAATGTGAACGGCTCCAAAGGCGGCTTTGACGGCCCGTCGCATTCGATCACCATCGACGCCAACGACCAGTTGCGTGACGCAGTGGAGTATGGCGAGCTGGTGCTGGCTTACGAAAACGGCGCGGCGTTGCGACTCAAGGACGTCGCGACCACTGCCGAAGCGCCCCAGGACCAATACCTGGAAGCCACGGCCAACGGCCAGCCGGCCATCGTGATTGCCGTGCAACGCCAGCCCGGCGCCAATGTCATCGAAGTGGTCGATAGCATCAAGCAGAAGCTGGCGACGCTGCAAACGGCGTTGCCTGACTCGGTCAAGCTGACCGTGATCAGCGACCGTACCCAGACCATCCGCGCCTCGATCAAAGACGTGCAGATTGAACTGCTGCTGTCCATTGGACTGGTGGTGCTGGTGACCTTCGCGTTTCTGGGCAACTTTACCGCGACACTGATTCCCAGCCTCGCGGTCCCGCTTTCCCTGGTGGGCACATTTGGGGTGATGTACCTGGCGGGTTTCAGCATCAACAACGTGACGCTGATGGCCCTGACCATCGCCACCGGTTTCGTCATCGATGACGCGATCGTGGTAGTGGAAAACATCACCCGGCACCTGGAGGAGGGCGAGGAACCGATGGCGGCCGCTTTCAAGGGCTCGCGAGAAATCGGCTTCACCATCATTTCGCTGACCTTTTCGCTGATCGCGGTCCTGATCCCGCTGCTGTTCATGGGCGATGTGGTCGGGCGGTTGTTCCGCGAGTTCGCCATCACGTTGGCGGTGGCGATTCTGGTGTCGATGGTGGTCTCGCTGACCCTGACGCCGATGCTCTGCGCTCACTTGTTGCGCCACGTGCCCGACGACCAGAAAGGTCGCTTTGCGGCGTGGGGCGATCGTCAGTATCAGAAAGTGCTGGACGGCTACGACCGTGGCCTGATGTGGGTTCTGGATCACCAACGCCTGACCCTGCTGATGGCGCTCGGAACTGTAGCGCTGACCGCGCTGCTTTATCTGGTCGTGCCCAAAGGCTTTTTCCCGACCCAGGACACCGGTTTGATCCAGGGCTTCACCCGCGCGTCGCAAGACGTATCGTTCGCGGAAATGGCCCGCCGTCAGCAGGCCATGGTCGAGGTGGTGCGTCAGGACCCCGCCGTGCAGTCGGTGTCGTCCACGATCGGCGTCGACGGCAGCAACAGCTCGCTGAATAACGGCCGTCTGCAGATCGAACTCAAGCCGTTCGATGAGCGCGACGAAACCGCCACTCAGGTCATTACGCGTCTGGAAAAGTCCGCTACAGCCGTGGCGGGTATCCAGTTGAACCTTGTCTCATCACAGGACCTGACCGTAGACGATCAGCTGACGCCCAGTCAGTACCAATTCACGCTGGACGATTCGGAGAGTGCCAACCTGTCGGGGCTGGTGCCCAGGCTGATGGAGAAGCTGCAGCATCGCCCGGAAATGCGCGATGTCATCGACAACCTGCAGGATCAGGGGTTGGTGGCGTATGTCGAACTGGACCGTGCCGCCGCCATGCGCTACGGCATCAGTGCTTCTGATGTCGACACGGCGCTGTATAACGCCTTCGGCCAGCGCCTGATTTCAACCATCTTCACTCAGTCCAACCAATACCGGGTGGTGCTGCAGGTGCCGGGCAAATTCCAGCAATCGCTGGCGTCCTTCAACGACATTTACCTGGCAGCCGTCACACCCAATACCACCACGGGGACTTCCACCGTCAGTGGCACCTCGTCGAGCACAGGCAGCACGACCAGCACCGCCAGCACGGCGGCACAGATGGTCCGCCTGACCGACATCGCCAAGGTCGGTCAGCGAACCGGCTCCCTGTCACTCAGCCGCCTTGATCAGTTTCCGGCCGTGACCCTGTCGTTCAACCTGGCCGATGGCTACTCGCTGGAGCAGGCCCAGCAAGCGATCAGCCAGGTCATGACCGAACTCGACGCGCCCAGCAGTATCACGCTGCGTTACCAGGGCGCGGCCGAGGCGTTTCAGACCGCGACCGGCAACACGCTGTGGTTGATCCTCGCGGCACTGGTCACGATGTATATCGTGCTGGGCATGCTGTACGAGAGCTTCATTCACCCGGTGACCATTCTCTCGACGCTGCCATCGGCGGCCATCGGGGCGTTGCTGGCGCTGATACTGACGGGCACCGAGTTCGGCCTCATTGCTTTGATCGGCGTGGTGCTGCTGATCGGGATCGTCAAGAAAAACGCGATCATGATGATCGACTTCGCGCTCGAAGGTCGCCAGCACCTTCGCCTTGATGCGCGTGCGGCCATTCACCGTGCGGCGCTGTTGCGCTTGCGGCCGATCCTGATGACCACGCTGGCAGCGCTGTTTGGCGCGTTGCCGCTGATGCTGGCCACGGGCGCCGGTGCTGAGCTGCGCCGACCGTTGGGTCTGGTGATCGTGGGCGGTCTGCTGCTGAGCCAGGTGCTGACGCTGTTCACCACACCGGTGATCTACCTGATGTTTGACCGTCTCTCGGAGCGGGCCAAGGCACGTGTGAACCGGGGCAGGGCGCAGGCATGAACCTTTCCCGGCTGTTCATTCGTCGTCCGGTGGCGACGCTGTTGCTGAGCCTGAGTATTACGCTGGCCGGGATCCTGGGATACATGCTGCTGCCGGTGGCGCCGCTGCCTCAGGTGGATTTCCCGACCATCATGGTCAGCGCCTCGCTGCCCGGTGCCAGCCCCGAAACCATGGCGGCCACGGTGGCGACACCACTGGAACGCAGCCTTGGACAGATCGCCGGTATCACCGAGATGACGTCGACCAGCAGCCAGGGATCCACCACCCTGATCCTGCAGTTCGAGCTCAATCGCGACATCAACGGCGCTGCCCGTGACGTGCAGGCGGCCATCAACGCCTCGCGCAGCCTGCTGCCCAGTTCCATGCCGTCGCTGCCGACCTACCGTAAGGCCAACCCTTCCGAAGCGCCGGTGCTGATGCTGGCGTTGACCTCGTCGACCCGCAGCCCCGGCGAGCTTTACGACCTGGCCTACAGCAAGCTGCAACAAAAGATCGCTCAGGTGAACGGCGTGGGCGAGGTCTCGGTCCGCGGCGGCGCGTTGCCCGCGGTGCGCATCGACATCCAGCCCAACCTTTTGAACCACGCCGGTATTTCGCTGGAGACGGTGCGCGAGGCCGTCAACAACGCGACCAAGGCCAAGCCCAAGGGCATTCTGCAGGGCGATGCGCAAAGCTGGGTGGTCGATGGCAACGATCAGATCGACAAGGCCAGTGATTACCAGGCACTGGTCATCACCTACCAGAACGGTGCGGCCGTGCGCCTGCGTGATGTTGCGAACGTCTACGACTCGGTGGAAGACACCTTCGTCGGTGGTTACTACAACGGCCAGCCTTCGGTGACGCTGGGCGTGACACGTCAGGCGGGCGCGAACATGCTGCAGACCATCGACAGCATCAAGGCGCTGATTCCGGAGCTGCAGCGCGAGATTCCTGGCGACGTGCAGTTGATCAGTGTCATTGACCGTGGGCCGACGGTGCGTTCGTCACTGCACGACACGGAAGAAACGTTGTTGATCGCGACCTTGCTGGTGATTGCCGTGGTCTTCGTGTTTCTGCGCAACCTGCGCGCCACCTTGATTCCGGCGGTGGTGCTGCCGGTTTCGTTGATCGGCACGTGCTCGGTCATGTACCTGCTCGGCTACAGCCTCGACAACCTGTCGCTGATGGCCTTGATCATCTGCACCGGCTTCGTGGTGGACGATGCCATCGTGGTGCTGGAGAACATCGCGCGGTATCAGGAGCAGGGCATGCGCCCGTTGCGCGCCGCGTTGATGGGCACCCGCGAAGTCGGCTTCACGGTGCTGTCCATGACCCTGTCGCTGATTGCGGTGTTTATTCCCATCCTGCTGATGGGCGACATCGTCGGTCGGTTGTTTCGCGAGTTCGCGGTGACATTGAGCATCGCCTTGTGCCTGTCGATGATCGTCTCTCTGAGCCTCACGCCGGTCCTGTGCGTGATGCTGCTCCGTCAGCCTGCGCATGATGCCAAGGAACCGCGTGTCTACCAGTGGATTGAAGCAGGGCTCGCGCGGTTACAGGGGGCGTACATCGCGGCCTTGGCCTGGGTCATGCGCCATCGCCTGCTGACGCTGTTCAGCCTGCTGTTGACGGTCGGCTTCAACGTTTATCTGTATGCCACGGTCGCCAAGGGTTTCTTTCCGGCGCAGGACACCGGCGTGCTGATGGGCGCGGTGCGCGCCGATCAAAGCATCTCGTTTCAGGCGCTCAAACCGCACCTGATGCAGATCGCCCATGACCTGGCGGCTGACCCCGATGTGGAAGCGGTCATGTCGTCGACAGGCAGTGGCCGTGCAGGCTCGCGCAACACCGGTGATTTCTTTGTCCGGCTCAAGAATTACACCCTTCGCACCAGCAGCGCGGCGGCCGTGGCGAATCGCTTGACCAAAGCCAATAACAAAGTGGCGGGCATCCAGTTGTTCCTGACCCCGGCCGAAGACATTCGCGTGGGCGGCCGCAGTGCCAACGCCACTTACCAGTTCAGTTTGCAGGCCGATGATCTGGATGTGCTGCGCCTGTGGGCGCCCAAGGTCGAGGCGGCGTTGCGTACCTTGCCGCAATTGACCGGCATCGATTCCGACTCTCAGACCGGTGGCCAGGAGCTCAAGCTGCACATCGACCGCGCCGCCGCCAGCCGTCTGGGCGTGAGTGTCACCGACATTGATAACCTGCTGAACAACGCCTACAGCCAGCGGCAAGTCGCCACCCTTTACAAAACCCTGAACCAGTACCACGTGGTCATGGGCCTCGATCCGTTCTACACGAGCGACGCAACCATGCTCGATCGCATGTACGTGATCAACAGCGACAACCAGCAGGTGCCGCTGACCGCATTTGCCACCTTCGCCCCGGACAATGCACCGCTGGCGGTGGCCCACCAGGGTCAGTCGGCGACCAGCACCATTGCCTTCAACCTGCAGGACGGCGTGTCCCTCGATCAGGCGACGGCGGCCATCAACGCTGCGGTGGACAAGGTCGGGCTGCCGCGAGACATACAATACGGTTTTGCCGGGACCGCGCAGGCCTACGCCGCGCTGGCGGCGAGCATGCCGTGGTTGATCGCGGCGGCCTTGCTGGCGGTCTACATCGTGCTAGGTGTGCTGTACGAGAGTTATATCCACCCGCTGACCATCCTCTCGACCTTGCCGTCGGCGGGGGTGGGCGCACTGTTGCTGCTCAAGGCGGTGAACATGCAACTGACGGTGATTGCCCTGATCGGCATCCTGCTGTTGATCGGCATCGTCAAGAAGAACGCCATCATGATGATCGACTTCGCCTTGATGGCCGAGCGCGACCGCAAGCTGTCGCCGGAACAGGCGATCATCGAGGCCTGCCGCATGCGGTTCAGGCCCATCATGATGACCACGCTGGCCGCGTTCTTCGGCGCGTTGCCGCTGGCGTTGGGCAGCGGTGGCGATGCCGACCTGCGCAAACCTCTGGGCGTGGCCATCGCAGGCGGCCTGGTGCTGAGCCAGCTGTTGACGCTGTTTACCACGCCGGTGGTGTACCTCTATCTCGATCGCCTGAGCCGCGCGTCCCGCACCTTATGGCACACGCGTATTCGCCGCACTCACGTGCCCGGCTGACTGACAGGGTTTAACTGAATGAACGCATTTCCTTTGTCCCGCCTCTGTACCGCCCTGTTGCTCAGCAGCACCCTGTTGGCCGGCTGCATGGTCGGCCCTGACTATCAGAAGCCGACCGCGCCCCTCTCTGCGACCTTCAAGGAAGCGCAAGGCTGGAAGGCGGCCAACCCGCAGGACGAACTGCCGAAGGGCGCCTGGTGGACGCTTTACCAAGACCCGCAACTGGACGCGCTCGTCGGCCAGGTGCAGCTCAATAACCAGAACGTTGCGCTGTACGCTGCCCAGTACCAGCAAGCGCTGGCCTTGGTCCGTCAATCCCGCGCCGAACTGTTCCCCGTACTGACCGGCACGGGATCCAGCACCCGCAGTGAGACGGGCACCGGATCGTCATCCACGGGTTCGTCGTCCGGCAGCAGTGCTGGCGGCGTGAGCAAGGAACATTCGGCGAGCCTGGACCTGAGCTGGGAAGCGGATATCTGGGGCAGGTTGCGCCGCACTAACGAGCAAGACCGCGCCAGCGCCCAGGCCAGCGCCGCCGACCTCGCCAACGCGACCCTGAGCGCGCAATCGTCGCTGGCTCAGAATTACTTCCAGCTGCGCCTGCTCGATCAGCGGATTGCCTTGTACCGGGAAACCATCGCGGGTTATGAGCGCTACTTGCAGATCATTCAAAACAAGTACGACGAGCAGATTTCCTCGCGTGCCGATCTCGCGACCGGCAAGACCCAACTGCAGAGCGCTCAGGCCTCCATGCTGGACCTGCAATGGCAGCGCGCGCAGTTGGAGCACGCCATCGCGCTACTGATCGGCAAGCCGCCTGCGGATTTCACCCTGTCAGCTGATCCGGCCTGGCAGTATCACGTGCCCGCCGTGCCATTGGGCGTGCCGAGTCGCCTGTTGGAGCGACGGCCCGACATCGCCGCCGCCGAGCGTCAGATGGCCGCTGCGAACGCGGCGGTCGGGGTGGCGACGGCGGCCTATTACCCTGACCTGACACTGAGCGCCAGTGGCGGTTATCGAAGCTCGACCGTGAGCAATCTGTTTTCGTTGCCCAACCGTTTCTGGTCCATCGGCCCGAGCCTGACCGGGACGATTCTCGATTTTGGCGCGACGCGGGCGGGCGTCGATCAAGCGCGGCACGCATACGATGCGACGGTGGCAACCTACCGCCAGACCGTGCTGACCGGTCTGGGCGAAGTCGAGGATTACCTGGTGGAGTTGCGCACCTTGCAGCCTGAGCTGGAAGCACGGCGTAACTCGGCTCAATCGGCCGAAGAGTCGGCGGCGGTCAGCCGCGACCAGTACGAAGCCGGCGTCATCGATTACCTTGACGTGGCCACGACTCAGGCCACCAGCCTCAACGAGCGCCAGACGTTGCTCAGTCTGGTGGCGACTCAGTTGGTCACCAGCGTCCAGTTGCAGGCAGCGCTGGGTGGTTCCTGGAATCCTGAGCAACCGTTTTCCATGGCGGCCGGAAACGCCGGAACGCAGTGACGTTCGAGGGCATCGTGTGCCGCTCAAAGCCCCAGGCACACGGCGCCAGCAGCGACGACAGCGCACACGGTCCAGCGTTTGGCGCTCATGTCTTCGCCCAGGAACACGCGCCCGATCAGCGCGGCGAACACCACGCTGGTTTCGCGCAGTGCCGACACGCCGCCCATGGCGCCCGATTGCATCGCCCAGATCACAATCCCGTAGGCACCGATGGACACCAGTCCGCCGCCCAGCGATGAGCTCACCGAAAGCGGGTGGGTGCGGATCGGGTTCAACAGCGCGGCCCATCCGCGCTTGGCGATGAAGAGCAGTGGCATCGACCAATAGAACATGAACATCCAGGCGGTGTAAGCAAACGCCTGGCCGTTGGACTGACGCACACCAATGCCATCGATCACCGTGTACAGCGCGATGATCACACCTGTGCTGAGTGCCGCGAGCACATCGGCGCGGGACACACGGCGGTCAAGCAACGCCAGCGCAAGAATACCGCCCGATATCATGACGATCCCGAGCACGTGCAGAGGGCTGATCGCCTCCTGAGCGAACAGCGCCGCGCCGAGGGTTACTAGCAAGGGCGATGACCCTCGCGCAATGGCATAGGCCACTGAGAGGTCGCTGCGGCCGTATGAACGGATGAGGCTGATGTTGTAGACGATGTGGACCAAGCCAGAGGCAACGATGTACGGCCACGCCCCGGCGGCTGGCAGCGGCAGGTTCAGGGCGACCAGCGTGGAGACAATGGCGATGACGATGCTCATCCAGGCCATGGACAGGTGTCGGTCGCGGTTGCCATGCAGCAGGGCGTTCCAGCTGGCATGAAGGACGGCGGCAAGCAGGACAAAACCGCCAGTGGCGCTGAGCATGGTGTTGTTTTCCAAAATTAGGGCAGAGGGGAGTGCTTCAAAATAGACATCGTCGGCCGACGCTGGCGTGATCAGCAAAATATCTATCTTGGTGGGCCCTGACAAACCAGATAAATTGGCGCTTCACATCAGACAGGCTATTGCGAATGAATCGGGTATTGCCTCCCCTCAATGCGTTGCGTGCCTTCGAGGCGGCTGGCCGGTTGGGCAGCTTCAAGGACGCAGCGGCGGAACTGCATGTCACGCAAGGGGCGGTCAGCCAAAGCGTTCGTCTGCTTGAAGACTGGCTCGGCGCCGCGTTATTCGAACGGCACAACCGGCGAGTGGTGCTGACGCCTGCGGCCAGCGCGTATCTGGCGGATGTCGGGCCGCTGTTCGAGCAGCTGTCGCAGGCGACTGCGAGGTTCGGCTTCCCGGTCTCTGCGACGCGTACGCTGTCCGTGAATGCGTCCGCGACGTTCACACTGCGCTGGCTGGTGCCACGACTGGAAGGACTCCGTGCCCGGTATCCCGGCATTGAAGTTCAAGTAGAGACCTCCAACAGACCGGTGGAAAGTTTGCGGACGGCTTATGACGTCGTCATTCGCGGCGGACCGGACACGCTTTACGGTTATTCCACCCACGTGTTCCTGCGCGAGGAACGGGTGCCGGTGTGCAGCCCTGCGCTGTTGCAGCGTCTGCCGCTGCAAACACCCGAAGACCTGCGCCAACACACGTTGCTGCACACCTCAAGCCTTCCACGGCTCTGGCCGGACTGGCTGGCGAGCGCCCGGATTCCCACCTTGAAACCCGCTGCGGCCGTGGTCTTCGATCATTTCTACCTGACCTTGCAGGCGGCCATTGACGGCGTGGGTATCGCAATGGGACCGGTTGCGCTGGTGTCCAGCGATCTGGAGGCCGGCCGGCTGGTCATTCCGTTTGCCCAGCCGCGGCTCAAATCCCGCAGTTATTGCGCTTACGTTCCGGCCGACAAAGCCGCAGACGAAACCATCTCGCTGTTTTGTGCATGGCTGCAGGAGGAGGGCAGCCTCAGCGGTCCGACACTGCGCTAGCGCTCACACTATGTGGATTGGGCGGGTGATGCCCGGTGAAGCGGCGTTCTGCTGCCGCGCACGCCTATCGGCCTGCATCGCCGCCTCAATGAACTCGATGAACGCGCGCACCTTGGCGTTCAATGCCGAGCGCTCGCTCACACAGGCGTAGATCTCCATGGGTTCAGGCTCCGCACCAGTAGTACCGGCAGGGTCTGACTCGAACAGTGGCAACAGCCTGCCGCTGTCAATCAGCGGCTGAGCGATGAAGCTTGCCAGGCGCGCGATTCCGCCGCCGTTCAAGGCGATTTGCGCGAGGGTGTCGATGTCGTCGCAGATGAAGCCCGGCTGGAGTTTCGCTTCAAAACGTTTGCCGTTGAGCCGAAAGCTCCACGGCAGGAAGCGTCCATCGGTGGGGTAGCGAAACACCAGGCACGCGTGGTGTTGAAGGTCTTCGGGCGTGAGGGGGATCCCTGCGCGCTCAAGGTACGACGGTGAGGCACAGAACACGAACGGGATCGAGGCAATGCGCCGGGCAATCAGTTGATCGTTCAGTTGTGCCTCGATACGCAGGCTGACGTCGACACCTTCAAGCCTGTGGTCGACGCGCCGGTCAGTGCTGATCAACTCGATATCGATGCGTGGGTACAGTGCTTTGAACGCGGGCATCAGCGGCGCCAGCACGTAACGTCCGAAAGCGGTGGTGGTAGCGATGCACAGCGAACCTTGCGGGGCGGTCGCAACGGCCGCTGCCTGCGAGGCAAGGTCGATGTCGTGGGGGATGTGGCGCACCTTCTCGAAGTAACGCGCGCCGCTTTCAGTGAGCGCCATGCGGCGGGTCGTGCGCGACAGCAGGCGTGCGCCCAGATGAGTTTCGAGCCGGGTGATGCTCTGGCTGACCGCGGCAGGGCTCATGCCCTTGGCACGTGCCGCTGAGGCAATGCTGCCGTTCTCCACCACGCTGATGAACGTCTTGATCAATCCCAGTATGTCCATCGGCTCCTCCTGATCGATTCGTCGATTTTACTTAAGAGTCAATCAAGCGCAACCCGCCTACCGGGCGGGCGGGCAGCTTGTTAGGTTAGCCGCTCACTTTCTTCCACCCATCAGCAAGGACTTCACGATGGACGCCAGAACCCTGCGCAGTACCGCAAAAATCCGTTTCCCCAAAGCCATGACCGCGTACGTCTTCGCGCTCTATATGGCCACGATCATGGCCTTTCTGATGTGCCTCGTCATCACGCTGGCAGAGTTCGGCTTTGATGACCATTACATGAGAAACGTGATGAGTGCCTACCGCGTGGCGATGCCATCAGCGTTCGTGTGCGTGCTTGTCGTGCGCCCGATCGTTGCCCGGCTTGTGGCCTGGACCGTGCGTTGCGAATGAAAGCGTAGGGCGAGGTGCAGTCAGCGAGGGACGCCGACGGCGTGATATTCTTCGCACCTTGCCAATCTTTCCAGTGGAACCTCCGTGAAATTCATTCACCAGCGCGAACACCTCAACGAAGACGACATTGTGGTGATCGAAGCCTCCGGCATCTGCAACATTCGTCTGATGAGCGACGCCAATTTTCGCAGTTTCAAGAACGGTGGACGTCACACCTATCACGGCGGCGCGTTTGATACGTTTCCGGCGAAAATCGTGGTGCCGAGCAGCGGCTTCTGGAACATCACAATCGATACCGTTACCAAACGGGCCATCAGCGTGACCCGCAAGCCTGACGTCAAACACTCGATCAAGATCGTCCGCCGGTCCAGCTCGTCCTTGCGCTGAGCGCCCGGACGCATCGCTATCCATCGTCGGCGTCGATAGTCAGCATCATGTCTTTCAAGTTCAGTTCTGGTGCCGGAACTGGACAATGGCCTGTATTGAAGCGCCTGCCAGCAGGGCAGCATTTGTTACAGGAGACCGCCGATGCGTCGTTTATTTTTTTCCGCTGTATTGATGATGTCCGGCTCGCTCTTGGCGGGCTGTGCGTCCGCGCCCAACGAGCCGACGCTGACCCTGGTCACCCAAAAGTCCCCCGAGCAGTTCACCGCCTGCGTGATGCCAAAACTGCAAGACAATGCACTGAGCCCCAGCCTGTCTCAGACCCAGCGGCATTATCGGATTGTGGTCTCAAGTTCCGTCGCCGCCGATAACGTCATCGAAGCCTACAAGGCCTCGAACGGCGGCAAGGTGTTTGTGTATGAACGCAGTCTGCTGAGTTCCGGGTTTGGGCGGGCGGCGAAAGACTGCGTTTGAGATCTGAGTGGGCTTTTGTCACACAGCTGTCACGTAACTGTCTGTGACCTGCCACATAAAACGAAAACATTCACTGGTATGATCGATGACTTTTTTTCACGGGTCATCTGTCTCATGCGTCGCGCAGTATTCAATCAAAAGGGAGGGGTGGGCAAATCCAGCATCGCCTGTAATCTGGCCGCTGTGAGCGCCGCCGAAGGGTATCGGACGCTGTTGATCGACCTCGATGCACAAGCCAACTCAACCCATTACCTGACCGGTCTCACGGGCGATGACATGCCCGTCGGCATAGCCGATTTTTTCAAGCAGACCCTGTCGTCGTCCTCTTCGGGCAAGAAGAACCGGGCCGAGATCAGCGAGACCCGCTACGACAACCTGTTTCTGATCGCCTCCAGCGCGGAGCTTTCCGATCTGCAGCCCAAGCTTGAATCCAAGTTCAAGATCAACAAGCTGCGTCGTTTGCTGGTTGAGCTGTCGGGGGATTACGAGCGGATCTACATCGACACGCCGCCCGCGCTGAATTTCTATTCCTACAGCGCCCTGATTGCCGCCGACCGGGTGCTGATCCCGTTCGATTGCGACAGCTTTTCCCGCCAGGCGCTGTACAACGTCATTGCGCAGGTCGCCGAGCTGCAGGCCGATCACAACGAATCCCTGACC
This sequence comes from Pseudomonas sp. S2_H01, assembly GCF_054668305.1. Taxonomy (NCBI): domain Bacteria; kingdom Pseudomonadati; phylum Pseudomonadota; class Gammaproteobacteria; order Pseudomonadales; family Pseudomonadaceae; genus Pseudomonas; species Pseudomonas sp. S2_H01. The sequence continues at coordinate 23,648 of NZ_CP162756.1, read as the reverse complement.
GTCGAAGGCATTGTGGTCAATCAGTTCGTCAGCCGCGCCAGCCTGCATCAGAGCCTCATCGACGAATTGATCGCAGAAGGCTTGCCCGTGCTGTCGACCTACCTGAACAGTTCAGTGAAGATGCGTGAGTCCCATGAGGCGTCGGTGCCGCTGATTCACCTCGATGCACGGCATAAATTGACGTTGCAGTTCGTGGCGTTGCTGACCGAGCTGGAGCGGGCCGCCTGATCCTCGGCACTCGAAGTCATTTGGCGATCACCGGTTCTTTGGTTAGTCTGCCTGCATCTTCGTGTCGTCTTTCAACGGGAATTGCTTCGGGTGATCAAACCGGTAACGCTCCTTCGCCGTCGTTTTGCCTCCATGCGCTGGCGCACCCGCGTCACGCTTTGGGTAGCCGCCACGCTGGCCGGGCTGCTTGTCGTGATGTTCGCGCGGCTTGCCGACCTGGCGCTGGCGCAATTCGCCCAACAGACCAGCGAGCGGCCTTGGCTGCCGTTCATCTACACCCCGTTGGTCGGGATGCTGGTGGTGTGGCTGACCACCCGTTTCTTTGCCGGTGCGCAGGGCAGCGGGATCCCGCAGGTGATCGCGGCGACGCGGCTGGTCCACCAAGGGAAGCCGGTTAACACATTGGTGTCACTGCGTATCGCCTTCGCCAAGATCAGCCTGGGAACGCTGGCACTCACTGGCGGTTTTTCCGCGGGACGCGAAGGGCCGTCGGTTCAGGTCGCGGCGTCGATCATGCATTTCTTTCACCGGTTTTTGCCGAATGCGCGAATCGTTCGTGCCGAGGATCTCATCCTCGCCGGTGGCGCCGCGGGCATTGCTGCGGCTTTCAATACGCCGCTGGCGGGTATCGCCTTCGCGGTAGAGGAGCTGGGGCGCAAGCTGGAAACCCGCACCAGCGGCGTGCTGCTCAGCACCATCATTCTGTCCGGCATGGTGGCGATTGCCCTGCAGGGCAATTACAACTATTTCGGCCATTTCGGCGTTCAGGACATCAGCGTCGACATCGTTGTCCCGGCGTTGGTGATCGGCATCGGCTGTGGGTTACTGGGCGGGCTGTTCAGCCGGATGCTGTTGTGGCCGCAACGGCACCGACACTTTGTTTTATGGGAGTGGCGCCGCATGCATCCAGTCTGGTTCGCCGGCGCATGCGGGCTGATCGTTGCGATACTGGGTTGGGTCAGCGGCGGAATGTCGTTCGGCAGTGGTTACGGCATCACCTCGCAGGTCATCGCGTCTGAAGTCGGGCTGCCGTGGCATGCGCCCGTGACCCGATTCCTCGCCACGGTCGTGACGTATTTCTCAGGCATTCCCGGCGGTATCTTCGCCCCGTCCCTGGCGGTGGGCGCCGCCGTCGGCAGCAATGCCGCCGAGTTGTTCCATCTTGCGCTTCAACCGACCATTGCCTTGTGCATGGTCGGCTTTCTGGCGGCGGTCACTCAGTCGCCGATCACGTCAGCCATCATTGTGATGGAGATGATCGACAGCCACGGCATGGTGATCAGCCTCATGGCCGTTGCTTTGATTGCCAAGGCGGTGAGCTCGCGCATGGGGCCGGAGTTGTACCAGCAATTGGCGCGCGGGTTTCTGCAGGCGGCGCACACCGACACTGCACCACGCAAGACCGAGGGATGACCCGGTCGGGCGATGCAGTGCGCAGCGGGCCCGCTTAAACGCTGCCTTCGCTTTCCACCACCAGAATGCGCGCGACGCCCAGCGGGTGAGCGACGTGCGCGGTGCCGACCGAGGCATAAAAGACATCACCGGTTTCAAGGATCGTCGACTGCTCGACACCGTTGTCCTTGAAGTGCATTTCCACACGGCCGTCCAGCACCGCAAAGACTTCCTGGCCGTCGTTCACGTGCCACTTGTAGGGTTGGTCGGTCCAGTGCAGCCGGGTGGTGATGCCGTTCATGTTGGCGATGTCGAGCGCTGCCCAGGCGCGCTCGCCGGTGAAGGATTTACTGCGGATGATCTTCACGGTTTTACCTTCTCTTCAGTCGAGTCGACGGCACAGGTAGGCCTGTGTCTGGTACGGAAAGGCGATGGTCTCTTGCCCGCGCAGCGCCGGATGCGTGCTGATCAGCTCGCGCAATTGGTCGGTGACGATGGCTTTGTCGGCGGGGGGCAGGGCAGCGATGAAGCTCACCGACAGAAACCGGTTCATGATCACGGTCTCGGCGCTGCCGGTGTGGGTGTACGGAAAGCAGGCCATGTCGGGCTGAGAAAACGAGGCCCCGTTGAAGGGTCGCCGCCAGTCACCGGTGTGAAAGCGCGGCGTGTCGCCTTCGTAGGGGGTGATGATGCGGGTGATTTCCGCGACCCAGTCGACTGATTCGTCCCGCACGTTCCAGATCAGCCCCAGACGACCACCGGGTTTGAGTACCCGGTGTATTTCCGAGAGCGCCGCTTCCTGGGCAAACCAGTGAAAAGCCTGAGCGCACACCAGGGCATCGGCTTCGCCATCGGCCAGCGGCATGGACTGCGCGGTGCCTGGCAAAATCGTCGTGTCGGGCAGATGGGTGGAAAACTCCTGCCGCATGGCGTTGACCGGCTCGATGGCGATCAGGCGTTCGGAAAGAGGTTTGAGTAAGCGGGTGAACTTGCCGGTTCCAGCGCCCAGATCAACGACCGTGGACGTGGACGTGATGCCGAGAGTGTCGCGCAACCACGTGCTGATTTCATTCGGGTAATCCGGCCGGCCTTGGGTGTACGTGCCCGCCTGCGTTGAAAACCCCACCTGAGCCGCTTTGTGAACAACTGTCATCGTCAGCCTTCCTCTGAGTGGAAAATGGCCGGCGCATTATGCGCCAGATTCCGGCGGCCAGGCGCTCATTTCCAAGCCTTGATTCATGCCGGATTCGTCAACAGTCTTTGTTCCGTCGATGGCTATTTGGGACATGGCTTAACACTTAGCATTTGTTCTACCCGCTGAGCAAAAGAAACACGTCAGTGGCTCATACGGGAACTGGAACGCGCTGTGTTACTTCCTCGACGACAAGGTGAATGAAATGAGCTTTTCAAAAATTGCGATGTATATAGTCATGGGCAGTGTGTGGGCGCCTGCGTTTGCAGACGACCATCAACCCGCTGAAACGGCCGGTAATATGGCGGTTGAAACCTACACTTACTCGACGCCTCTGGACATCCAGAAAGTGATTTCGGTAACCGATGTTTCCGACAAGTGCGGTGCAACGCCGGTGCGCATGACCTATCAGGATTCTCACGGTCAGCAGCACGTCATTGAATACCAGGGCGTCGGTATTGCCTGCACCAACGGTTGATGGTCATGCGGGCGATGGAGGGTCGACACTCCATACTGTCGCTGACTGACCGACGCCCTGATCATCACCTTTTTCTTGCAGAACCCGCGACTTTCTCATCCGACGCCAGCAAAGCCGGAATGGCACTTTTAAGAAATTCCACCCAGGTCTTTATCTTTGCGTCCACGAACTTTCTCGACGGATAGATCGCAAACAGATTCAACTCCTCCAGATGATAATCCGGCAACACGCGCACCAACGTCCCCGCTCTAAGTCCCTCGACCGCCGACGCAATTGGCTGTATCCCGATACCCATTCCGTTCTTGATCGCGACCGTCATGCCATCGGCTGTATTGAGGTGGAGCGGAGAGGTGGGCACGTTGACCGTTTCCACCCCTTCAGGTCCATCGAATGTCCAGCTTTGCGCCGGCATGACCGTGTTTACGATCCGCAGGCAATCATGGTCGTGCAAGTCGTTGGGCGATTGCGGAATGCCGCGTTTACTCACGTAGGCCGGTGACGCGCACACGATGCTGTAGGTGATGCCCAGCCGTTGCGCCACGAATCCTGAGTCGGGCAGGTCCCGCGCCAGTACGATGGACATGTCGTAGCCTTCCTCGATCAGGTCGGGCACGCGGTTAGTCAGGTTCAAATCGAACCTGACCGACGGATGAATCTCTCTGTATCGGGCAATCGCACCGATGACGTAATGGTTGCCGATGGCCGACATGGCGTGAATTTTCAAACGCCCCGACGGCTTGACGTGTGCGGTTGCGGCTTCTTCGTCAGCGTCGCGCACTTCATCGAGGATCTTTTCGCAACGCTGCAGATAACGTGCGCCAGCTTCGGTCAACGCCAGACGACGCGTGGTGCGATTGATCAAGCGGGTCTGCAGTCTGGCCTCCAGACCCGAGACGGCCTTGGACACATTGGTGGTGGTCGTGTTGTGCAGGGCGGCGGCTGCGGTGAAGCTGCCACTTTGAGCGACGGCGATGAAAAAACGCATGGTCTGAAAGGTGTCCATCGTTTTTACCTTAAGGGAATGACAGGAAAGTCAGGAGCGCAGGAAGCGTTCGATGGCAAATCAAAGGTGCAAGGTTAGCTGCTGACGGGGCGCATCGATCGCGCTGAAGGGCACGTTTCCGGTCTGGGAAACGTGCCCGGTCACACGCGTTCAGTTCGCAGCGGTTGCCGTTTCGCGACGGTCAGCGCGTGGGTCGAAGACTCCCACTGAATTTCCACCCAGGGCGACGAACAGCCGCACGGTGTCGAGGTATTGCGCTGTCTTCACGCGGATCTGACCCAGTAACGCCTGTTCGTAGGCACGCTCGGCTTCGAGCACCTGCAGGAGGCTGTTTTCGCCTTGCGCATAAGCCTGCTGGTTGAGTTGCAAGCTGGTTTGTGCGGAACGCAACGCGTCGTTCTGAGCCTGGAATTGTTCGGCGTCATGGTTGATCGCCTGCAAGGTGTCGGCGACCTGGCCAAACGAGGTGATGACGGTCTGCTGATAACCGGCCAGCGTGGCTTTGTAGCCATCAACGGCCGCCTGACGCTCGGCTTGCAGTGTGCCGCCATTGAAGATCGGTGCCGTCAAGCCCGCCGCCAGACCCCAAAGGGCAGCACCGCCATTGCCCGAAGCCGACTGTGTCAGTGCGGCGGACAGTTCGACATGGGGGTACAGATTGGCGGTGGCGATACCGACTTCGGCGCTTGCCATGTGCAACTCGGATTCTGCCTGCCGTACATCAGGGCGATTGCGCGCGGTTTCCGAAGGCAGACTGACAGGGACGCTGGCGGGCAAGACGAACTCGGCAAACTCGAACGCTGGAGGCGTCCAGTCACCCGGGCCTTTGCCGGTCAGGATCGCCAATGCATGACGGGCGGCGTCACGTTGCTGGGCCAGTGGCGGCAGCAAGGTCTTGTCTTGAGCCAGCCGCGTTTCAGCGAGCGACACGTCGATCTGCGTGGTACTGCCGCTGGCGTGCGCCAAGCGCACGAGCTTCAGGTTCTTCTCGTCGTTGGCGAGCAGGTTCTGAACGGCGGTCATCTGGGCATTGGCAGAGGCGATCAGGATCGCCTGACTGGTCACGTCGCCGGTCAGTGTCAGGTACGCCGCTTCGTAACGATGCTTCTGCAGTTCGGCGAAAGCGGCCTGTTGTTCGACGCGACGCTTGTTACCGCCAAAGGCGTCCAGGTCGAAGCTGACCCGAGGGCCGATGGCATACGCGTTATCGACCGACGTTTGCGGGGCGTTGTGGGTCTTTTGACGGCCGCCTGACGCGGCGAAGTCCACTTGCGGATACAGCGCGCCTTCAGCCGCCGCGACAGACGAGGCCGCCTGGCGAATCGTGGCGTCGGCGGCGACCAGCTCAAGGTTGCCGTCGATGGCGCGGCGCACGACCTGATCGAGCGTCGGCGACTTGAAGGCCGTCCACCAGTTGCCGTTGACGGCCTGGCCCAGCTCGATGCGTTGTTCACCGACGGTGTCGCCGTTCTTGCCCAGGCGTTGTTCGGCTTGTTGATCGTAGTGTTGCGAGGTGGCAGGCGCGGGTGACTGGAAGTCAGGACCGACGGAGCAGGCGCAGAGCAACATGAAGACGGACAGGGCACCGATCTTGAGGGTGAAAGGTGGTCTGTTGGCAGCAAAGGCAGTGAGGATCATTGGGCAGACTCCACGAACATTAGTTGGCCGGACCGGGCTTGCGAAGAAACACAACCAGTGGAATCACCACGACCATCGCCAGCATCAAAATCTTGAACTGGTCGACCACCGCGATGAAGGCCGCCTGGCCCGTGATCATTTCGTTGAGCGCCCCAACACCTTGCAGGGGTGTCGACGCCGTCACGGAATGTACGGCGCTGCGATAGGGCGTCAGGTGACTGGCGAGCGCCAGGTGCATCGCTTGGGTGTTGTTGTAGAAACAGGCTTGCACGATCGCAATGCCGAGCGTGCTCCCGTAGACCCGGGCCAGGTTGAACAACCCCGTGCCTTCCGGGCGAAATGTCGGGCTGAGCGTGCTGAACGCCATTTTGGTAATCGACGGCATCAACATGCCCATGCCGACGCCCTGCACGAACCCGGCGACGGCGACCGGCGTCCAGTCCATCAGCGGCGAGTAGCCCAACATCAGCCAGTTGGCATAGATCACCACGGCCACGCCGCTGGCGATGACCAGGCGGTTGTCGATGAGCGGGGGCATCCGCGTCATCAACAGGAACGTGCCGACCAGTCCGACACCGCGTGGAATGGTCATGCCGCCGGTGGTGATCGGTGGGTAGCCGAGGATCTCATCGAGCATGGGCGATGTCAGTGCCAGCGTCGGCAACAGCACGAAGCCGAAGGCGAAAAACAGGATCGTCGAGAGTACGTAGTTGCGGTCCTTGAACAGGTGCTTGCCCAGGAAATGCGTTTTGGCGGTCAGCACATGCGTGAAGAACAGATAAAAGGCCAGCGTCGAGGTCATGGCTTCGATCCAGATCTCGCGGGACTCGAACCACTCCATGCGCTCGCCGCGGTCAAGCAGCACCTGAAGCATGATCATCCCGACGGTGAAGGTGCCGTAGCCGAAAAAATCGAACGGAGGGGTCGTCGGCGCCTTCTTTCTTTCCAGCGAACACTGCGCCACCCCAACGATCACGGCGGCCACCGGGATGCTGCTATAGAACACCGTGTGCCAGCCGTGGTACTCCGCGATAAGCCCGCCGATGGCCGGCCCGCTGACGATGCCCAGTAACACCGCCGCGCCATATGGCACGCCGAACGTGGGTCGCTGCGCGGGCGGCAAGGTGTCCAGCGCGATGCTTAACGACAGTGGCGCGATGATCCCGGCTGCAACGCCCTGAATGATGCGCGCACCCATGAATTCCAGTGGCGTGGTGGTGCAGGTGGCGATCCACAGCCCGACGATGAACAGGATCAGCGCGGCCTGATACATCGTTTTCACCCCGAAACGCGCGGCCAGCCACGACGCCACCGGCATGGAGATCGCCGAGGCGGCCAGATACGACGTGAAGATCCAGCCAGCCTGATCGTCCGCCATCGAGGTGCTCGCCTGAATGAAACGCAACACCGCATTGGGGATCGAAACGTTGACCGATTGAACGTAGGTCGCGAGCAGCGCTGCGTACCTCAAGGTGCGCAAGGCGCCTGCCGCAGGTGTTCCTGCAGCACCCGCGTTCATGAGTGGTTACCCGCGGTCAACAAGGTTTTGAATGGCATCCACCATGGGCTGCTGACACCGGTGTCGACGTTGACCGTGGCGCTGATGCCTGAATACAACGGGTGCTGATGGTCGATCTCGTCGAGCTCGAGGCGAACCGGAACCCGCTGAACCACCTTGACCCAGTTGCCGGTTGCGTTTTCCGGCGGCAGAAGGGCGAAGTCCGACCCCGCACCCGGACTCATGCTGATCACGTGGGCCTTGAAGACTTTGCCCGGGTAGGTGTCGATACGGACGTCGGCTGCCTGACCGGGCCGCATGTGGGTCACTTCGGTTTCGCGGAAGTTGGCTTCGATCCAGACGTGTTTGTCGGACAGCAAAGCGAACGCCGGCGTGCCGTTGCTGACGAAGTTGCCGACCTGCAGGTCGTCCACCTTGGCCACGATGCCGTCTTCCGGCGCATAGACCGTGGCGTAAGAGAGGTAGAGTTTCGCCTCGTCGAGTTGCGTCCTGGCTTCACGAACGCTCGGATGGCTGTCGATATCCACGTTTGGATTGCCGTTCAACGCAACGACGGTGTTGGCGATCTGTTGCTCGATGGACGCGATGCGTTGGCGGGATAACTTCAGATCGGTGTCCGCACGCTCAAAGATGGCGCGCGAGACAAACTCGGTCGCGACCAGGGCCTTTTTGCGGGCAAATTCCTTCTGGTCGAAATCCGCCTGCTCTTTGGCCGATTGCAGCTCGGCCTGTTGCTGACGGTAGCTGGCCTTGAGGCTGTCGATGCGCAAGCGCGCAACGCTCAGTTGGGCCTCTGCACGATCCACGGCGATCTGGAACGGCTCTGGGTTGATGCGATAGAGCATCTGGCCCTTGCGAACCCACTGGTTGTCTTCAACCGAGATTTCCACGACCTGTCCGGAAACCCGGGCGTTGATCGCGGTCTTGGCGATGCGGGCGTAGGCGTTGTCGGTCGAAACGAACGGCGCGCGGGCGGTGTAGTGAGCGATGCCGGCAACGGCCACGATCAGCGGGACGCCGATCATGAGCCACGGTCGCGCTTTTTCTCTGAAGGGCTTGCGCGCAGGTTTTGCGATTGCGCCGGGGCCTGGGTGTTCGGAAGATTGCATCGCTGAGTTATCGAACGGTTGAGTCATGATCGAATTCACCTGTTAACCGGGAAGTCGGACGGCAGCGCTGTTGCTGGCGGCCCTGTTGTCATTGATTGCTGTGAGGACTCACACCCGGTGGCACTGGCAAAGACGCGATTCCAGCCAACCTCTCTCACAACAAAGCCATAAGCGCGTGCGGTAGGGAGGGTTGCTCCACCGCACCTGTTTCGTCGCCGCAACGCTGGGTTCGGGTTGGGCCACAACAAACTCTGGACTCAGAAATTTATGGCTTCTGAATTTTGTGCGATGATGTAAGAATATAGCCACATCCGATGAGACTCAAGGATTTTATACGACATGGCACAAAATAAAGATGGAGGAGGAAAAGGCCGCGGCCGTCCTCGTGCGTATGACCCCGACGTGGCCCTGCAACAGGCGCTTGGGGTGTTCTGGAACACGGGCTATTCGGGATCCTCGCTGGACAGCATCGCCTCGGCGGCGGGCATGAACCGCCCGAGCCTGTACGCGGCGTTCGGCGACAAGCATGCGCTGTACATCAAGGCGCTGGAGCAATACTGGGACTTCGCTGCGGCCGACATGCACGAGGCGCTGACCCACCCGGACTTGACGTTGCCCGAAGCGTTGATGCGTTTTTACGAAGGGCAGTTGTCAATCTATTACTCAGGCGATGGCTTGCCCCGTGGGTGCTTCGCGATTGGCACGGCCACCGCTGAGGCGGTCGAAGATGCCGCGATTCGCGAGGTGCTGGCCGACCGCCTTGGCAGGCTCGATGCTGAGCTCGAAGTGCGACTGCGCACCGCTGTCGACGCGGGCGAATTGAGCCCGGATGTTGATCCCGCCGCACTGGCGGTACTGGCCTCGGCGATGCTGCACAGCATTTCAATTCGCGCCAGGGCCGGGAAGTCCCGGGATGACCTCACCGCACTGGCGCGTAATGCGGTCAACGTGATCTGTGGATGAGCGATTGCGGTGCGTCGGCCAGGTGAGGGAGGTTCGCGTGGCTGAATCACTGGAAGACATTGTCGCGAAAGACCTCGCCGTGATTTTCTGCGGCATCAATCCAGGCCTGCTCGCAGCGGCTCAAGGGCATCACTTTGCGGGCAGAGGCAACCGGTTCTGGCGCACGCTTCACCTGGCCGGTTTCACGCCGGGGGAAGTGCGTCCGGAAGACGATCGAACGATTCTGGATTACCGGTGCGGCTTGACCGCCGTGGTGGATCGGCCCACCGCGCGTGCCGATCAGTTATCACTGCTTGAGTTCGAGGCAGCCGCCGCTAAGTTCGAAGAAAAAATTGCGCGCTCTGCGCCACGGTTTGTCGCCTTCCTCGGAAAAACCGCTTACGCGGCGCTGTCTGGCCAAAAGCACGTGAATTGGGGCCGGCAGGCGAGGCGCTTTGGTGATGCAGCGGTGTGGGTGCTGCCCAACCCGAGTGGCAGGAACCTTGCGTTTTCCCTCGAGCAATTGGTGCACGCTTACCGTGAGTTGCGGCTGGCCGCCGAACTGGGCGACCACGATTGCTGATGTCTGCCGTGATCAGTTCAACGCGGGCGTCGCCTGCATCGAGCGCAGCAAAGGTGCGTACTCGGCGTGGCTGACGGGGACGATGCCTGTCGCCTCCTGCGATTCGAGGAAGGTGGCCAGTCCAGCCTGATCGCTCAGCATCGCCGTGCGAATACGTTCTTTCAGCGCGCTGCAGAGTGTGCCGCTGAAGACGAAGGGGTCGTAGTAGATCGGCGAGGAGCGCCAGAGGACATTGAAGGTGTTGCGGTCGATCAAGCCCCGTTTCAGGTACTCATCGGCGCGCACGCTGGACACAAACGCGGCATCCGCTTTGCCCGCCAGCAACGCATCCAGCGATTTGTCGTGGGAGCCGGAATAGGCAATCGAGCCAAAAAAGCGCGCCAATGGCATGCCGACCGTGTCCGAGAACTCGGCGTTGGGAATGATGTTGCCCGATGTGCTGGCCGGGTCGGTCAGCACAACCCGTTTGCCACGAAGCGCCTGAACGTCGCGGGCGACCTCGCGGCGCACCAGTAGCAGTGCCTGGTAATCATGCCCGGCGGGCGTGAAATAGCCGCGGCTGATGGTCAGGCTGGCGAACGGCTCGATGCGTGGGTCGCGCTGGTACGCAAGCAGGTACGAGGCGGGGCCCAGCCACGCGATGTCGACACCGCCCGAGACAATGGCGTCGACCACGCTCTCGTACGAGGATGACGGGACGATTTCCACGGCAATACCGGTCGCGCGGCTGAGCCGATCGATCAGCGGTTTCTGCTCCTTGAGCAGCTCGTCCATGCTCTTCTTGGGAATGACCGCGATACGCAGGCTCTGCTGCGTGCATTGTGCCTGGGCGTTGTCCGCCAGCAGTAAAGCGTTGAGCAGCATGGCGCTTAGCATCAGGGTGAGGCGTTTCACTGCACGCATGTGGGTTCCGCATCCATGGAAGGCGCATCGATCAGGGTTGTCTGGGCAAACGGGGGATAGTCGCGCAGTTGTTCGGCCGATAACGGGCGGCTGAAGTGATAGCCCTGCGCGACATCGCAGCCTGCAAGCTTCAGGCACACCACTTGTTCACGGGTCTCGACACCCTCGGCGACCACCTGCAGGCCCAGGCGTTTGGCCAGAATGATGGTCGAGGAGACGATCGGGCTGTCGTCAGGGCTGTTGGACAAAGGCGCGATCAGTGTGCGGTCGATTTTCAGCTTGGTCAGCGGCAGTGATTGCAGGTGCGCGAAACCTGCGTAGCCTTTGCCGAAGTCGTCGAGGCTGATGTTCATCCCGGCCTCGCGCAGGCGGTGCAAGTGCTCGATGGCCTGACCTTCCTGATCGAGCAATGTGGTTTCGGTGATCTCCAACTCCATCCAGTGCGGGGCAATGCCATGGCGCGCCAGTTTGCCCAGCACCCGGTCACTGAAATCGGCCTGGTGAAGCTGCATCGCCGAGACGTTGACCGCCAGGCGCAACTCCCGGCCTTGTGACAGCCAGAGTTCCAGGGTTTCGCAGGCGCGGCGCAGCACTTCCCAGCCCAGCTCGATGATGAAGCCACTGCGCTCGGCCAAGGAAATGAACCGGTCCGGGTACAGCAGGCCGAACTCGGGGTGTTGCCACCGCACGAGCGCTTCGTAGCCGTCCACCTGCATTGAATCCAGACGGATTTGTGGCTGGTAATGCAGCACGAACTGACGTTCGCTCAAGGCGTTGCCGAAGGCCTGTTCGAGGATGAATTCCTCGACATCGGCCACGTTCAGCGACGGGTCGAAAAAACGGAACTGCCCGCGGCCGGCGCGCTTGGCCGAATACATGGCGGCGTCGGCGCTGCGAATCAGGTCCTCGACGTCCTGGCCGTCACGAGGACAGATGCTTACACCAACGCTCGGGCTGGTGGTGACTTCGTGATCGCCCAGGGAATAGATCGCTGACAATTTCTGTACCAGAGACCTGACCCAGGCGTCGATCTGATCTTCGGTGCGTTCACCGGCCAGCAGGACGACAAACTCGTCGCCGCCAAAACGCGCTGCTTCGTCATCCTGCTCGAGCATCCGGCTGATACGGCCAGCGACTGCTTGCAGCAACATGTCGCCGATCTTGTGGCCCAGCGAGTCGTTGATTGACTTGAAGCGGTCCATGTCGATGAACAGGATCGCCATCAGGCGTCGTTTGCCACGTTGGCTGGAGAGGGTGCGTGCCGCCACCTCGAGGAACTGACGGCGGTTGTGCAGCCCGCTGAGGTGATCGGTGGCGGCGGCATGGCTGCTGCGACGATGTTCGTCTTCCAGGCGATCGATCAACTGCTGATTGACCTGCTGCGCCAGCTCCAGCGCATTGAACGCTTCCTGGCGTTTGCGCAGTACGCGCAGTGTCCAGAACAGGGTGCCGAGGATCAGCAGCGTCATGCACAGGTTCAGCCACAGTTGGCGCTGGTAGGTGAGCCGGGAGGAGGCCAGGATTTCGTCGGTGCTCTGACTCACCACCACGCTGAAGCCCCGCTGTGGCACCCGCAGGTACATGCTCTGATAACCGCCGTTTACCGTGTGCTGGATGAGCATGCCGGTCAGATCGCCGGTGGCGGGCAGTTCGGGCGTCATTGAGGCGCCGGACACCATCACGCCGCTGTTGCTGATGCGCAGGCGTTCCTGGCCGTCGTTGTCGAGCAAGCGCATCATGCCGCTCTGACCCAAGTCGATGTGTTCGAACAGCGCGGCGAGATACCCGACGTCCAGTTGCACCACCAGCACGCTGTCCATCTTGCCGGTTGACGAATTGACCAGCGGCAGCAGGAACGGCAGCCGCCAGTTAGGTGACAACACGTTGCCTGTCGACGGCAACGATCCCGGCAGCAGGGCCTTGAAGCCGTAATGCTCGGTGTGCTGCTGCAATTGTGTGAGCCACGCAGCCGGCAACTGATGAGGCTCATCGAGGTGGCTGGCGGACACCAGTTCGCCATTGCTGTCGTACAGACTCATGCGTTTGAAGACCGGGTCTTCGGCGAGCATGCGCACCAGCCCGCGATGACGCTGGCCGAGGTCTTCTATGTCGCCTCGGGTGACGCGGCCGATGGCTTGGGCTCGGTCGACCAGTTGGCGCAGATTTTCTGCAGCGATGGTGGCCAGGTTCAGGTGTTCTGCGGATTTGGCGGTCAGCGCTTCGTGATGTGAGGTGGCTTTCTGCTGGAAATACAACGCCCACAGAAACACCAGCGTCGCGGCGCACAGCGTCATGAGCAGCCACTGCAGAAAGCTGAGAGAAGAGAAAGATCGGCGGATCACTGCTTATATTCCTGCCGCGAGATGATGGCAGAATACTACTAGTTTGTTGCGGGTTCGTGACGATCCTGTGCCCGTCCTTTTCCCGCGCAGGCGGCTTCCACTGATAAGCTCTGTGCATCAATCGATGAAAACATAGCACTTATCGTTTCAAAGTGTGTCGATCAAACTCCCGGTCATAAAGCGCCGAAAGGCTCATTAACAAGATCGCTGGAGAACAATCATGCATGGCTCCCCCCATCCGCGGGCGACGTCCGCCACGTCCAAAGCCGGTGCCGTCTTTCGCGTCACCTCAGGCAACTTCCTCGAACAGTTCGACTTCTTTCTCTTCGGCTTCTACGCCACTCAGATCGCCTCAGCGTTCTTTCCCGCTTCCAGTGAATTCGCATCATTGATGATGACCTTCGCCGTGTTCGGTGCCGGATTCCTGATGCGTCCACTAGGTGCCGTCATTCTCGGGGCTTACATTGATGACGTCGGGCGCCGCAAGGGGTTGATCGTCACCCTGTCCATCATGGCCAGCGGGACGTTGCTCATCGTGCTGGTACCGGGTTATTCGAGTATCGGCTTATGGGCGCCGGCGCTGGTGTTGGTGGGTCGCCTGCTGCAAGGCTTTTCCGCCGGTGCGGAGCTGGGTGGCGTGTCGGTGTACTTGGCCGAAATGGCCACGCCCGGACGCAAGGGCTTCTACACCAGTTGGCAGTCCGGCAGCCAGCAAGTGGCAATCGTGGTAGCGGCCGGGCTGGGGTTTGCGTTGAATCAATGGATGGCGCCTGCCGTCATCGCGGATTGGGGATGGAGGATTCCCTTCGCCATCGGATGCCTGATCATCCCGTTCATTTTTGTGCTGCGCCGCAGCCTTCAAGAGACCGAAGAATTTGCTACCCGCACCCACCGGCCCACGATGAAGGAAGTCATCGCCACGCTGTTGCAGAACTGGCGCGTGGTCGTGGCCGGCATGCTGATGGTCGCCATGACCACCACGGCGTTCTACCTGATCACGGTGTATGCGCCGACCTTTGGCAAAACCGTACTGAACCTGAGCACGGCCGATGCGTTGCTGGTGACCTTGTTGGTGGGCGTATCGAACTTCATCTGGCTGCCCATCGGCGGGGCCTTGAGTGATCGGTTCGGCCGCAAGCCGCTGCTGATTGCCATGACCGTGTTGACCATTGTCACGGCCTATCCGGCCTTGTCGTTTCTGGCCCAAGCGCCCAGCTTTGGTCACATGCTCGAAGTGTTGCTGTGGTTTTCCTGCCTGTATGGGCTGTACAACGGCGCGATGATTCCTGCGCTCACCGAAATCATGCCGGTGGAGGTGCGTGTCGCCGGCTTCTCGCTGGCGTACAGCCTGGCAACCGCCGTTTTCGGAGGCTTCACGCCTGCCATTTCGACCTGGCTGATTCACCTCACCGGCGATAAAGCCGCGCCCGCTTACTGGATGACGTTCGCCGCCGCCTGCGCCCTGGGTGCAACGTTGATGCTGTACCGGAACATCTCCGCTCGCCCTCAGTTGGCTGTCTGACCCACTGTTTGAAGTAGAAGGATTTGATATGAAAGCGTTGTTCAATGTTGTGGCTGCGCTGAGCCTTGGTTCGCTGCTGGCGAGCTCCTTTGCCCAGGCCGAAGAGCTCACCGTCATGACGTCCGGGGGCTTCACTGCCGCCTATAAATTGCTGGGCCCGCAATACGCCGCCGCCAGCGGCGACACGTTGGAGACGGTCCTCGGTCCATCGATGGGCAAGGCGCCGGAGGCCATTCCCAACCGGTTGGCGCGTGGAGAGCATGCCGACGTGGTGATCATGGTGGGTTATGCGCTGGATGAGCTCATCAAACAGGGCAAGGTCGATCCCGCCTCGCGCGTTGAGCTTGCTGATTCGCGCATCGGAATGGTGGTCAAACAGGGTGCCGCCAAGCCGGCCATCGCCACCGATGCCGAGCTCAAGGACGTGCTGCTCAAGGCCAGATCCGTGGCGTACTCCGACAGCGCCAGTGGCGTGTACATCGAGAATGAGCTGTTCAAGAAGCTGGGCGTTCAGGATCAGGTCGGGCCGAAGGGCAAGATGATCGAGCGTATTCCGGTGGCATCGGTGGTGGCCAAGGGGGATTACGAACTAGGCTTTCAGCAGGTCGCCGAACTGTTGCCCGTACCGGGTGTAACCTTCGTCGGCAAGATTCCGGAGAATGTCCAGTCCGTGACACGTTTCGCCGCCGGCATCCCGCGAAATGCAGAACATCCGCAGCAGGCAAAAGCGTTGCTCGAATATCTGTCGTCAGCCAAGGCGCAGGCTCAAGTGCAGTCCACGGGCCTGGACTCAGTGCCCCGCTGAGCGAGCGGGCATCTGCCTGACCAGTTGTTCCAGCTCGATGGCCGCGGGTGTCAAGGTACGCCCGCGGCGTTTGATCAGCCCGACGTTGCGCAGCACTTCGGGCTCGATCAGCGGGACGCTCACCAGAATCGGGTGACCCGCTGCCGGCATCGCGATGGAGGGCACCGCCGCGACCCCCAGCCCGGCTTCGACCAGACCGATCATGGTGGTCACGTGCCGCGTTTCACAGATGCTGGGCTTTTTGGCAGGCGAGCGCAGCAGCGCCTGATCCAGCACCATCCGGTTGCCTGAGGTCTTGTCCAGGCTGATGTAGTCATATTCGTACATCTCTTCCCAACTGACCTGTTGACGCTCGGCCAGGGGATGGTCGCGTCGGCAGGCGACCACGTAGCGTTCCTGCAGCAGCAATTCGAAATCGACTTCCGCCGCCAGCGTGCCGCTGAAACTCACGCCGAAATCCGCTTCGCCCAAGGCCACGGCACTGTTGACCTCGTTGGCGCTGGCGTCGAGCACCCTGACCTTGATCCTGGGGTACAACCGGTGAAACGCGCTGATCACTTGCGGCATGAAGTAGTAGGCAGCGGAGGGTACGCAGGCGATGGTCACATGCCCCATGCGCGTGGACGCAACCTCACTGATGCTCATCAGCGCGATGTCCAGGTCATCGAGCATGCGCTCGACCTGAGGCAGAAAAGCCAGCCCGACCGTGGTGAGGCTGACCTTGCGAGTCGTGCGCTCGAACAGTTTGACATTGAGCGCTGATTCGAGCTTTTCAATACGTCGACTCAGCGCCGGCTGGGTGATCCTGATCGCGTCGGCGGCTTTGCGGAAGCTGCCGTTTTCAACCACCGCCCGAAAAGCCTGCAGGTCATTGAGGTCAAAGTTGATACTCATGCATGACGCCTCGCAACCAGTCGGTGAACCATGAAACGGTGATCCGCCGAGAACAACCGCCTGAAGGTCAGCAGGACCGCGCAGACCGTGCCCAGCGCCGAGCCCGCGGCAATCAGGAACATGATCATGATCTGATAGCGGACGGCGCTTTCGGGGTTTTCGCCCGCCAGCACCTGACCGGTCATCATGCCGGGCAGGCTGACGATGCCGACCACGGTCATCTGGTTCAGCGTGGGCATCATGCCCGCGCGAACCGCTTGCCGGGCGGCCGATTGTGCCGCCTCCCAGCGGGTGCCGCCGAGTGCCAGGATCATTTCGATGGTGTTGCGGCCCGACATCAATTCCTGGGTCATGCGCTCCATGCCCAGCGACACCGCCGTCAGCGTGTTGCCCAGGATCATGCCGAGAATCGGGATCGCGTATTGAGGCTCGTACCAGGGCCGGATGCGGATGATCACGAACAACCCGATGGCCGCCACCAGCCATGAGCTGCTCCAGACCGACACCACGCTGTCGATCAACTGGCCGGCGTATGTGCGCTTGCCCCGACTGGCTGCAGAGAAGCCGGCGACCAGCGTCATCAGGCAAATCAGAGGCAGCACCACGTACCAGTCGGCATGGGCGAACACCCAGCCGAGCAGGTAACCGACTGCCAGCAATTGCACGATGGTACGCACCGAAGCCCACAACAACTGGCGCTCCAGCCCGAGCTTCAACATCAGCGACAACGCACCGTTGATGAGGATCAGCGCGGCGGCGATGGACAGGTCGGTGGCCGACAGATTCTCGTAATTCATGCTGCGTCTCCCGCGCCCAGCACGCCATTGTTCATCGTCAAGCACCGGGTGCTCATGCGTCGGGCTTGCTCGGGGTCGTGGGAAGTCCAGACATAAGCTCGCGAGCCGGCGCCTGCGTTGAACCAGTGCAGCACCAGTGATTCCACCGCTGCCGCCGATTGCGGGTCGAGCGCCGAGGTGGGTTCATCAAACAGCATCACCTGCGGCGCCAGTTGCAGCGTGCGCACCAACGCGACGATCTGCGCTTCGCCGCCCGAAAGGTCCGCGCTCGACTTGCTCAGAAACGAGGCGTCCTTACCGGCCTGCGCGAGCAGATCGGTTGCTCGTTCCAGGTTGAACCTGCGGGCCCGCAAGCTTTTCAGGGTAAAGGGAAACTGCAGGTTGTCGAGCACCGTGCCTTCGATCAACGCGGGGCGTTGCGACAGGTAAGACACGCACGTGCGGTACGCGGGAATGCTGTCATTGGAGAGCGGCGTTTGCTGCCACAGCAGTTCACCGCTGGAGGGCGCATCGAGCAAGGCCAGCGTGCGCAGGAACACACTTTTGCCCGATCCCGACGCGCCGGTAAGCGCGACTTGTGCGCCGGGCATCAAGGTAAAGTCGGTGGGTTTGAGAAGCTGATTGGCACCGCTCTGGTCCAGACGAGTCAACCGCCTGACTTCGAGCAAGGGCACGGGTGACGGAGGGGGCGATGGCACATTCGGCGGCACGGTCGTTCCTTTGGGCGGGATGAAACGCCGTGCATTATTGCCCACTTTGCAATACCAGGCATCCAAGATGCATGAACCTCCGCATTCGTCGGAATGCCGCCCAGACCAAGCTCGCTCCCAAAGGTCATGCGTCCGCCGTAGATTCTGATAAAGCCGCGATACCTGTAGGAGCCCGAGGTTACGAGGGTCTGGGCCGCACTCGGACGAATGCGGTGGGTCATTGACCCATGATGCTGCTGACCCACCGCGTTCGCCAGGCTGGCCGCCAGGAACCAGACTCCGATTACACCACTGCCGCCTTGGCGATGTCCGCCGCGCTGCCCAGGTTTTCCACCGACCAGCAGGTTTCGATCAACCTGCGCACCTGAGCATCGGGCAGGATGCCCTTGGCCAGATCCGTGAATTTGGCCTCCAGTTGCTGATCGCTCATCGGGACTTCCAGGCTGCCAATCGCGTGCTCGATGAATTTATGCAGGACGCGACCGTCTTTCAGCGTAATCGTCATGTCGACCTGCTCCGGTTTGATCGCAGGATCGATGGTTGCGGTCACCCGTTCGCGCAGGGCAATCACTTTCGGATCGTTCACTGCGCGGTCGCTGTACTGCCGCTCCCCCGCGGCCCCTTCAATGAGCGCGACGGCCACCGAATGGTAGATGCTGAACTTGCCCTCCAGACCGATTTTCGGTGTCTTCTTGCCGGTCAGCTCGATCACCAACGGGTGCACCTTGAGGTCGACACGGCTGATCTGATCGTCGGTGAGTGCGTACTGATTGCGCAACTGAATGGCAGCGTCCAGCGCCGGGTGAATCACAATGCCGCAGGCGAACGGTTTGTAGGTATTGAGCGCCGACTCATAGCGTTGCCCAAGCCCCTCGGTGATCTCGCGATAGTCCTGCTTGGTGCTGATGGTGTTGGCCCAACCGCGCTTGGCTTCGATCATGCCGTCGGAACTGGTGTAGTCCTTGGAGGCCAGGAGTGCGGCGAACAAGCCATTGCTGGCGGCGCGACCTGGGTTGAAGCTCTTGTTCATCGACCCGAACGATTCACGCAGACCCACCGGTTGCGATGCTGCCAGGCCCAGCGCCCAGACCATTTGTTGTTCGCTCAGACCGAGGATCTTCCCGGCGGCCGCCGCTGCGCCAAACACCCCGGCGGTTCCGGTGATGTGCCAGCCAACGTCATAGTGATTCGGGTACACCGCATTGCCGATCCGGCATTCGGTTTCGACACCGAGCACCAGCGCGTTAAGGAAGTCTTTGCCAGACACCGGGTGGTATTCCGACAGCGCGAGAATCGCCGAGACGACCGGACCTGCCGGGTGAATGATGGTTTTGAGGTGGGTGTCGTCGAAGTCGAAAATGTGACTGGCGACGCCGTTGAGGAATGCGGCGTTCATGATGTCCAGTCGGTCCGACCGACCCAGCAAACCCGCTTGCGGCGGTCCCGAAAAAGGCTTGAGCGCGGACAGGGCGCGCGCCACCGTTTCATGGTGCGAGCCGCCCACGGCGACGCCGACCCAGTTCATCAGGGTACGCGTGCCTTCTTTACGCACGTTGGCGGGAAGGTCCTCGTAGCGAGCATTGACCAGGTAATGCGCCAGTATCCGGGTGACCGGTTCGGGCGGTGACGAGGGGGCGGGTTCGGCTGTTTTCATTTTTTCCCCCTGCGCCAGGGCTGAAAGGGACAGGCCGGGCGTGGCGGCCGCCACCGAGGCAATAGCGCCCGCCTTGAGAAGTCCGCGTCGATTGATCGTTGTCATGGGAGTGCGCTCCTTATTTATGATTGTTTGAATGCACGTGCCGAGCAGCACCCAGCGATCATGAAGCAGCAGTGGTAGCATTTGAATTGCAACAATCTCATGGATCTATGCATGCCAAACATGAATCTGGAAATGAGCGATCTGCGCGCCTTCGTTGCGGTCGCAGAGCTGGGGACGTTCAGCGCGGCGGCGCTGGACCTGCATTTGTCACAACCCGCGCTTTCAAGGCGGATCTCGAAGCTGGAAGCCAAGATGGGCGTGCGCCTGCTTGAGCGGACCACTCGCCGTGTCGATCTCACCGTTTTTGGCCGCGATTTTGCGCGCAAGGCCCGGGACATACTCAACAGCCTCGATGAGTCACTGATCGGGTTGGGGGATGTGGCGGGGCGCATGAGCGGCGAAGTCACCGTGGCCTGCGTGCCGTCCGTTGTGCGTTATTTTCTGCCCCACGTCCTGCGCGAATTTCACGAACGCTACCCGGGTATCGTCATCCGGGTCATGGACGATGGCGCCAGTGATGTGCTGTCGAGCGTTGTGCGCAGCGAGGTGGATTTCGGCCTGAACTACATTGGCGTGCAGGAAGCCAACATCGATTTTCAGGCCGTGCTGAAGGAGACGTTCGTGGTGGCCTGCCGGCGCGATCATCCTCTGGCGGACAGGGACCAGGTGACGTGGGCCGAGCTGACGCAGTACGACTACATGAGTGTGGCCAAGGCCAGCGGCAACCGGTTGCTGCTGGATCTCGCGCTTGCGGACAGCGCGGATCTGCCGCGCTCGTTCTGCGAGGTTCGGCATGTCATGAGCGTGGTCAGCCTTGTCGAAGCCGGCGTTGGCATCGCCGCGGTTCCGCGACTGGCGATGCCCGAAGACGGTCACCCGATACTGGTCAGCGTTCCGCTGGTCGATCCCGTGGTCAGCCGCACGGTCGGTCTGATTCGTCGTCGGGGCCGGGTGTTGTCGGCGGCGGCGCAGCAGCTGTACGACATGATCGGGGAGAGGGCGCGGACGTGATTCTCAAGGATCAAAACGTCAGGGGACAGGTCCTGCGTTCGATGCCTGGCCCGTCTTGATGAAGTCCACAAACGCCCGAAGCGGCGAGGGCAGGTAGCGGCGCCCCGAGTAATAAAGGAAGGGGCCGCTGAAGCTCTGCCACCATGGCTCCAGCACCGGTTCCAGTGCGCCGCTGTCCAGGTGAGGCCGCAGCCAGTCTTCGAAAAGGAAGACAATGCCGAGCCCGTCGATGGCGGCCTGTACGGCGAGGTCGACAGCGCCGGCGATGTTGACGAGCAGCGGGCCGGTCGGGTCGACGCGCAGGATTTCGCCGTCACGCTCATACTCCCACAAGGGTATCGCGCCGCTGGGGAACTTGCCGCGCAGGCAATCGTGTTCGAGCAGATCGCGAGGATGCTCGGGGCGACCTCTGGCATCCAGGTAAGCGGGCGATGCTGCCGTGGCGAAGCGCTGAATCCGGGGCCCGATCGGCACGGCAATCATGTCCTGCTCCAGGCGATCGTCATAACGAATGCCCGCATCGCAACCGGCGGCCAGCATGTCGACGAAGCTCTCTTCAACGATCACCTCCAGACGGATGTCGGGGTGTGCCTGCAGAAAGGGCGTGATGATCGCGGGCAATACCAGGCGCGCGGCACTGGCGGGCACGTTGAGCTTCAGTGTGCCTGAGGGTCGGTCACGGAAATCGTTCACCACATCCATGGCGGACTCGACTTCGCCCAGCGCTGGAACGATCCGCTCCATCAGTCTGGCGCCAGCCTCGGTCGGCACTACGCTGCGCGTGGTCCGGTTGAGCAAGCGCACGCCGAGCCGGGACTCGATGCGTCGCACGGCGTCACTCAGGCTCGACGCCGACTTACCGCTCGTGCGGGCACCCTCACGAAAGCCACCCGCGTTCACCACGGCCACGAAGGCCAACAAGTCTTGAATATCCGCTGCCATTGTTCGCTCACCCGTACGACCTGTGCCGATTGCACCTGATTATCAGCGAAGTGGTCAATGCCTATAGTGGCCGAACACTTCTTGAAAGAGGCAAACGGCATGAGTAACGCAAACAAGGCAGGCACCTTCCACATCGGCGATCGCAGCGTCAATCGCATGGGGTACGGTGCGATGCAACTGGCCGGGCCGGGCGTGTTCGGTCCGCCCAAGGACCCCAAAGCAGCCGTCGCGGTCCTTCGCGAGGCGCTGGCGCTGGGCGTCAACCACATCGACACGTCCGACTTCTACGGCCCTCACATCACCAACCAGTTGATCCGCGAAGCGCTGCATCCCTATGCAGACGAGCTGGTCATCGTCACCAAGGTCGGTGCTCAACGGGGTGAAGACGCTTCCTGGAATCCGGCACAAAGCCCGGCTGAGCTGATCAAGGCTGTGCACGACAATCTGCGCAATCTGGGGGTGGAAGTGCTGGACGTCGTGAACCTGCGCGCCTGGGGCAACATGCATTCACCGGGCGAGGAGTCCATCGAAGAACAGTTCACCGCGCTCGCCGAGCTGCAGCGCCAAGGGCTGATTCGGCATCTGGGCCTGAGCAACGTCACGGCGGTACAGGTCAAGCAGGCGCAATCCATCGCCGATGTCGTGTGCGTGCAGAACCATTACAACCTGTCTCACCGCGACGACGAGCAACTGATTGCCGACCTGGGCAAACAAGGCATCGCCTACGTACCGTTTTTCCCGCTGGGCGGCTTTACGCCACTGCAATCGGACATCCTGTCCAGCGTCGCGACGCGAATGGACGCTTCACCGCTCCTGGTGGCGCTGGCCTGGCTGCTGCAACGTGCCCCGAACATCCTGCTGATTCCGGGCACGTCGTCGGTGGCGCATCTGCGGGAAAACCTCACCGCCAGTGAGCTGACCATCACGCCGCAGATGTTGGTGGAGCTGGATGCCGTGGCGTAGTGACGTCAGCGCGCTGACCACGCGCTCAGTTCTTGACAGGACGGGCGCGGAATCTGCCAGCTTGCGAGGCTTCGCATAGGAGCCGCCGATTCGCTTGAAACCGGCGATAGCAGAGGTAAAGCGAAACTGGTCAGGCCAAATCCAAAAAATTAAAATTGGTCTTGCCACTCTTTTCGAGCTCATATAGTTTGGTCGCAGTGATTCTCCAAGCGGGCCATGGCCCTCGATAAAAATAAATGAGAGCGCCATCTTGAACGTTTTGTCTTCTCGGCCTGACGGGCCTGCAGTTGAACCTTTCACGCGTCTTCCTTGTTTGCATCTGGAAGGTATCGTCAAGCGCTTCCCAGGCGTGTTGGCGCTCAAAGGCGTCACTCTCGACCTGCAGGCAGGCGAGGTGCATGCGATCTGCGGCGAAAACGGTGCCGGCAAATCCACCTTGATGAAGGTCATTAGCGGTCAACTATCCCCCGATGAAGGCAGCATTACGTATTTAGGGGAAAAGCGAACGTTCAAATCCGTAAATGATGCGGAGCGGATGGGCATTGCCATCATCCATCAGGAGTTGAATCTGGTACCGCACCTATCGGTGGCTGAAAACGTTTATCTGGCCAGAGAACCGGTGCGGCTTGGGTTCATCAACCGCCGCAAAATGATCGCCGATACTCAAGATTGCCTGAACCGCCTGGCGGTCAATATTGATCCAACGACGTTGGTCAACACGCTTTCGGTTGCTCAGCAGCAGATGGTCGAAATCGCCAAAGCGCTCTCGCTCAATGCCAAAGTGTTGATACTGGATGAGCCCACTTCATCCTTGACGGAGACCGAGACAGCGCAGCTTTTCCGTATCGTCAAAGAACTCAAGGTGGAGGGCGTGGGAATGCTCTACATCTCCCACCGTTTGGACGAGATGCAGCAT